>NZ_CP084216.1:0-4600775 GCF_020268625.1 Salmonella sp. JXY0409-18
GAAATCTTTCAGACTGCGTGAAGTCGCGATCGTTTGAAAGATCCGTGAAAACCGCAGACAGCGGTTCGTGCGTCACCCTTCATGCAGGGTCTTATCGACGTGCGCCAACAATCATTAATGTATCAGCCTTTGTCATTTATCGACTTTTGTTCGAGTGGAGTCCGCCGTGTCACTTTCGCTTTGGCAGCAGTGTCTTGCCCGATTGCAGGATGAGTTACCAGCCACAGAATTCAGTATGTGGATACGCCCGTTGCAGGCGGAACTGAGCGATAACACGCTGGCTTTGTATGCGCCAAACCGTTTTGTGCTCGATTGGGTAAGAGATAAGTACCTCAACAATATCAATGGATTACTCAACACATTCTGCGGTGCGGATGCCCCACAACTGCGTTTTGAAGTGGGAACAAAGCCCGTTACGCAAACGCTAAAAACGCCTGTGCATAACGTTGTCGCGCCTGCGCAGACAACAACGGCGCAGCCGCAGCGCGTAGCGCCTGCGGCCCGTTCGGGCTGGGATAACGTACCAGCGCCGGCGGAGCCGACCTACCGCTCCAACGTCAATGTTAAACATACATTTGATAACTTCGTCGAAGGTAAATCCAACCAACTGGCGCGCGCGGCGGCACGTCAGGTGGCGGATAATCCTGGCGGCGCCTATAACCCGTTATTCCTCTATGGCGGCACCGGTCTGGGTAAAACTCACCTGCTGCACGCGGTGGGTAACGGCATTATGGCGCGCAAACCCAACGCGAAAGTCGTGTATATGCACTCCGAGCGCTTTGTGCAGGACATGGTAAAAGCCCTGCAAAATAACGCCATCGAAGAGTTTAAACGCTACTACCGCTCCGTTGACGCATTGCTGATCGACGATATTCAATTCTTCGCCAATAAAGAACGATCCCAGGAAGAGTTTTTCCACACCTTTAACGCTCTGCTGGAAGGCAATCAGCAGATCATTTTGACGTCGGATCGCTATCCGAAAGAGATCAACGGTGTTGAGGATCGTCTCAAGTCCCGCTTTGGTTGGGGGCTAACAGTGGCGATCGAACCGCCAGAACTGGAAACCCGCGTGGCGATCCTGATGAAAAAAGCGGACGAAAATGATATTCGTCTGCCAGGCGAGGTCGCGTTCTTTATCGCCAAACGTCTACGCTCTAACGTGCGTGAACTGGAAGGCGCGTTGAACCGGGTGATCGCCAATGCCAACTTTACCGGCCGGGCGATTACTATCGACTTTGTGCGCGAAGCGCTGCGCGATTTACTGGCGTTGCAGGAAAAACTGGTCACCATCGACAATATTCAGAAGACGGTGGCGGAGTATTACAAAATCAAAATTGCGGATCTGCTTTCTAAGCGTCGATCTCGCTCGGTAGCACGTCCGCGCCAGATGGCTATGGCGCTGGCAAAAGAGCTCACCAACCACAGTCTGCCGGAAATCGGCGATGCGTTTGGCGGGCGCGACCACACTACCGTACTTCATGCCTGTCGTAAAATTGAGCAACTGCGTGAAGAAAGCCACGATATCAAAGAAGATTTTTCTAATTTAATCAGAACATTGTCGTCGTGATCCTATGAAATTTACCGTTGAACGTGAACATTTATTAAAACCGCTTCAGCAGGTCAGCGGCCCGCTGGGCGGTCGTCCTACGCTGCCGATTCTCGGTAACCTGCTCCTCCAGGTAGCGGACGGTACGCTTTCTCTGACCGGCACCGATCTTGAAATGGAGATGGTCGCGCGCGTTACGCTTTCTCAGCCGCATGAGCCAGGCGCCACTACCGTGCCGGCGCGGAAATTCTTTGATATCTGCCGCGGCCTGCCGGAGGGCGCGGAGATTGCCGTTCAGTTGGAAGGCGATCGGATGCTGGTGCGTTCTGGCCGTAGCCGCTTCTCGCTGTCTACACTGCCTGCCGCCGATTTCCCGAATCTTGACGACTGGCAAAGCGAAGTTGAATTTACGCTGCCGCAGGCCACGATGAAGCGCCTGATTGAAGCGACCCAGTTTTCGATGGCTCATCAGGATGTGCGCTACTACTTAAACGGTATGCTGTTTGAAACGGAAGGCAGCGAACTGCGCACTGTTGCGACCGACGGCCACCGTCTGGCGGTGTGCTCAATGCCGCTGGAGGCGTCTTTACCCAGCCACTCGGTGATTGTGCCGCGTAAAGGCGTGATTGAACTGATGCGTATGCTTGACGGTGGCGAAAACCCGCTGCGCGTGCAGATCGGCAGTAATAATATCCGCGCGCACGTCGGCGACTTTATCTTTACCTCGAAGCTGGTGGATGGTCGCTTCCCGGATTACCGTCGCGTATTGCCGAAGAATCCGGATAAACATCTGGAAGCGGGCTGCGATATCCTCAAGCAGGCGTTTGCCCGCGCAGCAATCCTCTCGAATGAGAAATTCCGCGGCGTGCGTCTGTACGTCAGTGAGAATCAGCTCAAAATCACCGCCAATAACCCGGAGCAGGAAGAAGCGGAAGAGATTCTGGACGTGAGCTACGGCGGGATGGAGATGGAAATCGGCTTTAACGTCAGTTACGTGCTGGACGTGCTCAATGCGCTGAAGTGCGAAACCGTGCGCATTATGCTGACGGATTCCGTATCCAGCGTACAGATTGAGGATGCGGCGTCACAGTCGGCTGCCTATGTTGTTATGCCAATGAGGCTGTAGAATCTGAAAAGGGGCTGGTTTACTTGCCATTTCGCCTCCCGGCAGTGCTCGAAATGCTCACGTACTTCGTGTACGCTCCGCTTTCTGCGCGCTGGCGGTAGACGAACTGGCTGCGACACACACGCCCCTGGACGAATGTACTAATATATGTCACTGACGCGCCTTTTAATCAAAGACTTCCGCAACATAGAAAATGCGGATCTCGCTTTATCCCCCGGCTTTAACTTCCTGGTTGGCGCCAACGGCAGCGGCAAAACCAGCGTGCTGGAAGCTATCTATACGCTTGGCCACGGTCGGGCGTTTCGCAGTTTGCAGCCTGGCCGCGTGATTCGTCATGAGCAGGAAGCGTTTGTTCTCCACGGGCGATTACAGGGCGAAGAGCGTGAGACGTCGATTGGCTTAACCAAAGATAAGCAGGGCGACAGCAAAGTCCGTATCGACGGTACCGACGGTCACAAGATCGCGGAGCTGGCGCATTTAATGCCGATGCAGTTGATTACGCCGGAGGGGTTTACTTTACTCAACGGCGGCCCCAAATACAGAAGAGCGTTCCTTGACTGGGGATGCTTTCACAACGAAGCCGGATTCTTCACCGCCTGGAGTAACCTGAAACGATTGCTGAAACAGCGTAATGCTGCGCTGCGCCAGGTGAGTCGTTATGAGCAATTGCGCCCGTGGGATAAAGAGCTGATCCCGTTGGCGGAACAAATTAGTACCTGGCGGGCGGAGTACAGCATCGCTATCGCACAGGACATGGCGGATACCTGTCAGCAGTTTTTACCTGAATTTTCCCTGACGTTCTCTTTCCAGCGCGGCTGGGAGAAAGAGACAGACTATGCGGACGTGCTGGAGCGAAGCTTTGAGCGTGACCGTATGTTGACCTACACCGCGCACGGGCCGCATAAAGCGGACTTTCGCATTCGCGCTGACGGCGCGCCGGTGGAAGATACCCTGTCGCGCGGGCAGCTAAAGTTATTGATGTGCGCCTTACGTCTGGCGCAGGGCGAGTTCCTCACCCGCGAAAGCGGGCGGCGCTGCCTGTACCTGATAGATGATTTTGCCTCTGAACTTGACGATGCGCGTCGCGGACTGCTGGCCAGCCGCTTAAAAGCCACGCAATCGCAGGTCTTTGTCAGCGTAATTAGCGCTGAACACGTTATAGACATGTCGGATGAAAATTCGAAGATGTTTACCGTGGAAAAGGGTAAAATAACGGATTAACCCAAGATTAAATGAGCGAGAAACGTTGATGTCGAATTCTTATGACTCCTCCAGTATCAAAGTCCTGAAAGGGCTGGATGCGGTGCGTAAGCGCCCGGGTATGTATATCGGCGACACGGATGACGGCACCGGTCTGCACCACATGGTATTCGAGGTGGTAGATAACGCTATCGACGAAGCGCTCGCAGGTCACTGTAAAGATATCGTCGTGACTATTCACGCCGATAACTCCGTGTCCGTAACGGATGATGGCCGTGGCATTCCGACCGGGATTCACCCGGAAGAAGGCGTCTCGGCGGCGGAAGTGATCATGACCGTTCTGCACGCGGGCGGTAAATTTGACGATAACTCCTATAAAGTCTCCGGTGGTCTGCACGGCGTGGGCGTCTCGGTAGTCAACGCTCTGTCGCAAAAACTGGAACTGGTTATCCAGCGAGATGGCAAAATTCACCGTCAGATCTACGAGCACGGCGTGCCGCAGGCACCCCTGGCCGTCACTGGCGATACCGATAAAACCGGTACGATGGTACGTTTCTGGCCGAGCCACGAAACCTTCACCAACGTCACTGAATTTGAATATGAGATCCTGGCGAAACGCCTGCGTGAACTGTCATTCCTGAACTCAGGCGTCTCTATCCGCCTGCGCGACAAGCGCGATGGCAAAGAAGATCATTTCCACTACGAAGGCGGCATCAAGGCGTTTGTTGAATATCTCAACAAGAATAAAACGCCGATCCACCCGAATATCTTCTACTTCTCCACCGAAAAAGACGGTATCGGCGTGGAAGTAGCGCTGCAGTGGAACGATGGTTTCCAGGAAAACATCTACTGCTTTACCAACAACATTCCGCAGCGCGACGGCGGTACTCACCTGGCAGGCTTCCGTGCGGCGATGACCCGCACGCTGAACGCCTACATGGACAAAGAAGGCTACAGCAAAAAAGCCAAAGTCAGCGCCACCGGCGACGATGCCCGTGAAGGTCTGATTGCGGTGGTTTCCGTGAAGGTGCCGGACCCGAAATTCTCCTCGCAGACCAAAGATAAGCTGGTCTCTTCCGAGGTGAAATCGGCGGTAGAACAGCAGATGAACGAACTGCTGAGCGAATACCTGCTGGAAAACCCATCTGACGCGAAAATTGTCGTCGGCAAAATTATCGACGCCGCGCGTGCGCGTGAAGCGGCGCGTCGCGCCCGTGAAATGACCCGTCGTAAAGGCGCGCTGGACTTAGCGGGCCTGCCGGGCAAACTGGCGGACTGCCAGGAACGCGACCCGGCGCTGTCCGAACTGTACCTGGTGGAAGGGGACTCCGCGGGCGGCTCTGCGAAGCAGGGGCGTAACCGCAAGAACCAGGCGATTCTGCCGCTGAAGGGTAAAATCCTCAACGTCGAGAAAGCGCGCTTCGACAAGATGCTCTCCTCTCAGGAAGTGGCGACGCTAATTACCGCGCTGGGCTGCGGTATCGGTCGCGACGAGTACAACCCGGACAAGTTGCGCTATCACAGCATCATCATCATGACCGATGCGGACGTCGACGGCTCGCACATCCGTACGCTGCTGTTGACCTTCTTCTATCGTCAGATGCCGGAAATCGTTGAACGCGGCCACGTCTACATTGCCCAGCCGCCGCTGTACAAAGTCAAGAAAGGCAAGCAGGAACAGTACATTAAAGACGACGAAGCGATGGATCAGTACCAGATTTCCATCGCGCTTGACGGTGCGACTCTGCACGCGAACGCTCATGCGCCGGCGCTATCCGGCGAAGCGTTAGAAAAACTGGTCTCTGAATATAACGCCACGCAGAAAATGATTGGTCGTATGGAGCGTCGCTTCCCGAAAGCGCTGCTCAAAGAGCTGGTGTATCAGCCAACTCTGACCGAAGCCGATCTTTCTGATGAGCAGACTGTAACGCGCTGGGTGAATGCGCTGATTACCGAGCTGAATGAGAAAGAGCAGCACGGCAGTCAGTGGAAGTTCGATGTTCATACTAATACGGAACAGAATCTGTTCGAGCCGATTGTTCGCGTGCGTACGCATGGCGTGGATACCGATTATCCGTTGGATCACGAGTTTGTGACCGGCGCGGAATATCGTCGTATCTGCACGCTGGGCGAGAAGCTGCGCGGTCTGATTGAAGAGGATGCGTTTATTGAACGCGGCGAGCGTCGCCAGCCGGTAACCAGCTTCGAGCAGGCGCTGGAGTGGCTGGTGAAAGAATCACGTCGCGGTCTGGCTATCCAGCGTTATAAAGGTCTGGGTGAAATGAACCCGGATCAGCTGTGGGAAACCACCATGGACCCGGAAAGCCGCCGTATGCTGCGTGTGACCGTTAAAGATGCGATTGCTGCCGATCAGTTGTTCACCACGCTGATGGGCGACGCCGTTGAGCCGCGTCGTGCCTTTATCGAAGAGAACGCCCTGAAAGCAGCGAATATCGATATTTAACCTGCCTTAATCCCCGGCCTACCGCTGGTTGGCCGGGGCATCATGATGTTCATCGACATAGCTAAATAAAAAATCTCTAAAGCGCTGCGTGGCGGGCGTTTGTGCGCGCCACGCATGGAAATAAAGGTTCATATTGCGCCGCAGCGGAGGCGTGAGCGAACAGGTCGCTAATTGGTAGCTTTTGGCGTAATGGCGGGAAAAGGTTCCGGCGATCACCACGCCTTCACACTGCGCCGCCAGCGACATGGCGGTCGCCATATGTTCCACCGTCATTTTGGGCTTAATGCGCACGCCAGCGGTCGCGGAGATCGTCGGAATGGATTCGTTGCCAACGGCGATCAGCTCTTCGCTCTGAATCTCTTCCCAGCGAACCGTTTTTTTATGCAGCCGATAGTCCGGATGGCAGTACAGGGCGATTTCCGTTGTGAACAGCGTTTGTTTGTCGATTTCCGGTTCCAGCGGTCGCTCAGGGCCGATACCGAAATCCGCTTCTCCCAACATAATGCTTTTTTGTAATTGCGACATGGGCTTATCAATAAGCTGTACATGGGTATGCGGGTGCTGCCGCTTAAAGGCATGGATAATTTTCGGCAAAAAGGCACAGGCGATCAGCGGCGCGCCAACAACCCGCACCAGGGATTTTTTGATCTCTTTCAGGTCGCGGGCATAATTTTCGGCCCGTTGAAACTCTTCAACCACCCGCATAGCGGAGGGCAAAAATTTTTCGCCGTCGGGCGACAGCTTCACCACGTGCGAAGTGCGGTCGAAAAGGGAAACCTCCATCTGGCTTTCCATTTCGTTGATTAAACCGCTAACGGCGCCCTGCGTGATGCACAGATATTTGCTGGCGGCGGTAAAACTACGCAAATCCGCGACGGCCAGAAACGCGCGAAATTGCCGGATAGTTAAATTCATTTGCCACCTGTGTTACCCCTTTACAGAGAGGATTTTATCTCAGGCTGGATAAGGTCGTGTTGATACGACTCGCAAATACAGGGGGTCTGCCTGCGGCGCAGGCAGACAGTTGGCTTATTTTACGGTGATGGTTGGTGATTTTTTCATGGTTTCCTCGGTCAGCTCCTGGCCGATACCAGGAAGCTCCGGGACTTCGTACATGCCGTTCTTGGGTAGATAGTTGTATTTACAGGTCTGTGTATTCGGTTCCAGCAGCGCATACCGGTGCAGTTCGTGGATGACGAAGTTGGGGATTGCGGTTTCCATATGCAGCGCCACCGCCGTGGAAATCGGCCCGCCGCAAACGTGGATTTGCACCGTTTTGTCGTAAACGTGCGCCATATCGCAGATTTTCTTCACTTCGGTGATGCCGCCGCAGGTGCAGATATCGGGCTGAATAACGCTCAGGCTGCCGTTTTCCAGGAAAGGACGGTATCCCCAGCGCCAGTAAATGCGTTCGCCAGCCGCCAGTGGAATATTAACTTTATCAGCCACTTGTTTCATTTGTCCGGGGTTTAATGGCATGACTGGTTCTTCGTAGTAGAAAATACCCAGTTCTTCTATCATGCGACCAAACTGAATTGCGGATGTAGTATCCGTAAAGGCGTGCATTTCGGCGATGATATCCACGTCCGGGCCGACCGCATCACGAATGGCGGCCATACGGTCGTAGCCCAGACGAAGGATTTTATCGGTGAGAGGCCCGTTGAGGTTTTGCTGGTTCCAGTTGCCGTGGCGATCCATTGCGACGGTATCCACTTTTATTGCGTCATAGCCTTCGCTGACGGCGGTCAGCGCCGCCTGTGCATACTGCTCCGGCTCGGTCAGCATATCTTTATCGCTGCCGTCCCCCCAATCAAACTGTAGCTGACTGGCGTAGGTTCTGATTTTCTCGCGGCTTTTGCCGCCAAGCATTTTATACAGCGGTACGCCCCATGCTTTGCCTTTGATATCCCACAGCGCGATATCGATGCCGCTCATCGCCGCGGAAAAGATGCCGCCGCCGCCCTGCCCCCAGAAGGTTTTTTTGAGCATCTTTTCCCAGATAGCTTCGTTATTCATCGGGTCCATGCCGATGATAATGGCGGCTAAATCTTTTGCCATGCCGATGCCCGCAGAGGCGCCGACGCCGTAAGCCAGCCCGACTTCGCCAAAACCGGAAATGCCTTCGTCGGTATTAATTTTTACCACCACCGGACGCCATTTGCTGGTGGCGGACGCAAAATCGTTCGCCACATCAATAATATCAACGCTGGTAATTTTCATCATTTACTCCTCGTAATTAATATTTTTTAATCGTTAAGATTAATGCCGATACCACGGCGATAGCGCTGATAAAAACCAGGCATAGTAAGCCGCCGGTATAAGTTCCAGTGATAGAAATAAATAAGCCGATAAATACGGGAGATAATGAAGAGAGTCCATTGGCGACGCCGTTCATTACGCCGCTGGCGGCGGAAATAGATTTTCCGGGTATCATTCCCTGTAATAACGTCCAGGCAACGGGCGTACCCATCGTACAGAAAGCAACAGCAAAGGAGAGGAGTACCGCTGACATATATTTATGTTCGGTTATGGTACCGAAATAGATACTGACGCCAGCGAAAAACATTAATACCATTAATATGGGGGCGCTGCGTCCTATTTTATCGACGAAGATCCCCGCAGCGGCTTTAGAAAATATTGACAGGACAAAGGGAAGCGACGCCAGCCAGCCCATTTCCGCCCAGCTAAATCCTCTGGCTGATTTAAGATAGGTCGGCAGCCAGGTAATCATCCCCCAGTACAGGCATTGCAGGCACAGGTACCACAGCACCAGCAACCAGTAGCAATAGTTGGTGATCACCGGTTTGACCCGCAACATAAAACTTTCGCTGTTGCCTGCGCTTTCCGTTTCCTGTCCGGCTTTGATATAAGCCAGTTCCTGTTCGCTGATACTTTTATGTTGTTCTGGTTTATCAGCAACATATCGCCAGAGTAGCCAGAGTGGGATTAACCCGAGAGCGGCGCATAAAAAGAAGTTGGAACGCCAGCCGTGGGTGCCTATCCACCAGGTGAAAAAAGGCATCGCAATGGCGGGTGCCACCGACTGGCCGACGATCCACGCCGCGTTTGCTCTGCCGCGCTCCTGCTTCGGGAACCAGTTTTTAATAAATACGCTTTGCAGTGGATAATAAAATCCCTCTCCGATGCCCAGTAATATACGGCAAATAATAATTAGAGCGAATGATGTTGCTACGCCGCCAACCATTAAAGCGATAGTCCAGATCAGAATACAAAGCATCATTGCTTTTCTGGGGCCGAGATAATCGCCAAGCGGTGATAATACAACGTTAGCGATACCATAAGCGGCCAGAAAGACGGTCATCATCATGCCGATTTGCAATGGCATACTTTCAATACCCATATAGGCTAAGAAGGGTTCATTCGCGGCTAATACCGAAACATTAACGCGATCGAGATAAGCAATAAATATTCCAATAAACAGACAGGCAACGATTAAAAATCTTTTCCTGGTTGGGGGGGCGGTAAGGGCCATCGACATTAGCGATCTCCTTCTCATCGGATAAGGTTGTTTTAAAATATAAGTTTTTGTTGATTTTTACTGATTAAGAGCCAATCCCATTAGGCTCTAAGTGATGATGTCCAAAGTAGCAATACACATTCTTTTAGAAAAACGGTATTTTCTGTTTGATTAATGAGGTTATCTAATACATCAGGATGGGAGAATACGGCCTGAAAAGGGGAATCCCGTTTGTGAATCTTATCCCCCTTTCTCTTGGATTCTTTACTGTTTTTTGAGCGGAATCGCGTTAGCATGAGTCAGGACTCATTTAATGCGGGGATTTCATGGCTATCAAACTTATTGCTATCGACATGGATGGCACCCTTCTGCTGCCCGATCACACCATTTCTCCGGCGGTTAAAAACGCGATTGCCGCTGCGCGTGAAAAAGGGGTAAACGTGGTGCTGACCACAGGCCGTCCGTATGCGGGTGTGCACAGTTACCTGAAAGAACTTCACATGGAACAGCCCGGTGATTATTGCATCACCTATAACGGGGCGCTGGTGCAGAAAGCAGGGGATGGCAGTACGGTTGCGCAAACGGCGCTCAGCTATGATGACTACCGTTACCTGGAAAAACTGTCCCGTGAGGTGGGTTCTCACTTCCACGCATTAGACCGAAATACGCTTTATACCGCTAACCGCGATATCAGCTACTACACGGTGCATGAGTCGTATGTGGCGACCATTCCGCTGGTATTTTGTGAAGCGGAGAAGATGGACCCGAACACCCAGTTCCTGAAAGTTATGATGATCGATGAGCCTGCCGTTCTCGACCGGGCGATTGCGCGTATACCGGCAGAGGTGAAGGAAAAGTACACCGTGCTGAAAAGTGCGCCGTATTTCCTTGAAATCCTCGATAAACGGGTTAATAAAGGCACTGGCGTAAAATCACTGGCCGAGGCGCTGGGTATTAAGCCAGAGGAGGTGATGGCGATTGGCGATCAGGAAAACGACATTGCGATGATCGAATACGCCGGTATGGGCGTGGCAATGGACAACGCCATTCCGTCGGTCAAAGAGGTGGCTAACTTTGTGACTAAATCGAACCTTGAAGATGGTGTTGCCTGGGCGATTGAACAACATGTTCTGTCCTGATTCACTCCGGCCCGATCGCCGTCGGGCCGATAGTTCCACCCATGAAGCTAATGTGTTGCAACAAAGACGTTGTAGAAAATAGTTTTTTATTTCAAAAGATTAATTCGCACAGAAATCCCGCCCACCAGGCGACGATTACTATATTCTCCTTCCTCCTTTCGATCCGGCGGCGCTTCTCGCCAGAATAAACGCTTCATCATTATGAAAAAACGCTCCCTTTTGCTGTTGGCGCTGCCCGCTATGGCTTTTTCTACCTGGGCGGCTACCAGCCCCCCGGCGAACCTGTCGCTTGTTTATAGCTATCAGGATGACGTCCCATCTGCTGCCACACCGCCAGTCGCGACAACGCCGGTGGCAAAGCCTGCCAGTACATCAGTGTTGCCTTTTCTGGGTGATGAAGCCCGAAAGCGTGGCTATGAGCTTCCCGAGCCATTTGGCCTCAATATTAACTACATGAATATTGGGCAGAATATTAACGTTGATAGCATCAACTTTAATGGCCTGGCTTTAGGTCCCAACGGGGGAATTCCATTAGATAACGTATTTAAAATTAACGTCGGTCATACCCGTGAAAAGAGCAAGACCGAAACGGTCAAGCTGGATGCCTGGCTGCTGCCATTTATGAATGTGTACGGCCTGGTGGGCTATACCGATGGTCATTCCGTTTCGCAAATTGGTGTTGGGTTGATGACGAAAAATGGCCACGTTTTTCATCCCGCCGATCTGCAAAACCTCAAATTTAAACTCGACTTTAAAGGCACTACCTATGGCATCGGCACCACGCTGGTCGGCGGCGTAGGTAACTGGTTTACCGCTGTTGATGCTAACTACACCCAGACACAGTTCGATATTCTTGATGGCAGCATCGACGCCTTTACCGTCTCACCTCGCGTTGGTTACCGTTTTACCACCCCGGGTATAGATAAGATGCATCTGCCGTCGGGCAAGCTAAACGTCTGGGTCGGCAGCATGTATCAGGATGTGCAGCAGGAGTTTAAAGGCAGCCTCGACGACCTGACCATGCCGTCAGCGACGCTACAAAGGCTGGTGAGTATGGCTAACTATAACAATAACGGCCGCTTTGACGTCAAACAGCATCTACAATCACCGTGGAACATGCTGCTGGGCGCTCAGTATGAAATAACCCGCCATTTCAACGTTACCACCGAGTTTGGCTTTGCCGAGCGCAATAGCTTCTTTGTGGCCGGTGAGTACCGCTTTTGAATCGCTGCCATTACCGACTGTTGCTTTGCGTCGTCGGTGTGCTGTCCGGCGTGGCGCAGGCGGCGCTGCCCAGCCGCAGCCAGGTGGACGGCTGGCTACAACAAATGGGGGATAGCGATACTTACGATGCCGCCAAAGGCGTCAACTGGGGAGTAATGCCCGGGCCATTTTATACCCCTGAACTGGGGCTGGGCATCGGCACCGCCATCGTCGGTATGTATCGCCCCGATCCTGCCGATAAGGTTAGCCAGGTATCCACGCTGTCGCTGAGCAGCTATTTCAGCTCCACAGGCGCTTTTGGCGTAAGCCTGCAAAATTACGCTTTTTTCGCGCAAGATCGCTGGCGTTTCTTCCTCACTGGCGCATTGAGCGACACGCCCACTTACTATTGGGGACAGGGTTTTGCCGCTGGTGATAAAGACAGCCATAAGCAGGCCTATACTGCGCAGGTGCTGGATCTGCAACCCATGCTGTATCGTCGGCTTGTTAACAATATCTATCTTGGCGTTGGCTGGACGCTGGATGTACAGCACGCCGCGCAAATTGATGAGACCGATCCGCCCAAAATTCAAAGTACCGCGCAGGGCTGTTCTTCACTGAGTAACGGCGGTAGCGTTGAGATTAGCTGGGATGATCGTGATTTTATACCTAACCCACGCAAAGGGCAGTATGCCACCCTTCGCTATACCCACTTCGCACCGGACGTCGGTAGCGATACGCGGTTTGATGAATACCAACTGCACTATAGTCGTTACCATGCCGTCAATGATAAAGACGTGCTGGCCTGGGAAGCTGACGGCGCCTTTACCCAGGGCGACGTGCCGTGGAATATGCTGCCGCTGCTGGGCAGTAACCATCGTATGCGCGGCTATTATGAAGGGCGCTATCGCGATAAAAATGCTATCAGCGGTCAGCTGGAATATCGCCATAAGCTGAGCTGGCGGCATGGCGTTGTCGGTTGGGTGGGCGCGGGCACCATGGGATCGTCTTTGCACCATCTGGATGACGGGCGATGGCTGCCTTCTGCGGGCGTGGGCTATCGCTTTGAGTTCAAGCCGCGCGTCAACGTGCGGCTGGATTACGGCGTGGGCAAAGCTAGCAGCGGTTTTTATTTTCAGGTAGGAGAAGCATTTTGAGGTCCGTCGTTCGGGTTATCTTTCTGGCGCTACTGTTTCTGGCGGGGAGCGCCCGCGCCGCCTTACCACTGACGCTCTATCTGTCCACTCACCCAACGCCTGCTGCCAGTGAAGCCTGGCCGACGATGCCGCCGCAGCCGCTGCCAAAGGGGTTGCGGCCGTGTTGTGCTTTTGGTTACGACCTGCATGCCGAGCTGCTGGGACTGCCGGTTCCGCTCTATCAGTTAAATAACGTCGTGACGGTGGACTCGCTGGGGCATCATCAGTACAACGACCATCTGTACTCGGGCGTGGCAAACCTGATTGGCCTTAGCGGTGAGAATAACGGTATTGTGTATACCTTGCGTGGCGGATTCATCGACACCGCACATGTGAGGGATACCGCTGATATGACAGTGTATATCTTCAGCCAACTACTACCAAAGCTGGGGCAGGCTTTTACGCTGAATCTGGGCGAGGAGCTGGCCGAACGGCGTCTGGTTTTTACTGCTTTTACCCCTCCGGTCGATGCACGCGAGCGTTACACGCTGGCCGCCTGGCTGTCGGCGCATCTGGCGTTCCAGGTGGCGGAGTGGCACGAAATCGCCCAATGGTACGGTTTCGAGTCTGTTCGCGGATTTTCTGAGGGAGTATCGGCCTTTTCGCCGGAAGATCTCTATTCTAACCTCGCGGGTGCCCGTCTGGCGGCGTCTTTAATTGTCGGCGGCCAGACGAAAACGCAAGAGATGTACAACACGGCGATGGAAACCGCGCTGCGGCAAGCGCTGACGCAGCTGGCAGCGCAGCCGGCGCAGATCACCCGTTTCCAGTTTGATATGCTTGATGGCCGTTGGTGGAACAGCCAGCGGCGGGTACCGGAAAAATATCTGGTGCTGCATCGTAATTATCAGATGGGCGATGACCGCCTGCCGACCGCCATTCCTGGCGAGATAATGCCGCTATTGCCGCTGAGCTTGCCCCATCGCTGGCGCGGTATCCAGCTTAGCACGCTGGCGCAACTACAATTGTGGCCCAGCGAGGATATGGCGCAGCTACCGCCTCCCGCGCACTATTACAGCGAAAAAGATTTTGCCGCCCTGGCGGAGCAGGCACGGCTACAGGACGAAAAAACACAGAATCATTAAACAGGCAGTAGCCGTAGGCTATTTCCCTCTTATACCCTCGGCGTACTGTTTTATGTCCTGATAACTGGCGATGTGAAATGCGTCGTTTGGCGAGCCGGAAGCTATTATGGCGAAGGATGACCGGCTATCCATGCGTCGAGCGCCGTCACTCCCTGCGTCACGATAGTTTTAATATCTATATCGCTAAGCGGTTGCAATTCCAGCTCCCGACAGGCTTCGGTTGCCTGCGTCATCCCCAGGCTGGCGCAGCCGCTTTTTAATTTATGCGCCAGCCGCTTAATGTTAACGTCGTCATTCATGGCGCGCGCCGCCTCGATCTCCTCGACTAAAGGCAGCGCGCTGTCTTTGAATAAGGCGACCCATTGCCGGAGCTTTTCCGGGCCGACAGACGCCATATCGCCGGCAAGCTGATGTTCATTCAGCATCGCCCGCGCGTTGTGAGATTTGCCCTGTAAATAGTGCGCTATCATACGGTAAAGCTCCTCGCGGGGAACGGGCTTTTGAATAATCCCGCAGAAAAGACCGGCGGTACGCTGACGAAGATTATCGTCTATCACATGCGCGCTAAAACCAATGCGTTTCATGGCGGGATACAGGCTCATCAACTGCTGCGCCAGGGTTAAGCCGTCATAATCCGGTAAATCAAAATCCACCAGCGCCACATCAAAGGACTCGCCTTCGGCTAAACAGCGTAGCGCGTCATTCGCGCTTTCAGCTACTGAGACCTTCACCCCTTTACCCGTGAGCATTTCAGCGGTAATACGCTGCGTCAGCATATTATCTTCAATCAGCAACAGGCGTAGTCCGTTAAGATTTATCGGTTCCCTGAACGCATTTTTGCTTGCGGGTCTGGGGTGGCGAACCGGCAGTTGTAAGCGAAAACAACTGCCAACATGAAGCGTACTGGTGACGGTTAGCGTCCCGCCCATCGCCTCTGCCAGGCTGGCGCTGATAGCCAGCCCCAGGCCCGTCCCGCCCCGGCGTCCTGTCGCCTGCACAAACGGTTTGAAAATAGCCGTCAGCTTCGCTTCAGGAATACCGCATCCGGTATCTTCAACCTCAATAAACCAGCTCTGATCGTCGCAAAACGTGCGTAGCACTATGCTGCCGCGATCGGTAAATTTCGCCGCATTACTTAAAAGATTAATCACAATTTGACGTATCCGGCGTGGATCGCCTTGTAGCGTGGAGGGGAGTTGCTCGCTAAAGTCGGCGATGAGCGCCACCTGCACGCGGCTGTGCATTAAATGCAGCGCGCTATTCAACAATTGTCGCGGTTCAAACGGTTCCTCGCTAATAGAAACGTTGGTGCCGCCTACTTCAATCGCCGAGTAATCAAGAATATCGTTAAGAATCGCCAGTAGCGATTCGCCTGAATCATTAATGGCCTGTAAGTCGTCGCGGTAGTTTGCCATGAGCGGTTTATCGGCCAGCAATTGTACCGTACCGAGAATGCCGTAAAGCGGCGTGCGAATTTCATGGCTCATGGCGGCAAGGAACGTCGATTTCGCCTCGTTGGCCTTTTCCGCTTCGGCGCGCGCCTGCCGGTGTTCCAGCACCAGCGCATGAAGCTCCGCCGTTTGCGATCGCACCTGTTCCGCCAAATCCTCACGATGGCGGTTTAATTTGCGCACGTTGGCGCGAAACGCTTCCATCAGACGGCTGATGGTATCCAGTTCGCTGACGCCAGCCGCCTCCGGAAACGGTGAGTCAATATCGCCCTCCAGTAGCCGCTGTAAGGCCTGCGTTTGTTGCGCCAGCGGGCGGGATACGGAACGGTAAACCACTCGCCAAAGGATAAAACTTAATGAGCACAGCGCCAGGATACCTAAGATCACTAACCCTATTTGCCCACGCTGACTGGCGTGTGTAAGGCGCGCTAACCCAGCCTCGTTTCGTTTTTCGATGGCGTTCACCAACTGCGACACTTCCGTACTGAAGCGGGTAAACTGAAAGAGGTTATTGGCCATAAGCGTTTGAAGCTGGTCGCGGATGGCATTTTCCTTACGAAACAGGGTAACTAGTGTGGTGTACTGGTTTATTTTCTCCAGCGCGTCGGCGATTTGGGCGCGAACGGTAGGATCTTCTATACGCTGCTGGCGGCGGGATAAAATTTTAACCAACTGATTAAGTTTTTCATCGGTGTCCTCGGCATCGCTCAGCCCTTGCGCGTCTTTTAAGGTCACAATGAGCTGCTTAAACCGCAGGGCATTGACCCGCAACTCATTCATCTGATTCACATACTCAAGGTCGATATCAATCAGTCGGTCAAGCGCGCGTTCAGCCTGATCCCCTTTACCGCTTTCGATAAGATCGTAAATACCGGCCTGGGTGGCGCCCGCAGATGTCGCTGCATTATTGGCCTGACCGTGAGCCTGGGCGGCAATGCTTTCCGCCGCCTCCGCAATCTGGTGGCTTAACTGCTGTTGCTGTGCGCGCAGCGTGAGAATTTCACCGACCAGTGTTCCCTGTTGCCCAAGCGTTTGCGCAATCTCTTTTTCTTGCCGGGCGATGGCCGAGGTATTAAATCCCTGCTCGCTTAATGCCTGCAAAAGATGGTTAATTTTAAGGCTTTGCGCTTTCAGCATCTTCCCCTGCGCCAGCCAAACGCCCTCACTGTCGGCATTGGTCAGATTTTGCGCGGAAAAGAGCTCGTAAGCGCTGGCTTCGCTTAACTGCCTGGCCATATTCATCGTGGGGAGCAGCGCTTGCGTATTGGTTTGCTCCACCTGACTAATGACGCGCAGGCTTATCCAGCCGATCACGGTGCTGAGCAGGGTGAGTGCCGCCATCAGGGCGAAGGCCAGCCATAATCTGCGGGTCAGTGAAGGCGTTGACATTTATGCGCCGCGGGTGAAATGGGTTGAGTTGCCGCCGGAAAAACCATTAGGATAAAACCTTGTTGCTGGTGGGGCTATCATGCGCGCGCTTATTTCGTTCTTTTTTTTGATAATCATCGTCTCGAATGTAGAAACGGCGTCAGCCGAAACCGGACTGCTACACTGGACGCGCGCCGATCGGGCGATTCCCTGGCGGCAAACGTCAGTCAATGCGAGTAAACCCTGGAAACTGTGCGCATTATACCCCAGCCTGAAAGATTCTTACTGGTTGTCCGTCAACTACGGGATGCAAAAAGCGGCCAAATTGTATGGCGTTGATTTAAAAGTGCTGGAAGCGAATGGCTATCGGCAACTGGCGACGCAACAACAGCAAATGATGCAGTGCCGGGAGTGGGGTGCCGACGCTATTCTGCTTGGCAGCAGTACCGATCGTTTCCCGGAGCTGGAACGGTATGCCGGTAATGTGCCGGTTATTGAACTGGTGAACATGATTCACGATGCCAGCGTCGCAACCCGCGTTGGTCTGCCGTGGTTTCAGATGGGGTATCTGCCGGGACGTTTCCTGGTGCAGTGGAGCAAAGGAAAAGCGCTTAACGTTTTACTCTTCCCGGGGCCGGAAGAAGCCGGCGGCAGTCAGGAGATGGTGGCGGGTTTTCGTCAGGCAATTAAAGGCAGCGCGATCAACATTGTGGATATCGCCTGGGGCGATAACGACATTGAAGTGCAGCGAAACTTACTCCAGGAAATGCTGGAGCGCCATCCGGACGCCAATGTGGTCGCCGGGTCGGCGATAGCAGCGGAGGCGGCGATGGGCGAAGGGCGAAATTTGACGACTCCGCTCACGATCGTCTCATTTTATCTGACGCATCAGGTTTATCGCGGTTTAAAACGCGGCCATATCCTGATGGCGCTCAGCGATCAGATGGCCTGGCAGGGAGAATTAGCGATAACGCAGTCGATTAAGGTCTTACAGGGGCAACCGGTGCCTGAAAATATCAGCCCGCCGGTGCTTATTTTGACGCATAACAACGCCGACAGCGCGCGCGTTCGCCGTTCGCTATCGCCTCCGGGATTTCGGCCCGTCTATCTGTATCAATACACCTCCGAGGCTAAAAAGTAGCCTTCGCCATGCTGTGTGACCAGCAGTTCCGGCGTAATTTTATGGCGTAAGCGGCGAACCAGGACATCAATCGTGCGGAGATCCGGAGTCTCTACGCGGCGGGCGGAAAGCATTCGCAGCAGACGTTCGCGATGCAGCACTTTGCCTGGGTTGGTCACAAAGGCCAGCAGTAACTCGTACTCCGCGCGCGTAAGCTTAATGGCTTCACCATTGTGCTCCAGCGTATGATTCATCACGTTCAGGCAGTAACCGGAAAACATATAGCAGTTTTCACTGGCATTTTGCGGCGTGGGGCGGGCCAGATCGATGCGCCACAAAAGATTTTTCACCCGCACTACCAGCTCGCGCAGTTCCAGCGGCTTGGTGACGTAGTCGTCCGCGCCCATCTCCAGCCCGACGATGCGGTCGATTTGGTCGCAACGCCCCGTCACCAGAATAATGCCCACCGTGGAACGTTCGCGTAGCGCCCTGGTCAGCATCAACCCGTTTTCGTCGGGGAGGTTGATATCCAGCAGGATCAGCGAAACGTGCTCATGCTCCATGATGTCGCGCAGGCCCGCGCCGCTGTCGGTCACCGAAACGCGATACCCCTCCTGCTCAAAATAGGCCTGTAATCTGGCCTGAGTAACAGGTTCATCCTCAACAATAACAATGTGATGTGACATCCTGCGCGCGGTCTCTTTCTGTTCATATCTGTTCATATATTGCCGTATCCCGTTCATCCTGACCAGTGACGCTGTTCATATTTGCGGAATAAGATCTGCGCATTAAACCATATAATTACAGGGGCTATTATGCGAAAACTCTGGAGAGCGCTACTCAGGCCAAGCGCCCGTTGGTCGATACTGGCGCTGGTCATTGTCGGGATTGTGATCGGCGTTGCGCTGATCGTGTTACCTCACGTCGGTATCAAACTGACCAGTACGACAGAGTTTTGCGTCAGCTGCCATAGTATGCAGCCGGTGTATCAGGAATATAAACAGTCCGTACATTTCCAGAACGCTTCCGGCGTACGCGCGGAATGTCACGATTGCCATATCCCCCCTGATATTCCAGGCATGGTGAAACGTAAGCTGGAAGCCAGCAACGATCTTTACCAGACATTTATCGCCCACTCGATTGATACCCCGGAAAAATTTGAAGCCAAACGTGCCGAGCTTGCCGAGCGTGAATGGGCGCGCATGAAAGAGAATAACTCCGCGACCTGTCGTTCCTGCCATAACTACGATGCGATGGATCACGCGAAACAGAACCCGGAAGCGGCGCGGCAAATGAAAATCGCCGCGAAAGAAAATCAGTCCTGCATCGACTGCCATAAAGGGATTGCCCACCAGCTACCGGATATGAGCAGCGGTTTCCGCAAACAGTTTGATGAACTGCGCGCCAGCGCCAGTACGCATAATGACGGCGATACGCTCTATTCGCTGGATATCAAGCCGATTTACGCCGCTAAAGGCGATAAAGAACCGGCAGGTTCGTTGTTACCTGCTTCTGAAGTGAAAGTCCTTAAACGGGACGGTGACTGGCTGCAAGTGCAAATCGAAGGCTGGACGGAGACGGACGGTCGTCAGCGCGTGCTGACGCAGTTGCCCGGTAAACGTATTTTTGTCGCTTCGATTCGCGGCGATGTGCAACAGCATGTGAAAACGCTGGAAGAGACCACCGTCGCGGCGACCAATACTCAGTGGAGCAAATTACAGGCAACCGCGTGGATGCAAAAAGGCGACATGGTAAATGACATTAAACCGATTTGGGCCTATGCCGACTCCCTCTATAACGGCACCTGTAATCAGTGTCACGGCGCGCCGGACAAAGCGCACTTTGACGCTAACGGCTGGATCGGCACGCTCAACGGCATGATCGGTTTCACCAGTCTGGATAAGCGTGAAGAACGTACCTTGTTGAAATATCTCCAGATGAATGCGTCTGATACCACCAATACGCCGCACAGCGATAAGGGAGAACACAATGAAAAATAAGGACACGCTACACGTCTCTCGTCGACGTTTTCTGGCGCAGCTTGGCGGTTTGACGGTGGCAGGAATGCTGGGGCCGTCACTGCTGACGCCCCGTAGCGCCCGCGCAGCGGATGCCGCTGCGCCAGGCGCCGCGACGAAAGAGGGTATCCTTACCGGTTCTCACTGGGGGGCTATTCGCGCCACGGTGGTTGACGGTCGATTTGTGGCGGCAAAACCGTTTGAACAGGATAAATACCCGTCCAAAATGATCGCTGGTCTGCCCGATCACGTCCACAACGCGGCGCGTATTCGCTATCCGATGGTGCGCGTCGACTGGATGCGCAAAGGTCATCAAAGCGACACCTCGCAGCGCGGCGATAATCGTTTTGTGCGCGTCTCCTGGGATGAAGCGCTGGATCTGTTCTATCAGGAACTGGAGCGGGTGCAAAAAACCTACGGGCCGAGCGCGTTACTGACGGCGAGCGGCTGGCAATCTACCGGCATGTTCCATAACGCCTCCGGGATGCTGGCGCGCGCGATTGCGCTACATGGCAATAGCGTCAGCACGGGAGGGGACTATTCGACCGGCGCGGCGCAGGTGATTCTGCCGCGCGTGGTGGGTTCAATGGAAGTGTACGAGCAGCAAACGTCATGGCCTCTGGTTTTACAGAACAGTAAAACGATTGTGCTATGGGGTTCTGATATGGTGAAAAACCAGCAGGCAAACTGGTGGTGCCCGGATCACGATGTCTATCAGTACTATGAACAATTAAAAGAGAAGGTTGCCAGCGGCGCTATCTCGGTCATCAGCATCGACCCGGTCGTCACCTCCACGCACGATTATCTGGGGCGCGATAAGGTCAAACATATCGCCATTAACCCGCAGACGGATGTCCCGTTACAACTGGCGCTGGCACATACGCTGTACAGCGAGAAACTGTACGATAAAAATTTCCTCGATAACTACTGCGTCGGTTTTGACCAGTTCCTCCCCTATTTGCTGGGCGAAAAAGATGGACAGCCCAAAGATGCCGCCTGGGCGGAAAAACTGTGCGGTATTGACGCCGACACCATCCGCGCGTTGGCGCGGCAGATGGCGGGCGACAGAACGCAAATCATCGCTGGCTGGTGCGTACAACGTATGCAGCATGGCGAACAGTGGTCATGGATGGTCGTCGTGCTGGCGGCAATGCTGGGACAGATTGGTTTACCGGGCGGCGGCTTTGGTTTTGGCTGGCACTACAACGGCGCCGGGACGCCTGGCCGTAAAGGGATCATTTTAAGCGGCTTTTCCGGTTCGACGACCGTTCCGCCAGTACACGACAGCACGGATTACAAAGGCTACAGCAGCACCATTCCTATTGCACGTTTTATGGATGCCATTCTTGAACCGGGCAAGGTCATTAACTGGAACGGCAAATCGGTTAAATTACCGCCGCTGAAGATGTGCGTGTTCGCCGGGACCAACCCGTTCCACCGACACCAACAAATTAACCGCATAATTGAAGGCTGGCGCAAGCTGGAAACGGTCATCGCTATTGATAACCAGTGGACGTCGACCTGCCGTTTTGCGGATATCGTTTTGCCGGCTACCACCCAATTTGAGCGTAACGACCTCGATCAGTTCGGCAACCACTCTAACCGCGGCATTATCGCCATGAAACAGGTGGTGTCGCCGCAGTTTGAAGCGCGTAACGACTTTGATATTTTCCGCGATCTCTGCCGACGCTTTAACCGTGAAGCGGCATTCACGGAAGGTCTTGATGAAATGGGCTGGCTGAAACGCATCTGGCAGGAAGGGAGCCAGCAGGGAAAAGGTCGCGGTATCCACTTACCGACTTTCGAGGTGTTCTGGAATCAACAGGAGTACATCGAGTTTGATCATCCGCAGATGTTTGTGCGCCATCAGGCTTTCCGTGAAGATCCGGACCTGGAGCCGTTGGGCACGCCAAGCGGTTTGATCGAGATTTACTCCAAAACGATCGCCGACATGCAATACGACGATTGTCAGGGCCATCCCATGTGGTTCGAAAAAATCGAACGCTCGCATGGCGGGCCGGGATCGCAGCGCTGGCCGCTGCACTTACAATCCGTCCACCCTGATTTCCGTCTGCATTCCCAACTGTGCGAGTCGGAAGCGCTGCGTCAGCAATATGCCGTTGGCGGCAAGGAGCCGGTCTTTATTAACCCACAGGATGCCAGCGCGCGCGGGATCCGCAACGGTGACATCGTGCGGGTATTCAATGCACGCGGGCAGGTACTGGCGGGGGCGGTAGTTTCCGATCGCTATGCGCCGGGCGTGGCGCGAATTCATGAAGGCGCCTGGTACGATCCTGATAAAGGCGGCGACATCAATGCGTTGTGTAAGTACGGCAACCCTAACGTATTAACGCTGGATATCGGTACATCACAGCTCGCGCAGGCGACCAGCGCGCATACGACGCTGGTGGAAATTGAAAAATATACCGGCCCTATTGATAACGTCACGGCGTTTAACGGTCCGGTCGAGATGGTCGCGCAGTGTGAATATGTACCCGCATCGCAGGGGAATCCGCATGAATAAGCAGCCAGCGCTTGCTCAGGAACAGTACGCCTGCGTATATGCATGGCTGGCGTTACTCTTTTTCCGGGAAGTGGATGATGAAGGGTTAATACAATTACAGTCCGCGGAAATCGCGGACTGGCTGGCGCTGTTAAAGCGTCAGCCTGCGCTGGCGGCGTCGGTGGCGTTACTCGAACAAAAAATTGCCGCGCTTAGCCTACGCCAGGATGCGCAGCTGGAGCTGGCCGCAGATTTTTGCGGATTGTTCCTGATGACGGATAAAAAATCGGCCTTGCCCTACGCCTCGCAATACCCGCAGCAGGAACCCGGCATGATTAAACATTTATTGCTTGAAGCCGGGATGGAGGTCAACGACGATTTTAAAGAGCCGACCGACCACCTGGCGATTTATCTGGAATTACTCAGCCATTTACATTTTTCATTGGGTGAATCGTTCCAACAACGGAGAATGAATAAATTACGCCAGAAAACATTGTCGTCATTACTGGAATGGCTTCCGGAATTTACAAATAATTGCTTTAAGCATGATTCCTATGGTTTTTATGCTGCGTTAAGTCAATTATTGTTGGCTATCGTTCGTTTTGATGACGGAAAAGAGGATTTATCCATTGTTGCGGCTGAATAAACCCTGTGACGGGCATCGCAAAATAAATCTTACGATAGTCGGGGGTTATCATATCTATAGGTTTAGCCAATTGTAATTATTGATACCAATCAATATCCATGATGGGTTTGTATTTAGTATTGACGGGCCTCATGAGTAAAAAAATAAAATTTAATTAATCATGCCGCAATACCCCATAAGGATAGTGATATGAAAAAAATTACCCTCTATGCGACAACGGTTATCACCGTTGGGCTGTTATGTTATTTAGGTTTGTCCGGGTATGTATGGTATTACGACAAACAGCGCAGTAAAAAAAGCGATGTGCAGGCCTCGGTTGTGGGTGAAAATAATAAAATACTGGGTTATTTCAGGGAGAAAGGATGTGATTATTGTCATACGCCTTCCGCTGAATTACCTTTTTATTCCTCTTTTCCGGTGGCAAAGCAGCTAATGGATTACGATATCCAGCTCGGCTACAAATCGTTTAACCTGGAGGCGGTACGGGCCGCCCTGATTGCGGATACGCCGGTGCCGCAAAGCGAACTGAATAAAATTGAATGGGTTATGCAACATCAGACTATGCCGCCAACCCGCTATGTCGCGCTGCACTGGGCGGGGGGCGTCAGCGATAAAGAGCGTACTGACATCCTGAACTGGATAGCCGATCAGCGTGAGCGCAACTATGCCAGCGCCGATACCGACGCCGCGCACCGGAATGAACCCGTTCAGCCTATTCCGCGCAATATTCCCGTCGATGCGAAAAAAGTCGACTTAGGTTTCCGTCTTTATCATGATGAACGTTTATCCGGCGACAGCACAATATCCTGTGCGCATTGTCACGCGTTAAATGCGGGCGGTGTCGATGGCAGAAAAACCTCAATTGGCGTTGGCGGTGCGGTAGGACCAATAAATGCGCCGACGGTATTCAACTCCGTATTTAATATCGAACAATTTTGGGATGGTCGTGCTGCAACCCTGCAGGAGCAAGCAGGCGGACCGCCGTTAAATCCTATTGAAATGGCTTCTAAATCCTGGGATGAAATTATTAGCAAGCTTGATAAAGATCCTGTCCTGAAAAAAGATTTCCAGGCGGTTTATCCGCAAGGATTTACCGGGGAAAATATTACTGATGCGATCGCCGAATTTGAAAAAACGTTGATAACGCCGGATTCCGCCTTTGATAAATGGCTACGTGGAGATGAAAATGCGCTGACTGCGCAACAGAAACACGGTTATCAATTATTTAAAGAAAATAAATGTGCAACCTGTCACGGCGGTATCATTTTAGGCGGGCGCTCTTTTGAACCATTGGGATTAAAGCGAGACTTTAATTTTGGCGAAATTACCGCAGCGGATATTGGTCGTATGAACGTCACCAAAGAGGTTCGCGATAAATTACGGCAAAAAGTCCCGGGCTTACGCAACGTCGCGTTAACAGCGCCTTATTTCCATCGGGGCGACGTACCGACGCTGGATGGCGCGGTAAAACTGATGCTGCGTTACCAGGTTGGCACAGATCTGCCGCAAAACGATATTGACGATATCGTCGCCTTCCTGGAAAGCCTGACCGGTGTTTATACGCCATATCAACCTGAATATGCGCAATGACAATGATGCTTGAAGCCAGAGATCTGTACTGCGAGCGGGACGAGAGGACGCTGTTCAGCGGGCTGTCGTTCACCGTGGAGGCCGGGGAGTGGGTGCAGGTCACCGGCGGCAACGGCGCCGGAAAAACCACCCTGCTGCGCCTGCTGACCGGGCTGGCGCGTCCGGACGGCGGCGAGGTGTACTGGCAGGGCGAACCCCTGCGCCGCGTGCGCGACAGCTTCCATTCCGGCCTGCTGTGGATAGGGCACCAGCCGGGGATTAAAACCCGCCTGACGGCGCGGGAGAACCTGCATTTCTTCCACCCCGGCGACGGCGCGCGTCTCCCGGAGGCGCTGGCGCAGGCCGGGCTGGCGGGATTTGAGGACGTGCCGGTCGCCCGGCTTTCGGCCGGGCAGCAGCGCCGGGTGGCGCTGGCCCGCCTGTGGCTGACCCGCGCCGCGCTGTGGGTGCTCGACGAGCCGTTCACCGCCATTGACGTTAACGGCGTGGCGCGCCTCACCCGGCGGATGGCGGCGCACACGGCGCAGGGCGGGATGGTCATTCTCACCACCCACCAGCCGTTGCCGGGGGCCGCGGACACCGTCCGCCGCCTGGCGCTGACCGGCGGGGAGGCTGGGCTGTGATGTGGCGTGTCTTCTGTCTCGAACTGCGCGTGGCGTTCCGCCACGGCGCGGACATCGCCGGCCCGCTGTGGTTCTTCCTGATGGTCATCACCCTGTTTCCGTTAAGCGTCGGGCCGCAGCCGCAGCTGCTGGCGCGTATCGCGCCGGGCATCATCCAGGTGGCGGCGCTGCTGGCCTCGCTGCTGGCGCTGGAGCGGCTGTTTCGCGACGACCTGCAGGACGGCAGCCTGGAGCAGCTGATGCTGCTGCCGGTGCCGCTGCCGGCGGTGGTGCTGGCGAAGGTGCTGGCCCACTGGGCGGTGACCGGCCTGCCGCTGATTATGCTCTCCCCGCTGGTGGCGCTGCTGCTGGGGATGGACGTGTACGGCTGGAAAATCATGGCGCTGACGCTGCTGCTCGGCACGCCGGCGCTGGGGTTTCTCGCCGCGCCGGGCGTTGCGCTGACGGCCGGCCTGCGGCGCGGCGGCGTCCTGCTGGGCATTCTGGTGCTGCCGCTGAGTGTCCCGGTGCTGATTTTCGCCGCCGCGGCGATGGACGCGGCATCGATGCATTTACCCGCTGACGGCTATCTGGCGGTGCTGGGGGCGCTGCTGGCGGGCAGCGCGACGTTAAGCCCGTTCGCCACCGCGGCGGCGCTGCGCCTCAGCGTGCAGTAGCGCTCCGGCGCGACGGACATTTTACTGGTTTCAGGAGGTCAGGTGACGACTATGTGGAAAACCCTTCATCAGCTGGCGGCGCCGCCCCGGCTGTATCAGATTTGCGGCAGGCTCGTGCCGTGGCTGGCGGCGGCCGGCATCATCGTGCTGGCCACCGGCTGGGCCCGGGGCTTTGGTTTCGCCCCGGCGGACTACCAGCAGGGGGAGGGCTACCGCATTATGTACCTGCATGTCCCGGCGGCCATCTGGTCAATGGGTATCTATGCGGCGATGGCGGTGGCGGCGTTTACCGGGCTGGTCTGGCAGATGAAAATGGCCAGCCTTGCCGTCGCGGCGATGGCGCCGGTGGGGGCGGTGTACACCTTCATCGCGCTGGTCACCGGCGCGGCGTGGGGCAAACCGATGTGGGGCACCTGGTGGGTGTGGGACGCGCGCCTGACCTCGGAGCTGGTGCTGCTGTTTCTCTACGCCGGGGTCATCGCCCTGTGGCACGCCTTTGACGACCGTAAAATGGCCGGGCGCGCGGCGGGCATTCTGGTGCTGGTCGGCGTGGTGAACCTGCCGGTTATCCACTATTCCGTCGAGTGGTGGAACACCCTGCACCAGGGCTCGACGCAGATGCAGCAGAGTATCGACCCGGCGATGCGCTCGCCGCTGCGCTGGGCCATCGCCGGCTACCTGCTGCTCTTTATGACGCTGGCGCTGATGCGGATGCGCAACCTGATTTTACTGATGGAAAAACGCCGCCCGTGGGTGAGCGAACTGATACTGAAAAGGGGGCACCGGTGAGTCCGGCATTTTCATCGTGGAGCGATTTTTTCGCCATGGGCGGGTACGCCTTTTTTGTCTGGCTGGCGGTGGCGATGACCGTGGCGCCGCTGGCGCTGCTGGCGCTGCACACGGTGCTGCAGCGCCGGGCCATTCTGCGCGGCGTGGCGCAGCAGCGGGCGCGCGAGGCGCGGATGCGTGCCGCACAGGCGCAACAGGAGGCGGCGTGAACCTGCGACGTAAAAACCGGCTATGGGTGGTCTGCGCGGTGCTGGCGGGCCTGGGGCTGACCACCGCCCTGGTCCTGTACGCGCTGCGCGCGAATATCGACCTGTTCTATACCCCCGGCGAAATTCTCTACGGCAAGCGCGAGACGCAGCAGCTGCCGGCGGCGGGCCAGCGCCTGCGCGTCGGCGGGATGGTGATGCCCGGCAGCGTCAGGCGCGCCCCGGACTCGCTGAAGGTGAACTTCAGCCTCTACGACGCCGAAGGGGCGGTGACGGTGAGCTATGAGGGGATACTGCCGGACCTGTTCCGCGAGGGGCAGGGGGTGGTGGTGCAGGGCACCCTGGAGAAGGGCAACCACGTCCTGGCGCAGGAGGTGCTGGCCAAGCATGACGAGAACTACACCCCGCCGGAAGTGGAAAAGGCGATGCAGGAAAACCACCGCCGCCCGCAACGCGCTGATAAGGACACCTCATCATGATGCCTGAATACGGCCACGCGCTGCTGTGCCTGGCGCTCGGCGTGGCGCTGCTGCTGTCCGTTTACCCGCTGTGGGGCGTGGCGCGCGGCGACGCGCGGATGATGGCGTCGGCCGGGGTGTTCGCCTGGCTGCTGTTTATCTGCGTGGCGGGCGCGTTTTTCGTGCTGGTGCACGCCTTTGTGGTTAACGACTTCACCGTGGCCTATGTCGCCGGCAACTCGAACACGCAGCTGCCGGTGTGGTACCGGGTGGCCGCCACCTGGGGAGCGCACGAGGGCTCGCTGCTGCTGTGGGTGCTGCTGATGAGCGGCTGGACCCTGGCGGTGGCGGTGTTCAGCCGGCCGGTGCCGGCGGATATCGTCGCCCGGGTGCTGGCGGTGATGGGAATGGTCTGCGCCGGTTTTCTGGCGTTCATCCTGTTCACTTCCAGCCCGTTCGCCCGCACGCTGCCGGCCTTTCCGGTGGAGGGGCGCGACCTGAACCCGCTGCTGCAGGACCCGGGGCTGATTTTCCACCCGCCGCTGCTGTACATGGGCTATGTCGGCTTCTCGGTGGCCTTCGCCTTCGCCATCGCCGCGCTGCTGAGCGGGCGTCTGGACAGCGCGTTCACCCGTTTTGCCCGCCCGTGGACGCTGGCGGCGTGGGTGTTCCTGACGCTGGGCATCGTGCTCGGCTCGGCGTGGGCCTACTACGAGCTGGGCTGGGGCGGCTGGTGGTTCTGGGACCCGGTGGAGAACGCCTCCTTTATGCCGTGGCTGGCGGGCACCGCCCTGCTGCACTCGCTGGCGGTCACGGAACAGCGCGCCGGCTTCAGGGCGTGGACGCTGCTGCTGTCCATCTGCGCCTTCTCGCTGTGCCTGCTGGGCACCTTCCTGGTGCGCTCCGGGGTGCTGGTGTCGGTGCACGCCTTCGCCTCCGACCCGGCACGCGGG
Source organism: Salmonella sp. JXY0409-18 (assembly GCF_020268625.1). Lineage (NCBI taxonomy): Bacteria > Pseudomonadati > Pseudomonadota > Gammaproteobacteria > Enterobacterales > Enterobacteriaceae > Salmonella > Salmonella sp. JXY0409-18. Next base: position 28,819 of record NZ_CP084216.1, read on the forward strand.
ATGTTTATCCTCGCCTTTATGGTGCTGGTCACCGGCGGCTCGCTGCTGCTGTTCGCCGTGCGCGGGCACCGGGTGCGTTCGCGGGTGAACAACACGCTGTGGTCGCGCGAGTCGCTGCTGCTCGGCAATAATGTCCTGCTGATGGCCGCCATGCTGGTGGTGCTGCTGGGCACCCTGCTGCCGCTGGTGCACAAACAGCTGGGGCTGGGCAGCATTTCGGTGGGGGAGCCGTTCTTTAACACCATGTTCACCTGGCTGATGGTCCCCTTTGCCCTGCTGCTGGGGGTGGGGCCGCTGGTGCGCTGGGGCCGGGACCGGCCGCGTAACATCAGGAAACTGCTGCTCACCGCCCTGGTCTCCACCCTGGTGCTGTCGGTACTTTTGCCATGGCTGCTGGAAGATAAAATCATCGCCATGACGGCGGTGGGGATGGCGATGGCCTGCTGGATTGCGGTGCTGGCGGTGGCCGAAGCCGTACAGCGCGTGTCCCGCGGCGCCAGGATTTCCCTCAGCTACCTGGGAATGGTGGCGGCGCACCTCGGGCTGGCGGTGACGATTACCGGCATCGCCTTCAGCCAGAATTACAGCGTGGAGCGTGACGTGCGGATGCGGGCGGGCGACAGCGTGACCATTCACGACTACCGCTTCACCTTCCGGGAGGTGCGGGACATCACCGGCCCCAACTACCGTGGCGGGGTGGCCCTCATCGGGGTGACGCGCCACGGCGAGCCGGAGGCGGTGCTGCACGCGGAGAAACGGCTCTACAACACCAGCCGGATGGTGATGACCGAGGCGGCGATTGACGGCGGGCTGACCCGCGACCTGTACGCCGCGCTCGGGGAGGAGCTGGACAACGGCGCGTGGGCCGTGCGCCTGTACTACAAACCGTTTGTCCGCTGGATATGGGCCGGGGGGCTGCTGATGGCGCTGGGCGGGCTGCTGTGCCTGGCGGACCCGCGCTACCGCCGCCGTAAACCATTGCCGGAGGCCGGATGAAACGCAACGTACTGTTATTACCGCTGCTGATTTTTCTGCTGATTGCCGCGGCGCTGCTGTGGCAGCTGGCGCGCAACGCGCAGGGGGATGACCCGACGAATCTCGAATCGGCACTGACCGGAAAGCCGGTGCCGGCGTTCCGCCTGGAATCGCTGGAGACGCCGGGTCAGTACTACCAGGCGGAGGTGCTGACGCAGGGGAAACCGGTGCTGCTTAACGTCTGGGCCACCTGGTGCCCGACCTGCCGCGCCGAGCATCAGTACCTGAACCGGCTGGCCGCGCAGGGTATCCGGGTGGTCGGGCTGAACTATAAGGACGACCGGGCGAAGGCGGTGGCCTGGTTAAAGGAACTGGGTAACCCGTATGCGCTGAGTTTATCGGACAGCGACGGGATGCTGGGGCTGGACCTGGGCGTGTACGGCGCGCCGGAAACCTTCCTCATCGACGGCAGGGGGATTATCCGCTACCGCCATGCGGGCGATTTGAATGCCCGGGTATGGGAAAGTGAACTGAAACCGCTGTGGGACAGATACAGCCGGGAGGCGGCGCAATGAGACTGTTACCGGGCATGGTGATGCTGATGCTGGCGCTGGTTATCTCCGGGTCAGCGCGGGCGACCACCGACGTGATGCCGTTTAAAGATGAAGCGCAGGAGCAGCAGTTCCGCCAGCTCACGGAGCAGCTGCGCTGCCCGAAATGCCAGAACAACAGCATTGCGGACTCGAACGCGATGATAGCCACCGACATGCGCCGCAGGGTGTATGACCTGATGCAGGAGGGGAAGAGCCGCCAGGAAATCATCGATTACATGGTGGCGCGCTACGGCAACTTTGTCACCTACGACCCGCCGCTGACCCCGCTGACGGTGCTGCTGTGGGTGCTGCCGCTGGCCGCCATCGTGGCGGGCGGGTGGATAATCGTTGCCCGGACGCGCCGGCGGGTGCGCCTGCGCCGGGAGCCGCTGCCGGCGGACACCCCGGTTTGCGGCGCGCGCGCCGGGTGGGGCGTTTACGTGCCGGGGGCCGTCATTGCGCTGGTCGTGGCCGCCATCAGTTACTCACAGACCGGCAGCTATCAGCAGGTCAGGGCCTGGCAGCAGGCGACGGCGCAGACGCCCGGGCTGCTGGCGCGGGCGCTGGACCCGCAGGCGCAGCCGCTGAATGAAGAGGAGATGGCGCGGCTGGCGCTGGGGCTGCGCACCCGCCTGCAGAATGATGCCGGCAATGTTGAGGGCTGGCTCATGCTGGGGCGCACCGGTATGGTACTGGGTAATGCCGGTACCGCCACCGGGGCGTATGCGAACGCCTACCGCCTGGACCCGAAAAACAGCGATGCGGCGCTGGGCTACGCGGAGGCGCTGACGCGCTCGTCCGACCCGGAGGATAACCGCCGCGGCGGGGAGCTGCTGCGCCGGCTGGTGAGCCGTGACCACACGGATATCCGGGTGTTAAGCCTGTATGCGTTCAGCGCCTTTGAGCAGCAGCGCTTTGGCGAGGCGGTGGCGGCCTGGGAGATGATGCTGAAGCTGCTGCCGGCGGGTGACGCCCGGCGGGCGGTGATAGAGCGCAGTATCCGGCTGGCGCAGGAGAAATAATGCCCTGACGGCCCGGTGGCGTGGCGCCATCGGGCCTGGCTATCTCAACGATACGCTAAAGCCTGAAAGTGAAGCCCGTGTGAAGTATGATGGCGAGCATCGTCTCTTATCAGGACATCCTATGAAACAAATCACCTTTACGCCGCGCCATCACCAGCTTACCAACACCAATACCTGGACACCTGACAGCCAGTGGCTGGTCTTTGATGTACGGCCTTCAGGCGCGTCATTTACGGGCAAGACCATTGAGCGTGTCAATGTGCATACCGGCGACGTGGAGGTGATTTATCGCGCCGTGCAGGGCGCGCATGTCGGCGTGGTGACGGTGCATCCTGCCGACAATCACTATGTGTTTATTCATGGCCCTGAAAACCCTGATGAGACGTGGCATTACGATTTCCACCACCGTCGGGGCGTTATTGCAACGCCGGGGGGCGTGACTAACCTCGATGCGATGGATATTACTGCGCCGTATACTCCCGGCGCGCTGCGCGGCGGCAGCCACGTCCATGTATTTAGCCCGAACGGCGAGCTGGTGAGTTTTACCTATAATGACCACGTTCTGCATGAGCGAGATCCGGCGCTGGATCTGCGTAATGTCGGCGTGGCCGTGCCGTATGGGCCGGTTACGGTGCCGGTTCAGCATCCGCGCGAATACAGCGGTAGCCACTGGTGCGTACTGGTTAGCCGCACGACGCCTGCGCCGAGACCTGGCAGCGATGACATTAACCGCGCCTATGAAGAGGGCTGGGTGGGCAACCGCCAGATCGCCTTTATTGGCGATACGCTGTCGCTGACGGGCAAAAAAGTCCCGGAGCTGTTTATTGTCGATTTACCGTGTCATGAAAACGGCTGGAAACAGGCAGGCGACACGCCGCTGACGGGAACCGAATCAACGATGCCATCGCCGCCGTTGGGCGTAGTTCAGCGGCGTCTTACCTTTACTCACCAGCGTGTTTACCCTGGGCTCACTAACGAACCACGCCACTGGGTCCGCAGTAATCCGCAGGCGACGGCGATCGCCTTTTTGATGCGGGACGATAACGGCGTAGCGCAACTGTGGCTGATATCGCCGCAGGGAGGCGAGCCCCGGCAGTTAACGCATCATGCGACCGGCGTACAGTCAGCGTTTAACTGGCATCCGTCGGGTAAATGGCTGGGACTGGTGCTGGAAAATCGGATTGCCTGCTGCGACGCACAAAGTGGGAGGATCGACTTCTTAACCGCCAGGCACGACAACCCGCCGTCTGCGGACGCCGTCGTTTTTTCACCGGATGGGCGACACGTCGCATGGATGGAAGAGGTGAAAGGGTTCCGTCAGCTATGGGTGACGGAAACCGGGCGATAGATCAGGGAGGAGGCATCTTCGCCGGGGGGATGACGGCATTGGTCATTTTCGTCTCCTCCTCGCTTTTCTCTACGCGCGATCTTACCGAACTGTCTTTGCGGAAGATGTCCCACGGCAGAAGGATCGTATCCATCACGGCGGTAAACGGCATATCCAGGATAGCCAACGATTTGGTGCCCCAGTTTGTCTCATCGTTACCGATCATCGTAGCGCTGGCGCGCGTGCCAGGATAAGTACCCTCTTTACCGCCGGTGTGCGACATGACGCTTGAACAACCGCCTAATAAAAGCATCCCATTCCATATTATCAGCGTTAACAACACGTTTTTTATCATCACTCATTCATCTGTTGGTTGTCGTTATTTGCATGATGAGTTATAGCGATCCGTTGCTAAAAATAACATCACCAGTACGCGGCACTGTGGCAGTAATCGCACTTTAACAATCAGTGCTGTCCCAACCAGTCTATGCAATAGCCAATAAACTGCAAAAAAAAGTCGGATTAAAATACTTGAAAAGTACGTATTCAGACCCATTTATAAGACGTAGTGAATAGAAGGGCACGCCTGATGGGTGTTCTGGCAATCCTGGCCTGTCCATGATGGAAGGTCTGACATTCTCGCTGATTTCAGGAGTTTATGATTATGCGTAACTTTGATTTATCCCCGCTGTACCGTTCTGCCATTGGTTTTGACCGTCTGTTTAACCTGCTTGAAAATAACCAAAGCCAAAGTAATGGCGGCTACCCTCCGTACAACGTTGAGCTGGTAGACGAAAACCACTACCGCATCGCCATTGCCGTTGCCGGTTTCGCGGAAAGCGAACTGGAGATTACTGCCCAGGATAATTTACTGGTGGTAAAAGGCGCTCATGCGGACGAGCAGAAAGAACGTACTTACCTGTATCAGGGCATTGCCGAGCGTAACTTTGAGCGTAAGTTCCAGTTAGCGGAAAACATTCACGTTCGCGGCGCAAACCTGGTCAACGGGCTGCTGTATATCGAACTGGAGCGCGTGATTCCGGAAGCGAACAAACCGCGCCGTATCGAAATTAACTGATTCCGTCGGGTCGCGTTGCGCGGCCTGTCATCCCATGCTCGCCGTCAGGGAGCATATTCGCACGTAAAGTGTGAAGGTAAAAACTCGCTTCTTAGAAGGAGAAATGATTATGCGTAACTACGATTTATCCCCACTGCTGCGTCAATGGATCGGTTTTGACAAGCTGGCCAATGCGCTGCAAAACAGCGGCGAAAGCCAGAGCTTCCCGCCCTATAACATCGAAAAAAGCGACGATAACCATTATCGCATTACCTTAGCGTTAGCCGGTTTCCGTCAGGAAGATCTGGATATTCAACTGGAAGGCACGCGCCTGACGGTGAAAGGCACGCCGGAACAGCCGGAAAACGAGCCCAAATGGTTACATCAGGGCCTGGTCATGCAGCCTTTTAGCCTGAGCTTTACGCTGGCTGAGAATATGGAAGTTTCCGGCGCGACGTTTACCAACGGCCTGCTGCATATTGATTTAACCCGTAACGAGCCGGAAACCATTGCGCCGCAGCGTATCGCCATTAACGAACGCTCCGCATTAAATAGCTAATAAGCTCCTTGCCTTGCCCCGCCAGAGATGGCGGGGCTTTTTTGTGCCACGAAAAAGGGTAAGACGCTGCCGAAGTCAGGACGTCTGGGCGGTTTTGTAACATGAGAATGTGCGCCATGCTGTATATATGCCTTAACGGTTCAGTCATAATCCCTATAAATTGAAATGTTACTCACAGGGAAGAAAAGATGAGTGATATCGCATTGACGGTCAGCGTTCTGGCGTTGGTGGCGGTTGTCGGTTTATGGATCGGCAACATTAAAGTGCGCGGTGTCGGCTTTGGTATTGGCGGCGTTCTGTTCGGCGGTATTATCGTCGGCCACTTCGTCGATCAGGCTGGGGTGACGCTGAGCGGCGATATGCTGCACTTTATCCAGGAATTCGGCCTGATTCTTTTTGTTTATACCATCGGCATACAGGTGGGGCCGGGGTTTTTCGCCTCGCTACGCGTTTCCGGGCTGCGTCTCAATCTGTTTGCTGTTCTGATTGTGATTATGGGCGGGTTGGTCACCGCGATTCTGCATAAAATTTTCGCTATTCCGCTGCCAGTGGTGCTGGGGATTTTCTCCGGCGCAGTCACCAATACGCCTGCGTTAGGGGCGGGTCAGCAAATCCTGCGCGATCTGGGAACGCCAGTGGATCTGGTGGATCAGATGGGGATGAGCTATGCGATGGCGTATCCGTTTGGCATCTGCGGTATTTTGCTCACCATGTGGCTGATGCGGCTGATTTTTCGCGTTAACGTCGAGGCGGAGGCGCAGAAGCACGAATCCTCTCTCGCTAACGGTCATTCATTAATTCAAACAATGAATATCCGTGTCGAGAATCCGAACCTCAATAATATGGCTATCCAGGATGTGCCGATCCTGAACAGCGATAAAATTATTTGCTCACGCCTGAAACGCGACGATACGCTGATGGTGCCGTCGCCGGGGACGATTATCCAGGCAGGCGACCTGCTGCACCTCGTCGGCCAATCTACCGACCTGCATAACGCGCAACTGGTGATCGGCAAGGAAGTGGACACCTCGTTGTCGACGCGCGGCACGGATTTACGCGTCGAGCGTGTGGTCGTCACCAACGAAAAAGTGCTCGGCAAACGTATCCGCGATTTGCACTTTAAAGAGCGTTATGACGTGGTTATCTCCCGTCTTAACCGCGCGGGCGTTGAGCTGGTCGCCAGTAGCGACGCCAGCCTGCAGTTTGGCGACATTCTCAATCTGGTGGGGCGTCCTGCCTCGATTGATGCGGTAGCCAATGTGGTCGGCAACGCGCAGCAAAAACTCCAGCAGGTGCAGATGCTGCCGGTGTTTATCGGCATCGGGTTAGGGGTTCTGCTTGGGTCAATCCCGTTGTTTGTGCCGGGATTCCCGGTCGCGTTAAAACTGGGGCTGGCCGGCGGGCCGCTGATCATGGCGCTAATTTTGGGGCGTATCGGCAGCATCGGTAAGCTGTACTGGTTTATGCCGCCGAGCGCCAACCTCGCGCTGCGTGAGTTAGGCATCGTTTTGTTTCTGGCGGTCGTTGGGCTGAAATCCGGCGGCGATTTTGTCGATACGCTGACGCAGGGCGAAGGATTAAGCTGGATTGGCTATGGTATTTTCATCACCGCTATTCCGCTGATTACCGTCGGTTTGCTGGCGCGGATTTTTGCCAAAATGAACTATCTGACGCTGTGCGGGATGCTGGCCGGTTCGATGACCGATCCGCCAGCGCTGGCATTTGCCAACAATCTTCATGCCACCAGCGGCGCGGCGGCGCTCTCTTACGCGACTGTCTATCCGTTAGTGATGTTCCTGCGTATTATCACGCCACAACTGCTGGCGGTGATTTTTTGGGGAATGGGTTAGCGCCTGATGGCGCGTTGCTTATCCGGCCTATGCACTGTGTTAAATCCAGGCTGGATAACGCGCGCCGCACCGGTCACACTTCTGCTCTTCTTCTTATCTCTTTCCTCAATGAACGCGCTAATCAGCGTAATGGCAACGAGCATAATTCCAATTTGTTTCAGTTAGTTATCAATCTTCTTCGCTTTTTTTTCGTCGCGACGGGTGGTTTTTCAGCTTTTAATTCGGCAATAATGCCTTTCCTGGCGGTGGCGTTGAAAAAGGTCGCAACTGAAATGAAAAATAGCGGCAATGAGCGCGGTTGCGCCGAAACACATCACCAGTGAACTACAGTTATTTTGCAATAAGATTCCCTTGCTGCGGGATAATGTGAAGCATATCAGCAACAACGTGAGTGGTATTCTGAAAACGAACGGGAATACATAAGAACGTAAAAGGAGTCGTCATGAAGATTTCCCGCCTCGGAGAAGCGCCGGATTATCGCTTCTCACTGGCAAATGAGCGTACCTTTCTGGCGTGGATTCGCACCTCGCTGGGATTTCTGGCGGCAGGCGTCGGTCTTGATCAGCTCGCCCCGGATTTTGCCACGCCAGTGATCCGTGAACTGCTGGCGTTATTACTCTGTCTGTTTGCGGGCGGCCTGGCGATTTATGGCTATCTACGCTGGTTACGTAATGAAAAAGCGATGCGTCTGAAAGAGGATTTGCCTTATACCCATAGCCTGTTGATCATCAGCGTTATTTTGATGATTGTCGCGGTGATAGTGATGGGGCTGGTACTGTATGCCGGATAGTCGTAAAGCCCGTCGGCAGAACGATCCGGGGCTGCAACCGGAACGTACCTCGCTGGCCTGGTTTCGCACGCTGCTGGGATACGGGGCGTTAATGGCGTTAGCCGTCAGGCACCACTGGCATCAGGCGGGGTTCTTGTTCTGGGTGTCGATCAGCGTTCTGGCGATAGTGGCGGTGATTCTTTGGCGTTATACCCTGAGTCGTAATTTGATGGATGTCGCGCATAGCGATTTTTCCGAAACTCATGTCGTGCGTGACAAATTTTTGATCTCCCTCGCGGTGTTGTCGCTCGCAATCCTGTTTGCTGTTACCCATATTCGCCAACTTATTGCATTTATCGGGAATTTTATATGACAGGACGTCAGGACATTGTCGTAAGTGATGACCAGATTCAGGTCGTCGTAAATCGCCAGAATAGCCAGCGCCCTCAGCAACTGTACCGTAACTTACAACGGCTCGGCATTCGCAATGTCCATTTTATCCCATTGTTGGAACATGACCGGAACGGAATGTTGACCGAGGATTCATTGTGTTCAGCAGACTGGGGGCGGTTTTTAAATAGCGTATTTGATATTTGGGTACGTGAAGATATTCAGCGTATCTCGGTCCGCCTTTTTGATGAGACGCTACAGCAGTGGTGCGGCGGCAGGAATGGCGTTGAAGCGCCGGACAAGGCGCCGCTAAGCGCTGAATGTCAGAAGTGCTCTTTATTACGATTTTGCGGCGGCGGATGCCCTGAGCATCGGGATAGCCAGGGGAAAAACCGGCTTTGCGAGGGCTACCAGACCTTTTTTAACTACTCCTCGCCGCATATGCGGGTGATGCGGGATTTACTGAAACAGCATCGCTCGCCGGAGGAGTTGATGGCGATGCTGCGTTAGCGTCGTAAGCCTGATAAGCGTAGCGCCATCAGGCGATGGCGTGCCGGATGGCGCTGCCGTCTTTCCGGCACTGAGCGAGTATTAGCGTCCTTTTGCCAGGTATTGTTCCATTTCATCCTCCGGCACCATGCCGCCCCCGGTTGCCCATACCAGATGCGTCGCGTTGCCGAGCTGCGTCTGACTGAATCCATGCCTTTGCTGATACACGGTGGCGGCGCAAATGCGCTGTGGCCCGGCCATCCCTGCCAGAGCTGATGGCTCCAGTCGAATTCCTTCCTCCTGCGCCAGCCAGCCCAGCATGTCATACATTGTTTGATCGTCTAAGGTATAGAGGCCGTCAAGCAGACGCTCCATTGCCCGACCAACAAAGCCTGAAGCGCGACCTACCGCCAGGCCGTCAGCCGCCGTCAGGTTATCAATACCGATATCTTGTACTGAGATGGCATCGTGCAGACCGGTATAAACGCCGAGTAACATGCAGGGTGAATGGGTCGGTTCGGCAAAGAAACAGTGGACGTTGTCGCCAAATGCCAGTTTCAGGCCAAAGGCGACGCCGCCAGGGCCGCCGCCAACGCCGCACGGTAGATAAACAAACAGTGGGTGGCTGGCGTCAACGACGCGTCCCTGTTGCGCGAATTGCGCTTTCAGACGCTGACCCGCTACCGCATAGCCCAGAAATAGCGTGCGGGAGTTTTCATCGTCGATAAAGAAACAGTTTGGATCGGATTGCGCTGCTTTACGACCCTGCTCAACCGCCACGCCGTAATCATCTTCGTATTCCACGACCGTCACGCCGTGGCTACGCAGCTTCGCTTTTTTCCAGGCGCGGGCGTCGGCAGACATATGTACCGTCACTTTAAAACCGATGCAGGCGCTCATGATACCGATCGATAGCCCCAGATTGCCGGTTGAACCGACGGCGATACTGTACTGGCTGAAGAATTGTTTAAATTCCGGCGAAAGCAACACGCTATAGTCATCGTCGGTGGTTAACAGACCCGCCTCCAGCGCCAGTTTTTCCGCGTGCGTTAGCACCTCGTAGATGCCGCCGCGCGCTTTAATGGAACCAGAGATTGCCAGGTGACTGTCTTTTTTTAACAGCATTTCACCGTCGATCGTTTGCCCATACTCTTTTTCCAGCCGCTTTTGCATGGCCGGAATAGCGACCACGTCAGATTCGATCATGCCGCCAGCGGCAGCGGTTTGCGGAAACGCTTTCGCCAGATACGGCGCAAAGCGCGCCAGACGGTCATGGGCGGCGTTTACGTCCTGCTCCGTCAGGCCGACATACGGTAGACCTTGTGCAAGAGAGGTGGCGCCCGGGTTAAACCAGGTGGTTTCTTTGAGGGCGACCAGATCCTCGACCAAAGGATACCGGGCGATGAGCTTTTGTATGTTTTCCATAGTACGTCTCTTTACGATCAGATGATAAAGGAAAGCAGGAATGTGCCAGCCAGTGCAACGAAAGATGCGATAAACGTGGCCGTCGTATAGTATTTAAACGTTTCATTCAGCGTAGCGCCGCAATACTGCTTGACCAGCCAGAACAGGGAATCGGTCACGATCGTGCAGCCAATGGCGCCGGAACCAATGGCAATCGCAATGATCTCCGGGCTGACGTCAGGATAGAGCGGCAGCATGGGCGCAACAATCGCCGTGGCGCCCATCATCGCCACCGTCGCAGAGCCGACCGCCGCGTGCAGAATCAGCGCTACCAGCCATGCCAGCAGAATCGGGTGCATATGCATATTTGAGAGGATCACCGCCAGCGTGTCCGCCAGCCCGCTACTTTTGAGAATGGCGTTGAACGCGCCGCCCGCGCCGATAATCAGCAGGATGTTCGCAATGGCGCCAAAGCCGTTTTCGGTGTGGGTAAGTAGCGCGCTCATCCCCATATGCTGGCGCAGACCGAGTATGTAATACGCTACAAAGACAGCGATAAACATCGCGGTGATCGGATTACCGATAAACTCCAGCAGCGTATACAACGTGCCGTCTTTCGCCATATTCAGTTCAGCGACGGTTTTCACCAGCATCAGGCCAATCGGCAACAGAACGGTAAATAGCGTTGCGCCCAGCGATGGCAGGGTGTTTTCGGCGCGCACTTCAAGATCCGCAAACTCTGTCGGTACGGGCTTGAACGGCAGACGATTACCCAGAAACTTTAAGAACAGCGGGCCGCCGACCAATGAGGCCATCAGTCCGACCAGCAGACCGTAGACAATCACCGAGCCGATATCCGCCCCCAGTTTATTTGCGACAAACAGCGCAGCCGGATGCGGCGGTACCACGCAATGGACGGCCATCAGCGCGGTACACAGCGGAATGGCCAGCTTCAGCAGCGAGGTATGGGTTTTTTTAGCGATAGAAAACGCCAGTGGGATGAGCAACACGACGCCCACTTCCACGAACAACGTGATACCGCAAATCAGTCCCACCAGTACCATGATCACGTCAGCAGAGAGCCAGCGACAGCGCTGGAGCGTAAGCCCGATGCGTTCCGCCGCGCCGGAAACCTCCATCATTTTGCCGAGGATGGTGCCAAGACCGATAACGGCGGCCAGAAAACCGAGCGTACCGCCTATTCCGTTTTCTATCGCCGTGACCATCTCCAGCGGCCCCATGCCCATCATCGCGCCGACAAAGAAACTGGCGAGCAGTAACGCCAGGAAGGGGTGGAATTTAAACTTCACGATGGTCAATACGATTAACACGATGCTGATCAGCAGCGTGCTCACTACCCAGATTTGAGCGTGCATATCTCACCTACCCTGTGATTAATCTGTTCTTATTGGACAGAAAAACAGCACCTCCTGACAAACGATATAATTTGCCATTCACATGATGTAAATTGAATCAACTATGTGATTTCCATCTAATATTGCCTTTATTTTGCGATATGGTTCATTTTGCTTCATCTATGTGCGGATTTTTTCAGCGTGTTTTTTTACACTTCGGGAAATTAAAAGATGACTGAGGTTGCCATGGAACCCCTTCGCGATACCCGAAACCGCTTACTCAACGGCTGGCAGTTATCCAAACTCTATACTTTTGAAGTCGCGGCCAGACACCAGTCCTTTGCTCTGGCGGCAGATGAGCTGTCGTTAAGCCCAAGTGCGGTAAGCCATCGTATCAATCAACTGGAAGCCGAGTTGGGAATCCAGCTATTTGTCCGCTCTCACCGTAAAGTGGAGCTTACCCATGAAGGCAAACGGGTATTCTGGGCGCTGAAATCGTCGCTGGATACGTTGAATCAGGAAATCCTCGATATCAAAAATCAGGAACTGTCCGGCACGTTGACCGTGTATTCCCGTCCCTCTATCGCCCAGTGCTGGCTGGTGCCCGCGCTGGGGGACTTTACCCGTCGCTATCCGTCAATTTCTCTCACTATGCTGACCGGCAACGATAACGTTAACCTACAGCGTGCCGGCATTGACCTGGCTATCTATTTTGACGATGCGCCGTCGGCGCAGCTCACGCACCATTTTTTAATGGATGAGGCGATTTTGCCCGTTTGCAGCCCGGATTACGCCCGACGTTTCGCCTTGCAGGACAACCTGAATAACCTGCGGCACTGTACGCTCTTACACGACAGACAAGCGTGGAGTAACGATTCGGGCACCGATGAGTGGCACAGTTGGGCGCAGCATTTTGCAGTAAATTTGCCGGATTCATCCGGCATTGGCTTCGATCGTTCTGATTTAGCGGTGATTGCCGCGATGAACCACATTGGCGTGGCGATGGGGCGTAAACGGCTGGTGCAAAAGCGTCTCGACAGCGGCGAACTGATTGCGCCTTTTGGTGACATGAGGCTGAAATGTCATCAGCATTATTATGTCACCACTCTGCCTGGCAGGCAGTGGCCGAAAATCGAGGCATTTATTCGCTGGTTGCAGGAACAGGTGTGAAGATTTATTACGCTTTGCCGCTACACCTGCCGGGAGTGAATATGCTAAATACGTGCTATCACCGTGGTAAAAATTTTAGGGGGCGTCGTGTTTAAACCGCTTATTGCCTCTCTCATGCTGACCAGCGCGGTCGTCTATGCGAAACCGATGCCTTTGACGGCGGCGCGCTATGCGCAGCAGCTTGGCGTTGGGATGGATGTTGACTGGGCGCGAACGGAACGGGGTATTCGCGAGTTTGATCCGCTGGTCGTGCGGGATTTTAAGGCAAAAGGGTTAACGCATGTCCGTATCCGTGTGGCAGGCGCGCCGACGGAAGCGCGCCTCATCCATTTGCGTAAGCTGGTAGAAGCCTGCGAATACTATGGCGTCATACCCATTATTGCCTATCAGGCGGATGCGTATAAAACCGATCCCAGCGCCAGCCATGAAAAGGAGCTGATCAACTGGTGGAGCGTGGTCGCGCGCTATTTTGGTCAGACATCCCCGCTTCTGGGGTTCGATCTCATTTATGAGCCTGCCGACAAACTTAATCATAATATGGCGTCGCTGAATCGCGTATATGACAAAACCATCCGCCTGATTCACGCCATTGATCCACAGCGGATGATTTTCGTTGCCCCCCGCATGCGCGCCGCGCCGGAGGATTTGTCGGCGCTTAAACTGCCGGCGCAAAGCCAGAACTATGTACTGGCGGAGTGGCACATCTTCCCGTGGGGCCCCCTGAAAAGCGGCGGTAAATATCCGTGGACATCAGGCACGGCGGCGGAAAAAGCGGCGATTCGGGCACGGATCAACGCTGCGGTTCGCTGGCAGCATAAGACTGGCCATGCAAGCTGGGTGGGCGGATGGGCGCCGGGAGAGTCGATAAAAATGACGCCGGTCGCTTCACAGTTCGCGTTTGCCCGTTTTATGGCCTGCGAGCTGAAAAAAGCGCATATCCCGTATGCGATAAACGCGGACACACAGTTTTATGACGGCGAAGAAGGAGCGTGGCGTCCGGCGCAAGAGTCCCTGCTCAATGCGATGATCGCGCCGGAATGTGAAACGCCCGGCAAAAAGCCGGGCGAGGGGAACGTTAAACCGTCTGTCCCTGATGCGATATCCGTGACGCCAGCGGCAGCCAGCACGCCAGGATCAGCAACCCCATAAGGGTCATCAACAGTCCCAGGCTGCCCTGACCGGTTTGCGGCAGCATTGCCGAAAGCCACGCCAGTACGCCGGAACCAATATTTTGCAGCCCGCCGACCAGCGCGCCAGCGGTGCCTGCGAGGAACGGAAACGGCTCCATCGCGCCGCTGGTGGCCAGTGGAAATAACATCCCGGCGCCGAAGAAAAACAGCGCAGCGGGGATGAGTAGCGTCCAGACGTTCATCACGCCAAACCAGCCGGGAATCCACATCATAAGGCCTGCCAGCAGACAGCAAATAACTGACTGCCACATCAGGGTTGAGAAGCGTTTATTCGGGCGTCCGGCAAACCAGGCGCCGAAGAACGCCGCCGGAATCGGCAGAATAAACAGAATGCTTACCACCATACTGCTGAGACCTAATACTGCCCCCATCAGCACGCCGGAACAGGCTTCAAAGACCGCAATGCCAGCCAGCCCGCCGATTAGCATCAGCAGATAACAGTTAAATGCGCCGTTGCCAAACAGCGTTTTATAGCTGGCGATCAGCCGTGTGCGCGGCGCGCCGGCGGGGCGGGTTTCCGGCATCCAGCGCGCCATGCTGAAGGTGACGCCAGCGCAAAGCACCAGCAGGAAAGCGTAACAAGCGCGCCAGTTCCACAGGGTGTCCAGCAGACCGCCAATCAGCGGCGCTAACAGCGGGCTGACCAGAATCCCCATATTTAACAGGCTATTGGCGTGACGAAGTTGCGTTCCTTCATACAGATCGCGCGGGAGCGTTCTCGCCATTACTCCGCCAACGCCGGTTCCCATCCCTTGCATGGCGCTGGCGACAATCAACACCGTCAAACTATGCGTGGTCATGGCGATCAGAGTCGCTACCATAAAAATAGACATGCCGACGAGGATTACCGGTCGGCGCCCAACCCGGTCGGAAAGCGGGCCGTAAAACAGTTGCGAGACGCCGTAGGTCAGGAGGTAAGCAGCCATTACACTCTGGACGGCGCCTTCCCGGACGTTTAGCGCTTGTGCCATATCGGCGATGGCGGGAATATAAATGGTTTGCGCCATCTGCCCTACGGCCACCAGTAACACCAACATCAACAACAAATTGACGTTTCTCTGCCTTTTCATTTCGCTGATTACTTTTCAAAAAAAGAAAAAATAAGAATAACTTGCTGCGCATTCCCATAAATGCGAGAGGAATCTATCACACCAGAAAAAGAAGGCCAGACAGCGACCAGCAATGGCAGACGAAGGAACGGCAGGATATGTAAACAAAAGCGGCAACAAATGTTGCCGAGAATGTGTTACGTCTGCGGCTGTTATTGGGCGATCATGACAGACGGAGTAAAATCGCCCCGAGGGCAATCCCGCCTGCCGCCACCAGACGTAGCCCGGCCACTTTCTCTTTAAGCAGCAGCCAGGCTATCAGCGCGCCGAATAAAATCGACGTCTCACGCAGCGCGGCGACCACCGCCAGCGGCGCCTGGGTCATGGCCCATAGCGCCAGCCCATAAGATCCCATAGTGCCAATCCCGCCAAAAATGCCTTTTTTCCACTGTTGCGCCAGATAACGCGACGCTTCCCGCCGCCGCGCAATCATCGCCCAGGTTAACAGGCAGGCGCCGTTGAGAAAAAATGACCATAGCGTATAGCCCAGCGCCGTTTCGGAGAGTCTTACGCCGGTCCCGTCCACCAGCGTATATCCGGCAATAAAACAGGCGTTAGTTAATGCCAGCACGACACCACGTTGAGAACTGGCGCGGCCATTACAGGCCATCCCAAGTATCGCCATACAGATCACTGCGATGCCGACCCAGGCTAGCGACGACAGACTGTCGCCAAGAAACAGAACGCTAATGAGCGCCACCAGCAGCGGCGCGGTGCCGCGCATAAGAGGATAGGTCTGGCTCATGTCCGAGACCTGATAGGTTTTCGCGACCAGGACGGTATACACCACCTGGAGCGCGGTAGAGGCCGCTAAAAAAGGGATACTGGCGTGAGCTGGCTGCGGCGAGAAGGGCAAAAGGATCAATGCCATGACCGCCGCGGAACCGCTGACGCCGATCGCGGCGTAGAGCTTATCGTTTCCCGCTTTGACAATGGCGTTCCAGCTGGCATGTAGCAGCGCGGCGAACAGCAAAATGCAGAAAACGGAAAGGGTCATAGCGTCAGGCGTCGTTGAGGGTGTCATAAAAACGTAACATACCCGGGAAGCGAAAGACCAGCGGATAAGGTGAAAGGGGAGCGGTTGCCCGCTCCCCTTCGGTGCGGCTTGAATCTGAATTACTTAAGGTATTTCAGAACAGCATCAAGCAGTTGCAGTGCTGCAACAATGAGTTTCAGGATAAGAATGGTGATATCCACTACGCTCATACGCGTCTCCTGTGGTTAAGGAGCACTGCCAGCCGACGTACCTTTCCGCTGCCTGTTGCCAGCTGTTGCGCACGCGATCCCTTTTGCGAGGAATAGTGTGCGTGTTGACATAACACAGTGTGCTCACGAGGGGGTTAAGGCGCTGACGGCACCACCCGTTTCAGCCAGGACTTCGTTGCGCCGGTTTACGATGCGGCCCCCGCATAACACATTGTGTCAAAGACATTATAGTTAAGTACTGTATAAATTAACAGTAATTTATAGACAGAACGGAGCTTCTGATCCATACTCAAATTCATCAAAATTCGCGCCGAAATTGCGCGTTCTGCACAGAACGCGTATACTTCTGCTGTTGACATAACACAGTGTGCTTCGCGGCTACCACCCGCATTACGCTGTAAGAACCTCGCTTCGGCGAGGTTTTTTGTTTTCCGGCATTGTGAAACGCGTGATCATCAATCCCGGCGATTACCGGAGGGCGCTACGCTTATCACGCCTATACTCAAAGCGTGTAAATTCGTAGAAAAATGTGATCGCTGAAGCATTTTTGTGCAGATGAAAATTTTTCCGTTGTCATGCTGAAAGCGCTGTGCTTGTATAAAACGTGTTAATAACAAACAGACAAGGCCCCTAATGAACCCTTCCATGCTGAACGCGACCCTACTAACAACTGCGCCATCTCGCGCAGTGGTCGTCGTGCGTGTGGTGGTGGTCGTCGGCAATGCGCCGTAGGGTCCGGAACACACACGATTCCAAAACCCCACCGGCGCAAACCGGGCGGGGTTTTTTGTTTAAGACACCTTCCCGGAACGTCGGCTCAGAATAAAAGGAATGGAGCATGGCAAGTTCGGGCACAACATCTACACCTCAGCGCTTTACGGGCGCGGAATTTATTGTTCATTTTCTGGAGCGCCAGGGGATTCGTATCGTCACCGGCATTCCCGGCGGTTCGATCCTCCCCGTTTACGACGCGTTAAGCCAAAGTACGCAAATCCGTCATATTCTGGCGCGCCACGAACAAGGCGCGGGGTTTATTGCGCAGGGGATGGCGCGAACGGAGGGTAAACCTGCTGTTTGTATGGCCTGTAGCGGGCCGGGCGCGACCAATCTGGTCACGGCCATTGCCGATGCGCGCCTGGATTCCATTCCGTTAATCTGCATTACCGGGCAGGTTCCGGCATCCATGATCGGTACTGACGCGTTTCAGGAAGTGGATACCTACGGTATCTCTATCCCCATCACCAAGCACAACTATCTGGTCAGAAATATCAACGAGCTGCCTCAGGTGATGAGCGATGCTTTTCGTCTGGCGCAGTCGGGGCGTCCTGGCCCGGTGTGGATAGACGTTCCTAAAGATGTGCAGACGGCGACAATTGAGCTGGATGCGTTGCCGTCGCCGGCGGAAAAATCACCCCCGCCGGAGTTTAGCGCAGAGAGTATCCGCGAGGCCGCCGCAATGATTAACGCGGCGAAGCGTCCGGTGCTGTATCTGGGCGGCGGCGTGATCAATGCGCCGACACGCGTGCGCGAACTGGCGGAAAAAGCTCAACTGCCGACGACAATGACCTTAATGGCGCTGGGAATGCTGCCTAAGGCGCATCCGCTGTCGTTAGGAATGCTGGGGATGCACGGCGCGCGCAGTACCAATTTTATTCTGCAAGAGGCCGATTTACTGATTGTCCTGGGCGCGCGTTTTGATGACCGGGCGATTGGCAAAACGGAGCAGTTTTGTCCGAACGCCAAAATCATCCATGTGGATATCGATCGCGCCGAGTTAGGCAAAATTAAGCAGCCGCATGTGGCTATTCAGGCGGATGTCGATGATGTACTGGCACAGTTAATTCCCCATATCGAGGCACAGCCGCGGGAAGCATGGCATCAGTTGGTGGCGGACTTGCAGCAAGAATTCCCCTGCAGTATTCCCCAGGAAAATAACCCGCTTAGTCACTATGGGCTGATTAACGCAGTCGCCGCCTGTGTGGACGACAACGCGATTATTACCACTGACGTAGGTCAGCATCAGATGTGGACCGCGCAGGCTTATCCGCTCAACCGTCCGCGTCAGTGGCTGACTTCCGGCGGGCTGGGCACCATGGGGTTTGGTCTGCCCGCGGCGATTGGCGCGGCGCTGGCGAATCCGGGCAACAAGGTGCTGTGTTTTTCCGGCGATGGTAGTTTGATGATGAATATTCAGGAGATGGCTACCGCCAGTGAAAACCAGTTGGATGTGAAAATTATCCTGATGAATAACGACGCGCTGGGACTGGTACATCAGCAACAGAGTCTGTTCTATAAACAGGGTGTTTTTGCGGCAACCTATCCGGGAAGCATCAACTTTATGCAGATTGCCGCCGGGTTTGGTCTGGACACCTGTGATTTGAATAACGAAGCCGATCCGCAGGCGGCGTTGCAGGCTATCATTCGTCGTCCTGGACCGGCGTTGATCCATGTGCGCATTGATGCAGAAGAAAAAGTATATCCGATGGTGCCGCCGGGCGCGGCAAATACAGAGATGGTGGGGGAATAAGCCATGCAGAAACAATCACATGATAACGTTATTCTGGAGCTGACCGTTCGCAACCATCCTGGCGTGATGACCCACGTCTGCGGGCTGTTCGCCCGACGCGCTTTCAACGTTGAGGGTATTCTCTGTTTACCGATTCAGGGTAGCGATCAGAGCCGCATCTGGCTTCTGGTCAATGACGATCAGCGGCTTGAACAGATGATCAGTCAGATCGATAAACTGGAAGACGTGGCGAAGGTGGTACGAAACCAGTCCGATCCCACCATGTTCAATAAAATTGCCGTCTTTTTTGAGTAAGTTATTCACTTTCCGAATCAGGCGTGATGACTTTGACGGAACCATTTCGACAGTGAACGGCATAATCTGTCGGTAATGGGCGATCGCTAATCAGGACATCAAAGGCAGAAAGCGGACCAATGCTGGCAGGCGCGACCTCATCAAACAGGGCGTGACGCGCCAGCAAAATTTTGCGCAGACCGCGCTCCATCGCTTTACGTTTGGCGGCAAGATCATCCGGGTTAAACCAGCTCACGCCAAAATGTTCATGTACGCCGCTGGCGGAAATAAACACTTTGCGCGGATTGAGCGAATCCAGCGCCGAAGGATTATTGGCATCATAAAAGGCATCGCTCTTGGCCCGATAGGTGCCGCCGCACAGAATCGCCGTGGCATTAGGCTTTTCATTCAGCGCGATAAATACCCGATGCGAGTAGCAAATCCCGGTAAAGGTAATATCATCCGGTATCATGCTGATAACTAATGGCATTTCCGGACCGTTATCAAAAAAAACCAGATCGTTTTCACGCACCAGGCCGGCGGCCAGGATCGCAACGGGAAGGTCGTCCCGATGATGCGTCTTTTTCGCCGGCAGCGGCATATTGGTTGAAGACGTAGGCTTATTTACCATGACGATATAGCCGCCGAGCAGCGTCAGCGGTAAAGGGTCATCATCCTGGCTGAGATCGCGGCGAATGGTCATCACCGAAACTTCCAGCATCCGCGCGGCGTCTTTCAGATGGATTCGATCGGTCTTTTTCAGTAACTCCATCAAGCGTCGGATACGTTCTTTTTGCTTGGTCTCCATTCACCCTCTCCGCAAATCATGTTGTTATGTTCTATCAGTAACATTTATGTGTTTCTGAGAACATTACAGTGTGGCACTACTATACGTCTGGCCGTCAGGAAATAAAAGTGGATTTATTCGCGTTTTATAACAATAAATAGTTAATTTTCAGTAAATTGTAACCCTAAAAATGATTTGATGCGCGTATGTTCCGCCAGGGATTGTTCACGAAGTAAATGGCAAAATGATCCTCTAATCGCGATCATAGTCACAAATGATACGGAAGTAACATGATAATGTTATTTTAATATCATTGTCGTGTGACGATTTCTGAGAGGGAGTAAAATGGATATCGCGGTTATTGGCTCTAACATGGTGGACCTTATCACCTACACCAACCAGATGCCCAAAGAAGGGGAAACTCTGGAAGCGCCGGCGTTTAAAATCGGCTGCGGCGGAAAAGGGGCGAACCAGGCCGTGGCGGCCGCTAAGCTCAATTCAAAAGTATTGATGTTGACCAAAGTGGGCGACGATATTTTTGCCGACAACACCATTCGTAATCTCGAATCCTGGGGGATCAATACGACGTATGTAGAAAAAGTACCGTGTACCAGCAGCGGCGTAGCGCCGATTTTCGTCAACGCCAACTCCAGCAACAGCATCCTGATCATCAAAGGCGCTAACAAGTTTCTCTCGCCGGAAGATATCGATCGCGCAGCGGAAGATTTAAAAAAATGCCAGCTTATTGTTCTGCAACTGGAAGTTCAGCTGGAAACGGTTTATCACGCAATAGAATTTGGCAAGAAACACGGGATTGAAGTGTTATTAAACCCTGCGCCAGCATTACGGGAATTAGATATGTCTTATGCCTGTAAATGCGATTTCTTTGTACCCAATGAAACCGAGCTGGAAATATTAACCGGTATGCCAGTGGATACCTATGACCATATTCGCGCAGCGGCACGTTCGCTGGTGGATAAAGGGCTGAACAATATTATCGTCACCATGGGTGAGAAAGGCGCGCTGTGGATGACGCGTGACCAGGAAGTCCATGTTCCGGCGTTTCGAGTGAACGCTGTCGATACCAGCGGCGCGGGCGATGCCTTTATCGGCTGTTTCGCGCATTACTACGTCCAGAGCGGGGATGTGGAAGCCGCCATGAAAAAAGCCGTCCTCTTTGCCGCTTTCAGCGTCACCGGGAAAGGCACCCAATCCTCTTATCCAAGCATTGAGCAATTTAATGAGTATCTTTCGTTGAACGAATAACAATCACCCTGCACTGTTAAAGGTAGCACTATGAACGATAAAAACATCGTTCAGATGCCCGACGGGTATCTGAATAAGACACCTCTGTTCCAGTTTATTTTGTTATCCTGTTTATTCCCATTATGGGGATGCGCAGCCGCGTTAAATGATATTCTGATTACGCAATTTAAAAGTGTATTTTCGCTGAGCAACTTTGCTTCGGCATTAGTACAAAGCGCCTTTTATGGCGGTTATTTTTTAATTGCTATTCCGGCCTCGCTGGTCATTAAAAAAACCAGTTATAAAGTGGCGATACTTATCGGCCTGACGCTATACATTGTCGGCTGTACGCTCTTTTTTCCGGCGTCGCACATGGCGACCTACACCATGTTCCTCGCGGCGATTTTTGCCATTGCGATTGGCCTGAGTTTCCTGGAAACGGCGGCGAACACCTACAGTTCGATGATCGGGCCGAAAGCCTACGCCACGCTGCGGCTGAATATCAGCCAGACCTTTTATCCGATCGGCGCGGCGGCAGGCATTTTATTGGGTAAGTATCTGGTCTTTTCCGAAGGGGAAAGCCTGGAAAAACAGATGGCGGGCATGAATGCCGAGCAAGTCCACAACTTCAAGGTGCTGATGCTGGAAAACACTCTGGAACCCTATAAGTACATGATTATGGTCCTGGTAGTGGTGATGGTACTGTTCCTGCTGACGCGTTTCCCGACCTGTAAAGTCGCGCAAACCGCGAGTCATAAACGCCCCTCGGCGCTGGATACGTTACGCTATCTCGCCAGCAACGCCCGTTTCCGTCGCGGTATTGTGGCGCAGTTCCTGTATGTGGGAATGCAGGTGGCGGTCTGGTCGTTCACTATCCGTCTGGCGCTGGAGTTAGGCGATATCAATGAGCGCGATGCCTCAACCTTTATGGTCTACAGCTTCGCCTGCTTTTTTATCGGCAAGTTTATCGCCAACATTCTGATGACACGCTTTAACCCGGAAAAAGTCCTGATCCTTTACTCTGTGATCGGCGCGCTGTTCCTGGCCTACGTGGCGCTGGCGCCCAGCTTTAGCGCGGTATACGTGGCGGTGCTGGTCAGCGTTCTGTTTGGCCCCTGCTGGGCGACCATTTATGCCGGAACGCTCGATACCGTCGATAACGAGCATACCGAAATGGCGGGGGCGGTGATCGTGATGGCGATTGTCGGCGCGGCGGTGGTTCCCGCGATTCAGGGCTACGTGGCGGACATGTTCCACTCGTTACAGCTCTCATTCCTGGTTTCCATGCTGTGCTTTGTTTACGTTGGCGTTTACTTCTGGCGCGAAAGCAAAGTGCGCGGCAACCTGGCTGAAGTCGCCGCGTCCTGAGGAGATCAACCATGACAACACGTATTACATTATGGCGGGAGCTTTTTAGCGAGCAGCCGCGTATCTTGCTGGAAAATGATGATTTTACGGTTACGGCGTTTCGTTACGCCAGCGGCGTGGAAGGAT
This sequence comes from Salmonella sp. JXY0409-18, assembly GCF_020268625.1. Taxonomy (NCBI): domain Bacteria; kingdom Pseudomonadati; phylum Pseudomonadota; class Gammaproteobacteria; order Enterobacterales; family Enterobacteriaceae; genus Salmonella; species Salmonella sp. JXY0409-18. Next base: position 51,610 of record NZ_CP084216.1, read on the forward strand.
TGAAAATACAAAACAGCCGCGGTCATCTGGTGATTCTGCCCTGGATGGGGCAGATGATTTGGGACGCGCAGTTTGACGGTCATGATCTGACTATGCGCAACATGTTCCGCCAGCCGAAGCCAGCTGCGGAAGTGGTGGCAACGTATGGTTGCTTTGCTTTCCATTCCGGACTATTGGCGAATGGCTGCCCGTCGCCGGAAGATATACATCCGCTGCACGGCGAGATGCCCTGCGCTGCCATGGACGACGCCTGGCTGGAGTTAGAGGGCGACAGTCTGCGCGTGACCGGGCGCTACGAGTATGTGATGGGGTTCGGTCATCATTATCAGGCGCAACCTACGGTGGTAATGCGTAAAGCAAGCGCGCTGTTTGATATTCAGATGACCGTGACTAACCTGGCTTCAGTCGCCATGCCGCTACAGTACATGTGCCACATGAACTATGCCTATGTGCCGAACGCCACGTTTCGCCAGAATATCCCGGATACCGCGCTGACGCTACGCGAGTCGGTGCCGGCGCATGTCAAACCCACGGCGCAGTGGCTGGCGTTTAATCAACGACTTTTGCAGGGTGAAGCCTCGCTGGCAACGCTCAACGAGCCTGGCTTTTACGACCCGGAAATCGTGTTCTTCGCCGATGAACTGGACAGGTACACGGATACCCCGGAATTCAGTATGATCGCCCCGGATGGCACCACGTTCGTGACACGTTTCGCCAGCGCGGAGCTAAATTACGTGACCCGCTGGATTCTTTATAACGGCGATCAGCAGGTAGCCGCCTTTGCCCTGCCCGCGACCTGTCGGCCTGAAGGTTTTCTCGCGGCGCAGCGAAATGGAACCTTGCTTCAACTGGAACCGCAGCAAACCCGGACGTTCACCGTCACGACAGGCATTGTCTGACCGCTCAAGGCTTGAACACCCAGGCACTTATCGTTAAGGTAAGTGCTTTTGCCGGATGGCGGCATTAATGCCTTATCCGGCCTACAACGGCACCTGCCCGTAGGCCTGATAAGCGCAGCGCCATCAGGCATGCCTTAGCGTCAGGATGAACCCATGATTACCGTTGCCCTTATCGACGACCACCTTATCGTCCGCTCCGGCTTTGCACAGCTACTGGGGCTGGAACCTGATTTGCAGGTGGTCGCCGAATTTGGTTCCGGGCGCGAAGCGTTGGCAGGCTTACCGGGGCGCGGCGTACAGGTGTGTATCTGCGATATCTCGATGCCGGATATTTCCGGACTGGAGCTGCTAAGCCAACTGCCAAAAGGGATGGCGACGATCATGCTCTCGGTTCACGATAGCCCGGCGCTGGTGGAACAGGCGTTGAACGCCGGCGCGCGCGGTTTCCTCTCTAAACGCTGTAGTCCGGATGAACTGATCGCCGCGGTGCATACGGTGGCGACGGGCGGCTGCTATTTGACCCCCGATATTGCCGTGAAACTGGCGGCGGGTCGGCAAGATCCGCTGACCAAACGCGAGCGTCAGGTGGCGGAAAAACTCGCCCAGGGTATGGCGGTAAAAGAGATTGCCGCCGAGCTGGGGCTGTCGCCAAAAACGGTGCATGTCCATCGCGCGAATCTGCTGGAAAAATTAGGCGTCAGCAATGACGTTGAACTGGCGCATCGCATGTTTGACGGTTGGTAATGAACACCTTTTTTTCCCGTTTAATCACCGTTGTTGCCTGTTTTTTTATTTTCTCCGCCGCGTGGTTCTGCCTGTGGAGCATCAGCCTGCATCTGGTAGAGCGCCCGGAGCTGGCGGCGCTGCTCTTTCCCTTCGGCCTGCGCCTGGGACTTATGCTGCAATGTCCGCGCGGATACTGGCCAGTATTGCTGGGCGCGGAGTGGCTGCTGGTGTACTGGTTAGCGCAGGAAGTTGCGCTGGCCCATCTGCCGCTTTTGATGATCGGTAGTGTGTTGACGCTACTGCCCGTGGCGCTGACTTCGCGTTACCGCCATCAGCGCGACTGGCGCACGTTATTGCTTCAGGGCGCGGCCCTCACCGCCGCGGCGCTACTGCAATCCCTGCCCTGGTTGGGGCAGGGGGAAGCGGCATGGAACGCGCTACTGCTGACCCTCACGGGTGGTCTGACGCTGGCCCCCATCTGCCTGGTTTTCTGGCACTATCTCACCAGCACTACCTGGCTGCCGCTGGGACCATCGCTGGTATCGCAGCCGGTAAACTGGCGCGGGCGGCATCTGATCTGGTATCTGCTGCTGTTTATCGTCAGTCTGTGGCTGCAACTGGGTTTACCTGCTGAACTTTCGCGCTTCACGCCGTTCTGCCTGGCATTGCCGATTATCGCGCTCGCCTGGCATTATGGCTGGCAGGGCGCGCTCATTGCCACGCTGATGAATGCTATCGCGCTGATCGCCAGCCAGACCTGGCACGATCATCCCGTCGATTTATTACTTTCGCTGTTGGTGCAAAGCCTGACCGGGCTACTGCTTGGCGCTGGCATTCAGCGTCTGCGCGAGCTGAACCAGTCGTTGCAAAAGGAGCTGGCGCGCAACCATCGGCTGGCGGAGCGTCTTCTGGAGACCGAAGAGAGCGTGCGGCGCGATGTTGCGCGTGAGCTGCACGATGACATCGGGCAGACCATCACCGCGATTCGAACCCAGGCGGGCATTGTGCAACGACTGGCGGCGGATAACGGCGGCGTGAAGCAGAGCGGGCAACTTATCGAGCAGCTTTCGCTGGGCGTGTATGACGCCGTGCGTCGCCTGCTGGGGCGCTTGCGCCCGCGCCAGCTAGACGACTTAACGCTGGCGCAGGCCATCCGTTCGCTGCTGCGCGAAATGGAGCTGGAAAGCCGCGGTATTGTCAGTCACCTCGACTGGCGAATTGACGAAACGGCGCTGAGTGAAAGTCAGCGCGTGACGCTGTTTCGCGTCTGTCAGGAAGGGCTGAATAACATCGTAAAACATGCCAATGCCAGCGCGGTGACGCTCCAGGGCTGGCAGCAGGATGAGCGGCTGATGTTGGTGATTGAGGATGACGGCAGCGGCCTGCCGCCGGGCTCTCAGCAGCAGGGCTTCGGCCTGACCGGAATGCGCGAACGCGTGTCGGCGCTCGGCGGGACGCTAACCATCTCTTGTACCCACGGTACGCGGGTGAGCGTCTCGTTGCCCCAGCGTTACGTTTAAGGAAGGATAATGCTTTCGTTTTTAAAAGCCCCGGCCAACGCGCCGCTCATCACCGATAAGCACGAGGTTGACGCCCGCTATCGCTACTGGCGGCGGCACATCCTGATCACCATTTGGTTGGGTTATGCGCTGTTCTATTTCACCCGTAAAAGCTTTAACGCCGCCGCGCCGGAAATCCTTGCCAGCGGCATTCTGACCCGCAGCGATATCGGCCTGCTGGCGACGCTGTTTTACATCACCTACGGGGTGTCGAAATTTGTTTCCGGCATCGTTAGCGATCGCTCCAACGCTCGCTATTTTATGGGCATCGGGCTGATTGCGACCGGCGTAGTGAATATTCTGTTCGGCTTCTCGACCTCGCTGTGGGCCTTTGCTCTGCTATGGGCGTTGAATGCCTTTTTCCAGGGGTTTGGATCGCCGGTTTGCGCCCGTTTGCTGACCGCCTGGTACTCGCGTACCGAACGCGGCGGCTGGTGGGCGTTATGGAACACCGCGCATAATGTCGGCGGGGCGCTGATCCCTCTCGTCATGGCCGCTGTCGCCCTGCATTATGGCTGGCGCGTCGGAATGATGGTGGCCGGATTGCTTGCCATCGGGGTGGGCATGGTCCTCTGCTGGCGGCTGCGCGACCGTCCGCAGGCGATTGGTTTACCGCCGGTAGGCGACTGGCGGCACGATGCGCTGGAGGTAGCCCAACAGCAAGAGGGCGCGGGGCTAAGCCGCAAAGAAATCCTCGCTAAATATGTGCTGTTGAATCCCTATATCTGGCTGCTTTCGCTGTGTTACGTCTTAGTGTACGTGGTGCGCGCGGCGATCAATGACTGGGGCAACCTGTATATGTCCGAGACGCTGGGCGTAGATTTGGTCACGGCCAACACGGCAGTATCGATGTTTGAGCTGGGGGGATTTATCGGCGCGCTGGTGGCGGGCTGGGGCTCGGACAAACTCTTCAACGGCAACCGCGGACCGATGAATTTAATCTTCGCCGCCGGGATTCTGCTCTCTGTGGGTTCGCTGTGGCTGATGCCGTTCGCCAGTTACGTGATGCAGGCGGCCTGTTTCTTCACCACCGGTTTCTTTGTTTTCGGCCCGCAGATGCTCATTGGCATGGCGGCGGCGGAGTGCTCGCATAAAGAGGCGGCGGGCGCGGCCACCGGCTTTGTCGGCCTGTTCGCCTATCTCGGCGCGTCGCTTTCCGGCTGGCCGTTAGCGAAAGTGCTGGAGATCTGGCACTGGACCGGTTTTTTTGCGGTCATCGCCATCGCGGCGGGGATCTCCGCGCTATTGCTGCTGCCATTTCTGAACGCCCAGGCCCCACGCGAGACCAGCGAAGCGTGACGCACCTCACCTTTTTGCGCTGAATGGGGCAAAACTAAGAAATTTTCCCGGTTTTGCCTGGACGCTGTCGCAGGCCACTTTTCCTGTGGATTTTTACAATGCCTGCCATTCGCAGGTATAAAAATTAGCTCAGGAGTAATCCATGCTGGCCTTCTTAAACCAGGTGCGCAAGCCGACCCTGGATCTGCCGCTCGATGTGCGGCGTAAAATGTGGTTCAAGCCGTTCATGCAGTCCTATCTGGTGGTTTTTATCGGCTACCTGACCATGTACCTGATCCGCAAAAACTTTAACATCGCGCAGAACGACATGATCTCTACCTACGGGTTGAGCATGACCGAGCTGGGGATGATTGGCCTGGGCTTTTCGATCACCTACGGCGTGGGGAAAACGCTGGTTTCCTACTACGCTGACGGTAAAAATACCAAGCAGTTTCTACCGTTTATGTTGATCCTCTCCGCTATCTGTATGCTCGGCTTCAGCGCCAGTATGGGCGCGGGGTCAACCAGTCTGTTTCTGATGATCGCTTTCTATGCCCTGAGCGGTTTCTTCCAGAGTACCGGCGGATCGTGCAGCTACTCGACCATCACCAAATGGACTCCGCGTCGTAAACGCGGCACCTTTCTCGGCTTCTGGAATATCTCCCACAACCTCGGCGGCGCGGGCGCGGCAGGCGTGGCGCTGTTCGGCGCCAACTACCTGTTCGACGGTCACGTCATCGGCATGTTTATCTTCCCGTCGATTATCGCGCTGATTGTTGGCTTTATCGGTCTGCGTTTTGGCAGCGACTCCCCGGAGTCTTACGGTCTGGGTAAAGCTGAAGAACTGTTCGGCGAAGAGATCAGCGAAGAGGATAAAGAGACTGAAGAAAACGAAATGACCAAGTGGCAGATCTTTGTTGAATATGTATTGAAAAACAAAGTGATCTGGCTGCTGTGCTTCTCCAATATCTTCCTGTATGTGGTGCGTATTGGTATCGACCAGTGGTCAACCGTCTACGCCTTCCAGGAACTGAAACTTTCTAAAGAGGTGGCGATTCAGGGCTTTACCCTGTTCGAAGTGGGCGCGCTGGTCGGCACGTTGCTGTGGGGCTGGCTCTCTGACCTGGCGAACGGTCGTCGTGCGCTGGTAGCCTGTGTGGCGCTGGCGTTAATCATCGCCACCCTCGGCGTCTACCAGCACGCCAGCAACCAGTATGTCTATCTGGCCTCGCTGTTCGCGCTCGGTTTCCTGGTGTTTGGGCCGCAGCTGTTAATTGGCGTGGCGGCAGTCGGTTTCGTACCGAAAAAAGCTATCGGCGCTGCGGACGGTATCAAGGGAACCTTCGCTTATCTTATCGGCGATAGCTTTGCCAAGCTGGGTCTGGGCATGATTGCCGACGGCACCCCCGTTTTTGGTCTGACCGGCTGGGCGGGCACCTTCGCCGCGCTGGACGCCGCCGCGATCGGCTGTATCTGCCTGATGGCGATGGTCGCCGTGATGGAAGAGCGCAAAATCCGCCGTGAGAAAAAAATTCAGCAAGTCAATATCGCTTAAATGTGTGCATTTGGTAACGTTTTGCCCGGCTTAACGCCGGGCTTTTTTATGCCTTGCGTTCGTCAGACAGGATATCCGGCGTCTTGCGTAAATGAAGACAGGCGTTAATAAATCACATCCTGACAGGCCAGAACGTCGACAGTTATAAATTTACCGTTATGATGGGCATCCTGTTTGGTGACGGATGTGCGCATGATTTGGTTGATTCTGGCCACGTTTGTGGTGGTGTTTATTGTGGGTTTTCGGGTGCTGACATCGGATACCCGCCGGGCGATTCGCCGCCTGAGCGAACGTCTGAATATTGATGTAGTGCCGATAGAATCGATGATTGATCAGATGGGTAAAACGGCGGGCGGTGAGTTTTTACAGTATCTGCATCGCCCTGATGAGTCGCATTTGCAAAATGCCGCTCAGGTGTTACTGATCTGGCAAATGGTGATTGTCGATGGCGGCGATCAGAATTTGCAGCGGTGGCATCGGTTGCTGCAAAAAGCGCGTTTAGCCGCGCCGATCACCGATACACAGGTACGGCTGGCGCTGGGTTTTTTGCGCGAAATGGAACCCGATATGCAGGAGATCAACGCGTTTCAACTGCGCTATAACGCCTTTTTTCAGCCGGAAGAGGGTGTCCACTGGCTGCATTGATACTCTTCACTATCTCGTTAACAAAAGACGAGATGAATGAGGCTGGCAGGGGCGGCGAGCCACGATTAACGGCCAGATGGCGCGATTCATCGTTAGCTAAATAAAGCGTAGCCGCCAGCGTATTTGCTAAGGGTGAACCACAGAAGTAACGCACCGAATAACCGCTAACGACGCCAAAACATCAGAGACTTATAGCTCATCATTTCCGTGACATATATCACGGAAATGTGATCTCGTTTTGAACACTAAAACTGTGACTCCTTGCCATACCTCCTGTCTCAAAATTTCTTATCATAAACTCGAAGTTGTACATGATTGTCTATAGACAACTCTAAATGTTTAGGCGCGCCCCATGAAAACATTGAGTAAAAGTTCACACATCCCACTGTATCAACAGGTTGTGGAGTGGATAAGGGAAAGTATTTATAGCGGAGAATTAGTTGAGGATGACCGGATACCTTCAGAGTTTCAAATCATGGATATGCTGGAGGTGAGTCGCGGTACCGTTAAAAAAGCGGTTGACCAACTTGTCCGGGAAGGTGTTCTTGTGCAAGTGCAGGGTAAAGGAACTTTCGTAAAGAAGGAAAATGTTGCTTACCCACTGGGTGAAGGTTTGCTCTCCTTTGCTGAAGCCTTAGCCAGCCAGAAGATAAACTTCACAACCAGCGTCATAACCTCCCGACTGGAACCCGCTAACCGCTTTGTAGCAGAAAAACTGAGTATCAAACCGGGACAAGATGTTTTATTTCTTAAACGCCTTCGTTGTATTGGCGATGAAAAAGTCATGTTGATTGAAAATCGTATCAACATTGATCTCTGCCCCGGTATTATTGATGTAGATTTTACCAGGGAGAATTTATTTTCAGCAATAGAAAGATTATCCGATAAGAAAATAAGTTTTTCTGAAAGCCGTTACGCAGCCAAATTAATTGGTAATGAGCGAGGCCATTATCTTGATATTGGTGAAGACGCACCTGTTTTGCATTTGGAACAGTTGGTATTTTTCTCTAGAGGATTGGCCATTGATTTTGGTAACGTCTGGTTAAAAGGTAATAAATATTATCTTGGCACTATTTTACAGCGCCTGGATGCCTAACTAGCAAAGAGGAATCTATGCAGGATATTCATTTTCGCCGTTATTATGTTCGCCACCTCCCTAAAGAGGTGAGTCAGAATGACATAATCAAGGCTCTTGCCAGTCCGTTAATTAACGATGGTATGGTTGTATCTGATTTTGCCGATCACGTCATTACGCGAGAACAGAATTTTCCAACGGGTCTACCGGTTGAGCCTGTAGGTGTCGCTATTCCACATACTGATCACAGGTATGTTCGCCAAAACGCCATTAGCGTTGGAATACTGGCAGAACCCGTCAATTTCGAAGATATGGGCGGGGAACCAGATCCCGTACCTGTCAGGGTGGTGTTTATGCTTGCTTTAGGTGAAAGCAATAAGCAGCTCAACGTACTGGGTTGGATTATGGATGTGATCCAGGATGAGGATTTTATGCAGCAGTTACTGGTCATGAATGATGATGAAATTTATCAGTCAATTTACACACGCATATCTGAAAGAGGTGAAGTATGAGTAAAATGATACTATTTGTTTGCGCAACGGGTGTTGCTACTTCCACGGCTGTGGCAGAAAAAGTAATGGAATATTGTAAAGACAATGGGCTTGATGTTAATTATTCCCAAACTAATGTAGCCTCATTGCCAAACAATACCGATGGTGCAGCTTTGGTTGTATCAACAACGAAAGTTCCTTATGAACTGGATATTCCGGTTGTTAGTGGCCTGCCAATCATTACCGGAGTAGGTGAAGATAAAGTTCTTGAAAAAATAGTTTCAATCCTTAAAGGCCAAGCCTGATTTCATAAATAAAAAAACAGATAAATTATCCAGGCGCTAACGCGAGGTCTGGTCACATCTGAATAAGAGGTCGGATATGAATGATATAGCACATACTCTCTATACCGTTGTGCAATATGTCCTGGGATTTGGCCCAACGGTTTTATTGCCGCTGGTCCTTTTTTTCCTGGCATTGTTCTTCAAAGTAAAACCCGCTAAAGCACTTCGCTCATCGTTAATTGTCGGAATAGGGTTTGTCGGAATTTATGCCATCTTTGACATACTTACCAGCAACGTAGGCCCGGCTGCACAGGCAATGGTTGAGCGAACTGGTATTAGTCTGCCTGTGGTCGATTTAGGCTGGCCACCGTTGGCCGCAATTACCTGGGGCTCACCAATCGCACCCTTTGTCATTCCGCTGACGATGCTGATTAATGTCGCCATGCTGGCTCTGAATAAGACACGTACTGTTGATGTCGACATGTGGAACTACTGGCACTTTGCCCTGGCTGGAACGCTGGTTTACTACAGCACAGGGAGTTTTGTTTTGGGTCTGTCCGCAGCCGCTATTGCCGCGATCGTGGTTCTCAAACTGGCGGACTGGTCTGCGCCATTAGTGGCAAAGTACTTCGGTCTGGAAGGTATTTCACTTCCGACCCTGTCATCTGTCGTCTTCTTTCCGATTGGATTGCTGTTCGACAAAATTATCGACAAAATCCCTGGCGTTAACCGTATTCATATTGATCCGGAAAACGTTCAGAAAAAAATGGGAATCTTCGGTGAGCCTATGATGGTGGGTACTATTCTGGGGGTCTTGTTGGGCATCATTGCCGGGTATGACTTTAAACATATCCTATTGCTGGGGATCAGCATTGGCGGTGTCATGTTCATTCTTCCGCGTATGGTACGAATTTTGATGGAAGGTTTATTACCTCTGTCTGAAGCCATTAAGAAATATTTGAATGCCAAATATCCTGGCCGTGATGATCTCTTTATCGGACTGGATATCGCGGTAGCAGTAGGTAACCCAGCCATTATATCTACAGCACTGATTCTGACACCCATCTCTGTCTTTATTGCATTCCTTCTTCCTGGCAATAAAGTCCTGCCACTCGGAGACCTTGCGAACCTGGCAGTCATGGCTTCCATGATTGTACTGGCATGTCGTGGCAATATTTTCCGGGCTGTGATAACCGCAATTCCTGTTATTGTCGCCGACTTGTGGATTGCGACCAAAATTGCGCCATTTATTACCAGTATGGCTAAGGATGTCAATTTCAAAATGGCTGAGGGGTCAAGTGGTCAGGTATCAAGCTTCCTTGATGGCGGTAACCCCTTCCGTTTCTGGCTGCTTGAAATATTCAACGGAAATATTATTGCTATCGGGCTGATTCCTGTGCTTGCGCTGATTATTTATGGTGTTTTTCGCCTGACAAAAGGAACGGTCTATGCCTGATTACCACGCAGCGCTTGTCATTGACATTGGCACAACTAACTGCAAAGTCAGCTGTTATTCCTGTCATGACGTGTCAGTTCTGGAAGTCCGCAAGTTTCCGACGCCAATAATATCGTCGGACAAAGGCGAGGTAGATTTCGATGTCGAAGCGCTGTGGCAGGCACTGCGACTGGTAATGGCTGAACTGGTGGCTTCAGTACCGTTTCCGGTAAAAAATATCAGTATTGCGAGTTTCGGTGAGTCTGGTGTCTTTGTGGATAAGGAGGGCGTCATTCTTACCCCGATGCTGGCCTGGTATGATCGACGTGGTGAATCTTATCTCTCGTCATTAAGCAAGGCAGAGGCTGAAGAACTGTATTCTATAACGGGATTGCCACCTCACAGTAATTACTCAGCATTTAAAATGAGATGGTTGCTTGATAACTACTCCTTGCATGAAAGAAAAGATATCTGCTGGTTACATGCACCAGAAGTGTTGTTGTGGCGAATGACAGGTGCGAAAAAGACGGAAATATCCCTGGCCAGTAGAACGTTGTGTCTGGACATTGCTCGCCGTACCTGGTCTCGTAATGCTGCCGGGATTCTCGGCATACCGTTCGGTGTACTGGCTCCGTTGATAAAGCCAGGTGAAGTGGCCGGATGGGTGACGGCAACGCTTAGAGAGGAATTGGGCTTCTCTCATGAGGTAAAAGTTACCCTGGCCGGGCACGATCATATGGTCGGTGCCCGCGCATTACAGCTGCAACCGGGCGATGTGCTGAATTCTACTGGCACGACAGAGGGTATTTTACTGCTGAATACACAACCAACGCTTGATGTGCAGGCTCGCAGGGATAAGCTGGCAAATGGTTGTTACTCCGATGGTGAATTTTTCACGCTTTTCGCTTCTCTGCCTGTCGGCGGTTATGCGCTTGAATGGGTGAAAAAAACCTTTCGTTTAACTGATAAGGAAATAAGCACAGGCCTGGAAAAAGCCATGGAGCAATACCTCAAACCTTCCTGGTCTGTCGAGCATGTGCCGGTATTTATTCCTCATTTGCGGGGCTCGGGTTCGCCAAATAAAAATCGGCACACCCGTGGCCTGCTTTTTGGTCTGACGGATTCACTTCCTCCGGAGTCTCTGCTTGAGAGTGTCTTTATTGGCCTGGCGATGGAGTTTGCACACTGTCACGGGTGCTTTAATATCCCGGCGGGCAGGACAGTAAAAGTCATTGGCCCTGCGGTGAAAAACCCATACTGGCTCCAGTTGAAGGCTGACATCCTCCAGTGTCCAATTGAGGCCATTGCTTTTGATGAAACCGTCTCCCTTGGAGCATTGTTGATAGCCTGTCCGAATGTTGTCCCCCCGACTGTTCCTGTGGCTGAGCGATATTTTCCTGACGCGGTTCGTTCTGCAAAGTTGAAAATATATCAGCAGCAATGGCTGTCATTTTATCAATTTAAACTGCGGCAAGAAGGGGCGCTTATTGGTGAATAACTGTGATAACTCAATAGTTCGATAATTTACTTACACTGCTCACATAAATATCTGGAGTTAATATGCCTTTAGTCAATGGTAGGATCCTGCTCAATTGTATTCAGGAAAAACATGTCCTTGCGGGTGCATTTAATACAACGAACCTGGAGACAACAATTTCCATTCTTAATGCAATAGAACGTTCCGGATTGCCCAATTTTATTCAAATTGCTCCTACTAATGCACAGCTTTCAGGTTACGATTACATTTATGAAATAGTTAAGCGACATGCCGATAAAATGGATATTCCTGTCAGCCTGCATCTGGATCATGGGAAAACTCTGGAAGATGTTAAGCAGGCTGTCCGGGCCGGATTTACCTCAGTAATGATTGATGGCGCGGCGCTACCGTTCGAAGAAAATATTGCATTTACCCGAGAAGCCGTCGATTTCTGTAAATCATTTGGTGTTCCCGTCGAAGCGGAATTAGGCGCTATTCTGGGTAAGGAAGATGATCATGTCAGCGAGGCTGACTGCAAAACTGAACCTGAGAAGGTTCAGCGCTTTGTTGAGGAGACAGGGTGCGACATGCTGGCAGTGTCAATTGGTAATGTACATGGTCTTGAAGATATCCCACGCATTGATATCCCGCTATTACAACGCATCGCGTCTGTCAGTCCGGTACCTTTGGTTATTCATGGAGGTTCTGGTATTGACGCGGATATTCTTCGCAGCTTTGTTAATTACAAAGTAGCCAAAGTGAATATTGCGAGTGATTTGCGCAAAGCCTTTATTACTACTGTTGGTAAGGCTTGGGTAAATAATAACAACGAGGCTAATCTGGCGCGTGTCATGGCGAACGCAAAACAGGCAGTTGAGGATGATGTTTATTCTAAAATTAAGATGATGAATAAAAATCACTCAGCATTCCGCAAAGTCTCTTAAGGAAAATATATGATTAGACAAAAAGTACGCGTTATGAACAGTACGGGGCTTCATGCGCGGCCAGCCGCTACGCTTGCGAAAATTGTCAAAAAATACCAGTCTTCATTAACGCTAGTTAATAATGACAAAGAAATTCCCATTAAAGGAATGATGAGTATTTTGGGGGCTGGCGTAAAGGGAAACACAATGATTGATTTAATTTGTGATGGACAGGATGAACTGGCTTTTATGGATGAATTAAAATCTGCATTTGCTGATGGCTTTGGTGAGTCAGTATAGTGCAATTCCCGTCAAACAGCGCAGGAAGTTGTAGAGGCTTCCTGCACTCATTATCGTATGAATCGTCTCCACCCGGAAAACAATCCCGTCTGAGACTGTTATTAAATTTGTTTAATTACCCGTTGTTGAAGTGCTCATTTCAACAACGGGACAGGCAAATTATGGACGAAAAGAAACTCAAAGCCCTTGCGGCGGAACTGACTAAAGGGATGACCCCGCGCGAAATTGTTGCTACGTTCGAAAAAATGGAGTATGCCGATCCAAAACTGGCGGTGAGTCGTTTTATTCTCAAGTTAGGTGACCACCTGAGCGATCACCTTTAAAGTTATACAGAATTACTGACAGACTCTTTAGGAATCGAAACCAGGAGAATATCTCACAGGTGACATCGCACCTTTCTTTCTAAGATCCTCTGGAATCTTTTTACCGAGATAAAGCTGTGCTATCGCAGGTGGCGCTACTTTTCCTCGAAATCCAAAGCGGGAATTTTGAGTAGCTTCAAACTCCTCGTCTTCATCCCATGAGGATATCTCTGGGAAATTCTCACGGGTAGATTTGAGCCACTCATCAGCGACATATACACCCCTTACGATTCCCTTCACTGTAGCCAATATAACTTCAGCCTTACGGGCACGCTCAACGCTGACCCGCCAGCTAAAACGTACGGCATCATAAAGGTCCACATCTTTTGAACTTCTGTTAACAGAGATCATCAGGGCTTTATGTTGGAATACAATTGTTTCAGGTTGGTACGTGGCGATTAACTCTTTGATGTGTGCAGCGCCATATTCATTACTGCCAGCACCGTTCATGATATTAGTTAAACCGGGGTAGGCGTCTATAAGGGCGGCTTCAACCTCGTAAGCGGTCTTTTCATCAGCTATACCGTGTCGGTGAATAACATGAATGACCTCAAGACCAGCTAATCTTATCTCTCGAAGTTGCTTGAGCTTGTTACTAAGTAACTCATCATCATCCACTGCTGCAACCTCACCGCGCATATGAGCAAATACACGATTGCCTTTTCCCTTCCCCACGTAGAAGGTACTTCCGTCCCTGGGATCAATTAATCGATACACATACCAGCCAAGGTGTTCCATTACTCCCGGTGGAAACTCATTAATATCCATGTCATAACGCCTATCAATTGATTCATAAAACCATGATACTGTCGATTAACAACTTATAGTACTCATTAATCTTTCCCGATGATTGATAAAGTGAGCAGCGTCTGTTGTTGGCGCTTAGCGGACATTTTAACTTTGCCCAACCCCAGACATCCGACTTAGCCTTAACAGACCATCGGTAAAACCCTCATACCAGCACCTTTAGCCCGTGTTTTTGGACAACATTAAGTAGTTTCAGTGACATCCCGCTGGGACGCTTGGCGCCGCTTTCCCACTTTTGAACCGTTGATACGCTGGTATTCAGGTAGCGAGCGAAAACCGACTGGCTAACGTTGAGTTCTTCTCGTAACGCTTTTATTTCAAGTGGCTGCAGATCTTTGATGCTGCTTAAGCAGGCCGTGTCAAAACTGCGCATTGTCTCCTGGGGAATGGCATCCACGCTAAATAATCCAGATGCCGCGCTATGAATCGCTTCAAAGGCAGGGCTTTTGAATTTAGTTTTTGCTGACATGGCGCACCTCTACCAGTTCTTTGTTATTAATGAGTGCCGTTATCTGATCTTCGGTCAGGCAAGCATAGTGTTTTGCTAACTCACGGAAACCCGCGAGTTCGCGATAGCTAATGTTGGCCATATCCTGTTTGGCATACAGGAAGGTGTAAAACCAATGCTCGCCTCCCTTTGCCAACACGATTGCGCGATCGCGATTTTGATTGAGACGTTTTTTATAAACTCCGCCGCCAAGATTATCTGCTTTTCCTTGCAGTACGGCGTTGATGGCCTCGCTTAACTCGTCATCTTTTATCGTGTGGGACTTCGCTTCTCTGTTAAACCACCTGGTTTTGAAGATTCGCATCAGGTTGACATCCTGTAATCTAAAGTATAGCACCAGGTGATACACTATGTCTTACCTTTTGGTTTTGCACGCAGCGAGAGAAGTTAATTCTCAACGCTCGACCAGCCTCGCAAAATGCAGCGCAACAATGTCAGTTGCTAAAACGTTAATCAGATCACATTTTGTAATGTTACACTGCATGAATTTTCCGCACTAAAACGACGCAGGTAACCACAATGAATGAAAATATCGCAGAAAAATTCCGCGCTGATGGGGTTGCCAGGCCTAACTGGTCAGCCGTTTTTGCCGTAGCGTTTTGTGTCGCCTGCCTGATTACCGTTGAGTTTTTGCCCGTTAGTCTGTTGACGCCGATGGCGCAGGATCTGGGGATCTCCGAGGGCGTCGCCGGTCAGTCGGTCACCGTTACGGCATTTGTCGCGATGTTTTCCAGCCTGTTCATTACCCAGATTATTCAGGCGACCGACAGGCGTTATATCGTTATTCTGTTCGCCGTTTTGCTGACGGCTTCTTGTCTGATGGTCTCCTTTGCCAACAGCTTTACGCTGCTATTGCTGGGCCGCGCCTGTCTTGGGTTGGCGCTGGGCGGATTCTGGGCGATGTCGGCGTCGCTGACCATGCGACTGGTTCCCGCGCGTACCGTGCCGAAAGCGCTGTCGGTGATTTTTGGCGCGGTTTCCATCGCGTTAGTGATCGCCGCGCCGCTGGGCAGTTTTTTGGGCGGTATTATTGGCTGGCGTAATGTCTTTAACGCCGCTGCGGTGATGGGCGTACTGTGCGTCATCTGGGTGGTGAAATCACTGCCGTCGCTGCCGGGCGAACCTTCTCACCAGAAACAGAATATGTTTAGCCTGTTGCAACGCCCTGGCGTGATGGCCGGGATGATCGCCATCTTTATGTCTTTTGCCGGGCAGTTCGCTTTCTTTACCTATATTCGCCCGGTCTATATGAATCTGGCGGGCTTTGACGTTGATGGTCTGACGCTGGTGTTGCTAAGTTTTGGTATTGCCAGCTTCGTTGGTACTTCTTTCTCATCTTATGTCCTGAAACGTTCGGTAAAACTGGCGCTGGCCGGTGCGCCGCTGCTACTGGCGCTGAGCGCGCTGACGCTCATTGTGTGGGGAAGCGACAAAACCGTGGCGGCGGTCATAGCGATTATCTGGGGGCTGGCGTTTGCGCTGGTGCCGGTGGGATGGTCAACGTGGATCACTCGTTCCCTTGCCGATCAGGCGGAAAAAGCCGGTTCCATCCAGGTCGCGGTGATTCAACTGGCAAATACCTGTGGCGCGGCGGTGGGCGGTTATGCGCTCGACAATTTCGGGCTGCTTTCGCCGCTGGCGCTTTCCGGCGGTCTGATGCTGTTGACGGCGTTAGTCGTGGCGGCGAAAGTCCGTATTACGCCAATGAGTTGATATTGCTGCCATTTGTAGGCCGGATACGACGTTAGTCGTCATCCGGCAATAATAAACGCTTAATCAAAACCGTTATGCTCTGCGGTGGCGGCAAACCATTCTCCGCTTTTTTTCACCGTGCGCGTTTGGGTGGCTAAATCCAGTTGTACAAAACCATAGCGATTTTTATAGCCGTTCAGCCATGACCAGTTATCGATAAAGGTCCACATGTGGTAGCCAAGACAGTGACAGCCCTCGCTAATGCCTTTATGCAGCCATTTAAGATGCTCAGAAATAAAGTCAATCCGGTAATCATCGTGAATCTGTCCCGCTTGCACAAAACGCTGCTCGTTCTCAACGCCTATCCCGTTTTCGGAGATAAAACAGCGCGGATTGCCGTAATTATCCCGCAGGTTGGTGATGATGTCGTAAATTCCTGGCGCGTAAATTTCCCAGCCGCGGTAAGGGTTCATCTTGCGCCCCGGCATGTCGTAATAGTCAAATAACCACTCCGGCATAAACGGCGCTTGCGGATTCACCGCCGTATCACGGCATTTCACGCGGCGCGGCTGATAATAGTTAATCCCCAGTAAATCGATTTTGCCGTCGGTAATAAGCTGACGATCGCCTGGCTGACAGGCAGGCAACTGGTCATAGGTTTTCAGCAGCGCCACCAAGTCCGCCGGGTATTCTCCCTTTAATACCGGGTCAAGAAAACTGCGGTTGAATAACAGATCCGCATGATGCGCGGCTTGTACATCGGCGGGATGCTGCGAGCGTGGGTAGGACGGCGTCAGATTCAGCACTACGCCGATTTCACCGTCGTAGCGCCCGGCGCGCCAGGCGCGCACGGCGGTCGAGTGCGCCAGCACGGTATGGTACGCCACGGTGGCTGCACGTTTAAAATCCACCACATTGGGATAGTGGAAGTCGTACAAATAGCCGCCTTCCACCGGCACAATCGGCTCGTTAAAGGTAAACCAGTGCTTCACGCGGTCGCCAAACAAGGTAAAACACGTTTGCGCGTACCGACCAAACGCCTCTACGACGTCGCGATTTTCCCAGCCGCCTTTCTCCTGCATGACCATCGGCATATCAAAATGGAACAGCGTAATAAACGGCGTGATGCCCTGCGCCAGTAGCTCGTCGATGACGTGATTGTAGAAGCTCACCGCTTGTGGATTCACCTCGCCTACGCCGTCTGGAATGAGCCGCGCCCAGCTTAGCGAGGTGCGAAAACTGTTATGTTTTAACTGTTTCAGTAGCGCGATGTCTTGCTTCCAGTGGCGATAGAACGTTGAGGTTTCTGCTGGACCGATGCCCTGATGAAAACGACCCGGCTGGCGCTCGAACCACACATCCCACGTGGTCTGGCTTTTACCGCCATTCAGACTATCCCCTTCGGTTTGCAACGCTGAGCAGGCGCTGCCCCACCAGAAGTTATCGGGAAAACGGTATCGCATTGTCGTACTCCTTGATCGCGTAAATTCGCTCCAGAATACGCGATTTTGGCGAACAGAAACCGGTTACAGTCCGCATTTTCGCGACCAAAAAACGGAAAAGGTGTGCTACATCTCCGGGCATTCCACCTTGCCGAGAGCCTGCCAGTAGTTATGCTGATTGTTGCGCTCTATCGCGATCATCGCCTCCCGAATATGCTGCTGGTTCCCCTCGCTCGCCATGATTTTTTTCTCCCAGGCTTCATCGGTTAGCGCGCCTTTGGGCGTACACATTTTGCGCAAATCCTTTAAAATCGTGGTTTTTTCATGCGCCGACTGGAGTGAGCTAAACGGAGAGTCGGCATACGTGACGCCCGGTAGCGCGACAAGCGCGGCAATAAGCAGAAGCGTTTTTCGTTTCATAAACGGTATCCTTATCGGTTTGCACTTTTTCAAGAGTAAGTGTAGACCGTGCGACGTTCACTCATCGGGGCGTGTTATCCGTTGGCGTTGAAGTCAGGCAAAAGTGGGAAGGCGGTTTCTCGCTGCGCCTTCACTTTCTTGCGTGGCAGAATAGTGTATGTTCTGACTACTCTTTTATTTCGTAAGCGGTAGTGTAATGAGACGTATTGAGATCGTACTGGGAGAGCTGGAACGGCTGACGCGCGGGCTATGTCTTGCCGATTTGGCGCAGGAGACGGCGTTTACGGCGGAGGCGATAGGTTTCAATCTTGGGCTGGCGCGTAACTCCGTCAGCAAAGATCTCAATCAGTTATGGAATGACGGCCTGGCAATCAAAAGCCGTGGCCGCCCGGTCTATTTTCTGCATCGCCAGGCGCTGGAAACGTTGCTGGGACGACAGCTGGAAGAGTCTGAACGCGAGGTGCGAACGGTGGCGGATGTGCTACCGCATGAAGAGCATTACGCGCCCGACGATCCGTTTACCAGCCTGATTGGTTACGATCGTAGCCTGCGTGATGCGGTAGAAAAAGGCCGTGCGGCGGTACTCTATCCGCACGGTTTACACGTTCTGCTTACCGGGCCGTCCGGCGTCGGTAAAACCTTTTTTGCGGAACTGATGCACCGTTTCGCCTGTGAACAGGCGAGCGGCGTTATCCCGCCGCTGGTCTACTTTAACTGCGCGGAATACGCCCATAACCCGGAACTGCTCTCCTCTCATCTGTTTGGTCATCGGCAGGGGGCATTTACCGGCGCGAATGAACATAAAACAGGCCTCGTGGAGCAGGCGGACGGTGGTTATCTGCTGCTGGACGAGGTGCACCGTCTGTCTTATGAAGGGCAGGAAAAGCTGTTCTCTATTCTGGATAAAGGCGAGTACCGTCCGCTCGGCGTGAGCAGCCAGCCGCGATCAATTTCGGTACGCCTGATTTGCGCCACTACCGAGCCGGTCGGGTCGGCGCTGTTACGTACTTTCCAGCGGCGTATTCAGGTATGCATTGATTTGCCGGGCATTCGCCAGCGCTCCGTTGAAGAACAGATCGAACTGATCGTGGGGTTCTTACAGCGGGAAAGCCGCAAAATAGAACGCACGGTCAGCATTGATAAACCGTTGTTGCTCTGGTTGCTGAATAAACCCCTGGAAGGCAATATCGGTCAGCTAAAAAGCGATATTCAGTTTCTTTGCGCTCAGGCGTGGGCATCGGGAATGACCGAGCATAACGACACGCTACAGCTGGATAAACGGCTGGCGGAGATGTCGGTTAACCCGACGCCGGAACAGCGTCTATTGGTGGATACTCTGTTTGACGGTAAAGCGCGGCTAAATATAGACGCGCGCACGCTGCCCGCATTGAAGACGTCGCTGGCGACCGGGGCGGAAATTGAAGAGAGCGACCTCTTTTACAGCTTCCTGACGCGCGAATATGTTAATTTGCGCAACAGTAACGTCCCCCCGGCGGAGACGCTGGCGATCCTGAAAAATAAACTCAGCTCGATTTTTGAATACGGTCTCTACAGCCGCGACAGCGTGGCGCATCCGCCGCGCTATGGCGACCAGATTGAAGAGCGCGTGACGCTGCTGATTGGCTGCGTAGAGCAGGTGTTGGGCTTTTCGCTGCCGGAAAATCTGGTTAACCCACTGCGTAAACACTTCCTGGCGCTGATAGGCTACGTGCAGCGTGGCCTGATCCCGCAGCTTTACTCTTCCAGTTTGATCCTGGATCGCTGCAAAGACGAATATGACAACGCCGCGCTGCTGTGTCGGAAAATCAACGAACTGCTGCATATTCAGTGTCCGGCGACGGAAGTGGTCTGGCTATGCCTGTTCCTGAAAGAGTGCCGCCATTATCGTCAGCGCATCGATGCCAGCCCCGACTGCGGGGTCATTTTGATCGCTCACGGCGCGACCACCGCCACCAGTCAGGCGCAATATGTCAACCGCGTGCTGGAGCGCGAGCTGTTCAGCGCCATCGACATGCCGTTTGAACAGTCGGTGCATGACACGCTGGAAACGCTGACCCAAATGATTCAAACCCGCCAATATCGGCGGCTTATCCTGTTGGTGGACATCGGTTCATTGATCCATTTCGGCAGTACGATCAGTAAGTTATTCCAGATAGATGTTTTGCTCATGCCGAACATCACGCTGACCAGTCTGCTGGAAGTCGGGCTGGATTTAAGCTATGAAACCAGCGATTTACTACAGCTGACGGCGCTCCTGCAGAGTAAAAATATCCCCTGCCAGCTTTGTACGCCGCAGCAGGAGAACGGCGGCAAAGTGCTGGTCATCTCCTGTATTACCGGCATGGGAACGGCGGAAAAAATCAAAAAGGTGCTGGAGGAGAGCTTTGGCGAACTGATGTCGCAGGACACCAGGATGGTGATCCTTGATTATAACGAGGTACGTAGTCTGGAGCGCGTTCAGCAGGCATTGAATGCCAGCGAGCGGCTGGCGGGGATTGTCGGCACTTTCCAGCCGGGGCTGCCGGATATTCCGTTTATTTCGCTGGAAGAGCTTTTCTCCGAACAAGGGCCGGAACTGGTGTTGAGCCTGTTAACGCCCGATCTGTCCAACGCTGAACGCCGTCTGGAGATGGAGCGCAGCGCGATGCGCTTTATCAGCGCGCTAACGATGGAGAGCATCATCAACCATATTTCCGTGCTTAACCCGCAGCGTATTCTGAAAGAGATGGAGGGCGTTTTTAACCATCTGACGTCTTCGCTTTCCCTGAAACCAAGCCGCCAGGTGACACTGCGCTTCCTGATCCACTGCTGCTGTATGGTAGAGCGTATTGTGATTAACCGAAAACCGTTACAGATGGCGCTGGAAAGTCAGCCGAATCTGGACGCGCGCGCGTTTAGTGTCATCAAATCCGCTTTTCTGCCGATCGAAGACGCCTACGCCATCCGTTTATCGGATGCGGAATATTTTTATATCTACGAACTGCTCTATAGCTAATCCTTTTACTGGCGGGGCTTCGCGCCTCGCCAGACCTTTCTTCTTCCTCGCGTGACACAAATTCTGGCACAACCTTTGCTCTTCTGATGATGCGTTATGCCGGATAGCGGCGTAAACGCCTTATTCGGCCTACCGGGAGTGTCCTGTAGGCCCGGTAAGCGCAGTGCCACCGGGCAATATATGCCGGTGTCCTCATGTAATTGCGCCAGGAGGCCATTTTGACTACCACACAACCGTTGCCCCACATCCTGCTGCTGACGCATGGCGGCTGGGGACAACCGCTTTGCAACAGCCTGCGTATGGTCACGGGCGAAATTAAAGGCGTGACGGAAATCGCGCTAATGCCTGTCGATACGCTGGGCGAGTTTTATCAACGCGTCGAGGCCGTGGTGAAAACGCTGCCGGAGGGCTCGCTGATCCTGACAGATTTTGTCGGCGGCACGACGTCCAACGTCGCGGCGCGACTAAGCGCCGATTATCCGGTGGCGGTGATTGCCGGACTGAATGCGTCGCTACTGCTGGAGGCGCTGGACAGGCGCGAACAAGGGATGCTAACCGCCTGCGTGGATGAGTTAGTTGAGGCCGGGCGCAGTAGCTGCCTGGATGTGGTCGCCCATGTACGTCAGCTACAACAATCACTCTAAGGAAAACATCATGGCCAATATCGTTTTATGCCGCATCGACAGCCGTCTCATTCATGGGCAGGTTGTCACGAAGTGGGTCGGACAATCTCAGGCGAACCGGATAGCCGTTGTGAGTGATGAACTGGATGCCGATCCGTTTATGAAAAATATCTACCTGATGGCCGCGCCGCCAAATATCAAAGTGGATTGCTTCGGCAACCAGAGTTTTGCCGCCGCATGGAAAGAAAATCAGCTTGGCGACGGTAACGTGCTGGTGCTTTTTCCCTCACTGGCGGCGGTGCAGAACGCCATACAACTGGGCTTTGACGTTACCCGCATTCAGGTTGGCGGTCTCGGCGGCGGGCCAAACCGCAAGGCGGTTTTTCAGAATATTACGCTGGATGAAAAAGACGTCGGCATTCTTAACGACCTGAAAAACCGTGGCGTTCAGGTATTTTTCCAGACCATCCCGGAAGATAAGCCGCAGCCGCTCGACGATATCCTGAAAAAATTCTAACCCTTTAATAGACACAAAATCATTCTGGATGCATCGAGGCGGCAACTGAGTGAATCCCCTGGAGCTTACTAAAGTAAGTGACTGGGGTGAGCGAAGGCAGCCAACAATGAGGCAGCCTGAAGGATGAAGTGTATAGGATAACATTATGGATACCTTACTTTTTGCAAGCCTGATGGGGTTGTATTACTGGTTTGCCCGTTTACGCCTCGGCTACACCTTCTCCGCGATGTTGTTACAACCGGTGGTGATCGCGGTATTTGTCGGGCTTTTGCTTGGCAACATGCAGACCGCGATGATTATCGGCGCAGGGATGCAGCTCGTTTATTTGGGCGTGACCTCAACGCCGGGCGGCAACGTGCCGTCGGACCCGGCGCTGGCGGCCTGTATCTCCATTCCTATCGCGGTGAAGGCCGGTATGGACCCAAACCTGGCGATCGCGCTGGCAATCCCGTTTGGCGTGATTGGCGTGTTTCTCGATCAGCTGAGGCGCACGCTGAACGCCGCCTGGGTGCATATGGCGGATAAACACGCGGAAACGGCAAACATGGCGGGCATCATGCGTTGCGCCTTTCTTTACCCGGCATTGCTGGGGCTGGTGCTGCGCTTCCCGGTGGTCTTTGCCGCTAACTACTTTGGCCAGGATGTGGTGGAAAGTTTCCTTAAACTGATGCCGCACTGGTTAACCCACTCCTTTGAAATCATGGGCGGCATTCTGCCGGCGCTGGGCTTTGCCATCACCATTATGGTGATCGGTAAAAAGAGCCTGTTGCCGTGGTTTATCGGCGGGTTCTTCGCGGTGTTGTACCTCAAGGTCGACATCATGGCGATGGCCATCTTCGGCACCTGTGTCGCCTTCCTGATTAAAGGCCTGGCGAAAAATGAAGGAGCAGCATGATGAGCAGTGACGTAATGCAACATGAACTGGTTGAGCGCGCGCGGGAAAGCGGGGCGCTGACCAAAGCAGACATCACCAAAGCCTGGTTTATCTACTGGCTGGGCGCCGAGGTTTCCAGCTCCTATGAGCGCTTACAAAGCCTGATTTTCTGCGCCTCGATGACGCCGATCATCAAAAAACTCTACCCGCAAAAAGAGGAGCAGGTAGAAGCGCTAAAACGCCACCTTAACTTCTTTAATTCCGAGCAGACTTTCGGCGCGGTGATTCAGGGCATCTCTATTGCCATGGAAGAACAAAAAACGCGCGGCGAGCCGATTAACGACTCGTCTATCACCGGCATTAAAACTGGCCTGATGGGGCCGCTTGCCGGGATGGGCGACTCGATTATCTGGGCGGCGGTGATGCCGCTGCTGATAGCGATCTTTATTCCGTTCGCGGCAAATGGCAGCGCGATGGGCGGTATTATCCCGCTGATTCTCTACCCGGCGATCACCCTGGCGATCAGCTACGGCATGGTCCACAAGGGGTATACGCTGGGGCGTGATTCGATTATCGGCCTGCTGCAAGGGGGGCGAATCAAAGAACTGATCTACGGGGCCAACGTGCTGGGTTTGATCATGATGGGCGCGCTTTCCGCCAGCTACGTCAAAATCACCACGCCGTTAAAAATTAGCGCCTTGAAAGGATCTGAAGTGGTGGTTCAGCAGATCCTCGACTCTATCGCGCCGGGCTTACTGCCACTGGCGGCGGTATTCGCCATCTACTTCTATCTGGTAAAAAAAGGGCCGCGCTACACCACCATTTTACTGTCGATTGTCGCACTGAGCATAGTCTGTTCGTTGTTGGGAGTGCTGTAAATCATGACGCCGAATATCTATCAACAACTGGGGTTGAAAAAGGTCATTAACGCCTGCGGCAAAATGACCATTCTGGGCGTCTCAAGCGTCGCGCCGGAGGTCATGCAGGCCACCGCGCGCGCGGCTTCCGCTTTCGTCGAGATTGACGCGCTGGTGGAAAAAACCGGCGAACTGATATCGCGCTATACGGGTGCTGAAGATAGCTATATCACCTCGTGCGCCTCGGCGGGTATTGCCATTGCCGTCGCTGCCGCTATCACCCACGGCGATCGGGCGCGCGTCGCCCTGATGCCGGACAGTAGCGGTATGGCCAATGAGGTGGTGATGCTGCGCGGGCATAATGTGGACTACGGCGCGCCAGTCACCAGCGCCATTCGTCTTGGCGGCGGGCGCATAGTGGAAGTGGGGTCGAGCAATCTGGCGGCCCGCTGGCAACTGGAAAGCGCCATTAACGAAAAGACCGCCGCGCTACTGTATGTGAAATCACACCATTGCGTACAGAAAGGCATGTTGAGCATTGACGATTTTGTACAGGTGGCGCAGGCCAACCACCTGCCGTTGATTGTCGATGCCGCGGCGGAAGAGGATTTGCGCGGCTGGGTGGCGAGCGGCGCGGATATGGTTATCTACAGTGGGGCGAAAGCCTTTAATGCGCCAACCTCCGGCTTTATCACTGGTAAGAAAACGTGGATTGCCGCCTGCAAAGCGCAGCACCAGGGGATTGCCAGGGCAATGAAAATCGGCAAGGAAAACATGGTTGGGCTGGTGTATGCGCTGGAGAATTACCACCAGGGCCAGACGACCGTGACCGCAGCACAGTTACAGCCGGTCGCGGAAGCGATTTCCGCCATTCGCGGGCTTTATGCCGATATCGAACAGGATGAGGCCGGGCGTGCAATCTGGCGTATTCGTGTGCGGGTGAACGCATCTGAATTGGGACTGAATGCGCAGGACGTCGAAGCGCAGTTGCGCGGCGGTGAGATAGCGATTTACGCCCGCAAATATCAGCTTCATCAGGGGGTTTTTAGCCTCGATCCACGCACGGTAGCCGAAGGGGAAATGGCATTGATTGTGGCGCGACTCAGGGAGATTGCAGAACATGCAGCAGATTAATTTTTATCGTCAGCGGGTGGCGATTAACGTACTGGCGAAAGATATCGCCAACGCCAGGGAGATCTATGACGCAGCCGAAGGCCATGCGGTAATCGGCGTGCTTTCCGCCCAGTTTGCCACCGTGGAAGAGGGTGTGCAGGAGGTTAAGCGCTGGATGGCGCAGGTGCCGTCAATTTCTGTCGGCCTGGGCGCGGGCGATCCGGCGCAGTTCTATAAAGCGGCGATGATTGCCGCCGCCGTCCACCCGGCGCATGTTAACCAGACTTTTACCGGCTGCGGCTTCGCAGCGGGCGCACTGGCGGCGACAGGCGGCGAGCAAACACATATTAACGCCCTGGTCAGCCCGACGGGAACGCCTGGCGAGGTGGTGATTTCTACCGGCGTCAGCAGCAGCCAGGGAACGCCAGCCCGCGTTTCCTGTGAAGCGGCGGTACGCATGATGCAGGATATGGGCGCACATGCGGCGAAGTTTTTCCCGATGGGCGGCGAGAAGTCGTTACCGGAACTCTATGCGCTGGCGACAACCGCCGCCCGCCACGGCATGACGCTCATCGAGCCGACCGGCGGTATCTCACTGGATAATTTCGGTATTATCCTGCAAACCTGCCTGGAAGCAGGCGTGCCGCGCGTCATGCCGCATGTTTACAGCTCGATTATCGATCCGCAAACCGGCAATACGCGCCCCGAAGACATCATTCGGTTGATGGAGATAGTCAAAGCGCTGGTGTGAGATTTATCGCCGAAGAGCGCTGCGTTTACCTGGCCTACAGATGACGTGTATTTGTAGGCCCGGTTAGCGTTACGCTATCGGGCGATAATGCGTAGCAGGCTGGGCAAAAATGTACCTATTGCAGCCGTCAGTGATTCCCTTTCGAGCCTCCTCGCAGGGGTAAATTTTCCTGAATGCTGTCTGTATTTTTGGCGAGTACAGTGGCGTCATCTTATTCCTCAGGTGACGGATCGCCATGAAAAAAAGCCCCACGTCCACGCCTCATGATGCGGTATTCAAAACGTTTTTACGCCATCCGGATACCGCGCGGGATTTTCTCAATATTCATCTTCCCCATTCGCTAAGAATACGTTGCGATCTGACGACGTTGAAACTGGCGCCAGACAGTTTTATCGAGAAAAATTTACGCGCGTTTTATTCCGATGTCCTTTGGTCGCTAAAAACGTGTGAAGGCGACGGTTATATCTATGTCGTTATAGAGCATCAGAGTACGCCGGACGCGCATATGGCGTTCCGGTTAATGCGTTACGCGACTGCCGCGATGCAGCGCCATCTGGATGCTGGCCATAAAACGTTACCGCTGGTGATTCCCATGCTGTTTTACCATGGCGCGAAAAGCCCGTATCCCTTTTCGCTTTGCTGGCTGGATGAGTTTGACGATCCTGCACTGGCGCGTCAGCTTTATGCGACGGCATTTCCACTGGTAGACATTACGGTGGTGCCGGATAACGAGATTATGCAGCATCGACGTATCGCGATGCTGGAGCTGGTACAAAAGCATATACGTCAGCGCGACCTGATGGGATTGGTCGAGCGCTTAGCGGTACTTCTGATTACGGGAAACGCTAATGACAGTCAGCTAAAAGCGCTGTTTAATTATTTGCTAATACAGCATGGCAGCACGCCTCGTTTTGGCAAGTTTATCCGCGAGGTGGCGCGTCGTGTTCCCCAACACAAGGAGAGATTAATGACGATCGTAGACAGAATACGTGAATCGGGGCGCAGAAAAGGTAAGCGTGAAGGCGTACAACAAGGTATACATCAAGGTAAGCAGGAGGAGGCCTTGCGTATTGCGCATACGATGCTGGAACAGGGGATCGAGCGAGAGATGGTGCTGATGATTACCGGGCTTTCTGACGAAGAGATTAAGGCAAAGCGCCATTAAACTTTTCCCTCTTCCGCCCGGTCATCGTGATTATCAACGGCGTTAAGCGGCCCGCGCGCGTCGACGGGAATCGAGGGAGATCAGAATCACTGACGAGAGAATGAGCAGCGTGCCCAGCCAGTCCGGCAAGGTAAAACTAATCCCCAACAGCAGCAGCGACAGCAGGGCGCTGCTTAACGGTTCCGCGCAGCTTAAAATGCTGGCCTTGGGGCCACCAATCAGTTGCGCGCCTTTCAAATACAGGCTGAACGTCAGCGACGTACCGATCACCACAAGGTAGAAAAAGGCCAGAATCAGACTGCCGCTCACCGCAAAGTGCGTTCCTTCTTTAGCGTAGAAGGGCAGCAGAATAAGGCCGCCAAAGGACATACTCCAGCCGACCACTGGCAGTGTGCCGTATTGGGCGATTAGCCTGGAAGGCCAGGTCGTATAAAAGGCGGCGGCAAATGCGGAGGCGATACCCCAGAACAGCGCGCCTGAAGAGATCGACAGCGATGTTGGATTGCCGTGAGTCACCAGTAAAAAGGTGCCGATAAGCGATGTAAGAATGGCCGTTAAGACCAGAATGCCTGGTCGTGTTCTTCGCGCTAATGCAAACCACGCCACAATAATGGTCGGCGATAAAAATTGCAGCACTGTCGCGGTGGCGGCATTGGATTTTTCAATCGTAAGCAGGAAGGTTAGCTGAACGGTGAGCGCGCCCACCACGGAGAAAATCAGCAGACTCAGTGCATCTTTGCGGTTTTTAAGAATCGAAAATATCTTATCGCCGTGCATAAAGGAGAAGGTCACCAGTATCAGCCCGGCGAATAACAAACGTATCATCGTCAGGAACTGTGACGACATACGGCTTTGCTCCATGATGTACTGCGCGCAAACGCCTGAACTCCCCCACAATACGGCGGCAATCAGGACGTTTAGCATCCCTTTTCTGGTGGAACCCATTTTTTCCTCGTCATGTTGTTTTATTTTTTTACGTGCAGGCATCATAACAGAGCTATCGCCGGCATTAAGCAGGAATTTATTGTTTAATGATTTCAGACGAGCCTGTTATTGACATAATATTGTCATTTTTTTGTCATAGAAAATATCAAACAAACTTAAACAAATCGTCACTATCCCCGCCTTTGCACTTTACAGAACATATTGACTGACTATAATAAGCGCAAATTCATGCAGGAGTAATATGTTGGACAGTCACTTTTACGTAAATCATCTGGCAAGTTAACGCACGCTATTCCTGCGCTGCTTGCCGAACCGGTGGGCAGCAATCTCCCCTTGTGACGATTGTCATCCCAATAATGTTACAACACGCGCATTGTCGCGAGGTAATCGTCATGTTCATGTTTAAACACGCTTTATTTCCTCCGCCGTTAACACGACGCTAATTGCCTCAGGGCAGAGATTTGTCGTGTGCTAAATATAGCACGTACTTATTCTTCCAGAAAAAATGGAGGAACGTATGTTAATGTTTCCTTATATTTTGAATTTACTGGCCGCTATGCTGTTGGGCGCGCTGATTGGCGCGGAAAGACAATGGCGTCAACGTATGGCGGGATTACGCACTAATGCGCTGGTGGCGACAGGCGCCGCCGTTTTTATTCTGAGCTCCATGACGACATCGCCAGACAGCCCCGGGAGAATTGCGGCGCAGATTGTCTCTGGTATTGGCTTTCTGGGGGCGGGCGTCATCATGCGCGAAGGGATGAATGTGCGCGGGCTGAACACTGCGGCAACGCTATGGTGTTCGGCGGGCATCGGCGTGTTATGCGGCTTAGGGCAGTTCAAAAATGCGCTGGCGGCGACGATCATTATTCTTTGTGCCAATATTTTACTGCGTGAAGCGGCGCAGCGTATAAATCAACTCCCGGTATCCGCCGAGGGAGAAAAACGTTATATCCTGAAAGTAACCTGTAATAAAGAAGATGAGAGCGAGGTTCGTCAGTGGTTACTGAATATCGTAAAAGAGGCCGCGATCTGTTTACAAGGGTTAGGTTCGGTCCCCGCTCAGGAACAGGGCTATAAAGAAATCCGTGCCGAGCTCGTGGGTCATGCTGATTATCGTAAAACGCGAGAACTGATTATATCCAGAATAGGTGATAACGATAATATCACCGCAATTCACTGGAGCATTGATAGTCAATAATAGTTTTTATTCAATTGCAACATTACGCCAGGCGTATAAGGAGGGAATGATGGATATTCCCGAGTCGATAAAATAAAACCCACTCAAAATAGTGAGTAAGCAATAACCTTTTTTATGCATAGATAATTCTCCCGGGGCATTCACCTTCAAATCGTGAGTTTGCTATTCCCTGGGCGTGATATGCAGGAAACACTACACCTTAATTTTGGGGATTCATCATGACTGACATGAACATTGAAAACCGGAAACTCAATCGCCCGGCGTCAGAAAATGATAAGCAGCATAAAAAAGTATTTCCGATCGAAGCGGAAGCTTTTCATAGCCCGGAGGAGACACTGGCGCGGCTGAACAGCCATCGTCAGGGCCTCACGATAGAAGAGGCCAGCGAACGGTTGAAAGTGTATGGGCGCAATGAAGTGGCGCATGAGCAAGTTCCTCCGGTGCTGGTTCAGCTTCTGCAGGCATTCAATAACCCGTTTATTTACGTTCTGATCGCACTGGCAGGGGTCAGTTTTATCACGGATTACTGGCTCCCGTTACGCCGTGGCGAAGAGACCGATCTCACCGGCGTGCTGATTATTCTGACGATGGTCAGTTTGAGCGGGTTATTGCGTTTCTGGCAGGAGTTTCGCACTAACAGAGCAGCACAGGCGCTGAAAAAGATGGTTCGCACCACCGCCACGGTGTTGCGTCGTGGGCCGGGCAATATAGGCGCGGTGCAGGAAGAGATTCCCATTGAAGAACTGGTGCCGGGCGATGTGGTTTTTCTGGCCGCAGGCGATCTGGTGCCCGCCGACGTCCGGCTGCTGGCGTCGCGCGATCTCTTTATCAGCCAGTCAATTCTTAGTGGTGAATCATTACCCGTAGAAAAATACGATGTTATGGCTGATGTGGCAGGTAAAGACAGCGAGCAATTGCCTGACAAAGATAAAAGCCTGTTAGATTTGGGCAATATCTGTCTGATGGGAACCAATGTAACCAGCGGCAGAGCGCAAGCGGTCGTGGTTGCGACGGGAAGCCGTACCTGGTTCGGCTCGCTGGCGAAATCCATTGTGGGTACGCGTACCCAGACGGCTTTCGATCGTGGAGTCAACAGCGTGAGCTGGCTGTTGATACGCTTTATGCTGATCATGGTGCCGGTTGTCCTGCTGATCAATGGGTTCAGTAAGGGAGACTGGGTAGAGGCTTCGCTGTTCGCGCTGGCGGTTGCGGTGGGGTTGACGCCGGAAATGTTGCCCATGATTGTCAGTTCCAACCTGGCAAAAGGCGCGATTGCGATGTCGCGGCGCAAAGTGATCGTCAAGCGCCTGAACGCTATTCAAAACTTCGGCGCGATGGATGTGTTGTGTACAGATAAAACCGGCACCTTAACCCAGGACAATATTTTTCTGGAGCATCATCTGGATGTGAGCGGTGTAAAAAGCAGCCGGGTATTGATGCTGGCCTGGCTGAATAGTAGCAGCCAGAGCGGCGCCCGGAATGTGATGGATCGCGCCATACTGCGTTTTGGCGAGGGTCGCATCGCGCCATCGACAAAAGCGCGCTTCGTTAAACGCGATGAACTGCCATTCGACTTTGTACGTCGCCGGGTATCGGTCCTGGTGGAGGATACGCAGCATGGAGACAGATGCCTGATCTGCAAAGGCGCTGTTGAAGAGATGATGATGGTAGCCACCCATCTTCGCGAAGGCGATCGTGTGGTGGCGCTGACGGAAACACGCCGCGAGCTGCTGCTGGCGAAAACCGAAGATTACAATGCGCAGGGATTCCGTGTATTGCTGATAGCGACACGTAAGCTGGATGGTTCCGGGAACAATCCGACATTAAGTGTGGAGGATGAGACCGAACTTACCATCGAAGGGATGCTCACTTTTCTCGATCCGCCGAAAGAGAGCGCCGGAAAAGCGATTGCCGCGTTGCGGGATAACGGCGTGGCGGTCAAAGTCCTCACCGGCGATAATCCGGT
The DNA here is from genome assembly GCF_020268625.1 of Salmonella sp. JXY0409-18. Classification (NCBI taxonomy): domain Bacteria; kingdom Pseudomonadati; phylum Pseudomonadota; class Gammaproteobacteria; order Enterobacterales; family Enterobacteriaceae; genus Salmonella; species Salmonella sp. JXY0409-18. The sequence continues at coordinate 82,495 of NZ_CP084216.1, forward strand.
CGTGACGGCGCGTATCTGTCTGGAAGTGGGTATTGATACGCACGATATCCTGACCGGAACCCAGGTTGAGGCTATGTCAGATGCCGAACTGGCGTCTGAAGTGGAGAAACGCGCAGTATTCGCCCGGCTGACGCCGTTACAAAAAACGCGTATTTTGCAAGCGCTACAGAAAAATGGTCATACCGTTGGTTTTCTTGGGGATGGGATCAACGACGCGCCCGCGCTTCGTGATGCGGATGTGGGGATTTCCGTCGATAGCGCCGCCGATATTGCTAAAGAGTCATCAGATATTATTCTGCTGGAAAAAGATCTCATGGTGCTTGAGGAAGGCGTCATCAAAGGGCGGGAAACCTTTGGCAATATCATTAAATACCTGAATATGACCGCCAGCTCTAATTTCGGCAATGTTTTTTCGGTACTGGTAGCCAGCGCGTTTATTCCGTTTCTGCCGATGCTGGCGATTCATCTGTTGATCCAGAATTTGATGTACGATATTTCGCAGTTGTCGTTGCCGTGGGACAAAATGGATAAAGAGTTCCTGCGTAAGCCGCGGAAATGGGACGCGAAAAATATTGGTCGTTTTATGCTATGGATTGGCCCAACGTCTTCTATTTTCGATATCACAACCTTTGCGTTGATGTGGTACGTCTTTGCGGCTAATAACGTAGAGGCGCAGGCGCTCTTTCAGTCCGGCTGGTTTATTGAGGGTCTGCTCTCGCAGACACTGGTCGTGCATATGCTAAGGACGCAGAAAATACCGTTTATCCAAAGTCGGGCGACGTTGCCGGTATTATTGACGACCGGCTTGATTATGGCGATAGGCATTTATATTCCATTCTCACCTTTGGGTGCGATGGTTGGACTGGAGCCGCTGCCGCTGAGCTACTTCCCGTGGTTGGTGGCGACATTATTGAGCTACTGTCTGGTGGCGCAAGGCATGAAGCGCTTTTATATCAAACGCTTTGGCCAGTGGTTTTAATGATGTTTGAGGATCGCCCAGATGAATCGCTCACCCGATAAAATCATCGCGCTGATATTTTTACTGATTAGCCTGTTGGTGTTGTGTTTAGCCCTCTGGCAAATCGTTTTATAACGAGGTGACGCCATGCAAAAAAGAGGGTTGGACAAAATTTTTTATCAGGTTGTCCTGATAGCAATCATCCTGATTTTACTGACTATCTGGATACGATAAGCTGCTGTTGGCGAGCCCCGCTTAAAATAAGAATCGATGTAGTTGTTCTTTTTATGGCGGGGCGCTATTTTCATGGTATCCCACATCAGAAGGGCAATATCATGAATAATCGTCGTGGTTTAACCGCCGTCCTGGCGACGTTGATTACGTTTTCCCTGAGCGCTACGCCTGTGCTGGCGAATCCGGGAAATGGCAATGGCGGCGGACATGGTAATAACGCGGCTAATCAGGGTAATAACGGTAACGGCCATAAAGGAAATGCCGGGCAAAAAACGGAACACCGTAAAAATGGCGGTAAACCGGATCACGTCGAGTCGGACATTAGCTATGCTGTCGCCAGGCAACTGGCAGTGAATTTAGGGCTGACGGGTTATCAGTCTTTACCTCCGGGGATTGCGAAAAATCTGGCGAGAGGAAAACCGCTGCCGCCGGGAATCGCTAAAAAAACGGTGCCGGCGTCTATGCTGGGACAATTACCTTATTATCCGGGCTATGAGTGGAAAATCGTTGGGGATAATCTGGTGCTGATCGCGCTCAGTACCGCGGTGGTCACGGCGATTATTAATGGCGTATTTGATTAAGAGCCTATCCCACCAGGCGTTATTGGCGCAGCCAGTTTGGACACGGACAGCGCGCAAAAACCGGAGCGTACACGTAGTACGTGAGGATTTTGAGCACTGCCCAGGACCAAAATGGCAAGTAAAATAGCCCCATTAAATGGGGCTATTTAGCCGCTTCAGGGCGTTATTTATGCGCGCTGAGAATCCAGCAGTTCATTATTTTTTACTACTTCCTGCGCTTTGGTATAACTTTCAATCAGTAGCTGATAGGCCGGGAATATTTTGGTATATACATCCGCCCATTCTGCGGCATCTTCCCTATTCCAGGTACGTTGCAGCTCAGAGGCTACCGCCGCGGTATCCATTGGTACTACGCCCGCCTGCACCACGCGGGCCATCGTAATTTCCTGCGCCATTTTACTGTACGTACCGGAGGCATCAATTACCGCAAATACCTTGTAACCTTCCGCGACGGCGCTGATGGCTGGAAAAGCCATGCAGACACTGGTAATAGTACCGGCGATGATCAGCGTTTTACGGCCTGTCGCTTTTACCGCTTGTACAAAATCGGCATTATCCCAGGCATTAATTTCCCCTTTACGCGCGACATATTGCGCGTGTGGCGCATTCGCATGGATTTCCGGAATCAGCGGACCATTCGGTCCCTGTGGTACGGATGCGGTAGTAATGACCGGCATATTGCATAAGGTAGCGATCTTAGCCAGCGCCGCGGCGCGCGCGCGTAATTCCGGCATCGGCATGTCGCCGACGGTCTGAAACAGGCCACTTTGGTGGTCAATCAGCAGCATTACTGCGTCGTTAGCATCAATGGCAGGGCGTTGACCGTTAAAATTCGCGGGTGTAGACATAATTCATTCCTTGTTGTTGCCTTTCACTGATAATCACTATCAGTGTTAAAGTCATTAATCGCCGGGGCGATTTCCGTTTTTAAGCTGATGACAGTAATCCGTTGCCGATTTTGGATTACCCTGTTGAGTTCTTTCTGAAGGAATATTCATCGGCATCACCTTCAGTCGATTTACTTTCACGCGAATTTGTTATCACAACAATATTCATATTATGAATAAATGTTTCTATTTTACATGTCAGAGAGAATTATTGATTGAAAAAACAAACTATGTCCCTACAAATTGTTTCTGATAGATAGTTTTAAACTTATTTAGTATAAATTTGAAATGGTTCAATTAAGAGTTAACTTATTTATATTTAAATAACATAAAGCGTAGCTTAAATATTAAGTGGGAAGCGTGCTGCTATTAAGTATGGCTACTGTAACTCTTAATGAATTGAAAACTATCCCTACATAACGAGTGCTGCTTTTTTGGATATTACAAGCCATTATAGAGAACACGTTCAATAAAACCCTGTCTTTCATATGATATAGATTGTCAGGATATATTTTTTCATGATTTATATATGAGATATTAAAGCGTAGTGGCACAGTAAATTTGGCCACCTGATTAAAGGTGATATTCTCACCTCAACACAAAACAGGTGACTTAACGAACAAGAAAACCAAACGTACTTTCACCCCTGAGTCTGCTATAATGAGAAAAGCGGTGTCTACGCTTACCTGTTAATGTCTTATGCCTCTCGCTCTTCTATATGATCGGTATGTGCAGGGGACAATCCATGTCCTGCTACGCAGCCACAGCATCAGACTATACTCAGTGGTGTCTATTAACCCTCTCCAACTACGTTATGTTTTGGCATGGTAACAATGCGATGTTATGGATAATTAACGATAATATTGAATTTAATCCAGAAATGAATCGCCTGGCGTCATTATCGAGGCCAGATCTCAACATTATTCTGACAACGCCCGCCAGCCGTTGCTTGCGCCTTCTGCTGGAAAACGCCCCCTCTGTCGTCTCACAACAAACATTCTTTCAAAAAGTGTGGGAAGAAGACGGCATGGTGGTGTCGGCAAATACGCTTTATCAGAATATCTCCATTATTCGCCGCGGATTACGTACCGTTGGCGAAAATGAAGATACGCTGATAATCACGGTTCCGCGTAGAGGCTTTCAGATTGAGCCTGGCGCGAGCATCATGACCATCCGCAAAGACTTCGCTCAGACAATAGAAAAAAAGGGTGAGACGCCGCCGCGTATGTCAGGGCGTTGGTTTAAACATTATGTACCTGTACTTTGGATGACCGGGACATTTGCTGTCGGTATTTTGCTTGGCACTATAAGCTGGCAAACCGTTCCCGATAAGGATTTTTATGATCGCTACACGCTGGTTGAAACAACGCAGGGTTGTCATTTTTTCTCGCGGAATGAAGATATCGAAAGCGGTAGCCGCTTTGCAGGCTATAAGTCAATGATTCTAAAAACCGGTATGGATTGTCAGAAATACCCATGGGTCTATTTTCCTTCCAGCAGTCGCACCCCAGCGGTTACGGCATTGATTTGTCAGCAACCGTATAAAACGCGCGGCGATACAGGCTGCGTGACGCTTTTTTTCCGCGGGGTGACACATGGGTAAAAAGGCACTGATGTTAGCCTGCCTGACGCTACTGTTTCTGGGAGTAGGGCTTGGGCATCTTGTTCATTTATATACGGAAAAGAACCGGGATCCAGAGAAATGTACGGCGCCTGTGATTGTGTTTTATAACAACACTCAGGCTAACCTGACGCTGGACTTTATGTATTCGCTGAAAAAACGCACTGGGGTGGTTTCCATCAGCGGAACGTATTACGTCGATAATAAAATGAGCGGCGTGATCCGCCGTGATGTTTCCTATGTTTGGAGTGAAAATAAAGACAGCACCCATTTTATATCGACGGATATCAACAAAGTCACGCGTGACGAAACACTGTCCGATGCGGTTATCGAGACGGTTTTACCCGATTTTTATGTCTATCCAGGGAAAAGTATCAGTTACACCATCCTGACTCAGGGCCATCGTGGCTTTATGTTCACCATCGGGAAACGCCCGATATTTTTCTGTACACATTAAGCTGTTTTGGGAGCCGTTTATGGAACGTATCAGCCAAATGAAAGCGCTTCCGGGTAAAAGCCGCTGAAGATCAGCGGCTCTGTTGTTACCTGAATCAGAAACTGTATTTAACCCCCAGTAGGCCTTGGGTATTACTATAGCCCTGGTCACCTACCTGTTGCGCCACGTTACCCCATACGTTCAGGCTCGGGGTAATTTGCCCTTCAATGCCCACTTTCAGTTCACCAATATTTTTCGTACCACGCATATCGCTGCTGACATCGTCCATCTTCACGCTGGCAGGCTGCGTATTATGGATCCAGTTCGCTTCCACGAACGGCTGGAACTCTCGAGATTTATCGTTATCAATAGCGTTGTGGCCGTTAATATAGGCTTTTACGCCCATGCGGGTTAGCAGATTACCGGCGGTATCATCCTTCACGAGAGTACCATTGGCTTCGCGATGGTCGTCAGCCTGCACGCCCATCCATACTACCTGCGCTTTGGGCTGCAACCAGTAGCTTTGATGCGCGCTTTCACCTAACCTGAAGCTGTAACCGGCTTCAACCGAGGCGGTAATTCCTTTGGATTTATATTTCTCAGCGGCCTGATCCTGACCCATAACCTTGTTATCAAACCAGTTGTACAGCATCCAGGTATCCACATAAGCTCCAGACCGATCGATATTGTTAGCATACCAGGTGCCATAAAGGCCGACGCTGTAACCGGTGACTTGACCACGGGAATGATAGTCACTCACGGACGACAGCGTGCGGTTCTGGCTGTTGGCATAACCTGCCATTGCACCAATATGCCAACGGTCAAGACCGTCAGTGCTCCACTGTGCCAGATCGCCTCCCAGTTGTAACACATAGCTGTTGATGCGGGTTTTTAGCTGCCCGCTGCCATCGTTGAAGCGAGTATGGGCGCCGACGTTACGCATCCACAGGCTGGTGACCTTCTTCTCACCCGTCAGCATGTCGGTGTACTGGGTTTCACCCAGACGGTCATGGAGACGCGTCATGAACAGCGTATTTGCCGCATGGTTGTTGGCAAGATAGCTGCCCACTTCCGGACGGAACTGATGTTCTGTTATCGGCGGTGTGTCAGATTGCCCTATGTCAGGAATGACCGGATCAGGGATGACCGGGTCTACTGGCTCAGGGTCTACAGGATCAGGGTCCACCGGATCGGGAATAACAGGGTCAGGGATGACCGGGTCTACAGGATCAGGGTCCACCGGATCGGGAATGACAGGGTCAGGGATAACTGGGTCTACTGGATCAGGAATAATCGGTTCGTCCGGCTCAATGTAGCTGGTCAGATACCAGTTTTTACCTTTCTGCACCACGTTGTAGTCATAGGCTCCGGCAACAATACGGCTTGCTTTTTCGAAAGTACCGTTAGAATTGCCAGCAACGTTAACAATTTCAATACCTTCAATGGTTTGCGCCCCGGCTCCTCCAATATTATTTACTGCAACAAATGTGTTGCCTGAAGTATTGCCGAGAACCTGCAGCCTGTCCGTTTCGGAATCATCATCGTTGAGCACAGTATTAAAGACCAGCTTACCGCCGTTGCCTACATAATCTTCATTGATGGTGAGCGTTTGCCATGGCTCGCCATCTTCATGGCTGAAGTGAATGATTGCGCCACTATTCAGCGTCAGGTCAGTGAGCGTTGAGCTGCTGGTCATATTCCAGGTCGCATCGCTCATTTGTACAGAGATAACGCCTGTGCCCGCCGTAGCGCTGGTGATGTACGACGCCCCGTCCCACCGCGAGTTGTCCGTCATATTGAGCTTAATCGTACTGTTCTGCTGCGGTAGCGTACCGCTGGCAGCGGTGGCGCCAGCAGCACGAATATCACCGTCGATGACGAAACGTCCTCCTGAAGAACCGTCAACAATGCCGCCAGTCTCCGTGCTGATGGCGTAACTTTCGCTACTGTTATCGCCCGCCATAGTAATAGCCGCACCGCCTGCCAGATTAATGGCGCCTCGGGAGAGGGCGTATAAACCGGCAGGGGCTTTACTATAGGATGCAGCCTTACTGGCGCTGTTGACGCTAATAGTGGCATTATCTCCCAAATTAACGGTAGCGTTAGTTGCATATACCGCGTGTGCGCTGGCACCGTTCACCGTAATAGTAGCGTTGTTGCCAAGCTCGGTTCTGGAGGATGATGCTGCGTAAATCCCCGTTGAGGATGCGCCGGAGGTTTCGATGGTTGCATCGTCACCCAGACGAATCAACGAACCGCTTTGTCCGGTACGTAGCCCCTCCGAACTGTCGCCGGTAGTAACAATATGTGCACGATTGCCGACGACAATCGTATTTTTGGCACGTGACGCATCCCGCATGGCGTTAGCTGTAATTCCACGTCCCTGGCTACCTGTTGTTTTGATATACAGATCGTCGCCGACGTAAATATTGGCCGATCCGGTCCAACCCTGGCCCAGTGAGTTATATCCGGCGTTAATACCGTCACCATCCTGACCATCCACGTAGATGCGGGTACGGTCACCGGTAATAATAAATACCGGGTTATCCGGAGTATTCGCGCCGTGAGTACGGATGCCATCGACGTCTCTACCATTATTCGCGGCATTCGCCGACTGCGTCCGAATGGTCAGGTCGTTGCCAAAAATCACGCCCGGACTTCCCGTCCCGCTGTTTTGAATAACCGTGACTGTGTGTTCAAACGCCTCCGCGCCCGGCCCATTAAGCGTGAGGCCATTGCCATAAACCGGGATGGTACCGGTGTTCCACTGATAAACGTAGTTGGGCATGGTACCGACTTTGGTGAAACCGGTACTGGCCTGAGCGGGAATAATAGCCTGTAATTCCGGCGGCAACTGGCTGACCAGCCCACTGGATGGCAGACTATCAACGTCGACCCAGGCCGCCTGGGAGGGAAATACCATAGAGGCTAATGCTGCTGATACCGCTATGGCGATGAATGAGTAATTTTGGGGAGTTGGCATTCTGCCTCCTGCATTATGGCGTAAAGCGTCTTCCACATCGCAATAATATGGAAATAATAAAAATGGAAACGGATCTATAAAATATTTGATATTATTTTATGAATGCTATGCCCTAGCTTATTTTCAAGCCGCAGCTTATGCACATAAAGTTTCTTAATATCAATATTGTCAATATTTACAATCTGCTGAATACTTATTCCTGATACAAAGCGCTTCAGTAATATAAATTCCGTATAGTTAAGCGTTCGTCCACGTTTACTGTTGGCGAGCCGACCGGTAAACAAGCGGTGCATCTTTTGCTGTTGCACAATATCATCGTCATCGGAATAAATAATTCCTTGTATTTTATTGCTTTTCAAAATCCAGTAATTGGCCAGCGGAGTTAAACTTCTGTCAGAAATCAGGACAATATGCATGCCACTGTCTGCCAGACTGTCAGCCCATTGCAAATCGGTAAATCGTCGAAGATTCGGGAAAGAAAAATCAACAAAGATAAAACCGCTGGATAAATGGTTGTGTCTATCAAGCAATAACTTTTCAATAAACCCTTTTTTCAGGAAAGCATTACCATCTGGCCAGATGGAAAATGCCGCATTATGACAGTATTGCACCCGTACTGCGCTGTCAGGGAATAATTGACAGGATAAATCGCAACTAATGCAATGGACAATTTGTGAAGGCTTTCTCATCATCCTGAACGACTCCCGTCGATGTTTCTATTAATATTTCATTGGTAAATAAATGTGTCAATCCAGATAATATACAGTGCTACGGCTGTCAAAAGTCGCGAATTATTGTCAGTGTCATAAACTCCTGGAAAGACCTAAAATACAGCTTTAAGGAACCATGACAGATCCGACAGTCGTAATACATCATTTCGGATTTGTATTTCACCCATTGGGATTTTTATACATAATCTCCAATATCATAAAAAATCTTAAAACAGCACTATTTGCTAAATCATGAGAGTGATAAATAACGGTTCTCAATACCATCTATCTGCTGCCTTCGTCACTATCGGAGTGATGTGATGAAATATAAAAGTAATTCCTGTAAACCTGTAATGAATTCTTATTATTAAAACCTAATTTAAGATTTTTTCTTTTATTGCATTGTTATTCAATGACTTAATGGTGACATTTGTGCTCTCATCAACTTCTTATATACAAATTTAAGACTATTTTATAGAGACACATGTAAACTTTAAGAGGGTGTAATGCTAATGCCATGAGAAAATCTTGTAACTTAACGCCGGGAGTTATACCTTGCCAATAAGTTGATCTAACTTAATTCTGAATGTGACGGTCTGAGCACCTGACAGAGTTATCGGTCGAAGCAACTTCAGCTTCTGGCTTCTCTTTTCAATTGCTCATCTGATGAAAACTCTTTCCCGGAGCACATTAGTGAGAAACAGAATGTGGTCAAACCTAATGTCCATAGATGTCGTCAGTCACTTCACAAATATCCGCCTCCTGGCAGATATCTTTAACCGCTCGTCCAGCTTCGACCAACTTAATTATGGTGATGTTCTGATGCTCAGTGAGACGGGCTTTATGCATAGAGATTCCTTCGTCAGCAGTTCGATGACGTGATCTCTAAATGTGAATAGCACGATTATGTGGAGTAATATGAGTACCTGGTATAAGAATGTATACGGATATTTTACTACTGAAATATAATAATGGGGGGGTAAGAATAAACAGGACGTATGGGAGAACAAGGGTATAAAGATGAAATGCTTGCAGTATCTAATAGATAACAATGAAAAATCAGGTAACTGAGAAACTATTCAGTGTTTAGGTTGATGTGTTATTAAGTCATTCAGCCGCTACAGCACATTATCAGGATAATTTTGTCTGGATAAAACGGAGGAGTGAATCGCCACAGGTTTAACAGACACCGCTGAGTCATTTAAGATGACTTAAAGAGAAGAGCCCATGAGCGGTAAATGTTATCCCGAAGCGTTTAAAATTAAAGCGGTAAAACAGATTATTGAGCGCGGCCATTCTGTTTCCAGCGTCGCAACACGTCTTGATATTACTACCCATAGTCTTTACGCCTGGATAAAGCCGCCACATTCACGACGGCATCATGTTGACCTGAATCTGACGGGGCATACAGGCAGTTCTGGCTGGAATCGGGCTGTGTTTATGGCTATCGCAAGATCTGTCTCGATCTGCGGGATATCAGGAACAATGCGGTGTAAGCAAAGTCTGGTGGTTGATGCAACGTGTGGGGATAAAGGCTCGGGTCGGATACCGAAGTCCACGGGCGCGTGGCAATTCATTTTATTTAGTTCAGAAGAGGCTAATTGGCGGAAGATCACAGGAGTCGAACCTGCCCGGGACCGCTGGCGGCCCCAACTGGATTTGAAGTCCAGCCGCCTCACCGGAGACGACGATCTTCCGCGCCTCGATTGCTACATGGAGGCGCGCGCATTATAGCTACTTCCTGGCGTTTCCACATCCCCTCCCGTGCTTTTTTAACTTCCCTTTCCTTCTGCCATGATCGGTTTCATGTAAATCCCCATAAAATCCATTAGTTACATTTCATCACACTTTTTGACGCTACCCCGATCACAGAAAACAAGAATCGTAATTTGATAACTAAATAACGGAATATTCACGCTCGCAGGGAAGGTTTACAAAAACTGTAACCGGTATCAGTGAGTGTTGTGAGCGTTAAGGATGCGTAATGAAAAGTGAAATTCTCTCCGTTAAGGAGAAGATTGGCTATGGTATGGGCGATGCCGCGAGCCACATCATCTTTGATAACGTCATGTTATATATGATGTTCTTCTATACCGATATTTTCGGCATTCCTGCTGGTTTTGTCGGCACCATGTTTTTACTGGCGCGTGCGCTTGATGCCATCTCCGACCCTTGCATGGGCCTGCTGGCCGACCGCACCCGCTCTCGCTGGGGCAAATTCCGACCCTGGGTGCTGTTTGGCGCGTTGCCGTTTGGTATCGTTTGTGTGCTGGCTTATAGCACGCCGGATCTCAGTCTGAACGGCAAAATGATTTATGCCGCCATCACCTACACGTTGCTCACCCTTCTGTACACTGTGGTCAACATCCCTTACTGCGCGTTGGGGGGGGTAATAACCAATGACCCAACGCAGCGTATCTCCCTGCAATCTTGGCGCTTTGTGCTGGCAACGGCGGGCGGAATGCTCTCTACCGTACTGATGATGCCTCTGGTGAAACTGATTGGCGGCGAGAATAAGGCGCTGGGCTTCCAGGGGGGTATCGCGGCGCTCTCGGTGGTGGCGTTCCTGATGCTGGCGTTCTGCTTCTTTACCACCAAAGAGCGCGTTGAAGCGCCTGCCACCCATACCTCCATGCGTGAAGACCTGCGTGATATCTGGCACAACGACCAGTGGCGCATAGTCGGCCTGCTCACCATCCTGAATATTCTGGCGGTATGCGTGCGCGGCGGGGCGATGATGTATTACGTCACCTGGATATTGGGCAAGCCGGGCGTGTTTGTCGCCTTCCTCACCACCTATTGCGTCGGCAACCTGATTGGCTCGGCGCTGGCAAAACCGTTGACCGACTGGAAATGCAAAGTGAGCGTTTTCTGTTGGACCAACGCTTTACTCGCAGTAATCAGCGTGGCGATGTTCTTCGTACCGATGCACGCCACGATCGCTATGTTCGTCTTTATCTTCGTGATTGGCGTGTTGCACCAGTTAGTCACGCCTATCCAGTGGGTGATGATGTCTGACACCGTCGACTATGGCGAATGGTGTAACGGCAAACGCCTGACGGGGATCAGTTTTGCCGGCACGTTGTTCGTGCTGAAACTGGGTCTTGCCCTCGGCGGGGCGCTGATTGGCTGGATGCTGGCAGGCGGCGGTTACGACGCGGCGGCGAAAACGCAAAACAGCGCCACGATCAGCATCATCATCGCTCTGTTCACTATCGTCCCGGCCATCTGTTATCTGCTGAGCGCCGCGATCGCTAAACGCTACTACACCCTGAAAAGCCCGTTCCTGAAAACCATTCTGGAACAACTGGCGCAGGGCGCACACCGTAACGAACAAGAATTTCCCCATAAAGAATTGCAGAACTAAAGGAACAGACTATGAAAATTAGCGACGGAAACTGGCTGATCCAGCCTGGCCTTAATTTGATTCACCCGGTTCAGGTGTTCGACGTTGAACAGCAGGGGAATGAGATGGTGGTCTATGCCGCGCCGCGCGATGTCCGCGAACGAACCTGGCAACTGGATACCCCGTTGTTTACCTTGCGCTTTTTCTCGCCGCAGGAAGGAGTGATAGGTGTACGGATGGAACACTTCCAGGGCGCTTTGGATAACGGCCCACATTATCCACTCAATGTCTTGCAAGATATCAACGTAGAGATGCAGAACAACGCCGAATTTGCCGAACTCAAGAGCGGCAGCCTGAGCGTGCGCGTCACCAAAGGCGAGCTCTGGTCCCTGGATTTTCTGCGCAACGGTGTACGTATCACCGGTAGCCAGTTGAAAAATAACGGCTATGTACAGGACACCAACAGCGGGCGCAACTACATGTTCGAGCGCCTGGATCTCGGCGTGGGCGAAACCGTCTACGGGCTGGGCGAGCGCTTTACCGCGCTGGTGCGTAACGGTCAGACGGTGGAGACCTGGAACCGCGACGGCGGCACCAGCACCGAGCAGTCTTACAAGAACATCCCGTTCTATATCACCAACCGTGGCTACGGTGTGCTGGTAAACCATCCGCAGTGCGTGTCGTTTGAAATTGGCTCCGAGAAAGTCTCCAAAGTCCAGTTCAGCGTTGAGAGCGAGTATCTGGAATACTTCGTCATCGACGGCCCGACCCCGAAAGACGTGCTGAACCGCTATACCCAATTTACGGGTCGTCCGGCGCTGCCGCCCGCCTGGTCGTTTGGCCTGTGGCTGACCACCTCATTTACCACCAACTACGACGAAGCGACCGTTAACAGCTTTATCGACGGTATGGCCGAGCGCAATCTACCGCTGCACGTCTTCCACTTCGACTGTTTCTGGATGAAAGCTTTTCAGTGGTGCGATTTTGATTGGGACCCGGTGACTTTCCCCGATCCGAAAGGGATGATTCGCCGCCTGAAAGCGAAAGGGCTGAAAGTCTGCGTGTGGATTAACCCCTACATCGGCCAGAAATCCCCGGTCTTCCAGGAGCTAAAAGAGAAAGGGTATTTGCTTAAACGCCCGGACGGCTCCTTGTGGCAGTGGGATAAATGGCAGCCGGGACTGGCGATTTACGACTTCACCAACCCGCAAGCCTGCGAATGGTATGCCGACAAGCTGAAGGGCCTGGTGGAGATGGGAGTGGACTGCTTCAAAACTGACTTCGGCGAACGCATTCCAACGGATGTGCAGTGGTTTGATGGTTCAGATCCACAGAAAATGCATAACCATTATGCCTATATCTACAACGAACTGGTGTGGAACGTGCTGAAAGAGACCGTCGGCGTTGAAGAGGCGGTGCTGTTCGCCCGTTCCGCCTCGGTGGGCGCGCAACAGTTCCCGGTGCACTGGGGCGGCGACTGTTACGCCAACTACGAATCGATGGCGGAAAGCCTGCGCGGCGGGCTGTCCATTGGCCTGTCAGGATTTGGCTTCTGGAGCCATGATATTGGCGGATTCGAGAATACCGCGCCGGCGCATGTCTACAAGCGTTGGTGCGCATTCGGCTTGCTCTCCAGCCACAGCCGCCTGCACGGTAGCAAATCCTACCGGGTTCCGTGGGCCTATGACGACGAGTCCTGTGACGTGGTGCGCTTCTTCACCGAACAGAAGTGCCGGATGATGCCGTATCTGTATCGGGAAGCGGCGCGCGCCAACGAAGCCGGTACGCCAATGATGCGGGCGATGATGCTGGAGTTCCCGGACGATCCGGCGTGTGATTATCTTGATCGCCAGTACATGCTGGGAGATGCGGTCATGGTAGCGCCGGTATTTAGTGAAGCGGGCGACGTGGAGTTCTATCTGCCAGAAGGCCGCTGGACGCACCTGTGGCGCAACGATGAAGTGCAGGGCAGCCGCTGGCATAAACAGCAGCATGACTTCCTGAGCCTGCCAGTGTACGTGCGTGACAATACACTACTGGCGCTGGGCAACAATAGCCAGAAGCCCGATTACGCCTGGCATGAGGGTACGGCCTTCCAGTTATTCCATCTGGATGACGGCTGCGAAGCGGTCTGCGAAGTCCCTGCTACGGATGGTTCGACAATCTTTACGCTGCAGGCGAAACGCACAGGCAATACCATTACGGTGAGCGGCGAAGGCGAGGCGCGCAACTGGACGCTGTGTCTGCGTAATATTACGCAGATTAGCGGTACCAAATGCGGCTCATATGCGGGAAGTGAACTGGGCGTAGTGGTTACCCCGCTGGGAAATGAAGTGGTGATTACGCTTTAAATCTGAATCGCCGGATGGTGCTGTGAGCTGCGCTTATCCGGCCTACAAATGAGCAAGAATCGTAAGCCCGGTAAGCGTCAGCGCCACCGGGCAAGCCCTCAATTACAGCGCTGGCTCCGTTGACGTAACTTCCCCGCCGGACACCACGCCCGCTTGCATCGTCTGCGTTATCTGCTGCTTTTGTGCGTTGACCGCGTGTAATTGCCCGTTTACCGTCGGTTTCAACGGCGCATCGGCCTGAATATTGCCGCTGGCCGTGAGCTGAATATTGCCATCGCCAGCAATCGGTAATGCCGGCCAGCCCCACTGTTGTAGCACATCCATTGGTACGCCGCGTCCGTTCAGGCTGATTTGCGTCTGACGCTGCGGCAGTTGCGATACGCTGGCAGTGGCTTCCAGTATCCCTTTTCCAGTAAACGCGCTCAGATCGCTGATGTTGACTGTGCTGGCATTAGCCGTCAACGACAGCGACGGGCGGCGCACATCCACACGGTTAAAGGTTGCCGCTGCGGCGTTGAGGGTCGCATTGCCGCTCCAGACGCCCCATTGATGATGTTGTACCAGCTCCAGGTTTGCGCCGTAGCCGTCCAGAGCGGTGATTTGCCACGGGAAGGCCGGGTCGATATCAATCACCAGGTTGCGGCTGGCGCTGAATTTTTTCAGCGTCAGGCTATTCAACCAGTCGGGCAACGGCTTCATCCATAGCTGCTTCCAGTTTTCCGGCAGCGTATACTCCAGCCCGGCGATAGCGGTATCGTCCAGAATAAGCGCTTTGCTCTCGCGTAACCAGGCGCCGGAAGTTCTGACCATACCGCCTTCCCAGCGGGTGGTGAACTGGCGTAGCGCAACGCCCTGTGGTGAAAATTCGGCGTTCAGGATTGGATCGAGCAAGTGCAGCGAGCCGTAAATAAACTCGCTGGCGTTCATCGATAATTTACCTTCCTGACTTTGCCAGTCTTCTTTGCGCAGAGTCAGATTGCGCAAACTCAGGTCAAGATCGGTGACTGCCCAGTCTGGTCCTTGCAGGCTGGAGTCCGTCACTTCAAGACGACCAATCTGCAAAGATGGAACCGTAGTAAGCGGCGCGAAAAACTCGCTCAGGGATTTATCGCTTTGTAACCGAATATCATTCAGCCGCAGATTTTCAACGACCCAACTACCGTCAGCGTTACGCCGGGCGACGCCGGTTAACGCTCCGCGCGCCATATCGGCGCCGACGGTGTTTAACATCACCTGATTATGGTCGATACTGCCTTCAATAAGCACATTAGTGGCGGGAACGTCGTTTAACGTCAGCGAACCAGCGCTCAGTTGGATCTGGGCTTTATTGCCCAATACCCGACCGGCTTCGGGGCGCCAGGGCATAACGCCGCCGTTAACGCGCTGGGCGCTCAACCGCCATTCGCTGCCGGGACTATTGAGCGCCATATTGCGAAGTTGCAGGCGGTCGGCCTCAAACGGGAAAGGGGCAGTTTGCACTGAAATATTCAGCGTGCCGTCCTGTAACAGAATCGTGTCGACATGCAGCGGCGCGGTTAACTGGCGAATGCTCAGACCGATATCTACGGTTTTCGCGACCAGGGTAGCAGGCTGACCATCACGACCAAAGGTCACATTCTCCAGTAAAAGATGGGATGGGGCGGAAAAACGATGATCCATCACGTCGAAGGTGAGGTGATAACCGCTGTTCTCTGATACCCAGTTGCTGATGTGATCTGCGCCCCAGCGCGTTTGCAGCAGAAAATAAAAGCCGAAAATCACCACTAAACAGGCGATCAGCACATAGAGAAGCAACCTCCCAATCAATTTCATGGTCTTCCATCCCGTGAAATGCACATAGGGGATTTATGCACGATTTGCGTGCAATCCTCAAGACAGGAATGGTGAAAGAGCGTTACAGCAGCGGCGAATCGCGTCGCCGCCGCAGGGTTTTTACGGTTTTTCCGGCGGGAGAATCAGGTTCAACACGATAGCCGTGATGCCGCCAGCGGCAATTCCGGATGAGAGCAGATTTTTCACCCATTCCGGCGCGAACTGCAGGATCTGCGGCTGTTGCGAGACGCCAAGACCCACGGCCAGCGACAGGGCGATAATCAGAATCGCGCGGCGGTTCAGCGGCTCACGCGAGACAATACGCACCCCGGAGGCGGCAATGGTGCCGAACATCACTAACGTGGCGCCGCCGAGCACCGGTTCCGGGATATGCTGCACAAAACCGCTTACCGCCGGGAACAGGCCGAGCACAATCAGCATCAGCGCGACGACAAATCCCACATAGCGACTGGCGACGCCGGTCAACTGAATTACGCCGTTGTTCTGACCGAAACAGGAATTCGGGAACGTATTAAATACCGCTGAAACAAATGAGTTCAGGCCGTTAGCCAGTACGCCGCCCTTTAGCCGTTTCATATACAAGGGGCCGGATACCGGCTGCTCGGAGACATCAGAGGTGGCGGTGATGTCGCCGATGGTCTCCAGCGACGTAATCATAAAGACCAGCATCAACGGCAGTAACAGGTTCCAGTCAATGCCCAGACCATAATACAGCGGGGTCGGCACCATCAGGATGTCCTGCGAGACTGGCGCGTTATTCTCAGGCAACATGCCCATAAACCAGGCCAAAAGATAGCCTGCCGCCATGGCAATAACCAAAGAAGCCACGCGCAGGTAGGGATTACGCTGCCGATTCAGCAGGATAATAATGGCCAGGACGACGCCGGCCAGCAGCAGGTTTTTCGGTGCGCCAAAGGTGTTGTCGCTCATGGCGGCATAGCCGCCGCCGATGGAGGTTAGCCCCACCTGAATCAGCGACAGGCCAATAATCATCACCACGACGCCGGAGACTAACGGCGTGATAATCCGTCGCGCCAGATGTAGAATGCGAGAAAGCACCATCTCGGTGCAGCTTGCCAGCATCAGCGTGCCGAACAGCGCCGCCATCATCGTCGGGACGTCCGCGCCGCCGGTTTTCAGCGCGGTACCGCCCATAATCAGCGGGGCGACAAAGTTAAAACTGGTTCCCTGGATGGATAACAGCCCCGATCCTACCGGCCCCCACGCTTTGATTTGAATAATAGAGGCTACGCCGGAGGCGAACAGCGACATGCTGATAATGTGCTGCGTATCCTGCGCCGGTAAACCCAACGCCTGGCAGATTAACAGCGCTGGCGTGATTACCGCGACAAACATGGCCAGCAGATGCTGACAAGCGGCAAAAAGGGTTTGAGGGAGCGGCGGGCGATCTTCAAGACGGTAAATTAATTCGCTGTTTTGCGTCTGCGCAACCGGTTGCGCATCTGCCGGCTCGATGGCGTTAACGGACATCAGGGACATTCTCGTGGTGGAAAAGCGGTGATTTTATCTGACCAGGTGGTAAAAGCAAACGATTGCGAGCGAATATTCTTAATATTTAAAAAAGATAAATGCACCTTTTTATATAACTTTTTGCCTTTTTCTGCTTAAAATCCATGCCGAAGACTCGCAAAGAGCTAAAAAACTGACTCAGGAAATGATTTGTGCGCACATGTCACAGCGCACTACAGGAGCTTTAAATGTTTGAACTCGATACCTTATCGACCCTTGTCGCCGCCACGCTGGTGCTGCTACTGGGTCGCAAGCTGGTCCAGTCTGTCTCCTTACTGAAGAAATATACGATTCCGGAGCCGGTGGCGGGGGGGTTACTGGTCGCGGTTGCGCTGCTGGTGCTGAAAAAAAGCGTCGGTTGGGAGGTCAACTTTGATATGACCCTGCGCGATCCGTTGATGCTGGCGTTTTTCGCGACGATCGGCCTTAACGCTAACCTTGCCAGCCTGCGCAAGGGGGGACGCGTTGTTGGCGTCTTCCTGGTCGTCGTGGTCGGATTACTGCTGATGCAGAATGCCATCGGTATCGGCATGGCGAGTCTGTTGGGGCTGGACCCGTTAATGGGGCTGATTGCCGGGTCAATTACGCTGTCCGGCGGACACGGTACCGGCGCGGCGTGGAGTAAACTGTTTGTCGAACGTTATGGTTTTGCCAATGCCACCGAAGTTGCGATGGCATGTGCAACCTTTGGCCTGGTGCTGGGCGGGTTGATAGGCGGCCCGGTAGCGCGTTATCTGGTGAAACACTCCACCACGCCGGATGGAATGCCTGACGATCAGGCCGTGCCGACAGCCTTTGAAAAGCCGGATGTGGGCCGTATGATCACTTCTCTGGTGCTAATCGAAACCATCGCCCTGATTGCTATCTGTCTGACCGTGGGCAAAATCGTAGCGCAGCTACTGGCGGGAACGGTGCTTGAACTGCCGGTCTTCGTTTGTGTGCTATTTGTTGGGGTGATCCTCAGCAATGGCCTGGCGCTGGTGGGTTTTTATCGCGTATTTGAGCGTGCTGTTTCGGTGCTGGGGAACGTGAGCCTGTCACTGTTCCTGGCAATGGCGCTGATGAGCCTGAAGCTGTGGGAACTGGCGTCGCTGGCGCTGCCGATGCTGGCGATTCTGGTGGTACAGACCATCTTCATGGCGCTGTACGCGATCTTCGTCACCTGGCGCATGATGGGGAAAAACTACGATGCAGCGGTGTTGGCGGCGGGTCACTGCGGTTTTGGCCTGGGCGCAACGCCGACCGCCATTGCTAATATGCAGGCGATTACCGACCGTTTTGGCCCCTCGCATATGGCGTTCCTGGTGGTGCCGATGGTTGGTGCGTTCTTTATCGATATCGTTAATGCGTTGGTAATCAAGCTGTACCTGCTGTTACCGATTTTCGCGCAATAATAGTTTGTACGGCGGCATTAAAGCCGCCGTGCTCATTAGGCGTTGGAATAACGTTCGGTTTCCGGCATCCAGCGCTCAATCAGCGCTTGTGCCTGCTGCGGATAACGTTCGTGAATATGACGGGCAATACGCTGAACTTCGGGGATCATGGCTTGATCGCGCAGCAAATCAGCTACTTTAAATTCGGCGTTACCCGTCTGGCGCGTGCCCAGTAATTCCCCCGGGCCGCGAATCTCTAAATCTTTTTGTGCAATCACAAAGCCGTCGTTGCTGTCGCGCAATACCTGTAAACGCTTCTGCGCCGTTTTCGACAGCGGCGATTTATAGAGCAGCACGCAGTGCGATGCGACCGCGCCACGGCCAACGCGCCCTCTGAGCTGGTGTAACTGCGCCAGGCCCAGCCGCTCCGGGTTTTCAATAATCATCAGGCTGGCGTTAGGAACATCGACCCCCACCTCAATCACCGTAGTGGCGACCAGCAGATGCAGTTCACCCTGCTTAAAGGCCTGCATCACCGCCTGTTTTTCGGCGGGCTTCATGCGGCCGTGTACCAGGCCAATATTCAACTCCGGCAGCGCCAGCTTGAGCTCCTCCCAGGTGGCTTCCGCCGCCTGCGCTTCCAGCAGGTCGGACTCTTCAATCAGCGTACAGACCCAGTAGGCCTGACGGCCTTCGGTTGTGCAGGCGTTGCGCACACGATCAATGATTTCATGGCGACGGGTATCCGGAATCGCAACGGTAGTGACAGGGGTACGGCCCGGCGGTAGCTCGTCAATCACCGAGGTATCGAGATCGGCGTAGGCAGTCATCGCCAGGGTGCGCGGAATGGGCGTTGCGGTCATAATCAACTGATGTGGGTGAAAGCCCTGCTGCTGGCCTTTTTCCCACAGCGCCAGACGCTGGTGGACGCCAAAGCGGTGCTGTTCGTCGATGATCACCAGCGCCAGCCCGTTAAACTGCACCTGTTCCTGAAAGATAGCGTGGGTGCCGACAATCATCTGCACCTGACCGCTGGCAATAGCCTCTTGCTGCGCCTGACGCGCTTTACCTTTTTGCTTACCTGCCAGCCAACCCACTTCAACGCCCAACGGTTCGAACCAGTTGCGGAAATTATTTGCGTGCTGTTCAGCCAGCAATTCGGTCGGCGCCATCAGCGCCACCTGCTTACCGTGGGCAATAGCGCGCAAGGCGGCAAGCGCCGCAACCAGCGTTTTCCCTGAGCCGACGTCGCCCTGAACCAGACGCATCATCGGCACATCCAGAGCCATATCACGTTCGATCTCTGCTACCACCCGCGCCTGCGCGCTGGTGGGTTTAAACGGCAACGACGCCAGCAGATTGTCTTTCAATATGTTGTTGGTACTTAGCGGCTGAGCGTGGTAGCGCTGCGCGCCTGCGCGAAGTGCCAGCATACTGAGGTTATGCGCCAGTAGCTCTTCAAGAATAAGCCGCCGCTGCGCCGGGTGTTTACCGGTTTCTAAATCGGCGAGCTGGAGTGTCGGCGGCGGGCGATGCAAGGTACGTAGCGCCTCCGGCAGGCTCATCATACCCTGCGCCAGTTCCGGCGGCAGTAGTTCGGCAATGGCGCAGGTGTCGAGCAGCTCCAGCGCCTGATCGGTAAGCTTGCGCAGTGTCGCTTGCTTCACGCCCTCGGTGGTCGGATAGACGGGGGTGAGCGTTTCCTGAAGTTCCGGCGTGCTGAGATCGCCCTGCAGGCGATATTCCGGATGGATCATCTCTGCGCCATACTTGCCGCGCTTCGCTTCCCCGTAGGCCAGCACACGCCGTCCCGTCGCCAGGCTGTTTTTCATCGCCGCGTTAAAATTGAAAAAGCGCATGGTAAGAATGCCGGAACCGTCGCTAATCTGGCAGGTCATCATCCGACGACCGCCGAAAGTGATATTGCAGTTCAGCACTTCACCTTCAACGGTGGCGTAGATGCCAGGCAGCAGTTCGCCAATGGGGTAGAGATGGGTGCGGTCTTCGTAACGCAGAGGGAGGTGGAGCAGGAGGTCCTGCACGGTGTGCAGGCCAATTTTCGCCAGTTTACTGCTTTGCGCTGCGCCGACGCCTGTCAGGGAATTGAGCGGAACAGCGTCTAACAAGCGGCCTGACATGGTGATTACCCTGCCGCCTGCATCGTCGCCCACCAGTCAGCATCGGCGTCGATTTCGCCCTGCTGATTGACGCGAGGATAAGGCAGACCTTTACGTTTAGCGACTTTCGCCAGCACCGGATAACCACCCTCAAACAGCAGGCGCTGCTGTTCATCTTCCGGCAACATGCTATTTTCACGCAGATACATGCCCGCGTTCTGTCGCTGGCGCTGGGCTTCATAAAGAATGAGCGCGGAGGCGACGGAAACGTTCAGCGACTGTACCATGCCGATCATCGGAATGATGATGTCCCGATCCGCCAGGTCTAATGCTTCCTGAGTAATACCGGTTTTCTCCTGACCCATCAGAATACAGGTCGGGCGCGTGTAATCAATCTCGCGAAAGTCTACGGCCTTATCAGAAAGATGGGTTGCCAGAATCTGCATTCCCCGTCCTTTCAAATGGGCTACCGCATCGCCAATGGTACGGTGAGTTTTCACCTGTACCCAACTGTTGCTGCCCGCCGCTGCGGAAGCCATGGTGCGCATCCGGCTACCTGGCCAGATAGCATGGACTTCATGGACGCCAACGGCATCTGCGGTACGAATGATTGCAGAAACGTTATGAGGTTTGTGGACTTGCTCCATGCAGACCGTGAGATCAGGCTGACGCCTGGCGAGCATTTCGCATATACGCGCATAACGTTTTGGATTCATAGCGCTAGTTTCGGTTACGGGTGACTTTAATAACGTCTGGCATCACGCGGATTTTGCGCATGATATTCGCCAGATGTACGCGATCGCGTGCGGTAAGGCGAATAAAGGTACTATAGACGCGACCATCTTTCTCTTCAGTATTCAGGCTTTGAATATTGGAGGTGGTGGTATTAATCGCCGCCGTCAGGTTAGCCAGCGCGCCCTGATGGTTAAACATTTCCACCTTGATTTCGGTAATGAATTCCTGCTCCGTCTCTTTGTCCCATTCGACCGCCATAAATTTCTCTGGCTCTTTCTGGTATCCACGGATATTACGGCAGGATTCATGGTGGATCACCAGTCCTTTACCTGGGCTGACGTGAGCGATGATCGGGTCGCCTGGGATCGGACGACAACACTTCGCAAAGGTGATAAGCACGCCATCCGCGCCTTTAATCGGCAGGTGGCCGTGATTCGATTGCGCAACGGTCGGCACCACGGCTTCGCCTTGCTGCAGATTTTTCGCGACCACTACGCTCATCGCGTTGCCGAGACCGATTTCCGCCAGCAGATCGTCAAGCGTTGCCAGCTTCATACGATCCAATTCGCGCTGAATATTTTCCTGCGGAATTTCCGCCAGCTTACGACTACCGCCTAAAGCATGGTTAAGCAGACGACGGCCCAGGCTTACGGAGTCATCACGTTTGAGGTTTTTCAGCAACTGACGAATTTTAGCGCGCGCTTTAGAGCTGACGACAAAGTTCAGCCAGGCGGCGTTGGGACGCGCGCCCGGCGCGGTAATAATTTCGACGGTCTGACCGCTGCTAAGCGGCTGCGACAGCGGATAAGGCTGCCGGTCGACACGCGCGCCGACGCAGGCGTGGCCGATATCGGTATGCACGGCGTAGGCGAAGTCCACCGGCGTAGCGCCAGCGGGCAGTTCGACAATGCGTCCTTCCGGGGTGAAAACGTAAATCTCATCCGGGAAGAGATCGGATTTTACGCTTTCGATAAATTCAAACGAACTACCGGCGCTCTGTTGTAGCTCCAGCAGGCTCTGCATCCAGCGCTGGGCGCGGATCTGCGCCGTGGTGCTGGTCTCACCGTGTTCTTTATACGCCCAGTGCGCCGCGACCCCCATTTCCGCCATCTGATCCATATCTTCGGTACGGATCTGGACTTCAACAGGAACGCCGTGCGGGCCGATCATCGAGGTGTGCAAAGACTGATAGCCGTTCGCTTTGGGAATGGCAATATAGTCTTTCACCCGTCCCGGACGAGGCTTATAGAGACTGTGCATCTGGCCGAGTACGCGATAGCAGGTATCGGAGTCATGAACGATGACGCGGAAAGCGTAAATGTCCATGATCGAGTGAAAACGCTGCTCTTTGAGCACCATTTTGCAGTAGATCGAGTAAAGATGTTTTTCGCGACCGCTAACGCGACACGGAATGCCCGCCTCTTGCAAACGTCCTTCGATTTCAGAGAGGATTTTTTGGATCATCTCTTTACGGTTGCCGCGCGCCGCTTTTACCACTTCTTTGATGACGCGGTAGCGGTTAGGATACAGCGCTTCAAAACCCAGCTCTTCAAGCTCGGTCTTGATGTGATGGATACCTAAACGGTGTGCCAGCGGGCTGTAAATTTCGAGGGTTTCACGGGCGATGCGGCGACGTTTGTCCGGGCGTAACGAGCCCAGCGTGCGCATGTTATGGGTACGGTCAGCAAGCTTAATGAGGATGACGCGGATATCCTGCACCATCGCCATAATCATTTTGCGGAAGTTTTCGGCCTGCGCCTCTTTCTTATCGCGGAACTTGAGCTTATCAAGTTTCGATACCCCCTCTACCAGCTCGGCAACGCTTTTACCGAAAAGCTGTTCCATGTCCTGATAGGTGGCGGGGGTATCTTCAATCACGTCATGCAGCAGAGCGGCCATCAGCGTTTCGTAGTCGAGTTTCATCTCGGCCAGAATACAGGCCACCGCTACCGGGTGCGTGATATAGGGTTCACCGCTTGAACGTGTCTGGCCCTCGTGAGCGTCACGTGCAACGAGATACGCCTGCCGAAGACGCTTAATCTGGTCTTCCGGCAGGTAGGTTTGAATCAGTTGATTCAGGCTTTCAAACAGATACAAGGGCGACCCGCTTTGTGATTAACGACGACCTTCAGCAATAGCGGTAACGGCTTGTAATTCAGCGGCTTCCTGCTCTTGCTGTTCCTGGCGCTCGCGGACGTCGAGGATCTGGTTGTTAATCAGACCTTCTTCGATTTCGCGCAGCGCGATAACGGTAGTTTTATCGTTTTCTTCCGGTACCAGCGGATCCTTTCCGCCTACCTGCATCTGACGAGCGCGACGCGCGGCGACCAGTACCAGGTCAAAACGGTTACCAATTTTCTCTACAGCGTCCTGAACAGTTACGCGTGCCATACTTAAAATGCTCCACAGGTGAAGAAATGACTGGGCATGATACTGAAAGTGGGTTCAGTCTGCCAACAATTTGCTGATTAAAGCGTCATGACGCTGCTTTTGGCGGCTCATACGCAGACGTTCAGCGCGAATGATGGTTTTCAAGTCGCTTAACGCGGTATCAAAGTCGTCATTCACAATAAGATAATCATATTCGGCGTAATGGCTCATTTCTGCAACCGCTTGCGCCATTCGTTTGGCAATGACTTCTTCGCTATCTTGCCCGCGGCCGCGTAAACGGCGATCCAATTCGATCTTTGACGGCGGCAAAATAAAAATGCTGCGTGCTTGCGGCATCTTTTCGCGAATTTGCTGGGCGCCCTGCCAGTCGATATCCAGAAAAACATCAACGCCGGTTGCCAGCACTTGCTCAATGGTTTCGCGCGAAGTGCCGTAGTAATTGCCAAACACTTCCGCGTGCTCCAGAAACGCCTCCCTGCCAATCATGGTTTTAAACTCATCATGATTTACAAAGAAATAGTGCTCACCGTGCACTTCACCCGGACGCGGCGCGCGCGTGGTATGTGAAACGGAAACCTGAGTGTCATACAACGGTTGGGTTTTTAATAAAGCCTGAATCAGGCTGGATTTACCCGCGCCACTGGGGGCAGAAACAATATAAAGCGTACCTTGAGCCATGAGTATCTTACGTCTGTGATTATCGAAATAGAGCCTTGATACGGGCTTATTATACACATCGCCGTTATGCGACGTAGTCTTTGTCACACTTTTTGCGCCAGATTATTGCATTTTGCGTCCCTTTTTCCGCTTTTATCGCGTCGTTGCAGCAACCCACCAAAAAATCTGGAAAGCGGCTCGGATGATGCATTTTTACCTGTCGGTTTTTATTCACTAAAGCGCTATACCTGCCGGGCAATGTGCGCAGGAGGTCGTGATGAGATTATGGAAAAGTATGGCGTGGGGAATTTTATTGTGGCATTCGCAGAGTGGGGCGCTTTGCCCGGCCTGGCCGCCAGCAAGGGCCGCTGAAGAAATCGCCCGTTTACAGCAACAGCTCGCTGACTGGAATGACATTTACTGGAAACAAGGCGTTAGCGCGGTTGACGATAGTGTGTACGACCAACTCAGCGCAAGGCTGGTTCAGTGGCAACGCTGTGTTGGTCAGGATGTTTCATCTACTCCGGTTTCACCGCCGTTAAACGGTACAACAATGCATCCTGTTGCGCATACGGGCGTACGTAAACTCGCGGACCGGCAGGCGGTAGAACAGTGGATGCGCGGGCGCAGCGAGCTTTGGGTACAACCAAAAGTGGATGGCGTAGCGGTAACGCTGGTTTATCAAAACGGTAAACTGGCCAGGGCTATCAGCCGAGGTAACGGACTACAAGGCGAGGACTGGACGCCAAAAATTCGCCTGATCCCCTCTATACCGCAGACAACACAAGGCGCGCTTGCTAACGCGGTGTTGCAGGGCGAAATCTTTCTACAGCGCGAGGGGCATATCCAGCAACGGATGGGCGGGATGAATGCGCGCTCGAAAGTCGCAGGAATGTTAATGCGCCAGGATAACGCCTCCGCGCTAAATTCGTTGGGTATTTTTATTTGGGCGTGGCCGGACGGTCCGGCAAATATGCCCGAAAGATTAAGCCAACTTGCTAAGGCTGGATTCAGTCTGACGAAGAAATATACCCTGGCGGTAAAAGATGCCAGCGAGGTCGAGCGGGCGCGCCAGTCATGGCTGACGTCAGCGTTGCCCTTTGTGACGGATGGCGTAGTGATACGCATGGCTAAAGAGCCCGCGGCACAATACTGGCGACCCGGGCAGGGCGACTGGCTGGCAGCATGGAAATATCCGCCAGTAGCGCAGGTCGCGCAAGTGAGCGCTATTCAGTTCTCGGTGGGGAAAAGCGGCAAAATTACCGTAGTAGCGTCGCTTGTCCCCGTTATATTGGATGATAAGCGGGTTCAGCGGGTCAATATCGGCTCTGTGAAACGTTGGGAAGCGTGGGATATCGCGCCGGGCGATCAGATCCTGGTGAGTCTGGCCGGGCAAGGCATTCCCCGGCTTGATGAGGTCGTCTGGCGGAGTCGTGAGCGGAGTAAGCCTGTACCGCCTGATAGCCATTTCAACTCGCTGACCTGCTTTTACGCGTCGGCAACGTGTCAGGAACAGTTTATCTCCAGGCTGGTATGGCTGGGATCACGATCGGCGTTGGGTCTGGACGGAATGGGCGAAGCCAGCTGGCGGGCCTTGCATCAGACGCATCGCTTTGAGCATATCTTCTCCTGGCTTGCCCTGACGTCAGCGCAAATAGCCAACACGCCAGGCTTTGCTAAAGGAAAAAGCGAGCAGATATGGCGGCAATTTAACCTGGCGCGCCGGCAGTCGTTTACCCGCTGGATCATGGCGATGGATATCCCCTTAACGCAGGCCGCATTACAGGCCAGCGGCGATCGTTCATGGGAGCAGTTATTAATGCGAACAGAGCAACACTGGCGGCAGTTGCCAGCGACGGGCGAGCGCCGTGCCGGGAGAGTTATCGACTGGCGGGATAATCCGCAGATCAAAGCGCTGAGCAGATGGCTGTCTGCTCAGCATATTCCCGGATTTGGGTCTTAGTGCCCTTCATGGCGGTAATAAAATACCGGCAGGCCAAGTTTAAGACGTAGCGCTAATAACCTTGCTGTAAAGCCAAACAGTAACGTAGAGATAACGACGACATCCGGATTCATGACGTAATGTTGTAGCGCAATATAGAGCACCGCCGAGGCGAACGAAATGCCGGCATATAGCTCTTTTTGAAACACCAGTGGAATGCGTTTGCAGAACATATCGCGGAGTACGCCGCCAAAGACGCCGGTAGTGACGGCGGCTACCACGGCGATAATTGGCCCTTCGCCCATATCAAGGGCTATCTGAGCGCCAATAATAGAGAAAACCACCAACCCCAGCGCGTCAAGTACCAGGAAAAGCTTGCGTAAATAGGGCATGACGGGGGCAACAATGGTGGTCAATACAGCGGCAGTCGCCACAATAATGACATATTCGGGATGCTTCACCCAACCCAGCGGATAGTGACCGAGCAGAATGTCGCGAACCGAGCCTCCACCAATGGCGGTGGCGGTAGCAATAATAATTACACCGAATGTATCCATGCGACGACGACCCGCAGCGAGTGCGCCCGTCATGGCCTCGGCAGTAATGCCAATTAAATAAAGAACGTGCAACAGCATGATTTCCCCCTAATTTACTGGGGGCGAAGATTAACGATTTGTGCGCTGTATCACGATTGAGATTTTCTAAGGCATTACACGATTAATAAATTTTAGTAATGATTTTAAATTTATGATTAATAATTATTTATTATAAATATCAATAAATTGAACGTCATTTTTGTGGTTTATTGTATGCGAGGTTTTTCTGTTTTGACTTAGATAAATTACCTGAACGGCGCCCTGGACGCGCCGCCGGTGCGTCATTTCATTATGGCTGCTGTGCGGTAAGTTGTGTGATGAAGCGCTGACGTGAGCGTTCCACATACTGTTGCAAGCCATTGGAATCAAAGAATGCCTGTGTATCGCCGTTGCGAAGTTGCTGTCGTTTCTCCAGTAGCCCGAAGCGGTCACCTTTGTTGGCAATAAAGATATCAACATGCTGGGCGGCCAGTGTCTTAAAGCTACTCTGAATATCAGTAACCAGGTCAGGGTAGTTTTTGTTGTTAATCAGCAGATAGTCGGGCGTGGCGAGACTATCTGCGTAAATTAGCGTCTTGCCGTTGCGGAGCGTTACGCGCCAGGAAGTTGAGCCGGGCAGATGTCCGGGCGTGAATAGTGCTGTCACGGTTATCCCTCCGAGGCTGATGCTTTCCTGGTTGTGGATAATTTTATCAGTGGTGACGGGCGGGAAGGGGAGCGCATCGCCAAGCGCAAAATCCTCTCGTCCACCCCTCGCCATCTGATCGGCGTTGGGTTGGCTGGCGACCAATTGTGCGCCGCTCCACGCTTTCAAACGTGCCATGCCCCCCGCTTGATCCAGCCGCGCATGGCTGTTCAATAGATAGCGTATGTCTGTGAGGCGGAATCCTGCCGCTTCAATATTCGCTTTAATTTGCGGTGCGCTTTCATCCAATCCCGCATCAATAAGAATATGCCCTGCCGGGGTGGTCAGCAGAATAGAAGAGAGATTTTCCGTGCCGACATACCACACGCCTTCTGTGATTTGAAACGGCTTCATAGGCTTAGCCCACGCTTTAAACAGTGATAACGGAGGCGCGGGTGATAACGGTTGTGAAGGATCTAATGCCGCCATGGCAGGAAGTGCTGATGTTGAAAATATACATACAAAGAATAATGCATAGCGATTCATAATGTTCTCCTGATTGAAGCGCCCGCAGTATACCTGGCAGTAATTTAGCCAGGTTCAATAAGAGAGACGTTTAATGAACTTGCTGCAAATGGATATGAACCTGTTAAAAGTACTGTATGTGCTGCTGGAGACGAGCTCTACGGGGAAAACGGCGCAAAAGCTGGCTTTGTCGCCTTCTGCGGTAAGTCATGCGTTAATGAGATTGCGCGATGCGCTAAACGACCCGTTGTTTCGACGGGAAGGGAACCGCCAGATTCCTACGCCTTATGCGCAGGCGCTGCGTGACAAATTGGCGCCTGTGTTTGTTTCGCTTAATGAGGAGCTGTTTGGCGATAAAGAGAACGGCTCCCGTTGTTTCCGGGTGGTACTTCCTCCCGCATTGAACGCGCTGCTTACGCCCGTTCTCGCAGAGAAAGGTCATCTTCATCAGGCGGTGATCGAGTGCCTTCCTTTTGCCCGCCGACCCTGGCGTGATGAACTGTTGGATAGCTCGGTTGATTTGGTGCTGGCAATTGGCGACCATCAAAAGCAGGTCAGCGCTCTGCATTACGAGCGGGTGGGGACTACGCGTTTGATTGCGGTTTATGGCGCGCCATTGCGTTCACGTCTGGAGAATGCCGCAGAGTTGAATTTTGCTGATCTACAGCATTATCAGCACATTTACTGTTTGCCGTGGACAAAAGAGAACAACGAACTGGACAGGCAGCAGGCTCGTGCCGGGTTTGAACGTCCGCTGGCGTTTGTTTGTCATGATTACAGTCAACTTGCGCCTGCTGTCCAGTCGGCGCCGCTAATGGCGATTGTACCGCGCCCCTGGTATGAAAATTTATCCGATAAGCGCGGTCTTTTTGTCCTGCCGCTTGCCGGGGAGCAGGCGGAAGGCGCTATTTTTATGCAGTATCGGGCTTCAACGGTAGAGTGGAAGCGGCGCCTTATCGACGCTATTCGCCGGAAATTAAAAACGTACTACCGATAAACGCGAGAGCCCGCATAAGGCGGGCTCTGTGACATATTGAGCGCCAGAATTTGGATTTGAATGTTGAGTAGTGGTGTATAGTGTTTGATTACATTGATTTTTATCTACTCGGTCTTTTCATTATGTACACGTCTATGTACACAGAAAACAGACGCTATACTGAAAATGCCGCTTAATTGAGCAACGCAGCGTGACCACTGCGTCCAGACTGTGTATTTATTGAACAGATCTGTTTCGTGCTCTGCAATGAGTCTTTCGACTTTGCGAGGCAAGCGTGGGTATTGCATAGTTGCCAGCATGTAGCGCTTCATTTCAGCGATGCTGGGAGCGTCTGGCAAGGTACAAAGAAGCCCTCTTTCCAATAACTCATCCCCCAAATCTTTCGAGTAGACCCGGAGTCGCTCGAAGGGATTTCTCATCTCTGAAAGGTGGGCCAGCATTAAAACGTTACCCTTCTTGCTTGTGGGTTTAGTGTTTGGCCTGTACCGAGCCTCAATACGCAAGAATTGCTGATACTCATCAAAATTAATGTTAATGAATTTGGCTCTTTCCTTAAATACCAGTTTTCTACCGCTGTTAACATCAACTTTTCCATAGCAAAGGATGTGTAAAAGCGAGCGGCAACTTCCTATCCTTAGTCCCGGTAAACCATTTTCCTTATCAAAGTATGCTGTTTTTCCTGAACGTTCTAAGCCCCATATATAATCATCCAATTTGCATTTGTAGACGTCAAGAGCGACATCAATTTGTGTAATCCATGCCTGCGCCAGCAGCTGGTAGAATATTCCTCCTAATCGACTATTTATCCACGATAGCAAATGATCTATTTTTGTGGACTTCATATGCTGGGGGCGAAAATCTAGACGTATTCCTCCTGTATTACGATTTATTGGAGAATAATCTATTCGCAACAGTACAGGTGAGTGTTTCTTCTTCCCTCGGATCAATAACGCTTTTCGATAAGGTTTCCCAACTTTGTTAAGGATATATTGAACGCGATATTGTTTGAATTCCTTGTGTCTCATCCTTTTCAGTTTTGCATATGTAATCTTCATTTCGGTATTTTTATCGAATTGACTTACAACACATAGCTTATCAACTCGCATTTTTAACTTTTGATCTCTGGTATTCATGCCAATATCAAGTGAACAACAAAACTCTATGTTTCGTTTGTTAAGTTTCATTTATATCCCTTACAGAAATAACTATTGGTATGGGATAGTGAGTATTGAATCAGATAATCACTATCCCTATAGATGTGCATATAACGTGCTATTAGAGCGATGAGCTTTTTCGCTCAATTTCTTCTTGTTTCTGATAGCGGTACTTTCTGGCGGCTGGTAATCCACAACTGTACTTCCTCTTCTCTCCACGCTACTGAGCGAGAAGATGCGTTTACACCACCAGTCAGGCGAACTGGTTCAGGGAAATGACCTGCTTTGATTTGGCGATAGAGCGTAGCGCGTGAGAAAGCACAGTATTCAAGGACTGTTTTGATCTTGATTAGGCGTAGAGCAGTCATGGTTAAAGCCTGTTTAGTTAACGCATCCAATTGATGCTCCCCCGCATTTACAGATTTTTCAGAATGGATGGTTTTTGCGATAAAAAATGCCTCATTATCAGGGGGTGAGGGATGGGGTTGTTCATTAACCTATTGTTAAATATGGCGATATTTTTTTGTCTTTTTTGTGGCATTTTTATCTGATCATCAGATTTTTTACATGGTAGTCTGATCATCAGATCTAAATTTGACAGTTTGAAGCTTGTCCGTGATCTGATGATCAGAAAACCATAAGGGGTTGGTAATGGCGTTAAAGCACATAAAATTGAGCGAACTTGATGATCCTTTTGAATTTAAGACTGATGATGAAGTGGAGGATTTCGAGGACGAAGAAAAGGATGGTGGATCTAAGGGTATTGATGAATCTTTAAAAGCTCGACGTAAAGCCAATATTGAGTATCAGAACACACGCAAAAAGCAGCTTGAAAAAATAGGAAGAAATCATATTCAACTTCGGCTTGATGATGAAAGTTTTGAAAAATTAAGCGATTTGTGTGAGGTGCTAGGTTATAAGAGACCTAAGCCTCAAATGCACAATCTTGTTGAAATGTATTCGGCAATTTTTAAATATTTATTAAGAACTAGCGACGAAAGTTTTGGATATTCTCCGACTACTAGCCGATCAATTAAAACATTAGGTGTCTATAAGTATGTTGATCATCTTAGTAATGAAAAAAAATGGTCAAAGGAAGCTATCCTCGCAGAACTAAAAAATAAGGAAACCAAAATTTATATAGACAAAATTGGGAAAAAACGTGGCCTATCAGGTAACGAAAAATTTCTTGAACGATTTTTTGATAAAAATAAAATTCTTAAACTACTTACAGCAATGGATGACGAGGTCTGAATATCGGACGGTAGTCATATTTTTGGAAGAAATGAGGCTTTACTTTTAAGTCTCATTTCGTATATTCATCTAAGAGCATAATCAGTACACGTCTTTGCTCATGGGTTAATCGAGGCCATATCTGATCAAAACGATTTTTTAAATCGGCATCCTTGACTGGCACAAAATCTTGCTGGTTCTTAGATTCATTGTCTAATGTCGAAAAGCAGTCAATAAAAAACCAACTAATTGGTGTATTCAATTTAATAGCGATGTTAACAAGATGTGCCACATTGATCTTGTTTGTACCACGTTCATAGCGTGAGAGTTGCTGATGAGAGATATCGACAAGTTCGGCCAGGTGCTGAGCTGTTATCCCTAGCTCTTTACGTCGCATCTGAATGCGCTGCCCTACCTGTTTATCTGCACTATCTGAAGATAGCTGAGCCATATACCACCACTCCCCATAATGTCTATAGATGGAAGTTTGTGGGCTTTTTGCTCTTGTATGAATATCATCTATGGATTATAAATGTGTTTTTGCTCTCCTATGGCTGTTTGATGAGGTGCTGAACTGAGATGTGCGAAGTCATATGGCTTTTACAGTAATCATGCTTATCAAGGATGGTTCATATTGATACATCGGTTAAAAGACCATCATTGAAGGTCTTTGTGGGCGAAAGTAATGAAAAAACAAAAAATACTTATTATTGAATCACGCAGCGATCAGGATATTTATGATGAGAGATACGAGGGAAATACACTAAGGAAGGTTTTGGAGTTACAAGGTGTAGCTGCAAAATGTACTGAAGTAGTTAATGAAGGAATGCTAGTAAAAGCATTAAAAATAGCGCAACGAGAACACATAAAATATGTACATATAAGTGCTCACGGTTCATGTGATGGTTTTATGTTAACAGACGAGGATTTTATTACATGGAGGGATTTTGATCGTATAGCGTGGCCTATATTAAGAGGTAAGTGTATTTGCTTTTCAAGCTGTTCAGTCGGAAGGGGCGCTGAACAATTATTTGATTTTCATAAGTCTTTTTGTAACGCAATCGTTGGACCCGCAAGAGATATTACTTGGGGTGAGGGACTTGTTGCATATTCTGCATTCTATCACCGAGCACAATCGTATGAGAAATCATCCTTCCAGGATGTTCGGGTTATGAATCATATCGTTGGCGCGGGAACGTTCAGGCTCATAGAATCACCATATATATCATCTACCTATACAATTGATGGTTCTCTAAAATATGTTTGCTAGGCTTTTAAAATAAGGACTTCTCATGGTAAATATCATAAACAAAAAATCTTTATTTATTCTTTCAATGATGGCTTGCAGTACAAGTTATGCTGCTTCTTTTGATTGTAATACAGTAGCTTCAGGTGTTGAAAAAATGATTTGCTCAGATCATAAGTTAAGTCGTTTGGACGACTATCTATCCCAGAACTATAAAATAGCTATGGGGCCTGATATGCCTGAAGAAGCAAAATCTAAAATTAGAAAATCGCAAATAGATTGGCTTAATAAGAGAAATGCTTGTACTGATGCTCAATGCATTGAACGAATGTATTCTAAGCAGATGGATTATCTTTGGAACGAATGCTTTGATCATCTTAGTGGCAAAATTGAATATATTAAATTTTCCGAAGCAATAGATAAGATAAAGAGAGATCTAGCTTCTCAAGAATATAATAAAACTCATAAGACACCTGAGGAAGTTATCAGGGAATTATCAACTAAGAACACTAACAAAGTCCAACAATTAGGATTTAATAATAAACAGTTAGATTCAATTTTATTTTTAGATGGGTTTGGTAGTTACTTTGAATATCATACATTAAGAGAGAGTCTGTCATTGATTTATGAACTTCCAGATTTAACATCATTAGAGATGATCAATTATAAAGGTTATGCTGGATTTAAAATAAAAACAACAGGGAGACCTTCTTCTGGGTTTATTTTTAGAGAAGAAAATGGTGAGATTTATTTAAATGGTCTCGTATCTGGCGATAAAGTTATTGAGGCTACTACTGAAAATGACATGCGAGAGTTAGCTCGTATTTTTTTGAGCTATACAGGTTATGTTATTGACAATAATAACTCCAAAGATTTATGACAGGTATTATAATGAGAAGGTTTTCTATTATTTTTATTTTTGTTACAGGTTCCTCTTTGGCTAATACTTTCGTTTTTACGAAAAATAATAATGTTCTGTCATTATCTCCGGGAGTTGAGATTGCCGAGTTTAGTATTAATGGATCTCATAGTAATACTTCTAGTTTATGTAGTATAGGAGGTATGGCTGAATCTGTTAGGGCTGGAGAAGGACAGAGAAATCGCTGGATCTACAGTGATTCTTCGAGTGCATGTGTGGCGGTGATCAGTGAATTGAAAGATGGCACAGTTAATGTTATGACTCGTAGCTGTGAAAACCATTGCGGTGTCTCTGCTGTTGGTTCATTGGATGGGAAATATGTTCTAAAATAGTTAAACGAATAAGAGCCATAATTTACTGTGGCTCTTATCCGAAGTGCCTTGCTGAATGATTTTATAAATCATCGGTAAGTTAATTTTAAGGGCTGCTAACCACTTGGTAAATCTATACGGTGTGATTGTGGCATAATACATTGATGCATTATATAATAAACGGTGGTATAGTAAACATAAACGTAGTTGTATAATAATGTTTGCCTTTTCTGGCTCGTGATCAACCAGTCTTTCAATATGAGTAAAAATCACATTTTTAATCTAAAAAAAATAGTAAGAGATAAATAATGGAAAATAATCCTGAAGAGATACCTTTTAGTTGGGGAAGGCTGATTTTAGCTTTCATCATTTTTATTTATTTGATGACCTACTCTTTTCTTTCGATAAAATATTTATTCCTATCGTGGTCAGGCGATTTTTCTTTTTTAGGAAGGATATTGCATTTTAATAATACCTTTACTGTGAATGAGGAAATAAAACTTGCGATTTTTACTACATTTGGTGCTATTTTAGGTGGTGCAACATTAGGTATTACTTCATTGCACAAATATGCTGCTGTAAATAAAAAGTTAGATATAGATCATTTATGGGGCTATTTGATGGCTCCAATTCTTTCTGTAATTATAGGGATATTGATATTTTGCCTCCTTTATAGTGGGTTGATAATTCTTACAGGTGGTTCTAATCCTGATACAGAAAAGAATAGTGTAAAGATTGGTTATTTATGTATGGGAGCAATTTGTTCTTATAACTGGGATGTGTTTATTAAAAAGCTCCAACAGTTATCTAAACATGTATCTGAAGGATAATGCTAGATTAAAAGAATAAAGAGAGGCAAGCCTCTCTTTATTCTTTGCTTTAATTAAACTCCGTTTTTTTGATGTTTCTCATCATTGACAGCTTTAACATCTAAATAATGTGGTATGAGCTGTTTCCACCATGATGATAGAGTGTTTGCTCTACGGCTAATCGTTTGACCAGACAAAGTCGGACAGCGTTCAGTCAGAAAATCCTTTGCAGTATTAGGATCTATCTCGGCTATATTAGTTAAATCAAAATGATTTATCCATGCCCATACACACTCACTGGCTTCAAAGGCATTAGCAGTAATCCTATATTTTGTATTATTATCTGAAAGAGCAATTCTTTGCCCCTGAGGGGTTAGCTCACCATTATATTCAACAAATCCAAGTATATGAGCAGATTGTCTATAGTAAGCAACTAGTCTTGGTTCCACATTCAATGACACAGCATTTACTGGTTCATTATTCCATTTTAAATCAATAAGCTTGAATACCTTCTCTATATCATTTCCTTGTGGAACTTTGATAGATGAGATATATGTAAGTGCTCTTTTTTTAAGGCGAGATAAATATATCTCTGCATCTATCTTGTATATTTTTATGATTTTTTCTGGTTCTGCTGAAGAGCGCAGTTCAAAATCAATACTTGAATTTTCTATTGCTTTTAATAAATTCAGAAAAACTTTAATATCTATATCCCATTCCTCTAAGAAGGAAGTGATATCTTTTTTATGTATCATTAGTTCTGATACTTTTGCCAAAAACTCTTCGAATTTCGTTAAGTTTTCTGCGTGGAGAGAAATAGCAAAAGAACCATATCTAGCATTCAACGGTTGTAAACTACTAACAATATCATGAGATTTATTAAAGCCAAAAACCAGCTCACTAAATCTATCACACACAAGGCTCATATGTTCTAATAAAACATTTTTCTTAGATTTCTTGTTTGTTTTAGATACAATTAACTCATGTGTTGGAATGAGATCGTTTTCAAGAATACTAGGCGCGTAAATTTTTATGTTTTTTACAAATACATTTTCCTTAGGGAGTTCTATCTCTGCTATTTTATTTCTATGTTTAAAATCAACAATTAACTCTTCACTTGAAGAGAATGGCAATTTAACATCGTAAAAATACTCTTGTTCCTGTTGCTCGAGTATTGTTTTTAAATTTAATTGTTTCTTTTCAAAAGCTATTATTTTAGATTTTGAACACGGAATTACATACCAGTTTTCGAAAGCTTCTTCGTCACCAACCCAGTATACAAAAAAAGTTGAGCCGCTTTCATTTTCGGCATAGAAGATTTTTGGACCATCAAACTCGAGGTAAACATTTATTATTCTTAGTTTACCAAATCTTGGATCACTAGCGAATAATTCCATTTATTTAGCCTCGCTAAAATTTATATGAATGTGGCTACTTTTTTTTAGCCACAATGTAATATGACCTTCTTCAAGGGTTTTACGCATTTTCCCCATACTAGCGTTGACTACGCCGCAGGCCAACTTGCGTTGTTTCAAGGCTTCCGGTAGCGATTCCATCGCCTCCAGTAAGAGGTCTTTACTAGCCCACATACTCGTACCATAAACCGCCTGCTTTTTTTCTAAGGTATTACATTTTTCATGCCTATTAGGCTGTTCTTGATGGGTTGACCAAAAACACTCTTCTGTCGGAGGTAATGATTTAACCAGTCTGTATAAGGTTCCAGCCGCATCGACAGCATCCTTCGGTGGTAACTCAAGATCAGATGGATAAAAGTCGGGCCAACCATCTTTTTTTTCGTTCTTAGCTTCTTGTTTTTTTAACATAAGTGTAACGGTCGGTAGATTTTACAGATAGCTACATTTACCCTCAAATTGGCCGTTAAATCAAGAACACATCTCACAAGTGCTGACCATTTAGAAGGATATGGCGCGAGAAGAAGATTGAAAACCCAACTGTTGACATGTAACACCCCCGACTGTGCATTACTTACTGGTGAATTTCATGCAATCCCCTTTCTCAACGGCGTCACGTTATAGCCTTCACCTCTTTCTAAAGAAACCAGCAAGTCAGCCCACAGCTCCAACGCCTGCTTCCTCTCATCGAAATACTGATAACGGTTGTATATCCCCTCAACACCTTTGATTCTGTGGTTCAGGCAGCGTTCTGCAACTACTGGATCAATCCCTAATGCAGCCAGGTGCGATCGCGCGGTACGTCGAAAATCATGAATAGTAAAATTAGGTACGTCGGGGAGGTTACCCTTCACCTTGCTCAATGCTACGGGGAGTGTACTTTCCTGAATGTGAGGAATCATCCGGTGCTGCATCTTTCTTGCTGGCAGCACCCACTGGCTATTGCAGGACATTTGATGCAGTTCCTTCAGCCATTCAAGAGCTACTGCCGGGATAGGTATATCAATCGCATCGCCATTCTTTACCCGCTCTGCGGGTAAGCGCCAAACTGCTTCATTAAAATCGAACTCTTCCCAACGAGCACCGCAAAGCTCCATCTTGCGGCAGCAAAACACCAGCAGAAGTTTCATTGTCAGTTCGTTCTGACGTGAGAAACCTTTTGTCATCGGCATTGCCTGTAAGAATCGCGCAAGCTCTTCTCGGCTTAGCCAGCGTTCCCTGCTTTTTTCCTGCCCACCTGCATCATCAATTTCAAAAGCACTAGTAGGATTCGTTTCTAGCATATGCCGTCTTATCCCGTAATCGAAGATACGACGAGTCCATCTGAGCACATCGTTAGCGACTGTAGGTGCACCACGCTGAACTATTTTTTGCAGCATGTCATCAATATCCCTGGCTTTAACCTCTTCAATTCTGAGGCGACCGATTGCCGGATTAATGTCCTTATCTATGCGACGACGTAGGATGTCTGGATGCTTCCACCGATTGAGAATCTGGCGTTCAAAGTATTCAGCTGCAAGTTCTGAAACACGTAGCGCGTGCTTTTCATCCTCCATCTTCCTCAGCGCTTCAGCTTTGCGTTCTTGCTTTTCCCCCGCAACGTCATAACCCAATGCAACCCGTGCTGACTGTTCTTTAGCTTTTGCTCGTGCTTTAGCGAGTGACAGCTCGGTGTACGTGCCTATGACCAGCGATCGCTGTTTGCCCGCAAAACGATAACGCAAACGCCAAAAGGGTACTGAGTAATTTTCTGGGAAGCACAAATACAGCCCACCCCCATCAGAGCGACCAGCAAAATGCTCACCCGATTTTATCCATGCTCTGATTTGTAAGTCTGTCAGTTTTGACATGCTTATCTTGTCTCATTGCTGTGTACATAAACTGCGTGTCATAAATGCCAGTATGTACACGTCTATGTACATACGAAACACGCGCTCTAGTGATACGATATGAGACTATATAAAACAAAAAAGGCCATGATTTACAATGGCCTTTTTGTCCAGGTAAGACTTAATGAGACAACACGAGATCGCGTGAAACGTTACTCGATATTCTGAATCTGCTCGCGCATTTGCTCGATCAACACTTTTAATTCAATAGCGGAGTTAGTTACATCAGCGTTGATGGATTTGGAGGCCAGAGTGTTCGACTCACGGTTAAATTCTTGCATCATGAAGTCCAGACGGCGCCCTACCGCCTCTTTTTTCTTCAGAATGTTGTAAGTCTCTTTGACG
The DNA here is from genome assembly GCF_020268625.1 of Salmonella sp. JXY0409-18. Taxonomy (NCBI): domain Bacteria; kingdom Pseudomonadati; phylum Pseudomonadota; class Gammaproteobacteria; order Enterobacterales; family Enterobacteriaceae; genus Salmonella; species Salmonella sp. JXY0409-18. Next base: position 121,241 of record NZ_CP084216.1, read on the forward strand.
TGCGCTTCCAGACGATCCAGCTCTTCCGCCACATCAATGCGCTGCGCCATCATCACTAGCTCTTGCTCCAGACGGTTGTTTTCCAACTGAACCTGAGCATCTTCCAGCTTCGCGACCAGGCGTTCACGCTGCCATTGCAGGATTTCCGGCATATGCGCGCGGACTTTCGCTACTTCGGCGCTGACGCCTTCCAGACGTTGTTCAATCAGCGCTTTCAGCGCCTGGCCTTCCGTTTCGCGCGCGATGATAAAGTCATCCAGCGTACCGTCCAGCGCGGCTAAAATTTCTGCGGCAATCGCGTCCAGATCCTGCTCTTGCGCCGCCATGACACCTGGCCAGCGCAAAATATCAACCGGATTGATTTCCCCTTCGTCGCTCTGCATTTTGACCCAGTTTGCGGCGCTAACTAATTGTTTCGCTAGCTTTTCATTCAGAATAAGCTCGCCTTGCGCGCTGGCATCGGGTTCAAAACGCAGCATACATTCGACTTTGCCGCGCGTCAGGCGTGTACGAATGCGTTCGCGCACGACGGGTTCAAGACTACGGAACTGTTCCGGCAGACGAAAGTAAGTTTCCAGATAACGCTGGTTTACCGAGCGCATTTCCCAGGTCGCGCTACCCCATTCACCCTTGATTTCACGCCGGGCGTAGGCGGTCATACTGCGGATCATAAATGTTCCCGTTTTTAAAGGAGAGATGAGGGGATTATAGCTATCCAGGCCTTGTCAGGATAGGAATAACCATCGGAAGTCCGTATAATGCGCAGCCACATTCGTTTTAAGCCGGAGATCTCAATATGCGTCCAGCAGGCCGTAGCGCTAATCAGGTGCGTCCCGTAACCCTGACCCGTAACTATACAAAACACGCTGAAGGCTCGGTACTGGTCGAATTTGGAGATACCAAAGTGTTGTGCACCGCCTCCATTGAAGAAGGCGTCCCACGTTTTCTGAAAGGACAAGGCCAGGGGTGGATCACCGCAGAGTATGGCATGTTGCCTCGCGCTACCCATACCCGTAATGCGCGTGAAGCAGCAAAGGGTAAGCAGGGCGGTCGTACTATGGAAATTCAGCGTTTGATCGCGCGTGCGCTGCGTGCGGCGGTCGATCTGAAAACGCTCGGCGAATTTACCATTACGCTGGACTGCGATGTAATCCAGGCCGATGGCGGTACGCGTACAGCGTCTATTACCGGTGCCTGCGTGGCGTTGGCGGATGCGCTGAATAAATTGGTTGCCAACGGTAAGCTGAAAACCAACCCGATGAAAGGCATGGTGGCGGCGGTTTCCGTAGGCATCGTTAACGGCGAAGCGATCTGCGATCTGGAATATGTTGAAGATTCCGCCGCAGAAACCGACATGAACGTCGTGATGACTGAAGACGGCCGCATTATTGAAGTACAGGGTACCGCGGAAGGCGAGCCGTTCAGCCATGAAGAACTTCTCACTTTGTTGGCGCTGGCCCGAGGGGGAATTGAATCCATTGTGGCGACGCAGAAGGCGGCGTTAGAAAATTGATTTTAAGGCGACTGAAAAGTCGCCTTTTTTTTGTCCGTAAATTTCGTAAATGATGAAAGTAAGAAAAGGAGCGAATCCATGAAACCGTATCAGCGCCAGTTTATTGAGTTTGCGCTTAACAAGCAGGTACTAAAGTTTGGCGAGTTTACGCTGAAATCCGGGCGCAAAAGCCCCTATTTCTTCAATGCCGGGCTGTTTAATACCGGGCGCGACCTGGCGTTGTTAGGCCGTTTTTATGCCGAAGCGCTGGTGGATTCCGGTATTGAATTTGATCTGCTGTTTGGCCCCGCATACAAAGGTATTCCGATCGCGACGACGACGGCGGTTGCGCTGGCGGAACATCACGATAAAGACCTGCCGTACTGCTTTAACCGCAAAGAGGCAAAAGATCATGGCGAAGGCGGGAGTCTGGTGGGCAGCGCGCTACAGGGCCGCGTGATGCTGGTGGATGACGTGATTACCGCAGGTACGGCGATTCGCGAGTCGATGGAGATTATTCAGGCGCACGGGGCTACACTGGCTGGCGTACTGATTTCGCTGGATCGTCAGGAACGTGGCCGCGGCGAGATTTCCGCGATTCAGGAAGTGGAGCGCGACTATGGTTGTAAGGTTATCTCCATCATTACGCTGAAAGACCTGATTGCCTATCTGGAAGAAAAACCTGATATGGCTGAGCATCTGGCGGCTGTGCGAGCATACCGGGAAGAATTTGGCGTGTAAGCGAATTGCCCGGTGGCGCTTTACCGGGCTTATGTTTCTGTCGCCGGGATAAGGCGTGAGCCACTATCCAGTCAGCGTTACTGTAGCTGAGCGGCAATGAGCGGCCAGCGGGCGTCGAAATCGTCCGTTGGGCGGTATTTAAATTCGCTACGCACGAACCGTGAAAGCATACCTTCACAGAAGGCTAACAGTTGGCTTGCCAGCAGATTTTCATCCGTCGTGTAGCCTTCGCCTTCACGCATTCTTTTTTCTCGTAGCACCTGGCGGAGCTGCGCTTCGATGCGTTCAAAAAGCTGATTAATGCGCCCCTGCAGGCGATCCTGTTCAAACATCAGCGCGTGCCCGGTAAGAATGCGCGTCAGGCCAGGGTTGCGTTCGCCAAAACCCAGAATCAGCAACACAATCAGGCGCAAACGCGTGCTGGTGTTTTTTTCATCTTTTAAAATCAGATTGATACGGGTAATCAGACTATCTTCGATAAACTCAATCAGGCTATCGAACATGCGGGTCTTGCTGGGAAAATGGCGGTATAGCGCCGCTTCGGAAACGCCGACCGAGGCCGCCAGTTTTGCCGTCGTGATGCGTTGGCTTCCATCGCTGGATTCAAGCATCAGCGCCAGTGACTGAAGTATTTCTTCGCGACGATTCCTTTTCGCAGTTTGTTTTTCTGCCATGTTACAAAATACCCCTGAAAATAAGCACTTGCCAGGCGAGCACCCACGCTATAACCGCAAACTCAGCGCTTGCGGCAGTATTATGACGTTATGGGGATGCGTAAAATTTACTTACGGCCAGAATGACCGAAGCCGCCCTCGCCACGTTCGGTGGCGTCAAATGCTTCCACCAGATTAAATTCGGCCTGAACGACCGGAACAAACACCATTTGCGCGATACGTTCGCCCGGTTCAATGGTAAAACTGTCCTGACCACGGTTCCAGATCGAAACCATCAGTTGCCCCTGATAATCGGAATCAATCAGCCCGACCAGGTTGCCCAGCACGATACCATGTTTATGGCCCAGGCCAGAACGCGGCAACATGACTGCCGCCAGTGATGGATCGGCGATATGAATGGCCAATCCGGTAGGCACCAACGTCGTTGCGCCAGGCGCCAGTTCTACGGCGTCGTCGAGACAGGCGCGCAGGTCAAGCCCGGCAGAACCAGAAGTAGCATAAGTCGGCAGCGGAAACTGCTGACCAACACGCGGGTCCAGAATCTTAACGTCGATTTTTTTCATCATAACGGGTCACGATCTCGTCGAGTAATAATTGGCCCAGGAGTTCTTTTCGCTCAAGCGGTAAGACTTTATCTCCATCCTGCCAGAAAAGGTGTAAAGCGTTTTTATCGCTATTAAATCCCTGATTTGAAAGAGAAACATCATTTGCACAAATCAGGTCAAGGTTCTTACGGATACGTTTTTGCCGGGCGTATTCTTCCACATTATTCGTTTCCGCGGCAAACCCAACAACGTAGGGTCGATTGTCACTGAGTGCGGCCACCCCGGCGACAACGTCCGGGTTTTTGACCATTTTTATTAGTAATTCATCACCTTGCGCCGCCTGTTTTTTGATTTTTTCACTGGCGATAGTCTCTGCGCGATAGTCAGCCACGGCGGCGCAGCTAATGAAAATGTGCTGCTGTTGAACGGCGGCCTGAACAGCGGCTTCCATGTCCAGCGCGGTTATGACATCAACCCGTTTTACAAAAGGCGGCGTTGGTAACGAAACGGGACCGGAGACCAGCGTGACATTTGCGCCGCGACGCGCTGCGGCCGCCGCAATAGCGAAGCCCATTTTACCTGAGCTGTGGTTGGAAATATAACGCACAGGGTCGAGCGGTTCGCGCGTCGGGCCTGCCGTAATCATGATATTAAGATGTCGCAGATCGTTGATGGCAGCGAAATGCGCGGCGGCCTTATCAACGATAACTAATGGGTCCAGCATTCGGCCTGGGCCTACATCGCCGCATGCCTGACTGCCGCTATCCGGCCCCCAAATGAACAGGCCGCGAGAGGCGAGCACCTCCAGATTATGTTGCGTGGCAGCAGCGCGGTACATCTGTTGGTTCATGGCCGGAAGAACGGCCACCGGGGCTGGCGTCGCCAGGCAGATGGTGGAGACTAAATCATTAGCCATACCCGATGCTACACGGGCGATCAGATCGGCGGTCGCGGGGGCAAGAATCACCAGGTCGGCCCATTTCCCCAACTCGATATGCCCCATCGCGGCTTCAGCGGCAGGGTCAAGCAGACTGTCGGATACGGGATAGCCCGACACTGCCTGTAAGCTCAGGGGGGTAATAAAGGCTTTTGCCGCCTCGGTCATTGCCACGCGCACGTCAGCGCCGCGCTCACGTAAACGGCGCACCAGCTCCGGCGTTTTATACGCAGCGATACCGCCGCTAATGCCGAGAACAATTTTTTTACCGGCCAGGCTCATCATGTCTTTCCTGTTGGGTGACTTTGAAAGGCGGCTATTTTATCACAATCTCTACGGCGTCGTGTCGTTGCCTGCGCTCCACTTTGCGAGGCGCTACGCAAGAACAAAATCGGGGCGTCGATCTCTCCCAAAGGCTATGCCACTATGCCGCTTCCTTAAAAAAGGAGGTGCGCGTATGGATACGTTGGACGAATTATTACCGCGTGAAAAAATGCTCAGATCCGGCATTGCTTCCCTCAGCGACGTGGAGCTGCTGGCGCTTTTTTTACGTACCGGCACGCCGGGAAAAGATGTTATGACGTTGGCAAAAGAGATATTGCAGCACTTTGGGTCACTGTATGGCCTGCTGTCGGCGGACTTTGCGCAGTTTCGCGGCGTAAACGGCATCGGCCTGGCGAAATTCGCGCAGTTGAAAGGCATTGCTGAGCTGGCAAGGCGCTATTACAGCGTGCGCATGAATGAGGAAAGTGCGTTGCTGAGTCCGGAAATGACGCGGGAATTTCTGCAAAGCCAACTGACGGGTGAAGAGCGTGAGATCTTTCTGGTGATCTTCCTCGATGCCCAGCACCGGGTGCTTCAGCACAGCCGCCTGTTTTCCGGCACGCTTAACCACGTAGAGGTGCATCCGCGTGAGATTGTTCGGGAAGCGATTAAACTCAATGCTTCAGCGGTCATTCTGGCGCATAACCACCCTTCAGGCTGCGCAGAGCCAAGTAAAGCAGATAAACTTATCACTGAGCGCGTGATAAAGTGTTGCCAGTTTATGGATATCCGGGTGCTCGATCACCTGATAATTGGGCGCGGAGAGTACGTTTCTTTTGCCGAACGCGGCTGGATTTAAGATTCTTTGCGCGATCCATCGGGATCTTTGTCTGTTCGGGACTTGAGCATATCGCCGGGTCAGCGTATACTACGCCACCTTTGAGAATCTCGGGTTTGGCATTTGGGCCTGGCAATCGAGAGTTCAATAGAACTGCGCGATGACCAGGCTGTAAAGCCTGACGAGGCGCCGATACCCCATACGAAGCTCGAGCTAATTTGATTTTTGGAGAATAGACATGTCCCGAGTCTGCCAAGTTACTGGCAAGCGTCCGGTGACCGGTAACAACCGTTCCCACGCACTGAACGCGACTAAACGCCGTTTCCTGCCTAACCTGCACTCTCACCGTTTCTGGGTTGAGAGCGAGAAGCGTTTTGTCACCCTGCGTGTATCTGCTAAAGGTATGCGTATCATCGATAAAAAAGGCATCGAAACAGTTCTGTCTGAACTGCGTGCCCGTGGCGAAAAGTACTAAGTACTAAGAGGAAATAAGTCATGGCTAAAGGTATTCGTGAGAAAATCAAGCTGGTTTCTTCTGCTGGTACTGGTCACTTCTATACCACTACGAAGAACAAACGTACTAAACCGGAAAAACTGGAACTGAAAAAATTCGATCCAGTTGTCCGTCAGCACGTGATCTACAAAGAAGCGAAAATCAAATAATTCTCGCTTTGATGTAATAAAAACCTCGCTTCGGCGGGGTTTTTTGTTTTCTGGCCGTCCCCATATTAATGAGACCTGCCACACAGCCGGAGACGTTATGCCTGAATTACCCGAAGTTGAAACCAGCCGCCGGGGTATTGAACCCCATTTAGTTGGCGCTACTATCCTGCACGCCCATATCCGTAACGGCCGTCTGCGCTGGCCGGTTTCAGATGAAATTTATCGTCTGAGTGATACTCCCGTCCTTAGCGTTCAGCGTCGTGCTAAATATTTACTGCTGGAGCTGCCTGACGGCTGGATAATTATTCACCTGGGGATGTCGGGAAGCTTGCGGATACTGTCGGAAGCGCTGCCGGCGGAAAAGCACGACCATGTCGATTTGGTGATGAGCAACGGCAAAATTCTACGTTATACCGATCCTCGCCGCTTTGGCGCCTGGTTATGGACCAAAGAGCTGGAAGGGCATAACGTACTGGCGCATCTGGGACCGGAGCCGCTAAGCGATGAGTTTAATGGCGAATATTTGCAGCAGAAATGCGCGAAGAAGAAGACGGCGATTAAACCCTGGCTGATGGATAACAAGCTGGTGGTCGGCGTGGGGAATATCTACGCCAGCGAGTCGCTGTTTGCCGCTGGTATTCACCCTGACCGCCTGGCGTCGTCACTCTCGACAGAGGAGTGCGATCTGCTGGCACGGGTGATTAAAGCCGTTTTGCTGCGCTCTATTGAACAAGGCGGGACAACGCTGAAGGATTTTCTGCAAAGCGATGGGAAACCGGGCTATTTTGCGCAGGAGTTGCAGGTGTACGGGCGCAAAGGCGAGCCGTGTCGGGTATGCGGTACGCCGATAGTCGCAACGAAACACGCACAGCGTGCGACGTTCTATTGCCGTCACTGTCAGAAGTAAAATGCCAGGCCCGGTAAGGAAGGAAATTTATTTCAACTTATCCATTAGCGCCTGATGCACATTGTCCGGCAGAAAGTGGGTCACATCGCCCTGATGGCGCGCCACTTCTTTGACCAGCGACGATGAAATAAACGACCACTCTTTGGACGGCATCAGGAAAACGCTTTCCAGTTGCGGCATCAGATGGCGATTCATATGCGCCAACTGCATTTCATATTCAAAATCCGCCACCGCGCGCAGACCACGAATCAGGATATTCGCCTGTCTGTCGCGGGCGAAATTGGCCATCAGGTCGCTAAAGCCCACCACCTCTACGTTACCCAGGTGTGCGGTCGCTTTTTGCGCCAGCGCCACACGTTCGTCCAGGGTGAACATGGGTTTCTTACCGGGGCTGGCGGCGATGGCCAGAATGACATGGTCGAACATCTGCGTTGCGCGCGTCACAATATCGAGATGACCGTTAGTAATCGGATCAAACGTGCCTGGATAAATCGCCCGTTTTTGCATGACAGTCCTCAATGCGTTTTCGGTGGCAGATAAGGTTCCAGCAGTTGCAGCAGACGCTGGAGCGCGCCCTGATTTTGATACAGCACTTCAACTGCGTGACGTCCGTAGAAATTACGATAATCAGCGTCGGTCAGTAAAGAGGAAACTTCTTTTGCCAGCGTAGCCGCATCGGTAATCGTGATAAGTCCGCTCGCCTGATCCAGACGGGCGCAAATATCTTTAAAGTTAAAGGTATGCGGACCCATCAGTACCGGAATCGCATGAGCGGCGGCCTCCAGCGGGTTATGACCGCCGCGTTCAACCAGCGAACCACCAACAAAGGCGAGATCGGCAATGCCATAGAGCAACATTAATTCGCCCATAGTATCGCCTACCACGACCTGGGTGCTGGCGGACGGCACTTCGCCCGAAGAGCGAGTGATGTAGCTTAACCCTGCCTGACGCACAAGATTGATAGCATCCGGGAAACGCTCTGGATGGCGGGGCACCAGAATCAGTAATAAATTCGGGAATTGATGTAATAACGCCTGGTGAGCGGCGATAACGATACTCTCTTCGCCATCGTGGGTGCTGGTGGCAATCCAGACCGGACGGTGCGGCGCCCACTGGCGGCGTAGCGTAACGGCTTTAGCCGCCAGCTGCGGCGTAACTGAAATATCAAATTTCAGACTGCCGGTGACCGTGACCTGATTGTTCTTCGCGCCCAATGCCACAAAGCGTTCGCCATCTTCTTCGTTTTGCGCGGCAATCAGGGTGATACGGCGCAGGAGCGTACGGACAAACTTGCCAAGCTTCGCATAACCCGCGGCGGAGCGGGCGGAAAGCCGCGCATTAGCGATAACCAGCGGAATATGACGTTTGTGCAGCGCAGCAATCAGATTTGGCCAGAGCTCAGTCTCCATGATCAATACCAGCTTAGGATCAATCTCATTGAGGAAACGATTGAGCGCATCGGGCAAATCATAAGGCAAGTAAACGTGCTGAACATCGTTGCCAAAGGCGGACTGGACGCGCTCCGAGCCGGTCGGCGTCATGGTCGTTACGGTAATAGGCAGATCGGGATAGCGATGACGTAGAGCGCGGACCAATGGGATGGCCGCCAGAGTTTCGCCCACCGAGACGGAATGCAGCATGATTCCGCCCGGTTTCAACGGACGGCGGTAGAATCCGTAGCGTTCACCCCAGCGTTTACGATAGGCCGGCGCTTTACGTCCACGCACCCAAAGCCGTATCCAGATCAGAGGCTGAATAAGGTAGAGAAGAGCGGTGTAAAGCAATTCGAGCATAGTAAATAGCTGACTTATGGATGTGCTGGGGATTCTATGTATTTAGCCTGGGCTTTACCATTACTTTTCCCATTTTTGCGCCAAATTGGCTCAGAAGCGAGGATTCCAGGCGCTGAACCCCATTATTTTTGCATTTTTACGCAATCCATTGAAATTTGCCGCCCTTGTCGCCCCAGACAATGGGAATGACCATTCACAAGAGAGGGATAAATTAATATCTCTTTGAATTTATGATTAAAAAAATGATTATGTATAAAAATTATTCGTATCGGATTGCTGCGAAAGAAGTGTTACACTAGCGCATCTAAAATGAGTGCGGTATTAGCCATCGGGTTGCTGTGAAGCCTGGGGCGGTAGCGTGCTTTTTTCTGCTTATTTATCCGGACAATTTCAACCAAAGAGTCGCTTGTGGAAAAGCCATTTCGAAGAATTCTGATTATAAAAATGCGTTTTCATGGAGACATGTTACTTACCACCCCTGTCATCAGTACGCTGAAGCAGAATTATCCCGATGCAAAAATCGATGTGCTTCTTTACCAGAACACCATACCGATATTGTCGGAAAATCCGGAGATTAATGCACTCTACGGCATCAGTAACAAAGGCGCAGGAACAAAAGAGAAGATTAAAAACGCGCTATCGCTAATCAAAAAATTGCGTGCTAACTCGTATGATCTGGTCGTCAATCTCACCGATCAGTGGAGCGTGGCGCTTATTGTGCGTTTTTTAAACGCAAAAACAAAAATCTCGCAGGATTTCGGTAATCGTCAGTCTGCTTTATGGAAAAAGAGCTTTACGCATTTAGTACCTTATGCGGGAGAACATGCTGTTGAGCGCACATTATCCGCGCTAAAGCCGTTAGCGTTAAAACAGTATGTCACGGAAACCACCATGAGCTATCGCCCGGAACATTGGGAAAACATGCGACAACAGCTCAAACAACTTGGTGTGACCCGACAATATGTTGTTATTCAGCCTACGGCACGGCAGCTATTTAAGTGCTGGGATAATGATAAATTCTCTCAGGTTATTGATGCCGTGCAGCGCCGCGGTTATCAGGTTGTACTGACGTCAGGCCCGGCCGCAGACGAGATGGCCTGCGTGGATGCTATTGCACGCGGCTGTGAGACAAAACCGGTTACTGGTCTGGCGGGTAAAACTCGCTTTCCTGAATTGGGCGCGTTGATTGACCATGCGGATCTCTTTATCGGCGTTGATTCGGCCCCTGGTCATATTGCCGCAGCAGTCAAAACGCCGGTCATTTGCCTTTTCGGCGCGACGGATCATGTATTCTGGCGTCCCTGGACCGACGACATCATTCAGTTTTGGGCAGGAAATTATCAGCCGATGCCTGAACGGCATGAGCTTGATCGTAATAAAAAATACCTTTCCGTGATTCCGGCTGAAGATGTTATCGCCGCGACGGAAAAAATGCTGCCGCATGAGGCACGCCCCATAGATTTGGACAGCCTGCTATGAGAGTTGCCTTTTGCTTATATAAATATTTTCCTTTTGGCGGTCTGCAGCGTGATTTTATGCGCATTGCCCAAACCGTGGCGGCGCGAGGGCATCAGGTTCGTGTTTATACTCAGTCATGGGAAGGGGAATGCCCGGATAACTTTGAATTAATCCGCGTGCCGGTTAAATCCCGGACGAACCACGGTCGTAACGCAGAATATTATGCCTGGGTGCAACACCATTTGCGCGACCACCCTGTCGATCGGGTGGTTGGATTCAATAAGATGCCGGGCCTTGATGTGTATTACGCCGCAGACGTGTGTTACGCCGAAAAAGTCGCACAGGAAAAAGGATTTTTCTATCGCCTGACATCACGCTATCGGCATTATGCTGCTTTTGAACGCGCCACGTTTGAACACGGCAAGCCGACGCAACTATTAATGCTGACGAATAAGCAGATTGCTGACTTCCAAAAACATTATCAGACTGAAGCGGAGCGTTTCCATATTCTTCCTCCGGGGATTTACCCGGACAGAAAATATAGCCAACAGATCCCAAACAGTCGTCAAATTTATCGTCAGAAAAATGGTATCTCAGAACAGCAAAAATTACTGTTGCAAGTAGGGTCTGACTTTACCCGTAAAGGTGTGGATCGCTCTATTGAAGCGCTGGCATCGCTACCCGAATCTTTACGGCAAAATACGGTGCTCTATGTTGTTGGGCAGGATAAGCCGAAGAAGTTTGCAGCGCTGGCTGAAAGAAGCGGCGTCGGCACGAATGTGCATTTTTTCTCCGGACGTAATGATATCGCGGAGTTAATGGCGGCAGCCGACCTTTTACTGCATCCAGCCTATCAGGAAGCTGCTGGTATTGTTTTGCTGGAAGCCATTACTGCTGGTTTGCCGGTGCTGACAACCGCGGTGTGCGGTTATGCACATTATATTGTGGATGCAAACTGTGGCGAAGCGATGACTGAACCATTCCGCCAGGATGCGCTAAATGAGGTTTTACTCAAAGCGCTGACACAGCCTTCCTTACGCAGCGCCTGGGCTGAAAATGCGCGGTATTATGCTGATACCCAGGATTTATACAGCTTACCGGAGAAGGCCGCAGATATTATTACAGGTGATTTAGATGGTTGAGCTGAAAGCGCCGTTAACCACACTATGGCGCGGTAAAGATGCTTTTGAGGAAGTGAAAACGTTACAGGGCGAAGTGTTCAGAGAGCTGGAGACGCGTCGAACATTGCGGTTTGAGCTGGACGGCAAAAGCTACTTCCTGAAGTGGCATAAAGGCACTTCGCTGAAAGAAATTGTGAAGAACCTGATTTCGTTACGTATGCCTGTTCTGGGCGCTGACAGAGAATGGCACGCCATTCATCATCTACATGAGCTGGGCGTTGATACGATGCACGGCGTTGGTTTTGGTGAAAAAGGCGTAAATCCGCTAACCAGAACATCATTTATTATCACCGAAGATTTAACGCCCACGATTAGCCTTGAAGACTACTGTGCTGACTGGGCTGTTAATCCACCGGACGCGCAGGTGAAGTGGATGATCATTAAGCGTGTTGCGACTATGGTACGTAAAATGCACGCCGGGGGAATTAACCATCGTGACTGTTATATTTGCCACTTTCTTCTGCATTTACCTTTCACAGGTCGTGAAGAGGATTTAAAAATCTCCGTAATCGACCTGCATCGCGCGCAGATACGTCAGCACGTTCCCCTTCGCTGGCGTGACAAGGATTTAATTGGGCTTTATTTTTCTTCAATGAATATTGGCCTGACTCAGCGAGATATATTCCGGTTTATGCGTGAGTATTTCTCTCTCCCCCTGCGAGAGATTTTGCACAAAGAATCGGGGTTGATTCATCAGGCGGATGTTAAAGCCGCTCGAATTAAAGAAAGAACAATAAGAAAAAATCTTTAATATAAAATTTATATATTTAAATAGCTTAGAGGCTATATGTTTCTATTCATATGCATGACTAATTTGCAATTATTGATTGCACGGTCAATTATAGAAAAAGAGCAGTTGAAAAAAGTTGATGTTTTATTTATTGGCGATGTAGATAACGTAAAAAATCAGTACTATTTAAAAAAAATTCAGCCGTTATGTCGGCACTCAGACATCGTCCCGCAGGTAGCAAAATTTTCGACATTTAAAACGATTCAAAGAACACGGTATGCTAAAAAAATCATGGAAAAGTATGCCAGAGAATATCATACTGTTTTCTTCGCGAATTTTCATGTCCCGCTTATACACCATATTTTATCCTGTATCACTTTTTCTGAAATAAAAACCTTTGATGATGGTACAAATAATATCAATCAGAAAAGTATAATGTATGAAAATAAGAATATAAGCGCCACATCGAAGTTAATACGAAAGCTGATGGGGCGTAAATATCATAAAGATGAAATATTAAAGTTAGACGCAAAACATTATACTCTATTTCCTAATAGAACCAACATAATTGAAAAGACCGAAGGAATTATATTGGTACACCATAACGGTCTTCCTGATACGAATAATGGCTTTAAAAAAGTATTATTGGGAACTGTATATACTGATGCGTTAAAAAATAAAGAAGATGAGTGTGTTTTTCTTCAGCATCTTCAGCGGTTTATTAAAAAAGAAGCGGTTGATATATATATTCCTCACCCTCGATATGACTCTCATCAGTTTAATGGTGTATTGAATGTTAGCTCTGAAATGATAGCCGAGGACATTATTTTAGAATATCTGGAGCAAGGGATGTCATTAGAGATATATGGATTTAATAGCACAGTTCAGTATAACCTAAATAATATCTCAACTATCAAAAACTATAAAATAACCAGCCCTTTTCTAAAAGATAGCTTTAATCATGGACTGGGGTTCGATTTTAATCAGGTCTCAGTATAAATATAGTGTTGATTGGGTTTGTTCTTACAGAATTTTAAAAGTGAAGGAAGCCGAATAACATGAGTGTCAGCAAATGGTGACTTCATTGAAAATAGCATTTATAGGCGAAGCGGTATCTGGTTTTGGAGGGATGGAAACCGTTATTAGCAACGTTATCCATACGTTTGAAAATAGCTCTCCGAAAATCAACTGTGAAATGTTTTTCTTTTGTCGTAATGACAAAATGGATAAAGCATGGCTAAAAGCGATTAAATATGCGCAATCATTCTCAAATATAAAATTAAGTTTTCTTCGTCGAGCTAAGCATGTTTATAATTTTAGTCAGTGGCTGAAAGAAACGTCACCGGATATTGTGATATGTATTGATGTCATCTCATGTCTTTATGCCAATAAAGCACGAAAGAAAAGTGGTAAACAGTTTACTATTTTCTCGTGGCCGCATTTTTCGCTCGACCATAAAAAACATGCAGAATGTATAACGTACGCAGATTATCATCTGGCCATCAGTAGTGGTATTAAAGAACAGATGATGGCACGGGGTATCTCAGCGCAAAATATTAGCGTCGTTTATAATCCTGTCTCTATTAAAACAATCATTGTGCCGTCGCCTGAGCGCGATAAACCCGCTGTATTTCTCTATGTAGGGCGTCTTAAATTTGAAGGACAGAAAAGAGTTAAAGATTTATTTGATGGCTTAGCTCGTACGACAGGGGAATGGCAGCTACATATTATTGGTGATGGCTCAGATTTTGAAAAGTGCCAGGCCTATAGTCGGGAGCTTGGTATTGAGCAGCGTGTGATCTGGTATGGTTGGCAAAGCGCGCCGTGGCAAGTCGTACAGCAAAAAATAAAAAATGTCACCGCGTTACTACTTACCTCTGCGTTTGAGGGATTTCCTATGACCCTGCTGGAAGCAATGTCATATGGAATTCCGTGTATTAGTTCTGATTGTATGTCTGGTCCGCGCGATATGATTAAACCCGGTTTGAATGGTGAGCTTTACACCCCGGGGGCTATAGATGATTTTGTAGGACACCTTAATCGTGTTATTTCTGGTGAAGTAAAATATCAGCATGATATTATTCCCGGCACGATTGAGAGATTTTACGATGTGCTATATTTTAAAAATTTTAATAATGCAATATTCTCGAAATTACAAAAGTGATCACTATGAGCAGAAAATATTTTGAAGAAGAAGTCATTCAACAGACTTTAGATTATAACTATGCACAACATAGTGATGCTGATAAATTTAATATAGCTTATGGGATTGATAAAAACTTTCTTTTTGGCTGTGGTGTCTCTATTGCATCGGTTCTCCTTGCTAACCCAGAGAAGGCGTTAGCTTTCCATGTTTTTACCGATTTCTTTGACTCTGAAGACCAGCAGCGATTTGAGGCATTAGCAAAACAGTACGCTACGCAGATTGTTGTTTACCTAATCGACTGTGAGCGCTTAAAATCGCTACCCAGTACCAAAAACTGGACCTATGCAACATACTTTAGATTCATTATCGCCGATTATTTTTCAGATAAAACAGATAGAGTACTTTATCTGGATGCTGATATTGCATGTAAGGGGAGTATTCAGGAGCTTATTGAGCTTAACTTCGCTGAAAATGAGATTGCGGCTGTCGTTGCTGAAGGCGAGTTGGAATGGTGGACTAAGCGCTCGGTTAGCCTGGCAACGCCTGGGCTGGTTTCTGGCTATTTTAATGCCGGTTTTATTTTAATTAACATACCTCTTTGGACCGCAGAAAATATCTCTAAGAAAGCGATTGAAATGCTAAAAGATCCGGAGGTAGTACAGCGCATAACGCACCTTGATCAGGATGTATTAAATATATTGTTAGTGAATAAAGCACGTTTTGTTGATAAAAAATTTAATACACAATTTAGTCTTAACTATGAATTAAAAGATTCAGTTATTAATCCAGTTGATGCTGAGACTGTATTTGTTCATTATATCGGACCAACGAAGCCCTGGCATAGTTGGGGGGCTTATCCTGTGTCACAATATTTTTTACAGGCTAAGAGCAACTCACCATGGTCTCATTGTGCACTTTTAAATCCAGTCACTAGTCATCAGTTACGTTATGCGGCAAAGCATATGTTTAATCAGAAGCATTATACTTCGGGTATAAATTATTATATAGCCTACTTTAAACGTAAACTTCTTGAATAAAACCCATAGGTGATGTAATGGATTCATTTCCTGAGATAGAAATAGCTGAATATAAAGTTTTTGATGAAAGTAATAATAATAATGATGATAACGTATTAAACATTTCTTATGGTGTTGATGAAAACTATCTTGATGGTGTGGGGGTATCAATTGCTTCAGTTGTATTAAATAATAATATCCCGCTCGCTTTCCATATTATTTGTGATTCATACTCCTCGTGTTTTGTAAAATATATAGAGCGTTTAGCCGTACAGCATCACATAAAAATTTCTCTTTATCTTATTAAAGTAGAAAGCCTTGAGGTATTGCCTCAAACTAAAGTATGGTCGAGAGCAATGTATTTTCGTTTATTTGCTTTCGATTATCTCAGCAAGAAGGTAAACACATTACTTTATTTGGATGCCGATGTTGTATGCAAAGGATCTTTGCAAGATCTTTTACAGCTTGATCTGACAGAGAAGATCGCTGCGGTCGTAAAAGATGTTGATTCCATCCAGAATAAGGTAAATGAGAGATTAAGAGCATTTAATTTACAAGGTGGTTATTTTAACTCCGGCGTGGTTTTTGTTAACCTGAAATTATGGAAAGAGAATGCCTTAACTGAAAAGGCATTTTTACTTCTGGCAGGTAAAGAGGCTGACTCTTTTAAATATCCCGATCAGGATGTTTTGAATATTCTCCTACAGGATAAAGTCATTTTTCTTCCGCGACCGTATAATACCATTTATACTATCAAAAGTGAGTTGAAAGATAAGTCACATAAAAAATATAGCAATATAATTAATGATAATACTATTTTAATTCATTATACGGGCGCTACAAAACCATGGCATGCCTGGGCAAATTATCCTTCAGTTATCTATTATAAAAATGCACGACTGAATTCGCCCTGGAAAGATTTTCCCGCAAAAGATGCGCGTACCATAGTTGAATTTAAGAAGCGATATAAACATCTTCTCGTGCAAGGTCATTACTTTAAAGGCCTTCTGGCTGGAAGAGCATATCTTTATCGTAAAATTTTCCACAAATAATTTCCTTCCCTAAATCTCCATTATGATTATTGAAAAAAAGGTTAAAAACTATACCGTCTTTGTCAAAAAAGACGGTGAAAAATACATTGAGATATTCAAAGATTTTCTATCTTATAATCATCAGATTATTAAAGTCTTCCGTAATATAGAAGATACAAAAGTTGTATTGATTAATACAGACTACGGAAAATATATTCTCAAAGTATTTAGTCCAAAAGTAAAAAATACTGAACGATTTTTCAAATCGTTAGTAAAAGGAGATTACTACGAAAAGCTTTTTCATCAGACAGATCGTGTGCGGCGTGAAGGGTTTGCGACGCTTAATGATTTTTACCTGCTGGCGGAAATTAAAACATTACGCTATGTAAAAACATACGTGATGATAATTGAGTATATTGAAGGTATTGAACTTGTTGATATGCCAGAAATTTCTGACGAGGTGAGAGGGAAAATCAAACAGTCGATATATTCCCTGCATCAGCATGGTATGGTTTCGGGCGATCCCCATAAAGGTAACTTTATCCTGCAAGGAAATGAGATCAGAATTATCGATTTGTCCGGAAAAAGACCTTCCAGGCAACGAAAAGCAAAGGATCGTATTGATTTAGAAAGACATTATGGTATCAAAAATAATGTGAGAGATATCGGATTTTACTTATTGATTTATAAGAAAAAACTTCGAAATTTCCTTCGTCGTATTAAGGGTAAGGAAAAGCGCTGACCAATGTAGCACGTTTGGTTTAATTTAAGGGGCTGACTGACTTTTATTTGCTGCAGCGTTATGACATACTTGAGAGAATTTGAGATGTAATATTAGTTATTGAATATAACATTTATTTATAGGTTGCATGATAAACATACGAGTTTTTTATGGGCAGCGTTAATTTCATAACTCACGCCGATGTTCTGCAACTTATTGCGAAAAGAACGGCTGAAGATTGTATTATTTTTCTTTCTGGTCCTACGTCCAGAAAGACGCCGCTGTCCTTGTTACGAATGAAAGATGTCATTGCAGTCAATGGTTCTGTTCAATATTTGCTAAACAATAACGTCAAGCCATTTTTGTACCTTCTGACGGATGTTCGCTTCCTTCATCGCCGGCGCGAAGATTTTTATAACTTTAGCCGTAACAGTCAGTTTACTATCGTCAATCTTGATGTGTACGAACAGGCTTCAGTAGATGATCAAAAATATATTGAAGAAAACTGTTTAATTATTCGCTCCTTTTATCGCCGAGAAAAAGGGGGCTTTTTAAAGAAAATTAAATTTAATATCCTCAAGCGGGTTCATAAAGCATTACTTATTTCAGTTCCTCTTTCGAAAAGAGGACGACTGGCTGGATTTTGCAAGGATATCAGCATCGGCTATTGCTCTTGCCATACTATTGCTTATACCGCTATTCAGGTTGCCTATTCCCTTAAGTATGGTCGTATTATATGTTCTGGGCTTGACTTAACAGGGAGTTGCCCACGTTTCTATGACGAATCTACCAGCCCTATGCCATCTGAGCTTAGTAAAGACCTGTTTAAAATACTGCCATTTTTTACTTTTATGAGAAAAAATGTGAGTGATTTAAATATCTTTAATTTATCAGATGATACTGCAATTCATTACGATATTATTCCATATATTACAGCCTCGGAACTTGAGGATGAAATATATTACGATAAAATTGTCTAGACACTAGATAAATCATTATTTTGCGTTGCTTTGGCACGCATTTCTTTTTCTATAACATTTCTTTTTCTATAAAGTTAACTATTCTGGATTATAGCTATTATGATTAAAAAAATCATATTTACTGTTACTCCTATATTTTCAATTCCTCCTCGTGGTGCGGCTGCGGTAGAAACCTGGATTTACCAGGTTGCAAAACGACTATCAATACCGAGTGCTATTGCTTGTATAAAGAATGCTGGCTATCCTGAATATAATAAAATAAACGATAACTGTGATATTCATTACATTGGGTTTAGTAAAGTTTATAAGCGTCTTTTTCAGAAATGGACTCGTCTCGACCCACTACCCTATTCCCAGCGCGTCCTTAATATTAGAGATAAAGTGACTACCCAGGAAGATAGCGTCATTGTTATTCATAATAGTATGAAACTGTATCGGCAGATCAGAGAGCGCAATCCGAATGCAAAACTGGTTATGCACATGCATAACGCATTTGAACCAGAACTTCCTGATAACGATGCAAAAATTATCGTGCCCAGTCAGTTTCTTAAAGCGTTTTATGAAGAAAGATTGCCTGCCGCTGCTGTTAGTATTGTGCCTAATGGTTTTTGTGCTGAGACTTATAAAAGAAACCCACAAGATAATCTTCGTCAGCAATTAAATATTGCGGAAGATGCCACCGTTCTCTTATATGCCGGGAGAATTTCGCCTGATAAAGGCATCCTGTTGCTTTTGCAGGCGTTCAAAAAATTACGTACCTTAAGAAGTAATATTAAACTTGTCGTTGTTGGCGACCCTTATGCAAGCCGCAAGGGTGAAAAAGCAGAGTATCAAAAGAAAGTACTGGACGCCGCAAAAGAGATTGGAACGGATTGTATTATGGCTGGGGGGCAATCTCCCGACCAGATGCATAACTTCTATCATATAGCCGATCTGGTTATTGTGCCATCTCAGGTTGAAGAAGCATTTTGCATGGTGGCTGTAGAAGCGATGGCAGCAGGAAAAGCGGTTCTTGCCAGCAAAAAAGGGGGAATTAGCGAATTTGTGTTAGATGGCATAACGGGCTATCACCTCGCAGAGCCTATGTCGAGCGACAGTATAATTAATGATATTAACCGTGCGCTTGCTGATAAGGAACGCCACCAGATTGCCGAAAAAGCAAAATCCCTGGTGTTTTCAAAATACAGTTGGGAAAATGTAGCGCAGCGTTTCGAGGAACAAATGAAAAGCTGGTTTGATAAGTGATTGAGTCCTGATGATGGAAAACGCGCTGATACCGTAATAAGTATCAGCGCGTTTTTTTATCTATTTCTTAGCGCCAGCAGAAAACCAGTAATGATACCAATTTGAGCAATATCGACCTGTTCAAAATTACCACGAACGATATAAAAACCAATGAAAGATAAAAATAGCAAAAGATGAGCATTGTAGGGGCTTATCTCTACTTTCCTGAAGGTAGAGCTGGCTGTTTCCCTGATGATAGCGCCGTATAAATAGACCAGGCTCGCCAGACCCAATATGCCAGCACTAAACCAGATGTACAGGATGGTATTATGCGGACCGATGGATTCTTTAAAGGTCCACGTTGGATAATCGACAACGCGTTTATTATAAACACTATCATACACATCATTACCATAGCCGTAGCCCTTGATCGGGTTTTCCTGAATCAGTATCCACGCGGTACCCTGGGTTCCATTAGTATAACGATATGAGCTATCTGTCTGCTGTAATTTATACAGTAAATGTTCTGGGTCTGGTTTGTTATTATGTTGAGTGATAACCAAAGCGCCGATAATGGCTAATAAAATGGCACCAACTCCTATTAACTTCCATTGGCGGTTCAGTATTGCCCACAGAACACCTACTATGAGCACCGCCAACCATGCCCCTCGCGATAGGGTTCCCAGGATAAAGAAAAGGTAGATAGCGCTAAGCACCAAAAAAACCAACTTAATTGCATTTTTTCTAAACAGCCAAATATTCAATAATGCTGGAAATAAGAAAACCATGGAATCGGACATATGTCGATGCGCATAGCTTATGAATGGCATAATCCCTTTATTATAGTCCTCGATATACAGAATACTCTCTGCAAGGCAGCGAAGCCCTAAACTTGTTAAAAAGGAGAAAAGTACTATTTTCGAAACCGTTTCTTTTGTTTCATCTTTTAATAGTACGGGAATTAATAAAGTATATAATAAGAAACCCTCCAGTACCGTATTTTCAAATTCCTTGAAACTTCCTTTCATATCTGGCGATATGAGTATGGAATAAACAAGGATTAATGATAATACTGCTATGCTATAAAATAGGCTATTTTTGAAAAGAGGGGGGAAACTTTTCGGTGAGCGTGAGACCTGATAAATCGCGGTGATAACCATAAGTATGATTATCAAATGTTTATAACGCGTAATACCATCCAGAAAATACGTAGCAACAAAAAGAAAAACCAGCGCTTTATTCCAGATCGGCTTCCATTTCTCTTTATTTAACGTTAATGATGTGGTTAGCATCTTTTCTCCACAATAGGTTTGGGATGAGACAGAGTCTCTTTAATGAATCTTTCCAAATACGCTTGTGGCATCTAAATTCGCCAGGTTCTGTTCTGGTGAGCAGCATGCCATTTGGTTCTTCCCATAACCTCCAATTAACCCAGGGTCCGTTGGGCCATATAGCGTAATATTCGGTCTGTCGAGCGCGGCGGTGAGATGGCTCAGGCCGGTATCAACCGATACGACAAATTTTGCGCCAGCCAGCACTCTGGCGACCTCCTCCAGGCTCATACGCGGTAACACATCCACATAGTCAAAGCCTTCGGCCAGTCGTTTAGCCCGGGCCTCCTCATGAGGCGCGCCCCAGGGAAGTTTTATCCGTAATCCGGTGTTGCCCACCAGGCCGATAAGCTCGCGCCAGTTTGCTTCCGGCCAGTGTTTATCATCGCGGGTCGTGGCATGTAAAAACACCGCATACGGATCGCTAACCGCCTGCTGGCAATGCAGAAAATGTTTTGCGATGGCATAATCGCCCTGCGACTGCGGTTTATCGTATCCCAGACTTTTGGCGAACAGTTCGCGCGTCCGTTCAACCGCATGTTGTTGCTTTGCGATATGGTGTTTACGGTTATAAAACAGGCTGGCCAGCGGTTCGCGGGCGGTACTCCAGTCCATACCGTGCTTTATCCCATGCGCCAGACGCGTCACCAGCGCCGCGCTTTTCACCAGCCCCTGCGCATCAATCACAGCGTCGTATTGGTATGCGCATACCGCCCGATGAAAGGCTGTGCGTTCCGCTTTAATGGGCGCGGAAAACCAGGCTTTGCGCCAACGGCGAATAGCGACGGGAATCACGCGATCGACAGCACTGTGCCAGGACGGAATTTGCGCAAACCCTTCTTCGACAACCCAATCAAATTGAATCCCCGGAATCGCCTGTTGCGCGTCGGTAAGCGCAGGCAGGGTATGTAATACGTCGCCCATTGATGATGTTTTAACGATCAAAACCCGCATTAAACGCCCTCTTCCGACAACAGCGAATGAAGCTCTTCCAGAACCCGCTGCGGCGTGATATCGATCAGGCTCTGGTGATAGCCTTGCGCCGTATCACCTTTACGCACTTTGTGATAACCCGTAATGAGACGAATCACCCGGGCCTTATGAGACAGCGGCGGCGTGAAATCCGGGCTACTTGGGCCATACAAGGCGACCAGCGGGCGGTCGAGCGCCGCCGCGACGTGCATCAGCCCGGAATCGTTAGTGACGATGGCTTTACAGGCGGCTATCAGAATGACGGCCTGTTCCAGCTGGGTTTCCCCCGCCAGGTTGCGACACCATGCCTGCTGCTCGCTATTCAGCGCCGCCAGGATCTCATTTCCGGCTTCATGGTCTTTTGCCGAGCCAAACAGTACGACCTGATACCCTTCGTTAATGAGCTGTTTTGCCAGTTCGGCGTAGTGATAGTGCGGCCAACGTTTTGCCGGGCCAAATTCCGCGCCGGGGCAAAAGCCGATCAGAGGACGTTCAGAAGATAGTGAAAAGTCGCTGCACATCAGCGACTTTTCACCCTCGCTAACCTGGAGCTGTGGCCAGAGTAGCGGCTGCGGCAGATCTTTCGCCGTGCGCATCACGCCCTTGTCATAGGCCAGCGCCACGTAGCGCTCCACCATCAGCGGCCAGGCGTCTTTATCAAGGACGCGCGCATCGTTCAGCAGGCCATAGCGCATTTCGCCGCGCCAGCCGGTACGGTGCGGGATATTGGCAAAGAAAGGAATCAGCGCCGATTTAAACGAATTTGGCAGCACCCAGGCGCGATCGTAGCGCTTCTCACGCAGGCTATGGCCCAATCTACGGCGCTCGCCGATTTCCAGCGCGCCGTGGCCCAGCGGCATGGGTATCGCCTCGTTAACTTCCGGCATACGCGATAATAACGGACGGCACCAGGCTGGCGCCATCACGTCGATTATCGCCTGGGGATAGCGCGCTTTAAGCGTGCGATAGAGACTTTGCGACATCATCATGTCGCCCACCCAGGACGGGCCAATGACCAAAATTTTCATACTTACGCGTCGCGGTTCAGCCAGGCCATATACTCCGTGACGCCTTCGGCGACGGTCTTAAAGGGTTTGTCGTAGCCCGCGTTGCGCAGATTGGTTAAATCCGCCTGCGTAAACGCCTGATAGCGACCTTTCAGCTTATCCGGGAACGGAATGTATTCAATGCTACCTTTTTTATGGTATGCCAGCGTCGCGTCGGCGACGGCCTGGAAAGATTCCGCACGGCCTGTGCCCAGGTTAAAGATGCCGGACTTGCCGCTTTCCAGGAACCACAGGTTAACGGCGGCCACATCGCCCACGTAAACGAAGTCGCGCTTGAAGTTTTCGCTGCCTTCAAACAGTTTCGGGCTTTCGCCGTTGTTTAACTGTGTATTCAAATGAAATGCCACGCTTGCCATGCTGCCTTTATGGCCTTCACGTGGTCCATAGACGTTGAAATAGCGGAAACCGACAATCTGCGAGTTCGCTTCTGGCAGGATCTGGCGCACGTATTCATCAAACAGGAATTTAGAATAGCCGTAAACGTTAAGCGGTTTTTCGTATTCGCGCGATTCGATGAAATCAGACGTGCGACCGCCATAGGTGGCGGCAGAAGAGGCGTAGAGGAACGGGATTTCGCGTTCAAGACAATAGTGCAGCAGCTCTTTGGAGTATTGATAGTTATTATCCATCATATACTTGCCGTCCCACTCGGTGGTGGAAGAGCAGGCGCCTTCATGGAAAATAGCTTCGATATCGCCGAGCTCTTCTCCGGACATAATCTGGATCAGGAAATCTTCCTTATCCATATAGTCAGCAATGTTCAGATCCACCAGGTTTACAAACTTGGTGCCGTCTTTCAGGTTATCCACCACCAGAATATCGGTGATACCTTTATCATTCAGGGCCTTAACGATATTGCTGCCGATAAAGCCCGCGCCGCCGGTAACGATGATCATAACTGTAACCTTTGAATTATGGTGTCAGAGACTGTCTCAGACATGAATGCTCTTATCATAACACTATTCATCCATTCACTGATAACCCGTGAGGATACGCGTGATTTATGCTGCATTTTAAAGAAGTGATGACGCGTCATCTCGTATCAACGTATCGCTTTGGGTAATATGTGCTGAAATTTGCCCAGTCTGGAGAATCGCAATGCGTGGGGATTTTTACAAACAGTTAACCAACGATCTGGAAACCGCCCGAGCGGAAGGATTGTTTAAAGAAGAGCGCATTATTACGTCTGCGCAGCAGGCGGATATCACCGTGGCGGATGGAAGCCACGTTATTAACTTTTGCGCCAATAACTATCTCGGGCTGGCGAATCACCCCGAGCTGATTAATGCCGCAAAAGCGGGCATGGACAGCCACGGTTTCGGTATGGCGTCCGTGCGTTTTATCTGCGGTACCCAGGACAGCCACAAAGCGCTGGAGCAAAAGCTGGCAAGCTTCCTCGGCATGGAAGATGCGATTCTGTATTCCTCCTGTTTCGATGCTAACGGCGGCTTGTTTGAGACGTTGCTGGGCGCGGAAGACGCTATTATTTCCGACGCGCTGAACCACGCGTCTATCATTGACGGCGTGCGTTTGTGTAAAGCGAAGCGCTATCGCTATGCCAACAACGATATGGCTGAGCTGGAAGCGCGGCTGAAAGAGGCGCGTGAAGCCGGCGCGCGTCATGTCCTGATCGCCACCGACGGGGTGTTCTCAATGGATGGCGTCATCGCCAATCTGAAAGGCGTCTGTGATCTGGCCGATAAATACGATGCGCTGGTGATGGTTGATGATTCTCACGCGGTAGGCTTTGTCGGCGAAAACGGTCGCGGTTCCCATGAATACTGCGACGTAATGGGCCGCGTAGATATTATTACCGGTACGCTGGGCAAAGCGTTAGGCGGCGCATCCGGCGGCTATACCGCGGCGCGTAAAGAGGTCGTTGAGTGGTTGCGTCAGCGTTCCCGCCCATATCTGTTCTCCAACTCCCTGGCGCCGGCGATCGTGGCGGCTTCTATTAAAGTGTTAGAGATGGTGGAAGCGGGCGCAGAACTGCGCGATCGCTTGTGGGCGAACGCCCGGCAGTTCCGTGAGCAGATGTCTGCCGCGGGATTTACGCTGGCAGGCGCGGATCACGCCATCATCCCGGTAATGCTGGGAGATGCGGTTGTCGCGCAGAAATTTGCCCGCGAACTGCAAAAAGAGGGCATTTACGTTACCGGTTTCTTCTATCCGGTCGTACCAAAAGGTCAGGCGCGTATTCGTACCCAGATGTCTGCGGCGCATACGCCTGAGCAAATTACGCGTGCGGTAGACGCGTTCACGCGTATTGGTAAACAACTGGGCGTGATTGCCTGAGGATGTAAGATGAAAGCGTTATCCAAACTGAAAGCGGAAGAGGGCATCTGGATGACCGACGTTCCGGAACCGGAAGTCGGCCATAACGATTTGCTGATTAAAATCCGTAAAACAGCCATCTGCGGCACTGACGTTCACATCTATAACTGGGATGACTGGTCGCAAAAAACCATCCCGGTTCCGATGGTCGTGGGGCATGAATATGTCGGCGAAGTGGTCGGCATCGGTCAGGAAGTGAAAGGCTTTAAAATCGGCGATCGCGTCTCCGGCGAAGGTCATATCACCTGCGGTCATTGCCGCAACTGCCGCGGCGGTCGTACTCACCTGTGTCGCAACACCACTGGCGTGGGCGTCAACCGTCCCGGCTGCTTCGCGGAATACCTGGTCATCCCGGCGTTCAATGCGTTTAAAATCCCGGATAACATTTCTGATGATTTAGCCTCTATTTTCGACCCGTTTGGTAATGCGGTGCATACGGCGCTGTCTTTCGATCTGGTCGGCGAAGATGTACTGGTATCGGGGGCGGGGCCAATCGGCGTAATGGCCGCCGCGGTGGCGAAACATGTCGGCGCGCGTCATGTGGTGATTACTGACGTCAATGAATACCGTCTGGAGCTGGCGCGTAAAATGGGCGTCACCCGCGCGGTCAACGTCGCGAAAGAGAGCCTGAACGACGTCATGGCGGAGCTGGGAATGACCGAAGGGTTCGATGTGGGTCTGGAGATGTCCGGCGCGCCGCCGGCGTTTCGTACCATGCTGGACACCATGAATCACGGCGGTCGTATTGCGATGCTGGGGATTCCGCCATCAGATATGTCTATCGACTGGACAAAAGTCATCTTTAAGGGCTTGTTCATTAAAGGTATTTATGGTCGTGAGATGTTCGAAACGTGGTACAAAATGGCGGCGCTGATCCAGTCCGGTCTGGATCTGTCACCGATTATCACCCATCGTTTCTCTATTGATGATTTCCAGAAAGGTTTTGACGCCATGCGTTCAGGCCAGTCAGGAAAAGTTATTCTGAGCTGGGATTAATATGTATAGAGACCCGATGATATTTATCGGGTCTGATATACGTTTCATCGTAAAAGGTTGGTGTCATTCGCCAACCTTTTTTGTTAGGGAAAATCTGGAAAGCCGTAAAGAATTGTCATAGACATCAAGCATTCGTAATTGCGCTTTACTCTTATTTTACTCGCTAACGTCACGCTCTACTCTGAGTTTTGTGCTTGCTTTTTACTGTAAAAATTAATTATGGCGGCTTAATAGTTTCTTAATAGAGCCACAGTATAAAGGCAGGGTAAATTAAGGTTTTTCTGGTAATCGTTATGAAAAATAGTAAAACCAAAGTGAGTATCATTATCCCGTTATATAATGCGGGAGCGGATTTTAATGCTTGCATGGCGTCGTTAATCGCGCAAACGTGGTCGGCGCTGGAAATTATTATTGTGAATGATGGATCGACGGATCATTCCGTTGAGATAGCAAAACATTACGCGGAACATTACCCGCATGTTCGACTGCTTCATCAGGCCAATGCTGGCGCATCTGTCGCCCGTAATCTTGGCCTGCAAGCGGCGACCGGCGATTACGTCGCCTTTGTCGATGCGGATGACCTGGTCTACCCGAAGATGTATGAAACGCTGATGACCATGGCGCTTAACGATGATCTGGACGTTGCGCAGTGTAATGCGGACTGGTGCGTCCGAAAAACCGGGCACGCCTGGCAATCTATTCCGACCGATCGTCTGCGTTCCACCGGGGTATTAAGCGGACCGGATTGGTTGCGTATGGCGCTGGCCTCGCGGCGCTGGACGCATGTTGTCTGGATGGGCGTTTATCGACGTGCGTTAATTACCGATAACAATATTACTTTCGTTCCCGGACTACATCATCAGGACATATTATGGTCGACGGAAGTTATGTTTAATGCCACGCGCGTACGTTATACCGAACAAACATTATATAAATATTTCCTGCATGATAATTCGGTAAGCCGTTTGCAAAGACAAGGCAATAAAAATCTTAATTATCAGCGGCATTATATTAAAATTACGCGATTATTAGAAAAGCTCAATCGTGATTATGCCCATCGTATTCCGATTTACCCGGAGTTTCGCCAGCAAATTACCTGGGAAGCGTTACGCGTTTGTCATGCGGTGCGTAAAGAACCTGATATTTTGACCCGCCAGCGTATGATTGCCGAAATTTTTACTTCTGGCATGTATAGACGGATGATGGCTAACGTCCGCAGCGCGAAAGCGGCTTATCAGACGCTGATCTGGTCTTTCCGGCTGTGGCAATGGCGCGACAAAACCTTGTCGCACCGTCGTATGGCCCGTAAGGCGCTCAATCTGTCTTAGCGCTCACGTTTTTAGGCGCGGCGATTTTCCCCCAGCCTTGCCACTGGTGCTGAAACCAGGCAACCACGGAACTTTGCGTAATACTCTCGCCGATGACGCTGAAAAAGCGCGTAGCGTAGACCGGTTGCAGCGGTTTTTTCGGCTTGCACATCTTCACGCCGCGAAAGGGATTGCGCGGCGCGTCAATTTTCTGCGGCGTCAAATCAGGTCGGGACGTATCTACCTGCGGTTCGTTGAGCAGGCTGCCTGGACGTACCAGGGTGATATCCGCCGGCAGGCGATAAACCATCTGTTGCAGCACGCGAACCGTTGCGGGATGCGGATGACCAATCGCGATAGCGGAACCGTTGCGACGGGCCAGTTCAATAGCGCGATTAAACTGACGGCGAATATCCGCCTCGTTTTGCGTATCGTCGAGGAACACTTTGCGCTTGATCACTTTCACACCCGTACCGGATGCCGCGCGCATCGCCTGGCTATTGCCAATCGTCATGCTGTCGAGAAAATAGAGATTGTAATGTTCCAGCGCCTGCATCACTTTTTGCATACCGAACAGGCTGGAAGTCATTGCGCTGCCCATGTGGTTATTAAGCCCGACGGCATACGGCACGTTGTTTACCGCCTCGCGGATAATGCGCTCGATCTCATCGCTGCTCATATCTGGTCGCAGCGTATCCTTCTCCAGCGGCTGTTTGCTTAGCGGCGCCATCGGCAGATGGATTAACACCTCATGCCCGCTATTGTGCGCTTTAGTTGCCATTTCGCGCGCGTGCGGCGCGTTGGGCAGCACGGCGACGGAGATGTTTGGCGGCAGCGCCAGAACCTGGTTTTCCGTATGCGGGCGATAGCCAAAATCATCAATCACGATGGCGAGCTTGCCAGCGAAAACGGGATGTGCAAACGCCAGCAAAGTGGCCAGCGTGAGAATGGAGCGACGAAACTGAGGCAAAACTTATTTTCCCAACCACGGCTGTGGATTGACGGCCTGACCCTGGCGACGAATTTCGAAATAAAGCGAGGGTCTGCCCTGACCGCCGCTACTGCCCACAAGGGCGATAGGTTGTCCGGCGCGCACCTGCGCGCCTACGCTGACCAGCGCGCTCTGGTTATAGCCGTAAAGGCTCATATCGCCTTTACCATGCTCCACGACCACCACCAGGCCATAGCCTTGCAGCCAGTCCGCCAGAATCACCCTGCCGTCGGCGATGGCTTTGACCTCGGTGCCTTCCGACGCGCCGATCACCATCCCCTTCCAACGTAGCTCACCTTGCAGCCGTTCGCCATAGCGATGCAATATCGGGCCGCGTACCGGCCAGTATGCCTGACCGCGAGGCGCGCCCAGACCGCCGGTGCGGGACATTAGCGAACGCTCGCTTTCCGTCGGCTTATAGGTGCTGCCTTTACGCGAGGCTTCCTGCTGCTTATCGCGTACCGCCTGCGCTTCGCGGGCTTCACGCTCCGCTCGCGCTTTGGCCGCCGCTTCTGCCCGCGCGATACTGTTGCGTAGGCGTGATTCGTTGGCGCGTAGTTCGCTTAACTGTTGCTGGCCTTGCTGAATAGACGACTCCAGTCCGGCAAGCGTTTTCTTACGTTCATTACGCGCCTGCTCCAGCTTCGCCTGCTGGGCGCGCTGTTCATACAGCAACGTTTGTTGTTGGCTTTGCTTCTCTTCCAGCTCGGCTTTTTGCGTGGCGACCTGTTCGCGAGTCTGTTTCAGTTCGGCGATAGTCTCCTGGCGCGCCTGGTTCAGATAGCCGAAGTAGGCCTGCAGGCGTTGCCCACGCTGGCTTTCTTCTCCGCTAAGAATAAGCTGAATGCCGGTGTGTTCGCCCTGGCGGAAAGCGGCGTCCAACTGCGCGGCGAGATTACGCTCCTGGCTGGCTTTTTGCTGCTCCAGTTTGGCAATTGAGGCGTTCATCTCATCAATTTGCGCGTTTAACTGATCCAGAGTGCTTTGCGTTTCGCGCAGCTTACGCGCTGCGGCCGAGATGGCCTCTTCCTGGGCTTTCAGTTGTGCCAGGAGGCTGGCGCGCTGTTGCTGCTGCTGGCGTACGTCGCGTTCTTTCGCGGCGATATCGGCCTGAATAGATTTGAGTTGATCACGGTCATCCGCGTGGGCGGAAAAGGCGCACAACAATACGCCAGCGCTAAGTACGCTGGCGTAGAACAAAGGCCTGACTGAAAACGTTCTTGGTTTCACGGCCTGTTGAATGGTGTTAATCGCCTTTCCCCTCATGGGGAGGGATTATTCCACGATGAACAGCGGCTTACCAGTCATCTCTTGCGGGATTTCCATCCCCATCAGCGACAGCATGGTAGGCGCAATGTCTGAAAGTTTGCCGCCTTCAACCGCCTTCACGTTTTTCTCGCCGACATAAATCAGCGGCACCGGCAGGTTGGTGTGGGCGGTATGCGCCTGACCGGTCGCCGGATCGCGCATCTGCTCCGCGTTGCCGTGGTCCGCGGTAATCAACAGTTGTCCACCAACGGACTCAACCGCTTTTGTTACCTGGTCAATGCAGTTATCCAACGCTTCCACCGCTTTGATGGCGGCTTCCATCACGCCGGTATGACCGACCATATCGCCGTTTGGATAGTTACAAATGATGGTGTCGTACTTACCGCTTTCGATCGCCGCGACCAATTTTTCAGTCAATTCTGCAGAGCTCATTTCCGGTTGCAGGTCATAAGTGGCCACTTTCGGGGAGTTGATCAGAATGCGCTCTTCGCCAGCAAACGGTTCTTCTACGCCGCCGTTAAAGAAAAAGGTTACGTGCGCATATTTTTCCGTTTCGGAAATACGCAGCTGAGTTTTGTCGTTTTTCGCCATCCATTCGCCAAAGGTATTCGCCAGCGACGCTGGTGGGTAGGCAACGGCAGTTTTGATGTCGGCGGCGTATTCGGTCAGCATCACAAAGTTCAGATTAACCACTTTCTTACGCGCAAAGCCGTCGAAATCAGCGTTAACGAAAGCGCGGGTAATTTCGCGCGCGCGGTCAGCGCGGAAGTTCATGAAAATCAGCGTATCGCCGTCTTCCATCGCCGCATCAGCCTGGCCCTCGGCGCGGATAACGGTCGCTTTGACAAACTCATCGTTTTCATCACGAGCGTAAGCGGCCTGCAGGCCAGCCACAGCGGTATCTGCCTGGAATTCGCCCTGCGCCAGGGTCATCAGATCATACGCTTTTTCCACGCGATCCCAACGGTTGTCGCGGTCCATAGCGTAGTAACGACCGACGATAGACGCCACGCGGCCTTTGCCCAGCGCGGCGAATTTGTCTTCGAATTTTTTCAGCGAGGCTTCAGCGCTGCGCGGCGGCGTGTCGCGACCGTCGAGGAAGGCGTGCAGATAGATTTTTTCTGCGCCGCGCTCTGCGGCCAGTTCCACCATCGCCATAATGTGATCTTCGTGGCTGTGGACGCCGCCCGCGGACAGCAGACCCATAATATGAACCGCTTTACCGGCGTTTTTCGCCTGGTCTACCGCATTGGTCAGGACTGAGTTAGCAAAGAAAGTACGTTCTTTAATTTCAACGTCCAGACGCGTCAGGTCCTGATAAACGATGCGGCCTGCGCCCAGGTTAACGTGGCCCACTTCGGAGTTGCCCATCTGGCGGTCAGGCAGACCCACTTCCAGACCGGATGCGTCGATCAGGGTATGCGGACGTTTTGCCCACAGAGCATCCATCACCGGGGTTTTGGCGTTTAAGATAGCGTTATCCTGCTGTTCTTCACGGTAGCCGTAGCCATCCAGAATCACCAGTACCATAGGTTTTTTAGAAACCGACATTGCGACAACCTCATACTCAATAGACAAAATAATTGCGTAATTTTACTACAGCTGAATCGATAAAATAGCCTCAGAAGATCAAAGAAAGGGATCGCGCTGGCGTGAGAAGGCAAGTAATAGCGTGATTTTTTTTCGTAGCGCCCCGCAAAAATGCATTCCAGTGCACGCTCTGGCTGTATTTGCGCCACTGCGCAGGTATACTCCTTTCCTGGTTTTTTAATCACTACGTCGGGAGTTGTTACCCCCCATGCAAGAAATTATGCAATTTGTTGGCCGTCATCCCATACTGAGTATCGCCTGGATTGCGTTACTGGTGGCGGTTTTATTTACCACGTTCAAAGGTCTGACTTCAAAAGTTAAGGTGATTACACGCGGCGAAGCCACGCGCCTTATCAACAAAGAGGACGCCGTTGTTGTGGATTTACGTCAACGTGATGATTTCCGTAAAGGCCATATCGCTGGCGCGACCAATTTGCTGCCGAGCGAAATCAAAGCCAACAATGTTGGCGAACTGGAAAAGCACAAAGACAAGCCGATTATCGTGGTCGACGGTTCTGGTATGCAGTGCCAGGAATCCGCTAACGCGCTGACAAAAGCCGGCTTTGAAAAGGTCTTTGTGTTGAAAGAAGGCGTAGCAGGCTGGAGCGGCGAGAATCTGCCTCTGGTGCGCGGTAAGTGATTACCCGTCGTTTTCATGACGTAAGGGGAATGACTTGCCCTTGCGTCGACATGAAATCCATCGGGTAAAAAACAGGAGCGAAGTCATGGCCAATATTGAAATCTACACCAAAGCAACCTGTCCGTTTTGCCATCGTGCAAAGACGCTGTTAAACAGCAAGGGCGTGAGTTTCCAGGAAATTGCGATTGACGGCGACGCCGTGAAGCGTGAAGAGATGATCAAACGTAGTGGCCGAACGACGGTTCCGCAAATTTTTATTGATGCACAGCACATTGGCGGTTGTGACGACTTGTATGCGCTGGATGCGCGTGGTGGACTGGATCCGCTGTTGCGTTAAGGCGTACTCAAGTATTTAAGGACAACACTAAAGGGTTTTACACATGTCAGAACAAAATAACACTGAAATGGCTTTCCAGATCCAACGTATCTATACCAAGGATGTTTCTTTCGAAGCGCCAAACGCACCGCATGTTTTCCAGAAAGATTGGCAGCCAGAGGTTAAACTGGATCTTGATACGGCATCTTCCCAACTGGCGGATGACGTTTATGAAGTTGTGCTGCGTGTTACCGTAACGGCTTCCTTGGGGGAAGAAACCGCGTTCCTGTGCGAAGTTCAGCAGGCCGGTATTTTCTCCATCAGCGGTATTGAAGGTACTCAGATGGCGCATTGCCTGGGCGCATACTGCCCGAACATTTTGTTCCCGTATGCTCGCGAGTGCATCACCAGCCTGGTTTCACGCGGTACGTTCCCGCAACTGAACCTTGCGCCGGTCAATTTTGATGCGCTGTTCATGAACTATTTGCAGCAGCAGGCTGGCGAAGGTACTGAAGAACATCAGGATGCCTGATGAACCAAAGTAATGCGTCAATGACAGTCATCGGTGCCGGCTCGTACGGCACCGCTCTTGCCATCACTCTGGCGAGAAACGGCCACCAGGTTGTCCTGTGGGGCCACGACCCAAAACATATCGCGACCCTGGAGCACGATCGCTGCAACGTCGCGTTCCTTCCCGATGTGCCTTTTCCCGATACGTTACACCTGGAAAGCGACTTAGCAACCGCGCTGGCGGCCAGTCGTAACATTCTGGTGGTGGTGCCAAGCCATGTTTTCAGCGACGTGCTGCGGCAGATTAAACCGCTGATGCGTCCGGATGCGCGTCTGGTATGGGCGACCAAAGGCCTGGAAGCGGAAACGGGGCGCCTGTTGCAGGATGTCGCTCGCGAAGCGTTAGGCGATCAAATCCCGCTGGCGGTGATTTCCGGTCCTACGTTCGCTAAAGAGCTGGCGGCGGGTTTGCCGACGGCAATCTCGCTGGCCTCAACCGATGAGACCTTTGCCGACGATCTCCAGCAACTGTTGCACTGCGGAAAAAGTTTTCGCGTCTATATCAATGCGGATTTTATCGGCGTGCAGCTTGGCGGCGCGGTGAAAAACGTGATTGCGATTGGCGCGGGGATGTCTGACGGCATCGGCTTCGGCGCGAACGCCCGCACGGCGCTAATCACGCGTGGACTGACCGAAATGTCGCGGCTTGGCGCAGCGCTTGGTGCCGATCCCGCCACCTTTATGGGGATGGCGGGCTTAGGCGATCTGGTGCTGACCTGTACCGACAACCAGTCGCGCAACCGTCGTTTTGGCATGATGCTTGGCCAGGGCATGGACGTTAAAGGCGCGCAGGATAAGATTGGCCAGGTGGTCGAAGGCTATCGCAATACGAAAGAAGTTCGTGAATTGGCGCACCGTTTTGGTGTTGAAATGCCAATAACCGAGGAAATTTATCAAGTATTGTATTGCGGAAAAAACGCGCGCGAGGCAGCATTAACGTTATTAGGTCGCGCCCGCAAGGAAGAGCTGAGTCGCCACTAGCCGTAAGGAACTGTTTGCATAAACGACCCAACCCGCACAGAACGGGTTGGTCGTTTTCTGCCCGTCTGGAGTAAGCCATGCCGTGTGAAGAACTGGAAATCGTCTGGAAGAATATTAAAGCTGAAGCCCGCGCTTTAGCTGACTGTGAGCCTATGTTGGCCAGTTTTTATCACGCCACGCTACTCAAGCATGAAAATCTGGGCAGTGCGCTGAGCTATATGCTGGCAAATAAACTGGCTTCGCCCATCATGCCCGCTATCGCTATCCGTGAAGTGGTTGAAGAGGCCTATGCCGCCGACCCGGAAATGATCGCGTCGGCAGCCTGCGATATTCAGGCCGTGCGCACTCGCGATCCGGCGGTGGATAAATACTCCACGCCGCTGTTATATCTGAAAGGCTTTCATGCGCTACAGGCCTACCGCATTGGTCACTGGTTGTGGAATAAAGGTCGCCGCGCGCTGGCTATCTTCCTGCAAAATCAGGTTTCGGTCTCGTTTCAGGTGGATATTCACCCGGCAGCGAAAATTGGCCGCGGGATTATGCTCGACCATGCCACCGGTATTGTGGTGGGGGAGACGGCGGTTATTGAGGATGATGTGTCGATCCTGCAATCCGTCACCCTGGGCGGTACCGGGAAAACGAGCGGCGATCGCCATCCTAAAATCCGCGAAGGCGTGATGATTGGCGCGGGCGCGAAAATTCTCGGCAATATCGAGGTGGGGCGCGGCGCGAAAATTGGCGCAGGTTCCGTTGTTTTACAGCCTGTCCCGCCGCACACTACCGCCGCAGGCGTTCCGGCGCGTATTGTCGGCAAGCCGGGCAGCGATAAGCCGTCGATGGATATGGACCAGCATTTCAACGGGCTACACCATACGTTTGAGTATGGCGACGGCATCTGATTTCGAGCTATCTTACTTGCCATATTGAACCTGGGCTATGCTCGTCATCCTCTCGTATTGCGTGTACGCTCAGGTAGACAAGCGCAGTCCGTGTCCAATCTGGCTGCGCCGATAACGCTCGAAACGAATATTATCAATATTAATGTAGGCCGGATAAGGCGTCAGCCGCCATCCGGCACAAATCAACTGCGCAATACCGCGCCGGGGTATCCTAACTGGCGCCACGCTTCATACACCACTACCGACACCGCATTCGACAGGTTCATGCTACGGCTATCCGGCATCATCGGAATGCGAATCTTCTGCTCTTTAGGCAACGCATCGAGAATGCTGGCGGGCAGGCCGCGCGTTTCCGGGCCAAACATCAAATAATCGCCATCCTGATAGCTTACGGCGCTATGGGCGGGCGTGCCCTTTGTCGTCAACGCAAACAGGCGCTGCGGGTTTTCGGCGGCGACAAAGGCGGCATAATCGTGATGGCGCTGAACCGCGGCGAATTCGTGATAGTCCAGCCCTGCGCGGCGTAAGCGCTTATCATCCCAGGTAAACCCCATCGGTTCGATGATGTGCAGACGAAAGCCGGTATTGGCGCAAAGACGAATGATGTTGCCGGTATTCGGCGGGATTTCTGGTTCGAAGAGTACGATGTTAAGCATGATGCCCCCTTAAATGCGGGGGGCAGAATAGCAGAAATTTACCGGGCTCTCACGCGCCAGGCGTTCAGGCGGCATCGCCTTTGCTCATTGGCGCCAGCGCGGCGGGCAAACTTCTCCCCAGTTCCTGCACCAGTGAATCGCCACTGATTTCACTAATGGATTTCGCGCCGGTCAGGGTCATGGCGACTTTCATCTCTTTCTCGATCAGGTCCAGCAGGTTGGCGACACCCGCTTTTCCTGCCGTCGCCAGCGCGTAGAGATAGGCCCGACCCAGCAGTACGGTATCGGCCCCCAACGCAATCATACGCACGACATCCAGCCCGTTACGAATCCCGCTATCCGCCAGAATGGCGATATCACCTTTCACCGCATCGGCAATGGCGGGCAGGGCGCGGGCGGAAGAGAGCACGCCATCGAGCTGGCGGCCGCCGTGATTCGACACCACAATACCGTCAGCGCCGAAACGTACCGCATCGCGGGCATCTTCTGGATCGAGGATCCCTTTGATCACCATTGGGCCGTCCCAGAATTCGCGTATCCACTCCAGATCTTTCCAGGAGATGGACGGATCGAAGTTATTTGCCAGCCAGCCGATATAGTCCTCAAGGCCGGTCGGTTTACCCAGATAGGCGGAAATATTGCCTAAATCATGCGGGCGACCGTTCAGGCCGACATCCCACGCCCATTTAGGGTGCATCACCGCCTGCCAGTAACGGCGCATGGCCGCGTTTGGGCCGCTCATCCCGGAGTGGGCGTCACGGTAGCGCGCGCCCGGCGTCGGCATATCCACGGTAAAGACCAGCGTGGAGCAGCCCGCCGCTTTTGCTCGTTCAAGCGCGTTGCGCATAAAACCACGATCGCGTAATACGTAGAGCTGAAACCACATGGGGCGTTTAAGCGTGGGGGCGACTTCTTCAATCGGACAGACGGAGACGGTGGAAAGGGTGAACGGAATGCCCTTTGCGTCTGCGGCGGCGGCGGCCTGTACTTCGCCGCGACGGGCGTACATGCCGCACAGGCCTACCGGCGCTAATGCCACCGGCATCGACAACGTTTCGTTAAACAGGGTCGTTTCCAGGCTTAAATCGGACATATTTTTCAGCACGCGCTGGCGCAGAGCGACTTGCGACAGGTCTTCCACATTTCGGCGCAGGGTATATTCCGCATACGCGCCGCCGTCGATGTAGTGGAAGAGGAAAGGAGGCAACGTGCGCTGAGCTGCGGCGCGATAATCGCTGGCTGCTGAAATAATCATGATTTATTCTCCCTGGTCATCTCATTATGGTCGCCGGGCAGGCGGGTAATACGCGCCTGGCGGGCCTGGTCTTCATCAAATCGTTTAATCGTGGTGTGGACAAAACTGAGGTGCGCCATCATCGCTTTACGCGCGCCGTCGGCGTTACCGTCCAGAATGGCGTCCATCACCGCCTGGTGTTGTTCCGTCAGCTTTGAGAATACGGGCGGAACGAGATACATACGCTGGCGACTCTGTTTGACGGAGGATTGCAGGACGTCGAAGAAACCGCGCATGGTTTGCAACAGCACCACATTGTGCGAGGCTTCCGCGATCGCCAGATGAAAGCGCACGTCGGCTTGGGAGGCGAGATCCGGGTCTTCGCTGAGCGTCGCATCAAAGCAGAGTCTGATCTTCTCTTTGTCGGCGCTGGTGGCCCGCATGGCGGCGTGCCAGGCCGTACTGGCTTCAATGGCGTGGCGGGCTTCCAGAATGTCGAAGCTGTAATCAGGATCGTCCGCCAGCAGGGTTTTCAGCGGCTGAACGATATTCTGTTCAGACCAGGTTTCGTGTTGCCAGCGGACAAATGTCCCGCCGCCGCGACGACTCACCAGCACGCCTTCACTGACCAGCTTCGCCAGCGCTTCGCGTAAAGAGTTGCGTGATACGCCAAGCTGTAGAGCCAACTGGCGCTCGGCGGGCAATTTCATGCCCGCTTCCAGGTTTTGTTCTTCAATCAGCGCCCGCACGCGAGAGGCAATCTCGTCAGACAGGCGTTTTGGCATCACAATCACGGAATCATCCAGGTTAAAACATAGGCCTGAAGCGTAGTGATCACGCCCACCATACAGGTGAAGATCAGGCTGTGTTTGACGGTAAAACGGAACAGATCGGACTCTTTCCCTACTAGCCCCACCGCCGCGCAGGCGATGGCGATAGATTGCGGCGAGATCATCTTGCCGGTCACGCCGCCGGTGGTATTTGCCGCCACCATCAGCACATCCGAAACGCCGATTTGCTGCGCCGCGGTAGCCTGTAGAGAGGCAAACAGCGCGTTAGATGAGGTATCCGAGCCGGTCAGGAATACCCCCAGCCAGCCGAGGAACGGCGAGAAGAACGTGAAGGCGCTGCCGGTGTGCGCCAGCGCTAACGCCAGCGTGGAGGAAAGCCCGGAATAGTTCGAGATAAACGCGAACGCCAGCACCATGCCGATGGAGTAAATCGGCAACGCCAGCTCTTTCAGCGTGCTGCCGAAGGTCTGGATTGCGGCTGAGGGTTTCATTTTCAGCCAGACGATAGACAACAGCGCGGCAAACAGGATCGCTGTGCCGGTGGCGGAGAACCAGTCAAATTTATACACCGCCGCGTAAGCGGTCGCTTCGTGTACGACTGGCGGCATACGGGCGACCAGTTTATCGAGATACGGTACCGGAACGTTAATTACCCAGTCATACAGCGCGCCGCCGGGGGCAAACAGCGCTTTGAACGGCGGTATGCTCCAGAGAGTGACCGTGGCGGTCAGGAACAGGAACGGCGACCAGGCGCGAACAATTTGTCCTGTCGTATAGCGGGTACGGGCCAGCGTCTGATCGACCTGCGACGCGCCCATATCGCCGAAGCGGAAGATGCGTACCGGCTGCCAACGTTTGAGGAACAGCGTCAGACACACCAGAGACACCAGAGAAGAGATAATGTCCGGCAGTTCCGGCCCGATAAAGTTGGAGCTGAGATACTGGGCGATAGCAAATGAACCGCCAGAGACCATCACCGCAGGCCAGGTTTCTTTCACGCCGCGCCAGCCGTCCATAATCGCCATAATCCAGAACAGCACGATAATGGTCAGGAATGGCAACTGGCGGCCTACCATCTGACCGATTTCAAAGCTGTCCAGGCCCGTAACCTGTCCGGCAACCAGAATCGGAATACCCATCGCGCCAAAGGCGACTGGCGCGGTGTTTACAATCAGGCACAGCCCTGCCGCATACAGCGGATTAAAGCCCAGACCCACCAGCAGCGCGGCGGTTATCGCCACCGGCGCGCCGAAACCCGCCGCACCTTCAAGGAACGCGCCGAAGCAGAAGCCGACAATCAGCATTTGCAGGCGTTGATCGGGGGTTATCGACAGAATTGACGAGCGGATAATGTCAAACTGCCCGGTCTTTACCGAGATTTTATAGACGAAGACCGCGGCGATGATTATCCAGGCAATCGGCCATAGCCCGTAGAAGAAGCCATACACGACCGATGCCAGCGCGTGATCGACCGGCATTTTATAGAACAGCAGCGCGACGGCGAGCGCGATAACCACCGTCCACGAAGCGGCAACGTAGCCTTTCAGCTTGAGTTTAATCAGGGCGAAAAAGAAGAACAGGATTGGGAGCGATGCGATCAGGCTGGAAAGCCAGATATTACCCGCCGGGTCATAGTTTTGTTGCCAGAGGTTCATTGCAGGTCTCCTGAGAACCACACGCATAATGGGATGAATCTTTGCTCATCTCGTTGGGGTCACATTATGTGTAAAAGTGGTCCTGCCAATATTGTTGTGTATGGATAATGACAACAAATGGTTAACCAAATGTTATTTATTGGCAACGATATTGTAGGGGTAATTTAATGAAATGTGAACATGTGGCCGGATTTAGCGGGAATTGGTAGGGCCAATTAAGGGGTGAGGACAACAAAGGGAAGTGAAAAGGCAATGGCATAATGCCATTGCCTTTGATGTCGGGAGTATTGTTACTCCATTACCACTGGAAGCCAGCGCCAATAGCTGCAGAGTAATCGCCCTGGCTGTTACTGGTTCCTTGCAATTTATACACCCAGCCCCCGCTTTCACTTACCATGGAGATACCAATGGCGACGGCACTTTCACCATTAAATGTACCGCCAGCAATCGAGGTCATGTTGGCACCTGGGGCGTAGGCTTGTGGCAGACCGGCCATGGCCATCGCTGAGGCGATACCGCCGCTCATCTTGTTTTCTACCCCTTTGATTTTGCTGTTCATTTCACCCATTTTCTGGTCGGTATAGGTGTTTGCTTCTTCGACGCTGCGTTTCAATTGCGCATAGTTAACCGCATCCGTATCGTTCACCGCCGCTGAAACATTGCCGATCCGAGTGGTACCGCCACTCCCGTCTCCCAGGTTGAGCACGCTATAGTTAACCGAACCATCTGCATTGGTTTCATAACGCACGGAGCCTGCTTCTGAAGCTTTAAGTTGCGCCACATTAACCGCGTCAGTGTTGTTCACCCCTGCGGCAACGTTGGTAATACGGCGTTGTTGGGTAGAAGAGCCGACAGACACAGTATTAGCTTCATCTGCGACTGAATTTGTGCCCAACGCTACGCTGTTTTCAGCGGCAGCAATAGAGCCAGATCCAATCGCGACGCTGTCCGCACCCTGGGCATTTGCATCTACGCCATCAGTGTTGGTCTTGAAGTACTTGGTGCTACCGGTAGTGACGATATCGCCAATGCCGTTTTCAATATTGGTGACGCGAGTATCAAGACTACTCACCTGCGTGTTCAGGTTATTAATGCTTTCGGTATTTGCGGCAACACGGCTGTCGGTGACTTTCAATTGACTAACGTTTACGGCATCGGTGTCTGCCGAACCCGCTGCGACGTTAGTGATCTGACGTTGACCGTCTTCACTGCCGACAGAGAACTCACCGACAGAGTTCTGCGGTGTGTCCATGTTGTAGGCGGTGTAGTCAGTCTGTGCGCCGCGAGTGGTCTGAGAACCATTACCCATTGCAATACTATTTGCATGGTTGGCGCGTGCGTTAGAACCGATAGCAATACCGTTGATGGCATCAGCCATCACCAGTGTATTCAGACCAATACCAATACCTGCATCAGCATTGACGATGGTTTTCGCACCCATTGCCAGTGAGTCAGTCCCGACAGCCAGTGAATCTTCTTCCGTTGAGTTTGCGTGGTAGTACTTGGTCGGTGTAGTGGCGACCGCACCAATGGCATTTTGTAACTGACGAACTGTTACCGCATCTTGCGCTTCAGAGCCGTCCGCAACGTTGGTAATTTGACGATAGCTTACTCCATCCGTCCCCAATGACAACGCGCCCAGCAACTCTCTGTCTGTTGTATTGTAGCCAATGACGACGCCATCGCTTGTTACGCTCGTTGCTCGTATACCTGATGAAATCGCGCGGTTAGAGGTGGAGCCACTGCCCAAAGCGATACTGCCCTCAATGCTGCTGCTGCTGTTCTCTCCAAGCGCCAGACTCGAAGCACCGGATGCGACGGCGTTGTAACCCACTGCCGTTGCGCCGTTACCCGTTGCGTATGCATCCTGGCCTTCAAGCCCGTTATCATTCGTACGGATGTATTTCACGCCGGTACCATTTTCCGTGATATAGGTTTCGCTGGTATCGCCGGCTAGTTGGCTAATAGATTCATTATACTGAGAAATCAGCATGTTAGTTTCATAAAGCTGAGAGCCATTAACAGCGTCAGTACTGTCACTGGCGATTTCACCTGCTGCCACATTGGTTATCTTATTGGTACCGCTGGTACCGTGGCTGGCGCTGAACGCACCCTCTTCGTCATCCCAGCTCAGTGCATCGGTACCAAGATTGGTGATGGACGTATTGATATCCGCGATAGCAGAGGTGTTTTGATCTACCTTCTGGTTGGTTTCATACAACTGTGAGCCGTTTACCGCGTCTGTACTGTCCTCAGAAAGCGCCCCGGCGGCGACATTGGTTATTTTACTGATGCTTCCACCGTGGTTTGCGCTGAAAGCGCCGATGTCTTCGTCCCATAACAGAGCGTTATCAGTGAGGCCGGTAATGGACGTATTAATGTCGGAGACAGAAGTATTCAGGTTCTCAATCGCGGTGCTGTTCTGAGTGATGTTGGTGGTATTGGCAGCGATATCGGTCGTGTTCTGATCCACTTTTTCATTGGTTTCGAACAGCTGCGATCCGTTAACGGCGTCGGTACTTTCTTCAGACAGCTCTCCGGCAGCAACGTTGGTGATTTTGTTTGTTGTACTACTTCCGTGGCTGGCAGAGAACGAACTCGTTGTCTCATTCCAGCTCAGGTTGTCAGAGCTAAGGTTAGTGATGGACGTATTAATATCTGCGATAGCAGAGGTGTTTTGATCCACCTTCTGGTTGGTTTCATACAACTGGGAGCCGTTCACCGCGTCTGTACTGTCTTCAGAAAGGTCCCCGGCGGCGACATTAATGATTTTGCTGGCGTTTCCGTTGCGGTTAGCGTTGAATGCGCCAGAGGCTGCATCCCACAACAGGGCATCGTCAGTGAGCGTGGTAACTGAGTTGCTCAGGTTGTTGATACTGGTGGTGTTGGTGGCGATATCAGTGGTGTTCTGGTTAATGCTGTCGGTATTGGCAGTGATATCCGTGGTGTTCTGAGACACATTTTCGTTGGTGGCAAACAGCTGGGAGCCGTTAACGGCGTCGGTGCTGTCTGCGGCCAGGGTGCCTGCCGCCAGATTGGTGATCTTGCTGTCGCTTCCGTTGTGCTTAGCGCTGAATGCGCTTGCGCTGCCATCCCACAACAGGGCATCGTCGGTGAGCGTGGTAACGGAGTTGCTCAGGCTGTTGATATTGGTGGTGTTGGTGGCAATATCAGTGGTGTTCTGGTTAATGCTGTCAGTATTGGCAGCGATATCCGTGGTGTTCTGAGACACATTTTCATTGGTGGCAAACAGCTGGGAGCCGTTAACGGCGTCG
Organism: Salmonella sp. JXY0409-18; assembly: GCF_020268625.1. Lineage (NCBI taxonomy): Bacteria > Pseudomonadati > Pseudomonadota > Gammaproteobacteria > Enterobacterales > Enterobacteriaceae > Salmonella > Salmonella sp. JXY0409-18. The sequence continues at coordinate 163,456 of NZ_CP084216.1, forward strand.
GTGCTGTCCGCGGCCAGGGTACCTGCCGCCAGATTGGTGATTTTGCTGTCGCTTCCGCTGTGGTTGGCGCTGAATGCGCTTGCGCTGCCATCCCACAACAGGGCATCGTCGGTGAGCGTGGTAACGGAGTTGCTCAGGCTGTTGATATTGGTGGTGTTGGTGGCGATATCAGTGGTGTTCTGATTGATGCTGGCCGTATTGGCGGCGATATCGGTTGTGTTCTGGTTAATGCTGTCGGTATTGGTAGTGATATCAGCGGTGTTCTGATCCACTTTCTCATTTGTATCAAACAACTGGGAGCCGTTAACCGCATCAGTGCTGTCTGCGGCCAGGGTACCTGCCGCCAGATTGGTAATCTTGCTGTCGCTTCCGCTGTGGTTAGCGCTGAATGCGCTTGTGTTGCCATCCCACAACAGCGCGTCTTCGGCTAATCCTGCGACAGAGGCCTCTGTATTCGTGATAGAAGTGTTAAGTGCGCTTAACGCACTGCCTACGTTATTGTAGATGCCTGTGCCCACCTTGTAGAGGGGCGCATTCACTGTACCATCAGAATTAACGGAAGCCCCTCCGCCTAGTCGATCGGCGACGGATTGACTTAAAGAATAAATTTGCGCACCTGTAACGGCATCGGTACTGTTGGCATTGATGTCGCCTTTAGCAACGTAGGTGATCTGTCGCTGAGTGGTGCTGTTACCCACGGCGACCGAATTGTCTTCCAGAGCGGTAGAGCCCGCGCCAAGGGCAACTGAGTTGGTGCCTATCGCTTGTGCGCCATTACCAAATGCAGCGCTGTCGTCGCCGCTCGCAGTGGCTTGATAACCTAATGCAGCGGAAGTTGCTCCGCTTGCGACAGATTTATAACCTAATGCAACCGAGTTTGCGCCGCTCGAATCGGCATACACGCCCATTGCCATCGAATAACTCCCGCCAGCTGAGGATGAGGCCCCCATCGCAATAGCCCGGTCACCGGCTGAAACGGATTTTACGCCAAGCGCTAGCGAAGAGTTGCCGGTGGACTGGCTGTATGAACCAATGGCGGTACTCCATTTCCCCATCGCGGAGGCGTGATAACCCATTGCGGCGCTTGCGCCATCAACGTTGGTGTAAGTATTGGCTGTGGCATCGGTACCAATTGCAATCCACCCTGTTCCTGCAGTGGAGTCGGATGGAGTAACACCGCTGCCAGTATCTTTACCTGCATTGGCCAATACATCCGCAGAGACCATAATACTGCTAAGACTGATGAGTGCGGAAACCGCCAGCTTTCTGCGGCCGCTTTTTTTGCCGCGGCTTTTTGCGGTTTCGCTGGTGACAACAAATGTTCCCGTAGCGGCATTCCAGAGGACTTTAAATATTCTGTTCATGGATAAGTGCTTTCCTTTTCTAAAATAGTTGTATCAATGGCTATTATTTTTTTGGCTTCTTTTTCGTATCATTAATAGGTTGTATGCTGTCGAATATGACATTCTCCATGTTAATACCTATTTTTAGATACTTAAGATTATTGGGCGATACGCCTTTTAATGTTAGCGTGACGTTTGTCCATGTTCCCGGTAAAAGTTCGATTGTCGAATCCATTTTCGTGTTAAGCAGGAGTTGTTTCCAGCGAGGCAGATCTTTTGCCTCGGAAGGTTTTTTCGTACCCCATGTCATATTAAACGCAAGGTTTGATACGGGAATGCTGAGTAAGTTAACTAAATCAAGATGAATAACACTTCCATCATCTATTGGCTCAATAGATAGAATACGCCCGGCTAATCCGATATTGCCGTTGTTAATAATAAAATAGCGCGTTTGTGATGGATCCAGTTCTGTGTAGTCGAATAGCCGTTGTTTGCGTTCAACGCGGCCAACGACTTCGGCGACCTTTTGAGTTGTGTTGATAACTGTAGTTTGTTGTTTTTCTAGCAAATTTATCTTTGCTTCTTGTTCTTTTTGTTGTTTTTCTAACAGATTTATCTTCGTTTCTTGTTCTTTTTGTTGTTTTTTCAGTTCTTCAACAAGGTGTTTATCTGCAAAGTAATCACAACCAGATAAAAAGAATGTGAATCCCAACGCAAGCAGGGGGATAAATTTTCCATTTTTGTGCATATAAAATATCCTTGTTAATAATTTATATAATATAAATAGTTAACCTGTTATTTATACAGCTAACTCATCATTTGCGAACATTGCCAATAGCCATTAATATATGGTTATAATTAAAACATTCATTGTTTCTATAGGAATGTGCAAATACCCGACGTTGTTTATCAATTACTCATAGCAATACTTTATAAAAATATAATTATAATGTTTATGTATGAGCATTTTTTTTCATGGATGATAATGTTATTTAATTTTTCGGGTCAATCATATTCTGCGGGATATGAGAAAAGGGGATGAAAAAATTCATTGCATAAATACAAATAGGCATGATAGTGGAATTTTTCATCCCGAAAAAGCGGGGATTACCGTTAAAAATGAACTTGTATATAAGCGGTGTAAATACGTCTGGATAAAAATTCGGAATATAGCCCGATGCTCTCAAGACATCCTCCGTACACGGGTGTCCTGAGAGCCTGGGATGCGGAAGGTTTAGAACTCGCTCTTCGCGAACCCTGTCATCTCTTTGAGCCCCATTTCCCGGCCCAGCGCCGTCATCGGGTGCACCACGATCAGGCCGCGTACGCTTTTTTTGAGTTTGCCCATATCGGCCTGCTCTTTTTTAGTGATCGCGCGGCGAAACGGCAGGTTCATCAGCTTCTGCGCTTCTTTACTCAGTTTCTGGCTGTGTACTTCGCGCAGACGGATAATTTCTGCTTCCAGCGTCTCTTTTTCTTTTTCCAGCTCCGCGTATTTATCGGCGGATTCAACCAGAGAGAGACCTGCCTGCTGGTGGCGAATAGCGTCAAGACGATCGCTCAGGCGTTTAATTTCGTTTTTTTCAACTTCTTTCATGGGATTGCTTCTGATAGAAATGGGATAGATACCCTATAGTATGCGCGCAGTGAGTGATTCTTCACAACTCATGACGTAAAGATAATCAATTATGGCAAGTATTACACCGCTAATTATTTAGTTATCTCTTTGAGAATAAAATCTTTTTTTCGAAAGAAAAGATGAAGCGCCTTTTTTGCCGGCAAGAAAAGCGATTAAGCACATTTTCCTCAATGACAACGCTAAATTGATCCTAAACTCAAATAAGCGACCGCGGGAGTCAGACGCGGGTCACACATGGAGGATCTATCATGGCAAAAATAGGTGAGAACGTACCACTTCTTATTGATAAAGCCGTCGATTTTATGGCGTCCAGCCAGGCGTTCCGTGAATACCTGAATAAAACGCCGCCGCGTGATTATGTTCCTTCCGAGGTGCCGTCGGAGAGCGCGCCCATTTATTTGCAGCGTCTGGAATATTACCGGCGGCTGTACCGACCAAAAGAAGAAGAAAGAGGTTAACGGCGGGATTTACTTTTGAAAGGCCTTTTTTAAGCTGATTTTAGAAATCAGCTCGGTCAGGGAGAGAACCATCGTCGAACGCACCGCCTGCTGGTAGCGCTGAATTTGCATGGCGTAGAGCGCCGCGTCGGACGTATCAAAATGCGGCGGCGGCGGCAGCGCCATGACGCAGTGTAGTTCGCCAAACGGCCCGAGGATTTCATCGTCGGTAAAGGCGTACTCATTGCCGTCGTGATTCAGCTCTTCGCGCAGCGCCATTAACAGCTCCGCATCTTCATATTCGGTGCGGCTGAGTACGCCCAGGCCATAGATAAGTTTCAGACGTACCGAAAGATCGCCCAGCGGTCCGTCGCCGTCCAGCAACGGTTCCACAGCGTATTTCACCGCATAGTCGTCTTTGCGAAACACCTGGAGCACCAGAATATTCACCGCCTCGGTCAATAACTCGACGGCAGTAATCAGGAAGCTCCGTACGGTTTTGCCAGCATTCAGACGCTCAAGCACACGATTTTCAAAGGCCTGGGTTTGTTCCATTATTGCCTGCATATCTGACAATCTGTTATTTGGGCGCAGGCTAACCTGCGCCGGGTTCTGCGTCATTTGGTCGCGTTATAAGCGTTAACCGCCTCCGCCACCACATCGCTATTGGCATCCAGCCCGGAAATTTGCGCCAGAGCGGCCTGTGGACCTTTTTCGTCAATCAGCGCGGCCAGTTCCTGTGCCTGCGGATCTTCTTCACTACGGAAATGCATCGCCGCCGCGATCCCTTTGACCAGATTCACATGCGGCAGACCATATTCCAGGGTGCCAAGCAGCGGTTTGATCAGACGGTCGCCCGCGCTGAGTTTGCGTAGCGGCTGACGTCCAACGCGCTCAACATCATCTTTCAGATACGGGTTTTCAAAACGACCGAGGATTTTCTGAATGTATGCCGCATGTTTGTCGGCGTCAAAACCGTAGCGTTTGATCAGCACCGCGCCGCTTTCTTCCATCGCGCCTTTAACCACCGCGCGAATACTCTCATCGAGAATGGCGTCGCGAATGGTTTGATGACCGGCTAATTTGCCGAGGTACGCGGTTATAGCATGACCTGTGTTCAGCGTGAAGAGTTTACGTTCGACAAATGCCATCAGGTTATCCGTTAACTCCATCCCCGGAATGGTCGGCAACGCGCCTTTAAACTGGGTTTTATCGACGATCCACTCGCTGAAGGTTTCTACCGTCACTTCCAGCGGGTCATGGGTGGCGGAAGCAGATGGCGGCACAATACGGTCAACGGCGGAATCGACAAAACCGACGTGCTGTTCAACCCAGGCTTTATCGCCATCCGCCAGCGCGTTCATCACATGACCTTTGAGCTGTGTGGTGCCGCGCACCATATTTTCACAGGCGATGATATTCAGCGGGGCATCCACGCCCTGCGCCTTACGTTTTACCAGCCCTTTAGCGATGGCCGGAGCGATACGCTCAAGCACAACCGGACCCACGGCAGTAGTGATTAAATCAACGTGGGCAATCAGGTCGACAACATCATCGCCGATGCTGCTGACAGCGTTGACGCCGGAAACGGTATCCACCTGCTCATTTTCACCCACAACATGAACCTGATAGCTATGACGGGCATTCAGGGCATCGAGTACGACCTGGTTTACATCCGCAAACGTCAGTTGTATCCCCGCGTCAGCCAGCAGTTTGCCGATAAAGCCACGACCGATATTACCTGCGCCAAAATGTAATGCTTTCATAGTATTAACCTTCATTAATGTTTTTACCCGAGAGGGCTGGGGTGAGGCTTTTCCCTCAACCTAACCCTCTCCACAAGGGAGAGGATATCGCCTTCATATTTCGAACTGCAGATGCGTTGGCTCTCCTCGCTCACCCCAGTCACGTACTTATGTACGCTCCTGGGGATTCACTGCGTTGCCGCCTTCCTGCAGCTCGAACTATTTTGGGGATACTTAACTGTTAAGCTTTTTTACCTGCCAGCAGTTCCAGCACTTCATCCACGCTGGTGGTGTGCGCCAGACGTTCGATCACGGATTCATCATCCAGCGCGTTGGTCAGACTAGTGATGACCTGGATGTGCTCATTGTTACGTGCGGCGATACCAATGACCAGACGGGCAATATCGTCTTCTTCTTCACCGAAGCGTACGCCTTCCGGATACTGGCAGAACACCACGCCGGTTTTCAGCACGCGGTCTTTCGCTTCTACCGTGCCGTGCGGTACTGCGATGGATTCACCGAGGTAAGTCGGCGTCAGCTTTTCGCGGTCCAGCATCGCCTCGACGTATTCCGGCTCAACATAGCCGCCTTTCACCAGTTGTTCACCGGCAAAGCGAATCGCCTCTTCTTTGTTAGCGGCTTTACGGCCCAGGAAGATATTCTCCGCGCCCAGCTTGAACAGGTTGTTATCACCCTCCTCAAAGCTGTCTTTCAGATGGTCGCGTACTTTCTCTTCATTAGTATTGTGGCGCTGTGCGGCAACCAGACGTTCGGTCAGGCTGGTGTACAGGCCGCTATCCAGGAAGTTGGTCAGCGAAATATGCTGCGCCTGCGGTACCTGACGCATCGCGCGCTCGGTAAGGTCACGGTGAGTAATGACCAGATCCACATCCGGCGGCAGATTGTTAATGGCGCTGTTGGTGACGGAGATCTGGCTCAGGCCCGCATCCTGTACTTTCTTACGCAGTACCCCTGCGCCCATCGCGCTGGAACCCATACCGGCATCGCAAGCCACGATGATTTTACGCACATGGCTCAGGTCGTTGGTCACGTCGCCAGCCGCCAGCGGAGAGGCGCCTTTAGATTCCGCTTTCATGTCCTGCATACGACGGGTGGCCGCTTCAATGTCATCTTCTTCTTTCACTTTGCTGGTTTTCAGCAGAATTGCAGACACCACGAAGGACACCGCCATTGCCGCCACGATGGCAGCGATGTTAGCGAAGTAAGCGCCTTTTGGCGTCATCGCCAGTACCGCCAGAATGGAACCCGGAGATGCCGGAGAGACCAGACCGCCGTTCAGGATGGTCAGGGTGAATACGCCGGTCATACCGCCGAGAATCACCGCCAGAATCAGGCGTGGGTTCATCAGCACGTACGGGAAGTAGATCTCATGGATACCGCCCAGGAAGTGGATAATTGCCGCGCCGCCCGCAGACTGTTTAGCGCTGCCACGACCGAAGAACATGTACGCCAGCAGGACGCCCATCCCCGGACCCGGGTTAGCTTCAATCAGGAAGAAGATGGATTTACCCATCTCATGGGACTGCTGGATACCCAGCGGTGAGAAGATGCCGTGGTTAATCGCGTTATTGAGGAACAGGATTTTCGCCGGTTCAACAAAAATGGACGCCAGCGGCAGCATATCGTGCGCCACCATGAAGTTAACGCCCGCCGCCAGAATTTTGGACAGGACTTCAACCGCCGGACCAATACCGAGGAACGCCAGGATGGCGAGGATCATACCGATGATGCCAGCGGAGAAGTTGTTCACCAACATCTCAAAACCGGATTTGATCTTACCGTCTACCCAACTGTCGAATTTCTTAATGCAGTAGCCGCCTAATGGACCGGCGATCATCGAGCCGAGGAACATCGGCATATCCGCGCCGACAATAACGCCCATGGTAGTGATAGCGCCCACTACGCCGCCGCGTTCGCCGCCAACCAGACGACCGCCGGTATAACCGATGAGCAGCGGCAGCAGGTAGGTGATCATCGGACCAACCAGTTTCGCCAGCGTTTCGTTAGGCAACCACCCTGTTGGAATAAATAATGCGGTGATAATACCCCACGCGATAAACGCGCCGATATTAGGCATCACCATATTGCTGAGGAATCGACCAAAGCTTTGCACTTTGATCTTAATATCGGATGACATAAAAACACCCCTTCTTATGTTGCTGTCGCGCAGGCTGAAAGCCCGAGGTTTGTTAATGTAGCGGCAGAGGTAGCCGGACCCTGTAGTGTAGATACTGCGCAATCTGGCACTGAATCGTTCAACTGTCCAGACAGGGACAATTTATGTGATTTGTGTCACATAAATATAGGGGGTAGAGAGGTAATTGATGTGATATTGATCACAAAGTGGCTGTGTAAAAAAACAACGAATCTAATTTTTAGCTCTTAAAAGGCAATTTTATGTGAGATATTTCACATTTTTATTTTGGTGCTTTGTTGAATTTTTGTGATCTTCTTCACAAGAAATTTTAAGCCCGGGTAACGTCAATACGATCCGGCAAACATTTTGTCGCGAGCCTTCTCACGTTATGTCATTCAGCAACCTCTTTTTGCGTCTCTTTTCGTCTTATTTGAGCCATACTATGATTTTTACTGGTTGGCAAAAAGGACACGGCATGAAACTCATCGGTAGCTACACCAGCCCTTTTGTGCGCAAAATCTCTATTCTGCTGCTCGAAAAGGGCATTACCTTCGAATTTATTAATGAATTACCCTACGAGGCGGATAACGGCGTGGCGCAATACAACCCTCTGGGTAAGGTGCCAGCGCTGGTGACGGAGAAAGGGGAGTACTGGTTCGATTCGCCGATCATCGCGGAATATATTGAGCTGTTGGATATCGCGCCAGCGATGCTCCCGCGTGACCCGATGGCAGCGCTTAAAGTTCGCCAGCTCGAAGCGTTGGCTGACGGTATTATGGATGCAGCGTTGGTGTCTGTACGCGAACAGGCGCGCCCGGCGGCGCAACAATCGGAAACGGAACTGCTGCGCCAGCGGGAAAAAATCAACCGCAGCCTGGATATGCTCGAAAGTTATCTGAGCGACGGGACGCTAAAAACGGATACGGTCAATCTGGCGACTATCGCGATTGCCTGTGCGGTAGGCTATCTCAACTTCCGCCGGGTTGCGCCCGGCTGGTGTGTTAGCCGCCCCCACCTGGTCAAACTGGTCGAAACGCTTTTTCAACGCGAAAGCTTTGCCCGCACCGAAGCGCCAAAGGCTTGACGCGCATTATGTCCGCCTGAGCAAACTCACGTTACAATCCCCCTTATGTCGATATCCCTCTCCCGCCAGGAGAGGGCCACCAACAGCCAGGCATTTTCATGACAAGCGAAACGCGTACACTCTACAGCCAGCTTCCTGCTATCGATCGCTTATTGCACGATAGCGCTTTTCTTTCTCTGCGCGATCGGTATGGCCATACCCAGGTGGTTGATCTGCTTAGGCGGATGCTTGACGACGCGCGCGACGTCATACGGAATACGCAAACGCTTCCCGACTGGTACGCAGACTGGGCGCAAGAGGCGAAACTCCGGCTGGAAAATGCGGCGCAAAGCGCGCTGCGCCCGGTGATTAACCTGACGGGGACGGTGCTGCACACCAATCTTGGCCGCGCATTGCAGGCGCAAGAAGCGATTGAGGCGGTAACGCAGGCGATGCGCGCGCCGGTGACGCTGGAATACGATTTGGATGGCGCCGGGCGGGGGCATCGCGACCGGGCGCTGGCGACGCTATTATGCCGTATCACCGGGGCGGAAGACGCCTGTATCGTCAATAACAATGCGGCGGCGGTATTGCTGATGCTGGCGGCGACCGCCAGCGGCAAAGAGGTAGTGGTTTCGCGTGGCGAGCTGGTCGAAATCGGCGGCGCGTTTCGTATTCCGGATGTTATGCGCCAGGCGGGCTGTACGCTGCATGAAGTGGGCACCACCAACCGGACGCACGCGAAAGATTACCGTCAGGCGGTAAATGAAAATACCGGGCTGTTGATGAAGGTGCATACCAGTAATTACAGCATTGAGGGCTTTACCAAAACGGTAGAGGAAGCGGAACTGGCGGAAATCGGGCGAGAGCTGGATATTCCGGTGGTGGCGGATCTGGGCAGCGGTTCGCTGGTGGATTTAAGTCAATATGGCTTACCCAAAGAGCCGATGCCGCAGCAGCTCATTGCCGCAGGCGTCAGCCTGGTAAGCTTCTCCGGCGATAAGTTGCTGGGCGGGCCGCAGGCCGGGATCATCGTCGGCAAAAAAGCGATGATTGCCCAACTGCAAAGCCATCCGCTGAAACGCGCTCTGCGCGCGGATAAAATGACGCTGGCGGCGCTGGAGGCCACGTTACGTCTGTATCTGCACCCGGAAGCGTTGGCGGAGAAATTACCCACCCTGCGTCTGTTAACCCGCAGTGAAGCGTCGATTCGCGAACAAGCGCAGCGGTTACAGGCGCGGCTGGCGGCACGTTACGGCGATGAATTTGCGCTGGAGGTTAAACCCTGCCTGTCGCAAATCGGCAGCGGTTCATTACCGGTAGACCGCCTTCCCAGCGCCGCCATGACCTTTACCCCGCACGACGGGCGCGGTAGTCGGCTGGAGGCGCTGGCGGCTCGCTGGCGCACGCTGCCTGTACCGGTCATTGGCCGAATTTATGATGGCCGTTTATGGCTGGATATGCGCTGTCTTGAAGACGAAAGCCGGTTTATGGAGATGATGCTGAAATGATTATTGCAACTGCCGGACACGTAGACCACGGTAAAACAACGTTGCTCCAGGCGATTACCGGGGTCAATGCCGACCGTCTGCCGGAAGAGAAAAAACGCGGGATGACTATCGATCTGGGTTACGCCTATTGGCCGCAGCCGGATGGCCGTGTGCTGGGCTTTATCGATGTGCCTGGGCATGAAAAATTCCTCTCTAACATGCTGGCGGGCGTAGGCGGTATCGATCACGCTTTGCTGGTGGTCGCCTGTGATGACGGCGTCATGGCGCAAACGCGCGAGCATTTACAGATCCTGCAACTGACGGGCAATCTCCAGCTCACCGTCGCGCTGACCAAAGCCGATCGCGTGGACGAGGCGCGTATCGGTGAAGTACGAGAAGAGGTACTGGCGGCGCTCGACAACTATGGCTTCGCCGATACCGTTTTATTTGTCACCGCTGCCAATGAAGGACACGGTATTGCAGAACTTCGCGCTCATTTACAGCAGCTTCCTGCACGTTTGCACGCCGCGCAGCATCGCTTCCGTCTGGCTATCGACCGTGCGTTTACGGTGAAAGGGGCGGGACTGGTGGTGACCGGAACGGCGCTGAGCGGAGAGGTGAAGGTAGGTGATACGCTGTGGTTAACCGGAGTAAATAAACCGATGCGGGTGCGTAGCCTGCACGCACAAAATCAGCCTACCGACCATGCGCACGCCGGGCAACGTATTGCGCTCAATATTGCGGGCGATGCGGAGAAGGAACAGCTTAACCGCGGCGACTGGCTGCTTTCCGATGCGCCGGTGGGGGAAGCTTTTTCCCGGGTGATCGTTTCTCTGGCACTTCATGCGCCGCTTTCCCAATGGCAGCCGCTACATATTCACCATGCCGCCAGCCATGTGACCGGTCGCGTCTCTTTGCTGGAAGGCGGGCTGGCCGAGCTGATCTTCGATACGCCGTTGTGGCTGGCCGATAATGACAGACTGGTGCTGCGTGATATTTCCGCACGCGCCACCCTTGCCGGCGCACGCGTGGTGACGCTTAAGGCGCCGCGTCGCGGTAAACGTAAGCCAGATTATTTGCACTGGCTTTCAACGCTTGCCGCCGCGCAGGACGATAGCGCGGCGTTGGCCATTCATCTGGAACGCGGCGCCGTCAACCTGCCGGATTTCGGTTGGGCGCGTCAGCTTAATCCTCTCGGTATGCGTCAGCTTATTGAGCAACATGGTTTTATCCAGGCCGGAGACAATCTGCTAAGCGCGCCCGTCGCCGCCCGCTGGCAGCGTAAGATTCTCGATACGCTGGCGACCTACCACGAACAGCACCGCGATGAACCGGGGCCGGGACGCGAGCGTTTACGCCGCATGGCCCTGCCAATGGAAGATGAAGCGCTGGTCCTGATGCTGATCGAGCGGATGCGCGACGACGGCCTGATTCATAGCCATCACGGTTGGTTGCATCTGCCGGATCATAAAGCGGGATTTAGCGATGAGCAGCAGGCCGTCTGGCAAAAAGTTGAACCGCTATTTGGCGATGAGCCCTGGTGGGTACGCGATCTGGCGAAAGAGACCGGAACGGAAGAACAATTGATGCGGCTGGTGCTGCGGCAGGCGGCACAGCAAGGCATCATTACCGCGATCGTAAAAGATCGGTACTATCGTAACGATCGGATTGTCGCTTTCGCCAATATGATCCGCGAGCTGGATCAAGAGAGAGGATCAACGTGTGCGGCGGATTTTCGCGACAGGCTGAATGTAGGGCGGAAACTGGCTATTCAGATTCTTGAATATTTTGACCGGATTGGATTTACACGACGCCGTGGGAATGATCATTTATTACGTGATGCATTATTATTTCCGCAAAAAGAATGAAATGGTTAAATTAAATCAGAAATGAATCAATACAATTATTGAGTTGATTTATAAAAGCACATCAGGAAATTAACCTAATGTGCTTTTTATTTTTCTGACTTCTTAAAATAGTCATCGTGATCATATTATTAGGATAATTTCACCCGTATTCTTCGCACCTTATTCTGGTAATTAAGGACAGTATAATGGCAGCTTCAACGTTTTTTATTCCTTCCGTGAATGTAATTGGTACCGATTCATTAAAGAACGCAATGAATACGATGGCGGAATATGGTTTTCGCCGTACATTAATTGTTACGGATGCTATGCTGACAAAATTAGGGATGGCGGGTGATATTCAAAAAGCGCTACAGGAACGTGATATTTTTAGCGTGATTTATGATGGTACGCAGCCTAACCCTACCACCAGCAATGTGGCAGCTGGGTTGAAGCTTCTGAAAGAAAATGGCTGCGACAGCGTTATCTCGCTGGGCGGCGGTTCCCCGCACGACTGTGCGAAAGGTATCGCTCTGGTGGCGGCGAATGGCGGCGATATTCGTGACTATGAAGGCGTTGACCGCTCCGCGAAACCGCAGTTGCCGATGATTGCGATTAATACGACCGCCGGCACCGCGTCTGAAATGACCCGTTTTTGTATCATCACCGACGAAGAACGTCATATTAAAATGGCTATCGTCGATAAACACGTTACGCCGCTGCTCTCTGTCAACGACTCCTCTTTAATGGTTGGTATGCCGAAATCCCTGACGGCGGCAACCGGTATGGATGCGTTAACCCACGCGATTGAAGCTTATGTTTCCGTTGCGGCAACGCCTATTACCGATGCCTGCGCGTTGAAAGCGGTAACGATGATTGCGGAAAATCTGGTTGTTGCGGTTGAAGAGGGGAGCAATGTCCAGGCGCGTGAAGCGATGGCTTATGCTCAGTTTCTGGCGGGAATGGCGTTTAACAATGCGTCGCTGGGCTACGTTCATGCTATGGCGCACCAACTTGGCGGTTTCTACAACCTACCGCACGGCGTATGTAACGCGGTTCTGCTGCCGCATGTGCAGGTATTCAACAGCCAGGTAGCGGCGGCTCGCCTGCGTGATTGCGCAGCGGCGATGGGCGTCGATGTATCAGATATGAGCGAGGCGGAAGGCGCGCAGGCGTGTGTGGCGGCCATTCGCCAACTGTCGCAGAAAGTCAACATTCCGGCGGGACTGCGCGAGCTAAACGTGAAGGAAGAAGATATCCCGGTTCTGGCGACCAATGCTCTTAAAGATGCCTGTGGTCTGACGAACCCGATTCAGGCGACTCACGATGAGATTGTGGAAATTTATCGCGCGGCGATGTAACGCCTTTGCCCGGTGGCGCGGACGCTTACCGGGCCTGCGTAGACGATGCAGGCCGGATAAGGCGTAATACGTTAGCTTCGGTCGAGTTTTTGCTGCGCCAGCCAGACGGCGCCCAGCCTGCCCGCCTGATTTCCCAGTTGGCAGGGCTGAATCGGCACCTGGAGCGCCTCCCACATTTCAAACGTTTCAAGATGCCGCGTCAGGAGCGGGTAGAGTTTTTCCTGTTCGCTTATTCCTCCGCCGATCAGCACCACGCCCGGATCAAACATAGAGATCACGCTGTAAACGCCGCGTGACAGATAACGCGCCCAGTCATTGACCGCCTCACGCAGATGAACATCGGTCGCCATTCGTTCGAAGATCACATCCGCAGGCGGCATCTCTTCGGCAGGCAGCGCCAGCGCCTGGCGGCACGACGCCATTAATCCGCTGGTTGACGCGATTTTATGCATACTTTCGCCATTGTTCCCGACCGGCATGACGCCGAATTCACCGGCATGGAAATGTGCGCCGCGATACAGCTCTCGTCCGACGATAATACCGCCGCCAATGCCGGTTCCAATGGTGATACAGACCAGATTGTCATAATGCTGCCCGGCGCCTCGCCACATTTCGCCCAGCGCCGCGCAGTTCGCGTCGTTCTCCACGACCAGCGGCAGATCGGTCAGCCCGCTGAACAACTCCATCAGGTTGACGTCATCCAGGTAAGCCAGCGCGCCCGCTTTTGCCGCATGACCGTTATGGGGATTAATATGGCCGGGGAAACTGACCCCGATTGCCGCAATGTCATAGTCCTGTTGGCAACGCGCCACCACATCCTGCCATTTGCGGGTAAACGTGGAGGCGTCCTCTGGCGTATCGAATTGATGATGGGTTAATTCTTCGCCGTCACTGTTAATCACGCCATATTTGACGTGAGTTCCTCCCACATCAATACCGATATATTGCTGCATAGTGTTCTCCGTACGTTAAACAGGCACCTGTTTAGTATGGCTAAAACCAGACGGAGAAACGTAAAGGAAAGTAATTCGTGATTGCTGTCGTAAAGCGGGAAACCATTGGCGAAAAATTCACCAGTACCGTCTACCCTTGTGGAGTACCTTTACAATAAGGAGTTGGTCATGACGAACAATCCCCCTTCAACACGTATTCAGCCAGGTGAATACGGGTACCCACTGAAATTAAAAGCCCGCTATGACAATTTTATTGGCGGTGACTGGGTTGCGCCCGCCGACGGCGAATATTATCAAAACCTGACGCCAGTGACCGGCCAGCCGCTATGTGAAGTCGCTTCCTCCGGTAAAAAAGATGTCGATTTAGCGCTCGACGCCGCGCATAAGGCGAAAGATAAGTGGGCGCATACGTCAGTACAAGACCGTGCCGCTATCTTGTTTAAGATCGCCGATCGGATGGAACAAAACCTCGAACTGTTGGCGACAGCGGAAACCTGGGATAACGGTAAACCGATTCGTGAAACCAGCGCCGCCGACGTACCGCTGGCGATCGATCATTTCCGCTATTTCGCCTCCTGTATACGTGCGCAGGAGGGCGGGATCAGCGAAGTTGATAGCGAAACCGTGGCCTACCATTTTCACGAACCGCTTGGCGTCGTGGGGCAGATAATCCCGTGGAACTTTCCGTTGTTGATGGCAAGCTGGAAAATGGCGCCAGCGCTGGCGGCGGGTAACTGCGTAGTGCTTAAACCGGCACGCCTGACGCCGCTTTCCGTTCTGCTGTTGATGGAAGTCATTGGCGATCTGTTACCGCCGGGCGTCGTCAACGTCGTGAACGGCGCGGGCGGCGAGATCGGTGAATATCTGGCGACCTCGAAACGTATCGCGAAGGTGGCGTTTACCGGTTCGACGGAAGTGGGTCAACAGATCATGCAGTACGCTACGCAGAATATTATTCCGGTGACGCTGGAGTTAGGCGGTAAATCGCCAAATATCTTCTTTGCTGACGTGATGGATGAAGAAGATGCGTTCTTTGATAAAGCGCTGGAGGGTTTTGCCCTGTTTGCCTTTAACCAGGGCGAGGTGTGTACCTGTCCAAGCCGTGCGCTGGTCCAGGAGTCCATCTATGAGCGCTTTATGGAGCGCGCTATTCGCCGGGTAGAGAGCATTCGCAGTGGGAACCCGCTAGATAGCGGTACGCAAATGGGGGCGCAGGTCTCCCACGGCCAGCTTGAGACTATCCTCAATTATATCGATATCGGTAAAAAAGAGGGGGCCGATATTCTGACCGGTGGGCGACGCAAGGAGCTGGATGGCGAACTTAAAGAGGGCTATTACCTTGAGCCCACTATCCTGTTTGGTAAGAATAATATGCGCGTCTTTCAGGAGGAGATCTTTGGCCCGGTGCTGGCGGTAACCACCTTTAAAACCATGGAGGAGGCGCTGGAAATCGCTAACGATACGCAGTATGGCCTCGGCGCAGGCGTCTGGAGCCGCAACGGCAATCTGGCTTATAAGATGGGTCGCGGCATTCAGGCCGGGCGCGTATGGACCAACTGCTATCACGCCTATCCGGCACACGCGGCGTTTGGCGGCTATAAGCAGTCGGGCATCGGGCGCGAAACGCATAAGATGATGCTGGAACACTACCAGCAAACCAAGTGTCTGCTGGTGAGCTATTCCGATAAGCCGCTGGGGCTGTTCTGACGCAAGAGGTAATGCCCGATGGCGCTGCGCTTATCGGGCCTACCGCATTGATATCAGCCTGGTGGTAATGCACGATGGCGCTGCGCTTATCGGGCCTACCGCATTGATATCAGCCTGACGGTAATGCCCGATGGCGCTTCGCTTATCGGGCCTACCGCGTTGATATTAGCCTGGTGGTAATGCCCGATGGCGCTGCGCTTATCGGGCCTACAAAAATTCATCGCAATATACTGATATTGCAAATCTTGTAGGCCGGATAAGGCGCAGCCGCCATCCGGCACAGTATTACCGCTCGTTGACCCAAATCCGCATTTCGCCCTCGCCGCGGTTGGCCCAGCTAAACCACGGAATGAACGTTAGCGTCTGCGGCTGGCGCGATGACGGCGCGTTATCGTAGTGCCACAACGCCTGATGCTGCGCATCTGGGGCGCTTTGCTTCTCGCCTTCAGCCTGAATCAGCATCTTATGCGCAAAAAGCCCTTTGCCCTCAAAGACCCGGAACTCACTCTCTTTCGGTAACCACAGATTATGCAGTTCTTCGCCGTTATCGGCCTGCTCAAGGCAATAGACCAGCGGCCCGCGCTGAATGGCGACCTTACCGGCGACGTGACGCGCCAGCGGATTGCCATACACGCGGCGAACCGGCATCGGCAGCGTCAGGGTTATCGTATCGCCCTCCTGCCAGGTTCGACGGATATGCAGATAACCTTTGCGAATATCCTGCTCCACTTCCAGCCCGTTGAGCGTCACTTTTGCCTCAGGGCACCAGTCCGGCAGACGTAGCGCCAGCGTGTGACGTACCGGCTGCACAGAGTCGATGGCGATCTTCACCTGCTCATGCCACGGGTAGTTCCCGCCAATCCGCAGTTTGAGCGCGCCATTTTCAACCGGTATTTCCACGCTGTTACCCACGTACATATTGATGTACAGCGCATCCGCACGCGGCGTGTAGATGTAGTGACCAAGGGAGGTGAGCACGCGGGCGATGTTCGGCGGGCAGCAGGCGCAGCCAAACCAGCGCTGGCGAATGGGCTTAACGTGATCGTAAATATGGTTGAATTTTAACGATTTTGGATGCACTTCCAGCGGGTTGACGTAGAAGAAATGCTTGCCATCCAGCGCCATACCGCCGAGGACGGTATTGTACAGCGCGCGCTCCATCACGTCGGCGTACTGGCTATCGGCTTCCATTTCCAGCATCCGGCGGGCGAACATCATCAGGCCGATTGAAGCGCAGCTTTCCGCATAGACCGAATCATTCGGTAAATCGTAATCGCAGCTAAAGGCTTCGCCACTGCTCTGTGAACCGATGCCTCCGGTGATATACAGCTGACGTTGCGCCATATTTTTCCACAGGCGCAGGCAGTCCTGGCGTTTGCCTTCATCGTTGCTCAGGCGAGCGAGATGCGCCACGCCAGTCATCAGATAGACAAAACGTACCGCGTGGCCAATGGCCGTCTGCTGCTGCGAAATTGGCAGATGCGCCTGGCTGTAGGCTTTGTCTTTGACCATCCACGCCGGGCCGTAGGTATGCCAGTAAGAGGTTTGGCCGCGTTTTTCGTACTCTTCGTCGTAGAAGTGCGGTTGGGCACCGCGCTGCCCGATAAAGTAGCTTGCCAGCGCCATATAGCGCGGCTGCTCTGTTACCTCATACAGACGCATCAGCGCCAGCTCAATTTCCGGGTGGCCAGGATAGCCGTGCAGCTGATTTTCGCCAGGGCCGAAAGTGCTGTCGATATGATCGGCCAGGCGACAAACGACGTCTAGCAGCCGACGCTTGCCGGTGGCCTGAAAGAAGGCGACGCCTGCTTCAATCAGATGCCCGGCGCAATAAAGCTCGTGGCACTCCGCCAGGTTGCTCCAGCGTTCTTGCGGGGCTTTTGCCGTAAAGTACGTATTGAGATAGCCATCGTCACACTGTGCGGCGGCCACCAGTTCAATCACCTCATCGGCGGTTTTCTCAAGCGCGGGATCGGGCTTCTGGCACAGTGACCAGGCAACCGCTTCCAGCCATTTCGCCACGTCGCTGTCCTGAAAGACCATGCCGTAAAAGTCGCCCGTCTGCTGTCCTGCGGCAATGCGGAAATTTTCAATGGCATGGCTGGGTTCAGCCTCTGGAATACGATCGTTTAACGCATCCCACTGGTAAGGAATAACCACATCGCGAACCAGTTGTTGATACTGTCCAAGGAACGGATCGCTGACCGTCAGTTTATGCAGATCGACTTCCAGTACGTTCATTTCGTGCTCCTTAAGGCTGTAGAGGTCATAGATATTCCTCGCTGACGGGGTATTTTATGGCAGTAATTTTTATTTTCGCGTTATGACCTGATTCATTTTGCCCAGATAGCGGTGAGCGACAAGGCGATAAAAGAGTAAAAAAAGATGACGATTCCGACCCATATTTAAAAATGTGAGATGGATCGAGTGAAATGACTATTTTTAGTTAATAATCAAAAGGTAATATGAAATGCGGTGCTGAATGAGCGGGAAATGACATATTAATGCTCGAATTATCCATAACATTACCGATTAAAGTCCAAAACGGCGGATTATTTATTTCTCGCGGCATTGGGCGTCATCCTGCCAGGCGTCTGCAATCGTGGGAAATTATATTTGTGGAAAAAGGCTGCCTGAAAATTCAGGAAGAAGAATGTGTTTTCTGTGTTGAAGCCGGGGAAAGCCTGTTGCTTTGGCCGCATCGCCGCCATATTGGCGTTGAGGAGTTTCCCGCCGATCTTAAATTTTACTGGCTCCATTTTGAGGTCAAAGCGCCGGACAGCGACCCGCGCTGGCTGACGCATCTTTCCGTGCCGCAGCATACCCAGGTTGCCGATCCGCAGGCGCTGATTGCGCTTTTTCGCCAGTTTATGAACGAGCAGGAAAAGCACCAGCGCAGCCCGGCGCTGGAGTTCATCGTGCTGCTGATTTTGCAGCAGCTCACCGTTGACGCCCGGCAGAATGAAAACGCCGAGGCCGCAGGCGTGTCGCTGGCCTGGAAAGTGCAGCAGCTGATTCGAACGCACTATCACCTGCCGCTTTCCAGCTCAGTTCTGGCGAAAGAACTGCATTGCAATGTGGATTATCTGGGACGCGTTTATCGGCGGGTATTTCACCTTACGCTAACGGAAGCCATCCACCGCCAGCGGGTGCGCGAGGCGGAAAAGTTGCTGATTAGCGACGCGCGTTCGTTAAAAGAGGTGGCGGAGCGGTGCGGTTTTAATGACGTTGGTTACTTTCGCCAGATCTTCCGCAAGCACACCGGCCTGACGCCTACCGCCTGGAAGCGGCGCTACAGTAAGGAACACGTTAATTCTTGAGTATAATCTTTGGCCCTCTGACAAAGCGGTTGCAAACTGAATGCCCGATGGCGCTTTGCTTATCGGGCCTACAAGAGTTCATCGCAACGTATTGATATTGCAAGTTTTGTATGTCGGATAAGGCGCAGCCGCCATCCGACATAGGCTGTTACTGCCCGTAATAGGCATTCGCGCCATGTTTACGCAGATAGTGTTTATCGAGCAGTTCAGATTGCATATCCGGTAGCTGCGGGGCCAGCTGGCGCGAGAACAGCCCCATATAGGCGCACTCCTCAAGCACCACGGCGTTGTGGACGGCATCGGCGGCATTTTTACCCCAGGCAAACGGGCCGTGTGAATGAACCAATACCGCCGGGATTTGCGCCGGATCCAGACCGCGCTCTTCAAAGGTTTTAATAATCACCTCGCCGGTCTGATACTCGTACTCGCCGTTAATTTCCTCAACGGTCATCAGTCGGGTACAGGGGATCGCGCCATAGAAATAGTCGGCGTGGGTGGTGCCCCAGGCGGGCAGATCGAGCCCGGCCTGCGACCAGATCGTCGCATGGCGGGAATGGGTATGCACGATCCCGCCGATCTGCGGATAGCGGCGATAGAGCGCCAGATGGGTCGCGGTATCGGACGACGGTTTTTTATGGCCTTCAACGACCTTACCGCTGGCGATCTCTACCACCACCATATCGTCGGCGGTCATCACCTCATATTCAACGCCGGAAGGCTTGATGACCATCAGTTTGCGCGTCTCATCGACCGCGCTGACGTTGCCCCAGGTAAAGGTGACCAGCCCGTGCGCCGGGAGGGCCAGGTTTGCCGCCAGCACCTCGGCTTTCAGTTGCTCTAACATGTGAAACCTCCTTCCTGCATCCGTGATTCAATCCAGCGGCGGGCCTGGATAATTTCCAGCACCGGCTCACTGGATTTCTCTGTCCACATCTCAATCAGAAATGAACCGCGATAATTCAGCTCATGCAGCGTTTTAAAAATGCCCACAAAATCAACGCATCCTTCGCCAAACGGCACGTCGCGGAACTGGCCGGGGCTATCGCCGGTCACCGGCAGCGTATCTTTCAGATGAATTGCGGCGATACGGTCAATCCCCAGCTTCAGCTCGGCGGTCACGTCGTTCCCCCAGGCGCTGAGGTTGCCGACGTCTGGATAAACGGTGAACCACGGTGACGAAAGCATCTCGTCCCACTTTTTCCACTTGCTGATGGAGTTCATAAACGCGGTATCCATGATCTCCACCGCCAGCATCACCTGCGCCGCTGCGGCCTGTTCCACCGCCCACGCCAGCCCTTCGGCGAAACGTTGCTGGGTGCCTTCGTCGTGTTCTTCGTAATAGACGTCGTAACCCGCCAGCTGGATGGTGCGGATCCCCAGGTCGCGCGCCAGACGGATGGCTTTGGTCATGATTTCACGCGCCCGCTCGCGCACCGCCTCGTCGCGGCTGCCAAAAGGGAATCGACGATGGGCGGAGAGACACATCGACGGGATGGCGACGCCGCTTTCCAGCATCGCGTTCACCAGCGATGCGCGTTGGGCTGGCGTCCACTCCAGGCGAGAAAGACGTTCGTCGGTTTCATCCACCGACATCTCAACAAAATCAAAACCGCAGCTTTTTGCCAGCACCAACCGCTCCGGCCAACTGAGATCTTTCGCCAGTGCTTTCTCGTAAATACCTAATGGATGATTACGCATGTTGTTATCCCCAGATGGCGTCAATTTGGGCGTGGAATTCGGCGGCGACCTGCGCCGGATGGGCGGCACCTGCCAGCGCGCGTCCGGCGATAAATGCCTTAACGTTAATGTCGCGGAACAGCGGTAGATCGGCCGGGGTAATACCACCGGTAATTGACAGCTTAAGGCCGATGTCGGACAACGCTTTCATACGCGTCAGGTCCGCCTCTCCCCACTGCTGCCCGCTGGCCTGCGCATCGCGTCCGCGGTGGTAAATCGCCTGGCGAACCCCGACGCGATACCAGTCTCGGGCGTCGTCCAGCGTCCAGTTGCCGAACAGTTCCATTTGGATTTCACCGCCGCAGGATTGCGCGACGGCATGGCCTTTCTCGACCGTGGCGAGCGGCGCGGCGCAGATGATGGTCATCCAGTTGGCGCCAGCGCCAAAAGCCTGCTGCGCCAGGGTTTCACCGGCATCGGCCACTTTCCAGTCGGCGACGATGATTTTTTCCGGGCACTGCGCTCGCAGGGCTTTCACCGCGCTAAGGCCTTCGGTTAAACAAAGGATGGTTCCGGCCTCAACGATATCGACATGATCCTGTAGTAGGGCGACATCGCGTTGGGCTGCTTCCAGACTGGTGTGGTCGAGCGCCAGTTGCAGTAATGGTCGGCTCATAATGCGTGCTCCTTAATACGGGCGTGATAGCCCTGTAGTGCTTCAATCAAATCCTGGTATTGGCGGTATTTGCGCTGGTAGAGGGCGTGTGCGGTCATGTCCGGCAGCAGCGTGCGCACCGGGTGCTGCAGGTCGCGTTGGGCCTCGCGGAAATCGCGATATACGCCAGTGCCGACGCGGGCAGCCAGCGCCGCGCCGAAGCAGCCGGTCTCCTCCACCTGCGGCAGTTCAATGCGTAAACCGCTGACGTCCGCCAGCATCTGCATCCAGACGTCGGAGTGGGCCGGTCCGCCGGTAACGCGCAGGGCGCAAACGTCGGTAAAACGTTCACGCATGCGGTTGAGGTGGGTCATATGGCTGAAGACCACGCCTTCATAAATCGCCTGCAGCAGGTGCGCGCGGGTGTGCAGCGCCTGCATGCCGTAAAAACCGCAGGTCATCTCCAGTCCGGCATTGCTGCCGTAGAGAAACGGCAGAAAAAAGAGGTCGCTACCGGCTTTCGGCAGGCTGGCGACCGCCTGATTGATCTCGTCAAAAGAGAGGTCGCCCCACTGGGCGGTAAACCATTCAAGGTTGCCGGAGGAGGTCGGGCTGGCTTCGTGAACGATATACTGCCCGTCATTGACGTAGCGGCCATAGACGTAAGGGTGGGCCTCATGGTCGCGCAGACCGTGAGCGATGCCGCTGGTGACGGCCCAGGTCCCCATCACCGCATTGAGCGTTGATTCATCCTCAATACCGGCGCAAAGGGCGGTGGAAACCACGTCAAACAGGCCGCCGACGACGGGGGTACCCGCCGCCAGACCGGTGATGGCGGCCGCCTGAGCGGTGATCTCCCCGCATATTTCGGCTGAACCCACCACGGGGGGCAGCGCGCTATCGATTTCACTGATGCCCAGCCACTCGGTCAGACGTGAGTCGTACTGGCCCGTCGCCATGTTGTAGAGGTTGGACTCGGAGATGTTGCTCTCTTCGCAGCCCTTCACGCCGGTTAAGCACCAGCGCAGATAGTCATGCGTCATCATGACGCTGCCTATCTGCGCGTAGCGCTGCGGCTCATTCTCTTTTACCCAGCGTAAAAGGGAGACCGGATGTCCGGTCCACAGGGTTTGCCGGGTCAGCGGGTAGAGTTTTTGCGGAACCGCTTCTTTTTGCCAGCGCTGGACAATTTCCATGGCGCGACGGTCGGAAGAGAGTATCGCTTTACCTAATGGCCGATCGCTTTTATCTAACAGAAACAGGCCCTTACCCTGAGCGGAAATGCCCAGACCGCGGATTTGTGAGCCGCTCACCCCCGTGTGCGTCAGCAGTTTGTTGATGACCGAGCCGCACTGTTGCCACAGTTCGGTCATATCGCGTTCAACCCAGCCTGGCTGCGGGCTTAAAGCGTGTAGCGGCAGGCGTTGCACCGCTACTTCCCGGCCTGCGCCATCGTACAACCCGGCTTTTAGCCAACTCCCACCACAATCTAACCCCAGCCAGTAATTGCTCATGACTTATTGCACCTCGTCCACGGCTTTCAGGAGATCGGCGCCCTGCGGGTTGTCTTTCAGGAACATATCGCGCACCTGGCTGCCCAGCGCATCGCTGAAGGCTTTACGGTCGATGTCGGTCAGGACTTCAACTCCGGCTTCTTTCATGCCATCGATAATTTTTTGCTGATCTTCGGCGACCAGTTTGCGCTGATAGTCACCCGCTTCTTTGGCGGAACTCAGCAGTGCCTCCTGGAACTGCGGGCTTAAAGCGTCGAATTTGGCTTTATTGATTACCAGCAGCAGAGGCGAATAGGCGTGATGAGTGAGGGAGAGGTATTTCTGTACCTCATAGAATTTCGCTGACCACACGACGTTGATAGGGTGTTCCTGGGCATCAATCGTACGGGTTTCGAGGCCGGTATAGACTTCGGAGAATGGCATCGGAATAGGGTTCGCGCCGAAGATTTTAAAGGCCGCGATATTCATTGGGCTGTTGTTAGTGCGGATTTTTAAGCCTTTCAAATCGCCCGGCGTTTTTACCGGCGCGCGGGAGTTGGTGACGTCGCGCCAGCCGTTTTCCCAGTAGGCGAGGACTTTTAACCCTTTTGAATCGAGTGATTTTTTCAGTTCATTGCCGACTTTGCCGTCGAGCGTTTTATGCGCATGCGCGGTATCGCGAAACAGGAAGGGGACATCAAGTAAGTTGAATACAGGGGCCAGGCCGGTGAAATTGTTCGAACCGGACATTTCCATATCAATGGTTCCGCCGCGCACCCCGCTGATCATTGCCTGGGCGTTACCTAATGTGCTGTCAGGAAAGAGTTTTAGCGTTAATTCGCCGTTAGTTTTTTCTTTTAATAGTTCGTTAAATTTTTTCGCGGCAATATGTTGGGAGTCAGTTTGCGGTGTTTCATAACCAAAACGTAAAGATTGCGCCGCCAGAGACGACACGCTGAAAACCGTCAGACCAGCTATCAATAATGAACGAGCAATAACGTGTAATTTCATAATATTATCCTTTAATTAATCCATTTAAGCGGTGTGATAATTAGCTCGGGAATAAAAATAAATAAAACCAGCAGCGACATCAGTACGACAACGTAAGGGAATACGCCTCTTACCGCGTCATCAAATTTCAATTTTGCTACCCCGGAAATAACGTTGAGGACGTTGCCAACGGGCGGTGTGATTAATCCAATAGAGCAGTTAATAATGAACATGACGCCGAAATAAATCGGATCAATATTGGCTTCTTTAACTAATGGCAATAATACAGGGGTAAGAATTAACACCGTTGGCGTTAAGTCCATCACCATACCGACGACCATAATTGAGATCATAATGACGATAAATAAGAGTCGCGGAGAGTCGACCAGCGGCTGCAGCAAATCTGACACCATCATGGGTAATTCCGCGATCGTAATCAGCCAGGCGGATACCTGGGCCGCGGCCACCAGAAACATGACGACTGACGTCGTTTTGGCGGCATTGACCAGCACGTGGTAGAGACTGGAAAACGTTAATTCCCGATAGATAACTACGGCGACAAAGAGGGCGTAAAACGCGGCGACCGCCCCTGCCTCCGTTGGCGTGAAAAGTCCGGAACGGAAGCCGCCGATAATAATCACCGGTAGAAACAGCGCCCAGATACCTGAAACCAATGATTGCCAGATTTCACGCGGTGTTGCTTTAGGCTGAGAAGGGAGATTTAATCGCCCGGCCTGCCACCACCAGGTGAGCATAAGCGCCGCGCCCATCATGATGCCCGGTGCGATCCCGGCCATAAACAGCTTGCTGATCGACAAGCCGCTGGAAACGCCGAAGATAATAAAAGGAATCGAGGGCGGAATAATTGGCGCAATGATCCCGCCGGAAGCGATTAACCCAACGGAGCGGTTGATCGGATAGTTTGCGGAGCGCATCATCGGCACCAGCAGCGCGGCGACCGCAGCGGTATCTGCTACCGCAGAGCCGGAAAGGCTGGCCATAATCATTGCCGCAATGACGCCCACGTAGCCCAGGCCGCCGGGCTTATGGCCGACCAGCTTCATCGGCAGGTCGACAATTCGCTTTGACAGGCCGCCCGCGTTCATGATTTCACCGGCCAAAACAAAAAAGGGAATGGCCAGCAGGGAGAAACTGTCCGCGCCGTTAACCAGGGTTTGCGCCATAATCTGCACGTCAAACATATCCAGGTATGCCATCAGAGCAGCGCCGCAAAGCAGCAGCGACCAGGCGATGGGTAAACCTATCGCGATCCCGCCGAGCAGGCAGCAGAGAAATATCACCACGGCCATGATTAGGCTCCTTGCTGTGGTTGTTGAAAGGAATCGTTACGCGTTATTAAGTGATAAAGCCGACGCAGCTCGATTAACGCGATGGCAACGCTTGTGGGCAGACAGGCGATATACATCAGGCCGATCGGTAAACCGAGGATTGGCGAGTGATCGCTCCAGTCCTGCAACGCTTTTTGCAGGCTGCCCCAGCCTAATGCGAGGCATAACAATAAAATCAGCGAATGCGTCAGCAGCGAGAGTCGACGCTGATTCGCTGGCGAAAGTTTTTCCACCACAAAAGTAACCTGAACGTGAGCGTTATCCATAAATGCAACGATGGCGCCAATAAACGTCAGCCATACAAATAGATAACGTGATAGTTCATCTACCGACAAAATACTGCTCTCAAAACCGTAACGTAAAATAACGTTAATAAATACAATGCAGGAAAGTACGGCAATTAATACCGCAAGTATGCCCTCAAGTACCCGCTTCATAACGACTCCATCAGGTTATAGAAACTTATTTCTTTCGATGCTGAATAGTGGAACTTAATTTCTTATGTTTGGTTTATATTAGGTCGGCGCAACGTTGAGTTGCAGGCCGAGAATTAAGGTGATTATGTTTAATTCAGGTTAGCGGCTTGTGGCCTTTTTCATCATGTTAATACCATCGCGTAATATATTTATGCGGTGATTAATATCGGCGCTGGCATTGATTTCCAACAATTTAATACCGGTAAACTGCAACAGTTCGGGAGCTGCGGCGGTAATGAGTTCTTTAACATGTTTCTCCGTCATCAGGCTTTGTGGACAGAAAGGTGCAAACGGAGCATGGAGGTCCTGCCATTCGCCGTATTCTCCATCCAGCGTTGTACCGGAGAACATCAGCGCCCCGAGTTTTCCAGCCTGTTTGGCCTGCTGCGTGTGGATCAGCGGTAGAGAGGTATCCCGCCCTTCAATAGCCGAGCGCGCCCAGTTAATGCAGACGCTTATGTCATAGTCGGCAATAGTTTCCAGTACGTTTACTAACGGTAAGAATCCTTTGCGCGGTGCGGGGCCGGTCATCGCGTCGCAGTGTTCAAGCACCAGGTCGCAGGACCAGTCCCAGTTGGCAATCTCTTTTAATGAGCGCGCAAAGGCGTCGGTTGCCTGCGCCACGTTCGGATTGCCCGCCAGTGGGGCGGCATGAAGCTCAAGGGCTATGACTTTGCCGGGGGTTTTCGCATTGAGTTTATTTATCTTCTGATAAAGATGACGGTAGTATTCCACGCAGGCTTTACGCTGCTCCTCGTCACTGGACGCTAATCCAAAACCACCGTTTTCGCTACGGCGGCGCATGGTTTCCATTATCGCGGTGACCACGATTTGCCAGTTTCCCGGTGTATGGCGCAATAACCACTCGTCGCCGAGCGGGTGAAGATGTTCAAGACAAGGCTGCTCCAGCCCCCGGATATCCGGAGTATCAGAGAGTTGCCGCCAGAATTCCGTCTCTTCCTCTTCACTCTTCTGGTGAAATGAGGGTGCACAAGGGTACGCACCGATAATATAACCGGTATTATTTTTCATTTTGTGCTCCAGTAAACTCTATTTTATAAAACGTCTATGGCGACTTTTACGACTATTTTCCGTATCGGCGTAGCAATGTTTTTATTACAACCTGGACGATGAACATCCTGCGGGAAAAACAGGGCATAACTTCCCGGTATCATTTCAATGAATGATTCATGTTCACTGTCGTGATAAAAAATAATATCGCGCTGTTCTAATAATGACTCGCTGATTCGATTATTACCGGTATCAATGGCAACCCCAATTTTCTCTTCGCCCCATGCCAGAAACTGAATATCCAGATAGCGGCGATGGACTTCCGGACGATTTTCAGCAGCATCGCGGGTGGTCATATCGATAATCTGCGCGAAGATATTTTTGCCGTCGATTTCCACTACGCCGGGTTCCAGCGTGCGAAAGTCGGTGGTACGTAAAAAGTGAAGCGCTTTCTCGATCGCGGCTGGCAAATGACATGGATTTGGCTGCGCGATATGTCCAAAAATCATGATGTGGCTCCTTACAGCGCCTGAATTTTGGCCCAGACGCTGTCGTCAATGGTGATACCGTGACGGCGGTTGTCATCCAGCAATTTGGTAAATTCGTGGCCGGGCAGCCGAATCGCGACGTTGTCGTCAGCACGTTCAGCGGTGGTGATGAAATCCATAATCCGCTGCAGTTTGGCATCGCGGGTTGCGCCATCGATCAGCTTATCCACTTCTATGGCGATGAAGATCTGCGAAACGCCATATTCATCGCTGTTTTCCTGGGTCACTTCGGCAACGGAAGAGCCGTTGGAAAGCAGGGTGGCAATCATGTCCAGCACAATCGACAGACCAGATCCTTTCCAGTAACCCATCGGTAAAATGCGGCGATTTTTCTCGATAACGCCCGGTTCTTTGGTCAACTGACCGTTATCGTCGAAACCGCCGTCCACCGGCAGTTCGCGGCCGGCCAGGCGGTTAACCTCCAGCATGCCGTAAGAGAACATCGACATCGACATATCTACCATAGTGATCGGCGTAGACGGGATGGCGACGATCAACGGATTGGTACCGATACGGCACTCTTTCGCGCCCCACGGCGGCATGACGGCGATGGAGTTGGTCCAGCAAATGCCGATATAGCCTTTTTCCGCCGCCTGCCAGCCGTAGCTGCCGCCGCGCATCCAGTGGTTAGCATTACGTAACGCCACCAGGCCAATACCATGATCGGAAGCCAGCTCGATGGCCCGGTCCATCATCTTTTTCGCCGTCAGGTTGCCGATAGCGCGCTGAGCATCCCACTGTTCGATGGCGCCGAGGCTGGTAACCCGCTGCGGTTTAGCATCAGGAATAATGTCGCCGTTATCTAGTTGCTGAATGAAGCGGGGAAAGCGGTTCACGCCGTGGGAATAGACACCGGACTCGGTGGTGCGAGCGAACATTTCCGCGCAGGCGTCGGCGGTATCTTCCGCAATATTCCGCGACCGCAAGACGCGGTAGAAGGCCCCTTTTAACTCTTCGAAAGTTACTTTCATCCCTGTTCTCCTGGTCGATTGTTAGAAATTTTAGTATGTTTTTTTGTCGATAAATTTCATAATACGAAATGTAGTTCCAAATATATAGATCAAAAATTGACATGGCAACGCCAGAGAAGGTTTTTAAAAACGATTAAAATCATCGGGTTATGTTTTTTATGCTGATATCGTGAACTGCAACACACTTTGAGCTACCATCTGATCGCCCAAGAAAGGAGAGAGTTTTCTGATGAGCCAGAACAACGATAAAGAGAAGCCTGCGGGGAGTCAGAGCCTGTTTCGTGGCCTGATGTTGATAGAAATTTTGAGTAACTACCCGAACGGTTGCCCACTGGCGCACCTGTCGGAGCTGGCGGGGTTGAACAAGAGCACCGTCCATCGTTTGTTGCAGGGGCTTCAATCCTGCGGATACGTGACGCCAGCGCCGGCGGCCGGGAGCTACCGTCTGACGACAAAGTTTATTGCCGTCGGCCAAAAAGCCCTGTCATCGCTGAATATCATCCACGTTGCGGCACCGCACCTTGAGGCGCTCAACCTGACCACCGGCGAGACGGTGAATTTTTCCAGCCGTGAAGATGATCACGCTATCCTGATTTATAAGCTGGAACCGACCACCGGTATGCTGCGCACGCGTGCCTACATTGGCCAGCATATGCCGCTGTACTGCTCGGCGATGGGGAAAATTTATATGGCGTTTGGTCAGCCGGATTATGTGGCGTCTTACTGGGAAAGCCATAAAGATCAGATCCAGCTGCTGACTCGCAACACCATTACCGATTTACCAGCAATGTACGATGAGCTGGCGCAAATTCGTGAAACCAGCATGGCAATGGATCGCGAAGAAAATGAACTGGGCGTTTCCTGTATTGCTGTGCCTGTGTTTGATATTCACCATCGGGTGCCTTACGCCATTTCTATTTCACTGTCGACGTCACGGCTAAAACAGATCGGCGATAAAAATCTGCTCAAACCGTTGCGTGAAACCGCACAGGCTATCTCTAATGAGCTGGGATTTACCGTTCGCGAATAAGACAGCTCACCAGGTTTTATCAGGCATCTGACAAAATTTGTCCGTTTGCGTAGTGGGATCAAAGCGGCGGGGAATGGCTCTCTGGCATTCTGGCGTTTTAACGCAGGGGGAGAACAATGAACCGGTTTATTATGGCGGATGCGTCGGCGTGTATCGGGTGTCGTACCTGCGAGGTCGCCTGCGTGGTGTCGCACCAGGAACAGCAGAATAGCGCGGCGGTGACGACGGCGGACTTTGTGCCGCGTATCCGGGTGATAAAAGAGGATAGCTTCACCACGGCCACGGTCTGCCATCAGTGTGAGGACGCGCCGTGCGCGAATGTCTGCCCGGTACAGGCGCTTCGACGTGATCGGGGGCATATCTTCGTGACGCCTCGCGCTGCATTGGTTGTAAAAGCTGTATGCTGGCTTGCCCGTTTGGCGCGATGACCGTGGTGGCGTCCACGTCAGGCGCGCAGGCGATTAAATGCGATCTTTGCTGGCATCGGGAAGCGGGGCCGGCGTGCGTGGAAGCCTGCCCGACCAGTGCGTTACAGTGCGTTGACGCAGCACACGTGCAGCGCCAGCGCCTCTATTCTCAACCTTTCTGAACGTCGTTCCGGCCTGCATGATGGCCGGAATAACCGTCAGCCTTCACGCCAGGCGCGTTCAATCTCTTCTGCCAGAATTTTTACGCCCGCCTCGATTTTATCCGGTTCAGGCACGTAGTTCATCCGCATACATTGGTGTGTGTGCGGCCAGGGTTTATCCAGTCCGGGAAAGAAATAGTGGCCCGGCACCATCAGCACGCCGCGCGCTTTCAAGCGTTGATAGAGTAGCTCGGTGGTAATCGGCAGATCTTTAAACCACAGCCACAAAAATATTGCGCCTTCCGGTTTATGAATCAGGCAGCGTTCTTCGGATAAATAGCGACGAATGATCGCGATCGTCTGTTGAACGCGCTGATAGTAGAAAGGTTTGATAACCGTTTCCGACAGCCGCAGCAGATCGTTACGCTTAATCATTTCGCACATCATCGCCGGACCCATGCCGCCGGGCGCAAGGCTGATGATGCCGTTCATGTTGGCAATGGCGGTAATCGTCTTATCATTGGCGATGATAATCCCGCAGCGGGAGCCGGGCAGCCCCAGCTTTGAGAGGCTCATGCATAGGATAATATTGGGGTTCCACAGCGGGCGCGCCTCGCTAAAGATAATGCCCGGAAACGGTACGCCATAAGCGTTATCAATCACCAGTGGGATGTTGTGCTGATTCGCCAGTCTGTCCAGCTTCATCAGCTCTTCGTCGGTGATAACGTTACCGGTTGGGTTGGTCGGGCGCGAGACGCAAATCATCCCCGTTTCTTCGCCGATGTGCAGATGCTCAAAATCGACGTGATACTTAAACTGGCCTTCCGGCAGCAGTTCAATATTCGGGCGCGCCGAAACGAAGAGGTCGTCTTCCAGACCGGAATCCGCATAGCCGATGTATTCCGGCGCAAGCGGGAATAGTACCTTTTTCGTACTGCCGTCGGCGCGACGTCCGGCGAAGAGATTAAATAAGTAGAAAAACGCGCTCTGACTGCCATTTGTCAGCGCAATATTCTGTGGTTCGATATCCCATCCCAGCGTTTCACGTAGCAGTACGGCCAGTGCATTCAGTAGCGCCGTTTTTCCCTGGGGACCGTCATAATTACAAAGCGCATCAGCGGCTTTGCCGCTTTCTACCATCTCTGTCAGTAGCGTCTGGAAATAATCCTGCATTGCAGGGATGTGTGCCGGGTTACCGCCGCCAAGCATGATGGCGCCTGGCGTGCGTAAGCCGTCGTTGAGATCCTCCATCAGGCGGGTAATGCCTGAATGGCGGGTAAATTTATCGCCGAAAAGTGAAAATGTCATAACGGGTGATCTATCGAACTGTCTGTCAAAGTGGATAACCATAACGCTACAAATGGCGGGGCGCAAATGGGGGTCAGGCGGTAGTATTGATGTTTTATGCTACAAATTTTTATCAGGTTAGTTTTTTATTTTGAAGGGGCTACCGGTACGCGAGGGGACCGGTAGCGCCATGATTAGCGGCGGCCTGCCCAGACGACCATCACCGTATCGTCGCCGTACTGGCGTACAAAACCGTACCCGTGTTTTAGCGTCAGCGTGGTTTGTTGGCCTGCGCCGATGGCGGGATGTCTGGCGCGGAACTGGCTAATACGCTGCCAGTGCGCGACGGCTGCGGCTGACTTTCCGCTCACGTCCTGCCAGTTCATATCTGAACGGGTGCCTTGCAGGGGGTCGGAGCCGGTGGGGCCGAAGGGACGAGCGGATTCATCGCCGTAAAAGATCTGCACCGCGCCCGGCGAAAGCAGCAGCAGTTCCGCCGCCTTATCACCGCCCTCACGGAAAAGGCGCGTATCATGCGAGGAGAGGTAACTTAATACGTTGAAATCCTGCATTTTATCCGCCATCTGCTGCCAGACTGGCCCCATTTCCGCCAGGCAATCGACCGCTTTCGCGGCCTGCTCCTGATAATCAAAATTGATCATCGCGTCGAAACCATAGCGATAATAGTCACTTTTCATGACGCCGTGGCCCCACGCTTCGCCAGTCATCCAGAACGGGCTATCATCCAGCGCTTTGTCCGGATTGGCCTGCTTCCACTCGCGTAATGCCGCGCTGGCCTGGGTTTTTAGCTGTTGCCAGGCAGGAAGCTCAACATTTTTGGCAGTATCGACCCGGAACCCGTCAATGCCGTAATCATGCACCCACTGGCTTAACCAGTGAGTCAGATAATCCCGTGGCGTATAGCCTTCAATGAACTTTGCTTTAGTATCGGGTTTGTTGGCATAGAACGCGGGTAGGCCGGAAGGCGTGGTAGATTCCGTTTTTATATCCGGCAGAAAGGCCAGCGACAGGGTTAAATCGTCAAATCCCGGACTGTCGTAGTCGCCAATATCGGTACGAATCCACTTTTTCCCCCACCATTTTTCCCAGGCGGCGCTGTCGCTGAAGTTGATGTAGTCGTTAAAGCTGTGCCAGCTTTGTCCGGCGGCGGGTCGCCAGTTTGTCCAGCGATCGCCGAGAATTTTTTGCCGTTCCGCGCCGGATAAATAGAGCGCGCCGAACTGATACTCCTGCATATCCGCCAGCGTGGCGTAACCGGCATGATTCATTACTACGTCAAATAAAATACGGATGCCGCGCTGGTGCGCGCCGTCGACCAGCGCGCGGAGATCGGCTTCGCTGCCCATATTGGCATCCAGCGTCGTCCAGTCCTGAGTGTAATAGCCGTGATAGGCGTAATGAGGAAAATCGCCTTTTGTCCCGCCGCCGACCCAGCCGTGGATCTGTTCAAACGGCGAGCTTATCCACAAGGCGTTCACGCCTAATTGCTGTAGATAGTCCAGTTGACTCGTCAACCCGCGCAAATCGCCGCCGTGGAAAGTGCCAATCTCTTGCATACCATCCTTATGGCGACCATAGCTGTGGTCGTTGGTTGGATCGCCATTGCGAAAGCGATCCGTAAGCACAAAATAAACGGTGGCGTTGCGCCAGTTAAAAGGCGCTGATGCATGGGTTTCCGCGCGTTCCAGCAATAAAAGCCCGTGGCTGTCGGCAGGTTGCAGCGTGATTTGCCCGTTTTGGACGGTATCGGTTTGACCACTGTAATAATCGCGCACTACCGTCCCTTCCGGAAAGGTCTGGCTAACATCCAGCGTGAGCGGCGAACCATCCCAGACGGGACACTGGTAGGTGAGCTGTGTGGTGCGTTCAGGTTCAGTTTTTATCGATAACAACAGGGTCGGCGTACCGGAGCGGGTATCTACCGTTATTGTATAGTCGCCATCTTTAAACAAACGCCATTGCGGCGGCGCGCCTTCGCAGGGTTTTAACGACAACATCTGGTTGAGTTTTATGGCGCCGGAGGGCTGCCAGCACTGCTGGTCAATATGGAGCGTTAACGCGCGTGTACCTTTTGTTAATGCAGCATGGCTGGTAAAGCGTCCGGTTTCCTGCGTCGAGAACGTCGGAAAACCGGGCGAGGTCCATGATGAGGCGATCGCGATACCGGGTATCAGCGTCAGAGCGAAGGCGGCAAGTTTCATCACGCTATCCTTTGTGGGCAATATTCATCAGCTTGCCTGGTTTTTAGGCGAATGAACTCCTCCCCCGCAGAGAGTCGCGCAGGAGGAGGCGCGAGGGTGAGCGACGAGGCGCAAAAAAACGCCTCTATTTGCGATAAGCGCCACATTTTATTGGCATTATTGCTGTCTGTTATCGTTAATAGTTGACATAGTTTCGGATTAAGACTATTCCCTGAGGTGCTTTTTAAGCCTATTTTTGCTAGAATTTGGGGTTCAAACCTTAACTTCGTGAAAAATAAAAGGTGTTGGAATGTATCAATCCGACCAGGAGACCTAATGATATTGACTCCCATGCGACGATATGGGGCAATGATTCTTATGTTACTCACCATCGCATTTTCGGGTGAGGTGCTGGCAAAGACGCACGCAACACAAACGAGTCAAAAGTCCCACATAACCGAGAAAAGTTATAAACAGGTTAGCAGTAAACAAGAGTATTCTCGCAATAGTGCAAAGAGCAGTTCACTTCCTGATTTGCGAAAATACCCTTCCGGAACCCCCAGAAAAAAAGCGTTTCTCCGGACCGTTATGCCTTACATCACCAGCCAAAATGCCGCGATTACCGCGGACCGTAATTGGCTGATCTCAAAACAGTACCAGAACCGCTGGTCGCCGTCTGAGCGCGCGCGTATGAAAGATATCGCGAAGCGCTATAAAGTGAGCTGGTCCGGCAACACG
Organism: Salmonella sp. JXY0409-18; assembly: GCF_020268625.1. Lineage (NCBI taxonomy): Bacteria > Pseudomonadati > Pseudomonadota > Gammaproteobacteria > Enterobacterales > Enterobacteriaceae > Salmonella > Salmonella sp. JXY0409-18. The sequence goes on from NZ_CP084216.1 coordinate 197,510, forward strand.
CGTCGTATTCCGTGGAATACGTTGCTGGAGCGCGTCGACATTATCCCAACCAGCATGGTGGCGACGATGGCGGCGGCGGAAAGCGGCTGGGGAACCTCTAAACTGGCGCGTAGCAACAATAACCTGTTCGGCATGAAGTGTACGAAAGGGCGTTGTACCAATACGCCGGGTAAGGTGAAAGGTTACTCGCAATTCGCGTCGGTTGAGGAGTCGGTGAGCGCGTATGTCGCCAACCTGAACACGCATCCGGCTTATTCTTCTTTCCGCAAGTCGCGCGCCCAACTGCGTAAGGCGGATCAGGAAGTCACCGCCACGGCGATGATTCATAAGCTGAAGGGTTACTCTACCCAGGGGTCGCGCTATAACAACTACTTGTTCGCGATGTACCAGGACAACCAGCGTCTGATCGCCGCGCATATGTAATTCTGTGTGCCGGATGGCGCTACGCTATCCGGCTTACAAGGCATCTGTAGGCTGGATAAACTACAACAACGCTTCACTATGCTGGTCGCGATACTCCTTAGGCGTAGTGACGTACTCCTTTTTAAACACCGAATAGAAATATTGCAGTGACGGGTAGCCGCACATTTGCGAAATTTCGTTTATCGCCAACGTGGTAGAAATCAACAAACTACGCGCTTTTTCCAGCTTTTCGGCGTGGATCAGCGAATGTATCGTCTCGCCAACTTCTTCCTTAAAACGTTTTTCCAGGTTTGAACGTGAAATCCCAACCGCATCCAGCACCTGCTCGACTTTAATGCCCTTACAGGCATGGTTACGAATAAAGTGCATCGCCTGGATAACCGCCGGATCGGTCAGGGAGCGATAGTCTGTCGAGCGGCGCGCAATGACGCGCACCGGCGGCACCAGAATGCGCTGTAACGGCATCTCTTCGCGCGCCAGCAAACGGTGCAGCAGCTTCGCCGCCTGATAGCCCATTTGCCGCGCCCCCTGCGCGACGGAGGAAAGCGCGACGCGCGACAGATAACGGGTTAACTCTTCGTTATCAATACCGATAACGCAAAGTTTTTCCGGCACCGGAATATGCAGGTGTTCACAGGCCTGCAATACGTGACGGGCGCGGGCATCCGTTACGGCAATGATGCCGGTTTGCGGCGGCAGCGTCTGAAGCCAGTCGGCGAGGCGATTTTGCGCGTGCTGCCAGTTTTCCGGCGCGGTTTCCAGCCCCTGATAGACTACGCCGCGGTATTTTTCCTCGGCGACCAGCTGGCGAAAGGCGTATTCCCGTTCCGCCGCCCAATGTTTGCGGCTGGAGTCGGGCAAACCGTAAAACGCGAAGCGGTTAACGCCTTTTTCTTTTAAATGCAGGAAAGCGCTTTCAACGAGCGCATGATTATCGGTGGCGATGTAATGAACGGCGGGATAATTTTCAGCAAGATGGTAAGAACCGCCGACCCCGACAATGGGTACGTCGACATCGGCCAATAATTGCGCGATATCGTCATCATCGTAATCGGCAATAACGCCGTCGCCTAACCACTCTTTAATGTTATCGATACGGGCACGGAAATCTTCCTCAATAAATATATCCCATTCGGATTGCGAGGCTTGTAAATATTCACCCACCCCCTCCACTACCTGACGGTCATAGGCTTTATTCGCGTTAAATAACAGAGTGATGCGGTGACGTTTATCAAACATGAGGATATATCCTGCAAAAGTGAACCTGGACTCATGGATACTATCAAAACGGCTGACATAACGGTCTGGCGAATGATGACAAATTATTTTGCGCCTGAAACGTTATGCGAAATTCATCACAGCAAACGGCGGATGACAATTGTCATTTCTTATCTGTATATTACGGTTTTTTGTTTATTTTCCAGGATTCGATCGCGATCGCTTTTTTCTTCTGTGGTTTTCAGCGTTTTTTTGAGAGCCAGAGCACATTTGGGGATTCTCTTAATAGCGGTGTGAAATAACGTAATTGAGCAATAAATCAGGAAATTCCAGTATGACGTTATGTCGTTTACTTGCCGTCTTATCTGATTATGGAGCTCACTATGCAGGCTTATTTTGACCAACTCGATCGTGTTCGCTATGAAGGCCCTCAATCGACTAACCCGCTGGCATTTCGTCATTACAATCCCGACGAGCTGGTTTTAGGTAAACGTATGGAAGATCACCTGCGTTTCGCGGCCTGTTACTGGCATACCTTCTGCTGGAACGGCGCGGATATGTTTGGTGTAGGCGCGTTTAATCGTCCGTGGCAGCAACCGGGCGAAGCGCTGGAGCTGGCGAAACGCAAAGCGGACGTGGCGTTTGAATTTTTCCACAAACTGAATGTGCCTTTTTATTGCTTCCATGACGTGGATGTGTCGCCGGAAGGCGCGTCGTTGAAAGAATATAAAAACAACTTCGCGCAGATGGTGGATGTGCTGGCGGCGAAACAGGAGCAGAGCGGCGTAAAACTGCTGTGGGGAACAGCGAACTGCTTTACCAACCCGCGCTATGGCGCAGGCGCCGCCACTAACCCGGACCCGGAGGTCTTTAGCTGGGCAGCGACGCAAGTGGTTACGGCAATGAACGCCACGCATAAACTGGGCGGCGAAAATTACGTCCTGTGGGGCGGGCGCGAAGGTTATGAAACGTTGCTGAATACCGATCTGCGCCAGGAACGCGAACAGATTGGCCGCTTTATGCAAATGGTGGTCGAGCACAAACATAAAATGGGTTTCCAGGGCACGCTGCTGATTGAACCGAAACCGCAGGAACCGACAAAACATCAGTATGATTATGACGTTGCAACGGTCTATGGCTTCCTCAAACAGTTCGGCCTGGAAAAAGAGATCAAAGTGAACATTGAGGCGAACCACGCGACGCTGGCGGGTCATTCGTTCCACCATGAAATCGCGACCGCTATCGCGCTGGGTATTTTTGGCTCCGTTGACGCCAACCGCGGCGATGCGCAACTGGGCTGGGATACCGATCAGTTCCCGATTAGCGTTGAAGAGAACGCGCTGGTGATGTACGAAATCCTGAAAGCGGGCGGATTCACGACGGGCGGTCTCAACTTCGACGCCAAAGTTCGTCGCCAGAGCACCGATAAATACGATCTGTTCTACGGTCATATCGGCGCGATGGATACGATGGCGTTGTCGCTGAAAATCGCCGCGCGTATGGTTGAAGACGGCGAGCTGGATAAACGCGTGGCGAAGCGCTATGCCGGCTGGAATGGCGAGCTGGGTCAGCAGATTCTGAAAGGACAACTCTCCTTAGGCGAACTGGCGCAGTATGCGGAGCAGCATAATCTGGCGCCAGTACATCAAAGCGGTCATCAGGAGCTGTTAGAAAATCTGGTTAACCGTTATCTGTTTGATAAATAACCCTATCTACCGGGCGACTCCGCGTTAGCCCGGCCTGTAGTCGTGATTAGCCCGGTAAGCGTAGCGCTGCCGGGCGCTTTCAGTAAAGGAACCCACACTATGTATATCGGGATCGATCTTGGTACATCGGGTGTAAAAGCTATCCTGTTGAATGAGCAGGGCGATGTGCTGGCTACGCATACTGAAAAACTGACCGTATCGCGTCCGCATCCCTTATGGTCGGAACAGGAACCAGAGCAGTGGTGGCAGGCGACGGATCGTGCGGTTAAAGGTTTAGGTCGGCAACAGTCGTTAAGTGGCGTCCGGGCGTTGGGCATCGCCGGACAAATGCATGGCGCGACATTGCTTGATAGCCGTCAGCAGGTTCTGCGACCAGCGATTTTATGGAATGACGGACGCTGTAGCGAAGAGTGCGCCTGGCTGGAAAAACAGGTGCCGCAGTCGCGTGCGATAACCGGTAATCTGATGATGCCCGGTTTTACCGCGCCCAAATTAGTCTGGGTGCAGCGCCACGAACCGGATATTTTCCGCCAGATAGACAAAGTTCTGCTGCCGAAAGATTTTCTACGGCTGCGAATGACGGGCGTCTTTGCCAGCGATATGTCGGATGCGGCGGGAACGATGTGGCTGGACGTGAAAAAGCGCGACTGGAGCGACGTTATGCTCAACGCCTGTCATTTAACCCGACAGCAGATGCCAGCGTTATTTGAAGGTAGTGACATTACCGGAACGTTGCTGCCAGAGGTAGCCAGCGCATGGGGAATGCCAGCAGTACCTGTGGTGGCGGGCGGCGGCGACAATGCGGCTGGCGCGGTCGGCGTAGGAATGATCGATGCCGGACAGGCGATGCTCTCACTTGGAACATCGGGCGTCTATTTTGCCGTCAGCGACGGCTTTCTGAGTAAACCGGAGAGCGCAGTACACAGTTTTTGCCATGCGCTGCCGGAACGCTGGCATTTAATGTCTGTGATGTTGAGCGCCGCCTCTTGTCTGGACTGGGCGGCTAAACTCACCGGGCAGGAGAACGTCCCGGCGCTGATTGCCGCTGCACAGCAGGCGGATGAGCATGCCGATTCGATCTGGTTTTTGCCGTACCTGTCCGGCGAGCGCACGCCGCATAATAATCCGCAGGCAAAAGGCGTTTTCTTTGGTTTAACCCATCAGCATGGCCCGGCGGAACTGGCGCGGGCGGTACTGGAAGGCGTGGGATATGCTCTGGCGGATGGCATGGATGTGGTTCACGCCTGCGGCGTCAAGCCCGCCAGCGTGACGCTTATCGGCGGCGGGGCGCGCAGCGAATACTGGCGTCAGATGCTATCTGATATTAGCGGGCTACAGCTTGATTATCGTACTGGCGGCGATGTGGGACCAGCGCTGGGCGCGGCGCGTCTGGCGCAAATTGCGGTGAATAAACAGACTCCGCTCGCCGATGTATTGCCGCAGTTGCCGCTGGAGCAGGCGCATTATCCTGATGCGCAGCGTCATGCGGTTTATCAACAACGTCGTGAAACCTTCCGTCGACTCTATCAGCAGCTGTTGCCGTTGATGTCATAAGTCAGAATGCCTTTCGGTTTTGGCTGAAAGGCATTTCCCGTAAATATTGATTCTATTGAATTATATCGAAGTAAGTATGTGTGTTTTCTGATTTTTATATTATTGCTAAGCAGGCGCCTTTTTCATCGCTATTTCTTCGCTTAATGTGTCTCACTCAACCACAAGGAGAGTGAGATGGACGATCACGTTGCGCGCAGGAAACGGATATTCGGCCTGGGAATGTTAGTCGTCGGTGCAGTGGTATACCTGGTGGGACTGTGGCCAGGCTGTCATACATTAAGCGAAAAGGGATATTTTTTTGCGGCAATCGTCATGTGCGGTTTTCCTGTCTTAATTCGCCAGGAACACACGGGGAATGACCGCTTGCTTTCTCGTTGTAAATCTTTGCTGTTGCTTGGCATCGGCATGGTCGCGGTCGGCGTATTTAACCTGGCGCTGGCGGGCGCGCTGAAAATACTGTGTCTGGTGGCGCTGGGGGTCAGTATATATGGAACCGATCTTTACGCTTCCTACAGTGATGATGAATGATGGCCGGAGCCATCATTGTCGTTTAGCTAACCCATTTCCGTTTATCAATACGCTGTAACAGCATGGAAAGTAGCAGGCTTCCTGTCACCGTCGCGGCAAAAACCCACACGATGTCTAACGGCGGCCAACGTTTTAACTCCAGACCATTAGTACGTAGCGCATGGATAATCAGCGCGTGGAAACCATAAATACCCAACGAATGGCGGGAGATAAGCCCCAGTCCAGGTAACGTCCGCGCATTCAGCTTATTTTTAACTACCGTGAACAGTGAGACAGCGCAAATAAACACCATGGGACCGCAATACAGATACCAGGTATCGGCAAAATTTCCGCGCCAGCGTAATTCATGCAATGTGCCGCGAGAAATAACAAATACCGCGATGATGAACAGGGCAGTGCAGATAAGCGTCAGCGATGACTTTTGCGTCTCCATCATTCCAATGGCGCGGCCCAGGATACCGTAGAGAATGTAGTAGAACGTGTCGCCGCTGATATACAGATTGATGGGCAACCATTCAACGCCGCCGATTTTTTGCGGCACAGTATTTGGGTTAGCAATAATACCAATGACCACCATCAGCGTCAGGAGCATTTTGCCGCTCACGTTTTTTACCTGGATTAATGGCGATACCAGGTAGATCACCGCAATCGCAAAGAAAAACCACAGGTGGTAAAACACGGGTTTTTGCAGCACATTTTTTAGCGAAAGCTCGACGTTGATCGAAGTAAAAAGTGAAATGTAAGCCAGGGCGACAACGCTGTAAAAGATAAGGCACAGGGCGATACGTAAAAAATGCCGCGGTTGCGCGCAGCGCTCGCCAAAAAAAAGATAGCCTGAAATCATAAAAAACAGGGGAACGCTAACGCGCGAAGCCGAATTCAGGACATTCGCAATATCCCAGTTTAGCGGGCTGACGCTGTGGGCGTTGGTGATGTACCACGTTGTAGTATGGATCATCACTACCATTAAACAGGCGATCCCTCGCAGGTTATCAATCCAGTTAATTTTAGGCTGCATCAGTTCCTCAGCTTCCGTTTCAATAGAGTTCCAGCGCGGTGGCTCACTGGAAAAATCTGACTTTCTACGCTACATCTTGTGATGGCGTAAGGAGATTCGCACAATGTGTCTGCTACCCACAAACCTTAATAATAAGACTGACCAGCAAACCAGACGGTAATAAAAATGATAATGAAGTATTTCTGTACTGTGATGATAGCCATCGCTCTGGTGGGATGCACAGCGACACCGCCACCGACGCAAAAAGCCCAGCAGAGTAAAGTGAGCCCAACACGCACGCTGGATATGGAAGCATTGTGTAAAGCCCAGGCGGCGCAGCGTTACAACACTGGCGCACAGAAAATTGCTGTTACCGGCTTCGAGCAGTTTCAGGGGAGCTATGAGATGCGTGGTAATACCTTCCGTAAAGAGAGTTTTGTCTGCTCTTTTGATGCAGATGGGCAGTTTTTACATCTTTCTATGCGGTAAAAGCCGCGCCTGGTGAGGTGTGATGCCGCGAAATCCGGCAATTTTCGCTAAACAAACCGGTTTCATACTGTATATCTCGCATCCAGCGGGTATACTGGCTCCTTCCTTTAAATCCACACGTATCCAGCACGAAATAATATGCAAAAGTTTGATACCAGGACCTTCCAGGGCTTGATCCTGACCTTACAGGATTACTGGGCTCGCCAGGGCTGCACCATTGTTCAACCATTGGACATGGAAGTCGGCGCGGGAACTTCTCATCCAATGACCTGCCTGCGCGCGCTGGGGCCAGAGCCGATGGCGACTGCCTATGTGCAGCCTTCTCGTCGTCCGACCGATGGCCGCTACGGCGAAAACCCGAACCGCTTACAGCACTACTATCAGTTCCAGGTGGTGATTAAGCCGTCTCCGGAGAATATTCAGGAGCTGTACCTCGGTTCTCTGAAAGAGCTGGGTATGGACCCGACCATTCACGACATCCGTTTCGTGGAAGATAACTGGGAGAACCCGACGCTGGGCGCCTGGGGACTCGGCTGGGAAGTGTGGCTGAATGGCATGGAAGTGACGCAGTTCACCTACTTCCAGCAGGTCGGCGGCCTGGAGTGCAAGCCGGTGACCGGTGAAATCACCTACGGTCTGGAACGTCTGGCGATGTATATCCAGGGCGTGGACAGCGTTTACGACCTGGTCTGGAGCGATGGCCCGCTGGGTAAAACCACCTACGGTGACGTGTTCCATCAAAACGAAGTGGAGCAGTCCACCTATAACTTTGAATACGCCGATGTGGATTTCTTATTCACCTGCTTCGAGCAGTATGAAAAAGAAGCCCAGCAGCTGCTGGCGCTGGAAAACCCGCTGCCGCTGCCGGCCTACGAGCGTATTCTGAAAGCCGCCCATAGCTTCAACCTGCTGGATGCGCGTAAAGCTATCTCCGTCACCGAACGTCAGCGCTACATTTTGCGTATTCGCACCCTGACCAAAGCAGTGGCAGAGGCTTATTATGCTTCCCGTGAAGCCCTCGGCTTCCCGATGTGCAACAAAGACAAGTAAGAGGCGGCCATGTCTGAGAAAACTTTTCTGGTGGAAATCGGCACTGAAGAGCTGCCACCAAAAGCCCTGCGCAGTTTGGCTGAGTCCTTTGCTGCGAACTTCACTGCGGAGCTGGATAACGCCGGCCTCGCGCACGGTAACGTTGAATGGTTTGCCGCCCCGCGCCGTCTGGCGCTGAAAGTGGCGAACCTTGCTGAATCTCAGCCCGATCGCGAAGTCGAAAAACGTGGTCCGGCGATTGCCCAGGCGTTCGACGCCGAAGGCAAACCGAGCAAAGCGGCAGAAGGCTGGGCGCGCGGCTGCGGGATCACCGTTGATCAGGCCGAGCGTCTGAAGACCGACAAAGGCGAATGGCTGCTGTATCGCGCCCACGTGAAGGGCGAAAGTACCGAAGCGCTGGTGCCGAACATGGTAGCCACCTCGCTGGCGAAACTACCGATCCCGAAACTGATGCGCTGGGGCGCGTCTGACGTCCACTTCGTGCGTCCGGTGCACACCGTGACCCTGCTGTTGGGCGATAAGGTCATTCCGGCGACCATCCTGGGCATTCAGTCTGACCGCGTCATTCGCGGCCACCGCTTTATGGGTGAGCCTGAGTTCACTATCGACAATGCTGACCAGTACCCGCAAATTCTGCTGGAGCGCGGTAAAGTCATTGCGGATTACGAAGCGCGTAAAGCCAAAATCAAAGCGGACGCCGAAGAAGCAGCACGTAAGATTGGCGGTAATGCCGACCTGAGCGAAAGCCTGCTGGAAGAAGTCGCCTCGCTGGTGGAATGGCCGGTGGTATTGACGGCGAAATTCGAAGAGAAATTCCTCGCCGTGCCTGCCGAAGCGCTGGTGTACACCATGAAGGGCGACCAGAAGTATTTCCCGGTTTATGACAACGCGGGCAAGCTGCTGCCAAACTTTATCTTCGTCGCGAACATCGAATCGAAAGATCCGACCCAGATTATCTCCGGTAACGAGAAAGTGGTGCGTCCGCGTCTGGCGGATGCCGAATTCTTCTTCAATACCGACCGTAAAAAACGTCTGGAAGATCATCTGCCGCGTCTGCAAACCGTGCTGTTTCAACAGCAGTTGGGTACCCTGCGCGATAAGACCGATCGCATTCAGGCACTGGCAGGCTGGATTGCCGGTCAGATTGGCGCTGACGTTAACCACGCCACTCGTGCGGGCCTGCTCTCCAAGTGCGACCTGATGACCAACATGGTCTTCGAGTTCACCGACACCCAGGGTGTGATGGGGATGCACTACGCGCGTCACGATGGTGAAGCGGAAGATGTCGCTGTGGCGCTGAACGAGCAGTATCAGCCGCGCTTTGCCGGTGATGACCTGCCGTCTAACCCGGTGGCCTGTGCGTTGGCGATCGCCGATAAGATGGACACTCTGGCGGGTATCTTCGGTATCGGTCAGCATCCGAAAGGCGACAAAGACCCGTTTGCGCTGCGTCGTGCCGCGCTGGGCGTGCTGCGCATCATTGTTGAGAAGAACCTCAACCTTGATCTGCAAACGCTGACCGAAGAAGCGGCGCGTCTGTATGGCGACAAGCTGACCAATGCTAACGTAGTCGATGATGTGATCGATTTTATGCTGGGTCGCTTCCGCGCCTGGTATCAGGACGAAGGTTACACCGTCGACACCATCCAGGCGGTACTGGCGCGTCGTCCGACCCGTCCGGCAGATTTCGATGCTCGTATGAAAGCGGTATCGCACTTCCGCACCCTGGAAGAAGCCTCTGCGCTGGCGGCGGCGAACAAGCGCGTCTCCAACATCCTGGCGAAAGCCACTGAGCCGCTGAACGATATCGTCCACGCCTCCGTACTGAAAGAAGCGGCGGAAATTGAGTTGGCCAGACATCTGGTTGTGCTGCGTGATAAGCTTCAGCCGTACTTTGCCGATGGTCGTTATCAGGAAGCGTTGATTGAGCTGGCTGCTCTGCGCGCGCCGGTGGATGAATTCTTCGAAAATGTTATGGTTAACGCGGAAGAGAAAGATATCCGTATCAACCGCCTGACGTTGTTGTCGAAACTACGCGAACTGTTCCTGCAGGTTGCGGATATTTCGTTACTGCAATAAGCGTTCAGTTAAATAAACAAAAACCTGCTTTCGGGCAGGTTTTTTTATAATATAAATAGTATCAGTCGATTCGCTAATAATTCTGTAACTCATAGACGCGGTTATTTCTATTGATTGGCAAAAAATATTTCAGGAATACATTAACGCTGGCGGTACGGATATTGGCGTTAGAATAGCTACGGGTGCTTGAGACTGTTTGTCTCAGGTATTTACCAAAAGGCAGACAGAGAAAAGCCCCACCTGACTATAAATCAAAAGTGCATTGCACCCATTATTGATCTCTTCAATAACGAAGCTATCCCCTACAGTATTTCAGAACGTCCAACCATGCCGATGATCGATGACATACTCATGAAGGCATTTGCCAGACTTGATGCGGGTACCAATCCGGTTCTTCATTCAGATCAGGGCTGGCAATACCGTCATTGATGGTACCAGTATCAGTTACGAGAGTTTGGCATCATCCAAAATATGTCCCGCAAAGGCAACTGCCTTGATAATGCCTGTGCAGAATGTTTTTTCGGGACTTTAAAATCAGAAAGTTTTTACACCAGTAAATTTAAGGATATTGATGAACTTAAGATAGCTATTGAGGATTACATACGATACTACAATACCCGACGAATTAGCCTTAGATTTAACGGACTCAGCCCGGTTGAATACCGCCTAAAGAGCTATCCAGGCAGAAATTAACAAGGTCTGTACAGGGATGCTATCAGGAAACCTGAACGTTGGTGGATACGGTCACGCAAATGTCTGCTATGAGAGAGGAACGGACGCCCTATTTCACAAAAATTAGTATTGTTCTACAAGTAACTCTCACAATGAGGTTTTATGAAAATCAGAAGGTTCAGTAATGGGGATGAAATATCGTTATTCAGAGTTTTTTTCTCATCTGTACATACGATCGCATCACACTACTACACACGTGAACAAATTGATGCTTGGGCCCCAGCAGATATCGACCTGGAGCGATGGGCCAATCACATTAAGGAATTACAACCTTTTGTTGTAGAGCTGGATGGTGAAATAGCTGGATATGCAGATGTTCAACCAAATGGATACATTGATCATTTCTTTGTATCAGGAACCTATTCAAGACAGGGGGTAGGGACACTACTGATGAATTGCATTCATGAGGAAGCCAGACAGCGTGGAATTAGTGAACTTACTTCAAATGTAAGTAAGGCTGCGGAAGTGTTCTTTCTACGACACGGCTTTCATATAGTGGAGCGAGGCTTTCCTATTTGCCGTGGAGTGACATTACAAAATGCTCTGATGAGGAAATGTTTGGCGAAATAATAGTCAGCCTGCAGAAAGGCAGCATTGTTCTTTTGCCTTGTTGAACTCAGTAAACCGCTACAATGAGCAATTTCCGCTGCTGGCACAAAGCGAACATCAGTATTCAAAAAATGAAAAACGACGACTTGATGTATATCGTTTGCTATACATGGTGGTTGTGCTATTCTTGTAAAGCAAATGCTATACAAAGGGTGTCTCATGAAATCAGATGTTCAACTTAACCTTAGAGCTAAGGAATCGCAGCGGGCGCTCATTGATGCAGCTGCGGAAATCCTTCACAAGTCACGTACAGATTTCATTCTGGAAACGGCCTGCCAGGCTGCCGAGAAAGTGATCCTTGACCGCCGTGTATTTAACTTTAACGATGAGCAATATGAGGAGTTCATCAATCTGCTTGATGCACCGGTCGCAGATGATCCCGTTATCGAAAAACTGCTGGCAAGGAAACCTCAGTGGGACGTGTAACAGCACCAGAACCTTTGTCCGCTTTTCATCAGGTAGCTGAGTTCGTCAGCGGTGAAGCTGTGCTCGATGACTGGTTGAAGCAAAAGGGCCTCAAAAACCAGGCTCTCGGAGCGGCCAGAACATTTGTGGTGTGCAAGAAAGACACGAAGCAAGTAGCCGGTTTTTACTCTCTGGCCACCGGCAGCGTCAACCATACAGAAGCGACAGGCAATCTTCGGCGTAACATGCCAGATCCCATCCCTGTCATTATACTTGCCCGTCTTGCTGTCGATCTCTCATTCCATGGAAAAGGGCTTGGTGCTGATTTACTTCATGATGCAGTGCTTCGTTGCTATCGGGTTGCCGAGAATATTGGTGTACGTGCAATCATGGTTCATGCACTTATCGAAGAAGCCAAAAATTTCTACATTCACCATGGTTTCAAATCATCACAAACTCAGCAGCGAACTTTGTTCCTTAGGCTCCCTCAATAGAATGCAAAGACTGTTACGTTCAAATCGCTATAAGCGATAATTTGATAGAACGTCTAAGGTTAAATTCAGGAAGAATACGACGAACAAAATATTGATGAGACAGGAATCCGCGTGATGCAAGAAAGCAACGGAATGGATAATTCGATTGCGGACAATGTTATTTAGTTATAGCCAGAAACAAAAAAGAGCCCATGTATTAAATGGACTCTTTCGCTGATGCCTCGGTTAATCTGTCCAGGTTTTGGGGTCAGTACAAAGTGAGCCCACCTCTGCCATTCTTGTGGCGTTATGCATTCTCAAGGCACTCTGTTAATTTTATCTTGTTGGCGTTTTATAGGCCCGATAACCCATTATGTTATCGGGCATTTTTTTAACGTAATGGTAATTCCGTCAGACAGGTCTGGCTGTCATCTCTGGTGGCAATGGCATGTGACGCCGTTTTACCGTTGTAGCTTACTTCCAGCGTCCCTTCCATATTGCGCGGTAGCCAAACACCGATAAATCCGTTTCGATAGCTTTGCATCTCTTTTTGTACGATGACAGCGCCTTTACTGTCTGTCACTTTTACAGTGAACGGTTTATTCGGCATTTCTCCCTGACAGCCGGAAAGGCTGTGGTTAAAACAGGGGTGTGTCCGCCATTCATAGGGCGCAAAAGAGAGATAGAATTTGTCGCCTAACGGCAGCGTATAAATCTGCTCTCCGTCAGATAATTTGAGCTCGGTACTGGTAATCGACGCGGAGTAAGGCAAAGGACGGCTCTGCGGCGTCTGATCAATCGTATCCACGATCTGCTCAACCGTTTTTCCCGCCAGCCCATGTTGCGCTAGAAAAGCGGATTCTGCGGATGCCGCAAGCGCGGAGCCGCTGGCGCATAAACCCAAAAGTAATAACCATGATGATTTCGACATAACTTCAATTCCTTGTGAACAATCTCCCTGCCTACTATAGGGGTTCCCCTAAGGGAAAGGTCAAAGGAACGCAGGGTAAAGTAATGCAAAGTTATGCTGGGGGAGAGGGGGAATTGGAATAAAAAAAATCCCCGCCATCAGGCAGGGATTCAAAATTCTGAGCTTTTTAAGCTTACAGGCTGGTTACGTTACCAGCTGCCGGGCCTTTAGCGCCGCTTTCGATGGTGAAGGAAACTTTCTGACCTTCGTCCAGAGATTTGTAACCATCGTTCTGAATAGCGGAGAAGTGTACGAACACGTCTTTAGAACCGTCATCAGGAGTAATAAAGCCGAAGCCTTTATCAGCGTTGAACCATTTTACGATACCAGTCATTTTACCGGACATAGTGTATTACCTTTTAAAAAATAAGTGTGCCTTTCGGCGTTATGGCGTGCTTTACAGATTTTTTAAGCGTTAAGGAAATGCGCACTACGAGGGGTATCTAATGGATAACTCTTGAAGGGACTTGCCTTACTAAACTGCTTTAATGGTCTGTACGTCAAACCGTTGAGCACATTAACTCATGTAATGCCGGGCGATGCAACTTTTATTTTACTTTATTTCTCCAGGTCAGGAATCGAGCGGGGAAAACGGTCCTTGCGCAGGACCGTTAAAACAGAAAGGGGTAAAAATTACTCCATCAATTGCTTACTTAAGCGTGGGTTTGCCTGTATCAGGCGCATCAATTTGAGCTCTGCTGGCGTGGGTTTTTCGCGTTTCGATTCCCATTCCTGAACCATGGCAACCGTTACGCCCAGCGCTCTGGCGAATTCATCTGTTTTTAGTCCCGTCCCTCTCCGTAACTGTTCAAATTCGGTAAAAGGATTGGGTTTTTGCGTCAGGGTGATCTTTCGCGTTTCATCTTTAAAAACAATTTGTTCCAGGCTGCTCAGCAGCTCAAACATCGGATCTTTATATTCCATTGAGAACTCCTGTAAATCACACAGCGGGATCGTGAAGTGCATCGAAGCCTCTTAAGAATAGTCGGGAAACTTGCGGGTGGGGGGTGACGCGCCGCCAGGAAGCGCTATCGATTCGTTTCGATGCCTTACGCTACGCGACTTTTAGGACGCTAACAATTTGATCCAGGAAGGTATATCCGTCTTTCAGAAAATAATTGTAAAGATTAAAAAAATATTACATCCCCCGCTGGAAAGCTTTCTTGCCGCGTTTTTTATCGCAGTGTCAGGCCAAAAATTAACAATAAAATAACAAATTAAGCATTGATGCAGATAAACATAATTTTCCGCTACAAGATCGCGTGGAAAGGGTATCCTGCAAGCCTGACCTGGACTATCCTTGTAAGCCGTCAGGCACGCAGGTGTCGTTGTGCGCATTTTTGGGTGAAAGGAGTATTAACAATGGCGACAGGTAAGTCCTGCTCTCGCTGGTTTGCGCCTGTTGTGGCGTTATTAATGGTGTTTAGCCTGAGCGGGTGTTTTGATAAAGAAGGCGATCAGCGCAAAGCGTTTGTCGATTTCCTGCAGAATACAGCAATGCGTAGCGGAGAGCGTTTACCAACGCTGACGGCCGATCAGAAAAAACAGTTTGGTCCGTTCGTGTCTGATTACGCGATACTGTATGGCTACTCGCAGCAGGTAAACCAGGCGATGGATTCCGGTCTGCGCCCGGTGGTCGATAGCGTTAACGCCATCCGCGTTCCGCAGGATTATATGACGCAACGTGAGCCGCTGCGGCAGGCAAATGGTTCGTTAGGCGTGCTGGCGCAACAGTTGCAGAATGCAAAACTGCAGGCTGATGCCGCGCATGGCGCGTTAAAGCAGGCCGATGACCTGAAGCCTGTGTTTGATCAGGTCTACAAAAAAGTGGTCACCGTGCCGGCAGATGCTTTGCAGCCGCTGATCCCGGCGGCGCAGATCTTTACGCAGCAGTTGGTACAAGTGGGCGATTATATTGCGCAACAGGGCGAGCAGGTGAGCTTTGTCGCGAACGGCATTCAGTTCCCGACCTCACAGCAGGCCAGCCAATATAATGCGCTGATTGGGCCGTTGGCCTCGCAGCATCAGGCGTTTAATCAGGCCTGGACGGCGGCGGTAAACGCGACTCAGTAATGACAGTCTGCCCGATAAGCGCAAGCCAGCGCTTATCGGGCCTGTAGCGTTATCCCGCCGCCTGCGGATTGACGCAGTTCTTCTCTATTTTTCCCTGCAGCGCATCAATCAAATTATCCACCGCACAGGCCATCATGTTGTAGCGCGTCTCATGCGTTGCCGAGCCAATATGCGGCACCGCGACGACATTAGACATGTTCAGCAGGGGCGAATCCACGGATAGCGGTTCCTGCTCAAAGACATCCAGACCTGCCGCATATATTTCACCGTTTTGCAGCGCGGCAATCAGCGCGTTTTCATCGACCACCGGGCCGCGTCCGGCATTAATAAAAATGGCGGACGATTTCATTCTGGCAAACTGTGTTGCGCCAAACAGATGTCGCGTTTCTGCCGTTAGCGGCAGGATCACGCAGACAAAATCAGCCTCCTGCAACAACGTATCCAGATCGCAGTAGCGGGCGTTAAACCGGTCTTCCGCCTCCTGATGCCGCCGACGGGCGTGATAGAGAACCGGCATGGTAAACCCAAAGTGCGCTCGCTGCGCCAGCGCCATCCCGATACGCCCCATCCCAACGATACCGAGTGTTTTGTGATGCACATCGACGCCAAACCACGCCGGGCCAATGCTTTCCGTCCATTCACCCGCTTTAACCCGTTCTGCGACGTCCACCACGCGGCGGGCAGTAGCCAGCATCAACGCCATCACCGTATCGGCAACGGTTTCCGTCAAAACGGCAGGCGTGTGCATCAGGACTATTTTGCGAGCAGTAAGGGCGTCCACCTCGACATTATCGTATCCCACCGAGATGGTCGACGCCGCACGTAGCGCCGACATTTTTTCCAGCAGCGCGCGGTTAACGGTTTCGCTGGCGCCCAGAAGGCCTTGCGCGCTGGAAAATGCCTGCGCGTGTCGCGCTACCGTTTCCGGATGCAGGTTCGGTACCTGGGTGACGGTAAAATGCGCCTCCAGGCGATGCAGCAAATCATCAGGCAGGGTTTTGTAGAGAATGATGGACGGCTTCATGCGACTCTCCGTAAATCAAAAGGTAAGCGCGGCATGCGCCAACCGGAACAGGCTTATTATTAACCCGTTTAGCCATCATCGACCAGCCAATTTCCCCGCTGTCGGCAGCCGTGTCGTGGTAAATAATGAATGAATACCGAGTAATGCGCGATGTATCCGGTTTGGCGAGGGAATGGCGAGGGAGTAATGCAGGCCGGGTAAAGCATACCGCTTTACCCGGTACGGTAGTTTACTGCAATGGACTCAAGGTAATTTCGACGCGGCGGTTTTGCGCCTTACCTTCTGCCGTACTGTTGCTGGCGATCGGATTCGCCGGACCCATTCCGCTGGTACGGATACGGCTGGCGTCGACGCCCTGGGTGATCAGCGAACTGGCGACGGAGTCAGCACGCTGCTGCGACAGACGCATATTCAGATCGTGGCTACCGGTACTGTCGGTGTAGCCCACCACATTGACGGCGGTCTTGGGATACTCTTTCAGCACCATCGCCACGCCGGTCAGCGTGTTAGCGCCTGCCGGTTTCAGCGTCGCGCTGCTGCTGTCGAAGGTGACATTATTCGGCATATTCAGAATGATATTATCGCCGCTTCGCGTCACGCTAACGCCTGTGCCCCGCATTTTGTCACGCAGTTTCGCTTCCTGTACGTCCATGTAGTAACCCACGCCGCCGCCCAGCGCCGCGCCAGCCGCCGCGCCAATCAGCGCGCCTTTACCGCGATCTTTTTTGGAGGAGGAGAGTGCGCCGATGCCTGCGCCGACCAGCGATCCAATACCCGCGCCAATGCCGGATTTACCTGCTTCGCGTTCGCCGGTGTAAGGGTTTGTTGTGCAGCCAGATACTGCCAGGGCGCCGCTCACGATGGCAGCAATCACAAATACACGTTTTTTCATCTTAAATCCTTATCACTTTTTTATTTTTACCACAGCGACCGTGGCGGTTGATTATGACGTCTGCACATGAAGAAAATTCCAGGGAAAACTCTGAAATTTGTAAGTAACATTGATCGGCAAAATAAATAATCCCAATAATTCAGGAGCGAACCTTGACCCACGTACCATCGCGTCATTCGGTATTGACCGCCGCACACTGGGGGCCAGTCCGCGTTGAAACCGACGGAGAACGCATTTTTGCCTCGTATGGCGAACTCCCGACGGCACACCAAAACTCCCTGCAAACCGTTGTGCATGACCAGGTTCACAGTAAAACGCGGGTTCGCTTCCCGATGGTGCGTAAAGGGTTCCTGGCTTCTCCCGATAAGCCGCAAGGCATACGCGGGCAGGATGAGTTTGTTCGCGTAAGTTGGGATGACGCGCTGGATCTGATCCACGCTCAGCACAAACGTATTCGCGAAAGTTATGGACCATCGTCCATCTTCGCCGGCTCCTACGGTTGGCGTTCGAACGGCGTATTGCATAAAGCGGCTACGCTATTGCAGCGTTACATGGCGCTGGCGGGAGGGTATACCGGCCATCTTGGCGATTATTCCACCGGCGCGGCGCAGGCTATCATGCCTTATGTAGTGGGTGGCAACGAGGTTTACCAGCAGCAGACTAGCTGGCCGGTGGTGCTGGAACACAGCGAGGTGGTGGTGCTCTGGAGCGCGAACCCGCTGAATACTCTGAAAATTGCCTGGAACGCCTCGGATGAACAGGGGCTCGACTATTTTGCGGCGTTGCGACAAAGCGGCAAGCGCCTGATCTGCATCGATCCGATGCGATCGGAAAGCGTCGACTTTTTTGGCGATAAGATGGAGTGGATCGCCCCGCATATGGGCACCGATGTGGCGTTAATGTTGGGGATCGCCCATACGCTGGTGGAAAACGATTGGCAGGATGAAGCGTTCCTTGCCCGCTGCACGACGGGTTATGACCGTTTCGCCGACTATCTTTTGGGCAAGACCGACGGTACGGCCAAAACAGCGGAATGGGCGGCGGAAATTTGCGGCGTTTCTGCGGTGAAAATTCGTGAACTGGCGGAAATATTTCATCATAACACCACCATGTTGATGGCCGGTTGGGGAATGCAGCGTCAGCAGTTCGGCGAGCAAAAGCACTGGATGATCGTCACGCTGGCCGCAATGCTGGGGCAAATTGGTACGCCTGGCGGCGGGTTTGGTTTTTCTTATCATTTTGCTAACGGCGGAAACCCGACGCGCCGCGCCGCCGTGTTAGCCTCGATGCAGGGAAGCATCCCTGGCGGGGTCGATGCGGTAGATAAAATACCGGTGGCGCGTATTGTCGAGGCGCTGGAAAACCCCGGTGGGTTTTACCAACACAATGGGATGGATCGCCGCTTCCCGGATATTCGTTTTATCTGGTGGGCGGGCGGCGCGAACTTTACCCATCATCAGGATACCAACCGTCTGATTCGCGCGTGGCAAAAACCGGAACTGGTCGTTATCTCAGAATGTTTCTGGACGGCCGCCGCGAAACACGCGGATATTGTTCTGCCTGCGACCACCAGCTATGAGCGTAACGATTTAACCATGACCGGCGACTATAGCAATCAGCATTTGGCGCCGATGAAGCAGGTCGTGTCGCCCCGGTGGGAGGCGCGGAATGATTTTGACGTTTTTGCTGAACTGAGCGAACGGTGGGAAGCCGGCGGTTACGCTCGGTTCACCGAAGGAAAAAGTGAGCTGGCGTGGCTGGAGACTTTCTACAATATTGCCGCCCAGCGTGGCGCCAGCCAGGGGGTGACGCTGCCGCCGTTTGCCGCATTCTGGCAGGCTAACCGTTTACTGGAGATGCCGGAAAATCCCGCCAACGCGCAGTTTGTGCGCTTCGCGGATTTTCGCCGCGATCCTGATAACCATCCGCTAAAAACGGCCAGCGGCAAAATCGAAATCTATTCTGCGCGCATTGCCAGCTATGGTTACGCGGATTGTCCCGGCCATCCGATGTGGCTGGTGCCGGATGAGTGGCACGGGAACGCTGATGCGGGGCAGGTTCAGCTACTTTCCGCGCATCCGGCGCACCGTCTGCATAGCCAGCTTAACTACAGTTCGTTACGGGAGCGGTATGCGGTAGCCGGACGCGAACCGGTGACGATTCATCCGCAGGATGCGACAACGCGTGGAATCGTCGATGGCGATACGGTACGCGTCTGGAATCATCGCGGGCAGGTTCTGGCGGGCGCGGTCGTTACCGACGGAATTCGGCCTGGCGTGATCTGTATTCACGAAGGCGCATGGCCGGACCCTGAACCTACCGCAGGCGGCATATGCAAAAACGGCGCGGTAAACGTCCTGACAAAAGATCTTCCCAGTTCCCGGCTGGGGAACGGTTGTGCGGGCAACACCGCGCTGGTCTGGTTTGAGAAATATACCGGCCCGGCGCTACCGCTTACGGCGTTTGATCCGCCTGCCAACTCATAATCCAGGTGGGGTGGGCGGTATCCTCCTGCCAGGCGCTATCTTCAATACGAAAACCAAGCGCATGGTAGAAGTTTACGGCGGATTGATTTTTCTGGTAAACCTCAAGGCTCAGCAGAGGAAAACGTTGCTGGACATATTCCAGAAGCGCTTTGCCAATGCCGTGTCTTAACGCGTCGGGGGCGACAAACAGCGCCCCGACAAAACGGGCTTCCAGTACGCTGACGAAGCCTTTCAGTTGTCCATTTTCCTCCCATACCCAGGTTTGCGCGGCGGGTAAATAGACGTCGCGTACAATTGCTTCGCTCTCGTGCCAGTAACGTTCTTCGATAAAGGGATGGGCATAAATGGTACTTTTCATCCACAGCGCCAGAATAGACGCCATGTCTTCACTCTGGGATTTGCGAATCATGTTTTTCTCCCGGATGGCAAAAACAGCCGGTAATATGGTCGTTGACCAGTCCGCACGCCTGCATAAAGGAGTAACAGATAGTCGTACCGACAAACTTGAAACCGCGTTTTTTTAATGCCTTAGCAAGCGCATCGGACGCAGGTGTTGAGGTAGGGATCTCATCCAGGCTGGCCGCCTGGGTGATCTGCGGCTGGCCATCAACGAATGACCAGACAAAATCGGCGAAAGACTCGCCGTTTTGCTCCATCGCAAGCCAGGCGCGGGCGTTACTGATAATGGCCTGAATTTTACCGCGATGTCGTATGATGCCCGTGTTCTGCAGCAGGCGTTCAACATCCTCCTCCTGCATAGCTGCGATGCGTACCGGGTCAAACTGATGAAAACAGGCGCGGTAGTTCTCCCTCTTTTTAAGCACGGTGATCCAGGATAAACCGGCCTGTTGACCTTCAAGACAGATCATTTCAAACAGCTTTCTGCTATCGGTTTCCGGCACGCCCCACTCGTTATCATGATAGGCAATATAAAGGGGGTCCTGGCTGACCCAGTCGCAACGCTGCATAGACTTCCTCGTTATTGTGGTTACCGCGAAAATTTCCTTCAACCCGCCTTGACGGGCCCGCTAAAAGGACAATAGTTAATACAGGGCTGATGCCCGACATCCTTCATTCAATGACAATAATATCGCCGAATTCGGCTCTACTCTGGAGTCGCGTTGATGATTGTAAGAAAACGCCGTGGTCGCCGGACATTGCGTTGTCTGGCGGGCCTTATGGCCTGCTCGTTTTTTATCAATACCACGTATGCCTGGCAACAAGAATATATCGCTGAAGCGGCTCCGGGGCATACGACGGAACGCTATACCTGGGACAGCGATCACCAACCGAATTACAACGACATACTGGCCGAACGTATTCAGTCTACGCAAAATACGGTGGGTCCGGTGCTTAGCCTGGCGGATGAAACCCCGCTTGATGCGACCAGCGGTATCAGTATGGGCTGGAATTTTCCGCTTTCCCGACGCGTGACCACTGGGCCGGTCGCGGCGCTGCATTACGACGGTTCGACGTCATCAATGTATAACGAATATGGCGATAGCGCGACGACATTAGCGCTTACCGATCCGTTATGGCACGCCAGCGTCAGTACGTTAGGCTGGCGGGTAAACTCGCAGTTCGGCGATGTCCGTCCCTGGGCGCAAATCAGCTATAACCAACAGTTTGGGGAAAATATCTGGAAAGCGCAGTCCGGGTTGAGTCGTATGACCGCAGGAAATCAGGCGGGAAACTGGTTGGATGTCACCGTAGGCGCGGACGTGTTACTTAACCCGCACATGGCGGCGTATGCGGCGTTTTCCCAGGCGGAAAATAGCGCTACGGATAGCGATTATTTGTATACCCTGGGGGTGAGCGCTCGCTTTTAACGAGATAAACCGCCGCCTGGACTTATTAGAAGTTCATCTAATACCCTGTCTATATATTTACAAAAATATATAGGTCAATCACATTCTCTATAGACACTTTTTGCGCTTCCTGTGGTCTACTTAGCCGCGCTGGTAGACTTTCTCACATCTGCGTTAGCCGCATATTTACCTGTTTGATTAAAGAATCGTTGTACAGGTCGTTTTTATCCCGATTCCCAGGGTTTGTTTGCATGAGATACATTAAATCGATGACGCAGCAGAAACTTAGTTTCTTGCTTGCGCTCTATATCGGTCTGTTTATGAATTGCGCCGTGTTTTACCGCCGTTTCGGCAGTTATGCGCAAGAATTTACCATTTGGAAAGGCCTCTCCGCAGTTGTCGAACTTGGCGCCACGGTGCTGGTCACTTTCTTCTTACTTCGTCTTCTTTCACTGTTTGGCCGACGCGTCTGGCGTGTGCTGGCCACGCTGGTGGTGCTGTTTTCCGCTGGCGCCAGTTATTACATGACCTTCCTGAACGTGGTGATTGGCTACGGCATTATTGCGTCTGTTATGACCACCGATATCGATCTCTCGAAAGAGGTGGTGGGGCTGCACTTCGTATTGTGGCTGATTGCCGTGAGCCTGCTTCCGCTCATCTTTATCTGGAGTAACCACTGTCGCTACACGTTGTTGCGCCAGCTACGTACGCCGGGGCAGCGTTTTCGCAGCGCCGCTGTAGTGGTACTCGCAGGCGTAATGGTGTGGGCGCCTATCCGCCTGCTGGATATACAGCAAAAAAAGGTTGAACGGGCGACAGGTATCGACTTACCCAGCTATGGCGGCGTGGTGGCGAACTCCTATCTGCCTTCAAACTGGTTATCTGCGTTAGGGCTGTATGCCTGGGCGCAGGTAGATGAGTCGTCGGACAATAATTCGTTAATAAACCCGGCCAGGAAATTTACCTATGTTGCGCCGAAGGATGGGGATGACACCTACGTCGTTTTCATTATCGGTGAGACGACCCGTTGGGATCACATGGGGATTTTCGGCTACGAGCGTAATACCACGCCGAAGCTGGCGCAGGAAAAAAATCTGGCGGCGTTCCGCGGCTATTCTTGCGATACCGCGACGAAGCTTTCTTTACGCTGTATGTTTGTACGGGAAGGCGGGGCGGATAATAACCCGCAGCGTACCTTAAAAGAGCAGAATGTGTTTGCCGTTCTCAAACAGCTCGGATTCAGTTCCGATCTGTACGCCATGCAGAGCGAGATGTGGTTCTATAGCAATACCATGGCGGATAATATCTCCTACCGCGAGCAGATCGGCGCCGAGCCGCGTAACCGTGGTAAAACGGTTGATGATATGCTGTTGATTGATGAGATGCAGAACTCGCTTGCCCAGAACCCGGAGGGTAAGCATCTGATTATCCTGCATACTAAGGGGTCGCATTTTAACTATACGCAACGTTATCCGCGCAGCTACGCTCAGTGGAAGCCCGAATGTATTGGGGTCGATAGCGGCTGCACGAAAGCGCAGATGATCAACTCTTACGATAACTCCGTGACCTATGTGGATCACTTTATTACCAGTGTGTTCGATCAGCTACGTGATAAAAAAGCGATTGTGTTCTACGCGGCTGACCACGGCGAGTCGATTAACGAACGTGAACATTTGCACGGTACGCCGCGCAATATGGCGCCGCCGGAGCAATTCCGTGTTCCGATGCTGGTATGGATGTCGGATAAATATCTTGCCAGTCCGCAACATGCGCAGATGTTCGCTCACCTGAAACAGCAGGCGGAGATCAAAGTGCCGCGTCGTCATGTGGAGCTGTACGATACGATAATGGGCTGCCTGGGGTATACATCGCCGGATGGCGGCATTAACCAGAACAACAACTGGTGCCATATTCCCGATGCGCAGAAAGTCGCCGCGAAGTAGGTTGTCTGCCGACTTTCTCGCCGATTGAATTGTATTTTGCGACTAAGGGATTGACGGGCGTGCGCCTGAGCAGTAAGATGCGCCCGCATTCGGTGATTGGCGCAGCCTGGTAGCGCACTTCGTTCGGGACGAAGGGGTCGGAGGTTCGAATCCTCTATCACCGACCAAATTCAGAAACCCTGCTCAACGAGCAGGGTTTTTTGCATCTGAAGCCTGACGAGGATGAGAACCTCCGGGGGCAAGAGGTTCGACTCGAGCGCAGCGAGAGAACGTTGCGTCAGCAACGGCCCGCAGGGCGAGCCACGCAGTGGCGAGTCATCCTCTATCACCAGCAGGTTGACGCTCGCACCACCAGTTCAGGCATGATCCCGTCGCTGTGACTGACCTTCTTGCCCGCCAGCAAATCAAATAATAGTGTGATTGCCTGTCGCGCCACCTCATCAAGATGCATATTCACTGCCGTCAGCGGCGGCAGCGATTCGCGCGCGCGGATACCATCATAGCGGGTGACCACGCGCATCCGCTCCGGGATAGCTACTGCCTGTTCCTGAAAAGCGCGTACCGCGCCGCTGGCAAAGGTATCGATCAGCACCAGCACGCCGTCAACGTCGGGATGCGCCTGTAATAGCTGCTGCGCGGCCTGGTAGCCGGCATTTTCACCCTCGCTTTCATTGAGAGAGTAGACGACGGGGTCCTGGCGCCCCGCGCACCAGCGCTGGTAAGCCGCTTCGCTCTCCTGAACTGATGTTCGCCGAGTGTTACCGACAAATAACGCACATTTGCTGGCGCCGGAGGCCTCCAGATGCGTTAGCAGAAGCTGTGCTGTTGCCGCCGAGTGCAGCTCAACCCACGGCACAGGCGTGTCGGCGCCCGGCGTGCGGCCAATGGTGACGCAGGGAATGCCCGCTTGCGCCAGCGCCTGGAGCTGCGGGTCGTTCTCCGCCGGCTCAATCAGGATCGCCGCGTCAAAGCTGACGGCATCCAGTGGATTTGCCCCCGGCGGCACCAGAATCAGCGCATGCTGTTTTTCCAGCGCCATCATCGCGGACGTTAACGCCACCTCCATCATAAATCCCAGTCGTGACGCACCGGAGGCAATCGCCAGCGGCACCGAAGAGAGCAAGGCAATGGTATTGGTTTTGCCGGTTCGCAACTGGCGGGCGCGAATATTCGGCGTGTAGTTGAGCGCAACAATGGCCTCTTCAATACGCCGTCGCGTCTGCGGCTCGACAAAGCGGGTGTTGTGCAAGGCATTGGATACCGTCCCTGGCGACACGCCTGCATGGCGGGCAACATCAATCAACTTTGCGCGTTTTTTATTTTGAACAGCCATCTGCTTCCTGACCTTCGAAAGTTTGCGCACAGGGTAGCATATTTACCAGACGGTAACGTTTGCTTTTTTTCGGTGAGGATCGTAAAAAACTCTTCATTAAAACGTTTTAATGGGGTATTTTGGCGCAAATTTATTCCTCAGGAGGCGATGTGGCACACTTAACTCAGGATTCGACTTTCACCCTTGGACGCCGTCTGGCGGGCCTTATCTACGCTGATAAGGCGAAGAGCTTTGGCGGCTATACGCTTTTTGCGCCGCAAACCGCCGAAGGGCGGGTTTACCTGGTGGACGAGCAGGGCGAAGTCGCGCATCAGTGGCAGCTTCCGGTTCGCGCCGGGCGTGATGCAGTGCTGCTGCCGAACGGTAATCTGGGTTATAACGGCAGCCACCGCACTTCAGCGAACCTCTATCCGGCGTGGGATCTCTGGCACGGCGGCGACTTCTACGAAGTGACGCCGGATAACGAAATCGTCTGGCATTACGAAGATATTTACCATCACCACGATGCGCAGTGGCTGGAAAACGGTAACCTGCTGTATACCGCCGCGTCGCCGTTACCTGCCGATATCGCCGCCCGTGTTACCGGCGGCGACCCACGCCGCGATGCGCCGGACGGCGTGATTCAGAGCGACGTCGTCAAAGAGGTCAATCGCGACGGTGAAGTGGTCTGGGAATGGCGTGCCTGGGAGCATTTGAATCCGGAAGATTTCCCGATTCATGATATTTTCGATCGCCGCCACTGGCCGATGATTAACGGCCTGTCCGTCACCCGTGATGGCCTGGTACTGATGAGCCTGCGTACCACTTCCGGTGTCATTGCCGTGGATAAAGAGAGCGGGAAGGTTATCTGGCATGCAGGGCCGGAAGTCGTAGCGCAGCAGCACACGCCGGTTGAGATGGAGAACGGATCGATTCTGGTTTTCGATAACGGCAACCTGCGTCCCGGCGTCACCTCGCCGCACTCCACGGTGCTGGAGTTCGATCCGCAGACCAAAGCGATTACCTGGCAGTATCGCGATATCTTCCCGCCGGCGTTTTTCTCGCCGTATATGGGGAGCGCGCAGCGGCTGGCGAACGGCAACACCTTTATCTGTGAATCGGCGTTTGGCCGCCTGTTTGAAGTCACCCCGGAAGGCGAAACGGTATGGGAATATATCATTCCGTTCTTTAATGAATATCCGGAGCACCTCAGTAAAGGCATTATTCCTGGAAAACAGAACAGCGCCTTCCGTGCGCATCGCTATGCCGCTGATGCCATTAGTTGGTTGAAATAATGCAGACCGCCAGCCCGCGCTGGCGGTTATTTTTTTGATGTTTTATGGGAGTTAATCATGCCGCAACCTGGCCTTACTACGCCGGATAACGATGCATTACCCTGGCAAACCACCTTACTTTTGGCGCTTCAGCATGTGCTGGTCGTTGCCGCCACCCCCATTACCTCCGTCTTCCTGATCGCCAAAGCGCTGCACTTTACCGATACGGTGACCGCCTCGGTACTTAGCGCGACCTTTCTGATGTGCGGTCTGGGCGCTATTTTGCAAAGCCTGGGTGTGAAAGGGGTGGGCGCGCGTTTGCCGTTTATTATGGTACCGGGGGGCGCGCCGATTGCGATTTTCGTTGCGATCGCTTTACAGACCAATATCCAGACCGCGATTGGCGCCGTAATTCTGACCTCGCTGTTCTACTTTATCGCGTTGCCGATTTTCCGCCGCTGCCTGCACCATTTTCCCCCCTTTATCATTGGCATCATGCTGCTAATGGTGTCGATTAACCTTATTCGCCTGTACGGCGGGTTGATCATTGGCCAGCCAGGGAGCGCCGACTTCGCTCATCCAACCAGTATCATTTTATCGCTGGGGACTATCCTGATAACGCTGATTTTCGCGCTGGCGTTTAGCGGTATTTTGCGCCAGTTGGCGGTGATGTTCGGCCTTTTAGCGGGGACGTTGCTGGGAATGGCGCTGGGCAGCACCGATTTTAGCGGTGTTGGTCACGGGCCGCTGTTTAGTTTCCCACAGCTTTTGCCGTTCGGCTGGCCGATTTTTGATCTCTCCGCCTCGCTGCCGTTACTGATTTACGCGGTCATCTCTATGGCTGAAGCAACCGGGCAAACGATTGCGACCGCGGAAATAGTCAATTCTACGCAAAATGTGCAGCAGGCGATTCCACGCACCATTCGTGGTGATGCGGTAATGTCGCTGCTGGGGGGGATTTTTGGCACCTCCTTAATTATCACCTCCGGCGAAAATATTGGGGTGGTACGCACCACTAATGTGAAATCGCGTTTCGTGACTGCGGCTGCCGGAGGGTTGTTAATCCTGATTGCCATATTCGCGCCGCTGGTACGTCTGGCGACCTGTTTGCCAGGTTCGGTGGTGTGCGGTACGGCGGTGATTGTCTTCAGCATTATCGGGGTCATCGGCATTGATATGATTGCGCGTGAGCCACTGCATACGCCGGGTAAAACCTACGCGCTGGCGATGGGGCTGGCCATGGGAATGCTACCTATACTGGTACCCGGCCTGTATCAGAATTTCCCGGCGGGCGTACAGATGGTCTTTGGCAACGGCATGGCAGCGGGGACGTTGACAGCGATTCTGGTGAACTCGTTGTTTAACTGGAGCGAAAAGCGCACGCAGGCCAGGGTCAAAAGTTAGTTTTTGTGATCGCGGTAGGCCGCACGACGGCCTACTTATTTACAATTTTGTGACATATTCGATGGTGTTTTTCAATGTCCGGATAACTCTTTTTTGCACACGGCTTATGGATAACCTCAGCATTTTCGCCTGTGCGTTTTAGCGTTAGTGGTATTAATCGCTCAGATAATCAACATATCGAAAGAAATTTTTCAATTAATGGCTAATTGTTAATCACTAACTGTTGCAAAATATTAAGTGAATAACTCTGCCTTTCTGCCCATAGCACAAATTTCCCTGCTGAAAATACCCTTCTGAACTTTTTTTAATCTTTGTTTGTTAATTCTCACCGTTGTTGTAAAAGCTGGTTACCTGTATTGACGTTTTGACATTCTATTGACAGATTGTAGGGAATGAGGGGCATTTTATGGAGAATCCGCACTGCAACTCAGTCGATTATGCGAACGGAATCCCCACCTCTCACTACTGACCTGACCAGGTAAAAAACAAAAAAGGCCGGGCGGTAAAAGCCTTTGCAAAGGGCAAAACAACATACATCACAATTATTGGAGCAGAAGAATGAGTATTTCCTTGAAGAAGTCAGGGATGCTGAAGCTTGGTTTGAGCCTGGTGGCCATGACCGTTGCAGCCAGCGTGCAGGCCAAAACCCTGGTTTATTGTTCAGAAGGCTCGCCGGAAGGCTTTAACCCACAGCTCTTTACGTCTGGCACCACCTATGATGCCAGCTCCGTACCTATCTATAACCGTCTGGTTGAATTCAAAACCGGCACCACGGAAG
Organism: Salmonella sp. JXY0409-18; assembly: GCF_020268625.1. Classification (NCBI taxonomy): domain Bacteria; kingdom Pseudomonadati; phylum Pseudomonadota; class Gammaproteobacteria; order Enterobacterales; family Enterobacteriaceae; genus Salmonella; species Salmonella sp. JXY0409-18. The sequence continues at coordinate 225,737 of NZ_CP084216.1, forward strand.
TGATCCCGGGTCTTGCTGAGAAGTGGGATATCAGCGAAGACGGTAAAACCTATACGTTCCACCTACGTAAAGGGGTGAAATGGCAATCCAGCAAGGATTTCAAACCCACGCGCGAGCTGAACGCCGATGATGTCGTGTTCTCTTTTGACCGGCAGAAAAACGAGCAGAACCCGTACCATAAAGTGTCTGGCGGCAGCTATGAATACTTTGAAGGCATGGGGCTGCCGGATCTGATTAGCGAAGTGAAGAAGGTAGACGATCACACGGTGCAGTTTGTGCTGACGCGTCCGGAAGCGCCGTTCCTTGCCGATTTAGCCATGGACTTCGCCTCTATTCTTTCTAAAGAATATGCTGACAACATGCTGAAAGCCGGTACGCCGGAAAAAGTGGATCTGAACCCGGTCGGCACTGGCCCGTTCCAACTGGTGCAATATCAGAAAGATTCCCGCATTCTCTACAAAGCTTTTGACGGCTACTGGGGCACGAAGCCGCAGATCGACCGTCTGGTCTTCTCCATCACCCCTGACGCCTCTGTGCGTTACGCCAAACTGCAGAAGAACGAATGTCAGGTGATGCCGTATCCGAACCCGGCGGATATTGCGCGCATGAAAGAAGATAAAAACATCAACCTGATGGAGCAGGCCGGTCTGAACGTGGGTTATCTCTCCTACAACGTACAGAAAAAACCGCTGGATAACGTCAAAGTTCGCCAGGCGTTGACCTATGCCGTGAATAAAGAGGCCATCATCAAAGCCGTTTATCAGGGCGCGGGCGTTGCGGCGAAAAACCTGATCCCGCCGACAATGTGGGGCTACAACGACGATATTAAAGACTACGGCTACGATCCGGAAAAAGCGAAGGCGCTGCTGAAAGAAGCCGGTCTGGAAAAAGGCTTCACCATCGATCTGTGGGCGATGCCGGTACAGCGTCCCTATAACCCGAATGCGCGTCGTATGGCGGAAATGATCCAGGCGGACTGGGCGAAGATTGGCGTTCAGGCCAAAATTGTCACCTATGAATGGGGCGAATACCTCAAGCGCGCTAAAGATGGCGAGCACCAGACGGTGATGATGGGCTGGACCGGCGATAATGGCGATCCGGATAACTTCTTCGCCACGCTGTTCAGCTGCGATGCCGCCCAGCAAGGCTCCAACTATTCAAAATGGTGCTACAAGCCGTTTGAAGACCTGATTCAGCCTGCGCGTGCGACCGATGACCACAACAAGCGTATTGAACTCTATAAACAGGCCCAGGTCGTGATGCATGACCAGGCGCCAGCGCTGATCATCGCTCACTCCACGGTTTATGAGCCAGTGCGTAAAGAAGTTAAAGGCTATGTGGTTGATCCATTAGGCAAACATCACTTCGAAAACGTCTCTGTCGAATAATTAAAAGAGCGCTGCGCCCCGGTGTTGTGTAGGCCGGATAAGCGCAGCGCCATCCGGCGTAATGCTTTATCCGCGATGCAGTTTGCGTGGGATAAGATTTGTGAGCAATACAGACTCACGGTTCCAGGCCGTGGGTCATGAGAGAGAATTCGGGTTATGTTGCAGTTCATTCTCCGACGTTTGGGACTCGTTATCCCGACGTTTATCGGTATTACCCTTCTCACCTTTGCCTTTGTCCACATGATCCCCGGCGATCCGGTGATGATCATGGCGGGTGAGCGAGGTATTTCCCCTGAGCGTCATGCTCAACTGCTGGCTGAACTCGGTCTTGATAAACCGATGTGGCAGCAGTACCTCCATTATATCTGGGGGGTGATGCATGGCGATTTAGGCATCTCGCTGAAAAGCCGAATCCCCGTGTGGGACGAGTTTGTGCCTCGCTTTAAAGCGACGCTGGAACTTGGCGTCTGCGCCATGATTTTTGCCGTCGCCGTGGGGATTCCGGTGGGCGTGCTGGCCGCAGTGAAGCGCGGTTCTATCTTCGATCACACTGCTGTTGGCCTGGCGCTGACCGGTTACTCTATGCCTATCTTCTGGTGGGGCATGATGCTGATCATGCTGGTCTCCGTCCACTGGAACCTGACGCCGGTTTCCGGGCGCGTGAGCGATATGGTGTTCCTTGATGATACCAATCCGTTGACGGGCTTTATGCTGATCGACACCGCTATCTGGGGCGAAGAGGGTAACTTTATTGATGCGCTGGCGCATATGATCCTGCCTGCGATGGTGCTCGGTACAATCCCGCTGGCCGTCATTGTGCGTATGACCCGTTCGTCGATGCTGGAAGTGCTGGGGGAGGATTACATCCGTACCGCACGCGCCAAAGGGTTGACCAGGATGCGCGTCATTATCGTCCATGCTCTGCGTAACGCCATGCTGCCAGTCGTCACCGTGATCGGCCTGCAGGTCGGGACGCTGCTGGCGGGCGCGATTCTGACAGAAACTATCTTCTCGTGGCCCGGTCTGGGGCGCTGGCTGATCGATGCGCTGCAACGCCGCGATTATCCGGTAGTGCAGGGCGGCGTGTTACTGGTAGCGACGATGATTATTCTCGTCAACCTGCTGGTAGACCTGCTGTACGGCGTGGTGAACCCGCGTATTCGGCATAAGAAGTAAGGGGCCATCATGTCACAGGTTACTGAAAATAATGTTAATGCCGCACCGGCGCCCATGACGCCATTGCGGGAGTTCTGGCACTATTTCAAACGCAATAAAGGCGCGGTCGTCGGGCTGGCGTATGTTCTCATCGTGATCCTGATTGCGGTGTTTGCCAACTTTATTGCGCCGTACAACCCGGCAGAGCAGTTCCGCGATGCGCTGCTGGCGCCGCCGGTCTGGCAGGAAGGCGGCAGTTGGGCGCATATTCTGGGAACGGATGATGTTGGTCGCGATGTCCTCTCGCGCCTGATGTATGGCGCGCGTTTGTCGCTGCTGGTCGGCTGTCTGGTGGTTGTCCTGTCGCTGGTAATGGGGATTATTCTCGGCCTGGTCGCGGGCTACTTCGGCGGTCTGGTCGATAACATCATCATGCGCGTGGTCGATATTATGCTGGCCCTGCCGAGCCTGCTGCTGGCGCTGGTGCTGGTGGCGATCTTCGGCCCCTCCATCGGCAACGCTGCGCTGGCGTTGACGTTTGTGGCGCTGCCGCACTATGTCCGCTTAACCCGCGCGGCGGTTCTGGTAGAGGTGAACCGCGATTATGTGACTGCCTCCCGCGTGGCGGGCGCAGGCGCGATGCGTCAGATGTTCGTCAATATTTTCCCGAACTGCCTTGCGCCGCTGATCGTTCAGGCATCGCTCGGTTTCTCTAACGCCATTCTCGATATGGCCGCCCTCGGCTTTCTTGGCATGGGCGCGCAGCCGCCAACGCCGGAGTGGGGCACCATGCTCTCTGACGTATTGCAGTTCGCGCAAAGCGCCTGGTGGGTGGTGACCTTCCCGGGGCTGGCGATTCTGCTGACGGTGCTGGCATTTAACCTGATGGGTGACGGTCTGCGTGACGCGCTCGATCCCAAACTGAAGCAGTAAGAGGTTCGAGATGGCGTTATTAAATGTAGATCAATTATCGGTGCACTTCGGCGACGAAGGGACACCGTTCAAAGCCGTCGACCGCATTAGCTACAGCGTGAAGCAGGGTGAGGTGGTCGGTATTGTCGGCGAGTCTGGCTCCGGCAAATCCGTCAGCTCGCTGGCGATTATGGGGCTTATCGATTACCCAGGCCGCGTGATGGCGGAAAACCTGCTCTTTAACGGACAGGATCTGAAGCGCATTTCCGAGAAGGAACGTCGCAACCTGGTGGGCGCTGAAGTGGCGATGATTTTCCAGGACCCGATGACCAGCCTCAATCCTTGCTATACCGTTGGCTTTCAGATTATGGAAGCCATCAAGGTACATCAGGGCGGGAACAAGAAAACCCGTCGTCAGCGAGCGATTGACCTGTTGAACCAGGTGGGCATTCCCGATCCGGCTTCTCGTCTGGATGTCTATCCGCACCAGCTTTCTGGCGGCATGAGTCAGCGCGTGATGATTGCGATGGCAATAGCCTGTCGACCAAAGCTGTTAATTGCCGATGAACCGACCACGGCGCTGGATGTGACCATTCAGGCGCAAATCATTGAGCTGCTACTGGAGTTGCAGCAAAAAGAGAACATGGCGCTGGTGCTGATTACCCATGACCTGGCGCTGGTGGCGGAAGCGGCGCACAAAATTATCGTCATGTACGCCGGGCAGGTCGTCGAAACTGGCGCTGCGCAGGATATTTTCCGCGCGCCGCGTCATCCCTACACCCAGGCACTGCTACGAGCGTTACCAGAGTTTGCTCAGGACAAAGCGCGTCTGGCGTCGCTGCCGGGCGTGGTGCCGGGGAAATATGACCGACCGACGGGCTGTCTGCTTAACCCGCGCTGCCCCTACGCCACGGACAGATGCCGTGCGGAAGAACCTGCTCTCAACCAACTGGACGATGGACGTCAGTCAAAATGTCATTACCCACTCGATGATGCCGGGAGGCCCACACTATGAGCACGCATGAGGCCACCTTGCAACAGCCGCTGTTGCGGGCTATCGACCTGAAAAAACACTATCCGGTGAAGAAGGGGATCTTTTCTCCGGAACGGCTGGTAAAAGCGCTGGACGGCGTGTCGTTTAATCTCGAACGCGGTAAAACGCTGGCCGTAGTGGGGGAGTCCGGTTGTGGAAAATCCACACTGGGTCGCCTGCTGACGATGATTGAAACGCCAACCGGCGGCGAGCTTTATTACCAGGGGCAGGATCTGCTCAAACACGATCCGCACGCGCAGAAACTACGGCGGCAGAAAATTCAGATTGTGTTTCAGAACCCCTACGGTTCCCTGAACCCACGCAAGAAAGTGGGGCAAATTCTGGAAGAGCCGTTGTTGATCAATACCAGCCTGAGTAAAGCGCAGCGTCGTGAAAAAGCGCTGGCGATGATGGCGAAGGTGGGGCTGAAAACCGAGCACTACGACCGCTATCCGCATATGTTCTCCGGCGGCCAGCGTCAGCGTATCGCTATCGCCCGCGGTCTGATGCTTGATCCGGACGTAGTGATTGCCGACGAACCGGTCTCCGCGCTCGACGTGTCGGTGCGCGCCCAGGTGCTGAACCTGATGATGGATTTGCAACAGGATATGGGGCTGTCTTATGTCTTTATCTCGCACGACCTGTCGGTGGTGGAACACATCGCCGATGAAGTGATGGTCATGTACTTAGGCCGCTGCGTGGAGAAAGGGACCAAAGAGCAGATTTTTAACAATCCACGTCATCCCTATACCCAGGCGTTACTCTCCGCCACGCCGCGGCTGAATCCGGACGATCGCCGTGAGCGGATTAAGCTGACCGGCGAGTTGCCGAGCCCGCTGAACCCGCCGCCGGGCTGCGCCTTCAACGCCCGCTGCAGCCGTCGCTTCGGACCCTGCACGCAGTTACAGCCGCAGCTTAAAGAGTACGACGGCCAGTTGGTGGCCTGCTTTGCCGTCGATCAGGATGAAAATCCGCAGAAACCGCTGAGTTAATTGCGTTTTATGCCGGATGGCGGCTGCGCCTTATCAAGCCTACACCGTACCTGTAGGCCTGGTAAGCGTAGCGCCACCGGGCATGGCTCTCCGGTACGACTTATTCAATCAATTTTAATAACGGCGACAGGCACAACAATATTCCATATAACAGAATAAGCCAGGTTTTCAGGCCGCGTAATTTTTCCAGTTGCGCTACTTTATAAATCAGGAAAAAGGGAATAATACACGCGACAATGCCATAAAGCGGACTGCCTAACTGGAAAAAGACCAATACTGAGACGCGAAACGAAACCCAAATAACCAGAGTCACCACGATAAAGACACAGATTCCAGATGTCAGTAACAGTGGGTTGACGTTTTTGACATCCATAATACGACTCAATACATTCAGCACAATACCTTTAAGCGCTTCGTGAAAACCTAAATAAATACCAAAGAACGCGGTAAGTACGGCAAAAATATTGAGGATGGTAGAGGTAATGTGGATGATATGGCCAGGGATTACCTGAGCTGCCAGTGCAAGGGCGGAAATATTCTGCTCGAACGCTGATACCGCCTCTTCATGGCTAATCGAAAAGGTAAACGAGAACGAGAAAAAGAGAATAATGGCAATCAGCGTAATATAGCTAATGCGATGCGTGCGAATCGCCATCCGGGTGGCCAGCACACGGTCAGGTTCGCGCTTACGATAGGCGATGTTCATTGGGTTTAGTACCTGAATGAAGACCGCAGAAAAGAAGCAAAATGGGATAGTGAGCAGTACGTCGCGAAAGAAAACCGATGCGGCGGGAAAGGCGGAAATATTATCAAGATTCCAGTGTGGGATCATCGCAAAACCGAATATCAGAATGATCCCGACTTTTACCACCACCATCGGGCCGGAAATTTTAAATAATAATTTTTCCCCGCCGGAGGCAATCGCCACCAGCACGGCGAAAATCGCGACTTTATAGATAATAGACTGCGAAAGATCGGCTTCAGTAAGGCCGAAGGTTTTGATATAGGAGGCGCTATCAAACACCACCGACAGGGAATAAATAAACACCCCGTGGATAATCATAAGAAAATAGATTACACCGAGAAAAATGCCCCAGTTTTTGCCAAGATAGTGACTGATAATATCCGTATAATCGTCACAGGTTTCGCTTTCAGATAACGTTTTTAGATAAATATCCTGCACAATATAGGTAGCGGGATAGGCGATGATAAAAGCGGTAATAAATACCCAGATCCCCTTGAGACCTATTTGCACTGGCATTAAGACGGTACCGGCGCCGATTGCCATACCGATACACAAGAGCACCCAGCCAAAATCATATTTTGTAAACGGTAACCTCGTTGAAAGCGGTGTGGTCGTAGCGTTACTGTTATTTAATGGTAATGTGTCGTCCTGCATAGAGCCCCCTGCCCAAAATATACGCAGCTCTCTCATAAAGAATGCTGCCTATAACCAGGCTATAGTGCCTTGATACCCGATGCGGCAAACCGGTGACAGCGGTTCGCCGAGCAATCGTCAGAATGCTGCTTTTCTGCTGGCGCGTTCAAGGTCATGAATAATATCGTCGGGATCTTCAGGTCCCGCTGAAAGACGGATAAGTTCGTCGGTAATACCTGCTTTTAGCCATTCCTCTGGCGCAAAAGGCGAATATGTCATAGACGCAGGATGCTGAACGAGGGTTTCGGTATCACCGGGACTGGCCGCGAGGAGGCATAATTTACAGAATTGAGCGGCTGACTGCCAGCCTCAGAAATGCTGAATGTATTCTGGCAAATAAAAATAATCGTCTGCGAAGCGTCACGCAGATTGTACGTTAGCGCCGTGCCGGGACGGGGATTTTGCCGTAATATCAGCAGCAAGCCGGGTTTACCCGGTGAGGCGCAATGTTGCGGGGCTTGATCCCCGGCGGCATAGGTTGCTGGATAGAGAAAACCCCCGCACGTTGACTGGTATAAACCTGGCAACCTGACGGGGGCTAACTTGAACCTCAACACATCAAGGATAGCCGCGAACGGTTGCCATTGCAACAAGGCGGCTATATGACGCTTACGCAGTTGGGCGTGGCCTTCTGGCACGATCTGGCAGCGCCGATCATTGCTGGCATTATCGCCAGTGTGATCGTCAACTGGCTACGTGACAGGAAGTAACGCGTTTTGAGCGTCTGTCCGCCGTAATGGCAACATGCGCCCGAACCAGGCCGCAGGGGAAACCTTGCGGCCTTTTTCGGTTTACTGCGGGTAAGGCACCCAGTCGCCGCCATTCAGACGAACGTAGGGCTTACCCTGGTACTGAATCACCACCGCATTAGCGTTTTCTGAAACCGGCGCGGTTTGCGGCAGATTGCTGGTCAGCTTGTTCCAGTTCACACTGTCTTCGGTAAAGAGCTTACCGTCCACGGCGCGTACGACCAGTTCGGAAATCGCCAGGTAGCTGCTCGGCTGGTTAATATCAATCGGCGCGCCCTCATGCGGGGCTTTCATGCCAAAAAATTTCACGCCCGCCGGGACGTTGGTGATGGAGGGGCTGGGAATATCGCGCAGGCCAGAGATCTGCATTCTGTCGCCCTTCAGCGCACCGCCGTGCTCCGGTACGACCACCACCATCACCTTACGCCCGGATTTCTCCAGTTCGGTAAAGAAGGCGTCCAGTTCATCGAACAGTTTCTGCGCGCGGATTTTATAATCCGCCGTTTTGCTGACGCCAGGGAAGTGGTTGCCATCGTGCAGCGGCAGCAGGTTAAAGAAAGTCGCGGAGCGGGAATTGGCTTCACGTTCTTCCCCTGTCAACCAGCGGTTCAGGACCGCCAGATCGTCATATACCGGCGAGCCGTCGAATGACAGCAGGGCGGTTGGCAGGCCGGACTGGTTCATCAGTTCGCTCTGCATACCGCCGTTTTCGCGAACTTCTTTCAGGAAGCCGCCAAATTCACCGTTATGATCCATCATCAGATGCTGAGTAAAGCCCAGTTTCGCCAGATTATCAAACAGATAACATTCGTTATCGGCTGGTTGATAAAGTCGGGTGTGCGAAGGTTGACCACAGCTGGCGCGCAGCAGACGAATGGCCGCCGGGCCGCTGTAAGACGTGCCGGAATTAAAGTGTTTAAACAAAATGTCAAAGTGCGACCATAGCGGATGTGACATCAGGCCTGCCGCTTCGACATCCGACCAGGAGAGCGAACAAATATTGATGACCAATAGGTCGAACGGCTGCGCATCAGGCGGAAGCTGCGCCGGGAACGTCGTTTTCCGCTTTTCTTCCGCGGCATAGAAGGTGTTCAACCAGGCGTTCAGATTTGCGGTCGTCGGCGGCGCGGTTTGCGCAGGCATATCGCCGATGACCGGCTTATCGCCCGCTGTCGCGACGGTAGCGGCCGCATTACCGCCAGTCGTCGTCACCGTATCGGTTGGCTGGCCTGCCGGCCACAGCGTAAAAACCGGGCCGGTTAATGTCAGGACATTCAGCCATACCATGATGGCGACCACAAACACCGTGACCCGAATCCACTGTGATAAAAAAAGCCAGGCAACCAGCAGTACGCAGATGGCGCCGATCATTTGCCAGTTAATAAAACGGGCGATCAGATCGAGCAGATAACCGGAGCTGAATTCCGCCACCTGCGTCCCCTGGCTCATAATGCTTTGCGGGCCGGGCAGCCAGGTATCATGCCAGAACAGCGCGAAGCCGACGGGAATGGCAATCCAGTGGCGCAACCGGTGAAGGCGATACTTTGGTATTGGCATGAGCAGAAACGCCATGAATACCAAATTCAGTAAAGGATGAAAATTCAGATAGCCTGCCCACAGCAGGCCAAACTTGACCAGAAAATAGAAGTTCCAGCCGGAAAGACCGCGCCAGTATTGCCAGAGCGGAGAAGGCATTGATGGAGTTTGAGTATGCTGAGTCATTTTTTGTCTGCCTTGACTTTCGTAGCGCGGCGCAGAGTTCCGGCTGGTTTTACATAACGAGGTTTGGCAAATAGCAGCCGGGTTGTATCACTGATACGGCGTAGCGAATGACGCGCCAGATACCCCAGCGGAAAGAAAATCAGCGCGCAAAAAAGAATAATTTGCACGATATCGCTGATGGTCATCATGATGCACGCTCCGCGGTGTCGTCGAGCAATCGCAGGGGTTCAGGAATACGACGCCAGATGCGGCCATCGTGTTCGGCATTTATTACCGGGTCGGCGCGTTTTGCCAGCGGTAGCGGCGTTCCCCACAGTTCCGGCGACAATAAGCGCATCTGCACCAGCTCGGCGCTGATTTGTTTATCTTCGAACCAGACCATACGATTAGAGAAAATATCGCCCGTCGGCAAAGGGAAAATATGGTTTAACGCGGTATCCAGATCGTTGACCCGGCAGAATGATAAAAACAGCACCAGACGGTTGCCGCCGATGGTCATAATATCGCCGGTTCGGTTTGGCCGACATAATGTTAACGCCTGCTCAACCCGAATGCCCGGCACCGGGCGCAGCGCGACCAGAACGCCTTTCCCGTCGGCGGGGAGCAGGGTGTTGCTCATCATCGTATGGATGGCATCGCAGAAGGTATCCCACGGCTGAAAACCGCGCAGTTTCAACGGCTGCGTCATCGACAGTAGCGTGGTGATGTCTTCCGGTACGTAACGGCTGAACTGCTGCCCCTGCACGCTTTCAATAAGCGTCAGGCAGCGTGAAAGCGGGGCGTTCCAGGGAATGATCATATTCGCGCCGCAGCCCAGCAGCAGGCGCTCATCGGTGGCGCGCAAACTGGCGATATTTTCGCGCACGACAATTTTCAGCGCGCTTCCCCGCTGGCGCCGCAAAGTATGAATGCGACGAGCAAGCGGCTCGATTTGGTTGTTCTGTGTAAGCGAAAAAATAATTGTCGCGGCCTGCGCCGTGCGCGCGTCGTTGAATAGCGCTTCGTTATTGTCGAAAAGCGTCCAGTGTTCCGAGAGCGGCGGCGCGCCTTCAAGGACGGCGACGTGGCTAAGAATGCGTTTTTCGTCGCTACGCGGCTGAATTGCCGTCTCCTCCTGATGGGATAGCGTCCAGCGTTCGTCCTGCTGACACAGCAATAACTGCTGTCGGGCGCTGACGCCTTTTTCGTTACACCAGAAGGCAATATCGAACAAATGTTGGTCGCCCTGAAAACGTAAACTGGCGAGGCCAAAAAGTGAGCGATACTCGCCCATCAACAACGAGGACTGTTTATCGCTATTATTACAAGGGTTAATAACCAACAATGAACAGTGATGAAAACGAGTCCATTTATTCATTTTTTCCAGCCATTTATGCAGGCTTTTTGACGTTATATTCCGCCACGTGTTATTTGCACAAATAAGAATGAAAAAGTAATGCGTCGGGTTAACAGAACAAAGCAAATCGTGGGGCAAAGAGTATAGCCCTTTTTCTGAATCCGGCATGGCAAATAAGCGGATTTTCTCCGGACCGTGAGATTCATCTAATTTGATTACTTTGCCAGGATCGCCTTCCATGCCGATGACGGCGACATTTGCATTCTCCGTTTGTGACGCAATCGTTTGATTCACCAGGCTGATGGCATCTTGCTGGCGATCGGCGTTAACCCACCAGACGCCGCCGGTTGGCATATGGCGCAGTTCATCCCATAATGATGAGATGCCGAGAGAAAATACGGGGTCCACAGTGTCCCTCATGTCACTATTTTAACTGTTTATCAGTTTACTAGCGAAAGCACAGAAATAAACCTAACATTGAAATTAAAACGCATCAGATTTAGCATGTGAATCAATTTGTCCGGCAGGATGCCCTGTAACTCTGCGCTTTGCATTTTTACACATTATAAATGATGTCACGGAAAGATGAAAAATGCGCGTTCTCCCGTATTGACTACGGGGCGTAATGCTGCCAGTGAGAAATATTTAAAAAGGAGCAACCAGAATGTATAACAATGAACCTGGCGCTCAGTCCGATCCAACGTTGGGCTACACTTTTCAAAATGATTTTCTGGCATTAAGCCAGGCGTTTTCACTACCCGAAATAGATTATACCGATATTTCCCAACGCGAACAGTTGGCGGCGGCGATTAAAAGATGGCCACTCCTGGCTGAATTTGCGCAACCACATTCATTAAGGAAGCCATGAATGGCGATTCTGGGACTGCAGGGCGTGCGCGGCGGGGTGGGAACCACATCTCTCACCGCAGCACTCGCCTGGGCGTTACAAATCTTAGGGGAAAATGTCCTGGTGATTGACGCCAGCCCCGATAACCTGCTGCGTATGTCGTTTAACGTCGACTTCGTCCATCAGGGCGGTTGGGCGCGATCGTTGCTGGACGGCCAGGACTGGCGCGATGCTGGATTACGTTATACCTCACAGCTTGATCTACTGCCGTTTGGACAGCTCACCGTGCAAGAGCGGGAAAATCCGCAGGCCTGGCAGGAGACGCTGGGAGAGATCGGATCGGCTATCCAGGCGCTGAAAGCGAGCGGGCGTTATAGCTGGATTTTACTGGACTTGCCCTACGGCGCGTCACCGCTGACAGGGCAGCTGGTGAGCCTCTGCGACCATACGCTGGCGATAGCCCAGGTTGACGCTAACTGCCATATTCGCCTTCATCAGCAGGCGTTGCCTGCCGGAGCGCATATTCTGATCAATGACTTACGCATCGGCAGCCAGTTACAGGACGATCTGTACCAGGTCTGGCTGCAAAGCCAGCGCCGGTTGCTGCCTATTGTGATCCATCGCGATGAGGCGATGGCGGAGTGCATGGCGTCGAAACAGCCGTTAGGCGAATATCGCAGCGATTCGTTAGCCGCCGAAGAGGTGTTAACGCTGGCGAACTGGTGCCTGCTGCATGATGCGGGCGACAAAACGTCCGCCGGGAGCCCGCGATGAGCGCCCTTTCCCGGTGGCTGCTTATCCCGCCGGTTAGCGCGCGCTTGAGCGAGCGCTATCAGGGTTACCGCCGCCACGGCGCGTCGCCGTTTAGCGCAGCGCTCGGCTGCCTGTGGACGATTCTGGCGTGGATAGTGTTTCCGCTTGAGCATCCGCGCTGGCAGCGTATTCGCGACGGGCATAAAGCGCTTTATCCGCATATTAACGCCGCCCGCCCGCGCCCGCTGGACCCGGCCCGTTACCTCATTCAGACCCTCTGGCTGGTGATGATCTCGTCGACTAAAGAACGTCATGAACCGCGCTGGCGGTCATTTGCGCGCCTGAAGGACGTTTGTGGACGTTACCATCAATGGATGGATACCTTACCGGAACGGGTGCGCCAAAAGACAACGCACCTGGAAAAGGAAAAAGAGCTGGGACATCTTAGCAACGGCGCCCGGCGTTTTATTCTGGGCGTTATCGTGACCTTTTCACTGATACTGGCGCTGATCTGTATTACGCAGCCATTTAACCCGCTATCGCAATTTATCTTTCTGCTGTTGCTGTGGGGCGTTGCGCTGTTGGTACGACGTATGCCGGGACGCTTTTCCGCGCTGATGCTCATCGTGCTGTCGCTAACGGTCTCCTGTCGTTATATCTGGTGGCGCTATACCTCGACGCTAAATTGGGACGACCCGGTCAGTCTGGTGTGCGGGCTGATTCTGCTGTTTGCGGAAACCTACGCCTGGATTGTGCTGGTGCTGGGGTACTTCCAGGTGGTGTGGCCGTTAAATCGTCAACCGGTGCCGTTGCCGAAAGAGATGTCGCAGTGGCCGACGGTGGATATTTTTGTACCGACCTATAACGAAGACCTTAATGTAGTCAAAAATACCATTTACGCTTCGCTTGGCATTGACTGGCCGAAGGACAAGCTGAATATCTGGATCCTTGATGACGGCGGGCGCGAATCATTTCGTCAGTTTGCCCGACATGTTGGCGTGCATTACATTGCCCGCGCCACGCACGAACACGCCAAAGCCGGCAACATCAACAATGCGCTAAAACACGCGAAAGGCGAGTTTGTGGCGATCTTCGATTGCGACCATGTGCCGACACGCTCGTTTCTGCAAATGACAATGGGCTGGTTCCTGAAAGAAAAACAGCTGGCGATGATGCAGACGCCGCATCATTTCTTCTCCCCGGACCCGTTTGAGCGCAACCTGGGACGTTTTCGTAAAACGCCTAACGAAGGCACGCTGTTTTACGGACTGGTACAGGACGGTAACGATATGTGGGACGCCACTTTCTTTTGCGGATCGTGCGCGGTGATTCGCCGTAAGCCGCTGGATGAGATTGGCGGTATCGCCGTTGAGACGGTGACGGAAGATGCGCATACTTCGCTCCGGCTGCACCGGCGAGGTTATACCTCAGCGTATATGCGCATTCCGCAGGCGGCGGGGCTGGCGACGGAAAGCCTGTCGGCGCATATCGGGCAGCGTATTCGTTGGGCGCGGGGCATGGTGCAAATTTTCCGCCTCGATAACCCTCTGTTTGGTAAAGGCTTAAAACTGGCGCAGCGGCTGTGCTACCTCAACGCGATGTTCCATTTCTTGTCCGGCATTCCGCGTCTGATCTTTCTGACCGCGCCGCTGGCTTTTCTGCTGCTGCACGCCTATATCATTTATGCGCCTGCGTTGATGATTGCGCTATTTGTGATACCGCACATGGTCCACGCCAGCCTGACTAACTCGAAGATTCAGGGCAAGTATCGTCACTCTTTCTGGAGTGAAATCTATGAAACGGTACTGGCATGGTATATCGCACCGCCGACTCTGGTCGCGTTGATCAATCCGCACAAAGGGAAATTTAACGTCACGGCGAAAGGCGGGCTGGTGGAAGAGAAGTACGTCGACTGGGTAATCTCGCGTCCGTATATCTTCCTTGTCTTGCTTAACCTGCTCGGCGTGGCGGCGGGCGTATGGCGATACTATTACGGGCCGGAAAATGAAACGCTGACCGTCATCGTTAGCCTGGTGTGGGTCTTCTACAACCTGGTCATTCTCGGCGGCGCGGTTGCGGTTTCGGTAGAGAGTAAACAGGTCAGGCGCGCGCATCGGGTCGAGATTGCCATGCCGGGGGCCATCGCCCGCGAAGATGGACATTTGTTCTCCTGTACCGTACATGACTTCTCCGACGGCGGGTTAGGCATCAAGATCAACGGTCAGGCGCAGGTGCTGGAAGGGCAGAAAGTGAATCTATTGCTTAAACGCGGGCAGCAGGAATATGTCTTTCCAACGCAGGTGGTGCGCGTAACGGGCAATGAGGTCGGGCTGCAACTGATGCCGCTCACCACCAAACAACATATTGATTTTGTGCAGTGTACCTTCGCGCGCGCCGATACGTGGGCGCTTTGGCAAGATAGCTTCCCGGAAGATAAACCGCTGGAAAGCTTGCTGGATATTCTGAAGCTGGGCTTCCGCGGATATCGCCACCTCGCGGAGTTCGCGCCGCCTTCAGTAAAAGTAATTTTCCGATCGTTGACGGCGTTAATTGCCTGGATTGTATCGTTTATTCCGCGTCGCCCGGAGCGGCAAGCGGCGATACAGCCGTCGGATCGGGTTATGGCTCAGGCTCAACAATGATGATAATGCGATGAAAAGAAAATTGTCCTGGATGTGTGCGGCGGTAATAGGATTAAGCGCGTTTCCTGCTTTCATGACGGCGGCGGCGCCTGCGATGCCGCCATTGATAAATGCTGAACCCACCGAGCCTGCGCCGTCGCCCGCAACTGAGGCGCTCGTCGTGGCGCAGACCGCGCCTTCGCGCGAGGTCAAGCTGACCTTTGCGCAAATCGCGCCGCCGCCGGGCAGTATGGCGCTGCGTGGCGTTAACCCTAACGGCGGCATTGAATTTGGTATGCGCAGCGATGAAGTGGCGTCGAAAGCGGTGCTGAATCTGGAATATACGCCCTCGCCGTCGCTCCTGCCGGTTCAGTCGCAGCTCAAGGTTTATCTCAATGACGAACTGATGGGCGTACTGCCGGTGACAAAAGAGCAGTTGGGGAAAAAGACGCTGGCGCAGGTACCTATCAATCCGCTATTTATCACCGACTTTAACCGGGTGCGGCTGGAGTTTGTCGGCCACTATCGCGACGTGTGTGAAAACCCGGCCAGCAGTACTCTGTGGTTAGACATCGGGCGAAATAGCGCCCTGGATCTGACCTATAACATGCTGGCGGTGAATAACGATCTGTCCCACTTTCCGGTGCCGTTTTTTGATCCGCGGGATAACCGTCCGGTGACGTTGCCGATAGTGTTTGCTGACATGCCGGACCTGGCGCAGCAGCAGGCGGCTTCTATTGTCGCGTCCTGGTTTGGCTCGCGGGCGGGCTGGCGCGGTCAGCGCTTCCCGGTGTTGTATAATCACCTGCCGGATCGCAATGCGATCGTGTTCGCCACCAACGATCGACGCCCCGATTTCCTGCGCGATCATCCTGCGGTTAACGCGCCGGTTATCGAGATGATGAGCCATCCGGATAATCCGTATGTGAAGTTGCTGGTCGTGTTTGGCCGTGATGATAAAGACCTGTTGCAGGCGGCAAAAGGTATCGCGCAAGGGAATATTCTCTTCCGTGGTTCCAGCGTGGTGG
Source organism: Salmonella sp. JXY0409-18 (assembly GCF_020268625.1). Taxonomy (NCBI): domain Bacteria; kingdom Pseudomonadati; phylum Pseudomonadota; class Gammaproteobacteria; order Enterobacterales; family Enterobacteriaceae; genus Salmonella; species Salmonella sp. JXY0409-18. The sequence continues at coordinate 241,711 of NZ_CP084216.1, forward strand.
TCAACGATGTAAAACCGCTGCTGGCGCGCAAACCGTATGATGCGCCGAACTGGGTGCGTACCGATCGCCCGGTCACTTTTGGCGAGCTGAAAACCTATGAAGAGCAGCTCCAGTCGAGTGGGCTGGAGCCGGCGCCCATCAACGTTTCTTTGAATCTGCCGCCGGACCTCTATTTGCTGCGTAGCAACGGTATTGATATGGATCTCAACTACCGTTATACCTCGCCGCCGACCAAAGACAGTTCACGGCTGGATATCAGTCTGAATAACCAGTTCCTGCAAGCCTTTAGCCTTAATAGCACGCAGGAAACTAATCGACTCCTGTTGCGCTTGCCGGTACTTCAGGGACTGCTGGATGGTAAAACGGATGTGTCTATTCCGGCGCTCAAACTGGGGGCGATGAACCAACTACGTTTTGACTTCCGCTACATGAACCCGATGCCGGGCGGGTCGGTGGACAACTGTATTACCTTCCAGCCGGTACCGAATCATGTGGTGATAGGGGATGACTCCACTATCGATTTTTCGAAATATTACCACTTTATCGCGATGCCGGATTTACGCGCGTTCGCCAATGCGGGTTTCCCGTTCAGCCGGATGGCCGACCTGTCTGACACGCTGGCGGTGATGCCGAAGACCCCAACCGAAGCGCAAATGGAAACGCTGCTGAATACGGTCGGCGCCATTGGCGGGCAGACCGGTTTCCCGGCAATTAATCTGACCATCACCGATGATAGCGCTCAGATAGCCGACAAAGACGCCGATCTGCTGATTATTGGCGCTATTCCGGGCAAGCTAAAAGATGATAAGCGTATCGATCTGTTGGTGCAGGCGACACAAAGCTGGGTAAAAACCCCGATGCGGCAGACCGCTTTCCCGTCGATTATGCCGGATGAGGCCGATCGTGCGGCGGATGCGCAGTCCACCGTCACCGCCAGCGGCCCGATGGCGGCGGTGGTGGGCTTCCAGTCGCCGTTTAATGATCAGCGCAGCGTGATTGCTCTGCTGGCTGACAGCCCACGCGGCTACCAGCTACTGAACGACGCCGTGAATGACAGCGGTAAACGCGCCGCGATGTTTGGTTCCGTGGCGGTGATCCGCGAGTCCGGCGTTCACAGTCTGCGCGTTGGCGATATCTATTACGTCGGACATCTGCCGTGGTTTGAGCGGCTGTGGTATGCGCTGGCGAATCACCCGGTGCTGCTGGCGGTACTGGCGGCCCTCAGTGTGGTATTACTGGCGTGGGTATTGTGGCGTCTGCTACGTATTCTCAGTCGCCGTCGTCTCGACCCTGACCATGAGTAACGCATGATGACTATGCTGCGCGGATGGATAACGATGCTCGTCATGCTGACGGCAATAAATGCGCAGGCAGCCTGTAGCTGGCCTGCGTGGGAACAGTTCAAGAAAGATTACATTAGCCAGCAGGGACGCGTTATCGATCCGGGCGATGCGCGAAAAATTACCACCTCCGAAGGGCAAAGCTACGCCATGTTCTTTGCCCTGGCAGCGAACGATCGACCGGCGTTCGCGCAACTGTTTAACTGGACGCAAAACAATCTGGCGCAGGGATCGCTGCGTGAACATCTGCCCGCCTGGCTGTGGGGGCAAAAAGATCCCGACACCTGGTCGGTGCTGGACAGCAACTCCGCGTCCGACGGCGATATCTGGATGGCATGGTCGCTGCTGGAGGCCGGTCGTCTGTGGAAAGAGACGCGTTATACCGAGGTGGGCACGGCGTTGCTAAAACGCATCGCCCGCGAAGAGGTCGTGAATGTGCCGGGGCTGGGCTCAATGCTGCTACCTGGCAAAATCGGCTTTGCCGAGGCGAATAGCTGGCGTTTTAACCCAAGCTATCTGCCGCCGCAGTTGGCGCAATACTTTAGCCGTTTTGGCGCGCCGTGGTCGACGCTACGGGAAACCAATTTGCGGCTTTTGCTGGAAACCGCGCCGAAAGGTTTCTCGCCGGACTGGGTGCGTTATGAAAGCAAGCAAGGCTGGCAGTTGAAAGCGGAAAAGACGCTGATCAGTAGCTACGATGCGATTCGCGTCTATTTATGGGCGGGAATGATGCATGATGGCGATCCGCAAAAAGCGCGTTTACTGGCGCGATTTAAACCGATGGCGACGTTAACGATGAAAAACGGCGTTCCACCGGAGAAAGTGGATGTCGTCAGCGGGAACGCGCAAGGGACGGGGCCGGTCGGGTTTTCCGCCGCCTTACTGCCTTTCCTGCAAAATCGCGACGCCCAGGCCGTGCAGCGACAGCGGGTCGCAGACCATTTTCCTGGCAGCGATGCCTATTACAACTATGTGCTGACTCTCTTTGGACAAGGCTGGGATCAGCACCGTTTTCGCTTCACCGTCAAAGGTGAATTATTACCTGACTGGGGCCAGGAATGCGTAAGTTCACGTTAAGTCTCATGCACGCTTTTTTGCCGGCTGGCGGTCGAAATGCCTTACCTGGCAAAAGGGGCGTTTCTCGGGCATTGTTGGGTTTATCGCTTGGTATGGCGCTAACACCGCTTGCCGGCGCAGCGACCTCCGCGCAGCAACAGTTGCTGGAGCAGGTTCGGCTGGGCGAGGCCACGCACCGTGAGGACTTAGTCCGTCAGTCGCTCTATCGCCTGGAGCTGATCGACCCCAATGATCCACAGGTTATCGCCGCCCGTTTCCGCTATCTGTTGCGCCAGGGGGATAGCGATGGGGCGCAGAAGCTACTTGACCGGCTGGCGCAACTGGCGCCGGAGTCGACGGCGTATCAATCTTCCCGCACCGCGATGCTGCTCTCCACGCCGCAAGGACGTCAGTCTTTGCAGGAGGCGCGTTTACTGGCGACGACCGGCCATACTGAACAAGCGATCGCCAGCTACGACAAGCTGTTTAAAGGTTATCCGCCGGAGGGCGAACTGGCGGTCGAATACTGGACGACCGTGGCGAAATTGCCCGCCCGCCGTCACGAAGCGATTAACCAGCTACAGAAAATCAATGCCGTCAGTCCGGGTAATAACGCTCTGCAAAATGCGCTGGCGCAACTGTTGTTCGCCAGCGGGCGGCGCGATGAGGGATTTGCGGTGCTAAAACAGATGGCGAAATCCAGTACGGGACGCAGCGCGGCCTCCGCCATCTGGTACCAGCAGATAAAAGATCTCCCGGTGAGCGACGCCAGCGTAAAAGCGTTGCAAGACTATCTGACGCAGTTTAGCGAAGGCGATAGCGTGTCTGCCGCCCGCGCCCAGCTTAGCGAGCAGCAAAAACAGTTAGCCGATCCGGCGTTTCGCGCGCGCTCGCAGGGCATCGCGGCGGTTAATGCCGGAGAAGGCGGCAACGCTATTGCGCAATTGCAGCAGGCGGTGAGCGCCCGGCAGGACGACAGCGAGGCGGTCGGCGCGCTTGGGCAGGCATACTCACAGCGTGGCGATCGCGCCCGCGCCGTCGCGCAGTTTGAAAAAGCGCTGGCGATGGCGCCGCACAGCAGCAGCCGCGATAAGTGGGAGAGTCTGCTGAAGGTCAATCGCTACTGGCTGTTAATTCAGCAGGGCGACGCGGCCTTAAAAGCGAATAATCTGGCCCAGGCGGAGCGTTTCTATCAGCAGGCGCGAGCAGTGGATAACACCGACAGCTACGCGGTGCTGGGGCTGGGGGATGTGGCGATGGCGCGCAAAGATAATGCCGCCGCCGAACGTTATTATCAGCAGACGCTGCGTATGGATAGCGGTAATACAAATGCTGTACGCGGGCTGGCGAATCTTTATCGCCAGCAGTCGCCGCAAAAAGCCGCCGCGTTTATCGCTTCTCTTTCCGCCAGCCAGCGGCGCAGTATCGACGATATCGAACGCAGTCTGGAAAATGACCGTCTGGCGCAGCAGGCGGAAACGCTGGAAAGCGAGGGCAAATGGGCGCAGGCCGCAGAACTGCACCGTCGTCGGCTGGCATTAGATCCGGGGAGCGTGTGGGTGACGTACCGACTGTCACGCGATCTGTGGCAGGCCGGGCAGCACGCCCAGGCCGATGCGCAAATGCGCTCTCTGGCGCAGCAGAAGCCAAACGATCCGGAACAGGTCTATGCTTATGGGCTTTATCTTTCCGGCAGCGATCGGGACCGGGCGGCGCTGGCGCATCTCAATACCCTGCCGACCAGCCAGTGGAACAGCAATATTCAGGAACTGGCGGGCCGATTGCAAAGTAACCAGGTGCTGGAAAGCGCTAACCGCTTGCGCGATAGCGGCAAAGAACGCGAAGCGGAAGCGTTGTTACGTCAGCAGCCTCCCTCTACGCGCATTGCGTTAACGTTGGCGGACTGGGCGCAGCAGCGTGGCGATAATGCGGCGGCCCGCGCCGCTTATGACGCCGTTCTGGCGCGGGAACCGGGTAATGTCGATGCCATGCTGGGGCGGGTGGAAATCGACATCGCACAGGGCGATAACGCCGCGGCGCGCGCTCAACTGGCGGCGCTGCCTGCGTCGCAAATCACCTCTCTTAACATGCAGCGCCGCGTCGCGCAGGCGCAGCTCCAGCTTGGCGATATCACGGCGGCGGCGCGGACCTTCAACCGCATTACGCCGCAGGCAAAAGCACAGCCGCCATCAATGGAAAGCGCGATGGTATTGCGTGACGCCGCCGCTTTTCAGGCGCAAACGGGCGAGCCGCAGCGGGCGCTGGAGACCTACAAAGACGCAATGGTCGCCGCGGCGATTACGCCGGTTCGTCCCCAGGATAACGATACCTTTACCCGCCTGACGCGCAATGATGAAAAAGATGACTGGCTAAAACGCGGCGTGCGTAGCGATGCGGCGGAGTTGTACCGTCAGCAGGATCTCAATGTCACGTTGGCGCACGATTATTGGGGGTCGAGCGGGACTGGCGGCTACTCCGATCTGAAGGCGCATACCACGATGCTTCAGGTGGATGCGCCCTGGTCGGACGGGCGGGCGTTCTTTCGTACTGATATGGTGAATATGGATGTTGGCCGCTTCTCTACGGATGCGGATGGAAAATACGATAATAACTGGGGTACCTGTACGCTGGAGAAATGCAGCGGACATCGTAGCCAGGCCGATACGGGCGCGAGCGTGGCGGTCGGCTGGCAGAATGAGACCTGGCGCTGGGATATCGGCACGACGCCGATGGGCTTTAATGTCGTTGATGTGGTCGGCGGCGTCAGCTATAGCGACGATATCGGGCCGTTGGGTTATACCCTGAACGCGCATCGTCGCCCGATCTCCAGCTCGCTGCTGGCGTTTGGCGGGCAAAAGGACGCCAGCAGCAATACCGGCACCAAATGGGGCGGCGTGCGGGCCAACGGCGGCGGCGTCAGTCTCAGCTATGATAAAGGCGAAGCAAACGGTGTTTGGGCGTCGCTCAGCGGCGACCAGTTGAGCGGTAAAAATGTGGAAGATAACTGGCGCGTGCGCTGGATGACCGGTTATTACTATAAGGTGATTAACGAGAATAACCGCCGCGTTACCGTCGGGCTGAATAACATGATCTGGCATTACGACAAAGATCTGAGCGGTTATTCACTGGGTCAGGGCGGTTATTATAGCCCGCAGGAATACCTGTCGTTTGCGGTGCCGGTGATGTGGCGGCAGCGTACGGAAAACTGGTCGTGGGAGCTAGGCGGCTCGGTATCCTGGTCGCACTCCCGCAACCGTACCATGCCGCGTTATCCGCTGATGAATTTGATCCCGGCGGATTATCAGGAGGATGCGCGTGACCAGACCAACGGCGGCGGTAGCAGCCAGGGATTTGGCTATACCGCACGGGCGCTCATTGAACGCCGGGTCACTGCCAACTGGTTTGTGGGTACGGCTGTCGATATTCAGCAGGCGAAAGACTATACCCCCAGTCATCTGCTGCTGTATGTCCGTTATTCCGCGGCGGGCTGGCAGGGGGATATGGATTTACCGCCGCAGCCTCTGGTGCCTTACGCTGACTGGTAATTATTGCGTCAGGCCTACGTATTGACAGGCGTCGTAGGCCTGAGAAGCGCAGCGCCATCAGACGCTATTATTAACCGTTATTCAGAAAAGTCCTTTTCAGATACAGCCTCTCTTAATGCCGCTGCAATCGGGTATACTCAGGCGGCAGTCCGGGATATCCAGGGAGAGTCAATTTGCGCGTCAGCCGCTCGTTAACAATTAAACAGATGGCAATGGTTGCGGCCGTTGTCATGGTGTTTGTTTTTGTCTTTTGCACCGTTTTGTTGTTCCATCTGGTACAGCAGAACCGCTACAACACGGCTACGCAACTGGAAAGCATCGCGCGATCTGTTCGGGAACCTCTTTCTTCCGCGATTTTAAAAGCGGATCTCCCCGGCGCGGAAACCATTCTGGAAAGTATTAAACCTGCGGGCGTGGTGAGTCGCGCCGATGTGGTATTGCCGAATCAGTTCCAGGCGTTGCGTAAGCGCTTCATTCCTGAACGCCCCGTCCCGGTTATGGTGACGCGTCTCTTCGAACTGCCGGTACAAATTTCTTTGCCGGTTTATTCGCTGGAGCGTCCCGCCAATCCGCAACCGCTGGCCTACCTTGTATTGCAGGCGGATTCGTACCGTATGTACAAATTCGTCATGAGCGCGCTCTCTACGTTAGTGACCATTTACTTACTTTTATCGCTGATCCTGACGGTGGCCATCGCCTGGTGCGTAAACCGCCTGATTGTGCATCCGCTGCGCAAAATCGCCCGCGAGCTGAACGACATTCCGCAGCAGGAGCTGATCGGACATCAGCTGGCGTTGCCGCGTCTGCATCAGGATGATGAAATTGGGATGCTGGTGCGCAGCTATAACCTCAACCAGCAGCTTATGCAGCGTCAACGCGAGGAGCAAACGGACAACGCGATGCGTTTTCCGGTTTCCGAGCTGCCCAATAAAGCCTTTTTAATGGCGCTGCTGGAACAGGTTATCACCCGCCAACAGACCACCGCGCTTATTATCGTGACGTGCGAAACGTTGCGTGACACGGCAGGCGTGCTGCAAGAAACGCAGCGGGAGATTCTATTACTGACGTTGGTTGAGAAGCTGAAGTCGGTGCTGGCGCCGCGCATGGTGCTTACGCAGGTCAGCGGCTATGACTTTGCCATTATCGCCCACGGCGTCAAAGAGCCGTGGCACGCCATCACATTAGGTCAGCAAATACTCACTATCATTAATGAACGACTGCCCATTCAGGGTATTCAACTGCGCCCAAGCTGCAGTATTGGCATTGCGATGTATTATGGCGATCTGACCGCCGAAGAGCTCTATGGTCGCGCCGTCTCCGCCGCGTTTACCGCGCGCCGAAAAGGTAAAAATCAGATCCAGTTCTTTGACCCGGCGCAGATGGAGGCCGCTCAACAGCGCCTTACCGAAGAGAGCGATATCCTTACCGCGCTGGATAATCATCAGTTTGCCATTTGGCTGCAGCCGCAGGTCGAGATGCGCAGCGGCAACGTATTAAGCGCCGAAGCCTTGTTACGTATGCAGCAGCCGGACGGTAGCTGGGAATTGCCGGAGGGGCTGATTGAGCGCATTGAATCCTGCGGCCTGATGGTCACAGTAGGCCATTGGGTGCTGGAAGAGTCCTGCCGCCAGCTTGCCGCCTGGCAGGAGCGCGGCGTGACATTGCCGCTCTCCGTCAATCTTTCCGCGTTACAGCTCATGCACCCTGGCATGGTATCGGAGCTGCTGGAATTGTTAAACCGCTATCGTATTCAACCGGGTACGCTGATTCTTGAGGTCACTGAAAGCCGCCGTATCGACGATCCGCACGCTGCCGTCGCTATCTTACGTCCGTTACGTAATGCTGGCGTGCGTATCGCACTGGATGATTTTGGCATGGGTTACGCGGGGCTGCGCCAGTTACAGCATATGAAGTCGCTACCGGTCGATATCCTTAAAATTGATAAAATGTTTGTCGATGGGTTACCGGATGATCACAGTATGGTGACGGCGATTATCCTGATGGCCCGCAGTCTTAATTTACAATTGATTGCCGAGGGCGTGGAGAACGAGGCGCAACGCGCGTGGCTGGAACAGGCGGGAGTCAACGTCGCGCAAGGCTTCCTGTTTGCTCGGCCCGTTCCCGCGGATATCTTTGAAGAACGGTATCTGTCGCACGAAAATCCTGATTACAAAAGTTAAAAAAGGTCGCGCTTGTGCGAGCCAGCTCAAACTTTTTAACATTTTTGTTTCAATTATGATCCTGGCGCATTTCTGTCATGTTGTGTGGGTGTTATTTTAAGGCCGCAGGTTACTCATAACCTTACAAGACCTGTGGTTTTTACTTCAAGGACACCCTATGAAAACCTCTCTGTTCAAAAGTCTTTATTTTCAGGTCCTGACGGCAATCGCCATTGGTATTCTCCTTGGCCATTACTATCCTGAACTGGGCGCACAAATGAAACCGCTTGGCGACGCGTTCGTTAAGCTCATTAAGATGATCATCGCTCCTGTCATTTTCTGTACTGTCGTGACGGGCATCGCAGGCATGGAAAGCATGAAAGCGGTGGGCCGTACCGGCGCGGTCGCGCTGCTTTACTTTGAAATTGTCAGTACGATTGCGCTGATTATCGGTCTTATCATCGTCAACGTCGTGCAGCCTGGCGCCGGGATGAACGTCGATCCGGCAACGCTGGATGCGCAGGCGGTGGCCGTTTATGCCGCACAAGCTAAGGAGCAGGGCATTATTGCCTTCCTGATGGATGTTATACCGGGCAGTGTGATCGGCGCGTTTGCCAGCGGCAACATTCTGCAGGTCTTACTGTTTGCGGTGTTGTTTGGTTTTGCGCTGCACCGTTTGGGCAGCAAAGGCCAGCTCATTTTCAATGTGATTGAGAGTTTTTCGCAGGTCATTTTCGGCATCATCAATATGATCATGCGCCTGGCGCCGATTGGTGCATTCGGCGCGATGGCCTTCACCATCGGTAAATACGGCGTCGGTTCCCTGGTGCAACTGGGGCAGCTCATTATCTGCTTCTATATCACCTGTATTCTCTTTGTGGTGGTGGTGCTGGGGACGATTGCACGGGTAACGGGCTTTAGCATTTTTAAATTTATTCGCTATATCCGGGAAGAATTACTCATTGTGCTCGGCACCTCCTCTTCCGAGTCAGCGTTGCCGCGTATGCTCGATAAGATGGAAAAACTGGGGTGCCGTAAGTCGGTGGTAGGGCTGGTGATCCCGACGGGGTATTCGTTCAACCTCGATGGCACCTCTATCTACCTGACGATGGCGGCGGTGTTTATCGCCCAGGCGACCAACAGCCATATGGATATCTTCCACCAGATCACGTTGCTGGTCGTGCTGCTGCTCTCGTCAAAAGGCGCTGCGGGCGTGACCGGAAGCGGCTTTATCGTGCTGGCGGCCACTATCTCCGCCGTGGGCCATTTACCGGTTGCGGGACTGGCGTTAATCCTCGGTATCGACCGCTTTATGTCCGAAGCGCGCGCGCTGACTAACCTGGTGGGTAACGGCGTGGCGACGGTGGTGGTTGCCAAATGGGTGAAAGAGTTAGATCACCAAAAGCTGGACGATGTGCTTAATAATCGTGCGCCGGATGGCAAAACGCACGAAATTTCCTCCTAATCTCGCCACTTATGCCCGTAGTCCCTTCCAGGACTGCGGGTGTTTGCGCATAATTGACCCCTGCGCCCAAAGCATACAGCATGATGCTTAGGGATTATTTCACTTCTTCCGTGACATTTTTAGGTTCTCGCGGTCTAACACGAAGTGTTTTTACGTCATATTCAGGCATCCCTGCCGGGGCTGTCTTTTTATTACCAGGATTGTTGATCAGGGGTTCACATGCAGGGCACAAAAATTCGACTCTTAGCGGGCAGTCTGTTGATGTTGGCCTCTGCCGGCTATGTGCAGGCAGATGCGCTCCAGCCCGATCCGGCATGGCAACAGGGGACGCTGGCTAATGGGTTACAGTGGCAAGTGTTGGCTACGCCTCAGCGCCCCAGCGATCGTATTGAAGTTCGTCTCCAGGTTAATACCGGTTCGCTCACCGAAAGTACGCAACAGAGCGGGTTCAGCCATGCGATTCCCCGTATCGCGCTGACGCAAAGCGGTGGTCTGGATGCCGCACAGGCACGTTCTTTATGGCAGCAAGGGTTTGATCCGAAACGTCCCATGCCGCCCGTTATTGTTTCTTATGATTCCACGCTCTATAACCTCAGTTTACCCAATAACCGTAACGATCTGCTGAAAGAAGCGCTGACCTATCTGGCTAACGTCTCCGGTAAATTAACCATTACGCCAGAGACGGTGAATCATGCGTTAAGCAGCGAAGATATGGTTGCGACGTGGCCAGCAGATACTAAAGAGGGCTGGTGGCGTTATCGGCTGAAAGGATCGGCGTTATTGGGGCACGATCCCGCGGAACCGTTAAAGCAGCCGGTAGACGCAGCCAAAATTCAGGCTTTCTATGAAAAATGGTACACCCCGGATGCCATGACGCTGATTGTTGTCGGCAACATTGATGCGCGCTCCGTCGCCGAGCAGATCAATAAAACGTTCGGTACGCTGAAAGGTAAACGCGAAACGCCCGCCCCGGTGCCGACGCTTTCGCCGCTGCGGGCGGAATCAGTGAGCATTATGACCGATGCGGTGCGCCAGGATCGTCTCTCCATTATGTGGGATACGCCGTGGCAACCGATTCGCGAATCGGCGGCGCTGTTGCGCTACTGGCAGGCGGATCTGGCGCGTGAAGCGCTGTTCTGGCATATCCAGCAAGAGCTTACTAAAAATAACGCGAAAGATATTGGCCTGGGGTTTGACTGCCGGGTTCTGTTCCTGCGCGCGCAGTGCGCCATCAACATTGAATCACCTAATGATAAGCTCAATACCAATTTGAGCCTGGTGGCGAATGAACTGGCGAAAGTACGCGATAAAGGTTTGTCGGAAGAGGAGTTTACTGCTCTGGTGGCGCAGAAAAATCTCGAATTGCAAAAGCTGTTCGCGACCTACGCGCGTACCGATACTGACATTTTGGCTGGACAGCGTATGCGCTCGCTGCAGAATCAGGTGGTGGATATCGCGCCGGAGCAGTATCAGAAGTTGCGTCAGAATTTCCTCAACAGCCTGACCGTCGATATGCTCAATCAGAATCTACGTCAGCAGCTATCGCAGGAGATGGCATTGATTTTGCTGCAACCGCAAGGCGAGCCGGAATTTAATATGAAGGCGTTAAAGGCGACGTGGGATGAAATCATGGTCCCGACAACTGCCGCCGCTGTTGAAGCAGATGAGACGCATCCGGAAGTGACGGATACACCGGCGGCACAGTAAGCTGCCGCCTGCCGGCCCGGTAAGCGCAGTGCCACCGGGCAAGAGCGAATGACTTACTGCGGCATCGCGTCGTGCGGAATAATGGCCCCACGGTACTGAATCACCGTGCTGGCCGTCAGGTGTCCGCGCTTCGCGGCATCCGTCGCGCTGCCGCCCGTCAAACGAACAGCCAGATAACCGGCGCTGAAGGAGTCGCCTGCGGCAGTGGTGTCTATCACTTTCTCTTTCGGCAGTTTTACTGCCGGAACGTCAATGAGCGCCTCGCCCTGAATCGAGACCAGGCAAGAGTCCGCCCCGCGTTTTACCACCACTTCCTGCACGCCTGCCGCATGGGTGCGGGCAATGACCTCTTCCACCGGTTGCTGACCCCATAGCGCGTCTTCATCGTCCAGTGTCAGGAAGGCGATATCAGTACATTCCAGCATCTTTTGATAGACCTGCTGCGTTTCTTCGCGACTTGTCCATAAACGCGGGCGATAGTTATTATCAAAAATGACTTTCCCGCCGTTGGCCCGACATTCACGCAATAAAGACAGCAGTTTATCACGGCTGGTTGGGCTTAAAATCGCGAGGCTAATGCCGCTCAGGTAGAGATAATCGAAGGTTGCCAGCGTCTCGCAGATAGCCGCTGACTGCTCGCTCTCCAGCCAGAATTTCGCTGCCGCTTCGTTACGCCAGTAGTAGAAGGTACGCTCGCCAGTATCATCGGTTTCGATGTAATAGAGGCCTGGCAGGCGATTTTCCATCCGCTGCGTTAGCGAGGTATCCACATTTTCATGCTGCCACGCCTCCAGCATCTGTTGGCTGAAACTGTCAGTACCCAGCGCCGTCACATAGTGAACGGCCAGAGCGGCAGAATCGACCTGACGGGCAATATAAACGGAGGTATTCAGCGTGTCGCCGCCGAAGCCGCGCTGAACATCAGCGCCTTTCTGCGACAGCTCAATCATGCATTCGCCAATCACGGCAATCTTTTTAGACATAGTCGTGAACCTGATCTGTAAAAATTAGCGTTAGTGTGCGCTGTGGATGTTTAGTGGTCAATAATATTAAAACATCGGTCCATTATTTTTTTGAGCAAGTGCGTATTTTTGACAAGTTTCGTGGTCTGTTTTTATTTTGCCAGGGACCGAGGGTAAAGTTCTCTGCCTGAACGCCGATAACCTTTGACGAGTCCGGACAGTCACACTCCCATTAACAGGACAACTGAGATGATAAAGCAGGTTATCCAGCAGCTACGCGTTCCTGATGCAGGTATAGAAAATTTGCAGGAACGGCGCTATTGGCTGCAATGCGAGCGTGCCTATACTTACCAGCCGATATACCAGACGGATGGCCGTTTGATGGCGGTTGAACTTCTCACTGTCGTCACCCATCCTGATAACCCTTCCAGACGTATTGCCCCGGATCGTTATTTCGCGGAGTTAGCGGTTCGACACCGCATTGACGTAGTGAAAGAACAACTTCATCAGCTTGAACAAAAAGCGGATTTTTTCACTCGTCATCACTTATTGGCATCGGTCAATGTCGACGGCCCTACGCTGATTGCCATGCGACGACAGCCGGACATTCTGGCAGCGATGGAGCGCTTACCCTGGCTGCGTTTCGAACTGGTGGAACATATTCGTTTGCCGAAAGACTCCTCTTTCGCCTCGATGTGTGAGTTCGGCCCGCTGTGGCTGGATGATTTTGGTACCGGTATGGCCAATTTTTCAGCGCTGAGCGAAGTGCGTTATGACTACATTAAAGTGGCGCGCGAGCTGTTCGTCATGCTGCGTCAGTCCCCGGAGGGACGCAACCTGTTCACTCTGCTGCTGCAACTGATGAACCGCTACTGCCGCGGCGTTATTGTCGAGGGCGTGGAGACGCTGGAAGAGTGGCGTGATGTGCAGCGTTCGCCCGCCTTTGCCGCCCAGGGCTATTTTCTTTCTCGACCCGTGCCGCTGATATCGCTCGAAGAGGTGATTCTGACCCTGTAATGCCAGACTGTTCCCGTAATACGTGGTATTACGAGGCGCGGTCATCCTCCTTTTTCGTCTGGCTGAACTATCTTTAGGACAGGCAAGGGAAGAAGTGAGGAAATAACACATGACTAAAGCAGGCAAAATAACCGCCGCCATCACAGGGACTTTCTTGTTGTTGATCGCCATAGTGATTTTGTTGATCGCAACATTTGACTGGAACCGCCTCAAACCGACCATCAACCAGAAAGTCTCTACCGAATTGAACCGGCCTTTCGCTATTCGCGGCGATTTAGGCGTGGTGTGGGAGCGCCAAAAACAGGAGACCGGCTGGCGAAGCTGGGTACCGTGGCCGCATGTTCACGCGGAAGACGTCATTGTCGGCAATCCGCCGGATATTCCGGAAGTCACGATGGTACATCTGCCACGCGTTGAGGCGACGCTTGCCCCACTGGCGCTCCTGACCAAAACCGTCTGGCTGCCGTGGATCAAACTGGTGAAACCCGACGCGCGTCTTATTCGCCTGTCTGAGAAAACCAATAACTGGACCTTTAACCTCGCGCAAGACAAGAATACGGACCCCAATGCTAAACCTTCCGCCTGGTCCTTCCGGCTGGATAATATTCTCTTCGACCAGGGGCGAATCGCGATCGATGATAAGGTCAGCAAAGCGGATATCACTATTCTGATCGATCCGTTAGGCAAACCGTTGCCGTTCAGCGAAGTGACGGGAACGAAAGGAAAAGAAGACAAATCCAGCGTGGGCGACTATGTCTTCGGCCTGAAGGCGCAGGGGCGTTATAACGGGGAACCGTTGACCGGTACGGGCAAAATAGGCGGTATGCTGGCGCTACGCAGCGAAAGTACGCCTTTTCCTGTGCAGGCCGATTTCCGCTCTGGCAACACGCGGGTGGCTTTTAGCGGCGTGGTGAACGAGCCGATGAAAATGGGCGGCGTCGATCTGCGGCTTAAATTCTCTGGCGATTCACTGGGCGATTTATATGATTTAACCGGCGTGCTGCTGCCGGATACGCCGCCGTTTGAGACCGATGGGCGATTGGTGGCGAAAATTGACGCCGAAAAGTCATCGGTATTTGATTATCGCGGTTTTAACGGGCGCATTGGCGACAGTGATATCCACGGCTCCCTCACTTATACCACCGGTAAACCGCGCCCTAAACTGGAAGGCGATGTCGAATCGCGCCAGTTACGACTGGCCGATCTTGGGCCGCTGATTGGCGTGGATTCCGGGAAAGACGCTGAGCAGTCGAAACGGTCTGAACAGCGCAAAGGCGAGAAGAATGTTCAGCCGGCGGATAAAGTGTTGCCTTACGATCGCTTTGAAACCGACAAATGGGACGTTATGGACGCCGATGTCCGGTTTAAAGGCCGACGTATTGAGCATGGCGGCAGTCTACCGATTAGCGATCTTTCGACCCATATCATCCTGAAAAACGCCGACTTACGTCTACAGCCGCTGAAGTTTGGTCTGGCAGGCGGCAGTATTGTCTCCAACATCCATCTGGAAGGGGATAAAAAGCCAATGCAGGGGCGGGCGGATATACAGGCGCGTCGGCTGAAGCTTAAAGAACTGATGCCGGATGTGGAGCTGATGCAGAAAACGCTGGGCGAGCTGAACGGCGATGCGGATATTCGCGGGACGGGCAACTCGGTCGCCGCGCTGCTTGGCAACAGTAACGGCAATCTGAAATTATTGATGAATGATGGATTGATTAGCCGCAACCTGATGGAAATCGTGGGGCTGAACGTCGGCAACTATATTGTCGGGCAGATTTTTGGCGATGACGAAGTGCGGGTTAACTGCGCGGCGGCGAATCTCAATATTGCGAACGGCGTGGCGCGACCGCAAATTTTTGCTTTTGATACAGAAAATGCGTTGATTAACGTGACCGGTACGGCGAGCTTCGCCTCTGAACAGCTCGATTTAACCATTGATCCGGAAAGTAAGGGGATTCGTATTATTACGCTGCGATCGCCGCTGTACGTGCGTGGGACATTTAAAAATCCGCAGGCGGGCGTCAAGCCCGGCCCGCTGATTGCGCGCGGCGCGGTTGCGGCAGCGCTGGCGACGTTGGTAACGCCCGCCGCCGCGCTATTGGCGCTCATTTCGCCCTCTGAAGGCGAAGCCAATCAGTGCCGGACGATTTTAACGCAGATGAAGCAGTAACGTGAAACGTAGCGCCGGATGATGCCATCCGGCGTCCTATTACAACGCCTGATGACGCGTCTCATGGGTTAACAGCAGTGCAATCAGCGTCAGCGCCGCCATTGACGCCAGGTAAACCCCTACCGCCGCCAGCCCGTAGTGGCTTTGCAGCCATGCGGCAATATATGGCGCGACGGAAGCGCCCAGAATTGATGACACATTGTAGGAAAACGATGCGCCGGTATAGCGCACTTCCGTCGGAAATAGCTCCGGCAGCAGCGCTCCCATTGGGCCGAAGGTCAGTCCCATCAGGCTCAGGCCTAACAACAGGAATACGAATACCAGCGCTGGATTGCCTGAACCCAGCAGCGGGGTAAAGGCGAACAACGCGAAGAGAATGATGAGCGTGGTAATGATGACCATGCTTTTCCGACGGCCAAATGCGTCCGCCAGCAGGCCGGCGACGGGCACCATCACGCCGAAACCAATCACCGCCATCATCAGCATCCACAGTATTTCATTGCGCGGCAAGCCAAGCCCTACCGGCGCGGCGGCAGTGCTGTAAGTCATGGAATAGACGGTCATGATATAGAACAGCGTGTAGGTCGCCAGCATGATAAACGTGCCGAGAATGGTTACGCGGACATGCTTCGTCAGCAACGTGCCCAGCGGTATTTTTACCTGTTTTTTCGCTGCGGCGACTTTCGCAAACACCGGCGTTTCATGCAGCGACACGCGCACATACAGGCCAATAATCACCAGCACCGCCGAGAAGATAAACGGCACGCGCCAGCCCCAGCTCATAAACTGCTCGTCGGTCAGCAGCCAGGAGAGCAACAGGAAGGTGCCATTGGCAAAAAAGAAGCCGATCGGCGCGCCCAACTGTGGGAAGGAGCCATACAGCGCGCGTTTGCGCGGCGGCGCATTCTCCGTCGCTAATAACGCTGCGCCGCCCCATTCGCCGCCCAGCCCCAGTCCCTGACCGAAACGCGCCAGCGCCAGCAGCAACGGCGCGAAAATACCTATCGTCGCGTAGCCCGGTAACAGACCGATAATGACCGTGGAGATCCCCATCGTCAGCAGCGAAGCCACCAGCGTGACTTTGCGGCCTACCCGGTCGCCGAAGTGGCCGAATAGCGCAGAGCCGATCGGACGCGCCACAAACGCGATAGCGAAGGTGGCGAGCGATTGTAGCGTTGCCGCAGTGGGATCGCCCTGGGGGAAGAAGATAAGGGGGAACACGATCACCGCAGCGGTGGCGTAAATATAGAAGTCGAAGAACTCAATTGCGGTGCCGATAAGCGAGGCAATAACGACTTTATTGCGTGAGTTTACCGGAACATGTTCCTGCTCATGGTCGAGTGTTGTGGCGGTTGCTTGCATACTATTTTCTTATTTTTAGCGAACGAATAGCCATATTACGCACAGCAAAAGTTATATTTCAATGTGTAACAAAAGCCAAAAATGGTCAAAAAAAGCGCAAAAAGGGGATAATGTTTAAGCCAGCCATTTTGCGTCTATGAAATGCTTCACATAATTTTAGAATTGGTGGATAAAACTGGTTTCTGGTTAAATAAAAGTTAATTACTGGATTTATATGCTGAAACAATGAGATGAGGCGGAAGGACGTGCCTGATTGTACCGCCGGGTACGCTTTGCTTGCCCGGCCTGGGTACACACAGCAGTAGGCCGAATGACGACGCCGTGCGTGCCATTCGGCAGCAAGCCGCAGACTAGCGTTGCGTTTTACCCGGCATTTGCGGGTCGTCCTTGTATTCGGCGGTGGCTATCCAGGCCGCGCAGAATAACGTCAGACGGGCAAAAAAGTAGAAGAAGGCCATCAGACCGAGTACGGAGCCAAACGCTGCGCCGGAAGGCGATTTCACCAGTGACGGCAGCGTATAGGTCATAATGATTTTAATCACCTCAAAACCGATAGCGGCAATAAATGTCCCGCGAATCAACGCTTTTTTACGGGGACGATGGCGAGGCAGTCGCCAGAAAATCCAGAAGAAAAGCAGATAGTTGGCAAAAATAGAGATGGCCAGACCGATCAAATGCCAGGCCGGTTTTAACCATTCGATGCTGTCGAGATACAAGGCGGAGATGATCATCTGCTGGGCGGAACCGGCGATGGAAGTAATGGACAGCGTAATGATTAAAGCGATTAATAATCCAATCAGCGAGATAAAATCGCGTAGATATTTGAGCCAGATTTTCTCCTGATCCTGCGGCTTGCGCTCCCAGACGTCCCGTGACTGGGCGCGAATCGCTTCCCGCAGGTTGCCCATCCAGTTAACGCCGGAATAGAGCGCGATACCCAGTCCGACCAGCCCTACCGTGGTACGCTGTTGAACCGCCGTATTAATCGTATTTTTAAGCGTGGACGCCAGCGTAGGATCGCTCACATTCATCAATATCTTGCTGAAAATATCTTCCAGTAGATTAGGGTGCGAGGCGAGGATAAAACCTGCCGCGGCAAAGGACACCATCATTATCGGGATCATCGACAGAAACGAAAAGTAGGTGATAGCCGCGCCAAACTGATTACCCAGTCGATCGTTAAAACGTTCGGTCGCGCGAATGAGGTGGGCCACCATTGGTTGACGCTGAATTTTTTGCACCAGGGAGGTGACGGAATGCAACGCCTGATTTGCCTTTTCGTTTTTTTCCGGGGCGTCATGCGGCTGCGTTTCTATTTTTTGTATCGGGTCGTGCTCCAGTTCCTGAATAGGGCGTTTTACGTCATTTTCCTGCGTCATCAGGTCGGTAGTCCTTCATCATTAATAGAATATGTCAGTATAGCTTCTCCCCGGTGGATGCTGAAAATGCGGCTACTCTGCGGCCTCTTTAATGGTTTCAGTCAGCCATACCATAAACAGGTGTACCCGGCGGGAAAGATTACGGCGATGGGGATAATGCAGCGTCACCGGCAGTGGAGCGGCGCGATATTGCGGTAAAATTTCAATGAGCGTTCCGGCGCGTAACGCCTCCCGTACAGCAATGCGCGGCGTCTGAATGATCCCTAATCCTGCCAGACAGGCCGTATGCCAGGTCTCCGTACTGTTTACCGTTAGCATTCCGCCGGTTTTTACCCACTGCATACCGTGGGGAGTTTCAAAGGCAAAACCCGGTGAAGAGACTCCCGGTGTTAATGAATAATGCACCACCGCATGTGAGGCGAGGTCGTCAAGGTTTTCTGGATACCCAAAGCGCGCCAGGTATTGTGGGCTGGCGCAGTTCACCATCCTCAGTTTGCCAAGCGGGCGCGTCAGTATCCCTGGCGCATGTAGCGGCTCTGTGCGCACCACGCAGTCGAAATCTTCCCGTAGTAAATCGACCTGTCGATCGCTACTACAAAATTCCAGCGCAATGCCGGGATACTGATGCAAAAAAGTGGGCAGGCGCGGCATGATGAGGCTGTTTGCGAGACATGGCGGTATATCTACCCGTATTTTGCCACTGATACTGGCGGGATCAGGCTGGAAAAGACCTTCCAGTTCATCAAGGTTACTCAACAGATCTTTTGCCCGTTCGTAGTAAACCATTCCGTCCTGAGTAAGCTGTACCCGCCGGGTGGTGCGGTGGAGCAGGCGGATGCCCAGTTGATGTTCTAACGCTTGTATTTGCCGTGAGACGCTGCCTTTGGGAAGGCCGATATCCTCTGCTGCACGGGAAAAACTTTCCCGTTCCGCCACGCGTACAAACAATTTCATTGCATATATTTTATCCATCATCAGGCTCTATTATTGTTTTTATTGAAACAGTGACGCTGAAGCGGCTGGTTTTATTGATTTTCTAGCATCTAATAAGCCCTTTCGCAATCATTGCTCGCGTGACGAATACGTCTGATCACGTTGCGCGGCGGATTTATCGCCTTCCGGCCAGGCTTTTTAGCGCCAAAAAGCCGATAAACGGGACGAGAGCGGTAAAACACGCTGATAGCCGCGGGTGTAGTGGGAGAGAGAAATGCATGTACATACACGGTATTGTCATTGACCCATCGTCGCGGTTTTCAGGCAGATTGGCTATTTTTTAACAAAATGTGCTACTTTATTTTTTGTAACACATCAGGCGAAAAGCAGATATTTCCTTTGTGACGCGCCAGGCGTACTCTTCATTGAATTAATATTCAAATTAGCCTTGTCTGTTTGTACTAATAAGATATTCCTTACTTTAAAACGCTAATTTTAGCGAATTCTGTAATCCCGATGTTGAAGCTGTAAATATTCATAACCTTTCCCTTCCTCAACCAATGACTATCGGTAAAATGGCCTATACCAAATGGCGACTTCTTATTTTACCCTACGGGTAATACCCTTCCTCATCTTGAGACTATTATCTTACCCAGGTGGAGAAAAGTAATGCAGGTAATCATGTTTGACAGGCAGTCAATATTTATTCATGGAATGAAAATCAGTTTGCAGCAGCACATTCCAGGAATAAGTATCCAGAGTGTCGGTCAGGCAGAAGAACTCTGGCAAAAAATAGAAAGCGCGCCGGATGCGCTGGTCATGCTGGATAGCGGCCTGGATGCTGAATTTTGCCGCGAGGTGTTACAAAGAATCGCGCAGCAATTTCCGGAGGTGAAGATTATTATCACGGCGATGGATGGCAGTCAAAAGTGGCTGCATGAAGTCATGCAATTTAACGTTCAGGCCGTGGTGCCACGCGATTCTGATGCCGAAACCTTTGTCCTTGCGCTCAATGCTGTCGCTCGCGGGATGATGTTTTTACCGGGGGATTGGTTAAATTCAACGGAGCTGGAGTCCCGTGATATAAAAGCGTTAAGCGACCGCCAGCGGGAAATTTTACAGATGCTTGCCGCAGGAGAATCAAATAAACAAATTGGGCGGGCGTTAAATATTAGTACCGGGACGGTTAAAGCGCATCTGGAGTCGCTTTACCGGCGGTTGGATGTAAAAAATCGTACCCAGGCCGCCATGATGTTAAATGAATCGAATTAACGACGTTAAATTCGCAGTCCGCTTATTTCTGGCTGTGAAATATCACCCGTATTGATTAATGATAAAAAACGCTGATGTCCGATGCTGAACATCAGCGCAATAAGCGTTTCGCGTTGAAACCGATCGTTAAGTTCCGGCAAACAATTCTGTAGCAGCATATCGCAGCTATTGAGGTCATCCAGCAAGAATGCCTCCGCCTGGTCGGGCGTAATGAACGTCAGCGTCTCATCCGGCGTCAACATATGCCCGTAACCAATCACCCAGTTACCCTGCCGATCGCGATACTTTTCCAGCGACAGACCCTGCCACTGTTTAATAAACGCGATGCAGGCGGAGCTAAAGCGAGATGAAATGTGCGGCATGGCATCTTTCTCATAAAAAGCGCGATTATAAAGTGTGCTGCACGCGTGGCTAGCGGTCAGACGGCCAAACGCAGGCAGGGAAAAGGTCTATGCCGTTCAGCGTCACGCCGCGTTGACAGAATGAAAAACTGATGTTTTTGGTTAGTAACCGATCTTCTTATAAATTTGCAATCATTAAGATTAAGTCACTGAAATGTGGCTAAATCTGTTATATCTATGAAAAAACATAATTAAAAGAAAACGAAGATCTCGTCGCGGGATCGTCTTTTTAGGGAAGATAATGACGAATAGCGCTTCGCAGGCGACACGCGCGCCTTTTGAACATAGCCTGGGGATTATCCGCCAGGCATCAATAGAAATCCTGCTGTTGCTGGGTATTCATACCACAGAGGGAAAAGAGCCCCGGTGGTTCATGGAACAACTTGAGCAGGCGCGTCTTAACCTGGGCGGTTGGGGCGCGGTGGCGAAAAAATTGCGGATAAATGACGCGCAGTTGAGCCAGTTTATGCTGCAACTACGTCACCTTCAGCAGCATGTTCCCCAGTATGACAGCGGGCAAGAGGTGAGCGAAAATCAACTCCTTGCCGCGTTGCGTTTTGTCACCTCGCTGGAACATCTACGTCAGCAGCAGCCGCTACTGACGTATCAAACTGAGCTGGAAGACCCCGACCAGGAGGCGCATCTTGAGGCGCAGCGCCAGCTTCGGGCGATAGAACTGACGTTAAAAGCGCTTATTGCGCGCGCATGGCCGGATCGGGCGTCGCTGAATCACTACCTCAAGCAAAATTTTGGCCCGGACCGTTTGCGCCAGTGGTTAAAACAGGGAGAAGATCAACATGCGCTGGAAGGCATGTTGTTCAGCGAACTAGCGCTTATGGTGGTCGATAAAAAATTGTTTGCCCGTCATTACGTCAGAATTTTTAATGACGCCTCAGCGTTAACGCTGTTCGCCGAGTCGCGCACCACCCTGCGTATGTTTCTGGATGATTGCCGCCTCGCGCGAAACGAGGTTATCGCCAGGCAGCCGCTCACCTCAGCGCAGCTTATGCTGCTAAACGTTCAGTATCAGCAAATCGTTCGGCCCATCCAGCGCGCCTATGCCGAAAAACGTACTCGCGTGAATCCCGCTTCGTTTCTGCTGGCGGATGAACGTGAATTGCGCCAGTTCTGGGAAACCGCGCGGCTTAAAGATCGGCAGGCCGGGGGAGATAAGCATGAGATTAGCGAGAGCATAGAACCACCGCGTAAGCGGCCTCCGCGTACGCCTGAAGAGCGTGAGCAACTTATTTCCGGCGCTTTGTGGGGCGGGGTTGGCGTCATGACGCTGGCGATACTGGCGGGCGCGTTCTGGCTATTTAGTTCGTCGTCGCCAGGCTCCGATAACGGGCAAGCTCCCGCAATGGCGCAGGATGAACCGCCGCGCGAGGCGCCTTCCGCGCGGGAAACGCTCAATCATATGGGGATTACCTGGGATGCGTTTACCATGCGGGCGGCGATAGAGCGCAATGATACGCGGGTGACGGCGCTGTTCCTCCAGGGCGGAATGAACTGGCAGCTCGCGTGGACGGAGCAGGCGTTTGCGGCAGGACATACCGAAGTGCTGCAACTGTTGTTGCGTTATCCCGCGCTGATGGATGAGGTCAAACCTTGTCGACGATTTATCACAACGTTAAGTCATGACATGTCGAGCGGCGCGCCGCTGACCGCGATGCATAAAACCTATTTGCAAACGTTTTGCACTGTTCCGGCTGTTGTGACGCGCCAGCAGCACGATACGGAGCAGGCCCGACTGCGCGCTCAGGCCCGGCCCAGCGCAGACAATAAAAAATGGCTGAAAATTCAGTCAGCCATTTATGATGCGATTCACTGAGGCCGGAGCAGGTTAAGGCTCTCCGTAAAGGCCAATCAGGCGGCGCACCACGCCATTGGTCCAGCCGAACCCGTCCTGTAGCGGATACTCGCCGCCGCCGCCTTCGCGGGGCGTACCGCCGGAAATATGGTATTTCTCGATCAGTTTATGGTGCTCCTGATAAAAATGGTTCACTGTTTTTAACCAGTTATGGGCGATTTCATCGCCCAGCATATCGTCGCCATACAGTTTGAAGCCCTGAATCGCCATCCATTGCAGCGGTGCCCAGCCGTTCGGTTTATCCCACTGTTCGCCGGTTTCGTATTCGGTCGCCATAATCCCGCCGGGCGTTAACAGACGGCTGCGCACCACATTTGCCAGACGGTCGGCCTGCTCGTGGTTCGCCATACCGACATACAGCGGCACGATACTGGCGGCGGAAAAGAGCGCCATTTCTTCGCGTCGCCAGTCATAGTCCCGATAACAGCCGTTTTCATCATCCCACAGATAATGGTTCACGGCGGCGCGTCGGTCGCTGGCTTTCTGGCGAAATAGCGCCTCGGTGTCACGTTCGCCTTTCAGTGCTGAAATATTGGCGATAGCGCTCTCCAGTTTATACAGAAAAGCGTTCAAATCGATAGGGATAAACTGGGTCGTACGTATGCTGGCAAGCCGGCCCGCATCGCGTAGCCAGCGTGAAGAATAGTCCCAGCCGGACGCCGCCCCGGCGCGCAAATCCCGGTAGACTTCATTGGGTGGACGACCGGAGTGTTTTGCGGTTTCGACATCTTCCAGCCAGGACTCGTCGCGCGGCGTGTCGCGATCGTCCCAGTAGCGGTTCAGCAGGGAACCGTCCGGCATCCGCACAACGTGGCGATAAGCCTGGTTGAGCGCCAGCGATTCGGCGCCGTCCATCCAGAAGGCGTATTCCATTTTGAGATGGTCGAGATAACGCCGCGCGCCGCGCACGCCATCTTCTTCGAACAGTTCAACCATCAGGGCGAAAACCGGCGGCTGCGAGCGGCTCAGATAATAGGTCCGGTTACCATTGGGAATATGGCCATAGTTTTCAATCATCCAGGCGAAATTATCCGCCATACATTTAAGTAAGTCTTCGCGCCCGCTTTCCGCCAGACCCAGCATGGTAAAATAAGAGTCCCAATAATAGGTTTCGCTAAAACGGCCTCCCGGCACGATATAGGATTGCGGCAGCGCCAGCAGCGAAGACCACGGAATATGATCCTGCGGTTCGCGCGTCAGTATCGGCCAAAGCTGGTCAATATGTTCTTTGAGCGAGTTTTCGGGGTTAGAGACATACTCGCTGGAT
Source organism: Salmonella sp. JXY0409-18 (assembly GCF_020268625.1). Taxonomy (NCBI): domain Bacteria; kingdom Pseudomonadati; phylum Pseudomonadota; class Gammaproteobacteria; order Enterobacterales; family Enterobacteriaceae; genus Salmonella; species Salmonella sp. JXY0409-18. The sequence continues at coordinate 265,616 of NZ_CP084216.1, forward strand.
AAGGTTTCCGGTAGCCAGAAATGGTTCTCGACGAAGCGGCGTAAGTCAAAATCACGGTGGCGTCTGACCTTACGGTAGCGGATCAGGATATCAAGCGGGTCCATCTTCGGCGCGCAGTCCGGGAACGTTTTACTGTCTGGAAACAGTTTTGTTGACTGTACATGCTCGAACAGTTCGAGATACCGATCGGCAGGGGTCAGGGCGTCAGAGGCGGGAAGCCCCTCGATCATCTCCGGCTCCGGTTCCGCCTCGATCATTTCATCCAGCTTTAACTCGCACGGGTCTGTTTCATAAAGCAGATCGACATCAATAGTCAGATCTTCAGAAGGCGTGGGGTTTAATTTCTGGTTGAGCATAATGACAAGGACCTCCGGCTTGCGTCGTAAAAGATACGGGTGTTGCCCGGCTGTCTATTAAGCGTAGACATTCGCTTCGATACCTGAGTGGCAAAGTGTGCGGTAGATCACATTTTACAATCTACCTCTCAAGAAAAACACTTCATAAGTTACTGAATAGTATTGCGAAAATCCTATTTTCATGACGCCCTCCCCAGACCTAAAATCAGAACATTCGTTTCATAGCGGTATCACTACGTCGCCGCATGGCGTGGATTCACAAGCAAAGGTAACGTAAATAGTTATAATACAAGCTATGGCACCATGATAATACAAATGGATACAAATGATCGAGCAACCCGACAGTAAAAGCGCCAAACCGCTTTATAAGCAGCTTGAAGCCGCCTTAAAAGAGGCCATTGCGCGTGGAGAGTATAAACCAGGCCAGCAGATCCCGACGGAAAATGAACTGAGCGCGCGCTGGCAGGTGAGCAGGGTCACGGTCCGTAAGGCGCTGGATGCGCTGACGCGTGAAAATTTGCTGACCCGTGTCTCCGGCAAAGGCACCTTTGTCTCTGGTGAGAAATTTCAGCGCAGCATGACCGGCATCATGAGTTTCAGCGAGTTATGCCAGTCCCAGGGACGTCGCCCGGGGTCACGCACCATCAAATCCGTTTTTGAATCGGTAGACGATGAGACAAAAGCGTTACTGAATATGAACGATGGCGAAAAAGCGGTCGTCATTGAACGTATCCGCTATGCCGACGATGTGGCGGTATCGCTGGAAACCGTACATCTTCCCCCACGTTTTGCGTTTTTGCTGGACGAAGATCTTAATAATCACTCTTTGTATGAATGCTTACGCGAGAAATACCATTTATGGTTTACCCACTCCCGTAAGATGATCGAACTGGTTTATGCCAGCTTTGAAGTCGCCCATTATCTTGGCGTCAACGAGGGTTATCCGCTGATCCTGATAAAAAGTGAAATGATTGATAACAAAGGAGAACTCTCCTGCGTTTCGCAACAGTTGATTGTCGGCGATAAAATACGGTTTACCGTATGATGTCAGCATTACGCTAACGAAGAGCAGGCTGAATCGGGATCCAGATCGCGGATCCCGATTTTTTTTGGTTTCCATCTTGATCAAATGTCTTTAAATGTCATATAAAAATAATAATACATTATGAGTCATTTATGGCGAATCCTCGCCTGTATCATTGATGGAACCAGAGGAAAGCATGATGGGTATGAAAGAGACAGTTAGCAATATTGTGACCAGCCAGGCAGAGAAAGGAGGCGTTAAACACGTCTATTACGTGGCGTGCGGCGGTTCTTATGCGGCGTTCTATCCGGCGAAAGCATTTTTAGAAAAAGAAGCGAAAGCGTTGACTGTCGGTCTGTATAACAGCGGAGAATTTATTAACAACCCGCCGGTAGCGCTGGGAGAAAATGCCGTTGTGGTTGTCGCCTCCCACAAAGGTAATACGCCAGAGACAATTAAAGCGGCTGAAATCGCCCGTCAGCACGGCGCGCCGGTCATTGGTTTAACCTGGATAATGGATTCACCGTTGGTGGCGCATTGCGACTATGTGGAAACGTACACGTTTGGCGACGGTAAAGATATTGCCGGAGAGAAAACGATGAAAGGCCTGCTGAGTGCGGTCGAACTGCTCCAGCAGACGGAAGGGTATGCGCACTACGACGATTTTCAGGATGGCGTCAGCAAAATCAACCGTATCGTCTGGCGCGCTTGCGAGCAGGTAGCGGAGCGTGCGCAGGCGTTCGCGCAGGAATATAAAGACGATAAAGTCATTTACACCGTCGCCAGCGGCGCGGGCTATGGCGCAGCCTACCTGCAGAGCATCTGTATCTTTATGGAAATGCAATGGATACATTCCGCCTGTATTCATAGCGGTGAGTTTTTCCACGGGCCCTTTGAAATTACCGATGCGAATACGCCTTTCTTCTTCCAGTTTTCCGAGGGCAATACGCGGGCGGTGGATGAACGCGCGTTAAACTTCCTGAAAAAATATGGTCGCCGGATTGAAGTTGTCGATGCGAAAGAACTGGGGCTATCGACCATTAAAACCACGGTTATTGATTACTTTAACCACTCTCTCTTTAATAACGTTTATCCCGTTTACAATCGGGCGTTAGCTGAGGCGCGTCAGCATCCGTTAACGACGCGCCGCTATATGTGGAAAGTGGAATATTAATTACATCAGGATGGATAAAAAAGCAGGGACGCTTTTTATTGTAAAGACAAACAAGGAATAATGATGAGCATCAGCGTATTGGGTATTGGCGACAACGTTGTCGATAAATACCTGCATTCCGGCATCATGTACCCCGGCGGTAATGCATTAAATTTTGCTGTCTATGCGAAATTAGCAGACATCCCCAGCGCGTTTATGGGGGCGTTTGGCAATGACGACGCCGCGCAGCACGTACAGGATGTATTACACCAGCTACAGATAGACATCTCTCACAGCCGCCATTATACCGGCGAAAATGGGTATGCCTGTATCCGTCTCACGCATGGCGATCGGCAATTTGTCGCCAGCAACAAAAACGGCGTATTGCGGGAACATCCTTTTAGCTTGTCTGACGACGATCTTCGTTATATATCACAATTTACCTTAGTCCATTCCAGTATTAACGGCCATCTGGAATCGGAGCTGGAGAAAATTAAACAACAAACCGTCTTACTCTCTTTTGATTTTTCCGGGCGCGGTACAGACGACTATTTTGAAAAGGTATGCCCGTGGGTAGATTATGGATTTGTCTCCTGTAGTGGGTTATCGCCAGATGAAATCAAAATAAAACTCAATAAACTTTATCGTTATGGCTGTCGGCATCTTATTGCCACCTGCGGGCATGAAAAAGTTTATTATTTTTCCGGCAGGGATTATCTGGAGTGGCAACCTGTTTATATCGAACCTGTCGATACGCTGGGCGCAGGCGACGCCTTCTTAACCGGTTTTTTGCTTTCCATTTTGCAATCGGGTATGGCGGAACCCGATAAAGAAAGCGTGTTACGCGCCATGCGGCAGGGCGGGAAATCGGCGGCGCAGGTGTTATCTCATTACGGCGCATTTGGTTTTGGTAAACCGTTTGCACAATAGGTTACGTCCCTCAATGTAAAGCGACACTCACTCCAGATAACCCAGGAGGAAGTATGTTTTGGACGGAATTATGTTTTATCCTTGTGGCCCTGATGATAGGCGCCAGGATCGGCGGCGTATTTTTAGGGATGGTCGGCGGGTTAGGCGTCGGCGTGATGGTTTTTATTTTTGGCCTGACGCCTTCTACGCCACCGATTGATGTTATTCTGATAATTCTTTCTGTTGTCCTGGCGGCCGCATCTTTACAGGCCTCCGGCGGGCTGGATTTACTGGTCAAACTGGCGGAAAAAATTCTGCGTCGCCACCCTCGTTACATTACGTTATTAGCGCCGTTTATCTGTTATATCTTCACGTTTATGTCAGGAACGGGGCATGTCGTTTATAGCTTGCTGCCGGTTATTTCTGAAGTCGCACGGGATTCAGGTATTCGACCGGAACGTCCTTTATCTATTTCTGTTATTGCATCGCAACAGGCGATCACCGCCAGTCCTATATCTGCCGCCATGGCGGCGATGATTGGTTTAATGGCGCCGTTGGGCGTCTCTATTTCAACCATTATGATGATTTGCGTGCCCGCCACGTTAATCGGTGTAGCGATGGGGGCAATAGCGACCTTTAATAAAGGAAAAGAGTTAAAAGACGATCCGGAATATCAACGTCGGCTTGCTGAAGGGTTAATTAAACCTGCGCAGAAAGAAAGTAAAAATACGGTGGTCACTTCGCGCGCCAAATTGTCGGTGGCGTTATTTCTGACCAGCGCGATCGTTATCGTTCTCTTAGGACTGATTCCGGCGCTTCGGCCCATGGTGGAGACAGCGAAAGGGCTACAACCGCTTTCGATGTCCGCCGCTATCCAGATTACGATGCTCTCTTTTGCCTGCCTGATTGTGTTGTTATGCCGGCCGCAGGTCGATCAGATTATCAGCGGTACGGTATTTCGGGCGGGCGCGCTGGCGATTGTCTGCGCCTTCGGCCTGGCCTGGATGAGTGAGACGTTCGTGAATGGTCATATCGCGTTGATTAAGGCAGAAGTGCAAACTCTATTGCAACAGCATACTTGGCTTATCGCCATTATGATGTTTTTCGTGTCCGCTATGGTCAGTAGTCAGGCGGCAACGACGTTAATTCTGTTGCCGCTGGGGCTGGCGTTAGGGTTGCCCGCTTATGCGTTAATCGGCTCCTGGCCTGCCGTTAACGGCTATTTCTTTATTCCGGTGGCGGGGCAGTGTCTGGCGGCGCTGGCGTTTGACGATACCGGTACGACGCGTATCGGCAAATATGTGCTTAACCATAGTTTTATGCGTCCGGGATTAGTTAACGTGATTGTCTCGGTCATTGTCGGGCTGTTAATAGGAAAAATGGTTCTGGCCTGATTGTTATTCATGTTTTTATAGCACACGTCACTTATTATTTTTAATTCAGAGGAAGAAAATGAAAATTAGAGTTTTCATGGCCACCGTGTTGCTGCTCATCAGCCACTGTGTATTTAGCACAACGTCACTACCGCATATTGTTATTCTCGCGACAGGCGGTACTATCGCCGGGACGGCAGCCAATAATACGCAAACCGCCGGATATAAATCCGGTGAACTTGGCGTGCAAACATTAATAAATGCCGTGCCGGAAATGAATAATATCGCTCGCGTTGACGGCGAGCAGGTGGCGAATATTGGTAGCGAAAATATGACCAGCGATATTATCCTGAAACTTTCACAGAAGGTAAATGCGTTATTGGCGCAGGACGATGTTGACGGTGTGGTTATTACTCATGGCACTGACACGCTCGATGAAACCGCCTACTTTCTTAATTTGACCGTGAAAAGTGACAAACCGGTGGTGTTTACCGCTGCAATGCGGCCCGCGTCGGCAATCAGCGCCGATGGCGCAATGAACCTGCTGGAAGCGGTCACGGTGGCTGCTGACCCGAATGCGAAGGGACGCGGCGTGATGGTGGTTTTAAACGATCGTATTGGTTCGGCGCGCTTTGTGACGAAAACTAATGCCACGACTCTGGATACCTTTAAAGCGCCGGAAGAGGGCTATCTGGGGGTCATCGTTAATGGTCAGCCACAGTTCGAAACGCGGGTGGAAAAAATTCATACCCTGCGCTCTGTTTTTGACGTACGTAATATCAAGAAATTACCCAATGTGGTGATTATTTACGGCTATCAGGACGACCCGGAATATATGTATGATGCGGCGATCGCCCATCACGCGGACGGTATTATTTATGCCGGAACCGGCGCAGGTTCGGTCTCGGTACGCAGCGACGCGGGGATTAAAAAAGCGGAGAAAGCCGGGATTATCGTGGTGCGCGCTTCCCGCACCGGAAACGGCGTAGTACCGTTGGATAAAGGACAGCCTGGACTGGTGTCTGACTCGCTCAACCCCGCGAAGGCGAGGGTGTTGCTGATGACGGCACTAACTCAGACGCGTAATCCGGAACTGATCCAGAGTTATTTCAGTACGTATTAATCATGCAGGCTTGTGCGCCCACCCTCGAAGATGGGCGCACAAGATATTAACGCATGGTCACAAACTCTTCCGATGCGGTCGGGTGAATGGCGACGGTATTATCGAAGTCTTTCTTGGTAGCGCCCATCTTCAGCGCTACCGCGAAGCCCTGCAACATTTCATCCATGCCGAAGCCGATACCGTGGATACCCACAATTTTTTCTTCCGGCCCGACGCAGACCAGCTTCATACGGCACGGCTGGCGGTGCGTCGTTACCGCGGTATACATAGCGGTAAACGATGACTTATAGACTTTCACCTGTTCGTCGCCGTACTGCTCGCGCGCCTGCGGCTCGCTTAACCCGACGGTGCCGATAGGCGGATGGCTAAAGACCACGGTCGGGATGTTGCTGTAGTCCAGATGCTCGTCCGGCTTGTTGTTAAACAGGCGTTCGGAGAGACGGCGACCGGCGGCGACGGCGACTGGCGTTAGTTCTACCGCGCCAGTGTTGTCGCCAACGGCGTAAATGCCTTCAATGTTGGTATTCTGGAATTTATCGACAATGATGTAACCTTTTTCATTGGTTTTCACGCCCGCTGCCGCCAGATTAATATTGTCGGTCGACGGTTCGCGACCAATGGCCCAGATCAGGCAATCAACGGTTTCACTGCGGCCATCTTCCAGTTCCAGAGTCAGACTGCCGTCGGCGTTTTTCACCACCGCTTTCGGCACGGCGTGAGTATGCAGTTGCGGGCCTTCGGCGTTCATCACCTCAACCAGCGTTTCGCTAATCATTGGGTCAAAACTGCGCAGCGGCGCATGTTTCCGGACAAACAGATGCGTTTTCGCCCCCAGCGCGTTGATAACGCCAGCCAGTTCAACGGCGATATAACCTGCGCCTACCACCGCGACGCGTTCCGGCAAGGCAGACAGCGCAAAGAAACCGTCGGAATCAATGCCGTATTCCACGCCTGGAATGCTCGGATGGCTCGGACGGCCGCCGGTAGCAATCAAAATATGGTCGGCGGTGATGGTTTCGCCGTTCACTTCAATGGTTTTGGCATCGACAAAGCGGGCAAAGCCTTTAATCACATCCACGTTATTTTTGCCCAGCACGTTGTCGTATGAAGTATGGATGCGGTCAATATACGCGGTACGGCTGGCAATCAGCTTGCTCCAGTCGAACTGATTAATCGTGGCGTCAAAACCGTAGTCCGGGCCATACAGATGAATCGCTTCACGAATCTGCGCGGCATGCCACATCACTTTCTTCGGCACGCAGCCCACGTTAACACAGGTGCCGCCCAGCTCTTTGGCTTCGATGAGCGCGCATTTCTGGCCGTACATAGCGGCGCGGTTAATCGAGGCGATACCGCCGCTGCCGCCGCCGATAGCGATGTAATCATAGTGTTTGGTCATGACCGCTCCTTTATGTTCGTTGTCGGACGGATAGATTCTGCGCTACCCGCCAAAATATTCGCGATTGTATACCTGAAGGTGAAAGGTTCCACCGATGGCTGTGATTACTCCGGCACGATCCAGCTTACCGAAGTGTGTCCGTGACCGTTTGGCGCCAACCTGCTGTGCAGCCACGGTAGCACGTTGTTCATCTGCTGCTCCAGTTTCCACGGCGGGTTAACCACGATCATACCGGACGCCGTCATCCCGCGCTGATCGCTGTCTGGGCGGATCGCCAGCTCAATTTGCAGGATTTTACGGATGCCGGTGGCCTCCAGCTCATGAATCATGCGCTTAATTTGCTGGCGGAGCACCACCGGATACCATAGCGCGTATGTACCAGTGGCGAAACGTTTATAACCCTCGCTGATGCCGCTGACTACCGCCTGGTAGTCGGTTTTCATTTCATAAGGCGGGTCAATGAGGATCAGACCGCGGCGGGAAACCGGTGGCAATTTGGCTTTCAGTTGCTGATAGCCGTCAGCGCGTTCCACGCGGGCGCGGTTGTCTTTTTGAAACTCCGCGCGCAACAGTGGGAAGTCGCTGGGATGCAATTCCGTGAGTTGCAGACTGTCCTGCTCACGCAGCAACTGGCGGGCGATTAACGGGGAGCCCGGATAGTAGCGTAACTGCCCGCTGCGGTTGAAATGTTTTACGACGCTAATATACGGTTCCAGTTCGGCGGGCAGATCGTCCTGCTGCCAGATACGGGCGATGCCTTCCAGATACTCTCCGGTACGTTCAGCATGTTCGCTGCCCAACTGATAACGCCCCGCGCCCGCGTGCGTGTCCAGATAGAGAAACGGTTTTTCTTTCTCTTTTAGCGACTCGATGATCAGGCTCTGAACGGTATGTTTAAGGACGTCGGCGTGGTTGCCAGCGTGAAAGCTGTGACGATAACTGAGCATGGATGCAGATATTCCGGGAAGTAAACAAGTTAGCCGATAGTTTACCGCAGATCCGCGCAGATTACCCCAGTACCGCCATGTTGTTTCGCGCGTTGTGAAAGTATTGCAAGACGTGTTCGTATCATCAAACCGTCAACTGCGCAGGCCAGCATCGCCTGTGGGCAAGGTAGTAGTTTTGACCTGGCGTTATTTTTAATGAAAGGAACCATAATGAAACTACACATTACTGTACTGGCGTCATCTCTGGCGCTGGCGATGCCGGCACTGGCGAAAGATATTCCCCTGTCCCAGGCGGAGTCGATAGCGAAAAGCGTGACGCCCGACTCGGCGAGCGTCGCCTTTAATGACCTTGAGGCTCAATGGCTGACACAGTTGCGTAAGGCATTACAAGGCGATACCGCCGCGTTGACTCGCGACGCCCTGGCTCAGATGCGACAGAATTCCATCCAGGCGGATAATGCCTGGTTACAGGCTAGCGGTTATGATTTTCATACTACTGAGAATCAACAGATGGGGATTACCCTACTTTCCGCCTTCAATACATTGCCGGAAGCAGTATTGAAAGACAATCTGGCGACGGTGACGGCGATTAATCACGATGCCGATGTTAATACCCGTCACCAGGCGCTGGCGGATGCGGAAAGCGTGGAGTATCTCTATTTCCTGAGCGACGCAATGGGGCCACGGCTGGGGCGGGCATTTCTCGCCGCTTATGATAAAGGTGAGTTGGGCAAAGCGGCAGCGTTGATTAAAGCCTCGGAAGTCAGCACCGGCGCGGCGAAAAAATATTTTCATTACCCGCGTCCTTACCAGGTGCCGGGTAATACTATCCATTTGACGCCGGATGATGTGGTGGTAAAAGATGGTCATCCTTATACCGCAGGTGGCGGTGCTTTTCCCAGCGGACACACGAATACCGGTTATACGGATGCGCTGTTGATGGCGGAAATGATCCCGGAACGCTTTGATGCGCTGGTGATTCGTGGCGCGCGTTATGGCTATTCTCGCCTGGTCCTTGGCGTACACTATCCGCTGGATGTGATGGGCGCGCGGATGGTCGCGCAGCGTAATGTCGCGCATTATCTTAACGATCCGTATTATCGTACGTTATTCAACGAAGCTCGCGCTCAACTGCGCGAGGCGCTGGTGAAAGAGTGCGGTACGACGATTGTCGAATGCGCGGCATCGGCCGGAAAAGACGATCCGTACCGCGCTCCGGCTATGCATACCTTCTACCGCTTCACCATGACTTATAACCTGCCGCAACAGAAAGGCGAGCATCAGTCGTTGAAAATACCAAAAGGCGCCGATGTTCTGCTACAGACAGCGCTGCCGAACCTGTCGCCAGCGCAGCGTCAGGCGTTAATGGAAGAGACGGCGTTACCGGCAGGATATCCGTTGTCGGGCGAGACCGAGGATCAACAGTTCTGGCAGCGTCTGGATCTGTCCGCTGCTTACGAGATGGCGAGAAAAACGCGCTGACGTTGTCACCCGGCTTATAAAACGTAAGCCGGGATGATGTTAAAGGGGCGGCTTATTGCAGCGATACCCACGTCTGTACGCTGTCCATCATTGAAATTCCCCTTACTATCCCCCATTCTAGATCTCATCGCGAGAGCGCCAAAAGCGCGCTCCACTCACCTTCTTCTACAGGACTGCGCATATGACCAATCCATTACTAACGTCTTTTTCACTGCCGCCTTTTTCTGCAATTAAACCGGAGCATGTGGTGCCTGCGGTCACCAAAGCGTTGGCCGATTGCCGGGCGGCGGTAGAAGGCGTTGTGGCGCATGGCGCGCCGTATAGCTGGGAAAACCTCTGCCAGCCGTTGGCGGAAGCCGACGATGTTCTGGGGCGTATTTTCTCGCCAATTAGCCACTTAAACTCGGTGAAAAATAGCCCGGAGCTGCGTGAAGCCTACGAACAGACGCTGCCGCTGCTGTCGGAATACAGCACTTGGGTTGGGCAACATGAAGGACTGTACAACGCGTACCGCGACCTGCGCGACGGCGATCATTACGCCACGCTGAATACCGCGCAGAAGAAAGCGGTTGATAACGCGCTGCGTGATTTTGAACTGTCCGGCATCGGTCTGCCGAAAGAGAAACAGCAGCGTTACGGCGAAATCGCCACTCGCCTGTCTGAGCTGGGCAACCAGTACAGCAATAATGTGCTCGATGCCACCATGGGCTGGACGAAGCTCATCACCGACGAAGCCGAGCTGGCGGGAATGCCGGAAAGCGCGCTCGCCGCCGCTAAAGCCCAGGCGGAAGCCAAAGAGCAGGAAGGTTACCTGCTGACCCTGGATATCCCGAGCTATCTGCCGGTCATGACCTACTGCGACAACCAGGCGTTGCGCGAAGAGATGTATCGCGCCTATTCCACTCGCGCCTCCGACCAGGGGCCGAACGCCGGTAAGTGGGATAATAGCCCGGTGATGGAAGAAATTCTTGCGCTGCGCCATGAACTGGCGCAACTGCTGGGCTTCGAAAATTATGCCCATGAATCGCTGGCCACCAAGATGGCGGAAAATCCGCAGCAGGTGCTCGATTTCTTAACCGATCTGGCGAAACGCGCCCGTCCGCAGGGGGAAAAAGAGCTGGCCCAGCTGCGCGCCTTCGCCAAAGCCGAATTTGGCGTTGAGGAGCTGCAACCGTGGGATATCGCGTACTACAGTGAAAAGCAAAAACAGCACCTGTACAGCATCAGCGATGAGCAGCTACGCCCGTACTTCCCGGAAAACAAAGCCGTGAATGGCCTGTTTGAAGTGGTGAAACGTATTTACGGCATCACCGCCAAAGAGCGTACTGACGTTGATGTCTGGCACCCGGAAGTGCGTTTCTTTGAACTGTATGACGAAAATAACGAGCTGCGCGGCAGCTTCTACCTTGACCTGTACGCACGCGAACACAAACGCGGCGGGGCGTGGATGGACGACTGTGTCGGCCAGATGCGTAAGGCGGACGGCACATTGCAAAAGCCGGTCGCTTATCTGACCTGTAACTTCAACCGTCCGGTGAACGGTAAACCCGCTCTGTTTACCCATGACGAAGTGATCACCCTGTTCCACGAGTTTGGTCATGGCCTGCATCATATGCTGACCCGCATTGAGACCGCCGGGGTCTCCGGTATCAGCGGGGTGCCGTGGGACGCGGTCGAACTGCCAAGCCAGTTTATGGAAAACTGGTGCTGGGAGCCGGAAGCGCTGGCGTTTATCTCCGGCCACTATGAAACCGGCGAGCCGTTGCCGAAGGAACTGCTGGATAAAATGCTGGCGGCGAAAAACTATCAGGCGGCGCTGTTTATTCTGCGTCAGCTGGAGTTCGGTCTGTTTGATTTCCGTCTGCATGCGGAATTTAATCCGCAGCAAGGAGCGAAAATTCTTGAGACGCTCTTTGAAATTAAAAAACAGGTCGCCGTGGTGCCGTCACCGACATGGGGCCGCTTCCCACACGCGTTCAGCCATATCTTTGCTGGCGGCTATGCGGCAGGCTACTACAGCTATCTGTGGGCCGACGTACTGGCGGCGGACGCTTATTCCCGCTTTGAGGAGGAAGGCATTTTCAACCGTGAGACCGGTCAGTCGTTCCTTGATAACATCCTGACTCGCGGTGGTTCTGAAGAGCCGATGGAACTCTTTAAACGCTTCCGTGGCCGTGAACCACAACTGGACGCGATGCTGGAGCATTACGGGATTAAAGGCTGATTTTACGTGCAAATCTGCTTAATGGATGAAACGGGCGCCACAGACGGCGCCTTATCTGTTCTGGCTGCCCGCTGGGGACTGGAGCATGACGAAGACAACCCGATGGCGCTGGTATTGACGCCGCAACATCTGGAGCTGCGCAAGCGCGACGAACCGAAGCTCGGCGGTATTTTTGTCGATTTTGTCGGCGGCGCGATGGCCCATCGACGTAAGTTCGGCGGCGGGCGCGGCGAAGCGGTGGCGAAAGCCGTTGGTATCAAAGGCGATTATCTGCCGGACGTGGTTGATGCCACGGCCGGACTGGGGCGCGATGCGTTTGTGCTGGCGTCCGTCGGTTGCCGCGTGCGGATGCTGGAGCGTAATCCGGTGGTCGCCGCGTTGCTCGACGACGGTCTGACGCGCGGCTACGCCGATGCGGACATCGGTCCGTGGTTGCAGCAACGTTTGCAGTTGATTCATGCTTCCAGCCTGACGGCGTTAACCGATATCACGCCGCGCCCGCAGGTGGTCTACCTCGATCCGATGTTTCCTCACCGGCAGAAAAGCGCGCTGGTAAAGAAAGAGATGCGGGTATTTCAGTCGTTGGTGGGGCCGGATCTCGACGCCGACGGACTGCTGGAACCGGCGCGTCAGTTGGCGACCAAACGCGTGGTGGTCAAACGTCCCGATTATGCGCCGCCGCTGGCGGATGTCGCGACGCCCAACGCCATCGTTACCAAAGGGCATCGGTTTGATATTTATGCCGGAACCCCTCTGACGGAGTAACGGATTGCCCGATGGCGTTGCGCTTATCGGGCCTACGATTCTCAATTATTTGTAGGCCGGATAAGGCGTAAGCCGCATCCGGCACTGAGTATTACTGTTCGGTATCTGGCGTATTAATCATTCGGTTTAACCACGGCACCATAATGGCCATCACCACGGTGACCGCCAGCGTTACCAGACCAATTTTGCTAAAGACGCCGGTATAAATTGGCAGCGTCTGCAACGGATCGGTGATGTTTTCCGGTACGGCAGTGAAGGTCGCCACATAACCGCCGAGCAGGAAGGCGGCGGCCTGGGTCAGGAACCACATTCCCAGAATAAAGCCCATCAGATGCTGCGGCACCAGAGCGGCGACCATTGCCAGCCCCAGCGCGCTAATCAGCAGCTCGCCCAGACTCTGGAACAGATACACCAGCACGATAAACCACGGCGACGTCAATCCTTGCGCATCGGCAAACCACATCCCGGCGGCGGCGGCGGTCAGAAAACCCAGCGCGCAGAGGAACATGCCAAGCGTAAACTTCATCGGCATAGTCAGATCTTTGCCTTTGCTACCCAGTCGGGTGTAAATCGCTGCCAGTACCGGACTGGCGACGACCACCCAGAATGGGTTCAGCGCCTGAAAACTCACCGGGTTAATGGCGAATCCAAGAATTTCATGATGCACGTTATTAATCGCAAAGAAGTTCAGCGAGGTAGGCATCTGCGCATACAGAATGTAAAACAGCACGGCTTCAATCATCAGAATAAACGCCACGAACATTTTATTGCGGCCGGTTTTATCCAGACGAAACGCTTCGCGAAAGAAGAAAATAGTGACGACGATAGAAAGGATGATGAGCACCAGATTGGCAATCTTAACGTTGTGCATCAGCCAGGCGCAGAGGAAAATCATGACGATGGTGCCGAGCAGTACCAGCAGCAAATTGCGAAAACGTAGCGGTTTATGATCCGGTTCAGAACCGATATTTTTCACCATGCCACGGCAGGCGAAGTACACCAGAAGCGCAACAATTAAACCAGCGCCGCACAGATTATAGGTCACCGCATAGCCAAATTTATCGGCAATCACCGGCGCCAGCGATAGCGATAACAAAGAACCGATGTTAATCGACATATAAAACAGGGTGAAAGCGCCATCCAGCCGGGGATCTTTAGGCTGATAGCATTTAGAGAGCAGGCTGGCGGGATTGGCTTTAAATAACCCGTTGCCCACGGCAATCGTACCCAGTGCGATAAAAATCAGATCGGGATTTAATAGCGACATGCCGGTCATAAAATAGCCAATCGCCAGCACAATCGCGCCCAGGACCAGGGTGCGTTTAGTCCCTAACAGATGGTCGCCAACATAGCCGCCGATGGAGATCAGGCCATAAACCAGCGCCGCAAAAGCGCCAAAGGTAATAAAGGCCTGTTCCTGAGAAAAACCCAATTGTTTAACGAAAAAGACCGCCAGGATGCCCTGGACGCCGTAATAGCCAAATCGTTCCCATAATTCTACAAAAAAGATCATGAAGAATGGACGAGGTTGCTGCAGCAAGCCCGTAGGTGCAGTTGTATTCATATTCCTTCGCCTTTTAATGCCATCCCGAAACGTATGAGCGCGTATATCAAAACGCGCCGAAAAGACTTACCCTGATATAGACTGCGGTTATTAGCCTGATCAATAGGTTATTATACAAATGATACGCAAACTAATTAGTGGATCACACTAATTATGTTTGGTGTGATGGAATGATGTACTGAGTACTGCGAAGAAGGGGGGATAAACAAAACGCCCACCTAAGCGGGCGTTGTTGTTGAGAGCCGGAATTTGCCTGATGGTTCAGGCCAACCTGATTGACTATAGACCAGATGCGGTCTTAGCCGCCAGCCGGCACGGCAAGTATTACTCTTCTTCGTCGCGCAGCGGAACAATCAGCATGTCAACGTGAACGGTGTTGATCAGCTGGCGCGCAGAAGACATCAGTTTGCTCCAGAAGTCCTGGTGATGACCGCAAACGACCAGATCCATATCGTATTTCTTGATGGCGTCAACCAGCACCTGGCCCAAATCGCCGCTACCGCTCAGGGTTTCAGTGATAGGGTAGCCAGCGTTGGTAGACAGCTCGGTCAGCGCGTGGTGGGTTTCTTCGGAGATACGTTTCTGCATATCGCCCAGATTGACGTCAATCAGACCGGTGTACAGGTCTGAATAATTCACGTCAACGTGGATGAGGGAGATTTTCGCGTTGTAGGGGCGCGCCATAGAGACCGCTTTTTCAACCAGAACTTTACTTTCCGGGGAGAGATCAACTGCGATAAGAATGTGTTTATAAGCCATAGTGTTACTCCTTCCATAAGTTGTCGATGACCATTGAGCTACTGGCGTTTCTTATGCCGCCGCGTCACCCGCGTCCTGCGAACTCTATGCGCGGGGCTAGCTCAGCCGTTTACCATAACTATCCTTACATTATAGCGACCAGGATAATCCGTCAATCTGCCTTGCTTGCCAGCTAGTTAAACAAAATTTTCAGGGAATTGCATTGATAGTGATTAACCTTCTGGTAAAAAAATTAACTGATCTCCTACAATGTGTATAAGAGCCGTTCGAATGCGGAGCGCTAATATGGACGGCTTTCGTAGTACTCTTTCACTGATTGTCTGGCAGGGTATCGGGGAGCGGTAGTCCCGGAGAGGAACTCCGTGGGCGGGTCGCCGGGGAGGAGATATGATAAGCACCGTCTCACTATTCTGGGCTTTATGTGTCGTTTGCATTGTTAATATGGCGCGCTATTTCTCATCGCTACGCGCACTGTTAGTGGTACTTCGTGGTTGCGATCCTTTGCTCTATCAATATGTCGATGGCGGCGGCTTCTTTACCACGCATGGTCAGCCCAACAAACAGGTGCGCCTGGTATGGTATATCTACGCTCAGCGCTATCGCGATCATCATGATGAAGAATTTATTCGCCGTTGTGAACGCGTGCGCCGCCAGTTTCTGCTGACCAGCGCGTTATGCGGTTTGGTGGTGGTGAGCTTGATTGCGCTCATGATTTGGCACTGAATAAAAAAAGCGGGCCAGTTTCCTGACCCGCTTGTGTTAGATAAGCCATCCCGGATGACGCCGCTTGTAGCGGCCTGTCAGGCCTGTGTTGCTTCATTCTGACAGGCCGGATTAGCGACAGCGCTATCCGGCCCATTTGGCTTAAATAATCTTCAGGGAAAGCCAGTACAGCACGCCGGAAAGAATAATCGCCGCCGGTAACGTAAATACCCAGGCCATCAGAATGCTGGTCACGGTTTTACGCTGCAACCCGCCGCCATCAACGACCATGGTTCCCGCCACTGAAGAGGAGAGGACGTGAGTGGTAGAAACTGGCATACCGGTGTAGCTGGCAAGACCGATAGAGACTGCCGCCGTCATCTGCGCCGACATTCCCTGCGCATACGTCATGCCTTTTTTACCAATTTTCTCGCCGATAGTGGTCGCCACGCGACGCCAGCCGATCATCGTACCAATACCCAGCGCCAACGCCACTGCCATAATGATCCACACCGGCGCATACTCAATGGTGCTTAACATATCGGTCTTCAGCTTTTTCAGCAGGCGCTGGTCATCGCTGCTTACGCCAGGCAATTTCACGACTTTGTCGGTCGTGTCGGAAATGCACAGCATAATGCGACGCAACTGACTACGCTGTTCAACGCTTAACTTGTCGTAGCTTTCCACGTTTGCCAGCATCCCTTTCGCACGGTTAAGCGCGTTAATGGTGTTAGCCGGATGGCAGTGGAATTCAGTCGGTTCAGTCGCGCCCGGTTCCGGAGAGGGAATCAGTTGGTCAACGCCGGTGACGGCTTTCAGCAGGTCAGGACGCTGCTCAAAGTACGTTTCGACATTGTTGATAGCATCGCGCGTACGGGTGATTTCGTAGCTGGAGGCATTCATATTGACCACGAAACCCGCAGGCGCGACGCCAATCAGCACCAGCATGACCAGGCCAATGCCTTTCTGACCATCGTTCGCGCCATGCGAAAACGCCACGCCGATAGCTGAGAGGATCAGCGCGATACGCGTCCAGAACGGCGGCTTTTTCTTGCCGTCTTTCTTTTCACGTTCGGCTGGCGTCAGGTGGATACGGGCGCGTTTCTTAGTACCGCTCCAGTAGCGGCGCAGCAAGAAAATCAGACCGCCGGCGAATACCAGACCGACAATAGGGGAGATAATGAGTGAACCGAAAATATTGATAACTTTCGGGATGTTAAGCGCATCCACCACTGACGTGCCGGTCATCATCGCATTAGTTAAACCGATGCCGATAATGGCGCCAATCAGCGTGTGGGAACTGGACGCCGGCAACCCGAAATACCAGGTACCGAGGTTCCAGATAATCGCCGCCAGCAACATGGAAAAGACCATAGCGAGGCCGTGCGCGGAACCCATGTTGAGCAGGAGATCCGTCGGTAGCATATGCACAATGGCATACGCCACGCTGAGACCTCCCAGCAAAACGCCAAAAAAGTTAAACACCGCCGCCATGACAACCGCCAGCTGCGAACGCATCGCACGGGTGTAAATCACGGTTGCGACTGCATTGGCTGTGTCATGGAAGCCGTTAATCGCTTCGTAGAACAGCACAAAAGCCAGAGCAAGCAATAATAAAAGCCCGGTATGTAAATCCAGGCCAGCAAACAAATGTAGCATAGGACGTTACGCCATTTTGAGGACATGAACGCGGCGCATTATCAGTGACTTTGGCGGCGCGGGCAAAGTGAAATATAGACTTTTTTTGATGTACTTCGTGCTTTGTTTGATATCACTAAAGAATTATCTTATATATTTCAGATAAATACCATTTTCAGGCGCTTTTCGCGCTGGTGCGACCACTGAGGAAACTTTACAATTCCCGCCCGAATTTGAGAGAGGAAGGCGACGTGGAAAGGTTTGATGCCGTTATTATAGGCGCTGGCGCAGCGGGCATGTTTTGCGCCGCGCAGGCAGGACAGGCGGGTAGCCGCGTGCTGCTCGTCGATAATGGCAAGAAGCCAGGACGTAAAATCCTCATGTCCGGCGGTGGCCGCTGCAACTTTACTAATCTTTATGTTGAGCCTGCTGCGTATTTGAGCCAGAACCCCCATTTTTGCAAATCAGCATTAGCCCGCTATACCCAGTGGGACTTTATCGATCTGGTCGGCAGGTATGGGATAGCCTGGCATGAGAAAACGCTGGGACAGCTTTTTTGCGATGATTCCGCCCAACGCATTGTCGATATGCTGGTTGCCGAGTGCGACAAAGGCGGCGTAACGATGCGCCTGCGTAGCGAGGTACTGAGCGTCGAGCGTGATGAGTCGGGTTTCATACTGGCGCTGAACGGCGAGACGGTGACTACGCAAAAGCTGGTGATTGCCAGCGGCGGCCTGTCGATGCCGGGGCTTGGCGCATCGCCGTTTGGCTATAAAATCGCCGAACAGTTTGGTCTCAAGGTGTTGCCGACGCGCGCCGGGCTGGTGCCCTTTACGCTGCATAAGCCGCTGTTAGAACAGCTCCAGACGCTGTCTGGCGTCTCTGTGCCCTGCGTGATTACCGCCCGCAATGGCACGGTATTTCGGGAAAACCTACTTTTTACCCATCGTGGGCTGTCCGGCCCCGCTGTTTTACAGATTTCCAGCTACTGGCAACCGGGCGAGTTAGTGAGCATTAACTTATTGCCGGACCTCTCGCTGGAAGACGTTCTCAATGAACAGCGTAACGCGCACCCGAACCAGAGTCTGAAGAACACGCTGGCGATGCATTTGCCGAAACGGTTGGTGGAGTGTTTACAACAGTTGGGGCACATCCCGGATGTATCGCTCAGGCAGTTGAACGTTCGTGACCAGCAGGCGTTAGTTGACACGCTTACGGCCTGGCAAGTGCAGCCTAACGGCACCGAAGGCTATCGGACAGCGGAAGTGACGCTGGGCGGCGTGGATACAAACGAACTATCATCGCGGACTATGGAAGCGCGCCGCGTGCCGGGTCTCTATTTTATCGGCGAAGTGATGGACGTCACCGGCTGGTTGGGCGGCTATAACTTCCAGTGGGCGTGGTCGAGCGCCTGGGCCTGCGCGCAGGATTTGGCGGCAAAACGCTAAGTACCATTACAAACAATAAGCGAATAGACATCCCGGACAGAGGTGTTAGTATCGATTTATAGCAGTTATGAGTATGCGTGTTTCATTTACGGCCAGGAACGCTGATGATGACAACATTACTCCCTCTTTTCCGGGTACCTACATCATTCACTCCCTTTGACGGCGAGCGCTTCATCGGCGTCTGTTCGTCGTCTGGCCCCTTTTCTTTTTTCATTCTTATCCCGGATGGAAACCCCCGCTGAGCGCACGCCCGGCGGACTTTGTGACACGCATGGTTAGACAACAGGGATTACGGCGGGTCGATTATGGACAAAATGAAGCGTCATCTGGTGTGGTGGGGAGCGGGGATTCTTGTGGCGGTGGCCGCGATAGCCTGGTGGATGCTGCGCCCTGCGGGAATACCGGAGGGGTTTGCCGCCAGCAACGGCAGAATTGAAGCCACCGAAGTGGATATTGCCACTAAGATTGCCGGGCGTATTGATACCATCCTCGTTTCGGAAGGGCAGTTCGTTCGTCAGGGCGAGGTGCTGGCGAAAATGGATACCCGCGTGCTGCAGGAGCAGCGGCTGGAGGCGATTGCGCAGATTAAAGAGGCCGAGAGCGCAGTTGCCGCCGCCCGCGCCTTGCTGGAGCAACGCCAGAGTGAAATGCGCGCCGCGCAGTCGGTCGTCAAACAGCGGGAAGCTGAGCTGGACTCCGTCTCTAAACGTCACGTGCGTTCCCGTTCGCTGTCGCAGCGTGGCGCGGTATCTGTACAACAGTTAGATGACGATCGCGCGGCGGCGGAAAGCGCGCGCGCCGCCCTGGAGACCGCCAAAGCGCAGGTATCTGCGGCAAAAGCGGCGATTGAGGCGGCGCGTACCAGTATTATCCAGGCGCAAACGCGCGTGGAAGCGGCGCAGGCGACCGAGCGGCGTATTGTCGCCGACATCGACGACAGCGAATTAAAAGCGCCGCGCGATGGACGCGTGCAGTACCGCGTTGCGGAGCCGGGCGAAGTGTTATCGGCTGGCGGCCGGGTGTTGAACATGGTCGATCTTAGCGACGTTTATATGACATTTTTCCTGCCGACCGAACAGGCGGGGTTGTTGAAGATCGGCGGCGAAGCGCGACTGGTGCTGGACGCCGCGCCGGATCTGCGTATTCCGGCGACGATCAGTTTTGTCGCCAGCGTGGCGCAGTTCACGCCCAAAACCGTGGAAACCCACGATGAACGGTTAAAGCTGATGTTCCGCGTCAAAGCGCGTATTCCGCCAGAGCTGCTGCGACAGCATCTGGAATATGTCAAAACCGGTTTGCCGGGAATGGCCTGGGTTCGTCTGGATGAGCGCGTGCCCTGGCCTGACGCTCTAAGCGTGAGGCTGTCGCAATGACGTCGCTGACGCTGGTGCCTGTTCCTCCCGTGGCGCAGCTTGAGGGGGTGAGCCAGCATTACGGAAAAACGGTCGCGCTGAACAATATCACGCTGGACATTCCCGCCCGTAGTATGGTCGGGCTGATTGGTCCGGACGGGGTGGGTAAGTCGAGCCTGCTGTCGCTGATTTCTGGCGCGCGGGTGATTGAGCAAGGGAACGTTATCGTCCTGGGCGGCGATATGCGCGATGCGAAACATCGCCGCGACGTCTGTCCGCGCATCGCCTGGATGCCGCAGGGGCTGGGGAAAAACCTTTATCACACGTTATCGGTTTATGAGAACGTCGATTTTTTCGCTCGTCTCTTTGGTCATGACAAAGCTGAACGCGAAGCGCGTATTACCGAGCTGCTGAACAGCACCGGCCTGGCGCCGTTTCGTGACCGTCCTGCCGGGAAGCTGTCCGGTGGGATGAAACAAAAGCTGGGGTTGTGCTGTGCGCTGATTCATGACCCGGAATTGCTGATTCTTGATGAGCCTACCACCGGCGTGGACCCGCTCTCCCGCGCTCAGTTCTGGGACTTAATCGACAGTATCCGCCAACGGCAGACCAATATGAGCGTGTTGGTCGCAACGGCCTATATGGAAGAGGCGGAGCGTTTTGACTGGCTGGTGGCGATGAATGCGGGCGAGGTACTGGCAACCGGCAGCGCGCAGCAACTGCGGGCAAAAACCCATAGCGCGACGCTGGAACAGGCGTTTATCGCCCTGTTGCCAGAAGCGCAGCGCCAGGCGCATAAGCCAGTGGTGATCCCGCCGTATCACGCTGAGCAGGAAGAGATTGCCATTGAGGCGAAAGATCTGACCATGCGCTTCGGTAAGTTCGTCGCGGTTGACCATGTTAATTTCCGCATTCCGCGCGGCGAGATTTTTGGCTTCCTTGGTTCAAACGGTTGCGGCAAATCGACCACCATGAAAATGCTGACCGGTCTGCTTCCCGCCAGCGAAGGCCAGGCCTGGCTATTTGGCCAGCCGGTAGACCCGAACGACATCGATACCCGTCGCCGGGTCGGGTATATGTCGCAGGCTTTTTCGCTCTATAACGAACTCACCGTGCGGCAGAATCTGGAACTTCATGCCCGCCTGTTTCATATTCCGCCAGCGGAGATCCCGGCGCGCGTCGCGCAGATGATCGAACGCTTTATGCTAACGGAGGTGGAAGATACGCTCCCCGCTTCGTTGCCGCTCGGTATCCGCCAGCGTTTATCGCTGGCGGTAGCGGTGATCCATCGCCCGGAAATGCTGATTCTTGATGAGCCAACGTCCGGCGTTGATCCGGTCGCCAGGGATATGTTCTGGCAGCTTATGGTCGATCTTTCGCGTCAGGATAAGGTGACGATTTTTATCTCGACCCATTTTATGAACGAAGCGGAACGTTGCGACCGAATGTCATTGATGCACGCCGGTAAAGTGCTCGCCAGCGGTACGCCGCAGGAATTGGTGCAACAGCGGGGCGCGGCCAATCTGGAGGCGGCGTTTATTTCCTGGCTACAGGAAGCTGCGGGAGCGGCTCCTGAAACCCCAATACCGCCATCCCAGACGCCCGCCGCGTCAGGTAAACCGTCGCGGCAGGGATTGAGCTTCCGGCGTTTGTTCAGCTACAGTCGCCGCGAAGCGCTGGAGCTACGCCGCGATCCGGTACGCTCGACGCTGGCGCTGCTGGGAACGGTAATTCTGATGCTGATTATGGGCTATGGCATCAGTATGGACGTGGAGAACCTGCGTTTTGCCGTACTCGACCGCGATCAAACCGTCAGCAGCCAGGCATGGTCGCTCAATCTGGCGGGATCGCGCTATTTTATCGAACAGCCGCCGCTCGCCAGCTATGACGAGCTTGACCGGCGGATGCGTTCGGGAGAGTTGGCGGTTGCCATTGAGATCCCGCCTAATTTTGGCCGCGATATTGCTCGCGGTACGCCAGCGCAGATTGGCGTCTGGGTGGATGGCGCCATGCCCAGCCGCGCCGAGACGGTGAAGGGGTACGTTCAGGCGATGCACCAAAGCTGGCTGCAGGAGGCGGCAAGTCGTCAGCCGAACCCGGTTAAACAGACCGGGCTGCTCAACATTGAAACGCGCTATCGTTATAACCCGGATGTGAAAAGTCTGCCCGCTATCGTTCCGGCGGTCATTCCGCTGCTGCTCATGATGATCCCGTCAATGCTTAGCGCCCTGAGCGTGGTGCGGGAGAAAGAGCTGGGGTCGATGATTAATCTGTACGTAACGCCGACGACGCGCAGCGAATTTTTGCTGGGTAAACAACTGCCGTATATCGCGCTGGGTATGCTGAACTTCTTGCTACTGTGCGCGCTGTCGGTCTTTGTGTTCGGCGTGCCGCTGAAAGGCAGCTTTCTCACGCTTACCCTCGCGGCGCTACTTTACGTCATCATCGCCACCGGTCTGGGGCTGCTGATCTCTACGTTTATGAAGAGCCAAATCGCCGCTATTTTTGGGACGTCGATTATTACCCTCATTCCGGCAACACAATTTTCCGGCATGATCGATCCGGTGGCTTCGCTGGAAGGACCGGGAAGATGGATCGGCGAGATCTACCCGACCAGCCATTTTCTGACGATCGCGCGTGGGACGTTTTCCAAAGCGTTGGATCTGTCCGATCTCTGGCCGTTATTTATGCCGTTACTGATTGCCGTCCCGGTGGTGATGGGTCTGAGCATTCTGCTGCTGAAAAAACAGGAGGGGTAATGCGCGGATTATGTAATATTTATAACCTCGGCGTTAAAGAACTGCGCAGTCTGCTGGGCGACAAAGCGATGCTGTCGCTGATCGTCTTCGCCTTTACGATTTCGGTTTACTCCTCCGCTACCGTCCTGCCCGGTTCGTTGCATCTTGCCCCTATCGCCATCGCCGATATGGATCAGTCACAGTTGTCGAACCGTATTGTGAATAGTTTTTACCGCCCGTGGTTTCTGCCGCCGGAGATGATTACGGCAACGGAAATGGATGCCGGACTGGATGCCGGACGCTATACCTTTGCGGTCAATATTCCGCCGAATTTCCAGCGTGATGTGCTGGCCGGACGTCAGCCTGATATTCAGGTTAACGTCGATGCGACGCGCATGAGCCAGGCGTTTACCGGCAACAGTTATATCCAGAATATTATTAGCGGCGAGGTCAACAGCTTTGTGGCGCGCGCGCGGGGAGATAACGTTCAGCCGGTGTCGCTGGAGATTCGGATGCGCTTTAACCCGAATCTGGACCCGGCGTGGTTTGGCGGCGTGATGGCGATTATCAACAACATTACCATGCTGGCGATAGTGCTGACCGGATCGGCGCTGATCCGCGAGCGAGAACACGGCACGGTAGAGCATCTGTTGGTGATGCCGGTCACGCCCTTTGAGATCATGATGGCAAAAGTATGGTCGATGGGGCTGGTCGTGCTGGTGGTTTCCGGTTTGTCTTTGATGCTGATGGTGAAAGGCGTACTTGGCGTACCGATTGAAGGATCGATCCCATTGTTTATGTTGGGCGTAGCGCTGAGCCTGTTCGCCACCACTTCAATTGGGATTTTTATGGGCACCATCGCCCGTTCGATGCCGCAACTGGGGTTATTAATGATTCTGGTACTGTTACCGCTACAAATGCTTTCCGGCGGTTCCACGCCGCGCGAAAGTATGCCGCAGGCGGTGCAGGATATTATGCTGACCATGCCGACGACGCATTTTGTCAGCCTTGCCCAGGCTATTCTTTATCGCGGCGCAGGTTTGAGCATCGTCTGGCCGCAGTTCCTGACCCTGCTGGCGATAGGCGGCGTGTTCTTCCTGATAGCGCTGTTACGCTTCAGAAAAACGATTGGCACGATGGCGTGAACACTATTGCCGGAGGGCGGCTGCGCCTCATCCGGCCTACAAACGACGACGTGCGAGCGTAGGCCGGGCAAGCGAAGCGCCCCCGGCAAGGCGCTGGGGCGTTAGTCTTCTTTCGGCAAACACTGCAAGTGGCCGTGGCGCACGCCGCGCTGGGCGATAACATCATCGGCAAAATGCTGTACGTCGCCCATATCGCCCTTCAGAACGGCGATCTCCAGACAGTCATCGTGGTTGATATGGACGTGCAGCGTGGCGACGGATAAATCATGATGATGATGCTGGGTGGAGACGATGCGGCTGGCTAAATCCCGTTTCTCATGTTCATAAACATATGAAAGTACCGCGAAACCCTGTGTACCGTGTTCCTGGGTGGCCTCCTGCGCCAGAGCGCCGCGCAAAATATCACGGATCGCTTCGGAGCGATTGTTATAGCCGCGTCGCTGGCTCAGGCTGTCCAGCGTTTCCAGTAAATCGTCATCGAGGGTGATGGTGACACGTTGCATCTGACTTAAACCTTTTGGTATGGCGCGTCGGCGCATGGGAAGCTCCGCATTTTGTAACACACGTCCGCCGCCAGAGGGAAAAATTAATGTGTCATAACGCTTTTGTTATCGTCTGCGGCGTCAGCGTAAACGGTGTGGGGGTACAGACTGCCAGACTGAGCGTATCGAGCTGACACTGGCTGACCGACAAGGCAGAGGGCAACGTGCTGTCCACGCTGACGATTTGCCAGGCGCTGCCGCCGCGTTGTTTTACGATGGCTTCTTTACGCGTCCAGATACGCCAGAAGGCCGCCAGTTGTCGCTCCGGACGTTCCGCTTCCATTTCAGCATGTTCGCCGAGGCTGAATACCGCATTTGCCAGCGAACGCCAGTTATCGCGCGGGCGGATCACTTCAATATCGCAGCCGACTTCACCTTCGTCGCTAAGCAACAGAGCAATAGTGTCGCCGCTATGGCTGAGGTTAAACCACAGCGGCGTTCCGGCGGAAAAAGCCGGTTTACCCTGTTCGCCATACACCATCTCCGGTAGCGGCGAGAGCGCACGGGAAAGCAGCACGCGCCCGGCCAGCCAGCTTGCCCGGCGAACGCCCTGCGGTGCCTGAGCGATTAACGCGTCGGGCAATTGACCTGCGCTTAATGTTGACACTTTTCCCAGAACGATCTGGTACATATCAGGACCAACGTTGCCTATGAAGAAGAGGAGATTGTAGCATCTGTCGCCTCATCCCGGTAAACGGCTTTTCGGTCGGCCTGGCCCCAGCAAGATCGCCAGTTTGCTGCCGCCTTTAGTAGTTTCCATCCAGATTTTGCAGACGCTGGTCAAAGGAACGGACAAGAGCATCCCGACCGGGCCTAATAGCCATCCCCAGACCAATAACGAAAGAAATACCACCAGCGTGGACATTCCCAGACGATGGCCCATCATGCGTGGCTCCATAATGTTGCCAATCACCATATGGACCACCAAAAAGAGCGCGCCGACCAGTACGCACTCGTAAAAACCGTTAAATAACAGCGCCTGAATCATGGGGGGAACGGCGGAAATCACCGAGCCGATATTAGGAACGTAATTGAGCAAAAAGGCCAGTACGCCCCACATTAGCGCAAACTGAATATCCATTAACGCCAGTCCCAGCCAGATAATCGCGCCCGTCCATAAACTGAGCAGCGTTTTCAGCGCCAGATAATGCGAGACGCCTTTCAGGGCGCGGTGCAGGCCGGCAATATGGATTTGTGGATTGTTTAGCGCGAAACGTAATTTATAAGGCACGTGACGCACCTCAAACAGCATAAAAACCACGGTCATCACCAGCAGCACAATGCTTGCCATCGCGCCCGATACGCCGGTCATTAATGTTGTGGTGAAGAGCATGATTTTATCGGAATCCATCCCGCGGAGCATACGTTCCGGCGACATATGTAAATTCAGGAAGGGCATTAACTCCTGAAGGTGTAAGACCTTACGCGTCAGCTCCTTGCTGTATTTAGGCAGCATAGCGATAAATTCATTAAGCGATGCAGCAAGCACACCCACCAGCGCGGTAAGCACGATCAGCATGACGACCACCACGATAGTAATCGCCAGCGGTCGCTTCACGCCCCGGCGAATAAACCAGGTCACTAATGGATTAAGAACAATGGCGAAAAAGAGCGCCAGCAAGAGTTGTACAATAATATCCGCCGCGGCATGAATCCCGGCGAGAATAATAACCAGGGAGGCCAGTTTCAGCAGAATATGCATACCCGTTTTGTCGGGTTGAGCGGTTGCCATGAAGTTTTCCTTGTTGTGTTTTTTTCTAAGTGTAGCGGCTGCCCTGATACCGATAATCTGAATCTCACTACTGATTTTCACCGCGCGCCATGATAGAAAAGAAAACATGTTGTAAAAATGCGGTGATACTCATGCCCGAACCCGTCGCTGAACCGGCGCTAAACGGATTGCGCCTCAATCTGCGTATTGTCTCCATTGTGATGTTTAACTTTGCCAGCTACCTGACCATCGGCCTGCCGCTCGCCGTCTTGCCAGGCTATGTGCATGATGCGATGGGATTCAGCGCGTTCTGGGCGGGGCTTATTATCAGCCTGCAATACTTCGCCACTCTGTTAAGCCGTCCCCATGCCGGGCGGTATGCGGATGTATTAGGGCCGAAAAAAATCGTTGTCTTTGGCTTATGCGGCTGTTTTTTAAGCGGACTCGGCTACCTGCTGGCGGATATCGCCAGCGCCTGGCCGCTGATCAGTTTGTTGCTACTGGGGCTGGGTCGCGTGATTTTGGGGATTGGGCAAAGTTTTGCCGGCACCGGTTCGACACTGTGGGGCGTCGGCGTCGTCGGGTCGTTGCATATTGGTCGGGTTATCTCCTGGAACGGTATCGTCACCTACGGCGCAATGGCGATGGGCGCGCCGCTGGGCGTGCTGTGTTATGCCTGGGGCGGGTTACAGGGGCTGGCGCTAACGGTGATGGGCGTGGCGCTGTTGGCGATACTGTTAGCCCTTCCACGTCCGTCGGTGAAGGCGAACAAAGGCAAGCCGCTGCCGTTTCGCGCGGTGCTGGGGCGTGTCTGGCTGTATGGTATGGCGTTGGCGCTGGCCTCGGCAGGGTTTGGCGTCATCGCGACGTTTATTACCTTATTTTATGATGCTAAAGGCTGGGATGGTGCCGCCTTTGCGCTCACGTTATTTAGCGTCGCGTTTGTCGGCACGCGTTTGCTGTTCCCTAACGGTATCAATCGTTTAGGCGGGTTGAATGTCGCCATGATCTGCTTTGGCGTGGAGATTATTGGTCTGTTACTGGTGGGAACGGCAGCCATGCCGTGGATGGCAAAAATCGGCGTTTTACTCACGGGGATGGGGTTTTCGCTGGTCTTTCCGGCGCTGGGCGTGGTGGCCGTCAAAGCCGTGCCGCCGCAGAACCAGGGCGCGGCGCTGGCGACCTATACCGTCTTTATGGATATGTCTTTGGGGGTTACCGGGCCGCTGGCGGGGCTGGTGATGACCTGGGCGGGCGTGCCGGTGATTTATCTGGCGGCAGCCGGGCTGGTAGCGATGGCGTTATTGCTGACCTGGCGCTTAAAAAAACGGCCTCCGTCTGCACTGCCGGAGGCCGCATCATCATCGTAAAGGTTACTTAATAACTAACGTATTGATGATGTTTTCAGCCGTGGTTTGCGCTTTTTGCTGATTGTCCGCAGGCAGCGTGACCTGAATCGTCAGCAATTGGTTATCCACTTTGCCCAGCACGATGGAAGAGTACGCCGTCTGGCCTTTCGCGGAGATAATGCTGTCCAGTTGTTGCAACGTATGGCCTTTGAGCTCAATAGACTTATTGGTGACGACCTGAAGCTGCGGGTCGCGGCTACGCTGTTGCTCAAGCAGGCGGTTCGCCAGCACCGGCAACGCTTCATCGGTATTATCGCCGACGATAACAATCACCGCTTTCTGGCCCGTCGGGTCAGAATAAACGTGCATATTATTCGCCTGGGTGCCCAGCTTACCGCTTTGATCGGTCATATCCGCCGGCAGTGAGAAACTGAGTTTGCCATCCATCAGGCTGATGGGCTGACCGGAGGCCTGGCTTTCTGCGGCGGCGCTTTCTGCCGACGCTTTTGTATCGTTGTTATCACAGGCCGCAAGCCCCATAACCAGCAGGCCAATACCGGCATATTTAACCAAATTGCGCATTGACTTCTTCCTTTCGATAAACGGCCATAACGGCTCATTCGCTCATCTTATCACAACTCGGAAAACGAACCTTTAACTTGCCGGTAATGGGGAAATTTCAGATTTATCTGCCAGCTTTTTCAGCAATATATTCAGTAGAACGCCGTACATCGGCAGGAAGAAAATAATGCTGATGAGCACCTTAAAGCAATAATCCACCAGCGCAATTTCCATCCAGTGCTCGGCCATAAAGGCATCGGGGCTTCGCCAGAACGCAATGAAGAAAAAGGCAAGGGTATCGCTGATATTGCCAAACAGCGTTGAAGCGGTCGGCGCCAGCCACCAGCGACGATTTTGGCGCAGGCGGTTAAACACATGGACATCAAGGATCTGTCCCAGCGCGTAGGCCATAAAGCTGGCGGCGGCGATACGGGCGACAAACAGATTAAAGTTCGCCAGCGCGGCGAAACCTTGCCAGGCGCCCATATAGAACAGCGATGACACCACATACGACACCAGCAGCGCGGGGATCATGACGGCGAAGATAATGCGGCGCGCCAGCGGTGCGCCAAAAATACGCACGGTAAGATCGGTGGCGAGAAAAATAAAAGGAAAACTAAACGCGCCCCAGGTCGTGTGGAAACCAAAAATAGTGATGGGGAGCTGCACCAGATAGTTACTGGAAATGATCACCAGTAAATGGAATAGCGATAGCCAGAACAACGCTTTTATGCGCTGTGATTGTGTAAACGGAGTCATATTGTGACCTTTTTGTTGGATGGGGTGAGGGAACCCAATAAAGAACCGCCGCATAATACTGTTTTGCGCTGGCATTGCAATGGCTAATTTTCACGCAATCGTTAACCTGCCTGGCTTACTGACGAAGATGGGCGTAAAATATCGCCGTTTTTCTACCATTGAGACGAAGATGAGCGATCTGTTTTCCTCCCCTGACCATACGCTTGACGCCCTGGGGCTGCGTTGCCCTGAACCGGTAATGATGGTGCGCAAAACGGTGCGCAACATGCAAACTGGCGAAACATTGCTGATTATCGCCGACGATCCGGCGACAACGCGTGATATTCCGGGGTTCTGTACCTTTATGGAACACGATTTGCTGGCGCAAGAGACGGAGGGTCTGCCGTACCGCTATTTATTGCGTAAAGCGCATTAACCGCACGGCAGATAACATTCTGATTAGAAGCTTTCCCAGTTCGCCTGTTCTGCGGCGGGCTGTGGCGTTAAACCTTTGCTTAACGGCGTTGGCGACGCCTCCCGACGAGGCTGTTTCTGGATGCGGAACGCGGCGACCGCCTGACGAAGTTCGTTAGCCTGATCTTCCAGCGCCGCTGCCGCTGCTGCGGATTCCTCTACCAGCGAGGCGTTTTGCTGCGTCACGCTGTCCATTTCCGATACCGCCTGCGCCACCTGCTCAATGCTTTTGCTTTGCTCATCGGAGGCAGAGGCGATTTCGCCCATAATATCGGTCACGCGGGTCACGGCGTTGACGATCTCTTTCATGGTTTCTCCCGCTTCGCGTACCTGCGTAGAGCCGGTATCAATGCGCGACACGGAGTTTTCAATCAGTACTTTGATCTCTTTGGCAGCCTGCGCGCTACGGCTGGCCAACGTGCGTACCTCTCCGGCGACGACCGCGAATCCTCGCCCCTGTTCGCCGGCGCGGGCGGCTTCTACCGCGGCGTTCAGCGCCAGGATATTAGTCTGGAAGGCGATACCGTCAATCACGCTGGTGATGTCCACGATTTTTTCCGAACTTTCGGCGATATCGTTCATGGTGCTCACTACGTTATCCACCACGCGTCCTCCTTTACGCGCGGTTTCTGATGCGGTTTTCGCCAGACCCGTCGCCTGTCGTGCGTTATCGGTGTTTTGCCGTACCGTGGCGGTTAACTGTTCCATGCTGGCGGCGGTCTCCTCCAGCGCCGAGGCCTGCTGTTCGGTACGGGAAGAGAGGTCGCTGCTACCGGCGGAAATTTCGCCTGCGCCAGTATAGATAGAGTCTGCGTTATCGCGCACCGCGCTGACGGTACGGATTAACGACTGCTGCATCGTTTTGAGACCGGCGGCCAGTTGGCCCATTTCACTGCGTCCTTCGGCCTCTATCTCATGGGTAAGATCGCCGTCGGCGATAGTTTGAATGTGCGCCATAATCCGTTGCAGCGGGCGGAGTAGAACGCGTTGCAGCCCCAGCCAGATAAACGCCAGTACGATGAGCACGATAAGTAGAATTATCCCCAGCGTCCATTGCATCTGGGTAAAACTGCTCTGGTTCTGATCGCTGGCTAATTTTATTAATTGCGCATTTTGAGAGAGCCACTGGTTATATACCTGCTCCATGTCATCCTGCGCTTTTTGCGCGTCAAGGTTGCCATAGGCGGCGTAATTATCGGCTTTAAGATAGTGGATAGACTGCTGCAAAACGTCATACATCTGCTTAAAGCTGGCTTCGGCCTGGGTATCCAACGCCGGATCTTTGCCTGCGATCGCTTCGGAGTTCACGTAGTTGTTGAAATGCTTTTCCGCTTCGTTGAGCGACGCGCCAGCGTTGGTTAACAGCGTGTTCATGGCGTCCAGCGAGGCGGGATCGCGCTGATTTTTTAACATGCGTATCGCCACGCGGTTAATGGTGACGCGGGTTTCGATCAATGTCTGAAAACTGCCGCCCAGTTCCTGTTGTTGGTAACTCAGCGCGCTCGCATTCTGGAAATTCAGCCGATCGCTGCTGACGGCGGAATAAAACAGTATTCCTGTCACCAGCAATAAGGCGCTAAATATGCCCAGCGTCGCGATAACGCCGGTGATGACTTTGATATTTTTCATAGTGCCTAACATTCCTTATTTTGTAGACGGTATGATCAATATCGGTTGGATAAAAATTAACCTTACATCAAATCACGCTATTTCTGATTAATGGTTTGATAAGTAATAGAAAATAAATAATTTTCGCGTGAATAATATGTACAAAGAAAGGAATATCGCGGGATAACCCGGCGACACGACGCCGCCGGGTGGGAGAAGATTAGTTTTTACGCAGCAAACGTAGCGCATTGGCGGTCACCAATACCGTGGCTCCCGTATCCGCCAGGATTGCCAGCCATAGCCCGGTAAAACCCAGTAGCGTCGTCACCAGGAAAATGGCCTTCAGCCCCAGCGCAATGGTGATGTTCTGCCGGATATTCGCGTGGGTAGCGCGCGCCAGCGTAATCATCTGCGCTAACCCGCGCAGACGGTTATGAGTAAGGGCGGCGTCAGCCGTTTCCAGCGCGACGTCAGTACCGCTGCCCATCGCAATTCCGATACTGGCGGCTTTCATCGCGGGCGCATCATTAATGCCGTCGCCCACCATCGCCAGCGGCGCTTGTTGGTTAAGGGCGGTGACTGCCCGCACCTTGTCTTCCGGCAGTAGTCCGGCTTTAAACGCCAGATCCAGCTCGCCGGCAATCGCTGCCGCCGCCCGTGGGTTATCGCCGGTCAGAATCACGCCGTTAACGCCTAACTGATGCAGTTCGCGGATGGCGTCGCGCGCATCGTCACGCAACGTATCCTGGAGGGCGAGGACGCCAACAACGGTCTCGTTACGTAGCACCAGAACCACCGTCTGCCCGGCGTTTTCCAGTTCGCTAATTTGCCCGGCAAACGCTGCCGCAGGCTGTTTTCCCGCCGCGCAAATCAGAATACGTTCGCCGTTAACCTGCGCTTCAATTCCGGTGCCGGCCAGCGTTCGCTGCGATTCCGCCGTCGGGATCGCCAGATCGCGTGTCTGCGCTTCGCGGACAATAGCCTGCGCCAGCGGGTGCGTAGCGCCTTGTTCTACGGCTGCCGCCAGCGCCAACAGTTCAGCCTCGCTGATAGCGCTTGCCGGATGAATCGCCGTCACCCGTGGTTTACCGATGGTCAACGTACCGGTTTTATCAAAGGCAACCTGCGTGATACGGCCCAGTTGCTCCAGCGCTGCGCCGCCTTTAATCAATGCGCCGCGCCGTGCCGCCGCCGCCAGCCCGGAGGTAATGGCCGCGGGCGTGGAGATCACCAGCGCGCACGGGCAGCCGATGAGCAGCAGCGTCAGCCCTTTATAAATCCACTCCTGCCAGCCGCCATCGAACATCAGCGGCGGAATAAGCGTCACCAGCAGTGCGATGACCATAATGACTGGCGTGTAGATGCGGCTGAAACGGTCAATAAACCGCTCAATGGGCGCACGGCGCTCTTCCGCCTCTTCAATCAGCGTCAGGATACGGTCAATCGCGCTGGCGCCAGGTTCAGATAGCACCTCCAGGGTGACGAGACGGTCAACGCTGGTCGCGCCTGCCGGGACTTTGTCGCCCGTTGCGCGCTCCACTGGGATAGACTCGCCGGTGAGCGCGCTTTCATCAAAGCTGGCGAAACCGGAAACCAGTTTACCGTCGGCGGGTAAACGCCCCCCGGCGGCGACTTCGATAATATCGCCCGGTCGCAGGGTATTAATAGCGACCTCTTCCCGTACGCCGTCGCGCAGACGGGTCGCCGTTTCCGGTTTAAGCGCCATTAACGCGCTGACGCCTTTACGGGCGCGGCTGGCGGCCCATCCTTCCAGGCGCTCGCCGATGAGGAACAGCAGCAATACCATTGCCGCCTCCGCCGTCGCGCCAATAAACAGCGCGCCAATGGCGGCGACGCTCATCAGCGTTTCAATAGCGAACCAACTGCCGCTTTTCATCAGCCGCAGCGCCTGGCGGGCAATAGGATACAGACCGACCAGAGTGGTGACGATAAAGGCCAGTTGGCCGAACGGGTGGTTAAATTGCTCCAGCCCCCAGCTTATCGCCATCATAATGATCAGCGTAATAAGCGGCAGGTTCTCTTTAAGACGAGATTCAGGCGCGGCGTCGCGCGAATCTTCGCTACGCAAGGTATAACCCGCCTTCTGTACGGCGCGTTCAATTTGCGCGCGGAGGTCGGCGTCGGCATCGACCACTAACTTTTCGGTGGCGAACAGCACTTGCGCCTGGTTGACGCCGCGAATTTGGCGGACCGCATTCTCCACTTTTCGGGCGCAGGCGGCGCAGTCCATGCCGGAGATTTTCCAGGTATAGCGCGTGCCTGCCACGGCAGTAGAAACAGGCGCGCTGGACGCGCAATGTTCTTCGCAGCAGCAGCTATCGGCCTTCTGTATTGCCGGGGCTAATCTGAAGGAGGTAAAGGGCGGGACTTTTTTGCCATCGGTATCAGGGGTCGACATAACGTCCTCCGGTTGATGATAATTTTCTCATTAACCGGAGGATACACTCTGGAGTCGACTCCAGAGTCAAGCGCTATTATTTACAGGTACAGCGAGCGAACAATCAGGAAGTGTCCGGCAAAGTAGCAGGCGGCGGCAATCGCGTTATCCGCCCGGAAACGGCGGCGGTAATGGCTACCCAGCCAGACGATATTGCCGATAAACAGCAGCGTCGCGCCGGTAAAGGCCGAAAGGGCTGGCGCCGTTGGGCGGAAGAACCACAGTTCGCCCGCCAGCCAGACCATGACCAGAGTCATGGCGATAAAAGTACATACCGGCCAGCGTAGCTCCTCCAGTCGCGTCCAGATAACGGCGATAAGCAACGCGCCGACTATCAGTAACGCCAGCGGCAGCGGCCAGAAGAACGACAACGTCATTTGGCTGGCAAAGTAAATGGTGTAGAGCAGATGCGATAAGAAAAATGCCCCGACGGCGTACAGCAGGCGTTGACGCGGTAAGAGCGTTAACGCATCGCCGACCAGCGAGGCGCACAGCCCGGCCAACACAAGATAACTGATGGCGTCAAACATCGGCGCTTGCCAGGCCAGTAACAGCAACAGTAATAACGTGACGGGCTTAAAAACCCAGCGTTGCCAGGCTGGCCCGCGATAGGAGGCGTCCACATACAGCCATGCGGACAGGCAGACAGCGATAAACGACCAAAGCATCTTAATTCCTTGAATTCGTTATTTTTTCGCAAACGGTATGCTTGCGGCTCTATTATTCAGTGTAGAGGCCGTGACGGTCAGATGACAACACTATAACGGGCAGGGTATGCTTATTTCCGCATTTTCTGACAGGTTAACAGTATGAGTAAGCCACCGATTTTCTTCATTATAATCATTGCATTAATCGTAGTTGCCGCGTCGTTCCGCTTCGTTCAGCAACGGCGGGAAAAAGCCGCTAATGAGGCGGCGCCGTTACAGCAAAAGCTGGTCGTGGTCAGCAATAAACGGGAGAAGCCGGTTAATGACCGACGCTCTCGCCAGCAGGAAGTGAGCCCGGCGGGAACCAGTATGCGCTATGAGGCAAGTTTTAAGCCGCTCAATGGCGGTCTGGAAAAAACGTTCCGTTTACAAGCGCAGCAGTACCACGCTTTGACGGTGGGCGATCAAGGTACGCTGAGCTATAAGGGAACGCGGTTCGTCGGGTTTGTTAGCCGTACCCCGGATAACGAATAAACCGTCATCCGGCAGCAAACGTTATTTTTTGTTCTTAAACTTCTTCTGCCAGACCAGCAGCTCAAACACGCCGAACAGGAAAATGCGGATTTTCTCTCCCGTCGTCATCTGCGGACCCTCTTTCGGTATCGTTGATTTCAGCAACGCCAACTGCATACCGTGCATCAGCGCCATGAACACCAACGCCACGTTGACGAAGATATTGAGCGGGCGCGGGAAGGGTTGCACCAGATTAAGAATCAAAAATGCCCACACGAAGAGCATTAATAAGCGGCCCAGATTAATCAACATCATTTTCTCCTTGCGCGTCGCGCTGATACAGACGATAAGCGACCTGTCCGGCCACCTTTTCTCGATACAATGCCCAGTTCGCCGGAACGGGCGGCAGACCGTTTTCCACCTCGCTTTCTACGTAGATTAGCGCGTCGTCGGCCAGCCATCCCTGGGTTTCCAGCAATTGTAACGTCTCTTCCAGCAGCCCTTTACGAAACGGCGGGTCGACAAAGACGACGTGATGCGGCGTTCCCGGCTGGCTGAGGAAGGCCAGAGTATTGGTATTGACGACGCGAGCATTGTTGGCTTTCAGCGTCGCCAGATTTTTTTGCAACTGCTGCGATACGGCGCGATCCATTTCCAGTAACGTTGCCTGGGCCGCATAACGCGATAGCGCCTCCAGGCCCAGAGCGCCGCTGCCGGCAAAGCAATCCAGACAATGGGCGTCTACCATTACCGGAGCCAGCCAGTTAAATAACGTTTCGCGCACGCGATCGGTGGTGGGACGCAGACCCGGGCTGTCCGGAACCGGTAATTTACGGCCACGCCATTGCCCGCCAATAATGCGGATTTGGCCGCTGCCAGAGTGAGTCGGTTTTTTCATTTCTCTTGCTCGAACCGCCTGTTGCAAGTTATTCCAGGCGGTGATGTGAATTAAGTTAAGTGATAGACTATTTCATCATTTTTTTAGCTTCCATGTATATAGCGCCGCGAGGGGTGTAGTCGCAGATGGCAAAACAGAAAAAACGTGGCTTCTTTTCCTGGTTGGGCTTCGGTGATAAAGAGCAGAAGCAGGAACAGACCGAAGAACAGCAGATTGTTGAGGAACAACGACCGGTTGAGCCCCCTGTTGAAACGGCGGCAGACATAGACGCGCAAACGCCCGCGCACAGCAAAGCAGAAACCGAAGCCTTTGCGGAAGAGGTGGTGGACGTTACTGAGAAAGTTCAGGAGAGCGAAAAACCGCAGCCGGTAGAGCCGGAGCCCGCGACGGCTGTTGAGACGGCAGCGCCGCAGATCGCGGTGGAACGCGAAGAATTGCCGCTGCCGGAAGAGGTCAAAGACGAGGCTATCTCGCCGGAAGAGTGGCAGGCCGAAGCGGAAACCGTAGAGGTCATTGCCGCGGTAGAAGAAGAGGGCGAAAACGCGGCGAAATTCACCGACGAAGAGCTGGAAGCGCAGGCGCTGGCCGCTCAGGCGGCGGAAGAGGCGGTGATGGTTGTTCCGCCGGCGGAAGAAGACGCGCCGGTGGAAGCGATCGTTCAGGAACAGGAAAAACCGACTAAAGAAGGTTTCTTTGCCCGCCTGAAACGCAGTCTGCTGAAAACCAAAGAAAATCTCGGTTCCGGATTTATCAGTCTGTTCCGCGGCAAGAAAATCGACGATGATTTGTTCGAGGAGCTGGAAGAGCAGTTGCTCATCGCTGATGTCGGGGTAGAAACCACGCGTAAGATTATCGCTAATCTGACGGAAGGCGCCAGCCGCAAACAGCTTAAAGATGCCGAGGCGCTGTATGGTCTGTTGAAAGGCGAGATGGGCGAGATTCTGGCGAAGGTAGACGAACCGCTTAATATTGAAGGTAAAACGCCTTTTGTTATTCTGATGGTTGGCGTAAACGGCGTGGGTAAAACCACCACTATCGGTAAACTGGCGCGCCAGTTTGAGCAGCAGGGTAAATCAGTGATGCTGGCGGCGGGGGATACTTTCCGCGCGGCGGCGGTCGAACAGCTACAGGTCTGGGGACAGCGTAACAACATTCCGGTTATCGCCCAGCATACCGGCGCGGACTCCGCCTCGGTGATTTTTGACGCTATCCAGGCCGCGAAGGCGCGTAATGTGGATGTGTTAATTGCCGATACGGCAGGGCGTCTGCAGAACAAGTCGCACCTGATGGAAGAGCTGAAAAAAATCGTTCGTGTCATGAAAAAGCTGGACGAAGAAGCGCCACATGAAGTTATGCTGACCATTGACGCCAGCACCGGACAGAACGCGGTAAGCCAGGCCAAACTGTTCCATGAAGCGGTAGGCTTAACCGGTATTACCCTGACCAAGCTGGACGGTACGGCGAAAGGCGGGGTGATTTTCTCGGTAGCTGACCAGTTTGGTATCCCTATCCGTTACATTGGCGTGGGCGAACGTATCGAGGATTTGCGTCCGTTTAAGGCGGACGATTTTATTGAGGCACTTTTTGCCCGAGAGGATTAACAATGATTCGCTTTGAACATGTCAGCAAGGCCTATCTCGGCGGGAGACAAGCGCTGCAGGGAGTGACATTCCATATGCGGCCAGGCGAGATGGCGTTTCTGACCGGCCACTCCGGCGCGGGGAAAAGTACCCTGCTGAAGCTAATCTGTGGGATTGAGCGGCCCAGCGCCGGCAAAATCTTCTTCAGCGGGCATGATATTACGCGCCTGAAAAACCGCGAAGTGCCGTTTTTGCGCCGCCAGATTGGGATGATTTTCCAGGATCACCATCTGCTGATGGATCGCACGGTCTATGACAATGTGGCGATACCGTTAATCATTGCCGGCGCCAGCGGCGATGATATCCGTCGTCGTGTGTCGGCGGCGCTGGATAAGGTTGGACTACTGGACAAAGCGAGAAACTTCCCGATTCAACTCTCCGGAGGCGAACAACAGCGCGTGGGCATCGCCCGCGCGGTGGTCAATAAGCCAGCGGTATTGCTGGCGGATGAACCGACCGGGAACCTGGACGACGCGTTGTCGGAAGGGATTTTACGTCTGTTTGAAGAGTTTAACCGCGTAGGGGTGACGGTACTGATGGCGACGCACGATATTGGACTTATCTCCCGTCGTTCCTATAGGCAGCTCGTCCTGAGCGATGGACATCTGCATGGAGGCCTGGCCAATGAATAGGCGCGACGCGATTAACCAAATCAGGCAGTTCGGCGGACGGCTGGATCGACTGCGTAAGTCTCGCGGCGGAACAGGCGGCGGGCGCAACGCGCCAGGACGCCAGAAGCCGACACCGAAACCGAACTCACGTAAAACGAATGTCTTTAATGAACAGGTGCGCTATGCCTGGCACGGCGCGCTGCAAGATCTGAAAAGCAAACCGCTGGCGACGTTTCTGACGGTGATGGTGATCGCCATCTCCCTGACGCTGCCCAGCGTCTGTTACATGGTCTATAAGAACGTCAACCAGGCGGCGACTCAGTATTATCCGTCGCCGCAGATCACCGTTTATCTGCAAAAAACGCTGGATGATGACGCGGCGGCGCGGGTTGTTGGGCAGCTTCAGGCCGAGCAGGGCGTTGAAAAGGTCAACTACCTGTCCCGTGAGGACGCGCTGGGAGAATTCCGCAACTGGTCGGGTTTTGGCGGCGCGCTGGACATGCTGGAAGAGAACCCGCTGCCGGCAGTGGCGGTGGTGATCCCCAAGCTGGACTTTCAAAATACCGCCTCGCTTAATACGCTGCGCGACCGTATCTCGCAGATTAACGGCATTGACGAAGTCCGCATGGATGATAGCTGGTTTGCGCGCCTGGCGGCGCTCACCGGGCTGGTGGGCCGTGTGTCGGCGATGATCGGCGTGCTGATGGTCGCGGCGGTCTTCCTCGTTATCGGCAACAGCGTGCGCCTGAGCATTTTTGCCCGTCGCGATACCATTAACGTGCAAAAGCTGATTGGCGCGACCGATGGCTTTATCCTGCGTCCGTTCCTCTACGGCGGCGCGTTGCTCGGTTTTTCCGGCGCGTTTCTTTCACTGATATTGTCTGAAATTTTGGTGATGCGTTTATCATCGGCGGTGACTGAAGTGGCGCAGGTCTTCGGCACGAAGTTTGATCTCAATGGCTTATCGTTCGATGAGTGCCTGTTGCTGCTGCTGGTCTGTTCCATGATCGGCTGGATCGCCGCCTGGCTGGCCACGGTGCAACATTTACGTCACTTTACTCCCGATTGATAAAATCGTGGTATAATCTTTCCCTGCAATGGGCTTCCGTTCGCAGGGAAAGAGTCCCTGTTGTCTCTTCCCCGCGCATCATCTTTATGTCACAAGATTTGTGCAAATTATGCACAGTGTTACATTGAACTTGTGGATAAAATCACTGTCTGATAAAAGAGTGGGTGATATTCTCGTTGCTCATCGGCTTTGGCACGGTTGTTGCTCGCTGACGGTGCCAGGCAATACTGATTGAGAGGATTTGAATGACCAAAGAAATGCAAAATTTAGCTTTAGCCCCTGTTGGCAACCTGGAATCTTATATCCGGGCGGCGAACGCGTGGCCGATGTTATCGGCTGACGAGGAGCGGGCATTGGCTGAAAGGCTGCATTACCAGGGCGATCTGGAAGCAGCTAAAACGCTGATCCTGTCTCACCTGCGCTTTGTTGTTCATATTGCTCGTAACTATGCGGGCTATGGTCTGCCGCAGGCGGATTTGATCCAGGAAGGCAACATCGGCCTGATGAAAGCCGTACGTCGTTTCAACCCGGAAGTAGGCGTGCGCCTGGTCTCCTTCGCCGTACACTGGATTAAAGCAGAAATTCACGAATACGTGCTGCGTAACTGGCGTATCGTTAAAGTCGCAACCACGAAAGCGCAGCGTAAGCTGTTCTTTAATCTGCGTAAAACCAAGCAGCGTCTGGGCTGGTTTAATCAGGATGAGGTTGAAATGGTGGCGCGCGAACTGGGTGTTTCCAGTAAAGACGTGCGTGAGATGGAGTCGCGTATGGCGGCGCAGGACATGACGTTTGACATGTCTTCGGACGATGAGTCCGACAGCCAGCCAATGGCGCCGGTGCTGTATCTGCAGGATAAATCGTCTAACTTTGCCGACGGCATTGAAGACGATAACTGGGAAGAGCAGGCCGCCAACCGACTGACCGACGCGATGCAGGGGCTCGACGAGCGTAGCCAGGATATTATCCGCGCTCGCTGGCTGGACGAAGACACTAAGTCTACGCTGCAGGAGCTGGCCGATCGTTACGGCGTCTCCGCTGAGCGTGTGCGCCAGCTTGAAAAGAACGCCATGAAAAAGCTTCGCGCTGCGATCGAAGCGTAATCTTCGCGAATTGCCAATGAACCCTCGAATGTGAATTCGGGGGTTTTGTTTTTTGTAGGCCGGATAAGGCGTTTACGCTGCCATCCGGCAACACGTTTGCCCGATGGCGCTTCGCTTATCGGGCCTACGGGCCCTTCCTCTCCCCCACCGACACAAATCTGTTATCTGGATGTAAATTTAGCTATTCCAAAATAATAAAAATCGGGTATGTTTTAGCAGAGTATGCTGCTAAAGCACGAGTAGCTAGCCAATAATCGAAATAAAGTGCTGAACAATAACACCACAACACACGTAACAACCAGAATAATGGGGATTATCAGGATGAATATGAAGGGTAAAACGTTATTGGCAGGATGTATCGCCCTGTCATTAAGCCATATGGCATTCGCCGAGGACATTAAAGTCGCGGTTGTCGGCGCGATGTCCGGTCCGGTAGCGCAGTATGGCGATCAGGAGTTTACCGGTGCGGAACAGGCAATTGCCGATATCAATGCGAAAGGCGGTATTAAAGGCGATAAGCTCGTCGCGGTGAAATATGACGACGCCTGTGACCCGAAACAGGCGGTAGCTGTCGCTAACAAAGTGGTGAACGACGGCATCAAGTATGTTATCGGTCACTTATGCTCCTCTTCCACACAGCCAGCGTCTGATATCTACGAAGACGAAGGCATCCTGATGATAACCCCGGCGGCGACCGCGCCGGAGCTGACCGCACGCGGCTATAACCTGATTTTGCGTACCACCGGTCTGGACTCTGACCAG
This sequence comes from Salmonella sp. JXY0409-18, assembly GCF_020268625.1. Taxonomy (NCBI): domain Bacteria; kingdom Pseudomonadati; phylum Pseudomonadota; class Gammaproteobacteria; order Enterobacterales; family Enterobacteriaceae; genus Salmonella; species Salmonella sp. JXY0409-18. Next base: position 306,398 of record NZ_CP084216.1, read on the forward strand.
GGGCCAACGGCGGCAAAGTATATTCTGGAGAAGGTAAAACCGCAGCGCATCGCGATTATCCACGATAAGCAGCAGTACGGCGAAGGGCTGGCGCGCGCGGTGCAGGACGGTCTGAAGAAAGGCGGCGTTAACGTCGTATTCTTTGACGGCATCACCGCCGGCGAAAAAGATTTCTCCACTCTGGTAGCGCGTCTGAAAAAAGAGAATATCGACTTTGTCTACTACGGCGGTTATCACCCGGAAATGGGGCAGATCCTGCGCCAGTCTCGCGCCGCAGGGCTGAAAACCCAGTTTATGGGGCCGGAAGGGGTGGCGAACGTCTCGCTGTCTAACATCGCCGGAGAGTCAGCGGAAGGCTTACTGGTCACCAAACCGAAGAACTACGATCAGGTGCCGACGAACAAACCGATTGTGGATGCCATCAAAGCCAAGAAACAAGATCCTAGCGGCGCATTCGTGTGGACCACCTACGCCGCGCTGCAATCCTTACAGGCGGGCCTGAACCAGTCTGACGATCCGGCGGAAATTGCCAAATACCTGAAAGGCGCCACGGTCGACACCGTAATGGGACCGCTGTCGTGGGATGAGAAAGGCGATCTGAAAGGATTTGAGTTCGGCGTATTTGACTGGCATGCGAACGGTACGGCGACAGACGCTAAGTAATTTTCCTGGCGCCTTTCGCGCTGCAGGTGCGTTGGCTACGTTATTCAACCCCGGTCACTTACTTATGTAAGCTCCCGGGGATTTCATAACTTGCCGCCTGCCTGCAACGCGAAATTCTTGGAAAATTGCGAGGTGGTTTTTATCTTTTCTCCCGGCATGTAGGCCGGATAAGCGTCAGCGCCATCCGGCTTTCTTTTAGCGCTTCTCCCAGCCGTCATGCTGGGCGGTAAAACCTAACGCTTGCATAAACGCGGCCATCACGCTGCGGTCTTCAACACCGACATCCGCCATCCACCACGACGAGACGTTGGGATTATCGCGGATGACTTCTTCTACCAGGTATTGCCCGACGCCGCGACGACGGGTGATTTCACGCACGCGTAAGGAATCCAGCGCGCCCTGCGTTCCGCTCAGCGTCACTCTTACGGCGCCCAACAAACGCTCGTTAAACCGCGCGGCATAAATCCGGTGCGTTTCATCTACGCTTAATGAGGAGGCGGAATATTCCGGCCAGATTTTGCCCAGATCGATCTGATCCTGAGCGCTAAAGTGTTCTAAACGAAGGATAGTCAGCTTCATCGACGGCTTGTCCCGATTTCAAAAGATGCGATCAGTGTACCGAAACAGGCAGGCCAGATGCTTTCTCTTTTTTGTGTCATTTACCAGGTTATTAATTTTTTAACAACGATAATTACAGTTTGAAGCATTAGAGAATGGAAAACAGGCAGCATAATTCCCTGAATGCTAGTGAATTATTCCGCTTAATATGCCGTTATTTTATGCTGACAAGCATGCTTTTTTTTGTTTATCTATAGCGAAAAGCAGAATATTATCTTTTCTTAATAGACTGAAAAATAGAGATTTTAATCTTATTATGCTTTAAATGCTGCGCTAACTCATTAATGAGTCAGTAAAAAGCGCACCATTTATAAAAAGTACAGTCTGCTTTTTAACCAGCAAAAAACAAAACATATAACATCACGAATGGGGATACAGGCACATGAAACGGAAAGCGAAAACAATAATCGCAGGGATTGTTGCATTAGCAGTCTCGCAGGGGGCAATGGCAGATGATATTAAAGTCGCCATAGTCGGGGCGATGTCCGGCCCGGTAGCGCAATGGGGCGATATGGAATTTAACGGCGCGCGCCAGGCCATTAAAGACATCAACGCTAAAGGCGGTATTAAAGGCGATAAGCTGGTCGGCGTAGAGTACGATGATGCCTGCGATCCAAAACAGGCGGTGGCGGTGGCCAACAAAATCGTTAACGACGGTATTCAGTACGTTATTGGTCACTTGTGTTCTTCTTCTACTCAGCCAGCATCCGATATCTATGAAGATGAAGGTATTCTGATGATCTCCCCGGGGGCGACTAACCCGGAGCTGACCCAGCGCGGCTATCAGTACATTATGCGTACCGCCGGCCTGGACTCCTCCCAGGGGCCAACAGCCGCGAAATATATCCTGGAAACGGTGAAACCGCAGCGCATCGCTATCATTCACGATAAACAGCAATACGGCGAAGGACTGGCGCGCTCCGTGCAGGATGGTCTGAAGCAGGGCAATGCCAATATTGTCTTTTTTGATGGTATTACCGCCGGTGAAAAAGATTTCTCCGCCCTGATTGCTCGCTTGCAAAAAGAGAATATCGACTTTGTGTATTACGGCGGCTACTACCCGGAAATGGGGCAGATGCTGCGCCAGGCGCGGGCTAATGGCCTGAAAACGCAATTTATGGGGCCGGAAGGCGTGGGTAACGCGTCGCTGTCCAATATTGCGGGCGGTGCGGCGGAAGGCATGTTGGTGACGATGCCAAAACGTTATGACCAGGACCCGGCGAATAAAGCGATTGTCGAGGCGCTGAAAGCCGACAAGAAAGATCCCAGCGGTCCGTATGTCTGGATCACCTACGCCGCCGTCCAGTCGCTGGCGACCGCAATGACGCGTAGCGCCAGCCATGCTCCGCTGGATCTGGTGAAAGATCTTAAAGCTAACGGGGCTGATACCGTTATTGGGCCGCTGAAATGGGATGAAAAAGGCGATCTTAAGGGATTTGAATTTGGCGTCTTCCAGTGGCACGCCGACGGCTCGTCAACCGTCGCGAAGTAATGCCAGAAGATAAGTTATCCCACCGCCCGCACGCCGGGCGGGTTTAAAAAGGTTACCTTATGTCCGAGCAGTTTCTCTATTTCTTGCAGCAGATGTTTAATGGCGTCACGCTGGGGAGCACCTACGCGCTGATTGCTATCGGTTATACGATGGTGTACGGCATTATCGGCATGATCAACTTCGCTCATGGCGAGGTGTATATGATCGGCAGCTACGTCTCTTTTATGATCATCGCCGCGCTAATGATGATGGGAATAGACACCAGTTGGCTCCTGGTGGCCGCCGGATTTATCGGCGCGATTATTATTGCCAGCGCCTACGGCTGGAGTATCGAGCGAGTCGCTTACCGGCCTGTGCGCAACTCCAAGCGCCTGATCGCCCTGATTTCCGCCATCGGGATGTCTATCTTTCTGCAAAACTACGTCAGCCTGACGGAAGGTTCGCGCGACGTGGCGTTACCCAGCCTGTTTAACGGCCAGTGGATTGTGGGCAGCAGCGAAAACTTTTCCGCGTCCATCACCACCATGCAGGCGGTTATCTGGATAGTCACCTTTCTGGCTATGCTGGCGCTCACCATTTTCATTCGCTACTCCCGGATGGGCCGCGCCTGCCGCGCCTGCGCGGAGGATCTGAAAATGGCCAGCCTGCTCGGCATTAATACCGACCGCGTCATTGCGCTAACGTTTGTTATCGGCGCGGCAATGGCGGCGGTGGCGGGTGTGCTGCTTGGGCAATTTTACGGCGTGATTAACCCCTACATCGGTTTTATGGCCGGGATGAAAGCGTTCACCGCGGCGGTGCTGGGCGGTATTGGCAGCATTCCGGGCGCGATGATCGGCGGTCTGATTTTGGGCGTCGCCGAAGCGCTCTCGTCTGCATATTTAAGTACCGAATATAAAGATGTCGTATCGTTCGCTCTGCTGATTCTGGTACTGCTGGTGATGCCGACCGGTATCCTGGGGCGTCCGGAGGTAGAGAAAGTATGAAACCGATGCATATTGCGATGGCGCTATTCTCTGCGGCGATGTTCTTCGTTCTGGCTGGCGTCTTCATGGGCGTACAACTGGAGCTGGACGGCACCAAACTGGTGGTGGATACCGCCGCCGACATCCGCTGGCAGTGGATCTTTATCGGTACGGCAGTGGTTTTTTTCTTTCAGTTGCTGCGTCCGATGTTCCAGAAAGCGGTGAAGCACGTCTCCGGACCGAAGTTTATTCTGCCGGCGATCGATGGCTCTACCGTTAAGCAAAAGCTGTTTCTGATGGCGCTGCTGGTTATCGCCGTGGCGTGGCCGTTTATGGTGTCGCGCGGTAGCGTGGATATCGCCACTATGACCATGATTTATATCATCCTCGGTCTGGGGCTGAACGTGGTGGTGGGGCTGTCCGGCCTGCTGGTATTGGGCTACGGCGGCTTTTACGCCATCGGCGCTTATACCTTTGCGCTGCTCAACCACTATTATGGTTTGGGTTTCTGGACCTGCCTGCCGCTGGCGGGACTGGTCTCCGCCGCCGCCGGTTTCCTGCTCGGCTTCCCGGTACTGCGTCTGCGCGGCGACTATCTGGCGATTGTGACGCTCGGCTTCGGCGAAATCGTCCGTATCCTGCTGCTCAACAACACTGAAATTACCGGCGGCCCGAACGGCATCAGTCAGATCCCCAAACCGACGCTGTTTGGTCTGGAGTTTAGCCGCAACACCCGCGAAGGCGGCTGGGATACCTTCAGCAATTTCTTTGGCGTGAAGTACGACCCATCCGACCGGGTCATTTTCCTCTATCTGGTGGCCCTGTTGCTGGTGGTCCTGTCGCTGTTTGTCATTAACCGCCTGCTGCGTATGCCGCTGGGCCGGGCGTGGGAAGCGTTGCGTGAAGATGAGATCGCCTGTCGCTCATTAGGTTTAAGCCCGACGCGTATCAAGCTGACCGCTTTTACTATCAGCGCCGCGTTTGCCGGTTTCGCCGGGACGTTGTTTGCCGCCCGCCAGGGCTTTGTCAGCCCGGAATCTTTCACCTTCGCCGAATCCGCCTTCGTGCTGGCGATTGTGGTGCTGGGCGGAATGGGCTCGCAGTTTGCGGTGATCCTGGCGGCGGTTCTGCTGGTGGTGTCGCGCGAGTTGATGCGCGACTTCAACGAATACAGCATGTTGATGCTCGGTGGTTTGATGGTGTTGATGATGATCTGGCGCCCGCAGGGATTGCTGCCGATGACGCGTCCGCAGTTGAAGCTGAAAAGTGGTCAGGCGAAAGGAGAGCAGGCATGAGTCAGCCATTATTAGCGGTTAACGGCCTGATGATGCGCTTTGGCGGTTTGTTGGCGGTCAACAATGTATCACTGGAATTGCGTGAGCGGGAAATTGTGTCGCTGATTGGCCCTAACGGCGCGGGTAAAACGACGGTGTTTAACTGCCTGACCGGTTTCTATAAGCCGACAGGCGGTACGATCATGTTGCGCGAGCGGCATCTGGAAGGGTTGCCGGGCCAGCAGATCGCCCGCATGGGCGTGGTACGCACTTTCCAGCATGTGCGCCTGTTTCGCGAAATGACGGTGATTGAAAACCTGCTGGTGGCGCAGCACCAGCAACTGAAAACGGGCCTCTTTTCCGGCCTGTTGAAAACGCCCGCTTTCCGCCGCGCGCAAAGCGAAGCGCTGGACCGCGCGGCGACCTGGCTTGAGCGTATTGGCCTGCTGGAACATGCCAACCGCCAGGCCAGTAATCTGGCCTACGGCGACCAGCGCCGGCTGGAGATTGCCCGCTGCATGGTGACGCAGCCAGAAATTCTGATGCTCGACGAACCGGCGGCTGGTCTTAACCCGAAAGAGACCAAAGAGCTGGATGAGCTGATTGCCGAACTACGTAACCATCACAACACCACGATCCTGCTGATTGAACACGATATGAAGCTGGTGATGGGCATTTCCGATCGCATTTACGTGGTGAACCAGGGCACGCCGCTGGCGAACGGCACGCCGGAAGAGATCCGCAACAACCCGGACGTCATCCGCGCTTATCTGGGTGAGGCATAAGATGGAAAAAACGATGTTAACGTTTGAAAAAGTCAGCGCCCACTACGGCAAGATTCAGGCGCTGCACGACGTCAGTCTGCACATCAACCAGGGGGAAATCGTTACCCTGATTGGCGCTAACGGCGCGGGGAAAACGACGCTGCTTGGCACCTTGTGCGGCGATCCGCGCGCCTCCAGCGGACGGGTGGTGTTTGACGGTAAAGACATCACCGACTGGCAGACGGCGAAAATCATGCGTGAAGCGGTGGCGATAGTACCGGAAGGGCGGCGCGTCTTCTCGCGGATGACGGTGGAAGAGAACCTGGCGATGGGCGGTTTTTTTGCCGAGCGCGATCGGTTTCAGGAGCGTATCAAATGGGTGTACGAGCTGTTTCCGCGCCTGCATGAACGCCGTATCCAGCGAGCGGGCACCATGTCCGGCGGCGAACAGCAGATGCTGGCGATTGGCCGCGCGCTGATGAGCCAGCCGAGGCTATTGCTGCTGGATGAACCGTCGCTGGGGCTGGCGCCGATCATCATCCAGCAGATCTTCGACACCATTGAGCAGTTGCGCGAGCAGGGTATGACCATCTTCCTTGTCGAGCAAAACGCTAACCAGGCGCTGAAGCTCGCCGACCGCGGTTATGTGCTGGAAAACGGCCACGTGGTGCTATCCGATACCGGTGATGCACTGCTGGCGAACGAAGCGGTGCGCAGCGCCTATCTGGGCGGATAAGGCGCAGTTTACAGCTGCCATCTGGCAAACGCGCCCGGTGGCGCTACCGCTTACCGGACCTGGCGGATTACTCGCCATTCGGCAAATCAGTAGAACATTTTTCGTACCAATATGTTATAGTTGAGAATAGTTATCAACTATAACCACCGAAGAAGGAGCAAGGATGATACGTTCAGGCGCCTGCATAATGGGAACGCTGTTGTTCGCGGCTTCGTTCAGTGTTAACGCCTTAACCTCAAACGATTTTGATCCCCGCGATCCTGCTATCTGGCAAGAAGAAACCGCAACGCCTAATCCACTGGCCGCAACGACCTGCGAAGTGCGTCATCATCCGGATTGTGCAACGTGGGAGGATGAAAAATCCGACATTCAGCGTGAACGCGAGCGGCGAGATCAGCGGCGCTTACAAAATCAGTACAAAAAGTATTCTCATCGTGATTAACTGCTGACGCCAGCCAAATAACGCATGTCTGGTCGGCATTACGCTGTCAGACGTGCCGTAGCTCCCACTTTTCTTTTCCGGCGCTTTCACTGCCTTGCCATCTCTCTGTCGCCTTACTATCTTTTTTTTGTAATAAAAAAGTTATTTTTCTGTCATTCGAGCATGTCATGTTACCCCCGCGAACATAAAACGCGTGATATCGCGCATCCCGGCACAAAAAGAGAGATAACCGATGATATCGTTACGACATACAGCTTTAGGACTGGCGCTGAGTCTGGCATTTACGGGTCAGGCGTTGGCCGTCACCACTATTCCATTCTGGCATTCAATGGAAGGGGAGTTAGGCAAAGAAGTTGATTCACTGGCGCAACGTTTCAACCAGGCCAATCCGGATTACAAAATCGTTCCGGTCTATAAGGGGAACTATGAACAGAACCTGAGCGCCGGGATCGCGGCATTCCGTACCGGCAACGCGCCGGCAATATTGCAGGTTTATGAGGTTGGGACGGCGACCATGATGGCCTCGAAAGCCATTAAGCCGGTTTATGAAGTGTTTAAAGACGCCGGTATTAACTTTGACGAGTCCCAGTTTGTACCAACCGTTGCAGGCTACTACACCGATGCTAAAAGCGGGCATCTGCTCTCCCAGCCCTTTAACAGCTCCACGCCGGTACTGTACTACAACAAAGACGCCTTTAAGAAAGCCGGTTTAGATCCGGAACAGCCGCCGAAAACCTGGCAGGAGCTGGCTGACTATACCGCGAAACTGAGAGCGGCAGGCATGAAATGCGGTTACGCCAGCGGCTGGCAAGGCTGGATCCAACTGGAAAACTTCAGCGCCTGGAACGGTCTCCCCTTCGCCAGTAAAAACAATGGATTTGACGGTACAGATGCGGTGCTGGAGTTTAATAAGCCAGAGCAGGTGAAACATATCGCGCTGCTGGAAGAGATGAATAAAAAAGGCGATTTTAGCTATGTTGGGCGTAAGGACGAGTCTACCGAGAAGTTTTATAACGGTGACTGCGCGATGACAACCGCGTCCTCCGGTTCGCTCGCCAATATCCGCCAGTATGCCAAATTTAACTATGGCGTGGGTATGATGCCGTACGACGCTGATATCAAGGGCGCGCCGCAAAACGCCATTATCGGCGGAGCCAGCCTATGGGTCATGCAGGGTAAAGATAAAGAAACCTATACCGGCGTCGCCAAATTCCTCGACTTCCTGGCAAAACCGGAAAACGCTGCTGAATGGCATCAAAAAACTGGCTACCTGCCGATTACCACCGCCGCCTACGAGCTGACCCGCGAGCAGGGTTATTACGATAAAAACCCCGGTGCGGATATCGCCACTCGCCAGATGTTGAATAAGCCGCCGTTACCCTTCACCAAAGGCTTGCGTCTGGGCAATATGCCGCAGATTCGTACTATCGTGGACGAAGAGCTGGAAAGCGTCTGGACCGGGAAGAAAACCCCACAACAGGCGTTGGATACCGCGGTGGATCGCGGGAATCAGTTACTGCGTCGTTTTGAGAAAGCGAGCAAATCTTAAGTGTATAAGTGCCTGATGGCGCTGCGCTTATCAGGCCTACAGCGTTTGTAGGCCGGATAAGGTGCTTGCACCGCCATCCGACACCTTCCAGGAAAAGAACCTTCATGTCATCATCCCGTCCGGTGTTCCGCTCGCGCTGGCTGCCGTATTTACTGGTTGCCCCGCAGTTGGTTATCACCGTTATTTTCTTTATCTGGCCTGCGGGCGAAGCGCTGTGGTATTCGCTGCAAAGCGTCGATCCGTTTGGTTTTTCCAGCCAATTTGTCGGGCTGGAGAATTTCGTCGCGCTTTTTCACGACAGTTATTATCTCGACGCCTTCTGGACTACGATTAAATTCAGCGCGCTGGTCACGTTTAGCGGCCTGCTGGTCTCGTTGTTTTTCGCCGCCCTGGTGGATTACGTGGTGCGCGGCAGCCGTTTTTATCAGACGCTGATGCTGCTGCCTTATGCCGTCGCGCCCGCCGTCGCCGCCGTATTGTGGATTTTCCTGTTTAACCCGGGGCGGGGATTAATCACCCATTTCCTCGGCGAATTCGGCTATGACTGGAACCACGCGCAAAACAGCGGTCAGGCGATGTTCCTGGTGGTATTTGCGTCAGTCTGGAAGCAGATTAGTTACAACTTTTTATTCTTCTTTGCCGCGCTGCAATCTATTCCCCGCTCGCTGGTGGAAGCGGCGGCCATTGACGGCGCCGGGCCGATTCGTCGTTTCTTCCGGCTTTCTTTGCCGCTTATTGCGCCGGTCAGTTTCTTCCTGCTGGTGGTCAACCTGGTGTATGCCTTTTTCGACACCTTCCCGGTGATCGACGCCGCGACCGCCGGCGGGCCGGTACAAGCCACCACGACGCTGATTTATAAGATTTATCGCGAAGGGTTTACCGGTCTGGATCTCTCGGCGTCCGCCGCGCAGTCGGTGGTGTTGATGTTCCTCGTCATCATTCTGACGGTGGTGCAGTTCCGCTATGTGGAAAGTAAGGTGCGTTACCAATGATAGAGAATCGTCGCGGGCTGACAATATTCAGCCATACCATGCTGATTCTGGGGATCGCGGTCATTTTGTTTCCTCTGTATGTCGCGTTTGTCGCGGCGACGCTGGACGACCGCGCGGTGTTTGAGACGCCGATGACGCTGCTTCCCGGCACGCAGTTACTGGAGAATATCAAAACTATTTGGGTCAACGGCGTCGGTGTTAATAGCGCGCCATTCTGGCTGATGATGCTTAACAGTTTCATTATGGCGTTCAGCATTACGGTAGGCAAAATCACGGTATCTATGCTTTCCGCATTCGCCATCGTCTGGTTTCGTTTTCCCCTGCGTAACCTGTTCTTCTGGATGATTTTTATCACCCTGATGCTACCGGTTGAAGTACGTATCTTCCCGACGGTGGAAGTGATCGCCAACCTGAAAATGCTCGACAGCTATGCTGGTCTGACGCTACCGCTGATGGCGTCCGCTACCGCCACTTTCCTGTTTCGTCAGTTCTTCATGACGCTTCCGGATGAACTGGTGGAGGCGGCCCGTATTGACGGCGCGTCGCCGATGCGCTTTTTCCGCGACATCGTGTTGCCGCTGTCAAAAACCAACCTGGCGGCGTTATTCGTCATCACCTTTATCTACGGCTGGAACCAGTATCTGTGGCCGCTGTTGATTATCACCGACGTGAATCTTGGCACTGCCGTAGCGGGTATCAAAGGGATGATCGCTACCGGCGAAGGTACCACGCAATGGAACCAGGTGATGGCGGCAATGCTGCTCACCCTTATCCCTCCGGTCGTAATTGTGTTAGCCATGCAACGGGCGTTTGTGCGTGGTTTAGTGGACAGTGAGAAATAAAAATGGCTGGTTTAAAACTACAGGCAGTAACCAAAAGCTGGGACGGCAAAACCCAGGTCATTCAACCGTTAACGCTGGACGTGGCGGATGGCGAATTTATCGTGATGGTCGGGCCGTCCGGCTGCGGCAAATCAACGTTGTTGCGGATGGTGGCCGGTCTGGAACGCGTGACCGGCGGCGATATCTGGATTGATCGCAAACGGGTCACCGAGATGGAGCCCAAAGATCGCGGCATCGCGATGGTATTTCAGAACTATGCTCTCTATCCCCATATGAGCGTAGAGGAGAACATGGCGTGGGGACTAAAAATTCGCGGTATGAGCAAAGCGCATATTGAAGAACGCGTGCGGGAGGCGGCGCGCATTCTGGAGCTGGACGGCCTGCTTAAACGCCGTCCACGCGAGCTTTCCGGCGGTCAACGGCAGCGCGTGGCAATGGGGCGCGCGATCGTCCGCGAGCCGGCAGTCTTCTTATTCGACGAACCGCTCTCTAACCTCGACGCCAAGCTGCGCGTGCAGATGCGTCTGGAGTTACAACATCTGCATCGTCGTCTTCGTACCACCTCGCTCTATGTTACTCACGATCAGGTAGAGGCGATGACGCTGGCCCAGCGGGTGATGGTGATGAATAAAGGCGTCGCAGAACAGATTGGCACGCCGGTAGAGGTGTATGAAAAACCGGCCAGTCGCTTCGTGGCGAGCTTTATCGGCAGCCCGGCGATGAACCTGTTGGACGGCGTTATCAGCGCTTCCGGCGACCGTTTCGAATTGCCTGGCGGTCTGGCGTTGCCGATAGGTGCGGGCTATCGGGGTCATGCCGGACGTAAAATGACGCTGGGTATCCGCCCGGAGCATATTGCGTTAAGCTCGCAGGCGGAAGGCGGCGTGCCGTTAACGGTAGACACGCTGGAGATTCTGGGCGCGGATAATCTGGCGCATGGGTGCTGGGGCGATCAGAAACTGGTGGTGCGGTTGGCGCATCAGCAGCGCCCGGCAGCGGGCAGTACGCTATGGCTGCATCTGCCGGAACATCAGCGACATATTTTTGATGGCGAAACAGGACAACGTGTATGAGTAACTGGCCTTATCCCCACATTGTCGCCCATCGCGGCGGCGGTAAACTGGCGCCGGAAAACACTCTGGCGGCGATTGACGTGGGCGCGCGATACGGGCACACCATGATTGAGTTTGATGCCAAGCTGTCGAAAGACGGCGAAATTTTCCTGCTGCATGACGATAACCTGGAGCGCACCAGCAACGGTTGGGGTGTGGCGGGCGAGTTGAACTGGCAGGATTTATTGCGTGTGGACGCTGGCGGTTGGTTTAGCGGCGAATTTAAAGGCGAGCCGCTGCCGTTGCTTTCGCAGGTGGCGGAGCGCTGCCGTAAACACGGCATGATGGCGAATATTGAGATAAAACCGACAACGGGGAGCGGAAGGCTAACAGGACGCGTCGTGGCGTTGGCCGCCCGCGAACTGTGGGCCGGGATGACACCGCCGCTGCTTTCTTCCTTTGAGATAGAGGCGCTGGAGGCGGCGCAGGCGGCAGCACCTGAACTGCCGCGCGGGTTACTGCTGGATAAATGGCGTGAAGACTGGCGTGAACTGACGACCCGTCTGGGCTGTGTTTCCCTCCATCTCAACCATAAATTACTCGATGAGACGCGAGTGCAAGAGATTAAGGCCGCGGGTCTGCGGATTCTGGTGTATACCGTCAATCAGCCCCAGCGGGCGGCAGAGCTGCTGCGCTGGGGCGTGGATTGTATCTGCACCGATCGCATTGATGACATCGGCCCTCACTTTCAGTTTTAAGGGCCGTCAGTTTTAAGGGCTGATGGTTTTCAGCGGGATGTCAGGTTGCGGCGTCCCGCTGCCCTGCTGCAACATTGGCTGGGAATGGTTTAGCATCCGGTCCGGATTTCCGCTGCCGCTGAGCATTCCGCCCTGCGTATTGGGCAGCGTTTGCTGACCGAGCATACCGTTGCCCGGCTGTCCCTGCTGAACCCGCTGCGTATTGGCATTCAACTGCGACTGTAGATTTTGCTGCTGGCTGCGCGCCTGCGTTTGCATCTGTTGTTTCAACATACCCTGCTGCTGAATCTGCTGCGTTTGCATCTGCGTCTGCATACGCTGCTGGCTGGGGATCTGATAACCTGGCTGATTAGGATTATTCATAGTGTTAATTGGCTGGGCCAATACAGCAAAGGGTAACAAAGCCGTAATAAGTAGTAAGCGTTTCATTGTCGTCTCCTCCCGATGAGGCCTCTTTTTAAGTGTACCTCTATTTCGCCATGATGATGATTTTTTAAGCGTTGTGGACCAGGATTAAACGGGACATACACCCATTCATCTGGAGAAAAACAACGATGAAACCAACGTTTATGCGCTGGGTGGCGATCGCCGCTCTGCTGGCCGGGGGGACGTTTAGCGCGGTGGCCAATCCTCCCGTCGCGCCGCCAGTCTCCTATGGTGTTGAAGAAGATGTCTTTCATCCTGTGCGGGCGACGCAAGGGATGGTGGCCTCGGTGGATGCAATGGCGACGCAGGTTGGCGTGGATATCTTAAAGCAGGGCGGTAATGCCGTGGATGCCGCCGTCGCCGTGGGCTATGCGCTGGCTGTGACGCATCCGCAAGCCGGGAATCTGGGCGGCGGGGGTTTTATGCTGCTGCGCACTAAAGATGGCGCTACCACGGCGATTGATTTTCGTGAAATGGCGCCTGCTGGCGCGACCCGTGATATGTTCCTCGACGAGCAGGGTAACGCCGATGCGAAAAAGTCGCTGACGTCGCATCTGGCATCCGGTACGCCGGGTACCGTGGCGGGGTTCTCGCTGGCGCTGGAGAAATACGGCACGATGCCGCTGAATAAAGTGGTGCGTCCGGCGATGAAGCTGGCGGAAGAGGGTTTTGTGGTTAACGATGCGCTGGCCGACGACTTAAAAACTTACGGCAGCGAAGTGATCCCCAACCATGAGAACAGCAAAGCCATTTTCTGGAAAGACAGCGAGCCGCTGAAAAAAGGCGATAAGCTGGTCCAGAAGAATCTGGCGAAAAGCCTGGAAATGATTGCCGAAAACGGCCCGGATGCGTTTTATAAAGGGGCGATTGCTGACCAGATTGCCGGGGAAATGCACAAGAACGGCGGTCTGATGACCAAAGAGGATTTAGCCAGCTATAAAGCCGTTGAGCGTACGCCAATCAGCGGTGACTATCGCGGGTATCAGGTCTTCTCCATGCCGCCGCCATCCTCGGGCGGTATTCACATCGTGCAAATTCTCAATATCCTTGAAAATTTCGACATGAAGAAGTACGGCTTTGGCAGCGCCGATGCCATGCAAATCATGGCGGAAGCGGAAAAATATGCCTACGCTGACCGCTCAGAGTATCTGGGCGATCCGGACTTTGTGAAAGTGCCGTGGCAGGCGCTGACCCACAAAGCCTATGCAAAAACGTTGGCCGATCAAATTGATATTAATAAGGCAAAACCTTCCAGTCAGATCAAACCGGGCAAGCTCGCCCCGTATGAAAGCAACCAGACCACCCACTTCTCGGTGGTGGATAAAGACGGCAATGCTGTGGCGGTGACCTATACCCTGAACACCACCTTCGGCACAGGAATTGTGGCGGGAAATACCGGTATTCTGCTGAATAATCAAATGGATGATTTTTCTGCTAAACCCGGTGTACCTAATGTTTATGGCCTGGTGGGCGGCGATGCTAACGCGGTCGGTCCGAAGAAGCGTCCGCTGTCGTCGATGTCGCCGACTATCGTCGTTAAAGATGGCAAAACCTGGCTGGTGACCGGCAGTCCTGGTGGGAGTCGAATCATCACTACCGTGCTGCAAATGGTAGTGAACAGCATTGATTTCGGCATGAACGTCGCCGAAGCGACCAACGCGCCGCGTTTCCATCATCAATGGTTGCCGGACGAACTGCGGGTAGAAAAGGGCTTCAGCCCCGATACGCTAAAGTTGCTGGAACAGAAAGGGCAGAAAGTCGCGCTGAAAGAAGCGATGGGCAGTACCCAAAGTATTATGGTTGGCCCGGATGGCGAACTGTACGGTGCGTCTGACCCGCGTTCGGTGGATGATTTAACGGCGGGATACTGATTTTTAATTCCAGGCCCGGTGTCAGACACCGGGCTATTTGCAGATTATGCCGTGAGTAATCGGGCTGGATTATCAATACAAAGCTTGCGCAGAGTATCCTTGTCTACTCCGCGAGCAGCCAGATAGGCGAGGAAGACATTCGGGACAAACCCCCAGCCATTTCCGCCATTTTTCGCCCACATCTGTTTGAGAAAAACATCATGGCTTAAAACGATTTGGTCGGCGTAACCCAGTGCAATCAGATTCGCTACTGCATCTGCGGTCTCCTGAACGCCCGGCGCGACACCTTCTTTTGGGAAGGTGATGTCCAGACCAATCATGTCAAATTCAAGCCATACGCCACGGTCGAGCATTTTACGTTGATAGACGACATCTTTTCCTGAAGGGTCCGAATGCGCCAGCGAGACTTTTGCCGGAGAGACGTTCATTTCTTCCAGCACGATATCCAGCACCTCATCACCCAGTCGCAGCCACCCTGGCATATGGATATTCATCGCCGTGTGGGGGTTGTTACATTGTGCCAGAGACGCTGCCCGCAGGCTGTTACGCTCCGCTTGGGTAAACGCGGGAGATACGCCGATTTCACCGATCATGCCCGCGCGAATATCCGTCTCGCCAATACCCTGATTCAGTTCTTTATCAATGAGTGAGGCTAACAGCTCAACAGGTTTATGGATCCGGGTGCTTTCAAATTTCTCCAGATAAGGTCCGGATGACGCAACGATATTCAAACCCGTTTTTAAGGCAACTTCTCGCAGCGCTGAGGCGTCCCGTCCAATGGATTCTGATCCGGTGGCGTCGACAATCGTCCTGCCGCCCAAAGACATAAAGTTATTGATTTCGAAGATAACATCATCAATCTCTTTGCGGTCCATGTTATCGGCGCAGCAGTATGGGTCGTGTTTCAGCCCCCACTGCAGGTCAGCACTGACTTTCTTTCCCACCAGTTGCTGTGAAAAAGCATAATGTGGCTCGTCTACGACCGAAGACAGATCGTTAAACAGATGTTCATGCGGTAGCGTCAGCCCCATATCCGTATGCGCCACCGGGCCTGTTACGGTTTGCAGGAAACCTTTCATTCTGACACCTCCATTCTTTGCGCCATTTTGGATGCTCTGTATTCAGGGATGGTGGTCACAATCGCACCGACTAACGCGAACAGCGTACCGATGATGGTGACCAGGTAGACCGTATTGCCTAATGAAGGGATCAATTCATCAATTAGCACTGAGCCAAGCAGTTGGCCTGCTGTTGACGCTACGCCCAGCATCAATAGCCCTAAGCCTCTCACCAGAATCGCCATTAGCCCGATGGACAGCAGACCCAGCGGACCACCGAGATACATCCACCATGTATCGGGTAACTGGATGGTGACATGGCCTAATGCGATACGTATCGCCAGCGCCGCGCCCAGGACACAAAAGCCGACGATGAAGTTCCATGTAATGGACACCAGCATGGAGCCCGTTGCCTCGGCGACTTTCGCATTCCCTGCAGGCTGCCAGCCAGCGAGTAACCCTGCCAAAAAGGGGAGGATAGCGAGCAGGATAAACGAGGTTGAGTGCCACTGTGGCGACACGACAAAAATGGTGGCGATAACGGCGAACAATGCGCCAGTAATGCGCCATGGCGTAAAATATTTCTTCTCCTCCACACCGATGCCAAAACGGTCGCACAGCAGGCCGGAAAGGAGCAGGGCGGAAATTAATGCCGTTTGAAAGGTGGCAACGCCCAGTGCGCTGGCGGATGCGCCTTCAGAAAATACGACCATCGCCCCGCATAATCCTGCAAACCAATTCCATAGCGGGATTTTTCTCTTTTTAATCAGAGTAGGGATTGAGGCGAATTGCTGGCGTGTTTCTTTGCGCGCAATAATAATAAAAAACATGACGACCAGACCGCTGGCAAACGAGATTACTGCGCAAGCATTACCGTCTTGTAACCAATGTCCTAACTGCCCATTAACGGCAGACTGCATCGGGGAAAGCATACCGGCTAAGATGGTGGCAAGCATCAGTAAGGGGGTTGAGTACTTATTCTTGTTCATACATCAATCCTTATATTTTATAAAAGGAGTAACTTTCGTTACTCCATTGTTTTTTATTTTCTGGCGATGAATTGAAGCGTGTTGACCCACAGGTCGGTATAAAACGGCCATGACATAAACTGCTGGGTTCCCCAGTGTGGGGAGCAGTCACTCATAAAGCAGGCGGTTTTACCCTGTTGGTATTCACCGAACACTAACAATGGGTCATTATTTATTGTTAATACGACATCGGCATCGTCTCTGGCGACGGCCTGGTTATATCCAAGAAATACCGGATAATCTGAGAATCCGTTAACAACAGGATGTTCAGGTGAGACAGCCTCAGCACAAATACCCTCTGGCTTTTCTACCCGGTCATCGCCATCAAGCATAATAACTGGCAGAACCTCAGCAAGAACGGTGTTCTTATAATTGGCTTTTGCCTCAATACCCATGAACGACAGATAGCCGCCAATCATGAGTAGTCCACCGCCATTTTTGACGTACTCTTTAATGGACTCCAGAGCGTTTGGTTTTATTTTTAGCTGATAAAATGTCTCGTTTTGCAACAGGAAGGTATTACTACCAATGTCGCTAATAACAATCACATCGTAACGATTTAATTCGTCAATACTCTCTGGAAAGGCAATTTGTACCGTGTGGGCAGGCATGTAATCAATATCAACGCCGCCTTTCCTCAAGCATTCCAGTAACCATGTAGCGCCTTCTTCATATTTACTGGAGGTGAAACTGTCATAACCTTTTGAATGAATCATATGAATATGCCAGGATTCTCCAATAAAGAGCACCTTTAGTTTTTTCTGCGTATTGTTCATAGTCTGCTCCTTGATTTAGTGAGTAGAGATAGTTTGTTTGTAATGTGAACCCTGAATACGATGAAGAACGGAGTCGTTTTCCGGCATATCAGAGGCATTAGGCGTTTCAACCGCAAGTGAGGCAAATGCGCTGGCGTAGCACAATGCGGATGCCAGTGACTTTCCTTTTGCAAGACCAGATGCGAGGGCGCCATTGAAAGCGTCACCCGCTCCCGCCGTATTTTTTACAACTGCCGGAAATGCCGGGGAATAGATGAATTGTGTGCCATCATAAGCAAGCGAACCTTTGCTACCTAATGTAATAATGGTATTTTTGACGCCTTTCTGATGAATAATTTTGGCCGCGCATTTGGCTGATTCGATATCATTAACCGCCATATTGGCCAGCAGGCCTGCTTCCGTTTCATTTGGCGTAATATAGTCAATGTTATCAATGATGGTGTTAACCATGTCATTGTATGGCGCTGGATTGATGATGACCGGTATGTCATTTTTTTGTGCGAGACGAATTGTTTGCTGCAGCGCTTCGTAATTCGTCTCCAGTTGGACAAGAACAATATCTGAATGAATAATGGCTTCTTTCTGAATGGTGATTTCATCAGGGGAAATTGTCATGTTGGCGCCAGGGTAGATAGCGATGACGTTATCTCCGGTATCTCCATTCACCATGATGGTTGCTGTACCTGTTTGTGTTTCTTTGGTCTGGTAGATAACACTTTTATGGATTTTTGATGAGTTTATAAAATTAATGGCGTAATCACTAAAATGGTCTGAGCCGACTTTAGTAATAAAATGCACATCAGAGTCGGCATAGCTTGCTGCTAATGCCTGATTACATCCCTTACCGCCGGGTGAAAAAATAAATTTATCGGCCAGCAATGATTCTCCCGTTGAGGGTAATCTCGGTAGATAACTGATAATATCAACATTGAACGAGCCAATAACACATACATTATTTTTCATGGCAGAGAGACCTTTTTTATTTTTCTGCGCTGATTCATATTTTTCCAGCACATAAGCAATTTCATTTTTTGCGACGTTATCAAGAGAATCAAGGGTAATAAATGCACCACCATGACAGCGAGTAAGATATCCCTGTCCGGCAAGTTCATTGAGATCTGAACGAATAGTTTCCTTTGTTACCTTGAGACTTTTCGCCAGATTTGAAACTTTTACAACTCCCGAAATACTGAGTTCCTTCAATATTCTATGATGGCGTTCAAATTTCATTTTTTACCTCACCGTGGTTAAATTAGTCCCGGGAGAAGTATATTGTTGTGATTGTCACCATAAAGTGATGGCAGAAACCAAAAAAAAACAAAAATGTAATATTAATATTGCTAAAATTACGGAAAAAACGGTGATAAAGCTTAAAGCGGCAATAACCATGAAATTCAGATGGTTATTGTTTTGATATAGGGGAAGTAGGTTGCAATAACTGGAATATTGTGAAGGTTTGTGACGTTTCGCCCCACAGGGTGGGGCGGGGAAGCGCTATTTCACGCGCGCCATAAAGTACGCATCAACGTACTCACCGTTGCGCAGGCCGTATTTCTTACCGGTGCCTTCGATTTCAAAGCCGTACTTCTTATACACCGCCACGGCGGGCTCGTTATCAACAAACACCGTTAACTCAATACGCTCGACGCGCAGCCAGTTGTCGCACATGTCGATCATCGTGCGGATCAGCGCGCTGGCAATACCGCGATTGTGCCACCGGGCATCCACGCAGATACCAAAATCGGCCACGTGGCTGCGGCGGGGACGTTGGGTGACCTGAATAGAAAGATGGCCAACGACAATATCGTCAATGCAGGCAACCAGTTGTTTAACCCCGGCTTGCTCGGTTAGCCGCGCCTGCCACATTTCGAGGGAAGGATGAGGAACCTGTAGCGTGTTGTGGTACACCTCCGGCTGGGCGTGGATCTGACGAATGGCGTCGTAATCTTTCGGTTCAGCGTGGCGTATCACTATTTCACTCATTCCTTATCTCCTGCAGGGTTAATTGTGTATTTACACTCGCTGAGAAAGAAAATTCCGTCAACCGCATTTTTTTGCAAAAAGAAGTAGACAAGTGCGAATGAGAATGATTATTATTGCCTTGCGTTCAGGGAAACCCCTACGGAGAACCTGAAAGCACGACATTGCTCACATTGCTTCCAGTATTATTTTAGCCAGCTTTTGCTGGCTTTTTTTTGGGTTTTGTTTCAGCCTGGCTTACTTGTCATTTTGTCCCCGGGAAGTGCTCGTGCTCCCCACGTACATTTAGTACGCTCCGGGCCCTGCGCGCTTGCCGTGAACAAACTGACCGCGACGCCGACGGCCGATCTTGAGGCATCTGCTTTTGTAGGCCCAAAAAGGCAACGCCGCATCCGGCAAAGAATCCAACATTCAGTCTCTTCACGCTTTGCGCTATGGTGTAGACAATCATCTTCAAAAGGATCGTCTCATGACCTTACACTGCGCATTTATTGGATTCGGCAAAAGTACCACCCGTTACCATCTCCCCTACGTTCTGAATCGGAAAGATGCCTGGCATGTCGCGCATATTTTCCGTCGTCACGCTAAACCGGAAGAGCAGGCGCCGCAGTATTCGCATATTCACTTCACCAGCGATCTGGATGAGGTGTTGGGCGATCCGCAGGTAAAACTGGTGATCGTCTGTACGCATGCTGACAGCCATTTCGAATACGCCAAACGCGCGCTGGAAGCGGGTAAAAATGTGCTGGTTGAGAAACCTTTCACGCCGACGCTGGCGCAGGCAAAAGTGTTGTTCGACCTGGCGCGAAGCAAAGGACTGACCGTCACGCCATATCAGAATCGGCGTTTTGATTCCTGTTTTCTCACGGCTAAAAAAGCGATTGAGAGCGGGAAACTGGGCAAGATTGTCGAAGTTGAAAGCCATTTTGACTACTACCGACCCGTGGCGGAAACCAAACCGGGCCTGCCGCAGGATGGCGCTTTCTACGGACTTGGCGTCCACACCATGGATCAAATTATTTCGCTATTTGGCCGCCCGGATCATGTCGCGTATGACATTCGTAGCCTGCGTAATAAAGCGAATCCGGATGACACCTTTGAAGCGCAACTGTTTTATGGCGATTTGAAGGCTATCGTTAAAACCAGCCATCTGGTGAAAATTGATTACCCGAAATTTATCGTGCATGGGACTAAAGGTTCGTTTGTGAAGTACGGTATCGATCAACAAGAAACCAGCCTGAAAGCGAACATTATGCCCGGTGAACCCGGTTTCGCCGCTGACGAATCCGTCGGTGTGCTGGAGTATGTCAATGACGACGGCGTTACGGTGAAAGAAGAGGTGAAACCGGAAACGGGTGACTATGGTCGTGTTTATGATGCGCTGTACCAGACGTTGACCGTCGGTATGCCTAATTACGTCAAGGAATCTGAAGTTCTTACCAATCTGGAAATCCTCGAACGTGCTTTCGAACAGGCATCGCCTGCGACGATAACCCTCGCTAAATAGCCATTACAGACTCCTCTGCGCTTATTCATATTTTTTGAACAGAGGAGTCAATTTTCACCCTCTATGATCCCGGACGGAATGAGTCCACACTTATTCCATCGAAAACATCTGGGGGTGAATACAATGATCTACTTACGCAAAGCAAACGACCGCGGTCATGCGAATCATGGCTGGCTTGACTCCTGGCATACTTTTTCTTTTGCCGATTATTACGATCCGAACTTTATGGGGTTCTCGGCGCTGCGTGTGATTAACGACGATGTGATCGACGCAGGCCAGGGGTTCGGCACGCATCCGCATAAAGACATGGAAATTTTGACCTATGTGCTGGAAGGTGCCGTAGAACACCAGGACAGTATGGGCAATAAAGAACAGGTTCCGGCCGGTGAATTCCAGATTATGAGCGCCGGGACCGGCGTTCGCCACTCCGAGTACAACCCGAGCAAAACGGATCGTCTGCGGCTGTATCAGATCTGGGTCATTCCGCAAGAAACCGGCATCACGCCGCGCTACGAACAGCGTCGCTTCGACGCCGCGCAGGGCAAGCAACTGGTGCTTTCGCCAGATGCTCGCGATGGTTCGCTGAAGGTCCACCAGGATATGGAGCTGTACCGCTGGGCGCTGCTCAAAGATGAACAGTCGGTGCATCAGATTGCCGCTGAACGCCGCGTCTGGATCCAGGTGGTAAAAGGTAACGTGACCATTAACGGTACCAAAGCGACGACCAGCGACGGCCTGGCGATTTGGGATGAGCAGGCAATCTCGATTCATGCCGACAGCGACAGCGAAGTGTTGTTGTTTGACTTGCCGCCAGTCTAACGTGCTGTAACCTTTTGTAGGCCGGATAAGACGCGAAAGCGTTGCCATCCGGCTTTTCATCGTTTGTCATTAATTCCGCACGTCCGTGGTAAACTGGGCAAATCTATCCCTTTTATACCTTTCAGGACGATGAAAAAGAAAAGACCCGTACTTCAGGATGTGGCCGACCGTGTGGGCGTGACCAAAATGACGGTCAGCCGTTTTTTGCGTAATCCGGAGCAGGTCTCCGTCGCGCTGCGGGGTAAAATTGCGGCTGCGCTTGATGAGCTCGGGTACATTCCTAATCGCGCGCCTGACATTCTTTCCAACGCCACCAGCCGCGCCATTGGCGTTCTGCTGCCGTCTTTAACCAACCAGGTCTTTGCGGAAGTGTTACGCGGCATTGAGGCTGTCACCGACGCGCATGGTTATCAAACCATGCTGGCGCACTACGGCTATAAACCGGAGATGGAGCAGGAGCGCCTGGAATCGATGCTCTCCTGGAATATCGACGGCCTGATCCTCACTGAGCGTACCCATACGCCGCGCACCTTAAAAATGATCGAAGTCGCCGGGATTCCGGTGGTGGAACTGATGGACAGCCAGTCGCCGTGTCTCGATATTGCCGTTGGTTTTGACAACTTCGAGGCCGCGCGCCAGATGACCGCCGCGATTATCGCGCGCGGTCATCGTCATATCGCCTATCTGGGGGCGCGCCTCGACGAACGTACTATCATCAAGCAGAAGGGTTATGAACAGGCGATGCGGGACGCAGGCCTGGTTCCTTACAGTGTGATGATGGAGCAATCTTCATCCTACTCTTCCGGTATCGAACTCATGCGCCAGGCGCGACGCGAATACCCACAGCTTGACGGTATTTTTTGCACCAACGATGACCTGGCGGTGGGGGCGGCCTTCGAATGCCAGCGCCTGGGGCTAAAAATCCCGGACGACATGGCGATCGCCGGGTTCCACGGTCATGACATCGGCCAGGTGATGGAACCGCGTCTGGCAAGCGTCCTGACGCCGCGCGAGCGAATGGGCAGCATTGGCGCGGAACGTCTGTTGGCCCGCATTCGCGGCGAAACGGTCACGCCGAAAATGTTAGATTTAGGTTTCACCTTGTCACCGGGCGGATCTATTTAGTCTGACAACTTTGAAGTAGCTCACACTTATTCACTTTTGGCACGAATGGTCATTGCGTCGTGAATGGTGCGGTTGGACAATGTTACCGATAACAGTTACCCGTAACAAATTTTGCAACTTGTAGAGTGGGGGCCCGCTTTGAGCACGACTAATCATGATCACCACGTTTACGTTCTGATGGGCGTATCAGGCAGCGGTAAATCCGCTGTCGCAAGCGCCGTGGCGCATCAGCTTCATGCCGCGTTTCTGGACGGCGATTTTCTGCATCCGCGCTGCAATATTGAAAAAATGGCCTCCGGCGAGCCGTTGAATGATGATGACCGCAAACCGTGGTTGCAGGCGCTGAACGACGCCGCTTTCGCGATGCAGCGTACCAATAAAATCTCGCTGATCGTCTGTTCCGCACTGAAAAAACACTATCGCGACCTGCTGCGCGAGGGAAACCCGAACCTCTCCTTTATCTATCTGAAAGGTGATTTCGACGTCATTGAAAGCCGTCTGAAAGCGCGCAAAGGTCATTTCTTCAAAACCCAGATGCTGGTGACGCAGTTTGAAACGCTGCAAGAGCCGGGTGCCGACGAACGCGATGTTCTGGTGGTGGATATCGACCAGCCGCTGGAAGGCGTCGTGGCGAGCACCATTGAGGTCATCAATAAAGGCAGTACGCTGTGAGTACATTAACACTGGTTTTAACCGCCGTCGGTTCCGTCTTACTGCTGCTGTTTCTCGTGATGAAGGCGCGTATGCACGCCTTCGTCGCGTTAATGGTCGTCTCAATGGGCGCGGGGCTTTTTTCAGGGATGCCGCTTGATAAAATCGCCGCGACCATGGAAAAAGGGATGGGCGGCACGCTGGGCTTCCTGGCGATTGTGGTCGCGCTGGGGGCGATGTTCGGTAAAATTCTGCATGAAACCGGCGCGGTCGATCAGATAGCCGTCAAGATGCTTAAATCCTTTGGCCATAACCGCGCGCACTATGCGATTGGCCTGGCCGGCTTGATTTGCGCGCTCCCGCTGTTCTTTGAAGTGGCGATTGTGCTGCTGATAAGCGTGGCGTTCTCAATGGCGCGTCATACCGGCACAAACCTGGTGAAGCTGGTCATTCCGCTGTTTGCGGGCGTGGCGGCAGCCGCGGCGTTTTTGTTGCCTGGGCCTGCGCCGATGCTGCTGGCTTCTCAGATGCATGCTGATTTCGGCTGGATGATCCTGATTGGGCTGTGCGCCGCCATTCCTGGCATGATTATCGCCGGGCCGCTGTGGGGGAATTTTATCAGCCGCTACGTTGAGCTACGTATTCCTGACGACATTACCGAGCCGCATCTGGGCGAAGGCAAAATGCCTTCTTTCGGCTTCAGCCTGTCGCTGATCCTGCTGCCGTTGGTGCTGGTAGGACTGAAAACGATCGCCGCGCGTTTTGTGCCGGAAGGTTCCACCGCTTACGAATGGTTTGAGTTTATCGGCCACCCCTTCACTGCGATTCTGGTCGCTTGTCTGGTAGCGATTTACGGCCTGGCGATGCGTCAGGGGATGCCGAAAGACAAAGTGATGGAAATCTGCGGCCACGCGCTGCAACCGGCGGGCATTATTCTGCTGGTGATTGGCGCAGGCGGGGTGTTCAAACAGGTACTGGTTGACTCCGGCGTCGGCCCGGCGCTGGGCGAAGCGTTAACCGGCATGGGGCTGCCGATTGCCATTACCTGCTTTGTGCTGGCGGCGGCGGTGCGCATCATTCAGGGTTCCGCGACCGTGGCGTGTTTAACCGCGGTCGGTCTGGTGATGCCGGTCATTGAGCAACTGAATTTCTCCGGCGCGCAGATGGCGGCGCTCTCTATCTGTATCGCCGGCGGTTCAATTGTGGTTTCTCATGTTAACGACGCCGGCTTCTGGCTGTTCGGTAAATTTACCGGCGCGACCGAAGCGCAGACGCTGAAGACCTGGACGATGATGGAAACTATCCTCGGCACGGTCGGCGCGATTGTCGGAATGATTGCTTTCCAACTGCTGAGCTGAGTCTTGTTGCCCGGTGGCGCTGTGCTTACCGGGCCTGGAAACGGGCACATATCGACACCGTAAGCTGGGTAAGGCGTAATCGCTACCCGGTTTTTTTATTGAGGTGTGCATGGCAATCGCCCAACGACATTTTGCCTCGCCATGTTTCAGTACGCGCATAAAAGCAGGCAAATTTCTACGCTGATCCATAATTAGGATCAATAAAAC
Organism: Salmonella sp. JXY0409-18; assembly: GCF_020268625.1. Classification (NCBI taxonomy): domain Bacteria; kingdom Pseudomonadati; phylum Pseudomonadota; class Gammaproteobacteria; order Enterobacterales; family Enterobacteriaceae; genus Salmonella; species Salmonella sp. JXY0409-18. The sequence goes on from NZ_CP084216.1 coordinate 331,351, forward strand.
AGCGACGGAAATGATTCCCTTCCTAACGCAAATTCCCTGATAATCGCCACTGGACTTTCTGCTTGCGCGGTAAGGCAGGATAAGTCGCATTACTGATGGCTTCGCTATCATTGATTAATTTCACTTGCGACTTTGGCTGCTTTTTGTATGGTGAAGGATGCGCCACAGGATACTGGCGCGCATACACAGCACATCTCTTTGCAGGAAAAAAACGCTATGAAAAATGTTGGTTTTATCGGCTGGCGCGGAATGGTCGGCTCTGTTCTCATGCAACGCATGGTAGAGGAGCGCGATTTCGACGCTATTCGCCCTGTTTTCTTTTCTACCTCCCAGTTTGGACAGGCGGCGCCCACCTTCGGCGACACCTCCACCGGCACGCTACAGGACGCTTTTGATCTGGATGCGCTAAAAGCGCTCGATATCATCGTGACCTGCCAGGGCGGCGATTATACCAACGAAATTTATCCAAAGCTGCGCGAAAGCGGATGGCAAGGTTACTGGATTGACGCGGCTTCTACGCTGCGCATGAAAGATGATGCCATTATTATTCTCGACCCGGTCAACCAGGACGTGATTACCGACGGCCTGAACAATGGCGTGAAGACCTTTGTGGGCGGTAACTGTACCGTTAGCCTGATGTTGATGTCGCTGGGCGGTCTCTTTGCCCATAATCTCGTTGACTGGGTATCCGTCGCGACCTATCAGGCCGCCTCCGGCGGCGGCGCGCGCCATATGCGCGAGCTGTTAACCCAAATGGGTCAGTTGTATGGCCATGTCGCCGATGAACTGGCGACGCCGTCTTCCGCAATTCTTGATATTGAACGCAAAGTTACGGCATTGACCCGCAGCGGCGAGCTGCCGGTGGATAACTTTGGCGTACCGCTGGCGGGAAGCCTGATTCCCTGGATCGACAAACAGCTCGATAACGGCCAAAGCCGCGAAGAGTGGAAAGGCCAGGCGGAAACCAACAAGATCCTCAATACCGCCTCTGTGATCCCGGTTGATGGTTTGTGTGTGCGCGTCGGCGCGCTGCGCTGTCACAGCCAGGCGTTCACCATCAAGCTGAAAAAAGAGGTATCCATTCCGACGGTGGAAGAACTGCTGGCGGCACATAATCCGTGGGCGAAAGTGGTGCCGAACGATCGTGATATCACTATGCGCGAATTAACCCCGGCGGCGGTGACCGGCACGTTGACTACGCCGGTTGGTCGTCTGCGTAAGCTGAACATGGGGCCAGAGTTCTTGTCGGCGTTTACCGTAGGCGACCAGTTGTTATGGGGCGCCGCCGAGCCGCTGCGTCGAATGCTGCGCCAGTTGGCGTAGTAGCTATTGCAGCGCTTATCGGGCCTGCGTGTGGTTCTGTAGGCCGGATAAGGCGTGTCAGCGCCACCATCCAGCAATATCCGCCAGATAAGGTGTAGTCGGCAAGCAGACGTCAGATTGATATGTAGGGTGCATCGTCACCCTTTTTTTTGCGTAATACAGGAGTAAACGCAGATGTTTCATTTTTATCAGGAGTTAAGCAGAGCATTGGCTATTCTTTAAGGGTAGCTTAATCCCACGGGTATTAAGCCTAACCTGAAGGTAGGACGACGCAGATAGGATGCATAGTGTGCTGCGCCGTTCAGGTCAAAGAAGTGTCACTACCTGATGTTGAATTCAGTGAGATGGAGTGACGCCACAAAACAGGATGACAAACCATGTCCAGTCGTATCGATAGAGACGTGATTAATGCGCTAATTGCAGGACATTTTGCGGACCCTTTTTCCGTACTCGGAATGCACCAGACCCAAGCCGGACTAGAAGTCCGCGCCCTATTACCTGACGCCACCGACGTATGGGTGATTGAACCCAAAACCGGACGTAAAGTCGGCAAACTGGAATGCCTCGACGCTCGCGGTTTTTTCTGCGGCGTTTTACCCCGACGTAAAAATTTCTTTCGCTATCAGCTCGCCGTGACCTGGCACGGACAGCAGAACCTCATCGACGATCCTTACCGTTTTGGTCCATTAATACAGGAAATGGATGCCTGGCTATTGTCGGAAGGCACCCACCTGCGTCCTTATGAAACGCTGGGCGCGCACGCCGATACGATGGATGGCGTCACCGGCACCCGTTTCTCCGTCTGGGCGCCTAATGCTCGTCGCGTTTCGGTTGTCGGGCAATTCAACTATTGGGATGGGCGTCGCCACCCGATGCGTCTGCGCAAAGAGAGCGGTATTTGGGAGCTGTTTATCCCCGGCGCGCATAATGGACAACTGTATAAATTCGAGCTGCTTGATGCGAATGGTAATCTGCGCATTAAAGCCGATCCCTATGCTTTTGAGGCGCAGATGCGTCCGGAAACGGCGTCGATGATTTGCGGACTGCCGGAGAAAGTGACGCCAAGCGAAGAACGACAAAAAGCCAATCAGTTTGATGCGCCGATCTCGATTTATGAGGTGCATTTAGGTTCATGGCGCCGCCATACGGATAACAATTTCTGGCTGAGCTATCGTGAGCTGGCGGATCAGCTTGTGCCTTACGCCAAATGGATGGGCTTTACGCACCTTGAACTCTTGCCGGTCAACGAACATCCGTTTGACGGCAGTTGGGGCTACCAGCCGACCGGCCTCTACGCGCCGACCCGCCGCTTTGGTACGCGGGACGACTTCCGCTATTTCATCAATGCGGCCCATGCGGCGGGCCTTAACGTCATTCTCGACTGGGTGCCGGGCCATTTCCCGTCCGATGAATTTAGCCTCGCGGAGTTTGACGGCACCCACCTCTATGAGCACAGCGACCCGCGCGAGGGCTATCACCAGGACTGGAATACGCTGATCTACAACTATGGTCGTCGTGAAGTCAGTAATTATCTGGTGGGTAACGCCCTGTACTGGATGGAGCGTTTTGGGATTGATGCGCTGCGTGTCGATGCGGTGGCCTCTATGATCTACCGCGACTACAGCCGCAAAGAGGGCGAGTGGATACCGAACGAGTTCGGCGGTCGTGAAAACCTGGAAGCCATTGAGTTTCTGCGTAATACCAACCGCATTATTGGCGAGCAGGTGCCCGGCGCGGTCAGCATGGCGGAAGAGTCGACAGACTTCTCTGGCGTGACGCGTCCACCGGAAACGGGCGGCCTGGGGTTCTGGTACAAGTGGAACCTGGGCTGGATGCACGACACGCTGGACTATATGAAGCTGGACCCAGTGTACCGCCAGTATCATCACGACAAGCTGACCTTTGGTATGTTGTACAACCATACCGAAAACTTTGTTCTGCCGCTGTCGCACGATGAGGTGGTTCACGGCAAGAAATCCATTCTCGATCGTATGCCGGGCGATGCGTGGCAAAAATTCGCCAACCTGCGCGCCTACTATGGCTGGATGTGGGCCTTCCCCGGCAAGAAACTGCTGTTTATGGGGAATGAGTTTGCCCAGGGACGCGAGTGGAACCATGACGCCAGCCTCGACTGGCACTTGCTGGAGGGGGGCGATAACTGGCACCACGGGGTTCAGCGTCTGGTACGCGATCTCAACCACACCTATCGCCACCATAAAGCGTTGCATGAGCTGGATTTTGATGCTTACGGCTTTGAGTGGCTGGTGGTCGATGACAATGAACGCTCGGTACTGATTTTTGTACGCCGTGATAAAGCCGGTAACGAGATCATCATCGCCAGCAACTTTACGCCCGTTCCTCGCCACGACTACCGTTTTGGCATCAACCAGCCGGGACGCTGGCGTGAAATTCTCAATACTGATTCGATGCATTATCACGGTAGCAACACCGGCAACGGCGGCGTGGTGCACAGCGATGAGATCGAAAGCCATGGCCGTCAGCACTCTCTTAGCCTGACGTTACCGCCGTTGGCGACGATCTGGCTGATGCGGGAGGGGGAATGACGCAGCTTGCGATCGGCGAAGCAACGCCGCATGGCGCAACGTATGACGGTCATGGCGTGAATTTCACGCTCTTTTCCGCCCATGCGGAGCGCGTAGAGCTGTGCGTTTTTGATTCCCGAGGGAATGAGCGCCGCTATGACCTGCCAGGACGTCGCGGCGATGTCTGGCATGGTTATCTGGCAGGCGCCAGGCCTGGTTTGCGCTATGGCTATCGCGTACATGGCCCGTGGCAGCCAGCGCAGGGGCATCGGTTTAATCCGGCGAAGTTACTGCTTGATCCTTATGCGCGCCGGGTGGAGGGCGAACTAAAAGATCATCCGCTGTTGCACGGCGGACACGATGAACCGGATTACCGCGATAACGCGGCGGTGGCGCCGAAAAGCGTGATAATCAGCGACCATTATGACTGGGAAGATGACGCCGCGCCGCGCACGCCGTGGGGAAAAACGGTCATCTATGAAGCGCATGTCAAAGGGCTTACCTACCTGCATCCGGAACTCCCCCAGGAGATACGCGGCACCTATAAAGCGCTCGGTCATCCGGTCATGGTGGCGTATTTCAAACAGCTTGGCATTACGGCGCTGGAACTGTTGCCGGTGGCGCAGTTTGCCAGCGAGCCGCGCCTGCAACGTATGGGACTGACCAATTATTGGGGTTATAACCCGATGGCGATGTTCGCGCTGCATCCCGCCTGGGCCAGTTCGCCCGAGACGGCGCTGGACGAGTTTCGCGACGCGGTGAAGGCGCTGCATCGCGCGGGGATTGAGGTCATTCTGGACATCGTATTAAACCATAGCGCCGAGCTGGATCTGGACGGTCCAACCTTCTCCCTGCGCGGAATTGATAACCGTAGCTATTATTGGATAAGGGACGATGGCGATTATCACAACTGGACGGGGTGCGGCAACACGCTCAATTTAAGCCATCCTGGCGTGGTGGAATACGCGTGCGAGTGTTTGCGCTATTGGGTGGAAACCTGTCATGTCGATGGTTTTCGTTTTGATTTGGCGTCCGTCATGGGGCGCACGCCGACGTTTCGCCAGGATGCGCCGCTGTTCGCCGCGATTAAAGCGTGTCCTGTGTTATCAACGGTCAAGCTGATTGCTGAACCGTGGGATATTGGCGAGGGCGGCTATCAGGTCGGGAATTTTCCGCCACCGTTTGCCGAGTGGAACGATCATTTTCGCGATGCGGCCCGCCGATTCTGGTTGCCGCGTAACCTGACGACGGGGGAATTTGCCTGTCGTTTCGCCGCTTCCAGCGATGTGTTTAAACGCAATGGCCGCACGCCCGGCGCCTCTGTCAATCTGCTCACGGCGCATGACGGTTTTACGCTCCGGGACTGCGTCTGTTTCAATCAGAAACACAATGAGGCGAACGGTGAGGAAAATCGCGACGGCACCAACAGCAATTACAGCGACAATCATGGTAAAGAAGGATTAGGCGGTCCGCTTGATTTAATGGAGCGGCGGCGCGACAGCATTCATGCCCTGCTGGCGACGCTACTGCTCTCTCAGGGAACGCCGATGCTGCTGGCAGGCGATGAACATGGCCATAGCCAGCACGGCAACAATAACGCCTACTGTCAGGATAATGCCTTAACCTGGCTGGACTGGCAGCAGGCAAACCGTGGGTTAACCACGTTTACCGCCGCGCTGATTCGTTTGCGTCAGCAGATACCGGCTTTAACCGGCAATAGCTGGTGGGAAGAAGGCGATGGCAACGTGCGTTGGCTGAATAAAAACGCGCAACCCTTGAGTGCGGATGAGTGGCAAAACGGGCCTAAGCTGATGCAAATTCTGTTGTCGGACCGTTTTCTGATTGCGATAAATGCCACGCTTGAGGTGACAGATATAGTTTTACCCGAAGGGGAATGGCGCGCCGTTCCCCCATTCGCTGGAGAGGATAATCCGGTGATAACGGCGGTCTGGCAGGGACCTGCGCATGGACTGTGTGTGTTCCAGAGAGGATAAAAAAGGAGTTAATCATGGTGAGTTTAGAGAAGAACGATCGTGTAATGTTGGCGCGCCAGCTGCCACTGAAATCTGTTGCCCTAATCCTGGCCGGCGGCCGCGGCACGCGTCTAAAAGATTTAACGAACAAACGCGCCAAACCAGCCGTCCACTTTGGTGGGAAGTTCCGCATCATCGATTTCGCCTTATCTAATTGTCTGAACTCCGGGATTCGCCGTATCGGCGTGATCACTCAGTATCAGTCCCATACGCTGGTGCAGCATATTCAGCGCGGCTGGTCACTGTTTAGCGAAGAGATGAACGAATTTGTCGATCTGCTGCCAGCCCAACAGCGTATGAAGGGCGAAAACTGGTATCGCGGCACGGCAGACGCGGTGACCCAGAACCTGGATATTATTCGTCGCTATAAAGCGGAATATGTCGTCATCCTGGCAGGCGATCATATCTACAAGCAGGACTACTCGCGTATGTTGATCGATCACGTTGAAAAGGGCGCACGTTGCACGGTGGCCTGTATGCCGGTGCCGATCAAAGAAGCGACGGCGTTCGGCGTGATGGCGGTCGATGAAAGCGACAAGATTATTGATTTTGTCGAAAAGCCGGCGAATCCCCCCGCAATGCCTGGTGACGCCAGCAAATCGCTGGCCAGTATGGGCATTTACGTTTTTGACGCCGATTACCTGTATGAGTTGCTGGCGGCAGACGATAAAGATGACGCTTCCAGCCACGATTTCGGTAAAGACATTATCCCCAAAATCACCCGCGAAGGTATGGCTTACGCGCATCCTTTCCCGCTCTCCTGCGTGCAGTCCGATCCACAAGCCGAACCGTACTGGCGCGATGTAGGTACGCTGGAAGCTTACTGGAAGGCGAACCTGGATTTAGCCTCGGTGACGCCGGAGCTGGATATGTATGACCAGAACTGGCCTATCCGTACGCATATGGAATCGCTACCGCCTGCGAAATTCGTGCAGGACCGCTCCGGTAGCCACGGTATGACGCTGAACTCGCTGGTCTCCGGCGGCTGCATTATCTCCGGTTCGGTGGTGGTGCAATCTGTGCTCTTCCCACGGGTGAGAATAAATTCTTTTTGTAATATTGATTCGGCAGTGTTGTTACCTGAGGTTTGGGTAGGGCGCTCCTGCCGTTTACGTCGCTGTGTTATTGACCGTGCCTGTATTATCCCGGAAGGCATGGTGATTGGTGAAAATGCGGAAGAGGACGCTCGTCGTTTCTACCGTTCAGAAGAAGGTATTGTACTGGTCACGCGTGAAATGCTGCGCAAACTGCAGGTCAAACAGGAGCGATAATGCAGGTTTTACATGTATGTTCAGAGATGTTCCCCCTGCTGAAGACTGGGGGTCTGGCGGATGTGATAGGCGCGTTGCCTGCGGCACAAATTGCGGATGGTGTTGATGTTCGCGTTCTGCTTCCAGGGTTTCCCGATATCCGTCGGGGGATACCCGACGCGCATGTGGTGAGCCGCCGCGATACTTTCGCAGGTAAGATATCGCTGCTGTTCGGGCATTATAACGGCGTGGGCATTTATCTGATCGACGCGCCGCATCTGTACGAGCGTCCAGGCAGTCCCTATCACGATACGAATTTATATGCCTATACCGATAACGTGCTGCGCTTTGCCCTGTTAGGGTGGGTCGGCTGTGAAATGGCCTGCGGACTTGATCCATTCTGGCGCCCCGACGTGGTGCACGCCCATGACTGGCACGCCGGGCTGGCGCCCGCCTATCTGGCAGCGCGCGGGCGGCCGGCGAAATCGGTCTTTACCGTACACAACCTGGCCTATCAAGGCATGTTTTATGCAAAGCATATGGATGACATCGAACTGCCGTGGTCATTCTTTAATATGCATGGGCTGGAGTTCAACGGACAACTCTCCTTTTTGAAGGCCGGTTTGTACTATGCCGACCATATTACGGCGGTGAGCCCGACCTATGCGCGTGAAATTACCGAACCGCAGTTTGCTTATGGTATGGAAGGCCTGCTGCGCCAGCGTCATCTGGAAGGGCGCTTGTCCGGCATACTGAACGGCGTGGATGAGAAAATCTGGAACCCGGAATCCGATCTGCTGCTGGCGTCGCGCTACACGCGCGATACCCTGGAAGAGAAGGCGGAAAACAAACGTCAGCTACAAATTGCGATGGGGTTGAAGGTTAACGACAAAGTGCCGCTGTTCGCCGTGGTAAGCCGTCTGACCAACCAGAAAGGTCTGGATCTGGTGCTGGAGGCGTTACCGGGGCTGCTGGAGCAGGGCGGGCAGTTGGCGCTACTCGGCGCGGGCGATCCGGTGCTTCAGGAAGGGTTCCTCGCGGCGGCGGCGGAACACCCAGGGCAGGTTGGCGTACAGATCGGCTATCACGAAGCTTTCTCGCATCGCATTATGGGCGGCGCGGACGTCATTCTGGTGCCCAGTCGTTTCGAACCGTGCGGCTTAACGCAGTTATATGGCTTAAAGTATGGCACGCTGCCTCTGGTGCGGCGTACCGGGGGGTTGGCCGATACGGTCTCCGACAGTTCGCTGGAAAATCTGGCGGACGGTATCGCCAGCGGTTTTGTCTTCGAAGACAGTAACGCCTGGTCGTTGCTACGCGCGATTCGGCGTGCTTTTGTGTTGTGGTCACGGCCTTCGCTTTGGCGGTTTGTACAACGGCAGGCGATGGCGATGGATTTTAGCTGGCAAGTTGCCGCGAAATCATACCGCGAGCTGTACTATCGCTTGAAATAGTCATCCAGGAATCATTTATATGAATGCTCCGTTTACTTATGCATCGCCCACACTCAGCGTTGAGGCGCTTAAGCATTCTATTGCCTATAAGCTGATGTTTACGATTGGTAAAGACCCGGTCATTGCCAATAAACATGAATGGCTGAACGCCACATTGTTCGCGGTGCGCGATCGTCTGGTGGAGCGCTGGCTGCGTTCTAATCGAGCCCAATTATCGCAGGAAACCCGGCAGGTTTATTACCTGTCGATGGAGTTTTTGATTGGTCGTACCCTCTCTAACGCGCTGCTCTCGCTAGGCATTTATGATGACGTTAAAGGCGCGCTGGAGGCCATGGGCTTAGATCTCGAAGAGCTGATCGATGAAGAGAATGACCCAGGGCTTGGCAACGGCGGCTTAGGACGGCTGGCGGCTTGCTTCCTGGACTCGCTGGCGACGCTAGGATTACCGGGTCGCGGGTATGGCATTCGCTACGATTACGGCATGTTTAAGCAGAATATTGTCGACGGGCGGCAAAAAGAATCTCCGGATTACTGGCTGGAATATGGCAACCCGTGGGAGTTCAAGCGCCACAATACACGCTATAAAGTGCTTTTTGGCGGGCGCATTCAGCAGGAAGGTAAAAAAGCGCGCTGGATTGAGACGGAAGAGATTCTGGCCGTCGCGTATGATCAGATCATCCCCGGTTACGACACCGACGCCACTAACACACTGCGGCTGTGGAATGCGCAGGCCAGTAGTGAAATCAACCTCGGTAAATTCAACCAGGGCGACTACTTTGCGGCGGTGGAAGATAAAAACCACTCTGAGAACGTTTCACGGGTGCTCTACCCGGACGATTCCACCTATTCCGGACGAGAGCTACGCCTGCGCCAGGAGTATTTTCTGGTCTCGGCGACAGTGCAGGATATCCTGCACCGTCATTATCAACTGCATAAAACCTATGAGAATCTGGCGGATAAAATCGCCATTCACCTCAACGATACGCATCCGGTGCTGTCAATTCCGGAGCTGATGCGTCTGCTGATTGATGAACATAAATTTAGCTGGGACGACGCGTTTGAGGTGTGCTGTCAGGTCTTCTCTTATACCAACCATACGCTGATGAGCGAGGCGCTGGAAACCTGGCCTGTCGATATGCTGGGGAAAATTCTGCCCCGTCACCTGCAGATTATCTTCGAGATTAACGACTATTTCCTGAAAACGTTGCAAGAGCAATATCCCAACGATACCAGCCTGCTTGGACGCGCGTCGATTATTGATGAGTCGAACGGTCGCCGGGTACGGATGGCCTGGCTGGCGGTGGTGGTCAGCCATAAAGTCAACGGCGTTTCTGAACTCCATTCCAACCTGATGGTGCAGTCGCTGTTCGCGGATTTTGCGAAGATTTTCCCGACCCGTTTTTGTAACGTCACTAACGGCGTTACGCCGCGCCGCTGGCTGGCGTTGGCAAACCCGCCGCTGTCTGACGTGCTGGATGAGAATATTGGTCGTACCTGGCGTACCGATCTTAGTCAGCTCAGCGAGCTGAAACAGCATTGTGATTATCCGCTGGTCAATCATGCGGTGCGTCAGGCGAAGCTGGAAAATAAAAAACGGCTGGCGGTAGTGATAGCGCAACAACTGAATGTGGTGGTAAACCCTAAAGCGTTATTTGACGTGCAGATTAAGCGTATTCACGAATACAAGCGGCAGTTGATGAACGTACTGCATGTCATTACCCGCTATAACCGCATTAAAGAAAATCCGGAGGCCGACTGGGTGCCGCGGGTGAATATTTTTGCCGGTAAGGCGGCTTCCGCCTATTACATGGCAAAACACATTATTCATCTGATCAACGACGTGGCGAAAGTGATTAACAACGATCCGCAGATTGGCGACAAGCTGAAAGTGGTGTTTATCCCGAACTACAGCGTCAGCCTGGCGCAGGTGATCATTCCCGCTGCCGACCTGTCTGAGCAGATTTCGCTGGCAGGAACAGAAGCTTCCGGCACCAGTAATATGAAATTTGCCCTGAACGGCGCGCTCACCATTGGTACGCTGGATGGCGCGAACGTAGAGATGCAGGAGCATGTCGGCGAGGAGAATATCTTTATCTTCGGTAATACTGCCGAAGAGGTGGAAGCGTTGCGCAGGCAGGGTTATAAGCCTCGCGACTATTATGAAAAAGATGAAGAGCTACATCAGGTACTGACGCAGATTGGTAGCGGCGTCTTTAATCCGGAAGAGCCAGGCCGTTACCGCGATCTGGTAGATTCGCTGATTAACTTTGGCGATCACTATCAGGTGCTGGCGGACTACCGCAGCTACGTGGACTGCCAGGATAAGGTGGATGAGTTGTATCGTCGCCCGGAAGAGTGGACGACGAAAGCGATGCTCAACATTGCCAATATGGGCTACTTCTCATCGGACAGAACCATCAAAGAGTATGCCGAAAATATCTGGCATATTGATCCGGTGCGGTTGTGATTATTTTTCCGATGTGACTTAATATTTTTATTAAGCTATTAAGATGGGTGGTAGCGAATATCGCGATTGCCCATTTTTATATTTAGGATGAATAATTGTATGGATGCTGATTTATTAAATAAATATTTATGGACTGTGAAAAAACAGGCTATTGCATTTATTTCTTCAATTCTGTTGCTGGAGATGATTTCACCGCTGGGCCTGGCAGAAGACGCCTTACCAAAAGGTAAAGATTACCCTGCGGTTATTTATCATGGGAAAACGGCGACAAGCGTAGACCGCACGGATGAGTTCACCAATATGTTCCACACACGTTTCAAAGAAGCATTGCAGAACGACGCCGTTTTTGCGGGTGAGTATGCCCAGACCGAATGGGGCTGCGGCGGTTCTGGGTGTCATGTTATTGCTTTTATCAACAAGCGAACAGGGCGCGCGTTATCCCACACCTTTCAGGTCTATTATAGCGGGACGGACGAAGAGCCGCAGCCTATAGGTGAAGAGATTCTGTATATGGATAAAAAGAGTCGATTGCTGGTAGCTTATAAAACCACTGAGTCGTTGGAGAAGTCTTATGATTATTATCTTCTCAATGGCAATGAGTTAGTGCTTATTCGCAAAGTTCCAGATAAAGGAGGCTACTGACAAATGCCGGAGCCTAATAAATGTTGGATTGCATCCAACGAAAATTTGTAGCGCATTGATATTTTGGACTTGTTGGGTGGGGCGAAGCGTAACCCAACATCAAACAGCGCCAATAGCTTCGTCAGCGGTCTGAAAGGCTTATAGATTCTGACAGCCAGACGGTGATGCTGGCGAAAGTAATGAAAAATACCCGGATGATGTCGCCACAGGAAACGGAAGTAGTGAGCGTAATGGACGGCATGATTAAGGTAATTACCGAACATCGCAACACTCACAACGCCATTGGCTATACCTTTCGTTATTACGCTACGCAGATGCACAGCAATAAAGAGATTAAATTACTGGCGATAAACGATGTTGCGCCGACGGTTGAAAATATTCGTAACGGCAGTTACCCGTACACGGTTGATGTTTATATGGTCACCCGTGAACACCCCACAGCGGAAACACAAAAGCTGGTGGACTGGTTTCTAAGCCCGCAGGGACAACAGTTGGTGCAGGATGTGGGATATGTGCCGCTGTATCCGGCCGCGAAATAAAGGGACTAAATGGAAGAGGTTAAATTATATGTGGAACTGGTAGGCGTAGACCCGGCCAGCGGCGCTGATATTCGTATTGCACGGCGTGAATCCACTTCGTGGCATAAAGATATTGTTGCTGAGCTGATTAATCAGGTCCTCGACGAGAGTGAAGCATTCATGGGCGCGCAGGGGCTGGAAGGGCTGCATGTATATGATGTCATGTTAGGGATTGGCTTAACATCTAGTGGTATCTGGCCTGGATTTTCTCTTGAGCCTGATACGATTAGCCGTATTAGCGCCTGCGGTGCGTCGTTGGACTTCGATCCTTATATTGATGTGGTGCCAGCTCATACCTGCGACATCAAAACACTCGATGATTTCACGGTCATTTTTTCCGCGCAGGGTTTTCATCAGCAGCGGAGCGTGATAACCACGCGTGGCCTTCGTGAGTACAGCGATGCGACTGATATTTTTATCTTTCAGGTATTTAAGGGCGCCTTGAAATACCACAACGACAATAGCCTGAGGGTATTCAGGAAAAAGCAGTCGGCGTTGACGCTATACGCCCGGTTCTATCAGGCTAAAAGCGGTTGCGAGGAAAGTTGTACGAGCTGTCAGGAGTTGTGTACCAGGCCTGGCTTTCATTTGCCGCGTGAGGTCTTTATTCGCCTCAATGCTGCTCAGGCGCGCTTTGTATATTGGCCGTTTGAGAAACGGCGGCTACCGGTGTGGTGAGGTGGGGCGCTGCATTGAGCATCATCGCTGTGCTGACCGCCTGCGATGATCGCCTGGTAAGCTATTTTCCTGATTATGCCGCCATACCCGAGCAGTCCGGTATCTGGACCTGGCTGCCTGTGTTCTTTCCATCGTCCGCCAGTGAAATAGAAATGACGTTTAACCTGGACAGCAATCTTTTTTATGCTGACTTTAGCGTGGCCGACGGTGATAAACGCGCGCATTTTGAAAGGGGGCTGGGGGAGGAGAGCGTGGTTCATTATGCCAACTTTACTCATAAAAGCTGGTGTAAAACGGGGAAAACTCTCTGGAATAGCGAAGCGCTGGCAAAACCCTTCTTTATTACCAAAATAAGTGTCGAGCGCTACCGTATCACTAATCATATGCCCGGCTGTACAAAACCCGGCGAGTGAATGCGGTATGTGGCGAAAAGGGCGGTATAAACCGCCCCGGATTTTATTACGACGCCAGTGAAAGCTGGTGTTTCTCAACATACGCCGCCAGCCACTGAGTGATGCGGGACTGCTGTTCGGCGGTCAGCCACATGCCTTCTTTGGTGCGACGCCAGATAGCGTCTTCAGTACGGCGCACCCATTCGTGATCCACCAGGTACTTGAGTTCCGCTTCGTAAAACTCATGACCGAAATCTTCGCCTAAATCAAGCAGTGACGTAGCTTCGCCGAGAATCCACTCCGTGTTGCTACCGTAAGTGCGCGAATAGTGGCGCGCCAGCGATTCCGTCAGGAACGGATAACGACGACGCAGCTTCGCCGCGTAATCTTCGCGGCTGCCGTCGATGTCGCCGCCGGGCAGTACGCACGTTTTGGTCCATGCCGGCCCGATGCCTGGATAATAAGACGCCAGTTTTTCCATCGCGTGTTCGGCCAGCTTACGGTAGGTCGTGAGCTTACCACCAAACACGGAAAGCAGCGGCGCTTTGCCGTTTTCATCATGGATATCCAGGGTATAATCGCGAGTGATCGCCTGCGGTGAGTCGGACTCATCATCGCACAGCGGACGGACGCCGGAGTACGTCCAGACGATGTCATCGCGCCCCAGTTGTTTCTGGAAGTGCGCGTTATAGACCTTCAACAGGTAATTAATTTCGCTCTCTTCGATTTTTACCGCTTTCGGATCGCCTTTATATTCGACATCGGTTGTGCCAATGATCGAAAACTCCTCCATCCACGGAATGACAAAGACGATACGTTTATCTTCGTTTTGCAGAATATACGCCTGCTTCTGATTATGGACGCGCGGCACGACGATATGGCTGCCTTTGATCAGGCGGATGCCATACGGTGACGGCAGATGCATCCCTTCGTCGAAGAACTGTTTGACCCACGGTCCGGTGGCGTTAACCAGTCCGCGCGCCTGCCAGACATATTTTTTACCGGTGTCGATATCTTCCGCTTCGACAATCCACAGGCCATTTTCCCGACGAGCGGCGGTTGCGCGAGTACGGGTAAGGACTTCGCCGCCTTTACGCACCACCATCTGTGCGTTAGCCAGCACCAGACGCGCATCGTCTACCCAGCAGTCGGAGTATTCGAATCCGCGCACGATTTCAGGTTTGAGTACCGAATCTGCGCCAAACCGCACACCGGTGGAACCGGGTAAACTGGTACGTTTGCCGAGGTGATCGTACATAAACAGACCGATACGGATCATCCAGGCCGGACGTAAATGCGGGCGGTGCGGCAGACGAAAACGCATCGGGAAGGCGATGTGCGGCGCCATTTTCAACAGCACTTCACGTTCGGCCAGCGCTTCGCTGACCAGACGGAACTCGTAGTGTTCAAGGTAGCGTAAGCCGCCGTGGATAAGTTTCGAACTGGCGGAAGAGGTCGCGCAGGCCAAATCCTGCGCTTCCAGCATGAGTACGGACAAACCGCGTCCGGCGGCATCAGCCGCGATGCCTGCACCGTTAATGCCCCCGCCTATCACGATCAGATCTTTGGTTTCCATGCTGCCCTCTTGCACTTTCGTTAAAGTTCAAAAATGTTCGTTATCGAACATAATAGCAAAGAAACGCGCTATTGGTAACATCGAAAAAACATTTTAGAGTGATATGTATAACATTATGGCGTTAAGCTACTCCGTCAACGTACACTGGGCGATAAAATGCCTTAATTGGCTTCACCGGTAATAATGAAAGAGCGATTCATGGAACAATTTGAATGTATCACTGTAGAAGAGGCGTATCAGAAACTGCACCAGGGCGCGGCGGTGCTGGTCGATATTCGCGATCCGCAAAGTTATGCCATGGGTCATGCGCCGCAGGCGTTTCACTTGACTAACGATACGCTGGGCGCGTTTATGCGTGAGCATGGTTTCGATACCGCCGTGATGGTAATGTGCTATCACGGCAACAGTAGTAAAGGCGCCGCGCAGTATCTGCTCCAGCAAGGCTATGATGCGGTTTACAGCATTGACGGCGGGTTTGAGGCCTGGCATCGCCGTTTCCCTGCCGATGTCGCAAATGGCGCGTAATCCCATAAAGATGCAGCCTCCGACGAGAAGGGTATATATACTGTCTTCTTTTGTATGGACTAAGCGACAGCAATAATGTTGATGATTACTTCCTTTGCGAATCCTCGCGTGGCGCAGGCATTTGTTGATTACATGGCCACCCAGGGCGTCATTCTTACTATTCAGCAACATAATCAAAGCGATATCTGGTTGGCGGATGAATCGCAGGCCGAACGTGTGCGGGTCGAGCTGGCGCGGTTTATAGAAAATCCCGGCGATCCGCGTTATCTGGCGGCTAGCTGGCAGTCCGGGCAGACGAACAGCGGGCTACGCTACCGCCGTTTTCCCTTTCTCGCCACGCTGCGTGAACGAGCCGGCCCTGTTACCTGGATCGTGATGCTCGCCTGCGTGCTGGTCTATATCGCGATGAGTCTCATCGGCGATCAGACGGTGATGGTGTGGCTGGCGTGGCCGTTCGATCCGGTTTTAAAATTTGAAGTCTGGCGCTACTTCACCCATATCTTTATGCACTTCTCACTGATGCATATTCTTTTTAACCTGCTGTGGTGGTGGTATCTAGGCGGGGCGGTAGAGAAGCGCCTGGGCAGCGGTAAATTAATCGTCATTACGGTGATAAGCGCGCTACTAAGCGGCTATGTACAGCAGAAATTTAGCGGCCCGTGGTTTGGCGGGCTGTCTGGCGTCGTCTATGCGCTGATGGGTTACGTGTGGCTGCGCGGAGAGCGCGATCCGCAAAGCGGAATTTACCTCCAGCGCGGCTTAATTATTTTTGCATTATTGTGGATAGTCGCTGGTTGGTTTGACTGGTTTGGCATGTCTATGGCGAACGGCGCGCACATCGCCGGGCTTATCGTCGGTTTAGCGATGGCCTTTGTTGATACGCTGAATGCGCGAAAACGAACGTGAGGCGTATCCGGCCTGTGGTCGAGATATTTTTCCAGGCCGGGTAGGGCGAATGCCGCTATCCGGCGCAAGGTTGGTTACTTTCAGAGATTATTCATGAAACAAACACAACGGCATGACGCGATCATTGAACTGGTGAAAAAACAGGGGTACGTCAGTACGGAAGAGCTGGTGGAGCATTTTTCTGTCAGCCCGCAAACCATTCGTCGGGATCTTAACGATCTGGCGGAACAGAATATGATTTTGCGCCACCACGGCGGCGCGGCGTTGCCCTCCAGCTCGGTGAACACGCCGTGGCACGATCGTAAGGCGACGCAAACGGAAGAAAAAGAGCGCATCGCTCGCAAAGTCGCGGCCCAGATCCCCAATGGTTCAACGCTGTTTATTGATATCGGCACGACGCCGGAAGCCGTAGCGCACGCCCTGTTAGGGCACAGTAATTTGCGGATCGTGACCAACAATTTGAACGTAGCGAACACGCTAATGGCGAAAGAGGATTTTCGTATTATCCTCGCCGGCGGCGAACTCCGCAGCCGCGACGGCGGCATTATTGGCGAAGCGACGCAGGACTTTATCGCCCAGTTCCGTCTCGATTTCGGCATTCTCGGTATTAGCGGTATTGATAGCGACGGCTCGTTGCTGGAATTTGACTATCATGAGGTACGCACCAAGCGCGCGATTATCGAAAATTCGCGCCATGTGATGCTGGTGGTGGATCACTCTAAATTTGGCCGTAACGCGATGGTAAACATGGGCAGCATTAGTATGGTCGATGCGGTCTACACCGATACCCTGCCGCCGCCGGGCGTGATGCAGGTGATTGCCGACCACCATATTCAATTAGAGCTGTGCTAAAGAGACTGTCTTATCAGGCCTAACTCTGCGCGTGATCGTAGGCCTGATAAGCTCATCAGGCACACGTCAAACCCCGTACCCCATCATCTTCAGCAACTGCTGCGCGTGCTGTACCGCGTCCTGACGGTGCGCGACGCCGAGTTTCTGGTAGAGGTTGCGGATATGCGTCTTAATGGTGGTCGCGGCCACCGCCAGTTCGCCGGCAATCTGTTCGTTGCTGTAACCGGAATAGATAAGCCCTAACACCTGCCATTCACGCTGGGTGAGCGGGCTGGTGCGAATAAGCTCCGGGACATCCGGATGGTTAAGCAGGCGCTCGACGAAGCCCTCGTCAAAATGGGCGAATTTATGCCGGTGATGTTGGTTAATCTCTCGCAGGATGCGCTGCGCGCGATGCTGCTCCATCTCCGGCAGCGTATTGAGCTGGATAAGCTGACGCAATTGTTGCGCCATGGCTTCGCCTTCAATCACAAAATGGCTGATAAATCCGGTGCGGTTGGCGAGCTGTAAGGCATCAAGCAATACGCGCTGGGCATCGTTTTTCCGCCCGGATTGCCAGTAAAGCTGATTGAGTAACAGCAGATTGCGGTTTAAATCGCTCATTAAGCGCAGGCTACGGGCATTCTCATTTAACTCTTCCAGCACGATTTCCGCAGGCTCGAATTCGCCCAGCAGGATCTGCGCGCGGGCGATATTCCGCCATTGCCCTTGCAGAAAATGGTTATTGGCAAACGCCGGTTTGGGCGTATGACGTAACCAGTTGGCGGCGGATTTTTTGTCGCCGGTTAACTGCCAGTAAATGACACGCACCTTATCGGCGTTAGAGATCCAGTCGCAGTGATAACGACCATTGCCTAATAAATTTTCCAGTCGGTTAAGCTGACTACGGGCATTATCCAGATCGCCGCGCGCCAGCGAGCACTGCACCAGTAACGTCAGGCACTGCAACTGTTGTTGCGGCTGGAAGGTGGACAGCACAGCGATACCGCTGCGCGCCGAGGCCTCCGCTTCGTCAAGGCGCGCCCACGCCCACAGCAATTGCGCGCGGATACGTACCAGAAACTCATGCATCGGCAGTTGTTCCAGATGTTGCTCTTTGATCAACTGGAAGGCTCTCTCCTGCGTTTCCCATGCGGCCTGCAGGAATCCCTGGGCGAACTGAATTTCGCTTTGTTGAATTAAGCTCCACAGCGCGTAATGCCAGACGTCATGATGGCGCGCCATTTGTTCGGTTTGCTGCATCAGCGATAAAGACTGGCTGAGATCGCCTTTACAGTGCAGCACTTCACCGTGAACGGAGGTCGCGACAATACGGCTATAAAACCAGGCGAGAGGAAGCTCATCCAGCGCCAGTTTCGCCAGCCGCTCTGCCTCTTCCGGATTGCCGTCGTTGATGGCGACCTGAGCGCGCAGCGCGTTAAATTCAGCATGTAGCGTGCCGTCCATGACCCCTTTGATCTCTTGCTCGGCGCGCGCCAGCAACGTATTCACTTCGCTGTAGCGGTGTTGGCTTTGCATCAGCCAGGCCTGTAACAACACCAGCCGCGGATTTTCCAGCAGGCTTTCCCACGGCAGCGCTTTTAATGACTCTTCCAGCAGCGCCAGTTCACTGTGATTAAACAGCCCCCACGCATGATTAAGCAGGATATCGCGCAGCATTTGCGCGTCACCCGCCGCCAGCGCATGATGTATAGCTTCGCTGGGAAAACCTTGTTCCATCCAGCTTTCTGCGGCCGCGCGGTGGATCTCCGGCAGTTCCGCCGCCAGTTCCCACTGGCAACGCTGGCGCAGAAAGCTACCAAACAACGGGTGATAGCTAAACCACTCGCCCGTGTCGTCCATGCGTTGTAGGAATAACCCCTGGCGCTCAATCTCCTCCAGCCGCATCTGGCCGTTTTCTTCGCCGGTCACGCGTACGATCAACGCGTCATTCATTGAGCGTAAGATCGCGCTTTTAAGTAAAAAATGTCGGGTGCTGACATCCACGTTATCCAGTACTTCGTCCACCAGATAATCAGAAAGGTGGCTGGCATTAATCCCGGCAAGACGGCGGGCGGAGTGATGCGCAGAGGTATGGTTCTGGCGCGCGGAGAGGGCGATCAACTGTAGCGCAGTGGCCCAACCGGCAACATCGTCGCACATGCGGCTGCTCTCAGCGGCTTCAATGGGCGACGAAAGACGACGGTCAAAAAATTGCTTTGCTTCCTGATGGTTAAAAGCCAACTGCTGGCTACCGATTTCCAACAGCTGATCGCGCACGCGCAGGTTAGCGATGCCCAGTTGCGGTAAATTACGCGATAACACCACCAGGGTGAAATTTTCCGGCTGATGACGTAAGAAAAAGCGCATCGCGTCGTGAATCACCGGATTGGTAATCAAATGGTAGTCGTCAATCACCAGATAAAGCGGGCGATGCCACTGCGCCAGTTCAATAAAGAGCTGTGCGAAGAGGGACGTCAGGCTGGCGTACTGACGTTTTTGCGCCATCGCTTCGCTGGTAGAGCAGTGTCCGCCGGTGGCCTGTTGGATTGCGGCAATTAAGTAACTGGCGAACCGCTCTTGCTGGTTATCGCCTTCGTCGAGAGAGTACCAGCCTAATTCATTTTTGCCCGCCGCCCACTGTGAGACAAGCGTGGTTTTCCCATAGCCAGCAGGACTGGTTACCAGGGCGAGCCTGAAATTGTTCGCGCCGGAAAGTTTAGCCAACAGCCGCTCACGAACCACGGTATGGTCGAGACGAACCGGACGACTTAATTTAGACGGAATCAACATAGCAATCACTTCACTGTGGGAAATGGGGGGAACTGCGATTTTTTTTGCGCTTCGTAATTAATAGATATAAGGTCGGCCAGAAAGCATTTTAATGCAAGCTAAGCAGACTTTTTATGTGTCTGAATTTGCACTCTGTCACAATTCTAAATAACGGTATTAAAAAAGTATTCAGCGCGGTTGAAACGAGCGTCAGAGCTGGGCTGAGGTCATATTTTCGTTATTGTAAATAATGTCCTGGACATGATGCGGATTTAACACAATGACGATACCAGGCGTTTAATTAATTATGTTTAGTTAGTGAATCTCCCGCCGCTGAATATTTCAGATAAGAAACTATTTCGGCGTTCATATAATCTTCGAAAATACCCCTTCGCGATTTACTGTTATTTCTGTTTATTCATTTGATTATGCGTAACACTGAGTGTCGTTGACAGGAATCGGCGCGTTTATACAGGGGTAAGTGGCGGCGATCACACTTTTATGCTCATCCCCGCTCCTCCTCCCTCCCTAATCATTGCCGGGAGGAGGAAGGTCAACATCGAGCCTGGCAAACTAGCGATAACGTTGTTTTATTACCCGAGGACGGATTTCCTATGTCACAGCCAACCTTCAATAAAGATCAATTCCAGGCCGCCCTGACGCGTCAGTGGCAGCGTTTCGGTTTACTGTCGGCGTCCGACATGACGCCTCGTCAGTGGTGGCAGGCCGTTAGCGGCGCGCTGGCGGAATTACTGAGCGCGCAACCGGTAGCGCAGCCGACAAAAGGCCAGCGTCATGTGAACTACATTTCGATGGAATTTTTGATTGGTCGCCTGACGGGAAATAACCTGTTAAATCTGGGATGGTACCAGGACGTTAGCGATGTACTGAAAGCGCACGATATTAATCTGACCGATCTGCTGGAAGAGGAAGTCGATCCGGCGCTCGGCAACGGTGGTTTGGGACGTCTGGCCGCCTGCTTCCTCGATTCGATGGCCACCGTCGGGCAGTCCGCTACGGGCTATGGTCTGAACTACCAGTATGGGCTGTTCCGTCAGTCATTTGTTGAAGGCAAGCAGATGGAAGCGCCGGATGACTGGCATCGCGGCAGCTATCCGTGGTTCCGCCACAACGAGGCGCTGGACGTCCAGGTTGGGATCGGCGGTAAAGTCACCAAAGAAGGGCGCTGGGAGCCAAGCTTTGTGATTACAGGCCAGGCCTGGGATCTGCCGGTGTTAGGCTATCGTAACGGTGTCGCGCAACCGCTGCGTTTGTGGCAGGCGACCCACGCGCATCCGTTTGATCTGACCAAATTCAACGACGGCGCTTTCCTGCGGGCGGAACAGCAGGGTATCGATGCGGAAAAACTGACGAAGGTGCTTTATCCCAACGATAACCACACGGCGGGCAAAAAACTGCGCCTGATGCAGCAATACTTCCAGTGCGCCTGCTCGGTAGCGGATATTCTGCGTCGCCATCATCTGGCCGGACGCAAACTGCATGAGCTGGCGGATTACGAGGTCATTCAGTTGAACGATACTCACCCGACCATCGCCATTCCGGAACTGCTGCGCGTGCTGATTGACGAGCACCAACTGAGCTGGGATGACGCCTGGGCTATCACCAGCAAAACCTTCGCCTACACCAACCACACCCTGATGCCGGAAGCGCTGGAGTGCTGGGATGAGAAGCTGGTGAAAGCGCTGCTGCCGCGTCATATGCAGATCATCAAAGAGATTAACGACCGCTTTAAGAAGCTGGTCGATAACACCTGGCCTGGTGATAAGCAGGTATGGGCAAAACTGGCGGTGGTGTATGACCGTCAGGTGCGCATGGCCAATATGTGCGTGGTCAGCGGCTTTGCGGTCAACGGTGTGGCGGCGCTGCACTCCGATCTGGTGGTGAAAGATCTGTTCCCGGAATATCACCAACTTTGGCCGAACAAATTCCACAATGTCACCAACGGCATTACGCCGCGTCGCTGGATCAAACAGTGCAATCCGCAGCTTGCGGCGTTGCTGGATAAAACGCTGAAAAAAGAGTGGGCTAACGATCTCGACCAGTTGATCAACCTCGAAAAATACGCTGACGATGCGAAGTTCCGTCAGCAGTATCGCGACATCAAACGGGCGAACAAAGAACGGCTGGTGAAATTCATCCAGGCCCGTACCGGGATTGAGATTTCGAGCCATGCGATTTTTGATATTCAGATCAAACGCCTGCATGAGTACAAGCGTCAGCATCTGAATCTGTTGCATATTCTGGCGCTGTACAAAGAGATCCGCGAAAACCCGCAGGCTGATCGCGTACCGCGCGTATTCTTGTTTGGCGCGAAGGCGGCGCCGGGCTATTACCTGGCGAAGAACATCATTTTTGCTATCAATAAGGTTGCGGAAGCCATTAATAACGACCCGGCGGTGGGTGATAAGCTGAAGGTGGTTTTCCTGCCGGATTACTGCGTCTCGGCGGCGGAAATGCTCATTCCGGCGGCGGATATTTCCGAGCAAATTTCCACTGCCGGGAAAGAGGCGTCCGGCACCGGCAATATGAAACTGGCGCTGAACGGGGCGTTGACAGTGGGAACGCTGGACGGCGCTAACGTTGAAATCGCTGAGAAGGTGGGTGAAGAGAATATCTTTATCTTTGGCCATACTGTGGAAGAGGTCAAGGCGCTCAAAGCCAAAGGCTACGATCCGGTGAAATGGCGTAAAAAAGACAAAGTGCTGGATGCGGTGCTAAAAGAGCTGGAAAGCGGTCAATACAGCAATGGCGATAAACATGCCTTTGACCAGATGCTGCATAGCCTCGGCAAACAGGGGGGCGATCCGTACCTGGTCATGGCGGACTTCGCCGCTTATGTCGAGGCGCAAAAGCAGGTGGATGCGCTGTATCGCGACCAGGAAGCGTGGACGCGCGCCGCGATCCTCAATACCGCGCGCTGCGGTATGTTCAGTTCCGATCGCTCTATTCGCGATTATCAGGCCCGTATCTGGCAGGCAAAACGCTAAGGGAGCGCGATGGAAAATAAACGTCTCGATAGTGCCGCGCTGGCGGCGGGGATCAGCCCCAGTTACATCAATGCTCATGGCAAACCGCAGTCTATTGGCGCTGAAACCAAGAGACGTTTGCTGGCGGCGATGCACGGCACGACAACAGGACCACAGGCGGTCGTGCCGAATGTGAAGGTTTATACCGCGGGTAAAAAAATGGCGTTGCCGGTAGAGGGGCGCGGTGAGTTTGCCTGGCTGCTGACTACGGAAGAGGGCGTGCATTACAAAGGGCGCGTGACGGGCGGTAAAAAACTTAACCTTCCGGCTACATTGCCGGAGGGCTACCACACCCTGACGTTGACCCAGGATGAACAGCGTACGCACTGCCGTATTATCGTCGCCCCGCCGCGATGCTATGAGCCGCAGGCGCTACTGGAAGGGAAAAAACTGTGGGGGGCCTGCGTCCAGCTTTATACTCTGCGTTCAGAAAAAAACTGGGGTATTGGCGATTTCGGCGATTTAAAGTCGATGCTGGTCGACGTGGCGACACGCGGCGGCGCGTTTATCGGCCTGAACCCGATCCACGCGCTTTATCCGGCGAATCCGGAGAGCGCCAGTCCCTACAGCCCCTCGTCTCGTCGCTGGCTGAACGTGATATATATCGACGTCAATGCCGTCGAAGATTTCCGCCTGAGCGAAGAGGCTCAGGCATGGTGGCAAATGCCCGCCACACAGCAAAAGCTGCGACAGGCGCGCGATGCGCAATGGGTGGATTACGCTACCGTTACCGCGCTGAAAATCACGGCGTTGCGGATGGCGTGGACGCGCTTTGCCGCTCGCGACGATGCGCAAATGGCGGAGTTTCGTCACTTTATCGCCCGTGAAGGCGAGAGCCTTTACTGGCAGGCGGCATTCGACGCGCTGCATGCGTATCAGGCGAAAGAGGATGAGCAGCGCTGGGGCTGGCCAGCCTGGCCGGAGGCGTACCAGTCGGTAGAGTCTCCCGCTGTAAAACAATTCTGTGAAGCGCACCGCGAAGAGGTGGAGTTTTACCTCTGGCTTCAGTGGCTGGCCTGGCGCCAATTCGCCGCCTGCTGGGATACCTGCCAGAGTTTTAAACTACCGATTGGTCTGTACCGCGATCTGGCGGTTGGCGTAGCGGAAGGCGGCGCGGAAACCTGGTGCGACCGGGAGCTGTACTGCCTGAAAGCATCTGTCGGCGCGCCGCCGGATATCCTCGGCCCGCTCGGTCAGAACTGGGGGCTGCCGCCAATGGACCCGCATATCATTGTCGCCCGGGCGTATGAGCCCTTTATCGACCTGCTGCGCGCCAATATGCAAAACTGCGGCGCGTTGCGCATTGACCATGTCATGTCGTTGCTGCGTCTGTGGTGGATACCGTATGGCGAAACAGCGGATCGCGGGGCATATGTTCAGTATCCGGTTGACGATCTGTTGGCTATTCTGGCGCTGGAGAGCCAACGTCACCGCTGTATGGTGATAGGCGAAGATCTGGGGACGGTGCCAGTTGAGATTGTCGGCAAGCTGCGCGATAGCGGGGTCTATTCTTATAAAGTGCTGTGGTTTGAAAATGACCTTGAGAAAAACTTCCGCGCGCCAGGCGCGTATCCGCAACAATCGATGGCTGTCGCCTCGACGCACGATCTCCCCACGCTGCGCGGCTATTGGGAATGCGGTGACCTGACGTTGGGTAAAGCTCTGGGGCTTTATCCGGATGAAGTGATTCTGCGCGGGCTGTATGAGGATCGCGAGCGGGCGAAACAGGGGCTATTGGACGCGCTGCATAAATATGGCTGTCTGCCAAAACGCGCCGGGCATAAGGCATCGTTAATGTCGATGACGCCAACGCTAAATCGCGGACTTCAGCGCTATATCGCCGACAGTAACAGCGGTCTGTTGGGGCTTCAGCCGGAGGACTGGCTGGATATGGCCGATCCGGTTAACGTACCGGGCACCAGCGATCAGTATAAAAACTGGCGACGGAAGCTCACCGCCACGCTGGAGCAGATGTTTGCCGATGAGGGCGTAAACAAGCTGATTAAGGATTTGGATAAGCGCCGAAAAGCGGCCGCGAAGAAGAAGTAATAAAGCCGGGGATTTCCCCGGCTTTATGATGGTGAGAGCACGTAGGCCTGATAAGCGCAGCGCCATCAGGCAATCCTGGCGCACATTGCTGCCTTATCCGGCCTACAAGCCGCCTCGCTTAAACCACCATACCCAGTAGCAGACAGCCGATCAGGCCGCAGACGGAGATGATCGTTTCCAGCATCGACCAGGATTTAATGGTCTCGCCGATAGTCAAATTGAAATACTCTTTGAACAGCCAGAAGCCCGGGTCGTTGACGTGAGAGAAAATCACGCTCCCGGAACCGACTGCGATAACCATCAGTTCAGGGCTAACGCCGGTAGTGGCGATCAGCGGCGCCGCAATGCCGCCTGCGGTAATCGCCGCGACAGTCGCAGAGCCCAGCGCGATACGCAGCACCGCCGCGATAGACCACGCCATCAACAGCGGAGAGACATTGGTTTCATGCATCATTGAAGCGATGTATTTATCCACGCCGCTATCGACCAGCACCTGCTTGAACGCGCCGCCGCCGCCAATGATCAGCAGCATCATGGCGATAATTTTGATGGAAGAGACCAGCGTATCGTTAATCTGATCCATGGAACGTCCGCGGTTCAGGCCAAAGGTGAACATCGCAATCAGTACGGCAATCAACGTAGCCATTACCGGGTCGCCCAGGAACTCGGCAACGGGCAGGAAAGCGTGGCCTTTTGGCAGAATCATCTCGGCAACCGCACGCATCGCCATCAGAATCACCGGAACCAGCGACGTCCAGACGCTGACGCCAAAGCCCGGCATCTCTTCTTCCGTAAAAGTTTTCGCGCTGTACAGGCCTTCCGGGATCGGCTTATCGATGCCTTTCAGAAAACGGGCGTAAACCGGGCCGGCAAGGATCACGGTCGGGATCGCCAGAATCGTACCAAACAGCAACGTTTTACCCATATCAGCATGGAAAATCGTGGCGATCGCGGTTGGGCCCGGGTGCGGCGGCAGGAAACCGTGTGTGACGGAGAGCGCCGCGGCCATCGGCACGCCGACGTACAGTAACGGGATATTCGCCGCTGCGGCAATGGTGAATACCAGCGGCAGCATCAGAACAAAGCCCACTTCATAGAACAGAGCGAAGCCGACGGTAAAGCCGGTTAACACTACGGCCCACTGAATATGCTTTTTACCAAATTTCGCGATCAGGGTAGTGGCGATACGTTGAGCGCCGCCGCAGTCGGCAAGCATTTTGCCCAGCATGGCGCCGAACCCCATAATCAGGGCCAGACTGCCAAGCGTACTGCCGACACCGGCTTTGATGGAGCCGATGACTTTATCCAGCGGCATTCCCTGCATCAACCCGACAGCGAGCGCTACCAGGACAAGGGCGATAAATCCGTTCATTTTGAAGCGGATCATCAGAAGAAGTAACAAGATAACACCGATAGCAACGATGACTAATGGCATGATTTACCTGGCCTTTACTTTGTTATGGGTAACGTCATTGTTTCGACGACAAATTCCTGTTGTTCCCGACGGGAACAGAGTCGCAATAGCACCAATACTGATTACCGTTGAAACGAATGAGCGTAGTCAGATGTTATATGGATGTTAGGTGCCCATAAGAATGATACGGGTAACATATGGGTGTTGAAAATGACCCTGGCAGGCAAAATTTAAATTATGAGACACAGGTCATGTTATCGGCGAAAGAAGAAGGACCATTGTTCTGAGATGTGGCTGATAGCGCCGGATGGCGGCGTATACGCCTTATTCGGCCTACGGTTGGGCAGACAAGGCCCGACAGGCGCAAGCGCCATCGGGCATGGATGCAGGGAAAATCTTAGTAGTAGGAGTGCTCGCCGCGCTGGTGTTCGGTCAGATCGCGAACCCCTTTCAGTTCCGGGAATTCATTCAGCAACTGTTTCTCGATCCCTTCTTTCAGCGTGACGTCAACCATCGAGCAACCGTTACAACCGCCGCCAAACTGCAGAATTGCATAGCCTTCATCGGTAATTTCCATCAGCGAGACGCGACCGCCGTGGCCCGCCAACTGCGGGTTAATCTGCGATTGCAGAGCATATTCCACGCGCTCCATCAGCGGCGCGTCATCGGCCACTTTGCGCATCTTCGCGTTTGGCGCTTTCAATGTGAGTTGAGAACCTAGCTGGTCGGTCACGAAATCAATTTCCGCGTCTTCCAGATAGGGCGCGCTCAGCTCGTCGACATAAGCGGTCAACAGGTCAAATTTCAGTGCAGTATCGGTGGCTTCTACGGCGTCGGGCGGACAATAAGAAACGCCGCACTCTGCGTTAGGAGTGCCGGGATTAATGACAAATACGCGGATTTGCGTCCCTTCTTCCTGATTTGCCAGCAGTTTGGCAAAGTGCGCTTGTGCAGCATCGGAAATACGGATCATAGTAATGGCCTAATAGTTGACTATTTTAGTTGGTTATAATACGCCCATCATCGAGGCTCTACAAGGTTCGACACAGGCACCATACCTGGACAGTCGCTGCGCCGTTGCGCAAAAGCAGTTGCGCGATTTCCGCGACGGTACTTCCGGTAGTGACGACATCATCCACAATAACCATATGGAGACCCTGTACCGGCAATTCAAGGCGAAACGCGTTTTTCAAATTGCGTTTACGTAACCTGGCGCTGAGATGATGTTGTGTTGCGGTCGCCCGTACCCGCGTAATGGTCTGGCTGTCCCACGCGCAGCCCAGCCAGCGCGCTAACGGATGACATAACAGATCGCTTTGGTTAAATCCCCGCCGCCAGTGTCGGCGCGACCAGAGCGGAACGCTGACGATTCTGTCGGGAAGCTGCAAGCCAGTGCTGCGGCGCGCCATGAGTACTTCCTGCAGCAGTAGACGCGCCAGTGCGGCGGCAATTTCGCTGCGGCGGGTAAATTTAAGCTGATGCACCAGTAAACTCAAGGGCGGCGTATAGTCACTGACGCTCACCAGACGCTGCCAGGGCGGTGGTTTTTGCAGGCAGCGACCGCAGGGGAGCGAAGGATACGCGGCAGGTAATCCGCATTGCGGACACAGGCTGACGCGCTGACGAACGGCGCGCGCGCATACGGAACAAATCCCCCAGTGGCTTAACGCCAGCGGCATTCGGCATAGCCAGCATAATCCCGGTACTGTTAGCATAGGTGCATCCTTGTTAGACAAAAGAGAACAGTAACTGATGAATGACATCTGGTGGCAGACCTACGGCGAGGGAAATTGTCATCTTGTGCTGCTGCACGGATGGGGATTGAACGCGGAGGTATGGCATTGCATTCGCGAGGAACTCGGCTCGCATTTTACGCTGCATCTGGTCGATTTGCCGGGCTATGGCCGTAGTTCGGGGTTTGGCGCTATGACGTTTGAAGAGATGACGGCGCAGGTAGCGAAGAACGCGCCGGACCAGGCTATCTGGCTTGGCTGGAGCCTGGGTGGCCTGGTGGCGAGTCAGATGGCGCTCACCCACCCTGAACGCGTTCAGGCGCTGGTGACAGTCGCCTCTTCGCCATGCTTTAGCGCGCGTGAGGGGTGGCCGGGAATAAAACCGGAAATCCTCGGTGGATTCCAGCAGCAGCTTAGCGACGATTTTCAGCGCACGGTGGAGCGTTTTCTGGCGCTGCAAACGTTAGGGACGGAGACGGCGCGTCAGGATGCCCGCACCTTAAAAAGCGTGGTGCTGGCGCAGCCTATGCCGGATGTAGACGTGCTCAATGGCGGACTGGAAATCTTAAAAACGGTTGATCTACGAGAAGCGCTTAAAAATGTGAACATGCCGTTTTTGCGTTTGTATGGTTATCTGGACGGTCTGGTGCCGCGTAAAATCGTGCCTTTGCTCGATACGTTATGGCCGCACAGTACATCACAGATAATGGCGAAGGCGGCCCATGCGCCGTTTATCTCGCATCCGGCGGCGTTTTGTCAGGCGCTGATGACGCTAAAATCATCGCTGTAACCAGGGCGTTGCCGGGCCCGGACCATTCTGCCAGATTAATGGTTTTCAGATGCCAGATCGGCAGGCGCCAGCCCGGTAACCCTAAGCACGGTATCGCGATCGAAACCATCGTTTAGCATGGAGCGGGCAATGCGCAATGCGGCGAGCCGTTGGCCTTCCTGTTTGCCTTGCTGTAGCCCGTTACGATGTCCTTCCTGACGTAATCTTTCTGCGATAGTCATGATCTTCTCCTTATGCTGTGGGATACGCATAGCCACCTGGCGGATAAACGTATTGAAGCGCGCGGCGTCGCCAGTGTGCATCATGTAATTAAACAAACTTTGAAGCTGGGTGTCATTAGCGTATCCCTTAACCAGCAGGGCGACCAGCTGTTCGACAAGCCCCATTAGATCACGCTGGCGGATGTGTTTTTGTATGAGTTCCAGCAGCGCGACCCGTCGGTGCCGCATAATCTCGTCGTCCGGCACGACCGTAATATCGACCAGAGGAAAGGCGGTGGCGTATAGCTTACGCGCCATCACCGGGTCGGCAAATTCATCCAGCCAGCATAATGAGAACGGATACGGGCTTCGGTTTCCGTGGTAAAACAGCATTGGCACCACTAACGGCAACGTCTTATGCCCGGCCTCCAGGTGCCGTTGCATTGCAGCCATCGCGTAACGCATCAGCCGAAATGCCATATGCGCGTCCGGCGTACTCTGATGTTCAATAACCACGTAAATGTAACCTTCACCTTCACTTGTTTCCAGCGACCAAAGAATATCGGAATAATGGGGGCGTAAATCCTCTTCAATAAAGCTACCGGACTCCAGCCGTAACGTATTCAGATTACAGATTTGACGTAATGTCGTCGGGAGATGAATTTCTAAAAAATCCCGTGCAGTATCGGGGTGGCATAAAAACTGTTTGAATACCGCGTCATGCGGCGTGGATGTTGTTGAGGTCGCCATATCGATCCGTCATCGGTGAAGTTCAATGGCGTGACACTACGCGCAGACCGGGCTGATTGCAGTAGGGGATTAGTGCGCTTGCGAGGCGCATGGGGAGATAAATGCGCACGGCGGTAACGCTTTCATCTTTGTGGAAGACATGACGCAAAATTGCCCGGCAGCGTGACGCGTACCGGGCAACATAACGCGGGATAAAGGCCGGATAAGACGCGTTACGTCGCTACCCGGCGAAGGCTAACGCAAGGCCCACCATTCGCGCAGGCAGGCTTTACCTTCCGGACAACTTTTACAGCTGCCTGAAAGGCAGCCGTCCGGTTCTTCCGGGATACGTACCGCTTTACCCATGATCTCCAGTTGATTCAGCATGGCGTCGATCATGGGCTGCGGAGCGTGCAGCGTATGGCTGATTTGCGTTGCCTCCATACGCCCCCGTAGCGCCAGTAGATCGCGAACCTGTATCAATGAAGCCATTTTTTACATCCCTTAGTGACAATTGCCCGCAGTGCCCGAACAACAGGAACTGACGTTTTTGCGGGTTGCCAGCAGTTCAATGTCTACACGGCTGCGGGCGCGGCGCAACAGGCTTAACACCACAACGTTAAAGACGATCACTGCCAGAATACAGATCAGGCTGTATGTCGGGTGTTGACTGAAGCTGGTAACCTGGTAGAACAGCGTGGCGAGCGAATAGGCGATATTCAGCCCCCACAGGATGGAGAAGCCCATCCAGCCGCGACTGGACTCGCGGGCGATAGCGCCCATTACCGAGATACACGGTACGTAAAGCAGGACGAAAATCAGGTAACTGTACGCCGCCGCGGCGCTGCCGAATTTTTGATCCATCACGCCCATCGCGCCGGTTGCCATTTCGCCGTCACCTTTACTCGCTTCGATCGGGTTAGCCAGTACGCTCAGGCTAAAGGTGTCTTTCAGGCTTTGCCAGGTATCGTCAACCGCGCCCAGCAGTTCATCGCCGAGGTGGAAGTCGGCAGGATTAAACGCTTCGTCCTGAATATTTTCGGCGGTGTAGAGCGTGTTCAGCGTACCGACGACAACTTCTTTCGCCATGGCGCCCGTAAACAGGCCCACGGTCGCTTGCCAGTTATCCTCATGGACGCCGATCGGTTTAAAGACTGGCGTGATGATGCGGCTTACGGAGGCGAGGGCGGAGTCATTAATGTTATCGACGATTTTGCCGCTCAGCGAGAAACTGTTAAACGCGCTCAGGAAAATACTCACGATGATAATGACTTTACCGGCGCGTAGTACAAAACCTTTCAGGCGTTGCCAGGTCTGGATGATCAGGCTCTTGATATGCGGGACGTGGTAAACCGGCAGCTCCATCACAAACGGAGAGGCTTCGCCGCGCATAATGGTATGCTTCAGCATCAGGCCGGTTAATACCGCCATGACAATACCCAGCACGTACAGCGAGAAGACCGCCAGCGCGCCGTTTTGCCCGAAGAAGGCGGCGGCAAAGACGGCGAAAATCGCCAGGCGCGCGCCACAGGACATAAACGGCGCCATCATGATGGTCATCAGGCGTTCGCGCGGAGCGTCAAGCGTGCGGGCGCCCATCACGGAAGGTACGTTACAGCCGAAGCCGACAATCAGCGGCACGAAGGATTTACCCGGTAGTCCCAGCGCCTGCATCAGGCGATCCATGACGAAGGCCGCGCGCGCCATATAACCGGAGTCTTCAAGGAAGGAGAGGAACAGGTACATCATCCCGATTTGCGGCACCAGCGGCAGGACGGTATTGATCCCGCCGCCAAGACCTTGCGCCAGGAAGATGGTTAACCAATCCGGGAAGTGCAGCGTGTAGCCAATCCATTGAATGCCATGAATAAAGATGGCGACGGAACCGGCATCAAACAGGGGTTGCAACGCGCCGCCGATGTTAATGGCGAGCAGGAACATCAGGTACATCACGAACAAAAAAATCGGTAAGCCGAGGAAGCGGTTCAGGATAATTTTATCGACCGCCCTGGTGAAGCGGCTGGGTTCGGCTGTCAGGGTATTGCTGACCACGTCGCAAATAGCGGCGATACACTGATAACGGGCGTCGGCGATATGCAGCGCCGGGTCGTCCATTTCGTCCTTCAGACGGGCAAGGGAGGTGTCCAGGTTTTGTGCCGCCTCGCCTGCGTAAGCCCGGCTGTAGATATCGCCCTCCAGCATTTGCAGACCCAGCCAGCGGCGCTGTTGTAAAGGCATCTCCTGGGCCATCGCGTCGGCCAGGAAATCCGCTTCGCGCAGCAGCGGCTGGGCATAATGCACCAGTTCGACGTTGTCGTTAGCGTTGTGACGGTCAATGGCCAGTTTCAGCGCCTCGATACCGCGACCGCGAGTCGATACCAGCGGTACGACAGGGCAACCCAGACGCGTGGACAGAGCGTCGACATCAATACGAACCTGCTGTTTTTCAGCGATATCCAGCATATTGAGCGCGACAATACAGGGGATACCCAGCTCCAGCAGCTGCAGCGTCAAATAGAGGTTGCGCTCCAGATTGGAGGCGTCTACAACGTTTATCAACAGGTCGGCGTCGCCGCTCAGGATGTAGTGGCAGGCGATCTGTTCGTCGAGAGAGGTTTGTGACGAGATGGTCGTCAGAGAATAGGTGCCGGGTAAATCTACCAGCGTGACCAGGTGGTCAGTTGTCGCGAACTGGCCCTCTTTACGCTCGACGGTGACGCCCGCCCAGTTCCCCACGCGCTGACGCGCGCCGGTGAGTTGGTTAAATAAGGTGGTCTTGCCGGAATTAGGATTACCAATTAAACCAATGGTTAATTTTTTCATTTTTATAGACTCACTGTATTAACAGGAAACCGCTTCCACTTCTATTAACGCCAAATCCTTTTTACGCAAAACCAGACTCACGCGTCGTGTTTCGATATGGATCGGATCGCCTAAGGGCGCGACGCGGACGACATTAAATGAAGAGCCGGGCAACATGCCGAGCGAAAGCAGTTTTTGACGATACGCCGGGCTGATTTCACGCGCAAAGCCGGTGATTTTCCACGCAGTGTCAGGAGTGAATTGCATACGACCTACTTGTTTCTTACTAACTGGATGTATACCTCATGCGGCGCTCAGGGGGGCGGCAGGAGACCCGATGTTTAGCCAACGAAGGAAAGAGTAAATAATCAACAACACAATGATAATGAGAATGGTTTCTATCTTCAACGATTAAAATGTGACGGAATGTACAAATAAGAGATAATTTGCGCCGATGTTGATATGGCTCAACATTTATTTGTCTTTTTGCAAATACCCCTAATGTGCAAATATTCACCGTTTTTAATGTTTAATTAAGGTTTCATCTGTTAATAAAGTGATAATTAATAGTGCGGGTAGCAGAAGAAAATTAATTAACAGGTTCTAATGGATAAGATTTAATTGTTAATTAAAAAAGAAAGGGTTGGACGTATTGCAAAATCGCAGGCCGGATAAGAAGTAACCCGGCCTGCGTATGACCCGATTAGCGTTTTTTTCCCATTGCGGCTGCCAGCGCGTCCATCATGGCGCTGTTACCGGCTGGCTGGGCGTCACGACCGCGCGGTTTCGCCGCTTTAGATGCCGGGCGGTTGCCCTGAGCGCGATCGGCGCCGCCGCCGCGGCGAGCGGCGGTTTCGCCGGGCTGCTCGTCCAGACGCATGGTCAGGGCGATACGCTTACGTTGCAGATCCACTTCCAGCACTTTCACCTTCACGATGTCGCCCGCTTTCACCACGGTGTGCGGATCTTCAACGAACTTATTCGAGAGCGAGGAGATATGCACCAGGCCATCCTGATGAACGCCGATATCGACAAACGCGCCGAAGTTAGTGACGTTAGTGACCGCCCCTTCCAGAATCATCCCCGGCAGCAGGTCGTTCATGGTTTCGACGCCATCGGCGAATTGCGCGGTTTTAAATTCAGGACGTGGGTCGCGGCCCGGTTTTTCCAGCTCTTTGATGATATCGCTCACGGTCGGCACGCCGAATTTATCGTCGGTAAAATCAGCGGCCTTGAGGTGACGCAATTCGTTGCTGTTGCCCATCAGATCTTTTAGCGCTTGCTGCGTCGCCGCCAGAATGCGTTCGACAACCGGATAGGCTTCCGGGTGGACGGTGGAGGCATCCAGCGGGTTATCGCCGTGGTTAATACGCAGGAAGCCCGCGCACTGCTCAAACGCTTTCGGCCCCAGACGGCTCACCTTCAACAGTTGCTGGCGGTTCTGAAACTGACCGTTCTCATCGCGCCAGGCGACGATGTTTTGCGCCATCATGCGCGTTAAGCCCGCGACGCGGGTCAGCAGCGGCACGGAGGCGGTATTCAAATCGACGCCGACGGCGTTTACGCAGTCTTCGACCACCGCATCCAGCTTACGCGCCAACTGGGTCTGGCTGACATCGTGTTGATATTGGCCGACGCCGATGGATTTCGGATCGATTTTCACCAGTTCCGCCAGCGGATCCTGCAGGCGACGCGCGATAGAGACCGCGCCGCGCAGGGAGACGTCGAGATCCGGAAACTCCTGCGCCGCCAGCTCAGAAGCGGAATACACGGACGCCCCCGCTTCGCTGACGATCACTTTCTGCGCCGTCACGTTCGGGAACTGTTTCTGTACGTCGAGATAGAAGCGTTCGGTTTCACGCGAGGCCGTACCGTTGCCAATCGCGACCAGTTCGACGTGGTATTTTTCGCACAGCGCGGCGATCACGGTAGCCGCTTTGGCCGCCTGACCGGTATGCGGATAAATGGTATCCGTCGCCACCAGCTTGCCGGTGCCGTCAACGACAGCGACTTTTACGCCGGTACGCAGGCCAGGATCAAGGCCCATCGTGGCGCGCAGGCCTGCGGGGGCTGCCATCAGCAGGTCGTGCAGGTTACGGGCAAACACGTTAATCGCTTCATCTTCTGCACGTTCGCGCACGGTGCCCATCAGTTCGGTTTCGAGGTGCATTAAGACTTTGATACGCCACGTCCAGCTCACTACGCCTTTGCGCCAGCTATCCGCCGGGGCGTTATTTAGCCGCAGGCCGAGATGGTCCATGATGATTTGCTCGCAGTAGCTTTCTTTCGGCGGCTCATCAAACTGTGGGTCGGCATTGAGCGAAAGTTGCAGAATGCCTTCGTTACGACCACGGAACATGGCCAGCGCACGGTGAGACGGGACGTTAGCAATGGGCTCATGATGGTCGAAATAGTCGCGGAATTTTGCCCCTTCTTCCTCTTTGCCGCTCACGACCGTGGCGACCAGATGGGCGTTCTTCCACAGGTAATCACGCACTTTCGCCAGCAATGCGGCGTCTTCGGCAAAGCGCTCCATCAGAATGTAGCGTGCGCCGTCGAGCGCGGCTTTCGTGTCCGCCACGCCTTTGTCGCCATCAATGTACTTTGCCGCTTCCACGTCAGGATCGTGGGACGGTTCGTTCCAGAGCAGATCGGCCAGCGGCTCAAGGCCGGCTTCAATGGCGATTTGTCCACGGGTGCGGCGTTTAGGTTTATAGGGCAGGTAGAGGTCTTCGAGCTCGGTCTTACTTAACGTAGCGTTGATGGCGCCAGCCAGCTCATCGGTCAGTTTGCCTTGTTCGGAAATGGACTTGAGGATGGCCTGACGCCTGTCTTCCAGCTCACGCAGATAGCCCAGACGCGTTTCCAGGTTACGCAACTGCGTGTCATCCAGACCGCCGGTGATTTCTTTACGATAACGTGCGATAAACGGCACGGTGTTCCCTTCGTCAAGCAGGCGAACGGCAGCTTCAACCTGCCCGGCATTTGCCTGGATTTCACCCGCAATAATGCGGCAGAAAGAATCATTCATCATGGGTTAGCTTCGTCTTCAGGATAAAAATCAGGGGATAGTTATACGGATTGGCTGGCAAAAATGCCAGCCATCAGCGGGGGCTTAGGATTCTTCTTGTCTTATTTGACGTATTCGATCGCATTGACGTACCAGTTTGCTTCGCCGACAGGGGTGTTAACCACCGCCAGATCGCCCACTTCTTTTTTCAGTAGCGCCCGCGCCATCGGCGAGTCGATAGAGATGTAATCCTTACGTCCGAAAATTTCATCGTAGCCGACAATGCGGAACTTCAGCGTATCGCCGTCATCATTTTCGATTTCCACCCAGGCGCCGAAGAAGACTTTGCCCTCCTGCTGCGGGGAATAATCCACGATTTTGAGATTTTCCATGCATTTGGTCAGATATCTGACGCGTCTGTCGATCTCACGCAGGCGCTTTTTATTATACTGATAGTCGGCATTCTCGCTGCGGTCGCCCAGACTCGCAGCCCAGGTCACTTTTTTGGTGACCTCCGGGCGCTCTTCACGCCAGAGATAATTGAGCTCTTGTTTGAGTGTTTCGTACCCTTCGCGGGTGATCAGGGGCGTTTTCATCTCGTTGATTTACCTTTGCTGTCGATATTGCGCACACGGGGTATAACGTGATCGTCCCGACAGAATAAATAATGGGGTTGCCGATTAATTGTATATTTAAGCTGCTGTTAAATATGCTTTGTAACAATTTAGCCTGAAATTCATACCAGAATTTGCTGGTGACTCACGTGAGCTTTTTTAAGAATACACACTTACATTTGTTGCGAACCTTTGGGAGTACAGACAATGCAAGAGAATTATAAGATTCTGGTGGTTGATGACGATATGCGTCTGCGGGCGCTACTGGAACGTTATCTGACCGAGCAGGGCTTCCAGGTTCGAAGCGTCGCTAACGCCGAGCAGATGGATCGTCTGCTGACCCGTGAATCTTTCCATCTCATGGTACTGGATTTAATGCTGCCAGGTGAAGATGGTCTGTCGATTTGTCGTCGCCTGCGTAGTCAAAGTAATCCAATGCCGATCATTATGGTCACGGCGAAGGGTGAAGAAGTTGACCGTATCGTCGGGCTGGAAATCGGCGCCGATGACTACATTCCTAAACCGTTTAACCCGCGCGAGCTGTTGGCGCGTATCCGCGCCGTGTTACGTCGTCAGGCAAACGAACTGCCCGGCGCGCCGTCGCAGGAAGAGGCCGTTATTGCGTTCGGTAAGTTTAAACTGAACCTCGGTACGCGCGAGATGTTCCGTGAAGATGAACCGATGCCGCTGACCAGCGGGGAGTTTGCGGTACTGAAAGCGCTGGTAAGCCACCCGCGCGAGCCGCTCTCTCGCGACAAGCTGATGAATCTGGCCCGTGGCCGCGAGTATTCCGCGATGGAACGCTCCATCGACGTCCAGATCTCCCGCCTGCGCCGTATGGTGGAAGAAGATCCGGCGCATCCGCGTTATATTCAGACCGTCTGGGGCCTGGGCTACGTCTTCGTACCGGACGGTTCTAAAGCATGAGGCGAATGCGCTTCTCGCCGCGAAGTTCATTTGCCCGCACGCTGTTGCTCATCGTCACCTTGCTGTTCGTCAGCCTGGTGACGACCTACCTGGTGGTGCTGAACTTCGCGATTTTGCCGAGCCTCCAGCAGTTTAATAAGGTTCTGGCTTACGAAGTCCGTATGCTGATGACCGATAAGCTGCAACTGGAGGACGGCACGCAGTTAGTCGTGCCGCCTGCGTTTCGTCGGGAAATCTATCGCGAGCTGGGGATCTCTCTCTACACCAACGAAGCCGCCGAAGAGGCCGGGCTGCGTTGGGCGCAACACTACGAATTCTTAAGCCACCAGATGGCGCAGCAATTAGGCGGCCCGACGGAAGTGCGCGTTGAGGTCAACAAAAGCTCGCCCGTCGTGTGGCTCAAAACCTGGCTGTCGCCCAATATCTGGGTGCGCGTGCCGCTGACCGAGATTCATCAGGGCGATTTTTCTCCGCTTTTCCGTTACACGCTGGCGATTATGCTCCTGGCGATAGGCGGCGCGTGGCTGTTTATTCGTATACAGAACCGACCGTTAGTGGATCTTGAACATGCCGCCCTGCAGGTAGGGAAGGGAATTATTCCGCCGCCGCTGCGTGAATATGGCGCCTCTGAGGTGCGCTCTGTTACCCGGGCGTTTAACCATATGGCAGCCGGCGTGAAACAATTGGCCGATGACCGTACGCTATTGATGGCGGGCGTCAGCCACGACTTGCGCACGCCGCTGACTCGTATTCGTCTGGCGACGGAGATGATGGGCGAGGAAGACGGTTATCTCGCGGAGTCGATCAATAAAGACATCGAAGAGTGTAACGCCATTATCGAACAGTTTATTGACTATCTGCGTACCGGTCAGGAAATGCCAATGGAGATGGCGGATCTCAATTCCGTACTGGGCGAGGTGATTGCGGCGGAAAGCGGCTATGAGCGTGAGATTAACACTGCGCTTCAGGCAGGCAGCATCCAGGTGAAAATGCACCCGCTCTCGATTAAGCGCGCGGTGGCGAATATGGTGGTCAATGCTGCCCGCTATGGCAACGGTTGGATTAAGGTCAGCAGCGGCACCGAGTCGCATCGCGCCTGGTTCCAGGTAGAAGATGATGGGCCGGGCATTAAGCCGGAGCAGCGTAAACATCTGTTCCAGCCTTTTGTGCGTGGCGACAGCGCCCGTAGCACCAGCGGCACAGGGCTGGGGCTGGCGATTGTGCAGCGCATTATCGATAACCATAACGGGATGCTGGAGATTGGCACCAGCGAGCGTGGCGGATTGTCAATTCGCGCCTGGCTACCGGTTCCTGTGGCTCGCGTCCAGGGGACGACAAAAGAGGCATAAGAAAGGGAGGTATTACCCTCCCTTTCTTCTTAACGCCGGATGACGCCGTTCAAAGCCGCCATCCGGCCTGTTCCTTACAGCTTCGGTCCGGCGCTAACCAGCGCTTCGCCTGCCGGGGTATCCGTATACTTCTCGAAGTTCTCAATGAACAGTTTCGCCAGCGCGGTGGCTTTTTCCTGCCATTGTTCCGGCGACGCGTAGGTGTTACGCGGGTCGAGAATGTGGGTATCCACGCCTGGCAGTTCAGTCGGGATCGCCAGATCGAACAGCGGCAGACGGAAGGTTTCCGCGTTATCAAGAGAACCGTTCAGAATGGCGTCGATAATCGCGCGCGTATCTTTGATGGAGATACGTTTGCCGGTGCCATTCCAGCCGGTGTTAACCAGATAAGCCTGCGCGCCTGCTGCCTGCATACGTTTCACCAGCACCTCAGCATACTGCGTCGGGTGCAGCGTCAGGAACGCGGCGCCGAAGCAGGCGGAGAAGGTGGGGGTCGGTTCGGTGACGCCGCGTTCGGTGCCGGCCAGTTTAGCGGTGAAACCCGACAGGAAGTGGTACTGCGTCTGGTTAGCGGTTAAACGGGAAACCGGCGGCAACACGCCGAAGGCGTCCGCCGTCAGGAAGATAACCTTGGTGGCGTGACCTGCTTTGGACACGGGCTTAACGATGTTATCGATATGATAGATCGGGTAAGAGACGCGGGTGTTTTCGGTTTTGGAACCATCATCGAAATCAACGGTGCCGTCTTCGCGCACGGTGACGTTTTCCAGCAGCGCATCACGGCGAATCGCATGATAAATTTCTGGCTCCGCTTCTTTCGACAGTTTGATGGTTTTGGCGTAGCAGCCGCCTTCAAAGTT
Organism: Salmonella sp. JXY0409-18; assembly: GCF_020268625.1. NCBI lineage: Bacteria > Pseudomonadati > Pseudomonadota > Gammaproteobacteria > Enterobacterales > Enterobacteriaceae > Salmonella > Salmonella sp. JXY0409-18. The sequence goes on from NZ_CP084216.1 coordinate 370,845, forward strand.
GAACACGCCGTCGTCATCCCAACCGTGCTCATCATCGCCAATCAGACGACGTTTCGGGTCGGTGGATAGAGTGGTTTTTCCGGTACCGGAAAGGCCGAAGAAGACCGCGACATCGCCTTTTTCACCCACGTTGGCGGAACAGTGCATTGAGGCGATACCTTTGAGCGGCAGCAGGTAGTTCATTACCGAGAACATCCCTTTTTTCATTTCGCCGCCGTACCAGGTGCCGCCAATAAGCTGAATACGTTCAGTCAGGTTGAACGCCACGAAGTTTTCCGAGTTCAGCCCTTGCTCTTTCCACTGCGGGTTGGTGCACTTCGCGCCGTTCATGACAATAAAGTCAGGTTTGAAGCCTACCAGCTCTTCGTCCGTTGGGCGAATGAACATATTTTTAACGAAGTGGGCCTGCCAGGCGACTTCCGTAATAAAGCGCACGGAAAGACGCGTATCGGCATTTGCGCCGCAGAACGCATCAACAATGAATAAGCGTTTACCGGAAAGCTGATGCGTCACCAGACCTTTCAGGTGTTGCCAGGTTTCCTGGGAAAGCGGCTTATTATCGTTTTTACCTTTACCCTTATCGGACCACCACAGCGTATCACGCGTGGTGTCGTCGCGAACAATATACTTATCCTTAGGCGAACGACCGGTAAAAATACCGGTATCAACGGCAACAGCGCCCAGGTTAGTTAACACGCCACGCTCATAGCCTTCCAGACCAGGATTAAGTTCTTCCTGATAAAGGGTGTCGTAGCTGGGATTGTAAACGATATCCTGGACGTCATTGATACCATAAGCCTTGAGATCTTGCGGGGTTAAATTGTTAACGCGCATATCACTGCTCCTTAGCCAATATATATTACCGAAAATAGTAAGGTTTTTTGAGGTTGGTTAACCGCGACAAGGCTCATATATTTACGTATCTGGACAAAATCACGATTGACGAAAAACACTGTGACTCCTGTCACGCAGCGGCGGTTATTATGGCAGGAAACCTACTTTTGTTGTGGAAAATGTTCTGAAAACGTTAAAAGGAAGTGTTTTTGACCGACATAATGTGACTGTAATCGCATTCATGTAAGAAAGTTACGTAACACCAACATTAACAATATCGATTCACCTCTCTGCGTTTTTTTCTGAATTATGCATGACGACGCCTGGCGGTGAACAGATGATGCAATAATGCGACTTTCTCATCATTCTGGATAACGACATGGAAAGTGTAGCGCTTTCACGTACTACTCGCTGGGGTATGTTGCTCACCGGTTTGCTGCAGGGCGTCTTGTGCTACCTGCTGATGGCCTGGCTGGTACCACAAAATAGCGACTGGCTGTTCTATGGTATGCCTGCGACGATAGCGTTGTCGTCAATGCTATTGCTTACCGTGGTCTCTTTTAAACAGCGCGCGCTGTGGGGCTGGCTGGGGCTGATCTTTGTGGTCGTGCTGGCAATGAGCGGCTGGCTGAAATGGCAGGTTGAGGCGGTGGAGAAATGGCGCCTGGCTGAGCTCCTCTGGCTGTATGGTCTCCGGCTTGTGTTGATGGCGATGCTGGTATTGCCCTGGATGCAATATCAGCTACATTCGCAAACCGGTTCGGCGCGTTATCCCCAGTTTTATCTGCGGTTATGGCATAACGTACTGACATTGTTTATCGTCCTGGTCGCTAACGGACTGTTCTGGCTGGTGCTTCTGCTCTGGAGCGCGCTATTCAGGCTGGTAGGCATCCGCTTTTTCAGCACCCTTTTCTTTGAAACTGAAGCCTTTATTTATGTGACCATCGGCCTGATTACGGCGCTGGCGGTCATTCTCGCCCGCACGCAGTCGCGCCTTGTGGCGGCGGTGCAAAAGCTGCTGACGCTGATCGCGACGGGTTTACTGCCGGTGGTGTCGCTGCTGGCATTGCTGTTTATTGTGACGTTACCCTTTACCGGACTGGAGGCAATTTCTGCGCGTGTTTCCGCTGCGGGGCTGCTATCCACGCTGACGCTGATGCTGCTGCTCCTCGTGGCGATTGTCAACGAACCGCAAAAGCGCGTATTACCCTATCCGCGCGTACTACGCGGCATGATTAGCGCCTCGCTGTGCGTTGCCCCGATATATATGCTGCTGGCGGGCTGGGCGTTATGGGTGCGCATTCAGCAATACGGCTGGACGCCGGATCGTCTGTATGGCGCGCTGACGGTGTCTGTCTTGCTGGTATGGTCCTTCGGTTATCTGATCGGTCTGTTACGCCGCGGACGCGACCCTGGTGAGTGGCAAGGTAAGGTGATACTGAGCGTCTCTTTGTTGACGCTGGTGATATTGCTGTTGCTGGCCTCGCCTGTACTTGATGTCTGGCGTATTAGCGTCAACAGCCATATGGCGCGTTACCATAGCGGTAAAATTACTGCGGATCAGATCAGCCTGTATATGCTGGATCACAGCGGCAAACCTGGCCAGGAAGCGCTGAAATCGTTGCGGGATGACGAGGCGTTTACGCAGAACAGAAAGCGCAATCGTGAACTGATGACGTTTTTGCAGAGAAAGAAGGTCTCTCCGACGGCGGACGATTTAGCGCGGGTGGTGATGATTGCGCCCGGTAGTCAGAAGCCGGATGCCGCATTTTGGGCGTTTGTCAAAGAGCAGCGTTATTCGGGCGCTTCCTGCCTTGAACCGGATGCCTGCGTGCTGGTGAGTCAGGATCTTAACGGCGACGGTCAGCCTGAGCAGGTGCTGTATAACTTTATTGTTGCCGAGAGCCAGGTCTACGGCTTAAAAGAGGGGAAATGGACGCAGAAAGCGTTCGCCCGATTGCCGGACGGGTTTTCTAAGACGCAACTGTTGCACGCGATTGCCGGGCATCGGTTAGACTCAGCCCCCAAAGCCTGGCGCGATATCATTATTGATGGTAAGCGGTTGGATGTGGATTACTACAACGAGTAAGCTTTTTGTCGGATGGCGGTATAAATGCCTTATCCGGCCTACGGAGCGGGATGCTGTAGGCCAGATAAGCGCAGCGCCATCAGGCAATGACGTTGCTGACTACGAGGCGATTAGTGAACCTGTGGATCGGCAGGAGAGGCGTTGTTACGGATCTCCGCGATATCCATCGCATTGAACAGATAATGATTGCCGCAGTAATCGCAGTGCATATCGATTTCGCCTTCTTCCGCCAGAATGCTGTCCACTTCTTCATCCGGCAATGTTTTCAGCGCGCCCGCGCAACGTTCGCGTGAACAGGTGCATTTGAATTCAACATCTTGCGGATCGTAGAGCGTGACTTCTTCTTCGTGATACAAACGCCACAGCACGTCATTTGCCGGTAACGTCAGCAGCTCTTCGCTTTTAATGGTTTCCGTCAACATAGCCAGATGGTCGAAATCTTCCGCCTGCGCATTCTGTGCCGGCATCACCTGAAGCAACATTCCACCTGCCGCCGGTTTACCGTCGACATCGCCGGTACGAATAAACAGGCGCGTCGGCAACTGCTCGGAGCGCAGGAAGTAATCTTCCAGGCACGCCGCCAGAGTATCGCCTTCCAGACCCACCACGCCCTGATAGCGCTCACCCTCTTCCGGCGTAATGGTGATCACCAGATAGCCGTTGCCAACCAGTGTTTTGAGATCCGCATTGTCAGGGATGTCGCCCTGAACGCGAGCCACGCCGCGCATCTGCTGCTGATTATTGCCATTGATCACCGCCAGGCTTAACGGCCCGTCGCCCTGGAGCTGTACCGTAATGTCACCGGCAAACTTCAGCGTTGCGGTCAGCAGGCTAGTGGCGACCAGCAGTTCGGCCAGTACGGTTTTCACCGGCTGTGGGTAGGTATGATTGTCGAGGATCTGTTGCAAGGTTTCCGAAACGGTCACCAGCTCGCCGCGAACGGCAAAGTTTTCAAACAGATAACGATGTAATTGGTCATGTTGCGGCATAATCATCTCTCTTGCGGGTGACAGTTATTCGCTGTCGCCGTGTTTAAATCGTAACAGGTCGCGGCGCTCTTTCTTGTCCGGTCGCCTGTCCGGATGCGGCATGGTCAGGGCGTTAAGCTTGCGCGCCTGCGCCATTTTTTCGCGTTTTTCCACGCTTTCCGCCGTCTCTTCATACAGAGCGACGGCTTCGCTGGCCGGACGGCGCTGTTCGGTGATGGCTTTAACGATCACCGTCCGTTCGTCATTTCCCTGACGCAGGGTAAGGGTTGCGTTCAGCTCGACGATTTTGCTCGGCTTACTGCGCTGGCCGTTGTAATGCACCTTACCGCCTTCAATCATCTCGCGGGCCAGCGCGCGGGTTTTATAAAAACGCGCGGCCCACAGCCATTTATCCAGTCTGACCTCAACGGAGGACTTTTCTTTCATGGCGTCTCCTTCACATCAGCGAGGGGATCAGACGGCGGTAGTCGTTCAGAGACGGATGGCGCGTATAGTGCTTTTCCGCCAGGCCGGAATCAGGATTCGTCACGCCAAGACAGTAGCGAATACCAAACCGGGCGGCGGCGTCGAGAATCGGTTCGCTGTCATCGATAAACAGCGTTTTCTCTGCGCTTATTCCCGTTTCCTCAGTGACAGCGCGCCATAACCGCTGATCCTCTTTGGGATAACCAAATGTGTGGGTGGAAAGTAATAAATCAAGGTGTGAGGCCAGACCGGTATGCTCCAGCTTCACCGCCAGGTTATGTGGATGCGCATTGGTGAGCAGAATCCGACGTTTTCCGCTGGCTTTTAACGCATTCAGAAACGGTACGGTATCGTCGCGCAAAACGGCGCGCGGCCCTTGCGCCGTCGTCATAGCGCAAATATCCAGACCCAGACGCTCGCTCCAGTAATCCAGACAGTACCAGTTTAGCGTATGCTGTACGGCATGATACTGCTGGCGAATATATTCCTGCGCGTCCTGCGGCGAAATACCCTGCTGCGCGCCGTAGGTTTCCGGTACCAGCTTTTGCCAGAAATAGTTATCGAACGCGAGATCAAGCAGCGTGCCGTCCATATCCAGCAAAACGGTATCCACGTTTTGCCAGTCAATATCAATATGCATGGGGAACTCCAGGGTAACGCAATTTGCGCGACAGGGTAGCATACCCTGTCGCACGGCGGCGCTATCAGATGAGATTTTCCGGAGAGACAGTTAACCTGGGATTGAGGCAGCTTTCATAGTATTCCTGGATGTCCGCCATACGGGTACGGTGGCGTTGATAACGTCTGAACGCCTGAATGCCGTTGTAGAACGCGCTCACTATCATTGCCAACATCAGCAGCGTGGTGCCGAGGTAACGCCACCAGCCGGATTTATCGGGGATACGATGCAGGCTGATATGCTGCGTGCCGTTGGCATCGGTATACACGCTGGTGACAATGCCCTCGGCGCTAAATGGCGTCTGCATGAGCGTTTGCGCCAGACGCTGGAAGGCGCTCCACTGTTCCTGCGCGGGATAGTCATACAGCGGCGTTGACGGCCAGGCCTGATCAACCAGTTCGCTGCCTTCATCGCTGGCGATCAGGAATCCGCCGGGAGCGGGGCTATTCAGCGACTGGGCGGCACGCGCGGTCTCGCGAGAAATAAACGGCGCCGTTGAGGTCGTGACCAGATTTTCCAGCGACTCTGCGCTTACGGGGCGTAGCAGCACGTTGACGCCGTCCAGTTTGCCGGCGTTCGCGCGTTTCACCAGCGCGTTCCAGTCCTTACTGTTACCGAGATTAACCAGCGCATTTTTCAGACGCACGCACTCGTCTTCCGCCGCGCACAAATCAGCGGTTTTCAGAACAATATCGCCAAAGTCATCTAATAATACCATGCCCGATTTTTGTATCGCGGAGCGTAAAGATGCGCTGACGCGCGAGTCGTCTTCGGGTTTTGGATGGAGCTGACGATTTACCGCCTGGCTTAGCGCCATCGCTTTATTCACCAGATCTGATTCCGGCAGCGGTAGCGCAGGCGCGTCATTCCAGATGATTTGCGAGCAATCGAACGGCATAAACGGGGAGTTAGACTGGCCGCTCCAGGTCGCCCCGGAATGAATATTACACATTCCTTTACCGCTCAGGTGCAGCGTATCGCCCACCCGTACGCCAGCTTTTTCAAGCTGTTTTACCGTTGTTGCTTCAATGGTTTGCGCGCCTTTTATCCACGATAGCGTGAACTTAATTGGCATATCCAGCGGGATCCAGAACAGCAGCATAAACAACACCAGCAGCGAACCGATAGCAATAACAGTGCTGCGTAACCAGTGCTGCAACGGAAAGTTTTTCACTTCATCATGCAGGGATAAAAACCGGCCCTGGCGGGCGACATGGCGATCAAGGTAAATATCAATATCCGTTTGTTGCCCAAGATCCTGCGTAATGTAGGGTTGCCAGTGGGCAGGGTAAATAAGGTCGATGATGCCCAGCGAAATATTGTTAATCTGCTCCTGATTATTCTCCCCAAACAGTCCCCAGCGGCGGGGCGTTCCCCGCAGACAGTGAATTTCCCGCAGCGCGCTTTTCGACGGCGGAGCAAAAAGTCCCCAAAGTCCGGCTGCCAGCAGCAGGATCGCGCCGCCTATCATCCACGGTACAAAAACGTCTGGTGTTATCAGACAGAAAAAGAATAACAAAAAGGAGGCGACGATTAACAACGCTTCGCGCAAGCCAGCCGGGCGGCTGAGCGCATATTCTTCGTGGGTCTCCTGACGGATATTCAACAGCTCAATCTGCTCGCTCTCTTCGCCGCGAATCGACGCCTGCGTAGAGGCCGTATTCTGTAGCGCGTAGCCGCGCGACTCCTGCATATACTCTTGCAGCGTATGGCCGTTTAAAGAGATCACCAGCGGCAGCGTATCCGTGAGGATCAGCTCAACGTTGTTTTCATCATTGATGTACTGTTCCCAGAAAGGCGGCAGATGGACTTCGACGGAGTCGAGGTAGTAGCGCCATTTATTAGGATCGTCAGTGGTAATGCCGTAGCGGGTGATGGAGTGGGTCAGTATCACGACACTGTTGCTTTCCGCGTTCAGCGTCAGCGAGATGGGCGCAGCACTGGCGCCTGTCGGCCCCGGAACTTGCTGGATCTGGCTAAGGTTATCGAGATAGTTTTCTACCGCGCTGCGCTCTTCGGGCAACAGTTTACGCGTTTGCGCGTCCTGAAAGGCGCTGATCCACGGTAAGCTCCCTCGTCTGGACTTTACCCGGAACCGCCATATTGCCAGTAGAGAGCAGGCCAGCAAAGCAGCTATAAAAATCAGAATGGTGCTCATGCTTTCCCCATCTTACTAAGTCTGTCAGGCGTGGTCAGTCGCACCCTGTCCAATAAACATTTTTCTGTGGTTGGCTATCGGCAAGCGTGGAGTTGAACTTGAGCATTGTAAAGCGCATCCCAGTGAAGGCAAATCATAGCAATACCACCAAAAACGGAATATCAGCAAATTCCTGGAGTTATTTCAACCTATTGACTTTTAATTTGAAATAAGAATTAATTTTTATTACGTTACATAAATGTAAATAAACGGCAATTCGCATTGCCGAAACCGTGCGGTATGTCGCACAATGACCACAGATTACACTGCAAAGATTCTCACAATGAGCAAATCATTACAAAAACCCACCATTCTGAAAGTGGAAACCGTCGCACAATCCCGACTGTTTAACGTAGAAAGCGTGGATCTGGAGTTCAGCAACGGCGTGCGTCGCGTGTATGAACGTATGCGACCATCAACCCGTGAGGCGGTAATGATTGTGCCGATCGTTGATGAGCATCTGATTCTTATTCGTGAGTATGCGGTGGGAACCGAATCCTATGAGCTGGGCTTCTCGAAAGGATTGATCGACCCGGGCGAGACCGTTTTTGAAGCGGCGAACCGGGAGCTCAAAGAAGAGGTCGGGTTTGGCGCGCATAACCTGACCTTCTTAAAAAAACTCAGCATGGCGCCCTCTTATTTTTCCAGCAAAATGAATATCGTGGTGGCGGAAGATCTCTATCCGGAGTCGCTGGAAGGCGACGAGCCTGAGCCATTGCCGCAGGTACGCTGGCCGCTGGCGCATTTAATGGATCTGCTGGAAGACCCCGATTTTAACGAGGCCCGCAACGTCAGCGCGCTGTTTCTGGTACGCGAGTGGTTGAAAGCGCAGGGCCGAATTGCCTGATGGCGCGGCGTTGATCAAGCCAACGGGAGGTTCGTCTCCCCGTTCGCCGTCATCCGCTAAACACAATAAAAAAGGCGCCGGAGCGCCTTTTTTGATCAGAACAGTTCGTGTGTTTCACCATTATCAATAATGGTGGTTCCCACCTCGTGTACCGCCTGTTGTGTCGGCTGCGTGCCTTCGATGAAATACTCTTCACGGCTGTTACCGCCGCTCGCCAGTTGTCCGGTACTGCGGTCGATATTCACCGTGACAATGCCCGGCGGCGGCGTTAGCGGCTGTTCCGGCACGCCTTCCAGCACGGCTTTCATATAGGCGTCCCATGCAGGTTGCGCGCTCTTCGCGCCGCCCTCATAGCCGGAGATTTGATCTTTGATCGCGCCGGAAGCGGTAGTGCGGCCTAAATCACGGCGGTGATCGTCAAAGCCGATCCATACGGAAGTGACGACGCCAGGACCATAGCCGGAGAACCATGCGTCTTTCGAGCTGTTGGTCGTACCGGTTTTGCCGCCGATATCGCGACGTTTAAGGTCGCGCGCCGCACGCCAGCCGGTACCCATCCAGCCGGGTTCGCCGAAGATATTGGTGTTCAGCGCGCTTTTGATCAGAAACGCCAGCGGCGTATTGATCACATGCGGCGCGTACTCCTGCGTGCCGTTTTGCGCGACCAGCGCCTGGTTTGCCTGTTCCAGCTCAGGCATCGGTACGGCGCTGTTTTGCTGCTCTTGCGAAACCGCGACCTCTTCCACATTGGTGTTTTCCAGCACGTCGGATTTCTGCGTATTGCCGTAAATGACCGGGATATCGCACTCCGGGCAGGCGATTTTCGGTTTCGCTTCGAAGAGCACGCCGCCCTGATCGTTCTCAATCTTGCTGATGAAATACGGGTCGATCAGGAAACCGCCGTTCGCCATCACCGCATAACCGCGCGCAACCTGCATCGGCGTGAAGGAGGCGGAGCCCAGCGCCAGCGATTCGGTATGCACGATATTCTGCGCCGGGAAGCCGAAGCGTTGCAGATATTCCGCCGCATAGTCGACGCCCATGGCGCGCATGGCGCGTACCATCACCACGTTTTTCGACTGCCCCAGCCCCTGGCGTAAACGAATCGGTCCGGCGTACTGCGGCGGGGAGTTTTTCGGACGCCAGTCTGAACCTGCCCCGGCGTCCCAGCGGGAAATCGGCACATCGTTGAGCATACTGGCGAGCGTCAGCCCTTTATCCATTGCGGCGGTGTAGAGGAACGGTTTGATGTTCGACCCCACCTGACGCAAAGCTTGCGTCGCGCGGTTAAATTTACTCTGATTAAAATCGAAACCGCCGACCAGCGCCAGTACCGCGCCAGTTTGCGGGTTAAGCGAAACCAGCGCGGAGTTCACTTCCGGTACCTGCGCCAGCCACCAGTCGTTATCCACCTGACGAACCCAGATTTGCTGACCTGTCTGGACGACATCGGTAACTTTACGCGGCGTCGGCCCCTGCTGTGTATCCGAGCGGTAAGGCCGCGCCCAACGCATTCCTTCCATATGTAGCGAAACGGACGTACCGTCGGCAAGCGCAGCGGTCGCCTCTTGCGGATTAGCGCTGGTGACCACGGCGGGAAGCAGCGGTCCGTAGGTCGGCAACGCTTTCAACGTATCGGTAATTTTTTTACTGTCCCACGCCGTTTCGCCCACTTTCCATAGCACATTCGCCGGGCCGCGATAACCGTGGCGCATGTCATAGTCCAGCACGTTATTACGCACCGCCTGTTGCGCGGCCTGCTGCACTTTGCGGGTGATGGTCGTGTAAATACGATAACCATCTTCGTAAGCGCTTTCGCCATAACGGTTATACATTTCCTGGCGCACCATTTCCGATAGATAAGGCGCGGAGAAGGCGATTTCCGGCGCGTGATAATTTGCGTCGATAGGTTCGCTACGGGCCTGATCGTACTGCGCCTGAGTGATATATCCCTCGCTTAACATTCGCGAAAGCACTACGTTACGGCGCGCTATCGCCCGATCCATCGAGTAGAGCGGGTTAAAGGTAGAAGGCGCTTTAGGTAGTCCGGCGATAACCGCCATTTCGCTTAGACTAAGCTGGTCGACCGTCTTACCAAAGTAGACCTGTGCCGCCGCGCCAACGCCATAGGCGCGGTAGCCGAGATAGATCTTGTTCAGATAGAGTTCGAGGATCTCATTTTTATTCAGCAACTGCTCAATACGAATCGCCAGAAACGCTTCCTTGATCTTGCGCATCAGCGTGCGTTCGGGGCTAAGGAAGAAGTTTCGCGCCAGTTGCTGGGTAATGGTACTTGCTCCCTGCGATGCGTGACCGGAGAAGAGCGCGACGCTGGCCGCACGGAAAATACCTACCGGGTCAATGCCGTGATGCTCATAAAAGCGGCTATCTTCGGTGGCGATAAAGGCGTTGATCATTTCCGGCGGAATTTGATCGAGCGTAACGGGAATACGGCGTTTTTCGCCATATTGCGCGATAAGTTCGCCATCCGCGCTGTAAACCTGCATCGGAATTTGCAAACGCACATCTTTCAATGTCGCGACGTCAGGTAGCTGCGGCTCAATATAGCGATAAAGGCCATAAATCGAGCCTGCTCCCAGCAGGATGCAACATACTGCAAGGATCAATAAATACTTTACGAACTTCACTGGAGATTTCCCATTTAGTGTCATTTGGGCAGTTTATAAACAAACGCGCGGTAGTATAAAGGCAAGCCAGACGCATTGATATACCCGTTAACGCGACGGGTGATAAGGAGATCGACCGTTATGGCTTTTAAAACCTGGCAAATAGGATTGCATATTCAGCAGCATGAAGCGCTGGCCATCGCCGTTATTCGCGGCGCATCGGGCTGGTCTCTGCAACGTTGGTGGCGACTGCCGCTGATGAACGCCTCCACGGCAGAGGGTACGATTCCTGACCCGCAATCGCTGGCTCACGTACTGCGACCCTGGAGCCGCGAGCTGCCGCTACGTCACCGTATTTATCTCTCTTTTCCCGCAAATCGGACATTGCAACGCGCTTTTCCACATCCGCCGATGCGTCTGCGGGAACGTGAGCAAGTCGCATGGCTTTCACAAACGATGGCGCGTGAGCTGGATATGGATCCGGACTTATTGCGTTTCGACTTTCAGGACGATGCGCTGAGCCCCGCGTTCAACGTTACCGCCGTGCAAAGCAAAGAAATTTCAGAGCTGTTAACGCTGGCGCAAACGCTCAATGTGCGCATCGCTGCTGTAACGCCCGATGCCTGCGCGTTACAGCGCTTGCTGCCGTTTATACCTTCGGGGCGGCAATGTCTGGTCTGGCGCGATGAGAGCCAGTGGCTGTGGGCGACGCGCTATGCGTGGGGGCGTAAATCGGCGCGCGAGGCGACGACGCTGCATGATCTTGCCGCGACGTTATCCGTCGTGCCGGAACATATTTCGTTATGCGCCGAAGGCGAATTCGACCCCTGGCGCGTCGTTACCGTCCGCCAACCGCCGGTTCCGCCGGACGGTTATCGCTTTGCGATTGCGCTGGGTTTAGCCATGGGGGAGATACGCTGATGGCGCATTCTGTCAATTTGCTCCCCTGGCGGCGCCAACATTACGTAGCGCGTCTGCGGCTGTGGTGCGTGGTATGGGGCGCGTCCCTGCTGCTGATAGCAAGCCTCGCGACGATCGCCCGGTTGGTTTTTTGGCAGGAGGGGAGGATTAATGAACTGCTACTGACGGCGGAAAACGGACGCACGACGGCGCTTGCGGCGAACATACCGCAGTTGCAGCAGCGTCAGCGGCAGCAACAGGCGCGATTACAACGTCAGGCGCAGCGTGAACTGACGCAAGCCTGGCAATCTATCTTGACTGACCTTGCCAACCTGTTGCCAGATCAGGCATGGCTGACAAGCCTCAATTATCAGCAAGAGACGCTAGAGCTGGAAGGGCTGGCGAGAACGTTTGACGCCCTGCTCACGCTTGAGACATCGCTTCGTCACTATGTCAGTTTTCCGCTAAACCGCACGGGCGCCACGCGGCAGGATACGCAAGGGCGCTGGCAGTTCCATTATCAGTTAACGAGGAGCGCCGCCCGTGAACGCGCTCTTTGATATCTGGTACGGGATGTCGCGCCGTGGTCGGGTTTTTTGTTGGTGTGCAGGCGTGCTGTGCCTGACGCTGACGGTCGCGTTATCTGTGGGCTATCCCGGCTGGAAAACGCTGGATACGCAACAAACGCGGTTAAGCCAGCAGCGCGAGGCCGCCCGACAACAGTGGCGTCATCTGCGCCGTCTGAGCGTCGCGGCTGAACCGCTTTTCGGGCGCACCGTTGAAAATCCGCGTCCTTTTTCGCCGTTAGATTTCCAGGCTCCTCCCCTGCGTTTGCTGCACTGGCAGCCATCGGCGCAGGGGGGAGAAATGGCGCTGAAAACGTCCTGGGATGCGGTGCCGTCACTGTTTGTCCGGTTGGCCGAAAGCGAGATGAGCGTAAGTCGGTTTTCATTGCGTAGAGAGGGGGCGGAATTATTGATAACGCTGCAACTGGAGCGCCTGGCGAATGAAGGCTAGCCGTAGTGTATTGCTCTGTTTTTGTTTGCTGACGTTGACAGGAATGCGCGATCCCTTCCGCCCGCCGGAAGATCGCTGCCGGATAGCGGAACTCTCGCAGTGGCGATATCAGGGCGCGGTACGTAAAGGCGAGCGATGGACAGGCATTCTTAAAGATAGCCAGCAAAAATGGCGGCGAGTGGAAGAAGGGCAGACGCTGGAAAACGGTTGGACGATTGTCCGCCTGACGGCGGAAGCCTTAACGTTAACGACCGGTAAAAATTGTGCGCCGCCGCAGTGGCGGTGGCTACGTCAGGGAGCGGGCAATGAAGCGATGGATAGCCATAATACTGATAGTCTTGATGCCCGCCGCACAGGCGGGAAAAGCGGCGAAAGTGACGCTGGTGGTTGACGACGTCCCTGTGGTGCAGGTTTTGCAGACTTTAGCCGAGCAGGAGCGGCAGAATCTGGTGGTGTCGCCGGACGTCAGCGGGACATTATCGCTACATCTGACGGATGTGCCGTGGAAACAGGCGCTACAGACGGTGGTCAATAGCGCTGGGCTGGTGCTGCGTCAGGAGGGGAATATTCTCCATGTTCATTCACAGGCCTGGCAGAAAGAACACAGTACGCGGCAGGATGCCGAGCGGTTAAGGCTTCAGGCTAATTTACCGCTGGAAAACCGCAGCATTAGCCTGCAATACGCCGATGCCGCCGAACTGGCGAAAGCGGGCGAGAAACTCCTGAGCGCGAAGGGAACCATCATGGTAGATAAGCGCACCAACCGCCTGCTGTTGCGCGATAATCGCGCGGCCCTGGCGGAGTTGGAAAAATGGGTATCGCAAATGGATCTGCCGGTGGCGCAGGTGGAACTGGCGGCGCATATCGTCACCATTAACGAAAAGAGTCTACGGGAACTGGGCGTAAAGTGGACGCTGGCTGACGCGACGCAAGCGGGCGCGGTGGGTGACGTGACGACGCTTTCCAGTGATTTATCCGTCGCCGCCGCCACCTCACGCGTCGGGTTTAACATCGGGCGCATTAACGGACGCTTGCTGGATCTAGAGCTGTCAGCGCTGGAACAAAAGCAGCAGTTGGATATTATCGCCAGCCCCCGGCTGCTGGCTTCGCATCTGCAGCCAGCCAGTATCAAGCAAGGCAGCGAAATTCCTTATCAGGTTTCCAGCGGCGAAAGCGGCGCGACCTCCGTGGAATTTAAAGAAGCGGTGCTGGGAATGGAAGTGACGCCCACCGTTTTGCAAAAAGGGCGCATCCGCCTGAAGTTACATATCAGCCAGAATGTCCCCGGTCAGGTACTACAACAGGCTGACGGCGAAGTGCTGGCGATAGATAAACAGGAAATTGAAACGCAGGTAGAGGTAAAAAGCGGCGAGACGCTGGCGCTGGGCGGTATTTTTTCGCGAAAAAATAAATCGGGTAGCGATAGCGTGCCGCTGCTGGGGGATATTCCCTGGCTTGGTCAGCTCTTCCGCCATGACGGCAAAGAGGACGAGCGACGCGAATTAGTGGTGTTTATCACCCCCAGACTGGTGGCGACAGAATAATTTATGCATAAAAAAGCGCTGTTTTTGCACTGAACGCATCTGCGGGATTTGACGTGCGGATGTATTTAGCATACAAGGAGTACCGATTTGAGAGTCGTGCTTTTCGTTGCTGACGCATTGATTAATGCGCTTTGCCTTGCCGAAGGTGTGCATAAGACCGATGATAAACGGCTGAATGTCCGCTGATGCAGACGTATTGGTTCTGCGGATTGCGCACAATTGTTTGAAAGTAGAGCAATTTGTAGGCCGGATATGTTGTTCTGGTCGCCATCCGGCAACGCTAACTCGGGTTTTGCAACAATCAGGCTTGGTGATTTATTCAGTTGCCAAACCCGCTTGAGTATTGAGATAATTTTCAGTCTGACTCTCGCAATATCTTATGAGGTTTCAGTTCATGTCCTGCTGCGCTGGGTGTCTGTGAAGCGGGTTTACCATTAACGAATAGTCTTAGTAGTACCGAAAAAATGGCAGAGAAACGCAATATCTTTCTGGTTGGGCCTATGGGTGCCGGAAAAAGCACTATTGGGCGCCAGTTAGCTCAACAACTCAATATGGAATTTTACGATTCTGATCAAGAGATTGAGAAACGAACCGGAGCTGATGTGGGCTGGGTCTTCGATGTTGAAGGTGAAGACGGCTTCCGTAATCGTGAAGAAAAAGTTATCAACGAATTGACGGAAAAACAGGGTATTGTGCTGGCAACCGGCGGTGGCTCTGTAAAATCGCGTGAAACGCGTAACCGTCTCTCCGCGCGTGGCGTCGTGGTCTACCTTGAAACGACCATCGAAAAACAACTGGCGCGCACGCAGCGTGATAAAAAACGCCCGCTGTTGCAGGTTGAAGCGCCGCCTCGCGAAGTTCTGGAAGCGCTGGCTAACGAACGCAATCCGCTGTACGAAGAGATTGCCGACGTCACCATTCGCACCGACGATCAAAGCGCTAAGGTTGTGGCAAACCAGATTATTCATATGCTGGAAAGCAACTAATTCAAGCAGAATACGCTGGGTAAGCGGGCACAAGTAACTAAGGTGGATGTCGCGTCATGGAGAGGATTACAGTCACTCTCGGGGAACGTAGTTACCCGATCACCATCGCGGCTGGTTTGTTTAACGAACCAGCTTCATTCTTGCCGCTGAAATCAGGCGATCAGGTCATGTTAGTGACCAACGAAACCCTGGCGCCGCTTTATCTGGACAAGGTTCGCGGCGTACTCGAACGGGCGGGCGTTAACGTAGACAGCGTGATTCTTCCTGACGGCGAGCAGTATAAGAGCCTGACGGTGCTGGATACGGTGTTTACGGCGTTACTGAAAAAACCGCATGGTCGTGATACCACGCTGGTCGCGCTTGGCGGCGGCGTGATTGGCGATCTCACCGGTTTTGCGGCGGCCAGCTACCAGCGAGGCGTACGTTTCATCCAGGTGCCAACTACCTTACTGTCGCAGGTTGATTCTTCCGTGGGCGGGAAAACCGCCGTCAACCATCCCCTTGGCAAAAACATGATTGGCGCGTTTTACCAACCCGCTTCTGTGGTTGTCGATCTTGATTGCCTGAAAACGCTTCCCGCACGCGAACTGGCATCGGGACTGGCAGAGGTGATCAAATACGGCATTATACTCGACGCAGACTTCTTCACCTGGCTTGAGGAGAATCTGGATGCGCTATTGCGTCTGGACGGCCCGGCGATGGCGTACTGTATTCGTCGTTGTTGTGAGCTGAAAGCCGAAGTTGTTGCCGCCGACGAGCGTGAAGCGGGCTTACGTGCTTTACTGAATCTTGGACATACCTTTGGCCACGCCATTGAAGCGGAAATGGGATATGGCAATTGGTTACATGGTGAAGCCGTTGCCGCAGGTATAGTGATGGCTGCGCGCGCATCCGAGCGTTTGGGGCAGTTCAGTTCTGCTGATACGCAGCGCATCATCGCTCTACTCGAACGGGCCGGGTTGCCAGTCAATGGCCCTTGCGAGATGTCCGCGCAGGACTATTTGCCGCACATGCTGCGAGATAAAAAAGTGTTAGCGGGGGAGCTGCGTTTAGTGCTTCCGCTGGCCATAGGGAAAAGTGAAGTGCGCGGCGGAGTGTCGCACGAAGTCGTTCTTAGCGCGATTGCTGACTGTCAGCAGGCGTAACAACAAGAAAGGTCAGACTGATATTGCGTAGATGTCAGTCTTTTAGCTTCAGGTTATGTGCAATGTCGTAAGCATTAACCTTTGAGTGGGGTGTTAAATGGATGAATTCAAACCAGAAGACGAGCTGAAACCCGATCCCAGCGATCGTCGTACTGGTCGTTCTCGTCAATCTTCAGAACGCGATAATGAGCCGCAGATCAACTTTGATGACGTTGATCTGGATGCCGACGATCGCCGTCCGACGCGTACGCGTAAAGCGCGTAGTGAAGAACCTGAAGTTGAAGAAGAGTACGAATCCGATGAAGACGATACGGTGGACGAAGAGCGTGTTGAACGCCGTCCACGTAAGCGTAAAAAAGCGGCCCATAAGCCAGCCTCTCGTCAGTACATGATGATGGGCGTTGGCGTACTGGTGCTGCTGCTATTGATTATCGGTATCGGCTCCGCGCTGAAAGCCCCCTCAACGTCTTCCAGCGAGCCGTCGGCCTCTGGCGAAAAGAGTATTGATCTTTCCGGTAATGCCGCCGATCAGGCGAATGCGACCCAGCCTGCGCCGGGCGCCACCTCCGCAGAACAAACCGCGGGCAATACGTCGCAGGATATTTCTTTGCCGCCGATTTCTTCAACGCCGACGCAGGGACAGTCGCCTGTGGTCGCTGACGGTCAGCAGCGCGTGGAAGTGCAGGGCGATCTGAATAATGCGCTGACGCAGAATCCAGAGCAGATGAACAATGTTGCGGTGAACTCTACGTTGCCGACAGAGCCTGCAACCGTCGCGCCAGTTCGCAATGGCAGCACGACGCGTCAGGCGGCGGTTAGCGAACCTGCCGAGCGTCATACCACGCGTCCGGAACGTAAACAGGCCGTCATTGAACCTAAGAAACCGCAGACCACGGCGAAAACCACGACTGCGGAACCGAAGAAACCGGTCGCGCCAGTGAAACGCACGGAACCGGCAGCGCCAGCCGCGACGCCGAAAGCGACCACCACGACGGCTGCTCCGACAGCGACGGCAAGCGCTGCGCCGGTACAAACCGCGAAACCAGCGCAAGCCTCCACGACGCCTGTCGCAGGCGGCGGGAAAAGCGCCGGCAACGTTGGCGCGTTAAAGAGCGCGCCATCCAGCCACTACACATTGCAGCTCAGTAGTTCTTCAAATTACGACAACCTGAACGGTTGGGCGAAGAAAGAGAACCTGAAAAATTATGTGGTATACGAGACGACGCGTAATGGACAACCGTGGTATGTGCTGGTAACGGGGATGTATGCTTCGAAAGAGGATGCTAAACGTGCGGTGTCCACCTTACCTGCCGATGTGCAGGCGAAAAACCCGTGGGCAAAACCGTTGCATCAGGTTCAGGCCGATCTGAAATAATCCAGGCTGTGTCCTGCAATTGCCTGTGAGTGTCGCTGACAGCTATTTTGTTCAGGACAGGCGCGAGGGGCGCATTTGCTACCGTCAAATGCGCCGTAAAGCAACGCGGCACAGCCTAAAGCGCAGGATGCTGTCGGAGCTTTCTCCACAGCCGGAGAAGGTGTAATTAGTTAGTCAGCATGAAAAAAAATCGCGCTTTTTTGAAGTGGGCAGGGGGAAAATACCCTCTGCTTGATGATATCAAACGACATTTGCCAAAAGGCGAGTGCCTTGTCGAACCTTTTGTGGGTGCCGGATCGGTGTTTCTTAACACCGACTTTTCTCGTTATATCCTCGCCGATATCAACAGCGACCTTATTAGCCTCTATAACATCGTGAAGTTACGTACTGACGAGTACGTACAGGCTTCGCGCGAGCTGTTTATGCCTGAAACTAACCAGGCTGAGGTCTATTACCAACTCCGTGAGGAGTTCAACACCTGCCAGGACCCCTTTCGTCGGGCGGTACTGTTTTTATATCTGAACCGCTACGGTTATAACGGACTCTGTCGCTATAACTTGCGCGGGGAATTTAATGTACCGTTTGGTCGTTATAAAAGACCTTACTTCCCGGAAGCGGAGTTGTACCACTTTGCAGAAAAAGCGCAGAATGCGTTCTTTTACTGTGAGTCATACGCAGACAGTATGGCGCGTGCGGACAAGTCGTCGGTGGTCTATTGCGATCCGCCTTATGCGCCGTTGTCCGCCACGGCTAACTTCACAGCGTATCACACCAATAGTTTTAGCCTGACGCAACAAGCGCATCTGGCGGAAATCGCTGAGAATCTGGTCAGTAACCGGATACCGGTGCTCATTTCCAACCATGATACGGCGCTCACACGCGAGTGGTATCAACTCGCAAAATTGCATGTCGTCAAAGTTAGACGCAGTATAAGCAGCAACGGCGGCACACGTAAAAAGGTGGACGAACTGCTGGCTCTGTACCAACCAGGAGTCGCCACGCCTGCAAGAAAATAATTCTCAAGGAGAAGCGGATGAAACAGTATTTGATTGCCCCCTCAATTCTGTCGGCTGATTTTGCTCGCCTGGGTGAAGACACCGCCAAAGCGCTGGCTGCCGGTGCTGATGTTGTACACTTTGACGTCATGGATAATCACTATGTGCCGAACCTGACTATCGGCCCGATGGTGCTGAAATCCCTGCGTCAGTACGGTATTACCGCGCCTATTGATGTCCACCTGATGGTCAAGCCAGTCGACCGTATCGTGCCCGACTTTGCCGCCGCTGGCGCGAGCATCATTACCTTTCACCCGGAAGCCTCCGAACATGTTGACCGCACGCTACAGCTGATTAAAGAGCACGGCTGTAAAGCGGGGCTGGTATTCAACCCGGCAACGCCGCTCAGTTATCTCGATTACGTCATGGACAAACTGGATGTGATCCTGCTGATGTCCGTGAACCCAGGCTTCGGCGGCCAGTCTTTTATTCCGCAGACGCTGGATAAACTGCGCGAAGTGCGACGCCGCATTGATGCGTCCGGTTACGACATTCGCCTGGAAGTGGATGGCGGCGTGAAGGTGAACAATATCGGCGAGATCGCCGCAGCAGGCGCGGACATGTTTGTTGCGGGGTCGGCAATTTTCGATAAGCCCGACTACAAAAAAGTGATTGATGAAATGCGCAGTGAGCTGGCAAAGGTAAGTCATGGATAAGTTGCAGAATATTCGGGGCGTCGCCTTTGATCTTGACGGCACGCTGGTGGATAGCGCGCCGGGTCTTGCCGCGGCGGTGGATATGGCGCTGTATGCGCTGGAACTGCCGGTCGCGGGCGAGGAGCGCGTGATTACCTGGATTGGTAACGGCGCAGACGTATTGATGGAACGCGCGCTGGCCTGGGCTCGCGAGGAGCGCGCCACGCTGCGTAAGACGATGGGGAAACCGCTCGTTGATGAAGATATTCCTGCCGAGGAACAGGTACGCATTCTGCGTAAACTGTTCGACAGGTATTATGGCGAAGTGGCGGAAGAAGGCACCTTTTTATTTCCGCATGTCGCCGACACGCTGGGCGCGCTGCACGCCAGCGGATTGTCATTAGGTCTGGTGACGAATAAGCCGACGCCGTTCGTCGCGCCGTTGCTGGAATCGCTTGATATCGCCAAATACTTTAGTGTGGTTATCGGTGGCGATGATGTGCAAAATAAGAAGCCGCATCCGGAGCCGCTGTTGCTGGTGGCAAGCCGGCTGGGCATGATGCCGGAGCAGATGCTTTTTGTCGGCGATTCGCGTAATGATATTCAGGCTGCAAAAGCGGCGGGCTGCCCTTCGGTTGGCCTGACATACGGCTACAATTATGGCGAAGCGATCGCTCTTAGCGAGCCGGACGTCATTTATGACAGTTTTAACGATCTTTTGCCCGCACTTGGGCTTCCGCATAGCGATAACCAGGAAATAAAAAATGACTAAGCCCATCGTTTTTAGTGGCGCACAGCCCTCAGGTGAATTGACCATTGGCAACTATATGGGGGCATTGCGTCAGTGGGTAAACATGCAGGATGACTATCATTGCATCTACTGCATCGTAGACCAACATGCTATTACCGTGCGTCAGGACGCGCAGCAGCTACGTAAAGCGACGCTGGATACGCTGGCGCTGTACCTGGCATGTGGTATTGATCCTGAAAAGAGCACTATTTTCGTTCAGTCCCATGTGCCGGAACATGCGCAGCTTGGCTGGGCGCTGAACTGCTATACCTATTTCGGCGAGCTGAGCCGTATGACGCAGTTTAAAGATAAATCTGCGCGCTATGCGGAAAACATTAACGCCGGCCTGTTTGATTACCCGGTGCTGATGGCGGCAGACATCCTGTTGTACCAAACCAATCTGGTGCCGGTAGGCGAAGATCAGAAGCAGCATCTGGAACTGAGCCGCGATATCGCCCAGCGTTTCAACGGGCTGTATGGCGATATTTTCAAAGTACCGGAACCGTTTATTCCAAAATCCGGCGCGCGCGTGATGTCGCTGCTGGAGCCGACAAAGAAAATGTCCAAATCGGACGATAACCGTAATAACGTGATCGGCCTGCTGGAAGATCCGAAATCGGTAGTGAAGAAAATCAAACGAGCGGTCACTGACTCCGACGAGCCGCCGGTAGTGCGTTATGATGTGAAAGAGAAAGCGGGTGTCTCTAACCTGCTGGATATTCTTTCCGCCGTGACCGGTCAGAGCATTCCTGAACTGGAAAAACAGTTTGAAGGTAAAATGTATGGCCATTTGAAAGGCGAAGTGGCGGAGGCGGTTTCCGGAATGTTGTCTGAGTTGCAGGAGCGCTATCATCGTTTCCGCAACGACGAAGCGTTCTTGCAGAAGGTGATGAAAGACGGGGCGGAAAAAGCCAGCGCACGTGCGGCCGAAACGCTGAAAGCCGTTTACGAAGCTATTGGCTTTGTGGCGAAACCGTAAGGGGTATTGCGTGCCCGATGGCGCGAGCTTATCGGGCCTACAAACGAGCGTAAGTTGGACAAGGCATCTGCGCCGTACCGTTTATCTGACCTGTAAAAAAACCGGGAAAATCCCGGTTTTTTTGTATCTGCGCAGTCGTTTCTATTATTGATCGGCAGCCGGGCCGCAACCACCAATAATTTTAGAAATAGAAATTGCAGGGTGCAGCAAATAATCGTAGCTGCAGTTGTTTTTTTTGTTTTCGATATGACCAGTACAGGCGGTGAGCGTTGCCAGAACCCCTGCCACAACGGCAATTTTTACAAATTTGAACATGTCAAAATCCTTGTTGATAAAACGAACACTACTGGTGGAATAAATATAAGATCTATTTAGCGTATAGTACGATAGCAATTAATAAACCATGCAGGTAGTCCAAATAAGGACTTCATCTTTACCTGGAAATCTGATTTAAAAAAGGCCGCTTAATAATAAGCGGCCTGTATTAGTGTTATATAATGTCGTTTATTTAACGAAATGTTTTCTTAACGTTAAGCATAAAGCCTTTATCGCTGATACCGTCTTCCTTCCACTGGTACGCATCCAGATGTAGCGCAGTATCATTGCTGCTATATTTCACGCCGATGGTTGCCAGGCCATTAACGCCGCCGCCTTTTTGACCGTCATCTATGCCGAACGATTGACCCGCCGCACCCTGTAATGACGCTGTACGCTGGCTCTTGCTGTAGCTCAGGTTCGGGCCGCCTTCCAGGGTAGCGGTGGCGCTCCAGCCGTCTTTCCCGGCGTAATCCAGCTTCAGACCGACAAGAGAGTCTACCGCCGTTTCGTTGCCAGAGTTCATGGACAGGTTAAAATCTCCGGCGCTGCGCTCTTTGTAGCCATCTTCCATGGTGTGGCGGAATTTCACCCCGGCATACGGCGTGACTTTCAGCGTATCACTCATCAGAGTGAAGGTTTTTGCCCCTTCGCTGCGGAACTCAAGGTACTGCTGACGTACGTCGGAATCCGCCACCTTGTTGGTGTCGCCATACGAGACGGAGCGACTGCTGTCCAGGTTATGCACGTCATAACGCAGGCTGTTATTCCACGCCAGACCTTCTTCAAACGCCATGCTGTGCTTCAGGCCGAAGAACTGACTGTAGCCGCCGGTCAGGCCGTTATCGCCCGCGGTTTTTGAACCGTCGCCATCCAGACGCGCAATACCGTACTCCAGCGTCAGATTCTGGCTTGTGGTCAAATCCAGCTTCTGGCGCAGCGCCAGCAT
This sequence comes from Salmonella sp. JXY0409-18, assembly GCF_020268625.1. NCBI lineage: Bacteria > Pseudomonadati > Pseudomonadota > Gammaproteobacteria > Enterobacterales > Enterobacteriaceae > Salmonella > Salmonella sp. JXY0409-18. Next base: position 393,262 of record NZ_CP084216.1, read on the forward strand.
GTCGTACTGAGTGTCGTTGCCCAGTTCAGCGCGCGGGTCGCCTTTCGCCACTACGTTAAACGCCAGGCCGTCTTTAATCTGCTGGGCCGCGTCGGCCAGCATGTTAAAGCGGTTACTGAGGATACGCGCTTCGCGGAACACGGTGGTGGCCTGAGCGCCGCTGACCTGTTTCAGGGCGTTGTTCAGTTCGGCGGTGGTGCCAACGTTGAGGCTGGTATACAGCTCGTTGTTGGTATAACCGGCGTCGAGCGCACTCGCCACGCCGGAGACGCTGGCGTCGGTCGCCACATCGGCATAGGCGTTTTTGGTCATGGTGACGTCAACGTTGCCGTCGCTGTCCTGGCTTCCCTGCGCGTTCCACACCACGGTGGTGGACTGGATAGCGCCGGCGTCAGACAGGTTGCTGCCTTCGACCACGTTGTCGAAGCTGACGGTGGTGTCGGCGGTACCTGCGGCAAAGCCGGTGTTGATTTCCACGCCGTTCATGCTGGCGTTGCTGACCTTGAGCTTACCGGCGCTGCCGTCGGCGCTGGTGCCGACCACGTAGCCGGACAGGTTGTTGGTGGTGGATGAGCCTGCGCTGTCGCCGGTGGTCACGGTCGCCATGCCATCGTTAATGGTCGGTTCCGTTGGCGCAATGAAGTCAACATAATGCACTTCCGTACCGTCGCCGTTTTCACCGCTGCCTTCGATGGTTTTACCGCTCTGCTTGATAAAGCCGGAGCCGGTTACGCTATCATCAATATAAACCGTACCGTTGTTGACGATATGGCCATTGCTGCCCAACTGGCTGAATGCATAAGAATTACTGGCGTAGATATTGATGGTGCCGTTGTTTTCAATGACGGCGGAACTGCTGGCATTGGACTCAAGCTGCATTCCGATCATGCCAGTGTCGGTCGTACCCTTTGTTCCCAGGTTAATTTCCCCGTTATTCACCATTTTGGCGCTGCCGGAGGCTGACATGGCGACGACATTATTACCGGTTACGTTAATCACGCCATCGTTTTCTACCATTCCTCCCTTGGCGCTGGCGGTCTTGATGTTGCCATTGAATGTCCCGGCGTTATAGAAGGTAAAGGTACCGTTGGCGATATCCATCGTGCCGTTTACTTCGCCCCAGTTATTCAGCGTCCCTTTCCACATTTGTTCGGGTATGCTGACCACACCGCCGCTCAGGTTATTCACAGTTGCACCGCTGGCGACAGCCAGATCGTTCACTGTGCCATTATTATTGAATACGGTCGCGGCTTTAAAATTCACAACATCAATAACACCTGTATTGCTTACCGCCCCGGAGGTGTTTTGCAGTATCAGAGTGCCAATATATCCTTGGTTATCCAGCGAGCCTTTCCACATATCGATGTGATTGACAGAACCCGTGGCGCTGTTGATGGCGCTTGCGCCACCTCCCACGGTTAACGTGTCGCTAATGTCGCCACTGTTGGTTAACGTCCCGCCCTCTTCAACGTCAACAGAGGTAATTTTGCCGCGGTTATCAATTTTCCCTCCATTCTCCGCGACGACGAAGCTGGTAATTTCGCCACTGGCGCTGTTGGTGAGGTATCCACTGTCAGTGACGTTAACTTTCTCGGTTGCTACTGCGCCTTCATTACCCACATCACCGAGAATGAGTATATTGTTGTTTAATTTAATATTCTCTCCATAAGCGGAGAGAAGCCCATCGTTATAAGCGAAAGAAACCATCGGGTCCGTGGGATTATACTGACTACTGTTTTGGCAAGAGTCAGCAACACAGATTGTGCCGTAGTTAACGACAACGCTGCTGTCATCAGCATAAAATGGCTTGCCATAGCTGGCATCGATATTGATGGTGCCAGTGGTATCGTTGATGACGGTCCCGCCGTTGAGCGCCGCCATGCCGACCAGCTGGTTATCATCAATTTTGGTGACGCCCTCATCGGCGGTGAGATTAATGGTGCCCTGGTTAATGGCGGTGCCGCCATTGAGCGCCATCATGCCGAACCCGGCGTTATTAACGTTAATGGTGCCGGTATTGGTGGCTGTGGCGTCGCCGTCACCGCCATCAGTTGAGCCTGCGACCATACCTGCACTGGTGAGATAGAGCGATGACGGATGCCAGTAGCTTGTGCTGGTAATATCACCTTCATCGTCCAGCGTCGGGACAAAACCATCCAGATAAATATCGCCTGCGTTTAGCGCCGCTCCTTTGATGGCGCTAACGCCATATACGCCTGCGCCCTGCAAATGGATGGCGGCGTCTTTATCATTGACAACATCGCCATATCCAGAGGCGAGCATTGCATAGAAGGTATGGTTGTACCATTTCAGCGGGAAAAAGGAAAAACCTTTATATTTTACAGGTTGCTGGTCAGATATGATGGTGATATCACCGCCAGATTGGTTATGAATTACTGAACCTGCGTCGTCGGCGCGGGCAACGGCAGTACGATCGTCGCCGCCGCCGTTACTGGTTGCGTAAACCAGGATCTCACCGCTGTTGCCGATAGTTGCGCCATTGTCGACGCGCATAATGGAATAGACGCCGTGGCTTGTGATATCGCCCTGGTTCGCAATTGATGAATTTTCTCCGTTAGCGACTAATAGCGCATTGTTAATGGAAGCGCTAACATCTATATAATTGACATTAATATCAATGATTGAATTGTCATCCAGAATCAGAGAACCGCCGTTGCTGACCTTGGCCAGTGTGACAGCGCCTCCTATCATGGTGGCTGTATCTATTGTGGACTGACCGCTTAGCGTAACTTCGCTGTCGCCGTTGAGATTGATGCCTGTGACGATGCTGACCGAGCCATCCGTATTCTGGCTATGGGTAATGCTAATACCGCCGCGGATATCTACGTTGTTACCCTCGCCCGTAACGTTCAGACCGATAACGCTCAACGCTTGTCCACTGACTGTCGACAGATCGCCGACGTTGATGTCAAATGTGCCATCAAGGGTGATATCGTTGTTGGCGCCGTTAACGGTGACGCCGGTTAGCGGGGTATCGCCGGCGATCAAAGAATTTTGCTCGAACTCAGCGCTCATATTCACGTTGCCAGCGATATTGACGGTGTTGCTGTCGCCGCTCACGTTTACGCCCGTCGCGCCGCGGAATACGCCATCGCTGTCCTGCACGGAAATAACGTTAATATCGCCATCCAGCGTAACCTGTGACGTATTGCCGCTCACCAGCGCGCCGGTGCCGTTGAGGCTGACGTTAATATTCCCTTTGTTGCGGAAGGCGTTTTGTTCGCCAGCGACCACAAAACCCACCGAGTCCTGATCGCGGACGGTGGCGTTACCGGTATTTTTTGCTTCATTTCCGGTGCCGTAGGTGATGATACCCATCGCGCCGTCGGTGACCAGCAGATCGCCCGCCTGGGTCAGACTGCCGTTGTCGCCATTGATAACTACAGCGGCAGAGCCTGCGCCATCCACTGCGATATCGCCGGTATTGGCGATACGGGCCTTACTGCCGTCAATTCGCGTACCGGTCGCGCCGCCGGAGATGGTCTGATCGCCTTCATTGATAATGAGCGTGTTATCGCCATCGACATACAACGCAGCGGACCCCGCGCCGCTGACGGTGGTATCCCCGACATTATCGATAACCGCGTTGTCGCCGATAATATGGCCGCCGGTGGCGCCGTCGGTGATGGTCATATCGCCGTCGTTGCTGACGCGCGCGTTATTGCCGTCAATGGTGGTGCCAGTGGAGCCTGCGCCGCTGATACTGGAGGTACCGGTATTCTGAACCGTGGCGTTGTCGCCGTCGATGATGATGGCGGTGCCGCCGCCGCTCACGGTAATGTCGCCGGAGAAATCGGTGGTGGTATTATTACCGGAAATCAGCGCGCCGATGGCGTTGTCTACCGTTGAATGGCCCGAAATGGTGTTGGTGGTGCCGTCGCCGGAGATCACCATGCCGGTGGCGCCGTCGGTCACACTGGAGTCCCCGGTGAGCGTGTTGACGGTTCGATCGCCGGAAATAATCACGCCGGTGCGATCCTGGCCGCTGATATCCATGCCGCGATCGGAGGTATGCGATTCGCCGTCGCCGGTGATAACCGTGGTGTTATCGTCGGCAATAATCAGATAGCCCCGGCTGTCGTACTTCCAGTAGAGACCGTTTTCCTGGGTGCCTTCAATCACGGCGGCATTGGCGTCAGTCACGTCCCAGCCGGTGACGTTCAGCGTTTTGCCGTCTTCGGTGGTCAACTGCCACTGGTCATCCTGTTCTGAATAATTCAACACGGCGCCCTCGAGAACGCTGCCGTTATCCAGTTTGAAGCTATCGAAGGCCAGGGTGTCTTTGCCTTTATCGATGGTGACGCCGTTGCTGAAGGTAGTAACAGAATTATCTGTGGGCGTGTCGTCGTCATCGCCGCTATCGTCAGGCGGGGTTACATCGTCATCGCCGCTATCGTCAGGCGGGGTTACATCATCATCGCCGCTATCGTCGGGCGGGGTCACATCGTCATCGCCGCTATCATCGGGCGGGGTCACATCATCATCGCCGCTATCGTCAGGCGGGGTCACATCGTCATCGCCGCTATCGTCAGGCGGGGTCACATCGTCATCGCCGCTATCGTCAGGCGGGGTCACATCGTCATCGCCGCTATCGTCAGGCGGGGTCACATCGTCATCGCCGCTATCATCAGGCGGGGTTACATCGTCATCGCCGCTATCATCAGGCGGGGTCACATCGTCATCGCCGCCATCGTCGGGCGGAGTGACGTTGCCGCCATTATCGGGCGGAGTGACGTCGCCGCCATTATCGGGCGTAGGGGGGGTATAAGAATGAGTGGAATCTCCGCCACCGTTATTTTCAACGCCAATAGCCACACCTGCGACCAGCGCAGCAACGCCGCCAGCAACCCAGCCCCAGTGATTATCATTTTCAGGTAATGTAGCAAGGCAGGTCGGTGAGAGTTTTGCGCGTTTTTCTTTAGGCAGGGAGGAGATATTACTGGGACATTCTTTTTCATCATCGTTATTTTCTGCGGCGATGGCCGGAATGTAATAACTTTGTAGCGTTAAAGCGATCGCGATAGAAATAAGTTTTTTCTTTTGCATAGGGTTCATCCTTAATTAATATTTTCCTTGCGTACTAAACATATGCAGAGAGCGATACAGGCAATGATGAAATGGCCAGAAGAAAATTATGCTTTAGTGTTTATTTTATCACCCGATAACCAGGTCAGGTCAAATTGAGTGCTTAACGGTGTTATTTATTAGGTGAATGAATGATGGGGGAATTTGACGAATAAAAGGGTTTTTACGCAATATTATTAGTATTTAAATTCACGTGGTGTATTTAAAGTGGATTGCTTAATTTAATTTTAAGTAAAAATAATTTGGGGTTACGAGTAGTTGTAAAATAAGGCCCTGAATAACAGGGCCTTATTTTAATTAATGATTAGAGAACCAATTTAATTTATCGCGTAAACCAACGACCCGGCCAACGATAATCAGCGCCGGGCTTTCAACCTGTTGCGCTAATTCCCCGAGCTGCGTCAGCACACCGTGGACGACGCGTTGCTTCACGGAGGTGCCGTTTTCTACCAGCGCAACCGGCATATCGGCCTGCATACCGAATGCGATCAGTTTGTCCTGGATAGTCGCTGCCTGATTAAGCCCCATGTAGAACACCAGCGTCTGTTTTTCTGCCGCCAGGTTTTCCCAGTCCAGCTCGCCGCCGGTTTTCAGGTGACCCGTGACCAGACGTACGCTCTGGGCGTAATCGCGATGGGTTAGCGGAATACCGGAGTAGGCGGAGCAGCCGGAAGCCGCGGTAATCCCCGGCACGACCGAGAAAGGAATACCGGCATGGCACAGCGTTTCCAGCTCTTCGCCGCCGCGACCAAAGATAAAGGGATCGCCGCCTTTCAGGCGTACCACGCGTTTACCTTTTTGCGCTTCACGCAGCAGGATCTGGTTGATTTCCTCCTGTGGGACGCAGTGGTAACCCGCGCGTTTCCCCACAAAGACCCGATCGGCATCGCGGCGTACCAGGTTCATAATGTCGTCGGAGACGAGGCGATCGTAAACCACGATATCCGCCTGTTGGATTTGTTGTAACCCTTTCAGCGTGAGCAGTCCGGCATCGCCCGGCCCGGCGCCAACCAGCACGACTTCGCCACGGTGATCCAGCGGTTCGCTAAACAGGTGTTCGGTTGTCGCGTTAACCGCTTTCTCATCGGCATTCGCCAGCGACTGCGCCAGCCGGTCATTGACGAAAAATTTTTCCCAGAAGCGACGACGTTCGCCCATCGTGGCAAACTGCTTTTTCACTCGGGCGCGGAGTTGCCCGGCGTAGCGCGCGACCTGCCCCAGATGCTGCGGCAGCAGCGACTCCAGTTTCTCGCGCAGCAGACGCGCCAGCACCGGGGAAGTGCCGCCCGAGGAGACGGCGACCATGAGCGGCGAGCGGTCAATAATGGAGGGCATGATAAAGCTGGCGGCTTTCGGCGCATCCACCACGTTGCAGAAGATGCGGCGTGACTCCGCCGCTTCGCTGACGCGCTGGTTGACGGTATCGTCGTCGGTGGCCGCGATCGCCAGCCAACACGAGTCGAGAAGCGTTTCGTCGAACGGTCCCTCAACCAGAGTCAACATGCCTTCATTTGCCCATACGGTGAACTGTGGAATAAAGGTGAGCGCATTGACCGTTAAACGTGCGCCTGCTTCCAGCAATAACCGTGCTTTGCGTTCTGCGACATCGCCACCGCCGACGATCAGACAGTCGCGGTCGCGTAATTGACAAAATATAGGCAAATGGTCCACGACATTACCCCTTAATTATTGGCAGCAGCCTCTGGCTGATTGATTTTTGCCGGAGCCGGACGCTCCGATTTCGGCGTAGCATACCAATAACCCAATCCCATGAACACGACGCCGGACAAAGTATTACCCAGAGTGACCCACAACAGATTGTGTCCGATTCCGGACAGGGTATAAGCGTCGCTGTGATGACCAAACCAGGAGAGGGCGAACAGCGTCATATTCGCGACGGAGTGCTCGTAGCCGGAAGCGATAAACGCCAGCAGGCACCACCAGATAGCAAGAAATTTCGCCGTGCCTTCGGTGCGGATCGCCATCCAGATTGCCAGACAAACCAGCCAGTTACACAGCGCGCCTTTGAAGAACAGTACCGTGGCGGGCGCGGTGGTTTTCGCCAGCGCGACTGAGTGAACGATGCTGGTATCGACCGGCAACAAACTGCCGCCGCCCCAGCTGTAAAGCAGGGCGACAAAGACGGAGCCGACCAGGTTGCCAAGCCAGGTTTGCGGCAGGATAGCCCACATTTGACCGTGGCTGATGGTGCCAGCTTTGACGCCCAGCGTCAGGAACATGGTGTGGCCGGTAAACAGTTCGGAACCGGCGATGATGACCAGCGTTAAGGCGATACCAAAGGTCGCTCCCATCACCAAAGGACGCACTGACGGGTCGAGCAGATTGCCGAGGGTGAAAATAAGAATGATGCCGAGACCGACATAAGCCCCGGCCATTGCCGAACTGACCCAGAAGCCGAGCGGATTATTCGCCGACAGGCGTGCGATGCGCGCAGCGTTAGCCGCACACTTATTGATAGTGTCTGTAAACATTTGATTATCCTTGAAGTACAAAAAATAAAAAAATCGTAACCGTAGGCCGGATAAGGCATTTATGCCGCCATCCGGCAATGTGCTTTTGCAATTGCCTGATGGCGCTACGCTTATCAGGCCTACCAATAAAAGACCTACAAATACGTCAAAAAAGGGGAGGCGTTGCGCCTCCCAAAAATAATTAACCGCGCAACTGCACCACGCCGTCTTTTACCCGCGCGTCGTAATGTTTCACAGAAAACTGTTCGTCTTCCATGCACAAACCATCGCTCAGGCGAAAGCGCTGTTTCTTCAGCGGGCTGGCGACCCACAGTTCGCCCTGGTGTTCCGCAATCAGTCCACGAGACAGCACGCTGGCTTCAAAGAACGGGTCGATGTTGCTGATCGCGAATACCTGATCGCTATGGTAAGGACGGAAAATCGCGACTTGTTCAGTACCTAACAGCGCGCAGACGCCGGTTCCCGGCAGAATGTCATCGATTTTGCAGATGTTTTGCCACTGGCTCATGCGTTTTCCTCCACCAGAGTGACCGGGATACGTTCATACGGCGTGGCCGGACGATGCTGTTCGCGTTCCGGCACAACCTGAACATTTGGGTCGCGCTTGTCGCTGTTGATAAAGTGTTTGAAACGAACCTGCGCCGCTGGCGTGTTGACGGTCTCCGTCCACTCGCAGACCACCGCTGCGCGCAGGCGCGCCATCTCTTCTTCCAGATGTTCGTTCAGGCCCAGCTTGTCGTCGATGATGACCGATTTCAGATAGTCGATGCCGCCTTCCAGGTTGTCTAACCACGGTGCGGTACGGGTCAGTTTGTCGGCGGTACGGATGTAGAACATCATAAAGCGGTCGAGATACTTGAGCAGCGTGTCGCGATCGAGATCGGCTGCCAGCAGATCCGCATGACGAGGTTTCATGCCGCCGTTACCGCAAACGTACAGGTTCCAGCCTTTCTCAGTGGCGATGATACCCACATCTTTACCCTGCGCTTCCGCACATTCACGGGTACAGCCGGAGACGCCGAACTTCATCTTGTGCGGGGTGCGAATGCCTTTGTAGCGGTTTTCCAGCTCCACGCCGAAACCGACGCTGTCGCCCACGCCGTAGCGGCACCAGGTGCTGCCGACGCAGGTTTTCGCCATCCGCAGCGCTTTGGCGTACGCGTGACCGGTTTCGAAGCCCGCTTCAATCAGTTGACGCCAGATTTCCGGCAGATCGTCTTTTTGCGCGCCAAACAGACCGATACGCTGAGAACCGGTAATTTTGGTATAGAGGTTAAACTCGCGGGCGATACGACCCACGGCCACCAGACCTTCCGGGGTGATTTCACCGCCAGCGGAGCGCGGGATCACCGAGTAGGTGCCGTCTTTCTGGATATTCGCCAGGAAGTTATCGTTAGTATCCTGTAGCGGCGTGTGCTGCGGTTTGAGGATGTATTCGTTCCAGCACGACGCCAGCAGCGAACCGACGGTCGGCTTACACACTTCGCAGCCGTAGCCTTTACCGTGTTTCGCCAGCAGTTCTTCAAAGGTTTTAATGCCTTCCACGCGTATTAAGTGGAACAGTTCCTGACGAGAATAAGCAAAGTGCTCGCACAGGTTGTTGTTGACTTCAATACCCTGTTTCGCCAGTTCGGTGTTCAGTACCTGCGTCACCAGCGGGATGCAGCCGCCGCAGCCGGTTCCGGCTTTGGTTTCCGCTTTCAGCGCCGCCACGGTATGACAGCCTTTATTGATAGCGGCGATCAGATCGCCTTTAGTCACATCGAAGCAGGAGCAGATCTGCGCGCTGTCCGGCAGTTTATCCACGCCGATAGAGGGTTTACCACTGCCCGCGTGCGACGGCAGGATCAGCGAATCCGGGTTTTCCGGCAGTTCGATGGCGTTCAGTACCAGTTGCAGCAAATTGCCGTAATCGCTGGTGTCGCCGACCAGTACTGCGCCGAGCAGCGTTTTGTTATCTTCGCTGACAATAAGACGTTTGTAGACTTCTTTGCTTTCATCGAGGTAAACGTAGCTACGCGCGCCCGGCGTGCGGCCATGCGCGTCGCCGATGCCGCCGACGTCCACGCCCAGCAGCTTCAGCTTGGCGCTGAGATCCGCCCCTTCAAAGGCGTTTTCACTGCCGAGGATATGGTCAACGGCGACCTGGGCCATTTTATAGCCCGGTGCTACCAGACCGTAAACGCGGTTGTTCCAACTGGCGCACTCGCCGATAGCGTAGATATCCGGGTCGGACGTCTGGCAGGTGTCGTTAATCACGATCCCGCCGCGCTGCGCGACGGCCAGACCGCACTGGGTAGCCAGCTTGTCGCGTGGGCGAATACCGGTAGAGAAGACGATAAAATCGACTTCCAGCTCGCTGCCGTCGGCAAAACGCATAGTCTTACGCGCTTCGTTACCCTGCTGAACAATCTCTTGCGTGTTTTTACTGGTGTGTACACGCACGCCCATGCTTTCGATCTTGCGACGTAGCTGCTCGCCGCCCATCTGATCGAGCTGTTCCGCCATCAGCATTGGCGCAAATTCAATGACGTGCGTTTCCACTCCGAGGTTTTTCAGCGCGCCAGCGGCTTCCAGCCCCAGCAGACCGCCGCCGACCACCGCCCCGCGCTTGCTGCGACGGGCGCAGGCTTCGATAGCGTTGAGGTCTTCAATGGTACGGTAAACGAAGCAATCCTGGGTTTCGGAGCCTTTAATCGGCGGAATCCACGGATATGAACCGGTCGCCATGATCAGCTTGTCATAATAAACGGTACGACCCGCGCTGGAGTGAATCACTTTCTCCTGACGGTTAATGGTAATTGCGCGTTCGCCAACCAGTACCTTCACGCCGTGCTTCTCGTAAAATCCTTCACGCACCAGAGAGAGCTCTTCCGCGGTGTGGTGAGAGAAGTAGGATGATAAGTGGACACGGTCATAGGCTTTACGGGGTTCTTCACAGAACACGGTAATGTCGAACAGGCTAGCGTCGGATTTATCAAGGAGATCCTCAATAAAGCGGTGGCCGACCATACCATTACCGATAATAGCGAGTCTGACTTTGCTCATTTTTGCCTCGATTTCTTTTCTATTACCGCCTACCTTAACGATTCAGCAACCCCGCTTATTGATGTAAATCAAATTCACCTTTATATACCTCTTAATGGGTATGTGGCTGATTTGTCTGGATTTTTATAAGTGGCGGAATTGTCAGGCTTTTCAGGTTTGTACAAATAACATACAAAATGAGGGGTTTTTAGACCAACAGGCCTACCTCGTCAGGAGGGGGGGATAGAGTGCCGGAGGGCGACGTCGCCTTATCCGGCCTACCAACAGCTTACGCTGTAGGCCGGATAAGACGCATCGCGTCGCCATCCGGCAATCATTATCAATGCGCCGCTGGCGAACTATGCTGACGATGACGGGATACAAAGCCGAGCGCAAAGCACATCACAAAGACCACCGCATACAGACCATTCGCGGTGAGTAACGCCGCCTGTGGACCGCTGTGCGCCACAATCGGGCCGGTGACGACGAAGGTCAGCATCGTTCCGATGGTGCCGCAGGTCAGAATAAAGTTAACCAGCTTAGGCGAGGCCACTTTCGTTTGCTGCGATCCCAGCGTAATGATGGAGGTATAAATGGCGCTGGAGAAGAAGCCCAGCGTCAGAATAAACCACGGCATATGCGCCTGCGTGCCGGTAATAAACAGATACATCAGGACCGCCGCTATACCCGCCAGTACGGTCAGGATGCGTTGCAGATCGAAAAAGCGCAGGATAAAGCTGAACGCCCACATACCAAACATATAGGACATCCAGAAATCACTCACCAGCGCCCCGGCGTCATTCAGGCTCATGCCGAGGCCTTTGGCATATTCCGGCACCCAGGAGATAAAGCCCAATTGACCGAGGATATAGCACAGCGCGGCGACGGCGAGAAACAGTACGCCAATGCCCCATTTTTCTTTGGCGACAGGCGCCTGAGAGTGCTGCGCATGTTTACCCAGCGCCGGAAATTCACAGCCGAAGGTCAGGATAAAAATCGCCAGGTAGACCAGGCCGATGCAGGCGTAGACCCAGTACCACTCAATACTACGCGCCAGCAGGAAGGCGGCGACCATAGGAAAAATCATCCCCGCCATGCTGAAGAAGGAGTCGGTAAACAGCAGTCGGGAACCGCGCTGACGCCCTTCATACAGTTGCGTAATCAGGAAGGTGCCAATCGACATGGTGATCCCGCTGACCAGCCCCAGCACAAACATCGCCGCTGAGAACAACGCCAGGCTGTGGCTGAACATCAGCCCGGCCACCGCCAGCACCATCAGGATAAAACCAAAGCGTAGCTGTGTTTTCAGCGGGATGATTTCCATCAGCCACGCATTGAGGAAGATCGAGATCAAAATCCCGGCGTTCAGGAAAGTAAAGGTATTACTCATGCTGGAAACGGGCAGCTGAAAATAGTCTGCGATATTTCCCATCACCATCCCGGTGACAATCACCAGCGCCCCGGTCAGGGCGTAGGAAAGAAAGCTGATCCATGTGAGCTTGATGCGGTTGCTGTTAGTCATGTCTGGCCTTGAAGAGAAGTGAAGCGCGTGGAGGGCGCGTTAAGCGGGCAGATTTTAGGCGCTTTTGTGATGCATTTAAATAATTATTAGTGATAGTAATGTTCATTACATTTTTTAATGTGATGTTTGTCACATCATATTGCAAGAATACGGCGTTGCGTCGTAACGTTACATTTGTTTCATATACGTAAAATTAGGTAAAGGGCTGGCCTGGCCCAGGAAGGCTCTTTAAAATCATTCCACTTGCTTTATTTCTGCTCTCTTTAAGGAAATCTCATGCTCAAATCGACTCTGGCGGCTGTCGCAGCTGTTTTCGCTCTTTCTGCTCTTTCTCCCGCAGCGTTGGCAGCAAAAGGCGATCCTCATGTGCTGTTAACCACCTCCGCCGGGAATATTGAGCTGGAGCTGAACAGCCAGAAAGCGCCGGTTTCTGTGAAAAACTTTGTCGATTACGTCAACAGTGGTTTCTATAACAACACTACGTTTCACCGCGTTATTCCTGGCTTCATGATTCAGGGCGGTGGTTTTAACGAGCAGATGCAGCAGAAGAAACCGAATCCGCCGATTAAGAATGAAGCCGACAACGGTCTGCGTAATACTCGCGGCACGATCGCGATGGCGCGCACCGCAGATAAAGACAGCGCCACCAGCCAGTTCTTTATTAACGTCGCGGATAACGCTTTTCTCGACCACGGCCAGCGCGACTTTGGCTATGCGGTATTTGGAAAAGTGGTAAAAGGTATGGATGTCGCCGATAAAATCTCACAGGTACCGACGCACGATGTCGGGCCTTATCAGAATGTGCCGACAAAACCAGTCGTTATCCTTTCCGCGAAAGTCCTGCCATAAAATAAAATATGACTGCGCGGGTGCGAGCCGCCCGCGTTTTCTCCCTGTCTCAGCGTAACCTGAAATTGCTGCTTATACTTGTGGTCAAGCACAGACATATTCAGGGAGGCCAGGTGAAGAAACTTACCGATAAACAAAAGTCACGCTTTTGGGAACAGCGGCGCAACGTTAACTTCCAGCAAAGCCGCCGTCTCGAAGGTATTGAGATCCCCTTAGTAACCCTGACCGCCGATGAAGCGCTGGCACGTCTTGACGAGCTTCGGAGGCACTATGAGCGATAAATTTGGCGAAGGGCGCGATCCGTACCTCTATCCGGGGCTGAATGTGATGCGTAATCGGCTGGGGATTCATCAGGCCCAGCGACTGGCGCAAGCGGCATATGAAATGACCGCGCTCCGTGCCGCCACGATTGAACTGGGGCCGCTGGTACGCGGCTTGCCTCATCTGTGCGCGATTCATCGCCAGCTCTATCAGGATATTTTCGACTGGGCAGGGCAACTGCGGGAGGTCGATATTTACCAGGGCGATACCCGTTTCTGCCACTTTGCCTATATCGAAAAAGAGGGCAACGCTCTGATGCAGGATCTGGAAGAAGAGGGCTATCTGGTCGGTCTGGCGCACGAGAAGTTTGTCGAGCGGCTGGCGCATTACTACTGTGAAATTAACGTGCTTCATCCGTTTCGTTTGGGGAGCGGGCTGGCGCAGCGCATCTTCTTTGAACAGCTGGCGCTACATGCAGGCTACGCGCTGAGTTGGCAAGGTATTGCGGTTGAAACATGGAAGCAGGCGAACCAGAGCGGCGCGATGGGCGATCTCTCCGCTTTGCAGGCGATTTTTCAGAAAGCGATAAGCGAAGCTCGCGAAACTGAGTAAAATAGTGCGGTTCTACTGACCCGGAGCCGCCATGATCCTGCTTATCGATAACTATGATTCCTTTACCTGGAACCTCTACCAGTATTTTTGTGAACTGGGCGCGGAAGTGCAGGTCCGGCGCAATGATGCGCTGACGCTGGCGCACATTGACGCTTTGAACCCGCAAAAAATCGTTATCTCTCCTGGCCCCTGTACGCCAAATGACGCTGGCATTTCACTGGCGGTTATCCGCCATTATGCCGGACGTATTCCGATGCTGGGCGTTTGCCTGGGTCATCAGGCGATGGCGCAGGCCTTTGGCGCGTCGGTGGTGCGGGCAGCGAAAGTGATGCACGGTAAAACGTCACCTGTTACGCATAATGGACAGGGCGTGTTTCGGGGATTGCCCAGCCCGTTAACCGTGACACGTTACCACTCGCTGATTGTCGACCCTGCCACGTTGCCAGAGTGTTTTGAGATCACCGCCTGGAGTGAAACGCAGGAGATTATGGGCATTCGCCACCGCGAGTGGGATCTGGAAGGCGTGCAGTTCCACCCGGAAAGTATTCTCAGCGAACAAGGACACGCTCTGCTGGAAAATTTCCTCCGGCGTTGATTTGTGGTTGCTATTGAGTGATTTTTTATTCATATTTTGTGATTATAATTTCACTGGCATTTCTACTTAACCGGGTGGTAATGATATGGCAACTGAACAAACGGCTATTACGCGCGCAACTTTTGATGAGGTGATTCTGCCTGTTTATGCACCGGCGGACTTTATTCCGGTCAAAGGTAAAGGCAGCCGCGTATGGGATCAGCAGGGCAAAGAGTATATCGATTTCGCCGGCGGGATTGCAGTGACTGCGCTGGGCCATTGCCATCCGGCACTGGTCGAGGCGCTGAAATCCCAGGGGGAAACCTTGTGGCATACCAGTAACGTTTTTACCAATGAACCAGCGTTGCGTCTGGGACGTAAACTGATCGACGCCACGTTTGCCGAGCGCGTGCTGTTTATGAATTCCGGCACCGAAGCGAACGAAACCGCTTTTAAACTGGCGCGTCATTATGCCTGCGTGCGCCATAGCCCGTTCAAAACGAAAATCATTGCCTTCCATAACGCCTTTCATGGCCGTTCCTTGTTTACCGTCTCTGTCGGCGGACAGCCGAAATATTCCGACGGCTTTGGGCCGAAACCCGCCGACATTATTCACGTTCCTTTCAACGATCTTCATGCGGTGAAAGCGGTAATGGATGACCACACCTGCGCGGTGGTGGTCGAGCCGATTCAGGGGGAAGGCGGCGTGCAGGCGGCTACACCGGAATTCCTCAAAGGGTTACGCGACCTGTGTGACAAGCATCAGGCGTTGCTGGTGTTTGATGAAGTGCAGTGCGGGATGGGGCGCACCGGAGACCTGTTTGCCTATATGCACTACGGCGTCACGCCGGATATCCTCACCAGCGCCAAAGCGTTAGGCGGCGGTTTTCCGGTGAGCGCCATGCTGACCACGCAGGAGATCGCCTCGGCCTTCCATGTCGGTTCGCATGGTTCAACCTATGGCGGCAATCCGCTAGCCTGTGCGGTGGCTGGCGCGGCATTCGATATTATTAATACGCCAGAGGTACTACAAGGCATTCACACTAAGCGGCAACAGTTTGTGCAACATTTGCAGGCGATTGACGAGCAATTTGACATTTTCAGCGATATTCGCGGCATGGGGCTGCTGATTGGCGCGGAACTGAAGCCGAAGTACAAAGGCCGGGCGCGCGATTTTCTGTACGCAGGAGCGGAGGCCGGCGTGATGGTGCTCAATGCCGGAGCCGACGTGATGCGTTTTGCCCCGTCGCTGGTGGTGGAAGAGGCGGATATCAATGAAGGAATGCAGCGCTTTGCGCAGGCGGTAGGGAAGGTGGTGGCCTGATGGCGGATTGCCGGATAAGCGTAGCGCATCCGGCAGTCGGACTTAACCTTTTGTATCCCGTAGCCGCTTACTCAGCCAGATACCGTGATGCGGACGCTGACGCCAGGCCATCGACGAAATGGTGTGCATGGTGTTCAGATGGCCAATGATGCGCTGTAAATGTTGCTCCAGAGTGCTCAATAAGCCATGTGACGGCATGTCCGGCGACTCCAGAATATTGACATCGCCGGAGCCGCCTGGCCTGTCGTACTCCAGGCGCTGCTGGCAGCGCTGAATTGCAATCTCGCAAGATTCCAGATAGCGCTGCGCCAGATCCGGCGTCAGCATGGTGTGTTCCCGCGCCAGCGTCGTCATGGCGTTGATATGCTCGACAATAAACTGGCTGTGCGTGACCCACAGTTTCATATCCGACAGATAGTGGGTATTGAACCCGGGTTCCTGCATTGCCTGATTTAACGAGTTGAATAACGTGTTATGCGCCTGGTTGACCCGCATTCTTTGATAAGCGAGCGGGGTGGCCTGCGGATCGTTACTGAGGATCAGTCGGATAGCTTCTTGATCGGCTTCCAGCGCATCATGGGCGTTTTTACGTAATAGCCCGCTTTGCCATTGCGGCCACAGCCAGACCATGCCGCCAAAGGCAATTAAACAGCCAATCAGCGTATCGATCAGCCTCGGCACAATAAACTGCTCTCCGTTTAACGTCAGTAACTGGATGGTGTATACCGCCGTCACCGTAAAGCCGACCGTCGCCCAGCCGTAGTTTTTACGAATAATCAGATAACTTGCCAGCGTTAGTACCAGCATGACCGCCAGCGTAATGCTTTCGGGAATATGTAAGTGCAGCGTGACGCCGGCAATCACCAGGCCGACCAGCGTTCCGACCGAACGATGCAGAATACGTACGCGCGTCGCGCCATAGCCGTTTTGGGTGACAAACAGCACTGTCATGAGGATCCAGTACGGTTTAGGCAGGTGCAACGCGCTGCCCATCAGACTGGCGATGCTCATCATCACGCTGATGCGTCCGGCATTGCGTAGCGCCGGCGATTTTAGAGACATATAATTTTTCAGCGCCGGAAGTAGCGGCAGGCGACGCTGTTTATCGGCCATCAGGTCGCGGGCGTACAGCGGCCGCTGAGTACGCAGCACACGGGCGATTCGACTGAAGTGCCAATAGCAGAACTGGCCTACCGGATTTTCAGGATGCTGATTGGCGATCTTCTCCAGAGCGCCAATCTGTTTTTCCATGGAGAAGCGCGTCGGCAGACGATGATAAAGAATGTCATCCGCCAGCACGCGCAGGCGGGCGGCGACCGTTTGCGCATTCCAGCGAATCACCTCTTCCGCATGGCTGCGTTCTACCAGTTTCTGTACCTCTTCCGGCTGATGCAAGCTGACGGAGATGTGCTCCTGCAAATCCATCGCTTCCTGAAAAGCCCGCAGTAGACGCTTGTAATCATTATTATTGTGCGCCGAAAGCATATGCATCTGTTGGTAACACTGGGTAATGAGATCGACCGCTTTTTGCTGGCGTATCAGCAGGGGAGGCAGCGCTTTTTCCGGATCGATATGTTGGGTGAGCAGGCTGTATTTCGCTTCGCAATAATCGGCCAGTTCACGGTATAACAAACTCAATGACTCGCGCAGCGGCTGTTCGCGCCATAGCCAGAACCAAAACCAGTTAAACACGCCGTACCATAGCGTGCCCAGCGCATAAATGAGCAGCGGCTCCCAGACGGGCATGTATCCCGCAAGACTCAGGGTAAAGATGGCGGCAATCAGCGACGCTGGCAGTAGCCGCGCGTGAAGCGGGCTAATTTCCGCCGTCACGCCAAGCACCAGCGTGAGCCCGGTCAGGATCAACGGCAGGGGGATGGATTCCGCCAGCAGAAGTTGCGTTACCAGACTGCATCCGGCGAACAGCGACGCGCCGATGATCAGGCGTTTAAAAAAGCGTTTGTGCGGGGTATCCAGACCTGCAATGTTGCAGCAGGCGGGAACAAGAGAGAAAAGCAAGCCCAGGTGTAGCTGGCCTATCAATAAACCGACAGCCACAGGCAGGCACAGCACCAGCGTTTGCCGTAGTGCGTAATTAATCTCTGGGTGATAAATCAGTCTTCGCCACATCGATGCAAACAAAAATGGCGCATGATAAAACGCGCCATTCTGACGGAATTAACGGGTGCCGTAGACGACGATGGTCTTGCCATGCGCGGAGATCAGGTTTTGATCTTCCAGCATTTTCAAAATACGACCAACGGTTTCGCGGGAGCAGCCGACGATCTGGCCGATTTCCTGACGGGTGATTTTGATCTGCATCCCATCCGGGTGCGTCATGGCATCGGGCTGTTTCGCCAGATTCAGCAGCGTCTGAGCGATACGCCCGGTGACGTCAAGGAAGGCGAGGTTACCTACTTTTTCAGAGGTGACTTGTAAGCGACGAGCCATCTGGGAAGAGAGGCGCATCAGAATATCCGGGTTGACCTGGATTAATTGGCGAAATTTTTTGTAGGAAATTTCAGCGACCTCACATGCGGTTTTCGCACGTACCCAGGCGCTGCGTTCCTGACCTTCTTCAAACAGGCCCAGTTCACCAATAAAATCACCCTGATTCAGATAAGAAAGGATCATTTCTTTCCCTTCCTCATCTTTGATCAGCACTGCCACGGAGCCTTTAACGATGTAGTACAGCGTTTCTGCTTTTTCACCCTGGTGAATCAGCGTGCTCTTTGACGGGTACTTATGAATGTGGCAATGAGACAAGAACCATTCAAGAGTCGGGTCTGTTTGCGGTTTGCCAAGCACCATGCGCGGTTATCCTCTGTTATAAGCTGTCTCCAGAGCCAGAAAACGGCACTGTCTCTGGGGTTGCAAAAATATACTTCCCGCTACCTGGGAAGGGGGCTACGAAAATAGATTGTAGCCTGTAATGTGATGTCCTCTGCATACATGCAGTACGTCAATGTATTACTGTAGCATCTTGTCTGTTTTAGCATAGCTTTCGCCGTGTGTCTCCTGGTGTCTCGCTTCAGCATGACCCAGGTCGCCTTCCATTGCCAGTTTTGTTGTATGCGCGTAATCTTTCAGGAAAATTGAAACATTGGAGTTACGAAATATGCAAGCGCGTGTAAAGTGGGTTGAAGGACTCACGTTCCTCGGAGAGTCCTCCTCCGGCCATCAGATTTTAATGGATGGTAACTCCGGTGACAAAGCGCCGAGTCCGATGGAGATGGTATTAATGGCGGCTGGCGGATGTAGCGCTATTGATGTGGTATCAATCCTGCAAAAGGGCCGTCAGAATGTCACCAACTGCGAAGTGAAGCTGACATCCGAGCGCCGGGAAGACGCGCCGCGCCTGTTTATGCACATTAATCTGCATTTTATCGTTACCGGCAGCGATCTGAAAGAGGCTGCCGTCGCGCGCGCTGTCGATCTCTCCGCGGAAAAATATTGCTCGGTGGCGCTAATGCTGGAAAAAGCGGTCAATATTACCCATTCGTATGAAGTGATTGCGGCGTAACATGTGATGCCGGATGGCGGCGTGGCTTTATCCGGCCTACCCGTTTTTATCTCGTAGGCCCGATAAGCGTAGCGCCATCGGGCATTTCACCGCGGTTATTCGATTTTTTTGCCTTCCATTAATCGCTGCACCAGCGGCAACATAATCAGCTCCATCGCCAGCCCCATTTTGCCGCCCGGCACCACTAATGTATTAATGTGAGAAATAAACGAGCCTTGGAGCATCGCCAGGAGCCAGGGAAAATCGATCCCTTCCAGGTTGCGAAAATGGATCACCACAAAACTCTCATCCAGCGAGGGAATACCCTTTGCGGCGAACGGATTGGATGTATCGACGGTCGGCACGCGCTGGAAGTTGATATGGGTACGCGAGAACTGCGGCGTAATGTAATTGATGTAGTCGTCCATGGAACGCACCACGGAATCCATCACCGCTTCACGGGAGTGTCCGCGCTCGCTGGTGTCGCGGATTAGTTTCTGAATCCACTCGAGGTTGACGATAGGCACCACGCCAACCAACAGATCAACATGACGCGCGACATCATGTTGCGGGGTGACGACGCCGCCGTGCAGTCCTTCATAAAACAGCACATCGGTCGGTTCGGGAAGCGGCTGCCAGGGGGTAAACGTGCCGGGAACCTGATTCCACGGTACGGCTTCATCATAGGTATGCAGATATTTACGCGACTGGCCTTTACCCGTCTGCCCGTACTCAATAAAGGTATGTTCCAGTAGGCTGAAGTCATTGGCTTCAGGCCCGAAATAACTGATATGCCGCCCGGCGTCACGCGCTTTGCGGATCGCCATGTCCATTTCCGGGCGGGTGTAACGATGAAAACTGTCGCCTTCCACCTCGGCGGCGTGCAGATTTAACTGCGCGAAAATTTTACGAAACGCGAGGCTGGTGGTGGTGGTCCCCGCGCCGCTTGACCCTGTTACTGCTATCACCGGATGTTTGGCTGACATGGCAACTCCATGATTGAGCTTTAGTAATAATGTATTGTCGGCAAAGGCGTTTTATTCGCGAAACTGCTTTTTCGGCATAATATTGACCGTTTCATGTAATTCAGACCATACCAGCACGGCCTCGCCGGATTGCAGTTGGCGTTTTACGTCAGCGACTTTTTGTTCAAGCGAACGTTCATGTTCACCATAATCGGTGCCTTCGCGCAACACAAAGCTTTCGATCAGGTTGTCCAGCGTGTCGGGGGCGAGCCCCTGCCAGGGAATGATCATGATGACGCCTCCAGGTACGTTGTCAGCCAGTCAGGAATTCGGCGTTCCAGCCACATTTCAGGGCGCAGCGGCGTACCGCCGATAAATCCTACGTGTCCGCCATGCTCAGTCAGCTGATACTCCACCTGCGGGGGCAGATCTTCCGCTTTAGGGATCACATGATGATCCATAAACGGATCGTCTTTAGCGTGAATAATCAGCGTCGGTTTAGCAATCTGGTTAAGCAACGGCATGGCGCTACACTGACGATAGTAGTCGATGGCGTCGGCAAAGCCGTGAATTTTCGCGGTGATCAGGTCGTCAAACTCGCGAATTCGGCGCATTGATTTCAGTTGCGCCAGATTCACCGGCAGCGACCCGGGATACGCCGCCAGCTTGCGTGACGCATTCGCTTTTAACAGATTAAGCAAATAACGCTGATAGACGCGGGAAAACCCTTTGTCCATGTGGTAGCTACAGGCTTCGAGAACGAAAGGCGCAGAAACAATCACCGCCGCCTCGATGGGAATATCGCGGCCTTCTTTCGCCAGCAGGCACGCCAGCATATTACCGCCGAGCGAATAGCCCACGGCGGCTGTCGGAACGGCGCCGAACTCCCGCTGTAACCAGTGTAAAAACCAGGCTCCGTCCTCCGTTTCACCGGAGTGGTAAATACGATTCAGACGGTTGGGTTCGCCGCTACAGCCGCGAAAGTGCATCACCACGCCCAGCCAACCGCGCTTTTGCGCCGCCTCAATCAGCCCGTGGGCATAGGGGCTGTTCAGGCTGCCTTCCAGACCGTGAAAGACCACCAGCCGCGGTTTATGCTTTGCCTGTTGCGGTTCTTCGCTCCATGCCAGATCGACAAAATCGCCGTCCGGTAGCTCCAGCCGCTGCCAGTGGGCGTTGAACTTCACTTTGCGGCGGATTAAGCGCGGCAGCATAGTTTGTAAATGGCGATTACGAATGCCACGCATGGGAATAAATTCATGCGAGTCATTGACAGGCGGGGTCATTTCTGTGGACGTGATCTCAACCATAGCACCAGAACAATTGATAATTGGAAACAATACTATACCGCGCATAAGGTTCACAGATTAGTCAATATGTGATTTTACGTTCAATTGGTCGTCTGGCGAAATAAAATTGCGCCTCATTTCCCCAGAGGGGGCGGTATGCAAGGCGCGCGCAATACCCCACAGAAATCGCGTGAACCTCTGCATCAGCCGAATTAATCGTGGTAGTGTGGCAACACGATAGTTATGTGACTCAAGGAGAAGGCATGTCGAAAACACTTTTACAGATCCATTTTAACTTTAGCGGCCCTTTTGGCGAGGAGATGACTCAGCAACTGGTCGGGCTGGCGGAGTCTATCAATGAGGAGCCGGGCTTCATCTGGAAAATCTGGACAGAAAGCGAGAAAAACCAGCAAGCTGGCGGCATTTACTTGTTTGAATCCGAAGAAACGGCGCAGGCTTATATTAAAAAACACACTGCGCGTCTGAAAAATCTTGGCGTTGATGAGGTGACGTTTAAATTATTTGGCGTGAACGACGCGCTGACGAAAATAAATCACGGCAACCTTTGCCGCTAAATCACATAACGCAGGCTTCTGTTCCGGTGCTGCCGACCGCAACGGTAACCTTTATATCGGGACGAGTACCGAAGAGGCCTTTATGGACGAACAGCGGACAACGAACGTTCTCTTCCAGCGTGTTCAGCGCCTCGGCGGTGCGGGCGATGTTACCTTTCTCCACAAACATCATGAAGATGGTGAGCTTGCGGAAGGTAATGTCATCGGTGATTGACAGGTTCATCGTCCGCCCCGCGCGTTAGTCGTTCTGCATCATTTGCTCAAGCTGCTCCTGCGCCTCAAGCCATGCCATTTCACACTCTTCCAGCCCGGATTTGGCGCTGGCCTGCAGTTGCAGACACTCGGTCATCTCCGCTTTACGGCTGGGGTCATACAGGCTGCTGTCGCCGAGTTTCTCTTCCGCCTGCGCCAGTTGGGCGTTGAGCTTTTCCATCTCTTTTTCCAGACGGGTAATCTCTTTACGCAGCGGCTGCGTCAGAGTACGTAGCTCGGCTTCGCGACGCTTCTGATCTTTGCGTGACTGGGCGCTGTTGGCGTTGTTTTCCTTCGGCGCGTCGTCGGCCTGGTTTTCCTGCTTCTGCACGTCGCTCAGCCACTGCTGATAATCTTCCAGGTCGCCGTCGAACGGTTCGACCTTTTTGTCGTGCACCAGATAGAGGTCGTCAGTGGTGGAGCGAATCAGGTGGCGGTCGTGCGACACGACGACCAATGCGCCTTCAAAATCAATCAGCGCTTCGGTGAGCGCCTGACGCATGTCGAGATCCAGGTGGTTGGTCGGTTCATCGAGCAGCAGCAGATTTGGACGCTGCCAGACGATCAGCGCCAGTACCAGGCGCGCTTTCTCGCCGCCGGAGAAACGTTGCGTCTCTTCCGTTACTTTGTCGCCCTGGAAACCGAAGCCGCCGAGATAGTCGCGCAGCTTCTGCTCCAGTTCCTGCGGCGCCAGACGCGCCATATGCTGCAACGGGGATTCATCGGCGCGCAGGAACTCCAGTTGGTGCTGGGCGAAGTAGCCGAGCTTAATGCCTTTGGCGAGGCCAATTTCACCGTGCAACGGTTCCAGTTCGCCCGCCAGCAGCTTGATCAGCGTCGATTTCCCCGCACCGTTGCGGCCCAGCAGGCCGATACGTGAGCCGGGCACCAGGTTCAGCTTGATGGATTCCAGAATGATGCGATCGCCATAACCTGCGCTGACTTTTTCCATCTTCAGCAGCGGGTTCGGCAGGCTTTCCGGCGCGCGGAAGCTGAAATGGAACGGGTTGTCGACATGAGCTGGCGCAATCAGCTCCATACGCTCCAGCATCTTGATACGGCTTTGTGCCTGCTTGGCCTTGGTCGCTTTGGCGCGGAAACGGTCGATGTAGCTTTGCAGATGCGCCACACGCTCCTGCTGGCTCTCATACATCGCCTGCTGTTGCGCCAGGCGCGTGGCGCGCTGAACTTCAAACGCGCTGTAGTTGCCGGTGTACTCGAACAGAGTCTGCTGTTCGATATGGATAATTTTATCCACTATCGGGTCAAGAAAATCGCGATCGTGGGAGATCAGAATCAGGGTGCCCGGATAGCTCTTCAGCCATTTTTCCAGCCAGATAACGGCATCCAGATCGAGGTGGTTGGTCGGTTCGTCGAGCAGCAGTAAATCGGAACGGCAAATCAGCGCCTGGGCCAGGTTAAGGCGCATCCGCCAGCCGCCGGAAAAGTCGCTGACCGGACGTTCCAGCTGATCGTTAGAGAAGCCGAGGCCGTGTAGCAGGCTGGCGGCGCGCGAGCGAACGGTCCATGCGTCGATGGCGTCCAGCTTACCGTGTATGGAGGCGATAGCATGTCCGTCGTTACGTTCGTTGGCGTCGTTAAGCTGCGCCTCCAGCTGCCGGTATTCACGGTCGCTATCAATGACATACTCAATCGCTGGCTGAGGCAACGCAGGTGTTTCCTGATTCACCCACGCTAATTGCCAGGTTCCGGGCAGGGTAAAACTCCCGGCATCGGCGCTGATTTCATTTTTTAGCAATGCCAGCAGGGTAGATTTACCGCAGCCGTTTTTACCCACCAGGCCGACTTTCTGGCCTGGATTAATGGTAGCCGAGGCATTGTCCAGTAGGACGCGCACGCCGCGACGAATTTGTAACGAGGAGAAAACAATCATAAGGCGCCGTATGTTCAGACTATGTTAATTTATCATTATGATAATGTAATATTCGGGCGTACCGCCGCGCTGGAGCGCAATGGTAGCTCAAAACAACAACGATACACAAAATCATTCAGGCCGCCTTTGGTGAGGGACAAGAATATCTCTCATTAATCCCAAGCGGCGGACATAGAGTACGTTCCTGAGTTGAACAAACGCTGTCAACGTAGAAGCGGCCTGAAGAATGGCATGTATCGACCCAAAACAACCGGGAGGGGGATTGATGTCTCAGCCAGCGAAAGTCTTGCTGTTGTATGCCCATCCGGAATCTCAGGACTCGGTTGCTAACCGGGTACTGCTTAAACCGGCCATACAGCACAATAACGTAACCGTGCACGATCTTTATGCGCGCTATCCTGATTTTTTTATCGACACGCCCTATGAACAAGCCCTGTTACGTGAGCACGACGTCATTGTTTTTCAGCATCCCCTTTACACCTATAGCTGTCCGGCTTTACTGAAAGAATGGCTTGATCGCGTTTTGAGTCGGGGGTTCGCCAGCGGACCAGGGGGAAACCAACTGGTGGGAAAGTACTGGCGTAGCGTGATTACGACCGGCGAGCCGGAGAGCGCTTACCGGTATGACGCGCTAAACCGCTATCCAATGAGCGATGTACTCCGCCCTTTTGAACTGACCGCGGCCATGTGCCGGATGCACTGGATGCCGCCCATTATTGTGTACTGGGCGCGCCGCCAGTCGCCGCAGACGCTGGCCAGTCATGCGAAAGCCTATGGCGAGTGGCTGGCGAATCCTGTGAGCGCGGGAGGCTATTGATGGAAGGTGCTGATTTATTGACAGCGGGAGTGTTGTTCCTCTTCGCGGCGGTGGCGGCGGTGCCGTTAGCCGCGAGGCTGGGCATCGGCGCGGTGCTAGGGTATTTGCTGGCGGGAATCGCCATCGGTCCGTGGGGGCTGGGATTTATCAGCGACGTTGACGAGATCCTGCACTTTTCCGAACTGGGCGTCGTGTTTCTGATGTTTATCATTGGTCTCGAACTCAATCCGTCCCGGCTTTGGCAACTACGGCGCTCTATCTTCGGCGTCGGCGCTGCTCAGGTGCTGTTAAGCGCGGCGGTGCTGGCGGGGTTATTGATGCTTGCTGATTTCTTATGGCAGGCGGCGGTCGTCGGCGGGATTGGCCTGGCGATGTCTTCGACGGCGATGGCGCTACAACTGATGCGCGAGAAAGGCATGAACCGTAGCGAGTCCGGGCAGTTAGGGTTTTCCGTCTTACTGTTTCAGGATTTAGCGGTGATCCCCGCGCTGGCGTTGGTGCCTTTATTGGCGGGATCGGCCGACGAGCATTTCGACTGGTTTAAAGTGGCAATGAAGGTATTGGCCTTCGCGGTAATGCTGATTGGCGGTCGTTACCTGTTGCGCCCGGTATTTCGTTTTATTGCTGCGTCCGGCGTGCGGGAGGTCTTCACTGCCGCGACGTTGTTGCTGGTGTTGAGCGCCGCCTTATTTATGGACGCGCTGGGACTGTCGATGGCCCTGGGAACCTTCATTGCCGGCGTTTTACTGGCAGAGAGCGAATACCGGCATGAGCTGGAAAACGCTATCGATCCCTTTAAAGGTTTACTGCTTGGGCTGTTCTTTATCTCCGTCGGTATGTCGCTAAATCTCGGCGTACTTTATACCCATTTACTGTGGGTGGCGGCGAGCGTTGTTATTCTGGTCGCCATAAAAATGCTGACGCTGTATCTGCTGGCGCGGCTATATGGAATAAGAAGTTCTGAACGGATGCAGTTTGCCAGCGTGCTGAGTCAGGGGGGCGAGTTCGCTTTTGTGCTCTTTTCTACCGCCTCTTCTCAGCGCCTGTTTCAGGGCGATCAGATGGCGTTATTATTGGTGACTGTCACGTTATCAATGATGACCACGCCGCTACTGATGAAAGGGATTGATAAGTGGTTATCGCGCCGTCTTAATGGCCCGGAAGAGAATGATGAAAAGCCGTGGGTTGAGGATGATAAGCCCCAGGTGATTGTCGTCGGCTTTGGCCGTTTTGGTCAGGTGATCGCTCGCTTATTGATGGCGAATAAGATGCGTATCACCGTGCTGGAACGCGATATCGGCGCCGTTAATCTGATGCGCAAATATGGTTATAAAGTGTATTACGGCGACGCTACACAAGTCGAGCTGCTGCGTTCTGCGGGCGCGGAGGCGGCGGAGTCGATAGTCATCACGTGTAATGAACCGGAAGACACGATGAAGCTGGTGGCGCTGTGTCAGCAGCATTTTCCTCATCTGCATATTCTTGCGCGAGCGCGTGGACGTGTGGAGGCCCATGAGTTATTACAGGCTGGCGTCACGCAGTTTTCCCGTGAAACGTTTTCCAGCGCGCTGGAATTGGGACGTAAAACTCTGGTGTCGTTAGGTATGCATCCGCATCAGGCGCAACGCGCGCAGTTGCATTTTCGTCGGCTGGATATGCGAATGTTGCGGGAACTGATCCCGGAGCATAGCGACATGGTACAGATTTCGCGCGCCAGAGAGGCCCGACGCGAACTGGAGGAGATTTTTCAGCGCGAAATGCAACAGGAACGGCGCCAGTTGGATGGCTGGGATGAATTTGAGTAGAGGTGAACAATGGCAATCCGTAAACGTTTTATTGCAGGCGCGAAATGTCCGGCCTGTCAGGCGCAGGATACAATGGCGATGTGGCGTGAAAATAATGTCGATATTGTTGAATGCGTTAAGTGCGGGCATCAAATGCGGGAAGCGGATAAAGACGTTCGCGAGCATGTTCGCAAAGAAGAGCAAGTGATCGGGATTTTTCATCCGGACTAGCGATATGCCGCAGGTTTTTTTAAGCTAAGGGGTACACGGCTGCAGAATTCCGCTACAATCTGCGCCACTATTCTTCCCATGCTCAGGAGATATCATGAAAGTAGCAAAAGACCTGGTGGTCAGCCTGGCCTATCAGGTACGTACAGAAGACGGTGTGTTGGTTGATGAGTCTCCGGTGAGTGCGCCGCTGGATTACCTGCACGGTCACGGCTCCCTGATCTCTGGTCTGGAAACCGCGCTGGAAGGCCATGAAGTTGGCGACAAATTTGATGTCGCTGTTGGCGCGAACGACGCTTACGGCCAGTATGACGAAAATCTGGTGCAGCGTGTGCCTAAAGACGTCTTTATGGGCGTTGATGAACTGCAGGTAGGGATGCGTTTCCTGGCTGAAACCGACCAGGGCCCGGTACCGGTAGAGATTACCGAAGTGGAAGACGATCACGTTGTGGTTGATGGTAACCACATGCTGGCGGGCCAGAATCTGAAATTTAACGTCGAAGTTGTTGCGATTCGTGAAGCGACTGAAGAAGAACTGGCTCACGGTCATGTTCACGGCGCGCACGATCACCACCACGATCACGGTGAAGACGGCTGCTGTGGCGGTCATGGTCATGACCATGGTCACGAGCACGGCGGCGAAGGCTGCTGCGGTGGCGGTGGTAAAGGCGGCTGCGGTTGCCACTAATCCCCGTCGTCTTTCAAGCCACCGTGGTGTTGGCTACGCTTTCAAACCCCGGTCACATAGTTATCTATGCTCCCGGGGAATTTTCAAGCTTGCCGCCTTGCTGTGACTCGAAATCCTTAGGGTATTATCATTGGTTCGATAAATCATCGGGCACAAAAAAAGCGGGTTAACCCCGCTTTTTTTTTCGTCTCAATAATGCGGCGGCGGCGTTTCTTCTGCCTGAGAGGCGATATTTGACGGCTGACTGGCTTTTAACTTTTCCGTGAGCAAACGCAGATGATCGCGCAGCTTCGCCATCTCCATTTCATGTGCGGTTACCGTCAGGTTTAGTTCTTCTATGGTAATCTCCTGGAACGCCAGACGGCTTTCCAGTTCAGCCAGACGAGCTTCCATCGTGATATCCTGCATGATGTACCTCTTTATGTTGTCTCCGTCGGCGGATTCTACTTAACTTTACCGGCTTTCACAGCAACCATTACGCGCCCTACGAAACTAATTTAAACAAAAAGAGTCTGAAAAGAAGTGATAATAGGGCGTGTTCGTATGTTGATTTGTTCTGCAACGATTTATAGTACGCTTCTTACGTAAGTTAACATGGGGCGAGATGCCCCGGCCCTGGAGATATGGATGAAATCACTGTTTAAAGCCACGCTGCTGGCAACTACGATGGCCGTTGCTATGCACGCACCGATCACTTTTGCTGCTGATGCGGCGAAACCGGCAGCTACCGCTGATAGCAAAGCAGCATTTAAAAACGACGACCAAAAAGCGGCTTATGCGCTGGGCGCCTCGCTGGGTCGTTACATGGAAAATTCGCTTAAAGAGCAGGAAAAGTTGGGCATCAAACTGGATAAAGATCAGTTGATTGCCGGCGTTCAGGATGCCTTTGCCGATAAGAGCAAACTGTCCGATCAGGAAATTGAGCAAACGCTGCAGACGTTTGAAGCACGCGTGAAGAGCGCTGCTCAGGCGAAGATGGAAAAAGACGCTGCCGATAACGAAGCAAAAGGTAAAACGTTCCGCGACGCTTTTGCTAAAGAGAAAGGCGTGAAAACCTCCTCTACCGGTCTGCTTTACAAAGTAGAGAAAGAAGGCACAGGCGAGGCGCCGAAAGATAGCGATACCGTTGTGGTGAACTACAAAGGTACGCTGATCGACGGTAAAGAGTTTGATAACTCTTACACGCGCGGCGAACCGCTCTCCTTCCGTCTGGACGGCGTTATCCCTGGCTGGACTGAAGGCCTGAAAAATATTAAGAAAGGCGGCAAGATCAAGCTGGTTATCCCACCGGCGCTGGCCTACGGTAAAACGGGCGTTCCGGGTATCCCGGCGAACTCCACCCTGGTATTCGACGTAGAGCTGCTGGATATCAAACCAGCACCGAAAGCGGATGCTAAACCTGCCGATGCGGCTGACGCTAAAGCCGCAGATGCTGCTAAAAAATAAAAACTGAGAGCCGCCGCTTGTAATAGCGGCGGTTTTTTTTATGCAGGCCGGATATATTACTCACCATAATTTGATTTGCGGATAACGGCGCTTGTGCTGGTCGTTAAGGGCGAGACCGTAGGCTGAATGACCGCCAACGCGCACGTAGTCTGAAATAGACGAGCAAATTAGTACTGGAAAGATGAACCCTCACTGTATTAATTTAATCATCCGCGTAAATAATGAGCCTGCCCTGAAAACATAACGACAGGCTCCTGAAAAGGAGTGTTTTTTTTCATGTCCAGGTCGCTTTTAACCAACGAAACCAGTGAACTTGATTTGCTGGATCAGCGTCCCTTCGAGCAAACCGACTTCGATATTCTGAAATCCTACGAAGCGGTAGTGGACGGGTTAGCGATGCTTATAGGTTCCCATTGTGAAATCGTATTGCACTCTTTGCAGGATCTAAAATGTTCAGCCATTCGTATTGCCAATGGCGAACATACGGGCCGTAAAATTGGCTCGCCGATTACCGACCTGGCGTTGCGCATGTTGCACGACATGACAGGGGCGGACAGTAGCGTGTCGAAATGCTATTTCACGCGCGCGAAAAGCGGTGTCTTGATGAAGTCGTTGACGATTGCCATTCGCAACCGCGAGCAGCGCGTCATTGGTCTACTGTGCATCAACATGAACCTTGATGTGCCATTTTCACAGATTATGAATACCTTTATTCCGCCGGAAACGCCGGAAGTCGGCTCAGCGGTTAATTTTGCCTCCTCAGTCGAAGATTTAGTCACCCAGACGCTGGAGTTCACGATCGAAGAAGTGAATGCCGATCGTAATGTCTCTAACAACGCGAAAAATCGTCAGATCGTCCTTAACCTGTACGAAAAAGGCATTTTCGATATTAAAGACGCCATTAACCAGGTAGCCGATCGTCTGAATATCTCAAAACACACGGTTTACCTCTATATTCGCCAGTTCAAAAGCGGCGATTTTCAGGGGCAGGATAAATAATGCGTTATGCCATTATGGTCACCGGGCCGGCATATGGCACCCAGCAGGCCAGCAGCGCTTTGCAGTTCGCCCACGCGCTGCTCAATGAGGGGCATGAGTTAGCCAGCGTCTTTTTCTATCGGGAAGGTGTCTATAACGCCAATCTCCTGACCTCGCCGGCGAGCGATGAATATGATCTGGTACGCGCCTGGCAGAAATTGAATACGCAGCATGGCGTAGCGCTGAACATCTGTGTCGCGGCGGCGCTTCGTCGCGGTATTATTGATGAAACTGAAGCTGGCAGACTGGCGTTGCCGTCCGCCAATCTTCAGCCGGGCTTTACGCTAAGCGGACTGGGCGCGCTGGCGGAGGCATCTCTCACCTGCGATCGGGTGGTGCAGTTTTAATGAAACGTATTGCATTTGTCTTTTCCACCGCGCCGCACGGCAGCGCCTCAGGCCGTGAAGGACTGGATGCGCTGCTGGCGACGTCAGCTCTAACGGAAGCGCTGGGCGTCTTTTTTATCAGCGACGGCGTCTTTCAGTTATTACCGGGACAAAAACCAGACGCTGTGCTGGCGCGTGATTATATTGCTACTTTCAAGCTCTTTGATTTGTACGATATTGATCAATGCTGGATCTGCGCGGCATCGCTGCGCGAGCGTGGTCTGGAGAACGTTAATTTTGTGGTAGACGCCACGCCGCTGGAACCCGTAGCGTTACGCCGCGAGCTTGGCAACTATGATGTCATCCTGAGATTCTGAGGCGTTTATGCTGCATACCTTACCTCATTGCGCCTCGGGCGTTGATTTTCCCGCTTTGCTGCGCCTGCTAAAAGAGGGCGATGCGCTTTTGCTGCTCCAGGATGGCGTTACCGTCGCGATTGAAGGTAACCGCTTCCTTGAAAGTCTGCGTGATGCCCCCATAACGGTCTATGCCTTGAAAGAAGACATTGACGCCCGCGGCCTGGGTGGTCAAATTTCAGACAGT
Organism: Salmonella sp. JXY0409-18; assembly: GCF_020268625.1. Taxonomy (NCBI): domain Bacteria; kingdom Pseudomonadati; phylum Pseudomonadota; class Gammaproteobacteria; order Enterobacterales; family Enterobacteriaceae; genus Salmonella; species Salmonella sp. JXY0409-18. Next base: position 424,436 of record NZ_CP084216.1, read on the forward strand.
GTCGTCAGGGTTGACTATACTGAGTTTGTCAGACTCACGGTTAAGTATGCCAACCAGATGGCCTGGTGATGGCGGGATCGTTGTATATTTCTTGACACCTTTTCGACACCGCCCTAAAATTCGGCGTCCTCATATTGTGTGAGGGCGTTTTATTACGTGTTTACGAAGCAAAAGCTAAAACCAGGAGCTATTTAATGGCAACAGTTAACCAGCTGGTACGCAAACCACGTGCTCGCAAAGTTGCGAAAAGCAACGTGCCTGCGCTGGAAGCATGCCCGCAAAAACGTGGCGTATGTACTCGTGTATATACTACCACTCCTAAAAAACCGAACTCCGCACTGCGTAAAGTTTGCCGTGTTCGTCTGACTAACGGTTTTGAAGTGACTTCCTACATCGGTGGTGAAGGTCACAACCTGCAGGAGCACTCCGTGATCCTGATCCGTGGCGGTCGTGTTAAAGACCTCCCGGGTGTTCGTTACCACACCGTTCGTGGCGCGCTTGACTGCTCCGGCGTTAAAGACCGTAAGCAAGCTCGTTCTAAGTACGGCGTGAAGCGTCCTAAGGCTTAATGGTTCTCCGTTAAGTAAGGCCAAACGTTTTAAATTAATGTCAAACTAAACTCGTAGAGTTTTGGACAATCCTGAATTAACAACGGAGTATTTCCATGCCACGTCGTCGCGTCATTGGTCAGCGTAAAATTCTGCCGGATCCGAAGTTCGGATCAGAACTGCTGGCTAAATTTGTCAATATCCTGATGGTAGATGGTAAAAAATCTACTGCAGAATCAATCGTATACAGCGCGCTGGAGACCCTGGCTCAGCGTTCTGGTAAATCTGAACTGGAAGCTTTCGAAGTCGCTCTCGAAAACGTTCGCCCGACTGTAGAAGTTAAATCCCGCCGTGTAGGTGGTTCTACTTATCAGGTACCAGTTGAAGTCCGTCCGGTCCGTCGTAATGCTCTGGCAATGCGTTGGATCGTAGAAGCTGCTCGTAAACGCGGTGATAAATCCATGGCTCTGCGCCTGGCGAACGAACTTTCTGACGCTGCAGAAAACAAAGGTACTGCAGTTAAGAAACGTGAAGACGTTCACCGTATGGCAGAAGCCAACAAGGCGTTCGCACACTACCGTTGGTAATCCCTTCGGAGTCATAGTCACCAGGCGGGCGCTTCAGGTAAGTCGCCCGTTTTGGATAACTTAACTGAACGCCTAAAGATATCAACGAGGAATCAAATGGCTCGTACAACACCCATCGCACGCTACCGTAATATCGGTATCAGTGCGCACATCGACGCCGGTAAAACCACTACTACCGAACGTATTCTGTTCTACACCGGTGTAAACCACAAAATCGGTGAAGTTCATGACGGCGCAGCTACCATGGACTGGATGGAGCAGGAGCAGGAGCGTGGTATTACTATCACCTCCGCAGCGACTACTGCATTCTGGTCTGGTATGGCTAAGCAGTATGAACCGCATCGCATCAACATCATCGACACCCCGGGGCACGTTGACTTCACTATCGAAGTAGAACGTTCCATGCGTGTTCTCGATGGTGCGGTAATGGTTTACTGCGCAGTTGGTGGTGTTCAGCCGCAGTCTGAAACCGTATGGCGTCAGGCAAACAAATACAAAGTTCCGCGCATTGCGTTCGTTAACAAAATGGACCGCATGGGCGCGAACTTCCTGAAAGTTGTTGGTCAGATCAAAACCCGTCTGGGCGCGAACCCGGTTCCGCTGCAGCTGGCAATTGGTGCTGAAGAAGGTTTCACCGGCGTTGTTGACCTGGTGAAAATGAAAGCCATCAACTGGAACGATGCCGACCAGGGCGTTACCTTCGAATACGAAGATATCCCGGCTGACATGCAGGACCTGGCTAACGAATGGCACCAGAACTTGATCGAGTCCGCCGCAGAAGCTTCTGAAGAGCTGATGGAAAAATACCTGGGTGGTGAAGAACTGACTGAAGAAGAGATCAAACAAGCTCTGCGTCAGCGCGTTCTGAACAACGAAATCATCCTGGTAACCTGTGGTTCTGCATTCAAGAACAAAGGTGTTCAGGCGATGCTGGATGCGGTAATTGATTACCTGCCATCCCCGGTAGACGTACCTGCGATCAACGGTATTCTGGACGACGGTAAAGATACTCCGGCTGAGCGTCACGCAAGCGACGACGAGCCGTTCTCTGCGCTGGCGTTCAAAATCGCTACCGACCCGTTTGTGGGTAACCTGACCTTCTTCCGTGTGTACTCCGGTGTGGTTAACTCTGGTGATACCGTACTGAACTCCGTGAAAACCGCACGTGAGCGTTTCGGTCGTATCGTTCAGATGCACGCCAACAAACGTGAAGAGATCAAAGAAGTTCGCGCGGGCGACATCGCGGCTGCTATCGGCCTGAAAGACGTGACTACCGGTGACACCCTGTGTGATCCGGAAAACCCGATCATTCTGGAACGTATGGAATTCCCTGAGCCGGTAATCTCCATCGCGGTAGAACCGAAAACCAAAGCTGACCAGGAAAAAATGGGTCTGGCTCTGGGCCGTCTGGCGAAAGAAGACCCGTCATTCCGCGTATGGACTGACGAAGAATCTAACCAGACCATCATCGCTGGTATGGGTGAACTTCACCTGGATATCATCGTTGACCGTATGAAGCGTGAATTCAACGTTGAAGCTAACGTGGGTAAACCTCAGGTTGCTTACCGCGAAGCGATTCGCGCGAAAGTTACCGACATCGAAGGTAAACACGCGAAACAGTCTGGTGGTCGCGGTCAGTATGGTCATGTTGTTATCGACATGTACCCGCTGGAGCCGGGCTCTAACCCGAAAGGTTACGAGTTCATCAACGACATCAAAGGTGGTGTAATTCCTGGCGAATACATCCCGGCCGTTGATAAAGGCATCCAGGAGCAGCTGAAGTCTGGCCCGCTGGCGGGTTATCCGGTAGTTGATCTCGGTGTGCGTCTGCACTTCGGTTCTTACCATGACGTTGACTCCTCTGAGCTGGCGTTTAAACTGGCTGCGTCTATCGCCTTTAAAGAAGGCTTTAAGAAAGCAAAACCAGTTCTGCTTGAGCCGATCATGAAGGTTGAAGTAGAAACACCTGAAGAGAATACCGGTGACGTTATCGGCGACCTTAGCCGCCGTCGTGGTATGCTCAAAGGTCAGGAATCTGAAGTTACAGGCGTTAAGATCCACGCTGAAGTACCGCTGTCTGAAATGTTCGGATATGCAACTCAGCTGCGTTCTCTGACCAAAGGTCGCGCATCGTACACTATGGAATTCCTGAAGTATGATGATGCGCCGAACAACGTTGCTCAGGCCGTAATCGAAGCCCGTGGTAAATAAGCCGCAGGGTTAAAAACCAAAATCCCGTGCTCTCTCCTGAAGGGGAGAGCGCTATAGTAAGGAATATAGCCGTGTCTAAAGAAAAATTTGAACGTACAAAACCGCACGTTAACGTCGGCACCATCGGCCACGTTGACCACGGTAAAACTACCCTGACCGCTGCAATCACCACCGTACTGGCTAAAACCTACGGCGGTGCTGCTCGTGCATTCGACCAGATCGATAACGCTCCGGAAGAAAAAGCGCGTGGTATCACCATCAACACTTCTCACGTTGAATACGATACCCCGACCCGCCACTACGCACACGTAGACTGCCCGGGGCACGCCGACTATGTTAAAAACATGATCACCGGTGCTGCTCAGATGGACGGCGCGATCCTGGTTGTTGCTGCGACTGACGGCCCGATGCCGCAGACCCGTGAGCACATCCTGCTGGGTCGTCAGGTAGGCGTTCCGTACATCATCGTGTTCCTGAACAAATGCGACATGGTTGATGACGAAGAGCTGCTGGAACTGGTTGAAATGGAAGTTCGTGAACTTCTGTCTCAGTACGACTTCCCGGGCGACGACACGCCGATCGTTCGTGGTTCTGCTCTGAAAGCGCTGGAAGGCGACGCAGAGTGGGAAGCGAAAATCATCGAACTGGCTGGCTTCCTGGATTCTTACATTCCGGAACCAGAGCGTGCGATTGACAAGCCGTTCCTGCTGCCGATCGAAGACGTATTCTCCATCTCCGGTCGTGGTACCGTTGTTACCGGTCGTGTAGAACGCGGTATCATCAAAGTGGGCGAAGAAGTTGAAATCGTTGGTATCAAAGAGACTCAGAAGTCTACCTGTACTGGCGTTGAAATGTTCCGCAAACTGCTGGACGAAGGCCGTGCCGGTGAGAACGTAGGTGTTCTGCTGCGTGGTATCAAACGTGAAGAAATCGAACGTGGTCAGGTACTGGCTAAGCCGGGCACCATCAAGCCGCACACCAAGTTCGAATCTGAAGTGTACATTCTGTCCAAAGATGAAGGCGGCCGTCATACTCCGTTCTTCAAAGGCTACCGTCCGCAGTTCTACTTCCGTACTACTGACGTGACTGGTACCATCGAACTGCCGGAAGGCGTAGAGATGGTAATGCCGGGCGACAACATCAAAATGGTTGTTACCCTGATCCACCCGATCGCAATGGACGACGGTCTGCGTTTCGCAATCCGTGAAGGCGGCCGTACCGTTGGCGCGGGCGTTGTTGCTAAAGTTCTGGGCTAATTACTCGTTAATTAGTTTTGAATTGAAGAGGGCGCTTCGGCGCCCTTTTTGTTGCCTGCTATTTAGCCGCTGTTATATTTATTCACCCTTTTTAACGCTTCTCCCATGGCGTAAATCGCTTTGTGCTATTGTAATCATAACCATTCTCATTTACACTTTGTGCGGAAATTGAACGGGAGCGATCATGTACGTTTGTTTGTGTAATGGTATAAGCGATAAAAAAATCCGCCAGGCTGTACGACAATTTCATCCACAGTCATTTCAACAGTTGCGTAAATTTATTCCTGTGGGAAATCAATGTGGTAAGTGTATTCGCGCCGCGCGAGAAGTGATGCAGGATGAGTTAACGCAAATGCCGGAATTTAAAGAGATCGCCTGAGTCACACTCTTTTTTTTGACATCCCTGTAGCCCCATCTACGCTCTAGAGAGTGGAAGCGGAGGGACTATAAAATGAAAGGTGATGTTAAAATCATAAATTATCTCAATAAACTATTGGGAAATGAGCTTGTCGCAATTAATCAGTATTTTCTTCATGCCCGTATGTTCAAAAACTGGGGGCTGACCCGGCTTAATGATGTTGAGTACCATGAATCCATTGATGAGATGAAACACGCCGATAAGTATATTGAGCGTATTTTATTTCTGGAAGGCATACCGAACCTACAGGATCTGGGCAAGCTGGGCATCGGTGAAGATGTCGAAGAGATGCTACGATCGGATCTCCGGCTCGAACTGGAAGGCGCAAAAGATCTACGTGAGGCAATAGCCTATGCCGATAGCGTTCATGATTATGTCAGCCGGGATATGATGATTGAAATTCTTGCCGACGAGGAAGGTCACATCGACTGGCTGGAAACTGAGCTGGATTTGATTGCCAAACTTGGTATGCAAAATTATCTGCAATCACAAATCAAGGTTACCGATTAACCGTCTGGAAAGAAAGCTTTCCAACCTGTTATGAAACCCGCCACCGCCAGCCATGGCCCAAAAGGTAGCGGGTTTATTAATGCCGATTTACCTCTCACCAGTAGCGCGACGCCAAACCCGCCACAGGCCAACATGGCGGCAAGGAAAACCAGTAACGGCAGTGTTTCCCAACAATGCCACGCTCCTAAGGCTGCAAGGTACTTGACGTCGCCATATCCAAGCCCCTCTTTCTGATAACGCAGGCGATAGCCCCAGTAAATTAACGCGAATCCGCCATAGCCGGCGATAGCACCCCAAAGCGCATCCGGTAAACGCTCCGGCAGGCAAATCTGGTGATAAAGCAGACCACCCCACAGTAATGGACAGGTAAACCGGTCAGGCAACAGACCGGTACGCGCGTCGTATATGCCAAGTAATAAAGAGAACGACGCATAAAAAATGAGAAAGGGGAGGGCAACAAACATAAGCAAATCCTCGTCAAGGCTTGTGCTCACCTTTATAGATTTATGCGACAGCGACAACGACGTATCGCCAGATTTGCCTGATGCCTTCCAAAGAAAAGATGCGCGTTGCCATCCCATGCGTACCACCTGGAATCATGCTCGCATAAGAATAAAGCGCTTAATTTCTATCCGACACTTGCGTCAGGCTGAGATTTACGTATAATGCGCGGGCTTGTCGTAATTGACGGCAGGTTCGATTTGAACCTCGAATAGCCGATTTGGCTATTTAACAATGCTCCCAATCGGGGAGCTACGTAAGAACGGTTACACTCTCCCATCAATCGTAATGGGTGTGAGGAGTAATCATTTTCGTTTATAAAATAATTGGAGCTCTGGTCTCATGCAGAACCAAAGAATCCGTATCCGCCTGAAAGCGTTTGATCATCGTCTGATCGATCAATCAACCGCGGAAATCGTCGAGACTGCCAAGCGCACTGGTGCGCAGGTTCGCGGTCCGATCCCGCTGCCGACCCGCAAAGAGCGCTTTACCGTTCTGATCTCTCCGCACGTTAACAAAGATGCGCGCGATCAGTACGAAATTCGCACTCACAAGCGTCTGGTTGACATCGTTGAGCCAACCGAGAAAACCGTTGATGCTCTGATGCGTCTGGACCTGGCTGCCGGTGTAGACGTGCAGATCAGCCTGGGTTAATCAGGTCATCGAGCGATTGAGAGGTTGATACAATGATTGGTTTAGTCGGTAAAAAAGTGGGTATGACCCGCATCTTCACTGAAGATGGCGTCTCTATCCCAGTAACCGTAATCGAAGTTGAAGCAAACCGTGTTACTCAGGTTAAAGACCTGGCTAACGATGGCTACCGCGCTGTTCAGGTTACTACGGGTGCTAAAAAAGCTAACCGTGTCACCAAGCCGGAAGCGGGTCACTTTGCTAAAGCTGGCGTAGAAGCTGGCCGTGGTCTGTGGGAATTCCGCCTGGCTGAAGGCGAAGAATACACCGTAGGTCAGAGCATCAGCGTTGAACTGTTTGCTGACGTTAAAAAAGTTGACGTAACCGGTACCTCTAAAGGTAAAGGTTTCGCTGGTACCGTTAAGCGCTGGAACTTCCGTACCCAGGACGCTACTCACGGTAACTCCTTGTCTCACCGCGTTCCGGGTTCTATCGGTCAGAACCAGACTCCGGGCAAAGTGTTCAAAGGCAAGAAAATGGCAGGTCAGATGGGTAATGAGCGCGTAACCGTTCAGAGCCTTGACGTAGTACGCGTTGACGCTGAGCGCAACCTGCTGCTGGTTAAGGGTGGTGTTCCGGGTGCAACCGGTTGCGACCTGATCGTTAAACCAGCTGTGAAGGCGTAAGGGGATAGCAATGGAATTAGTATTGAAAGACGCGCAGAGCGCGCTGACTGTTTCCGAAACTACCTTCGGTCGTGATTTCAACGAAGCGCTGGTTCACCAGGTTGTTGTTGCTTATGCAGCTGGTGCTCGTCAGGGTACTCGTGCTCAGAAGACTCGTGCTGAAGTAACTGGTTCCGGTAAAAAACCGTGGCGCCAGAAAGGCACTGGCCGTGCGCGTTCAGGTTCTATCAAGAGCCCGATCTGGCGTTCCGGTGGCGTGACCTTCGCTGCTCGTCCGCAGGACCACAGTCAAAAAGTTAACAAGAAGATGTACCGCGGCGCGCTGAAAAGCATCCTGTCCGAACTGGTACGTCAGGATCGTCTGATCGTTGTCGAGAAGTTCTCTGTAGAAGCGCCGAAAACTAAGCTGCTGGCACAGAAACTGAAAGACATGGCTCTGGAAGATGTGCTGATCATCACCGGTGAGCTGGACGAAAACCTGTTCCTGGCCGCACGTAACCTGCACAAGGTTGACGTACGCGATGCGACTGGTATCGACCCGGTTAGCCTGATCGCCTTCGACAAAGTCGTAATGACTGCTGATGCTGTTAAGCAAGTTGAGGAGATGCTGGCATGATTCGTGAAGAACGTCTGCTGAAGGTGCTGCGCGCACCGCACGTTTCTGAAAAAGCGTCTACTGCGATGGAAAAAACTAACACCATCGTTCTCAAAGTTGCTAAAGACGCGACCAAAGCAGAAATCAAAGCTGCTGTGCAGAAACTGTTTGAAGTCGAAGTCGAAGTCGTTAACACCCTGGTTGTTAAAGGGAAAGTTAAACGTCACGGACAGCGTATCGGTCGTCGTAGCGACTGGAAAAAAGCTTACGTCACCCTGAAAGAAGGCCAGAATCTGGACTTCGTCGGCGGCGCTGAGTAAGTCGGAGGAGTAATACAATGGCAGTTGTTAAATGTAAACCGACATCTCCGGGTCGTCGCCACGTCGTTAAAGTGGTCAACCCAGAGCTGCACAAGGGCAAACCTTTTGCTCCGCTGGTTGAAAAAAACAGCAAATCCGGTGGTCGTAACAACAATGGCCGTATCACCACTCGTCATATCGGTGGTGGTCACAAACAGGCTTATCGTATTGTTGACTTCAAACGCAACAAAGACGGTATCCCGGCAGTTGTTGAACGTCTTGAGTACGATCCGAACCGTTCCGCGAACATCGCGCTGGTTCTGTACAAAGACGGCGAACGCCGTTACATCCTGGCCCCGAAAGGCCTGAAAGCTGGCGACCAGATTCAGTCTGGCGTTGATGCTGCAATCAAAGCAGGCAACACCCTGCCGATGCGCAATATCCCGGTTGGTTCTACCGTTCATAACGTAGAAATGAAACCAGGTAAAGGCGGTCAGCTGGCGCGTTCCGCTGGTACTTACGTTCAGATCGTTGCTCGCGATGGCGCTTATGTCACCCTGCGTCTGCGTTCTGGTGAAATGCGTAAAGTCGAAGCAGACTGCCGTGCAACCCTGGGCGAAGTTGGCAATGCTGAGCATATGCTGCGCGTTCTGGGTAAAGCAGGTGCTGCACGCTGGCGTGGCGTTCGTCCTACCGTTCGCGGTACTGCGATGAACCCAGTAGACCACCCACATGGTGGTGGTGAAGGTCGTAACTTTGGTAAGCACCCGGTAACTCCGTGGGGCGTTCAGACCAAAGGTAAGAAGACCCGCAGCAACAAGCGTACTGATAAATTCATCGTACGTCGCCGTAGCAAATAATTTTAGAGGATAAGCCATGCCACGTTCTCTCAAGAAAGGTCCTTTTATTGACCTGCACTTGCTGAAGAAGGTAGAGAAAGCGGTGGAAAGCGGAGACAAGAAGCCCCTGCGCACTTGGTCCCGTCGTTCAACGATCTTTCCTAACATGATCGGTTTGACCATCGCTGTCCATAATGGTCGTCAGCACGTTCCGGTATTTGTTTCCGACGAAATGGTCGGTCACAAACTGGGTGAATTCGCACCGACTCGTACTTATCGCGGCCACGCTGCTGATAAAAAAGCGAAGAAGAAATAAGGTAGGAGGAAGAGATGGAAACTATCGCTAAACATCGCCATGCTCGTTCTTCTGCTCAGAAGGTTCGCCTTGTTGCTGACCTGATTCGCGGTAAGAAAGTGTCGCAGGCTCTGGATATTCTGACCTACACCAACAAGAAAGCGGCTGTACTGGTCAAGAAAGTTCTGGAATCTGCCATTGCTAACGCTGAACACAACGATGGCGCTGACATTGACGATCTGAAAGTTACGAAAATTTTCGTAGACGAAGGCCCGAGCATGAAGCGCATTATGCCGCGTGCAAAAGGTCGTGCAGATCGCATCCTGAAGCGCACCAGCCACATCACTGTGGTTGTGTCCGATCGCTGAGACTCTGGAGACTAGCAATGGGTCAGAAAGTACATCCTAATGGTATTCGCCTGGGTATTGTAAAACCATGGAACTCTACCTGGTTTGCGAACACCAAAGAATTCGCTGACAACCTGGACAGCGATTTTAAAGTACGTCAGTACCTGACGAAGGAACTGGCTAAAGCGTCTGTATCTCGTATCGTTATCGAGCGTCCGGCTAAGAGCATCCGTGTGACTATTCACACCGCTCGCCCGGGTATCGTTATCGGTAAAAAAGGTGAAGACGTAGAAAAACTGCGTAAGGTCGTAGCGGATATCGCTGGCGTTCCTGCACAGATCAACATCGCCGAAGTTCGTAAACCTGAACTGGACGCTAAACTGGTTGCTGACAGCATCACTTCTCAGCTGGAACGTCGCGTTATGTTCCGTCGTGCGATGAAGCGTGCTGTACAGAACGCCATGCGTCTGGGCGCTAAAGGTATCAAAGTTGAAGTTAGCGGCCGTCTGGGCGGCGCGGAAATCGCACGTACCGAATGGTACCGCGAAGGTCGCGTACCGCTGCACACTCTGCGTGCTGACATCGACTACAACACCTCTGAAGCGCACACCACTTATGGTGTAATCGGCGTTAAAGTGTGGATCTTCAAAGGCGAGATCCTGGGTGGTATGGCTGCTGTTGAACAACCGGAAAAACCGGCTGCTCAACCGAAAAAGCAGCAGCGTAAAGGCCGTAAATAAGGAGCGTCGCTGATGTTACAACCAAAGCGTACAAAATTCCGTAAAATGCACAAAGGCCGCAACCGTGGTCTGGCTGCAGGCGCGGATGTTAGCTTCGGCAGCTTCGGCCTGAAAGCTGTTGGCCGTGGTCGTCTGACTGCCCGTCAGATCGAAGCAGCACGTCGTGCTATGACCCGTGCAGTTAAGCGTCAAGGTAAGATCTGGATCCGTGTATTCCCGGACAAACCGATCACTGAAAAGCCGCTGGCAGTGCGTATGGGTAAAGGTAAAGGTAACGTGGAGTATTGGGTTGCCTTGATTCAGCCGGGTAAAGTCCTGTATGAAATGGACGGCGTACCGGAAGAGCTGGCCCGTGAAGCATTCAAGCTGGCAGCAGCGAAACTGCCGATTAAAACCACCTTTGTAACTAAGACGGTGATGTAATGAAAGCAAAAGAGCTGCGTGAGAAGAGCGTTGAAGAGCTGAACACCGAGCTACTGAACCTGCTGCGTGAGCAGTTCAACCTGCGTATGCAGGCTGCAAGTGGCCAGCTGCAACAGTCTCACCTGTTGAAGCAAGTGCGTCGTGATGTCGCACGCGTTAAGACTTTACTGACTGAGAAGGCGGGTGCGTAATGACCGATAAAATCCGTACTCTGCAAGGTCGCGTGGTTAGCGACAAAATGGAGAAATCCATTGTTGTTGCTATCGAACGTTTTGTGAAACACCCGATCTACGGTAAATTCATCAAGCGTACGACCAAAATGCACGTACATGACGAGAACAACGAATGCGGTATCGGCGACGTGGTTGAAATCCGCGAATGCCGTCCGCTGTCCAAGACCAAATCCTGGACTCTGGTTCGCGTTGTAGAGAAAGCGGTTCTGTAATACAGTACGCATTCTCAACGAATAAACGGCTCAGCGATGGGCCGTTTATTTTTTCTACCCATATCTGATTTGCGGTGTTATAATGCCGCGCCCTCGATATGGGGTTTTTTTAACGACCTGATTTTCGGGTCTCAGTAGTAGTTGACATTAGCGGAGCACTAAAATGATCCAAGAACAGACTATGCTGAACGTCGCCGACAACTCCGGTGCACGTCGCGTAATGTGTATCAAGGTTCTGGGTGGCTCGCACCGTCGCTACGCAGGCGTAGGCGACATCATTAAGATCACCATCAAAGAAGCGATTCCGCGTGGTAAGGTCAAAAAAGGTGATGTGCTGAAGGCGGTAGTGGTGCGCACCAAGAAGGGTGTTCGTCGCCCGGACGGTTCTGTCATTCGCTTCGATGGTAATGCATGCGTTATTTTAAACAATAACAGCGAGCAGCCTATCGGTACGCGTATTTTTGGGCCGGTAACTCGTGAACTTCGTAACGAGAAGTTCATGAAAATTATCTCTCTGGCACCAGAAGTACTCTAAGGAGCGAATCATGGCAGCGAAAATCCGTCGTGATGACGAAGTTATCGTGTTAACCGGTAAAGATAAAGGTAAACGCGGTAAAGTTAAGAATGTCCTGTCTTCCGGCAAGGTCATTGTTGAAGGTATCAACCTGGTTAAGAAACACCAGAAGCCGGTTCCGGCTCTGAACCAACCGGGCGGCATCGTTGAAAAAGAAGCTGCAATTCAGGTTTCTAACGTTGCAATCTTCAATGCGGCAACCGGCAAGGCTGACCGTGTAGGCTTTAGATTCGAAGACGGCAAAAAAGTCCGTTTCTTCAAGTCTAACAGCGAAACTATCAAGTAATTTGGAGTAGTACGATGGCGAAACTGCATGATTACTACAAAGACGAAGTAGTTAACAAACTCATGACTGAGTTTAACTACAATTCTGTCATGCAAGTCCCTCGGGTCGAGAAGATCACCCTGAACATGGGTGTTGGTGAAGCGATCGCTGACAAGAAACTGCTGGATAACGCAGCAGCAGACCTGACAGCAATCTCCGGTCAAAAACCGTTGATCACCAAAGCACGCAAATCTGTTGCAGGCTTCAAAATCCGTCAGGGCTATCCGATCGGCTGTAAAGTAACTCTGCGTGGCGAACGCATGTGGGAGTTCTTTGAGCGCCTGATCACTATTGCTGTTCCTCGTATCCGTGACTTCCGTGGCTTGTCCGCTAAGTCATTCGACGGTCGTGGTAACTACAGCATGGGTGTCCGTGAGCAGATCATCTTCCCAGAAATCGACTACGATAAAGTCGACCGCGTTCGTGGTTTGGATATTACCATTACCACTACTGCGAAATCTGACGAAGAAGGCCGTGCTCTGCTGGCTGCCTTTGACTTCCCGTTCCGCAAGTAAGGTAGGGTTACTAAATGGCTAAGCAATCAATGAAAGCACGCGAAGTAAAACGCGTAGCTTTAGCTGATAAATACTTCGCGAAACGCGCTGAACTGAAAGCGATCATCTCTGATGTGAACGCAACCGACGAAGATCGTTGGAATGCGGTTCTTAAGCTGCAGACTCTGCCGCGTGATTCCAGCCCGTCACGTCAGCGTAACCGCTGCCGTCAAACTGGTCGTCCGCACGCTTTCCTGCGGAAGTTCGGGTTGAGCCGTATTAAGGTCCGTGAAGCCGCTATGCGCGGTGAAATTCCGGGTCTGAAAAAGGCTAGCTGGTAATTGTCACCAATTGAATCACGGGAGTAAAGACAGATGAGCATGCAAGATCCGATCGCGGATATGCTGACCCGTATCCGTAACGGTCAGGCCGCGAACAAAGCTGCGGTCACCATGCCTTCCTCCAAGCTGAAAGTGGCAATTGCCAACGTGCTGAAGGAAGAAGGTTTTATTGAAGATTTTAAAGTTGAAGGCGACACCAAGCCGGAACTGGAACTGACTCTTAAGTATTTCCAGGGTAAAGCTGTTGTAGAAAGCATTCAGCGTGTCAGCCGCCCAGGTCTGCGCATCTACAAACGTAAAGATGAGCTGCCGAAAGTTATGGCCGGTCTGGGTATCGCAGTTGTTTCTACCTCTAAAGGTGTTATGACTGATCGTGCAGCGCGCCAGGCTGGTCTTGGTGGCGAAATTATCTGCTACGTAGCCTAATCGGAGGAAAAAATGTCTCGTGTTGCTAAAGCACCGGTCGTTGTTCCTGCCGGCGTTGATGTCAAAATCAACGGTCAGGTTATTACGATCAAAGGTAAAAACGGCGAGCTGACTCGTACTCTCAACGATGCTGTTGAAGTTAAACATGCAGATAATGCACTGACCTTCGGTCCGCGTGATGGTTACGCAGACGGTTGGGCACAGGCTGGTACCGCGCGTGCCCTGCTGAACTCAATGGTTATCGGTGTTACCGAAGGCTTCACTAAGAAGCTGCAGCTGGTTGGTGTAGGTTATCGTGCAGCGGTTAAAGGGAATGTAGTAAACCTGTCTTTAGGTTTCTCTCACCCGGTTGACCATCAGCTGCCGGCAGGTATCACTGCTGAATGTCCGACTCAAACTGAAATCGTGCTGAAAGGCGCTGATAAGCAGGTGATCGGCCAGGTTGCAGCAGATCTGCGCGCCTACCGTCGTCCTGAGCCTTACAAAGGCAAGGGTGTTCGTTACGCCGACGAAGTCGTGCGTACCAAAGAGGCTAAGAAGAAGTAAGGTAACACTATGGATAAGAAATCTGCTCGTATCCGTCGTGCGACCCGCGCACGCCGCAAGCTCAAAGAGCTGGGCGCAACTCGCCTGGTGGTACATCGTACCCCGCGTCATATTTACGCACAGGTAATTGCACCGAACGGTTCTGAAGTTCTGGTAGCTGCTTCTACTGTAGAAAAAGCTATCGCTGAACAACTGAAGTACACCGGTAACAAAGACGCGGCTGCAGCTGTGGGTAAAGCTGTCGCTGAACGCGCTCTGGAAAAAGGCATCAAAGATGTGTCCTTTGACCGTTCCGGGTTCCAATATCATGGTCGTGTCCAGGCACTGGCAGATGCTGCCCGTGAAGCTGGCCTTCAGTTCTAAGGTAGAGGTGTAAGATGGCTCACATCGAAAAACAAGCTGGCGAACTGCAGGAAAAGCTGATCGCGGTAAACCGCGTATCTAAAACCGTTAAAGGTGGTCGTATTTTCTCCTTCACAGCTCTGACTGTAGTAGGCGATGGTAACGGTCGCGTAGGTTTTGGTTACGGTAAAGCGCGTGAAGTTCCAGCAGCGATCCAGAAAGCGATGGAAAAAGCCCGTCGCAATATGATTAACGTCGCGCTGAACAACGGCACCCTGCAGCACCCGGTTAAAGGTGTTCACACGGGGTCTCGTGTATTCATGCAGCCAGCTTCCGAAGGTACCGGTATCATCGCCGGTGGTGCAATGCGCGCCGTTCTGGAAGTTGCTGGGGTTCATAACGTTCTGGCTAAAGCATACGGTTCCACCAACCCGATCAACGTGGTTCGTGCAACTATTGATGGCCTGGAAAATATGAATTCTCCAGAAATGGTCGCTGCCAAGCGTGGTAAATCCGTTGAAGAAATTCTGGGGAAATAAACCATGGCAAAGACTATTAAAATTACTCAAACCCGCAGTGCAATCGGTCGTCTGCCGAAACACAAGGCAACGCTGCTTGGCCTGGGTCTGCGTCGTATTGGCCACACCGTAGAGCGCGAGGATACTCCTGCTGTTCGTGGTATGGTCAACGCGGTTTCCTTCATGGTTAAAGTTGAGGAGTAAGAGATGCGTTTAAATACTCTGTCTCCGGCCGAAGGCTCCAAAAAGGCGGGTAAACGCCTGGGTCGTGGTATCGGTTCTGGCCTCGGTAAAACCGGTGGTCGTGGTCACAAAGGTCAGAAGTCTCGTTCTGGCGGTGGCGTACGTCGCGGTTTCGAGGGTGGTCAGATGCCTCTGTACCGTCGTCTGCCGAAATTCGGCTTCACTTCTCGCAAAGCAGCGATTACAGCCGAAGTTCGTCTGTCTGACCTGGCGAAAGTAGAAGGCGGCGTTGTAGACCTGAACACGCTGAAAGCGGCAAACATTATCGGTATCCAGATCGAGTTCGCGAAAGTGATCCTGGCTGGCGAAGTCACTACTCCGGTAACTGTTCGTGGCCTGCGTGTTACTAAAGGCGCTCGTGCTGCTATCGAAGCTGCTGGCGGTAAAATCGAGGAATAAGTAGCAGATGGCTAAACAACCGGGATTAGATTTTCAAAGTGCCAAAGGTGGCTTAGGTGAGCTGAAACGCAGACTGCTGTTTGTTATCGGCGCGCTGATTGTGTTCCGTATTGGCTCTTTTATTCCGATCCCTGGTATTGATGCCGCTGTACTTGCCAAACTGCTTGAGCAACAGCGAGGCACCATCATTGAAATGTTTAACATGTTCTCTGGTGGTGCTCTCAGCCGTGCTTCTATCTTTGCCCTGGGGATCATGCCGTATATTTCGGCGTCGATCATTATCCAGCTGTTGACGGTGGTTCATCCAACGCTGGCAGAAATTAAGAAAGAAGGGGAGTCTGGTCGTCGTAAGATCAGCCAGTACACCCGTTACGGTACTCTGGTGCTGGCGATATTCCAGTCGATCGGTATTGCTACCGGTTTGCCGAATATGCCTGGTATGCAGGGCCTGGTGATGAATCCAGGCTTTGCATTCTATTTCACCGCTGTTGTAAGTCTGGTTACAGGAACCATGTTCCTGATGTGGCTCGGCGAACAGATTACTGAGCGCGGTATCGGTAACGGTATCTCAATCATCATCTTCGCTGGTATCGTTGCGGGACTCCCGCCAGCCATTGCCCATACTATCGAGCAAGCGCGTCAAGGCGACCTGCACTTCCTCGTGTTGCTGTTGGTTGCAGTATTAGTATTTGCAGTGACGTTCTTTGTAGTATTCGTTGAACGTGGTCAACGCCGTATTGTGGTAAACTACGCCAAACGTCAGCAAGGTCGTCGTGTCTATGCTGCACAGAGCACACATTTACCGCTGAAAGTGAATATGGCGGGGGTAATCCCGGCAATCTTCGCTTCCAGTATTATTCTGTTCCCGGCGACCATCGCGTCATGGTTCGGGGGCGGTACTGGTTGGAACTGGCTGACAACAATTTCGCTGTATTTGCAGCCTGGGCAACCGCTTTATGTGTTACTCTATGCGTCTGCAATCATCTTCTTCTGTTTCTTCTACACGGCGTTGGTTTTCAACCCGCGTGAAACAGCAGATAACCTGAAGAAGTCCGGTGCATTTGTACCAGGAATTCGTCCGGGAGAGCAAACGGCGAAGTATATCGATAAAGTAATGACCCGCCTGACCCTGGTTGGTGCGCTGTATATTACCTTTATCTGCCTGATCCCGGAGTTCATGCGTGATGCAATGAAAGTGCCGTTCTACTTCGGTGGGACCTCACTGCTTATCGTTGTTGTCGTGATTATGGACTTTATGGCTCAAGTGCAAACTCTGATGATGTCCAGTCAGTATGAGTCTGCATTGAAGAAGGCGAACCTGAAAGGCTACGGCCGTTAATTGGTCGCCTGAGAAGTTACGGAGAGTAAAAATGAAAGTTCGTGCTTCCGTCAAGAAATTATGCCGTAACTGCAAAATCGTTAAGCGTGATGGTGTCATCCGTGTGATTTGCAGTGCCGAGCCGAAGCATAAACAGCGCCAAGGCTGATTTTTTCGCATATTTTTCTTGCAAAGTTGGGTTGAGCTGGCTAGATTAGCCAGCCAATCTTTTGTATGTCTGTACGTTTCCATTTGAGTATCCTGAAAACGGGCTTTTCAGCATGGTACGTACATATTAAATAGTAGGAGTGCATAGTGGCCCGTATAGCAGGCATTAACATTCCTGATCAGAAACACGCCGTGATCGCGTTAACTTCGATCTACGGTGTCGGCAAGACCCGTTCTAAAGCCATCCTGGCTGCAGCGGGTATCGCTGAAAATGTTAAGATCAGTGAGCTGTCTGAAGAACAAATCGACACGCTGCGTGACGAAGTTGCCAAATTTGTCGTTGAAGGTGATCTGCGCCGTGAAATCAGCATGAGCATCAAGCGCCTGATGGATCTTGGTTGCTATCGCGGTTTGCGTCATCGTCGTGGTCTCCCGGTTCGCGGTCAGCGTACCAAGACCAACGCTCGTACCCGTAAGGGTCCGCGCAAACCGATCAAGAAATAATCGGGGTGATTGAATAATGGCAAAGGCACCAGTTCGCGCACGTAAACGTGTAAGAAAACAAGTCTCTGACGGCGTGGCTCATATCCATGCTTCTTTCAACAACACCATCGTGACTATTACCGATCGTCAGGGTAATGCGCTGGGTTGGGCAACAGCCGGTGGTTCCGGTTTCCGTGGTTCTCGCAAATCCACTCCGTTTGCAGCTCAGGTTGCAGCAGAGCGTTGCGCTGACGCCGTGAAAGAATACGGTATCAAGAATCTGGAAGTTATGGTTAAAGGTCCGGGTCCAGGCCGCGAATCTACTATTCGTGCTCTGAACGCCGCTGGTTTCCGCATCACTAATATTACTGATGTGACTCCGATCCCTCATAACGGTTGTCGTCCGCCGAAAAAACGTCGCGTATAACGCTTCGTTTTCCAGGTTAGTTGGAGAAAGAAAATGGCAAGATATTTGGGTCCTAAGCTCAAGCTGAGCCGTCGTGAGGGCACCGACTTATTCCTTAAGTCTGGCGTTCGCGCGATCGATACCAAGTGTAAAATTGAACAAGCTCCTGGCCAGCACGGTGCGCGCAAGCCGCGTCTGTCTGACTATGGTGTGCAGTTGCGTGAAAAGCAAAAAGTTCGCCGCATTTACGGTGTGCTGGAGCGTCAGTTCCGTAACTACTACAAAGAAGCAGCACGTCTGAAAGGCAACACCGGTGAAAACCTGTTGGCTCTGCTGGAAGGTCGTCTGGACAACGTTGTATACCGTATGGGCTTCGGCGCCACTCGTGCAGAAGCACGTCAGCTGGTTAGCCATAAAGCAATTATGGTAAACGGTCGTGTTGTTAACATCGCTTCTTATCAGGTTAGTCCGAATGACGTTGTTAGCATTCGTGAGAAAGCGAAGAAGCAGTCTCGCGTGAAAGCCGCTCTGGAGCTGGCTGAGCAGCGTGAAAAGCCAACCTGGCTGGAAGTTGATGCTGGCAAGATGGAAGGTACGTACAAGCGTAAGCCTGAGCGTTCTGATCTGTCTGCGGACATTAACGAACACCTGATCGTCGAGCTTTACTCCAAGTAAAGCTTAGTACCAAAGAGAGGACACAATGCAGGGTTCTGTGACAGAGTTTCTAAAACCGCGCCTGGTAGATATCGAGCAAGTGAGTTCGACGCACGCCAAGGTGACCCTTGAGCCTTTAGAGCGTGGCTTCGGCCATACTCTGGGTAACGCACTGCGCCGTATTCTGCTCTCATCGATGCCGGGTTGCGCGGTGACCGAGGTTGAGATTGATGGTGTACTACATGAGTACAGCACCAAAGAAGGCGTTCAGGAAGACATCCTGGAAATCCTGCTCAACCTGAAAGGGCTGGCGGTGAGAGTTCAGGGTAAAGATGAAGTTATTCTTACCTTGAATAAATCTGGCATTGGCCCTGTGACTGCAGCCGATATCACCCATGATGGGGATGTCGAAATCGTCAAGCCGCAGCACGTGATCTGCCACCTGACCGATGAAAACGCGTCTATTAGTATGCGTATCAAAGTTCAGCGCGGTCGTGGTTATGTGCCGGCTTCTACCCGAATTCATTCGGAAGAAGATGAGCGCCCAATCGGCCGTCTGCTGGTCGACGCCTGCTACAGCCCTGTAGAGCGTATTGCCTACAATGTTGAAGCAGCGCGTGTAGAACAGCGTACCGACCTGGACAAGCTGGTCATCGAAATGGAAACCAACGGCACAATCGATCCTGAAGAGGCGATTCGTCGTGCGGCAACCATCCTGGCTGAACAACTGGAAGCTTTCGTTGATTTACGTGATGTACGTCAACCGGAAGTGAAAGAAGAGAAACCAGAATTCGATCCGATCCTGCTGCGCCCTGTTGACGATCTGGAATTGACTGTCCGCTCTGCTAACTGCCTCAAGGCAGAAGCTATCCACTATATCGGTGATCTGGTACAGCGTACCGAGGTTGAGCTTCTTAAGACGCCTAACCTGGGTAAAAAATCTCTTACCGAGATTAAAGACGTGCTGGCTTCCCGTGGACTGTCTCTGGGTATGCGCCTGGAAAACTGGCCACCGGCAAGCATCGCTGACGAGTAACCGGATCACAGGTTAAGGTTTTACTGAGAAGGATAAGGTCATGCGCCATCGTAAGAGTGGTCGTCAACTGAACCGCAACAGCAGCCATCGCCAGGCTATGTTCCGCAACATGGCAGGTTCACTGGTTCGTCATGAAATCATCAAGACGACCCTGCCTAAAGCGAAAGAGCTGCGTCGCGTAGTTGAGCCGCTGATTACTCTTGCCAAGACTGATAGCGTTGCTAATCGTCGTCTGGCATTCGCCCGTACTCGTGATAACGAGATCGTGGCAAAACTGTTTAACGAGCTGGGCCCGCGTTTCGCGAGCCGCGCCGGTGGTTACACTCGCATTCTGAAGTGTGGCTTCCGTGCAGGCGACAACGCGCCGATGGCATACATCGAGCTGGTTGATCGTTCAGAGAAAACAGAAGCTGCTGCAGAGTAATCTGTAGTAACGTAAAAAAACCCGCTTCGGCGGGTTTTTTTATACCCTCCTGAACCCCATGTATCTACAATAATTGTATTCTTTTCGTTCAATCCCTGGAGCGACGTATGTGGTTACTTGACCAGTGGGCAGAGCGTCATATTATCGAGGCACAGCGTAAAGGCGAGTTTGATAATCTGCCTGGCCGCGGCGAGCCGCTTATTCTGGATGATGATTCTCATGTGCCGGCGGAACTTCGTGCGGGTTATCGCTTACTCAAGAATGCGGGCTGTCTTCCCCCTGAACTGGAGCAGCGCAGAGACGCTATTCAGTTACTTGATATCCTCAACAGTATCCGGGAAGATGACCCTCGATACCATCAGGTTAGTCGCCAGCTCTCGCTGCTTGAACTAAAACTTCGGCAGGCTGGGTTGAGTACCGACTTTTTACACGGTGAGTATGCAGAAAAACTGCTGCATAAAATCAACGATAATTAACGGAGCTTGTATGTATCGCATTGGTGAGCTGGCAAAGCTGGCAGACGTAACGCCTGATACCATTCGCTACTATGAAAAACAGCAGATGATGGATCATGAGGTACGTACTGAAGGCGGGTTTCGTCTGTATACCGAAAACGATCTGCAGCGTCTCAAATTTATTCGTTATGCGCGACAGTTGGGTTTCACGCTCGACTCGATCCGCGAACTTTTATCGATCCGAATTGATCCTGAGCACCATACCTGTCAGGAGTCAAAAAGTATTGTGCAAGAGCGATTGCAGGAGGTTGAAGCCAGGATTGCGGAACTGCAAACGATGCAGCGTTCGTTACAAAGGCTTAATGATGCTTGTTGCGGAACGGCCCACAGTAGCGTCTATTGTTCCATTCTGGAAGCCCTGGAGCAGGGGGCCAGTGGAGCGAAATCAGGATGTTGATTTATTGAACCGGCGGGGCTACACTCGCGCCGTTAATTTATACAATCGGGAGACATTATGAGTCGTTATCAACATAAGAAAGGGCAGATAAAGGACAATGCCATTGAGGCATTACTGCATGATCCACTGTTCAGGCAACGCGTTGAAAAAAATAAGAAAGGCAAAGGAAGTTATCTGCGTAAAGGTAAACACGGTAATCGAGGGAACTGGGAGGCCAGTGGCAAGAAAGTAAGTGACTTTTTTACCACTGGCCTTCTGCTTATTAAGAACGGTTATTTTGTTCTTTCAGCAGATCGCGGATTTCGCCCAATAACACTTCCTCTTTAGAAGGCGCTGGCGGAGCTGCCGGCTCTTCTGCTTTTTTACGGTTGAGTCTGTTGATAAGCTTAATGGCAACAAAGATAGCAAAGGCCACAATCACAAAATCAAATACGTTCTGGATAAACACGCCGTAATGCATGACGACCGCCGGAATATCTCCCTGCGCTTCGCGTAACGTAAAAGCAAATTGTTTAAAGTCGATCCCGCCGATTAACAATCCCAACGGCGGCATAATGATATCGGCAACCAGTGAAGAAACAATCTTACCGAATGCCGCGCCAATAATGACACCCACTGCCAAATCCACAACATTCCCGCGCATCGCGAATTCGCGAAATTCTTTAATAAAACTCATTTTTATTCTCCCTATGCAGCTGACGTTATAAGTTTAACAAATGCTAAGGCATTTTCCATTTACGGCTTCTGTTTAGCGAAATAAATTAAACCTTGATAAATAAAGGGAATTAAAAAGGGCGCTGAATGAGCGCCCCTAAAATTAGAGGAAGAAAGGACTTGGCTGGAACAGACGTTCGACGTCGGTAATAAACTTTTTATCGGTCAAAAACATAATGACGTGATCGCCTTGTTCAATGCGCAAATTGTCATTAGCAATCATGACATCATTACCGCGAACGACCGCGCCAATAATGGTGCCTGGCGGCAGTTTAATTTCGTCAATGACGCGGCCAACCACGCGGGAAGTGCTTTCATCGCCGTGCGCGACGGCTTCGATGGCTTCGGCAACCCCGCGACGTAGTGAGGAAACGCCGACGATATCTGCTTTACGCACATGGCTCAGTAATGCAGAGATGGTGGCCTGCTGCGGAGAAATCGCAATATCTATAACGCTACCCTGCACAAGATCGACATAAGCTCGACGCTGAATCAGCACCATCACTTTTTTGGCACCCATCCGCTTAGCCAACATCGCGGACATGATATTGGCTTCATCATCGTTAGTGACCGCGATAAAGAGATCGACCTGATCAATATGCTCCTCCGCCAGCAATTCCTGATCGGAAGCGTCGCCAAAAAAGACGATCGTGTTTTGCAGTTTCTCAGCCAGTTCTGCGGCGCGTTGTTGATCGCGTTCGATCAATTTAACGCTATAGTCTTTTTCCAGACGCCTTGCCAGCCCGGCGCCGATATTGCCGCCGCCCACCAGCATGATGCGCTTGTAGGGTTTTTCCAGACGCTGTAATTCGCTCATTACTGCACGGATATGCTGTGAAGCCGCAATAAAGAAGACTTCATCCCCTGCTTCCACGATAGTCGAGCCCTGAGGACGGATTGGTCTGTCATGGCGGAAAATTGCGGCAACGCGGGTATCGATATGCGGCATATGCTCTCGCATTGTCGAGAGCGCGTTACCTATTAGTGGACCGCCATAGTAGGCTTTTACTACTGCCAGACTGACTTTCCCTTCGGCAAAGTTTACAACCTGTAATGCTCCTGGATACTCGATCAGACGATAAATATTATCGATAACCAACTGCTCCGGCGCTATCAGATGATCAATCGGAACCGCTTCAGAATGAAAGAGTTTATCCGCATCGCGAACATAGTCCGGGGAGCGAATGCGGGCGATACGGTTTGGAGTGTTGAAGAGTGAATAGGCTACCTGACAGGCAACCATATTAGTTTCATCTGAACTGGTGACAGCGACCAGCATATCCGCATCGTCAGCGCCCGCTTCGCGCAACACGCGGGGATGCGAACCATGCCCCTGAACTACGCGTAGATCGAACTTATCTTGCAAACTGCGTAACCGTTCGCCGTTGGTATCAACCACCGTGATGTCGTTGTTTTCGCCGACCAGGTTTTCCGCCAGTGTTCCGCCAACTTGCCCTGCGCCCAGTATGATAATTTTCATCAGTCGTGGCCCGTTATCTCATCACTTCTTGATTAGCTTAGCGTAAAAGAACCCATCACCTTCTTCGCCGCCCGGCAGATTTTGCTGTCCTGGCTGATCAGGTGTTCCCGTTTCGCTGAGTGCGGCATCGGGAGTGCGTTGCAAAAAGGTTTTGATCTGATCGCGGTTTTCTTCCGGCAGTACGGAACAGGTGGCGTAAACCAGCGTCCCGCCGGGCTTCAGGCGCGGCCAGACGGCATCAAGGATTTCCGCCTGTAATTGCGCCAGTTCCGCGATATCGCGATCGCGACGCAGCCATTTGATATCTGGATGACGGCGAATGACGCCGGTTGCGGAGCAGGGCGCATCCAGCAGAATACGGTCAAACTGCTGCTCGCCGCACCATTGGGCGGGATAACGACCATCCCCTTGTTTAACTGTCGCTTTCATCCCAAGACGCTTTAGGTTGTCGTAAACGCGGGAGAGCCGTTGTTCATCAATATCAACCGCCAACACGTCTGCTTCGGGGGCCACTTCGAGAATATGCGAGGTTTTACCGCCGGGCGCGGCGCACAAGTCTAAAATGTGCTCACCGTTCTGAGGAGCGAGAAAAACCGCACATCCCTGCGCAGAGGCATCCTGGACAGTTACCCAACCCTCAGCAAAACCGGGTAAAGCATGTACCGGAGCTGGCGTTTCCAGACGTACAGCGTCGGGATAATCGGGATGCGGATATCCCTTCATGCCTGCGTCTTCAAGTAAGCCAAGCCAACCGTCGCGGGTATGGTGTGTACGATTTACACGTAGCCACATAGGCGGACGCTGGTTATTCGCATCAATAATGCGTTGCCACTGTGTGGGGTAAGCATTTTGCAAACGCTTTACCAGCCAACCTGGATGTAAAAAGCGCGCATCGCTGGTCGCAAACTCATTAAGCAACGTTTCCTGCTGGCGCTGGAACTGGCGCAGGACGCCGTTAATTAACCCTTTCAACTGCGGACGTTTGATGGCGACCGCGCCTTCAACGGTTTCAGCCAGCGCCGCATGGGGAGGGACGCGGGTGTACAGCAACTGATAAAAGCCGACCATAATTAAGTAATGCACAGTACGCTGCTTGCCGGTCATTGGACGAGACATCAGCTTATTGATCAGCCATTCCAGCTGTGAAAGGGTGCGCAGGACGCCAAAGCACAGCTCCTGAAGTAGCGCTTTGTCTTTATCGGCGACTTTTTGTTGCAGCGGCGGGAGCACATTACTTAATGATTGTCCCTGCTCGACGACCTGTTCAACGGCCTGTGCTGCCAGACTACGTAAATTGTTTTGTTTTTTCATATGTATAAAATAAAAATGCCCGGTAACACCGGGCTTATAAAGGCGTGACCGTCAGGCAAGACGGTTACCAGGAATAAACCATTCCCGGCGTGAATTTAACAGATCCTGGGCGCTCATCGCTTTTTTGCCGGCAGGCTGAAGCGAAAGCAAATTTAATATCCCCTTGCCTGTTGCAACCTGAATGCCCTGTTTCGTCGCGGCCAGAATAGTTCCCGGCAGCGACTGCGTGGCGTCCTCAATGACGGACGCCTGCCAGACTTTTACCGGCTGACCGTCGATTTCCAGCCAGCTCATTGGCCACGGATTAAAGGCGCGAATGCAACGCTCCAGCTGTGCTGCGGAGAGAGACCAGTCAATACGCGCTTCTTCTTTACTGAGCTTTTCCGCATGAGTGACCAGCGCTTCATTCTGCGCTTCAGGCGTCGCTGTGCCGTCCGCCAGTTGTTTTAGTGTGGTAATTAACCCCTGCGGGCCAAGTTCAGCCAACTTATTATACAGTGAGCCACTGGTATCTTCTGCGGTAATCGGGCACGCAAGTTTATACAGCATGTCGCCGGTATCCAGCCCTACATCCATCTGCATAATTGTGACGCCGGTTTCCGCATCGCCTGCCCAGAGTGAGCGCTGAATAGGCGCCGCGCCACGCCAGCGTGGAAGCAGCGAACCGTGAACGTTGATACATCCGAGACGGGGCATATCCAGCACTGCCTTTGGGAGAATCAGACCATATGCTACGACAACCATGACGTCAGCATGTAAGTCAGCAACCAGATGCTGGTTTTCCTGAGGACGAAGCGACACGGGCTGGAAAACGGGCAGGCCTTTTTCTTCCGCCAGCACTTTTACCGGGCTGGGCATCAACTTTTTGCCGCGACCTGCTGGACGATCGGGTTGGGTAAATACGCCGACAACGTTATGTCCAGAAGTTAACAGCGCGTCGAGATGACGCGCTGCAAAGTCAGGTGTACCCGCAAAAATAATACGTAGTGAATCTGACACGTTGGTTCTTGTCCTTTAAGCCCGGGCGTTCAGGCGGTCGAGTTTTTCTACTTTCTGACGAATACGTTGTTGCTTCAGCGGCGACAAATAATCGATAAACAGTTTACCGACCAGGTGATCCATCTCATGCTGAATGCAGATTGCCAGTAAACCATCCGCTTCAAGCTCAAACGGGTTGCCGTCGCGATCCAGCGCGCGGATTTTCACTTTCTCGGCGCGCGGCACTAAAGCGCGCTGTTCCGGAATCGACAGACAGCCTTCTTCTATACCCGTTTCGCCACTTTTCTCCAGCAATTCCGGGTTAATGAGTACCAGGCGCTCGTCGCGGTTTTCCGAAACGTCAATCACGATGATTCGCTGGTGGATATCGACCTGCGTTGCAGCCAGACCGATACCTTCTTCGGCGTACATCGTTTCGAACATATCATCGACGATACGCTGAATTTCTGCATTCACTTCTTCAACCGGCTTTGCGACTTTGCGAAGGCGCTCGTCCGGAATATGTAACACTTGCAAAACTGACATAATTATCCAGAGTTGTGTTCAGGAGTTGAAAAGATTATTACCTCTATTCTAGACAAATCCCCACCTGATTGACAGCATCAGTGACCAATCGCAAAGATTGTTCAGACTGCTTGTGGCAGGGGAGGGAAAGGATGGCCCGTACCGAAATTTGGTTACGTTTAATGTACGTCGGCGACCTTTATGGCGAGGCGATGTTGAACATGGCGAATTCGCTTATTCGCCAGCCTCAGATAAATCGCACGCACCTTCAGGAGGCTGGTCTTACCGCGCGGCAAGCTGAACGTTTTTTACAGCTTCCAGCAGGTGTGCTTGATGAGACATTACGCTGGCTTGAACTACCGCAGCACCATTTTCTGTGTGCGGATAGTGAGATTTATCCTCCCCAACTGCGTGCTATTGACGATTATCCCGGCGCTATTTTTATTGACGGCGATCCTGCCTGTCTGCATACCTGCCAGCTTGCCGTCGTAGGAAGCCGGAGCCACTCCTGGTATGGAGAACGCTGGGGACGTCTGCTTTGCGAAAGCCTTGCGAAAAGCGGTTTGACGATCACCAGCGGCCTTGCCCGGGGAATTGATGGCGTAGCACACAACGCCGCGGTGAGTATGGGGGGAAAAAGTGTAGCGGTGTTAGGGAATGGTTTGGCAAAGATTTATCCTCGCCGACATGCCGTGCTGGCTGAAAACTTGATTGCCACCGGCGGCGCAGTGGTCTCAGAATTTCCGCTTTCAACGCCTCCGCTACCGCAAAATTTTCCTCGTAGAAACCGTATCATCAGCGGACTGAGCAAAGGCGTGCTGGTGATTGAGGCGGCGTTGCGCAGCGGTTCGTTGGTGACGGCGCGCTGCGCGCTTGAACAGGGGCGGGACGTTTTTGCATTACCAGGCCCTATCGGTAGTCCGGGAAGCGAAGGCACGCACTGGTTAATTAAACAAGGGGCCACGCTTGTGACGACGCCGGAGGATATTCTGGAAAATTTGCAATACGGCTTACACTGGTTGCCAACTACGGCGGAAAATTCACTTTATTCACTAAATCAGGATGAGGCGGCATTGCCATTTCCTGAGCTCCTGGCTAACGTAGGAGATGAGGTAACACCTGTTGACGTCGTCGCTGAACGTGCCGGCCAACCTGTGCCAGCGGTAGTGGCTCAGCTACTCGAACTGGAGTTAGCAGGATGGATCGCAGCTGTACCCGGCGGCTATGTCCGATTAAGGAGGGCAAGCCATGTTCGACGTACTAATGTATTTGTTTGAAACATACATCCATAACGAAGCCGAGCTGCGCGTGGATCAGGACAGACTGGAGCGTGATCTCACCGACGCTGGGTTTGATCGCGAAGACATCTACAATGCGCTGCTGTGGCTGGAAAAACTCGCTGACTATCAAGATGGCCTCGCGGAACCCATGCAACTTGCTTCCGACCCTCTTTCAATGCGCATTTATACGGTTGAAGAGTGTGAAAGGCTTGATGCCAGTTGCCGGGGGTTCCTGTTATTCCTTGAGCAGATTCAGGTGCTAAACCTCGAAACACGAGAAATGGTGATTGAGCGTGTGCTGGCGCTGGATACCGCAGAGTTTGACCTGGAAGACTTGAAATGGGTTATTTTGATGGTGTTATTCAACATTCCGGGCTGTGAAAACGCCTATCAGCAAATGGAAGAATTACTCTTTGAGGTAAATGAAGGTATGCTGCATTGATAGGTGTTAATGCTGCATGAGTGAATATGGCTAAATCAGCACTGTTTTCGGTGCGTAAAAATGAGCCCTGCCCGCAGTGCGGGGCCGAACTGGTCATTCGTTCCGGGAAACATGGTCCGTTTCTCGGCTGTTCTCGCTATCCAGAATGCGATTACGTTCGTCCGCTGAAAAGTCAGGCGGACGGACATATCGTTAAAATTCTGGAGGGGCAACCGTGCCCTGAGTGTGGCGCCGTGCTGGTGCTGCGTCAGGGGCGCTTTGGCATGTTCATCGGATGCAGTCAGTATCCGCAATGTGAACATACAGTGGTTATTGATAAACCGGATGAAACGGCGATTGCCTGTCCAGCCTGCCAGCAAGGACATTTGGTCCAGCGCCGTTCTCGTTACGGTAAAATCTTTCATTCCTGCGATCGCTACCCGGAATGTCAGTTCGTCATTAACTTCACACCGGTTGCGGGGGAATGCCCCGAGTGCCATTATCCGCTACTCATCGAAAAGAAAACCGCGCAGGGCGTGAAGCGCTTTTGCGCCAGTAAACAATGTGGAAAGCCGGTTCCGGTGGAATAAACAAGTGAATAATAACCTGCCAACAGGATCTATCGTCGCAGCGGTAGATCTCCTGAATAAAGAAAATGTCATCGCTTATCCAACAGAAGCCGTTTTCGGCGTCGGCTGCGATCCCGATAGTGAAACAGCCGTTACGCGCCTGCTGGCGTTAAAACAACGGCCCGTCGATAAGGGACTCATTTTGATTGCCGCCAGCTTTGAGCAGTTAAAACCTTATATTGATGACAGCATACTTACCGCCGCACAGCGTAAAGCGGTATTTGATTGCTGGCCCGGGCCGGTAACGTTTGTTTTTCCTGCGCCCGCGACAACGCCGCGTTGGCTCACGGGACGTTTTGATTCCCTGGCCGTTCGTGTTACCAACCACCCGCTGGTGGTCGCGCTATGCAATGCGTATGGCAAACCGCTGGTTTCCACCAGCGCCAATCTGAGCGGATTACCGCCATGTCGTACCGTTGAAGAGGTACGTGCGCAATTTGGCGATGATTTTCCGGTGGTTGAAGGCGCAACGGGTGGGCGTTTAAATCCTTCAGAAATTCGCGATGCTCTGACGGGCGAACTGTTTCGACAGGGGTAATATGATGGAAACCTATGCTGTTTTTGGAAATCCGATTGCTCACAGCAAATCGCCATTTATTCATCAGCAGTTTGCTCAGCAGCTAGATATTGTTCACCCCTATGGTCGCGTGCTGGCCCCTATTAATAATTTCATTAATACGCTTGATGCCTTTTTCGCGGCAGGGGGAAAAGGCGCAAACATCACAGTACCTTTTAAAGAGGAGGCGTTTGCGCGATCGGATGAGTTAACGGAACGAGCATCGCTGGCGGGAGCAGTCAATACATTAAAGCGGCTGGAAGATGGTCGTTTGCTTGGCGACAATACTGACGGTATCGGTTTATTAAGCGATCTCAAACGGTTAAATTTTATCCGCCCAGGATGGCGTATTTTGCTGATTGGCGCGGGCGGCGCATCCCGGGGCGTGCTGTTACCTCTGCTTTCTTTGGATTGCGCGGTCACTATCACTAACCGTACAGCTTCACGTGCCGAAGCGTTGGCGAAAATCTTTGCTCATACCGGCAGCGTTCATGCCACGGATATGGACAAGCTGCATGGTTGTGAGTTTGACCTGATTATTAATGCGACCTCCAGCGGCATACGGGGCGAAATCCCGGCGATTCCGGCGTCACTTATTCACCCTTCCCTCTGTTGCTATGACATGTTCTATCAAAAAGGGAATACGCCATTTCTCTCCTGGTGTGTACAACAGGGCGCAAAACGATACGCAGATGGGCTGGGAATGCTGGTGGGGCAGGCTGCACATGCCGTTTTGCTTTGGCACGGTGTATTACCGCAGGTCGAGCCAGTGATTGAGCTGCTACAGCAGGAATTATTAGCGTGAACCAGGCCATACAATTTCCTGACCGCGAAGAATGGGATACTGCCGCCAGCGCTGTCATCTTTCCCGCCATGGTCAATGGGATGCAACTCACGTGTGCAATAAAAAAAGATGTACTGGCGTATCGCTTTGGTGGAGAAACAGCGGAGCAATGGCTGGCCATTTTTCGTGAGTATCGCTGGGACCTGGAAGAAGAGGCTGAAGCATTAATCCTGGCCCAGCAGGAAGACGATCACGGTTGGATATGGTTATCCTGAGAAAGATAGTCGTCTTTCCATTTTACATAGTTATTGGCGGAGTACTGCAGGCCCGATCTCTCAGCATCGCTTAGGGGGCGGATCTGTTTTACCGGACTGCCAAGATATAAATAGCCGCTTTCCAGCCGTTTGTGCTGCGGCACCAGGCTTCCCGCGCCAATCATTACGTCATCTTCTATTATCGCGCCATCCAGCACAATGGAGCCCATACCGACCAGTACGCGGTTACCGATGGTACAGCCGTGCAGCATAACTTTATGGCCAACGGTAACATCTTCGCCAATGATTAATGGGTTGCCGTGTGGATTGGATGGAGACTTGTGGGTTACGTGAAGAACGCTGCCATCCTGAATGTTCGTACGAGCCCCTATCGCAACGTAATTCACATCGCCGCGAATCACCACAAGCGGCCAGATCCCGACATCATCTGCCAGACGGACATCGCCAATAACCACGCTGCTGGTATCGATCATCACGCGCTGACCGATTTCAGGAAAAAGATCCTTATAAGGACGTAATGTGTCAGACATGTCTACCTCATCATAAATGAATAGTCATGAAGACTTTGGTTGCTTTAACGGCGTTGTGCAAGGGGAGATAGCATCAAAAAATCGCCACTTTGCGCAGGAATGGAGCGAAAGGGATGAAAAATCAACAAACAGAAAAAAAGATCCAAAAAACGCTTGTGCAAAAAAATGGGATCCCTATAATGCGCCTCCATCGACACGGCGGATGTGAATCACTTCACACAAACAGCCGGTCGGTTGAAGAGAAAAATCCTGAAATTCAGGGTTGACTCTGAAAGAGGAAAGCGTAATATACGCCACCTCGCGACGGTGAGCTGAAAGCCGCGTCGCACCTGCTCTTTAACAATTTATCAGACAATCTGTGTGGGCACTCGAAGATACGGATTCTTGACGTCGCAAGACGAAAAATGAATACCAAGTCTCAAGAGTGAACACGTAATTCATTACGAAGTTTAATTCTTTGAGCATCAAACTTTTAAATTGAAGAGTTTGATCATGGCTCAGATTGAACGCTGGCGGCAGGCCTAACACATGCAAGTCGAACGGTAACAGGAAGCAGCTTGCTGCTTTGCTGACGAGTGGCGGACGGGTGAGTAATGTCTGGGAAACTGCCTGATGGAGGGGGATAACTACTGGAAACGGTGGCTAATACCGCATAACGTCGCAAGACCAAAGAGGGGGACCTTCGGGCCTCTTGCCATCAGATGTGCCCAGATGGGATTAGCTTGTTGGTGAGGTAACGGCTCACCAAGGCGACGATCCCTAGCTGGTCTGAGAGGATGACCAGCCACACTGGAACTGAGACACGGTCCAGACTCCTACGGGAGGCAGCAGTGGGGAATATTGCACAATGGGCGCAAGCCTGATGCAGCCATGCCGCGTGTATGAAGAAGGCCTTCGGGTTGTAAAGTACTTTCAGCGGGGAGGAAGGTGTTGTGGTTAATAACCGCAGCAATTGACGTTACCCGCAGAAGAAGCACCGGCTAACTCCGTGCCAGCAGCCGCGGTAATACGGAGGGTGCAAGCGTTAATCGGAATTACTGGGCGTAAAGCGCACGCAGGCGGTCTGTCAAGTCGGATGTGAAATCCCCGGGCTCAACCTGGGAACTGCATTCGAAACTGGCAGGCTTGAGTCTTGTAGAGGGGGGTAGAATTCCAGGTGTAGCGGTGAAATGCGTAGAGATCTGGAGGAATACCGGTGGCGAAGGCGGCCCCCTGGACAAAGACTGACGCTCAGGTGCGAAAGCGTGGGGAGCAAACAGGATTAGATACCCTGGTAGTCCACGCCGTAAACGATGTCTACTTGGAGGTTGTGCCCTTGAGGCGTGGCTTCCGGAGCTAACGCGTTAAGTAGACCGCCTGGGGAGTACGGCCGCAAGGTTAAAACTCAAATGAATTGACGGGGGCCCGCACAAGCGGTGGAGCATGTGGTTTAATTCGATGCAACGCGAAGAACCTTACCTGGTCTTGACATCCACGGAAGTTTTCAGAGATGAGAATGTGCCTTCGGGAACCGTGAGACAGGTGCTGCATGGCTGTCGTCAGCTCGTGTTGTGAAATGTTGGGTTAAGTCCCGCAACGAGCGCAACCCTTATCCTTTGTTGCCAGCGGTCCGGCCGGGAACTCAAAGGAGACTGCCAGTGATAAACTGGAGGAAGGTGGGGATGACGTCAAGTCATCATGGCCCTTACGACCAGGGCTACACACGTGCTACAATGGCGCATACAAAGAGAAGCGACCTCGCGAGAGCAAGCGGACCTCATAAAGTGCGTCGTAGTCCGGATTGGAGTCTGCAACTCGACTCCATGAAGTCGGAATCGCTAGTAATCGTGGATCAGAATGCCACGGTGAATACGTTCCCGGGCCTTGTACACACCGCCCGTCACACCATGGGAGTGGGTTGCAAAAGAAGTAGGTAGCTTAACCTTCGGGAGGGCGCTTACCACTTTGTGATTCATGACTGGGGTGAAGTCGTAACAAGGTAACCGTAGGGGAACCTGCGGTTGGATCACCTCCTTACCTTAAAGAAGCGTACTTTGCAGTGCTCACACAGATTGTCTGATGAAAAGTGAATAGCAAGGCGTCTTGCGAAGCAGACTGATACGTCCCCTTCGTCTAGAGGCCCAGGACACCGCCCTTTCACGGCGGTAACAGGGGTTCGAATCCCCTAGGGGACGCCACTTGCTGGTTTGTGAGTGAAAGTCACCTGCCTTAATATCTCAAAACTGACTTACGAGTCATGTTTGAGATATTTGCTCTTTAAAAATCTGGATCAAGCTGAAAATTGAAACACAGAACAACGAAAGTTGTTCGTGAGTCTCTCAAATTTTCGCAACACGATGATGAATCGCAAGAAACATCTTCGGGTTGTGAGGTTAAGCGACTAAGCGTACACGGTGGATGCCCTGGCAGTCAGAGGCGATGAAGGACGTGCTAATCTGCGATAAGCGCCGGTAAGGTGATATGAACCGTTATAACCGGCGATTTCCGAATGGGGAAACCCAGTGTGACTCGTCACACTATCATTAACTGAATCCATAGGTTAATGAGGCGAACCGGGGGAACTGAAACATCTAAGTACCCCGAGGAAAAGAAATCAACCGAGATTCCCCCAGTAGCGGCGAGCGAACGGGGAGGAGCCCAGAGCCTGAATCAGCATGTGTGTTAGTGGAAGCGTCTGGAAAGGCGCGCGATACAGGGTGACAGCCCCGTACACAAAAGCGCATGTGCTGTGAGCTCGATGAGTAGGGCGGGACACGTGGTATCCTGTCTGAATATGGGGGGACCATCCTCCAAGGCTAAATACTCCTGACTGACCGATAGTGAACCAGTACCGTGAGGGAAAGGCGAAAAGAACCCCGGCGAGGGGAGTGAAAAAGAACCTGAAACCGTGTACGTACAAGCAGTGGGAGCACCCTTTGGGGTGTGACTGCGTACCTTTTGTATAATGGGTCAGCGACTTATATTCTGTAGCAAGGTTAACCGAATAGGGGAGCCGGAGGGAAACCGAGTCTTAATTGGGCGTTAAGTTGCAGGGTATAGACCCGAAACCCGGTGATCTAGCCATGGGCAGGTTGAAGGTTGGGTAACACTAACTGGAGGACCGAACCGACTAATGTTGAAAAATTAGCGGATGACCTGTGGCTGGGGGTGAAAGGCCAATCAAACCGGGAGATAGCTGGTTCTCCCCGAAAGCTATTTAGGTAGCGCCTCGTGAATTCATCTCCGGGGGTAGAGCACTGTTTCGGCTAGGGGGCCATCCCGGCTTACCAACCCGATGCAAACTGCGAATACCGGAGAATGTTATCACGGGAGACACACGGCGGGTGCTAACGTCCGTCGTGAAGAGGGAAACAACCCAGACCGCCAGCTAAGGTCCCAAAGTCATGGTTAAGTGGGAAACGATGTGGGAAGGCCCAGACAGCCAGGATGTTGGCTTAGAAGCAGCCATCATTTAAAGAAAGCGTAATAGCTCACTGGTCGAGTCGGCCTGCGCGGAAGATGTAACGGGGCTAAACCATGCACCGAAGCTGCGGCAGCGACGCTGATGCGTTGTTGGGTAGGGGAGCGTTCTGTAAGCCTGCGAAGGTGGCCTGTGAGGGTTGCTGGAGGTATCAGAAGTGCGAATGCTGACATAAGTAACGATAAAGCGGGTGAAAAGCCCGCTCGCCGGAAGACCAAGGGTTCCTGTCCAACGTTAATCGGGGCAGGGTGAGTCGACCCCTAAGGCGAGGCCGAAAGGCGTAGTCGATGGGAAACGGGTTAATATTCCCGTACTTGGTGTTACTGCGAAGGGGGGACGGAGAAGGCTATGTTGGCCGGGCGACGGTTGTCCCGGTTTAAGCGTGTAGGTGTGTGTTCCAGGTAAATCCGGTTCACTTTAACACTGAGGCGTGATGACGAGGCACTACGGTGCTGAAGCAACAAATGCCCTGCTTCCAGGAAAAGCCTCTAAGCATCAGGTAACATCAAATCGTACCCCAAACCGACACAGGTGGTCAGGTAGAGAATACCAAGGCGCTTGAGAGAACTCGGGTGAAGGAACTAGGCAAAATGGTGCCGTAACTTCGGGAGAAGGCACGCTGACACGTAGGTGAAGTGATTTACTCATGGAGCTGAAGTCAGTCGAAGATACCAGCTGGCTGCAACTGTTTATTAAAAACACAGCACTGTGCAAACACGAAAGTGGACGTATACGGTGTGACGCCTGCCCGGTGCCGGAAGGTTAATTGATGGGGTCAGCGCAAGCGAAGCTCCTGATCGAAGCCCCGGTAAACGGCGGCCGTAACTATAACGGTCCTAAGGTAGCGAAATTCCTTGTCGGGTAAGTTCCGACCTGCACGAATGGCGTAATGATGGCCAGGCTGTCTCCACCCGAGACTCAGTGAAATTGAACTCGCTGTGAAGATGCAGTGTACCCGCGGCAAGACGGAAAGACCCCGTGAACCTTTACTATAGCTTGACACTGAACATTGAGCCTTGATGTGTAGGATAGGTGGGAGGCTTTGAAGTGTGGACGCCAGTCTGCATGGAGCCGGCCTTGAAATACCACCCTTTAATGTTTGATGTTCTAACGTGGACCCGTGATCCGGGTTGCGGACAGTGTCTGGTGGGTAGTTTGACTGGGGCGGTCTCCTCCTAAAGAGTAACGGAGGAGCACGAAGGTTGGCTAATCCTGGTCGGACATCAGGAGGTTAGTGCAATGGCATAAGCCAGCTTGACTGCGAGCGTGACGGCGCGAGCAGGTGCGAAAGCAGGTCATAGTGATCCGGTGGTTCTGAATGGAAGGGCCATCGCTCAACGGATAAAAGGTACTCCGGGGATAACAGGCTGATACCGCCCAAGAGTTCATATCGACGGCGGTGTTTGGCACCTCGATGTCGGCTCATCACATCCTGGGGCTGAAGTAGGTCCCAAGGGTATGGCTGTTCGCCATTTAAAGTGGTACGCGAGCTGGGTTTAGAACGTCGTGAGACAGTTCGGTCCCTATCTGCCGTGGGCGCTGGAGAACTGAGGGGGGCTGCTCCTAGTACGAGAGGACCGGAGTGGACGCATCACTGGTGTTCGGGTTGTCATGCCAATGGCACTGCCCGGTAGCTAAATGCGGAAGAGATAAGTGCTGAAAGCATCTAAGCACGAAACTTGCCCCGAGATGAGTTCTCCCTGAGACTTTAAGTCTCCTGAAGGAACGTTGAAGACGACGACGTTGATAGGCCGGGTGTGTAAGCGCAGCGATGCGTTGAGCTAACCGGTACTAATGAACCGTGAGGCTTAACCTTACAACGCCGAAGATGTTTTGGCGGATGAGAGATGATTTTCAGCACTGATTCAGATTACATCAGAACGTAAAAACGGTCTGATAACAGAATTTGCCTGGCGGCACTAGCGCGGTGGTCCCACCTGACCCCATGCCGAACTCAGAAGTGAAACGCCGTAGCGCCGATGGTAGTGTGGGGTCTCCCCATGCGAGAGTAGGGAACTGCCAGGCATCAAATTTAGTGTGCTGATATGGCTCAGTTGGTAGAGCGCACCCTTGGTAAGGGTGAGGTCCCCAGTTCGACTCTGGGTATCAGCACCACTTAATACGGTTAAAGTTCGGCATTTGAAAAAGAATTTGTCTGGCGGCAGTAGCGCGGTGGTCCCACCTGACCCCATGCCGAACTCAGAAGTGAAACGCCGTAGCGCCGATGGTAGTGTGGGGTCTCCCCATGCGAGAGTAGGGAACTGCCAGACATCAAATAAAACAAAAGGCCCAATCGAAAGACTGGGCCTTTTTGCATTTATCTTTCTATGGAAAAAGTTATCGGGTAATGACGCCGACACGTTTTAAACATCTTCGTAGAGTGGATAAAAACCGTTTTAGTAAACGTGATTTCCCGCCATATATCCGCCTGAACCATCGAATGTGAACCGTGCTGAAGTAGATGTACAAACGGCTTTTACTTACGCCTCTAATAAGCAATAGAGATATTCGCTGAGGACTAAGAGTCTGGCCCATTAGGCTATTTTATTTGCCAGTTTGGCCCTGGGACAGTGCTCAAAATCCTCATGTATTACGTGTATGCTCCGGTTTATATCCAGACTGTCTGTAATAATTACGCCTAATGATCACGCTCTAAGTCTTACTGTATAAAGCCTGTTTGTAATGCGGCTTACGATGCTATCAAGCTACAATTTTGTCTGCATCGGACAAGGAATAGAATAAATACTATCGGGATGGGCGAGTAAGAAAAGAGAGCGTTTTATCGTGTTAACTTTCGGGGGATAGGCTGAACAGATTACGTCGCTGAGTATCCTTACGACCTTTATATTATTACTGAAAGCGCGGCATTGCCGCGCCTGCATGTATCATTTAGAAAGCGCAATGATACCCATCGTCAACCCTGCTACCGCCGCAGCGCCGCCAGCAATAGCGCCTGCTGTCTCCCAGTTATCCTGCGTAGTACCTTTCATACATGTATTGGTATGAACCAGCCGCCCTTGATCGTCATAAACCGGTACGCAGGGAGAATCATGTGCACAACCTGCCAATAAGGTGGTAAGCAATGCAACTGGAATTAGTCTTTTCATGGTGTTACCTCATTAATCAGCGTTTCGCGAAGTACAGCAACGTAAATGCTGGCTCTAACCGCTGCGAAAACGGGAGTTATTTTACCACCACAGAAAAAATGGCCGACATGAGGAATCATCTCAATTCATGTGAATTGTAAAAACTATGGAGAATGAAAAAGTAAGCGGAGAGGGGGGAATAGCGGAGATAAAGACGTACCGTTTAAAAAGGCGTCCGAAGACGCCTCTGTTTACCGGTTAATCATGATGGCGATTAAATCGGCGTTTTACAACAACGAAGAATACTGGCACGAAGAAGATAGCTAATAAGGTTGCGGTTAACATTCCCCCCATAACCCCTGTGCCTACTGCGTTCTGTGCCCCACTACCTGCGCCACGACTGATAACTAACGGCATTACCCCGAGAATAAAGGCCAGCGAGGTCATTAGAATAGGACGTAAACGCATACGGGATGCTTCCAGCGTCGCTTCAATCAATCCACGTCCTTCTTTCTCCATAAGATCTTTGGCGAACTCAACAATCAGGATGGCGTTTTTAGCAGAAAGGCCAATAGTGGTTAACAAGCCAACCTGGAAGTAAACGTCATTGTTCAGACCGCGCAATGACGCTGCAAGCAGAGCGCCAACCACGCCGAGCGGTACGACCAGCATTACCGAGAACGGAATTGACCAGCTTTCATACAGAGCGGCAAGGCAGAGGAAAACGACAATGAGTGAGATTGCGTACAGCGCCGGCGCCTGGTTACCTGACAACCGTTCCTGATACGACATACCTGTCCAGTCATAGCCAATACCGTTTGGCAGCTGTGAAGCCAGATTTTCCATTAACGACATGGCTTCACCGGTACTTCGTCCGGGCGCTGCTTCACCGAGCAGTTCCATTGACGGCATCCCGTTATAGCGTTCCAGGCGTGGCGAACCATAAATCCACCGTGCTGAGCTAAAGGTAGAGAAGGGCACCA
Organism: Salmonella sp. JXY0409-18; assembly: GCF_020268625.1. Classification (NCBI taxonomy): domain Bacteria; kingdom Pseudomonadati; phylum Pseudomonadota; class Gammaproteobacteria; order Enterobacterales; family Enterobacteriaceae; genus Salmonella; species Salmonella sp. JXY0409-18. The sequence goes on from NZ_CP084216.1 coordinate 462,387, forward strand.
TCTCGCCATTGGCGCTGCGTACATAAAGATTGTTGATATCTCCCGGCAGCATACGGAACTGAGCGTCAGCCTGAACGTATACTTTTTTCACTCGTCCGCGATCGATAAAGTCGTTAACGTAATAGCCGCCCAACGCCGCGGAGATGGTTTCGTTGATATCAGACAGCGAAACACCGAGCGCCTGCGCTTTTTCTTGATCGACATCCAGCTTGAACTGTGGCGTGTCTTCCAGCCCGTTCGGGCGTACGCGCACTAATAGATCAGGATGCTTCGCGACCATACCCAGGAGTTGATTACGCGCTTTTGTTAACGCATCGTGACCGAGTCCTCCCTGATCAATCAGCTCAAAGTCGAAACCTGTCGCGGTACCTAACTCGACAATTGCCGGCATGTTGAAGGGGAACACCAACCCGTCGCGAATCTGGCTGAAGGCGCGTGTCGCTCTGGCGATAACGGCTTCGACGCTATTTTCTTCACCGTTACGCTCTTCCCAGGGTTTAAGGCTGACAAATGCCATCCCTGAGTTTTGTCCCTGACCGCTAAAGCTAAAGCCGTTTACGGTAAACACGCTTTCGACGTTCGCTTTTTCATTATTCAGGTAGTAATGAGTGACTTGATCCAGCACTTTCTGCGTACGTTCTTGCGTAGCGCCAGAGGGGAGCTGAATCATAGTCAGGAAAACCCCCTGATCTTCTTCCGGCAGGAAGGAGGTTGGGAGGCGTAAAAACAGAACCGCCATTCCGACTACAATAAGTAGATAGATAATGAGATAGCGACCCGTATTACGCACGATACCGCTTACGCTGTTAGTATAGTGGTTAACGCTGTGATCAAACCTGGTATTGAACCAGCCAAAGAAGCCACTTTTTTTCTCGTGATGTTCAGCAGATACGGGTTTAAGTAGCGTAGCGCACAGCGCTGGCGTCAGAATCAACGCAACCAGAACGGATAGCGCCATTGCTGAAACAATAGTAATAGAGAACTGGCGATAAATTGCCCCGGTCGAGCCGCCAAAAAAGGCCATCGGGATAAATACCGCAGACAGTACCATCGCGATACCAACCAGCGCTCCCTGAATCTGCGACATGGATTTTTCCGTCGCCTCTCGGGGAGAAAGGTTATCCTCCATCATTACACGTTCAACGTTTTCTACGACCACTATCGCATCGTCAACCAACAGCCCTATCGCTAGTACCATACCAAACATCGTCAGGGTATTGATGGAATAGCCAAAGGCGGCGAGTACCGCAAAAGTGCCTAGCAACACGACAGGAACAGCGATGGTAGGAATCAGGGTTGCCCGGATATTCTGTAAAAACAGATACATTACCAGGAACACCAGAATAATCGCTTCAAACAGCGTTTTTACCACTTCGTGGATAGATATTTTTACGAAGGGCGTTGTGTCATAAGGATAAACCACCTTCATTCCCTGAGGGAAGAAAGGCTGCAGTTCTGCCAGTTTCGCTTTGATTGCGGTTGCGGTATCCAGCGCGTTAGCGCCGGTCGCCAGTTTAATACCGAGACCGGAGGCCGGTTTACCGTTAATGCGCGCTACAACGTTATAGTTTTCACCGCCAAGCTCAATACGCGCGACATCTTTGAGATGGACGACAGAACCGTCGGTATTGACACGCAACGTAACTTTGCCGAACTCTTGCGGATCTTTCAGACGCGTTTGGGCGATGATTGAGGCGTTAAGCTGCTGGCCCGGTAATGCTGGCGTGCCGCCCAGTTGGCCTGCCGCAATCTGGTCGTTCTGTACTTTTAACTGGTTGATGACATCAACTGGCGTGAGCTGGTATTTATTTAGCAGATTCGCATCCAGCCAGATACGCATGGCGTACTGTGCGCCAAATAGCTGAACGTCGCCCACACCATTCAGACGGCTGATAGAATCCTTAATGTTAGAGGCGACATAGTCAGAGATGTCGTCCTGGGTAGTGTTCGGATTATCTGAGACGAACCCGGCGACCATCAAAAAGCTGCTGCTGGACTTTTCAACGCTAATCCCCTGCTGCTGGACTTCTTGCGGCAGTAAAGGCGTGGCGAGCTGCAATTTATTTTGCACCTGAACCTGCGCGATATCCGGATCGGTTCCGGACTGGAAGGTCAGGGTGATGGTCACGCTACCAGCAGAGTCGCTGGTAGAGGACATATACATCAGGTTATCGATACCGTTCATATTTTGTTCGATAACCTGAGTAACCGTATCCTGTACCGTCTGCGCATCCGCGCCAGGATAGGTTGCAGAAATAGAAACCGCTGGCGGCGCAATGGTTGGATACTGCGCAACGGGAAGTTGCATTATTGCCAGTGCGCCAGCCATCATCAGGATAATGGCCAGAACCCAGGCGAAAATAGGACGTCTAATAAAAAAGTTTGCCATGTACGGTTACCTTATTGCGCCGTTTTCGCTGCAGGAGCATCGGTAGTGGCTTTCACCTGGACGCCCAGTCGCGCTTTTTGTAAGCCGCTGACGATGACCTTATCGCCCGGTTTTAACCCTTCGCTGATGAGCCATTTATCGCCAATAGCCTGAGCCGCCACGACATTGCGGGCTTCAACCTGGCTTTTATCGTTAACCACCATCACCATTGCGTCGCCGCGCGGCGTGCGGGTTACGCCCTGCTGGGGGACAAGGATGGCATTGGGCTGGACGCCTTCATCAATGCGGGCGCGCACAAACATACCGGGAAGCAGACTGTGTTGCGGGTTAGGGAAAACTGCCCTGAGCGTGATAGAGCCGGTGCTTTCATCTACGGTAACGTCGGAAAATTGCAGCGTGCCTTTAATCGGGTAGACCTGACCATTTTCCATTACCAGTTGAACCGTGCTACTGGCGCTGTCTTTATGCAGGTTACCTTGTTCGACGGATTGCTTGAGTCGCATAAAGTCGTTGCTTGATTGCGTCACGTCGACATAAATCGGGTCGAGTTGTTGCACGGTAGCCAGTTCAGTTGACTGACCATTAGTCACCAGCGCGCCTTCAGTCACATTAGATTTTCCTATACGCCCGCTGATGGGCGAGGTGACTTTGGTATACGCAAGGTTAATACGCGCGCTTTCAACAGCGGCTTTTGCCGCCACAACGGCGGCATCGGCCTGGCGGGCGTCGGCAATCGCCTGATCATATTCCTGTTGGCTGATATATTTTGTGCCGACCAGTGGAACATAGCGTTTGACCGTCAGGTGCGCGATAGCCGCAGCCGCTTCGCTTTTAGCAAGTTCGCCTTTAGCGCTGTCATAATCGGCCTGATAGGTGGCAGGATCGATCTGATAAAGCGACTGCCCGGCCTCTACATCGCTACCTTCGGTGAAGTTTCTTTTAAGCACGATCCCGCTCACCTGGGGGCGAACTTCCGCAATGCGAAATGCGGACGTACGTCCGGGAAGTTCGGTCGTTACGGCTAGCGGCGCTGTTTCGACCACATGGACGGTGACTTGCGGCTCGCCGGCATGAGCCTGGGTATCTCCCTGGTCATTACAACCGGCCAGCAGCGCAGCAGAGAATATGATGAATGAGGGCAGGAGTGAAAACCTGGCATGTTTCGTCATTACTGTTCCTTAAAAAACCGAAAGCTCGTTATTCACCGGATAACGGTAAGGCGTTAACGCGCGAAAAATAGAATAGCAGTGGGGTATCCTACAAATTATTAGCTTGTGATGTAAGCAATACTTATTTTGGGATGGGGTTCACGGCACATAAAAGCAAAAAAAAGAACTATTCCCTGTCGTTTCATAATGTCCCGATTAGTAAAATCATGATGTTGAATAACATGATTCGAAATATATATTTTATATGAATGTGTTTTATTAATTTATTTGTTTTTATTATTGATTTGGCGGTGTTGTGCGAAATAAAAATAGCTGTCTCTCGTCTGACTAAAAAGGACATGGTAAAGTTGTTTTTTATGCTGAGTATTTTATCAGCGTATTTATCGTTTTTATGGTCCAGGATATCTTAATTATGGCGAAGAAAACGAAGGCGGATGCGCTTAAAACGCGGCAACACTTGATTGAAACCGCTATTGCGCAGTTCGCTTTGCGCGGCGTTGCCAACACGACGCTGAATGATATCGCTGATGCCGCTGATGTCACGCGGGGCGCCATCTACTGGCACTTTGAGAATAAAACGCAGTTGTTTAATGAGGTTTGGTTACAGCAACCACCTTTACGCGAACTTATTCAGGATAGGCTTACGGGATGCTGGAATGATAATCCTTTACAGGATCTACGAGAGAAATTTATTGCAGCCTTACAATATATTGCGGCAGTGCCTCGTCAGCAGGCATTAATGCAGATTTTATATCATAAATGTGAATTCCATAATGGTATGATATCGGAACAGGCCATTCGGGAGAAGATTGGTTTCCATCATCAGTCGCTGCTTGAAGTATTACAGCGATGTATGGATAAAAAGCTGATCTCAGGCAGTCTTGATCTGGATGTCATATTAATTATTCTGCATGGTAGTTTTAGCGGAATAGTAAAGAACTGGTTAATGAATCCCACAAGTTATGATCTTTATAAGCAGGCGCCTGCATTAGTCGATAATGTATTAAAAATGCTAAGCCCGGATGGCAGTGTGAGGCAATTAATGCCAAATGAACAACAGGCGGAAGAAGCCTGAGATTATTTTGAGTTGATATTATATATTGACCTTGTGAATATATTGGCAGGGTCCCGAATATCGCGAGCAATTTCCTCTGCCGTACGCGGCTTGCCAAGCAGGAACCCCTGAAGTGTATGGCATCCTAACTGGGTCAAAAATTGTTGCTGCGTTTCATTTTCTACCCCTTCTGCCACAATTTGCAGATTTAACGCTTTCGCCAGCGCGACAATAGCCGCAACAATGGTCGCGCCGTCGCTTGCCTCGCTGAGTTCATGTACGAAAGCGCGATCAATTTTTAGTTCGCACGCCGGAAGACGTTTCAGATAGAGAAGGCTGGAATAACCGGTGCCAAAGTCGTCAATAGAGGCCTTAACCCCCATTTCCGTTAATCTGGTGAGTATAGCGACGCTTTGCTCTGGCTTGTTCATCGCCGTGGTTTCGGTGATTTCCAGAATCAATAAATCGGGACGGATACTGTGTCGGGCCAGGCTCCGCGTAATGGTGTCCACAAGGCCGGGCTGCTCAAATTGTAAGGCGGAAAGATTTACCGCCACTGACCATAAGGCGTATCCCTGTAAGTGCCACTCGCGTAGCTGTCGACACGCCTCGTCTATCACCCAGCTACCGATAGTGACGATAAGACCCGTTTTTTCCGCCAGCGGTAAAAACTGGTCAGGATTCAGTACGCCTTGTTTTGGATGATACCAGCGCAACAGGGCCTCAAATCCTACAATGGGGCCGGCAGGAGCCTGAAATTTAGGCTGGTACACCAGCCTGAGCTCTTGTCTTTCCAGCGCCAGCCACAGGTCATTCATTAGCTGAAGCTGGGTTTGCGCCAGCATATTCATTGATGGCTGAAAGAAATGGTATCCGTTACGCCCCGTATGTTTCGTGTGGTACATTGCGGCATCGGCGTTGAACATCAGTTCCCGTTCGTTTTTTCCGTCCAGCGGATAGAGCGCTATTCCCACGCTAAGGGTGACGACCAGTTCGTACGGATCTATCGTAAAGGGCGCATCTATCGAATGTACCAGCGCGCTGGCAAGGGAAGCCGCTTCGTCAGGCGCGCTGACTTCTGCAAGCAGCACAAATTCGTCGCCGCCAATCCGCGCCAGGGTAAACTGCCCGCTCAGCGGTTGGTTCAGACGATGCGTGACCGCTACCAGTAGCTTATCGCCAATATCATGACCATAAGCGTCATTAACGGCTTTAAAGCCATCCAGATCCATAAACAGTAGCGCGAAAGACGTGTTTTCCCGATTCGCTTTGCTGATGGCCTGTTCCAGACGATCCTCAAGAAGTACCCGGTTTGGTAAACGGGTGAGCGTATCATGCAGCGCCAACTGCGCCAGTTCCTGGTTCGCCTGCGCCAGCGAAGAGGCAAGTAGTGCGGTGCGGGCCTGAAGCCGGGCGTCAAATAAAGAAACCAGCAGAGTAATGCCCAGGATAGTCAGCGCGACCACGCTGACAAGAACAGCCAGCCAGTTGCTATCGACGCCACGATGCTCCATCGGCCAGTTTTGGGGAAAGTGTGCGGCCTTCATGCCGGCGTAATGCATGCCGGCGATAGCTATCCCCATTAATACCGCAGCGCCTGCTCGCCTCAGGGCGACATCTGTTCCCTCATGACGCAGGCGGAACGTGAGCCACAGCGCGCCGCAGGACGCCAGTAGCGCGATAATGATAGAGAGGGCAACCCACGCGCTATTCCAGACGATAATGGAAGCAAATTGCAGCGCCGCCATCCCGGTATAATGCATTGCGCTGATGCCCAGTCCCATCACCAGCGCGCCCGGCAGTAAACGGCGCAGGCGCAGTTTTTCAGCGCTGACCAGCCATAGCGCAAACAGGGAGGAGCCGATCGCGATCAGCATGGAGAGGCCGGTGAGGAACGGATCGAAGCGCATGTTCATCGCGTGATCCATCGCCAGCATCCCGACAAAATGCATCGCCCAAATACCGACGCCCAGCGCGAAGCCGCCGCCCATTAGCCATATTCTGGCGTTTGATCGGGCGCTTCCGGCTACGCGTCCGGCCATATTTAATGCGGTATAGGACGCAAAAATAGCGACAGCAAATGAAACCGCCACAAGGATGTGGTTGTACTCACTAACCGGCATGTATCATTAGCTCATTGGTTATGCAGGAAAAGAAAAGGACGAGACAGTATCACCCCTTCTTTTATCCTCAACGTGTTTTAATTCCCTGTTTTTATAAGGGATAAAAGAAATCCGGGTGATAAATAATCATAGGTTAAATCGCCCGGTTCGCTACTCCAGATCGGTACAATTGATCAATTTGAGAGGGTTAACCGAATCCATGTTTCGGCACTTATCCTGTTCAGTTGCCATCAATTCGATCCATTGCATCAAAAGCGCATCAAAAAGAAAAACGGAGACGGCAAAAACAACCAGCCACCAATACTTACGTATCATCGTCAAATCCTGTGTATTCATGCCCATGCGTGCTGGGAATATACATGAAATTTTGACGCTGAAAAGCGGACTTACAATGCTTTTACTTCTCTGAAGATAGCGCGTTTATCCCGACATTTCGCTGCTTTTTGGACAGGTTTTGTGTTTTTCTCTTTTTGACTTTTGCAAGTTCATTTTCTGAATAATGCGAAGTGACGCTCAATCTTCTGAGCCCCATTTTTACGTACTCATTATTGAGTTCAATACCGATAAACTTACGACCTGACGCCGCTGCGACAGCGCCTGTGGTGAAACTGCCCGCGAAAGGGTCCAATACGGTATCGCTCGGGTTAGAAGAGGCCAGTATGATCCGTTTTAACAGCGCGCTGGGCTTTTGCGTAGAATGGTTTTCATATTCATCCATCAGATAACGTACGCGAGGAAATGACCAGACGTTGCCCGGCACTTTTTTCTGATTGTATGGTTGGGGCGGGTTTTTTCGATAATCGATTAGCGCGCGCTTAGCGCCCGTGGTGGTCTCGACCAGAATCGCGTCACGGTTAAAGGTATAGCTTTTCGGGTTCTTTACCATCATCAGGATCGGTTCATACATAGAACCAAAGTATTTTTTCGCCTGCACCCCGGAACTATCATAGGACCAGACGATACGGCTTTTGATGGTAAAAAGCGTTCGGCATTTGAGATCGATATACGGCATATTTTCTGTGCTATTCATGATGTACATGGTGCCGTGTTTCTTCAGTACGCGGTGGCACTCATCAATGCATTCATACAGCCAGGCCAGAAAAGACGCTTCGTCCCAGGATTCGACCATACCGTCGAAATCTTTTCCGATATTGTAAGGCGGATCGGCAAAAATTAAGTCAATGCTTTCAGAAGGCAGTTTTTTAAGTTCTGTTAGCGCGTCACCGTGAATAATCTTCTTCGATTCATCGCCAAAGTACTGAGGTTCACATTCCGCTTTCATGACCAAATTCCATGTGATGCGTATAAAAAAGGCGCTTCCCCATGCCGAGTAGCGCCTTTTTAAACAAGCAGTTAGCTAATCGAAATTAGTTCATGCCGTATTTTTTTAATTTTTTACGCAGCGTACCACGGTTGATGCCCATCATCAGAGCAGCACGGGTCTGGTTACCACGGGTGTATTGCATCACCATGTCCAACAGGGGCTGTTCTACTTCAGCCAGTACCAGCTCATACAGGTCATTAACGTCCTGACCATTCAGTTGAGCAAAATAGTTCTTCAGTGCCTGTTTAACCGAGTCACGCAGGGGTTTTTGGGTTACCTGATCCTGAGAGTTAACGGTAGAAACGGTCAGTACGTCAGAATTTACGCGTTGTTCGAACATAGTTCTGTCAGCTCTTTATTTCTGTTTACGCAAAATTTTCGAAGTATGCCTCCAACGCCTCCAGCTGTTCGCTGGCGTCCTCAATAGCGTTGAATGTGCGCCGAAACTGGTCGTCTGGAGCGTGCTCCTGGAGATACCAGGAGACGTGTTTACGCGCGATTCGGTACCCTTTTGCCTGACCGTAAAAGTCATGCAGTTCCCGAACATGCGTGCAAAGCAAGCGCTTTACCTCTGCCAGCGGCAGCGGCGGAAGCAGCTCCCCAGTGTCCAGATAATGCTGGATTTCCCGAAAGATCCAGGGTCTTCCCTGAGCTGCGCGGCCTATCATCAGGGCATCCGCCCCTGTATAGTCGAGAACAGCTCTGGCTTTATGCGGGTTAGTAATGTCGCCATTCGCGATAATCGGAATGGAAACTTTCTGCTTAATTGCCCGAATACTGTCGTATTCAGCTTCTCCGTTGAACAAACAGGCGCGGGTGCGGCCATGGATGGTCAGAGCCTGAATACCACAATCTTCAGCCAGTTGGGCAATCTCTACGCAGTTACGGTGTTCCGGCGCCCAGCCGGTGCGAATCTTGAGAGTCACAGGAACGTCCACTGCGTTTACGACCCCGATGAGTATAGACTTCACTAAATCCGGGTACTGCAAGAGGGCTGAACCTGCCAGCTTACGATTCACTTTCTTCGCCGGGCACCCCATATTGATATCAATAATCTGGGCGCCGCTTTCCACGTTAATACGTGCGGCATCGGCCATCTCAACAGGGTCGCTACCGGCAATTTGCACCGTGCGAATACCTGGCTCATCAACGTGCACCATCCGTAAACGAGATTTATCGCTTTCCCACACTTGCGGGTTAGAAGACATCATCTCGGATACTGTCAATCCTGCTCCCATCTCATAGCACAGCGTCCGGAAAGGTCTGTCAGTAATGCCAGCCATGGGCGCTGCGATCAGGCGATTTCTGAGCTGATATTGTCCGATGCGCATGAGTTAAGAAATGACCATACTGTGACTGCAAGGCGGCGTATATTACGCATTTTTTGCACGAGATGAAAGGCCAAACTTTGAACAATCCACTGTTGTAGATCAATGAATCGTGCTTAAAAACAGCAAAATAAATTTATAATTCAGTAAAATCATAGAGTTATTTATTGTCGGCGGTTTTGTACGCGCTTACAAATTCCCGTAACTTCTCTCTATTTCTTCGTCCAGAAACAAGATAAGCGGAATAATCTGCTTTTTTTATAAGCTAATTACCCCAAATGAATGGGATCGCCGTCTCGTTTCAGGACAAGATCACTTCCCGCTGCGCGTGACTTTTCTCCATTGCCAGTCGGAAGGGGGCGCACAGACGCGCTTTTGTGTTCATGAATGGCACGCATAAATTTTTCCAGCTGTGCTGAAGAGCGCGTTAGCGGATGCTGCAGAACAACCCGGATAGCATTTACTAAGTACGAGGGCGATGGCTGCGACCCGTTAAAACGCCAGTACCTTTTGTGCGCTGGTAGCAGCTGTTTATCCAGACGGATAGTGACAAAGAAGTCATTTCAGGCATTCATTTGATGAATTTAATGATGTCTCGGTGCCTGAAAGGCGTTAAGGCAGTTGTGTGGAGAAAAGCGTGGCCGGGCGACCACGCTGACAAGAATTATTTCTTACGGCCAGTAATGCGGCACCACTCTTCTTTTTCGACGACCGGGTCGAGAGTAAAAAGCTCGGCGTAAGCATCGCAGACGCTTTCCGCCTGGCTGGCGAGAATACCTGAAAGCCCCAGCAGACCGCCCTCAACGGGCAGTACGCTGATTAACGGAGCCAGTTCGCGTAATGGGCCTGCCAGGATGTTAGCGACGACCACGTCGGCTTTCATGGCTTCTGGCTGGTCTTTCGGCAGGTACAGCTCCAGCCGGTCAGACACGCCGTTGCGTTCGGCATTATCGCGACTGGCCTGAATAGCTTGCGGATCGATATCAATACCAATCGCCTTTGCCGCTCCCAGCTTCAGCGCGGCAATCGCCAGAATGCCTGAACCGCAGCCAAAGTCGATCACGGTTTTGCCGTTGAGATCGAGCCCGTCCAGCCATTGCAGACATAAAGAGGTGGTGGGGTGCGTACCCGTACCGAACGCCAGTCCCGGGTCGAGCATCACGTTGACGGCATTCTCGTCCGGAATGTCACGCCAGCTGGGACAAATCCACAGACGCTCGCCAAAACGCATCGGATGGAAATTATCCATCCATTCGCGTTCCCAGTCTTTATCTTCCAGTTGTTCGATTTTATGGGCAAATCCGGCACCCAGCAGCGGATGTTGCTCCAGAATCGCGACAACGTCTTTCATGTCGGTTTCGGCGTCGAACAGACCGATCACATCGGTATCGCCCCACAGACGGGTTTCGCCCGGCAACGGCTCAAAAACCGGCGTATCGTGCGTATCCTGAAAGGTAATGGAAACGGCGCCCGCTTCCATCAGCGCATCACTCAGCTCTTCAGCATTCGCGCCGGTGGTATTCAGTTTCAATTGGATCCATGGCATGGCAAAACTCTTTATTTATCAGTAGACAATACGGTGGCTTGCGAAGCGGAAGAGCCGAATCGGTTTCCGATCAGAAAAGCCAATAAACTTAACAGTAACGCGGGCACAATCGGATGAAAGCCCAGGTACTGAATATTAAATGTGGCAAGCAGGGCATATAGCACGCCGCCCACGATCATGGCGCTTAATGCGCCTGCCGCGTTTGCCCGCTCCCAGTAAAGGCCCAGTACCAGCGGCCATAAGAACACCGCTTCTAGGCCGCCAAACGCCAGCAGGTTGAGCCAAATGATCATCTCTGGCGGTTTCCATGCTGCCAGCAGCAACAGCGCGCCTAGCAGTAAAGTAATCGCTGCCGACATACGCTTCAGCCGGATCTCATTTTGCATCTGATCGGGGCGTAGATTGAGATAGAGATCTTTAATGATCGTCGCGGAACTTTGCAGCAGTTGGGCGTTAATTGTTGACATGATCGCCGCCATTGGCGCAGCGAGGAAGATCCCGGCGGCAAACGGCGGCAAAACTTTCACCATTAGCGTTGGGATCACCAGATCCGGCACCGTCAGATCTGGAAGCACCGCGCGACCCAGCGCGCCGGCAAGGTGCATCCCGAACATTAAAATCGCCACGACAATCGTACCGATAATAATGCCCCGGTGTACCGCTTTACTGTCTTTATAGGAGATGCAGCGCACCGCCGTATGCGGCAGGCCAATCACGCCAAAACAGACCAGTACCCAAAAAGAGGTCATAAAAGCGGGAGAAAGTATGTCATCGGCACCCTGCGGCGTTACCAGTTTGGGGTCGAGAGCGTGCAGCGTGTCAACGGCCTGACTTAGACCGCCCGCCGCATGGACCACGCCCACCAGCAGCACTATCGTGCCGACCAGCATCACCAGGCCCTGTAGCGTATCGTTAAGTACGCTGGCGCGAAAGCCGCCAAACGCCGTATAGAGTGCGATACTGACGCCAAATATTAGCAGGCCGGTTTCGTAGGGAATTCCCGCCGCGGTTTCCAGCAGTCGCGCGCCGCCGATAAATTGTACGGTCATTGCGCCAATAAACGCGACCAATAAACTCAGGCTTGCCAACCACACCAGCAGGCGGCTTTGGTAACGAGCGAATAGCATATCGTTAAGCGTGACGGCATTATAGCGACGCGCCAGGATAGCGAATTTTTTACCCAGAATACCCAGTGAAAGCCAGACGGCGGGAAGCTGGATCATCGCCAGCAAGACCCAGCCCAGACCGTATTTATAAGCCGCGCCGGGACCGCCGATAAAGGAACTGGCGCTAATATAGGTGGCGGTAAGCGTCATCGCGAGCACGATCCCGCCCATCGAACGGCTGCCAAGAAAATATTCGTTTAAAAAGGTGCCGGCGGTACGCTTGCGCATAGCGTAAATCGAGACTCCGAAGACCACGATCAGATAGGCTACCAGTGGTAGAATGACCTCAAGCTGCATTGTCATCCTCCAGCGGAATATCGCGATAAATGAATTTCACCATCGCCCAGCACAGCAAAATAAAGACCAGCGGCGTCAATAAGCAGGCCATCTCGAACCAGTGCGGCAGACCGGTAATTCCCGGCGAGTCTCCAGGTAAGTAAGCAGCCACTAACCATGCCGCCAGATAGCAAAGGGTCAGCCACAGCGCCCAGCGCGCCTCTTTATGGGCCTGAACAAAACGAGCGTCCATTTTTTGTCCCTTATGGGTGAAGAAAGCGGGAATTGTACATGATGGGGCATCGCTATCCCCAGAAATAAAAAAGGCCGGATTCACCGGCCTTTTGAGATTAACGTGCGATTACTTTTCCTGAAGACCGAGTTTTTTCTCCAGATAGTGGATGTTAGTTCCACCGTGCTGGAAGTGTTCGTCATTCATGATGCGGGTCTGCAGATCGATATTGGTTTTGATACCATCGATAATCAGTTCCTGCAGGGCATTTTTCATACGGGCAATCGCCACGTCGCGGTTTTCACCGTAGCAGATGAGTTTGCCGATCATGGAATCATAGTACGGCGGCACCGTGTAGCCCGCGTAGATATGAGATTCCCAGCGAACGCCAAAGCCGCCAGGCGCATGGAAGCGCGTGATTTTGCCAGGGCTTGGCAGGAAGGTGTTCGGATCTTCGGCATTGATACGGCATTCTACCGCATGGCCTCGAACGACAACTTCGTCCTGTGTGATCGACAGCGGCTGACCCGCCGCGATGCGCAACTGCTCTTTGATCAAATCGACGCCGGTAATCATTTCAGTCACCGGGTGTTCAACCTGAATACGGGTGTTCATTTCGATGAAATAGAACTCGCCGTTTTCGAACAGGAATTCGAACGTCCCTGCGCCGCGATAGCCGATGTCTACGCACGCTTTCGCGCAGCGTTCGCCGATATAGCGACGCAGTTCCGGCGTAATGCCTGGCGCCGGGGCTTCTTCAACCACTTTCTGGTGGCGACGCTGCATGGAACAGTCGCGTTCCGCCAGATAGATAGCGTTGCCCTGGCCGTCCGCCAGCACCTGAATTTCGATGTGGCGTGGATTTTCCAGGTATTTTTCCATGTATACCATGTCGTTGCTGAAAGCCGCTTTCGCTTCCGCTTTGGTCATGGAGATGGACTGCGCCAGTTCAGCATCGCTACGAACCACGCGCATACCGCGGCCGCCGCCGCCGCCGGACGCTTTGATGATCACCGGATAGCCAATACGTTTGGCATGAGCGCGGTTCGCATTCATATCGTCGCCCAGCGGGCCGTCAGATCCTGGTACGGTCGGCACGCCCGCTTTTTTCATCGCGGTAATCGCGGACACTTTATCGCCCATCAGGCGGATGGTGTCCGCTTTCGGGCCGATAAAGATAAAGCCGGAGCGTTCAACCTGCTCGGCAAAATTGGCGTTCTCAGAAAGGAAGCCGTAACCCGGGTGGATTGCCACCGCGCCGGTGATTTCAGCGGCACTAATGATAGCCGGGATGTTCAGATAACTTTTTACGGACGGTGCCGGGCCAATACAGACCGTCTCATCCGCCAGCAATACGTGTTTTAAATCGCGATCCGCGCTTGAGTGCACAGCGACGGTCTTGATGCCGAGTTCTTTACAGGCTCGAAGAATACGTAATGCGATCTCGCCGCGGTTGGCGATGACAATTTTATCCAACATGTTCGCCTCGTTACTCGATGACGACCAGTGGCTCGTCAAATTCTACCGGTTGACCACTTTCGACCAGAATCGCTTTCACAGTACCTGCTTTGTCTGCTTCGATCTGGTTCATCATTTTCATGGCTTCAACGATGCACAGGGTATCGCCCACGTTCACTTTCTGGCCCACTTCGATGAACGCTTTCGCGTCCGGGCTTGGGGTGCGGTAGAAAGTACCAACCATTGGGGAGCGTACGATGTGACCACTGATTTCCGCTGCGGCAGGCGCTTCCATTGCTGGAGTAGCCGTTGGCGCGACAGCGTTAGACAGAGCGGGTTGCTGCATCATCGGCGCCGCATAAGCCTGCTGCATCACCGGAAAACCGGCGTTTGCCGTTGTGCGGCTGATGCGAACAGATTCTTCGCCTTCAGAAATTTCCAGTTCGGAGATACCTGATTCTTCAACCAGCTCGATCAGTTTTTTAATCTTACGAATATCCATGAGTGGGTTCCGTACTCTTTGTTTAGTGTGATTGTGACAGGCGTTTTAGCGCCGTCTGTAAAGCATGTGAATGACTGCCGCGGGTAAAATACCGCGCATCTTTGATTTGCCTGTTATGCCGTAGCACCCGAAGGTGAAATTCATGATTTGCCAGTCATTGTGTGGCTATCTTCTGCCATTTTCGGGCAAAAAACAAAATATACCTTCATTGCACGATTGTCACCCTTTCTGCGAACGAAAATCGCCGTTGGGCAATGTAAAGTCGCACATTATAACTATTTCGTCGCAATTGGCAGCTAAATACTGGTCTTATCAGGGAAGATAATCAACCCGAAACATAAAAAGGACATTACCTGTTTTGCGTTTTGCAATCGACCGCACAGTTCACCAAACTAGCGCCACCACTGGCGAAACTTCCGGTAACGCAACGCTAAAAGGGCTAACGCTAATGCCGCGTAGATGACCGGTTGCGGTGATAAAATCTTTACCGACCACAGGTAATGTATGGGAGCCAGGATCGCGACAAGATAGACGACGTTATGCAATGTTTGCCAGCGTTTGCCCAATTTACGCTGCGCAAATTGCGTTGAGGTCAACGTCAGCGCCAATAACACCAGCCAGCTAATGATCCCAAGCGTCAAATAAGGGCGTGAAATCAACTCGCTTCCTAACAGCGCCAGGTTATGTATCCCCAGTTCCAGTAAGGCATAGCTGGTTAAATGCAGCGTAGCCCAAACGAAACACCATAACCCCAACAGGCGGCGTGTGCGTATCAATAATGGCTGTTTAGCGTAGCGCGCCAGCGGTGAAACCAGCAAGGTGGCGAGCAAAAATTTGAGTGCGGTTCTGCCGGTAAAGTGTTGGATATCCTTTACCGGGTCTGCGCTGAGTCCACCGTGATTTATCGCCCAAAAGAGCCACAGAAGCGGCAAAAAACCGGCAAGATGCAGACAAACTTTTAGCCAGGTTATCTGTTTTGCTGTCAGACGCACTTAAAAATTCTCCCGCAAATTGAGACCGCGATACAGCGAAGCGACTTCATTGGCGTAGCCGTTAAACAGCAGCGTCGGCTGCCTTTGCACATCAAGGATACCGCCTGAACCAATAAAGCGTTCGGTAGCCTGAGACCAGCGTGGATGATCCACATGCGGGTTCACATTGGCGTAAAAACCATATTCGTTGGGAGCCGACAAATTCCAGGTGGTTGGCGGACGTTCGCGGGTGAGTTTAATGCTAACAACAGATTTAATACCTTTGAAACCATACTTCCATGGAACGATGAGTCGAATGGGCGCGCCGTTTTGCGGGGGTAACGCCTTACCATAGACGCCAACGGTCATCAGAGTCAGCGGATGCATGGCTTCGTCCAGACGTAGCCCTTCGACATAAGGGTATTTCAGTCCGCCGCCAATAAAGCGATCTTTCTGTCCTGGCATATCATCCGGCGCGTATAGCGTTTCGAATGCCACATATTTAGCGTGGCTGGTGGGCTGTGCCTGCGCGAGTAGCTTATATAAAGGGAAACCAATCCACGGCACGACCATGGACCACGCTTCGACGCAGCGCATTCGATAGATACGCTCTTCTAATGGAAAACGATGTGTTAAATCGTCGTAATCCAGCGTAAATGGCTTCGCGACTTCCCCGCTGATTTTCAACGTCCACGGTTCGGTTTTCAGACTTCCGGCATTGGCCGCCGGGTCGGCTTTATCAAGGCCAAACTCATAGAAATTGTTGTAGCCCGTCACCTTATCTTCCGGCGTTAACGCTAAATCGCTTCGCCAGGCGGCAGGCTGACTAAACTCAAGCGGTTTACCGGCAGGCGCTTTCGGACGATCGTTGCCTTTAAACCAACTGAAGAGATCGGCCTGCGCCGTTGAGGGTAAGGATAAGGCGGCCGCGCTGATGCCTAATGCTTTTAGCACCTGTCGGCGCTGAATAAAAAAAGCCGATTCCGCAGTCACATCGGCTTCTGTTAATGGACGTATCTTTTTCATCACAGACTCCCGGTCTACCCACCACAACATGGCGTGTAGTGAATATGACAGGGAGTGTGTCAATGTGTAAAAATAAATAGTTAATTAAGTGTAAATTTTTTTATACGTGACGTTATTTTATCTTCACCAGCGTACGGCCCTGAACCTGATTATTGATGATGGCATCGGCGAACTTCGGCGCATCCGCCAGCGTAATCTCTGTGGCGGCCTGAGCATAGAACGATTCCGGCAGATCCTTAACCAAACGCGCCCAGGCTTCTGCGCGACGTGCCGGTGGGGTCATCACCGAGTCCACCCCTTGCAAACGCACATTACGCAGAATGAATGGCATAACGGTGGTCGGCAGCGCGAAGCCGCCCGCCAGGCCGCAGGCGGCCACGCAACCGCCATAGTTCATCTGTGCCAGCACTTTCGCCAGCACTTTATCGCCAACGGTATCAATTGCACCGGCCCACAGCTGTTTTTCCAACGGGCGAGATTCAGCAAACTCATCGCGGCTGAGAATACGGTTAGCTCCCAGGCTCTTAAGATAGCCGTGGGTGCTTTCACGTCCTGATACTGCTGCAACCTGATAGCCCAGCTTATGCAGTAATGCAACGGCAGTGCTGCCCACGCCGCCGCTGGCACCGGTGACGACAACCTCACCGTCTTGCGGGCGAATACCTGCATCTTCAAGCGCCATGACGCACAGCATGGCGGTAAAACCGGCGGTGCCGATGATCATGGCGTTACGGCTGCTCAGTCCCGCAGGCAGCGCGACCAGCCAGTCGCCTTTAACGCGTGCGCGTTCGGCCAGGCCGCCCCAGTGGTTTTCGCCCACGCCCCAGCCAGTCAGTAGTACTTCCTGGCCTGCATGAAAGCGAGGATCTTCGCTTGCGTGAACGGTGCCGGCGAAATCAATACCAGGAATCATCGGAAAATGACGGATAATTTTCCCTTTTCCGGTGATAGCCAGAGCATCTTTATAATTCAGGCTGGACCAGTGGACATCCACCGTCACATCACCTGCCGGCAGTTGACTCTCTTCGAGATGTTGCACGGATGCGAGGGTTTTACCGTCCTGCTGTTCTAAGATCAACGCCTGCATAACCTGTCCTCACTTTACATGGTAGATTGGAAAAATAGCTACGAAGACTATACTCGCTAATTAAAACGTGATGCCGATGCAACGCAATAAATTGCCAGATAGATCCATTTTGGTAGTATGCCTGCTTCATTGCGCGCCGTGGCGAATTCCGCCTTCAGATTCGCTTTTTCATACTGTTTATAACCGTCGGAGTTAACTCAAGGATGCGATTAACGACGAAATTCTCAGCTTTTATCACGCTGCTCACGGGGTTAACGATCTTCGTGACTCTGATAGGTTGCTCGCTAAGCTTTTATAACGCCGTACAGTATAAGTATGTCAGCCGTGTGCAGGCGACGGCGACAGCCATTGATACGCACCTGGTGACCCATGATATTGTCTCGCTGACGCCGCAAATCGACGAACTCATGATCGCTTCCGATATTGTGCGTGTCGATCTGTTGCAGGGGGAGCGCAGCGTCTACAGCCATTCTCGCGCCAGAGGTTATCGGCCAGCCGGCACCAGCGACATGTATCGCGAGCTGGTCGTACCGCTGATAAAACATCCAGGAATGTCGCTACGTCTGGTTTATCAGGACCCGATGGGTAACTATTTTCACTCACTGATCACCACGGCGCCGCTGACGCTGGCGATCGGTTTTATCGTTCTGATTTTGTTTTTATCGGTGCGCTGGCTGCAGCGGCAGCTTTCCGGGCAAGAGCTTCTGGAAATTCGCTCAACGCGTATTCTGAACGGCGAACGCGGGGCGAATGTCCGCGGTTCTGTTTACGAATGGCCAGCGCGCACCAGTAGCGCGCTTGATGTATTGCTTTCCGAAATTCAGTTTGCTCACGAACAGCGTAGTCGCCTGGACACCCTCATTCGCTCCTACGCCGCGCAGGACACCAAAACCGGACTCGGTAACCGTCTGTTCTTTGATAACCAACTGGCGACGCTGCTGGAAGATCAGGAAAAAGTGGGAGTGCATGGCGTGGTGATGATGATCCGCTTGCCAGATTTCAATCTTCTGCGCGACAGCCTGGGAGGCAATCAGGCGGAAGAGCAGATGTTTATGCTTATCAATCTGCTATCGACATTTATTATGCGTTACCCAGGCTCGCTGCTGGCGCGTTATCACCGCAGCGACTTTGCCGTGCTGCTACCGCATCGAACGCTGAAAGAAGCGGAAAGTATTGCCGGACAACTTTTAAAAGCTGTCGATGCGCTACCGGCTAACAAAATGCTCGATCGTGACGATATGGTACATATCGGCATTTGCGCCTGGCGCAGCGGACAGTCCACCGAGCAGGTGATGGAACATGCTGAAGCCGCGGCGCGGAATGCCGCCCTGCAGGGGGGAAATAGCTGGGCTATCTACGACGACACTCTGCCGGAAAAAGGGCGCGGCAATGTACGCTGGCGCACATTGATTGAGCAGATGCTGAACCGGGGCGGACCGCGACTTTATCAAAAACCAGCGGTCACGCGAGAAGGTCGTGTGCATCATCGGGAATTGATGTGTCGCATCTATGACGGTAAAGAAGAGGTGAGCTCGGCGGAGTATATGCCGATGGTGTTGCAATTTGGTTTATCGGAAGAGTATGACAGATTACAAATTAGCCGCCTGATTACGTTGCTGGGCTACTGGCCGGATGAAAATCTGGCAATGCAGTTGACGGTTGAGTCGCTGATTCGTCCGCGTTTTCAGCGCTGGTTGCGCGATACGTTAATGCAGTGTGAAAAATCACAGCGAAATCGCATAATTATTGAACTTGCGGAGGCAGATGTTTGTCAACACATCAGCCGGTTACAACCCATCCTTCGCTTAGTCAATGCGCTTGGCGTTCGGGTGGCGGTGACACAGGCGGGTTTGACGCTGGTTAGCACGAGCTGGATTAAAGCGCTCAATGTGGAATTACTCAAGCTGCATCCGAGTCTGGTCAGAAACATTGAGAAGCGAACGGAAAACCAGCTTCTGGTTCAAAGTCTGGTAGAGGCCTGCGCGGGTACGCCTACGCAGGTTTACGCGACGGGCGTCCGTTCGCGCGGCGAGTGGCAGACGCTGACAAAACGCGGCGTGGCTGGCGGGCAGGGTGATTTTTTTGCCTCCTCACAACTACTTGACACAAACGTGAAAAAATATTCGCAAAGATACTCGGTTTAACCTGCCGTTTAATTTGTTTTCACGTAGAATAACGCGCGCTGCGCCTCATGGGGGTGTGCTTGTCTGCTCGCCAGATTGTTGCAGCAAATATGCAGGTGAATGACCTTTGACAGGTTGCAAACGAAGGCGAGGATTGCTGCTGATTTTTTCAGCCCTGAGGGACTCAGGCCGAGATTTGTAACAAAGGAAACGAACTGCACTAATTTTCACCGTAGCAGATGATTTTTGCGCCTTGTCGCTGCTGCGTGTGGTTGGTAAAGTAAGCGGATTTTGTTTTCCGCCCCAGCTTTCAGGATTATCCCTTAGTATGTTGAAAAAATTTCGTGGCATGTTTTCCAATGACCTGTCCATTGACCTGGGTACCGCGAATACCCTCATTTATGTAAAAGGACAAGGCATCGTATTGAATGAGCCTTCCGTTGTGGCCATTCGTCAGGATCGTGCCGGTTCGCCGAAAAGCGTGGCTGCAGTCGGTCATGATGCGAAGCAGATGCTGGGCCGTACGCCGGGCAATATCGCTGCGATCCGTCCGATGAAAGACGGCGTTATCGCTGACTTCTTTGTGACCGAAAAAATGCTCCAGCACTTTATTAAACAAGTGCATAGCAACAGCTTTATGCGCCCAAGCCCGCGCGTACTGGTATGCGTGCCGGTCGGCGCGACTCAGGTAGAACGCCGCGCGATTCGTGAATCCGCTCAGGGCGCAGGCGCCCGTGAAGTCTTTTTGATCGAAGAGCCGATGGCGGCCGCGATCGGCGCAGGTCTGCCAGTTTCTGAAGCAACCGGTTCAATGGTTGTGGATATCGGTGGTGGTACCACTGAAGTTGCCGTGATCTCCCTGAACGGCGTGGTTTACTCTTCTTCTGTCCGTATTGGTGGTGACCGCTTCGACGAAGCCATCATTAATTACGTTCGTCGTAACTACGGTTCTCTGATCGGTGAAGCTACCGCAGAACGTATTAAACACGAAATCGGTTCCGCTTATCCGGGCGACGAAGTCCGTGAGATCGAAGTGCGTGGCCGTAACCTGGCGGAAGGCGTTCCACGCGGCTTTACCCTGAACTCAAACGAGATTCTGGAAGCGTTGCAGGAACCGTTGACCGGTATCGTCAGCGCGGTAATGGTAGCGCTGGAACAGTGTCCGCCGGAGCTGGCGTCAGACATCTCCGAGCGCGGTATGGTGCTCACCGGCGGCGGCGCGCTGCTGCGTAACCTTGACCGTCTGTTAATGGAAGAGACGGGCATTCCTGTCGTGGTTGCTGAAGATCCGCTGACCTGTGTGGCGCGCGGCGGCGGCAAGGCGCTGGAAATGATCGATATGCACGGCGGCGACCTGTTCAGCGAAGAGTAGTTGGATACGGGCAGGATTATCCCTGGATTGTCCTGCCTCTCCGACGCGAGAATACGCATAGCCTATGAAGCCAATTTTTAGCCGTGGCCCGTCGCTACAGATTCGCCTTATTCTGGCGGTGCTGGTGGCGCTCGGCGTTATCATTGCCGATAGCCGCCTGGGGACGTTCAGTCAAATCCGAACGTACATGGACACTGCCGTCAGTCCTTTCTATTTTATTTCAAACGGCCCTCGTGAACTGCTCGACAGCGTGTCGCAAACGCTGGCTTCTCGCGACCAGCTTGAGCTGGAAAACCGGGCGCTGCGCCAGGAATTACTGCTAAAAAACAGCGACCTGCTGATGCTGGGGCAGTACAAACAGGAGAACGCGCGGTTGCGCGAGCTGCTGGGGTCGCCGCTGCGTCAGGACGAGCAGAAAATGGTGACGCAGGTTATTTCAACGGTTAACGATCCTTACAGCGATCAGGTCGTTATCGATAAAGGCAGCGTTAATGGCGTATATGAAGGTCAACCGGTCATTAGCGACAAAGGCGTCGTAGGGCAGGTTGTCGCCGTGGCGAAACTGACCAGCCGCGTACTGCTGATTTGCGATGCGACTCATGCGCTGCCGATTCAGGTACTGCGCAATGACATCCGCGTGATTGCCGCCGGTAACGGCTGCACTGACGATCTTCAGCTTGAACATCTGCCCGCCAATACCGATATTCGCGTCGGCGATGTGCTGGTAACGTCCGGACTTGGTGGGCGTTTCCCGGAAGGGTATCCGGTGGCGGTGGTCTCCTCCGTCAAGCTGGACACTCAGCGCGCCTATACCGTCATTCAGGCACGTCCAACCGCGGGTTTGCAGCGTTTACGCTATCTGCTGCTGTTGTGGGGAGCCGATCGTAACGGCGCCAATCCGATGACGCCGGAAGAGGTTCACCGCGTCGCCAATGAGCGCCTGATGCAGATGATGCCGCAGGTGTTGCCTTCTCCGGATGCGATGGGGCCGCCGGCACCAGTGCCGGATCCGGCGACGGGGATTACTCAGCCATCTGCGGGCCAGACTGCGCCGGTATCAACGCAACCATCGCCTTCGGGCGCGACCACGCCGCCTGCGCGTGCGCCGGGAGGGTAATGGTGGCGAGCTATCGTAGCCAGGGGCGCTGGGTTATCTGGCTCTCGTTTCTTATTGCGCTGTTGCTGCAAATCATGCCCTGGCCGGACGACATCATTGTTTTCCGGCCAAACTGGGT
The DNA here is from genome assembly GCF_020268625.1 of Salmonella sp. JXY0409-18. Lineage (NCBI taxonomy): Bacteria > Pseudomonadati > Pseudomonadota > Gammaproteobacteria > Enterobacterales > Enterobacteriaceae > Salmonella > Salmonella sp. JXY0409-18. Next base: position 484,768 of record NZ_CP084216.1, read on the forward strand.
TTTGCTCATCTTACTGTACTGGATTCTGGCCCTGCCGCACCGCGTAAATGTGGGGACGGGATTTGTGATGGGTGCCATACTTGATCTCATCAGCGGTTCCACACTTGGCGTGCGCGCTCTGTCGATGAGTATTGTCGCCTACCTGGTCGCTCTGAAATTCCAGCTCTTCCGTAACCTGGCGCTCTGGCAGCAGGCGCTGGTGGTAATGTTGCTTTCACTGGCCGTGGACATTATTGTTTTCTGGGCCGAGTTTTTAGTGATCAACGTCTCTTTCAGACCGGAAGTGTTCTGGAGTAGTGTAGTCAATGGCGTGCTGTGGCCCTGGCTCTTTTTGCTGATGCGTAAAGTACGCCAGCAGTTTGCTGTGCAATAAAGGTCGATATGACAACTCTGTATCTTGCTTCCGGTTCCCCGCGTCGCCAGGAATTATTGACTCAACTTGGATTTTCATTCGAGCAGGTCGTGCCTGGTATTGAAGAGCAACGGCGTGCTCAGGAAAGCGCGCAGCAGTATGTTGTTCGGCTGGCGCGCGAAAAGGCGCAGGCTGGCGTGGCGCTGGTTCCCCGTGATCTGCCGGTGTTGGGCGCGGATACGATAGTCGTGTTAAATGGCGAGGTGCTGGAAAAGCCGCGCGACGCCGCTCATGCCGCAGAAATGCTGCGTTTGCTTTCCGGAAATACGCATCAGGTGATGACTGCTGTTGCGCTTGCGGACTCGCAGCAGACGCTGGATTGTCTGGTGGTAACGGAGGTGACTTTCCGCACGCTTTCTGCGCAGGATATTACTGGCTATGTCGCCAGCGGCGAGCCTTTAGATAAAGCAGGTGCATACGGTATTCAGGGGCGGGGTGGCTGTTTTGTCAGGAAGATAAATGGCAGCTATCACGCCGTGGTCGGCTTACCGCTGGTTGAAACGTATGAGTTGTTGAGTCATTTTAACGCACTGCGTGATAAAAGGGATAAACATGACGGCTGAATTGTTGGTAAACGTAACGCCATCGGAAACGCGCGTGGCGTACATTGATGGCGGTATTCTTCAGGAAATCCATATTGAGCGCGAAGCGCGACGCGGAATCGTAGGCAATATCTACAAAGGTCGTGTAAGTCGTGTACTTCCAGGTATGCAGGCGGCTTTTGTAGATATTGGGCTGGATAAAGCCGCATTTCTTCATGCTTCCGACATTATGCCGCATACCGAATGCGTGGCGGGCGACGAGCAAAAACAGTTTACGGTGCGCGATATCTCCGAACTGGTGCGTCAGGGACAGGATCTGATGGTGCAGGTAGTGAAAGATCCGCTCGGCACGAAAGGCGCGCGTTTGACCACGGACATCACGTTGCCCTCCCGTTACCTTGTTTTTATGCCCGGGGCGTCACACGTTGGCGTTTCCCAGCGTATCGAAAGCGAAAGTGAACGCGAGCGCCTGAAAAAGGTGGTGGCGGAATACTGCGACGAACAGGGCGGGTTTATTATCCGTACCGCGGCGGAAGGCGTGTGTGAAGAGGATCTCGCGTCTGACGCCGCCTATCTCAAGCGCGTCTGGACGAAAGTCATGGAGCGCAAAAAGCGTCCGCAAACGCGCTACCAGATGTATGGCGAACTGGCGCTGGCGCAGCGCGTGCTGCGCGATTTCGCCGATGCGCAGTTGGACCGAATTCGCGTCGACTCACGTCTGACCTATGAGTCGCTGCTGGAGTTTACCGCAGAATACATCCCGGAAATGACCAGTAAGCTGGAGCATTACAGTGGCCATCAGCCGATCTTCGATCTTTATGACGTGGAAAATGAAATCCAGCGCGCGCTGGAGCGTAAGGTTGAACTCAAGTCCGGCGGTTATCTGATTATCGACCAAACCGAAGCGATGACGACGGTAGATATCAATACCGGCGCGTTTGTCGGACACCGTAATCTCGACGACACCATTTTTAATACCAATATTGAAGCGACTCAGGCCATTGCCCGCCAGCTACGCCTGCGTAATCTGGGCGGCATTATCATTATCGATTTTATCGACATGAATAATGAAGATCATCGCCGCCGGGTGCTGCATTCGCTGGAACAGGCGTTAAGTAAGGATCGCGTGAAAACCAGTATTAACGGTTTTTCGCCGCTGGGGCTGGTGGAAATGACCCGTAAACGGACTCGTGAAAGCGTGGAACATGTGCTTTGTAACGAGTGTCCAACCTGTCATGGCCGCGGGACGGTAAAAACGGTGGAAACCGTCTGCTATGAGATCATGCGTGAAATTGTACGTGTTCATCACGCTTATGACTCCGATCGCTTCCTGGTTTATGCTTCTCCTGCGGTGGCGGAAGCGCTGAAAGGCGAAGAATCACACGCGCTGGCGGAAGTCGAAATCTTTGTCGGCAAACAGGTTAAAGTTCAGGTCGAACCGCTTTATAACCAGGAGCAGTTTGACGTCGTAATGATGTAATTGAGTAGTAGCACCAGCGCATGTAGGCCGGATAAGGCGCAAGCGCCGCCATCCGGCAATATACCTTCAAGGGGTGTGAGTCGTATTTTTTGGCAGACAAGGAGAGACGCGTGAGGCGATTGCCGGGGATTTTATTGCTCACTGGAGCCGCGCTCATCGTCATTGCAGCGCTGCTGGTTAGCGGGTTGCGCCTGGCGTTGCCTCATCTTGACGCCTGGCGTCCAGCTATCCTGAATAAAATTGAGTCTGTGACCGGCGTGCCGGTGGCCGCCAGCCAACTCTCCGCAAGCTGGCAAAATTTTGGCCCTACGCTGGAAGCGCATAATATTCATGCCGCCCTGAAAGATGGCGGCGAACTGTCGATAAAACGCGTTACGCTGGCGCTGGACGTCTGGCAAAGCCTGTTGCATATGCGCTGGCAGTTTCGCGACCTGACCTTCTGGCAACTCAATTTCCGCACCAACACGCCTCTTCAAAGCAGCGACGGCGAAGGCATCGAAACCAGCCGTTTAAGCGATCTTTTCCTGCGTCAGTTCGATCATTTCGATCTGCGCGATAGCCAAATCAGTTTTCTGACGCTTTCCGGACAACGCGCGGAGCTGGCGATCCCACAGCTTACCTGGCTAAACGGCAAAGAGCGGCACCGCGCCGAAGGCGAGGTCAGTCTCTCCAGCCTGACCGGGCAGCACGGTGTGATGCAGGTGCGGATGGATTTACGCGATGACGACGGTTTGCTGAATAATGGCAGAGTCTGGTTACAGGCCGACGATATTGACGTCAAGCCGTGGCTGGGCAAATGGATGCAGGATAATGTGGCGCTCCAGACGGCGCGTTTCAGTCTGGAAGGCTGGATGACGCTCAGCAAAGGCGAAATCGCCGGAGGAGACGTCTGGCTGAAACAGGGTGGCGCAAGCTGGCTGGGTGATAACACGACGCACACGCTGTCTGTCGATAACCTGACGGCGCAGATTAGCCGCGAGCAGCCGGGCTGGCAGTTTTATATTCCGGACACACGGATTACGCTTGATGGTAAACCCTGGCCGAGCGGAGCCTTAACCGTGGCCTGGCTCCCGCAGCAGGATGTCGGCGGCGAGAATCACACACGTAGCGATGAGCTACGCATTCGCGCCAGTAACCTTGAACTGGCGGGGCTGGAAGCATTACGTCCGCTGGCGGCTAAACTGTCGCCTGTGCTGGGCGAAATATGGCAGGCTACGCAGCCGAGCGGAAAGATCGCCACACTGGCGCTGGATATTCCGCTACAGGCGACCGAAAAAACGCGTTTTCAGGCATCGTGGGAAAATCTTGCCTGGAAACAGTGGAAGCTGTTGCCCGGCGCGGAACATTTTTCCGGTACGCTGGCGGGAAGCGTAGAAGACGGGCAGATGAAGGTTGCGATGCAGCAGGCTAAAATGCCCTATGAAACCGTTTTTCGCGCGCCGCTGGAAATTGAAAACGGCGTCGCGACGCTTAGCTGGTTGAAGAATGAGAACGGCTTTCAGCTTGATGGCCGCGACATTGACGTCAAAGCAAAGGCGGTACATGCGCGCGGCGGGTTCCGCTATCTGCAACCGACGGGCGACGAACCGTGGCTGGGCATTCTGGCCGGCATCAGTACCGACGATGGATCTCAGGCGTGGCGCTATTTTCCGGAAAACCTGATGGGCAAAGCGCTGGTCGATTACCTTAGCGGCGCGATTCAGGGCGGCGAGGCGGATAACGCCACGTTGGTTTACGGTGGTAACCCGCACCTCTTTCCCTATAAGCATAACGAAGGTCAGTTTGAAGTGCTGGTGCCGCTGCGCAATGCGACGTTTGCCTTTCAACCCGACTGGCCGGCGCTAAAAAATCTCAACATTGAACTGGATTTCCTGAACGACGGCCTGTGGATGCGTTCGGATAGCGTCGATTTGGGCGGGGTGAAGGCCAGCAAACTCGCGGCGGCGATTCCGGATTATTCCAAAGAGAAACTGCTCATTGATGCCGATATTAACGGGCCGGGAAAAGCCGTTGGGCCTTATTTTGACGAGACGCCGCTAAAAGACTCGCTTGGCTCGACGCTGGCGGAGCTCCAATTAGATGGTGATGTGAATGCTCGCTTACATCTTGATATTCCGCTGGATGGCGAACAGGTTACCGCTGAGGGCGATGTCTCGTTGCGTAATAACAGTCTGTTTATTAAGCCGCTAAACAGCACGCTCAAAAATCTGAACGGTAAATTCAGCTTTGTGAATGGCGCGCTAAAAAGCGGGCCGCTGACGGCAAACTGGTTTAATCAGCCGCTTAACCTGGATTTCAGTACGACGGAAGGGGCAAAAGCCTATCAGGTCGCCGTCAACCTGAACGGTAACTGGCAGCCAACGCGTATGGGCGTCTTACCGCCGCAACTGAATGACGCCCTGAGCGGCAGCGTGACGTGGAATGGTAAAGTCGGCATCGATCTTCCGTATCACGCTGACACCACTTATCACATCGAGCTGAACGGCGATCTGAGAAATGTGAGCAGTCACTTACCTTCTCCGCTAAATAAACCCGCAGGCGAAGCCATTCCGGTGAACATTCAGGCTGACGGCAACCTGAAAAGTTTTGCGCTAACGGGGAGCGCAGGGAGTAAAAATCACTTTAACAGCCGCTGGTTATTAAATCAGAAGCTGACGTTGGATCGGGCTATCTGGACGACGGACAGCCGGACGATTCCGCCATTACCTGCTCAACAAGGCGTTGAGCTCAATCTGCCGGCGCTGGATGGCGCGCAGTGGCTGGCGTTATTCCAGAAAGGCGCGGCGGATAACGTGAGCAGTTCGGCCGAGTTTCCTCAACGCATCACGTTGCGTACTCCCGCGCTATCGCTGGGCGGCCAGCAGTGGAACAATTTGAGCGTCGTTTCAGCCCCCTCGCTGAACGGAACAAAAATTGAAGCGCAGGGCCGTGAGGTGAACGCCACGCTGCTCATGCGCAACCATGCGCCGTGGCTGGCGAACATTAAGTACCTGTATTACAACCCTGGCGTCGCAAAAACGCACGCCTCGTCACCAACGCCGACATCGCCGTTGGCTTCGGCGAACACGATTAGCTTCCGCGGCTGGCCGGACTTACAGCTTCGCTGCGAAGAGTGCTGGCTGTGGGGGCAAAAATATGGGCGTATTGATGGCGATTTCGCCATCAAAGGCAATACGCTGACTCTGGCGAATGGCCTGATCGATACCGGATTCGCCCGTTTGAAAGCGAACGGCGAGTGGGTGAATGCGCCGGGTAATGAACGAACCTCGCTGAAAGGTAGTCTGCATGGTAGTAACCTCGACACGGCTGCCGGGTTCTTCGGCATCTCGACGCCAATCCAGAACGCGTCTTTTAACGTAGATTACGATCTGCACTGGCGAAACCCGCCCTGGCAACCTGAGGAAGCCACGCTCAACGGGATTTTACGTACGCGTCTGGGTAAAGGCGAGTTTACTGATCTCAGTAGCGGTCATGCCGGACAGTTACTGCGGCTGCTCAGTTTTGATGCGTTGCTGCGTAAGCTGCGGTTTGACTTCAGAGATACCTTTAGCGAGGGCTTCTATTTCGACTCTATTCATAGTACCGCGTGGATTAAAGATGGCGTCCTGCATACTGACGATACGCTGGTGGATGGGCTGGAAGCGGATATTGCAATGAAAGGTTCTGTTGATCTGGTGCGTCGTCGTCTTGATATGGAGGCCGTTGTCGCGCCGGAAATTTCCGCCACCGTGGGCGTCGCCGCCGCGTTTGCCGTTAACCCGATTGTCGGCGCGGCGGTATTTGCCGCCAGTAAAGTGTTGGGGCCGCTATGGAGCAAGGTCTCCATTTTGCGATATCGCATTACCGGTCCGGTCGATGCGCCGCAGATCAACGAAGTTCTGCGCCAACCGAGAAAAGAAAGCCAGCAATGATTTGACGGGGGCGAGGAATTGCCCCACTCTCAGTAAATAGTCATGCCGGACGGCGCTGCGTTTATCCGGTTTGTACAATCTAACAACGTAGTCCGGATAAGGCGTGAACCGCCATCCGGCAGAAATCAACGAGTAGCAAAAACGATGAGTCTGAACCTGGTAAGTGAACAATTGCTAGCGGCGAATGGCCTGAACCATCAGGATCTGTTCGCTATTTTGGGCCAACTGGCCGAACGCCGTCTTGATTATGGCGACCTCTATTTTCAGTCGAGCTATCACGAATCCTGGGTTTTAGAAGACCGCATCATTAAAGATGGTTCATATAATATCGACCAGGGCGTTGGCGTTCGCGCCATTAGCGGCGAAAAAACCGGTTTTGCTTATGCTGACCAGATAAGCCTCCTGGCGCTGGAGCAGAGTGCGCAGGCAGCGCGAACCATTGTACGCGAGAACGGTGAAGGCAAGGTAAAAACGCTCGCCGCCGTAGCGCATCAGCCGCTCTACACCACCCTTGATCCGCTGCAAAGTATGAGCCGCGAAGAGAAGCTGGATATCCTCAGACGCGTTGATAAAGCGGCGCGAGAAGCCGATAAACGCGTGCAGGAAGTTAACGCCAGCCTGACCGGCGTATATGAATTAATCCTCGTGGCGGCGACCGACGGGACGCTGGCGGCGGATGTCCGTCCACTGGTGCGGTTGTCCGTTAGCGTGCAGGTGGAAGAAGACGGTAAACGCGAGCGCGGCGCCAGCGGCGGCGGCGGTCGCTTTGGTTATGAGTATTTTCTTGCCGATCTCGACGGCGAGGTTCGCGCCGACGCGTGGGCGAAAGAAGCGGTACGCATGGCGCTGGTTAATCTCTCCGCGGTCGCTGCGCCAGCGGGGACGTTACCGGTGGTTCTGGGCGCCGGGTGGCCGGGCGTATTGCTGCACGAAGCGGTCGGGCACGGGCTGGAAGGTGATTTTAACCGTCGTGGGACGTCTGTGTTTAGCGGTCAGATCGGCGAGCAGGTTGCCTCCGCGCTTTGCACCGTAGTGGATGACGGCACAATGATGAACCGTCGTGGCTCCGTTGCTATCGATGATGAAGGTACGCCAGGCCAGTACAACGTATTGATTGAAAATGGCGTGCTGAAAGGATACATGCAGGACAAGCTGAACGCGCGCCTGATGGGCGCTGCGCCGACCGGTAACGGGCGTCGCGAATCTTATGCGCATCTGCCGATGCCGCGTATGACGAATACCTATATGTTGGCGGGGCAGTCAACGCCGCAGGAAATTATCGAATCCGTTGAGTACGGCATCTATGCGCCTAACTTTGGCGGCGGTCAGGTGGATATCACCTCCGGCAAGTTTGTGTTCTCTACCTCGGAAGCGTATCTGATTGAAAACGGCAAAGTCACGACGCCGGTGAAGGGCGCGACGTTGATTGGATCAGGCATTGAAACGATGCAACAGATCTCCATGGTCGGCAACGACCTTAAGCTGGATAACGGGGTGGGGGTCTGCGGTAAAGAGGGTCAAAGTCTGCCGGTAGGCGTAGGCCAGCCGACGCTGAAAGTCGATAACCTGACGGTTGGCGGCACCGCATAACTGTCCGCCTTATCAGGCCTGTGGTGTGTGCCGCCCAGGCCTGATAAGCGCAGCGCCATCAGGCAATGTCAGCCTCGGGTGGCATCTGGCTACAATCGTCTTCAGCAATTACCCGGTGTTTTTATTTTTCTTTCCCTCGCCCGTGCATCCCCTGAAACAGGTGTGCGACATCGACAAAATAGTCAGTTAACGCGTTAATCACTACCTGCACTTTAAGCGGCAGCTTATCTTTTTCGGTGTACAGCGCGTACACCGGACGGGGATCGGACTGATAGCGAGGCAGCAGGATCTCCAGATCGCCACGATTGATCTCATCGATCACCCACATCAGCGGCACATAGGCGATTCCGGTTCCGGCGGTCAGCCAGCGTACCAGCGTCATCGGATCGTTAGTGACGAACCGCCCCTGTGGAATCAGTCGGGTAGAAATTCCTTCCGGCGCGATAAGTTCAAACTCATTATCCGGGCGCACGCTATATTCCAGCCAGGAATGGCTACTGAGATCGGCGGGTTTTTCCGGGACGCCGTACTGAGCGAGGTAGGGCTTGGCGGCGCACACAACCATCGGCATCGCGCCAAGTCGACGGGAAAACAGGCTGGAGTCTTGCAGCGCGCCCACGCGGATCACCACGTCCAGCCCGTCGGCAATTAAATCCGGAGCCGGAATTCCTGTCACCAGATTGACCGCCAGACCGGGATACTCTTTTAATAATTTTGCGGTAAGCCCGGCCAGCACATTTTGCGCCATGGTTGAAGAACAGCCGATACGCAATGTACCGATAGGCGTGTTATTAAAAGCGTAAAGCTGCTCGTGAACATCCTGCACTTCATGCAGCATACGACGACAGCCCTGATAATAGATTTTTCCAGCCTCGGTGAGCCCAATGCTGCGTGTGCTGCGGTTGAGCAATTTAACCTGAAGCTCATCTTCCAGTTTCGCCACAGTCTGGCTGATGGACGATACGCTCATTTGCAGCTGTCTGGCTGCGGCGGTAAAAGAGCCAAACTCGACAACTTTGGCGAATACCGACATTCGTTTTAATCGTTCCATTATTCACTCTGGCTTAAAAGTGATTTAGATCACATAATATAGATAACAGCATAACAATTACGTTAATATACTATTATTCGAATAAGAGCTATGTCGCTCTCGCCTGGCGTCTCTTGCCCTTCTCTGCGGCGATGTAGCTTAACAATCTATCGCCTGCTCTCTCTCAGAAATCAAGGTCAACATGAGTCTGTTTCCCGTTATCGTGGTGTTTGGTCTTTCCTTCCCACCGATATTTTTCGAATTGCTTTTGTCACTGGCTATTTTTTGGCTGGTGCGTCGGATGCTTGTACCGACGGGCATCTATGATTTTGTCTGGCATCCGGCTCTGTTCAATACCGCGCTGTATTGTTGTCTGTTTTATTTAATATCGCGCCTGTTCGTTTGAGGTTGAAGTGAAAACACTAACAAGAAAACTCTCCCGTACGGCCATTACCCTCGTACTGGTTATTCTGGCCTTTATCGCCATTTTCCGCGCCTGGGTGTATTACACCGAATCTCCCTGGACGCGCGACGCGCGTTTTAGCGCCGATGTCGTCGCTATTGCCCCGGATGTCGCGGGCCTGATTACCCATGTAAACGTGCATGATAACCAACTGGTGAAAAAGGATCAGGTCCTGTTTACCATCGATCAGCCACGCTATCAAAAAGCGCTGGCGGAAGCGGAAGCTGATGTAGCCTATTATCAGGTCCTGGCGCAGGAAAAACGCCAGGAAGCCAGTCGCCGTAATCGCCTCGGCGTACAGGCGATGTCCCGGGAAGAGATCGATCAGGCGAACAATGTTTTGCAGACTGTACTGCATCAACTGGCTAAAGCCCAGGCGACGCGCGATCTGGCTAAACTCGATCTGGAACGCACCGTCATTCGCGCGCCTGCCGACGGCTGGGTGACTAACCTCAATGTTTATGCCGGTGAATTTATTACCCGCGGTTCCACAGCCGTCGCCCTGGTGAAAAAGAACTCTTTTTACGTGCAGGCCTATATGGAAGAGACCAAGCTGGAAGGCGTGCGTCCGGGATATCGTGCCGAAATCACGCCGCTTGGCAGTAACCGGGTATTAAAAGGTACCGTCGATAGCGTGGCGGCAGGGGTAACGAATGCCAGCAGTACCAGCGATGCGAAAGGGATGGCGACGATAGACTCTAACCTCGAATGGGTGCGTCTGGCCCAGCGTGTCCCGGTGCGCATCCGGCTCGACGAGCAGCAGGGGAATTTGTGGCCTGCCGGTACGACGGCAACCGTCGTGATCACCGGTAAGCAGGATCGTGACGCAAGCCAGGACTCCTTCTTCCGTAAACTGGCGCACCGGCTGCGCGAATTCGGTTAATCGTCATGGGCATTTTCTCCATTGCCAACCAGCACATTCGTTTTGCGGTAAAGCTGGCGTGCGCCATTGTGCTGGCATTATTTATCGGCTTCCATTTTCAACTGGAGACGCCGCGTTGGGCGGTGCTGACCGCCGCGATCGTGGCGGCAGGCCCGGCATTTGCCGCCGGCGGGGAACCCTATTCCGGCGCTATCCGTTATCGCGGAATGTTGCGTATTATCGGGACGTTTATTGGCTGTATCGCCGCGCTTATCATTATTATCTCTATGATCCGCGCGCCGCTATTGATGATTTTGGTGTGCTGTGTCTGGGCCGGTTTTTGTACCTGGATCTCCTCTTTAGTACGGATCGAAAACTCTTATGCGTGGGGACTGTCAGGTTATACTGCGCTGATCATTGTGATTACCATTCAGACGGAGCCGCTGCTCACGCCGCAATTTGCGCTTGAACGCTGTAGCGAAATCGTCATCGGCATTGGCTGCGCTATTTTAGCGGATCTGCTTTTCTCGCCGCGATCGATAAAGCAGGAGGTTGATCGCGAACTGGACAGTTTACTGGTAGCGCAATATCAGCTAATGCAACTTTGTATTAAGCATGGCGACAGCGAAGAAGTCGACAACGCCTGGGGCGATCTGGTGCGACGCACGGCGGCGCTGGAGGGGATGCGAAGTAATCTGAATATGGAATCTTCGCGCTGGGTACGCGCTAACCGCCGCCTGAAAGCGTTGAATACGCTTTCGCTCACGCTGATTACGCAATCCTGTGAAACTTATCTTATTCAAAACACGCGGCCGGAACTGATTACCGATACATTCCGGGAACTGTTCGAGACGCCGGTTGAAACGGTACAGGACGTCCACAGACAGTTAAAACGGATGCGGCGTGTCATTGTCTGGACCGGCGAGCGCGAAACGCCCGTCACGCTTTATAGCTGGGTAGGCGCTGCGACGCGCTATCTGCTGCTTAAACGCGGCGTGATCAGCAACACCAAAATCAGCGCGACGGAAGAAGAGATCCTGCAAGGCGAGCCCGTAGTTAAAGTGGAATCCGCTGAACGCCACCATGCGATGGTGAACTTCTGGCGCACCACGCTTTCCTGCATTCTGGGGACATTATTCTGGCTATGGACCGGCTGGACATCGGGTAATGGCGCGATGGTGATGATTGCCGTGGTGACCTCGCTGGCGATGCGTTTACCCAATCCGCGCATGGTCTGCATTGATTTTATTTATGGCACTCTGGCGGCGTTGCCGCTGGGATTGCTCTATTTCCTGGTGATTATTCCCAATACGCAGCAAAGTATGCTGTTGTTATGTTTGAGCCTGGCGGTATTGGGGTTCTTTATCGGCATTGAGGTCCAGAAACGGCGTCTGGGGTCGATGGGGGCGCTGGCCAGTACGATTAACATTATTGTGTTGGATAATCCGATGACGTTCCATTTCAGCCAGTTCCTCGACAGCGCGTTGGGGCAAATTGTTGGCTGTATGCTGGCGTTTATCGTCATCCTGCTGGTGCGTGATAAATCCAAAGATCGAACCGGTCGCGTGCTGCTTAATCAGTTTGTTTCCGCTGCGGTCTCGGCAATGACGACCAACGTGGTACGTCGTAAAGAAAACCGTCTGCCTGCGTTATATCAGCAACTCTTTTTGCTGATGAATAAATTCCCTGGCGATTTGCCGAAGTTTCGCCTGGCGCTAACGATGATCATTGCTCATCAACGCCTGCGCGACGCGCCGATACCGGTTAATGAAGATCTGTCAGTGTTTCACCGTCAGCTTCGTCGTACCGCAGACCATGTTATTTCCGCCGGAAGCGATGATAAACGGCGACGCTACTTTGGTCAGTTGCTGGATGAGCTGGATATCTATCAGGAGAAATTACGTATCTGGGAGGCGCCGCCGCAGGTGACGGAACCGGTTAAACGCCTGACGGGCATGTTACATAAATACCAGAACGCGCTTACCGATAGCTAACCCACAAGAACCGATGCCAAAAGCGTCGGTTTTTTTATGACTATACTTATTTGAGATACAAAAACAGCGCAAGAGTGCTCCGGGGCTAAAAGCGTTTCTGGAAGTGAAACCTCTGCATAATGATGCTTAGTAGTAAAACAGACAATTGTCTGTCGGGGATGGTGGCTGGCTATGAATGTCTATACTTTTGATTTTAATGATATTAAAAACCAAAGCGATTTTTATCGCGAGTTTACGCAGACGTTTGGTCTTGCCAGTGAGAAAGTAAGCGATCTTGATACATTATGGGATGCGGTAATGAGCGATATCTTACCCCTACCGCTAGAGATTGAGTTTGTTCACCTGCCTGATAAACTGCGCAGGCGCTACGGGGCGCTGATTTTACTCTTTGATGAAGCGGAAGAAGAGCTGGAGGGGCGGCTACGGTTTAATGTCCGGCATTGAAAAAGCATAAAAAAGCCCCCGACAGGCGGGGGCAAGTCGTCGGGTTAGACGACGAGGGTTTACTTATACAACTCGGCGGTGGCGTGCCAGTTATCACCTTCTTTTAATTCGATGATGCGATAGCTATTAGCGCCTGCTTTTTCGGCTTTAGCGACGATCTCCTGGCGCATATCCATTGGCGTACTGCCAATCTGCGAGACGGAAATGGTGCCCATCGGTTGCAGATTCTGCGCCTGTTCCGCGTTGACCTGGTGTACTGCGGCATTTGCGCCGAAAGAGAGCAGAGTGGCCAGGCCGAGTGATGCGATAATGTATTTCGTTTTCATGGTCTTTTATTCCTTTATAGGGTCAACCTCGCGGATTAATGGGCTTTTCTTATGCGATATCTCCGCGAAGTAACGACACGTTATATGCGATGGCAGGTGAATTTTATTTGTACAGTTCGGCAGTGGCGTGCCAGTTGCTGCCGCTACGCGCTTCGGTAATGTGGTAGGCCGTAGCGCCTTGTTCATCCGCTTTTTTGCTCAGCATGGCGTTCATATCCATAGGCGATGAGCCGATAGCGCTGACTGAAACCGATCCGATTGCTTCACGATTTTGCGCTTGCTCTGCGCTGATAGGTTCTGCGGCGAAAGCGCCAAAAGAGAGAACGGACAGAACACTTAATGTTGCAACAGTGGTTTTGATATTCATGATTTTTACCTCGTCGAATTCCTTTACTGGGGTCTTTGTTTCGTGACCCTCATCACAAAATTAAGTATACACTAATCACGCGATTAATTAATACCACGCTAATTGTTTCTGCTTTTTAAAGACATTAAAAATTTTATTTTTTATAACGTTATGGAATTAAAATTGCTGTTTTTCGCCGCTGTCTTTTAAAAAATAAAAGAAAATCAATTGGTTAAGAAATTTGGCATTTTGTGCGTTTTTTTGATTTGTCATTCACGTGGTGAATGTTTAAGGGCATGATTTGCCAAATGATAGCCGTACAGGAAAGCGGCGAGGGGAGAGGACAAAAAGGTGCCTCCGCCGTACGACGACGGAGGAAGTGGGACTAGAGCTCTTGTTCAAAAAGTTCCAGAATGGCTTCGTACAGATCTCTTACGGAAAATCCGCTGGCAGGCGTAGTGAAGATAGTATCGTCGCCGGCAATCGTGCCGAGAATACCTTCTGCTTTCCCCAGTGAATCCAGCAGGCGCGCAATGAGTTGTGCCGCGCCGGGGCTGGTATGAATCACCACGACAGCGTCGTTATAGTCGATATCCAGCACCAGATTTTTCAACGGACTGGATGTTGTTGGGACGCCCAGTTCAGCCGGAAGACAGTACACCATTTCCATTTTTGCGTTACGTGTACGCACTGCGCCGAACTTAGTCAACATGCGCGAGACCTTGGACTGATTGATATTTTCAAAGCCCTGATCCTGCAACGCGAGGACGATTTCGCCCTGTGAGCTGAATTTTTCTTCTTTGAGGAGCGCTTTAAACGCTCTTACTAGTTCTTCTTGTTTAGCCGAGCTTCGCATAAGTCACCCGTAATATGGCGGTAGAAACAACATTATTGTGCATACAGATGAATTTTTATGCAAACAGTCTGCCTTGTTTAAGGCTGAAATAATGTTATGAAAGAGCGGAATTTTATCAAATTTCGTTATCAAGAAACATGCCTGTGTCACGCCTCGCAAATAAGATTAAAAGTAAATTAATTGTTATCAAAATGATGTTGTTTTGAGAGGATAGTAGGGTATATTGTCACCACCTGTAGGAACGTTGCTCTCTGGTTGCAGTCGATCCGGATTACGCAAATTAAATGCATAAAAGCCAAAATTGCGCGACTCCGCATTCTTGATGAGTGAGGATTGTAATCATTGAATTTGTGAATTAAGGTCGCCGCCGCGGAGCAATAGACACTTAGCTAATCATATAATAAGGAGTTTAGGATGAAAGTCGCAGTCCTCGGCGCTGCTGGTGGTATCGGTCAGGCGCTGGCATTACTTTTAAAAAACCAACTGCCTTCAGGTTCAGAACTCTCCCTGTACGACATCGCTCCAGTGACTCCCGGTGTGGCCGTTGATTTGAGCCATATCCCCACCGCTGTAAAAATCAAAGGTTTCTCCGGTGAAGACGCAACCCCGGCGCTTGAAGGCGCTGACGTAGTACTGATTTCTGCGGGTGTGGCGCGTAAGCCGGGTATGGACCGTTCCGACCTGTTTAACGTTAACGCCGGCATCGTGAAAAACCTGGTGCAGCAGATCGCTAAAACCTGCCCGAAAGCGTGCGTGGGCATTATCACCAACCCGGTGAACACCACCGTTGCGATTGCGGCGGAAGTGCTGAAAAAAGCAGGCGTATACGACAAAAACAAACTGTTTGGCGTCACCACGCTGGATATCATCCGCTCTAATACCTTTGTTGCAGAGCTGAAAGGTAAGCTGCCAACGGAAGTTGAAGTCCCGGTGATTGGCGGGCACTCCGGCGTGACGATTCTGCCGCTGCTGTCGCAGATTCCAGGCGTAAGTTTTACCGAACAAGAAGCGGCCGAGCTGACTAAACGTATTCAGAACGCCGGTACTGAAGTCGTCGAGGCGAAAGCCGGCGGCGGATCGGCAACCCTCTCTATGGGTCAGGCTGCCGCACGTTTCGGTCTTTCTCTGGTTCGCGCTCTGCAGGGCGAAAAAGGCGTGGTGGAATGCGCCTATGTGGAAGGCGACGGTCAGTATGCCCGTTTCTTCTCTCAGCCGCTGCTGCTGGGTAAAAACGGTGTAGAAGAGCGTAAATCCATCGGCACACTGAGCGCTTTTGAGCAACATTCGCTGGACGCTATGCTGGATACGCTGAAAAAAGATATTCAGTTGGGTGAAGATTTTATTAATAAATAAGCTGTTCCTGCCCGATGCCGGGGCTTTTGCTCCGGCTTCTTTGACTGTAAACAAGCCACGAAATCAAGTACTAAATCTGCTAAACTCCTCACGTCTTATCGGTTATTAACGAGAACGTCGTGAAAAAGATCCAAAGAACGCAAACCCGCGATCACATTACGCAAATGCTTCGCTATGAAATTCTTTCCGGCAATATAAAAGCGGGAGAAGAACTCGCGCAGGAAAGTATTGCGGAGCAGCTTGGTCTTTCACGAATGCCGGTTCGAGAAGCGCTACAGTCACTCGAACAGGAAGGTTTTTTAATCCGACTGCCCAACAGGCACATGCAGGTCGCGCATCTTGAGGCCGATCGCGTGAGTCATATTTTTCGCGTAATTGCCGCGATGGCCGCCGAAATGTTTTCGCTGATACCCAGCGAAGTAGGCGATGCCCTTCTGATACGTGCGCAAGCGCTGGCTGTCGCAGAAGACAAATCCTGCGAACTGGAGTGTCATGCGATGCTGATTTCTTATGTGAATAACCGCTATCTGGAAAAGGTGTATCAGCAGTTCCTGGACGGCTATGTTTCTTATGTTATTTTGCATCTGAAAAAAGATAATCAGGAGTCGGCGCAGCTTTTCGCTGAACTGGCTGACGTCATACGCCAGGGGCGGCGTGATGAGATTGGGCAAGTTATGCAGCGTTATTTCCTCTCTTTAGCAGAAATAATGCGTCAACATATGAAGGATTGGGAAAGTGCAGAAGCCTAAATTAGGGAAGATTAAGCTTCTTTCAGCGAAAGAACAGGTCGCGGCGGTGCTGCGTAAAGCGATTCTTTCGAGGGAGTTAGTGGAAGGGCAGGAGATTACGTTAGAAGGCATTGCCGGAATGGTCGGCGTGTCCAGTATGCCAGTGCGCGAGGCGTTTCAGATTCTGGCGGCGGATGGGCTGATAAAAGTGCGCCCTAATAAAGGGGCGGTGGTGTTGGGCATCAATGAACAAACGATCCGTGAACACTATGAAATTCGCGCGCTGTTAGAAAGTGAGGCGGTGGCTAAAGCTTCTCGTCCCGGCACCGATATCTCGCGGATAGCCCAGGTGCATTATGCCGCTGAAAAGGCTCTCGCGGAAAATAACTCGGCGGAATACTCCGACCTGAATCAGGCATTTCATATGGAAATCTGGAATGTTGCTGGCAACGAAAAAATGAAAATGTTGCTCTGTAATATGTGGAACGGCCTTTCGATGGGCCATAAGGTCACCGAAGAAGAGTATGCCGTGATTTCCATTCAGGAACATAAAAGTATTCTGCAAGCTCTTGAACTTCATGATGAAACATTGGCACGCCAGCGCATGCGCGAACACATTATTCGCTCGATGGAGAATATGCTGACCCGCTATGTTGGTGACCCTTCTGCCTGATCTTTTCGCCTGCGTGAGCATCGCAGGCGCTTCAACCAATTCTTCAATTCTATTAATCACGTCCAGTAACGATCTAACCACGATCTTGATGTAGATCCCACTCCTGCATCTTTCCTGAGAAACGATTTGACTTAGTTTTTGTATGGGAATAATTTCTCCCTGTCAATATTGGATACAATATCATATATCATTGATTGGATAATTATAAATATGGAACCCATTACCCTTACCCTATGTTTATTGGTGTTCGCTATCGTCATGTTTGTATGGGAAAAAGTGCCGCTGGCCGTCACTTCCATGATTGTCTGCGTGGCCTTAGTTATCACCGGCGTTCTGAATATCAAACAGGCCTTTGCTGGCTTTATCGACACTAACGTCATCCTCTTTGTCGCGATGTTTATCGTGGGCGGTGCGTTGTTCGAGACCGGTATGGCAAACAAAGTGGGCGGCGTCATCACGCGCTTCGCGAAAACAGAAAAACAGCTGATCTTCACCATTATGGTGGTGGTGGGTTTGATGTCTGGCGTCCTCTCTAACACCGGTACCGCTGCGGTTTTGATTCCGGTGGTGATCGGCGTGGCGGCAAAATCGGGCTTCTCGCGTTCTCGTCTACTGATGCCGCTGGTTTTCGCCGCTGCGTTGGGCGGTAACCTGTCGTTAATTGGCGCGCCGGGAAATCTTATCGCGCAGTCTGCGCTACAGAATATTGGCGGCGGCTTTGGCTTTTTTGAATACGCAAAAATCGGTCTCCCGATGCTCATCTGCGGCATTCTCTACTTCCTGACTATTGGCTATCGCTTTCTGCCGAATAATGCGACCGGCGGTGAGGTGGGGAGCGTCGGGGAGCAACGTGACTACAGCCATGTTCCACAGTGGAAACAACGGCTCTCACTCGTGGTGTTGATCGCAACGATCCTCGGCATGATCTTTGAGAAGAAGATCGGTGTCAGCCTGGCCGTGACCGGTTGTATTGGCGCTCTGGTGCTGGTAGTAAGCGGCGTACTCACGGAAAAACAGGCCTATAAAGCCATTGATTCACAGACTATTTTTATCTTTGGCGGCACCCTGGCGCTGGCAAAAGCGCTGGAAATGACCGGGGCAGGCAAGCTGGTTGCGGACTATGTAATCGGCATGCTGGGGCAAAACTCCTCACCGTTCATGTTGCTGATCGCCGTTTTCGCCTTATCCGTTGTGATGACCAACTTTATGTCCAATACCGCAACGACAGCGCTGTTGGTGCCGGTGAGTTTGTCCATTGCCGCAGGTATGGGGGCCGACCCGCGTGCGGTTCTGATGGCGACGGTCATTGGCGGTTCCTGCGCCTACGCAACCCCTATCGGTATGCCTGCCAACATGATGGTGCTCTCTGCGGGTGGCTATAAATTTGTCGACTACGCTAAGGCCGGTATCCCCCTGATTATCGTTTCAACCATTGTCAGCTTGATCCTGCTGCCAATCCTTTTCCCTTTTCATCCGTAATTAACGGAAGCTGTTCTGACTAAGGAGCATTTATGAGCAAAAGTGAACAGATATCCCATATGACCGACGTTATGGCCAAGTTTGTGGGATATACCGGCAAAGTTTTGCCTGATGATGTCACTGCAAAACTGGAAGATTTGCATAAGAAAGAGACCAGTAAACTGGCCGACGTCATCTTTACTACCATGATTGAGAACCAGCGTCTGGCGAAAGAGCTGGATCGACCTTCCTGCCAGGACACCGGTGTCATTCAGTTTCTGGTGGAGTGCGGGACGAACTTTCCGCTGATTGGCGAGCTGGAAGCGTTGTTGCGTGAGGCGGTGATCAAAGCAACTGTAGATTCTCCGCTGCGCCACAACAGCGTAGAAACTTTTGATGAATACAACACCGGTAAAAACGTGGGTAAAGGTACGCCGACGGTCTTCTGGGAGATCGTTCCCAACTCCGATCAGTGCAGCATTTATACCTATATGGCGGGCGGTGGTTGTTCTCTGCCGGGGAAAGCGATGGTGCTGATGCCGGGTGCAGGCTATGAAGGTGTGACCCGCTTTGTACTGGATGTGATGACCAGCTACGGCCTCAACGCTTGTCCGCCGCTGCTGGTTGGCGTGGGCGTAGCGACCTCTGTTGAAACGGCGGCACTGCTATCGAAAAAAGCGCTGATGCGTCCGATCGGTTCGCATAACGAGAATGAGCGTGCAGCCTCGCTGGAAAAAATGCTGGAAGACGGCATTAACAAAATTGGCCTGGGGCCGCAGGGGATGTCCGGTAATACCTCCGTTATGGGCGTGAACATTGAAAACACCGCGCGTCATCCTTCTACCATCGGCGTAGCGGTAAACGTCGGCTGCTGGTCGCACCGTAAAGGGCACATCGTTTTCGATAAAGATTTGAATTACACCATTACGTCTCACAGCGGAGTGAATTTCTGATGACTAAAAAAATCCTGACTACGCCAATTAAAGATGAAGATTTAGCGGATATTAAGGCTGGCGATATTATTTATCTCAACGGTCATATTGTTACCTGCCGTGACGTAGCTCATCGCCGTTTAATTGAAGGTGGTCGCGAACTTCCGGTAGATGTTCGCGGCGGCGCTATTTTACACGCTGGCCCAATTGTCCGCCCAATTAAAGGCGAAGACGATAAGTTTGAAATGGTCTCCGTTGGACCAACCACCAGCATGCGTATGGAGAAATTCGAAAAAGAATTTATTGCGCAGACCGGCGTGAAATTAATTGTGGGTAAAGGCGGTATGGGTAAAGGTACCGAAGAGGGCTGTGCTGAACACAAAGCGCTGCACTGCGTATTCCCTGCCGGTTGTGCGGTTGTAGCCGCCGTGTGCGTGGAAGAAATTGAAGATGCCCAATGGCGCGATCTGGGGATGCCGGAAACGCTGTGGGTCTGCCGGGTTAAAGAGTTTGGCCCGCTGATTGTTTCTATTGATACCCATGGGAATAATCTGTTTGAACAGAACAAAATTATTTTTAATCAGCGTAAAGAGATCGTCGCTGATGAAATATGCCAGAACGTAAGTTTCATCAAATAAACCTGATTACGTAAATTGCACGATAATGGTGGTAATACGTTATGACGATAATAATAACCAAGGGCTCTGGCCGGGGGCGGCTCAGGGAAATCCACCCTTATTATTTCATCGTCATAAATAGCACCATTATCGTGCCTCCTGCCTGAAGGCTATTTTATGACTGATGCAGCTCTGCTATTAGGTGAAGGCTTCACCCTGATGTTCCTCGGCATGGGGTTCGTGCTGGCGTTTCTGTTCCTGCTGATTTTCGCCATCCGCGGCATGTCCGCCGCCGTCAACCGCTTCTTCCCCGAACCGGTCGCCGCACCCGCACCGCGCGCCGTTCCCGTCGTGGACGACTTCACCCGCTTAAAGCCGGTGATTGCCGCCGCCATTCACCATCACCGCCTTAACGCTTAATTTCCGGAGGGATCCATGACTATTGCCATTACCGATGTCGTCCTGCGCGACGCCCACCAGTCTCTGTTCGCCACCCGCCTGCGCCTTGACGATATGCTGCCGATTGCCACTCAGCTTGACGATGTCGGCTACGGCTCCCTCGAATGCTGGGGCGGCGCCACCTTTGACGCCTGCATTCGCTTTCTCGGCGAAGACCCGTGGCTGCGCCTGCGCGAACTCAAAAAAGCCATGCCCAAAACCCCGCTGCAGATGCTGCTGCGTGGCCAGAACCTGCTCGGCTACCGCCACTACGCCGATGACGTGGTGGAGCGTTTTGTCGAACGCGCGGTGAAAAACGGCATGGACGTGTTCCGCGTCTTCGATGCCATGAACGACCCGCGCAATATGAAAGCCGCCCTGCAGGCGGTGCGCAGCCACGGCGCACACGCCCAGGGCACGCTCTCCTACACCACCAGCCCGGCCCACACCCTGCAGACCTGGCTGGACCTGACCGAACAGCTGCTGGAAACCGGCGTTGACTCGATTGCCATCAAGGATATGTCCGGCATCCTGACGCCGATGGTCGCCTTTGAGCTGGTCAGTGAAATCAAAAAACGTTTTGAGGTGCGCCTGCACCTGCACTGTCACGCCACCACCGGGATGGCGGAGATGGCGCTGCTGAAGGCCATCGAGGCGGGCGTTGACGGCGTCGACACGGCGATTTCCTCCATGAGCGCCACCTACGGCCACCCGGCCACCGAGGCGCTGGTGGCGACGTTGGCAGGTACTGAGCACGACACCGGGCTGGATATCCTGAAACTGGAAAACATCGCCGCGTACTTCCGCGAGGTGCGCAAGAAATACCACGCCTTTGAAGGCCAGCTGAAGGGCTACGACAGCCGCATTCTGGTGGCGCAGGTGCCGGGCGGAATGCTGACCAACCTCGAAAGCCAGCTGAAGCAGCAGAACGCGGCGGACAAACTCGACCAGGTGCTGGCGGAAATCCCCCGCGTGCGCGAGGACCTCGGTTTTATCCCGCTGGTGACCCCCACCTCGCAGATTGTCGGCACCCAGGCGGTGCTCAACGTCCTGACCGGCGAACGCTACAAAACCATTGCCAAAGAAACGGCGGGCATTCTGAAAGGCGAATACGGCCACACCCCGGTGCCGGTTAACGCCGCGTTACAGGCCCGCGTGCTGGAAGGGGCAGCCCCGGTGACCTGCCGTCCGGCGGATTTACTCAAACCGGAACTGGCTGAACTGGAAGCGGACGTCAGGCGCCAGGCGCAGGAGAAGGGCATCCAGCTTGCGGGAAACGCCATCGACGACGTGCTCACCGTGGCGCTGTTCCCGCAAATCGGCCTCAAATTCCTTGAGAACCGCCACAACCCGGCGGCGTTTGAGCCACTGCCGCAGGCGGAAGCCGCGCAGCCGGTGGCAAAAGCAGAGAAGCCTGCCGCCTCCGGTATCTACACCGTGGAAGTGGAAGGCAAAGCCTTTGTGGTGAAGGTCAGCGACGGCGGCGATATCAGCCAGCTCACTGCTGCCACCCCGTCTTCCGCACCGGTTCAGGCAGCCGCCCCGGCAGGCGCAGGCACCCCGGTCACCGCCCCGCTGGCGGGCAACATCTGGAAGGTGATTGCCACCGAGGGCCAGACGGTGGCCGAAGGCGATGTGCTGCTGATTCTGGAGGCCATGAAGATGGAAACCGAAATCCGCGCCGCGCAGGCCGGGACGGTACGCGGTATTGCGGTGAAGTCCGGGGACGCGGTTTCCGTCGGCGACACCCTGATGACGCTGGCGTAACGGAGAACTGAAATGGAAAGTCTGAACGCCCTGCTTCAGGGCATGGGGCTGATGCACCTTGGCGCGGGCCAGGCCATCATGCTGCTGGTCAGCCTGCTGTTGCTGTGGCTGGCGATAGCGAAAAAGTTCGAACCGTTACTGCTGCTGCCGATTGGCTTCGGCGGCCTGCTCTCCAACATCCCGGAAGCGGGCATGGCGCTGACCGCGCTGGAGAGCCTGCTGGCGCATCACGACGCCGGGCAGCTGGCGGTGATTGCCGCGAAGCTTAACTGCGCGCCGGACGTGCACGCCATTAAAGAGGCATTAGCGCTGGCGCTGCCGTCAGTGCAGAGTCAGATGGAAAATCTGGCGGTGGACATGGGCTACACGCCGGGGGTACTGGCGCTGTTCTATAAAGTGGCGATTGGCTCCGGCGTCGCGCCGCTGGTCATCTTTATGGGCGTGGGGGCGATGACCGACTTCGGCCCGCTGCTGGCCAACCCGCGCACCCTGCTGCTCGGCGCGGCGGCGCAGTTCGGTATCTTCGCTACGGTGCTGGGGGCGCTGACGCTGAACTACTTCGGCCTGATTTCCTTCACCCTGCCGCAGGCTGCGGCCATCGGCATTATCGGCGGCGCGGACGGCCCGACGGCGATTTATCTGTCGGGCAAGCTGGCGCCGGAGCTGCTGGGGGCCATCGCGGTGGCGGCGTATTCGTATATGGCGCTGGTGCCGTTAATCCAGCCGCCGATTATGAAGGCGCTGACCACGGAGACTGAGCGCAAAATCCGCATGGTGCAGCTGCGCACCGTCAGCAAGCGGGAAAAAATCCTCTTCCCGGTGGTGTTGCTCATGCTGGTGGCCCTGCTGCTGCCGGACGCCGCGCCGCTGCTGGGGATGTTCTGCTTTGGCAACCTGATGCGCGAAAGTGGCGTGGTGGAGCGTCTGAGCGACACGGTACAGAACGGGCTGATTAATATCGTGACCATCTTCCTCGGACTGTCGGTGGGCGCCAAGCTGGTCGCGGACAAGTTCCTGCAGCCGCAGACGCTGGGCATTCTGCTGCTGGGGGTGATTGCCTTTGGTATCGGGACGGCGGCCGGGGTGCTGATGGCGAAGCTGCTGAACCTGTGCAGTAAGAACAAAATCAACCCGCTTATCGGTTCGGCGGGGGTGTCGGCGGTGCCGATGGCGGCCCGCGTATCGAACAAGGTGGGGCTGGAGTCGGACGCACAGAACTTCCTGCTGATGCACGCGATGGGCCCGAACGTGGCGGGGGTTATCGGTTCGGCCATTGCGGCGGGCGTGATGCTCAAGTACGTGCTGGCGATGTAATCCAATCTAATCGGGAGCAGTGATTCTGCTCCCGCAAAATGAGGACACAGTAATGAATGAAATGGTTGCGTTTCGGCAAGGTACATCCATGCCATCCAGAGAAACCATCTTGCATTATGTTGTTGAGACGGTGAATCAGATAACTGAGCTTGAGCCAGCGCTGCATTTGCTGCCGTGGTCTGGCGTCAACTCAGCAATATATGAGCAACGTTTTGCACAGTGTTACGACGAGGGGCTTTGTGCCGCACAGACGTCGGCACCGAATGTTCCGCAGGGGATTCTGCCATCGACCGATTGGGCTCAGGGTATCGGGTTACTCTGTTTTGCCGCAGGGTATATGAGCGCAGGCGAGCGGCCATTAACACACAATCAGTTATGCGATTTCGTCAAACAGGCGGCTGTTGGTTTATCGCCGATTGAGGGGGAGGCGGCGAGCGGTTTCTCGACGGTACGTAGTATTGCATTACCCGTATTCAGGCGATTACAACGCGATGGTCACGCATCTCGGATCCTGCTGTTACAAACGTTGCTGCATCTGATCGCCTGGAAAAGCGCATCGCAGTATGCGCGTCAACAGGCGCAACGACTGCTCTGGATGGGCGGCATTCTGGGGGAAGGAGGCGAGTCTGGCTTATTGGCACTCGATAAGGTGCTGCGTGAAGAGGCCGTCGGGGAGAAAAGTCTCCCCGCTCTGCTGATCTTCACGAGTTTCCTGGCGCATTTTCCGGCAGGGCCAGTCTTTATTGACTAGCCGTCGAACGACGCGGGCAAAAGCCGCGTCGTTTTAGTTCGACGCCGGGTATTCCTGCACCGTCACCTGGAACGTGAGCTGCTTATCATCCCGCATTACCACGACCGGAATGACGGAGCCCGGGCGGATTTCCGCCACCTGATCCATCGTTTCCAGTGCGGACACAGCGGGTTTATTATTGACCGAAATAATCAAATCATTAACCTGAATACCGGCAAGCGCGGCGGGGCCGTTTGGCGTCACTTCATTAACGACAATGCCCTGAATCGGGTCCATGCCGCTACCCTGCTGCGCGTGCAGCGGCGCGATTTCTCGTCCGCCAATACCGATATAGCCGCGAATCACGCGACCGTCGCGGATAAGCTTATCCATAATTTTCGTGGCTAGCTGGAAGGGAATCGCAAAACCAAGGCCTTCCGGCGTTTCGCCATCGTTACTCTTATCAAAAGAGAGGGTGTTGATCCCCATCAGTTCGCCTAACGAGTTGACCAGCGCGCCGCCGGAATTACCGTGGTTAATCGAGGCGTCGGTCTGGAGAAAATTCTGTCGCCCCGTCGGGTTCAGGCCGATACGACCCGTTGCGCTGATGATCCCCTGGGTGATGGTCTGTCCCAGATTATATGGGTTGCCGATAGCCAGTACGACGTCGCCAATATGCGGTGTACGCTTTGTATTAATCGGGATGGTAGGCAGCCCGCCAGTGGCGTTGATCTTCAGCACCGCCAGATCGGTAAGCGAATCGGAGCCAACCAGTAGCGCTTCAAAGACGCGGCCATCCTGTAGCGCGACGATAATCTGATCGGCATCGTTAATCACGTGCTTGTTGGTAATAATATAACCGCGTTGATCCATGATCACGCCGGAACCCAGCGTGCGGATCTCCAGTTGATTATGCGCGGTACTGTTCATACTGCGGTTATAGACATTGACGACGGCAGGCGCGGCGCGGCGAACCGCAAAATTATAACTGGCTGGCGTCTCATCGGTACTGTCGAATTGCGGGACGGCGATAGGATTAATTTTGCGCAAAGAAGGCATGACGGCCAACAGAATAGCGCCGACAATTAAACCTATTGCGACCGAACGTAAGAGCTTCACAAACATGATGGAGGCGTCGTTAAAAAAGGGAACGGCAGCAGCATACCATGAGTTAACCGGACATCACATCGCAGGCTGATGCCCGGTTTAAGACAGGATTAGCGTAGCAATAGATAAATGTTCTCGTTGCCGCGTACTACCTGAAGAGCAATGATGGACGGTTTTGCCGCCATCACTTTGCGCATTTCGGCGATAGAACTGATACGATCGCGGTTAACGCCGATGATAACATCATCTTTTTGCAAACCGGCCTGCGCGGCAGGACTGCTTTTTTCGACGCTATCAACCTTAACGCCTTTCGTCCCGTCTTTCAGCTGGCCGTCGCTCAACGTCGCGCCTTGCAACGCCGGGGCGATCATTTCGGCGCTGGCGGAAGAAGAGGTATTGGAATCCAGCGTGACTTCCACCTCCAGCGGCTTACCATCGCGCAGCAGGCCCAGCTTCACTTTCGTGCCCGGTTCGGTGGTGGCGATACGTGAACGCAGTTCGGCAAAGCTATTCAGCGGCTTACCGTTAAGACTGATAATCACGTCTCCGGATTTCACCCCGGCCTTCGCCGAACCTGAATTGGGTAAAACCTCGCTGACAAAAGCGCCACGCTGAACGTTCAGTTTGAATGCCTTGGCGATATCAGCGGTCATTTCAGTGCCTTTAATTCCCAGCAATCCGCGTTTGATTTCGCCGAACTGAATCAACTGCTGCGCCAGCGTCTGCGCCATATTGGAAGGAATAGCAAAGCCAATGCCGATACTCCCGCCACCTGGCGCGAGGATCGCGGTATTAATCCCGATCAGCTCGCCGTTCAGGTTAAGCAGCGCGCCGCCGGAGTTGCCGCGGTTAATAGAGGCATCGGTTTGAATAAAGTTCTCAAGCCCTTCCAGATTAAGCCCGCTGCGTCCCAGCGCTGAAATAATCCCGGAGGTGGCGGTTTGTCCAAGACCAAACGGATTACCGACCGCCACGGCGAAATCGCCGACGCGGAGTTTGTCGGAATCGGCGATGGCAATTTGCGTTAACTTGCTGGGATTCTGAATTTGTAACAGAGCGATATCGCTCTGGTCGTCGCCGCCGATCAGCTTCGCGTCGAATTCGCGTCCGTCATTCAGTTGAATGCTGATCTTTTGTGCCTGATTAATCACATGATTATTGGTTAATACATAGCCTTTCGCGGCATCGATAATCACCCCCGAACCGAGTCCTTCAAACGGCTGGGACGGCTGGTCTGGCAGATCCTCGCCAAAGAATTTTTTAAACTCCTCCGGCACTTTTTGGCTCTGGGCGGCGGTTCCCTCGACTTTTACGCTGACGACAGCAGGCAGCACTTTCTCCAGCATAGGGGCAAGGCTTGGCAGCGTCGCCTGGCCTGGTATCGATGCAAGGGCTGGAAACGGCGCCGAAAGAGTTAACCCGACACTTAACGCTAATGCACTTAACAGCTGGGTGTGTTTTTTCATGGATGCTGCTCTCGTACCTTGGATGAACGGATAGACAATTCAAAACAGATTGATGTTATTGAATTTTCAGCCTGGTAACAATGATAATAGCTGGGACAGGAAAGATAGAGAGAGGGCGCAAGCGATGCGCCCGATAAATTTCTTAACGGCGTGCGATTAATCGCGCTTTGCGCCGCTACGTAACAGGCCAGACGCGCCTTCAGAATAATCACGTGGCATTTGTACTGGCGCCTGATCGTTGCTCGCCTCAGACTCCGCCAGACGGTTACGGAACGGATTCGACTCCGCAGACATTTCCGGCAGCAGGCTGCTGGAGCTTTTCGCCATATGCTGATACAGCTGGCGGTAATCATGCGCCATGGTATCCAGCAGTTCCGCGCTGCGGGCAAAGTGGCTAACCAGCTCTTCACGGTACTCTTCCAGCTCAGCTTTGTTTTTTTCCAGTTCGTACTGCAATGCCTGCTGTTGACGTAACTTACGATTACCAAAACGCATGGCCACGGCACCAATGATAATACCGACGACTAATCCAATTAGCGCATATTCCCAGGTCATGAACATCTCCCGTTGTCTTATGTTTCCGTAGGGTGTTGGCTCCAGGCTCCATGCCCGCGCCTGATTATGCCACTATAACCGCTAATTCCGTAGAAGTGGAATCCCGACAGCATATCGCGTAGTGTAGAACGGCCTTTTTTTCGTCAGCCGTGAACGACGGCACATCGATTTTCAAGGAATAACAATAACATTATGCAAAGCCTTTCCCCTACATCGCGTTATCTCCAGGCAATCAACGAAGGCACCCATCAGCCTGACGACGTACAGAAAGAGGCGGTCGACCGTCTGGAAACCCTTTATCAGGCGCTCACCGCGAAAAAATCGTCGGCTACGCCACCCGGCGGTCTGATAGCGCGACTGGGGAAATTATTAGGCAAAAACGAACCGGACGCGCAAATACCGGTTCGCGGGCTGTATATGTGGGGGGGCGTGGGTCGCGGCAAAACATGGCTCATGGATCTCTTCTACCACAGCCTGCCGGGCGAGCGAAAACTACGTCTGCATTTTCATCGGTTTATGCTGCGCGTGCATGAAGAACTTACCGCGTTACAGGGACAGATCGATCCGTTAGACATTATTGCCGATCGGTTTAAAACCGAGACGGACGTACTGTGTTTCGATGAGTTTTTCGTCACCGATATTACCGACGCCATGCTGCTGGGCGGTTTAATGAAGGCGCTGTTTGCACGCGGCATTACGCTGGTCGCGACCTCCAATATTCCGCCGGATGAACTCTACCGCAACGGTTTGCAACGCGCCCGCTTCCTGCCGGCTATCGATGCCATTAAACAGCACTGCGACATTATGAATGTGGACGCCGGCGTCGATTACCGACTGCGGACGCTGACGCAGGCCCATTTATGGCTAACGCCGCTTAATGATGAAACCCGGCGGCAAATGGATAAACTGTGGCTGGCGTTAGCGGGGCGCGCGCGCGCGCGCGCTCCGACGCTGGAAATCAATCATCGCCCTTTATCCACCCTGGGCGTTGAAAACCAAACGCTAGCGGTCTCTTTCGCTACGCTGTGCGTCGAGGCCCGCAGCCAGCATGATTACATTGCGCTCTCAAGGTTATTTCACACGGTTCTGCTGTTTGACGTGCCGGTCATGACGCCGCTGATGGAGAACGAAGCGCGCCGCTTTATTGCGCTGGTGGATGAGTTTTACGAGCGCCACGTTAAGCTGGTGGTCAGCGCCGCCGCGCCGTTATATGAAATTTATCAGGGGGAGCGGCTCAAGTTTGAATTTCAGCGCTGTCTGTCACGCCTGCAAGAGATGCAGAGTGCGGAGTACCTCAAGCGGGAGCATATGCCGTAAGCCGGACAAGCGCAGCGCCCCGGCATTATGCGGTATTATATCTGTGCAACCTCCCCGACCGAGGGTGAACCAGGCCTGAACAAAACCCGCGGCAAATCGCAAAAAGGGGTCGATCTTTGACCTGGACTTCTCTATAATCCTGCGACCCCACGTTACAAGAGAGTTTTTTCCCAAACTTTCTCTGTGCCGGCCAAACATATCCGAGGGGGTAGGTTTACCGGACTTTGTCGTGTGAACCTCAACTATTTAAAACGTTTGGGTGTTCACCAACGTGTAACTTATTTATTTGGGTAAGCTTTTAATGAAAACTTTTACAGCTAAACCAGAAACCGTAAAACGCGACTGGTATGTTGTTGACGCGACCGGTAAAACTCTGGGCCGTCTGGCTACTGAACTGGCTCGTCGCCTGCGCGGTAAGCACAAAGCGGAATACACTCCGCACGTAGATACCGGTGATTACATCATCGTTCTGAACGCTGACAAAGTTGCTGTAACCGGCAACAAGCGTACTGACAAAGTGTACTATCACCACACCGGCCACATCGGTGGTATCAAACAAGCGACCTTTGAAGAGATGATTGCCCGCCGTCCTGAGCGTGTGATTGAAATCGCGGTTAAAGGCATGCTGCCAAAAGGCCCGCTGGGTCGTGCTATGTTCCGTAAACTGAAAGTTTACGCGGGCAACGAGCACAACCACGCGGCACAGCAACCGCAAGTTCTTGACATCTAATCGGGATTATAGGCAATGGCTGAAAATCAATACTACGGCACTGGTCGCCGCAAAAGTTCCGCAGCTCGCGTTTTCATCAAACCGGGCAACGGTAAAATCGTTATCAACCAACGTTCTCTGGAACAGTACTTCGGTCGTGAAACTGCCCGCATGGTAGTTCGTCAGCCGCTGGAACTGGTCGACATGGTTGAGAAACTGGATCTGTACATCACTGTTAAAGGTGGTGGTATCTCTGGTCAGGCTGGTGCGATCCGTCACGGTATCACCCGCGCTCTGATGGAGTACGACGAGTCCCTGCGTGGCGAACTGCGTAAAGCTGGCTTCGTTACTCGTGACGCTCGTCAGGTTGAACGTAAGAAAGTCGGCCTGCGTAAAGCACGTCGTCGTCCGCAGTTCTCCAAACGTTAATGGGTTTCTGCTTCGGCAGACAACTATTAGCGAAAAACCCGCTTCGGCGGGTTTTTTTATGGGCAATGCATTTATCTGTCACGATGAAATGCGGATTGTTGTCTCTTTTTCCCCAATTCCAGAATCGACTCACCACAAAGGTCACAAAATCTGGTAAACTATCATCCAATTTTCTGCCCAAATAGCGGGGAATGTTCATTTTTTGTCTCGTTTCTGAGCAATGATGGCTTTTTTCGCCCTGGGTGACATAACATCTGGCTGGTCACATTGTGGCTGGTAGCAGTAAAAATTCTGAATATACCTGGAGGTTTTCATGGCTGTCGCTGCCAACAAACGTTCGGTAATGACGCTGTTTTCTGGTCCTACTGACATCTATAGCCATCAGGTCCGCATTGTGTTGGCTGAAAAGGGTGTTAGTTTTGAGATCGAACATGTGGAAAAGGACAATCCACCTCAGGATCTGATTGACCTCAACCCGAACCAAAGCGTTCCGACACTGGTGGATCGTGAGCTGACCCTGTGGGAATCTCGCATCATTATGGAATATCTGGATGAGCGTTTCCCTCATCCGCCGCTGATGCCGGTTTATCCGGTCGCGCGCGGTGAAAGCCGTCTGTACATGCACCGTATTGAAAAAGACTGGTATACGCTGATGAACGTCATCGTAAACGGGTCTGCTTCCGAGGCCGACTCTGCGCGTAAACAACTGCGTGAAGAGCTGCTGGCGATTGCGCCGGTATTTGGTCAGAAACCGTATTTTCTGAGCGACGAATTCAGCCTGGTTGATTGTTACCTGGCGCCTCTCCTGTGGCGTTTACCGCAGTTGGGTATCGAATTCAGCGGCGCAGGGGCGAAAGAGCTGAAAGGCTATATGACCCGCGTCTTTGAACGTGATTCTTTCCTGGCTTCTTTAACCGAAGCTGAACGTGAAATGCGCCTCGGTCGGGGTTAACCTGTATGGATTTGTCACAGTTGACGCCGCGTCGTCCTTATCTGTTGCGTGCTTTCTACGAGTGGTTGCTGGATAACCAGTTGACTCCGCATCTGGTGGTGGATGTGATGCTGCCTGGCGTGCATGTCCCTATGGAATATGCGCGTGATGGGCAAATCGTCCTCAATATTGCGCCGCGGGCGGTGGGTAATCTGGAGCTGTCTAATGATGAAGTGCGTTTTAATGCGCGCTTCGGCGGCGTTCCCCGTCAGGTTTCTGTGCCTTTGGCTGCGGTGCTGGCGATTTACGCCCGTGAAAACGGCGCAGGCACCATGTTTGAGCCTGAAGCCGCCTATGATGAAGACGTTGTCAGCTTAAATGATGATGACAATACCGCAGGCGCGGAAAGCGAGACCGTGATGTCCGTCATTGATGGCGATAAGCCCGACCACGATGACGACAGTAGTCCTGATGACGAGCCGCCTCCGCCGCGTGGCGGACGTCCGGCGCTACGCGTAGTAAAATAATCAACAGGCCCGGAAGGGCCTGTTTTGTTTGGTCTCCTCGCGGGTTCACCCTGCTTTTGAAGCTGTGTTACGATAAGCTTGCTATTATTTGCCACCGACCACTCATGAATGGACGTTATGAACGCATTTGATTCGCAAGCAGAAGATTCACCGACATCCCTCGGGCGTAGTTTGCGCCGCCGTCCGCTGGCGCGTAAAAAACTGTCTGAAATGGTTGAGGAAGAGCTGGAGCAGATGATCCGCCGTCATGAGTTTGGCGAGGGAGAACAGCTACCGTCTGAACGTGAATTAATGGCCTTCTTCAATGTGGGACGTCCCTCTGTGCGTGAAGCGTTAGCTGCGCTGAAGCGTAAAGGCTTGGTGCAAATCAATAACGGCGAACGCGCCCGCGTCTCGCGCCCCTCTGCTGATACCATCATCAGCGAACTGTCGGGTATGGCGAAAGATTTTCTTACTCATCCTGGCGGCATCGCTCACTTTGAACAGCTACGGCTTTTCTTTGAATCCAGCCTGGTACGCTATGCGGCGGAACATGCCACCGACGAGCAGATCGCGTTGTTAACGAAAGCACTGGAAATTAATAGCCAGTCGCTGGATGACAACGCGCTGTTTATTCGTTCGGATGTCGAGTTTCACCGGGTGCTGGCTGAAATTCCCGGCAATCCGATCTTTATGGCTATTCATGTTGCTCTGCTGGACTGGCTAATCGCCGCTCGCCCAAGCGTTCCCGATCGTGAGCTGCATGAACATAATAACTTGAGTTATCAACAGCATATTGTGATTGTTGATGCCATTCGCCAGCGAGATCCCGATAAAGCGGATCGCGCTCTGCAAACCCACCTCAATAGCGTTTCCGCTACCTGGCACGCGCTCGGTAAAAAAAGTCAAAAAATGCGGTAGCGATCGCACCTCCGATCCCGGTTTAGTGAAGCAGATCGCACTATAAGCGTTCTGTATTATTTGCTGCTTATTTGATCTGGTATAACAGGTATAAAGGTAGGTAGTTAATATATTCATCATCCGTAGAGGTAGGTATGGCAAAAGCATTGCAAGGCGTAATGGCGGCGTTGTTGACCCCATTTGATCATCAGCAGCAACTGGATAGCGAAAGCCTGCGCCGTCTGGTGCGTTTTAACATCGGGCAGGGTATCGACGGGCTGTACGTTGGCGGTTCCACCGGGGAAGCATTCGTACAGAGCCTTGCTGAAAGAGAGCAGGTACTGGAGATTGTCGCCGAAGAGGCGAAGGGAAAAATCACGTTGATCGCCCATGTCGGGACGGTAAGCACCGCAGAAAGCCAGCAGCTTGCCAGCGCCGCAAAGCGTTACGGTTTTGATGCGGTCTCTGCGGTGACGCCTTTTTATTACCCTTTCAGTTTTGAAGAGCACTGTGACCATTATCGGGCAATCATTGATTCCGCAGATGGATTGCCGATGGTGGTATACAACATTCCGGCGTTAAGCGGCGTAAAACTTACCCTCGATCAGATCAATACGCTGGTGACATTACCGGGCGTGAGCGCGCTGAAGCAAACCTCCGGCGATCTCTTCCAGATGGAGCAGATCCGCCGCGCACATCCGGATCTGGTGCTGTACAACGGTTATGACGAAATCTTCGCTTCCGGTCTGCTGGCGGGCGCGGACGGCGGTATCGGCAGCACATACAACATTATGGGCTGGCGTTATCAGGGGATTGTGCAGGCATTACGTGAGGGCGATGTGGCGAAAGCGCAGCGTCTGCAAACCGAGTGCAATAAGGTTATTGATTTACTGATTAAAACCGGCGTATTCCGCGGCCTGAAAACGGTCCTGCATTATATGGACGTGGTATCGGTGCCGCTGTGTCGTAAACCGTTCGCGCCTGTTGATGAAAAATACCTGCCGGCGCTCAAGGCGCTGGCTCAACAACTAATGGAAGAAAAGGCGTAACAGCATAATGCCGGGGGCGCTACGCTTGCCCGGCCTACAACAGTGTGAGCGGTAGGCCGGATAAGGCGGAGCCGCCATTCGGCATAACGACAACAAAAATCGTCGGGAGAGTAAAATGAGTACTTCTACCCAGAACATCCCGTGGTATCGCCATCTCAACCGGGCGCAGTGGCGGGCATTTTCCGCTGCCTGGCTGGGATATCTGCTTGATGGTTTTGATTTTGTGTTGATTGCTCTTGTACTGACTGAGGTACAAAGCGAATTTGGGCTGACGACAGTACAGGCGGCAAGCCTGATTTCTGCGGCTTTTATCTCTCGCTGGTTCGGCGGGTTATTACTGGGCGCGATGGGCGATCGCTATGGGCGTCGTCTGGCGATGGTCAGCAGCATCATCCTGTTTTCAGTGGGAACCCTGGCCTGCGGGTTTGCGCCCGGTTACACCACCATGTTCATCGCCCGACTGGTGATTGGTATGGGCATGGCGGGCGAATATGGTTCCAGCGCGACCTATGTGATTGAAAGCTGGCCAAAACATTTACGCAATAAAGCCAGCGGTTTTCTGATTTCCGGCTTCTCCGTCGGCGCGGTCGTTGCCGCGCAGGTGTACAGCCTGGTGGTGCCTGTCTGGGGCTGGCGCGCGCTGTTTTTCATTGGCATTTTGCCAATTATCTTCGCCCTCTGGCTGCGGAAAAACATTCCGGAAGCGGAAGACTGGAAAGAGAAACACGCGGGTAAAGCGCCGGTACGTACGATGGTCGACATTCTTTATCGGGGCGAACATCGCATCATCAACATTTTAATGACTTTCGCCGCCGCCGCTGCGCTGTGGTTCTGTTTTGCCGGTAACCTACAAAATGCTGCGATTGTGGCGGGGCTGGGACTACTGTGCGCGGTTATCTTTATCAGCTTTATGGTGCAGAGCAGCGGTAAACGCTGGCCCACTGGCGTCATGCTGATGCTGGTGGTACTGTTTGCTTTCCTCTATTCCTGGCCGATTCAGGCGCTATTACCTACTTATCTGAAAACCGAGCTGGCCTACGATCCGCATACGGTGGCGAATGTCCTGTTCTTTAGCGGATTTGGCGCGGCGGTTGGTTGCTGCGTAGGCGGTTTTCTTGGCGACTGGCTGGGAACGCGTAAAGCCTATGTCTGTAGCCTGCTGGCCTCGCAAATCCTCATTATTCCGGTCTTTGCGATTGGCGGCACAAACGTCTGGGTTCTGGGTCTGCTACTGTTTTTCCAACAGATGTTGGGGCAGGGGATTGCCGGGATTCTGCCGAAACTGATCGGCGGTTACTTCGATACCGATCAGCGCGCGGCGGGGCTGGGCTTTACTTATAACGTCGGCGCGCTCGGCGGCGCGCTGGCGCCGATCCTGGGAGCGCTGATCGCTCAACGTCTGGATCTGGGCACTGCGCTAGCATCGCTCTCTTTCAGCCTGACGTTTGTCGTGATCCTGCTTATTGGGCTTGATATGCCGTCTCGCGTACAGCGTTGGCTACGTCCGGAAGCGTTACGTACCCACGATGCTATCGACGACAAACCGTTCAGCGGAGCCGTACCGCTTGGCAGTGGTAAAGGTGCCTTTGTAAAAACGAAAAGTTAATCCGCTTGCCCGGTTTTCAACCGGGCAATATTTGTAAGGGAGTAGTATGTCGTTACTTGAACAACTGGATAAAAATATTGCCGCTTCTGGCGGCCTGATTGTCTCCTGCCAGCCCGTTCCGGGCAGTCCGCTGGATAAGCCGGAGATTGTAGCGGCAATGGCGTTGGCGGCGGAACAGGCGGGCGCGGTTGCGGTGCGTATTGAAGGCATAGACAACCTGCGCGTGGCCCGCTCGCTCGTTTCGGTACCCATTATCGGCATTATCAAACGCGACCTGGATGAGTCTCCAGTGCGCATTACCCCTTTTCTCGACGATGTAGATGCGCTGGCGCAGGCCGGCGCAAATATTATCGCCGTTGATGGAACCGCTCGGCAACGGCCGGTAGCCGTTGAGGCGTTGTTGACGCGCATTCATCACCACCATCTACTGGCGATGGCCGACTGCTCATCCGTGGACGATGGTCTCGCCTGCCAACGGTTGGGCGCGGACATTATCGGCACGACGATGTCCGGCTACACCACCCCCGATACGCCGGAGGAACCCGATCTGCCCTTAGTCAAAGCGTTGCATGACGCCGGATGCCGGGTAATAGCCGAAGGGCGCTATAACTCGCCAGCACTGGCGGCGGAGGCGATCCGTTATGGCGCATGGGCGGTGACGGTGGGGTCCGCCATTACCCGTCTGGAACATATCTGTGGATGGTATAACGACGCATTAAAAAAGGCGGCGTCATGACTACGTTAGCAATCGATATTGGCGGTACTAAACTTGCCGCCGCGCTCATCGACAAAAACTTGCGCATTAGCCAGCGTCGCGAGCTGCCGACCCCCGCAAGCAAAACGCCGGATGCGTTACGTGAAGCATTAAAGGCGCTGGTTGAACCACTACGGGCAGAGGCGCGTCAGGTAGCGATAGCTTCTACCGGGATCATTCAGGAAGGGATGCTGCTGGCGCTAAACCCCCATAATCTGGGCGGCTTGCTACACTTTCCGTTAGTACAAACACTGGAAACGATAGCAGGCCTGCCGACGCTGGCGGTGAACGACGCGCAGGCGGCGGCCTGGGCGGAGTATCACGCGCTCCCTGATGATATTCGCGATATGGTATTTATCACCGTTTCAACCGGCGTTGGCGGCGGCGTTGTCTGCGACGGCAAGCTCCTTACCGGAAAAGGCGGTCTGGCCGGGCACCTGGGACACACCCTGGCGGACCCACACGGGCCCGTATGCGGCTGTGGACGCGTTGGCTGCGTAGAGGCCATCGCCTCCGGACGAGGGATGGCCGCGGCGGCGCGGGACGATCTGGCGGGATGCGACGCCAAAACCCTATTTATTCGCGCTGGCGAAGGTCATCAGCAGGCGCAACATCTGGTAAGCCAATCCGCGCAGGTAATAGCGCGAATGATCGCCGATGTGAAAGCGATTACCGACTGCCAGTGTGTGGTCATTGGCGGCAGCGTAGGGTTAGCTGAGGGATACCTGGAGCAGGTTCGCGCTTTTTTGATGCAAGAGCCTGCGCCTTATCACGTGGCGCTGAGCGCCGCTCGCTATCGGCATGACGCAGGATTATTAGGCGCTGCTTTGTTAGCTCAAGGAGACACATTATGATGATGGGGGAAGTACAGTCGTTGCCTTCTTGCGGGTTGCATCCGCGACTGCTGGATGCCTTGACTCTCGCGCTGGCGGCAAGGCCGCAGGAGAAAGCGCCGGGGCGCTATGAATTGCAGGGCGACAATATCTTTATGAATGTAATGCAGTTAACGACGCAAATGCCGGCCGAGAAGAAAGCGGAATTGCATGAACAATACATTGATATTCAGCTACTACTAACCGGCGTCGAGCGTATTGCGTTTGGGATGTCCGGTGCCGCTCGCCAGTGCGAGGAGATGCACGTTGAAGAGGATTACCAGCTTTGTAGTCAAATTGTCGACGAGCAGACTATTACGCTGCAAGCGGGGATGTTTGCTGTGTTTATGCCGGGAGAACCGCATAAACCGGGATGTGCAGTGGGTGAGCCGGATGACATCAAGAAAGTGGTAGTGAAAGTACGCGCCAGTCTGCTGGCGGCCTGAATCTCTTGCCGGAGCAGTCTTCCGAACGCAGCCCCTTACGGGCTGCGTGGTGAATGTGCCGGAGAGCGCGGGTATGACGGGTTAACGCTTAAACGTCACGGCTTCCGGCTGGGGCAGGTGCAGCGTCGTCTGGCTCGGCACCGTCTCGGCAATTACCCGCCCGTGGCGAATCGAGTAACGGGCAGGCGTCTGGCGACGTACCGCATCGAATCCATTCTCAGCGGGTAAGATAACCAGATTCGCGGCATTGCCGACGCTCAGACTGTAGTCCTGTAAATGCAGGGTTTTTGCGCTGTGGGTAGTGATCAGATTTAACCCATCGTTGATTTGCCCATACCCCATCAACTGGCAAACGTGTAACCCCATATGCAGCACCTGCAGCATATTTGCCGTGCCTAATGGATACCACGGATCGAAGACGTCATCATGGCCAAAGCAGACGTTGATCCCCGCTTCCAGCATCTCTTTCACCCGCGTGACGCCACGACGTTTCGGGTAAGTGTCAAACCGCCCTTGCAGATGAATATTCACCAGCGGGTTGGCGACGAAGTTAATCCCCGACATTTTCAACAGGCGGAACAGGCGTGACGCATACGCGCCGTTGTACGAGTGCATAGCCGTGGTGTGGCTGGCGGTCACGCGCGCCCCCATGCCATCACGATGCGCCAGCGCCGCGACCGTTTCGACAAAGCGAGACTGCTCGTCATCAATTTCGTCGCAGTGCACATCGATCAAGCGATCGTATTTCTGCGCCAGTGCAAAGATTTTGTGCAGCGATTCAACGCCATATTCGCGCGTGAACTCAAAGTGCGGAATGGCACCAATAACGTCAGCGCCCAAACGCACGGCTTCCTCTAACAGCGCTTCACCGTTGGGATAAGACAGAATACCTTCTTGCGGAAAGGCGACGATTTGTAGGTCTACCCACGGCGCAACCTCTTGCTTCACTTCCAGCATGGCTTTCAGCGCGGTGAGCGTAGGATCTGAAACGTCAACGTGAGTACGAACGTACTGGATGCCGTTAGCCATCTGCCATTTCAGGGTCTGCATCGCGCGCGCTTTCACATCTTCATGCGTGAGCATTGCTTTACGTTCTGCCCAGCGCTCAATCCCTTCAAACAGTGTGCCGGACTGGTTCCAGCTCGGTTCACCCGCCGTTTGCGTGGTATCCAGGTGGATATGTGGCTCAACAAACGGTGGAATAGCCAGACCGCCTTCGGCATCAAGCACTTCGCCCTGCGGTAACGATGCGGCTTCCTGAGGCTCAATCCGGCTAAAGCGCCCGTTTTCAATCGTAATCTGCCATAATCCTTCGTGTCCCTGCAGACGCGCCTGAAGAATGGTGATGTTATTGTTCTGCATGGCTGACCTCTGGTGATTTAGCAAGGCTGCGGTTGAAAAGTGGATTCAGCAGGATATAGCTGAAGACGCCGCCGAGTACGGCGTTGACGGGCACAATACCAGGAACATAATGTCCGGCGGCGATGCCCAGCGCGACGGAAAGAATAGCAATCCAGTTAACGGGAATAAAGCGCACGGTGTTGAAGTCGGCATAGCGGCGGCGGTTCAACAGATAGTCGGCAATAATCACTCCGCCAATCGGTGGGATGGCAGATGACAGGAACGTCAGCCAGCCGACAAAATTATTGTAAAGCCACAGCGCGCACACGGTACCGATAATCCCGTTCACCACCGACAGCGTGCGGCTGGAAAGACCGGTAATATTGGCGAAGCCCAGACCCGATGCGTACAGCGCGTTATCGTTGGTGGTCCAGATATTCAGGCCAAGCACCACAATCGCGGGCAGCAGCAGCCCCTGCGCTATCATCACGTCAGAGATATCCGCCTGACCGACGGCGGCAGCGCCTGCCGCGCCAAAGATAAACATCAGCGAGTTGCCGAGGAAAAAAGCGACCATCGCAATCAGTACGGCGCTTTTGGCATGACGCCCGAAGCGGACGAAGTCGGCGGTTAATGTACCGGCGCTGACAAACGAGCCCACCACCAGCGCCAGCGCGCTGGAAAAATCCAGCGGCGTCTGCGGCACTATCGTTTTTAAATGCTCCAGCCCACCCACGCCGCTGACCGCCAGCCAGACGGAGTAGCTGCCCAGAATCACGATCGCGGGTACGGCAATGATAGACAAAATGGTCAACGCCGAGATGCCGAAAAAAATGGTCAGGGTCATCAGCAGACCCGAAACGGCAATCAGAATATTGGCATCAATGCCCGTCGCTTTACTGACCGGAATAGCGAACATCGCTACGCCAACGCCAAACCAGCCTACCTGTGTGCCGCCAAGCAGCAAGGAGGGAAGCCATGAGCCTTTAACGCCAAAGGAGTAACGTGCAAGGAGGTGGGTGGAGAGTCCGGTTTTTGCGCCGATGTAACCAAGAAATGCAGTGTAGATACCGAGGAGGAGATTACCGAAGAGAACTGCGAGGAAGAAATCGTGATAGGTAAGACCGGTGCCGAGTGTCCCTCCGGTCCACATACTGGCGGAAAAAAACGTTAAACCCAACATGACAAACGTCAGTGGAATCACGCCCTTCCGCGCCGCCAGAGGGACGGGGCCCTGGCTATAATTGTTGTCCTGCGACACAACGCCTCCATGAATTTTGCCCAAAAAATCCGCCGCATAATATACAGTTCTCAGAATAAAGCAAACGTTTTCGTGTGATATTTTTTTGATAATCATTCATGTCATTAATGATTCGCTAGTTTTTCTCCGTTGTCAGTGAACCACCGCGTGTGAGTTGAGTTTCCAGCATGGTTTGCGAACGAATAAGTTCGTCTGTGAGTAATTTTTCGTCGGGCAACTGCACTTTGTACTCGCTCGCCATGATGGTGTTTGGCAGGCCAGTCAGCGCGTAATGCGCTTCCCCCGCGCCTTTCCCTGCGCACAAAACCAGGCCGACTGGCGGGTTTTCTCCGGGCATTGTCCAGTGCTCTTTGGCATAGTTCAGGTACATATTCATCTGCCCGGCATCCGCATAACCGAATTTGCCTACCTTCAGGTCAACGAGCAACAGGCAGCGCAAGCGACGATGGAAGAACAGCAGGTCGACGCGGAACCAGCTATCGTCTATGCGTAGTCGGCGTTGGCGGCCAACAAAAGCAAAATCGTCACCAAGCTCCAGCATAAAGTCCATCAGGTGGCTGAGCAGCGCGTCTTCGAGATCTGATTCGGAATACTCGTCCTTCAGGTTAAGAAATTCCAGAATGAACGGGTCGCGTATGGCTTGCTCCGGCAAAACGTTTGGCTCGGCGGGTGCAGGCTGCTGCAACATGGCGGATTTGTCGTGGGACAGTAGCGTTCGTTCGTAAAATTGAGTGGCGATTTGCCTGTCGAGCTGCCTAACTGACCAGCCGTTACGTAGCGTCTCTTTCTCGTAAAAAGTGCGGGCATCGTTATCTTTCACCGACAGCAGACGCACATAAGCTGACCAGGGAAGAGGGAATGTTTTGGCGAGCGGTATGAGATTTGAAGATTCCGCAGACAGTGTCTGCAGAATTTCAATGTGTTGAAAACAAAGATAAAATGTACGAATTTGCCATAGGTTTCTGGTGGAAAAACCGCGCTTATAGCGCTGACTTAAATCTACCGATAATCGTTCGATGAGCTGAGTGCCATAGGCCGCTCGCGCTTCTCCTCCCTGTTCAAATTCGACAATGC
Source organism: Salmonella sp. JXY0409-18 (assembly GCF_020268625.1). Classification (NCBI taxonomy): domain Bacteria; kingdom Pseudomonadati; phylum Pseudomonadota; class Gammaproteobacteria; order Enterobacterales; family Enterobacteriaceae; genus Salmonella; species Salmonella sp. JXY0409-18. The sequence continues at coordinate 525,357 of NZ_CP084216.1, forward strand.
GTCGGCCAATTTCCCAGTAGGTTGCTGTCATAATGGCATTGATGCTGCGCACGGTCTCGGTACGTGCCGTATCGACCAGACGAATAATGCCGTCATGGATTTGCTGATATTCATCAGACTGTGGCGCTAAAGTTGGATTCGTCATGTCATCCCTTACGTGATAGTTTCATTATGAAATTAGAACGCTATCAATACGCTTCAGGCGTAAACGGATCAATCCATGAACGGATTTTACATGGCATTACATCTCGATTTACGAGCGGGTTTCCAGAATCGGCAGGAGAGATATTGAGGAGAGGAATATCGGCTCCCCAGCCATCAGCACAAGGCATCAACCGGGGAGCCGGAAGGGTTACACTTCGAGGTAGTTCATAATCCCGTCAGCCGCCTTACGGCCTTCGGCAATCGCCGTTACCACCAGATCGGAACCGCGCACGATGTCGCCACCGGCGAAGATTTTCGGGTTGCTGGTCTGGAAAGCATTATCGCTGCGTTCCGGCGCGATAATTCGTCCCTGCGAGTCCAGTTCCACGCTGTGTTTCGCCAGCCATTCCATGCTGTGTGGACGAAAACCAAACGCCATCACCACCGCATCAGCCGGAACCACATGCTCGGAACCGGCGACGATCTCCGCCCGCCGACGGCCTTTGGCATCCGGTTCGCCCATTTCAGTGCGCACCATTTTTACGCCGCTCACTTTGCCGTTGGCATTGACTTCAATGCCCAGCGGTTGAACGTTAAACTGAAATTCGACACCTTCCTCGCGCGCGTTCTTCACTTCGCGTCTGGAGCCCGGCATGTTCTCTTCATCACGACGATAAGCACAGGTTACGTGCGTTGCGCCCTGACGAATGGAGGTACGTACGCAGTCCATTGCGGTATCGCCGCCGCCCAGCACCACCACGCGTTTGCCTTCCATGCTGACATATGGTTCGTCGCTGGTTTCGCCAAACCCCATGATCTGCTTCGTATTGGCGATCAGGAACGGCAGAGCGTCGAATACGCCGTCCGCATTTTCATTTTCCAGCCCGCCGCGCATCGACTGATAGGTGCCGACGCCAAGGAATACCGCGTCGTACTCTTTCAACAGCTCGTCAAGTTCGACGTCGCGGCCCACTTCGGTATTAAGTTTGAACTCAATACCCATGCCGGTGAAGATCTCGCGACGGCGGGTCATCACCTCTTTTTCCAGTTTGAAAGCTGGAATACCGAAGGTCAGCAGGCCGCCGATTTCCGGATGGCGATCAAAGACCACCGCCTTCACGCCGTTGCGGGTCAGCACGTCGGCGCACGCCAGCCCTGCCGGACCTGCGCCGATAATCGCTACCCGTTTGTCCGTCTGGCGCACGCCGGTCATATCCGGGCGCCAGCCCATTTCGAACGCTTTATCGTTGATATAACGTTCGATGTTGCCGATGGTTACTGCGCCGAACTCGTCGTGCAGCGTACAGGAGCCTTCGCACAGGCGGTCCTGCGGGCAGACGCGGCCACACACTTCCGGCAGGGTGTTGGTCTGGTGCGATAGCTCAGCCGCCTCAAAAATACGCCCTTCGTTAGCCAGTTTCAGCCAGTTCGGGATGTAGTTATGTACCGGACATTTCCACTCGCAGTAGGGGTTCCCGCAGGACAAACAGCGATCCGCCTGGGCTTTCGCCTGACCTTCAGAAAACGGTTCGTAGATTTCAACAAACTCGATCTTACGGATCTTCAGCGGTTTCTTCGGCGGATCAACGCGCTGCAGGTCGATAAATTGATAAACATTCTGGCTCATTTCAATTCCTTACTGCGCCTGCACGCGCAATTCTGCCGCACTACGACTACGGTGGCCCAACAGGGCTTTGACATCGCTGGACTTGGGCTTCACTAACGCGAATTGGGTTGAGAAGCTTGACCACCTGGACAGGATCTCTTCGCCGCGTTGCGAACCAGTATGCTGCACGTGCTCGGTGATCAGGCCGCGCAGATGCTCTTCGTGGATAGCCAGCGAATCAACGTCCAGTACTTCTACCAGTTCCGGGTTCACGCGTTTACGGAATTCGCCATCTTCGTCCAGCACATAGGCGAAGCCGCCGGTCATCCCCGCGCCGAAGTTAACGCCGGTTTTACCCAGCACGCAGACGATGCCGCCGGTCATGTATTCACAGCCGTTGTCGCCGATGCCCTCTACTACGGTAATCGCCCCGGAGTTACGCACGCCGAAACGTTCGCCCGCGCGGCCCGCCGCGTACAGACGGCCACCGGTCGCTCCATACAGGCAGGTGTTGCCGATAATGCTGGCCTTATGACTGAGGAAGGCGGAACCTACCGGCGGTCTGATGGCGATCAAACCGCCTGCCATACCTTTACCGACATAGTCGTTGGCATCGCCAGTCAGATATAACTCCACGCCGCCCGCGTTCCACACGCCAAAGCTCTGGCCTGCGGTACCGCTGAAGTGCGCTTTAATCGGATCGGAAGCCAGCCCCTGATCGCCGTGGGTCTGTGCGATGTAGCCGGAAAGCGACGCGCCGACGGAACGATCGGTGTTGCGGATGTCGAACCAGAAGGTTTTGCTCTGGCGCGCATCGACAAACGGCTTCGCCTGCTGCAACAGTTGCGCATTCAGCACACCGTTATCAAACGGCGGGTTATTCTCGGTGCAGTACAGCGCTTTACCCGGATGAGGTTCAGCGGTTTCCAGTAGACGAGACAGCGCCAGCTTCTGCTGTTTCGCCGTAAAGCCCTCCAGCTCTTTCAGCAGGTCGGTGCGGCCAATCAAATCCACCAGGCGGGTCACGCCAAGCGAAGCCATCAGCTCGCGCACTTCGCGGGCGATAAATTCAAAGTAGTTGGTCACTTTGAACGGCAGGCCGTGATAGTGGTTCTTACGCAGTTTTTCATCCTGCGTCGCTACGCCGGTTGCGCAGTTATTCAGGTGGCAGATACGCAGATATTTACAGCCCAGCGCCACCATCGGGCCGGTGCCGAAGCCGAAACTTTCCGCACCGAGAATCGCCGCTTTAATGATGTCGACGCCGGTTTTCAGACCGCCGTCCACCTGCAGACGAATCTTGTGACGCAGACCGTTGGCGACCAGCGCCTGCTGGGTTTCAACAAGTCCGAGTTCCCACGGGCAGCCAGCGTATTTCACCGAAGAGAGCGGGCTGGCGCCAGTACCGCCGTCGTAACCGGCGATAGTAATCAGATCCGCATAGGCTTTCGCCACGCCGGTTGCGATGGTGCCAACGCCCGGTTCGGACACCAGCTTCACGGAGATCATCGCCTTCGGGTTGACCTGCTTGAGGTCGAAAATGAGCTGCGCTAAGTCCTCGATAGAGTAGATATCGTGGTGCGGCGGCGGGGAGATCAGCGTCACGCCCGGCACTGAATAACGCAGTTTAGCGATATACGGAGTGACTTTATCCCCCGGCAACTGACCGCCTTCGCCCGGTTTCGCGCCCTGCGCGACTTTAATCTGGATCACATCGGCATTGACCAGGTAGGCCGGCGTCACGCCAAAGCGACCAGAGGCCACCTGTTTGATACGCGACACTTTATTGGTGCCGTAGCGCGCAGGGTCTTCACCGCCTTCGCCGGAGTTGGAGTTGCCGCCGAGGCTGTTCATCGCTTCCGCCAGCGCTTCGTGCGCTTCCGGACTTAATGCGCCGATAGACATGGCTGCGGTATCAAAGCGTTTAAACAGCTCACTGGCGGGCTCAACCTCGTCGATAGTCACCGCCTCGCCGTCTGGATGTATCGCCAGCAGATCGCGCAGCGTTGCCGCCGGACGCTCATTGACCAGTTTGGCGTATTCCTGATAATCACTGTACTCGCCGCTCTGTACCGCCTGTTGCAGGGTACGCACGACATCCGGGTTATAGGCGTGATATTCGCCGCCGTGGACGTACTTCAACAGGCCGCCAGGGCTAATGGGTTTGCGCGCCAGCCAGGCGCGTTTGGAGAGATTCAGCAGATCCTGCTGGAAGTCATCAAAGCTCGCGCCGCCGATACGGCTGACCACGCCCTGGAAGCACAGGTTTACCACATCATCGTGCAGTCCGACCGCTTCAAACAGTTTGGAGCAGCGGTAAGAGGCAATGGTCGAAATGCCCATTTTGGACATAATCTTGTACAGCCCCTTGTTGATGCCGTTGCGGTAGTTCTGCATCACGGTACGGTAGTTTTTAGCGATGGCCTGGGTATCAATCAGACGCCCCAGCGTTTCGTAGGCCAGGTACGGATAGATGGCCGTTGCGCCAAAGCCGAGCAGTACCGCAAAGTGATGCGGATCGCGGGCGCTTCCGGTTTCTACGATGATGTTGGCGTCGCAGCGCAGGCTTTGTTCCACCAGACGCGTTTGCACCGCGCCCACCGCCATCGGCGCGGGGACCGGCAGGCGATTCTTACCGATATTGCGATCCGAGAGGACCAGCAGCACGGTGCCGTTACGCACCATCTGTTCCGCTTTATCGCACAGCGCCTTAACCGTCGCGTCCAGTGTGGTTTCGGTGATATCAAAGGTAATATCAAGCCAGTCGGCGCGGTAGTGATGCTCGCTCATGGTGGTGAGCTGTTTGAAATCGGAGTACAGCAGAATTGGCGATTTAAAACTCAGGCGATGGGCCTGACCTTCCGCTTCGCAGAAGACGTTCATTTCGCGACCGATGCTGGTGGCGAGCGACATGACGTGCGCTTCACGCAGCGGGTCGATAGGCGGGTTAGTGACCTGCGCGAACTGCTGGCGGAAGTAGTCGTAAATAATACGCGGCTGGCTGGAGAGCACGGCAAAGGGGGTATCGTCGCCCATTGAGCCGACGGCTTCCTGGCCGTTTTCGCCCAACACGCGGATAACCGAGTCCAGCTCTTCGGCGCTGTAGTTAAACTGTTTCTGATAGCTGGCGAGCAGGTCATCGTCCAGTTCGCGGCTACCGACTTCTTCATCAGGCAGCTCTTCAAACGGCACCAGACGGCGAACATTCTTTTCCATCCACGCTTTATACGGATGGCGGCTTTTCAGATCGTCATCGGTTTCCGCGGAATGCAGAATACGTCCGCCGCGGGTGTCGATCACCATCAGCTCGCCTGGACCGACGCGGCCTTTCTCGACCACTTCATCCGGCTGATAGTCCCAGATACCGACTTCGGAGGCGCAGGTGATCAGCTTGTCTTTGGTAATGACATAGCGTGCCGGGCGCAGGCCGTTACGGTCAAGGTTACAGGCGGCGAAGCGCCCGTCGGACATCACGATGCCTGCCGGACCGTCCCACGGCTCCATATGCATGGAGTTAAAGTCAAAGAAGGCGCGCAGATCCTGGTCCATATCGGGGTTGTTCTGCCAGGCGGGCGGCACCAACAGGCGCATGGCGCGGATAATGTCCATCCCGCCTGCCAGCAGCAGTTCCAGCATGTTGTCCAGCGAGCTGGAATCCGAACCGGTTTCGTTAACAAACGGCGCAGCGGACTGTAAATCCGGGATCAGCGGCGTCTGGAATTTATAGGTACGGGCGCGCGCCCACTGGCGGTTGCCAGTGATAGTGTTAATCTCGCCGTTATGCGCCAGGTAGCGGAACGGCTGCGCCAGCGGCCAACGCGGCACGGTGTTAGTGGAAAAGCGCTGGTGGAACAGACAGATGGCCGATTCCAGACGCAGATCCGCAAGATCCAGGTAGAAGCGCGGCAGATCCGCCGGCATACACAGACCTTTATAAATGTTGACCAGGTTCGACAGGCTGCATACGTAGAAATCTTTGTCGTCCTGCAGGCGTTTTTCAATGCGTCGGCGGGCGATAAACAGACGGCGCTCCATATCACGCGGACGCCAGCCTGCCGGAGCGTTGACAAAAATCTGCTCAATACGCGGCAGAGAGGAGAGGGCGATTTCACCGAGCACGCCTTCATTGGTTGGCACATCGCGCCAGCCGACAATCGACAGGGTTTCCTGCTGTAATTCTTCTTCGACAATATGGCGTGACGCGGCGGCCAGTTCAGGATCTTTATTCAAAAAGATCATCCCGACGGCGTAGTTTTTGGCTAAGCGCCAGCCGCGCTCTTCGGCCACGATGCGAAAGAAACGGTCAGGTTTTTGTAACAGCAAGCCGCAACCGTCGCCGGTTTTACCGTCGGCAAGGATCGCGCCACGGTGCTGCATCCGGGCCAGCGCGTGTATGGCGGTACGCACTACCTTGTGGCTAGGTTCGCCTTCTATGTGGGCGATCAGGCCGAAACCACAGTTATCCTTCTCAAGGGATTTATCGTACAACATATCAGTGAACCTCCCCAGGCTCTACGGGACGCTCTCTCAACCGACGGCGCGCGGGCACAGCAAGAGCATGGCGACGGGGCTGGCGCATCATACGCTTACCTCGCATTCGCCCTCTTTGTGTCCTTTGCGCATTGGTAAATACGGTTAAGAGGGAATCTCAATTACTGCATAAATATGATGAGCAGACGGCTCATCCAGAAAGCTTCCAGCGGATCCCCAACTTATCGGGAATCCACACCCAGGTCAAATGGCAAACTGATTTATGCAAAAGTGTGCTGTAGCACAGATAACTTTTTGAATCTGTTGAAATTAAAAGGTTTTTTATAGAGTGGCTGCTAATACGGAGCGGCAGAAAGCCTGTGATCTGTCTCACTATAAGAGCCGCTCGCCAGACGTTATCTGACCTTGCTTTTTCAAAAATCTTGGCATTTTATGCTGTTTTAAGCGTGAGCAGTATTGAATGCTACTGTTTTTATCGATGACCCAGCAAACGCTGAAAAAAGAGGGGAATATCAGGAAAAATCATCAGCGGGATTATGAATGAAATATCGTTTATTTTGCTTGATTATGCAATGGATAAAAGCCTTCCGGGACGATTGATCCAGGTCATCGCCAAAGGAGACTAAAAATGGCAGGCTTTGGCCTCTTTTTAAGAGGCGGTCTATCAGATTATGCAGTTACAGAAATTAGTCAATATGTTTGGTGGGGATCTTTTACGTCGGTATGGGCAAAAGGTTCATAAGCTGACGCTTCATGGCGGTTTTAGCTGCCCTAATCGCGACGGTACCATCGGGCGTGGCGGTTGCACCTTCTGTAATGTCGCCTCTTTTGCCGATGAGGCGCAGCAGCATCATTCCATTGCCGAGCAGCTTGCGCATCAGGCGCATCTGGTGAACCGCGCTAAACGCTATCTGGCCTATTTCCAGGCCTACACCAGCACCTTTGCGGAAGTGCAGGTGCTGCGTTCCATGTATCAACAGGCGGTCAGCCAGGCCAGTATCGTCGGGTTATGTGTCGGTACGCGTCCGGATTGCGTCCCGCAGGCAGTAGTAGATTTACTGTGTGAATATAAAGATCAAGGCTACGAGGTGTGGCTGGAACTGGGATTGCAAACCGCGCACGATAAAACCCTGCACCGAATTAACCGCGGGCATGACTTCGCCTGCTATCAGCGTACCACCCGGATTGCCCGGGAGCGCGGGCTGAAAGTGTGCGCGCATCTGATTGTGGGGCTGCCGGGAGAAGGGCAGGCAGAATGCCTGCAAACCATGGAGCGTGTGGTGGAGACGGGCGTAGACGGTATTAAACTGCATCCGCTACATATTGTGAAAGGCAGTACGATGGCCAAAGCCTGGGAAGCGGGGCGGCTGAACGGCATCGAACTGGAAGACTACACGCTAACGGCAGGTGAGATGATTCGTCATACGCCGCCGGAGATAATTTATCACCGGATTTCAGCCAGCGCTCGCCGTCCGACGCTGCTTGCCCCGCTGTGGTGTGAGAATCGCTGGACGGGGATGGTTGAGCTGGACAAATACCTGAATGAGCATGGCGTACAGGGCTCTGCGCTGGCCCGTCCCTGGATACCACCTGTAGCGTAGCGTGATGAGGGGCGCTACGCATATTTCGCACAATATTCAACGCGGTTCCCATAATTGGGTATTATGTGCGAAGTTGTGGTGAAGGAATCCTCTATGAAGCAAATTCGTATGCTGGCGCAATACTATGTCGACCTGATGATGAAATTGGGTCTGGTGCGCTTTTCCATGCTCCTGGCGTTGGCATTGGTGGTGCTGGCGATTGTCGTGCAGATGGCGGTGACCATGGTGCTGCATGGTCAGGTTGAAAGTATCGACGTCATTCGCTCCATCTTTTTTGGCCTGTTAATTACGCCCTGGGCGGTCTATTTCTTATCCGTTGTTGTTGAACAACTGGAAGAGTCAAGGCAGCGACTGTCGCGTCTGGTGCAAAAGCTGGAGGAGATGCGCGAGCGCGATCTCAAGCTTAACGTACAGTTGAAGGACAATATTGCCCAGCTTAATCAGGAAATTGCCGATCGCGAAAAAGCGGAAGCGGAGCTGCATGAGACATTTGAACAGCTAAAAGTAGAAATTAAAGAGCGTGAAGAAGCGCAAATCCAGCTAGAACAGCAATCCTCTTTTCTGCGCTCCTTTCTGGACGCCTCGCCGGATTTGGTTTTTTATCGTAATGAGGATAAAGAATTTTCCGGCTGTAACCGCGCAATGGAATTGCTAACCGGCAAGAGCGAAAAACAGCTGGTGCATTTGAAGCCGGAAGATGTGTACTCTCCCGAAGCGGCGGAGAAAGTCATTGAAACCGATGAAAAAGTATTCCGCCATAACGTCTCCCTGACCTACGAACAGTGGCTGGATTACCCGGACGGACGAAAAGCCTGCTTTGAAATTCGTAAAGTGCCTTATTACGACCGTGTCGGTAAACGTCATGGCCTGATGGGATTTGGTCGTGATATTACCGAACGTAAGCGTTATCAGGACGCGCTGGAACGCGCCAGCCGCGACAAGACCACGTTTATCTCTACCATCAGTCATGAGCTGCGCACCCCGCTTAACGGCATCGTCGGTTTAAGCCGCATCCTGCTGGATACCGATCTCACCGCCGAACAGGAAAAATACCTTAAAACAATCCATGTCTCCGCCGTGACGTTAGGCAATATTTTCAATGACATCATTGATATGGATAAGATGGAGCGGCGTAAGGTTCAGCTTGATAACCAACCGGTTGATTTCACCAGCTTTATGGCCGATCTGGAAAACCTTTCCGGTTTGCAGGCGCAGCAAAAAGGGCTACGTTTTGTGCTTGAGCCGACGCTGCCGCTGCCGCACAAAGTCATTACCGACGGAACGCGTCTGCGCCAGATTTTATGGAATTTGATCAGCAATGCGGTGAAGTTTACTCAGCAGGGCCAGGTGACGGTGCGGGCGCGCTATGATGAAGGCGACATGCTGCACTTTGAAGTGGAAGATTCCGGGATCGGCATTCCGCAGGATGAGCAGGATAAAATTTTCGCCATGTATTATCAGGTGAAAGACAGTCATGGCGGTAAGCCGGCGACGGGTACCGGTATCGGGCTGGCGGTCTCCCGTCGGCTGGCGAAAAATATGGGCGGCGATATTACCGTCTCCAGTCTGCCGGGCAAAGGATCGACCTTTACGCTAACGGTTCATGCGCCAGCGGTGGCGGAAGAGGTGGAGGACGCCTTTGATGAAGACGACATGCCGCTGCCCGCGCTGCATGTTCTGCTGGTCGAAGATATTGAACTGAACGTGATCGTAGCGCGTTCGGTACTGGAAAAACTGGGGAACAGCGTGGATGTCGCGATGACCGGCAAGGCGGCGCTGGAGATGTTCGCGCCGGGCGAATATGACCTGGTCTTACTGGATATTCAGCTACCGGATATGACGGGTCTGGATATCGCCAGAGAACTGACCCGTCGCCACACGCGGGAAGATTTACCGCCGCTGGTAGCGCTTACGGCTAACGTTCTGAAAGATAAAAAAGAGTATCTGGACGCTGGTATGGACGATGTGCTGAGTAAGCCGCTGTCGGTGCCGGCCTTAACCGCGATGATTAAAAAATTCTGGGATGCCACCGATAAAGAGGAGAGTACCGTGACGCCTGAAGAGAGCGATAAAGCGCAAGCGCTGCTGGATATCCCGATGCTGGAACAATACATCGAGTTGGTTGGGCCTAAATTGATCACCGACGGTCTCGCGGTGTTTGAAAAAATGATGCCTGGCTATTTAAGCGTGCTGGAGTCCAATCTGACGGCGCGTGACAAAAAAGGCGTCGTTGAGGAAGGGCATAAGATTAAAGGCGCCGCCGGTTCGGTAGGGCTGCGTCATCTGCAACAACTTGGCCAGCAAATCCAGTCGCCGGATCTTCCCGCCTGGGAAGATAATGTCGCGGAATGGATTGAAGAGATGAAGCAGGAGTGGCAGCACGATGTCGCGGTGCTGAAAGCCTGGGTGGCAAACGCGGAAAAAAAATGACCCCGGTTTGACCGGGGTGCGCGAATACTGCGCCAACACCAGGGAAATCGTGGCTGCGCCGTGCTTATTATGATGATGTCAAAGGCGCAGTCCTGTTTTCAGGCCGCACGCAGTTAAGATAGCAAATCCTAAATGATTTGTTACATGAATCATTTAAATGTGTGAAGCGTAGCATTTTAATCAAAATTATTAATGGGCTTGAGTCGGTTGCAGGAGGATGTTCACCATGAAAAAAATTGGCGTAGTGCTCAGCGGATGCGGCGTCTATGACGGCGCCGAAATTCATGAGGCCGTTCTGACGCTGTTGGCCATTGCCCGCAGCGGCGCGCAGGCTGCCTGCTTCGCGCCGGATAAACCACAAGCGGATGTTATTAATCACCTGACCGGCGAAGCGATGGCGGAAACGCGTAACGTTCTGATTGAGGCGGCGCGTATTACGCGGGGCGATATTCGTCCCCTGTCCCAGGCTCAGCCAGAGGAACTGGATGCGCTCATTGTGCCTGGCGGTTTCGGCGCGGCGAAGAACCTGAGTAATTTCGCCAGCCAGGGGAGCGAATGCCGGGTGGATAGCGATGTCGTCGCGCTGGCGAAGGCCATGCACCAGTCCGGCAAGCCGCTGGGATTCATCTGTATCGCGCCCGCAATGTTGCCGAAAATCTTTGACTTCCCGCTACGTCTGACAATAGGGACGGATATTGATACCGCTGAAGTACTTGAAGAGATGGGGGCCGAACACGTACCTTGCCCGGTTGATGATATCGTTGTGGACGAGGATAACAAGGTCGTGACCACCCCTGCCTATATGCTGGCGCAGGATATCGCCCAGGCGGCAAGCGGCATTGATAAATTAGTGTCGCGCGTGCTGGTTCTGGCGGAATGAGCAAACGACGCATCGCGCCGTTAACGTTTTTGCGCCGTCTACTTTTACGTATCCTTGCTGCGCTCGCCGTCTTTTGGGGCGGCGGCATTGCGCTGTTTAGCGTGGTTCCGGTGCCTTTTTCGGCGGTGATGGCGGAACGGCAGATTAGCGCCTGGCTGAGTGGAGAGTTCGGTTATGTGGCGCATTCTGACTGGGTCAGTATGGCGGATATCTCGCCGTGGATGGGGCTGGCGGTAATTGCGGCGGAAGACCAGAAGTTCCCTGAGCACTGGGGCTTTGATGTTCCGGCGATTGAAAAAGCGCTGGCGCATAATGAGCGGAATGAGAGCCGTATTCGCGGCGCCTCTACGCTTTCGCAGCAAACGGCGAAAAATCTCTTTTTATGGGATGGACGCAGTTGGGTGCGCAAAGGTCTGGAGGCTGGGCTAACGCTGGGCATTGAAACTGTCTGGAGCAAAAAGCGCATTCTCACGGTTTATCTGAATATCGCGGAGTTTGGCGATGGTATTTTCGGCGTGGAGGCTGCGGCGCAACGGTATTTTCATAAACCTGCCAGTCGCTTGAGTATGTCTGAAGCCGCGTTGCTGGCGGCGGTATTGCCAAATCCGTTACGCTATAAGGCGAATGCGCCTTCCGGCTATGTGCGTAGCCGGCAGGCGTGGATTATGCGCCAGATGCGCCAACTGGGCGGGGAATCTTTTATGACGCGCAACCAGCTTAATTAATTTTGCCGATTGGCGGCGCGAACGCCTTATCCGGCCTGCGATCTGTGTCGTCCAGGCCTGATAAGCACAGGCCATTAAGCTTCGTGAGAAGTAAGCGCCAGCCGTTTCTTGTCTTTTGGCTGCGCGCCCCTCTCCAGGGCAACGGCCAGCGCAGGCTGGGCGATAAACCGCTGCCACGCTCTCTCCAGTTTGCGTTCACAGCACCATGTTGACCAGGTCGCCAGCGGGATAAAGGTACTTTCCCCCAGATTGTCGCAAACCACCGGAACCACTTCTGACTCGCTGATACGCTGGCACAGGATGTTTTGCGGCTTCAGCGACATCGTCACAATATGGTTATCCAGCAGGTAACGTTTCAGTTTTTTCAGTAGCCGCCGCAGGATAGCGACATCCTCTTCATAACGACATTGCGCGGCGAACTCGGTCAGGGTAATAGAGGGCGCGCCGTTGAAATCGGTAATCATGTCGTAGACATAGCCGGTGCCGCAATCGGTTTCTACCGTGCCGTAATAACGGGGGATAGCGCTCCAGTCCGTCAGGTAGCGGGACAGATGCGCATAGTAGCTCAGTTCACGCCGAATCTCTTTATCACCGCCGTGGTTACGGTTGTAAATGACTTTTATGCAACGCCGGGCATTATCCGGATGCGTATAGCATTTACGATGTCGACCGGTGCCCAGCGGAGTCTGTTTGGATAAGAAGATCATGGCAAGTCCTGGAAAAATTTATTCACATAAATTTAGTATGGACAAAGAACTTAAACAAAACCTAAACGAAATTTTTTAAGGTTTTCTTAATGTTTTTATGCATAGGTAAAGCGCACGAAATGTACAAATCTTACGAAAGGGTGGGGCTGCGGGACAAGTGGCAGGCAGGCGTAACACGCCCGGTTTTGGGGTGACTGTCATCAAATACCGGGACGGCGTTGGGGGAAAATAGGGTATAGAGGGGGAGGTTTAGTCTTCGTCAAAGCCGGAATTGAACAGCGCGATAACCGCCGCCAGCGCTTCAACTTCTTGCGGGCCGGTGGCTTCAATTTCGATCTGACGCCCTTTGGCGGAGTCGAGCATTAACAGAGCGATGACGCTATTTGCTTCCGCTTCGGTGCCTTCGTCATTGCGTAATAGCACCTCGGCGTCAAAACCCTGCATCAGTTCGAAAAGCTTCATGGCAGGCCGGGCATGCATGCCCAGCTTATTGGTGACTTCAACAGTTTGCTTTACGGTCATGTTTTGCGTTTTTCCAGCGTGCGATGGCGAGACTGGACATTTTTACCGCGCGAGCGGAAGTAGTCTGCCAGCTGTTCTGCAATATACACCGAACGGTGTTTCCCGCCGGTACAACCGATAGCGACGGTAAGGTAGCTGCGGTTGTTGGTCTCCAGCATCGGTAACCATAGCTCAAGATAGCTGCGAGTCTGATAGATAAAATTGTGAACTTCTGTGTGTCGGTCAAGAAACGCGGCTACCGGCTTATCAAGCCCGGTCATGGGGCGCAGTTTTGGATCCCAGTGCGGGTTGGGCAGAAAGCGGACATCAAACACATAGTCCGCATCAATCGGGATACCATGTTTAAAGCCGAAGGACTCAAATACCATCGTCAGTTCGCGCTCGCGTTTGCCCAACAGCCGGGTACGCAGCATCTCCGCCAGCTCATGGACGGACATTTCTGAAGTGTCGACGATCAGATCCGCACGTGAGCGTAACGGCTCCAGCAAGTCACTCTCTTTATCGATCGCACTCTCTAAAGAAAGGTTTTTGCTGGAAAGCGGATGCAAACGGCGCGTGTCGCTGTAGCGGCGAATTAAGGTATTGCGGTCGGCATCAAGAAACAGCAATTGCGGCGAGAAAGCGCCAGGCAGATTATTCATCGCCTGTTCAAAAATCTCAGGTGATTCAGGCATATTGCGCACATCAATGCTGACGGCGGCGGAAATCTGGCGATCGGCCAGCGTTCGCGCCAGATCGGGCAACAGCACGACGGGGAGGTTATCCACGCAGTAAAATCCCATATCTTCCAGCGCGCGCAGAGCGACAGATTTACCTGATCCGGAACGCCCGCTGACGATCATCAGTACCATGTACCGTTTCTCCTCACAACGACAGAAAGAAATGCCATTGAGTTGTTATGCCTCATTCTGCTCACCTTCGGTGTCAGTAATGATTTGATACAGCTCTTCATCATTCAGCGCCGCGCGCAGGCGGCGGCAGATCGTTTTATCCGCCAGACGTTTCGCTACCAGCGACAGCGTGTGCAGATGCGTTTTAGTTTGATCGGCGGGCACCAGCAGGGCGAAGAGGAGATCGACCGGCTGGTTATCGATGGCGTCGAACGCGATCGGCGTTTCGAGCTGAACGAACACGCCGACGGCGCGTAAGGTATCTTCTTCCAGTTTCCCGTGCGGGATGGCGATACCATTACCAATACCGGTACTGCCCATTTTTTCGCGTGTCAGAATGGCTTCAAACACGACCTGAGGAGGTAAACTGAGCTGTTTTGCCGCCAGTTCGCTGATGATTTCCAGCGCGCGTTTCTTACTCTGACAATGAACGCCGCTACGCGTACACTCCTGGTTAAGTACACTGCTCAGTTGTAGAGTCGTATCGTTATTTATCATAATTTCACCTAAGAACCTGTCCTGTCAGGTTGATGGCCAGGTTCGGAGCGCTAACTGTACAAATGGCCCGTTGTGTCACACAACAGGCCGTCCTGCACTGGCTAACTGCCCGGACAATTAGTGTTGTTTCAGTTTATCTTTATGCCTGGTTAACTGCCTTGCCAGTTTATCAATCAAGCCGTCAATGGCGGCATACATATCCTGGCCTTCCGCGCTGGCGTGAATTTCGCCGCCGTTAACGTGTAGCGTCGCATCCGAGATATGCGTGACCTTCTCCACTTTCAACACCACGTATACCTGATTAATCCGCTCAAAATACTGTTCAAGTTTGGCGAATTTCGTCGTCACAAATTCACGCAGGGCTTCAGTAATTTCGACATTATGTCCGGTGATATTGAGCTGCATAGTGTCTTCCTTATCGGTTGGGTCAAACCAGCTGTTTGCGTTGGTTTGACGGCGGAATGGATAAAGACTCTCGGTACTTCGCAACAGTGCGGCGCGCCACCATGATACCTTGTTCTGACAGCAGAGAGGTTAACTTGCTGTCGCTCAGTGGTTTCGCGGGGTTTTCCGCCGCAATTAACTTCTTCACCAGCGCGCGAATCGCGGTGGAAGAGGCTTCGCCTCCGCCTTCGGTATTGACGTGGCTGGAAAAGAAATATTTGAGTTCAAAAATACCGCGCGGGCTGTGCAAATACTTCTGCGTGGTCACGCGGGATATGGTGGATTCGTGCATCTCGACGGCCTGGGCGATATCCGCCAGTACCATCGGTTTCATATATTCTTCGCCCTGTTCAAAAAAGGCTTGCTGTTGCTCGACGATGCAGCGACTGACACGCAGCAGCGTGTCGTTGCGGCTTTCAAGGCTTTTTATCAGCCACTTCGCATCCTGTAAATTACTGCGGATGAACTGGCTGTCGGCATCGTTGCGCGCGCTGTTGCACATGGCGGCATAGTGCTGGTTAATCTGTAAACGGGGAATACTGTCGCTATTAAGCTCCACCGTCCAGCGACCGTTATGCTTGCGTACCAGCACATCCGGGATAACGTACTCCGGCTCACCGGTCTGGATCGATTGACCGGGTCTGGGATCGAGCGACTGAATCAGGTTTACCGCCTCTTTCAGCACCTCTTCTTTTAGTCGGGTAACGCGCATCAACGTGCGGAAATCGTGGTTGGCCAGCAGATCAAGGTGATCGCAGATAATAAGCCGCGCCTCTTCCAGCCACGGCGTGGATTTGTCGAATTGTGAAAGCTGGATCAGCAGACAGTCGCGAAGATCTTTTGCCGCGACGCCTACCGGATCAAAACGCTGAATGCGCTTCAGAACGGCTTCAACCTCATCGAGATCCACCTCTACATCGCCCATGCTTTCGCGAATTTCGTCCAGGGATACGGTGAGATAACCGGTATCATCTACCGCGTCGACAATGGATGTCGCAATAGCGCGATCGGTGTCCGAGAAGGGCGTTAGCTCAACCTGCCACATCAGATAATCCTGCAACGACTGCGTCGTTTCGCCCTGATAGACGGGCAGCTCATCGTCGATATAATCGCCGCTGGGGCCGGACGGCGTCCCGGCGGTGTAAATTTCATCCCAACTGGCGTCAAGCGGCAGCTCTTCCGGCATCTCTTTTTGTTCGAGCGCGTCGGCGGTATCGAGAGGATCGTTATCCTGAGGTTGCTGAGTGTCGATTTCGTCATGAAGATCGGTTTGCTCAAGCAGCGGGTTATTTTCCAACGCTTGCTGGAGTTCCTGCTGAAGTTCCAGCGTAGACAACTGCAACAGACGGATGGCCTGTTGTAGCTGAGGCGTCATCGCCAGTTGTTGGCTAAGCCTGAGTTGCAAACCTTGCTTCATATTCAGAGTCGTTTTCTCCCGCTAGAGCAGCATAGCCCTCTACCCTATCAGAGTCTGAAGTCTTCCCCAAGATATACACGCTTAACGTGTTCGTCTTGCAGGATTTCTGTCGGCGTACCGTGGGCAATAAGGTGGCCCTGGCTCACGATATAGGCGCGTTCACAGACTGCCAGCGTCTCACGGACGTTATGGTCGGTGATCAGCACGCCGAGCCCGCTATCGCGCAGATGCTCGATAATGCGTTTGATGTCGATAACGGAAATCGGGTCAACGCCGGCAAACGGTTCATCCAGCAGGATAAATTTGGGATTAGCGGCCAACGCGCGGGCTATTTCTACACGACGGCGTTCACCACCGGACAGCGCTTGTCCCATACTGTCGCGCAGATGCTCAATATGAAACTCTTCCATCAGCTCGTTGGCGCGGTCTTCTCGCTGTTCTGCGGTCAAATCGTCACGAATTTGCAGTACCGCCATCAGGTTATCAAATACGCTGAGACGGCGGAAAATAGAGGCTTCCTGCGGCAAATAGCCGATACCGCGGCGCGCGCGCGCGTGCAGCGGCAGCAGACTGATATCTTCATCATCGATGATGATATTGCCCGCGTCACGCGGCACGATACCGACGACCATATAAAAGGTGGTGGTTTTACCCGCGCCGTTTGGACCGAGCAGCCCGACAATCTCCCCGGAGTTAACGGTCAGACTGACATCTTCCACTACGCGACGGCCTTTATAGGCCTTCGCCAGATTCTTTGCAGTTAATGTTGCCATAACGAATTAGTTACTCTTCTTTTGCGCCGGAGTCTGGCCTTTGTTTTTGTCTTGCAACTGCGACGGCACCAGAACGGTGGTGACGCGTTTGCCTTTCTCGCTGAAGGCCTGCATTTTCTGCTCTTTCACCAGGTAGGTGATTTTGTCGCCGGTAATGTTGCTGTCAAGCTGCTCCAGATAAGCGTTGCCGGTTAGCACCACAAAATCTTTCGCCAGCTCGTAGTGCATATGGGAAGCGTGGCCTTTCACCGGCTTACCGTTGTCCTGCATCTGGTAGAAGGTGGCCGGATTGCCGTAACCGTCGATCACCTCTTTCCCCTGTTCGCCGCCAGGGCGGGTAACCACGACTTTATCGGCGTTGATCTTAATCGTGCCCTGGGTCATCACCACGTTGCCCGTAAAGGTCACGACGTTGCCTTGCATATCCAGCGACTGTTGATCCGAGTCAATATGAATAGGCTGTTCGGTATCGCCCGTGACGGCGAAAGCCGGAATGCTGGCGGCCAGCAGCGAGCCGGCAAGCATAAGATTAAGGCTGAGTTTGTTTGTTTTGAATTTCATAAGAGGTTCTAACCTTTTCAATCAGCTCGGCGTTCTTGCTGCGTAAGTTACCGCGCATTTTCAGTCCGCTGGAGTTAAATGTTGTGCCGTATAACGTCACCAGATCGTTCGAGGTAACATCCTGCGTCACCAGATTAATCTGCGCGTTATCGGTGGTAATTCTGCGTAATTGAGCGTCAGGCACCAGGGCGTTGACTTCAACATGACCATACAGATAGAGCATCCGATCGTTAGTCAATTTGGCTTTATCGGCCTTGATCGACCATGTCGGCACTTTATCCTTATCAAAGGTGGTTAATACCGGTTGCGTAAACCATGAGACCGCCTGATCGGAAAAATATTCAACGTGCTGCGCGATCAGACGATAGCTCAACGCGCCTTCCGGACTGTACACGACGGTATCCGTATGCTCGCTTTTATACGTGGGATCGTTGCTGTTGACCATCACGGCAGCAGGATCGTCTTTATCCGCCAGATTGATACCAATCAGTACCAGAATGGCCAGCGACAGTAGAATGATAACCCAACGTCTGGTTTTACTCATATCGATTGCCCTTTGGCCTCATCCAGCTTGCCCTGCGCCAGCAGCAGCAAATCGCACACCTCACGTACCGCGCCGCGCCCGCCGGCAATGTGCGTCACATAGTCAGCGCGGGGGATCAGCAGCGGATGCGCATCCGCAACGGCAACGCTTAACCCCACTTTTTCCATCACCGGCCAGTCAATCAGATCATCGCCGACATAGGCAACATTTTCCGGCGCAATGGCCAGTTTTTCCAGCAGATCGCTAAAGGCGATCAGCTTATTCGACTGTCCCTGATAAAGATGGACAATCCCCAGCGTGGCGCAGCGATCTTCTACAAGTTTAGCCTTTCGTCCGGTAATAATGGCAACCTCGATATTGGAGGTCAAAGCACAGCGAATGCCATAGCCGTCACGAACGTTGAAAGCCTTCAGCTCTTCGCCGTTATTGCCCATATAAATCAGGCCGTCAGACAATACGCCATCCACGTCCAGGATGAGCAGGCGGATATTCTCCGCTTTGGTCATGACATGGGTGCTGACGGGGCCATAACAGGTCGCAAGCGACGCACCTGCTTTACTCATCGTTAATTATCCTTGAGTTTCTACACGACGCCTGCACGCAGGAGATCATGCATATGTAACACACCGAGTAACTGGTCGCCATCAGCAACCAGTACGGAGGTGATATGGCGGGACTGCATTAAATTCAGCGCATCGACAGCGAGAATACCGGGACGCACGCGAATGCCCCCTGGCGTCATCACCTCGGCGATCCCCAACTGGCGCATATCGCCGCCCATATCGAACACGCGACGTAAATCGCCGTCGGTGAAGATACCGTCAATCTTCATGGATTCATCGCAAATGACGGTCATACCGAGATTTTTACGCGTAATTTCTAGCAGCGCATCACGCAGGGTGGCATGTTTATTAACATGCGGGATCTCATCGCCAGTATGCATAATATCGCTTACGCGCAGCAGTAGCTTACGTCCCAGCGCGCCGCCAGGATGCGACAGAGCGAAATCCTCGGCGGTAAAGCCGCGCGCTTTTAACAATGCCACGGCGAGCGCGTCGCCCATCACCAGCGTTGCGGTGGTACTACTGGTAGGCGCCAGTCCTAACGGACACGCTTCTTTGGGCACTTTAACACACAGATGCACATCTGCCGCACGCGCCATGCTGCTTTCCGGTCGCCCGGTAATGCAAATTAACGGCACGTGCAGCCGTTTAAGCACCGGTATTAGCGCCGCGATCTCGCTGGATTCGCCGGAGTTGGAGATAGCGATAACCACATCCTGCGGCGTAACCATCCCCAAATCGCCGTGCGCGGCTTCGCCCGGATGTACAAAAAAGGAAGAGGTGCCGGTACTGGCGAACGTGGCGGCCATTTTCCGTCCGATATGGCCGGATTTTCCCATCCCCATGACCACCACTTTTCCGGTGCAGTTGAACATTTTTTCACAGGCCAGCGTGAAATCCTGGTTGATATATTGATCAAGCTCCGCCAGGCCTTCACGTTCAATTTCCAGGACCTCTTTGCCTGCCTGCTGAAAGTCAAACCCCGGTTGCAACGCTAAATGCGACATAATCCGTTTCCAGTTATCCAACAAGAAGTGGCGATAGCCAATAGAGCATCGCCAGCCATACGATAAACCCGCCGGTCAGCAGTATACCTGCGCCCCGGCCAATCTGGCGCGGATGCCGCCAGCAAAGTAAAGCGAAAACCACGCTAACCAGCAACATCACGCTATAATCTCGCCCAAACGCCAGCGGGTTGATCTCCCCCGGCGCGATCAGCGCAGGTAGTCCCAGCACGATGGCGAGATTAAAAATATTGGCGCCAATGAGATTACCAACGGCAATATCATTTTCGCCTTTTCGCACGCCGGCAATCGCCGTCGCCAGTTCTGGCAGACTGGTGCCGACGGCGATGACTGTCAGACCGAGCGTTAATTCACTCATGGCGAAATAGTTCGCCAGCACCGTAGCGTTATCGATTACCATGCGCGTCGCCATCGGCATGATGACCAGCGCAATGCCCAGCCATAAGAACGCGACGGGGAGCCCGCCTTCGCGCGGCAGCTCCGCCAGTTGTTCGCGGGTGAGGCTGTCATTCCCCTGGCGTTCGGCCAGACGCGCGATTTTAACAATGAATAACAGCCATAGCACAGCCAGAAGCAGGAGAAAGATACCATCACTGCGGCTTAACTGTCCGTCATGCAGTACGGAACCGGCTACCACGCTAACAAATAACATTAATGGCAATTCGCGACGTAAAACATCGGAATGCACGGTAAATGGACGAACCAGCGCCGCCAGCCCTAAGATCAGCAAAATATTGGTGATGTTAGAACCGAGCGCCGCGCCGACGGCCAAATCGAGCTGACCGTGTAGCGATGCGGCGGCCGACACAATAATTTCCGGCAGCGAGGTGCCGATACTCACGACCGTCATCCCGATGATCAGCGGGGGAATACCGAATGTACGGCATAAAATAGAGGCCGCAAACACCAGACGATCGGCGCCGTAGGCCACCAGAAGCAAACCAATTATGAGTAGCGCCATCGCTAAAAGCATCTAAAGTCCTTTCTTCAGGTATACTCGCCGGTCCCCTGGAAGGGATATCTGGAAGCCGTAACGAAGTCCTAATTTTGACTTTATGCGGCTAAAAAGTAAAACGAATGCCAGCTTTCGCTAACCCTGTCAGTTAATATTCTGTAATTATGTCGAACCCATGGTTAAATTCAGCGCCATGGTTACCTCAACAAGGCAATACGAAGGATGAATCAATGGGTCAGTCTGCGGCCAATTTAGTCGATATGCGCGACGTCAGCTTTTCCCGTGGCGAACGCTGCATTTTCGATAATATTTCCCTGACGGTGCCGCGCGGGAAGATCACGGCGATCATGGGGCCGTCGGGCATCGGTAAAACCACGCTGTTGCGCCTGATTGGCGGACAGATCCCGCCGGATAAGGGCGAGATCTTATTTGATGGCGAGAATGTGCCGGCCATGTCCCGTTCGCGGCTCTACACCGTCCGTAAACGTATGAGTATGCTGTTTCAGTCGGGAGCGCTGTTTACCGACATGAACGTGTTTGACAATGTGGCCTATCCGCTACGGGAGCACACCAATTTACCCGCGCCGCTGCTAAAAAGCGTTGTGATGATGAAACTGGAAGCTGTCGGGCTGCGCGGTGCGGCAAAACTGATGCCTTCCGAGCTCTCCGGTGGGATGGCGCGTCGCGCCGCGTTGGCGCGCGCCATCGCTCTGGAACCGGATCTCATCATGTTCGATGAGCCGTTTGTCGGCCAGGACCCGATTACCATGGGCGTTCTGGTGAAGCTGATTTCAGAATTGAACAGCGCGCTGGGCGTGACCTGCGTGGTGGTCTCGCATGATGTGCCAGAGGTGCTCAGTATTGCGGATCACGCCTGGATCATGGCGGACAAAAAAATCGTCGCTCACGGTAGCGCTCAGGCGTTGCAGGAGAATACGGACCCGCGCGTGCGTCAGTTCCTTGACGGCATTGCCGACGGGCCGGTTCCGTTCCGCTATCCGGCGGGCGACTATCACCTTGATTTACTCGAAACAGGGAGTTAAGCCACTCATGCTGTTAAATGCGCTGGCAGCACTCGGACACAGCGGGATCAAAACCGTCAGGACGTTCGGGCGCGCCGGGTTAATGTTATTCAATGCGATTATCGGTAAGCCGGAGTTTCGCAAACATGCGCCGCTGCTGGTGCGCCAGCTTTATAATGTGGGCGTCTTGTCGATGCTTATCATTATTGTCTCCGGCGTATTCATCGGTATGGTGCTGGGGCTGCAAGGCTATCTGGTTCTGACTACTTACAGCGCGGAGACCAGTCTTGGCATGTTAGTGGCGCTTTCGCTGCTGCGCGAGCTGGGGCCGGTGGTCGCGGCGTTGCTGTTTGCCGGGCGGGCCGGGTCGGCGTTGACGGCGGAAATCGGCCTGATGCGGGCGACGGAGCAGCTCTCCAGTATGGAGATGATGGCGGTCGATCCATTGCGCCGGGTGATTTCGCCGCGCTTTTGGGCGGGCGTGATTTCGTTGCCGCTACTGACCATTATTTTTGTGGCGGTCGGTATCTGGGGCGGCTCGCTGGTCGGCGTAAGCTGGAAGGGAATCGACGCCGGGTTCTTCTGGTCCGCGATGCAGAATGCCGTCGACTGGCGTATGGACCTGGTGAACTGTCTGATAAAGAGCGTGGTGTTCGCCATTACGGTAACATGGATTGCGTTATTCAACGGTTATGACGCAATACCGACTTCTGCCGGGATTAGCCGGGCAACGACGCGTACCGTGGTTCACGCATCGTTGGCCGTTCTGGGGCTGGATTTTGTGCTGACCGCACTGATGTTTGGGAATTGAGTTCATGCAAACGAAAAAAAATGAAATTTGGGTAGGCGTTTTTTTGCTGGTAGCGTTGCTGGCGGCGCTGTTTGTTTGCCTGAAGGCGGCAAATGTGACCTCTATGCGCACGGAGCCGACCTATAAGGTTTATGCGACCTTCGATAACATCGGCGGTCTGAAAGTGCGTTCCCCGGTACGCATCGGCGGGGTGGTTGTCGGGCGGGTTGAAGATATCTCGCTTGATCCGAAAACATACCTGCCGCGCGTAACGCTCGACATCGAAGAGCGTTATAACCATATTCCCGATACCAGCTCGTTGAGTATTCGAACTTCCGGACTGCTGGGGGAGCAATATCTGGCATTAAACGTCGGTTTTGAAGATCCTGAGCTGGGAACGTCTATCCTCAAAGATGGGAGTACGATTCAGGACACCAAGTCTGCAATGGTGCTGGAAGATATGATTGGCCAGTTCCTTTATAACAGCAAAGGCGACGACAATAAGAATTCTGGCGATGCGCCAGCCGCAACGGAAGGTCATACTGAAGCCACAACGCCCGCGGGCGAAACGAAATAATCTCAGGAGAATTGAGGCATGTTTAAACGACTGATGATGGTGGCCCTGCTGGTCATTGCGCCATTAAGCGCAGCAACGGCAGCGGATCAGAGCAATCCTTATAAACTGATGAACGAGGCGGCGCAGAAAACTTTTGATCGCCTGAAAAACGAACAGCCGAAAATTCGTGCCAACCCGGATTACCTGCGCGACGTTGTTGATCAGGAACTTCTGCCGTACGTGCAGGTAAAATATGCCGGCGCGCTGGTGTTGGGCCGCTACTACAAAGAGGCGACCCCGGCGCAGCGTGAAGCCTATTTTGCAGCGTTTCGCGAATACCTGAAACAGGCATACGGTCAGGCGCTGGCGATGTACCACGGTCAGACTTACCAGATAGCGCCTGAGCAACCGCTGGGCGATGCGACCATTGTGCCTATCCGTGTAACGATTATCGATCCCAACGGTCGTCCGCCGGTACGCCTGGATTTCCAGTGGCGCAAAAACACTCAGACCGGCAACTGGCAGGCGTATGACATGATTGCGGAAGGCGTCAGCATGATCACTACCAAGCAAAATGAGTGGAGCGATCTGCTGCGTACTAAAGGCATTGACGGCCTGACCGCACAACTGAAATCTATCTCTCAACAGAAAATTACTTTGGACGAGAAACAGTAATGACGCCGCAACTCACCTGGACGCGTGAGGCGGACACTCTGGTGCTGGCGGGAGAGCTGGATCAGGACGTGTTGGCGCCGCTATGGGACGCGCGCGTAGAAGCGATGAATGGCGTTACCCGTATCGACCTGAGCCAGATCTCCAGGGTGGATACGGGGGGACTGGCGCTGCTGGCGCACCTTGTGAACCAGGCAAAAAAGCAGGGCAATGCCGTGTCGCTGTCTGGCGTTAACGACAAGGTTTACGCGCTGGCGCAATTATATAACTTGCCCGAAGACGTACTTCCCCGTATGTAATGAATGCCGGATGGTTTATCCGGCCTACACTTCGCATGATCCCCGTAGGCCGGATAAGTTGCGTTAGCAGCACCATCCGGCACTTTTACCGCGCTGATTTATCAGCGTAATCTTTTGCTTATTTAAGACGGCGCGACTTTGCTCTAAGATGTTGGGCTGTTTTCACTATTTGACGAATAAAGAACCCATGGAAAATCATGAAATTCAGAGTGTGCTGATGAATGCCCTCTCCCTCCAGGAAGTCCACGTCTCCGGCGATGGCAGTCACTTTCAGGTTATTGCCGTGGGCGAGATGTTTGACGGCATGAGCCGGGTCAAGAAACAGCAAACGGTCTATGGGCCGCTAATGGAGTACATTGCGGACAACCGTATCCATGCCGTATCGATCAAAGCATATACCCCGGCGGAATGGGCGCGCGATCGTAAACTTAACGGATTTTAAGCTACGGGTAACCTGCCGGTAGCGGAGATGAATGCTTAACTGAGAATACAATAATGGATAAATTTCGTGTACAGGGGCCAACGACGCTCCAGGGCGAAGTCACAATTTCCGGCGCCAAAAACGCCGCGCTGCCGATCCTGTTCGCCGCTCTGCTGGCAGAAGAACCGGTAGAGATCCAAAACGTTCCAAAACTGAAAGACGTGGATACGTCGATGAAGCTCCTGAGCCAATTAGGTGCGAAAGTGGAACGCAATGGATCGGTACACATTGACGCCAGCCAGGTGAACGTGTTCTGCGCGCCTTATGATCTGGTTAAGACCATGCGCGCCTCGATATGGGCGCTGGGGCCGCTGGTTGCCCGTTTTGGTCAGGGACAAGTCTCTCTGCCGGGGGGCTGTACTATCGGCGCGCGTCCGGTGGATCTGCATATTACCGGTCTGGAACAACTGGGTGCGACCATCAAGCTGGAAGAGGGCTACGTAAAGGCCTCCGTCGAAGGACGTCTTAAAGGGGCGCATATCGTGATGGATAAGGTCAGCGTCGGCGCGACCGTCACCATTATGTGCGCCGCTACGCTGGCGGAAGGGACGACCATCATTGAAAACGCCGCGCGCGAGCCGGAAATTGTCGACACCGCTAACTTCCTGGTTACGCTGGGGGCGAAGATCGCCGGGCAGGGCACCGATCGTATTACGATCGAGGGCGTAGAGCGTCTGGGCGGCGGCGTTTATCGTGTGCTGCCGGATCGTATCGAAACGGGGACTTTCCTGGTGGCGGCAGCGATCTCTCGCGGCAAAATCCTCTGCCGTAACGCGCAACCGGACACTCTGGACGCGGTACTGGCGAAACTGCGCGATGCTGGCGCGGATATCGAAGTGGGCGAGGACTGGATTAGTCTGGACATGCACGGCAAACGACCGAAGGCGGTCAATGTCCGTACCGCGCCGCACCCGGCATTCCCGACCGATATGCAGGCGCAGTTCACGTTGCTGAACCTGGTGGCGCAAGGGACGGGCTTTATCACTGAAACCGTCTTTGAAAACCGTTTTATGCACGTGCCTGAACTCAGCCGCATGGGCGCGCGTGCGGAAATTGAAAGCAATACCGTCATATGCCATGGCGTAGAAACGCTCTCTGGCGCCCAGGTCATGGCGACAGATCTGCGGGCATCTGCGAGCCTGGTGCTGGCGGGCTGTATTGCGGAAGGCACGACGATTGTGGATCGCATTTATCACATCGATCGCGGTTATGAGCGCATCGAAGACAAACTGCGCGCGCTAGGCGCGAATATTGAACGCGTGAAAGGCGAATAACCTTCTATACGCTGAATAACCCCCGCGAACGCGATGCGGGGGTTGTTTTACAGGCTCTTACTCTACATTCTGTTTGTTTTTATTACGCGCTCTCATAAGCCGCGTTCTGTCGATAAACTCATGCGTGCGCGGATCGTGATAACGCGATGGCCAAATAACCCAGGGTTCCGTTCCCAATGCTTTCGCGATAATCAACTCTCCTTTCGGCCACGGGCGCGTTAATGCATTGGCCAGCGTGGATGAACTCAATCCATTCCGACGTGACTCAGCGGCCATTGAAGTCCCTTTTTTACGTAGTCCGGCAATGATATCGGCCGGATGCCAGTCAATAAGCTTGCTTTCCATACATCCATCACTCCTTAGGTTAATCACTTACGGTTTTAACAACCCGACGACGTTCGATACTATAACGCTTCGTGAAGGAATGTTCTAAAAAGTTCATGTAAGTGTCGGCAATATTCAGAATATGCCAGGGGAAGTCCTGGGTGAGTATATGAAAGACAGGCGATAGGGTATCTGGAGTTTATTAGAACTTAATGGGATATCCCGCGCAGTGCGCGGGATAAGAGAACGGCATTAACGATCGCGCTGCACCGCGATGTGTGCGAGACCGATAAGCGCCTCACGCCATGGAGTATCCGGCAATATCTGCAACGCGGATATCGCTTTGTCGGCTTCTTCTTCCGCTCGCTGACGCGTCCATTCCAGCGAGCCGCAGGTGGTCATCGCTTCCAGAACCGGTTCCAGAAGATGACGGCCATTACCTTGTTCAATAGCGGTACGGATCATCGCTGACTGTTCTGGCGTACCGTGGCGCATGGCGTGAAGCAACGGTAAGGTGGGTTTGCCCTCATTGAGGTCATCACCCACATTTTTACCGAGATGCTCGCCGTCGGCGCTGTAATCCAGCAGATCGTCAATGAGCTGGAAAGCCGTACCAAGGTAGCGGCCATAGTCCTGCAACCCTTTCTCTTGCTCAGGCGTACAACCGGCAAGAATACCGGAGCACTGGGCGGCGGCTTCGAACAGACGGGCCGTTTTACTGTAAATCACCCGCATGTAATTTTCTTCGGTAATGTCCGGGTCATTCACGTTCATCAATTGCAGCACTTCGCCTTCTGCAATCACGTTGACCGCTTCCGACATCACTTCCAGCACTTTTAACGAGCCGAGGCTGGTCATCATCTGGAAGGCGCGGGTATAGATAAAGTCGCCGACCAGCACGCTGGCGGCATTACCGAAGGCGGCATTTGCCGTTGCCTTGCCGCGACGCATATCGGATTCATCCACCACATCATCATGCAGCAGCGTCGCCGTGTGGATAAACTCGATCAGAGCGGCGATAGTCACGTGCGCGTTACCCTGATAACCCACCGCACGCGCGGCAAGAACGGCAATCATCGGACGAATGCGTTTCCCGCCGCCGCTAATAATGTAATATCCTAGCTGATTAATCAGTTGAACGTCGGAATTAAGCTGTTCAAGGATTGTCGCATTGACACCCGCCATATCTTGCGCGGTTAACTCGTTGATTTTTTCTAAATTCATCGCAAAAGCCGGGCTTATCGCCCCGATTATCCCATGTCTGAATGAGGTAACGTAGGGTTTATGGTTAGAAATATACCCTGATTGTACTGAAAAAACGCCGCAGATAAACGTTACCGTATGCGTTGTGTTTTTTTTCTTCATGTATTGATGGTAGCACTTGTCAAAGCCGTGCAATTTGCGTAATATTCGCGCCCTATTGTGAATATTTATAGCGCGCTCTGAATCATTGAAAGGTGTGCGCGGAAGCGGAGTTTTTTATGTACGCGGTTTTCCAAAGTGGTGGTAAACAACACCGAGTAAGCGAAGGTCAGACCGTTCGCCTGGAAAAGCTGGACATCGCAACTGGCGAAACTATCGAGTTCGCTGAAGTTCTGATGGTCGCAAACGGTGAAGAAGTCAAAATCGGCGTTCCTTTCGTTGATGGCGGCGTAATCAAAGCTGAAGTTGTTGCCCACGGTCGTGGCGAGAAAGTTAAAATCGTTAAGTTTCGTCGCCGTAAACACTACCGTAAGCAGCAGGGCCATCGTCAGTGGTTCACTGATGTGAAAATTACCGGCATCAGCGCTTAAGATTAGGGGAGCAGATTAAATGGCACATAAAAAGGCTGGCGGCTCGACTCGTAACGGTCGCGATTCTGAAGCTAAACGTCTGGGCGTAAAACGCTTTGGCGGTGAAGCAGTTCTGGCAGGCAGCATCATCGTTCGTCAACGTGGTACTAAATTCCACGCTGGCACCAACGTTGGTTGCGGTCGTGACCACACTCTGTTTGCTAAAGCAGACGGTAAAGTGAAATTCGAAGTTAAAGGCCCGAAAAACCGTAAATACATCAGCATCGTTGCTGAGTAAGTTTTTTGTGGTCCGGTAAC
This sequence comes from Salmonella sp. JXY0409-18, assembly GCF_020268625.1. Taxonomy (NCBI): domain Bacteria; kingdom Pseudomonadati; phylum Pseudomonadota; class Gammaproteobacteria; order Enterobacterales; family Enterobacteriaceae; genus Salmonella; species Salmonella sp. JXY0409-18. The sequence continues at coordinate 553,641 of NZ_CP084216.1, forward strand.
GGATGAAAGCCCCGCACCTGTTGCGGGGCTTTTTACATTCGATGGCCGACTAAAATATACCCGTGTGGCTGTGCGAATGCCGTTAACGGGTCTTTGCAGGGAACACGGCATGAAGCAGCAGGCAGGCATTGGCATTCTTTTAGCGCTCACTACCGCGATGTGCTGGGGAGCGTTGCCAATAGCAATGAAGCAAGTGCTGGAGGTGATGGAGCCTTCAACCATTGTCTTCTACCGCTTCTTAATGGCCAGTATTGGCCTCGGGGCGATACTGGCAGTAAAAAGAAAGCTGCCGCCGCTGCGTATTTTTCGTAAGCCGCGCTGGTTGGTGTTATTAGCGATAGCGACCTGCGGACTGTTCGGTAATTTCATTTTGTTCAGTTCTTCCCTGCAATATTTAAGCCCAACCGCGTCGCAGGTTATCGGCCAGCTCTCGCCGGTTGGCATGATGGTCGCCAGCGTCTTTATTCTGAAAGAAAAGATGCGCGGTACGCAGGTGATTGGCGCGCTGATGTTATTGAGCGGGCTGGTGATGTTTTTTAACACCAGTCTGATCGAGATTTTTACCCGACTGACCGACTACACCTGGGGCGTTATTTTTGGCGTAGGCGCGGCGATGGTGTGGGTGAGCTATGGCGTGGCGCAAAAAGTATTATTGCGACGTCTGGCCTCGCAGCAGATCCTGTTTTTACTGTACACTTTATGTACGATAGCGCTCTTGCCGCTGGCAAAACCGATGGTGATAGCGCAACTGAGCGACTGGCAGCTCGCCTGTTTGATTTTCTGCGGGCTAAATACGCTGGTAGGATATGGCGCCCTGGCGGAAGCGATGGCGCGTTGGCAGGCGGCGCAGGTGAGTGCGATAATCACGCTTACACCGCTATTTACCCTGCTGTTTTCAGATCTTTTATCTATGGCCTGGCCCGATTTCTTCGCCAGACCGATGTTAAACCTTTTAGGTTATCTCGGTGCGTTTGTCGTGGTTGCGGGCGCGATGTATTCCGCCATTGGTCATCGTATTTGGGGCGGTTTACGCAAGCATGAAACGGTGGTTTCGCAACCCCGCTCAGGCGAATGATTTACGGAGAATAAAATGAAGTTTGTTGATGAAGCATCGATTCTGGTCGTTGCAGGCGATGGCGGTAATGGCTGTGTGAGCTTCCGCCGCGAAAAATATATCCCGAAAGGCGGCCCGGACGGCGGTGATGGCGGCGACGGCGGCGACGTCTGGATGGAAGCCGATGAAAACCTGAATACGCTGATCGATTACCGCTTTGAAAAATCATTCCGCGCTGAACGTGGTCAGAATGGCGCGAGCCGCGACTGTACCGGTAAACGCGGTAAAGACGTGACCATCAAAGTGCCGGTCGGTACGCGCGTTATCGACCAGGGAACCGGTGAAACGATGGGCGACATGACCAAACACGGTCAGCGTCTGTTGGTCGCGAAGGGCGGCTGGCATGGGTTAGGCAATACCCGTTTTAAATCCTCGGTTAACCGTACGCCGCGCCAGAAAACCAATGGTACGCCGGGCGATAAGCGCGACCTGCTGCTGGAACTGATGCTGCTGGCGGATGTCGGGATGCTGGGGATGCCAAACGCCGGTAAATCAACGTTCATTCGTGCGGTATCGGCAGCAAAACCGAAAGTCGCGGACTATCCGTTTACCACGCTGGTGCCGAGCCTGGGCGTGGTACGAATGGACAGCGAAAAGAGTTTTGTGGTGGCTGACATTCCGGGGTTGATCGAAGGCGCGGCGGAAGGCGCGGGCCTGGGGATTCGCTTCCTGAAGCACCTCGAACGTTGCCGCGTACTGCTGCACCTCATTGATATCGATCCGATCGACGGTTCCGATCCGGTGGAAAACGCCCGTATCATTATTGGCGAACTGGAAAAATACAGCCAGGATCTGGCGGCTAAACCGCGCTGGTTAGTGTTCAACAAGATCGATCTGATGGATAAAACCGAAGCGGAAGAGAAAGCGAAAGCGATCGCCGAAGCGTTGGGCTGGGAAGGGAAATACTATCTGATTTCCGCCGCCAGTCAGCTGGGGGTGAAAGATCTCTGCTGGGATGTGATGACCTTTATCATCGAGAATCCGATCGCGCAGGCTGAAGAAGCAAAACAGCCGGAAAAAGTCGAGTTCATGTGGGACGATTATCATCGCCAGCAGTTGGCTGAAGTGGAAGAAGACGCAGACGATGACTGGGATGACGACTGGGATGAAGACGACGAAGAAGGCGTCGAGTTCATCTACAAACGTTAATCTCGTAGCCGGATGGCGCTAACGCTTATCCGGCCTACAAAAGCCAACGGGCCGCATTTGCGGCCCGTTTTATTATGTTCGTTGTAGGCCGGATAAGACGCGTTAGCGCCGCCATCCGGCAATAATGCACTCAGTTATTCTGATAAATATCCTTGTACAACCGACTCTCGAAGCGTACCAGCGGAATACGCCGATTACGCTGATCGGCAGGTGGAACCGCGTAGCCCGACAAATACTGTACAAATGCCATCCGTTGCCCGCTTGCGGTGGTAATAAAGCCCGCCAGATTATACACGCCCTGCAGTGACCCAGTTTTCGCCGAAACCTTACCGTCTACGCCCGCCTGATGCAGTCCGGCGCGGTATTGCAATGAACCATCATAGCCCGCCAGCGGCAGCATAGAGATAAAGTTCAGCTCGTTATCGTGTTGGGCGATATATTGCAGCACCTGCATCATCGTGGCGGGAGCGATCAGGTTATGGCGAGAAAGACCGGAACCGTCGGCAATAATGGTATTGCCGATATCAATTCCCGCCTGTTGGCGCAGGATCTGGCGAACGGCATCCGATCCCGCCCGCCAGGTGCCAGGCACGTTAAACCTGACATGACCAATCATCCGAAAAACAGTATCGGCGATCATGTTGTCTGACTTTTTCAGCATAATCTTAAGCAGATCGTGCAGTGGCGCCGACTGTTTACTGGCGACGATCGTTCCGGGCTCGTTAACCTGCGTCTGGCGCAGCAGTGTGCCGCGGTAAGTTATCCCGGCCTCTTTCAGTTCCTGCTTGAGGATCGCGCCCGCGTAGCTGGCGCCGTCCTGAATAGCAAAGGCCAGCGGCAGCGGGTCGGCGCGCTGTGGTAAACAGCCGGTAAGCGTATAACGGTTCAAATCGCCAGGCACAACATCCAGCTCGCAATACTGCGCGTCTGCCGAACCGCGCGGCAGAGTCCGTACCTGGCTGAACATCGTTACCGGATAATAAGAGGCCACGCGAATAAAAGCTAAATCGTTTGGTTTTTGCGCGCTATAAAGCGACACAGAAAAACAGTTGCGGTCAACAATGGCGGCGGCGGGAGGCGCGCTGAAACACTGCGTCAGGTCGTTCCACGGCCAGCCTGGCGCTTTATCGTGGCTGGCGAAAATCGACGTGTCGATAAGCACATTGCCGTCGATTTGCGTGACGCCTGACTTTTTCAACGTCGCGACCATATTGCGAATATCCTGACGTCTTAGCGTTGGATCGCCACCGAATCGCGCAATTACGTCACCTTTCAGGATGCCGTTATCGACGTTGCCTTTAGTCTCCAGCGTGGTCGTAAAACGGAAATCCGGGCCGAGTTGAATCAGCGCCGCCAGCGCGGTAATCACCTTTTGGGTACTGGCGGGAAGCGCCATCTGCTGACTATGATAATCAATAGCTGGCGCGGGCGCGCCAATCTTTTGCACCATCAGCGCGAGGTTGGCGCCGGCCGGAAGCTGTTTGATGTATTCGTCAATATTCGCGGCCTGAACGCTGAACGCTATACTGGTGGTCAATCCGATGATAAATCTGGAAAATCGCATAATCTCGCGCTAACACCCTGGAAACAAGCCGTCATACTACGGCGCAACGCCCTAAAAAGTAAACGATGACCCATAGGGAACTCCAGGGTAAAATGGTTATCAAAGAGGAAATTGTAGCTGACCTGGGACTGCGCGCCCGGGTTGGTGTTTTTTTGCTTCTGACCCTGGTATGGCATATGCCGGGGCTGGCTTAGCAGCCGGGGTAGAGTTCATTGCCCCCTACAGGAATGTTCAAGAGGTATAACAAATGCAAGCTATTCCGATGACCTTACGCGGAGCCGAAAAACTGCGCGAAGAGCTGGATTTTCTGAAATCTGTGCGCCGTCCTGAAATCATCGCCGCTATCGCCGAAGCGCGCGAACATGGCGATTTAAAAGAAAACGCGGAGTATCATGCTGCACGCGAACAGCAGGGTTTCTGCGAAGGACGCATTAAAGATATCGAAGCAAAACTGTCGAATGCGCAGGTGATTGATGTCACTAAAATGCCGAACAATGGTCGCGTGATTTTCGGCGCTACCGTCACGGTGCTGAACCTGGACACCGACGAAGAGCAGACCTATCGTATTGTTGGCGATGATGAGGCGGATTTTAAGCAAAATCTCATTTCGGTAAACTCGCCAATCGCTCGCGGCCTGATCGGCAAAGAGCAGGATGACGTCGTGGTGATCAAAACGCCTGGCGGCGATGTGGAATACGAAGTGCTTAAAGTGGAATACCTTTAAGCAGTACTCAATACGCAAATTGTTGGTGTATTGTAAAGAAAGGAAAAAGGCCGCATAGCGGCCTTTTATCAACGGAGAGAGCGTGGCATTTTGCTCTCCTGCTCGTGGAAAACCCCTCGTTTTACACAGATTTTGTGTTCGACTTTAGGATATCCTTAACGCGGCAGCGAGATTTTACGCTCTTTAGTTGGGCGATACAGCACCAGCGTTTTACCGATGACCTGTACGTTACAGGCGCCGGTTTCGCGCACGATAGCGTCCACGATCAAGGTTTTTGTTTCGCGATCTTCCGAGGCGATTTTCACCTTGATAAGTTCATGGTGCTCTAACGCTTGTTCAATCTCGGCCAGTACCCCTTCGGTCAAACCATTATTGCCAAGCATAACAACAGGCTTGAGCGGATGTGCCAGACCTTTTAGGTGCTGTTTTTGTTTAGTACTCAGATTCATCGTATATTTTTGCTTACGTTGGGATTGAAAACGGGTCATTCTACCGCCATCTCCCTTATATCGCCAAATAGGCGTGTAGAAATTTACGCCATTGGCTACGATGAACTGCCCCGACGGGAAAGTTAAATGACAGGTAAAAAGCGTTCTGCCAGCTCAAGCCGCTGGCTTCAGGAACACTTTAGCGATAAATATGTTCAACAGGCGCAGAAAAAGGGGCTACGCTCCCGTGCCTGGTTTAAACTTGATGAAATACAGCAAAGTGACAAACTTTTTAAGCCGGGAATGACGGTAGTCGATCTCGGCGCTGCGCCAGGAGGCTGGTCACAGTATGTGGTCACGCAGATTGGCGGCAAAGGCCGCATCATCGCTTGTGATCTTTTACCTATGGATCCTATCGTTGGTGTGGACTTTCTTCAGGGCGATTTTCGTGATGAACTTGTCATGAAAGCGTTACTGGAACGCGTGGGTGACAGTAAAGTACAAGTTGTCATGTCGGATATGGCACCAAACATGAGCGGAACACCGGCGGTGGATATCCCCCGCGCCATGTATCTGGTGGAGCTGGCGTTAGAGATGTGCCGCGATGTGCTGGCGCCAGGCGGAAGTTTTGTAGTGAAGGTGTTCCAGGGCGAAGGTTTCGATGAGTATCTAAGGGAAATTCGCTCCCTGTTTACGAAGGTTAAAGTTCGTAAGCCGGACTCTTCGCGTGCGCGTTCGCGTGAAGTGTACATTGTAGCGACCGGGCGAAAGTGATAACCGGCAGATTTCAGACGTAAGGTTTGAAAGAAACTGGATATAGAGTATCCTGACGCTGTTTTTAACACAGTTGTAATAAGAGGTTAATCCCTTGAGTGACATGGCGAAAAACCTAATACTCTGGCTGGTCATTGCCGTTGTGCTGATGTCAGTATTCCAGAGCTTTGGGCCCAGCGAGTCTAATGGCCGTAAGGTGGATTACTCTACCTTCCTGCAAGAGGTCAATCAGGACCAGGTTCGCGAAGCGCGTATCAACGGACGTGAGATCAACGTTACCAAGAAAGATAGTAACCGTTACACGACTTACATTCCGATTAATGATCCGAAGCTGCTTGATAACCTGCTGACTAAAAACGTCAAGGTTGTTGGCGAACCACCTGAAGAGCCAAGCCTGCTGGCTTCTATCTTCATTTCCTGGTTCCCGATGCTGTTGCTGATCGGCGTCTGGATCTTCTTCATGCGTCAGATGCAGGGCGGCGGTGGCAAAGGCGCCATGTCGTTCGGTAAGAGCAAGGCGCGTATGCTGACGGAAGATCAGATCAAAACCACGTTTGCTGACGTCGCGGGCTGTGACGAAGCGAAAGAAGAAGTGGCGGAACTGGTTGAATACCTGCGTGAACCGAGCCGTTTCCAGAAGCTGGGCGGTAAAATTCCGAAAGGCGTCCTGATGGTCGGCCCGCCGGGTACCGGTAAAACCCTGCTGGCAAAAGCCATTGCGGGTGAAGCGAAGGTGCCATTCTTTACGATTTCCGGTTCTGACTTTGTGGAAATGTTCGTCGGTGTCGGCGCGTCTCGTGTGCGTGACATGTTCGAACAGGCCAAGAAAGCGGCGCCGTGCATTATCTTCATCGATGAAATCGACGCCGTCGGTCGCCAGCGTGGCGCAGGTCTTGGCGGCGGTCACGATGAACGTGAGCAGACGTTGAACCAGATGCTGGTTGAGATGGACGGCTTCGAAGGTAACGAAGGTATCATCGTTATCGCCGCAACTAACCGTCCGGACGTCCTTGACCCGGCGCTGCTGCGTCCTGGTCGTTTCGACCGTCAGGTGGTGGTAGGCCTGCCGGATGTTCGCGGTCGTGAGCAGATTCTGAAGGTGCATATGCGTCGCGTACCGTTAGCGACGGATATTGATGCGGCGATCATTGCGCGCGGTACGCCGGGCTTCTCCGGTGCGGACCTGGCGAACCTGGTCAACGAAGCGGCGCTGTTTGCCGCACGCGGCAACAAACGCGTAGTGTCGATGGTTGAGTTCGAGAAAGCGAAAGACAAAATCATGATGGGTGCCGAACGTCGCTCCATGGTGATGACGGAAGCGCAGAAAGAGTCGACCGCGTACCACGAAGCGGGCCACGCGATTATCGGTCGCCTGGTGCCGGAACACGATCCGGTGCACAAAGTGACGATTATCCCGCGCGGTCGTGCGCTGGGCGTGACCTTCTTCCTGCCTGAAGGCGACGCGATCAGCGCCAGCCGTCAGAAACTGGAAAGCCAGATCTCCACCCTGTACGGCGGTCGTCTGGCGGAAGAGATCATCTACGGTGCCGAACATGTTTCTACCGGGGCGTCGAACGACATTAAAGTCGCGACTAACCTGGCGCGTAACATGGTGACTCAGTGGGGCTTCTCCGACAAACTTGGTCCGCTGCTGTATGCGGAAGAAGAGGGCGAAGTGTTCCTCGGCCGTAGCGTCGCAAAAGCGAAACATATGTCTGATGAAACTGCGCGTATCATCGACCAGGAAGTGAAAGCGCTGATTGAACGTAACTACAATCGCGCTCGTCAGATCCTGACTGACAATATGGATATTCTGCACGCGATGAAAGATGCGCTGATGAAATATGAAACCATCGATGCGCCGCAGATTGATGACCTGATGGCGCGTCGTGAAGTGCGTCCGCCTGCGGGCTGGGAAGATCCAAACGGCACCAATAACTCTGACAGCAATGGTACGCCTCAGGCGCCGCGTCCGGTTGATGAACCACGCACGCCGAACCCGGGCAACACGATGTCAGAGCAGCTGGGCGACAAATAAGCGTTTGTTGTACAACATTATGTTTAGCGCTCACCGAAACCCTGGGGCTTGCCCCGGGGTTTTTCTTTTTTTAACTCACCACAAATAAAACAGGGATTTTGACCATGAAACTCTTCGCTCAGGGCGCCACGCTCGATCTCACTCATCCGCATGTTATGGGGATCCTGAACGTAACGCCGGATTCGTTCTCCGACGGCGGCGCGCATAACACGCTGATTGAGGCGGTGAAACATGCGAATTTAATGGTGAATGCCGGGGCGACAATTATTGATGTGGGGGGGGAATCAACGCGACCAGGCGCGGCGGAAGTGAGCGTGGAAGAAGAGCTGGATCGCGTTATTCCGGTACTGGAAGCAATCGCGCAACGCTTTGAAGTGTGGATTTCTGTGGATACCTCTAAACCCGAGGTGATCCGTGAAGCGGCAAGGGCGGGCGCGCATATTATCAATGATGTCCGTTCGCTCTCCGAACTCGGCGCGTTGGAAGCGGCAGCGGAAACCGGCTTGCCGGTCAGTCTTATGCACATGCAGGGCAACCCCAAAACCATGCAGGAGGCGCCGAAATATGACGATGTCTTTGCCGAGGTGAATCGCTACTTTATTGAGCAAATAGCACGTTGTGAGAAGGCCGGCATCGCAAAAGAGAAATTGTTGCTCGACCCCGGATTCGGTTTCGGTAAAAATCTCTCTCACAATTATACCTTACTGGCGCGACTGGGTGAGTTTCATCATTTTAACCTGCCGCTGCTGGTGGGCATGTCACGTAAAACGATGGTTGGTCAGTTACTTAACGTGGGACCATCAGACCGTCTGAACGGCAGCCTTGCGTGCGCGGTAATTGCCGCGATGCAGGGCGCGCAGATCATTCGCGTCCATGACGTCAAAGAAACCGTAGAGGCGATGCGGGTGGTAGAAGCCACTCTGTCTGCAAAGGGAAACAAACGCTATGAGTAATCGTAAATATTTCGGTACCGATGGGATTCGCGGACGTGTAGGCAATGCCCCCATTACACCTGATTTCGTGCTTAAACTGGGTTGGGCTGCCGGAAAAGTGCTGGCGCGTCATGGCTCGCGTAAAATCATTATCGGTAAAGATACGCGTATTTCCGGCTATATGCTGGAGTCCGCGCTGGAGGCGGGCCTTGCCGCTGCGGGACTGTCGGCCTCGTTTACCGGACCTATGCCAACGCCAGCCGTCGCCTATCTGACGCGGACTTTCCGCGCGGAGGCGGGTATCGTTATCTCGGCTTCGCATAACCCGTTCTATGATAACGGCATTAAATTCTTCTCTATCGACGGTACGAAACTGCCTGACGATGTGGAAGAAGCCATCGAAGCCGAAATGGAAAAAGAGATCACCTGCGTAGACTCCGCCGAGCTGGGGAAAGCGAGCCGCATCGTCGACGCCGCCGGACGCTATATTGAGTTCTGTAAAGGCACCTTCCCGAACGAACTGAGCCTCAACGGTCTGAAAGTGGTTGTGGATTGCGCCAACGGCGCTACCTACCATATCGCACCGAATGTGCTGCGCGAGCTGGGCGCGACCGTTATCGCCATCGGCTGTGAGCCAAACGGCGTCAACATTAACGAAGAAGTGGGCGCGACCGACGTGCGCGCGTTGCAGGCGCGCGTGTTGGCGGAGAAGGCGGACCTCGGCATTGCGCTTGACGGCGACGGCGACCGGGTCATCATGGTTGACCATGAAGGCAATAAAGTCGATGGCGATCAGATTATGTATATCATCGCGCGCGAAGGGCTGCGCCAGGGGCAACTGCGCGGCGGCGCGGTGGGGACGCTGATGAGCAATATGGGGCTGGAGCTGGCGCTCAAGCAGCTTGGCATTCCGTTTGCCCGGGCGAAAGTGGGCGACCGCTACGTGCTGGAAAAATTGCAGGAAAAAGGTTGGCGCATCGGCGCGGAAAACTCTGGTCACGTTATTCTGCTGGATAAAACGACCACTGGCGACGGTATTGTAGCGGGGCTACAAGTTCTGGCGGCGATGGTGCGTAATCATATGAGTCTGCACGATCTGTGCAGCGGTATGAAAATGTTCCCGCAGATTCTGGTTAACGTGCGTTACACCGCCGGTAGCGGCGATCCGCTGGAAAATGAAGCGGTGAAAGCGGTAACGGCGGACGTAGAAGCCACGCTCGGCAATCGTGGGCGGGTATTGCTACGTAAATCCGGTACCGAACCGCTGATTCGCGTGATGGTGGAAGGCGAGGATGAAGCGCAGGTTACGGCATTCGCCCATCGTATTGCGGATGCGGTAAAAGCCGTTTAAGCGTTTAAGTGACTAAAAAGGCGGCGGTTGCCGCCTTACTGCCCGCAAAAAACAACGCTTTTGCTGTTTTTTTCCGCAGTTGATACAATGCGCTTAAATTGCCCTTGCGAAGGTCATTCGCTTTGGTTAGTATTCACACCCGCTTCAGTGGGAAACAGTAAAAATCCCGCTTTATTGGTAGAAGCATTGGTACGCGGCAACTCCGCAAGGAACAGGTTGATTATGTACGAAGCTCTTTTAGTTGTTTTCCTTATTGTGGCAATTGGCCTTGTAGGTCTGATCATGCTGCAGCAAGGTAAAGGCGCTGATATGGGAGCCTCCTTCGGAGCAGGCGCTTCCGCTACGCTATTTGGTTCAAGTGGTTCTGGTAACTTCATGACCCGAATGACGGCGGTATTGGCGACGCTGTTCTTCATCATCAGTCTGGTGTTGGGTAATATCAATAGCAATAAAACCAATAAAGGAAGCGAGTGGGAAAATCTGAGCGCGCCGGCGAAGACCGAGCAGACTCAACCTGCTGCACCGGCCCAGCCGACCAGCGATATCCCGCGCTAATAGCAGTATCCGTGCCGAGGTGGTGGAATTGGTAGACACGCTACCTTGAGGTGGTAGTGCCCAATAGGGCTTACGGGTTCAAGTCCCGTCCTCGGTACCAATATTCCGAAAGAAAGACGCTGAAAAGCGTCTTTTTTTTCGTTTGTTATTTGTGGTTGTCTGTAGGTCGGATAAGACGTTACGCCGCCATCCGACATTATTACAACCCATGATGGCGCTACGTTTATCAGGCCAACAGACACCTTATATTCCGCGCATAAAAAAGGCCGCTTTCGCGGCCTGTTGCATCAACGACGCGGGCTTATTTGCCTTTGTTTTCCAGATTCTCAACCTGCGGCAGACCGGTCGCGGAAGAGGCGGTTAACAGACCGGCTTTCGCGTAGCCGAACAGTTTCTCGCGGGTATCGGTAATGTCCAGATTACGCATGGTCAACTGACCGATACGATCGTCCGGTGAGAACACGGACTCGCCTTTCTCCATGGTCAGACGCTCAGCCTTATAGGTCAGGTTGTCAGACACGGTGTTCAGGATGGAGTAGTCGTTGCCGCGACGCAACTCGAGTGTGACCTCACCGGTAATCTGGCTGGCGACCCAACGTTGCAGGCCGTCACGCAGCATCAGCGCCTGAGAGTCGAACCAGCGGCCCTGATACAGCAGTTTACCCAGCTGACGACCATGAGAATGATACTGTTCAATGGTGTCTTCGTTGTGAATACCGGTCAACAGACGCTCGTAAGCGATGTGCAGCAGTGCCATTCCGGGGGCTTCATAAATACCGCGGCTTTTTGCTTCAATGATGCGGTTTTCAATTTGGTCGCTCATGCCCAGGCCGTGACGGCCACCGATGCGGTTCGCTTCCAGCATCATCTCAACATCATCGCTGAAGGTTTTACCGTTCAGGGCAACAGGGTGACCCTGCTCGAAGCGGACGGTCACAACTTCTGCCGGGATCTTCACGCTTTCGTCCCAGAACTTCACGCCCATAATCGGGTTGACGATCTTGACGCTGGAGTTAAGAAACTCCAGATCTTTCGCTTCATGCGTGGCGCCGAGCATGTTGGAGTCGGTGGAGTAGGCTTTTTCGACTGACATCTTATAGTCGAAACCGCAGGCAATCATAAATTCAGACATCTCATGGCGACCACCCAGCTCATCGATAAAGTCGGTATCCAGCCACGGTTTGTAAATCTGCAGCTCGGCGTTGGTCAGCAAGCCGTAACGATAGAAACGTTCAATATCGTTGCCTTTATAGGTGCTGCCGTCGCCCCAGATATTCACGCCGTCTTCTTTCATCGCGGCGACCAGCATCGTGCCGGTCACGGCACGGCCCAGCGGCGTGGTATTGAAATAGGTCAGTCCGCCAGTCGTATTATGGAAAGCGCCGCACTGAATCGCTGCGATCCCTTCTGCAACCAACTGCTTGCGGCAATCAATCAGGCGAGCATTCTCTGCGCCATACTCCATTGCGCGACGAGGAATGGCGTCATAGTCATCCTCATCCGGTTGTCCCAGATTCGCAGTATAGGCATATGGGACAGCTCCTTTTTGTCGCATCCACAGCAGCGCGGCGCTGGTGTCCAGACCGCCGGAAAAAGCGATACCAATACGTTGACCTGCTGGAAGATGCTTAAGAATCGTCGTCATAGAATAGAACCCTGCTTGATTGACTGATAATGAGATCGGTTTCTGCTTTAGTGCATTTTTATGCAAAATAAATGAGTTTTCATTTAATCATCTTTTAGCAGAGACAGGAAGCATTTAGTGAAGGTTTACTGAAATAACGTTGTGAAATGCGTGTATAAGCCGGAGAGGTGGGATGAGTATAACGAAGAGTGATATTCATTCATCTGCATATTGGGAATAGGGTTGACATAACTCATGCCTGGTCACTATACTGTGCGCAGATTTTACGTCCCGTCCTCGGTACCAAATCCCAGCAGTATTTGCATTTTTTACCCAAAACGAGTAGAATTTGCCACGTTTCAGGCGCGGGGTGGAGCAGCCTGGTAGCTCGTCGGGCTCATAACCCGAAGGTCGTCGGTTCAAATCCGGCCCCCGCAACCACTTTCCCTTAGAGTTCTTTTTCAAATATACTGTGAAGATTATGTCCTTCGTAGCTGGATTTGAAAAAAATTCTTTCGGAAGGTACACCAGACCGCCGTTGCGGTTATAGGGTTCAGTTATATAAAGCCCCGATTTATCGGGGTTTTTTGTTATCTGACTACAGAATAACTGGGCTTTAGGCCCTTTTTTTATGTCTTGGGGGTGGGCTTGTCCACATTAGAGCAAAAATTAACAGAGATGATTACAGCGCCAGTTGAAGCCTTAGGCTACGAGCTGGTCGGCATCGAATTTATTCGCGGTCGCACATCCACACTGCGCATCTATATTGATAGTGAAGATGGCATCAATGTTGATGATTGTGCTGATGTGAGCCACCAGGTAAGCGCGGTGCTGGACGTTGAAGATCCTATCTCCGTGGCTTACAACCTTGAAGTCTCGTCACCGGGTCTCGACCGTCCTATGTTCACTGCCGATCACTATGCGCGTTTCCAGGGTGAAGAAGTCGCGCTGGTTCTTCGCATGGCGGTACAGAACCGTCGCAAGTGGCAGGGCATTATCAAAGCGGTGGACGGTGAAATGATTACCGTCACAGTCGAAGGCAAAGATGAAGTGTTCGCGCTGAGTAATATCCAGAAGGCGAACCTGGTTCCCCACTTTTAACAGTCTGGATGAGGTGAAAAGCCCGCGATGAACAAAGAAATTTTGGCTGTTGTTGAAGCCGTCTCCAACGAAAAAGCGCTGCCACGCGAAAAAATTTTTGAAGCGCTGGAAAGTGCGCTGGCGACAGCAACAAAGAAAAAATATGAGCAGGAGATCGATGTTCGTGTAGAAATCGATCGTAAAAGCGGTGATTTTGATACTTTCCGCCGTTGGTTGATCGTTGAAGAAGTGACCATGCCGACGAAGGAAATTACGCTGGAAGCGGCGCGCTTTGAAGACGAAAGTCTGAATGTCGGCGACTATGTTGAAGATCAGATTGAATCTGTCACCTTTGACCGTATCACCACGCAGACTGCGAAACAGGTTATCGTGCAGAAAGTGCGTGAAGCCGAACGGGCGATGGTTGTCGATCAGTTCCGCGACCAGGAAGGCGAAATCGTCACTGGCGTGGTGAAGAAAGTAAACCGCGACAATATCTCTCTGGAAATTAAATCTGAAGGGATGGCCGGTAACGCTGAAGCGGTGATTCTGCGTGAAGATATGCTGCCGCGCGAAAACTTCCGTCCTGGCGACCGTATTCGCGGCGTGCTGTATGCTGTTCGCCCGGAAGCGCGTGGCGCGCAGCTGTTCGTCACCCGTTCCAAGCCGGAAATGCTGATCGAACTGTTCCGCATCGAAGTGCCGGAAATCGGCGAAGAAGTGATTGAAATTAAAGCGGCGGCTCGCGATCCGGGTTCTCGTGCGAAAATCGCAGTGAAAACCAACGATAAACGTATCGATCCGGTCGGCGCTTGCGTGGGGATGCGCGGCGCGCGCGTTCAGGCGGTCTCTACCGAACTGGGCGGTGAGCGTATCGATATCGTGCTGTGGGATGATAACCCGGCGCAGTTCGTCATTAATGCGATGGCGCCGGCAGACGTCGCGTCTATCGTGGTGGACGAAGATAAACATACCATGGATATCGCCGTTGAAGCCGGTAATCTGGCGCAGGCGATCGGACGTAATGGTCAGAACGTCCGCCTGGCTTCGCAATTGAGCGGCTGGGAACTCAACGTAATGACCGTTGATGACTTGCAGGCTAAACATCAGGCTGAAGCACATGCCGCTATCGAGATCTTTACTAAATATCTTGATATTGATGAAGAGTTCGCGACCGTTCTGGTAGAAGAAGGTTTCTCCACGCTCGAAGAACTGGCCTATGTGCCAATGAAAGAACTGCTGGAAATTGACGGCCTTGATGAGCCGACCGTTGAAGCACTGCGCGAGCGTGCTAAAAACGCACTGACCACTCTGGCGCAGGACCAGGAAGCAAGCCTCGGTGATAACAAACCGGCTGACGATCTGCTGAATCTGGAAGGATTAGATCGCGATATGGCTTTCAAACTGGCGGCTCGTGGTGTTTGTACGCTGGAAGATCTCGCCGACCAGGGCATTGATGATCTGGCTGATATCGAAGGGTTGACCGACGAAAAAGCCGGTGAGCTGATTATGGCTGCCCGTAATATTTGCTGGTTCGGCGACGAAGCGTAATAAACTGTAGCAGGAAGGAACAGCATGACAGATGTAACCCTAAAAGCGCTGGCCGCAGAGAGACAGGTTTCCGTGGATCGCCTGGTACAGCAGTTTGCTGATGCAGGTATCCGGAAATCTGCTGACGACTCTGTGTCCGCACAAGAAAAACAGACTTTACTGGCGCACCTGAACCGCGAAGCGGTTTCTGGTCCCGATAAACTGACGCTGCAGCGTAAGACGCGCAGTACCCTGAATATTCCAGGTACCGGTGGAAAAAGTAAATCGGTACAAATCGAAGTCCGCAAGAAGCGCACCTTTGTGAAACGCGATCCGCAAGAGGCTGAACGCCTGGCCGCGGAAGAGCAGGCGCAGCGTGAAGCGGAAGAGCAAGCCCGTCGTGAGGCAGAAGAACAGGCCAAACGCGAGGCGCAACAAAAAGCTGAACGCGAGGCCGCAGAACAAGCTAAGCGTGAAGCCGCTGAAAAAGCGAAACGTGAAGCTGCGGAAAAAGACAAAGTGAGCAATCAACAGACTGACGATATGACCAAAACCGCCCAGGCCGAAAAAGCCCGCCGTGAGAATGAAGCTGCAGAGCTGAAGCGTAAAGCGGAAGAAGAAGCACGTCGCAAACTCGAAGAAGAAGCGCGTCGTGTAGCAGAAGAAGCTCGCCGCATGGCGGAAGAAAACAAATGGACCGCAACGCCTGAGCCAGTAGAAGACACCAGTGACTATCATGTCACCACTTCTCAGCACGCGCGCCAGGCCGAAGACGAAAACGATCGTGAAGTTGAAGGCGGTCGTGGTCGTGGCCGTAATGCAAAAGCGGCGCGTCCGGCGAAAAAAGGCAAACATGCCGAATCTAAAGCCGATCGCGAAGAAGCGCGTGCTGCGGTTCGCGGCGGTAAAGGCGGTAAGCGTAAAGGGTCTTCTTTACAGCAAGGCTTCCAGAAGCCCGCTCAGGCCGTTAACCGTGACGTGGTGATCGGTGAAACCATCACCGTTGGCGAACTGGCGAACAAGATGGCGGTGAAAGGTTCTCAGGTCATCAAAGCGATGATGAAGCTGGGCGCCATGGCCACTATCAACCAGGTCATCGACCAGGAAACCGCACAGCTGGTTGCCGAAGAGATGGGCCACAAAGTTATCCTGCGTCGTGAAAACGAACTGGAAGAAGCGGTAATGAGCGACCGTGATACCGGCGCTGCGGCTGAACCGCGCGCCCCGGTTGTGACCATCATGGGCCACGTTGACCACGGTAAAACCTCTCTGCTGGACTACATTCGTTCCACGAAAGTAGCCTCTGGCGAAGCGGGCGGCATTACCCAGCACATCGGTGCTTACCACGTTGAAACTGACAACGGGATGATCACCTTCTTGGACACCCCGGGCCACGCCGCATTTACTTCTATGCGTGCTCGCGGCGCCCAGGCAACGGATATCGTGGTTCTGGTGGTAGCGGCAGACGACGGCGTGATGCCGCAGACTATCGAAGCTATCCAGCACGCGAAAGCGGCAGGTGTGCCGGTCGTGGTTGCGGTGAACAAAATCGATAAGCCGGAAGCGGATCCGGATCGCGTTAAGAACGAACTGTCCCAGTACGGCATTCTGCCGGAAGAGTGGGGCGGCGAGAGCCAGTTCGTTCACGTGTCTGCGAAAGCAGGTACCGGTATTGACGAACTGCTTGATGCTATCCTGCTGCAGGCCGAAGTTCTGGAACTGAAAGCGGTACGCAAAGGTATGGCGAGCGGCGCGGTGATCGAATCCTTCCTGGATAAAGGTCGTGGTCCGGTGGCTACCGTTCTGGTACGCGAAGGTACGCTGCATAAGGGCGATATCGTGCTGTGTGGCTTCGAATACGGCCGCGTGCGTGCGATGCGTAACGAACTGGGTCAGGAAGTGCTGGAAGCGGGTCCGTCCATTCCGGTGGAAATCCTCGGCCTGTCCGGCGTTCCGGCTGCCGGTGACGAAGTGACCGTAGTTCGCGACGAGAAGAAAGCGCGTGAAGTGGCTCTGTATCGTCAGGGTAAATTCCGTGAAGTTAAACTGGCTCGTCAGCAGAAATCTAAACTCGAGAACATGTTCGCCAACATGACCGAAGGCGAAGTTCACGAAGTGAACATCGTGCTGAAGGCCGACGTACAGGGTTCTGTGGAAGCGATCTCCGACTCCTTGCTGAAACTGTCTACCGACGAAGTGAAAGTGAAGATCATCGGTTCTGGCGTAGGTGGTATCACCGAAACCGACGCGACCCTGGCTGCGGCATCCAACGCCATTCTGGTGGGCTTCAACGTTCGTGCCGATGCCTCTGCGCGTAAAGTGATCGAATCTGAAAGCCTGGATCTGCGTTACTACTCCGTCATCTATAACCTGATCGACGAAGTGAAAGCGGCGATGAGCGGTATGCTGTCTCCGGAACTGAAACAGCAGATCATCGGTCTGGCTGAAGTGCGCGATGTGTTCAAATCGCCGAAATTCGGCGCGATCGCGGGCTGTATGGTTACCGAAGGTACGATTAAACGCCATAACCCAATCCGCGTTCTGCGTGACAACGTGGTTATCTATGAAGGCGAGCTGGAATCCCTGCGCCGCTTCAAAGATGACGTTAACGAAGTCCGTAACGGCATGGAATGTGGTATCGGCGTGAAGAACTACAACGACGTTCGCGTTGGCGATATGATCGAAGTATTCGAGATTATCGAGATCCAACGTACTATCGCTTAAGGTTGGTTGGGTGTAGGCCGGATAAGGCGTTTACGCCGCCATCCGGCAATGTTATGCCTGATGGCGCTAGCGCTTATCAGGCCTACAGCCTGAATACCGTATTAATTTCAAAAAGGGGCTGATAGCCCCTTTTTTGTCTGGAGGATTTATTATGGCGAAAGAATTTGGTCGCCCGCAGCGCGTGGCCCAGGAGATGCAAAAAGAGATCGCAATCATCCTGCAGCGCGAAATTAAAGACCCGCGCCTGGGTATGATGACTACCGTCTCCGGTGTCGAAATGTCCCGTGACCTGGCCTATGCCAAAGTGTTTGTCACCTTTTTGAACGACAAAGATGAAGACGCAGTAAAAGCGGGCATCAAAGCGTTGCAGGAAGCGTCTGGTTTCATCCGCAGCTTGCTGGGTAAAGCGATGCGTCTGCGCATCGTACCGGAACTGACCTTCTTCTACGACAACTCGCTGGTGGAAGGGATGCGTATGTCCAACCTGGTGACTAACGTGGTGAAACATGACGAAGAACGTCGTGTGAACCCGGACGACAACAAGGAGGACTGATGAGTCGTCCTCGTCGTCGTGGCCGCGACATTCACGGCGTTCTGCTGCTGGATAAGCCGCAGGGTATGTCCAGCAATGACGTGCTGCAGAAAGTTAAGCGCATCTACAATGCCAACCGCGCCGGGCATACCGGCGCGCTGGACCCGCTGGCGACCGGCATGTTGCCGATTTGCCTCGGCGAAGCGACAAAATTTTCGCAGTACCTGCTGGATTCTGACAAACGCTATCGTGTTATTGCCCGTCTGGGGCAGCGCACGGATACCTCTGACGCCGATGGTCAAATCGTGCAGGAGCGTCCGGTGACTTTCAGCGCTGAGCAGCTTGCGAGCGCGCTGGAGACCTTTCGTGGGGATATCGAACAGATTCCCTCGATGTATTCGGCGCTGAAGTATCAGGGCAAGAAGCTGTACGAATATGCCCGCCAGGGTATCGAAGTGCCGCGCGAAGCCCGCCCGATTACCGTCTATGAGCTGCTGTTTATTCGCCATGAAGGTAACGAGCTGGAGCTGGAAGTTCATTGCTCCAAAGGCACCTATATTCGTACCATTATTGATGATTTAGGTGAGAAACTGGGCTGTGGCGCGCACGTAACGTTCCTGCGTCGTCTGACGGTCAGCAAGTATCCGATTGAGCGAATGGTCACGCTGGAGCAATTGCGCGAGCTGGTAGCACAGGCGGAACAGCAGGGCGTTCCGGCGGCGCAGTTGCTCGATCCATTATTGATGCCAATGGACAGTCCAGCTTCGGACTATCCTGTTGTTAATTTGCCGTTAACATCTTCGGTATACTTCAAAAATGGCAACCCGGTTCGTACCACGGGCGCGCCGTTGAAGGGACTGGTTCGTGTGACGGAAGGCGAAGACGGTAAATTTATCGGTATGGGCGAAATTGACGACGAAGGCCGTGTCGCGCCTCGTCGGCTGGTAGTAGAGTACCCAGCGTAATGTCGCTTCGTCTTGCGATAAGAGAGCGCTGCGAGTAGAATACCGCCGCTTAACGTCGCGTAAATTATTTAACAGTTTACGCGGCGTACACTGGGATCGCTGAATTAGAGATCGGCGTCCTCTCATTCTTAAATACTTTGGAGTTTTAAAATGTCTCTAAGTACTGAAGCTACAGCTAAAATCGTTTCTGAGTTCGGTCGTGACGCAAACGACACCGGTTCTACCGATGTTCAGGTTGCTCTGTTGACTGCACAGATTAACCACCTGCAGGGTCACTTTGCAGAGCATAAAAAAGATCACCACAGCCGTCGTGGTCTGCTGCGTATGGTTTCTCAGCGTCGTAAACTGCTCGACTACCTGAAACGTAAAGATGTTGCACGCTACACCGCGCTGATTGAGCGTCTGGGTCTGCGTCGCTAATTCTTTCGAGTTTCAGAAAGAGGGGGCCTTCATGGCCCCTTTTTTCCAGCAGATGGCAGCAATTCGCTGGAAACTAATGTATTGTTGCTATGAATGATCTTCCGTTGCAGAGGTTCGCGCGGCTAATGAGAGGCTTTACCCATATCAGGGTTAGGGTTGTCATTAGTCGCGAGGATGCGCAGAAGATCGGGTATTAACGACGGCGCGTATTATGCCGTCAAAAATTGGAAAGGATATTATTTTGCTTAATCCGATCGTTCGTAAATTCCAGTACGGTCAGCATACCGTTACGCTGGAAACTGGCATGATGGCGCGTCAGGCCACTGCCGCTGTTATGGTAAGCATGGATGACACCGCCGTATTCGTTACCGTTGTCGGCCAGAAAAAAGCCAAACCAGGCCAGGACTTCTTCCCACTGACCGTTAACTATCAGGAGCGTACCTACGCTGCTGGTCGTATCCCGGGCAGCTTCTTCCGTCGTGAAGGCCGTCCAAGCGAAGGCGAAACCCTGATCGCGCGTCTGATTGACCGCCCGGTTCGTCCGCTGTTCCCGGAAGGCTTCGTTAACGAAGTGCAGGTTATCGCGACCGTCGTTTCCGTTAACCCGCAGGTTAACCCGGATATCGTGGCGATGATCGGCGCATCTGCTGCGCTGTCGCTGTCCGGCATTCCGTTCAACGGCCCAATCGGCGCGGCGCGCGTAGGTTACATCAATGACCAGTACGTGCTGAACCCGACCCAGGACGAGCTGAAAGAAAGCAAGCTGGACCTGGTGGTTGCCGGTACCGAAGCGGCTGTGCTGATGGTGGAATCCGAAGCTGAACTGCTGAGCGAAGACACTATGCTGGGCGCGGTGGTATTCGGTCACGAGCAGCAGCAGGTTGTTATCCAGGCGATCAACGATCTGGTGAAAGAAGCCGGTAAACCACGTTGGGACTGGCAGCCGGAAGCCGTCAACGACGCGTTGAACGCGCGTGTTGCTGCGCTTGCTGAATCTCGTCTGAGCGACGCGTACCGCATCACCGATAAACAAGAACGCTATGCTCAGGTTGACGTAATCAAATCCGAAACCATCGAGCAGCTTATTGCAGAAGATGAAACTCTGGATGCTAACGAGCTGGGCGAAATCCTGCACGCTATTGAGAAAAACGTGGTGCGTAGCCGCGTACTGGCAGGCGAGCCGCGTATTGATGGCCGTGAAAAAGACATGATCCGTGGTCTGGACGTGCGCACTGGCGTGCTGCCGCGTACTCATGGTTCCGCTCTGTTTACCCGTGGTGAAACGCAGGCGCTGGTTACCGCGACTCTGGGTACTGCTCGTGACGCGCAGGTGCTTGATGAACTGATGGGCGAGCGCACTGATAGCTTCCTGTTCCACTACAACTTCCCTCCGTACTCCGTAGGCGAAACCGGCATGGTCGGTTCTCCGAAGCGTCGTGAAATTGGTCACGGTCGTCTGGCGAAGCGCGGCGTGCTGGCAGTGATGCCGGACATGGATAAATTCCCGTACACCGTTCGCGTGGTGTCTGAAATCACCGAATCCAACGGTTCTTCCTCTATGGCTTCCGTGTGCGGCGCTTCTCTGGCGCTGATGGACGCTGGCGTGCCAATTAAAGCCGCCGTAGCAGGTATCGCTATGGGTCTGGTGAAAGAAGGCGACAACTACGTTGTACTGTCTGACATTCTGGGCGACGAAGATCACCTGGGCGATATGGACTTCAAAGTGGCGGGTTCCCGCGACGGTATCTCTGCGCTGCAGATGGATATCAAAATTGAAGGTATCACCAAAGAGATCATGCAGGTTGCGTTGAACCAGGCTAAAGGTGCGCGTCTGCACATCCTGGGCGTGATGGAACAGGCGATCAACGCGCCGCGCGGCGATATCTCTGAATTCGCGCCGCGTATCCATACCATCAAGATCAGCACGGACAAGATCAAAGACGTGATCGGTAAAGGCGGTTCTGTGATCCGCGCGCTGACTGAAGAGACCGGCACCACCATCGAAATCGAAGATGACGGTACTGTGAAGATCGCGGCGACCGACGGCGAAAAAGCGAAATATGCTATCCGTCGTATCGAAGAGATCACCGCAGAGATCGAAGTCGGCCGTATCTACAATGGTAAAGTGACCCGTATCGTTGACTTTGGCGCGTTTGTTGCCATCGGCGGCGGTAAAGAAGGTCTGGTTCACATCTCTCAAATCGCGGATAAGCGTGTAGAGAAAGTGACCGACTATCTGCAGATGGGTCAGGAAGTCCCGGTTAAGGTTCTGGAAGTTGACCGCCAGGGCCGTGTACGTCTGAGCATTAAAGAAGCAACCGAGCAGTCTCAACCTGCGGCTGCGCCGGAAGCTCCGGCGAGCGAACAGGCCGAGTAAGGTAGCCTTTTGCCCTCCGCAGTGCGGAGGGCTTTAGACCTGGCTGGACGCCTTGTTGAGCCACCGGGGAACAGGACGTTCATTCAATCGTTGTCTTCGGGAGTGGGAAATGAAGCCTTTTTTGCGCTGGTGTTTCGTTGCGACAGCACTTACGCTTGCAGGATGCAGTAATTCCGCCTGGCGTAAAAGTGAAGTCCTCGCAGTACCATTGCAACCGACTTTACAGCAGGAAGTGATTCTGGCGCGTATGGAACAGATTCTTGCCAGTCGGGCTTTAACCGATGACGAACGCGCACAGCTTTTATATGAGCGCGGAGTGTTGTATGATAGTCTTGGTTTGAGGGCATTAGCGCGAAATGATTTTTCACAAGCGCTGGCAATCAGACCGGATATGCCTGAAGTATTCAATTACTTAGGCATTTATTTAACGCAGGCAGGCAATTTTGATGCTGCCTATGAAGCGTTTGATTCTGTACTAGAGCTTGATCCAACTTACAACTACGCGCACTTAAACCGCGGTATCGCATTGTATTACGGCGGCCGTGATAAGTTAGCGCAAGATGATCTGCTGGCGTTTTATCAAGACGATCCCAATGATCCTTACCGCAGCCTGTGGCTGTATCTTGTTGAGCAGAAGCTTAATGAGAAGCAGGCGAAAGAAGCGTTAAAAGCACGCTTCGAAAAATCGGATAAAGAGCAATGGGGATGGAACATTGTCGAGTTCTACCTGGGCGACATTAGCGAAGCAACGCTGATGGAAAGGCTCAAGGCGGACGCAACGGATAACACCTCGCTCGCTGAGCATCTCAGTGAAACCAACTTCTATTTAGGTAAGTATTACCTAAGTCTGGGGGATTTGGACAGCGCCACGGCTCTGTTCAAACTGGCGGTGGCCAACAACGTTCATAACTTTGTTGAGCACCGATACGCATTGTTGGAATTATCGCTCCTGGGCCAGGACCAAGATGACCTGGCAGAATCGGACCAGCAATAGCTGACGAACATATCAGCCCGTAATCTTTTTGATTGCCATCACCTTCGCGGGTGAGGGCGTTGTTGTTCGTTAATACACCTACTTTGAGCCGGTTCACACTTTTCAATGAAAATTGCAGATCAATTTCATGATGAGTTATGTAGACTGGCCGCCATTAATTTTGAGGCACACGTACTACATGGCTGAATTCGAAACCACTTTTGCAGATCTGGGGCTGAAGGCTCCTATCCTTGAAGCCCTTACCGATCTGGGTTACGAAAAACCATCTCCAATCCAGGCAGAGTGCATTCCGCATCTGCTGGGCGGTCGCGACGTGCTGGGCATGGCCCAGACCGGTAGCGGCAAAACCGCAGCGTTCTCTTTACCGCTGCTCAACAATCTTGATCCTGAGCTGAAGGCACCTCAGATTCTGGTGCTGGCGCCAACCCGCGAACTGGCGGTACAGGTTGCCGAAGCCATGACGGATTTCTCTAAACACATGCGCGGCGTAAACGTGGTTGCCCTGTACGGCGGTCAGCGTTATGACGTGCAGTTACGCGCCCTGCGTCAGGGGCCGCAGATCGTTGTCGGTACGCCGGGACGTCTGCTTGATCACTTAAAACGCGGCACCCTCGACCTCTCTAAACTGAGTGGTCTGGTGCTGGATGAAGCCGACGAAATGCTGCGTATGGGCTTCATCGAAGACGTTGAAACTATTATGGCGCAGATCCCGGAAGGTCATCAGACCGCTCTGTTCTCCGCCACTATGCCGGAAGCGATTCGTCGCATTACCCGCCGCTTTATGAAAGAGCCGCAGGAAGTGCGCATTCAGTCCAGCGTGACTACCCGTCCTGACATCAGCCAGAGCTACTGGACTGTCTGGGGTATGCGTAAAAACGAAGCGCTGGTGCGTTTCCTGGAAGCGGAAGACTTTGATGCGGCGATTATCTTCGTACGTACCAAAAACGCGACCCTGGAAGTAGCAGAAGCGCTGGAACGTAGCGGCTACAACAGCGCCGCGTTGAATGGCGATATGAACCAGGCGCTGCGTGAGCAGACTCTGGAACGCCTGAAAGATGGTCGTCTGGACATCCTGATCGCCACCGACGTTGCGGCACGTGGTCTGGACGTTGAACGTATCAGCCTGGTGGTGAACTACGATATCCCGATGGACTCCGAGTCCTACGTTCACCGTATCGGTCGTACCGGCCGTGCGGGTCGCGCCGGTCGCGCGCTGCTGTTCGTTGAGAACCGCGAGCGTCGTCTGCTGCGCAACATCGAACGCACCATGAAGCTGACCATTCCGGAAGTGGAACTGCCGAACGCAGAACTGCTGGGCAAACGCCGTCTGGAAAAATTCGCCGCGAAAGTTCAGCAGCAACTGGAAAGCAGCGATCTGGATCAGTACCGTGCGCTGCTGGCGAAAATCCAGCCGTCTGCCGAAGGTGAAGAGCTGGATCTCGAAACGCTGGCCGCCGCACTGCTGAAAATGGCGCAGGGCGAGCGTCCGCTGATCCTGCCGCCGGATGCGCCGATGCGTCCTAAGCGTGAATTCCGTGACCGTGACGACCGTGGTCCGCGCGATCGTAATGACCGTGGCCCGCGTGGCGACCGTGAAGAACGTCCGCGTCGTGAACGTCGTGACGTTGGCGATATGCAGTTATACCGCATTGAAGTGGGCCGTGATGACGGCGTTGAAGTTCGTCATATCGTGGGCGCTATCGCTAACGAAGGCGACATCAGCAGCCGTTACATTGGTAACATTAAGCTGTTCGCGTCTCACTCCACCATCGAGCTGCCGAAAGGTATGCCGGGCGAAGTGTTGCAGCACTTCACGCGTACCCGCATTCTGAACAAGCCGATGAATATGCAGTTGTTGGGTGATGCTGTTCCGCACGCGGGCGGCGAACGTCGCGGCGGTGGTCGTAGCTTCAGTGGCGAACGTCGTGAAGGCGGTCGTAATTTCAGCGGCGAACGTCGTGAAGGTGGTCGTGGTGATGGTCGTCGCTTCAGCGGCGAGCGTCGTGAAAGCCGTGGTCCGCGTCGTGATGACTCTACCGGTCGCCGTCGTTTCGGCGGCGATGCGTAACTCACGCTGACCTGCGCATTCACAGCGTAAAGTAAAATATACAGCCCCGATCGTCACAATCGGGGCTTTTTTTATTTCTTTTGTACTCGTGTACTGGTACAGTGCAGCGTATTGAGAGATAGTCACACTATAAATGACTGGAGAGAGAGCTGAATGGCAACACTTACCACCACCCAAACGTCACCTTCGCTGCTTGGCGGCGTGGTGATTATCGGCGGCACCATCATTGGCGCGGGGATGTTCTCCCTGCCGGTGGTCATGTCCGGGGCGTGGTTCTTCTGGTCGATGGCGGCGCTGGTCTTTACCTGGTTTTGTATGCTGCACTCCGGGCTAATGATCCTCGAAGCCAACCTTAACTACCGCATTGGTTCGAGTTTCGACACCATCACCAAAGATCTGTTGGGGAAAGGCTGGAACATTGTCAACGGCATCTCTATTGCCTTTGTGCTCTACATCCTGACTTACGCCTATATCTCGGCGAGCGGCTCAATTCTGCATCATACCTTTGCTGAGATGTCGCTGAACGTTCCGGCGCGAGCGGCAGGTTTTGCCTTTGCGCTGCTGGTGGCGTTTGTCGTGTGGCTGAGTACGAAGGCGGTCAGTCGGATGACGGCGATTGTGCTGGGCGCGAAAGTGATTACTTTCTTCCTGACCTTCGGCAGCCTGTTAGGACACGTTCAGCCTGCCACGTTGTTTAACGTGGCTGAAAGCCACGCGTCATATACGCCGTACCTGCTGATGACGCTGCCATTTTGTCTGGCCTCTTTTGGTTATCACGGTAACGTACCGAGCCTGATGAAATATTACGGCAAAGATCCGCGCACCATCGTGAAATGCCTGATTTATGGAACGTTACTGGCGCTGGCGCTCTATTCCGTCTGGCTGCTGGGGACGATGGGCAACATCCCGCGTCCAGAATTTATCGGCATTGCACAGAAAGGCGGCAATATTGATGTGCTGGTACAGGCGTTAAGCGGCGTGCTGAACAGCCGCAGCCTGGATCTGCTGCTGGTGGTGTTCTCTAACTTTGCGGTCGCCAGTTCCTTCCTCGGCGTGACGCTGGGGCTGTTTGACTATCTGGCGGATCTGTTTGGTTTTGATGACTCGGCAATGGGGCGTTTTAAAACCGCACTGCTGACGTTTGTGCCGCCAATTGTCGGTGGCCTGCTGTGGCCGAACGGTTTTCTGTACGCCATTGGCTATGCAGGTTTAGCTGCAACTATCTGGGCGGCCATTGTGCCTGCGCTGTTAGCACGTAAATCTCGCGAACGTTTCGGCAGCCCGAAATTCCGCGTCTGGGGCGGCACGCCGATGATTGTACTGATTCTGGTCTTCGGTGTCGGCAACGCGGTTATCCATATTCTGTCGAGCTTTAATTTGCTGCCGGTGTACCAGTAACGTTATTGTGCCGGATGGCGGTTGCACCTTATCCGGCCTACTTGATGCTGTAGGCCCGGTAAGCGAAGCGCCTCCGGGCAAAACAACGCACTACCCCAACAATTCCTGCTTCACATCCATCGCCAAATCAAACGAATGCAGCCGCGCCTGGTGGTCGAAAATCTGCCCGTTGACCATAATTTCATCCGCCTGGGTTTCCCGCAGGATGGATTCCAGCCCGTGGCGGACTTTCGCTTTATCGCCGACCAGCGACATACTCAGCGCCTGCTGCACGCCATACTGCTCGGATGGCGACCAGAAGGTCTCCATATTCTCAATCGGCGGCGGCAGTTGGCCGGTTTCCCCACGGCGTAGCTTCACAAAAGCCTGCTGCATAGAGGTAAACAGGAATTCGGCGTCGCGGTTGCTGTCGGCGGCGATAATATTGATACACACCATCGCGTACGGTTTTTCCAGCCGCGCTGAAGGTTTGAACTGGGTACGGTACAGATGCAGCGCCTGGAACAACATATCCGGCGCGAAATGCGAAGCAAAGGCGAACGGTAGGCCAAGCTGGGCCGCCAACTGTGCGCTATACAGGCTGGAGCCCAACAGCCAGACCGGGATCTTCTCGCCGTAGCCGGGAACCGGGCGCACATGCGGATTAGGGTCGCGAGCGTCGAACCAGTCCACCAGCTCTGCGACATCGCGTGGAAAGTTATCGATATCGCCGCTCATATGGCGACGCAGCGCGCGCATCGTCGGCTGATCGCTACCCGGCGCGCGTCCCAACCCTAAGTCGATACGTCCCGGGTAGAGCGTATTCAGCGTGCCGAACTGCTCGGCAATCACCAGCGGTGAATGGTTAGGCAGCATCACGCCGCCGGAGCCAAGATGTAATGTTGTGGTATTGGCCGCCAGATAACCAATCAATACCGAGGTCGCCGCGCTGGCGATACCGGTCATGTTGTGATGTTCCGCCAGCCAGTAGCGGTGATAGCCGCGCTTTTCAGCCAGCCGTGCGAGATCAAGCGAGTGCGTGAAGGCTTCTTTTGCCGAAGATCCTTCAGGGATCGGTGCCAGATCCAGCACCGAGAACGGAATAGTTTTGTCAGTCATAACGGCTCACTTTGTTACCGGTTAATCTTTTAATACTGCATTAAAGATTAGCGAATGTTGTTAACAAAGTGAGCTTTATGAGACTGACGGCAAAACAATGCCCGATAGCGCTGCGCTTATCGGGCCTACGGGAGCGCTATTTGTAGGCCCGATAAGGTCTTTATGCCGCCATCCGGCTAGGCCTGTAGCTCCAGCCCGGCCAGCCGCTTCCAGTAGCCGTTGCAGTCACTATGGGAGGCAAGCGGTAATGGCGCACCGCCGTTTTCGTTAGCGCGAAAGGCATCAAGCATGGCAAATGTCTCCGTACCCAACGGCGACAGCCGCACGATATCGACCAATCCCTGCATCGACGTCAGTTCGTTGCCAAGGTTATAGACATAGCCGCTCATGGTCTGAATACCGTTAAGCACAAACACCTGCTGATTCTCTTGCGAGAGCACGTCACGACCGTTTGGATACTTGATACAGCAGGTTTCGCACTCATCTTTCGGGCGGTCTTCCGAACGGGCGGTAAAGCAGCGAGCGGAGTAGGCCAGCGGCAGATGCCCGTAGCTCAACACTTCCACTTCAAACTGATTGCGGATGCCCAGTTCATCGCACTGATTAAGCAAATTCACCAGCCAGTCGCGGGACAGCTCCACCGGCATACACCAGCGTACCATGCCTTCTTTCAGCAACCGGCGCAGCGTGACCGCGTTGTAGCAATTCAGCGCATGGCCGGCGACAAACGGCAGTTTGCGCTCGGCGCACAGATTCACCACGCCAAGATCGCTGGCTTCCAGCAGAAAATCGCCGTTGTCCACATAGCGTTTCAGCTCGCTTAATTCAGATGACGCCTGTACCAGCGCCAGGGTGGAGAGCGCCACCTGCTTACCGCTGGCGGCGAGGGATTTCGCCATTTCCAGCCAGTCGCCGACTTTGGTCGCGCGACGCTTGCTGCACACCGCTTCGCCCAGATAAATGACATCAGCGCTGCTTTTTGCGGCCTGCTGATAAAAATCTTCCAGCGTCTCTTTCGGCCAGTAATAAAGCACCGGTCCTAAGGAATATTTCATAGCTCCTCTCACTGCCATTTACGGTGATATGCGCCAAGCGTGGTTTGAGTGCCTTCGGACATCGCGCCGAGCGTCTCCATCCAGTCGCGCTGTGGAACGAAGTTTTGCGGGGCGGCTTTGCAGCGATCGATCGCCTGGCGCCACACTTTCGCCACCTGGCTGACATAGGCCGGGCTGCGCTGACGGCCTTCGATCTTCACCGAAGCGATGTTCGCCGCCATGAGCTCCGGCAGCAGTTCCAGCGTGTTCAGGCTGGTTGGCTCCTCCAGCGCGTGATAGCGCTCGCCGTCCACTAAATAGCGGCCTTTACACAGCGTTGGGTAGCCCGCGTTTTCGCCATCCTGGTAACGGTCAATCAGGACATCATTCAGGCGCGATTCCAGCCCCTGCGGCGTTTGCTGCCAGCGAACAAAGCGGGCGGGCGAGCAGGCGCCGACGGTATTGGGCGACTCCCCCGTCAGGTAAGAAGAAAGATAGCAGCGACCTTCCGCCATAATGCACAGGCTGCCAAACGCGAATACCTCCAGCGGCACCGGCGTGACGCGGGCCAGTTGTTTTACCTGGTGAATCGACAGTACACGTGGCAGTACTACGCGGTGGACATCAAAGTTGCGGTGATAAAAGCGAATCGCCTCTTCGTTGGTTGCCGAGGCCTGAACGGAAACATGGCGCTCAATATGCGGGTAACGCTCTGCGGCATATTCCAGCATAGCGAGGTCGGCGAGAATCAGCGCGTCGGCGCCAAGCTGCGCCGCCATATCCACGGCGCGCTGCCAGCGAGCATAGCCGTCCGGATGCGCAAAAGTATTAATGGCGATGTGTAATTTGCGGCGATGCTGGTGAACAAAACTCACCGCTTCCTGCAATTTTTTTTCGGTAAAGTTAAGGCCGGCAAAATGACGGGCATTGGTATCGTCTTTTAACCCGATATAAACGGCGTCAGCGCCGTTTTCGATGGCCGCCTTCAGCGCCGGGAGATTTCCGGCAGGGCAGAGCAGCTCCATAATTTATCCTGAGGGTTACGTCTGAGACGCAAAATTGTTAACGAACAGGGATTTTAGTTAACCTTGCTGCGACAATTTTTGATTTAAGGCAGTTAAAGGCGTATTGGTAACACCAATAATGGGGTAGAAAATCAGACCCAATTGTTGATTTACGCCGCCATGTGATTTATTGGATATGGCAAAATAACAGGACTATTGAAACAGGGAGTAAAGCTCGTGTTAGATAAACTGCGTTCACGCTTAGTCCATGCTGGCCCGTCTCTGATGAGTGTACCGGTTAAACTGACGCCCTTTGCGCTAAAGCGCCAGGTTCTGGAACAGGTTCTGAGCTGGCAGTTTCGTCAGGCGCTGGCCGATGGAGAGCTGGAATTCCTCGAAGGTCGTTGGTTAAGCATTCATGTTCGTGACATCGACTTAAAATGGTATACCACGGTTGAAAATGAAAAGCTGATCGTTAGCCAGCAGGCGGATGCTGACGTCAGTTTTAGCGCCGACGCCAGCGATCTGCTAATGATAGCTGCCCGTAAACAGGACCCGGATACGCTCTTTTTCCAGCGTCGACTGGTCATTGAAGGCGATACTGAGTTAGGGTTGTATGTGAAGAATCTGATGGACGCCATCGAACTGGAGCAGATGCCGAAAGCGTTACGCGTTATGCTGCTGCAACTGGCGGATTTTGTTGAGGCGGGTATGAAAAACTCGCCGGAAACCAAACAGACCTCGGTAGGTGAACCATGCTAATTCGAGTAGAAATTCCCATTGATGCGCCTGGTATTGATGCGCTGTTACGCCGTTCATTCGAAAGCGATGCGGAAGCGAAGCTGGTTCACGATTTGCGTGAAGATGGTTTTCTGACGCTCGGACTGGTGGCCACGGATGATGAAGGCCAGGTGGTGGGCTATGTCGCCTTTAGTCCGGTTGATGTGCAGGGCGAAGATTTACAGTGGGTCGGCATGGCGCCGCTGGCGGTCGATGAAAAGTATCGCGGGCAAGGGCTGGCGCGCCAGTTAGTGTATGAAGGGCTGGATTCGCTCAACGAGTTCGGCTACGCGGCGGTCGTGACGTTGGGCGACCCGGCGTTATATAGCCGCTTCGGTTTTGAACTGGCCGCGCATTACGATCTTCACTGCCGTTGGCCCGGTACGGAAAGCGCTTTCCAGGTACACCGTTTGGCTGAGGATGCGCTGGAAGGCGTGACGGGGCTGGTGGAGTATCACGACCACTTCAATCGTTTTTAAGCACCGGCGTTTGCAGGCTGGACAGCAGCGCCTCAAACGCTTCGCGTTCCGTCACAAGGCGCTCCTTCTGGCGCTTTGTGAGCTGTTTGATGCGATACTCTATGCGCAGGGCCAGCGAGCGATCGCCGACCTGCGCCGCAAACGCCAGCGTTAACTCGCCTTTTCCCCGTAATGCTTTTGCGCCTTTTCCCGTTTGATGCTGCCTGTAACGACGCGCCACATCGGTGGTTATTCCGGTGTAAAGCGCATTGTCTGCAGTACGAATCAGATACAGATACCAGGGTGTCATTGTCGCCATCAGCATGATAATTTTCAGGTTCCCAGTATAAGCGAGAATAAAGATGGACACACTTACCGCTATTGGCCGTTGGCTGGCGAAACAACACGTGGTGACCTGGTGCGTACACCATGAGGGAGAGCTGTGGTGCGCCAATGCGTTTTATTTGTTCGATGCGCAAAACGTCGCGCTGTATCTGTTAACGGATGATAAAACCCGCCATGCGCAAATGTCCGGCGCGTGCGCGCCAGTTGCGGGAACGGTCAATGGTCAGCCGAAAACGGTGACGCGCATTCGCGGCGTGCAGTTTAAAGGGGTAATTCGCCGTCTGGAGGGGCAGGAGAGCGACGCCGCGCGTAAAGCTTACCTTCGTCGCTTCCCGGTCGCCAGGGTGCTGCCAGCGCCGGTATGGGAAATCCGGCTGGATGAGATTAAATTCACCGACAACACGCTGGGGTTTGGTAAAAAACTGCACTGGTTACGCGACTCACGCGCCCAGCAGGCGTAGTGCCTCGCGGTTAAATGCCGGCAGGTCGTCAGGCGTGCGGCTGGTCACCAGCTGATCTTTATCGACGACGACTTCCTGATCGTAAAATTCCGCGCCCGCATTCTTCACATCGATAATAATCGGTTTCACCGCCGTGAGTTTGCGGCCACGAATGACATCGGCGCTGATCAACAACTGCGGGCCGTGGCAAATGGCAAAAACCGGTTTACCGCTGTTAACGAAATCGCGGGTAAAATCCACGAAACGGCTGTCGCCGCGCAGGTAGTCCGGCGAATGACCTCCCGGCAATAGCAAGGCGTCGAACTCGTCGGGACGAACGTCATCAATAGCCTTATCAATGGTGACGCTGGCCTCGCCTTTTTTTCCTTTCACCGTTTTACCCGCCTCTTTTTCGATGGTGATGACCTCATGGCCGGCCTGACGGAATTCTGCTGCCGGCGAGGTAAATTCTGAATCTTCAAATTCATCGGTAATCAAAACGGCAATTTTCTTACTCATGCGTTTCCTCCGCAGTGGTGGCGTCGGGTAAGGCAAATTTTCCACAATGATGGATACTTACCTCGTAGACTATTAAGCCTGGTCGATAGGGCCGAGAGTGCAAGGTGGACAAATCTGTAAAGGAGCGAGGATGAGTCAGGTACTGATTACCGGCGCGACCGGACTGGTCGGCGGACATCTGCTGAGAATGTTAATCAACACGCCGCAGGTGAGCGCTATCGCCGCGCCGACGCGTCGTCCGCTGACGGATATTGTCGGCGTTTATAACCCTCACGATCCGCAGCTTACCGACGCGTTAGCTCAGGTGACCGACCCGGTAGATATTGTTTTTTGCTGCCTGGGCACGACCCGGCGTGAAGCGGGAAGTAAAGCGGCGTTTATTCATGCGGATTATACGCTGGTGGTTGATACCGCGCTGACCGGGCGTCGGCTGGGCGCGCAGCACATGTTGGTGGTCAGCGCAATGGGAGCAAACGCGCACTCTCCGTTTTTCTACAATCGGGTGAAAGGAGAAATGGAGGAGGCGTTAATCGCGCAAAATTGGCCTCGTTTGACGATTGCCCGGCCTTCTATGCTGCTCGGCGACAGAACAACGCGGCGGGTGAATGAAACGCTTTTCGCTCCGCTATTTCGGCTGTTGCCAGGAAACTGGAAATCGATTGATGCGCGGGATGTGGCGCGGGCCATGCTGGCGGAAGCGCTGGCGCCAGCACAAGAAGGCGTGACGATTCTGACCTCATCGCAACTGCGGGAAAAAGCGGAGTAGCGAAGCCGGATGATTTACCGGATGGCGACGCGGTTTACACATTTTTATCGCCACCCGGCACACCGGTTACTTAATATACGTAAAGGCGGTGGTTACGCGTTTCACGCCGCTCACCCTGCTGGCGATGTCTGCTGCCGCTTTACCTTCACGTTCAGTCACCAGGCCCAGCAGGAACACTTCGCCATTTTCGGTGGTGACTTTCACATTTGACGATTTTACCTGATCGCTGGTCAGTAGCTGTGAGCGAACTTTCGTGGTGATCCAGGTATCGTTAGAGGCGGTCCCCAGGCCGATAGGCTGACCCTGGCGAATCTCGTTATAGACCTCGGTGGTGCCTTCAACGCCCATCGCTATCTGTTTCGCGCGTGCGGAGAGTTCGCTGTTTGGCGACTGACCCACTAACAAAACTTTGCCCTGATAAGCCGTGACATTGATGCGCGTCTCTTTTTTGATTTGCTCATCTTTCGACAGCGCGCTGCTGACACGCAGTTCCAGCGTTCCGTCATCCACCTGGGTGCCCACGCTACGCGGGTCGGTTGCGGCTTTGGTGCCGACGGCTGCCGTACCCACTACCGCGGCGGCGACGCAACCTTGCAATAGCAACGCAGAAATAAGGACTGCGAGCGGCGAAAATGCCTTCATGTGTACTCCTTAATCATCCTGGTGAGGAAAAAGCGTGTTATCGATCAAATCGCACAGGCAGTTTACCGTCAGCATATGCATTTCCTGAATGCGCGCGCTGTGGTGTGAAGGGATACGAATTTCAACATCCTGCGGCCCTAATAGTCCGGCCAGCTCACCCCCGTCATACCCGGTTAGCGCCACAATGGTCATGTCACGTGTGACGGCTGCTTCAACGGCTTTTACGATATCGCGACTATTACCACGCGTAGAGATCGCCAATAAAACATCGCCTGCATGTCCCAGCGCCCGGACTTGTTTTGCATAAACTTCATCGTGCAGGCGATCGTTAGCGATCGCAGTTAAGACCACATTATCGGTATTTAGTGCAATGGCGGGTAAACTGGGTCGCTCCGTTTCAAAGCGGTTAATCATGCTGGCAGCAAAATGCTGTGCGTTGGCCGCGGACGTCCCGTTTCCACAACAGAGGATTTTGTTGCCGTTAAGCAGGGAATGAACCAGCGTCATGGCGGCGCGGGAAATGGCATCCGGAAGCGCTTCCGCCGCAGCAATTTGAGTTTGAATGCTTTCTGTAAAGCAAACTTTGATTCTTTCGAGCACGCTAATCCTTAAAATCTTCAATTATGAGTGGTCGTTAAACGCATCCCGAAACCACTCAATCTCATTTCCGGTGAAGGCTAACACATCGAACCGACAATCCACAGTATCAAAACTCCCATTCTGGCGGGCGAGCCACAAGCGGGCAGTATGTAATAATTTGTGTTGCTTGCTGCGGGTCACACTAGCCGCCGCGCCGCCATAAAGCCCGGAGCGCCGATAGCGGACCTCAACAAAAACCGTCGTTTTTCCGTCACGCATGATCAGATCGATTTCGCCGCCGCGCTCGCGCACGTTGGCGGCGATAAACCGCAGTCCTTTGCTTTCCAGCCAGCGACGCGCGGCAGCTTCCCACGCGTCGCCAGCCTGTTTACGCGTTAGCTGGCGGGAACAATCTCCCCTTGCTGGTATTTGAGCCATGATAACTTCCTGTTAATCACACAATCCGGGCTGGCAGTTAATGCGCCGGTATTACCATTGATCTCAAACCCCTGCACCTGACGCATCTGCGAAAAGTGGTTCGCCAGCGTCCAGGCATCCACGCCCATGGCGTACATCCGCGCCAGAGAATAGTCGTTATGTACAGCGCTCAGCGCCTGCTGCATCAACGGCATATTGCCGCCTGCCAGCATAGGAATTTCACTGTATTGTAAACCTTCCATCTCCAGACGGAAGTCGGGGCCGGAGGTGCCTTGCGCGCTACGGGAGCTGGCATACAGCGTCGCGCCGCTCTGGGTGCCGTTACGCATGGCGATCATCGGTTTGATAAAGCCAATCTCTTCCGGCGTAGCCAGAATATAGACCGCGTCTACGCGTCCGCCGCCGGTGATTTGCGCGTCGGTCGGCGGCGCAGGGATGGTCAGACCGCCAATGGTGACGCCAGGCTGCGCAGGCACGCTGGCGGCGACCGGACTGCCCGTCAACGCGATACCCGCGCCGCCGTTCACGCCCATTTTCAGCTCGGCTACGGAGCCGAATTTTTGCTGTAACACGATGCCGCCGCCCAGTTTTTGCCACTCCTGGGTGAAGGCGTTCGCCACGCGATCGCCAAGCGCGCTGCGTGGGATCAACAGCAGCGGCGACTGCTTGCCCTGGTCATAAATATGATGCGCCGCGTCACGGGCTTCATCTTCAGGAGAGAGCGCGAAATAGCAGATATTAGGGAAGCTACGTACAGTTTCCGGCTGGTTGAGCGCCAGCACGTTGAGCGGCGTGTTGCTTTTCATCAGCGCTTCCACATTGTTTTTCAACAGCGGCCCGACCACGATACTGGCGCCGTCTTGCTGAACCTGAGCGAGCACCTGATCCAACGGCTGGGAAGAGGTATCGTAGATTTTTAATTCAGCGGAGGGATCCGCCGGCGCGCTTGCTGTAGCAGGGGGAGTTTGTGGCGCGCTGACTGGCGTAGCGGACTGGGATGGAGCGTCATCAGTCAGATCGCTCACCGAGGCCTGCGACGGACTGGCGACGCCGTTGGTCATTTGTGGTTGCGTCTCCTCCACGCCAGGTTCGACCGGCGCGTCAGGCGCGGCGGCAGGCTGCATTTCCACCGCCTGGGTGCCGAGGTTTTTCGCGGCTTCGAAACCTTGCTGGATGGTACGGCCAAACACGGCAGCCTGACCGTTCAGCGGCAGCAGCAGAGCGATTTTGCTGGTGGAAGCTGGTTTAAAACGTTGTACATTGACGAGCTGCGTCGGCAGCATTTTCGCCCCCGGATTTTGCGGGTAGCGTTTTCGCCAGTCGGCGATCCCGGCTTTCAGCATGTCCGGATCGTTGCGGTTGTCAAACCAGACGCGTTGCAGATCCAGCCAGCCCTGAAGCACATTTTCATCGGCGTTGATAACCAGCGTCCTGGCCTGATCCGGCGTCATGGCGGAGAGCGCCTGCCAGGTGGCGTCGATATTTTTTTGTTTCTCTTTCGCCGCCAGTAGCGGTTCCTGGGCGATTAACGCCCGCAATAGGGTAAGCGACGGGCGTCCCTGGCTGGCAACGATCTGCGCCTGCCAGTAACGCGCTTGCTGATGTGGCGCAAAGTCGGCGGGTTTTAGTTTATCCAGCAAGGCCTGCGCGCCTGCGACATCTTTTTGCGCCAGTTTGATTTCTACCGCTAATAAAGACTGTTCGCGACGCTGGGCATCATTCAGATTTTGCGGGAGTTGGTTGAACAGGTCGACGGCCTGCTGGCTTTTTCCTTCTTTCAGCAGTGCATGAATGGCGAGTAATTGCCAGTTGGTCTTGCTATCATCTGCGCTTTGCTGCATCTGATGCAGGTAAAAGGCGGAGTCAGCTTGCGCTGAACCCTGCATATAGGCTGCGCTTTGATCTGGCGCCTGGGTGCCGCACCCGGCGAAAAGTAGCGCAGCCAGGACGACAGGCAGCGCGCGCGCGGCGTTCAAACGAGAAAATGTTGAGGGTACCATACTGTATCCAGTGATATTTTTTTACGCAATGCTCAATATTAAATCGGCAATACGGACGACACAATGAAACAAAACGAATCGGCGGATAATTCTCAGGGCCAACTCTTTATTGTACCTACTCCTATCGGGAATTTGGCTGATATTACTCAACGCGCGCTGGAAGTTTTACAAGCCGTTGATTTAATTGCCGCTGAAGACACTCGTCATACCGGTTTATTGCTGCAACATTTTGGGATTAATGCCCGATTGTTCGCGCTGCACGACCATAACGAACAACAGAAAGCGGAAACGCTGGTCGCGAAGCTAAAAGAAGGGCAGAACATTGCGCTGGTTTCCGACGCCGGTACGCCACTAATTAATGACCCCGGCTATCACCTGGTGCGTACCTGCCGTGAAGCGGGGATTCGCGTGGTGCCGCTACCAGGGCCATGTGCGGCGATTGCCGCCCTGAGCGCCGCTGGCCTGCCATCTGACCGTTTCTGCTATGAAGGCTTTTTACCGGCGAAATCCAAAGGCCGCCGTGATGCGCTAAAAGCCATTGAAACGGAACCGCGAACGCTGATTTTTTATGAGTCAACCCACCGCCTGTTAGATAGCCTGGAAGATATCGTCGCGGTATTGGGAGAATCCCGTTATGTGGTGCTGGCGCGTGAGCTGACCAAAACCTGGGAAACCATTCACGGCGCGCCGGTCGGCGAGCTGCTGGCGTGGGTCAAAGAAGATGAAAACCGTCGCAAAGGCGAAATGGTGCTGATTGTCGAAGGCCATAAAGCGCAAGAAGACGACCTGCCCGCCGACGCGTTGCGCACGCTGGCGCTGCTACAGGCAGAACTGCCGCTGAAAAAAGCGGCGGCGCTGGCAGCAGAAATTCACGGCGTGAAGAAAAATGCGCTGTATAAGTACGCGCTGGAGCAGCAGGAAGAATAAAAGCGAGCGCCCGGGAACCGCCTTTTATCGCCATCGTGTTAATACTCAATCAGGTGATTGATGTGGGTAAATTGATGGGGGCATTGGGCGGTGATAGCGGGCCGGGCCTTTCCTTCGGGCTTACTCTCGCGATCAGCAACGCATAACCGACTCCTTTTTAGACGATCATTAATTCCACGCCTGTTTTCGCTAATGCCGCTTTATCCTGTTTGCTGATAGTGTCATCGGTTATCACACAGTCGATCTTGTCCATCGGCAATACCTGGTTAAAGCCGCGACGGTTAAATTTGGTCGCGTCCAGTACCGCGATAACTTTGTGTGCCGCCGCCGCCATGACGCCGCTAATGGAATAACCTTCGTTAAACGTGGTAATACCGTTTGTCGCATCAATGCCATCCGCCCCGACAAACATGACATCGGCGCTGATGCCGTGTAGCGATCGTTCCGCAATCGTGCCGTGCATTGAGTGGGTTTTATGCCGTACCGTACCTCCGCAGACCACCAGCGTGAGATCTTTATTTTCTGATAGCGTAAAAGCGGCAGGCAAGCTGTTAGTGATCACCGTAATATTGCTTTTTCGCGCGAGCGCTTCCGCAATCAGTAATGTTGTGCTCCCGCTATCCAGGATGATGGTCATTCCTTCTTCAACCATTGCCGCAGCCGCCTGGGCAATCCGCTTTTTCGGATCGCTGGCGAGTTGATACCGATCTTCCAGAATGACTTCCTGATTGTCGCCTTCCGCCAGATGACTTCCCGGTTTTGCCGCGCCGCCATGAAAACGGGTGACAAGGCCTTTCTCTTCCAGCAGACGCAGGTCAGCGCGGATAGTCACTTCAGAAATACCAAAGGTATTTGAAAGGTCCATCACCAGCACGCTGCCTTGCGTATTAATCAGGTCGACAATTTTATTTCTTCGCTCAAATGAGTTCATATTGATTTGCCTGATAATTAACTGTAACTAGTTTAATCGAAGGATTGCGAAAGGTGAACGCTAAATTTCGAAAGGAAATGTGAGCCAGCGCAGGTTGCTGGCTCGTACCATCAGGAAAGTTGAAGTAAGATTTTGCCCTGCATGGGCGCGCCATTAAGCGCTTTGACTGCTTCTGCAAAGCTTTCCGCATCGCCGCGATGGGCAATGAGAGGGGTCAGTTGAAGACGTTTTTCAGCCAACAGGCGCGCTGCGGTTTCCCATTCTTCTCCTGGCCATGGCGCGGAGTAGTTCATCCAACTGCCGAGGAGCGTGAGCTCTTTACGCAAAATTAATCCGAATGTACGCGTTGTCAGGGTGAGATCGTGATGTAACGTCCCCACCAGCGCCAGTTGCGCGCGCGGCCCGGCGATATCGATAGCCAGCGAGACGGTCTGGGGAGTTCCTGCCGTTTCGAGAACCAGTTGATCAAACTGAATGCCGGACAACGCGGTCTGGATGTCGTCGGCGGTCATTTCCCGGCTATTACAGGTATGCGTTGCGCCGAGCGCTTTCGCCAGTTCCAGTTTCTGCGGATTGATATCAATCGCCGTTACGCTTCGAGCGCCCAGTTCCCGCGCGCATTGTAAGGCCAGCAGGCCAATTGTCCCGGCACCGACGATAATTACGTTTTTCCCCTCGCAGCCCTGCGCCAGATGAAAGGCGTGTAAGCCCACGGTAATCGGTTCGATAAACGCGCCATCTTCAATCGGCATATCAGACGGCAAGCGGAAAAGATTGGCCCGTTTGACCACCACATATTCCGCATTACCGCCTTCGCTGCGCGATCCTACAAACTGATACTGTCTGCATAAAGAAAAGTAACCGCGTTCGCATTGCGGACAGTGAAAGCAGGGAAGAAGCGGGACACAAGCGACGGCATCGCCGGGCTGCATATCCGTTACGCCTGTGCCGTAGGATTCTACGTAGCCGCTGAATTCATGGCCTAACGTAAT
The DNA here is from genome assembly GCF_020268625.1 of Salmonella sp. JXY0409-18. Classification (NCBI taxonomy): domain Bacteria; kingdom Pseudomonadati; phylum Pseudomonadota; class Gammaproteobacteria; order Enterobacterales; family Enterobacteriaceae; genus Salmonella; species Salmonella sp. JXY0409-18. The sequence goes on from NZ_CP084216.1 coordinate 592,935, forward strand.
AGGATAATAATGGGCGCCCTGCGCGAAAATACGCGGGATATCCGACCCGCAAAGCCCTGAGCTAACGACTTTGACCAACACATCGTCCTCGGCTTGCAGTTGTGGTAAGGGGCGTTCTTCAACGCGCACGTCTCCCTCAGCGTGAATAACCACTGATTTCATAACATTCTCCAGGAAGGTGAGGGGAGCGATTGCTCCCCTAAAATTAAGAGGCGATTTGACTTTGCTGTAGCGCCGTGGCTTTCTCAGCCGCGACAAACTGTCGGGCGCGACGCCAGGTCAGCAGTACGCCGGCCAGATAGATAATGGCAATGACGGCGAAGCCGACGATATTCTGCCAGGTAAAAAGTTGAATCAGCAGCCAGGTGATGGGGGAACCGCCCTGATCCAGCGAGGCGACTTGTCCGCCAGCTTTTAGCGCTCCGGCATTGGCAGCCAGTTGGGTATGCAGGCCAATCGTCTGCGTGGCTATCCACAGGGTGATACCCATGATAATGACACCTGAAATCAGCGTGCGGAACAGGTTGCCCTGGTGTACCGCGACCGCCATCGCAATAAAGAAACCGATGGTGGCGAGGTCGCCGAACGGCAGAACCTGGTTCCCCGGTACTAAGACGGCAATCAGGATGGTCAGCGGAATGAATATCAGGCTCGCGGAGACAACAGAGGTATGACCGAGCAGTAGCGCTGGATCAAGGCCTATCAGGAACTCCTGCCCGCCAAATTTGGCCTGTAGACGTTTACGCGCATGTTTCGCGATAGGGGTTAGGCCATCCATAATAGGTTTAATGACGCGTGGCATAAGCAGCATCACCGCTGCGGTTTTGACCGCCAGTTGCAGAACGGCTTTGGCGTCGTAGCCTGCCAGTACACCAATCACCAGCCCCATCACGAAGCCGACAGTCACCGGCTCGCCAAACGGTCCGAAGCGTTTCTGGACATCGTCTGCGCTAAAGTGAATACGATTGAGGCCCGGAATTTTCTCGATGATGGTATCAACGAGCACCGCCACGGGGCCCAGGTACGCGGATGAACCGTGTGGGATAGCAATCCCCTCAAGGCCAAAATAGTCGCGGGTATCTTTGGCAAACCAGTCCCCCAGTTTGTAGACAAAGGCGGCATGAACCACAACGCCCAGAATCCCCAGCCAGTATGAACCGGTCGCCAGATGCAGCATGGCGCCCGTGAAGGTCATGTGCCAGATATTCCAGATATCGACATTCACCACGCGGGTCATGCGGGTCACCAGCATCAGGACGTTAACCCCGATGGCGACAGGGATCGCGACCAGCGCGATTTGTGACGCCCAGGTCATGGGCGATGAACCCGGCCAGCCGACGTCAATAACGTGGAGATTGATTTGGAAATGTTCCGCCATGGCTTTCGCCGCGGGGCCGATAGAATCCAGCATCAGGCCGATGACCAGACCAATACCCACGAAGCCGATACCAATATGCAAACCCGATTTAAAACAATCCCCAAGCTTCATTCCCAGCAGTTTAGAGAACACGATGATCACCAGAGGCAACATCACCGTTGGGCCTAAGTCGAGGATATAACGCATTATTTCGCTAAACATACGTTACCCCATGAGAATGGACAGAATTTTTTGCTGTAATGCTTCAATACCCACGCCGGAAACAAAAGGCATACCGTGAACGACGGGAATATCGCCAAAGGCGCGATCGACCCTGGCAGTGGTACAGATAAGATCGGCGCCGTCCATATAGGTTTCGATTTCGGTGACCCGGCATTGCACTAAGTCGAGCTCAATATGGTTGGCATCACACAGCTCTTTAATTTCTTCCGCAGCCATCGTTGAGGTTGCAACCGCACCGCCACAGGCCACAATTACTTTACGTTTCATAGGGTATTCCTCATTATTATCAATTTATTATCAAACCTGGGCGCACTGCTCAGGCTCAAGGATGGTTTCCTGAAAGCGTATCGCCAGTTCGGCATCCGGCGCGCTTAACAGGGCATCGAGGGTGCTTGGGTTCTGTAGCTCACTAAACAGGCGGCGCAGAAGTTTTAGCTGTGCCGCCGGGTTTTCAACGATTAAGGCGATGATTAACGAAACGGCAATCTCTTCGTCATCATCCGCCTGTTGAAACATGACCGGCTTATCTGGACGAATCAGATAGATAGCGGGTGATTTCGCATGAACCGCCTCGCAATGAGGGATAGCGACGGCGTGACGCTCCAGCGCAATGCCGGTAGGAAAAGACGCTTCACGTTCCACCAGCGCCTGCGGATAACTATCATGTACCACGCCTTTCGCCAGCATCTCTTTGCCAATGTGCGCCAGCGCCTGTTGGCTCGAGTCGAATGTGATTCCGGTTCGGACAAATAGTTGGCTCATAGATTCTCCATTATTCAGGCGACATCCGGCGTACAACCGAAGCGATAAGCGCGCAGAACATCCTGAATTTTGTCAATAATCAGGTTATGCGGCGTGGGGGTGAGCACGCCCTCAGACAGGCGTTCAAACTGTACGGGCATAAACTGGCTAATTAATCCCAGCGGCAATGTGACGTTGTTCAGATTGGCGATTAACTTCTCTACGCTTTGACGAATACGCGGGTGCGGCCAGTAATAGCGAATACGGTCAGACAAACTAAAGTGGATGTCGATCATCGCCTGGCTCCAGGTTGGACGGTAGTATTTTTTCCAGTAGCCTGGCTCGTTTAGCATCACTTCATCGATAACTTCCATCACGCGGCTACGTTGTTCTGGGGATACCAGCTCATTTTCCATTTGCGCAAGTGCGAAAATGGCTTCGCGCAGCGCGAAAGTGAGCGCTGGGCCGACCTTCAGAATGGCGTAATGATCGCGAACGAGGGCGCGGTAGGCCTGTCGCGTCTGATAATCAGTCGAATGCGCTTCATAGACCATCGGCGTTTCTTTTATCCATGCGGAGAGCGCCTGTGCCGCCTGCGGCTGATAATGAATAATCTGGGTATGATCAAATTCAACGCCCGGCTGTACGACAATCGCGATAACCCGGTTCAATGCCTCATCCAGCCCCAGGGCGCGAAAAGCAGCCTGATGCGTTTGCAGCGTGCGGGCAGCATCCTGTTCGCGGGTAACATGTACGGCGTTAATGGCGCTGGCTTCCCCGCCCGGAACCGGAACTTCAGTGCCGATAACATAGGTTAAATGGCGTTTTTGTTCGTCGGTCGCCGTCGTTTCCGCTGCCTGGCAAAGCAGGGCGGCGCGTTTAGCGACAACCATTGGGTCCAGCGGCGTCGGGTCGTCAGCGCAGGACATAGAGGCATCAAGATGGATTTTGCTAAACCCGGCAGCGACGTAAGCCTTAATGAGTTCGACGGATTTTTCCATCGCCGTATCTGCAGGTTCGTTTTGCCAGCAGTTAGGTCCCAGGTGATCGCCGCCTAAAATAAGCCGTTCTCGTGGAAAACCCACTTCCTGGGCGATGCCATAGACAAAATCACGAAAGTCAGCCGGTTTCATGCCGGTATAACCGCCAAACTGATTAACCTGGTTAGAGGTCGCTTCGATCAGAACTTTGTTCCCGCTATTCAGATCAAAACGTAATGCAGATTCAATCACCAGCGGGTGTGCTGAACATACGGAACAGATCCCTATCTGTTCCCCTGCTTTGTGACGAGAAATTATTTCTTTCACTTCTGGCTCCGATATCTTTTGTTTATCTTCATAATATTTTTGGTTTGAAGGCAAAGGATAATAATGGCTTTCGTGATCCAGCTATGAAAACGCCCTTTGCCGTGCTAAATCCGGGGGCTTTAGAGCTTCCCTTCACAACCGCAGTCGGCAATCACTTTACGTACAACCTCTTTCATGGCCGCTTTCGCCGGGATCATGTAATGGCGGGGATCGCTGGCCTCTGCGTGTTGCGTTAAATAGTTTTTAAGCGCGTCGGAAAAGGCGATTTTTAGCTCGGTCGCGACGTTAACTTTGCAGATGCCCAGCGAAATAGCGCGGGTAATATCGCGGGTCGGCAGGCCAGAGGCGCCGTGAAGGACTAAGGGGACATCAACCCGCTGACGAATTTCCGTCAGTCGTTCAAAATCAAGTTTTGGTTCAGCGGTGTAGAGGCCATGAGCGGTGCCGATAGCAATGGCTAACGAGTCGATACCCGTTTTTTCTACAAATTCCCGGGCCTGTTCCGGATGGGTATAAAGCGCATCTTTGCCGTCAACGATAAGATCGTCTTCCTGCCCGCCGAGACGCCCAAGTTCAGCTTCAACGCTGACATCGTAGCGATGACAGTAATCAACCACGCTTTTCACCAGCGCAATATTGTCGGCAAAGGGGAAATGCGACCCGTCGATCATGACCGAGCGTACCCCGGCGGCGACTTTCATTTTAATGTCGGCCAGTTTTTCATGATGATCGAGATGTACCGCGAGAGGATGGTTCCAGCTTTTCGCCAGTTCTGCGGCGATGGCCACGATATTACCGACGCCTGCGTAGCTAAAGGTGCCTGGCGTACCGGCGACAATCAGCGGAGAGCGCAATTCTGCGGCGGTTTCCACCACCACTTGCAATGTCTCCAGGTTGTGGATGTTAAACGCCGGCACAGCATAACCTTCCTGCTGCGCCTTCTTTAGCATTGTTCTGCCTGAAATGATAAACATCCTTCCTCCGAAATCTTTCGTTTGTTTTCTGTGAAAGAATTTATAGGCTTTCGGAATGTTTTTTTGTGATTTTGATCTGATAAATGAAAGTTTCGAAATAAAATGGAAGTTATCGAAAGTTAGGCATAAAAAAAGCATGTCGGGCAGACGTGCTTCAGACTACAGACTAAGGGTGAAAAAATACCGGGTAGCGCTGGCGCTTACCCGGTCTACAGATTATGCGGCTATACCCTGGTCGGAGAAGGGTACTGACTGGATCAGGTCACTGGCGCCGGGTTAAATATCGCCAGCTGGTTATGCAATCCCCACTGGTCCGAGAAAGTCTTTTTCCGGCCGCTGGCGACATCGAGAATAAAGTGAAACAGCTTCCAGCCCACATCTTCGATTGTCTCTTCACCCGTGGCGATGGTGCCTGCATTGATATCCATTAAGTCATACCAGCGGTTCGCCAGCTCGGTACGCGTCGCCATTTTAATTACCGGCACCGCCATCAGCCCGTACGGCGTGCCGCGTCCGGTGGTAAAGACCTGTACGGTAATGCCGGAAGCGACCTGCTGCGTGCCGCAGACGAAATCGCTGGCGGGCGTCGCGGCGTAAATCAGGCCGCGTTTGGTGGGGCGCTGGCCCGGCGACAATACTTCGACAATGGCGCTCTTACCCGATTTAGCGATAGAGCCCAACGCTTTTTCCACGACGTTCGCCAGGCCGCCTTTTTTGTTGCCAGGGGACGGGTTAGCGCTGCGATCGGTTTTCCCCATATCAAGATAGTTATCGTACCAGGCCATTTCATCCAGCAGGCGTTTACCCACGGCTTCGTTGATGGCGCGCGGCGTCAGAAGATGAATGGCATCGCGCACTTCGGTGACCTCCGAGAACATGACGGTCGCGCCGCAGCGTACCAGCAGATCGGAAGCATAACCCACCGCCGGGTTTGCCGTGACGCCGGAAAACGCATCGCTGCCGCCACACTGCATCCCGACGACCAGCTCGGAGGCCGGGCAGGTTTCGCGCTGGCGCTGGTTCAGTTTCGTCAGATGGCGTTCGGCGACCCGCAAAATATCGTCGACCATTGATTTAAAGCCGACATGCTGCTCGTCCTGTAAACGCACAATACTGGCGCTTTCAACGGCGATGGCGGGAACATCCTCGGTGCCTTCCAGCAGCCGTTCCGGCTGCAGTTTTTCGCAACCGAGGCCAATCACCATCACTTCGCCGCCAAAATTGGGGTTGAGCGCGATATTATGAATCGTGCGAATCGGCACGACCGCCGCCGGCGCGTTGATTGCCACGCCGCAGCCGTACAGATGGTTTAGCCCTACAACGCCATCGACATTCGGGTATTTGGGCAGCAGATCGCGCTCAATTACTTTCACCACATAATCGACCACGCCCGCCACACAGTGCACGCTGGTGGTAATGCCAAGCAGATTTTTGGTGCCGACGCTGCCATCGGCGTTACGATAGCCCTCAAACGTATAGCCTTCCAGCGGCGGCAGCGGTTCCGGTACTTTGGTCGCCAACGGTAGCGTATTCAGCGGCGGCGCTTTTGGCAGTTCAACCAGCGACTCGTCGATCCAGCTTCCGCGCGGGATGTCGCGTACCGCATAACCGATGACTTCGCCATAACGGATGATTTCGCCGTGAGCGGGGATATCCGTCAGAGCGACTTTATGGCCTTGCGGAATATGTTCAGTCAGTTCCAGGCCATCCGGAAAACGTGTTCCGGCTTTAAGACCGTGGTCATTAACAATAATTGCGACATTATCGGTTTCATGTACTTTTATATAAAACGCCGATGGCGATTCCTGGCGAATTTCGATATTGGCCATTGTTCAACATTCTCCAGCCTGGATGATAGAAATAGGATTATCTATTTTGGTTATGGTTAAATCGTTAAATCTCAATATAAGAAATAAAGTTCATGCATAATGAAATAAGAATGACAGGAGTATAAATATAAGAATGTGATCCAGATCACCGCAAATTATGAAATTTTTTATGTAGGCCGGGTAAAGCGTAAATGTGTGCATTAGCGCCCAGTATCATGGGCGTATGCTCAAAAATAAGCGTTAAATAATCCCTTTTTAATGAGCGTTTGCACAATGATTATCCGCCATAGGCTGTTTATACTGAATGGCGAATTCAGTGTATCTGACGAGTTATTTGAAAATACCATGATAATAATAAAAGACGATAAAGATATCAGAACGGTATATTGTGCTACAGGATGTGTACCACATTAGAAATAGAATGTGGAGATCCATTCTGATTTCAGATAAGCATTTTATTGTCGTTGCTATAAGTTATGGTGGCGGCATCACATGTAGAGAATTAAAGAAATAAGCGAAGGTATAAGCGATGAATAACGCTATTTTCCCGAATAAGTTTAAAGCGGCGCTGGCGGCGCAACAGGTGCAGATTGGCTGCTGGTCTGCACTGGCAAGCCCAATCACCACCGAAGTTCTCGGTCTGGCGGGATTTGACTGGCTGGTGCTGGATGGCGAACATGCGCCGAACGATGTGACCACCTTAATTCCGCAGTTAATGGCATTGAAAGGCAGCGCCAGCGCGCCTGTGGTACGTGTGCCAACCAATGAACCGGTCATTATCAAACGGATGCTGGATATTGGGTTTTATAACTTCCTGATCCCCTTTGTTGAAACGCAAGAGGAAGCGGCTCGCGCCGTCGCCTCGACACGTTACCCGCCGGAAGGCATTCGCGGCGTTTCCGTTTCTCACCGCGCGAATATGTTCGGTACGGTGCCTGATTACTTTGCGCAGTCGAACAAAAACATCACCATTATTGTTCAAATCGAAAGCCAGTTGGGTGTCGACAATGTTGATGCCATCGCCGCAACGGAAGGCGTTGATGGCATTTTTGTCGGCCCCAGCGATCTGGCCGCCGCGCTGGGTCATCTCGGCAATGCTTCTCACCCTGACGTGCAGCAGACGATTCAACATATTTTCGCCCGCGCTAAAGCGCACGGTAAACCGTGCGGCATTCTGGCGCCGGTAGAGGCGGATGCCCGCCGTTATCTGGAATGGGGCGCGACCTTTGTCGCCGTTGGCAGCGATTTAGGCGCATTCCGCGCCAGCACGCAGAAACTTGCCGACACCTTTAAAAAATAATCCTGGTATGGAAAGAGAGAACGCTATGACGATGAAAGTTGGCTTTATTGGCTTAGGCATCATGGGTAAGCCCATGAGCAAAAACTTACTGAAAGCAGGGTATTCGCTGGTGGTGTCCGATCGTAATCCTGAAGCGATTGCCGACGTCATTGCCGCAGGCGCGGAAACGGCCTCTACGGCGAAGGCGATCGCTGAACAGTGTGACGTCATCATCACGATGCTGCCTAACTCTCCGCATGTGAAAGAAGTTGCGCTGGGCGAGAACGGTATCATCGAAGGCGCGAAGCCGGGAACCGTATTGATTGATATGAGTTCTATCGCGCCGCTGGCAAGCCGTGAAATCAGCGATGCGCTGAAGGCGAAGGGCGTTGAGATGTTGGATGCGCCGGTCAGCGGCGGCGAGCCGAAGGCGATTGATGGCACGCTGTCGGTGATGGTGGGGGGCGATAAAGCCATTTTCGACAAGTACTACGACCTGATGAAAGCGATGGCGGGTTCCGTGGTGCATACCGGCGATATCGGCGCAGGCAACGTCACAAAACTGGCTAACCAGGTGATCGTGGCGTTGAATATCGCCGCCATGTCTGAAGCGCTGACGCTGGCGACTAAAGCGGGCGTCAACCCGGATCTGGTCTATCAGGCGATTCGCGGCGGTCTGGCTGGCAGCACGGTACTGGATGCGAAAGCGCCGATGGTCATGGACCGAAACTTTAAGCCAGGTTTCCGTATCGATCTGCACATTAAAGATCTGGCGAATGCGCTGGATACCTCCCACGGCGTTGGCGCGCAGCTCCCGCTGACCGCCGCCGTTATGGAAATGATGCAGGCGTTACGCGCGGATGGACACGGTAATGACGACCATAGCGCGCTGGCGTGCTACTACGAAAAACTGGCGAAAGTGGAAGTCACTCGCTAACGACGTTGTGCCCGGATGGCGTGTAGCGATCCGGGCCTGAATTTCAGGCTGGATAAGTGAAACGCCATCCGGCGTTGTGCAGTAACAGGCTACCACTATGAAAATCGTAATTGCCCCCGACTCCTACAAAGAAAGCCTTTCTGCCGCCGAGGTAGCGCAGGCGATAGAAAAAGGATTTCGGGAAATTTTCCCCGATGCGCAATATGTCTCTGTTCCGGTTGCCGATGGCGGCGAAGGAACGGTCGAAGCCATGATTGCCGCGACGCAGGGCGTTGAACGCGCCGCATGGGTGACCGGGCCGTTGGGTGAAAAAGTGAAAGCCTGCTGGGGAATGTCCGGGGATGGTAAAACCGCCTTTATTGAAATGGCGGCGGCCAGCGGACTGGCGCTGGTTCCGCCAGAAAAACGCAACCCTTTGATTACTACCTCGCGGGGAACGGGGGAGCTGATATTGCAGGCGCTGGAAAGCGGCGCAAGCAATATCATTATCGGCATTGGCGGTAGCGCGACAAATGACGGCGGCGCAGGGATGATGCAGGCGTTAGGCGCAAAACTGCGCGATGAAAACGGCGCGGATATCGGTTACGGTGGCGGAAGCCTTCATTGTCTAAGCGACATTGATATTTCAGAGCTCGATCCCCGTTTAAAACTCTGCGCGATTCGTGTCGCTTGCGATGTCTCTAATCCTCTGATCGGCGACAACGGCGCATCACGAATTTTTGGGCCGCAGAAAGGCGCGACCGAAGAGAACATTGTTGAGCTGGACAGAAATCTTGCTCACTATGCCGACATCATAAAAAAATCGCTGAATGTCGACGTAAAGGCGGCGCCCGGCGCAGGCGCGGCAGGCGGTATGGGGGCGGCGTTAATGGCTTTTCTCGGTGCGGAATTACGCAGCGGAATCGAAATTGTCACGGCGGCACTGAACCTGGAGGAGCATATCCACGACTGTACGCTGGTGGTGACGGGAGAAGGGCGGATTGATAGCCAAAGTATTCGCGGTAAAGTGCCGATTGGCGTCGCGAATGTGGCGAAAAAATATCATAAGCCAGTGATTGGCATTGCCGGCAGCCTGACGCACGATGTAGGGATAGTGCATCACTATGGCATCGACGCTGTCTTTAGCGTACTCACGCGCATCGTGACGCTGGAGGAGGCTTTTCGGGGCGCTTTTGACAATATTTATCGGGCATCCAGAAATGTTGCTGCCGCTCTGGCGATAGGAATGCGCAGCGCAGGGTGACAAAGTCGCGCGAACCCTCTATACTGCGCGCCGAAGCTGACCAGACAGTCGCCGCTTCGTCGTCGTCCTTTCGGGGAGACGGGCGGAGGGGAGGAAAGTCCGGGCTCCATAGGGCAGGGTGCCAGGTAACGCCTGGGGGGGAAACCCACGACCAGTGCAACAGAGAGCAAACCGCCGATGGCCCACGCAAGTGGGATCAGGTAAGGGTGAAAGGGTGCGGTAAGAGCGCACCGCGCGGCTGGTAACAGTCCGTGGCACGGTAAACTCCACCCGGAGCAAGGCCAAATAGGGGTTCATAAGGTACGGCCCGTACTGAACCCGGGTAGGCTGCTTGAGCCAGTGAGCGATTGCTGGCCTAGATGAATGACTGTCCACGACAGAACCCGGCTTATCGGTCAGTTTCACTTCTTCATAAAACCCGCTTCGGCGGGTTTTTGCTTTTACAGGGCGACAGGATGAATGACTGTCCACGACGCTATACCCGAAAGAAAGCGGCTTATCGGTCAGTTTCATCTCTTCATGCAAAAAACCGTCAGTGTAAGCTGGCGGGTTTTTGCTTTTACAGGGCGGCAGGATGAATGACTGTCCACGACGCGATACCCAAAAGAAAGTGGCTTATCGGTCAGTTTCACCTCTTCATAAAACCCGCTTCGGCGGGTTTTTGCTTTTACAGGGCGGCAGGATGGATGACTGTCCACGACGCTATACCCAAAAGAAAAGCGGCTTATCGGTCAGTTTCACCTCTTCATAAAACCCGTCAGTGTAAGCTGGCGGGTTTTTGCTTTTACAGGGCGGCAGGATGAATGACTGTCCACGACACTATACCCAAAAGAAAGCGGCTTATCGGTCAGTTTCATCTCTTCATGCAAAAAACCGTCAGTGTAAGCTGGCGGGTTTTTGCTTATCAGGCCGGTGAAGGGTATAGAGGTTGCAGAAGACGCCAGCGTCACTATCCGGCAATTAATTGACAGCCGTGGTGACATAATATTATTCGTTTTTGTGATGAGAAACACAAAACGCTATAGACTGCGCTCTTTTTAGTTGAAGTGAAAAGCAATCGATTTCTTTCACAAAATTACATCCTGAAAAACAGCAAGAAAGCGGTGTAAATTATTTGTTGTAAATGAAAATTAAATGTATGAAATATTTTGGTTAAAATTTTATTAAATGTTTCTTTACAAACAAATAAGGTAAAAAAATGTGACGCGTAACGGTTTTTAAGCGCATTTACCTCCGGTTTATACTTAAATTTGAGAAATTACACTTTAAATTTAACGCTGGAATTGTCGATAAAATGTCCCGTAATTGATTGAAATATCGTCTTCACAGGACGTCGAAAATAGGAGGTAAAATAGACTGGTTATCGCCATAATATATCGTTATCCCGACCCTGTTTTTTGATTGAAATCAGACTAAGTTACTGCTTTGTTTTTGCAACTTATTGAAATAATAGGCTTTATTTATTTAATAAAGACCATGTAAAAATTGCGGAAAGTTAATTTGTGAGTGGTCGCACATAACCTTTAAGATTTAATTTGCTACACTTCCTGCCGTTCACAATGTTATTTCAGAGCGGTAGATATGAATACTCTTGTTCTCCCTAAAACACAGCATTTGGTGGTCTTTCAGGAAGTCATTAGAAGTGGTTCTATCGGTTCTGCCGCAAAATCGTTAGGGTTAACCCAACCCGCCGTCAGTAAAATCATTAGCGATGTTGAGGCCTATTTTGGCGTTGAGCTAATTGTACGCAAAAATACCGGCGTTACGTTGACCGAAGCGGGACAGGTACTGCTTTCCTGGTCTGAATCTATCACCCGCGAAATGAAAAACATGATCAACGAGATGAACAGTATGACGTGCAATACCGTTGTCGACGTCTCGTTTGGTTTTCCTTCGCTGATTGGCTTTACCTTCATGTCCGATATGATTCATAAGTTCAAAGAGGTATTTCCAAAAGCGCAGGTATCCATGTACGAAGCTCAGCTCTCTTCATTCCTGCCGGCCCTGCGCGACGGGCGGCTGGACTTTGCTATCGGTACGCTCAGTAATGAAATGCAGCTACAGGATCTGCATGTCGAGCCGCTGTTTGAATCAGAGTTTGTCCTGGTAGCCAGCAAGTCCCGAACATGCACCGGCACCATCACACTGGAATCGTTAAAAGACGAACAGTGGGTGTTGCCGCAAACGAATATGGGCTACTACAGCGAATTACTCACCACTCTACAACGAAATGGCATCAGCATCGAAAACATTGTTAAAACAGATTCCGTTGTCACAATATATAATCTTGTTCTCAATGCTGATTTCTTAACTGTTATTCCCTGCGATATGACCACGCCTTTTGGCTCTAATCAATTTATCACGATACCCATAAAAGACACGTTACCCGTCGCACGTTATGCGGCGGTATGGTCTAAAAATTATCGTATCAAAAAAGCCGCTTCAGTATTAGTAGAATTGGCTAAACAATATTCATCATATAATGGATGCAGACGCAGGCAGTTAATAGAAATTGAATGATATGGAATAAACATATTTAGCGAAATTGACGCCACCTGTTTCTTTTGAACAGTGGGCAACGGTAACTTATTTTTAATACCCAGGTTAAGAGGTTATAATGCACATTACATACGATCTCCCGGTTGCAATTGAAGATATCCTCGAAGCGAAAAAAAGACTGGCGGGGAAGATATATAAAACGGGAATGCCTCGCTCTAACTATTTTAGTGAACGTTGCAAAGGCGAAATATTTCTCAAGTTTGAAAATATGCAGCGTACGGGTTCATTTAAAATTCGTGGCGCTTTTAACAAACTTAGCTCGTTAACGGAGGCGGAAAAACGTAAAGGCGTCGTGGCCTGTTCCGCAGGTAATCATGCACAGGGCGTTTCTCTTTCTTGCGCAATGCTGGGTATTGACGGCAAAGTCGTGATGCCGAAGGGCGCGCCAAAGTCAAAAGTGGCGGCCACCTGTGATTATTCGGCGGAAGTGGTGCTCCACGGTGACAACTTCAATGACACCATTGCTAAGGTGAGTGAAATTGTCGAAACCGAAGGCCGCATTTTTATTCCGCCTTACGACGATCCAAAAGTCATCGCCGGACAGGGCACTATTGGTCTGGAAATTATGGAAGATCTGTACGATGTCGATAATGTCATCGTGCCTATTGGCGGCGGCGGTTTAATTGCAGGTATTGCCATTGCGATTAAATCGATTAACCCGACCATTAAAGTCATCGGCGTACAGGCCGAAAATGTTCACGGTATGGCGGCGTCTTATTACGCTGGCGAAATAACCACGCACCGAACGACCGGCACCCTGGCGGATGGTTGTGATGTCTCCCGCCCGGGCAATTTAACCTATGAAATTGTTCGTGAATTAGTCGATGACATTGTTCTGGTTAGCGAAGATGAAATTCGTAACAGCATGATCGCTTTAATTCAGCGCAATAAGGTTATTACTGAAGGCGCTGGCGCTCTGGCCTGCGCCGCACTATTAAGCGGGAAATTAGATAGCCATATTCAGAACAGAAAAACGGTCAGTATTATTTCTGGCGGCAATATCGATCTTTCTCGGGTATCACAAATTACGGGTTTAGTTGACGCTTAATCTTTTCGTGAGGATAGGATATGAGTACTACTGATAGCATTGTATCCAGCCAGGCAAAACAGTCGTCATGGCGTAAATCGGACACGACGTGGACGCTGGGTTTATTTGGTACCGCCATCGGCGCCGGGGTGCTGTTTTTCCCTATCCGCGCCGGGTTTGGCGGGCTTATCCCCATTCTGCTGATGCTGGTTTTAGCTTACCCCATTGCGTTCTATTGTCACCGGGCGCTGGCGCGTCTGTGTTTATCCGGATCTAATCCGTCCGGCAATATTACGGAAACGGTCGAAGAGCACTTTGGTAAAACGGGCGGGGTAGTTATCACGTTCCTTTACTTCTTTGCGATTTGTCCGCTGCTGTGGATTTATGGCGTCACCATTACTAACACGTTCATGACGTTTTGGGAAAACCAGTTGCAGATGCCAGCGTTGAATCGCGGTTTCGTGGCGCTGTTCTTGCTGCTGCTGATGGCCTTTGTGATCTGGTTTGGTAAAGATCTGATGGTTAAGGTGATGAGTTACCTGGTATGGCCGTTTATCGCCAGCCTGGTGCTAATCTCATTATCGCTGATTCCTTACTGGAACTCGGCGGTTATCGATCAGGTTGATCTCAGTAATATCGCGCTGACCGGGCATGATGGCATACTGGTTACGGTGTGGCTGGGCATCTCTATCATGGTGTTCTCCTTTAACTTTTCGCCCATCGTCTCTTCCTTCGTGGTGTCTAAGCGTGAAGAGTATGAGAAAGAGTTTGGCCGCGAATTTACCGAGCGTAAATGTTCACAGATCATCTCGCGCGCCAGTATGCTGATGGTCGCCGTGGTGATGTTCTTCGCCTTTAGCTGCCTGTTTACGCTCTCTCCGCAGAACATGGCGGATGCGAAAGCGCAGAACATTCCGGTACTTTCCTACCTGGCCAACCATTTCGCCTCTTTGTCGGGGACAAAATCCACTTTTGCAACGGTGCTGGAGTATGGCGCGTCTATCATCGCGCTGGTTGCTATTTTCAAATCTTTCTTCGGCCACTACCTGGGGACGCTGGAAGGGCTGAACGGCCTGGTGCTGAAATTCGGTTATAAAGGCGATAAAACCAAAGTCTCTATGGGCAAGCTTAACACCATCAGCATGATCTTCATTATGGGGTCTACCTGGGTCGTAGCTTACGCAAACCCGAACATTCTGGACCTGATTGAAGCGATGGGCGCGCCGATTATCGCCTCGCTGTTATGCCTGCTGCCGATGTACGCCATTCGTAAAGCGCCGTCGCTGGCGAAGTACCGTGGCCGTCTGGATAACGTGTTCGTCACCCTGATTGGTTTGCTGACCATCCTGAATATTGTCTACAAATTGTTCTAATCCTCACGTTTAGCCTGCGTTCCGCCCCAGGGCGTGGACGCAGGCTGACATCGACGGAGGCACTACATGAATGAATTTCCGGTCGTTCTGGTCATTAATTGCGGATCATCTTCTATCAAATTCTCTGTACTGGATGTCGCTACCTGTGATGTTTTAATGGCGGGAATAGCAGATGGAATGAATACTGAAAACGCCTTTTTATCTATTAATGGCGATAAGCCGATAAACCTCGCGCACTCTAATTATGAGGACGCGTTAAAAGCCATTGCCTTTGAGCTGGAAAAACGTGATTTAACGGATAGCGTGGCATTAATTGGTCACCGTATTGCGCACGGTGGAGAGCTATTTACACAGTCCGTCATTATTACCGATGAGATTATCGATAATATTCGTCGGGTATCGCCTTTGGCGCCGCTGCATAATTACGCTAATTTAAGCGGCATTGACGCGGCGCGGCACCTTTTCCCGGCCGTGCGGCAAGTGGCGGTATTTGATACCAGTTTCCACCAGACGCTGGCGCCGGAAGCCTATTTATACGGATTGCCGTGGGAGTATTTTTCCAGTCTGGGTGTGCGTCGCTACGGCTTTCACGGTACGTCGCATCGCTATGTTTCGCGGCGCGCGTATGAACTACTCGATCTCGATGAAAAAAACTCGGGTCTGATTGTCGCGCATCTGGGCAATGGGGCGTCTATCTGCGCGGTACGCAATGGTCAGAGCGTGGATACCTCAATGGGGATGACGCCGCTTGAGGGGCTGATGATGGGCACTCGCAGCGGCGACGTTGATTTCGGCGCGATGGCGTGGATAGCCAAAGAAACCGGGCAGACGTTGAGCGATCTGGAGCGAGTGGTGAATAAAGAGTCCGGTTTGCTCGGCATCTCCGGTTTGTCATCCGACCTTAGAGTCCTGGAAAAAGCCTGGCACGAAGGACATGAGCGCGCCCGGTTAGCGATAAAAACATTTGTCCACCGTATCGCCCGTCATATTGCCGGACACGCGGCATCGTTACATCGGCTGGATGGCATTATTTTTACCGGCGGTATTGGTGAAAATTCAGTATTAATTCGCCAGTTGGTAATTGAACATCTGGGCGTGCTGGGGCTTACGTTAGACGTTGAAATGAATAAGCAGCCGAATTCTCACGGCGAGCGCATTATTTCCGCTAACCCTTCTCAGGTTATTTGCGCTGTTATTCCCACGAATGAAGAGAAAATGATTGCCCTTGATGCCATTCATTTAGGCAACGTGAAAGCACCAGTGGAATTTGCATAACTTAACGGCTGTTCTGTAGAGAGATTATTTTTCATGAAGGTAAATATCGATACCAGCGATATGCTGTATGCCGAAGCATGGCGTGATTTTAAAGGTACGGACTGGAAAGAAGAAATTAATGTCCGTGATTTTATTCAGCATAACTATACGCCCTATGAGGGGGATGAATCTTTTCTCGCCGACGCGACGCCAGCGACCACGGCGCTGTGGGAAAAGGTGATGGCGGGAATACGTATCGAGAACGCGACCCATGCGCCGGTGGATTTCGATACCAACATCGCGACGACGATTACCGCGCACGATGCGGGATATATTGAAAAAGATCTGGAAAAAATCGTCGGTTTACAAACGGATAAGCCGCTTAAACGCGCTTTGCATCCGTTTGGCGGCGTTAACATGATCAAAAGTTCATTCCACGCCTATGGCCGCGAAATGGACGCCGATTTTGAATATACCTTTACCGATCTGCGGAAAACCCATAATCAGGGCGTATTCGATGTTTACTCGCCGGATATGCTGCGCTGCCGTAAATCCGGCGTATTAACCGGTTTGCCGGATGGTTATGGTCGCGGGCGCATTATTGGCGATTATCGTCGCGTCGCGCTGTATGGCATCCGTTATCTGGTGCGCGAACGCGAGCTGCAATTCGCCGATCTGCAGTCGAATCTGGAGCAGGGACAGAATCTTGAGGCGACGATTCGCCTGCGTGAGGAGTTGGCGGAGCATCGTCGCGCGCTGCTGCAAATGCAGGAGATGGCGGCGAAATACGGCTACGATATCTCCCGCCCGGCGCGCAACGCGCAGGAAGCGGTACAGTGGCTCTACTTCGCTTATCTGGCGGCGGTAAAATCGCAAAATGGCGGTGCAATGTCGCTGGGAAGAACCGCCTCGTTCCTTGATATCTACATTGAGCGCGATTTCAACGCGGGCCTTCTGACAGAGCAGCAGGCGCAGGAACTGATCGACCATTTCATCATGAAGATCCGCATGGTGCGCTTCCTGCGCACGCCGGAATTTGACTCGCTCTTTTCCGGTGATCCGATCTGGGCCACCGAAGTTATTGGCGGGATGGGGCTTGATGGCCGCACGCTGGTGACGAAGAACTCCTTCCGTTATCTGCATACCCTGCACACGATGGGGCCAGCGCCGGAGCCGAACCTGACCATACTGTGGTCAGAAGCGTTGCCGGTGGCATTCAAAAAATATGCTGCGCAGGTCTCCATCGTGACCTCATCTTTGCAGTATGAAAACGACGATTTAATGCGTACCGACTTTAACAGCGACGATTACGCCATCGCTTGTTGCGTCAGCCCGATGGTCATCGGTAAGCAGATGCAGTTCTTCGGCGCGCGCGCCAACCTTGCCAAAACGTTGCTGTACGCTATCAATGGCGGCGTTGACGAGAAACTGAAAATCCAGGTTGGGCCGAAAACCGCGCCGTTAACGGATGAGGTGCTGGATTACGACGCGGTAATGGAGAGCCTCGACCATTTTATGGACTGGCTGGCGGTGCAGTACATTAGCGCGCTGAACATCATTCACTACATGCACGATAAGTACAGCTATGAAGCTTCGCTGATGGCGCTGCACGACCGTGATGTGTATCGGACGATGGCGTGCGGCATCGCCGGACTGTCGGTGGCGGCGGATTCCCTGTCCGCTATCAGGTACGCTCAGGTGAAGCCGATCCGCAACGAAAACGGCCTTGCCATCGACTTCGCTATTGAAGGCGAGTATCCGCAGTACGGCAACAACGATGAGCGCGTGGACAGCATCGCCTGCGACCTGGTGAAACGCTTTATGCAAAAAATTAGTGTGTTGCCGACGTATCGCAATGCGGTGCCGACGCAGTCCATTTTGACCATCACCTCGAACGTCGTGTACGGGCAGAAGACCGGCAATACGCCGGATGGACGCCGCGCCGGAACGCCGTTCGCGCCGGGGGCGAACCCGATGCACGGTCGTGACCGCAAAGGGGCGGTGGCCTCGCTGACGTCGGTGGCGAAACTGCCGTTTACCTACGCCAAAGACGGTATTTCGTACACCTTCTCGATTGTGCCTGCGGCGCTCGGAAAAGAAGATGCGGTGCGGAAAACCAATCTGGTTGGCCTGCTGGACGGCTATTTCCATCATGAAGCACAGGTAGAAGGCGGGCAGCATCTGAACGTCAATGTCATGAACCGTGAAATGTTGTTGGATGCGATTGAACATCCGGAAAACTACCCGAACCTGACGATCCGCGTTTCCGGCTATGCCGTGCGCTTCAATGCGCTGACTCGTGAGCAGCAACAGGACGTTATTTCGCGCACCTTTACTCAGGCGATGTAACGTGAACGGGGCGATCGTGTGGATCGTCCCGCGACGGATCTTCACTGAACGGTAATCTTAGGGGGAGATATGATTAGCGCATTTGATATTTTTAAGATTGGCATTGGACCTTCAAGCTCCCATACCGTAGGGCCAATGAATGCAGGAAAATGTTTTATCGATCGGCTGAACGACAGCGGCGACCTGCCGCGAACGACGCGCATCACGGTTGATCTTTACGGATCGCTATCGCTGACGGGCAAAGGCCACGCGACCGATACCGCCATCATTATGGGCCTGGCAGGCAATACGCCGCAGGATGTCAATATTGATAGCATTCCGGCGTTTATCCAGGAGGTTGTCCGCAGCAGCCGTTTATCGGTGGCGGGTGGCGCGCATGTGGTGGATTTTCCCGTCGCCGACAGTATTCTCTTTCACGCTGAAACCCTGGCGCGCCATGAAAACGGTATGCGAATTACCGCCTGGAACGGACAAACGCCGCTTTTACACAAAACGTATTACTCTATTGGCGGCGGCTTTATTGTCGAAGAGGAACGCTTTGGTCAGTCGCACGACGTAGAAAAATCGGTGCCGTATGATTTTCATTCCGCCAGCGAACTGCTGACGCTGTGTGAAAGACAGGGGCTCTCGGTTTCCGGCCTGATGATGCAAAATGAACTGGCGTTGCGGAGCAAAGAGCAGATTGACGCTGGCTTTGCCCGCATCTGGCAGGTGATGGAGACCGGAATTGAACGTGGCATGAATACTGAGGGCGTGCTGCCGGGGCCGCTGAACGTTCCACGCCGCGCGGTAGCGTTACGGCGTCTGCTGGTCTCCAGCGATAATCTCTCCCGCGATCCAATGAACGTCATCGACTGGATTAACATGTTCGCCCTGGCCGTGAGCGAAGAGAACGCGGCGGGCGGGCGAGTGGTCACCGCGCCGACCAACGGCGCGTGCGGCATTATTCCTGCGGTGCTGGCCTATTACGACAAATTCCGTCGTCCGGTCAATGCCAACTCTATCGCCCGTTATCTGTTGTCGGCGGGGGCGATTGGCATGCTGTACAAGATGAACGCCTCGATATCCGGCGCGGAAGTGGGGTGTCAGGGCGAGGTTGGCGTCGCGTGTTCGATGGCGGCGGCGGGGCTGACAGAACTGCTGGGCGGTAGCCCGGCGCAGGTCTGTATTGCGGCGGAAATTGCGATGGAGCATAACCTTGGCCTCACCTGTGACCCGGTGGCGGGTCAGGTACAAATCCCTTGTATTGAACGTAATGCGATTAACGCCGTTAAAGCGGTAAATGCGGCGCGAATGGCGCTACGCCGTACCTCTGAGCCGCGGGTTTCGCTCGATAAAGTGATCGAAACCATGTACGAAACGGGTAAAGACATGAACGACAAATATCGCGAGACGTCGCGCGGCGGTCTGGCGATTAAAGTCGTTTGTGGATAGGCCCGACAGGCGCAGAGTGAGCAGGCTATGGGATAACGCAGAAGACAGAAGCTGAGAAAAGGGCGCACCAGTGTGCGCCCTTTTTTGTTGTGATGTGCGTCAAATAGAGAAAATAACAACATTAAACCAATAGTAAATAGAAAAGAATTCTTAACCCACAAGAAATGCAGGTGTTTTATTGGTAAGTTTTTCTCTTATCGTGCGCGTATGATTTTCTTATTACAAGAAAGCACCTGCACCTCACGTTCTGCATATCGCCTTGCTGCGGCACGAAAAATAAAAAAAACCTCTACCTACACATTGAGCGAGAATTTTATGGAATCGGCTAGTAATACCAGCGTAATCCTCGACGCATCAGCCCCGGCGCGTCGGGCAGGGATGACAGAAAGCGAATGGCGTGAAGCTATCAAATTTGATAGTACCGACACCGGTTGGGTCATTATGAGTATCGGGATGGCGATCGGCGCAGGAATCGTTTTTCTTCCTGTCCAGGTTGGCCTGATGGGACTTTGGGTCTTTTTACTCTCTTCTATTATTGGCTATCCGGCCATGTACCTGTTCCAGCGGCTGTTTATTAATACGCTGGCGGAATCCCCGGAATGTAAAGACTACCCCAGCGTGATCAGCGGCTATCTGGGCAAAAACTGGGGTATTTTATTAGGTGCGCTGTACTTTGTAATGCTCGTCATCTGGATGTTCGTCTATTCTACGGCGATTACTAACGACAGCGCCTCTTATCTGCATACTTTCGGCGTAACGGAAGGATTACTTTCCGATAGTCCGTTTTATGGTCTGGTGCTGATCTGCATCCTGGTGGCGATTTCCTCACGCGGTGAAAAATTACTGTTCAAAATTTCCACCGGCATGGTGCTGACCAAGCTACTGGTAGTAGCGGCGCTGGGCGTCTCCATGGTGGGTATGTGGCATCTGTATAACATTGGCGCGCTGCCGCCGATGGCCCTGCTGATTAAAAACGCCATTATTACCCTGCCATTTACGCTGACCTCGATTTTATTTATCCAGACGTTAAGCCCAATGGTGATCTCTTACCGTTCACGCGAAAAATCTATTGAGGTCGCACGTCATAAAGCGTTGCGCGCCATGAATATCGCGTTTGGCGTCCTGTTCGTTACCGTCTTTTTCTATGCGGTTTCCTTCACCCTGGCGATGGGGCATGACGAAGCGGTGAAAGCCTACGAGCAGAATATTTCCGCCCTGGCGATCGCCGCGCAGTTTATTAGCGGCGATGGCGCTGGCTGGGTCAAAGTGGTTAGCGTAATTCTGAACATCTTTGCCGTCATGACCGCCTTCTTTGGCGTTTACTTAGGATTCCGCGAAGCGACGCAAGGCATTGTGATGAATATCCTGCGCCGCAAAATGCCCGCCGAGAAGATTAAGGAAAATCTGGTACAGCGCGGCATTATGATTTTCGCTATTTTGCTGGCCTGGAGCGCCATTGTGCTCAACGCGCCGGTACTGAGTTTCACCTCTATTTGTAGCCCTATCTTCGGTATGGTGGGCTGTTTAATTCCGGCATGGTTGGTCTACAAGGTTCCCGCATTGCACAAATATAAAGGCGCTTCGTTGTACCTGATTATTATTACCGGTCTGCTGCTATGCGTTTCTCCGTTCCTGGCATTCTCTTGATATACCTGAGATTAAGGTTGTTGTTATGTTTGAATCTAAAATAAATCCATTGTGGCAAAGTTTTATCCTGGCCGTACAGGAAGAAGTAAAACCGGCGCTGGGGTGTACTGAGCCAATTTCACTGGCGCTGGCGGCAGCGGCGGCGGCGGCTGAACTTGACGGCACAGTTGAACGCATTGACGCGTGGGTTTCGCCTAATCTGATGAAAAATGGTATGGGCGTTACCGTTCCAGGAACGGGAATGGTAGGGCTACCGATCGCCGCAGCGCTTGGCGCGTTGGGCGGTAATGCGAAAGCCGGGTTGGAGGTGTTAAAAGACGCTTCCGCTAAAGCCGTTGCCGATGCAAAAGCGATGCTGGCCGCCGGACATGTCGCAGTGATGTTGCAGGAGCCATGTAACGACATCCTGTTTTCACGGGCGAAAGTTTATCGCGGCGATAGCTGGGCATGTGTCACGATCGTCGGCGATCATACAAACATTGTGCGGATAGAAACCGACAAGGGCGTGGTATTTACCCAGGCCGATAATGCGCAGGAAGAAGAAAAAACCTCGCCACTGGGAGTGCTGTCTCATACCTCGCTGGAAGAGATCCTGGCGTTTGTGAATGCGGTGCCCTTTGACGCTATCCGCTTTATTCTCGATGCGGCCAGGCTAAACGGCGCGTTGTCGCAGGAGGGACTGCGTGGTTCCTGGGGGCTGCATATCGGTTCGACGCTGGCCAAACAGTGCGATCGCGGTCTGCTGGCGAAAGATCTCTCCACGGCGATTTTGATCCGTACCAGCGCGGCGTCAGACGCCAGAATGGGCGGCGCCACGTTGCCCGCGATGAGCAACTCCGGCTCCGGCAACCAGGGGATTACCGCCACGGTGCCAGTCATGGTGGTTGCTGAACATGTCGGTGCCGATGACGAGCGCCTGGCGCGCGCGCTAATGTTATCGCATTTGAGCGCTATCTATATTCACCATCAGCTTCCGCGTTTGTCGGCGCTGTGCGCGGCAACTACGGCGGCGATGGGCGCGGCGGCGGGTATGGCGTGGCTGATAGATGGTCGTTATGACACTATCGCAATGGCTATCAGCAGTATGATCGGCGATGTCAGCGGGATGATTTGCGATGGCGCGTCGAATAGCTGTGCGATGAAAGTCTCTACCAGCGCGTCGGCGGCGTGGAAAGCCGTACTGATGGCGTTGGATGATACGGCGGTGACCGGAAACGAAGGGATTGTGGCGCACAATGTCGAACAATCTATTTCGAATTTGTGTTCGCTGGCGTGTCGCTCAATGCAGCAGACAGACAAGCAGATCATCGAGATTATGGCCAGTAAAGCGCATTAATAATAACGCCCCGGCATGACGTCGGGGCAGCGTGTTGCCCGATGGCGCTGCGCTTATCGGGTCTACCTGTTCTAAGCCGGATCGGGCGCTTGCGCCGCCATCCGGCATGATTTCAGGCTGCGGCCTCTTCTTCTGCCAGCCGGGCTTCGGCGTCCGCCACGATGGCTTCCAGTTCGGTTAGCATCTCTTCATAGCCCAGCGGCACAGTGGCGCTCATCGCCTCCTGTACGGCAGGTTTTACCACGGGCTGACGTTTCTTCGCCGATTTTTTGCTCATCTTGTGACTCCTTTTCTGGCTGACTACACCGGTAAATCTACCAGTAATGCGCGCAGCGGCGTATCGGCAACCAGCGTAATGTTAGGTTCATCACGAATAAATGCGCCATCCCCGCAGGTTAACGCCTCGCGTTCTTCGTTGTGCGTCAGCGCGTGGAACGTACCGTGAATCGACTGCAAATAGGCGCGCGGCCCGTGAAGCTGGAAATTAAGCGATTCGCCTTTCTCCAGCGTAATATGATGTACCCAGACCTGTTGGCGCAGTTGTAAGCTGTTTTGCTCACCGTCGGGCGAGGCAAGAAGCTGTTGTTGCGCCGCCAGGAGTGGGATTTTTTGTACCAGCGCGTTTTCCCGTTCAGGACAGGCGTCAAGCCACAGTTGCATTCGGGTTAACGGCTTAACTTTGCTGAGATTATGTTCGCTGTAGCTAATGCCCGGCTGCGCGGCGAGCAGTAACGCTTCGCCCGCTTTAGCCTGTACATGGTTGCCGTCGCTGTCGCGGTATTCCGCTTCGCCGTCCAGAATCAGGTTTAAAATATCCACCTTTGGATAAGTTCGAGGCTGAAAAGAGGCGCCCGGCGCCAGCACTTCCTGGTTCAGTACGCGCAACGACGCGTAGCCCAGCAGTGTAGGGTCGAAATAGTGTCCAAAGGAGAAGGTATAGCGGGCCTGTAGCCATCCGTAGTCTGCTTGTCCACATTGTTTGGCGGTTCGGGTCGTAATCATCGTTATTAACCTCTCTTTACTTCCTTTTATGTTAAGGGGCTGGACGCTGCATTGTTAGCCAGATATTCTGCCCGGTATGTTCAAATTTCCTGAATGAGAACGTTATGGCTAAAGAGAGAGCGCTGACGCTTGAAGCATTGCGTGTGATGGACGCCATTGACCGCCGGGGCAGTTTTGCCGCAGCGGCTGATGAGTTGGGGCGGGTGCCCTCCGCGCTGAGTTACACCATGCAGAAGCTGGAAGAAGAGTTGGACGTTGTACTGTTCGATCGCTCCGGCCATCGTACAAAATTCACCAACGTCGGGCGTATGCTGCTGGAACGCGGGCGGGTATTGCTGGAAGCGGCAGACAAGTTAACGACGGATGCTGAAGCGTTGGCCCGCGGTTGGGAAACGCATCTGACGCTGGTCACTGAAGCTCTGGTACCGACGCCTGCTTTTTTTCCGCTGATCGACCGGCTGGCCGCTAAAGCCAATACGCAGCTTTCATTGATTACCGAAGTACTGGCTGGCGCATGGGAGCGGCTTGAGCAGGGACGGGCGGATATCGTTATCGCCCCGGATATGCATTTTCGATCGTCGTCGGAAATTAACTCCCGTAAGTTGTATACGTTAATGAATGTGTATGTCGCCGCGCCTGACCACCCTATTCATCAGGAGCCGGAGCCGCTTTCGGAAGTGACGCGGGTTAAATACCGCGGCGTAGCGGTAGCGGATACCGCGCGCGAGCGGCCGGTATTAACGGTGCAACTGCTGGATAAGCAGCCACGTCTGACGGTAAGCACGATTGAAGATAAACGTCAGGCGCTGCTGGCCGGGCTTGGCGTCGCGACCATGCCATATTCGATGGTGGAACAGGATATTGCCGAAGGGCGGCTACGCGTGGTCAGCCCGGAATCGACCAGCGAAATCGATATTATTATGGCCTGGCGGCGCGACAGTATGGGGGAGGCAAAAGCCTGGTGCCTGCGGGAAATACCTAAGCTATTCGCCGGAAAATAAATAGCGCGCGGCGCTTTAAAAGCGGCGCCGCGCCGCCATCAGGAAAAACGTTTCGGGTCGGGGCCGAAGCGGTTGTCGCCTGGCGTACCATTCTGGCAGTTGAACGCGATGATGATAAGCCAGCCGATAATGGGGATAAGTAGCAACAGTAGCCACCATGCGGAGCGGTCAGTGTCATGCAGACGACGGAACTGCACGGCCCACCACGGTAAAAAGATCAGAACGCCGTAAATGGTGGTCAGAACGCCTTCACCCCCGGCGCGTTGCCAGCCAAGCATGGCGTCCAGCAGGCCCAACACAAAGGTAAAGATGATATTGACCAGAATAAACATCCAGTACTCTTTGCGTCGCGCGCGGCCGCCAAATCCCAGATAATTTTTTAAAACCTTTAAATACCAATCCATTTTCGCCTCAATAATGGTTCAATCACTTGTTTTTAAAGTAATCAAACTAAGAATAGCCGCGAATGAAATGCTGGTAAATATTTGTGGTATTAATTAATAAGGCGTCCCGGAGGACGCCTGAAATTAGCCAAAGCGCACGTCGCGTCCGTGAGGTTCGAGCAGATCCTGCCACGGTCCGATAGAAATGATACCTGTGGGGTTAATCGTTTTATGGCTACGGAAATAGTGGTGACGAATATGGTCCATATTAACGGTTTCAGCAATGCCCGGTATTTGATAGATATCGCGCAGGAAACCGTACAGATTCAGGTAGTCGCTGATTCGGTATTTGTCGCACTTGAAATGAGTCACGTAAACCGGATCAAAGCGTACCAGGGTCGTCCATAAGCGGATATCCGCCTCGGTCAACTGGTCGCCCGTCAGATAGCGGTGCTGTCCGAGAATCTGTTCCAGGCGCGCCAGCGCAGTAAATACCTTGTCTACCGCTTCATCATACGCTTGCTGGCTGGTGGCGAAGCCTGCTTTATAAACGCCGTTATTAACGTTGTCATAAATCCAGCCGTTTAACTCGTCAATTTTGCTTTGCAGCGCGGGGGGATAGTAATCCCCGGCTTTAGCGCCCAGCCCATCGAAGGCGGAGTTAAACATACGAATGATTTCGGCGGACTCGTTGCTGACGATAGTATGATTTTTTTTATCCCATAAGACCGGTACGGTGACGCGGCCGCTGTAGTGTGGATCGGCGTGCAGATACAACTGGTAGAGAAATTCATGCTGATAGAGGGTATCGCCGGTGGCCGCCGGAAAAGTATCATCAAACGTCCAGCCGTTTTCCAGCATCAATGGATTCACGACGGAAACCGGAATAAATGGCTCCAGACCTTTCAGTTTACGGAAAATGAGCGTGCGATGCGCCCAGGGGCAGGCAAGGGAAACGTACAGATGGTAACGATCTTTTTCTGCGGCGAATCCGCCTTCGCCGGAAGGTCCGGGCGCGCCGTCAGCGGTAAGCCAGTTGCGGAAAGCCGACGCTGAACGCTGAAATTTCCCCCCGGAAGATTTGGTGTCATACCAGGTGTCGTGCCAGACGCCATCGATCAGTTGTCCCATGTCTCTCTCCTTCAGATGACAAAAGCGAGGCGCTATTCCCTCGCTTTTTTAATTGAGTATAGATTGCTTACCACTTTTTATTCAGCAGACGGTCAAGGCTGAACGCGCCAGGCCCGGTTAACGCCAGTAATAAGAATCCGCCGGCAATGGTCAGGTTTTTCATAAACATCAGCGAGTTTACACCTTCTGCAAAATTGCTATGGAAGATCAATGCCGTCAGCAACGTAAAACCAGCGGTAAAAAGCGCAGTGGTGCGGGTGAGGAACCCCAGCAGAATCGCCAGACCGCCGCCGAACTCAAGCAGTATGGTGAGCGGCAGCAGGAATCCTGGTACGCCCATCGCTTCCATATACTGTTGTGTGCCCGCATAGCCGCTAATTTTTCCCCATCCTGCGGTAATAAACAGAACTGGCATTAAAATACGCGCTATCAGTACACCAACATCTTCTAATTTTTTCATTTTATTCTCCAGGAGGCCGATTCGGCTGCTGCTGCTATTTTCATGAGCAATGGCGCGGTTTAGCGCGTCATTGTTATCGCTGGAGAGAATCATAAACGTGGCGTACAGGAATTGTTAGCAAGGAAAATTGCCAAATTTTTTCAAAAAATTTGAGTGATTGATAAAGAGACGATATGCATAAAAGTATCGCGCCACCAGGTGTAATAGGGCGATAACCTGATGGCGCGATGCTATAAAAGAAAAGATATTAACCGCGGAGCTGTTGTTGACGGAGGGTAGTTTTTACCAGGCGCCAGGCGCTCCAGATACCCAGGCCGCGTTTCGCCCAGCGTACCAACATATTAGGATGACGGATGGTCCAGATGGCCATTACGCTGCTACCGACCAGCGCCCAGGAGCGCAGGCTTAACACCGTATTCCAGCCGCGATCGTACGCGCCGGTGGTCTCCAGCCAGTCGCGACGACTGGCGGACAGATCCAGCCGTTGCTGCTGGATCTGACTGAGAAGCAGCGCTTTACGTTTTTCGCGTTCGCCTTTGCTGCTCACGACTGATCGTCCTCCAGAATTTGCCGATCGTTAGCCAGTTCGTGCCGCGTATGGCGCAATAGCGTGGACTGACGCGCTTTGCGCAAAGTCCAGATGCCGCCGATTAGCGCAAGCACTAACAGCACAACTGTGGTAGCGATCATCGCGTTCAAACGGTACTGAGGATCGATAGCCCAGATGACCAGAACCATCAGGCTCATTAAGCCAAACGCCGCGAAGAGCATGGTAAGACCTACCATCAGCAAAAGCTGAAAGAGGTTCGCTTTCTCTTCTTCCAGTTCTACTACCGCCAGTCGCAGCCGGGTTTCCACCATCTCAACGATAATGGTGACAATCCGCTGCCCGATACCCAGTACGCTTTTGCCTGGTCCTTGTGCCTGTCGAGAATCCGCCATAATTAACGACGCGTCAGCAGTACGCCCAACACCAGACCGACAGCGGCGCCAATGCCTACGCCTGTCCAGGGATTTTCGCGCACATAATCATCGGCGCGGGCGGCGGCGACGCGAGTCTGTTTGGCAATCACATCACCCGTTTCGCCCAGGCGGTAACGGCTCTCTTTCAGCGCGCGCTCGGCTTTGCTACGAATCTTACTCAACTCTTCTTTCGACTTTTCGCCCGAAGAGCTCAGCACTTCTTCAAGCGTATCGGTCAGGGATTTCAACTCAGCGCGCAGATGTTCCGTAGTGTTATCTTTCGACATAGTTTTCTCCAGGTGAGTGAGTATTTACATTCGGCGTTAATTTAGTAGTCTCTGGCCTCAAGTTTTTTTAGCTCATCCTGAGCCTCGGCCAGCTTACGTTCACGTTTGTCTATTTTATCCGCATCGCCTTTTGCTTTTGCCTCGGCTAAATCACGTTGGCGTTCGGCTACCTCTTCTTTTTGCTCAGCGATCTTTTTCTGATGCTCGGCGCGTAGCTTGCTGTCAGTACAATTAGCGCGTACTTCGCTGAGCGCCTTGTTCAGACCCTCAATACGGCGCTGATTGTTGTGCTTTTCAGCGTAGCTAATTTCCTTTTGTATATCCTGCTCTTTTTCCTGACAAAGCGAATTAGCGTAGCTACCGGCGCTAAGTGTAAAAAGCGTGATAGCCAAAGCGATGCGGTATTTCATTCCTGAACTTTCCCTTATGTTCGGACCCGTTGTCCGGGGCGGTGATCCCGATAATAACGCGGTGGGTTAAACACCGCTTTATTAATCATAGTCATTAAACAATGAAATCACCAAAGTGAGTGATATGATTCGGATTCCTGGAGATTAGCCAAAGCGGTGGGAGCTTTCCCGTAAGCGGGACAGCCACTGTACCGTTTCGTTGTCATCGTCCTGCTGAGCGACGACATAACCGTGTGGTAATGTTTGATCAAGCACTGTTTTTGCTGCGGCGCTTTGCGCAGGGGAATCGAAGGTAATGAGCAACATGTCATTTTTAGGCGTAATACTTTTAAAATGAATGCCGTTCGCATCCAGATGATGCAGAACTGAGAAGCCGTCTGGCATACTGGCGCCCTGGTTAACCGCGCGAATGGCCAGCGTCGACTCTTGCTGACGCAGCGTTGACCACGTCATCATGAGTATGGTCAGCATCAGTAGAAAAGCGCTGATCCAAATGAGTTGTCGGGCAGTTATGCGTGGTTTAAGCATAAGTTATCCCCGGCTCCCATACTTCTTTTTCCACAGCATGACCAGCGAACCCGCCAGACCAAAAAAAAGCAGCACCACGGGCAGCAGCATCAGGCATGACATTAACTGATCTTCATACTTCATAAAGACGGGCGTTTTACCCAGCAGATAGCCCAGCGACGTCAGGATAAGCACCCACAACAAGCCGCTCATCCAGTTGAAGAACTGAAAGCGCGCGTTATTCAGGCCGGATATGCCGGCAATGGTGGGCAGCAGTGTTCTGACAAACGCGATAAAACGGCCTATCAATAATGCCGACAGGCCGTGTTTATGGAAAAGGTGATGGGCGCGTTGATGATAATGTGCGGGGAGATGAGAGAGCCAGTTTTGCACGGTGCGGGTATTCCCCAGCCAGCGGCCCTGAATATAGCTCACCCAGCAACCCAGGCTGGCCGCGACGGTAAGCAGCAAAATGGTTTGTGGAAAACCCATCGCGCCTTTGGCGATCAGCACGCCGACCAGGATCAACAGGCTGTCGCCAGGCAAAAAGGCGGCAGGGAGCAGCCCATTTTCCAGAAACAAAATCATAAATAACACAAAATATAACATGCCAATCATGGAAGGATTGGCCAGTGTTTCAAAGTCCTGAGCCCACAGGGCATTCAGCAATTGAGTCAGTAGTTCCATTCAGTATTCCTGGAGAATCGGTTAACGTCACGCCGGTGATCTGAGGTTTGCACTGCCGCAACAGAGTTGGAGTTTTTATCAGCGTTGCGGAAACGGCAAATTCGCGGCCTGAACTATTCCTTGTTAAGTTGTGAAGTAAGCAAGCACTAACACACAAAAATTCAAAATGCATCTAATTGTAACAAAGGTCAACGAAGTCCGTTATAGAAATTACGCGTCGTTGAGCTTTGATTTTGCTTATCGCAAAGGAGGGTGGCGAGAGGATTTACACAGGCTGACACTTTATACTGTACGCTGACCGAGCGCCGCGGCAGACGCCATCTACATATAACGTTACGCGAGGATGTCGCGCGTGAACATCAATTCGCTTTCCGTCACAGCCTATGGATTGGGAGATTCAGATCTATCATCACGCCGGATGGCACGCGCCATCCGGCATCGATAATCACTTAGCTACGCAAGGCGTTATTCGCCAGACGTTCGTCCTCTGCCTGGCAGGCTGCCGCAGTGAACAGAACATCGGTAGATGAGTTCAGCGCCGTTTCACACGAATCCTGCAATACGCCGATAATAAAGCCGACCGCTACTACCTGCATCGCGATATCGTTCGGGATGCCAAACATGTTGCACGCCAGCGGGATTAGCAGCAATGAACCGCCTGCCACGCCGGAGGCGCCGCAAGCACACAGCGAGGCCACCACGCTCAGCAGCAGCGCTGTAGGCAGATCCACCGGGACGCCTAACGTATGAACTGCCGCCAACGTCAGAACCGTAATGGTAATTGCCGCGCCGGCCATATTGATGGTGGCGCCCAGCGGAATGGAAACGGAGTAAGTATCCCTGTCCAGATTCAGCTTTTCGCACAGCGCCATATTCACTGGAATATTGGCGGCAGAGCTGCGGGTAAAGAAGGCATAAACGCCGCTTTCACGCAGGCAGGCGAACACCAGCGGATAAGGGTTGCGACGAATTTTCCAGAATACCAACAGCGGGTTGACCACCAGCGCGACCAGCAGCATACAGCCAATCAAGACGACCAGCAGGTGCGCATAGCCCCACAGGGTGGAGAAGCCGGTGGTTGCAAGCGTTGATGAAACCAGACCAAAAATACCGATTGGCGCGAAACGGATCACCAGTTTCACCATAAAGGTCACGGCGTTAGACATATCGTTCACGAGGTTTTTGGTAGTTTCATTGCCATGACGCAGGGCAAATCCCAGACTGACGGCCCATACCAGAATCCCGATATAGTTAGCGTTCAGCAGCGCGTCGATGGGGTTCGACACCATACTCATCAGCAGACCGCGCAGAACTTCTACAATGCCGGACGGCGGCACGATATCTTGGGCGCTACTGGACAGATGCAGCGTTGAAGGGAAGGCGAAGCTGAACACAACGGCCGCCAGCGCGGCTGAAAAGGTGCCTAGCAGGTAAAGAAAGAGAATAGGGCGAATATTGGTTTTTTGACCGTGCTGGTGGTTGGCGATCGAGGCCATGACCAGCATCAGCACCAGAACGGGGGCGACCGCTTTTAAGGCGCCGACGAACAGGGTGCCAAGCAAGCCAACCGCTTCTGCCGCAGGCTTAGAAATCCATGCCAGTAAAATCCCCAGTACCAGACCCACTAAAATTTGTTTAACCAGACTGCCTTGCGCTAAACGCTGCAGTAGCCCTGATGCTCGTTGCGTAGCCATTTCATGTTCCTTGTATTGTGTTGCTGGTCATCCCCTGCACGCTCTTACGGCGCATCTTTCAGGATGTAACAAAGTGTTTGCCTGGTTGAGTATAAGGAAAGTTGAAGGTTCGGGAAGCGAAATATCCTGGATTTTTTGCTGCGATCATGTTTTATAACTTTATATTAACAGTATTGTGACATGTTAAACAAAAACGCCCGGCAGGTGCGCGCTGCCGGGCGTTTTTGACGGGGCAGGTTTACCCCGATAAAAGATTATTGCGCTCGCAGTTTCTTATCGCGCTGATGGTTAACCCAGGCGTTAATTACCAGCGTAATGGTCAGAATGCCAAACACTACGCCCAGCGAAATCGCGATAGGAATATGGTAGAAGTCGACGATCAGCATCTTAATGCCGATAAAGACCAGAATGACCGCCAGACCATATTTCAGCATCGAGAAGCGTTCCGCCACGCCGGACAGCAGGAAGTACATCGCGCGCAGTCCTAAGATGGCAAACAGGTTAGAGGTCAGTACGATGAACGGGTCGGTGGTGACCGCAAAGATCGCCGGAATACTGTCAACGGCGAAGATTACATCGCTGAGCTCAACCATAATCAGCACCAGCAGCAGCGGCGTGGCATACAACAGGCCGTTTTTACGTACGAAAAAGTGCTCGTTCTCGATCGTATCGGTCATACGCAGATGCCCGCGCAGCCAACGCACCATCGGTTTTTCGCCAATGCCGGATTCGTCTTCCTTCGCCAGCGCCATTTTTACGCCGGTAAACAGCAGGAAGGCGCCGAACACATACAGCAGCCATTCGAACTGAGTGATAAGCCAGGTACCGGCGAAAATCATGATAGTACGCAACACGATCGCGCCAAGAACCCCATACACCAGCACCCGGCGTTGCAGAGCCGGAGGGACGGAGAAATAGCTAAACAGCATCAGCCAGACAAAGACGTTATCTACGGCCAGCGACTTTTCAATCAGATAGCCGGTAAGGAACGCCAATGCCTGCGGGTCAGCAACTTCGCGCCCTTGCGTTTCAGCCAGATACCACCAGAAAGCAGCGTTAAACAGTAGCGAGAGCGTTACCCACAGGATTGACCATCCTGCTGCTTGTTTCATCGACATCGCATGTGCGCCACGGCGTCCCTGCAACAACAGGTCGATGGATAGCATTATCACCACAACAACCGCGAATCCACCCCATAATAATGGCGTACCAACAGTATTCATTATTTCTCCCTATGCAAAAAAAAAACGGCTAACGCCGAATGGCATTAGCCGCTGCTTTTATGCATAGACCTTGCCATTCGGCAAGGTCTCACTTACAACAATAAAGGAATACGCTGACGCATTCCTTTATGGCTGCCCGGTGACCGGATGTGGTTTTGCACACATCGTAATGACGATCGACCGACAATGAAGTTACTCCCCTTTGCGCGTAACAAAGTATGACAGGCCACGCGTAGAGTCAATGACCTGTAACATATAATTTACATAATTTTACGCAGTAAGGGGATGAGTCAGATCGTCCGCCGGGAAGATGACCCCGGTTTGACGGCGTATTTCTGTCAGCCATTTTGCCGTGGCGCGACTTAGCGATAACCCCGGATGTTCCACGGTATGGTTTTCAATAAGCTGGGCAAACGCCCCGGCTTCATACAGCATGGTATTAATATGCTGAGGCTGGGTCAGATCCTGCATCAGCGCGCCGCGCGGCGCAAAACACACTTTCTGGCATTCCGACAGCTTTTCAATGACCAGCGATCCCCTCTCGCCCTGAATTTCACTGGCCAGTACCGAGTCGCTGACTTTGGAATGCTGTAGCGTGACGCTAAAATCGCCGTAATCCATAACCACGACGCCGTGCGCATCTACTCCGCTTTCCAACAAATTCGCCGACGCCTGAACGCTGCGCGGCTCGCCCCATAGCGCGATCGCCGACGCCAGACAGTAATACCCGATATCCATAATCGAACCATTGGAGAAGGCCGGATTAAACGTATTCGGATTTTCACCGTTCAGATAGCGCTGATAACGTGAAGAGTACTGGCAGTAATTTAGGAATGCTTTATGCATTCTGCCGATTTTCGGCAACGATTCCCGCAGCAGCAGGAAATTGGGCAGGCAGGCGGTTTTAAAGGCTTCAAACAGTACCCGCTGGTTATCGCGCGCGCAGGCGATAGCGGCATCAACCTCCGCCAGGTTAGAAGCCAGCGGCTTTTCGCACATGACATGTTTTTTATGCTGCAAAAAGCGCTGTGTCTGGGAGAAATGCAGGGAGTTCGGGCTGGCGATATAAACCGCCTCAATCGCGTCGCTTTGCGCCATCGCTTCCAGCGAGGTAAACAGATGCTCGACGGGATAATCATTTGCGAAAGACTGCGCCTGTTCAAGACTACGGGAGTAAACGGCGGCGAGCCTGAATTTGCCGGTTTCATGGGCGGCGTCGACAAACTGGCGCGTGATCCAGTTAGTCCCAATTACAGCGAAACGTATCATAAACGTCAGCGGACTCCAGAAAGGGATTTTCGTCAATGTAGCACGCCTTTCCGCCCTTGCCAGTGCGCTGCGACGCACTCTGGCATTTTACTGGCGAGAAGGGCACCCGTGTGCGCTAACAGCCCCAATAGTGACGCCAGCGCCCAGATATTTAGGCTGACGATGCAAAATTTTGGCATCCAGCACTGCGCTAACCCGCGCCAGCTTTTCCCGAAGTCGTGTGTAGGTTCCGTGCCTTTTATTCAGATCCGGCGCGTTAACGCCGATAGCGTCAATGCCATATTGTTGCGCCAGCCAGATCGCCCGTTGATTATGGAATGCTTGCGAGATAATCGTAATGCGGCTTTCGCCAAACACTTTCCGGGCGCGAACTACGGAGTCCAGCGTGGAGAATCCGGCATAATCACAAAAAATGGCCGCTTCCGGCACACCTTTCGCTATCAGCGCCTGCTGCATCGCCGAAGGTTCATCGTACTCTTTTTTGCCATTATCGCCGCTGACTAACAGCCACTTCACTTTACCGGCGTGATACAACGCGGCGGCAGTATTAATCCGCCGGGTAAAATACCGATTGCCGGGTTTAGCGCCTAACACCAGCCCGACGTTGCGGGCGGGAACGGTCTGAATGTCATTCCATGTCAGATGCTGCGAGGCGTTGACGATAAGCCAGTTGGAATAGAAAAGCGCGACGCCTGCTGCGACAAGCAGAAAACACGCCACTGTTAACGCCCGGGGTGTAAAACAGAGGCGGCGGATAAAACGGGCACATTGTGAGAGCATGGTCGTTGCGCGGTTCCGTTGGCGGTGGATAAAAAATACCCTCTACAGATCGTTATCCTTGACGTGGCGGCAGGCAATGAGCGAAATGTGAACGCGTCGATTTTATGCCCACGCCGTTAAAAAGATACGGGGGAAGGGGCATTTTCAGAATTTATTGTGCCGACAGCGCCTGATGCGTCAGCCACAGGCGCGTATCAAACTCCAGTTGATGGTACTGCGGCTCCATATGGCAGCAGAGCTGATAAAACGCTTTGTTATGATCTTTCTCTTTCAGGTGCGCCAGTTCGTGAACCACAATCATTCGTAAGAATGGCTCCGGGGCGTTGCGAAACACGGTGGCGACGCGGATCTCCGCCTTTGCCTTGAGCTTGCCGCCCTGAACGCGCGAGACAGCGGTATGCAGTCCCAGCGCATTTTTCAGCACATGGATCTTGCTGTCATACATCACTTTATTGATGGGCGGCGCATTGCGCAGAAACTGACTTTTCAGTTCCTGAGTATAGTGATATAGCGCTTTGTCAGTGGCGTAATCATGCGCGCCGGGATAACGTTTTTCCAGCACCGCTCCCAGGCGCTGCTCGGCGATTAAGGTACGCACCTGGGCAAGGAGATGTTCCGGATACCCCTGAAGGTAAGTTAGTGAGGTCATCAAAGCTCCATGTTGCTGATAAAAAGTGTATACTCACGCACCCTTTTCAGGGATAACGCCGCAATTTTACCATTCAGGAGGCCTAATGAGCCACGTAGACGACGGTTTCCGTTCACTGACGCTGAAACGTTTTCCGCAAACGGATGATGTTAACCCGCTTCTGGCGTGGGAGGCGGCCGATGAGTATCTGCTGCAACAGTTGGATGAGACGGAAATTCGCGGCCCGGTGCTGATCCTGAATGATACGTTTGGCGCGCTAAGCTGTGCGCTGGCGGAGCATTCGCCATACAGTATTGGCGATTCGTATTTAAGCGAACTGGGTACGCGAGAGAATTTACGCCATAACGGCATCGCGGAGTCCAGCGTAACGTTTCTCGACAGTACCGCTGACTACCCGCAGGCGCCGGGCGTGGTATTGATTAAGGTACCGAAAACACTGGCGTTGCTGGAACAGCAGTTACGCGCTTTGCGTAAGGTCGTTACGGCGCAAACGCGTATTATCGCCGGCGCGAAAGCGCGTGATATTCATACCTCTACGCTGGAACTGTTTGAAAAAGTGCTGGGCCCAACCACGACGACGCTGGCGTGGAAGAAAGCGCGCCTGATTAACTGTACCTTCAGTCATCCGCAACTGGCCGACGCGCCGCAAACGCTAAGCTGGAAACTGGAAGATACAGGCTGGACGATTCACAACCACGCGAATGTGTTTTCTCGTACCGGATTGGATATCGGCGCGCGCTTCTTTATGCAGCATTTGCCGGAAAACCTCGACGGGGAGATTGTCGATCTCGGCTGCGGCAATGGGGTGATTGGCCTGAGCTTACTGGCGAAAAATCCGCAGGCGAACGTGGTATTTGTCGATGAATCGCCGATGGCGGTAGATTCCAGCCGTTTGAATGTAGAAACGAACCTGCCGGAAGCGTTCGAACGCTGCGAATTTATGATCAACAATGCGCTCTCCGGCGTGGAGCCGTTCCGTTTTAACGCTGTGTTCTGCAACCCGCCGTTCCACCAGAAACATGCGCTGACGGATAATATCGCCTGGGAGATGTTCCATCACGCCCGCCGTTGCCTGAAAATCAACGGCGAACTGTATATTGTGGCGAACCGCCATCTGGACTATTTCCACAAGCTGAAGAAGATTTTCGGTAATTGCGCGACGATAGCAACCAACAATAAATTTGTTATTTTGAAAGCGGTGAAGCAGGGGCGCCGTCGATAAGGCGCTCAAGCGTCATACCGGCCTATAAAACCGGTATGACGGTGTAAGCCCGATAAGCGCAGCGCCATCAGGTAAAGTCGTTAAATCTCCAGCGCCAGTCGGGTGCCCTGGGCAATCGCCCGTCGGGCATCCAGCTCCATCGCGACATCGCATCCGCCGATAAGATGTACCGTTTTACCTGCGGCGCGTAACGGGTCCGCCAGCTCGCGGCGAGGCTCCTGTCCGGCGCAGATCACCACATGATCCACTTCCAGCAACTGCGGTTCGCCGCCGATCAAGAGATGTAATCCGTCGTCGTCGATCTTCTGGTAACTGACTGCCGGGATCATCTTCACGCCGCGCGCCAGTAACGTCGCGCGATGGATCCAGCCGGTGGTTTTACCTAACCCTTCGCCCGGCTTGCTGGCTTTGCGTTGCAGCATGACGATTTGCCGTGGACTACGTGCCAGGCGCGGGCCTTCCGGGCGCAGACCGCCTGACTGTTGCAGGCTGGTATCAATTCCCCATTCCGTACAAAATTCAGCAATATTTTGGCTGGTGGATTCGCCGTGCTGGCTCAGATACATGGCCGTGTCAAAACCGATCCCGCCGCAGCCGATGATCGCCACTCGTTTACCAACCGGCGCTTTATCGCGCAATACCTCCAGGTAGGTCAATGCTTTTGGATGATCGATACCGTCTATCGGCGGGCGGCGCGGTACTATTCCGCAGGCGAGGATCGCTTCGTCAAACGGCTGAAGATCCTCTGCGTTCACCTGTTGGTTCAGTTTCAGCGTAACGCCAGTAATATCGATCATTCGACGGTAGTAGCGCAGCGTTTCGTAAAACTCCTCTTTACCCGGGATCTGCCTGGCGATAGTGAACTGACCGCCAATTTCACTCTGGGCGTCAAACAGCGTGACATGATGGCCGCGCGACGCGGCGTTAATCGCGAAAGCCAGCCCCGCCGGGCCTGCGCCGACAACGGCCAGATTCTTTTTGCGTATGGCCGGCGTTATCGGCATGTGGGTTTCGTGACAGGCGCGTGGGTTCACCAGACAGGAGGTCACTTTGCCGATGAAGATCCGATCCAGACAGGCCTGATTACAGCCGATACAGGTGTTGATCTCATCTGCGCGTCCGGATTGCGCTTTAGTCAGGAATTCGGCATCGGCAAGGAAGGGACGCGCCATCGACACCATATCGGCATCGCCGCGCGTCAGGATCGTCTCAGCGACCTGCGGATCGTTAATGCGATTGGTCGCGATCAGCGGAACCGACACATGACCTTTGAGTTTCCGCGTCACCCAGCTAAAGGCGCCACGCGGTACTGGCGTGGCGATGGTCGGGATTCGCGCCTCATGCCAGCCAATGCCGGTATTAATTAGGCTTGCGCCTGCGGCTTCAATGGCTTGCGCCAGTTGTACCGTTTCGTCGAACGTGCCGCCATTTTCCACCAGATCGAGCATCGACAGGCGATAGATAATAATAAAGTCGTTCCCTACCCGCTGGCGTACCGCGCGTACTACCTCAACCGCGAAGCGCATACGGCTGGTATAGTCGCCGCCCCATTCGTCATCGCGATGGTTAGTTCGCCGGGTGAGAAATTCATTAATCAGATAGCCCTCTGATCCCATCACCTCTACGCCGTCGTAGCCTGCTTCCCGCGCCAGTTGCGCGCAATGCGCGAAGTCGTCGATTAACTGCAAGATTTCATCATGCGTCAGTTCATGCGGCATAAAGCGGTTGATTGGCGCCTGAATTGCCGACGGCGCGACCAGGTGCGGTTGATAGCTGTAACGTCCAGTGTGCAGAATTTGCAGCGCGATTTTACCGCCTTGCGCATGTACGGCATCGGTCACCACGCGGTGAGGCGTTAATTGGCTGGCATCGTTCAGCATCGCGCCGCCGGTCATCACGACCCCGGAGGGAACGGGCGCAATACCGCCGGTGACGATTAACGCTACGCCGTGTCGCGCGCGCTCGGCATAAAATGCCGCCAGGCGCTCGGCGCCATCAGGATGTTCTTCCAGACCCGTGTGCATCGATCCCATC
Organism: Salmonella sp. JXY0409-18; assembly: GCF_020268625.1. Taxonomy (NCBI): domain Bacteria; kingdom Pseudomonadati; phylum Pseudomonadota; class Gammaproteobacteria; order Enterobacterales; family Enterobacteriaceae; genus Salmonella; species Salmonella sp. JXY0409-18. The sequence goes on from NZ_CP084216.1 coordinate 631,526, forward strand.
AGCACGCGGTTTCTGAGAGTAGTAAAGCCCAGATCGAGCGGGGCGAACAGCGACGGGTAGCTCATAAGCGTATCCAGTATGTAAAATTATTGTTATGTGGTCGGATGAGTTACTACTGTAGCCGTCGCGAGGTAAAAGGGAAAAGGGGAATGTGGTGATTGTGATGAGATTCAAAAAAGAGGCCGCGACCCGGGGAAAACAGGCCGGATAAGCATAGCGCCATCCGGCATCGTTTTTAAACCTCTTCAACGCTCACCTGCATCGCCGCCAGCGCATTACGCGCTGATTTCAATACCTGTTCGCACAGTTCAATGGTTAGCGTGAGCGGTGGCTCGATACGAATTGTTTTCGCATTATTCAGCGTACCAGCGACCAGCACGCGTTGACGGAACATCTCACTGGCAAAACGGTAGCCCGTTTCGTTATCGACAAATTCAATGGCCATCAACATACCTTTGCCGCGCGCATCGTGTACCAGATTGGGATATTCACGCGCAAGTTGTCGAAAACCATCCAGTAGCGTATCGCCTTTTTGTTCCGCCTGGGCCGGGAGGTTTTGCTCCAGCAGGACGTTAATGGTCGCCAGCGCGGCAGCACAAGCCAGCGGATTACCGCCAAAAGTGGTGGTATGCAGGAAGGGGTTGTCGAACAGAACCGAAAACACCTCTTCAGTCGCGATGGTGGCGCCAATCGGCATCACGCCGCCGCCCAGGGCTTTCGCCAGACACAGAATATCAGGCTGCACATTTTCGTGCTCACAGGCAAACATCTTGCCGGTACGCCCCATGCCGGTTTGTACTTCATCCAGAATCATCAGCGCGCCGAATTCGTCACAGAGCTTACGTACCTCTGTCAGGTATCCCTGCGGCGGCAGGATCACGCCGCCTTCACCCTGAATAGGCTCCAGAATCACGGCTGCTATCTCGTCGCCCGTTTTTTTGCCTTCGCTAAATGCCATGCTCATCGCGTCGATATTGCCAAACGGCACATGGCGGAAGCCCGGCAGTAAAGGCATAAAGGGTCTGCGGAAGGTGGATTTGGCCGTGGCGGAGAGCGCGCCCAATGATTTGCCATGAAATGCGCCGCTGGTGGCGATAAAGGTAAACTTGCCGCGCGGCGACTGATACGCTTTTGCCAGTTTTAACGCCGCTTCGACGGATTCGGTGCCGCTGTTACAGAAAAAGCTGTACTTGAGTTTCCCCGGTGTCAGCGCCGCCAGCGTTTTTGCCAGCATCGCCCGCAAGGGGTCAAGTAACTCCTGGCTGTGGAGAGGTTGTTTTGCGAGTTGATTCTGGACGGCGGATACCACAACAGGATTACGGTGCCCCACGTTAAAGATGCCAAACCCCCCAAGACAGTCGATAAACTCTTGCCCCTGGGTGTCGACAAGCGTATTCAAACTGCCCGCTTGCCACTCTACGGCTCCGTAATCCCCGCCGGCGGTAACAGATTTCCGGTATTCCAGAAATCCTGGATTTACATGCTCTTTAAAGTAGTCAATGACCTCTCGGTTTAGTGCTTTCATTTCCTCATGGTTTAGCGTTCGCTTCTCGATGAGATTCAGTGCGTGCGCGCTACAGGCCAAAGCCGATGCGCTGGAAGGTAACCTGTTCAAAATGAGCTCCAGAGGGCCGTGTATCACATGATACTGAATTAAGTATTGCAGGGATTAGCGGGGGTCTAAGCCCATAGTGAAAATCGGGATAAACACCAGGAATAATCACATTTACACAACATTTAATGTTATGTGTTAACAATTGGATGCATTTTGAGCAGATCTTGTTTTATGGTTTACGGTGTGTTGCGTTAACGGCGGCGTGAGAAAAAGGTGAGCCAGGGCAGATTTTAAAGAAAAAGGTTGTCCATGCTAAACAATTTCATAATGAAAATAAGGCGCAGGATGAGGTGAAAATCGTACAAATATTAAGGATTAATCGCAAATTGCGATCCAGAGCAATTTTAACAACTAAAGATAAATAGATTAGCGCCGAAATAACATCTGAGCGAAAAATTAACATCCAGATAACCTGCACAGGACGCTATCATGTCTTCTCATCCCTACGTCAGCCAGCTAAATACCCCGCTGGATGATGATACCACTCTGATGTCTACGACCGACCTGGAAAGCTATATCACTCACGCCAATGACACTTTTGTCCAGGTGAGCGGCTATCAGTTAAACGAGTTACTGGCGCAGCCACATAATCTGGTGCGTCATCCGGATATGCCGAAAGCTGCCTTCGCAGATATGTGGTACACCCTAAAACAGGGCGAACCGTGGAGCGGCATTGTGAAAAACCGGCGTAAAAACGGCGACCATTACTGGGTGCGGGCCAACGCGGTACCGATGATACGTGAAGGGCGTGTGACGGGATATATGTCGATCCGTACCCGCGCCACGGATGATGAGATTGCCGCCGTTGAGCCTTTATATCAGGCGCTAAATGAAGGGCGGTGTAATAAACGTATTCATAAAGGCCTGGTGGTTCGTCAGGGTTTGCTGGGCAAACTGCCCGCTATGCCTGTTCGCTGGCGAGTGCGTAGCATTATGGGGCTAATGGCCGTAATGCTGGCGTTGGCTCTGTTCGGTACGGATGCGTCATGGCAGGCGTTGCTGTTGGGCGCGTTGGCGATGCTGGCAGGTACGGCGCTATTTGAATGGCAAATTGTGCGTCCCATTGAAAATGTGGCGACGCAGGCGCTGAAAGTGGCGACCGGCGAACGCAACAGCGTACAACATCTTAATCGTAGCGATGAGTTGGGGCTGACGCTGAGGGCCGTAGGGCAGCTTGGCTTGATGTGCCGCTGGCTGATCAATGACGTATCAAGTCAGGTTTCCAGCGTCAGAAACGGCAGTGAAAGGCTGGCGAAGGGTAACAATGATCTGAACGAACACACCCGTCAGACCGTGGAGAATGTTCAGGAAACGGTAACGACCATGAACCAGATGGCGGAGTCCGTGAAGCTCAATTCCGAGACGGCTTCCGCTGCGGATAAGCTTTCCATGGCGGCCAGTAGCGCGGCGACTCAGGGAGGTGAGGCGATGGATACGGTGATTAAAACGATGGATGATATCGCTCACAGTACGCAACGTATCGGGACGATCACCACGCTAATTAACGATATCGCTTTTCAGACGAATATCCTGGCGCTGAATGCGGCGGTAGAAGCGGCGAGAGCGGGCGAGCAGGGGAAAGGGTTTGCCGTGGTTGCTGGCGAGGTACGCCATCTTGCCAGCCGCAGCGCTAACGCGGCGAACGATATTCGTAAATTAATTGACGCCAGCGCAACAAAGGTGCAGTCAGGCTCCGAGCAGGTTCACGCCGCAGGCCGTACCATGGATGACATTGTAGCCCAGGTGCAAAATGTCACCCTGCTTATCGCACGTATCAGTCAGTCGACGCAGGAACAGACAGATGGGCTTTCCAGCCTGACTCGCGCCGTGGACGAGTTGAACCGCATAACCCAGAAAAATGCGGCGCTGGTGGAAGAGAGCGCACAAGTCTCCGCAATGGTAAAACACCGTGCCAGCCGGCTGGAGGATGCGGTCACGGTACTGCATTAAGTTTATTTGTAGGTAGCAACGGTAATGACATCCGCCCGGTAGCAACAAGCTTACCGGGCGGATGCGCTCTGATAGAAGGCGGTGCCTGCCATCACAGAGAGTATCAGTGGCCTGTGATGTTAAAAATAATGTGATATTTATTCCTTCTTTCTTCCTACCTATTAATAGGTATAAGCTCAGTTAATAAATAAGAAATGGTTAACCTTTTAGCGTATTTCTTTCATTATTGGTGCCAATTTATGTCACTATTGGTTCATCTTTCTGTGAACAATAAAAATTACTTACTAATAATGTTCCGAAATAAAAAAGCGATCAATATCATAAAGTTAGTAACATTATTGCCGATAAATCTTCCTGTATGAGGATATGCAATCCCAGGGAGAAAATATGTTTTTGCATAACATTAAAATACGTTCAAAATTATTTATGGCCTTTGGCTTATTCATTGTTCTCATGGTGGTGAGTTCCGCTCTGTCTTTGTTTAGCCTTGATCGGGCTAATACGGGTATGCAGGACATTATTACCAATGATTATCCCACCACGGTAAAAGCCAATCTGTTAATCGATAATTTTAATGATTTCATCATCGCGCAGCAGCTCATGTTACTGGATGAAGAGGGGCGCTGGAGCCAGAGCTCGCAGAAAGAACTCAGTGAGATAAGCCAGCGCATTTCGGCGTTACTGGATGAGCTTTCCAGGGAAAATAGTCACGATGCGGATTCACAGAAAATCATTAATGAGATCCGTGAAGCGCGCCAGCAATATCTGGAGTCCAGATTCCGTATTTTGAAAGATATTCAAAGCAATAATCGTCAGGCGGCCATTCAGGAGATGATGACCAGAACGGTGCAGGTGCAAAAGGTCTATAAGGACAAAGTCCAGGAACTTATCGCTGTTCAGGACGCGCAGATGCATGAAGCGAGCGTGCAGGTCAAAGAGGATTTTAAAAATAATCGGACGCTGTTAATCACTTTGGCGCTGATAAGCATCGCCGCCGGAGGCGTAATGGGATGGTATATTGTGCGTTCTATTACCCGGCCGCTTGATGACGCAGTACGCTTTGCCGAGGCGATTGCCGATGGCGATCTGACTCGTCATATCACCACCGACTATAAAGATGAAACAGGCGTACTACTGCAAGCGTTAATGGCGATGAAAACGCGTCTGCTGGATATCGTACAGGAAGTGCAAAACGGTTCGGAGAGTATCTCCACGGCGGCGGCGCAAATTGTCGCCGGTAACCAGGATTTGGCGGCGCGTACGGAAGAGCAGGCCAGCTCGGTTGAAGAAACGGCGGCGTCGATGGAACAGATTACCGCCACGGTTAAAAATACGGCTGACCATACCAGTGAAGCGACCAAACTCTCTGCCGGCGCCGCCAGCGTGGTGAAAAACAATGGGGAGATGATGAATCAAGTGACGCAGAAAATGCGCGTCATTAACGATACGGCAAATCGTATGTCGGATATCATCAATATCATTGATTCCATTGCCTTTCAGACCAATATTCTGGCGCTGAACGCGGCGGTTGAAGCGGCGCGCGCGGGCGAACATGGACGTGGTTTTGCCGTTGTCGCCGGAGAGGTTCGCCAGTTGGCGCAAAAGAGCGCCTCGTCAGCCAGTGAAATCCGTAATTTGATTGAAGATTCAACCAGTCAGACTCAGGAAGGGATGCACCTGGTGGAGAAAGCCAGCGCCCTGATTAATGGCATGGTGGATAACGTCGAAGAGATGGATGTGATATTACGTGAGATTGGGCAGGCCAGCCGCGAGCAAACTGACGGTATTTCGCAGATTAACAGCGCGATTGGCCTGATTGACGCCGCCACGCAACAAAACTCCTGCCTTGTGGAAGAGTCTGTTGCCGCCGCAGCGTCGCTGAACGAACAGGCGTTACATTTAAAAGAGCTGGTTAACGTGTTCCGCGTCCGCGAAGAGGACACGCAGCCCGCTTAATCCAGTTCGGCGATTTCCAGCGCCGCGCGATCAATCACGCCGATAATGCGTTTGATTTGCGCGTCGTTGATATCGCTGTGGTTTATCCGCAGATCCAGCACGGCCTTGAAGTTATCCAGCGCCCGCTTCATCTGCGGATTTTTACGTAACTCCATGCCCACACAACGGGCTTTTAGCCGCGCCTGAATATGCGTCAGGTGTTCGCGATTTTCATCAAGCCATTGCGCGCCGTTCGCGGTAATCGCGATTTTTTTCCGCCCGCCTTCTTCGTCGCTAATCGTGATAAATTGCTGATCCTGTAAAAAATCCAGCGTAGGGTAGATCACGCCAGCGCTTGGCGTATAGCCGCCCCCCGTTAGGTTTTCTATCGCTTTAATCAGTTCATAGCCGTGGCTGGCGTCCCGGGTCAGGATATCAAGAATGACCAGCCGAAGTTCCCCGTGGCCAAAAAATCGCTGGCGTCGACCACCGCCCTGTCCATGACGACCACAGCCGTGTCCGTGACGGTGTTCGCCGCCGCAACTGGCGTTCTCATGCTGATGCGCGCTATGGCAGCCTTCATGCTGATGTTCGCGATCTTTGCAGCAACCATCGTGCTTATGATCCCGGTTTTTGCAACACCCTTCATGTTGATTTTGCATCATTGCCTCCTGCTTATTTAGATATATCTAATTTATATCTAAATGATGGGTTTTAGCAAGGGTAAAAGCGATTGTTGCTATAATCTATTAATTTATAACGTTTTATTCTAAGGTTATAGTTAGCGACTCGTTGCCAGAACACTATCAAAAAACAGTTGCATTTTTACTGATTAACAATCATTATCATTTAAAAATTTAATTTAGATATATCGTATTACTTCACGAAGGCAAAAAATGACGACATCATCCGTACGCTACCCACAGCGTGTTCGTAATGAACTGCGTTTTCGCGAGCTGACCGTTCTGCGGGTAGAACGTATTAGCGCAGGATTTCAGCGGATCGTACTTGGCGGCGAGGCGCTGGACGGCTTTACCTCCCTGGGCTTTGACGATCACACGAAAGTTTTTTTCCCTGAGCCAGGCTGTCGCTTTACGCCCCCGACAGTCACTGAGGAAGGCATTATCTGGGGGGAGGGCGTTCGTCCGGTCTCCAGGGATTACACGCCGCTGTATGACGAGGCGCGTCGCGAGCTGGCGCTGGATTTCTTTATCCACGATGGCGGCGTAGCCAGCCGTTGGGCAATGGAAGCCCGTGAAGGCGATACACTGACGATTGGCGGGCCGCGCGGTTCGCTGGTGGTGCCGGAAGATTATGCCTGTCAGGTTTATGTCTGCGATGAGTCCGGTATGCCTGCGCTGCGTCGTCGTCTGGAATCGCTTAGTCGTCTGCCTGCGCGCCCTGCGGTAACCGCGCTGGTGAGCATTCAGGATGCCGCATATCGCGATTATCTCGCCCATTTGACGGATATTACTGTGGAATATGTTGTTGGCGGCAATGAACAGGTAATGCAAACGCGCCTGTCGCAGCTGACAATACCAGAATCGGACTATTTCATCTGGATTACTGGCGAAGGCAAAACGGTAAAACGTTTAAGTCAGTGCTTTGAAAAGGAGTTTGATCCACACCTGGTACGTGCGGCAGCCTATTGGCATCGTAAATAGCGGTATGGGGCGAGCTCTGTCAGAAACAAAAAAGCCACTCTTTAGAGTGGCTTAATTGTATGATTTTAAAGCTAAAATTTGGTGGCCCCTGCTGGACTTGAACCAGCGACCAAGCGATTATGAGTCGCCTGCTCTAACCACTGAGCTAAAGGGCCGTGGCGGTGGATTATAATGTAACTTTACGCTGTAATCCAGCCGTAACCGTGCGGGTGCTGTTTTTATAAACAATGTGTTTTCAACCCGTTATACTTAAAGTACGTTGTATTGCTCAGGAGTAATAATGGTTAAGGACATACTGGCGCCAGGGCTACGGGTGGTTTTTTGCGGCATCAATCCGGGACTCTCCTCGGCGAATACCGGCTTTCCGTTTGCGCATCCCGCGAATCGTTTTTGGAAAGTTATTCATTTGGCCGGTTTCACCGATCGACAGTTGAAACCGGAAGAGGCGGAAAAATTACTGGATTTTCGCTGCGGGGTAACGAAACTCGTCGACCGACCGACAGTACAAGCGACTGAGGTGAAGTTGCATGAATTACGTAGCGGCGGACGCAACCTGATTGAAAAAATAGAGGACTACCAGCCCGCAGCGCTGGCGGTGCTTGGTAAACAGGCTTTTGAACAGGGATTCAGCCAGCGCGGTATCGCCTGGGGTAAACAAAAGATCGCCATTGGCGCGACGATGGTGTGGGTGTTGCCGAATCCCAGCGGCTTAAACCGAATTAAAACGGAAAAACTGGTCGAGGCCTATCGCGAACTGGATCAAGCGCTCATTATGCGTGGGCTATAGCAATGGGGAATGAGGGCGCGAATACTCGCGCTGTGTAGAGATTCTGCAGGCCAAATAGGGCGCTCGCGCATGACCTGATAAAAAAACGCCGCCTTGCGGCGGCGTTTATACGTATGCGGCGAATTAATCGTCGAGGAAGCTGCGCAGCACTTCAGAACGGCTCGGGTGGCGCAGTTTACGCAGCGCCTTCGCTTCGATCTGACGGATACGTTCGCGGGTAACATCGAACTGTTTACCCACTTCTTCCAGCGTGTGGTCGGTGTTCATATCGATACCGAAACGCATACGCAGCACTTTCGCTTCACGAGCGGTCAGGCCAGCCAAAACGTCGTGAGTGGCGGCACGCAGGCTCTCGGTAGTGGCAGAGTCCAGCGGCAGCTCGAGGGTGGTATCCTCGATGAAATCACCCAGATGCGAATCTTCATCGTCGCCGATCGGCGTTTCCATGGAGATAGGCTCTTTGGCAATCTTCAGCACTTTGCGGATCTTATCTTCCGGCATCAGCATGCGCTCGGCCAGCTCTTCCGGCGTTGGCTCGCGGCCCATCTCTTGCAGCATCTGGCGGGAGATACGGTTGAGTTTGTTGATGGTCTCAATCATATGCACCGGAATACGGATGGTGCGCGCCTGATCGGCGATAGAACGGGTGATCGCCTGACGGATCCACCAGGTTGCGTAGGTGGAGAACTTGTAACCACGACGGTATTCAAATTTATCAACCGCTTTCATCAGACCGATGTTGCCTTCCTGAATCAGGTCAAGGAACTGCAAGCCACGGTTGGTGTATTTCTTAGCGATAGAAATAACCAGACGTAAGTTCGCTTCAACCATCTCTTTCTTCGCACGGCGGGCTTTCGCTTCCCCGATGGACATGCGACGGTTGATGTCTTTCACCTGTTCGATGGTCAGACCGGTCTCTTCTTCAATCTGCCGCAGTTTTTGTAGGCAGCGTTGCACTTCTTCCGCGACATCGTGCAGTTTTTCCGACCACGGTTTGTTCATCGCGATAGCGGCGTTGAACCAGGTTTCGCTGGTTTCGTTACCGGTAAACAGCGTGATAAAGTTCTTCTTCGGCATTTTGCACTGCTCGACGCAGAGCTTCATGATCAGACGTTCCTGAGTACGCACGCGATCCATCATCACGCGCATACTGTTGACCAGATAGTCGAATTGCTTCGGTACCAGACGGAACTGTTTGAACACTTCAGACAGCTTCAGAATCTCTTCCTGCGCGGCAGCATGGCTGCGGCCTTTCGCTTTGATGGTGTCGCGCGTAACGACGTATTGCGCGCGCAGCTCAGCGAATTTTTCGCGTGCCAGTTCAGGGTCAATGCTGTTGTCGTCATCGGCGGCGTCATCGTCGCCGTCTTCTTCATCTTCGTCTTCGTCATCATCCAGGTCTTCCTGGGAGAGTTCAGAACCGACGTGAGTTGCGGTCGGCGCCATCTCTTCTTCCGCGTTCGGATCGACAAAGCCGGTGATAAGATCGGACAAACGAGCCTCTTCAGCCTCAACGCGATCGTACTGTTCCAGCAGATAGGTAATGGCTTCCGGGTATTCGGCAACGGAGCATTGAACCTGGTTGATCCCGTCTTCGATACGTTTAGCGATGTCGATTTCGCCTTCCCGGGTCAACAGTTCAACAGTGCCCATTTCACGCATATACATGCGTACCGGGTCAGTCGTACGACCGATTTCAGACTCAACACTGGACAGAACTTGTGCAGCAGCTTCTTCCGCATCTTCATCGGTGCTGGTGGTATTTTCAGCCAGCAGCAGATCATCGGCATCAGGCGCTTCTTCCATTACCTGAATACCCATGTCGTTGATCATTTGGATGATATCTTCAATTTGATCTGAATCGACGATATCTTCCGGCAGATGGTCATTGACCTCAGCATAGGTCAGATAGCCTTGCTCCTTACCACGGGTGACAAGAAGTTTCAGCTGTGACTGCGGGTTTTGCTCCATAAGACGGTATCCACACTTATTCGTTTGATTGGTGTCGACGGTATAGCTGTCGACATTTAAAGCGAGGGCATACTTATATTTTGGCCGCTGCCTCTCACTGCGGCTGTCGGGGGCTTCCCGATCGATATGCGGCATTTAAGCCGTTAAATTCATTTTCTGGCCAGCTCCTGGTTTAACGTCCAGAGCTCTCGGCGTTCTTCGCTGCTTAAACCGTGAGTGCGATCGCGAGCGATCAGCTCTTCTTGTCGCAGTTGCAGCAGCGAATCAAACATATGGTTGAGTGAGTCGGTAAAGGTCTTTTCGGCAATCGCCTTATCTGCTATATCGTCCCACATCGATAATTTTTCAAGGGTCGCAGCATCATTTGTGCCACGGTAGAGTTCCAGAAGTTGTCCGGTAGTAAGACCTGGCTGAGCCAAACAAGTTTTGACCAATTCTTTAAATAAGCCAAGTCCAGGCAGCTTATTCTGATCCAGCGCGTCTAAGGGCGGCACTAACGGCGCGAGATCCGGATTTTGCACCAGTAATCCTATCAGTATACGCATGGTCGTGCGTTTTAGCTGTGGAGCCGGGCGGGAAACGCCGCTTTCCGCCTGTTTTGGCACTAAACGATCAAGCTGACTATCATCGAAAATGCCTAACTTCAGCCCCAACGTCTGGCGCAGCTGAATACGGTGCGCGTCGCCAGGCACCTGATTAATGAGCGGCAGCGCCAGCGCGGCTAACTGCGTGCTGCCATCCGGCGAGCTTAAATCCACCTGCGGCAGGAGGCTATTAAACAGAAACGTAGAGAGCGGCTGCGCCTGCTCCATCCGCGCTTCAAAAGCCGCCTTGCCTTCTTTACGCACCAGCGTATCCGGGTCTTCGCCGTCAGGTAAAAACATAAAGCGTACCTGCCGACCGTCGGTCATATAAGGCATTGCTGTTTCCAGCGCTCTCCAGGCGGCATCACGGCCAGCCCGGTCGCCGTCGTAACAGCAAATTACGTTGTTCGTCGCCCGGAATAACATATGCATATGGTCTGCCGTGGTTGAGGTACCCAGCGAAGCAACCGCATAGTTAATGTCGTATTGCGCTAGTGCGACGACATCCATATAACCTTCGACCACAAGCAAGCGTTGCGGTTCAGCACTATATTGCTGAGCCTCATAAAGACCATATAGCTGGCGGCCTTTATGGAAAATGTCCGTTTCCGGAGAGTTAAGGTATTTCGGCGTGTCGTTCCCCAGAACTCGACCGCCAAAACCAATCACCCTGCCGCGTTTGTCCCGAATAGGGAACATGACCCGATTACGGAAACGATCGTAAGTGCTGCCCTGCTCGTTATTGACCAGCATTCCGGCATCCAGCAACAATGCCTTGTTATCGCTGTTATTACCGAAGCGCTTTAACGCGTTATCCCAACCAGGCGGCGCGAAGCCAATGGCGAAACGCTGAATAATTTCGGCGCTCAGACCGCGCTTTTGCAGATAGTCACGCGCAGGTTTTGCCGCAGGATGGGTAAGCGACTGCTGATAAAAGTCATTCAGACCATTCATCAACTGATAGAGGTTTTGCCGTTGATGGCGCTCTATCTGGCTAAGCCCGGTGCCTGCTTCATAGGGAATTTCCAGGTTATGCATGGCCGCTAATTCTTCGACGGTTTCGACAAATTCGAGCTTGTCGTAATTCATCAAAAAGTCGATCGCATTGCCATGCGCGCCGCATCCAAAGCAGTGATAAAACTGTTTTTCACCGTTTACGGTGAAAGAAGGGGTTTTCTCATTATGGAATGGACAACACGCGTGATAGTTCTTGCCCTGTTTCTTGAGTTTTACGCGCACGTCGATCAGATCGACGATATCGGTTCTCGCCAGCAGGTCATTAATGAATACGCGTGGGATTCGTCCAGCCATATGCCCCTTTTATACACGTCATTCTTCAGGCTGCCGTAGTGTTGGCTACGTTCGCTCATCCCTGTCGCTGACTTGCGTAAGCGCCGGGGACTTGCTCTCTTGCCGCCTGGACGCAGCATGAATGATTTTGTGTATATGCTAATGCATAAACGAAAACAAGCCGCGCATTCCTTTCGGAAGCACGGCCTTACAACTACAACTCGATCTGAATTGAGAGCAGCCCGCTCTCAAAAGATTAGTACAGACGAGTACGGCGTGCGTTTTCGCGAGCCAGTTTCTTCGCGTGACGTTTCACTGCAGAAGCTTTAGCGCGCTTACGTTCGGTCGTCGGTTTTTCATAGAACTCACGACGACGAACTTCCGCCAGAACACCTGCTTTTTCGCAGGAACGCTTGAAGCGACGCAGAGCTACGTCGAACGGCTCGTTTTCACGTACTTTAATTACCGGCATGTGCCTCTCACCTTTGATTAATTCGGTTTGCCGCTGGCATCAACGCCAGCTTATTTCAAAATGGTGCGGAATTTTACTGCAATTGCTGCTGCTTTGTAAAGCACCGCGGCCTTTTTTGAACGGGACTTTTATAAGGTGAGGGAGTATACACGAAGTCGGGACTGAGGGTATACATCCACCCGCATTCGACCTACACTGCGCGGTATTAGAGCGAGGTAAAACAAGTCATGCGTGTACTGGGTATTGAAACATCCTGCGATGAAACCGGCATCGCTATTTACGACGACAAAAAAGGTCTGTTAGCCAACCAATTGTATAGTCAGGTGAAATTACATGCTGACTACGGCGGCGTAGTGCCTGAACTGGCTTCCCGCGATCATGTGCGTAAAACCGTGCCGCTGATTCAGGCGGCATTAAAAGAAGCCGGTTTGACGGCGAGCGATATCGACGCGGTGGCCTATACCGCAGGCCCGGGCCTGGTCGGCGCGCTGCTGGTCGGCGCAACCGTCGGGCGTTCACTGGCATTTGCCTGGACTGTGCCGGCCATTCCTGTACACCATATGGAAGGTCATCTGCTGGCGCCGATGCTGGAAGATAACCCTCCGGATTTCCCGTTTGTGGCGCTACTGGTCTCCGGCGGACATACGCAGCTCATTAGCGTGACCGGAATCGGTCAGTACGAACTGCTGGGAGAGTCGATTGACGATGCCGCCGGTGAAGCGTTTGATAAAACCGCCAAATTGTTGGGGCTGGATTATCCTGGCGGCCCGATGCTGTCGAAAATGGCGTCGCAGGGGACGGCGGGGCGTTTTGTCTTTCCGCGCCCGATGACCGATCGCCCGGGGCTGGATTTTAGTTTTTCCGGTCTGAAAACCTTTGCCGCTAACACCATTCGTAGTAATGGCGACGACGAACAAACTCGCGCTGATATCGCGCGCGCTTTTGAAGATGCGGTCGTGGATACGCTGATGATCAAGTGCAAGCGCGCGCTGGAAAGCACCGGTTTTAAGCGTCTGGTCATGGCGGGCGGCGTCAGCGCTAACCGCACGCTGCGCGCGAAGCTTGCCGAAATGATGCAAAAACGCCGCGGCGAAGTGTTCTATGCGCGTCCGGAGTTTTGTACTGACAACGGGGCGATGATCGCCTATGCCGGAATGGTGCGGTTTAAGGCGGGCGTTACGGCGGATCTTGGCGTAACGGTACGTCCGCGCTGGCCGCTGGCCGAGCTGCCGGCGGCGTAAAAGCGGAAAAAGGGGGCGACATCATGCCGCCCCAACGGGTTTACAGCAAAACGACGGGCATCCACAACAGCCCGGTGACGATCAGCAGCACCAGGAAGATCAGGCCGAAAATCGCGCCTAACCACGCCAATGGTGGAAGGGTGACGCGCGGCGGATTCGATATGTACGCCTATCACCGAGCTATTTATCCGGCGATGCGCAGGCACGGCATAGCGTAAAAAACTACTCCGAATCTTTCTGGCGTTTCTTTTTCAGCTTCGTCCAGATTTTCGTCTCCTGGCGACGCCACAGACGCTGGATGTTGTCATGATGGCGCAGCAAAATGAGACATGACAGCATCGATACCGGGAAGGTGAACTGCGGTTTAAACCACCAGACGTAAAACGGCGCAATCAAGGCGCTGACAATCGCCCCTAACGATGAATAACCGCTTAACAGGACCGTCAGCAGCCAGGTGCCAGCCATAACGCCGGTTAAATCCCAGCCGATAGGCGCAATGGCGCCAAACGCGGTTGCTACGCCTTTCCCGCCTTTAAAGCCAAAAAAGACCGGCCAGATATGCCCCAGACAGGCGGCGATAGCGATAAGCCCCAGCCAGAAAGGGGTAACGCCTAACGCATACGCGCCCCAGACGGGCAACATGCCTTTAAGGATGTCAAAAATAAGTACCGCGACAGCCGCTCCCTTGCCACCGATTCGTAATACGTTCGTCGCGCCCGGGTTGCCGGAACCGCTTTCTCGCGGATCGGGCAGCCCGGCGATGCGGCAAACCAGAATGGCACTGGAAATTGAGCCGCAGAGGTACGCGAAGAGGATCATTCCAGGCGCGATTGCACTCATAAGCTGTTCCGTATTGAAAGTGTCGTTTTATTTACTATTTCTGTGGATAATACGCACATTTCGCCGGAAGTGGTATCCGGGTTAGCCAAAAAGCAGGCAGGTCGTGATGGATATTGTATTTATAGAGCAACTTTCGGTAATCACCACTATCGGTGTTTACGACTGGGAACAGACTATCGAGCAAAAACTGGTGTTCGATATCGAAATGGCGTGGGATAACCGTAAGTCGGCGAAAAGCGATGATGTCGCAGATTGTCTAAGTTACGCGGATATCGCCGACACGGTGATAAATCATGTCGAAGGCGGGCGTTTTGCTTTGGTCGAGCGCGTGGCGGAAGAGGTGGCGGATCTGCTGCTTAGCCGATTTAATTCTCCGTGGGTTCGCATCAAACTGAGCAAGCCTGGCGCCGTCGCGCGCGCGGCGAACGTAGGGGTAATTATTGAGCGTGGCAATAATCTGAAATAAAAATAAATAATTTTATATTTTTTAAACCAAACGGTTATATATGGGGTCTTAACGCGAGATCCATTTTTGCAGTGTTTTTCATTTTAGGGGTTTATTGATGAGCGATATGCACTCGCTGCTGATAGCGGCAATTTTGGGTGTGGTCGAAGGATTGACGGAGTTTTTGCCGGTATCCAGCACGGGCCATATGATTATTGTGGGTCATCTGCTGGGGTTTGAAGGCGATACGGCCAAGACATTCGAAGTGGTGATTCAACTTGGATCTATTCTGGCGGTCGTGGTGATGTTCTGGCGGCGGTTGTTTGGTCTCATCGGTATTCACTTCGGCCGCCCGCTACAGCGTGAAGGTGAAAGTAAAGGTCGATTAACGTTGATTCACATCCTGCTGGGCATGATTCCGGCGGTGGTGCTGGGGTTAGTCTTTCATGACACGATCAAGTCGCTATTTAACCCGATTAACGTGATGTACGCGCTGGTGGTAGGCGGTCTGTTGCTGATTGCCGCCGAGTGCCTGAAGCCGAAAGAACCGCGCGCGCCGGGGCTGGATGATATGACGTATCGTCAGGCGTTTATGATTGGCTGTTTCCAGTGTCTGGCGCTGTGGCCGGGCTTCTCGCGTTCCGGAGCGACCATTTCCGGTGGGATGCTGATGGGCGTCAGCCGTTACGCCGCCTCTGAGTTCTCGTTCTTACTGGCTGTGCCGATGATGATGGGCGCAACGGTTCTGGATCTCTACAAAAGTTGGTCATTCCTGACCGCAGCGGATATTCCGATGTTCGCAGTGGGCTTTGTGACGGCGTTTGTGGTGGCGCTGATCGCCATCAAGACCTTCCTGCAACTGATTAAGCGTATCTCGTTTATTCCGTTTGCGATTTACCGCTTTGTGGTGGCGGCTGCCGTTTACGTTGTCTTCTTCTGATGATTGACCTGCCGGATGGCGGCGTACCGCCTTGTCCGGCCTAACTGTTTTGTCGGTCTGATAAGCGCAGCGCCATCAGGCAATTTAGTGTGCTGGATGGCGTTTAACTGGCGGGGTTCGGGCAGCGTTTCTCTTTCCAGTTGGCGACCGCTGCGATTCGTCGCTTCGTCAGCTCCTCGCGAATCTCAATGCCCTTAAATCCGGCCTCCACCACCTCTTTCGTCGATACCGCTTGGGCCACCTGCCAGGCTTCGCGCAGCCAGCGCCCCTGCGGGTAATCCGACGCTTCAAATCCGGTACGTCCACGGACATCGGCTTCGCTGGTCAGCGCAATCTGCTCGACGCGCTGCGGTTTACGCCATGCATCAATGGCGTCAAACAGCTTAACGATCGTTTTCGGCTGGAGTATCGGAAAGGTGTGGATCAGATCGTGGTATTCGGCGACCAGTTTAGCTAAATCACGCAGGTCATTGGGGACGCGCAAACGCTGGCATAACTGTTCGACCAGTTTCACGCCCGCCGGGCCGTGGCCATGATGGCGCGGCCAGAGGTTTTTCGGCGTTAAGCCTTTGCCCAGATCATGACAAAGCGTGGCGAAACGGACATCAAGCTGCGGACTGAGCATAGCGGCCATCGACAGCGTCATCAGCGTATGAACTCCGGTATCAATTTCCGGATGCCACTTTGCCGGCGCGGGTACGCCAAACAGGGCGTCGATTTCCGGAAACAGGACGCGCAGGGCGCCGCAGTCGCGCAATACCTGGAAGTAAACCTGCGGATTGCGGGTGGTAAGCGCATTTTCCGTCTCTTTCCATACCCGTTCCGGCGTCAGATGTTCCAGCTCGCCTGCCGCGGTCATGTCGCGCATTAGCGACAGTGTTTCATCGGCGATACGGAAACTCAGATGAGCGTAACGGGCGGCAAAACGCGCCACGCGCAATACGCGCAAGGGATCTTCGCCAAACGCGGGAGAGACATGGCGCAGTAGACGCGCCTCCAGATCCCGGCGCCCGTGGTAAGGGTCGATAATCTGGCCGTCATCGTCGCGCGCCAGAGCATTAATGGTCAGATCGCGACGCTGGAGATCGGCTTCCAGGGTAACGTCCGGCGCGGCATAACAGGTGAAGCCCGTGTAGCCGGAACCGGATTTACGCTCGGTACGCGCCAGCGCGTATTCTTCGTGAGTTTGCGGATGGAGAAACACAGGAAAATCACGGCCTACCTGCTGGTAGCCCGCATCAAGCATCTCCTGCGGCGTGGCGCCGACAACGACCCAATCTTTATCTTTAACCGGTAGCCCTAACAACGCATCCCGAACCGCACCACCGACCAGATAAATCTTCACGCCACTTTCCTTTTAAAAACGATCATCCTCTAATGATAAGACAGTGCCGCAGAGAAGGCGATTTAGTTCATCCAGCGGTCTTTGCGTTTACGGCTTGGGATCATATGCGGCAGCACCAGCCCTAACAGCAAGCCAATACCCAATACGCCGCCGCCATACATAAACCACTGCATAATAATGGTGCGCTGTTTGTCATCCAGCTGCAGATTCGCGGCGCTAACTTTTTTCTGCGCGACAATCAGCTCGTTTTTCAGCTTCTGGTTCTCTTCTTTTAGCCCGTTGATGACGCTGTCGCTTTGCGCCACTTTCTGCTGCATATCGGCGGTGCGCTGATTCCACGTGGTATCAATATTGTTGAGTTTATCGGTCAACGTTTTGACCTGATTTTCCAGATCCGGCACGCGGGTACGCAGGCTTGGCGTGGTATTCAGTTCTTTTAACGGTATCCAGGCAGTACGACCAGAACTGTCTTTGATTTGACCATAGTTGGCATCGCTCTGTAAGAGCGTGACTTCCTCGCCGGCGTTGACGGTACCCACAAGGCGATAATTATCTCCCGGACCGCTGCGGACCCAGGTATTCAGTTCATCAGAAACGTAACGCGTCTCTTCAGCATGAGAGACGGCGGTGGCGCTAAGCGCAAGTAAAGTTAGTCCAATCAGGCGTAATTTTGGCATCAGGCTGTCGTTATTGTCAGAGAAAGTGGAACGATAGTAACGGCATCAGTGTCGCTACGCAAAGTAGTCGACATCAATCGGAATCATCTGTGTCGCCTTTGCCGCTACGTCAAACTTTTACGCCCGTCAAATTGCTCGTTGCATGGCAATTTGGCGCAAAATACTATCTACTGACAAAAATAATGCGGGTAAGTTCGCCAAGAATCTTCCCAGATGTGACATAACCCATAAGTACAAGGCCATGGCTCAGGAAATCGAATTAAAGTTTATCGTCAATCACGACGCCGTAGATGCGCTGCGAAATCATCTTCATACGCTCGGCGGCGAGCATCATGCGCCCAGCCAGTTGCTGAATATCTACTTCGAAACGCCTGATAACTGGCTACGCCGCCATGATATGGGGCTGCGTATTCGTGGTGAAAATGGGCGCTATGAAATGACCATGAAAATTGCCGGCCGGGTAACGGGGGGGCTGCACCAGCGACCCGAATACAATGTCGCGCTAAGCGAACCCGTGCTGGATCTGACGCAACTTCCGGCGGAGGTCTGGCCGGATGGCAACCTGCCCGCCGGCCTGGCATCAAGCGTACAGCCGCTGTTCAGTACCGATTTTTACCGGGAAAAATGGTGTCTGGACGTTGACGGCAGCAGGATTGAAATTGCGCTCGATCTCGGCGACGTAAAAGCGGGCGAGTTTGCCGAACCGATTTGTGAGCTGGAGCTTGAGTTGCTTCGCGGCGATACGCGCGCCGTGTTAAAACTGGCGAAGCAACTGCTGTCGCAAACCGGTTTGCGTCAGGGCAGTCTGAGTAAGGCGGCGCGAGGTTATCACCTGGCGCAGGGGAATGCGCCGCGAGAGAATACACCAACGGCAATTCTGCGGACTGCCGCGAAAGCCACGGTAGAGCAAGGGCTGGAGGCCTCGCTGGATCTGGCGTTGTCACAGTGGCAGTACCATGAAGAGCTCTGGCTGCGCGGCGACGAGTCGGCGAAAGAACACGTGCTGGATGCTATGGGATTAGTGCGCCATGCCTTAATGCTCTTTGGGGGCATTGTTCCACGTAAAGCGAGCGCTCACTTACGTGATCTACTTACCCAGGCGGAAGCGACGATGACATCCGCGGTGTCCGCCGTCACAGCCGTTTATAGTACGCAAACGGCGATGGCGAAACTGGCATTGACGGAATGGCTGGTGACGAAAGCCTGGCAGCCATTTCTGGACGCGAAGGCGCAGACCAAAATGGCCGATTCTTTTAAGCGTTTCGCCGACATTCATCTTTCTCGTCATGCTGCTGAATTAAAGAAGGTTTTTGGACAACCGCTGGGTGATAAGTATCGCGACCAGTTGCCGCGTTTGACTCGCGATATTGACAGCGTTTTACTGCTGGCCGGGTATTATGATGCGATGGTCGCGCAGGCATGGCTGGAGAACTGGCAGGGATTGCGTCACGCCATTATTACCGGGCAACGTATTGAAATTGAACATTTCCGTAATGAGGCCATTAACCAGCAGCCGTTCTGGTTGCACAGCGGAAAACGATAATCAGAACCGTAGAAAGCGCCTGATGACTCTGCGCTTATCAGGCTTACGGTATGCGGACTTGTAGGCCGGATCAGGCGAAACGCCGCCATCCGGCATTATTTAAAGGATATCCCCTAAATGACGCCGCTCTCTTCACCCTTATCGCAGTACTGGCAGACCGTTGTTGAGCGCCTACCAGAAGGATTTACTGAGACATCGCTTAGCGCGCAGGCGAAGTCAGTACTTACATTTAGCGATTTTGCGCTGGATAGCGTGATAGCGCATCCGGAGTGGCTTGCCGAACTGGAATCCGCATCGCCGCAGGCTGATGAATGGCGACATTACGCTGGCTGGTTACAGGAGGCGTTGGCAGGTGTCTGTGACGACGCCTCGCTGATGCGTGAACTGAGGCTTTTTCGTCGTCGCATCATGGTACGCATCGCCTGGGCGCAGACGCTGTCGCTGGTGGACGATGAGACTATTTTACAACAGTTGAGCCATCTGGCGGAGACGCTCATTGTGGGGGCGCGCGACTGGCTGTATGCCGCCTGTTGCCGCGAATGGGGAACCCCCTGTAACCCGCAGGGCGTTCCGCAGCCGCTGTTGATTTTAGGCATGGGCAAGCTGGGCGGCGGCGAACTGAATTTTTCGTCTGATATCGATCTGATTTTCGCCTGGCCGGAACATGGCGAGACCCGGGGCGGACGCCGTGAACTCGATAACGCCCAGTTTTTTACGCGTCTCGGGCAGCGGCTGATCAAAGCGCTGGATCAGCCCACAATGGATGGTTTTGTCTATCGGGTGGACATGCGCCTGCGACCGTTTGGCGACAGCGGCCCGCTGGTCCTGAGTTTTGCCGCGCTGGAGGATTACTATCAGGAACAAGGACGCGACTGGGAACGCTACGCTATGGTGAAAGCGCGGCTAATGGGCGATAACGACGACGCCTGGTCTCGTGAATTACGCGCCATGCTGCGGCCTTTCGTTTTCCGCCGCTATATCGATTTCAGCGTCATCCAGTCGCTACGTAATATGAAAGGGATGATCGCCCGCGAAGTGCGACGCCGCGGTTTGAAGGACAACATTAAACTTGGCGCGGGCGGTATTCGTGAAATTGAGTTTATCGTGCAGGTATTCCAGCTCATCCGCGGCGGGCGCGAGCCGTCGCTACAGTCGCGTTCGTTACTGCCGACGTTGGATGCTATCGCTGCGCTGCATTTGCTGCCTGAGAATGACGTGGCGCAACTGCGCGTGGCCTATCTTTTTCTACGTCGTCTGGAGAATCTGCTGCAAAGCATCAATGACGAACAGACGCAAACGCTGCCTGCCGACGATCTGAATCGGGCGCGGCTGGCCTGGGGAATGAAGGCGGAGAATTGGCCGCAGCTTGTTGGCGAACTGACGGATCATATGGCTAATGTACGCCGCGTATTCAACGAATTAATTGGCGATGATGAAGCCGATACCCCGCAGGAGGAAGAACGTTCAGAGCCGTGGCGTGAAGTATGGCAGGATGCGCTACAGGAGGATGATTCGACGCCAGTGCTGGCGCATTTAGCCGATGAGGATCGGCGACAAGTTCTGACCCTCATCGCTGACTTCCGTAAGGAACTGGATAAACGCCCTATCGGCCCGCGCGGGCGGCAGGTGCTAGACCAACTGATGCCGCACCTGCTTGCTGATGTCTGTTCCCGCGAAGACGCCGCTGTTACGCTATCGCGGATAACGCCGTTGCTGGCGGGGATTGTCACTCGCACCACCTATCTGGAGCTGCTGAGCGAATTTCCCGGCGCGCTGAAACACCTGATTATGCTCTGCGCCGCTTCGCCAATGATAGCGAGCCAACTGGCGCGTTATCCGTTGTTGCTTGATGAACTGCTCGACCCCGGCACGCTTTATCAGCCGACGGCTACAGACGCTTATCGCGACGAATTACGCCAATATTTGCTGCGCGTGCCGGAAGAAGACGAAGAACAACAACTGGAGGCATTACGCCAGTTTAAACAGGCACAGCTTTTGCGGATTGCGGCGGCGGATATTGCCGGTACGCTGCCGGTGATGAAAGTGAGCGATCACCTCACATGGCTGGCGGAGGCGATGATTGATGCTGTGGTGCAGCAGGCGTGGACGCAAATGGTTGCGCGTTATGGTCAGCCAGCGCATCTGGACGAGCGCCAGGGGCGGGGGTTTGCGGTTGTCGGTTATGGCAAGTTGGGCGGATGGGAGCTGGGCTACAGTTCCGATCTGGATCTCATCTTCCTGCATGACTGTCCGATGGACGTCATGACCAACGGCGAACGCGAAATCGACGGGCGGCAGTTTTATCTGCGCCTGGCGCAGCGCATTATGCATCTGTTCAGTACGCGCACCTCCTCCGGCATTTTGTATGAGGTAGATGCGCGTCTACGCCCCTCTGGCGCGGCGGGAATGCTGGTGACTTCAGCGGACGCGTTTGCCGATTATCAGCAGCATGAAGCCTGGACCTGGGAACATCAGGCGTTGGTACGCGCTCGCGTGGTATATGGCGACCCACAACTTACCTCACAGTTTGATGCGGTACGCCGCACTATCATGACGACGGCGCGCGACGGCAAGACATTGCAGACTGAAGTGCGTGAAATGCGCGAGAAAATGCGGGCGCATCTCGGCAATAAGCATCGCGATCGTTTTGATATTAAAGCTGATGAAGGCGGTATTACGGATATTGAGTTTATCGCGCAATATCTGGTACTGCGCTACGCTCATGAAAAACCTAAATTAACGCGCTGGTCTGATAACGTGCGCATCCTGGAGCTTCTGGCGCAAAACGGCATTATGGATGAACACGAAGCGCAGGCGCTGACGGTAGCCTACACCACACTGCGTGATGAACTGCACCACCTGGCGTTGCAGGAGCTTCCCGGTCATGTGGCGCAGACGTGTTTTAGCAAAGAGCGCGCGCTGGTGCAGGCAAGCTGGCGGAAGTGGCTGGTAGCCGTTTGAATTATGCTATTATCGCGCGCAAATTTTGAATCTCTCAGGAGACAGGAATGAAAGTAAATCTGCCAGCGTTTGAACGTGCAGGCGTCATGGTTGTGGGTGATGTAATGCTGGATCGCTATTGGTATGGCCCCACTTGCCGTATTTCACCGGAAGCGCCGGTGCCCGTGGTTAAGGTAAATACCGTTGAGGAACGTCCGGGCGGCGCGGCGAACGTGGCGATGAACATTGCGTCTCTGGGAGCGAACGCCCGTCTGGTCGGCCTGACGGGTATTGATGACGCCGCGCGCGCGCTGAGCAAAACGTTGGCGGAGGTCAATGTGAAGTGCGACTTCGTTTCTGTGCCGACGCATCCGACGATTACCAAACTGCGCGTACTATCACGTAATCAGCAGCTCATTCGTCTTGATTTTGAAGAAGGCTTTGAGGGCGTGGACCCGCAGCCGTTGCATGAGCGTATCAACCAGGCGCTGGGATCGATCGGCGCGCTGGTATTGTCCGATTATGCCAAAGGCGCTCTGACCAGCGTGCAGACTATGATTTCCCTGGCGCGCCAGGCGGGCGTGCCGGTGCTCATCGATCCGAAAGGAACGGATTTTGAACGTTACCGCGGCGCCACGCTGCTGACGCCAAACCTTTCTGAATTCGAGGCGGTCGCGGGGAAATGTAAAAGCGAAGACGAACTGGTTGAACGTGGTATGAAGCTCATTGCCGATTACGACCTTTCCGCGCTGTTGGTCACGCGTTCCGAACAGGGAATGACGCTGCTGCAACCGAATAAAGCGCCGCTACATATGCCGACGCAGGCGCAGGAAGTTTATGATGTTACCGGTGCGGGCGATACGGTGATCGGCGTGCTGGCGGCGACGCTGGCGGCGGGAAATACCCTGGAGGAGGCGTGTTATTTCGCCAATGCGGCGGCGGGCGTAGTGGTAGGTAAACTCGGGACGTCAACGGTTTCCCCTATTGAGCTGGAAAACGCAGTGCGCGGACGCGCGGATACCGGCTTCGGCGTTATGACCGAAGAGGAGTTGAGACAGGCCGTCGCCAGCGCGCGTAAGCGTGGCGAGAAAGTGGTCATGACCAACGGCGTTTTCGATATTCTGCACGCGGGCCACGTCTCTTATCTGGCGAACGCGCGCAAATTGGGCGACCGCCTGATTGTTGCGGTCAATAGTGACGCCTCGACTAAACGTCTGAAAGGCGAAAGCCGTCCGGTTAATCCGCTCGAACAGCGTATGATTGTGCTGGGCGCGCTGGAGTCGGTCGACTGGGTTGTCTCTTTTGAAGAGGATACGCCGCAACGACTGATTGCCGGTATTCTGCCGGATCTGCTGGTAAAAGGCGGCGACTATAAGCCGGAAGAGATCGCGGGCAGCGAAGAGGTCTGGGCCAACGGCGGCGAAGTCATGGTGCTGAACTTCGAAGATGGTTGTTCCACGACCAATATCATCAAAAAGATCCAGACCGAGAGCGAGAAGTAAAACCGCGACATCAGGCGTTACAGACGCGGCGGGCGCTGATTTTGAAGGCGCGTCGGACATTTTGTTTCGACGCGTATCTCGCGGTTGACGCTGCTTTTTTTTCGACCTAAAGTAAAGGAATAAGGGTGAGAGGGGATCTCTCCCCCCTCTGATTGGCTGTTAGTAAGCTGGGAAACTTATCAGTAACAGAACAATCAGTATGATGACCTGGTGCATCATAACCCTTTCCTTATTAAAGCCCCTTCCTCGGGAGGGGCTTTCCCGTTTCAGCCCCTTGCTGACATCGCGATTGTTGGTGAGTGGCCTGTCTGGCGCAAGGGCTTTCTCCCGCCGATTTTGCGTTACTGGATCGCCCACGCAAAATGGCCTGCTGGTCATAACGCTTTGTACAGACAAGGTGGAAAAAAGATAAAAAAATCCCCGGTCTTATGACCAGGGACAGGAGATATGGCGGGGGGTTATTGCTCTTTTACCGTTGCTTCGCGATTAATCTCATCCGTTGTCGATGAAACCAACGGCGTGGTCAGCGCCTTTAGCGAGCCGCCGGCGATGCCAATCTCGTTTAACAGCGAATCGATCAGCGGCGCCTGGGTACGATAGGTGAGCGCGGCAGATAACGCTTGTTCTGCCAGGTTTCCCCCGTTAGCGCCGCCAGCGGCGACGTCGCCCGCCGTAGTGCCGCGATTGAGGCCATCGACCTGAATAATCTTAATGCCGTCGATGGATTTCATCGGTTCAACAGACTTCTCAATAACAGCAGGCAACGATTGTAGGAGCGCTAGTTTAAATTTGAGGCTGGTTTGTTCGTCAGAAAGCACGTTGATAGCGTCATTCAGCGCCCGTTGTGCTTCGGCTTCCGCCAAACCTTTTTTACGCGTTGCTTCCGCCAGTTCGATGATGGCGGCGGCTTGCAATTCTGCCGCTTCTTTCTCTGCTTTTGCCCGAACGGTCAGTTCGACCGCTTTGGTTTCCGCATCCTGTGCCGCGGCGATCAGAGCGACCTGCTTGGCGCGATCCGCTTCGGCGGTCTGGCGGGTGGTTTCTACGTTTTGCTGGGCGCGAACCGCATCGGCCAGCGCGTCGTTGGCGCGCGCTTCCGCTTGCGATTGCTGCTCGGATTTGGCGGCAATGGCGATAGATTTCGTCTGGTTGGCGATTTCTGTCACCTGTTGCTGTTCGATCTCTTTAATACGTACTTCACGCTCGGCCTCAACTTTCCTGGACCGTACTGCTTGCTCACGTTCGATCTCCGTCTCCTGGATCTGCCGCTCAGCAAGTATGCGCGTCTGTTCTGCTTCACGATGGCACTCGGCCTCAAAAGCGGCAATTTTGGCGTTTTGTTCGGCGGTGCGGGTTTTAACCTGTTGCTCCTGCTCCAGAGTCATAAAGGCTTCTTGCTGCTCGATTTCCAGCTTGCGCTCAAGCGCGTCGCGGTTCTTTTCGCGCACCGCCACTTCCACATCCTGTTCCACTTCATTACGTTCACGACGGCGGCGTTCGGTTTCCTGCGTCAGTTTCGTCAGCCCTTCGGCATCAAAGGCGTTGTTTGGATTGAAATGCTCTTTGGACGTTTGGTTAAAGTTGGTTAATGAGACGCTTTCCAGCTCCAGGCCGTTTTTCGACAAATCTTCCGCAACGGTGTTTTGTACGCCCTGAACGAAGTTTTCACGCGTGTCCTGTAGCTCATGCATCGTCATCTGGGCTGCGGTAGCGCGTAAGGCGTCAACGAATTTATCCTCAACCAGCATACGCAGATCTTCCGGCGACAGAGTTCGCTGACCAAGCGTTTGTGCGGCGGTGGCAATACCTTCAACAGAGGGTTTTACACGCACGAAGAAAGCAACGACCACGTCAACGCGCATACGATCTTTGGTGATCAGACTGTCGACGGTAGCACGGCTGACTTCAAGTTTTAGGGTATTCATATTGATCGGAATAATTTCGTGAAAGATTGGCATCACAATAGCGCCGCCGCTCATCACCACTTTTTGCCCGCCAAGCCCGGTACGGACAAACGCCTGTTCCGCAGATGCGCGGCGATAGAGGCGAGCAAAAATGATCCCGATAATTAGTAAGACGATAACCGCAACGATGGCGGTAAACATCCATGATGGCAATATGCCAAAAACATCATCCATTATGTAAGTTCCTCTCAATTAGACATAGAAGGTACGCTCAGCCAAATAACGCGTTGCGGAAAGTTGGTAGACAATCAGCACCTTGTCTCCTTTTTTAAATTCTTTTCCCTTTTCGGGTTCCAGCAGTAAATAGTGAATCTGGCCGAACTTATCGGTAAATTTTCCTTCGCAAGGTGTACCGGCGACGGCGGCGTGGCCGGTAATAATCGCCATGCCGCCGATAAATTCCTCTTCCCTGAGGGCGGAGCTTTCATCTCTGGGTAGCCAGGGCGCGAGGATTTTTCCGCTGTAATGCACGGCAAAGACCGACAGGACAATGCTCAACGGGACCAGCAGCAGATTGCTGAGCGGCGCTTGCCAGAGCATGATCCCGCCATGCTGGATGAGGATACCGAAGAGGCCGAAATAACCGGCCAATAGACAGAGGACGACCAGGGCGGGAACGCGTCCAATATTCAGATAATGAAGCGCCTGGCCCGCAGGGCCAGATGACAGGGCGTCATAATGATCGAGATGGGCGTCGAGCGTGCCTGAAAGAAAGTGGCCAAAAATCAGAGAAATCATCTCCAGCACGCCGATAAAGAAAACGAACGCGATGGCAAACAGATAGGGGCTGTTATACTCCGCAAATAAGGTCATATTTTCTATCCTTGTTGCCGCCTTCAGAAGGGTGTTCGCGTGATAATTTTCATGCTTGTTATTTCATTGCGTTACAATATCATGTGACCCATATCTCCTTAAGTCCGAAAAGCGATTTATCCGTCGTTATCTTTGGTGAATATTGTGATTTTGCGCATTAAATTTGCGCACGTTATGTATAAAACCGCCGTACATATAGGGAAATACTGAAATTAGAAAAAGCATATAGCCTTAACAGAATTCAATAACTGGAGGGTATGCTGATGAACAACAATAACGTCTATTCATTGAATAATTTCGATTTTCTGGCGCGCAGTTTTGCCAGAATGCAGGCGGAGGGGCGTCCTGTTGATATCCAGGCGGTAACCGGCAATATGGACGAGGAGCACCGCGACTGGTTTTGCAAGCGTTACGCGCTTTACTGCCAGCAGGCGACTCAGGCGAAAAGGTTAGAATTAGAACACTAATGCAGGCTCCCTTTACAGGTGCAGGGCATTATTCAGATCTTATATGAGCGGGCCGTCAGGCCCGTTCACGTTTTTACTCTTGTGGATCGACTGGCGGGATGGCGGGCGCGGGTTTTACTTCTTCAGGCTTGTCGCGAGCTTCCAGTTCGCTGAGGCGTTGCTCCAGCAGCACCAGTTTTTCCCGGGTGCGCAGCAAGACCTGAGTCTGGACATCAAACTCTTCGCGGCTCACCAGATCGAGACGCGTCAGCTGAGATTGCAGCGTTTGACGGATTTTTTTCTCGATATCTTCCCCGAACTCGCGAATACCTTTCGGCATTGACTCATGAACCTGACGTGCGATTTGCTCAATTTTTTTCGGGTCAATCATTGTGGTTTCCCTGAACTGGTAAGTGTTAGCTCTTATTGTAGTGCGATATGTGGACGCCATAAACCAGAATTGTGTGACGTCATACGGAGTAAAGGCGTTGATGAAGGTAATCAATAGCGTTATAGTTAACCCGCTTATTCTCAGGGCGGGGCGAAATTCCCCACCGGCGGTAAATCAGCGATGTTTAACGCATTTCTCATCACGGCGCGCCGTGACGGAACGCGGAGAGCAGGTTGAAAGCCCGCGAGCGCTTTTTGCCATAGCGAAAAGGTCAGCAGATCCGGTGTAATTCCGGGGCCGACGGTTAAAGTCCGGATGGGAGAGGGTAACGATCCAGTCGGGCATGGACCCGCTCACGTTATTTTTTTGCCGCTTGTCGGCACTCCTAAGACTGCCCTGATTCTGGTAACCATAATGTTAATGAGGTTTTTTTACCATGAATCAGACGCTACTTTCCTCTTTTGGTACGCCTTTTGAACGTGTTGAACTTGCACTGGATGCGCTGCGTGAAGGACGCGGTGTGATGGTGCTTGATGATGAAGATCGTGAAAACGAAGGCGATATGATTTTCCCCGCAGAGACGATGACCGTAGAACAGATGGCGTTAACCATTCGTCACGGTAGCGGTATTGTTTGCCTGTGTATTACTGAAGATCGTCGTAAGCAGCTCGACTTGCCAATGATGGTGGAAAACAACACCAGCGCCTACGGCACCGGTTTTACCGTGACCATTGAAGCCGCAGAAGGCGTGACCACCGGCGTTTCCGCCGCTGACCGTGTCACTACGGTGCGTGCGGCAATTAAGGATGGCGCAAAACCGTCCGATCTTAACCGTCCGGGGCACGTTTTCCCACTGCGCGCTCAGGCGGGCGGCGTGCTGACGCGCGGCGGTCATACGGAGGCGACCATCGATCTGATGACGCTGGCCGGTTTTAAACCTGCAGGTGTACTGTGCGAGTTGACTAACGACGATGGGACGATGGCGCGCGCGCCGGAGTGTATCGCGTTTGCAGGCCAGCATAATATGGCGGTGGTCACGATTGAAGATCTGGTGGCTTACCGCCAGGCACATGAGCGCAAAGCCAGCTGATCGAACGGATCATTGACTAGTCCTGATATAGGTTGACAGTTTTTTGTCTGTAAAACGCCTGATGAACATCATCGGGCGTTTTGTATTTCAGGGCCAGGTGTGGCCGTTCATGGTTATAAATTGCCACGGACTCTTTTACTATTTCCCGCGCTTGCGCCAGGTCTGCAGGACGCGAGAGTAAAAACTCATTTTTCAGTATCCCGTTTATTCTCTCAGCCAGCGCATTCTGGTAGCAGTCGTAACCATCGGTCATTGAACAGGTTATTCCGTTTCGCTCATGAACTGACTGATAAAGTACCGAACAGTATTGCAGTCCTCTGTCAGAGTGATGTACCAGCGGACCTGTCGTTTTTCTCCGCCTCAGAGCCTGCCTGAACGCCTTTACCACATTTTCTGTCTGCAGGTTTTCCCCGACATGGTAACCCACGATTTTTCTGGAGCAGGCATCGGTGACCAGACTCAGATAGGCCGTGCCGCTGCGTAGTGGAAGATAAGTAATATCGGCGACCCAGACCTGTTCTGGCTCAAGGGCGGTAACCTGTTCAGGGCCGGGTTTCAGCAAGTTAGGATGCCGGTAAAAGCGATGATGGCTGTTGGTGGTTTTGTGATATGCCCGTTTCACGGGTACCAGGAGCCGGTATTCACCCAGCAGATTAAACAGACGGTCCCGTCCGATATTCAGCGTTTTATCGGCCTGCATGTTCAGCAGATAGTGCAGTTTACGCGTACCGATTCGCGGCTGACGGCACCGGGTACGGGCAACAAAATCAAGAACCTGAGCATGATGCTCCTGCCGTTTATTACATCTTGTATTGTACTGGTACCACGCCTGTCTGCTGTGCCCCAGGAACTGACATGCACGCGTAACTGTTATTTTGGGGGCCTGACTTTGCGTGAGGACTTGCCGGGCCGCTTTTTTACAACACTTACCCCGTAATCATTTTTCAGGACGTTGATAACGGACTCAAAAAACTCAGCTTTCTGGTTTGCCAGCTCAAGCTGCTCTTCAAGTTCCCTGATTCTTTGCTCGGGTGTCAGCGGGATAGTTGTCTGAGCCACAGGCAGTTTCCTCTTCACCGGGTCAGGAAGTCCGGGTCTCCAGTCAAGCCGGCCATATTTACGCAGCCAGACAAGTACGGTGGAGCGCCCCTGAATGCCATATCGCTGCCGGGCCTGTTTATAGGTCATCTCGCCTTTTTCGACCTGCTCAACGACGGCTATTTTAAAGGATAGAGGATAATCGCGTTGGGTGCGTTTGAACTCAGTCATCATCACGTTCTCCGGATTTAAGTCTGGAACGTGTCAACGCTATTCAGGACGGGTCACATGGTTGAAAAAAGCCGATGAGATGTTATCGGCTTTTTTGTATTCCTTCGGTGCCATACTGTTCAGTTTCAAAGAACGACGAATAAGCTGAATGGTAAAATTATTGTGAGAAAAGCAGAGGCCTGAATGCAGACCTCTGCTTTGGTTTATCTATTCAGGTTATTTGCCTCTGGCCAGTTTCAATGCCCAGGCGCCGCTCATCACCAGCAGCAGAATCAGGCACAACCCAAAGGCCAACATACATGCCTGCGCCATGTTCATAAAGTGCCAGGGCGGAAGCAGATACCAGCCTTCGGACTGCTGGTAGAGATCGACAAACCACTGCTGTACGCTACTGAGCGTTACGCCATCAGGGACGATAGGCGCGTCATAACCGCAGTCTCCGGTAGGTTTAAACCACTCCGGTGCCCATTCCGCCAACGGTAAGTTGAAAGGAAAGGTCGGATCAGTCGAACATCCTTGCACGCCAAAAAGTGAATCGGGGTCCGCATTATGTACCGCATGATGGATACCATTAAGCTTAATAGAAAACTTAATGCCCATAATGCTGCCATAAAACGCCGCGATGCAGCCAATCAGCTTCAGCACGATATTTTTGGGATTTATCGCCGCAATCACCCCGCCAATTACCATCACAAACATCGCGTAACGAATGTAAACACACTGTTCGCATGGCGCCATGTAGAGATAGATTTGGAAGAACGAGTGCGCCAGGATAATTAACCCTCCCATCGCGATGGCCATTAACAGCCACAGAAAGCGCTGTTCCTGCCATCTCACCAGCGTATCTACTGGTCTTGCGCGTAGGTCTCGCCATAATCCCTTAATAAAATCCATAATCGTTTCCCTGCTTATTTTTTAGTGGCCAGTTCCCGGACGAGTTCAGCCATAGAATCGATGGATTTGATGTTTTTGGTATAGATAAGGTACTT
This sequence comes from Salmonella sp. JXY0409-18, assembly GCF_020268625.1. Lineage (NCBI taxonomy): Bacteria > Pseudomonadati > Pseudomonadota > Gammaproteobacteria > Enterobacterales > Enterobacteriaceae > Salmonella > Salmonella sp. JXY0409-18. The sequence goes on from NZ_CP084216.1 coordinate 662,229, forward strand.
GCCGTTGACGACGTAAGCCGGAACACCCTGAATTTTGGCAACGTCATAGGCGGCTTTCCATTTTTCCAGAGTCTCCTGAACGGCAGGATCTTTCAGCGCCGCTTCAAAATCAGCCTGGCTCATGCCTGCGGCGTCCAGCCCGGTTTTAATAAATGCTGCCGGATCTTTCCCATCTGACCAGCGCTCTTTCTTATCATGGTAAGCCGCGTACCAGGCGAACTTCGCTTTTTTGAATTGTGATTTAGCATCAAATAACGAAATCCCGGCAGCTTTATCTTTGGCGATCAGGACTGCAAATACTTCGCTGGCCTGTTTGCCATATTCGCCTTTTGTTTCCAGGTGGAACGGGGTGAACGTAACAAGATCGGCTACTTTATCAGAAACCGGACCTGTTACGGCTTTGTCATATTTGTAGCAGAAAGGGCAGGCGTAGCTAAATACCTTAATCAGCGTTTTATCCGCATTAGGAATCGGTTTCTCCAGAACCATATAATCTGTGCCCTCGGTAAAAGCCGATGCTGCAAAAGGAGTGACCAATGCCGCGGTTAATACTACGCTTTTAAATAAAGAGGTAATCCATTTAGATGACATATTAATTCCTTCCCGTGATTTATTTAAACATTTGCGTTGGATGAACCAGTAACGCACGATAGTGAGTCTGGTTGGGTTTATCCGACAGCACATCAATTTCAACTTTCACTTCTTTCGTTTTATAGTCAATCTCATTCAGTTTGCCGACTGTGGGTTTACCAACGTCGAACAGGTTAATAGAACCGCCAAAGCCGAACATGGTGTCGCGGTCTTTTTGATATTCAACAACCGAGGTAATAGGACTATAGAAATCATACCCACGTTCTTTACCGTATTCCCAAACTTGTTGTACGGTGCCTTTCTTCTCATCGATCTTATATTCGACAAAACGGGAATATTTCATGGTCGGTAGAGCCGGTTGCTCCAGGCCGCGACCATCGCCGTTATCAAAGACCGTTAACGTGCCTTTGCTGGAAAGCCATGCCGTATGTTGGGTATAGGTGAAATCGAAATCGGTGTCCTTACACTTGCCATTTTCGTCACAGGTCAACGGCTTACCATGATCGTCTACCGGTTTCAGCAATTTACTGGCTAGCTGCTTATTCCAGCCTTTAGACGGTGCCAGTATCCATTTCACCTGCTTATCGCGACCAATTTTTACAATACCCTGATGGCGGGAAGAAAGGATGATGGAGTCGTCTTTCGCGTCATAAGCGATAGAGTTGACGTGCGCCCAGTTACGACCGGCACCAACGCCAAGCGCATCGCCATACGGCGTATCCGGTTCAAGTTTCGCCTGCTGTCCGGCATGGGCCAGATCGACGTTCACGCATACTGCGCCCGCATCCAGCGCGCCGAGCAGCGCATCACGCATAGGGTCGAGGATTTTGGTTAAATCCCAAACGTCTACTACGCGGCCAGACTTATCAACCTCAATGATTTGGTCACGAATAGTATGAACATGTATGCCGTCTTCTTTGCGGTAATCGCGTTTGCCGACGCGCAGCAGTACGGTGCCGTTCACGGTTTCGATGGATTCATGAGACGCATCCAGGAACCCGCGCGGCAGTTTATGATCGGCAAGAATTTGCCCCATCATGTCAAACTCGTACCAGTGTTGGCCCTGCACCGCGGTAAAGGTGCCGCGAGGCGTTTCACGAATACCCATCAGATAGCCGCGTTTGTTGATATTCATATCGTGGCCGTCGTAGAAGGTATCTTGATCCAGCCACCAGCGGTATTCACCCTGGGTGTCGACCACAAACGTATAAGGGGCGATATCGAAAGGCAAAGCCCCGCCCGCCGGACCGGCATCAAGAATGCCCGCATTTTTATCTTTTTCGCCGTGCCAGTGAAATTCAGCGCCCTGCGGCGTAAAGGTATGGGTATTTACCAGATAAAGGCGATCTTCAAATCCTGGCGCAACTTTAATAACTTTCGTTTGCTGGAGATCTGAAATAGAACGGTTATCCATATAATGGTTGACGATGGCGGACGTCTGCACCACATAGTCATCCTTCATGGCTTTGCCGTTTTCTTTATATTCTACCGTGACGTTGTTGGCAAATTTCTGATAAAGGCCAAAAATAGGAATACCGTCATAGGTTTCTAAAGACTCTTTCCCAACAGTATAAGTAACGGGAACGCCTTTTTCCCCTTTGCCATGTACAGTAACTTTAACGTCTGAAATAACATGGCTATCTAATTCCACCAGTGCGGTGAGAGGGGCATTACCGTAAGGATCGACAACGACTGCGCCTAATTTTCCTGCGGGCTGCGCCGGTTGAAAACCTGCGGCAAATGTACTGGCTGCGGTGAGTCCGCATGTCAGTGCGACGGCACCGGCAAGTATTGTTTTCCGGTATTGGTCAAACATGGATATATCTCCTTATATACAACTTCTAAATATAATACTTCTGTATATACTATGTTTTTATTAATGATAAATGAGGTAAATGATTGGTCTTTAAATATAAGTCATGATGCTATTACTTATTTTAAAGTATATTTTGTATCAATATTTTTTAATTGCCTGAGTGAGTCGATAGTAGGAGTGTGATATTTTAAGAACAATATAAATTAGTACGAAGTGTGATCTTATCGACATTGTTTTCTGCTTAATACCTCTTTCATTATTGTGTTTCACCACTGATTTATATGATCAAAATCATTTATTTGTTCCACAAATATGCCAGTATATGAATACGTCAAAATAAGGGTATGTAAAATTTTAACGTTAAATGTTTAGTGATGTTAAATTTTAAGGGTAAAAAGGATGTTTATTGCCTGGTATTGGATAATATTAATCGTTCTGGTGGTAGTAGGGTATATTTGCCATATGAAGCGTTATTGCAGAGCGTTTCGGCAAGACAGAGATGCATTACTTGAAGCGCGAACGAAACGTTTTCGCCAGACGAACGAAGGCGACAGCGTGATGAATGAGCAGAAATAGCGCATATCCTTGACGGGCAGCCGGATGTTGCCTGGCTAAAGGCCTGCATCCGGCGCGAGGTTTCTCTTAACCGATACCTATCGTCTGCAAAATGACGAGACTGAGCCCCATGATGGACATACCGCAAAGCACGCCATAGCTGGGGTTATTGTTAGGATCGATCTCTTTTGCCAGCGGCATCAGTTCATCGACGGAGAGCGCCACCATAATACCGGCGACTGCCGCCATGATAGCCGCCATAACGATTGGCGAAACCAGACTGCCCAAAATCAGCCACGCCAGCACGCCGCCAAGAATTTCCGCCATGCCGGAGATACCGGCCCAAAAAATCGCGGTACGTTTTGAGCCCGTCGCGGCATAAACCGGACCGGCAACCGCCAGACCTTCAGGAATATTGTGCAACGCCACCGCCAGTGCGATGCCGAAACCCAGTTCAAGATTGCTGCTGGCAGTGACAAAGGTGGCGATCCCTTCCGGAAAGTTGTGCAGGCTAATGCCGAGCGTCAATAAAATCGCAGTGCGTTTTATCGAGCCGGGAAGCGGCTGCTGCCTCTTTTGCACCAGATCCTGCGGATGAGCGTGAGGAAGCAGGCGGTCCAGCCCGAAGTAGCCCAACAGGCCGATAATAAACATTCCGTAGCCCAGTACGGGCGACATTCCCTCGGTATCAAGCGCGGCGGGCAGCATCTCCATCAGTGAGATGAGCAGCATGATCCCTGCGGCGAAGCCCAGCGAAAAAGCCAGCACGCGGTTAGACGGTTTTTGGCCGAGAACGCCAAGAAACGCGCCAATAAAGGTGGCGGCGCCCGCCAGTAAGGTCAGAATAAGTGGTACTGACATCCATTACTCCTTATCAATTTGCCGTCCGAACCTGACCTTCAAAATAACTGATGATCTTCATCATAGTTATCTGAGTTCTTCCTCTGTGAAGAAAGCGTATGGTGATGTTAACAAAATGTCTTTCCTGTAAGGATAACATCATGTCTTTAACGTGTATGCCAGCATTGTTTTTGGGGCATGGCAGCCCGATGAACGTGCTGGACGATAACGATTATACCCGCGCCTGGCGGCGATTGGGGGAAGCCCTGCCTCGACCACAGGCGATAGTGGTGGTGTCGGCGCACTGGTATACCCGCGGGACGGGCGTCACAGCGATGGAAAGGCCGCAAACTCTCCATGATTTTGGCGGTTTTCCGCAGGCGCTGTATGACACGCATTATCCGGCCCCTGGATCGCCTGCGCTGGCGCAGCGTTTGGTTGAACTGTTGGCTCCCGTTCCCGTCGCGCTCGATAAAGAAGCGTGGGGATTTGATCACGGCTCCTGGGGCGTATTGATCAAGATGTACCCGAATGCGGATATCCCGATGGTGCAGCTTAGTGTTGATAGTACCAAACCGGCGGCATGGCATTTTGAGGTGGGTCGTAAGCTGGCGACGCTGCGTGACGAAGGCGTGATGCTGGTGGCCAGCGGGAATGTGGTTCATAACCTGCGGACTGTGCGTTGGCACGGTGACAATATACCGTATCCCTGGGCGGCGTCATTTAATGACTTTGTTAAAGCCAATCTGACGTGGCAGGGGCCGGTAGAACAGCACCCGCTGGTGAATTATCTGCAACATGAAGGGGGGGTCTTATCGAACCCGACGCCGGAGCACTTTTTACCTTTGCTATATGTACTTGGCGCCTGGGACGGCAAGGAACCTATCACCATCCCGGTCGACGGTATTGAGATGGGCAGTATAAGTATGTTGTCGGTGCAGGTGGGGTAGGCCGGATAAGGCGCGGAATGGTTGCCCGATGGCGCTACGCGCATCGGGCTTACAGGAGAATCTATCCTTCGACAAAAATATGCGGATAGAAACGGGAGAGATCCTGGGTGATCAGCGCCCGATCTTCACGGATACCAATTCCGGCTGGCTGATCGTTAATCAGCCAGCTACCAATCAGGGTGTAACTGTCGCCGAATTTTGGCAGCGGATAGAACTGTTGCACGATCATACCCTCTTCGCCATACGGGCCTTCCACGGATTCGATCGTTTTACCGTTCTCAATAATCGATACGTTCGCCCCTTCGCGGGAGAAGATCGGTTTCACGACATATTTATCCATTGGCGGATGTTCGTCTTCGGCGAAATACGCAGGCAACAGATTCGGATGGTCCGGGAACATCTCCCACAACAGCGGCAACAACGCTTTATTGGAGATAATGCTTTTCCAGGCCGGTTCCAGCCAGCGCACGCCGGCATCTTCCAGCTTGGTGGAAAACATCTCGCGCAGCATAAATTCCCACGGATAGAGCTTGAACAGGTTCGCAATGACCTGATCCTGCAGATCCGTAAATTGGCCTTTTTCCCCCAGACCAATATCGTCGATATAGAGAAATTCGGTGGCGATTTCCGCTTCGGCCGCGCAGTCCTGTAAATACTGAATGGTGCCACGATCCTCAACCGTATCGCGACAGCAGGTGAGATGCAGCAACTGAAAACCGTACTGCTCGCGAAGTTCAGCAAAGCGTTCAATCAGCTTTTCCTGCAGGCTATTAAACTGATCGCTGCCTTCCGGCAGATTGCCCGCGTTGATCTGATCTTCCAGCCAAATCCACTGAAAAAACGCCGCTTCATACAGCGACGTTGGCGTGTCGGCATTATTTTCGAGCAGCTTAGGCTCGCCAATGCCGTCCCAGGCCAGATCGAGGCGGGAATAGAGCGACGGTTGTTGCGTTTGCCAGGACTGGCGAACAAAACCCCAGGTATGTTTTGGAATACGAAACTTCGTCATCAGCTCATCGCTGGCGATGACGCGTTCTACTACCTTGAGGCACATCTGGTGCAGCTCGGCGGTAACGTCTTCCAGTTTTTCCACCTGGGCGAGCGTTAACTTGTAATAAGCGTCTTCACACCAGTACGGTTCACCATACATAGTGTGAAAATTAAACCCGTATTCAGTCGCTTTATCGCGCCAGTCCGGGCGCTCGGTAATACTGACTCTTTCCATGCGTATCAGCCGCCCATCGAACGTGTTGAAGTACCGGCAGCGCTACGCTGCATGGTGCTCTGTTTGGCGACGGATTCGCCAAAACCGCCGCGGGTAACGGTTGTTGTGGTGGCCGGTTTCGGCGCCATCGCGGTTTTCGGTACGGTCATTGTCCGGCCCGGTTGCGCCGCGCCGTAGTTTTTACCTGCCGCATCGGTATATTTGCCGTATGCAGGGCTGGCCGGGTTTTTCGAGCTAAACAGCGGCTGTTGCGCAAAGCCTGCGCCGCCGCCCATCAGACGCCCCATCATGTAACCTGCCATAAGCGGCATCCAGAAACTGCCGCTGGATTGTTGGGCCTGCGCCTGATTTTCCGGCGCCATGCCAGCCTGTGCAGGCGCTTGCTGGCACTGACCTTCGCCAAACTCAGCGACGCAATCTTCGCGTGTAGCGTACTTAGGCGCAGTACGTTCGGCCTCTTTCAGCGCATTGTTATACGCGGTTGTACATTCCGCGCTTTTGCCCGGATTCGCCGCTGAACAGTCATCAGCGTTTTGATACAGCGATACGGTTTCATCGCTTTTTTCACAGCCAGCCAGCATAAAAACAGCCGTAACCGCCAGGGCGACCGGCGTTAAATGCCGCGCGCTCCAGCTTTTGCGAAATGATGCGTGATGGATGGATTTTGTCCGTTTCATATTTGTCTTCCAGGACCCAGTGGTAAATACAACATGCGTTCAGAATAGAGGATGACTGGTCGAAATTGAAGCGAGAAAAGGCGAGAATGCGGCGGAATAGCAGGATCTTTACGTTGTCTTACGTTCAGGCGCGGCTTTATGACAGGTAGCGCCGCGCTTACCAGACCTACAAGGGCACAGGTCTGATAAGCGCAGCGCCAGCGAATAACTTATCAATGCCGGAATGGATTGCCGTTATTGCTGTTGGCGCGAGCGGCGGTCGGCTGTACTGCCGGCGCGGCGCTATGGGCATTATAACCGTCTGCGGCAGCATCCTGATCTGGCGTTTCCGGCGCTACGCTTTCCGGCGACGTCGGGATAGGTTTACCCAACGTACTGTTAAGCGCGAGCAGATCCTGCTCGTTCAGCGTACCGAGCGCATATTTGATATTTAACTGATTAATCAAATAGGTATAACGCGCGTTGGCCAGTTGCTGCTTGGCATCATACAGAGTGGTGGTGGCATCCAGTACGTCAACAATGGTACGTGTACCGACCGAGTAACCGGCTTCCATTGCATCCAAAGAACTTTGCGCGGAAACGACTGCCTGTTTATACGCATTGATGCTGCTGATGGAGGCGTTAATATTGTTAAAGGAAGAACGTACGGTCTGCACCACGCTACGGTGCGCGCTTTCCAGCTGTTCGCTTGCGCCGACGAAGTTATACTGCGCCTGTTTTACCTGCGAGTTAACCATCCCGCCTTGATACAGCGGCAGGGAGAAGTTCAGGCCGATTTTATTCTGCCCCATGTTGCTATCGTCGTACTGGGCGGAGTTGGTTTTAGAACCGCTATAAGAGGTATCAGAAATGCCGGTTGAGGCCGTTAAATTCAGCGTCGGCAGATGACCATCCTGCGCCTGACGGATTTGCTCGCGCGCCAGATCCTGACTTAAACGCGCCTGCAACAGCGACAGGTTACGGTTTTCCGCTTCCTTCAGCAGCGCATTAACAGCTTTGGGTTTGTCGGTTTTAAAATGCTCGACGTTAAGCGACGCCAGCTCCGGGTAATAATTGCCGGTTACCTGGCGCAGCTCTTCTACCGCGTTATCCAGGTTGTTGCGGGCGGTCACTTCATTCGCCAGTACGGTATCATATTGCGCACGGGCGTTTTGCACGTCGGTAATGGCGACCAGACCCACGTTAAAACGTTGCGTCGTTTGATCTAACTGACGGTAGATAGCCTCTTTTTGTGCCTGGGTATAGGAAAGCACATCAATAGCGTTCAATACCTTAAAATACGCGTTCGCGGTATTGAGGATCAGCGTCTGCTGATCGGTCTGATAGGTGACATCCTGAATGCCTGCTGCTTTTTCTTGCAGGGTGAGCCCACGCCATTTCGACATATCAAATAACGTCTGCGTTAATTGCAGGGAAGCGCTGGTTTCATTGGAGTTGATACCGTTCGCATCGCGATAACCGTTGCTGTAGGTGTAGTCGGCACCTAAACCCAGTTGCGGCAGTAAAGGACTACGCGCTTCGTTAATTTTTTCGAATGCAGCATCGCGATCGGCAGCGGATTTACGCAATTCCGGGTTGCTCAGGCGTGCTTGCTGATAAACTTGCATCAGGTTCTCTGCCTGGCTTAGTGTGCTGAACCCCGACAGGCTCAGGCCGATAAGGATGGGGAGCAATTTCTTCATTTGCATTCCTTGTTGTGAAGCAGTATTTAGCGCTGATCAATTTGTAAAAATAATTGCTGATTCTAGCAGAATCCGCCACTGCAAAAAGTTGGCGTTACGTGCCATACGAGCCTTAATTGGCACCAATTTACCACAAGGGTGATAAAACAGCAGTCAACCACCCTTGAAATTCATCATTTAATCATTATTGCTAGCAGGGCAGCACAATGCGTAAATCAGACAACTTGCCAGTTACTTTCACCAAAAGCGATGTAGAAATTATTGCACGGGAAACGCGCTATCGCGGTTTTTTTTCATTGGATGTGTATCGATTCCGCCATCGTTTATTCAACGGAGAAATGAGTGGCGAGGTAAAGCGCGAAATTTTTGAGCGCGGGCACGCCGCCGTCTTGCTACCCTTTGACCCTGAACGCGACGAGGTGGTGCTGGTCGAACAGATTCGTATTGCCGCGTATGACACAAGCGTTACGCCGTGGCTGCTGGAGATGGTCGCCGGCATGATAGAAGAAGGCGAAACCATTGAGGCGGTCGCCCGGCGAGAGGCGATGGAAGAAGCGGGGCTGACCGTAGGCCGCACCCGACCGGTCATCAGTTACCTGGCGAGTCCAGGAGGAACCAGCGAGCGCTCATCTATTCTGGTGGGTGAAGTGGACGCCACGACCGCGGCAGGTATTCATGGTCTGGCGGATGAAAACGAAGATATTCGGGTTCATGTGGTAAGCCGGGAACAGGCATACCAGTGGGTAGAAGAGGGGAAAATCGACAACGCAGCCGCAGTCATCGCTTTGCAATGGCTTCAGTTGCATCATCAAGAGTTAAAAAACGAGTGGAAAAAATGAAGCGTTATACACCTGACTTCCCAGAAATGATGCGTTTGTGCGAAACCAATTTTTCGCAATTGCGCCGCCTGCTGCCGCGCAATGACGCCCCCGGTGAAACGGTGAGCTATCAGGTGGGTAACGTACAATATCGGTTAACGATTGTGGAATCGACCCGATACACTACGCTTGTAACGATCGAGCAAACGGCGCCAGCCATCACCTACTGGAGCCTGCCGTCGCTGACGGTGCGCCTCTACCATGATGCGATGGTGGCTGAAGTGTGTTCAAGCCAGCAGATCTTTCGCTTCAAAGCGCGGTATGATTATCCAAATAAAAAGTTGCATCAACGCGACGAAAAGCATCAAATTAATCAGTTTCTGGCCGACTGGCTACGATTCTGTTTAGCACATGGAGCGATGGCGATTCCGGTTTATTAGCGTCGTGAAACCTAAGGACACCATTTGGAAAGCCTGTTAACCCTACCTCTGGCTGGTGAGGCCCGAGTCAGGATTTTACAAATTACAGATACTCACCTGTTTGCCGAAAAGCATGAAACGCTGTTAGGCGTCAATACCTGGGAAAGTTACCAGGCTGTGCTGGAGGCTATTCGGGCGCAACAGTATGAATATGATCTGATCGTGGCCACCGGCGATCTGGCGCAGGATCAATCCGCTGCGGCTTATCAGCATTTTGCTGAGGGTATCGCAAGCTTTCGCGCGCCTTGCGTTTGGCTACCGGGCAATCATGATTTTCAGCCGGCAATGTACAGCGCGCTGCAAGAGGCGGGGATTTCCCCGGCTAAACGCGTGTTAATCGGTGAACAATGGCAGATTTTGTTGCTGGATAGCCAGGTGTTTGGCGTTCCGCATGGCGAACTGAGCGAGTTCCAACTGGAATGGCTTGAGCGTAAGCTCGCCGATGCGCCAGAGAGACAGACATTGCTCCTTTTGCACCATCATCCGTTGCCGGCAGGGTGCAGTTGGTTGGATCAGCACAGCTTGCGTAATGCCGGTGAGCTGGATAGCGTGCTGGCGAATTTCCCGCGTGTAAAATATCTGTTATGCGGACATATTCACCAGGAGCTGGATCTTGACTGGAACGGTCGCCGTCTGTTGGCGTCGCCGTCAACCTGCGTACAGTTCAAACCACACTGCGCGAACTTTACGCTGGATACTATCGCGCCGGGCTGGCGTACGCTGGAGCTCCGGGCGAACGGCGTCCTGGAGACGGAAGTGCATCGCCTGCAGGATACCCGGTTCCGACCCGATACCGCTTCGGAAGGATACTGATGTCTACGCTTCTCTATTTGCACGGATTCAACAGTTCCCCTCGCTCGGCAAAAGCGTGCCAGCTAAAAAACTGGCTGGCGGAGCGTCATCCGCATGTTGAGATGATCGTCCCTCAACTCCCGCCGTATCCTGCCGATGCGGCGGAGTTGCTGGAATCTCTCGTGCTTGAGCATGGCGGTGCGCCATTAGGGCTGGTAGGATCGTCGCTGGGTGGTTATTACGCCACCTGGCTGTCGCAATGTTTTATGCTGCCGGCTGTGGTGGTGAATCCCGCCGTGCGGCCCTTTGAATTACTGACCGACTATCTCGGTCAGAACGAGAACCCCTACACCGGGCAGCAATATGTGCTAGAGTCTCGCCATATTTATGATCTTAAAGTCATGCAGATTGACCCGCTGGAAGCGCCGGACCTGATCTGGCTACTGCAACAGACGGGCGATGAAGTGCTGGATTACCGCCAGGCGGTGGCATATTACGCCTCCTGCCGTCAGACAGTGACCGAGGGTGGTAATCACGCATTCACGGGCTTCGAAGATTATTTCAACCAGATTGTCGATTTTCTTGGACTGCACAGTTGCTGACAATCAATTCGAATTGCTAATTAAACCATGACGCAAACTTATAACGCTGATGCCATTGAGGTACTCACTGGGCTTGAGCCGGTACGCCGCCGCCCGGGGATGTACACCGATACGACCCGCCCCAACCATTTGGGTCAGGAAGTGATTGATAATAGTGTGGATGAAGCACTCGCAGGTCACGCCAAACGCGTGGATGTCATTTTACATGCCGATCAATCGCTGGAAGTGATTGACGACGGACGCGGGATGCCGGTGGATATCCATCCGGAAGAGGGGGTTCCGGCGGTAGAACTGATCCTCTGTCGGCTTCATGCCGGCGGTAAATTCTCCAATAAGAACTATCAGTTCTCTGGTGGTCTGCATGGGGTGGGGATTTCGGTCGTGAATGCCCTGTCAAAGCGCGTGGAAGTGACCGTGCGCCGCGACGGTCAGGTCTATAACATCGCGTTTGAAAACGGCGAAAAAGTGCAGGATTTGCAGGTTGTCGGCACCTGCGGTAAACGTAATACTGGCACCAGCGTCCATTTCTGGCCCGACGAAAGTTTCTTCGACAGCCCGCGTTTTTCTGTCTCTCGCTTAATGCACGTTCTGAAAGCAAAAGCGGTGCTGTGTCCCGGCGTGGAAATCACTTTTAAAGATGAAGTGAATAACAGCGAGCAGCGCTGGTGCTACCAGGATGGCCTGAACGACTATCTGGGCGAAGCGGTAAACGGCCTGCCGACGCTGCCGGAAAAACCGTTTATCGGTAATTTTAACGGTGAAACGGAAGCGGTTGACTGGGCGCTATTGTGGCTGCCGGAAGGCGGCGAATTACTGACGGAAAGCTACGTCAACCTGATCCCGACCATGCAGGGGGGGACGCACGTCAACGGTCTGCGCCAGGGCCTGCTCGACGCGATGCGCGAATTTTGCGAATACCGCAATATTCTGCCGCGCGGCGTCAAACTGTCGGCGGAAGATATCTGGGATCGCTGCGCTTATGTGCTCTCCGTGAAAATGCAGGACCCGCAATTTGCCGGGCAGACTAAAGAGCGTCTGTCGTCGCGTCAATGTGCGGCATTTGTTTCCGGCGTGGTGAAAGATGCCTTCAGCCTGTGGCTGAACCAGAACGTGCAGGCGGCGGAACAACTGGCAGAGATGGCGATTGCCAGCGCGCAGCGGCGACTGCGCGCCGCAAAAAAAGTGGTGCGCAAAAAGCTCACCAGCGGTCCGGCGTTGCCGGGGAAACTGGCGGACTGTACCGCGCAGGATCTTAATCGGACCGAGTTGTTCCTTGTCGAAGGGGATTCGGCGGGCGGTTCCGCCAAGCAGGCGCGCGATCGCGAATATCAGGCGATCATGCCGCTCAAAGGTAAGATCCTTAACACCTGGGAAGTCTCTTCCGATGAAGTGCTGGCCTCGCAAGAGGTGCATGATATCTCCGTGGCGATCGGTATCGATCCGGACAGCGACGATCTGAGTCAGCTGCGCTACGGCAAGATCTGTATCCTGGCGGATGCGGACTCCGATGGTTTGCATATCGCTACTCTGCTTTGCGCGCTGTTTGTCAGACATTTCCGCGCGCTGGTGAAGAATGGTCATGTCTACGTCGCGCTACCGCCGCTATACCGTATCGATTTGGGTAAAGAGGTCTATTACGCGCTGACGGAAGAAGAGAAGGCGGGCGTACTGGAACAACTGAAGCGTAAGAAAGGCAAGCCGAACGTACAGCGTTTCAAAGGCCTGGGTGAAATGAACCCGATGCAGTTACGCGAAACCACGCTTGATCCAAATACTCGCCGCCTGGTGCAGCTCACCATTAGCGATGAAGACGATCAGCGTACTAATGCGATGATGGATATGCTGCTGGCGAAGAAACGTTCTGAAGATCGACGCAACTGGCTACAGGAAAAAGGCGATCTCGCGGATCTCGACGTGTAACGGTTGTTGCACGCTTTATCCGGTCTGCATGCCGCAGGCCGGATAAGCGAATCCGACATGACGCCGCAGCCTGATGGCGACACTTGCGCATCGCATCAGGGCGACGTCAGACGAGGGTAATAACTTAAACGCCGGATTCCAGAATACGAATATTCATTTCCAGCACATCGTCTTTTACCGCGTCGCTGTAGGCTTTCATATGCGGGGTTTGCAGATGCGCCTCAAGGTGCGCAACGCTTTCCCACTGTTCAATCATCACGATCGAGTCAGGCGCCAAAGTCTGAAAACTCACGCCCGCGGCATGATCCACCATCGGCGCGTAACCGTGGCACCCCTCTTCTTTAAGAACGGTTGGAATAATTTTCGCAAACTGGTCGAGGACGGCCTGACGGTGATGTTGGCCCGGACGCGTGCGAATTTCGGCAATGACGGTAAGCATGGTTAACTCCTTCTAATTCCAGGATGACCAGTTAAGCAAAAATTTCGCTCAGATGCTTGCGATATTCTGCGGTATAGCGCGGAACATCCGGCATTTTAATCACGTCGTTGGCAATAAACGTTGGCAGCGCGTCCATGCCCAGGAACTGGTTGGCTTTATGGAAGGGCAGATAGACGCCATCTACGCCTACGCCGTGGAAAAACTGATCTTTTTCGGTAAATGCTTCCATCGGCGCGTTCCACGTCAGTGACAGCATATATTTTTTCCCCTGCACCAGACCGCCGGAACCGTACTTTTTAGCGGCATCGGAACGCGTGCGGCCATCGCTGGCATAGAGCGTGCCGTGACCTTCGGTAAAGACATCATCCATATATTTTTTTACTGTCCATGGCGCGCCCATCCACCAGCCTGGCATCTGCCAAATCACCACGTCAGCCCAGACGAAATTCTGCACCTCTTCTTTAATGTCATAGTCGCTGTCGGCGCGGACGATCTTAACCTGATGACCCAGATCGCGCAGAAGCCCATCGGCAACTTCGGTCAGGGTGTCATTCAACTGGCCGTTGGAGTGCGCGAATTTTTTCGCCCCGTTGATAATCAGGATGTTACTCATTTTGTGTCCTCAAGAAATGCGTTTGCTGCTGATTCTACGCTGACGGGCGGGGCGGTGAAATTAGCAAAATGTGCAAAGTCTTTTGCGTTTTTGGCAAAAATCTCTGCTACCAGCGTACTACGGCCTCAAATCCACCTTCCGCGGCGTTGCCAAACGACACCGTCATGCCGTGCAGCGTAGCGATGCGGCGGACGATTGATAATCCCAGACCGCTGCCGGTCACACTTTGGCCAGGCGGGCGGTAAAAACGCTCGCCGATATGCGTCAGAATCTCTGGCGCTACGCCAGGGCCATTATCTCTGACGGTGAAGCTGCGGGCATGTAAGGTAACGTCGACGACGCTGCCCTGCGGACTGTAGCGAATCGCATTATCCAGCAGGTTACGCACTAACAGGCTTAAGAGTAGCGGCTGGCCGGTACGTATGACGTCATGGGCGTTAAGCTGTAAACGCACGTCGATATTCGCCTGCTGCGCCGGATGATAAATATCCATTACCGCGGACTGCAGCAGCTCTTCCAGCGAAATCTCCGCCACATCCTGCAAATTATTGAGCGAGTCGAGGCGCGATAATGTCAGTAGCTGATCGACCAGCCGCGTGGCGCGATCGATCCCCGCATGGAGCTGGGTCAGCGCTTTATCGCGTGAGAGCGGATCGTCGCCCGAGAGCTGCGCCACCTCGGTTTGTACTTTCAGCGCGGCCAGCGGGCTGCGCAATTCATGGGCAGCGTCGGAGGTAAATCGCCGTTCGCGCACCATCATGGAGTGGATGCGGCTAAAAAGCTGATTAAGCGCTTCGACCAGTGGGCGAACCTCGCTCGGTACGCCTTTGGCGTCGAGCGGCGTTTCCGATTCCGGCGACCGGAAGCGCAGCGCCTGCGCCAGTTTTTTCAACGGTCTGAGCTCGCGGTGAAGCAGGAGTAATAAAATCAGTAGCATGAAGGGAAGGGCGAGCAGCCACGGCGTTAATTGCGCCGCCACGATCGCCAGCGCCATAACTTCGCGGTAATCCCACTCCTGACCGACGACGATACGATACTTACCGTCCGCCGAGTTCAACCACAAAAAACGCCAGAGATCGTTGTCATCCTTCAGATAGCCATTGTCGAAACCTTCGCGGCGATAGCGATACGGAATATCCTGGCCGTTGTCGCCATCATGCAGCAACATTTTGCCGTCAGCGGAAAAGATGGCGAATGCCAGCGCATCGTCATCGATATGCCCATGTTTTAATTTCTTTGGCGTATGCGCCATGCGCTGCGGGGCGTTGATCTCGTTAAGATCGAGGGTGCTAAGCCGTCTGGCGAACAACATCAACTGTGTGTCAAACAGCTCGTCGACATTATCCGTCGTCTTTCTCCAGGCCACAAAACTGGAGATTGCCCAGGTGATGGAGACCAGAATCAGAAAAATAAGCGTCAGCCTGACGCGCAGGCTGAGACGTTGCGTCAATTTCATGCGTCACCCAGGGTATAGCCGATGCCGTGTACGGTGCGAATAAATTCACTGCCGAGCTTGCGGCGTAAATGATGAACATGGACTTCCACTGCATTGCTGGACACGTCGTCATCCCAGTTATACAGCTTCTCTTCAATAAGCTTGCGCGGCAGCACGCGACCTTTGTTGCGCAGTAAGAGTTCCAGCAACGCGAACTCTTTTGGTTTTAAGGCCAGCGGTTCGCCGGCAAGCGTCGCGACGAGATTGCCTGGATTGAGCGTCACCTGGCCGTGGCGCAATTCGCTACTGGCCTGACCGCTGGCGCGGCGTACCAGCGCCTCCAGACGGGCGGCGACCTCAATGAGCGCGAAAGGTTTACATAAATAGTCATCGGCGCCCAGACGTAGCCCCTCGACGCGCTCTGCTAACGCGTCGCGCGCCGTCAGGATCAGGACCGGTTCCTGTTTACCCTTTTCGCGCCATTCGCGCAAAATATCCCGTCCGTCCATGCCTGGCAGCGTCAAATCTAAAATAACCGCATCATAAGGCGCGCTGTAAAGCGCCTCTTTGCCCGGACGTCCCTCGGTAAACCAGTCGACGCTGAAACCCATTTTACTCAGGCCCGCTTTTATGCCATCGCCAATAAGTGTGTCATCTTCTACCAGTAAAATTCGCATCTGTTCTTCCTTGCGGTAACTCGCGTTGCCGTCAGTTAACCTTGTCGCCGCAGGCGATGTACAGAAAAAAAGATTCTTTTTTTGCCTTAAGAAGTTGTTAAGGATTACCTTATTAAATGGATCTGAAACGACATGAAAGGGAAAAGTAATCATGAAAAAATTAGCTGCAATCGTTGCCGTTATGGCACTGTGTTCTACCCCGGTTCTGGCGGCTCAGCAGGGCGGTTTCTCCGGCCCGTCGGCAACGCAAACGCAAGGCGGCGGATTTGTCGGCCCGAACGGCAGCAGCACGACGGTAGAGAGCGCTAAATCGCTGCGTGACGATGCGTGGGTAACGCTGCGCGGGAATATCGTCGAGCGCATTTCCGACGACCTGTATGTGTTTAAAGATGCGACCGGTACTATCAATGTGGATATTGACCACAAGCGCTGGAACGGCCTGACCGTAACCCCGCAGGATACCGTTGAAATTCAGGGCGAAGTGGATAAAGACTGGAACTCTGTCGAAATCGACGTAAAACAGATCTCTAAAGTTGCCAAATAAACTCCATCAGGGCCGCGCTCGCGGCCCTTTTCTTTGTGACTCAACGCGCCAGATAGGGTAGTATCTGCGGCAATATTGCCTGAGAGATACCGGGTATTATTCGGGCTAACAGTTGAGGAATCACAATCAATGAGCGATATGGCAGAGCGCCTTGCGCTACATGAATTTACGGAAAACGCCTACTTAAACTACTCCATGTACGTGATCATGGATCGTGCGTTGCCGTTTATTGGCGACGGCCTGAAGCCGGTACAGCGTCGCATCGTCTATGCGATGTCAGAGCTGGGGCTGAACGCCAGCGCTAAATTTAAAAAATCCGCCCGTACCGTCGGTGACGTACTGGGTAAGTATCATCCGCACGGCGACAGCGCCTGCTATGAAGCCATGGTGCTGATGGCGCAGCCGTTCTCTTACCGTTACCCGCTGGTCGACGGGCAGGGAAACTGGGGCGCGCCGGATGATCCGAAGTCATTCGCGGCAATGCGTTATACCGAATCTCGCCTGTCCAAATACGCCGAGCTGCTGTTAAGCGAACTCGGCCAGGGGACGGCGGACTGGGTGCCAAACTTCGACGGCACGATGCAGGAACCGAAAATGTTACCGGCGCGTCTGCCGAACATCCTGCTGAACGGCACCACCGGTATTGCGGTGGGCATGGCAACAGATATTCCGCCGCATAACCTGCGCGAAGTCGCGAAAGCGGCGATTACGCTGATTGAGCAGCCGAAAACGACGCTGGATCAGTTGCTGGATATCGTCCAGGGGCCGGATTACCCGACCGAAGCGGAGATCATTACCCCACGTGCGGAAATTCGTAAAATTTACGAAAACGGGCGGGGCTCTGTGCGTATGCGCGCGGTATGGACCAAAGAAGACGGCGCCGTGGTAATTTCCGCGCTGCCGCATCAGGTGTCTGGCGCGAAAGTGCTGGAGCAGATTGCTGCGCAGATGCGTAATAAAAAACTGCCGATGGTGGACGACCTGCGCGATGAATCGGATCACGAAAACCCGACGCGTTTAGTGATTGTCCCGCGCTCCAACCGTGTGGATATGGAACAGGTGATGAACCATCTGTTCGCCACCACCGATCTGGAAAAAAGCTACCGTATTAACCTGAACATGATCGGTCTGGATGGTCGTCCGGCGGTGAAAAACCTGCTGGAGATCCTCACCGAGTGGCTGGTGTTCCGCCGCGACACGGTGCGTCGTCGTCTGAACTATCGTCTGGAGAAAGTGCTTAAGCGCCTGCATATCCTCGAAGGTCTGCTGGTGGCGTTTCTCAACATCGACGAAGTGATTGAGATTATCCGTAACGAGGATGAGCCGAAACCCGCGCTGATGTCGCGTTTCGGCATCAGCGAAACCCAGGCGGAAGCGATTCTCGAACTGAAACTGCGTCATCTCGCCAAACTGGAAGAGATGAAAATTCGCGGTGAGCAGGACGAGCTGGAAAAAGAGCGGGACCAGTTGCAGGGCATTCTCGCGTCCGAACGCAAAATGAATACCTTGCTGAAAAAAGAGCTACAGGCAGATTCCGATGCCTATGGCGACGATCGCCGTTCTCCGCTGCGTGAGCGCGAAGAAGCTAAAGCGATGAGCGAACACGATATGCTGCCGTCCGAACCGGTGACTATCGTGCTGTCGCAGATGGGCTGGGTGCGCAGCGCCAAAGGTCATGATATTGATGCGCCGGGGCTTAACTATAAAGCGGGCGACAGCTTTAAAGCCGCGGTGAAAGGTAAGAGCAATCAACCGGTGGTGTTTATTGATACCACCGGTCGCAGCTATGCTATTGATCCCATTACGCTTCCGTCGGCGCGCGGGCAGGGCGAACCGCTGACCGGCAAACTCACGCTGCCGCCGGGGGCGACCGTAGAGCATATGCTGATGGAAGGCGATGACCAGAAACTGCTGATGGCGTCGGATGCGGGCTATGGCTTCGTTTGTACGTTTAACGATCTGGTTGCCCGTAACCGTGCCGGTAAAGCGTTGATTACACTGCCGGAAAATGCGCACGTCATGCCGCCGCTGGTGATTGAAGACGAGCACGATATGCTGCTGGCGATTACCCAGGCCGGACGGATGTTGATGTTCCCGGTTGACTCTCTGCCGCAGCTGTCGAAAGGCAAAGGGAATAAGATCATTAATATCCCCTCTGCGGAAGCGGCGAAAGGCGATGATGGACTGGCGCACCTGTACGTGCTGCCGCCACAAAGCACTCTGACTATCCATGTCGGGAAGCGCAAAATCAAACTGCGCCCTGAAGAGTTACAAAAGGTGGTCGGCGAACGCGGACGCCGTGGCACATTAATGCGCGGCCTGCAGCGTATCGATCGCATTGAGATTGATTCACCGCATCGCGTAAGTCATGGCGACAGCGAAGAGTAAGACAGGGGCACCCGTAGGCCGGACAAGGCATTTAAGCCGCCATCCAGCGCTCTGCCGTTGCCGGATGACGACGCAGTAGCGTCTTATCCGGCCTACGGTTTCAGATCGGATTAACATTAAAATTTCCCGTAAAACCGTTGTTTATTCGTGCATTGCGATTAACAATACGTTTTTCCAGAGAGCCACACTTACCAAAATCCTAACCTGAATTTCAGTGACGTAGAATGCCGGGCTCTTAGGCCTTCAGAGGTTGTTATGCTATATATTTTTCGTCTTATTGTTACCGTTATTTACTCCATTCTGGTCTGTGTTTTCGGTTCTATTTACTGCCTTTTCAGCCCACGTAACCCAAAACACGTGGCGACGTTTGGACATATGTTCGGTCGTCTGGCCCCGCTGTTTGGCCTGAAAGTGGAGTGCCGCAAACCCGCCGACGCGGAAAGCTATGGCAATGCTATCTATATCGCTAACCACCAGAATAATTATGATATGGTCACGGCGTCGAATATTGTGCAGCCGCCAACGGTGACGGTGGGGAAAAAAAGCCTGCTTTGGATCCCGTTTTTTGGGCAACTGTACTGGCTGACCGGTAATCTGTTGATTGACCGTAATAACCGCGCCAAAGCGCATAGCACCATTGCGGCAGTGGTTAACCATTTTAAAAAGCGCCGTATTTCTATCTGGATGTTCCCTGAAGGTACGCGTAGCCGGGGACGCGGTCTGCTGCCGTTTAAAACCGGCGCGTTTCATGCGGCTATCGCGGCTGGTGTGCCGATCATTCCTGTCTGCGTTTCCAACACCTCTAACAAAGTCAATCTAAACCGCCTGAACAACGGACTGGTTATTGTGGAAATGCTGCCGCCAGTCGACGTCAGCGAATATGGTAAAGATCAGGTTCGCGAGCTGGCGGCCCACTGCCGTGCGTTAATGGAGCAAAAAATCGCGGAACTTGATAAAGAGGTTGCGGAACGTGAAGCGACCGGTAAGGTTTAAGCAGCCTTACTCTGTTATTGTAGAAATCATTTTTTCAGGCACAACTCTTTAGCCTGTTTTACATGGAGCTTATATGTCATTCAGTCGGCGTCAGTTTCTTCAGGCATCGGGAATCGCACTATGTGCAGGCGCGATTCCCCTCAGGGCGAATGCTGCCGGTCAGCAACAGCCGTTGCCTGTTCCGCCGTTGCTGGAGTCCCGTCGCGGGCAGCCGTTGTTTATGACGCTACAGCGAGCGCACTGGTCCTTTACGCAAGGCACGCGCGCGCCGGTCTGGGGAGTGAACGGTCGTTATCTGGGGCCGACAATCCGCGTCTGGAAAGGCGATGACGTTAAACTCATCTATAGCAACCGCCTGGCGGAAAATGTCTCCATGACGGTTGCTGGTTTACTGGTACCGGGGCCGCTGATGGGTGGCCCGGCGCGTATGATGTCGCCGAACGCGGACTGGGCGCCGGTGTTGCCGATTCGTCAGAGCGCCGCGACGCTGTGGTATCACGCTAACACGCCTAACCGTACCGCGCAGCAGGTGTATAACGGCCTGGCCGGAATGTGGCTGGTCGAAGACGACATCAGTAAAACGCTGCCCATTCCGAACCATTACGGCGTGGATGATTTTCCCGTCATTATCCAGGATAAGCGGCTGGATAACTTTGGGACGCCGGAGTACAGCGAACCGGGAAGCGGTGGTTTTGTCGGCGATACGCTGCTGGTGAACGGCGCGCAAAGCCCCTATGTCGAAGTGTCCCGCGGCTGGGTGCGGTTACGGTTGTTGAACGCCTCGAACTCGCGGCGCTATCAGCTTCAGATGAGCGATGGCCGGGCGCTGCATGTGATTTCAGGCGATCAGGGCTTTTTACCTGCGCCGGTTTCCGTCAAACAGTTGTCACTGGCGCCCGGCGAGCGACGTGAAATCCTGGTTGATATGACCAACGGCGACGAAGTCTCGATCACCTGCGGGGAGGCGGCCAGCATAGTCGATCGGATTCGCGGTTTCTTTGAGCCTTCCAGTATTCTGGTTTCTACCCTGGTGCTGACGTTACGACCAACCGGATTGCTGCCGCTGGTGACCGATAATCTGCCGATGCGTCTGTTGCCGACGGAGATCATGAGCGGCGCGCCTGTCCGCAGCCGGGACATCAGTCTTGGTGACGATCCGGGGATTAACGGCCAACTATGGGATGTGAATCGCATTGATATTACCGCCCAACAAGGCACCTGGGAGCGCTGGACGGTACGCGCCGATATGCCGCAGTCGTTCCATATTGAGGGCGTCTCTTTCCTGATTCGTAACGTCAACGGCGCTATGCCGTTCCCGGAAGATAGAGGCTGGAAAGATACCGTCTGGGTGGATGGGCAAGTCGAACTGCTGGTCTACTACGGTCAGCCGTCCTGGCCGCACTTCCCGTTCTATTTCAATAGCCAGACGCTGGAAATGGCCGACCGCGGCTCGATTGGGCAAATGCTGGTGAATCCGGCGTCGTAAAGGCGGACCAGTGATATTCGATGAGAATCAGTGAGGAGGGATGGCGGCTGCTGACGTTCTGGATGTTTACTGCAGGCGGCTATCTTATTCTGTTCTTCATTGTTATTTGCCTGGCTTTTTTGTTCCAAACGCCTCGTCGCGTGTTGCTGTGGATTGCTTTGCCACAGATTACGCTGGTTCTTTTGCTATGGTTTGCTGCGGGTGATGAAACGCTTTTCTTCCCGATTGGCGCAGGGTGGATACTGGGGCTTAGTTTATTGCTGGCGCTACTGTTTAGCCACCGATTACGCCAACCACACCACCTTTGGGCCGGGTGCCATGCGGTCGTATTGCTGCTGTTGTTAGCGCACATAGGGGATATTCTCGAGAGGCATCATCGGCGCGATGCCTATCGGGCACAGCAGGCGGCGGAAGAAACGCTGTTACAAAAAATCGATACGACCGATGACCGCGCTTTTTTAAATCATTTGATGTCGCAAGCAATGCAGTCGCAAAACGCATTTCCCCTTTTGATATTGCGGACGGAGCTGAAAAAATTTGGTTGGTTTTGGCCATCGACCGGCTTAATCGCCCTGCCGTTGGGGCGTTTGCCTCCTGGTTTATTGGCGATTCTGTACAGGCAAAGCAATATCGGCATCAGCTCTTACAAAACAATCCATTATTGGACCTACTGAATCGTATTTTTAATGATAGTATGGCTGACGAACAAATTTTTCTGCAACAATAACTTTTGGCGCGAGATATTTGTACCAGTTTGATTAGCGTCGTGCCGGAATTATTGACGGACGAACTGTATGCGCAAGCCGTTGCCTTTGATAATAGCAACAAACCGAAACCTTTCTCATGGCAGTTTGAATTCGATGTGTTTTATCATCAGAAAAAATAACGGGCAATAATGAATTTTGGAAACGGATGGAGTTTGTTGTTGATGATAATATCCACCGTGCTGGGCAATATATACAATCATCGTATTGGCTATAGTTATTAGTGCGTTTAGCTCGCTGTGTTATCAGAAAATAGAAACGAGAGATTTGAATTCGGTAGTGAGCATGGAAAGTAAGGATGCTTTATGGTTGAATCACTTGCGTGGATGATGTGGGACTCAGTAATATTGATGAGCGCGTGGGGGATTTATGGCGTCGTATTATTGAGGTTAATTGTCGGCGCATTTGATTCTTTGCGCTATCGGCGGGTTTTCTTGCGTGTTGTTCTTCCGCAGGTGAGCGTTGTTTGTATATTGTGGGGAGGATTATTCTGGATCGATTCAAAAAATATTTATATCGTATATTTATTGATATTAGGATTGATGCCCTCGATAATAATTGCTATTTTTTCTAGTCGAGAGTCTCCATTTTTTATTCTGGGAACTATCGTGTCCCATACTATTTTTTTGTTCGTTTTCGTTTATGTGATGGACGGCCCGCGATTATGGCATCACATTGGTGAAGACTGGAATAACTATAAAATTACCCGACTGTTTGAGCGCGCGAAGGGGGATGTTCAGGTTTTGCAGGATGCCTCTTGTTATCAATTGGCAAGTGTTTTGACGCTGGCTGCAGAACACCGCGATACACCGGAAAATTTATTGCGTTATCTGGCTAAAATACGAGGTATTTCGCCATTTTTGACAGCGGCAGAATCTTGCCCTGAAGCGGCGATCCCGAATGCCGAATTTCTTTATACGCCATTTGTTACCGCTCTTCGCCAACATAACGTACCGATAGTACGCTTTTTTAGCCAGCAACTGGTGGGCGAGACATCTTCCGCCAGAGAGAATCGCAACATTGTCGCTCGTAAAGAAAATCCACTGCTGACGCTTTATAAATCTAACTATATATCACAGTATCGCGAGCAGTACAGGCTAGAAATTAGTCATTTATTGCTGAATATTATGCCAGAACTGTTGAATGATGCTGTCTATATTTATCCCATTATCCAACGTAACACCGAGTTGGTTGCTTATTTTTGGCAGAAACATCCGCCCACTATTCCTCTGCGCAGGCTCGAAGCGATGGTGTTGTTAGCCAAAACGGAACCGCTAATAAGCGAGGTAACCCATAATCCAGAAATATTGATCACACCGCCGATTGAGAGGTGGGATCGTGAAAACCTGCTCACTTTCATACTGAGCAATGGCAATCTGGTAATGATTCAGTCGCTTATTGATGCAAACGTAGTGGACTGGAAACGAGCAATGGAAGACGGAAATAATGAGCCTCTGCATCAGGCCATATTGCGACTGCGTGGTGGAGCGTTAGAGAACGCATTGCTGATACAGATCATTAAGGCGATGCAAGCGCAGAAAGCGTTATCCAACGAGCAAATCGCCCACTATCTTCCCTGGACACCGACGTTTCCTGCCGCTTTTTTACAGGCTGGGCTTTCCTGTGAGCAATTGCGTGAGGTGTTGAATGCTTCAGTGGCGGGGGGCGAACAAGCACGAAACGATACGCGGCAACGGCTGAATGCGCTATGTCCAGTCGCGAAGTGACTAAAGGAATAGTAAATGGATTATATTAATCGATGGCTTGGCTCTGAACTGCTGATGTTTTGTATTCTACCGTGGGGGTATGCCGCTGCGGTGGCATTACTGCTGATCCTGATGTTTTCCAAAAAACGCAGCCGACAGATTTTGCTGTGGGTATTACTACCACAGTGGGCAGTCGTGGTATTGCTGTTACTCACGTTGCAGTACACCCAGTTGTTGAGCCAAACAGGCACGGTATGGATGTTGATGCTCCTGTTGCCGATTCTGAGTTGGGCGGGCTTGCTGCCCGCGCTGCTGCTGGGAACCTGGCTGCGCAAGCCGTGGCCCGCATGGCTGCTGTGCCATATTGTGTTCATTGGGGTGCTGTGCCCGGTGATGCCGGAGCTGTGGCGTGCTATTAGCCATCAATGGCAACAGCAAAATATTGCGCAGTTGCTCAGGCAGGCGACTTGGACCAGTTAGAGAGCATTCATGATAACAGTATGTTGGAACAGACACTGGTTCAGGCGGTAAAAGCGCCAGGCATATCAGAAAAAAACTTGCGCGCTCTGACTGCACGTGTGGCATCGCCTTTTAGTGTTTCGCGGGAAGATGGCTATTTCGTCAATGCGCCATTTTTTGCAGCTTTTGAGAGTGGCAATATCACTGCGGTGCGTATTTTTAGCGAGCAGCTCACGGGCGACTCTCAGCAGGCGCAGGCAAATCGCACCATCGTACGGCAGCAAAATCCGTTGGAATATCTCCCCACGCCCCATTTTAAGCCTGAGGAATTTCGCCAGACTTTTTTTGAGATGGCCGACGTTCTACTACGGGTCATGCCCGATCTCCTCACCGATGAAGCCTATTCGGGGGCGATACAGCTTCAGGATAAAGAGACTCTGGCCTTTTTCTGGCAGCGGCGTGAAGCGCAAAATCCGCTGTATCGCGCATATTATTTCTTGTTGCAGGGGCAAACTAAAGCGCTGCTTGCCCAGATAAAACTGACGCCGCAGGTGCTGGGACAATCAGTTTATCCGAATAAAAATCTGCTGGCGTCGCTGTTTAGTGATGCGGATGGCGAGACGCTGCGTGCGTTGGTGAAAGGGCAGATGCTGAACTGGCAGCACATCCCTCAGGATAAGTTGACGGACGGCTGGAATTTCCTGATTTCACGCACATTGCATACAGCCTCGAAAGAGGACGCGCTGCCGCCGGATATTCTGGCGGGGATACTGCAAAGCATGCAACAGCAACATACGGCGTTGCCGGAAGCCCTTATTGTAGCCAGCCTTGATTACCAGGATGAAATACATAGCCTGATGACTGCCTACCGGATGGCTTGGTTGGACTGTAACAAGCTTAACGCAATGATCGATAAGGTGTATCCACCAGAAGATACGCGGCGTACCAATGCGCGTATAAAATTAGCACAGCAGTGCGCCGATTTAGACTGATATGCCGTGCTCTGATAATTGAAATTACATTGATTGTTAATAGAAGTACAGGGAGTGGTAAATAATGAAAAAATGTTTTTTATTTATATTTGTGTGCCTGTTTATCTTCTCAGCTAATGCGGAACTAAAATTCCGCCCTGAGTTCGAAAATAAAAAAATCTATTTTCAGGGCAAGGTCACAGACTACACACTAAATGACTTTACCTTTTTCGGTGACAGTCGCGAACCCTTTTATGGCAGCGAAAACGATGATTATACCGCCACTGCAGATGAGTGGCTCGGATTTTACGCTGAGTTGCCCGACGTTCGAAAATGGCAGCGCGTGGTTCCTGACGATTTTTCTACGATGTATGGCGCGCCGTGGTGTGACATCCAGTTTTTTGAACAAGAGAATGATCATTCGGTGATTACTGGAAGTGAACATATGCGCTGTATCGATTTTCTCGTGACGCCTAAAAGAAAAGGGCTCATTCCTATGGGGACAAAGGGAACGCTGATGGATTACGGCAGCTATCTTGCTTTCGCACCGCAGATAGAGCACATCACGCTGGAAGGCCGATTTCCTGAAGCCTCGCGGACCTGGCTTCCTGTAAGAAGCGTGCAAACCAGGGCAACCTCGATAGCCGATCTTAAAATTATGCTTAATGAGATTTATGCTCGCCACGGTTATATTTTCAGACCGGGCGGTGAGATGGATCGGTACTTCCGACAGCAGCCGTGGTATCGCCCACGCTATGCGAACGTTGATTACCTAATTACCAAGACAGAGCATCGTAATATCAAACTCCTCAAAGAGCTGCTTTCTCCTGAGTCACAGCGTAAAAAGGCGCTGTATATTCAGAACACAACCGATTTTTGTGAGGCGCTGAAAGCGAATAATATCAAATATGTCATGGACAATACGGCAGAATACCTTACGACTGGCGCAGATCAGCCAATCAATTTAGAAAAAGTATGGCAAAAATACAGAGACTTAATGATCAATGGCGGCGGAAACTGTCAACGCGATATCGAGAGCTATAAGCGCTACTCCTTTTTATACAGCGAACCTTTAGGTATTTATTACAATTCCACTTTTGAGTTTGATGAAAAGAAAGGGAAATATGTTCTCACTTATGTGAACTTTGATTCTTCCTGCAACAAAGAGGGTGACACGATTGAACTGGAAGGTATGATGGTCAAACGCGAGCACGTCATTGAAGATAACCAAGGCCAACACTCGGATAAAGATCTCGAATTAAAAACAATAAACCTTCAGTGTGTGGCAGGGGCCATGATGGACCAACCTGACTGGGAT
The DNA here is from genome assembly GCF_020268625.1 of Salmonella sp. JXY0409-18. Classification (NCBI taxonomy): domain Bacteria; kingdom Pseudomonadati; phylum Pseudomonadota; class Gammaproteobacteria; order Enterobacterales; family Enterobacteriaceae; genus Salmonella; species Salmonella sp. JXY0409-18. The sequence continues at coordinate 688,969 of NZ_CP084216.1, forward strand.
CGCTATGTCCAGCTCATTCTTCCTCCTGAAAAATACAATTATTATCAACGGTTTATAGGGGAGAGAATCACCCTGCGAGGGAAAGTCATGATTGCAGAATCCATGTATCATGTCACGCCGGTACTGTTGAATTTGCTCGAAGAACAAAATCCTATTATCAAAGTAGCAGATATGCCTGCTCGTCCATAAGTACGATAACCGGCGGGGCAGGCAATCGGCCCCGCTACAGAGTGCTGCCTCACCAATCAATTCGATTTCTCTTCCATTCCGGCTTATAATCCCCGACCTTTGATTATTTTTTTGCCAATTTTTTGGAAGCATTATGAGCGCTATCTCCCTGATCCAACCGGATCGCGACCTTTTCTCCTGGCCGCAGTACTGGGCCGCCTGCTTTGGGCCGGCGCCGTTTTTGCCGATGTCACGTGAAGAGATGGATCAACTTGGCTGGGATAGCTGCGACATCATTCTGGTAACCGGCGACGCCTATGTCGACCATCCGAGCTTCGGCATGGCGATTTGCGGTCGTATGCTGGAAGCGCAGGGCTTCCGCGTGGGGATCATCGCCCAGCCGGACTGGAACAGCAAAGACGACTTTATGCGTCTGGGTAAACCGAACCTGTTCTTCGGCGTGACCGCCGGCAATATGGACTCGATGATCAACCGCTACACCGCCGACCGTAAGCTGCGCCATGACGACGCCTACACCCCGGACAACGTCGCGGGCAAGCGCCCGGATCGCGCGACGCTGGTCTATACCCAGCGTTGCAAAGAAGCATGGAAAGACGTCCCGGTGATCCTCGGCGGCATTGAGGCCAGTCTGCGTCGTACCGCGCATTACGACTACTGGTCTGATACTGTGCGTCGTTCAGTGTTAGTCGATTCCAAAGCCGACATGCTGATGTTTGGCAACGGCGAGCGTCCGCTGGTGGAAGTGGCGCACCGTTTGGCAATGGGCGAAACCATCGATCAGATTCGCGACGTGCGTAACACTGCGATTATGGTTAAAGAAGCTCTGCCTGGCTGGAGCGGCGTCGACTCCACTCGTCTGGACACGCCGGGTAAAATCGATCCAATTCCCCATCCCTATGGCGAGGATCTGCCGTGCGCGGATAACAAGCCGGTCGCGCCGAAAAAGCAGGAAGCTAAGGCGATTACCGTGCAGCCGCCGCGTCCGAAGCCGTGGGAAAAAACCTATATCCTGCTGCCATCCTTTGAAAAGGTGAAAGGCGACAAGGTGCTGTACGCCCATGCGTCGCGTATTCTGCATCACGAAACTAACCCTGGCTGCGCGCGGGCGCTGATGCAAAAACACGGCGACCGCTATGTCTGGATCAACCCGCCCGCCATACCGCTCTCCACTGAAGAGATGGATAGCGTGTTTGCGCTGCCGTATCAGCGCGTGCCGCACCCGGCTTACGGCAATGCCCGTATTCCGGCCTATGAGATGATCCGCTTTTCGATCAATATCATGCGTGGCTGCTTTGGCGGCTGCTCTTTCTGCTCGATCACTGAACATGAAGGGCGCATCATTCAGAGCCGCTCGGAAGACTCTATCATCAACGAGATCGAAGCGATCCGCGACACGGTGCCGGGGTTTACCGGCGTGATCTCCGATCTGGGCGGTCCTACCGCGAACATGTATATGCTGCGCTGTAAGTCGCCGCGTGCGGAGCAGACCTGTCGTCGCCTGTCGTGCGTCTATCCGGATATCTGTCCGCATATGGATACTGACCATACGCCGACGATCAATCTTTATCGCCGCGCCCGTGAGCTGAAAGGCATTAAGAAAATCTTAATTGCCTCCGGCGTGCGCTACGACATCGCCGTAGAAGATCCTCGCTACATTAAAGAGCTGGCGAGCCATCATGTGGGCGGCTATCTGAAGATTGCCCCGGAGCATACTGAAGAAGGTCCGCTGTCGAAAATGATGAAGCCGGGTATGGGCAGCTACGATCGCTTTAAAGAGTTATTTGACCTTTACTCTAAACAGGCCGGAAAAGAGCAGTATCTGATCCCATATTTTATCTCCGCGCATCCGGGCACGCGGGACGAGGATATGGTGAATCTGGCGCTGTGGCTCAAGCGCCACCGCTTCCGTTTGGATCAGGTGCAGAACTTCTACCCGTCGCCGTTGGCGAATTCGACCACCATGTATTACACCGGCAAAAACCCGCTGGGTAAAATTGGTTATAAGAGTGAAGATGTGGTGGTGCCGAAGGGAGACAGGCAACGTCGCCTGCATAAGGCGCTGCTGCGTTATCACGATCCGGCGAACTGGCCGCTGATTCGCCAGGCGCTGGAAGCGATGGGGAAAAAGCATTTGATTGGCGGTCGCCGTGAGTGTCTGGTGCCTGCGCCGACCATTGAAGAGATGCGCGAAGCGCGTCGCCAGAACCGCAACACGCGCCCGGCGTTGACCAAGCATACGCCGGTGGAACATCAGCGGCAGGGGCTTGCTGCGAATAAGAAGCGCGGGAAAGGCGCGGGGCGTTAAACGGTTTTACAGGTATCCTGTCAGGCTGGATAAGGCGAAGCCGCGATCCAGCGATTATTTTGCCTGATGGCGCTGTGTTTATCAGGCCCACAGATCGACCCAGGCCGAACACCATCCGGCAGAAGTGCTCCGTATTTATGCCTCACGAATTCTGGCCGCCAGCGCGGCCAGTTTTTCATCATCCGCCCGTTCATGATCGTGTGATGACAGATATCCTTCATACTGTTCGAAAAATTTATTCTGCCGCGATTCAATCGGTTTCCAGTGGGTTAAATCGCCAGTACCGTGCATGGGGCTTAATTTACTGTGCACATGGTCTACGCCGAAACCTTCGAAGAACATTCCCGTACGACTGACATCCGGGAAAGCCTTATCCAGTTTCTTAGCTACTTTTTGGGTCGCCAGCATCAGGTCCGCTAACGCCTGCGGCGGTAGATCGAACGCGTAGCTGGGGTAATGTTTTTTCGGGATCACTACGGTAAACCCATCGGTATTCGGAAAAATCGACAAAAAAGCCAGGTGATGCGCATCTTCCCAAACTTTATGACAAGGTGCTTTACCTTCAACTATTTGACAGAAAATGCAGGTCATTCCATTTCTCCGTTAACCGAGGGGCTTATCGATGCGTTAAGCGTTTAATACAACCCTAACACTTTCCACCATGCGAGGCCGACTGTCAAAAAGACCGCCTGATTAAAGAGGCTGATAATAAATCCCGTTCGCCACCAGACGCCCGTCGGTACATAGCCGGCGCCAAAAAGAATGGGGCCGCGTGCGTGGGTATACTGCGTAAGAGAGCAGTACAGGCTGCTGGTAAACGCCAGCATAAGCGCCATCGGCGCCGCCGGTATATTCAGATGCAGACCGACACCCAGAAACACCGCATACAGCGCGGCGATTTGCGCGTTGCCGCTGGCGAAAAAATAGTGGGTATAAAAATAGGCTGCGTTAAGCAGCAGCAGGATGATTATCCAACTGGTTCCATGCATCGTGCTGCCGATGCTGTCGCCAATCAGGTTGCCAAACCAGCTGGTGAATCCTAGTTTCTTCAACTGGTTAGCCATCATCAGCAGCGCGGCAAACCAAATCAACGTATCCCAGGCACCTTTTTCGCTTTTAACGTCTTCCCAGGTGAGCACGCCGCTCAGTAATAAAATCGAGAGACCGACAAAAGAGGCCGTCGTGGTATCCACGCCGAGCGAGCTGCCAAAAATCCATAGCACCAGCAACACGCCGACGGTCGCCAGCATGAGCCACTCGCCGCGCGCCATACTGCCCATTTGCGCCAGCTCTTTGCGCGCCAGATCCGGCGCATCCGGCGTATGTTTAATTTCCGGACGGGTCAGCCAGTAGACCAGCAGCGGGACGATAAGAAAAGAGACCAGGCAAGGCAGGAGCGCGGCGATAAACCAGCTTCCCCAGCTCAACGTAACGCCGGCGTTCGCCGCCAGTTTTACCGCCAGCAGGTTACCCGTATAACCGGTCATAAACAGTGCGGCGGTGACGTCGTTAACATTGCCAATACAGGTGATCAGAAAGGTGCCGATTTTGCTGCGAGACTCATCTTCCGGATGTGAATCAAAGCTGCGCGCCAGCGAGTCGGCGATCGGGTAAATCACGCCGCCGCAGCGCGCGGTGTTACTGGGCATCGCGGGGGAGAGGATCAGATCGGCAAACGCCAGGCCATAAGCCAGGCCCAGCGTTCGTTTACCTAACAGACGGATCATTTGTAGGGCGATACGCCGACCCAGCCCGGTTTTGATAAACCCACGGGCAATCATAAAGGCGACGACGATAAGCCAGATCAACGAACTGTTCAGCTCGCTCAAGGCCGTGGTAATCGCGCCGCTGGCCGTTTTGTCGCCGGCAGCATAGGCGAGCGCAAAGACGGTGATACCAATAATACCGACCGCGCCAATAGGCAGCACTTTCGCCACGATAGAGGCGATCGTCGCGACAAAAATAATCGCGGAATGCCAGGCCGGCGCGCTTAACCCGGAAGGGGGCGTTAGCTGCCACAGTCCGGCGGCGATAGCCAGAATAAGAATGAATGGGAGCCATTTGACGCCCTGAGATTTTTTTTCCGCCACAATCACACATCCATAAATATTTTATATACATTAAGTAAATTGATAATAATCATGAATAAATATTCACAAAATCAGAATAATTCTGCGCTTGTGTGTGGGGGAAATATACTGTTAAATGCGCGTAATTGTTTCTTAATATTTCGAAATGAAAAAAAGCCCGACGACATTGTCGGGCATGACGTGCGATAAATCCGGCTTAACCGCCGAACTGATCCGGATCGGGGCCGAGGCGTTTTCCTTGATCCAGTTTTGCGATCTCGCCTAATTCATCTTTATCGAGACGGAAATCCCAGACAGCAAAGTTTTCCGCGATACGGGAAGGGGTGACGGATTTCGGAATGACGACCAGCCCGCAGTCCAGATGCCAGCGAATAACAATCTGGGCGGGCGTTTTGCCGTATTTATCCGCCAGTTCGCGAATCACTTTCTGATCGAATACGCCTTCGCCGCCCTGCGCCAGCGGGCTCCAGGACTCGGTCTGGATTTTATGCGTCGCATTCCACGCATGTAGCTGGCGCTGTTGCATCAAGGGGTGAAGCTCGATCTGGTTGATCACAGGGGTAACGCCGGTTTCATCGATCAGACGCTGGAGGTGATGGATCTGAAAGTTACAGACCCCGATACTCTTTACCAGCCCCTCTTTTTGCAGCGCGATCATGCCCTTCCAGGCGTCGACATAGTGATCGATAGCCGGTACGGGCCAGTGCATCAGATAGAGATCGAGATAATCAAGCTGCAGTTTTTTCAGACTCTCCTGCAGGGCTTCGCGGGGACGTTTTTGATCGTCATTCCACAACTTGGTGGTGATAAACAGCTCTTCCCGCGCCACGCTCGCTTCTTTTAGCGCTTTGCCGACGCCTTCTTCATTCTGATATGCTGTGGCGGTATCAATCGATCGATAGCCCACCTCCAGCGCTTTATGAATCGCCGCGATCACCTCTTCATTGCTTGCTTTCCAGACTCCCAGCCCAAGTTGTGGCATTACGTTGCCATCCTGTAGCCTGATAATGGTTGGATTAGCCATGATGTATTCCTCTTTTAATTGGCTCGCCGGAGTCGGGTCCGGCGAGACTAAGTGACTTAAGTCTGGACGAAATGGCCAAAAACGAAAGTCAGAGGCGAAAAAACCTTAGCGCGCCGCTTCATAAATCCGACGGCTGACATCCAGCGTAATATCCTGATTTTCACCTAAATTTGTGCATCCATGCGCCTCAAGTTTAGCCAGTAGCGCCGGAATAGTGCTGCCATCCAGACCGTAATCGGACAGGCGGGTAGGCACGCCCATCTGTTCGAAGAAACGGCGGGTGGCGGCAATGGCGGCATCAATACGCTCGTCGTCGGAACCGTCGGTGATATTCCATACACGTTCAGCATATTGCAGGAGTTTTGCACGTTTAACGTCTCGTTTTTCGTTCCATAGCGCAGGCAGAATGATAGCCAGCGTCTGGGCATGATCGAGACCGTGCATCGCGGTAAGCTCATGGCCCAGCATATGCGTCGCCCAGTCCTGCGGAACCCCAGCGCCAATCAGGCCATTCAACGCCTGAGTAGCGGCCCACATCACGTTAGCGCGGACGTCATAGTTTTCAGGCTCTTGCAGCGCTTTGGGACCCTCTTCGATCAGTGTGAGTAAAATGCCTTCGGCGAAACGATCCTGAATTTTGCCGTTAACCGGGTAAGTGACGTACTGCTCAACGGTATGGACGAAAGCATCCACGACGCCGTTCGCAACCTGGCGTGGCGGCAAAGTATAGGTGTAGACCGGATCCAGTACGGCAAACACCGGTTGCACGAACGAGGAGTGGAAGGTCTGTTTGTCGCCAGTGGTTTTACGGGAAATGACTGCGCCGGCGTTCGATTCTGAGCCGGTTGCCGGTAGGGTCAGCACAGACCCCATCGGGATTGCGCTACGAATCTCAGTACCGCCAGTTTCCAGAATGTGCCACGGATCGACGCCGTCCGTATACTGCGCCGCTGCGGCGATAAATTTGGTGCCGTCCAGTACGGAACCGCCGCCAACGGCCAGCAGGAAGGTAATATTTTCGTCGCGCACAAGCTGCACGGCTTTCATCAGCGTTTCATAGGACGGGTTCGGTTCAATACCGCCAAACTCCCGAACATCCAGTCCTTTTAACGCGTCCTGAACTTGCGCTAGTACGCCGGTCTTTTTCACGCTACCGCCGCCATAGGTAATCAGCACGCGGGCGTCCTGCGGGATCTGATCGCGAAGATCGACGATAGCGCCTTTACCAAACAGAATGCGGGTAGGGGTATGTAATTTGAAATTGTTCATTGCTCATTCCCTTATGTGGGTAAAAAGAGGGCAGGCGGCTGTCTGCCTGATGGTCATCATTGTGGTCTTGTGAGGGATGTCTCTCAATGCACATTTCTGCCAATGTTTTGCCTATTTCTCCAGAATGCTGGAGAAAATCGCTAAAAATGCGCACAATCCAGCGGAGTGGATTTGATGAAAAAATGGCGCGTTATGAATCGTGAAGCAATTTGCTTACAGTTGGCTGATAAAATTAATCATTTAAAAAATAATGATAAAATAATCAGCGAGCGGCTGGCGGGCATTCGTCTGTTGTATGGTGTTGAACCGGGGCCGCGCACGCCGGTCATGTATCAGCCTGGCATCATATTTCTCTTTTCCGGCCATAAAATTGGCTATATTAACAAGCGCAAGTTTCGTTATGACGCTAATGAATATCTCTTACTGACCGTGCCGCTCCCTTTTGAATGCGAGACCTGGGCGACGCCGGAGGTACCGCTGGCCGGTATTCGGCTCGACATTGATGTGCTGCAACTGCAAGAGTTGCTCATGGACATTGGCGAAGATGAGCGTTTCCAGTTGCCGATGGCGGCCAGTGGGATTAACTCCGCCACGCTGTCGGACGAGATTTTATGCGCGGTGGAAAGATTGCTGGATGTGATGGAGCGCCCGCTGGATGCGCGGATTCTGGGAAAACAGATTATTCGCGAAATTCTTTATCATGTGCTGATGGGACCGCGCGGCGGGGCGCTGCTTGCACTGGTTAGTCGCCAGACGCACTTTAGCCTGATCAGTCGCGTACTTAAACAGATCGAAATGAAATACACCGAGAACCTGAATGTTGAGCAACTGGCGGCAGAAGCGAACATGAGCGTGTCGGCGTTTCACCATAATTTTAAGGCGGTCACCAGCACCTCGCCGTTGCAGTATTTAAAAAGCTACCGACTGCATAAAGCGCGGATGATGATGATTCACGACGGTATGAAGGCCAGCGCCGCGGCGATGCGGGTCGGCTATGAGAGCGCATCGCAGTTTAGCCGGGAGTTTAAACGTTATTTTGGCGTTACGCCGGGCGAAGATGCGGCAAGAATGCGGACAATGCAAGGGAGCTAAGTGGGGCATCCCGCCACGGGTCAACGAAGCGTAACCGGGCCATCCTGGCCGATTATGGATACGTCAGGCGTTACAGTATTTCTTTTTAATCACCACGACCAGCGTACCTAACAGTCCGGCGACCAGTAGCGCGACGGGAAGGATCATTAAAAATGTCATTACCTGGTCTTCATGGCGCTTAACAAACGGGATCATACTGAGCGCGTAGCCGAAGCTGGTCACGACAGTCACCCACAGCAGGCCGCTTAACCAGTTAAAAAACTGAAACCGGCGGTTGGACAGGCCGGAAATACCCGCCATTGTTGGCAGCAGAGTGCGGACAAACGCCAGAAAGCGCCCGGCAAGCAACGCTAACAAACCGTGACGGTCAAACATGCAGGTGGCGCGCTGATGATATTTTGCCGGAAGCTGCGCCAGCCAGCCTTTGACGGTACGCGTATTACCGAGCCAGCGTCCCTGGATATAACTTAGCCAGCAGCCGAGACTGGCCGCGGCGGTGAGAATGCCAATCGTCGGCAAAAAATGCATCACATCCTGGGCGATCAACGCGCCTGCCAGTAGTAGCAGACTATCGCCGGGTAAGAATGACGCTGGCAGCAGACCGTTTTCTAAAAATAGCGTGGCGAACATGACAAAGTAGACGACGCTAACAACGTGTGGATTCGCCAGCGCGGCAAAATCATGTTGCCAGAGCGCAGCGATAATATCTTGAATGACAGCCATGAACTTTCCTGTGGAACAGCATTTATGCTTTTATTCGCCTATTGTACTCCTGAATCGTCCGGGATGCCTTGATCCCGGACGCAACAAACGCAGACTTTTCCACGGAAATTGTCTGCATATATGTCCATCCCCGGCAACTTTACACAATTCTGGCGAAGCCGGCGGCTAAATCAGCGATCAAATCATCAACACTCTCTAAACCAATATGCACCCGAACCAGCGTACCGGTAAAATCTACGCCGCCTGCGGGACGAATCGCGGCGATCTGTTCCGGCTGATTAGCAATAATCAGCGATTCGTAGCCTCCCCAGGAGTAGGCCATACTGAACAGCGAAAAGTTATCCAGATAGGCTGATAATTCTGCCTCGGTCAGCTTTTTATTGAGCACAAAGGAGAACAGACCGCTGCTGCCTGTAAAGTCTCGTTTCCAGAACGCATGACCTTTGCTACCCGGCAGGGCCGGATGATTAACGCGCGCGACCTGAGGATGGTTCGCCAGCCATGCGGCGATTTTGAGGCTGCTTTCTTGATGCTGGCGCAGTCGGACGCCGAGCGTGCGCAAACCGCGGCTGGTCATATAAGCCGTGTCGGCGTCGAGCATTTGCCCCATCAGATAGGCGTTTTCCCGCAATTGTTCCCAGCAACGCGCATTTGCAACGGCAGTACCGACCATCGCATCAGAATGACCAATCAGATACTTAGTGCCCGCCTGGATAGAGATATCAATATCGAACTCCAGAGCTTTGAACAGAATGCCAGCCGCCCAGGTATTATCAATCATGATGACGGCTTCTGGCGCGACGCGTCTGACCGCACTGACAATGGTCGGAATATCATGTACCTCCATGGTAATAGAACCGGGGGATTCCAGAAAAACGACTTTCGTGTTCGGCTGAATATGTTGCGTTATATCAGCGCCGATGAGCGGGTCGAACCAGCTTGTCGTCACGCCCAGTTTGCCGAGAATTTTGCTGCAGAAATCCTGGCTGGGTTCATAGGCTGTGTTGGTCATCAGGATGTGGTCGCCCTGCTCAACGAATGCCAGAATGGTGTTGGCGACCGCCGCCGCGCCGCACGGGAAGAGCGCGCATCCGGCGCCGCCTTCCAGTTCACACATGGCTTCCTGGAGCGAAAAGTGAGTCAGCGTTCCCCGGCGTCCGTAAAATAATTCGCCGTTGGCGCGATTGCGGGTAGCGTGTTTTTTGGCCTCGACGGTGTCAAACACCAGTGAAGAAGCGCGTTGAATCACACTATTCACTGAGCCAAGCGTGTATTTTTTGCTGCGTCCTGCGTTTACCAGTTTGGTATCCAACTGTTTATCCGTCATGTTGCGTTTCCTGATTTTAACCGTCTGGATGTCTAAACTAGCATGAATATAACCATCTGCACCCTGGCGACGTGTGATACAGATGAAAATTTTGCCAAAATAAAAACAGGTGGCTTTTTTAATGCGTAAGCGCAAAGAAAAAGCAGTAAAGGTGCGGCAGTATGTAAATAGTAATGAGAACGACTATCAATTCGACGTTGTTTTGATATTATTATGCTCAGATTTTGTGATTTGCGTCCTGGAGATACAGAGTGGGTAATAATTTGATGCAGACGGATCTCTCCGTCTGGGGCATGTATCAGCACGCCGATATTGTCGTGAAGTGCGTGATGATTGGTTTGATTCTGGCGTCAGTCGTCACCTGGGCTATCTTCTTCAGTAAAAGTGTTGAATTTTTCACTCAAAAGCGCCGCTTAAAGCGCGAACAACTGCAATTAGCCGATGCGCGCTCTTTAGATCAGGCTTCCGACATTGCGGCAGGTTTCAGCGCAAAAAGCCTCAGCGCACAGCTCATCAATGAAGCGCAGAATGAACTGGAACTCTCTCAGGGCAGCGAAGATAACGAAGGGATTAAAGAACGTACCGGCTTTCGTCTGGAACGTCGCGTCGCGGCAGTTGGCCGCTACATGGGACGAGGCAACGGTTATCTGGCGACGATCGGCGCCATTTCCCCCTTCGTCGGGTTGTTTGGCACCGTATGGGGCATTATGAATAGCTTCATCGGTATTGCGCAAACGCAGACCACCAACCTGGCGGTGGTCGCTCCTGGTATTGCGGAAGCGCTGCTGGCGACGGCGATTGGGCTGGTGGCTGCGATCCCGGCGGTTGTCATTTACAACATCTTCGCACGTCAGATAGGCAGTTACAAAGCGACGCTGGGCGACGTGGCGGCGCAGGTATTGCTGCTGCAAAGCCGCGATCTCGATCTGAATGCGAGCGCCAGTGCGCAGCCGGTACGCGCCGCGCAGAAATTACGGGTAGGGTAATGCGTCATGGCAATGCGTCTTAACGAGAACCTGGATGACAACGGCGAAATGCATGAAATCAACGTGACGCCGTTTATCGATGTCATGTTGGTTCTGCTGATTATCTTTATGGTGGCTGCGCCGCTGGCGACGGTAGACGTCAAGGTGAATCTGCCCGCTTCTACCAGTACGCCACAGCCGCGCCCGGAAAAACCGGTTTATCTGTCGGTGAAAGCGGATAACACCATGTTTATCGGTAACGATCCGGTGACGGATGATACGATGATTGCCGAGCTAACGGCCCTGACGGAAGGGAAAAAGGATACTACGATTTTCTTCCGCGCGGATAAAACCGTAGAGTATGAAACCCTGATGAAAGTGATGGATATGCTGCATCAGGCGGGCTATCTCAAGATTGGTCTGGTCGGCGAAGAGACCGCGAAAGCGAAATAAGTATTCTGCTGATGCTGTAGGCCGGGTAAGGCGCAGTCGCCACCCGGCTTTTTTATTGCCTAAAGTGGCGCTTTGCGTAACAGAAGTGCGCCATCTTAATCGACTTCATGCGTTAGCCTAAATGCTCCCCGCCGCACACGCCGTGCACTTCTGCGGTAACGTAACTGGATTCCTGGCTTGCCAGATAGACATACACCGGCGCCAGCTCTGCCGGTTGGCCGGCCCGCTTCATTGGCGTCTGCTGACCAAACTGCGGAATTTTATCCTGGGTTTGACCGCCGGAAATTTGCAGCGCTGTCCAGATAGGGCCAGGCGCGACAATATTCACACGAATTCCTTTTTCCGCCACCTGTTTCGCCAGGCCACGGCTGTAATTGAGGATTGCCGCCTTGGTTGCCGCATAATCCAGCAGGTGCGGACTGGGCTGATACGCCTGGATAGACGACGTCGTGATAATACTGGCGCCTTTTGGCAGCAGCGGAATTGCTTCCTGGGTTATCCAGAACAGGGCAAAAACGTTAACGGCGAAGGTTTGCTGAAATTGCTCGCTGGTCAGATCTTTTATCTCCGGGATTGCCGTCTGTTTACCGGCCACCAGCGCCAGAATGTCCAGCCCGCCCAGCGCTTCACGCGCCTTATGGACCAGCGAACGGGCGAAAGATTCGTCGCTAAGATCGCCTGGCAATAACACCGCTTTACGGCCGCACTCCTCAATCAGCGCTTTAACCTGCTGGGCGTCCTCTTCTTCCGCTGGCAGATAGTTGATCGCGACATCTGCGCCTTCACGCGCGTAAGCGATAGCGGCAGCACGCCCAATCCCGGAGTCGCCCCCTGTCACCAGCGCCTTACGATCTTTAAGGCGACCACTGCCGACATAACTTTTTTCACCACAGTCAGGAACAGGCGTCATTTTCGCCTGGACGCCGGGCGCCGGCTGTTTTTGCTTAGGATACTCGCCGGTGTAATACTGCGTGGTAGGGTCGTATAGATGAGACATTGAGCTTCTCCCTTCAGGTTGAACACCCTTTAAGCGTAGACACTTTTACTACCGTAAGAGGGAGAATCAGAACGATCCTTATGCTTCGCCCGTATTCACAACAGAGTTAACTAGCCATGAAGGTTATTTTTCTTGCCGTGCGACGGTGGTGACGTTGCGCGTCCGGTAGTCGCCATCGGAAAGCTTACGCGTCAGACGTAAGGTTGCCGTCTCGCGAGCCAGCAGATGCTGCCAGTCACTTTCAAGACGAGACATAATTTTGTCTCGTAATTCAGGATGCTGCTCGATAATGGCATTGATGGTCGCGCCATAAATCTCCTCTTTGACCTGTAACGCATACATCTCCCGTCGGTTTTGCCACTTCAGGCGTACTAACGCCGCCGGTATGGATACCACCTCCTGCGTTACCTTTTCCAGGGTGGCATTTTTACTGGCGATTAGCGCTGCAAGATTTTGCTTTAAGATAAATTCATCACTTTTATGGTTGTCTAAAGCCAAATAAACGTTATTGTCTTCAACTTCTTTCATCTTTATCTTCCAGTGAATAAAATAGCGGCATATTGGTTTCGCGAGTGATTAAATTAAGCCAAATGGCATTGCCTTTTTCATTTATCATTGCGGTTTTATCCGCCAGTATTTTACTTAGCATTTGGGCATCAATATCGCCTTCTGCCTGTAGTGCGTTTATCAGGCGGGCAAACGTTTCAATTTTAGCCACACAATACAGACGTTCTTTAATATGACGGTCGCGTTCTTCAAATAATACGTTTCTGTGTTGCCCGGCAGCGTTAGCGCTAATTAAAATATCGGGCTCGTAATCGCTGAGTTTTGTCTTTCCCTTAGGCAAATTTTTACTGTTTTCTGTGGCTTCAGGGGGCGGCGATGACAGGCGAAAATGAGAGGAAACCAGATGCTCAGGAAGCATGACTAAATATCCTTTACGATCAGTGGTATACTATTTTTAATAGTGTAGGTTTCGTTGACAATAACATGGTGTAATTTTAAAATCAAAAAAAATGGAGCCTGCTATGAACAGTATTTTTTATTCTGTTATTATATTGCTATTACTGACCGGCGCGATACTCTTCCTGATGTGGGAGGTTAATAAAAAACGTCCTGGTGGAAAAATCGTAAATTTAAATCAAACTGAACCCATGACAAAGGAAGAGGGCGAAGATCATTTCTCAGTATTAATGAATTCGATAACGCCGGTATGGTACTGGCGCGTTAACCATGAATATATCGATTTCCTTCATGCAACGATAAAACGAATGACAATGACTGAGTTGAATGAAACGCCTGGATTATTTGACGCACAGCGTCGTTGCAGCGACCTTAACTCTGCCGTTTATAAGTATTACGACAATATTAAGAAGCGTTGTCTGAACGGAGAAAAGGTGCCGTATTCGGATTTGGACGTCCTGAATTTACGTCAGTGTTTTCGGGAGTTCAGTCTTGAGGCCTACCCGGCATTGGTCGCGCTGGTATGGCCGGAATATCAGCGTCCACAGGTTAAACCGGATGAGATTTAGAGCCTATCCCATTAGGGCTATTTTACTTGCCATTTTGGACCTGGGCAGTGCTCAAAATCCTCACGTACTACGTGTACGCTCCGGTTTTTGCGCGCTGTCCGTGTCCAAACTGGCTGCGCCAATAACGCCTGGTGGGATAGGCTCTTAACTGCATGTTGATCTGATGTTGCATGGTTGAGATATACTGTTGCTGGTTTTAGTTACCTGACAGGTCCCTATGGAACGCTTTCTTGAAAATGTAATGTATGCGTCTCGCTGGCTGCTCGCGCCAGTGTATTTTGGCCTCTCTTTGGCGCTGATCGCTTTAGCGCTAAAATTTTTCCAGGAAATTCTACACGTTCTGCCGAACGTTTTTGCCCTGGCGGAGGCCGATCTGATCCTGGTGCTGTTATCGCTGGTTGATATGACTCTGGTTGGCGGATTGCTGGTAATGGTCATGTTCTCCGGGTATGAAAACTTTGTCTCTCAGCTGGATATCTCTGCGGGCAAGGAGAAGCTGAACTGGCTGGGGAAAATGGATGCGACTTCGCTAAAAAATAAGGTGGCGGCATCGATAGTCGCTATCTCTTCCATTCACCTGTTACGCGTGTTTATGGACGCGAAAAACGTCCCGGATAACAAATTAATGTGGTATGTCATCATCCATCTGACCTTTGTCCTGTCGGCGTTCGTGATGGGCTATCTGGACAGATTGACGCGGCATAACCATTGAGCCGCCGTCAACGGCGGGGCAGTCGGGCAAAGGACACTGAGCCCGGCTGTAAAACAGCACTTCTTTAACGGCGGATAACCGCCTCCCTGCAGCCTTACGCAATATTTTTACTACATCTATTCATTTACCCAGTAATAAGACTAAAAGATTTTCTCTGCGTTCACAGATATATAACATCTGCGGGTACGTGAACGGCGATAACTGTAAAAAAATGGAGAATGCATTATATATTCTCCGCGCCTTGCCGATAACGAGAGTGCGTCATCGTCTGATGACTAATCTCTTATATTCAGCAAGGAAATTCATATGCGTTTGCTGCAAAACTTTACTATTCGTATGGTCATGCTGACGATACTGGGACTTTTTTGTCTACTCTGGTCGGGGGTGGGGTTATACAGCGTCCATGCTTTATCCGAAGTTTCGGAAGGAAATGATATTGACCGGCATCTTGTGCGGCAAATGACGGTGCTAAGCCAGGGTAACGATCAATATTTCCGCTTTGTTACCCGCCTTAGCCGCGCGATGGATGTAAAAATCGGCGGCGGCACGCCCGATTTTGCGCCCGCCCGGCAGTCGCTCGAGAATATGCGTCAGAAGCTGGAGGAGATGAAAGCGCTATCGCCAGGGCCGATGAACCCTGATATCTCAAGGGAGGTGTTGTCCAACTGGCAGGCCTTGCTGGAGAAAGGCGTCGTTCCTCAAATGCAACTGGCGCAGCAAGGATCGCTGACCGCCTGGAGCGAACATGCCAGTACGGTCACGCCCGCACTCAGTCGCGCGTTCGGCGCCAGCGCGGAACGGTTTAGTCATGAAGCTGGCGCCATGCTGGATAACACACGTGTGATGGTCGATGGTAAAACCTATACCATCCGCATCCTGCTTATCACGGCGGTGATTCTGGGCATTGCCATCCTGATTTTTACCGATCGCTATCTGGTTGCAATGATGGTGAAACCGCTGGAGCGCATCCGTCAGCAATTTCAGCGCATCGCGCAAGGCGATCTTAGCCAGCCGATTGAAGCGTTGGGGCGTAACTGCGTAGGCCGGTTGGTGCCGCTACTGCGCGCGATGCAGGACAGTTTACGCGAAGCCGTGAGTACGATCCGCGCCGGAAGCGACAATATCTGGCGCGGCGCGACGGAAATTTCTACTGGTAATAACGATCTCTCTTCCCGAACGGAAGAACAGGCCGCCGCGCTGGAAGAAACTGCCGCCAGCATGGAACAGCTTACCGCAACGGTGAAAATGAACGCCGAACACGCTCGCCAGGCGAGTCAGCTTGCGGATGCCGCCTCGCTAACGGCAGGAAAAGGCGGTGAACTGGTTTCCGATGTGGTAGAAACCATGGACGGTATTTCCGCCAGTTCGCAGCAGATCGCCGAAATTACTACCGTGATTAATAGTATTGCTTTCCAGACCAATATTCTGGCCTTGAACGCAGCGGTAGAAGCGGCCAGAGCGGGCGAGCAGGGACGCGGCTTCGCGGTGGTCGCCGGTGAGGTACGTAACCTGGCCAGCCGCAGCGCGGGGGCGGCGAAAGAAATTGAAGCCTTAATTGGCGAATCGGTACGTCGCGTAGCGCAGGGCGCGCAGTTGGTCCAGGAGACCGGTGCGACGATGGAAGCCATCCTGCGCGGCGTCACGGAAGTGACGACGATTATGAAACAGATCGCATCCGCCTCCGAAGATCAGAGTAAAGGTATCTCTCAGGTTGGCGTGGCGATCACGCAAATGGATAGCGTTACGCAACAAAACGCCGCGCTGGTTGAGCAGGTTTCCGCGGCGGCGGCGGCGCTGGAACGGCAGACGGAGGATTTGCAACGCTCCGTACAGCAGTTCCGGCTTTCCGCTAGTGAGCCGCAACAACGCGTAACGGCGAAAGCAGCGCCTGGCGTTCAGAGAATGGCGTCGGCTCCCGCACAGTCTACTGATGAATGGGTTTCCTTCTGATGTGAAGCAAAAAAGCGCGTAATGCGCTGGCCTTCATTTAACCAGTCGCTATATAATTTATTATATAGCGACTAAGGAGGTCAGATGAATAATCATTTTGGGAAAGGGTTAATGGCCGGGTTGCACGCGCCATATGCATATAGCGCGCATCATGCGGTGAATTTCTGTTCAGAGTATAAACGTGGCTTTGTATTGGGTTTTACACACCGTATGTTCGAAAAGACCGGCGATCGTCAACTTAGCGCGTGGGAGGCCGGAATTCTGACGCGTCGCTATGGTCTGGATAAAGAAATGGTGATGGATTTCTTTAAAGAGAATCATTCCGGGATGGCGGTTCGCTTCTTTATGGCCGGTTATCGACTCGAAGGTTGATCCAACAGGGGTATTATCTTGCTTTAATTAATTACACTATCGCCTCTTCCCTTCGTTTTACTGTTCCGTCGAAGTATTATGGCGCACATAACCATAAAAAAAGTGTGGTAAATGGCGTACCGATCGCAATAACTTCTTCGCGAACAGTGCAAAATAAAAGCCAGGTCTTCGTAACGGAATAACTATAAAATGACTGGAGATAATACTCTCATCACTTCTCACGGCATTAACCGTCGTGATTTCATGAAGCTTTGTGCAGCACTGGCCGCTACTATGGGGCTCAGTAGCAAAGCCGCCGCAGAAATGGCAGAATCGGTATCCAATCCACAGCGTCCGCCCGTTATCTGGATTGGCGCTCAGGAGTGTACCGGTTGTACCGAATCACTGCTTCGTGCTACACACCCAACCGTTGAAAACCTCGTTCTGGAGACCATCTCTCTGGAATACCACGAGGTACTTTCCGCCGCATTCGGTCACCAGGTCGAAGAAAACAAACATAACGCTCTGGAGAAGTATAAAGGGCAATATGTTCTGGTGGTGGATGGTTCTATCCCACTAAAAGATAACGGTATCTACTGCATGGTTGCCGGCGAGCCGATCGTGGATCACATCCGCAAAGCCGCCGACGGCGCAGCCGCGATTATCGCTATCGGTTCCTGCTCGGCATGGGGCGGCGTTGCTGCGGCTGGCGTAAACCCAACCGGCGCTGTCAGTCTGCAGGAAGTCTTACCGGGCAAAACGGTTATCAATATTCCAGGTTGTCCGCCAAACCCGCATAACTTCCTGGCGACCGTCGCGCATATCATCACTTACGGCACGCCGCCGAAGCTGGATGCGAAAAATCGTCCAACCTTTGCCTATGGCCGTCTGATTCATGAGCATTGCGAACGTCGTCCACACTTCGACGCAGGCCGTTTTGCCAAAGAATTTGGCGACGAAGGCCACCGTCAGGGCTGGTGTCTCTACCATCTTGGCTGTAAAGGGCCGGAAACCTGGGGCAACTGTTCTACGTTACAGTTCTGTGACGTTGGCGGCGTCTGGCCAGTGGCGATCGGTCATCCTTGCTATGGCTGTAACGAAGAAGGTATCGGCTTCCATAAGGGCATTCACCAGCTTGCTCATGTCGAAAACCAAACTCCGCGTTCAGAGAAACCTGACGTCAATATGAAAGAAGGCGGCAATATCTCTGCGGGCGCTGTCGGTCTGCTTGGCGGCGTAGTCGGTCTGGTTGCCGGCGTCAGCGTGATGGCGGTACGTGAACTGGGGCGTCAGCAAAAGAAAGATAACGCTGACTCACGGGGAGAATAACCGTGAACAGACGTGACTTTATTAAAGCAGCCTCCGGTGGAGCATTGCTGTTGGGCGCCGCGCCGTCTGTCAGCCATGCGGCTGCAGAAAACCGTCCGCCGATTCCTGGTTCGCTGGGCATGCTGTATGACTCCACTCTGTGCGTGGGCTGTCAGGCCTGCGTCACAAAGTGTCAGGATATCAACTTCCCGGCGCGTAACCCGGAAGGGGAGCAGACCTGGTCGAACAACGACAAACTGTCGCCGTATACCAATAACATTATCCAGGTATGGCGTAGCGGCACGGGCGTGAACAAAGATCAGGAAGAGAACGGCTATGCCTACATCAAGAAACAGTGTATGCACTGCGTCGATCCTAACTGCGTTTCCGTTTGTCCGGTGTCGGCGCTGAAAAAAGATCCGAAAACCGGCATCGTCCACTATGACAAAGATGTCTGCACCGGCTGCCGTTACTGTATGGTTGCCTGCCCGTACAACGTACCTAAGTACGACTACAACAACCCGTTTGGCGCGCTTCACAAGTGTGAGCTGTGTAACCAGAAAGGCGTTGAGCGTCTGGATAAAGGCGGTTTGCCTGGGTGTGTGGAAGTTTGTCCGGCAGGGGCCGTCATTTTCGGTACTCGTGAAGAGTTGATGGCGGAAGCGAAAAAACGTCTGGCCCTCAAACCAGGCAGTGAATATCACTATCCGCGCCAGACGTTGAAAACGGACGACACCTATCTACATACGGTGCCTAAATACTACCCACACCTCTACGGTGAAAAAGAGGGCGGTGGTACTCAGGTGCTGGTGCTGACAGGCGTTCCTTATGAAGATCTGGATCTGCCGAAGCTGGATGACCTTTCAACCGGAGCGCGCTCCGAGCATGTTCAACACACGCTTTATAAAGGCATGATACTACCCCTGGCTGCGCTGGCGGGCTTAACCGTGCTGGTTCGTCGTAATAGCAAAAACGACCATCACGATGGAGGAGACGATCATGAGTCATGATCCAAAACCGCTGGGCGGAAAAATCATCAGTAAACCGGTCATTATTTTTGGACCGTTAATCGTCCTGTGTATGCTCCTTATCGTGAAGCGTCTGGTCTTCGGGTTGGGCTCCGTTTCCGACCTGAACGGCGGTTTCCCGTGGGGCGTCTGGATTGCCTTTGACCTGTTGATCGGCACCGGCTTTGCCTGCGGCGGTTGGGCGTTGGCATGGGCGGTATATGTCTTTAACCGTGGGCAATACCATCCGTTGGTGCGCCCGGCGTTGCTGGCAAGCTTGTTTGGTTACTCGCTGGGCGGCCTGTCGATCACTATCGACGTCGGTCGTTACTGGAACCTGCCGTACTTCTACATTCCAGGTCACTTCAACGTGAACTCGGTACTGTTTGAGACGGCGGTCTGTATGACCATCTACATCGGCGTGATGGCGCTGGAGTTTGCGCCTGCCCTGTTTGAGCGTCTGGGCTGGAAAGTGTCGCTCAAGCGTCTGAATAAGGTGATGTTCTTTATTATCGCGCTGGGCGCGCTGCTGCCGACGATGCACCAGTCCTCAATGGGGTCATTGATGATCTCGGCGGGCTATAAAGTGCATCCGCTATGGCAAAGCTATGAAATGTTGCCGCTGTTCTCGGTTCTGACCGCGTTTATCATGGGCTTCTCCATTGTCATATTTGAGGGCTCGCTGGTTCAGGCAGGCCTGAAAGGAAACGGTCCGGATGAGAAAAATTTGTTTGTTAAGCTGACGAATACCATCAGCGTGCTGCTGGCGATTTTCGTCGTCCTGCGCTTTGGCGAACTGATTTATCGCGACAAGCTGTCCTATGCGTTTGCCGGCGATTTTTACTCCGCTATGTTCTGGATTGAAGTCGTCCTGATGGTCTTCCCGTTAGTGGTGCTGCGTGTGGCGAAACTGCGTAATGACTCTCGTATGCTGTACCTGTCGGCGCTGAGCGCGCTGTTGGGCTGCGCGACGTGGCGTCTGACCTATTCGCTGGTGGCATTCAACCCGGGTGGCGGCTACCACTACTTCCCAACCTGGGAAGAATTGTTGATTTCTATTGGTTTTGTGGCCATTGAGATTTGTGCATACATCGTACTCATTCGTCTACTGCCGATACTTCCTCCTTTAAAACAAAACGATCATAATCGTCATGAGGCGAGCAAAGCATGAGCCAGAGAATTACTATTGATCCGGTAACCCGTATTGAGGGTCATTTACGCATTGACTGCGAAATTGAGAACGGCGTCGTATCCAAAGCATGGGCGTCCGGCACCATGTGGCGCGGTATGGAAGAGATCGTGAAGAACCGCGATCCGCGCGATGCGTGGATGATTGTGCAACGTATTTGCGGCGTTTGTACGACAACTCACGCGATCTCCTCCGTTCGTGCGGCGGAAAGCGCGCTGAATATTGATGTTCCCGTCAACGCGCAGTATATCCGTAATATTATTCTGGCGGCGCATACCACCCATGACCACATTGTCCATTTCTACCAGCTCTCTGCGCTGGACTGGGTGGACATTACCTCTGCGCTGAAAGCCGATCCGGAAAAAGCCTCCGCGATGCTGGATGGCGTGTCGAGCTGGCACCTGAACAGCGCGCAAGAGTTCACGAAAGTTCAGAACAAGATCAAGGATCTTGTCGCCAGCGGTCAGCTAGGTATTTTCGCCAATGGCTACTGGGGGCACCCGGCAATGCAGTTACCGCCGGAGGTCAACCTGATTGCGGTCGCCCACTATCTGCAGGCGCTGGAATGTCAGCGTGACGCTAACCGCGTGGTGGCGTTGCTGGGCGGTAAATCGCCGCATATCCAGAACCTGGCGGTCGGTGGGGTGGCGAACCCGATCAATCTCGACAGCATCGGTACGTTGAACCTTGAACGCCTGATGTACATCAAATCGTTTATCGATAAGCTGAGCGATTTTGTCGAGCAGGTGTATAAAGTGGATACCGCAGTCATCGCGGCCTACTATCCGGAATGGCTGGAGCGCGGCAAAGGCGCGGTGAACTACCTGAGCGCGCCGGAATTCCCGACCGACGGTAAAAACGGCAGTTTCCTGTTCCCGGGCGGTTACATTACCAATGCCGATCTGTCGACATACCGTCCGATCACCTCTCACTCCGACGAGTTCCTGATTAAAGGTATTCAGGAGAGCGCGAAGCACGCCTGGTATAAAGATGAAGCGCCGCAGGCACCGTGGGAAGGCACCACGATTCCGGCTTACGACGGTTGGTCGGATGACGGTAAATACTCATGGGTCAAGTCGCCGACATTCTACGGCAAAACCGTCGAAGTCGGGCCGCTGGCGAACATGCTGTGTAAACTGGCTGCAGGTCGTGAATCCACCCAGACCAAGCTCAATGAAATCATTGCGCTTTATCAGAAGCTGACCGGCAAAACGCTGGAAATGGCGCAACTTCACTCTACGCTGGGTCGTATCATCGGGCGTACCGTTCACTGTTGTGAACTGCAAAACGTATTGCAGGATCAATACAACGCGCTGATTGTAAATATCGGCAAAGGCGATTACACCACGTTTGTGAAGCCGAACATTCCGGCGACGGGCGAGTTCAAAGGCGTGGGCTTCCTGGAGGCGCCGCGCGGTATGCTGTCTCACTGGATGGTGATTAAAGACGGTATTATCAGTAACTATCAGGCAGTGGTGCCATCGACCTGGAACTCAGGTCCGCGTAACTTCAACGATGACGTGGGGCCGTACGAACAGTCGCTGGTCGGTACGCCGATCGCCGATCCGGCGAAGCCGCTGGAAGTGGTACGTACCATCCACTCCTTCGACCCTTGCATGGCGTGCGCGGTACACGTGGTGGACGCCGATGGCAATGAAGTGGTCTCGGTGAAGGTTTTGTAATGCGGATATTAGTCTTAGGGGTCGGCAATATTTTGCTGACCGATGAAGCCATCGGGGTGCGTATTGTTGAAGCGTTAGAGCAACGATACACCCTGCCGGATTTCGTTGAGATTCTGGATGGCGGTACGGCGGGAATGGAACTTCTTGGCGATATGGCGAATCGGGATCATTTGATCATTGCCGACGCCATCGTGTCGAAAAAGAACGCGCCGGGAACCATTATGGTACTGCGCGACGATGAAGTTCCGGCGTTGTTCACCAACAAAATCTCCCCCCATCAGCTTGGACTGGCCGACGTATTGTCGGCCCTCCGCTTTACCGGCGAGTTTCCGAAGAAGTTGACCCTGGTCGGCGTTATTCCACAGTCGCTGGAACCGCACATCGGCTTAACGCCAACCGTCGAGGCGATGATTGAACCTGCGCTTGAGCAGGTTCTTGCTGCGCTGCGTGAATCCGGCGTCGAAGCAATTCCTAAGGAGACGGCGCATGTCTGAAACGTTTTCCGGATTCGACACGGCGCCCGTCGCCCGGGTTCAGGCGGCGTTTGAAGAGATAGCCCATCGTTCGATGCACGATCTTTCGTTTCTGCATCCGACTATGCCTGTGCATGTCTCTGATTTTACGTTGTTTGAAGGACAATGGACGGGCACGGTAATTACGCCGTGGATGTTAAGCGCATTAATCTTCCCTGGCCCGGACCAGATCTGGCCCGGGCGTACCGTCGGTGAAAAACTCGGTCTGCAACTGCCTTATGGCACGATGACCTTTACCGTTGGCGAACTGGAAGGCGTTTCGCAATATCTTGCCTGCTCGTTGATGTCGCCGCTTTCCCGTAGCCTGTCGCCGGAAGAGGGCGTCCGGCTGGCGGATGACTGCGCGCGGATGCTGTTATCCCTGCCGGTAAGCAATCCTGATGCGCCGCAGACAAGCCGGCGTGCATTGCTGTTTGGCCGTCGGAGCTGTGAGAATGCATGAGCTGTCTCTTTGCCAAAGCGCCGTTGAAATTATTCAGCAGCAGGCAGAACAGCACGGCGTGGCGCGCGTCACCGGCGTATGGCTGGAGATAGGCGCGCTTTCGTGCGTTGAAGAGCGCGCGGTTCGTTTCAGCTTTGACATCGCCTGCCAGGGGACTTTAGCGCAAGGGTGCGAATTGCACATCGACTACAGACCGGCCCAGGCCTGGTGCTGGGATTGCAGTCAGGTGGTGGAAATTCTCAGGCATGACGCGCAATGTCCGCATTGTCATGGCGATCGCCTGCGGGTGGATACCGGCGATTCGTTGAAAGTAAAAAGTATTGAGGTCGAATAACCCGCATTTTATTCCAGGTGGTTAATTATGTGTATTGGCGTCCCCGGTCAGGTGCTGGCCGTCGGAGATGATATTCACCAGCTTGCGCAGGTGGAAGTGTGTGGCATCAAACGTGATGTCAATATTGCTCTGATTTGTGAAGGTAAGCCAGCCGAGCTGATAGGGCAATGGGTATTGGTACACGTTGGTTTTGCGATGAGCATCATTGACGAAGACGAGGCGAAAGCCACGTTAGATGCGCTGCGCCGCATGGAGTACGACATCACCAGCGCGTGATCCCTTAATCACCTCTATTATATCGCTCTATAATCGTTGTATAATTATTTATATATCGATTGTGGGGCGAAACCTATGAATAAATTTTTGCGCCAGCTCTCTCTGCTGGCGTTGCTTTTTTGCTGGCCGTTAATGTCACAGGCGGCGCGTACTTTTACCGATCAACTTGGCCGCCAGGTCACTGTTCCCGACACCGTCGACAGAGTGGTGGTGCTCCAGCATCAAACGCTCAATCTCCTTGTACAGATGAATGCCACTGACAAAATCGTTGGGGTCATGGCGAACTGGAAACAGCAATTAGGCGACGGCTATGCGCGTCTGGCGCCGGAACTGGCGCAAAAAGCCTCGCTGGGCGATCTAACGCACGTTGATCCTGAAAAACTGGTGGCGCTGCACCCGCAGGTGGTGTTTGTCACGAATTACGCTCCGCAGGAGATGATCGACAAGATCAGCCGTCTTGGCATTCCGGTGGTGGCGATTTCGCTGCGCCATGATGTTGTTGGCGAGCAGGCTAAAATGAACCCGACCCTGGCCGATGAAGAGCAGGCTTACAACCGCGGGCTGCGTGAAGGAATAACGCTGATTGGCGATATCGTCAATAAACCGCAGGAGGCGAAAGCGCTGATTGAGGCGATGGATAAAGGTCGCAAAATGGTCAGCGACCGTTTGCAGTCGGTTCCTGAAAATGAGCGGGTTCGCGCCTATATGGCGAATCCGGAGCTGACCACCTACGGTTCCGGTAAATATACCGGTCTGATGATGGCCCATGCGGGGGCGCTGAATGTAGCGGCATCCTCGGTGAAAGGCTTTAAGCAGGTGACAATGGAGCAGGTGATCGCCTGGGATCCACAGGTGATCTTTGTCCAGAATCGCTATCCAAAGGTCGTCAATGAGATCCTGCACAATCCCCAGTGGCAGGTCATTGACGCGGTGAAGCATCATCGGGTTTACCTGATGCCGGATTATGCCAAAGCCTGGGGATATCCGATGCCGGAGGCGGTGGGAATCGGCGAACTGTGGATGGCGAAAAAACTCTATCCGGAAAAATTCCACGATATTGACATGCAAAAGGCCGCTAACGACTGGTATCAACGTTTTTACCGTACTGACTATCAGGGCGTACAGTGATGCGAATACTGGCTGCGGGGAGCTTGCGTGTCGTCTGGCCGCAGCTAATGGCGGCGTTTCAGGCGGATGCGGTATGTGATTTCGGTCCGGCGGGGTTGTTACGTGAACGCATCGAAGCGGGCGAAGCGTGCGACTTTTTTGCTTCGGCGAACCTGGCGCATCCGCAGGCGCTGCTGGAAAGCGGGCGGGCGCTGCGGGTCGCGCCTTTTACGACGAACCGTTTGTGTCTGAGCGTGCGGGCACAGGCGATGCGTGAAGGCGAGGACTGGCTGTCGCTGTTAACCCGGCGGGATCTGCGGATCGGCACCTCAACAGCAGGTTGCGATCCTTCCGGCGATTATACGCAACAGCTTTTTTCGCGGATGGGCAAGGAAGGCGAAGCGGTCCGAAAACGCGCGGTAGCGCTGGTTGGCGGCAGGCAGACTTTGCCGTTACCGGCGGGCCGGCTGGCGGCGGAATGGCTCATCAATCATGATTACACCGATATCTTTATCGGCTATGCCAGCTATGCTCCCAGGCTACGGCTGGTTAATTCGCTGCGAGTGGTTGATATCCCGGAACCTTATAATCCCGTGGCTGAATATGGCTTTGCCTGCCTGAGCGAGCAGGGAAAAACGCTTGCCGACTTTTTACTATCAGCACGGGCGAGGTCGATTCTCATGCAACATGGGTTTAGTGAAGCGCCGCATATGACACGCTCGCAGAACTGATAAGCGAAGCGTCAGCAGGGAATACCATGCCGGATGACGACATTACTACCCCATCCGGCATTATGGTTTAACTTTGACGTTTATCTTCGGTATGGTTTTCGAAGTCGCTGGCGTCATGGCGTTCGTGAAGCTGTTCGTTCAATGGGCCGTTGGTCCGGTTGACAATGCGCCCCCGCTTTACCGCCGGACGTTCGGCTACCTGTTTCGCCCAGCGTTGTACGTTTTGATAACTTCCGGCATCCAGAAACTCCGCTGCATCATAGACATTCCCCAGCACCACGTTGCCGAACCACGGCCAGATGGCCATATCGGCAATAGTGTACTCTTCTCCCGCGACATACGGGTGATGAGCTAACTGCTTATCCAGCACGTCCAGCAGACGCTTGGCTTCCATGGTGAAGCGATTAATGGCGTACTCAATTTTTACCGGCGCATAATGATAGAAATGACCGAAACCGCCACCGAGGAACGGCGCCGCGCCCTGTAGCCAGAACAACCAGTTAAGGGTTTCTGTGCGCTTAGCCAGATCCTGCGGCAGGAAATGGCCAAACTTATCCGCCAGATAAACAAGAATTGCGCCCGACTCAAAAACTCGAATCGGCGGGTTGTGTGAGTTATCGCGCAGCGCCGGGATTTTTGAGTTCGGATTGATGTCAACAAAGCCGCTGGAGAACTGATCGCCCTCGCCGATGCGAATCAACCAGGCGTCATATTCGGCGCCGGTCACGCCCAGCGCCAGGAGCTCTTCCAGCATAATGGTCACTTTCTGGCCGTTAGGCGTCCCCAGCGAATAAAGCTGTAACGGATGTTTGCCGACGGGCAGCGTTTTGTCGTGCGTCGGGCCGGAAACCGGGCGATTAATGTTAGCGAACGCGCCGCCGCCGGATTTATCCCACGTCCAGACTTTTGCGGGTTGATAAGTATTATCTGCCATATTGACCTGCCTTCACAGTGGTGGTGTTGAAGCAGTGTAGCAGCTTGCTAACCGGACATTTAACCGATTGGGACATTCCGGCGAGTGAAATTTTAACCTTCTGGCCTCAGTGTGCCTTATTGAGGTGTATGATTATGTCGACCTCTGTCCGGTTAGTGTCACAGAGCAGACAATCAGAGCGAAATTACGCCAGGCTGCTCAGGCGGTCTTGTTTTGAGGTAAGTGCATGAGCAAAGGAACCACCAGTCAGGATGCCCCCTTCGGGACATTATTGGGTTACGCCCCCGGCGGCGTAGCGATCTACTCTTCAGATTACAATTCCCTCGATCCGTGGGACGACGACGACGCAGCTTTTCGTAGCTACATCGACGATGAATACATGGGGCATAAATGGCAGTGCGTGGAATTTGCCCGCCGTTTTCTCTTTCTGAATTATGGCGTTGTTTTTACTGACGTCGGCATGGCCTGGGAAATCTTCTCGCTGCGTTTTCTGCGCGAGGTCGTGAATGACAATATTTTGCCTTTGCAGGCCTTCCCGAACGGTTCGCCGCGCGCGCCGGAGGCCGGGGCGCTGCTCATCTGGCAAAAGGGCGGCGAGTTTAACGAAACCGGGCACGTCGCGATTATCACCCAACTCCTGGATAACAAAATTCGTATTGCTGAGCAAAACGTTATCCACACGCCATTGCCGCCAGGGCAGCAGTGGACTCGCGAACTGGAAATGGTCGTAGAAAACGGGTGTTACACCCTGCGCGACACCTTTGATGACACGACGATTTTAGGCTGGATGATCCAGACCGACGACACGCAATACAGTTTGTCACAGCCTGACATCGCGAATCAGTCGCTGGCGATTCGCGGCGCAAGACTGCCAGAGAAAGGTCAGTTTGACGGTCAGTGGTTGGATGAGCGCGATCCGTTACAAAAAGCCTATGTACAGGCGAACGGACACGTTATCAATCAGGACCCGTACCAGTATTTTACCATCACCGAGAGCGCTGAACAGGAGCTTATCAAAGCGACCAATGAGTTGCATTTGATGTACCTGCACGCCACGGACAAAGTTTTAAAAGACGATAATCTGCTGGCGCTATTCGATATCCCCAAAATTCTTTGGCCGCGCCTGCGTCTCTCCTGGCAGCGCCGTCGTCACCATATGATCACCGGTCGTATGGATTTCTGCATGGATGAACGCGGGCTGAAAGTCTATGAATACAATGCCGATTCCGCATCATGCCATACCGAAGCGGGATTAATTCTCGAAAAATGGGCTGAGCAGGGCTATACCGGTAAAGGGCATAACCCGGCAGAGGGCTTAATTAACGAGCTGGCAGGCGCCTGGAAACACAGTAAAGCGCGTCCTTTCGTCCATATCATGCAGGATGATGATATCGAGGAGGACTATCACGCGCAGTTTATGCAGCAGGCGCTGCATCAGGCCGGCTTCGCGAGCAAAATTCTCCGCGGGCTGGGCGAGTTGCGCTGGGATGACGCCGGGCAGTTGATCGATGGCGACGGACGGCTGGTGAATTGTGTCTGGAAAACCTGGGCGTGGGAAACGGCGATGGAGCAGATACGCGAAGTCAGCGAGACGGAGTACGCCGCAGTGCCTATTCGTACCGGGCACCCGGAAAATGAAGTCCGGCTGATTGATGTATTACTGCGCCCGGAAGTGTTGGTGTTTGAACCGCTGTGGACGGTGATCCCGGGTAACAAAGCGATCCTGCCCATCCTGTGGTCGCTCTTCCCACATCATCGCTATTTGCTCGACACGGATTTTACCGTTAACGATGAGCTGGTGCAGACCGGCTATGCGGTAAAACCGATTGCCGGACGTTGCGGTAGTAATATTGATTTGGTGAGTCATCAGGAAGAACTCCTGGATAAAACCAGTGGCAAGTTCGCCACGCAGAAAAATATCTATCAGCAGTTGTGGTGCCTGCCGAAGGTCGCCGGGAAGTATATTCAGGTCTGTACGTTTACCGTGGGCGGTAACTACGGCGGTACGTGCCTGCGCGGCGATGATTCATTAGTCATTAAAAAAGAGAGCGATATTGAACCGTTAATCGTCATCAAAGCGTAACGGGGTCATTCTCGTCGGGATATCGGCGTTGGTGCCGATATCCCGCCTGTTGTGTTTACCAGCGAACGGCTGTCAGCCTGACATTTACTGGTAACATATGAGAAATAATATCACAAATTATTCTTAACTTTTCTGACGCAGGCGGTGACGCTCGCCGCGTTGGCGCATCCGTTTCCTGATTTTCGACTACTCGATACTTTTTGCGGCTGGTTACGCCGCCCCTATCCCTTTGGATTTAGGTCATGCCTGTTTGGTTGGTAAACGGACAGCATAATATATTGATGAGTCCAAATGATATTATTGGTCATATAAAAAGTTTACGTTAGGTTATTTTTCTATTGCAAAAATTTGCGTTTAAACCCTGTCTGCAATCTTCGGGCTGAGATATAGATACACCTAAGTAAATGCAGTTAATTATTATTCAACTATTATTGTCAGCCTTGTAAATAATATTTCCGTATAAAGTGAAGCGACTTCCATTATGACTATTAATAGTATTGTTGAATAGTTTGCTCTGTAATTATTTAAGTTTAGTGGACGTTTTGTCTTATTCTGGTGAACGTATGGTTATGGCAGATGACAGCCGATTTTTCATTATGTTAGCATGAGTTGATAATACTTTATCCAGGCATAGATCAGGATGTCCACATATAATAAGGAGAATGGTATATGTTTAAAAAAGTATTAGGCTTGCGCCACTGGAATAATAATGTTGTAAAAATACCGCCGCCAGCAGAATCTGGCGCTAATGCGTCTGACGTGGTGGTGGATACTCCTGAGCCTTATGAGCGGATATTGTGTCAAAAAATTCTGATGGGGATCTCGACGATCGATATCATTCGTAATGCCATCATTAAGTCCTGTGAGCAGCTCAACATTGAAAAAGAACGCATTAATGAACTTAACGAACAGAATGATAAAGCCAGAAGTTCATTAAAATCGCTCGTGGAATTTATCACCGAAATTGGCACGACTTCATCGGATATTGGCTGTCGTATGGGCGACTTAAATACCTCCTTAACGCAAATTAATGCGTGTATTAAAGAGATACAGAAGATCGCTAACCAGACCAATTTGATAGCGATTAACTCCGCGATCGAGGCCGCGCGCGTAGGGGATGCCGGGCGTGGTTTTAGCGTTATTTCGAAAGAGGTGAAAAACCTGTCCGAAGATGTTAAACACAGTTCGAAAAGCGTCAGTACGTTAACCTCTGTAATCAAAGATAATACGGCCAGAGTGAGTGAGGTGCTGGATAACCAACAGCCGGTTATTGATAATATTACGACTAACATAAATCAAATTGTGGAGTCTATTGGCATCGTCATCGATAAATCGCTGAGCATGAAATCGGTCATGCAGTACATCTCTACGGTGCAGTTTTTGAATATTGTCAAAGTTGACCATGTTATCTGGAAAATGGAAGTCTACAAATTACTCTTAAATAAAGACATAAACAGTAAAATAACGATGCACGATCAGTGTCGGCTGGGGAAATGGTACTATGGTTTCGAAGGGCAGCAGTTTAGCAATTACTACAGTTTCCGTAGTCTGGAAGCGCCGCATAAAGAGGTGCATACCGCTGGTCACTCTGCGCTGAACTATTTTGCCGCAGGCGATATGAATGCGATGTCGCAAGAACTTGACAGAATGGAGCGATCCAGTAATGAGGTGGTTAACCAGCTGGAAATGCTGGCTGTCGATTTGTTAAAAGAAACCACACTGTGAAGTCATGAGTTATTACCGTATAACCAACAGGAGCCATCATCAACAGGACTGATGTATCGCACTTTCTGCACTGGAGTTATTCCGGACAGAGAAAAGAAGCATGACGCAGAAGATGGCTGTGTTTGTTCACCCGAATCACTTACCTTAGTAAGTGATTCGGGATTAATCAGCAACCTCTTTGCTTTTTATCGGCGGCCAGACTTTGGCTGGAAAAGTGCGTTACTGCTAAATTTCTCACTCTCTTACCGCCTTCCTGCCCCTCGGAATACCTGAAACCTGTGCTCACAGATTAATAGCGATTATTTAATCGTGAAATAACGTTGGGCATTATTGAAGCAGATATCCTGAACCATACGGCTTAGCATCGCTTCATCATCAGGAATCTCTCCGTCCTGCGCCCACTGTCCCAGCAGGTTACAGAGAATACGACGGAAATATTCATGTCGCGTATAAGAAAGGAAACTGCGGGAGTCGGTCAGCATCCCGACAAACTGACTTAACAGGCCCATTTGCGACAGTTGCTCCAATTGGCGCAGCATCCCGTCTTTCTGATCGTTAAACCACCAGCCGGAACCAAACTGCACTTTTCCGGCAATTCCCGGCCCCTGGAAGTTACCGATCATGGTCGCCAGGACTTCGTTATCACGTGGGTTCAGGCAATAGAGGATAGTCTTGGGCAGTTCATTGGTCACATCCATACTGTCGAGCAAACGGGAGAGCGCCCAGCTAATGTTATTATCGCCAATGGAGTCAAAGCCGGTATCCGGCCCCAGCAGGCGGAACATACGGGTATTATTATTACGGATCGCGCCAATATGTAGCTGCATCACCCAGCCGCGCGCGGCGTACTGACGGCCCAGCCAGACCAGCACCGCCGTGGTAAACTGGGCGATCTCAAGTTCGCTCAACGTTTCGCCAGCCAGACGTTTGCCCAGAATGGCGTCAAGCTGCGCGTCGTCGGGCACCGGCGCAAATCGCAGCGTTTCAATGCCATGATCGGACGCGCGACAGCCGCAGGCGGCGAAATGGTCGAGACGGCGAGTGAGCGCCTGACGTAAATCGTCGAAACGGGTAATGCTGACATCTGCCGCCGCTTCCAGTTTCCTCAGGTAATCGACAAAGCCGTCCAGTTCGATTTTGAAAACTTTGTCGGGGCGCCAGCTTGGCGCGACTTCAATATCAATGCTGTCGTCGGCGGCTATCTGGCGGTGATATTCCAGAGAATCTATCGGGTCGTCGGTGGTTCCGACCATCCGCACATTCATCTGCTGCATAATACCGCGCGCGGAAAAGGCCGGCGTCGCCAGTTTCTCATTACACTGCGTCCAGATACTTTCCGCGGTATCCGGTCCGAACAGCGTACCTGTAATGCCAAATGGACGGCGTAGTTCAAGGTGCGTCCAGTGATACAGCGGATTGCCCAGCGTTTTTGGTACGGTATTGGCCCAGGCCATATATTTTTCATAATCGCTGGTCTCTTTGCCGGTGATCAGCGACTCATCCACGCCTGCGCTTCGTAGCGCTCGCCATTTATAGTGGTCGCCTTCCAGCCAGATCTGACCGAGGTTATCGAAACGGCGATCGTCGGCGATTTCCTGCGGACTTAAATGGCAGTGGAAGTCATAAATCGGCATGGGCGCGGCGTATTTATGGTACAGCGTGCGGGCAATGTCGTTTTTAAGTAGAAAATCTTCAGTCATAAACGTAGCCATGATTTATCTCCTTACTTAGCCAGCGCTTCTACCGTGGCTTTCGCGCCGTTCTGCAATAGCTGTTGGTAAGCGTCGGTAACGGCTTGCACAAATTCGTGGTTCTTCGGCAGGTCGCTGCCAAAGATAGATTCGATGGCCAGTAGCCCGCGAACGCGTTCTTCCGGCGTCTGATATTGCTGATGAATCGCCTGATACTGCGCGAGCAGCGGATCGACGACATCAATGGTTTTACCTTGTTCATCGACACCGCCGACGTAACGCATCCATCCGGCGACGCCCAGCGTCAGGTGGCGATAGTCATCGCCCTGTTGTAAGTGCAGACGTACCGGGTCCAACAAACGCTGCGGCAGTTTCTGACTGCCATCCATCGCGATCTGCCAGGTGCGGTGTTTCAACGAGGGGTTAGTGAAACGCGCAATCAACAAATTCGCATACCCTTCCAGATCGGTGCCTTCCGGCATTGACAACGTCGGCGCTTGTTCATCAAGCATCAGCGCCAGCGCCGCGCGACGGTAAGCCGGGTTGGTCATGGTATCGGCGATAGTGTCATACCCGCCGAGATAACCCAGATAGGCGAGGAAAGAGTGACTGCCGTTAAGCATACGCAGCTTCATCATCTCAAACGGTACGACGTCTGCAACGAATTGCGCGCCGACGGTGTCCCAGTCCGGGCGACCATTCACAAAGTTATCTTCGATGACCCACTGGCGGAAGGGTTCGCAGGCGATAGCGCAGGGATCATAAACCCCTAACTGGTCGGCAACCAGTTGTAGCGTTTCTTCGGTCGCCGCCGGAACAATGCGGTCAACCATGGTACAGGGGAAGGTCACATTGTCGGCAATCCATGCGGCGAGGGCGGCATCGCGAGCTTTTGCCAGACCGAGGACGGCAGCCTTCGCGACGTGACCATTCTCGCGCACGTTATCACACGACAGCACGGTAAAAGCTTTCAGTCCTTGCTCCCGGCGCATGTTTAGCGCTTCGACAATATAGCCAATGGCGGATTTAGGCTGCTGTGGATGGGCAAGATCGTTTTGGATCAGCGGGTTATTGACATCAAGCTCGCCGCTGGCGGGGTCGGTGCAGTAGCCTTTTTCGGTCACGGTTAAGGAGACGATGGCGGTTTCCGGGCGCGCCATTGCCGCCAGAATCCCTGCATGACCGTCGAATTCAGGGTGTAGCGCTTCTTTCATTGAACCGATAATTTTCAGTTCGGTACTTTCTGCGCCGCGTTCTGCAACGGTGTACAGCAGATTTTGCGCTTTCAGGTTCGCGATCAGCCGCGCGTCGTTACCCGGCATCAGGTTCACTTCACAAATGCCCCAGTCGCTGTCGCTCTTTTCCAGTAAATGATGGGTAAAGAGCGCCTGGTGCGCGCGGTGAAACGCCCCGCAGCCCAGATGCACAATACGGGATACCAGACGTGATTTGTCCCAGTTTGGGCGGGCGACGGAAACCTGGGCGGTGGCGATATTCTGTTCCATTGCAAACTCCTGTCATTCGACGTCTTCGCCCGCGATCTCCGGGGCGAGGCATGTTGCTATTGCATTGAGTAGGGGAAATCGCATGACGCGTCGCGCCATGCGAAAGAAGGTTATTTGCTAAAGAAAGCGCGCTGGATAGCCAGTTCGACGCCGCGGACTTCCGCAAGCCCTTTCAGACGGCCAATGGCGGAATAACCCGGATTCGTTTTCTTCTTCAGATCGTCCAGCATCTGATGACCGTGGTCCGGACGCATCGGGATCAGATCGTCGCTACCTTCGGCTTTACGACGGTGCTCTTCTTCCACAATCGCTTTAACGACTTCATACATATCCACATCGCCGTGCAAATGGGCGGCCTCGTGGAAGGTCTTCGGATTCTCTTCGCGCAGCGTAGAACGCAGATGCGTAAAGTAGATGCGCGGACCAAATTGCTTGATCATATCAACCAGATCGTTGTCGGCGCGCACGCCGTAAGATCCGGTACACATGGTGAAGCCGTTCGCCATGCTATTAACGGTTTCCACCATCCATTGCATATCTTCAATGGTAGAGACAATGCGCGGCAGGCCGAGAATAGGGCGCGGCGGATCGTCAGGGTGAACGGCCATACGCACGCCAACCTCGTCGGCAACCGGAATAATGGCTTTCAGGAAATAGGCAAAATGTTCACGCAGTTTTGCTTTATCAATATCTTTATACGTCGCCAGGTGTTGACGGAACTGCTCCAGCGTATAGCCTTCTTCCGCGCCAGGTAAACCGGCAATAATGTTGCGGGTCAGACGTGCTTTGTCTTCCTCGCTCATGGTGGCGAAACGCCGCTCTGCCTGAGCAATCTCTTCTGCCGTATAGTCGGCTTCTGCTCCCGGACGCTTCAGGATGTGCAGTTCGAACGCGGCGAATTCAATCTGGTCAAAACGCAACGCTTTGGAACCATCCGGTAATACGTATTCCAGATCCGTACGTGTCCAGTCCAGCACCGGCATAAAGTTATAACAAACCGTATAGATACCGCATTGCGCCAGGTTACGTAGCGTTTGCTGGTAGTTTTTGATCCATAAATCGTACTGACCGGTGTGGGTTTTGATGTCTTCGTGGATAGGTACGCTCTCTACCACAGACCACTCCAGACCCGCCTCTTCAACGATTGCTTTACGTTTCTGGATCTCGTCTACCGACCAAATTTCTCCATTCGGGATATGGTGTAACGCCGTTACCACGCCGGTTGCGCCAGCCTGGCGTACATCTGACAGCGTTACCGGGTCGTTAGGTCCGTACCAGCGCCAGGTTTGTTTCATATCTCGTTTCCTCTTCTTGCGATAACGTCTTCGTGGTTGACCCATTGCCAGCCAACATCGAAACGTGCTTTGTAAACCCGTTCAGGCTCCTAAATTCAACCAAAAATTTTCTCATGTCAACCTTATTGTCTAAATTGGCTAACCAAATCACAAATATCATCATTCACGGTCTGCCAATTTTATTTATTTGATCTGTGTCAATTTTTGCTGGGTGAAAAGCATTCACCATTCAACTTGAAATGAGTTGATGTATTTATTTCAAGAATACTAAGTGCGGGAGTTGCCGCCAGATTTTGACCGGTCCGGATGAGAAAATATTGATTGGTCAACCAATTTTTGTGATTTCAGTTTTCCCGCTACAGGTCAGACGGCGCGGAGCTAATGTTTTTTAACGAGGCTTTATCATGAAGATGACAAAATTAAGATGGTGGATTATCGGCCTGGTCTGCGTAGGGACCATCGTAAACTACCTGTCCCGTAGCTCGCTTAGCGTTGCGGCGCCAGCGATGATGAAAGAACTCCATTTTGATGAGCAACAATATTCCTGGGTGGTGAGCGCCTTCCAGCTTTGTTACACCATTGCGCAGCCGATCACCGGCTATTTGATGGATGTCATCGGACTGAAAATCGGCTTCTTTATCTTTGCCTTGTTGTGGTCGCTGATCAACATGGCGCACGCGCTGGCCGGCGGCTGGATAAGCCTGGCATTTCTGCGTGGTCTGATGGGGCTGACCGAAGCGTCGGCGATTCCGGCCGGGATTAAAGCCAGCGCCGAATGGTTCCCGACGAAAGAACGTGGTATTGCGGGGGGGCTGTTTAATATCGGTACTTCGATTGGCGCGATGCTGGCGCCGCCGCTGGTGGTCTGGGCGATGCTGACCTTTGCTGATAGCGGCATCGGTACTGAAATGGCGTTTGTGATTACCGGTGGGATCGGCGTGCTGTTCGCCATCACCTGGTTCCTGATTTATAACTCGCCAAATAAACACCCGTGGATCACCCACAAAGAGCTGCGTTATATCGAAGACGGCCAGGAAAGCTATCTCCAGGACGATAACAAAAAACCGGCCGTTAAAGAGATCGTTAAAAAGCGTAACTTCTGGGCGTTGGCGATTACCCGTTTTCTGGCTGACCCGGCATGGGGAACGCTGAGTTTCTGGATGCCGCTGTATCTGATTAACGTGATGCATCTGCCGTTAAAAGAGATCGCCATGTTTGCCTGGTTGCCGTTCCTGGCGGCGGACTTTGGCTGCGTTGCAGGCGGTTTCCTGGCGAAGTTCTTCATGGAAAAGATGCACATGACCACGATCAATGCGCGTCGTTGTAGCTTTACCATCGGCGCTGTTTTGATGATTTCGATCGGTTTTGTCAGCATTACGACTAACCCGTATGTCGCCATTGCATTGATGAGTATTGGCGGTTTTGCGCACCAGACGCTGTCTACCGTCGTGATTACCATGAGCGCTGACCTGTTCAAGAAAAATGAGGTCGCGACGGTTGCCGGTCTGGCAGGATCTGCGGCGTGGATGGGACAGTTAAGCTTCAACCTGTTTATGGGGGCGTTGGTCGCTATTATCGGTTACGGCCCGTTCTTCATTGCACTCAGTCTGTTCGATATTATCGGCGCCATCATCCTGTGGGTACTGATTAAAGATCCGGAAAAGCACCACCCGCCAATGACGGAACAGCCGCTGGCGTCTCACCGCTAAAGCTGTCTCGGTTTCACAGGCCTGATAAGCGAAAGCGCTACCGGCCTCTAACGGCCACCTTCGGGTGGCCGTCTTCATCTTACCTGAGCATAAAATCATACTGGATGCTCATTTTCACATCCCAGTAATTCAAGCGATCGCCCAGCGCGCTACCGTCGCGTTTTTCGCGCCCTTTGTCAGCGGCAAGAAAAATGTTCATGCCCTCTAGCGACCCCTCTTCAATACGATAATTTATGGCTCCCAGCAGACCCACCCCCTTAATTTGAACAGCGCGCTGGCTGGACTCATAACCGCGCGTGACGACAGGCGCGAATGTCATGGTGAGCTGTGGCGTAACACGGTAATTAACGCCCGCCTGCCAGGACTGCATGCCTTCCCGGTTGCGATCGAGGCTTAAAGAGAAGGGATAACCAATATCGGTATCGACTACTGCGCCGTTCATGGCGTGTTGCAGATAGCCGCCACTGGCAAACAGGCTGCCCCAGGGGGCGCTCCAGGTAAACTGAGCGCTAACCAACCTGGTCTCATTAGGCTGGGTGGATGAACGACTTAGCCCCTCCAGCCGGGCGTAAAAACCGAGCAGCTCGCCTTTCAGGGCATAACCATCGTCTAGTGGTATCCGTTTTTCAAAGATACCCTGTACCTGACGGGAGACATCGTTTTGCTGCGAGCCGCCTATGGAATAGCGGCTGCTCTCGTCGTGCCAGCTGGCGGCGAAAAATGCGCGTGGACGATGATGATCATATTGACCCGTTTTACTGTTGTAGACGCCTTCATTGCGAATACCGGTCGTTGAGTCTGTCCACTGAAAAACGCGGGTACGCCACATTGCCCAGAACTCTACATTTGGCGTCAGCGCCAGGTAGCCCAGCGCGCCTTCGGAAGCGGTCGGTAGCGTGCGTTGTGAGCTGCTGGCGATGAGTGGAATTCGCCAGGGGAGGCTGCCATAACTATAATCGGTGCCAAAACGACCTATTTTTAAGCGGCTATTTTCTGTTGGCTTTATTTTTATTGCGCCAAGCACATAGCCGAAACTCTCGTGTCCGTCTAAGTACCAGCGTGTACTCATATTATCGCGAGCACCGAGTTTATAAACATAATACGCGCTACCCTCGACGCCGATCCGTTGTGAATAATAGCTGCTATTAAAATCAATTAACCCACCCTGAACCCAGGCATAAATATCTCTGCCTGCGCCCGCGCTGGGCTTATCAGCTCTTCGTAACTCATTTTTCAGTCTAAAACGTAAGGCGGACTCATCATCAGAAATTTGTAGGGCCAGGGCAGAAGGACAGGCCGCGACTACTGCTATTGGAATAGCCGCTATCTTCGCGAATTTTTTCATTGTTTAACCTGTTGTATATTATTGTTATCGAAAAGCTATTTATTAAAATCTTTAATAAGTTGTTGCTGTGACTGTTTTCGTTTATCTATCTCCTGAACAATCTCCTTAAATTTATTATCCGTTAATGGGTAAAACCAAATAATAATAAAAGCCAGTAACATAAAGCCGCACGGTATGAGCGATATAGACATCCGGATACCGGTAATGACTTCCGGCGTCTGCGTCTGATTGGCGATATAGCCACTTAACCCAAGAATAAAGGCCGGAATAGAACCGCCGATAGCCTGGCCGCATTTACGGGTAAAAGAAAATAGCGAGTAAGTCAGACCTTCTATGCGCACGCCCGTGAGATATTCGCCGTACTCCACGGTATCCGCCTCCAGCGCCCACATTACCGTCATGGTGATCCCCTGGCCAATAGCGGCAATCGCCAGAGCGGTTAAGGCCACGGGCACTGAATGGTCAGACATATAAAAGAAAAGCAAATACCCAAGGGTGCCCATTAAGGCGCCCGCCAGGAAGGTATTCTTCTTACCTATCTTCGCCACCAGACGGGGAACCAGAGGTGCTGACGCCACAGAACCTACCAGCATTTGTACCAGCACGATAACCGAGAAAAGGGCGGTATCATTCAAAACATAGCGTACATAGAACAGTGACGATGCGCTGACGGCGAAGGTCGAGATCAGAATGCATAGCGCGCCGGTACAAAGCATCATTAGCGGGCGGTTCTGTTTAAGCGTTTGCAGACTGATTTTTAACGACGGCTGCGCGACGATACGCACCACGTTTTCGCGGGTAGATTTAAAACAGATGAAATACAGCGCCATACCGGCAATGGCCAGGATAATGGTCCAGAAGAGGTAGACCGACGCCATTTCTGTCGGGCTGGAATGAGTAATACGCGGCCCGATCAGGAAGGCCAGACAGACAAACGTTAGCGAGGCCGCAATACTGCGCGCCGCGCCGAGACGGGCGCGCGAACGCGGTTCCTGAGTCATTGCCGTCGCCAGCGATCCATAGGGAATATTGACCATGCTATAGCAGAACCCAAGTCCCATATAGGTGAGATATGCGTAAATAACTTTGTTGCTATGACTCCACTCTGCCGGGACGCAGAATACCAGTACGCTAAACAGCATTAACGGCGCCGATCCGAACAGCAGGAACGGGCGAAATTTCCCCCAGCGGGTATTTACACTATCTACTATGCGTCCCGCCACCACATCGGCGAAGGCGTCAAATATTCGTACCAGTAAGAGCATCGTACCGGCAGCGGCGGCACCGACGCCTGCGACGTCGGTG
This sequence comes from Salmonella sp. JXY0409-18, assembly GCF_020268625.1. Classification (NCBI taxonomy): domain Bacteria; kingdom Pseudomonadati; phylum Pseudomonadota; class Gammaproteobacteria; order Enterobacterales; family Enterobacteriaceae; genus Salmonella; species Salmonella sp. JXY0409-18. Next base: position 728,149 of record NZ_CP084216.1, read on the forward strand.
TAATAACTTAGCAGGAACAGCGCCCCCATGGCGAAGGCGAAATTATTGGCAACATCACCCAGGCTGTAGCCTACGATAACGCGCCAGGAAAGCGGCTGGTTCATGATTTCTCTCCCTGCTGTGGCTTTTCGCCGAAGGTCATACCGGTCCAGCGTTTTTGCAGTATAAAGGCCGCCGATTTTGGTCTTCTGTCGCGGGTAAAAATCCCTTTTCGATTACCGCCGACGCGCATAATGCCCTGTGAAGTCGCGAAATCGGCAAAGTTCCAGACCTGCTCGCCGACAACGGCGCTAACGCGATCGAATACTCGGTGATACATCTCCAGCCAGGCGCACTGGTACTCTTCGCTCCACATGTCGCTGTACATCGAATGCAGCCCTGCCAGCGTATCGACACCATATTCCGTCATGATGATGGGGCGGTGGAGTTTCTCCTGCCAGGCCAGTAACTCTTTCTCCAGCACTTTTTCTGCTTTCGCAAGATCGCCGCTTTGTACATACCAACCGTAATAGCGGTTCAGGCACACCACATCGAAGAGGTCGGTGATGGTGTCGGTTTCCACATCGCAAAACATGACGTTCACGCAGGTTATAGGGCGGGTCGGGTCCAGTTCGCGCGTGGCCTGCGCCAGTGGCGCAAAATAGTCTCTGGCGCCTTCTGGACGGGTATCCGGCTCATTCGCGATACTCCACATCACCACGCTGGGATGGTTTTTATCGCGGGCGATCAATTCCTGAATAGCCTTGAGATGCGCCCGCTGTGTTTCATCATTGACGCCTTCCTCGCTGTATAGCGCCTTCGGTTTTTCGCAGGAATCAAAGCCGATACCTAAAGAGAGATTGAAACCAACAGCTGCTGTTTCATCAATGACGACAATGCCATGCTCGTCCGCCCAGTCGAGCATCTCTTCGGCGTAAGGATAGTGCGACGTGCGATAAGAGTTGGCGCCAATCCACGACATTAGCGCGTGATCGTGTACCATCAGCACGTTATCAAATCCTTTCCCTCGTAGATCGGCATCTTCATGGCGACCGAAGCCGGTAAAATAAAAAGGTTTATGATTTATCAGAAACTGTTCGCCTTTTACCGCTACGCTACGGATTCCTACCCGAAGCGGATAGTCATCACGTTCGTCCTGATGCTGTGCGATAACCCGCAGCTCGTACAGATATCCTTCGCCCGGTTGCCATAATCGTGGCGCTGCTATCTGTAATTCGCCCTTTGCCCCTTCGCCGTAGGCGACAATATGCTGCCCGGCATCCCGCAGTTCTACGCGTACTTCACCGTTGGCCTCCACCCGCCAGCTCAGTGTGGCCCGGGAGAGATCGTTCGCGACCTCCGTCGTCACCGTAATATCCTGAACAAACGTTTTTGGTGTGGTGTAGAGCATGACGCTACGGTGGATACCGGCGTAATTAAAGAAATCATGGAAGTATGATTGCTGCCTTTTCCCCGTTTCATCACGGGTCACCACCCCCGGAGGGATAGTCTGCCAGCTCAGCTCGTTATTGACGCATACTGTGATACGTATGCTCTCTCCGGCTGCCGCCAGGTGGCTGATATCCGCTTCGAAAGGTGTATAGCCTCCCTGGTGTTCCATCACGGCGTGGTCATTTACCCATACCTTTCCATAATGCGTGACGGCATCAAAACGTAGAACGATGCGTTGATGCTCCCAGCCTTTGGGGATGCGGACGTTGAGCTGATACCAGACATTGCCGACATAGTTGCGGATCTCTGCATCGGCAAACTGATCGTTATAACTACCCGGTACGGCGATAGCGCGGCTTTGGGGGAGCGGTTGTCGCCACCATTGTTGCGCGATACCGCAATCGTCTGCATCCGTGCAAAACGACCACAGTCCATCAAGTTTTTTGATTTCGCGGCTCTGGGTTTCTACGGGACGTAACATTGTTCACTCCTTAATCCTGATGAATTTTCATTGGTCAACCAGCAATAAAACAAGTTAACCAGTTGTCTGAGGCAATAGTTATCACGCAGCGATCGAGAGGGAAAATGCAGAAAGGAAGGATCTTAAGGCGGATCAAAAAAAACAGGATTGCAACCTGATTTTTGTTTCTTTTGTCACATAAAACCATTTTCATCCGTTGACATATGGCAAAAAATGTTCAATCGAACGTTCGTTCTACTGTTTTTTATACAGGAAGTGAGGGGGAGGGGGCGGGAGGGATATCATGAGGATCAAAGAAAATAGGATGAAGAGTAGGCGCCTGAAGTGCGCCCGGGTACACTGCCACCACGCAGAGTGAAAAATGGGTCAACGTAATGGAGAATAAACTTACCGAATCACTACCGACGCGGATGCGAATTTTACGCGCCGCCAGGCAGTGTTTTGCTGAAAACGGTTTTCACAGTACATCAATGAAAACGATCTGTAAGGCCAGCGACATGAGCCCCGGCACACTCTATCATCACTTCCCCTCTAAAGAGGCCCTGATTGAAGCCATTATTTTAGAAGATCAGGAAAGAGCACTAACCCATTTTCGTGAGCCGCTGGAGGGCGTTGGGCTGGTGGATTATCTGGTGGAGTCAACTATTGCCGTCACGCGTGAAGACTGCGCGCAGCGGGCGTTGGTCGTAGAGATTATGGCTGAAGGGATGCGTAATCCTCAGGTCGCGGAAATGCTAACCAATAAATACCACACTATTATCGCCTCGCTGGTTGCACGTTTTAACGATGCGCAGGCGAAGGGGGAAATTGGCGCCGATGTGGATAAAGAAATGGCGGCAAGGCTATTATTAGCTACCACGTATGGTGTTTTATCGGATAGCAGCTCTGCTGAGAATGCCCGGCACGTCAGTTTTGCGACGACGTTAAGAACTATGTTAACCGGGCTACTAAAATGCAACTCTGCAAGCTAGTGTCGGTAAAAATACGCGTTCGTTTTATACGAGCGCGTTATCATTTAGTTTGCCTGATTATTTTTAGATGATGAAAATAATATTGTGGTAAGGGTTATTGTTTTTCGCCTGGATTTTTATCGACTCTCTGTCTCGCTGCGATCATCGATAAAGTCCCCTTTATGTAAATAAAGCTTCAATGCTTCTACTCTTTTCTCCATATATTTTGCGTAGCTTCACAAAAAATAACCTGATGTCGTAATGCCCACTCCCTAATATTCTCCATGCGCTATACGTTAATTTAAGTTTAAATTTCATGCCGGGGATATCACGATGTCACGTAATTTTACTGTTTCAGCCTGTCAGTATATTGTTACTGAAATAAACACTTTTGAAGATTTCATAACAAAGGTAAGGATACTTCTTAATAAAAGTCAGGGAGCTGATGTCGTTATCTTCCCGGAGCTATTTACCATTGAGCTATTTACACTATTGAAAAAATGGCAAGAAAGACCCATTTCACACCTTACTTTAATTGATCAGTTCACGGATGCCTATAAGCAGCTTTTTCAACAGGAAGCGAAAGAAAGAGGACAGTTCATTATTGCTGGCTCTCATCTGGAGCAGACCGGAGCAGATCGCTATGAGAATGTTGCGCATATATGGGGACCCGATGGCGAACATTATGCTCACAGTAAGACGCATATCTTTCCGGCTGAACGGGGTTGGTATACTCAGGAAGGCGATAAAATGGCTGTTTTTCAACTGCCATTTGCAAAGGTGGGTTTTAATATTTGTTATGAAGCAGAAATACCGGAGTGTGCCGCGACGCTGGTGGAACAGGGTGTGGAGTTAATTTTAACGCCTTCCGCTACGTTTACTGAACAGGGATTTTGGCGAGTCAGGCATTGTTGCCACGCACGTTGTATTGAAAATCAAATTTATCTTGTTCACTGTTGCCTGGGCGGAAACCCGGGTGGACCACTGCCAGGCTGCTGGGCCCGAAGTTCAATTTTAAGCCCCTGTGATGTCGTGTGGAAAAATCCACAAGGTATTATCGCAGAGGCGCACGTCAATCAAGAGGATGTCATTTCAGGAGAAATTAACCTCGATGTTCTATATGAAAATAGACTTGGGGGGGCAGCAACAACGTTCAAGGACAGACGCAGAAAAGCAGGCATATATAATATCTGGCCATCACACATTAAATAACAGAATGTGTCCCTTCTATGTATTAGCTGGAGGTCGTTATGGGATATTTAAAATTACCTGAGGGTAAAAGGATTGCGGTCAATCTTGGTGTCGATGTAGATGCTCAGTCTTTATGGCTGGGCGGATTTAATCGACCGTCGCCATCCTTTATGTCACGAGGAGAGTTTGGTGCACAAGTTGGCGTACCAAGGCTTCTGAAATTGTTCAAAGAAAATAATATCAAAACCACCTTTTTTATTCCCGGACACACTGTAGACACCTTCCCGGAAATCAGTAAAGCGATTTTTGATGCCGGGCATGAAATCGCTCACCATGGCTACTATCATGAAAATCCGACGCTGGTGAATCGTGATACAGAGCGCCGACTTATGGATCTGGCGTTCGCCTGTTATAAAAGACATTTCGGCATACGTCCTGTGGGATACCGTTCTCCCTATTGGGATTATAGCGAGAATACGCTGGATCTTCTGGAGGAAGCCGGTTTTCTCTATGACAGTAGCCTGATGGCGAGAGATCTTGTGCCTTACCATCCTCAACGTTGGCAGGTGAATTGGGAGACGGGAAATATCGCAGGCCCGGCCAGCGCGATTCTGGAAATTCCTGTTAGCTGGTATCTGGATGATTTTCCCGCACTGGCGTATACCGGCAACCAGGAGGGGATGAGCGATACTGACGGTGTTCTGCGACGCTGGAAGGATATTTTTACCTATGCTTATAACCATCAGGAAAACGGTTTATATGCGATGGCCCTTCATCCGCAGATAATCGGTCATGGGCATCATATGATGATGTTGTCACGCTTGATTGAACATATTAAAGGGCATGATGGCGTATGGTTTGCAACCTGTGAAGAGATAGCCAGTGTCTGGGTGGATGACGAAGAGGATCGACAAAAAATGCTCCGTCCTGATGTTCGTGGCGTAGCGCCGGTTCCGGATGATTATGGCTGGCCAGGCAAATGATATCACCTCATGACAATGTTAATATCAGTCGGGTAACGGATTACCCGGGCAGAAGTTACCTGTTTGCCCGCTCGTTAATGCATATTGTCCATCAGAAAGGGAGACTATCCCGGGACGTATAAAATCTTTTTTATTTCGGTCAAAACGTTAATCAACGAGAATAGTTTGTTTTTTGATTTAAATCATTTTTTAGTGTTCACAGGAAAATAAGCAAATAACATTTATAATGTGAGTATTAAGAAAAATAAAATTTCCATAGTGATTAATTTTTATTTAACGCTTTGATTTTTAGTGTTTTTGTATGTGTTAATTGATGTAAATCAATTTGGGGTTTTTTATTAAATAAGTAAAAATTAAGTTGATATTTGCTTTTTGATGTGTTTTTTATATATAGCTGATTATTATTCTGAAATGTCAATTTTTGAATAATGACGCTGTGATACCGGCACCAGGGATACTTTGCGATAAAAGGGATTGAATATGGCAGAGAGCGTTCAGTATAACCTCAATTGTATTTGGCCACAGCGGGCCAAAACCCTCTATTGCATTGCAACCAGCGGAATAACGTTTATCAGACGTGGGTAAACGTTGGTAAAATCCCTGCAAACCTGGCGCTTTTCACGCTGTGTTTTTTGGTAGTTGCGCTTTTAATAAGAGTCACAAGCGTTGGCTGCTGGTATTCGTCTGGCTGCTGAACTGCCACCTGATCAACAAGGAGATAAATCATGGATGCGATTTTTTTAAAGCTCGACAATATCAAAGGCGAAAGCCAGGTTGAAGGCTTTGAAGATCAGATAGAGATCATGTCTTATAGCCACAATGTGGCAATGCAGGTAAATAACGATGTTAGCCTCACTGAGCGGACTTCCGGGCGTGCGCATGTTGGTGAAATGTCGCTCACCAAATTTGTCGACCTCGCCACGCCTGTGCTCAATGAGTACTGCTGTAGCGGGAGGCTAATTAGAACCGCGGTGCTGACGTTGTGCCGCAATGACGACGGCAAAATGCGGTCGCTTATCGTTTATACCCTGACAAACGTGCTGATATCACAACTCAGTGTTAGCGGCGGCGCCGGCGGTAAGCCGGTGGAAACGATGTCGCTGAACTTCACGAAAATCGAATGGCAAATCACTGCCGAGAAATCAGACGGCGCTCAACAGGAGTCCAGAACGTCAGTATGGGATCTGGCGATGGACCAGATAGGGAAATGATGATGACGCCAACCATTCCGGTCGCGCTATTCGACAGGCTCTTGGTTGAGGGGATAAGCCCACATGAATTGGTACGCCGCAAGTTAATGTGTTTATTCAACTCTTGCGCTGTGGCAGGTGGCGAGACATTACCGCCGCTGCTCACTCGGGGTATGCCGGAATGGCACGAGGTGAATGTGGGTGACAAACGGGTTCTCAACTGGTTTTGCCGTGAGCTTCGCGCTGCTATTTTACGTTATGAACCGAGCATCAACATGCTGAAAGTCAGTGTAAAAGATGCCCATCATCAGACGCTGGCGTTGTCTTTGGAAGCGATGTTACAGGATGAGTCTGAACCGTTAAGACTGGAGATAGCCTACTCTAACGGTAGATGGCGCTAGTAATGCAGAAAAGAACGCCGGGCCGGGCGTTTTACATTACCCCAAAAGCAATAAAACGCAGCGAGCGAACCTGATAATCAGGCAGGCAGTCCACCTTTCGGTATGGTTGATCTGCCTGCATCATTTTCAGGATGGTTAATAACGGACCATGACAGATTTAAGTTCGGTATAGTCATCAATAAACGCGCTACCAAATTCACGACCAATGCCCGATCCTTTCATCCCTCCAAAGGGTACCGCAGGATCGAGGAAGGTATGCATATTGACCCACACCATGCCAGCATCAATATCTTCAGCGTAGCGTAATGCCTTAGACATATTTTCCGACCACACACTTGCTGCAAGGCCAAATGGCGAAGCGTTGATATGCGAAAGCGCCTCTTTTTCATTCTGATAACCGATAAAGCTACAGACAGGGCCAAAGGTCTCCTCGTGCATCAGCGTACTGTTTTTACTACGCACTTTTACCGCCGTCGGCTGTAAAAAGTACCCTTCGCCGGGTAAAGTTTCACCGCCGTAAACAATGGTATCCCCTTCTTCCCGTGCGATTTGAATCAGACGCAGCACTTTTTCAAGCTGAACCTGATTCGCCAGCGGGCCCATCACCGTTTTTTCATCTAAAGGCGACCCGGGCACGATCTCCGATAACCGTTGCCTGAGGAGCGTCATGACTGTATCCAGTTTTTCCTGGGGCAGATAAAAACGCTCTGCGGCAGCACAAATCTGTCCTTGATTCAGATAACCGGCTTCAAGAATACCGTTGACCATGGCTTGTGCCGAGAGATCATTGAGAAACAGCGCCGCATTTTTCCCTCCCAGTTCGAGGGTAACGCGTTTTCCTGACGATGTTGCCGAACGCCGGACTTTCTCACCTGTCGCGACTGACCCGGTGAAACTCACTTTGGCGCAATCTGGATGCGCTATCAGCTGTTGCGCTATCTCACCGCCAGCACCGTTTACCACGTTAATTACGCCATCAGGGAAACCTGCCTCTTTAGCCAGTTCAGCGACTCGCAGCAGTGTCAGCGGGGTATATTCACTTGGTTTAATGACGATGGTGCAGCCACATACCAGCGCTGCGGCCAGCTTCCAGATAGCAATCATAATTGAGAAATTCCACGGCACAATACCGACGACCACGCCAATGGGTTGGCGTTGGGTAAACGCTGTGTATCTCTCTTCTCCCATTGATGGCAGGGAGACATTCAGCGTTTCACCGGTTATTTTTCCTGCCCAACCGGCAAAGTAACGCAGGAAGGCCACTGACTGATCGAGTTCAAGACCGCGCGACAGCAGAATCGTTTTACCTGAACAGACGCTTTCCAGTTGAGCTAACTCTTCACGATGAGCGGCAAGAGTATCAGCCAGTTTCAGCAGTAATGCGCCGCGTTGTAACGTTGGCATTTTACGCCAGACATCAAACGCCCGTCTGGCGCTCTGCATGGCCTCTTCTGCCTGCGCAGGGGTTGCCGACACAACGTCGGCGATGATTTTGCCGGTGGCTGGGTTAGTGACCGAAAAGTTCGTGCCGTTTCCGGCCTGACGTTCACCTGCAATAAATTGTCCGTGTCGTTGGCGTAAAAAAGTCGTTACTTCGGCAAGTAATGTCACATCGCTCATCAGAAGTGCCTGTAGGTCAGGAATGTACGTTTTTCCATCCCAACATACTTTTTCGGAGCTGAATATCGTTCCAAAGAACGTCATTCTTCCGGACGATATTTTGTAAAACGTTACCGTGCTGTGATAGCGCTCTTAGTCAAGCGTGATGACAAGGTAACGCGATGAATACAAAAATCGATGCGTTGAATTACTACGGCGCGACGAAAAAATACCCGTTGCATTTTCCTGCTTTGCAAGAGGATATTGATGCCGATGTGGTGATCATTGGCGGTGGCTTTTCAGGCATCAATACCGCGCTGGAACTGGCGGAGCAGGGGATCACTAATGTTGTCGTTCTGGAAGCCCGTCATCTTGGGTATGGCGGCACCGGACGAAACGGCGGTCAGGTAATGGCCGGTATAGGTCACGACATCGAAGCCGTTAAAAAATATGTAGGCGCAGCGGGAATGGAGACGCTGTTTAAAATCTCGAACCTCGGCGCGGGTATTATTCGGGAGCGAATTCGTAAATACCATATTGATGCTGATTTTGTCCCCGGATATGGTTATCTGGCCTACAACCAGCGGCAGTTAAAAACGCTGCAACAATGGGAAAAAGAATTCAAAGCCGCTACGCCGGAAGACGATATTGAACTCTATACCGGTAAAGACGTGCAGCAGGTTATCGGTTCCGACGTCTACTGCGGTGTTCTCAAGCATATGGGGGGAGGGCATGTCCACTCGCTGAATTTATTGCTGGGCTCCGCTCAGGCTGCGAATTCGCTGGGGGTGAAGATATTCGAATATTCACCTGTGGTTGAGGTCAGTTACGGTAAAACTGTGCGGGTACGTACTGCGATGGGCAGCGTAAAAGCAGCCAAATTGCTGTGGGCCTGTGATAGTTTTCTCAATAATCTGGAACCAGAAATTTATAAGAAAACGCTGGTTACTTATTCTTATCAGGTCTCTACAGAACCTCTCTCCAGCGAGCTTGTTGAGCGGATCAGTCCCTTGCGCGGGGCTTTTAGCGATATCCGCCCGGTGATAAATTACTACCGTCTCACAAAAGAAAACCGTCTGCTGTTTGGCAGCGCCACAAGGTTTCTTGAATATACCCCGCACGATTTTGCTGCCTGGAACCGCACTCTGTTGACGGAGGTCTTCCCTTATTTGAAAGACGTTAAAATCGATTTTGCCTGGGGCGGACCGATGGCCTGTAGCGCGAATCTGTTTCCGCAGATTGGCACGCTTCGTGAACACAATAATGTTTTTTATGTTCAGGGTTATTCCGGATTTGGCGTCACGCCTTCCCATATTGTATGCAAAATCCTGGCCGAAGGAATAAATGGCGGTTCCGAGCGGTATCGTCTGATGAGTAGCATTCCCCACGCGACAATTTATGGTCGCGACAGTTTACGTCTATTGCTGGTCAGTGCGGGAAAACTGATACATCAAACAGCCGGTTTCTGGAAAGGCCGGAATTAACCAGGAGAACATTAATGCACGCTTTTAAACTCAATCAACCTGTTCCTGAATTACAGCCAGTCGGGAGTGTCAGCCTGTTAGGGGCGTTGCCAACAGAAGGCGATCCCCAGGTCGCCGTTGCGATGATTTACGGTAAACCTGAGGATGTATTTACCTGTGGACTGTTTTCATCGACCCGCGGCGGTTTCACGATGATTTATCCCTTTACCGAGCACGCAACCGTGCTGGAAGGGGAAGTGGAACTCACTGTCGCTGGTCAGGAACCGATACGTTTTTCACCGGGCGATAGTTGGTTTGTTGAACAGGGAACCGAAGTGGCATGGAAAGTTTTAACGCCCCGTTTTGTAAAACATTATCTGGCAAACGTTGAAAGCCATAAACAGGATTGAATCCTTTAATTGTTCGTCAGTAGCGTTGGTATCACTGGGGAGAATAACGCGCTCCCCACTTGCTATTAGCGCATGCGGGGACGGCGTCACAACGTTATTTACCGTTATCCCTCTTCAGGACGATACCTGTTAGATGCGCTGCCTGCCATAAATAAGCGTTATTCCGGAGCGGTAATTTATTGTTGTAATAATAGTGAAGAGGTTGACCATGTTTAAAAACAGACTTGCCAGCCATCTTGAACGTGGCGTTATTGGTTTCCCCACGACGCTTGCCAGCTCCGTCGGGCTGATTATGGCAAGCCCGGTGATCCTGACCGTGACCAGTGGTTTTGGCTCAGGGGGAGATACCTTTGCCCTTGCGGTATTACTGGCATTTATTATGATGCAAGCGCAGATTACCACCTTTGCCGAAGCGGCAACGCTTATTCCCACAACTGGCTCCGTCTACGACTATATTTCCTGCGGAATGGGGCGTTTTTTCGCTATCACCGGTGCGCTTTGCGCTTACCTGATCGTACACATTTTTGCCGGCACGGCAGAAACGATTCTCGCTGGCGTCATGGCGCTGGTGAACTTTGAGTCTGTTAGCGAACACGTGGCCATGCAGCACAATACCTGGATGGTTGGCGTCGGCATGGTAGTGGTTTTCGGGTTACTGAATGCCATTGGTGTTGAAGTATTTGGCAAGGTGGAAGTATTTCTTACTTTCGGTATGTGGACTACCCTGACCATCTTCGGTTTATGCGGGATCCTGTTATCCCCGGTCACTCATCATTCTGGGTGGTTTGGCGCACCGCTTGATGTCAGTAATCTTTCTGGTCTGTTTGGTTATATTGGCATGGCGATGTTTATGTTCGTCGGTTGTGAACTGGTAACGCCAATGGCGCCGGAAATTAAAAAAGCGCATCGTACGATTCCCAGAGCGATGGCGCTTGGCCTTTTAGCGGTGGCAGGTTGTATGTTCCTCTATGGCGCTGCGATTAACCGGCAGGTAAATAATGTGGTTGTCGATGCGGCAAACCATATCTTTTTACTGGATACGCCGATGGCTATTCCCGCCTTTGCCAATCGTGTCATGGGACATGTCGGGCAATACTGGCTGGGCGTGGGGTTGTTGTTAGCGGGATGTGCGACAATTAATACGCTGATGGCGGCAGTACCGCGTATTATATACGGCATGGCGCTGGACGGCGCTTTGCCGCGGTTTCTAACCTGGTTGCACCCCCGCTTTAAAACACCGGTCATCGCCATCGCATTCGGTGTTGCGATTCCCTGTTTACATGCCTGGTATCTGAACGGTGATATCGACCACATTGTTCCGCTGATCCTCGCTGCGGTCTGCGCCTGGGGGGTAGCTTATCTGCTGGTAACGTTATCGGTCGTTATCTTACGTATTCGGCGCCCCGATTTGCCACGCGCTTACCGGGCCCCCTGGTTCCCCTTACCTCAGATTATTTCGAGCGTGGGTATTATTATCGCCATTATTAATATCGCACCTCCAGGAATGAACAGTCGGGATGTACTTATACCATTCGGTATTATGCTTGGATTGACTGCCGCCTATGCCTTATTCTGGACATTATGTGTGCAACGGGTTAATCCTTTCCTCCCGCTTCCGGTAGAAGAGGTCGTGGAACGGGCGATGGGCAATTATGAAAAGCGAAACAATGAAGAGATGACGCCAGATGTCCTCCGTCCCCTGGTTTAAGAGCACATTAATGAACATGGTGTTACGTGATTTGAGCGGCTGGCGTTGTGAAAAATTGACCGAACATAGCGCCGTGCTGCATCTGAATGCATTTACCCAGGTTATCTGCCATGTTCAGCAAAAACGATTATTCATGGCCAGTATTCACAGTTGTGAATTCAGGGTGAAAGGCACAATCAATTATCCTTTGCAGGGCAAAATTCGCGTTCATCAGCCCGGATGGCTGAAACGTTATCCCGTCATTTTTACTGGCAGCAAAAGTACCGCCGGGCTGATTAACTATCTTAATCGTTTCCCCAATTTACAACAGGCACTGAGTGAACTGGATTATCGTCGGTTTACGCTGGTTTTACATCATAAGGAATGGTATTGCAGCATTGAGCTATGGGCTGCTAGCGAAGTGGTTTGTAAAATGCCGCCGCTGCGCCGTTATCTGCGGCTTGAGCGGCACCAGCGTGTTCTTCTGCTTAGTGTGATAAATATGATCAATCAGGCCATGAATCAATGGCTGCAACAGGATACCGACGCCAGATAATATGACATTTTATTGAGGCATCAGCTCAGAGAATGGTATTAATTCAGGCATATATGACACATGGGGAAAAGACCCGCACTTGACGCGGGGTAAAAAGAACGCTTTCACATATTCAGTGAATGTTGTACCGAGGACATTCTGGTTCGGGAAACCAGTTCCGTGCGATTTATCACTTCTGTTTTAGCAAAAATATTGCGTAAATGCGTTTTCACTGTTGAGAGAGATATATTCAACTGACGGGCAATCAATTTGTTACTGGCCCCTTCGCAGACCATTCCCACAATTTCACGCTCTTTTGCGGTCAATATTGACGCCAGATTGTTGTCTTCCTGAAGAGAATCATGAATTGCCAGTCCCAGTAATGGTTGTACTGCCTGGGCTCGCAAACGCTCTTCGCTGGAAAAAGGTATATCGCGCATTAATGAAATGCCCGCGATAATACGATGGCCCCGACGAATAAAGATCTCAATCATGTCGCACACATGATTAGGTAGCATAAATTCATGATAATAATGGCGATGACGGGCACAGATACCGGGCGTCATCGTCGCTACGGTAACAACCTGTTGGCCGAACCGGGAAGGCGATAGCGGGTCTAATGGTTGAAAATGCTCCAGATATTGTTGGTGTGTGCTATTAGAAATGTTATGTAAAACATAGGCCTCTGGCTTTAAATAAGCATTAACACGATAAAAAACCGCCGACGACAGAGGAATGAGTTGCGCAATGCTCTGTAAGCAATGGAGAGTGATCCCGTCATTATGGCCAGTAGTTGATAAGGCTGACATGTTATCTCCTTCCATCCGGATGAGCGTGCCGGGGCGCAGTAAAATAGTGGTATGTTGAAACATACAATTTACATTCGGTTAACACAATCATTCACATGTTAATAATGTGACGCGTGTTACGGTATTTTTTATAACTATTTGAAATAAAACAGTTTTAATTTAAATCCTGTTTGGTTTTCTAAAAAATAATTAAAAATTATTAATATAATTTTTTTCTGTCGCGGTTGACTCATCTCCTGAAAATGCCGTGGGTTCTCGTCCTTCAGGACGATATTCTTTTGAGATGCCTGTTCTATGATTTTCTGTAATAGCGCAGGTTAACAGAGACTTAATTTCTGGTTCAGACAGGATTTGCTAAATAACGTTTCAATAGCGTCATGCGCTATGCAGAAAACCGGTGTATCAATAGATACAGCCCGCTTTCGGCATTCTGCCCGCAGCACCAGACGGACGCTATTGCGAAATGTGAGTCATGTCTCCGCATCAGAAATGATAATTACAGGACAGAATAATGTTGAATCTCAACACATTACGGCAACAACAAATCCCCGTAATGACTGAATATCGCGCGCAGATACCCTTTCATATTCTGGCAAAACCCATAGGCCCTGCGTGTAATCTGGCCTGCCGCTATTGTTATTACCCACAGGGCGAAACGCCCGTAGAAAAAATGAATGAATCAACGCTGGAGGTTTTTATTTGTCGCTATATTGCGGCGCAACCTGCCAGTGCGCGTGAAATTAATTTTGTCTGGCAAGGCGGTGAACCGCTTTTAGCCGGAATCGGTTTTTATAAAAAGGTAATAGCGCTTCAACAACGATATGCGCCTGACGGCGTGACGATCAGTAATAGTCTGCAAACGAATGCGACGTTGTTAAACGATGCCTGGTGTCGTCTGTTTCGCGACAATAATTTTACTATTGGCATCAGTCTTGAGGGCAGTGAAGACTTGCAAAATTACCATCGTCCGGGCAAACGCGGCGAGTCCAGTTATCCGGCGGTGTTGCGGGGAATCACATTGTTACAACACTATCGAGTCGATTTTAACGTACTGATTGTCGTGCATGATGACATGGCTCGCCATGCGGCAGCCATCTACGATCATGTTGTTAGCCTTGGCGCTCGTTATCTGCAATTTCAGCCACTGATGAACGAAGGCAACGCCCTACAGCAACGTTACCAATTGAGTGCGGATAACTGGGGACGTTTCATGATTGATATCTGGCGTCAATGGCGCAAACGCGGCGATATGGGGCGGGTCTTTGTGATCAACATTGAACAGGCATGGGCACAATATTTTACGCATATCAGCGCCACCTGTGTCCATTCCGCCCGCTGCGGCACGAATCTGGTCATGGAGCCGGACGGCAAACTCTATGCCTGCGATCATCTGATTAATAGCCAGCATTACCTGGGACAGCTTTCTAATAATATGTTAGCGCCAGCCGTAGATACCGCAACCCGGCTTCCCTTTGGTATTAAGAAAAGCCAGCGCCGGGAGTGTCAACGGTGTTCTGTGAAAATAGTCTGCCAGGGAGGCTGCCCCGCACATATCAACAGTGCCGGCTACAACCGACTTTGTAGCGGCTATTACTCTTTTTTCACTGAGATTCTGGCTCCGCTACGCGCCTGGCCCCGGAATCTGAATGGACTGAAAGCCTGGCGTGCTGACGTTATGGGCAGATTTTCGGGCTGATGGTCCATCTTGCCGCATTTGCCCGCCGCTCTTGTACAACATCCGTAGTCTGAAATGGAGAATAAGCCGTGAAAAAACAAGTAACACTTGCCACACTCAGCATTATCTTCTCCGGTACGGCGCACAGTACGCAAAACGAACGTCCTGATATTATCGTGATTATCGCTGATGATATGGGATATTCTGATATCACTCCCTTCGGTGGGGAAATCCCAACGCCTAATTTGCAGGCGATGGCTGAGAACGGCGTGCGGATGAGTCAATATTACACGTCTCCCATGTCTGCTCCCGCCCGTGCGATGCTATTAACCGGGAACACCAGTCAGCAAGCGGGTATAGGCGGTATGTGGTGGTATGAAAATACCATAGGTAAGGAAGGCTATGAATTGCGCCTGACTGATCGGGTGACGACCATGGCTGAACGCTTTAAAGATGCTGGTTACAATACGCTGATGGCGGGTAAATGGCATCTTGGTTTTACGCCAGGCTCGACGCCAAAAGATCGGGGCTTTCGTCATTCTTTCGCCTTGATGGGGGGAGGCGCCAGTCACTTTGATGATGCCGTGCCGCTGGGAACCGTGGAGATATTTCATACCTATTATACCCGTGACAATCAGCGCATTTCACTGCCCTCCAGTTTTTACTCCAGCGAAGCCTATGCCAGCCAGATTAATCGCTGGATCAGCGAGACGCCACGGGAACAACCTATCTTCGCGTGGTTGGCCTTTACTGCGCCACATGATCCTCTGCAGGCACCGGATGAATGGATTAGTCGTTTTAAAAGTCAGTATGAACAGGGCTATGCAGACGTCTATCGTCAGCGTATTGCTCGTTTGAAGAAACTGGGTTTCCTGCGTGATGACATACCTCTGCCAGGACTGGAACTTGATAAAGAATGGCAGGCGATGACCCCGGAACAGCAGAAATATACGGCGAAGGTGATGCAGGTTTACGCTGCTATGATCGCCAATATGGATGCACAGATTGGTACCGTTATTGAGACGTTAAAAAAGACCGGGCGCGATAAAAACACGATTCTGGTCTTCTTAAGTGATAATGGGGTGAATCCGGCGGAGGGCTTTCACTATGAATCTGAACCGGATTTTTGGAAGCAATTCGATAATCGTTACGAAAATATTGGTCGTAAAAATTCATTTATCTCTTATGGTCCCCACTGGGCTGATGTCAGCAATGCGCCTTATGGTCGCTATCACAAAACGACCAGCGGTCAGGGGGGAATTAATACCAGTTTTATGATTTCCGGTCCTGGTATCATCCATAATGGCGCCATAGATAACGCCACAATGGCGGCGTATGATGTCGCGCCCACGCTCTATGAATTTGCAGGTATTGATGTCAGTAAATCATTATCTGAAAGACCGACACTGCCAATGATCGGCGTGAGTTTTAAACGCTATCTGACCGGTGAAAGTCTGCACGCGCCTCGCACACAATATGGTGTTGAACTCCATAATCAGGCGGCCTGGATAGATGGGGAATGGAAATTGCGTCGTCTTGTCACAGTATTCCCACAGGCGGGTAATGCGCCATGGGAATTATTCAACCTGCAACGTGACCCCCTGGAAACGCATAATCTCGCAGCAGATTATGTGGATAAAGTGAAAATACTGAGCAGTGCATATGAGGCATTTGCAAAACAGACAATGGTGCTTTATGCCAAAGGCAAGCTTATCGATTATGTGGGTATCGACAGTAAAACCGGGCGTTATCTGGCTGTCGATCCACAGACATTGCAGCCAGTTCCTGCTCCGTTAGCGATTCCTTTAGACACAAAATCGGACCAATAATTATTGGTTACGTTTCAAATGATTATTCAACGCTCACATAACCGCATTCAGCCAGTGACTTTCAGGATGAAGTTTCTCAGCGTTGGCGATGTATCGCCGCGCCGGTATGCCAGAGCCAGCTTTGCGACGGGCATCTGGTCTGCAACGGGGCGGTATACTACTCCCTTGACATTAACCTGTCTCATTGAATCTGGAACCATCGACACACCCATCTCTGCCGACACAAGGTTAATGACTGACGAAATTTGCGGCACGAGTTGACCAATTTTCGGTTCAAAGCCCGCTTTACCGCAGGCCTCGATCACTGCGTCATAAAGCGACAGGCCGATTTCACGTGGGAAGAGTAAAAAAAACTCATCTTTGAGAATCGAGAGTGCAATCTGTTTACACGCCGCAGCAGGATGCGTTTCTGCCAGCACAATAACCATCGGCTCTTCAGACAGTAACCTGAGCTGGAACCGTTCATTGCCTGTAAAACCGGGTCTCAGAAAGGCAACATCCAGCGATCCTTCATTCAATTCATCAGCCAGTTGGGTTGTATTTCCTTCCTCAAGCTGCAAACGAACGTCAGGATAAGCCCGCTTGAAAGTACGGATTGCGCCGGGCACCACACTGTTAAATGCCGCAGAGGCAGTAAAACCTACCCTTAACACGCCCGACTCCCCCCTGGCAACACGCTGCGCCGCCAGCGCGGCTCTTGTCGCGGTAGCAGGCATCCCTTTAACAACATCATAAAATGCTTTTCCAGCCTCGGTTAATTCCGCGCCATGAGGCACTCTCCGGAATAGCTGCGCTCCCAGCTCTCTTTCCAGATCCTTAATCTGTTGGCTTAGCGGCGGCTGACCTATGCCTACTTTTGTCGCAGCCCGCGTGAAATGCCGCTCTTCAGCGACGGCGAGAAAATAGCGAATATGGCGCAGTTCCATCCTCATCTCCAAAAGCAATTAAGAATGGCACCATCATATATTGGAAGAATGAAACCAGCGAGCGCATAGTGAGGTTAACAGGAGGTGCAATATGCCCGATATTTCTCATACACCGACACGTAGCTGGCTTTTTACCCCAGCAATTCGACCAGAACGTTTCATAAAAGCAGTTGAAAGTGCGGCGGACATTTCTATTATCGATCTTGAAGATTCCGTCACCCCGAATGACAAGGCGCAGGCCCGGAAAATTGCGATGCAGTTCCTTTCATCCCGACCAAACTCATCGCTGAAAATAGCATTAAGAATTAATGGAATGAATACTCATGCTGGCATTGAAGACCTGCATATGTTACTGGAATGCCGTTTTTTTCCTGATTACATTATTCTTCCAAAAACAGAGTCAGCCGCGCACCTGCAAATCGTGGATAGTCTTATCATGATGGCTGGTTCTGATACTCGCCTTATTGGCATTATTGAGTCAGTTGTCGGGCTTAATGCCGTTGAGTCTATTGCGGACGCCACCCCCAGACTCTGCGGGTTGATGTTTGGCGCCGCAGATATGGCGGCTGACATTGGCGCCACACCCGCCTGGGAGCCTCTTGCGCTGGCGCGGGCCAGAATAGTGGCTGCCTGCGCTATGAAAGGGCTTCTTGCAATAGATGCTCCCTTCTTTGATATAGGCGATTTTTCAGGTCTGAAAGAGGAAACGCTGCAGGCGCTCAGTTTTGGTTTTTCTGCAAAATCGGCTATTCACCCCGCTCAGATTAGTGTAATCAACACCGCATTTACTCCTACAACGGCAGAAATTAATCATGCTCGTGCAGTACTGACAGAGAATGCCAAAGGCGTCGGGATCGTTAGCGGCATGATGATAGATGCAGCCGTTGCCCGTCAGGCCCGGAGATTACTCGCCCGGGCAGGGATCTTTTCCTGATTTTATTAACAGAGGAATTGATTATGAACACGTTATTACCCGCTTATAAAACCATTAGCGAGGGGCGCTACCGAGAAATTTCGGGTCTTTACTGGGAGGATTTTTATCCCGGTGATGTTTTTGAACATCGTCCCGGCCGGACGGTTCTGGACGCCGATAATGTGTGGTTTACCCTGCTCACTCTCAATGTGCAGCCGGTCCATTTCGATTCGGCTTACGCCAGCAAAACGGAATGGAAAAAGTTACTGGTTGATTCAACGTTCACTCTGGCGCTTTTAACCGGTATGAGCGTGCGTACTGTCAGCGCCAGGGTCGTGGCCAATCTTGGCTGGGATAAGGTACAAGCCGTCCATCCGGTTTTCGCAGGGGATACACTTTATGCTGAAAGCACTGTACTCAGCAAACGCCTGTCAAATAGTCGCCCGGGACAAGGCATCGTTACCGTTCGGACATGTGGTATTAACCAGAATGGTGTAGAGGTCATGCGCTTCGAACGAACAATGTTAGTTTATTGCTGTGGATGTTCGCCTGAAGAAGACGCCGCTTATTGAGAAATCGCCCTGAGGTTTAGAGTCATGATGAATGTTAATGCAGCGTATGCCGAAAAATGCGTGACGCCTGACGAGGCGGTTACTTTAATTACCTCCGGCAGTCACCTCTCTATGGGAATGTTTGCAGCAGAGCCTCCAGCTTTGCTGAATGCGCTGGCAAAGCGAGCGAAAAGGGGAGAAATCAACGATCTGCGGGTTTACTGTTATGAAACAGCCAGCATTGCCGGGAACACTATTTTCCGTTATGAGCTAAGTGACTATATTCATCTCTACAGTATGTTTATTACCGGTATTGAACGGGCTTTAATACGTCAGGGGATTGAGAGTTCCGGGCGAAAAATAGTTAACTATGTACCTTCAAATTTTCATCAGGCGACGCGATTACTGGCTGATGATATTGGTATTGATACCTTTATTCACACCGTGTCCCCTATGGATAAGTATGGCTATTTTAATTTTGGAACTGGAAACGATTATTCCACCCGGATTGCGAGGACAGCTAAAAAGCTTATTGTCGAAGTTAACAAATATATGCCGCGCGTTCATGGAGAAGGTGCTGCAATCCATATTTCAGAAATTGACGCCATTGTTGAAAACCATGTCCCTTTAATTGAACTACCAATACGTACTGCCGTAGCCGAAGATATTGCTATCAGTCAGATTATCGCCTCTCTTGTGCCAGATGGCGCTTGTCTCCAGATGGGGGTCGGCGCATTACCGGAGCTCATCTGTAATGCGCTCAAGGAACATAATGATCTGGGGGTCCATACAGAGGCGCTGAATCCGGGGTTGGTAAGTTTGATTCAACAAGGCGTCGTTACCAACCAGCGTAAAAATATCGACCGGGGAATGTCTGTATTTACTTTTGCTATGGGACAAAAGGATATGTATGACTATCTCAACGACAACCCCTCTTTTTTTAGTCGGCCTGTCGATTATGTTAACGATCCGGGGATCATTGCGCAAAATGAGAATGTTGTCTCCATTAACGCTACCTTACAAATCGATCTCACTGGTGCCTGTAACTCTGAATATTTGCTTGGACACCAGTACAGTGCTTCAGGAGGGCAATTGGATTTTGTCAGAGGCGCATATGCATCTAAAGGAGGTCGTTCCATTATTACGACCCGCTCAACGGCCGCGAATGATACGATTTCTCGTATTGTTCCCCGCCTTGAGGGGCCTGTAACAACCCCACGAACGGATACGCACTGGATAGTCACTGAATTTGGCTCCGTAAACCTGAAGGGGCTCTCTTCAACCGAGCGTGCGCTCAGGATCATTGAATTGGCGCATCCCAATTTTCGGCAGCAACTTAGAGTAGATGCAAAAAAAATGCATCTGATTTAAAAGTAGGTTAATGCTATTTTTAATGTAGCATCCCCAAAATATAAACATCATGAGTCTATTCAAATGATAATTGACAGAATTGATCACCTTGTATTAACGGTATCTGATATATCAACCACAATAAGATTCTACGAAGAGGTACTTGGTTTTTCTGCGGTAACATTTAAACAAAACAGAAAAGCGTTAATATTTGGAGCGCAAAAAATTAACCTCCATCAGCAAGAAATGGAGTTCGAACCAAAAGCGAGTAGACCAACGCCGGGATCTGCCGATTTATGTTTTATTACATCGACACCGATAAATGATGTTGTGTCTGAGATCTTACAGGCAGGCATTCCCATTGTTGAAGGCCCGGTTGAGAGAACTGGAGCTACAGGCGAGATAATGTCTATCTACATCAGGGACCCTGATGGAAACTTAATTGAAATTTCGCAGTATGTTTAATGTTAAAACTTACTATTGCTGCCTTTATTATGATCACGCATCCGTTTATATTGGTCTAATGGAGATCATATGGCAATAATTTCTGGAAAGAGTCTATGTTCAAACTTATTGACTTGAAGACATCGAGGAATTCATAAGGAAGCATAAAAAAGGAAAGGTGGTGCCCGGACTCGGAATCGAACCAAGGACACGGGGATTTTCAATCCCCTGCTCTACCGACTGAGCTATCCGGGCAACGAGGCGCATTAAACCGTAATCGCCTCGCTTCGTCAACGAAATTTCTTCAAATCAACGTAGACTGCACAATCTATCACCACTTTGTTGTTATTGCACGCAGAGTCAGGCAAAAAACATCGCCCATGCGGCGGAGATCGGCATCGCCAGCAACAGCGCCGGGAGCATATTCACTACCGGAAACATTTTGATTCCACATACACGCAAGCCGGTTGCCACCAGCAGCAGTCCGCCCACAGCGCTAAAGTCGCCCATCATTGCCGGCGTGGTCAGCGGAAGAATGAGAGTGGCGCAGGCGGCAAGCGTTAACTGGATAATCAACATCGGTGCGCAAATCGCCGAAACGGCGATGCCAAGCGAACAGGCGAAAATAATGGCAGTGAAAAAATCCAGAAAAGATTTAGCGATCAAAATGTTTGGATCGCCGGTCATCCCTTCATGCATCGCGCCGAAAATACCGGTGCCACTGGCGCAAAAAAGTACAATGATAGCGACGTAACTTTGAATAAATGAGTCGTGTGTTGGCTTATTACCCGATGCCATAAATAATTGTTGGATTTTCGCGACTGCGCCATTAATGCCTTTTTCCAGCAAACAAAACTCGCCGATAAGCGCGCCGACCAGCGTCGCCAGCACCATCACCGGAAGATTAGCGCACTTCATCACCAGCAGAATGCCAATACCCAGAGAGCACAGACCAAAAATAGACGTCATTGAGACGCGAATCCGTTCTGGCAGACGCTGACTTAACAGCGCGCCAATAACGCCGCCGAATAAAATTGCGCCAGCGTTAATAAAAGGTCCAATTACCACAATGACTCCTGTTATTTGTCTTTCAAATTGCCTTATTATCACGCGATTAAGCTGTTAATAGCTTGATTATCTGTGACGTATAGAGCGCTGATTTTACCTTGCGCCGTCTGGTGAAAGGTGCCATGATTGCGCGAAATTTCTCCTGCCAGCATGGGGCTCGCCGGGATGAACATAGCGCCTTTATATTGTCTTCACTGTCGCCTGACTGCGCGAGGTTTGCCCCTTTCTTTCCTTTTTTTTGTCGTCCCCGCTATGCGGTGAGGGCAGCGCACGCTCACTGCAGGACAACAGTAAAATCAGAAACAGTCTGTTTTTACTGATGTCTGGCGGTCGGAGCTGGTATCCAGTTTGACCCGGCATCTCGTTGGGCAAGGCATCGGGCTTTGTCCGGGGTTACTCTACTCCCGAAACGGGTATTTGCGCTTATGAAATCAATGAATATTGCCGCCAGCGGTGAACTCATCCCCCGTCTCTCCACCCACCGAAACGTAGTGGCGCTGGACAGTACCGACTTTACCGATGTGGCCGCAGTCGTCATTACCACTGCCGACAGCCGTAGCGGTATTCTGGCGTTGCTTAAACGCACCGGTTTTCACCTGCCGGTGTTTATGCTTGTGGATGAACCCGTCAGCGCGCCTGCCGGCGTTACGGCGGTAATAGGTGGGAACGCGCAGGAATGGCTGGAGCTGGAAAACGCAGCCTGTCGCTACGAAGCGGAACTTCTGCCGCCCTTTTATGGCACCCTGACCCAGTATGTCGACATGGGGAATAGTACCTTTGCTTGCCCGGGGCACCAGCATGGCGAGTTTTTTAGAAAACATCCCGCAGGCCGTCATTTTTATGACTTTTTTGGTGAAAATCTGTTTCGTGCGGATATGTGTAACGCCGATGTGAAACTTGGCGATCTGCTCATACATGAAGGTTCTGCCAAACACGCGCAGAAATTTGCGGCAAAAGTGTTTAATGCGGATAAAACCTACTTTGTGCTGAATGGGACTTCGGCGGCGAATAAAGTGGTCACTAACGCCCTGCTGACGCGCGGCGATCTGGTGCTGTTTGATCGTAATAATCACAAATCCAACCACCACGGCGCCCTGATTCAGGCCGGGGCGACGCCAGTCTATCTTGAAGCAGCGCGTAACCCGTTTGGTTTTATCGGTGGTATTGATGCGCACTGTTTTGATGAAACGTACCTGCGCGACCAGATTCGTGACGTGATGCCGGAAAGCGCCGATGCATCGCGTCCGTTCCGCCTGGCGATCATTCAGCTGGGTACCTATGACGGCACTATTTACAACGCCCGTCAGGTGGTGGATAAAATCGGGCATCTCTGCGATTACATTCTGTTTGACTCCGCGTGGGTAGGCTATGAGCAGTTTATCAATATGATGGCGGATACCTCGCCGTTGCGGCTGGAGCTTAATGAAAACGACCCTGGGATCTTTGTGACCCAATCGGTACATAAGCAACAGGCGGGGTTCTCACAAACCTCGCAGATCCACAAAAAAGATAACCATATTCGCGGCCAGGCGCGTTTTTGCCCGCACAAACGCCTGAACAACGCCTTCATGTTGCACGCCTCGACCAGTCCGTTCTACCCGCTGTTTGCGGCGCTGGATATCAATGCCAAAATCCACGAAGGGGAGAGCGGTCGCCGCCTGTGGGCGGAGTGCGTTGCGCTGGGCATTGACGCGCGTAAAGCCATTCTCGCCCGTTGCAAACTGCTTCAGCCCTTTATCCCACTGGTGGTTGACGGCAAGCCGTGGCAGGCATATCCGACGGAGACCATTGCCAGCAATCGTCGTTTCTTCAGTTTTGAGCCCGGGGCGAAATGGCATGGCTTTGAGGGTTATGCGGATGACCAGTATTTTGTCGACCCCTGTAAACTGTTACTGACCACGCCAGGTATTGATGCCGATAGTGGGCAGTACACCGAATTCGGCATCCCGGCGACCATTCTCGCCCACTATCTGCGTGAGAACGGTATTGTGCCTGAGAAGTGCGATCTCAACTCGATTCTGTTCTTGCTGACACCCGCTGAGAGCGAAGAGAAACTGGCGCGGCTGGTCGCGATGCTGGCGCAATTTGAACGGCACATTGAAGACGATACGCCGCTTGCGGATGTATTGCCGACGGTTTTTCAGAAATACCCGGTTCGCTACCGCGATTACACCCTGCGTGAGCTATGTCAGGAGATGCACAACCTGTACGTTAGCTTTGACGTTAAGGATCTGCAAAAAGCGATGTTCCGCAAAGAAAGCCTGCCGCATGTGGCGATGAACCCACAGGACGCCAACAGCGCCTTTATTCGCGGCGATGTAGAGCTGGTGCGTATCAGCGAGGCGGACGGGCGTATTGCTGCCGAGGGGGCATTGCCATACCCGCCGGGCGTACTGTGCGTGGTGCCGGGGGAGATTTGGGGCGGCGCGGCGCAGCGTTATTTTTTGGCGCTGGAAGAGGGCATCAATCTGTTGCCCGGTTTTTCGCCTGAATTGCAGGGGGTATATAGCGAGACTGATGCCGATGGAATTCAACGCTTGTACGGATATGTTTTAAAGTAACGTTGCCTGCAGGCCGGATAAGGCATTTACGCCTTATCCGGCCTGCGAAACAGGGCAAGAATTAATGTGCAACGGGTTGCGAACTTGCCGGAACGCGAACGTGTTTGTATTTGAACAAGGCTACGAACGCAAAGGCCAGCACCAGCGAGTAGCCTGCGAAGATGAGCCACACGGTCTGCCAGTCGGTAATGCCGTTTTGAGTGTAATACTCCACCACTTTACCGCTCACAATGCCGCCCAGGATACAGCCGAAGCCGTTGGTCATCATCAGGAACATTCCCTGCGCGCTGGCGCGGATTTCCGGGCGTACTTCTTTTTCGACAAACACCGAGCCAGAAATGTTGAAGAAATCGAAGGCGCAGCCGTACACAATCATCGACAGTACCAGCAGAACGGTACCGAACGGCGTCGGGTCGCCATAAGCGAACAGGCCGAAACGCAGCATCCACGCCACAATACTGATAAGCATAACGTTCTTAATACCATAACGGCTCAGGAAGAACGGAATGGTCAGGATGAATAACGTTTCAGAAATCTGCGAAATCGACATCATCACCGAGGCGTGCTGCACGATAAAGCTACTGGCGAATAGCGGATCTTTATCAAAGCTATGCAGGAAGGTGTTGCCAAACATGTTGGTGATCTGCAGTTCCGCGCCCAGCATCATGGAGAAGATGAAGAAAATCGCCATCCGCTTATTTTTAAACAGCGCAAAAGCGTCAAGGCCCAGCATTGATGTCCAGCTCTGGTTTTTCTGTTGGTTCGCCACCGGAATGTGCGGCAGGGTAAAGGTAAACAGTACCAGCAGAACGGAAAGCGTCGCGCCGATATAAAGCTGCATATGGCTCAGCTCGAAACCGGAGAAACTCACGCCCCACATCGCCAGAATAAAGCCAATGGTGCCCCAGATACGGATAGGCGGGAAGTCAGTCACAATATCCATGCCGGCAGACTGCAGGCGGTAATACGATATTGTATTGATCAAGCCCAACGTCGGCATATAGGCCAGCGAGTTAAGCAGGATCACAAAGAACATCGCCCCAGGCGTAGTGACTTCCGCGGCCATGAATAGCGTGATGGCGCCGACGACATGACACAGGGCATAGACCCATTTCGCGCTCAGCCATTTGTCAGCCACAATGCCTAGCAAGGTCGGCATAAAGACGGCGGCAATCCCCAGTGAACTATAAACTGCGCCAATAGATGCGCCGTCAAATTTTAAGGTGACGAACATATACGAGCCCAGGGTAGTGAGCCAGCTTCCCCACAGACAGAACTGCAGAAAAGAAAGTATTTTAAGCTGCAGCTTAAGATTCATGTTAATTTCCTCACACCTGAGAGCGGATGAATGTTTTAAAAGGCACATTTGCCGTTGTGATTTGGTGTGATTCTATCAATGAGAGGCGGGCTTTTTTTGTTACCTGTGACAAATATTTGCAAACAATTTCTGATTGCAAGGTAAAATGGTGACGGAGTTAACACTTTTGCCTTTCCCGCCGCTGTCCTGTGCCAGCCAGAGGCGGGATGCGATGGTTTATCGGCGGCGATACGATCGCTGGGCGGAATTCACCTTATACAGATAGCGGCGCGACTCCGCAGATGGATGTCGGGTGGTTAATATCTGGTACACATCCCCCGGCGACATGCGGTTAATCATATTCGCGGCCTGAATTTTATCGTTCGAGAATACGCGTAATACGCTGCCTGCGCCGCCATTGTAGGCGGTAATGACCGCATAGCGCCGCGACGTCGGATTCTCAATACCGCTCAGATAGACATTATTCAACATCGCCAGATACGCTGTGCCGGTATCGATATTGCTGGCGGGGTCGAACAGGAAGTTACGGCTTGGCGTGCCGGACTTACCCTGAGAACGGAAAACATCTTTCCCGGCGCTGTGTTGCACCACCTGCATCAGGCCCAGCGCATCCGCGTGGCTGACCGCATACGGGTTGAACGAGGACTCCGTTTGCATAATCGCCAGAATCAGCGACTCGTCAACGCCGTATTTACGGGAGGCCTGGCGTACCATGCCAATGTATTTATGCGCGCGTTTATCAAGGTGGTTCGGCACCAGATTAATGGTGACGCTGTAAATAATACGCAGGCCGTTACTGCGGCTTTTGAGCCGCGTTTTCAGCAAGTAATCCGCGAATGTCGTGGCGCGGCCTTCCCAGCGAATAGGCTGGCCGGTATTGTCGAGGACCTGACCATACAGGAAGGGTTCTTTAGAAATTTTTATGTCATCGACATCGGAGTAAAGATCGACGGAGGTTGGGTCGTCACCCATGAGCAACGTTTTAATAATGGCCCGGCGCAGATGTGCGGTAGGTTCCGTCCCGGCGATGGTTTCAACGGTAATGGTCCCATCATCAAAGTTGATGTGGCTACGGGTCTGGAACTGATCGGTATATTTGACGTAGTCTTTCGGCCCGGCGATCAGGACTTCCTTATATCCCCACAGATTTTCAATATTGTTGGCAAATTGCCCCATCAAAATATCAAAGCCGTTGGTATCCTTGACCCAGGCTTCATTATACGTCTCGCCTTTTTTGGTCGAACTGGAGCAGGAGATGAGCAACGGCGCAATAACAGCAAGCGCGAGTAATTTTTTCATCATTCCGGGAGTGCATGTTGTGTTGTCGTTATGCCATGTTGCCGGGCAGCGGCGCTAAGAGCTTATCCGGCATAACTCACAGGCCGAATAAGCGCAGCCTCATTCAGCAACGGGCCTATTTTTTATCTTCCGGCGTATAACCTTCGATATGAACGTCTTTGCCTTCGAACAGGAAGCTCACCATCTCCTGTTCCAGCAGCTTACGGTGCTCGGCGTTCATCATGTTGAGCTTTTTCTCGTTAATCAACATGGTCTGCTTATGCTGCCACTGCGCCCACGCGTCCTTAGAGATCTCGTTATAGATACGTTTTCCCAGTTCGCCAGGGTAGAGCTGAAAATCTTGCCCTTCAGCGTCGCGTTGCAGGTAAGTACAAAAAATCGTTCTGCTCATAAGTCATCCTCTTCATCGACCGGGGCGTTAAACTGGCGCTCCGGTACGTAACTGCTGTAACAAGCGCTCCACGGGGGCCGCCAGTCCGACTGACGGCGGTTGCGCTAAGTTATACCAGAGCGCGCTGCCTTCATCCATGCAGGCGTCCAGTGACGACACGGGAAGCCACATAGGCACAATATCCAGGTGGAAATGGCTAAATGTGTGGCGAAACGCGTTAAGCTGGGTCAAATTATCAGCGTTAACATGCCGTTGCGCCAGCCATTCACGTAATTCATCTTCGCTGGCGAACTGCGGGAAGCAGTAGAGTCCGCCCCATAAACCGCTGGGAGGGCGCTGCGCCAGGAAAATCTCCTGATTATGCTGTAACAATAAAAAGTAACCCGTCCGCTCCGGTAACGTCTGTTTCGGTTTCTTGCCCGGATAGCGTGACCAGCTTTCATGCGCAGCGGCGATACAACCGTTTTGCAGCGGACACAGGGTGCACTTTGGCTTTGAACGCGTACAAACCATCGCGCCCAGATCCATCATCGCCTGATTAAAACGCTCCACGCCGCGTGCGGGCGTCACTTGCTCGCTCAACGTCCACAGCGTATTCTCCACCTCTTTTTTTCCAGGCCAGCCGCTAACAGCATAACAGCGAGCCAGCACACGTTTAACGTTTCCATCAAGAATCGGATAATGTTTACCTAACGCGAGGGAGAGAATCGCGCCGGCGGTTGAACGCCCGACGCCGGGTAGCGCGGCGATTTCGGCAAAAGTTTGCGGGAATTCTCCACCGTGAAGCGTCGCCACCTGTTGCGCCGCTTTATGCAAATTACGCGCGCGGGCGTAATAGCCGAGCCCGGTCCATAAATGGAGCACTTCATCCAGCGGCGCATTCGCTAAATCCGTCACCGTGGGAAAGCGCGCCATAAATCGCTCAAAGTAAGGAATCACCGTCGTCACCTGCGTTTGTTGCAACATGACTTCCGAGAGCCATACTTTGTAAGGCGTCTTGTTAATTTGCCAGGGCAGCGTTTTCCGCCCGTATTTGTCGTACCAGTCCAGAACCTGGGCTGAAAATTGAGACGCTTGCATGGAAACTCATTCATTA
Organism: Salmonella sp. JXY0409-18; assembly: GCF_020268625.1. Classification (NCBI taxonomy): domain Bacteria; kingdom Pseudomonadati; phylum Pseudomonadota; class Gammaproteobacteria; order Enterobacterales; family Enterobacteriaceae; genus Salmonella; species Salmonella sp. JXY0409-18. The sequence continues at coordinate 756,700 of NZ_CP084216.1, forward strand.
TTGCCGGGGGCAAGATTGCAGCACAGAGGCCGCAGGGTGTAAACCGGAACTTTCCGCAGTGCGCTTCATGCTTGCATCCGGCAACTAACTTTGGATAATGCCCGTTTTCAGAACTCAAACACAGCAGACTACACTTTTATGAAAAACGACGTCATTTCACCGGAATTTGATGAAAACGGTCGCCCGCTGCGCCGTATTCGTAGTTTTGTTCGTCGCCAGGGGCGACTGACAAAGGGGCAAGAACACGCGCTGGAAAACTACTGGCCGGTGATGGGCGTCGAGTTCAGCGAAGCGCCGGTAGATTTCGCCACGTTGTTTGTTCGCGAAGCGCCGGTGACGCTGGAGATTGGTTTTGGCATGGGGGCGTCTCTCGTGGCGATGGCGAAAGCGCGCCCGGAGCAGAATTTCCTCGGCATTGAAGTGCATTCGCCCGGCGTCGGCGCATGTCTGGCGTCCGCTCATGAAGAGGGCGTTGAAAACCTGCGCGTCATGTGCCACGACGCGGTAGAAGTGTTGCATAAAATGATTCCTGACAATTCTTTATCGATGGTTCAGCTCTTTTTCCCTGACCCGTGGCATAAAGCGCGTCATAATAAACGCCGTATCGTTCAGGTGCCGTTTGCTGAACTGGTATTGAGCAAGCTGAAATTGGGCGGCGTTTTCCATATGGCGACCGACTGGGAAGCGTATGCGGAACACATGCTTGAAGTCATGTCTTCTATCGACGGGTACAAAAATCTGTCAGAGAGCAATGATTATGTACCGCGCCCGGAATCGCGCCCGGTAACGAAATTTGAACAACGTGGCCATCGTCTTGGTCATGGCGTATGGGACTTAATGTTCGAGAGGGTGAAATAATGGCAAAGAACCGTAGTCGTCGTCTGCGTAAAAAAATGCACATTGACGAATTCCAGGAATTAGGATTTTCGGTGGCATGGCGTTTTCCGGAAGGTACATCTGAAGAGCAGATCGATAAGACTGTCGATGACTTTATTAATGACGTTATTGAGCCTAATAAACTGGCGTTTGACGGCAGCGGCTACCTGGCCTGGGAAGGGCTGATTTGTATGCAGGAAATCGGTAAATGTACCGAAGAACATCAGGCGATTGTGCGTAAGTGGCTGGAAGCGCGCAACCTTGAAGAAGTCCGAACCAGCGAACTTTTCGACGTTTGGTGGGACTAATGAGTACAGGGTCGGCAAATGCCGGCCCGCTTTGTCTTGAGGGAAAGTTATGATGCGCAAAACGCTGCTGGCGGCAGTGCTAACGTTGACGGCGATGGCCGCTCATGCAGATTACAAATGCAGTGTCACGCCGCGTGACGATGTGATCCTGAGTCCACAAACGGTGCAGGTGAAAGGTGAAAACGGCAACCTGGTGATCACGCCGGACGGCAATGTGATGTACAACGGTAAGCAGTACACCCTTAGCGCCGCGCAACGCGAGCAAGCGAAAGATTACCAGGCGGAACTGCGAAGCGCGCTGCCGTGGATTGATGAGGGCGCCCGATCGCGCGTCGAAAAAGGCCGCGTGGCGCTGGATAAAATCATCGCTAAAGAGGTGGGCGAAAGCAGCAACATGCGTAGCCGTCTGACGAAGCTTGATGCGCAATTAAAAGCGCAAATGAACCGTATTATCGAACATCGTACGGACGGCCTGACGTTCCACTATAAGGCTATCGACCAGGTGCGTGCCGACGGTCAGCAGTTGGTGAATCAGGCGATGGGCGGTATTTTGCAGGACAGCATTAACGAAATGGGCGCCAAAGCGGTGCTTAAAGGCGGCGGCAATCCTTTACAGGGCGTGATGGGCAGTCTCGGTGGTTTGCAAACCGCTATCCAGAACGAATGGAAAAATCAGGAGAAAGATTTCCAGCAGTTTGGCAAAGATGTCTGTAGCCGCGTAGTAACCTTAGAAGATAGCCGCAAAGCGCTGGTTGGCAGCCTGAAGTAATCTTTCCTTTTTAAACAATGGCGTAGATCGTATCTGCGCCTTTTTATTCTGTTTTTTCCTGCATTTTGTTATCCATCTCTAAAAAATACTCTCTGTTGGATATATATCGCTGGTTAATCGTATGACATCACATTATTCGTCTGCAATATAGGGATAATGCGACCAGTTGACATAACTGGAGATATAACATGGAGTTTTTCAGGAAAACGGCATTAGCTGCTCTGGTAATGGGTTTCAGCGGCGCAGCGTTCGCTTTACCGAATATCACCATCTTAGCCACCGGCGGAACGATCGCTGGTGGCGGTGATTCAGCAACAAAATCAAATTATACGGCAGGTAAAGTCGGTGTCGAAAATCTGGTGGATGCCGTTCCTCAATTGAAGGACATTGCGGTAGTGAAAGGCGAGCAGGTCGTTAACATTGGCTCGCAGGATATGAACGATGAAGTCTGGCTCACGCTGGCGAAAAAAATCAATACCGAGTGCGACAGCACCGACGGTTTCGTGATTACCCACGGTACTGATACGATGGAAGAGACCGCTTATTTCCTCGATCTGACCGTGAAATGCAATAAACCGGTGGTACTGGTCGGCGCGATGCGCCCTTCCACGTCAATGAGCGCAGATGGCCCGTTCAACCTCTATAATGCGGTAGTAACAGCGGCTGATAAACAGTCTGCCAACCGCGGCGTGCTGGTGGTAATGAATGATACCGTCATGGACGGACGCGACGTCACTAAGACCAATACGACTGACGTGGCGACGTTCAAAGCGGTTAACTACGGCCCGCTGGGTTATATCCACAACGGTAAAATTGACTACCAGCGTACGCCAGAGCGTAAACATACCACCTCCACCCCGTTCGACGTGTCGAAGCTGACCGCGTTGCCGAAAGTCGGTATCGTTTATAACTATGCGAATGCGTCCGATCTGCCGGCAAAAGCGCTGGTAGACGCGGGTTATGACGGGATCGTGAGCGCAGGTGTGGGTAACGGCAACCTGTATAAAACGGTCTTTGATACCCTGGCGACCGCTGCGCACAACGGTGCGGTAGTGGTGCGTTCTTCACGTGTGCCGACTGGCGCAACCACGCAGGATGCGGAAGTGGACGATGCAAAATACGGCTTTGTCGCCTCTGGCACGCTGAACCCGCAAAAAGCGCGTGTCTTACTGCAACTGGCGTTAACCCAGACTAAAGATCCAAAACAGATCCAGACGATGTTCAATCAGTATTAAAGATAATGCCCCGGTCGGAAGGCCGGGGCTATCTTTGGAAGACCTCTCGCACAATCAACACTATTATCTTGCTAATTATCATCCTTGTTATGATAATCGTGGGCGTCATGTCTCTGGACGGGAGGTCCACAAGTGGTTCGACAATGGATTGCTGGCGCAGCGCTGTTTGCCCTGATTTCAGGCTATAGTTGGGCAGAGGTTGCTCAACCCTCCGATAACATCTTAAAAGAACAGTTTAGTAAGCAGTACCACGGCATACTTAAACTGGATTCCATTACCTTAAAAAATCTTGATTCGAGGGGCAATCAGGCCACCTGGTCTGCCGAAGGGGATATTTCTTCCCGTGAAGATATGTATACCGGCGTTGGTATGGCGGCGGATTATTATTTTGTTGAAAAAACCTGGACCAAAGATCGTCCCGTTAAATTTTCTGCCATGTTGACCAGCAAAGGGACGCCAGCCTCTGGCTGGACGGTGAGCTATTACTCATTACAAATGGCAGCCAGCGATCAGGGCCGGGCTATTGACGACATTAAAACGAATGATAAATACCTGATCGTCAACAGCGATGACTTTAACTATCGGTTTGGCAACATTGAAGCTTCCTGGCGTGCGCAGAAAGCGTCGATCCCCGGTCTTGAAGAACAACTCTTTGCCCTGGATAAGAAAATAGCGGTAGCTAAAAAAGAAGCGGACGCATATTGGGGAAAAGGTGCTGATGGGAAACCGTTGACCCGCGCCGAGGCGTTTAAAAAGACGTTAAAAGAGCGCGATGATTATGTAAAAGCCAACGATAGCAGCGTATATGCCGAGAAATACGAAAAAGAGGTCTATCAACCGGCATTAGACGCGTGCCGTAAGCAGAGTGAGCCGTGCAATGAAGCGGCTATTCAGCAGAAAAGAGATTTAGACATACACGAGCAGCGGCGGCAGGTATTTTTGAAATCAGAAGAACTGCGTCGAAAAGCGCAGAATGACTGGATAACGTTAGAGAAAGGACAATATCCGCTGAATATAGCGGTACAGAAACTTCAGATGCAACAGAGTGATATCCGCATGAAAATCATGGATATTAATGACGGTTACGAGCGCTGGAAAAAAGATACGGACGATTTACGTCGTAAAGGGGTTATTAAATAATGCGCTTGCCGGCGGCGCATTAACCGCCACAGGTCGGTAAGCGTCGCGCCATCAGGTATTTTACCCGCTGGCGCGACAGGCTTATCCTTGTTATTCCGCGAGAAACAACTCAAGAAGAGAGTTTAAAAACAGTTTACCGTGCCGGGTAATCTGCCAGTATTGCTCGCATTCGGTCAGATAGCCCTGGGCAATAGCCTCGTCGATTGGCTGACGAATAACCGCTTCCGTAAGCCCGGTATAGTCGATAAATTCGGCGCGAGGCGCGCGCTCCAGCAACCGAAAACGGTTCATAAAGAACTCAAAGGGTTTATCGTCATCACTCACGTCACGCTGGCTTTCCAGGTAACGTCCCTGCATATAACCGCGTGGGTGACGGGTTTTGGTGGTGCGCAGGATCCTGCCGCCCGGGAAGGTGACTTTACCGTGGGCGCCGCAGCCAATCCCCAGATAGTCGCCAAAGCGCCAGTAGTTCAGATTATGCTGGCACTGATAACCGGGTTTGGCATAGGCCGACGTTTCGTATTGCTGATAGCCCGCGGCGGTTAATAACTGGTGGCCCTGCTCAAAGATATCCCACAGAGCGTCGTCGTCCGGTAAAACCGGCGGACGCGAACCGAACAGAGTGTTGGGTTCAATCGTCAATTGATACCATGAGAGATGCGGCGGATTAAGCGCAATCGCCTGTCGCAAATCGTTCAGCGCCTCTTCCAGCGTTTGGTCCGGCAATCCATGCATCAAGTCGAGGTTAAAGCTGCGTAGCCCAAGCCCATTTGCCAGTCTTGCTGCCCGCATCGCCTCTTGTGGACCGTGAATACGGCCAAGACGTTTCAGCTTAGGCTCACTAAAGCTCTGCACGCCAATGGAGATCCGGTTTACGCCGGCGCGCTGATAGTCGATGAAGCGGTCGGCTTCGACCGTGCCGGGGTTCGCTTCCATGGTAATTTCCGCATCCGCCGCCAGATTCAGGCGCGCACGCACGCCGTCCAGCAGCATTTGCATCGCCGGCCCGGAAAGCAGGCTTGGCGTACCGCCGCCAATAAAAATGGTCTTTACTTCACGCCCTTGCGCCCAGGCGACGTCGGCATCCAGATCGCTTAACAGATGCTGGACGTAGTCGTCATGCGGCACCTCGCCCTTCAACGCATGGGAATTGAAGTCGCAATATGGACATTTTTGTACACACCAGGGAATATGAATATAAAGACTGAGCGGCGGTAGTTTAGCCATTGCGTAACGCATCCAGCAGCAGCTTGAGCGCTTGTCCACGGTGGGAAATCGCGCTTTTTTCTTCACGGGTCAGTTCTGCGGCGGTTTTGCCTTCAGACGGTACGAAGAAAATGGGATCATAGCCAAATCCGCCATTTCCGGCCGCCTGGCGAGTAATAACGCCAGGCCAGCTACCGTGACAGACTATCGGTGTGGGATCTTCGGCATGACGCAAATAAACCAGTACACAATGGAATCGCGCCTGGCGTTTGTCGTCCGGAACATCCCGTAGAGTATGCAGCAGTTTTTCCAGGTTTTGCTGATCTGTCGCGTTTTCGCCAGAATAGCGCGCGGAATAGATACCCGGCGCGCCGCCTAAAACGTCAACGGCCAGACCGGAGTCATCGGCAATGGCGGGCAGACCGGTCATTTTAGCGGCATGGCGCGCTTTGAGAATCGCGTTTTCAATAAACGTCAGGCCGGTTTCTTCCGCGGAATCGACGCCCAGTTCCGTTTGCGCTACCACATCAAGCCCAAAATCGCTTAACAGCGACGCGAGCTCGCGCACTTTACCGGCGTTGCCGGTTGCGAGAACAACTTTTTGCATGGAATACCTACTCAGTTAACGCCGCAATTTCCGGCGGGATCTGTTGCGGGTGAATAATTTTTACCTGTTTGTGACGGCCCAGCTCGCCTTTTTCGATGACGATCTGACTTTTCGCCACGCGAAACTGTTTACCGAGAAACTTGGTCAGATGGCTGTTTGCCTGACCGTCAACCGGCGGGGCGGTAATGGCGACTTTCACCTCGTCGCCATGTAAGCCCACAATACTGTCGCGGCTGGCTTTCGGCTGAATATAAAGCCGTAACACCAGACCGTCTTCGCAGCGAGTCACAGCACTCATAACGCCATCCACAGCCCCGGCAGCAACATGTTGCCTGTTGCTTGTAAGACTTCAGCGATCCCCATATTAACGACATACAGCAGCAGCACCAGAACCATCGGCGAGAAGTCGATGCCGCCCATCGCAGGCAGTATACGGCGAATCGGGCTGAGCAGCGGCTCGGCAAGCTGAATCAATACATATTCAATCGGGCTACGACCCTGGCTCACCCAGCTCATGATAGCCATGACCAGCAGCACCCAGAAGATCAGCAGGCCGATTGTTTTAAGTAAGATAAGCACCGCGGCAATCCAGATAATCGCCTGAAACGTAATTACCTTAAACAGCACTATCGCCTTAATAACGCTAAGAATAAACGCCACCAGCAGAGAAGCGCTGTCAATCGGCCCCATTGGTGGGATAATACGACGCAGCGGTCCGATGATGGGCTGCGTAATTTTCACCACGAACTGGGAAAAAGGGTTGTAAAAGTCACAGCGGGCCCACTGCATCCACACGCGCAATAATAGCACCATGGTATACAGCTCAATTACCGTTGAGAGCAGGAAGGTCAACGTATTCATGGCGTTCCTCAGTTTTCCTTAATTTTTTGTGTAATCACGAGCACCAAAGATAGCGGTGCCGATGCGCACCATTGTGCTACCTGCCGCAATCGCGGCTTCCATATCGTCGCTCATACCCAGAGATAGGGTATCAACGTCAGGGTAGCGCGCTTTCAGCCCGGCAAATGCTACAGCCATTTGACGTGCGACTTCAAACTGCCTTACATAATCTGACTCTGGCGCCGGGATCGCCATCAGTCCGCGAAGCCGCAGACGCGGCAGTGTAGCCACCGCAGCGGCCAGCTCATCCAGTTCCGCCAGCGGAATGCCTGATTTGCTGTTTTCATCGCTGATATTAATTTGGATCAGAACATTTAGCGCCGGCAGATTATCCGGACGCTGTTCGCTCAGCCGCGAGGCGATACGCAGGCGATCGATGGTATGACACCAGTCAAAATGCTCGGCCACCAGCCGACTTTTGTTGGACTGTAAAGGGCCTATAAAGTGCCAGTGCAGGCCTTCCACTTTCGCTTCCTGAAAGTGGCGGATTTTTTCCACCCCCTCTTGTACATAATTTTCACCAAATGCCCGTTGTCCGGCGGCAATGGCTTCTGCGATGTCGCTCGCAGGTTTGGTTTTACTCACTGCAAGCAACGTAACTTCTTCTGAAGAGCGGCCGCAACGCGTCGCCGCGGCGGAGATTTTGTCCCGGATGTATGCCAGGTTATGCGCGATATCGTTCATTTTCCGAGGATGTTTATATGAATATGGAAGAAATTGTGACGCTTAGTGTAAAGCATAACGTCTCGGATCTACACCTGTGTAACGCCTGGCCTGCGCGATGGCGCAAACAAGGACGCATGGAGAACGCGCCTTTTACCGCGCCTGATGTCGACAGGCTTCTGCTTGATTGGCTTAATGATGCGCAACAATATCAGTGGCGAACGCACGGCCAGCTTGATTTCGCCGTCTCGCTGTCTGGCACGCGGCGCCTGCGCGCCAGTGCGTTCACACATCAACAGGGAACGTCGCTGGCGCTACGGCTATTGCCCGAGCGTTGTCCTGATCTGGCGGAAATCCAGACGCCGCCGATAGTACCCGCACTGCTTGCCAGCGAGAACGGACTGATTCTGGTCACTGGCGCTACTGGCTGCGGGAAGTCCACCACGCTGGCGGCGATGGTGGGATATCTTAATCAACATGCCGATAAACATATCCTGACGCTGGAAGATCCTATTGAATACCGTTACACCAGCAAGCGTTGCCTGATACAGCAGCGGGAAATCGGCCAGCATTGCGCCACTTTTGCCGCCGGGCTGCGCGCGGCGTTACGTGAAGATCCCGATGTCATTTTACTGGGAGAGCTGCGTGACAGCGAGACCATTCGCCTGGCGCTGACGGCGGCGGAAACGGGGCATCTGGTACTGGCAACCCTGCATACTCGCGGTGCGGCGCAGGCGGTGGAAAGATTAGTGGATAGTTTTCCGGCGCAGGAAAAAGAACCGGTACGCAGTCAACTGGCGGGTAGTCTGCGCGCCGTACTATCGCAAAAACTGGAGGTCGACAGGCAGGATGGGCGCGTGGCGTTGTTTGAATTACTGATTAATACGCCAGCCACAGGGAATTTGATCCGTGAAGGCAAACTCCATCAGTTGGCCCACGTGATACAAACCGGGCAGCAGCAGGGGATGATGACATTCGCCCAGAGCGCGCAATGGCGTCAGGCGCAGGGACGGCTGTAGCGAAGATGGCGGCGTAGGGGGGAAAGTGTTGACTGGCGCGGTGGATTGAACGGCATACAGGCTTGTATCCTGGCGAACCGGCGTTAAAATCGCAGCTTTGTTAAAACCACAGCGAAGCCATTTAACGATGTCATCACAACCGAATCAAAGCCTGATAGATGGCATTCGCTGTCTGCAATATCTGGTTTCCAGCGACCGTGCTATCGGATGTCGCGAGCTTGCCCGGCTGATGGATATTAATACCACGCGCGTTAATCGCCTGTTAATGACGATGGCCTCTATTGGACTCACGATGCAGGATGAGCACCGACGCTATTTACCCGGGCCAGGCATTCATGCTTTGGCGGCGCAGGCGATTCGCGGTTCAGCGCTGTTCTCCCATGCGTTGCCTATCCTTGAACGCCATGCGCCCAAAGACATCGTGGTGGCATTAGGCGTGCTATGGGAAGACCAGATTATCTATATTTATCACTCTACGCCGGGTTCGCAGGGAAGTCAGGCGTTGGCGGGGTTTCGCATGTGCCCGGCCTGGCAGTCGGTAACAGGAGTGGCGTTACTGGCGGCAGAAAGCGATGAGGCGCTAATGCAGCGTTTTACTCCGGAGCAGTGGCGTAATCTGGCACCGCATGTGGCGCAGCAGCGCCAGCGGGGATACGTGCTGTGGCATCACGCTGATGGTGAAGTTTCTATGGCGCAACCGCTAGACAAGCACGCCGCAGCGCTGGCCTTTGCGGGAATGTGGCGGATTGATGAGGCGGAGGCGGCTGCGCGTTTACAGGCGTTGAAGGCATTAAACCAGCTTATTGCCCAGTAAGCCTGGCAACCGTGACCGCGTTATCCGCCTGCTGACAAAAACGGCTTTAATACCCCTGTTCAAAATAGCTTTCGAGGATAATCACGGCGGAGGCCGAGTCCACTTTGCCTTTGTTCAACGCGCGATACCCACCTCGTTCAAACAGACCGGAGCGTGCTTCAACGGTGCTGAGTCGTTCATCGTGCAGCGTGACAGTTACCCCGAAACGCCCATGAATACGGTTGGCGAATTTACGTGCGCGCGCCGTCAGCGGTTGTTCAGTGCCATCCATATTGAGCGGTAGCCCGACAATAATTTCGTCCGGCTGCCACTCTTTCAGCAAACGTTCAATGAGCGTCCAGTCGGGCGTGCCGTCCTGTGCTTTGATTGCCGGAAGCGGACGGGCGGTGCCGGTAATGCGTTGTCCTATTGCAACGCCGATGCTTTTTGTGCCGAAGTCAAAGGCCAGTAAGGTGTCGCTCATCAGGCGTGCCCCGCAACGCCAGGCATGGTCAGAATATCAATGCCAATAAGTTTTGCCGCTTCGCGCCAGCGCTCGGCAATGGGCGTTTTGAACAAAATATTGAGATCGGCGGGCGCGGTAAGCCAGGCGTTATCAAGCAACTCTTGTTCAAGCTGGCCTTTATCCCAGGAGGCGTAGCCCAGCGCGACCAGCACATCGGAAGGCTGTTGTTGGGTACCTAACGTTTCCAGCACATCGCGGGAGGTGGTAATCACGGTATTGTCTGAGATACGAATGCTGGAGGCGAAACGTGACGGCGGAGTATGGAGAATAAATCCGCGATCTTCCGCCAGCGGGCCGCCGAGCATCACGGCTTTATCAAGACGAATTGCCGAATCGCGCGGTTCCGGCGTAATTTTTAGTTTTTCCAGAATCCCTTCAATTTGCAGATTTTCCAAAGGCTTATTAACAATAATCCCCATAGCGCCGTCCTGGTTGTGCTCGCAAATATACACCACGGAACGGCGGAAAATCGGGTCCTGGAGCGCAGGCATGGCAATAAGAAAGTGATGCTGTAAATTCATTGTCAGAGGGTCTGTTTCCTGGTTCAAAAAAACGACAGCGTTCAGTATGTGGGGAAAGCGGACGGTTGTCACTCATATAAGCCGTCTTTTGCCAAAGGACGGCTGCCTTATCGGGCAATAGACTGCCGGATGGCGATGCTGATGCGCCGCCTTATCCGACCGGGGCGGCGTGATTGCTCAGGCCCGGTAAGCGCACGCCACCGGGCAATAAACCTTTACTTCGCCAGACGCGCTTCGATGGCGTCCATCAACATCCCGGTGATAGAGATCGGATATTCCGCTTCAATTTCACGCACGCAGGTTGGGCTGGTCACGTTAATTTCCGTTAAGCGGTCGCCGATAATATCCAGACCGACGAAAATAAGCCCTTTGGCTTTAAGCGTCGGCCCAACGCGGCGGGCGATTTCCCAGTCGCTTTCGCTCAACGGACGGGGTTCGCCGCGACCACCAGCCGCCAGGTTGCCGCGGGTTTCGCCGCCCTGCGGAATACGCGCCAGGCAGTAAGGCACCGGCTCGCCGTCGACGACCAGTACGCGCTTATCGCCATCTTTGATCGCGGGCAAATAGTTCTGCGCCATGCAGTAGCGGTTGCCCAGCTCGGTCAGCGTTTCGGCAATAACGCCTATGTTAGGATCGCCTTCCTTAACGCGGAAAATGGACGCGCCGCCCATACCGTCCAGCGGTTTCATAATGATATCGCCATGCTTTTCCCAAAATGCTTTGAGCTGCGCTTTATTGCGCGTTACCAGCGTTTCCGGGGTCAGGTCGGCAAACCAGGCAGTATACAGTTTTTCATTACAGTCGCGCAGGCTTTGCGGTTTGTTGACGATAAGCGTCCCTTCCTCTTCAGCGCGTTCCAGAATATAGGTCGCATAAATAAACTCGGTATCAAACGGCGGATCTTTGCGCATCAAAATGACGTCCAGATCGGCGAGTTTAATCTCCTGCTCGCTGCCGAACTCGTACCATTTATCGTAATTTTGCTCCACGCTCAACGTTCGCGTGCGGGCGCGGGCTTCGCCGTTAATCAGATAAAGGTCGGCCATCTCCATATAATGAAGTTCATAACCACGACGTTGGGCTTCCAGCAGCATAGCGAAACTGGTGTCTTTCTTGATGTTGATGTGTGCGATGGGGTCCATCACGATGCCGAGCTTGATCATTATTTTCTCCGTTAACGCTTCATCCTAAGTCGCCAAAACGCACCTGTAGCGCAGTAATGGCGGTGAGCGCGGTTGTCTCAGTACGCAGAACGCGAGGTCCTAACAGAATATCAGTAAACTGATAGCGCGCGGTCATCGCGATTTCGTCCGCCGACAGCCCGCCTTCCGGGCCGATCAGCAGTCGGACGCGTTCAACCGGCAGCGGCAGAGTGTTGATGCTGGCATGGGCGCGCGGATGAAGATTGAGCTTCAGCCCGGAATCTTGCTCGGCGCACCAGGCCTCCAGCGCCATCGGCGGGCGAATTTCCGGCACCCGGTTACGCCCGCATTGTTCGCAGGCGGCGATGGCGATCTTTTGCCACTGCTGGCGCTTTTTGTTCAGACGTTCATTATCCAGTTTAACGCCGCAGCGCTCAGAGAACAGTGGCGTAATGAGGCTTACACCCAGTTCGATCGATTTCTGGATAGTAAATTCCATTTTTTCACCGCGCGACATCACCTGGCCCAGATGGATATGCAGCGGCGATTCACGATCGTCGATTTCGCCTTTCATCACTTGCACTTCAACGCTTTTCTTACTGGCGCTAATGATTTCAGCATCGAATACCTGATTACTGCCGTCAAACAGCTGTAACGCTTGTCCCGGTCCCATGCGCAGTACACGACCAATATGGTTGGCCGCATCTTCGCATAACGAAATCTGCGTACCGGACGTCAACAATTCAGGGTGATAAATGCGGGGAATACGCATAATAAAAAAATCCGCGTCATGGCCCCGGCGTTTGGCTATCCAGGGCATGGGTTAACAAGAATCCCGCTAGTGTAGGTTAGCTCTTTCGCGCCTGGCAAGCGCGTTGCACATAGGGATTATGATTACCCTGGACCTTCGCGATACGCGCATCGCGCTCGCACTCCCAGGCAGTAACGGGGTACTGCTTATCCCAGACGTTAAACAGCTGCGTTTGTTGGCGGGAAAGTTTCAGTTGGTATTGGTCGCGCATATAAAAATAAGTGCGGGCGATTGCGCCACGGGCGCGGGCGGGCGGCTCGGCGATTTTCGCTTTAAAATCCACTTTCATGGCGCATTGCCCGTACTGACCTTCGCCGCCGTTCCACTGGCTATACATAAAGTTGCCGCGATCGCCATTCACTTCGCCAATGGCGGGTTGCAGGTTATGCATATCGCTTTCCATTTTGCGGTAGACCGGGTCTTTAGCGCAGTTTTTTCGCCCGCCGTCCTGCCAGCACTGGCGCTGATGACCGAATTGCCAGGCGGGGACAACGTGCTCCCACTCAATGCGTCTGGCGCGATTCTCGTTTTTACGCACCTTATAGCCGCAGGACTCCAGGTCTACGACGCCTTTTTTACCCTGCCAGCGGATTTGGCACCCGCAGTAAAAGCTGCCGGGCGCGTCGGCATTGACTTTGACGCTCGCCGCTTTGGCCTGAGAAAAATTGTTAATGCCATCGGCCAGGGCCTGGCCTGAAAACGCTGCGGCCAGCAACGCAGCGGCAAAAGAAAAATTACGGTACATTGCACACTCCATAGCAAAACGAGCCCGCAACGTAACGAAAGTTGTGTCTGTATGCAATCAGTCCGCTCAGGAAAGTTCCCGGACGTTTCGGGAACTACCCGGCGACCAGTGGTTCGCCGCAGTGAACGCAACGATAAACCGCTTCGCCGCGTACTACCCGATTGTGACGGCGGACGGTGAGTTGATGTTGCTGGCATTGGCAATGGTAGGGAAAGGTATTGCGCCGTACGGATTGCAGCGCAAATTGATGAGTACGTCTGGCCGGAACGCCCAGCACGCTTTCCATCATCCACTTCCATTCCTTGCCATGCGGAGCCTTGCGTCCGAAGTGCTTCCACACCAACAGATGCGCCAGTTCATGCGGCACGACCTCTGCTATAAAGGTGTCGATGTTTTCCAGCAGTAACACCGGGTTGAGGCGGATTTCGTAGCTCTCCAGCCAGGCGGTGCCCGCCGAGGTGCCGCGTTGCGTATACACCAGTTTCGGCTCCGGATAATGTCTATCGAGCTTGAGGTTCGCCTGGGCGAGATTTTCCCGCAGGCGGCGCATTACGGCCTGCTGAATAGCGATAGGGAGACGAGGGGTTTTCATAGCGGCAGAGAATAGTGCGACGGAAGAGGGACTGCAAGAAAAACGCTTCCCCCTGTGGCAGGAGGAAGCGTGGAGGGATTAGTCGTGGGCGCCGATTTCGCGCAGTTTACGACCTTTCATCAGGTTACGTTCAATGTGTTCCAGCGAAACGTGTTTGGTTTCCGGCACCAGCCACAGGGTCAGCAGGATAAACAGCACGTTCAGGCCAGCGTAGACCCAGAAGGTGTTGGCGTTACCCAGATTGTTCAGCATGGTCAGGAACGTTGCGCCGACGATCATATTGGCGATCCAGTTGGTCGCGGTGGAGCAGGTGATGCCGAAATCGCGGCCTTTCAGCGGTTGGATTTCGGAGCACAGTACCCAAATCAGCGGACCAGCGCTCATCGCAAATCCAATGATGAACATCAGCAGCATAGCGATAGCGAAGTATTGCGCAGACGGCGAATGGATGCCGATGTGCATCATCGTACCCAGAATCCCCATACCAATCGCCATGACCAGGAAGCCCAGCGTCAGGGTAGGTTTGCGACCCCAGCGGTCAACCAGGCCGATAGCGATGAAGGTTGCCAGGACGTTAGTCAGACCAACAATAACGGTGCCCCACATCTGCTCCGTGGTATTTGTGTACCCCGCCAGCTCGAAGATTTTCGGCGCGTAATACATGATGACGTTCATCCCGGTAAATTGCTGCATTACCTGCAACAAAATGCCAAGAAACACGGCGCGGCGGAAGTTGCTGTTCTCTTTGAACAGCGCCCAACCGCTCTGTTTAACCTGCAAACTTTCGCGAATTTCATCAAGCTCACGTTTTGCTTCCGCACTGGTGTCACGCAGGCGCAACAGGACGCGTTCAGCATCATGGAAGCGGCGTTTCGCCGCAAACCAGCGCGGGCTGTCCGGCAGGAAGAAGACGCCGATCAGCAGCAGAATGGCTGGGATGATGATCACGCCGAGCATCCAGCGCCATGCGCCGCTGTAGCTGAACGCGGTATCGGACAGATAAGCGCCCAGAATCCCGATGGTGATCATGAGTTGGTACATTGAGATCATACTGCCGCGAATTTTTTCCGGCGCGATCTCGGACAGGTACAACGGTGCGGTGTAGGAAGCGACGCCGACGGCCAGACCCAGCAGCACGCGAGAAATAATCAGGACTTCAACGTTAGGCGCCGCAGCGGAGAACAGCGAACCGGCGACGAACAGGATAGCGCCGATCATCAGGCTTTTTTTACGACCCAGCTTAAAGGAGAGCCAGCCGCTGCCGACAGCGCCGACGGCCGCGCCAAACATCATGGAGCTGACCACCCATTCCTGAGTGTGTGCGGTAATCTGAAACTCGTCGGTAATGAAGGGTAAAGCACCGGCGATAACGCCGATATCCAGGCCAAAAAGTAATCCTGCCAGGGCTGCAAGAAAGCAGACAAAAAATGTCATGGCCTTGTTGGAACGCCCTTGTTTTTTATTGTCAGGCATTATGCCCTCCGGTTGGGTTAGCAATTTTATCGATGTTAAGAGTAGGTGAGTACGCCGTAAAAAGATGTGAGGCTAATCACAATGGTGTAATCGTTTACACTACTATTTATCTCGGTGATTATTTAATTATCTGAAAAATAATAGTTTTAATAATCTTATAACCATATCAATCGCCTGGTATTCAGACAAAGTTGAAAAATTATGTAATATTTTCATCGCAGAATTAGCATACCGATAGTGATGCGGTCAGTTCTTAATGAAAATGAATGTAACCGCTTTCATGATGACTGAAACTGAATGATAAAAAGTGTAGTCGAAGAAACGAAAGGGGAGAGTGGATTGTGCTGCGCATCACAAAAAGGTCAGTATAAATACACGCTGGAACATCTGATAACGTTGTGTGTATCAGCAATGATAAAGGCCAGCAGGGCGCTGGCCTTGATAAGTACGGTATGGTTTACCTGACTGAAAAACAGCGTCAGGCGCGGGCGATTATTTCAGACCGGCAGCATCGCGCAGCAGTTGCGCTTTGTCGGTTTTTTCCCATGGGAAGTTTTCGCGACCGAAGTGGCCGTAAGCCGCAGTTTCTTTGTAGATCGGGTGCAGCAGATCCAGCATCTGAATCAAGCCGTACGGGCGCAGGTCGAAGAATTCGCGCACCAGCAGAATCAACTGTTCAGCAGGCACTTTTTCAGTACCGAACGTTTCCACCATGATGGACGTCGGCTCCGCTACGCCGATAGCGTAGGAGACCTGGATTTCACAGCGATCCGCCAGACCTGCCGCCACGATGTTTTTCGCGACATAACGCGCAGCGTAAGCTGCAGAACGGTCAACTTTAGACGGATCTTTACCGGAGAAGGCGCCGCCGCCGTGACGCGCCATACCGCCGTATGTATCAACGATGATCTTACGACCGGTCAGACCACAATCGCCCATCGGGCCGCCGATAACGAAACGACCGGTTGGGTTGATAAAAAACTTAGTGGACGTATTTAACCATTCAGACGGCAGAATGGGTTTGATGATCTCTTCCATCACCGCTTCTTGCAGCGATTTTTGGTCGATATCTTCTGCGTGCTGCGTAGAGAGAACCACGGCGTCGATACCGACGATTTTGCCGTCGTCATACTGGAAAGTGACCTGGCTTTTTGCATCCGGACGCAACCATGGCAGGGTGCCATTTTTACGCACTTCAGCCTGACGCTGTACCAGACGGTGCGCGTAGGTGATTGGCGCAGGCATCAGTACGTCGGTTTCATTTGTCGCGTAGCCAAACATCAGGCCCTGGTCACCCGCGCCTTGTTCCAGCGGGTCTGCGCGGTCAACGCCCTGGTTGATATCCGGAGACTGTTTGCCAATTGCGCTTAGTACCGCGCAAGAGTTGGCGTCAAAGCCCATGTCGGAATGCACATAGCCAATTTCGCGCACCGTATTACGGGTAATCTCTTCGATATCGACCCAGGCGCTGGTGGTGATCTCACCGCCAACTAAAACCATGCCGGTTTTAACGTAGGTTTCACAGGCGACGCGTGCTTTCGGATCCTGTTGCAGGATAGCATCCAACACGGCATCAGAGATTTGGTCTGCGATTTTGTCAGGATGCCCTTCTGATACGGACTCAGACGTAAAAAGGTGTTTTGCCATATTTAATTTCACCTAAGGAGAATTTAGTTAGCTCAAACTGTTGTGCGGAATAGTCATGACAGAAGATTCTACCATGAGTCTGAAGGTCACTGACACTGGCAGTCTGAGTGTTAATCAGTATGGATGGATTAACATCTGGACGGCTATTTTAGGTCACTTCTTCGCCCAATTTCCAGCTTTTTTTGAAGGCCGTCGCAATGTCGGTCAAAATCAGGCGGTAAACGTTTCTGATAATGCTGACATTATGCGCATTTATGCTTTGCTTTTTTTCTGCGTTCTGGGTATAAAACGCGACGCGCGGCTCATACAAAAGCACACGACGTTTTCTTCGTGTCGCCACTTCCAGCCGGGTTAAAACGTTGCTTTGGCTTGTGGGTTCGTCTTACGAGGCGGCCGTGGAGGTGATACGAGATAATGAACCGTTGTATTCTGCTGAATTTGTCGCATCGTTCTGGTGCGCGCATGTCCCCCGCAATCTGCATCTCTGCTTTGCATACCTGCCGATGTTATACCCATCTCGGCGCTTCTCAGGATTCCAGAGCCGGCAATGGCGCTGAAGACTGAACAAGGGCGCTCTTGTTAACGCAAGAGTTTTCTCGTGGTTTCGCCGAACCGTTATCTGTGAGTTCGGTTACGTGTTTACAATGATATGAAAAAGAAACCGGTCGCGCAGGCGGAGCATCAGCGCTATCTGCTGGAAAATCCGCTTGTCTATGGGTTGTTATCGCGTCTTCGGATTGCGATAGTGGTCAACTGTTTTACACTTGCTAATAAAAATTGAGGTTCGCTATGTCTGACGACATGTCTATGGGTTCGCCTTCGTCAGCAGGCGAACAGGGTGTACTACGCTCCATGCAGGAGGTTGCAATGAGCTCCCAGGAAGCCAGCAAGATGCTGCGCACTTACAATATTGCCTGGTGGGGCAATAACTACTACGACGTCAACGAGCTGGGCCATATTAGCGTATGCCCCGATCCCGACGTACCGGAAGCGCGTGTCGATCTTGCCAAACTGGTGAAAGCGCGCGAAGCGCAAGGTCAGCGTCTGCCGGCGCTGTTTTGCTTCCCGCAGATCCTGCAACACCGTTTGCGTTCAATTAACGCGGCGTTTAAGCGTGCGCGTGAATCTTACGGTTATAACGGCGACTACTTCCTCGTTTATCCGATTAAGGTCAATCAGCATCGCCGCGTGATCGAGTCCCTTATCCATTCCGGTGAACCGTTGGGGCTGGAAGCGGGGTCAAAAGCGGAATTGATGGCGGTGCTGGCGCATGCCGGCATGACCCGTAGCGTGATCGTCTGTAATGGTTATAAAGACCGTGAATACATTCGGCTGGCGCTGATTGGCGAGAAGATGGGCCATAAGGTTTATCTGGTCATCGAAAAGATGTCTGAAATCGCGATTGTGCTGGAAGAAGCCGAGCGCCTGAACGTGGTTCCTCGTCTGGGCGTGCGTGCGCGTCTGGCCTCTCAGGGATCCGGTAAGTGGCAATCCTCCGGCGGCGAAAAATCAAAATTCGGCCTGGCGGCGACCCAGGTGCTGCAACTGGTGGAGACCCTGCGTGACGCCGGGCGCCTGGACAGTTTGCAACTGTTGCACTTCCACCTGGGATCGCAGATGGCGAACATTCGCGATATCGCGACCGGCGTGCGCGAGTCCGCGCGTTTCTATGTTGAGCTGCATAAGCTGGGCGTGAATATCCAGTGCTTCGACGTGGGCGGCGGTCTGGGCGTGGATTATGAAGGTACCCGCTCGCAGTCCGACTGTTCGGTGAACTATGGCCTGAACGAATATGCCAATAACATCATCTGGGCGATTGGCGATGCCTGCGAAGAGCATGGTTTACCGCATCCGACGGTGATTACCGAGTCTGGCCGCGCCGTCACTGCGCACCATACGGTACTGGTCTCTAACATTATCGGCGTGGAGCGTAACGAATACACGGATCCGACTGCCCCTGCTGAAGATGCGCCGCGCGCGCTGCAAAATCTCTGGGAAACCTGGCAGGAGATGCATAAGCCTGGCACCCGCCGCTCGCTGCGTGAATGGCTGCATGATAGCCAAATGGATCTGCACGATATTCATATCGGCTACTCTTCCGGCGCGTTTAGTTTGCAGGAGCGCGCCTGGGCGGAGCAACTTTATCTCAGCATGTGCCATGAAGTGCAGAAGCAACTGGACCCGCAAAACCGTGCGCATCGTCCGATTATCGACGAACTGCAAGAGCGAATGGCGGACAAAATGTACGTCAACTTCTCGCTGTTCCAGTCAATGCCGGACGCGTGGGGAATCGATCAGCTCTTCCCGGTACTGCCGCTGGAAGGGTTAGATCAGGTACCGGAACGTCGTGCCGTGCTGCTGGATATTACTTGTGATTCCGATGGCGCTATTGACCACTATATCGATGGCGACGGTATCGCCACGACGATGCCGATGCCGGAATACGATCCAGAGAATCCGCCGATGCTCGGCTTCTTTATGGTCGGCGCTTATCAGGAGATCCTCGGTAACATGCACAACCTGTTTGGCGATACTGAAGCGGTTGACGTGTTTGTCTTCCCGGATGGTAGCGTCGAGGTTGAGCTGTCGGACGAAGGCGATACCGTTGCGGATATGCTGCAATATGTGCAACTGGATCCGAAAACGCTGTTAACGCATTTCCGCGACCAGGTAAAACAGACGGATCTGGACGATGCGTTGCAGCAGCAGTTCCTTGAGGAATTTGAAGCGGGACTGTACGGTTATACTTATCTTGAAGATGAGTAGCCGTTGATGCCCGGTGGCGCTGCGCTTACCGGGCCTACGAATGCAGGCTGGATAAGGTAAAGCCACCACCCGGCAGAATGCTATACTCACTTGAACCCGTATGAATTAACGGCGATAATTCGCCGCAATAGCGATTTACAAATCAATCCCTTCCTCGTCGGGTTTAACGACGCGGAGGGGATTTTTTTCATCTGTTTTAATGCAACGACTCTAAAAGAGGTCAGGACATGAGCACCTTAGGTCATCAGTACGATAACTCACTGGTTTCTAATGCGTTTGGTTTTTTACGTCTGCCAATGAACTTCCAGCCGTATGACAGCGATGCCGACTGGGTGATCACTGGCGTACCGTTTGATATGGCAACGTCCGGTCGCGCTGGCGGTCGTCATGGCCCGGCGGCGATCCGTCAGGTGTCGACCAACCTCGCCTGGGAACATCACCGTTTCCCGTGGAATTTTGACATGCGCGAGCGCCTGAACGTCGTAGACTGCGGCGATTTAGTGTATGCGTTTGGCGATGCCCGTGAAATGAGCGAAAAATTACAAGCGCACGCTGAAAAACTGCTGTCTGCAGGCAAGCGTATGCTCTCTTTCGGCGGCGACCACTTCGTCACGCTGCCGCTGCTGCGCGCCCACGCGAAACATTTTGGCAAAATGGCGCTGGTACATTTTGACGCGCATACCGATACCTACGCTAACGGCTGCGAATTCGATCACGGCACGATGTTCTACACCGCGCCGAAAGAAGGCCTGATCGATCCGCATCATTCGGTACAGATCGGTATTCGCACTGAGTTTGACAAAGACAATGGCTTTACCGTGCTGGATGCCTGCCAGGTCAACGATCGCGGCGTGGATGATATTCTCGCTCAGGTGAAACAGATCGTCGGCGATATGCCGGTCTATCTGACCTTTGATATCGACTGTTTGGACCCGGCGTTTGCGCCTGGCACCGGTACGCCGGTGATCGGTGGTTTGACCTCCGATCGCGCCATTAAGCTGGTACGCGGTCTGAAAGATCTGAACATTGTCGGTATGGATGTAGTGGAAGTCGCGCCGGCTTACGATCAGTCAGAGATCACCGCTCTGGCGGCCGCGACGCTGGCATTAGAAATGCTCTATATCCAGGCGGCGAAGAAGGGCGAGTAAGTTGTTTTGCCGGATGGCACTGCGCTTATCCGGCCTACAGCTGATTGATGCTTGTAGGCCAGATAAGGCGTTCACGCCGCCATCCGGCACTGTTCGGGGGTTATTTGATCCCGTCCGCGCTCATACGATCGCGCACATGCTGTGCGCGTGCGGCGGACGCCGGGTGATCGTCGAACATTGAGCTTTGACGACCCGCTTCCAGTTTTGCCAGTTTCTCAAAGCTGGTAGCGAGTCCTGCCGGACTGATACCGCGTTTGCGCAACAGATCGTAAGAATAATCATCCGCTTCGGACTCCTGACGCTGAGAGAACTGCGAGTTCACCAGTTTTTCGCCAAGATCGCCAAGCTGTGATTGCGACAGGCTGCCGACAACTCCTCCTGCCGATGCCGCCGCGACGCGCACGGCGTTAGTGCCCAGCGCGACCTGCATCCCTTTCTTTACATGACCCAGCGCGACATGGCCCATTTCATGGCCGATCACGGCTTCAACTTCGTTGTCGGTCATCATATCCATCAGCCCGCTGTAGACGCGGATACAACCGTTCGCCATGGCAAACGCGTTGACGTCTTTCGTCTCGTAAACCTTATAGTTCACCGGCTGGCCGTTAATGTTATCCCCCAGCGCGGCGGCAATTTTTGTCAGTCGTTTAGCGTATTCGCTGCTCGCCGGCGCGATTTTCGCTTTGCTGTCGAGCTCTTGACAGGATTGATCGCTCAGCGCTTTTACCTGCGCATCGCTTAACGTATAGGCCTGAAAAGCTTCAGCGCCCGAAGAAAGCAGTCCATTAGAGTCCATATTCTGGCAACCGGTCAGCACCGTCGCCATGCCCAAAGCAAGCAGTAAAGCGCGAATTTTCATTTTTCTCTTCCATACGAATTAATATTATTTTGAAATGCGCCCGTTGCAGATGAATTAGCGCCTGGGTTAAGTATAAAGAAAAGCATGGCAGGCAAGTTAGCTAATTGCGCAACATGCGAGCACGATCCGGAGATTTCTGAAGCGGTAAAAGGATGTTCCATGTACATGACGCGCGGCTTGGGGTAAATTGTTGGCAAATTTTCCGGCGTAGCCCAAAACGCGCTGTCGTCAAGTCGTTACGGGCATGGCCTTTCAACATCCGATCTGGAGTCAAAATGTCCTCACGTAAAGAGCTTGCCAATGCTATTCGTGCGCTGAGCATGGACGCAGTACAGAAAGCCAAATCCGGTCACCCGGGTGCCCCGATGGGTATGGCTGACATTGCCGAAGTCCTGTGGCGTGATTTCCTGAACCACAACCCGACCAACCCGTCCTGGGCCGACCGCGACCGCTTTGTGCTGTCCAATGGCCACGGCTCAATGCTGATTTACAGCCTGCTGCACCTCACCGGCTATGACCTGCCGATGTCCGAACTGCAGAATTTCCGTCAGCTACATTCAAAAACCCCTGGTCACCCGGAAGTGGGCTACACCGCTGGTGTTGAAACCACTACTGGCCCGCTGGGTCAGGGTATTGCCAACGCCGTCGGGATGGCGATTGCCGAGAAAACTCTGGCGGCGCAGTTTAACCGTCCTGGCCACGACATCGTTGACCACTTCACCTACGTCTTTATGGGCGACGGCTGCATGATGGAAGGCATTTCTCACGAAGTGTGCTCTCTGGCTGGTACTCTGAAACTGGGCAAACTGATCGCGTTCTATGATGACAACGGTATCTCTATCGATGGTCATGTTGAAGGCTGGTTCACCGATGACACCGCGAAACGTTTTGAAGCCTACGGCTGGCATGTTATCCGTGGCATTGACGGTCACGATGCCGACGCCATTAAACGCGCCACGGAAGAAGCTCGCGCCGTGACTGACAAACCGTCCCTGCTGATGTGCAAAACCATCATCGGTTTCGGTTCGCCGAACAAACAGGGTACCCACGATTCCCACGGCGCGCCGCTGGGCGACGCGGAAATCGCGCTGACCCGCGAACAGTTGGGCTGGAAATACGCGCCGTTCGAAATCCCGTCTGAAATCTACGCCCAGTGGGATGCGAAAGAAGCCGGCCAGGCGAAAGAATCCGCATGGAACGAGAAATTCGCGGCTTATGAGAAAGCCTTCCCGCAGGAAGCTGCTGAATTCACCCGTCGTATGAAAGGCGACATGCCGGCTGACTTCGATGCGAAAGCGAATGAATTCATCGCTAAACTGCAGGCTAACCCGGCGAAAATCGCCAGCCGCAAAGCGTCCCAGAATGCCATCGAAGCCTTCGGTCCGCTGTTGCCGGAATTTCTCGGCGGCTCTGCAGACCTGGCACCGTCTAACCTGACCCTGTGGTCCGGTTCTAAGGCTATCAACGAAGACGCGGCGGGTAACTACATTCACTACGGTGTGCGCGAATTCGGTATGACCGCTATCGCCAACGGTATCGCCCTGCACGGCGGTTTCCTGCCGTACACCTCCACCTTCCTGATGTTCGTCGAATATGCCCGTAACGCAGTGCGTATGGCAGCGTTGATGAAACAGCGTCAGGTGATGGTGTACACCCACGACTCCATCGGTCTGGGCGAAGATGGCCCGACGCACCAGCCGGTCGAGCAGGTGGCAAGCCTGCGCGTAACGCCGAACATGTCCACATGGCGTCCGTGCGACCAGGTGGAATCCGCGGTGGCGTGGAAATATGGCGTAGAGCGCCAGGATGGCCCAACCGCGCTGATCCTCTCCCGTCAGAACCTGGCGCAGCAGGAACGTACTGAAGAGCAACTGGCGAATATCGCCCGCGGTGGTTACGTACTGAAAGATTGTGCGGGCCAGCCGCAGATTATCTTCATTGCGACCGGTTCAGAAGTTGAGCTGGCGGTTGCCGCTTACGAAAAACTGACTGCCGAAGGCGTGAAGGCGCGCGTGGTTTCCATGCCGTCCACCGACGCGTTCGACAAACAGGATGCGGCTTACCGTGAATCCGTGCTGCCGAAGGCGGTCTCTGCGCGTGTGGCGATTGAAGCGGGTATCGCTGACTACTGGTTCAAATACGTCGGCCTGAACGGCGCTATTGTCGGGATGACCACCTTCGGTGAATCCGCCCCGGCAGAGCTGCTGTTTGAAGAGTTTGGCTTCACGGTGGACAACGTGATCGCCAAAGCGAAAGCGCTGCTGTAATCCTTAATACGGCATGAAACGGGTCGCTTCGGCGACCCATTTTTTTAGATACATTTATTTTATCGCTAACAAGGCTTTATTTGTGATTTTTATCACAATTTTGATATTTTATTATTTATTGAATTTGCAATTAACATCACAAAATGAAGCTTGCTTTTTATTTTTATAATTATAACAGGTTGTTTTATAGATAAATTATAATCATGTCATTTTAAGCGCTCGCTTTTTCGCCTGGATTGATTTCATTTTGCCGCCCGCGTATTTTATTTTTAACGACAAGTTGTACCCTAAAAATAAAATAAGGATAGTTTATGCGGTTAATAGATTATTTTCCTGAAGCATCTATTACAATAAGGCCATTGGCACAAAATTGGCAGGAAGCTGTTGATTTTTCCATGTCATCTCTTTTGGCTAATCGTTATATAAATGAAAATTATATTCAGGCTATCAAAGATTCAACAATCAGTAATGGTCCTTACTATATTCTGGCACCTGGTGTCGCGATGCCTCATGCTCGCCCCGAATGCGGCGCGTTAAAAACCGGGATGTCATTAACATTGCTCAGGCAGGATGTGCAGTTTACCGACGAGGATGACGGCATAAAATTATTAATCGGCCTGTCAGCAGCAGATTCAGATTCACATATTGGCGCTATTCAGGCGTTAAGCGAACTATTATGTGAAGAGGATGTTTTAGCGGCGTTATTAGCTGCGAAATCAGAAAAAGAGCTGGCGGATATTATAGCTCGCGCATAATTATTCTCTCCTTTACAGGATATTAATATGGAACACAAGTCTGCTCGTGCAAAGGTCCAGGCTTTTGGGGGATTTTTGACCGCGATGGTCATTCCCAATATCGGCGCTTTTATTGCCTGGGGTTTTATCACTGCATTATTTATTCCAACCGGATGGATGCCAAATGAGCATTTCGCCAAAATTGTCGGCCCGATGATTACTTATTTACTGCCGGTGATGATTGGTTCTACCGGTGGACATCTGGTCGGTGGAAAGCGTGGCGCCGTGATGGGGGGAATTGGCACCATTGGCGTTATCATCGGTGCTGATATCCCCATGTTTCTTGGCTCAATGATTATGGGACCTCTCGGCGGTCTGGTCATTAAATATATTGATCGGTTGCTGGAAAAGCGGATTCCCGCCGGTTTTGAGATGGTGATTAATAACTTCTCGCTGGGTATCGCCGGGATGATTTTGTGCCTGCTGGGTTTTGAAGTGATTGGTCCGGCGGTACTTATTGCCAATAACTTTGTGAAGGAGTGTATTGAATCATTGGTACATGCGGGCTATCTGCCGCTGTTGTCTTTAATCAATGAACCGGCAAAAATCCTCTTTTTGAACAATGCCATCGATCAGGGCGTTTATTATCCGTTGGGAATGCAACAGGCGTCGGAAACCGGAAAATCCATTTTCTTTATGGTGGCCTCTAACCCGGGGCCTGGCTTAGGTTTGCTGCTTGCCTTTACGCTATTTGGCAAAGGAATGGCAAAGAAATCTGCGCCTGGCGCCATGATTATCCATTTCCTCGGGGGGATTCATGAGCTCTATTTCCCCTATGTGCTGATGAAGCCATTAACACTCATCGCCATGATTGCCGGCGGGATGAGCGGAACATGGGTGTTTAACCTGCTGGATGGCGGCCTGGTTGCAGGGCCAAGCCCGGGGTCAATTTTCGCTTACCTGGCGCTGACGCCGAAAGGTTCTTTCCTTGCTACGATTGCTGGCGTAACGGCGGGAACGGCAGTGACCTTTATTATCACCGCTTTCATTTTGAAAATGGAAAAAAGTAGCGAAGCCGACAGCGAAGATACTTTTAGTGATTCCGCTAAAGCGGTGAAAGCCATGAAGCAAGAAGGCAAATTTTCATATCGCGACGTGAAACGTATCGCCTTTGTCTGCGATGCGGGGATGGGCTCCAGCGCAATGGGCGCCACAACGTTCCGCCGACGTCTGGAAAAGGCGGGCCTGACTATCGACGTTAAACATTACGCTATCGAAAATGTACCGGATGATGCCGATATTATCGTTACCCACGCCAGCCTTGAAGGACGTGTTAAGCGAGTCAGCGATAAGCCCTTAATACTTATTAAAAACTATATTGGCGATCCGTGCCTTGATGATTTATTTAACCATTTGACATCGAATTAATATTTCAGGTTTCTGGAGTAAATATGAAAACGAAAGTAGCTGCTATATATGGCAAGCGGGATGTCCGTATCCGTGAGTTTGAATTACCCGACATTACGGAGAATGAACTGCTCGTAAGCGTAATTTCCGACAGCGTATGTCTCTCTACCTGGAAAGCCGCTTTATTAGGCAGTGAACATAAACGAGTGCCAGATGATCTGGAAAATCATCCAGTCATTACGGGGCATGAATGTGCTGGAATTATCGTCGAAGTAGGAAAAAATCTGACTGATAAATATAAAAAAGGACAGCGTTTTGTTTTACAACCGGCGATGGGCCTGCCGAGCGGTTATTCTGCTGGCTACAGTTACGAATATTTTGGTGGTAACGCCACGTACATGATAATCCCGGAAGTAGCGATTAATCTGGGCTGTGTTTTACCGTATCACGGCTCATATTTTGCCGCGGCATCGCTGGCGGAACCGATGTGCTGCATTATTGGCGCTTATAACGCCAATTACCATACAACACCTTATGTTTATGAACATCGGATGGGAGTCAAACCCGGCGGTAATATCGCGCTCCTGGCCTGTGCCGGACCGATGGGCATTGGTGCGATTGATTATGCCATTAACGGCGGGATCCAGCCGGCGCGAGTTGTGGTGGTCGATATCGATGAAGCCCGCCTGGCGCAGGCTAAAAAACTGCTGCCGGTCAAACAGGCCGCTGAGAAGGGCATTGAGCTTATCTATGTGAATACCGCGGGCATGGCTGATCCTGCTGCGCAACTTCGGACATTAACCGATGGCGCAGGATTTGATGATGTCTTTGTTTATGCCGCCGTTCCGTCCATCGTTGAAATGGCTGACGATCTTCTCGCCGAAGACGGTTGCCTGAATTTCTTTGCCGGGCCGACAGATAGCCAGTTCAAGGTACCGTTTAATTTCTACAATGTGCATTACAACAGTACCCATGTCGTAGGGACATCCGGCGGCTCCACGGAGGATATGAAAGAGGCTATTACGTTAAGCGCAACAGGACAGCTTCAGCCTTCATTCATGGTGACGCATATTGGTGGGCTGGATGCAGTACCGGACACCGTACTCAACCTGCCGGATATTCCCGGCGGTAAGAAGCTTATCTATAACGGCGTCACCATGCCGCTGACGGCGATTACTGATTTCGCCGAAAAAGGAAAAACGGATCCGTTGTTCAGGGAGCTGGCGCGTCTGGTTGAAGAGACGCACGGCATCTGGAACGAAAAAGCGGAAAGATACCTGCTGGCGCAATTTGGCGTGGATATCGGGGAGGCGGCATGATGTCTCTGGCATGGCCGCTATTTCGCATTACGGAGCAGGCAGCACTGGCTGCCTGGCCGCAAACGGGATGCGGCGATAAGAACAGAATTGATGGGCTGGCTGTTACCGCGATGCGACAGGCATTGAATGATATCGCCATCCGTGGGCGGATCGTCATCGGCGAGGGGGAAATCGATCATGCGCCCATGCTGTGGATTGGCGAGGAGGTGGGTAACGGCGAGGGGCCGGAGGTGGATATCGCCGTCGATCCTATAGAAGGCACCCGAATGGTCGCCATGGGACAAAGTAATGCGCTGGCCGTCATGGCGTTTGCGCCCCGGGGCAGCTTGTTACATGCGCCCGATATGTATATGAAAAAGCTGGTTGTAAATCGGCAGGCGAAAGGCGTGATCAATCTGGCGTTATCGTTAACCGATAATCTGCGAAATGTCGCCAGGGCGCTAAATAAGCCGCTGGAGGATCTGCGTATGGTCACGTTAGATAAACCGCGGCTGAAACCGGCCATTACACAGGCGACGCAACTTGGGGTTAAGGTATTCGCTCTCCCCGATGGTGATGTAGCGGCCAGCGTCCTGACCTGTTTGCAGGATAACCCTTATGATCTGATGTATACCATTGGCGGCGCGCCTGAAGGCGTAATTTCCGCCTGTGCGGTAAAAGCGCTGGGCGGTGATATGCAGGCGGAGCTGCTCGACTTTTGTGAAGCGAAAGGGGACAACGCTGACAACCGCCTGGTGGCGCAACAGGAGCGTCAACGCTGCGAAGAAATGGGCGTTGCGGTTAACCGCGTCTACTCCCTTGACGAACTGGCTGCCGGTAACGACATTCTCTTTAGCGCGACGGGCGTTACGGGCGGCGATCTGGTTAACGGGATCCAACGGGTTGCGAACGGTGTGCGCACGCAAACTTTACTGATTGGTAGCGCAGATCGAACGTGTAATATTATAGACTCTCTGCATTCATGGTGACTTATCCCCGTCATTCTTCACGTTGCAAGTACGTTGGCGACGCGCGTTCACACCAGTCACTTACTTATGTAAGCTCCTGGTGGTTCTCTCTCTTGCCGCTTGTCTGCAACTCGAATTATTTAGGGTATATACTCTGGGCTTTTCAGGATGAAGGACGGTGGCAAGTCCACGCCCACCTGTAGCTTGAAAGACGATGAGTATATCGGGACACAAATGACGACGCTGACAGAAGACGATGTGCTTGAGCAACTGGATGCTCAAAATAATTTACTTTCGTTTATGACGACGGCACATAACATTTTGCTCCAGGGCATTAAGCGCTTTCTGCCGTCGCTGTTTGTCGATAATGATGAAGAAATTGTGGAATATGCAGTGAAGCCGTTACTCGCCCAAAGCGGGCCGCTTGACGATATCGACGTTGCATTACGTCTGATTTATGCGCTGGGGAAAATGGATAAATGGCTCTACGCTGACATCACCCATTTTTCTCAGTTTTATCAGTACCTGCATGAACAGGACGCGATTCCCGGTTTTGCCGACGACATTACCTGGGACTTCATCAGTAACGTTAACTGTATTACCCGTAATGCGCCCTTATATGGCGCGCTGGAGTCGATGAAGTTTGCCGACTTCGCCGCGTGGTCTGAGGTGCGCTTTACCGGTATGGTCAAAACGGCGATGGCGCTGGCGGTAACGACAATTTTAAAGGAATTAACGCCGTGGAAATCGCATTAACGGTTAATGGGCTGCACGTTGAAGCACATTATCATGATGATGAAATAGAGAAGGTTCACAAGCCCTTACTGCAACAACTGGCTAAAATACATGCCGCTAAACCTGAGCGCCGTACCATCGTTTTTCTTAGCGCGCCGCCCGGCACAGGCAAATCCACGCTGACCACCTTCTGGGAATATCTCTCTCGTCAGGATGCTGGCCTGCCGGAAATTCAAACGCTTCCCATGGATGGCTTTCATTACTATAACCGCTGGCTGGAGGCGCATCATTTACGTGCCTGTAAAGGCGCGCCGGAAACCTTTGACGTTGATAAGCTGGCGGAAAATCTGCGTCTGGTGCGGGCTGGCGAAGCGACCTGGCCGCAGTACGACCGACAGTGGCACGACCCGGTGGAACACGCTGTTATGGTCACGGCGCCGATCGTGATTGTGGAAGGAAACTGGCTCCTGCGGGATGACGACAGATGGCGCGCGTTAGCGGAGTTTTGCGATTTCTCATTATTTATTCGCGCCCCGGCGGAAACCTTACGCGCCCGGTTGATTGGACGTAAACTGGCGGGAGGATTATCACAGGCGGAGGCGGAAACCTTTTATGAACGCACCGACGGCCCAAATGTGCGCCGGGTGCTGGAAAGTAGCCTGCCAGCCGATCTCATGCTGGAAATGACCTCTACGGGCGAATATCGGATGGCGTGTCCTTAATGATGTTACGCGGCGTTATCGCGCCATTATGCAGCCGTACCACCCGTGAAAAATGACGCCGGGTAAACGCAGCGTCATGGCTAATCGCCACGACGCTGGTTCCCCGTGCCCGGCATGTCGCCAGCCAGTGTTCAAATACGGTTAGCCAGTGGGCGTCAAAATCCCGGCTGGGTTCATCCAGCAATAGCACAGGCGGCGCCATCGCCTCCAGACTGGCGACCGCCACCATCCGGCGCTGCGCGGCGTGCAGATCGAGCGGGTGCGCCTCGGCGACGTCCGTTAGCTGACATAACCGCAGCGCGGCCTGCGTGCGCCGTGAAATTTCCTCCGCCGATAAGCGTTGTAGTTTCAGCCCAAAAGCGACCTCTTGCGCGACATTGCTGTGGAAAATCTGGTTTTCCGCTTCCTGAAAGAGTACGCCGATAGCGGCGGCGCGTTGACGATTTTTAAGCTGCGAAATCGGCTCTCCATTAAGCGTTACCGAGCCGGAAGTGGGGGAAAGCAGGCCGGACATAATCCGTAACAGCGTTGATTTTCCCGCGCCGTTATCGCCGGTCAACGCCAGCCATTCGCCGTCCTGAAGTTCAAGCGAGATAGCGTGCAGACAGTCAGCTGCGGCATTCGGCCAGCGATAAGCGACCTGATTTAACGTCAACATAATGGGGTTAGCGCTCCGTCACGCAATTGCCATACCCGCTGGCATCGCGTCAGAAAAGGAAAATGATTACGCTCAAAAAGCACAATGAGAGAATGACGTTCCAGCGCCCACTGTTGTAACCGTTCCAGCAGCGCCCCGGTGGCCGCTGACGTCAGCCGACTGAAGGCTTCATCAAGAACTAATAGCCTGGGCTGCATGGCAAGCGCGCTGGCAATCACTACCCGCTGCGTTTCGCCGCCGGAGAGCGTGCCGGGATGGCGATGGCGTAACGACTGGCAGTTTGTCAGGGTCAGCGCCTCGTCAATGCGCCGTAGAATTTCCGCTTCATGGAGGCCGAGATTCTCCGGGCCAAACGCCACCTCTTCCTCTACGCTAAAGGTACAGCCGGAAAGCTGTAAATATGGCGATTGCTGCACCAACTGGATGGTGGGCGACTGTTCTACCAGCGGGAGCCGCCCGATAGGGACGCCAAGCAGTAAGCCTGTGCCGTCAATATCGCCGGGAAGATAATCCGGATACCAGCCAGCCATCAGTTGCGCCAGCGTACTTTTTCCGCTGCCGTTATCGCCGACTATTGCCACTATTCCGGGTGTTGAATAGTGGAAATCAAAACATGCCGGCGGGCGTGTCGCATCGGACGGAAGATAACGAAACTGCTCTAACGTAACCATATCCATACTCCCGCTTCCGCCAGTATTAGCAGTACCATGCCATACCGCGCAACCCGTTGTAACACGCTATCTTTCGGCGCCCACAGCGTGGTTCGGGCTCGATGCAGCCGAAACCCCCGCATATCCAACGCCGCGCCGCGTATTGTCAGATCGTTAAGCGCATTTTGCGTAAGCGGCACGATCAGCGCAGGCATCGCCCGTAGCCGCTGATACCAGCCTTCATCCAGAGGTACGCCGCGCGCGCGCTGGGCTTCATAAACGATCGTCAGTTGTCGTTTGAGCTGTTCGACGACCAGCAGCGGGCCAGCGAACAGGTAAGCGATGCCGGGGGGCAGACGTGAAGCGAACAGGGCGCGAATAAACCGCTGAACCGGCACATACTGCATCCATAGCTGCGACGTCGACACGATCGCCAGCAGGCGTAGCCATAGCGTAACGGCATATATCCAGCGTTGCGGATCGCGAGGCTGCCCGCTTATCCATTCCGTTAGCCAACCGCCATGTACCAGCCATAGCCCAAACCCTAAAGACAGCATCAGCCAGGCGACATACTTCGCCCGCCGCCGCGTTGATTTCAGCGCCAGCAGACAGAGGAAGGCCGCCGCGCTATAAACCGGGAGCACGGTCTGCGCAGGGAGTAGCAGCGTGGTGCAGGCCGCCAGCGCCCATAAGGTTAACGAGGTAAACGGATGCATTTAGCGTACGGCTGACATCGCAGGAAAATGCCGTGTCGTACGTAACGGTAGCTGACGCAGCAGCACCCAAACGGTGATCGCCGTCAGAATTTTATCGACCAGATTAGCGCCTATGACGGTAATCGCGACCGACTCTACCAGGTTTTGGCCCATTGAATGCATCCAGGCGACGAATAAATCAGCGCCGCTACCGGTAACGCCGCCAAAAAGCGCGGTACGAAGCGGTACGGCGACCAGCGTCACCGCTAACGTAATGACGACGCCGCTGACGACCACTTTGGGCAGGGTACGAAACCAGCCTGCGCGCGCCAGCCACCCGGCGACCAGACCGATAACCATCGCTACCGGGGCAAACGCGGCAGCGATAGGGTCGGTAAGAAGCCCCCACAGCAAGTTGGTCAGAAGCCCAGTCAACATGCCGATGAACGGCCCTAACAGCACCGCACTAATTAAGGTGCCGATCGAGTCGAGAAAAATAGGCAGCTTCAACATGCTAATAAGCTGTCCGCCAATCATATTGATGGCAATAGCGATGACAATCAGCACCAGAGACTGGCTGGAAAACGGGCGACGCGCCATAAAGTACCTCTTAAAGAGTCGTCAATTAACGGGAAGAAATATGCAGTTCGTCATAACCGGAAATGGCGCACGGTTGACGGCTGAACGTCAGCGCTGGTAGTTCGCCGATAACCAGTTCCAGCGTGGTACGCACGGTACACCCTGGCATCATATGGCCGCCGAGCATGGCTCCGTAGGGATCTGATACCGCGAGATGTAGATGCTCGCCGGTCAATTCAAGCGTGCCGTTTAGCGAGATAACTTCAAACGTGCCGGTGAGCGATGTGGTCGCCTCTTGCCCGGCATAACGCAGCGCAACATCGGCCAGACTGCCGGTACACCCTGCAATCCAGGCGGCATGTAATTGGTTCTGTTGCACAAAGGCGTGTAATTGGGAAAACACTTCCTGGCCGGGAAGCAGACGAAGCGCGTAAAAGCGCGCTGTAGAGGCATTGTGGTGAGATACAGTCATCGTTACAGGACTCCGAGACTCGGACGTGGCGCTGATAATATAGACGCTGGCGGCAGCGCTTTCTGATATAAATCAGTATTTGTGACGCGGCGATGAAAAGATCTGACGGATGTACTGGTGATTCTTAAATATGGAATAAATTGCAGCGTAAGCGGCCATGAAATGTGATGCAGGTCAGATAACTGTCTTCTTCGACTGGACAAACATTCCTTTTATTCCCCGTTTCGCTTATTCTAGCTGAAGCGTTTCAGTTAATTAAATGTTCGACAATTAACCAATCAGTCGCAGTTTGCGACAGGTGAGGTTTTACTCGACGATGAGCTGCATTACTCTGTCAGCCTCATCTGAATCGGGATAGCCTTGCAGGAGACCTATGACCGTACGCATAGCGATTAATGGCTTTGGTCGCATCGGGCGTAACGTGGTTCGTGCTTTGTATGAATCCGGACGTCGGGCGGAAATTACCGTGGTGGCCATCAACGAGCTGGCGGATGCCGCAGGCATGGCGCATTTGTTGAAATACGATACCAGCCACGGGCGTTTTGCATGGGAGGTTCGCCACGAGCGCGAGCAGCTTTTTGTCGGCGACGATGTCATTCGTATTCTGCATGAACGAACGCTGGCGGATCTGCCGTGGCGCGAACTGGGCGTGGATATCGTGTTGGATTGTACGGGCGTATATGGCAACCGGGAGCATGGCGAGGCGCATATTGCCGCTGGCGCGAAGAAAGTGCTCTTTTCTCATCCGGGCAGCAACGATCTTGACGCCACCGTCGTTTTTGGCGTGAACCAGAACCAACTGCGTGCGGAACATCGTATTGTCTCAAACGCGTCCTGTACCACGAATTGCATAATTCCCGTCATTAAATTGTTGGATGATGCTTACGGCATCGAGTCTGGTACCGTCACGACGATCCACTCCGCGATGAACGATCAGCAGGTGATCGACGCGTATCACTCCGATCTACGGCGCACGCGCGCGGCCAGCCAGTCGATTATCCCGGTAGATACGAAACTGGCGGCAGGCATTACGCGTATATTCCCGCAGTTTAACGATCGTTTTGAGGCGATTGCGGTGCGCGTTCCAACCATTAATGTGACGGCGATCGATTTAAGCGTAACGGTGAAAAAACCAGTAAAAGCCAGTGAAGTCAACCAGTTGCTGCAAAAAGCAGCACAAGGTGCATTTCATGGTATAGTTGACTATACGGAATCACCGTTGGTCTCGATAGATTTTAACCACGACCCGCACAGCGCCATTGTTGATGGCACGCAAACCCGGGTCAGTGGCGCCCACCTGATCAAGACGCTGGTCTGGTGCGATAATGAATGGGGCTTTGCTAACCGGATGCTCGACACCACGTTAGCGATGGCCGCAGTTGGTTTCAGGCTCGACGCGTCAGCGTCGACAAAACTTTAAGCATCATTGAGAGGATTCACCATGTCTGTAATTAAGATGACCGATCTGGATCTGGCCGGGAAACGCGTTTTTATCCGTGCGGATCTGAACGTACCTGTTAAAGAAGGGAAAGTGACCAGCGACGCGCGTATCCGCGCCTCTCTGCCGACCATCGAACTGGCTCTGAAACAGGGCGCGAAAGTGATGGTAACTTCCCACCTGGGTCGTCCTACCGAAGGCGAGTACAACGAAGAATTCTCTCTGCTGCCGGTTGTTAACTACCTGAAAGACAAACTGTCTAACCCGGTTCGCCTGGTCAAAGATTACCTGGACGGCGTCGACGTGGCCGAAGGTGAGCTGGTGGTTCTGGAAAACGTTCGCTTTAACAAAGGCGAAAAGAAAGACGACGAAGCGCTGTCTAAAAAATATGCCGCCCTGTGTGACGTATTCGTGATGGACGCCTTTGGTACTGCGCACCGCGCGCAGGCTTCTACCCACGGTATCGGCAAATTTGCTGACGTCGCGTGCGCAGGCCCGCTGCTGGCCGCTGAACTGGATGCGCTGGGTAAAGCGCTGAAAGAGCCGGCTCGTCCGATGGTGGCTATCGTTGGTGGTTCTAAAGTATCTACCAAACTGACCGTTCTGGATTCCCTGTCTAAAATCGCTGACCAGCTGATTGTCGGCGGCGGTATCGCCAATACCTTCGTTGCCGCTCAGGGCCACAGCGTCGGTAAATCCCTGTACGAAGCTGACCTGGTTGACGAAGCAAAACGTCTGCTGACCACCTGCGATATCCCGGTTCCGACCGATGTTCGCGTTGCCACCGAGTTCTCCGAAACCGCACCGGCGACTCTGAAATCCGTTAACGACGTGAAAGAAGACGAGCAGATCCTGGATATCGGCGATGCTTCCGCTCAGCAGCTGGCTGAAATCCTCAAGAATGCCAAAACCATTCTGTGGAACGGCCCGGTTGGCGTGTTTGAGTTCCCGAACTTCCGTAAAGGGACTGAAATCGTGGCGAATGCCATCGCTGATAGCGAAGCGTTTTCCATCGCTGGCGGCGGCGACACCCTGGCGGCAATCGACCTGTTCGGCATTGCTGACAAAATTTCCTACATTTCTACTGGCGGCGGCGCATTCCTCGAATTCGTGGAAGGTAAAGTTCTGCCAGCCGTAGCGATGCTCGAAGAGCGCGCTAAGAAGTAATCGTTACGGGCAGGGATTCCTGCCCGTTGATTTATCGCCGATCTGACATTCAGGGCGGCCCGTGTTTTTTCCCAAAGCCCGACGATACAGGACAACGAAACATGTCTAAAATTTTTGATTTCGTAAAACCAGGCGTGATCACTGGTGATGACGTACAGAAAGTGTTCCAGGTAGCAAAAGAAAACAATTTTGCTCTGCCGGCAGTTAACTGCGTGGGCACTGATTCCATCAACGCTGTTCTGGAAACCGCTGCAAAAGTTAAAGCACCGGTCATCGTTCAGTTCTCCAACGGCGGCGCGTCCTTCATCGCGGGTAAAGGCGTGAAAACTGACGTACCTCAGGGCGCGGCAATCCTGGGCGCTATCTCTGGCGCGCATCACGTTCATCAGATGGCTGAACATTATGGCGTTCCGGTTATCCTGCACACTGACCACTGCGCCAAGAAACTGCTGCCGTGGATCGACGGTCTGCTGGACGCGGGTGAAAAACACTTCGCGGCTACCGGTAAACCGCTGTTCTCTTCTCACATGATTGACCTGTCTGAAGAGTCTCTGCATGAAAACATCGAAATCTGCTCCAAATACCTGGCGCGCATGTCCAAAATTGGCATGACTCTGGAAATCGAACTGGGTTGCACCGGTGGCGAAGAAGACGGCGTGGACAACAGCCACATGGACGCTTCTGCCCTGTACACCCAGCCGGAAGATGTTGATTACGCGTACACTGAGCTGAGCAAAATCAGCCCGCGTTTCACCATTGCCGCTTCCTTCGGTAACGTACACGGCGTTTACAAGCCGGGTAACGTGGTTCTGACCCCGACCATTCTGCGTGATTCTCAGGAGTATGTTTCTAAGAAACACAACCTGCCGCACAACAGCCTGAACTTCGTTTTCCACGGCGGTTCCGGTTCTACTGCTCAGGAAATCAAAGACTCCGTAAGCTACGGCGTAGTGAAAATGAACATCGATACCGATACCCAATGGGCAACCTGGGAAGGTGTTCTGAACTACTACAAAGAAAACGAAGCGTATCTGCAAGGCCAGCTGGGCAACCCGAAAGGCGAAGATCAGCCGAACAAGAAATACTATGACCCGCGCGTATGGCTGCGTGCTGGCCAGACTTCGATGATCGCTCGTCTGGAAAAAGCATTTAAAGAACTGAACGCGATTGACGTTCTGTAATGTAGTCTGTTGATTAAAATGGCTTCCCTCGGGAAGCCATTTTTTTATCGTTATTTCCGGAGAGCGGCGTTAACGCTTTCATCCGGCCAACTCACAGTGTACCTGCCTTTTTTGGGATGATGCCGAAAAATGGCATATTCCTCTGTTTTTGTTTACCTTTAAAAAGTTCTTTTCGTGAGAATGATCTCATTTGCTTGTTTTGCTATGACCAAGGAATATTGAATGGAAGATTTGAATGTTGTCGACAGCATAAATGGTGCGGGCACCTGGCTGGTACGCAACCAGGCGTTATTGCTCAGCTATGCTGTGAATATTGTTGCGGCTATCGCTATTATCATCATCGGCTTGATTGTAGCGCGCGTGATCTCCAATACGGTAAATCGTCTGATGCGTGCGCGTCATATTGATGCGACAGTGGCCGACTTTCTTTCTGCGCTGGTGCGCTATGGGGTTATCGCTTTTACGCTGATTGCGGCTCTGGGTCGCGTGGGGGTTCAAACCGCCTCGGTTATTGCCGTACTGGGCGCCGCCGGTTTAGCCGTTGGCCTGGCATTACAGGGATCGCTCTCTAACCTTGCGGCTGGGGTATTGCTGGTTATGTTCCGTCCGTTCCGCGCCGGTGAGTATGTCGATTTGGGCGGCGTTGCCGGTACGGTACTGAACGTGCAAATCTTTTCCACGACAATGCGCGCGGTAGACGGCAAAATTATTGTGATTCCGAATGGCAAAATTATCGCGGGAAATATCATCAACTATTCTCGTGAGCCGGTTCGCCGTAACGAATTCATTATTGGGGTGGCCTACGATTCGGATATCGATCAGGTGAAACAGCTGCTAACGACGATTATCGAGTCCGACGATCGTATTTTAAAAGATCGCGAAATGACGGTACGTTTGAATGAGCTGGGCGCCTCATCAATTAATTTTGTGGTGCGTGTCTGGAGTAAAAGCAGCGACCTGCAAAATGTCTACTGGGACGTGCTGGAACGTATTAAACGTGAATTCGACGCCGCTGGTATTAGCTTCCCGTACCCGCAGATGGACGTCAATTTTAAACGTGTGAAAGATAACGCCGCGGAGTAATTTTTCTCCCGCGCTGCCTGCCGGCGCTGCGCTTATCCGCCTCCAGTATTCTCTGGTTATTGAGCGGATAAGCGTAGCCGCCATCCGTTATTCAGTCTCTTCATTAGCTTTTCTTATTAGTGATTAAAATTATCAATTTCCGCTAATAATATTCCCGCGCTATAGTCTGCCTTTAAGAAAAACAGCTCAGGGTAGTTAACGTGATATCTTATTATTTTCAAGGGCTTGCCCTTGGCGCCGCCATGATCCTTCCGCTTGGCCCGCAAAATGCGTTTGTGATGAATCAGGGAATTCGTCGCCAGTACCACCTCATGATAGCGCTGCTTTGCGCGTTAAGTGATTTAGTCCTGATCAGCGCCGGTATTTTTGGCGGCAGCGCGTTGCTGATGCAGTCGCCGTGGCTGCTGGCGCTGGTCACATGGGGCGGGGTCGCGTTCTTGTTATGGTACGG
Source organism: Salmonella sp. JXY0409-18 (assembly GCF_020268625.1). Lineage (NCBI taxonomy): Bacteria > Pseudomonadati > Pseudomonadota > Gammaproteobacteria > Enterobacterales > Enterobacteriaceae > Salmonella > Salmonella sp. JXY0409-18. Next base: position 794,951 of record NZ_CP084216.1, read on the forward strand.
TTTTGGCGCGCTGAAAACGGCAATGAGCAGTAATCTGGAGCTGGCCAGCGCCGAGGTTATGAAGCAGGGGCGCTGGAAAATTATTGCTACGATGCTGGCGGTAACGTGGCTGAATCCGCACGTTTATCTGGATACGTTTGTCGTGTTGGGCAGTCTCGGCGGGCAACTGGCTATGGAGCCAAAGCGCTGGTTTGCTCTCGGCACGATTAGCGCGTCGTTCTTATGGTTTTTTGGGTTAGCGCTACTGGCGGCCTGGCTTGCGCCTCGACTGCGTACGGCGAAAGCTCAACGCATTATCAACATTCTGGTTGGGGTGGTGATGTGGCTTATCGCCTTCCAACTGGCGCGGGAAGGCGTCGCGCATATGCACGCGCTTTTCAACTAAGCGTTGTCTGATGGACAACAGGCCGATATCCGCTAAGCTTGCCTGCATGCGCCCTGTATATCAGGGCAATGACTGCAATATGGAGGAGAGACTGTGAAGTTCAAAGTGATGGCCCTGGCGGCATTAGTGGGTTTAAGTGCAATGTCGGCGCAGGCAAGCGAATTGCCGGAAGGCCCGCACATCGTGACTTCCGGTACGGCAAGCGTCGATGCTGTGCCTGATATCGCCACCTTAGCGATTGAAGTGAACGTCGCGGCGAAGGATGCGGCGACGGCGAAGAAGCAGGCCGATGAGCGCGTGGCGCAATATCTTTCCTTCCTTGAGCAAAATCAGATTGCGAAAAAAGACATTAGCGCGGCGAATCTGCGCACGCAGCCGCATTATGATTACCAAAACGGTAAAAGCATTCTGAAAGGGTATCGCGCGGTGCGAACCGTTGAAGTGACGCTGCGTCAGTTAGATAAACTCAATTCGCTGCTGGACGGCGCGCTGAAGGCGGGTCTGAACGAGATTCGTTCGGTATCGCTGGGCGTGGCGCAACCGGACGCCTATAAAGACAAGGCCCGCAAAGCCGCCATTGATGACGCGATTCATCAGGCGCAAGCGCTGGCAGCCGGTTTTAACAGCAAATTGGGGCCGGTTTACAGCGTTCGTTACCATGTCTCTAATTATCAGCCGAGTCCGGTGGTGCGAATGATGAAAGCCGCAGATGCTGCGCCGGTATCCGCGCAGGAAACTTACGAGCAGCCGACCATTCAGTTCGACGATCAGGTCGATGTGGTATTCCAGCTTGAACCTGGAACAGGGCAGACGTCGACAACGGCCGCCAGCACGCAGTAATCTCGCCCGGCCTGGGCGCTTCCAGGCCGCGTTTTCTCCCGGTGTTCTCGGTTTTTGCCGCCTGAACGCAATGATTTTGTGATGAATTTCAAAGAAGTGGCGGGAGAATAATGGGTTATGCAGGCCGGATAAGACGTTCACGCCGCCATCCGGCATTCATAGAGAGGCTAATCCTGACGCAGCACCTTGTGCCCGTACTCCAGCAGCGCGTCGGTCACTTTGCGCATCATTCGGCTTTCCGGGGCAAAGCGGTGCCAGTAAAGCATCCGGCGCTGTAGCAAACCAGGCGTTAAGTTGATCAACTCGCCGCTTTCCAGCTCTTTCTCAATCTGCAGGTGAGGGATCATGCAGCAGGTCGTGCCCTGACGCGCAAGCTGTACAAACGCTTCGGATGAATTAACGATATGGCACGGCACGCTGCCGGGCGGTAGATCGAAATTCTGTTGCAAAAAGGCCTGATGCATATCATCCAGATGGTCGAACGCGACGGCGGGCGCTTTCAGCAGCGACGACCGGGTAACGCCATTGGGGAAATAGCGCTCGGCAAACGGCTTTGACGCGACAAACAGATAGTCGAGTGCGCCCAGTTTGTCTACCAGGCAGCTGGGCAGCGCCTGATGCTGAATACTCACCGCGCCCACCACCTCGCCGCGCCGCAGACGTTCTTGCGTGCGCGTTTCATCTTCCACCTGTAAATTGAGACGGATAGGGGAGTCCGCCAGCACCGGCGCCAGCGCCGGAAGCAGCCAGGTCGCCAGACTATCGGCGTTAACCGCCAGCGACAGCAGCAGCGGTGTAGAGCCGGTTTGTTCATCGCCCAGCCACTCTTCTTCCAGCAGTTCAACCTGACGCAGCAGAGCCAGTAATTTTTGCCCTTGCTCCGTGGGGCGAGGAGGAACGGTACGCACCAACAACGGTTGTCCGAACATATTCTCAAGCTGTTTTATGCGCTGTGAGACGGCGGATTGTGTGATGCACAGCTTCTGGGCGGCGCGCTCGAATCCTCGTTCACGTATAACGGCATCCAGCGCCTGTAGTGTTCTGTAGTCCGGACGTTTCATTGTTGTGTCATGCTCCTGTTATTTTTTTCCGCACTATGACATAAATTTGCCGTCGGTACAGATGAAATCCGTAGCCTGTGTACGGACACGGAGATTTTTCCCGACAATGTTCTATAATGCGGCTGTATTTTCACACCACAGGCGAAACGATCTATGACGCAGGATGAACTGAAAAAAGCGGTAGGATGGGCGGCACTTCAGTATGTACAGCCCGGCACCATTGTGGGCGTTGGTACAGGCTCAACGGCCGCACACTTTATTGATGCGCTGGGCACAATGAAAGGCCAGATTGAAGGCGCGGTCTCCAGCTCGGACGCCTCGACTGAAAAACTCAAAGGCCTCGGTATTCATGTGTTTGATCTCAACGAAGTGGATAGCCTGGGTATCTATGTCGATGGCGCGGACGAAATCAACGGTCATATGCAGATGATCAAAGGCGGCGGCGCGGCATTAACCCGTGAGAAAATTATTGCTTCCGTGGCGGAGAAATTTATCTGTATTGCGGATGCCTCTAAACAGGTGGATATTCTTGGCAAATTCCCGTTGCCGGTCGAAGTGATTCCGATGGCGCGCAGCGCGGTCGCTCGTCAACTGGTGAAGCTGGGCGGGCGTCCGGAGTACCGTCAGAACGTGGTCACGGATAACGGCAACGTGATTCTGGATGTTTATGGGATGGAAATCCTTGATCCCATCGCGCTGGAAAACGCCATTAACGCGATTCCAGGCGTCGTGACCGTAGGGTTGTTCGCCAACCGTGGCGCCGATGTCGCACTGATCGGCACGCCGGACGGGGTGAAAACCATCGTAAAATGATCCCGCCAGGCGTATTTCCTGCCGCGTAAAAAATTCGGTCAGGGCAAATTTGGTGACATGTATCACGTTTAATCGTTTGCCCTGCCGATCCCTCCAAAGAAAAAGTTATTCCCGGTATTTTCATCTGCTATTTCCCGCTGTATGCGATTCCTTCACGACGCTGGCGCAAACGTTCATATTGCCGTGATAATTTTTTTTGATATGTTGAAGGACGGATGCAAATCCACACACAACATCAGATGGCAAAAAAAGACAGGATCGGGGAAATGGCAAAGGTATCGCTGGAGAAAGATAAAATTAAATTTCTGCTGGTTGAAGGGGTGCATCAAAAGGCGCTGGAAAGCCTTCGTGCGGCAGGTTACACCAACATTGAATATCACAAGGGCGCGCTGGACGCTGAACAGTTGAAAGCGTCCATCCGCGATGCCCACTTCATCGGTCTGCGATCCCGTACTCATCTGACAGAAGAAGTGATTAACGCCGCAGAGAAGCTGGTGGCGATTGGCTGTTTTTGCATCGGCACCAACCAGGTGGATTTAAATGCGGCGGCAAAGCGCGGTATTCCGGTCTTTAACGCGCCATTCTCGAATACCCGTTCCGTGGCGGAGCTGGTGATTGGCGAGCTATTGCTGCTGCTGCGCGGCGTGCCGGAAGCGAACGCCAAAGCGCACCGCGGCGTATGGAATAAACTGGCGGCGGGATCGTTCGAAGCGCGCGGTAAAAAGCTTGGCATTATCGGTTACGGCCATATCGGAACGCAGTTGGGCATTCTGGCGGAATCGCTGGGGATGCATGTCTATTTCTATGATATTGAAAATAAACTGCCGCTTGGTAACGCAACTCAGGTGCAGCACCTGTCTGAATTGCTGAATATGAGCGATGTGGTCAGTCTGCACGTACCTGAAAACGCCTCCACCAAAAACATGATGGGCGCAAAAGAGATTGCCCTGATGAAGCCGGGTTCGCTGCTGATTAACGCCGCGCGCGGTACGGTAGTGGATATCCCGGCTTTGTGCGACGCGCTGGCGACGAAACATCTGGCGGGGGCGGCTATCGACGTCTTCCCGACGGAACCGGCCACTAATAGCGATCCGTTTACCTCTCCGCTGTGCGAATTCGATAACGTGATCCTGACGCCGCATATCGGCGGCTCGACGCAGGAGGCGCAAGAAAACATCGGTCTGGAAGTCGCAGGAAAACTGATTAAGTACTCGGATAACGGCTCGACGCTGTCCGCCGTGAACTTCCCGGAAGTGTCGCTGCCGCTGCACGGCGGTCGTCGCCTGATGCACATCCACGAAAACCGCCCGGGCGTATTGACCGCGCTTAACCAGATCTTTGCCGAGCAGGGCGTTAACATTGCCGCGCAGTATCTGCAAACCTCCGCCCGAATGGGGTATGTGGTGATTGATATAGAAGCCGATGGCGATGTGGCGGAGAAAGCGCTGCTGGCGATGAAGGCGATTCCGGGCACCATTCGCGCCCGTCTGCTGTACTAATTTCCTCTAAATGGGCAGGAGATGACCTGCCCATCCTTTCTCTGGTTTCCCTGCCTCAACATCTCTTCGTGTAACGCATACATTCTGTTTTCGAGCCTTGCCGCAATTGGTAATTAAAGGCAGCGTTGCGTGTTGTACAGCAATAAAAGGAATTTACGATAAGGGCTCAGCATAGCGCTGAAACGGGAAAGCCCCTACCGAAGCAGGGGCTCTAAAAAGGAAAGGGACGATGATGAGATACGTCATCATGCTGCTGATCCTGTTAATCATCGCTTGCCCAGCATATTAACAGTGAGTACGCAGGAGGGAGGTTCGCCTCCCTCACCCTTCACCGAGAAATTTAGGTTAAAAAAGCGACGCTGTCAATCGGCAAAACACGGCTACCACTCCCAAATTTTGGATGGCGTTACCACCGCAGGCAGCGGGATATCCCACTCTTCAACCGGCAGCTTTTCCACTAACTGGCAATCATGCGCGTAGCCCACAGGTAGGATCTTATGCTGCTGCCAGTTTTGCAACGTACGGTCATAAAATCCGCCGCCCATCCCCAGGCGCTGCCCGCCTTCGTCAAACGCCACTAACGGCGTTACCAGCACATCCAGCTTTGCCAGCGGCAATACGTCGCGGACATCAAGCCGTGGCTCCCGGATCTTTAAGCGGTTGGTCACCAGTGCACTCTGCGGATGATAGTGCAGGAACAGGAGGTTGCCGGGGCTGAAGGGATGAAGAACCGGAAGGTAGACGCGCTTGCCCGCTTGCCATAGCTGTTCTATCAGCGGCTGGGTGTCGAGTTCGCCATCAAAGGAGAGAAACACGGCGACAGTGTGCGCCATCACGACGGGAGGAAAGCTGAGCATTCGGGCGGCGGCCTGTTGACCAAAGCGGCGTTGCTGCTCTGGCGTTAGCGCACGGCGACGTTGCCGAATCATTCGGCGGATTTCTTGTCGTGATAAAGAGAGTTCGGGAAGTTGCGTCATGGCTGTTGCCAGTCAGAAGGGGAATCTCCGAGATGCCGCCGCAGGCTGTAACCCTTGAACCCTTGGTTCAAGGTGAATGTGTCGTCACAGTTTTAAGGCTTCTCGGACGAACCGAGCATGCTCACCAACCGCGGAGCGCCACATTCTTGTGGTATGAAATATCGGCTCAGGGGACTGGCCCGCTTGCAAACATCTCAGAGAAATTCTGTTTTCACAATCACTTTACCATAGTAAAGCGAAAAGTGTTATTCAAAGTTTTGGCCCGTTTTTTCGGTTATGCGACCTTGATCAAGCAACGCCTGTTCGATGGTCTGTTGTAGCATCCGAATACGTTGTTCCATGCTCGCCGCGTAATCGCGGGTCTTCGCTTTTTCCTGAGTTAACTCATAGCTGATATTCAATGCGGCAATGAAAACCAACTGCTCAGTATTTGTGACTCTAGTGCGAACTTTCAGATCTTGCAACCGCTGATTCAGATCGTCCGCAGCCTGATTCAACGCATCCCTTTGGTCAGGCGGGCAATTCACTCGCAGTGAACGGCCAAATATTTGGATATCGACGGGTTGTGCAGACATGCCACCTTCCTGCTGATTGACTGCGCTGCCTTCGTCTCCAGACCCAAGGTCCGCGAAGGGGCGACACTATAGCTACCCTGGTGTGAAGATACAAGCCCTTTTCTGGTTCACCAGGGTCCAAAGTGGTAGCATATCATGAATATCCTCCCTTTGATGACGAATGCTTATGTCTATACAGAACGAAATGCCTGGTTACAACGAAATGAACCGGTTTTTGAATCAACAAGGGGCCGGTCTGACCCCGGCTGAAATGCATGGTTTAATCAGCGGGATGATTTGCGGCGGCAACAACGACAGCTCATGGCAGCCGCTGTTGCACGACCTGACGAACGAAGGTCTGGCCTTCGGGCATGAGCTTGCTCAGGCGCTGCGCAAAATGCACGCGGCGACCAGCGACGCGCTGGAAGACGACGGCTTTCTTTTTCAGCTTTATCTGCCTGAAGGCGACGATGTCAGCGTATTCGATCGCGCTGATGCATTAGCCGGGTGGGTTAACCACTTTTTGCTTGGCCTCGGCGTAACGCAGCCTAAACTTGATAAAGTCACCGGCGAAACGGGTGAAGCGATTGACGACCTGCGTAATATTGCGCAGCTTGGTTATGATGAGAGCGAAGATCAGGAAGAGCTGGAGATGTCGCTCGAAGAGATCATCGAATATGTCCGTGTTGCGGCGCTGTTATGTCATGACACTTTCACGCGCCAACAGCCGACCGCGCCGGAAGTGCGTAAACCGACGCTACACTAAGAAAAAACGAAATGGAGGCCATGTCATGACTCAGCAGGAATACCAACGCCGTCGCCAGGCATTACTGGCGCAAATGCAGCCCGGCAGCGCCGCGCTGATCTTTGCCGCGCCGGAGGCGACGCGCAGCGCAGACAGTGAATATCCGTATCGCCAGAGTAGCGACTTCTGGTATTTCACCGGTTTTAACGAACCGGAAGCCGTGCTGGTACTGATTAAGAGTGATGACACCCACAACCACAGCGTTTTGTTCAACCGCGTTCGCGACCTGACGGCGGAAATCTGGTTTGGTCGCCGTTTAGGACAGGATGCCGCGCCGGAAAAACTGGGTGTTGACCGGGCGCTGGCGTTTAGCGAAATCAACCAGCAACTCTTTCAGTTGCTTAATGGTCTGGATGTGGTGTACCACGCGCAGGGCGAATATGCGTATGCCGACGAGATTGTTCTGGCTGCGCTGGAGAAGCTGCGTAAAGGCTCCCGCCAGAATCTGACCGCGCCGGCCACCATGACTGACTGGCGACCGATCGTCCATGAGATGCGCCTGTTCAAATCGCCGGAAGAGATTGCTGTCCTGCGCCGTGCCGGGGAAATTAGCGCGCTGGCGCATATCCGCGCGATGGAAAAATGCCGTCCGGGGATGTTTGAGTATCAGTTGGAGGGTGAAATTCACCACGAATTTAATCGCCACGGCGCGCGCTATCCCTCCTATAACACCATTGTCGGCAGCGGCGAAAATGGCTGTATCCTGCATTACACTGAAAACGAAAGTGAAATGCGCGACGGCGATTTAGTGCTTATCGACGCGGGCTGTGAATATAAAGGTTACGCGGGCGACATCACGCGTACTTTCCCGGTGAACGGGAAATTCACGCCAGCTCAGCGTGAAATTTATGACATCGTTCTGGAATCGCTGGAGACCAGCCTGCGACTGTTCCGTCCTGGCACCTCTATTCAGGAGGTGACCGGCGAAGTCGTGCGCATCATGATAACCGGGCTGGTGAAGCTGGGGATTTTGCAAGGAGAGGTTGATCAACTGATTGCCGAAAATGCGCATCGTCCTTTCTTTATGCATGGCTTGAGCCACTGGCTGGGGCTGGATGTTCATGATGTCGGCGTTTATGGGCCGGATCGCTCCCGCATCCTGGAGCCGGGCATGGTGCTGACCGTAGAGCCAGGCCTCTATATCGCGCCGGATGCCGACGTGCCGGAAGCGTATCGCGGCATTGGCGTTCGAATTGAAGATGACATTGTCATTACCGAAACCGGTAATGAAAACCTGACCGCTGGCGTTGTGAAGAAGGCGGATGACATTGAGGCATTAATGGCGGCGGCGCGGCAGCAATGAGCGTCATTATCGTTGGCGGCGGCATGGCAGGCGCGACGCTGGCGCTGGCCATCTCTCAGTTCAGTCATGGGACGTTGCCGGTACACCTGATTGAAGCGAAAGCGCCTGAAGCCGACGGCCATCCCGGCTTTGACGCCAGAGCGATTGCGCTGGCGGCGGGCACTTGCCAGCAACTGGCGCGAATTGGCGTCTGGCAGACGATTTCCGATTGCGCAACGGCAATCAACACCGTACACGTCAGCGATCGCGGTCATGCCGGATTTGTGACTCTCGACGCGCAGGATTACAGCCTGGCAGCGTTGGGTCACGTTGCGGAGCTGCATGATATCGGGCTGCGTCTGTTTGCGCTCTTGCGTAAAGCGCCGGGCGTTACGCTGCACTGCCCGGAGCGCGTAGCCAGCGTGTCACGTACCCAACAGCAGGTTAACGTCACTCTGGAAAACGGCAATGTGATAGCTGGCAGCGTGCTGGTGGCGGCTAACGGTACCCACTCCGCGCTGGCGTCAGCCTGCGGCGTTGACTGGCATCAGGAGCCTTACGAACAGTTAGCGGTGATAGCGAATGTCGCGACCGCGATCCCGCATCAGGGACGCGCCTTTGAACGTTTTACTCCCAATGGCCCGCTGGCGATGTTGCCGATGTCGCATGGCCGATGTTCGCTGGTTTGGTGTCACCCGCTCGACCAGCGCGATGAGGTGCTGAGCTGGTCCGACGCGCAGTTCTGTCATGCGTTGCAGGCCGCGTTTGGCTGGCGGCTGGGGCGAATTACTCAGGCCGGTAAGCGCAGCGCGTATCCGCTTGCCCTTACTACGGCGGCAAAAGTGTTTACTCACCGGACTGTCGTGGTCGGCAATGCGGCGCAGACGTTGCATCCTATCGCCGGACAAGGGTTTAATCTCGGTCTGCGTGATGTCATGAGCCTGGCGGAAACGCTGGTCGCGGCACAGGACGCGGGCGAGGATATTGGCGCCTGGCACGTGTTATCGCGCTATCAGCAGCGTCGTCAGGTTGACCGGGATACGACGATTGGCGTAACGAACGGTCTGGTCCATCTGTTTGCAAATCGTTGGGCGCCGCTGGTTATTGGGCGCAATATCGGTTTAATGGCGATGGAGTTATTACCGCCTGCGCGCGATGCGCTGGCACAGCGGACCTTAGGTTGGGTTGCGCGTTAAGCAGATCTGTAGGCCGGATAAGGCATTTATGCCGCCATCCGGCATCGTGTTCGTAAAAATGCCGGATGGCAGCTTCGCCTTATCCGGCCTACGGTTTTGATTGTTCCGGTTTCCAGGAGTAAATAGTGCAAAGTGTTGATGTAGCAATAGTTGGCGGAGGCATGGTGGGACTGGCTGTTGCCTGCGGCTTGCAGGGGAGCGGTTTGCGCGTTGCGGTACTGGATCACGTAGTCCCCCAGCCGTTGGCGAACGATGCGCCGCCTCAGCTTCGGGTGTCGGCGATTAATGCCGCCAGCGAAAAACTGCTTACCCGTCTTGGCGTATGGTCAAACATTGTGGCGCGACGGGCAAGTTGCTACCACGGTATGGAAGTCTGGGATAAAGACAGCTTTGGCCGTATTACGTTTGATGACGCAAGCATGGGATATAGCCATCTGGGGCATATTGTTGAAAACAGCGTCATTCACTATGCACTGTGGCAAAAAGCGCAGCAAGCGGCGGATATCACCTTAATGGCGCCAGCGGAATTACAGCAGGTCGCCTGGGGGGAAAACGACGCCTTCCTGACTTTAAAAGACGGCGCGATGTTAACCGCGCGTCTGGTGATTGCCGCGGATGGCGCCAACTCCTGGCTGCGTAACAAAGCGGATATTCCCTTAACTTTCTGGGACTACCGTCACCATGCGCTGGTAGCGACTATCCGCACCGAAGAGCCGCACGGCGCGGTTGCTCGCCAGGTGTTTCATGGTGAAGGTATTCTGGCGTTTTTGCCGTTAAGCGATCCGCATCTGTGTTCCATTGTCTGGTCGCTTTCTCCGCAGGATGCGGAGCGTATGCAACAGAGCGGCGACGAGGCGTTTAACCAGGCGTTGACTATCGCCTTCGATAATCGGCTGGGCTTATGCCGCCTGGAAAGCGAACGGCAGGTTTTTCCGCTGACGGGCCGCTATGCTCGCCAGTTTGCCGCGCATCGTCTGGCGTTGGTCGGCGATGCCGCGCACACCATCCATCCGCTGGCAGGGCAAGGCGTCAACCTCGGCTTTATGGACGCGGCCGAACTGGTGGACGATCTGCGCCGGCTTCAGCGTCAGGGCAAAGACATTGGTCAACATCTTTATCTTCGTCGTTATGAGCGTAGCCGTAAACATAGCGCGGCGATGATGCTTGCCGGGATGCAAGGTTTTCGTGACCTGTTTGCCGGCGAAAACCCGGCAAAAAAATTGTTGCGCGACATCGGACTGAAACTGGCGGATACGCTCCCCGGCGTCAAACCCCAACTGCTTCGCCAGGCAATGGGGCTAAACGACCTTCCGCAATGGCTTCGTTAAGCGTCTGACTGCACGCCAGCAAGAGTTTGAAACCCGTCACACTTTGCTTTCCCGGCTATCGCCCCGGGGGGCTTTCCTCGTTTGAAATAATCTAATTTCACCGCTTATTTCGCATTATATTTTCTAATGCCACTATTTTTGGCGAACGCGATTTTCGACATTTTTTCCGCATTTAATATTAATTTATGTTGTGGTAAATCGTATCAGCTTCCTTTTTATGACGAGTATTTAGCGTAATAGTGGTTTTTTGTGCTGATGGGATTTTAGCGTTTTTTAGTCATAAGCTAATGTGATGGTAAATTCAGCCTTATGGTTTAGCGCCTGGTTCGGTGGTAAGTTCAGGAGCAAGAGAACGTTTGCGTCGGCGCAGGAAAAAGGGCGTCGATGCCAGGTTTCGTGGCGAAGATTTCCCATGAAAATGGTTGTTAGCCCCCGCTAATTCAACGAGGAAAAGATGGCCCAACAGACGCCTTTGTACGAACAACACACGCTATGCGGCGCCCGCATGGTCGATTTTCATGGCTGGATGATGCCCCTGCATTACGGCTCTCAGCTTGATGAACACCACGCTGTGCGCACCGATGCCGGGATGTTTGATGTATCGCATATGACCATTGTCGATCTTCATGGTAGCCGTACACGAGAGTTTCTACGTTATCTGCTGGCAAACGACGTCGCGAAGCTAACGAAGACGGGTAAAGCCCTCTACTCCGGTATGCTTAACGCATCGGGCGGCGTGATTGATGACCTTATCGTCTACTACTTCACTGAAGATTTCTTCCGTCTCGTTGTTAACTCCGCCACCCGCGAAAAAGACCTCTCCTGGATTACCCAACATGCTGAACCTTATGCCATCGACATCACCGTTCGTGACGACCTGTCGCTGATTGCGGTACAGGGGCCGAATGCGCAGGAAAAAGCGGCGACTCTGTTTACTGACCAACAGCGCCATGCAGTAGAAGGTATGAAGCCGTTCTTCGGCGTACAGGCGGGTGATTTGTTTATCGCCACCACCGGTTATACCGGCGAAGCGGGCTATGAAATCGCCATGCCGAATGAAAAAGCGGCGGATTTCTGGCGTGCGCTGGTGGAGGCGGGCGTGAAGCCGTGCGGTCTTGGCGCGCGCGACACGCTGCGTCTGGAAGCAGGCATGAACCTGTACGGTCAGGAGATGGATGAAGGTATCTCTCCGCTGGCGGCTAATATGGGATGGACTATCGCCTGGGAACCTGCTGACCGCGACTTTATTGGCCGTGAGGCGCTGGAGATGCAGCGTGAAAAAGGCCATGAGCAGCTTGTCGGTCTGGTGATGACCGAGAAAGGTGTATTGCGTAATGAACTGCCGGTGCGTTTTACCGATGCGCAGGGCAATCAGCAAGAAGGCATTATCACCAGCGGGACGTTTTCCCCAACGTTGGGCTACAGCATTGCGCTGGCGCGCGTTCCGGCGGGCATCGGCGAGACGGCGATTGTACAAATTCGTAACCGTGAAATGCCGGTAAAAGTGACTAAACCTGTTTTTGTGCGTAACGGCAAAGCCGTCGCGTGATTCATCCTTTTTTGGAGATTAATTGATGAGCAACGTACCCGCAGAACTGAAATACAGCAAAGAACACGAATGGCTGCGTAAAGAAGCGGATGGCACTTACACCGTTGGCATTACTGAACACGCTCAGGAGCTGTTGGGCGATATGGTTTTTGTTGATCTGCCGGAAGTCGGCGCGACCGTAAGCGCGGGCGACGACTGCGCCGTGGCGGAGTCCGTAAAAGCGGCGTCCGACATTTATGCGCCGGTAAGCGGCGAGATCGTGGCGGTAAACGATGCGCTGAGCGACTCCCCGGAGCTGGTGAACAGCGAACCGTATGCCGGTGGCTGGATCTTTAAAATCAAAGCCAGCGATGAAAGCGAACTTGAATCGCTGCTGGATGCCACCGCGTATGAGGCATTGTTAGAAGACGAATAATGTTGTGCCGGATGGCGCTAATGCTTATCCGGCCTACTCACTGCAACGCGAATGATTTTGCGTATTCGTTTTCGCACGCGTAGGCCCGGTAAGCGTCAGCGCCACCGGGCAATTGAGTTAGAGACACCTACGATTCACTGCACGTTTCAGGAACCATCGCCCATGACACAGACGTTAAGCCAGCTTGAAAACCGCGGCGCTTTCATTGAACGCCACATCGGACCGGACGCCGCGCAGCAGCAAGAGATGCTGAATGCGGTTGGCGCCGAGTCGTTAAACGCGCTGACAGGTCAGATTGTGCCGAAAGACATTCAGCTCGCGACTCCGCCGCAGGTTGGCGAGGCGGCAACCGAATATGCCGCACTGGCGGAATTAAAAGCCATCGCCGGGCGTAACAAGCGCTTCACGTCCTACATTGGCATGGGCTACACAGCCGTGCAGCTACCGCCGGTTATCCTGCGCAACATGCTGGAAAATCCAGGCTGGTATACCGCCTACACTCCTTATCAGCCGGAAGTCTCTCAGGGGCGTCTGGAAGCGCTGCTCAACTTCCAACAGGTGACGCTGGACCTGACGGGGCTGGACATGGCTTCCGCCTCGCTGCTGGATGAAGCGACCGCCGCCGCTGAAGCGATGGCGATGGCAAAGCGCGTCAGCAAACTGAAAAATGCCAACCGTTTCTTTGTCGCCTCTGATGTCCATCCGCAAACTCTGGACGTCGTGCGTACTCGCGCCGAAACCTTTGGCTTTGACGTCATTGTGGATGACGCGGCGAAAGCACTGGATCACCAGGATGTGTTTGGCGTGCTGTTACAACAGGTAGGCACCACGGGCGAAATTCACGACTACAGCGCACTGATTACTGAGCTGAAATCCCGTAAAGTTGTGGTCAGCGTCGCCGCCGATTTTATGGCGCTGGTGCTGCTGATGGCTCCGGGCAAACAGGGCGCGGACATTGTTTTCGGCTCTGCGCAACGCTTCGGCGTACCGATGGGGTACGGTGGCCCGCACGCGGCGTTCTTTGCCGCCAAAGACGAATTTAAACGCTCCATGCCAGGCCGTATTATCGGCGTCTCAAAAGATGCGGCGGGCAATACCGCACTGCGCATGGCGATGCAGACTCGCGAGCAGCATATCCGTCGTGAGAAAGCGAACTCCAATATTTGTACCTCGCAGGTACTGCTGGCTAACATCGCCAGCCTGTATGCCGTTTATCATGGTCCGGTTGGTCTGAAGCGCATCGCTAATCGTATCCACCGCCTGACCGATATTATGGCGGCAGGTCTGCAACAGAAAGGCTTAAAGCTGCGTCATGCGCACTACTTCGACACCCTGTGTGTGGAAGTAGCTGATAAAGCTGCGGTACTGGCGCGTGCGGAAGCGGCAGAGATCAATCTGCGCAGCGATATTCATAACGCGGTTGGTATTACGCTCGATGAAACCACCACCCGTGAGAATGTGGCGCAGTTGTTCAATGTTTTGCTGGGCGACAGCCACGGTCTGAACATTGAAACACTGGATAAAGACGTGGCGCTTGATAGCCGTTCCATTCAGCAAAGTATGCTGCGTGACGATGCGATTCTGACGCATCCGGTATTTAACCGTTACCACAGCGAAACCGAGATGATGCGCTACATGCACTCGCTGGAGCGTAAAGATCTGGCGCTGAATCAGGCGATGATCCCGCTGGGTTCCTGCACCATGAAGCTGAACGCCGCCGCCGAGATGATTCCTATCACCTGGCCGGAATTCGCTGAACTGCACCCGTTCTGCCCGCCGGAACAGGCCGAAGGATATCATCAGATGATTAGCCAGCTTTCTGACTGGCTGGTGAAACTCACCGGGTACGACGCCGTCTGTATGCAGCCTAACTCCGGCGCACAGGGGGAATACGCGGGGCTGCTGGCGATTCGTCACTATCACGAAAGCCGCAACGAAGGGCATCGCGATATCTGCCTGATTCCGGCCTCTGCTCACGGCACTAACCCTGCTTCTGCACATATGGCAGGAATGCAGGTGGTGGTTGTGGCGTGTGATAAGAACGGCAACATCGACCTGGACGATCTGCGAGCAAAAGCAGAACAACATGCTGCGAACCTCTCTTGCATCATGGTGACCTATCCGTCCACCCACGGCGTCTATGAAGAAACGATCCGTGAAGTGTGTGAAGTTGTGCACCAGTTCGGCGGTCAGGTTTACCTTGACGGCGCGAACATGAACGCCCAGGTCGGCATCACCTCACCGGGCTTTATTGGCGCAGACGTTTCGCACCTCAATTTGCATAAAACTTTCTGCATTCCGCACGGCGGCGGCGGCCCAGGCATGGGACCGATCGGCGTGAAAGCGCATCTGGCACCGTTCGTACCGGGTCATAGCGTGGTGCAAATCGAAGGCATGTTAACCCGTCAGGGCGCGGTGTCTGCGGCGCCGTTCGGTAGTGCCTCTATCCTGCCAATCAGCTGGATGTACATCCGCATGATGGGTGCAGAAGGCCTGAAGCAGGCAAGCCAGGTCGCGATTCTTAACGCTAACTACATTGCCAGCCGTCTGAAAGATGCCTATCCGGTACTGTATACCGGTCGCGATGGCTGTGTGGCGCACGAATGTATTCTTGATATTCGCCCATTGAAAGAAGAAACCGGCATCAGCGAGCTGGATATTGCCAAGCGTCTGATCGACTACGGTTTCCATGCGCCAACCATGTCGTTCCCGGTGGCGGGCACGCTGATGGTAGAGCCGACGGAATCTGAAGGTAAGGCCGAGCTGGATCGCTTTATCGATGCGATGCTGGCTATCCGCGCAGAGATTGACCAGGTGAAAGCCGGTGTCTGGCCGCTGGAAGATAACCCGCTGGTGAACGCGCCGCACATTCAGAACGAACTGGTCGCCGAGTGGGCGCATCCGTACAGCCGTGAAGTTGCCGTATTCCCGGCAGGCGTGGCAGACAAATACTGGCCGACGGTGAAACGTCTGGATGATGTTTATGGCGACCGTAACCTGTTCTGCTCCTGCGTACCGATTAGCGACTACCAGTAATTTACTGATTCGACTGTCTTCTAAAGGCGCTTCGGCGCCTTTTCAGCTTGTTAATAAAGTGCGCTTTGTTGATGTCGGATGCAGTGTGAGTGCCTTATTCAGGCTACAAAGTGTTACTAATTCAATATATTACAGTAAATCGTTGGCTCCTGTCAGGCAACCTGGCGTTTGTATCAGTGTATTAGCCAGAATTAAATTACCGCTTTTTTAGAGTCTAATGATTCATTGTGCATCATTTTTACCTTGCTGTTATTTAATCAAAATAACACGGTGTATTTACATGTAGTTACAAATAGTTTCTCTCCGGAATCGTTATTTACCTCTCAATATAGTTACAAAAATTTCCGTATATTAAATTCATCAAGTTATTAATTTAAATTATAAATTAAAAATAAGCGTAAATAACGTAAATGTTTATTAACTTAGCGCTTTGTTTTTTATACCTGGAGGGAATAATGAAACGATTTATATTTCTGCCATTAATAACATATTTTCTATTAATGAATGCAATGGCAGCTAACGGAGAAAATAATCCCAGTAATCTATTAGGTGCACCAGTTAATACCGCTATTTCTGGTGGTTCAGTATTGCCGGAAGGAAAGTTATTAACCGCCGTGAATAGCTCATTTCGCGATAAAGATCATCAAATCGAGGGGCACGGAAGCCCGGATGTTTACTCCCAGATATGGTTATTGAAGATTCGTTACGGTTTGACCGACAGACTGGAATTATCAACTGTGGGTTCCTATATCAATAACAAACGAGACAATCTGTCTCCTGAGTACATAGAGGGAATGGGCGACCAATCGGTGGGGGTCAATTATGCTTTAATAAGCCAGCGAAGAGGTGATCCGTTTTGGGTTACGGTAGGCGGGGCATTATTACTACCCACCGGGCAAGATGGAGATAATCATTTGCCTGGGAATAGCGCCTGGGGAGGAAGAGTAACACTCACTTTAACAAAATTATTTACTCCTAACATTAAAGGGGATATGGGTTTTGTATATCAGGGACCATTTGAGCGCGGTAACCAGGACGTGAAACGAGGTAACGAATTCCAGTGGAATACCCAGGTGCGGTATATGTTTAGCGATTTACCGCTGGATCTTGGTCTGGAAAGTGCCTACAGCAATAATGCCTCTGGAACGAAAAAACTGTCTAATGGCAGCGTAGTTAATAACCATTCTGGAACTACCGAATGGGTTGTTGGTCCATCATTTAATATTGCTGTCGATTCACTGAAGTTATGGTTTGGTGCCGGAGCCTTCTTCCCGGTAATGCAGGAAGCGAAGTCGCCAACCAAAATGGAAGATGTACGCTGGGAATTTAAAATAGGTAAGACCTGGTAAGACTCGTTCAAAGTGTTACCCGCCGACTGGCGGGTAACGTGCAGGAGTTAAAGCTTCTCGCCGTTGCTGGCAATCACCTCTTTGTACCAGTTGAAGCTTTTCTTACGCGAACGCGACATATCGCCCGTACCGTCATCGTGCTTGTTCACGTAGATAAAGCCGTAGCGCTTGCTGTACTGCCCGGTGGTGAACGACACGCAGTCGATGCAGCCCCACGGCGTGTAGCCCATCAGGTCGACACCATCGTAAGTCACCGCTTTTTTCATCTCTTCAATATGGGCGCGCAGGTAGTCAATGCGATAGTCGTCGTTGATGCTGCCATCTTCTTCTACTTTGTCGTAAGCACCAAAACCGTTTTCGACAATAAACAGCGGCTTTTGATAGCGTTCGTACAGTTCACACAATGAATAACGCAGGCCCACCGGGTCAATCTGCCAGCCCCAGTCAGAGGCTTTAACATAGGGGTTCGGTACGCTGCCTTCAAAACCGGAAATCGCATCGCCGCTCCCGCCTTCGGCTTTGACCGCGTTGGTCATGTAATAACTGAAACCAAGATAGTCGCAGGTGCCTTCGCGCAGCACTTCAAGATCGCCATCTTCTATTTTGATGTTAAATCCGCGGCGCTCCCACTCGTTCAACACATAGGACGGGTAATAGCCGCGCAGCTGTACATCGGTAAAGACGTAGCGTTCACGCATCGATTCCTGAGCAAACATCACATCTTCTGGTTTGCAGGAGAAGGGATACAGCGCGACCATCGCCAGCATACAGCCAACTTTCATCTGTGGATTAATACGACGTGCCGCTTTCACCGCCAGGGCGCTGGCGACAAACTGATGATGTAAGACCTGATACATGGTTTCTTCTGGATTCTCATGCTCGGTATACACCACGCCGGAACAGCAGTAGCCAAACAGCGGCGCGCGCCAGTTTCGCTGGTTGTTAATTTCGTTGAAGGTCATCCAGTATTTGACCTTATGCTTGTAGCGTTCAAACACGACTTCAGCAAAACGGACAAAGAAATCAACGACTTTACGATTGGTCCAGCCGCCGTAGTGCTGGACCAGATGTAACGGCATTTCAAAGTGGGAAAGGGTGATGACCGGTTCGATGTTGTATTTGAGCAATTCATCAAACATGTCGTCGTAGAATTTCAGACCGGCCTCGTTTGGCTGGGATTCGTCGCCATTCGGGAAGATACGCGTCCAGGCAATAGAGGTACGGAAGCATTTGAACCCCATTTCGGCGAAAAGACGGATGTCTTCTTTGTAATGTCCGTAAAAATCCACCGCCTCGTGGTTCGGATAGTATTTGCCAGCAACGACATTCTGGGTAATTTCGCGTGGCACGCCGTGTGCGCCGCCGGTTAGCACGTCGCAGATGCTGGGGCCTTTACCGCCTTTATTCCAGCCGCCTTCAACCTGGTGTGCAGCAACCGCGCCGCCCCATAAAAAATCTTTTGGCAAGGTGAGTTTTCTCATTGTTGCATAATCTCAATTTATTTAGTCTGTTATCATTCATTCTGCACCAAATGACATGTAAAGCGTACGCAAAATTCCAGGGGGCTCGCGTGTCGGGGCAGGAACACATTCAGATCGTAACATCCACTTCAAGAGTTCATATTCAGGGGATAACCACATGCAGCCAAACGACATTACTTTCTTTCAACGTTTCCAGAATGACATTCTGGCAGGGCGTAAAACCATCACCATTCGTGATGCCTCCGAGTCCCACTTTAAAGCAGGCGATATGCTACGCGTGGGGCGGTTCGAAGATGATGGCTATTTTTGCACAATCGAAGTGACAGGAACGTCAACTGTGACGCTGGATACGCTGAACGAAAAACATGCGCAACAGGAAAATATGTCGCTTGATGAGCTGAAACGGGTCATTGCTGAAATCTATCCCAACCAGACGCAATTTTATGTGATTGATTTTAAATGCCTTTGATAAATATGAACGCGTGTTAGTTGAGTTTTTGTGATTAAATTATTGAATAAGAAAGAAAATTTAATTTTGCGAATTTATTTTAGCTAACATGTGTTCACTGGAACCATTCTCAGTTACGCTAGAGGCGCAGTTCATCGTTATGAACGTTTCTCCGGAGTAAGTTATGGTGCAAAAACCATTAATGACGCAGGGATATTCGCTGGCTGAGGAAATCGCCAACAGTATTAGCCACGGCATTGGATTGGTATTTGGTATTGTCGGCCTGGTGCTGTTGTTGGTTCAGGCGGTAGAGGCGAATGCTGGTATGACGGCTATTGCCAGCTACAGTTTATATGGCGGGAGCATGATCCTGCTTTTTCTTGCCTCAACGCTTTATCATGCCATTCCTC
Organism: Salmonella sp. JXY0409-18; assembly: GCF_020268625.1. Taxonomy (NCBI): domain Bacteria; kingdom Pseudomonadati; phylum Pseudomonadota; class Gammaproteobacteria; order Enterobacterales; family Enterobacteriaceae; genus Salmonella; species Salmonella sp. JXY0409-18. The sequence continues at coordinate 814,379 of NZ_CP084216.1, forward strand.
ATCAGCGGGCAAAAATCTGGTTAAAGAAATTTGATCACTGCGCTATCTATCTGCTCATTGCCGGAACCTATACGCCATTTCTGCTGGTAGGTCTGGATTCGCCGCTGGCGCGCGGACTAATGATTGTGATCTGGAGCCTGGCGCTATTCGGTATCCTCTTCAAGTTGACGATTGCGCACCGATTTAAAGTGCTTTCACTGGTTACGTATCTGGCAATGGGCTGGCTGTCGCTGATAGTGGTTTATCAGTTGGCGATTAAGCTGGCGATAGGCGGCGTGACGCTGCTGGCGGTAGGTGGCGTCGTTTACTCGCTGGGCGTAATTTTCTATGTTTGCAAACGCATACCTTATAACCACGCCATCTGGCATGGCTTTGTGCTGGGTGGCAGCGTGTGCCACTTCCTGGCCATCTATTTGTATGTGGGACAGGCGTAATTCCCGGATGCCCGTGCCGGATGGCGGCGCTGTCGCACCTTATCCGGCCTACGAGAATAGCACGTGCGAGCCTGATGGCGTTGCGCTATCAGGCTATCCGGCTTTTAACGTGATATCACTCTTCCAGCGAGTAGGGCAGCGGGACGATATGCAGGGTGTTGGCATCGTCGCGAACGCGGAAGACGCTTTCGGCTTCTAAATCGTTATTCATGACGGCCTGAACCAGTAACTGACCATCGTCCAACTGCGTCGCCGCCAGAATAGCGCCGGTTCGACGCCAGTTCTCGCCCATCTGTAGCTCCAGATCTTCTCCTGCTTCCGGTACCCGGCTGGCTTTGCCCGCCAGCAACCAAAGCGCGCGTTTATTGGCGCCGCGGAATTTTGCCCGTGCGACCATCTCCTGTCCGGTGTAGCAGCCTTTCTTGAAGCTGATGCCGCCCAGCGCCTGTAGGTTAGTCGCCTGGGGGATAAATTGACCGCTGTTCGCCGCGTCAATCACCGGAATGCCTGCTTCAATATCCAACGCCAGCCACTGTTGACTGTTATTCAGTTCGGCTTCGCCATGCAACTTCTCCGTTAACATGTTGGCCGTCGCGACATCGGTGACAAGCAGGAATCGTTCCGCAGGATGTTCAAACCATAGCAACGTGGAGGCGCCGTCTCTGACCACCTGATTTTCGCTATTGGGCAGTTCGCTAAAGACATTAGCCAGCGCCGCGCGGGCCTGAAAACCTGCCACGCCAAGCAATACGCGTTCGTCATCCGGCGCGATGACCACTTTGGAAAATACGGCATACTTTTTCAGCTCCGTTAATTGCGCTTCACGCACGCTACGGCGTTCAATCCAGGCGAAACCGTCGCGCTCACGGAACAGGCGCAGAGTGCTCCACATCTTACCTTTAGCATCGCAGTGGGCGGCGAGAAGGTGTTGCTGTTCAGTCATCTGGCTTACGTCAGCGGTGACCTGGCCCTGAATATACTTTTCACTGTCTACGCCGGTGATGGACGACAGCGCCCAGTCGTCAAGCGCGATCAGCGTCAGCGGCAGGCGGGCTGACGATGAAGGATGACGTGGCGGAAAGGAGATAAAAGCCATAAATAATGTCCTGGTTAGCTGCAACAATAATGGTTAATGGTAAAAGAGCCATCGGTCATTGCAAGTGCTTTAAATAGCCCATTGAGAGCGGATTGATCGTTTTGCGAGGCGGTATCCAAAACGGATGAACGTATTGATTCCCAGCCTTTTATTTCGCGATCGCGTTCCAGATTACTGAGATTCCCGTAAAACAACGCCAAAAACACGTTACAATAGCCCGGTACTTCATTTTCGCGAGGCAGGAAGAACATGGATATTCACAATAAAGCACGTATTCACTGGGCATGTCGTCGCGGTATGCGCGAACTTGATATTTCCATCATGCCGTTTTTTGAACATGAGTACGATAGTTTAAGTGATGAAGAAAAGCGTATTTTTGTCCGTTTGTTGCAGAGTGATGACCCGGATTTATTTAACTGGTTGATGAATCACGGTAAACCGGCTGACGCTGAACTGGAACAGATGGTCCGACTCATTCAGACACGGAATCGGGAACGTGGTCCTGTGGCAATCTGATTTACGCGTCTCATGGCGCGCTCAGTGGATCTCATTGCTCATTCATGGGCTGGTTGCCGCGGTGATTTTATTGATGCCCTGGCCGCTGAGTTATACCCCGTTATGGATGATACTACTGTCGCTGGTCGTGTTTGACTGTGTACGTAGCCAGCGCAGGATTAATACCTGTCAGGGAGAGATCAAGCTACTCATGGACGGGCGCTTACGCTGGCAGGGGCAGGACTGGACGCTCTTGCGTCCGCCCTGGTTACTGAAGAGCGGGATGGTGTTGCGTTTACGCGCAGAGTCTGGACGTCATCAGCATTTATGGCTGGCGGCGGATAGCATGGAAGAAGCGGAATGGCGTGAGTTGCGTCGGATACTGTTACAGCAGCCGATATCAGGCCAACACTGACGGAACGGCGCAAACGCGGTTCCGTCGAGAGGGAAATACAGCGAGTAAGGCTTCAGGCGTAGTGTTCGGCCATTTCGCCGAGAATTTGTTCACACCAGGTCTGTATACGCTCATCGCTGAGATCGTACTGGTTCGTTTCATCCAGCGCCAGGCCGACAAACAGTTGCCCATCCGCAATGACCGGTTTATTGCTGGTAAATTCGTAGCCTTCTGTGGGCCAGTAGCCGACAAATTTAACGCCTTTGAGGGCAAGTTTGTCATGCAACATCCCCAGCGCATCCAGGAACCACTCGCCGTAGCCGAGCTGGTCGCCCATACCGTAAAGCGCAACGATTTTGCCTTCCAGATTGAGATCGTCCAGTTGCTCCCAGACGGCTTCCCAGTCCTCCTGAATTTCACCAAAATCCCAGGTGGGGATGCCTAAAATGAGCACGTCGTACTGCTCCATTAAGGCGGGGGCGTCATCCTTGAGGTTATGTAATGTCACCAGCTCCGGGCCGAGGATATCGCGAATTTTCTCTGCGGCCATCTCGGTGTAGCACGTGCTGGAACCGTAAAAAAGACCCATGTTCATTACGTTACATCTCGATTCTGCTATAGCGTTGCGGGTAGTGTAACAGAATCACTGCATTCACGGCACAATGAGGCATAATGCACCAAAAGTAAGCGTGAAGTAGGGAGCGCGAATGGAACAGGATTTAGCGCGTATTGAGCAGTTTCTGGATGCCCTGTGGCTGGAACGAAATCTGGCGGAAAATACATTAAGCGCGTATCGTCGCGATTTATCGATGGTCGTTGCGTGGTTGCATCATCGCGGAAAAACGCTTGCGACGGCGCAGGCTGATGATTTACAAACGCTGCTGGCTGAACGGGTGGAGGGCGGATACAAAGCGACCAGCTCCGCACGCCTGTTAAGCGCTATGCGGCGCTTTTTCCAGCATCTGTACCGTGAAAAGTATCGTGAGGATGATCCGAGCGCGCAGTTGGCCTCGCCTAAGCTTCCGCAGCGTTTACCGAAAGATCTTAGCGAGGCGCAGGTTGAGCGGCTCTTGCAGGCGCCGCTTATTGATCAACCTTTGGAGTTGCGCGATAAAGCTATGTTGGAAGTGCTGTATGCCACCGGTTTGCGCGTGTCGGAACTGGTGGGGCTGACAATGAGCGATATCAGTCTGCGGCAGGGCGTGGTGCGGGTTATCGGTAAAGGCAATAAAGAGCGGTTGGTGCCGTTAGGCGAAGAGGCGGTATATTGGCTGGAAACGTATCTGGAGCATGGGCGTCCCTGGTTACTCAATGGCGTATCGATTGACGTATTATTCCCCAGCCAGCGTGCGCAGCAGATGACGCGGCAGACCTTCTGGCACCGTATTAAACATTATGCGGTACTGGCTGGAATCGATAGCGAAAAACTATCGCCGCATGTTTTACGTCACGCTTTCGCCACGCATTTGCTGAATCACGGCGCCGACTTGCGCGTTGTACAAATGCTACTTGGGCATAGCGATCTTTCGACGACACAAATTTATACGCATGTCGCAACGGAGCGTTTGCGTCAACTTCATCAACAGCACCATCCGCGGGCATGAGTGCTGACAGGAAAGGATAGTTTATGAAAAAGCGTTTTATGATGTTCACTTTACTGGCGGCGGCGTTTTCAGGCGTGGCCCATGCGGATGATGCGGCTATCCGTCAGTCGCTGGCTAAGCTGGGCGTTCAGAGTACGGAAATTCAGGCCTCGCCAGTGGCAGGGATGAAAACCGTCCTCACTCACAGCGGCGTACTGTACGTCACTGATGACGGCAAACATATTATTCAAGGGCCGATGTATGACGTGAGCGGCGCGCATCCGGTAAACGTGACGAACAAACTGCTGATGAGCCAGCTAAATGCGCTGGAAAAAGAGATGATCGTCTATAAAGCGCCGGATGAGAAACATGTCATTACTGTTTTTACCGATATCACCTGCGGCTATTGTCATAAGCTACATGAAGAGATGAAAGATTATAACGCGCTGGGGATTACGGTACGTTATCTGGCCTTCCCGCGCCAGGGGCTGGAAAGCCAGGCGGAGCAGGATATGAAATCTATCTGGTGCGCCAAAGACAAAAACAAAGCGTTTGATGACGCCATGGCAGGTAAGGGCGTGAAACCGGCAAGCTGTGACGTGAACATTGCTGATCATTATGCGTTGGGCGTGCAGTTGGGCGTTAGCGGTACGCCAGCCATTGTATTGAGTAACGGCTATGTGGTGCCTGGCTATCAGGGACCGAAAGAGATGAAAGCGTTTCTTGATGAGCATCAAAAACAGACCAGTGGTAAATAATACGCGTGAAACAACAGAGACAACTTCGTCGGCGTGAGGCTGATGAGACGGCGGAACTCCCCGCCGATCTTCCTCCATTACTACGGCGTTTATATGCCAGCCGGGGCGTTCGTAGCGCCCGCGAACTGGAGCGCAGCGTGAAAGGAATGCTGCCCTGGCAACAGCTTAGCGGCATAGATAACGCGGTGGAGATCCTCTACAACGCCTTTCGCGAAGGTACCCGCATTATTGTTGTTGGCGATTTTGACGCCGACGGCGCGACCAGTACTGCGCTAAGCGTATTGGGAATGCGTGCGTTGGGATGTGACAACATCAGTTATCTGGTGCCTAATCGCTTTGAAGATGGCTACGGTTTAAGCCCGGAAGTGGTCGATCAGGCGAAGGCGCGCGGCGCGCAGCTTATCGTCACCGTAGACAACGGCATTTCATCCCACGCCGGCGTAGCGCATGCAAAGACGTTGGGGATTCCGGTGATCGTGACCGATCACCACCTGCCAGGCGACACGTTGCCGGATGCCGAAGCGATTATTAATCCTAATCTGCGCGACTGCGAATTCCCGTCTAAGTCGCTGGCGGGCGTCGGCGTGGCGTTTTACCTGATGCTGGCGTTGCGAACATTTTTGCGCGACAAAGGATGGTTCGACGAGCGCAACATCGCGCCGCCGAATCTGGCGGAGCTGCTGGATTTAGTGGCGTTGGGAACGGTAGCAGACGTTGTGCCGCTGGACGCTAACAACCGTATTCTGACCTGGCAAGGGCTAAGTCGTATTCGTGCCGGGAAATGCCGCCCGGGAATTAAAGCGTTGCTGGAGATATCGAATCGCGATCCGCAGCAGCTTGCCGCCAGTGATTTAGGCTTCGCGTTGGGGCCTCGCCTGAATGCCGCCGGCAGGCTGGATGATATGTCCGTTGGCGTGGCGTTACTGTTATGCGATAACCTCGGCGAAGCGCGTGTTCTGGCCAGCGAGCTGGATGCGCTTAACCAGACGCGCAAAGAAATAGAGCAGGGGATGCAGGCGGAAGCGCTTATCCTGTGTGAAAAGCTTGAGCGCAGTAGTGAAACGCTGCCGGGCGGTCTGGCGATGTATCATCCTGAATGGCATCAGGGCGTGGTCGGAATTCTGGCGTCGCGCATTAAAGAGCGTTTTCACCGCCCGGTGATCGCCTTTGCGCCTGCGGGCGACGGCACGCTAAAAGGCTCAGGCCGATCGATTCAGGGGCTGCATATGCGCGATGCGCTGGAAAGGCTGGATACGCTTTACCCTGATCTGATGATCAAGTTCGGCGGTCATGCGATGGCGGCGGGATTGTCGCTGGAAGAGCATAAATTCGAGCAGTTTCAGCAACGTTTTGGCGAGCTGGTGACGGAATGGCTCGATCCTGCCCTGTTGCAAGGCGAGGTGATCTCCGATGGTCCATTAAGCGCGGCGGAGATGTCTATGGAAGTGGCGCAACTGTTGCGGGATGCCGGACCGTGGGGGCAAATGTTCCCGGAACCGTTATTCGATGGTCGTTTCCGTCTGCTACAACAGCGTCTGGTGGGCGAGCGCCACCTTAAGGTGATGGTGGAGCCCGTCGGCGGCGGCCCGCTGTTGGATGGCATCGCATTTAATATTGATACGACCTGTTGGCCGGATAACGGCGTGCGGGAGGTAGAACTGGCTTATAAACTGGACATTAACGAGTTTCGCGGCAACCGTAGTTTACAGATTATTATCGATGATATTTGGCCGCTATGATCGGGGCGATTTAACAACACTTTCGCTGTAATTAAGGGGCGAAATCCGCTAATATTTCGCCCTTATAACCGCATTTTGACAAGTCAAATAAAAGAAATCAGACCATGTTTGAAATTAACCCGGTGAATAACCGCATTCAGGACCTCACGGAACGCACCAACGTTCTTAGGGGGTATCTTTGACTACGATGCTAAGAAAGAGCGTCTGGAAGAAGTAAACGCCGAGCTGGAACAGCCGGATGTCTGGAACGAACCTGAGCGCGCGCAGGCGCTAGGAAAAGAGCGTTCATCGCTCGAAGCGATCGTCGATACGCTTGATCAAATGACTCAGGGGCTGGACGACGTTTCCGGGCTGCTGGAACTGGCGGTAGAAGCTGACGACGAAGAGACGTTTAACGAAGCCGTCGCGGAGCTGAATACGCTGGAAGAGAAACTGGCGCAGTTGGAATTCCGCCGGATGTTCTCCGGCGAGTACGATAGCGCCGATTGCTATCTCGATATTCAGGCCGGTTCTGGTGGTACTGAAGCGCAGGACTGGGCCAGCATGTTGCTGCGTATGTATCTGCGTTGGGCGGAAGCGCGCGGCTTCAAGACGGAAGTCATTGAAGAGTCGGAAGGGGAAGTCGCCGGCATTAAGTCCGCGACTATCAAAATCTCCGGCGAATATGCCTATGGCTGGCTGCGCACTGAAACCGGCGTACATCGTCTGGTGCGTAAAAGCCCGTTTGACTCCGGCGGTCGCCGTCATACCTCGTTTAGCTCCGCGTTTGTGTACCCGGAAGTGGACGACGATATCGATATCGACATTAACCCGGCGGATCTGCGTATCGACGTCTATCGCGCGTCTGGCGCAGGCGGTCAGCACGTTAACCGTACGGAATCCGCAGTGCGTATCACCCATATTCCCACCGGGATTGTGACGCAGTGCCAGAACGACCGTTCGCAGCACAAAAACAAAGACCAGGCCATGAAGCAGATGAAAGCGAAGCTTTATGAACTGGAGATGCAGAAAAAGAACGCTGAAAAACAGGCGATGGAAGACACTAAGTCCGATATCGGCTGGGGAAGCCAGATTCGTTCCTATGTCCTGGACGATTCCCGCATTAAAGACCTGCGTACTGGGGTGGAAACCCGCAATACACAGGCGGTACTGGACGGTAGTCTGGATCAATTTATCGAAGCAAGTTTGAAAGCAGGGCTATGAGGAATCAACATGTCTGAACAAAACGCACAGGGCGCTGACGAGGTAGTCGATCTTAACAATGAAATGAAGGCACGTCGCGAGAAGCTGGCTGCACTGCGTGAGCAGGGTATCCCGTTCCCGAACGATTTCCGTCGTGACCGTACCTCAGACCAACTGCACGCAGAGTTTGACGCGAAAGAAGCTGAAGAACTGGAAGCGCTGAATATTGAAGTGTCCGTCGCGGGCCGTATGATGACTCGCCGTATTATGGGTAAAGCCTCTTTTGTTACCCTGCAAGACGTAGGCGGCCGCATTCAGCTGTATGTGGCGCGCGATGATCTGCCGGAAGGCGTTTACAACGAGCAGTTCAAGAAGTGGGATCTTGGCGATATCCTCGGCGCGAAAGGTAAGCTGTTCAAAACCAAAACCGGCGAGCTGTCTATCCACTGCACCGAACTGCGCCTGCTGACGAAAGCGCTGCGTCCGTTGCCGGATAAATTCCACGGCCTGCAGGACCAGGAAGCGCGCTATCGCCAGCGTTATCTGGATCTCATCTCTAACGATGAATCCCGTAACACCTTCAAAACCCGTTCGAAGATCCTGGCCGGTATTCGCCAGTTTATGGTTGCTCGCGGCTTTATGGAAGTCGAAACGCCGATGATGCAGGTGATCCCAGGCGGCGCGTCTGCCCGTCCGTTTATCACCCATCACAACGCGCTGGATCTGGACATGTACCTGCGTATCGCGCCGGAACTGTACCTCAAGCGTCTGGTGGTTGGCGGCTTCGAACGCGTATTCGAAATTAACCGTAACTTCCGTAACGAAGGCATCTCCGTGCGCCATAATCCTGAGTTCACCATGATGGAACTCTATATGGCGTATGCGGACTACAAGGACCTGATCGAACTGACGGAGTCTCTGTTCCGTACGCTGGCGCAGGATGTTCTGGGCACCACCCAGGTTCCGTACGGTGATGAAGTGTTTGACTTCGGTAAGCCGTTCGAAAAGCTGACCATGCGTGAAGCGATCAAGAAATATCGTCCGGAAACGGATATGGCTGATCTGGACAACTTCGACTCCGCGAAGGCGATTGCTGAAAGCATCGGCATTCACGTCGAGAAGAGCTGGGGTCTGGGCCGTATCGTCACCGAGATCTTTGACGAAGTCGCTGAAGCGCATCTGATTCAGCCGACCTTCATCACCGAATATCCGGCTGAAGTGTCTCCGCTGGCGCGTCGTAATGATGTGAACCCGGAAATCACTGACCGCTTCGAGTTCTTTATCGGCGGTCGTGAAATCGGTAATGGCTTTAGCGAGTTGAACGATGCGGAAGACCAGGCGCAGCGTTTCCTGGATCAGGTTAATGCAAAAGCGGCGGGCGATGACGAAGCCATGTTCTACGACGAAGACTACGTGACGGCGCTGGAACACGGTTTACCGCCGACAGCGGGTCTGGGAATTGGCATCGACCGTATGGTGATGCTGTTTACTAACAGCCACACGATTCGCGACGTTATTCTGTTCCCGGCGATGCGTCCGGTGAAATAAGATGTAAATTGCCGGATGGGGCATTAGCCGCCATCCGGCATCTCTTCGTTCAGACGTAGCGCCATCAGGCAATCTTTAACGCTGGCAGTAATTGAGCAGTCGTTCACGCGCTTGTTCGTCTGACGCTTGCATGACCATCCACGGGCTAAATGCCCACGGCGTAGCGAGAAGGCTTTTCCATACGCTTTTAAATTCGCTCCACTGATAGTCCATCACCTCTTCGCTGTTAACCTGCAACACACTGGTTGCCCGCGCGGCAAATACCGGACAGACTTCATTTTCCACAATACCGTTTGGATCTGTCGCCCGATAGCTGAAGTGCGGATAGACGGGGGTGAGATCGGTAATTTCCACGCCGAGTTCGAACCGACAACGGCGGATGATCGCCTCTTCGGTGGTTTCGCCTTGTTGCGGATGACCGCAAACCGAATTCGTCCACACGCCTGGCCAGGCTTTTTTGCTCAGCGACCGTCGTGTTACCAGCAACTGACCATCTTCGTTAAATAGCCAGCAGGAGAAAGCCAGATGCAAAGGCGTATTAAGCGTATGAGCCGCATACTTTTCCAGTGTGCCGGAAGGCTTATCCTGCTCATCCAATAAAACGACATGTTCCTCAGTCATGAAAGCTCCTGAAAATTAAAATGACCCAGCAGCATGGCCAGGCCATATACTCAGACGATCAGCGTAGCGCATAACAGAAAGAAAGGCATTACCAAAACAGGCCCTGACAGAACGCAGACGAGCGCCATTGCGCCGTGAGTCGATATTATGCTGGCATATCGGATATTCGCGGCATCATCATCCGCGCGGACCCTTTCCGGCGTCAATGGATTGGGCATACGGCATTTGGCTGCTATCATAAGGCGTCTGTCAATAGAGTGAGGAATGGTTTTGAGCGCAGGACGCCTGAACAAAAATAGCCTGGGTATTGCGGTGCTGTTATGCACAGGGCTGCTGCTGGCGGGGTGTTCCAGTAATTCCGGCTCAGGAACGTATTCCGGCTCCGTCTATACCGTTAAGCGCGGCGATACGTTGTATCGTATATCGCGCGCCACGGGAACCAGCGTGAAAGAACTGGCCCGACTGAATGGCATTTCTCCGCCTTATACTATTGAGGTGGGGCAGCGAATTAAAGTGCGCGGCAGCGCAAAGAGTAGCAGTTCAACACGCAAAACCAGCAATAAAACAGCAACAAAAACTGCCGCGGTCAGACCGTCATCTTCGGTGCCAAAATCCTCCTGGCCGCCGGTGGGGCAGCGCTGTTGGGTATGGCCTGCCAACGGTAAAGTGATTTTACCTTATTCCACCGCAGAGGGCGGAAATAAGGGCATCGATATTGCGGGCGCGCGCGGAACGCCTGTTTATGCGGCGGGAGCGGGTAAAGTTGTCTATGTCGGGAACCAGCTGCGCGGTTACGGCAATCTCATCATGATTAAGCACAATGAAGATTACATTACGGCTTACGCTCATAATGACACCATGCTGGTTAATAATGGGCAAAGCGTTAAAGCGGGGCAAAAAATCGCTACGATGGGCAGCACGGATGCCGCATCCGTAAGGCTACACTTCCAGATTCGCTACCGGGCGACGGCCATCGATCCGCTGCGTTATCTGCCGCCGCAGGGGAGTAAACCGAAGTGCTGACGGCGAATTAATCGCCAGTCAGCCAGTAAGTCTCTTGCCAACCAGAACGTAAGGTTTATAATGCCTTACGCATCTCAAAGCGGGCGTAGTTCAATGGTAGAACGAGAGCTTCCCAAGCTCTATACGAGGGTTCGATTCCCTTCGCCCGCTCCAGACAAATATCTACTAAATCCACAAATTTACAGCCATTTTTTCTGTACTGCCCACAGTACACAGGGTTTCAATGCCTATGTCGGACGGCTATTATCCGCTGGCGACTCCGGTAATGACTTTATCATTCAGCCCGCAGCACAACGATGCCCGGTCTGGAATGCATGTATTCCATAAACGGTGTGTCCACTACTTTTCTGTTTGCGGCCAATGAGGAGGCGTTCCTGAACCACACCTGTTCATCATGACGAACTACGATACCCACATGTGAAACGTCCAGCCCGTCAAGCGGGGAGTAGACACCGATATAATCCCCGTTTTTTAGGTGGTTCATGACCTGCTGGTTGATGGCTCTTCCGGGAATATAATTTATTTTACGAGGATGGATGCCCAGACCAGGAATGTACTCGCCGCCATCAGGTTTATGGTTAAGCTGCTTGTCAACAACGATATAATCAGGGCTGATATACGGCGTTACATCCCGTGCATTACGCGGTGCTGCGGCGAACCAGTCAGAGAAGAAGTGCCGGCGGCTGAGATAAGAAACTTTGCCTGCGGCGTAGCGAGTCCTGGCAAGATTATGCAGAAACGATTTCTGATTATCGCTGCGGGCCAGGGCCTCAACGTAATCAGCCAGGGTAAAGCAGTCCACGCCGTTGAAATTCGCTACAAGGACTTCGGGGGTTCCGGGCCCACCGATGAGCGTATTTGCCTGATAAGGTGTTCCGAGAAAAGCAGACGATACGCGGCTGATAACTTCTCCATGGTTTTCGCCTTTATAAGGAATGACATCCGACTGGATAATCCGGCTTATTTTTTCTGCCGTAACGCTGTCCATGCTGGTCTGATATTTTTCTGTGCCAGGGACGGCACAGGCCGTCAGATGCGCCGACATAAGCAAAATTGTCCATGCATTTACCTTCATTATCATCTCCGGAAAGGTTCAAATCCCTTTTTTACCTTTACCGGAAATGGTTGTGATGGATACAGAAAAACGCCAGAGGTTGATTACAGGTTGAGTAATATGAACGCTGATGATGATAAATGTGAAGATCATCATACGACTTTATTCGCAGTTGTTTTTTGCCTGATCGTCAAAGCCAACATGCCCCTTTAGGCTGGCGATACATACCGGTCAAATCCGTGCCGAACTGGCCCGCAAGGGAACACCTGTCGGGCTTTATGACCAGATGATTGCTGACCATGCCCGTAGCCGCGGACTGGTCGTCGTCACAAACAATCTCCGCGAATTTGAACGCATTCCGGGTATCCGAATCGAAGACTGGTGCTAATTTTTGCATCTGATGTTATCCCCGGATTCATGCTCTTTTCCGGATTTAGTGACACAGTCAATTTGGTTACCTGCTTAATGGTGGTTTGCATCACATTTTTAGCTGACGGTATTTTTTTATGTTGACTGGAGATATCTGCCAACAGCATAACCTTTACGGCCAGATAATAAATAAAAGAGTACCAAAATGTCGTATTCTGACATATTTACGAAGGGAGTACCGCTCCCTTCTTTTTTTGTTTCCTGGATACTCACTGAACAATGCCGTTACTGCCCGATAACTGCCGCATCCCCTCACCATAGCCGTTTCCTGCAACTTAAATCACAGACGTTGATTTACCAGGCCGATATGGCTTCTTTCCCGTTATATACCCTTCATACTTCAAGTTGCTTATGTGTTGGCTACGGATTACTCGGTCCATCCATGGGCCTCGCCCTGACGGGCCGTCGCACGCGACGTTAAAATCTGCTCCCGGCAGATTTGTCGCTCACCGCCAGTCACATCGTTATCTATGCCCCTGGGGAATCACTTCCTTGCCGCCTTTAAGCAACTCGAATTATTTTGGGTATATATCAGTGAACTTCTATTTTTGTCAGTTTTTATTTTTCAGTTTATTTATTATTAAATACTGTTTCTGGCCTGGATATATTTTCGTGAATAGCCTCCCGACAGCCGCAGACAAAGGTATTTGCTGGCGTAACAGCGCTCATAATTTAAAAGATTTATTTATAGTTTGTTATCACGGAAAGATTTTAACTTAATACATGCCAGTAAGGCATCAGGTAAAAATAACCGGAGAGAAGAAGATGAACAAAATGCTATTAGCCGGAAGTGCCGGTATTGTTCTGCTGTCTGCTGCAGCCAGTCCGGTATGGGCAGACGATAATGCCAGTACATTTTCGCTTGGATACGCCCAGTCCCATACTAATCACGCCGGGACGTTGCGTGGGGTTCGGCTGGCAAACAACTATGAAATGTCACCGGACTGGGGGCTGACAACCTCATTTGCCTGGCTAAATGGAAGCCAGCGCTATTCCGATGAAAGCAGTAATGGTCGTGTAACAACTCGTTATTACTCCCTGCTTGCAGGCCCCTCATGGAAAATAAATAACCAGTTAAGTCTGTATAGTCAAGTGGGCCCCGTATTATTGCATCAGCGTGATCACGGAATAAATGAGTCTGACAGTAAGGTCGGATATGGTTATTCTGCAGGCGTGGCTTATACCCCGGTCAGTAATGTCGCTATAAATCTGGGTTATGAGGGTGCGGATTTTGATGCTACCCATAACAGCGGAAGCCTTAATAGCAACGGCTTTAATCTTGGCGTGGGTTACCGGTTCTGAATAGGATAACCCGATAAAAAATGTTACTTTGTGGAGATGATGGATTATGAAAAGCCATATTATACCGGGCGTTGCGCTGATGGTTATCCTGTTTTCAGGAAATGTTATGGCCGCAACAAACATGACTGATAATGTTACTCTGAATAATGACAAGATATCCGGACAGGCCTGGCAGGCCATGCGTGATATCGGAATGTCGCGATTCGAGTTGTTTAATGGTCGAACCCAAAAGGCGGAACAACTGGCTGCGCAAGCAGAAAAACTCCTGAACGATGACAGCACTGACTGGAATCTGTATGTCAAATCAGATAAAAAAGCCCCAGTTGAAGGAGACCGCTATATTCGGATAAATTCATCGATTACGGTAGCCGAAGATTATCTCCCTGCGGGGCAGAAAAATGATGCTATTAATAAAGCAAACCAGAAAATGAAAGAAGGAGATAAAAAAGGGACTATAGAGGCCCTGAAACTAGCAGGCGTCAGTATGATTGAAAATCAGGAACTCATTCCTCTTCAGCAAACCCGTAAGGATGTGACCACAGCGCTTTCCTTGATGAACGAAGGAAAATACTATCAGGCAGGTCTGATACTAAAATCAGCTCAGGATGGCATAATTGTGGATTCTCAGTCAGTTCAGGAATTACCCACGGCCCCCGTGCAGCACGATTCCGCGCATTAATATCCCCCAGCCTGCTGTATATATTACAGCAGGCAGCATTATGTCTGACAGCTATTACCAGTTTGTTCTGTGCTGTCGGCATTGTTTTTAAATTTCATCCGTGAAGTTCAGTAATGTCAGGGTACCTGCATTCATATCTATTGTGATGCTCATCACAAATACAGAAGAATATCATTTCATTTATTATTTTTTATCCCTTCCGCTTATGATGGTTCATAATGATTTATTAAGTTAATGTTTTGGAATTAAATGCCTTTTACTTGCGTTGTATCTAGTTTTTTATGCTACCAGTGGTTTCATTGTTATATATGGTTAGTATTATGTTTTGTAAATATCCAGTGTGATGGAAAAGCAAAACATACATTCCCGATAACATATTACAAAATATTTCATGTCCGCTGCGAATATCTGTCTGTTAGGTATTCATCCGCTTATAATTACATTAAAAAGTATTTCTTTGATGATTATTCTTAAATTACGATCATAATCATCGATCGTATCGATCTATTTTTATTGTTTTAATTTGAATAAGAATTTTCTTACAACTGATTAGGCATTAGCTGAAATCAATATTTTTCGATGGAAAGTTCAGGTGCTTCGTTTAACACCCGGCGTTTATTATTCATACGAATCTTTTCTGAACGCTTTCATTAATACCCTCAGATTTGTTTTCAGCCTTTGCAAAATAATTCTCATTCACCCAAAGGACATATTATCTATGCGTAATAAAATAATACTTGCCATGGCGGCTGCCGGTATGATGTATGGCGCTTCTGTATATGCAGTCGATCCACCAACAGCAGGCCCGTTCGGCTCAGGTAAAATTACCTTTACTGGCACCATCACCAACTCCCCCTGTGATATCGCACCGGGCGACGATGCGATCACCGTTCCGTTTGGACAGATTTCTTACCGTAAACTGAATACCGCCGACGCAACCACGGACTCAAAACCGTTCACCATTCATCTGCAGAACTGTGCTTTCGATCCGAATGATGCAGGTTCAAATCCTGCTGGCTCCGCAGGGAAAATGTCTAAAGTAACCGTCTCTTTCAGTGGCACAGCTGATACCTCAGGTAAAGCTTACGTCAGCACCGGCAGTGCCCAGCATGTTGGTGTGCAGCTTCTGAAAAGTGACAATACCTCACTGATTACACCCAATACCCCGATGCCGGATGGCGAAGCTCAGCAACTGCAAGCCGGGAATAACGAACTTAACTTCTTTGCCCGCCTGATAGCCCTGACAAATGCCGCAACTCCTGGCGATGTTAACGCATCTGTCACCTACACCCTGAAATACCTGTGATTTTACGCGGTAAATAACGACAGGGAGAAGCCGTCCACGGAGGGGTTCGGACGGCTTTTATATCTGACCATGCCTGCGGGCTGTCTGTTACACGGACGACAACACGAAAGCGCCATGCCATGAAAATTACCCGGCTTGCCATTCTGATTACCCTGACATTTTCCGTCCTGAAGTCGCAGGCCACGGAGTTCAATGCCAGCCTGCTGGACAGCGGGAACCTGTCTAAGGTGGACCTCACGGCCTTCAGCCGCGAGGGGTATGTGGCGCCCGGTAACTATATTCTCGATATCTGGCTCAATGACCAGCCGGTACGGGAACAGTATCCGGTCAGAGTTGTACCGGTTGCCGGACGCGACGCGGCCGTCATCTGTGTGACAACAGACATGGTGGCCATGCTGGGTCTTAAGGATAAGATTATTCATGGCCTGAAACCCGTTACCGGTATCCCGGACGGGCAATGCCTTGAGCTGCGCTCCGCTGACAGTCAGGTACGGTACAGCGCTGAAAATCAGCGTCTGACCTTCATTATTCCCCAGGCCTGGATGCGATATCAGGACCCGGACTGGGTCCCCCCTTCACGCTGGAGCGACGGCGTCACCGCCGGCCTGCTCGATTACAACCTGATGGTCAACCGCTATATGCCGCAGCAGGGGGAAACCTCTACCAGCTACAGCCTCTACGGCACCGCCGGGTTTAATCTCGGCGCCTGGCGGTTGCGGAGCGATTACCAGTACAGCCGTTTTGACAGTGGGCAGGGCGCATCACAGTCCGATTTTTATCTGCCGCAGACGTATCTGTTCCGTGCCCTGCCAGCACTGCGCTCAAAACTGACGCTCGGACAGACGTACCTCAGCTCCGCTATTTTTGACTCCTTCCGCTTTGCCGGGCTCACTTTGGCCAGCGATGAGCGCATGCTGCCACCCTCTCTTCAGGGGTATGCCCCGAAAATCAGCGGCATTGCGAACAGTAATGCACAGGTTACCGTCAGCCAGAATGGTCGCATTCTGTACCAGACCCGGGTGTCGCCGGGGCCTTTTGAGCTTCCCGACCTGAGCCAGAATATCAGCGGCAACCTGGATGTCAGCGTCCGGGAAAGCGACGGTAGCGTCCGGACCTGGCAGGTCAACACGGCCAGCGTCCCCTTTATGGCACGCCAGGGACAGGTTCGCTATAAGGTGGCCGCCGGACGTCCGCTGTACGGCGGGACGCATAACAACAGCACGGTCAGCCCTGACTTTCTGCTCGGGGAGGCCACCTGGGGAGCATTTAACAACACGTCGCTGTATGGCGGCCTCATTGCCTCCACCGGCGACTACCAGTCCGCGGCGCTCGGGATCGGCCAGAATATGGGGCTGCTGGGCGCTCTGTCTGCGGACGTCACCCGCTCAGATGCGCGGTTGCCGCATGGGCAGAAGCAGTCCGGTTACAGCTACCGTATCAACTATGCCAAAACGTTTGATAAAACCGGCAGTACCCTGGCGTTCGTCGGATACCGCTTCTCGGACCGCCATTTTCTGTCCATGCCGGAGTACCTGCAGCGTCGGGCCACCGACGGCGGCGATGCATGGCATGAAAAACAGAGCTACACCGTGACTTATAGCCAGTCCGTTCCGGTACTCAATATGAGCGCTGCCCTCTCGGTAAGCCGGCTCAATTACTGGAATGCGCAGTCCAACAATAACTACATGCTCAGCTTCAACAAAGTGTTCAGTCTCGGCGACCTTCAGGGGCTCTCGGCCTCGGTGTCGTTTGCCCGTAACCAGTACACCGGCGGGGGGAGCCAGAACCAGGTCTACGCCACCATCAGTATCCCGTGGGGCGACAGCCGCCAGGTGAGTTACAGCGTACAGAAAGATAACCGGGGCGGCCTGCAGCAGACCGTGAATTACAGCGATTTCCATAACCCGGACACCACATGGAACATCAGCGCCGGTCATAACCGCTATGACACCGGCAGTAACAGCAGCTTCAGCGGCAGCGTGCAGAGCCGTCTGCCGTGGGGCCAGGCGGCAGCGGACGCCACCCTGCAGCCCGGGCAGTACCGCAGCCTGGGCCTGAGCTGGTACGGCTCGGTGACCGCCACCGCCCACGGCGCCGCCTTCAGCCAGTCGATGGCCGGGAATGAGCCTCGCATGATGATAGATACCGGAGACGTGGCCGGTGTACCGGTGAACGGCAACAGCGGGGTGACCAACCGCTTCGGGGTGGGCGTGGTGAGCGCCGGCAGCAGCTATCGGCGCAGCGATATTTCGGTTGATGTGGCCGCCCTGCCGGAGGACGTGGACGTCAGCAGCTCCGTCATCAGCCAGGTGCTGACGGAGGGCGCGGTGGGCTACCGGAAGATTGACGCCAGCCAGGGGGAGCAGGTGCTCGGTCATATCCGGCTGGCTGATGGCGCCAGTCCACCGTTTGGCGCTCTGGTAGTGTCCGGGAAAAGCGGCAGAACCGCGGGGATGGTCGGAGATGACGGTCTGGCCTACCTGACAGGCCTCAGCGGGGAAGACCGCCGGACCCTGAACGTGTCCTGGGATGGCCGGGTGCAGTGCAGACTCACCCTGCCGGAAACGGTGACACTCAGTCGGGGGCCGCTGTTACTGCCCTGCAGATAAAAATATCCCTGTCACAGAGCAGGACTAACGGAGAAAACAGGTGAAAAACAGCAGAAGAAGCCGTGTGATTTTACTCGCGCTGGCGGCAGCATGGAGCCAGTGCAGCCCGGCGGCCGTCAATGTCGACCGGACCCGTATTATCATGGATGCGCCGCAGAAAACGGTGGCCATCACGCTGAATAACGATGACAAAACCACGCCGTTCCTGGCGCAGTCCTGGGTGACGGATGCTGACGGGGTGAGAACGGATGCGCTGATGGCGCTGCCGCCGCTGCAGCGTATTGATGCCGGACAGAAATCTCAGGTCCGCATTACCCAGGTTCGTGGGCTGACAGATAAGCTCCCTCAGGACAGGGAAACACTGTTCTGGTTTAACGTGCGGGGCGTTCCCCCGAAGCCGGAAGACGACAACGTCCTGCAGCTGGCCATGCAGAGTCAGCTGAAACTGTTTTACCGTCCGAAAGCCATTATCAGAAGCAGCAGTGACCAGCCGGAAAGAAAGCTGACCGCTGAGCGGAATGCGGGACACCTGACCCTCAGAAACCCGACGCCGTACTACATCACTGTGGCGTGGCTGGGAGCAGACCGTAGCCACAGGCTCAGCGGTTTCCGCGAGGGCGTGATGGTGCCGCCCCTGGGGAGCCTGCCTTTAAAGGCTGTTCTGCCAGCAGAAACCCGGACGCTGTGGGTAGGGTATATTGATGATTACGGTGGACTGCAGATGAATCGCTACGCCTGCGATGCCCTGAACTGCGCGTTTAAGGACGCAGGGGCGACATCATGACAGGACGATTATTCAATATGAAATCACTGATACTGTCAGGTGTGTTTCTTTTCTTTGCTGTCTGTGATTCTGCGAGGGCAAACTATGACTGGTCAAAATGTGATGCCAATGGAAATGTAAATATTCAGAATATCAGTCTGAAGGGAGGACAATATTTACAAGGGCAGGAGCTGCAGAATATTACTGTTCCCATAAGTTATACCTGTACTACAACATGGAGCAGTTTTAATTCACTTGTTTACTCTACAGCAGTTTCGCTTTCCGATATGAGACAGGTAGCCACTGCGCTAAAAGATCGCGGTCTTGGAATGGATATCGTTGTTCAGGAAGGGAGCTTGACTCCCGTGACATTTACGTGGAGGGATATACAGGCAGGGTTTTCAGGCTGGTCCAGTTCAAAAGCATTCGGGCAACGTATGGAAGCGCAAAAAACATATAACCGAAGCGGAACGATTACAGTACATATTTTTGTCGAACAGGTTTTCAATAATAATTTTTTGGACATAAACATTCCGGGAAGTAAAATTAATATATATCCCTATAGCCCGTCACAACCCGGACTGTCTGTTGAACCACCGACTGTTCCATTCAGAGCTTTGCCTGTTTCTGCCTTTAATCTCAGGTTTATTCCTGACAACTCAGGCAAGGTTATTATCTCTCCTTCTAATACTATCAATATGGGGCGTTTTTATACGGAATATAAGGAAACCCTGGTGCCCAGGGAAGTACCTTTCACCGTTACAGCACAACAGAATGTCGGAACGCAGATCCCGTTCGTCGCCCCACTGGCTATAGAGTTCAGGACCAACGGTCTGACACTGGCAGATGCTGACAGCACCGTGATTCTTAAGAATAATAAACAAGAAAACAATGGTTTCAGACTGTCGGTAATGGATGTGGATAATAACACACCAGTTAAATTTAATGTGAAAACAGATATGGGATCTATCCATCTTGATAACGGTGCCGGTGGCAGAATTATAAAACAGTATAAAGCAAAGGTCGAAGCTATACCCGGTGCGGTAATTAAAACAGGTGCTTTTTCAGCCGCAATGACAGTGATTGTTACTTACAATTAGCAGGATTAAATACCATTTCCTGATAGTTAATTAAAAAATAGCTATAAATTTATCTTTATGATTATTTTTTTCTTCTCGGTCTTTTTCACTAAAAAAACGGAGAGTTTGCATGTCTTCTGATAAATCAAAAGGGAAGATAGTTTTTTCAGGTAACGATATTCATTATCCCGGACAGACCAACCATGATGCCTGTTTTATTCCGGTAAGTGTCCGCCAGTATGCCGGCGAGCCCCTGTATATCATCGTGGCACACTGGTGCCTGTTGCAGCAGAACTGGGTTCAGCGTAACCAGATAGCAGAGGCGTTTCACATCACGGCCAGACGGGCCAGCTACCTGATTGCCTATCTGCGAAGCAAAACATCACGGGTGGTCAGCATCTGCCGTCACCAGACCCTGCCCAATAAAGCACGACGCTATGAGATTTATGTTATCCGGGTTCTTGACAGTCCCACCCCGTCCACGCGCCGTGAAAAGGCCGGACCGCCGCCGGTATCAAAACGCCGAGTCGGTAATGGTGACAGGTCGATGGCAAATGAACTGTGGAACCGGCTGTGCAGTAACAGAAATGCGGGAAAGATCCTGAAAAAGAAGGAGAATGAGGATGACGGAACATAACCGGATACCGGCCCGGCAGATTATCGTTTACGGTGACTGCTGGCCGGTGACGATCGCCGTGGCACACCTGGTCCGGAGATTTCTGCCGAGCTGCAACTGTGAAACCGCATACAGGCTGCCTGTTCTGTTGCAGCAATTACGTCGGAAACCGGAGGCCATACTGATACTGTGTCTGCGTCCCCGTGAACATCTCTTTTTGTTCTATTCCCTGAGACAGATACTGCCGGACTACCCGGTTATGATTATCAGCGATGAGCTGTTTTTCAGCGACCGGGTGGTACTGAAGGTATACGGCGGCATCCCGGCGCTGCTGGAGCAGGAACTGGCGGAGATACTTATCCGGGGGCGGCGGGGTGAACAGTGGGCCGGGGGCGCACGCCTGCGCAGGACAGGAGAGCTGGACGCCTTTTTGTTATCTCCGGCTCCGGTGACGGGCTTTCTGGAAGTGCCACCGATATTTAACAATCCGAAGCGGTTGATGAACTATATGGACCAGTTGATGCACCGGGAGATACTGGCATGCGGAGTGAGCCTGGCCCAGTTACGCTTGCTTCAGGAAGTTTACCGTGGACGGGGAAGGTTGTCAGCGTTGTGTGGAAGGCTGAATACGCAGGAGAAGCAAATCTGGCAGGACAAATACCGGTTACTGGTGAAGTTGGGAATGCGGAACCGATTACGGGAACTGCTGTTTGGTACCCGGTTTTGTAAATCACTGCAGCGAACTCCGTTTATCGCTCCGCAATAACCCGCCTCCGGCGACTCTATCCAGAAACCCTGAAACGCCGGCTAAACCCGGTGGCGGTGGGGTATGTTTTGCCTGTGGTGTAGTGGAGTAAAATACAGAATTCAGGCGGGACGCTGAATGTATGGCCTTTCATACCGTTTGATAAGTAAAAACGCTTCTGGAATGAAACCCGAAGTGAATGATACGGCCTGAGCAGAAGCGTTACATATTTACTGCATGATCCCGGTATAGCCATGAATTCCCATATACACGCCGACCAGACCAATCAGAATGCTCGAAAAATAGGGCGCCCGCCGGGCAAGCGTCGAAAAACCACTCCAGCGCTTTGCTGCCTGTTGAACGCTTATCGCCGCGCCCACGCCTACCGTCACCAGCGTTAATGCCAGGCCAAGACTAAAGCTCAGCACCATCGTGGCGCCCAGCGTAAACGCTTTAAGCTGGATACAAATCAGTAAAACGGTGATCGCAGCCGGACAGGGGATAAGCCCTCCGGTCAGGCCGAACAGCAGGATCTGTCCATTAGTCACTGTTTGACCATCAAAACGGCGTTGAATATCGGCAGCATGGGCAAGTTCATGGGCATCCTGATACGCTTTTGACGTTGCGCCTTCCGGATGTATGTGACCATGATGGTCGTGGTCGTGGTCGTGGTCGTGGTCGTGGTCGTGGTCGTGGTCGTGGTCGTGATGGTGGTTTCCCGCCAGCCACTGCTGCTCGCCTCGCCATGTCCGCCAGAACATCCAGCACGCGGTGCTCAGAATAATAATCGCAGAAATTAACTGCAGCCATGGTTCCACTGATTGTGCGGTGAATGCCCGGCTAAGATACATCCCACCCAGCGCGATTAACCAGACGATCGCGGTATGAGAAAGCGTTGCTGCCAGACCGAGCATGACGGCCTGTTTAACCGTACCTTTAATGGCAATGATAAAAGCCGCCATCATAGTTTTGGAGTGCCCTGGTTCAAGCCCGTGCAAAATACCTAATAAAATGGCGCTGGGAATGAAGAACCAGCCGTTTCCTTGCTGAAGAAGTGTCGAAAATTCACCCATGAGAATGATTCTTAGTTGTTTTATGTGGGTGTCATTCTACTCCCCCCCAGTATGGAATACTACCCCCCAGTAGCATCGTAATGCTATAATTTGTATTCGTTAATGTTAGTGAGGTGTTGCAATGTCACATACCATCCGGGACAAACAAAAGCTTAAAGCCAGAACCAGCAAGATTCAGGGACAGGTGATAGCGCTAAAAAAAATGCTGGATGAACCGCATGAATGCGCGGCCGTGTTACAACAGATCGCGGCGATTCGCGGCGCGGTAAATGGCTTAATGCGCGAGGTGATTAAAGGGCATCTGACCGAGCATATCGTTCATCAGAGTGATGAAGCCAGACGTGAAGAAGATCTGGACGTAATATTAAAGGTGCTGGATTCTTATATAAAATAGCCGGGAGTTATATCCCGGCTATCTTTTACTTTAGCTGAAAAACATCACCGATACGCAAAGTAAACCGACGACCAACGTAATGAAATTACCTACTGAACGGTAGGGTTTCAATGCCGGTATCAGGTACGTTGACAACGTGGGCATAATAAACAGAATCATCGCAATGAGCGGGCCGCTAATGGCATAAATCATAGAGATGGCATTCGGGTTAATACAGCAAATAATAAACGTAATCCCGGAAACCAGCATGATAGACAGCGCGCGATTGAACGCCCGGCTTTTTTTCACGCCAACCTGCTGTAGGGTGGTTCTTACCATTTCGGTTGCGCCCTCGATGACGCCGAAATAGGTGCCGAGGAAAGATTTCGACATGGCCACGACGGCAACGATAATACCGGAAATAGAGAGCCAGGCCGGCGCATTGGGCATCATCGAGAGCGCGGAAAGGATGGTAACGCCTTCGTTGCGCGCGTCTTCAATGTATGACGGCGGAATGGAGAGCAGGCAGCTAAAGACAAAGAATAGCACGCTCAGGCAGATAATCAGGTAGGCGACCTTCATGATCTTTCTGCATTTATCCATGGCCTGATCGCCAAAATTTTCCCGTCTGTCGATGGCAAACGTCGAAATAATGGGCGTATGGCTAAAAGCAAAAACCATCACCGGAATAGAAATCCATACCTGGTGCAACGTGTGACTATCCAAAGACATCTGCCCGGTCAGTAACGAAGGTTGCCAGCTTCCGGTTAAGTAGAGCGAAAGGAACAAGAAGTAAGCGATAAGTGGAAAGACTAAAAAGCCCATTACGCGAAGAGTGGCATGTCTTCCCATTAAGAAAATCATATTCAGGATAAGTACTACGCCGAAGCTAACTGCCATCCGGATGCGAATATCTATCTGAATATGCTTCGCTAATTGCTCTGTCAGGGAATTGGTAATCGCCACAGCATAAATTAATACCACGACAAAAAACGCAATGAAATAAAGCGTGGTAATAATACTGCCGATTTTCTTGCCGTAATAATGAGTAACGGCGCCAGTAATTCCCTCACCGGCAGAAGTCTTTGAGGAAAGAATAAACTGACACAGCGCCTTATGCGGCCAGTATGTCAGCGGCCAGGCGACCAGCGCGGTAATAAATAGCACGATTGCGCCTGCCGATCCCAACTGGATGGGAAGGAAAAGAGTGCCTGCGCCTACAGCCGTTCCGTATAATGCAAAACTCCAGAGAGTCTCATCTTTTGACCAAATTTTAGACATTATTTGAATTTATCAACTATAAAACACACAAAAAGAAGCGCAATTTACCATAAATAGCGTCAGTTGGGGGCGTTTTAAGCAGATGGATGTCGTGGAGGAGGAGGGCCGGGAGCGTTGCGATCCCGGCAAAAAAGAGCAATATCATGCACTAACGCGCTGTTGGCGGCGGGTCACTATTCGCTGGCGTAAAACATCGTATGCCCAGTTGTACAGCATCGTGTACGGTAAAAAGAACAGGAAGAAACCAATTTCCAGGGTGAATGCTTGTAGCAGGCTGACATTCAGTACCCAGGCGACAATACTCACGCCAATGACAATAAACCCACTTTCAAATCCTAACGCATGGAGTGCGCGCACTTTGGCGGTTCGTCTCACCTGATGCGCAGGCCACAGTCGATCAAACAGAGCGTTATAAATGATATTCCAGATCATGGCCGTCGTTGCCAGCAATATCGTCAGGCCGCCCATCTCCAGCACCGAGCGCTGCATTAGCCAGGCGGTCGTTGGCGCCAGTATCGCAGTCGCAATACCTTCAAAACAGACAGCATGGAGAATACGCTCCGGCAGCGAGCGGCGTTGTATGGCGTCATGTTGCATAAACGAAAAAACCTTACTCTTAATCAAACGAAAGAAATTTCCGCTATTTTATCGTTTAATGTGATACCTAAAAGATAACATCCATCGATAAAATAGATATGTTATGCGTTACTCACCTGAAGCGTTAATGGCATTTGTTGAGACCGTCTCTTGCGGTTCGTTTTCTGCGGCGGCGCGCCGCCTGCGTAAAAGCCAGTCCACCATTAGTACCGCCATTGCGCATCTGGAGGCGGATCTGGGATTTTCATTATTTGATCGATCTTCGCGCCAGCCCGTTCTGACCGAAGAAGGAAAACGGGTGCTTAGCTATGTTCAGGCTATTTTATCGGCGAGCGATCGTCTGGATGAGGTGGCGCTGACATTATCCGGCGAGACGGAGGCAAGACTCACGTTCGTCCTCTCTGATACCCTGCACCCTGACAGTCTGGAAGAGTTAATGGCGCAGTTTGATCGTCAATTTCCGCATACCGAGTTTGAATGTTTGATCGGAGAAAATGATGATGTCATCGACCTGCTGCAAAAAGGGCGCGCCCAGATAGGCCTGATTGAAGCGCGTGATGACTATCCCACAGACATTGGCGCGACGCGTCTGCCTGTTCAAAGCTGGATGGGGGTTTATGTGGCGACCACGCATCCGTTGGCGTCGCAGACGAACCTGCAATGGGAGCAACTGCATACCTGGCGCGAGCTGCGTCTGAATACCTACCTTGAATCTAACGCCAACATTACGCGCGGCCCGGCCTGGTCAGCGCCAAACTATTTATTGCTGTTGAGCATGGCGGTTCAGGGATTTGGCTGGTGCGTATTGCCCTGCGCGCTGGTGGAAGAGTTTGCGGCGGAAAAACCGCTGGCGCAGCTGGATGTTCCTGGCTGGCCGAGGGCGATTGCTATTGATTTGCTGTGGAACAAGAAAACGCCGCCCGGAACGGCGGGGAACTGGCTTCGCTACCATTTGCAGCAGAAATAAGCTGCGTCACCGTCAAATCAGCGTCATTTCCTTTGTGATAAAACTCACTTTTTTTAAACAATCAAGATAACTAATTTTAACAATGCTCTACTATGGCGGTGTCATTTTGCGCTGAGGTGGTAATGAAAGAGGTTGTGATAGTGGGGGCTTTACGGACACCCATCGGCTGTTTTCAGGGAACGCTGGCCCGTCATTCCGCCGTCGAGCTGGGGAGCATGGTCGTAAAAGCGTTAATTGAGCGCACCGGCGTGGACGCTAACGCTATCGATGAGGTCATCCTCGGTCAGGTACTGACGGCTGGCGCCGGGCAGAATCCGGCGCGCCAGTCAGCCATCAAAGGAGGGCTGCCGACAACCGTTTCCGCCATTACCATTAATGACGTTTGTGGTTCCGGTTTAAAAGCGTTGCACCTGGCGACGCAGGCTATTCAGTGCGGCGAAGCGGACATTGTTATCGCGGGCGGGCAGGAGAATATGAGCCGTGCGCCGCATGTCCTCAATGATAGCCGTACCGGCGCGTTGCCTGATGCCGACAATCTGGTGGATAGTCTGGTACATGATGGCTTATGGGATGCCTTCAACGATTATCACATTGGCGTGACGGCAGAAAACCTGGCGCGGGAATATGGCATCAGCCGCGAGTTACAGGATGCTTATGCGCTCAGTTCGCAGCAAAAAGCCAGGGCCGCGATTGATACCGGGCGTTTTAAAGATGAGATTGTCCCCATCGTCACGCAACGTAATGGGCAGACCGCAATTGTCGATACGGATGAACAACCGCGGGCCGACGCCAGTGCGGAGGGGTTAGCTCTGCTGCACCCGGCGTTTGATAGTTTAGGTTCGGTGACGGCGGGTAATGCCTCCTCAATCAACGATGGCGCCGCCGCGGTGATGATGATGAGCGAGGCGAAAGCCCAGGCGCTGGGGCTGCCGGTGCTGGCGCGCATCCGCGCGTTTGCCAGCGTCGGCGTCGATCCTGCGCTAATGGGGATTGCGCCGGTATATGCTACCCGGCGCTGTCTGGAGCGTGCCGGCTGGCAACTGGCGGAGGTCGACCTTATCGAAGCCAACGAAGCGTTTGCCGCCCAGGCGTTGTCAGTAGGAAAAATGCTGGAATGGGATGAGCGACGGGTAAACGTTAATGGCGGCGCGATTGCGCTGGGGCATCCTATTGGCGCTTCCGGCTGTCGAATTCTGGTTTCACTGGTGCACGAAATGGTTAAACGCGACGCGCGAAAAGGCCTGGCGACGCTGTGTATTGGTGGCGGCCAGGGCGTTGCTTTAACCATTGAACGCGATTGATCCTGCGCCAGCCATCCTTTTTCTGCTTCATTATTCCGTCATAAAAAGCCCTCTATCACGAGGGCAAAGCCAGTGACAGCCCCCCCTTTTTCGTTATAGCGCAGAACGTCTTGCCGCGTCGGGCATTGCAGACGCATACCGCTTTTAATTCAATTCGCACATCAGACCCCGTTCCAAAACAAGCTCCAATTTTTATCTGAGTAACCGCATACAGCACCTGGCGCACATGTCTGAAAATCATACAAGTGTATAAGTTTTAGCGCCGATCGTGATCGCTACAGCAGTTTTAAAAATAACCAACCATATAAATGAAACGTTGTTTTATTTATTGTTGAAAACCTTCATCCAGGCGACTATGATGCCGTTAAATAAATCAAAACAGTGTTTTGATTTTATGCCATTGCGATCGATTTATCATTGGAGGGAAAAGTGGACGTAAGGCAAAGCATCCATAGCGAGCACGCTAAAACGCTGGACACCCAGGCGCTGCGACGCGAGTTTTTAATAGAAAATATTTTTGTCGCTGATGAATATACGATGGTCTACAGCCATATCGACCGTATTATTGTCGGCGGCATTATGCCCGTCAGCCATTCTGTTGAAATCGGCGGAGAGGTGGGTAAACAGCTTGGCGTTTCCCGGTTACTGGACCGGCGCGAGCTGGGCGTCATTAATATTGGCGGCGCGGGCGCCATTATCGTTGACGGGCAGCGCCATGACATTGGTCATCGTGATGCTCTGTATATTGGTAAAGGGGCGAAAGAGCTGGTCTTCGTCAGCAATGAGGCGAGCAGACCGGCGAAGTTTTATTACAACTGCGCGCCAGCGCATACCGCTTATCCGACGAAAAAAGTGTCGCCTGCCGACGTTGCGCCCGTCACCTTAGGCGATAACCTCACCAGTAACCGTCGCACCATCAATAAATACTTCGTACCGGATGTACTGGAAACCTGTCAGCTCAGTATGGGACTCACCGAACTGGCGCCCGGCAATCTATGGAACACCATGCCATGCCATACCCATGAGCGCCGTATGGAAGTTTACCTCTATTTCAATATGGAAGAAGACAGTTGCGTTTTCCATATGATGGGGCAGCCTCAGGAAACCCGTCATATTGTGATGCGTAATGAACAGGCGGTTATTTCCCCAAGCTGGTCAATACATTCCGGCGTTGGCACCAAAGCCTATACGTTTATTTGGGGCATGGTGGGAGAAAATCAGGTCTTCGATGACATGGATCACGTTGCGGTACAAGATCTGCGCTAGTCGCGACCGGTGATAACGCCTGTGCGTGACAGGCATGACAAAAATAAGGATTAACAATGATTTTGAATGCATTTTCTCTTGAAGGTAAAGTCGCGGTTGTGACGGGGTGCGATACCGGATTGGGGCAGGGGATGGCGTTAGGGCTGGCGGAAGCGGGCTGTGACATTGTCGGTATTAACATTGTTGAACCGACGGACACTATTGCGCGCGTCACCGCTCTGGGACGTCGTTTTTTAAGCCTGACAGCCGATCTGCGTCAAATCGATGGTATTCCGGCATTACTGGAACGGGCGGTGGCGGAATACGGTCATATTGATATTCTGGTGAATAACGCGGGTTTGATCCGTCGTGAAGATGCGATTGATTTCACGGAAAAAGACTGGGATGACGTCATGAACCTGAACATCAAGAGCGTGTTCTTTATGTCTCAGGCGGCGGCAAAATATTTTATTGCCCAGGGCAACGGCGGCAAAATTATTAATATCGCGTCTATGCTCTCCTTCCAGGGCGGCATTCGCGTTCCGTCTTATACCGCGTCGAAAAGCGGCGTAATGGGAATAACACGTCTGATGGCGAACGAGTGGGCGAAACACAATATCAATGTGAACGCCATCGCACCGGGCTATATGTTCACGAATAATACCCAGCAATTGCGCGCTGATGCACAACGTAGCGCCGAAATTCTCGACCGTATTCCGGCTGGACGTTGGGGGCTACCGGGCGATTTAATGGGCCCGGTAGTCTTCCTGGCATCCAGCGCCGCTGATTATATTAACGGCTATACCATAGCGGTAGATGGCGGTTGGCTGGCGCGTTAATCCGCTACTGACAAATGCGTTTCTGGGAAAATCGACTCTTTGGCCGAAAAACTGATAAAGCCCTGTCCTGGTACAGGGTTTTTTATGATCTCATTAGCATAGTCCATATTGTGGGTTTAACTTAATCCATATATTGTTAAATAATAGCTATGATCAATGCTTTAATTGATTGAAATATTGGTGGTTTAAAAAAATACCCGGCAACGGCGTTAAATTTAAAAAGTGTAATATCCATCACATATCGCTATAGCGTAGCCATTTAATCCATATTTATGCCGTTTCCAGCCTGACACTTGAGGAAGAGTATCCCGTACTTTCAGGCTATGTCTTACTCTGTTGTGGCAGGAAAATATGGTCTCTATTAATCATGACTCTGCTTTAACGCCGCGTTCGCTTCGCGACACACGACGTATGAATATGTTTGTTTCGGTTTCTGCAGCGGTAGCGGGACTGTTATTTGGTCTGGATATCGGCGTTATCGCCGGGGCGCTGCCTTTTATTACCGACCATTTCGTACTGACCAGCCGGCTGCAGGAATGGGTCGTCAGCAGTATGATGCTTGGCGCGGCAATTGGCGCATTATTTAACGGCTGGCTTTCATTCCGGCTGGGGCGTAAGTATAGCCTGATGGCCGGCGCGATTTTGTTTGTGCTCGGCTCGCTGGGGTCGGCGTTTGCTTCCAGCGTGGAAGTATTGATTGGCGCCCGCGTGATACTGGGCGTAGCAGTAGGGATTGCCTCCTATACCGCGCCGCTTTATCTCTCTGAAATGGCAAGTGAAAATGTTCGCGGCAAAATGATCAGTATGTATCAACTGATGGTGACGTTAGGCATTGTGCTGGCTTTTTTATCCGATACGGCATTCAGCTACAGCGGCAACTGGCGCGCGATGTTGGGCGTACTGGCGCTGCCTGCGGTGTTGCTCATTATTCTGGTGGTATTCCTGCCGAATAGTCCGCGCTGGCTGGCGCAAAAAGGTCGCCATATTGAAGCGGAAGAGGTGCTGCGTATGCTGCGCGATACCTCGGAAAAAGCCCGTGATGAACTGAATGAGATTCGGGAAAGCCTCAAACTCAAGCAGGGCGGGTGGGCATTATTTAAAGCTAACCGCAATGTTCGCCGCGCCGTGTTCCTCGGTATGCTGCTACAGGCAATGCAGCAGTTCACCGGCATGAACATCATTATGTACTATGCGCCGCGCATTTTTAAAATGGCCGGCTTTACCACCACGGAACAGCAAATGATCGCTACGCTGGTGGTCGGACTGACCTTTATGTTCGCGACGTTTATCGCCGTCTTTACGGTAGATAAGGCCGGGCGTAAACCGGCGTTAAAAATCGGTTTCAGCGTAATGGCGTTAGGGACATTGGTGTTGGGCTACTGCCTGATGCAGTTTGATAACGGTACGGCATCAAGCGGCCTCTCCTGGCTTTCCGTTGGGATGACGATGATGTGTATCGCCGGTTACGCGATGAGCGCCGCTCCGGTGGTGTGGATACTGTGTTCGGAAATCCAGCCGCTGAAATGCCGTGATTTTGGCATTACCTGTTCAACCACGACAAACTGGGTATCGAACATGATCATCGGCGCGACATTCCTGACACTGTTGGACAGCATTGGCGCGGCAGGTACATTCTGGCTTTACACCGCGCTGAATATCGCTTTTATCGGCATCACTTTCTGGCTGATTCCGGAAACCAAAAATGTCACCCTGGAGCACATCGAACGCAAGCTGATGGCGGGCGAGAAGCTAAGAAATATTGGCGTGTAATCCCCCCTCCCATGCCGGATAACGCCTGTTATCCGGCATGATGAAAAATAGACTGGAAACGGATGTGTAAGTTTGTTTCACTGCCATAATGCTTTAAAAAAAGGAGAGCGCAGTGAAAACGATCGGGCTGTTGGGGGGGATGAGCTGGGAATCGACTATCCCTTATTACCGTTTAATCAATGAAGGCATTAAACAGCAGTTGGGAGGCCTGCACTCGGCGAGCTTACTGCTGCATAGCGTAGATTTTCACGATATTGAAGTATGTCAACGCCGCGGCGAATGGGATAAAGCGGGCGATATCCTGGCGCAGGCCGCGCAGGGGTTACAGCAGGCGGGCGCAGAAGGCATTGTGCTGTGTACCAACACCATGCATAAAATCGCGCACATTATTGAATCTCGTTGTTCTCTGCCTTTCCTACACATCGCGGATGCTACCGGGCGAGCTATCGCCCGTCAGGGGTTGCATCGCGTGGCGCTATTAGGGACTCGCTATACGATGGAGCAGGATTTTTATCGCGGGCGGCTGGAACAGCAATTTGCGATTGAGACCATCGTGCCGGAGGCGGACGATCGGGCGCGTATCAATCAGGTCATTTTTGACGAGCTCTGCCAGGGGACATTCACTGACGCGTCGCGCCACTATTATTTACAGGTTATCGAACAACTGGCTGCGCAAGGCGCGCAGGGCGTTATTTTTGGCTGCACTGAAATAGGTTTGCTTGTTCCCCAGACGCAAAGCGCGCTACCGGTTTTCGATACCACGGCAATTCATGCCGCAGATGCCGTGAGCTTTATGCTTTCGTCATCGGCCCCAGAATAACCTCCAGCGGTTCGACCAGGCGCGAAAGATGCGTTTGTAAATGCTTACTGAAGGCGTCAACCAGCGCGGAGGCGGGGCGGTGTAGCGGGCGAATCAGGCTGACGGTAAAGGGCACGTCAATGCTGAAGCGGCGAACGGTGACGCTGCTGGCGGCATAGTCCAGCGCGGTCAGCGGGTTAACGATCGAAACGCCCGCTCCGGCGCGCACCATCGCGCAGACGGAGGCCGCGCTATGCGTTTCCACCACCATTCTGCGCTTCACCTGATGTTCGGCAAATAACGTATCCAACAACTGTCGATAGCTGTCCAGGCGGGAGAGGCTGATAAAGTTTTCCCCCTGAAAATCGTCTGGCGTCAGTACCGTTTTGGCGGTAAGCGGATGGTCGCAGGGCAGTACGCACACTTCATTTAGCGTTAGTAACTCGGTACGGGTTGTTCCTGCCGGGGCATGAAGCGTCTCCGTCAGCCCTAAATCGTGGCGCTGAGCGGAGAGCCACTCTTCCAGCAACGGCGACTCCTGCGGCACAATATTCAGGCTGACATCCGGATAACGCGCCAGAAAAGGCGGTAGTAGCGGCGGCAAAAAGGATTGTGAAAAGACCGGCAGGCAGGCGATAGAGAGTTCGCCCTGACGGAACTCGCGCAGACTTTCCGCCGCGCTGACGATACGATCCAACCCATACCAGGAGCGTTGTACCTCTTCGAACAGGCGTAGCCCTTGCACCGTCGGATGTAAGCGCCCGCGTGTGCGCTCAAACAGCGTTAATCCCAGCACTTTCTCAAAACGCGCCAGCTCGCGACTGACGGTAGGCTGCGAGGTATGCAGCAGCCGCGCCGCTTCGGTGAGATTTCCGGCGGTCATTACGGCATGAAAAATTTCAATGTGACGTAAATTAACGGCAGCCATACGTTTCCCTGAATCATTTATCCCATATCATTTTTGCATAGACTGACAATAAAACGATATTTTTTATTCTTTCTAAGGTATGGCGTAATCGTTAAAAAGCCTGTTCCGGAGTTTGTTATGTCATTGCCGCATTATCACGCTGAAACTGACCTTAACGCTGAAAATTTGCTCAGATTGCCTGCTGAATTCGGCTGTCCGGTCTGGGTCTATGACGCGCACATTATTCGCCGTCAGATAGCCGCCCTGCAGCAGTTTGACGTCGTGCGTTTTGCGCAAAAAGCCTGTTCGAACATTCATATCCTGCGCTTAATGCGCGCGCAGGGCGTCAAGGTGGATTCTGTTTCATTGGGGGAGATCGAACGTGCGCTGGCGGCGGGCTACGATCCGCAAACGTGCCCTGATGATATCGTTTTTACCGCCGATGTGATTGATGCCGCCACGCTGGCGCGCGTCAGTGAACTGCATATTCCGGTCAATGCCGGCTCGGTAGATATGCTGACGCAGCTTGGTCAGGTTTCGCCTGGGCATCGCGTCTGGTTGCGCGTGAATCCTGGCTTTGGTCACGGCCACAGCCAGAAAACCAACACCGGGGGCGAAAACAGCAAACACGGCATCTGGCATAGCGATCTTCCGGCGGCGCTGGCGGTAATGCAGAAATACCGACTGAAACTTGTCGGTATCCATATGCACATTGGTTCCGGCGTCGATTATGGCCATCTGGAGCAGGTTTGCGGCGCGATGGTACGCCAGGTGCTGGAATGTGGTCAGGATGTGGAGGCGATTTCGGCAGGCGGCGGACTCTCGATACCTTATCGTGAGGGAGAAGAGCCCGTTGATACGCGTCATTACTATGGCCTGTGGAACGCGGCGCGCGAGCAAATCGCCCGCCATCTGGGACATGCGGTCAAACTTGAGATCGAACCCGGACGTTTTCTGGTGGCGCAATCAGGCGTGCTGGTAACGCAGGTGCGTAGCGTAAAACAGATGGGAAGCCGCCATTTCGTGCTGGTAGATGCGGGTTTTAACGATCTGATGCGCCCGGCGATGTACGGTAGCTATCACCGTATTTCGGCGCTGGCGGCGGATGGTCGCGCGCTTGAAAATGGCCCGTGGGTCGAGACGGTGGTCGCCGGGCCGCTATGCGAATCAGGCGATGTTTTTACGCAGCAGGAAGGGGGAATGGTTGAAACATGCGCCTTACCTGCGGTCATCCCCGGCGATTACCTCGTATTGCACGATACCGGCGCGTACGGCGCGTCTATGTCATCGAATTACAATAGCCGCCCGCTCCTGCCGGAAGTGCTGTTTGACAATGGACAGGCGCGGCTGATCCGCCGTCGTCAGACCATTGAAGAGCTGTTAGCGCTGGAGATGCTCTGAAGCGCATCATTAGGCCGGACGTTGAAAAAACGGGCCTGCGGCGACGGACTCGCGCAGAATCAGCGTGCCGGTAAAGGGCGGGATCGGGGCGACCGGCTCGCTGTTCGCCAGACGAACGGCCTGATCGATTGCGGTGGCTATCATATCCTCGATGGGTAAATAGACTGTTGAAAGCCCCGGTTCAAGCCAGGTTGCGCCCGGCGCATCGTCAAAACCAAACAGCGACACATCCTGCGGGATGCGTAATCCGGCCTGGCGCAGCGCTTTTGCCGCGCCCAGCGCCGTGTCATCATTACAGGCGAATAGCGCGCTAAACGTGACGCCTTCCTCCAGTAATTCCCGGCAGGCGTCATAGCCGCGCGTCAGCGTGTAATCGCCGTATTTCACTTTTGCCGGTTGCCAGGGAATGCCATATTTTTCCAGCGCCTTGCGATAACCCGCTACGCGTGATGTGCCGGTGGGAGTATGAACAGGCAGCGTAATACAGGCGATATCGCGATGGCCCTGCGTAATCAGATATTCCACCGCCTGGAATGCCGCCGTCTCCTGCTCGAAGAAAATAGCGCGATCGCGGGCCTGAGTGACGTTGCGATTAATAATCACCAGCGGCATTTCCGTGGCGTCAATCAACGACAAAATCGCCGGCTCATCCATATAGCGAGTGTAAAGAATAATAGCGTCGCACTGTCTGTCGGCCAACATTTGTACGGCTTTCTGCTCTCGTTCCGGCGTATCGTGACCATCGGTGACGATCAACTGCTTGTTATGAAACTCCGCCTGGCGCGACGCCCGGCGCAACAAACTGCCAAAATAGAAGCCGTCAAACGTAGAGACGACCAGACCGATGCTGTTGCTGGTGCGATTCGCCAGCGAGCGTGCCAGCAGGTTGGGGCGATAGTCCAGAGCCTGCATCGCCGTAAACACTTTCTGGCGCGTGCTTTCTTTTACCTGCCCCGTCCCATTCAGCACTCGTGAGACGGTGGCCTTTGATACGCCCGCATGGCGGGAAACATCCAGCATTGTCGCCATCATGCTACCCTGATTAATCGGTTGTCGACAGGTGTCCGGTATCCGTCGGCGTGGATACCGAATGTCGGCGTACCAGTGTCGGACTAAATACATGAGTTACTTCTGGCGTAGGGCATTTCCCCGCCAACGCTAACGCCAGCTCCGCCGCCTGTGTCGCCATGGTGACGATCGGATACCGAATGGTGGTCAGTCGGGGACGCACATAGCGTGAGACCAGTACATCATCAAAACCGATGAGCGATACTTCGCCCGGCACCCCCACGCCATTATCATTTAATACTCCCATCGCGCCAGCCGCCATCGAGTCGTTATAGCAGGCCACCGCGGTAAAATTTCTGCCGCGGCCTAATAATTCAGTCATCGCCTGCTCGCCGCCGCTTTCATCCGGTTCGCCGAACGTCACCAGCCGATCGTTAGCCGGAATATGGCTTTCCGCCAGCGCATCGTAATAGCCCCTCAGGCGATCTTCGGCATCAGAGATGGTGTGGTTGGAACAGATATACCCAATACGCGTATGACCTTGCTGGATCAGATGTCGGGTCGCCAGCCATGCCCCGTAACGGTCATCCAGCGCGACACAGCGGTGTTCTAACCCCGGTAAAATGCGGTTAATCAGCACCATGCCGGGGATTTGCTTCATTAATGAGGCCAGGTCCGCATCCGGAATCATTTTGGCGTGTACCACTAACGCTGCGCAACGATGACGAATCAACTGTTCAATAGCCTGACGCTCTTTTTGTTCGTTATGATACCCGTTGCCAATCAGTAAAAAATTTCCGGTGTGATACGCCACCTGTTCAACGGCTTTCACCATCGCGCCGAAAAAAGGATCGGAAACGTCGCCGACCACCAGACCGAGGGTTTCCGTTGCCTGCTGTGCCAGCGCGCGCGCGTTGGCGTTAGGGTGATAGCTCAGGGACTCCATTGCGCTGGTCACCGCCAGCCGGGACGCTTCGCTGGCTTTTGGCGAATCGTTAATAACGCGAGAAACGGTGGCGACTGAAACACCGGCCAGTCGGGCTACATCTTTTATGGTCGCCATGATAATACCTATAGTGGGTAAACGCTTACATTACGCCAGTTTTACGGAAAATGAACGTCTGTTCAAGCCTCTTGCCCCGCCGTGTCGGGCAAATGTGACCTGCACGGGAGAAATGCGTCTGTAAAGTGACAATACAAATCTTTCGTTACAGTTTGCGAAGCGCTGTTGCGATTGTCTGCTGGCAGGCCAGCGAGTCAGGTTGATAGAGTGGTGATCCCAGAGGTATTGATAGGTGGAATCAACGTCATTGTTGATCACACGAATTACACCAACCTGCGTAGAGATGCGCAGGTTTTTTTTTGTTTCGCCTGAACCTGTAACAGTAACGGATAATTTACACAACTCGTTGCATTTCCGTTTATTCCTTTGCGTTTTCGGACTGGCGATGCAGACGCGCGAAGCCCACAATCAAGATCCCAGAGGTATTGATTGGTGAGATTATTCGGTACGCTCTTCGTACCTGTCTCTTGCACCAACCTGCGCGGATGCGCAGGTTTTTTTTCGAACCTATTTTGCTATCGCTCCTGTTACGCAACTCGTGTAATCTGCCACAATTCATGT
Source organism: Salmonella sp. JXY0409-18 (assembly GCF_020268625.1). Classification (NCBI taxonomy): domain Bacteria; kingdom Pseudomonadati; phylum Pseudomonadota; class Gammaproteobacteria; order Enterobacterales; family Enterobacteriaceae; genus Salmonella; species Salmonella sp. JXY0409-18. The sequence continues at coordinate 851,019 of NZ_CP084216.1, forward strand.
TTTAGCGAATTGTCGGCCAAAGGGAGTTGAAATGCTGTTTGGATTTTTCCGTAACCTGTTTCGCGTGCTTTATCGTGTGCGCGTCACTGGCGATGTCCGGGCGCTACAGGGGAACCGGGTCTTAATTACCCCCAATCACGTTTCATTTATCGATGGTATGCTACTGGCGCTGTTTTTGCCGGTACGGCCTGTCTTTGCGGTATATACCTCCATCAGCCAGCAATGGTATATGCGCTGGTTAACGCCGCTGATCGATTTTGTGCCGCTCGATCCCACTAAACCCATGTCCATTAAACACCTGGTGCGTCTGGTGGAGCAGGGGCGTCCAGTGGTGATTTTCCCGGAAGGGCGGATTTCCGTGACCGGCTCGCTGATGAAAATTTATGACGGCGCAGGCTTTGTGGCGGCAAAATCGGGCGCAACCGTCATTCCGCTCCGTATTGACGGCGCGGAGCTTACGCCTTTCAGTCGCCTTAAAGGTCTGGTTAAACGGCGCTTATTCCCCCGCATTCAGCTTCATATTTTACCGCCGACGCAAATACCGATGCCGGAAGCGCCGCGCGCGCGCGACAGACGTAAGATAGCGGGTGAGATGCTGCACCAGATCATGATGGAAGCGCGTATGGCGGTGCGCCCGCGCGAGACGTTATACGAATCGTTGCTGGCGGCGCAATATCGTTACGGCGCAGGTAAAAACTGTATTGAGGACATTAACTTTACGCCGGATACGTATCGTAAGTTACTGACCAAGACGCTTTTTGTTGGCCGGATTCTGGAAAAGTACAGCGTTGAGGGCGAGAAAATCGGTTTAATGCTGCCGAATGCCGCCATCAGCGCGGCGGTGATTTTCGGCGCGGTTTCTCGTCGCCGCATTCCGGCCATGATGAACTACACAGCGGGGGTAAAAGGGCTGACCAGCGCGATTACCGCGGCGGAAATTAAAACGATTTTTACCTCCCGCCAGTTCCTCGATAAAGGTAAATTATGGCACCTGCCGGAACAGCTAACGCAGGTTCGCTGGGTTTACCTGGAAGATTTAAAAGCGGACGTCACACCCGCCGACAAGCTGTGGATTTTTGCCCACCTCCTGGCGCCGCGACTGGCACAGGTAAAACAGCAGCCGGAAGACGCGGCGATCATTCTTTTTACCTCCGGCTCGGAAGGGCACCCGAAAGGGGTGGTGCACAGCCATAAAAGCATTCTGGCGAACGTCGAGCAGATAAAAACGATTGCGGATTTCACCGCCAATGACCGTTTTATGTCGGCGCTGCCGCTCTTTCACTCGTTCGGTTTGACGGTGGGCCTGTTTACGCCGTTGTTGACCGGCGCGGAAGTGTTTCTTTATCCAAGTCCGCTGCACTACCGCATTGTGCCGGAACTGGTCTATGACCGTAACTGTACCGTGTTGTTTGGTACGTCAACCTTCCTCGGCAACTATGCGCGCTTTGCCAATCCGTATGATTTTTATCGCCTGCGCTATGTGGTGGCCGGTGCGGAAAAACTTCAGGAGAGCACCAAACAACTGTGGCAGGATAAATTCGGTCTGCGCATTCTTGAGGGCTACGGGGTAACGGAATGCGCGCCAGTAGTCTCGATTAACGTGCCGATGGCGGCTAAGCCGGGCACTGTTGGCCGCATTCTGCCTGGCATGGACGCGCGTCTGCTGGCGGTGCCCGGTATTGAAAACGGCGGTCGGCTACAGCTGAAAGGGCCGAATATCATGAATGGCTATCTGCGCGTGGAAAAACCGGGCGTGCTGGAGGTGCCGTCAGCGGAAAACGCCAGAGGCGAAACCGAGCGCGGGTGGTACGACACGGGCGATATTGTACGCTTCGATGAAAATGGTTTTGTGCAGATTCAGGGGCGCGCGAAACGCTTTGCGAAAATTGCTGGCGAAATGGTCTCGCTGGAGATGGTCGAGCAACTGGCGCTTGGCGTTTCGGCGGACAAAATGCACGCTACCGCCATTAAAAGCGATGCCAGCAAAGGTGAAGCGCTGGTACTGTTTACGACTGACAGCGAACTCACCCGAGAAAAGTTACAGCACTATGCCCGTGAACACGGTATTCCGGAACTTGCCGTCCCGCGTGATATTCGTTATCTGAAACAGCTTCCCTTGCTTGGCAGCGGGAAACCCGATTTTGTGACGCTGAAAAGTTGGGTGGATGCGCCGGAACAACATCATGAGTGAGTCAGTACGTACTAACACTTCCATCTGGTCGAAAGGGATGCTGTCGGTGATTGTCGCGCAGTTTCTCTCGGCTTTTGGCGATAATGCGCTGCTGTTCGCGACGCTGGCACTGCTGAAAGCTCAGTTTTACCCGGACTGGAGCCAGCCTGTTTTGCAAATGGTGTTTGTGGGCGCTTACATTCTTTTTGCGCCGTTTGTCGGCCAGATAGCGGACAGCTTTGCCAAAGGCCGGGTGATGATGGTCGCCAATGGTCTTAAACTGGCGGGAGCGGCAGGTGTCTGCCTCGGCATAAATCCTTTTGTCGGTTATACGTTGGTCGGGATTGGCGCGGCGGCTTATTCTCCGGCGAAATACGGTATTCTGGGCGAACTGACGACGGGCGATAAGCTGGTGAAAGCCAATGGCCTGATGGAAGCCTCTACGATTGCGGCGATTTTGCTCGGTTCCGTCGCGGGCGGCGTATTGGCCGACTGGCATGTCATCGCCGCGCTGGTTGCCTGCGCGTTGGCCTACGCTGGCGCAGTGGCGGCGAACCTGTTTATCCCGAAGCTTGTGGCGGCGCGTCCAGGACAATCCTGGCGGTTGTCGGCGATGACGCGTAGCTTCTTCTGCGCTTGCGTTGTCCTTTGGCGTAACGGTGAAACGCGTTTTTCGCTGGTGGGGACCGGGCTATTCTGGGGCGCAGGCGTGACGCTGCGTTTTCTGCTGGTGCTGTGGGTGCCGGTGGCGCTGGGTATTACGGATAACGCCACGCCGACTTACCTGAACGCCATGGTGGCGGTAGGCATTGTGGTCGGCGCGGGCGCGGCGGCAAAACTGGTGACGCTGGAGACCGTATCGCGCTGTATGCCCGCCGGGATTTTGATTGGCGTTGTGGTTGCGATCTTCTCATTACAGCACGCATTGCTGCCTGCTTATGCCTTGTTGCTGTTGATAGGTATGCTGGGCGGCTTTTTTGTGGTGCCGCTTAACGCTTTGCTCCAGGAGCGCGGTAAGAAGAGCGTTGGCGCCGGGAATGCCATTGCCGTACAAAATCTGGGCGAGAATAGCGCCATGCTATTAATGCTGGGACTGTACTCGCTGGCGGTGCTGGTTGGCGTTCCGGCTGTGGCGATAGGTATCGGCTTTGGCGTGCTGTTCGCGCTGGCGATCGCGGCGCTGTGGATCTGGCAGCGCCGGCAGGCATCATACTGAGTGAATATGCCGGGCGGCGAGTGCGCGTTATCCGGCTTACATTGTCTCTGTAAGCCCGGAAGCGTAGCGCCACCGGGCACTGACTATCACGGCGCCGGGTAGGTATAAACCTGATGCGCCGCCTCAATCTCCGCCAGGACCTCTTCGCTTAACGTCAGATGCAGACTTTCCACATTCGTCTTGAGCTGCGCCATCGTGGTTGCGCCCAGTAACGTACTGGCGACAAACGGCTGGCGGCGAACAAAGGCCAGCGCCATCTGCGCCGGATCAAGATTGTGACGCTTCGCGATATCGACGTAGGCGGCAACGGCTTTTTGCGCCTGTTCGCCGCTGTAACGTGTGAAGCGGCTGAACAAGGTATTCCGCGCGCCTGCGGGTTTGGCCCCGTTCAGGTATTTACCGGTTAATGTGCCAAACGCCAGACAGGAGTAGGCGAGCAATTCAACACCTTCATACTGGCTGACTTCCGCCAGCCCGACCTCGTAGCTGCGGTTTAACAGGCTATAGGGGTTCTGGATAGTGACAATACGCGGCAGGTCATGTTTTTCCGCCAGATGCAGATAGCGCATAACGCCAAACGCTGTCTCATTTGAAACGCCAATATAACGAATCTTACCCGCTCGCTGAAACTCACTTAGCGCGTCTAACGTCTCCAGCAGACTTACTACTGGCGTGGAGTCCGTCCAGTTATAGCCGAGTTTACCGAAGCAGTTAGTGGGGCGCTGCGGCCAGTGCACCTGATACAAATCCAGATAGTCGGTCTGCAACCGGGTCAAACTGTCGTGTAGCGCTTCGCGAATATTTTTACGATCCAGCGCCTGATGAGGCCGGATGCCTTGATCATTATTACGTGCCGGTCCGCTAACTTTGCTGGCGATGATCAGTTTTTCACGGTTGCCGCGTTTGGCGAGCCAGTTACCGATATAGGATTCCGTCAGCCCTTGTGTTTCCGGGCGCGGCGGTACCGGATACATCTCGGCGGCGTCGATAAGGTTAATGCCATTTGCGATGGCATAGTCGAGCTGTGCGTGAGCGTCGGCTTCGCTGTTTTGTTCACCAAATGTCATTGTGCCCAGCCCTAGCGTACTTACTTCGAGCGAGCTGTGGGGTATACGGTGATAGTGCATAGCCGTTTCCTTTTTATTATGAAGTCAGAAATTCCCGACAAAGGACAATAAAAATGGCAGAGGGAAGGCAAAAGGGAAAGTAAAATTGCAGGCTGCGCGGCGTAATTGTTACCGGGCGTGGTCGCCACGCACCGTTACAGGACGCAGCCTGAAGGTTTGCAGAACGCTGACCTCGATCACAGGCCACCGCTTAACGTTCGATGATTTGAGACACTTCGTCACGGTTGATTTGCATCTCGTTTCCCTGTGCATCGGTATAGCTGACCAGACCGGTATCATCGTCAACTTGTGGTTTTCCATCGGTCAGGATCATACGACCATCTTTCGTCGCCATTACATAATCGCTGCTGCATCCGGATACCGCAAAAGCCAACCCTACTGCGGAAATTACAACTGCCCACTTTTTCATCCGTTTGTCCTCACATAGCCTGCATCTGATAATAGTCTGTTAATCATATGTCTGATAATAGTCTAGTAATAACGCGCAGCTCTGCATGTCGGAAGCAGCAAAATCTTAATCTGTGAGAAGAAAGGAAATAAAGTGAGTATTCGCTCCCCGGCGGGGGAGCGAGACAGGATTACAGCGGATTCTTTTTATTACGCAACAGGTTCAGGCTCTCTACTGCGATAGAGAAGAACATGGCGAAATAGATATACCCTTTCGGAACGTGAACGTCGAAACTTTCCAGAATCAGGGTAAAGCCAACCAGGATCAGAAAGGAGAGCGCCAGCATTTTTACCGACGGATGACGATCGACAAACTCGCCGATGGGCCGTGCCGCAAACATCATGACGCCCACGGCAATAACGACTGCCGCCATCATAATAAACAGATGATCGGAGAGGCCAACCGCTGTGATAACTGAATCAAGGCTGAAAATAATATCCAGCAGCATAATCTGCACTATTGCGCCCAGGAAAGAAGAAACCCGGGTTTTTAACCCTTCTTCTTCGCCTTCGATGGACTCATGGATCTCCTTGCTGGCTTTCCAGATTAAAAATAACCCGCCCAGTAACAGAATGAGATCGCGAGCGGAAATCGCTTCGCCGAAAAGCTCAAACAGCGGATTAGTCAGACGAGTGACCCAGGCGATTGACGCCAGCAGCGCCAGGCGCATAACCATCGCCGCCGCCAACCCAAGCCGCCGTGCGTGGTTTCGTTGCGCCGTAGGAAGTTTTGCTACCACCAGAGAAAGAAAAATAATGTTGTCGATCCCAAGTACAATCTCCAGCAGCGTCAGCGTACCGAGCGCCAGCCAGGCATTAGGATCGGTTATCCATGCAAATAACATCGAACAAAGTCCTGCCAAAAAAAGAAGCGGTAATTATAGGCCCGTCGAGTGACGGGCGAAAGCCCAGGCTGAATTTGCGCAACCAGGAACGGTGTAAAATAGCGGCGACAATACGCTTACGTTTATCCGGCATCGGCCCGATGCGTAGCCATAGCGGAGGCGCATTTGCGTGTAATGGACGTTACGGATTCTGCAATAAAAAATGGCGAGCCAGCAGCGCCTGCGTAAAATTTTTTTTCAGATAAAATCCACGCGGTAGCGTCAAAATAGGTTCCCCGCGCGCGCCGATAGCCTCGGTGAGCGCCCTGGCATTGGCGGCTTTGGGTCGCAGTTGCAAGACTTCGCCATGGCGGGCGGTAATGCGTTCCACCTGGCCCAGCACTATCATGTCCATCAGCTCTTCCCAGTCGAGGCGTAGCTGCCTGTCCTCTTCTTCACTCGGACTCCAGAGTAGCGGCGAACCTACGCGGCGTTCGGCTAACGGTATGCTGCGATCGCCTTCGACCGGTACCCATAGCACGCGCTTCAATTTATGCCGTACGTGACTTGTCTCCCAGGTCACGCCGCTGTTACCGGTTAACGGCGCCACGCAAACAAAGGTTGTTTCCAGAGGACGACCCAGACTATCCACCGGGATGGTTTTCAGTTCTACGCCTAACGCGGCGAAATCCTGCTCCGGCTTGCTCCCGGCGCTGGCGCCGAGCCAGATCTCCAGCAAGACGCCGATCCAGCCTTTGTCTCGCTTCAAATCTTTAGGCGTGGTAATGCCGGCCATCGCCGCCAGCTCGCCTAACGTATAGCCGGAAAGCTGCCGCGCCTGGGCTAACAGCAATGCTTCCGAAGCAGGCGGAGTCAGTAGCGGACAAAGAGCGGACATGACAATTACCTTAGGTCAAAAAGTGAGCAGTGATTTTATACCGTATGGGCAGAGTTTATCTTTTTCTGTGTCTTATATTCAATAGACTGATTTTTATTGCCTTTTTTGTGTTGTTTCTTCGTGTTGCGCAACGCTGAAGCGGGTTTTCCAATTCTGGTCACTGACAATAAACAGGATCTTACACTATGTTATCCACAGAAAGTTGGGATAACTGTGTAAAACCACCACTACTGTTTCCATTTACAGCCTTGACGTGCGACGAAAATCGAAAATTCAGACAAATAGTGCGTAAGTTATTGGCACAATCTGTGGATAAAACCGACGCTGGTTGATCTTTCATCAGCATAAGGATCTTAGATGTGATGCTGGTCACGCTTTATGAAGGTGGCATGTAAGATTTGTCTATAACACAATGAATATAAGGAACTATTTTTACTGCCTCCAGTATGAGGAATTCAGACTGTTCTGGGTTTTCCCGTGGTAATTCCATACTTCTTCACAACTATATCCACAGAAAAGGTGAATAAAATGGCGCAAGGGCGTCATCATCTGTTTATAACTCGGCTATTTACTGTGAGTTATTCAATTGTTATTAGGCTGTGTCACTATTACAGAGTGGTTTACCGCCTCACTGGAGTATGAAACAATCGTTCATATATAAGGTTTATGTTGAGGTAGTCCGGTGATTGATGACGATGGCTACCGCCCAAATGTAGGTATCGTAATTTGTAATCGTCAGGGGCAGGTGATGTGGGCCCGGCGATTTGGTCAGCACTCCTGGCAGTTCCCGCAGGGCGGGATAAATCCAGGGGAGTCGGCAGAACAGGCGATGTACCGGGAACTGTTTGAAGAAGTTGGGTTAAGCCGTAAAGATGTGCGGATCCTTGCTTCTACTCGCAACTGGTTGCGTTACAAGTTACCAAAACGTTTGGTGCGTTGGGACACAAAGCCGGTATGTATCGGCCAGAAACAAAAGTGGTTTCTTTTGCAGTTAATGAGCGCCGACGCCGAAATCAATATGCAAACCAGCAGTACGCCGGAGTTTGACGGCTGGCGCTGGGTAAGTTACTGGTATCCGGTTCGACAAGTGGTGTCATTTAAACGCGATGTCTACCGCAGGGTAATGAAAGAGTTTGCAAGTGTTGTCATGGCGCTTCAGGATAATCCCCCTAAGCTACAAAGCGCGCCTGCTTATCGACGTAAAAGAGGTTAAGCCACGCAAATTATGCTCACTCGCCTGCGCGAAATAGTCGAAAAAGTGGCCAGTGCGCCGCGTCTGAACGAGGCGCTGAATATTCTGGTCACGGATATCTGTCTTGCGATGGATACAGAGGTTTGCTCGGTTTACCTGGCCGATCATGACCGACGCTGTTATTACCTGATGGCGACGCGGGGGTTGAAAAAACCGCGTGGTCGAACCGTTGCGCTTGCGTTTGATGAGGGGATCGTCGGTCTGGTGGGCAGGCTGGCGGAACCCATTAACCTTGCCGATGCGCAAAAACATCCCAGCTTTAAATACATTCCTTCGGTAAAAGAGGAACGTTTTCGCGCGTTTCTCGGCGTGCCGATCATTCAGCGTCGCCAACTTCTCGGCGTGCTGGTCGTACAGCAGCGCGAATTGCGCCAGTACGATGAAAGCGAAGAGTCTTTCCTCGTCACGCTCGCTACGCAGATGGCGGCTATCCTGTCACAGTCGCAGGTCACAGCGCTGTTCGGGCAATACCGGCAGACGCGAATCCGCGCGCTTCCTGCGGCGCCGGGCGTGGCTATCGCAACGGGCTGGCAAGACGCGACCATGCCGCTGATGGAACAGGTTTACGAAGCGTCTACGCTGGATACCTCTCTTGAACGCGAACGACTGACCGGCGCGCTGGAAGAGGCGGCGAACGAATTCCGACGATACAGCAAACGCTTTGCCGCCGGCGCGCAAAAAGAGACGGCGGCCATTTTCGATCTGTACTCACACCTGCTTTCAGATGCCAGACTGCGTCGCGAACTCTTCGCCGAGGTCGACAAAGGCGCTGTTGCGGAGTGGGCCGTTAAAAAAATCATCGAAAAATTTGCCGAGCAATTTGCGGCGCTAACCGATAACTACCTCAAAGAACGTGCGGGAGACTTACGCACGCTGGGGCAGCGGCTGTTATTCCACCTTGATGATTCAGTTCAGGGGCCAAACGCTTGGCCGGAACGTTTTATTCTGGTCGCGGATGAGCTGTCGGCGACCACCCTGGCGGAGCTGCCGCAGGACAGGCTGGCGGGCGTTGTAGTGCGCGACGGCGCGGCAAACTCGCATGCGGCGATTATGGTGCGCGCGCTCGGTATCCCGACCGTCATGGGCGCGGATATCCAACCTTCGGTGCTACATCGCCGTACGTTGGTGGTGGATGGCTATCGCGGTGAATTACTGGTCGATCCTGAACCCGTGCTTATTCAGGAATATCAGCGGCTCATTAGTGAAGAGATAGAACTCAGTCGTCTGGCGGAGGACGACGTCAATCTTCCCGCCCAACTGAAAAGCGGCGAGCGAGTCAAAGTGATGCTGAATGCCGGGCTCAGTCCCGAGCATGAGGAAAAGTTAGGCAGTCGGATCGACGGTATCGGCCTGTACCGTACTGAAATTCCCTTTATGCTGCAAAGCGGGTTTCCCTCGGAAGAAGAGCAGGTGGCGCAGTATCAAGGGATGCTGCAAATGTTTAACGATAAACCGGTGACGCTGCGGACCCTGGATGTGGGAGCGGATAAGCAACTGCCCTATATGCCGATCAGCGAGGAGAACCCGTGTCTGGGCTGGCGCGGGATCCGCATTACGCTGGATCAGCCGGAGATATTTTTGATCCAGGTCCGCGCGATGCTGCGTGCCAATGCGGCGACTGGCAACCTCAGTATTTTGTTGCCGATGGTCACCAGTATTGATGAAGTCGATGAAGCGCGGCGTCTGATCGAACGCGCCGGGCGCGAGGTCGAGGAGATGATCGGCTATGCGATCCCGAAACCGCGTATCGGCATTATGCTGGAAGTACCGTCAATGGTATTTATGCTGCCGCATCTGGCTAACCGGATCGACTTTATCTCGGTCGGTACCAACGATTTAACACAATATATCCTGGCGGTAGATCGCAACAACACTCGCGTGGCCAGTATTTATGACAGTCTGCATCCGGCTATGCTGCGCGCGCTGTCCATGATTGCACAGGAAGCCGAAAAACATGGTCTCGATCTTCGCTTGTGCGGCGAGATGGCGGGCGATCCGATGTGCGTGGCGATTCTTATCGGTCTGGGATATCGCCATCTTTCGATGAATGGCCGTTCGGTAGCGCGTGTGAAATATCTGCTGCGGCATATCGATTTTGAAGACGCGCAAACCCTTGCCAGACGCAGCCTTGAGGCGCAGATGGCGACCGAGGTGCGTCATCAGGTGGCGGCGTTTATGGAGCGCCGCGGGATGGGGGGATTGATTCGCGGAGGGTTGTAACGACTGGAGCGGGAAAAGAGAGTGACTGTGGATTCACGGCGCAGACAACACGCCTGCAAGATGAAAGACAATGCGTATACATATCTTTTAACGGTAATCGGCATCTCGCTTTTAACCCTTGTGCTATTATTCGCACCTTTGGAGCGTCTGCAACGCGCAGGCGCGCTTATCAATCGCTATCTCTTCAGCGAAATAACAAGAAATTGTGGTGACAGATGACCAGTAGCTATCTGCATTTTCCGGACTTTGATCCGGTCATTTTCTCAATTGGGCCCGTCGCGCTTCACTGGTATGGCTTGATGTATCTGGTGGGGTTCGTTTTCGCGATGTGGTTGGCGGTGCGTCGCGCTAACCGTCCGGGAAGCGGTTGGACCAAAAACGAAGTTGAAAATTTACTCTATGCAGGTTTCCTGGGGGTCTTCCTGGGGGGGCGAATTGGCTATGTCCTGTTTTATAACTTCCCTCTGTTTCTGGATAACCCGCTCTATTTATTCCGTGTCTGGGACGGCGGCATGTCCTTCCACGGCGGGCTTATCGGCGTGATACTGGTGATGATTATTTTCGCCAGGCGCACGAAGCGCTCGTTCTTTCAGGTGTCTGATTTTATTGCGCCGTTAATTCCGTTCGGCCTGGGCGCCGGGCGTCTGGGCAACTTTATCAACGGTGAATTGTGGGGGCGCGTCGATCCTAACTTCCGGTTTGCCATGCTCTTTCCTGGCTCACGCGCGGAAGATATTGCGCTGCTGCCGTCACATCCGCAATGGCAGCCTATTTTTGATACCTACGGCGTATTGCCGCGCCACCCTTCCCAGTTGTATGAGCTGGCATTAGAAGGCGTGGTGCTGTTTATCATCCTTAATCTCTTTATTCGCAAACCGCGTCCGATGGGCGCAGTCTCCGGATTATTCCTGATTGGCTATGGCGCGTTTCGTATCATTGTTGAATTCTTCCGCCAGCCGGACGCGCAATTTACCGGCGCGTGGGTACAGTACATCAGCATGGGGCAGATTCTCTCTATCCCGATGATTATCGCTGGCGCGATCATGATGGTTTGGGCATATCGCCGCCGCCCGCAGCAACACGTTTCCTGAGGAACCATGAAACAGTATTTAGAACTGATGCAAAAAGTGCTGGATGAAGGCACACAGAAAAACGACCGTACCGGCACCGGCACGCTTTCCATTTTTGGCCATCAGATGCGTTTTAACCTGCAGGAAGGCTTTCCGCTGGTGACGACAAAACGCTGCCATTTACGTTCAATTATTCACGAACTGCTATGGTTTTTGCAGGGCGATACCAACATCGCTTACCTGCACGAAAATAATGTCACCATCTGGGACGAATGGGCCGATGAGAACGGCGATTTAGGCCCGGTTTATGGTAAGCAGTGGCGTGCATGGCCAACACCGGATGGCCGCCATATCGATCAGATCGCCACGGTCTTAAGCCAGCTTAAAAACGACCCGGACTCTCGTCGTATTATCGTTTCTGCGTGGAACGTCGGCGAGCTGGATAAGATGGCGCTGGCGCCGTGTCACGCCTTTTTCCAGTTTTATGTCGCAGATGGAAAACTCTCCTGTCAGCTTTATCAGCGCTCCTGCGATGTGTTCCTCGGTCTGCCGTTCAACATTGCCAGCTACGCGTTACTGGTGCATATGATGGCGCAACAGTGCGACCTGGACGTCGGCGATTTTGTCTGGACCGGCGGCGACACGCACCTGTACAGCAACCATATGGAGCAGACGCACCTGCAATTAAGCCGTGAACCGCGCGCGCTGCCGAAGTTGGTCATTAAGCGTAAACCTGATTCGCTTTTTGACTACCGGTTCGATGATTTCGAAATTGAAGGCTATGATCCGCACCCCGGTATTAAAGCGCCGGTCGCTATCTAAGCGCTGACGATCCTGCCATAACCGACGTCATCGCGCGTCGGTTTTTTTTACCCTTTGTCTCAATCTTCGGCGCGGATTCCTGAAATTTTGCAACGCGCTGCAAAACATGAACTTTTTTCCGTAACGCGCCGAACAATCTGTATTTGGCGCTCGTTATTTTTTCTCCGCCCGCCATACTGCCGACATGAAAAAACAACAGGGCTATACGCTCATTGAAACGGTGGTCGCGATGTCGCTCATTATCATTCTCAGCGCCACAGGACTTTATGGCTGGCAACGTTGGCAGCAGCAACAGCGCCTGTGGCAAACCGCATGTCAGGTGCGGGATTATCTGCTGCAACTTCGTGAGGACGCTCACTGGCATAACCGCGATCACATTCTTCGCGTGGTCAGCGAAGGCGTTTCATGGTGCTTTGTCAGCTCTGTTGCTACGCAAACATCGTGTACGCCATCTTCCCCCTTTGTGTTTACGCCCGACTGGCGTGATGTCGTCCTTGCCGATATCACGCCATCGTTAGCCTTCTTTGGCTTGCGCAATACGGCATGGGCAGGGCACATCGTACTGAAAAACGCTGCCGGAGAGTGGCGTCTGGTCGTCTCCTCCTGGGGGCGAATCAGGCTATGCGAGCGTAACGAGGCCGCCACGTGTCAATAACCACGCGGGGGTTCTCGCTACTGGAGGTTGTGCTGGCGATGGCGATAGGTTCCATTTTACTGCTTGGATCCGCACGATTTTTACCGGCGCTACAGCGTGAGATCTGGCACAACACGCGACAGTTATCGCTGGAAGATGAAATCTGGCAGCGAACCTATACCGTAGCGAAGCATCTTCAACGTGCGGGTTACTGTCATGGCCACTGTACTGGCGAAGGGTTACATCTTGCTGAACAGGGGCAATGCGTCATCGTTCAGTGGGACGGGAATAATAACGGTGTCTGGGATACCATACCGGCGAAAGAGGCCGACCAGACCGGGTTCCGTATGAAGGATAACGTTCTGGAAACATTACGCGGAGCAACATCTTGCCAGGGGAAGGGATGGGAAAAAATGACCGATCCCAATACGGTACTCATCACGGCTTTTACCGTTGAGCGACGGGATATAACGGGATTCTCGCCAGTGCTCATGCTGCATCTGCGCGGCGCCAGCAAAGCCGAGCCTCAGACGGTTATTGACGCGCAATACAGCGTAACGGGATTTAATCTGTGAATCGGGAACGTGGCGCTTCTTCGCTAATACTGGCGCTTTTAATACTGATTCTGGGTAGTCTGCTACTGCAAGGCGTAAATCAGCAGCAGGCCAGCTATGCCGCCCGCGTGACGACGCAGAGCCTGGCGATACAACGCCAGGCGCTCGTACAGTCGGCGCTGGAATGGGGGCGGGGGCAGCTATGGTCAGGCGTAACCGAAATGGAATGTCGGCGCTATTCCTCTTCAGGGGCAAGAGTCTGTTTGCGGAGATTATCGGGGGATGAGGTGGTGATGGCGGCGCAAGATGACGGCATGACGTTATGGCGTTTGGGCAACGTCATTCAGGGAAGTATTGTCTTTTCTCCCCACGGCTGGAGCGATTTTTGTCCGTTAAAAGAGGTGGCGTTATGTCGCATCCCCTGAATTTACAACGCGGGTTTAGCCTCCCGGAAGTTTTAGTGGCGATGGTTCTAATAGTAATGATCGTCACCGCGCTGTCAGGCTATCAGCGGGTATTAATGCACAGTTTTGCATTACGACACCAGTATCTCCAGATCTGGCGGCAGGCGTGGCAGCAAACGGCGCTGTATCCATTTTCGCCTGCTGAAGGCTGGAAGGCCAACCGGATGCAGACAACGCAATCGGGATGTGTCAGCATCAGCGTCACGATGGTTTCACCCTCTGGCAGGCAGGGGCAGATGACGCGCTTGCATTGTCCAAATCGTTAATCGTCAGGAGTAATTATGTTAAGGGTCTACCACTCCAATCGTCTGGATGTGCTGGAAGCGTTGATGGAGTTCATCGTCGAACGCGAGCGGCTGGATGATCCCTTTGAACCAGAAATGATTCTGGTTCAAAGCACGGGTATGGCGCAGTGGCTGCAGATGACCCTTTCACAAAAGTTTGGTATTGCGGCGAATATCGCTTTTCCGTTACCGGCGAGTTTTATCTGGGAGATGTTTGTCCGCGTGTTGCCGGATATCCCCAAAGAAAGCGCTTTCAGCAAACAAAGCATGAGCTGGAAACTGATGACCTTGCTGCCACAGTTGCTGGATAAGGATGAGTTTGTACTGCTGCGCCATTATCTGACCGACGACACCGATAAACGCAAACTCTTTCAGCTTTCCGCGCGCGCTGCCGACCTGTTCGATCAGTATCTGGTTTATCGGCCTGACTGGCTTACGCAGTGGGAAGCAGGAAAAAGCGTGGAAGGTCTGGGGGAGGCGCAAAACTGGCAGGCGCTGCTGTGGAAAGCATTGGTGGAATATACCGCCGCGCTGGGGCAGCCACGCTGGCATCGCGCCAATCTCTACCAACGCTTTATTCAAACGCTGGAAAGCGCGACCGCCTGCCCGCCAGGGTTGCCGTCCCGCGTTTTTATTTGCGGCATTTCCGCGTTACCGCCAGTGTATCTCAGAGCGTTGCAGGCGCTGGGCAAACATATTGAAATCCATCTCCTTTTTACTAATCCGTGTCGGTATTACTGGGGGGACATTAAAGACCCAGCCTGGCTGGCAAAACTCATGGCCCGCCAGCGTCGTCACAGTTTTGAAGACCGTCATTTACCGTTGTTCCGTGAAAACCAGAATCCGGAAGCCTTGTTTAACAGCGACGGCGAACAGGATATCGGTAATCCGCTACTGGCCTCATGGGGAAAACTGGGGCGGGATTATATCTACCTGCTATCTGAACTGGAAAACAGCCAGGAGCTGGATGCGTTTGTTGATATTACGCCAGATAATCTTTTGCATCGGATTCAGGCGGATATTCTTGAACTGGAAAGCCATGCGGTGGCGGGCGTAAATCTTGAGGAGTATTCGCGCAGCGACAATAAGCGTCTGCTCGATCCTGAGGATAACAGCCTCTCTTTTCACGTTTGTCACAGCCCGCAGCGCGAGGTGGAAATACTGCACGATCGCCTGCTGGCGATGCTGGAAGCCGATCCGACACTAACGCCGCGCGACATTATCGTTATGGTGGCTGATATTGACAGCTATAGCCCGTTTATCCAGGCGGTATTTGGTAGCGCGCCAACGGAGCGCTATCTGCCTTATGCCATTTCCGATCGGCGGGCGCGTCAGTCACATCCGGTGTTACAGGCATTTATCAGCCTACTTTCGTTACCGGACAGCCGCTTCGTCTCCGAGGATGTTCTGGCGTTGTTAGACGTACCGGTATTGGCTGCCCGCTTTACGATCAACGAAGAAGGGCTGCGTTATTTGCGCTTGTGGGTCAATGAGTCAGGCATTCGCTGGGGAATTGACGATGACAACGTACGCGAGCTGGAACTTCCTGCCACGGGACAGCATACATGGCAATTTGGCCTGACGCGTATGCTGCTGGGGTATGCCATGGAAAGCGCCCAGGGCGAGTGGCAGTCGGTTCTGCCTTATGACGAATCCAGCGGTCTGATTGCTGAGCTGGTCGGGCATCTGGCTTCGCTGCTGATGCAGCTTAATATCTGGCGGCGCGGTCTGGCGCAGGAGCGACCGCTGGAAGAGTGGTTGCCCGTTTGTCGCGACATGCTCAATGATTTCTTCCTGCCCGATGCGGACACGGAAGCGGCAATGACATTGATTGAACAGCAGTGGCAGGCCATTATCGCCGAAGGCGTCGCGGCGGAATATGGCGACGCGGTACCGATTTCGCTACTGCGGGATGAACTGGCGCAGCGTCTGGATCAGGAACGTATTAGCCAGCGCTTCCTGGCGGGCCCCATCAATATTTGTACGCTGATGCCGATGCGTTCCATTCCGTTCAGAGTCGTTTGCCTGCTGGGAATGAACGACGGCGTATACCCGCGCCAGCTTGCGCCGTTGGGCTTTGACCTGATGAGCCAAAAACCCATGCGCGGGGATCGTAGCCGTCGCGACGATGACCGATACCTGTTTCTGGAAGCGTTAATCTCGGCGCAGCAGACGCTGTATATCAGCTACATCGGTCGCTCCATCCAGGATAATAGCGAACGCTTTCCCTCTGTACTGGTGCAAGAATTGGTGGATTACATCGGACAAAGCCACTATTTGCCGGGCGACGAAACGCTGACCTGTGATGAGAGCGAAGCACGAGTCAAAGCGCATATTACGCGTCTGCATACCCGTATGCCTTTTGATGCGCAAAATTACCAACCCGGCGAACAGCAAAGTTATGCCAGAGAGTGGTTGCCCGCGGCGAGTCAGTCGGGAAAAGCGCATTCTGACTTTGTGCAGCCGCTTTCTTTTACGATGCCGGAAACATTGACTCTGGAAAGTCTGCAGCGTTTTTGGGCCCATCCGGTACGCGCATTTTTTCAGATGCGGCTTCAGGTTAATTTCCGCTCGGAAGAGAGTGAGATTCCTGATGCGGAACCGTTTGAATTAGAGGGATTGACGCGATATCAACTTAACCAACAGTTGCTCAATACGCTGGTTGAAGAGGACGACGCCGAACGCTTGTTCCGCCGTTTCCGGGCTGCGGGAGAGTTGCCTTACGGCGCGTTTGGCGAAATATTCTGGGATGCGCAATGCCAGGAGATGCAGCAACTGGCAAGCCGGGTCATCGCCTGTCGTAAGCCGAGCCAAAGCCTGGAAGTGGATCTGCTTTGCAATGGCGTTCAGCTAACCGGCTGGCTACCGCAGGTACAGGAGGATGGATTATTGCGCTGGCGTCCCGCTTTAATCAGCGTTGCGCAAGGTGTGCAACTTTGGCTGGAACACCTTGTCTATTGTGCCAGCGGCGGGAGTGGCGAAAGTCGTCTGTTTTTGCGCAAAGAGGGAGAATGGCGATTTCCGCCACTTGATAAAGCGCAGGCAATGGCTTACCTGGCGCAACTGATTGAAGGCTACCGGGAAGGCATGTCTTCTCCGCTATTGGTACTGCCGGAAAGCGGCGGCGCATGGATAAAAGCCTGTTATGACGCTGAAAATGATGTCATGTTAGACGATGATGATACCTTACAGAAGGCCAGGACAAAGTTTTTACTGGCTTATGAAGGCAACATGATGGTGAGCGGCGAAGGCGAAGATATCTGGTATCAACGTCTTTGGCGTCAGCTGGAATCTGAAACGTTGCAGGCTATCATTGCGCAGTCCCGACATTACCTGTTACCGCTGTTTCGTTTTAATCAGTCTCGTTGATTGTATGAAAATCGCGCAATTAAAAGGCTTCGACTATGATGCGCTCTTCGTCACGGACTGATGACTGATAAAAAGATGCTGCCTGGTTCAGCACAATAATATCCCGTTCTGCTCAGGTCGATGGTTTACGTGACCATACAGATGAGTGGGAATGAAAGTTAATGATGAGGTCCGTGAATGCCCCGCAGCACCTGGTTCAAAGCGTTATTGTTATTGGTCGCCCTCTGGGGGCCTGCAGTTCAGGCGGATATCGGTTGGCAACCGCTGCAAGAAACTATCCGTAAAAGCGATAAAGATACCCGGCAGTATCAGGCGATACGTCTTGATAATGACATGGTGGTGTTGCTGGTATCCGATCCGCAGGCTGTAAAGTCGCTTTCAGCGTTAGTGGTGCCCGTTGGATCGCTTGAAGATCCTGAGGCTCATCAGGGGCTTGCTCATTATCTTGAGCATATGTGCCTGATGGGGTCAAAAAAATATCCGCAGGCGGATAGCCTTGCCGAATACCTTAAAAGACATGGCGGTAGCCACAACGCCAGCACCGCGCCTTATCGAACAGCCTTCTACCTGGAGGTTGAAAACGACGCGCTTCCAGGCGCCGTAGATCGCCTGGCCGACGCTATTGCCGCGCCATTGCTTGATAAAAAGTATGCCGAACGCGAACGAAACGCGGTGAATGCCGAGCTGACGATGGCGCGTACCCGCGACGGTATGCGTATGGCGCAGGTAAGCGCCGAAACCATTAACCCGGCGCATCCAGGCTCGCACTTTTCTGGCGGCAATCTGGAAACGTTAAGCGATAAGCCGGGCAATCCGGTGCAACAGGCGTTGATCGCTTTTCATGAAAAATACTATTCATCTAATCTGATGAAGGCGGTGATTTACAGTAATAAACCCTTGCCGGAACTGGCGCGTATTGCCGCCGCAACCTATGGTCGCGTGCCGAATAAACAGATTAAAAAACCGGAAATTAACGTACCTGTCATCACCGAGGCGCAGAAGGGCATCATTATTCATTACGTGCCGGCGCTACCGCGTAAAGTGTTGCGCGTGGAGTTTCGTATTGATAACAATAGCGCGCAGTTCCGCAGCAAGACCGATGAACTGGTCTCTTATCTGATTGGCAATCGTAGCCCGGGGACGCTCTCTGACTGGCTGCAAAAACAAGGACTGGTCGAAGGTATTAGCGCGGATTCCGATCCGATTGTTAATGGTAACAGCGGCGTATTTGCCATTTCGGCAACGCTGACTGATAAAGGTTTGGCCAATCGTGATGAAGTCGTCGCAGCTATCTTTAGCTATCTCAATACGTTACGTGAAAAAGGGATAGATAAACGTTACTTTGACGAGCTGGCGCATGTGCTGGATCTCGACTTCCGCTATCCGTCGATTACCCGCGATATGGACTATGTCGAATGGCTGGCGGACACTATGATCCGCGTCCCGGTAGCGCATACGCTGGATGCGGCGAATATCGCCGATCGTTACGATCCTGCCGCTATCAAAAATCGCCTGGCGATGATGACGCCGCAGAATGCGCGCATCTGGTACATTAGTCCCCAGGAACCCCATAATAAGATTGCGTATTTTGTGGATGCGCCTTATCAGGTCGATAAGATTAGCGAACAGACGTTTAAAAACTGGCAGCAAAAAGCACAGGGCATTGCGTTGTCGCTGCCGGAGTTAAACCCCTATATTCCTGATGATTTTACGCTTGTTAAGAATGATAAAAACTACGTGCGGCCAGAACTGATTGTCGATAAAGCGGATTTGCGCGTGGTTTATGCGCCGAGTCGTTATTTCGCCAGCGAGCCAAAAGCTGACGTGAGCGTGGTATTGCGTAATCCGCAGGCGATGGACAGCGCCCGCAATCAGGTACTGTTCGCCCTTAATGATTATCTGGCGGGAATGGCGCTCGATCAGCTCAGCAACCAGGCGGCAGTGGGCGGCATTAGCTTTTCTACTAACGCCAACAATGGTCTGATGGTCACTGCGAACGGTTATACCCAGCGTTTGCCGCAGCTTTTCCTGGCGTTGCTGGAAGGATATTTTAGCTACGACGCCACGGAAGAACAGCTGGCGCAGGCGAAATCCTGGTATACGCAGATGATGGATTCTGCGGAGAAGGGAAAAGCCTACGAGCAGGCGATTATGCCGGTGCAGATGATTTCGCAGGTGCCTTATTTTTCCCGTGATGAACGTCGCGCTTTGCTGCCGTCCATTACGTTGAAAGAGGTAATGGCCTATCGTAATGCGTTAAAAACGGGCGCTCGTCCGGAATTTCTGGTTATAGGGAATATGAGCGAAGCCCAGGCGACCTCTCTGGCGCAAGATGTTCAAAAACAGCTCGCGGCGAACGGATCGGCGTGGTGTCGCAACAAAGACGTGGTGGTTGAGAAAAAGCAGTCCGTAATATTTGAAAAAGCGGGCAGTAGTACCGACTCCGCGTTAGCAGCGGTCTTTGTCCCGGTCGGCTACGACGAGTACGTCAGCGCCGCCTACAGCGCGATGTTAGGTCAGATTGTTCAACCGTGGTTTTACAATCAGCTACGAACCGAAGAGCAACTGGGATACGCCGTTTTCGCCTTTCCGATGAGCGTTGGCCGTCAGTGGGGAATGGGATTCCTGCTACAGAGCAACGATAAACAGCCCTCTTACCTGTGGCAACGCTATCAGGCATTTTTCCCTGACGCCGAGGCGAAGCTGAGGGCGATGAAGCCGGAAGAGTTCGCCCAAATTCAGCAGGCGATCATTACGCAAATGCGCCAGGCGCCGCAAACGTTGGGCGAAGAAGCATCCCGTTTAAGCAAGGATTTCGATCGGGGTAATATGCGCTTTGACTCGCGTGATAAAATCATCGCTCAGATAAAATTGCTGACGCCACAAAAGCTTGCCGACTTCTTCCACCAGGCGGTGGTGGAACCACAAGGTATGGCAATATTGTCACAGATTGCCGGTAGCCAGAATGGAAAAGCAGAATACGTGCATCCGACAGGCTGGAAAGTGTGGGATAACGTCAGCGCATTGCAGCAAACGTTACCTCTAATGAGCGAAAAGAATGAATGATGTCGCCGAGACTCTTGATCCTCTGCGCTTGCCCCTGACAGGCGAGCGTCTGATTGAAGCATCAGCGGGCACAGGCAAAACGTTTACTATCGCGGCGCTGTATCTGCGGTTATTGCTCGGTCTGGGCGGCAGTGCCGCATTTCCCCGTCCGTTGACCGTTGAAGAACTGCTGGTGGTAACCTTTACGGAGGCCGCCACTGAAGAGCTGCGTGGGCGAATTCGCAGTAATATCCATGAGTTGCGCATCGCCTGTCTGCGAGAAAGCACGGATAATCCGCTGTATGCCCGCTTGCTGGAAGAAATTAGCGACAAAAAGCAGGCCGCGCAGTGGTTATTACTGGCGGAACGACAAATGGATGAGGCCGCGGTTTTTACCATCCACGGTTTTTGCCAGCGTATGCTCAGCCTGAACGCTTTCGAATCCGGTATGTTGTTTGAGCAACAGCTTATTGAAGACGAATCTTTGTTGCGTTATCAGGCCTGCGCCGATTTCTGGCGGCGTCATTGCTATCCGCTGCCGCGCGACATCGCGCAGGTGGTGTTTGACGTATGGAAGGGGCCGAAGGCGCTCTTAAAGGATATCGATCGTTATCTGCAGGGCGAAGCGCCGGTCATTAAAGCGCCGCCATCGCAGGAGGAGACGCTGGCATCGCGTCATGAACAGATCCTGGCGCGCATCAACCAGGTGAAGCAGCAGTGGTGTGAGGCGGTTAGCGAGCTGGACGCGCTAATCGAATCATCCGGCATCGATCGCAGAAAATTCAACCGCGGCAATCAGGCGAAATGGATCGAAAAGATCACCGCGTGGGCGCAAGAAGAGACCAAAAATTATCAATTACCCGAGGCGTTGGGAAAATTTTCACAGCGTTTTTTAGCTGAGCGCACCAAAGCTGGCGGCGTGACGCCCCAGCACCCATTGTTTGTCGCCATTGATAACCTGTTGGGCGAACCGCTATCGATTAAAGATCTGGTTCTTACCCGAGCGCTCTCAGAGATCCGTGAAACGGTGGCTCAGGAAAAACGACGGCGCGGCGAGCTGGGGTTTGACGATATGCTCAGCCGTTTAGATACCGCGCTGCGTAGTGAAAGCGGCGAGGCGCTGGCTACGGCGATTCGTACCCGTTTTCCGGTGGCGATGATCGATGAATTTCAGGATACCGACCCACAACAGTACCGTATTTTTCGCCGTATCTGGCGACATCAACCCGATACGGCGCTATTGCTGATTGGCGATCCTAAGCAGGCGATTTATGCGTTTCGTGGCGCGGATATCTTTACCTACATGAAGGCTCGCAGCGAAGTGAGCGCGCACTATACGCTTGACACTAACTGGCGCTCCGCGCCGGGGATGGTGAATAGCGTTAACAAGCTGTTCAGTCAGATGAACGACGCCTTTATGTTCCGCGATATTCCCTTCAGTCCGGTAAAGTTTGCGCCCAGAAACCAGTCGCTGCAATTTAAAGTGAATGACGCGCCTCAACCGGCGATGACCCTGTGGCTAATGGAGGGGGAAAGCTGCGGTTCGGGCGATTATCAAAGTTATATGGCGCAGGTGTGCGCCACGCAAATTCGCGACTGGCTGCGCGCCGGACAAACGG
Source organism: Salmonella sp. JXY0409-18 (assembly GCF_020268625.1). NCBI lineage: Bacteria > Pseudomonadati > Pseudomonadota > Gammaproteobacteria > Enterobacterales > Enterobacteriaceae > Salmonella > Salmonella sp. JXY0409-18. The sequence continues at coordinate 873,034 of NZ_CP084216.1, forward strand.
GCGACGCGCTGCTGACGAATGGCGATTCGTCGCGGCCCGTTCGCGCCTCGGATATCAGCGTGCTGGTGCGCAGCAGGCGTGAGGCCGCGCTGATACGGGATGCGCTGACCTTACTGGCGATCCCCTCCGTCTATCTTTCTAACCGCGACAGCGTATTCGAAACGCTCGAAGCGCAGGAAATGCTGTGGGTGTTGCAGGCGGTGATGGCGCCCGAACGTGAGAATACGCTACGTAGCGCTCTGGCGACATCAATGATGGGCCTTACCGCGCTGGATATCGAAACGCTTAACAATGATGAAAATGCGTGGGATGCGGTTGTCGAAGAGTTTGATGGCTACCGGCAGATTTGGCATAAACGCGGCGTGATGCCTATGCTGCGCGCGCTAATGTCGGCGCGCAATATTGCTGAAAACCTGTTGGCGACAGCGGGAGGCGAACGTCGGCTGACGGATATTCTGCATATTAGCGAACTGTTACAGGAAGCCGGTTCGCAGCTGGAAAGCGAACATGCGCTGGTGCGTTGGCTGGCGCAACATATCCTTGAACCCGATAGCAATGCTTCCAGCCAGCAACTACGTCTGGAAAGCGATAAGCATCTGGTGCAAATCGTCACCATTCATAAATCGAAAGGTCTGGAATACCCGCTGGTCTGGTTACCTTTTATCACCCATTTCCGCGTGCAGGACCAGGCTTTTTATCACGACAGGCACTCCTATGAGGCGGTGCTGGACCTTAGTCACGCCGAAGAGAGCATAGCACTGGCGGAAGCCGAACGCCTGGCGGAAGACCTGCGCCTACTTTATGTCGCGCTGACCCGTGCAGTGTGGCATTGCAGCCTCGGCGTCGCGCCGCTGGTGCGGCGTCGCAGCGATAAGAAAGGCGAGACGGATGTGCACCAAAGCGCGCTTGGGCGACTCCTGCAAAAAGGCGAACCGATGGATGCCGCAGGCCTTCGCGCCTGTATTGAGGCGCTATGCGACGAGGATATCGTGTGTCGAACGCCAGGCAATACGGATAACGACCGCTGGCAAATTTCCGCTGCATCGCACGCGGAACTCAGCGCCAGAACGCTGCAACGTCTGCTTTATGATAGCTGGCGCGTCACCAGTTATTCCGGTTTGCAGCAGCGGGGACATAGCGTGGCGCAAGATCTTATTCCTCGTCTCGACATTGACGCCGCAGGCGTTGGCGAAGCGGCGGAAGCGCCGACAATGACGCCGCATCACTTTCCTCGCGGGGCATCGCCGGGAACATTTTTGCACAGCCTGTTTGAAGAGCTTGATTTTACTCAACCGATAGACCCCCAATGGGTACAGGAAAAACTGGAGCTGAGTGGTTTTGAAACGCGATGGGAGCCCGTACTTACCCGCTGGCTGGACACCGTGTTGCATGTTCCCCTTAACGAGACGGGCGTTAGTCTGAGCGTGCTGACCGGGCGTGAAAAACAGGTCGAAATGGAGTTTTATCTGCCGATTGCCCAGCCGCTTACCGCCGGAGAGCTGGATGCGTTGATTCGTCGATACGACCCGCTTTCAGCAGGTTGCCCTGCGCTGGATTTTATGCAGGTTCGCGGCATGTTAAAGGGCTTTATCGACCTGGTGTTCCGTTATGAGGGGCGCTATTACCTGCTCGACTATAAATCTAACTGGCTGGGCGAGGATAGCGCCGCTTATACCCAGACGGCGATGGCTGCGGCGATGCAGGCGCATCGCTATGATTTGCAGTACCAGCTTTATACGCTGGCATTGCACCGTTACCTTCGTCATCGAATGGCGAATTACGACTATGAACGCCATTTCGGCGGCGTCATCTATCTCTTTTTACGCGGGGTGGATAGCGAACGTCCGCAGCAGGGTATTTTTACCACTCGCCCTGCGGCGGCGTTAATTAACCAACTGGATGATATGTTTGCAGGTGAAATGAGTGAGGAGGCGCAATGACAATCCAGGAGCGGTTGCTGGAGGCCGTTGAACAAAAACTCTTACGGCCCATTGATGCCCAGTTTGCTTTAACCGTCGCCGGTAACGACGATCCCGCCGTGACGCTGGCGGCAGCGCTGCTTAGTCATGACGCAGGTGAAGGTCACGTGTGTCTGCCGTTGTCGCGTTTAACGTTAACGGAGGAGGCGCATCCCTTACTGGTCGCCTGGATAAGCGAAACGGCTACGCCAATCGACTGGAAAAAGCGGTTATTGGCGTCTGCGGCGGTTAGCTGCGGCGATAGCCCCGCGCCGTTAATTCTGTGCGGCGATCGTCTCTACCTGAATCGCATGTGGTGCAACGAGCGTACGGTTGCGCGCTTTTTTAACGAGGTTAACCAGGCCATCGCCGTAGATGAAGATCAGTTATCCCGTATTCTGGACGCGCTATTCCCTCCGACAGACGAGGTGAACTGGCAAAAGGTGGCCGCCGCCGTAGCGCTAACTCGCCGTATCTCCGTGATTTCAGGCGGTCCCGGTACCGGTAAAACCACCACCGTCGCGAAGCTGCTGGCGGCATTAATTCAAATGGCGGATGGCGAACGTTGCCGTATCCGGCTGGCGGCACCGACCGGGAAAGCGGCCGCACGCCTGACGGAGTCGCTCGGCGCGGCGTTGCGTCAGCTTCCTCTTACCGATGCGCAGAAAAAGCGTATACCGGAGGACGCCAGTACGCTGCACCGACTGCTGGGCGCACAGCCCGGCAGCCAGCGATTACGCCATCATGCGGGCAACCCGCTGCATCTGGACGTGCTGGTGGTCGATGAAGCATCAATGATTGATTTGCCGATGATGTCACGTTTGATTGACGCTCTGCCGCCGCACGGGCGGGTCATTTTTCTTGGCGATCGCGATCAGTTGGCATCCGTTGAGGCGGGTGCTGTGTTGGGCGATATTTGCGCCTATGTCAACGCAGGGTTTACGGCGGAACGCGCCCGACAGCTAAGTCGACTAACAGGGAGCGCCATTCCGGCGGGGGCCGGAACGCAAGCCGCGTCTTTACGCGATAGCCTCTGTTTGTTGCAAAAGAGCTATCGTTTCGGCAGCGATTCTGGCATCGGCAAGCTGGCGGCGGCGATTAACTGCGGCGACAGGTCGGCAATCCAGGCTGTTTTTCAGCAGGGGTTTAGCGATATAGAGAAGCGTACATTGCAAAGCAGCGACGATTATGCCGGGATGCTGGATGAAGCGCTGGCGGGCTATGGTCGCTACCTGCGGTTGCTGCATGAAAAAGCAACGCCGGAGGCAATCCTTCAGGCTTTCAATGAGTATCAACTGCTTTGCGCGCTGCGCGAAGGCCCATTTGGCGTGAGGGGACTGAATGACCGCATTGAGCAGGCGATGGTGCAGCAACGAAAAATTCAGCGGCATCCGCACTCTCGCTGGTATGAAGGGCGTCCGGTAATGATTGCGCGCAACGATAGCGCGTTGGGGCTATTTAACGGCGATATTGGTATTGCGCTCGATCGCGGGCAGGGGTTACGCGTCTGGTTTGTGATGCCGGACGGCACGATCAAGTCCGTTCAGCCCAGCCGTCTGCCGGAACATGATACAACCTGGGCGATGACGGTACATAAATCACAGGGGTCTGAATTTGATCACGCCGCGCTGATTTTACCCAGCCAGCGTTCGCCGGTCGTGACGCGGGAGCTGGTGTATACCGCTGTTACGCGGGCGCGGCGGCGGTTATCGCTGTATGCCGATGAACGGATCCTGGCAAGCGCGATTGTGACGCGTACGGAGCGGCGCAGCGGATTAGCCACCTTATTTGATGAAGTCAGTCGTACCGGATAAGACGAGTTCTCGCCGGATGGTGACGCGTAGCGTCTTATCCGGCCTCCAAATGATGCTTTCGAGCGTAGGCCTGATAAGCGCAGCGCCATCAGTCCCCTCTTGTTATCCTAAATCCGCCATCAGCACCTTTGAACGTCGCTGATAGTTATACATTTTTTTCTTGCTCTCAGGCAGTAACTCAATATCGACAGGCGTGAAACCGCGTTCCTGGAACCAGTGAATACTGCGCGTCGTCAGCACAAACAATTTACTCAGCCCCATTTGCCGCGCCTGGGCGGCAACCCGCTCCAGAAGCACTTCTCCACGCGATGAGCTGCGATAATCCGGATGCACCGCAACGCAGGCCATTTCGCCTATTTTCTCTTCCACAAAAGGATACAGCGCCGCGCAGGCGATAGTCATATTATCGCGCTGAATAATGGTAAATTTATCGATCTCCATCTCCAGTTGTTCACGGGAACGGCGTACCAGAATGCCCTGCTGTTCCAGTGGGCGGATAAGCTCCAGAATACCGCCAATATCGTTGATGGTGGCGCGGCGGATCTGCTCGGCGCTCTCCATGACGATCTGCGTACCGATACCATCACGCGAGAACAATTCCTGTAATAGCGAGCCATCTTCCTGATAGCTGATCAGATGGCAACGACGGACGCCGCTACGACAGGCTTTTACCGCGCCGCGCAAAAAACGTACGGTTCCGGAGTTGTAATCGCCCAGCGCTTCCAACTCTTCCACCCGCGCCTGCGCTTCATTCGGGAAGAGTTCAGAAATGATGCCGCCCTCGCTATTGGTAACGCCCTGAGAAGAACAGAAACCGATCATTTTTTCCGCTTTCAGTTTAACGGCGAGTTGAGTGGCAATCTCTTCTGAGGTCAGATTAAAACTTTCGCCGGTCACTGAGACGGCGACCGGCCCCATCAGAACGATCGCGCCGTTATCCAACTGGCGGTTGATCGCATCTTCATCAATGCGCCGGATACGGCCGCTATGACAGTAGTCCACGCCATCATCAACGCCCAGCGGCTGCGCAATGGTGAAATTGCCGCTGACGACATTAATGTGCGCGCCCTGCAACGGCGTATTGTTCAGACTCATCGACAGACGGGCGGTAATATCGAGCTGGAGTAAACCGGCGGCCTGTTTCACCAGCTCCAGTGCTTTGGCGTCCGTCACCCGCGTGTTTTTGTGGTAAATCGGTTCATGATGATGCGCGGCCAGATTGGCGTCGATTTGCGGTCGCGCGCCATACACCACGACAAGGCGAATACCGAGGCTATGCAGTAGCCCGATATCGCTAACGATGCTGGAAAAATTGTCATGCTCAATGGCTTCGCCGCCGAGCATAATGACAAAGGTTTTTCCGCGATGGGTGTTGATATAGGGAACTGAATGGCGAAACCCTTCTACCAGTTCGGTTTTACGTTCCTTTATCATTGCGCGCCCCACTAGTGAATTATTATTCGAAATTAGTGTATTTTTATTCTGTTTTTGCCCTCTGTGCAAGCGTAAATTTTATGCGGTCCGATCGCTTTTCTTAGTAATGCCGTGAATATAAAAAGAATGTTTACCCTTTTATAGATGACAGATTATGCGTCATTCGCTAAAGTTTCCGGTCAATTTGGATGAACTTTGTATGATCTCTATTTAGTTTTTGCTCGGGAGAAGCATGTCGGGAGCCAATTCAGCAATCAGCCGTCGCCGTTTACTACAAGGCGCGGGCGCCATGTGGCTATTAAGCGTGAGCCAGGTCGGGCTGGCTGCCGTAAGCCAGGTCGTTGCGGTGCGTATCTGGCCTGCGTCCAGCTATACCCGCGTCACGGTAGAGTCGAATCGTCTGCTGAAATATAAACAATTTGCCTTAAGTAACCCGGACCGCGTGGTGGTAGATATTGAGGATGTGAATCTGAACTCGGTGCTTAAAGGCATTGGCGCGCAGATTCGCAGCGACGATCCGTATATCAAATCCGCAAGGGTAGGGCAGTTTGATCCTAAGACTGTGCGTATGGTCTTTGAGCTAAAACAAAACGTGAAGCCGCAGCTATTTGCGCTGGCGCCTGTGGCAGGCTTTAAAGAACGTCTGGTGATGGATCTTTATCCTGCCAATGCGCAGGATATGCAGGATCCGCTGCTGGCGCTGCTGGAAGACTACAATAAAGGCGATCTGGATAAACAGGTGCCGCCTTCGCAAAGCGGGCCGCAGCCCGGTAAAGCGGGGCGCGACCGCCCCATTGTTATTATGCTTGATCCGGGACACGGCGGCGAAGACCCCGGCGCGATAGGCAAATACAAAACGCGTGAAAAAGACGTGGTGCTCCAGATAGCCCGCCGCCTGCGCGCGTTAATCGAAAAAGAAGGCAACATGAAGGTCTATATGACGCGCAATGAAGACATCTTCATTCCGTTAAAAGTCCGGGTGGCGAAAGCGCAGAAACAGCGCGCCGACCTGTTTGTCTCTATTCATGCGGATGCCTTCACCAGCCGGCAGCCTAGCGGTTCATCCGTATTCGCGCTATCGACCAAAGGCGCCACCAGTACCGCGGCGAAATATCTGGCGCAAACGCAGAACGCCTCGGACTTAATTGGCGGCGTGAGCAAAAGCGGTGACCGTTATGTCGACCATACGATGTTCGATATGGTGCAATCGCTGACCATTGCCGATAGTTTGAAATTCGGTAAAGCGGTGTTGAAGCAGCTTGGTAAAATTAATGACCTGCATAAAAACAAGGTCGAGCAGGCGGGGTTTGCGGTGTTAAAGGCGCCCGATATTCCGTCTATTCTGGTCGAGACGGCGTTTATCAGTAACATTGAAGAAGAACGCAAGCTCAAGACCGCGACGTTCCAGCAACAGGTCGCAGAGTCGATTCTGGCGGGCATTAAAGCGTATTTTGCCGATGGGGCGACGCTGGCGAGAAGAAGTTAACCTGAGATGACGGCGAGTTTATTGCGCGGGTAAGTAGGATGCTGCCCGCACTGTCGTTGCGGACCAGACGACAGATACAAAAAAACACCCGTAAGGGTGTTCATTAAGTTGGTTGCGGGGGCCGGATTTGAACCGACGACCTTCGGGTTATGAGCCCGACGAGCTACCAGGCTGCTCCACCCCGCGTCCGTCTAAACTTGCATTCTCATTGTAATTGGTTGCGGGGGCCGGATTTGAACCGACGACCTTCGGGTTATGAGCCCGACGAGCTACCAGGCTGCTCCACCCCGCGTCCGTGGATGCGCACTATACTCCGCTGAGCTTTTGTTGCAACCCTTTTTTCATATAAATCGCTAATTTCTCATGAATTGCGCAAATACACCGCAGATAGCGCGATTTTTAAACGAATTTACATAATGAGATCGCGATCGCATTTCATTACTTCGGACGGTTTGTTATCTTCACCGGGCACTTTCGATTACGCAGAAGACGAGACACCATGAAAGGACGTTGGGCAAAATATGTGGCGACAGGCGTAATGCTGGCAATGCTGGCTGCCTGTTCATCAAAACCGACCGATCGCGGTCAGCAATATAAGGACGGGAAATTTACCCAGCCCTTCTCCCTGGTAAACCAGCCGGACGCGGTGGGCGCGCCGATTAATGCTGGTGACTTTGCCGAGCAGGTCGACCAGATCCGTTCCGCGTCGCCACGTTTATACACCAATCAAAGCAACGTCTATAACGCTGTCCAGAACTGGTTACGTTCCGGAGGCGATACGCGCACTATGCGCCAGTTTGGTATCGATGCCTGGCAGATGGAAGGCACCGACAACTACGGTAACGTCCAGTTCACGGGCTACTATACGCCCGTCGTTCAGGCTCGCCATACGCGGCAGGGCGCGTTCCAGTACCCTATCTATAGTATGCCGCCAAAACGCGGACGCTTACCGTCCCGCGCTCAGATCTACGCAGGCGCGCTGAGCGATAAGTACATCCTGGCCTGGAGTAATTCGCTGATGGATAACTTTATTATGGATGTCCAGGGCAGCGGTTATATTGATTTCGGTGATGGTAGTCCGCTGAACTTCTTTAGTTATGCTGGTAAAAACGGCTGGCCTTATCGCAGTATTGGTAAAGTACTTATCGATCGCGGTGAAGTGAAAAAAGAAGATATGTCGATGCAGGCTATACGCGAATGGGGAGAGAAGCACAGCGAAGCGGAAGTGCGTGAATTACTGGAGCAGAACCCGTCGTTCGTCTTCTTTAAGCCGCAATCTTTTGCGCCGGTCAAAGGCGCCAGCGCTGTACCGCTGATTGGGCGAGCATCCGTCGCCTCCGACCGCAGCATCATTCCGCCTGGCACGACCTTGTTGGCGGAAGTACCGTTGCTGGATAACAACGGTAAATTTAGCGGTCAGTATGAGCTACGTTTGATGGTCGCACTGGATGTCGGCGGAGCGATTAAAGGCCAGCACTTTGATATTTACCAGGGGATTGGCCCGGATGCCGGGCATCGTGCCGGATGGTATAATCACTATGGTCGCGTCTGGGTGTTAAAAAGCGCGCCGGGCGCCGGTAACGTGTTTAGCGGCTGATTGTGGTATTCTGCGACAACCGGATTGCCCGATAACGCGATCGCTATCGGGCCTGAAAATAGTGAGCAGGGGTGAGGAATAACCTCACCTTTTTTTATTCTGAGGTCATATGTCAGTGGTGATAAGTGATGCCTGGCGCCAACGCTTTGGCGGCACCGCGCGTCTGTATGGTGAAAAAGCGCTGCAGCGGTTTGCTGAGGCGCATATCTGCGTCGTAGGAATCGGCGGGGTGGGATCATGGGCGGCAGAGGCGCTGGCGCGTACGGGCATCGGCGCGATTACGCTGATTGATATGGACGATGTCTGCGTGACCAATACGAACCGTCAGATCCATGCGTTGCGTGATAACGTCGGGTTGGCGAAAGCGGAAGTGATGGCCGAACGGATTCGTCAAATTAACCCGGAGTGCCGGGTAACGGTTATCGATGATTTCATCACGCCGGATAATGTGGCGGGTTATATGGACGCGGGTTTTACCTATGTCATTGACGCCATTGACAGCGTTCGTCCAAAAGCCGCGCTGATTGCGTACTGTCGCCGATATAAGGTTCCTTTAGTGACCACTGGCGGCGCAGGCGGGCAGATCGATCCGACGCAAATCCAGGTCGCTGATTTGGCGAAAACCATCCAGGATCCGCTGGCGGCAAAACTGCGTGAGAGATTGAAACATAATTTTGGCGTAGTGAAGAACAGTAAAGGTAAACTGGGCGTGGACTGCGTTTTTTCCACTGAAGCGCTGGTTTACCCACAGGCGGACGGTTCCGTATGCGCGATGAAAGCTACCGCAGAAGGGCCAAAACGGATGGATTGCGCCTCTGGCTTCGGCGCGGCGACGATGGTGACGGCAACGTTCGGTTTTGTCGCCGTTTCCCATGCGCTGAAGAAGATCATGGCTAAAGCGGCGCGACAAGAATAAAAGGACGGGGCGGAGTGTCACGCAGACGCGTATCCGGCCCTGCGCCCTTTGTTAGCGAAAGAAGCGCTGTACCCTGCCGAACACCGGTTTCAGACGGGCGCGGAGATAATGGGAATATAAATTTTCAGATATGCATAGAAACAACCCGAACCATACTGCACAAAAGCAGAGCAGTTCCGCGTAATTAATGTGCTCGCCAAATATCATAATGGCAAGTAAGAACTGTAAAGACGGCTCTATATATTGCGCCAGTCCGGTGACAATCAACGAGGTATGATTTAACGCGATGGCAAATAATACCAGTGGAATGATTGTCACTGGCGCCGTCATAACATACAAAAAGAAAGGAGTATTAGCGGATATAATTGGCCCGCTATCGCTAAAGATAAAAATTAATAGTGAGACAGGCAATGCCCATAATGTTTCAATCGTTATCGATGTCATCACATCATAATGTATAAACTTTCGTGCCAGGCCATATAGCGCAAATGATAATCCCATGGTTAGCGCCAGCGCCGGGAAATGCCGTAGCATGATAATTTGAAAAGTCAGGCCACAAACACCGGAAAAAACGGCGATGGCCTGAAACAACGACAGTTTTTCTTTAAGAAAAATGCATCCCAGCGCAATAACAAATAGCGGGTTGATAAAATAGCCGAGGCTGGCATCAAGCACCAGATGATGGGTTAGCGCATAAATAAAAGATGACCATGAGACAATCATTAAAAGTCCGGCGATCATGCAGAAGAAAAAAGATTTTTTATCTTTCCAGGCATCATGAAATCGCGTTCGCTGCCGAAATAACAATCTTACTGCCAGTAATAATGGAATTGACCAGAACACCCGGTATATCAATATTTGTGCGAGATTTCCCCCTGATAAATATTGATAATATAAAGGTGTTAACCCCCATAATATAAATGCCAGTACCACAAACATGGTACCGCTACGCAGATATTTTTCCACTTATCCATATCCTGTTATAACTTCACCCGATGCGTATGAATTTTCCAGTTCTCCTGCTACGCTACATCAAGTGGCTTTATTTACTCTAAAATCTTCACGCCGTTTTAACATGGATTCTAACATTGTAATTTCATTGTGATAGCTGATAAAAATCAAAAGAATGTTTATCAGGGAAATCTGATGCAGAAACTAATAAAGTGACTGGATTATTTTATCTGCATCGCCTGACCGCCGCGGACGGCGCTGTCAGGCGACAGAATATTTACGCTATTTCAACCCTTATGCGTTGCGGCAACAATCGCTTCGCTCAGCGCGTTCAGCCCCTGACTGCGTGAGGCGCTAAGCTGGGCGCGTAAACCCAGCTCATCAAACAGCGCCAGCGGTGAACGAGCCTGCAGCTCGGCGGCGTTTTTTCCTTCCACCGCGGTGAGCAATACCGCCAGCAGGCCGCGGACAATCCGCCCCTCACTGTCGCCGAAAAAGTGCATCGTTCCGTTATCTGATCGGGTAAAGCCCAGCCAGACGCGGTTCTCGCAGCCGGCTATCTCTTTCGCCTGCGCTTTGCATTCATCCGGCAGAGCGGGGAGCTGTTTTCCTAACAGAATCAACTGACGATATTTATCCTCCCACTGGGTCAGCGGGAGAAAGATAGCGCGTAACGTCTCTTCCGTTACCGTTGTGCCGAACGGGTGTCCGGTATAAAGAGGGTTTGTCATTAATCCACCAGCAGTTCCAGCGCGCGGTCAACGGCGTTAACCAACGCATCCACATCATGTTGGGTATTATACGGCGCAAAAGAGGCGCGCAGAGTCCCTGTGACGCCAAGTTCCGCCAGCAATGGCTGGGCGCAATGTTGCCCGGCCCGGAGCGCAATACCGTATTCCGCCAGCAGCGTCACCATATCGCCGTGGTGCACGCCGACAAAATCAAAGGCCAGCAGGCTGGAGTCCTGGCAGCGGAACGAACGAAAGCCCGGACGTTTCGCCAGTGCGTCTTCCGCCAGCGTCGCCAGCCCGCGGCTCCAGTTTTCGGCCTGTGCAATATCGATATCGGACAGCCATTCCAGCGCAGCGCTCAGGCCGATGACCCCGGCGACGTTCGGCGTCCCCGCTTCCAGTTTCCAGGGAGCGCTTTGAGTGGTGAAGCCTTCAAAGCTAACGTCACGGATCATCTTGCCGCCGCCGAGCCAGGGCGACATCGCCTCAAGAAGCTCCGGCTTACCGTACAGCACGCCGATACCGGTCGGGCCATACAGTTTGTGAGCGGAAAAAGCATAAAAATCGATATCAAGCTGCTGGAGATCCGCCGGGAAGTGTACCGCGCCTTGCGCGCCATCTACCATCACTACCATTCCCGCCGCGTGAGCGGCGCTGATAGCGCTTGCGAGATCCGGGCAGCCGCCCGTTACGTTCGACATTTGCCCCAGCGCCAGAATCCGGCTGCGCGACGTGATCAGTTCCGGCAGACGCTCAACATCAGGAAGACGTCGGTCATTAAGCGGCAGTTTTATGACCTGCGCGCCGGTTTGTTGCGCCACCATCAGCCAGGGCACAAGGTTGGCGTGATGCTCGGCGACGCTAACGATAATTTCATCGCCGGGGCGCAGACGAGGACGGGCGTAACACTGCGCCACCATGTTGATCGCTTCGGTGGTGCCGCGAGTCCAGACGATACTTTTTTCATCGGGCGCGTTTAACAGTCGCGCTGCTTTTGCTCTGGCCGCTTCATATTGCGCCGTCAGGCGCTGCGCCTGTGCAAACTGGCTACGATGAACGTTACCGGCGCTCAAACAATAAAACTGGTGCGTGGCGTCAATGACTGCCTGTGGCTTTAATGCCGTGGCGGCGCTATCGAGATAAACACCCGCATCGGCTAGCGCGGGAAACTGCGCGCGAAACTGCGTGGGATTAAAAGCGTTCATGATATTCCTCGGTTCAGTTTACCGATCGTGGCGTAAAAGCGCGGCTGATACAAGGTTTGTCCTAACCATCGGAATCGTCTGTATATCCTGGCGAATTATGTAAAGGAGGTTATGCTGAATAATGTTAGGCGAATGTTTAAGCCTGTTACGGAGTCCGCTTTAAATAGCACAAACAGCTTTAAGGAGAAGAAGATGAAAAAGACTGCCGCAATTATCTCTGCATGTATGCTGACTTTTGCCCTGAGCGCCTGTTCCGGTCCTAATTACGTTATGCACACCAATGATGGACGTAGCATTGTGACCGACGGTAAACCCCAGACCGATAACGATACCGGTATGATTTCGTATAAAGACGCTAATGGCAACAAACAGCAGATCAATCGTACCGACGTGAAAGAGATGGTGGCTCTGGAAAACTAACCGTTTGTTATACAAAAAAAAGCACCGCAATATGGCGGTGCTACATTAATCACTATGGACAGACAGGGTAAATGTACAGGAAGTGAAAAAGGGTAGTCTCGCTACCGTGGTCTGAATCGCAGACCAATTGCAAACACAACAACACAACATCACAACCGTAAGCCAAAAGCCCATCAGAACACGCATTCCGATAAAACTTTTCGTTCCGGCTCAGGAAGTGCCGCCACTATAGGTATTTGCTGGTAGAACCTCAACGGACAATTTATAATGTCTCAGATTAAAAAAACTAATAGGTTACATGTTGTTACCTATTTGTTAAATTCATTCGACATTAAGTCCAGAGGCCATGTCAAAACGATTACCTCCTTTAAATGCGTTACGCGTTTTTGATGCTGCCGCGCGCCATTTGAGCTTTACGCGAGCAGCGGAAGAACTTTTTGTGACGCAGGCCGCAGTAAGCCACCAAATTAAGTCACTTGAGGATTTTTTGGGGCTAAAACTGTTCCGCCGCCGCAATCGTTCGCTGCTGCTGACGGAAGAAGGCCAAAGCTATTTTCTCGACATTAAAGAGATATTTTCCCAGCTCACGGAAGCAACGCGTAAGCTCCAGGCGCGCAGTGCTAAAGGGGCGCTGACGGTGAGTTTACCACCCAGTTTTGCCATCCAGTGGCTGGTGCCCAGGCTCTCCAGCTTTAACTCAGCTTATCCGGGAATTGACGTTCGGATACAAGCCGTTGACCGTCAGGAAGATAAACTGGCAGACGATGTCGATGTCGCGATTTTTTATGGCCGGGGAAACTGGCCGGGCTTGCGCGTCGAAAAATTATACGCAGAATATTTACTGCCCGTCTGTTCTCCTTTATTACTCACAGGCGAAAAACCGTTAAAAACGCCGGAAGATCTGGCGAAACACACGTTATTGCACGATGCTTCCCGGCGTGACTGGCAGGCCTATACTCGTCAGTTAGGGCTCAACCATATTAACGTTCAGCAAGGGCCGATATTTAGCCACAGCGCGATGGTGTTACAGGCCGCTATTCACGGACAGGGGATCGCGCTGGCGAATAATGTTATGGCGCAGTCGGAAATTGAAGCCGGGCGACTGGTGTGTCCATTTAACGATGTTCTGGTGAGTAAGAATGCTTTTTATCTGGTTTGTCATGACAGCCAGGCAGAACTGGGTAAAATAGCCGCCTTCCGTCAGTGGATTTTGGCGAAGGCGGCGACGGAGCAAGAAAAATTCCGTTTTCGTTACGAACAATAATTAACTTAGGGTATGACCATGACCAGCCGTTTTATGCTGATTGTCGCCGCTATCAGCGGTTTTATTTACGTTGCTCTGGGCGCGTTCGGGGCGCATGTTTTGAGTAAAACCCTGGGCGTGGTTGAAATGGGCTGGATTCAGACCGGCCTGCAATATCAGGCGTTCCATACGCTGGCGATCTTTGGCCTGGCGGTGGCGATGCAGCGCCGTATCAGCATCTGGTTTTACTGGAGCAGCGTTTTTCTGGCGCTGGGCACGGTGCTGTTTAGCGGCAGTCTGTACTGCCTTGCGCTTTCGCATCTGCGCTTGTGGGCGTATATCACGCCTGTCGGCGGCGTCAGTTTCCTGGTGGGCTGGGCGCTATTACTGATTGGCGCCATTCGTATGAAACGTAAGGGCGCGAGCCATGAATAAAGTTGTATTGCTCTGCCGTCCGGGGTTTGAAAAAGAGTGCGCTGCAGAAATTACCGATAAGGCGGGAAAACGGGAAATATTTGGTTTTGCACGCGTAAAAGAGAACGCAGGCTATGTCATTTATGAATGCTACCAGCCGGAAGATGGCGAAAAGCTGATTTCAGAACTGCCGTTCAGTTCGCTGATTTTCGCCCGCCAGTGGTTTGTGGTGGGTGAACTGCTGCAACATTTACCGCCGGAAGACAGAATTACGCCGATTGTCGGCATGTTGCAGGGCGTAGTGGAAAAGGGCGGCGAGCTGCGGGTTGAAGTCGCCGACACCAATGAAAGTAAAGAACTGATGAAGTTCTGCCGCAAATTTACGGTGCCGCTGCGCGCGGCTTTGCGTGATGCGGGCGTATTGACGAATTATGAAACGCCGAAGCGTCCGGTCGTTCATGTCTTTTTTATCGCGCCAGGATGCTGCTATACCGGTTATTCGTTCGCGCATAACAATTCACCGTTTTATATGGGCATCCCGCGTTTGAAGTTTCCGTCTGATGCGCCGAGCCGCTCAACGCTGAAACTGGAAGAGGCGCTCCACGTTTTCATCCCGGAAGATGAGTGGGATGAACGTCTGGCGAACGGCATGTATGCGGTGGATTTGGGCGCCTGTCCCGGCGGATGGACGTACCAGTTAGTGAAGCGCAATATGTGGGTCTACTCCGTAGATAACGGCCCGATGGCGCAAAGCCTGATGGACACCGGACAGGTGACCTGGTTGCGTGAGGATGGCTTCAGGTACCGTCCGAACCGGAATAATATTTCATGGATGGTCTGCGATATGGTGGAGAAGCCGGCCAAAGTCACCGCGTTAATGGCGCAGTGGCTGGTGAACGGCTGGTGTCGGGAGACGATTTTTAACCTTAAACTGCCGATGAAAAAACGCTATGAAGAGGTATCGCATAACCTGGCGTATCTTCAGGCGCAGTTGGATGAGCATGGCGTTAATGCGCAGATCCAGGCGCGTCAGCTTTATCACGATCGCGAAGAAGTGACGGTGCACGTGCGTCGGTTGTGGGCGGCTGTTGGCGGACGTCGCGACGAGCGATAAAAACGTGCTGCCGTCATCCGGCGCGTCATCAGCGCCGGATGGCGCACGCTTATCCGGCCTATGACTGCGGCGCATCTGAAACAATATGCGTCACGTCATCCAGATGGCCGATGCGCGCCTCTCCTGAACGATTAAATTTACTTTTATCAATCAATAGCAAAGACTGCGAGGCGCGTCTGAGCAGGATAGATTTAAAATCGGCGTTGATCGCATTGGAGTCCCACAGATCGCCGCCGCTGTCGATCCCCTCGCAGGAAAAGATGAACAGATCGATATCAAGCGATTTTAGCTGTGAGATAAGCGACGGGTTAACGTAACAGCCATATTTACGTTCAAGCTGGCCGCCGGAACTTATCAGCGCAATGCGTTCGCGTTTTCCCAGCTCCTGACAGATAGGATGGCTATTGGTAAAAACTTGAATGGGAATATCCGGCAACTGGCGGGCCAGATACCAGCAGGTTGAACTGGCATCCAGCGCAATCGTCATTCCTTCTTCTATCCACGCTAACGCTTCACGGGCAATATCGGCTTTATGCGCATAATGGCTTTTCAGGCGGATATGGAATGGATCGCCGCTGTCCTGATTTTCACGATGAATATATTTAGCTCGTCCGTGATTACGCAGCACTTTTCCCTGCGTCTGTAGTTCACTGAGATCGCGGCGGATGGTCTCTTTACTGACGTTAAGCCGGGTGGCCAGCGCTTCGGTGGTCAGACTTTTATGATTGATCAGCAGATCGACTATCGCTTGTTGGCGTGCCGCTTTCATTTTTCTCACCCCATCATTCGATGAACGCCCGCGTCATGCGGGCGCACCGGCAAGAGATTACGGCGTTACCCCTTTTTTTAAAAGAATATTTCCGTACTTCGCGCACTCACCTGTGATAACGATCGCAAACGCTTTTTGCGCCCGCTCATAAAACGCATAGCGGTCGATACGAACGATATCCGGGCACGGCGCTTCTAATGACAAGGCATCGCGATAGCGCGCTTCAACGCTGGGATCGAGCGTGTCGCCTTCCACGGCGGCCATCATCACCAGCGGCGGGGCGTAGCTATCCAGCTCAAAGAGCGGAATGATTGCCCGCAGTAGATCGCTGACGCTAAGACCATCGGCGCGAATCACCTGCGGGCCCAGGCTATGCGCGGGAAAGTGAGCGTCGGAAAAAATGATTTCGTCCCCGTGGCCCATCTCGGCCAGCACTTTGAGCAGTGTCGGGGAAATTAACGGTGAAATGGTTTTTAGCATTTCATACTCCCTCAATAATTTCAGGTTCGGTTTGCGGCCAGAAATAGCGATACTGATAATTGACCTGCGCACGCGCCTGTTCCGGGCTATTAAATTCGCCTACGCCGTACCAGCCAAACATGGCAGCGCCGGCCACGGTGGTTTCCGCGTCGTCCAGCACCTTGATAGGGAGAGCAAGCTGATTCGCTTTAATTTGATTCCATAAAGCGTTGCGACTGCCGCCGCCAACCAGTAACAGTTCTGTGGTGTTAAAATGGCCGATTTTCTCCAGCGTGCGCAGATTACGTTGCAGTTGCGCCGTCAGGCCTTCCAGCGCGGCGCGATAGAAATGGCCGCGGGTGGTATTGAGCGTCACGCCCTGCCAGCCTGCATTTTGGCAGGCAAGCAGATCGCACTGCATCCGCACGCCTTCCGCGCCAGCGGGAATAGCGCGCGCTTCGTCGATCAGCGTTTGCCATGGCGTTTCCGGCGTCCACAGCAGTTTTCGTACCCATTCGAGTACGCCGGAGGCCAGCCACTGCATTCCGGGGTTATAAAGCCCCGACTGACTGTCCAGTTCACAGGTCGAGCCTGGATACTGGCTGAGCAGCGAGGTATCCACCTGACCGCTGCGCACCATCAGAATCTCCCATGTTCCTGAGGAGAGCACCGGTTCACCTTGCTGCGCGCCAGCGCCGAATAACGCGAACTGAGTATCGTGTCCGGCAGAGATCACCGGCACACCCGCCGGGAGACCGAGTAGCCTGGCCGCGTCTGTCTGTAGCGTGCCTATCTGGGCGCCCGCTTCCACGATACGCGGGAACAGGCGGCGCGCCAGGCCCGTCGCCTGCAGGATTTCCGGACTAAAGTCGCGCTGATGGATATCCAGTAGCTGGCTGGTGCCTGCCATAGTGATATCGGTCGTAAACTCGCCGGTCAGACGGTGGTTAATCAGCGACGAGATAAACAGCCAGCAGTGAGCTTGTTCCAGCAGGCGCGGATGATTCTCTTTAAGCCAGACCAGTTTATACAGCGTGTTAAAGCTGAACGCGCCGACGCCGGAGAGCGTCTGCAATTGCCGGGGCGAGATAGAGCGCTCAATCGTTTCCATCACGGCAGCGGTTCGCGGGCATTTCCAACTGATGACCGGGTAGAGCAGCTCGCCCTGCGCATCGACCAGCGCGCCATCGACGCCGAACGTAGTCACCGTAATACCGCGAACAACACACTCCGACAGGGCGCTGGAGAGTGACCTGCAGCAGTCGGCGAAACGTTGCAGGATGGCGTCCAGCGACCACTGATGCCAGGCGCTATTTTCTGCGGCAATGTCGCTGGCGTTAGCGGTTGAGGCGCGGGCGACAATTTTCCCCTGGCGATCAACGGCGATCGCCCGAACGTTAGTCGCACCGCAGTCGAGAACCAGGATAACGTCTTGTTTCATAGATAACTCCATAAACGCCGCCCGATGGCGCTACGCTTATCCGGCCTACGGTTCACGCGCCCGTAGGCCCGGTAAGCCTGCGCCACCGGGCTAAGCCGCATTAACGTTTATACAGCGGGCCATAATTCTGGCAGGCACGATAATCCTGGCCTTCGATATCCATACCGTGAGCCGCCCAGGCGGAAGGACGGTAGATCTTCGCCTCCTCCACGTTGTGCATACATACCGGGATACGCAGCATCGCGGCGAGAGTAATAAAGTCCGCCCCTACATGGCCGATGGTGAGTACGCCGTGGTTAGCGCCCCAGTTCGCCATCACCGAATAGACATCGGTAAACGGGCCTTTGCCGGTAAGACGCGGCGCAAACCAGGTGGTAGGCCAGGTAGAGTTGGTGCGGGCATCGAGCTGATCGTGCATCGCTTTCGGCAGTTCGACGCTCCAGCCCTCGGCGATTTGCAGTACTGGCCCCAGGCCTTTGATGATATTCACGCGGGTCATGGTGAATGGCACGCCGCCTTCGGTCAGGAAAC
Organism: Salmonella sp. JXY0409-18; assembly: GCF_020268625.1. Taxonomy (NCBI): domain Bacteria; kingdom Pseudomonadati; phylum Pseudomonadota; class Gammaproteobacteria; order Enterobacterales; family Enterobacteriaceae; genus Salmonella; species Salmonella sp. JXY0409-18. The sequence goes on from NZ_CP084216.1 coordinate 891,517, forward strand.
GGGATGAGTAGCCGCCGCCGCGGAAGTATTCGTGAATCGCCGGGCACCATTCGGTGGCCGCCAGACACGCATCCGCCTCTTGTTGGCTGATTTCCCAGTGCGGTTTCATAGTCGGCTTGCCTTCGCTGTCGCGCTGTTTACAGGCACCGTCCAGAGCGGCAGAACCGGAGTTAATCAGGTGAATAATGCCATGCTCCGCCAGTCCGCTAAGCGCCTGGCCGGTGACGCGTTCTACGGCTTCCGGCGACCAGTAGGTTCGCACGTCGGCGAAGATCTGCGCGGTACCGGTGAGTTGATGGCCAAACAGCATCGCTACGCCGTTCAGACTGTCATTTTCGGTGGCGACGACAAACGGTTCGCGTATGCCGTTCCAGTCAAAAGAACTATTGAGCAGCGCTTCGGCGGTATCGCCGTTCGGGTATTGATCGGTCCAGTGGCGCTGGCCCTGGAAGCCGGCGGCAATGGCGTTGTAGCCCAGCGATTCTTCAACTAACCCTTTGTCCGCCAGCGTCTTGTTGCCCTGCATCATATCGCGAATACACATCGCCATCAGCAGGCTCTCTTTTAGCACCGCGCGGTTCTGGGCTTCATTGCGCTTATACTGCGAGGCATTCTGATCTTCGCCGTAGCGGAAGTTTTTATCCGCCCACGCCAGCGCCATCTCCAGTTCGGCTTCATCATAAATTTTTTGATCGATACGGCGGCGCAGTTCGGTCATATCTACCGCTTGCACCTTCATGCCCAGCCAGGATTCAAAGAAGTTATGATCGACAATGGAACCCGCGATCCCCATTGACACGCCGCCGACGGAGAGGTAGCTTTTGCCTTTCATGCTGGCTACCGCTAACCCTGCCCGCGCAAAACGCAGCAGTTTTTCTTCGACGTCGGCGGGAATGGAGGTATCGTCGGCATCCTGCACGTCATGGCCATAAATGGAGAACGCCGGAATGCCTTTCTGGCTGTGCGCCGCCAGCGCCGCGGCAAGGTAAACCGCCCCGGGACGCTCTGTGCCGTTAAAGCCCCAGATGGCTTTCGGACGCATCGGGTCCATATCAATGGTTTCGCTGCCATAGCACCAACACGGCGTAACGGTAATGGTCACGCCCACGTTCTGGCTACTGAATTTTTCTTCACAGGCGGCGGATTCCGCCATTCCGGCAATACAGGTATCTGCAATGACGCACTCCACCTGTGCCCCGCAGGCGTGGCGGATTTTCTCGGTGATGAGCGCCGCCGTCGCTTTCGCCATGTTCATGGTTTGCTCTTCGAGCGACTCGCGTACGCCCATACGACGTCCATCAATCACCGGGCGGATACCGATTTTCGGTAAGCTGATTTTTTTCATGACAGATTCCTCACGTTATTCGGATAAATGTTCAGTTTGTCGCCGCTTGTGAACGGAAACGGGCAAAAATGAAGATGACGGCAAAGCACAATGCCGGAACCAGTTCGGCGGTCGGGATTTTGCCTGCGGCGTCGCTAACGAAGCCCATTACTGGCGTGACAATACCGCCGCCAATAATGGTCATGACGATAAAAGACGAGCCGTACTTAGTGTCCTGTCCCAGATTTTTGATACCCAGCGAGAAGATGGTTGGGTACTGGATTGACATAAATGCGCTACACAACGTCAGCGCCAGCAGGCCGATATGTCCGCCGCTAAAGGCGGAAATCAGACACAGGAGCATGGCAAACAGGGCGTAGGCGGCCAGCACTTTATGCGGCGCGAAGCGGCTGATAAGCCAGGTCCCGGTGAAACGGCCGATAAAGAAGCACACCATCGTGCCGGTCAGGTAGTTGGCGGCGAAACCGGGCGTCATTCCAGGGATCTCCTCAATGGCGTAGCGGATCAGATAGCTCCAGCAGGCGGTTTGCGCCCCCACGTAGCAGAACTGCGCCAGCACCGCCCAGCGCCAGTGGCGGATACGGATGAGTCGGGAGAGAGAAGATAAGAAAGAGCTTTGTTTAGCATCGCTATGATCGTCACTTTGCAGGGCCGGAAATTTGGTCAGCATAATCAGCAGCGCAACTACTAATACGATGGCGACGATAATCATGTATGGCGTTTGTACCGATAACACCAGGCTGTGTTTATAGGCGCTAAGCTGATCCGGCGTCATTTTATCAAGCGCTTCTTGCGATTGATGCGGCACGTTAGACAAAATAAGGCTTTGCCCAAACACAACGGCGATAATAGCGCCAAAGGAGTTAAAAGTTTGCGCCAGATTAAGCCGGAAATGTCCGCCGCTTTCTGGACCTAATACCGTAACAAAAGGGTTGGCTGCAGTTTCAAGACAGCCTAAACCGGCGGCGATGATAAACAGGCCAATTAAAAATAATGTGTAATTCATTATCTCGGCGGCAGGCCAGAATAATGCGGCGCCAACAGCATACAAAAAAAGCCCGGTGATAATCCCTGCTTTATAACTGAGTTTTTTCATCAAAATCCCAGCGGGGATTGGAATGACGAAATAACCGAAATAAAAGGCTGACTGAATAAGCCCAGCCTGAAAGTTAGTTAGCGTAAAAGCTTGTTGAAACTGCGGTAGTAAAATGTCATTCAGATTATTGGCGACAGCCCACAGAAAAAATAGCGAGCAAAGTAAGGCGAATGGAATAATGTAGCGCTTGCTCTTGCTTTGCTCTGCATCCACAGCACGAAAACTCTGCGTTTGTATTGTTGTGTTTCCCATAGCATCCTCATCGGTTCAGAAGCTTTTGCGTGCGGTCGGTTCTGGTCACCAGACCGTAAAATTAGGTGAGTTCGCTTTTCTTACCGGTAATAAATTGGCGTCCGGAATGAACTCATGGATTCATTTTCAAATAAAAAAGGCCTTTTAATATGATGGCGGTCACATTTATACCTGAGAGCAGAGCGTTCTGTGATTATCATCACTTTAATTTTCATAAAAAAATGACCGTTTGAGATGTTTAATTTAAAAAACCACAGACTGAATGCCCGAATTAAATTATTGCCACGAAAACGGGCAGTAGTAACTTATTCTTCATTTTTGCCCGTTTTAAAAAATATTATTAAGAGCGGGCATTTATCGGCGAGAGAAACGGTAGTCGTCTGGTTTATCGTGGCGAATTAATTGATGTGAATCACAAAATATCGTTATTTAAATTCCCTTCTCTTTATTCAGTATGATGATAGTTGCTAACTATTCGATTATTTCAACAGGACAGCAGCGCGATGCGAAAGGCGGTTTTGTTGTCTCATTTTGAATCACAGAGAGAGGTAAATAATGGAACGAAATAGACTGGCGCGGCAGATTATTGATACCTGTCTGGAAATGACGCGGTTAGGGTTAAATCAGGGGACGGCAGGTAACGTGAGCGTACGTTATCAGGGCGGAATGCTGATTACGCCGACGGGGATCCCCTACGAGAAGCTGACAGAGTCGCACATTGTTTTTATTGATGCTGACGGTCAGCATGAGCAGGGCAAGCTGCCTTCCAGCGAGTGGCGTTTTCATATGGCGGCATACCAGACGCGCCCTGACGCCAATGCTGTGGTACATAACCACGCTGTCCATTGTACGGCAGTCTCGATCCTGAATCGCCCGATTCCGGCAATTCACTACATGATTGCCGCCGCAGGGGGAAACTCTATTCCCTGCGCGCCCTACGCCACTTTTGGCACCCGCGAACTTTCTGACTATGTTGCCGTGGCGCTTAAAAATCGTAAAGCGACACTGTTACAGCATCACGGGCTTATCGCTTGTGAAGAAAATTTAGACAAAGCGTTGTGGCTGGCGCATGAAGTGGAAGTGCTGGCGCAGCTCTATTTAAGTACGCTGGCCATTGTCGATCCGGTACCGGTACTGGATGACGAGGCGATCGCTATCGTACTGGAGAAATTTAAAACTTACGGATTACGTATTGAAGAGTGATGTCAGGAGACAGGCGATGGCGAACAGAATGATTCTGAATGAAACGGCATGGTTTGGCCGGGGAGCGGTGGACGCATTAACCGATGAGGTGACGCGCCGCGGTTATCATAAAGCGCTGATTGTTACGGATAAAACGCTGGTGCAATGCGGTGTGGTCGATAAAGTGACAAGCAGAATGGATGCCGCAGGGCTGGCGTGGGAAATCTATGCGGGCGTGATCCCTAATCCTACGATTTCCGTTGTCCAGGAAGGGCTTAAGGTCTTTACCCAAAGCGGCGCGGACTATCTCATCGCCATTGGCGGCGGTTCTCCGCAGGATACCTGCAAAGCGATCGGTATTATCAGTAACAATCCGGAATTTGCCGATGTGCGCAGTCTGGAAGGGCTATCGCCGACCCGTAAACCCAGCGTGCCGATTATGGCGATCCCGACAACGGCGGGAACCGCGGCGGAAGTCACTATCAATTATGTGATTACCGATGAAGAGAAACGGCGCAAATTCGTTTGTGTCGATCCACATGATATTCCGCAGGCGGCATTTATCGATGCCGATATGATGGACGGTATGCCGCCCGCGCTGAAAGCGGCAACGGGCGTGGATGCGCTAACCCATGCTATTGAAGGCTATATTACCCGGGCCGCATGGGCGCTGACGGATGCATTACATATCAAAGCCATTGAGATTATTGCTGGCGCGCTACGCGGCGCCGTAGCCGGAGAAAAAGAGGCCGGTGAGGCGATGGCGCTGGGGCAATACGTTGCCGGGATGGGGTTTTCCAATGTGGGGCTGGGACTGGTGCATGGGATGGCGCATCCGTTGGGCGCGTTTTACAACACGCCGCACGGCGTCGCGAATGCTATTTTGCTTCCGCATGTGATGCGTTTCAATGCCGGGTCTACCAACGAGAAATTCCGTGATATCGCCCGGGCGATGGGGGTGAAGGTAGAAGGATTGAGTCTTGAAGAGGCGCGTAATGCCGCAGTGGAAGCCGTATTTGCGTTAAATCGCGATGTGGGAATTCCGCTGCATTTGCGTGATGTCGGCGTTCGAAAAGAGGATATCCCGGCGCTGGCGCAGGCGGCGTTCGATGATGTCTGTACGGGCGGCAATCCGCGTGAAGCGAGTCTGGCGGACATTGTCGAACTGTATCATATCGCCTGGTAATTTTGCCGGATGGCGCTGCGCTTATCCGCTCTACATTTCGTGCAGTCCTGTAGGCAGGATAAGGCGTTCACGCCGCCATCCGGCAACAAAACTACCGCGCCAGCCGTAGCTGCTGTAAGTTTCCGTCGATATGTAAATCGGTTTGCAGACGTGCAATATCGCGGCAGAGAAATGCCATTTCTTTATGCATCTCAAGCTTTTTGCGCCACTTTTCCGGCACCTCGTCCAGATGGGCGTAAATTCCCTCCAGATTTTGAAACTGAATCAATAGCTGGGTCGCGCTTTTGGGGCCGATACCGGCAACGCCGGGGACTTTCGAACTGCTGATTCCTGCCAGACCCCAGTAATCCGGCAACTGTCGGGGAAGTACGCCAAACTCTTTTTCAATAAACGGCGCGTCCAGCCAGCGTTTCTGGAAGTAGTCGCGAATGCGCAATCCCGGAGAGAGCAACTGGCAATAGCCTTTATCGGTTGACACAATGGTTGCCTGGTGTCCGGCTTCGGTAACTTTTAGCGCCAGCGTCGCCGCCAGATCGTCCGCTTCATTACCATCTGATGCCCAACAGCGTACGCCGCGCTGTTCAAACGCGGCGCGTAGGGCGGGCATTTCATTATGTAAATCGTCAGGCATCGGCGGACGTCCTGCTTTGTAGTCCGGCAAACGCTGATGACGCCAGCCGCTGCTGCGCGCGTCGTCATCAAATACCGCTACGGCATGGGTTGGCTGGCTGTGGATAATCAATTGATCGAGCGCGTGTTGGCAGGTTTCCACACAGGGCGATCCCTGAACGGCGTGAATACGGCGAATCAAATTGAGCGCGTCGACGATAAGCAGATGAGCAGCCACGGTGTTCTCCCTTACAAACCTGCGCGTAGGGTAACATTCACGGCGGGGGGAGGCGAGCATTGCGAAATAGCGCTATCCGTAGGCCTGATAAGCGAAGCGACATCAGGCAACAAAGCCGGATGGCGACGAGCGCCTTATCCGGCCTACAGATCCTAAAATGTGCTGAGAATTAATCGCAGGTAACGATCTTCATCGCCAGGCCGCCGCGCGAAGTTTCGCGGTACTTAGCGTTCATGTCTTTACCGGTTTCGTACATGGTCTCAATCACTTTATCGAGGCATACACGCGGTTCGCTGGTACGGCGCAGCGCCATACGCGCGGCGTTGACTGCTTTGACTGAAGCAATCGCGTTACGCTCAATGCAGGGAACCTGTACCTGACCGGCAACCGGATCGCAAGTTAACCCCAGATTATGCTCCATGGCGATTTCTGCGGCGATACACACCTGCGCCGGACTACCGCCCAGCAGCTCGGCCAGACCCGCTGCCGCCATGGAACAGGCCACGCCGACCTCTCCCTGACAACCCACTTCGGCGCCGGAAATAGAGGCGTTCATCTTATACAGCGAGCCAATCGCGCTGGCGACCAGCATATAGCGAGCAAGTGAGTTAGCATTTACTTCGCGGATAAACTTGTCATAGTACGCCAGCACCGCCGGAACAATACCACATGCGCCGTTAGTCGGCGCAGTGACTACTCGTCCGCCTGCGGCATTCTCTTCGTTCACCGCCAGCGCGAACATATTGATCCAGTCGACGACCGCCATCGGATCGGTGGTGGTCTTATCCTGACTGACCAGCACCCGACGCAGCGCCGCCGCGCGACGCGGAACGCGCAGTTTGCCCGGCAATACGCCCTCGGTGGTGATACCGCGCTCAATACCGCTGCGCATTACCTCCCAGACCCTGGCGAAGTGCTGCTCCAGCGCTTCTTTACTGTGCAGAGCCAGTTCGTTTTGCATCATCAGACCGGAGAGCGACAGACCCGTCTCCTGGCAGTGACGCTGTAAATCCGCGGCGGTTTTGTAAGGGTACGGCACGTTAACAGGTTCGCTATTCGTCAAACCAAAGTGCTCTTCATCGACGATAAAGCCGCCGCCAATGGAGTAGTAGGTTTGGCTGTAGAGCACCTTATCGCCCGCCAGCGCGGTAATACGCATCCCGTTTTCATGCAGAGACAGGTTGTCGGCGTGGAAATTCATGCACTTATCGACCGGAAATTCGACTTCATGCTGCCCATTGGCCAGTAGTAAACGCCCATGGGTGTTCACATCCTGGATAAAGGACGGAATGGCGTCGATATCGACGGTGTCCGGCAGATTCCCCGCCAGGCCCATAATAATGGCGATATCAGTGTGGTGGCCTTTACCCGTCAATGACAGAGAGCCGTAGACATCCACCACGACGCGGGTGACATCTGTAAGGATATGGCGGGCAATCAGATCGTCCGTGAACTGCTTGCCTGCTTTCATTGGTCCGACGGTGTGAGAACTGGAAGGGCCAATGCCGATTTTAAAAATATCGAATACGCTAATCATAGGGCATCCATTGCGGTTGTATCATAGAGAAGCGCCGCGGTAAGCGGCGCTAAAGGACTTAGCTGAACAGTGAGTAGAAAATAGCGGAGATGGCAATCAGGCCCATAATCACAACGAATACGTTGCTGATATGACCGCTGTACTTACGCATTGCCGGTACTTTCTGGATGGCATACATCGGCATCAGGAACAGAATCATCGCGATGATCGGGCCGCCCAGGGTTTCAATCATGCCCAGGATGCTGGGGTTCAGCGTCGCCACAATCCAGGTGGTGACCAGCATGAACAGCGCGGTAATTTTATTCAGTTTGTTGATTTCGATGGATTTACCTTTACCACGCAGCGATTTAATCACCATACCGTTAAAGCCTTCACGCGCGCCCAGGTAGTGGCCGAGGAAGGATTTGGTGATAGCAATCATCGCAATGATCGGCGCCATCCAGGCGATGATCGGCGCGTTAAAGTGGTTCGCCAGGTAAGACAGAATAGAGATGTTCTGCTCTTTTGCCGCCGCCAGATCTGCCGGCGTCAGGCTCAGCACGCAGCTGAAGACGAAGAACATCACGGTCAACACCATCATGATGTGGGCGAAGGCCAGAATTTTAGAACATTTCTTCTCAGCGCCTTCACCGTACTCTTCACGCTTCGCAACCGCGAAGGAGGAGATGATCGGGGAGTGGTTGAAAGAGAAAACCATCACCGGAATCGCCAGCCACAGCGTCATCCACAGACCGTTACCGGTAGACGCGGCGGAATCAAAGGACAGCGTTTCCAGCGCCGCGCCGTTCCACTGCGGGATCAGGTACAAGGCCAGCAGCATCAGCGCAGCGACGAACGGGAATACCAGGATACTCATCGCCTTAACGATCATTTGCTCGCCGAAGCGCACGATGGTCATCATGCCAACAATCAGGATCAGGGAAAGAATCGCCCGCGGCGGCGGATTAATCGCTAACTGGTGGGTCAGGAAGCTTTCCACGGTATTAGTAATCGCCACGCTGTAAACCAGCAGGATGGGGTAAATCGCGAAGAAGTAGAGCAGGGTAATCAGTTTACCTGCGCCGATACCGAAGTGTTCCTCAACGACTTCAGTGATGTCTTCACCCGGGTTTTTACCGGACAGCACGAAGCGGGTTAAACCACGGTGTGCGAAAAAGGTCATCGGGAAAGCGAGAATCGCCATGATGATGAGCGGAATCATGCCGCCGACGCCTGCGTTGATCGGCAGGAACAGAACGCCCGCGCCGATTGCCGTGCCGTAAAGGCCCAGCATCCACATGGTATCCGTTTTGCGCCATGCGCTTCGAGAGTCAATCGAAGCAATAGTGCTGGTCTGAGTGGTTTCCATCTATTTCTCCTGGAGGATGCTAAAAATCAGGTTGCTGGTCTAATCCAATGAAAAAAGACCTGATCGTAAAATGAAATCTGCTTAGGGACGCTTTTTATATAATTTTTCGCCGTAATAATTTTCGGGCGGAAAGATACATTTAAGTGATGAATCTATCAGTGATCCCGATCTCAAATGCAATAATCCGCTTCTTACATGGATAAATTTGGACCATTAATCTATTAAAAAAACGTCATAACGAATTTCCGGGCGCGAAGGCTACCATTAACGATATAAGGCCGGAAAGATTGGGGCGCAAGATACGGAGGTTTGACTATAAAAATCAAGGTTTTTAGTGAATTCTGGCGAAGAATAAGAGTTTGAACCGATAAATCACGGTAAGAGGAGTGAGGTAAACGTTTGCCTGGCAATCTATTTATGGTGAATTATAAATGGTGTTTATAAAACAATGCGGGCTATGCCTCTGATGATCATCATAAAAAATGAAGGCATACGTTAATCGCCATACCGCAATGAAAGGAATGGGGGAAGCGCCCGGCTGCTGGCGGCAACCGGGCATAAGCGCTAAGCGCAGATCTCGTAACAGGGGATGTAGGCGGAACCTGGCAATTTCATACGATGCTGCGCGACGAATCCCTGCAGCAGATCGTCCATGCGACGCATCATCTCTCGATCGCCGTGGATTTTATACGGACCATTAGCTTCAATGGCGCGTATCCCGACCTCCTTCACGTTCCCCGCGACAATACCGGAGAAGGCGCGCCGCAGATCCGCCGCCAGAATTTCAACCGGCTGATCCGGGTACAGTTTCAGGTTGGCCATATTCTCATGCGACGGCTCAAACGGCACCTGCAGATCCGGTGCAATACGCATCGACCAGTTAAAACTATAGGCGTCGCCGGTATCGCGGCGATTCTCTTTCACTTGCGGCATCGCTTTCTTCATCAGCCGCGCTACCTCCGCCGCATCGTCAATGATGATGCGGTAATGACGGCGGGCCGCTTCGCCCAGCGTATGGGTAATAAACTCATCCAGCACGCGGAAGTAATCGGCGCTCTCTTTTGGTCCGGTCAGGATCAGCGGCAGCACCTGATTTTTATTGGCTGGATTCATCAGAATCCCCAGCAAATAAAGCAGCTCTTCCGCCGTACCCACGCCGCCCGGGAAGATGATGATTCCGTGTGCGATACGGACGAACGCTTCCAGGCGTTTTTCGATATCCGGCATGATGATCAGTTCGTTCACCAGCGGGTTAGGCGGTTCAGCCGCAATAATGGAAGGTTCAGTCATGCCGATAAAGCGGCTGTCTTTATAACGCTGTTGCGCGTGACCGACCGCCGCGCCCTTCATGGGGGCTTCCATCGCCCCAGGGCCGCAGCCGGTGCAGATGTTCAGCTCGCGTAATCCCAACTGTGTGCCGACGCGACGGGCATACAGGTACTCGTTTTCGTTAATTGAGTGGCCGCCCCAGCATACCACCATGTTTGGCGCTTCGCCGACGTGCAGCGCCCGGGCGTTGCGCAAAATGGAGAACACCAGATTGGTGATATGTGTTGAGCTTTCAAGATCCAGATGCTGGAAACGACCGGCATTATGGATCTGCCCATTCACAAAGAGAATGTCGCGCAGCACCGCGAACAGGTTAGCCTGTAGCGCACGAATAATCCGCCCGTCAACAAAGGCGTCTTCAGGCGGATTAATCAATTCCAGCTTCACGCCGCGCTCGCGGCGCAGCACGTTAATATCGAAATTTTCAAAGCGGGACAGCAGCTCTTTGCTGTTGTCGGTCAGGCTGCCGGAGTTAAGAACGGCAAGTGAACAGTTACGAAACAGTTGATACAGGTCGCTACTGGCCGTGCGTTTCAGCATGTCCACTTCCAGTTGCGACAACATATCCATTGAGCCAAGCGGGCTAATATGTGTAATCAAGTAAACTCCTTATGGGACGCAACACGCCATTCCCTGTTGATTACAATAGCCCTGGCTGATGACCTTTCACAACCTTACATGCGCAATCCGGCACGCAAAATTGACAAAAAAGATTACTGACGCGCCAGCCTGCCCGTGGCGGGCACAAAATCGGCATTGCTGCGCCAGGGATTAATGTCCAGCCCGCCGCGGCGGGTATAGCGCGCATAAACGCTTAACGTTTCCGGCTGACAGAAGCGCAGAATGTCATTAAAAATACGCTCTACGCACTGCTCGTGAAATTCATTATGGTGACGGAAGGAGACCAGATAACGCAGCAGTTTTTCCCTGTCGATTTTGCGCCCGCGATACTGAATTTGTATTGAGCCCCAGTCCGGTTGGTGGGTGATCAGGCAGTTGGATTTCAGCAGATGACTGACCAGCGTCTCCTCTACTTGCTTCTCGCCGCTGACCGCATGTTGCAGATAGTCGGTAGTAAACTGGTAGTTGTCGATACTGATATCCTGATCGTCAATACAGGTGCCGTGGAAATGGGCGACAGGCTGTCCTTCCAGCTCATCAAGACGATGAAGCCTCACGCTAACGTTGCCCTGCGCGCAGGCGCGCAGATCGCGCTCCAGCGTCTGGCGCACCGTCTCCCAGGTGTCAAAGCGCGTCTGGTTAAAGCTGTTCAGATACAGTTTAAAGCTTTTGGATTCGATTAAATTAACGCTGGTGTAATCCAGTTCGACATGCCCGACGGCGACCTGCGGAAGACCACGGCTGTTAAGCCAGGAAAGTTCATACAACGTCCAGATATCCGCGCCGTGGAACGGCAAATTATCGGCTGTTAATCCGAGCGGGTCGCGATTCAAACTGCGCGGTACGCCCTGCAGCAGGCTGGCATCATAATTGTCCCGGTAATCCGTTGATTTTCCGAGAGTCAGGCCATCGAGAGCCTGATGGTTTTCATAAGAAGACATGTTTCACCGTCATAAACCAGATACACTATGCGCCAAGTGTATCCTGGCTTTTATGAAGAGAGAAACTGGTGGACGAACTGACAGCGCAGGCATTGAAAGCCTTTACGACGCGTTACTGCGACGCGTGGCAAGAAAAACACGGTAGCTGGCCGTTGAGCGAAGAACTGTATGGCGTACCTTCTCCGTGCATTATTTCTTCAACCCGCGATGCCGTTTACTGGCAGCCGCAACCTTTTGAAGGCGAAGAAAATGTAAACGCGGTTGAACGCGCCTTCGATATTATGGTACAACCTGCGCTCCACGCGTTTTACACCACGCAGTTTGCTGGCGACATGCCCGCGCAGTTCGCGGATGAAAAGCTTACGCTACTGCAAACCTGGAGTCAGGATGACTTTCGGCGCGTGCAGGAAAATCTGATAGGCCACCTGGTCACGCAAAAGCGGCTCAAGCTTCCTCCCACGCTTTTTATTGCGACGCAGGAAAATGAGCTTGAGGTCATTTCGGTCTGTAATCTGTCCGGCGAGGTGATTAAAGAAACGCTGGGCACCCGCAATCGTACCGTTCTTGCCGCAACGCTTGCGGAATTCCTTACGCAACTTAATCCTCTTCTGTAATCGTTTGCCCTAACAGGTGTGAGAGATCTCTTACAAAGTCTGTAGGAGATCGCCAGGATATCAGCGGATACTGAGTCCCGTTTTCTTATGTAAGTCTATATAAAACAACCTGTTAAAATGTTTTTGCGCACTTTCATATGAAAATTTACTTAAGGTATTGTCTGTAGGTGTCTTGTAAGACAAGGTGAAACAGGCGATTCTATCTTCGTCGACAGGGAGTCGTACAACGAAGCGAACGTCAGGATGATGACGCTTCAGCAGGACACGCCAGGATGGTGTTACAAGGAAAGGCTTCAGGATGAAGCAAAGTGGAAAGCGCAGGATGCGTTAAAGGACACCTCCAGGACGGAGAACGAGAGCCGATCAGGATGTTCGGCGGGTCTGGATGACCAGGGACGCTTCAGGAAGAAGCTATCACATCGGGCGATGTGCGCAGGATGCAAACGTTCAGGATGAACAGGCCGTAAGGTCACAGGAAAAGTTGTCACGGATGAGCAGGGAGCACGAAAAGTAGCTGGAATGCTGCGAAACGAACCGGGAGCACTGTTTATACAGTGCTCCCTTTTTTTTGTTATTCTTCGCGCCAGATTTTCATCATTGAGGTTTTTAACATGACGACTCATGACCGTGTGCGTCAGCAGTTACATGTGCTTGAAACGCTGCTGCGCGAGCATCGCCACTGGCGGCTGGATGCGCCGCAGGCGCACCTGTTTACCAGCACCCAACCATTTTTTATGGATATCATGGAACCGCTGGAATGGCTGCAATGGGTATTGATCCCACGTATGCATACCCTACTTGATAATGCGCAGCCACTGCCCGAGGCGTTTGCCGTCGCCCCTTATTATGAAATGGCGCTGGCGGCGGATCATCCGCAGAGGGAGGCGATCCTGGCGGTTTTGCAGGATCTGGATGCGCTATTCGTCCGCGATAAATCCTGATGCTGGAGATCCTCTATCAAGACCAGTGGCTGGTTGCCGTGAATAAACCCGCAGGCTGGCTTGTTCACCGGAGCTGGCTGGATCGCGACGAAAAAGTCGTGGTCATGCAAACGGTGCGCGACCAAATCGGCCAGCATGTTTTTACCGCCCACCGTCTCGACAGACCCACGTCGGGCGTACTGTTAATGGGGCTGTCCAGCGAAGCGGGACGCCGTCTGGCGCAGCAGTTCGAGCAGCACCACATCCGTAAACGCTACCATGCCATTGTGCGCGGCTGGCTGATGGATGACGCAGTACTGGATTATCCGCTGGTGGAAGAGCGCGATAAAATTGCTGATAAATTCGCCCGCGAGGATAAAGCGCCCCAGCCGGCTGTAACGCAGTATCGCGGACTGGCGACGGTCGAAATGGCGGTGCCGACCGGACGTTATCCCACCACGCGTTATGGTCTGGTTGAGCTGGAACCAAAAACGGGACGCAAGCACCAGCTTCGTCGTCATCTGGCGCATCTGCGTCATCCTATCATCGGCGACAGCAAGCATGGCGATTTGCGACAAAACCGCAGCGCCGCAGAGCATTTTGCCTGTCGTCGCCTGATGCTTCATGCCAGTCGGCTTGAACTGACGCACCCCTTCACCGGACAGCCGTTGATGATTCAGGCCGGGTTGGATGAAACCTGGATGCAGGCGCTGACACAGTTTGGCTGGCGTGGACTTCTCCCTGACAATGAAAGGGTTGAGTTTACGGCGGCGTCCCGGCAGGATGAGACTCATCAGGCATAATTCAGGGAGATACGCATAATGGCGGAAATTGGTATTTTTGTCGGGACCATGTATGGCAACTCACTGCTGGTGGCGGAAGAAGCGGAAGCGATCCTCGCCAGACAGGGCCACAGCGCGACCGTGTTTGAAGATCCTGAACTGTCCGACTGGCAGCAATATCAGGATAAGGTTGCGCTGGTCGTTACCTCGACGACCGGGCAGGGCGATCTACCGGATAGCATTGCGCCGCTCTTTCACGGCATTAAAGATACAGTCGGTTTTCAACCAAACCTGCGTTACGGGGTGATTGCGCTAGGTGATAGCAGCTACCCCAATTTCTGTAATGGCGGCAAACAGTTTGATGCCCTGTTGCAGGAGCAAAGCGCGCAGCGGGTGGGGGAGATGTTATTCATTGACGCCAGCGAACATCCGGAGCCGGAGAGCCAATCCAATCCCTGGGTTGAAAACTGGGGAACTTTACTTTCCTGAGGTAAATCCCTCCCCCCTACGGGAGGGTACCTTTTCGTTTGCTTGCGTTGCCAGTAAGCAAAATCACGACCTGTACACAGTGTAAAGTAACTGAATCGTGTTAGCTTTGGGCATATGCCCGCAAAAGCGGCAGTTTTTTACGGGCGTTTTCATGTAATCAAGCGACCTGTTTCACATTCTTCTCTTTTTATTCCTCCTGCGTCGACGCCTGACGCCTTCTGATTTCATTTCCGTGAAGTGGCTTCCACTGTCCTGGGCTTTTGCCATAAACAGGCGTAATTCATCGCCAAAATACTGTGTTGTTGCACGGTGAGTGTGTGTGGCGCGCTTTTTATACTTCTCCTGCCAGTGAATAAAAGCATGCAGCGTGCAAAGCAAACGACCTAATAAAAGCTGCAACAAGGAAACGTTATCTCTGATTCCCTACCGGTTGTGCAGTTCAGAGTGAGCGTAGCTAACGCGAAATTTCAGGAGTGCAACAATGAGTTCATTAAGTCACGCGGCGAGTAGTGCGGAGAAACGCACGAACGCCCGCTACTGGATAGTGGTGATGCTGTTTATCGTCACATCCTTCAACTACGGCGACCGCGCCACATTGTCCATTGCCGGCTCAGAAATGGCCAAAGATATCGGCCTTGATCCGGTAGGCATGGGCTATGTTTTTTCTGCTTTTTCATGGGCCTATGTTATCGGGCAGATCCCGGGCGGCTGGCTGCTGGACCGCTTTGGTTCCAAACGCGTCTATTTCTGGTCTATTTTCATTTGGTCAGTCTTCACCCTGTTGCAGGGTTTTGTCGATATCTTTAGTGGTTTCGGCATTATTGTCGCCCTCTTTACGCTTCGTTTCCTGGTTGGTCTGGCGGAATCGCCTTCTTTCCCGGGCAACAGTCGCATCGTTGCAGCCTGGTTCCCGGCGCAGGAGAGGGGAACGGCAGTGGCCATCTTTAACTCCGCGCAATACTTTGCCACGGTTATTTTCGCGCCGATTATGGGTTGGCTGACGCACGAAGTGGGCTGGTCGCATGTCTTCTTCTTTATGGGCGGGTTAGGGATCATCATCAGCTTTATCTGGTTGAAAGTTATCCATGAACCAAATAACCATCCGGGCGTAAATAAGAAAGAGTTGGAGTACATCGCAGAAGGCGGCGCGCTGATCAATATGGATCAGAAAGACACCAAAGCGAAAGTACCGTTTAGCGTCAAATGGGGCCAGATCAAACAGCTGCTGGGCTCTCGTATGATGATTGGCGTTTACATCGGTCAGTACTGTATTAACGCATTGACCTATTTCTTTATTACCTGGTTCCCGGTCTATTTGGTCCAGGCGCGCGGCATGTCGATTCTCAAAGCGGGCTTTGTCGCCTCGGTTCCTGCGGTCTGCGGCTTTATCGGCGGCGTGTTGGGCGGCATCATTTCCGACTGGTTGATGCGTCGTACTGGCTCCCTGAATATCGCGCGCAAGACGCCGATTGTGCTGGGGATGTTGCTGTCAATGGTTATGGTGTTCTGTAACTATGTGAACGTGGAATGGATGATCATCGGCTTTATGGCGTTGGCCTTCTTCGGTAAAGGTATCGGCGCGTTGGGCTGGGCAGTAATGGCGGATACCGCGCCGAAAGAGATCAGCGGTCTTTCCGGCGGCTTGTTTAATATGTTCGGCAATATTTCCGGTATTGTGACGCCAATCGCGATTGGTTACATCGTTGGCACCACCGGTTCCTTCAACGGCGCGTTGATCTATGTCGGCGTACATGCCCTGGTGGCCATCATCAGCTATCTGGTGCTGGTAGGCGATATTAAGCGTATTGAACTGAAACCTGTCGCAGGACAATTATCATGACAACGCAATCCAGTCCCGTGATTACGGACATGAAGGTCATTCCGGTTGCCGGACATGACAGTATGCTACTCAACATCGGCGGCGCGCATAACGCGTACTTCACCCGTAACATCGTCGTCCTCACCGATAACGCCGGGCATACTGGCGTCGGCGAGGCGCCGGGCGGAGAAGTGATTTATCAGACGCTGGTCGATGCTATTCCGATGGTATTAGGCCAGGAAGTCGCCCGCCTGAACAAAGTGGTGCAGCAGGTGCATAAAGGCAACCAGGCCGCTGATTTTGACACCTTTGGTAAAGGCGCATGGACGTTTGAACTGCGGGTTAACGCGGTGGCGGCTTTGGAAGCGGCGCTGCTTGATCTACTGGGACAGGCGCTTAATGTGCCGGTCTGTGAACTGTTAGGACCCGGTAAACAGCGCGATGCCGTCACCGTGTTAGGCTATCTCTTCTATATTGGCGATCGTACTAAAACCGATCTGCCGTATCTGGAAAGCACGCCGGGCAGTCATGAATGGTACCGTCTGCGCCATCAGGAAGCGCTGAACAGCGACGCGGTCGTGCGGCTGGCGGAAGCGTCTCAGGATCGCTACGGTTTTAAAGATTTTAAACTCAAGGGCGGCGTGCTGCCGGGCGAACAAGAGATTGATACCGTTCGCGCGCTAAAAAAACGCTTCCCGGACGCGCGTATTACCGTGGATCCGAACGGCGCCTGGCTACTGGATGAAGCCATTGCGTTGTGCAAAGGGCTGAATGATGTACTGACCTACGCGGAAGATCCGTGCGGCGCGGAGCAAGGATTCTCTGGTCGTGAAGTCATGGCGGAGTTCCGCCGTGCTACAGGACTGCCGGTGGCGACCAATATGATTGCCACCAACTGGCGTGAAATGGGACACGCGGCGATGCTCAATGCGGTAGACATCCCTCTTGCCGACCCGCATTTCTGGACTCTCACCGGCGCCGTTCGCGTGGCGCAACTGTGCGATGACTGGGGGCTAACCTGGGGCTGCCATTCGAATAACCATTTTGATATTTCACTGGCGATGTTTACCCATGTCGGCGCGGCGGCGCCAGGCAAACCCACCGCTATTGATACGCACTGGATCTGGCAGGAGGGCGATTGCCGCCTGACTAAAAATCCGCTGGAAATTAAAAACGGCAAAATTGCCGTTCCGGATGCGCCAGGACTGGGCGTGGAGCTTGACTGGGAACAGGTGCGAAAAGCGCATGACGCGTATAAAACGCTGCCAGGCGGCGCGCGTAATGATGCAGGCCCGATGCAATACCTGATCCCCGGCTGGACTTTTGACCGCAAACGCCCTGTTTTTGGTCGTCACTAATTCTGAATAAGGACACAGTTATGAGTACTCAATTTACGACGCCTGTAGTGACTGAAATGCAGGTTATCCCGGTTGCGGGCCATGACAGTATGCTGATGAACCTGAGCGGCGCGCATGCCCCGTTCTTCACGCGCAACATCGTCATTATTAAAGATAACTCCGGTCATACCGGGGTCGGCGAGATTCCGGGCGGCGAAAAAATCCGCAAAACGCTGGAAGATGCGATCCCACTGGTGGTGGGAAAAACGCTGGGTGAATATAAAAATGTCCTGACCGCCGTTCGCAACCAGTTTGCCGATCGCGATGCGGGCGGACGCGGTTTACAAACGTTCGATCTCCGTACCACTATCCATGTGGTGACTGGTATTGAAGCGGCAATGCTTGACCTTTTAGGCCAACACCTGGGCGTCAACGTCGCTTCGCTGTTAGGCGACGGTCAGCAGCGCAGCGAAGTCGAAATGCTGGGTTATCTGTTCTTTGTCGGCAATCGCAAGGCCACGCCACTGCCGTATCAGAGCCAGCCGGATGAGCCATGCGACTGGTATCGTCTGCGCCATGAAGAGGCGATGACGCCGGAAACGGTAGTGCGTCTGGCGGAAGCCGCCTATGAAAAATACGGCTTCAACGACTTCAAACTGAAAGGCGGCGTGCTGGCGGGCGAAGAAGAGGCCGAGTCAATCGTAGCGCTGGCGAAACGTTTCCCACAAGCGCGCGTCACGCTCGATCCAAACGGTGCCTGGTCGCTGAACGAAGCGATCAGCATTGGTAAATACCTGAAAGGTTCTCTGGCCTATGCAGAAGATCCGTGCGGCGCGGAGCAGGGTTTTTCCGGACGTGAAGTGATGGCGGAATTCCGTCGCGCGACCGGATTACCGACGGCCACCAATATGATAGCGACCGACTGGCGTCAAATGGGGCATACGCTGTCGCTGCAATCCGTCGATATCCCGCTGGCGGACCCGCACTTCTGGACTATGCAAGGCTCTGTACGCGTGGCGCAAATGTGTCATGAGTTCGGTCTGACCTGGGGCTCGCACTCTAACAACCACTTTGATATTTCGTTGGCGATGTTTACCCATGTTGCCGCGGCGGCGCCGGGCAAGATCACCGCGATCGATACCCACTGGATCTGGCAGGAAGGCAACCAACGTCTGACTAAAGAACCGTTTGAAATTAAAGGCGGCATGGTGCAAGTACCGACCAAACCGGGGCTGGGCGTTGAGCTCGATATGGATCAGGTGATGAAAGCGCATGAGCTTTATCAAAAGCATGGCTTAGGCGCGCGTGACGACGCGATGGGAATGCAGTACTTAATTCCTGGCTGGACGTTTGATAATAAGCGTCCTTGCATGGTGCGTTAAGTCAGAGCCGGTTCCGTAAGGAACCGGTCCTTCTCTGGGTGTATGCTTAACAGGATCAACATGCGTAAGGACGACTTATGAAAATAGTGATCGCACCAGACTCGTATAAGGAAAGTTTGAGTGCTCTTGAGGTAGCGACCGCCATTGAACAAGGATTTCGCGAGATCTGGCCTGACGCCGATTACCTGAAATTACCGCTGGCTGATGGCGGAGAAGGTACTGTCGAAGCGATGGTTGAAGCGACGGCGGGTCGAATCGTGCATGTTGAGGTCACCGGGCCGTTGGGGCATCGCGTCAATGCGTTTTATGGGCTTTCCGGCGATGCGCGTTCCGCGTTCATTGAAATGGCGGCCGCCAGTGGGCTGGAGCAGGTACCGCCCGCGCAACGCGATCCGTTGAAGACCACATCATGGGGAACCGGCGAGCTGATCCGTCATGCGCTGGATGCGGGCGTTGAGCATATCATTATTGGTATCGGCGGTAGCGCCACCAACGATGGCGGCGCGGGGATGGTGCAGGCGCTGGGGGCCAGGCTACGGGATGCGCAGGGCAATGATATTGTGCAAGGCGGCATTGGGCTGGAAACACTCGCCAGCATTGATATCAGCGGCCTGGATAAGCGTTTGTCGGCGTGTCATATAGAGGTCGCCTGCGATGTCACGAATCCCCTTACCGGCAAAGAGGGCGCGTCTGCGGTTTTTGGTCCGCAAAAAGGGGCGACGCCGGAAATGATTGAACGCCTGGATACGGCATTGACTCGCTATGCGCATTTGATTGCCCGCGATCTGCATGTCGATGTGTTGGATCTGGCAGGCGGCGGCGCGGCAGGCGGCATGGGGGCGGCGTTATACGCGTTTTGCGGCGCGCAGCTACGGCGTGGTATTGAGATTGTCACCGATGCGCTTCATCTGGAAGCGTGTCTTGCGGATGCTGATTTAGTCATCACCGGCGAGGGACGCATCGACAGCCAGACCATTCACGGTAAAGTCCCTATTGGCGTGGCAAACATCGCCAAACGGTATAACAAGCCGGTAATTGGTATTGCGGGTAGCCTGACGGCGGATGTTGGCGTGGTTCATGAACATGGGCTTGATGCCGTTTTCAGCGTGATTTATACCATCTGTACGCTGGAGGACGCGCTGAAGAATGCGAGTGAAAACGTACGAATGACCGCGCGCAACGTGGCTGCAACGCTGAAAGCGGGGCAACAGTTACGCTGAGTTATAGGCCGGATAAGGCGGTCATGCCGCCATCCGGCGAATATCAGCCCAATATCTTCTTCGCTTCACGCGCGACATTATCCATCTCATCCAGCAGCTCCAGAAACTCAGGCTCCAGCTCCTCTTCGTGGACGCCGCTGCGAAGCTGTTGCTCAATAAGCTGGCAAAGGTTCTTCATCCGCGGTACGCCGCTATAGCCGCAGCTCCCGTGTAGCTTATGGATCAGATCGACCAGACCGTTGGGGTTTTCTCCCACCAGTTGTTCTTCAATTTTGTTGCGCACTTCCGGCAGAAAATCAATCAGCATTTGCAGCATATCCCGTGCCAGATCGGGCTTACCGGCAGCCTGGCGGAGCGCAAGCTGCCAGTCGAGCGTCGCATTCGGATTGAAGATAAACTCAGCCGGTTCCGGCGCCATCAGGCGCGCTGCTACGTTGGCGCCGGGTTTATAGCGCAGCAACAGATTATGCAACTTCTCTTCTTCTATCGGTTTAGCCAGATAGTCGTTCATGCCCGCGCTGAGCAACTTCTCTTTTTGCCCGGCCATCGCATGTGCCGTAACGGCAATAACCGGTGTTTGCTGCTGATGAGGAAGCTGGTGAATTAACTCGCAGGCGCGTATGCCGTCCATATCCGGCATCTGAATATCCATCAAAATCAGATCAAACTGCATTTGTTTCGCCCGATCCACCGCCTGATGTCCGCTATCACAAAGCTCTACGTGCTGGACTTTATCTTCCAGTAACGCGCCGATAAGCTTCAGATTAGCGGGATTATCATCAACCGCCATAACCGTCATGGTGATTTTACTGGTATCCATTAGCAGCGGTTCAGGATGGTGATTCAACTGGCAATATTCCGTCAGCGCTGGCAACAGGCGCGTTGACGTCAATGGTTTTAACAGACAGGCCGCCGCGCCTCCTTGTTTCAGCTTTTCGGCGTTAATTTGCGCATGGCAAGGTAGCGCCAGCAGTAGAAAGTCCGTCATTGACGCCGCTTTCGCCAGACGTTCATGCTGCATGGTGAGCGGCTCGCGGAAGGTCACCGGAACGCTCAAAATCATAATATCGTAGTGCGCTAACGGCAGCGCGGAGAAGGTCGGGCTGTAAACCACCTCCACCGGCGTGTCGCTCAGCAGATCCAGGGTACATTGCGCGGCGGTAGCATTCGGTTCGACATAAGCCAGCCGTTTTCCGGCCAGACATGCGGTCGACGGCCCGTCAATAATGACATTTGGGTTAAGATCAAGATTAATATGAAACCAGAAGGTCGAGCCGCGATTAGGCTGGCTGTGGAAAGAGATATCCCCGCCCATTTCGTTGACCAGCTTTTGCGTAATCACCAGCCCAAGCCCGGTGCCGCCGTGACGGCGAGAAATACTGGCATCGGCCTGGCGAAACGCCTGAAACAGTCGCGACTGGTCGCGTTCCGGAATGCCGATCCCCGTATCGCGGATCTGCACTTCAATCTGTACTTTGGTGTTACTGAGCGCCCGCTTTTCTACCAGAATGTCGATATTGCCACTCTCGGTGAACTTAATGGCATTGCCCACCAGATTAGTAATGACCTGTTGCAGGCGCAGCGGGTCGCCAATCACATTATCCGGGACGTCGTTTTTAATATTTAACGTCAACTCCAGCCCTTTATCATGCGACGAGTGGGCCAGCAGCGTAACCACTTCATCCAGCGTGTTGCGCAGTGGAAAAGGGATACTTTCCAGAATGAGCTTACCGGCTTCCAGCTTGGAGAAATCAAGCACGTCATTAATGATCGCCAGCAGATTATTCGCGGAACGCTCAATGGTGTTCAGATGGTCACGCTGGGTGGGGTTCAGCTCCGTTTTTAATGTCAGGCGGGTAAAGCCAATGACGCCGTTCAGCGGTGTTCGCAGTTCGTGCGACATGTTCGCCAGGAACTCCGACTTAATACGCGCCGCTTCCTGGGCGCGCTTTTTCGCCAGATCCAGCTCAACGTTTTGGATTTCCATCTGCTCAAGGGTTTCACGCAGGTCTGAAGTGGCCTGATCGATATTATGCTGCATCTCTTCGTGATAGGCGGCAAGCGACATCGCCATGGAATTAATGCCGTTTTTCAGCATGTCCAGCTCGCCCAGCATAAATCCTTCCACCCGGCTATCCAGTTGTCCGCGGCGAATGCGGTCAACGGTATTCACCATATTACGGATAGGCCCGGTGACATCGCGCATAAGCCGCCAGCCAAAGATCAGCGCAATGCCAATACAAAAAAGCATCATCACGCTGGAGATAAAAATCTCTTTGTATTGCTGTAGCCTTACCGACTTGAGATCCAGTTCAAGCGCCACATACCCCAGCATATTTTTGGTATTTTTCGCGTCGGCAATGGCTGACTCGTCCGGCGAATAGCTCTCCGAGATAATCGGAGTGCGCAGAATCATAATATCGCCGTGGCGATCGACGCTCAGACGACGTGGAAACGGCGCTCCGGCGGGAAGCTGCATCTGTGAGGGGTCCAGATGGAAATTAGACGTTACAAACAGGCGGTTATGATCGTCATAAACGGAAATCGCCCGCACAATATCAGAGTGTCTGCGGTGCAGGACGCTGATAAGTTGGCCGATAGACTCCCGGTTTTGTAAGTTCATACCATATTCGCTGGAGACGGCGAGCGGTTCAATAATACTGGCGCCGGCATCTTCCAGTTGACGCTGCAGGTCGTTATAGCGGTGCACTACAAAAAAGATACTGAGCAGCAAACCTATCAGGACGGTCGGGGCCAGGATCAGAATCATCATGCGTGCGCGCAGGCTGTAGTTGGTCATGGAGTTCCGTTATGGGACAATTAGGGTCACACTGTTAAATTGAGAAAAAGCTGGTCGATGGCGCAATTCTACTCTGCAAAACGGCGCGTGACGACGCGTCAGATCATAACCGTTAAAGTCAATGACCTCGATTCATTTGGTCAGGGCGTAGCCCGTCATAACGGAAAGGCGCTGTTTATCCCCGGTTTATTGCCTGAGGAAAGCGCAGAAGTCATTCTTACAGAAGATAAAAAGCAATTTGCCCGCGCACGCGTTTCGCGCCGTTTGAATGATAGCCCGGAACGAGAAACGCCGCGCTGCCCGCATTTTGGCGTCTGTGGCGGTTGTCAGCAGCAGCATGTCAGCATCGCCCTGCAACAACGCAGCAAAAGCGCGGCGCTGGCGCGTTTGATGAAACACGAGGTGAATGACATCATCGCCGGCGAGCCCTGGGGTTATCGGCGTCGTGCGCGGTTAAGTCTGAATTGCCTGCCGGATAAACCGCTGCAAATGGGATTTCGCAAAGCGGGTTCCAGCGATATCGTCAATGTCGAACAGTGCCCTGTTTTGGCGCCCCAGCTTGAAGCATTGCTGCCCCGAATCAGGGCGTGTCTGGCGAGTTTACACGGCACCCGACATCTTGGGCATGTTGAGCTGGTACAGGCGGGAAGCGGTACGCTGATGATTCTGCGCCATACCGCGCCATTGAGTGCGGCGGATAAAGAAAAACTGGAACGCTTTTCGCATTCTGAGGGATTGTCTCTGTTTCTGGCGCCGTTTAGCGAGATACTGGAAACGGTATCTGGCGAAGCGCCCTGGTATGATTCGCACGGCTTACGTTTAGCCTTCAGTCCGCGAGACTTTATTCAGGTTAATGAGGTGGTAAACCAGCAAATGGTCGCACGCGCGCTGGAGTGGCTTGATGTGCGCGCCGAGGATCGTGTCCTGGATCTGTTCTGCGGAATGGGGAATTTTACGCTGCCGCTGGCAACGCGCGCGGCAAGCGTGGTAGGGGTTGAGGGCGTTCCGGCGCTGGTAGAAAAAGGCCGTGAAAACGCCATCCGCAATGGTTTACATAATGTGACATTCTTCCATGAGAACCTGGAGGAAGATGTCACGAAGCAGCCGTGGGCGAAAAACGGCTTTGACAAAGTCTTACTCGATCCTGCGCGTGCGGGGGCTACAGGAGTGATGCGACATATTATAAAATTAAAACCTATTCGCATTGTTTATGTATCCTGTAACCCGGCGACGCTGGCGCGCGATAGTGAAGCGCTGGTCAATGCGGGATATGAGGTTACGCGTTTAGCGATGCTCGACATGTTCCCGCACACAGGACATCTGGAATCAATGGTTCTGTTCGAGCGCATGTAATGATTACCGGCTTACCGACTTCGGTAGGCCTGGTCCCTTAAGGAGAGGACGATGGTCGCGGTAAGAAGTGCACATATTAATAAAGCTGGTGAATTTGATCCGAAGAAGTGGATCGCAAGCCTGGGAATTTCCAGCCAGCAGTCGTGTGAGCGCTTAGCCGAAACCTGGGCGTATTGCCTGCAACAGACACAAGGACATCCGGATGCGGATCTGTTGCTGTGGCGTGGCGTGGAGATGGTAGAAATTCTTTCCACGCTGAGTATGGATATCGACACGCTGCGGGCGGCGCTACTGTTCCCTCTGGCCGACGCCAACGTAGTCAGCGAAGATGTACTGCGCGAAAGCGTCGGCAAATCTATCGTGACCCTGATTCATGGCGTGCGCGATATGGCGGCGATCCGTCAGCTAAACGCCACTCATAACGACTCTGTTTCTTCGGAGCAGGTTGATAACGTCCGTCGAATGTTATTGGCGATGGTGGATGATTTCCGCTGCGTGGTCATCAAACTGGCCGAGCGAATCGCTCATTTGCGCGAAGTGAAAGAGGCGCCGGAAGATGAGCGCGTGCTGGCGGCGAAAGAATGTACCAACATCTATGCGCCGCTCGCTAATCGTCTGGGCATCGGGCAACTGAAGTGGGAACTGGAAGACTACTGTTTCCGCTACCTGCATCCGGCGGAATACAAACGCATCGCCAAACTGCTGCATGAGCGCCGTCTCGATCGCGAACATTACATCGAAGAGTTTGTTGGACATCTGCGCGCCGAAATGAAAAACGAAGGCGTGCAGGCGGAAGTCTACGGACGACCAAAACATATTTATAGCATCTGGCGCAAAATGCAGAAAAAGCATCTGGCGTTTGATGAACTCTTTGACGTGCGTGCCGTGCGTATTGTCGCTGAACGTCTGCAGGACTGCTATGCCGCGTTGGGGATAGTGCATACGCACTATCGCCACCTGCCGGATGAATTCGATGATTATGTCGCTAACCCGAAACCGAACGGTTACCAGTCTATCCACACCGTGGTCCTGGGGCCGGGCGGTAAAACCGTTGAGATCCAGATTCGTACCAAACAGATGCATGAAGACGCCGAACTGGGCGTGGCGGCGCACTGGAAGTATAAAGAAGGCGCCGCGTCCGGCGGCGTGCGTTCCGGTCATGAAGACAGAATTGCGTGGCTGCGTAAGCTGATCGCCTGGCAGGAAGAGATGGCCGATTCCGGCGAAATGCTGGATGAAGTGCGCAGCCAGGTGTTTGACGATCGGGTCTACGTTTTTACGCCAAAAGGCGACGTGGTTGACTTGCCTGCCGGTTCTACGCCGCTCGATTTTGCTTACCACATCCACAGCGATGTCGGGCACCGCTGCATTGGCGCTAAAATCGGCGGCCGTATTGTGCCATTCACCTATCAGTTGCAGATGGGCGATCAGGTTGAAATTATCACGCAGAAGCAGCCGAATCCCAGCCGCGACTGGCTGAATCCAAACCTGGGCTATGTGACGACCAGCCGCGGGCGCTCGAAAATTCACGCCTGGTTCCGTAAACAGGACCGTGACAAAAATATTCTGGCTGGACGGCAGATCCTCGACGATGAGCTGGCGCATTTAGGGATTAGCCTGAAAGAGGCCGAGAAACATCTGCTGCCGCGCTACAACTTTAATGAGCTGGAAGAGTTGCTGGCGGCGATAGGCGGCGGCGATATCCGTCTTAATCAGATGGTGAATTTCCTGCAATCGCAGTTCAATAAGCCGAGTGCAGAGGAGCAGGATGCAGCGGCGCTGAAACAGCTTCAGCAAAAAACATACGCGCCGCAAAATCGTCGTAAAGACGACGGGCGCGTGGTGGTAGAAGGCGTGGGTAATTTGATGCACCACATTGCCCGCTGCTGCCAGCCGATTCCGGGGGATGAAATTGTCGGCTTCATTACTCAGGGGCGGGGGATTTCCGTGCACCGGGCCGATTGCGAACAGTTGGCGGAATTGCGCTCACATGCGCCGGAGCGGATCGTAGAGGCGGTATGGGGCGAAAGCTACTCGGCGGGATATTCGCTGGTGGTGCGCGTCCAGGCCAACGATCGCAGCGGTTTATTGCGTGATATCACCACCATTCTGGCTAACGAAAAAGTCAACGTGCTGGGCGTCGCCAGCCGCAGCGACATTAAGCAGCAGATCGCCACCATTGATATGACCATCGAGATCTACAACCTGCAGGTGCTGGGCCGCGTGCTCGGTAAGCTGAACCAGGTGCCGGATGTGATTGATGCCCGTCGTTTGCACGGGGGGTAAACCCCAGACAGTAATAATGTAGCGGCTTTGCTACTCGTTCAGCAAAGCCGCATTAACCAACCCCATAAGCATGAGATATGGGGTATGTTTTTGACGTACATTTCATTTCCGGTGTACTCTTATGTAAGATTTATACTTACAGTGGAGGCTGTTATGGCCAGAACAATGACCGTTGATCTTGGCGATGAACTGCGCGAGTTTATTGAATCGCTCATAGAATCAGGTGATTACAGAACACAAAGTGAAGTGATCAGAGAGTCTCTTCGTCTGCTGAGGGAAAAACAGGCCGAGTCACGACTTCAGGCGTTACGTGAACTTCTGGCTGAAGGTCTGAACAGCGGAGAGCCCCAGGCTTGGGAAAAGGACGCCTTTTTACGGAAGGTCAAAACAGGGATGATCAAACCCGATGAGAACGGTAAAATTAACGCCAAAGGCCAGTGAAGATCTGGAAAATATCTGGCATTACGGCTGGCTGTATTTTGGCGAAATACAGGCCGATCGATATATTAATCATCTATCAGAAATATTCAGCATCATGAGTGCCAATAACATTGGCACGCCTCGACCTGAACTGGGTGAATACATTTATGCCTTACCGTTTGAAAGGCATATTATCTATTTTATACAATCAGTTACGGAAGTTATCGTGATACGTATTCTGAGCCAGAATCAGGATGCTGGTAAGCATGTAAATTGGTTATAGCCTTTTTATCTAAAAAACAAGTGTGATTGAGCAGGGGGAATCAACAATATTACCAAGGAAAGTGACCTTTGCTGTGTTGCTACCCGCGGCTTGAGCGCCGGAGACAATTCCCATAACTAAAGATGCAGTTACTGCCAGTTTACAAAAATGAGATGACTTCATCGTGTTATCCTTAATTAACGTATTTTATGGCAGCATTTTGTACGCGTATACCAAGGGATATGCGGCATAGAGCCATGCTGCGGGCTTTGGGTAAAAAATAGGTCATAATAAAAATATTATATTTCTACATTTTTATGAGTGTATTCTTAAGGGCTGAATGATCGTACAGGCTCATAAAATATTATATGTAATACTTTCAATATGTTTATTTCATGTATATTCCAGAAAAAACAAAAAAGTGGTCTTTTTTGGATATTAAACTGGCGTGCATGCTACTCGTTTTTCCGTAAAAGTGAAATAATTTATTTTTTTGAAAGGGAAGGCTCTTTGGGTGGGGTACTTATAGCGTTTGCATAATTTTTTTTGCTTAATTGATGTTATTTATAATGCCTGGTACAAATATCTGTTTTTTTAATAAGTTAGTTATATGATTATTATATTGTTGTGTATCGATTAATAATTTTAAAATTATACGGGAGAGGTAGCGTTCAACACCTGTTAACAATATATTTTATTATATAGGCGTTGCCGTAGTGTCTCTGTGCGTGAATGGTTAAGAATAATACGTTACAATTGTCGCTAGTATTTACAACCGATTAAAAACCATGACAACTAACCATCAAATTGACCGTCTTCTCACCCTCATGCAGCGCCTGCGTGACCCGGAAAACGGCTGCCCGTGGGATAAAGAGCAGACCTTCGCCAGCATCGCGCCTTATACGCTGGAAGAAACCTATGAAGTACTGGATGCTATTGCGCGTGAGGATTTTGACGATTTGCGCGGCGAACTGGGCGACCTGTTGTTCCAGGTGGTGTTTTACGCGCAGATGGCGCAGGAAGAAGGCCGCTTCGATTTTAATGATATCTGCGCTGCCATCAGCGACAAGCTGGAGCGCCGCCATCCGCATGTTTTTGGCGAGCTTTCCGCGGATAATAGCGAAGAAGCATTAGTTCGCTGGGAGCAAATCAAAACGGAAGAGCGCGCGCAAAAAGCGCAGCATTCCGCGCTGGACGATATTCCGCGCAGCTTACCGGCCTTAATGCGCGCGCAAAAAATCCAGAAACGGTGTTCAAACGTGGGCTTTGACTGGACGACGCTGGGACCGGTCGTCGATAAGGTCTATGAAGAGATCGATGAGGTGATGTTCGAGGCGCGGCAGGCGGTTGTTGATCAGGCTAAACTGGAAGAGGAAATGGGCGATTTGCTCTTTGCCACGGTCAACATGGCGCGTCATTTAGGTACGAAAGCGGAGCTCGCTTTGCAAAAAGCGAACGATAAATTTGAACGTCGTTTTCGCGAAGTTGAACGTATTGTCGCAGCCAGAGGCCTGGAAATGACCGGGGTGGACCTGGAAACAATGGAAGAAGTTTGGCAGGAAGTAAAACGCCAGGAAATTGATCTCTAAAGGTTTTAGGCGGTCAAGAGCGATTTGTGTGATTTTTTAAATAACAAGCGCTTGATTTACGTCAAAAACATTTACCTCAAAGGGGCTATTTTCTCCCTCCCTGTGTGAATGTCAGCCTGACGAAGAGGAGGAATAATGAAAGTTTGTGGCGTAGGTCATGTTCGGGTATACTGCTTTCCCGTCCTGGTTATTCCATCGTCTTTTAAACCTAACTTCTCAGGTTCCGCATGACAACGAACTATATTTTTGTGACCGGCGGGGTCGTATCCTCTCTGGGTAAAGGCATTGCCGCAGCCTCCCTCGCAGCCATTCTGGAAGCCCGTGGTCTCAACGTGACCATCATGAAACTGGATCCGTACATCAACGTTGATCCGGGTACTATGAGCCCAATCCAACACGGGGAAGTGTTCGTTACTGAAGACGGCGCTGAAACCGACCTGGACCTGGGGCACTACGAGCGTTTCATCCGCACCAAGATGTCTCGCCGCAACAACTTCACGACTGGCCGTATCTACTCCGACGTTCTGCGTAAAGAACGCCGTGGCGACTATCTGGGCGCAACCGTACAGGTAATCCCTCACATCACTAACGCGATTAAAGAGCGCGTTCTGGAAGGCGGCGAAGGCCACGATGTGGTACTGGTGGAAATCGGTGGTACCGTTGGTGATATCGAATCGCTGCCGTTTCTTGAGGCGATTCGTCAATTGGCGGTAGATATCGGTCGTGAACACGCGCTGTTTATGCACCTGACGCTGGTACCTTACCTGGCG
This sequence comes from Salmonella sp. JXY0409-18, assembly GCF_020268625.1. NCBI lineage: Bacteria > Pseudomonadati > Pseudomonadota > Gammaproteobacteria > Enterobacterales > Enterobacteriaceae > Salmonella > Salmonella sp. JXY0409-18. The sequence goes on from NZ_CP084216.1 coordinate 921,244, forward strand.
GCTGCGGGCGAAGTGAAAACTAAACCGACTCAGCACTCCGTGAAAGAGCTGCTGTCTATCGGTATTCAGCCCGATATTCTGATTTGTCGTTCCGATCGCGCAGTTCCTGCCAACGAGCGTGCAAAAATTGCATTGTTCTGTAATGTGCCGGAAAAAGCCGTTATTTCAATGAAAGATGTCGATTCCATTTATAAAATTCCAGGCCTGTTGAAATCTCAGGGGCTTGATGATTATATTTGTAAACGATTCAGCTTGAACTGTCCGGAAGCTAACCTGTCTGAATGGGAACAGGTCATTTACGAAGAAGCGAACCCGGCAGGCGAAGTGACTATCGGCATGGTCGGCAAATATATTGAACTGCCGGATGCCTATAAGTCGGTGATCGAAGCGCTGAAACACGGTGGTCTGAAAAACCGCGTTACCGTCAACATCAAATTGATCGATTCGCAAGATGTTGAAACGCGCGGCGTCGAAATTCTGAAAGATTTGGACGCTATCCTGATCCCCGGCGGCTTCGGCTATCGTGGCGTTGAAGGTAAAATCGCCACTGCGCGCTATGCGCGTGAAAACAATATTCCTTATCTGGGCATTTGCCTGGGGATGCAGGTTGCGTTGATTGAGTTCGCTCGTAACGTGGCCGGCATGGACAACGCCAACTCAACGGAATTTGTGCCAGACTGTAAGTACCCGGTTGTGGCGTTAATTACCGAGTGGCGCGATGAAGACGGTAACGTTGAAGTCCGTAGCGAGAAGAGCGATTTGGGTGGCACCATGCGCCTGGGCGCGCAGCAGTGCCAGCTTAGCGATGACAGTCTGGTACGTCAGTTGTACGGCGCGTCGACGATTGTTGAACGTCATCGCCATCGTTACGAAGTCAACAATATGTTGTTGAAACAAATTGAAGCAGCGGGTCTGCGTGTCGCAGGCCGTTCCGGTGATGATCAGTTAGTCGAGATCATTGAGGTACCGAATCATCCGTGGTTCGTGGCCTGTCAGTTCCATCCGGAATTTACTTCCACGCCGCGTGATGGACATCCGTTGTTCGCCGGCTTTGTTAAAGCCGCCAGCGAGCATCAGAAACGTCAGGCGAAGTAAAAAAGTTAGAACAGCGGTGCACCCTAAGCGGTGCACCGTTTGTCTGAAGTTTTAGTTTAACTAGTGACTTGAGGAAAACCTAATGTCCAAAATCGTTAAAGTCATCGGTCGTGAAATCATCGACTCCCGTGGTAACCCGACTGTTGAAGCTGAAGTACACCTGGAAGGTGGTTTCGTAGGTATGGCGGCGGCTCCGTCAGGTGCTTCTACTGGTTCCCGCGAAGCGCTGGAGCTGCGCGATGGCGACAAATCCCGTTTCCTGGGTAAAGGCGTAACCAAAGCTGTTGGCGCGGTTAACGGCCCGATCGCTCAGGCTATTCTTGGCAAAGACGCTAAAGACCAGGCTGGCATCGACAAAATCATGATCGACCTGGACGGTACTGAAAACAAATCTAACTTCGGTGCAAACGCCATTCTGGCTGTCTCTCTGGCTAACGCCAAAGCTGCTGCTGCCGCTAAAGGTATGCCGCTGTACGAGCACATTGCTGAACTGAACGGCACTCCGGGCAAATACTCCATGCCGGTTCCGATGATGAACATCATCAACGGTGGCGAGCACGCTGACAACAACGTCGACATCCAGGAATTCATGATCCAGCCGGTTGGCGCGAAAACGGTTAAAGAAGCCATCCGTATGGGTTCTGAAGTTTTCCATCACCTGGCAAAAGTGCTGAAAGGCAAAGGCATGAACACCGCTGTGGGTGACGAAGGCGGCTATGCGCCGAACCTGGGCTCCAACGCGGAAGCACTGGCTGTTATCGCTGAAGCGGTTAAAGCGGCTGGTTACGAGCTGGGTAAAGACATCACCCTGGCGATGGACTGCGCAGCATCTGAATTCTACAAAGATGGTAAATACGTTCTGGCTGGCGAAGGCAACAAAGCGTTCACCTCCGAAGAATTCACCCACTTCCTGGAAGAACTGACCAAACAGTACCCGATCGTTTCCATCGAAGATGGTCTGGACGAGTCTGACTGGGACGGTTTTGCATACCAGACCAAAGTACTGGGCGACAAAATCCAGCTGGTTGGTGACGACCTGTTCGTAACCAACACCAAAATCCTGAAAGAAGGCATCGAGAAAGGCATCGCTAACTCCATCCTGATCAAATTCAACCAGATCGGTTCTCTGACCGAAACTCTGGCTGCAATCAAGATGGCGAAAGACGCTGGCTACACTGCTGTCATCTCTCACCGTTCTGGCGAAACTGAAGACGCTACCATTGCTGACCTGGCTGTTGGTACCGCTGCAGGCCAGATCAAAACCGGTTCTATGAGCCGTTCTGACCGTGTTGCTAAATACAACCAGCTGATTCGTATCGAAGAAGCTCTGGGCGAAAAAGCACCGTACAACGGTCGTAAAGAGATCAAAGGCCAGGCGTAATCCTGCTTTTACCTCTTAACGTATAAACCCGCTTCGGCGGGTTTTTTTGTATCTGTTCAATAGCGCAGCCGCTGTGCATGACCGGGCAGACGAAATCTGCAATAATTAACGATTATCCCCTTAACAGAGAACGCTATGCAGTACCCGATTAACGAGATGTTCCAGACCCTACAAGGCGAGGGTTATTTTACCGGCGTCCCCGCTATTTTTATTCGTTTACAGGGATGTCCGGTCGGCTGTGCCTGGTGTGATACTAAGCATACCTGGGATAAACTGAGCGATCGGGAAGTGTCTCTGTTCAGCATTCTGGCAAAAACCAAAGAGAGCGACAAATGGGGTGCTGCGAGCAGTGAAGATCTGCTGGCGGTGATTAATCGTCAGGACTATACCGCGCGTCACGTTGTCATCACCGGTGGCGAACCCTGTATTCACGACCTCATGCCGCTCACCGATCTGCTTGAAAAGAGTGGTTTTAGTTGTCAGATTGAAACCAGCGGGACGCACGAAGTGCGCTGTACGCCTAACACCTGGGTCACGGTTTCACCAAAAGTGAATATGCGCGGGGGATATGACGTGCTTTCCCAGGCGCTGGAGCGCGCCAATGAAATCAAGCATCCCGTTGGGCGAGTTCGTGATATTGAGGCGCTGGATGAACTGTTAGCCACGCTGAGCGATGATAAACCGCGCGTGATTGCTTTGCAGCCCATTAGCCAGAAAGAAGACGCGACGCGTCTGTGTATTGAAACTTGTATTGCGCGTAACTGGCGTTTGTCGATGCAAACACATAAATATTTAAATATTGCCTGATGCATTACTAATTTTACGGACGGCCTGCCGATGCCGTCTGTGAGTCATCCATTACCTCGCCTTGTTTATTTTCTCTATGTGAATTTCGATGAGTGTATAAAAGCGCTGATAAATTTTTCCATAGCGATGCACGGATCACGCTATTTTGGTAAATTTAAAGAAAAAATCATTCTATGAACTTTTTTGCATCAAAATCAGCAAATTAGCTGTTCTTTAATAATTTAAATTGTTGCGATTATGTTGGTAGAATGTGGTGCGGACAAAAAGTAGTTTATAAACAATGACATACGTTTAGTGTATTCCCCGCGCCAGCGGGGATAAACCGGCTATGTAGCTAACCTATTGATTTTATAAGAAGTATTCCCCGCGCCAGCGGGGATAAACCGTGGCGCAGCAACCAGATCCCGCTAACGAACCCGTATTCCCCGCGCCAGCGGGGATAAACCGCGTTGCTGGCTATTCGAACTAACCTGATTGTTGTATTCCCCGCGCCAGCGGGGATAAACCGGCCTCAGCATTGTCATAACCCCACGCCTGGCAGTATTCCCCGCGCCAGCGGGGATAAACCGCGGCTCGACCGGGAGCTTGCCGGCATCGTGGAGTATTCCCCGCGCCAGCGGGGATAAACCGGCAACTTCTTATATGTAAAAAACCGTTATGATGTATTCCCCGCGCCAGCGGGGATAAACCGTCCGGGGAAAGAACTCGCCTCGTCCAGCGTCAGTATTCCCCGCGCCAGCGGGGATAAACCGCGGCGGCGGACGCCGCTCAGATAGCCAAAACCGTGTTCCCCGCGCCAGCGGGGATAAACCGTATACAGGATTCTCACACTTTGGTTTGGTCGAGTGTTCCCCGCGCCAGCGGGGATAAACCGCGTTTTTTTTATTTGTACTATTGTCAGTACCCGTGTTCCCCGCGCCAGCGGGGATAAACCGCGGAAACAAACAAAGTTTTGCGCGATTCCACCGTGTTCCCCGCGCCAGCGGGGATAAACCGCACCAGGTAACAATATCGTCCCCGACCTTTATGTGTTCCCCGCGCCAGCGGGGATAAACCGGCGAAATTCCCCAGATACCGCGCATCGGCACTGTGTTCCCCGCGTCAGCGGGGATAAACCGCAAAATTAATGTCCAGGACCTTATTAAGTTACGTGTTCCCCGCGTCAGCGGGGATAAACCGCTCGGGGATTTTGTGCCACCCAAAACGCTCGCGTGTTCCCCGCGTCAGCGGGGATAAACCGGACGAGTTCTGGAAATGGTTAGCTGATAAAGAGTGTTCCCCGCGCTAGCGGGGATAAACCGCCGGATGAAAACGCCTACCCGGAAGACTACGAGTGTTCCCCGCGTCAGCGGGGATAGCCGTTGCATAATTATAGTCTGTGTACCAGTAATGGCTGGTACAAACCTGTAAAGTAAAAAGGCCGCGTTTTCCCGGGGAGGCTTTTATACAGGAGAAGGCCATGGCGTTAAGGATCAGGGTATTGCTCGAAAATCATAAGGGAGCTGGAGCGGATAAATCATTGAAGGCCCGGCCAGGATTAAGCCTGTTGGTCGAGGATGAGTCTACGTCGATCTTGTTCGATACCGGCCCTGATGACAGTTTTATGCAAAACGCGTCGGCGATGGGGATCGACCTGTCCGATGTGTCTGCTGTGGTGCTTTCGCATGGTCATTACGATCATTGCGGCGGCGTGCCGTGGCTTCCTGATAACAGTCGAATCATCTGCCATCCCGATATTGCGCGTGAACGTTATGCGGCAATGACTTTTCTCGGTATTACCCGAAAAATAAAAAAATTGTCATGTGAAGTGGACTATTCACGCTACCGAATGATGTACACGCGTGACCCCCTGCCGATTGGCGAAAACTTTATCTGGTCAGGGGAAATACCGGTGGTCGCGCCTGAAGCCTACGGCATTTTTGGCGGCCACAATGCGGAGCCGGACTCTATTTTGGATGAGGGCGTACTGATTTACCAATCGACAAAAGGATTAGTCATCATTACGGGATGCGGGCATCGGGGGATCGCAAATATTGTCCGGCACTGTCAGAACATTACCGGTATAAAGCGGATTTACGCGCTTGTCGGCGGATTTCATCTCCGCTGCGCATCACCGTTCACGATGTGGCGAGTCAGGCGCTTTCTGCAAGAACAAAAACCTGAAAAACTATGCGGTTGTCACTGTACAGGGGTCTGGGGGCGGTTGTGGCTACCGGAAATAACCGCACCTGCAACCGGTGATGTGCTGCGCTTTTAACACCGCGCTGGACAATGTTTTCACTGATAAAACGTCGTGTGGATAGGCTGGAATCAATTTGCCATCCAGCCCACGCGTTAATAAACCTTATTCGCCGCGATAGACGCAGCCGGCTGTACAGGTTTCTTTCACCATCACGGCGCTCAGTAGCGGCACGACGGGCTTAACCTGATCCCAAATCCATTTTGCCAGCACTTCGCTGGTGGGATTGGACAGCCCTGGAATATCATTCAGATAGTAGTGATCAAGACGATCGTAAGTAGGTTTAAACGCCGCTTTGAGATCCGCGAAATCCATAATCCAACCGGTATGCGGATCGACTTCACCGGTAATTTCGAGACGCACCATAAACGAGTGTCCGTGCAGGCGGCCGCACTTATGCCCTTCAGGCACGTGAGGCAGGCGGTGAGCGGCTTCAAAGGTGAAATCTTTATACAACGTGGTGGACATGATGAACTCTCAGGCAATAAAAAAACCGCCGTAGGGTACCGGAAAGCGCATTTTTTATCATTAACTAAAACCATTCTCCGCCTTGTGACGGGCAATTAATTTAAGAATTTCCAGAAAATTCAATAATTATCAATCAATTATAAAATCGATTTTGGCGTTAATCACGATAACTAAAACAGGTTAGTTCATTTGGTTATTTGTTATTTCCAACCCTTCTTTAATTGTTATTCCTCTCACCGTTAACCTTATCCTCAGTTTGGGATTTATCGCTTATACACTTCATCCTTCAAGCCGCATCTGTGTTGACTGCGTTTACTCACCCCAGTCACGTATTTATGTACGCTCCTGGGGCGCGATCAGCTTACAGTCTGGGCTACAGCGAACTTGAATGATTTTGTGTATAGATCCGCTTTGCTTACTGGAACATAACGACGCATGACGACACCGGCTCCACTGACTGGGTTGCTTCCGCTTAATCCGGAGCAACTGGCGCGCCTTCAGGCCGCGACAACCGACCTTACTCCCGAACAGCTTGCCTGGGTCTCCGGCTATTTTTGGGGCGTACTGAACCCGCGCTCAGGCGCTGTTGCCGTCACGCCTGTTCCTGAGCGGAAGATGCTGGGGGTTACGCTTATCTCCGCTTCGCAAACCGGCAATGCGCGTCGTGTGGCGGAAGCGCTGCGTGATGATCTGCTGGCGGCCAACCTTAATGTGACACTGGTGAACGCCGGCGACTACAAATTCAAACAGATTGCCAGTGAAAAACTGTTGGTGATAGTGACGTCCACCCAGGGAGAAGGCGAGCCGCCGGAAGAGGCTGTCGCGCTGCATAAATTCCTGTTCTCCAAAAAAGCGCCGAAACTGACCGATACCGCGTTTGCCGTATTTAGCCTTGGCGATACATCCTATGAATTCTTCTGCCAGTCCGGAAAAGATTTCGACAGCAAACTGGCGGAACTGGGCGGTGAACGTCTGCTCGACCGTGTCGATGCTGACGTTGAATATCAGGCAGCTGCCAGCGAATGGCGCGCCCGCGTGGTTGATGTTCTGAAGTCCCGCGTACCTGTCGCGGCACCTTCGCAATCCGTCGCTACTGGCGCGGTAAACGACATCCACACCAGCCCCTATACCAAAGACGCGCCGCTGACCGCGACCCTCGCCGTGAATCAGAAAATCACCGGTCGCAACTCGGAAAAAGACGTTCGCCATATTGAGATTGATTTAGGCGACTCCGGTCTGCGTTACCAGCCGGGCGATGCGCTGGGCGTCTGGTATCAGAACGATCCGGCTCTGGTGAAGGAGCTGGTTGAGTTGCTGTGGCTGAAGGGCGATGAGCCGGTGACGGTTGATGGTAAAACCCTGCCGCTCGCCGAAGCGCTGGAGTGGCACTTCGAGCTGACGGTGAATACCGCCAACATTGTTGAGAACTACGCGACCCTGACGCGCAGTGAGTCGCTGTTGCCATTAGTGGGCGACAAAGCGCAGCTCCAGCACTACGCCGCGACCACGCCCATTGTTGATATGGTGCGTTTCTCTCCGGCGCAGCTCGACGCTGAAGCATTAATCGGCCTGCTGCGTCCGCTGACGCCGCGTCTGTACTCCATCGCCTCCGCGCAGGCGGAAGTCGAAAGCGAAGTACACGTAACCGTCGGCGTCGTGCGCTACGATATTGAAGGCCGCGCCCGCGCGGGTGGTGCTTCCAGCTTCCTCGCCGACCGCGTGGAAGAAGAGGGCGAAGTGCGCGTGTTTATTGAACACAACGATAATTTCCGCCTGCCAGCTAACCCGGAAACGCCGGTGATTATGATTGGCCCAGGTACGGGTATCGCGCCGTTCCGCGCCTTTATGCAGCAACGCGCCGCCGACGGTGCGGAAGGCAAGAACTGGCTGTTCTTCGGTAACCCGCACTTCACCGAAGACTTCCTTTATCAGGTTGAATGGCAGCGTTACGTGAAAGAAGGCGTGCTGAACCGGATCGATCTGGCCTGGTCCCGCGATCAAAAAGAAAAAATCTACGTACAAGACAAACTGCGCGAACAGGGCGCGGAGCTGTGGCGCTGGATCAATGACGGTGCCCACATTTATGTCTGCGGCGACGCCAGGCGTATGGCCGCAGATGTCGAAAAAGCATTGCTGGAAGTGATTGCTGAATTCGGTGCAATGGACATCGAAGCGGCGGATGAATTTTTAAGTGAGCTGCGCGTCGAGCGCCGTTATCAGCGAGATGTCTACTAATGAGCGAAAAACATCCAGGCCCACTGGTGGTCGAAGGTAAACTGTCCGATGCCGAGCGCATGAAGCTGGAAAGCAACTACCTGCGCGGTACCATTGCGGAAGATCTGAACGACGGTCTCACCGGCGGTTTTAAAGGCGACAACTTCCTGCTAATACGCTTTCATGGCATGTATCAGCAGGATGACCGCGATATTCGCGCCGAGCGTGCGGCGCAGAAGCTGGAGCCGCGCCACGCGATGCTGCTGCGCTGCCGCCTGCCGGGCGGGGTGATTACTACGACGCAATGGCAGGCGATCGATAAATTCGCGGCGGATAACACGATTTATGGCAGTATCCGTCTGACCAACCGCCAGACCTTCCAGTTCCACGGCATTCTGAAGAAGAACGTTAAGCCGGTGCACCAGATGCTGCATTCGGTCGGGCTGGACGCGCTGGCGACCGCCAACGACATGAACCGTAACGTGCTGTGTACCTCTAACCCGTACGAGTCTCAGCTGCATGCTGAAGCCTACGAGTGGGCGAAGAAGATCTCCGAACATCTGCTGCCGCGTACTCGCGCCTATGCGGAGATCTGGCTCGATCAGGAGAAGGTGGCGACCACCGATGAAGAGCCGATCCTCGGTCAGACCTATCTGCCGCGTAAGTTCAAAACCACGGTAGTGATCCCGCCGCAAAACGATATCGATCTGCACGCCAACGACATGAACTTTGTGGCGATTGCCGAGAACGGCAAGCTGGTCGGCTTTAACCTGCTGGTGGGCGGCGGTCTGTCTATTGAGCATGGTAATAAGAAAACCTACGCTCGTACGGCCAGCGAGTTTGGCTATCTGCCGCTGGAGCACACCCTGGCGGTGGCCGAAGCGGTAGTGACGACGCAGCGCGACTGGGGTAACCGTACCGACAGGAAAAATGCCAAAACCAAATACACCCTTGAGCGCGTGGGACTGGAGACGTTTAAAGCGGAAGTCGAGCGTCGCGCGGGGATCAAATTTGAGCCGATCCGCCCGTATGAGTTTACCGGTCGCGGCGATCGTATCGGTTGGGTGAAAGGGATCGACAACAACTGGCACCTGACGCTGTTTATCGAAAATGGTCGTATCCTGGATTATCCGGGGCGCCCGCTGAAAACCGGCCTGCTGGAGATCGCGAAGATTCATCAGGGCGAGTTCCGTATTACCGCTAACCAGAACCTGATTATTGCCAGCGTGCCGGAAAGCCAGAAAGTGAAAATCGAGACGCTGGCGCGCGACCACGGGTTGATGAATGCCGTGAGCGCGCAGCGTGAAAACTCAATGGCCTGTGTATCGTTCCCGACCTGCCCGCTGGCAATGGCGGAAGCCGAGCGTTTCCTGCCGTCGTTCACGGACAAAGTGGAAGCGATTCTGGAAAAACACGGCATTCCTGATGAGCATATCGTGATGCGCGTGACCGGCTGCCCGAATGGCTGTGGCCGCGCGATGCTGGCGGAAATTGGCTTAGTAGGGAAAGCGCCGGGTCGCTACAACCTGCATCTTGGCGGCAACCGTATTGGGACACGTATCCCACGGATGTATAAAGAAAACATCACCGAGTCGGATATTCTGGCCTCGCTGGATGAACTGGTTGGGCGCTGGGCGAAAGAGCGTGAAGCGGGTGAAGGCTTCGGCGACTTTACGGTGCGTGCGGGCATCATTCGCCCGGTGCTCGATCCCGCGCGTGATTTCTGGGAATAACCTGAATTGCCGGATGGCGTCTGCGTAGGCCTGATAAGCGCAGCGCCATCAGGCAAGGCAAACAGTGAGGAACTTATGTCCCAACTCGATCTCAACGCATTGAATGAACTGCCAAAAGTCGATCGCGTACTGGCGTTGGCGGAAACCAACGCCCAACTGGAAACGCTGACTGCCGAAGAACGCGTGGTCTGGGCGCTGGAAAATCTGCCCGGCGAATACGTGCTCTCCTCAAGCTTTGGTATCCAGGCGGCGGTGAGCCTGCACCTGGTGAACCAGATTCGCCCGGATATCCCGGTGATCCTCACCGATACCGGCTATTTGTTCCCGGAAACCTATCAGTTTATTGATGAGTTAACGGACAAACTCAAACTCAACCTGAAAGTTTACCGCGCGGGCGAAAGTCCGGCCTGGCAGGAAGCGCGCTACGGCAAGCTGTGGGAGCAGGGCGTTGAGGGCATTGAGAAATACAATGACATCAACAAAGTCGAGCCGATGAACCGGGCGCTCAAAGAGTTAAACGCGCAGACCTGGTTTGCCGGTCTGCGTCGCGAGCAGTCCGGTAGCCGCGCGCATTTACCCGTTCTCGCTATCCAGCGCGGCGTGTTTAAAGTGCTGCCGATTATCGACTGGGATAACCGCACGGTTTACCAGTATCTGCAAAAGCACGGTCTGAAATACCATCCGCTGTGGGATCAGGGCTATCTGTCGGTGGGCGATACGCACACCACCCGCAAATGGGAGCCGGGTATGGCGGAAGAAGAGACACGCTTCTTCGGACTGAAGCGCGAGTGCGGGCTGCATGAAGGGTAATTGTCCTTACGCGGTATAATTATACTTGCTGCTATGAAAAATCCGGCAGGCAGCCGGATTTTAAATTAGTTATTTTACTGACTATCTTTATGTCAGTAATATATTACGACTGCACCCATCTTTACCAATGTGCAAAGAACGTTCATGCGTTAGATATATCTTTTCAAGAATTACATCAATAAACATTTTTTTTGCATGATAGTCGTTATAATCCTGATTAAGTTTTTTTAAAAAACCAGAATTTGTTGGTTTAAACTCTGCAAACGGTGAATAGCTATGTAGTAAATAGGAGATGCACGGATGCATCATGCTAAAAGCGACTTCACCTTGTACCTCCTGATAACCTATTTTGCAAAACTGAGTTGTAGGCTCAAAGTTACCGGCATTAATACAGGCCAGCATCGATTTTTCATCTGCAGTAAGTGAGTCCTGCCATTCGACAAGCGGGTGGTCTGGAGCCTCTGCGGGACGCATCATCTCATAAACCGCCACTTTGATTTGTGCATTGCTCGTCACTTCTTTTCGTAGAGTTGAAATCGACTCCTGAAGTAATTCCGGGTGCCAGGTCATCTTCGAACCAATCACCTCACATATTTGTAAAAATAACTGTCTCTCCTCTCTACTCATAGATTCTATCACTGTATCATCTGATATATTGAGGATGTCCTTAATATTGCTTTGGCTGATCATCGTGTCGCCGACCATAAGTAAAAATTGTGTCTGAGAGGCATCCATCTTGATAGTAAACAGATCCTGATGAGCCGGGCAGGCCAGATGTTGTAGCCGTTTAAAGGCGTAAATTTTATTTATATCCTCTACGTTAACTTCCATCTCTCCAGGTTCACCACGGCCCTGACCGTGAATGATGGAGTGTAACACTTCCAGCGCATGGTCCTTTTTTTCCGCTCTAAAATGATCCTGGACTTTATCCCAGCCCCCCATATGGATTGCTTTTTCTTTATCTGCGCTTAACAGATGAGCAAGCCGACTTTCATTAAGCGTATAATTTTGATGATTACCGAAGCTTAAAGTGACTGGCATAATATTTTCCTTCAAATTTATATTATTCAATATCCGGAGTAAAATATATCGTTCAACTCCCTCTTTTTTATTAAATAGACAAGGTTTACTACAGGAGAGAATTTGAACGGCATTATCAATACAGCACATTTATGGTTGGTAATCCTTTGTGGTGACGATAATTCAGACAAAAGGTAGATGATTCGCCGCAAATGGTCGTTTTTTTAAATTTTGGTTTGTCATGAATGGTGTTGATGCTGAGGGATAAAGTATGATGAAATGAAGTAGTTAAATTTAATTAATTAAGGGTATTCATGGAAATGGATGTAGATAGAGAAGCTACAAAGATTTTGGTGAATCTAATGTAATAACTTCTCTATACAACGGAGTTAGAATAATACCCGTTATCCAACCAATCCAAAACGTTTACTATAATAGCTAGCTTCTCCGGCATCAGATACCAGCACAACCTGTCCGGAAGGGCGATGGTGGCGTTTTCTGAAACAGGCTAATGTTTCCTCATCTGGACATTGGAATGTACCAGAATTTTTTTGCCACCATGATTTTCGGACGGATAAGCGACTTTTTTCCCAGCAGAAATCTATTTCATCAACTAAAGGGCGTAGCTGTCCATCAATGTCTTTTCTGGCGAGATAAACATCAACACTCTCTTCACCCAGACGGGTAGAAAATTCTCTATCTTTATCCCATAAAAAGTCGCTGGCTTCTCGATCGTAACCGAGATCGTAACGTAATAAATTTTGCGCAGCCACTGAACGTTGGCTAAGGACTTTGCCAAAGGCAACGTCAGAGATCGTCTGCAAGCCTGCTGGCGCAGCAATTTTCTGCTCGTATACGCCGTCAACGAGTGCTCTGGCATTATCCGGCATACGGATCTCACCATGTTGACGCAGCAGCGCCTGTGTACGCCACAGGCAGGCATGATCGGCGTAAACAAAGCCGGTACCTTTTAGCTCTTGCCCCAACCAGCCCTCTTCTGCCTGCTCCTGCCAGTGAGGGGCCAGAATATGCAATACTGGTGGCTGGCGTTCATCCGGAAGCGTAGATTTTTGTTGCCCATGGGCATCGCGGATATGGCGTTGCAGGCGACCGGCGCGCTGGATCAATAAATCAATCGGCGCCAGATCGGTGATCATCCAGTCAAAGTCCAGATCGAGACTTTGTTCAACGACTTGTGTGGCGATTAATACCTTACCACGTCGTTCAGAAACGGGGGCATTGTTACCAAACCAGTTTAACGTTTTATTTTCAATAGCAATACGATCGATAAAAGCAAAACGGCTGTGGAAAAGCAAAAGATCCTGCTCTGGAACGATTCCCTCGTGTAGCAACTGCTGGTAAGTGTCCAGCGCATCATCAACCGTGTTGCGGATCCAACAAATGCACTGTCCGGTTGCCACAACGCGATAAATAATGTCCAGTGCTTCCTGGCGCTGCTGTATCCAATTAACGGCTACAGTCCTTTGGACTTCGGGACGTGTGGCCAGTGGTTGCTCTAACAGACCGGAGGAAGTGAGGTGGCTTAACCATGGATAACCCGCGTTATCGCTACCACCAGCGCTCATAAATCCCGCGCCATCGCTAAACGCATTAAGTAATTTTTCCCGTAAAGCGGCGGGAAGAGTGGCGCTCAGAATAATAGCGCTACCGCCCTGGGCGGCATGGAAGCGCAATAAACCTTCCAGCAATTTAACCATATAACCATCATAGGCGTGCACTTCATCCAGCAGCAGGATTTTGTCGCGCATCCCTAGCAATCGGAGCGATTGATGGCGAAAAGGCATCACCGCCATTAAGAGTTGATCCAGCGTACCTACGCCGACTTCCGCCAGCAGCGCTTTTTTGCGTGAATCTGCAAACCAGGTATGGCACTCAGTAGTCGCGTTGCCATCATCACGGGCATAATCTTCAGCTATATTTTCTGTTGGCTGCCAGATGGATTGTCGGAAAGAGTCCGACATTTCTCGCCCACCGTGTGCCAGGATGAGCGATGGCCTGGACTCATCGGTAAATAGCGCATGATAAGCCGATGCCAGGCGCTGATACATGGCGTTTGCGGTGGCCATTGTCGGCAACCCAACGTAGAGACCGTGGCCTTTATTGGCTGACATTAAGCGGTGAGTCAGAATCAGCGCGGCCTCTGTTTTGCCTGCTCCGGTAACGTCTTCCAGGACAACCAGCTGTGCACCGGGTGCTGAAATATCCAGTTCGCTTGCTCGTTGTTGAAGAGGAGTGAGCGTCTGAATGAACGGAAATAATGCCCGGTGATCTTGATAATAGCTGTGCTGAGATAACGGCGGCATTCGGAGGATGGCCTGTTGGGCTTTTTCACAAGCGAGAGGCCAATAATCTTTCAATGGCATGGCGCTGCTGAGCAGTGGAAACTGGCTTTCATCCGAGCCCATCCAGTCGGCAAGGGTGACAAGCCCAGCGAAAAACCAACTGTGCTGTTTTAAACATTTTCTCCCTGCTTTGGTTTTCCACTCCTGAGGTAGAGTGAAAGGAAATAATTCACTTAATGCTTCCAGATAATGCGTTGCTGCGACAATGTCTTCATCGGTGAATGCCAGCGAGCTTCTGTTTTTCATGGTGTCCGGCGGGATGCCATGGTGCCCGGTGCTAATAAGCATCCAGCTATTTAAAGCGCTTTCAAACCTGGCGCGATTTTCTGGTTCAATACCTGCGATAATTTCATTACTGCCTGAACTCCACGCTTCAAATAATTTACCCCATAAATAGAAGCCTAAGGAATCATGTCTCTCAAACGCGGAAACACCGCTAACGGGAGAGACTAAGGGAGAGTCTGGGAATTCGGCGTATTTTTGAAATCCTCTGGCGAATTTTCCGATATCGTGGCTGGCAAGAAACCAGATTATCCAGTTTTCTGCATTTGTACCGATTATTCCACATTTTTCTAAGATACTTCTAGAGTCAAAAATATTATTTTTAATTATGTAATAACCACAGGCAGCAACATCAAGGCAATGGTATGCCAGTAAATGATAAGGGGGGGTTATATCTTTGTTTGATTTATTGGTTTTCCCCCAATACCGGAGGTAGTTCAGATATTCCATCTGCGTCATCTTTTTCCTGTTGGGAGGAGGGTACAATGACGTCAATTTTAATGTGAGATAAGAAAAGTTGGCTAGGTGTTTTTGGGTTCAGCCAAGGTTATCCCCGCTGACGCGGGGAACGTCGTTTGAGGCTACCAAGTAGCCGGTTCATCCCCACGCTCGCCTCGCGGGGAACTTACAGGAAAAGGATAGCACAAATTATAAATGCAATTGGTCTGAGTTTTGGGTGTCATATGAGGTACTATGTAGCCTTATGTTTGAGGTACCATGTAGCCTTAAAATTTTCTTTGATCATTTGAGATCATGTTGCTACCATCACTTCAACAGAAAGGCCCCAGTGTTGAGGTGGTTTCTGGATATAGAACGTCCAACACCGGGGCAGCTTCGACAACTGCATCTTACTATGGAATGGGCGTTCAGATCATCAGTGCCTGAAAAGGAAGCGATAAATGATGGTTTCTTTGACGTTCAGTCATGAGGAAATGATGTTGATGTTTGCATTTCTCTTGGCCGGTTTGAGGCGTTTGTAATGCACTGGCCCTTTGGGGCCAGTTATTCTGGAGAAACTGGATGAATTTAATTACGGAAAAATGGCTTCCCGTCATATTCTCAAGCGGCGAAAAAACGAGAATATCATTACGCGATCTTCTGGATAACCGCATTCAGGATCTTGCATACCCCCGGCCCGATTTCCAGGGGGCAGCATGGCAAATGCTGATTGGTATTTTACAATGTACCATCGCGCCGGAAGATAAAGAAGAATGGGCGGATATCTGGCATGACGGTATCGAATTCGAACAATGGGAGAAGGCGTTAAATACGATTTCTCTGGCTCTACAGTTCGGCGAGCAAAAACCTTCCTTCCTGCAAAGTTTTGATCCTCTCGATAGTGAATATGGTTCTATTGCCGGGCTGCTGGTGGATGCGCCGGGCGGTAATACGCTCAAGCTCAATAAAGATCATTTTGTAAAACGTGGCAATGTGGAGCAAATTTGCCCCCACTGCGCGGCGATAGCGCTATTTGCGATTCAAACCAATTCACCTGCCGGCGGGGCGGGTTACCGGGTAGGGATGCGCGGCGGTGGTCCGCTGACTACGCTGGTGGTACCGCAGGAAGAAGATAAATATCCACTATGGAAAAAACTTTGGCTTAACGTTTTGCCGCAGGAAGAGCCGCCGAATGTTACACAGCATCCACTCATTTTTCCTTGGCTTGCGCCGACGAAAACCAGCGAAAAAGCGGGAAATGTGGTCACGCCGGATAACTCGCACCCATTGCAAGCCTACTGGGGGATGCCGCGACGCATAGAACTGGATTTCACTCACACTGTGGCAGGTATCTGCGATTTGTGCGGGGAGCATCACGAATCACTGCTACTGCAAATGCGTAGTAAAAATTATGGCGTTCAGTACGACAGTTGGCTACATCCCTTCTCCCCATATCGGCAGGCACTGAAAGATCCATCCGCACCCTGGCTGGCGTTTAAAGGGCAGCCGGGCGGGTTAAGTTATAAAGACTGGCTGGGGCTGATGCTTAATCGCGAGGATAAATTCAACAAAATGCAGCCTGCGAAGGTCGTTCGTGCCGCCGGACAGCGGAACAATATGAGCCTGTGGTGTTTTGCATTTGATATGGATAACGCCAAGGCTCGCTGTTGGTATCAGCACCGAATTCCGCTCATTAGCGTTTCCCATGAAGAGCAATTTCTCGCTGCACTTAACACCGTGCTGGTGCTGGCATCAGAAGCGCTGTCACTGCTGAGAAATGCGCTAAAAAGCGCCAAATTCGATTGTCCGAAAGAAGCCAAAATGGATTTCAGTATGGTGGATATCGCCTTCTGGCAGGAAACCGAACCCGCTTTTCGGGCGTTGCAAGAGGCGCTGGCTGTCGATCCGCTTCGGCAGGATACGCAGACTCGTCACGCAGTAAGTCAGTGGGAGGCGGAATTAGCACACTATCTATTTCACGTTTTTGACCGTGATGCCCTGACCAACCCCGACTGCCCGGACGATATCCTGCAGCGCCAGCTGACGGCCCGACAGGATTTAGCCAGCAGTTATCGTAAACATAAAGCGCGCAAGGATGTGTTGGCGCTGGTCGAATAACAGAAGGAAGCCAAATATGCTGAACAGCAATACCGCAGCGTTATGCAGAATTCTCCACCCCGATGCGCAGAAGGCGCTACTTGACTGGTTTGCTACGTTGTCTGAGCGTTATGAGCGCAAGGATGGTAAACGAGTCAACGGTCGCGTCTGGCGGGCTGAGTTGAAAAGAATGGCGCCGCCATATGGCGTAATGATATGTGAAGGGTATGACGCTCTCCGCCAGACGCTGCTTAAACATATGCGACTGCAACCTCTTGATGAGATGGCTCTGGCGCTGTTTGTCAGCGTCGCTGTGCATATTAAGAGTCATAAGGAGAATATTAGTTTCGCTGCGCAGTTAGGGGAAAAGCTTAACGGTTCTACGCCGTGCGTTTCTGTTCTGCGTTTTGAACGTTTGCAAAAAGCGTCCGACCCGGAAACATTTTGCCAGTTGTTGATTCAGGCAGTGAAGATTCGCGGTACGGAGGGGGTGAATGTTCTTTCACTTGCCGATGGCATTTTCCTGTGGATGGAAGAGTGGCAACGACGCGAAAACCATCAGCCGGAATTCCGTACCCCCTTTGAACGAAATCGCATCCGTTGGGCGAACGAATATCTTTCCACGTCGCGTGGCAAATAATCATTTTTAGAAGGATTTGATAATGACAACTTTTATTCAACTGCATTTATTGACTGCTTATGCGCCCGCTAACCTGAACCGTGATGACTCTGGGCGACCGAAAACAGCGTATATGGGCGGCGTAGAGCGTCTGCGCGTATCATCGCAAAGCCTGAAACGCGCCTGGCGCGTATCGGAAACCTTTGAAGGCGCGATGGATGGATTTATGGGTAAGCGTACTCGTCGAATTGGCGTGGATTATGTTTATCGTCCGATGATTGCCGCTGGCGTTACCGGGAAAATAGCGAAAAGCGCAGCGGAGAAAATTGCTGCGCAATTTGGCAAGTTAAAGAGTGATAAAAATGCGCCCGAAGAAAAAAATCTCGAAATTGAGCAGATCGTTCACGTCAGTAACCATGAAATTAGTTTGATTAAACAACTGGTTGATACACTGATCGCTGACAAACGCGAACCTAACGATGAAGAAGTGAAGCTTTTGCGCAAAGAGCAGCGTAGCGTAGATATGGCGCTGTTTGGCCGTATGCTGGCGTCATCGCCTGAGTTCAACGTCGAGGCTGCTTGTCAGGTATCCCATGCGTTGGGCGTAAGTGCCGTGACCGTTGAGTCTGATTTTTTCACCGCCGTTGACGATCTGAATAATAAAGAGGAAGACGCAGGTTCCGGGCATATGGGCGAGCAGGGTTTTGCCTCGGCGCTTTTCTATACCTATGTCTGTATCAGCCGCGATCTGCTGGTGGAAAACCTGGGTGGTAACGAAGAACTGGCGAAGCGTACTATTGCGGCACTCACTGAAACAGCGTTAACCGTCTCGCCAACCGGTAAACAAAACAGCTTCGCTTCTCGTGCCTATGCCACCTATGCGTTGGCCGAAGTCGGGCAAAAACAACCGCGTTCTCTGGCGACGGCATTTTTCCAGCCGGTACGCGATACCGATCAAATTCCTGCGGCAATAACCCGTTTAAAACAGCAGCGCGCCAGCTTCGATAGCGTATACGGAAACTGTGCAGACGATTATCGCGAGTTGAACGTTCAGGAAGGTACGGGATCTCTGGCGGAATTACTGGCCTTTGTTAGCCAGTAAGGATGAATAATGAAGGAATATCTGGTTTTTCAGCTCTATGCGCCGCTGGCGTCGTGGGGGGAAGAAGCGTCTGGCGAGATTCGCCACTCAGCTACGGTTCCCACGCGCTCTGCGCTATTGGGTCTGCTTGCCGCAGCGTTAGGAATTCGTCGCGACGAAGAAGCGCGGCTGAATAACTTTAACCGGCACTATCATCTGGCGGTGCACGCGTTGGCTTCACAAGATCGTTGGCTGCGGGATTATCACACGGTTAGCGCGCCGCGAGAAAACAAAAAGTATCGTTACTACACGCGCCGGGATGAACTGACTCTCGCGCCGGATGAAGTGGGGACGCTTATCTCGCAGCGAGAATATCGCTGCGACGGCTACTGGCATGTGGCAATAAGCGCCACGCCTGATGCACCACATTCGCTTAGCGAATTGCGAGAGGCGCTGCTGACACCGCATTTTCCGCTCTATCTGGGGAGAAAATCCTGCCCGCTGGCGTTACCGTTAGCGGCGCGTTTAATGACCGGCACCTTAAAAGAGGTATTCACCCATGCTGTGGAGGAGATTTCCGCAGCGGAATTAAGTGGATTTACCCTGCGTGAGGGTATTTGTTATTGGGATGATCCTGATGAGGAGAGTCTGGTCTGGCAACAAAAGCAGCATAGCAATAACCAGCCAGTTAGCCGCCAACGCTGGCAGTTTGGCGGCTACACCCGCTTCAATGGGCCGTTGCAGGAGAGAACATAATGTATCTTTCTCGTATTCAACTCCGGTTTAATAATTTGCGACCGGAGATGTTGGCAAAGTGGAATTCAGCCAGGCCTTATGCCAGCCACCAGTGGTTATGGCAGCTCTTTCCGGAACAGGAATTGCGTCAGTTTCTGTTTCGCGAAGAGGCGCATGGCGGCTTTTTTATGCTCTCGGCAATACCGCCGTTATCGCAGCACTCCCTGTTTCTTATTGAAACAAAACCATTTAATCCGCAACTGACAAATGGTCTTGAGCTTGATTTTCAACTACGAGCTAACCCGGTGATAACCCGTAACGGTAAGCGCAGTGACGTGATGATGAACGCGAAACATCAGGCGAAGGCGAATGGTGTGGAGAAAGAACGGTGGTGGGAGCTTCAACAGCAGGCCGCGCAGGCGTGGCTGGAACAACAAGGGCAGCAGCATGGTTTCCGGTTGATTGCACCGGAACCTGATGATTTCGCTATGTGGGCTGGTGACGAGTACAGTGAATTGCAGGCGCATTGTGGATGCGTGCAAGCGTATCAGCAGTATCGTTTTGTCCGTAAAGACCAGCAAAAACCGATCACTTTCAGTAGCGTTGATTTTAGCGGTGCGCTCTGTATCACCGATGCAGCACTGTTTAAACAGGCTTTATTTTCCGGATTAGGTAAAAGTAAAGCGCTGGGCTGCGGAATGCTGATGGTAAAAAGGAAACGCAGATGAGCTGGCTGTCGCTGAATCCCATCCCGTTGAAAGACCGTGTTTCGATGATATTTCTCCAGTACGGACAAATAGATGTGATCGACGGTGCGTTTGTGCTTATCGATAAAACGGGTGTACGTACCCATATTCCTGTTGGATCGGTGGCCTGCATCATGCTGGAACCGGGGACGCGGGTTTCCCATGCCGCCGTGCGACTTGCGGCAACGGTGGGTACGTTACTGGTGTGGGTGGGGGAAGCGGGCGTACGCGTTTACGCTTCGGGGCAGCCTGGTGGTGCCCGTTCCGACAAATTGCTTTATCAGGCGAAACTTGCACTGGATGAAGATTTGCGGCTGAAGGTCGTGCGTAAAATGTTTGAATTACGTTTTGGCGAACCCGCGCCGAGCCGTCGTTCTGTAGATCAATTGCGTGGTATTGAGGGGAGCCGTGTGCGGGCAACCTATGCACTACTTGCTAAGCAGTATGGCGTGAAATGGCTGGGACGTCGCTACGATCCGAAAGACTGGGAGAAAGGCGATGTCATTAATCAGTGTATCAGCTCGGCAACCTCCTGCCTCTATGGCGTAACGGAGGCGGCAATACTGGCTGCCGGATATGCGCCCGCGATTGGATTTGTGCACACCGGCAAGCCGCTTTCTTTTGTCTATGATATTGCCGATATCATTAAATTTGAGACCGTTGTACCGAAAGCATTTGAAATTGCGCGACGTAATCCTGCCGAGCCTGATCGTGATGTCCGTATTGCCTGCCGGGATATCTTCCGCAGTGGAAAAACATTGGCGAAATTGATTCCTCTTATTGAAGATGTTCTCGCGGAAGGGGAAATTCAACCGCCGTTACCTCCTGAAGATTCACAACCCATAGCGATCCCTCTTCCTGTTGCGTTGGGAGATTCCGGTCATCGGAGTACCTAACGATGAGTATGCTGGTTGTCGTTACCGAAAATGTTCCTCCTCGTCTGCGGGGGAGGCTGGCCGTCTGGTTACTGGAAATTCGAGCTGGTGTGTATGTTGGTGATGTTTCCGCAAAGATCCGCGAGATGATATGGCAACAGGTTTCCGTTCTGGCAGATGAGGGAAATGTTGTTATGGCGTGGGCGACAAATACAGAATCAGGTTTTGAGTTTCAGACTTTTGGTGAAAATCGACGTATTCCGGTAGATCTTGATGGACTGCGATTGGTGTCGTTTCTACCTGTTGAAAATCAATAAGTTAGAGATCTTTAAAAATTAGGAAAAGTTGGTGGTTTTTTTGTGCGCTAAAAAAGTATTTAAATTCAATTGGGTAGATTTAGAGTGTTCCCCGCGCCAGCGGGGATAAACCGAAACATCCGATCAAATACTGCGTTCGTTTGAGGTGTTCCCCGCGCCAGCGGGGATAAACCGCGTATTTTTGAACTGGCCAGCGCCACCGATGCGTGTTCCCCGCGCCAGCGGGGATAAACCGGGTTACGCGGGCGTCTGTTAAAGAGTCCTCGTGTGTTCCCCGCGCCAGCGGGGATAAACCGGCCGGGGTTTCCCAGAGGCATTCTGATGAAAGGTGTTCCCCGCGCCAGCGGGGATAAACCGCGAATGCAGATGCCTCCCGTACTGCCGCCGGAGTGTTCCCCGCGCCAGCGGGGATAAACCGGATTGGCCCTTAGATAACGGGAGATCAAGCGCGTGTTCCCCGCGCCAGCGGGGATAAACCGCATAACCTTCGCTACCACACTTGCCGGTACTTGTGTTCCCCGCGCCAGCGGGGATAAACCGCCTTGAGGTTAGGGGAGTCAGGAAATTGCATTGTGTTCCCCGCGCCAGCGGGGATAAACCGACAAAATCGGCGGCCCAATCGCCGGCGCTGACGTGTTCCCCGCGCCAGCGGGGATAAACCGGCCTGCCGTCTTTTTATTGAGGTCTGTAAACCGTGTTCCCCGCGCCAGCGGGGATAAACCTTAATCATTTTGTTTAAATCCCGGATCACCTCCGTGTTCCCCGCGCCAGCGGGGATAAACCGGAGTTATTGTCACTCGTCAGTGATAATTTTCTGTGTTCCCCGCGCCAGCGGGGATAAACCGCCCGTTGAAGATCTGGACGCATGGGGCAAAGCGTGTTCCCCGCGCCAGCGGGGATAAACCGGTGAGCTCGGTTTTAATTTCGTCGCTAAGGTGGTGTTCCCCGCGCCAGCGGGGATAAACCGCAAAAGGCCGACAGTGTGTACACCTCTAAAAAGTGTTCCCCGCGTCAGCGGGGATAAACACGTTTCACCAGCTTATCAGGACGTTTTTTCCGCCTTCGCCAGCTCTTTTACCAACGGCAGCATTATCCGCACTACATCGCGGCTACGGCGCTCAATTCGCCCAGGCAGCGCCTTGTCAATATGCTGTTGATTATCAAGCCGTACGTCGTGCCAGCTATTGCCGTTCGGGAAGGATGCATTTTTCACGCGTTGCTGGTATCCGTCTTTTTTACCCAGATTCCAGTTCGTCGCCTCAACAGAAAGCACCGATATTCCCGCTTTATCGAAAACCTCCGCATCATTACAGCAACCCGTTCCTTTGGGGTAGGATGGATTGCGTCCCGGATTGGTGTTGGCGGCGATACCATAACGGCGCGCAATCGCTAATGCCCGATCGCGGGTCAGTGTACGCACCGCTTCCGGCGTATTTTTCCCGCTATTAAAATAGAGCTTGTCGCCAACAATCAGGTTATCGAGATTAATGACCAGCAGCGTATTTTTCTTCTCAGCGTCACTCATTCGTTTGAGTAAATTTTCCGCGCCTAGCTTTCCCTCTTCTTCCCCGCTGGTGGCGATAAAACGAATCCCATAATGGGTCGGTATATCTTTCAGGCGCGCCGCCAGTTCCAGCATAACGCCTAATCCCGCGGCATTATCATCCATTCCCTGTAACGTTAAACCGCCAAGATTGGCATCGACATCAGCGTCGCTCTGCGGAGCGTAGGTATCCAGATGCGCCATAATGATGATCTGCTGCGGCACGCGCCCTTCATGGGCGGCGATGACCGTACTGCCCGTCACGTTATGCCAGTTTTTGCGATTATCCTTCGTGGTATAAATAAATCGGCTATTAAACGTTCGAATATCGCTTTGGTATCCCATCTGGGTAAATTGTTGGCGTAAATAATCGGCAGACAACATCTCGGCGGGGGAGCCCGTCATTCTCCCGGGAAAAAAGGTGGCGATATGTCGTGCCTGAGTATTCGCTATTTCACCAGGCCCTGGTGATGCTGCTTGTGCAGGAAGGATAAAGCCTACGCCGAGCGCCAGAATGACGGCAAAGCGGCGCGTTGCGGAAAACATAATGAGTCCTTAAATACAGAACAAAATTTTACGTGGCTAGTATGAAACCGCGATCGTGTTAATACAATTTCATTTGCTCCTAAATGCTGGCAATCCGGTACGTTAAGCATTTTTTGATATTGGTTTTTGGGCCGCGTTATTCCTTTGAGGAACTACTCATTCCAATTCGTCATTTCATTCACTCTCCTGCGCTCCCTATAGTCGTGTAATCGAAATGTTTAGCAAAAAACGGTATTGCAAAGGAACGGTTATGGAGCAAAAACGACTCACCCACCTGCGGCAACTGGAGGCGGAAAGTATCCACATTATCCGTGAAGTGGCAGCGGAATTCGCTAATCCGGTCATGCTGTACTCCATTGGTAAAGACTCCAGCGTCATGCTGCATCTGGCGCGTAAGGCGTTTTATCCGGGGACGTTGCCGTTCCCGCTATTGCACGTTGATACCGGTTGGAAATTCCGTGAGATGTACGCCTTTCGCGATCGTACCGCCAACGCATACGGCTGCGAATTGCTGGTACATAAAAATCCGGAAGGCGTGGCGATGGGCATCAATCCGTTCGTTCACGGTAGCGCTAAACACACTGACATTATGAAAACCGAAGGGTTAAAGCAGGCGCTGAATAAGTACGGTTTTGATGCCGCGTTCGGCGGCGCACGGCGCGATGAGGAAAAATCCCGCGCGAAAGAACGTATTTACTCCTTTCGTGACCGTTTCCATCGCTGGGACCCGAAAAATCAGCGGCCAGAGTTGTGGCGTAACTATAACGGTCAGATTAATAAAGGCGAAAGTATACGCGTCTTCCCGCTCTCCAACTGGACAGAGCAGGATATCTGGCAATACATCTGGCTGGAAAACATCGACATCGTGCCGCTGTATTTGGCTGCTGAACGCCCGGTTCTGGAACGTGACGGCATGTTGATGATGGTGGATGACGATCGTATCGATCTCCAGCCTGGCGAAGTCATCAAAAAAAGGATGGTGCGCTTCCGTACACTTGGCTGTTGGCCGCTCACCGGGGCGGTGGAATCCCACGCGCAAACGCTGCCGGAAATTATCGAAGAGATGCTGGTTTCTACCACCAGCGAGCGCCAGGGAAGGATGATTGACCGCGATCAGGCGGGGTCGATGGAGCTTAAAAAACGTCAGGGGTATTTCTAAGGAGCCGCCATGAACACCATACTTGCACAACAAATCGCCAATGAAGGCGGCGTCGAAGCCTGGATGATGGCCCAACAGCACAAAAGCCTGCTGCGTTTTTTAACCTGTGGCAGCGTTGATGACGGTAAAAGTACGCTGATAGGTCGTTTGCTGCACGATACCCTGCAAATTTATGAAGATCAGCTCTCTTCTCTGCATAATGACAGTAAACGTCATGGCACGCAGGGAGAAAAACTCGATCTGGCGCTGCTGGTAGATGGGCTACAGGCCGAGCGTGAGCAGGGCATTACTATTGACGTCGCGTACCGCTATTTCTCCACGGAAAAACGAAAATTTATTATCGCCGACACGCCGGGCCATGAACAATATACCCGTAATATGGCGACCGGGGCGTCCACCTGCGATCTGGCGATCCTACTGATCGACGCGCGTAAAGGCGTGCTGGATCAGACGCGTCGCCATAGCTTTATCTCCACTCTGTTGGGGATCAAACACCTGGTGGTGGCAATCAACAAAATGGATCTCGTTGACTACCGCGAAGAGACCTTCGCCCGTATTCGTGAAGATTACCTGACCTTTGCTGAACAGTTGCCGGGCGATCTGGATATTCGCTTTGTCCCGCTTTCGGCGCTGGAAGGGGATAATGTCGCCGCGCAGAGCGCGAATATGCGCTGGTACAGCGGTCCGACGCTGCTGGAAGTCCTGGAAACGGTAGACATACAGCGTGCGGTAGACCGTCAGCCGATGCGCTTTCCGGTACAATATGTCAATCGCCCGAACCTTGATTTTCGGGGATATGCCGGCACTCTGGCGTCTGGTAGCGTCAAAGTCGGAGAGCGCATTAAAGTGCTGCCGTCCGGCGTGGAATCCAGCGTGGCGCGTATCGTCACTTTTGATGGCGATAAAGAAGAAGCCTGTGCGGGCGAAGCCATTACCCTGGTACTCAACGACGACATTGATATTAGCCGCGGCGATCTGCTGCTGGCGGCAAACGAGACGCTGGCACCTGCGCGTCACGCCGCGATCGACGTGGTATGGATGGCGGAACAGCCGCTGGCGCCGGGCCAAAGCTACGACGTTAAACTCGCGGGTAAGAAAACCCGCGCGCGTATCGAGGCTATTCGCTATCAGATTGATATCAACAATCTGACCCAACGAGACGTCGAGAGCCTGCCGTTAAACGGTATTGGTCTGGTAGAGATGACATTCGATGAGCCGCTCGCGCTGGATATTTATCAGCAAAATCCGGTGACGGGCGGGCTGATTTTTATCGACCGACTTTCTAACGTCACCGTGGGCGCTGGCATGGTGCGGGAACTGGACGAACGCGGAGCGACGCCGCCCGTGGAATACAGTGCGTTTGAGCTGGAGCTGAATGCGCTGGTACGCCGTCATTTTCCGCACTGGGACGCCCGCGATTTGCTGGGAGATAAACATGGCGCTGCATGATGAGAACGTGGTCTGGCACTCTCATCCCGTTACTGTCGCCGCCCGTGAACAGCTCCACGGCCACCGTGGCGTGGTGCTGTGGTTTACCGGACTCTCCGGTTCGGGAAAATCAACGGTGGCCGGCGCGCTGGAAGAGGCGTTACATCAGCGTGGCGTCAGTACCTACCTGTTGGATGGCGATAATGTGCGCCACGGTTTGTGCCGTGATTTAGGCTTTAGCGATGCCGATCGCCAGGAGAATATCCGGCGGGTAGGCGAAGTGGCCAGTCTGATGGCGGACGCCGGCCTGATTGTTTTGACGGCATTTATTTCTCCGCACCGCGCCGAGCGGCAACTGGTAAAAGAGCGCGTCGGCCACGATCGTTTTATCGAGATTTATGTCAATACGCCGCTGGCTATCTGTGAACAGCGCGATCCTAAAGGATTGTATAAAAAAGCGCGCGCGGGCGAGTTGCGTAACTTTACCGGTATCGACGCCATTTACGAAGCGCCTGACTCGCCCCAGGTTCATCTTAATGGTGAACAATTAGTAACAAATTTGGTTTCCCAATTATTAGACCTGCTGAGACGGCGCGATATTATCAGATCCTGAGACACCACCGGGCTTGTATGCCCGGTATGGTCAAGGTTACAGGATTTAATATGCGTAATAGCCATAACATTACTTTCACAAGGTCAGACGCCTTCATGGTCGACGATGACGCCACCAGTGCATTTCCGGGGGCGGTGGTCGGCTTTGTGTCATGGCTGCTGGCGTTGGGGATCCCTTTTCTGCTTTATGGCCCTAACACGCTGTTTTTTTTCCTCTATACCTGGCCCTTTTTCCTCGCGTTAATGCCGGTATCGGTGATTATCGGCATTGCGTTGCATTTGCTGGTAAAGGGCAAAATACTTTTTAGCATCATGTTTACTCTACTGGCCGTAGGCGCGCTGTTCGGCGCGTTATTTATATGGCTATTAGGGTAGACGGGTTATCACTGCGCCTCCGGTCATAATTCAAACCGTAACCAACAATGAGATTATGTTCTCCTTACTCGGGTATACGTAACATCCGGCAAATGTGGTACATTTGCCGGCGTTGTCGCGGCAATCCCGTCCTGAATGTGGAGTCACAGAGGACGTTATGGGATGATGATGCCGTTTTTCAGGGGGCAGGATGGGTAAACTAACGCTGCTGTTGCTGGCTTTACTGGTCTGGCTACAGTACTCGCTGTGGTTCGGTAAGAACGGCATACATGACTATAGCCGCGTCAACGATGATGTGGTCGCGCAGCAGGCGACAAACGCCAAACTTAAAGCGCGTAACGATCAGCTTTTTGCCGAAATTGACGATCTCAATGGTGGCCAGGAAGCGATTGAGGAGCGCGCGCGCAACGAACTTAGCATGACCAAACCGGGCGAAACCTTCTATCGTCTGGTGCCTGACGCCTCAAAACGCGCGGCAACGGCGGGGCAAACTCATCGATAAACCATCCAGGGATTTAACATGGCAGCCACTTTATTGGACGTTTGCGCCGTGGTGCCGGCGGCCGGATTTGGCCGCCGAATGCAAACAGAATGTCCTAAGCAGTATCTCTCAATCGGTAATAAAACCATTCTGGAGCACTCAGTTCATGCGCTGCTGGCGCATCCTCGGGTGACACGCGTTGTTATTGCTATCAGTCCTGGCGATCATCGCTTTGCCCAACTTCCGCTGGCGAATCATCCGCAAATCACCGTTGTGGATGGCGGCAACGAACGCGCTGATTCCGTTTTGGCCGGGTTACAGGCCGTTGCAAAGGCGCAGTGGGTGCTGGTGCACGACGCGGCAAGACCCTGTTTGCATCAGGATGACCTTGCGCGGTTGCTGGCTATCAGCGAAAACAGCCGGGTCGGCGGTATCCTCGCCAGTCCGGTGCGCGACACCATGAAACGCGGCGAACCAGGGAAAAACGCTATTGCCCATACCGTAGAGCGCGCCGATTTATGGCACGCGCTCACCCCGCAGTTTTTCCCCCGCGAGCTCTTGCACGATTGTCTGACGCGTGCGCTGAATGAAGGCGCGACCATCACCGACGAGGCGTCAGCGCTGGAGTATTGTGGTTTTCATCCGGCGCTGGTAGAAGGTCGCGCGGATAACATCAAGGTCACCCGTCCGGAAGATCTGGCGCTGGCGGAATTTTATCTGACCCGAACCATCCACCAGGAGAAAGCATAATGCGAATTGGACACGGTTTTGACGTACACGCGTTTGGCGGAGAAGGGCCGATTATTATTGGCGGCGTGCGTATCCCTTATGAAAAAGGGCTATTGGCGCATTCCGATGGCGATGTGGCGTTACATGCGCTGACCGATGCGCTGCTGGGTGCGGCGGCGCTTGGCGATATCGGCAAGCTCTTCCCGGATACCGATCCGGCATTTAAGGGGGCGGATAGCCGCGAACTACTGCGTGAAGCCTGGCGTCGTATTCAGGCGAAGGGGTACACCCTCGGCAACGTAGATGTCACCATTATTGCGCAGGCGCCGAAAATGCTGCCGCATATTCCGCAAATGCGCGTCTTTATCGCCGAAGATCTCGGCTGCCATATGGATGATGTTAACGTGAAGGCGACGACGACGGAAAAGCTCGGATTTACCGGACGCGGAGAAGGCATTGCCTGCGAAGCGGTCGCGTTGCTGATGAAGGCGGCGAAATGACAGAGTTTGACAATCTCACCTGGCTGCACGGAAAACCACAAGGTAGCGGATTGCTGAAAGCGAATCCGGAAGATTTTGTGGTGGTTGAAGATTTAGGCTTTACGCCGGATGGTGAAGGCGAGCACATTCTGCTGCGTATTTTGAAAAACGGTTGCAATACCCGTTTTGTCGCTGACGCGCTGGCGAAATTCCTGAAAATTCACGCTCGCGAAGTGAGCTTTGCCGGGCAAAAAGATAAACACGCCGTTACCGAGCAGTGGCTGTGCGCGCGCGTGCCGGGGAAAGAGATGCCCGATTTCAGCGCCTTTCAGCTGGAAGGTTGTAAAGTGCTGGAATACGCGCGTCACAAGCGTAAGCTGCGTTTAGGCGCGCTGAAAGGCAATGCCTTTACGCTGGTGTTGCGTGAAATAAGCGATCGCCGCGATGTCGAAACGCGATTGCAGGCGATTCGCGATGGCGGCGTGCCGAACTATTTTGGCGCACAGCGATTCGGCATTGGTGGCAGCAACTTGCAGGGCGCGCTGCGCTGGGCGCAAAGTAACGCGCCGGTGCGCGATCGCAATAAACGCAGTTTTTGGTTGTCGGCGGCACGTAGCGCGTTGTTTAATCAAATTGTTCACCAGCGGCTGAAGAAACCAGACTTTAATCAAGTTGTTGACGGCGATGCGCTACAATTAGCGGGGCGTGGAAGCTGGTTCGTCGCGACATCTGAAGAACTGCCTGAATTGCAGCGCCGGGTAGACGAAAAAGAGCTGATGATTACAGCGTCGTTGCCGGGCAGCGGAGAGTGGGGAACACAGCGTGCGGCGCTGGCGTTTGAGCAAGATGCCATTGCCCAGGAAACGGTGTTGCAATCGCTGTTGCTGCGCGAAAAAGTAGAGGCGTCGCGCAGAGCGATGCTGCTTTATCCGCAACAATTAAGCTGGAACTGGTGGGATGACGTTACCGTCGAGTTACGTTTCTGGCTGCCCGCAGGCAGTTTTGCCACCAGCGTAGTAAGGGAACTGATCAACACAATGGGTGATTATGCGCATATTGCTGAGTAACGATGACGGGGTTCACGCGCCCGGTATACAAACGCTGGCGAAAGCGCTGCGTGAGTTTGCTGATGTACAGGTCGTAGCCCCGGATCGTAACCGCAGTGGCGCGTCTAATTCCCTCACGCTGGAATCTTCGCTTCGTACTTTTACCTTTGATAATGGCGATATCGCCGTACAGATGGGGACGCCGACCGATTGCGTCTATCTGGGCGTTAATGCCTTAATGCGTCCGCGTCCGGATATTGTCGTTTCCGGTATTAACGCGGGTCCGAATCTGGGCGATGATGTGATCTATTCCGGTACAGTCGCCGCGGCGATGGAAGGTCGTCATCTCGGCTTTCCGGCATTAGCGGTCTCCCTTAACGGCTATCAGCATTATGATACGGCTGCAGCCGTGACTTGCGCGCTTTTGCGAGGGTTAAGCCGGGAGCCGTTGCGTACCGGGCGTATTCTCAACGTGAATGTCCCGGATCTACCGTTAGCGCAGGTTAAAGGCATCCGCGTGACTCGCTGTGGTAGCCGCCATCCAGCGGATAAAGTAATCCCGCAGGAAGATCCGCGCGGTAATACATTGTACTGGATTGGCCCGCCGGGCGATAAATACGATGCCGGGCCGGATACCGATTTCGCGGCGGTGGATGAAGGCTACGTCTCCGTCACGCCGTTGCATGTGGATTTAACCGCGCACAGCGCGCATGATGTGGTTTCAGACTGGTTAGACAGCGTGGGAGTTGGCACGCAATGGTAAGTGGACGTGTACAGGCTCTTCTTGAACAATTGCGCGCACAGGGCATCAGAGATGAGCTGGTGCTTAATGCGCTTGCCGCAGTGCCGCGCGAGAAATTTATTGATGAAGCGTTTGAACATAAGGCCTGGGAAAATATCGCTTTGCCGATAGGCCAGGGTCAGACGATTTCGCAGCCCTATATGGTGGCGCGAATGACGGAACTGCTCGAACTGACGCCGCAATCCAGGGTGTTGGAAATTGGCACCGGTTCCGGCTATCAGACGGCGATTCTGGCGCATCTGGTACATCACGTTTGCTCCGTTGAGCGGATTAAGGGGCTGCAATGGCAGGCGCGCCGCCGCCTGAAGCAGCTCGATTTACATAATGTTTCTACCCGTCATGGCGATGGCTGGCAAGGCTGGCAGGCGCGTGCGCCGTTTGACGCTATCATTGTGACGGCCGCGCCGCCGGAAATTCCTACCGCGCTCATGGCACAGTTGGATGAAGGCGGCATTCTTGTTCTGCCCGTGGGCGATGAGCAGCAGTTTTTGAAACGCGTGCGTCGCCGGGGCGGCGAATTTATTATCGATACCGTGGAGGCCGTTCGCTTCGTCCCGTTAGTCAAGGGAGAGCTGGCCTAGTTTGCCCTGCAAACACCCACTCTTACGCCTGATGAAGCCGAAACGAATACCTGGAGTTTTCCTGGTTATTCCCGGTGGGTTAAGCGTATCGTGAACACATTTTCCCGTGTTCACTTAATGCGTTGCACGGTTCTTACGTCACTGGTTGTTAACCAAATTTTTTCCTGGGGGATAAATGAGCGCGGGAAGCCCAAAATTCACCGTTAGTCGCATTGCGGCACTATCACTGGTTTCACTATGGCTGGCAGGTTGTACCAGTTCGTCAAACCCTCCGGCGCCGGTCACGTCTGTGGACAGTGGGTCGTCATCAAATACCAATTCCGGGATGTTGATCACACCGCCGCCAAAAATGGGCGCGACGACGCAACAAACGCCGCAACAAGCGCCGCAAATTCAACCCGTTCAGCGTCCTGTAACGCAGCCCATGCAAACTCAACCGGTCACGGAACAACCCGTGCAGATGGAAAATGGGCGAATCGTATACAATCGCCAGTATGGGAATATTCCGAAAGGTAGCTATACGGGTGGCAGTACTTACACCGTGAAAAAGGGTGATACGCTTTTTTACATCGCCTGGATTACCGGGAACGATTTCCGCGATCTGGCCCAGAGAAACAGTATTTCTGCCCCGTATAGCCTGAATGTAGGGCAAACTTTGCAAGTTGGTAACGCATCCGGTACGCCAATTACTGGCGGAAATGCGATCACCCAGGCGGATGCAGCACAGCAAGGAGTTGTGACCAGGTCTGCACAAAATTCCACCGTTGCAGTTGCGTCTCAACCAACAATTACGTATTCTGAGGGCTCAGGTGAACAAAGTGCTAACAAAATGTTGCCAAACAACAAGCCTGCTGGGACGGTTGTCACAGCGCCTGTAACGGCACCAACGGTAAGCACGACCGAACCAAATGCAAGCAGTACGTCAACCAGCGCGCCGATTTCCGCATGGCGCTGGCCGACGGATGGCAAAGTGATCGAAAACTTTGGCGCTTCCGAAGGGGGCAATAAAGGGATCGACATTGCAGGCAGTAAGGGACAGGCTATCGTCGCAACCGCTGATGGGCGCGTCGTATATGCCGGTAACGCACTGCGTGGTTACGGTAATCTTATTATCATCAAACATAACGATGATTACCTGAGTGCCTACGCCCATAATGATACGATGCTGGTCCGGGAACAACAGGAAGTTAAGGCGGGGCAAAAAATCGCTACTATGGGTAGCACCGGCACCAGCTCTACACGCTTGCATTTTGAAATTCGTTACAAGGGGAAATCCGTAAACCCGCTGCGTTATTTACCGCAGCGATAAAGCGGCGGAACCAGGCTTTGACTTGCTAGTTCCGTCAAGGGATCACGGGTAGGAGCCACCTTATGAGTCAGAATACGCTGAAAGTTCATGATTTAAATGAAGACGCGGAATTTGATGAGAACGGAGTAGAGGCTTTTGACGAAAAAGCCTTGAGTGAAGAGGAACCCAGTGATAACGACCTGGCTGAAGAAGAGCTGTTATCGCAAGGGGCCACACAGCGTGTGTTGGACGCGACTCAGCTTTACCTTGGTGAGATTGGGTATTCACCACTGTTAACAGCCGAAGAAGAAGTCTATTTTGCGCGTCGCGCACTGCGTGGAGATGTCGCTTCTCGCCGTCGCATGATTGAGAGTAACCTGCGTCTGGTGGTAAAAATTGCCCGCCGTTATGGCAATCGTGGACTGGCGTTGCTGGACCTGATTGAAGAGGGCAACCTGGGGCTTATCCGTGCAGTCGAGAAGTTTGACCCGGAACGCGGGTTCCGCTTCTCAACATACGCAACCTGGTGGATTCGCCAGACAATCGAACGGGCGATTATGAACCAAACCCGTACGATTCGCTTGCCGATTCACATTGTTAAAGAGCTGAACGTATACCTGCGCACCGCACGTGAGTTGTCGCATAAACTGGACCACGAACCGAGTGCGGAAGAAATTGCAGAGCAACTGGATAAACCGGTTGATGACGTCAGCCGTATGCTTCGTCTCAACGAGCGCATTACCTCGGTAGACACCCCGCTGGGCGGTGATTCCGAAAAAGCGTTGCTGGACATTCTGGCCGATGAAAAAGAG
Organism: Salmonella sp. JXY0409-18; assembly: GCF_020268625.1. Taxonomy (NCBI): domain Bacteria; kingdom Pseudomonadati; phylum Pseudomonadota; class Gammaproteobacteria; order Enterobacterales; family Enterobacteriaceae; genus Salmonella; species Salmonella sp. JXY0409-18. The sequence goes on from NZ_CP084216.1 coordinate 954,445, forward strand.
AACGGTCCGGAAGACACCACGCAAGATGACGATATGAAACAGAGCATCGTCAAATGGTTGTTCGAACTGAACGCCAAACAGCGTGAAGTGCTGGCGCGCCGTTTCGGTCTGCTGGGATATGAAGCTGCGACACTGGAAGATGTAGGTCGTGAAATCGGTCTTACGCGTGAACGTGTTCGTCAGATTCAGGTTGAAGGCCTGCGCCGTCTGCGCGAAATTCTGCAGACGCAGGGGCTGAATATCGAAGCGCTGTTCCGCGAGTAAGTACCCTTGTCAAAAAAAGGCCAGTCGACAGACTGGCCTTTTTTTTTACCGTTTGTCTTCTGCCAGCAACGGCGGGATACTCGGCACCATTGGCGCGTTATCAATATCTTTTTGCGTCATGCGAAACGCTTGTGGATAGTGTTCGCGGCTGGTACGACGTAACGGTTCGGTATCGCGCCAGGTATACAGACAATGCTGACACTGATATACCGTCCAGACTCCTTTTACCGGCGAAGTCGCCATGAGTTCAATATGTGCATCGGCACAGCGTGGACAAATCATCGGTTACTCCTTATTTACGGTTGGCCAGCATGGCGGTCAGCTTTTCAGCCCAGGCTTTAGTTTCCGGTAAATCAACAACCGGCTGGCTATAGTGACCACGGTTATCTGGCGCAACCGGCGTGGTGGCGTCAATGATCAGCTTGTCGGTAATCCCCGCCGGGCTTGAGCCCGGATCCAGTTCCAGGACGGACATATTCGGTAGCTGTACCAGATCGCCTGCCGGATTCACTTTCGACGACAACGCCCACATCACCTGTGGCAGATTGAATGGATCGACATCTTCATCGACCATGATCACCATCTTCACATATCCCAGACCGTGCGGCGTCGTCATCGCTCGCAGGCCCACCGCGCGGGCAAAGCCGCCGTAGCGTTTTTTGGTTGAGATGATGGCCAGCAGGCCGTGGGTGTACATGGCGTTTACCGCCTGCACTTCCGGAAATTCGGCTTTCAACTGTTGATACAGTGGCACGCAGGTCGCCGGCCCCATCAGGTAGTCGATTTCCGTCCACGGCATACCCAAATAGAGCGATTCAAAAATGGGTTTGCTGCGGTAAGAGACCTTATCGATACGCACCACGGTCATGTTGCGACCGCCGGAATAGTGGCCGGTAAATTCGCCGAACGGTCCTTCAATTTCACGTTTACGGCTTTCGATGACCCCTTCAAGAATGACTTCAGATCCCCACGGCACATCAAAACCGGTCAGTGGCGCGGTGGCGATAGGATAGGGGCTTTCACGCAGCGCGCCTGCCATTTCATACTCTGACTGATCGTATTTCAGCGGCGTTGCGCCCATCAGGGTAATGATCGGATCGTTACCCAGCGTGATCGCAATCGGCAGATCTTCCCCGCGCTCTTCGGCTTTGTGCAGGTGCAATGCGATATCATGCATCGGTACTGGTTGCAGACCCAGCTTACGCTTGCCTTTAACTTCCATACGGTAGATACCGACATTCTGCTTGCCGAAGTTATCGGGATCGAGCGGATCGCGTGATACCACACAGGCTTTATCCAGATAGAATCCGCCGTCGCCGTCGTTCAGACGAAACAGCGGCAGAATATCAAACAGGTTGATCGCGTCGCCGTCGACGGTATTTTCCGCCCAGCCCGGATTGGCGCGGCGCTCCGGCGCTACCGGAAAATTGTCCCAGCGGCGAATAAATTCATCGATCTGTTTTTTAACCGGCGTGTTAGGCGGCAAACCCAGTGAGATGGCATGGTTCTGCCAGGAACCGATGGTATTCATCGCCACGCGGGCGTCGGTAAAACCACGAATATTGTCAAACCACAGCGCGGGCGCGCCATCGCCGATTCGTCCCGTTGCGTTGGCAGCGGCGGCGAGATCCGGCTCCGCATTCACTTCCTCGCTGATTTTCAGCAGTTGTCCCTGCTGATCCAGCGCATGTAAAAAACTGCGCAAATCATCAAATGCCATTATCCATTCTCCTGTGAAAAATTTGCTGCCTGTCGCAGTCCTTGCCAGCGACGCGCGCGCGTATGCTCCAGACCAAACTGGTCGAGAACGCGCGCTACGATGTGCTGGATAATATCGTCAACGGTTTGCGGCAGGTTGTAGAACGCGGGCATGGGCGGCACTATCGCCACCCCCATACGAGAAAGCGCAAGCATGTTTTCCAGATGAATCGTGCTGAGCGGCATTTCCCGCGGCACAAGCACCAGCTTGCGACCCTCTTTCAACACGACATCGGCAGCGCGTCCCACCAGCCCCTCGGCATAGCCGGCGCGAACCCCCGCCAGTGTTTTCATACTGCAGGGGATAATAATCATGCCGTCGGTACGAAATGAGCCGGAGGAAATGGTCGCCGCCTGATCGGCCGGGCTATGACAATAATCTGCCAGGGCGGCTACCTCAGCGGGCGTGTAGGGCGTCTCCAGTTCAATAGTGGTTTTCGCCCACTTTGACATTACCAGATGCGTTTCAACATCAGGTATCGCCCGCAATGCCTGGAGTAGCTCGACGCCAAGCGGCGCGCCGGTCGCACCGGTCATCCCCACAATCAATCTCATTTCTTACCTCAAATATCGTTCGTATACGAACATTTTGATCAAAATACGCCCACACGGCCTTTGCGACAAGATCGCTCCCGACGCCTGCGCACGTTTAGCTAAAGCATTCGTCATTAAAAAACCGTGCATAAGTCGTTATGATAGAAAAAGTTAATTTATCCGGAGCGCTCATGGAGTTACGAAACACCGCGTTTCATCTGTTACGCCAACTTTTTCAGCAACATACCGCACGCTGGCAGCATGAACTACCGGAGCTCACCAAACCTCAATATGCGGTGATGCGCGTTATTGCTGAACATCCGGGTATTGAACAGGTCGATCTGACCGAAGCGGCGGTCAGCACTAAAGCGACGCTGGCGGAGATGTTAAGCCGGATGGAAAATCGTGGGCTGGTAAAGCGAGAAAACGATCCGCTGGATAAACGTCGGCGTTTTGTCTATCTCACCGTTCAGGGCCAAACGTTGCTCGCCGCCGCGATACCACTGGGGGATCGCGTTGACGATGAGTTTTTGGGGCGACTGAGCGCTGAAGAACGCGAACAGTTTACGCAACTGGTACGCAAGATGATGACGTAAGCGGCTTGCGCCGCTTCGCTATTGTTTGGCCATCAGCAGTGAGATATCCACTTTGGCCAGCGCCCGAATTGCGCTTTCCGGCAGGCCGTCATCGGTGACGATTTGGTTGAATTCCGCCAGCGGTAACGCCAGCCACGTCGCGACCTGGCCGTATTTGGTCGCGTCGCACACCAGAATTTTTTGGCGGCTGGCGCTGGCGACGGCCCGTTTCACCGTGACTTTATCTTCTGCCGGCGTTGAAATACCGCGCACGCTCCAGGAAGAGGCGGAAATAAAGGCCTGGTCAATCATCAGCCCGCGCAAAAGCGTCGCCGCGGCTTCACCGACGCACGACCGGTTTTCCCGGCATACCGCCCCGCCAGTGTGAATAATTGTGCAATTGCTATTGTCCATCAGGTAATCGGCGATAACGAAATCATTCGTCACCACCGTAAGTTTATTCATCGTAACCAGCTGCCTGGCAATCGCCAGCGTGGTAGTACCTGCATCAAGGTAGATACAGCTTTCTGGCTGTACCAGGCTGGCGGCCAGTTTGCCAATCGCCGCTTTCTGCGGCGTCGCCAGTTCGGTTTTGATCTGATGCGAGGGTTCGTGCGCCACGCGAGTCGATGATTGCACGCCGCCAGAGACCTGGATTACCGCGCCTTGCTGCTCCAGTTTTTGTAAATCACGGCGGATAGTCATGTGGGATACATGCATGCGCTCGGTCAGTTCAGCGATACTGACGATGCCTTTCTCCGCCACCATATCAAGAATGATTTGTCGACGCTCAGTAGGTATCAACGTCTGCTCCTTTCTTTAGTCCTGTCGCGATTTTACGCGATTTCTCGTCACAGCGTGTGAAGTTCTATGAGGATTGCCTTCACAAAAAATAACATATTTTGTTATTTTTTGTGAAACAACTCACCGCAATTGTTTACAAAAACGCCTATATTCACATAACAAAACATAATATCACGTAAATTAACATGGAGTGATAATGACAACAGGAACTGATTTTCATGTCGGCATTGTGGGGCTTGGCTCAATGGGAATGGGCGCTGCGCGTTCATGCCTGCGCGCCGGGCTTTCCACATGGGGGGCCGATCTTAACCCGCAAGCGTGCGCGAATCTGCTCGCTGAAGGGGCTTGTGGGGCTGCCGCCAGCGCCAGGGAGTTCGCCGGCGTCGTGGATGCGTTAGTCATTCTGGTCGTCAATGCCGCCCAGGTCAGACAGGTGTTATTCGGTGAGGATGGCGTCGCCCATCTGATGAAACCCGGAAGCGCGGTGATGGTTTCGTCTACGATCTCAAGCGCCGACGCGCAAGAGATCGCCGCGGCGTTGACGGCATTGAATCTTAACATACTGGATGCGCCGGTTTCCGGCGGCGCGGTAAAAGCGGCGCAGGGCGAAATGACGGTGATGGCCTCCGGGAACGAGGCGGCGTTTACCCGCCTGAAGCCTGTGCTGGACGCCGTTGCCAGCAACGTTTATCGCATCAGCGATACGCCGGGCGCAGGCTCAACCGTCAAAATCATTCATCAACTGCTGGCTGGCGTGCATATTGCGGCGGCGGCCGAAGCGATGGCGCTGGCCGCGCGGGCCGGTATTCCTCTGGACGTGATGTATGACGTCGTGACCCATGCCGCCGGCAACTCCTGGATGTTCGAAAACCGTATGCAGCATGTCGTTGACGGCGACTATACCCCGCATTCGGCCGTCGACATTTTTGTCAAAGATTTGGGGCTGGTTGCCGACACGGCGAAAGCGCTGCGCTTCCCCTTACCGCTGGCCTCTACGGCGTTAAATATGTTCACCAGCGCCAGTAACGCCGGTTATGGCAAAGAGGATGACAGCGCTGTGATCAAAATTTTCTCGGGGATTACTCTGCCTGGCGTCACGCCTGAGGAGCCGTCATGTTAAAAATTGGCGTCATTGCCGATGATTTTACCGGCGCGACTGACATCGCCAGTTTTCTGGTCGAAAACGGAATGCCGACAGTGCAGATCAATGATGTCCCAACCGGGACGCAACCGGAAGGGTGCGACGCGGTGGTTATCAGCCTGAAAACCCGCTCATGCCCGGCGCAAGAGGCGATAAAACAATCGCTGGCGGCGCTGGTATGGCTGAAAAAACAGGGCTGCCAGCAAGTCTATTTCAAATATTGCTCGACTTTCGATAGTACCGCCGAAGGCAATATCGGCCCGGTCACCGATGCGCTGATGGTGGCGCTGGATACCTCATTTACCGTGATTTCTCCCGCGCTGCCGGTTAACGGACGCACGGTCTATCAGGGCTATCTGTTTGTCATGAACCACTTGCTGGCGGAGTCCGGTATGCGCCACCACCCTATCAATCCGATGACCGACAGCTACCTGCCGCGTCTGATGGAAGCGCAGGCGCAAGGGCGCTGCGGCGTTATTCCGGCTCAGACGCTTGATGAAGGCGTTGCCGCGACCCGTGCGGCGCTGTCGCGTTTACAGCAGGAAGGATATCGCTACGCGGTACTTGACGCGCTCAATGAGCGGCACCTGGAAATCCAGGGCGAGGTTTTGCGTGATGCCCCGCTGGTGACCGGCGGTTCCGGGCTGGCAATGGGGCTGGCGCGTCAGTGGGCGAAGCACGGCGTTTCTCAGGCCCGTTCCGCAGGCTATCCGCTGAGCGGTCGCGCGGTGGTGCTTTCCGGTTCCTGTTCGCAAATGACGAATCAGCAGGTGGCCTTCTATCGACAACATGCTCCCACACGCGACGTTGACGTGGCGCGCTGCCTGTCATCTGAGACGCGCGAGGCCTACGCTGAAGCGCTGGCGCAGTGGGTGCTCAGTCAGGACAGCGAACTGGCGCCAATGATTAGCGCCACCGCCTCCACGCAGGCGCTGGCCGCCATCCAGCAGCAATATGGCGCTACCGAAGCCAGCCATGCGGTAGAGGCGCTCTTTTCCCTGCTGGCCGCTCGCTTAGCGGAAGGCGGTATCACCCGGTTTATCGTGGCGGGCGGCGAAACCTCGGGCGTGGTGACGCAAAGCCTCGGTATTACCGGTTTTCACATCGGACCGTGCATTTCACCCGGCGTGCCGTGGGTCAATGCGCTCCATGCGCCGGTCTCGCTGGCGCTAAAGTCAGGCAATTTTGGCGATGAATCCTTTTTTATCCGCGCTCAAAGGGAGTTTCAGGTATGACGACACTGGCAAAAGAAGAGCACGCTTTGCGAGAAGAGATGGTCAGGATAGCCGCCTCGTTTTTCCAGCGCGGCTATGCCACCGGCTCGGCAGGCAACCTCTCGCTGTTACTGCCGGACGGCAATATTCTGGCGACGCCCACCGGTTCGTGTCTGGGTAATCTCGACCCGCAGCGGCTATCCAAAGTGGACCCGCAGGGCGAATGGCTCAGCGGCGATAAACCGTCTAAAGAGGTGCGTTTTCATCTGGCGTTGTATCGCAATAACCCTTGCTGCAAGGCCGTGGTACATCTGCACAGCACCTGGTCAACGGCGCTTTCCTGTCTCGAAGGGCTGGACCCGCAAAATGTGATTCGCCCGTTTACCCCCTATGTGGTGATGCGGATGGGAGACATTCCGCTGGTTCCCTACTATCGCCCGGGGGATGACCGAATTGCTCGCGATTTGGCTGCGCTGGCGGCCCGGCATCAGGCCTTTTTACTGGCTAATCATGGGCCGGTCGTGTGCGGGGAGAATTTGCAGGAAGCCGCTAATAATACCGAGGAGCTGGAAGAGACGGCAAAGCTGATTTTTATCCTTGGCGAACGCCCGATTCGTTATTTAACCACCGAAGAAATTGCGCAGTTAAGGAGATAACCCGATGCCGCGTTTTGCCGCCAATTTGTCGATGATGTTTACCGAAGTGCCGTTTACCGAGCGTTTTGCCGCCGCTGCCGAAGCCGGTTTTCAGGCCGTTGAGTTTCTGTTCCCCTACGGCTTTGCCGCCAGCGAGATTAAAGCCAAGCTATCGCGTCATGATCTGACGCTGGCGCTGTTTAATACTTCGGCGGGCGATACCGCGGCGGGCGAGTGGGGACGTGCCGCGCTACCGGGGCGCGAACACGACGCGCGCGCCGATATCGATCTGGCTCTGGAATACGCTCTGGCGCTGGAATGCGAGCAGGTTCACATCATGGCGGGCGTCGTGCCGGATGGCGCTGATGGCGCACGTTATCGCGCCACGTTTATCGATAATTTGCGTTATGCCGCCGACCGGTTTGCCGCCCACGATAAACGTATTTTGATCGAAGCGCTGAGTCCCGGCGTTAAACCCGGCTACCTCTTTTCCAGCCAATATCAGGCGCTGGGCATCGCAGAAGAGGTTGACCGCCCGAATGTGTTCATCCAGCTCGACACTTTCCACGCACAAAAAGTGGATGGCAATTTGAGTCACCTGATTCGCGAGTACGCGGGCCGCTATGCCCATGTACAAATCGCCTCGCTACCGGACAGACATGAACCGGATGATGGCGAGATCAACTACCCATGGCTGTTCCGGCTGTTCGATGACGTAGGTTATCGCGGCTGGATAGGCTGCGAATACCAACCACGGAATACCACGCAGGACGGGCTTGGCTGGTTTAACGCCTGGCGCTAACCCTGAACTACCCTACACAACAATAAAGAGGACATCCGGATGCAGATTATCATTACCGGCGGGGGCGGCTTTTTAGGCCAGAAACTCGCAAGCGCCTTATTAAACTCATCGCTGGCGTTTAACGAACTGCTTCTTGTTGATTTAAAAATGCCTGCACGGTTATCAGATTCCCCTCGTTTACGCTGTCTGGAGGCTGACTTAACCCAGCCGGGCGTGCTGGAGAATGTGATTACCGCTAATACCTCTGTTGTTTATCATCTCGCTGCGATTGTCAGCAGTCATGCGGAAGACGATTTCGATCTGGGATGGAAAGTTAACCTGGATCTTACCCGCCAGTTACTTGAGGCGTGTCGTCGACAACCGCAGAAAATTCGTTTTGTCTTCTCCAGCTCGCTTGCCGTTTATGGCGGTACGCTGCCGGAATGCGTCACCGATACCACCGCGCTCACGCCGCGCTCGTCTTATGGCGCGCAGAAGGCCGCCTGTGAACTGTTGGTCAACGACTATACCCGCAAAGGCTATGTGGATGGGCTGGCGCTGCGTTTGCCGACGATCTGTGTTCGCCCGGGTAAACCAAACCGCGCCGCTTCTTCTTTTGTCAGCGCGATTATTCGTGAACCGTTGCAGGGCGAGACGACCATCTGCCCGGTGTCGGAAAGTTTGCGGCTGTGGATTTCCAGCCCGGCGACGGTGATCCATAACCTGTCGCTGGCCGCAACGTTACCCGCGCCTGGCGAGGCGAGCAGCATCAACTTACCCGGGATCAGCGTAACCGTGGGTGAGATGCTGGAAACGTTGCGTCAGGCGGGCGGTCAGGCGGCGCGCGATCGGGTTACGCATCAGCGCGACGAAGGCGTCGAGAAAATTGTCGCCTCCTGGCCGGGACGTATCGATAACCAGCGGGCGCTGGCGTTAGGTTTTGTCGCCGATAAACGCTTCGATGACATTATCGAACGCTTTCGACAAGATGATATGGAGGGGAGGTCATGACAAGTTTACCGACCCCAATTATCGGCCTGATCGTTGCCGTTTTCGTTCTGGTATGGCTGGTGTTACGCACCCGTGTTCATGCGCTGATCGCGATGCTGGCGGCGGCCTGTATCGCCGGTCTGTTGGGGGGAATGGGCATTGATAAAACGCTCTCTGTCATCACCAGCGGATTCGGTACGACGCTGGGCAGCATTGGCCTGGTGATTGGTCTCGGCGTAATGATGGGGCGCTTGCTGGAGGTTTCCGGCGCGGCGGAGCGTATCGCCTGGAGCTTTATCAAATGGCTGGGGAAACGCCGTGAAGAGTGGGCGCTGGCGATCACGGGTTATATTGTCAGCATTCCCATTTTCGTCGATTCCGCTTTTGTCATTCTTTATCCGGTGGCGAAAGCGCTGGCGAAAAGCGGTAAACGTTCGCTACTGACGCTGGGCGTCGCGCTGGCGGGCGGGCTGGTGGTCACTCACCATACGGTACCTCCGACGCCAGGCCCGCTGGGGGTAGCCGGGATTTTTAACGTCGACATCGGCGCAATGTTATTGACCGGGATGGCGCTGGCGGTGCCCTGTGTGATCGGCATTGTGTTCTATGCGCAGTGGCTGGATAAACGCTACCCTGATTTCGTGCCGCGCACGCTGAACGCCGATGAAGTCAATGCCGCGCTGGAGCAGTACAATAAAGAGAAAGAGCAAAAGGATCTGCCGAGCCTGACGCTCTCTCTGCTGCCTATTGTGGTGCCGATCGTGCTGATCTTCCTGAAGGCTATCTGTTCCACCCTCGCCACTGTAGAAGGATGGTCCGGCCTGGCGACGCATCCGGTGGTACAGGCAATCAACTTTGTGGGAAGTCCAGTGATCGCGTTGGCCATCAGCGTTCTGCTGGCGGTGTATACGCTGGTGCCGCGCATGGATAAACATACCACCGCAGAGCGTCTGGAAGAGGGCTTGCAAAGCGCCGGGATTATCTTACTGGTCACGGGCGCTGGCGGCGCGTTGGGCGCGATCCTGCGCGACAGCGGCGCGGGGCAACAGCTGGCGGAGCAGGTTGCCAACCTGCCGATCTCGCCGATCCTGATCCCGTTTATCGTGGCGACGCTGGTACGCCTGATTCAGGGATCGGGGACGGTGGCGATGATCACTGCCGCCTCGATTTCCGCGCCGATCCTGGCGCAGATCCCCGGCATCAATATGTTGCTTGCCGCTCAGGCCGCAACGATGGGGTCGCTGTTCTTCGGCTACTTCAACGATAGCCTGTTCTGGGTGGTTAACCGCATGATGGGCGTCTCTGATGTCAAACAGCAGATGGTGGTTTGGTCTGTACCGACGACCATTGCCTGGGCGATTGGCGGCACCGGCGTGGCGCTGATTAACCTGCTGTTCGGTTCCGGCGGCAGTTGGCTCGATCCGTTACTGCCGATTGTCGTTCTGGCGGCAATTATGCTGTGGGTGCGTTGGCAGGCGCAGGGGATCAAAGACAAGCTGGTAGTTAAGGATTAAGACGGTATTATCCGTCCGGGAGCGCAATGCTCCCGGGCTGGCTACAATGATGGGGCGTGCTCCCCGCAATCCCATTGCGAACGTAAAAAATCAATAAATGCGCGTACTTTTGTCGATACATGGCGGGCGTCCGGATAAACGGCATAAATGCCCTGACGGGGAAAATGATAGTCGGGTAACACGTGAATTAACGTTCCATCCTCCAGTGCGGTGTTGACTAACCATTGCGGCAGTAATGCGACGCCGCTTCCCGCGAGAGCGAAGGCCATCAGCGAGCGCGCGCTGTCGACAGAAATTTTGCCGGCTTTGCTTATCTCCAGGCGTGAGTGTTGGCCATGATTATTCGTTACTGTCCACCGTAGCGGCGTAGGTAATCGCTCATGAATAATCCATTCCGCCTGAGCCAACGACTCCAGCGACGACACGGGGGGGCGGGCGAGCCACTGCGGCGCGGCGACCGGCAGAATGGTAAAGCGGGATATCAGCGCGGCGCGATAGCGGGAGTCCGCCAGCGAGCCAAGCCGAATCGCCACATCAAAGCGCTCGGCAATTAAATCGGCATGATGTGATGAGGACATATGCCGAATACGGAGATCGGGATGGCGCTGACTAAACTGCGCCAGTACCGGAATGACCACCTGTTCGCCAAACTCGGGCGTAGTGGTAATACGTAACTCGCCGCCCAGCCCACTATGGCTGGCACGCACTTCATCCTGCAAATTTTTCGCGGCATTGAGTAAATTCACGCCTTTTTGGTAAAAGAGGACGCCGGCGTCTGTGAGCGTCAATCGTCGGGTGGAACGTAGCAGTAACGTTACGCCAAGCTCTTTTTCAAGCTGCCGAATATTAAAACTCACTACCGCTTTTGTTTGGCCCGATGCGGCGGCGGCGGCCGTGAAGCTGCCGCTATCTACCACGGCGATAAACAGCGACATACGCTGCAAATTGAGCATGGCGAGCTCCTTTACTGTCAAAATTATTTTGACAGTATATCGTTGAAGCGCGGACTTATCTGGCTTTCTCCGGACGGCTACATTAGCGCCTCTGACGGAGGATGCATAATGACGTATCGCAGTAAAGTGGCAGTGGTTTACCTGCTCGGCTTCTTTCTTGATCTGATTAATCTGTTTATTGCCAGCGTGGCTTTTCCTGCGATGTCCGTGGATCTGCATACGTCCATATCGGCGCTGGCATGGGTGAGTAATGGTTATATCGCAGGATTAACGCTGATCGTTCCGTTTAGCGCGTTTCTTTCGCGTTATCTCGGCGCTCGACGGCTGATCATATTTTCGCTCATCCTGTTTAGCGTTGCCGCCGCTGCCGCAGGTTTTGCCGATTCCTTACACAGCCTTGTTTTCTGGCGTATTGTGCAGGGGACGGGCGGTGGCTTATTGATCCCGGTTGGTCAGGCGTTAACCTGGCAACAGTTTAAACCGCATGAACGCGCTGGCGTGTCATCGGTTGTCATGATGGTGGCGCTACTGGCGCCGGCATGTTCGCCTGCGATTGGTGGGCTGCTGGTGGAAACGTGCGGCTGGCGCTGGATATTCTTTGCCACGCTGCCGGTGGCCGTTCTCACCTTATTGCTCGCTTATCGTTGGCTGAACGTCGCGTCGACGACAATGGCGTCAGCAAGATTACTCCATCTGCCGTTGTTGACGGACAGGCTGCTGCGTTTTGCCATGATCGTCTATCTGTGTGTGCCGGGTATGTTCATTGGTATCAGCGTGGTCGGGATGTTTTATCTACAGAACGTCGCGCAGCTATCGCCTGCGGCGGCGGGGTCGCTGATGCTTCCCTGGTCGATCGCTTCATTTGTCGCCATTATGCTTACCGGACGTTACTTCAATCGGCTTGGGCCGCGTCCGCTGATTATCGTCGGCTGTCTTCTTCAGGCAGCAGGGATACTGCTTTTAACTAACGTTACGCCTGCGACATCGCACCGTGTACTGATGATGATATTCGCCTTAATGGGCGCTGGCGGCAGTTTGTGCAGCAGTACCGCGCAGAGTGGCGCTTTCCTGACTATTGCTCGCCGGGACATGCCTGACGCCAGCGCGCTATGGAATCTTAATCGTCAGATCAGCTTTTTCCTTGGCGCGACGCTGTTGACGCTGCTGTTAAACGCGCTCCAGCGCGTTATGTTGCTTGAGGTTGCTTATCGCTGGACCTTTATTGCCGCCGCCGGTATCACCCTGCTGCCCCTTATTTACGCTGTCTGTCTAAACAATAGACAGGCGCTTCTGTGCCTGAAAAAGGAAAGATCATGAATCCATATAAAGAAGAAATTATTCACGCCCATGCGGCGATTGAGAACTGGCTTAGTAAGGGGATGGGTAGCCTGGAGGCGTTGATAGCGCGTTTCGCTGCTGATTTTACGATGATAACGCCAGGCGGTGTTTGTCTGGATTATCCGGCGCTCGGCGCTTTTTTCCAGGCGCAGCGCGGGTGTCGCCCGGGGCTGGTTATCGTGGTTGAGCACATTGACCTTGTGGCGGAGTGGCCGGAAGGCGCCGCGCTGCGTTATCGTGAGCGACAGCAACTGCCGGGCCAGGCTGAGACGGTACGCTGGTCGACGGTTATTTTAAAAAGGGAAAGAGGACGGATAGTCTGGCGTCATTTACATGAAACGACAGTCACAGCCTGAAAAGCCTGTTCCGGCGCGTGGGCCCGATAACGCGCCGCTATCGGGCCCGACACGTTTACACCAGACTTTTCAGCCGATAGATCCACTCCAGCGCCTGGCGTGGCGTCAGGGAGTCCGGATCGAGATTCTCCAGCGCTTCAACGGCGGGCGATGTCTCTTCCGGGGCGGCAAGCAACGACATTTGCGTGCCGTCCACCTGCGTTGCCGCCGCATTGGGCGAGATGCTCTCCAGCTCGCGGAGTTTTTGGCGCGCGCGTTTGATGACTTCTTTAGGGACGCCCGCAAGCGCCGCGACCGCCAGGCCATAGCTCTTACTTGCCGCGCCGTCCTGCACGCTGTGCATAAACGCGATAGTATCGCCGTGTTCCAGCGCATCCAGGTGGACGTTCGCCACGCCTTCCATTTTCTCCGGTAATTGGGTCAGCTCGAAGTAGTGGGTAGCGAACAGCGTTAACGCTTTAATCTTATTCGCGAGATTCTCCGCGCAGGCCCAGGCCAACGACAGCCCGTCATACGTGGAGGTACCGCGCCCGATTTCATCCATCAATACCAGACTGTTTTCCGTGGCATTATGCAGAATGTTCGCGGTTTCGGTCATCTCCACCATAAAGGTCGAACGCCCGGAAGCCAGGTCGTCCGCTGCGCCGACGCGGGTAAAAATACGGTCGATGGGGCCGATTTCCACGTTTTGCGCCGGAACGTAACTGCCGATATAGGCCAGCAGGGCGATCAATGCTGTTTGCCGCATATAGGTACTTTTACCGCCCATATTGGGGCCGGTAATGATCAACATCCGGCGCTGCGGCGACAGGTTGAGCGGGTTAGCGATAAACGGCTCATTCAGTACCTGTTCAACCACCGGGTGGCGACCTTCGGTAATACGGATACCGGGTTTATCGGTAAATGTCGGGCAGGTGTAATTCAGCGTCCAGGCGCGTTCGGACAGGTTAACCAGCACATCCAGCTCCGCCAGCGCGTTGGCGCTCTGCTGTAAATCGGCCAGATGCGGCAACAGCAGATCAAACAATTCGTCATATAGCTGTTTTTCCAGCGCCAGCGCTTTGCCTTTCGAGGTCAGAACTTTATCTTCGTACTCTTTTAGCTCAGGAATAATGTAGCGTTCGGCATTTTTCAGCGTCTGGCGACGCACATAATTGATGGGCGCCAGATGGCTTTGACCACGGCTAATCTGAATGTAATAACCATGTACCGCGTTATAGCCGACTTTCAGCGTATCCAGCCCGGTACGCTCGCGCTCGCGAATTTCCAGACGATCGAGATAATCGGTGGCGCCGTCCGCCAGCGCGCGCCATTCGTCCAGCTCTTCATGGTAGCCGGGCGCAATAACGCCGCCGTCGCGGACCAGTACCGGCGGCGCGTCAATAATGGCGCGTTCCAGGAGGTCGCGCAGCTCGGCGAAATCGCCCATTTTTTTACGCAACGCCTGTACCGGCGCGCTGTCAACGGTTTCAAGCTGAGCGTGCAACTCCGGCAGCTGCTGGAAGGCGTGACGCATTCGGGCGAGATCGCGCGGACGCGCGGTGCGCAGCGCCAGACGCGCAAGGATACGCTCCAGATCGCCGACCTGACGCAGCACCGGTTGCAGTTCGCTGACGGTGTCCTGCAAGGCGCCGATGGTCTGCTGGCGTTCACGCAATATGTCGGTATTTCGTACCGGCATATGCAGCCAGCGTTTAAGCATTCGGCTACCCATTGGCGTCACGGTACAGTCAAGCACCGCGGCGAGGGTATTTTCGACGCCGCCGGCCAGGTTCTGGGTAATTTCCAGATTGCGGCGGGTGGCGGCATCCATAATGATGCTGTCCTGCTGGCGTTCCATCGTAATGGAACGAATATGCGGCAGGGAGGTGCGCTGGGTATCTTTTACGTACTGTAACAGGCAGCCTGCCGCACATAATCCACGCGAGGCATTTTCGACGCCGAAACCGACCAGATCCCGCGTACCGAATTGCAGATTTAGCTGCTGGCGGGCGGTATCAATCTCAAACTCCCACAGCGGGCGACGGCGCAAACCCCGGCGTCCCTCTATTAACGCCATTTCAGCAAAATCTTCGGCATACAACAGTTCGGCGGGATTGGTGCGCTGCAACTCTGCGGCCATCGTTTCACGGTCGGCGGGTTCGCTCAGACGAAAGCGCCCGGAGCTGATATCCAGCGTGGCGTAACCGTAGCCTTTACCATCCTGCCAGATAGCCGCCAGCAGGTTATCCTGACGCTCCTGTAACAGGGCTTCATCGCTGATGGTGCCAGGCGTAACGATACGCACGACCTTACGTTCAACGGGACCTTTGCTGGTGGCCGGATCGCCAATCTGTTCGCAAATAGCGACGGATTCGCCCTGATTGACCAGTTTCGCGAGGTAGTTTTCTACGGCGTGGTGCGGGATACCCGCCATAGGGATAGGTTCGCCAGCCGATGCGCCGCGTTTGGTCAGCGAAATATCGAGCAACTGCGACGCACGCTTTGCGTCGTCATAAAACAGCTCGTAAAAGTCTCCCATACGATAAAAGAGCAGGATCTCCGGATGCTGGGCTTTCAGCTTGAGATACTGCTGCATCATTGGTGTGTGGTTGGAGAAGTCCTTATCAAATGACTCATTCATATTGATTTTACTCGTTTTTTTATTCTTTCAAGTGCTCATGTGGCCCCAGGTAAAACCCTTATAAACTCACATAAACCCATAAATTTGTAGCTCACCTGTAGCCTAAAATGTGACAGGTTACATTCTCATCATTCCTGGACTACAACAGGGGTGATACTTTGAAAACAACTCTCAGCCAGCCTTTCATTATCAACAAGTTAAGTATCAATGTTAAGCCTGCACTCAGTCGCTCTGGAAAAATCGTTTTCGAAGCTAACCCAGCTCAAAAACTCAACATTGTTTTCGATGACCACAGAGAAGCTCCTGCTGGTTTCGGGGTAAAAGCCAGTTTGACGAAAAAAACCTACGTAATCCAGCGAAGAGTAGCCTCGTCAGATCGTAATGTCAGTGAGGGTAGGAAGCCAAGTTCTGTCTTGAAAGTAAAAGTTGGAAATGTGTTCGATTTTCCAAATATTGACGAAACAAGGCAAGTAACCAGGCAATTAGTTCAGACCATGCTCGCAACAAAGAGAAATCCCAACAAAATTAAGAGGGAAACGGATGCTTCCGAACTCGAGACTGTAATCAAGATTGTGTTGCATGAAGGCAAGCCGATCCATTTCGCCACCACGGTTATTGCGCTTTCTTCCGATAGGTATCTGGAGCTGTGCGATCTTTACTCGTCTCAGGTGATCGAGTAACTACCTGCGTCGGATTACGGCTTCGTTTTTTTGGCCTGCGATCTTAATGCTGAAATGGGCAGAAAAACGCGAAATTTAGACGCTATTACGAATGGGCAATGGTACTTATTGAAGGCTATATCATTGCCCATAATTCAGGGAGGGTTGATATTATATAATTCTATTTCCAGATTACTTTATTTTAAAAAAAGACAGATTGCCTGAACAGAAAGAACCGGTGTCAATGTAGATTTGATTGGCGAATGTTGTTGTGTAGTCAACAATCATATGGCCGAAGATGAAAGTATCCGCACCGCGTATTGGATGGATATTCCCCTGTAACGAACCAAGCAGACGATCGCGTGACCATAGAACGCTATCAATATCAACTTGCTTCTCATAATCGTAGCTGTCATCTGGATAATCGGCATGGGCAATCACGTACTTCTTTGAGGACGTTTCAACCTCTATGATGTGAGGACGCTGCTTAAAAGTTAGTAATAGTTCAGTGGCTTCTTGCCTGTCTTTTTCGGTGACCGAGTCGTACCAGTAACCACCGTTTACATACCAGAAATTGCCATCCTGTGTTTCAAAAGCGTCAAGCGCCATAGCTTCATGATTACCCACTACAGAAATAAACCATGAGGTATTTAACAGTCTCAGTGTTTCAAGGTTTTCTTTTCCTCGATCAATGTTATCTCCAGTGGAGATCAAGAGATCGGTATCAGGAGAGAAATTTAACTGAGCTAGTCTGGCTAACAATAAGGAGTAACATCCATGAATATCACCAACGACCCAAATGTGGCGATAGAGATCGCTGTTGATGTCAGCATAACGAATTAATTCCATGATGTTCCTATAGCACAATTTTGGAGGCTGGTATTATAACAAAGAAGTAGGGTAATATTAATTTTTATTCTTTAAAATACACAGTTATTAAAATAGCCTACAAGCTAGAAATGAACAGATAATATATATTTTATGAATCGGTTAATTAAAGTAGACGATGTGCTTGAAAGATGCACGATTTCTCGCGCAACACTTTACTGATTAATTGCAAAGGCATACTTTCCCGCTCAGCGGCACGACGGATACGCAGGCACTGCCGGGGCTGATTAGCAAGACTCACTGTAAAATCAGGGAAGCCTCGGCTGACGGCGCTTATGACACGCGCTATTGCCATGATGTGTTGTTGAGGAAAAAAATCAGGCCACTAATCCCGCCACGAAGCGGTGCGCGATATTGGCCGGGCAAGTACCATGAGCGTAACCACGCGGTGGCAAATCAACATCTGAGCGGCAGCAATGAGGTCTGGAAAAAGAAAGTGGGCCATCACCGTCGTTCAGTAGCGGAAACGGTCATGTTCCGTATCAAAACCTTGCTGGGCGGCCATCTGAGCCTGCGAAACTATGACGCGCAGGTGGGTGAAGCGATGGCGATGCTCAAAGCGCTGAACCGGATGATGTTGTTGGCAATGTCGACCAGCGTCAGGCTCGTATAACGAGTGCTCCGGTGGGAGTCCTGTATCCTTATCGTTGGCCGATTCTGAATTATTCAACAAAGCCTCATGTTGTCATAACCTACCAGATGCAGATAAAGTAGCATAAAGCGTTTTAAACGACAGCAACAAGGAAAGGGGTTGATCGTTTAATGATACTGCGCCAAATAACAAAATTCATAGTAATTAACTCCTGATTAATTCGACATATTTTTCACTAATCATAAAGCCATTTCCCAGCTTTCGCTGACTCAGAAAACATTCTGATTGTTAAAGGTGTACGAGTTCGTTCTACATCTTCCCGTTTTAATTTAAACCATCGTGTAAGCAGTGGAGTATTCTCCCAGGGAAAATAACACGACCATTTAACTTGTGATAAATCTACATTAAATTTTTTTTCAAATTTATCCAAAGCTTCATGCAGGTCATCGCCTGGAGCTTCAAATAAATCAGAATCAAGTTCTAAAGGGATTTCTTTCCAATTGCTGTCTAAATATCCGGGAATCTCTTCACGGAAGAGTGCTAACACCTCTTGCTGAATTGTGTCCATCAAAAGGATGTCCATTGTATACGATCTTTAGGGCGTGCTATTAGGTTGTATTTTGCCTGAGTTCTCCTTGATACCTGGTAAATTGAATTCACAAGACCAACCCAACCTAACCATGGAACATATCGTGCTATGACTGCGGCAAGATTATTTGTTTTTCGCATTCTTATACCAACGGGTGTAGGAACTCTAATACCAAAAGGAGTTCGTGCATTTCGTAAAAGCATTCTCCCATACCTGGAGATAACACTTGTCCCTTTGATTGCCTCTCCCGGTTTCGTTCTGGTTTTTAACCACGGTTGCCCGGCGAGGATAGCAGCACCTGACTCAATGCCAATCCCAGGTTCATCACAAAATTGCTCAAGGAAAATTACATCAAATAGTTCACCTGCTGACAGGTTCGATTGTCCGTGGTAGAAGTAGGTTCCGTTTAGTTCTTCTGTCGTATCCATTCAATCACCTTATAGACTGTTTGCCATTCATTCCAGACATCGGGACGTTTCTGCCGCTATACTAGCTTGGTCGTCAATACGTTGTCACGGGTAAAAAGAACGTTATCCGCGAAAAGTGGATGGGATATCGTAAGAATGCCAACATGTGGAGAAAGAGGGGGATGTCAGTTTACCGCGATATACGAGACGATAGTTTGTCAGTATAAGTTTCGGCTATTTTCCCGAGTCTGGGAGGCAGTTCTTTATCGCAAATAAAAAAAGCAGCAGCGAGGTGCTGCTGTATCAAAAAGCAGATTGATAAATGCAACGTAAGAGACAAATGGCCAACCGTAAAAGTGACCATAGCTATAATAATTATATTGATATTAAGTGGCAATGCAAAATATGGTCTTAATTATATCATGATGAGTTCAGCCAACTGTGATATGGCCTTATAAGGCTTGCAGTCTTTCATGGGCAGTAAGTAACGTCTGATATATGCTTAAATTCTTACTTCCTGGTTCAAGTAAAACTTTTTTAAATTCGGTCATGAGTTGCTCTTCATCTTCTTTCGAACGCATGTATTGTGGATGTTCCTGGAAGAAGGTGAGCGCCTGTTCTTTGGTTTGTTTATATTTTTCGCAAAAAATGCTTGAGCTGATTGCGCTATTTTTTGATGCGGAATTATCAGCGTTCTGGTTTGATAATGATTTATTCTTCGCAAGGTCTGACGGCACATACGGAAGAGACTGACACTCATCAATACTATTTGCGTTGGCCAGTTGCTCTTTCTGAGCGCCAGGTTGCTGTACCGGTTTGCTCACGGAGGAAGGGAGGGGCACCTGGGCACAGCCAATCAGTAAAAAGACAGGAAGACAGCTATAAAATTTTTTCATATTAACTCCAACTACAGAAGAATGAGGCACAATGTTTTTACACAACCGTCAGAACGTTATCTGACAATAGTGATAAGGGGGCGAATGCGTTTCAGGAATGCTAGCAAAAAAAACTTCTGATATAAATAATTAATTCTTCATCCCGATGACAATATTTGATTTTTTGCTGCTGCAGAATAATAAGCCAGAATTTATACACTATGAGCTGATTTTCTATTTTAAATTATCAAGCGCTGTGCAAGTGGGCCAATTTAATTAGCGGGTGGCATCAGTTTCATAATGATTGCATCAGGATTTTGCCACTCGCTCCCGGTATTGTTTACATATTAAAATGATTTTTAACTGGTGCTGACAACTATGCTAAATACGCAGGAAGTACTTAAAGAAGGAGAGAAGCGGAAAATCCGCAGCCCGGAAGCATGGTTTATACAGACGTGTTCCGCGCAAAAGCTGCATATGTCATTTTCTGAAAGCCGACGCAATGAAAACTGCCTGATTCAGGAAGGCGCGCTGCTTTTTTGCGAGCAGGCCGTTGTCGCACCAGTATCAGGAGACCTGGTTTTTCGACCGTTAAAAATTGAAGTACTCAGCAAATTACTGGCATTTATCGATGGCGCAGGATTAGTGGACACGACATATGCTGAATCCGATAAATGGGTTTTGCTGAGTCCTGAGTTTCGCGCTATTTGGCAAGATCGTAAACGCTGCGAGTACTGGTTTTTGCAGCAAATTATTACGCCTTCTCCGGCCTTCAATAAGGTACTGGCGCTGTTACGAAAAAGCGAGAGTTACTGGTTGGTTGGCTATTTACTCGCTCAGTCAACCAGCGGCAACACGATGAGAATGCTGGGAGAAGACTATGGCGTTTCTTATACCCATTTTCGTCGTTTGTGCAGCAGAGCGTTGGGCGGAAAAGCGAAGAGTGAATTACGAAACTGGCGTATGGCGCAATCGCTGCTGAATAGTGTAGAAGGCCACGAGAACATCACCCAATTAGCCGTTAATCATGGTTACTCATCGCCTTCACATTTTTCTAGTGAGATCAAAGAGCTGATCGGCGTTTCGCCTCGGAAATTATCAAATATTATTCAATTGGCAGACAAATGAAGACACATATTCTTTTGGCCAGAGTGCTGGCATGTGCCGCGCTTGTTCTGGTTGCACCTGGTTATTCTAGTGAAAAAATACCTGTAACGGGAAGTGGGTTTGTTGCGAAAGACGATAGCCTGCGGACATTTTTCGATGCCATGGCGCTACAGCTAAAGGAGCCTGTCATTGTTAGCAAAATGGCGGCACGAAAAAAAATTACGGGCAACTTTGAGTTTCACGATCCTAACGCATTACTGGAGAAGCTTTCCCTACAACTGGGGCTGATTTGGTATTTCGATGGGCAGGCTATCTATATTTATGACGCCAGTGAAATGCGCAATGCCGTGGTTTCTTTACGCAACGTCTCACTCAATGAGTTCAACAATTTTCTAAAACGCTCAGGTTTATATAACAAAAATTACCCGCTACGTGGCGATAACCGTAAAGGAACATTCTATGTTTCAGGGCCACCCGTCTATGTTGATATGGTGGTCAACGCCGCCACCATGATGGACAAGCAAAACGATGGTATTGAGCTGGGACGCCAGAAAATAGGGGTGATGCGTCTGAACAATACCTTCGTGGGCGATCGTACCTACAATCTGCGCGATCAGAAAATGGTTATCCCCGGTATTGCTACGGCGATTGAAAGGTTATTGCAGGGAGAAGAGCAACCCTTAGGTAATATTGTCAGTAGCGAACCTCCGGCGATGCCAGCGTTTTCAGCGAATGGAGAAAAAGGTAAAGCAGCAAATTATGCCGGTGGCATGAGTCTGCAGGAAGCTTTAAAGCAAAATGCCGCGGCGGGCAATATTAAAATCGTGGCCTATCCGGATACCAACAGTTTGTTAGTAAAAGGAACGGCTGAGCAGGTGCATTTTATCGAAATGCTGGTTAAAGCGCTGGATGTCGCCAAACGTCACGTAGAATTATCCCTGTGGATTGTCGATCTTAATAAAAGCGATCTGGAGCGTTTGGGCACTTCATGGAGCGGCAGCATTACTATTGGGGACAAACTTGGCGTGTCATTAAACCAGGCTTCAATAAGTACCCTTGATGGCAGTCGATTCATCGCCGCGGTAAATGCGTTAGAAGAGAAGAAACAGGCGACGGTGGTTTCGCGCCCGGTATTACTGACTCAGGAAAATGTTCCCGCTATTTTTGATAACAACAGAACGTTTTACACCAAGCTGATTGGGGAACGTAATGTGGCGCTTGAGCATGTAACATACGGAACAATGATCCGAGTGCTGCCCCGTTTTTCCGCAGATGGTCAGATAGAAATGTCGCTGGACATTGAAGATGGCAACGATAAGACGCCGCAATCCGATACTACCACCTCCGTAGATGCGTTACCCGAAGTCGGGCGAACGTTAATTAGCACTATTGCGAGAGTTCCGCACGGAAAAAGTTTGCTGGTCGGGGGTTATACACGGGATGCAAATACCGATACTGTCCAAAGTATTCCGTTTTTAGGCAAATTACCGCTTATTGGTAGCCTGTTCCGTTATTCCAGTAAGAATAAAAGTAATGTTGTTCGTGTATTCATGATTGAACCAAAAGAAATTGTCGACCCGTTAACGCCGGATGCCAGCGAATCGGTAAACAATATTCTGCAACAAAGCGGTGCCTGGAGTGGGGACGATAAGTTACAGAAATGGGTTCGTGTTTATCTGGATAGAGGTCAGGAGGCAATTAAATGATTCCTGGCTCAACCTCCGGTATTTCATTTTCCAGAATATTATCCCGGCAGACATCTCACCAGGATGCGACCCAGCATACTGATGCGCAGCAGGCGGAAATACAACAGGCCGCAGAGGATTCGTCTCCAGGGGCGGAAGTACAAAAATTTGTCCAGTCGACGGACGAAATGTCAGCGGCGCTGGCGCAATTTCGTAACCGTCGCGATTATGAAAAAAAATCCAGTAATTTATCTAATAGTTTTGAACGCGTGCTGGAGGATGAGGCTTTACCGAAGGCGAAGCAAATATTAAAGCTAATTAGCGTACATGGCGGCGCGTTAGAAGATTTTTTACGTCAGGCGCGTAGCTTATTTCCTGACCCCAGTGATTTAGTCCTTGTGTTACGCGAATTGCTTCGTCGTAAAGATCTGGAAGAGATCGTGCGGAAAAAGCTGGAGTCGTTACTTAAGCACGTTGAAGAGCAAACCGATCCGAAGACCCTCAAGGCAGGGATTAATTGTGCGTTGAAGGCCCGGCTTTTTGGGAAAACATTATCGTTAAAACCAGGCTTATTGCGCGCCAGCTATCGGCAATTTATCCAGAGTGAATCACATGAAGTGGAGATTTACTCTGACTGGATAGCCAGTTATGGCTATCAACGTCGACTGGTGGTACTGGATTTTATCGAGGGTTCGCTATTAACCGATATTGACGCGAATGACGCCAGCTGTTCGCGTCTGGAGTTTGGCCAGCTTTTACGACGTCTGACGCAACTTAAAATGTTGCGCTCCGCTGACCTACTGTTTGTGAGTACATTATTGTCGTATTCGTTTACCAAAGCGTTTAATGCGGAGGAGTCGTCGTGGCTACTACTGATGCTTTCGCTATTGCAACAGCCACATGAAGTGGATTCGCTGTTAGCCGATATTATAGGTTTGAATGCGTTATTGCTTAGTCATAAAGAACATGCATCCTTTTTGCAGATATTTTATCAAGTATGTAAAGCCATACCCTCTTCACTCTTTTATGAAGAATATTGGCAGGAAGAATTGTTAATGGCGTTACGTAGTATGACCGATATTGCCTACAAGCATGAAATGGCAGAACAGCGTCGTACTATTGAAAAGCTGTCTTAATTTAATATTAACAGGATACCTATAGTGCTGCTTTCTCTACTTAACAGTGCTCGTTTACGACCTGAATTACTGATTCTGGTACTAATGGTGATGATCATTTCTATGTTCGTCATTCCATTACCTACCTATCTGGTTGATTTCCTGATCGCACTGAATATCGTACTGGCGATATTGGTGTTTATGGGGTCGTTCTACATTGACAGAATCCTCAGTTTTTCAACGTTTCCTGCGGTACTGTTAATTACCACGCTCTTTCGTCTGGCATTATCGATCAGTACCAGCCGTCTTATATTGATTGAAGCCGATGCCGGTGAAATTATCGCCACGTTCGGGCAATTCGTTATTGGCGATAGCCTGGCGGTGGGTTTTGTTGTCTTCTCTATTGTCACCGTGGTCCAGTTTATCGTTATTACCAAAGGTTCAGAACGCGTCGCGGAAGTCGCGGCCCGATTTTCTCTGGATGGTATGCCCGGTAAACAGATGAGTATTGATGCCGATTTGAAGGCCGGTATTATTGATGCGGATGCCGCGCGCGAACGGCGAAGTGTACTGGAAAGGGAAAGCCAGCTTTACGGTTCCTTTGACGGTGCGATGAAGTTTATCAAAGGTGACGCTATTGCCGGCATCATTATTATCTTTGTGAACTTTATTGGCGGTATTTCGGTGGGGATGACCCGCCATGGTATGGATTTGTCCTCCGCCCTGTCTACTTATACCATGCTGACCATTGGTGATGGTCTTGTCGCCCAGATCCCCGCATTGTTGATTGCGATTAGTGCCGGTTTTATCGTGACTCGCGTAAATGGCGATAGCGATAATATGGGGCGGAATATCATGACGCAGCTGTTGAACAACCCATTTGTATTGGTTGTTACGGCTATTTTGACCATTTCAATGGGAACTCTGCCGGGATTCCCGCTGCCGGTATTTGTTATTTTATCGGTGGTTTTAAGCGTACTCTTCTATTTTAAATTCCGTGAAGCAAAACGTAGCGCCGCCAAACCTAAAACCAGTAAAGGCGAGCAGCCGCTCAGTATTGAGGAAAAAGAAGGGTCGTCGTTGGGACTGATTGGCGATCTCGATAAAGTCTCTACAGAAACCGTACCGTTGATATTACTTGTGCCGAAGAGCCGGCGTGAAGATCTGGAAAAAGCTCAACTTGCGGAGCGTCTACGTAGTCAGTTCTTTATTGATTATGGCGTGCGCCTGCCGGAAGTATTGTTACGCGATGGCGAGGGTCTGGACGATAACAGCATCGTATTGTTGATTAATGAGATCCGTGTTGAACAATTTACGGTCTATTTTGATTTGATGCGAGTGGTAAATTATTCCGATGAAGTTGTTTCCTTTGGCATTAATCCAACAATCCATCAGCAAGGTAGCAGTCAGTATTTCTGGGTAACGCATGAAGAGGGGGAGAAACTGCGGGAGCTTGGCTATGTGTTGCGGAACGCGCTTGATGAGCTTTACCACTGTCTGGCGGTGACGCTGGCGCGCAACGTCAATGAATATTTCGGTATTCAGGAAACAAAACATATGCTGGACCAACTGGAAGCGAAATTTCCTGATTTACTTAAAGAAGTGCTCAGACATGCCACGGTACAACGTATATCTGAAGTTTTGCAGCGTTTGTTAAGCGAACGTGTTTCCGTGCGTAATATGAAATTAATTATGGAAGCGCTCGCATTGTGGGCGCCAAGAGAAAAAGATGTCATTAACCTTGTGGAGCATATTCGTGGGGCAATGGCGCGTTATATTTGCCATAAATTCGCCAATGGCGGCGAATTACGAGCAGTAATGGTATCTGCTGAAGTTGAGGATGTTATTCGCAAAGGGATCCGTCAGACCTCTGGCAGTACCTTCCTCAGCCTTGACCCGGAAGCCTCCGCTAATTTGATGGATCTCATTACACTTAAGTTGGATGATTTATTGATTGCACATAAAGATCTTGTCCTCCTTACGTCTGTCGATGTCCGTCGATTTATTAAGAAAATGATTGAAGGTCGTTTTCCGGATCTGGAGGTTTTATCTTTCGGTGAGATAGCAGATAGCAAGTCAGTGAATGTTATAAAAACAATATAAGGGCTTAATTAAGGAAAAGATCTATGCAACATTTGGATATCGCTGAATTAGTTCGTTCCGCACTGGAAGTAAGTGGTTGCGATCCTTCACTCATCGGAGGAATAGATAGCCATTCAACAATTGTTCTGGATTTATTTGCATTGCCAAGTATCTGTATCAGCGTCAAGGACGATGATGTATGGATCTGGGCGCAATTGGGTGCTGACAGCATGGTGGTATTACAACAGCGGGCTTATGAAATCTTAATGACCATAATGGAAGGATGCCATTTTGCCCGCGGCGGGCAATTACTACTGGGGGAGCAGAATGGGGAGCTAACGCTTAAAGCCTTAGTGCATCCGGATTTTTTATCTGACGGTGAAAAGTTCTCTACTGCCTTGAATGGGTTTTACAACTATCTGGAAGTTTTTAGTCGGTCGCTAATGAGATGAAAACACCTCGTTTACTGCAATATCTGGCCTACCCACAAAAAATAACCGGCCCAATTATTGAGGCGGAATTGCGCGATGTAGCCATTGGCGAACTGTGTGAAATACGCCGTGGCTGGCACCAAAAACAGGTTGTTGCACGTGCGCAGGTGGTTGGCTTACAGCGGGAACGCACCGTGCTGAGCCTTATCGGCAATGCCCAGGGGCTGAGCCGCGATGTCGTGCTTTATCCCACTGGACGTGCGTTATCGGCGTGGGTGGGATACTCGGTATTAGGCGCGGTGTTGGATCCGACAGGGAAAATCGTTGAGCGTTTTACCCCTGAAGTGGCGCCGATTAGCGAAGAACGCGTTATTGATGTCGCACCGCCTTCTTACGCTTCGCGCGTTGGCGTCCGTGAACCGCTGATTACCGGTGTGCGCGCGATTGACGGGTTATTGACCTGTGGCGTAGGCCAGCGAATGGGCATTTTTGCCTCCGCAGGATGCGGTAAGACCATGCTGATGCATATGCTGATCGAGCAAACGGAGGCGGATGTTTTTGTTATTGGTCTTATCGGTGAACGAGGCCGCGAGGTCACTGAATTCGTGGATATGTTGCGCGCTTCGCATAAGAAAGAAAAATGCGTGCTGGTTTTTGCCACTTCCGATTTCCCCTCGGTCGATCGCTGCAATGCAGCGCAACTGGCGACAACCGTAGCGGAATATTTTCGCGACCAGGGAAAACGGGTCGTGCTTTTTATCGATTCCATGACCCGTTATGCGCGTGCTTTGCGAGACGTGGCACTGGCGTCGGGAGAGCGTCCGGCCCGTCGAGGTTATCCCGCCTCCGTATTCGATAATTTGCCCCGCTTGCTGGAACGCCCCGGGGCGACCAGCGAGGGAAGCATTACTGCCTTTTATACGGTACTGCTGGAAAGCGAGGAAGAGGCGGACCCGATGGCGGATGAAATTCGCTCTATCCTTGACGGTCACCTGTATCTGAGCAGAAAGCTGGCCGGGCAGGGACATTACCCGGCAATCGATGTACTGAAAAGCGTAAGCCGCGTTTTTGGACAAGTCACGACGCCGACACATGCTGAACAGGCATCTGCCGTGCGTAAATTAATGACGCGTCTGGAAGAGCTCCAGCTTTTCATTGACTTGGGAGAATATCGTCCTGGCGAAAATATCGATAACGATCGGGCGATGCAGATGCGGGATAGCCTGAAAGCCTGGTTATGCCAGCCGGTAGCGCAATATTCATCCTTTGATGACACGTTGAGCGGTATGAATGCATTCGCTGACCAGAATTAAAGTATTGCAGCGGCGCTGTACGGTATTTCATTCACAGTGTGAGTCGATATTACTTCGCTATCAGGATGAGGACCGCGGGCTGCAGGCCGAGGAGGAGGCGATCCTTGAACAAATAGCGGGTCTGAAATTGTTATTAGATACGCTGCGTGCAGAAAACAGACAGCTCAGTCGTGAGGAAATTTATACGTTATTACGTAAGCAGTCTATTGTTCGCCGGCAGATAAAAGATTTAGAACTCCAGATTATACAAATTCAGGAAAAACGGAGCGAGCTGGAAAAGAAAAGGGAAGAGTTTCAGAAAAAAAGTAAATATTGGTTGCGCAAAGAAGGGAACTATCAACGCTGGATAATCCGTCAGAAAAGACACTATATCCAGCGAGAGATACAGCAGGAAGAGGCCGAGTCAGAGGAGATAATTTAATGGGCGATGTGTCAGCTGTCAGTTCATCCGGGAACATTTTACTGCCGCAGCAGGATGAGGTTGGCGGTTTATCAGAAGCATTAAAAAAAGCGGTGGAAAAACATAAGACAGAATATTCCGATCATAAAAAAGATCGCGACTATGGCGATGCTTTCGTAATGCATAAAGAAACGGCTTTACCGGTATTGCTGGCGGCATGGCGACATGGCGCGCTAGCGAAATCAGAACATCACAATGGCAACGTTTCTGGTCTGCATCATAACGGAAAAGGCGAACTCAGGATTGCTGAAAAACTGTTGAAAGTCACTGCTGAAAAATCTGTCGGTTTGATCTCTGCGGAGGCCAAAGTAGATAAATCCGCAGCGTTGCTATCGTCTAAAAATAGGCCGTTAGAAAGCGTAAGTGGTAAAAAATTATCTGCTGATTTAAAAGCTGTGGAATCCGTTAGTGAAGTAACCGATAACGCCACGGGAATCTCTGACGATAATATCAAGGCATTGCCTGGGGATAATAAAGCCATCGCGGGTGAAGGCGTTCGTAAAGAGGGCGCGCCGCTGGCGCGGGATGTCGCACCTGCCCGAATGGCCGCAGCCAATACCGGTAAGCCTGACGATAAAGATCATAAAAAGGTTAAAGATGTTTCTCAGCTTCCGCTGCAACCAACCACTATCGCCGATCTTAGCCAATTAACCGGCGGCGATGAAAAAATGCCTTTAGCGGCGCAATCAAAGCCGATGATGACTATTTTTCCCACTGCCGATGGCGTGAAAGGGGAGGATAGCTCACTGACTTACCGTTTTCAGCGCTGGGGAAATGACTATTCCGTCAATATTCAGGCGCGGCAAGCAGGGGAGTTTTCGTTAATACCGTCAAATACGCAGGTTGAACATCGTTTGCATGATCAATGGCAAAACGGTAATCCCCAGCGCTGGCACCTGACGCGAGACGATCAACAAAATCCGCAGCAGCAACAGCACAGACAGCAATCTGGCGAGGAGGATGACGCCTGATGTCATTGCGTGTGAGACAGATTGATCGTCGCGAATGGCTATTGGCGCAAACCGCGACAGAATGCCAGCGCCATGGCCAGGAAGCTACGCTGGAATATCCGACGCGACAGGGAATGTGGGTTCGGTTGAGCGATGCAGAAAAACGGTGGTCGGCGTGGATTCAACCTGGGGACTGGCTTGAGCATGTCTCTCCCGCTCTGGCGGGGGCGGCGGTTTCTGCTGGCGCTGAGCACCTGGTCGTTCCCTGGCTTGCTGCAACAGAGCGACCGTTTGAGTTGCCCGTGCCGCATTTGTCCTGTCGGCGTTTATGCGTAGAGAACCCCGTGCCGGGAAGCGCGCTGCCGGAAGGGAAATTGTTGCACATTATGAGCGATCGGGGCGGCCTGTGGTTTGAATATCTTCCTGAACTGCCTGCAGTCGGGGGCGGCAGGCCGAAAATGCTGCATTGGCCGTTGCGCTTTGTAATCGGTAGCAGTGATACGCAGCGTTCGTTGCTGGGCCGAATCGGGATCGGAGATGTACTCCTGATTCGTACTTCCCGTGCGGAAGTTTATTGCTACGCGAAAAAGTTAGGTCATTTCAACCGTGTTGAAGGGGGAATTATTGTGGAAACGTTAGATATTCAACATATCGAAGAAGAAAATAATACAACTGAAACTGCAGAAACTCTGCCTGGCTTGAACCAATTGCCCGTCAAACTGGAATTTGTTTTGTATCGTAAGAACGTTACCCTCGCCGAACTCGAAACCATGGGGCAGCAGCAGCTATTATCACTGCCGACCAATGCTGAACTTAACGTTGAAATTATGGCGAATGGTGTTTTGCTGGGTAATGGCGAACTGGTACAGATGAATGACACCTTAGGCGTTGAGATCCATGAATGGCTGAGCGAGTCTGGTAATGGGGAATGATATCTCATTAATTGCCTTACTGGCATTTTCCACCCTGTTGCCATTTATTATTGCGTCAGGAACCTGTTTCGTTAAATTTTCTATTGTATTTGTCATGGTGCGTAACGCCCTGGGATTGCAGCAGATACCTTCAAATATGACGCTTAACGGCGTCGCATTGCTGCTTTCTATGTTTGTTATGTGGCCCATAATGCATGATGCCTACGTCTATTTTGAGGACGAAGATGTCACCTTTAATGATATTTCGTCATTAAGTAAACACGTTGATGAAGGTCTGGATGGTTATCGCGATTATCTGATCAAATATTCAGATCGCGAGTTAGTTCAGTTTTTTGAAAACGCGCAACTGAAGCGTCAGTATGGAGAAGAGACCGAGACGGTAAAGCGTGACAAAGATGAAATTGAAAAACCATCAATATTTGCGTTATTACCTGCTTATGCGCTGAGCGAAATAAAAAGCGCGTTTAAAATTGGTTTTTATCTCTATTTGCCCTTTGTTGTCGTCGACCTAGTGGTATCCAGCGTGCTACTGGCGCTGGGGATGATGATGATGAGTCCGGTGACGATATCTACACCTATTAAGCTGGTGCTTTTTGTCGCGCTTGATGGCTGGACATTACTGTCTAAGGGATTGATTTTACAGTATATGGACATTGCAACATGACATCATTACGAGACGGGATAGTTAAATGGATGATTTAGTGTTTGCAGGTAATAAGGCGCTCTATCTTGTTTTGATCCTGTCAGGGTGGCCGACGATTGTCGCAACGATTATCGGCCTCCTGGTAGGGTTATTCCAGACGGTAACGCAATTACAGGAACAGACGCTGCCTTTTGGCATTAAATTACTTGGCGTGTGTTTATGCTTGTTTTTACTCTCTGGCTGGTATGGCGAAGTTTTACTCTCTTACGGGCGTCAGGTGATATTCCTGGCGTTGGCTAAGGGGTAAAAAATGTTTTACGCGTTGTACTTTGAAATTCATCACCTGGTTGCGTCTGCGGCACTAGGGTTTGCTCGCGTGGCGCCGATTTTTTTCTTCATGCCGTTTTTGAATAGCGGGGTATTAAGCGGCGCGCCGAGAAACGCCATTATCATCCTGGTGGCATTGGGAGTATGGCCGCATGCATTGAACGAGGCGCCGCCGTTTTTATCGGTGGCGATGATCCCGTTAGTTCTGCAAGAAGCGGCGGTAGGCGTCATGCTGGGCTGTCTGCTGTCATGGCCTTTTTGGGTTATGCATGCGCTGGGTTGTATTATCGATAACCAGCGAGGGGCAACGCTAAGTAGCAGTATCGATCCGGCAAACGGTATTGATACCTCGGAAATGGCTAATTTCCTGAATATGTTTGCCGCTGTCGTTTATTTACAAAACGGCGGTCTGGTCACGATGGTTGACGTGTTAAATAAAAGCTATCAGCTATGCGATCCGATGAACGAGTGCACGCCTTCATTACCGCCGCTATTAACGTTTATTAATCAGGTGGCTCAAAACGCCTTGGTTCTGGCCAGTCCGGTGGTATTAGTGCTGTTGCTGTCAGAAGTATTCCTGGGTTTATTGTCGCGCTTTGCTCCGCAAATGAACGCCTTTGCGATTTCACTGACGGTAAAAAGCGGCATTGCCGTTTTAATTATGCTGCTTTATTTCTCTCCGGTGCTACCGGACAATGTACTGCGACTCTCTTTCCAGGCCACAGGATTAAGCAGTTGGTTTTACGAGCGAGGGGCGACGCATGTCCTCGAATAAAACAGAAAAACCGACTAAAAAACGGCTGGAAGACTCCGCTAAAAAAGGCCAGTCATTTAAAAGTAAAGATCTCATTATCGCCTGCCTGACGCTGGGAGGAATTGCCTATCTGGTGTCGTATGGCTCATTTAATGAGTTTATGGGGATAATTAAGATCATTATTGCGGATAATTTTGATCAGAGCATGGCTGACTACAGTTTGGCCGTTTTTGGGATAGGGTTAAAATATCTGATTCCATTTATGCTGCTCTGCTTAGTGTGTTCCGCATTACCGGCGTTATTACAGGCCGGTTTTGTGCTGGCGACAGAAGCATTAAAACCTAATTTATCGGCGTTAAACCCGGTAGAAGGGGCGAAAAAACTTTTTAGTATGCGAACGGTTAAAGATACGGTCAAAACCCTACTGTATCTCTCATCCTTTGTGGTGGCCGCCATCATTTGCTGGAAGAAATATAAGGTTGAAATCTTTTCTCAGCTAAATGGCAATATTGTAGGTATTGCCGTCATTTGGCGTGAGCTTCTCCTCGCGTTGGTATTAACTTGCCTTGCTTGCGCATTGATTGTCTTATTATTGGATGCTATTGCGGAATATTTCCTGACCATGAAAGATATGAAAATGGATAAGGAAGAAGTGAAGCGTGAAATGAAGGAGCAGGAAGGGAACCCAGAGGTTAAATCTAAAAGACGTGAAGTTCATATGGAAATTCTGTCTGAACAGGTGAAATCCGATATTGAAAACTCACGCCTGATTGTTGCCAACCCCACGCATATTACGATCGGGATTTATTTTAAACCCGAACTGATGCCGATTCCGATGATCTCAGTGTATGAAACGAATCAGCGCGCACTGGCCGTCCGCGCCTATGCGGAGAAGGTTGGCGTACCTGTGATCGTCGATATCAAACTGGCGCGCAGTCTTTTCAAAACCCATCGCCGTTATGATCTGGTGAGTCTGGAAGAAATTGATGAAGTTTTACGTCTTCTGGTTTGGCTGGAAGAGGTAGAAAACGCGGGCAAAGACGTTATTCAGCCACAAGAAAACGAGGTACGGCATTGAGCCGCGTAAAGCAGTAGCGATGTATTCATTGGGCGTTTTTTGAATGTTCACTAACCACCGTCGGGGTTTAATAACTGCATCAGATAAACGCAGTAGTTAAGTTCTACAAAGTCGGTGACAGATAACAGGAGTAAGTAATGGATTATCAAAATAATGTCAGCGAAGAACGTGTTGCGGAAATGATTTGGGATGCCGTTAGTGAAGGCGCCACGCTAAAAGACGTTCATGGGATCCCTCAAGATATGATGGACGGTTTATATGCTCATGCTTATGAGTTTTATAACCAGGGACGACTGGATGAAGCTGAGACATTCTTTCGTTTCTTATGCATTTATGATTTTTACAATCCCGATTACACCATGGGACTGGCGGCAGTATGCCAACTGAAAAAACAATTTCAGAAAGCATGTGACCTTTATGCAGTAGCGTTTACGTTACTTAAAAATGATTATCGCCCCGTTTTTTTTACCGGGCAGTGTCAATTATTAATGCGTAAGGCGGCAAAAGCCAGGCAGTGTTTTGAACTTGTCAATGAACGTACTGAAGATGAGTCTCTGCGGGCAAAAGCGTTGGTCTATCTGGAGGCGCTAAAAACGGCGGAGACAGAGCAGCACAGTGAACAAGAAAAGGAATAATTATGGTAAATGACGCAAGTAGCATTAGCCGTAGCGGATATACCCAAAATCCGCGCCTCGCTGAGGCGGCTTTTGAAGGCGTTCGTAAGAACACGGACTTTTTAAAAGCGGCGGATAAAGCTTTTAAAGATGTGGTGGCAACGAAAGCGGGCGACCTTAAAGCCGGAACAAAGTCCGGCGAGAGCGCTATTAATACGGTGGGTCTAAAGCCGCCTACGGACGCCGCCCGGGAAAAACTCTCCAGCGAAGGGCAATTGACATTACTGCTTGGCAAGTTAATGACCCTACTGGGCGATGTTTCGCTGTCTCAACTGGAGTCTCGTCTGGCGGTATGGCAGGCGATGATTGAGTCACAAAAAGAGATGGGGATTCAGGTATCGAAAGAATTCCAGACAGCTCTGGGAGAGGCTCAGGAGGCGACGGATCTCTATGAAGCCAGCATCAAAAAGACGGATACCGCCAAGAGTGTTTATGACGCAGCGGCCAAAAAACTGACGCAGGCGCAAAATAAATTGCAATCGCTGGACCCGGCTGACCCCGGCTATGCACAAGCTGAAGCCGCGGTAGAACAGGCCGGAAAAGAAGCGACAGAGGCGAAAGAGGCATTAGATAAGGCCACGGATGCGACGGTTAAAGCAGGCACAGACGCCAAAGCGAAAGCCGAGAAAGCGGATAACATTCTGACCAAATTCCAGGGAACGGCTAATGCCGCCTCTCAGAATCAGGTTTCCCAGGGTGAGCAGGATAATCTGTCAAATGTCGCCCGCCTCACTATGCTCATGGCCATGTTTATTGAGATTGTGGGCAAAAATACGGAAGAAAGCCTGCAAAACGATCTTGCGCTTTTCAACGCCTTGCAGGAAGGGCGTCAGGCGGAGATGGAAAAGAAATCGGCTGAATTCCAGGAAGAGACGCGCAAAGCCGAGGAAACGAACCGCATTATGGGATGTATCGGGAAAGTCCTCGGCGCGCTGCTAACCATTGTCAGCGTTGTGGCCGCTGTTTTTACCGGTGGGGCGAGTCTGGCGCTGGCTGCGGTGGGACTTGCGGTAATGGTGGCCGATGAAATTGTGAAGGCGGCGACGGGGGTGTCGTTTATTCAGCAGGCGCTAAACCCGATTATGGAGCATGTGCTGAAGCCGTTAATGGAGCTGATTGGCAAGGCGATTACCAAAGCGCTGGAAGGATTAGGCGTCGATAAGAAAACGGCAGAGATGGCCGGCAGCATTGTTGGTGCGATTGTCGCCGCTATTGCCATGGTAGCGGTCATTGTGGTGGTCGCAGTTGTCGGGAAAGGCGCGGCGGCGAAACTGGGTAACGCGCTGAGCAAAATGATGGGCGAAACGATTAAGAAGTTGGTGCCTAACGTGCTGAAACAGTTGGCACAAAACGGCAGCAAACTCTTTACCCAGGGGATGCAACGTATTACTAGCGGTCTGGGTAATGTGGGTAGCAAGATGGGCCTGCAAACGAATGCCTTAAGTAAAGAGCTGGTAGGTAATACCCTAAATAAAGTGGCGTTGGGCATGGAAGTCACGAATACCGCAGCCCAGTCAGCCGGTGGTGTTGCCGAGGGCGTATTTATTAAAAATGCCAGCGAGGCGCTTGCTGATTTTATGCTCGCCCGTTTTGCCATGGATCAGATTCAGCAGTGGCTTAAACAATCCGTAGAAATATTTGGTGAAAACCAGAAGGTAACGGCGGAACTACAAAAA
The DNA here is from genome assembly GCF_020268625.1 of Salmonella sp. JXY0409-18. Taxonomy (NCBI): domain Bacteria; kingdom Pseudomonadati; phylum Pseudomonadota; class Gammaproteobacteria; order Enterobacterales; family Enterobacteriaceae; genus Salmonella; species Salmonella sp. JXY0409-18. Next base: position 989,162 of record NZ_CP084216.1, read on the forward strand.
GCTATGTCTTCTGCGGTACAGCAAAATGCGGATGCTTCGCGTTTTATTCTGCGCCAGAGTCGCGCATAAAAACTGCCAAAATAAAGGGAGAAAAATATGTTAATTAGTAATGTGGGAATAAATCCCGCCGCTTATTTAAATAATCATTCTGTTGAGAATAGTTCACAGACAGCTTCGCAATCCGTTAGCGCTAAAGATATTCTGAATAGTATTGGTATTAGCAGCAGTAAAGTCAGTGACCTGGGGTTGAGTCCTACACTGAGCGCGCCTGCGCCAGGGGTATTAACGCAAACCCCCGGAACGATCACGTCCTTTTTAAAAGCCAGTATTCAAAATACCGACATGAATCAGGATTTGAATGCCCTGGCAAATAATGTCACGACTAAAGCGAATGAGGTTGTGCAAACCCAGTTACGCGAGCAGCAGGCAGAAGTCGGAAAGTTTTTTGATATTAGCGGAATGTCTTCCAGTGCCGTTGCGCTGTTGGCTGCCGCGAATACGTTAATGCTGACGTTGAACCAGGCTGATAGCAAACTGTCTGGTAAGTTGTCATTAGTCAGTTTTGATGCAGCTAAAACGACGGCAAGCTCCATGATGCGCGAAGGGATGAATGCGTTGTCCGGTAGTATTTCCCAGAGCGCGCTTCAGTTGGGGATCACTGGCGTGGGCGCCAAACTGGAATATAAGGGGCTGCAGAATGAAAGAGGCGCGCTTAAACATAATGCCGCGAAGATCGATAAACTGACCACTGAAAGCCACAGTATTAAAAACGTGCTGAACGGGCAGAATAGCGTCAAACTCGGTGCTGAAGGTGTCGATTCTCTGAAATCGTTAAATATGAAGAAAACCGGTACCGATGCGACGAAAAATCTTAATGATGCGACGCTTAAATCTAATGCCGGAACCAGCGCCACGGAAAGTCTGGGTATTAAAGACAGTAATAAACAAATCTCCCCTGAACATCAGGCTATTCTGTCGAAACGTCTTGAGTCTGTCGAATCCGATATTCGTCTTGAGCAGAATACCATGGATATGACCCGAATTGATGCGCGCAAGATGCAGATGACGGGCGATCTGATTATGAAGAACTCGGTCACGGTCGGTGGTATTGCAGGGGCGTCCGGGCAGTACGCCGCTACTCAGGAACGTTCCGAGCAGCAAATTAGCCAGGTGAATAACCGTGTTGCCAGCACCGCATCGGACGAAGCCCGTGAAAGTTCACGTAAATCGACCAGCCTGATTCAGGAAATGCTGAAAACAATGGAGAGCATTAACCAGTCGAAAGCATCCGCACTTGCTGCTATCGCAGGCAATATTCGCGCTTAATCTGAAAGGTCATCTATACGCCATCATGGGTGTGATTTAATCGCGCTCCTGATGGCGAACTGGGGATATTATGCTTAATATTCAAAATTATTCCGCTTCTCCTCATCCGGGGATCGTTGCCGAACGGCCGCAGACTCCCTCGGCGAGCGAGCACGTCGAGACTGCCGTGGTACCGTCTACCACAGAACATCGCGGCACAGATATCATTTCATTATCGCAGGCGGCTACTAAAATCCAGCAGGCACAGCAGACGCTGCAGTCAACGCCACCGATCTCTGAAGAGAATAATGACGAGCGCACGCTGGCGCGCCAACAGTTGACCAGCAGCCTGAATGCTCTGGCGAAGTCTGGCGTGTCATTATCCGCAGAACAAAATGAGAACCTGCGGAGCGCGTTTTCTGCGCCGACGTCGGCCTTATTTAGCGCTTCGCCTATGGCGCAACCGAGAACAACCATTTCTGATGCTGAGATTTGGGATATGGTTTCCCAAAATATATCGGCGATAGGTGACAGCTATCTGGGCGTTTATGAAAACGTTGTCGCAGTCTATACCGATTTTTATCAGGCCTTCAGTGATATTCTTTCCAAAATGGGAGGCTGGTTATCGCCTGGTAAGGATGGAAATACCATTAAGCTAAATGTTGACTCACTTAAAAGTGAAATAAGTAGTTTAATTAATAAATACACTCAAATAAATAAAAATACGATTTTATTTCCCTCGCAAACTGGCAGCGGAGTGACAACAGCAACGAAAGCGGAAGCTGAGCAGTGGATTAAAGAATTGAATTTACCGGACAGCTGTCTAAAGGCGTCTGGTTCTGGTTATGTCGTACTGGTGGATACGGGGCCACTGAGCAAAATGGTTAGCGATCTTAATGGAATAGGATCGGGTTCAGCCCTTGAACTGGATAACGCCAAATATCAAGCCTGGCAGTCGGGTTTTAAAGCACAGGAAGAAAATCTGAAAACCACATTACAGACGCTGACGCAAAAATACAGCAATGCCAATTCATTGTACGACAACCTGGTAAAAGTGCTGAGCAGTACGATAAGTAGCAGCCTGGAAACCGCCAAAAGCTTCCTGCAAGGATAACAGAAGAGGATATTAATAATGGTTACAAGTGTAAGAACTCAGCCCCCCGTCATAATGCCAGGTATGCAGACCGAGATCAAAACGCAGGCCACGAATCTTGCGGCGAATCTTTCCGCAGTCAGAGAAAGTGCCACAGCGACGCTGTCAGGGGAAATTAAAGGCCCGCAACTGGAAGATTTTCCCGCGCTGATCAAACAGGCGAGTCTGGATGCGTTGTTTAAATGCGGGAAAGACGCTGAGGCGTTAAAAGAAATTTTCACCAATTCAAATAATGTCGCCGGTAAGAAAGCGATAATGGAATTTGCCGGGCTCTTTCGTTCAGCGCTCAACGCCACCAGTGATTCTCCTGAGGCGAAGACGCTACTGATGAAGGTGGGGGCAGAGTATACCACGCAAATCATAAAAGATGGCCTGAAAGAAAAGTCAGCTTTTGGGCCATGGCTGCCAGAAACAAAGAAAGCGGAAGCGAAGCTGGAAAACCTGGAAAAGCAGCTGTTAGATATTATCAAAAATAACACTGGCGGTGAATTAAGTAAATTATCGACGAATCTTGTTATGCAGGAGGTGATGCCCTATATTGCCAGCTGCATTGAACATAACTTTGGCTGTACGTTAGATCCGTTAACCCGTAGCAATCTTACGCAGCTTGTTGACGCCGCGGCGGCGAAGGCGGTTAAGGCGCTTGATATGTGCCACCAAAAATTAACGCAAGAGCAGGGTACCAGCGTAGGACGGGAAGCCCGGCACCTTGAAATGCAAACGTTGATACCCCTGCTACTACGTAATGTTTTTGCACAAATTCCTGCAGATAAACTGCCTGACCCTAAAATTCCGGAACCTGCGGCTGGACCAGTACCTGATGGTGGGAAAAAAGCAGAACCTACGGGTATTAATATCAATATTAATATTGATAGCAGTAACCATAGCGTGGATAACAGTAAGCATATTAACAATAGCCGAAGCCATGTCGATAATAGCCAGCGCCATATCGATAATAGCAACCATGATCATAGCCGGAAGACGATTGATAATAGCCGAACATTTATTGATAACAGCCAACGCCATGGCGAGTCACACCATTCGACTAACAGCAGCAACGTAAGTCATAGTCATTCGCGTGTGGATTCGACTACGCATCAAACGGAGACGGCACACAGCGCCAGCACAGGGGCAATTGACCATGGCATCGCAGGTAAAATTGACATTACGGCTCATGCGACGGCAGAGGCTGTGACCAACGCTTCTTCCGAAAGTAAAGATGGAAAGGTGGTCACGTCAGAAAAGGGCACTACGGGTGAAACAACCTCTTTTGATGAAGTCGATGGCGTAACCAGCAAGAGCATTATCGGCAAGCCGGTACAGGCCACGGTGCACGGCGTTGATGATAATAAACAGCAAAGCCAGACGGCAGAGATTGTGAATGTGAAGCCGCTTGCCAGTCAACTGGCTGGCGTCGAGAATGTTAAAATCGATACCTTACAATCAGACTCGACGGTAATTACAGGTAATAAAGCCGGTACGACCGATAATGATAATAGCCAGACAGATAAGACTGGCCCATTTTCTGGTTTGAAGTTTAAGCAAAATAGTTTCCTCTCAACAGTACCGAGCGTTACGAATATGCATTCAATGCATTTCAACGCCCGTGAGGCGTTTTTGGGTGTGATACGTAAAGCCCTGGAGCCGGATACCTCGACACCGTTCCCTGTACGCAGAGCGTTTGACGGCTTGCGTGCGGAAATATTACCCAATGACACGATAAAGAGTGCAGCGTTGAAAGCGCAATGTAGCGATATTGACAAGCACCCAGCATTGAAAGCGAAAATGGAGACGCTCAAAGAGGTCATTACTCATCATCCACAAAAAGAAAAACTGGCTGAGATTGCATTGCAGTTTGCCAGAGAGGCGGGGTTGACCAGGCAAAAAGGGGAAACTGACTATGTGTTAAGTAATGTGCTGGACGGCCTTATCGGAGACGGTAGCTGGCGAGCTGGCCCGGCTTACGAGTCATACCTGAATAAACCTGGCGTGGATCGGGTTATTACTACCGTTGATGGCTTGCACATGCAGCGTTAATTAACCGGGAAAGATGCGATGAATATGGATATTGAAGCAAGAGTCAAAAAAGTTATCACCTCCTGTATTGCCGTTGATGTTGATAGTATCAATGGTCAGACCCATCTGGTTGAGGATCTTTACGCTGACTCATTGGATTTAATTGATATTGTATTTGGTCTTAGTGAGGAGTTTGACATTAGTTGCAATGAAAACGATCTTCCTGATATGACGACCTTTGCGGATATATGCCGTGTTGTTAAAAAAAGTCTTGAGTCCAGGGTGTAGTATTTTTCTCTCGCTCGACAACAATTGAACAAGATTAATTGTTATGAAAATCATCACACATGTAGTACCCGGTTCAGGTATGGCTGCAATATATGATGATATTGCTGACAGTCCGCGTTTTGTTATTAAAGGCAAGTTACGTCATGTTGAAAATGATCCGAAGGAGCTACTGATATGTGTTCCGATGCGTAGTGAATGGCTATTCTACTGGATTAAAGGAGAGAAATATTGCGCCCGGCGATGGGCGCGAAAAAATATCAAGACATTGTGTAACCAGATTAAATTTGAAGAAGCAATCTTATAAAAGATATAATTCAAGAGGAAAGTAAATTGCAAGCACACCAGGATATTATCGCTAATATTGGTGAGAAATTGGGTTTACCGCTCACTTTTGACGACAACAATCAGTGCTTATTACTACTCGATAGCGATATTTTTACGTCTATTGAAGCTAAAGATGATATCTGGTTATTGAACGGTATGATTATACCGTTATCGCCTGTTTGTGGCGATTCTATCTGGCGGCAGATTATGGTGATTAATGGTGAACTGGCTGCGAATAATGAAGGTACGTTAGCGTATATTGAGGCCGCTGAGACGTTGTTGTTTATACATGCAATTACCGATCTGACAAATACTTACCATATTATATCGCAGCTTGAGTCATTTGTGAATCAGCAGGAAGCGCTCAAAAACATACTGCAGGAATATGCTAAAGTATGAGGAGAGAAAATTGAATAATTTAACGTTGTCTTCGTTTTCAAAAGTTGGTGTGTCGAATGATGCCCGACTTTATATTGCTAAGGAAAATACTGATAAGGCATATGTTGCGCCTGAAAAATTTTCGTCAAAAGTATTAACCTGGCTTGGAAAAATGCCGTTATTTAAAAACACTGAAGTGGTGCAAAAACATACGGAAAACATCAAAGGACAGGATCAGAAAATTTTACAAACATTTCTCCAGGCACTAACGGAAAAATATGGGGAAACAGCGGTCAATAACGCACTGTTAATGTCCCGTATAAATATGAACAAACCCCTTACCCAACGTTTAGCAGTGCAGATCACGGAGTGTGTAAAAGCTGCTGACGAAGGGTTTATAAACCTTATTAAGAGCAAGGATAATGTTGGTGTCATGAATGCCGCTTTAGTCATAAAAGGCGGCGATACAAAAGTGGCAGAAAAAAATAACGATGTTGGAGCAGAAAGTAAGCAACCTTTACTCGATATCGCGCTAAAGGGACTTAAAAGAACATTACCGCAACTGGAACAAATGGATGGAAATAGCCTGCGAGAAAACTTCCAGGAGATGGCTTCAGGTAACGGCCCGCTACGTTCATTAATGACGAATTTACAGAATTTAAATAAAATTCCAGAGGCTAAACAACTTAATGATTATGTTACAACGTTAAAAAATATTCAGATAGGAGCAGACAGGTTCTCACAATGGGGAACCTGTGGGGGAGTGGTTGAGAGGTGGATTGATAAAGCCTCTACTCATGAATTAACCCAGGCTGTAAAAAAAATTCACGTTATTGCTAAAGAACTGAAAAACGTTACAGCTGAACTTGAGAAAATAGAAGCCGGCGCGCCAATGCCACAGACGATGAGCGGACCGACACTGGGCCTGGCACGGTTTGCGGTCAGCAGCATTCCAATTAATCAGCAAACCCAAGTGAAACTGAGCGATGGAATGCCTGTGCCAGTGAATACGTTAACTTTTGACGGTAAGCCTGTGGCATTAGCCGGTTCGTACCCAAAAAATACGCCGGATGCGCTGGAAGCGCATATGAAAATGCTTCTTGAAAAAGAATGCTCGTGCTTGGTGGTGTTAACGTCGGAAGATCAGATGCAGGCAAAACAATTACCACCCTATTTCAGAGGGAGCTACACTTTTGGCGAGGTGCATACCAACAGCCAAAAAGTGAGCTCAGCCAGTCAGGGAGGAGCGATAGACCAATACAATATGCACCTGTCCTGCGGGGAAAAGCAGTATACAATCCCGGTATTGCATGTGAAAAATTGGCCAGATCACCAGCCGTTACCGTCTACTGATCAGTTAGAATACCTGGCAGATAGGGTGAAAAATAGTAACCAAAATGGCGCGCCGGGGCGTAGTTCATCAGATAAGTATTTACCGATGATTCATTGTCTGGACGGAGTGGGGAGAACCGGAACGATGGCGGCGGCTCTTGTACTTAAGGATAATCCTCATAGTAATCTGGAGCAGGTACGTGCAGATTTCCGGGATTCACGGAACAATAGAATGCTGGAAGACGCCTCACAGTTTGTACAACTAAAAGCAATGCAAGCCCAGTTGCTTATGACGACGGCAAGCTGATAAAAACATAGCTTACTTTTAGAACTATCTGAAAGTAAGCTATTTCTGTATAATTATTTGTTTACCGCGATAGAAAGTCTTTTGTTTTTCTCTTCTGCTGACATCCCTTTTAATTTTCTGTAATTCTCCCAAATTTTTTTAGCATAACGCTTCCTTATATCCGATCGTTTCGGTGACGTCCCGGCATTATAAGCGCCAACGGCCTCCCAGCTATAACCGTAGATTTTCATCATATCTGATAAAATGGATGCGCCCACAATGACAGAAATGCAGGGGTCCTGTAACAACTGTTTTTCACTAATCCCCATTTTTTTCAGCCTTTTCATATGGAAGCTGTTAATTTGCATCAGGCCAAGATCGGTTGAACCATCTCGGTTATAACCAATGGCGCCTGGTTTCATCGCCGATTCCTGCTGGGCGATAGCGTAAAGTAGTTCGGATTCAATATTGAACATTTTTTCAGCCTGAAGCCAGCAATCAGCCCATGCCGTATTTATGCTAAGCAACCAGATTACGATGATAAAAAAATAATGCATATCTCCTCTCTCAGATTTTACCGTAATTTAATCAAGCGGGGATCCTGTTTCCATCTTTTGAACCAAATATTGTCTTCGTTTTTAAATTTATTCCACATTTTCTCGGCAATAGCTTCGCCGTGGGCAACCAGCACTAACGGTAATAATCCCGGATTATTATCTATACGCTGTTCACTTTCCAGAAATTCTCTTATCGTCGGTAAGGCACGCTCACTATTCTGACAATATTCAGCGTAAAGAAGATTAACAGCAATAAGTCCTGTTATTTCCTGCGTGGATATTTCTTTAGTTAATTTTCGTGCCAGTTCATGTTTACCTTTAAGAGAAAGAAACATAACCTGCATACTTAATAATATTGGATTATCCTGCAGGTGTTGTGAGCGTAATTCATCGCCTAAACGTATAGCATCATCAATACCGGTATGATAATAGGTAATCCACAGCTTAGTGATCCCTGCGGCTGCGCGCGTTGGATCCAATTTTAAACACTCGTTAATCGTTTGTAAGGCCTCCTCCAACTGACCAGCCATGAAGAGATTCCAGCCATAATAATATTTAATATCTGCAGAGATGGGCGAAAGTAAGTTAGCTTGTTTGAATAGCAAACTCCCGACGATGTATTCTGAATGAATCGTATTAATTAGCCCCAGTAATCCTAAAGCTTGTGGATTATTGTGGTCCAGCTCTGTCGCCTTAATCGCATGTTCTTTAGCTTTGATCATGGCGTTTTGTTTATCAAAAATCCCCATTTGCGCCATGCTGAGGTAGCATTCTGCCAGCGCACAGTAAGGCGCAATGCTGTTTGGCGACATGTTAACGCATTGAGTCAGCAATTTAAGCGCTTGCTGTAAGCTATAGGGGGTATATTGATTTAACTCATGCTTACCGCGTAAGTAAACCATAGTACTGTCAATCGAATTTAGCTCGCTAACCTGCTTTGTGTCCCAGCGAAGCCCGGGAATACATCTGAGCAAAAGATTAGCAATTTTGTTTTGCAAGAGAGAAGCGGGTTGGTGTTCTATCAACTTAATGCTTTCCTGGTGCAGCAGGTGATAACCTTTAACCCGAACTATCTCGATCTGTACAATATTATCATTGCCATCGGGTATCATCTGTCCGGAGATATAATAATCGGGGCGTAATTGATCCATGAGCTCAAGAATATCTTTAACACTGCGACAGTTCTTCGTAATGGTCACCGGTAGCACGCTCAGGCCAAAGGGCGCATACTGCGATAATCCCTTCACGATAGAGTAATGCAGACTCTCGGATTGAACCTGATCCTGCATCTGAAAAGGAAGTATCGCCAATGTATGAGTCGTAGGTTGCGGCGCTGGCGGAGACACCACTACGACCGGACGATTAAACCGATAGCCCTGTCCGTACAGTGTTTCAATGTAACGATGCTCTTTATCTTCCGACAGAATACGTCGTAAGGCATAAATACAGCGGGTAAGAGATTCTTCGTTAACTTCCGCGTCGCCCCATACCTGGTCCAGTAAGGTGTTTTTACTCACAATCTCGCCGGCGGCTTCGAGCAGGATGACCAGAACGGCATATTCTTTTGGCGGAATATTGACTTTCTTTTCTGAGCGTAGCAGGGAGCCGTCCATGTTGAGTATGAAATCATCAAAGACGAATTTTTTATTCGATACAGGAACAGGATTAAAATGTGGCATGATAATAGTGTATTCTCTTACAGGGTGAAAAGTTATAATAGCTAATACAAGTCGTTAGGATAGAATCTACTGTTTCAGTAATTCTGCTGTTAGTACTAACGGTCAGGTTGAGCTTTTATTATGAGCTTAATGTCATATTGTACGGGCTCGGGTTTATATGTTTTTAACATTTGATTATTTAGCTTATGCCTGTGCTTTAAATAACTGACATGTTGGTAATAATATTGTTATAACTAACCGTGATTATCGAATGGACGCTGTCGTATATCCTGGTGCAGAGAGTCAGCGCCGGGCATCTAAATATTTACATATTTAACTTGGCCTCATTGCAATAGAGATTAGTTTTGTAGCTATCTTACTGCATTTTTTTTGGGTGTAAATGCTGCTTATTATATCTTCATGGTTAATGGTCTGATAATTACACCATCAGAACCATTTTTCTCGAAGATTTCCACTAAATGACCATTCGTTGAAAGTTTAAGAGTGTAATTTGTCTTAGGTGCCAAAATATAAATGAAAGACTGTTTTTAATGGTGCGCTTATTTTTATATTTTTTTGCAAAATAATGATATCGTCTTTTCTTTACTCCCTTCAGCTATAGCGTGAAAAAGGCAGGGGGGTTATGAGCAGTATCATCCTCAGGCTGGCCCCCAGGCATTATATCGATATCAGGAGGAAGAGAAGAGGTATGCCTGGCAGAAAGCTAACAAGCGTGACTGTTTCGGTGTAGACCGTTCAGGCAAATAGTTCTCAGAGGGAACGGATGATGTATAAATATGAATAAAATGCCGGCCTTAATCCACAGGATTAAAGCCGGAAGGAGATAGTGTCATCTGGACGAATTCTTACGCTGTGAATAAGGCAATATCGGTTTACTAGTCATCATAGCGATGACAAGTTCACAAAAATCGTGTTATATAATCAGCCTTACTTTAAATTACCAGAGATATCAGTATAAGCTGTCTTCCGGACAGAACAATGATATTGAATAGCCTCCCATTCTGATATAGCGTGTTAATGCGCAGTCTGAATTTTAAATTATTACAATTTTAATAAAAATCTTTACTTGAATGACAGATACAAAAAATGTTAATGGTTCGCCATTTTTATGAATGTCGATGGCGTAGTTTTAAAATATTTTTTGAAACATTGAATGAAGTAGGACGTGCTGTCATAACCACATTTTAATGCTACAGCATTAACATTATGGTTGCCTATGCGTAAAAGTTTTGCTGCCTGATTCATTCTTGCCGATAAGTAGATGTCGCTAAAGCTGGTACCTTCTTCTGCAAGTTTCCGTTTGAGCGTTGACGTACTCATAAATATATGATCGGCAACATCCGTAAGCTTCCACTGTCTACTGGGTGACGAAGATATAATGTTGTAAACGCGCTCCTTTAACGTTATCTGAGCCGAGCTAAGGATGATCTCATAACTCTCCGGGAGTCGGAGAAAAGCAGTAAGCAGGAACAGCAGAAAATAAGGAATTAACTCTTCATTTTCAATACAACTCTTGTTGTTACAGTTACTGCAACCTTTGCTTGTATCCTTCGTACAGGAGAACGCCGTTTTCAGATGTTCAAATACCTCTCTTCTGGCAGGAAAGTCAGGCGTATAGAAGATTTTCTGCGCTTTCTCTGTGGGTACCGCCATTTTTGTTTGCTGCTCGTTTGGGATAAGTGCATAGAGAGCGCCAAGTCGTTGCGTCGGTATCTCGAGTATATCGAAATCCATGTGGCCATTGACCTCTTCAAGCGTCACGTTAACTACCTGCTCTTTTTTGAGCACCAACATCCCAGGTTCGTCACAGTAAATCGTATCGTGATTATTGCTAATCGTCAGTTTACCGCTCCGAAAGCAAACTAAAGTGAAACTGCTTACATAAAGATTTTTGATGGTAACCTGCTGAGTCTGACTTTTAATTTGCTGCCGGGTATTTGTCAAAAGTGATTTTAATTTCTGTAAGTTATCTGCGGCAGGACGCTGATGACTATTACTTACAAAGGTTACATTTTCCATATTATCCCTTTGTTGATGTTATTTTAATGTTCCTTACTGGTATCCTACTGAAAAAATCTGAGTTGTAAATGCTCTTTATTAGCGTGTGTTGGCAATGGTCTGATTGTTACACCAAAAGAACCCAAATTTGGGTAATTTATCTACAGTAGTTTAAGCCCCAATGGGGATGATGGTTCTTTTAATATGTGTTGAGACGCATTATACAGAATAAATTGATTTTATTTCTCACTTTTCATTCTATTTTCATCAGGAATCCCTGTGTCCTGTGCGGTAATCTGCTGCTATCGAGAACGACAGACATCGCTAACAGTATATATGGAAACATCAAAAGAGAAGACGATAACAAGCCCAGGGCCATACATAGTTCGATTACTTAACAGCTCACTGAACGGCTGTGAGTTTCCATTGCTGACAGGCCGAACACTCTTTGTGGTAGGTCAGAGTGATGCGCTCACTGCTTCAGGCCAACTCCCTGATATACCTGCCGATAGCTTTTTTATCCCGCTGGACCATGGCGGAGTAAATTTTGAAATCCAGGTGGATACGGATGCGACCGAAATTATACTCCATGAGCTGAAAGAAGGAAATTCTGAATCTCGTTCGGTGCAATTAAATACGCCAATACAGGTCGGTGAATTGCTTATCCTGATTCGCCCGGAAAGCGAGCCGTGGGTGCCCGAGCAGCCTGAGAAGTTAGAAACGTCTGCAAAAAAGAACGAGCCACGTTTTAAAAACGGAATTGTAGCAGCACTGGCCGGGTTTTTTATATTGGGAATTGGGACGGTGGGGACGTTATGGATACTTAACTCGCCGCAGCGGCAGGCCGCAGAGCTCGATTCGTTATTGGGGCAGGAGAAGGAGCGCTTTCAGGTGTTGCCAGGACGGGACAAAATGCTCTATGTCGCTGCGCAAAATGAAAGAGATACACTGTGGGCTCGTCAGGTTTTAGCGAGGGGCGATTATGATAAAAATGCGCGAGTGATTAACGAAAACGAAGAAAATAAGCGTATCTCTACCTGGCTGGATACCTATTATCCGCAGCTGGCTTATTATCGGCTTCATTTCGATGAGCCGCGTAAACCCGTTTTCTGGCTAAGCCGCCAGCGAAACACGATGAGCAAGAAAGAGCTCGAGGTGTTAAGTCAAAAGCTGAGAGCGCTAATGCCTTACGCGGATTCGGTTAACATCACGTTGATGGACGATGTTACCGCCGCAGGCCAGGCGGAAGCGGGGCTAAAACAGCAGGCGTTACCTTATTCCCGCAGGAATCATAAGGGGGGCGTAACGTTTGTTATTCAGGGGGCGCTCGATGATGTAGAAATACTCAGAGCCCGTCAATTTGTCGATAGCTATTACCGCACATGGGGAGGACGCTATGTGCAGTTTGCGATCGAATTAAAAGATGACTGGCTCAAGGGGCGCTCATTTCAGTACGGGGCGGAAGGTTATATCAAAATGAGCCCAGGCCATTGGTATTTCCCAAGCCCACTTTAATTTAACGCAAATAAGGAAGTCATTATGGCAACACCTTGGTCAGGCTATCTGGATGACGTCTCAGCAAAATTTGATACGGGCGTTGATAATCTACAAACGCAGGTAACAGAGGCGCTGGATAAATTAGCAGCAAAACCCTCCGATCCGGCGCTACTGGCGGCGTATCAGAGTAAGCTCTCGGAATATAACTTGTACCGTAACGCGCAATCGAACACGGTAAAAGTCTTTAAGGATATTGATGCTGCCATTATTCAGAACTTCCGTTAATCAGTTATAAGGTGGATTATGTCGATTGCAACTATTGTCCCTGAGAATGCCGTTATAGGGCAGGCGGTCAATATCAGGTCTATGGAAACGGACATTGTCTCGCTGGATGACCGGCTACTCCAGGCTTTTTCTGGTTCGGCGATTGCCACGGCTGTGGATAAACAGACGATTACCAACAGGATTGAGGACCCTAATCTGGTGACGGATCCTAAAGAGCTGGCTATTTCGCAAGAGATGATTTCAGATTATAACCTGTATGTTTCTATGGTAAGTACCCTTACTCGTAAAGGAGTCGGGGCTGTTGAAACGCTATTACGCTCATGATTCGTCGATATCTATATACCTTTCTGCTGGTAATGACCCTTGCCGGCTGTAAGGATAAGGATCTTTTAAAAGGACTGGACCAGGAACAGGCTAATGAGGTCATTGCCGTTCTGCAAATGCACAATATAGAGGCGAATAAAATTGATAGCGGAAAATTGGGCTATAGCATTACCGTTGCTGAGCCTGATTTTACCGCTGCGGTGTACTGGATTAAAACTTATCAGCTTCCTCCCCGGCCGCGGGTGGAAATAGCGCAGATGTTCCCGGCGGATTCGCTGGTATCGTCTCCGCGAGCTGAAAAGGCCAGGTTATATTCGGCTATTGAACAGCGACTGGAACAGTCATTACAGACGATGGAGGGCGTGCTCTCCGCCAGGGTCCATATTAGTTATGATATTGATGCTGGTGAAAATGGCCGCCCGCCAAAACCTGTTCATCTGTCGGCATTAGCCGTATATGAACGAGGTTCGCCGCTTGCGCATCAGATCAGCGATATCAAGCGTTTCTTAAAGAATAGTTTTGCCGATGTGGATTATGACAACATTTCTGTTGTGTTGTCAGAACGTTCTGATGCCCAATTACAGGCTCCCGGCACACCAGTAAAACGTAATTCTTTTGCAACCAGTTGGATTGTGTTGATTATTTTGTTATCCGTGATGTCAGCAGGCTTTGGCGTCTGGTATTACAAAAACCATTATGCCCGCAATAAGAAAGGCATAACGGCTGATGATAAGGCGAAATCGTCAAATGAATAGGCAGCCATTACCCATTATCTGGCAAAGAATCATTTTTGATCCGTTATCGTATATCCATCCTCAGCGGTTGCAGATAGCGCCGGAAATGATTGTCAGACCCGCCGCCAGGGCGGCGGCAAATGAGTTAATACTGGCGGCATGGCGGCTTAAGAACGGAGAAAAGGAGTGTATTCAAAACTCACTGACGCAGCTGTGGCTGCGTCAGTGGCGCCGACTGCCGCAAGTAGCGTATTTACTCGGTTGCCATAAACTGAGAGCCGATCTGGCAAGGCAGGGAGCCTTGCTTGGCCTGCCGGATTGGGCGCAAGCATTTTTGGCAATGCATCAGGGAACAAGTTTATCTGTCTGCAATAAGGCGCCGAATCACCGGTTTTTACTTAGCGTCGGGTATGCACAGTTAAATGCCCTGAATGAATTTTTACCTGAATCTTTAGCACAGCGTTTTCCTTTGCTTTTTCCTCCATTTATTGAGGAGGCATCGAAGCAGGATGCTGTAGAAATGTCAATTTTGCTACTGGCCTTACAATATGCTCAAAAATATCCCAATTCCGTCCCCGCTTTCGCCTGTTGAGGGGATACTGATAAAGCGTAAAACGCTGGAACGTTATTTCTCTATTGAAAGATTAGAACAGCAGGCGCATCAACGGGCTAAGCGTATTTTGCGAGAGGCGGAAGAAGAGGCAAAGACCTTGCGGATGTACGCCTATCAGGAAGGTTACGAGCAGGGAATGATAGACGCGTTACAGCAGGTCGCCGCTTATCTTACTGATAATCAGACAATGGCCTGGAAGTGGATGGAAAAAATACAGATTTATGCCCGCGAGTTATTTTCAGCTGCGGTCGACCATCCCGAAACGCTTTTAACCGTCCTGGATGAGTGGCTAAGGGATTTCGATAAGCCTGAGGGGCAACTTTTTTTAACACTACCAGTTAACGCGAAAAAAGATCACCAAAAACTGATGGTGTTGCTTATGGAGAACTGGCCAGGCACTTTTAATCTTAAATATCATCAGGAACAGCGCTTTATCATGAGTTGCGGCGATCAGATCGCAGAATTTTCACCTGAACAATTTGTTGAAACGGCAGTAGGCGTCATTAAGCATCATCTTGATGAACTTCCACAAGACTGCCGGACGATTTCTGATAACGCCATTAACGCACTTATTGATGAATGGAAGACAAAAACGCAAGCATTGTAAAATGGAGGTTATAAGGTGATACCGGGTACGATTCCGACTTCTTATTTGGTCCCGACAGCGGATACTGAAGCGACGGGTGTGGTTTCGTTGAGTGCCAGGGCCGCTATGCTGAATAATGTGGATAGCGCGCCTTTAAGCAATGGCGGCGACGTTGATCTTTATGATGCATTCTACCAACGACTTTTGGCGCTTCCTGAGTCAGCCTCTTCTGAAACGCTTAAAGATAGCATTTATCAAGAGATGAATGCCTTCAAAGATCCGAAAAGTGGTGATTCGGCTTTTGTTTCTTTTGAGCAGCAAACGGCTATGCTACAAAACATGTTAGCAAAAGTTGAACCGGGCACTCATTTATATGAGGCTTTAAACGGGGTATTAGTTGGTACAATGAATGCGCAGTCACAAATGACCTCCTGGATGCAGGAGATTATTTTATCGGGCGGGGAAAACAAAGAGGCAATTGACTGGTGACCCCCATTGCTGGCGATTTGTGATAAGGTATGGTGTATACATTAGCAAATAATGCAGAAAATGCACCATGCCAGTGTATCTATCTTATTGATGTATATGGATTATTAAGGTGTCTACCAGCCGTTTTATTCTGAAATGATTATATTAATATTGTAAGCTTCCATTACAAAATTGTGCATAAAGTTTGTAAGAGTATCTTTTTGTGACGAAATGAACGCGCGTTGGAATGTAATTATTGGCTATAATAATAAAAAAATCGGATTTAAATCATCTCTGTGAGTTTTAATTATTTGTTTATAAGAATATAACGATTTTGAGTTCCTTATAGCACACAGGATAAAATATGGTATTGCCTTCAATGAATAAATCAGTTGAGGCCATTAGCAATAATCACCTTCAACAGCCGAACAAATTTCCATTAATAAATGGATTAGCTGACGTAAGAGACTATTATGTCGCAAACTGCTTATTGTTTAAACTTAATAAAGGCAGTTTGCGAATTGAAAACGAATTTGGGGAGTTCATCGAACAATCTGCGCCGTGTTTATTTTTATTGGAAAAAGATCAAACAATCACGCTTAGTATGAGCGAAATAGAAGGGCATATTGATTTTTCTTCACTGGAAGTTTCCTATGACTTAATGCAAAAATTCTACAAAGTTTTTTACAGTACAAGAAACTATAATGATCGAGAGCTATCATTAAAAACGAAACCAAAGTATTTTTTTCATGCGGACTTGTTGCCAGGGATGAGTGATACTTTTGACTCTATTTTGCATGGTGTGGCATGTCCACGGGTTTGTAGTAACGTGAGTATTGATGATCATGATTATTCATATTTCTCATTGATGTATCTTATATCAGCATTTGTACGTAAGCCCGGTGGGTTTGATTTCCTTGAGCGAGCAATAAAAATTACGACAAAAGAGAAAGTTTATAACATTATTATCAGCGATCTCACCCGCAAATGGTCACAGGCTGAGGTAGCAGGAAAGCTGTTTATGAGCGTATCAAGTCTGAAGCGAAAACTGGCCGCTGAAGAGGTGAGTTTTAGCAAAATATATCTGGATGCTCGTATGAATCAGGCTATAAAATTATTACGTATGGGGGCTGGAAATATTTCACAAGTCGCGACGATGTGTGGCTATGATACGCCTTCTTATTTTATCGCTATTTTTAAACGGCATTTTAAGATTACACCGCTTAGCTTTATGCGTACGATGAACCATTGATTTGTGAAATTATTTTAAACGTTACTATCTGTTTGCGTTACAGATACCAAATATTTTTTTAATCGTAGTGTATATTTCAGTATCGCTACACCAGTGATATATAGTTAATGAAAGGGAATCGAAAGCGTTCATTGCCAGACATACATGGCCACCAGGCGTCGGGTAATCGTTGTACTCTAAGAGATTACAGTAAAGTAAAACAGCAAATTTAATCATTATCAGATTTGTAAAAGGAATTCATTTCGGTAACGACATTGCGCATGTAATAACGTATCTGGTCTTATTACCTTTGTAGTAAGAAGGCGTTATCTACTTGCGCAGTAGTCGCCCAGGAAGAAAAATCATTACCGAAGCTGTGGTCAGTTTTCAAAAAAGGATAAATAAATGAGAAATGTAATTATATACGGTATTAACTGGACTAATTGTTATGCCCTTCAGTCTATTTTTAAGCAAAAATATCCGGAAAAGTGCGTTAAAACGTGTAACTCATTAACTGCACTTTTGCATTCTCTATCCGATATGCCGGACGCCGGGCTGATTTTAGCTTTGAACCCGCATGAGCATGTTTATCTTTTTCATGCGTTGCAGACGCGGTTGCAGAACCGTAAAGTTTTGGTAGTGGCAGATCGCTTGTATTATATCGATCGCTGTGTGCTGCAATATTTTGGCGTTATGGATTATGTTTTAAAAGACGAACTATCCTGCGCTATCCGCTCGGATCGAGAGAAGCTTCGTCTTCCGGAAGCCTGGCTGCGTTTCTGCCACAGGCCACAAAAGAAAACCGTGGCTGCTACGTATGCTTTTAATGCCGGCGAGACGCCGGAAGAGGTATTGTTTAATATCAATCAATACGCCTGGTGGAATCTACCTCCCGGCGTCACTCAGGCGAAATATGCGCTGCTGATATTATTATCCTCGGGACATCCGGCAATTGAACTGGCGAAAAAATTTGGTCTGGGAACAAAAACCGTTAGTATTTATCGTAAGAAGGTTATGTATCGTTTGGGGATGGACTCTTCACCGCTATCGCTGTTCCGGGGACTGAAACTAGACGCGCATTTACAGCGCACTGCTTTTGCACATAACCCTGCTGTACCTGACGATAATTGCGCGTTACCGATTGCGGTAGGAATGAATTAAACTATTTTTTATCATTTATGACCATGTGTTGAGTTTTTATTATAAAAAAGATTTTTTGAGTAGTAATTCTTATATATAATCATCCGGAGGTGGTTGGTAGCCTGGCTCAATCATTGAGGCATATTTTTGCAGGCAATATATTGAATCTGAAAAGTTAAAGATGATATTTTCGGTGCAGGAGCTATCATGTGGAGGGAGAAGTATGCTAAGTCCTACGACTCGTAATATGGGGGCGAGTTTATCGCCTCAGTCTGACGTCAGCGGGGAGCTAAACACCGAAGCATTGACCTGTATTGTTGAGCGTCTGGAAAGTGAAATTATAGATGGCAGCTGGATTCATATCAGTTACGAGGAAACCGATCTCGAAATGATGCCTTTTCTTGTTGCACAGGCCAATAAGAAGTATCCAGAGTTAAATCTTAAATTTGTTATGTCAGTCCATGAGCTTGTTTCCTCTATAAAGGAGACCAGAATGGAAGGCGTTGAATCTGCCCGATTTATCGTAAATATGGGAAGTTCAGGTATCCATGTTTCAGTCGTCGATTTTAGAGTTATGGACGGAAAGACATCGGTGATTTTGTTCGAACCAGCAGCGTGTAGCGCTTTTGGACCTGCTTTACTGGCATTGAGGACCAAAGCAGCTCTTGAACGTGAACAATTGCCTGATTGTTATTTTGCTATGGTCGAGCTGGACATTCAACGAAGCTCTTCTGAATGCGGTATTTTTAGCCTGGCGCTCGCCAAAAAACTTCATCTTGAATTTATGAACTTAGTAAAAATTCATGAAGATAATATTTGTGAACGTCTGTGTGGTGAAGAACCTTTTCTCCCGTCCGATAAAGCAGACCGCTATCTGCCGGTGAGTTTTTACAAACATACTCAAGGCGTACAACGATTAAATGAATATGTGCAGGCCAATCCGGCGGCGGGAAGCAGTATAGTAAACAAAAAGAATGAAACGCTTTATGAGCGATTCGATAACAATGCCGTTATGCTAAACGATAAAAAACTCTCTATATCCGCTCATAAAAAAAGGATAGCTGAATATAAGTCTTTACTTAAACCGTAATGAAGTTATAAGGTTGCCTGCCAGAGGTAATCCTTCCAGCGCCATAAGACTACTCTATATTATGACTGTATGTTTCCTGAATAGCAGGCAAAAAAGTGTTAACCTTGCGCCTCTGGTACGATTTCATTACGCCTGTCGCGCCATGTTGCGTAAATAAATACCGCAATAAACACGATGGCAAATAATACCACGATGGTCGGCGCTGGCGCGCTATCAAGATAAAAAGACAGATAGACGCCCGCAAAAGCGGTAATAACTGACAGACTCACCGCTAATCCCAGCGCGCGCGCAAAGCGTCGCGTCAGCAAAATGGCAATTGCGCCGGGGGCGATAAGCAATGAAATCGACAGAATAATGCCCACCGATTTCAGCGTGGCGACGATAGTCAGCGCAATCATACATAGCAGGCCATAATGCAGTAGCGTCGTATTCAGCCCGCTGGCTTTCGCCTGGTGCGGGTCAAAAGCGTGTAGCAGGAGATCTTTCCATTTCAGCCCTATGATTAACGCAATACCCAGTGCAATAACCGACGTTTGTACGATATCCCCCAGCGATACGCCCAGCATATCCCCAAACAGGATGTGATCCAGATGCACTTCCGATTGAATAGAAACATAGAGCACCAGACCTGCGCCAAACATCCCGGAAAAGACGATGCCCATCACCGTATCACGTTTGATGCGGCTGTTATCGTCCAGATAGCCGGTCGCGATAGCGCAAAATAATCCGGCAATGAAAGCGCCAATCGCCAGGGGGATCCCCACAATATATGCCAGCACGACCCCGGGGAATACCGCATGACTCATTGCGTCGCCCATTAACGCCCAGCCTTTTAACACTAAAAACACGGACAGTAAGGCGCAGGGAATCGCCACAATGACCGAAACCATAAGGGCGTTCACCATAAAATCAAACTGAAAGGGTTCCAGTAACGTTGTTAAGAACATGTCGGCTCCTTCTGCAGGCGGGCGCGTCGACGGTTGGCTAACAGACCGTGTTTCGGGGCGAAAATAAAGGCTGTGATGAACAGTAAGGTTTGCATGACGACAATAATTCCACCCGTGGCGCCATCCAGCCAGTAGCTAAGCCATGCGCCCAGAAAACTGGTCAGGCTGCCAATCACGACGGCAATCATGAGCAGACGTGGAAAACGGTCGGTGAGTAACCAGGCCGTCGCGCCCGGCGTGACGACGAGACAGATCACCAGGAACGCCCCAACGGTTTGCAGGGCCGCCACGGTGGAGACGGACAACAGAGTGAAAAACAACAGCTTTAGTCGACCCGGATTAAGCCCGATAGAACGCGCATGGGTTTCATCGAAAAAGACGACCATTAAATCTTTCCATTTTAACAGCAGAATCGTCAGCGAGACCGCGCCGATAATCGCCAGTTGCGCAATATCCGCTGGCGCGATCGCCAGCACGTTGCCGAGAATAATCGTCTGGATATTCACCGACATCGGATTGAGCGACACCATAAAAAGGCCGACGCCAAAAAAAGAGGAGAAGATAAGCCCGATAATCGCGTCTTCTTTCAGGCGTGAGCGTTGGTTAAGAAAGAGCATACTGCCTGCCGCCAGTCCGCCGGAAAGAAACGCGCCGAGCGAGAAGGGCAGCCCTAACATCCAGGCGCCAGCGACGCCAGGCACAATAGAGTGAGATAGCGCATCGCCAATGAGCGACCAGCCTTTGAGCATCAAATAGCAGGAGAGAAACGCGCACAGACCGCCCACCATCGCGGAGACCCACATCGCGTTGAGCATATACTGGTAGCCAAACGGCTCAACAAGCCAGTTCATGACGATTTTCCTCCGCTGGCCACGCGCCGGGAAATAAAGGGGCGCTCGTCATCGGTGATGATGTGCTCTTCACCTCCGCTTAGCGCGATATGACGTAGAACGCCGCTAAACGCCTGTTCCAGATTCGCGGCGGTAAACGTGGTTTCGGTAGGGCCGCTGGCCAGTACGGTTCCTTTAATCATTACCGTATAGTCGCAAAACTCGGTGACGGAGCCGAGATTATGCGTTGAGACCAGCATCGTGCGGCCTTCATCGCGCAGTTCCCGCAGTAGATCGATGATTCGCGCTTCGGTTTTTACATCCACGCCGGTAAAAGGTTCATCCAGCAGGATTACTTGTCCATCCTGAGCGATGGCCCTGGCAAGAAACACACGTTTTTTCTGCCCGCCGGACAGCTCGCCAATCTGCCTGTGACGATATTCCTGCATATCCACCCGCGCCAGCGCGGCGTCAACACAGGCGTGATCATGCGCAGTGGGACGGCGTAGCCAGCCCATATGGCCGTAGCGTCCCATCATCACCACATCTTCTACCAGCACCGGAAATGACCAGTCCACTTCTTCCGATTGCGGAACATAAGCAATGAGGTTTTTTTTCAGCGCCTTGTTGACTGACTGTTGCAGGATAGTGATATCGCCCTGCGCAAGATGCACAAAGCCCATTAACGCTTTAAATAACGTAGACTTACCGGAACCATTTACGCCTACCAGCGCGGCGATTGAACCGCCAGGCACCTGAAAAGTGGCGTCCCGTAGGGCGGTATGACCGTTGCGATACGTCACCGTGACTTGATCAACGGTAATCGCAGATTGACTCATTGTTGACTCCTCAGTCCGTCGTTAATGCCGTTGACGATGGTTTCGGTCGTGACGCGCAGCAGATCCAGATAGGTTGGCACAGGGCCGTCAGCGGCGCTCAGAGAATCGACATACAGTACGCCGCCATAATGCGCGCCGGATTCACGCGCGACCTGACGGGCCGGTTTATCGGAAACCGTACTCTCGCTAAAGATGGCGGGAATATGGTGCTTTTTAATGGTATCAATCACTTTACGCACCTGTTTTGGCGTCCCCTGTTGATCGGCGTTAATTGGCCAGAGATAAAGCTCTTTCATGTCGTTATCGCGCGCCAGGTAAGAGAACGCGCCTTCACTGGTGACCAGCCAGCGCTGATCGGCGGGAATTTTTTCCAGTTCGGCACGCAACGGATCGGCCATCTGGCGAATTTTCGCTTTATAGCGTTCGGCGTTTTGCTTATAGATCTGCGCATTATCCGGATCGTACTTCACCAGGGCGTCGCGAATGTTATCGACATAAATCAGCGCGTTTTCTGCCGACATCCAGGCGTGCGGGTTCGGTTTACCGTTATACGGGCCTTCGGTAATGCCCATCGGTTTGACACCGGTGGAGACGACGACTTCCGGCACGCCGGAAAGGTGCTGATAAAAGCGGGCGAACCATCGCTCCAGGTTCAGACCATTCGCGAGGATAAGCTGTGCCCCCTGCGCTCGTTTAATATCGCCGGGCGTTGGCTGATACTCATGGATTTCAGCGCCGGGCTTGGTAATTGAGCTGACTTCCGCTGCGTCGCCCGCCACGTTTTTCGCCATGTCGGCAATAACGGTAAACGTGGTGATGACTTTAAATTTCTCTTTTGCATAGGCTGGCGATAGCGCGAGTATCGCAACAATACCGGCAATCAGGAGTGTTTTCAGACGATGTAGATTCGTCATAGTATCCCTCGCAACAATGTGGTTAATTAATCATCGAATATAGCCTTTGCTATGTTATATAGCACAAGGTATGAATAAATGAAAATAATTCTTATTTGCGAAATGGCGACGATATGCAGTGATAGTGCTAAAGAGGGATAAGGTGTAAAATAAATACACCTTAATGTTCGGAGAGAGCACGATGCCTGGTAAACGTATCGCTCGTGAAAAACTGACGATCAAAAAAATGATCGCGCTGTATGAAAGCCAGTGCCCACAGGCGTCAGCGGTGCAGGGGCATTACGACGCGCTGTTCGCCTACGCGCAAAAACGTCTTGATAAATGCGTATTTGGCGAGGAAAAACCCGCCTGTAAGCAGTGCCCGGTGCACTGCTATCAGCCGGCTAAACGCGAGGAGATGAAGCAGATTATGCGTTGGGCAGGTCCGCGAATGCTTTGGCGGCATCCTGTCCTGACCGTGCGGCACCTTATCGACGATAAGCGCCCCGTTCCGGAATTGCCGGAAAAATATCAGCGCAAGAAGTGAAGGGGAAGCGCCAGGCCTACGGCGCGCATCATCTCCTGGCCGGATCAGATCCGGCAACCCGTTACGCTAACGCGTCTTTATCAATACCCAATCGCTTCATACGCGACAGCAGGGTGGTTCGTTTAAGCCCCAGACGCTGCGCCGCGCCTTTTGGTCCAGCCACTACGCCATTGGTCTCTTTCAGCACGCGTATAATAAGCTGATATTCATCTTCGCCTTCTTTGGCGCTTTCAGTCGCAACAGGCGAAGTATCGGGCGTTACGGCGGTAATATCCGGCAGCGACAGTTGTAGCACATTGCCGCGCGTCAGCAGCACGGCGCGCTCGACGACATTCTCCAGCTCGCGAACGTTCCCCGGCCATTCCATGCCGCTGAGCGTGCGCAGCGTTTCGGCGGGAATGCTGTCGATATTACGCCCCATTCGGCGGGCGATTTTGAAGGTGAACGCTTTGACCAGTAGTGGAATATCTTCCGGACGTTCGCGTAACGGAGGAAGCTGGATCGGAAATACATTCAGCCGATAGTAGAGATCGTTACGGAATTCGCGATCGGCGACCATTTTTTTCAGATCGCGGTTAGTCGCGGCGATCAGCCGCACGTCGGTCTGGATCAGTTTATTGCTGCCGAGACGTTCAAACTCTTGCTCCTGAAGGACGCGCAGCAGCTTAGGCTGTAGCTCCAGCGGCATGTCGCCCACTTCATCCAGAAACAGCGAGCTTTTATCCGCCAGCTCGAAACGGCCAATCCGCTGCGCGCTGGCGCCGGTAAACGCGCCGCGCTCATGACCAAACAAATCGCTTTCCAGCAGCCCCGCCGGCATCGCGGCGCAGTTCATCTTTACCATCCTGCGCCCGCTACGTCCGCTCAGGTTGTGAATGGCGCGGGCAATCAACTCTTTACCGGTTCCCGTTTCGCCCAGAATCAGCACGGTACTGTCGCTTTGCGCCACCATCTCAACCTGCTTTAGCACGTTGTACATCGCTTCGCTGCGTCCGATGATCTCGCCAAACTCGCTGTCGACGTTATTAAGCTGCTCTGTGAGCGCCAGGTTTTCGTCGACCAGGCGTTCCTTCAGTCGGTGGATTTCCTGATAGGCCAGCGCATTATCCACGGCAATGGCTACCCGTTCGGCAATCTGACGCAGCAGCTTGAGGTTGGCGGTGGTAAACACTTTTTCTTCGCACTGCGCCAGTTTGAGCACGCCAAGCATCGTCTTGCCGGACATCAACGGCAGCAGGCAAAGCGTCTGGATCTGATTGCCCCAGGTATCGAACAGCATGCGTTCGTAGGGGGCAAGCGGATCGCGTTCGTTGAGGTTGATAAGCAGCATCTCTTTACTTTTAAAGACGCGCTCCGTGAGCGTGCCGGCTTCGTCGACTTCGCTCTGTTCGTGCGCCGGATGATGCTCATCAAGGTAGTGGGTGGAGTAGATATTCAGCTTATTTTTGCGATGGCTGCGCAACACGATGCTGATCGCGTCGATATTGAAATAGTGGTGGATCTCTTTTGCGACTTCGCTTACCAGCTCATCAATATCCAGACGCGACAGGACGGCGTTGGTAATCGCAACCAGAATACGGAAGTTATCGCGTTCGCGGCACAACAGATCATAATCGACATTATTGTTTACCCGGTTTTGAATTTGCTCGGCGACCACGCCGACAATTTGGGTAAACGTATGCAGACGGTCATATTCCTTTTCACTCCAGGGGCGATCTTCCTGACGGATGAATTCGCAGCCGCCGAAAATACGGCCCTCCGCGGCTAAAGGAAGCAGACAGTAATGACCAAATTCAGGGTAGAGGCCGCTCGCGGCAAGCTGCGGCCAGGTTTCGGTAAACTCATGGAAATTACAGTGCAATGCATCGGGGCGAGAAAGGATGCGACGTACCGGGCCGTGCGCCAGTACGGTTTCATCTTCATATTCAACAGGACGGCCATTTTCTCGCGTCGCATAATATTGTGCGCGTTGCGACTGCGCCTGCCATAGCACAATGCCGGCGCTGTCGGCGAGCGCTGAACGCTTTACCAGTTGCGAAAGCGCTTCACTGAGCGACGCCAAATCGGGCTGCTGCAATAAGGTACGAGTGATATCGAACAAGCCTTGCTGTCCAAGATCGCTCATGGGTGTATACGACATGTTGCTTTTCCAGGAAAATACCGCAAAACGGTGCGAAAACGGTAAATGAATTATAGGTATAAGTCGTAAGTTATTGCCGGATGGCTGACCGCAAACTCGCTGGTCACACAATCCGTAGGCCTGATAAGCAAAGCGCCATCAGGCGTTAATGCAGCGTTAATGCCGGATGTCGACGCAAATGCGTCTTATCCGGCCTACAGTATGCTGCCAACAGGCTGCTAGCATATACGAGGTAATGGTTCGGCGTGTGGCAAATCAAGGGTTCGCTTCACGCCATAGAGTCCGGCTAAGCGAACGCCTTTGCGTTCCACGACTTCGCCAATCAGCGCTGCATCACGTCCCAGCGGATGCGCGCGTAATGCCGCCAACGCCCGATCTGCGGCCTGCCGTTCAACGGCAATCACCAGTTTTCCTTCGTTGGCAAAGTTCAGGGCATCCAGCCCCAACAGCTCGCAGACGCCGCGCACGGCAGGTTTGAGCGGCAGTGCGGATTCGGACAATTCAATACCGTAACCGCAGGACGCCGCAAACTCATGGGCGACCGCATTCACGCCGCCGCGCGTGGCGTCACGCAATGCCTTCACTCCGTCAATATGACGCAGCGTCTGAATAAGCGGCGTTAATACTGCGCAGTCGCTCGCCAGCTCGCCATCCAGTCCCAGTTGCTCACGCAGGTTGAGAATAGTGGCACCGTGATCGCCAAGCGTACCGCTGACTAACAGCACATCGCCAACGCTCAGCGTTTGCGCGCCCCAGTGAATATCGGCGGGAATCGCCCCCATGCCGGCAGTGTTGATAAATAATTTGTCCGCCGCGCCGCGCTGCACAACTTTGGTGTCGCCGGTTACTATGGCGATACCCGCTTCCCGCGCGGTCGCCGCCATGCTATTGACCACGCTTTTTAACGTCTCCATCGGCAGCCCTTCTTCAAGGATAAAGCCGCAGGAGAGATAGCGGGGGATCGCGCCGCTCACCGCAACGTCGTTCGCCGTACCGCAAATCGCCAGTTTGCCGATATTGCCGCCGGGGAAAAAGAGCGGATCGATCACATAGCTATCGGTAGAAAACGCCAGACGGTCGCCCTCCGCCGTCAGTTGCGCCAGCTCCAGACGCGCCTGATCTTCTTGTTCCGCCAGCCACGGGTTGGCAAAGGCCTCCATAAACAGGCTATTAATCAACTGTTGCATAGCCTGGCCGCCGCTACCGTGGGCGAGTTGTATATTGTTCAAACTTCACACTCCTGCTGACGATACTGATACCAGGCGGCGCATGCGCCTTCGGAAGAGACCATCAGCGCGCCAAACGCGGTCTCTGGATTACATGTTTTACCAAATAGCGGGCACTGATGCGGCTTGCATCTGCCGGTCAGCACTTCGCCGCAGCGGGCGCGCGGATCGTCATAGACCTGCTGCGGCGCTGGGCGGAAATGCGCTTCGGCGTCAAAGCGCTGATACTCTGGCGTCAGGTGGACGCCGGAGGATTCAATCACGCCCAGACCGCGCCACTCGCTATCGCCATTAACGCAGAATACATCGGCGATGGCCTGCTGCGCCAGCATGTTTCCGGCATCCGGCACCACGCGACGGTATTGGTTTTCAACCTGGCTTAGGGCCGCTATTTTCTGCTCAACCAGCATGACCACGCCTTGCAGTAGATCAAGCGGTTCGAATCCAGCCACCACCAGCGGGCGATTAAAATCGGCGGCGATAAACTGGTACGCCTCGGTGCCGATGACCATGCTGACGTGGCCTGGCGCAAGAAAGGCGTCAATGCCGTTGTCCGGCTGCTCCAGTAGGCTACGCAGCGTCGGGATCAGCGTAATGTGCTGGCAGAAAAAGTAGAAGTTTCGCACGTCACGCTGTTTTGCCTGCTGTAGCGTGATGGCGGTGGTCGGCATGGTGGTTTCAAAGCCCAGCCCGAAAAATACCACTTTGCGGGTCGGGTTATCCTGCGCCAGTTTCAGCGCGTCCATCGGAGAATAAACAATACGCACATCCGCGCCGCGCGCTTTAGCCTGCAACAGAGACCCCTGTTTCCCCGGCACGCGCATGGCATCGCCAAAGGTGCAGAAAATCACCTCCGGATGGCTGGCGATTTCCACGCAACTGTCGATGCGTCCCATCGGCAGCACGCAGACCGGACAACCGGGGCCGTGAATAAACTCCACGTTTTCGGGCAGTAACTGATCGAGACCAAATTTAAAAATCGCGTGGGTATGACCCCCGCAGACTTCCATAATGCGCAACGGACGTTCGGCAGTGTAAGGAAGAAGGGCGGCGCGTTCACGCAGGTGTTCAATGAGCTGCATTACCTGTTCCGGCGCACGGTACTCGTCAACAAAACGCATTATCTCTCCTCACCATACAGCAGTGCGCCGACGTCCGGCTCAACATCAAACATATTTTGTAGCGCGTCGAGCGTGTCGCGCGCTTCCGCTTCGTTAATGACGCTCATGGCGAATCCGACATGAACCAGCACCCACTGACCCAGACGCGGCTGACCGTTTTCATCACAACTGCCGACTAATGTGAGATCGACGTCGCGCTGAATGCCGCAGACGTCAACTTTTGCCTGATTGCCGTCAATGGCGCGGATTTGACCCGGCACGCCTATGCACATCGCTGCGCCTCCAGCCAGGCCAGCCACTGATCCATGCCTTCGCCGCTGGTGGCGGAAATCAGGATAATTTCAATCTCCGGGTTCACTTCACGCGCGCTGGCGATGCACTTCTCAACGTCAAAATTGAGGTAGGGCAGCAGATCGACTTTATTGAGCAGCATGAGCGACGCAGCGGCAAACATATGGGGATATTTCAGCGGCTTATCTTCACCTTCGGTCACGGAAAGCACTGCGACTTTATGCTTTTCGCCCAGATCGAAGCTGGCCGGGCAGACAAGGTTACCGACGTTTTCGATAAACAGAATACCATGGTCATCCAGCGGCAGGCGCGGCGCGGCGTCGGCGATCATTTGCGCGTCAAGATGGCAGCCTTTACCGGTGTTGACCTGAATGGCGGGCGTGCCGGTAGCACGGATGCGGGCGGCGTCGTTCACTGTCTGCTGGTCGCCTTCAATCACCGCGCACGGTACACGGTCTTTCAATTTCATCAGCGTTTCGGTCAGCAGGGTGGTTTTACCGGATCCGGGGCTGGACACCAGGTTGAGCACCAGTTGCTGGCGGGCGGCGAAACGGGCGCGGTTGCGCTCAGCCAGACGATTATTTTTGTCCAGCACGTCGATTTCAACCTCCAGCATCCGCCGCTGACTCATACCAGGCGCGTGGGTTCCGGCTTCGCCGTGGCCGTAATGCAGATCGCCTTCTGCGGTCTGACTTGGGGCAAAGTCAGGCTTTTTAATGCCGGTAATATTCAGCGCCGGGCGAGCCGCTGGGGCAAAGGGCGCGCTACGAAACGCTGAGTGCGGATTATGTTCATCGCCTTCTATATAAAGGTTGCCTTCAGCGCAACCGCAAGTCGTACACATCGCTTACTCCTGATCTTTTTCTTGTTACAGGCTTTCTGCCGGATGGCGACGCGAGCGTCTATCCGGCATTAATCTTCAGTTTCATCAATCTCTATGCGCCGAATTTGTAAGCCGTCATCGGCCACAATTCGCAGCGTATCGCTATGACATTGCGGACAACGACGTACACGGTGGGTTAACAACGTGACATATTGTTGACAATGCTCACACCAGCATTCGGCTTCCTGTTCTTCGAGGTGCAGTTTACAACCTTCTGCTATCGTGCCGCGGCATACCAGATCAAAACAAAAGGAAAGAGCGCTGGTTTCCACGCAAGAAAATGCGCCAATTTTGATCCAGACGGCTGTCACACGTTTTGCACCGTATGCTGAAGCCTGTTGTTCAATCAATTCCAGTGCCCGTTGGCAGAGGGTGATTTCGTGCATATCGCCTCCCGTAGTGGTTGCCCCTGTAAAGCAATATTTATGCCAATATTTGTATCCCCTGGCAGGTTAATGTCGACGATGACGAAATGACATGTCGTCACCGCGTCGAAACGGCAGTAACTGCGCTCGTCTGCCATTAAAAACAACAAGTTAAAAATTGGCATGGAAAATGCTTAACGCAGGCATCTCTGTTAAACGGGTAACCTGACATGACTATTTGGGAAATAAGCGAAAAGGCCGATTACATCGCGCAACGGCATCGTCGCCTACAGGACCAGTGGCATATTTACTGCAACTCGCTGGTTCAGGGGATCACCCTCTCGAAAGCGCGCCTGCATCACGCAATGAGCTGCGCGCCGGAAAGGGATCTTTGCTTTGTCCTGTTTGAGCACTTTCGTATTTACGTCGCGTTGGCGGATGGTTTTAACAGCCACACCATTGAGTACTACGTTGAAACCAAAGATGGCGAAGATAAACAATTGATTGCACAGGCGCAGCTCGATATCGACGGCAAGGTTGACGAACGGGTTAACAACCGCGATCGCGAGCAGGTGCTGGAGCACTATCTGGAAAAAATCGCCAGCGTTTACGACAGCCTCTATACCGCTGTAGAAACCAACTCGCCGGTTAATTTGCGTCAATTGGTAAAGGGAAACAGCCCGGCGGTATAAGCCTGAGGCGTTGCCCGCTTTGATTCGCGATGTGGCGTTGCGCCATGTCATGAATGTTTTGGGGATGGGCGTGTCGATAAGTGTCGAAAATGACATTTCAACGGCATGTTTTCGTCAAAAATGACAATCACCTGAGGAATGCCTGGTGAATCGTTTTGTAATTGCTGACTCCACTCTCTGTATCGGCTGCCACACCTGTGAGGCCGCCTGTTCAGAGACGCATCGCCAGCATGGCCTGCAGTCAATGCCGCGCCTGAAAGTGATGCTGAATGAAAAAGAATCTGCGCCGCAGCTTTGTCACCACTGTGA
The DNA here is from genome assembly GCF_020268625.1 of Salmonella sp. JXY0409-18. Classification (NCBI taxonomy): domain Bacteria; kingdom Pseudomonadati; phylum Pseudomonadota; class Gammaproteobacteria; order Enterobacterales; family Enterobacteriaceae; genus Salmonella; species Salmonella sp. JXY0409-18. Next base: position 1,019,529 of record NZ_CP084216.1, read on the forward strand.
AGATGCGCCATGCGCCACGGTATGCCCGGTTAACGCGATTAATCGCGTTGACGGCGCTGTCCAGCTTAATGAAAGCCTGTGCGTGAGCTGTAAACTGTGCGGTATTGCCTGTCCGTTTGGCGCTATTGAGTTTTCCGGCAGCCGTCCGCTGCATATTCCGGCGAACGCCAATACGCCGAAAGCGCCGCCAGCGCCGCCAGCGCCTGCGCGCGTCAGTACGTTGCTCGACTGGGTACCGGGCGTACGCGCTATCGCGGTGAAATGCGACCTGTGCAGCTTTGACGAGCAAGGCCCGGCCTGTGTGCGGATGTGCCCGACTAAAGCGCTACACCTGGTGGATAACACGGATATCGCCCGCGCCAGCAAACGTAAACGTGAGCTGACGTTTAATACCGATTTTGGCGATCTCACCTTGTTTCAGCAGGCTCAGAGTGGGGATGCATAATGAGTTCACTTTCACTGATTACTAGCGGCGTCGCGTGGTTTGCCGCCGCCGCCGTTCTGGCGTTTCTGTTTTCGTTTCATAAAGCGCTGAGCGGCTGGATTGCCGGTATCGGCGGCGCGGTCGGCAGCCTGTGTACGGCTGGCGCGGGGTTCACCGCGCTGACCAGCGCCGTTACGGTGAGCGGCGTGATGCCGTTTACCGGTCACATGCTGCAAATTACGCCGCTGAATGCTATCTGGCTGATTACGCTGGGGCTGTGCGGTCTGTTCGTCAGCCTGTTCAATATCGACTGGCATCGCCATCCACAGGTAAAAGCCAACGGGCTGTTAATCAACCTGCTAATGGCGGCAGCCGTCTGCGCCGTGGTCGCCAGTAATCTGGGGACGATGGTGGTGATGGCGGAAATCATGGCGCTCTGCGCCGTGTTCCTCACCGGCGGTAGCAAAGAGGGCAAACTGTGGTTTGCGCTGGGCCGTCTCGGTACGCTGCTGCTGGCAATCGCCTGCTGGCTGGTGTGGCAGCGCTACGGCACGCTGGATCTGGGGCTGCTGGATCAACGCGCTCAGCAACTGCCGCTGGGCTCCGATATCTGGCTGCTCGGCGTTATCGGTTTTGGTCTGCTGGCCGGGATTATCCCGCTACACGGTTGGGTGCCGCAGGCGCACGCCAACGCCAGCGCTCCCGCCGCCGCGCTGTTCTCGACCGTGGTGATGAAAATCGGGCTGCTGGGCATTCTCACGCTATCTCTGCTTGGCGGCAATGCGCCGCTGTGGTGGGGCGTGGCGCTGTTGGTGCTTGGGATGATCACCGCCTTTGTCGGCGGTCTGTACGCGCTGATGGAGCATAACATTCAGCGCCTGCTGGCCTATCACACGCTGGAAAATATCGGCATCATTTTGCTCGGGCTGGGCGCAGGCGTTACCGGGATTGCTCTCAATCAGCCGGTACTGATCGCGCTGGGTCTGACCGGCGGGCTCTATCACCTGCTGAACCATAGCCTGTTTAAAAGCGTGCTGTTTCTGGGCGCGGGCAGCATCTGGTTCCGTACCGGCCATCGCGATATCGAAAAACTGGGCGGTATTGGTAAACGGATGCCGGTTATTTCTATCGCCATGCTGGTCGGTCTGATGGCGATGGCCGCGCTGCCGCCGCTGAACGGCTTTGCCGGCGAGTGGGTGATTTACCAGTCCTTCTTCAAACTGGGCAACAGCGGCGCGTTTGTTGGTCGTCTGTTAGGACCGCTGCTGGCGGTTGGCCTGGCGATTACCGGCGCGCTGGCGGTGATGTGTATGGCGAAAGTTTACGGCGTGACGTTCCTTGGCGCGCCGCGCACGAAGGAAGCTGAAAACGCCAGCTGCGCGCCGATCCTGATGGGCGTCAGCGTGGTGGCATTGGCGATTTGCTGCGTACTGGGCGGGGTTGCCGCGCCGTGGCTGCTGCCGATGATTTCCACTGCGGTACCGTTGCCGCTGGAAACCGCGCACACCACCGTATCGCAGCCGATGATCACGCTGCTGTTGGTCGCCTGTCCGCTACTGCCGTTCATCATTATGGCGATGTTCAAAGGCAACCGTCTGCCGTCGCGTTCTCGCGGCGCGGCCTGGGTGTGCGGCTACGACCATGAGCAGTCGATGGTGATTACCGCGCACGGTTTCGCCATGCCGGTGAAAGAGGCCTTTGCCCCGGTACTTAAACTGCGTAAATGGCTGAACCCGGTATCGCTGGTGCCGGGCTGGCAGAACGCGGCGGCCGCGGTGCTATTCCGTCGTCTGGCGCTGATTGAGCTGGCGGTGCTGGTGGTGATTGTGGTTTCACGAGGAGCCTGAAAATGAGTGTGTTTTATCCGTTAATTCAGGCGCTGGTGCTATTTGCCGTTGCGCCATTGCTGTCCGGTATTACTCGCGTGGCACGCGCCCGTCTACACAATCGCCGTGGGCCGGGCGTGTTGCAGGAGTACCGCGACATTATCAAACTGCTCGGTCGTCAGAGTATTGCGCCTGCGGATTCCGGCTGGGTTTTTCGCCTGACGCCGTTTGTGATGGTCGGCGTGATGCTGACTATCGCCACCGCGCTGCCGGTCGTCACCGTTGGATCTCCGTTGCCGCAACTGGGTGATTTAATCACCCTGATTTACCTGTTCGCCATCGCCCGTTTCTTCTTCTCTATTGCAGGCCTGGATACCGGCAGTCCGTTCACTGCGATCGGCGCCAGCCGTGAAGCGATGCTCGGCGTGCTGGTGGAGCCGATTCTGCTGCTGGGTCTGTGGGTCGCCGCGCAGGTGGCGGGTTCAACTCATATCAGCAATATCGCCGATACCATTTATCACTGGCCTGTCGCGCGTAGTATTCCGCTGATTCTGGCGCTGTGCGCCTGCGCCTTCGCCACCTTTATCGAAATGGGCAAGCTGCCGTTCGACCTGGCGGAAGCGGAGCAGGAGTTGCAGGAAGGGCCGTTGACCGAATACAGCGGTAGCGGCTTTGCGGTGCTGAAATGGGGCATCAGCCTTAAGCAACTGGTGGTGCTGCAAATGTTCGTCGGCGTGTTTTTGCCGTGGGGACAGATGGAAACCTTCAGCGCAGGCGGACTGTTGCTGGCGCTGGTGATTGCCGTCGTCAAGCTGATTGTCGGCGTACTGGTGATCGCCCTGTTTGAAAACAGCATGGCGCGACTGCGTTTTTGCGCCACTTCACGCGTGACCTGGGCCGGTTTTGGGTTTGCGTTTTTAGCCTTCGTCTCCTTGCTGGCGGCGTGATTTAAGAGAGTTTGAGCATGTCTGAAGAAAAATTAGGTCAACAATACCTTGCGGCGCTGCACCAGGCGTTTCCGGGCGTCGTGCTGGACGAAGCCTGGCAGACCAAAGATCAGCTGACTATTACGGTAAAAGTGAACTATCTGCCGGAAGTGGTGGAGTTTCTTTACTACCAGCAGGGTGGGTGGCTGTCGGTGCTGTTCGGTAATGACGAACGCCAGTTGTGCGGCCACTATGCCGTTTATTACGTGCTGTCGATGGAGCAGGGCACGAAGTGCTGGATTACCGTCCGCGTTGAAGTGGATGCCAATAAGCTGGAATTCCCATCCGTTACGCCGCGCGTGCCGGCTGCCGTGTGGGGTGAGCGCGAAGTACGCGACATGTACGGTTTAATCCCGGTCGGTCTGCCGGACGAGCGCCGTCTGGTGCTGCCGGACGACTGGCCGGACGAGCTGTATCCGCTACGTAAAGACAGCATGGATTATCGTCAGCGCCCGGCGCCGACCACCGATGCGGAAACCTACGAGTTCATTAACGAGCTGGGTGACAAGAAAAATAACGTGGTGCCGATTGGCCCGCTGCATGTCACTTCCGATGAGCCGGGCCACTTCCGTCTGTTCGTCGATGGCGAAAACATTATCGACGCCGACTACCGCCTGTTCTATGTCCACCGCGGCATGGAAAAACTGGCGGAAACCCGTATGGGTTATAACGAAGTGACGTTCCTGTCGGATCGCGTGTGTGGTATCTGCGGCTTCGCGCACAGCACCGCCTACACCACTTCCGTGGAAAACGCGATGGGCATTCAGGTGCCGGAACGTGCGCAAATGATCCGCGCTATTCTGCTGGAAGTGGAACGTCTGCACTCGCATCTGCTCAACCTCGGCCTGGCCTGCCACTTTACCGGCTTTGACTCCGGCTTTATGCAGTTCTTCCGCGTGCGTGAAACCTCCATGAAGATGGCGGAAATACTGACCGGGGCGCGCAAAACTTACGGTCTGAACCTGATCGGCGGGATTCGCCGCGATCTGCTGAAAGAAGACATGATCCAGACCCGTCAACTGGCGCAGCAGATGCGTCGTGACGTGCAGGAGCTGGTGGACATGCTGCTGAGCACGCCGAATATGGAACAGCGTACCGTGGGTATCGGCCGTCTGGACCCGGAAATTGCCCGTGACTTCAGTAATGTCGGCCCGATGGTGCGCGCCAGCGGTCACGCCCGCGACACCCGCGCCGACCACCCGTTTGTCGGTTACGGTCTGCTGCCGATGGAAGTACATAGCGAGCAGGGCTGCGATGTGATTTCTCGTCTGAAAGTCCGTATCAACGAAGTCTACACCTCGCTGAATATGATCGATTTCGGTCTGGATAATCTGCCGGGCGGCCCGCTGATGGTGGAAGGCTTTACCTATATTCCGCACCGTTTTGCGCTCGGCTTCGCTGAAGCGCCGCGTGGTGACGATATCCACTGGAGCATGACCGGCGACAACCAGAAGCTGTACCGCTGGCGCTGCCGTGCGGCGACCTACGCCAACTGGCCGACGCTGCGCTATATGCTGCGCGGCAACACCGTCTCCGACGCGCCGCTGATTATCGGCAGCCTCGACCCGTGCTACTCCTGTACCGACCGGATGACCGTGGTCGATGTGCGTAAGAAGAAGAGCAAAGTCGTGCCGTACAAAGAACTTGAGCGCTACAGCATTGAGCGTAAAAACTCGCCGCTGAAATAAGGAATCGCCATGTTTACCTTTATCAAAAAAGTTATCAAAACCGGCACAGCGACCTCGTCTTATCCGCTGGAGCCGATTGCGGTTGATAAAAACTTCCGCGGCAAGCCGGAACATAATCCGCAGCAGTGCATCGGCTGCGCCGCCTGCGTTAATGCCTGCCCGTCGAACGCGCTGACGGTGGAAACCGATCTCGCGACCAATGAGCTGGCGTGGCAGTTCAATCTTGGCCGCTGCATCTTCTGCGGTCGCTGCGAAGAGGTGTGCCCGACGGCGGCGATTAAACTGTCGCAAGAGTACGAACTGGCAGTGTGGAAGAAAGAAGACTTCCTGCAACAGTCCCGCTTCGCGCTGTGCAACTGCCGCGTGTGCAATCGTCCTTTCGCGGTACAGAAAGAGATTGACTACGCCATTGCGCTGCTTGCGCACAACGGCGACAGCCGCGCGGAAAACCACCGCGAAAGCTTTGAGACCTGCCCGGACTGTAAGCGTCAGAAATGCCTGGTGCCGTCCGACCGTATTGAACTGACTCGCCATATGAAAGAGGTCAGCTAATGAGCAATTTATTAGGCCCGCGTGACGCCAACGGCATTCCGGTACCGATGACGGTGGATGAATCCATCGCCAGCATGAAGGCGTCTCTACTGAAAAATATTAAGCGTTCGGCATACGTTTACCGCGTGGACTGCGGCGGCTGTAACGGCTGTGAAATCGAAATCTTTGCGACGCTGTCGCCGCTGTTTGATGCCGAGCGTTTCGGCATCAAAGTGGTACCGTCGCCGCGTCATGCCGATATTCTGCTGTTTACCGGCGCGGTGACCCGCGCCATGCGCTCTCCGGCGCTGCGCGCCTGGCAGTCGGCGCCGGACCCGAAAATTTGTATCTCTTACGGCGCCTGCGGCAACAGCGGCGGCATCTTCCATGATCTGTACTGCGTATGGGGAGGTACGGATAAAATCGTCCCGGTAGATGTCTACATTCCGGGGTGCCCGCCAACGCCTGCCGCCACGCTGTATGGCTTTGCGATGGCGCTTGGCCTGCTGGAGCAGAAAATCCACGCCCGCGCGCCGGGTGAGCTGGACGATCAGCCCGCAGAGATCCTGCATCCGGATATGGTGCAGCCGCTGCGCGTGAAGGTGGATCGCGCGGCGCGCCGGCTGGCGGGTTATCGCTATGGTCGTCAGATCGCTGATGATTACCTGACACAGTTGGGGCAGGGCGAGCAGCAAGTGGCGCGTTGGCTGGAAGCGGAAAACGATCCGCGTTTAACCGAAATTGTCACCCATCTCAATCATGTTGTTGAAGAGGCGCGTATCCGATGAGCGAACAGGTGGTGTTCAGTCAACTGAGCCGTAAGTTTATTGATGAGAACGATGCGACGCCTGCCGAGGCGCAGCAGGTTGTCTATTACAGCCTGGCGATTGGTCACCACCTGGGGGTTATCGATTGTCTGGAGGCCGCGCTCACCTGCCCATGGGATGAGTATCTGGCGTGGATCGCCACCCTGGAAGCCGGTAGTGATGCCCGGCGTAAAATGGAAGGCGTGCCGAAGTATGGCGAGATCGTCATCGATTTCAACCATGTGCAAATGCTGGCGCGCGCGTTTGATGAGGCGCGTGCCGCGCAGACCCCGCAGCAGCAAGAATGGAGCAAACTGATGCTCAGTATGCTGCATGACATTCATCAGGAAAGCGCCATCTACCTGATGGTGAGGAGGCTTCGTGACTGACGTTTTACTCTGTGTCGGCAACAGCATGATGGGCGACGACGGAGCAGGCCCGCTACTGGCGGAAATGTGCGCGGCGCAGCCGAAGGGCAACTGGGTTGTCATCGACGGCGGCAGCGCGCCGGAAAACGACATTGTGGCGATTCGCGAACTGCGCCCGCAGCGTCTGTTGATTGTCGACGCCACCGACATGGGGCTTAATCCGGGCGAGATCCGCATTATCGATCCGGATGATATCGCCGAAATGTTTATGATGACCACCCACAATATGCCGCTGAACTACCTGGTCGATCAGCTGAAAGAGGATGTCGGCGAGGTGATTTTTCTTGGTATCCAGCCGGATATCGTCGGGTTTTATTATCCGATGACTCAACCGATTAAGGACGCGGTAAACACTGTCTATCAGCGCCTGGAAGGATGGCAGGGAAACGGCGGATTTGCCGCGCTGGAAGCGCCGGAGGCGTAAAATGCGCACATATTTAGGGATAATTTGTGTTACCCGGCAAAGGTTGTAAGAAGGACGTGAAGATTATCGTATGGAGCGGACTGCTATTTCTCTGCCTCGCCGTGCGCGCGCTGGCCACCGATTTTGTCGGTTACCTGCCGATGAGCGACGGTGAATATGCGCAAAAGCGTGCGCTGAAGCCGCTGTTGACCCTGCCTTATTCTGTATCGCCCGACCAGACTTGGCATTTTCGCCAGGTCGGAGTCAGTGGCGTGACGCTACTGCCGGAGCCGAAAAAAGATAACGAATGGCGGATTAGCGGAAAAGACAGAGCCGGTAATTCGTGGGTTGTCCCGGTGGGAAGGCTGATTAATTTGGCGGGTAATGCGCAATTTTATCGCGCTGACCTCGATCGTAACGGCATTCAGGATCTGGTTATCTGGTTGGGCAATCCTGGGTTGGGCCTGGCGCCGAGCGCGCAATACATCATTTTCACCTTTCTCAATAATGGCCGCCCCTGCGTCTTTGAACCGTGGGGGTTTTATACCGCCACCGATACTGGCGTCGATGATTTGCTTGATTTACAGGGCAATGGTCGCACGCAACTGTTGGATATGCAGTTTGACTCAGGCTACTGGATAACCAATTTATATCAGGTGAAGGACGCCCGCTGGCAGCGCGTACACGGCTGGTTTGGCCGGTTGAGTTATCCGGCGCTGACCCGCTTTAATCACTATCCTGGCCGTAAATTAATTATCAAACCTATTGCCGGAAGGAATCCGCAAACGGACGATCTTTCCCTTACGCAGCGCTGTTTAATACGCGGTAACGTATTGCCGGGCGTTAATCAGGATTGATGCCAGTTTCGGTGCAGAATCGGATGGCTATCACTGTAAATCTTGACCACCACTGGCGACATTACGTGTCATCGACACTTGTGACGATGACACGTAAATGCTCACGAAAATAGAAATAATATTCTTAAATAACAATGAAATAAAAATTGGCACGATTCGTGTATATATCGGCACATCATCTGTTATTGCTGGAGAATTTGATGAACCGTTTCATCATTGCAGACGCGAGTAAGTGCATTGGTTGCCGTACCTGTGAAGTGGCTTGCGTCGTATCCCATCAGGAAAATCAGGATTGCGCATCGCTGACCCCTGAAACCTTTTTACCTCGTATCCATGTCATCAAAGGCGTGAACGTTTCCACGGCAACGCTGTGTCGCCAGTGTGAAGACGCGCCGTGCGCCAACGTTTGCCCGAATGGCGCCATCAGCCGTGACAAAGGCTTTGTTCATGTGATGCAGGAACGCTGCATTGGCTGTAAAACTTGCGTAGTGGCATGTCCTTACGGCGCCATGGACGTGGTGGTACGTCCGGTGGTTCGCAATAGCGGCGCGGGGCTGAACGTGCGTGCCGAAAAAGCCGAAGCCAACAAGTGCGATCTATGTCACCACCGTGAAGCTGGTCCAGCCTGTATGGCCGCTTGCCCAACGCACGCCCTCATCTGCGTTGACCGCAATAAGCTTGAACAGCTGAGCGCGGAAAAACGCCGTCGTGCGGCGCTGGATTCAACGGCATCGCTGCTTTTCTGATTTCTGCGATTGCGCGTAGAATACGCCACAAAGCATTGCCGGATGGCGGTATCAATGCCTTATCCGGTCTACGGTCCGTGCGGTTGTAGGCCTGATAAGCGTCGCGCCATCAGGCATCCGGGTTCGATGATGGCGGGAAAATAAGATGGCGATAGACACACCTTCCGGCGTACAGCTACGCATTCGGGGCAAAGTACAGGGCGTCGGTTTTCGTCCTTTTGTCTGGCAGCTGGCGCAGCAGTTGCGATTACACGGCGACGTGTGTAATGACGGCGACGGCGTCGTCGTTCGGCTGCTGGAAGAGCCGTCGCAATTTATTGCCGCGCTCTATCAGGATTGCCCGCCGCTGGCGCGCATTGACAGCGTTGAACACGCGTCGTTGATATGGGAGCGCGCACCGACGGATTTCGCTATTCGTCAGAGCGCAGGCGGTTCGATGAACACGCAAATCGTGCCGGATGCGGCGACCTGCCCGGCATGTCTTGCCGAGATGAATACCCCTGGCGAGCGGCGCTACCGTTATCCTTTCATCAATTGCACCCACTGCGGACCACGCTTCACCATTATTCGCGCTATGCCCTATGACCGGCCATTTACGGTGATGGCGGCGTTTCCCTTGTGTCCGGAATGCGACAGCGAATACCGCGATCCGTACGATCGCCGTTTTCATGCCCAGCCCGTTGCCTGTCCGTCATGCGGGCCGCATCTTGAGTGGCGGAGCCAACATGAACGAGCGGAAAAAGAGGCGGCTTTGCAGGCGGCGGTCGCCCAACTGAACGCTGGAGGCATTATTGCCGTTAAAGGGCTGGGTGGTTTTCATCTGGCCTGCGATGCGCGCAACGATAACGCAGTGGCGATGCTGCGGGCGCGTAAACATCGCCCGGCGAAACCATTGGCGGTGATGTTGCCCACGGCGCAAACGCTGCCGAGCGCGGCGCGTTCGCTGCTGACCACGCCAGCGGCCCCGATTGTACTGGTGGATAAGCAGTATGTACCTTCGCTGAGTGAGGGCATCGCGCCAGGGCTTACGGAGGTGGGCGTGATGCTGCCAGCCAACCCGTTGCAACATCTCTTGTTGCAGGCGCTCAATTACCCGCTGGTGATGACATCCGGCAACCTGAGCGGCAAACCGCCCGCCATCACCAACGAACAGGCGCTGGACGATTTACACGATATTGCCGATGGTTTTTTGTTGCACAATCGCGACATTGTTCAGCGCATGGACGACTCTGTCGTGCGCGACAGCGGCGAAATGCTGCGTCGTTCGCGGGGATACGTGCCGGACGCGATTGCGTTGCCGCCCGGATTTCGCGATGTGCCGCCGATACTTTGTCTGGGCGCGGATCTGAAAAACACGTTCTGTCTGGTACGCGGCGAACAGGCGGTTGTCAGCCAACATTTGGGCGATCTCAGCGATGACGGTATCCAGGCGCAGTGGCGCGAGGCATTGCGTTTGATCCAGTCAATCTACGATTTTACGCCAGAGCGTATCGTCTGTGATGCGCATCCGGGCTATGTTTCCAGTCAGTGGGCCAGTGAGATGCGTCTGCCGACAGAGACGGTGTTACACCATCATGCCCATGCGGCGGCTTGCCTGGCCGAGCATGGTTGGCCGCTGGACGGCGGAGAGGTGATTGCCCTGACGGTAGACGGTATCGGCATGGGTGAGAATGGCGCGCTATGGGGCGGAGAATGTTTGCGGGTCAATTATCGCGAATGCGAACATTTAGGTGGTTTACCCGCCGTGGCGCTGCCGGGAGGCGATCTGGCTGCCAAACAGCCGTGGCGTAATCTGTTAGCGCAGTGCCTGCGCTTTGTGCCGGACTGGCAGGATTACCCGGAGACAGCGGGGCTGCAACAGCAAAACTGGAGTGTCCTGGCGCGCGCCATTGAGCGCGGCGTCAATGCCCCGTTGGCCTCTTCCTGCGGGAGGTTGTTTGACGCGGTGGCTGCCGCGCTTCGCTGCGCGCCAGCATCGCTTAGCTATGAGGGCGAGGCCGCCTGCGCGCTGGAGGCGCTGGCCTCTCAATGCGCTAACGTTGAGCATCCGGTAACGATGCCGCTTAACGGCGCTCAACTGGACGTCGCTGTTTTCTGGCGGCAATGGTTGAACTGGCAGGCCACGCCCGCGCAACGCGCCTGGGCTTTTCATGATGCGCTGGCGTGCGGGTTTGCCACGCTAATGCGCCAGCAGGCTACGGCGCGGGGGATAACCACTCTGGTCTTCAGCGGCGGGGTGATACACAACCGCTTACTGCGCGCGCGTCTTGCCTTTTATCTTTCTGATTTTAAATTGTTATTTCCGCAGCGGTTACCAGCGGGCGACGGCGGGCTGTCGTTTGGACAGGGCGTGATTGCCGCAGCGCGAGCGTTAAGGGAAGTGTAGGGCGCCGGATGGCGGCTGCGCCTTATTCGGCCTGTAAATAGATGCTCACTCGTGGGCCGGATAAGACGCGAAGCGGCGCCATCCGGCATCACAGGCTTATACGGACAACGTTTTCAGTAGTGCAAAGGCCTCTTTCATGCGGTCTTCACTCACCACAAAGGCGCGTAGTTGGCCTTCTCCGCTCATGCCTTTGGCAATCATACCGTCAGATTCTGCGGTAATCTGCCAGCTTAAATCACGGCGCTGAGTTTCTCCCGCCAGATGCAGCGGCAGTTCCGGCGTTTTGACTTTGACCAGCATCGCCGGTAGCTTCAGCGGCGCGTTGCCGCCGAGCAGATTTTTCGCCAGGTACATCGCACTTAACTGGATCGGTTGCAGGAAGGGCAGCACCTGACCGTTGATCTCCGCGCAGTCGCCGATCGCATAAATATCCGGGTGACTGGTCTGTAGATAGCTATCCACGCAGACGCCGCGGTTGACGGCTACCCCGGCGCGGCGCGCCAGAGCGGTTTCCGGGCGTAAGCCGGTGGCGGCAATCACCGCATCGACCTCAATATTACGCTGGCTTACCAGCGTAGCGCGGATACCGGCTTCGGTTTTCTCCAGTTTTTGCAACTGCGATTTCAGCAGCAGATGCACCCCCATATCGGTCAGGTGATGCTGTAAGCGACTGCTCACTTCCGGTGGCATCAGTGAGGCGAGAAGGCTGGCGGCGTTATCCATCAACGTTACCGTTTTCCCGGCGCGGCAGAAATCCATCGCTAATTCACTGCCAATGAGACCGCCGCCGACAATCATCACTCGCTGCGCGTCGCGCAGTTGTGTCTCACAGGCGCGGTACTCCTGCTGGCTATTCAAAGTAAGCATTAACTCACGTCCTGTAATCGGCGGTACAAAGGCTGTCGCCCCGGTCGCCAGTACCAGCTTGTCGTACTGCCACTGCTTATCCTGACTTTTCACCACATGGGCATCGGCATCAATGTCAGCAACCCAGGTATGCGGGAACAGTCGCAGATTAAACTGTTCAGCAAATTCCCCCGCTAACTGGCGGGTGAGATCATCGGCGCGCTGCGACTGGCTGATAACGTGGCTGAGATCGGGCTTGTTGTACTCATCCATACTGTCCGCCGCAATCAGGGTTAACGGCACATGCGCATCTTGTTTACGGATATTTTTGACGAGCTGGCGGGCGGCGAAGCCCGATCCAATAATGATGATCCCCCGACTCATTTTGCCTCCGTCGCCAGTACGTCGAACACGTCTTTACCTAATGAACATTCCGGGCACAGGAAGTTATCTGGCACGTCGCTCCACGGCGTACCCGGCGCGACATCCTGCAACGGCTCGCCCAGCGCAGGGTCGTAAATCCACTGGCATACGCTGCATTGCATTTTAGGGCCGAGGTCTGCGGCGGCGCAGGTTGTGGTTTCTTCGGCTGGCGTGGTTTTCTGTGTGATTTCCGGCAGCGGAGCAAGCGCCCACTGACGCGCGATGTCGCGACCGTGCTGACGGCACAGCTCCAGCGCATCCAGATCCGGACGCCATTTTGCTTTCAGACTCAGGGACATTTCAAAACCGGCATCCTGTAAGCGCGTGGACAGTCGATCCACCGCGCCGCCGCTCCAGCCATGAGAACCGAAGGCGCTGGCGCGTTTGTTGCGAAAGCGCAGGCCGGTCATCTCTTCCACCAGACCAGCGATTTTCGGCATCATCACGTTGTTCATGGTAGAAGTGCCGACCAGCACGCCTTTCGAACGGAAGACATTGGTCAATATTTCATTTTTATCGCTGCGGGCGACGTTAAAGATTTTGACCGCCACGTTCGGGTCCACTTCATTGATACCCTGTGCGATGGCATCCGCCATCATGCGAGTATTGTTCGACATGGTATCGTAGAAAATAGTGATACGATCTTCCTGATAATCTGCCGCCCATTTCAGATACAGCTCCACGATTTGCGTTGGGTTGTCGCGCCATACCACGCCGTGTGAGGTCGCAATCATATCCACCGGCAGGTTGAAGCCGAGGATTTCGGTAATTTTTGGCGTTACCAGACGGCTGAACGGCGTCAGGATATTGGCGTAGTAGCGCTGGCATTGTTCAAACAGTTCAGTTTGGTCCACTTCATCATTGAACAGGCGCTCGTCGCAGTAGTGCTGACCAAAGGCGTCGTTGCTGAATAACACCGCGTCGCCGGTCATATAGGTCATCATGCTGTCCGGCCAGTGCAGCATCGGCGTTTCCACGAAGATCAACTGCTTGCCGTTGCCGATATCCAGCGTATCGCCGGTTTTCACCACCTTAAAATTCCATTCCGGGTGATGGTGATGGCCGTTGATAGAGTCAATGGCGTTGGCGGTACAGTAGATAGGCGTGTCCGGGATCTGCGCCATCAGTTCGGTCAGCGCGCCTGCATGGTCTTCTTCGGCATGGTTAATGATGATGTAGTCGATGTCCGCGAGGTCGATTTCACTGCGCAGATTTTGCACAAACTCACGGCTAAACTTATGATCGACGGTATCGATCAGCACATTCTTTTCTTCACGAATGAGATAGCTGTTATAGCTGCTGCCACGCAGCGTTTTGTATTCAGTGCCGTGAAAATCACGTACTTCCCAGTCGCGTTGGCCAACCCAATGAATATTATTTTTAACCAGAATAGACATAACCACCTCAATTCATTCAACGTTTACAAAAAGTTGTTTTGCTTATTGCAGGTAGTGTGCCAACTTTTCATATGATTGATTTATATGAATTTATATTGGTTTTTTATTTTTGGTGTAGTCAAAAAGACTATAAATGATGCTGTCAATATGACACTATAGGTTGTCAAAATGACAATGAGGTAACCATGAGTTTTTCCGTGGAGGTATTGGCGGGCATCGCCATTGAGTTACAACGCGGTATTGGGCATCAGGATCGTTTTCAGCGGCTGATTACTACGCTGCGTCAGGTGCTGGCGTGCGACGCCTCGGCGCTGTTGCGTTATGAATCACGACAATTTATTCCACTGGCGATTGATGGCCTGGCGCAGGACGTCCTCGGCAGACGTTTTACCCTGGAAGGGCATCCGCGCCTGGAAGCCATCGCCCGCGCGGGGGACGTGGTGCGTTTTCCGGCTGATAGCGATTTACCCGATCCGTATGACGGGTTAATTCCCGGGCAGGAAAGCCTGAAAGTCCACGCCTGTGTTGGTCTGCCGCTGTTTGCCGGACAGAACCTCATCGGTGCGCTGACCCTTGATGCTATGACGCCGGAGCAGTTCGAGGTATTTAGCGATGAAGAGCTACGGCTTGTCGCCGCGCTGGCCGCCGGGGCATTGAGTAATGCGCTGTTAATTGAACAACTGGAAAGCCAGAACATGCTGCCGGGGTCGTCAGGCGTGTTTGAACCGATAAAAGAGACGCACATGATCGGCCTGTCGCCGGCGATGACACAGTTGAAAAAAGAGATCGAGATTGTGGCGGGCTCCGATCTTAACGTGCTGATCGGCGGTGAAACGGGGACCGGTAAAGAGCTGGTGGCGAAAGCTATTCACCAGGGCTCCCCCAGAGCGGTCAATCCGCTGGTCTATCTCAACTGCGCCGCGCTGCCGGAAAGCGTGGCGGAGAGCGAGTTGTTTGGTCATGTAAAAGGGGCTTTTACCGGGGCTATCAGTAATCGTAGCGGTAAGTTCGAAATGGCGGACAACGGTACGCTGTTTCTGGATGAGATTGGCGAACTGTCGCTGGCGCTACAGGCCAAGCTACTTCGCGTGTTGCAGTATGGCGATATTCAGCGCGTCGGCGACGATCGTAGCCTGCGCGTGGATGTGCGGGTGTTGGCGGCGACCAACCGTGACCTGCGTGAAGAGGTGCTGGCGGGGCGTTTTCGCGCCGATCTGTTCCATCGCCTGAGCGTTTTCCCGCTCTTTGTGCCGCCGCTGCGCGAGCGCGGCGATGATGTGGTGCTGTTGGCGGGCTATTTTTGCGAGCAGTGCCGACTGCGGCTGGGGCTGTCCCGCGTGGTGCTGAGTCCCGGCGCGCGCCGCCATTTACTCAACTATGGCTGGCCGGGCAACGTCCGGGAACTGGAACATGCCATTCACCGTGCGGTTGTACTGGCGAGAGCGACCCGGGCAGGGGATGAGGTGATACTGGAGGCGCAGCATTTTGCCTTGTCAGAGGACGTTTTACCCGCGCCGCCTGCGGAAAGCTTTCTGGCGCTGCCGACCTGCCGCAATTTGCGCGAATCGACGGAGAACTTCCAGCGAGAGATGATTCGCCAGGCGCTGGCGCAAAATAATCATAACTGGGCGGCCAGCGCGCGGGCGCTGGAAACCGACGTCGCCAACCTGCATCGGCTGGCGAAGCGTCTGGGACTGAAGGATTAGATAATCCCCGCCTGGTAGAAATCCTGTAGGTTAATGGCGCCGGTGAGTTTGCCGTTTTCATCGACCACTGGCGCGGCGGTAATTTTGCGCTTCATCAGGAGCTCTTTGGCGTCAATGGCGCGGCTTTGCGCCTGGAGCGTAATACCGTTGGGCGTCATGGCTTCGCTTACCGGCGTGGTGAGCGCGCCGCCGCCCACCAGCCAGCGACGCAGGTCGCCGTCGGTAAAGACGCCTTTCACAACATGTTGCTCATCGCAAACCGCCACCAGCCCCAGCCCGGTACGGCTAAGTTCCAGCATGGCATCCATCACGCTGGTGGCAAGCATCACCTGCGGTATTGCATCGCCCTGGCGCATCAGGTGATGCACATTATTGAGCAAACGCGCGCCCAGTGCGCCAGCCGGATGCGAACGGGCGAAATCTTCTTCGTTAAAACCGCGCGCCTGCATGACCGCCATCGCCAGCGCATCGCCCATCATCAGCGTATTGACGGTACTGGATGTCGGCGCCAGATGCATCGGACAGGCTTCACGCTCGACGGAAATATCCAGAACGGCTTTTGCCGCTCGCCCCAGCGGAGAGTGAGGTTTACCGGTCATCGCCAGCAGCGCGACGGATTTATCTTCCAGACGCGGGATGATGAGGTCGAGTTCTTTTGCGCCGCCGGAATAGGAGATAAATAACATCACGTCGCGGCTTTCAATCATCCCCAGATCGCCATGCAGTGCTTCCGCCGGATGAACAAAAAAAGCGGGAGTACCGGTACTGGCAAGCGTCGCGGCGATTTTTTTACCAATATGACCTGATTTACCAATACCGGAAACGATCACTTTGCCTTCACAGTGAATAATGATATTGGCGGCGCGGACAAAATCATCGCCCAGACGCTCCGGCAGACGGCTGGCTTCTTGTAGCTCCAGCATTAAGGTCTGACGGCCCGCGTTTAGTAGTGCATCACTCATTGCTTTCTCCGGTTATGATTACTTCAATCCCTTTTGCTTCCAGCGCCTGACGAAATGCCGGATCGATCCCCGCGTCCGTGATCAGTTTGTCGACGGTTTCCAGACTGCACACCACATTGGGGCTTTTACGACCAAATTTTGAGGAGTCCGCCATCAGAATCACCTCGCGTGCTGCATTGCACATTGCGTTACTGACGGTGTAAACCTCATTGAACGTGGTCACACCGACGTTCAGGTCAATACCGTCAGTTCCCATGAAAAGTTTATCAAAGCTGAATTGCTCAAAGGCGTTTTCCGCCAGTTGACCGTGAAACGACGCCGATTTTTTACGGAAGGTGCCGCCGGGCATCAGGATAGTTTGTTCGTTGTCCAGTTCCGATAGCGCGTTAACAATATGGAGGCTGTTGGTCATCACCGTGATGTTGCTAAAACGCGAAAGCAACGGCACCATCTGTAACACGGTACTTCCGGCGTCCAGAATAATGGAATCGCCATCATGGATATATTTCACAGCGGCTGCGGCTATCAGCGCTTTTTTGTGGGTGTTGATAAGCGTTTTGTGATCAATAGGCGGATCGGACTCTTCTTTATTCAACACCACGCCGCCATAGGTGCGGATGACGGTTCCGGCATTTTCCAGAATGACCAGATCTTTACGGATAGTGGTGCCTGTCGTGTCAAAGTACTGGGCCAGTTCTTCAACCGAGCATTTTCCCTGTTTTTGCAGGTGCTCCAGAATCGCGGCCTGACGCTGACGAGGTTTCATAGGCGTGATTACCCTGACTTATGTATTTACCCGTCATACTTCACGCTGCATGTGCGTTGGCTTTCCTCGCTCACCCCGGTCACGTACTGATGTACGCTCCTGGGATTCACTGCGTCGCCGCCTTCCTGCAACTCGAATTATTTAGGGTATTGGTTGCAAAATGATAATTTCGCAAGCTATACGCATTCACAACGAAATTACCCATGTTTCAGTTTAAGCGCCAATGATAGTGCATTCTGCGCGAGCGAATCATGGGGAAAGATCACATCAGGCTGTAATTCATGCAAATGTTTTCCTTGCATTGCGGCAATTTTAACCGGTCTGGCGAATACCGTAAGGCCTTTCATCAATAAAGTGTCCGTCACCCGCTGCTGTTCGTCCAGCGCCACGGCAACCACCACCCGGGGCTTAAAACGCCCGCCGGAGCGTCCGACGCCGACCCGTCCCTGTTGGCTAAGTTTATCGAAAGCCCGATTAAAGCGGGAAATCTGCCAGCCGCCCAGCGCCAGTTGCGCACACCAGGCGATAACAGCGACGGTAATCAGAGTGGAAACCATAATGTGCTCCTGTTGTTTTGCCTGATGGCGGCGTAACCGTCTTATCCGGCCTACGGCGCCATCCGGCAATTCACGGTCAGAACATCACTTGACCGCCGGTTACGTTGATCGACTGCCCGGTGCAATAAGACGCTTTCGGGCTGGCATAAAATAGCAGCATGTTCAGCACATCCTGATAATCACACCCGCGTTTGAGCGGTACCTTATCAATGTAATACTGCTCCACCTCGTCGGGCTTAATGCCCAGTTTAGTAGCGTATTGCGGCAGCAGTGACTGGAACATTGGCGATTTCAACAGGTTGCCGAGCATCAACGAGTGTACGGTAATGCCGTATTCCGCCAGATCCAGCGCCAGAGACTGGGTTAACCCCACGCCGCCGAATTTCGCCGCGCTGTAGCCGGAGTTGTGTTTACTGCCCACTTTGCCGGATTTAGAGTTAATCTGAATAATGCGCCCCTGAATGCCGTCGCGGATCATCAGGCGGGAAAACTCACGGGCGCAGAGGAAATAGCCCACCAGATTCACCTGTAGCGAGCGGTCAAAATCGCCCAGCTGGAAATCGCTGATAAACGCCGCTTTGGCGATACCCGCGCTGTAAACCAGCAGATCGACGCGCCCGAAAATCTCGTCTACGCCGCGGGACAGCGCCAGCACGCTCTGCTCGCTGGTAGCGTCAGCGCCAAAACCGTACGCCATACCTTCGCCAAAATCGGCGTTAATTTCCTGGGCGACATTCGCGGCTTTATCGCTTTGAATATCAACGACCGCCACGCGGTATCCTTCTTCTGCAAGCCCACGGCAAAGGAATGCCCCCAGGGTCTGGCCTCCGCCAATGACAACGGCAACTTGATTCATGTTTTTTCTCCTTAAGCGACAAACGTCAAAATACAGCCCGGCGCGATATCGTCCGGTACAGGCCCCGCAACGTGTACGGTGCCGGGAAATTCCGCTTCACGCAGACCATCGAAGCGCAAAGTGATATGCCCCAGTTCACGCAGGTTTTGCTCGGCTACGCTGCCGACCGCCGTGACCGGATAGCAATGTTGGCCCAATTCACACCGCGCGCCAGGCTGCAGCGCGCCGGTCAGTTCGCCATGACAATGGATGAAGCAAAATTCTTCGATATCCGCCGGCGCGCCTTCCCGAAACGTAATCAGCATCTGTTCGCCGAGCGCCTCCTTCGCGCTCTGGCCGATACGGGTGATGGTGGTTTGATAAATCACGCTCATGTCTGAACCTCTTATTGATAGATAAAGCCGGAAACAAACCAGGCGATAAGTACCGTGGGCGCGCCAGTCAGGAAGCGTCCGACCAGCACGGAAGGTACGCCGACGCGAACGGTGTCTTGTTTCGCTTCCGCCAGTGACAGGCCGACCGGGATAAAGTCGCAGGCCGCCTGCGCGTTAATCGCGAACAGGGCGGGAAGCGCCAGATGCGGGGGGATATTGCCCAGGCCTATCTGAACGCCGATCAGGACGCCAATGACCTGAGCGATAACCGCGCCAGGGCCGAGAAAGGGCGACAGCAGCGGGAAAGAGCAGATCAATGCCAGCGTCACCAGCCCCAGTGGATGGCTGGCTAATGGCGCCAGGCCGTGGGCGATCCAGTCGCCAAGACCTGAGGCCATAATGATGCCGATCAGCGCCGAAACGAACGCCATAAACGGCAGGATTGTTTTCAGAACCGTATCAATGGTGTCGCGACCGGACTGGAACAGTACCGCCACGGCGGAGCCCATTCCCATACCAACTTTTGCCAGCAGCCCGTCGCTCTGCTCGGTGATTTTTTTGCTGGTGTCGTAGTCACGTCCTAATGTCGTTTTGGCAGGCTGGGGACTGGCAGGCGTTTCGCCGACAAGAGTAATGTTTTCTTCTTTTACGCCGGAGACATAAATATCCTCAACAATATACTGCGCCAGTGGGCCGGACTTACCCGTCGAGTGAATATTAATGGTTGGAATCCGGCGTTTCGGATAGATACCGCAGCGCAGCGTACCGCCACAGTCGATAATGGCCGCGCCGATCTCCGCTTCCGGCGGTTCGCCTTCTTTAAAGCCGTCCACCGCTTGCCAGCCTGTTAGTTGCGCCAGTTTGTCGACGATCGCCGGGCGCGTACCGGCTGTGATATAGACGATCTTTTTGCCTAGCGTAACGTCCAGTTCAAGCGGGCCGCCCCAGCCGCCGGCGCCTTTCTCAATACGAACCCGTGTCATGATACCGCTCCTGTCAGATGAACTTTCTGCTCAAGTTGAATCCCCATTTTTTTCTCAAAAATAGCGGTGGTGAGATCGGTTACCCAACCGCGGAAGAAGTTCGTCACCAGACCTACCAGCAGATAGCTCACTGCGAGCGGGCCGAGAGGAAGCCCTAACGTGGTGAGTCCGCTGGCGATACCCAGATAAACAAACAGTTCGCCGGGATTGATATGCGGAAACAGACCGTTCATGGAGTGACAGCTATAGGAGGCCGCCGCGTAATAGCTCGGCTTGTACTTCTCCGGCATAAAGCGTCCCAGACTCAGGGTCATCGGATTACAAAAAACAAATGTCCCGATACACGGTAAAAGCAGGTAACGAGATAGCGGATTTCCGGCGCAACGTTGGGCAAAACGCTCAATACGCTGCTGGCCGATAAAATTGATGAGCGCATTCATGATAACCAGCAGGCTTATCAGTAGCGGAAGAATACCTGTCACCATACCGGTAAACACCTCTCCGCCTTTCTGGAATAACCCGATGAACCACTCCGCACCATGTGTAATGGTTTCGATCATTGTTCTCTCCTGTAGGGTTTTTAGTTTTCTTGCTAATTTCCTATTCATTTTAATCATGTTGAAAGATTCAAAAGTGTTATTGTGATCTCAAAATAAAAGAAAAATATTTTAAGTTGAAAGTTTGTGGGGTAGGGGAGCAGATACAAACTGAAAAGAGGAGAAAGGTGATTTATTCTCTTGTGCCGCTTCCTTGTGCGGCGGGGGATGCTTTACCATACTTCTTCCTGGCTGAATTTGTTTAATGGATGTCTCATGTTCAAGCGTCGTTATGTAGCGTTACTTCCACTTTGCGTATTGCTTGCTGCCTGTAGCAGCAAGCCAAAATCTTCCGAGACTCAAGCGACGACGGGCACGCCTTCCGGCGGCTTCCTGCTTGAGCCGCAGCATAACGTCATGCAAATGGGCGGCGACTTCGCCAACAACCCTAATGCGCAGCAGTTCATTGATAAAATGGTCAGTAAACACGGTTTCGACCGTCAGCAACTGCAGGAGATCCTCTCGCAGTCTAAAAGACTGGATTACGTCCTGCGTCTGATGGACAGACAAGCGCCGACCACTCAGCCGCCCGCTGGACCAAATGGCGCCTGGTTGCGCTACCGCAAACAATTTATTACGCCGGATAACGTGCAAAACGGCGTCGCGTTCTGGAATCAGTATGAAGACGCGCTGAACCGCGCCTGGCAGGTATACGGCGTACCGCCGGAAATCATCGTGGGGATTATCGGCGTGGAAACCCGCTGGGGACGTATCATGGGGAAAACGCGGATTCTGGACGCGCTGGCGACGCTGTCATTTAACTATCCGCGTCGGGCGGAATATTTCTCCGGCGAGCTGGAAACCTTCCTGCTCATGGCGCGCGATGAGCAAGACGATCCGCTCAATCTGAAAGGTTCCTTTGCGGGCGCGATGGGCTACGGCCAGTTTATGCCATCTTCCTATAAAGAATATGCGGTCGATTTCAATGGCGACAATCACATCAACCTTTGGGACCCGGTTGATGCCATCGGCAGCGTGGCGAACTACTTCAAGGCGCATGGTTGGGTGAAAGGCGATACGGTTGCGGTGCCGGCGAATGGTCAGGCGCCTGGGCTGGCGAATGGTTTCAAAACAAAATATAGCCTCTCTCAGCTTGCCGCCGCAGGCTTAACGCCGCAGCAATCGTTGGGCAATCATCAGGAAGCCAGCCTGCTGCGTCTGGATATCGGTACGGGCTACCAGTACTGGTACGGCTTGCCGAACTTCTACACCATTACCCGATATAACCACAGCACGCATTATGCGATGGCGGTTTGGCAGCTGGGCCAGGCGGTAGCGCTGGCGCGGGTGCGCTAATTTACGCTTAGGGAGGGGAGCACCCCCTCCGCTATTATTATGGCTTTTGGGGCTGATTCTCTGCCTGCAAATGGGATATCTTCTTTGATAGTGCCAGACTATATCCCAGACATCCCAGGCCTAAGATAATTTGACCGCCATCATACGGTTCAAAATAGCCTGACGACAATATATTCAGTACTCCCATGACAAGTGAACAGACGCCGCCAATTGTGGCCCACAGCCGTAGTTGGGTGGTTTGTTTTAGTTTGTGCTGTGTGCTTTCCGTTTTTTTGAGTGACATCCTTGCTTTCTCTCCGTGCGTGTAAATTTAGCGACATGGTACTGCTATTTAGTCATGTGTTACCTCTTTCATTCTGCATAAATAACCTGCTGGCATTTTTTCGGAATCCGACTCGTAAAATCGACTGCTCGTCCCCATCTCTGGTGAGAAAGTGCTATCTTGTGCGGCAAGATTTCTAACTGACAGAGGTCATGATGACTGACAGTGAACTGATGCGGCTTAGCGAGCAGGTCGGGCTGGCGTTAAAAGCGCGCGGGGCGACCGTAACGACAGCAGAGTCCTGTACCGGCGGCTGGCTGGCGAAAGCCATTACCGACATCGCCGGAAGCTCCGCCTGGTTTGAACGCGGCTTTGTCACCTATAGTAATGAAGCCAAAGCGCAGATGATTGGCGTGCGTGAAGAGACTCTGGCGCAGCATGGCGCGGTCAGCGAACCCGTAGTGGTCGAAATGGCGATCGGGGCGTTGAAGGCCGCTCGCGCCGATTTTGCTGTCGCTATTAGCGGAATTGCCGGGCCGGATGGCGGCAGTGAAGAAAAGCCGGTTGGTACGGTGTGGTTTGCTTTCGCCAGCGTCAGTGGAGAAGGGATTACGCGTCGGGAATGCTTCAGCGGCGACCGTGAATCGGTGCGTCGACAGGCGACGACGTACGCGCTACAAACCCTGTGGCAACAATTTCTACAAAACACTTGATACTGTATGAGCATACAGTATAATTGCTTCAACAGTACGAATTCACTATCCGGTTCAATACCAAGTTGCATGACAGGAGTAATAATGGCTATCGACGAAAACAAACAGAAAGCGTTGGCGGCAGCACTGGGCCAAATTGAAAAGCAATTTGGTAAAGGCTCCATCATGCGTCTGGGTGAAGACCGTTCTATGGATGTGGAAACTATCTCCACCGGTTCGCTTTCACTGGATATCGCACTCGGTGCGGGCGGTCTGCCGATGGGGCGTATCGTCGAAATTTACGGGCCGGAATCTTCCGGTAAAACGACCCTGACGCTACAGGTGATTGCCGCTGCGCAGCGTGAAGGTAAAACCTGTGCGTTTATCGATGCGGAACACGCGCTTGACCCTGTTTACGCACGCAAGCTGGGCGTCGATATCGATAACCTGCTCTGTTCTCAGCCGGATACCGGCGAGCAGGCGCTGGAAATCTGTGACGCGCTGGCGCGTTCAGGCGCGGTGGACGTCATTGTGGTCGACTCCGTAGCGGCGCTAACGCCGAAAGCGGAAATCGAAGGCGAAATTGGCGACTCTCACATGGGCCTCGCGGCGCGTATGATGAGCCAGGCGATGCGTAAGCTGGCGGGGAACCTGAAACAGTCCAACACGCTGTTGATTTTCATCAACCAGATCCGTATGAAGATTGGCGTGATGTTCGGCAACCCGGAAACCACCACCGGCGGTAACGCTCTGAAATTCTACGCCTCTGTTCGTCTTGATATCCGTCGTATTGGCGCGGTGAAAGAGGGCGATAATGTCGTGGGTAGCGAAACGCGTGTGAAAGTGGTGAAAAACAAAATCGCCGCGCCGTTTAAGCAGGCCGAGTTCCAGATCCTCTACGGCGAAGGCATCAACTTCTATGGCGAACTGGTTGATCTGGGCGTGAAAGAGAAGCTGATCGAGAAAGCGGGCGCATGGTACAGCTACAACGGCGAGAAGATTGGCCAGGGCAAAGCGAACGCGACTACCTGGCTGAAAGAGAACCCGGCGACAGCGAAAGAGATCGAGAAAAGGGTTCGTGAATTACTGTTGAGTAATCAGAATGCCACGCCCGATTTCGCCGTTGACGATAGCGAAGGCGTTGCAGAAACCAACGAAGATTTTTAATCATCAGGTGATGGTGGGTCGGACAAAACGAAGCCGCCATTCAGCAAAACGTTAAATTACCATCAAGGGCTGCATTTATGCGGCCCTTTTGGCATTTCTCCCTGTTAAGGTTTTTTATGAGTGAACCCACATCGCGCCGTCCCGCTTATGCTCGTCTCCTTGATCGTGCGGTACGTATTCTTGCTGTCCGCGATCACAGCGAGCAGGAATTACGGCGTAAACTCTCCGCGCCGGTGATGGGCAAAAATGGGCCGGAAGAGATTGATGCGACGGCAGACGATTATGAACGCGTGATCGCCTGGTGCCACGAACATCACTATCTTGATGACGAGCGCTTCGTGATGCGCTTTATCGCCAGTCGTAGCCGCAAAGGCTATGGCCCGGCGCGTATTCGCCAGGAGTTGAATCAGAAAGGCATTTCCCGTGAATCGACTGAAAAAGCAATGCGAGAATGTGAAATTGACTGGAGTGAAATGGCACGTGAACAGGCCATTCGCAAATATGGCGAGCCGCTCCCTTCAAACTTTTCAGAAAAGGTTAAGGTACAGCGCTTTTTGCTCTATCGCGGGTATCTGATGGACGATATCCAGCAAATATGGCGAAATTTTGCAGATTGAGCGCATACGGGATTTTACTTCCCGGTAAAGAAAACTTATCTTATTCCCACTTTTTCCGTCTGGACGCGGGTTGCTTAACGGCGAACAGCGTCTGCGACGAATATTCCTTAAATACACAAAATCATTCAAGCCGCATCAAAGCGGCAAGTGAGCCTCGGGAACGCGTGACCGGGAAACTCGCAGCCAACGCAGAGGCGGCCTGAAGGATGAAGTGTAGCTTGATTTCAGGATAATTATG
Organism: Salmonella sp. JXY0409-18; assembly: GCF_020268625.1. Classification (NCBI taxonomy): domain Bacteria; kingdom Pseudomonadati; phylum Pseudomonadota; class Gammaproteobacteria; order Enterobacterales; family Enterobacteriaceae; genus Salmonella; species Salmonella sp. JXY0409-18. The sequence continues at coordinate 1,044,348 of NZ_CP084216.1, forward strand.
AGCAAGAGCACCGCTGAGATCCGTCAGGCGTTTCTCGACTTTTTCCATAGTAAAGGGCATCAGGTAGTTGCCAGCAGTTCCCTGGTGCCTAACAATGACCCCACTCTGTTGTTTACCAATGCCGGGATGAACCAGTTCAAGGATGTTTTCCTTGGGCTCGATAAACGTAATTATTCCCGTGCAACCACTTCCCAGCGTTGCGTACGCGCGGGGGGTAAACACAACGATCTGGAAAACGTCGGATACACTGCACGTCACCATACTTTCTTCGAAATGCTGGGCAACTTCAGCTTCGGCGATTACTTCAAACACGACGCCATTCAGTTCGCATGGGAATTACTGACCGGTGAAAACTGGTTTGCTCTGCCAAAAGAGCGTTTATGGGTCACCGTCTATGAAACCGACGACGAAGCCTATGAGATCTGGGAAAAAGAAGTCGGCATCCCGCGCGAGCGTATCATCCGTATCGGCGACAATAAAGGCGCGCCATACGCATCGGATAACTTCTGGCAGATGGGCGACACCGGTCCCTGCGGTCCGTGCACCGAAATCTTCTACGATCATGGCGACCACATCTGGGGCGGCCCTCCGGGAAGCCCGGAAGAAGACGGCGATCGCTATATTGAGATCTGGAACATCGTCTTTATGCAGTTCAACCGTCAGGCTGACGGGACGATGGAACCATTGCCGAAACCGTCTGTAGATACCGGTATGGGGCTGGAGCGTATTGCCGCGGTACTGCAACACGTTAACTCTAACTATGACATCGACCTGTTCCGCACGTTGATTGAAGCGGTAGCGAAAGTCACCGGTGCCACCGATCTGGGTAATAAATCGCTGCGCGTTATCGCCGACCACATCCGTTCCTGCGCATTCCTGGTTGCCGATGGCGTGCTGCCGTCGAATGAAAACCGTGGCTATGTGCTGCGTCGCATTATTCGTCGCGCGGTGCGTCACGGCAACATGCTGGGCGCGAAAGAGACCTTCTTCTACAAGCTGGTTGGGCCGCTGATTGAGGTAATGGGCTCCGCAGGCGAAGAGTTGAAACGTCAGCAGGCGCAGGTCGAGCAGGTTCTGAAAACGGAAGAAGAGCAGTTCGCCCGTACGCTGGAGCGCGGTCTGGCGCTGCTGGATGAAGAACTGGCGAAATTGCAGGGTGATACCCTGGACGGCGAAACCGCTTTCCGTCTGTATGATACTTATGGTTTCCCGGTCGATTTAACGGCGGACGTCTGCCGTGAGCGCAATATCAAAGTCGACGAAGCCGGTTTTGAAGCAGCCATGGAAGAGCAACGCCGTCGCGCGCGCGAAGCTAGCGGTTTTGGCGCGGACTACAACGCGATGATCCGCGTTGATAGCGCTTCTGAATTTAAAGGTTATGACCATCTGGAACTGAACGGCAAAGTGACTGCGCTGTTTGTCGATGGTAAAGCGGTTGAAGCGATTAACGCGGGACAGGAAGCGGTTGTCGTGCTGGATCAGACCCCATTCTATGCGGAATCAGGCGGTCAGGTTGGCGATAAAGGCGAGCTGAAAGGCGCTGGATTTACTTTCGCTGTGGACGACACGCAAAAATATGGTCAGGCGATTGGTCATATCGGCAAATTGTCTGCGGGCGCTCTGAAAGTGGGCGATGCGGTACAGGCTGACGTAGATGAAGCGCGCCGCGCACGTATCCGTCTGAACCACTCCGCCACGCACCTGATGCACGCGGCGTTGCGCCAGGTGCTTGGGACACACGTTGCACAGAAAGGTTCGCTGGTTAGCGATAAAGTGCTGCGCTTCGACTTCTCGCACAATGAAGCGATGAAGCCGTCGGAGATTCGTCAGGTTGAAGATTTGGTGAATGCGCAAATTCGCCGCAACCTGCCGATTGAAACGAACATCATGGATCTCGACGCGGCGAAGGCGAAAGGCGCCATGGCGCTGTTTGGCGAGAAATATGACGAACGTGTACGCGTTCTGAGCATGGGCGATTTCTCTACCGAACTGTGCGGCGGTACTCACGCCAGTCGTACCGGTGATATCGGTCTATTCCGTATTATCTCTGAGTCCGGCACCGCAGCGGGCATTCGTCGTATTGAGGCGGTAACCGGTGAAGGCGCTATGGCCACCGTTCATGCGCAAAGCGATCGCTTAAACGATATTGCGCATCTGCTGAAGGGCGACAGCCAGAATCTGGGCGACAAAGTGCGTGCCGTGCTGGAACGTACACGTCAGCTGGAAAAAGAGTTGCAGCAGTTGAAGGACCAGGCCGCAGCGCAGGAGAGTGCAAATCTTTCCAGTAAAGCGGTCGATCTCAACGGCGTGAAGCTCCTGGTCAGCGAGCTTGCTAGTATTGAGCCGAAAATGCTGCGAACCATGGTTGATGATCTGAAAAATCAACTGGGGTCTACCGTTATCGTACTGGCAACGGTTGTTGAAGGTAAGGTTTCTCTGATTGCGGGCGTGTCGAAGGATGTGACCGACCGGGTTAAAGCAGGGGAATTGATTGGTATGGTCGCTCAGCAGGTAGGCGGTAAGGGTGGCGGTCGTCCGGACATGGCGCAAGCCGGTGGTACGGATGCGGCAGCTCTGCCTGCAGCGTTAGCCAGTGTACAAGGCTGGGTCAGCGCAAAATTGCAATAATTATAAGCGTTCGTTGGCGCCGCAGCCCGTGCTGCGGCGTTTACGTCAACGCTATCGACAACGATAAAGTCAGGTTGAAGTTTTGTATATCGGCTAAACTTAGGTTTAACAGAATGTAATGCCATGACTGCTTACACCTAAGGTGTTTGTCATCGCTTACTTTTTGGCGTTATATGATGGATAATGCCGGGATACAGAGAGACCCGACTCTTTTAATCTTTCAAGGAGCAAAGAATGCTGATTCTGACTCGTCGAGTTGGTGAGACCCTCATGATTGGCGATGAGGTCACCGTGACAGTTTTAGGGGTGAAGGGCAACCAGGTGCGTATTGGCGTGAACGCCCCGAAAGAAGTTTCTGTCCATCGTGAAGAGATCTACCAGCGTATCCAGGCTGAAAAATCCCAGCAGTCCAGTTACTAAGGTTTTCGCGTCTCACTTTTCGGGTGAGACGCAGCCTCTCTTCTCGCTCGCCCTCGTTGTCCCTTCATGACTTTTTTCAACCCCACTGTTGATATGGTGCGCTTTTGGCGGCCAGCGTGTCATCAAATTATCTGTTGATAAAACACTCTTTTTGGCTTTTTTACAGACTAATTGAGCGTGAAGTGTGCAAACGATAAAAGCTCTGGAAAAATTGTTTGACTTATAAGTCCCAGAAAGTAATATGTGCGCCACGCAGCGACGATGAGCAGAACAAGTTCTTCGAAGCACTCGTAAGAGGCGTGTGGTGAGGTGGCCGAGAGGCTGAAGGCGCTCCCCTGCTAAGGGAGTATGCGGTCAAAAGCTGCATCCGGGGTTCGAATCCCCGCCTCACCGCCATTTGCATCCGTAGCTCAGCTGGATAGAGTACTCGGCTACGAACCGAGCGGTCGGAGGTTCGAATCCTCCCGGATGCACCATCTCTTACTTGATACGGCTTTCCCGCGGTATCAAAATCTGCAGTAAAGTAAGTTTCCCGATGCATCCGTAGCTCAGCTGGATAGAGTACTCGGCTACGAACCGAGCGGTCGGAGGTTCGAATCCTCCCGGATGCACCATCTCTTACTTGATACGGCTTTCACCGCGGTATCAATATCGGCAGTAAAGCAAGTTTTCCGATGCATCCGTAGCTCAGCTGGATAGAGTACTCGGCTACGAACCGAGCGGTCGGAGGTTCGAATCCTCCCGGATGCACCATATTCTCCGTACTTTCAGTGATGAAGATACGGATAAGATAGCGGTAATCACCGCTGGCACCAGGAAGGATAACGTTGCGTCAGCAACGGCCCGAAGGGCGAGCCGTAAGGCGAGTAATCCTCCCGGATGCACCATCTCTTAATTGATACGGCTTTCACCGCGGTATCAATATCAGCAGTAAAGCAAGTTTCCCAATGCATCCGTAGCTCAGCTGGATAGAGTACTCGGCTACGAACCGAGCGGTCGGAGGTTCGAATCCTCCCGGATGCACCATATTCTTCATACTTTCAGCGATGAAGATGCAGATAAGATAGCGGTAATCACCGCTGGCATCAGAAGGATAACGTTGCGTCAGCAACGGCCCATAAGGCGAATAATCCTCCCGGATACGTCACTGCCCTGCAATCGCTTTTCCCCTTATCCTGAATATACCTCTTCATCTCTATTAGCGACAAAATCAACCAATTGCGATAAAGTACTGTCTGGTTATTCGGTTTGCGAGAACACGATGTACGCACGTTATGCTGGTTTGATTTTTGATATGGACGGTACTCTCCTGGATACCGAACCCACGCATCGCAAAGCGTGGCGTGAGGTTTTGGGGCGCTATGGTCTTCGTTTTGATGAACAGGCAATGGTCGCGCTTAACGGTTCGCCAACCTGGCTTATCGCCCAGTCAATCATTGAGCTTAACCATGCCGATCTTGATCCCCTGTCACTGGCGCGTGAGAAAACCGACGCGGTAAAAAGCATCCTGCTGGACTGCGTAGAACCGCTGCCGCTGGTTGAGGTGGTCAAAGCGTGGCATGGGCGGCGTCCCATGTCGGTCGGTACCGGTAGCGAAAGCGCTATCGCGGAAGCCCTGTTAGCGCATCTGGGGCTGCGTCGTTATTTTGATGCGGTTGTGGCGGCAGATCACGTACAGCATCACAAACCCGCGCCTGACACCTTCCTACTGTGCGCCCAGCGGATGGGCGTCATGCCGACGCAGTGCGTGGTATTTGAAGATGCCGATTTTGGTTTACAGGCGGCGCGGGCGGCGGGAATGGATGCCGTGGATGTCCGACTATTGTGAGTGACGGACTGTCGCTCCTGTCTCTGTTTGCCAGTAGTTTTCTCAGCGCGACGCTGTTACCCGGTAATTCTGAGGTGGTTTTGGTTGCTATGCTGGTCTCCGGCGTCAGCCATCCCTGGGTCTTAGTCTTAACAGCAACAATGGGTAATAGCCTTGGAGGGGTAACTAACGTTATTCTTGGGCGTTTCTTTCCGCTGCGCAAAACGTCGCGCTGGCAGGAAAAAGCGACTGGCTGGCTAAAGCGTTATGGCGCAGCCACACTATTATTAAGCTGGATGCCGGTCATCGGTGATTTGTTGTGCCTGTTAGCGGGATGGATGCGCATCCCGTGGGGGCGGACGATCTTTTTTTTGTGTCTTGGTAAGGCGCTGCGCTATGTTGCGCTCGCAGCGGCGACGGTTCAGGGCATGATGTGGTGGTAATAATTGTAGGTTTGGCATGTATGGCCGCCATTACAGTTATGCTTATTAAAACGATTTGGACAGGCGGGAGGTCAATTTGATCCCGGACGTATCACAGGCTCTGGCCTGGCTGGAAAAACATCCTCAGGCGTTAAAGGGGATACAGCGCGGGTTAGAGCGCGAAACGCTGCGTGTCAATGCTGATGGCACGCTGGCGACAACAGGTCATCCTGAAGCGTTAGGTTCAGCGCTGACCCATAAATGGATTACCACGGATTTTGCGGAAGCCCTACTGGAGTTTATTACGCCAGTCGATGGCGATATCCAGCATATGCTCACTTTTATGCGCGATCTCCATCGGTATACGGCCAGGAAACTGGGCGATGAGCGGATGTGGCCATTAAGTATGCCCTGCTATATTGCGGAAGGGCAGGACATAGAGCTGGCGCAGTACGGCACATCAAATACCGGGCGCTTTAAGACGCTCTATCGCGAAGGGCTGAAAAATCGTTATGGCGCCTTGATGCAAACCATCTCCGGCGTACATTACAATTTTTCATTACCGATGGCGTTCTGGCAGGCGAAATGCGGCGTTACGGAAGGCGAAGCGGCAAAAGAAAAAATTTCTGCCGGCTATTTTCGTCTGATTCGCAACTATTACCGTTTTGGCTGGGTCATCCCCTATCTGTTTGGCGCGTCTCCGGCCATTTGTTCCTCTTTCCTGCAAGGAAAGCCAACCACATTACCGTTTGAAAAAACGGACTGCGGCATGTACTACCTGCCGTACGCGACGTCGCTACGTCTGAGCGATTTGGGTTATACCAATAAGTCGCAAAGCAATCTCGGAATTACGTTTAACGATTTGCATGAGTATGTGGCAGGTCTGAAGCGCGCGATTAAAACCCCTTCCGAGGAGTACGCGCGGATTGGTGTGGAAAAAGACGGTAAGCGGCTACAGATTAACAGCAACGTTCTGCAAATTGAAAATGAGCTGTACGCGCCCATTCGTCCCAAGCGCGTGACGCGCAGCGGCGAATCGCCTTCTGACGCGCTTCTGCGTGGTGGTATTGAGTATATTGAAGTTCGTTCTCTCGATATTAACCCGTTCTCACCGATCGGCGTAGACGAGCAACAGGTGCGCTTCCTCGATCTGTTTATGGTCTGGTGCGTATTGGCCGATGCGCCGGAAATGAGTAGCGATGAGCTGTTATGTACGCGTACAAACTGGAATCGCGTTATTCTGGAAGGGCGTAAGCCGGGCCTGACGTTAGGCATTGGCTGTGAAACTGCGCAGTTCCCGCTGCCCAAAGTAGGAAAAGATCTCTTCCGCGATCTGAAACGCGTGGCGCAAACGCTGGACAGTATCCACGGGGGAGAGGAGTATCAAAAGGTGTGTGATGAGTTGGTCGCCTGCTTTGATAATCCTGAACTGACATTCTCCGCCCGGATCCTACGGTCTATGATTGATGAAGGCATTGGCGGCACCGGGAAAGCGTTCGGTGAGGCTTACCGTAATCTGTTACGCGAAGAGCCGCTGGAGATTTTACAGGAAGAAGAGTTTATTGCTGAACGTGACGCTTCAGTACGTCGTCAGCAGGAGATTGAGGCGGCGGATACCGAGCCGTTTGCCGCGTGGCTTGCGAAACACGCCTGACCCAAAAGAAAAAGGCCACTCACGGAGTGGCCAAAATTTCATCGCTGAAAACAGGGATGATGATAACAAATGCGCGTCTTTCATATACTCAGACTCGCCCCGGAACAAAGAGTTCAGTTTATTTTTAAAAAATTATCGGAGGTGACTAAATGCCATTATTAGATAGCTTCGCAGTCGATCATACCCGGATGCAAGCGCCGGCGGTCCGGGTTGCAAAAACGATGAACACCCCGCATGGCGACGCAATCACCGTGTTTGATCTGCGTTTTTGCATTCCGAACAAAGAAGTGATGCCGGAAAAAGGGATTCATACGCTTGAGCATCTGTTTGCTGGCTTTATGCGCGACCACCTCAACGGTAACGGCGTTGAGATTATCGATATCTCGCCGATGGGCTGCCGTACCGGTTTCTACATGAGCCTGATTGGCACGCCGGACGAGCAGCGTGTTGCCGACGCGTGGAAAGCGGCGATGGCGGATGTGCTGAAAGTGCAGGATCAAAACCAGATCCCGGAGCTGAACGTTTACCAGTGCGGTACGTATCAGATGCACTCGCTCAGTGAAGCGCAGGACATTGCCCGTCATATTCTGGAGCGTGATGTACGCGTGAACAGCAATAAAGAGCTGGCGCTACCGAAAGAAAAACTGCAGGAACTGCATATTTAGTCTTATTGGTAAGCGGTTCCAGTATTTAAATTAACCCCGGTTTATGGCCGGGGTTTTTTATTGCTTAATATAATTTGCGTTTATTATATTTGCGGCGAGAATACGTTTTAAATTAAGTAATGCCTGGCCTGTTAAATAATAAAATGTGATCTGGCAAACAGAAAAGGCGGATAACTCACGATGCCAGAGTGTATTGATCACATAAACTAAAAATCATAAATAATTAATAGAAAAACATAATGGAATGCGCCAGATATCCAGGTAATAACAAGACTCTACTAATAGCCGGTCGATGGGGTTTTTAGCAAATCTTATCTGGTATACATCAAACTTAAGGGATAAAAAATGAAGGCTAAATATTTGGCGCTGATGATCGGTGCTTGCTTTTCTCATAACCTTTGGGCAGCGAATAATATCACTATTGAGCAGCGTCTGGCTGAACTGGAGCAACGTGTTGTTAATGCTGAAAAACGGGCATCCGATGCCGAGGCGCAAATTCGCTCGCTGAAACAGCAGCAGGTCGCCGCTACGCCGACGGTGAATGTCCAGTCCGCCGAGCCCATAGCAGCAGGTAAAACGCCGCCGAAGCTGACCTTATCCGGATTCAGCGATATTAAGTTCTATGGCGATGTCGAATTTAATATGGATGCGGCAAGCCGTTCCGGTAGCCTGACCTCGATGAGAACGTCAGCAAATAAAGATTGGGCATCAGGAACCAATGAACGCTGGGATATTAACGGACGCCTGTTACTGGGCTTTGATGGCTACCAGCGGCTGGACAACGGTAATTTTGCCGGGTTCTCTGTACAGCCTCTGGCGGACCTGACCGGAAAAATGAACCTTGATGATGCCGTTTTCTTCTTTGGTCGTGAGAATGACTGGAAAATTAAGGTTGGTCGTTTTGAAGCCTACGATATGTTCCCGCTGAATCAGGATACGTTTATTGAATATTCGGGGAATACAGCGAACGATCTTTACAGTGACGGTTACGGCTATATCTATATGATGAAAGAAGGACGGGGACGTAGCGACAGTGGGGGTAACTTCCTGCTGAGTAAAACCATCGACAACTGGTATTTCGAAGTTAACACATTGCTGGAAAATGGCAGTACGTTATATACCGAGAAGCAGTACCACGGAATGGATTTAAGCAACGATAAAAATGTGGCTTACGTCCGTCCGGTTATCGCCTGGCAAAACGGGCGTTTTTCAACGGCGATAGCGATGGAAAGTAACGTCGTTAACAACGCCTATGGCTACTATGAGAATGGGAAGTGGATCGATCAGTCAGATCGTACGGGCTATGGTTTTACCATGACCTGGAATGGTCAAAAAACTGACCCGGAAGATGGCGCAGTGATTAACCTGAATACCGCCTATATGGATGCGACCGATGAGACAGATTTTACCGCTGGGGTGAATGCGCTGTGGCATCGATTTGAACTGGGTTATATCTATGCGCATAACAAAATCGAAGCCTTCAATGCTACTAATATCGATGCCGTTTGTGAGGACGATTGCTGGATCACCGATCCCGGCAATTATGACATTCACACTATTCATGCCTCATATTTATTCCCCAACGTGATGGATATGAAAAACTTTAACATCTACCTCGGTGCCTATGCTTCATGGGTAGAGGCCAATCCGAATAATGGCGATAACAGTGAAGATGCGCGTTACGGCGGGCGTCTGAGATTCAAATATTTCTTCTGATTGTTGGTCTACTAAAAAAGGGATCCGCAGATCCCTTTTATCAGATAGTTAGTGCGCGCCGCCGCCGCCGCCGCCCGCACCGAAGGGCGGTTTGGCGAACCACACCAGGCCGAGCAGCACCAGGAAGATCCCCGCCGACATCCAGAAGATTTCGTTGGCGGAAATAATCAGCCCCTGATTCGTGATTTGCTGGGCTATCCAGCCTGACGCCTGTTGGTGCGTCATCCCTAAGCCTTCCAGTTTATCGTACATAGCCTGAGCGTTTGGATTATACGCCGTAATCGACTCCGTGAGCTGAGCATGGTGTAGCGACTCACGATCGGTCCACATAGTGGTGGTAATCGAGGTGCCAATTGAACCTGCCAGCGTTCGCGTGAAGTTCGACAGGCTTGATGCCGCCGCCAGCCGTTCGGGCGGTAACCCGGAGAGCGTAATGGTGGTCAGCGGCATGAAGAAGCAGGCGACGGCAAATCCCTGAATAAACTGCGGCCATGCGGAAGCGCCGAAATCCATACCCGGTTCGAACGTCCAGGCGCGCCAGTAAAAACAGACGGCGTACATAATGAAGCTGAACGTGACCAGCCTGCGCATATCCAGTTTATGCGCGAAGCGTCCGATAATCGGCGACAAAATTACCGGAATAATACCGACTGGCGCCGACGCCAGACCTGCCCACGTTGCGGTATAGCCGTACACCTCTTGCAAAAGCTGCGGCAGTAGAACAATGGCGCCGAAATAGAGCATATAGGCAAGGCTGATGCACAAGCAGCCAATAGTGAAGTTACGCGATTTAAAAAGAGAAAGATCGACGATAGGGTGATCGTCGGTCAGTTCCCAGACGATCAGGAAACTGATGGCGATGACGGCGACCACGGTCAGGATGATAATTTCCTGCGAGGAGAACCAGTCCAGTTCTTTACCGCGGTCGAGCATAATTTGCAGGCTGCCGATGCCAATCACCAGTAACGCCAGCCCGACGGCGTCAATACGTCGCCGTTCGGTATGCGTTTCACGTCCGCGCAGCGTGTGTAACGTCATCAGGACGACGGCGATGCCAATCGGCACGTTGATGAAGAAAATCCATCCCCAGTGGTAATTATCACTGATATAGCCCCCCAGAATCGGGCCGCAAATCGGCGCGACAATGACGGTCATTGACCAGAGTGCCAGCGCAATGGAGCGCTTTGCAGGCGGATAGTTATTCAGCAACAGGCTTTGCGAGAGCGGAATCAGCGGCCCGGCGACCACGCCCTGCACCACGCGGAAGAAGATCAGCATATTCAGGCTGCTGGATACGCCACAGGCCCAGGAGGCTGCGGCAAAGGCGACCGTCGACCACATGAACAGTTTGACTTCGCCAAAACGTTTCGCCAGCCAGCCGGTTAAGGGAATCGAGATAGCGTTCGCCACCCCGAAAGAGGTGATAACCCATGTCCCCTGGCTTAGGGAAGAACCCAGGTTCCCGGCGATGGTCGGAATCGCCACGTTGGCAATGGTGGAGTCCAGCACCTGCATGAATGTCGCCAGCGACAGCGCGATCGTCATGATGACGAGCTGCGCGCCTTCCAGCGGTTTTTGCTGTTGCATCACACGCACCTCAGGATTAACCCGCGTTAGCCTGTACGATGTCGTCGATCAGTTTATTGACCGGCGCGAGATTAATTTCGCGTGCGTTACTTTCGGCAACCGGCGTCGTTCGTACCTGGCTGGCCAGTACCTGACCGTCGCGATTAGCGGTATCCACGGTGACCAGCGTCGATAAACCAATACGCAGCGGATGTTGTTCTAACTGGCGGGCGTCCAGTTCGACGCGTACCGGCAGACGTTGAACCACTTTAATCCAGTTACCCGTCGCATTTTGCGCGGGCAGCAGGGAGAAGGCGCTGCCTGTTCCCATATCCAGACCGACGACTTTACCGGTGTATTTTACGTCGTCGCCATAAATATCAGTAATCACCGTCACTGGCTGCCCAATGCGCATATTCGCTAATTGAGTCTCTTTAAAGTTAGCGTCCACCCACAGATCGGTTGCAGGCACCACGGCCATCAGCGGCGTGGTGGGGCTGATTTGCGCGCCAGGCTGGACGGCGCGGCGGGAGACATAACCGGTCATTGGGCTGACGATGCGGGTACGCTCCAGCGCCAGCCAGGCGTTACGCACTTCGGTCGCCGCTTGTTGAACCGCGGGCTGATCTTCCAGTTTACTGTTGAGTATCATTGCCTGGTTGGCATTGTACTGTTGAATGGCAACATCCAGCTGTGCCTGCGCGCTGGCGACGGCATCGCGGGCGTGTTGCAACTCTTCACGGCCAATAAGATTGACGTTACCCAGCGGCACACGACGGTTAAGGTCGCTTTGCGCTTGCGCCAGGGCGGTTTTTTGCACGTCGATATTCGCCTGCAACTGCTTGCTGTTAATCATCAACTGGTGCGTCTGACGCACGCTGGAGGCCAGCGCCGTTTTAGCTTTTTCAAACGCTTGTTTGGCGTCAGTCTGATCGAGCGTGACCAGAACATCGCCCTCTTTTACAAAGTCGGTGTTATCAGCCCAGACTTTCGTCACGCTGCCTGACACCTGCGCCATGATTTGAACCTGGTTCCCTGCCACGTAAGCATCATCTGTCTCTTCAATATGACGCAATACTAAAAACCAATAAATTCCATATGCCACGGCAATAATAACAAAGAGCAAGGTAAGAAGTAGCAGCGCTGTTTTGCGTTTGCCTTTCTTCTTAGCCGGTTGCTGCGGGGTTTGGATCTCCGCATTTGCGCTCATGTTGTTCTCCACGATCTTATTATTCACATCGGCTGAGCCGACCTGTTGTCAGAAAGGCCAGCAGTAACGCGTGCCGGCCTGTCCGCTTTCCTGTTATTAATCTGGATTTTTGAGCGGGTCGGCGCTTTAGCGCAGCGCCTCAAGAACAGTGCCTTCCTGCTCCATTTGATCAAGACGCGTCAGGAGTTTACGAGTGATGTGCTCAAGTTGATCTTTTTCGGCAGTGCTAAGTGATGACCAGAGTTGATGCAGACAATGATGCTGAGGTGGAAGCACTTCTTGCAAAAATGCCTGGCCTTTCTCCGTTAATTGCAGATGCAGGCAACGGCGGTCGTTATCGCTCTCACGACGCTCAATCCAGCCGCGTTTTTCCAGCTCATCTGCAATGCGTGTCGCATTGGTGCGAGATGAACCCAGCGCGCAGCTTAATTCAGACGGCTGAATACTGTGGTTTTCCTGAGACTCCAGCGTAATCAACGCCATAAACAACGTCTCGTTAATCCCTTGAGCCTTCAGCATTTTATTGCGGTTTTCCAGGAGCTTGCCTTGCATGTGCATACAAAGACGAGTCAAAAGAATTTCCTGGTAAGGAAAGTCTTCGTGACGGCTGGCGCGAAATTTTAGCATTTGTTCAATGGGCGTAAACGAACTATCCATTTGGGCATGACCTCATTAATTTCAGCCGATATAGTAACGACAGTGACAAATAAAGTAAATGTATTATTAATACAAAATCATTCTTTCAGGCTATAAAGCAACCAATGATACGCAGACTGAGACGCCAGCGGGAACATTGGGCCCGGTAAAGCGCCGCCTGCGGCAAGTCCAGGAATGACGAGAAAAGCGTGAGTGCCTGCATGAAAAAATCAGGAGAGAACGATAAGCGGGAGGGGCGAAAGCCGGGTAAACGGCCTTACAACCCGATGCAAAAGCCACCGGAATATCACGGATAGCTATCGGTGAACGACCTTCGAATCCTTGAACGGGCGCTATTGGCCTGGGAGCAGATGGGGATGCAGGGCTTTCCATAGAATTATATTATTCTTCACCGGTATAAAAATAACCATGATAAATGAATAGCATAACCTTAACAGACTGGGGAGCTCCTTAACACCCTAAGGAGCTTAAACAAAGGTAAACGCTCACTATCCGCTTAATTTACGGCTTCCTGTCGGTGAAAACCTCGCCACCAGACCAGTAAATTAAGTAAGGCTACCGTGACACCCGACAGACAAACGCCGGCCCAGCCAGCATGTTGCCAGGCGGAGGCGGAAATCAGCGACCCCGCGGCGCCACCGATAAAGTAGCTGGTCATATAGCCGGCGGTGAGCCGGTTACGCGCACCCGGATGCAAACGATAGATGACCGTCTGATTGGTGATATGTACCCCCTGAACGGTGAGGTCCAGTACCAGAATGCCAATAATCAGCGCCAGTACCGAGGTGTGCCCAAGCCAGATAGCCAACCAGGAGAGTAACAGCAGCAGTAAGCCGAACGTGGTGGTGAGGTGAGATTTACCTTTATCGGCAAATCCGCCCGCCGGACGCGCGCCTAAAGCGCCGGCGGCCCCCGCCAGGCCAAACAGGCCAATCATTCCCTCGGAGTAGCCAAACGGCGGCGCGGCGAGCAAAAAGGCCATTGACGTCCAGAGGATGCTGAAATTAGCAAAGGTCAGACAGCCCAGCAGCGCGCGGGTACGCAGCAGCTTATCGTGAATAAACAGGCTGAATACAGAACCCAACAGTTGCGGGTAGTTAAGATGGGTGTCGGATTTGAGTTTTGGCAGTCCGCGCCACAACGCGACGGCCATCAGCGCCATCAGCGCCGACGCTACCCAAAATACGGTGCGCCAACCGCCGAGGTTTGCCAGCAGTCCGGCGACCGTTCGCGCCAGCAGGATCCCCAGCAACAGGCCGCTCATAATGGTGCCGACCACTTTACCGCGGGTGGCGGGCGTCGCAAGCGTGGCGGCCAGCGGAACCAGAATCTGCGCCACCACGGAGAACAGTCCGGTTAAGGCCGTTCCGAGTATCATCATGCTAAGCGACTGACTGCTGGCGGTGATCAGCATTCCGCCAGCCGCCAGCAACGTCATGGAGACAATCAGCGTTCGGCGTTCAAACATGTCGCCGAGCGGCACCAGAAACAACAGGCCAGCGGCATAGCCCAACTGCGCGGCGGTAACGATAAACCCTGCGGAGCTGGCGGAAAGCGAAAAGTGATGCGCGATGGTATCAAGCAGCGGCTGGGCGTAGTAGTTGCTGGCGACCGCCAGACCCGTGGCGACAGACATTAAAACGATCAGCGCCGGGCTAAGCCCATGAGTGGGTTTCGTCATGATGGTAATCGTGATTCAGATAATTATTTCCTGGGAAAACAATCATAGCGGATGTTGATGAATAAAGGGGAACGGTGACGTGATGAATCGTGCGCTTTGAGGAGAGATTGCGTTGGCCGGATAGCGGCGCATGAACTGCGCCTTATCCGGCATAAAAAACGATCTTATTTCTGCGCGGCCAGCGCTTCTTTCACCCAGCCGTCAAACTGCTGCTGGTGGGCGTTGATCCAGCCGTCCACATGGCCCTGAACATCGGCTTCAGACGATTTACCGGCATGCATCATGGCGTTCTGCGCGTTGATATCCGCCAGCGGCAGCTTCATGATGGCGAACAGTTTCGCCGCCGCCGGGTTTTTCTCCGCCCATGCCTTATTGGCGACAATATGCATGGTATTAACCGGGAACCCATAGTTCGCGCCGTTCGGCAGTTTAGTATCAATATTTTTCTGTTCGCCCGGCAGGGAGGAGAACGGCACCTGTAGCCAGACGACATCTTTACCCGGCTTCATTACGTCGCTCACCCAGTACGGGGTCCAGGTGTAATACAGCACCGGCTTGCCTTCTTTAAAACGGGTAATGGTATCAGCCATCATCGCCGCATAGTTACCGTGGCTGACCTCAACGGTTTTTTGCAGATCAAACGCTTTATTCTGGTGATTGATCACGGCTTCGCAGCCCCAGCCCGGCGAGCAGCCCATCATGTCCGCTTTTCCGTCGCCATTGGTATCGAAGATTTTGGCGATTTTCGGATCTTTTAGCTGAGCGATATTGGTGATGTTGTACTGCTCGGCGGTTTTTTTATCGATCAGATAGCCCTGCGCAGCGCCGGAGACGAAGACACCCTCGCGGTAAAACTTTTTGTCTCCGCCTGCTGCGGCATACATATCATCATGCAGCGGCTGCCAGTTCACGGCGGTAAACGTCGCATCGCCAGAGGCGATGGAGGTATAGCCTACGTTGTAATCGACTTCACTCGGCTTATTTACGGTATAACCCAACTTTTCCAGCGCCCGGCTGACCAGTAACGTCTGGAAGGACTCTTCAGAAATAGTGCTTTGGATAGGTTGGACGGTAATGCCTTTGCCAGGCAGGTCGGCAGCGAAAGCGCTGGCGGTGACAAGGGTGGCAAACGCTGAGGCAAATATCACAGTATGTCGCATCGTTGTTCCTTTAATTATGGTAGGGAGTTGTAAGCCCGGTAAGCGCAGCGTCACCGGGCGTCAGGAGAGTTACTTAACGAAAGGGCGGGTGATTAGCCCAACAGGACCGGTGGTATACCAGCGACGGTTACCGCGGCTACGCGAGTCGCGCCCGACGGCCTGCGTCAGACGGTCCAGAATGATGGCGAGAATCACAATGCCGACGCCGCCGACGGTTGCCAGCCCCATATCAAGACGACCAATACCGCGTAGTACCATCTGGCCAAGCCCACCGACCGCAATCATCGAGGCGATGACGACCATCGAGAGAGCCAGCATCAGCGTCTGATTAACACCTGCCATAATGGTGGGCATCGCCAGCGGTAGCTGCACTTTGAACAACATTTGGCGCGGGCTGGCGCCGAACGAGCGCGACGCTTCAATTAAGTCGGCAGGCACCTGGTTAATGCCCAGGATCGTCAGGCGTATAATCGGCGGTAGAGCAAAAATAATCGTCACCACCACGCCCGGCACGTTACCGATGCCGAATAACATGACAATCGGCACCAGATAGACAAACGCGGGCGTGGTCTGCATCGCATCCAGCAGCGGACGAACTATTTTGGCCGCACGCGGGCTGCGCGCCAGCCAGATTCCCATCGGTAATCCGATCACGACGCAGAACAACAGGGCGGTCAGCACCAGCGCCAGGGTAATCATCGCCTGCGACCAGGCACCGATCGCGCCGATGGCGATCAGCGATATCAGCGCCGCGATCCCCATGCCCACGCCGGAAACCTGCCAGGCAATCAGCGCAAAGAGAATAATCGCCACAGGGGCGGGCATTCCCAGCAGCAGTTGCTGAAAGCCGTTAAGAATGTAATCCACCGGCACACGAATCCCCTGAAAAAGGGGACGGAAATGGGTGACGACCCAGTCGATTCCCTCTGTGACCCAGCTATCCAGCGGGATCAGCGTCTTATGGAACGGGTCCAGAAGAGAAAAGTGTTCAGGGGCTGGCGCGGGCGCGCTGTTCAACCAGTCGGTACTGCCGCCGTCCGTGGCTACGCCTGCCGGTGTTCCCCAGGCATCAGCCGTTTGCGTCGTAGTATCGGCCACCTGTGCGGTATCCCACGGATTCGTTTGATCAGCCATTGTTACCCCCCTCGCGATCTAAAGCCTGTAGCAACATACGTTTTGAAATAATGCCAACATACTGGTGTTCTTCATCGACAACCGGCACCGCGCAGGGCGCCTGACCGACGTGAGAGAGCAACTCGCTGAGTGGGGTTTGCGCATCAACGACTAAAGGGTCGTCGATAAGCGCCGCTTCAATCCCTTGCGCCTGGCTTAATGCCGCTTTTAATGAGTCGATGGACACGACGCCCACGAATTTATTGCCACGCTCAATGACGTAACCATATTCACGGTCTTCGTCCTGTAATAATTTCAGTGCCGAACGGGGACCGAAACCTGGCGTTTTACGAATTAAGCCGACCGGACTGCGACGGGCAATATCTTTGGCGCTAAAGACCTGACTAATATCCACGCCACGGAAGAACGTGCGGACATAATCATTTGCCGGATTATTCAGGATCTCATCCGGCGTACCAACCTGTACGACCTCGCCATTTTGCATAATGGCAATCCTGTCGCCAATACGCATAGCCTCATCAAGATCGTGGGAAATAAAGACAATGGTGCGCTGATGTTTCGCCTGTAATTTCACCAGCTCATCCTGCATTTCGGTACGAATTAATGGATCGAGGGCGGAAAACGCTTCATCCATTAATAAGATATCAGGGTTGATTGCCAGCGCGCGGGCAAGTCCAACACGCTGACGCATCCCACCGGAAAGTTCATCCGGATAGGCGTGAGCGTAATTCTCAAGCCCTACCTGACGCAAGGCGTCCAGCGCTTTTTCGCGACGCTCTTGCGCCGCGATGCCCGCTAATTCCATACCGAATGCCGTATTATCCAGCACGGTCATATGCGGCATGAGCGCAAATGACTGGAAGACCATCGCAATCTTTTTCCTGCGCACCTCGCGAAGCTCAGCGTCTGATATTTTGGCAATATCAACGCCGTCAATCAGTACCTGTCCGCGGGTGGGTTCAATCAGGCGATTGAGAAGGCGTACCATTGTGGATTTACCCGAGCCGGATAATCCCATGATGACAAATATCTCGCCTTCTTCAATGGCCAGACTGGCGTCTTTAACGCCAAGCGATAGCCCCGTTTTTTCCAGTATTTGCTCTTTCGATAGTCCCTTTTCAATATATTTGAAGGCACGCTGCGGATGCTCTCCAAATATTTTATACAGATTCTTCACTTCTAATTTAATTGCCATGCAATAGAATGATTCCTGTTATTTACTTATGTCGATATGTTACCTGATAGAAATAGTTACCTTTTTCTACCCTAACATACTCAGAATCTGAGACAACCCTGAATTTGCTTCTGGCATGAATATTGCGAGGTGCTATCGGCTGTGATTTCCCATGATATAAGGGCTGAACGCGAATGGGGAGGGAGAGATATTTTTTGAGACAACCAGCAAAAATCCACCTGAATTGGGGGAATCCAGGTGAATAATGTCACTCGTATTGAGTGTAGGACATGTTGTAATATTTGCGCGATTTAACACGGTATTGCTTGAAATAAAGGCATGGAAAATGTAACGTTATTTCCCATGCCCGTAAGATTAAAAATTCCAGTCTTCGTCTTCGGTTTCGACTGTTTTCCCCATCACATAAGATGAACCTGAGCCGGAAAAGAAATCATGGTTTTCGTCGGCATTCGGCGAGAGCGCGGCAAGGATTGCGGGATTCACGTCTGCCATCTCCGGCGGAAATAACGCCTCATAACCCAGGTTCATTAAGGCTTTATTGGCGTTGTAGCACAAGAAGGCTTTGACGTCGTTAACCCAGCCGGTTTCCGCATATAATGCTTCTGTGTAGCGGATTTCGTTGTCGTACAGTTCCATTAACAAATCCAGCGCGAAAAGCTTTAACTCTTCACGCTCGATTGCCGATAGTTTTTGTAGCGCTATCTGATACTTATAGCCAATATAATAACCGTGAACCGCTTCATCGCGAATGATTAAACGAATCAGGTCGGCAGTGTTCGTGAGCTTACCGCGGCTGGAGAAATACATCGGTAGCCAGAAGCCGGAATAGAACAGAAAAGACTCTAAAAAGACGCTGGCAATCTTTTTCTTTAGCGGTTCATCGCTGACGTAATGAGCCAAAATAATCTGCGCCTTACGCTGTAGCGTCGGGTTTTCTTCGCTCCAGGCGTAGGCGGCATCAACCTCTTTTGTCTGGCACAGCGTGGAAAAAATAGAACTGTAAGAGCGGGCGTGTACCGCTTCCATAAAGCTGATGTTCGACAGTACTGCCTCTTCATGCGGCGTGATGGCATCTGCCATTAACGACGGCGCGCCTGCGATGTTCTGGATAGTGTCAAGCAGCGTAAGACCCGTAAACACGCGAATGGTGAGCTGCTGTTCGGCGGCGCTCAGCGTCTGCCAGGCCGGAATATCATTCGATAACGGCACTTTTTCCGGCAGCCAGAAGTTACTGGTCAGCCGGTTCCACACCTCCAGATCTTTGTCGTCCTGGATCTTGTTCCAGTTGATGGCGCTAATACGAGATAATTTCATATGGCTTTCCTTATAGCGCGCAGGATACGCAGCCTTCAATTTCAGTACCTTCCAGCGCCAACTGGCGAAGCCGGATGTAATACAGTGACTTAATACCTTTTCGCCAGGCATAGATCTGCGCTTTGTTGATATCGCGGGTCGTGGCGGTATCGGGGAAAAACAGGGTGAGCGACAGTCCTTGATCGACGTGGCGCGTGGCCTCGGCATAGGTATCAATAATTTTTTCCGGACCGATATCGTAGGCATCCTGATACATGTCCAGATTTTCATTGGTCATAAACGGCGCGGGGTAATACACACGCCCGGTTTTGCCCTCTTTGCGAATCTCAATTTTGGCCACAATCGGATGAATGCTGGAAGTCGCATGATTAATGTAAGAAATCGAACCGGTCGGCGGCACCGCCTGCAAATTTTGGTTATAGATGCCATAGCGCATCACATCGTCGCGCAGCTTTAGCCACATTTCTCGTGTGGGCAGCGTAATGCCGCTGCGGGCAAATAGCGCCCTGACTTTCGCCGTTTTCGGTTGCCAGTCGTCCTGTAAATACTGCGTAAAATAGTCGCCGCTGGCATAGCGCGACTGCGCAAATCCGGCGAAGGTTTTGCCGCGTTCGCGGGCCAGCCGCATTGAAGTATGCACGGCATGCCAGGTAATGGTGTAAAAATAGAAATTGGTGAAATCCAACGCCTCCGGCGAACCGTAGGCAATGCCTTCTCTCGCCAGATAGCCATGCAGATTCATCTGGCCCAGACCGATGGCATGAGAGGCGGCATTACCGGCGGCTATTGAGGGCACGCTGCGTATATGGCTCATGTCCGACACCGCCGTCAGGCCGCGAATAGCGGTTTCTACGGTACGACCAATGTCCGGTGAATCCATGACGTGAGCGATATTCAGCGAGCCGAGATTGCAGGAGATGTCATGCCCGATGTGGGTATAGTCAAGGTTATCGTCGTAACGGGAGGCGCTATTGACCTGTAAAATTTCCGAGCACAGATTGCTCATATTAATGCGACCAGCAATGGGATTCGCGCGGTTTACCGTATCTTCAAACATGATGTAGGGATACCCGGATTCGAACTGAATCTCCGCCAGTGTTTGAAAAAAGTCACGGGCGTTAATATAGGTTTTACGCACGTGTGGATCGGCAATTAATTCATCGTACCGTTCGCTAATGGCGATATCGCCAAACGGTTTGCCGTAGCGTCGTTGTACGTCATAGGGCGAAAAGAGCGCCATTTGCGCGTTTTCTTTCGCCAGCCGGAAGGTGATATCCGGGATCACCACGCCGAGAGAGAGCGTTTTGATCCGGATTTTTTCGTCAGCATTTTCCCGTTTGGTATCCAGAAAACGCAGAATATCCGGGTGGTGCGCATGGAGATAAACCGCGCCGGCCCCCTGGCGCGCGCCAAGCTGGTTGGCATACGAAAATGCGTCTTCCAGCATTTTCATCACCGGGATCACGCCGGAAGACTGATTCTCAATGCGTTTGATCGGCGCGCCCGCCTCGCGCAGATTGGAGAGTAAAAACGCGACGCCGCCGCCGCGTTTGGAGAGTTGCAGCGCCGAATTCACCGCTCGCCCGATCGACTCCATATTGTCTTCGATACGGAGCAGGAAGCAGGAGACCAGTTCCCCACGCTGCTGTTTACCGCAATTTAAAAAAGTCGGGGTAGCAGGCTGAAAGCGACCAGAAAGCATTTCATCGGTCAGTTGGGTGGCCAGCGTTTCGTCACCCTGCGCCAGCGTCAACGCCACCATTGTCACCCGATCTTCAAAGTGTTCCAGATAACGTTTGCCGTCGAAGGTTTTCAGCGTGTAACTGGTATAGAACTTCCAGGCGCCAAGAAACGTCTGGAAGCGAAAGCCGCTGGCGTGGGCGTGCTCGAACAGGCGGAGGACGAAGGCGCGGTCGTAACGCGCGAGGACAGCGTCATCGTAATACCCTTCCCGAACCAGCGTCTCCAGACGTTCATGCTGGCTGGCAAACGTCACGGAATGCGGGCGGACGTGGGCGGCAAAGAAGGCGTCGATCGCCTGCTGGTCCTTGTCGAACTGAATATGGCCTGCTTTATCATAAAGATTCAGCATCGCGTTCAGGGCGTGGTAATCCATGGTTTCCTGCATTACGCGCTCCGGGATAGTTGTTGCCAAAATTCATTTACTCCTTTTCGGACGTTATCGATGTCGCGTTGTGTGCCCATGAGCTCAAAGCGGTACAGCCAGGGAACGCCGCATTTTTGTGCTATCACATCGCCAGCGCATCCCCAGGCATCGCCGAAATTGCGATTACCGGAGGCGATAACGCCGCGAATGCGCGCCCGGTTGTGTTCATCATTTAAAAAGCGGATCACCTGTCGCGGCACCGCACCGGCCATCCCGCCGCCGCCGTATGACGGCACAACCAGAATGTACGGTTCGTCTACCTGAATTCGCTCCCGTTCATTGAGCGGAATACGCGTGGCAGGCAGCCCCAGACGCTGCATAAAACGGTGCGTATTTTCAGAGCTGCTGGAGAAGTAGACGAGCGCGCTCATGCGTTTGCCGCGTGGGGTGTCGGGTGCAGACGGTTAATCATGTCCGGGCGGAAGCCAGACCAGCTCAAATCGCCCGCCATCACCACCGGTAATTGACGAAATCCTTGCGCCCGGAGCGTATCCGCTGCATCCGGCACCAGATCGACGTTCACCATCTCAAATTCAAATCCACGGCTTTCCATCGCCCGCTTTGTGGCGTGGCACTGAACACAGTTATTGCGAGTGTAAATAGTAATGCTCATGATTCGTATTTCCATTTAAAATGAGAAAACGGCGCGATGAAACGCGTCGGATTGTCGGATGTTGATACAGGAAATACTAGATGTAGTTGAATTAAGATTCAACCATACAAGATATGGGAATTTTCGATTGGTTTTAACGTCGCTGATGAACGCAGCGGGGTAGGGGCGGCATGGCTAATTTTTGCCGGATGGCGGCGTGAACACCCGATCCGGCCTGCAGGTTCACGCATAACAGAGTTGGCTGACATCAGCACCATCCGGCAACAATGCGTCACATTCGCATACCGATCGCCAGACGGTTAAAGCAGTTCATTAAACCGATGGCGAAGGTCAGATCGCTGATTTCACGCGCGCTGAAATGATCGAGCAGCGGCAGGTAAACATTATCTTCGGCGTGGGTTTCAGCAATGTGCGTCACCGATTCCGCCCAGGCTAACGCCGCGCACTCTTGCTCGCTGAAATGGTGGCTTACCCGCCATCCTGCCAGCGCATCTAATTTAGCTTGATTTACGCCAGCCTTACGCAACGCTTTACTGTGCATCTCCAGGCAAAATGCACAACCATTTATTTGCGAAACACGCAGGTAAATCAGCTCCATCAGCGTGGGGTCAAGCGTGCTCTTTTCCAGCGCGTTTTTCGCCTGCACCAGAGCGCTGTAAACCTCCGGGCTCAGTTCATAATAGGGTTGGCGTAACGTCGTCATCATGTGTCTCCTCGTGTTGATGACGAGCACTGTAGCACTATAATGGTCTGTAAAAGAGAGCCATATTTTTACAGAAAAAGCAGACCATATGCCGCGCTATCAGCACATCGCTCGTCAGTTAAAAACGGCCATTGAGCAAGGAGAACTCGCGCCCGGAACGCGTTTGCCTTCCAGCCGGACGTGGGCGCAGGAACTGGGCGTTTCTCGCGCCACGGTGGAAAATGCCTATGGCGAGCTGGTGGCGCAGGGCTGGCTGGAGCGACGTGGCCAGGCAGGCACGTTTGTGAGCAACGCTCTACGGTTTGAGACGGCGCCGCCGATACCCGCTGTTTTTGCCGGAGAAAGTCCGGAACCGAAACCCTTTCAGATGGGGTTACCGGCGCTGGATCTCTTTCCGCGCGAGAAGTGGGCGCGAGTGATGGGGCGTCGGTTGCGCACGCAGACGCGCTTCGATCTGGCATTAGGCGACGTCTGCGGCGAGGCGATTTTGCGCCAGGCGATAGTCGATTACCTGCGGGTTTCGCGTAGCATTGAATGCCTGCCGGAACAGGTATTTATTACCTCCGGATATGCGGATTCTATGCGGCTGATCCTGCGTACATTGTCTGTGCCGGGAGACAGCATGTGGGTGGAAGATCCCGGTTTTCCGTTAATTCGCCCGGTGATAACGCAGGAGGGGATTACGCTGGCGCCGATTCCGGTCGATGCCGATGGGCTGAATGTCGCGGCGGGGATGCGGGATTGCCCGCAGGGGCGCTTTGCATTGGTGACGCCCGCCCACCAAAGTCCGTTGGGGGTAGCGCTGTCGTTAACTCGCCGACGGCAACTTCTGGCATGGGCGGCGAATGTGCAGGCCTGGATTATTGAAGATGACTACGACAGCGAATTTCGTTATCACGGTAAACCGCTTCCGCCGCTCAAGAGTCTGGATGCCCCGCAGCGAGTGATTTACGCCGGAACGTTCAGTAAGTCGCTCTTCCCGGCATTACGTACCGCCTGGCTGGTGGTACCGATAAAGCAGATTGAGCATTTCCGCCAGCAGGCGTCGCTGATGCCCTGTAGCGTACCGTTGTTATGGCAGCACACGTTGGCTGATTTTATCCGTGATGGCCATTTCTGGCGACATCTGAAAAAGATGCGTCAACATTATGCTCAGCGACGGTTATGGATTGAAGAGGCGCTGGCGGAACAGGGATTTGTTGTGACATTACAGAAAGGCGGTATTCAATTGGTTATTGAGGTTGAAGGCGATGATAAAGCGCAGGTAGCGAAAGCGAATCAGGCCGGACTGGCGGTACAGGCGCTAAGCCGTTGGCGAGTGGTTTCATCAGGAAAGGGGGGCATTTTACTGTCATTTACCAATATTACTTCCGCTGGCATGGCGAAACAGGTCGCATGGCAGCTTCGACAGGCGATACAGTAACCGTTTCGCCGAATGGCGCGACCTGGGCCTGCGGCAATGATGCAGGCCCAATAAAGTATGTCGCCATCCGGCAGCGCACGTCGTTAGCGACGCAGGCTGAGCAGCGCCCCGATAAAAATCCCTACCGCTGCGGCGGTTCCTACGCTACACCAGGGTTTTTCACGCACAAACGTATCCGCGCACCCCATCGCATCACAGGCGGCTTGTTTTACGCGAGTACGACCCTGCATCCGCGCCCGGGTCTCTTTCAACAACGCCTGTGCTTTACGTCGCGCAGCCTCGGCTTCGTCTTTCGCATCGCTTCCCCAGGATTTAAGGACATCTTCCAGACTGTCGGCTAATCGATTGACATCATTCTGAATATCCTGAACACCATCATCGACGTCGTTTCGGTTCGGTTTGTTAAGCATATGATCCTCCATTGATTTCGATGTAGCTTTCAGTGTAGTTCATATTTTTACCTGCTGAGGCTTGTTACGGCGATATCATGCGTTTCTGGACTTTTCTGAAAGCGTTGATAACGCGCTATCGGGTAAGGTAAGCCCGCAGTAAAAGAGAATGAGGATAAAATATGTATTTACGACCTGACGAGGTGGCGCGGGTACTGGAAAAGGCAGGGTTTACCGTCGATGTGGTGACGAATAAGACGTATGGTTATCGACGCGGCGAGAATTATGTTTATGTTAACCGCGAGGCGCGTATGGGGCGTACCGCGCTGATCATTCACCCCAGATTAAAAGACCGTAGCTCATCACTGGCTGACCCGGCTTCGGATATTAAAACCTGCGATCACTACCAAAATTTTCCGCTCTATTTAGGCGGCGAGACCCACGAACATTACGGTATTCCCCACGGCTTTAGCTCCCGAATAGCGTTAGAACGTTATCTGAACGGGCTTTTTGGCGACGAAAAAAGCGACTAAAAGCGCGACTGGCAATGCCAGTCGCGACGTTAACTTATGCCTTAGCCTGATGATAGCTGCTCACTTTAAACAGGCGACGACAATAATCCAGGAAGTAGCCATAAACCGCGCCCATTAACATTGAAACAACAATGTTTGAACTCACGGCGGCCACTATCTGATGCCAGCCGGCGCCGACGGTCAGCAAGATGATAATATAAACGGGTGACTGAAAGGTGACATAAGCCAATACATCCGCCAGGTTTTTGGCCCATCCCGCCGGGCTTGCCTTACGCGCGACGCGCATAATCAGATCGCGGTAAACGCCGTATGGCCATGCAATCAAAATGTTGACAGGTATCGCCACCAGCCTGGAAGAAAGCGACTGCTCAAAGCTCATTCCGGAGAGGAATATCTCGATCAACATGTTCACAACAGAACAGTAAACAACCATCGCAAACGTGTCTGCTACGGCATGACGCAAGCGTGACTGTGGAGAGAACATGTTAATGCTCCTTGTAGCGTATCGATCAGAATGAAGTGATGGTTGGTAGTGAAATCATAAAGCACTTTTGTCTTTGCATAGAGTATATCCCTATATAATAACTATCAACTAGTGTAATATTTTTATTTATAGGCTTTTTGTCGATAAAATACTCTACGATTGTGTGTTTTTTGCTCGCGGCGAGATTTTCGTTGTTGTTAGTCATTAATTACTTTTAAATCAATGTATTATAATGCATTGTTTTTCTGGCGATTTTCAGCCACATTCCAAATGTTGTCAGATGCGATCTATTCTCGGCTAACGGCACGCGTTCTACTTTTCTCAGCATAATCATAGCTATTGCAGGGTGATTTTTAGCATAAAGCTCTGATGATAATTTTTGAATGGTTAATCTCTTATTATGATGAAATATTCACTTCTGTATAAGGTCAGCCACCGTGAGGGTCACCGTGGCTACTGAGATACGCAATACGCTATATATTCTATGGATTTCGAATTGCTTAAAGGCGGCAAGAGAGTGAGTCACCAGGAGCATAGATAACGATGTGACTGGGGTGAGCGGCAAATCTGCCGGGAGCAGATTTGAACGTCGCGTGCGACGGCCCGTCAGGGCGAGGCCCATGGATGGGCCGGGTAATCCGTAGCCAACACATAAGCAACTTGAAGTATGAAGGGTATAAACAGCTGAACGGGAAACCTACAGATATACCGTAGGCAGAATAACCTGAAATACACAGGGGGTAATGAATATAACCTTCTGGTTAACAGATTAATATAATTAATGGAGTTATACTGAGTATATCTGTATGAACTTTAGGATCTGGAAATATAATCAATAATCGCATACAATACCGCCTGTAATAGTTTTTTGTTTTCTGCGTTAAAAGGTTTTTATTGATATGAATTTGATGTTACAGAACTTAAATAATATCCGCACGCTGCGTGCTATGGCTCGCGAATTCTCCATTGACGTTCTTGAAGAAATGCTCGAAAAATTCAGGGTTGTCACTAAAGAAAGACGCGAAGAAGAAGAATTGCAGCAACGCCAGCTTGCCGAGAAGCAGGAGAAAATTAATGCCTTTCTGGAGCTGATGAAAGCAGACGGTATTAACCCGGAAGAGTTATTTGCCATGGATTCAGCAATGCCGCGTTCTGCTAAAAAGCGCCAGCCGCGTCCGGCAAAATATCGTTTTACTGATTTCAATGGCGAAGAAAAAACCTGGACCGGACAAGGTCGTACGCCTAAACCGATTGCCCAGGCGCTGGCGGCGGGGAAATCTCTGGATGATTTCTTAATCTAATCACGGATAACCTTTAACGGATGGCGCTTCGTTTCCTGTCTCTATTAACCGGGACTCAGGGAACGTTGCGCCATGCTCATTCTGATAAATCAGCACACGCCAAAATCGCCCTCTTCGCAATAGGGGGTGACATCTTCCGCTTTGAGGATCAATTTTTCGCCCTGCTCATTGCTGGCCTGTACCGCGACAATATGATCCTCGTTGACTTCAATCACTTTCAGTTTCGGCCCCCCCATTCGGGGCTGTACAAAATCGCCTGGTGTGAATATCACGCCCTCCTGTTGAACAATGCTATAAACCCGCCTTCAGTCTACTACACACTTACCGACGCGTGGTGAAGGTACCGCTTAATGAGTACGGGTATTCCAGGGCATTTTTTCCAGTAGTCGCGCCATTCCGCAGAAGCCGGTCATGCCTGCCAGCATTAACCCGGCCCCGACAAAACCGCTAATGAGGAAAAAGCCGCCGTGGACCGTATAGCCCAGAATCACCCCAAGCAACGTCAACCCGCCGGCGGCGATTTGCACCTGACGCATCAGTGGCAACGGTTGCGATTTGTCTTCTGTGACGGGCAATCCTGCCGCTTTCCATCCGTCGATACCGCCTTCCAGTAGACTGACCTGAGCAGGGGCGGCAATGGCCTGTAGTTTTGCTGCATTGCTGCTGGTTCGTTTACCTGACTGACAGTGAAAAATAATCTGTTCCGCTCGCAGGTTGGCGGGCAAATCGCCCTGTTCAAGCCGGGAGAGCGGCGCCAGTTGCGCATGTGGAATATGCTCGCGCAGATATTCATCGGCGTCGCGCACATCAATCAGTTTCGCGCCTTGCGCCATCAGCGCTTGCGCCTCACGGGGGGAAACTATCCCAATGGACATCGTGCCTCCTTATGGACAATAGAGATTCTTTAACGTGGCGATAATCGTATTAACCGCCTTATTTTTAATGAAATAGTGAATGCGCTGGGCATCGCGTTGACTATCAATCAGCCCTTCTTCCCGCATCCGCGCCAGATGTTGCGATGTCGCGGAGGGGCTTAGCCCGGTAATGCGCGCCAGTTCGCCTGCGCTGGTTTTTGGCGAACCGCAAAGCATACATAAAATCAGTAATCTTTTTGGGTGGCTCATCGCTTTGAGCAGGGCCGCCGCCTGTTCTGCGCTGGCCTGAAGTTGTTCAAGCTCTGTCATAGTTATTTAAGCATTTTCTAAATTTAGTTAATTCTAAAATAAACGTCAACCTGATGCCAGCGTAAAAAGCGTAAAGGAGGGTAAAAGCGCGGCGCGCGACTGGCAGGCTCAGGTAAACTGACTATGCTTAGAGATAAAATCTCTTTTTAAACAATGACTAATTTTGCTTGTATGGAGTGTATATGGGTTTCTGGAGAATTGTATTTACGATTATTTTGCCTCCGCTCGGCGTACTTTTAGGAAAAGGGTTCGGTTGGGCATTTATCCTTAATATCCTGCTGACATTACTCGGATATATTCCGGGGCTTATCCACGCATTTTGGGTTCAGATGCGTCATTAATTACCGGCCACCGGCGGCGCATAAGCGCCGCTTATCAGGATAACCTCATTCCCTCTGCTACACTTTTCTTTGTGTGTATTTTTGACAAGCGAGGTGAATATGGGACTTTTCAATTTTGTAAAAGATGCAGGTGAAAAACTCTGGGACGCGGTAACCGCTAATCATGATAAGGACGATCAGGCGAAAAAAGTCCAGGAACATTTAAATAAAACGGGAATACCCGACGCTGACAAAGTGAATGTGCAAATTGCGGATGGAAAAGCGACAGTGACGGGTGATGGGCTGAGTCAGGAGGCAAAAGAAAAAATTCTGGTTGCCGTGGGGAATATCGCCGGGATTAGCAGCGTTGACGATCAGGTTAAAACCACGACGCCAGCGGCTGAAAGTCAGTTTTATACCGTAAAATCAGGCGACACCCTGAGCGCTATTTCAAAGCAAGTGTATGGTAACGCCAATCTGTATAATAAAATCTTCGAGGCAAATAAACCGATGCTGAAAAGCCCGGAAAAAATATATCCGGGACAAGTGTTGCGTATTCCTGAAGAATAATGGCTATCAGGCCGCGCCAGGCTACATTTTTCCTGCCATCGCCTGGCGAATAATGGGAATCGGCGTCAGCAAATGCTGACGCATTAATTCGCTGGCGCGTGCCGCCTCGCGCGCCAGTATCGCTTCGGTTAGCGTGTGATGCTGAATATGTTTATCTTCCAGCATCTCGACGGACAGAACGGTTTCACGTAACCAAATAAAGCGGTAGCGGGCCGCCAGGTCAAATAAGCGTTCACGCATCTGTAGCAGATAGTGGGAGCCGCACCCGGCGACAATGGCGGAATGGAACGCCTGGTGGCGCTGGTCCCATTCATCGAGCATATGTTCACTGGCATCGCTGGCTTCCAGTTTACTGAGCATATGCGCTCGCGCCAGGATCTCCGCCTCCCACGCATCATCGCCGCGTTCAATCGCCAGGCGTACCAGCATCGCTTCCATATTGGCGCGCGCGTCAAAAATATCGAGGAGTTCCGCCTCTGACATGGATGCCACGCGATAGCCTTTTTGATTCACCACGGTGACCAGCCGTTCCGCCACCAGTTGCGACAGCGCCTCGCGCAGCGGCCCTACGCCGAGCGCATAGCGGGCGGTTAATAAACTCATCCGCAGTTTCTCATCCGGCTGATAAGTGCCGCGAATAATGTCATTTTTAAGCCAGCGATAGCCATCTATGGCCGTCGGTTGGGAAAGGGCGGTCATCTTTTACTCCTGAGAAGCTTCCCGGCTGACGCCGGGAATAACTAACGTAGGTTTTGCAGGGGGGCTTTTTGCCACCTTATCAGTTTTTTCCAGCGAGACATAATGGGTACAGTACCTATTATGCCCAGCCCTAACAGCCCCGTCGAAATGACTTCTAGTTGTTGTGCCGGTCGAAACAGCATCACCACCAGGACAAAGCAGATAAAGCCGATAACCAGCCAGGTGAGCCACGGATAAAGCCACATTTTCAACTTAATTTCTCCGCCCTGCGCCAGCAGAATTTTACGCATCTGCAATTGCGAAATCGCAATCACCAGATAGACCAGCAGCGCGATGGCGCCAGAACTGTCGATAAGAAATTTAAACACTTTTGCCGGGGCGTAATAATTGACGACAACGGTTAAAAAGGCCGCGCCGGTAGAGAGGAGAACCGCCACCCAGGGCGTTTTGCTACGGTTAGTTTTTCCCATTATCGCAGGCGCATCGCCGCGGCGACTAAGGGAATAGAGCATCCGGGAGGCGGTATATAATGCGGAGTTCAGACAACTGGTCACCGACAACAAAATCACGCAGTCCATAATGAATTTTGCGTGCGGAATATGAAGCAGCTCCAGTACCGAACGGTACGAACCTACACTTTTCAGACCCGGCATATTCCACGGGATCAGCGCCACCACCACAAAAATGGAACACAGGTAAAAGATGGAAATTCGCCAGATAACAGAATTGGTGGCGCGTACGATATGTTTATCCGGCGTATCGGATTCCGCGGCAGCAATAGTGACGATTTCCGCGCCCATAAAAGAGAACATGGTGATCAACATGGCGCTTAACACCGCGCCGAAGCCGTTAGGCATAAAACCGCCGTGATCCCATAGCCGGGAGATACCGCTTACCTCGGCATATGGATAAAAACCGCTAATCGCCGTCGCGCCCAGCGCGATAAACGCCAGGATAGCAATCACTTTACATAGCGCCAGCCAGAATTCGAATTCGCCGTAATTTTTGACGCTCAATAAATTGCTTCCGGTTAAGGCAAGCGTAATCACTAATGAAAATAGCCACACCGGAATACCCGGTATCCATGAATTCAGAATAATGGCGGCAATATTGGCCTCCAGCGGAATAACCAGCACCCAAAACCACCAGTATAACCAGCCGATGGTATACCCGGCCCAGGGGCCGATCGCTTTATCCGCATAGGTGGAAAAAGAACCGGTATCCGGCGTGGCGACGGCCATTTCAGCCAGCATTCGCATAATCATGACGACTAAAAGTCCTGCGAACAGATAGGCCAGCAGTACCGCAGGGCCGGCCTCCGCAATCGCCACGCTGGAGCCGACAAACAGGCTGGCGCCGATGACGCCGGCGATCGATAACATGGTGACGTGGCGTGATTTCAGCCCGCCCCCTAATGCATGTGATTCTGACAATTGCCCCATCCTAAAACCTCTTTATTGTTATTGCGCTCGTTTACCGGATGGCGCCTGGCTTAATTCGGCCTACAATCGAAACGGTTTTTGTAGGCCGGATAAGACAGTTACGTCGCCATCCGACGCTGCTTATTGGACATTACGCTTGTTTCGCCTCATCAAAGCACTGGGCGATAATCTCCAGGCCTTGCCGAATCTGCGAGGCCTCAATAGTGAGTGGAACGAGGATGCGCAAGATGTTGTAGTAAGGACCGCAGGAGAGCAGAATTAACCCTTTCTCGCGGGCGCGGGCCACAATGTCGGCGGTCAGAGCCGCGTTCGGTTTGCCGGGGTCGCCATTTTCGAACAACTCAATGGCGATCATGGCGCCCAGTCCGCGCACGTCGCCAATCTCACGGTGCGTTTCCGCTATCTCCATCAGGCCATCGCGCAGCGTTTTGCCAAGCGTATTTGCCTTTTGCAGTAGATTTTCCTGCTCGAAAATGTCCAGTACCGCCAGCGCGGCGGCGCAGGCAATCGGGTTTCCGGCATAGGTGCCGCCCAGACCGCCCGGCGCGATAGCGTCCATCACGTCTGCCCGGCCGGTAACGCCTGCCAGCGGAAAGCCGCCGGCGATCGATTTCGCAAACGTGGTAATATCTGCCGCAACGCCCATCTGTTCCATGGCGAACAGCGTACCGGTCCGGCCCGCGCCGCTTTGCACTTCGTCGGCAATCAACATAATGCCGTGTTGGTCGCATAGCGCGCGCAGTCGCTGCATAAACGCGGGAGAGGCAGCGTAAAATCCGCCTTCGCCCTGTACCGGCTCAATAATAATGGCGGCGATATCTTCCGGCGCGGCATCATTTTTAAAGATGCGTTCAATGCTGGCGATCGCGTCGTCGTCGCTGATGTTGTGTAGCGGGCAAGGATAAAGTGCGCGGTAGACATGGCCTGGCATCAATCCCATACCAGCAGAGTACGGGTGTACTTTCCCGGTCAGAGAGAGCGTGTAGTGGGTACGACCGTGGTAAGCGCCGCTAAACGCGATAGCGCCGCTGCGTTTTGTCGCCGCGCGGGCGATTTTCACGGCGTTTTCAACCGCTTCTGAACCGGTCGTGACCAGCAACGTTTTTTTGGCGAAATCGCCCGGTACCTTCTGGTTCATGCGTTCGCACAACGCCAGATACGGTTCATAGGCCAGCACCTGAAAACAGGTATGCGACAATTTCTTCAGCTGCGCTTCGACCGCTGAAACAATGCCCGGATGTAAATGACCGGTGTTCAGGACGGCAATGCCGCCCGCGAAATCGAGATACTCACGGCCTTCGACATCCCAGACCCGACAATTTTCCGCCCGCTCGGCGAAAATCGGGTGAATCTGGCCCACGCCGCGAGGAACGGCGTTATGACGGCGCTGCATTAAAGCGTGATTGGTATTCATTAGCGACTCTCCTGTTAAAGGCCGATGCACATATATTTGATTTCTAAATAATCTTCGATGCCGTATTTGGAACCTTCACGGCCTAATCCGGAGGCCTTAATACCGCCGAAAGGCGCGACTTCGTTGGAGATAATGCCGGTATTAATACCGACGATGCCGTATTCCAGCGCTTCGCCGACGCGGAAAACGCGGCTTAAATCGCGTGAATAAAAATAGGCTGCCAGGCCGAACTCGGTATCGTTAGCCTGCCTGATGACATCCGCCTCGTCGCTGAAGCGGAACAGAGGCGCGAGCGGCCCGAATGTCTCTTCTTTGGCGACTTTCGCGTTATCAGGAACATCCGCCAGAATGGTCGGTTGAAAGAAGTTGCCGCCCAATTTGTGCGCTTCACCGCCCGTAATGACGCGGGCGCCTTTTTCCAGCGCATCGGCGATATGCTCCTGGACTTTCGCCACGGCTTTTTCATCAATCAGCGGCCCGATAGCAACGTCGGCTTGCAGGCCGTCGCCGACCGCGAGCTTATTTACCGCCTGGTTGAGTTTTTCCGCAAAACGATCGTAAACGCCGTCCTGAACATACAATCTATTGGCGCAGACACAGGTCTGCCCGGCGTTGCGAAACTTCGAAGCCAGCGCGCCTTCGACGGCTTTATCCAGATCGGCATCGTCAAAGACGATAAACGGCGCATTGCCGCCCAACTCCAGCGACACTTTTTTAATGTCTTTGGCGCATTGTTCCATTAGCTGGCGGCCAATCTCCGTCGAGCCGGTAAACGACAGTTTGCGTACCAGCGGGTTGCTGGTCAGCTCGCCGCCGATATCGCCTGCCGAACCGGTAACGACGTTAAATACGCCTGCGGGAATTCCGGCGCGCCGGGCCAGTTCCGCCAGCGCCAGCGCGGAAAACGGCGTCTGGCTGGCGGGTTTGAGTACCATTGTGCAGCCTGCGGCCAGCGCGGGGCCGGCTTTACGGGTGATCATTGCCGAGGGAAAGTTCCACGGGGTAATCGCGGCGGTGACGCCGATGGGCTGCTTAATCACCAGCAGCCGTTTATCGGCCTGATGACCTGGAATCGTGTCGCCATAGATACGTTTCCCCTCTTCGGCGAACCATTCAATAAACGAGGCGGCGTAGCTAATTTCGCCTTTCGCTTCCGCCAGCGGTTTGCCCTGTTCCAGCGTCATCAGACGCGCCAAATCGTCCTGATGTTCCATCATCAGATTGAACCAGCGACGCAGGATATTGGCTCGCTCTTTGGCGGTGAGCGCGCGCCAGGCGGGCAGGGCGCGATTGGCGGCGTTGATGGCGTCGCGCGTCTCTTCCGCCCCCATTTTGGGCACATTGCCGAGCGGTTTCCCGTTGGCGGGGTTGCTCACGGGGATGACATCGCCGCCGCGCGCGTCGCGCCAGTCGCCATCGATAAAGGCCTGCTGGCGGAACAGGGTAGAGTCGTTAAGTTGCATAATTGCTTCCTGTCTGAAGGGTTAACGGGTAAATGCGGCGTGTAATGCGTCCACGCTGCGTGCCGCACGCAGCGTACGTCCGGGGTTGCTCTGGCTTGCGCGTAGCGCCTGAACTTTGCTAACGATATGCGCGCCGATAGGTATCGCGGATGTCGCCGCCGGGGAGGGGGCGTTACAGGTGTGAATGGAACGCGGCGTCGTGACAAACAGAAAATCATCAATCAGTTTGCCGTCCGGCGAAACCGCCTGCGCCCGCACGCCTGCCGGCCAGGGCTGGAGATCGTTGACGGTCAGGCTGGGGCAATACTTTTGTACTCGCCGCAAATAGCCGCTTTTGCACAGCGAGTTTTTCATCTCGCCCAGTCCGGAAAGCAGATGGTTTTGCAGTACGCGACGGATGCCGGCGGAGCGAAAAATCTCCAGAGTGTCGGTGAAGGAAACGTCGCGCTTACGGTAGCCTTCGCGTTTAAGCGCCAGCACCGCATTCGGCCCGACCGTAACGCTGCCGTCGATCATGCGGGTAAGATGGACGCCGAGAAACGGCATTGCCGGATCGGGGATCGGGTAGATCAAATGGTTAACGATCCGGTTGTGTCGCGGGGCTAGACGAAAGTACTCGCCGCGGAACGGGCAGATAATAAAACCGGGCTCCACGCCCAGCATTTTGACCAGCCGATCCGCCATCAGCCCTGCACAGCCGATAAGCATAGCGGTTTCGATTTCCCGACCTTGCGAGGTGCGAATAACAATGCCAGCGGCATGTTCTGTCAGCGCGCTGACCTCGGCATGGTAGATGATCTCGCCGCCTTTGGCCTGAAAGCGGTTCGCCATGGCCGTCGCGACATCGCGATAGCTGACAATCCCGCTGGAAGGGACAAAAATCCCGCCCAGGCCAATGATATTGGGTTCGCGTTCACGCAGCTCCGCCGCGCTTAACCACTCGCGCTCTAAGCCGTTGGCCGCCGTCCGCTCCCATAGCGCGCGCATCCGCGCCATTTCCAGCTCCGAGGTGGCGACCAACATTTTGCCGCAGGTGTCGTAGCGGATGTTGTTTTGATCGCAAAAGGTTTTGGTCGCCTGATTGCCTGCCAGACAAAACTGCGCTTTGAGGCTGCCGGGCGTGTAGTACACCCCAGCATGGATCACGCCGCTGTTATGCCCGGTCTGGTGGCAGGCTGGCGCGGACTCTTTTTCCAACAACGCGATGCGCGCATCCGGGTAGACATCAATAAGTTGCATAGCGGTCGACATGCCGATAATGCCGCCGCCGATAATCACAAAATCATACATCCGCATAATTCCTTCGCCGTGGCGCTTATTGGTGAGTTTGATAATGGCTGGCGGCGTAGGCGAAGTAACCGCGCTGGCGCATCAGTTCGCGACGCAAGTCAGGATGCGGCGTAAAACGATCGCGTCCATGTAGCCAGAACAGATTGTTAATCAACAGGAATTTGCCGACCGGTACCGGTACGGAGAGGATGTTTTGACTGGTTTCCAGCGCGTCTGAAAGCTCGCTGAGCCAGACGCCTTCTTCAAAGTCTTTTGGCTGGACGAACTGGTCGATATAACGCATGACCGGGCGGCCTTGTTGGTCGACATCAAACACCGGGTGCCAGACGTCATGGCTAACATTCTTGCTTGGCGGCGCCGCCCAGCGCATGACGCGACGCGCCAGCGGATGGGTAAAAAACGACTCCAGATGTTCCCAGTCATCAAGGTGCAGCAGCAGCGAATTACCGCCTTCCATATTTTGTTCGTCGATTTTCATCATCAGCACGTAGTCGGTCACCTCCTCAACATAGGTGCCGTCATTGTGCAGTTCCATTACGCGGTGGGGCTGGCGCAGATAACTGTCGGAGTTGTCGACGTTTTTGACCACGAAACGCGCGTAATACTGGCCGCTCATCGCATCGTAGTTGGAGCGACCAATAAGATGCGCCACCGCCGTCGCCAGTTTGACCATCTCTTCTGCCTGTGCGACATCATCGATCCCTTCGGCGCTGATCAACAGCGCGCCTTGTGCACGGTTGAGGAGCGTTTTGATCAACAGCGGTTGTAGCTGATTGCCGCACAGATCGTCGAGGATCTTGCCGATTTTGAAACGTAAGAAAGATTTGTATTCCAGCGCCTGCACCGGCCACTGCGCAACCTGATGGAGAAATTGTCTTGTGGTATCCGCCGTAAACGTTAACGCCAGCAGGCGCGGCGACTGCACCGAAGGGGCAAGGGTGAAACCAGTATGGCGTTGGGCTAAATCATCTGTGTTCGCTTTTACGGCAGTCAGTGCATTCATCAGAATCATTCCTCTCGGTAGATGGTCAGGGAGACATGGCGATGCTCATTTCGTAGCCATAAATTAAAAATATCGACATTTTTCAGGAACGCGTATGAAATAACCGCTTTTGTTTAATTATTGTGATCAAAAACAACAAATATTTAACAATGCGAAAGGTGAGGTTAACGGCGCCACGAGCCTGACAACGGCAAGAAGGGGGGTAAAATGAGCGAGTTATGGGAGAGTGATGCTGGCGGGGTTGCCCGGCCTGGCACATGAGCGCGTAGGCCGGACAAGTACAATGTATTTCAGCAGTCAATTAACCGGCGTCAACCTGCGGTTTACGGCTGTGTTTACGGATCAGACGTAACACTGGCGGTACGACAATGACCATGATCGCCATGATCAGCAGGGCTTTGGCAACGCCGCTTTGCCACAAAATCGCCATATTGCCGTTACTGATGGAGAGTGCGCGGCGCAGGTTCTGCTCCAGCATTTCCCCCAGTACGAATCCCAGGATCAGCGGCGACATGGGGAAGTGCATTTTACGTAAAATGTACCCTAACACGCCGAGCGCGACCATCAGCACCAGATCGAAGGTGGTGCTGTGTACCGCATACACCCCTACCGCCGATACGGCAGCGATGGCGGGTACCAGGAACCACAGCGGAATGGTGAGCATACGGGTGAACAGACCGATCAACGGGATATTCATGATCAGCAGCATCACGTTCGCAATCAGCAGCGCAGCGATGAGTCCCCAGACGATATCCGGCTGTTCGGTGAACATTGCCGGGCCTGGCGTGATGTTGTACAGCGTCAGCGCCCCCATCATCACTGCCGTAGTGCCGGAACCGGGAACGCCCAGCGTCAGCATCGGGATGAAGGAGCCGCAGGCAGAGGCGTTGTTTGCCGCCTCCGGCGCCGCGACGCCGCGAATATCACCTTTGCCGAAGCTATCGCTGTTGCCGCTGAGTTTTTTCTCGGTCATATAGGTAATGGCGCTGGCGATGGTCGCCCCGGCGCCGGGCAATACGCCGACAAAAAAGCCGATTACCGAAGAACGCAGGGTGGTGCCGATACACTGCGCGCCTTCTTTCAGGTTGAACAACATTCGACCCGTTTTGCGGACCATTGTTTGCCCGCTGCTGGTATGTTCCAGCATTAAAAGTATTTCTGATACCGAGAACAGGCCGATCACCACGACGATAAACTGTACGCCGTCGGAAAGATGAACGCTGTCAAAGGTAAAGCGATAAACCCCGGTGTTGGCGTCCACGCCGACGGTCGCAAGGCCAAGACCGATCAGCGCTGCCAGAAATGATTTAAGCGGGTTTTGCGCCATCATGCTGCCAAGACAGGCGATGGCAAAAACCATTAAGGCGAAATATTCCGCCGGACCAAAGGCCAGCGACCATTGCGCCAGTAAAGGGGCGAACAGAATGATGCCGCCGATAGCGATTAATGAACCGAAAAATGAGCTGACTGCGGAAATCGACAGCGCTACGCCGCCTTTCCCTTGCTGCGCCATCGGGTAACCGTCCAGCGCCGTCATGATCGCCGCCGCATCGCCGGGGACGTTGAGCAATATGGAGGAGATCCTGCCGCCATACTCACAGCCAATGTACACCGTCGCCAGCAGAATTAGCGCCGACTCCGCAGGCAGATGCAACGCAAAGGCCAGCGGCAGTAAGATTGCCACGCCGTTGATCGGTCCCAGGCCCGGCAGCAGACCGACGATCGTGCCCACGAAGCAGCCAATCAACGCGATAACCAGGTTTTCCGGCGTCATCGCCACCGCAAAGCCCTGAGAAAGATATATCCAGGTATCCATCGTTGCTCCGTTAACTCAGCCAGGCGCCGAGAGGTAAGGTGACATCAAGCAGCCGGTCAAAGGCATACCACAGCAGAATGCCTAATACCGCGCCGGAGATACCCGCCGCCGGAATCGTGGCGCCGAACAGCATCCCGATAACCATGGTGAGAAGCGCGGTGGCGATGGGAAAACCCAGCCATTCGAATCCCCAGGCGTACATCAACAGGATGATGATCATGGTAATTAGCTTTTG
This sequence comes from Salmonella sp. JXY0409-18, assembly GCF_020268625.1. Lineage (NCBI taxonomy): Bacteria > Pseudomonadati > Pseudomonadota > Gammaproteobacteria > Enterobacterales > Enterobacteriaceae > Salmonella > Salmonella sp. JXY0409-18. Next base: position 1,082,626 of record NZ_CP084216.1, read on the forward strand.
CAGAACATGGCGGCGCGGCCAGCTCACCGTGTCGGGATGGTGTAATAACAGCGCCAGCGCGCAGAGCGCCATCAGGCCGATAATCCCCAGCGGAAAAGGGCGGGGGCCGACGGGTTCATAGCTGTATTCGCTTTGGATCTGCCAGGCGATGAATAGCCCGGCGATACAGAGCAACAGCCAGATACCCGCAAAGATACGATCGCTCATCATTGCCTCCGCGATTATTTCGCGAGTCCGAAGGCTTTCGCCTGTTCACGGTAATCAGTAACCTGTTTTTTCACGTAGTCATCGAGCTGCTGGCCGGTCATGTCGAACTCAAACAGGCCGCGCAGATCGCGCTGCTTTTTAAACTCGTCGGTTTGCTGGAGCTTCTTGAAGGTATCCACCCACCACTGGTAATCGGCATCGCTGACTTTTGGCCCGACGTAGAAGCCGCGAATAATCGGCCACACCAGGTCGTAGCCCTGTTCTTTAGCGGTAGGGATATTGGCAAGCTGGCCCGGCAGACGATTTTCTGAAAAGACGGCAAGCACGCGGATTTTGTCGCCGCCCAGATAAGGCACCATTTCACTGAGATCGCCGGAGACAACCTGAACATGGTTGCCCATTAATGCTGTCACCGGCTCGCCGCCGCCCTCAAAGGCAACGTAGCGCATCTTGTGCGGGTCGACGTTCGCCTTTTGCGCCAGCAACGCCGACTTCATCCAGTCCTGGCTGCCAATAGAGGCGCCAGCGCCAATGACCACGCTGTTGGGATCTTTTTCCATCGCCGTCATCAGATCTTTCAGCGTTTTCCACGGGGAATCCGCACGCACGGCGATCATGCCGTAATCAGTGCCCACGCTTGCCAGCCAGCGCACATCATCCACGCCGTAGCGACCAAATTTCCCCTGCGACAGGTTGAGCAGCGAACCGCCGGAAAAGGCGACCACAGTCCCGGGTTCGCCAGGGCGTTGGGCGACTATCGCGTTATAGGCCACAGCGCCGACGCCGCCGGGCATATACGTTACCCGCATGGGTTTCTCGATTGCGCCAGTCTCCAGCAAACTCACCTGAATCAGCTTACAGGTAAGGTCGAAACCGCCGCCAGGTTTGGCTGGCGCGATACATTCTGTTCGCGACGGCGCCTCCTGCGCCAGAACAGAGGTACTCATTAATAAAATGCTTGCAGTAAGGGTACGAAGTAATTGTTTTTTCATTTTTTATCCTCACGCCGGACGTCCGGATTTTTCAGGTTCGGAAGAAGATTTTTGTGATTATGTGAGCCGACATGTAGCAGTTCGGTTGCGTGATTGTTAAAACAATAACCTTTCAATTCCCTTTCAATGCGGCAGAAACTTTACAGGATGTGATATGCGTCTCTTATTGGCGGAAGATAACCGTGAGCTGGCTCACTGGCTGGAGAAAGCGCTGGTGCAAAACGGCTTTGCCGTGGACTGCGTATTTGACGGCCTGGCGGCTGACCATCTTCTGCACAGTGAAATGTACGCGCTGGCGGTGCTGGATATCAATATGCCGGGAATGGATGGACTGGAGGTGGTGCAACGGCTGCGTAAACGCGGTCAGACCTTGCCCGTTTTGCTGCTCACGGCGCGAAGCGCGGTGGCGGATCGCGTAAAAGGTCTCAACGTCGGCGCGGATGACTATCTGCCGAAACCCTTTGAACTGGAAGAGCTGGATGCCCGTTTACGGGCCTTGCTCCGACGCAGCGCTGGGCAGGTTCATGAAGTTCAGCAACTGGGGGAATTGATCTTTCATGATGAAGGGTATTTTCTGTTACAGGGACAGCCGTTAGCGCTGACGCCGCGTGAGCAGGCGCTCTTAACCGTATTGATGTACCGACGAACGCGGCCGGTTTCGCGTCAGCAGCTTTTTGAACAGGTGTTCAGCCTGAACGATGAGGTAAGCCCTGAAAGCATCGAACTTTATATTCATCGACTGCGTAAAAAACTCCAGGGAAGCGATGTACGAATTACGACGCTGCGCGGCCTGGGTTATGTGCTGGAGCGCGGCGATGAAGTGGGTTAAGCCGCAATCGTTGTACCTGCAACTCTTGCTGTTCCTGGGGTTGCCGCTGATTCTGCTATGGGGGCTGTCGGCGTTTAACAGTTATGTCAATGCGCTACAGGCCGCCACTCAGGCTTATGACCGTACGTTGCTCTCCTCGGCGCGAACGGTATCGGAACGGCTGGTGGTGCGCAATAACCATCTGGAAGTTAACGTGCCTTGGGTGGTGCTGGATAGCTTCGAGCTTAATATGAATGATCGACTCTATTACAAAGTCGTCGACCCTTCCGGAAAGGTCATTTCCGGTTATGACGATCTGCCCGCCATGCCGCCTGCTACGCCTCGTACCCGGCTTTATCCGGCGCTGGCGTGGTTCTATCATACCGAGTATCGCGGCGAGGCGATCCGCGTGGCGCGTTTGCTACAGCCGGTCAACGAAGGCGGCATTATCGGCATGGCGGAGATTTATGTCGCAGAGACGCTGCAGTCCCGTCGTTATCTGGCGGGCCAACTGCTGTTCTCTTCCTGGATCTCACAGGGGCTGCTGGTGTTGCTGACCCTGGTGCTGGTTGGCTGGTTATTACGCCGGATCCTGCGCCCTATGCGTCAACTTTCGTCATTAATGGTACGCCGCGAACCGGGTCTGTTAACGCCGCTGCCGGAACTGCTGCCGTGGTCGGAAACACGCTTGTTAATCGTGGCGTTTAATCGCTACATTGACAGGCTCCGCGGCATCCTCTCCCGGCAGGAACGCTTTAGCGCCGATGCTTCTCACCAGTTAAAAACGCCGCTGGCGGTGTTAAAAACGCAGGCGGCGGTGGCGTTAGCCAGCCAGCACCCTCATCACTGGTACGAAAGTCTGCAGGCGATGAGCGTAACGCTGGATAGCACCATTCAGCTCACGGAAAGATTGTTGCAACTTTCTGCGGTAAAGCATAAAGAGCAGGGCGAGCGGCGTTTTTCCCCGGTGAATCTGTACGATATCGTACAGAGCGGCTGTTTTACCCGCCTGGCGCAGGCGCGGAGTAAACATATCGACCTGGGCTACGAAGGCGAACAGGAAGCGATGTGGATCGAGGGGGATGAGGTACTGCTTAGCGAGCTGTGCGGAAACTTGCTGGATAATGCGCTGAAATACACGCCTGAGCAAGGCATCGTCACCGCGCGGCTTGAACGGGATAGTGATGCCGTGACGCTGGTTGTCGAAGATAGCGGCCCCGGTATTGATGATGAACACATCCATCTGGCGCTACAGCCGTTCCACCGGCTCGATAATGTAGGAAATGTGGCCGGGGCGGGCATTGGTCTGGCTTTGGTCAATGATATCGCACGCCTGCACCGTACTCATCCCCATTTTTCCCGTAGCGAAGCGTTGGGAGGGTTATACGTTCGGATACGCTTTTTAAGCCTTGTTCCGCAGTAATGCGCACAAATGTGTCAGCGGTAAAGCACGTTTACAAAAAGTCGCATCTTGAGGTGTGACGTTTTAATCAAATGATCATACATTTCCCCTACAAACCGTAGCGTTAATTAAAAATATAGTGGGTGCAGGGGCATGAATAATCATACTAAACGACGGGGAATAGCATTAACCGTCTTTCTTGTTGGGGTTAACATCCTGGCCTGGATTTGGGCGTTCTGTGTTTTTCATCACCATGCAGTCATGCTAAGCGCAGCCATACTGGCGTATAGCTTTGGGCTGCGTCATGCGGTTGATGCCGATCATATCGCAGCCATCGATACCGTCACCCGTAAACTGATGCAGCAGGGTAAAACGCCTTTAGGCGTGGGGGCGTTTTTTTCATTGGGTCATTCGACCATTGTCGTTCTGGCATGTCTGGCGATTGTTGTGACGTCGATGGCATTTCGCGATCGTATTGATGTTTTGCATCAATATGGTTCGTTGATTGGTACGGCTGTTTCCGCTTTTTTTCTGCTGGCGATGGCCCTGCTTAACCTGTTTATTTTGTTCAACGTCTGGCGGCAATTTCGCTCGGTTACCCGCGGCGAGTCAGTGAGGGCGCATGACGAGGCGATACCTGGCGGGCTGATGACGCGTATATTTCAGCGTACGTTTCGTTTGGTCACTTCCAGTTGGCATATGTATTTTGTCGGTTTTCTGTTTGGTCTGGGATTTGATACCGCAACCGAGGTTGGGTTGCTGGGCATTTCCGCTTCAGCAGCTAACCAGGGGCTATCTCTCTGGTCGATGATGATTTTTCCTGTGCTGTTTACCGCCGGGATGGCGCTGGTGGATTCCCTGGATAACTTTGTCATGGTCGGCGCTTACGGTTGGGCTTTCTCGCATCCATTACGTAAGCTTTATTATAATATGACCATTACCGCCGCATCTGTCATTGTCGCGCTGGCGATTGGCGGGCTTGAGGCGCTGGGGTTGATTGATGATGCGTTACAGTTAAGCGGAACATTTTGGCAGACCGTAAGCACGCTTAACGATCATATGGGGAATGTGGGCTTCTGGGTAGTGGGCGCTTTTGTGCTATTCTGGCTGCTCTCGTTGTTGAATTATCGCTGGCGCGGCTATGATAAAATCACCCTCAATATCTGATTGATTTCTGTAAAAATAACATTTCGGCAGTGGTGTCATATCATTGCCGAAGCATTTTATCTCCTGAGAGTATATTCTTCCCGGTAAGTGCGTTATTTTTCATGCTTGCCTTTCGTTATCAATTTAAGCAATCCGATATAACATACAATACCAAAAATAATAATAACAGTTGTATACCCAAGAATCAGCCAGTCTGCATGTGTCATAATATAATCCAGTTATCAGGTATCCCGTGTTAAGGCGATCTTTAAGCCTGTTGTCAGCAAGAACCACTGTACCCGTTCAGTGCTGTTGACAATAACGTATTGTTTATGCACAAGAGCGTTGTTACAAATAACGTATGCATTGAGCATAGACCCCACCCGCATTTTTGTAATGCCATAAAGCAAGGCTACACCTTTAATCTACTGACGGTATGCCAGGCCAGAAGAGATAAAATGGTGGTTGTCATCATCATCTGTTCCTGACGCCAGGTTAATGACACACACATATGAAAATGTATAACCGCTGCACGCTTTTTAGCACGTTATCTGTAACATACCGTGTTAATCAATTCCATAAAACCGAGTATAGTGTAAGTGAATTTCGAGTAATTGTCATTATGATTATATGGTGGTTAACTTATTTTTTAAATTCTGATTAAATTTTAGTTTTTTATCAGTTCATCAGGATTTATGAAAAATCTGGACGTAAAAAACATATTTACGTCCAGGCTTTCTTTTTAGCAAATCGATTTCCCGGTAAAATAGGGGGTCGACCACATGCGCTTATATTCCCATTCAGGCTTTAGTATGCCGATGGAAAAAAGTAATTTTTTTTGTCTTTCCTGGCAGTAATTTCTGGCGCGGCTAATATTTAGCCACATTAGTATGCTGCCGGGACTGAGTGGCCTGCACTCATTTTTAATTGCACCATTAGATACGTCAAAGTAGACGTTCATCTGGCTTTCAGATTTCAGTACGATATCAAATGCACAGGGTATCCCTTCAATATAAAGAATATGCCCAAACAGAAGGTGATGCAGTTGACTAAAAAAGTTGGCAAGGTTATCAGCGGGATAGCAGGATGAAGTGTTGCCGAAACGAGACCGAAATAACTCGATAAAAATATGAGTCAGTTCATCAGAAGAACAATCAGCAACGCTTTTTACACTTCCGCCTTTTTTAAGAAATCGCTGATATTCATTACGGCGTGTTTTTTCAAACTTAGAAGAGAACGCTTCTTTGACCAGACAATTTTGTTTTTTTCTGGTGAGTTTCCATATGGCATTGCGTATTTGTGGCTGATGTAACGCCGAAAGTCGGTTAGTACGATCGGGTAAGAAGCAGCGTAAATCTGGTGCCATCGGAATAAGTATCTCGTCTGACGATAGCGGGAAGGTTCTGCGCGTCAGGATGCCAATATTCTGATCATTACAAATAAAGTAGGCGCCTTTAATCTTATCATCTTCTTCATAGTGGAAGAATTTAAAATGCCAGTTATGGCGCTTCATAAAATAATCAACAATATCTGGGTGCATATTGATACTACCGCCGTATTGCGCAAACACCTCCCGGTATAGGGTAAAGGAAGACGGCTGCCAGCGGGTTAATATACGCTTAACTTCTTGTATTTTCACCAAAACTCCTGACTTGGCTTACTGAAAATTCTATTTTGTATTATTTTTTTGCTTAACCAAATAAAAATGTGACAAATGTTTAGCTTGTATTTAATGGTTAACATGCTAATCGATGACGTTATGGTGAAGGGAATAAGATTAAGATGTTGATCATAGCATGAGTGAAAGCGACGGTTTAATGCCGCGCTATTCACTCGCAAGCCATTCTATATTTAATCATTCAGTAGCGATACAGATTTCAAAGAGATCCGCTGAACGGTAGCAGGATCTGCACATCCGTGTATGAAATAGTTCTACCGGGAGAGGCTGTTAACCTCTTGTATTATTGTATCCAGAATATGATAGCGTTTCCGATACTCTGCGCGTTTTTTGCTGGGGATACTTTCAGGAGCTTTACGCATCACCTGTGATGGCAGATGATATAAGGCACCTTTCTTAACGCCGTTTAGCGACTCCCAGAATTCACTATAGCTGGCCACAAAAGTTTTTTTCTTCTGGAATAAGTACCTGAGTTGACGATAAACATGGTTGTTTTCACTTACCGCATAAATCTCGTCGACATTACAGGCCTGCATCAATGTCGCAAATGCTTCATACAGCATCCGTTTAGGAAAGAGACCGTAACAATCTTTGGTGGCGTTACGTATGACTTGTGGGCCGATATGTTTACTGGGCCCTTGTAACCCGGCAACCAGCGCTATTTGCTTCCCTTCATGGCGGATAAAGGAAAATGATAAACGTGCCAACGGCGTATCATTGAAGCACAGCGTTAATGTCAGCTCACCTTCTCTGTCATAGCCACAGGGACCGCAGTAGATATCTACCAGAGCACCGTTTTTTCCTTCCAGGTGAGCGAGTAAGATTTGTTCCTCGGACAGAAGGATCTTTTTAATTTTACTTTCCGGAAAGGACTGAACGAACTGGTAGTGTTCCAGAATAGCTCTTGCCCGGCAACGTATGCTAAGCCCGGTATACAAATAGGGCCGCTGGATTTTTGCCGGCAATAGGGGACGATGAATGATCAGCGTTCTGGGCTGAGACAGATGGCATAATTCATTGAAGTATTTAATTGTCGTTACGGGGTTAATAAGGCAACGTAATACAAATTTATAGCGAAACTTACGCTCTCCCCAGCGTTTATGGCGATAAGGCGTCTGCGCCATGACTTCTTTTAACATTAATAATGGATTATATCTTTCCATATCACTTTGCTGCATCGTCATACTACGTCCCTACTACTCGATAGACTTATAACCGAGACGGTAGCCTGATTGAGTTAAACGTAAAGGCAACGAAGAAGGCCTGTACAGACGACGTTGTTAAACAGTTTATCAATGGCAGCAATAAAACGCCTGAACACGCTTTTTAATAGATTTTCTGCTAATGAGTGGGATGAGTCCTGAACGTAGTATTAAAACGAATGCCGCGTTTATTATTTTAAATAATGTTTATACTCTAAATAATTCGAGTTGCAGGATGGCGGCAAGCGAGCGAATCCCCAGGAGCTTACTAAAGTAAGTGACTGGGGTGAGGGAACGCAGCCGCAGCACATGCAACTTGAAGTATGACGAGTATAAGCCAATATATTTATTTGGCTGATATTGTGTAAGTCAGACAGCAAAGCACCGTGATACGTGATTATGTAACCAGACGCAAAGGGGGTATTCACCTTATCTCTAAATGCAAATCTATATGATAAATTTTATCATGTACTGTGTTGCTCTCTCTGGGAGAAAATATATGCAGCGTTCACTCGGTAGTCTGGCCGGTATGGCTACATCTGCTTTTGGCGCGGGGACTTCTGCTGCTATGCGGCAAGCCACCTCTCCCAAAACTATTCTGGAACATATCATTAACTTTTTTACCTGTGGTGGGGTGCGTCGGAAAAATGAAGCACAATATCAGGAATTGATAGACACTATGGCTGATACATTGAAAAGTTCAATGTCTGACAGAGGTGCTCCGTTGCCAGAAAACATCATACTGGAGGATATGGATGGGTGTCGTGTCGAATTTAATCTTCCTGGTGAGAATAACGAAGCTGGACAAGTTATTGTACGAGTCAGTAAAGGCGACCATTCTGAGACAAGAGAAATTCCGCTTGTCTCTTTTGAAAAAATATGTCGAGCTTTACTATTCAGATGCGAATTTTCTCTTCCTCAGGATTCTGTAATATTAACTGCCCAGGGAGGCATGAATCTTAAAGGCGCTGTCCTTACCGGAGCAAATCTGACGGCAGAAAATTTATGTGACGCAGACTTAAGCGGCGCAGATTTAGAGGGGGCAATACTGTTTATGGCGGATTGTGACGGTGCAAATTTTAAGGGCGCAAATCTATCGGGAGCATCATTAGGCGACAGTAACTTAACGAACGCCTGTCTGGAAGATAGTATTATGTGTGGCGCTACCCTCGATCGCGCTAATCTTACTGGCGCCAATTTACAACACACAAGTCTGTTAGGCTGTAGCATGGTAGAATGTAATTGTTCCGGTGCGAATATGGATCACGCTAATGTTTCAGGCTCAACCCTTATACGTGCCGATATGAGCGGTGCGACATTAAAGGGTGCTACTATAATGGCTGCTATTATGGAAGGCGCTGTCTTAACTCGGGCAAACCTGCAAAAGGCTAGTTTTACTGCTACGAACCTGGACGGGGCTGATTTGTCTGAGGCTAATTTAAGAAATACCAGTTTTAAAGATTGTACACTAACCGATTTGCGTACCGAAGACGCCACAATGTCTACAAGTACACAAACACTTTTTAACGTATTTTATAGTGAAAATATTTAGCCCTATTTGACGTAAATCTGAAATAAAAGCAATGTAAGAATGACAATGTGCTACTGAATAGTAGCTGAGAGTAAATTATTTACAGTATCTTTTATTATTACAGGAGCATGCGACGGTAAAAATATCTGAATAACCATTTCTATTTTCTCAAGTAGAACTTCCAACTAAAGCGAATTGTTTGAAAAGGAAAACGCTATGCCTGGATGTATAAGTGCCTGTTCGTGCGTTGCCAGCCCAACGCCTCCCGAGCCTAAGGGCCCCCCTAAGCCTAAGTGGATAGAGTTAAAAGGTTATTGTGTTACATGTACTCATGAGTCTGATATTCGCCCGCCTTCTGAAAGGGAAGACAAACGACAGAGAAAAGTGCAGGCGATTGAGCTTTATTGGTTGCGGCGTCTCCTGGACGACTTGGGAATACAAGAAGGTACTTCTCAAGACCCGACAGTAAAACCCACTAACTGTGGGTTGCCATTTTTCCCGGTAGATCATGGAGAACGAGAAACCGATGTCTGACGGTTTTCAGTCTGCAAAGCGCCTGATAAATATTACCAGGCGCTTTGTATTTTGGCGCCAACATCACTTTCATCATCAAATATCGAATGACTACAATCGTATCCGATCCCACCATTACCCAGAGGGAAAGTCGCTGGCAAACTGTAAGAACGGTTCGCCGTCGGCAGGGAAGCGCCGGTGAACCCTGAACCGCGCTATACCATCTTACCAGGGTGTTTCTTGTCATTAACGCTTTGAAAAATAGTTTTATTTCTCTACTCCTGTTTTGTAAAACCTCCGTTCAGTAGGCGCATTCTGCCCCCCTTCCCGGATTTACTGGCAAAGCGGAGCTCGGACAGAGAGTCATATTGCAAAATCCCGTTTCCGTTTTTTTATTACCAGATTTTTGTGGTCGAAAGATTGCCTTTTCCTTAATTGAATGATAATTATTATCATTAGCATATGATAATAATTACTATATAGACGTAACCTGGCAAGGATGTGAGCTTGAGGGCAACAGCGCTACTTTAGACATTATTTAGGGAATGGGTATGAGAGTTAATAAGTTCCTCTGGTTAATAACCGTGGTTTCTACAGGGGTTAATAGTCCATTATCAGCAGCAGAATCTACTGACGACAACGGCGAAACGATGGTGGTTGAATCCACCGCCGAGCAAGTATTAAAGCAACAGCCGGGCGTTTCGATTATTACTCGTGACGATATTCAGAAGAATCCTCCCGTTAACGATCTTGCCGATATTATTCGTAAGATGCCTGGGGTTAATCTTACCGGCAATAGTGCCTCGGGAACGCGCGGAAATAACCGACAAATTGATATTCGTGGTATGGGGCCGGAAAATACCTTAGTGCTGATTGACGGCGTGCCGGTGACGTCGCGAAATTCGGTTCGCTATAGCTGGCGCGGAGAACGCGACACCCGTGGCGATACGAACTGGGTGCCGCCGGAGATGGTAGAGCGTATTGAAGTGATCCGTGGGCCCGCCGCCGCGCGCTATGGCTCCGGTGCCGCTGGCGGGGTGGTGAATATCATCACCAAACGCCCCACTAATGACTGGCACGGCTCGCTGTCGCTCTATACCAACCAGCCGGAAAGCAGCAAAGAAGGTAACACCCGGCGGGGTAACTTTAGCCTTAGCGGCCCGTTGGCTGGAGATACGTTGACGATGCGCCTGTACGGTAATCTCAACAGAACCGATGCCGATAGCTGGGATATTAACTCCTCCGCCGGTACCAAAAATGCCGCCGGACGGGAGGGGGTCACCAATAAAGATATTAATAGCGTCTTCTCATGGAAAATGACCCCGCAGCAAATCCTTGATTTTGAAGCGGGATACAGTCGGCAGGGGAATATCTATGCCGGCGATACGCAAAACAGTACTTCAAACGCGGTTACCAAAAGTCTGGCGCAGTCCGGGCGGGAGACCAATCGCCTGTACCGGCAGAATTACGGTCTAACTCATAACGGCATCTGGAACTGGGGGCAAAGCCGCCTGGGGTTCTACTATGAAAAAACCGATAATACCCGCATGAATGAGGGGCTCTCCGGCGGCGGCGAGGGGCGTATTACCAACGACCAGACGTTCACCACTAACCGCCTGACCTCGTATCGCACCAGCGGCGAGGTGAATGTCCCGGTGATATGGCTATTTGAGCAAACGCTCACCGTCGGCGCGGAGTGGAACCGCGATGAGCTGAACGATCCTTCCTCTACCAGTCTGACGGTTAAGGATAGCAATATCGCCGGGATTCCCGGTTCGGCGGCTAACCGTAGCAGCAAAAATAAATCGGAAATCAGTGCGCTGTACGTTGAAGATAATATCGAACCCATGGCCGGTACCAATATTATTCCGGGTCTGCGTTTTGACTATTTGAGCGAATCCGGGAGTAATTTTAGTCCCAGTCTTAACCTTTCCCAGGAGTTAGGTGAATACGTCAAGGTGAAAGCCGGTATTGCCCGGGCCTTTAAGGCACCGAACTTGTATCAAACCAGTGAGGGGTATTTACTCTATTCGAAAGGCAACGGTTGTCCAAAAGATATTACGTCGGGCGGCTGTTACCTGGTTGGTAATAAGAACCTCGATCCTGAAATTAGTATCAATAAAGAGATTGGGCTGGAATTTACCGTAGACGATTACCACGCAAGCGTAACGTATTTCCGTAACGATTATCAGAATAAGATTGTCGCAGGTGATCAGATTATTGGCAGAAGCGCATCTGGCGCTTATGTATTGCAGTGGCAGAACGGCGGTAAAGCGCTGATTGAAGGTATTGAAGCCAGCATGGCTGTTCCGCTGATGCCGGACCGTCTGAACTGGAATACCAATGCGACTTATATGATCGCTTCTGAGCAAAAAGATACCGGTAATCCCTTATCGATAATCCCGAAATATACGGTGAATACCTTCCTCGACTGGACTATCACCAGCGCGCTCTCCGCTAACGTCAACTGGACGTTATACGGCAAGCAAAAACCGCGAACACATGCGGAGTCGCGTAGTGAAGAGACCAAAGGATTGTCCGGGAAAGCGCTGGGGGCTTACTCACTGGTCGGCGCTAACGTTAACTACGATATCAATAAGAACCTGCGTCTTAATGTCGGTATCAGCAATATCTTCGATAAACAGATCTATCGCTCCGCCGAAGGGGCAAATACCTATAACGAACCGGGTCGGGCTTATTATGCCGGTGTGACGGCCTCGTTTTGATGGGTTATGCCCGCCGCTGGCGGGCATATTCTGGCGACGGGTTAATGGCAGCGTGGTTCTTGGCTTGCCGGTTCGCGACTGATATCCAGCAATGCACTACGAAAAGAGGCGTTAAACATGGGCCCGTGGCCCATGCCCGGGTAATGCTGCAGGGCCGCGTTAACGCCGTTGTTCTCAAGCGTTCTCACGGTCTCCTGAACTTTTTGCAGGAGCTCGGCCATCTGGCGTTGCCTGCTATCCCCATTCGACGCTGAACCTTCCATTATGATGAGTTTTTTATGGCAGAACGGCGACGGCTTCACTGTCGTAAGGCGATTCAACAGGGCAAAGTTATCCCTGCTGAGTGACGGGCTGGCGCTGTAATAGATATGAAAGAAGGATGACGACAGCCAGGAGTCCAAAACGAACAGGCCGCCATAAGAATGTCCCCATACCCCGCGCCGTTCGGGGTTGATGGTTATTCCTTGTTCCACCTGCGGCGCGATATGTCTCTCCAGTAGCTGGCGGAACGCTGGCCCGCCGCCGGTTTTACGATGAAAACGCGGGTTATTTTCACTGCCATCGCGATCGATTCCCGGCGCCGGCGTATAGTCATAAGCTCTGCCGTTAAGATCAAACGGCAGGTTAGTCTGATAGCCAATCGCCACAATCACCGGCGGCGAGTGGTCTGCCAGTTGTTTGAGCAGCGCCTCCGGCAGCCTGTCCATCACTGCGTTGCCGTCCAGCATATATAAGACAGGATAACCCGACGGCGGGGCGGCTTTATTGGGAATAGCGGTCCATACCCGGTAATGTCTTGCGCCATCAGCAGATTGAAAGTCATTGACCCTAAAATGGTAATATCCCGAACCTTTATCAGCAATATTCGGCCCTAATGGCTGCATATCCGGCTGCGCATAACTCAGCGCGCTAAAACAAAAACTCACTAAAAATAGCGCCATGCGATAGCACTTGTTGTGGTACTGGCGACCATACATCGGATGTGATTCCTTTTTGGCAGGTGAAGTTTTATCGGGGCAGTAGACGTAATCCGTCAATCAGCGCGCCGCGCCACCAGGCATAATCGTGACCGCCGGTGTACACGCTGCAATGGCTTTCGACGCCGGCGGCGCGCAATTTTTCATGCAACTGTTTGACCTGCGGGACCGTCGAACCTTCCAGCGATCCCACGCACAGATGCGTACGTACGGCTGGCGAGGGCGCGGATAACACATGTTCGCTGACCCATGAACGCTCTTCTGCGCTGAAATGGTCCGGGCGATTGCGGTTGTCCGGCGTCCACCACATTGAGGGGGAGTGGCTCAGCACCAGGCCGAAGCTCTCTGGCGCGTGGCGGGCCGCCATCAGCGCGGTCACGCCGCCGAGGCTTTGCCCTGCCAGCACCGTTTGTGTACGGTCCGCCCACCGCCGTTCCGGGTATTTGGCGCGAAGGGCTGGCAGCAGGCGTTCGGCAATGTCGAGCACCAGCTCGCGGCGACCGCCGAGGATTGCGACGCGTTCACGCGCGTTGATGTTATCAATGCCGAGTACGGCCACCGGCGCGATGCGTCCGCTGCGGATGGCAGCGTCAATGGCGGCACTTACCCCAAGATGGTCGAACCAGATCTCGCCATCCGTGAGTACCAGTAAGCCCAGCGGTTGTACGACAGGAACGTCAGGAAGATACAGCCGCACACGGCGACGTTGTCCGGCGAGCCGATGTTCTGAGGTGAAAAGCTGCCCGGCGTAAGCGCGACAGCCTGACCACTCCTCCTGTGCCGGGGCGTGATCCAGCGCCAGAACGGATTCCTGCGCATTGCCCCGAACATTTATTCCCGGCGTGCTGTTCAGCGGGTCCGCCTTCCCGACAAGGGAGGCGAAACGGCTTCCAAGCTGCAACACCGTCTCGTCCGGGGTTTCCGGTGGTATTTCGACCATCGTATAGGAACCGCAGTAGGACGCTGGTAAGCGAAGCGTCAGATGCCAGATATCCGTTGTGGGCAGTTGCGTCATCATACCTTTCGCCACGTTATCTTTATCGGTGACACGGTTCAGGCGAACATAAACCCCCCGCAGAGGAGAGGCGGCACGCCACAGGAAGGTGACTTCCCGTTCATCGTCTGCGCCGTTAATGGCTGTCACCAGCGGCAGCGCGAGCGAGTTTGCTTCTCGCCAGAAGTGAGAAGCGTCAACCTGGCTTCCGGCGGCGAGTTGGCGGCGAAGGCGCGTAGCGGTCTGTATAGCGACAGGAGCGACGGGCGGGCTCAGTCTCATTCTTTGTATTCCATCTCATTTATATTTCGGTCAGTATCAATAGCTAAAGCGGCTGTTACAGGAACAGCCGCTTGCGGGCTTTCTTTTGCGTAAATCGTGGCGATAAAAACTATCCTGTGACCTCTCCTTGCGTATCGCGTGTCTGGCCGACGCTGTCCCGCCACAGACGAGCATACAGGCCATGAGCCGCTATCAACTGCTCATGGCTACCATATTCAGCGATACATCCTTTATCGATTACGACAATAACATCGCAGCGGCGAGCGGTGGTCAGCCGGTGCGCGACGATAAGCGCGATGCGTTTCTCGGTATGCGTCACTCCGGTAAGCGAGGTTATTAAGCGCTCCTCGGCGCTGCGGTCGATACGCGCTGTCGCCTCGTCGAGCAGCAGAATGTGCGCCTGCGCCAGTTGCGCGCGGGCGAGGGCAATCAACTGACGCTGGCCCGCGGACAGATCCGTGCCGCCGTTATTGACCGGAGTACGAAACCCCAGCGGCAGATGTTGCACAGTTTCAAAGAGTCCCGCCCGTCGCGCCGCGATCTCCACCTCCGTGTCGCTGCTGTCTGGCCGCGAATAGCGGATATTTTCGGCAATATCGCCGCTAAATAATGCGACATCCTGAGTGACCAGCCCCGTCTGGCGACGATAATCACTAAGCGACGCGGCATCAATTAGGCGCTCACCGACACGGATTTGCCCGCTGCCGGGAGAGTAGAGCCCGGCCAGCAGTTTGATCAGCGTCGATTTGCCGGCGCCGCTACGTCCGACCACCGCGACTACCGTTCCTGGCGGAATGGTGAGCGAGAGCTTATCAAGCACAGGTTGCGTTTTTTCGGGATAGCGGAATGTCAATGCCTCCAGACGTAGCGCGCCGCCAGTGCCAGGCGTTATGGAGGACGGTTCAATATTCTCCGTTTCCTCAGTCGCCAATAGCGCATTGATATGTTTGCCGCTGGCGGTCGCCTGCTGCCAGGAATCAACAATGCCTGACAACTGCTGTACCGGGCCATAAAATTGGCCCAATAGCAGGAAGAACGCCGCCAGTATCCCGGGCGTCATTTCGCCTTCGGCGACCCGGGTCGCCCCGATTAAAAGCACGGCGGCATAGGCGGCCTCGGTGCAGAAGGTCAGGAACGGAAAATAAACGGCAAGGTATTTTTGCGCCCGCACGCGGGTGGCGCGGAAGTTGTCTGATAACGCCCGTAGCCTGGCGGCTTCCTGCTTCTGTTGGCCGTGTGACTGCACTACCCGCATACCGGAGACCTTTTCCTGAAGCGTACTGTTCACCTTACCAATTTCCAGCCGTGCCTGGGCGTAGGCAGGCGAGCTCAAACGGCGGTAAATCCACGTCGCCAGCATCACTACAGGCACGGCGCTTAATGCCGTTAATGCAAGAATGGGGTCAAGCCAGAACATTGCCGCGGCGATAGCGACCATCGTCACGATGCTGGTGGCCGCGCTGGCAAGACCGTTTTGCAGAAATCGGGCGAGTGAATCAACGTCGACGGTCATGCGAGTAAGACGCGAGTCGATGTGTTTCTCGTGCCAGGGAAGACTCAGGCGTAGCAGGTGGCTGAAGCTGCGTAAGCGTACCGTATGCTGTACCGACTCTGCCGCGCGGGCGGCGAAGATCGTTTGCAGCGCATAGCAGCACCAACCGATCGCTACCAGGCACAGCGCGAGCAGGGCGCATATGCCAATAGTCGACATATCCCCTGCGGCAACGCCTGAGTCAATACCGCGCTGCAAAAGCACCAGCACGCCAACGCCTGCGGCGGAATCAAGCGCGATAAGCAGGGCGGCGTTGACGAACATCCAGGCTACTGGCGTCAGCAGCGATGAGACTTGACGCCCGTGGCCTGCCAGCGCCATCTGTACGGCGCGTTCCGGAACGCGCGTCATCCGGTCGACAAAACCTTTTCCGGCGGGGGGCTGGCGCTCATGCGCGTCGTCGGATTTTACCGTCGGCGTTGTTGGCCATAGCGCACGTTGTTCCGCCGGGGCGAGGGCGAGAAAATCACCCTCGCCGCTCATCAGCGAGCGAAACGTCGGACACCTTGCATCCAGCTCCGCCTGGGTACCGATATCCACGACGCGGCCTTTATCCAGCACGACGATCCGATCGGCTAACTGCAGTGTTGAACGGCGGCGTGCAATCACCAGCAGCATATGCTCATTATCGGCATAACGACCAAGAGCCGTGTTAATTTCCGCTTCAGTACCGGCATCGACCGCCGAGGTGGTGTCATCGAGAATCAGCAGTTCCGGCGCGGTAATCAGTGCCCGGGCTAGCGCAATACGCTGGCGTTGGCCGCCGGAGAGGTTGCTTCCGCGTTCGGCCAGTCGGGTGTTGAACCCCTGCGGTAGCGCATTGATGAACCCGCTGGCGCCTGCGGCATCGGCGGCGCGTCGAATGTCGTCCTGAGTCGCTTGCGGGTGCCCATAGGCGATGTTTTCCGCCACCGTACCGGCAAACAGAAACGCGTCTTCAAACACTACGCCAACGCGACGACGAAGCGCCGTCAGTTTCAGGTCGCGAATATTCTGTTGACCCGCAGTGGTGTTGAGCCACACCCCGCCAGAGGTGGGATCGTAAAAGCGCGCCAGCAACATCAGCAACGTTGATTTCCCTGAGCCGGATGCGCCAACCACTGCCACGGTTTCACCGGCGTGAATGGAAAACGAGATCTCATTGAGGATACGGTTACCGTTGTCGTAGTGGAAACTCATCTTCTCCACGTCCAGCCCGATAATCTGACCTTCAACCGACTCAGTACCGTCTTCCATGCGAGAACGCGTGTCGATAAGCGCGAAGACGCGCTCCACCGACGCCTGTGTGCGCTGTGCGATAACCAAAAACGATGCCAGTACGCGGGTAGGGCCGGTCAGCATAGCGAGAAAACTCGCGAACGCAACGAAGGTTCCCAGATCGATGCGCCCATTCATTACCGACCAGCCGCCATAGCACAGCAGGACGATCTGCCCTATCACCGGTAGCGCCAGCATGGTTGCGCCCGGCATCGCCTGCGAGATAGCGGCGCCGATGCGTACCCGCACCATCTGCCGCGATTGACCATCGAGCCAACGCGTTTCGCGCAACTCCGCCACGCAGGACTTCACCACTGAGATCTGTTCCAATACTTCGCGCATATGCTCCGTCATGTGCGCCAGCCGGTCTGAGGCAAGCCCCGTTTGCGCGAAAACACGGCGACGGGCGCGCAGGGCGGTAATAGCAAGGGCGGCCAGTACGCAAATCACGATAAGCGTCATGGATGGCGACATCCATAGCATCACCGCGATACCGGCCACATAGTAAGTGAGCACCGCCAGCGGCACCGGACACATCTGTAGCAAGGTGTGTACCTGTTGAAGATCGCTGTTGGTACGCGAAATGACCTGCCCGGTACGCAAGGCGTCCTGGCCTGCGCCGTCCAGTTTTTGAATACTGTCGAACGCACGGCTACGTAACGTATGCTGAACCCACAACGAGAGTTCTCCGGCATAGCCGCGGCGCACGTAATTCCCGATAAAATCAAAAAGGGCAATTAATAGCAGGCCGCAGGCAAGTAACGGCAGGCGGGTCGTATCGCCTGCTATCGCGTCATTGACGGCCTGACGCGTTATTAACGGCGTCAGCGCAGCCAGTAAAATGGTCGATACTGATGCTACGATGACAATGATACTCAGTGTTTTACGTTCCCAACACACGCGGGCAAGGCGAACTATCCAGGCACGAGCGGGCATGGGGGAATGAGTCGCGGGCATTAAGCCTCCTTATCGGTGAAAGATGAGATATGGCGACACACGCTGGGTTCAGCCGCCACATTGTCATTGCGCTGCCGCGGTTAGCCGTGTTGCAGCATGGCGATCAGTTTTTTTGCCACCTCGGTCGGGCAAGGCTGGGCCGCCATTTCCGCCGCGACCTCCTGCGACGCCTCGCGAAGCGCGTGATTACCGAGGAAGGTATTGATCATGCTGCTCGTAAGCCCGCTCTTACCGGGAATAATTCCGCATCCGCGCTCGACCACGGCGCGGGCATTGATGGGTCTGTCGGCACCCTGACCAAAGACTATCTGCGGAATGCCGGCATGTAGCGCCGTCAGGGTGTTGCCTGCGCCGCCATGGTGGATAAAACCGTCGGCGCCGTTAAGGAAAACGCCCATCGGAAGCCAGTCGACCAGACGGACATTCGGCGGCAGCGAACGTAAATCCGAGCGGGCGTTTGCCGGAAGATGCAGGATGATTTCGGCATCTACTTCGCCGGCAGAATCCATTACCCAGGAAATCAGATCCAGGCCATCCACCATCGGTTTGACGGTGCCGAGGCTGACCAGAAGACGCTTGCGATCAGGTGTACGTTCCCACCATTCTTCCCAGACGGCGCCGCCGTTATACGGGACGTATTGCATGGAGATAACCGGCTCTCCGTCATTTTGCAGTATGCTCATGCTGGGCGGTGTGACGTCTATCCACGCCAGATCTCTTGGTGGCGCGCTGACCCCATGGCGGCGGTAGGCGTTAGAAAGTGATTTCGTCACGCCTTTGATGTGCCAGGGCGTATGACCGAAGCCGACGGTTTGCATCACTACCGGAATGTCATACTTAGCGGCAATCAGTGGTCCAACGACCCCAAGGGGAGGGTAGACGATGAGATCTGGTCGCCACTGCCCGGCGAACGCGACCAGCGGGTCAGTCATCTCTTCGCTGAAGAATGAGAAGTTCCCCATTTTTGTTCCAATGTTATTTTCTTTTCGTAATGCCTCCTGACGGCGATAACCCGCTTCCGAATCGAAACCAGGCGCAGCGTCAAATACCACCAACCCAGCTTCGGCTGCTTTCTGTGCAAATTTTCCACCGCTTGCAATCAGCACTTCATGGCCATTAACACGAAACGCTTGCGCCAGGGACAGCACAGGGTATAGCAGTCCATACAGTGGTGGACCGACAAACAGAATACGCATGAGAAATCCTCTCTCTCCACGTCATAAATCGAACAAGTCGTTAATGAGAATGATAATAATTACCAATATCATTTGTAAAATGCAATAACTAATACGACACTTGATCATGTGATGATTTTTTGCGTAAAAATCGGGAAAGAGGAGAGCGTTAAGCGGTGAAGTTTGGTTTCAGGCTTATTTACGCGCGTATGGTCGCACAGGCAAAGCGCCAGGATTGGGGAACTGGATTCGCATACCAGACGCCCGTGGATTATTAATGATAACTTTGCAAATAACCTTTCAGACAATGAGGTAAACGTACCGACAACAAGGTAACGGGAAGCGTAGGTAGTAGTATTGATAACGCGTTGCGGGGCAATTTAATGGTGTCCGGCGGCAGATCGTGCTCTGTGCAGATTTTACGGCGTTAAATCTCGTATCACCTGCGAGCCTGGACTATCTCTGTGGTATCAACTCTGTAGTAATTTTGTCCCCTTCGTCTTCATTAACCAATGAAACCGGCTTTAACGTCACCGTTCGAATGTTACGAACGAACAGCTCCTTATGCGGAATATCGTCACCGCTCTGCGATTTTTATAGCGCATTAGCCACACGATTTATTGGTTCTTGAAAACCAAGGTTTTTGATAAAACAATCTCCCATGAGAAAAGCGACTAAAATTCTTCTTTATCTGATGTAAAGGAGAAAATCATGGCTACTATTGGGTATATTCGGGTGTCAACAATTGACCAAAATATCGATTTACAGCGTAATGCGCTTACTAGTGCAAATTGTGACCGCATTTTTGAGGACCGTATCAGTGGCAAGATTGCAAACCGCCCCGGCCTGAAACGAGCGTTAAAGTATGTAAATAAAGGCGATACTCTTGTCGTCTGGAAATTAGACAGACTGGGCCGCAGCGTGAAAAACCTGGTGGCGTTAATATCAGAATTACATGAACGTGGAGCTCACTTCCATTCTTTAACCGATAGTATTGATACCAGTAGCGCGATGGGGCGATTCTTTTTTCATGTAATGTCAGCACTGGCCGAAATGGAGCGAGAATTAATTGTCGAGCGAACCCTTGCCGGACTGGCTGCCGCCAGAGCGCAAGGACGACTGGGAGGGCGCCCTCGGGCGATCAATAGACATGAACAGGAACAGATTAGCCGACTATTAGAGAAAGGCCATCCTCGGCAGCAATTAGCTATTATTTTTGGTATTGGCGTATCCACCTTATACAGATACTTTCCGGCAAATCGTATAAAAAAACGAATGAATTAAAATAAAAATTACAACAGGATGGATATAACATTTTTGTAATACAGACGTATGGCATGAATAAACCGAAAGGGTATACGAAAAAGACAGCATCTAATAAAAAAGAGAAAAAATTCAACGCATTAACATATATAGTATAACACACTCACGATAAAGCCTATGTTATATCCAGCTATAGACGACATCGCTCAAAACACTACCAGACGCAGTGTTCACATAGAAAGGCTTTTTAATCAAACTGTTAGATGTAAGCATTTACGGATAGAAAAAGTAGTAAAGTTTATGCCTTAAGTGTCGATAACCTGGATGACACAGGTAAGCCTGGCATAACATTGGTTATCAAAAACCTTCCAAAAGGAAAATTTTATGGCACAAGTAATCAACACTAACAGTCTGTCGCTGCTGACCCAGAATAACCTGAACAAATCCCAGTCCGCACTGGGCACCGCTATCGAGCGTCTGTCTTCTGGTCTGCGTATCAACAGCGCGAAAGACGATGCGGCAGGTCAGGCGATTGCTAACCGTTTTACCGCGAACATCAAAGGTCTGACTCAGGCCTCCCGTAACGCTAACGACGGTATCTCCATTGCGCAGACCACTGAAGGCGCGCTGAACGAAATCAACAACAACCTGCAGCGTGTGCGTGAACTGGCGGTTCAGTCTGCTAACAGCACCAACTCCCAGTCTGACCTCGACTCCATCCAGGCTGAAATCACCCAGCGCCTGAACGAAATCGACCGTGTATCCGGCCAGACTCAGTTCAACGGCGTGAAAGTCCTGGCGCAGGACAACACCCTGACCATCCAGGTTGGTGCCAACGATGGTGAAACTATCGATATCGATCTGAAGCAGATCAACTCTCAGACCCTGGGTCTGGATTCACTGAACGTGCAGAAAGCGTATGATGTGAAAGATACAGCAGTAACAACGAAAGCTTATGCCAATAATGGTACTACACTGGATGTATCGGGTCTTGATGATGCAGCTATTAAAGCGGCTACGGGTGGTACGAATGGTGCACCTAGTGTAACAGGTAGTGCGGTTAAATTTGACGCAGATAATAACAAGTACTTTGTTACTATTGGTGGCTTTACTGGTGCTGATCTCGACAAAAATGGCGATTATGAAGTTAACGTTGCTACTGACGGTACAGTAACCCTTGCGGCTGGCGCAACTAAAACCACAATGCCTGCTGGTGCGACAACTAAAACAGAAGTACAGGAGTTAAAAGATACACCGGCAGTTGTTTCCGCAGATGCTAAAAATGCCTTAATTGCTGGCGGCGTTGACGCTACCGATGCTAATGGCGCTGAGTTGGTCAAAATGTCTTATACCGATAAAAATGGTAAGACAATTGAAGGCGGTTATGCGCTTAAAGCTGGCGATAAGTATTACGCCGCAGATTACGATGAAGCGACAGGAGCAATTAAAGCTAAAACCACAAGTTATACCGCTGCTGACGGCACTACCAAAACAGCGGCTAACCAACTGGGTGGCGTAGACGGTAAAACCGAAGTCGTTACTATCGACGGTAAAACCTATAATGCCAGCAAAGCCGCTGGTCATGATTTTAAAGCACAGCCAGAGCTGGCTGAAGCAGCCGCTAAAACCACCGAAAACCCGCTGCAGAAAATTGATGCCGCGCTGGCGCAGGTGGATGCGCTGCGTTCTGACCTGGGTGCGGTACAGAACCGTTTTAACTCCGCTATCACCAACCTGGGCAATACCGTAAACAACCTGTCTGAAGCGCGTAGCCGTATCGAAGATTCTGACTATGCGACCGAAGTTTCCAACATGTCTCGCGCGCAGATCCTGCAGCAGGCCGGTACTTCCGTTCTGGCACAGGCTAACCAGGTCCCGCAGAACGTGCTGTCTCTGTTACGTTAATTTATTTCGTTTTATTCAGCCCCGTGAATTCGGGGCTTTTTCATTCAGCATAGATGAATATATCTTTATGGAATGTATGGCTGTAAATGATATTTCCTACGGGCGAGAGGCTGAAATATGGCCGCGGGATTATTCTATGCTTGCTCGTCGAGTTCAATTTCTACGCTTTAATGATATCCCTGTCCGATTGGTGAGTAATAATGCACGGATAATCACAGGCTACATTGCGAAGTTTAATCCGAGGGAAAATTTGATTCTGGCTTCGGATAAACCTAAAGGAAATAATCGCATTGAAGTTAAATTAGAGTCTCTGGCAATTCTTGAAGAATTATCAGGTAATGACGCTTTTAATCTTTCGCTGGTGCCGGCTGACGAATTTAATCTTCAGCAAGATACTCCATCAAGAAGAGATTATTTCTCGATTTGCAATAAGTGCTATAAACAGGGAGTCGGTATCAAAATCTATATGAAGTATGGACAGGTTTTGACTGGCAAAACGACAGGCGTAAATGCGTGTCAGGTTGGTGTGAGGAAACCCAATGGCAATCATATGCAAGTTATGTTTGACTGGGTGAGCAGGATCACGTCTTCGGACTACGCTGAATAACGCATACGGTAATAAAAAATTCCGTCAGAAAATATTGATCCTGGAGGACAGAGACCATTCGACAGCGCATAGATAGTTTCGCCGCTGCTCGTGCCACTACGGCCAGGACGCTTAAAGCAGCTGACAGAAAAGAATTGATCATTAAGCTTCGCAAAGAAGGTCTGCTGAATCTTCGTAAATCTATGGATACCGTAGCCCAACATCCTGGCGTCTCACGGGCAACTGCTTATCTTTATGCTCGACAGTCTGACTGCGAGCTTTGCCCCAGCCAGGCAGGACTCTCAGTGAGTGTTCTATTTTCTTTGACTCTCGTATTCCAATTCTTTCGGGAGTTATTGGTGAGACTTTTGGCGTTTTGCCCTGTCACCCATTGCGTCATTTGACGTCAATGCCCGTGAGGCTCTCAGCAATCCTCACCAGGCGGCAATAGATGTAAAAAAGCCCGCAGGGCTTGTGCCGTGCGGGCTTTCTGTACTTCACCGGACGTATCCGGATCATCATTTGGTGCTGGCGTCCCTAAAATATATTATATAATATATTGATATTTATATATTTAATAGAAACATATCTTACCTTGGGTCCCATGAGGGAACCATAAACTTGAGCCACCGCCTTCGCATGGTTCCTGCAAGCTTGGTTATGTTAAAATAATAAACTCCTTAACACATTAACTGTGAATGTGGTGGGGCTCGTAGCGTCTGAACACTGAGGGTGTAACGAAAGCTGCTCTATAGCAACTACAATGAGATGTACTCCAATTGCATTGTAATTCATTATAAAAAAAGGCAAAAAATGCTTGGCTATTAATCACCTTTCGAGTTATTCATTCACTGTGTACTGGCTCACTAAAGTTGTCCATTTGAGCAGATGGTATACTTTGTACGTTCGTGCTCGAAGCGGCCAGTTGGCAGAGTAGCGATATTGGTCGTGAATTTAGGGTATATGAAAACGTAGTAGAACGCAGAAGCAGATAACAATCGAGTCTAAAATGCGCTCCTACACAAAATTTCGCGCTGGTTGACCAGTAGTAGATCGATTCCAGATTTTGCATAGCCATACGCACTTCAGTTTTGGTTAGGGTTTTTATGGCACCTGAGCGAAAAACGGACATTAGTATCGACTGTGAGTTCGCATACTAAAGCCATTCAGGACTATGATATGTCTTTTAAACCACTGGTAGTAGAGTCATGATCATAGGGGGTTAGACATACGCAACATGATGAAATAATTGGATATTACAAGTAAAATAGGTATTTGTAACCAAAAAACGCATTCTATTCAACACAGAATGAGTTAGAAAACTAGATGAAGGTGTGGCCAGCTTCTCAACATCAGGTGTGTAAGTAACACAAACCGTTTCGGTTAAGCTACAAACAGTAAGTGACTACTCTCAACTGGACCTGGAAGCCCCATCTCATTCCAAAGAATGGTTAGGTCTTAAGCAATTCTGTTAGCATAAGTTTAAGCAGTTAAGCCGATTCCAAATCTAGCGAAATCACATTATTGGTAACATAAGATTTTATCTTACCAATAATGCGTAAGTATTTCGAAACTGACCACATTAATGTTTTATCAGATCAATAAGTTTCCTTCAATTCTTTTTTCTCTATCATCTTTAAAAGATCTAACTCATCCCACTTGACAAACCAGTAGCATTGGAGCATTGATTGCAAATCATTCTCAATCTCAGAGTGGGTTCTTAGATTTTTTGGCTCAAAAGACTTTAGATATCTTATATATATAAATCTTCTTGTTTTTATTGATACAAATGGACAAGACATTACATCCAAAAATAAATGTGCCTTCTCCGAAGACTGTAACAAATCCATATCTGGACATAGTAATTCTATAATTTTTCTTTCAACTATACTCTTAAGTGCCTGAAATGAATTTCTATTCCTGAAATAGAATAATAAGGATATGATTGTAAAGTAATCTAATTTCTTTTGGTGCAAAATCCCATCAAAAAAAGATTCACTTACCAGGTGGTTATCCCCAAAAAACGTTGCTGCCAAAATTAAATTGACCTTTTCAATGGATATAAAATCATCTATAAATAATCCATTGTCATTATCACCAAAATTGATATTTTCAGCAGTATTTACCAATGATGTCATAAAAATATTACTATAATCACTTGAAATCCCTTTCAAATAATCATTAATAATGATCATTGATTTAGATAATTTGTACGAGGATGATACTGTTGGATTAACGCTAAAAAAGAATAACATTAAATCAGATAGTGTAAATATTACATCTTTGATTTTTTTAAATTCTTCATCTTTATTTTTCTCAAAAGAAAAGTGATGGATAAGTGCTATTAATCTTTTAGACAGTGAGGATAACAAATAGGACGATACATCTGAATAAGAAGCCTGACTATCTAAGCATATAGACTTAATGTTATTAATCATATATACTTTCAAATCATGCTTATTTCTTATCTTATTAAGAACAATATTGCCGTCATGCTTTTCGTATAATTTTGATTCCAAATTTTGAATTAACTCATTAACTTTGATAATAAGTCCTGTTTTGCTAGTGCAGAATGGTCTTGAATATTTTTTGAATTTATTTTTATTTAGTTGGAGATTAAACTCATTTAATTTCACATTAATAGTTTTAGAAATTATTTCTGCATTCGATTCATTATTGCAAAACACAATAAAATCATCAACATACCTTAATATCACATAGTCTTTTTTATTTTTCCACCCATGCTCATCCATAAGATCCAACTCAATATTATTGTCGATTCGTTGGAAGATCAATTCGGCAAATATTCTACTAAATTCAGAGCCTATTGGGATGCCATTTGTTTCATTATTATTACTTCGCTGCATCAATGTATCTAATTCTTGACCAAACTGATTACTGTTAGTTACATGCTTGCGAATGTAAGCTTTATTTTTTAAAGCCCACGACACTGAGTGAGTATAGATACTATCAAAACAATGTGATACATCCAGCATCCACATTATAGAGAATCTTTTTTCAAGTTCAAAGAAAGATTTACTTTGGAATAATTTATATATTCTATTGAAACCACCATACGAAAAATATGAAGAAGAGTACTTCCTCATTAATTCATCCTCAGTAGTTTCAATATCCTCCCCTTTATATCTTTCCGCTCCATTCTTCTCATATAAAAAGAATGAATTGGCAACTTTCTTAGGATATCTTATTGAATAATTACTCTTTGATGAATTGTAGGTTATAACTGATGAATAATTTTTGTAAAACTCACAATAATTAAGTTGAGATCTCGGATGAATTAAAGAAAGACGTCTCAAGCTAAAAGAATCTTTAACAATACAGTAACCGAAAGGGAAGCTCTGTTTTTTCCTTTTCTGCTCTCTTTCATCAACCGTAATAGACAAGTCCAACGATGGGTTAATTATTTTTTTTAAGAAAGATGAAAGAGGAGTAAAATCTGTTGATGTTTTATAGTTAACATCAAAATATGCCAAATTAGCATAAAGCCCATCATTTGAGAAAATAATCGGACAGTCTGCTGGTTGGGTATCACACAACAAAGCTCTGGTATAATCCTTTTTATCAAGTTTAATATTCTTTTTTAGAGCCATATTTTAGTAATCTCTGTATAACGTTGAAAATTATATTTCCTATAAATTCTTGCAGAAAAACCTTTCGTAAAATTATTTCGCAATAATTCCTTTCTTTGGTTTATACTTAAAGAATGCTTGGCAACACTATTCAAACGCCCTCTATTTGACATTACACAATAAATTAAAAAGTTATCCAGTTGCTTTAGTGTCTTGGAGTTTTCGTCAAGCCGAGCGTTGCTATAATATATTCCGGTGCTAATTTTGGTCTTCTCAGTTGAACTCAGTGATTTAATTTTTCTGTTTAAATCTCTATTGCTAGTTAGAAAAGAAATCCTGTCTAGTAATAGCTTATAATCACCATTATTCTTAAATGCATAAAAGGCTCTTGATATTCTTGTTTTTATTTTTTTCAATCGACCGCTTGATAGGTCAATAATTATCTTTCTATATATGATGTTTACTGTATTCTTTGCTAATGGTGTATCTATAACTGCAAAAGAATAACCAAGGAAATCAAATTTATGGAGTAATTTATCATTATTATTATCCCCTTTACTTCTTTTAGGAATTAAAGGGGATATGTTTAGCTTGTTTTTATTTAGTTTCAAACCGTTAGGAAGGAAATCCACTACCTGTTTCATAAAGGTCTTTTGGTCTTCATTCCCACTTGAAATAATCACCATGTCATCTACAAACCTGGAGTAATAAAATACTTCTGGATGTCGATTGATATTGCGATCAAACTCTGACAAATATAATTCAGATAGCATTGGACTAATTTCAAGCCCTCTAGGTAAGCCTTGTGTGGCATGAATACGCTCACAAGCTTTAAGATACCATTCTAGCAGGTTTTTAGTATGCCTGGATAGTCTCGACTCATCATGCATATATTTAAAAAGCTGGGGCAACTGGATGGACTCAAAAAAAGACTTTATATCTAGCCGATAAACCCTAAACTGTGTGCCTTCTCTAAGATAAAGCTTCAATTCATCAATTATTTTATTTCTTTGTTTAGGCAAAAGTGATTCCAGACACTTCAGATTGGAATTGCAATGCCTCAGTATTAATTTTTCTTTTAAATTCGATGCGGAATAAACACAACGCCCCTTGATGTTTAATTTTTTGACACTGACTCCAGAACGAAAATTTTCATTGGCAATTAATACTGCATCGTTAATTAATGATTCTAATTTTTCGCTATTTCCTTTGCTAAAATAATAGGCTTTCTCACTTTCGCTTAAATTACGTTTAAGTGCTGATGAAGTAAATGGCTGCCGGTTCATTAAAGTCTCACAATACAACGTTTTATGCTTTTTTATAACTCTTTACACCGCTAGGTGCAATCATATACTTGCCTGATACTAAGGAACCGTCCACTCTTGGTACTTAGTTGAAGTTCCAAAGCAACGTTAGCTTGCATATGCTGGAGCTACCGACCTCTCTGTTGAAGGTGTTTGGCATCCTGCCCTGTGTCGAGCGCTTAAATTGCAATCAATCAAGCTCACAAATCAAACAGTCTTTACTTTTCTCCGATTCTCTAGTGGGTTAGCGTCATAGCCTAAGCCAGATAAACCTGAGATATGTAAGGGGTATGCGCCTCTGAGTATGATGGAGACTGTATCTATGAAAAACTGGTCGCGAGAGCACAATCAGGAGATCAGAACCTGGTTTGATATCGATAACTACCGGGCACTGGAAAATTGTACTCTTTATGCTCTTTACTACGAACTTTGGGCGAGGGCTCTGCTTTACAAGCCTGGGCCGAGTGATGAGGAGAAGAAGGGGCTGTGGCAGTATATGGTCAAAATTTTCGATGGAAGGCCTCTCCTTTTCGATGAAACGTCACTGGATTTCGAGGCGGATTATGACTGCCTCTACAACCCTCCTCATGTGTTCTTGACGGATATCACCAGACTGGCGCAGCTCGGCGTTTCTGCACTGTCAGCAGAGCTCTTTACATGGGATGGCGGAGATGTTTACGGCGTTAACTTACCGCACCATCAGGCCTATGTGTCTGAGGTGATGGCGCCGTTATGTGAAAATACCGTAATGCTAGAAATTGATCTCGCGAGTGGCACAGATGATGAGATAACCGCCTCCATAAAATCGGTACTCCCTCAATGGCGAAAGATTAAGAATGTCACGATAGATCAATCCGGTGTGGTTAGGTTTGGGTATGGGACAATCAAAAAAATCATCAGCTATCGCTTGGTGGCAATGCTGGATATCTTACTTTGGGCAAAAAGACACGAAGTGAGAATTTCAGATGATCGTCTTTCCCGCCTTTTGTATACCGACGACGATGATGAATCTGTCGTTCGTCAGCAGAACCATATAAAAGACTCCGATCGACCCCTTGCGATGAAAGCAGCCACAATCGACTTTATCAAGCAGTTCAATCTGTTCATTAACCGTAACGCTCACATTAAAAATATGAGAGTTTCGGACGTGATGAAACTCGCGGATTCTGGCTGAGATGAATTTTTGGATCTTTACATCTTTGGTACAAGGACAGCCCTGCAGACAGGAAGCACGCTCCTTTTTTGTTGGGATCAGCCTTACAGTGGTTTCAACGAAACGAAGAAGGGGTACTAAATATGAAAAACAATCAACCAACCCGCCTTATCCGTCTTCCTGAAGTCCTGCAGCGTACGGGCTATGGAAAGGCCTGGATTTATCGTCTGATTAGCGAAGGACGGTTTCCTGCACCAGTAAAGATTGGCGCCCGCGCAGTGGCTTTTGTCGAGAGTGAGATAGACGAGTGGATTGATGCGGTCATTAACAGTTCAAGATCTCATGTAGCGTAAACAAGAGGGATAAAAATGAACATAAGTGATTTTGAGCAGTACGAAGGCTATTGGGAAATTATTGATGATAACCTTTTTGACGAAATTTTTTATATTGATCGTATTGAAAAACTGGAGCCAACTGAAAAGGTCATGGAGGCCATTGAGTTGCTGAGTCGTTTATTTACTGACGACAGAATGGAAATGCTGGAAGAAGTCCGTCAAATGAATATGCTTGCTCAGGCTGATATATTTGATTTGTGGTTTGATATAATAAAATCACGGGATTACGTAGAAGGAGTAGCGAAAGCAGTGATCTATTATAGTATTGGTATGCCTGTGTGAGTCTTACAGAGTAAAGTTTAGGAACGGAGTCTTAAACTTTACGGAAGTGACAATGAATGGTGTTGTTCTTCATTCAATTTATTGGGGGATATTGCGGGAATGAAAAATCATAGCCCTGTAGATTACTATGTTGGGTCTGTTTTCAGAAATCTAAAGTATGCAGGGTTAAGGATATACTGATATTTAAACTCTGTACGCGCAATTGTGTTCGCATCAATCAATGCATTGATAGCCCGATAGAACCGGGCGGGTGTGATATGTACGCCTTCCTTCAGCGCCACTATTTTTGCACGCTGAAAACTCAGATGTATAATGCGGTTGACAGGTTTTTTTCGCGGCAATGTGTGTGAGAAGGTAAAATGCTTTAGCTGTTTCTTCGTTCTGCTTTCTTTTCGCTGATGCGTGTTTATCTGTAAGAAGGTATGAAGGGCGTTTTTGTTCCATAAATGATCCTCTTTTTTTATTATAAATGAGTCCTCAGTTAATGTGCAGGTGAGAGCCATGATTACTACCCGCACAATAGGGATTAAAATGGTATGTCGTCCGCAGGAAACAGGGTTACGGGCTTTCTGTTTGGCTTTACTTTCCTGCCCGAATGGTAAAGATTGAAGGCATCGTCAAAATCCTCGGTATCTATCCTAGACTTTTTAAACTTATCCATCTGCTCTTCATTGAAGCGGCGCGGAATGCCTTTTACACAGAGATTTGAGTTCAGGTAAACATGGTCATGTTCGGTGTCACGAAGCAGTATTTTCTTCTCAAATAATTCTCTGAATGCACGTGAAACATTGGATTTACATAGTCCGAGTTCTTTTGCAATTTTGGACTGTGAAAAATTAATAAGAATGTTACCGTAATCCAGGATCGAAAACAGATAGATAACGATTTTAAATGACGTGGGTGTCAGTTTCATTCTCGCGAGAGTGGCAATGTTACCTTTGAATACCAGTGAGAAGTCGTCACGAAATGACGTTTTTTTGTGTATGCTGGTTTTGATACTTATTTCTTCTAATTCTTCAGGGCTGACGTCAAGGGCTTTTGCTATAACGGATTTTTGTTGTCTGCTTAACATGATATTGGTATTTGACATAATGCCTCCTTTTTATTATTGTGATATTACTTATGGCAGATTTAAATTAATTGTCAATAGTATTTTTTGATAAAATATAATTTATTTTGTTTTTGATGAAAAAAATAATGATCAGGCGTGAATGTAATGGGTTATGAGAGTTATTACGAAGGGTGGTAAGTTTTACAATCACCTGTTATGAGATGAATAACTTTAGGTAGTGAAATTTATAACTTTGATGGTTTGTTAATTTATTGATTTTAATAATTTTTTTATTTTTTGTTTTTACATGATAAAAGAGTAATAAAGAAACAAGAAACCACAGCTTCGCGTTTTTTATCCAAAAAATTTTCGTGTGTACTCGCAGATAAACACTGTCATTATTGGTTTTCCTCCTGTTATGTTACTGCTTTTAATGAAGCCAGCGCCTCCTGCATGTGGCGCAACTGGGCTTCAGGGCTTCGCTGCCATGAGTACCTGTTGAATGAAATACGCTTCGCACCAGTGGTCAGATAACAATGATTAACCTGCTTTCAGACTGCGGCTCACGCCGAAAACCCATCGGAAAAATCCGTTCTGCTTCAGCGAGTGAGTGCTATGGGCACTCAGCAGCGCTGCATATTACACTTGTCTGTAGTGCTTTTACTGTTGATGAAATCATGAAATAACAGACGCATGCGAAGTTGCGGGCGGGAGCCGGTGCGTAGCACTCTGCTAAAAATATTCCTGAAGGGTTTTATCTTAAATATTGAAAAACACAGCTGGAGAAATACATTATATCAATAAGAATGTTTTACTCTGATTATCCTATCTGTGCCAACAGACGGGGATATTTTGATAAAAAAACTTTTTGTTTGTATAAAGAAAAATATTTTAGCGTGAGTATTGATTTTATATTCAGATCTGATAGTACTTAAATATAAAAACTAAAAAAGGAATATTTTATGAAAGATGATCATACTCAGGATCAGGAAGAAAAATTTCTATGGGTGATTGATAAATACATTACCAGACATTGTCATAGCCCAAAGGGCAATGACTTTTACCGAAAATTCTATGTGTTGTTTGTCGGTTACCATCTGAAGTATTTTTATGCGCAGGCGAAGTACAGCAATTCCTGTTTTCACGTCGATAATATTATGCAGATGTTCTCTGGCGTTGCGTCCTGTCTCAACGGCAATCTGCTCAGCCAGTTCGCCAACGGCAACACGCTGCTTCAGTCGCTCAACTCGCTGGTAAACTACATTTCACAGGATGTTGCCAGGGCGGAGCGTGTCTATGCCGATTTGCTGGCACAGTATGAGAAAAAACGTATTGCGGGTTCGATGACATACACTCCGCGCCCTGGTGGCAGGAAAAGGTTATGAACCAACGGGATGGTTAAGTCAGGTCAGTGTGATGACAGCGGCGTACCGCAACGGTCTTTAGACGCCTGGTCATGTCTGTGATACGGCGTTGATTGCAGAAAAAAGCAGGAGCCGGTTCTTCGACGTCCTGCCTAAACATATTACTGAGTGGCCCTATTTTTCAATGGTCTGCCAGCCATCATCCGTTTTGACCACTGTGATCGCTGCAGTGCGTTTGTCGCTATTGACAACAACTGTCACGTTGCATTTGTAGCTTTTATCCGAGATTTTTGCACAGTCGTGTTTTTTGACTGATTTTAATTCCCGCAGTGCATCTTTCGGGACATCTTTACCTGCCAGTGATTTAACGATGGCATTTGTCTGCTCTACGACTTTATTCATGGCATTATAAAGATCCTGCTCTGAAGGTTCGCTGTTGCAGCCGCTCAGGAAAAAGACAGCAGTAACGAGTGTGATAGCGGCATAAATTTTCATAAAAGGATTCCCTGGTTGTGGCATTGTCATTAATGGACAGGGCCTGATTGGGTGGTACTGTTGTTCTCGGAGAATGACCACTGGCTTACAATGTCCCCTTTAAAATCAATATCCAGCGTTCTGGCCTGTGACTGTGAACCACCAGTAAATAATCCGACGATCGGAATGAATGAAGAGGCGTTAATCTGATTGTTGACCATAAAATATCGCCAGGATTCATTGCCACTATCAAGCGTGGTTCTGGTATCCGGTTCGCCAAGCGCGGAAGTTATTTCTGATTTTGTGGTTTTGTTTTTAACTATTTTCGACTGCAGACTTTGCGATGTTTCGTTTCTGAGACTCTGGTTTCCTGTGGAAGAACATCCGGAAAGCAGGAAGGTAATAGTTAAAAACAAAAATATTATAAACCTGTTCATTTATTCTCTCATTTTAAATTTTATATAGCGTAAAGTTAATGTCAGCGTATAAAAATAACTCTGTCTGCATACATTTTTTTAATTTTATAGATAAGAACAATACAGCTTACGAAAAAAGTAATGACGGAGATGAGCGTGCTTTCGGTCAATGAAAATACTAACCAGGCGAGACCTAATGCCACGAATTGAAACAGGAATGCCACACTGAGCGGACTTTCACCGTAAGCGACCTTTGCATGACAGCCTTTGCAAATCCGCACACCGTGAGGGCTTTGTGTAAAGCAGAAGGGGCAACTTATCGTTTGATTATCCATCGTGACTCCGTGTACCTGATTTAAGCTGATGTCTTTTTGAGCATTTTCGGTGAATGATTCTCTTTAGTAAAATTGCTTGTACCGATCGATGATTGCATCATGATAGTTTATAACTATCATAACTAGAAAATTGATCTATACAAACGATCAATATTTTATTGACTCTCAGTTATGTTTGAGCTAGTTGATTTGTGGGGTGTGAGAAGGGGTGTTACTAACAGGTTGTTTATAATGATTTTTATTGGAAGGATGAGAGGGTGGTGTAAGCAGATGAAATCGAGTGAAATGTCTGAAGCTGCATGTAACGGCGTGTAGCAGGGATTGGCCCCAACGGTGGAGCAGAGCCAAAAATGGGGGGATAAAAGGAAGCCATGCTATTACCCGATTCTGGCGCTCTTGTGTTATCTGGCGACTGGTGATGTGCAGTCGGGCTTTCAGTTGAATGACTGGAACTGTATCAGTTTGCCTTTCTTCCTGTATTTTCACTTCAAGCTGGCGGATTTTTTCCTGAAGAGTTTCCTTGTACCCTGCTGATGCTTCAAGTTGTTTTGCTGGCACTGGCACTGGCACTGGCACTGGCACTGGCACTGGCACTGGCACTGGCACTGAAGCAGGAGCCCGTGTTTTCTTTAGCAACATTAATTGCTCCGGGGAGTTCTCAATCAACTTCTGCAGAGTTGACCAGCCATACTGTTTTCCAAGCTGAGAAGCTTTAAAAGCTATTCCCTGATACAGGAATGAAAAACCGTTCATTTTCCCTGTCGACGCAATGTTAGGTTTGCAGGCCACACCTTCCTGTTCCAGTAAACGAACAAAGGTGAGTAAATCGGGACGGCAGGTTAATGCATTATCGATCAGGGTCTGCAACTGTGACTTAGGGCAGGGAGCTGCTGTCCGTTCCGCCATCATTAGTTCATTGCGGGAAGGTTTCCTTTTACTCTGACGACGAACGCCGGTTGCTGGTGTGGTTCGGGTGAGTCCGTGCACTATTTCCAGCTCGCTGATAATACGGGTACTGATGAGATTTTCATTTTTCCCCAGGTACAACTTTCCACCGGCCATGTTAATGCGATTAGCTATTATGTGGATGTGCTGGTCACAAAAATCGTCGTGGAGGATATAGCAACGCAAATGTGTGTCGGTAAAACCCATCCGGGCCATATACTCATCCGCAAATGCTGTCCATTGCCTGACTGTCAGTGATTCTCCTTCTGGAAGGCGAAGTGAATTGTGCCAGACAGATTTGGCGACATCGGGGCGCATTTTTTTAACGCTATCAAACTCACTGATTAGTTCGGTGGCGTTGCTGCCCGTCATGTTACCGCCAATGACATAAGGCTCAATTTTGTGGTGAGAGCCTGATTTCAGGCTGTAGAGAACAACACCTGCAAACTGTTTACCTCTTTTTATTTTCTGCATGCCTTTCATTTATTGTCACTCCAGAAAGTGGAAGGGATAAGATGTTCACGAAGGGCTTTTATCTGTCGCCTGATGGCAAACAGTTCAGTACGGGTCAGTTCACTATCAGGACTTTTATGGTCGAGATGCGTTAACAGGTGATTTAAATCTTGCGCAAGCCTGCCGAGTTCAATCCAGGCTTCGCGGTTTATTTCAGGTAGTACTGACGGGAGTTTATGCAGGGACGCCATTCTTAGCCATTCTCCTTTTTTATAATGGCCTCTTTTATTGTTGAGTATAATTAGTTCGTCTGCATTTAATCTCACGCTGACACAGTGATTTCGTATTTCATTAGATGGCAGTGTATCTGTGTGAAATTTTCCTCGGCGTGTTTTTTTTGATTTGTCTTCATTATTATCAATATTGTTATTCATTATTATCCATATGATGACTGTAGGTATAACTATAGATAATTGATGAGATAAAAAAGTCAAGTTATTGCAGTGAAAAAAACGATGTGAAGAGTTAAAAGTAAAATGAGTGAGAGGTTTATTAAAATCTCTTACTCATTAGTGTTTATCATCACATTTTCCACAATGTGTGACCTTTCTAACAGCTGAAGGGAGAATTATGAATGAAAATGGTTAAATCCTCTTTCGTTTAGGTGATTGAATAATTTCTGATTTTATCACCTTGAATAATTCTTTTTTATCTCTCCCCGCGATATAACCAAAGATCTTATCTGCATCAGAACGTTCTATGAGTATTTCGTCGTCTATTCTGATACCGTTGCGAATAAACCATTTTACTGTCTCGATCCCCGTGTAGCTGCCAATGTGCTTATTGTCCATATTGTAAAATTGAACATGACCAATATCTGTATAGGATTTTAATTCGACAAAAAATGCTTTCATTTCTCTCACGTAAAGTGAAAATGTACAGTGTTGATCTACCGTGAAATGAATGCCTTTTTTATGCAGTAACGCCAACAAGGGTAAGGACTCAATCGATAAGTGTTTAAAAAGTGTAGGGGGAGTATCAATTTTATCAAGATGACGAGTAAGGGCCATTGCGATAAAATCATATATGTGACCTTTACGGCCAGACAAATCCAGAACCGTGTTGCCATACTTATCCCTGTGATTAAGATCACAACCTTTATTCACCCAGTAATCAAAGTAAACCTTACTGAAGGTCTTATAAAGAAGCGTTTGTCCATTATTATCTGTGTGATGAATGTCAACGCCCGCCTTAATAAGGGTTTCTGCGTTTTTCCTGTCAAAGTTATGACTGAAAAGACAATTCTCCCCATTGTTATTTGTATGGTGAATATTGATTCCGGAATCTATTAAGAGGTTGAGTATTTTAGGGGAGTCATTGGTAAATAGCGCATTGTTTCCGTAATGATCTGTATGGTCTAAACGCATTCCTTCTTCAATCATGGCTTTAACCGCACTAGTGTGACGGTTATTGAACAGTGCATTTCGACCCGCATATATGAGAGAGTTAATATCGAAGCCTGCGGTAATGCATTCCTGGACATCTTTTTTAGTCTTGCAGTATAAAAAACCGTGTTCTTTATGGATACTCATTGTGTCGTCTCCTCTATTAGGCTGCAATTTTGTTGTAAGTATTATTGTTTGTTCTATATTCTTTTATTTTTACTATGTCGTCATAGATCCGTGAAAAGGAAAACCATGAAATTTCTTTAATTTCTCTCTTCTTGTTATGATAAATGATATTGCACCCGCGAAACTGGAATGCATTGTTGAAGGTATCTTTGTTGGCATTCCGGAGGAAGTGCGTGAATGATTTGATTGTTTCTTTCTTGCTTACGTTGTAAGAGAGAAAGGTATGAATTGAAAAGAGGGTTAAGATATTTCTTTCGGTGATCATATGCCGGGAGAAGTAACAAAAGTAAAAATTCTGTTCTTCATTTTCAGTTTTCCCGAAAACGGAAAATTGTGGATTGTATAACCTGTAGAGATCAGTGTTCTTTTTTGTTTTAGAAAGATAGTTTGTTAGTGTTGGGTAATTTTGTTTTTTCAATTTTTTATTCTCCTTTATTTAATTTACAGATTGAATATATATTATTAAATAAATATAAATCAAATTTATTTTTAATAATAAAAATACGCAAGCGTTTTCTATTTATGGATTTAATTTAATTCAATGTTTTATATGAAGAAAATTTAGCTTGGCAAAAAGTGCTATTTTTATTGCTCATTAATAAGGTTGTGTGTTTTCTGGTAAAACTACATTGTTGTCAGAAGTAGAAGTTAAAAAATATCTGGTATTGATAGGGTTATAAATGAGGGGGTATTCTATTCAGAGAGTAGGGCCGCATTTTGTCGAAATTTTAAATAGCAGGAAGGTTTTTCAGTAACAGTGTTCCATCAATAAGAATTGCTTCAACTCTATCCATTGTGTGAATGTTAGAGTGAGGAGAAAAATTGGCTCATATTATCTCAATTATTCTGTGCTCAGGTATAACCTTTAATTCGAATCAAACTATTGTTCATAGGTGTACCAATAAAGCTAAGGAATTCATATCTGAGAAAACATTTATGCCTGCTTTCTCCGCTGCTCTGATCGATAGTTGATTTTCATGGACAATCGTTCCTATCAAAAGGGAGAAATTTTCGGCACGCTGGCAAAGAGTCTACTCTCTTAGTCGCGTGTCTAATATTCGCAGGTAGGATCGGTCTCAGCCCGAAATAGTTTGAAAACCAGAACTTTGCTTAGGGCCGCGTACACATCATGTGGGTAGGTTCAGAGCACCTACTGTTCGAAAGAAAACCGGCGATCCGCACGTGATTCTCGCTCAATATTCGTAACCAGTAATCGCACATACCCTGACTCACTTCAAAGTGTAATTCTCAGGGAGTGAATGACCCTCTCTCGCTCACAGCAGACCTTCAGCTCACTAAGCTCGTCCGCTTAGTGCCAAGAGCGGACGTTTGTAAGTCCACACTGTATCGACGTTAAGGGAGCAGTTCAGCACATTATCCTTGGCATAGTCCGGTACTGACTTGAAGGGGCTGTTTGGTTGAATTAAAAATACGAACTAAAACCAACAAGAGTCGGAAAAAACTTCAAAATGCTGCTTATGGATAATAGTCATCTTAAAAATGTACGGAAAAAGAGACTAAAATCAGAAAAACATCTGTTATACATTGACTTAAAGTCATCATCTCCGCTATGAGTCCTCAATCCAAGTTGACAAATGTTTAGCCAGGAGTTCCCGTGAACGAGCATCTCTCTCATATGGATGTACATACCTTGTTTGAAGAAATGGACGAGCAGGCTGATGGAATAACGTTTAAATACTCATTTGATGACATAGCAAAGAGCAACGCATTGGTTGTCACTGAGTTTGTCAATTTTGAGCGTGACAGCACGGTAGCTTTACTCGCCAGCCTTCTTACTCTCCCGGCACACCAATCTCAGTGTTTGCGCTTTGAGCTTCTGACGAGCCTTGCACTAATTCACTGCAAAGGTCAGCAGATAGCAAATATCGATGACGTGAAACGCTGGTATGTCACTATTGGGGAGTCGAGTAGTATCGTTGGAGAAGATCCTGCTGAGGACGTCTTCGTCGCCCTTGTTGATAATAAAAAAGGTGATTACCGTGTGCTAGAGGGGGTTTGGGAGGCGGCAGGTTTTTATACACAATTAATGGTCGAAATTGTATCCGACATGCCGGATACGCACCGCTATCGCTCGCTGAAACTTGCTATACAGGCAATTCTCCGTCTCTCAGATGTCATTTGTGCTCGCTCTGGCCTTTATCGTTTTCAGGAAGGCGCAGACGAATTCCCTGACTCTCTTGACACCGCTGGTCTTGATGAGAAAACGCTCTGTTCAAGGGTAACGTTGTCCGAGCGTTCTCTTCGAGCTGAGGGGATCAAACTTGCTGACTTAGCACCTTTCATTCTTGAACCTTCTCATATAAGTATGCTTGGAAATCAGGTCCCTGGGGAGGGAATGCTTGAACAACGGCCATTGCTCCGCACACGCGATGGTATTGTGGTTGTACTTCCTACCGCCATGACCATTGCACTTCGCCAGGCAGTGATAACATTTGCAAAGCGCACAGAAGAATTGAGCGAGCTAGACAAAGCGTTAGCTAACGTCTACAGCCTTACTTTCTCCGAGATGCCGGTCTTCGGTAATGGAGGAAGGTTAAGAAGACTGACATGGGAGAAGTACAAAATGAGCCGAACAACGATGGTAACCTCCATCGTGGATGCTGGTCATTTGATGGTACTTCAGTTCGTTTTGCCTTCCATACAGCAATATGCCGATACCGGTTTCAACAACTTGCTACAGCTAGATGAAGAGACCACGCAATTTCTAGATAACTCTGTTGAACAAATTACAGTTGACCTCGCCAAACAACCCGGCTTTCAGCGTGGCATCGTCGTGCGCATTGCATGTGGGTGGGGGGCGGGTTTTATGGGGGTCCCTCCCCAACTGCCAGATGGTTGGGGATTTGAATGGATGTCTGGTGCGGACTTTGTCCGGTTCGGGGCATTACCCGATATGTCACCAATTGCCTTCTGGCGTGTGCAAGACGCAGTCGAAACGATCAGGCAAGCTGGTGTTCGATTAATCAATATGAGCGGAACTCTCAATCTTCTTGGGTGGATACGTGCCAATGATGGCCATATGGTTCCTCATGACCAGTTACCAGATGACCGTATCACACCGGAACACCCGCTAATGTTAATGATTCCCACGAATTTACTCCGTGGTATACGAATAGCGGCAGACACAGGATATGACCGGCATCGCATTAGTGACAACAATGGTAAATGGCATCGAGTGATGAGGCCTTCGGCAGAAGATTTCTTTCCCACCGAGCGTCAGAGCAAGTGCTACGCATCAATTGATGATCTTGAAGCGCAACGGCTGACCTGTGTATATGAGGGGCAGGGTAATCTTTGGGTAACGCTCGAAGCTCCAGAAATGGAAGATTGGATGCTCCTCGTTGAGCTTGCCAAAATGGTTCGAACATGGATTGGGCGGATTGGCGAGGCACTGGAGGTCTTGAGTGAGCAACCAATAAAAAAATCATTAAAGGTGTATCTGCATTTTGATGGTAACGACAATATCGGCAGATTTGATGGTGAGAATTTTTCTGATGATATGAATACATTTTGGCGACTTGAACGAATCCATGAGCATGGGGCGATTCGTGTGGTTCTTCAAGATGGGTATCTTGCAGGTTTTCGTCTACCGGATAACCGTGCAGAACGAGCTCTGGTGCGCGCACTCGGTACGGCGTTTGCCACACTTCTTCGGATGAAAGAGCCAGTAGACAAAGGGGTCACTGTTGAGCAGATAGCGGTGCCCAATGACAGAGCGCGCAGCTTCCACATAATGCAGGCTTATGACTTCAACCAATATTTAGGCCGTTCACTAACTAAACGTCTTTTAGCTATTGAAGATATCGACTCAGCCGCAGCCCGAATTGAGCTAGCATGGCGTGCTGTTTCGACAGATGCACCATCACGATATCAGGGTAAAAAGGAAGTTGGAAAGCTCCTTAATGATGTGGTTGATGTGCTGATCCAAGACTTACTAAGCGAACTTTCAAGATTTGACCGTAAACAGACAGTAATGCGATTACTTGAAAACGTTGTAAAGGCACGTTGTGAAGAGGCGCACTGGCGTAGTACTGCAGCAGCGGTCCTTGGCTTGCATGCAGGAGAAGAGGGTGTCGAAGAGACGATAGCTCAAGAAATGAGCCGTTATGCGGGCGCAGCGTTAACTTCCCGGCTAATCATTGAACTTGCCATCTGTGTGTGCCCGACAAGCGGTGGAATTGAACCTTCTGATATGGCACTCAGTAAACTTCTTGCACGGGCATCACTGCTTTTTCGCATAGGTGGTATGTCAGATGCCGTACGTTTCGGTGCTTTGCCTGCTGATATTCGCATCTCCCCCTTAGGTGATCTCCTCTTTCGCGATGAACTCGGCAAAATGGTGCTTGAACCAATGCTTTCAAAAGTTACTAACGAACGGTTTGAGGAACAAGCGGCACAATTCGAGCAACACTATGTGAAAACTGCCGGAGGGGATGATGAGAATAGCAAACAAGATAGTGTTGCGGCTGAAACCACCGAGGACCAAACCGATATTTTCCTTGCATTCTGGAAAGCAGAAATGGGCTTCACTCTCGAGGATGGAATGCGATTTATCCAGTTCCTTGAGTCCATCGGAATAGAGCAAGAATCAGCAATCTTCGAGATGCGAAGAAGCCAATTAGCGGATGCTGCTAAATCGGCTGGGCTCGCAGATGAAACTATTGATGCGTTCCTCAACCAGTTTATCCTTAGCGCGCGTCCGAAATGGGATGTAGTGCCCGATGGATTTGACCTTTCTGATATATATCCCTGGAGGTTTGGCCGACGCCTTTCAGTTGCTGTACGTCCCTTGTTACAGATTGAAGAGAGTCACGATCCACTAATTGTTATCGCACCAGGACTCTTGAATCTGTCCCTTAAATACGTTTTCGATGGCGCATACACTGGGCAATTTAAGCGTGACTTCTTTCGCACAGAGGGTATGAGAGACACTTGGTTAGGTGGAGCGCGGGAAGGACACACATTCGAAAAAACTTTGGAGAGAGAACTTCGTGAAATAGGCTGGACAGTTCGACGTGGCATAGGCTTTCCTGAAATTCTTCGCAGGAATCTACCAGGTGATCCGGGGGATATTGATCTTCTTGCCTGGCGCTCAGACCGCAATCAAGTTCTCGTTATCGAATGTAAGGACCTCTCACTTGCTCGTAATTACTCAGAAGTTGCCTCGCAACTATCTGAATATCAAGGTGATGACATAAAGGGCAAACCAGATAAACTCAAGAAACACCTTAAACGCGTATTACTAGCCAAAGAAAACATCGATAATTTTGCCAAGTTCACTTCGATAGCGAATCCCGAGATTGTATCGTGGCTCGTTTTCAGTGGAGCATCTCCCATTGCCTATGCTCAATCCAAGATTGAGGCTTTGGCAGGAACTAATGTTGGCCGCCCAAGTGATCTTCTGAACTTTTGATAGATATGCTGTGCGATAAGACGCCCTGGCAACTAAGTTAATCGTTCCTACTACTGATAGTTTTAAATCAAGGATGATCTTACATGCTCAAAATGATTTTTTTTTGCACCGAGAGGAAAACAGACAAAATTGCTGACATCACGGCGGTCAGCGCGTTCAAAAACATATATCCCGTTTTAGATTTCAAGGGGTATAAAAATCATGGCACAAATTACTCATTACGGAAGGAAAACTCCGGGAGGTATAAACACTTTCCGAGGCACAGTGTGCCCTCACCTTAGACGGTTGCCAGCGGATGTTGAGCTGTACGCGTAGCCAGAAGTGATGAATTGCCAGCGCTGGAGAGAATAATCTGAACGTCCAGACGAGCGATTTCATTGACACTGGCATGGCGTCAATGAAGGTTCGCTCTGTGCCAGGAGCGGAAGTTGCCAAGATAACTCTTGCAAAGGTATGATAACGTAGGTGCTAAATAATCATGAACCATAATAAATTAAAGGTTTTTAAGTTAAATCTATAGAGCTTCTTTTGTATGATGATTTTTATTTATTATATAAAGCTTAAATTACATAATATTCAGCTTCATTTTTTCAGGTATTTTAAAGATTTAGAGGAATGTGAATGACTACTTATGCTTCTTATTTGCCAGAATCACAAATTATCACTTTGCGCAAGGATTTTCCAGCGTTTACTGATCCTGAAAAATTAGATGG
The DNA here is from genome assembly GCF_020268625.1 of Salmonella sp. JXY0409-18. NCBI lineage: Bacteria > Pseudomonadati > Pseudomonadota > Gammaproteobacteria > Enterobacterales > Enterobacteriaceae > Salmonella > Salmonella sp. JXY0409-18. The sequence goes on from NZ_CP084216.1 coordinate 1,125,319, forward strand.
ATTCATTAATCCAGAACAGTTTGGCGTGTTTTTTCATGAGTGGATTCATTTTCTTCATAATATTTCCACAATTAATGGATTTTCTATTTTTTGCACGCAAAACATCCTGTGGTCTAATTTTCGCTGGGCAATGGACAATCAGGATGTATGTCTTGGTTCAAATGACATGGATCCAGCACATATCGAATCAAACAAAAATTTTCTCAGTTACATTCGTTCCAATAGGAGTCTGCATGAATGTAAATTACCTTATTATGCAAAAGTAAACGACTTGTATTTTGAGGATGCAATAATCCATGACATGGAGGTTGCTGACGGTAGTGTTATATGTACATCATTAATAAAGTGTACAATTTCTCATTCTGAAAACAAATACGATCTAGATTTAGGCGTGCTTGAAACACTTGAATCCGCAGCTTTTATGCTTGAATGTAGGTGTATTAATGCGATGAATGGCTCCCCTCAAGAGGCACCCTTTTATCCGTATCATACTATCAAAGGCTTAGCGGCGAAAATTGCTCCGTCATTAAATGATGAAGATATTATTTGTTGTATGTTAGCTTCTTTGCAATCTAATAATCCTCCCCAAGTATTATTCAACCTAATACATAAATGTGAATTATTACATTCTGATTGTAGGTATGAACATCTAGTGGCGGAGGTGAAAAAACAATTAAGCGAACAAGATCGAACAATAAGCGAGTCACTTAATCAAATAATTCAAATGATTCCTGTTGATGAACCGATGGGAAACTTTATCAAGCTTACTCTTAACAGAATAAGTAACAATTTGAACTATAGAAAGCAAAAACCGTTTTTTGAGTTAGACATAATAAAAAAAATAACAGAAAAAACTGAGTTTATGAATGAAGTAATACAGAAATTCGGTGGTTGCACTATCATCCAGGTAAGACATGGAGATGATAATGAACCACAGCGTGATATTATGTATGACTTTTGCTTACCTGAAAATAATGATTCAATTTTATTTGGTTCGAAAATGCTACGCGCTTGTTTTCACTTTATATTTATTCACTTTAAATTTTCTGGTGAAATCATAAAGACAGAAGAATTAAATATTTCACCGCGTAATAAATGCCCATTTTATACTGTTTGCTGTGCATCAATTCGAGCTAATAATAGTAATATCTGCGCTGAATCCCCTTGGAAATCAATGTCTATTAATAACAACGAAGGTTGTTATTATGCAGCAGCGATTAAAGCTACTAATCCACCAGTTTTGCCGGATTAGGAATAGTGTCCTTTCTGATAAATATAAAATATTTAAGGTCAGGTCTGCTTATCGCTCACAACGGACCTTCAGCTCAGTTAGCTTGAACGCTCCGTGCCAAAGTCGACCATTCTATAGCAGTGTGTCGCAAAAGATTGGCCGCAGTTCAATGGATATGTGCTTACTGGCTCTGGCTGTTCTTTTCTAACCGAAGGGCTGAAAAGCAAGGGGAACTCGGAGAAGCAAGCGCAGCGGCTTCGCAGAGTTAGCCCTTGCTTTAGTTAAAAGATGACAAAAAACTGTAGTAGATGTTTTACAAAATGAAAAAGCTAGCTTCGTTTCTGTTGACCTTAAATGCTTCGATTGCAGCGCAGGTGAAGCTCTGGATTTATTGGTTCGCTTGTACAAGCGAAGCATTTTTAATGCAGTTCTTTCAAGCTTCATTTGTACTGATTTTAAATAATTCTATTTAGAAAGGGTGAGAGGAACATTTTTTCTCAGGGTGTATTTTTAATCTGTTTTTGAAATAAACCATTACCTCCTGTTGACAATCTTTTAAAGTATATTATGAATGGTGTGTGTCATGCAGAATGGTTTTATGACATGTATCCTGTACTGTATATAGTTTGCTAATTGCCCCATGTTATGGGGATATTGGAAAGGCTACTTTTGGAGTAGCCTTTCGTCCATTTAGGCTGCGATAGTTTTAAGTCGTTGTGACTGAATATAATTACTCCACCATTGCATAAGTTTTTCTCTTTCTGAAATATATTCCGCACGATTATATGCTGCAATGATTTCGTCCTTTTTAGAGTGGGCAAGTGCTGCTTCGAGCACCTCGGTCCTGAATTTTCCTGATTCTTCTGCTGCCGTTCTTGCTATAGATCGCATTCCATGTGCCACAAGCTCACCACCAAATCCCATACGGATAATTGCTGCGTTAGCTGTCTGTTCATGCATATGATTGAGTGGGGCTTTTATACTGGGAAATACCCATTCGCGATGCCCACTGATTGATTCCATAGATTTAAGTATCCGAAGAGATTCTTTGCTTAATGGAACCTTATGAGGTTTTTTCATCTTCATAAATTCAGCCGGGATGTTCCACATGCTGTTATCCATATCTATATCAGACCATCTTGCGCGGACAGCTTCACCGGGGCGAACCCATGTGAGAAGTTGCCATTCAATCAGTAGTCTTGTTTCTAAACGGACAGATGCATTGTTCAGTGCTGCCAGAAAGCGAGGGAGTTCAGAGGGGGGTAGGGCAGGCATATTCTGCTTTTTAGGCTTACTGAAACGTTGGCTCAGATTATCTGCGGGGTTAAATTCAATCAGCTCTTCTGTAGCCGCCCAACGGAAAATTTCATTCAACCTGGAAATGAGCCGTCGCAAAGTTTCCAGTACTCCTCGTTGTTCAATTGGATCAAGATGCTGTTTTAAGAGCTTGGGACGGATCTCATTGATTGGCACATTACCCAGACCGGGTAAAATATTTCGTTCAAGGCTCCGCCAGATGTCTTCTGCATGGTCTTGTGAGATACCTGAGGTCTTTACCTTCTCATCCAACCATTTCCTTGCCACGGCCTGGAGAGTGTGTTCAGTAGCATTCTTTAAGGCATTAGCTTTATCGTTGTTATGAACTTGGGGATCAATGCCATTAGCAAGCAAGGAAAGATATTCATCTCGTAAGGCTCTGGCTCTTGCAAGTGTAAGGTGAGGATAGGTCCCAAGGCTCATTTTGGTTCTTTTTTTACTGACTGGCACTGCATACCTGAAATACCAATTCTTCTTTCCTCCTTTCGAGAGGGGAGCGATTCGTAGTATCAAACCATCTCCGTCAAACAAGTTGATTTCTTTGTCGGCTGGCTTGGTGCTTTTGATTTCAGTGTCAGTGAGCTTCTTAGCGATTTTTGCCATTTGGGGACCCTCGGTTTTTGGACCCTTCTTAGTGGGTCCCATTCAGGGTGCCATAAGTGATAGTTCTCAGCAATTCTCACTGGACGACAATAGACGTAAAAAAGCCCGCAGAGCTTGTGCTGTGCGGGCTTAGTAGACTTCATTGTACTTCAAACAACTAAAAAGTGGTGGAGCTGGCGGGAGTTGAACCCGCGTCCGAAATTCCTACATCCTCGGTACTACATGCTTAGTCTGTCTTTACATTCGCCTGGCACCTGCGGACGGACACGCCACTACCAGACTAGCCTGATTCGTTTTAACGCTTCAACCCCAGGCAGGGCATCCGCGCGATCTCTTTTGGGTTTGACCTCTCTTGATCCCCGTCCTAAGAGCGGAGGCTAGGGAGAGAGGGCTCTAAGCAGGTTATTAAGCTGCTAAAGCGTAGTTTTCGTCGTTTGCGACTATTTTTTTGCGGCTTTTTACGAGGCCAACCGCCCCTCGGCATGCACCTTGGGTTTCGCAAATCCCGTCGAATCCAGAATCAGCCCCAATGTGTAAGGTAAGTATAACAGACTTGTGACACGCGTGACCAGCCCCCGTATCTTCTTATCTTCAACGATTTACCGCTCGCGCAGCGCTTCTTTCGCGCGATTAAACGGTTTGATTAAATAGTCGACAATGGTTTTTTCACCGGTTTTGATATCCACCGTGGCGATCATGCCTGGAACAATCGAAAAACGGCGTCCTGATTTATTTTGTAGATAGTCCTGGTGGGTGCGGATAAACACGCGATAGTAGAAAATTTCCGGTTTCACTTTATCCTGAATGGTGTCCGGTGAAATGGTCTCCACCACGCCGTCAAGCCCGCCGTAAATGGCGTAATCGTAAGCAGTAATTTTAACCAATGCGCGTTGGCCGGGATGAATAAAGGCGATATCACGCGGCGAAAGGCGGGTTTCAATCAGCAGACGATCGTCTACCGGCACTATCTCCATCATCTCGCCGTTAGGCGGGATCACGCCGCCAATCGTCGTGACCTGGATATTTTTAACAATGCCGCGTACCGGCGAACGCACGGTAAGGCGGGTGACGGAATCCTCGCGTCCTTTTAAAATGGCGGAGAGCATATCGACCTCAGCGTTCGCTTTCGATAACGCTTCGCGTGCCTGCACATAATATTGTGAGCGCAGATCGGTAATTTTTAAGCCTAAATCGCTTTTTTGTCGTTGCAGGCGTAGCACTTCAACATGACTGGCCGCGCCGCTTTTCTCCAGCCGCTGGGTAATGGTCAGCTCTTTATTAACCGACGCCAGCGCATCCCGTAGCTCGGCTTCGGTATCGGCCAGCTGCGCGCGGCGGCTTTTATAGAGACGCGTCTCTGCGGCAATCAGATCCGGCCAGCCGTTCAGCTCAGCGGGAAAGGCGAGAGGTAAGTCGCTGACTTCCGCAGTTAACCGTGCGCTGGAGGCGAGTGAAGCGCGATATTTTGCCGCACTTTCACCAACATTGGACGCCAGACGCGTCGGATCAAGCCGGGCGACAATCTGGTTAGCCTGAACTCTGTCGCCTTCCCGCACCGTCAACTGCGCCAGAATGCCGCCATCCAGCGACTGCAGAACCTGTTCGCGTGAACTGGGGATCACTTTCCCGTTGCCGGTGGAAACCTCATCCAGCCGGCCAAACCACGCCCAGATGCCGAGAATGAGAAATAACAGTGAGCAGATCAGAACAATACGACTCGCGCCGGAAAACGCCCGTTCACGCTGAATATCGAAATCGTCCATCGCGGCATCATGCTGATTGATTTTCATTTTTCCACTCCCGACGGTGACTTTGCATTCGATCCGCGTTAAGCGCCTGCGCTTTTGGCGCATCCATCACCAGTTGTCCTTCTTTCAGGACAATGACACGCTCAACCAGCTCCAGTATTGGTACCCGGTGCGTCGCGACGACCAGGGTACGGTTGCCAAGCCACTGATGTAACCGCTGAATAAACTCTCGCTCCGTATGCTCGTCCAGCGAGGCGCTGGGTTCGTCAAGTAGCACAATATTGGGGGAGCGCAGCAGCATTCTCGCCAGCAACAGGGACTGACGCTGCCCGCCGGACAGGCCGTTACCACCCTCCATAATGGGATGATCCAACCCTTTTGCCAGCCGCCTGACGAAGACGGCGCCGCCGCTGACTTCGAGCGCGTCAAAAATCTGTTCATCGTTGGCGTGCGGCGCGCCGAGCGTCAGGTTCTCTCGTAGGGTGCCGAAGAAAAGCCGCGCGTTCTGGCTAAGAAAGCCGATGTTGCGGCGTAAATCCGCCATATCGATGTGCGACAAGCTGAGATTATCAAGCCGGGCATCTCCCTGAATCATCTCCAGGCCACCCGCCATCGCCTGTAAAAGTGTGGATTTACCCGCACCGTTACGCCCCAGTATCGCAATCCGCTCGCCTGGCATGATCTCCAGACGCACGAGGCGCAACGGTATGCGTTGATCGTCGTTATGGTAACGAAACTGAGCGTTTTCAAAGAGGTAATGCCCGTGGAGGATGTCGCGGTGTATCAGGCTATCGTCATGCTGTGTTTCGGTGGGCAGTTGCATAATGTTGTCGAGACCCATCTTCGCCGCTTTCACCTGCTGCCAGCGCGCCAGCACGCCGCACAGGTTAGCCATTGGCGCGATCATCCGCGAGCCGAGCATCGACGCGGCGACCACGGCGCCGGTAGTCATACTGCCTTCAATGACCATCGGTGCGCCGAACATAATCACTGCGGCATACACCAGACTTTGTACCGACATCCCCCAACTGATAAGCCCTTGCGTGAGTTTGCGGGTGCGTAGACCCGACTCGCCGGTAATACGGATATAGCTATTCCACTGCTGAAGAAAGCGGTTCTCCGCCTGCATCAGTTTAATATCTTCCAGCCCCTGAACGCTTTCGACCAAGACTGCATTGCGTAGCGTCGCTTCGTGGGCGGCCTGGTTGGCGAGGACAGACAGTCTTTTTTGCAGTGCGACGCCCGGCAGGATCATCAGCAGAGCCGCCACGGGCGCTATCCATGCCAGCGGTGGGGCAATAATCGCCAGGACTATCATAAACAGGAAAAAGAAAGGCAGATCGACAATGGTCGCCAGCGTTGAAGAGGTAATCATCTCGCGGATCTGCTCCAGTTCGCGTAACTGCGAGATAAAACTGCCGGTGGAACGGGGGATAGCGCTGTTGCGCAGCCTTAACGCATGACCGAATACCCGATCGGAAATGCGCATATCGGCGCGTTTACCGAGCACGTCCATAATGTGCGTACGCGCTTCACGCAGGAGAAAACCGAACAGCACCGCTACCAGCACGCCGAAGGAGAGCACGTACAGGGTAGGATATGACTGAGCGGGGATCACTCGATCGTAAACCTGCATAGAGAACACAATCCCGGCCAGCGACAGCACGTTAATCAGAAAGGCGGCGACCATTACCGGTAAATAAGGGCGAATATCCTGCAGAACCAGCTCGCGCATCCAGTCGGGTTTAAAGCGGGAGATATAGCGATCGACGCGGCTATCCTTGAGCGCCGATAGCGGGCGTAGCGCGGCAACATAGAGGATCTCCGGCAATAACTCGCTGAGCGTCAGGCGGTTACGCTGACCCTCTTCTTCAATCACAAAAACGTCTACCGCATCTTCGCCATTAACATGCTCGATGACCAATAACTGCCTGTCCCGGAGCTCGACAACCAACGGCAATCGCCACTGACTAAATGCCGTTTTGTCTATGTCCGGCGCATGAAAGGATAAACCCGCCTGCCGCGCGAGCTGCGTTAAGGCGGTCGTTCTGCTTTTACCCCTAAACCACGGGGCGTTGGCCTGAATTGAACCGGGAGAACAGGCAACGCGATAATGACCGGCGACATAGCTGATGGCCTGCGCCCATTGGCTTAGCGCGCGCTCACTGAGTACCTCTTCTACATCGGGGGCGGCGCGGGTCATGGCTGGATCTCCACGGATTGAATGCTGCGATGATTTAACGCGAACGCCTGACGAAGCGCGCCGGTGTTATACAGACAGTTCAGTTGCAACTGATGCAACTGGCTTTCCGTTTGCAGTTCGGCAAAACGCGCCTGGTAAACTTCCTGCTCCGCATTAAGCACGTCGAGCAGCGGGCGGGAACCGAGGTCAAGGTATTGCTGCTGATACAGTTCGCGCGTGCGTTCGCTAAGCTGCTGTTGCCGACGAAGGATTTGTAACGCGCTGGCAAGACTCATTGCCTGGCTGCGCGCCTCCATCAGTTTCTGGCGGACATCAAGCCGGGTGCGCTGAATGGTCGACTGAGCCGCGTCTACCGCATGGCTGGCGGCGTTGCGTCGGGCAGTCAGCCCTCCGCCCTGATAAAGCGGCATCTCAACTTTCACCCAGGTGGAATACTGGGTTTTATCCAGCACTTCATGACTGGGATATTTATCATTAAGATAATGTTGAACGGAAGGTTCGAGCGAAATTGTCGGCGTCATTTGCGCGCTGGCATAGTCCAGATTCGCCCGCGCAACGTTGGCCTGCGCCCAGGCGGCCAGTACCGCGGGCACCAGTCGATCGTCGGGAGTTGCCGTCTCACAGCTGCGAGCAAGTTTCGCCGGGAAGTCATTATTGATGCCGTTAAGCGAATTCCAGCCCAGCCAGCGCATCAGTGAGGCTTTCGCACTGCCGAGATTGGCCTGATACTGCGCCAGTTGCGAGCGGGCGGATTCGATTCTGGCTTCGGTTTGCACTACGTCAGATAGCGACGTAGCGCCTTCATCGCTGCGCTGCCGGATAAGTTTACCGATGCTGTCCAGCGCGACGAGCTGTTCTTCCGCCGCTTCTACCATTTGCTGCCAGCTCTGCGTTTGTACAATGGCGTTGGCGGTTTCGTGCGCGACGGTATCAATACTGAGCAACACATTGGCCTGTTGCTGCGCTGCGCCTGCGGTTTCGGCGCGAACCTGGCTTGCCACTTTGCCGAAGTCATAAAGCATTTGCGATACCGACAGCACCAGCGAGGGACTATACCCGTGATCGGTGTAGGTATTGCTGTACCCATTGTTCACACCAGCGCTGACTTGCGGATAATATTTCGATTTGGCGACCTCTATTTGTTCATTCTGTGCGAGCAGTTTGCCGACGGCTTCGCGAATAGAAGGATGCCAGCTAACGGCGCGATTGACCGCGTCATTGAGCGTCAGGTTGCCCGGCGCGGCGGCGCTGAGCGGCAACTCAGCGGCGGAGCCATCCAGCGAAGGAAGCATCTGGTCCGTTGCTAATCCTTCGGATGTAATCATTGGCGGCGCTTCTGCGCCCCGGGGCTGGTGATGAAACAAAGCAAATGCCAGTACGATGGCGACAGGCGCGACTCTTCCCATAGTTTATCCCTTTTAAATATCACCGCTTGTTGCCCCGAACGTCGTGGCGTTCGGGGCTTTTTTATCAACCGCCGGTTATCAGGTGGTTGTTTTGCAAAAGATCATTTAGCGTGAGCTGCACATTCTCCAGAGTGACAAGGTCAGTGGATTTAAACGCGCTGCCGACGCCGTCGCGATCGACGGATATCACCGTATTGGCGCCGCTGGTATGAACCTGAACAAAGTTACCCAGCGTCGCCGCCTGATGATCCCAGCCGGTCAGCAGTTCGTGGATATCGATCTTGTCGCCCTGCGCGGTGGAGAAGTTTTGCCAGCGATCGGCGCCATTGCCGCCGGTCGCGTCCGCGCCGTTTAACAGGTGGTAAATCAGCGTATCGCCATAGGCGGAGCCGATGAGAACATCGTTTTGGTTGGTACTGACGATTTGCGGCGCCATATCAATGGTCAATGTGGCGCTATCCGTATGACCCATCTTGTCATCCAGTTGATAGGTAAAGACCTCTTTACTGGTGATGGACGACATCGCGACGCCATTATTCAGGGTGTAGGTGTAAGCGCCATCGAGGTTAATTTGCAATGTGCCGTAATGTCCCTGAATCGTGGCGCTGGTGGTATTCGCCGCGGCGTCCAGCGTGGCGGCGCTGCCGTTATACCCGCTAATGCTCAGGCGGGTATTCACCGTATTAAGCTGATCCATCGCCCCCGCCGCATCGCTGCCGTCAAAAATATTGCCGAGAACGGTATGCGTTCCGGACGTTTCAAAATTATCCAGATCGACGGTGGTGCCGATGACGCGTGGCGTGATCGTCGCCGCCCCGGCCAGGGTATTGGTGCCGGTAAAGTTAAGCGTGTACGTTCCGGCATCCAGCTCCAGGCCGCTCAGGTTGACGGTCACCGTCGCGCTGCCCAGCGTGATATTCGCCACCGGAACGGTTCCGTTGCGTATGACGGTCCCGTTCTCCTGAATGGCCCAGCTAATATTCAGATTGCCCAGCGTAATGAGCGTGGAGACATCAAAGACCAGTGACGCGCCTTTAAGTACGGTGCCCGTTGCAACGTCAAAGGTGCCGCTCCCGCTGCCCGATTTACCGAGTAGCCCCCAACTGGCGCTGCCGACGCTGGAGTCCAGCCAGGCAGCGGTATCCTGAAGCGTGGCGACGCTAAGGGTATCGCTGACATCATTAATCGCATCCAGCGCCCTGGCGGTTGGCGTGATATTGAGCGAGGCCGTATCGGTATCGCCGTTTGGCGCTTTGACCGTATAGATAAAGCTGTCCGGCGTTTTAATGCTGTCGGCACCGACGCCATTCTTCAGCGTGTAGGTATAGTTGCCTCTTGCGTCAATGATGAGCGAGCCATACAACCCGTTTACCTCCGTCGTGCCGGTCGCCGCAATCGCCACGCCGTTTACTTCAGTGAGGAGGGCGTCCGTAGGGGCGACATCATTGGTCAGTACGTTGCCGGTGGTGTTGGCGGTGATACTGTCAACGGCATAGGTGTGGTCCTGGGAAATCGCCAGCGTATAGCCAGTGAGGACGCTAATGCCGCTGGCGGTATTCAGCACGAACAAGTATTCGCCGCCAGGCAACGTCAGGGTCAGCGGCTGGGACTGTCCGGCTAACAGCAGGGTGTTAATCCAGCCCTTTTGCACCCGGAACTGCTCATATTGTTGAATGGCATCGTTGAAGCGATAAACGTACAGATCGAACGTGGAAACCAGTGAGACGCCGCCGACGGTTCCCTGTAACGTCATGGTTCGCGTAGCGCCTTCTTCAACGTTAAAGATGATCGGATTAGTCATATCATCAAGCAGATTCGCGTTCAGTACATTACCAAGTCCGACGCTTAATACCGTGACGCCGCTTTGTGTCGAGGGACCGTTGTTGACGTAGCTAACGTGAGTATCAAAGACCAGTGAGGCGTTATTGTCTGTCGCTATCACGCTGCCCGGTACAGGAGCGGGACCCAGATTGATAACCAGTTGCGCGGCGCTGCTACCGACGCCATTCTGGGTGATGGTGTAGGTGAAGCTCTCTTTATGTCCGTATCCTGCCGTGGGCTTAGTCAGCGTGTAGGTGTAACTGCCATCCTGATTAATGTGCAGCGTGCCGTATTGTCCCTGGATATCCACGCCGCCTGCGCCGACCTGCGTACTGACGCCGTTGGCGTTGGTGATGGCGGTGACCGTGGTGCCCGTCGGCGCGGTATCATCAGCCATGACGTTGCCGGTACTGATGGTTGGCCCGCTAATAATACCTGCGCTGGTCTGGTGTACATCGACATCCAGGCTGGTATATGACCCGGTGGCGAGCAGACTGGTGTTATAAGTGAGTACCCGGTACTGGCCTTCGCCCAGGCCGCTCAGGTTCAGAGTAACGCCGCTCCCGGTCAGGGTAAGCAAATTCGCGAAGTCGCCAACGGCGGTGTTGACGATCGTCGTCCAGGCGCCGAGGCTGGTGTCGTAGCGCTGTACCACAATCTCCTGAGTACTGAGCAGCGAAAGCACGATTCCCGTTGCGGCGGCATCAATGGTGACGTCGCCCGTACCACCTTCAGCAATGGTGAACTCAACCTGAGCGGTATCGTTACCCAAAACCGAGGCGACATTGCCAAGCGTGCCAACCAGCAGCAGGCCGTAATCCGAATAGTTTTGCGTGCTGGTGACGGCGGTCGAGGTCAGATCAAGGCTGGTGATGTTATCCCTTGCCGCCAGCGGCAGAACCGGCGCGGTAATGCCTAACGTGTCGGAGGCGTTACCCGCAGCGTCAGTGGCCGTCACGTTAATGAGTTGACCTTCAATTTGTTTTGTCGGCAAGGTGAGAGACCATGCGCCGTTGCTGCCGGCGGTGGTGGTGAGCGTCACGCCCCCCGCCAGCGTGACGGTTACGGTGCTGTTTGCCTCAGCCTGTCCGGAAAGTGAACCGCCATCGGCGCTGAGCGTACCTGACGGCGTACCGGGCGCCAGCGTATCGACAATCACCGTCGCGGCGGTGGAGACGCTGCCTGTACCGTTGGCGTTAGTCGCGGTGGCGGTGAAGGCGTGGCTGCCTTCGGTCAAATTGCCTGTCGGGGTAAAGCTCCAGTTTCCGCTGGCGTTCGCCGTGGTGGTGCCGAGCAGCGCCCCGTTGTTATAAATGCTCACCGTGGCGCCCGCCTGAGCGGTACCATTCAATGTGGGTTGTGCGTCATTAGTGACCTGACCGTTGGCGATAGCGCCGGTATAAATACCCACATCATCCACTACGTTGGTGATGATCGGTGCTTCCGGCACGCGCGTATCGGGCGCGGTAAATCCGGCGGCAATGCCAGTGTTGCCTGCTTTATCCTGGGCAAATGCCAGTAGCGGCTGACCATTGGTCTGCGCGGGCGTGAGTGTGGCGGTGAAGCTGCCTGTACCGTCGGCGGTGGCGGTTCCCAGTACCACACCAGTCTCAGAGGTAATCGTCACTGTACTGCCTGCTTCCGCGGTGCCCGTCACCCGATTACCGGTAGCATTGATGACCAGGTTGCCGGGCGCGCCGGGCGCAATGGTATCCACGATAATCGTTGTCGATGGCGAAGCGGCGCTAACGTTGCCAGCCGCATCGGCGGCGCTAACGCTATAGGCGTGACTTCCCTGGCCGAGCGCGGCGGTTGGCGTCCAGCTCCAGTTGCCGCTGGCATTGGCGTTCACGGTCGCGACCAGCGCGCCATTATCGAAGATGCTTACCGCGCTGTTGGCTTCCGCGGTACCGTTGAGCGTCGGCTGTGTGTCGTTGGTCGATTGTCCATTGCCTATGGCGCCGGTGTTGTTCGGGACATCATCAACGATGCTGGTTATAAGCGGAACCGTTGGCGCAAGGGTATCGACCACGATAGTAAAACCGCTGGTGGCCGGGCTAACGTTGCCTGCCGGGTCGGTGGCGGTCACTGTTAATGTGCGCGTGCCGTCGTTTAACCCTGTCGTCGGCGTGAAGCTCCACGCGCCGCCCGCGTTAGCCGAGGTGATGCCAAGCAGAGTGTTGCCATCATAGATACTGACCACGCTGCCCGCTTCGGCAGTGCCGTTCAGCGTGGGGCGGTTATCATTGGTTATCTGACCATTAGCGAGATTTCCTGTGACCCCGCCCGCGACGTCATCCACCACGGACGTCAGGATTGGCGTTTGCGGCGCGGTGGTATCGACCGTCAGGGTGAAAGCCGTACTGTTCGGGCTGCTGTTTCCTGCGGCATCGGTGGCGACGGCGGTGATGACGTGCGTTCCGCTTGCCAGCGTTGAGGTGGAGACGCTCCACGCGCCGTCAGATTGAGCCGTTGTCGTGCCAATGACCGTACCATTTTCATAGAGCGTGATCGTGGCGCCGGCTTCTGCGGTGCCGCTGAAGGTTGGCGTAGGATCGTTGGTATTTTGGCCGTTCGCGATCGTGCCGAGGCCTGGCGCCTGATCGTCACTGACTGATGTGATTACCGGCGTCAGCGGCGGCGTGGTATCGACGACGAAATTAACGCTGTCTGAAACGGGACTGGCGTTGCCTGCGGCATCAACGGCAATGACGGTAATTACATGGTTGCCCGTCGCCAGAGAGGCATCGGGCGTGTAGCGCCAGCTACTGCTATTGTCGGCGGGAATTTCAGCCAGCAGCGTGCCGTTATCGTAGAGACGAATAGTTGTGTTGGCTTCACGGGTGCCGCTAATGACAGGGCGCGCCTCGTCTGTGATCTGTCCTGAACTCAGATTGCCGGTAATGGGGCCCGTACCGTCGTAGACCGTATCAATAACAGGCGCGGCGGGAGCCGTGGTATCAATAGTAAACGAGCGTATTTCGGACGCGGCGCTGGTATTGCCTGCCGCATCGGTTGCTGTCGCCGTCAGGTTCCAGACGCCCGCGCCCAGCGAGGTAGACGGCGTAAAGCTCCAGCTACCGTTGGCCTGAACTTGCGCCGTGCCGACCAGCGCGCTGCCATTATAAATCGAGATGGTTGTACCCGCCTCACCGGTACCCGAAAGTGTTGGTCGGGTTTCGTTCGTCGAGCCGCCGTTGGGGACGATGCCCGTCACCGGCACCGTATTGTCTGCCACGCTGGCGATAACCGGCGCGGCGGGCGGTGTGGCGTCAATCGTCAGCACAAATCCGCTGGACACCGCGCTGCTATTACCCGCCGGATCGGTGGCGCTAAGGGTGAACGTGTGGCTACCGTTTGCAAGCGGCGTCTGTGGCGTAAAACTCCACGTGCCGTCGCTATTCACCGTCGTGGTACCGATGGACGCGGGATTACCGTCAAGATAGACATTAATCGTCGCGCCTGCCTCTCCGCGCCCGTTCAGGGTGGGCGTCGCATCGTTCGTTAGCTGCCCGCTTACCAGGTTGCCGGTAATACCGGGCTGGTCATCCACGACGGAGGTGAGAACCGGGATCGCCGGAGGCGTAATATCGACCACGATCGTCCACGGCGCGGAGACCGCGCTGGTATTGCCCGCCGGATCGGTAGAGCTAACTGTCAGATTATGGCTTCCCTCTGACAAATTGCGGGGCACCGGGAAGGTCCAGCTACCGTTTTCGCTTACCTGAGCCGTGCCAAGCGGCGTACCGTTATCAAAAATGGTGATTGTCGCGCCAGGTTCGCCAGTTCCGTTCAGTATTGGCTGCCGATCGTCGGTGGATTGCCCCGGTAACACCGGGACGGTCGGTTGATTGTTATCGTCAATCACGGACGTGATAACCGGCACATCTGGCGCCTGCGCGTCAATGTTCAGCGTAAAGCCGTCCGAAGGCTGGCCGCTATTGCCGGCGGGATCGGTCGCCACGGCGGTAAAGATATGTGCGATGCTCTCCAGCGGCGCGTTCGGGGTGAAGCGCCAGTTGCCGCTTTGATCTATCGTGGCGGAACCGATTTCTACGCCGTTATCCAGAATGCGGATGGTGGCGCCTGCTTCTCCCGTTCCGTTGAGCGTCGGGCGTGAATCATTGGTGAGCGCGCCGTTATCCAGCGTACCGGTCATGCCGGGGACATCATCCGTTGCGCTGGTAATAACCGGTTGCGCCGGCGCGCTAAGATCGACAGTGATCCCGACCGGTGCGGACAGGCCGCCCGGGCCATTCGCATTGGTTGCCTGGACGGTGAAGTAATGTGTGCTTTCGCTTAATGGCGTCGCGATCTCAAAGATCCAGTTCCCGCTGGCGTCAACGGTGGCAAAGCCTGCCGAATCGCCATCAATGAAAACTTCAACGGTAGAGCCGATATCCGTGGTGCCGCGCAGCGTCGGCGTGGTGTCGTCCGTGGCGCCGCCCGCCGCAATATTCCCCTGTACGCTCCCGACATTATCTTCAATCGCCGTGATGGCCGGGACGGCGGGCAGACCGCTGTCGGAAGCGGGAAAATTCGTAGCCGGGCCGTTATTCCCCGCGCGATCGATAGCAATTGCCGTCAGCGTACCGCCATCGGTTTGCGCCGGACTGAGCGTAACGACGAATTCACCGGTGCCATTAGCGACAGCGCTGCCGACCAGGGTGCCATCGGCATGATGAATTTCAACGGTAGCGTAAGGATCGGCAAGTCCGGCGACGCGCGTGCCATCGTCGTCCACCGTCTGGATCGTTGGCGCGGGCGGGGCGGTGATATCCACAGTAATGGTGATCGGTTGGGTTTGCGCCGTGGTATTTCCAGCATCGTCAGTCGCGCTGAAGGTTAGCGCATGGCTGGCTTCTGATAATTCGGGCGTATTGAATGTCCAGACCCCGTCGGTGACGAGCGCCGTACCGATTGCCACGCCATTGTCGTAAATCGTGACGGTGCTGCCGTTTTCGCCGCTGCCGTTGATAGTCAGCGTCCGATCGTTAGTAAAGGCGCCATCGGTTAATGGCCCGGTCACTGGCGCAACATCGTCGAGGATTTCATTGACGACGGGCGGCTGCAACGGAACGGTGTCGACGGTGAAGGTAAAGCTGTTCGATACGCCGCTGCTGTTTCCGGCGGCATCGGCGGCAATGGTGGTCAGGGTGTAGACGCCATCCGGCAACGCGCTGGTCACCGGCAGCGTCCAGGTGCCGGTCTCATCGACGGTGACTACGCCTAAAACGCTGCTGCCGTTATAGAGCGTAATAATGCTGCCGATGTCGCCAGTGCCGTGAATGACCGGTGTATTGTCGTCAGTGGTTGCGCCGCTGACAATAGTATCCTGGACTTCGCCGACGTTATCTTCGGCAAAAGTGATAACTGGATTGGCGGGCGCAGTGGTGTCTAGCGTAAAAGTGACTGAGGCGGAAGGTGGACTGATATTGCCCGCTATATCGGTTTCCGTGACGGTAATGGTATAGGTTTCTGGCGTCAGTGCCGCAGGCGTAAAGCTCCAGCTTCCGTTATCGCCTACCGTTGTGCGACCAATTTCACTGCCATTATTGTAGAGAATAATCGTGCTGCCGATCTCTCCCGTGCCGCTGAAGGTCGGCGTGGTATCGTTCGTTGCGCCATTATTGCCGATGTTGCCGATAACCGGCGCGACGTTATCGCTGATTAGCGGCGCGTCAGGCTGCGCTGGAGGCTGGGTATCAAGGGTAACGGAGAAAACGCCGGAGGTCTGGCTACTATTGCCTGCGGCATCCGTGGCGGTGGCCGTCAGGATGTTTAACCCTTCGCTCAGATTACGGGTTAGCGGATAGGTCCAGCTACCCTGTGGATTGACCTGGACGGTAGCCAGTTCTACGCCGTTATTGTACAGGGTGATGATGGCGCCGGGTTCGCCGGTGCCGCTGAGGGCCGGCATACGCTGATTGGTAATACTGCCGTTTGCCAGTAGCACCTCGCCTTCTCCGCCTGTGATGGCGGCTGACACGATCTGCGGCGCATCCGGCGCCTGGGTATCGACGCGCAGGGTAAAGCTGAGGGATTCGGGACTTTCGTTCCCCGCCGGATCGTTGGCGCGAGCGGTCAGAAGGTGGTCGCCGTCGCCCAGCGCGGCAGGCGGCGTAAACTGCCAGCGCCCGTCCGTGCCGACCAGCGCCTGACCTATGGCATTGCCGTTATCGTAAAGGATGATTGTGTCGCCTGCGGTGCCGCTACCGCTCAACCGGGGCTGGGATTCCTGGGTAATCTGATTGGTATCAATCGTATTTCCGTCGCCGTCAGCTACGCCGATAACGCCGGGGGCGGCAGGGGCCTGGGTATCAATGGTAATCGTAAAATCGGTCGAAAAAGGCGTGGTGTTGCCGTTACTGTCGCTGGCCGTCACGGTAAAGGTGTAGGTGTCGTCCGCCAGTGGCGAGGCCGTGGTGTAAGCGTAGCTCCAGACGCCGGAATTACCGACGATAATATCTGCTATCCGGGCACCATTCTGATACAGGTGTACTGTGGAACCCGGTTCACCTGTACCGTTAATCGTTGGCGTGCTGTCGTTAGTGAGCCCCAGATGCGCGACGCTACCGAGAATACCTGGCGCATCATCTGTAATGAAGGTGATTACCGGTTGCTGCGGCGATTGCGTATCGACCACCAGGTCGAATGACGCGGCCGGACTGGCATTGCCTTTAGCGTCGGTTGCGATTACTGTCAGTTGATGCGCGCCTTCACCTAAATTTTGCGACGGCGTAAACGTCCAGCCACCGTTGGGCTGTAGCGTGGCGAGTCCCAGCGAAACGCCGTTATCAAAAATTTCGACACGCGCGCCGGCCTCCGTCGTACCGCTAAGGGTAGGACGGTTGTCGTTGGTGGTTTGTCCGTTAACCAGCGGCCCGGTGAAGCTTTCAACATCGTCCAGCACCTGAGTGATAATGGGCTTATCCGGGGCGGTGATATCGGGCGCTTGCGCTGTGGTTGGCGGGCTGACGTTGTTGGCGCTGTCGGTGGCGGTGACGGTAACCTGTTCGCCGTTGGTCTGTGCGGGGACGAGGGGAAGGGTAAAATGACCTTCGCCATCTGCTTTGCCGCTGCCGAGCGGCGTGCCATCCGGCGTGGCGATCGTGATGGCGCTACCCGGTTCGGCGGTGCCGCTGATACTAGTGCCATCCTCACTAATTACCACGTTTTTTGGCATTTCCGGCGCGGTACTGTCCGGCGCGATAACCGTCGCGGCGGCGCTTTCGTTTTTCGCGACATCGGTGGCGGTAGCGATAAGCGCCTGGCCGTTAGTCTGCGCCGTATTCAGCGGAACGATAAATTGTCCGTTGCCGTTAGCGACGGCGCTGCCAAGTACGGTGTTGCTACTGTCGCGGATAGTGACCGTTGCCCCGGCTTCCGCCTGACCGCTTACGGACAGACCGTCGGTCGCCACGATAAGGCCGTCCGGTGCCGCTGGCGCAGTTTTATCCGGCGCGTTCAGCGTTTCTACCGGACCGCTATTCGTGGCTTTATCGGTAACGCTAATGCTTAATGTTTCGCCGTTAATTTTCGCCGGGCTAATACCTATTGAGAAGGTACCGTCGTCGCCTGCCGTTCCACTACCGAGCGTATTTCCCTGGCTGTCTTTGATAACCACAGTACTGCCAGCTTCCGTAGTGCCGGTAAGTCTGTCGCCGACGTCGCTAACCGCCAGGCCTTCCAGCACCGGCGGCTGCGTGTCGATATCAATGGTAAAGGAGGCGGACTGCCCGCTGGTGCCGCGATCGTTGGTCGCGGTAGCGGTAAAGACATGGTCGCCATCGGCAAGTGCCAGCGAGGGGGTAAAGCTCCATTTGCCGTCAGCGTCAGCGACAATGGGCGGAAAGGTCGGTACAGGAAAGCCATTATCGTTAATCGATATCGTACTGCCTGGTTCAGCAGTACCGCTGAGGGTTGGGCGGTTATCATCTGTGGCATCGCCATTTTTCAGCAGCCCGGTAACGGTGCCAGCGTCATCCGTCACGGTAAGGATAGTCGGCTGGGCAGGATACTGTGAGTCAGAAGCGGTAAACTCCGTGGCGGGGCCGATGTTACCAACGGCGTCCTGAATACGCGCTTCCAGACGCTCGCCGTGGGTCTGAGCCGGATTCAGCGTGATGCTGAAGTGGTTATTTTCTCCGGTAATCGTGGAGCCCAGGTAATTTCCCGCCGGGTCATAGATCGACACGGTACTACCAGCTTCAGCGGTGCCGCTAACGGTTGTGCCGTCTTTCGCGACATTATCAATGATAGCGGCGTCAGGCGGCGTGGTGTCCACAATGATAGTAGGCGTTGTCGTCACGCGGCTCGTGTTTCCGGCTTTGTCGCTTTGTTCGACGGTAAAGGTATGTTCGCCATCGCTTAACGGTGTAGTCGGGGTAAAGGTCCAGCGTCCATTTTCGTCTACGGTAGCGCTGCCGATAACGGTTGAACCCTCTTTAATCGTGATGGTATTGCCTGCCTCTCCCTGCCCGGAAAATAGCGGTTTTGCCTCGTCAGTCCGGTCATTATTCTGTAGCGGCCCGGTGAGCAAACCGGTGTTATCGGCAATCAGTTCAACGCGTGGGGCATCGGGGCTGAGTGTGTCGATAGTCAGTGTAAAGCGGGCTGATTCGCTACTTTCGCCTTTAACGTTAGTCGCAATGGCGGTGAAATGATTTTCCCCATCCGCTAGCGCGCTGGTAATGGCAAAATGCCAGTTTCCGCTGCTATCAACCGTTGTGGAGCCTATTTCCTGACCATTGGCGTAAATATGGATGACTGTGCCAGCGCTGCCGGTTCCCTCCAGCGTGGGGGTATTGTCGTTCGTAAACTGATTATTGCTCAGCGTGCCGGTGAGGGGAGCGGCATCATCGATAGCGGCGGTGATAGCTGGTGTATCGGGGAGAGGAATGTTGGGCGCATCAATGGTTGCGGATGGGCCGGTATTGCCGGCATCGTCAGTCGCGGTCACGGTAAGTTGTTCGCCGCTAATCTGTGGCGCTGTTAGATCAATACTAAATTTACCGTCGCTATCCGCTTTGCCCTCGCCAACGACGTTACCTGAAGGATCTTTGATGGTAATGGTACTGCCCGCTTCGGCCTCGCCGCTCACCGTTTTTCCGTCCGCTGAAATCAGCAACTTGCCGGGAGCGAGAGGCGGGGTAGTATCTACAGGATTACTGCTACCTGGAGTATTGCCGTTAGGGTTACTGCCGCCGGGATTGCTGTTATCAGGGGGATTACCGTCAGGATTGGTGTTATCGGGGGGCGGATTATCGCCATCCGAATGATGGTGGGAATCGCCGCCGCCGGAAGACGCGATAGCGGCAATGCCGCCAGCCGCCACCGCGCCAGCCAGTACCCACGGCCAAACGGCGCCGCCTGCTTCATGGGAAGTGCCGGAAGTGACCAGCAGCTCATTAATATCAGCGATTTGTTCAAAATGTAGCCCGGCTTGCGGATTTTCTACCCACCATAACGTGCCATCATTTTCCGCCAGTACCAGCTGGCTTGCGCCCAGATCGTTGGTAACGTAAAAGTTTTTAATCGTGATCGTTTCGCCGGAATGGAGCGTCACCACCAGATCCTGATTAATGCGCGTAAGTTGACTAATCTCTTCCCGGGCCACTGATAATTTAACAATTGACGGGGCGTTAAGAGTGACCGATGAGGATTCCACAGTGGTGGAGACGCCAGTCAATTTCGAAACCACGGCGAGTAGAGGCATAAATTAGCTCCTGATGGATTTGCTCTGTGTATTAATTAACGGGCACGACGTTCAGGGCAAAATGCGTAGACGAGCCTTCCCGTTCATCGTGAGAGATGAATTTCCGTAGCCATATTCTTTTTTATGAGCGTAGGTGAAGGTCTGGTTTTCTCGCCGAATAACTCTTTGTTTTTTGTGCCTGACTAGTGCTTTCGTATTAGATGATATAGTCAGAAAAAAATCTTTCTGCAAATTAAGATCTATTGATAAAGGTGTTAGTGCGTCTGAAATATAACGGAGTTTGTGTTAAGGAGAGGTGGGGTGGGCTAACAACGCATGATGATTTTTTATTTATCTTTATGTTTTATAATGAATTTTAATTTCTTCGTCTTTTTCTTTTTTAACATAAAAACAATACCTTTTGTGAAGGTATTCAGCATTATTAAATTTTATAAAAATCATTTGAAGTATTGTGTTATTAGGCTATAAAAATTTTTTAAACAAAGAATATATTCTTGTTGTGGTATTTATTGCTATTGATAAGCGTCAGGCACAGAGAATATATTTTCGAGGCATGCATGAGATATGAATATTGACCAGCTTCATACTGAGAAGCTGGTCACAAAAAATGTCTATTATCGGCCTGCATTTTTCATAATGCGTGCTTTATCCAGTTGCCACTCACGTTCTTTAAGATCGGAACGTTTATCATGTTGTTTTTTACCTTTCGCCACGCCGATCTTCACTTTGCACCAGGCATTTTTCCAGTACAGAGAAAGCGCGACGACAGTATAACCTTCACGATTAATACGGCCATACAGCGAATCAAGCTCACGCTGATTTAACAACAGTTTGCGGGTTCGGGTTGGGTCGCATACGACATGTGTCGAGGCGACCGCCATCGGCGTAAAGTTTGCGCCAAACAGCCAGGCCTCGCCATCTTTGAGGATAACGTAACTGTCGCCGATATTGGCTTTTCCTGCGCGCAGAGATTTTACTTCCCAGCCTTGCAGGGCGAGACCAGCCTCGAACTCTTCTTCGATAAAGTATTCGTGCCGGGCGCGCTTATTCAGCGCGATGGTGGCTGAGCCCGGTTTATGTGCTTTTTTCTTCGTCATAAGTGTCGTGAATTCATAGGTAATCTGATATCGAAAACACCCCATTACGTCCTGATGAGGTGCAAAAATCTATCTTAGCATGAGTTGGGCTATGCACGCACAATTAAGGCATGACGGTTGGGGACAGCATTTTTTTTACTCGCTGATAAGTGGTATTATTTACACGATTTATGTTGATGGGAATTGCTATGCCTCAGATTAGTCGGACTGCTTTAGTCCCCTACAGTGCGGAACAGATGTATCAGTTAGTGAATGACGTGCAATCGTATCCCCAGTTTTTGCCTGGGTGTGTTGGTAGTCGCGTCCTGGAGTCATCGCCAGCACAGATGACGGCGGCTGTTGACGTGTCGAAGGCGGGTATCAGCAAGACGTTTACGACGCGTAATCAGCTAACGCGTAACCAGAGCATTCTGATGCATCTGGTGGATGGCCCCTTTAAAAAGCTGATCGGCGGCTGGAAATTTACCCCGCTCAGCCCCGAGGCGTGCCGTATTGAGTTTCAGCTTGATTTTGAGTTTACCAATAAACTCATTGAGCTGGCGTTTGGTCGTGTATTCAAAGAGTTAGCGTCCAACATGGTGCAGGCGTTTACGGTTCGCGCCAAAGAGGTTTACCGTGCCGGATAAACTTGTGGTTGAAGTGGCTTATGCGCTGCCGGAAAAGCAGTATTTGCAGCGCGTAACGCTGGAGGAGGGCGCGACGGTCGAAGAGGCGATTCGCGCTTCCGGCTTGCTGGAATTGCGCACAGATATCGATCTGGCGAAAAATAAAGTGGGCATCTATAGTCGTCCGGTAAAACTCACCGATACGGTGCAGGATGGCGATCGGGTTGAAATTTACCGTCCCTTAATCGCCGATCCAAAAGCATTACGCCGCCAGCGCGCCGAAAAATCGGCTGGCAGATAATTAACCTTGCCGGATAACGGTGTGAAAGCCGTACCACACCTGAAGCACAGGTGTGCCTGTAAGCCAGATGAACGTAGCGCCATCAGGCAAATTCGTACCAAATGGCGGGGGAGAGGTTTGCAGGCCTGATGAACGTAACCTCATCAGGCGGTATCACAAAATTACTTCGTCAACGCCGGTTTGTTATCAATATTGGTTAACACGCCGCTGCTGTTAAAGGTGAGCGTCAGAGTCTGCTGCGTCACGTTCTCATGTCCTGGCTGCTGGCGGAAGACATAAAACCAGGTGTTCGTACCAAAAGGATCGGTCATCATCGGCGTGCCTAAAGCATACGCAACCTGTTGTTGCGTCATACCAACACGCACTTTGGCGACATCCGTAGGTGTAAGATAGTTCCCCTGATTGATGTCAGGTCGGTAAACCACTCGCTCCAGAGTGGAACAGCCTGCGGTCAACATCAGGAGTACTGCTGCGGCAGCAGTCAGCGTTTTACAGCGCATAGTGATTGGGTTCCTTTTCGGGCCTGAGCAGTACGTGGCTCATATTAATATGCCGATGATAATAGACCTTTCATCACTTTAAAACCTTTTGCTGTCGGGTCTTACGGCGTTTTTGTTGTGAACTCAGACCTTCGGGAGGTAAAAAAGTTTACGCCGCCAGCAGTTCTTTTGCGTTTGCCAGCGTATTACGCGTAACTTCACTTCCTCCCAACAGGCGGGCCAGTTCCTGTAAACGCGCACGTTTATCCAAAGGTTGCATATGTGTTTCGGTCATTGCCCCGTCTGTTTCTTTACTGACAAAGAAGTGCTGGTGACCGCACCCGGCTACCTGTGGCAGGTGAGTGACGCACATCACCTGAGTGGATTCGCCAAGCTGACGCAGGAGTTTACCGACCACGGCGGCGGTTGGGCCGCTGATGCCAACATCGACCTCGTCAAAAATCAGCGCCGGCGTTTCCATTTTGCGCGCGGTAATCACCTGAATAGCCAACGCAATGCGCGACAGTTCACCGCCAGACGCGACTTTAGCGATAGGTTGCAGCGGCTGACCTGGGTTTGTCGTCACTTTAAACTCCACGCGATCGGCGCCGTCGTTGCTCAGATGATGCTCATCAAATTTCACGTCGATAGTAAACAGACCGTGCGGCATTGAAAGTAAATGCATACTTTCAGTGATCAACTGCCCCAGCTCCTGGGCGTAAAACTGACGCTGTTGATGCAGCGCTTGCGCCGTTTCCAGCGCTTGTTGGTGATGCTTATTAACCGCCAGCGTCAGCGTTTCCAGCGAATCGGCCTGATCGTCGAGCTGCTGCTGTTCTTCGAGCAGTGACTGATAAAGCTGCGGCAACGCTTCCGGGCTGACGTGATGTTTTCGCGCCAGCGAAATTTGTTTAGCGATGCGCTGTTCAAGCTCAAACAGGCGATTGGGGTCTAAATCCAGACGCTCGCAATAGTGGCGTAATTCATCGCTGGCTTCGGTGAGTTGAATAGTGGCTTCTTCCAGCATATCCAGGATGCCGGAAAGCTTGCTGTCCATACCCACCAGCTCGCTAACCAGTTGTTTTGCGCTATATAACTGGCTTTGCAGGTTAACGTCTTCGCCGTCCGCGAGTAGCGCCAGAGCGTTCTGGCTGGTCGTAAGCAACTGCCCGCTGTTGGCCAGCCGTTTGTACTCTTCGTCAATTTGCTCGAATTCGCCGGCCTGCGGATTAAAGTCGTTCAACTCTTTTAACTGATATTGCAGCAGTTCCGCGCGCGCGGCGCGTTCCTGGCTTTGTTGCTGGTGATGGGCGAGATCGCGGCAGCTTTGATGCCATAATTGGTAGCGGGCAGCCATCTGCTGCGCTAAAGCGGCTTCGTTGGCATAGCTATCCAGCAGCGATTTTTGCTGTTCGGGTTTGGTAAGCTGCTGGTGCGCATGTTGACCATGAATTTGAATCAGCAACTGACCGAGCTCGCGTAATTGAGACAGGGGCACAGCGGTGCCGTTAATAAAGCCCCGTGAGCGGCCATCGCTGCTGATAACGCGGCGAAGTAAGCATTCGCGACCTTCTTCAAGCTGGTTTTCTTCCAGCCAGCGCAATGCCGCAGGCGTGTCTTTCAGCGCAAAGCGGGCACACAAATCGGCGCGGGTCGCTCCGGTACGGACCATATCGGCCTCAGCGCGACCGCCCAGACACAGACCCAGGGCATCAATCGCAATAGATTTACCCGCGCCGGTTTCACCAGTAATGACGGTCATTCCGCTCTGAAAATCGATCTCAAGCTCACGAACGATAGCAAAATTGCTGATGGTCAGTTGCGCCAACATAGCTGTTTTCCTGTATGAAAAACCATGACTGTAATTAAATACAGTATAAACTGGTTTTTTATACAGTAAAGAGGCTAACGTAAAATTAGAATAATTTTTTTGACCAACCGAGTTTTGTGCTTAATGTATTGAAATAGCTATAGTCTTTGGGATGTATCAGGTTGAGGTGGTAGTCGCAGCGGCGAATCAGCACATCTTCTCCTTCCTGAATAGGCAGCGCTATCTGGCTGTCGCAGCTAATTTCCAGATCGCTACGGCGATGCGAAAAACGCAGACGAATCGTGCTACTGCTGTTAATGACTAACGGGCGCGCCGACAAGGTATGCGGGAACATCGGCACCAGGGTGATTGCATCCAGTGAAGGGGTCAGAATAGGGCCGCCTGCGGAGAGCGAATAGGCGGTGGAGCCTGTCGGCGTAGAAATGATCAGACCATCAGATCGCTGTGAAAAACCGAAGGTTTCATCAATATAAACCTCGAATTCGATCATATGCGCCACTTTTCCCGGATGCAGCACCACTTCATTAATGGCTGTGCTGATACGCTTCTGGCGGTCCTGTTGGCAGACCTGCGCTTCCAGCAGAAAACGTTTTTCGGAGATATAGCGCCCTTCCAGCACATCAGATAATTGTTGCAGGGCGTTGTCCGGATCGAGATCGGTCAGGAAGCCAAGATTACCGCGGTTAATGCCAATCACATTGATGTCATAACGCGCCAGCGTACGCGCTGCGCCAAGCATATTGCCGTCGCCGCCCACGACTACCGCCAGATCCGCCTGTTGACCAATTTCCGCCAGCGTGCCGGTTGGCACATTTTTTAGCTGTAATTCGTGGGCGATTTGTTGCTCCACAATGACCTCATAACCCTGATCGCATAGCCAACGGTAGAGCATTTCATGTGTCGTGAGTGCGGTGGGATGACGCGGATGCCCCACAATGCCGATACACTTGAAATGATTATTCATTTTTCTGAGGTCCTTGTAGCGAAGATTGATGACAATGTGAGTACTTCCCTTGAAACCCTGAATCTGATCCCCATAATAAGCGAAGTTAGCGAGATGAATGCGAAAAAAACGCGGAGAAATTCATGAGTAGTAAAGAACAGAAAACGCCTGAGGGGCAAGCCCCGGAAGAAATTATCATGGATCAGCACGAAGAGGTTGAGGCAGTTGAACCAAACGATTCTGCTGAGCAGGTGGATCCGCGCGATGAAAAAATTGCGAATCTGGAAGTTCAGCTTGCAGAAGCCCAGACTCGCGAACGCGACACCGTGTTGCGCATCAAAGCGGAAATGGAAAACCTGCGCCGTCGTACTGAACAGGACATCGAAAAAGCGCATAAATTCGCTCTCGAGAAGTTCGTCAACGAATTGCTGCCGGTAATCGATAGCCTGGATCGCGCGCTGGAAGTCGCAGACAAAGCCAATCCGGATATGGCGGCAATGGTCGAAGGGATTGAGCTGACGCTGAAGTCTATGCTGGATGTGGTGCGTAAGTTCGGCGTGGAAGTGATTGCTGAGACCAACGTGCCGCTGGACCCGAACGTGCATCAGGCGATTGCGATGGTGGAGTCGGAAGAGGTTCCGGCAGGCAATGTGCTGGGTATTATGCAGAAAGGCTATACGCTGAACGGTCGTACCATTCGCGCGGCGATGGTGACTGTAGCGAAGGCGAAGTAAAAGTCTGATGGCCGATGTAAAGTCGGCCATTTTTTTAGCTTAAAAAATCCTGCACTTCCAGCCACGGCGTGTTGAAATCCTCTATTTTTTTATATTCGCTCATTGGCAGAACGACCACATTATAGGTGTCAGCTCCTTCATTCAGATCAAAAATCTGGAAGCCCCTTTTATTGAGTTCGGTCTGAATGCGTTCAAAGATCTCGTCAAGGTAACGGTCTCCGGCTTCACAGACATCGGAGATTTCATCCTCTTGGGTTATTTCGACAAGAAGATTTCTTAATTCCTCAGAATCCGTCAGGTTTTTTGTGAGTTCATAAAAGCGATCTGCGGCAAAATTAGCCAGTTCGCCTTCTTCATCTTCACCTTTCCAGTCAACGAGGTGAATTAATCCTTCGCCGCGTAGAACTTGTAAAAATGCCTGTGCCAGATCGTTATTTCCGAGATCGCCACCGCTACAATCCAGAACGTCCTGCAACCCATATTCGTCTTCATCTTCGTCTTCAAAGATTTCAGGTTGCGTCGAAAGTTGAGAGAAAATAGTGGGCCATAAGGTTGGGTTGTGCGATAAAATAACGCTGGCGACGACGTTGAGGTCGTCTGCAAAATTCTTTTCCCATTCAATTACGTAATCTTCTGACATAACATCAATATCCTTTCTGAATGCTTGAAAAGTCATTATTGCATTGTTAAGTAAATGGCAGGAATTGATGGAATCTTAAAAGACGGCGATAAAAAAGGCGAACCGGAGTTCGCCATTGTGTTACTCCGCCACACTCTCGCGCAGCGGCTTTACCGGTACAACCTTTACCTGCTTAATCATATTTTCCTGTACATCGAGAATATCGATATCGTACTGCTCAATGCGCACGCGCGTGCCAGCAACCGGAATTTCCTCCAGCGCCTCCAGAATCACCCCATTGACGGTGCGCGCGTCATCTTCCGGCAGGTGCCAGTTAAACGCTTTATTGATTTCCCGGACGTTGGCGGTACCGTCAATAATGACCGAACCGTCGTTTTGCGGCGTGACCTCTTCCGCCAGTGTCGGCGACATCGATGTGGTGAAGTCGCCAACGATCTCCTCGAGAATATCTTCCACGGTGACCAGCCCCTGGATATCGCCATATTCGTTGACGACCAGTCCGACTTTCTTTTTATTGCGCTGAAATTTGATCAGTTGCGTACTGAGCGGCGTACCTTCCGGGACGTAATAGATTTCATCGGCGGCGCGCAGCATCATCTCTTTGGTGAACTCTTTTTTCTCGGCCATTAACCGCCAGGCTTCGCGCACGCGCAGCATACTGATGGCGTCATCCAGCGAATCGCGATAGAGCACGATGCGTCCGTGCGGGGAGTGGGTAAGCTGCCGCTCGATAGATTTCCAGTCGTCATTGATATCGATCCCGATAATTTCATTACGCGGTACCATGATGTCATCCACGCTGACCTTTTCCAGGTCGAGGACCGATAGCAGCATATCCTGATTGCGGCGAGAGATTTGCGAACGGGATTCATGCACGATAGTGCGTAATTCCTCTTTGCTTAACGACCCGCTGACCACGATGTCCGTTTTAATTCCCATCAGATGCATCAGCAGGCGGGTGATGGTGTTAAGTAACCACACCAGCGGCATCATCAGTATCTGTAACGGCGCCAGCAGGAAGCTGCTGGGATAGGCCACTTTTTCCGGATAGAGCGCGGCGATAGTTTTGGGCAGGACTTCGGCAAAAACTAACACGACAAACGTCAGTACCCCAGTGGCGATAGCCACGCCGGCGTCGCCGTAAAGCCGCATACCCACAATCGTGCCGAGCGCCGAGGCAAGAATGTTGACCAGGTTATTGCCGATCAGCACCAGGCTTATCAGTCGGTCGGGTTTACGCAGTAATTTTTCTACCCGTTTTGCCGAGCGATTACCTTGCTTCGCCATATGGCGTAAACGGTAACGGTTTAGCGTCATCATTCCAGTTTCGGAACCGGAAAAATAGGCCGAGATGACCACCATGATGATTAATATGATAATCAGCGTGGTGGTGGAGATGTGTTCCAGGGGAAACTCCTTTAAAAGCTTAGCTTACAAATTGCTGTAATATGCGGCTACCAAAATAGGCCAGCGTCAGAATACCCGCGCCTGCGACGTTAAACCACACGACCCGCCGACCCCGCCAGCCTTCATGGTAATGCCCCCACAGCAGAACGATATAGACAAACCATGCCACGATAGAGAGCACGGCTTTATCAATATTTTCAGTACTGAACAGGTTATGCATGTAAAACAGGCCGGTACACAGAGTAAGGGTCAGCAGTACGACGCCAATCTGCGTGATATGAAACATTTTGCGCTCAATGCTCATCAATGGCGGCATTTCATTACTAAACGCCAGCTTTTTGTTCTTCAACTGATAGTCGATCCACGCCAGCTGTAGCGCATACAGAGCGGCGATTATCAGCGTCGCGTAAGAGAAAAGCGACAGACCGATGTGCACCATCATGCCTGGGGTCGCTTCCAGATGCGTAATATATTCATTAGGCATGAACGTGGCGAAGGCCAGGTTAATCAGCGCAAAAGCATAGACAATGGGCAGAAGTAGCCAGCCGCGATTACGCGACGCGACAATGGTCATTACCGTGCAGATCATCAGGCTGACCAGCGAACCGACATTCAGCAGGCTCAGGTTTTGTCCACTGTCGCCGCCGGGCAGAATACGCGATTCCAGCGCGACAGCATGGCACACCAGAGCGATGACCGCAGAAAGAATAGCCATACGCCGCCAGCCGCTGTTTTTTTGCAACAGTCCGGGAACGATCAGCGCGAGGCTGAAGGAGTAGGCGACAAGGGCAAGTAAAGCAAAAACGGGCATAGTTGTGTCGACAGTTGACCAGTGAGAAAGAGAAGCAGTATAGCGTTACGTGACCGCAGCTCCAACCGTTGCATAACAACAAAGACGGCTTCATGGTATACTGTGGCGAAATTCTGTAACTGTGTCGCTGCGGCGACCAACCGTTTCCACCCCAGGCGAGAGACAATGTTTGATAATTTAACCGATCGTTTGTCGCGCACGCTGCGCAATATCAGTGGCCGTGGGCGCCTTACTGAAGACAACGTTAAAGAGACGCTGCGCGAAGTGCGCATGGCGCTGCTGGAGGCTGACGTTGCGCTGCCGGTAGTGCGTGAGTTCATCAATCGCGTAAAAGAGAAAGCGGTTGGTCATGAAGTTAACAAGAGCCTGACCCCTGGGCAGGAGTTCGTCAAGATTGTCCGTAGCGAACTGGTTGCGGCGATGGGCGAAGAGAACCAGACGCTGAATTTAGCTGCGCAGCCGCCAGCCGTAGTATTGATGGCGGGTCTGCAGGGGGCGGGTAAAACCACCAGCGTCGGTAAGCTGGGTAAATTCTTGCGCGAGAAGCACAAGAAGAAAGTGCTGGTCGTCTCTGCCGACGTCTATCGCCCGGCGGCGATCAAACAGCTCGAAACGCTGGCTGAACAGGTTGGCGTGGATTTCTTCCCGTCTGATGTCGGCCAGAAACCGGTTGATATCGTCAACGCCGCGCTGAAAGAAGCGAAGCTCAAATTCTACGACGTGCTGCTGGTGGATACCGCCGGTCGTCTGCACGTTGACGAAGCGATGATGGACGAAATCAAACAGGTCCACGCTTCTATCAAGCCAGTAGAAACGCTGTTTGTCGTCGATGCGATGACCGGTCAGGATGCCGCGAATACCGCAAAAGCCTTTAACGAAGCGCTGCCGTTAACCGGCGTGGTGCTGACCAAGGTCGATGGTGATGCGCGTGGCGGTGCGGCGCTCTCTATTCGTCATATCACCGGCAAGCCGATTAAATTCCTCGGTGTCGGCGAGAAAACCGACGCGCTGGAGCCGTTCCACCCGGATCGTATCGCCTCACGTATTCTCGGCATGGGCGACGTACTGTCTCTTATCGAAGATATCGAAAGCAAAGTTGACCGCGCACAGGCTGAAAAGCTGGCGACCAAACTGAAGAAAGGCGACGGTTTCGACCTGAACGACTTCCTGGAACAGCTCAAACAGATGAAAAACATGGGCGGTATGGCCAGTCTGATGGGCAAATTACCGGGCATGGGGCAGATTCCGGACAACGTTAAATCGCAAATGGATGACAAAGTGCTGGTGCGTATGGAGGCGATCATCAATTCGATGACGCTGAAAGAGCGCGCGAAGCCGGAAATCATCAAAGGTTCCCGTAAACGCCGTATCGCACAAGGCTGTGGGATGCAGGTGCAGGACGTTAACCGCCTTCTGAAACAGTTCGACGACATGCAGCGCATGATGAAGAAAATGAAGAAGGGCGGGATGGCGAAGATGATGCGGAGTATGAAGGGGATGATGCCGCCAGGCTTCCCGGGTAGATAAATATATCGGGCTACCTTATTTGCCATTTTGACGCCGGAGTGTGCTCGAAATGCTCACGTACTGCGTGTACGCTCCGCTTTCTGCGCGCACGCCGACGCCAAACTGGCTGCAACGGTCACGCCCTGGAATCAAGCTTCATCACATGTTGATTGCTTTTTTCCCAGAAATCAGTAAAATTTTCGGGCTTTTAATATGACGCCGGGCTCCGTTCCTCGATGGGGCCCGGTTGTTTTATTCACACAAGAGGATGTTATGGTAACTATTCGTTTAGCTCGTCACGGCGCTAAAAAGCGTCCGTTCTACCAGGTTGTTGTCACCGACAGCCGTAATGCACGCAACGGTCGCTTCATTGAGCGCGTTGGTTTCTTCAACCCAATCGCTAGCGAAAAAGAAGAAGGCACCCGCCTGGATCTGGATCGCATCGCTCACTGGGTTGGCCAGGGCGCAACCATTTCCGATCGCGTTGCGGCGCTGATCAAAGAAGTAAAAAAAGCAGCTTAATCTGTCACGGTGGTCATGATGAGCAAGCAACTCGCCGCACAAGTACCCGCTGAACCGGTTGTACTGGGGAAAATGGGTTCTTCATACGGTATCCGTGGTTGGCTCAGAGTGTTTTCCTCCACTGAAGACGCCGAAAGCATTTTTGACTATCAGCCCTGGTTTATCCAGAAGGCGGGTCAGTGGCAGCAGGTACAGCTGGAAAGCTGGAAGCACCACAATCAGGATCTGATCATCAAGCTGAAAGGCGTTGACGATCGAGATGCCGCGAATCTTCTGACCAATTGCGAAATTGTCGTGGATTCCTCGCAACTTCCTGCGCTTGAGGAGGGAGACTACTACTGGAAAGACCTGATGGGCTGCCAGGTAGTCACCGCTGAAGGCTACGATCTCGGTAAAGTTATCGACATGATGGAAACCGGGTCGAATGACGTTCTCGTCATTAAGGCGAACCTGAAAGATGCATTTGGTATCAAGGAACGACTAGTACCGTTCCTCGATGGGCAGGTTATCAAGAAAGTCGATCTCGCTACTCGTACTATCGAAGTAGACTGGGATCCTGGTTTTTAAACCACCGAATAAACGGTAATAAATGGCGTTATGGGGATTGGCTTGTGTTTATTGGCATAGTTAGCCTGTTTCCTGAAATGTTCCGCGCAATTACCGATTACGGGGTAA
Source organism: Salmonella sp. JXY0409-18 (assembly GCF_020268625.1). Taxonomy (NCBI): domain Bacteria; kingdom Pseudomonadati; phylum Pseudomonadota; class Gammaproteobacteria; order Enterobacterales; family Enterobacteriaceae; genus Salmonella; species Salmonella sp. JXY0409-18. The sequence continues at coordinate 1,156,917 of NZ_CP084216.1, forward strand.
CTGGCCGGGCAGTAAAAAAAGGCCTGCTGAACATCCAAAGCTGGAGTCCTCGCGACTTCACGCATGACCGGCACCGTACCGTGGACGATCGTCCTTACGGCGGCGGACCGGGGATGTTAATGATGGTGCAACCCTTGCGGGACGCCATTCACGCAGCAAAAGCCGCGGCAGGTGAAGGCGCTAAAGTGATTTATCTGTCGCCTCAGGGACGCAAGCTTGATCAAGCGGGCGTTAGCGAGCTGGCCACGAATCAGAAACTCATTCTGGTGTGTGGTCGCTACGAAGGCGTAGATGAGCGCGTAATTCAGACCGAAATTGATGAAGAATGGTCAATTGGCGATTACGTTCTCAGCGGTGGCGAACTACCGGCAATGACGCTGATTGACTCCGTCGCCCGGTTTATACCGGGAGTTCTGGGGCATGAAGCATCAGCAATCGAAGATTCGTTTGCTGATGGGTTGCTGGATTGTCCGCACTATACGCGCCCTGAAGTGTTAGAGGGGATGGAAGTACCGCCAGTATTGCTGTCGGGAAACCATGCCGAGATACGTCGCTGGCGTTTGAAACAGTCGCTGGGCCGAACCTGGCTTAGAAGACCTGAACTTCTGGAAAACCTGGCTCTGACTGAAGAGCAAGCAAGGTTGCTGGCGGAGTTCAAAACAGAACACGCACAACAGCAGCATAAACATGATGGGATGGCATAGGCCCCCGAATATCAGTTTACCCAGGATAAGAGATTAAATTATGAGCAACATTATTAAGCAACTTGAACAAGAGCAGATGAAGCAGAACGTACCTTCCTTCCGTCCGGGCGATACCGTGGAAGTGAAAGTATGGGTTGTTGAAGGTACCAAGAAACGTCTGCAGGCATTCGAGGGCGTGGTTATCGCTATTCGTAACCGCGGTCTGCACTCTGCATTCACTGTTCGTAAAATTTCCAACGGCGAAGGCGTTGAGCGTGTCTTCCAGACTCACTCTCCGGTAGTTGACAGCATTGCTGTTAAACGTCGTGGTGCTGTTCGTAAAGCTAAACTGTACTACCTGCGTGAGCGTACTGGTAAAGCGGCTCGTATCAAAGAGCGTCTTAACTAAGAACGCGCTTTCGCAACATCCGAAAGCTTGTAGAAAAGAAGGGGCTGGCATTACGCTGGCCCCTTTTTTATGGGTTTGCTCCACGCCATAGACGGTTGCATGATTAGGCTGGGTCTGTGGTCTCAACGCTGAGTCAGAAACGGCCAGGCCCGTTCCTTAGTTTAGAGAGCGTTCCGCACGCCGGTGTTTAGCCTGATACATATTTCGATCGGCCAGTTCTTGTAGTTTTTCGGCAGTGGCATGTTCCCATGTCAGCGCAAAGCCAATACTCATGGTCATCGTTATCCGCTGGCCGTTATGCAGTTCAAAAGGTCGATTAAACGCCTGGGATAGCGCTGCGCAAATACGTTGTACTTCATATTCCGAATGTACATCGTAAAGCACCATCGCAAATTCATCGCCGCCGAGTCGGTAAGTCTGATAACGGCTACCACCGAATTCCGCTAATCTTTTGGCAACCTCTATAAGTACGCGGTCGCCTGCCGCATGTCCCCAGGTATCATTAATATATTTAAAGTTATCGCCATCCAGAAATAACAATGCCGAACTGCTACGAGCGGAATTGTCCTTCATCAGCGCGTTAATACAGCTGCGAAATGCTGCGCGATTGGCAAGCCCCGTCAGCGGATCGTGCAGCGCGGTACGTAGTAACTGGGCATTTTTAGCCTGAAGCCGTAGCTGCCATTCTTCCATCTCATCCAGAAGGCTATTGAAATCCTGCGCAAACAGGTGAAATTCCGCAATACGCTCATCAGGTACCCGGCGTGAAAAATTTCGGTTAGTGCGAACGTCGTGTACAACTTCAGTAATATTTTGCAGCGCATCCACAACGCCATTGTGTAAATAACGCGTGAGCAGCAGGGCAATGCCGGATGCCAGCAGAATACATCCTGTCAGCACTGCCAGCGATAGCCAGATAAAATGACCAATAAGGCTGTCGCGGGCGACAAGCCGTACTTCGCCGATGGCCCTGCCGTTGTGCCAGACGGGTTGCGATACCGGCAATGGAAAAAGCCAGTGGCTAATTAAGCCAATGAGCTTATCGTCTGCGGCTCGCGCATCATAGCGCCATGAGGCGATAATACGGCCATTTTTATCGCGGACCTCCGCCGCTGAAAATTGTCCCTGGCGTCCCAGTGTGGCGAGCGTTTCCGCTGCGGCCGTGTTATCGGAAAATACCAGTGCCGCTTCAAGGCTATGGGCCATTGTGGCGGCGGTCAAATCGAGATTCTTTTGCGCATACTGTTTGAGCGTAAGGACAGACGCAACGCAAATTAATAGCCAGATCAATGTCATCGTAAGCAGCACGCTGATTATACTAATCCGCCGAAGTGTGCGTTTAAATGTTGGTCTGGACAGAGAAAATTCCTTATTCATGCTTTTGATTCCGTGCAAGCATTAATACTTCTGGATTTACTCTCACGCCGCTATGCGAGAGGGAGTCCAGGTTGACGGAAAATTTGACTTCATCATTGTTAATGATCAGACAAAATGCGCTGCCAATAATACATTCGGTATTTTGCTCGGCAATTAATAACAAGGCATTAACTGGATAATGACGCGTTAACTCCACCTGATAAGCTGGCGATTCATTGCCAAAGTAAAAACCATCACAGTGGGCGCTCAGGGCTTCTTGTGTGGTACGGATGACAAGCGGTTGATAAGGGAAAGCCCAGTCAGCCTCTTCGCTAAGTACCCTGACAAAACGCGCAGATGAAAATATGCATAGCCTTGGCGGCCCGGATAACGCCGGCCAGTGTGTATAACTGACGATACCGGAGACGATGGCGCGTACGGATTTCTCTTCTTCCGTGACGCGTTGAGCATACAGAGGCAAGCTTGCTAATAATAGCGATAACAGAAGGATAAATCGGTGAGAAAAACGCATTAACAAGTCCCCACCATCTTCAGTCGTAAAGCATTAAAATACATCCGTGATTGTTTGTAGCAAAATAACATTATTTTGCCATATCGTCATTATTTCTTATTGATAATATGAATAATTTAAATGGCATCCCTGATATTAAATTCTTGTGATAATGGTATTAATCACCCTATATCAGAAAGTAAAAATATGTGTGCGGAGAAAAAATAATCAAAAAATAGCGAGCATCGCTCATTTTACCGCTTTTCTGAGGCTGGGAATAAAATAATTCACTTGTTGTGTAAAGTTTTTGATACGAAATGAAGGGGTTTAATCGACGATTGCGCATGGTGTAAAGTTTATTTTACGTAATATGGATTGAAATCTTTACTTTTTATGGTATGGTTTAAACATCCTCGTGGAGGATCAACTATCGCAAACAAGAAAAGACAGGATCGCCATCATGCAAAAAGACGCGCTGAATAACGTACGTATCACCGATGAACAGGTATTAATGACGCCGGAGCAGCTTAAAGCGGCCTTTCCGTTGAGTCTGGCGCAGGAAGCGCAGATAGCGCAGTCCCGGGGAATCATTTCTGACATTATTGCCGGGCGCGATCCGCGTCTGTTGGTGGTATGCGGTCCTTGTTCTATTCACGATCCTGAAACCGCTCTGGAATATGCCCGTCGATTTAAAGCCCTTGCCGCAGAGGTCAGCGATAGCCTCTATCTGGTAATGCGCGTCTATTTTGAAAAGCCGCGGACTACCGTCGGCTGGAAAGGGCTGATTAACGATCCTCACATGGATGGCTCATTTGATGTGGAAGCCGGGTTGAAAATAGCGCGTCAGCTACTGGTGGAACTGGTGAATATGGGGTTGCCATTAGCGACCGAAGCGTTGGATCCGAACAGCCCGCAATACCTGGGCGATCTGTTTAGCTGGTCGGCGATAGGCGCGCGCACAACCGAATCGCAAACCCACCGCGAAATGGCGTCTGGGCTTTCTATGCCGGTCGGCTTTAAAAACGGCACGGATGGCAGCCTGGCGACAGCGATTAACGCCATGCGCGCCGCTGCGCAACCTCATCGTTTTGTTGGCATTAACCAGGCCGGTCAGGTTGCGTTATTGCAAACCCAGGGAAATCCGCATGGCCATGTGATTCTGCGTGGCGGCAAAGCGCCAAACTATAGCCCGGCAGATGTCGCTCAGTGTGAAAAAGAGATGGAACAGGCGGGACTACGTCCTTCGCTGATGGTAGATTGCAGTCATGGTAACTCCAATAAAGATTATCGCCGCCAGCCAGCCGTTGCCGAATCTGTGGTTGCGCAGATTAAAGATGGCAATCGTTCAATCATTGGCTTAATGATTGAAAGTAATATTCATGAGGGTAATCAGTCTTCCGAACAGCCGCGCAGCGAAATGAAGTATGGCGTTTCCGTCACCGATGCTTGTATTAGCTGGGAGATGACCGATGCCCTGTTACGTGAAATTCATAAAGATTTGAGCGGCCAGCTGGCGGTGCGCGTCGCATAAGAGGTTGTTATGGTTGCTGAATTGACCGCGTTACGCGATCAAATAGATGATGTCGATAAAGCGTTGTTGAATTTACTGGCTAAGCGCCTGGAACTGGTTGCCAAAGTCGGCGAGGTGAAAAGCCGTTTTGGCCTGCCTATTTACGTGCCGGAGCGTGAGGCCTCTATGCTGGCTTCACGACGGGCGGAAGCAGAAGCGATCGGTGTCCCGCCCGATCTCATTGAAGATGTCCTGCGCCGGGTAATGCGCGAATCTTACTCCAGCGAAAATGATAAGGGGTTCAAAACGCTTTGTCCTTCTCTGCGTCCGGTCGTCATTGTGGGCGGCGGCGGACAGATGGGGCGTCTGTTTGAAAAAATGCTCACGCTGTCGGGCTATCAGGTCCGTATTCTGGAACAGCAGGACTGGCCGCGCGCCAGGGACATTGTCGCCAATGCCGGAATGGTGATCGTCAGCGTGCCGATTCATGTTACTGAACAGGCCATAGCGCAACTGCCGCCCCTGCCGTCCGACTGTATTCTGGTCGATCTGGCATCGGTGAAAAGCGGTCCGTTGCAGGCAATGTTGGCGGCCCATGATGGCCCCGTGTTGGGCTTGCATCCGATGTTTGGTCCGGACAGCGGGAGCCTGGCGAAGCAGGTGGTGGTCTGGTGTGACGGGCGTCAACCGGAAGCGTATCAGTGGTTCCTTGAGCAAATCCAGGTGTGGGGCGCGCGGTTGCACCGAATTAGCGCTGTCGAGCACGATCAGAACATGGCTTTTATCCAGGCGTTGCGCCACTTTGCTACCTTCGCTTATGGGCTGCATCTGGCGGAAGAGAACGTCCAGCTTGAGCAGCTTCTGGCGCTATCATCGCCGATTTATCGACTGGAGCTGGCGATGGTCGGGCGTCTGTTCGCCCAGGACCCGCAGCTGTATGCGGACATTATTATGTCGTCGGAGCGCAATCTGGCGCTTATCAAGCGTTACTATAAACGTTTTGGCGATGCGATCGGGTTACTGGAACAGGGCGATAAGCAGGCTTTTATCGACAGTTTTCGCAAAGTTGAACACTGGTTTGGCGATTATGCCAGACGTTTCCAGAATGAAAGCCGTGTGTTATTGCGTCAGGCGAATGACAGCCGACCATAACGATGACATCTATACTAAAAGCCAGCTTTGCTGGCTTTTTTCGTTTAAGGAACCGTTATGACTACGCCGCACGTTTTATTTGATTATGTCGGACATCTACCAGAATGCCCCACATGGAGCGAGGATGAAAGCGCGCTGTATTGGACCGATATCCTGGAACAGGAGATCCATCGTTACCATCCGGCGAGCGGGACGCATAGCGTGCTGGCGTTTCCGGAAGAAGTGGGCTGTTTTGCCTTGCGTGAGCAGGGCGGATTTATTGTGGCCATGCGTCATGCTATCTGGCTGGCCGATAAAAATGGATTATTGCAGCGTAAGGTTTGCGACAATCCCTCTAATACGAAACTGGCGCGTTTCAACGATGGCGGCACTGATGGCGATGGACGTTTTTATGCCGGAACGTTCTGGGCGCCAGGTGACTATAATGGCGCGTTGCTGATGCGGATCGATCATGACCTGACGGCAAAAGTGATCCAGTGCGATATCCAGGGACACAACGGCCTGGCGTTCAGCCCGGATAACCAGTGGATGTATACCTCCGATACGCCGAATGGCGTGATATACCGCACGTTACTTGATAAGCATGGCGAACCGGGTAAGCGTGAACTTTTTCGCCATTTTGGCGAAGGAGAAGGACTTCCCGACGGCGCGGCGATGGATAGTGAAGGGTGCTACTGGAGCGCGATGTTTGACGGCTGGCGCGTGGCGCGTTTCTCACCGCAAGGAGAGCAGCTGGAAGAGTACCGGTTGCCGGTACGTTGTCCGACGATGGTTTGCTTTGGCGGCGCAGATATGAAAACGCTGTTTATTACAACTACCAGAGAAAATATGTCTGCTCAGGAAGTGGCGGATTATCCGCTCTCCGGCGCCATCTTCACCCTGCAGGTAGCCGTCGCAGGGATGAAGAAAAGCCGTTTTATTGAACGTCAGGCAGGTTCTACCGGCACGACGTTTTCGCTGGGATAGCAGCCAAGCACTTTCATTGAGCGCGTGATCTCGCCCAGCTCTTTTAGCGCGCTTTGCATTACCTGCGACTCCAGGTTCGCCTGAATATCGAGATAAAACATCTCTTCCCACGGATTGCCGTGAATGGGGCGCGACTCCAGTTTCGTCATGATGAGATTGTGGTTACGCAGCACCAGCAGCGCTTCGACCAGCGCGCCAGCCTGCTGCCCGGTGGCGATTAACAGAGTGGTTTTTGCCGGAACCTGATCGGAAACGTTGATGGCTTTGCGCGCCAGTACCAGAAAGCGGGTGATATTCTGCGTCTGGTTTGCGGCGATGCGTTCCAGCACCTGTAAACCGTGCAACATGCCGCCTGCCTCGCTGCCGAGCGCCGCGACGCGCGGAGAGTTCGCCTGCGCGACTTTTTCCATCGCGGCCGACGTACTCTCGGTATAGTCGATTTTCCAGTGCGGATAGCGGCTCAAAAATTTACTGCACTGCTGGAACGGCTGCGGATGGCTGTACACCGTTTCGATGGTATTCAGATCCGTAGCGCCGGAAACCAGCACGCAGTGATCGATAGTGACGGTCATCTCACCGACAATTGACAGACTGGTGTGTTGCAATAAGTCGTACACATCGTTGATAGCGCCGGAGCTGGTGTTCTCTATCGGAACCACGGCGTAATCGGCCTGGCCGGTTTCGACCTGATGAAAAATATCGGTGAATTTTGCGCAACCGCTCTCAATAAATTGCTCAAAATGACGTGCGGCATACTGGCGCGCCGCGAGATGAGAATAGGAGCCTTTCGGCCCAAGAAACGCAATACGTGCCGAATGAGGGTGAGTATTATTCAGATGTTGTTGCAGCAGCGCCTGCTGAGTAAGCACGGAGTCTTCAATGATAAGCTGGAACAGACGGGTAATGTAGTGTGCGTCGAGATGGTGGGCTTTACCGAGATGGATGAGCCTGTCCAGCAGCGCGCGTTCACGATCGATATCCCGAACCGGACGATGCGACAGTAGTTTTGCTTGTCCCACTTCAATCGCCAGCGCGCGTCGTTTTGCCAGTAAGGCCAGTAACTCTTCGTCTAAGGCGCTGATTTTATCTCGCAGCGCCAGTAATGGGTTTTCCGATGTCATAGTGTTGCCTTTTTTGTTATCAATAAAAAAGGCCTCCCGGTGGGGGAGGCCTTCTTGTTCGTCTTCGCATTCTTTATCACATGACGAAACGCCTCCCGGTCAGGGGAAGATAAAAAAGAATGCGAAGAAAAACCGGGTTAGCTTCATAACTGTTTCCTTTGTGTACGTAAGTACAGTACTCGTACTGTTTTAATCCTGTCAACAAAAAACGCGCCCGAAGGCGCGTTGGCGATACACTCAATGTAAGGGACTACTCTTCTTCTGCTTCGACGAAGCTGGCATCTTTCACCGATGCGGTGGCACGACGGGCTTCGCCTTTGTGCTGCACTTTATTGAGCTGCCGTTCCAGCTTGTTGATCAATTCATTAATAGCGGTATACATATCTTCGTGTTTTGCGCTGGCGACCAGATGTCCGTTCGGTGTATTAATGGTGGCGTCAGCAATAAAGCCCTGTGGCTCTTTAGACAGAATGATATGAGGATTAATCAGGTGAGTTTGCCATTTTTCCAGTTTGGCGAGACGGTCTGCGACATGTTGGCGGATTGCCGGAGTAATTTCCATTTGTTTACTGGTAATGTTCATTGTCATAAATTTTACCTCTTGTCTTTCCCGTCTTGGTGATTCCAGCATACCGTTCTTAATGTCAAAATGTGTGATGTAAATCACATTATTTTGTCACTTTTTGTCAAGGCGAACTTTTTGTGAGGCATCGCAGGAAGAAGCGATCTTTTACTTGAGGAATGCCTGAAAGCAGGCCATATTTGACTGGATGCGTTGCAGTGAAATCATTTCTGTTGCATCAGATACCGAATAAAAAAACGGCAGCCGGAAGGCTGCCGTTTTGCTTGTTGGTATTGCTTCAGGTGTTTTTGCTGTTAGCGGCAATAATTTTCGCGACTTTGTCAGCCTGCGCATTCAGCTGCATCTGACGATAGGCGTTTTCCATCAGCGGCAATGCATCGCGCGTGGCCTGCGTATCAGGATAATTGCGTAGCATACCTTCTACCCGGTTTACGACCGCAACCCATGCGCCGCGCGCGGTATAGTACTCTGCGACGGAATATTCATATTTCGCCAGACGGTCTTTCAGGAATACCAGACGCTTAGTGGCATCGGTGGTGTACTGGCTATGAGGATAGCTGCGTACCAGTTTCGAAAAGTCATTGAACGCCGCCCGAGCATGTTGCGGATCGCGATCGCTGCGATCGACGCCAAAGAAACCTTGCAGCGCGCTATCATCCAGCGCCATGTTCGTCAGGCCGCGCATGTACATGACATAGTCAATATTAGGGTGCGTTGGATTAAGACGCATAAAACGATCGATGGCGGCCTGCGCTAGCGGCAAATCGGCGTTTTTGTAATAGGCGTAGATAAGATCCAACTGCACCTGCTGAGAATACGGTCCGAATGGATAACGATTATCTAACGCTTCCAATTGCGTTATTGCCTGTTTCCAGTTACCGTCCTGCAGCTTTTGCTGAGCAGTCGCGTAGATTTCATTCGGCGGATTATCGGGCACCTCTTCCTTTGAACCCGAGCAACCCGCCAGAAACAGGCTCAACGTGGCTGCTGCCACCAGATATTTCATGCGCGTCATGACGTTTTGACTTTCCTCAAAATGTTTTACGGGAGATTCTCTGTTCCTGCTCCCGGTTAAGACCAGCTACAATAGCACACTATATTAAACGGCAAAGCCGTAAAACCCAACGTTAAACGAAGAAGCTGTATATGGCACAACGAGTACAACTCACCGCAACGGTCTCCGAAAACCAACTCGGTCAACGCTTAGATCAGGCTTTGGCCGAAATGTTCCCGGATTATTCACGTTCGCGTATAAAAGAATGGATTTTGAATCAGCGCGTGTTGGTCAATGGTCAACTTTGCGATAAGCCAAAAGAAAAAGTGTTAGGCGGCGAGCGGGTGGCTATTGATGCGGAGATCGACGAAGAGATTCGTTTTAAAGCGCAGGATATCCCGTTAGATATTGTTTATGAAGATGACGATATTCTGGTTATCAACAAACCACGCGATCTGGTGGTACATCCTGGCGCGGGTAACCCGGACGGTACGGTACTGAACGCGTTGCTACATTATTATCCGCCGATTGCGGATGTTCCGCGCGCGGGCATTGTGCATCGTCTGGATAAGGACACGACGGGGCTGATGGTGGTGGCCAAAACCGTTCCGGCGCAAACGCGCCTGGTGGAGTCTTTGCAGCTGCGCGAGATCACCCGCGAATATGAAGCGGTCGCGATCGGACATATGACGGCGGGAGGAACGGTGAATGAACCCATCAGTCGTCACCCGACCAAACGTACCCATATGTCGGTGCATCCCATGGGCAAACCGGCGGTGACCCACTACCGCATTATGGAACATTTCCGTGTGCACACGCGTCTTAGGCTGCGTCTGGAGACCGGGCGTACGCACCAGATCCGCGTGCATATGGCGCATATTACGCACCCGTTAGTGGGCGATCAGGTCTACGGTGGTCGTCCACGTCCACCGAAAGGCGCATCGGAAGAGTTTATTTCCACGTTGCGTAAGTTTGACCGCCAGGCGCTTCATGCAACGATGCTGCGTCTCTACCATCCTGTATCGGGTATCGAAATGGAGTGGCACGCGCCGATTCCACAAGATATGGTGGACCTTATCGATGCGATGCGCGCCGATTTCGAAGATCATAAAGATGATGTGGACTGGTTATGAATGCACTGATTGTCCCGCAGTGGCCGCTGCCGAAAGGCGTCGCAGCCTGTAGTTCTACCCGTATTGGCGGGGTGAGTTTACCGCCTTACGACTCGCTGAATCTGGGTGCGCATTGCGGCGATAACCCGGAGCATGTTGAAGAGAACCGCAAGCGTCTGTTTGCGGCGGGCAATCTGCCTTCGAAACCTGTCTGGCTTGAACAGGTTCACGGTAAAAATGTGTTGAGGCTTACCGGGGAACCTTATGCCTCCAAACGTGCGGATGCGTCTTACAGCAATACGCCAGGAACCGTCTGCGCGGTAATGACGGCAGACTGCCTGCCTGTGCTATTCTGTAACCGTGAGGGAACAGAAGTGGCGGCGGCTCATGCGGGCTGGCGCGGATTATGTGAAGGCGTACTGGAGGAAACTGTCACCTGCTTTGCTGACAAACCAGAAAATATCATCGCCTGGTTAGGTCCGGCGATCGGCCCGACCGCGTTTGAAGTGGGGCCGGAAGTGCGTGACGCATTTTTAGCAAAAGATGCGCAAGCCGATAGCGCATTTTTGCCGCACGGGGAAAAATTTCTGGCGGATATTTATCAGCTTGCACGCCAACGTCTGGCGAATACCGGCGTTGAACATGTCTATGGCGGGGATCGCTGCACCTTTAGCGAAAGTGAGACTTTCTTCTCTTATCGTCGCGACAAGACGACAGGTCGTATGGCAAGTTTTATTTGGCTGATATAACCTAAAGAATCAAGACGATCCGGTACGGGTAACTTTCTTTTCACATAATTCAGGTCATTCACCTTGAATAATTGAGGGATGACCTCATTTAATCTCCAGTAGCAATTTTGACCTGTTATGGGAGGAGTTATGCGTCTGGATCGTCTTACTAACAAATTCCAGCTTGCTCTTGCCGATGCCCAGTCGCTTGCGCTGGGGCACGACAACCAATTCATCGAACCTCTTCATTTAATGAGCGCCTTGCTGAACCAGGAAGGGGGATCGATACGTCCTTTATTAACCTCCGCCGGCATTAATGCTGGCCAGTTGCGCACCGCTATCGATCAGGCGCTGAGCCGTTTACCGCAGGTGGAAGGCACCGGCGGCGACGTACAGCCTTCTTCGGAACTGGTACGCGTACTGAACCTTTGCGACAAGCTGGCGCAAAAACGGGGGGACAATTTTATTTCGTCAGAGCTGTTTGTTCTGGCGGCGCTTGAGTCTCGCGGCACGTTAACCGATCTGCTGAAATCAGCCGGTGCGACCACGGCCAATATCACTCAGGCAATTGAACAGATGCGCGGAGGTGAAAGCGTGAACGATCAAGGGGCTGAAGACCAACGTCAGGCCTTGAAAAAATATACCGTCGATCTGACCGAGCGCGCCGAACAGGGCAAGCTCGATCCGGTTATCGGTCGTGATGAAGAAATTCGCCGCACCATTCAGGTGCTGCAACGTCGTACTAAAAACAACCCAGTGTTAATCGGTGAGCCAGGGGTCGGTAAAACGGCAATTGTTGAAGGGCTGGCGCAGCGCATTATTAATGGTGAAGTCCCTGAAGGCTTAAAAGGTCGCCGCGTACTGGCGCTGGATATGGGCGCGCTGGTGGCCGGGGCGAAATATCGCGGCGAATTTGAAGAGCGTCTGAAAGGCGTGCTGAACGACCTCGCAAAACAGGAAGGCAACGTCATCCTGTTTATCGATGAGCTGCACACCATGGTTGGCGCAGGTAAGGCCGATGGCGCAATGGACGCCGGGAATATGCTGAAACCGGCGCTGGCGCGTGGTGAACTGCACTGTGTGGGCGCCACCACGCTGGATGAATACCGTCAGTACATTGAAAAAGACGCGGCGCTGGAACGTCGTTTTCAAAAAGTGTTTGTCGCAGAACCCTCAGTGGAAGACACCATCGCTATTCTGCGTGGCCTGAAAGAACGTTACGAGCTGCACCACCATGTGCAGATCACTGACCCGGCGATTGTGGCGGCGGCAACATTATCTCACCGCTATATCGCCGACCGTCAGTTGCCGGATAAAGCTATCGACCTCATCGATGAAGCGGCATCCAGCATTCGTATGCAGATTGACTCTAAGCCGGAGGAGCTGGACAGGCTCGACCGCCGCATTATTCAGCTCAAACTGGAACAGCAGGCGTTGATGAAAGAGTCTGACGAGGCGAGTAAAAAACGTCTCGATATGCTCAACGAAGAACTGGACGATAAAGAGCGCCAGTACTCTGAGTTAGAAGAAGAGTGGAAAGCGGAAAAAGCGTCGCTCTCTGGTACGCAAACTATTAAAGCGGAGCTGGAGCAGGCGAAGATCGCCATTGAGCAGGCGCGTCGTGTGGGCGATCTGGCGCGAATGTCTGAACTGCAGTACGGCAAAATTCCGGAGCTGGAAAAACAGTTGGAAGCCGCGACCCAGTCGGAAGGTAAAACCATGCGTCTGTTACGTAACAAAGTAACGGATGCGGAAATTGCCGAAGTGCTGGCGCGCTGGACCGGTATTCCGGTTGCCAGAATGCTGGAAGGCGAACGTGAAAAACTGTTGCGTATGGAACAAGAGTTACACAGCCGTGTGATCGGGCAGAATGAAGCCGTTGAAGCAGTATCGAACGCCATACGTCGTAGCCGCGCGGGGCTGTCCGATCCGAATCGTCCGATTGGTTCCTTCTTGTTCCTTGGGCCGACGGGGGTCGGTAAAACCGAACTGTGTAAAGCGCTGGCTAACTTTATGTTTGACAGCGACGACGCGATGGTGCGTATCGACATGTCTGAGTTTATGGAGAAACACTCCGTGTCTCGTTTGGTCGGGGCGCCTCCGGGATATGTCGGCTATGAAGAAGGCGGTTATTTGACGGAAGCGGTGCGCCGTCGCCCTTATTCCGTCATCTTGTTGGATGAAGTGGAAAAAGCGCATCCGGATGTATTCAACATTCTGTTGCAGGTGCTGGACGACGGTCGACTGACTGACGGGCAGGGGAGAACGGTCGACTTCCGTAATACGGTGGTCATTATGACTTCTAACCTCGGTTCCGATCTCATTCAGGAGCGCTTTGGCGAACTGGATTACGGTCGAATGAAAGAGATGGTGCTGGGTGTGGTTAGCCAAAACTTCCGTCCGGAATTTATCAACCGTATTGATGAAGTTGTGGTATTCCATCCGTTAGGTGAACAACACATCGCTTCTATTGCTCAGATCCAGCTGCAGCGTCTGTACAAACGTCTGGAAGAACGTGGTTATGAAATCCATATCTCCGACGAGGCGCTGAAACTGTTGAGCGCCAACGGTTACGATCCGGTCTACGGGGCGCGTCCGTTAAAACGTGCTATTCAACAGCAGATCGAAAACCCACTGGCGCAGCAAATCCTGTCTGGTGAACTGGTTCCTGGCAAAGTGATTCGCCTTGAAGCCAATGATGATCGTATTGTGGCAGTGCAGTAAGTCACAAATTTGAATAAAACGGGCCCTGACGGGCTCGTTTTTGTTTAAAAACCAGGCGAAAATAGGCTTTTGGTTCAAATGTTGTTTGAAAAGTGAACGGTTGAGCTTTTTTTTGCATTTAGGTCTTGTCAGGCTCTAATAACTCCCTATAATGCGCCACCACTGACACGGAACAACGGCATACAGGCCGCCGGGTCAGAAAGGCTTCGTTAAGAAGTCTGTGAGGAAAGCGAAAATAAACGCTTGACTCAAAAAGAGGAAAGCGTAATATACGCCACCTCGCGACGGTGAGCTGAAAGCCGCGTCGCACCTGCTCTTTAACAATTTATCAGACAATCTGTGTGGGCACTCGAAGATACGGATTCTTAACGTCCTCGGACGAAAAATGAATACCAAGTCTCAAGAGTGAACACGTAATTCATTACGAAGTTTAATTCTTTGAGCATCAAACTTTTAAATTGAAGAGTTTGATCATGGCTCAGATTGAACGCTGGCGGCAGGCCTAACACATGCAAGTCGAACGGTAACAGGAAGCAGCTTGCTGCTTTGCTGACGAGTGGCGGACGGGTGAGTAATGTCTGGGAAACTGCCTGATGGAGGGGGATAACTACTGGAAACGGTGGCTAATACCGCATAACGTCGCAAGACCAAAGAGGGGGACCTTCGGGCCTCTTGCCATCAGATGTGCCCAGATGGGATTAGCTTGTTGGTGAGGTAACGGCTCACCAAGGCGACGATCCCTAGCTGGTCTGAGAGGATGACCAGCCACACTGGAACTGAGACACGGTCCAGACTCCTACGGGAGGCAGCAGTGGGGAATATTGCACAATGGGCGCAAGCCTGATGCAGCCATGCCGCGTGTATGAAGAAGGCCTTCGGGTTGTAAAGTACTTTCAGCGGGGAGGAAGGTGTTGTGGTTAATAACCGCAGCAATTGACGTTACCCGCAGAAGAAGCACCGGCTAACTCCGTGCCAGCAGCCGCGGTAATACGGAGGGTGCAAGCGTTAATCGGAATTACTGGGCGTAAAGCGCACGCAGGCGGTCTGTCAAGTCGGATGTGAAATCCCCGGGCTCAACCTGGGAACTGCATTCGAAACTGGCAGGCTTGAGTCTTGTAGAGGGGGGTAGAATTCCAGGTGTAGCGGTGAAATGCGTAGAGATCTGGAGGAATACCGGTGGCGAAGGCGGCCCCCTGGACAAAGACTGACGCTCAGGTGCGAAAGCGTGGGGAGCAAACAGGATTAGATACCCTGGTAGTCCACGCCGTAAACGATGTCTACTTGGAGGTTGTGCCCTTGAGGCGTGGCTTCCGGAGCTAACGCGTTAAGTAGACCGCCTGGGGAGTACGGCCGCAAGGTTAAAACTCAAATGAATTGACGGGGGCCCGCACAAGCGGTGGAGCATGTGGTTTAATTCGATGCAACGCGAAGAACCTTACCTGGTCTTGACATCCACAGAACTTTCCAGAGATGGATTGGTGCCTTCGGGAACTGTGAGACAGGTGCTGCATGGCTGTCGTCAGCTCGTGTTGTGAAATGTTGGGTTAAGTCCCGCAACGAGCGCAACCCTTATCCTTTGTTGCCAGCGATTAGGTCGGGAACTCAAAGGAGACTGCCAGTGATAAACTGGAGGAAGGTGGGGATGACGTCAAGTCATCATGGCCCTTACGACCAGGGCTACACACGTGCTACAATGGCGCATACAAAGAGAAGCGACCTCGCGAGAGCAAGCGGACCTCATAAAGTGCGTCGTAGTCCGGATTGGAGTCTGCAACTCGACTCCATGAAGTCGGAATCGCTAGTAATCGTGGATCAGAATGCCACGGTGAATACGTTCCCGGGCCTTGTACACACCGCCCGTCACACCATGGGAGTGGGTTGCAAAAGAAGTAGGTAGCTTAACCTTCGGGAGGGCGCTTACCACTTTGTGATTCATGACTGGGGTGAAGTCGTAACAAGGTAACCGTAGGGGAACCTGCGGTTGGATCACCTCCTTACCTTAAAGAAACGGTCTTTGCAGTGCTCACACAGATTGTCTGATGAAAAGTGAATAGCAAGGCGTCTTGCGAAGCAGACTGATACGTCCCCTTCGTCTAGAGGCCCAGGACACCGCCCTTTCACGGCGGTAACAGGGGTTCGAATCCCCTAGGGGACGCCACTTGCGCGGTAATGTGTGAAAGGCGTTGCCATCAGTATCTCAAAACTGACTTACGAGTCACGTTTGAGATATTTGCTCTTTAAAAATCTGGATCAAGCTGAAAATTGAAACACAGAACAACGAAAGTTGTTCGTGAGTCTCTCAAATTTTCGCAACACGATGATGAATCACAAGAAACATCTTCGGGTTGTGAGGTTAAGCGACTAAGCGTACACGGTGGATGCCCTGGCAGTCAGAGGCGATGAAGGACGTGCTAATCTGCGATAAGCGCCGGTAAGGTGATATGAACCGTTATAACCGGCGATTTCCGAATGGGGAAACCCAGTGTGACTCGTCACACTATCATTAACTGAATCCATAGGTTAATGAGGCGAACCGGGGGAACTGAAACATCTAAGTACCCCGAGGAAAAGAAATCAACCGAGATTCCCCCAGTAGCGGCGAGCGAACGGGGATGAGCCCAGAGCCTGAATCAGCATGTGTGTTAGTGGAAGCGTCTGGAAAGGCGCGCGATACAGGGTGACAGCCCCGTACACAAAAGCGCATATGCTGTGAGCTCGATGAGTAGGGCGGGACACGTGGTATCCTGTCTGAATATGGGGGGACCATCCTCCAAGGCTAAATACTCCTGACTGACCGATAGTGAACCAGTACCGTGAGGGAAAGGCGAAAAGAACCCCGGCGAGGGGAGTGAAAAAGAACCTGAAACCGTGTACGTACAAGCAGTGGGAGCCCCACCACTAAGCCAGTGGTGAACTCCACATACGCATCCTTTGCTGAGGATGCGGTTAACGGAGCGAAAGCGACGTTCAACCGCAAAAGAAGCAGAGGGGGCTTAGTGGTGGGGTGACTGCGTACCTTTTGTATAATGGGTCAGCGACTTATATTCTGTAGCAAGGTTAACCGAATAGGGGAGCCGGAGGGAAACCGAGTCTTAATTGGGCGTTAAGTTGCAGGGTATAGACCCGAAACCCGGTGATCTAGCCATGGGCAGGTTGAAGGTTGGGTAACACTAACTGGAGGACCGAACCGACTAATGTTGAAAAATTAGCGGATGACCTGTGGCTGGGGGTGAAAGGCCAATCAAACCGGGAGATAGCTGGTTCTCCCCGAAAGCTATTTAGGTAGCGCCTCGTGAATTCATCTCCGGGGGTAGAGCACTGTTTCGGCTAGGGGGCCATCCCGGCTTACCAACCCGATGCAAACTGCGAATACCGGAGAATGTTATCACGGGAGACACACGGCGGGTGCTAACGTCCGTCGTGAAGAGGGAAACAACCCAGACCGCCAGCTAAGGTCCCAAAGTCATGGTTAAGTGGGAAACGATGTGGGAAGGCCCAGACAGCCAGGATGTTGGCTTAGAAGCAGCCATCATTTAAAGAAAGCGTAATAGCTCACTGGTCGAGTCGGCCTGCGCGGAAGATGTAACGGGGCTAAACCATGCACCGAAGCTGCGGCAGCGACGCTGATGCGTTGTTGGGTAGGGGAGCGTTCTGTAAGCCTGCGAAGGTGGCCTGTGAGGGTTGCTGGAGGTATCAGAAGTGCGAATGCTGACATAAGTAACGATAAAGCGGGTGAAAAGCCCGCTCGCCGGAAGACCAAGGGTTCCTGTCCAACGTTAATCGGGGCAGGGTGAGTCGACCCCTAAGGCGAGGCCGAAAGGCGTAGTCGATGGGAAACGGGTTAATATTCCCGTACTTGGTGTTACTGCGAAGGGGGGACGGAGAAGGCTATGTTGGCCGGGCGACGGTTGTCCCGGTTTAAGCGTGTAGGTGTGTGTTCCAGGTAAATCCGGTTCACTTTAACACTGAGGCGTGATGACGAGGCACTACGGTGCTGAAGCAACAAATGCCCTGCTTCCAGGAAAAGCCTCTAAGCATCAGGTAACATCAAATCGTACCCCAAACCGACACAGGTGGTCAGGTAGAGAATACCAAGGCGCTTGAGAGAACTCGGGTGAAGGAACTAGGCAAAATGGTGCCGTAACTTCGGGAGAAGGCACGCTGACACGTAGGTGAAGTGATTTACTCATGGAGCTGAAGTCAGTCGAAGATACCAGCTGGCTGCAACTGTTTATTAAAAACACAGCACTGTGCAAACACGAAAGTGGACGTATACGGTGTGACGCCTGCCCGGTGCCGGAAGGTTAATTGATGGGGTCAGCGCAAGCGAAGCTCCTGATCGAAGCCCCGGTAAACGGCGGCCGTAACTATAACGGTCCTAAGGTAGCGAAATTCCTTGTCGGGTAAGTTCCGACCTGCACGAATGGCGTAATGATGGCCAGGCTGTCTCCACCCGAGACTCAGTGAAATTGAACTCGCTGTGAAGATGCAGTGTACCCGCGGCAAGACGGAAAGACCCCGTGAACCTTTACTATAGCTTGACACTGAACATTGAGCCTTGATGTGTAGGATAGGTGGGAGGCTTTGAAGTGTGGACGCCAGTCTGCATGGAGCCGGCCTTGAAATACCACCCTTTAATGTTTGATGTTCTAACGTGGACCCGTGATCCGGGTTGCGGACAGTGTCTGGTGGGTAGTTTGACTGGGGCGGTCTCCTCCTAAAGAGTAACGGAGGAGCACGAAGGTTGGCTAATCCTGGTCGGACATCAGGAGGTTAGTGCAATGGCATAAGCCAGCTTGACTGCGAGCGTGACGGCGCGAGCAGGTGCGAAAGCAGGTCATAGTGATCCGGTGGTTCTGAATGGAAGGGCCATCGCTCAACGGATAAAAGGTACTCCGGGGATAACAGGCTGATACCGCCCAAGAGTTCATATCGACGGCGGTGTTTGGCACCTCGATGTCGGCTCATCACATCCTGGGGCTGAAGTAGGTCCCAAGGGTATGGCTGTTCGCCATTTAAAGTGGTACGCGAGCTGGGTTTAGAACGTCGTGAGACAGTTCGGTCCCTATCTGCCGTGGGCGCTGGAGAACTGAGGGGGGCTGCTCCTAGTACGAGAGGACCGGAGTGGACGCATCACTGGTGTTCGGGTTGTCATGCCAATGGCACTGCCCGGTAGCTAAATGCGGAAGAGATAAGTGCTGAAAGCATCTAAGCACGAAACTTGCCCCGAGATGAGTTCTCCCTGAGACTTAGAGTCTCCTGAAGGAACGTTGAAGACGACGACGTTGATAGGCCGGGTGTGTAAGCGCAGCGATGCGTTGAGCTAACCGGTACTAATGAACCGTGAGGCTTAACCTTACAACGCCGAAGATGTTTTGGCGGTTGAGAAGACAACAATTTTCAGCTCAGATTCAGAGTTGAGTACGCAATAATTTGCGCAGCAGCAAGGCGGCAAGCGAAGGAAAGGAAGGAGCATACAGAAGTATGTGACTGACTTTACGAGCGCAGGCAACGCCGCTGATGCGATAAAGAATTGCGTACTGAGCATAAAAGAATTTGCCTGGCGGCACTAGCGCGGTGGTCCCACCTGACCCCATGCCGAACTCAGAAGTGAAACGCCGTAGCGCCGATGGTAGTGTGGGGTCTCCCCATGCGAGAGTAGGGAACTGCCAGGCATCAAATAAGTGAAGAAGCCCATCCTGACGGATGGGCTTTTTTGCGTGTGCGGTAACTGTAAAATCGTAGGCCTGATAAGCGCAGCGCCATCAGGCAACCGGCACCGCCGGATGGCCGCTCCGCCTTATCCGGCCTACAGCAATTATCCCGCCTACGAAGCTGGTGTTCTTGTAGAACCGATAAGAGCACAACCCACCCAATCGTTAACGATGAACTATCCTTTACACGTGCTTATATAAGCAGTGAGGATTTTCATTGGCTATCAAACCTTTTAACTACCAGCAAGACTTTTCCAGCATCGACTTCCGCCAGCAGCCTGAATTGTATCAGGTTGGACGAGGCGAGCAGGGGGTGCTACTGGTTGAACCCTACAAAAGCGAAATTCTTCCTTTCTGGCGCTATAAAGATGAAGCATCGGCGATGAAATCCGCAGAGCAGATCTACCAGTTGTTCGAAGCTTACCGGCAGCAGGATGATTTCGTTGGTATGGACATGGCGCGTAAATTTATTCAGATGGGGTACACCCGCGCCAGGCGATACGCTAACTATAAAGGCGGTAAAAAGTATGCAGAAGACGGCAGCCTGAATACACGGGGTAATGATCCTATTAAGGCCGCGGCGGCAACGGTTTTCAAAGGTTGGTGGGATAAAATTCGTCAGGACGAAGACTATCTGAAACGGAAACGCCAGCATCAGGCACGGTGGGGATAAAAATTAGCAAACAAATAATTAACACTTTATTTACTTTTTGGTCTCGCGTAATCTGAATCTCCAAAATAAAAGGCCGATTAAGCCTGGCAACAAGGAGAACAGTATGGCAGAAATTATTCAGCGTATAGATAAAAACAACGCTGAGGCTCCGGAGATGCGGCGACGCATATGGGCTATCGTGGGGGCATCTTCCGGAAACTTAGTGGAATGGTTTGATTTCTACGTCTACTCTTTCTGCTCGCTCTATTTTGCACATATCTTCTTTCCTTCTGGTAATACCACCACTCAGCTTTTGCAAACGGCAGGCGTCTTTGCCGCCGGTTTTTTAATGCGACCTATCGGTGGTTGGCTGTTTGGACGCATTGCCGATCGACGCGGGCGCAAAGCCTCAATGTTGATTTCGGTGTGCATGATGTGCATGGGGTCGCTGGTGATTGCCTGCTTACCTGGTTACGATACCATCGGCACCTGGGCACCGGCGCTGCTACTTGTTGCAAGGTTATTTCAGGGGCTCTCGGTAGGGGGAGAGTATGGGACCAGCGCGACATATATGAGTGAAGTTGCGCTTGAAGGTCGTAAGGGATTTTTCGCGTCGTTTCAGTACGTTACGCTTATCGGTGGCCAACTACTGGCCTTGCTGGTCGTTGTGATTTTGCAGCAGGTTCTGGAAGATGCTGAACTTCGTGCCTGGGGATGGCGTATTCCCTTTGCGTTGGGCGCCGTGCTGGCAGTTGTGGCGTTATGGCTACGTCGCCAGCTGGATGAAACCTCGAAGCATGAGACTCGCGCGTTAAAAGAAGCCGGTTCATTGAAAGGTTTGTGGCGTAATCGCAAAGCCTTTTTGATGGTGCTTGGTTTCACCGCGGCAGGCTCGCTGTGCTTTTATACCTTCACCACCTATATGCAGAAATATCTGGTAAATACAGCAGGTATGCATGCCAATGTCGCCAGCGGCATTATGACGGTCGCGCTGTGTGTTTTCATGTTGGTGCAGCCGTTATTCGGCGCGTTATCCGATAAGATTGGCAGGCGCACTTCTATGCTATGTTTTGGCGCGCTCGCGACGCTTTTCACCGTTCCAATTCTCTCCGCGTTGCAGAATGTGACGTCGCCTTATGCCGCATTTGCTTTAGTGATGTGCGCGCTATTGATTGTGAGTTTCTATACCTCGATTAGCGGGATCCTGAAAGCGGAGATGTTTCCGGCGCAGGTTCGCGCCCTGGGCGTCGGTTTATCCTATGCGGTAGCAAACGCGTTATTTGGCGGCTCTGCGGAATATGTCGCGCTGTCGCTAAAATCTGTCGGTATGGAGAGTTCATTCTTCTGGTATGTTACCGCGATGGCCGTTCTGGCTTTCCTGGTTTCGCTGATGTTGCACCGTAAAGGAAAGGGCTTGCGCCTTTAGTATCGCGCCATTTGCCAGATAGCGTAACCGGTTGTCGCGCCAGCGACATCCCAGACAAAATCTTTCCAGCTCCAGCCGCTGCCTTCCGGGCGGCTGTCCCAGAGTTCTTTTGAGGCTCCGAGACTCAAAGAAAACATCAGCCCTATCGCTGCGCTGCGGTCAGGGCTTACTCCCTGGTGACGCGCATACTCATTACCGGCTGCCGATAGCATCGCTGATGCCATAAAATGCTGGGCTTTATCCTGACCGCTCCAGTGGTCGTTAGCCAGATGGCTGCACCCGGAGAGAAACAACACCGTAAAAGGAATCAACACGCGCACCAGTTCACTCCTAAGAGAAAACCCCGTACAGGACGGGGCTTCGATTACAGGATACGGCTAATTAATCTGTCGATGCGGATCCGGCGCAGGCGGCGAATCAGTTTACGCACTTTTATCGGATAGTCGGCAATGCTCTGCAGGTCACGATAATGTTTTACGATGGTTGTGTGCGTTCGGATAAGTTCCAGCTCTTTTTCCCGCTGAGGGGCAAGCTCCTGCTTAGGATCGTGGATCAGAATGGCGTTTTCCAGATCCAGACGCCAGGCGCGAGGATTCAGATTGTTGCCGGTGAGTAGCATCCATTTATCATCTACCCACATCCCTTTCAGATGATAGGTATTGTCGTCATCTTTCCACAGACGCACCACAAGCTGATCGGTATTGACGTAATACTGTAAACGGCTCAGGAAGCGGCGCAGGTTAATCTCATAGAGATAGGGCAGCGCGCCAATGATCTTGAACGGTTCATCTTCCGGAATGTAAAAATCATTCGCGGTTTTATCGCCAACAATGATTTCGACTTTCTTTCCGTCGCGCAGTAGCTGAATAATGTTCCGCACCAGTACCGCTGGTAGATTGAAGTAAGGGGTACAAATGGTGAGCTTATGCTCCGCACAGGGCATGAGATGGAAAATGGTTTTGTTCAGCAGACTGGATTTTCCAAGCCCGACCAGCGGCGTAACGGAGAGCTGCTCGTCATTAGCGTCACCCTGAAAATGATATGACGCATCACGCAGCTCCTGACGGTATAAGCGGATATCGTTTTTAATCTCCGGGCTTTTCGGACGCTGGGTATTATCCAGACGATTCACACCACGGCCATTCATCAGATTTTGCGTCACCCAGTCAAACATGATGTCTGCCATTTGCCGATTGCGAATCAGCTGGTAGCGATCGTAGCGATATTTGTCATGCTGATGGAGATAGACATCGTTCAGGCTGGCGCCGCTGTACAGGACGCTATCATCAATGATAAAGCCTTTAAAATGCAGTACGCCAAGCGCTTCTCGCGTATTAATCGGTACGCCGTAAACCGGGACATCAATGCCGGGGTTTTCCTGCGCCAGTCGGCAATACCAGTCTGCATTGGTATTCGAGGCTGCTGCGCCAATGCGCCCGCGTTGCGCGCGATGCCAGTCGACCAGCACCCTCACGTCCAGTTCAGGACGCTGCCGTTTAGCCGCATAGAGCGCGTCGAGTATACCTTTACCCCCATCGTCCTGTTCCAGATACAGGGCAACGATACAAATACGCTGCGTCGCGCTGGCGATTTTCTCCAGCAGTGTCTCCCGAAAAGTAGCAGGAGTATAAAAGAAATCTACATCATCAACTGACTGAGAAATCTTAGGGAGTTGGGCAAGGTGTTGTTGATGTTTATTACGCTTAAATTTTGACAACATCACAGTGCATTTCTTCTCTGTTCATTGAAGGGTCCTCTGTGCTATGCAGACGACATAAGCGAGCAATAATAACATCAGTACCCGTTAAAGTGGTCAACATTTCCAGTACATTACTCATGATTCATCACATTTGGCCAGATTCAGCGTCAATCCCACGATGCCCTCTTCGAGCTGGATATCGACCTGAAATCCCAGTTTTCTGGCCAACGCGACCATGCCGCGATTGTTCGGCATCGTAATACCGTTCAGCCGCTTCAATCCGTGATCGCGAGTATAGGCAATCAATTTCTCCATTAAACGGCGTCCTAAACCCAACCCTTTGAGATCTGAACGCACCAATACGGCAAATTCGGCATCTACGTTGTCAGGATCGGAGATCGCGCGCGTTACGCCGAGGATCTCTTCAGCGTTGTCCATCCGCCTCACGGCCACAAAGGCCATTTCTCGATCGTAGTCGATCTGCGTCATGTTGGCTAAATCTTCATGGGTGAATTCGTTGATCTCGCTGAAATAACGGTAGTAAAGATCCTCTTTGGTGACCTGGGCGATGAATTGTCGCAGTTGGGGCTCATCTTCCGGCAGGATCGGACGGAACAGGCAGCGATCGCCGTTTTTCATCTCCACCCACTCTTCAAGCTGGTGGGGATAGGGGCGTACCGCAAGTCGACTTTCGTTATCGCCATCAAACGGGGCAATATCCAGCGTCACATCCAGCGCGGTAAACTCACTGGCGGAAGCCAGCAGCGGATGGATATCCAGACGCTGAATTTCCGGGCAATCGACAATCAGGTTTGAAACCTGGACCAGCAACTGGCTTAAACCGACAATATCCAGCGGACGCAGCGCGCTACGGGCGCGAATTTTCCGCTGTTTAATGCCCTGAATCACCAGATAGCGCGCCAGATTCATGTTGAGCGGCGGCAGCGCGACGACCGCCTGCTCTTCCGGACGCCACTCTACACCGCCTTCACCCAACATAATCAAAGGACCAAACACCGGATCGTGCTCGACCACCACACGCAGCTCCTGCGCGCCGGCGCGGTTAGCCATACTTTGTACCAGCAAACCGTGAATCCGCGCCTGCGGCCAGGCCATCTTTACACGATCGAAAATGGCGTTTGCGGCCTGTTGTACCTCGCTTGCGGTCCGCAGGTAAAGCATGACCCCCTGAACTTCAGATTTATGCGGAATGTCAGGCGAGCGCAGCTTGAGAGCTACCGGATAGCCTATCTGTTCGGCGATATGCACCGCTTCAGCGCTGTCGCTGGCAATCCAGGTTGGGAGCGTATGCAGCCCATAGGCGTGTAAAATCGGCTGTACTTCATGGGTGTCCAGTGAGGTGGCGCCTTCCGCAATCGCCCGCTGTAACAGATTATGCGCCTCAGCGGTATTGGACGTCAGGTTACTCGGCAACGCTGGCGTTTCCCGCAGTTGCTTCTGGTTACGCCGGTATTCCACCATATGCATAAACGCGGTAATCGTGCCTTCCGGCGTGCGGTAGGTTGGTAATCCGGCTTCGCTGAATAGCCGTCTTGCTTCCTGAGACGAGAACTCGCCGCACCAGTTTGTCAGCAGCGTAACAAACTTGCCTCTGGGGTGGCGCTTAATCGTCTCGATCAGGGCATGGGCGCTTTCCGTACCCGGCGCGGCAGCGCTGGGAGAGTGGATAACCATAAGCGCGTCAAAATCCTGACTGGCGAGCAGGATATCCAGCGTTTTGACGTAATGTTCGCTGCTGGCGTCATCACACAGATCCAGCGGATTGGCAATATCAATGTGCGCGGGAAGCGCCTGCCGTAATTGCAGGCAGGTCTCTTCGCTCAACGTCGCCAGTTTGCCGTTACGCGACCACAACTCATCTAACGCCAGCGCGGCAGGCGCGGCGCCATTGCTGATAATCATCAGTCTGTCGCCGCGTAGCGGACGCATATGGCTCAGTGTTTCGACGGCGGAAAAAAGCTCGTGCGTATCCTGGACTCGCAGCAGGCCTGCGCGCTGGATGGCCGCATCCCACGCAGGATCCATTCCCGCGCTGGTATTAAGTAAACGCTGGGCTGCCGGGCTTCGGCCGCTTTTAATCACCAGAATCGGTTTGTTACGTGAAGCGCTACGGGCGGCGGAAACAAAACGGCGGGCGTCGCTTAACTGTTCCAGGTAGAGCAAAATCGCGCTGGTCTTGCTGTCGCGCGCCAGATAGTCCAGTAGTTCATCGACATCAATATCCAGGCTATCGCCCAGCGCGATAAAGTAGGAAAAGCCCATTTCACGCTGTTGCGCCCAGTCAAGAATAGTATTAGAAACGGCGGCAGACTGGGAAATAAAAGCGAGCTTGCCCTGTTTAATCGGGACGGGAGAAAAGCTGGCATTCAGCCCTTGCCACGGCGCGAGGAGCCCAAGACTGTTTGGACCCAGCAGACGCATTTTATAATGCCGGGCACAGGCAAGAAGTTCTTCATGTTGTGACGAGGGAGCAGAAAGGATAATGCACGTTTTACAACCTTTCGCGCCAAGCGCGTCCAGTAACGCCAGGTTTCGGCTGGCGTTAGTGCATAAAATAGCCAGATCGGGGGTGAAAGGAAGACTGGCGATATCCGGCCAGGCCATGACGCCTAAAACGGCTTTCCAGGCGGGCGTCACGGGAAGAACGGGGCCATTGAATCCGCCCGCCAACAAGTTACGCATCATCAGATAACCCGCGCGGTGGGGCTTCATTGATGCGCCAATCACCGCGATCGATTTTGGTCGCAGTAGCGCTTCCAGTCCTTGCTGGCTCATACCGGTTTCCCTTACACAGAAGTGACCGGATAATTTTAAACGCTTTCGCTATTTTATGCTGTGACGTTTCCCGGATGTTGCGTTTTTCCTGCCAGATAGCGCGTTTTAAAACGGGTGAAATGTTCACCTAAACTGGTTGCCGCCTCGGTATCTCCCGCCAGATCTAACAACGCTATGGCGACTTCGGCGGTACAATATTGCCCTTCGGCATGGATTTCACGCAGACGATAAGCTGAAAGACGCGATAAATCGACGGAAATGACCGGCAGATGATCCAGATAAGGGCTTTTACGAAACATTTTACGTGCTTCGGGCCAGGTGCCGTCCAGCATAATAAACAGCGGCGGTTTCCCGGCGGGCGGGGTGGAAATGACCTCGCGCGCGTCGCCGGCGTAGGACGCAGGAAAGACCACTATCGGCTGATAATCCGGATGCCGTACCAGCTCCAGCAACGCCTGCGGCGGCTCGGTACGCGACCACTGAAACGCCGCGGTATCCGGCAAAATATCGGCTATCAGTCGGCCGGTATTGCTGGGTTTCATCGGTTCAGTGTCAAACATGACCAGACAAAAACGGCTTTTCGCCTGAGAAGGCGTTAACGTATCACACAGGCAAGATTTTAGCGGCAGCAGGCAGCGTTGACAGCGGCGAACCCGATTGCCTCTGGCAAGAAAAGGGCGTGTAGCGCGCGCAAGCCGTTCGGCGCGTAACTGAAGGACAGCGTTATTGGTCATAGAAAGCGTTTGCGGAGAAAAACGCTATTGTGGCAGAGGTGAAAACGGGGCACAAGATGCGCCCCGTGGCGTTTACAGCGCTTCGTTCAGCCAGCTGTCGAAAGGCGCTTTAGGCACTGCGCCATTAAGCATATCGACCACCTGTCCATGTTTAAAAATCATAATCGTCGGGATGCTGCGAATACCGAAACGGGCGCTGAGTTCCCGTTCCGCCTCGGTATTCACTTTGACGAAACGGACTTTACCGCTGCGCTCTTCTGCGACATCCTCGAAGATTGGCGCAAAGTTACGGCAAGGGCCGCACCAGGGTGCCCAAAAGTCGATCACCACTGGAAGATCGTCCTTCAACAGTTTGTCCAGCGTTTCGCCGGTCGCATTAATGACTTCTCCGTCAAACAACTCATGACCGCAGCGTCCACATTTTGCCGCGTCCTGAAGCCGATCGTCGGGGATGCGGTTAATGGCCTGACAGTGGGTACAAACGGTGTTCATAGCTAACCTCTGAATACGTCGGAAGACGTCCCGCTACGCGCGGGATGTTTCTATAATGTTACATATTATCGAGGAGTCTGTGCTAAACAACAATGTGTTTTATTCAATGAGTACAATAGTCGCAAGCTTTTAAACGAAATCATGGCTAACCGGATGCACATCGGGTAATCTTCGCGCTTCGCGCAGCGCTGGTGGAGAAAAGCATGAACGATGAATTAAAAAACAAAAGCGGCAAAGTCAAAGTGATGTATGTCCGTAGTGATGATGACTCTGATAAACGCACCCATAACCCGCGTACCGGGAAAGGGGGAGGCCGCCCAGCAAAGTCTCGCACTGACGGTGGACGTCGCCCCGCCCGTGATGAGCGAAATAATCAGAGCCGTGACCGTAAACATGAAACTTCGCCGTGGCGCACCGTGTCCCGTGCGCCAGGCGATGAAACGCCTGAGAAAGTCGATCATGGTGGTATTAGCGGTAAAAGTTTTATCGACCCTGAAGTTTTGCGTCGCCAGCGTGCGGAAGAGACGCGCGTCTACGGCGAAAATGCCTGCCAGGCGCTATTCCAGAGCCGTCCTGACGCCATCGTGCGCGCATGGTTTATCCAAAGCGTAACGCCGCGTTTTAAAGAGGCGCTGCGCTGGATGGCGGCGAATCGTAAAGCCTACCATGTGGTGGATGAAGCCGAACTGGCAAAAGCTTCCGGGACTGAGCACCACGGCGGCGTGTGTTTCCTGATTAAAAAGCGTAACGGTACGACCGTTAAGCAATGGGTAAAGCAGGCGGCGGATCAAGACTGCGTGCTGGCGTTGGAAGATGTCGCTAACCCGCATAATCTGGGCGGCATGATGCGTAGCTGCGCGCACTTCGGCGTGAAAGGCGTGGTGGTACAGGATGCGGCGTTGCTGGAGTCCGGCGCGGCGATTCGTACCGCGGAAGGCGGGGCGGAGCATGTCCAGCCGATCACTGGTGAAAGCATTGTTGACGTACTGGATGATTTTCGTCAGGCGGGGTACACCGTGGTGACGACGTCCAGCGATCGCGGTCAGGCGCTCTTTAGTACGACCCTGCCGGAAAAGATGGTGCTGGTCTTAGGCCGTGAATATGACTTCCTGCCGGAAGCGGCGCGCGAACCCGGCGATCTGTGCGTGAAAATTAACGGCACCGGGAACGTGGAAAGCCTGAATGTGTCGGTTGCGACAGGCGTACTCCTCGCCGAGTGGTGGCGACAGAATAAAGCGTAAGGGCTGCAGCCCGGTGACGCAACGCGCGCCGGGCCAATGATGTACTTCCTACCGCCCGGTCAGACAAGGCGCTTTCGCGCCGTTATCCGGGCGATAAAACGGCGAGTCGCCAACGTTATTCACTCTCAGCCGGTAATACTGGCGTCCAGTCGATAGTTTTCTCGCCGTGTTGTTCCAGCCATTGGTTCGTTAGCGCAAAATGGTTACAGCCAAAAAATCCGCGGTGCGCAGAGAGTGGCGAGGGATGCGGAGCTTTCAGAATATGGTGGCGCTGTGGATCAATAATCGCGCCTTTCTTCTGGGCGTGCGAGCCCCACAGCAAGAAGACGACCCCTTCGCGGTGTTGGTTAATCAGGCTTATCACTTTATCCGTAAAAGTTTCCCACCCCAGGCTGGCATGAGAATGCGCCTGGCCTGCCCGTACCGTGAGCACCGTATTCAGTAACAGTACGCCCTGGCGCGCCCAGCTTTCCAGATAACCGTGCGCGGGGCGAACAAAGCCGGGAATGGAGGCTTCCAGCTCTTTGTACATATTCACTAATGACGGCGGGGGAGCGATCCCAGGACGCACGGAAAACGCCAGACCATGTGCCTGGCCGGGGCCGTGGTAAGGATCTTGTCCCAGGATCACCACCTTAACGTCGCCCAGTTCCGTGAAGCGAAAGGCGTTAAACACATCTTTTTGCGGCGGGTAGACCGTGATACCCGACTGACGCTCGCCAGCAACAGTGTGAAGCGTATTGATAAAGTAAGGTTGCTGTTTCTCATCAGCCAGCACATCGTGCCAGGTTAACTCAGTCGCCATCTCGCTCTCCTGCGAATTTCCAGTTCCCTTAGCTTAACTGCTTCTTTCTGCAGTGCAAAATCCTGCGTGCTACAAAAACGGTTACCTACAAAAGATAGTTGAAAATTTATGTAAAAAGTTTATAGGTCTGAATGGTGTAAGTTGATGTAAAACAATAAATTCCCTTCATCACCCTTTTTATGGTGTGGTTTTTATTGATTTAAATCAAAGAATGAAGGGTGATCGAAGGGTATATATACACTCAAGCAACAATGGTTTTACCAATTGGCCGGGATTAGGCCGACCGAAATCAAATAATTTTGCCTGGGGAGGCATCACATGATTACAGGTATCCAGATTACTAAAGCCGCTAACGACGACCTGCTGAATTCCTTCTGGCTGCTGGACAGCGAAAAAGGCGAAGCGCGCTGCATCGTTGCAAAATCCGGCTTTGCTGAAGATGAAGTTGTGGCTGTCAGCAAACTGGGCGAGATTGAATACCGTGAAATTCCGATGGAAGTTAAACCGGAAGTACGCGTTGAAGGCGGTCAGCATCTGAACGTTAACGTTCTGCGTCGTGAAACTCTGGAAGACGCGGTTAAGCATCCGGAAAAATACCCGCAGCTGACTATTCGTGTTTCTGGTTATGCGGTGCGTTTTAACTCCCTGACGCCGGAACAGCAGCGCGACGTTATCGCTCGTACCTTTACCGAAAGCCTGTAAGGCTTATCCGGTAATAACAAGCGGAAGAGGCCGGGCCTTTTCCGCTTTTGTTTTATTTGGGTCAGTAAAAAATCCGCACCGCGCAGTACACCAGCAGTAACGCCAGAATGATATTTAACTGGCGACCATAATGGCGAAACGCCCGCTGAAACAGATGTCCCGCCAGCGCCCAGCACACATTACCGAACGTGCCGATCAATGCCAGCAATATACTGACGCCGATGACCCAATTCAGCGCCTGCGTTTGCGGTAAAACAAATGTAGACAGAGCGGTAATGCCGTACAGAATAATTTTGACGTTCACAAACTGCAGGCCAAAGCTTACCCAAAAGCCAACCGGTTTTGGTCTGGCGTTCTCATCCGCCGCTGGACTGGTGGCAATTTTCCACGCCAGCCACAGGATATACGCAGCCCCCACCCAACTGAGTAAATGAATGATTGCCGGATCGATAACCGCAAGGGAAAACGCGATCCCGGCGCACAGCAGCATGACGACCAAAAATCCCAGACTCATACCTGCCAGTACACGAATACTCTGCCGAAAACCATGTGCAGTTGCTGCGCTAAGCGCGAGAATATTGTTTGGGCCGGGGGTAAGGGCGGTGATTAATGTATAAGTCCAGAAAGCGCTTAAAAGCATCGGTGTCACTTGTCATCTCCTCTGTTTTAGCAGACAGTACCCGATATGAAATATTTAAAAAAATGAATGTTTTTTAATTCTGAATTCGAGATTTTCGATAGGTTGGTGGTTATGGATCTGCGTCGGTTTATTACGCTGAAAACGGTAGTGGAAGAGGGCTCGTTTCTGCGGGCTTCGCAAAAGCTGTGCTGTACTCAGTCGACGGTAACTTTTCATATTCAACAGCTTGAACGTGAGTTTTCCCTGCAACTGTTCGAGAAAATAGGGCGCCGAATGTGTCTGACCAATGAGGGGAAAAAGCTGATGCCGCATATCCATGAACTGACGCGTGTGATGGAGTCGATTCGTGAAGCCGCAAGACAGGATGCGGAACCCGGCGGGGAGCTGCGCGTGGCGACAGGTGAAACCTTACTGGCGTACAAAATGCCGCAGGTTTTACAACGATTTAAGCTGCGAGCGCCGAATGTCAGATTGTCGCTACAGTCGCTGAATTGCTATGTAATACGTGATGCGTTGCTGAATGACGAGGTCGATCTGGGCGTTTTTTATCGCGTAGGTAATGATGATGCGCTCACGATGCAGCAACTGGGGGAGCAGTCGCTGGCGCTGGTGGCCTCTCCACTGCTACAGGATGCTGATTTTACGCAGCCAGATCAGCATATTCCCTGTAGCTTCATCATCAATGAACCGCAATGTGTCTTCCGCCAGCTGTTTGAAAGTACGCTACGGCAGAGGCGGATTACGCTGGAAAACACCATTGAACTGTGGAGTATTGAAAGCATTAAACAGTGTGTGGCTGCTAACCTGGGCATCAGCTTTTTACCACGTTTTACCGTTGAACGAGAACTTAGTACCGGTCAGTTGAAAGAGCTGCCGTTTGGCGCGCCGTCGCTATCGATCATGGCGCTGTGCGCCCATCATGCCGGGAAAGCGGTCAGCCCGGCAATGCAGATATTTATGCAGTGTATGGAGGCGTGTTTTACCGTGGAAGATAAAAAAATGCCGGGTTAACGAACCCGGCAGTATCATCACTCTTCGCTGGATTGCTCCTGCATTTTCGTACCGCTTGGCTTGCGGCGCTTACCGATATTTTTTGTATCGCGGTGACGTTTCTTCACACGCGGCTTCTCTTTTTCTTTCTCTTTTTTCTTCTCGGCGCGTTTCGCCAGCACTTTTTTCGACGGTTTGCCGGTCAGCTTTTCGCTGGGCGCACGCGTGGTCGGGCGAAGCTCATCAATGACGCGCGCTTTTAGCGGCTCTTCGATGTAGCGACCGATTTTCAGCAGCAACAGATGGTCGTGGGCTTCTACCAGCGAGATTGCAGTGCCTTTGCGACCCGCACGGCCTGTACGACCAATGCGATGCAGATAGGTATCGCCACTGCGCGGCATGTCGAAGTTAATGACGTGGCTGACGTCAGGAATATCAATCCCGCGTGCCGCGACGTCGGTCGCGACCAGCACGTTAACGCGACCGTCGGTGAGACGCTTAATACCTTCGTTACGTTTGATCTGCGCCATCTCGCCTTCAAGATAGCAATTGTTGATCCCTGCCAGACGCAGCGTTTCAGCCAGTTCATGGACGCGTTCACGTTTACGTACAAACACGATAGAACGGGTTGCATCGTCTTGTTTTAGCAGGTGCTTCAACAGCGCAACTTTATGTTCGAAATTGTCGGCACGGTAGTACCACTGGTGAATTTTCTTACGCTCGCGGGTTGACGGATTGGCGGAAACCTCAACCGGGTCTTCCAGCAGGCGCTCGGCAAAATCTTTAATCGCATCGCCTTCCAGCGTGGCGGAGAACAGCATCGTCTGTTTACGCCAGCGGGTCTCACCAGCGATATGTTCAATGTCCTGAGCGAAGCCCATGTCGAGCATCCGGTCAGCTTCGTCAAGGATCAGTGTTTCAACCGCCCGGCAGTCAAAATTCTCTTCTTTTATATATTGCAGCAGACGGCCCGTCGTGGCGACCACGATATCCTGGTTTTCGCTAAACACTTCAGCATGGTTCATATAGGCCACGCCGCCGGTAATCGTGGCGATATCCAGATGAGTATGCTTAGCCAGTTCACGAGCGTGATCGGCAACCTGCATTGCCAGTTCGCGGGTTGGCGTCAGGATTAGAATACGCGGCGGCCCCGATTTTTTACGCGGAAAGTCGAGCAGGTGCTGCAACGCCGGCAGCAGATATGCCGCCGTTTTACCGGTGCCTGTCGGCGCAGAACCGAGTACATCACGGCCATCGAGCGCAGGCGGAATGGCGGCAGCCTGAATGGCGGTCGGGCGAGTGAAACCTTTATCCTGGAGGGCATCCAGCAGGCTTTCGTCGAGTTCAAGTTCGGAAAAAGTCGTTACAGTCATGTTCTACCTCTGTGTGGGGCGCTGATTATAGACGTTACGGCCGCAATCTTCATCTGTTTGTATGGATATCCCTTCTCAGGTATTGTTTTCACCCGGCGCTGTCGCCGTTTTTTGCAAGGTTGTTTTTACATGTCTCAGTCTGGCTCCGTTCTTCGTCGTAACGGATTTACGTTTAAACAGTTTTTTGTCGCACACGATCGGTGTGCGATGAAAGTGGGAACTGACGGTATTTTACTCGGGGCGTGGGCGCCGGTCGCGGATGTAAAGCGAATTCTGGATATCGGTACTGGAAGCGGTCTACTGGCGTTAATGCTGGCGCAGCGGACGGATGACAATGTGCCTATTGACGCCGTGGAACTGGATGCCGGGGCTGCCATGCAAGCGCAGGAAAACGTTGCTCACTCTCCCTGGCCGCATCGAATAACGGTGCATACTGACGATATTCAGCGTTGGGCGCCTCGCCAGACGGTACGCTTTGATCTTATTATCAGCAACCCGCCTTATTACGAACCCGGTGTGGAATGCGCCACGCCGCAGCGGGAGCAGGCGCGTTACACCGCTACGCTGGATCACCAGACGTTATTGGCTATTGCGGCGGATTGTATTACCGAAGACGGCTTTTTTTGCGTAGTCTTGCCGGAACAAATAGGTAACGCTTTTACACAGCAAGCGCTCAACATGGGATGGCATTTGCGATTACGTACTGACGTTGCGGAAAACGAAGCGCGCTTGCCGCACCGGGTTTTGCTCGCATTCTCCCCGCAAGCCGGAGAGTGCTTTAGCGACAGATTAGTAATTCGCGGGTCAGACCAGCATTATTCTGAAAGTTATACGGCGCTGACCCAGGCATTTTATCTGTTTATGTGAGGCGTTAACGGCGAAAGGATCGATGGGCCTGATTCAGCCAGTTGTTGCGGATAATCCAGCGTAAAGTGCAGCCCCCGGCTCTCTTTACGCATCATCGCGCAACGCACAATCAGTTCGGCCACTTGCACCAGATTGCGCAGCTCCAGTAAATTATTCGAGACGCGAAAGTTGGCGTAATATTCGTCAATCTCTTGTTGCAACATAGTAATACGCCGTAGGGCGCGCTCCAGCCGTTTCGTCGTGCGCACAATGCCCACATAGTCCCACATCAGCAGGCGCAGTTCATGCCAGTTATGCTGAATCACCACCCGCTCATCGGCGTTCTCCACGCGGCTTTCATCCCAGGCGGGAAGGACGTCAACGCTGTGGACAGAAGGCATTCGCCTGTCGATATCCATTGCTGCGGACCAGCCGTACACTAAGCATTCCAGCAACGAGTTGGACGCCATACGGTTAGCGCCGTGCAGGCCGGTGTAACTGACTTCGCCAATGGCATATAAGCCGTCTACATCGGTACGACCATAATCATCGACAACCACGCCGCCGCAGGTATAGTGCGCGGCAGGAACAACGGGAATCGGTTCTTTGGTTAAATCCATCCCCAAATCGAGCAGTTTCGCATAGATCATCGGGAAGTGCTGGCGGACAAAATCGTCAGGCTTGTGGCTGATATCGAGAAACATACAGTCTGCGCCGAGTCGTTTCATCTCATGGTCAATAGCGCGGGCGACAATATCGCGCGGCGCCAGTTCGCCGCGTTCGTCAACGTCCGGCATAAACCGTGAACCGTCCGGACGTTTAAGGTATGCGCCTTCGCCGCGCAGCGCTTCGGTAAGGAGAAAATTACGCGCCTGCGGGTGATAAAGGGCGGTGGGATGAAACTGGTTAAATTCCAGATTAGCGACCCGACAGCCTGCGCGCCAGGCCATCGCGATACCGTCGCCGGAGGAAATATCCGGGTTAGTGGTGTATTGATAAACCTTTGAGGCGCCGCCGGTCGCCAGCACCACCGACTTCGCATGACAGGTTTCAACCCACTCTTTATTGCGATTCCAGATCCAGGCGCCGACGACCCGGCGAGGCCCTGGCAGACCCATTTTATCGGAGATAATTAAATCAACGGCGTTGCTGCGTTCCAGCACCTGAATATTAGGATGATTTTGCGCCCGACTGACCAACGTGGTTTCGACTTCCTTTCCGGTAGCGTCAGCGGCATGAAGGATACGGCGATGGCTATGGCCGCCTTCACGCGTGAGATGATAGCTCTCCTTGCCGTTTGGCTGGACATGCGTATCAAACAGCACGCCCTGATCGATAAGCCACTGCACGCAGGTACGAGCGTTGCTGGCGACAAACTCCACCGCGTGGCGATCGCAAATTCCGGCGCCGGCAATCAGCGTATCTTCGACATGCGACGCAATACTGTCGGTTTCATCAAACACGGCGGCAATACCGCCCTGCGCATAAAACGTGGAGCCCTCGCTCACCGGCCCTTTACTCAGGACGATAACCTTATGTTTTTCAGCCAGACGCAGCGCCAGCGAGAGTCCGGCCGCGCCGCTGCCGATAATTAACACATCACAGGACAGTTCAGGAGTTGTCATCATGGTTTTTGTTTAATTTACTAAACACGGTTGCGGCAGATTAGCACTATATGGCGCTAAAAAGCACGTGATGATTTCGCTGGTGTTGTGCTTATTAAACATAAAATAAAAATACGGCGAGAGATAAACGGCAAAAAATATTTTATAGGGCAGGGTGTTAGCGTCGGATTTTGTAGTGAAATAAAGATGCTGTTAGGTTACTCTGCAAACGACGAAATGGGCATTTCTGTACAGATAGTGCGTTGTTCAGCATCTGTAGACTTATAATGGAAGATAAGACCTGTCTACAACATGACAAACAAAAACAAATGCGTAACGGAACTTTACGAAACATAGACACTCTAACCTGTTGCTTGCTCATAGTGCGGCTTATGGAGTG
Organism: Salmonella sp. JXY0409-18; assembly: GCF_020268625.1. NCBI lineage: Bacteria > Pseudomonadati > Pseudomonadota > Gammaproteobacteria > Enterobacterales > Enterobacteriaceae > Salmonella > Salmonella sp. JXY0409-18. Next base: position 1,192,880 of record NZ_CP084216.1, read on the forward strand.
GCGTTTCGAAAGCGCGTGGAAATTTGGTTTGGGGAGACATTACCTCGGATGAGCGAGCAGTTAACGGACCAGGTCCTGGTTGAACGGGTCCAGAAGGGAGATCAGAAAGCCTTTAACTTACTGGTAGTGCGCTACCAGCATAAAGTGGCGAGTCTGGTTTCCCGCTATGTGCCATCGGGCGACGTTCCCGATGTCGTACAGGAATCATTTATTAAGGCCTATCGCGCGCTGGATTCTTTCCGGGGGGATAGCGCTTTTTATACCTGGTTGTATCGCATTGCGGTCAATACCGCGAAGAACTACCTGGTTGCGCAGGGGCGTCGTCCGCCTTCCAGTGATGTAGACGCGATTGAAGCAGAAAACTTTGAAAGCGGCGGCGCGCTGAAAGAAATTTCGAACCCTGAGAACTTAATGTTGTCAGAAGAACTGAGACAGATAGTTTTCCGAACTATTGAGTCCCTCCCGGAAGATTTACGTATGGCAATCACCTTACGGGAGCTGGATGGCCTGAGCTATGAAGAGATAGCGGCTATCATGGATTGTCCGGTGGGGACGGTGCGTTCACGTATCTTCCGGGCGCGGGAAGCTATTGATAATAAAGTTCAACCGCTTATCAGGCGTTGACGATAGCGGGATACTGGAAAAGGTATTAGGCATGCAGAAAGAAAAACTTTCCGCTTTGATGGATGGCGAAACGTTGGATAGTGAGCTGCTCAAAGCGCTTACGCACGACCCGGAAATGCAGAAAACCTGGGAGAGTTATCACCTGATCCGCGATTCAATGCGGGGGGATACGCCTGACGTTCTCCATTTCGATATATCCGCTCGCGTGATGGCCGCTATTGAAAACGAGCCAGTACGTCAGGTGTCGCCATTAATCCCTGAGGCCCAACCCGCTCCGCAGCAATGGCAGAAAATGCCGTTCTGGAAAAAAGTGCGTCCGTGGGCGGCGCAGCTTACCCAAATGGGCGTGGCGGCGTGCGTTTCACTTGCAGTTATCGTCGGTGTCCAGCACTATAATGGGCAATCTGAAACATCCCAACAACCTGAAACGCCGGTTTTCAATACCCTGCCTATGATGGGGAAAGCCAGCCCGGTAAGTCTGGGAGTGCCTTCTGAAGCAGCGCCTGTCGGCAGTCAGCAACAGCAGGTACAGGAGCAGCGTCGTCGCATTAATGCCATGTTGCAGGACTATGAACTGCAGCGCCGACTGCACTCCGAACAGCTTCAGTTTGAGCAGGCGCAAACCCAGCAAGCCGCGGTACAGGTGCCAGGAATCCAAACTTTAGGAACGCAATCGCAGTAATGAAGCAACTTTGGTTTGCCATGTCCCTTGTGGCGGCTAGCCTGTTCTTCTCAGTAAACGCCTCGGCCGACCCTGCGTCCGGGGCGTTATTGCAGCAGATGAACATCGCCAGTCAGTCACTGAATTACGAGCTGTCATTCGTCAGCATCACGAAACAAGGCGTTGAATCTCTACGTTATCGACACGCACGCCTGGATAGTCGCCCGCTTGCGCAATTGCTACAGTTGGACGGTCCCCGCCGGGAGGTCGTACAGCGTGGTAATGAAATCAGTTATTTTGAACCGGGCCTTGAGCCGTTCACCCTGAACGGTGATTATATTGTCGATTCTCTGCCTTCCCTGATTTACACCGACTTCAAGCGCCTGGCGCCTTACTACGACTTTATTTCTGTCGGACGCACCCGTATCGCAGACAGATTGTGCGAAGTTATCCGCGTTGTGGCGCGCGATGGTACGCGTTACAGCTATATCGTCTGGATGGACATGGACACCAAACTGCCGATGCGCGTTGATCTGCTGGATCGCGATGGCGAGACGCTGGAGCAGTTCCGCGTTATTGCGTTCACGGTGAGTCAGGATATCGGCAGCAACATGCAGGCGCTGGCGAAGGCGAATCTGCCGCCGCTGCTTTCTGTTCCCGGTGGCGAAAAAACGAAATTTAACTGGAGTCCATCCTGGGTACCGCAAGGCTTTAGCGAAGTTTCCAGCAGCCGTCGTCCGTTGCCGACGATGGATAACCTGCCTATCGAATCGCGGCTTTATTCTGACGGTCTGTTTAGCTTTTCCGTCAATGTGAACCGGGCGACGCAAAACAGCAGCGATCAGATGCTGCGCACCGGGCGCCGAACGGTTTATAGCAGCGTTCGCGACAACGCGGAAATCACCATTGTCGGCGAGCTTCCGCCGCAAACGGCGAAGCGCATTGCCGACAGTATCAAATTCAGGGCAGTACAATGATTAAAGAGTGGGCAACCGTTGTCTCCTGGCAGAATGGTCAGGCGGTGGTGAGCTGCGACGTTAAAGCGTCATGCAGCAGCTGCGCCTCCCGTGCGGGATGCGGCAGTCGCGTGCTGAATAAATTAGGGCCGCAAACCACGCATACCATTGTTGTGCCAAGCGCGGAGCCGCTGGCGCCGGGGCAGAAAGTCGAGTTGGGCATCGCCGAAAAAAGCCTTTTAGGTTCGGCGTTGCTGGTCTATATGTCGCCTTTAGCAGGGCTATTTCTTTGTGCGGCGCTTTTTCAGATGCTGTTTGGATCTGACCTTGCCGCATTAAGCGGGGCCGTGCTGGGCGGCGTGGGCGGTTTTCTGGTTGCCCGCGGCTATTCCCGAAAACTGGCGGAGCGCGACGCCTGGCAGCCGGTGATTTTAAACGTTGCCCTCCCGCCGGACCTTGTTCGCGTCGAAACTACCTCAATCGAAACGCGCCAGTAAACGTTTTGCCCAACGGTACACCTGCCGCGTTGGGTTGTTGTCCCGATAAGCATGCGCTTTTCCTGCGTTGCGGTGTTTTACAGGAAAAAAGCGAGGCGTTTTCCAGTTCCCGCTCTCCTTACACTATGAACATTTCCTCGCCTTAGCGTTGTAGTGTAGAATGCGGCGTTTCAGTTAAAACAGACGTTAAGCTCAGAACAGCGACCTCTAAAGTCTGGTCAACCAGGCGTAAGGCATAATAATTTATCTCTATGAAGAACATACGTAACTTTTCGATCATTGCTCACATTGACCACGGTAAATCGACGCTGTCTGACCGTATTATCCAAATCTGCGGTGGCCTGTCTGACCGTGAAATGGAAGCTCAGGTACTTGATTCGATGGATCTTGAGCGTGAGCGCGGTATTACTATTAAAGCCCAGAGTGTGACGCTGGATTTTAAAGCGTCTGATGGTGAAACTTATCAACTGAACTTTATCGACACGCCGGGACACGTTGACTTTTCCTATGAAGTTTCCCGTTCGTTAGCCGCCTGCGAGGGCGCGCTGCTGGTGGTGGATGCCGGCCAGGGCGTAGAAGCGCAAACGTTGGCGAACTGCTACACCGCGATGGAAATGGATCTTGAAGTGGTGCCGGTGCTTAACAAGATTGACCTGCCGGCCGCCGATCCGGAGCGTGTGGCGGAAGAAATCGAAGACATTGTCGGTATCGATGCGACGGACGCGGTACGCTGCTCCGCCAAAACGGGTGTCGGCGTGACGGATGTTCTGGAACGCCTGGTGCGCGATATCCCGCCGCCGCAAGGCGATCCGGACGGCCCGCTGCAGGCGCTGATTATTGACTCCTGGTTCGATAACTACCTGGGCGTGGTATCGCTGGTGCGTATTAAAAACGGCACCATGCGTAAAGGCGACAAAATTAAAGTGATGAGCACCGGGCAGACCTACAACGCTGACCGCCTGGGGATCTTCACGCCGAAACAGGTTGATCGTACCGAGCTGAAGTGCGGCGAAGTAGGCTGGCTGGTCTGCGCCATTAAAGATATCCTCGGCGCGCCGGTTGGCGATACCTTAACCTCAGCGCGTAACCCAGCGGAAAAAGCGTTGCCGGGCTTTAAGAAGGTGAAACCGCAGGTCTATGCAGGTCTGTTCCCGGTCAGCTCCGACGATTATGAAAGTTTCCGCGACGCGCTCGGCAAGCTAAGCCTGAACGACGCCTCACTGTTTTATGAACCGGAAAGCTCCTCGGCGCTGGGTTTTGGTTTCCGCTGCGGCTTCCTCGGCCTGTTGCACATGGAGATCATTCAGGAGCGTCTGGAGCGCGAATACGATCTGGATCTGATCACCACTGCGCCGACCGTGGTTTATGAAGTAGAAACAACGGCGAAAGAGACTATCTATGTTGATAGCCCCTCCAAGCTGCCGCCGTTGAATAACATTTATGAACTGCGCGAGCCTATCGCCGAATGTCATATGCTGTTACCACAAGCCTATTTAGGTAACGTTATTACGCTGTGTATTGAGAAACGCGGCGTACAAACTAACATGGTGTATCACGGTAACCAGGTCGCGTTGACCTATGAAATCCCGATGGCGGAAGTGGTGCTCGACTTCTTTGACCGTCTGAAATCGACGTCGCGCGGCTATGCGTCTCTGGATTATAACTTCAAGCGCTTCCAGGCTTCCGATATGGTGCGTGTTGATGTGTTAATCAACAACGAGCGTGTCGATGCGCTGGCGCTGATCACGCACCGCGATAACTCGCAAAGCCGTGGTCGCGAGCTGGTGGAGAAGATGAAAGATTTGATCCCACGCCAGCAGTTTGATATCGCGATTCAGGCGGCGATTGGTACGCATATTATTGCCCGTTCGACGGTAAAACAGTTACGTAAAAACGTGCTGGCGAAGTGCTACGGCGGTGATATCAGTCGTAAGAAAAAACTGCTGCAGAAACAGAAAGAAGGTAAGAAACGCATGAAGCAGATCGGTAACGTCGAGCTGCCTCAGGAGGCGTTCCTAGCCATTCTGCATGTCGGTAAAGACAATAAATAATCCCTAAGGAGTTGGCATGGCGAACATGTTTGCCCTGATTCTGGTGATAGCCACACTGGTGACGGGCATTTTATGGTGCGTTGATAAGTTTGTTTTCGCGCCAAAACGTCGGGCGCGCCAGGCTGCCGCGCAAACGGCGTCGGGAGATGCGCTGGATAACGCTACGCTCAATAAAGTGTCGCCTAAGCCGGGCTGGCTGGAGACCGGGGCGTCGGTTTTCCCGGTTCTGGCGATCGTTCTGATCGTTCGTTCATTTCTTTATGAACCCTTTCAGATCCCGTCAGGCTCAATGATGCCGACACTGCTTATCGGCGATTTTATTCTGGTGGAAAAATTTGCCTACGGCATTAAAGATCCGATCTACCAGAAAACCCTGATTGAAACCGGTCATCCAAAGCGCGGGGATATTGTGGTATTTAAATATCCGGAAGATCCTAAGTTAGATTACATCAAACGCGCCGTCGGTTTGCCGGGCGATAAAATCACTTATGATCCGGTTGCAAAAGAGGTGACGATTCAGCCTGGCTGTAGCTCCGGTCAGGCGTGCGAAAATGCGCTGCCGGTTACCTACTCTAACGTTGAGCCGAGCGATTTTGTACAGACCTTTGCCCGCCGTAACGGCGGAGAAGCGACCAGCGGTTTCTTTGAGGTTCCGCTAAACGAGACAAAAGAAAACGGCATTCGCCTGACCGAACGTAAAGAGACGTTAGGCGATGTGACCCACCGCATCCTGATGGTGCCGATAGCTCAGGATCAGTTGGGCATGTATTACCAACAGCCAGGGCAACCGCTGGCGACCTGGGTTGTACCGCCGGGGCAATATTTCATGATGGGCGACAACCGCGATAACAGCGCGGATAGCCGTTACTGGGGATTTGTTCCGGAAGCGAATCTGGTCGGTAAAGCGGTCGCTATCTGGATGAGCTTTGACAAGCAGGAAGGGGAGTGGCCGACAGGCGTACGCCTGAGTCGTATCGGCGGTATTCACTAACTGTGACGAAATGATCGTTCACGCTGCCGTCTTTTTAGCGGCAGCGTGAATTATTTCCTGGATAAATTCCCTCAGACTAACGACATCCCCTGTCGTTGTGTATAGAATATTCCCCCGAAGTTTTAGGTTGGCGCCGTTTGGTCGCCACGGCACACGAAACAGCGTTGGTTATAGACAACCTTCTTTCCACTGCAGCGATGCGGCAGGACAGATGACGTGTATCAGGTCTGTTTCGTGTGCTGGATTGTTGACGCATTCATTTATTGGTATCGCATGAACCCCATCGTAATTAATCGGCTTCAACGGAAGCTGGGCTACACTTTTAATCATCAGGAGCTGTTGCAGCAGGCATTAACTCACCGCAGCGCCAGCAGTAAACATAACGAACGCCTGGAATTTTTAGGCGATTCAATCCTGAGCTTCGTTATCGCTAACGCGCTTTATCACCGTTTCCCACGGGTGGATGAGGGAGATATGAGCCGTATGCGCGCCACGTTGGTACGTGGTAATACGCTGGCGGAATTAGCCCGTGAATTTGATTTAGGCGAGTGCCTGCGTTTAGGGCCGGGCGAATTAAAAAGCGGCGGATTCCGTCGAGAGTCCATTCTGGCGGACACCGTGGAAGCGTTAATCGGCGGAGTATTTCTCGATAGCAATATCCAGACCGTCGAGCAGTTAATCCTTAACTGGTATAAAACTCGTCTGGATGAGATAAGTCCGGGCGATAAACAAAAAGATCCGAAAACGCGCTTGCAGGAGTATTTGCAGGGTCGCCATCTGCCGCTGCCATCTTACCTGGTTGTGCAGGTGCGCGGCGAGGCGCACGATCAGGAATTTACTATCCACTGCCAGGTCAGCGGCCTGAGCGAACCGGTGGTTGGCACGGGTTCCAGCCGTCGTAAGGCGGAGCAGGCTGCCGCCGAACAGGCGCTGAAAAAACTGGAGTTGGAATGAGCACTGACAAAACTTACTGCGGATTTATTGCCATCGTCGGGCGTCCGAACGTTGGCAAATCCACCTTGCTGAACAAACTGCTTGGGCAGAAGATTTCGATCACTTCCCGTAAAGCGCAGACCACGCGCCACCGCATTGTCGGTATTCATACCGAAGGCCCGTATCAGGCAATCTATGTCGATACCCCGGGTCTGCATATGGAAGAAAAGCGCGCCATTAACCGTTTGATGAATAAGGCGGCGAGCAGTTCGATTGGCGACGTTGAGCTGGTGATTTTCGTTGTGGAAGGCACCCGTTGGACGCCGGACGATGAAATGGTCCTGAACAAACTGCGCGATGGCAAAGCGCCGGTTATTCTCGCCGTTAACAAGGTGGATAACGTGCAGGAAAAAGCCGATTTGCTGCCGCACCTCCAGTTCCTGGCAAGCCAGATGAACTTTCTTGATATCGTACCGATCTCTGCTGAAACGGGTATGAACGTCGATACCATTGCCGGTATCGTGCGTAAACATTTACCGGAAGCTATTCACCACTTCCCGGAAGATTACATCACCGATCGCTCTCAGCGCTTTATGGCGTCTGAAATCATCCGTGAAAAGCTGATGCGTTTTCTCGGCGCCGAGCTGCCGTATTCCGTTACCGTTGAGATTGAACGTTTTGTTACCAACGAACGCGGCGGTTATGATATCAACGGGCTGATCCTCGTCGAGCGCGAAGGGCAGAAGAAGATGGTAATTGGCAACAAAGGCGCCAAGATCAAAACCATTGGTATTGAAGCGCGTAAAGATATGCAGGAGATGTTCGAAGCGCCGGTACACCTGGAACTGTGGGTGAAAGTGAAATCCGGCTGGGCCGATGACGAACGCGCTCTGCGCAGTCTCGGTTACGTAGACGATCTGTGAGTTAACACCGCGTGGAAGGGTGGCAGCGCGCATTTGTTCTGCACAGTCGCCCCTGGAGCGAAACCAGCCTGATGCTGGACGTCTTCACGGAAGAATCGGGGCGCGTGCGCCTTGTCGCCAAAGGCGCGCGATCTAAACGTTCCAATCTGAAAGGCGCGTTACAGCCTTTTACGCCGTTATTGCTACGCTACAGCGGACGCGGCGAGGTGAAAACCCTGCGCAGCGCCGAGGCAGTTTCTCTGGCGCTGCCGTTAAGCGGTATTACGCTCTATAGCGGCCTGTATATCAACGAACTCCTCTCTCGCGTACTGGAATATGAAACGCGCTTCTCCGAACTCTTTTTTGATTATCTGAACTGTATTCAGGCGCTGGCGGGAACCACCGGCTCGCCTGAACCGGCGTTGCGACGTTTCGAACTGGCGTTGCTGGGACATCTGGGGTATGGCGTCAATTTCACCCACTGTGCAGGCAGCGGCGAACGGGTGGATGACACCATGACCTACCGTTACCGCGAAGAAAAAGGCTTTTTCGCCAGCGTCGTCATCGATAACAACACCTTTACCGGACGGCACCTGAAAGCGCTGGATGCGCGGGAATTCCCGGATGTAGATACCTTGCGTGCCGCTAAACGCTTTACCCGTATGGCATTAAAGCCGTATCTTGGGGGAAAACCGTTAAAAAGCCGGGAGCTGTTCCGGCAATTTATGCCCAAACGCACAGTAAAAACGAAGAAAGATTAACGAGGATTGTCATGGCTGAATTACTGTTAGGCGTCAATATTGACCACATTGCCACGTTACGTAATGCGCGCGGCACCGACTATCCGGATCCGGTACAGGCGGCGTTTATTGCTGAACAGGCAGGCGCGGACGGCATTACCGTACACCTACGCGAAGATCGTCGCCACATTACCGATCGCGATGTGCGCATTCTGCGTCAGACGCTGCATACGCGTATGAATCTGGAGATGGCGGTGACCGAAGAGATGCTGGCGATCGCCGTAGAAACCAGGCCGCATTTCTGTTGTCTGGTGCCGGAAAAACGCCAGGAAGTCACCACCGAAGGCGGTCTGGATGTGGCCGGACAGCGCGATAAAATGCGTGATGCCTGTGCGCGCCTGGCGGCGGCTGGCATCCAGGTTTCGCTCTTTATCGATGCCGATGAAACGCAAATCAACGCGGCGGCGGAAGTCGGCGCGCCGTTTATCGAAATCCATACCGGCTGCTACGCCAACGCAGAAACCGATGCGGAACAGGCAAAAGAGCTGGCGCGTATTGCCAGCGCCGCGACCCTGGCGGCTCGCCTGGGGCTAAAAGTAAATGCGGGTCATGGCCTGACCTACCATAACGTCAAAGCTATTGCCGCGCTGCCGGAAATGCACGAACTTAATATCGGTCATGCCATTATTGGTCGGGCGGTGATGACGGGCCTGAAAGAGGCGGTGGCTGAAATGAAACGTTTGATGCTGGAAGCGCGCGGCTAATGGCGATTCTCGGCCTGGGAACGGATATTGTAGAGATTGCCCGCATTGAGGCAGTGATCTCCCGTTCCGGCGAACGTCTGGCAAGGCGTGTGCTCAGTGACAACGAGTGGGCTATCTGGGAGACGCATCAGCAGCCGGTGCGTTTTCTCGCCAAGCGTTTTGCGGTCAAAGAGGCGGCAGCGAAAGCTTTTGGCACCGGCATCCGCAACGGTCTGGCGTTTAATCAGTTCGAAGTGTTTAACGATGAGCTGGGAAAACCACGTTTGCGGCTGTGGGGCGAGGCGTTAACGCTGGCGGAAAAACTCGGTGTGGCGCACATGCATGTCACGTTGGCCGATGAACGCCATTACGCCTGCGCTACGGTCATTCTGGAAAGTTAGATTTGCCGGATGGCGGCGTAAACACGTTATCTGACCTACAGGCCGATATATTGTCGGCCTGATAAGCATAGCGCCATCAGGCATTGTTGCGTTGGAAGTGCGTTAACCCGCTTACAGTTTATCTGCGTGATGCATCAGAACAAACTTATCCCACAACTGTTCTTCGCTTTCGACATGGGCGGGATCCTGCAAAATCGTATTGGGGATTGGGCAGACTTTCTGACAGGTCGGCGTTTCGTAATGGCCTACACACTCGGTGCATTTGTCGCTGTTAATCTCATAAATGCTGTCGCCCATTGAAATCGCCTCATTCGGGCACTCCGGCTCGCACATATCGCAATTGATACATTTTTTGGTGATTAACAGCGCCATCAGGAAATTCTCAGAAACAACACAAATCGGGCGGGCATTATACGCCTATTTTCTGCTCGGGCCAGCTCTTTTCTGGCGCTGATTTGTTATCTACAGTGTAAAAATTTTTGATCTGCTTGAGCAGGCAGATGGTTGCGTTATCCAGTGAAAGGTCATTACTGTGCACCAGCATGACAGGAATAAAGAATGCGGGGATGCCCAGTGAAACCAGGCGAACATTTTTGGGTGTCGATAAATGGGTTAGCGAGCGGGTAATAAATGCGATGCCAATCTGCGCTTCGGCATACTCAAGGCATGAGTAGTGGTTATCCAGTTCGCAGATGACGTTAGGAACGACTTTGCGGTTATTAAATTCAGTGGTGATGATCCCTCTTAATAGCAGAGAGTCATTAAGCACGATAATGGGCTGGTCGTTTAAATCTTTTAGCTGCAGACGTTCGCGTGTCGCCAGAGGATGAGAAAGTGGGATTGCAGCGATAATTTCATCTTCAAACAGCATGGTCGAACTTAGCTGGGCAGGGAGCGCTGTTCGATAAACAATGCCAATATCAACGGCGCTATCCGTCAGCCTTTTAATGGTTTGCTCAGTTGAGAACTCTTTAACATTTAAAGATATTTCCGGATGGTGCGCCATAAAGCTGCGAAAAGCGGGCAGGACCAGGTAGCTGCCTGACACCCCGATTGAAATAGTATCGCGCTGTTGATCCTGATAGGGAAGAAGTTCATTTTCGGCATTTTTTAAATCCAGCATTATTTTGTTAGCGTGTCGTTGCAAAATAATACCTGCTTTTGTTAATTTAATTCCTCTACCTTTTCGCTTAAATAATATTGTTTTAAGTGATGACTCAAGTTGTTTGATTTGCTGACTTAATGATGGCTGAGTGATAAACAGGCGACTGGCTGCCCGACCATAATGTAATTCATCACACAATATCAGGAAGGAATGTAGTTGTTTGATATTCATTAAAATTTAATGCCAATCGATTGGGTTTTGTTATAACGATTATAAAAAATACCAAATTGTTTGCCTATTTTGCTTTTTTTAAACTGTGATCAGTGCATTTTAAAAAGGGAAAATTATGTCGGCATCAATCAACCGCTGGGGAATGCTTGCCGCTCACGTGTGCATCAATTTTGTGCTCGGGGGCGTCTACGCATTTAGCTATTTCAAAACACCACTCATGGCGCAATATCACTGGGATCCGGCTACGCTGGCGTTAGCATTCTCTATCAACATGGGGATCATTCCTTTACCGATGATTTGGGGCGGGAGAATGATCGACAATGGTAAAGGAAAGCAGGCGATAGTTATCGGCGGTATCCTGTTTTCTTTAGGTTTTATCTTGTCCGGGTTTGTGGATAATTTGCCCATGCTGTTTTTAACCTACGGCGTCATTGCCGGGTTGGGATCGGGCCTGGCTTTTACGGGTAATCTGAATAATATTCTGAAATTTTTCCCTGACCGTCGCGGTCTTGCCAGCGGTATCGTACTGGCGGGTGTTGGCGTCGGGACGCTACTTTGCACCCGCCTGGCCGAATATTTTATGGCGCAAACTCACGATGTTAGTCGGGCGTTGTTATATCTGGGCATTGTTTATCTGGTGGTTATTTTTATCGTCCAGTTCTTTATTCGTAGCGCGCCAGCAAAAGATAGCGGAGGAATTAAAGCATCGCCAATGGATAAAGACTATCGGCACATGCTGAAAGATCTGCGCTTCTGGCTGCTGTTTATGATTCTGGCGCTGGGCGTGTTCTCTGGGATGGTAATTAGCTCAAGCTCTGCGCAAATTGGTATGACGCAGTACGGTTTACTGTCCGGTGCATTAGTCGTTAGCCTGGTATCGATATTTAACTCAATTGGTCGCCTGTTCTGGGGAGGGTTAACCGATAAATTAGGCGGCTACAATACTCTGGTTATCGTTTATCTTTTTACCTGCGTCTGTATGCTGCTATTGTTGTTCTTCAACGGCAATACTTCGGTATTCTATTTCAGCGCTCTGGGCGTGGGCTTTGCTTATGCCGGTATATTAGTTATCTTCCCTGGCTTGACCAGCCAGAATTTTGGTATGCGTAACCAGGGACTAAACTACGGCTTTATGTATTTTGGTTTTGCCGTCGGTGCGGTTATTGCTCCTTACGTCACGTCCGCTATTGCAAAATATACCGGAAGCTACAATACGGTATTTATTTTGACCACGGTGCTATTGCTTATTGGAGTCGTGTTGACCCTGATAACGAAAAAATATGTCGCAACGGTTTTAGCCAAAATTTATTAATCAGATAATAAGGAAATAAAAATGAAAATTGCAATCGCAGGTGCAGGCGCTATGGGATGTCGTTTTGGCTATATGCTGCTGGAGGCCGGGCACGACGTGACGCTTATCGATAGCTGGCAGGAGCATGTTGACGCTATTCGTAGCAAGGGGTTGTTTGTCGAAACGGAAACGACTCAGAAGTATTACCCCATCCCTGCTATGTTGGCTGATGAATCCCAGGGGGAGTTTGAGCTGGTTATTCTGTTTACCAAAGCCATGCAGCTGGATAGCATGTTACAGCGTATTAAGCCATTACTGCCAGCCGCGAAAGTAGTGATGATTTTATCTAACGGCCTGGGAAATATCGAAACGCTGGAGAAATATGTCGATCGGCAGAAAATCTATGCGGGTGTGACGTTATGGTCCAGCGAACTGGAGGGGGCTGGGCATATTATGGCCACCGGTACCGGAACGATTGAACTGCAGCCGATTGCCAGCCATGATTCGGCTCAAGAGGCTAAGGTCATTGCCACCCTTAATAGCGCTGGATTGAATGCTGAAATAAGCCCTGACGTATTATTATCGATCTGGAAGAAAGCAGCCTTTAATAGCGTAATGAACACCTATTGCGCGCTACTGGATTGTAATGTCGGCGGATTTGGTCAGCGGCCTGGTGCTTTAGATTTAGCGCAAGCGGTAGTTGATGAGTTTGTGTTAGTTGCTGCCAGCCAGAATATTCCGTTGACTGAGCAAATGGTGATGAATACGGTGAAGAAAGTGTTCGATCCGCGTGAGAGCGGCCACCACTATCCTTCTATGCATCAGGATTTACATAAAGGCCGACTGACCGAAATCGACTATTTAAATGGTGCGATTGCGCGAATCGGCGCTCAGAACAATATTGCCGTACCGGTTAACAAACTCCTGACGCAATTGATTCACGCTAAAGAAGCGCAATAAACTTGATAGCTCTTCTGCATGAGGCGGAAGAGCCATTTTCAAACCAGTTTTTTTACCAGCGCCTCGCTATGGCGAATACGCTCCGGCGCCCGCTCTAAATCCTGTTGTACCAGCGCCATAAACAGTAAGTCGGTCAACATCATTTGCGCATGTGTCGAGGAGATAGCGGCGCTGCGCGTCGCCTGCTCTTCAGCAATCGTATACAGACAGCGGGTGGCGCGCTGCTGCAAGGCGTTGGGAGAAAAACCGGTAATGGCCAGGATCTTCGCGCCTGCGCGTAATGTTTCGTCCGCCGCCAGGTTCAGCTCGCGCCGTTCCCCGGAATAAGAGATCGCCAGCAGCAGATCCTCCGGCGCCAGCGCCTGCACCGTCGCCAGCAGGGCGTGCATATCGCGCTCAACCACCGCGTTAATGCCAATCTTCAGTAGCTTCCAGGCAAAATTTTGCGCCACCAGCCCAGAGGCGCCAATCCCGGTGATCACAATACGGCGGGCGTGGCGCAGCATCGTGACGCTTTCTAACAGCTTTTCTTCACTGTTAACGTCCAGCGTGGCGTGCATCGCCGCCACATTCTCTTTAATTAATTTTTCCCCGACCAGGCGCATCGGATCGTCGCCGCGAATCTGGTTATGAACGGGAACGGAATGCGGATTAGGATTGCTGGCCAACGCTTCGCTGATAGCCAGTTTCAATGCAGGAAACCCTTTAAACCCCAGTTTTTGCGCGAACTTGACTACGCTGGATTGGCTGACGCCCGCTTCGGCCGCCAGTTGCTGCGAGCTCAGATGCCGCGCCGTATCCGGTTGCGCGAGCAGATAATCCGCCAGTTTCCTGTCGCTTTGCGCGAGATCCGGATAACGCTGGCGAATACGAATCAAACAGTTCATGGGCAGCTCCTGCGAAACGTGATGGCGACGACAAAACGAAATTTCACTCGCCTGGGGGAATATTCTATTCCATCATGGACGCTTATTATGAATTAAAAATTCCAGAGGGACAAAAATGAATCTTGGTACCTTAGTGTCTGAAACCCGTAACCCGCAAACGATGGATCTGGATGCGTTGCCTACCCCTGAATTAGTTAAGCGTTTTAATGAACAGGATACGCTGGTAGCGGAAGCAGTAAAAGCCACTCTGCCTGACGTTGCGCGTGCGGTGGATGCCGCTGCGGCGGCGCTGAAGTCTGGCGGACGTATCATCTATATGGGCGCGGGCACCAGTGGTCGGCTTGGCGTACTGGATGCCTCAGAATGCCCCCCGACGTTTGGCGTTCCGCACGGTCTGGTCGTCGGGCTGATTGCCGGCGGGCCGGGCGCGTTGCTGAAAGCGGTCGAAGGCGCGGAAGACAGCCAACAGGCAGGCGAAGACGATCTTGTCGCGCTAAATCTGCAAGAACAGGATCTGGTCGTGGGGCTCGCGGCGTCGGGTCGTACACCCTATGTGATTGGCGGCCTGCGCTATGCGCGACAGTCCGGTTGTACCACTGTTGCCGTCTCCTGTAATCCAGATTCGCCTATTGCGCGGGAGGCTAATATCGCTATTTCGCCCGTTGTCGGGCCGGAAGCGCTTACCGGCTCCACGCGGCTGAAATCCGGCACCGCGCAGAAAATGGTGCTCAATATGATTTCTACCGGCGCGATGGTGAAGTTCGGCAAGGTCTATCAAAACCTGATGGTGGATATGAAAGCCACCAACGTCAAACTGGTCGATCGTGCGTGTCGGATGGTCGTTGAAGCGACCGGGATAGGTCGTGAAGAGGCGGAAACGTTGCTGAAACAGACCGATTTTGAGGTTAAGCCCGCCATTTTGATGGCGCTTACGGGGCTGGATGCTGCAGCCGCCAGGGAAAAACTCGCCGCTCATCAGGGCTTTTTAAGGGCGGCGTTAGAACACTAAAGAGGTGTGTATGGATAAGACGGCAGCGCTCGCCAGCGATATTTTACGTGGTATCGGCGGAGAGCAAAATATTCTGCGCCTGGAAAACTGTATGACGCGAGTCAGGGTGGAGGTACAGGACGACAGCCAACTGGATATTCCGCGCTTAAAAGCGTTGCCTGGCGTCAGTGGATACGTAAAGCAAGGGGAGCAACATCAGCTGATCGTTGGGCCGGGGAAGGCTGCGCAGGTGGTTGATGCGATGCGCGTGCAGATTGCCGCAGGTGGTGTAAAGCCGGACGACGCTATGGCGCGTACCAAATCCGAGGTGAAAGCGAAGTATAAAGCGCCGATGAGCGATGCGTTGCGTAAGCTGGCGAATATTTTTATTCCGCTTATCCCCGCCTTTATCGCATCCGGCTTGATTACCGGCATTATCAACATTCTTAAACGTCCGGATATCGTCGGCGACGTTGCCGTCCACTATCCTAACCTGCTGGGCCTGATGGGGATATTTGGCAGCGCGGTGTTCGCTATCATGAACATTCTGGTTGGCGTCAATACCGCGAAAGTCTTTGGCGGATCGCAGGCGTTAGGCGGCGTGATGGCGGGGATCCTTTCCAGCCCGCAACTGGCGCAGATTACGCTCTTTGGCGAGGCGCTTCAGCCGGGACGGGGCGGCGTCATCGCCGTCCTGCTGGTGGTGGCGTTAATGTGCTGGATTGAGCGCCAGTTCCGTAAGCTGCTGCCGGGGTCGCTGGAGTTAATTCTTAACCCTTTATTGACGACTGTTATCACCGGCGCGGTAGCGATTGTCGCTCTGCAACCGCTTGGCGGCTGGATTTCAGACGCTATCGCTCACGGCGCGTCCTGGGCTATCGATCGCGGCGGTTTTCTGGTGGGCGCGGTGTTAGCCGGAACCTTCCTGCCGTTGGTACTGACCGGGCTACATCAGGGGCTGGTGCCTATTCATGTGGAGCTGGTGCAAGCGCACGGCTATAACGCGTTGTTTCCCATCCTGGCGATGGCGGGCGTTGGTCAGATAGGCGCGGCCATTGCCGTACTGATGAAAACCCGCAATGCGCGACTCAAAAAGGTGATTAAAGGCGCGCTTCCGGTCGGACTGCTGGGGATTGGCGAGCCGCTGATTTTTGGCGTCACGCTGCCATTGGGTAAGCCATTTATTGGCGCTTGCCTTGGCGGCGCGGTAGGCGGGGCGTTGATCAGCTACTGGAAAGTGGCGACGGTAATTACCTTTGGTATTTCCGGTTTGCCGCTGGCATTAACAATTGTTGCCGGAAAAGTCCTGTTCTATCTGTTAGGCTATTTAATAGCGGTAATTGCCGGGTTTATTTTTACCTGGCTGCTGGGGTTCAATGATCCAGAGGAGTAAGGTTTGGTCAGCCACGAGCGTCGTGTCGTCTTTTTTGATTTGGATGGAACGTTACATCAACAGGATATGTTCGGCAGTTTTCTGCGTTATTTGCTGCGCCGTCAGCCGCTAAATGCGCTGCTCGTACTGCCGTTGTTACCCATTATCGGTATCGGCTTACTGGTAAAAGGGCGTGCGGCCCGCTGGCCGATGAGTCTGTTGTTGTGGGGCTGTACTTTTGGCCATAGCGAAACGCGTTTGCAAGCGCATCAGGCGGATTTTGTCCGTTGGTTTCGCGCTAACGTCACGGCGTTTCCGGTTGTACAGGAGCGTCTGACCACCTATCTATTGAGCTCTGACGCGGATATCTGGCTTATTACCGGTTCTCCGCAATCATTGGTAGAGCAAGTCTATTTTGATACGCCGTGGTTGCCGCGCGTTAACCTCATCGCCAGCCAGATGGCGCGACGGTATGGCGGCTGGGTATTAACCGTGCGCTGTCTGGGCCATGAAAAAGTCGCGCAACTGGAACGTAAAATCGGTACGCCGCTGCGTCTTTATAGCGGCTACAGCGACAGCAAACAGGATAACCCGCTGCTTTATTTTTGCCAGCATCGCTGGCGGGTGACGCCGCACGGCGAGCTGCAGCAGCTCGAATAGTGAAACGCATAGCGTCTGTGTATAATGCCGCCCGCTTTCATTACCGGAGTTATCTCTTTGTCTGATGTCGAATTAGATCACGAATACTGGATGCGCCACGCGCTGACGCTGGCGAAACGCGCCTGGGACGAACGCGAGGTTCCGGTTGGCGCGGTATTGGTGCATAACCATCGTGTCATTGGCGAAGGCTGGAACCGACCCATTGGCCGCCACGATCCTACTGCGCATGCTGAAATAATGGCGCTGCGTCAGGGAGGTCTGGTATTGCAGAATTACCGGTTACTGGATACCACGCTGTATGTCACGCTGGAACCCTGTGTGATGTGCGCAGGCGCTATGGTGCATAGCCGCATTGGACGCGTTGTCTTTGGCGCGCGCGATGCAAAAACCGGCGCGGCCGGATCGCTAATTGATGTGCTGCACCATCCGGGAATGAATCACCGGGTCGACATTATTGAAGGGGTGCTGCGCGATGAATGTGCGACGCTGCTCAGTGATTTTTTCCGTATGCGTCGTCAGGAAATTAAAGCCCTGAAGAAAGCCGACCGTGCGCAAGGCGCGGGGCCGACAGTATAGCGCAATGCCGGATAAGAGGTTACGCGTCGCCATCCGATAAGACCATCACGCTATTTTTCTTCTTTCTTCTGCGGCGTAAACAGTAAAGACGGCGAATGCGTCAGGTAGCCTGATGACTGCGATAAAAACGACAGGAGGGGGAAGGGCGCTTTATTCAGCTCCTCCGGCGACACCGCCGGGTAATCCTGCGCCAGTTTCATGGCTTCCGCTTCCTGCTTTTCTTTTTCCTGCAAATACCCCACTAAACTTATCTGGTATTTACGGATATTTTCCACATAAGCATAAGCCTCATGTCCACGCGCGTAACCGTAGGTTAGCTTACTGTAATACGGTTTTTGGCTTAACAGCGGCAAACGCTGCTTCACATCGGTCCAGCTATCCGGATTGCCTTTGGTTTTTACCGTCAGCGATCTGGCGTCGAGCATGTGCGCATAACCCATATTGTAGGCGGCTAAAGCAAACCAGATACGCTCGTCTTCCGGAACGGTTTCGGGAACTTTAGCCATCATATCTTCAAGATAGCGAGCGCCGCCGCTGATGCTTTGCTCCGCATCGGTACGGTCGGTCAGCCCCAGACTTTGGGCGGTATTTTTAGTCAGCATCATCAGGCCGCGCACGCCGGTTGGCGAGGTCGCCAGCGGGTCCCAGTGTGATTCCTGATAAGAAATCGCCGCCAGCAGGCGCCAGTCTATCTCTTTGGCATATTTTTTAAATAACGGTTCCAGCTCCGGCAGGACGTTATCCACCGCTCGCAGGAAAGAGCGGGTATCAACGTAGTCGAAATCATCGCCATGCCCCAGATATTTCTCTTCGATCCGCGCCAGAGAACCGTCTTCATTGATCGAATTGAAAAAATCGAGCAGCGCGGCGGAGAGCGTATTATCGTCGTCCAGTCGGCTAAACCAGGTCACGGGCTGTTCATCCGTGACATCCAGCGCCACGGCCAGTTCGGGATGAACGCGCTGAAACAGACTGATCGCCACTGAATCGGCAATGGTGTAATCCAGTTTGCCGCTGATGACCTCTTCCAGCAGCGTCGTCGAGCCTTTTTTATCATCCACCTTCCAGCTCAGGTCGGGAAACTTTGTCTCTTTTAAACGCTGTAAATCATTGACCACGACGTGCCCTGGCGCAATGGTAAGCTGATTCTCGTTAACGGTCGCCAGCGAGCGTGGGCGATATTGTCCGACCCGGTAGACGAGCTGTTGCGAAACCGAGTAATACATGGGGCCGGGCTGATAGTTTTTAACGCGCGCGCTGTCGTAGACCAGCCCAGCCGCGAGCAGGTCGGCATTGTCGTTATCCAGATCGTCAAACAACTGGCTGATATTCTGGCGCACCGTCACTTTCAGCTTCACGCCGAGATAGTTGGCGAACTGCTGCGCCAGTTCATAGTCCAGACCATATTTTTTACCGTTGATAACGGAATAGGTTAATGGCGAGTCGATCGTACTGACGCGCAGTACCCCCCGGGCTTGAATCGCGGCGATATGGTTTTCGGTTTTACCGAACCAGGGGATTGAGGGCCAAAGGGCTGCTGCCAGCAGCAGCGTCAATATGCCGATGAACAGATAATTAATCTTTAATTTTTTCAATTAGTTAATTCTCTGGATCGTGCGTTGCCTCGGGCTGAAAAAGATGTTTTGCTGCAATAGATAAGTCATTAATGAGCGGCATTTTGCGTAACAATGCGCCAGTTGGCAACTTATTCGCAACGATAGCCGCACCGTATGACAAGAAAAAGCGGTGATTTTATTTATACGCAAACGGTTTCGTCGGCGCGTCAGATTCTTTATAATGACGGCCGTTTCCCCCCTTGCGCACACCAAAGCTTAGAAGACGAGAGACTTATGATGGAAATTCTGCGTGGTTCGCCTGCACTGTCTGCATTCCGTATCAATAAACTGCTGGCGCGCTTTCAGGCTGCCAACCTCCAGGTCCACAATATATACGCTGAGTATGTCCATTTTGCTGACCTGAACGCCCCGTTAAATGATAGCGAGCAGGCGCAGCTTACCCGTCTGCTGCAATACGGCCCGGCGCTTAGCAGCCATACGCCGGCGGGTAAACTCCTGTTGGTCACACCGCGTCCTGGTACCATCTCCCCCTGGTCTTCAAAAGCAACGGATATCGCCCACAACTGCGGCCTGCAACAGGTTGATCGGCTGGAGCGCGGCGTAGCGTACTATATCGAGGCTTCGACGTTGACGGCGGAACAGTGGCGACAAGTGGCCGCAGAGCTGCACGACCGTATGATGGAGACGGTGTTCTCTTCTTTAACCGATGCGGAAAAACTGTTTATCCACCATCAGCCTGCGCCGGTTTCCAGTGTCGATCTGCTGGGAGAAGGCCGTCAGGCGTTAATTGACGCCAACCTGCGTCTCGGTCTGGCGCTGGCGGAAGATGAAATCGACTATTTGCAGGAGGCGTTTACCAAACTGGGGCGCAACCCGAACGATATCGAATTGTACATGTTCGCCCAGGCGAACTCCGAGCACTGCCGCCACAAGATTTTTAACGCCGACTGGATTATCGACGGTAAACCGCAGCCGAAGTCGCTGTTTAAAATGATTAAAAACACCTTCGAAACCACGCCGGACTATGTGCTCTCTGCCTATAAAGACAATGCCGCGGTGATGGAAGGATCTGCGGTGGGGCGCTACTTCGCCGACCACAATACCGGCCGTTACGATTTTCATCAGGAGCCCGCGCACATTTTGATGAAGGTCGAAACGCATAACCACCCAACCGCCATCTCTCCGTGGCCGGGGGCGGCGACCGGTTCCGGCGGCGAAATTCGTGATGAAGGCGCCACCGGGCGTGGCGCGAAACCAAAAGCCGGGCTGGTGGGCTTCTCCGTTTCCAACCTGCGTATTCCGGGCTTTGAACAGCCGTGGGAAGAGGATTTTGGCAAGCCGGAACGTATTGTCACCGCGCTGGATATCATGACCGAAGGTCCGCTGGGCGGCGCGGCGTTTAACAACGAATTTGGTCGCCCGGCGCTGACCGGTTACTTCCGTACTTATGAAGAGAAAGTGAACAGCCACAACGGCGAAGAGCTGCGCGGCTACCATAAGCCGATCATGCTGGCGGGCGGAATCGGTAATATCCGCGCCGATCACGTGCAGAAAGGCGAGATCGTCGTCGGCGCGAAGCTGATCGTCCTTGGCGGCCCGGCGATGAATATCGGCCTCGGCGGCGGCGCGGCATCGTCAATGGCTTCCGGCCAATCTGACGCTGACCTCGACTTTGCTTCCGTACAGCGCGACAACCCGGAAATGGAACGCCGCTGCCAGGAGGTGATCGACCGCTGCTGGCAGTTGGGCGACGCCAACCCAATCCTGTTTATCCATGATGTGGGCGCGGGCGGTCTCTCCAATGCGATGCCGGAGCTGGTGAGCGACGGCGGGCGCGGCGGGAAGTTCGAACTGCGCGACATTCTTAGCGACGAGCCGGGCATGAGCCCGCTGGAAATCTGGTGTAACGAATCCCAGGAGCGCTATGTGCTGGCGGTCGCGGCTGACCAGTTGCCGCTGTTCGACGAACTGTGTAAGCGCGAACGCGCGCCGTATGCGGTCATTGGCGACGCTACCGAAGAACAGCATCTCTCGTTGCATGATAACCATTTCGACAATCAGCCGATCGACCTACCGCTGGATGTCCTGCTGGGCAAAACGCCGAAAATGACCCGCGATGTGCAAACATTGAAGGCGAAAGGCGATGCGCTGAACCGCGCGGATATCACGATTACCGACGCGGTAAAGCGTGTTCTGCATCTGCCGACCGTGGCGGAAAAAACCTTCCTTGTCACTATTGGCGACCGTACCGTCACCGGTATGGTGGCGCGTGACCAGATGGTTGGCCCGTGGCAGGTCCCGGTGGCTGACTGCGCGGTCACTACCGCCAGCCTCGACAGCTACTACGGCGAAGCGATGTCGATTGGCGAGCGCGCGCCGGTGGCGCTGCTGGACTTTGCCGCCTCCGCCCGTCTGGCCGTCGGTGAAGCGTTGACTAACATTGCCGCGACGCAGATTGGCGATATCAAGCGCATCAAACTTTCCGCTAACTGGATGGCGGCAGCCGGTCATCCTGGCGAAGATGCCGGTTTGTATGACGCGGTTAAAGCGGTGGGAGAGGAACTCTGTCCGCAGCTTGGCCTGACGATTCCGGTGGGCAAAGATTCGATGTCGATGAAAACCCGCTGGCAGGAAGGCAACGAACAGCGCGAAATGACCTCGCCGCTGTCGCTGGTGATTTCCGCGTTTGCCCGCGTGGAAGACGTGCGTCACACCCTTACGCCGCAGCTGTCAACGGAAGATAACGCCTTGTTGCTGATCGATCTTGGCAAGGGCCACAACGCGCTGGGTGCAACGGCGCTGGCGCAGGTCTATCGTCAGCTTGGCGACAAACCCGCGGACGTGCGTGACGTCGCGCAACTGAAAGGCTTCTATGACGCCATGCAGGCGCTGGTCGCTGCGCGTAAATTACTGGCCTGGCACGACCGTTCCGACGGCGGTCTGCTGGTGACGCTGGCCGAGATGGCCTTTGCCGGCCACTGCGGCGTGCAGGTCGATATCGCCGCGCTGGGCGATGACCATCTGGCCGCACTGTTCAACGAGGAGCTGGGCGGCGTGATTCAGGTACGCGCTGAAGACAGAGACGCGGTCGAAGCGCTGTTGGCGCAGTACGGCCTTGCTGACTGCGTCCACTACCTTGGTCAGGCTCTGGCTGGCGATCGCTTTGTGATTACCGCTAATGATCGGACGGTATTCAGCGAAAGCCGCACTACGCTGCGTGTCTGGTGGGCGGAAACCACCTGGCAGATGCAGCGTCTGCGCGACAATCCGCAATGTGCTGACCAGGAACATGAGGCGAAAGCGAATGATGCCGATCCGGGCCTCAACGTGAAGCTGTCGTTTGATATTAATGAAGATATCGCCGCGCCGTACATTGCGACAGGCGCACGACCGAAAGTCGCTGTACTGCGCGAGCAGGGGGTGAACTCTCACGTGGAGATGGCGGCGGCGTTCCATCGTGCGGGCTTTGACGCGATTGACGTCCATATGAGCGACCTGCTGGGCGGTCGTATCGGTCTGGGTAACTTCCACGCTCTGGTGGCTTGCGGCGGCTTTTCCTACGGCGACGTGCTGGGGGCGGGCGAAGGCTGGGCGAAATCCATTCTGTTTAACCATCGGGTGCGCGACGAATTCGAAACCTTCTTCCATCGTCCACAGACGCTGGCGCTTGGGGTGTGCAACGGTTGTCAGATGATGTCGAATCTGCGTGAGCTGATCCCGGGCAGCGAACTGTGGCCGCGTTTTGTACGTAACCATTCTGACCGCTTCGAAGCCCGCTTCAGCCTGGTGGAAGTGACGCAAAGCCCATCGCTGCTGCTGCAAGGAATGGTAGGCTCACAGATGCCGATTGCGGTTTCCCATGGGGAAGGGCGCGTTGAGGTGCGTGACGATGCGCATCTTGCCGCGCTTGAGAGCAAAGGCCTGGTCGCCCTGCGCTATGTAGACAATTTCGGCCACGTGACCGAAACCTATCCGGCTAACCCGAACGGTTCGCCGAACGGCATCACGGCGGTGACGACCGAAAACGGTCGGGTGACGATTATGATGCCGCATCCGGAACGCGTATTCCGCACCGTCGCCAACTCCTGGCACCCGGAAAACTGGGGCGAGGATAGCCCGTGGATGCGTATCTTCCGTAATGCGCGTAAGCAGCTTGGTTAATTAGCCCGATAGCCATTAAGCCCCTCTTCACGAGGGGCTTTTTGTAGACGGCGCTTATCAGGCCCACGGGGAAGCGCGGTTGTAGCTACCGTCTTGAACGTCAAGCGGTAGGCCGGATAAGGCGTTTACGCCGCCATCCGGCAATAAACTAGCGCTTATGCCGCAAGATTAAAGTGTCGGGAAATCCCGACATGAGCGGGGGGTAGGTTGTCGCCAAAAAGAGACATTTAACAATTTGATTTTAAATGATTTTATTTTTAGGTGTTGTAGGTGTTGCTGATTGGAGACAGAAAGGGTAAAAAACAGGCAGAGCCATTTTGAGCATGAATAACGATATTTTTCATATCTATCATTATGTTAACAAAGTCTTTTGAATGTTGGCACAATTACTGCATAATGGTAACCAGTGGCTCATTCACCTTCTTATGTCAGCCCCTTAGGGATGCGCTACATAAACTTCGAATGACGCACAACAAGGTGCCTGCCGTCCAACTTCTGATAATAGCGTAGCTTTATCAACCTCCGGGCGAAACGTCGAGTTAGGCACCGCCTTATTCCATAACAAAGCCGGGTTTAGCCCGGCTTTGTTGTATCTGGCGCTTCCCTCGGTTAGCATCTTTTTTATTCTTCTTTTATGTGAGCGACACGTTGAAGCGCTGGTCTGTTTTCCCCCGTTCTTTACGACAATTGGTCATGCTGGCCTTTTTGCTGATCCTGCTGCCGTTGCTGGTTCTGGCCTGGCAGGCGTGGCAAAGCCTTAACGCGTTAAGCGATCAGGCTGCGGTGACTAACCGCAGCACGCTTATTGACGCCCGGCGCAGCGAGGCGATGACCAACGTCGCGCTGGAGATGGAGCGAAGCTACCGACAGTATTGCGTGCTTGACGATCCGACGCTGGCAAAAGTGTATCAAAGCCAGCGTAAGCGCTATAGCGATATGCTGGACGCCCATGCCGGCGTCTTGCCGGATGATAAGTTGTATCAGGCGTTACGCCAGGATTTAAACGCGCTGGCGCAATTGCAGTGTAAAGATAGCGGCCCGGAAGCGGCAGCGGCCGCGCGTCTGGAGGCCTTTGCCAACGCTAATACGGAAATGGTGCAGGCGACGCGTACTGTGGTTTACTCGCGCGGGCAGCAGTTACAACAAGAAATCGCCGAGCGCGGACAATTTTTCGGCTGGCAGGCGCTGGTGCTATTTCTGGTGAGCCTGGCGATGGTGCTACTTTTTACCCGCATGATTATCGGGCCGGTGAAAGGAATTGAACGGATGATTAATCGCCTGGGCGAAGGCCGTTCTTTGGGGAATACCGTCACCTTTACCGGTCCGCGTGAATTACGATCGGTGGGGCAGCGCATTATCTGGCTGAGTGAGCGTCTGGCGTGGCTGGAATCCCAGCGCCATCAGTTTCTACGTCACTTGTCCCATGAGCTGAAAACTCCGCTGGCTAGTATGCGCGAGGGGACAGAGCTGCTGGCCGATCAGGTGGTTGGGCCGCTGACGCCGGAGCAAAAAGAGGTGGTCGATATTCTGGATGACAGCAGTCGTAATTTACAAAAATTGATTGAGCAATTGCTTGATTACAACCGGAAACTGGTAGACAGTGCCACAGAGCTGGAATCGGTCGATATCGCGCCGCTTGTGGATATGGTGGTTTCCGCCCACAGTTTGCCTGCCCGCGCTAAAATGATGCATACCGATGTCGACCTGAAGGCCGAACGCTGCATAGCAGAGCCCATGTTGCTGATGAGCGTGCTGGATAATCTCTATTCCAACGCGGTGCACTATGGCGCTGAATCCGGTAACATTTGTATCCGTAGTCGCTCTCAGGGCTCCACGGTTTATATCGATGTGGTTAATAGCGGCGAACCGATTCCGCAAACCGAAAGAGAAATGATTTTTGAGCCTTTTTTCCAGGGAAGCCACCAGCGAAAAGGGGCGGTAAAAGGCAGTGGGTTAGGGCTGAGTATCGCCAGAGATTGTATTCGCCGAATGCAGGGAGAGATCCAACTGGTGGATGACAAAGCGCAGGAAGTCTGTTTTCGCATCTCGCTGCCATTGCCTGCATCTGACAAACACTAATATGAATTTAAGCCTGGTGCGTATGTCACACGTTTTAGTCCAAACTATTAAACGATGCCTTTTGCGGTGGGGAATACCGGTGGGCATATCGTGTCTGGCGCTGACCGCATGTGTTCCCCATGCTTCACAGCAACTGCCCGATAGCGCAGCGCAGGACACGCTCCCCCATTATCAACTGGCGGATTATCTCCCGACGGCGTGCGCGGATATCTGGTCGCTACGCGGGCAGGCGGTAGAGACGAATCCGCTGTACTGGCTACGCACGATTGACTGCGCCGATCGTCTGATGCCGGTTCAGTCGCGCGCAGAGGCGCGCGCGTTGACGGATGATAACTGGCAGAATGCCTTCAGGCGCGGGATCTTACTGGCGGATGCAAAAATTACGCCGCCGGAGCGGCGCGCCATAGTGACCCGTCTGGAGGCGTTAAGCGCGCAAATACCGGCTCAGGTACGGCCCGTCTACCAAATCTGGCATGACGGTCAGGCGCTGCAATTAGCGCTTTCTGCCGAACGTCAGCGTTATAGCAAACTCCAGCAAACGTCAGATAGTGAGCTGGATGCGCTGCGCCAGCAGCAACAGGCCTTGCAAACGCAGCTCGATCTTACCACTCGTAAGCTGGAGAGTTTAACCGATATTGAGCGCCAGCTTTCGACACGAAAACCGGCAGGTAATTACAACGCCGATACGCCGCATACCAATGACAAACCCGCGACGTCTGAAGATGGCGCGGCGCCGTCGCCGTCACAAGATGAGGTAACGCCATGATAAGCCGTAAACCGGCGCACCTGTTGCTGGTCGATGACGATCCCGGATTACTGAAATTGCTCGGTATGCGCCTGACCAGTGAAGGATACAGTGTCGTGACCGCAGAGAGCGGTCAGGAAGGACTGCGGGTACTGCATCGGGAAAAAGTGGATCTGGTAATAAGCGACCTGCGCATGGATGAAATGGATGGTATGCAACTGTTCACAGAAATTCAGAAAGTACAGCCGGGAATGCCGGTTATCATTCTGACGGCGCATGGTTCCATTCCGGATGCGGTGGCCGCTACCCAGAAGGGCGTATTCAGCTTTTTGACAAAGCCGATCGACAGAGACGCGTTATATAAAGCGATAGATGAAGCGCTGGAGCAGTCCGCTCCCGCGACGGACGATAGCTGGCGCAACGCTATCGTTACCCGTAGCCCGCTGATGCTGCGACTGCTTGAACAGGCGCGCATGGTCGCGCAGTCGGATGTCAGCGTATTGATTAACGGACAAAGCGGTACCGGAAAAGAGATTTTCGCACAGGCGATTCATAATGCCAGCCCGCGCAATAACAAGCCGTTTGTCGCCATCAACTGCGGCGCGTTGCCGGAACAGTTGCTGGAGTCCGAATTATTCGGCCATGCGCGCGGCGCCTTTACCGGCGCAGTGAGCAATCGTGAAGGGTTGTTCCAGGCGGCGGAAGGCGGCACGCTGTTTCTGGATGAAATTGGCGATATGCCCGCGCCGTTACAGGTGAAGCTGCTGCGGGTGTTACAGGAGCGCAAAGTCAGGCCGCTGGGCAGCAATCGCGATATTGATATAGACGTGCGAATTATTTCCGCGACGCACCGCGATCTGCCGAAGGCGATGGCGCGGGGCGAATTTCGTGAAGATTTGTACTACCGGCTGAATGTCGTGAGTCTGAAAATTCCGGCGCTGGCGGAGCGTACCGAAGATATTCCGCTGCTGGCTAATCATCTGCTCAGACAGTCGGCACAGCGGCATAAACCGTTTGTTCGCGCCTTTTCTACTGATGCAATGAAACGGCTGATGACGGCAAGCTGGCCGGGCAACGTGCGCCAACTGGTCAACGTCATTGAACAATGCGTGGCGTTAACCTCTTCGCCGGTGATCAGCGATGCGTTGGTCGAACAGGCGCTGGAAGGCGAAAACACCGCGCTGCCAACTTTTGCCGAAGCGCGAAACCAATTTGAACTGAACTATCTGCGCAAGTTACTGCAAATTACCAAAGGTAACGTGACGCACGCGGCAAGGATGGCGGGGCGCAACCGCACGGAATTCTATAAGCTACTCTCCCGTCACGAACTGGATGCGAATGATTTCAAAGAGTAGTTTTCATGCCGTAAAGTAGCGCGAAATATGTTACGTTTAACCGATCAAAACACAGGCGACCTTTTCAAGGAATAGCATGAAAAAGATTGATGCGATTATTAAACCCTTCAAGCTGGACGATGTCCGTGAAGCGCTGGCCGAGGTAGGTATTACCGGGATGACGGTAACTGAAGTCAAAGGCTTTGGCCGTCAAAAAGGCCACACCGAGCTGTATCGCGGCGCGGAATATATGGTGGATTTTCTGCCGAAGGTAAAAATTGAAATCGTTGTGCCTGACGACATCGTGGATACCTGTGTTGACACCATCATTCGTACCGCGCAGACGGGGAAAATCGGCGACGGTAAGATTTTTGTCTTTGATGTTGCCCGTGTTATTCGTATCCGTACTGGCGAAGAAGACGACGCGGCTATCTGATGTGCCGATTCGCTGCCCGTCTCCTCCTTGTGGGCAGCGAACCACCGTTTAATCGCCCTGCGGTAGCGCCGATGTAGTCCGGGTGCAAACCCATCTCAGGCCGACAATGGCGACGATCAGCGCCACGCAACTTAGCGTCCACTCGCCCATTTGCGAGAAAAAGTGTCCGTAGGCGGCTACCGCCGTATCACTAATTTGCGATTCCGTGGTTTGTTGCGCGACGACGCCAGCCAGCCAGTTAGCGACCGCGCCGGTCGCCAGCATATAAATACCGGTCAGCACGCCCGTGACGCCAGGCAGGTTGAGGCGGGTAATTTGCGCCATCGCGACCGGATCAATAAACAGCTCTGCAAAGCCCATCAGTGCCAGCCCTGCGATCATCATTCCCATTGATGCCTGCCCGTCTAACCGGGCCTGATGCGCGTTTAGCGCCAGCAGCATAAAACCGCCGCCCATTAATACCAGTCCCACGGCAAATTTAAGCCAGACGCGCAGCACCGAGCGGGCGCTCTCTTTCGGGCTGCTCAGCCACGCCAGCACCACGCCCGCCGCCATCACCGCAATCGCATTGACCGACTGGAACAATGCGGTGGGGACGGTCATGTTCAGCCAGTGGCGGTTGACAAAACGGTCGATGAATAAACTGATCGAACTTCCGCCCTGCTGCGCCAGAACCCAGAAGAGAGTGCCGGTGATCATTAACAGAACGATTTGCCACAAGGCGCGACGGTGTTCGGGAAATTTAACCATAATACGGGCGATAAGTTGCGCCGCGAAGACGCAGACAATGGCCAGCACATAGCCAGACCAGTTATTTTCCAGCAGGAGGGTGAAGAATACCGGCGCGATACACAGCATTAATACCAGCCAACCCCAGGTTGGAAGGGCGAATTTAACCGCCCGCAATGCGGGGCGATTAACACCGCGCGTCTGCTGAAAGTGGCGATGACCGCTTAAAAAGATGAGCAGGCCGATGAACATTCCCACGCCCGCCAGCGCAAAGCCGACATGCCAGCCATACCACTGCGCCGCCAGACCACAGGCGATCGGCGCGGCTATCGATCCAATATTCCCGGCGGCGTAGAGCAGCGAGAATCCCCCGTCGCGGCGGTTGTCATCAGGGGCGTAAAGTTCGCCCAGCAGACAGCTAATATTGGATTTAAACAAGCCGTAGCCGCAGATAATAATGGCCAGCGCCGCATATAAACTCAGCGTTGAATCAGATTCTAAGCCCAATACCACATGACCCAGCGTCATCAATAAGGCGCCGGTGATAACCGCCACGCGGTTGCCAAGCAGGCGGTCGGCAAGCCAGCCGCCAAGAATAGGGGTAACGTAAACTAAAGAGGCGTAGGCGCTGAAGAGGTTGATCGCGTGGCTGTCATTAAAACCAAGCTGGTGGGTAAGATAAAGGATGAGTAAGGCACGCATGCCGTAAAAGCTGAAGTATTCCCAAATTTGAATCGCCACGATGTAAAAAATCGCGCGCGGTTGTGAGGGTGTTTTCATAAAGTCTCCTTGCTGCGTGAAAAAAGGGAAGTGGCAAGCCACTTCCCTTTGGTACTTATTTCGTATTTTCTTTCAGCACCTTAACGGTGTAACGTCCGTCTGCCTGACGATAGGCGCCGTGGATATCGGTTTCGAAGCCCGGATAGTGGGCGCCGATTTCGCACAGCATTTGCAGGAATTCCAGTACCGGACGGCTTTCCTCGGTGATCATTTCACCAGGCATCACCAGCGGCACTCCCGGAGGGTAAGGAAGGATCATGTTGGCGTTGACGCGACCAACCATCTCTTCAAGATACACCTCTTCCGTTTCGCCATGCAGCTCTTTCTGGAACGCAGTATACGGCGTCATCACCATTTTCGGCAGCACTTCAAACGCACGGTACATTAAGTCCGGCAGATTATGATGTTCGACCAGTTTATGAATATTCTGCGCCAGTTCCTGGATGCGCATATTTTCATAAAACTCAGGCGCTTCGCGGTACAGTGCTGGCAGAATGTTTTTGACGCGCAGGTTCAGGTCAAAGGCGCGTTTAAATTCAGTGAGCGCGCGCAGCAGGCTCAGAGCTTTGGTTTTGTCGATACCAATGCTGAACAGGAACAGCAGGTTGTATGGACCGGTTTTTTCTACGATGATGCCACGTTCATCGAGATATTTGGCGACCAGACTTGCCGGAATACCGAACTCATCCATCGTACCGTCTTTTTTCATCCCCGGCGTCAGGATAGTGACTTTGATCGGGTCGAGGTACATGTGTTCGTTATCGATATTTTTGAAGCCATGCCATGCGCTATCTGAACGCAGCGGCCAGCACTCAGCCCCATCGATATGTTCCGGCTGCCATACGTCAAAGAACCAGCCGTCGGATTCGCTTTTCAGGCGTTTAATTTCTTTACGGAATTTAATCGCACGTTCAATAGAACCGTTAATCAGGCGTTTACCCGCATTACCTTTCATCATCGCCGCTGCGGTTTCAGTAGACGCTACGATACCGTAGTGCGGAGAAGTGGTGGTATGCATCATGTAGGCTTCGTTAAAGGTTTCTTCGTTAATGTCGCCTTTAACATGAATCATGGATGCCTGTGAAAACGCCGCCAGCAGTTTATGCGTGGACTGGGTTTCATAAATGATTTTGCCTTCTACACGGTCGCCGCTCATACCGCATTTACCCTGATAAATAGGGGAGAAATTGGTATAAGGCACCCAGGCGGAGTCAAAATGAATGGACTTCACATCCAGAGTTTTCTTGATGTAGTCAGTGTTATACAACAAACCGTCATAGGTTGAGTTAGTAATAACAGCATGGACCGGCCAGGTTGCGTTAGGCGTCTCTTTTACCCGTTTAGCGATAGTGGCGTGCTGGAACTCGCTTTGCGGAATACCGCCAAGAATACCGTAGGCGTTACGGGTTGGGCGGAAATAAATCGGCGTAATGTCGCTCATCATCATCAGATGGGTCAGCGATTTATGGCAGTTACGGTCAATCAGTACCGTGCTGCCTGCCGGCGCGGAGTACATACCGACGATTTTGTTCGCCGTAGAGGTGCCGTTCGTCACCATGTAGCTACGTTCGGCGTTAAAGACGCGGGCGATATACTCTTCCGCTTCTTTATGCGGGCCGGAGTGGTCCAGCAGCGAACCCAGTTCGGAAACGGAAATCGAAATATCGGATTTCATCGTGTTCGGGCCGAAGAAATCATAAAAGATGCTGCCGACGGGGCTTTTCTGGAAAGCGGTCCCGCCCATGTGGCCAGGCGTACAGAAAGTATATTTCCCTTCGCGCACATATTTGAACAACGCTTTTGTCAGCGGCGGCAGAATATTGTCGATGTATTCATCGGTATTCTGGCGAATTTTCGCCGCGATATCGGCTGCGGCGCCTAAAGCATATTCAAAGAAGCGAACCTGCATTCTCAGATCGTTGAGGCTGACGTCCAGCGTAGAGTAGCTGTTGGCGAAGGCGTACAGCGGCATATACTCGTTCAGCTTGCTAATCTCTTCGCAAAGCTCAAGGTTATATTTATCCCAGTCGAAAATGACGCCGCAAAGGCGGGAGTTATTTTCAATCAGCTTCAGCAGGTCTTCTCGGTCGTTTGGATAGACGATACGGAAATTTAAACCTTCCAGTGCACGATGCAGTTCACGAATAGGCTCTTCTTTAAAGTAGACGCCCATGTGGTTCATGATAGCAATAACGTTCATAGTCTTGTTCCTGGTAAAGTGGGCCCCTCCCGCTACG
Source organism: Salmonella sp. JXY0409-18 (assembly GCF_020268625.1). NCBI lineage: Bacteria > Pseudomonadati > Pseudomonadota > Gammaproteobacteria > Enterobacterales > Enterobacteriaceae > Salmonella > Salmonella sp. JXY0409-18. Next base: position 1,224,527 of record NZ_CP084216.1, read on the forward strand.
CTATAGCAGGTGACGAAAGGGGCTTTGAGAAAAAGGAGTTAGCGGTTAAAGCGCTTCAGCCGTATTGTTGTCGCTGTCGTTGTTCTGGCGCTGGTGCATTTTGCGACCGTAGAACATCAGGATGATCAGACTGACGATAAAGGTGCCGGAGAGTTCGAAGGAGCTGGCGCCCATCAGTGCGATGAAGCAAAATGCGCAGCCCAGTACAGAACAAATCAGGCTTACCGAGTTACGGATGTTGAACCCTTCGAAGCGAATCAGGTCAACACAGGAGTAGAAGTACGGCAGCATGGTAAGCAGTACGGCAATCCCGGTCAGTTCGCCGAACAGGTCGGACGCTTTACCGCCGCTGGAGTTCATGATGGTGATCAGAATCATCAGCGCCGTCATTTTCACAGCAGCCAACAGCAGACCTTTTTTCGGAATACCGTTTTTATCCATTTCACCGTAAATTTTCGGGAAGTTGCCGTCGTTGGCGGCGCGAACCCCAGCCTGGCCGACCAGCATCATCCAGGAGCCCAGAGACGTCAGGCAGGCGAAAGCGGTAAAGGCGGAAACCAGCGGCGCAGCCCAGCCACCCAGAATCGTGGAGGTACTGATAGCGAACGGCGCGCCGGAAGAGGCCATAACGGAAGCTGGGAACATCCCGGCGATAACCTGAGTCGCAGCGATATAGATGATGCCTGCCAGCGCGGTACCCAGCATGGTTGCCAGAGGTACGGTGCGTTTCGGGTTTTTCACCATGCCGGTGCTGACGGCGGCAGACTCAACGCCAACGAACGCCCACAGGCAGAGCAGAATACTTTTAACAATGGCGTGAGAGTCGGTCGTCGTAGACGTGTTCCAGTTCGCGTGATAGGTCGCGATATCGAACCAATGCCAGCCGGCGACTGCGGTCAAGACTACCGGGATCAGCACCAGGAATAGGCCAATCGTTGTTAAGCGGCTGACCCAGGCCCCGCCCAGCATATTAATAAAGGTGAACAGCCAGACGATAGCAATACAGGCAATACCTGCCGGTATTGGATTATTTAATGCCGGGAAGAATGTAGAAAGATAAGAAACAGCGGTAATGCCGATGGCTAAGTTACCAATCCAGTTTGCGTGATAATAAAGAACACCGGTCTGGAAACCAAACGCCGGAGATATTTCCCCAGCATAAGCGATAGGGCCACCCTGTTGAGGGTTTTTGGTTGCCAGCCTCGCATAAACATAAGCCAGCGACATTGCCCCAATAATAGAAATTACCCAGCCCCAGATGGCAATGCCACCAATACTGGCAAGGTTGGCGGGTAATAATGCAATCCCGCTCCCCATCATATTACCGGCAACGACGCCAGTACAGGCAAATAGCCCGATCTTTTTGACAGAACTCATGTTCATTTCTCCTGAGCTGTATTTTTAAGAACCGGGCTTATGCTTCATATATGCTGCGTGCCCGTTCAACTGTCGACAAGATTAACGAATGGGTTGAGATAAGTCCTAAAGAAAAAGTGAAATAAACACAAACATGAAAAAACTGATAGATTGATTTTTTTGAATTAACATATAAATATCATGAAAAATATCATGAAAGGATAAACATCGTTTAATTACAAGGAGTTATATTTACATTTCTTTGCAGTAAACATGTTACCAAAATTAACATAAGTTATTTTTGGTAACATGTTTTTCACAAAATAAAAGCGAAAAATTTAATATCTTTTCGCTTTTATTTGTCATGGTTCAGCGTTAAATTTAATCTTCTGCCAGAAAACTATTCAGATAAGGGACAATTTTCTGAACGGATGTCTGAAATACGCCATTTTCAATCCAGTACAGCGTGTTTTCACCTGGACGTAAATTAAAGGCGGTCAGATAGGCATCAGCGGCCAGACGATTCTCACCTTTCATTTCGTAAACTTTCCCCAACAGGACATAGTTAAACCACGACATTTCAAGCTCGATGCTTTTATTGATTTCCTCATACGCTGCATCGATATCACCTTTGCCTAACAGATCGACGGTCTTGATTTTATAATAAACAGACGTTTTCTCAACGCCCGGAATTTGATCTATTTTTTTAAACTCTTCGTTCAGTGCGGCCACTTGTTCTTTATCAAACGGCTGCTGTGATTGCCGTAATACATCTACCAGCACTTTATATTCATAGGCATAGTTGAAATCAGGCGTTTCCTTAATAATGCCATTCAGAATATCGCTGGCTTTACCTAGCGCCTGCGCATCGCCGCTCAGAATAAGCTGGCGCGCCTCATAAAAACGCATCAGCGCGGTATTTTGCGGCGTTCTGAACAGGGCCAGTTGTTCTCGCATACGATTAGGCCAGGGCTGTGTTAAAACGAAAGACAGGCTATTAAACAGATCATCCTGGATGGACAACTGGTTAGTATTGGTGACGAAATAACGCTTATCCAGCATGGTTGAACCATCGGCGTTATCAATGAGCACCACAGACATAAAGCACTGCTGCGCCCGATAGTGGCGCTGATTGACAAACTGAATGGTTAACGTCTTACCGGAGCTGCTTGGCTCATTGACCCGGTAATTAGTTTTATCGTGCACCATAAAGGTCGAGTAGGTGTTCAGCAGGTCGGTGATTAAGCCGCCCAGACCGATGGCGTAGGACTCCTGCGAGACCCAGTTATTACAGGAATTGCCGCCTTCAAAACGAACATCTATATCTCGTGGGTTAAGTAATAACCGCGTTTTTGTTACCGCGGCATTATGATCTACCACCGACATCACGATAAACACCACCAGCGTCGCCAGCGAGAGTAGGAACATTACCCACGTCCAGAAAGCGGCGATACGCGGCTTTTTCGCCTTTTTAGTCGGCGTTTGCAAAGAGGCGGGCGGCACAGGCGTAGCGGCAGTAGCCCCCTCTGCCGGTTCTGCATTCGTTGCTGCGATCGGCGGCGGCGGCGACGTTGATGAATTATCGATCTCATCGCTATTTTCTTCGCACCAGATAACCGGCGCCGTCAGCTTATAGCCGCGTTTAGGTACGGTAACAATGTATTCAGCATTGCTGTCTCCGCCATCTCTTAATGATTTGCGTAGTTCAGAAATGCTTTGGGTGACAACATGGTTGGTCACGATGGTGCGCATCCAGACATGATCAATAATGTTATCCCGGCTTAACACTTCATCCGGGTGATGCGCAAAATACATCAGAAGATCGATCAGCCGTGGTTCAAGAGTAATCTGGCGTCCCTGACGACTGATCTGATTAACAGAAGGTGTAACCAGCCACTCTCCAATGCGTACAACAGGTTGCTGCATAAAAAGATGCCCTAACGAGCTAAGTCAAACGTTAATAATAACACGATTTGCACAGACTTTTTTTATTCCCCTTTTTTGTAAAAGAAAGGCATAAAAAGCAGTGTAATAAGCAGGGGAACGGGGAGGAAAACGGGCGTTCGCCTTAACGATAACGCCCGTTTTTTCAGAGGATTTCTTGCAATTACAGCACTTTATGCGGGCCGAAGCATTCGTAATGAATGTTTTCGTTATTCACGCCAAGTGAAACCAGTTGTTTTGCGGCAAACTGCATAAAGCCTACCGGGCCGCAAAGATAGAACTGCATTGCCGGATCGCTGATCGCGACTTCCAGTTTGCTTAAATCCATCAGCCCTTCGCTGTCAAAGACGTGTTGGGCGCGATCGGCCTCGGTCGGTTCGCGGTACCAGGTATGGGCAGTGAAACGCGGCAGTGTACGGCCCAGCTCGCTCACTTCGTCGGCAAACGCATGAACGTCGCCGTTCTCCGCCGCGTGGAACCAGTTCACCTGCGCGGTATGCTGTCCTTTCGCCAGCGTATCGAGCATCGCTAACATCGGCGTCTGGCCGACGCCAGCGGAAATCAGCGAAACGGGGGTATCAGCGGCGACATTCATAAAGAAGTCACCTGCCGGCGCAGCCAGACGCACCACATCGCCTACGCTGGCGTGATGGTGTAACCAGTTTGATACCTGGCCGCCGTCTTCACGCTTCACGGCAATACGGTACCCTTTGCCATCGGGTTTACGGGTCAGTGAATATTGGCGGATCTCCTGATGTGCAAAACCTTCCGGCTTCAGCCAGACGCCCAGATACTGCCCGGGACGGTATTCCGCCACCGTACCGCCGTCGACCGGTTCAAACTCAAAGCTGGTGATCAGTGCGCTACGCGGGGTTTTCGCAACGATGCGGAAGGGGCGCGTGCCTTCCCAGCCGCCGTCTTTGCTGGCGTTCTCGTGATAAATCTCGGCTTCCCGATGAATAAAGACGTTAGCCAGTACGCCATAGGCTTTGCCCCACGCGTCCAGCACTTCCTGGCCCGGGTTGAACATTTCGTCCAGCGTCGCCAGCAGATGCGTCCCGACGATGTTGTACTGCTCCGGCTTAATCTGGAAGCTGGTGTGCTTCTGCGCGATTTTTTCTACCGCCGGCAGCAACGCCGGTAAATTTTCGATATTGCTGGCGTAGGCCGCGATAGCATTAAACAGGGCTTCGCGCTGATCGCCGTTACGCTGGTTGCTCATATTGAAGATTTCTTTGAGCTCCGGATTATGCGTAAACATACGGTCGTAGAAGTGGGCGGTCAGTTTCGGTCCTGTTTCAACCAGCAGGGGAATGGTGGCCTTTACTGTAGCGATGGTTTGTGCGTCAAGCATACGTGCTTCCTTTATGTGAAAATCTAATGATGTATATCAAATGCATCTTATAAAAATACCCTTGCATTGTAAATGGTTCTTCTCTGCTTTACGTTATGGAGGTAACAACGTGAAAAATCTGCATCACAAAGCTGAAAAGAAATCCGTTGAAATTCGTCAGGCTCTCGTTCAGGAAACCCTTATCTGACGCATAGGTAATCGTTTGCGTAAAAACCTTTGTCAAGACCTGTTATCGAAGAATGATTCGGTTATACTGTTGGCCGAAGTCCCACGGACTGCCTTTTCAGGCACAAATTTTATTGTTAGCTGAGTCAGGAGATGCGGATGTTAAAGCGTGAAATGAACATTGCCGATTATGATGCCGAATTGTGGCAGGCTATGGAGCAGGAAAAAGTACGTCAGGAAGAGCACATCGAACTGATCGCCTCCGAAAACTACACCAGCCCGCGCGTGATGCAGGCGCAGGGGTCTCAGCTGACCAACAAATACGCTGAAGGTTATCCGGGCAAGCGCTACTACGGCGGTTGCGAATACGTTGATATTGTAGAGCAACTGGCTATCGACCGCGCGAAAGAACTGTTCGGCGCCGACTACGCTAACGTGCAGCCGCACTCCGGTTCTCAGGCTAACTTCGCTGTTTACACCGCGCTGCTGCAGCCGGGCGATACCGTTCTGGGTATGAACCTGGCGCAGGGCGGCCACCTGACTCACGGCTCCCCGGTTAACTTCTCCGGTAAACTGTACAACATCGTACCTTACGGTATCGATGAGTCCGGTAAAATTGACTATGACGAGATGGCGAAGCTGGCCAAAGAGCACAAGCCGAAGATGATTATCGGTGGCTTCTCTGCCTACTCCGGCGTGGTTGACTGGGCAAAAATGCGTGAAATCGCTGATAGCATTGGCGCATACCTGTTTGTCGACATGGCGCACGTAGCGGGCCTGATTGCCGCAGGCGTTTACCCGAACCCGGTTCCGCACGCTCACGTTGTCACCACCACCACCCACAAAACCCTGGCGGGTCCGCGCGGCGGCCTGATCCTGGCGAAAGGCGGCGACGAAGAGCTGTACAAAAAACTGAACTCTGCCGTCTTCCCAAGCGCGCAGGGCGGCCCGCTGATGCACGTGATCGCCGGTAAAGCGGTAGCGCTGAAAGAAGCGATGGAGCCGGAGTTCAAAGTCTACCAGCAGCAGGTGGCGAAAAACGCCAAAGCGATGGTGGAAGTGTTCCTGAACCGCGGCTACAAAGTGGTGTCTGGCGGCACTGAGAACCACCTGTTCCTGCTGGACCTGGTGGATAAAAACCTGACCGGTAAAGAAGCTGACGCCGCGCTGGGCCGTGCTAACATCACCGTGAACAAAAACAGCGTGCCGAACGATCCGAAGAGCCCGTTCGTGACCTCCGGTATCCGTATCGGTTCCCCGGCGGTTACTCGTCGCGGCTTCAAAGAAGCGGAAGTGAAAGAGCTGGCTGGCTGGATGTGCGACGTGCTGGACAACATCAATGATGAAGCCACCATTGAACGCGTGAAAGCGAAAGTACTGGATATCTGCGCCCGCTTCCCGGTTTACGCGTAAGCGCTTATGTTGTGAAAATGGCCCGATGGCGCTGCGTCTGTCGGGCATTACTTATGCGCCATAACGTGACGCCGCCGGAAGTCATTATCCGGCGGCGTTGCCGTTTGAACTTCTCCCTCCGCTTGTTAATCTTATGTTACCCTTGCCAGCGCAACCGTTTACCGCCAGACTATCGCCTCCAAACGGGAGGGAATCATGGCATTGCATTCCACGCGCTGGCTGGCGCTCAGTTATTTCACCTACTTCTTTAGTTACGGTATTTTTCTGCCCTTCTGGAGCGTCTGGCTCAAAGGTCTTGGGCTAACGCCGGAAACCATCGGTCTTCTGCTGGGCGTGGGTCTGGTCGCGCGTTTTCTCGGTAGTCTGCTCATTGCGCCTCGCGTAAGCGATCCTTCGCGGTTGATCTCCGCGCTGCGCGTACTGGCATTGCTGACGCTGGTATTTGCGCTGGCATTTTGGGCAGGAACGCATGTCGCGTGGCTAATGGTGGTGATGGTTGGGTTTAACCTCTTCTTTTCACCACTGGTGCCGCTGACCGATGCGCTGGCCAATACCTGGCAAAAGCAAATTACCCTGGACTATGGTCGGGTGCGGCTGTGGGGGTCCATCGCCTTCGTGATAGGGTCGGCGCTGACCGGTAAGCTGGTGAGTTTATACGATTACCAGGCGATTCTGGCGCTACTGACGCTCGGCGTCGCCTCGATGTTGCTGGGTATGTTGTTACGTCCCAGCGTGCCGCCGCAAGGGGAAAGCCGTCAGCAGGAGAGCGCAGGCTGGCCCGCCTGGCGTACGCTGGTGGCACAAAGTTGGCGTTTTCTCGCCTGCGTCTGTTTGCTGCAAGGGGCGCACGCCGCCTACTACGGTTTTAGCGCCATCTACTGGCAGGGGGCTGGCTATTCAGCATCGGCGGTCGGCTATTTATGGTCGTTGGGCGTGGTGGCGGAAGTGATCATTTTCGCACTGAGTAAAAAGCTATTCCGCCGGTTTAGCGCCCGCGACTTGCTGTTGCTTTCCGCTGTGTGCGGCGTGGTACGCTGGGGACTGATGGGCTGGAGTACGGCGCTGCCGTGGCTGATTGTGATACAAATCCTGCACTGTGGCACGTTTACCGTTTGCCATCTGGCCGCCATGCGCTATATCGCTGCGCGTCAGGGAAGCGAGGTGATTCGTTTGCAGGCCGTCTATTCCGCTGTGGCGATGGGCGGCAGCATCGCGATTATGACAGTATTTGCCGGTTTTCTGTATCAACATCTGGGCGGCGGCGTATTCTGGATTATGGCGCTGGTGGCATTGCCCGCTATCTTCCTTCGGCCCAAAGTGGTTGCCGCGTCATGATTCCAGGATCTTGCGGATCTGCTGCTGTTGGTGCGCTGTGAGGGCGCGATCCGCATGAATTAATGGCGGTGAGAAGAGCGGTAGCGGCGTGGCGTAAGGGGTAACAATCAGCGCTACGCCGCGCGGGCATCCCTCTTTTTGAAACGCCTGGAGCGATATCCGTCTGATATTCAGCGGCAACAGGGTCAGTTCACGCAGTTGCTGCTCAATATGCGTCTCCAGCGCATCATTTTTATCCACTAACAATACGATCTGTCTCTCATGCAAATCGTTATCCTGCATCAGCCAGGCGCCGAAAATCACTGCCACCAGACCCGTCTCTTCCTCGGAAAAGTGGACACCATATTCGGCTTCAAATCCGGCGAGCGCCTCACGTGTGGTGCGAACCAGACGCGGATAAAGACGGTTGAACTCTTCCGGAAGCGTATTATCGATGCCAATCGTGAATAAACTTCGGTTCAGCGCCTGGGCGAGATGGACATACAGCTGATCGTTAAGCCCTTGTTCGTCGCTGAAGCGTACGTTCCCTTTTTCTCGGAAGCGCAGCACCAGCCGCGCCACTTCCAGTCGCAGTTGCTGCGCCCGTTGATGCGTGTCGCGAATCGGGTCGGGGAGGCGAATCATTGAAAACAGTAACGCCATAAACAGCGCTTCATTGAGCGGTGCGGCCTGCATCACGTGGCGCTGCCAGTGACGACCAATTTCCTGGGCGAGTGGATATTCCGCGCACGACTGCGCCCAAATCTGCTGTACAGGGTTGAACTCCGGGGTGATGCCGGCATGGTGTTGTAGCAGACAATACTGTAAAAAGAGACGCAGGAACTGCACGTCGCGATGTTCAAATGGTTTTTGCAACCGGCGGGCGCACAGATTGATGAGCGCGTGCAGATTAATATCGTCATACAGCGGACGCGCGATACCGCGCTGCTTTAGCGCGTTTTTTAAGGCCGGGGTAAACTGTTGCGTGACGAAGGTCGGGCATAAACGCAGGCCGCGCCTGAGCCAGTGTAAAAGGCAAAGGCGCTGATCGAGTGCTGTACCTTCGATCCGATAGCAACCGTTCTGGCATGTTGTGATGGCAAGGCGATGATAGCGCTGGATCTCCAGGCTTGTCTCAGTGATATCCTCACGGGCAGTATCATCATCAACGCCATTAAGCGCGCTGAAGATTTCCACCGTGGCAATTGGCTCCGGCTGGAAAAGCGTCAGCAATACCTGACAGCGGCGCTGGGGAGCGGAAAGTACAGATGGTGGGGCAATTGTCGGCATCATCTGTCAGGTCTCCCGTTAGTTTGTCTGGTAAGGATAGCTAAAGTTTGCGCGTGAAAAATGTGATAAGCGTGCTTTTAGGCCAGGAATGCTGAGGAACGTCACAGAATTTTTATCGCGAGGAACAGATGAAGCTAGTGAAACGCAGCGCCTTAACACTATTTCTTGCCGTTTTATCTTTCGTGGCGGCGGCGCATCCGCACAGCTTCATCCGTCTGCAAACGCAGGTGGTCAGTGAAAATGAGCAATTTGTGGCGTTAAAAATGCGCTGGACAATGGACGCGCTGACATCCGCAGATCTGCTGTATGACGCCGGAAACGCGGCTCCGGGGTCAGAAATATGGAAAAAGTTGGCGGCGGAAGTGATGGCTAACGTACTTGGGCAGCACTACTTTACAGAAGTGTGGCGCAATGGCGCGAAAGTGAAGTTTAAAAACAGGCCGACAGAATACGGTATGACGCGTGACGTGCATCAGGCGGTATTGACCTTTACGCTACCGCTGGCTGAACCGCAGCCGTTAAGCGGACAGACTTATACCTTTTCAACGTTTGATCCCTCTTATTATGTCGATATGCATTATGACCAGGACAGCGATATCACGATGCCGGAACCGCTGCGCGAAAAGTGTCGGATTCAGGTTTATACTCCTGCGCCCGGCGAAGAGACACTACGTTTCGCCCAGTCGCTGGATAAAGAGGACGCGCCGCCGGAGGATATGGATTTAGGTAAACAGTTTGCCCAAACGGTGACCTTGCAATGTCAGTAATTTTTTCTCAACGCACTCCGGGGCGGCGCTGGCTCTCGCTGTGGCCATTGGCGTTATTCCTGCTGCTAATGCTGGTTGGCGGTCTGTGGATATGGCAGGCCTGGCCGCAGGTGATGTTGAAAAGCGCTCTTTGGCAGCGGGACGTGAATCAGCAGTTGAGCGCGCTGCTTAACGCGGTGGCGACGCATCCTGAGCGGGCGGGCGGATCGTTGCTTCTGCTGAGTTTTATGTATGGCGTGCTTCATGCGCTGGGGCCGGGACACGGCAAAGTGGTGATCGCGACATGGCTGGCGACGCATCCTTCGAAGCTGAAATCAAGTATCGTGCTAACCCTCGCCGCCGCGTTATTACAGGGGCTCGTGGCTATCGGGTTGGTGGTGGGCGTGCTGACCGTATTGCAACTTCCGGCCAGGCAGCTCCATCTGAGCGGTTTCTGGCTGGAAAAGGGGAGCTATGCGTTAGTTGGCGGGCTGGGCATCTTGCTGTGCTGGCGGGCGATAAAAAGGTTACGCGCGCTGCTACGTAAACCTGTCTTTATCGCTTTTACGCCGCGCCATGTTCACCATGAAAAATGCGGCTGCGGACATCAGCATCTACCGACGCAGGAACAATTGCATAGCGGCGATGACTGGCGCGCGCGACTCATGATCGTACTGTCTATGGGGATGCGGCCCTGTTCCGGCGCGATAATGGTGCTGTTATTCAGTAAAGTGATTGGCGTTTTTAGCTGGGGAATGGCGTCGGTACTGGCAATGGCGGCGGGAACCTCGCTAACGATTACCTCGCTGGCGCTGCTGGTACACACTTTTCGTGCTCTGGCGGTGAAGCTCAGTGGAAACGAAGCGCCGGCGTTATGGCGGCAGGTAGGCTGGTCAACGCTGGCGCTGGCCGGAGGGGTGATACTGCTTGTCGCGGCGCTGGTCATGTGGTTTAGCGTGCCGCAGCCTGTGGGCGGGCTGCGGCCATGGCGTGGTTGATTAGTGCCCGGCGGGTTTGAGATGCATCCGCGCGACGGATTCGTCTTCGGCCCAGTAAATGCGTTCGGCGACCATCGCTTCCGGATTGAGCTGAACGCCGCGCAGTACCCGTTCTTTAAAACGCAGGTAGCCGCCTTTGTCGATCAGATGGCCCATATGGAGATAGATCGGTTTTCCGCCGAGCATCTCTTTTTCAAATTCATACAGGTTAACGATCACCTGCTTTATCACATCTTCAGTCACCCAGTTGAGGAAGAGCTTGCCGACGCGCGGCGTCTTTTTACTGGTGCGTCCGCCCAGACGGACTTGCCAGAGCTGATCCGGCTTACGTTGCCAGGCCAGCGTCGGACAGGCCAGCACGCACTCGCCGCAGCCGATACAGGCGGACTCTTCTTTGACCGCTTTGCCGTTCTTCAGCGCCAGGCAGCCTACCGCGTGGTGACTACAGGCCTTCACGCAGGCGCCGCAGCCGATACAACGATCGGCAGTGAAGCGCATTTTCGCCACGCCAATAATTCCCAGATCGGCCATTGACGCCTTCGCGCAGTCATTCGGGCAGCCGACGATGACCGTTTTGAGATGATAAGGGCTGGGATAGACCAGTTTTTCAAGACGACGGGACAGACCGGTCGTGTCAGTGTTGGCTTTCTGGCAAATGCGGTTCCCCTGACAGGCGACAATATTTCGCCCGCCAATAGCGAGATAGCCCGCTTTGGTATCCTCAACCTGGACGTCGCACAGTTCTATTTCAATCTCGCGAAGAAACGGCTCCAGCGCGGCGTTCACGTTGTCGATATCTTCGTAACGGATACCCGGCATCGCCAGCTTCTGGCGGGTAGTGAGGTGAATTTGTCCGTTGCCCCAGGTTTCGGCGATGTCACGCGCCACCGTTAGCAAATGCGCAGGCAAAATACCGCCGGGAATGCGGACGCTGATCATGGCTTCGCCGCGCACTTTTGACAGGCGATATTCGTTTTTCGCACGGGCTTTAATGATATCAATATCAATGCTCATGATGTTCTCCTTAATCGGCAAAACGTTGCGCGACGGCGTAGTTAAATATCGGGCCGTCGGTGCAGACATACACTTCGCCCATACGGCAGTGGCCGCACTTCCCGACGGAGCAGGCCATCCGGCGTTCGTAGTCCACCCAGATTTGCTCCGGCTTGAGCCCTTTTTGCAGCAGCATTTTTACGGTAAAGGTAATCATTATTGGTGGCCCAACGACGATGGCCTGCATGGTGTCGATATCGCTAAGCGTCATGTCGGCAAGCCGATCGGTCACCCGACCAATCTGGTAACGGTCATCAGCCTCGCCTTCATCCAGCGTGAGCACCAGATTATGTTTGCCGCGCCACGTCGCCATTTCTTCTTTGTACAGCACGCAATCGCGATTTTTATAGCCGAGAATCATATCCAGCTGACCAATTTCCTGGGGATTCTCAACGAAATAGCGCATTAAGCCTTTCACCGGCGCGACGCCCGTGCCGCCTGCGACAACCAGTAAGGGTTTATGGCGCAGCGTATCGACCGGATAGCCATTGCCATAGCAGCCGCGTAGCCATACGTTGTCGCCTTCTTTCAGCGTAAAGAGGGCGCTGGTCACTTTTCCGACATTACGAATCAGCAGATCTATCCAGCCGTCGCCGTAGTCGGAAACGGAGATGGGCGCTTCGCCGACGCGCGGCAGCGACACCTCAACAAATTGCCCCCAGTGCGCGGGAAAATCGACGGCCACGCGGAAATTCCACTCCAGCGGCGTGTGGCGAGTAATACTGAGGATGCGGTACGCCGCAGGCAGCAAACTGTGCTGCGGTTTATCATGACAGGAACAATGTGACATGCGTTATGCCTCCTCTGCCAGCGCCTGCCGAACGGCAGCGGTCATTTTGTTGATAATCAAAGAAAATTTGATGTATTGCGGGCAGCGATCGTCGCAGCGGCCGCAGCCGACGCACATATGTTCAATGCCGTTGCGCGCTTTGTAGTCATTGACCTTATGCAGGGCGCGGTAGCGCAGACGCTCGCCGGGTTTTTCGCGAAAACCATGACCGCCGGCCATGTCGCTAAAGCCCGGCACCATGCAGCTTGCCCACTGGCGACGGCGTTCGCCGCGCTGCGGATTTTCATCATAGGCGACGTCAAAGACGCTATAGCAGGTACAGGTTGGGCACCCGGTAGTGCAGCGACCACAACTGATGCAGCGGCTGTCGTAGGCGTCCCATAGCGGATGGCGGGTGAGAATGTCGCGAATTTTTTGCGGATCGCGGCAAACGCTGTCCGGCGTGACGACGGTTTCCCGGTTTTCGCTGACGAAAGAGGGGGTATAGTCAGCCTCCTGCCCCAGCCCTTGTATCGCCGCCTCGATAAAGGGATCGCGGATGCTGACAAGCGCGCCCTCATCGCTAAAACGCATAGCGGCGCTATAACAGTCAGTTTTATTAGTACCCATTGAGACGCAGAAACAATTTTCGAAGCTTTCTTCACACTCAATAAGGACGAAACGAATATGCTCCCGTAGCAGTTGATAACTGTAATCGGAATTATTCCCATTTGATAAATACATATAATCCATCCGCGACATGGCGTTAATGTCGCAGGCGCGGGCAAAGATGATTATCGGGGAAGTGTCTGTCTCGGCAATTTGAATGGTGTCTTTATCGAAATAAAAGAGCGTTTCGGTGATAGGGGCGATAATGGTATTCGGCGACATGTGCGATTTCTCGTGCCAGATGAGATCGCGCCAGCCGCTAATCCGTTGATAAATAATGTTGTCAGTGTCGGAAAAACGTCCGCCGCGAAACTCTGCGGACGGGGCAAACACGCGCCATTTTTTGTTTAATCGCTGGATAAGCAAACTAAACTCGTCAGGCGTAATTTTGATAGCCATCACATACTCCACAGTAATATTCAGGAAAAACAAATGAAAATAAATTGTTATAAAAATCAGTTGAATATTACTGTTACGCTAGCGCTAATCCACCGCCTTCGCTAACGGGAAAAAATGGTTTTTACTATCGGTATAATAAATATATTCTTAATCATAAAATATGCATATATACAGCGTCGCGCTATTTAGCGGATAGCGCGGTCTGAATAAAATTAATCATTGCATCGCGGTAAAGGTTTTCATAACGCCCGGAAAAAGCATCAATGTGATCGCCGCCAGGAATGAAGATTTTTTGTTTGGGCTCTTGGGCGAGGGCATACAATTTCTCACTGTCCTGCCAGGGAATAACATGGTCTGCCGTGCCATGAAGAATCAATACCGGAATGGGGCTGACGCTGGCGATATTGCGATCCGCGCTATAGCGGTCATCAAGCAAATAGCCGCTGCCCGGGATCATCTGGTTGGCGATGGAGGAATAGGATAAAAACGTTGAGTCGAGGATAATCGCACGTATGCCCGCCTGGTCGGCGTAGCGCATATTTGCGCAGCCTACGCAGTGGCCTACGGCGGCCAGTACATTATTGCCGCCCAGGCTCTGCCCCAGCAGTACCAGGCGCTCGGGGTTAACGTCGTCGCGATGCCGCACATAATCTATCGCGCTTTTCGTATCGTCCAGTAGCCCCTCTTGTGATGGGGTACCCTCAGATTCGCCAAAACCACGGTAATCAAACATAAACAGGTTTACGTTGCGTTCTGGCAGCCAACTGACTAACGGCCAGTGCGCCGACATATTTCCGGCGTTGCCATGGACATGAATCACCGTCGCGACGGCGTTTTCCGGCCTGCCGAAAGCAGTGGGAATAAACCAGCCGTGCAGATGCGTGCCATCTTTGGCGGTAAAGGTAATGGATTCAGCTTCGGCAGGGGTTGGCCCATAGACTTTATTGTCCGGGTAATAAAAGGCATTGATCGCTACGCGGGGTAGCAGGTAAATACAGACCACAATGATAAACAGAATAAAAAGGGATTTGACGATGCGTCGGGTATGTTGAAGGGGCATGTTCGCTTCCTTGCCGCTTTATGCCAATAGCGGAGCAGGGAGCGATCGTACAAAAACATGCAGGCAAGTAAAGCGATGAGGCTGTGTTTAGGAAAAACGCCTGAAAAGGCACGGCGGATGAGTGGCCCCATCCGCCGAAGAGACTTAGCGCTTCAGCGCATCGCTCAGTTCGTCGCGCATATTCGCCAGCATGGCTTTAACGACGCGCGGATTCCCCGCCACGATATTACCGGTCATCATGTAGTTATGACCGCCGGTGAAATCGCTGACGATACCGCCCGCTTCACGAACCAGCAGTTCGCCCGCGGCGAAATCCCACGGACGAAGGCCAATTTCAAAGAAACCATCGACACGACCTGCAGCCACATAGGCCAGATCCAGCGCGGCGGAACCGGTGCGGCGGAAATCGGCGCATTCGGTGAACAGCTTGCCGATAATATTAATGTAGGTGGTCGCGTATTGTTTGGCTTTGAACGGGAAGCCGGTAGCGAGGATAGTGCCGTCCAGATCGCGAGCGGTACTGCCGCGCAGACGGTAGCCGTTCAGTTGCGCGCCCTGACCGCGGGTGGCGGTGAACAGTTCGTTACGCATCGGATCGTAAACGACAGCCACTTCAGTACGGCCTTTAATGCGTACAGCAATGGAAACAGAGAAGTGTGGCAGACGTTTGATAAAGTTGGTGGTGCCATCCAGCGGATCGATAACCCATTGAACATCCTGATCTGTGCCAACGTGCTCACCGCTTTCTTCGGTGATAATAGTGTGTTGCGGGTAAGATTTGCGAATGGTGTCGATAATTACCGCTTCAGCGGCCTTATCCACATTGGTCACAAAATCGTTACTGCCTTTTTGGCTCGCTTCTACAGCGTCCGGAGTTTCATAGTTTTTGGCAATTACATTACCCGCCTTGCGCGCTGCGCGCACGGCGATGGTCAGCATCGGATGCATCGGTCTCTCTCACTGGATGTTAAAGAACGGGAAAACGGCGCAGAGTATAGCAGCGAGATCGGAATCTGTCTTGGTTTTATGGTAAGATGTCAGAATAATCTTTAGCTGAAGAAAGACAATGCTGCAAAACATTCGAATTGTGCTGGTGGAAACCTCTCACACCGGCAATATGGGCTCTGTGGCTCGCGCTATGAAAACCATGGGCTTAACTAACCTGTGGCTGGTAAACCCGCTGGTGAAACCGGACTCCCAGGCCATCGCCTTGGCGGCAGGCGCCAGCGATGTGATCGGTAATGCGCAGATCGTCGATACGCTGGATGAAGCGTTGGCTGGCTGTAGCCTGGTGGTCGGCACCAGCGCCCGTTCCCGCACTCTGCCGTGGCCGATGCTTGATCCGCGCGAGTGCGGCTTAAAAAGCGTGGCGGAAGCGGCAAATACGCCGGTTGCGCTGGTTTTTGGTCGTGAGCGTGTCGGGCTGACTAACGATGAGTTGCAAAAATGCCATTATCACGTCGCGATTGCCGCTAACCCGGAGTACAGCTCGTTGAATCTGGCGATGGCGGTACAGGTCATCGCGTATGAAGTCCGTATGGCCTGGCTGGCGACGCAGGAAAACGGCGACGCGGCAGATCATGAAGAGACGCCGTATCCGCTGGTGGACGATCTTGAACGTTTCTACGGCCATCTGGAGCAGACGTTGCTCTCCACTGGCTTTATTCGCGAAAGCCATCCGGGGCAGGTGATGAATAAATTGCGCCGTCTGTTTACCCGCGCCCGCCCGGAAAGCCAGGAGTTGAATATTCTGCGTGGGATTCTGGCGTCTATTGAGCAGCAGAATAAAGGCAAGTAACCGCGTCAATACCGCACGGAACGCTAAATACCTGACTAATTTACTCAAGTAAATAGTTGACCAAATTACTCGGGAATGTCAGACTTGTCCCTGCTATGCAATACCCCCATTTTACAATAAAAAACCCCGGGCAGGGGCGAGTTTGAGGTTAAGTAAGACATGAGACTGACATCTAAAGGGCGTTATGCCGTGACCGCAATGTTAGACGTTGCGCTCAACTCCGAAGCGGGCCCGGTACCGTTGGCTGATATTTCTGAACGTCAGGGGATTTCCCTTTCTTATCTGGAACAGCTATTTTCCCGTTTACGTAAAAACGGTCTGGTTTCCAGCGTACGCGGGCCGGGCGGCGGTTATCTGCTGGGTAAAGATGCTGGCAGTATCGCGGTCGGCGAAGTGATCAGCGCGGTTGATGAATCCGTTGACGCGACCCGTTGCCAGGGCAAAGGCGGCTGCCAGGGCGGCGATAAATGCCTGACCCATGCGCTGTGGCGTGATTTAAGCGATCGCCTGACCGGTTTTCTCAACAATATTACCTTAGGCGAGCTGGTGAATAACCAGGAAGTTCTGGATGTGTCTGGTCGCCAGCACACGCATGACGCGCCGCGCGCCAGCGGTCGTGCGCAGGACGCTATCGACGTTAAATTACGCGCTTAATTAAAATATTACGCCATCTCTTCTGGCGGCCTCATGCGGTGAATGCCGCGGTCGTCTGAAGGATGAAGCGTAAAAAAGAATTCAGAATCAGGCCGGGACGCGGACGTCCCGTCAACACGGTCGTACATCCAGCCGGTTGCCTGATTCCTTGCATTGAGTGATGTACGGAGTTTAAGAGCAATGAAATTACCGATTTATCTCGACTACTCCGCAACCACGCCGGTGGACCCGCGTGTTGCCGAGAAAATGATGCAGTTTCTGACCCTGGACGGAACCTTTGGGAACCCGGCGTCTCGTTCACACCGTTTCGGCTGGCAGGCTGAAGAGGCGGTAGATATCGCCCGTAACCAGATTGCTGAACTGGTCGGTGCCGACCCGCGTGAAATCGTCTTTACCTCAGGGGCGACGGAGTCCGATAACCTGGCGATCAAAGGCGCTGCCAACTTTTATCAGAAAAAAGGCAAGCACATCATCACCAGCAAGACCGAGCACAAAGCGGTGCTGGACACCTGCCGTCAGCTTGAGCGCGAAGGGTTTGAAGTGACCTACCTGGCGCCGCAGCGCAACGGCATCATCGATCTCAACGAGCTCGAAGCAGCGATGCGTGACGACACCATTCTGGTTTCCATCATGCACGTGAACAACGAAATCGGCGTGGTGCAGGATATCGCAACCATCGGCGAAATGTGCCGCGCGCGCGGTATCATCTACCACGTTGACGCCACCCAGAGCGTGGGCAAACTGCCTATCGACCTGAGCCAACTGAAAGTGGATCTGATGTCCTTCTCCGGTCATAAAATTTATGGTCCGAAAGGCATTGGCGCGCTGTATGTGCGTCGTAAGCCGCGTATTCGCATTGAAGCGCAGATGCATGGCGGCGGGCACGAACGCGGTATGCGCTCTGGTACTCTGCCTGTCCACCAGATCGTCGGCATGGGCGAAGCTTACCGTATCGCGAAAGAAGAGATGGAGACCGAAATGGCCCGTCTGCGCGGTCTGCGTAACCGTCTGTGGAACGGCATCAAAGATATTGAAGAAGTTTACCTGAACGGCGACCTTGAGCAGGGCGCGCCAAACATTCTCAACGTGAGCTTTAACTACGTTGAAGGCGAGTCGCTGATCATGGCGCTGAAAGACCTGGCGGTCTCTTCCGGTTCCGCCTGCACCTCCGCCAGTCTGGAACCGTCCTACGTGCTGCGCGCGTTGGGCATGAATGACGAACTGGCGCATAGCTCTATCCGTTTCTCTTTAGGTCGTTTTACCACTGAAGAAGAGATCGACTACGCCATTGATCTGGTTCGTAAATCCATTGGCCGTCTGCGTGACCTTTCTCCACTGTGGGAAATGTACAAGCAGGGTGTGGATCTGAACAGCATCGAATGGGCACATCATTAATCGGTATCGGAATCAGGAGAATTTATAATGGCTTACAGCGAAAAAGTAATCGATCACTATGAGAACCCGCGTAACGTAGGGTCGTTTGACAACAACGACGATAACGTGGGAAGCGGCATGGTTGGCGCGCCGGCCTGCGGCGACGTCATGAAGTTGCAGATTAAAGTTAACGATGAAGGTATCATTGAAGACGCGCGCTTCAAGACTTACGGCTGCGGTTCCGCTATCGCTTCCAGTTCTCTGGTAACGGAGTGGGTGAAAGGGAAATCCCTGGACGAAGCGCAGGCGATTAAAAACACCGACATTGCAGACGAACTGGAACTGCCGCCGGTGAAAATTCACTGCTCTATTCTGGCGGAAGACGCGATTAAAGCCGCTATTGCGGATTACAAAAGCAAACGCGAAGCGAAATAAAATAGAACGTTAACATTGAGGTTTTGTTATGTCGATAACACTTAGCGACAGTGCAGCAGCGCGAGTTAATACCTTCCTGGCCAACCGTGGTAAAGGGTTTGGTCTGCGTCTGGGCGTGAGAACCTCCGGCTGCTCAGGTATGGCTTATGTACTGGAATTTGTTGACGAGCCAACGGCGGAAGACACCGTGTTTGAAGACAAAGGCGTTAAGGTAGTGGTTGACGGCAAGAGCCTGCAATTTCTGGACGGTACACAGCTGGACTTCGTAAAAGAAGGTCTGAACGAAGGGTTTAAATTCTCCAACCCGAATGTGAAAGATGAGTGTGGTTGCGGCGAAAGCTTCCACGTGTAACCGTGTTCCGCTGTTATACCGAGCATTCGTGCTGCAGAAAAGCGGCAAGCGAGTGAATCCCCAGGCGCTTATTTAAGTAAGTGACTGGGGGAACCCGCGCAGACAACGCATCTGCGGCGCGAAGTAAGAAGGTATAACCCCACCGTGGTCGCCTGCGTGTGGGGTTTGTTCTGACAGGCTATCCCTGAGAATGTTATGGATTACTTCACCCTCTTTGGCTTACCAGCCCGTTATCAGATTGACACCCAGGCGCTGAGCCTTCGTTTTCAGGATCTGCAACGCCAGTATCACCCTGACAAATTTGCCAACGGCACTCAGGCGCAGCAGCTTGCCGCCGTTCAGCAATCCGCCACGATCAACCAGGCCTGGCAAACGCTGCGTCACCCTTTGACGCGCGCGGAGTATCTGCTTTCCTTACACGGGTTCGATCTGGCCAGCGAGCAGCATACGGTACGCGACACCGCGTTTCTGATGGAACAACTCACGCTTCGCGAAGAGCTGGACGATATCGAACAATCAAAAGACGACGTGCGGCTGGAAAGCTTCATCAAACGCGTACAAAAGATGTTTGATGCTCGTCTTCAGCAAATGGTGGAACAGTTGGACAACGCCGCGTGGGACGCGGCGGCGGATACGGTGCGCAAACTGCGGTTTCTCGATAAACTGCGAAGCAGCGCAGAACAACTCGAAGAAAAGCTGCTCGATTTTTAACTGGAATCTAACATGGCCTTATTACAAATTAGTGAGCCTGGTCTGAGCGCCGCGCCGCATCAGCGTCGTTTGGCGGCGGGCATCGACTTAGGCACTACCAACTCTCTGGTTGCGACGGTTCGCAGCGGCCAGGCGGAAACTCTGCCTGACCACGAAGGGCGCCACCTGTTGCCTTCAGTGGTTCACTATCAGCAGCAGGGCCATACGGTCGGTTACGCTGCGCGCGACAATGCCGCGCAGGATACGGCCAACACTATCAGCTCTGTGAAACGCATGATGGGACGCTCGCTGGCGGATATCCAGGCGCGCTATCCGCATCTGCCTTACCGGTTTAAGGCAAGCGTTAATGGGCTGCCGATGATTGACACGGCGGCTGGATTGCTCAATCCGGTACGCGTATCGGCTGATATTCTCAAAGCGCTGGCCGCGCGGGCTAGCGAATCGCTCTCCGGCGAGCTGGATGGCGTGGTGATTACCGTTCCCGCCTATTTCGATGATGCCCAACGTCAGGGGACGAAAGACGCCGCGCGGCTGGCGGGCCTGCATGTACTGCGCCTGCTCAACGAACCGACGGCGGCGGCGATTGCCTACGGTCTGGACTCAGGCAAAGAAGGCGTTATTGCTGTTTACGATCTCGGCGGCGGTACCTTCGATATCTCTATTTTACGCCTGAGCCGCGGGGTGTTTGAAGTGCTGGCGACGGGCGGTGATTCTGCGCTCGGCGGCGACGACTTTGACCATCTGCTGGCGGACTATATTCGTGAGCAGGCGGGAATTGCCGATCGTAGCGACAATCGCGTTCAGCGCGAACTGCTTGATGCCGCGATTGCGGCGAAAATCGCCTTAAGCGATGCCGATACCGTTCGCGTTAACGTTGCGGGCTGGCAGGGGGAAATCACTCGCGAGCAGTTTAACGATCTCATTTCCGCGCTGGTTAAGCGCACGCTATTGGCCTGCCGTCGCGCATTGAAAGATGCCGGCGTTGATCCCCAGGACGTTCTGGAAGTGGTCATGGTTGGTGGTTCGACCCGTGTACCGCTGGTGCGTGAGCGAGTAGGCGAATTTTTTGGCCGCACGCCGTTAACCGCTATCGACCCGGATAAAGTGGTCGCTATCGGCGCAGCGATTCAGGCCGATATTCTGGTCGGCAACAAGCCGGACAGCGAAATGCTGCTGTTGGACGTGATTCCACTCTCTCTTGGGCTGGAAACGATGGGCGGCCTGGTGGAAAAAGTCATTCCGCGCAACACCACTATCCCGGTGGCGCGCGCGCAGGATTTCACCACCTTCAAAGACGGTCAGACCGCGATGTCTATCCATGTGATGCAGGGCGAACGCGAACTGGTGCAGGACTGCCGCTCGCTGGCGCGTTTTGCGCTGCGCGGGATTCCGCCGTTGCCGGCGGGCGGGGCGCATATTCGCGTGACCTTCCAGGTAGACGCCGATGGCCTGTTGAGCGTCACCGCAATGGAAAAATCCACCGGCGTCGAGGCCTCCATTCAGGTCAAACCTTCCTATGGCCTGACCGATAGCGAAATCGCCTCGATGATCAAGGATTCCATGAGTTTTGCCGAGCAGGACGTGAAAGCGCGTATGCTGGCGGAGCAAAAAGTCGAAGCCGCGCGCGTGCTGGAAAGTTTGACCGGCGCGCTAACTGCCGACGCCGCGCTGTTAAGCGCCGCAGAACGTCAATGCATTGATGATGCCGCCGCACATTTAAGCGCGGTCGCACAAGGCGATGATGTTGACGCCATAGAACAAGCCATTAAAAACGTAGATAAACAAACCCAGGAATTTGCTGCTCGCCGCATGGACCAGTCGGTTCGTCGCGCGTTGAAAGGCCATTCCGTAGACGAGGTTTAACATGCCGAAGATTGTTATTCTGCCTCATCAGGATCTTTGTCCGGATGGCGCAGTTCTGGAAGCTGAGACCGGTGAAACCATTCTTGACGTTGCGCTGCGCAACGGCATCGAGATTGAACACGCCTGTGAGAAATCGTGCGCCTGCACCACCTGTCACTGTATTGTACGTGAAGGCTTCGACTCCTTGCCGGAAAGTTCGGAAGAAGAAGACGATATGCTGGATAAAGCGTGGGGGCTGGAGCCGGAAAGTCGACTGAGCTGCCAGGCCCGCGTTACCGACGACGATCTGGTTATCGAAATTCCACGTTACACAATCAACCATGCGCGTGAGCATTAACAGAGGGTAGTATGGGACTCAAGTGGACCGATAGCCGCGAGATTGGCGAAGCGTTATACGACGCATATCCTGATGTCGATCCTAAAACCGTTCGTTTCACCGATCTGCATCAGTGGATCTGCGAACTGGACGATTTTGACGACGACCCTAACGCATCCAATGAAAAAATTCTGGAGGCGATTCTGCTAGTCTGGTTGGATGAAGCAGAGTAAGTCAAATAACGGGCTGCCCTACGGCGGCCCGTTTGCTAATAAGGAAAATAACAATGACAGAAGCCATGAAAATTACGCTTTCCACGCAGCCTGCCGATGCGCGCTGGGGCGATAAAGCCACTTACAGTATTAATAACGACGGTATTACCTTGCATCTTAACGGTAAAGACGATCTGGGGTTGATCCAGCGTGCGGCGCGTAAAATCGACGGCCTGGGAATAAAACAGGTCGCGCTGACAGGCGAAGGATGGGATACCGAGCGTTGTTGGGCATTCTGGGCGGGTTATAAAGGACCAAAAGGCGTCCGTACCGTAATGTGGCCGGATTTAGACGATGCCCAACGTCAGGAGCTGGATAACCGCCTGACCATTATTGACTGGGTGCGCGACACCATTAATGCTCCGGCGGAAGAGCTTGGGCCGGAGCAACTGGCGCAGCGCTCGGTGGATCTGCTGTGTAGCGTCGCGTGCGATAGCGTCACTTACCGTATCACCAAAGGCGAAGATCTGCGCGAGCAGAACTATATGGGGTTGCATACCGTAGGCCGTGGTTCTGAGCGTCCGCCGGTGCTGCTGGCGCTGGATTACAACCCGACGGGAGACAAAGATGCGCCGGTTTATGCCTGCCTGGTCGGTAAAGGTATTACCTTTGACTCCGGCGGCTACAGTATCAAACAAAGCGCTTTTATGGACTCAATGAAATCCGATATGGGCGGCGCGGCGACAGTAACAGGCGCGCTGGCGTTCGCCATTACCCGTGGGCTGAATAAACGCGTAAAACTGTTCCTGTGCTGCGCCGATAATCTAATCAGCGGCAATGCGTTTAAACTGGGCGACATTATTCGCTACCGTAATGGTAAGAATGTCGAAGTCATGAATACCGATGCGGAAGGGCGACTGGTGCTGGCGGATGGCCTGATTGACGCCAGCGCACAACACCCGCAGCTAATCATTGATATGGCGACGTTAACCGGCGCGGCGAAAACAGCGCTGGGTAACGACTACCATGCGCTATTCAGTTTTGACGATACGCTGGCGGGGCGCTTGCTGACCAGCGCGGCGCAAGAGAATGAACCGTTCTGGCGTCTGCCGCTGGCGGAGTTCCACCGTAACCAGCTGCCGTCTAACTTTGCGGAACTGAACAACACCGGCAGCGCGGCGTATCCCGCTGGGGCAAGCACCGCCGCGGGTTTTCTGTCGCACTTTGTTGAAAATTACCGCGAAGGCTGGCTGCACATTGACTGTTCCGCCACTTATCGCAAAGCGCCGGTTGAGCAGTGGGCTGCCGGGGCAACCGGTCTGGGTGTGCGCACCATCGCGAATTTGCTGACCGCCTGAACGGTGTTTTTGTAGGCCGGGTAAGCGAAGCGCCACCCGGCATTTTGCCTGATGGCGACGCCGTGCGTCTTATCAGGCCTACAACCCATATACATAATTTGTGATTCCTATGTCCGAAACTAAAAATGAATTAGAAATCTTGCTGGAGAAAGCGGCGACTGAGCCCGCGCATCGTCCGGCATTTTTCCGTACCTTACTGGAGTCCACCGTCTGGGTGCCGGGCAGCGCTGCCGAAGGCGAGGCGATTGTGGAAGACAGCGCTCTGGATTTGCAGCACTGGGAAAAAGAAGACGGCACGACCGTCATTCCCTTCTTTACTTCTCTGGAGGCGCTGCAGCAGGCCGTGGAAGACGAACAGGCATTTGTGGTGATGCCGGCGCGCACGCTGTTTGAAATGACGCTTGGCGAAACGCTATTCCTCAACGCTAAATTGCCGACCGGCAAAGAGTTTATGCCGCGTGAAATCAGCCTGCTTCTCGCTGAGGAAGGCAGTCCATTAAGTACGCAGGAAGTGCTGGAAGGCGGCGAGTCGCTTATTTTATCCGAAGTGGCCGAGCCGCCGTCGCAGATGATTGATTCCCTCACTACGCTGTTTAAAACCATCAAACCGGTGAAACGCGCATTTCTCTGCGCTATTAAAGAACATGCGGACGCCCAACCTAATCTGCTGATTGGCATTGAGGCTGACGGCGATATTGAAGAGATCATTCACGCAGCGGGCAATGTGGCGACCGACACGTTACCGGGTGACGAACCGATCGATATTTGTCAGGTGAGGAAGGGCGAGCAGGGTATCAGCCACTTTATCACCGAGCATATCGCACCGTTCTACGAGCGCCGCTGGGGTGGGTTCCTGCGCGACTTTAAACAGAATCGCATCATCTGAAGAAAAGAAAGCCGCCCAACAGGGCGGCCTCCTGGCTTACCTGCTCTGGACGTTGAGCGTTACGGGAACAGAATTACCTGGGTAGCTTCTGTCTGCGTGAAGACACAACGTGCCAGAAACAAGAAGCACGACACAAAAGCATCGTACCTTCATGTTGCGGTCCTTGCGAAGACCGCATCACGGCAGTACCGCTGGCGATAATGCCGTGATAGCAGGCACTACGGTGTGCCTGCGCTTACGGCCATGGGTTATCCTCTCCTGAAGCCAGCGCCCGTTTGCGAGACGGCGGAAAGGGCCGGGAAAGATAATACCTCAAATATTGAATAGTTTCCTGGTAAATTATATTGACATTTGCTCCCTTAAAAGGGAGTATTAATCCCCTACGGTGTGCCTGCGTTGCTATGGCAACAAAGCCTGCTGGAAAGGCCGCGAACCGGACCAGCACAAAAAAACCGCTCAATTGAGCGGTTTTTTTGTGGCCTGCTTAAACAGTATTTATGTAGATTCGTTTTACATCAGCCTGAACGGTAGGCCGGATAAGCGTGAGCGCCATCCGGCATGGCAGATATTAAGTGGGTTCAACCGGTAAATCGGTACGCGCGCCCCATTCGCTCCACGCGCCGTCGTAAAGCGTGACGTCAGGCACATCCAGCGTGGCGAGCGCCAGCACCACGACCGCGGCCGTCACGCCGGAACCGCAACTGGCGATAATCGGTCTGTCGAAACTCACGCCGTGGCTGAAAAAAACCTCATTCAGTTCGTCAGTGGTTTTTAATTCGCCCTCATACACCAGTTCCGTCCACGGGACGTTTAGCGCGCCAGGAATGTGTCCGCGCCTCAGCCCCGGACGCGGTTCATCAGCCTGAGCGTTAAAACGCGCCGCCGGACGCGCATCAACGATTTGCGCGGTTTTTTCATGACTTGCCAGCAATACGTCGGTGAGACGCACCACGGCTTGCGGCGCGAATTTCGCCTCAAACTCGCCTCCTTCATGCGCTTCTTCGCCTTCGCGCAATAGCCATTCGTCACGCTGCCAGCCCGCCAGTCCGCCCGCCAGAATGGACACTTTCTCGGCACCGAACGTGCGTAGCATCCACCATGCCCGCGGAGCGGAGAACAGATTGCCTTCATCGTATATGACCAGGTGTTTATCCTGGCGAACACCCAGTTCACGCATGGCCACCGCAAACGCTTCCGGGCGCGGCATCATATGCGGCAGCGGCGATGCGCGATCGGAAAGAGCTTCAATATCAAAAAACAGCGCGCCGGGAATATGTCCGGCGCGATATTCGCCCGCCATATCACGATGTTCCTGTCCTGGCGGCGCCATACGGGCGTCAAGAATCTGTATTTCCGGATCATCAATATGTTCGGCAAGCCAGTCGGCGGCGACAAAAAAGGCGGTGGTCATGGGCATCTCCATTGTTACCTGATTATGATCAAATTGTCGGACGTTTCCCGAAAAGGGACAAGTAGAAGAGGCTGTTTTGGCTGGCGAAACCACATTTCTGCGTAAAATTTTCGCATCATCACAGTAATACGGACTTACACAATAAAATTTCTCGCGCATAATATCTCATCAACCGTTGCTGACAGGCCGTTAAGGCCAGGGATGAAAGATGAAACATTTACGCGTGGTGGCCTGCATGATCATGCTGGCGCTGGCGGGATGCGATAACAACGATAAAACCGCCCCGACGACTAAAAGCGAAGCGCCAGCCGTAGCGCAGCCCTCGCCCGCAAAAGACCCGGCACAGCTACAAAAGCTGGCGCAGCAAAGCCAGGGCAAAGCGCTCACGCTATTAGACGCCTCCGAAGCGCAGCTCGACGGCGCGGCGACGCTGGTGCTGACGTTTTCAATTCCTTTAGATCCTGAACAGGATTTCTCCCGTGTGGTTCACGTGGTTGATAAGAAAAGCGGCAGCGTTGACGGCGCATGGGAGCTGGCGCCAAATTTAAAAGAGCTAAGGTTACGTCATCTGGAACCTGAACGCGTGCTGGTGGTCACGGTTGATCCCGCCGTTAAAGCGCTGAATAACGCCACCTTCGGCAAGTCTTATGAAAAAACGATTACCACGCGTGATGTCCAGCCCAGCGTCGGCTTTGCCAGCCGGGGATCGCTGCTACCGGGGAAAATCGCGGAAGGACTGCCGGTCATGGCGCTTAACGTCAACCACGTTGATGTGAACTTTTTCCGCGTTAAGCCCGGATCGCTGGCGTCATTTGTCAGCCAGTGGGAGTACCGTAGTTCTCTCTCTAACTGGGAGTCCGACAATCTGCTGAAAATGGCGGATTTGGTTTATACCGGTCGTTTTGATCTTAATCCGGCGCGCAATACGCGTGAGAAACTGCTGCTGCCATTAAGCGATATTAAGCCGCTGCAACAGGCGGGCGTATATGTGGCGGTAATGAATCAGGCTGGACACTACAACTATAGTAATGCCGCTACGTTGTTTACCCTTAGCGATATCGGCGTGTCCGCGCACCGTTACCATAATCGGCTGGATATCTTTACGCAAAGCCTGGAAAACGGCGCGGCGCAGTCGGGAATTGAGATCGTTCTTCTGAATGATAAAGGGCAGACGCTGGCGCAGGCGACGAGCGACGCGCAGGGACATGTGCAACTGGAAGCTGATAAAGCGGCGGCGCTATTACTGGCGCGTAAAGAGGAGCAGACCACGCTGCTCGATCTCACGCTTCCGGCTCTGGATCTGTCGGAATTTAATGTCGCTGGCGCGCCCGGCTACAGCAAGCAGTTCTTTATGTTCGGCCCGCGCGATCTCTACCGACCGGGCGAAACGGTTATCCTCAACGGATTGCTGCGCGATAGCGACGGTAAAACGCTGCCCGATCAACCCGTTAAGCTGGAAGTGGTAAAACCAGACGGACAGGTGATGCGTACCATCGTCAGCCAGCCGGAAAACGGGCTATACCGTTTGAATTATCCGCTGGATATCAACGCGCCGACCGGCTTGTGGCATGTCCGCGCCAACACCGGCGATAATTTGCTGCGGAGTTGGGATTTCCATGTGGAAGACTTTATGCCGGAGCGGATGGCGCTCAACCTGACGGCGCAAAAAACACCGCTGGCGCCTGCGGATGAGGTGAAATTCTCCGTTGTCGGCTATTACTTGTATGGCGCGCCTGCTATCGGCAATACCCTGCAAGGGCAACTTTTCCTGCGTCCGCTGCGCGACGCTGTCGCGGCGTTGCCTGGCTTCCAGTTCGGCAATATTGCCGAAGAGAATCTTTCGCGCAGCCTGGACGAAGTTCAACTGACGTTGGATAAAGGCGGACGTGGTGAAGTGAGTGCTGCCAGCCAGTGGCAAGAAGCGCATTCGCCGCTGCAGGTAATTCTACAGGCCAGCCTGCTGGAGTCTGGCGGTCGTCCGGTCACTCGTCGCGTAGAGCAGGCGATTTGGCCTGCCGATACGTTACCGGGAATTCGTCCACAGTTCGCCGCCAAAGCGGTATACGACTACCGTACGGATACCACCGTTAATCAACCGATTGTCGACGAAGACAGCAACGCCGCATTCGATATTGTTTACGCCAACGCGCAGGGCGAGAAAAAAGCGGTGTCCGGTTTACAGGTGCGGCTCATCCGCGAGCGTCGCGACTATTACTGGAACTGGTCGGAAAGCGAAGGCTGGCAGTCGCAGTTTGATCAAAAAGATCTGGTGGAGGGCGAGCAGACGCTGGATCTGAACGCGGATGAAACCGGAAAAGTCAGCTTCCCGGTGGAATGGGGCGCGTACCGTCTGGAGGTCAAAGCGCCGAATGAGACGGTCAGCAGCGTTCGTTTCTGGGCCGGCTATAGCTGGCAGGATAACAGCGACGGTAGCGGCGCGGCGCGTCCGGATCGCGTCACCCTCAAACTGGATAAAGCGAATTATCGTCCAGGCGACACCATGAAATTGCATATCGCCGCGCCGGTCGCCGGTAAAGGTTATGCGATGGTGGAGTCCAGCGATGGTCCGCTGTGGTGGCAGGCGATCGATGTGCCGGCACAAGGTCTGGAGCTCACGATTCCGGTGGATAAAACCTGGAATCGCCACGATCTCTATCTCAGTACGCTGGTGGTGCGTCCCGGCGATAAATCTCGTTCCGCGACGCCAAAACGCGCCGTGGGGTTACTACACCTACCGCTGGGGGATGAAAACCGCCGCCTCGATCTGGCGCTCGAAAGCCCGGCTAAAATGCGCCCGAATCAGCCGCTCACCGTCAGGGTGAAAGCCAGCGTTAAACACGGCGAAATGCCAAAACAGATCAACGTGCTGGTCTCCGCAGTCGATAGCGGCGTATTGAATATCACCGATTACGCGACGCCGGACCCGTGGCAGGCGTTCTTCGGTCAAAAACGCTACGGTGCGGATATCTACGATATTTACGGCCAGGTCATTGAAGGGCAGGGGCGGCTGGCGGCGTTGCGTTTTGGCGGCGATGGCGACGACCTTAAGCGCGGCGGAAAACCGCCGGTAAACCATGTCAATATCATCGCGCAGCAGGCGCAGCCGATCACGCTCAATGAGCAGGGCGAAGGGGTCGTAACGCTGCCGATTGGCGACTTTAACGGCGAACTGCGGGTTATGGCGCAGGCATGGACAGCGGACGATTTTGGTCGCGGCGAAAGCAAAGTTGTTGTCGCCGCGCCAGTGATTGCCGAGCTGAATATGCCGCGTTTTCTGGCGGGAGGGGATGTTTCGCGACTGGTGCTGGACGTCACCAATCTGACCGACCGCCCGCAGACGCTGAATATTGCGCTCGCCGCCAGTGGGTTACTGGAACTGCTTAGCCAGCAGCCGCAACCGGTCAACCTGGCGCCGGGCGTGCGCACCACCTTATTCGTTCCGGTACGCGCGCTGGAAGGTTTGGGCGAAGGCGAAATCCAGGCGACCATTAGCGGTCTGAATCTGCCGGGAGAAACCCTCGGCGCGCAGCATAAGCAGTGGCAAATCGGCGTGCGTCCGGCCTGGCCTGCCCAAACGGTAAATAGCGGCATTGCGCTGGCGCCGGGAGAGAGCTGGCATGTACCAGAGCAGCATCTGGCAAACGTCTCGCCAGCCACGTTACAGGGACAACTGCTGTTAAGCGGAAAACCGCCGCTCAATCTGGCGCGCTACATTCGCGAGCTGAAAGCATATCCGTACGGGTGCCTGGAACAAACCACCAGCGGGTTATTCCCGGCGCTGTATACCAATGCCGCTCAATTGCAGTCGCTCGGTATTACCGGCGATAGCGATGAAAAACGGCGCGCCGCAGTGGATATCGGCATCTCACGGGTACTACAGATGCAGCGTGATAACGGCGGTTTTGCGCTATGGGATGAAGATGGGGCGGAAGAGCCCTGGCTAACGGCCTACGCGATGGATTTCCTCATTCGCGCGGGCGAGCAGGGATATAGCGTCCCGCCGGAAGCCATTAACCGGGGCAATGAGCGACTGCTGCGTTATCTGCAGGATCCCGGCACGATACTGATTCGTTATAGCGATAATACCCAGGCCAGTACTTTTGCCGCTCAGGCTTACGCCGCGCTGGTACTGGCGCGTCAGCAGAAAGCGCCGCTCGGCGCGCTGCGCGAAATCTGGGAGCGCCGTAGTCAGGCGGTTTCAGGACTGCCGCTGATGCAATTGGGCATCGCGTTAAACATGATGGGTGATGCCAGACGCGGCGAAGAGGCCATTACGCTGGCTCTGAATACGCCGCGTCAGGACGAACGGCAATGGATAGCGGATTACGGCAGTTCTCTGCGCGATAACGCTCTGATGTTGTCGCTACTGGAAGAGAACAACCTCAGACCGGACGCGCAAAATGCGCTATTAAGCTCGCTTTCTGAGCAGGCCTTCGGTCAGCGATGGCTCTCTACCCAGGAGAACAATGCCTTGTTCCTCGCCGCGCATTCGCGACAGGCCAGCGCGGGCGCCTGGCAGGCGCAGACCTCGTTAGAGGCGCAGCCGCTGTCGGGCGACAAGGCGCTGACCCGTAATCTGGATGCTGACCAGCTGGCCGCCCTTGAGGTGACGAACACCGGTAGCCAGCCGCTATGGTTGCGTCTGGATAGCAGCGGTTATCCCTCATCTGCGCCTGAGCCTGCCAGCAACGTTTTGCAGATTGAACGACAAATACTGGGGACCGATGGTCAGCGCAAATCGCTGTCCTCGTTGCGTAGCGGCGAACTGGTGCTGGTCTGGTTAACGGTAGTGGCCGATCGCAATGTGCCGGATGCGCTGGTGGTGGACCTGCTCCCGGCCGGACTGGAGCTGGAAAACCAGAATCTGGCTGACAGCAGCGCCAGCCTGCCGGAGAGCGGTAGCGAAGTGCAAAATCTGCTTAATCAGATGCAGCAGGCGGATATTCAGTATATGGAATTCCGCGATGATCGGTTTGTGGCTGCCGTCGTTGTCAATGAGGGCCAGCCCGTGACGCTGGTCTACCTGGCGCGCGCGGTAACGCCGGGGACGTACCAGCTTGCGCAACCGCAGGTGGAATCGATGTACGTGCCTCAGTGGCGGGCAACCGGCGCGAGCGAGGGGCTGCTGATTGTGACGCCTTAAATGAACGGTTGGCGTGGTAAACGTGACCGCTGGCTGTGGCTGGCGGGCGCGCCGCTTTTTATTTTCCTGGCGTTATGGGCGGCGGATAAACTCTGGCCGCTGCCGCTCAATGAGGTCCATCCTGCGCGGGTCGTGGTAGCCCATGACGGTACGCCGCTGTGGCGCTTTGCCGACGCCGGGGGGATCTGGCGTTATCCGGTGACGATTGAAGAGGTCTCTCCCCGTTACCTGGAGGCCTTAATCAATTACGAAGATCGCTGGTTCTGGCGGCACCCTGGCGTTAACCCTTTCTCCGTCGCGCGCGCGGCATGGCAGGATCTTACCGCCGGGCGCGTTATTTCCGGCGGCAGTACGCTGACTATGCAGGTGGCGAGACTGCTGGACCCACATTCGCGCACGTTCGGCGGTAAAATCCGCCAGCTTTGGCGCGCCCTCCAGCTTGAATGGCATTTGTCCAAGCGCGATATCCTGACGCTGTACCTGAACCGCGCGCCGTTCGGCGGCACGCTACAGGGTATTGGCGCTGCAAGCTGGGCCTACTTCGGCAAGCCGCCCGCGCGCCTGAGTTACGCTGACGCGGCGCTGCTGGCCGTATTGCCGCAGGCGCCGAGCCGGTTACGCCCCGACCGCTGGCCTGCGAGAGCCGAAGCGGCACGAAATAAAGTGCTGGATCGGATGGCGGCGCAGGGCGTCTGGCCTGCCGAAACGGTACGCGAGTCGCGTGAAGAGCCGGTCTGGCTGGCGCCGCGTCAAATGCCGCAACTGGCGCCGCTTTTTGCCCGAATGATGTTGAGTAAAAGCCAGAACGACAAAATTGTGACCACGCTGGACGCCGGGTTGCAGCGGCAACTGGAAGATCTGGCGCGGGCATGGAAAGGGCGGCTGCCGGCACGCAGTTCGTTGGCGATGATCGTCGTCGATCATACCGATATGAGCGTGCGCGGCTGGGTAGGATCGGTAGACCTTAATGACGACAGCCGTTTTGGTCATGTCGACATGGTAACGGCGATCCGATCGCCGGGATCGGTACTCAAACCCTTTGTGTACGGTCTGGCGCTGGATGACGGCTTGATCCATCCCGCATCATTATTACAGGACGTTCCGCGCCGCACCGGAGATTACCGCCCGGGAAACTTCGACAGCGGATTTCACGGCCCGGTCAGCATGAGCGACGCGCTGGTACGCTCGCTGAATCTGCCTGCCGTTCAGGTGCTTGAAGTCTATGGGCCGAAACGATTTGCGGCAAAACTGCGTAACGTCGGCCTGCCGCTATATTTGCCTGCTGGCGCGGTGCCCAATCTTTCGCTGATTTTGGGCGGCGCGGGCGCGCGGCTTGACGAGATGGCGGCGGCATACAGCGCGTTCGCTCGTCATGGGAAAGCGGCGAAACTACGGTTACAGCCGGACGATCCGCTGTCGGAAAGACCATTAATGTCGCCGGGAGCGGCGTGGATCATTCGACGGATTATGGCGGATGAAGCGCAACCCTTGCCGGATAACGCGCTGCCGCGCATTGTGCCGTTGGCGTGGAAAACCGGCACCAGCTACGGCTATCGCGATGCGTGGGCTATTGGCGTTAACGCGCGCTATATCATCGGTATCTGGACAGGCAGGCCCGACGGCACGCCTGTGGTGGGGCAATTTGGTTTTGCCAGCGCGGTGCCATTGCTTAACCAGGTCAATAATCTGTTACTGGCGCATACGGGACGCCTGCCGGAAGATCCGCGTCCGCAGACGGTAAGCCGCGGCGTCATTTGCTGGCCGGGCGGACAGACTCTGCCTGCCGGAGACAGCAACTGTCGCCGCCGACTGGCGACATGGCTTCTCGATGACAGCCAGCCGCCCACGCTGCTGTTACCTGAGCAGGAAGACATCAACGGTATTCGTTTCCCGGTCTGGCTGGATGATACGGGGCGGCGTGTCGCTGCCGACTGTCCGCAGGCGCGTGCGCATACGTTTATCGTCTGGCCGCGGCCGCTGGAGCCGTGGCTGCCGCCTGCGGAAAGACGTAGCGCCCGCTTGCCAGCGGCGTCCGACCACTGTCCGCCGCTGCAGGGCAATGATGCCGCGCCGTTAATGCTGTCAGGAGTGAGGGATGGCGCGGTGATCAGGCAATTGCCAGGCCAGGAAAACGTCACGCTGCCCGTCTCGACTACCGGCGGTAAAGGGCGTCGCTGGTGGTTTTTAAATGGCGAACCTGTTAATGGCGAAAATAATCGTCTTTCTTTATTACTCAATATCGCTGGACGTTATCAACTTGTCGTAATGGATGAGTCCGGTCAGGTTGCAGCGGTTAATTTTGAATTAATACGTTAACAACTCTTCAGAATAAATTATGAATTTCATTTAATTTAAAGTTAATGAGAATTATTAATTTTCCGGAATTACCCTTAATGAGGGAGCTTGATAAATATCAAGAGATCTAACACTTAAAAACGTGAGAATGGGTTTTTATTTGACGAGTCGGATCATGAAAAATATAAAAAGCCAGGGAAATGGCGAACAGCCCGCTATTTCTCGCCGCCATTTTATCCAGGCCAGCTCCGCGCTTATTGCGTTACCGTTTGTCTCCTCGCCAGCTACCGCTCAGGCGCGCGCTGTGACGGCCACTGAAAACAGGCCTGCGGAAAAAGTCGTCCAGACATGCAGCACTTTTGACTGCGGGGGCAAATGCGATATTCGGGCGCATGTCAGTGAAGGTATCGTGACGCGAATTTCAACGCGACCGGATAATGCGCTGGATGCGCAAATGCCGGTGATGCGTGCCTGTGTTCGTGGACGCGCATACCGTAAATTTGTTTATCATCCTGACAGACTTAAATATCCCATGAAGCGCGTAGGAAAACGCGGTGAAGGAAAATTCGAGCGAATTTCCTGGGATGAAGCGACAACCTTAATCGCCGATAATTTAAAATCGATTACTGAAAAATATGGCCCGGCTTCGCGCTATGTTCATGTTGGTACCGCCGTTTCCGGCGGCACCTTTTCTGGCGATAAAATGGCGCGTCGCCTGCTGAATCTGACCGGCGGCTATCTCGAAAGCTACCATTCTGTGAGTATGGGCAACACGGCGGCCGCGACGCCTTATACTTACGGCATTGCCGCCAGCGGCAGTTCACTGGATACGCTTTTGGAGACCAAACTGGTGATTCTGTGGGGCCATAACCCGACGGAGACCATTTTTGGTCATACCAACTATTTCTTGCAGAAGATGAAGCAGAACGGTACGCGGTTTATCGTGGTCGATCCGCGCTATTCCGACACCGTTTCGTCGCTGGCGGATCAGTGGATCCCGCTACTGCCCACCACCGACAATGCGCTGATGGACGCGATGATGTACGTCATCATCAGCGAGAATCTGCACGATCGTGCATTTATTGCGCGCTACGCTATCGGTTTTGACGAAGAATCAATGCCGGAAGGCGTACCGGCTAACGAATCGCTGGTGGCGTATCTGACCGGCGCCAAAGACGGTGTCGTTAAGTCCCCCGAGTGGGCGGAAAAGATCACCCATGTGCCGGCGCAAACCATTCGCCAGTTAGCGCGTGATTACGCGAATACCAAACCCGCCGCGTTGATTCAGGGGTGGGGACCACAGCGCCACAACTGCGGCGAGCGCACCGCGCGCGGCTCGACTCTACTGGCGACCATTACCGGTAATGTCGGCATCAAAGGCGGTTGGGCTGCGGGTTACGGCGGCTGCGCTAACCGTAAATTTGCCGCGGGTCCGGAGATGCCGGATAACCCGGTAAAAGCCAAAATTTCGGTGATGAACTGGGTGCAGGCCGCAGACGACGCCAGCAAAGTGACGCCGGATATTGGACTGAAAGATGCCGATAAGCTGGACAGTAACATCCGTATTCTGTTCTCGCTGGCCGGGAACTATCTGGCGAATCAGAACCCCGATCTGCACCAGGCGGTACGCGTACTGGAGGATGAATCAAAGATCCAGTTTATTGTCGCCAGCGATCTGTTTATGACGCCGAGCGCGAAATACGCTGATCTACTGCTGCCGGAAACCAGCTTTATGGAACGCTGGAACATCGGTGAAACCTGGGGTACGGCAAGCTACCTGATGCTCTCTGAAAAACTGATCGAGCCTGAATTTGAGCGGCGCTCCGACTACGACTGGCTACGTGAGGTGGCGGCGAAATTAGGCATTGAGAATGAATTTAGCCAGGGGCGCGATGAGAAAGCGTGGATTGAACACATCTGGGAACAGACGCGCCTGGCGATGCCGGAAGAAAATCTGCCGGATTTCGCCACGCTGCAAAAGACCCGTCAGCATCTGTTCAAAAGCGCGCCATTTATCGCCTTTGAAGACAATATTCGCGATCCGGACAATCATCCATTCCCGACGCCGTCAGGGAAAATAGAGATCTTCTCGAAGCGCCTCTACGACATGCAGCATCCGGAAATCCCGGCGTTATCGCACTACGTTCCCGCGCATGAAGGCCCGGAGGATGCGCTGGCGAAAGATTTTCCGCTCCAGTTAATTACGTGGAAAGGAAAAAACCGCGCCAACTCAACGCAATACGCTAACCCGTGGCTGATTGAAGTGCAGCATCAGACATTGTGGATCAACCCGCAGGATGCGCAAAAGCGCGGCATTACGCATGGCGACATGGTGCGCATTCATAACTCACGCGGGATTTGCGAAATCCCGGCGGAAGTGACGCCGCGCATTATTCCTGGCGTTGTCGCGATGCAGGCCGGCGCCTGGTGGCAGCCGGATGAGAACGGTATTGATAAAGGCGGCTGTGCGAACGTCCTCAGCTCGGCCCGTATTACCGCGCTGGCGAAGGGAAATTCACATCAAACCATGCTGGTGGAGGTGGCTAAAGCATGAGTCAGTTTACACATTACCCGCCGGTGAGCGATAAACAACTGGGGTTTTTCATCGACTCCTCACGCTGCTCCGGTTGTAAAGCCTGCCAGGTGGCCTGCAAAGACAAAAACAATCTGGAAGTAGGCCGTCGTTTCCGCCGCGTCTATGAAGTCAAGGGCGGAAGTTTCATCCCGACCGGGCAGGGCGGGGTCAGCAATAATGTATTTGCTTATACGCTTTCCATTTCCTGCAACCACTGTGCGGACCCTGTCTGCACCAAAAATTGCCCGACTACCGCTATGCATAAACGCCCGGGCGACGGCATCGTGCGCGTTGATACCGACAAATGCGTCGGCTGTGGCTATTGCGCCTGGTCCTGCCCTTACGGCGCGCCGCAGCTTAACGAGCAGACCGGCCAAATGTCCAAGTGCGACATGTGCGTTGATTTACTGGCGAAAGGTGAACCGCCCGTCTGTGTCGCGACCTGTCCGCTGGAGGCCATCAAGTTTGGCCCGATTGATGAACTGCGCGCGAAGTACGGTAGCGTATGCGACGTTAACGGGCTGCCAGATTCATCCATAACCAAACCTAATCTGGTTGTCAAAGCGCATCAGGGCGCAGAAAAAGAGGGTAAACGCCATGCATGAGTTACCGCTGCTGATTTTTACGCTCTGTTTGCAAGGGTCCGTGGGCGTGACAGTGTGGCTGGCGTTGGGCCGCCAGTACGCCGTAGAGGGACGCGTGCCTGCACGCGGCGCGCTTCCCGCGATGGCGGGGGCGTTTGTACTGGCCTGCGTGGGGCTGCTTGCTTCAGCGCTGCACATGGGCTATCCCCTGAATGCACTAAACGCGTTACGTCATGTCGCCAGTTCGTGGCTGAGTCGCGAAATCGTCTTTGCCAGCCTTTATCTGGCGGCGCTGGGACTGGGGGTTGTGCTGCTGTTTTTCCGAAAGCCAGGCTGGCAGCCGCTGCTGGCGCTGGCGGCAGCGTTCGGGCTGGTGGATGTATTCTGCATGGCGCAGGTTTATATCCATGCCTCGGTGGCGACCTGGCAGCATAGCAACACGCTGGCGCTGTTTTTTGGCACGTCAGGCATTATCGGTTCGGTAGTCATTGCGCTGGCTTATCTGCGCAACGCTGGCACCGCAATGCGCTGCGCTGTGGTGGTGGTCGCACTGATGGTGCTGATTCGCCTGATCATGCAGCCGCTATGGCTGGCGGATATTAATGCGGTGGATACGACGGTCGTCACTTTCCCGCATCATCCGCTACAGGCGCTGGCGCAGTTGCGTGACGTCTATCTTCTCGGCTGGTGTGTCTCAGCGGCGGGAATGCTCTGCTTTGCCGCAGGCGGTCTGCGAAACGCCAGAGGGACGCTGGTGGCGGGCAGCGTATTGCTGCTTATCGGCGAGATTATGCTGCGCTACGTCTTCTTTAGTATTGGCTGATGGTTAACCTGACGATCGATCCGGCGGTAGACGTGACGCAGGCCTGCGTCCGTCGTCGCTTTCGTTTTTCTTCCTGCCGCGCTTGCGCCGATGTTTGTCCGGCGCAGGCGTTTTCGCTGGCGCAGGGGCAGGTCAGCATAGATACGACGCGCTGCATAGCCTGTGGCGACTGTCTGTTTGTCTGTCCTGTTGACGCCATTACCGGTATCAAACCGGTTAAACGCTTTGTGCAGGGGGATACGTTGGTGGGGCCGTTTTCGCTACAGGCGCCAACGGTCGATGAACTGCTTCTCTGGCACAGCCAGTACGGTATTCGCTTTATTGATATTGCGGTGGAGCGATCGGCGCAGTGGCTGATGGCGCTGGCGGGGCTAAATTTAGCGCTGCGCCGCTATGGCGAGCCGGGCTGGTCTTTCAAACACGTTGTCGGCGCGGAGATTAACGCCTCGCGGCGCACTCTGTTTCATGTTCCGCGCGACGCCATTACCCCGTGCGCCGTCGAGCCGGGGAAACGGCGTCTCAGACAGGCGTTTTCCGCGTTCAGCGAATGCGTACCCGAAATCAGTCCGCAAGAGTGCAGGATGTGCGGCGCCTGCTGGCGAAGCTGCCCGGAGAACGTTATCCAGTTTGACGACAATACCCTGACGATAGCGGCGGCGCGTTGTACGGGATGCGGCGGCTGTGCGGCGGTATGTCCGCATCAGGCGCTGCGGCTGCGGTTTGACGTGGAACCCGCCTCAACGCGGCATAGTGCGGCGTATACGCTCACCTGCGAAAGCTGCAAACGTACTTTCCATGCTCTCACGCCTGAACACACGCACTGCGTGCTGTGTCAGTCCCCTGAGTTTGCTGTGCGCCTTTAACTTTTGTTGCTAATGCTCATTTTATTTTAAAAAAATGTTACCTGCATCCATAGGCAATTGATGGGATGCTCTTTATAATCCGCGCCTGACATAACAACAGAACATATTTCAGAGGTAAACATGGCTATTGAACGGACTTTTTCCATCATTAAACCCAACGCGGTGGCAAAAAACGTTATTGGCAGCATCTTTGCGCGCTTTGAAGCTGCAGGGTTCAAAATTGTTGGCACTAAAATGCTGCACCTGACTGTTGAGCAGGCGCGCGGCTTCTATGCTGAGCACGACGGCAAGCCGTTCTTTGACGGTCTGGTGGAGTTCATGACCTCTGGCCCTATCGTGGTATCCGTGCTGGAAAGTGAAAATGCGGTACAGCGTCACCGCGATCTGCTTGGCGCCACCAATCCGGCGAACGCGTTGGCGGGTACGCTGCGCGCCGACTACGCTGATAGCTTAACTGAAAACGGCACCCATGGTTCGGATTCGCTGGAATCCGCGCAGCGCGAAATCGCCTTTTTCTTCGGTGAAGGCGAAGTGTGCCCGCGCACCCGTTAATCTTCTTCGTCTTTCACGCTGTAAATGCGTTGGCGATAAATTATCGGTTCAAATATTATTTTTGCTAATGCCGCGTGCAGACGTGGCATCCTTACGCCAGAATTTGTACAATGCAGCGCCCCTGGACGAGCAGTAAGCTTACCGGGGCGTTTCTTTTTTCAACCCTCCAGGGGCCATAACGTGTAATAACGAGGCCGGAATAGCATATGTCTGAACAAATTGTCACACCTGAAAGCAGTACCCCGGTAGTTCTTAACAACGAAACGAAAATCAACCTGCTGGATCTCAACCGTCAGCAGATGCGCGAGTTTTTTAAAAACTTAGGTGAAAAGCCTTTCCGCGCCGATCAGGTGATGAAATGGATGTATCACTATTGCTGCGATAATTTTGATGAGATGACCGACATCAACAAAGTGTTGCGCGGTAAATTAAAAGAGGTCGCGGAAATCCGCGCGCCGGAGGTCGTTGAAGAGCAGCGTTCCTCAGACGGCACCATTAAGTGGGCGATTGCTGTCGGCGATCAGCGCGTTGAAACGGTCTATATCCCGGAAGACGACCGCGCTACGCTGTGTGTCTCTTCACAGGTAGGATGCGCGCTGGAGTGCAAGTTTTGTTCAACTGCGCAGCAGGGCTTTAACCGCAACCTGCGTGTATCGGAAATTATCGGTCAGGTCTGGCGTGCGGCGAAAATCGTCGGCGCGGCCAAAGTCACCGGCCAGCGTCCGATCACCAACGTAGTCATGATGGGAATGGGCGAGCCATTGCTTAACCTGACCAATGTCGTACCGGCGATGGAAATTATGCTCGATGACTTTGGTTTCGGCCTGTCCAAACGTCGTGTCACGCTCTCAACGTCCGGCGTGGTGCCTGCGCTGGATAAGCTGGGCGATATGATAGATGTCGCGCTGGCTATCTCCTTACATGCGCCGAATGACACTATTCGCGACGAAATCGTCCCGATCAACAAAAAATACAATATCGAAACGTTCCTGGGCGCGGTTCGCCGCTATCTGGAGAAATCCAACGCCAATCAGGGGCGCGTGACGATTGAATACGTGATGCTTGACCACGTCAACGACGGCACTGAACACGCGCATCAACTGGCGGAGCTACTAAAAGAGACGCCTTGTAAGATTAATCTGATTCCGTGGAACCCGTTCCCTGGCGCGCCGTATGGCCGCAGCTCTAACAGCCGTATCGATCGCTTTTCTAAAGTTTTGATGAGTTATGGTTTCACGACCATCGTACGCAAGACGCGTGGCGATGACATTGATGCGGCATGCGGACAGTTGGCAGGCGATGTGATTGACCGTACTAAACGTACCCTGCGTAAGCGTATGCAGGGAGAGGTGATTGACATCAAGGCTATTTGATAGCAGTTGCGCCACGGTGCATTCATTATACCGTGGCGCAATGTCAGTTGAATAATGTCTGGCGTTGTACTTGTCTGGTCAATAATAACGGTGCGTTTTTGTCGACTTTAAGGCAGTATGTAACGGTGCAACAAGAGTTTAGCCTTGTGTCTTACGCGGTTTTGTCATCTGCGGCCTGACAGGCTTATACTGTCTGACTAAGGTTAACTAACCTGATGTTTCGCGGTGAGGGCGGGCATTACGGCTCGTCGGCGCCTGAATCCTAATTTACACGTACCTGTAGCTGTAGCGAATGAATACTGAAGCCACGCACGACCAAAATGAAGCACAAACCACCGGCGTTCGTCTGCGCAATGCCCGTGAACAACTCGGACTCAGCCAGCAGGCTGTCGCTGAGCGACTTTGCCTGAAGGTTTCTACGGTACGCGATATTGAAGAAGATAAGGCGCCGTCCGATCTTGCTTCAACCTTCCTGCGCGGATATATCCGCTCATATGCGCGTCTGGTGCATGTTCCAGAAGAGGAACTGCTGCCGGGACTGGAAAAACAGGCCCCGCTGCGCGCCGCCAAAGTCGCTCCGATGCAGAGTTTCTCATTAGGAAAGCGTCGCAAAAAACGCGACGGCTGGTTAATGTCTTTTACCTGGCTGGTACTGTTTGTGGTCGTAGGGCTGACCGGCGCCTGGTGGTGGCAGAACCATAAGGCGCAGCAGGAAGAGATCACGACAATGGCCGATCAAAGCACGGCTGAACTGAACGCAGATAAAGACAGCGGCCAAAATGTACCGCTGGACACCCGTGACGCGACAAGCCAGGATACGACGCCAGCGCAAACGGCTCCGGCTCCTGCGACGCCGGTTGATTCGACAGCGGCGACGCAAACGCCAGCGGCAACGGCAACGGCAACGCAAAATACGGTAGTCGCGCCTTCGCAGGCGAATGTCGATACGGCTGCGACATCTGCCGCGCCAGCGGCAACGGAAACGCCGTCCGCGCTGCCGACCAGTCAGGCTGGCGTAGCGGCGCCTGCTGCCGATCCGAACGCGCTGGTGATGAATTTTACCGCTGACTGCTGGCTCGAAGTCACTGACGCCACGGGTAAGAAGCTGTTTAGCGGTATGCAGCGTAAAGATGGTAATTTAAACCTAACAGGTCAGGCGCCTTATAAACTTAAAATTGGCGCACCGGCCGCGGTGCAGATCCAGTATCAAGGAAAACCTGTCGATCTGAGCCGCTTTATCAGAACTAATCAGGTTGCGCGTCTGACCCTTAATGCCGAACCGACACCGGCGCAGTAACAGACGGGTAACGCGGGAGATTTTTCATGCATAACCAGGCTCCGATTCAACGTAGAAAATCGACACGTATTTACGTTGGGAATGTGCCGATTGGCGATGGCGCCCCCATCACCGTTCAGTCGATGACTAACACGCGTACCACTGACGTGGAAGCGACGGTTAATCAGATCAAAGCGCTGGAACGCGTTGGCGCAGATATTGTTCGTGTTTCTGTACCGACCATGGACGCCGCCGAAGCGTTCAAGCTTATCAAACAGCAGGTTAACGTCCCGCTGGTTGCCGATATTCACTTCGACTACCGCATTGCGCTGAAAGTAGCGGAATACGGCGTTGACTGCTTGCGTATCAACCCCGGCAATATCGGTAACGAAGAGCGCATTCGTATGGTGGTGGACTGCGCGCGCGACAAAAACATCCCTATTCGTATCGGCGTAAATGCCGGATCGCTGGAAAAAGATCTGCAGGAAAAATACGGTGAGCCGACGCCGCAGGCGCTGCTGGAATCAGCCATGCGCCATGTCGATCATCTCGATCGTCTCAACTTTGATCAGTTCAAAGTGAGCGTAAAAGCGTCCGATGTATTCCTTGCCGTTGAGTCTTATCGTTTGTTAGCCAAGCAGATCGATCAGCCGCTGCATCTGGGGATCACCGAAGCGGGCGGCGCGCGTAGCGGGGCAGTCAAGTCGGCGATCGGTTTAGGTCTGCTGTTATCGGAAGGCATCGGCGACACGCTGCGCGTATCGTTGGCGGCCGACCCGGTGGAAGAGATCAAAGTCGGTTTCGATATTTTGAAGTCGCTGCGCATTCGCGCGCGCGGCATCAATTTCATCGCCTGCCCGACCTGTTCTCGCCAGGAGTTCGACGTTATCGGCACGGTGAACGCGCTGGAGCAGCGTCTGGAAGATATCATCACCCCGATGGACGTCTCGATCATCGGTTGCGTAGTGAACGGACCGGGCGAAGCGCTGGTATCGACGCTGGGCGTGACGGGCGGCAATAAGAAAAGCGGCCTGTATGAAGACGGCGTGCGTAAGGACAGACTCGATAACGACGATATGATCGCGCAGCTTGAATCCCGTATTCGCGCGAAAGCAAGTCAACTTGATGAAGCGCGTCGGATTGACGTGCTGCAGGTTGAAAAATAAGAACGTGATGGGAAGCGGCGCGCTTCCCGTGTATGATTGAACCCGCATGGCTCCCGGTTCGTTCGGGGAAGCGCTGAGGGTTCATTTTTATATTCAGAAAGAGAATAAACGTGGCAAAAAACATTCAAGCCATTCGCGGCATGAACGATTATCTGCCTGGCGAAACCGCCATCTGGCAGCGCATTGAAGGCACACTCAAAAACGTGCTCGGCAGCTACGGTTACAGTGAAATCCGCTTGCCGATTGTAGAGCAGACCCCGTTATTCAAACGTGCGATCGGTGAAGTTACTGACGTAGTTGAAAAAGAGATGTACACCTTTGAGGATCGCAACGGCGATAGCCTGACATTGCGCCCTGAAGGTACGGCGGGCTGTGTACGCGCCGGCATCGAACATGGTCTCCTGTACAATCAGGAACAGCGTTTGTGGTATATCGGTCCGATGTTCCGTCATGAGCGTCCGCAAAAAGGCCGCTACCGTCAGTTCCATCAGCTAGGCGCCGAAGTCTTCGGCTTACAAGGCCCGGATATTGACGCGGAGCTGATTATGCTGACCGCACGCTGGTGGCGCGCGCTGGGCATCGCTGACCACGTTAGCCTGGAGCTGAACTCTATTGGTTCATTAGAGGCGCGTGCGAACTATCGCGATGCGCTGGTCGCGTTCCTCGAACAGCATCAAGAGACGCTGGACGAAGACTGCAAACGCCGTATGTATACCAATCCGCTGCGCGTGCTGGATTCAAAAAATCCGGACGTGCAGGCGCTGCTCAACGACGCGCCCGCTCTCGGCGACTATCTCGATGACGATTCACGCGAGCACTTTGCCGGC
Source organism: Salmonella sp. JXY0409-18 (assembly GCF_020268625.1). NCBI lineage: Bacteria > Pseudomonadati > Pseudomonadota > Gammaproteobacteria > Enterobacterales > Enterobacteriaceae > Salmonella > Salmonella sp. JXY0409-18. Next base: position 1,267,904 of record NZ_CP084216.1, read on the forward strand.
CTGTGTAAATTGCTGGACGCGGCGGGGATTGCCTACACCGTCAACCAGCGTCTGGTACGCGGTCTGGATTACTACAACCGCACCGTATTTGAATGGGTAACAAACAGTCTGGGGTCACAAGGCACCGTCTGTGCGGGTGGTCGTTATGACGGTCTGGTGGAACAACTGGGCGGTCGCGCTACCCCGGCAGTGGGCTTTGCGATGGGCCTGGAACGACTTGTTTTGTTAGTTCAGGCAGTTAATCCGGAATTTATTGCCTCTCCTGTTGTCGATATATACCTGGTAGCTGCCGGCGCACAAACGCAGTCTGCGGCAATGACGCTGGCGGAGCGGCTGCGCGATGAAATGCCAGGCGTGAAGCTAATGACAAACCACGGCGGCGGCAACTTTAAGAAACAGTTTGCCCGCGCCGATAAGTGGGGCGCCCGTATTGCACTGGTTCTTGGCGAATCTGAAGTCGCCGATGGGACTGTTGTAGTGAAGGATTTGCGCTCCGGTGAGCAAACGGCAGTGGCGCAGGACAGCGTCGCCGCGCATTTGCGCACTTTATTGGGCTAAGGAGAAGGACAGCGTGGAAATTTACGAGAACGAACACGACCAGGTGGATGCGATTAAACGCTTCTTTGCCGAAAACGGCAAAGCGCTGGCTGTCGGAGTGATTTTAGGGGTTGGCGCGCTGGTTGGCTGGCGTTACTGGAGCAGCCATCAGACGGAGTCCGCGCGTGCTGCTTCTCTGGCGTATCAAAATGCGGTGACGGCGGTAAGCGCCGATAAGCCGGATAGCATTCCGGCCGCTGAAAAATTCGCGGCTGAGAATAAAAATACCTATGGTGCGCTGGCGTCTATGGAACTGGCGCAGCAGTTTGTGGATAAGAATGAACTTAAAAAAGCCGAAGCCCAGTTGCAGCAGGGGTTGGCGGCCACCAGCGATGAAAATCTCAAAGCGGTGATTAATCTGCGTCTCGCTCGCGTTCAGTTACAGCTTAAACAAGCTGACGCCGCGCTGAAAACTCTGGATGCCGTTAAAGGCGAAGGATGGACGGCCATTGTCGCGGATTTGCGCGGCGAAGCGTTGCTGAGTAAGGGTGATAAAAAAGGCGCGCGCAGCGCATGGGAAGCTGGCGTCAATAGCGATGCTTCTCCGGCGTTGAGCGAAATGATGCAGATGAAAATCAATAATTTGTCCATCTGAGAGGGACCCGATGCAATTGCGTAAATTACTTCTGCCAGGGTTGCTTTCCGTTACCCTGCTCAGCGGCTGTTCACTGTTTAGCGGCGAAGAAGATGTCGTCAAGATGTCTCCGTTACCGCAAGTTGAAAACCAGTTTACCCCGACCACTGTCTGGAGCACCTCTGTCGGTAACGGAATTGGCGAATTTTATTCTAACCTTCATCCGGTAATGGCAGATAACGTGGTCTATGCAGCCGATCGCGCGGGCGTGGTAAAAGCGCTCAATGCGGATGATGGCAAAGAGATCTGGTCTGTGAATCTGGGCGAGAAAGACGGCTGGTTCTCTCGTTCGTCCGCGCTGTTGTCCGGCGGCGTCACGGTCGCGGGCGGTCACGTCTATATCGGCAGTGAAAAGGCCGAGGTTTATGCGCTGAATACCAGCGACGGTACCACAGCATGGCAGACGAAGGTCGCAGGCGAAGCGTTGTCTCGCCCGGTTGTCAGTGATGGAATCGTCCTTATCCATACCAGCAACGGTCAGTTGCAGGCGCTAAATCAGGCGGATGGCGCAATTAAATGGACGGTGAACCTGGATATGCCTTCGCTATCACTGCGCGGCGAATCTGCGCCGGCAACCGCGTTCGGCGCGGCTATTGTTGGTGGTGATAATGGCCGCGTCAGCGCCGTGTTGATGCAACAAGGCCAGATGATTTGGCAACAGCGTATCTCCCAGGCCACTGGCCCAACGGAAATTGACCGTCTGAGCGACGTTGATACCACGCCGGTTGTGGTAAACGGCGTCGTTTACGCGTTGGCGTATAATGGTAACTTAACGGCGCTGGATCTGCGCAGTGGTCAGATTATGTGGAAACGCGAGCTGGGTTCGGTCAATGACTTTATCGTCGACGGCGACCGTATCTACCTGGTCGATCAGAACGATCGCGTGCTGGCGCTGACCACTGACGGCGGCGTAACGCTGTGGACGCAAAGTGATCTGCTGCACCGTTTGCTGACCTCCCCGGTACTGTATAATGGTGATTTAGTCGTCGGCGATAGCGAAGGTTATCTGCACTGGATTGATGTTGATGACGGGCGTTTTGTGGCCCAACAAAAAGTAGACAGTTCTGGTTTTCTGACCGAACCGACGGTGGCGGATGGTAAACTGCTCATCCAGGCCAAAGACGGTACGGTCTACGCGATTACGCGTTAATCGTCACGGTTGTGCGTTTTAAAAAACGGCTCCTGGTGTAGGGGCCGTTTTCCTGTTTTTAACAATGGCGCAAAATGCGCGCGTTGTCTGATGATTTTTTTAATGAGGCTTTAAACATGGTACCTGTGGTCGCGCTTGTCGGGCGCCCTAACGTCGGAAAATCCACGCTATTTAACCGTCTGACCCGCACCCGAGATGCGCTGGTTGCGGATTTCCCGGGTCTGACTCGTGACCGTAAGTACGGTCGTGCGGAGGTTGAAGGCCGCGAGTTTATCTGTATCGACACCGGCGGTATTGACGGCACCGAAGATGGCGTCGAAACGCGGATGGCGGAACAGTCGCTGCTGGCGATTGAAGAAGCGGATGTGGTGTTATTCATGGTAGATGCGCGCGCTGGCCTGATGCCGGCGGATGAAGCGATTGCCAAACATCTGCGTTCCCGTGAAAAACCGACCTTCCTGGTGGCGAATAAAACGGATGGTCTCGATCCCGATCAGGCGGTTGTCGATTTTTACTCGCTGGGATTAGGCGAAATTTACCCTATCGCCGCCTCACATGGTCGCGGCGTATTGAGCCTGCTGGAACATGTGCTTCTGCCGTGGATGGATGATGTCGCGCCGCAGGAAGAGGTGGATGAAGACGCGGAATACTGGGCGCAGTTCGAGGCGGAACAAAATGGCGAAGAAGCGCCGGAAGATGATTTTGACCCGCAAAGCCTGCCGATAAAGCTGGCGATTGTTGGTCGCCCGAACGTAGGTAAGTCCACACTCACTAACCGTATTCTCGGCGAAGAGCGCGTGGTGGTATACGACATGCCGGGCACCACTCGCGACAGCATTTATATCCCGATGGAACGCGACGAACGGGAATATGTGCTGATTGACACGGCGGGGGTGCGTAAGCGCGGAAAAATCACCGATGCGGTAGAAAAGTTCTCGGTGATTAAAACGTTGCAGGCGATTGAAGACGCTAACGTCGTACTGTTGGTTATCGATGCGCGCGAGGGGATCTCCGACCAGGATTTGTCTCTGCTGGGCTTTATCCTCAATAGTGGGCGCTCACTCGTTATCGTAGTCAACAAATGGGATGGCCTGAGCCAGGAAGTCAAAGAGCAGGTGAAAGAGACGCTGGATTTCCGTCTGGGCTTTATTGATTTTGCCCGCGTTCATTTTATCTCTGCGCTGCACGGCAGCGGCGTTGGCAACCTGTTTGAGTCCGTACGCGAGGCTTACGACAGTTCCACTCGCCGGGTGAGCACTGCGATGCTGACCCGTATCATGACGATGGCGGTGGAAGATCATCAGCCGCCGCTGGTGCGCGGTCGCCGTGTGAAACTGAAATATGCCCACGCTGGAGGCTATAACCCGCCGATTGTGGTTATTCACGGCAACCAGGTAAAAGATCTGCCAGACTCCTATAAGCGCTATCTGATGAACTACTTCCGCAAGTCGTTGGAAGTGATGGGGACGCCGATTCGCATTCAGTTTAAAGAAGGGGAGAACCCGTATGCGAACAAGCGTAACACACTGACGCCAACGCAAATGCGCAAACGTAAGCGTCTGATGAAACATATCAAGAAAAGCAAGTAATGCTTTTTCAGTAATATTCCAGGCCTGACAAGCGCTGCGCTATCAGGCCTTTCAAGTAAAAGTGAGTCACGCGCCTGAGGAGAATGTTATGGAAATAACCTGTCCCGTTTGCCATCACGCGCTGGAGCGCAATGGCGATACAGCGCATTGCGAGACATGCGCTAAAGATTTCTCGTTACAGGCAATGTGTCCTGACTGCCGCCAGCCGTTACAGGTTTTGAAAGCCTGCGGCGCAGTGGACTATTTTTGCCAGAACGGTCATGGTTTAATTTCAAAAAAACGGGCTAACTTCGTCATTTCCGATCAATAAAATCGCTGTCGACGTTGCGCCGCAGAGCAGAGGCGCCGACGTCTTATCCGGCTAAGGACAAAAGCGTTATTCGATACTCCCGTAATATCAGCATAGTATTCTGCCCGGCGGCTATTTAATTCTTTTTATTTATTCAACTATTTATAGGGAATATTATTTCCGAAAATTAATATTAGAAATAAATAATAGCTTTCTTTTTTATTTATTATATCAATATTATAAATCTGTTTCATATTAATATTTTCTTTTTAGGAATATATTTAGGTCTGTTAGTTATGATTCCATCTGAATCATCCATATAATATCTTTTCATAGCGGCGTGTTTATTTAACGACAGGGATATCATATGGTGCGAAGGATTCGCATTCTGGTTTTGTTATTAGTGTCTGGAGTATCAGTTGCGGCTTCCGGCGCAGATAACTCTGTATCTGCAAATGATGAAAGCCACTCCTCCCTGCCTGATTTAGCCAGCGAATCCGCGAAAAAAGAAGAACAGGAAAATAAAGGAAAGACCTTTAAAGAACAGGGCGCTAACTACTTTATTAATTCCGCCACCCAGGGCTTTGATAATCTCACTCCGGAAGCGCTGGAATCCCAGGCGCGCGGTTATATTCAAGGGCAAGTCACGTCTTCTGCGCAATCCTATCTCGAAGGTATGCTTTCGCCTTATGGTAAAGTGCGCACCAGTTTATCTATTGGCGAAGGCGGCGATCTGGACGGCAGTTCGCTGGATTATTTTATTCCCTGGTATGATAACCAGAGCACGCTTTTCTTTAGCCAGATTTCGGCTCAGCGTAAGGAAGACCGCACCATTGGTAACGTTGGGCTTGGCGTGCGCCAGAACGTCGGCAACTGGCTGCTTGGCGGCAACGCATTCTATGACTACGATTTTACGCGCGGTCACCGTCGATTAGGTCTGGGAACCGAAGCCTGGACGGATTACCTGAAATTCTCCGGCAACTATTACCATCCTCTTTCTGACTGGAAAGATTCCAAAGATTTCGACTTTTATGAAGAACGACCCGCGCGCGGCTGGGATATCCGCATGGAAAGCTGGCTGCCGTTTTATCCGCAGCTTGGCGCTAAATTAGTTTATGAACAGTACTACGGCGATGAAGTGGCGCTGTTTGGCACCGATAACCTGCAAAAAGATCCTCATGCCGTTACCGTCGGACTAAATTACACGCCGGTACCGCTGGTCACGGTTGGTACGGATTACAAAGCCGGTACTGGCGATAGTAACGATTTTAGCGTTAACGCGACCGTGAACTACCAGATAGGCACGCCGCTGGCGGCGCAGCTCGATCCGGAAAACGTTAAAATTCAGCACTCCTTAATGGGCAGCCGCACCGATTTTGTCGATCGTAACAATTTCATCGTTCTCGAATATCGCGAGAAAGATCCGCTGGACGTTACGTTGTGGCTGAAGGCCGACGCCACCAACGAACATCCGGAATGCGTGATTGAAGATACGCCTGAGGCCGCGGTGGGTCTGGAAAAATGCAAATGGACTGTCAACGCGCTGATTAACCACCATTACAAAATTATTTCTGCTTCCTGGCAGGCGAAAAACAACGCCGCCCGTACGCTGGTGATGCCGGTGGTGAAAGCGGATGCGTTAACCGAAGGTAACAACAACCGCTGGAATCTGGTGCTTCCTGCCTGGGTTAACGCCGATACCGAAGAGCAGCGCACCGCGTTGAACACCTGGAAAGTACGCATGACGCTGGAAGATGAAAAGGGCAATAAGCAGAACTCCGGCGTGGTTGAAATCACCGTCCAGCAGGATCGCAAAATTGAACTGATCGTCGACAACATTGCCGATACCGATCGCAGCGATCACAGCCATGAAGCCAGCGCGCTGGCCGATGGCGAAGACGGCGTGGTGATGGATCTCCTGATCACCGATTCCTTTGGCGACGCCACGGATCGCAATGGTAACGAACTGGTGGACGATGCCATGACGCCCGTGTTGTACGACAGCAATGATAAAAAAGTCACCCTGGCCCAGACGCCCTGCACTACGGAAACCCCCTGCGTGTTTATTGCCAGCCGTGACAAAGAAGCGGGGACGGTGACGCTTTCCAGCACCCTGCCGGGCACTTTCCGCTGGAAGGCGAAAGCAGACGCCTATGGCGACAGTAACTACGTTGATGTCACTTTTATCGGCGACAACCTGAGCGCGCTGAATGCGGTGATTTATCAGGTCAAAGCCGCCAACCCTGTCAACCTTATCGGCAAAGAAGATAAGCACCCTACGGTCAATAATACCTACCGTTTCCTGCTGTGGCGCGACAAGAATAAAGACAATGTTTTTCAGATGTCCGAGCAGCTCACGGAAGAAGAGATGGCGCTGTGCGACTACCAGTGGGAGTTTACCGGGCAGAGTACAAACGGACATACCGGCGCGCTGGCCAACACCATGAATGAAGATCTTGTCCTGCCAGTAACCAATAAAGAGGCGGCGCAGAAGTTTGCCGCCAATGAGGAAGATGGCGTTCAGGGTTACGGTATACGCGTTACGTATAGCCAGAAATAGCGTCAGCGTTGTGGCTGACCAGCCAGCCGCTGAATTTTGAGAAAAAGGAGAGTCTGAATGCAAGCAACAGTAAAACGGCGGCTGACGAAGGTCGCTTTAGCATTAGTAGTTGCCGGGTATTGCGCCGCGCCAGCGGTGGCGGCAAACGGTAATCTGAAATCGGGGCAGTGGCAGATTGTCTCTGAACAGACGGGCACCATTCAGGGTTCGGTGCCGTGGATTACCCGTGCAGCGGATAAAACCGCGGATACCGACAAAGATCACGTGACGGTAACTATCGATCGCGGTGAACGTAAAATTGTGACCGAAGGCGATAAGCAGTTCCACGTTGGCGATAAGGTCACGGTGAACTGGGCGATTGGCGATACGGAAGGCGACCTGGATACCGACAACGCCGCCACGAAACTGACGGTACAGTGGATGAGATACAGCGACCAGAATGGTAGCAATCCCGAAGAGATTGGCACCAAAGGTAGCGATACCTATGAAATTCAGGCGGGTGACGCCGACCACTATATCGGTATCAAAATCACGCCAACCACCACCACCGGTGACCCTGCCGTGGCAACCGAACTGCTGTTGAAAGACCTGTCGACCAATACGGGCGGTGGTGCGGATGACGACGATATTCCGGAAGGTCCGGTGGTGGATGAAAACGTCCATGTAGTTATTCATGAGAAAGATTCTAATACCAACCTGTTGAAGAATACAGGGACGAAACTCAAAACGAATACCACCTACCAGGTATTGCTGTGGAGCGATAAGAACGGCAACGGCATCTATGATGCCGGTGAAAACGTTACCGACCAGTATGACTACCGTTGGAAATTCGTTGGCACCAGCGCAATTGCAGGTACTGGTACCGGCGGTATCGTTAACGAAAGCTGGAACGATAAAGACCTTGTCATCCCTGTCACCAACGCCGAAGCGAAAACGGCGTTCGAGGGAGCAGACGGCGGCGTTACCGTGGGTACCGACGGTGTCCAGGGCTTTGGTTTGTCCATCGACTACAGACGCAAATAAGTTGTCCTCAACATACCACTCCCCGCGGGGAGTGGTATTTTCCGCGCACTTTGCTTAGCTGCACGCTAAGCAAAGTGGGTTGAATCACGACAGAGAATGAATACGGGTGGCTATCGCTCATGAACAGGAATCGGCAAGTGAATAAAGTGGTACATTTCTTACTGACATTACTGATCATGTTTGCAGTGTCGAACGCGCCTGCGCAGGCGCTATTGAAGGGCGGAACCTGGCAAGAGCTGAACTCGACGACCGGCGCGGTTAACGGCACCGCGCCGCTGGCCGACGGTGCCACTATTCCCCTGTATCAGGGAAGTATGCTGCTTGACCCTACCAAGACCTACGATATCGAGTTTACCGCCATGCCGCGCGATTTTAGCGCTGATGCCTCCTCAACCTCGATGCGTGCGGTCAACTCCACCGATACGGAAGGCGATCTCTTTACCGATCCGCCCTCCATCGCCTGGGAAAATCAAGAACCGCCGACCATGAGTCTGGTATGGGCCGATGCCGCCACGCCGGATACGCCGCTCTCGCCGCAGCCGATTCTTAACCAGACCTTTTGCGCCCAAAACCTCGCCGGGCGGCAACTGGTGGCCTGGGCGCAGGTGGAAGATGAAACGAACGTTCCCGCGCTGTGGCTCTATACCCGTACCGGGGTGCCGAACAATGCGGTCATTCCGCTACTTAGCCCGAAAGTGACGCTGAATATCAAACCGGCGGTGAGCGATCCTGTTTCTGTGAGCGGCGATCATATTGACGCCAACTTTGCAGCCTCGAAAGTCAAAGCGGGGGAGAGCATTACCCTCACTGTCTCCACCAAAGCCTGTAATGGCGACGTGGCGCCGAATGCTGCCTTCGTGATCCGTCGCGAGGATGCAATAAATCGCCAGGGCGTGGTCAATAACGCTAACCCGGTGCGCGTTGGCGATACCGAGTTAACGACTACGCAAACAGAATATCACGGTGTAACGGACGGGCAGGGCAACGCCACGGTGGTGGTGACGCAAGAGCAAGGTCCGGGGGTAAAAACACGACTCATCGTCTCTTCGCAAAGCTATCCCACGCTGACCGACAATGTCGACGTCATTTTCACTACCATCACCAGTCCTGACAGTGATAAGGCCAACATGTACGGTCATATGCTTGAGAACGCCACGGCGACGCTGAACGGTACGACCTACACTTTCACCCGCCCGAAACTGGCGGCGGAAACCAGCGGAAATGGCGGCACCGTTGTGGACACCAACGAAACCTGGGCGCAGTTTACCTGGAGTGGCGCGGATAACCATTGCGACATTCTGCCGGATGCCGAACAACTGGTGGCGCTAAGGCATGAGCATAGTGCGTTGGCAACGTACACCGGCTGGCCGGTGACGGGCGATGCGGAATACTGGTCGTCAACCAAAGATCAGATAAACGACTACCACGCTGCCGTGCATATGAACAGCGCGTCGGTCGTCAGGGCCGCCAACAGCGACACGCTACTGGTCAGTTGTGTGGATAAGGCCCAGCCTGCGGCGCATCCGCAGATGACGCTCTCTCCAGAGGGGCCGTATAAAGCACAGGTGGGGGAATCGATTGATTTAGTGATGACCGTTGTGGATCGCGACACGCAAAAGCCGCTGCCTTATCGCTATATGGAGCTGTTCATTGACCCAGCGAAAAACCGCAAAGGAGAGCATCAGGACGCGTGGGATAACCAACGGGTTACAATCAACACCGAAGATATGCGCGCCTCGTCGCCGGAACACTATACCGGTGTGACCGACGCCAACGGCCAGGTACACCTGACGTTAAAACACGACAGCGGCCTGGGCGTAGAAACGCCCATCCGCATCGTGATGCCGGATGATGAAGGCGGCAGCATCGAGTTGCCCTTTAGCGTAATTTTCACCGTGATAACCAGCCCGGATGTGGACGGCGCCAATATGTGGGGCCACATGCAGGGCGTGGTGGACGCGGGCAACCTGTATAAACGCCCGCTGCTGGCGGTGGAAACCAGCCACAAAGACGGCCAGCACAGCGAAAACAACGAAGAGTGGGCGACGTTTAATTCAGTGGAAAAAGCCACCGCGCAGTGCGGCATCGGCCAGGTGCCGGATCAGTCATCGCTGGCACATTTATACAGCGAACATGCTGGCGGCAAGATGGAAAGCGAACATGGCTGGCCAACCGAAGACTATTACATCGCCGCGGACAGCGACGCCTCGGGAACGGCGCACGTCAACCTTGAAAACGGCGATAGCGGTAAATTTACCAATCAACCGAACTACCTGACCTGCTCGGCCAACGAAATGGTGGCGGTGCTGGACGTCTACTTCAACGATGACCCGGCGACCAAAAACAGCGATATGGTTGCCAAAGTGGGTGAACAGATTAAGCTGAACATTCATTCGCGCAACGCCCTCAACGGCATGCCGATCGCCTATACCGACTTCACCGTCACCATGGCGAACGGCAAACGGCGCGACGGGCTGACGACCGGTTTTACCGACACCAGCAATGGCCAGATGCTGTTTGATGACGTGGGCTACCTTGCCGGGCAGGCTTATCATGGGATCACCGACGCCAACGGCGATGCGACCATTATCCTCACCCAGCCGAAGGGAGTAGGGCTGCTGACGCCGTTAAGCATTGCGCCCGTCGATTCATTAATCAGCACGCCCGTTTCCCGCAGCGTGAAGTTTACCGTCGCCACCAGCCCGGATACGCCAAAAGCCAAAATGTGGGGCCATATGGCTGATACCATCACCGTCGGCGATCTGACCTTTGAGCGGCCTAAGCTGGCGGATGAAGTGACGCCGGAACGTACTCAGGCTGAGGCTAACGAAACCTGGGCGCGCGTTCTGCACCCTGACGCGGCGGGCAACCCGGATAAGGGCGGCTGCGCGGCGAACCGCCTGCCGCGCATCGATCAGCTTGAGGCGTTGTACAACGCCAACAGCGACGGCGTGATGAAAAGCACCCAGGGTTGGCCGACGCTGCTTAACTACTGGTCTTCGACCTTCCAGAGCGCTACCACGTGGAAACTGATCTCGCTGTTTAGCGGCAGTGAATTCGCCAACGCCAACGTCTCCATTTACGCCAGCTGTCTGGCCAGCGATAACCCGGCGGCGGCCTCGATTACCATTGAACCGGTGGATGCGTCGCAGTGGTACGATGGCAGCGGCGTTCACGCGGTCAAAGCGAAAAAAGGCGACACGATGCAACTGAAGGTGACGGTGAAGGACGCCAGCGGCAACCCGATCCCGGAAGCGCCGTTTGTGCTCACCCGCGGCGACGGTTACGATCGCAGGGGCGAGAAGTACACCGCCAGTGAGGGCAACGATCAGCAAGGCATCGTCACGCCCGTGGTGATCGATGGCGAATCCCTGGCCTGGACCACCACCAAAATGGGGATGCTGACCGGCGCTGACGGCACCCGCATCATCAGCGTTACCCGCCCGGACACACACGGCACCCGAACGGCCATTATCGCCGCGCTGTATGAAAATGCCGCCGTGAGCGCCAGCATTGACACCATCTTTACCGTCATCACCAGCCCGGATGTCGACGTTGCCCGCATGTGGGGGCATATGTTGCCGTCGCTCACGGCGGCGGATGGCGCGGAGTATCAGCGTCCACAGCTCTACGCTGAATTAGCCAATCAGGCAAGTGCCGCGCAATATACCGAAGACAACGAAATCTGGGCGGGGCTTTATGGGCCAGACAGTTCAAAAACCGACCCCGCTGTTAACTGCGCTGCGGGCTATTTCCCTTCCGTCGAGGCGCTGGATTCGCTCTACAGCAAATACCCAAACCGCACGATAAAAACCGCCCAGGGCTGGCCGATCAACCGTTCTTACTGGAGCGGTTCCAGTTCCGGGTCGTTAACCGGCGGAAAGCCCCGCTCCTATTACATTGTCGATCTGGATGATGATTCGCGCCGGGGCGTCGTTAATGACGGTGTGAACGACAGGCAATACCAAATTTGCGCAACGACGCCGAAGACGCAGGCTACGCAAATTACGCTCACCTCCACGCTGGCGACGGATGACACTATTCAGGCGGTGAAGGCTAAAAACAGTGAGTCGATCCCACTGCTCGTCACCACCACCGATGCGGCGGGTAATCCGGTGCCTTATACGACGTTTTCGCTTAAGCGCGACGCCGGGACGCCGCGTAAAGCTGACTACCCGTTTACCAACAGCTACACCATGACGATGACGCAGTCTGGTGGCGCGACGCAAGAGTTTGCCTACAGTTCATCGGTTCTTTATGGGGCGACCGGGGCGAACGGTACGTTGGCCCTTTCGCTTGACGAACCTGGCGGAGTCGGGGTGAAAAGCGTGGTGACTGCCAGCCTGTATGATACGCCGACAGTAACCTCGTCGCTGCCGGCAGTGTTTACCGTCATCACCAGCCCGAACAGCGACAAGGCCAATATGTACGGCCATATGCCGGAAACCTTCACCGCCAGCAACGGCGCGGAGTTTATGCGCCCGCTGCTGTATGGCGAACTCTCATCGCAGAATCATACGTCGAGTTACTTCGAAACCAATGAAACCTGGTTTACGGTGAATAATTTTAATACCGGGAATTATGGCGCGTGCCCGATAAATCAGATGGCCACGCAGGATGATCTCCAGTCGCTGTACCGCGATCACCCCAAAGGTAAGATCACGACCGACATTGGATTACCCATCAAGAAAAAATGGTGGGCAGGCGACAGCCTGGTAAAAAATCAATCCATTTACTGGCAATTTACCGATCTCAATACGGGTAATGGCGGCACCACGTTGGAAACTCCGGGGAATTTCTATTACCAGCTCTGTCTGACGGAACCGCGACAGATGAAGATTGCGTTATCTACGGACGTGTGGAACGCGGATAAATCGGCGGCGGTGGCGAAAACAGGCGAGGCGATACCGATGACGGTAACGGTGACTAACGGCGCCGGGCAGCCGCAGGCGGGGGCGACGGTTATGCTGACGCGTGATTACTCTTATTCGCGTGGCACGGTGGATAGCAAATACATTCAGGCCGGTGTGATTGGCGAGCCGGTTGCGTCCAAAGGCGCGTTATCAGACATGACCCTGACGCCGGTATCGCCTGCGGGTGCGGCAGTGGTGTTTAATAACCAGAGGGGAACCAGCACGAAATGGTATGGCGTCACCGGCGATGACGGTAAGTTGCGGTTCACGTTAAACCAGGATAAATCGCTGGGTTTGAGAACATCCATCACGGCGACGCTTTCGGAGCTGGCTGGCGAGACGGCGAGCGTCGATGCGATCTTTACGGTACCAACCAGCCCGGATACGCCGTATGCGTCATACTGGGGCCATATGCCGGATACCGTTGAGGTTAACGGCGTTACGCTGCGCCGCCCATTCCTGAAAACAGAGATGTCCAAAATGCCGCCAGGCACCTGGCCGCTTAATAATGAAACCTGGGCGGCGAACTATATTGATTATGGTGAAACATCCATTCATGCTACGACATCGCTGCCTTATCTTTGCGGCTCGCTGGAAAACGCCGCGACGCTGGACGATCTGAAGGCGCTGAAGAACATCATTAGCGACCTGCACTGGCCTACGGCTGCGCCGGCGTCGTCGTATACATATGACTATGCATCGCAAACGATGGTTGGCGGTAAGTATTGCTCATTTAACGAAACGACCAATACGGAAAACTGTACGCTTTCAAGTCAAGGTTTTGCTTATGCCTCGTGCCGGGTGCAGTAGGTTGGGTGAGGCGCGCCCAACCTGAGTATCCCTTGCGGCTGGCGTTGTGCCGGTCGCGATGCATTTTTAATTCCTTGTATTAATGGAATGAGCTGCAACGAAATGGACTTTTCTCAGGTACGTCAGTGAAATCGAAAAAGTGTGTCGGTTTTTTATCCTGGTTGCTGTTATGCGCCTTTATTTTAACGCCTTTCTTCGCGCAGGCCGTGCGAAGCAGCGGCGCATGGCAGGAACTCACTGAGCAAACTGCGGCTATTAACGGTACTCCCCCTCAGGCCGATAGTGTGACGATCCCGGTCTATCAGGGCAGCGTGCAGTTGCGCTCTGATGCGGCTAATTCTGTTGATTACTCCGCGAAACCCAGCCAGTTCAGCACCAGCGATGCCGGCAGCGCGATGACCTTAACCAACCCGCACGACACCGAAGGCGATATTTTCGCCGATCCGCCGCTGGCCTGGCAGGCTGAACGCGCGCCCACCGTCACGCTGGTCTGGGCCGACGCCGCCACGCCGGATACGCCGCTGTCTCCGCAGCCATCGGCAAACCTGACGTTCTGTGAGCAAAATATGGCGGGCCGCCACCTGGTGGTCTGGCCGCAACTGGATACCTCAACCGCCGTACCGCCGCTGTGGCTGCTTACCCGCACCGGCGTGCCTTATGACAGCGCGGTAGAGATACTCAATCAAAAGATTGCGGTGGATATTGCCCCCGCCGTGGGCGACCCGGTTACTCTCGTCGCCGATCATCTGGACGAGTCGCTAAACGCCGCGAAGGTCAAAGCCGGTGAAAGCATCACGCTGACGGTGAATACCAAAGGCTGTAACGGCGAGCCTGCGGGCAATATCGCGTTCGTGATTACCCGCGGCGATGCGCTGAATCGCCAGGGCGTGGTGAACAATACCGTGCCGGTACGCGTCGGCAATACCGAACTGACCACCACCGCCACCGAATATCACGGCACCACCAATGCGGAAGGCGTGGCGACGGTGACCGTCACCCAGGCTAACGGTCCGGGGGTAAAAACCCCGCTGGTGGCGCACCCGTCAGGCGCGCCTGCGCTGAAAGCCGACGTGGACGTGATTTTTACCACCCTCACCAGCCCGGACAGCGGCAGCGCCAATATGTACGGCCATATGGCGGACAATTCCACCGCCACGGTGGATGGCGAAAGCTACACCTTTAGCCGCCCCAAACTGGCGGCGGAAACCGACGGCGAAGACCGCGCCGTCAGTATCAACAATGAAAGCTGGGCGCAGTTCAACTGGGCTAATGCGGATAAACACTGCGATATTCTGCCGGATGCGCGCCAACTGGAAGGGTTAAAAATTGAGCGCGGCGATTTATCCACCACCCTCGGCTGGCCGGTGGGGCTGACATCCGGAGATGAAGAGTACTGGTCCTCCTCCCAGGGGTCGATCGCCGCCGACCATATCAGCATTGATATGCGCAGCCGCAGCCTTACGCAAATGCCGGACGCCACGCAATCGCTGGTAAGCTGCGTGGATAAAGCCTCGCCGGAGGTTACGCCGAAGTTAGTGATTAGCGCCGATAATGTTGATTCAACGGTCAACGCGGCGAAAGTGAAGGTCGGTGATGACATCAACATGAAGATCACCGTCACCGACAGCGCCACCACTAAACCGCTGCCTTATCGCTACTTTAATGTCTACTTGGGCGACGAGCAGAATCGTCAGAATCAAAAGAACGCCGATATTGATAGCGGGCATCAGTGGACGGATGATCCGGTAATTATCACCAATCTGGCAGGCAGCGACGGTCACTATCACGGCGTCACCGACGCCAACGGCCAGTTCTCGCTGGCGCTGACCCAGGATCGGGGCGCGGGCGTGTTAACCCCGGTGCGCGTGGTGCTGTTCGACGGGACAGAAGCGACGCAGAACGTCATTTTTACCGTAGTCACCAGCCCGGACGTGGCGCAGGCGCGCATGTGGGGCCATATGCAGGGCGTGGTGGAGGCGGGCAATATCTACAAACGTCCGCTGCTGGCGGACGAAGCCGCGCAGGACACCGGCTCTGAATTTGAGAATAACGAATACTGGGCCACGTTTAACTCGGTAACGGCGGCGACAAACCAGTGCGGCGCGGGCCAGGTGCCGGGGCAACTGCTGCTGGATACGCTGTATGCGGCCCATTCCGGCAACGCGATGGAAACAACCTACGGCTGGCCGACGCAGAAACACAGCTATATCGCGGCGGATACCGATGGCTCCACCACCGCGCACGTCAACCTGGCGACCGGCGCGGACAGCATGTTCAGCGGCGCTGAACCGAACTATCTTTCCTGTTCCGGCAACGAACTGGTGACCATCCTGAACGTTTACTTCGATGGCAACGAGTCGTTACGCAATGTGGTCGCCAAAGTGGGCGAACAGGTAACGATGAACGTGCACTCCGTCAACGCGCTGAACGGACTGACTGTGCCTAACGCCGCGTTTACCGTGACCATGTCGCATGGCAAAAATCGCGAC
Organism: Salmonella sp. JXY0409-18; assembly: GCF_020268625.1. NCBI lineage: Bacteria > Pseudomonadati > Pseudomonadota > Gammaproteobacteria > Enterobacterales > Enterobacteriaceae > Salmonella > Salmonella sp. JXY0409-18. The sequence continues at coordinate 1,283,958 of NZ_CP084216.1, forward strand.
AACGCGACGACCGGTTTTACCGATCCCAGCGACGGAACGTTGGTCATGGGGGGAACCTCGTTTGGCTCCTCCCAGGCGTCGATGACGTATCAGGGCATCACCGATGCCGAGGGGAACGCCACGCTGGTGATTGAACAGCCGCAGGGCGTCGGCTTGCTGACGCCGCTGACCGTACTGCCGCTCCACTCGCTGATCACCGCCCCCGTCAACCGCAGCGTGAAATTCACCGTACCCACCAGCCCCGACACGCCAAAAGCGCATATGTGGGGACATATGGCGGATACTATCACCGTGGACAATATGGAATTCCAGCGGCCAAAACTGGCGGCGGAAGCGACTGCCGCGACCAGGACCGAAGATCAGAATAACGAAACCTGGGCGCGCGTTACCCATGCCGATGCGCTGAACAACCCCAACGCCGGAGGCTGCGAGGTTAATCATCTGCCGCAAGATCACCAGCTTAGCGCACTCTATGCCGCGAACGATGGCAATAAAATTCACACCGTATCCGGCTGGCCGACGTCGTATAACTACTGGTCTTCCACCTTCGCCAGCGCCAGTTCGTGGCAGACGGTATCGCTGGCCTCCGGCGACAAAACCGCTTCCGGCGACGCTTCCGATTTTGTGAGTTGCCTGGTTGGCGTCAATCCCACGGCCGCCTCAATTACCATCGAACCGGTAGATACGTCGCTGTGGTATGACGTCGGCGGCGAGCACGCGGTGAAAGTGAAAAAAGGCGACACCCTTCAGCTCAAGGTGACGGCGAAAGACGCCAGCGGCAATCCGGTCCCGGATGCGCCGTTTGTGCTCAGTCGCGGCGACGGCTATACCCGCCAGGGGGAAAAACATATCGCCGGTAGCGGCGACGGCATCGTTTCTGCGGTGGTCATCGACGGTGAATCGCTCAACGATACCGCCACCAAAATCGGCGAACTGACCGGCGAGGACGGCAGCAAAATTATCACCGTCACCCGCCCGGATACCCACGGTACGAAGGTCGCGATTACGGCGGCGCTGTACGATAACGCCAGCGCGACGGCCAGTATCGACACCATCTTTACCGTGGTCACCAGCCCCGACAGCGATAAGGCTAAAATGTGGGGCCATATGCCGGAAACGGTAGCGGCGGCCAACGGCGAGGTATTTAAGCGCCCGCTGTTATCGGCTGAAATCGCCAGCGGCATTACCCACGGCAGCAATACGGAAAATAACGAAACCTGGGGCAGCGTGAATTTTGATGTAGCGAAAGACGCCTGCGGCGCGGGATTTGTGCCCTCGCTTGCCGATCTCCAGTCGCTGTACGACGCCTGGCCCGGCGGCGCCATGAATACCCAGCAGGGCTGGCCGCTGGACGGTAAAAACTACCAGGACAGCACCGCCGATTTAAGCAGGACATCGGAAAACCGCTACGTTAAGTCGATTAATCTGCGCGACGGCGGCATCGGTTCGCTGCTGTGGGCTGAAAAACTCTATTTTGTCTGCCTGCAAAACGCCCATCCGGTGGCGACGCAGATAACGCTGACTTCGCCGCAGTATAACGACAGCGATGGTTTCGCTAAAGCGAAGGTCGGCGAGACGATTCCGGTCACCATCACCACGCTGGATGCCCAGGGCAAGCCGGTGGCGGACACGCCGGTTATCTTTACGCGCGGCGACAGCATTGGGCGGGCGAATCAGGAGGTTAACGGTTCGCAGGCGGCAGCCATACAGATTAACCACAGCGACGCGCGCAACAGCGGCGTTGAGTATTACACCGCTACCGGCGCGGACGGTACGCTGACGCTGGATATCAGCCAGGACGGGGGCGCTGGCTTTAAAACGCCGCTGATGGCGTCGATAGAGCACAGCAACGCCACAACGACCGCGCCATTGCCGGTTATTTTCACCGTGGTTACCAGCCCGGACACCCCGAAGGCCAGCTACTGGGGCCATATGGCGGAAACGTTAACCGACAGCAGCGGCGTTGTGTACAAACGTCCGCTGCTGGCGAGCGAGTTCAGCGCTACGCCCGGCAAAACGCTGACCATCGCCAACGGCTACTACGACAAGGGCGAAACCTGGGGCATGATAACCGTCGATAAAGCCTGGAACGGCGTCAGCGGCGGCTGCGGGCGCGATTATCTGCCCAGCGTCAGCAACCTCCAGACGCTGTACAATACCTGGCCTGATAATGCCATGCGCAGCCGTAACGGCTGGCCGATGACCAGTTCGGGCAACAACAACGTCAGCCGCTACTGGTGGGCGGGGGATTACGTGATATCGTCAGACGGAGCGCAGTCGCTGTACGCGGCGGTCAACCTGTTTAACGACGGCAATGATGTCAAAACGACGACCAGCACCACGGCTTACTACATGCAGACCTGTCTTGTCTCGGCGCGCCGCGCCGCTGCCAGCCTGACGCTGACGCTGGCAGGCCAGGATGAAGCCACCGGAATCGCAAAGGCGAAGAAGGGCGAGCAGATTGCCGCCACCGTCACGGTGAAAGACGCCGCAGGCCAGCCGATGAAAAACGTGATGGTGAAAATCAGCCGGGGAACGTCGTACAATCGCGCCAACAGCGCCGCATCGGCTTCAGGCGCCACAGACGATATTACGCTACGTAATGTGATGCCGTCCGGCCTTGCGACATCCCTGCTGGATACCTCCGCGAAATATCTGTACGTGGAAACTGATGAACTGGGTCAGGTGACATTTACCCTGGCTCAGGACAGTACCACAGGTTTAAAGACCACTATCAGCGCCGCCACGATGGACGGCAGCAACCTGACGGACAGTAAAGACGCTATCTTTACCGTTATCACCAGCCCGGATACCGACAAGGCCACATACTGGGGCCATATGCCGGAAACCTTTACCAACAGTAAGGGGGTTGAATTTAAGCGACCGCTGCTGCGCGCTGAACTTTCTTCAACGGCGGACACGTCGGGTTATACGGAAAATAACGAGTCCTGGTATACCTGGAGCCGTTATCCGAATATGTATCAGGACACCGCCAGCCCGTGCGATCGGCTGGGGTTGCCGACGGTAAATGATTTACAGACGCTATATACCGATTATCCCAATGGCGCACTCACGACAACGCTTGGCCTACCAGTGGCATCAGGAAAATATTGGGGGGCGGGTAACTCAGTACCGGATGCCACGCACTCAGACAGTCAGTTCCAGTATGTCAGACTCAGCGATAATAATACGCTGACAACCAAAGCCAATACCGCCACGGCGCAGCTTTGTCTGGCAAAGCGCCGGGACTTGTCGATAGAACTCACCTCCAGCGCCATGGATGCGGATAAAGGCGCTCCAGCGGCGAAGAAGGGCGAGAGCCTGCCGTTGACCGTCACTGTGAGGGATGGTTCCGGCACGCCGCAGCCCAATACCGCTATCCGTTTGGGACGAACGCTTTCGATAGACCGGGCGGGTGTCGTTGATGGCAGTTCCGGCGGAGGCATGGTACTCACATCGGTTGCGCCGTCTACGGGCTCAATGACGTTTAACTGCACGGTATCTTCGTGCACAAGTTATTGGTATGGCATTACGGATGAGGATGGTAAAGCGCAACTCGAAGTGACGCAGGATGACTCCCGTGGCCTGAGAACACCGCTGCAGGCGATGCTTGTCGACGATCCGCTGACAGTTAGCGATATGGACGTCATTTTCACCGTCATTACCAGCCCGGACAGCGAGAAAGCCAAATACTGGGGACATATGCCGGAAACCGTGACTAACAGCGCAGGCGTGAAGTTCCGGCGTCCGCTACTGGCGGCGGAGATGACATCGAATAGCGGTACTTACCTGGTTAACAATGAAACATGGCCCTTAGTCACCGCAGCGAACACTGAAAAAGCGGGCGCAACCGGCTGTGATGTCGAATACCAGCCGTTGTCAGGCGATCTGCAAACGTTGTATGGCGACAATCCTGACGGCGCAATCGGTACAAACTACGGCTGGCCGGTGGCGGGGAACAAATTCTGGTGGGCGGCGGATCGTGCGCCGAATACCGGATATTACCAATTTATAAACCTGAATAGCGGCGATAAAGGCACCGCCAGTTCATCGACTGCCACCGGCGCTCAGGTGTGTCTGGTCGAGCCGCGTACTTCTACTCCTGCCAGTATTACGCTGACCTCGACGGCGATGGACGGCGCGAAAAACGCGGCGGTAGTGGAGAAGGGAAGCGCGATGCCGTTAACGGTGACGGTAAAAGATAGCAGCGGTAACCCGGTCGCCAACGTCGGTTTTACGCTGTCACGTGGCGATTCGAAAAATCGGGCAGGTACGGTGGTAACGGATGGCGACGTGGCAGCGGATGCCGGAGCAGACGATCTCATGCTTAAAGCGCTGACACCCGCAAGCGCCAGCCAAAGTATGACCACCACCGGGAGTATCTTTACCGGCACTACCGGCAGCGACGGTACGGCAACGTTTACGCTTAATCAGGATAAAAGCCTGGGGCTGAAAACGCCACTCACGGTGAAACTGACGGACAATACGACTCTTCACGCATCACTGGATGTGATTTTTATGGTACTTACCAGTCCGGATACGGATAAAGCGTTGTTCTGGGGAAATATGGCGGATACGACATCCGTTAACGGAAAAACGCTGCATCGTCCGTGGCTTCAGGCTGAGCTGCTGTCAGGCGTGACGCCAGTATTTACCAACGGAGTGCATACAAATAACGAGTACTGGGCGATGGCGCATACGGTGGACAACACTAAATGGGATATTGCCAAACAGTGCGGTAGCCTTAGCAAAGCACCGGATAATAACGACCTGTTGACGCTGTATCATTCCATTAGCTCGTTAGGCTGGCCGACGCAGGGCTACCCCTATTTATCTAAATCAACCTCGAGCGGCGGCATGTATTGCGGCGTGGATGAGAATACCAGGAGTCAAAACTGCGCCATTAAGCCGGCAAGTTCAGCAGGTTATGCGACGTGCGTGGATTAACGTATTAAGCGTCTGGCACGAAAAAAATCTGCTTTTCACGTTCCATTGAGCTTCATGAAAAAGTAATCGACGCATTCATTGAAAAGTATATGTTCTGCTAATTGGAGTCACCACCGTTTGCCGCGAGTGTGTAAAAGCGCCGTCTCGCTTCTGCAACCCGGCATCTGGCGCTACCTATATACTCTAAATAATTCGAGTTGCAGGAACGCAGCCGCAGCACATGCAACTTGAAGTATGACGAGTATATTTACAATAACACCAGGTGTCGCATGATAATCACACCTTTTTCCTCACGCATCTATTTATCTCAATATATGAAACCATTAAATATCATTCATAATATAAATATTTATAAAATGGATAGATATGTTTAGAACAATTATAAATTAATCAAAAGTTGACCTGGCATTGAAATAGACCTTGAAATTAGTTAATAATCTGTCTTTGATAATATATTGTTACAGATGATTGCAATCATTCATGGAACTATATTTTTGTTATTTATTATTTATCTCATTTATATACACCATTTAAAAGCTATTTACAGCCAATCAAAATCAAGTTTGCTTCGTGAACGTTATTAAAAGGAAATTTAAAAATTGAACAGGACCTACAGTATCGTCTGGAGCGCCGTGCGAAATATGTATGTCGTGGCTTCAGAACTGGCGCGAGGCCACAGCAAAGTTAAAATACAGGCACACTCTAATGAAGTCTCCCCTTCTATTGAAAAGCCTGAGTCAGGATGGGCAATTAGTGCAAAACACAATGCGCTGGCCTTCGCAATTGTTGCCGCGCTTGGGTTCGCCAGTCCGCTGGCTATGGCCGATAATCCGGTGTCCTACATTGACGGAACCGACCATGACCTGAACGCAGAAACGTCGCCAATTTCTTATTCAGGTACCGGCCAGGGTACGGCACTGTATCTGGAAGGTTTGGCAACGGCTAAGGGGGGATGGCAGCCAACCTCAGGCACAGGCACAGGCGTTGTGATTGAGACGGACGGCGGCGGAGATCTCCTCCCGGACGGTAGCTACGCAATCGCCACGGCGATTAAGCTCGCCAGCGGCGCGGTGCTTAATCTCACCAACGCAGAAATCTCAACGACAGGAAACTATAGTACTGGTATCGAACTCACCGGACAGAGCAGCATAACGCTAACGGGAGGGACCCTCCAGGTCAAAGGCAATTACGGCATCATGACGCTCAGCGGCGAGTCACAAGCGACATTGAGCGATATCAAGGTAACAGCAACAGCGGAAACCACTAGCAACATATCGGTTGGCGAGGGCAGCACGCTGAAAATAAAGGACGGAAGCGAAGTTACGCTGACGAATGGTCAATTGAGCGTGGCTGGTAACACGACAAGCAACGCCTTTCTGTATGTGGCCAATAGTACGGTGAGTTCTACGGGCACGAAAAGTACGGTTATTGCCTCCAACCAGGGTATTCTTGATATCAAGAACTCAACCATCACGCACGATAATGCCAAAGGCGCAGCCATTGAGGCTGGTAATGCCTCAACGGTAACCATTTCCGGCGATAATAAAAACTCGATGGTCATTACGTCCGAAGATATCGGCATTAAAAGCGCTAAATCTTCCGTCAACATTGACGGCGCCACCATCATCGCCAAAGGCGATGGCATTTTGATGACCACGGGGGGCAGCAGTTTTTACAGCAATAACTCCGGGCTGACGGTCAACAATGCGGACGTGACCTCAGACGACGCCGCCGCGCTGCACGTTGATAAAAACACGGTGATAGAAAAGCCCATTACATTAACCGACAGCACATTGACTGGCTCAACGGCTATTAAACTGGATAATGCGGCAACCGTAGAGGCCAACAACACAACGCTGAATGGCAACATTGACGCGGGGAGCACAGTATCGTCCTTGTCGCTGGCCGAAAAATCCTCACTGCAAGGGAGCGTCAACGGCCTGAACAGTTCATTGACGCTTGACGAAACCAGCCAGTGGAACATGACCGACCCGTCAACCGTCGGCAACCTGACCAACGACGGCGGCATTACGCTGGGCAACGCGAGCGGTTCGACAGGTACGCTGCTGACGGTGGACAATACCCTGACCTTGCAGAACGGCAGCCAGATAAACGCGACGCTGGATACCGCCAACAGCTCGCCAATTATCAAAGCCGCCAACGTCACGTTGGACGGGACGCTGAGCCTTAGCTCAACGGCCACCTTTGTCGCGCCCGAAACCGACGAACACTTAGGATCGTTCACGCTGATTGATTCGCAAACTGCGATCACTACCGATTTTGACAGCGTAACGCTGGATGCCGACACCTCCGCTATGCCGGATTACCTTACGATCAACGCGGGCGTTGATGCGAATGATAATACCAACTACGAGTTGTCTACGGGCTTGAGTTGGTACGCGGGCGCAAATTCTGCGCGCGCTGCGCATGGCACTTTTACCGTTGATGCAGGCAGTACCTTTACCGTCACCAGCGAACTGGATGAAACCACGGCGACCTCCAACTGGGATGGCAGCAAGCTAACCAAACAGGGCGACGGCACGCTGATCCTCAGCAACACTGGCAACGACTACGGCGACACTGAAATTGACGGCGGCATTCTGGCCGCCAAAGACGCCGCCTCGCTCGGTACTGGCAATGTGACGATTGCAGAAAGCGCAACGCTTGCGCTGAGCCAGGGCACGCTGGATAACAACGTGACCGGCGGGGGCAAAATTGTCAAAACCGGTAACGATGAGCTGATCGTGATCGGCGATAACACTTACTCCGGCGGCACCACCATAACTGGCGGTACGCTGACGGCTGACCATGCCGATTCGCTGGGCACTGGTGCTATTGCCAACAGCGGCGTGCTTCAGGTCGGCGAAGGCGAACTGGAAAATACGCTTTCCGGCACCGGTTCGCTGGTGAAAACCGGTACGGGCGAGCTGACGTTAAGCGGCGATAACACTTACTCCGGCGGCACCACTATTGACGACGGTGTGCTGATTGCCACCAACGTTAACGCGCTGGGCGGCGGTGATGTCGATAACACGGGTACGCTGAAGCTGGACGCGGAGGGCGAATTCAACCTTGCGAATGTCACAACCCAGTCTGGAGCAACGACTGAGCTGGCCAAAGGTACGACGCTCAACGTCGACTCGCTGACTCAGCAAGCCGATAGTACGCTGAATATTGACCTCAGTAAGGCCAACGGTGAAAGCACCATTACCGCCGACAGCGTCACGCTGGGTGGCACGCTGAACGTCACCGGCATCGGCAGCGTTACAGACAGCTGGACGCCTGAGGTATACACCTACACGCTGATTGACAGCGACAGCGCCATTACGAGCGATTTCGACAATCTGACCGTCGCGGGAATGAACAGAGAAGATGTTGACTTCCTGACTATCGACGGAAAAGTCGACGAAGCAGACAACACCCACTATGATCTGACGGCCTCCCTCTCCTGGTATGCGGACAGAGACAACGCTTCTACCGACGCTCACGGTACCTTTACCCTTAGCGACCCTGACGGCAGCTTTAACGTTGCGGCTAATCTGACAGACGTTGACGACACGCTTGATCCGAATAGCACATGGGACGGTAAATCGCTGACCAAAGAAGACGCAGGCACGCTGATCCTCTCCGGCGACAACGACTACAGCGGCGGCACCACCATCAATGAAGGTACGCTGGTCGCCGCCAGTACGACGGCGCTGGGCACCGGCCTGGTCGACAATAACGCCACGCTGGTGCTGGACGCAGATGGTGAAGTCAGCGCGGTGGGCGGCATCACCACTCATAGCGGCGCGACGACCCAACTGGCGCTCGGCACCTCGTTGGATCTCGGCGACAGCGCGTTAATTCAGCAAGATGGCAGTACGCTGAACGTTGAGCTGAATAGTGACTCAGTGCAACCGCTGATTACCGGCGGCAGCGCCACGCTTGGCGGCGATCTGGTCGTCAGCGACGCCAGCCTGCAAGCGCGCGCCTCCGACGCGGAGTTCCAGTCCTTTAAACTGATGGATATGGACAGCGATATCAGCGGCGACTTTACCAGCCTGACGATGAACCTTACTGACAAGCCGGACTATCTGACCGTAACCGGGACAATCAATCCTGAAGATGCGTCAGAATATCTGCTTACCGAAGGGCTGAGCTGGAATGCGACCGCCACGTCAGCGACGCCAGCACATGGCACGTTTACCCTGGGCGCAGGCGACAGTTTTGAAGTCACCAGCGTACTGGGCGATAAAACCGGCAACGGCGACTGGGACGGTAAATCGCTGACCAAACTGGGCGCGGGTAAACTGACGCTGAGCGGCGCGAATACCTATAGCGGCGATACCAACGTACAGGAAGGCACACTGTGGCTGTCCGGGGACGGTACGATTGGCGAAATGGGCAGCCAGCAGGCGGTGAACGTCGCCTCCGGGGCGACCTTCGGCGGCAGCAACGGTACGACCGTTAACGGTAAGGTGACCAACGAAGGGACGCTGGTCTTCGGCGACAGCGAGGAAACTGGCGCCATCTTCACCCTCAATGGCGATCTGATCAACATGGGGACGCTCGCCAGCGGCAGCTCCTCCAGCACGCCAGGCAATACGCTTTATGTCGATGGCGATTACACCGGCAACGGCGGCTCGCTTTACCTGAATACCGTCCTGGGCGACGATGATTCGGCGACCGATAAGTTAGTCATTACCGGCGATGCCTCCGGCACCACCGATCTGTACATCAACGGCATCGGCAATGGGGCGCAGACCACTAACGGTATCGAAGTGGTGGATGTTGGCGGCACATCGACAAGCGATGCGTTTGTGTTAAAAAATGAAGTTAACGCCAGTCTGTATACCTACCGTCTGTACTGGAATGAAAGTGACAACGACTGGTATCTGGCGTCAAAAGCACAGTCTGATGATGACGACAGCGGCAGTGATGTCACGCCTCCAGATGATGACAGTGATGTCACGCCTTCGGACGACGGCGACGATGGCGGTAATGTCACGCCTCCGGACGATGGCGGCGATGTCGCACCGCAGTACCGTGCGGATATCGGCGCGTACATGGGCAACCAGTGGATGGCGCGCAACCTGCAAATGCAGACCCTCTATGACCGCGAGGGTAGCCAGTATCGTAACGCCGATGGTAGCGTATGGGCGCGCTTCAAAGCGGGTAAAGCGGAATCCGAGGCTGTCAGCGGCAATATCGATATGGACAGCAACTACTCCCAGTTCCAGTTAGGCGGCGACATTCTGGCCTGGGGCAACGGCCAGCAGAGCGTTACCGTTGGCGTCATGGCGAGCTACATCAACGCCGATACCGACAGCACCGGTAACCGTGGCGCGGACGGTAGCCAGTTCACCAGCAGCAGCAACGTAGACGGCTACAACCTTGGCGTCTATGCCACCTGGTTTGCCGATGCCCAAACGCATAGCGGCGCGTATGTCGACAGCTGGTACCAATATGGTTTCTACAACAACAGCGTAGAGAGCGGTGATGCGGGTTCTGAATCTTACGATTCAACCGCTAACGCTGTCTCGCTGGAAACCGGTTATCGCTACGATATTGCGCTGAGTAACGGCAATACTGTCAGTCTGACGCCGCAGGCGCAGGTTGTCTGGCAGAATTACTCAGCGGATAGCGTGAAGGATAACTACGGCACCCGGATCGACGGTCAGGATAGTGACAGTTGGACAACGCGCCTGGGTCTGCGAGTTGACGGCAAGCTGTACAAGGGCAGTCGTACGGTTATCCAGCCGTTTGCTGAAGCTAACTGGCTGCACACCAGCGATGATGTGTCGGTATCGTTTGATGATGCTACGGTGAAACAGGATCTTCCGGCTAACCGTGCGGAGCTGAAAGTAGGTCTGCAGGCAGATATCGATAAGCAGTGGAGCGTTCGCGCTCAGGTTGCCGGGCAGACTGGCAGCAATGATTTTGGCGATCTGAACGGTAGCCTCAATCTGCGCTATAACTGGTAAGTTAGACAAAACCGGGCGGGCGTTCCCTGCCCGGTTTTGAGGCGAATGACAAACCGATTGATCGTCAGATTATGGCTACACCTTATCCAATGTGGCGCGTAGGTTGGCTGAGGCGAAGTCGAACCCCAACATCGCGCTGCAAAGGGTGGGGGAATGTTGGATTACGTGCCCGGCGTGACGGATTTGACTTCACTTTCAAGCCAGCCGTCCTCCAGTCTCGTGGTCATGATATCGCCTGCTTTGACCTGTTTGATCTTTTTCAGCACTTTGCCGTCCGTTGTCGTCGAAACCGTATAGCCGCGCGCCAGCGTGGCTAACGGGCTGACCGCCTCCAGATGCGTGACCGCGTTGCCAAAGCGTTCGCGCTGTTCGCTTAACCGTGAGCGGATATTCTCCGTCAGACGATATTCCAGCTGTTGGATGCGCGACTGCGCACGGTGAATGCGCGGCTGCGGATTTTGCTGGCTCAGGCGTTGACTTACGCGCTGTTGGCGCTGAGTGGCCTGCTTAATTCTGGCCTCAAGCGCAAATCCCATCCGTTGGCGTAAACGTTCCAGCGCGGTTTGCTGGCGGGCCAGACGCAGTTGCGGATGTTGCTGTTGCAGACGGTGAAAAATCTGCGTGAAACGACGGCTGCGGTTGGCGAGGTAGTAGTCCATCGCCATGCCCAGGCGCTGCTGGGCGGACTGAATCTGACGCAACAACTCCTGCTGGTTGCGGCTGACAATTTCTGCCGCTGCTGATGGCGTCGGCGCGCGCAGGTCGGCGACAAAATCAGCTATCGTCACGTCCGTTTCGTGACCGACGGCGCTGACCACCGGAATACGGCTGGCAAAAATCGCCCGCGCCACGCGTTCGTCGTTAAAACTCCACAAATCTTCCAGCGAACCGCCGCCGCGTCCGACGATCAGTACATCACATTCGCCGCGCGCGTTCGCCAGTTCGATAGCACGAACGATCTGCCCCGGCGCGTCGTCGCCCTGGACTGCGGTTGGATAGATAATAACGGGCAGGGATGGGTCACGACGCTTTAGCACGTGGAGAATATCGTGCAGCGCCGCGCCGGTTTTCGAAGTGATCACCCCAACGCAGTGGGCCGGGGAGGGCAACTGCTGTTTATGCTGCTGATCGAACAAGCCTTCGGCCTGCAGTTTGGCTTTTAGCTGCTCATATTTCTGCTGCAACAAGCCTTCGCCCGCGGGCTGCATACTTTCGGCGATGATTTGATAATCGCCGCGCGGCTCGTACAGCGTGATATTGGCGCGGACTAACACCTGCTGCCCGTGCTGCGGGCGGAACGTCACCCGGCGGTTGCTGTTACGGAACATCGCACAGCGCACCTGAGCGGTATCGTCTTTGAGCGTAAAGTACCAGTGGCCCGACGCAGGCTGCGTGAAATTAGAAATCTCGCCGCTGATCCATACCTGTCCCATCTCCTGTTCCAACAGCAGACGAACCGTCTGGTTAAGGCGGCTTACGGTAAAAATTGAGGAAGTTTGAGAGGATAACATGTGAGCGGGATCAAATTCTAAATCAGCAGGTTATTCAATCGATAGTAACCTGCTCACGGGGGATCGCAAGCACTATTTGCAAAAAAATGTAGATGCAACCGATTACGTTCTGTATAATGCCGCGGCAATATTTATTAACCTCCCAGGTGAGATATTGCCCATGCTACGTATCGCTAAAGAAGCCCTGACGTTTGACGACGTCCTCCTTGTTCCCGCTCACTCCACCGTTTTGCCGAATACTGCCGATCTCAGCACGCAGTTGACGAAAACCATTCGTCTGAATATTCCTATGCTTTCTGCGGCGATGGACACCGTGACGGAAGCGCGCCTGGCAATTGCCCTGGCCCAGGAAGGCGGCATTGGTTTTATCCACAAAAACATGTCCATCGAGCGCCAGGCGGAAGAAGTTCGCCGCGTGAAGAAACACGAGTCCGGCGTAGTGACCGACCCGCAGACCGTCCTGCCAACCACCACGTTGCATGAAGTGAAAGCCCTGACCGAGCGTAATGGCTTCGCGGGCTATCCGGTGGTGACTGAAGATAACGAGCTGGTGGGTATCATCACCGGTCGTGACGTGCGTTTTGTGACTGACCTGAACCAGCCGGTGAGTGTTTACATGACGCCGAAAGAGCGTCTGGTGACCGTTCGTGAAGGCGAAGCCCGTGAAGTCGTGCTGGCAAAAATGCACGAAAAACGCGTTGAAAAAGCGCTGGTCGTTGATGATAACTTCCATCTGCTTGGCATGATTACCGTAAAAGATTTCCAGAAAGCGGAACGTAAACCAAACTCCTGCAAAGATGAGCAGGGCCGTTTACGTGTCGGCGCGGCGGTTGGCGCAGGCGCGGGCAACGAAGAGCGCGTTGACGCGCTGGTGGCGGCAGGCGTTGACGTACTGCTGATCGACTCCTCTCACGGTCATTCAGAAGGCGTGTTGCAACGTATCCGTGAGACGCGAGCTAAATATCCTGACCTGCAAATCATCGGCGGCAACGTCGCGACGGGCGCAGGCGCTCGCGCACTGGCGGAAGCCGGTTGCAGCGCGGTGAAAGTGGGTATCGGCCCGGGTTCCATCTGTACCACTCGTATCGTGACTGGCGTGGGCGTTCCGCAAATCACCGCTGTTTCTGACGCAGTTGAAGCGCTGGAAGGCACCGGGATTCCGGTTATCGCTGACGGCGGTATCCGTTTCTCCGGCGATATCGCCAAAGCCATCGCCGCAGGCGCGAGCGCTGTCATGGTGGGCTCTATGCTGGCCGGTACCGAAGAATCCCCGGGCGAAATCGAACTCTACCAGGGCCGTTCGTACAAATCCTACCGCGGTATGGGTTCTCTGGGCGCGATGTCCAAAGGTTCCTCCGACCGTTACTTCCAGAGCGACAACGCCGCCGACAAACTGGTGCCGGAAGGTATCGAAGGCCGCGTAGCCTATAAAGGTCGCCTGAAAGAGATCATTCACCAGCAGATGGGCGGCCTGCGCTCCTGTATGGGGCTGACCGGTTGTGCTACCATCGACGAACTGCGTACTAAAGCGGAGTTTGTGCGTATCAGCGGTGCGGGTATCCAGGAAAGCCACGTTCACGACGTGACCATCACCAAAGAGTCCCCGAACTACCGTCTGGGCTCCTGATTTTCTTCGCCCGACCTTCGTGTCGGGCGATTTATTTAATCTGTTTCACTTGCCTCGGAATAAGCGTCAATGACGGAAAACATTCATAAGCATCGCATCCTCATTCTGGACTTCGGTTCTCAGTACACTCAACTGGTTGCACGCCGCGTGCGTGAGTTGGGCGTTTACTGCGAACTATGGGCGTGGGATGTGACAGAAGCACAAATTCGTGACTTCAACCCAAGCGGCATTATTCTTTCCGGCGGCCCGGAAAGCACCACCGAAGAAAACAGCCCGCGCGCGCCGCAGTATGTCTTTGAAGCAGGCGTGCCGGTATTTGGCGTCTGCTACGGGATGCAGACCATGGCGATGCAGCTTGGTGGTCATGTAGAAGGTTCTAATGAGCGTGAATTTGGTTACGCGCAGGTCGAAGTATTGACCGACAGCGCGCTGGTTCGCGGTATTGAAGATTCCCTGACCGCCGACGGCAAACCGCTGCTAGACGTGTGGATGAGCCACGGCGATAAAGTGACGGCGATTCCGTCCGACTTCGTGACCGTCGCCAGCACCGAGAGCTGTCCGTTCGCCATTATGGCCAACGAAGAAAAACGCTTCTACGGCGTACAGTTCCACCCGGAAGTGACTCACACCCGCCAGGGTATGCGTATGCTGGAGCGTTTTGTGCGTGATATCTGCCAGTGTGAAGCCCTGTGGACGCCGGCGAAGATCATCGACGACGCCGTGGCGCGCATTCGCGAGCAGGTGGGCGACGACAAAGTAATCCTCGGTCTCTCCGGCGGCGTGGATTCTTCCGTCACCGCCATGCTGCTGCACCGCGCGATCGGTAAAAACCTGACTTGTGTATTCGTCGATAACGGCCTGCTGCGCCTCAACGAAGCCGAGCAGGTGATGGACATGTTTGGCGACCATTTTGGCCTGAATATCGTTCACGTTCCGGCGGAAGAGCGTTTCCTGTCCGCGTTGGCTGGTGAGAACGATCCGGAAGCCAAGCGTAAGATCATCGGTCGCGTTTTTGTGGAAGTGTTCGATGAAGAAGCGCTCAAACTGGAAGACGTGAAATGGCTGGCGCAGGGGACTATCTACCCTGACGTTATCGAATCTGCGGCGTCTGCAACCGGTAAAGCGCACGTCATCAAATCTCACCACAATGTCGGCGGCTTGCCGAAAGAGATGAAGATGGGGCTGGTTGAACCGCTGAAAGAGCTGTTCAAAGACGAAGTGCGTAAGATTGGTCTGGAGCTGGGCCTGCCGTACGACATGCTGTACCGTCATCCGTTCCCGGGTCCGGGCCTCGGCGTACGCGTACTGGGCGAAGTGAAGAAAGAGTACTGCGACCTGCTGCGCCGTGCGGACGCTATCTTCATTGAAGAACTGCGCAAAGCGGATCTGTACGACAAAGTTAGTCAGGCGTTCACCGTCTTCCTGCCGGTCCGTTCCGTAGGCGTCATGGGCGATGGTCGTAAGTACGATTGGGTGGTCTCTCTGCGTGCCGTCGAAACCATCGACTTTATGACCGCGCACTGGGCACATCTGCCGTATGACTTCCTGGGTCGTGTTTCCAACCGCATTATCAATGAAGTCAACGGGATTTCCCGTGTGGTGTATGACATTAGCGGTAAACCACCGGCTACCATTGAGTGGGAATAAGCCGATAACCCTTCCTGTGTTTTCATGAACAGGTAAAAGGAAATTTAACCCTCTGTTTTTGCAGAGGGTTTTTATTTATGTGCATAGATGAGTTTTCTGTGTAGTGCACAGCTTCTGGCGGTAAATTTGACGTAATTACGAACCCACGAAGGTTGGTTGTATCTTGCCGTGGTCGTTGATTTGTTCTCGCGCAAAGTTATCGGTTGGTCAATGCAACCACGAATGACAAAAGACATTGTTCTGAATGCGCTTCTGATGGCCGTGTGGCGACGCCATCCCCAAAAACAGGTGCTGGTTCATTCTGATCCGGGTAGTCAGTACACCCGCTATGAATGGCTGAAATCGCACGGACTGGAGGGCAGTATGAGCCGTCGTGGCAACTGTCATGACAATGCGGTTGCAGAAAGCTTTTTCCAGCTACTGAAGCGTGAACGGATAAAGAAAAAGATCTACCAACGACTCAGAAGTGCCCTGGTTATCCGTGGCTATACAACCCAAATAAGGGGCATTTAAAATATAGTAACTTTATTCTTCAACTATATAACCAACGTCCAGCTTTAGCACTTTCAACGAGCATACCAACCGTTAGTGGCTTACGCGGATCAGTCTCTTTACTTCCAAAGTACTCTGGATTCAGATAGTTGAGTATGTCAAATCCTTCTGGATCTATATTCCAACGCTTGAAGTACTCTTGTAGAAGTTCTTCACTATCTTCAAAAACGAGTTTAAGATCATCCCTAATACTGGTATCAAGCGTGATGGTTCGCTTTGGCCCACAGAGAAAGTACTTTTTAGTGTTATATTTCTGATCGATAAAATCGATAATTTCTTTCTCAATATCTCTCATTAGAAGTACGTCCACTGAATGCGATCTTTAGGAACCGCCACACGATTAAATGTATCTTTAATATCACGCTGGATATCATAAATCGTAGTGAATGTCATAACCCAACCGAGCTAGGGTACATTACGACCAACGAAACGACCTAAATTATTCGTTGAGCTTAGCTGTAATGAGTTGATGGTTTTGCCTGTCAACGTTGGTAATCTGATCCCAGGTGGCAGTTTATAGTTCAACCAATTACTGATGTACTTAGAAGCAATTGATGTTACTGGAGTTGTCCCACGAGGTTTACCCCTCGTAGGTAGAACTGGTTGCCCTGAACTGCTGAAAATTGGCTGTGCCAGCTACCGGGAGTTTAACCACGCTGAAGGCTATCGGGTTTAGTATTCGGTCAAGGGAATCTTAGTAACCGCGCATATGATCTTATCACCCAGGCAGGATATCCCGCGGTTGCTCTTTAAGCGTCTGATCATGGCCTGAACCCATTGAGTGGGATTGTCTTTTTGCGTCAACGCTAAAGCTTCTTTTTCTTGCGCGGGCTTTTTAACGGATAACAGCTTAACGTTGTCCCGGCGTGGTGACAGAAAGCGATGACTGTTGCGCTTCTTTTTTATCCTGATGGTGCTGCCAGGCGCCGATAGAAGAGTAGACGAAACGTCCAAAGAAGAAGAGAAAACTGATAAGCAGTACGATACGGGTCATGCGAGTGTTAAATCGATGTCGTTTTCGCATACTGTTGGCCTGACTCACAAAGGGTTCCTTAACGTTGGCCCAGCGGTATGGGCGGGATCAGGCTGGGTTCTTCAAGGGTATTATCAAGGCGAAGAACGTAACAAGCCTGCGTTCACTCTACATTAAGGCATACTGCGAACCGATGGTCAATTCCTCTTAATGTAAAATTGCGTCAGTTGATTTATCTTATATTGTTATGGAAGATAATTTTAGTATTTACATTAATAATAAATTAATGATAACAAAGAATAAAAAGACGAATAAAGGCTGCAGGAGAAAGGTAATAATTGACTTAAATCAAATGTTACTTTTGTTTAATAATTACAATCGATGACTATCGTGTGATGTATATCGCATCATCAATTTAAAGTCAGGTGGGATGCCTGTCTGTTAACGCCCCTTTGGGATTGGGGGGTTCTGCTGAGCATCTATGAAACTAAATAAAACTTATATAAATATCAGAGATAAATGGTGGGGACTACCGCTCATTCTCCCTTCGATTTTACTACCTGTTTTAAGTAGCGCAAATACTTATGCGCTTACCAGCACTGGAAATGTGGTTCTTTTTTACCTGCCGTTAGCTTTTATGCTTAGCCTGATGCTCTTTTTCGGCTGGGCAGCAATGCCGGGCATTGTGCTTGCTATCTTCTGGCGCAGATACCCGCAGACAGGTCTGTATGAAACCCTTTCTGTGACAATGCACTTTATCATTACTATCGTGCTAAGTTGGGGCGGTTATCGTGTCTTTTCCCCCCGGCGAAATAATGTTTCCCACGGCGACGCCCACCTGTTGTTTCAACGAATGTTCTGGCAGGTATTTTGTTCAGCAACATTATTTCTGGTCATCTACCAGTTTGCCGCTTTTGTTGGCATGTACGAAAGTAAAGCCAGCCTGATGGGGGTAATGCCCTTTAATATCAACACGCTGATTAATTACCAGGCGTTACTGGTCGGTAACCTTATCGGCGTGCCATTGTGCTATTTTATTATTCGTACTCTCCGCAATCCGCTGCACCTGCGCGGGTATTATCAGCAATTAAAGCTACAGATTGATAGCAAGGTCACTAAAAAAGAGATCGTTATTTGGCTGGCCGTATTGACTACACTAATGTTTATACTGTGTATGCCATTGACTGATAATAGTTCAATATTTAGTACCAACTATACGCTTTCGTTATTATTGCCGGTCATGCTGTGGGGCGCGATGCGCTATGGCTATAAGTTTATTTCAATTATCTGGGCCGTCGTGCTAATTACGTCAATTCATTATTATCAGCGTTATATGCCCTGGTATTCAGGTTATGATACGCAATTAGCGATTACCTCTTCGAGCTATCTGGTTTTTTCTTTTATTGTTAATTATATGTCTGTGCTGGCCACGCGCCAGCGCGTAGTGAGTGGTCGCGCACGGCGGCTGGCCTATCTTGACCCGGTTGTACATCTTCCCAATTTACGTGCGTTAAACCGCGCGCTCCAAAATGCGCCCTGGTCTACGATCTGTTTTTTACACGTGCCGGGTCTGGAGCTATTGGGTAAAAATTATGGCGTCATGCTACGCATCCAGTATAAGCAAAAGCTCTCTCACTGGATTACGCCGATGCTGGCCTCAAATGAGTGCGTCTACCAGATGTCAGGGCACGACCTGGTGCTGCGTCTTAATACAGAGGCGCATCAGCAGCGTATTGAAGCGCTGGATAAACATATTAAGCAGTTTCGGTTTATCTGGGACGGACTGCCGCTACAGCCGCCTGTCGGCGTGAGCTACTGCTGCGTGCGTTCTCCGGTTAGCCACCTTTATCTGCTGTTGGGCGAATTAAGCACTAGTTCCGATCTTTCGTTGACGACTAACGCGCCGGAGGATTTACAGCGGCGCGGCGCAATGCACCTGCAGCGCGATTTGAAGGGCAGAATTGCGATGATGAATCGCCTGCAACAGGCGTTGGAGCACGATCATTTTTTCCTGATGGCGCAGCCTATTTTCGGTGTTCGTGGGGACGTTTACCATGAAATTTTACTGCGACTCAGGGATGACAACGGCGACGTTATCAACCCGGACAATTTTTTACCCGTGGCGCATGAGTTTGGTTTGTCTTCCGCTATCGATCTCTGGGTGATTGAAAACACGCTGCGGTTTATGGCGGCCAGCCGGGAATATATGCCCGCGCATCGTTTTGCCATTAATCTGTCGCCAACATCGGTATGCCGCGCCCGTTTTCCTGCAGAAGTTAAGCAGTTGCTTAAACAATATCAGGTTGAACCCTGGCAACTGGTTTTTGAGGTAACGGAAAGCAACTCTCTCACCAATGCTGAGCAGGCGCAGTTGACGCTGGGACAGCTACAGCAGTTTGGCTGTCAGATAGCGATTGATGATTTCGGTACAGGCTACGCCAGCTATGCGCGGCTGAAAAACGTTAACGCCGATATTCTTAAAATTGACGGCAGTTTTATTCGCAATATAGTGTCAAACAGTCTCGATTATCAGATCGTGGCTTCTATTTGTCATTTAGCGCGAATGAAAAAAATGCAGGTCGTCGCGGAGTATGTCGAGAGCGAAGAAATACGAAGCGTCGTGCTGTCGTTGGGGATCGACTATCTTCAGGGATATTTAATTGGCGAGCCGCAGCTATTATCTGAGATTCAGTAAAGGCAGACGCCGCAGCGCGGCGTCTGATCCACAATTTACGCGGCGATCTCCGGCGAGCTTTCTTCCTCAATATTGAGACGCCAGCCAGTTACCGCTTCCCAGTACTGCTGTTCTTTTTCCAGATCAAGCAGTACCAGCGCATTCTGGCTGAACCAGTCATGCGGAAAACATAACGTCCAGTGGCTGTCATCGGTCGTTAGCCGCAGCGTCGGCGGCGTGGTGGTCGCCTGCCGCTGGTTGTTCAGTAATACGCCCAGCCGAAGTAGCTGAATTAACGGCAGATACTGTTTTTTCTTAAACAGCGTAAAGCGGGGCATATCATCCAGTTTTATGGCTTTACGATGATAACGCACCAGCGTCGCCATCATCATTTGCTGCTCCTGATTAAAGCCGGGCAAATCGCTGTGTTGCAGAATATAAGCCGAATGGCGATGTAAACCGCTGTGATTAATATTCAGTCCAACCTCATGCAGCATTGCCGCCCAGCGGAGCAACGCTTCAAGCTGCGGATGCGCCAGTTTTGGCTGCTGGGCCTGCCACTGCTCGTACATTTGCATGGTGGTTTCCAGCACGCGTCTGGCCTGTTCTCTGTCAATGTTGTATTGATTGGCCAGACTTTTTGCGGTACGGCTGCGAACATCCTGATGGCGGAAGCGGCCTTCCATTTCATACAGCACGCCTTCGCGCAACGCGCCGTCGGAAAGGCGAAGCTCGCGGATAGCCAGAGCATCAAAAACGCCGCACAGAATCGCCAGGCCCGGCACAAAGACCGCTTTTCGTTCTTCAGACAGACCCGGCAGGCTGAGCGCATTAAAGGAGCGGTGCTTCAACACTTCTGACTTCAGTTTATCGAGGCGCTCCGGCGTAATGAAGCCATCTTTCTCACCCAGCGCCAGGAGAACTTCATGAGCGGCCTTAATCGTACCGGAAGCTCCCATCGCCACGTTCCAACCCTGAATACGATACTGCCAGGTTAAGGTTTCCAGTTTTTGCGCCGCCGCCATTCGGGCGCGCTGGAAGTTTTCTTTATTGATAACGCCGCCGGGAAAGTAGAGCTGCGCGAAGCTCACGCAGCCCATACGACGGCTTTCAACCAGCTTGGGTTCGAAGTTTTCGCCAATGACCAGCTCTGTTGACCCGCCGCCGATATCGATCACCAGCTTGCGGCCTTTTTCCGGCTGCGTATGTTCTACGCCCATAAAAATCAGGCGCGCTTCTTCGTTACCGGAAATAATCTCTATCGGGTAGGGAATAACCTTTTCCGCGCGTTTGAGAAAATCAGCGGCATTTTGCGCCTGACGTAACGTATGGGTGCCTACGATACAGACGCTGGAAGGGGAGAAACCTTGTAAGCGTTCAGCAAACAGCGACAGACAGCTAAGCCCCCGTTCCATGGCTTCTTCGCTGAGTTTGTTATCCGCGCCCAGCCCGTCCGCCAGATGGACGCGCTGTTTTAAGCGCCCGATAATCTGCATTGCGCCGTCAACCACGCGGGCAATGACCATATGAAAGCTGTTTGAGCCGAGATCGACCGCAGCGAACTCCTGCGGGCGAGGGGATTTATCGTAAATTGGCATAGCGTTAGTCTGGTTGCTCGAGTGATTTGATGTAGTCATAAATTGCCAGCTGCGCCTGAACTTTACGGCGATTGCCGCGCGGCACGTAGCGGTTGCTGAGTTCTTTATCGATAAAACGCGCTTTTACCGTGTCGCTAAACAGAATGTCAATGATATCCAGGACGCGTTGTTTAAGCCGCGGGTCGAGGATAGGCGTAGCGACTTCGATACGGTAGTCAATATTACGCGTCATCCAGTCAGCTGAAGAGAGCCAAACTTGCTTATCACCGCCGTTTTCGAAAATATAAACCCGATCGTGTTCCAGATAGCGATCCACGATGCTAATCGCGCGAATATTATCGCTAATGCCTTCCAGCTGCGGAATAAGAGAACACATACCGCGCACCAGCAGATTGACCTGGACGCCCGAACCCGACGCGGCGTATAGCCTGTCGACCAACCCTTTATCGACCAGGTTGTTAAGCTTTAACGTAATCCCTGACGGTAAGCCTTGCTGGGCATTGGCGATTTCACGATCGATCATCTCATACAGCAGACGCCGTGAGTTTTGTGGAGAAACCATCAAATAATCGAAAGTGACCGGGCGATAGGGGTTTTCAATAAAATTAAAGACCCGACGCACTTCATTGGTAATGCGCGCATCGGCGGTCAGCAGCGAATAATCGGTATACAGCCGCGCTGTTTTTTCGTTGAAGTTACCGGTGCCGATATGCGCATAACGCACCACGTCATCGCCCTCTTTTCGTGAGATGAGGAAGAGTTTGGCGTGAATTTTCAGCCCAGGCGCAGAGAAAATAACATGGACGCCCGCTTCGGTTAACCGCTTGGCCCAGTGAATATTCGCCTCTTCATCGAAGCGCGCCTGCAACTCCACCACCACGGTGACTTTTTTGCCGTTATGGGCGGCATGGATCATCGAGTCAATAATGCGCGAGTCTTTCGCTACGCGATAAATATTGATTTTGATCGCCAGCACGCTTGGGTCAAACGACGCCTGGCGTAGCAGTTCCAGTACATGCTCGAAGGTATGGTACGGATAATAGAGCAGCACATCACGTTCACGAATCGCGTCAAAACCGTTACGAAACTTCTCTTTATCAAACCAAAGATGGCGTAACCGCGGTAACGGTTTATTGACCAGGTTGGCTTTACCGACATTCGGAAAATTAATAAAGTCTTTAAAATTGTGGTAGCGCCCGCCGGGTACGATTGAGTCATACCGGGAGATCGTCAGTTTTTCCCGCAGCACGTCAACCAGCGCTGCGGGCATATCGCGTTGATAGACAAAGCGCACAGGTTCAGCGGTCAGGCGCTGCTTCAGGCTGGAAGACATCAGCTCCATCAGACTGGATTCCATCTCATGCACCAGGTCATATTCGGCATCGCGGGTCATTTTCATCGAATAGGCATTAAGCGCGTCATAGTCGAAGAACCCTTTAAAAATGTCATCCAGGCAGTAGCGCAGAATATTATCCAGAAGAATCATCGGCTTGCGTCTGCGCGGTGTCTCCGGCGGCAGATTAACGAAGCGTGGGACTTTGTCGGACGGTATCTCCAGCAGCGCATAGTTGATGGTATCGCCGCGGATAATCTCCACCGCCAGATAGGTGTAATCATCTTTTAAAAACTGAACAAGATCCGTCTCCCGGTTAATGAGAATCGGGGTAATATGCTGGCGCAAATAGTGCTTAAAATAGTGGCGCAACCAGCTTTGTTGGTTCACCGAGAGCTGACGCTCGTTGATCAGAAAGATTTGATTACGCGCCATTTCCAGCAGTAATTCGTTGTACAGGCCGTCGAACTCCTGGTCTGCTTTCAACACGCGGGACTGAATTTTGCCTAACAAATGGCGTGAATGAGAATTTGAACCCTGTTCTTCGCTGATAATAATGCGTCGTTTCAGTTCAGCGAAACGCACTTTGTAGAACTCGTCGAGGTTATTAGAATAGATTCCCAGGAACCGCATCCGCTCAATCAACGGGTTGGATTTATCCGCTGCTTCCTGTAACACGCGTTCGTTAAATGCTAACCAGCTCAGTTCTTTCTCGATATATAGCTTTTCCTGACCCATTACTACCTATACTCCGTTTTATTCACGGGACACTGCCTGATGATTATGGCGAGCATTACGCGTTAATGTCCAACTGCGCCAGAAAAATATGACAATAAACTGATAGCATAAAGGAAGGGAAAAGAGTAGGCCGGATAGGCATTTATGCCGCCATCCGGCAAGCAGACGCAGTCCTGTTCGATGACGTATTATTCGTCAGACGCATAACCTTGCGGCGGCAGACGACGCCCGTCCAGCCAGGCGGCGTTATCGCGCATCTTTAGACGCCCCTGCGCAAACCAGCCAATCACCAGCGGATAAATCGCATGTTCCTGAGTTTGTACGCGTGCGGTGATATCATCTTCGCTGTCGTCGGCAAAAACCGGCACCTTCGCCTGGAGAATGACCGGGCCGCCGTCGAGTTCGTCTGTCACGAAATGCACCGAGGTACCGTGCTCCTCATCGCCGTTTTCCAGCGCCTGGCGATGGGTATGCAACCCCGGATATTTTGGCAGCAGGGAAGGGTGAATGTTCAGCAGACGCCCGTAGTAATGCGCGACAAACATCGGACTCAGAATACGCATAAAACCGGCCAGCACGACCACATCGGGCGCATACGCGTCTATCTTGCGAATCAACTCGCGATCGAAGGCGTCGCGGCTGTCAAACCGATCGGCAGTCAGCGCTTGCGCCGGAATGCCTGCTTCTCTGGCGCGTTCAAGGCCGAACGCGTCGGCCTTATTGCTGAATACTGCCCTGAGGGTGCCTTTAATTTTCTTCGCTTCGCAGGCATCGATAATCGCCTGTAAATTGCTTCCATTGCCGGAAATCAGCACCACAATATTCATTATTCAATAACCACACGCTGTTCGGAATCAGAGGCTTTGATGATACCGATTTTCCATGCGTTTTCACCTTTCTCGTTTAGCAGAGCAAGCGCTTTGTCCGCTTCCGGAGCGGAGAGCGCAATCACCATGCCGACGCCGCAGTTAAAGGTACGGTACATTTCATGTCGGCTGACATTACCGGCGGTTTGCAGCCAGGTAAAGATGGCGGGCCACTGCCATGACGACTCATTAATTACCGCCTGGGTATTCTCCGGCAGAACGCGCGGAATATTTTCCCAAAAGCCGCCGCCGGTGAGGTGGGCGATAGCGTGTACATCGACGTTTTCAATCAGTTCCAGAACCGATTTTACGTAGATACGGGTCGGTTCAAGCAGATGATCGGCCAGCGGCTTCCCTTCCAGCAGAGTGGTCTGTGGGTCGCAGCCGCTAACGTCAATAATTTTCCGCACCAGCGAATATCCATTCGAGTGCGGGCCGCTGGAGCCGAGCGCAATCAGCACGTCGCCTTCGGCAACCCGGGAGCCGTCGATGATTTCTGATTTTTCGACTACGCCGACGCAGAAACCCGCCACATCGTAATCTTCGCCGTGATACATGCCCGGCATTTCCGCCGTCTCGCCGCCAACCAGCGCGCAGCCGGATTGCAGGCAGCCTTCGGCAATACCGTTGATCACGCTGGCGGCGGTATCGACATCCAGTTTACCCGTGGCATAGTAATCGAGGAAAAACAGCGGTTCCGCGCCCTGAACGACCAGATCGTTTACGCACATCGCCACCAGATCAATACCGATAGCGTCGTGACGCTTTAAGTCCATCGCCAGGCGAAGTTTGGTGCCTACGCCGTCAGTGCCGGAAACCAGTACCGGTTCACGATATTTTTGCGGCAACGCGCACAGCGCACCGAAACCGCCCAGACCGCCCATAACCTCCGGGCGGCGAGTTTTCTTCACTACGCCTTTGATTCGATCAACCAGAGCGTTACCCGCATCAATATCGACGCCGGCATCTTTATAGCTAAGAGAGGTCTTATCGGTCACTGCCTGATTCCCCACGTTTTTTCTTGCGGTAAAAGTTAAATTCGGCGCAATTCTAACAGGGAAAGCAAACGTTTGCGAGCGTGGTCTGCGCCCTGGATATCCGGACGATTTTTTTGGCATGGTTTCGGTCGCTGCTTGAAAATTTCTCTGTTGGTAAAAAAGAAAAGGATATCCAGCACTTGGTTTACGACAGGTGGCCTGGACAGGCTATTCATCCTTAAAATTGCTAAGATTCAAACGGTTGTTAGCCTTTATCGCCTGTTTCAACGTGAGTGATTTATACTCACTTTTCCGCTATCTGCGCTTTTGGTTGATCCAGGTCAAGCATACATTGTGTTGCGTCAGAGAGGAAAAGCGGTATAATCCGGCGATTTTTTTTGTGGTTGCCAGTCATCTGAGGATAGGAGAAGAGTATGAAGATCGTGGAAGTCAAACACCCACTCGTCAAACACAAGCTGGGTCTGATGCGTGAAAACGACATTAGCACTAAACGCTTTCGTGAACTCGCCTCAGAAGTAGGCAGCCTGCTGACGTATGAAGCGACAGCCGACCTGGAAACGGAAAAAGTCACCATCGAAGGCTGGAATGGCCCGGTGGAAATCGACCAGATCAAAGGTAAAAAAATTACCGTTGTGCCGATTCTGCGGGCGGGTCTGGGCATGATGGAAGGCGTTCTGGAAAATGTACCGAGTGCGCGTATCAGCGTAGTCGGGATGTACCGTAACGAAGAGACGCTTGAGCCAGTACCTTATTTCCAGAAACTGGTATCGAACATTGATGAGCGCATGGCGCTGATCGTCGACCCGATGCTGGCGACCGGCGGTTCTGTCATCGCGACCATCGACCTGCTGAAAAAAGCAGGCTGTAGCAGCATTAAGGTGCTGGTACTGGTCGCCGCGCCGGAAGGCATTGCGGCGCTGGAAAAAGCGCACCCGGACGTTGAACTGTACACCGCCTCTATCGATCAGGGGCTTAACGAGCACGGATACATTATTCCGGGGCTTGGCGATGCCGGCGATAAGATTTTTGGTACCAAGTAAGTGAATAAATAATTAAAAGCCGACTTTAAGAGTCGGCTTTTTTTTGAATAAAACAACTCATAACAAACACACTTAGAGGAAAACACTATGACGCGCCGTGCTATCGGGGTGAGTGAAAGACCGCCGCTTTTACAGACAATCCCGCTTAGTTTACAGCACCTTTTCGCCATGTTTGGCGCGACCGTGCTGGTGCCAGTTCTGTTTCATATCAACCCCGCGACGGTGCTGCTGTTTAACGGTATCGGAACGCTGCTGTATCTCTTTATCTGCAAAGGTAAAATTCCGGCCTACCTCGGATCGAGCTTTGCCTTTATTTCCCCGGTACTACTGCTGTTGCCGCTGGGTTATGAAGTGGCGCTGGGCGGTTTTATTATGTGCGGCGTGTTGTTCTGTCTGGTTTCTTTCATCGTTAAAAAAGCGGGCACCGGCTGGCTGGATGTGATGTTCCCGCCTGCGGCAATGGGCGCAATCGTTGCCGTCATCGGTCTGGAGCTGGCTGGCGTCGCGGCGGGGATGGCCGGATTGCTGCCTGCGCAAGGGCAGTCGCCGGACACGAAAACAATTATCATCTCCATGGTCACGCTGGCGGTGACGGTGTTCGGCTCCGTACTGTTTCGCGGTTTCCTGGCGATCATTCCGATTTTGATCGGCGTGCTGGCAGGCTATGCGCTGTCATTCGCGCTGGGAGTGGTCGATACCACGCCCATTGCCCAGGCACACTGGTTTGCGCTGCCGACCTTCTATA
This sequence comes from Salmonella sp. JXY0409-18, assembly GCF_020268625.1. Taxonomy (NCBI): domain Bacteria; kingdom Pseudomonadati; phylum Pseudomonadota; class Gammaproteobacteria; order Enterobacterales; family Enterobacteriaceae; genus Salmonella; species Salmonella sp. JXY0409-18. The sequence goes on from NZ_CP084216.1 coordinate 1,311,173, forward strand.
CGCCGCGTTTTGAATGGTTCGCGATCCTGACGATTCTGCCCGCGGCGTTGGTCGTGATCGCCGAGCATGTCGGTCATCTGGTGGTGACGGCGAATATCGTCAAAAAAGATCTGGTGCGCGATCCCGGTTTGCACCGCTCGATGTTCGCTAACGGACTGTCGACGATCGTCTCCGGTTTCTTCGGCTCCACGCCGAATACCACCTATGGGGAAAATATTGGCGTCATGGCGATCACCCGCGTTTACAGTACCTGGGTTATCGGCGGCGCGGCGATTTTCGCCATTCTGCTTTCCTGCGTCGGCAAACTGGCGGCGGCGATTCAGATTATCCCGTTACCCGTGATGGGCGGCGTCTCACTGCTGTTGTACGGCGTTATCGGCGCGTCGGGGATTCGCGTCTTGATCGAATCGAAAGTCGATTACAACAAAGCGCAAAACCTGATCCTCACCTCGGTGATTTTGATCATCGGCGTGAGCGGCGCGAAAGTGCATATCGGCGCGGCAGAATTGAAAGGGATGGCGCTGGCGACCATCGTCGGGATTTGCCTGAGCCTGATTTTTAAACTGATTAGCCTGTTGCGTCCGGAAGAAGTGGTACTGGAGGCAAATGATGCGGAGTCTCCGCATCAGTAACGGGTTGCCGGGCAGCGATGCTGCCCGGTTCTATCTCAAGGGAATTATGTGGTAAACTCAGCGCGATTTTATGTCATCCTGGGTTGAGGTATCTCTGAACACACCGGCACAGCTCTCTTTGCCACTTTATCTTCCTGACGACGAAACTTTCGCAAGTTTCTGGCCGGGGGATAACGCCTCTCTACTGGCCGCGTTACAAAACGTGTTGCGCCAGGAACATAGTGGATATATCTACCTTTGGGCGCGTGAAGGCGCGGGCCGCAGCCATTTGCTGCACGCCGCCTGCGCTGAACTGTCGCAGCGTGGAGATGCGGTAGGCTACGTCCCGCTCGATAAACGTACCTGGTTCGTGCCGGAAGTGCTCGACGGTATGGAACACCTCTCGCTGGTGTGTATTGATAACATTGAATGTGTCGCTGGCGATGAACTGTGGGAGATGGCGATCTTTGATCTCTATAACCGCATTCTGGAGTCCGGTAAGACGCGGTTATTGATCACCGGCGATCGTCCGCCAAGACAGTTAAATCTGGGCTTGCCCGATCTCGCTTCCCGTCTGGACTGGGGGCAAATCTATAAACTCCAGCCTCTTTCCGATGAAGACAAACTTCAGGCGCTACAGTTGCGCGCCCGGTTACGGGGGTTTGAACTGCCGGAAGATGTCGGGCGGTTTTTACTCAAACGTCTTGATCGCGAAATGCGCACGCTGTTTATGACGCTGGATCAGCTCGATCATGCGTCGATCACTGCCCAGCGAAAACTGACGATCCCGTTTGTCAAAGAGATCCTGAAACTGTAATACGCCGCGACGGCGGCGTTCAACGGTTAACCGAGGATGTCCAGCACCTGCTCAGGCGGTCGGCCAATGCGCGCCTGACCATTTGCCACCACAATGGGGCGCTCCATCAGTTTAGGGTGTTCAACCAGCGCCTGGATTAACGCCTCTTCACTCAGCTGGCTATCCGCCAGATGAAGCGTTTTATAGAGATCTTCTTTTTGGCGCATCAGTTCGCGCGCGCTGGACATGCCCAACATACGCAGCAGTTCTCGCACGGTGGCGGCGTCAGCGGGCGTATCCAGATAAAGCACCACTTCCGGTTCCACGCCGTTAGATTTCAGCAGGTTCAGCGTGTCGCGGCTCTTCGAACAGCGCGGGTTATGGTAGATTTTAATCGTGTCGGTCATGAGTTCTCCTTGTGACGCCATCCGGATAATAAACGGCGATTACATTTTCGTGTATGGCTTGAAGCGTTCCTGTAACTGGCGCAGCTGGTCGATACGCGCATCGTAACGCGCCTGTTGCTGGCTACCCAGTTTTGCCTGGGCGCTGGCGCTACTGAGCAGTGAAATTGCCTGATCCAGTCGTCCCGCCAGCGCATAACTTTCAGCGCGTGCCGCCAGCTCCTGATCGCGGTTGTTCAGCGCGGCTTCGGCCTGAGCAAGCAGATCCCAGCCGTTACCGTCATCTTTATGGCTAAAGGTGTAGCGATTCAGAATGGTTTCCGCCGCTTTTGGCTGGCCTCCCTGGAGGTACGCATTGGCGAGGTTTAACTGCAGCACAGGATTAACGCGCAGATCGCGGGCATTTTTCAGGCGATTAATCGCGTCGTTGGCTCTTTTCTGCCCCAGGTCAATATCGGTGGCGAGGTCAAGATACCAGGCATTGTTCGGCTCCGCGCTTAACAGCGGCTGCAACGTTTTGCGCGCTTCATCGTACTTGCTCGCTTCCATCGCCTGCAACGCCCGGCCATATTGCGCCGCATGTTGCTGACGCACGTTGCCTTTAGACCACTGATCCAGCAGGTCGCTGGTGAGCTGGTTACGTCCGGAATTGTACATTCCCAGGGCGCGCGCTTTGGCGAGATAGAAGTCGGCGGAAGATTGCACCACGACCGGGCGCATCTGGTTGGCACGGTTGCGGGCATCTGCAAGGCGGCTTTCCGGTAAGGGGTGAGTGAGCAAAATTTCAGGCGGACGCGTGGAGTAACGCGCCTGGTCGAGCAGTTTTTCGAGGAAAGAGGGCATCGCCTGTGGGTCAAATCCGGCGCGTTGCAGTACCTGAATACCAATACGGTCGGCTTCTTGCTCATTTTGCTGGGTGAAACTTATCATTCCCTGGCGCGTTCCCGCCAGAGTACCGGTTAGCGCCGCCATACCGGCCTGTGGGCTGGCCATGGCCAGCAAAATGGAACCCAGCGCGCCCACCCAGGTAAGCGGCGCGCTGCGCTTTTGATCTTCCATCGCGCGCGCCAGATGGCGCTGCGTCACGTGGGAGATTTCATGCGCCATGACTGAAGCTAGCTGGCTTTCGTTATCCGCGTAGCGAAAAAGCGCCGAGTGCAACACCACATTGCCGCCAAAGAACGCGAACGCGTTGATTTCGTCATTATTGATCAAGAAAAAATGGAAGGGCGTTTTGACGGAGTCGGCGTGCGAGACCAGACGCATCCCCAGCGCGTTAATGTATTGCACCAGCAGCGGATCGTTGATTAACGGCGCGCTGCCGCGTAGCTGGCGCACATAAAAGTCGCCCATTTGCATCTCTTGTCCGATAGAAAGCGTGCTTCCTGCCGAGGTTCCCATATCAGGCAGCGTGTCGGCAGGGTCGGCAAATGCGGGCGCGACCTGACCGAGAGCCAATGCTGCAATGAGGGTTGCCACCAGGTTTTTTTTCAACTGCCTGAACATAACCTCTATCCTGTTGTTTTGAGATAGCCCTTTGACCAACGTCGTGAAATATCGTTCCACGCTCCGACACTTCATAAGTGTAACTGTGATGAGCACAGACTCACTATTTTAGTTTCCTGAATCAACGATAAAAAGCGAAGTCTTTTTTGTGACATTTCGATACAATTCGGCATCACAATCCCGCAGTTGAGTTCTGGGAAGGGTTTTATGCTCGAAATGTTAATGCAATGGTATCGCCGTCGCTTCAGCGACCCGGAGGCGATTGCCTTGCTGGTCATTCTGGTGGCTGGTTTTAGCATCCTCTTTTTCTTTAGCGGCCTGTTAGCGCCGCTGCTGGTCGCAATCGTACTGGCCTACCTGCTGGAGTGGCCGACGGCGCGCCTGCAGGCGATTGGCTGTTCCCGGCGCTGGGCAGCCTCCATTGTCCTTATCCTCTTTGTCGGCATTCTGTTATTAATGGCGTTTGTGGTGATGCCGATTGCCTGGCAGCAGGGTATTTACCTGATTCGTGATATGCCCGGTATGCTGAATAAACTGTCCGATTTTGCCGCGACCTTGCCGCGACGCTATCCGGCGCTGATGGATGCGGGCATTATTGATGCGATGGCGGAAAACATGCGTACCCGGATGCTTAACATGGGCGATTCGGTGGTGAAGTATTCGCTGGCTTCGTTAGTCGGGCTACTGACGCTGGCGGTATATCTGGTGCTGGTGCCGCTGATGGTCTTTTTCCTGGTAAAAGATAAAGAGCAGATGCTGAATGCCGTGCGCCGCGTGCTGCCGCGTAATCGCGGGCTGGCGGGGCAGGTGTGGAATGAGATGAATCAGCAGATCACCAACTATATCCGCGGAAAAGTGCTGGAGATGGTGGTGGTGGGCGTAGCGACCTGGCTGGGCTTTTTGCTGTTTGGCCTCAATTATTCGCTACTGCTGGCGGTACTGGTGGGCTTTTCGGTCCTGATCCCCTATATCGGCGCCTTTGTGGTGACAATTCCGGTGGTGGGCGTCGCGCTGTTTCAGTTTGGCCTGGGGACGGAATTCTGGAGCTGTTTTGCCGTTTATCTGATTATTCAGGCGCTGGATGGCAATTTGCTGGTACCGGTACTTTTCTCCGAAGCGGTGAATTTGCATCCGCTGGTGATTATTCTGTCAGTGGTGATTTTCGGCGGTCTGTGGGGTTTTTGGGGAGTGTTTTTCGCCATTCCATTGGCGACGCTGATTAAAGCCGTTGTCCATGCCTGGCCGGATGGTCAGGTGACAGATGCCTCATCCTGAGCGGCCTGTACAAAAGTTGTAAAGCGTGAACGACATCATAGTGCCCTGCCGCCATTTTGCGCACGCCTGATGAGGGACAAGCGCTTAGAAAGCCGCTCTTTTTTTAATGCCGCGCCGTGTTGCGGCATTTTTATTGTCGGAACCTACAAAATTCTCGCTGTAAAGCCGCCAAAATTTGGTGACTTAACCTAAGCATTCTTCTGAGAAATTCGTTAATAAGTGACATCATTGATGCGAGATTGCTTTTTTAATGTAAAGCGATAACGAAACAGGGAATGAGTGTGTTGAGAAAACATTACTTGAAAGGGTATACCGCGCGGCAAATTGTACAGCGAGCCATGAAAATTATTCCTTACTCGGTAAACGTCATGGATGAACATGGCGTCATTATCGCGTCTGGCGAACCTTCGCGGCTTCGCCAGCGTCACGAAGGGGCCATTCTGGCGCTGAAGGAAAACCGTATTGTAGAAATTGATTCCGCTACCGCCAATCAGCTAAAAGGCGTGCGATCCGGCATTAATCTTCCCATCTCTTTTCATGAACAGCTTATCGGCGTGGTCGGCATTACCGGCGAGCCGGAGGAGGTTCGCGCGTATGCCGAGCTGGTTAAAATGGCGGCGGAGCTGGTGATCGAGCATATGGTGCTGATCGAACAGCGACAGTGGGATAAACGCTATCGCGAAGAGCTGATCAACCAATTGATTTTGCGAGAAAATTCAACAGAGTCGTTGCGCTCTATGGCGGCCTATCTGGGCATTGATCTGGCGGTTCCCAGAGTGGTGCTGATTATTGAACTTTCCCAGCCGGATCGCGAAGCGCTGCGCAATGTAATGGATTATTTCGAGAATCACGCGCGCAACCATTTGGTGACGTTTACCGAATTTAATGAATTAATCATTATTAAGCCTATCACGTTAAAAGAGGGAAAGTGGAATACCCGCCAGGAAATGGGCGAATTGCAGATTTTTAAATCATGGGCTGCATCATCGGGCTTTAGCCGTATTTTGGTTGGGGGTTATTTTGCCGGCGAGACGGGATTGCACCGATCTTTGCTCACTGCGAGAGCCACGCAGGCGATGGCGAAAAGACAAAAGCTGCGCAGCCAGTACATTTTTTATCATGACCATGCGCTTCCCGCGCTGCTAAGCGGGCTGTCTGAAAGTTGGCAAGTGCAGGAGCTATCGCGTCTGTGGCTGCAACTGGCGCAACATGACGCGAAAGGCGTATTGCAACAGACGCTGCGGACCTGGTTTGAACATAATTGTGACCTGACGCAAACAGCCAAAGCATTGCATATTCATGTGAATACATTGCGCTATCGCTTACAGCGCTGTGAGGATATTACACACATAAAAATCAACGAGTTAAAAAGTACGCTTTGGCTTTATATCGGTATGGAGCTCCAGGCCGAATCTGTACCGTCCGACAAGTTACCGCTGCCAGGTCGAATCGAAATTTGTTGAAAGCTCCAGCGGATTTTTAGGCGGGTTTTTCCATACTGCGCGCTCCATGTTAAAGGAGGCGCAGTATATGACGTCGATATCCACCCTGGGAGCCATTGCCGCATTGGTTGTGGCCATCGTATTAATTTTAAGAAAAGTGTCGCCAGCCTACGGCATGATGGCGGGCGCGCTGGTCGGCGGTTTGATTGGCGGCGCCGATCTTCTGCAAACCGTGTCGCTGATGGTGTCAGGCGCGCAGGGCATCGTTAATGCCGTATTGCGTATTCTGGCCGCAGGCGTACTGGCGGGCGTATTAATTGAGTCCGGGGCGGCGAATACGATTGCTGAGACGATTGTCCGCAAAGTGGGGGAAACCCGGGCATTATTGGCATTAGCCATTGCCACACTATGTTTGACCGCCGTCGGCGTATTTATTGATGTGGCGGTGATTACCGTCGCGCCGATTGCGCTGTCGATTGCGCGTAATGCTGGCCTGTCAAAAAGCGCTATTCTGCTGGCGATGGTTGGCGGCGGCAAAGCGGGTAACGTGATGTCACCCAACCCGAACGCTATTGCCGCCTCTGATGCGTTTCATGTTCCTCTTACCTCTATTATGCTGGCGGGCGTGGTTCCGGGCATCGTTGGGCTTATTATCGCCTATCTGTTAGCGAAACGGCTGAATAATAAAGGCGCGGGCGTCGCCGATCATGAAGTGACTCACCATGATGACTCCGTCGCCAGACCCGGCTTTCTGGTGGCGATTAGCGCGCCGCTGGTCGCTATTTTCCTGCTTTCTCTCCGTCCGTTTGCCGGCATTTCCATTGACCCGTTAATTGCCCTGCCCGTAGGGGGATTGGTCGGTCTGCTGTTGATGGGACGCGCGCGCCACTGTAACCAGTACATGGTCGCCGGTCTGATGCGTATGGCGCCTGTCGCTATTATGTTGCTGGGAACCGGTACGCTGGCCGGCATTATCGCTAATTCCGAACTTAAAGATGTCCTGATTCATGGCCTCACCGCTTCGGGATTGCCGTCCTGGCTGCTGGCACCCGTGTCTGGCGCCATGATGTCAATGGCGACGGCCTCAACCACAGCGGGAACGGCGGTGGCGTCCGGCGTTTTCTCTCCCACGTTACTTGAACTTGGCGTTTCCGCCCTGGCGGGAGCCGCTATGATCCATGCGGGCGCCACGGTGCTGGACCATCTGCCGCACGGCAGCTTTTTCCACGCGACGGGCGGCAGCGTCAATATGCAAATTCATGAACGTTTAAAGCTAATGCCGTATGAAACGCTGGTGGGGTTAGCCATTACCTTTATTTCTACTCTGATGTTCGGTTTCTTTGGTTTTGCAGGATAATCCCTATGAAAATTGTTATTGCTCCTGATTCATTTAAAGAAAGTTTGTCCGCAATGGCGGTCGCTGAGGCGATAGAAAAGGGGTTCCGCGAAATTTATCCTGACGCCGACTACGTTAAAGTGCCCATGGCGGATGGCGGGGAAGGAACCGTACAATCAATGGTGGAAGCCAGCGGCGGGCGTTATGTTGACCAGTGGGTACAAGGCCCGCTTGGGCAGCCGGTGGCCGCGCGCTGGGGAATGCTGGGCGATAGCGATACCGCCGTGATTGAAATGGCGGCGGCATCCGGGCTGCATCACGTTTCGCCTGAATTGCGCAACCCGCTTAATACCACCAGCTACGGCACCGGCGAGTTAATCGTCGCGGCGCTGGAGCGTGGCGTAAAGCGTATTATTCTGGGAATTGGCGGCAGCGCGACGAATGACGGCGGCGCGGGGATGATGCAGGCGCTTGGCGTTATATTGCGCGATAAACAGGGGCGCTCGCTTTCTCCGGGCGGCGAGGCGCTGGCGGCGCTGGCCTCTATCGATCTGTCCGGTTGTCACCCATTGCTGCGTAAGGTATCGATAACCGTGGCGTGCGATGTCAACAATCCGCTGTGTGGTCCCCAGGGCGCATCGGCCATTTTTGGCCCACAAAAAGGGGCGACAGCGGAAATGGTGAACACCCTGGACGCGGCGCTGGAAAACTGGGGCCGACATATTTATCAGGCTACGGGACGTGAGGTGATTAACGCTCCCGGCGCGGGTGCGGCAGGTGGAATGGGCGCCGCGCTTTTAGGATTGCTCAATGCGGAATTACGCGCCGGCGTAGAGATTGTTGTGGAAACGCTACAGCTTGAGCAGGCGGTTAAAGATGCCGATCTGGTGATTACCGGAGAAGGGCGGCTGGACAGCCAAAGTATTTGCGGCAAGACGCCGATTGGCGTCGCCAGAGTGGCGAAGCGGTATCATAAACCGGTTATCGCGCTCGCCGGTGGGCTGCAACACGATCATCACGTTGTGTATCAGCAGGGTATCGATGCGGCGCTGTCGATTTTGTCGCATATCGTTACGCTGCCGGAAGCCTTACACGAGGCGGAATATAACCTGAGCCTGTCGGCGCGCAATGTGGCGGCGATATGGCGTCTGGCGCGGCAAGCCTGACGGCACATTCCCTTTCCAGGCCGCACATCAGCGCGGCCTGAGGCTTTTACGCGTTTTCTTTCAGCCAGTTCAGCACCACATCATGGTGATTGCTGGTTTTAAAATCATTAAAGACGTGTTCAATCTTACCATCAGCGTCAATCAAAAAGCTGATGCGGTGAATGCCGTCATACGTTTTGCCCATAAACGACTTTTCGCCCCAGACGCCGAACTGTTCACACACCTGATGGTTTTCATCGGACAAAAGGGTAAAGTTCAGCAGCTCTTTTTCAGCGAAACGGGAGAGTTTTTCAGGTTTATCGGTGCTGATGCCCAGCACGTCCACGCCTGCTTTTTTGAGCTCGTCCATGTTATCGCGTAAGCCGCAGGCCTGCACGGTACAGCCGGGTGTCATGGCTTTTGGGTAGAAATAAACCAGAACGCGCTGTCCCTGGAAGTCGGTCAAATTTACTTGTTCCCCGTCTTGATCCGGCAAGCTAAATTTCGGTGCGATATCACCGGCTTTCAGTGGATTCATTACTTAACTCCATCCTGTTCATCATGTTGTGAGTAATTGACGACGTTTATACTGCCTTGCGCATTGAGTTCTGTACATAGTGCTTTAAAGGCTTGCTCAATATTTGCGGAATTTTGCGACGCCGGGCTATGTGCGGTGATTTGAATAAATAATTGCGCAGCTTTATCACCTTCAGCCGGCTGTGTGCGGGAGACCAGCTCCGCAATATTCATTTCATGACTATTAAACAGCGCGGTGAATCGCTCAATTAAATGCGGGGAGTCGGCGACCTCAACCTGAACCCATACCGTCGCGGGCATTGCCGGGCGGGGGCGGTCGGACGTCCGTTTCATCACAATCAGCAGATCCAGCTCCGCGCCTTTTAACGGCAATGTCGATTCAATCAAGGTAATCGCGTTCCACGTGCCGGACAACAGCATAATAAACGTGAATTCATCGCCCAGCATCGCCAGTCGGCTGTCTTCGATATTACAGCCGCAACTGCTGACATGGCGAGTAATGGTATTCACAATACCGGGCCTGTCGGCGCCCAGCGCAGTGATAACCAAATAGTGTTGTGATGACGGTGTCAAACCAGTTATTCCTTTGAGCGGTGAGGTAATCTTAAGGAAACCATAAAAAAAACCTGCATACAACAATCAGAACGGCTTTGGTCGCTTGCTTTTATTGCCATACCAAACGTACCATTGAGGGACTTGTTTGCACAGAGGATGGCCCATGTTCACGGGAAGTATTGTCGCGCTTGTTACGCCGATGGATGAGAAAGGTAACGTCAGTAGGTCTTGCCTGAAAAAACTCATTGATTATCATGTCGCCAACGGTACCTCGGCGATTGTTTCGGTTGGCACCACCGGCGAGTCTGCCACGCTAAGCCATGATGAACATGGCGATGTCGTGATGATGACGCTGGAACTGGCTGACGGACGTATTCCGGTTATCGCCGGCACGGGCGCAAACGCGACCGCGGAAGCGATTAGCCTGACGCAGCGTTTTAACGATAGCGGCATTGTTGGCTGCCTGACGGTAACGCCGTACTACAATCGCCCCACGCAGGAAGGTTTGTTCCAGCATTTCAAAGCCATCGCGGAACACACTGACTTGCCGCAAATTCTGTATAATGTGCCGTCCCGTACCGGTTGCGATATGTTGCCGGAAACCGTGGGTCGTCTGGCGGAAATAAAAAATATTATCGCTATCAAAGAGGCGACAGGGAACTTAACCCGCGTTCACCAGATCAAAGAGCTGGTTTCAGACGATTTTATTCTGCTTAGCGGCGATGACGCGTCTGCGCTGGACTTTATGCAACTGGGTGGTCATGGCGTGATTTCCGTTACGGCTAACGTAGCGGCGCGCGAGATGGCTGACATGTGCAAACTGGCGGCGGAAGGGCAATTTGCCGAGGCGCGCGCTATCAACCAGCGTCTGATGCCGTTACACAACAAACTATTTGTCGAACCCAATCCTATCCCGGTGAAATGGGCATGTAAGGCATTGGGTCTTGTGGCGACCGACACGCTGCGCCTGCCAATGACGCCTATCACGGACCATGGTCGTGACATCGTCAAAGCAGCGCTTCAGCATGCTGGCCTGCTGTAAAGTTTAGGGAGATTTGATGGCTTACTCAGTACAAAAGTCGCGCCTGGCGAAGGTTGCGGGTGTTTCGCTTGTTTTGCTGCTCGCTGCCTGTAGTTCCGATTCGCGCTACAAGCGCCAGGTAAGCGGCGATGAATCCTATCTGGATGCCGCGCCGCTTGCTGAACTTCACGCCCCGGCAGGAATGATCCTGCCGATAACGACCGGCGACTACGTTATTCCGGTCACGAAGGGGAGCGGCGCGGTTGGTAAGGCGTTGGATATCCGTCCGCCAGCGCAGCCGTTAGCGTTAGTGAGCGGCGCGCGTACCCAGTTCTCTGGCGATACCGCTACGCTATTGGTGGAGAATGGCCGGAGCAGCACGCTGTGGCCGCAAGTCGTCAGCGTGATTCAGGCGAAAAATTATCCGATTGAAAAACGTGACGATGCCAGCCAGACCCTGACGACCGATTGGGTGAACTGGAACCGCCTGGATGAAGACGAACAGTATCGCGGACGTTATCAAATCTCGGTGAAGCCGCAGGGCTATCAGCAGGCGGTAACGGTAAAACTGGTTAATCTGGAACAGGCTGGCAAGCCGGTCGCTGACGCGGCGTCGCTGCAGCGCTATAGCACGGAAATGATGAACGTCATTTCCGCCGGTCTGGATAAGACCGCTACGGATGCGGCAAATGCCGCGCAGAACCGTTCCGCCGCAACGATGGATGTGCAGAGCGCCGCTGATGATACCGGTTTACCTATGCTGGTCGTACGCGGTCCGTTCAACCTCGTGTGGCAACGCCTCCCGGCCGCGTTGGAAAAAGTGGGCATGAAAGTCACCGACAGCACTCGCTCTCAGGGCAGCATGGCGGTAACGTACAAACCGTTGTCTGACAGCGACTGGCGGGATCTGGGCGCTAGCGACCCGGGCCTGGCATCCGGAGACTATAAATTGCAGGTCGGCGATTTAGATAACCGCAGCAGCTTGCAGTTTATCGATCCTAAGGGGCATACTCTGACGCAAAGCCAGAACGACGCGCTGGTTGCCGTCTTCCAGGCAGCGTTCAACAAGTAATTTAACAGGGCTGGAGTAATCCGGCCCTTTTTTCTGATAAGATACGCAAACGTGTGCGTTGGTACAAAAACGCGATTTAACCGCTATTTCGCACCACAATTACAGGCCGACGTCTCCGGCAGGCGTAGCAGGAAATGAATACTTATCGTTAATTCACACCCAGGAGTGTTAAAGATGCAAAAGCAAGCTGAGTTGTATCGTGGTAAAGCGAAAACCGTATACAGCACGGAAAACCCGGACCTGTTGGTGCTCGAATTCCGCAATGATACGTCAGCAGGGGATGGCGCGCGCATTGAACAGTTTGATCGCAAAGGCATGGTAAATAACAAATTCAACCATTTCATTATGACCAAACTGGCCGAGGCGGGCATCCCGACCCAGATGGAACGTTTGCTGTCTGATACCGAGTGTCTGGTGAAGAAGCTGGAGATGGTGCCGGTTGAATGTGTGGTGCGCAACCGTGCGGCTGGGTCGCTGGTCAAGCGTTTGGGCGTGGAAGAAGGCATGGAGCTTAACCCGCCGATATTCGATCTGTTCCTGAAAAACGACGCGCTGCACGACCCGATGGTGAATAGTTCCTACTGTGAAACGTTCGGTTGGGTAAGTCAGGAAAATCTGGCGCGTATGAAAGAGCTAACCTACAAAGCCAACGACGTACTGAAAAAACTGTTTGATGACGCGGGCCTTATCCTGGTGGATTTCAAACTGGAGTTTGGCCTGTATAAAGGCGAAGTGGTGCTGGGCGATGAGTTTTCGCCGGACGGTAGCCGCCTGTGGGATAAAGAGACGCTGGACAAAATGGACAAAGACCGCTTCCGCCAGAGTCTGGGCGGTCTGATTGAAGCCTATGAAGCCGTCGCGCATCGCCTGGGCGTGAAATTAGATTAATTCCGCTTCTGACCGGGGGGCAACCGCTCTCCGGTATCATCCTTTCCTCATTCTGATAGCGTTTACCTGTGGTAATCCTGCGCCTGACCGCCTACGATCATCTGTATAACAAAGAGAGAATGAGGTGATTATGCGCTGGCAAGGGCGTCGTGAAAGTAACAATGTAGAGGACAGACGTAATCGGCCAGGCGGCCCCTCTCTGGGTGGCCCTGGCTTTCGTCTTCCGCGCGGAAAAGGCGGCATCATTCTGTTGGTGGTGGTGTTGGTCGCGGGGTACTATGGGGTGGATTTAACCGGTCTGTTGACCGGTCAGCCGATTTCGCAGCAGCAGTCGACGCGTTCGATAAGCCCCAATGATGATGAAGCGGCAAAATTTACCTCGGTGATTCTGGCGACGACCGAAGATACCTGGGGGCAACTCTTTCAAAAAATGGGGCGCGGCTATCAGCAGCCAAAACTGGTGATGTACCGTGGTATGACGCGCACCGGCTGTGGTGCGGGTCAGTCCGTGATGGGGCCGTTTTACTGCCCGGCGGACGGCACCGTCTATATCGATCTCTCATTTTACGATGATATGAAAAATAAGCTGGGCGCGGACGGTGATTTTGCCCAGGGTTATGTCATCGCCCACGAAGTCGGCCACCACGTACAAAAACTGTTAGGTATTGAGCCGAAAGTACGCCAGTTACAGCAAAACGCGTCGCAAACGGAGGTGAATCGCCTTTCGGTGCGCATGGAGCTACAGGCGGATTGCTTTGCCGGCGTGTGGGGACACAGTATGCAGCAGCAAGGCGTACTGGAGGCGGGCGATCTGGAAGAGGCGCTCAATGCCGCACAGGCTATCGGCGACGATCGCTTACAGCAGCAGGGGCAGGGGCGCGTCGTGCCGGATAGTTTTACCCACGGCACCTCAGAACAGCGCTACAGCTGGTTTAAGCGTGGATTTGACAGCGGTGACCCGGCGCAATGTAATACGTTTGGCAAAAACTTTTGATAAACCGGGGCAGGGATGTCTGATATCGATGCGCTACAGGCGTTAACGTCGCAAATGACACAGGAAGGCATTCGCCGTTTACTGGTCATCAGCGGCGATGCGGCGTGGTGCCGGGAGCGGGCCGAGGCGATACGCGCTGCGCTGCCCGGTGACTGGCTGTGGGTTGCGCCTGACGCGCCCGCGCAGCCGCGCTGTACGCCACAGGCGTTACAAACGCTGCTGGGCCGTGAATTTCGTCATGCGATATTTGATGCCTGGCAGGGCTTTGACGCCGCAGCGTTTGCCGCCCTGAGCGGGACCTTGCAGGCCGGAAGCTGGCTGCTTCTGCTGATGCCGCCGTATGAGACGTGGGAAAGCAGGCCTGATACCGATTCACTGCGCTGGAGCGACTGCGCGCAGCCTATCCCCACACCGCAGTTTGCACAGCATCTTAAACGGACTCTCTCCCGCGATCCGCAAACGCTGCTTTGGCGACAGCGCCAGCCGTTTTGCTGGCCATCTTATCCTTCCCGTGAACGCTGGCGACCCGCCACCGGCGAGCCGCAGCCGGAGCAGGCGGCTATCTTATCGCGTTTACGTGAAATGCCGCCCGGCGTGGCGACGGTGATTGCCCCCCGTGGGCGCGGCAAATCGGCGCTGGCCGGGCAATTCATCTCCCGGATGGCGGGCACGGCTATCGTGACCGCACCGGCGAAAACGGCAACGGATATCCTGGCAGCGTTTGCCGGTGAGCGGTTCTGCTTTATGGCGCCGGATGCGTTGCTGGCGAGCGGGGCAAGAGCCGACTGGCTGGTAGTTGACGAGGCGGCGGCAATCCCCTCGCCGCTGCTGCTGCAACTGGTTTCGCGCTTTCCCCGCATACTACTCACCACCACCGTTCAGGGCTACGAAGGCACCGGACGCGGTTTTTTACTTAAGTTTTGCGCCCGTTTTCCGCAGCTTCACCGCTTCACGCTTCGTCAGCCTGTCCGCTGGGCGCCAGAATGCCCGCTGGAAAATATCGTCAGCGAGGCGCTGATATTCGACGATGAAGCGTTTGCGCAGGCGCCACATGGCGCGATAGCAATCTCGGCGTTTTACCAACAGGCCTGGGGGGAGACGCCCGCGTTGCCGAGGGCTGTGTATCAGTTACTGTCGGGGGCGCACTATCGTACTTCGCCGCTGGATCTGCGCCGAATGATGGATGCGCCAGGGCAGCATTTTTTGCAGGCTACGGCGAATAACCGTGTGGCGGGCGCCCTCTGGCTGGTCGAAGAGGGCGGGCTATCCGCAGAACTCAGTCAGGCTGTATGGGCCGGTTTCCGGCGTCCGCGTGGAAATCTGGTGGCGCAGTCGCTGGCGGCGCACGGTAGCGACCCTTTAGCCGCCACGCTGGTCGGGCGTCGCGTAAGCCGTATCGCGGTGCACCCCGCCCGCCAGCGCGAAGGCATCGGTCAGCAGTTGATTGCCTGCGCGTGCATGCAGGCGGCGCAGTGTGATTATCTTTCCGTCAGCTTCGGCTATACGCCGGAGCTGTGGCGTTTCTGGCAACGCTGCGGCTTTGTACTGGTACGGATGGGCAACCATCGGGAGGCGAGCAGCGGTTGCTATACGGCGATGGCGTTATTGCCGCTGAGCGACGCGGGAAAACGGCTGGCGCAGCAGGAACACCGACGTTTGCGCCGCGATGCGGATATCCTGACGCAGTGGAACGGCGAGGCGATACCGCTGGCGGCGTTAGATGAACAGGCGCTTAATGATGAAGACTGGCGTGAGCTGGTCGGTTTTGCGTTCGCGCACCGCCCGCTACTGACATCGTTAGGTTGCCTGCATCGTTTACTGCAATACAGCGCATTGCCATTACCGGCGCTGAGAGGGCGGCTGGAAGAAAAAGCCAGCGATGCCGAACTGTGCGCCCGGCTACGCATTTCAGGCCGTAAAGCTCTGCTGGCGTTGCAGCGTGTGCAGACGGCGCAGGCGCTGATTGCGCTGGATGCCGGACGAACGCAGCGTTTGCGCGACGTAATGCCCGGCGGTGGGGACCATGCCGGATAGCGATACCTGTCCGGCATGTTATCCGGTTACTTTTTCGGCTGATCTTTCTTCGGCCAGTCTTCTTCATCGTCCCACTTATCGTTAAAATCGCGATGCGGGGGCAGCTCAGGTTTATTGGCAAGGAATTTCTTATGGTCGATGCGTTTGAGATCTTTGATCACATTCAGCAGTACGCCTACCAGAAACACCAATACCAGAATCCACCAATATTTTGCCAGCCAGTCCATGCTTATTTCCTCTTACAGGAACGCTCATCAGGCGACGAGCTGTTCCATAATACGTTGATACATACGGGCCAGTAGCTGGAGATCGGCGGCATTCACACATTCATTAATTTTATGAATGGTGGCGTTCACCGGCCCCAGTTCTACCACCTGCGCTCCCATACGGGCGATAAAACGTCCGTCGGACGTACCGCCCGTCGTCAGTAATTGCGGTTTAATTTCATTATAGTGCTCAATGGCGTTTACCACCGCGTCCACCAGCTTGCCGCGTGCGGTCAGGAACGGCTGGCCGGAAAGCCACCAGTCTACGGTATAGCGTAGCTGATGCTTCTCAAGCAGCGCATGTACCCGCTCTTTGATCATCTCATCGGTCAGTTCCGTGCTGAAACGGAAGTTAAACTGCACGAACAGTTCACCGGGAATGACATTATTGCTGCCGGTGCCTGCTTGGATATTGGCTACCTGCATACTGGTGGCCGGGAAAAAGTCATTGCCCCGATCCCACTCGATAGCGACCAGTTCATTAAGAAAAGGCGCGGCGCGATGAACAGGGTTATCCGCCAGATGCGGATAGGCGACGTGCCCCTGAACGCCATGAATAGTGAGGTTACAGGTGAGAGAACCGCGACGCCCGTTTTTGACGACATCGCCCACAATTTCAGTACTGGAAGGTTCGCCGACCAGACAGTAATCCAGCCGCTCGTTACGGGCCATCAGCGCTTCAACCACCTTTACGGTGCCATTTTTTGCGCTGGCTTCCTCATCAGAGGTAATCAAAAATGCGAGACGGCCCCGGTGATGAGGATGCTGCGCAACAAAACGTTCAGCAGCCACCACCATGGCCGCCAGTGAACCTTTCATATCCGCCGCGCCGCGACCGAACAACATTCCGTCGCGAATCGTAGGTTCAAACGGCGGATTGATCCAGCGATCGACATCGCCAGCCGGTACGACGTCAGTATGCCCGGCGAACGCCAGCGTTTCGCCACGCCCACGCCATGCCCAAAAATTTTGCGTGTCGCCAAAATCCATATGCTCAATGGTAAAACCGATTTTACGCAGGCGTTCAATCATTAATGCCTGACAGCCTGCGTCATCCGGACTCAGGGAGGGGCGACGAATAAGTTGCTGTGTCAGCTCAATAACCGGGCACGACATAGACTACACCTCATCAAAAAACTGCTGATAACGGGATTCACTGAAACCAAGCAGCATAGGCTTCCCGGGCGCGCAGAGCAATGGGCGTTTGATGATTGCCGGCTGTTCAACCATGAGAGCAGCGGCGGAGTCGGCATCGGTAATCCCGCTGCGGTCGCCTCCATCCAGTTTGCGCCATGTTGTGCCGCGCGTATTCAGTAAAGGCTGCCAGCCGAGTTCGGCAATAAAGGTATTAAGAAGAGGGAGGTCTATGCCATCCACACGGTAATCGTGAAAACGATAATCAATGCCATGCTCCTCCAGCCAACGGCGCGCTTTTTTGATCGTGTCGCAATTCTTAATGCCATAGAGGGTAATCATATTGAATCCTTTAACGCGAAATTCGAATAAATAATCAATAGTATCGTCTGCGGGATAATAAGTGTGGCTGTTAATGGTTATTTATCCAGCGCTGATCGGCAATCAATATAACATTGTTGAGTGAATGTGAATAATGATTCCAAAACGTTCCAAATGTGGCTTGTTTATAATTCGCGGGACAAATCCTATTTTGCGCACATGCAATTGATTGTTTTTTAACCCGATTTGATAAAGTAGTAGAAAAGGTATTAATGTTGCTAAATATTGCAGTAAGTCACATAAAATTTACGGCTACAGCGCCATAGTAATATCATAGACAGCGTAACCAGAGGATATCGCAACAATCGGTTAAATGAACTTCTCTCTATACCGCTAACTACGTAGAATACCCATAATAATAAGAGAGGCTATTATGATTGAACGTGAACTGGGGAACTGGAAAGATTTTATCGAAGTCATGCTTCGTAAATAAATGCCTGGAAGGCACCGCGCTCCCATAGGGGATAAGAAAAGGCGACTCAACGAAAGTCGCCTTTTTTGTGCCCGACACCTCGTATCAGGCTGGCCGGGAGCTTATTCCGGGCGCGGCTTCAGCGGGAAGCGGCGACGTATCAGCACGAAAAACAGGGGTACAAAGAAGATAGCCAGAATGGTTGCTGAGATCATTCCCCCCATCACGCCGGTTCCGACAGCATGTTGGCTACCCGAGCCTGCCCCGGTGCTGGTGGCCATCGGCAATACGCCAAAGATAAACGCCAGCGAAGTCATCAGTATCGGTCGCAGGCGCTGGCGGCTGGCGTACAGCGTGGCGTCTAACAGCGCGTGTCCCTTCTGATTCATTTCGTTAGCGAATTCCACAATCAGAATCGCGTTTTTCGCCGAGAGGCCGATAACGGTCAACAGCCCCACCTGGAAGTAAACATCGTTTTCCAGCCCGCGCATCCAGGTAGCGAGTAGCGCGCCAATGACGCCGAGCGGCACAACCAGCATCACCGAGAAGGGCACCGACCAGCTTTCATACAATGCCGCCAGACACAGGAAGACGACTAATAGCGAAATAGCGTACAGCGCAGGCGCCTGCGCGCCGGAGAGCCGTTCCTGGTAAGACATGGCTGTCCATTCCAGGCCAAAACCGCCCGGTAGCTGATGCACCAACGACTCCATGACATCCATCGCCGTCCCGGTACTGACCCCCGGCGCGGCCTCTCCGACAATTTCTACCGCCGAATAGCCGTTATAGCGTTCCAGACGCGGCGATCCGGTTTCCCAGCGCGAGGTGGCGAAGGCGGAGAAGGGGACCATGCCGCCGTCTTTGTTACGGACATACCAAAGATTAATATCATCCGGCAACATACGATATTTCGCCGCGGCCTGAACATAGACCTTCTTCACGCGGCCCCGGTCCATAAAGTCGTTGACGTAGCTCGATCCCCAGGCTGTTTGCAGGGTGTCGTTGATATCGTCAATCGATACGCCCAGCGCCTGCGCTTTTCGTTGGTCAATATCAATTTGCAGTTGCGGGCTGTCGTCCAGGCCGTTGTGGCGCACGCGGGTCAAGGAACTGTTTTTCCCGGCCAGCTCAATGAGTTGATCTCGTGCGGCCATCAGCGCGTCATGGCCTGCTCCGGCGTGATCCTGTAATTCCATATCAAAACCGGCGGAGCTGCCCAGACCGCTAATTGCCGGCGGGCTGCTGGCGAAGACGCGAGCTTCTTTAATCTGGTTAAACGCTTTTGTCGCCCGCTCAATAATGGCGAACGAGGAGCCGGTGGTGGGATCGCGCGCGTCCCAGTCTTTCAAGCGAACAAACATGCGCGCGACGTTTTGCCCATTCCCGCCAGGGCCGGAACCTACCGTCGAGAAGACCGACATAATGTTGTCTTTCTCATGGGTGAAGTAATAGTTTTCAACCTTTTCAACGACTTTCAGGGTCTGCTGTTGCGTAGAGCCGCTCGGTAGCTGGATAGACGTAGTGAACATGCCCCGATCTTCTTGCGGCAGAAAGGAGGTGGGGAGGCGCAGAAACAGGAACACCATGCCGCCAAGCAACAGAACATAAATCAGAATCCAGCGCAGGCTGCGATGCAAAATTTTCGCTACGCCTTTCTCATAACGTTCGGCATTACGATTGAAAGTACGGTTAAACCAGCCGAAAAATCCGCGTTGCCCGTGTTGTTCGCCTTTGTGCAACGGTTTTAATAACGTTGCGCACAGCGCCGGCGTCAGGATCATGGCGACCAGCACCGACAGCACCATTGCCGAGACAATGGTGATAGAAAACTGACGATAAATCGCCCCGGTGGTACCGCCAAAGAACGCCATCGGCACGAATACCGCAGACAGCACCATCGCAATACCGACCAGCGCCCCCTGGATCTGCCCCATGGATTTGCGCGTCGCTTCACGCGGCGTGAGCCCTTCTTCGCTCATGATACGTTCGACGTTTTCCACCACCACGATGGCATCGTCGACCAGGAGCCCGATCGCCAGCACCATCGCGAACATGGTTAATGTGTTAATACTGTAGCCAAACGCGTAAAGCACGGAGAAGGTGCCCATTAATACCACCGGCACGGCGATCGTCGGAATCAGCGTGGCGCGAAAGTTTTGCAGGAACAGGTACATCACCAGGAAAACCAGCGCGATAGCCTCCAGCAACGTTTTGACCACATCGATAATCGAGGCTTTAACAAAGGAGGTGGTTTCATACGCGATCTTGTATTCCAGGCCGTGAGGGAAGTACTGCGCCAGCTCGTTGAGGCGATCCAGCACCAGCTTCGCGGTCGCCATTTCATTCGCGCCGGAAGCCAGCTTAACCCCAAGACCGGAAGCCGGATTGCCGTTAAAACGGCTGAGGTAGTCATACTTTTCCGCCCCCAGCTCCACGGTGGCGACATCGCCCAGTTTGACCTCGGAACCGTCCTGATTAACGCGCAGGGTGATATCGCGAAATTGTTGCGGCGTTTGCAGCAGTGACTGCGCATTAATGGTGGCGTTCAGCGCCTGCTTGTCGACCGAAGGCGTACCGCCAAGCTGCCCGACGGCGATTTGCGCATTCTGCGACTCAATTGCATCGGTCACGTCTTTCGTGGTCATCTGAAAACTATTCAATTTGGCCGGATCGAGCCAGATACGCATAGAGTACTGTGAACCATAAGCGTCAATATCGCCCACGCCGTTGACGCGGCTGAGCGGGTCCTGAATATTACTGGCGACGTAGTCGGCGATATCCTGCTTGTCCATAGAACCGTCGGTAGAGACGAAAGCGATGGTCAA
This sequence comes from Salmonella sp. JXY0409-18, assembly GCF_020268625.1. NCBI lineage: Bacteria > Pseudomonadati > Pseudomonadota > Gammaproteobacteria > Enterobacterales > Enterobacteriaceae > Salmonella > Salmonella sp. JXY0409-18. Next base: position 1,331,807 of record NZ_CP084216.1, read on the forward strand.
AATATTGGTATCGCCCGTTTTGCGTACCGTGACGCCTTGATCCTGTACCGCCTGCGGCAGTTTACGCATCGCGGACTGTAACTGGTTTTGCACCTGCTGAACCGCCTCATCAGGATCGGTTCCCGCAATAAAGCTCAGGGTGATGGTCGCCTGTCCGGTTCCGCTGCTTTGTGATGACATGTACATCAGATTATCGAGGCCCGTCATATTCTGCTCAATAACCTGGGTTACGGTATTTTCCAGCGTTTGCGCCGACGCTCCCGGATAATTCGCGGTAATACGTACGTTGGGCGGCGCCAGATCGGGATATTGTTCAACAGGTAAAGAAAAAATGGCTAACGCCCCTGTCAGACACAACAGGATAGCCAGCACCCAGGCAAAAATGGGGCGATCGATAAAAAAATTCGCCATTAAAGGGGAACCTCGTGTTTCTACATATCGTTATAGATTTGAACTGCTTCACTGTAGCGGCAAGCTACGAGCCAAACGTGGAGAAATAAAGGAGATAATGTAAATTATCATGCGCTTTTACAGCATACTTTTTGTGCCAACGCCGGAAAGCCTGACATCTGGCCTTCCGGCGATTTGCCGTTCTTTACGTTAACTGACTCTCTTCCTTGTTGGAGGAGCGAAAACTGATACTGACCAGTGTGCCGCCGCCGGAGGGTTGCGAAAAATTCAGCGTGCCGCCAAGGCGCTCCGCGCGCTCACGCATTATATTCAGACCATAGTGTCCGGCAGGCTCATGCGGTTCGCCGATACCAATGCCATTATCGCGAATATAAACAGTATGATCGCCGTCAGGCGCGGTGACGCAGCTCACGGCGATTTCGCTCGCGTTGGCGTGTTTAATGGCGTTCAGGACCGCTTCACGCACAATTTGCAACAAATGCACCTGCATTTGCGCATCCAGTGCCAGCGTGGGTAAACGGCAATCCAACGTGAGTTTGGCTGGGGTCTGACTCTGTAAATCTTCCAGCATCTCATGCAATGCGGAGGGTAAATCGGCCTGCTGTAACGTCAGACGGAACGTGGTGAGTAGCTCGCGAAGCTGACGGTAGGCGTCGTTCAGCGCTCTGGAAAAATCCGCCATGATGCTTTGCGCGCCGGCGTTATCTTCTGGAATGGCGCGCTTCAAAAGCGTTAACTGAATACGTAAATAAGAAAGTACCTGCGCCAGCGAATCGTGTAGCTCACGGGCAATTGTCGCGCGCTCTTCCATTAACAAAAGTTGCTGAAAGTGTTTTTGCGCCTGATTAAAGTACAAACCACGCCCCAGCATCGTGGAGACGCTGTTCAGCAGCGGCGTAGAGGCATTAACGTTGGGGCTTTGCCAGTGGAGTTCGCCATAGACCGTGTCCTGCATCGTCACTGGCAGCATTTGCATCGGCAGGTCGGGGCTTTGCGTGCCTTCGCTAATCCGCCAGTTATCGCCCACGGTTAACTCCAGATACCAGGCGGCGTCATGTTCACGGACAATTTGCAAAATATGGCGAAAACAGTGGACATCGATTTGGCTGGTATTCAGCGCCTGGGAGCACTGGTATAACACCTCCAGGCGGCGATGCGCTTCGTGCAGATCGTGCGTTTTTTCTTCCACCGAGGCTTCCAGCGAACGGTAAAGTTTATGCAGCTCGCTCGACATCTGACTAAACGTTTTCGCCAATAATCCCAGCTCATTGGGTAAGCTGGTATCCAGCGGCAGCGGGGCGAACTGACCATGTTCAATACGCTGACTGGCGGTGACCAGTTGATTCAGCGGGCGAACGACCTGCTGGCGAATACGCCGTAGGGTAAAAAAGACCAGCGTAAATATGCCGATACCGCCCGCCAGCGATATGGCGACGACCAGCATGACTTTACGCTCGGCGTAATGCTGTAACGCCAGAACGAAGAGATCAATTTGATCGACGTAATTGTTGATATTGATCTGATACCAGGCAATGTCGCCGTCCTGTAGGCGGCTATTCATCTCCAGCCAGTTGGCGTGCAGGCGCGCGTAGCGAGTTTTCACCGCCTGCGGCACATACCAGGCGTTGAGATTTTGCAGTACCGGCGAGTTGAGCGCGTGCTGGAAAAGTTGACGATGCGCATTAATCTGCGGGCTACGGCTTTGCAGATCGTAACCCAGCCGATAGCTCTGCATTCGTAGCGAACCGGCGATATTGATCGCTTCGGCATCCCGTAAACTGCTGGTCAGCGTCAGTAATGCGCTGCCGGTGGACAGAATAGACAACAGCACAATATAGAAAAAAGCCTTAGCCAGACTGGCTGAGACCGGGCGTTTAACCGTCACGCTGGCACTCCCCGCATTTAGCTGAATCGCAATTGCATTTGCTTTGAAATAAATTGATCTGCCACAGGTTCTGGACAGATAGTTGTGCTTCCTGGGCAGATGAACATTGCCGACCCCGCCTTCGTCAGTTAATAACAATGCTCATATAAAGAATAAGGTTTTTACAACCAAAACAGAAGGATGCCATGAATCGTTTTATTATGGCCAATAGCCAGCAGTGTCTGGGCTGCCATGCCTGCGAGGTCGCCTGCGTAATGGCTCACAATGATGAGCGACATGTCCTGACGTCACAGCGCTATCAGCCCCGAATTACTGTCATCAAACATCAGCACCAGCGCAGCGCGGTCACATGTCACCATTGCGAAGATGCGCCCTGCGCCCGTAGCTGTCCGAACGGCGCGATCGCGCATATTAACAACAGCGTGCAGGTCAATGCGCAGAAGTGCATCGGCTGTAAATCCTGCGTCGTCGCCTGCCCATTCGGCACCATGCAGATGGTATTGACGCCCGTCGCGCCAAACCAGTTCAAAGCCAGCGCGCATAAATGCGATCTGTGTCAGGGACGTGAACAGGGTCCGGCCTGCGTGGAAAATTGCCCGGCGGATGCGCTGCAACTGGTCACCGAAGACTCGTTGACCCGTCTGGCTAAAACGCGACGGCTGCGTACCGCCCGGCAGGAGATTCGCCCCTGGCATACCGTGGATACACAACACAGTGGGACAGCAAGCAGCAAAGTCGAGCGTATGCAGGCGACGCCGCCACGCGGCGAACCGGATAAACTGGCGATTGAAGCGCGTAAAACCACCTTTGAGGAAATTTATCTGCCGTTTCGCGCCGCGCAGGCCGAGCGTGAAGCGTCCCGCTGCCTCACATGCGGGGAACACAGTATCTGCGAATGGACCTGTCCTCTGCATAACCATATTCCCCAGTGGATCGAACTGGTGAAAGCCGGCGATATTGATGCGGCGGTAGAGCTTTCCCACCAGACCAACTGCCTGCCGGAAATTACCGGGCGCGTCTGTCCGCAGGACCGGCTATGCGAAGGCGCGTGTACACTCCGCGATGAGTATGGCGCGGTTACCATCGGCAACATTGAGCGCTATATCTCCGATCGCGCTCTGAGCAAAGGCTGGCGTCCCGACCTGTCGGACGTACAGAAGAGCGATAAGCGCGTGGCGATTATCGGCGCGGGGCCGGCAGGTCTTGCCTGCGCTGACGTGCTGGCGCGCCATGGCGTAAGCGCCACCGTCTACGATCGCCACCCGGAAATCGGCGGTTTGCTCACCTTTGGTATTCCGGCTTTCAAACTGGATAAATCTCTGCTGGCGCGCCGTCGGGAAATCTTCAGCGCGATGGGGATTCGTTTCGAGCTTAACTGCGAAGTAGGGAAAGATATTTCTCTGGAGACGCTGCTGGAGAGTTATGACGCCGTCTTTGTCGGGGTAGGAACCTACCGTTCCATGAAGGCTGATTTACCGAATGAAGACGCGCCGGGGGTATATGATGCGTTGCCATTCCTCATCGCCAATACCAAACAGGTGATGGGGCTTCCGGCGTTGCCTGACGAGCCGTTTATTGATACTGCGGGCCTTAACGTGGTTGTGCTGGGCGGCGGTGACACCGCAATGGACTGCGTACGTACGGCGCTGCGTCATGGCGCTGCCAACGTCACCTGCGCTTATCGCCGTGATGAGGCCAATATGCCGGGGTCGAAAAAAGAGGTGAAAAACGCGCGGGAAGAGGGCGCGAACTTTGAATTTAACGTTCAGCCGGTTGAGTTGGTGCTGGATACGCACGGGCGCGTCAGCGGTATTCGCTTTTTGCGTACGCGGCTTGGCGAACCGGATGGTCAGGGGCGACGCCGTCCGGTACCTGTACCGGACAGCGAGTTCGTGATGCCGGCGGATGCGGTCATTATGGCGTTTGGTTTTCATCCGCATGGTATGTCGTGGCTGGAATCGCATGGCGTGAAGGTGGATAACTGGGGACGTATTGCCGCCAGCGTCGAGAGCGAGTTTCGTTACCAGACGTCCAACCCGAAAATTTTCGCCGGCGGCGATGCGGTGCGCGGCGCCGATCTGGTGGTGACGGCGATGGCAGAAGGCCGACATGCCGCGCAGGGGATACTCGACTGGTTAGCTAAATAAGCGTATTTGTAGGCCGGTTAAGGCCTGGAACGGTTAAATGATTGAGTGATAAAAAATCTTAAACTTATTGGCTAACCTTACTCCGTTTGCAGAAATGTTGACGCTCGCAGGGCTGGACGCCCTGCGATAAACATTTTCCCGTCGGGGCGACGTTTAACAGGCCTGATGAGGCCAATCTTAGTATTGAAAATAGAGTGTAAATTGAAGGAAGGGACGCTATCAGAATCCCTTCTTAGAGCCTATCCCATTACGACTATTTTACTTGTCATTTTGGTCCTGGGCAGTGCTCGCCAAAACGCGTTAGCGTTTTGAACGCCGCTAGCGGCGGCCCGAAGGGCGAGCGTAGCGAGTCAAACCTCACGTACTACGTGTACGCTCCGGTTTTTGCGCGCTGTCCGTGTCCAAACTGGCTGCGCCAATAACGCCTGGTGGGATAGGCTCTTAATTTTTATTTTAAGGAACCATATATCCGGTCAACAATCCAGCCATACGTCGCCGCAGGTAATAATCCACTGACAAAAACATTCGGATTTACTTTAGGATTTGCTACCGGCGAGTGCGGCCTGTTACCTAAAATCACAATCGCCATATGATTAACCGGATCGATAGACGTCAGCGTTCCGGTCCATCCGGTATGTCCATACGTTTGTGGACTGGCTAATACCCCGAACGTGGGGGTCATTGAGGCGTTGCCGTTAACGCGCCACCCCAGACCAAAGGTAGCGTCTTCTGGCGAGCGGCGAGTAAACTGAGCAACCGTTTTGTCGTCGAATAGCTTCACGTTACCGTAGCCGCCCCCATTGAGCATGACTTGCATTAACACAGCCATATCATGGGTGTCAGAAAACAGTCCGGCGTGTCCTGAAACGCCGCCCATTGAGTACCAGGCTTTTTCATCATGCACCTGGCCCCATAGTGTATTGGTGCGAATATTGGGGAAATGAATCACGCCGTCACGCGTATTGCCGTGTAGTTCCGTTGCGGCGATTTGCGGCGGCGTGAAGCCTTTCATCAGCGGGTTAAAGACGGTATGTTTTAATCCGAGCGGTTTATAAATGGTGGTTTCGACGTAGCGATCTAATGGCATTGCCGTTATCGATTCAACGATAAAACCAAGAATCATATAATCCACGTCGCTGTAGATATGCTTTGATCCAGGTTGATATTCCAGCGGCGTCTTTTTAATCATCTCCAGAGTAGTGCTTTTACTCTGTGAAAATAATTTACCGGCGACGTTTTTATTGGGATATTGTGGGTCGGCAGGAAAGCCCGCGACGTGATGAAGAATATCAATAATGCGGAGTTTATCTTTGCCTTTTATTTTATCCCCAGGCATATCCTTAAAGCCGGGGATGTATTTTGATACCAAATCATTGACATCTATTTTCCCTTCATACACCAGTTTTTGCAATGCAAAGTTAGTGGCATACATTTTTGTGTTTGAAGCCAGGTCATACATCGTGTTAGTGGTCGCCCGAATGGGATGGGCTAACAGCGTGGAACCGTCATATTTTTTGGCATAGCCCCAGGCTTTTTGTAGAACAATATGATTATCTTTTATCACCAGAAGATTAATACTGGGATATCCGGCATCAATTTGATTTTGAATCCAGCCATCAAGTCGGTGAAGTTTTTGGCTATCAAATCCCACCTGATCAGGGCTCGCGGTGGTCAATACCGGATACTCAACGGCAAAAGCTGAAAGGGAAAACGTCAGTAGAACCGTCGCAACGAGAGTAAATTTCATGATGATTCCCTCAGTCTCACTCCGGCCGTCAAATCATATCGCGAGCATGGACTTTGCGGCCCGGAGAAGCAGAATATGGTCATGGCAGTGACAGAAAAATATGGCTGTACATCTGTTCAGTCGGCGTTAAGGATTAACCCTTCAGCAGACAAAACCGACCTCACGGCGTAATATTAATGCTCTTTTTACACCCTGGAGCCAGCATGTCGCAAACCATTACGCTTATTAAGGATAAAATTCTTTCTGATAATTATTTTACTCTGCGCAACATTACCTATGACCTGACCCGTCGTAATGGCGAGGTTATCCGTCACAAGCGTGAGGTTTACGATCGCGGGAATGGCGCAACCATTCTGCTTTACAACTCAACTAAAAAAACCGTGGTTCTGGTTCGTCAGTTTCGCGTGGCGACATGGGTCAACGGTAATCAAGACGGTATGTTAATTGAAACCTGCGCTGGCCTGCTTGATAACGACGAGCCGGAGGTCTGTATCCGTAAAGAGGCCATTGAAGAGACAGGGTATGACGTTGGTGAGGTACGCAAGATATTTGAGCTTTATATGTCGCCAGGCGGCGTCACGGAGCTGATTCATTTCTTCATTGCCGAATATCATGATAGCGAGCGTGCCAGCATCGGCGGCGGCGTGGAGGACGAAGAGATTGAGGTGCTTGAACTGCCGTTTTCCCGGGCGCTGGAAATGGTGCGCTCAGGTGAGATTCGGGACGGTAAGACCGTGTTATTGCTTAACTATTTACAGACGTCTCATCTAATGGACTGAAAAAAAAGAAATATATTTCTTTACACAAAAAAGACCAATCCGATAAATCTGATTGAGAACCCTGAGGCGCGCAAGGAAGATACCGCCTTAGCTGTGTTGTTCTGAATCTGGGGTTGTTCCGTTCATGCGCTACCGCGTTATTCTTTTTTGTCTGTTTGGCCTGTTGCCGGTCCAGCTACTGTGGGCTGCGCCAGCGCAACGGACTTTTTCCGACTGGCAGGTCACCTGTAATAACCAAAATTTTTGCGTAGCGCGCAATACTGGCGAACATCATGGGCTGGTGATGACATTAAGCCGCAGCGCCGGGGCGCGTACCGATGCGGTACTGCGTATCGACCGCGGCGGTTTGGCGCCGCCCGACGCTAAAGAAGCCGCAATTGCGCCTCGCTTATTGCTGGATGGCAAACCGCTTTCGTTCAACAGTCCACACTGGCGCGTGTCGCCCTGGCATCTCATGACCGGCGATCCTGCCACCATCACCGCATTTTTACAGACGATTCAGGATGCGCAGGCCATCACCTTAAAAAACGGCGTTCAGACGCTTTCGCTGGCGGGATTAAAAGCGGCATTACTGTTTATCGACGCGCAACAAAAACGTGTGGGCAGCGAAACCGCCTGGATTGAAAAAGGAAACGAACCGCCGCTCAGCGTGCCCCCGGCACCGGCATTAAAGGGGATCGCCGTGATTAATCCAACGCCCGTACCGCTGAGTGAGGAAGAACGCGACGATCTGCTGGACTACGCAGCATGGCGGGTAAACGGCATTCGCTGTTCGCTTGACCCGCTGCGTCGCGAGACGCAGGTCAGCGCGTTGACGGATGATAAAGCGTTATTGATTGTTAACTGCGAAGCCGGCGCCTATAACACCATTGATCTCGCCTGGGTAGTTTCACGCAAAAAAACGCTCGCCTCGCGCGCCGTACGTTTGCGGCTGCCGTTTAATCGCGGCGTCGAAAGTAATGACATGGAGTTGATGAACGCCTTCTTTGACGAGAAAACGCGCGAGCTGGTGACGTTGGCGAAAGGGCGGGGGTTAACCGACTGCGGTATCCAGACGCGCTGGCGTTATGATGGCGATCGTTTTCGTCTGGTGCGTTATGCCGAAGAACCGAGCTGCGATAGCTGGCACGGGCCGGATGCCTGGCCTACGCTGTGGATCACGCGTTGAATCCTGGTTGTTATCCCCCTTTTCAGAATAGGGATACACCTATTGAGGTTTCATTTATGGTATAGAGATTGCTACGTTACGGTAGGATTGTTACTTTACCCGATAGCCTCACCACAGCAGGAAATAGTATGAAAATAAATAATGGCCCCGTATTATGCCCCCATTGTGGCTGCCTGAGCGCTTATTATGAAATAGATCGGCTGGCGGCGATAAGAGAGAAAGTGAATAAAGAAGGCGGATCAGCGGCATGGGATTCAACATTACAGGCGCATAAAAAAAAGGCCTTTTGCCTGATGTGCCATAAATCCATTGATGAGGTCGTCATCGGGCAGTCAGATGCGCCTGAGTCTACGAAGTAATTTTGCACAGCCTACAGAACAGGTCTGCAGACTGCGCAAAGTCTGTGTTGCTAACGCTCGCCTTAGCCTTTGATGTTCAGCACCCGGCGGGCTTTTTCTACAATATTTTCCACGGTAAAGCCAAAATACGGGAACAGTTTGTCAGCCGGGGCGGATTCACCGTATCCCGTCATGCCGATAATTGCGCCTTTTAGGCCAACATATTTATACCAGTAGTCGGCTATACCGGCTTCCACCGCGACGCGGGCGGTCACGTGCGCCGGTAGCACTGATTCGCGATATGCCTCGTCCTGCGCATCGAAAATATCCGTTGAAGGCAACGACACCACGCGAACGTTATGCCCCTCGCCAGTCAATTTTTCCGCCGCCTGGAGGGTAATTTCCATTTCCGATCCGGTAGCGATCAGAATGATATCCGGCTTGCCGCCGCTATCCTTCAGAATATAACCGCCGCGAGCAATTGCTTTCACCTGTTCCGGCGTGCGTTCCACCTGCGCCAGATTCTGCCGCGAGAGAATCAACGCCGTCGGCCCGTGCTGACGTTCAATGGCCAGCTTCCAGCCGACCGCCGCCTCAACCTGATCGCAGGGACGCCAGGTGCTGAAGTTTGGCGTTAAGCGCAGGCTCGCCAGTTGTTCCACGGCCTGGTGCGTCGGGCCATCTTCGCCCAAACCGATGGAGTCGTGGGTATAGACCATAATCTGCCGGGCTTTCATTAAGGCCGCCATACGCGCCGCGTTACGCGCATATTCGACAAACATCAGAAACGTGGCGGTATACGGTACAAAGCCGCCGTGGTGGGCGATGCCGTTGGCAATGGCGGTCATGCCGAATTCGCGCACGCCATAGTGGATGTAATTACCTGCCGGATCCTCTTTCAACGAGGTCGAACCTTTCCAGATAGTCAGGTTGCTCGGCGCCAGATCCGCCGATCCGCCCAACAGTTCCGGCAACAGGGGACCGTAGGCATTGAGCGTATTTTGCGATGCTTTACGGGTGGCGATTTTGGCCGGATTAGCCTGCAAGTCGTTAATAAATTTTTGCGTGGCGGATTCCCATGCCTCCGGCAATCCGCCGCTCATCCGGCGGGTAAACTCTGCGGCCAGCTCAGGATAAGCCTTCTTATAAGCAGCAAACTTTTCCTGCCACTGCTGCTGCGCTTTCTCGCCTTTTTCACGGCCATCCCACGCGCGGTAAATTTCTTTTGGGATCTCAAACGCCGGATGATGCCATCCCAGCTTCTGGCGGGTCAGAGCCACCTCTTCTTCGCCCAGCGCCGCGCCGTGCGACTCCTCCTTCCCGGCTTTATTCGGCGAGCCAAAACCTATCACCGTCCGACAGATAATTAGCGAAGGTTTGTCTTTTACGCTCTGGGCTTCCAGAATGGCTTTTTTCACCGCCTCCGGATCGTGCCCGTCAATGTCATGCACGACATGCCAGTGGTAGGCTTCAAAACGTTTGGCGGTATCGTCGGTAAACCAGCCTTCGGTTTCGCCATCAATGGAGATGCCGTTGTGATCGTAAAAGCCGATCAGTTTGCCCAGCCCCAGCGTACCAGCCAGCGAACACACCTCATGCGAGATCCCCTCCATCAGACAGCCGTCGCCCATAAAGACATAGGTGTAGTGGTCGACAATCTCATGGTCCGGCCGGTTGAACTGTGCGCCTAACGTACGCTCGGCAATCGCCAGCCCGACGGCATTCGCCAGCCCCTGGCCCAGCGGCCCGGTGGTGGTTTCAACGCCGGGCGTATAGCCAATCTCCGGGTGACCGGGCGTTTTAGAGTGCAGTTGACGGAAGTTTTTTAACTCCTCCAGCGGCAGGTCATAACCGGTTAAATGCAGCAGACTATAGAGCAGCATGGAGGCGTGACCGTTGGAAAGGATAAAACGATCACGGTCATACCAGGTCGGATCGGTGGGGTTATGTTTAAGAAAATCGTTCCATAGCACTTCAGCGATATCCGCCATCCCCATCGGCGCGCCGGGGTGCCCGGAATTGGCTTTTTGAACGGCATCCATGCTCAGCGCACGAATCGCATTGGCAAGGTCTTTACGGGACATAAATCACTCCATGCAAGGTTTATAGTTTGGCGGCAAGCAGGTCTTCCAGTTTGCGCTGGTCAACGGCAAAAAGACGGATACCTTCCGACAGCTTCTCTACGGCCATCGCGTCCTGATTATGTTCCCAGCGGAACTCCGCTTCCGTCATTGGCGTAGGACGGTGGAACATCTGCGAGGAAGGCACCAGTTTACGGATCACCGGTTCTTCTTTTTCTTTCAGCTCTTTAAGCAGGTTAGGGGAGATAGTCAGTCGATCGCAGCCGGTTAGCGCGAGGATTTGCTCAGTACGGCGGAAACTTGCCCCCATCACGATGGTTTCATAGCGATGCTGTTTAAAGTAATCGTAGATATTGCGTACCGATTTCACGCCGGGATCTTCCTCCACGACATACGGCTCCAGCGGACTACGCGCCTGATACCAGTCGTAAATTCGGCCCACGAACGGAGAGATCAAATAGACGCCCGCTTCGGCGCAGGCGCGCGCCTGGGCAAAAGAGAACAACAACGTCAGGTTGCAATTAATGCCCTCTTTTTCGAGCTGCCCGGCGGCGCGGATACCTTCCCAGGTTGCGGCGAGCTTGATCAGAATGCGCGATTTATCAATACCCTGCTGCTGGTAGAGATCCACCAGACGGCGCGCTTTCTCGATACTTTTTTCTTTATCGAATGATAACCGCGCGTCGACTTCAGTGGAGACGCGACCGGGAATACTTTTCAGTATTTCCGCGCCAAAATTGACCGCCAGTTTATCGCTGGCTGCTGCAACCTGCTGTTCCTGCGTACCGCCGTGTTTTTTTCCCCAGGCAATCGCATCCTCAATCAAATGACCATACTGCTCAAGCCCGGCGGCTTTCAACAGTAAAGAGGGATTTGTCGTGGCATCCTGCGGCTGGTAGTGGCGGATGGACTCGATGTCGCCGCTGTCGGCGACGACGGTAGTGAATTGTTTGATGCCGTCTAGCTGGTTCATAGGAAATACTCCTTGAAAAGTAAAGTGTTAGATGAGTGTGTTGATTCACACTTCTGAAAGATTGATACACTACATAACCAAAAAGCATAGCAGATAGGCATGGTATTGCTGGTATAAGCAGGTAACATGGCCGTTATAAGTTGATAACAAACTCTTGCGCCGCGTCGTGATAGTTTGCAGACCTTCAAAGTTTGTGTTGCGCAGTACGGTGATAATGTGCGGCGCACCAGGCCGCGTCACTTTTTGAACGATACGTGAAAGGAACAACAAGATGGATGAGCAGTTAAAACAAAGCGCCCTTGATTTCCACGAATTTCCGGTACCCGGTAAAATTCAGGTTTCTCCGACTAAGCCCCTTGCCACCCAACGCGATCTGGCGTTGGCTTACTCGCCAGGCGTGGCGGCGCCCTGCCTGGAAATCGAAAAAGATCCGCTGGCAGCCTACAAATACACCGCGCGCGGCAACCTTGTCGCGGTCATTTCCAACGGTACAGCGGTGCTGGGGTTAGGCAACATTGGCGCGCTGGCCGGCAAGCCGGTCATGGAAGGCAAAGGCGTTCTGTTTAAAAAATTCGCCGGCATTGATGTGTTTGACATTGAAGTCGATGAGCTTGACCCGGACAAATTTATCAACGTGGTCGCGGCGCTGGAGCCGACCTTTGGCGGCATTAACCTCGAAGACATTAAAGCGCCGGAATGTTTCTATATTGAACAGAAACTGCGCGAGCGCATGAACATCCCGGTTTTCCATGACGATCAGCACGGAACGGCGATCATCAGTACGGCCGCCATTCTTAATGGCCTGCGAGTCGTAGAGAAAAATATTTCCGACGTGCGGATGGTCGTCTCCGGCGCAGGGGCGGCGGCAATCGCTTGTATGAACCTGCTGGTCGCGTTGGGGATGCAAAAGCACAACATCGTGGTGTGCGACTCTAAGGGCGTTATTTACAAAGGCCGTGAGCCGAATATGGCGGAGACCAAAGCGGCCTATGCGGTAGACGACAGCGGCAAGCGCACGCTGGATGAGGTCATTGACGGCGCGGATATTTTCCTCGGCTGTTCAGGCCCGAAAGTGCTGACTCAGGAGATGGTGAAGAAAATGGCCCGCGCGCCAATGATTCTGGCGCTGGCTAACCCGGAACCGGAAATTCTGCCGCCGCTGGCGAAAGAAGTGCGCCCGGACGCCATTATCTGTACCGGTCGTTCCGACTATCCGAACCAGGTGAACAACGTATTGTGCTTCCCGTTTATCTTCCGCGGCGCACTGGACGTCGGCGCGACGGCGATCAACGAAGAGATGAAACTGGCGGCGGTCCGTGCGATTGCTGAGCTGGCGCACGCCGAACAGAGCGAAGTGGTGGCCTCGGCCTATGGCGATCAGGACCTGAGCTTTGGGCCGGAATACATTATTCCGAAACCGTTCGATCCGCGTCTGATTGTCAAAATCGCTCCGGCGGTCGCGAAAGCGGCAATGGATTCCGGCGTGGCGACGCGCCCGATTGCTGACTTTGATGCCTATATCGATAAACTGACCGAGTTTGTCTACAAAACCAACCTGTTCATGAAGCCGATCTTCTCGCAGGCACGCAAAGATCCGAAGCGCGTAGTGCTGCCGGAAGGGGAAGAGGCGCGCGTGCTGCACGCAACCCAGGAGTTGATCACCCTGGGGCTGGCGAAACCCATCCTGATCGGACGTCCGAGCGTGATCGAAATGCGTATCCAGAAACTGGGGCTACAGATCAAAGCGGGCGTTGATTTCGAGATCGTGAATAATGAATCCGATCCGCGCTTCAAAGAGTACTGGAGCGAGTATTACCAGATCATGAAGCGTCGCGGGGTAACTCAGGAACAGGCGCAGCGTGCGATGATCGGCAACCATACGGCCATTGGCGCGATCATGGTGCAGCGTGGGGAAGCGGATGCGATGATCTGCGGCACCATCGGCGACTACCATGAGCATTTCAGCGTCGTGAAAGCCGTCTTTGGCTACCGTGACGGCGTGCATACGGCAGGGGCGATGAACGCCTTACTGCTGCCAAGCGGCAACACTTTTATCGCCGATACTTATGTTAACGAAGATCCCACGCCGGAACAGTTGGCGGAGATCACCGTAATGGCGGCGGAAACCGTTCGCCGCTTTGGTATTGAGCCGAAAGTCGCGCTGTTGTCGCACTCTAACTTTGGTTCCTCAAATTCGCTGTCCGCCAGCAAAATGCGCGAAACCCTTGAGCGGGTACGCGAACGAGCGCCCGATCTGATGATTGACGGTGAGATGCACGGTGATGCAGCGTTGGTGGAAAGTATTCGTAATGACCGGATGCCGGATAGCCCGCTGAAGGGAGCCGCCAATATTCTGGTGATGCCGAATATGGAAGCCGCCCGCATTAGTTACAACTTACTCCGCGTCTCCAGTTCCGAAGGCGTCACGGTCGGCCCGGTCCTGATGGGCGTGTCTAAACCGGTACATGTATTAACGCCGATCGCCTCTGTACGCCGTATCGTGAATATGGTGGCGTTAGCGGTAGTTGAAGCGCAAACCACGCCGCTTTAATAACGCATTACACTCTCTTCTGGCGCAGGTTCTCCTGCGCTTTTTTTATGCGCCGCTGGGCTTCGCCATGGTATGGAAGGCTCGTGTGGGGATATTCTGGAACCTATTGTGTTACCCCTACTTATTTCACTGAATCTGTACTATGCACAAATCGAGTGATACGCATTATTTTTATCAATAGTAGTAATACAAAGAATAGCCGGTGGGTATTTATTGCGGAACAGGTTTAAATTCAGAATGACGCCTGAAAATGTGATGCACCACGATATTTATCGTTAACACCTTCGACAGAAGTCCCTTTTATTTTCTTTCTCTTAGTGATCTACCTCACCTTTTACATCACCTTGCCGAATTTTGTTATTTACTCCGACAAAAAATTGCCACGATGACGGCAGTTTCAGTGGAGACGGTGAGCAATGAATAAAGAACGCATTATTCAGGAATTTGTGCCGGGCAAACAGGTCACGCTGGCGCATCTCATTGCGCACCCTGGTGAAGAACTGGCGAAAAAGATCGGCGTTCCCGATGCTGGCGCGATTGGCATTATGACCTTAACGCCGGGGGAAACGGCCATGATTGCTGGCGATTTAGCGATGAAGGCTGCGGATGTACACATCGGTTTTCTCGACAGATTTAGCGGCGCGCTGGTGATTTATGGCACCGTCGGTGCAGTAGAAGAAGCGCTATTACAGACAGTCAGCGGGCTGGGGCGATTATTAAACTTTACCCTGTGTGAGTTAACAAAAAGTTAATTGGTGGCGGTAATGAAACGTATTGCTTTTGTCGGCGCGGTCGGTGCCGGAAAGACAACGCTTTTTAACGCGTTACGGGGAAATTATTCCCTCGCCAGAAAAACGCAGGCCGTGGAATTTAATGATCATGGCGATATAGATACGCCGGGTGAATATTTTAGCCATCCCCGTTGGTATCACGCCTTAATTACCACGTTGCAGGATGTGGACACGCTGATTTATGTCCACGCGGCAAACGATAAAGAAAGTCGCTTACCTGCCGGGTTATTGGATGTTGGAACCCGTAAACGACATATCGCCGTTATCAGCAAAACGGACATGCCGGATGCCGACGTCGCCGCTACGCGGCAGTTGCTTTGCGAGATTGGATTCCGGGAGCCGATTTTCGAGCTCAACGGCCACGACCCGCAAAGCGTGCGGCAGTTGGTGGATTATCTGGCGGCTCTCAGTGAACAGGAGGAAGAGGCAGGTGAAAAAACTTATCACAGCTAACGATATTCGTGCGGCCCACGCCCGCGGCGAACAGGCGATGTCGGTAGTGCTGCGCGCCAGCATTATTACCCCGGAGGCTCGCGAAGTGGCGGAACTACTGGGCTTCACGATTACCGAATGCGACGAGTCCGTCCCGGCATCCACATCGGCGCAGGCGTGTAAAAGCGAAAGCCAGCGCATTCGGGAAGCCATCATCGCGCAGCTCCCGGAAGGGCAGTTTACTGAAAGCCTGGTGGCGCAGTTGATGGAAAAAGTGCTCAAGGAAAAGCAGTCGTTGGAACTGGGGACGATGCAGCCGAGCTTTACCTCCGTCACGGGTAAAGGCGGCGTGAAAGTCATTGACGGCAGCAGCGTGAAATTTGGCCGCTTCGACGGCGCCGAACCGCACTGCGTCGGCTTAACCGATCTGGTTACAGAGCAGGACGGCAGCAGCATGGCCGCCGGGTTTATGCAGTGGGACAACGCCTTTTTCCCGTGGACGCTGAACTACGACGAAATCGACATGGTGCTGGAGGGCGAACTGCACGTACGTCATGAAGGCGAAACCATGATTGCCAAAGCCGGAGATGTCATGTTCATCCCTAAAGGCTCCAGCATTGAATTTGGCACGCCAACGTCCGTGCGCTTTCTGTACGTCGCCTGGCCTGCGAACTGGCAATCCGTATGAACGATTTCATCACCGAAACGTGGCTCAGAGCGAATCACACGCTCAGCGAAGGCTCGGAGATCCATCTGCCCGCTGATGCACGACTGACGCCCTCGGCCCGGGAACTGCTGGAAAGCCGTCGCCTGCGCATTAAGTTTCTGGATCAGCAAGGCCGGCTGTTTGTCGATGATGACGAACAGCAGCCGCAGCCGGTACATGGCTTAACCAGTAGCGATACGCACCCACAGGCCTGCTGTGAACTGTGCCGCCAGCCGGTGGTGAAAAAGCCCGATACGCTGACCCATCTGACGGCGGACAAAATGGTCGCCAAAAGCGACCCGCGCCTCGGCTTTCGCGCCGCGCTCGACAGCGCCATCGCGCTGACCGTGTGGCTACAAATCGAACTGGCGGAACCCTGGCAGCCGTGGCTTTTCGATATCCGCTCACGGCTGGGCAACATTATGCGCGCCGACGCTATAGATGAACCGCTGGCGGCGCAGTCTATCGTCGGGCTGAACGAGGATGAGCTGCATCGCCTTTCCCACCAGCCGCTGCGCTATCTCGACCACGATCACCTGGTGCCGGAGGCCAGCCACGGTCGCGATGCGGCGCTGCTTAATCTGCTGCGAACCAAAGTCCGTGAAACGGAAACCCTCGCCGCACAAGTGTTTATTACCCGTAGTTTTGAGGTCTTGCGCCCGGACATTTTACAGGCGCTGAACCGTCTCTCCAGCACGGTTTACGTGATGATGATTTTGAGCGTGGCGAAACATCCGCTGACGGTCGCCCAAATTCAACAACGGTTGGGAGAGAAGCCATGATCATTGAACGCGCCCGCGAACTGGCGGTACGTGCCCCCGCCAGAGTCGTCTTTCCCGATGCGCTGGACGAACGCGTGCTGAAAGCGGCGCATTACCTGCAACAGTGCGGTCTGGCTCGCCCCGTTCTGGTCGCCAGTCCGTTTGCGCTGCGTCAGTTTGCCCTGAGTCATCGTATGGCGATGGATGGCATTCAGGTCATCGACCCACACAGCAACCTGAGTATGCGCCAGCGTTTTGCGCAACGCTGGCTTGCCCGTGCCGGAGAAAAAACGCCGCCGGACGCAGTGGAAAAGCTTAGCGACCCGCTAATGTTCGCTGCCGCCATGGTGAGCGCCGGTGAGGCTGATGTGTGTATCGCAGGCAACCTGTCGTCAACGGCGAATGTGCTGCGCGCAGGGCTGCGGGTGATTGGCCTGCAACCCGGATGCAAAACATTGTCGTCTATTTTCCTGATGCTGCCGCAGTATGCCGGTCGGGCATTAGGGTTCGCCGATTGCAGCGTAGTGCCGCAGCCGACGGCGGCGCAGCTGGCGGATATCGCTATCGCCAGCGCCGACACCTGGCGGGCCATTACCGGCGAAGAGCCGCACGTGGCGATGCTGTCATTTTCAAGCAACGGCAGCGCCCGTCACCCCAATGTTGCCAACGTGCAGCAGGCGACAGAGCTCGTTCGCGAACGTGCGCCGCAACTGCTTGTGGACGGTGAATTGCAGTTTGACGCCGCTTTCGTACCGGAGGTCGCCGCGCAAAAAGCGCCTGACAGCCCGCTGCAAGGCCGCGCCAACGTGATGATTTTCCCGTCGCTGGAGGCGGGCAATATTGGCTACAAAATCGCTCAGCGTCTGGGAGGCTATCGCGCTGTTGGGCCGCTAATTCAGGGGCTTGCCGCGCCGCTTCACGACCTCTCCCGAGGCTGTAGCGTGCAGGAAATTATCGAACTGGCGTTGGTGGCAGCCGTGCCGCGCCAGGCTGACGTGAGCCGCGAACGCAGCTTACACACACTGGTTGAATGAACGGTCCCGTTCTGGACCCCTTTAATGAGAGGAAAACACGATGGAAGCATTAGGAATGATTGAAACCCGGGGCCTGGTTGCGCTGATTGAGGCCTCAGATGCGATGGTAAAAGCCGCACGCGTGAAGCTGGTCGGCGTGAAGCAGATTGGCGGTGGCCTGTGTACGGCCATGGTACGTGGCGACGTGGCGGCGTGCAAAGCCGCAACCGATGCTGGCGCCGCTGCGGCGCAGCGCATTGGCGAGCTGGTCTCCGTACACGTGATTCCACGCCCGCACGGCGATCTGGAAGAAGTGTTCCCGATCAGCTTCAAAGGCGACAGCAACATTTGATGGTAGGCCGGATAAGACGCGCAGCGTCGCCATCCGGCATGAATGCGCGCCATTGCCTGATGGTGCGCAGATTCAAGGCCTACGACCCAACGGGCAATCCATGGAGGCGGATATGAAACTGGCAGTCGTCACAGGACAAATCGTATGTACCGTCCGCCATCAGGGACTGGCGCATGACAAATTGCTGATGGTGGAAATGATCGATGCCCAGGGCAACCCCGACGGGCAGTGTGCCGTCGCTATCGACAGTATCGGGGCGGGAACCGGAGAGTGGGTACTGCTGGTCAGCGGCAGTTCCGCACGCCAGGCGCATCGCAGCGAATTATCACCGGTCGATCTGTGCGTCATTGGCATCGTCGATGAAGTGGTGGCTGGCGGGAAAGTGGTTTTCCATAAATAGGACTGAACATCATGAATCAACAGGATATTGAACAGGTGGTGAAAGCGGTACTGCTGAAAATGAAAGACAGCAGCCAGCCGGACAGCACTGTTCATGAGATGGGCGTTTTTGCCTCCCTGGATGACGCAGTGGCGGCAGCAAAACGGGCCCAGCAGGGGCTGAAGAGCGTGGCGATGCGCCAGCTTGCCATTCATGCCATTCGCGAAGCGGGCGAAAAACACGCCCGAGAATTAGCGGAACTTGCCGTCAGCGAAACCGGCATGGGACGCGTTGACGATAAATTTGCTAAAAACGTGGCGCAGGCGCGCGGCACGCCGGGCGTCGAGTGTTTATCTCCGCAGGTGCTGACCGGCGATAACGGCCTGACGCTGATTGAAAATGCGCCGTGGGGCGTGGTGGCCTCGGTCACGCCGTCCACCAATCCGGCGGCGACGGTGATTAATAACGCCATCAGCCTGATTGCCGCAGGCAACAGCGTTGTGTTTGCTCCGCATCCGGCGGCGAAAAAGGTCTCTCAGCGGGCAATCACCCTCCTCAATCAGGCGGTGGTCGCCGCCGGCGGCCCGGAAAATTTGCTGGTCACCGTGGCGAACCCGGATATCGAAACCGCCCAGCGGCTGTTCAAGTATCCCGGTATTGGCCTGCTGGTGGTGACCGGCGGCGAAGCGGTGGTGGACGCGGCGCGCAAACATACTAATAAACGCCTGATTGCCGCTGGTGCCGGTAATCCCCCGGTGGTGGTGGATGAGACCGCCGACCTGCCTCGCGCTGCACAATCCATCGTCAAAGGCGCGTCGTTTGATAACAACATCATCTGTGCTGACGAAAAAGTGCTGATTGTGGTGGATAGCGTCGCCGACGAGCTGATGCGTCTGATGGAAGGTCAGCACGCGGTGAAACTGACCGCCGCTCAGGCCGAACAGCTCCAGCCGGTGCTGCTGAAGAATATTGATGAGCGCGGCAAAGGCACCGTCAGCCGTGACTGGGTCGGTCGTGACGCGGGCAAGATTGCCGCAGCCATCGGCCTGAACGTCCCGGATCAAACGCGCCTGCTGTTTGTGGAAACGCCAGCTAACCATCCGTTTGCCGTCACTGAAATGATGATGCCGGTACTGCCGGTGGTGCGGGTCGCCAACGTCGAAGAAGCCATCGCCCTGGCGGTTCAGCTTGAAGGCGGTTGCCACCATACGGCGGCGATGCACTCGCGCAATATCGACAACATGAACCAGATGGCGAACGCCATCGACACCAGCATTTTCGTCAAAAACGGGCCGTGCATTGCCGGGCTTGGATTGGGCGGAGAAGGCTGGACCACCATGACCATCACCACGCCAACCGGCGAAGGCGTGACCAGCGCGCGTACCTTTGTGCGGCTGCGTCGATGCGTGCTGGTGGATGCGTTTCGCATTGTATAAGGGATGACTCATGGCGCACGACGAACAACTCTGGCTCACCCCAAGACTGCAAAAAGCGGCGGCCCTGTGTAACCAGACGCCCGCCGCCAGCGACACACCGCTGTGGCTGGGCGTCGATTTGGGCACCTGCGACGTGGTGTCGATGGTGGTCGACGGCAACGCCCAGCCGGTGGCGGTGTGCCTTGACTGGGCCGACGTTGTGCGTGACGGCATCGTCTGGGATTTCTTCGGCGCCGTCACCCTCGTGCGCCGCCATCTCGACACCCTTGAACAGCAGCTCGGCTGCCGCTTTACCCACGCGGCGACCTCGTTCCCGCCAGGCACCGACCCGCGTATTTCGATCAACGTGCTGGAGTCTGCCGGGTTAGAAGTCAGCCACGTACTGGATGAGCCGACCGCGGTGGCGGATCTTTTACAGCTCGATAACGCCGGGGTGGTGGATATCGGCGGCGGCACCACCGGGATCGCCATCGTTAAGCAGGGAGAAGTGACTTACTCCGCCGATGAAGCGACCGGTGGTCATCATATCTCCCTGACGCTCGCCGGAAACCGCCGCATCCCGTTGGAAGAGGCGGAGCAGTACAAGCGCAGCAACGCCCAGGAGATCTGGCCGGTAGTGAAACCGGTGTACGAAAAAATGGCGGAGATCGTTGCTCGCCACATTGAAGGGCAAGGAATTGCTGATTTATGGCTGGCGGGCGGTTCCTGTATGCAGCCGGGCGTGGAGGCGTTATTTCGCCAGCGTTTCCCGGAGTTACAGGTGCATTTACCACAGCACAGCCTGTTTATGACCCCGCTGGCGATAGCTAACAGCGGGAGAGCGAAAGCGGAGGGACTCTATGCAAGCTGAACTACAGACGGCGCTGTTTCAGGCATTCGACACCCTGAATCTGCAACGGGTGAAAACGTTCAGCGTACCGCCGGTCACGCTGTGCGGGCTTGGGGCGCTCGGCGCCTGCGGCCAGGAAGCGCAAGCGCGAGGCGTAAGCCATCTGTTTGTGATGGTCGACAGCTTCCTGCATCAGGCGGGAATGACTGCGCCGCTGGCACGCAGCCTGGCGATGAAAGGCGTGGCGATGACAGTCTGGCCGTGTCCGCCAGGCGAGCCGTGCATTACCGATGTCTGCGCGGCGGTGGCGCAACTGCGTGAGGCGGCGTGCGACGGCGTAGTGGCCTTTGGCGGCGGTTCGGTGCTGGACGCGGCGAAAGCGGTCGCCCTGCTGGTGACTAACCCTGACCAGACGCTGAGCGCCATGACCGAGCGCAGTACATTACGCCCGCGTCTGCCGCTGATTGCGGTGCCGACCACCGCCGGAACCGGTTCTGAAACCACCAACGTGACGGTGATTATCGACGCGGTCAGCGGGCGCAAGCAGGTGCTGGCGCAC
Source organism: Salmonella sp. JXY0409-18 (assembly GCF_020268625.1). Classification (NCBI taxonomy): domain Bacteria; kingdom Pseudomonadati; phylum Pseudomonadota; class Gammaproteobacteria; order Enterobacterales; family Enterobacteriaceae; genus Salmonella; species Salmonella sp. JXY0409-18. The sequence continues at coordinate 1,353,145 of NZ_CP084216.1, forward strand.
GCGTCACTAATGCCGGACGTGGCGATTCTTGATGCTGCCGTGACCGAAGGCGTTCCGCCAAACGTGACGGCGATGACCGGTATCGATGCGTTGACTCATGCGATTGAGGCCTACAGCGCGCTCAACGCCACGCCGTTTACCGACAGCCTGGCGATTGGCGCGATAGCGATGATTGGCAAATCGCTGCCGAAAGCCGTGGGTTACGGCCACGATCTGGCGGCGCGTGAAAATATGTTACTGGCCTCCTGTATGGCGGGAATGGCCTTTTCCAGCGCCGGTCTGGGGCTGTGTCATGCAATGGCGCACCAGCCAGGGGCGGCGCTGCATATTCCGCACGGCCAGGCCAACGCTATGCTGCTGCCAACGGTCATGGGCTTTAACCGGATGGTATGCCGCGAACGCTTCAGTCAAATCGGCCGGGCGTTAACCAATAAGAAATCGGACGATCGCGATGCGATTGCGGCGGTGAGCGAGCTGATTGCCGAAGTAGGGCAGAGCAAACGGCTGGCTGACGCTGGCGCCAAACCCGAACACTACAGCGCATGGGCGCAAGCCGCGCTGGAGGATATTTGTCTGCGCAGTAACCCACGCACCGCCACACAGGCACAGATTATCGACCTGTACGCGGCTGCCGGGTAATGCCTGTAGGCCGGATAAGGTGCTCGCACCGCCATCCGGCAATAACACGGCGTTAATGCCGGAGGCGACGTAAACGTCTTATCCGGCCTACAAATCATAAATGGCAGGGAGTAAGGGCTATGGGAATTAACGAAATCATCATGTACATCATGATGTTCTTTATGCTGATTGCCGCCGTGGACAGAATCCTGTCGCAGTTCGGCGGGTCGGCGCGCTTCCTCGGTAAATTCGGTAAGAGTATTGAGGGGTCTGGCGGCCAGTTTGAAGAGGGCTTTATGGCGATGGGCGCGCTGGGGCTGGCGATGGTCGGTATGACCGCGCTGGCGCCGGTGCTGGCGCATGTACTGGGGCCGGTTATTATCCCGGTATACGAAATGCTGGGCGCGAACCCATCCATGTTCGCGGGTACGCTGCTGGCCTGTGATATGGGCGGATTCTTCCTCGCCAAAGAGCTGGCCGGCGGTGATGTCGCGGCGTGGCTATACTCAGGGTTAATCCTTGGGTCGATGATGGGGCCGACCATTGTGTTCTCCATTCCGGTGGCGCTCGGCATTATCGAACCGTCTGACCGCCGCTACCTGGCGCTTGGCGTACTGGCGGGTATCGTCACCATTCCCATTGGCTGCATTGCGGGGGGATTGATCGCCATGTACTCAGGCGTGCAGATCAATGGTCAGCCAGTGGAGTTTACCTTCGCGCTGATCCTGATGAACATGATCCCGGTATTGATCGTCGCGGTGCTGGTAGCGCTGGGGCTGAAGTTCATCCCGGAAAAAATGATCAACGGTTTCCAGATTTTCGCCAAATTTCTGGTGGCGCTGATCACCATCGGCCTGGCAGCTGCGGTGGTTAAATTCCTGTTGGGTTGGGAGTTGATTCCGGGACTCGACCCGATCTTTATGGCGCCAGGCGACAAACCCGGCGAAGTGATGCGCGCCATTGAAGTGATCGGCTCTATCTCCTGCGTGCTGCTCGGCGCGTATCCGATGGTGCTATTACTGACTCGCTGGTTTGAAAAACCGTTGATGAATGTCGGTAAACTGCTGAACGTAAATAATATTGCGGCGGCAGGCATGGTAGCGACCCTGGCGAACAATATCCCCATGTTCGGCATGATGAAGCAGATGGATACCCGCGGCAAAGTGATTAACTGCGCATTTGCCGTCTCTGCGGCGTTCGCGCTGGGCGACCATTTAGGCTTCGCCGCCGCCAACATGAACGCCATGATCTTCCCGATGATCGTCGGCAAGCTGATCGGCGGCGTGACGGCGATTGGCGTGGCGATGATGCTGGTGCCGAAAGATGACGCCGCCCAGGTGAAAACCGAAGTGGAGGCGCAATCGTGAACACTCGCCAGCTACTGAGCGTCGGTATCGATATCGGCACCACCACCACGCAGGTGATCTTCTCGCGCCTGGAGTTGGTTAACCGTGCGGCGGTGTCGCAGGTGCCGCGCTACGAATTCATCAAACGCGACATTAGCTGGCAAAGCCCGGTCTTCTTTACGCCCGTGGATAAGCAGGGCGGTCTGAAAGAGGCCGAACTTAAAGCGCTGATTCTGGCCCAGTATCAGGCCGCAGGCATCGCGCCTGAATCGGTGGACTCCGGGGCTATCATTATTACCGGCGAAAGCGCCAAAACCCGCAACGCCCGTCCGGCGGTCATGGCGCTCTCGCAGGCGCTGGGCGACTTTGTGGTCGCCAGCGCTGGGCCGCATCTGGAATCAGTCATTGCCGGTCACGGCGCCGGAGCGCAAAGCTTGTCTGAGCAGCGGATGTGCCGGGTGCTGAATATTGATATCGGCGGCGGCACGTCTAACTACGCGCTGTTTGACGCGGGAAAAGTCAGCGGCACCGCCTGCCTTAACGTCGGTGGTCGCCTGCTGGAAACCGACGCTCAGGGGCGCGTGGTTTATGCCCATCAGCCGGGGCAGATGATTATCGATGAGGTGTTCGGTTCGGGTACTGATGCTCGCGCCTTAGCTGCCGCACAGTTGGGGCAGGTGGCGCGGCGGATGGCGGATCTCATCGTCGAGGTTATCACTGGCGCGCTCTCGCCGCTGGCGCAATCGCTGATGCAAACCGGGCTGCTGCCCGCCGATATTACGCCGGAGGTGATCACCCTTTCCGGTGGGGTAGGTGAATGCTACCGCAACCAACCTGCCGATCCGTTCTGCTTTTCTGATATCGGGCCGCTGCTGGCGACCGCGCTGCATGAGCACCCGCGTCTGCGCGAGATGAACGTGCAGTTTCCGGCGCAAACCGTGCGCGCCACGGTGATTGGCGCGGGGGCCCATACGCTCTCGCTTTCCGGCAGTACTATCTGGCTGGAAGACGTCCAACTGCCGCTGCGCAACCTGCCGGTGGCGATCCCGCAGGATGACGCCGATCTGGTGAACGCCTGGCGGCAGGCGCTTCTCCAGCTTGATCTCGACCCGCAAACCGACGCTTACGTGCTGGCGCTTCCCGCCACGCTCCCGGTGCGTTACGCCGCATTACTCACGGTCATCAACGCGCTGACGGCTTTTGTCGCGCGTTATCCCAATCCACATCCCCTGCTGGTGGTGGCCGAGCAGGATTTTGGTAAAGCGCTGGGCATGTTATTGCGCCCACAGTTACCGCAACTTCCGCTGGCGGTCATCGATGAGGTGGTCGTGCGGGCGGGAGACTATATCGACATTGGTACGCCTCTTTTTGGCGGATCGGTTGTGCCGGTGACGGTGAAATCACTCGCATTTCCTTCCTGAGGGAACGACTTATGAAACTAAAGACCACATTGTTCGGCAATGTTTATCAGTTTAAGGATGTAAAAGAGGTACTGGCTAAAGCCAACGAACTGCGTTCGGGGGATGTGCTGGCCGGGGTTGCCGCGGCAAGTTCGCAGGAGCGCGTAGCGGCAAAACAGGTACTGTCGGAAATGACGGTGGCGGATATCCGCAACAATCCGGTGATTGCCTATGAAGAGGACTGCGTGACGCGCCTGATTCAGGACGACGTCAACGAAACGGCCTATAACCGGATTAAAAACTGGAGCATCAGCGAACTGCGTGAATACGTGCTGAGCGATGAAACCTCCGTGGACGACATCGCGTTTACCCGCAAAGGCCTGACCTCCGAAGTGGTGGCGGCAGTAGCGAAAATCTGCTCCAACGCTGACCTGATCTACGGCGGCAAGAAAATGCCGGTGATCAAAAAAGCCAATACCACCATCGGTATTCCGGGCACTTTTAGCTGCCGTTTGCAGCCGAACGATACCCGTGACGATGTACAGAGTATCGCCGCGCAAATCTACGAAGGGCTTTCTTTCGGCGCAGGCGATGCGGTGATCGGCGTTAACCCGGTGACCGATGACGTGGAAAACCTGACCCGCGTGCTCGACACCGTTTACGGCGTTATCGATAAATTCAATATTCCGACCCAGGGCTGCGTGCTGGCGCACGTCACCACCCAGATTGAAGCGATTCGTCGCGGCGCGCCGGGCGGACTGATTTTCCAGAGCATTTGCGGCAGCGAGAAGGGCTTAAAAGAGTTCGGCGTCGAGCTGGCGATGCTCGACGAAGCGCGGGCTGTGGGGGCGGAGTTCAACCGCATCGCCGGGGAAAACTGCCTGTACTTTGAAACCGGACAGGGCTCGGCGCTGTCGGCTGGCGCGAACTTTGGTGCCGACCAGGTGACGATGGAAGCGCGTAACTACGGGCTGGCGCGCCACTACGATCCGTTCCTGGTGAACACCGTCGTGGGCTTTATCGGGCCGGAGTATCTCTACAACGACAGGCAGATTATCCGCGCCGGTCTCGAAGATCACTTTATGGGCAAGCTGAGCGGCATCTCGATGGGCTGCGACTGCTGCTATACCAACCATGCCGACGCCGACCAGAACCTTAACGAAAACCTGATGATTCTGCTCGCCACTGCCGGCTGTAACTACATCATGGGGATGCCGCTCGGCGACGACATCATGCTCAACTACCAGACCACCGCTTTCCACGATACCGCCACCGTCCGTCAGTTGCTGAATTTACGGCCGTCGCCGGAGTTTGAATGCTGGCTGGAAACGATGGGCATTATGGCAAACGGTCGTCTGACCAAACGGGCGGGCGATCCGTCACTGTTCTTCTGATGACGCGGGGATAACACCATGGATCAAAAACAGATTGAAGAAATTGTACGTAGCGTGATGGCGTCAATGGGACAGGACGTACCGCAACCCGCCGCGCCGTCAACGCAGGAAGGCGCAAAGCCGCAGTGCGCCGTGCCGACGGTGGCCGAAAGCTGCGCGCTGGATTTAGGTTCTGCGGAGGCAAAAGCCTGGATTGGCGTCGAGAACCCGCATCGTGCGGACGTGCTGACCGAACTGCGTCGCAGTACTGCGGCACGTGTCTGTACGGGTCGTGCCGGGCCGCGTCCACGTACCCAGGCGCTGTTGCGCTTCCTGGCGGATCACTCCCGTTCGAAAGACACCGTGCTCAAAGAAGTGCCGGAAGAGTGGGTAAAAGCGCAAGGGCTGCTGGAGGTGCGTTCGGAAATCAGCGACAAAAACCTGTACCTGACGCGCCCGGATATGGGGCGTCGCCTGAGCCCGGAAGCCATTGACGCGCTGAAGTCACAGTGCGTGATGAACCCGGATGTGCAGGTAGTGGTCTCCGATGGCCTCTCTACGGATGCGATCACCGCCAACTATGAAGAGATCCTGCCGCCGCTGCTTGCCGGTCTGAAGCAGGCCGGGCTGAACGTCGGCACGCCGTTCTTTGTGCGCTATGGCCGCGTGAAGATTGAAGATCAGATTGGCGAAATTCTCGGCGCGAAGGTCGTCATCCTGCTGGTGGGCGAACGTCCGGGGCTGGGGCAGTCGGAAAGCCTTTCCTGCTACGCCGTCTATTCCCCGCGCGTGGCGACCACCGTCGAGGCCGACAGAACCTGTATTTCAAACATTCATCAGGGGGGGACGCCGCCAGTAGAAGCCGCCGCCGTGATTGTGGATTTGGCCAAACGGATGCTGGAGCAGAAAGCGTCCGGCATCAACATGACCCGTTAAGGAGACATCATGCCTGCATTAGATTTGATTCGACCTTCAGTGACTGCCATGCGCGTGATTGCCTCCGTGAATGACGGCTTTGCGCGGGAACTTAAATTACCGCCACATATCCGTAGCCTCGGACTCATCACGGCAGATTCTGATGATGTGACCTATATTGCCGCTGACGAAGCGACAAAACAGGCGATGGTGGAAGTAGTCTATGGCCGCTCCCTCTATGCCGGGGCGGCTCACGGGCCGTCGCCGACCGCCGGTGAGGTGTTGATTATGCTGGGCGGACCGAACCCGGCGGAAGTGCGCGCCGGTCTGGATGCGATGGTGGCGCATATTGAAAATGGGGCGGCGTTCCAGTGGGCGAACGATGCGGAAAATACCGCGTTCCTGGCGCACGTGGTTTCGCGTACCGGCTCGTACCTCTCATCTACCGCAGGTATTGCGCTGGGCGATCCAATGGCCTATCTGGTGGCGCCGCCGCTGGAAGCGACATTCGGCATTGACGCGGCGATGAAATCCGCTGACGTTCAACTGGTGACTTACGTGCCGCCGCCGTCGGAAACCAACTATTCGGCCGCGTTCTTAACGGGAAGCCAGGCCGCGTGTAAAGCCGCCTGCAATGCCTTTACCGACGCCGTGCTGGATATCGCCCGTAACCCTGTCCAGCGTGCGTAACGGAGGCTGCCAATGATCAATGCCCTGGGATTACTGGAAGTGGACGGAATGGTCGCCGCCGTCGATGCGGCGGATGCCATGCTGAAAGCGGCCAACGTGCGTTTGCTCAGTCATCAAGTGCTCGACCCTGGCAGGCTCACGCTGGTGGTAGAGGGCGATCTGGCGGCGTGTCGTGCGGCGCTGGATGCCGGAAGCGCCGCCGCGCAGCGCACAGGCCGTGTGATTAGCCGCAAAGAAATTGGTCGTCCGGAAGAGGACACCCAGTGGCTGATTGGCGGGTTTGCGCGTGCGACAACGCCGACTGAGAAAGCGCCCCAGGTACCCGCAACGCCTGAGTTCGCTGAAGCGTTACTGGCGCTGCTAGCATCAGTACGCCAGGGAATGACGGCGGGAGAGGTTGCCGCGCATTTTGGCTGGCCGCTGGAGCAGGCCAGAAACGTGCTGGAACAACTCTTTTCTGACGGAGCGTTGCGTAAACGCAGTAGTCGCTATCGCATCAAAAATTAATCTGTCGGAGGGCCGGGCGTCCTGGCGGGCGTCCGGCATAGAAGATCATGAAAAAGACCCGTACAGCGAATTTGCACCATCTTTATCATGAAGCGTTACCCGAAGACGTTAAACTTACGCCCAGAGTCGAGGTGGACAATGTTCATCAGCGACGGACGACGGATGTCTATGAACATGCTCTGACTATCACCGCCTGGCAGCAGATCTACGATCAGTTACACCCGGGTAAATTTCATGGCGAGTTCACGGAAATCCTGCTTGATGAGATTCAGGTGTTCCGTGAATACACCGGCCTGGCGCTGCGTCAGTCGTGTCTGGTTTGGCCAAACTCTTTCTGGTTTGGTATTCCGGCGACACGCGGCGAACAGGGATTTATCGGCGCGCAGGGGCTCGGCAGCGCCGAGATTGCCACCCGACCGGGAGGCACCGAGTTTGAACTGAGCACGCCGGATGATTACACCATTCTGGGCGTCGTTATCTCGGAAGATGTTATTTCCCGTCAGGCCACGTTTTTGCATAACCCGGAAAGGGTGCTGCATATGCTGCGTAACCAGTTAGCGCTGGAGGTAAAAGAGCAGCATAAAGCGGCGCTGTGGGGCTTTGTGCAGCAGGCGCTGGCCACCTTCAGCGAGAGTCCTGAAACCCTGCATCAACCTGCGGTGCGTAAGGTCTTGAGTGATAATTTGTTGCTGGCGATGGGCACGATGCTGGAAGAGGCGAAGCCGATTCATAGCGCCGAGAGCATCAGCCATCAGGGATATCGTAGGCTACTGTCGCGGGCGCGGGAATATGTGCTGGAAAATATGTCGGAGCCGCTGACGGTGCTCGACTTATGTAACCAGCTACACGTAAGCCGTCGCACGCTGCAAAATGCGTTTCACGCCATTTTGGGCATTGGCCCCAATGCGTGGCTGAAACGTATTCGCTTAAACGCAGTACGCCGGGAACTGATTAGCCCGTGGTCGCAGAGCGCCACGGTCAAAGATGCCGCGATGCAGTGGGGATTCTGGCATCTGGGGCAATTTGCCACCGATTATCAGCAATTATTTGCCGAAAAACCATCGTTGACGCTGCATCAACGGATGCGGCAATGGGCTTGATGGCATTCTTGTGCCGGATGCGACGCTTTGCGTCTTATCCGGCCTACGGGGCGGTGCCGTTGTGGTTGTAGGCCTGATAAGCGTAGCGCTATCAGGCAATTACACCCAGTCGCGTACCTGAATAAACTCGCTCAGCGCCGCTTCCGGGCTACCCGCTTCTGGCTGCCAGTCGTACTCCCAGCGCACCAGCGGCGGCATCGACATCAGGATAGATTCAGTGCGCCCGCCGGTTTGCAGACCAAACAGGGTGCCTCTGTCCCACACCAGGTTGAACTCCACGTAGCGCCCGCGGCGATAAAGTTGAAAATTACGCTCCCGCTCGCCCCAGACCATCGCTTTGCGTCGTTCGACAATCGGTAAATACGCCTGGGTGTAGCCGTTACCGACCGCCTGCATAAAAGCAAAACAGTGGTCGAAATCCGGCGTATTCAAATCGTCAAAAAAAAGGCCGCCAACGCCGCGCTGCTCGTTACGATGCTTGAGGAAAAAGTAGTCGTCGCACCACTTTTTATAACGCGGATACACATCGTCGCCAAACGGCTGGCACAGGTCGCGGGCGGTGCGGTGCCAGTGAACGGCATCCTCTTCAAAGCCGTAGTAGGGCGTTAAATCGAACCCGCCGCCAAACCACCACACCGGATCGGCGCCCGGTTTTTCGGCAATAAAAAAGCGCACGTTAGCATGGCTGGTGGGAATATACGGATTGTGCGGATGCACCACCAGCGATACGCCCATCGCTTCAAAACTACGCCCGGCCAGTTCTGGCCGATGCGCGGTGGCGGACGCGGGCATTGCATCGCCGTGAACGTGAGAGAAATTAACGCCCGCCTGTTCGAAAATCCCGCCGTTGCGTAATACCCGGCTGCGTCCGCCGCCGCCCGCTTCGCGTCGCCAGCTATCTTCGACAAAGTTTGCGCCATCCGCAGCGGATAACTTTTGGCAAATATCATCCTGCAGGCGTAGCAGAAACTGTTTTACGTGATGTGCATCGGGTTTCATGATTACCGTTTCTTCGTGTGTGCTTTCTGATTATCAAACCAGTGAAAATAACTGATGATGCCGTTGGCGATCGCCGTAGCGATTTTCTGGCGAAACGCCGTCGTGCCCAGCAGGCGTTCTTCTTCCGGATTGGTAATAAACGAGGTTTCGACCAGTACCGACGGAATTGACGGTGATTTTAGCACCACGAAAGCCGCTTGTTCGGTAGTGCGGCTGTGTAATTTATGTATAGGTTTGATTTTCTTGAGAATATGCGAACCCAGCGTCAGACTGTTTTTAATCGTATCGGTTTGCACCAGATCAAACAAAACTTGTTGTAATAGATGATCCCGGTCAGTGGCTTTTTTACCCGCCACTTCGTCCGCGCGGTTTTCACGCTCGGAGAGATACTTCGCCATGGCGCTACTGGCCCCGCGGTTGGAAAGCGCAAAAACGGAAGCGCCCGCCGCTTTCGGATTGGTAAAACCATCGGCATGAATGGACATAAACAGATCCGCGCCGTGCTTATGGGCGATTTCCACCCGATCGTACAGCGGAATAAAGGTATCCCCTGTCCGGGTTAAACGCGCATCGATTCCGTGATTTCGCAAAATAGCGCGCACGTTTTTGGCAATTGCCAGCACGACGTGTTTTTCCTGAGAACCGTTGCGGCCAATCGCGCCGGTATCGATGCCGCCGTGTCCGGGGTCGAGCATCACCAGCCGTTTACTGCCGGTTTTTTTGGTTTTGGGTTTGCTGTGACCATTACTGGTTTTTAGCGTTTCTTCTTTGGCTATTGCGTGCGACATACCTGACAGCGTCAGGGCCGCCAGACCTGTTTTGAGTACCTGGCGGCGCGATGTGAGAGTTTTTAGGAGTTTAAAAGTGCTCATACGGCCTGAGTTGTGAAAATTAAGTTCAAGATGTTATATCGTATCGCGTAATCCGTTACGACGGTTGGTGATGAGAATTGTTTTACTTTTCATTTCAATACGTGACACATCGCCATTATGCCATTTTTTCCGCTACATCGCGTCAGATATTGGCTGAATCAGATGTTTGCGCCATAATCTTGGTTTTTCCACCCGAAAAGGCAACGAATACCATGGAAATACGCGTTTTTCGCCAGGAAGATTTCGAAGAGGTGATTACCCTCTGGGAGCGTTGCGACCTGCTGCGTCCATGGAACGATCCTGAAATGGATATTGAACGCAAGGTGAATCACGATGTCAGCTTGTTCCTCGTTGCGGAAGTTAGCGGCGAAGTTGTCGGTACGGTAATGGGCGGTTATGACGGGCATCGCGGCTCGGCGTATTACCTGGGCGTTCACCCGGAGTTCCGCGGGCGCGGCATTGCGAATGCGTTGCTTAACCGGCTGGAAAAAAAACTCATCGCCCGCGGGTGTCCGAAAATCCAAATTATGGTGCGTGATGATAACGACGTTGTGCTGGGCATGTATGAACGTCTGGGGTATGAGCATTCTGACGCCCTAAGTTTGGGTAAACGCCTGATTGAAGATGAAGAGTACTGAGTTTCATCCAGCCGATTATGATGTACACGGACGTTTACGCCTGCCGTTTCTGTTCTGGTGCGTACTGCTACTTCAGGCGCGCGCCTGGGTACTCTTTGTCATTGCCGGTTCATCCCGTGGACAGGGTAATACTTTGTTAAACTTTTTTTATCCCGACCATGACAATTTTTGGCTGGGGCTGTTGCCCGGCGTTCCGGCGGTAGTGGCGTTTTTACTCAGCGGGCGGCGTGAAGCGGTTCCTGGTGTGTGGCGCTGGCTGCGCGGACTCCTGATCCTCGCTCAACTGGTGTCGTTGTGCTGGCTGCCGGTGATGTGGCTGGGTGGCGACCCGGTCAACGGCGTCGGGCTGGCGCTGCTGCTGGCGGACATCGTCGCGCTGATCTGGCTGTTAACCAATCAACGTTTGCGTGCCTGTTTTTCCCTTGAGAAAGAATAACGGCACTTTTTGGCGAACCCGCACTCCAACCAACGTTAATTAATAAAAGAAAGGAAGTGAGATGAAATCGCTGCGTTTGACTTTACTCGCACTGCCGCTGGCGCTGACCGGCTGCTCGACGCTCTCCTCGGTCAACTGGTCTGCCGCAAATCCATGGAACTGGTTTGGTTCCTCGACAGAAGTTACTGAGCAAGGCGTGGGAGCGTTGACCGCCGCCACGCCGCTGGAAGAGCCGGCTATTGCAGAGGCATTAGATGGCGATTATCGCCTGCGTAGCGGTATGAAAACCGATAACGGTAACGTGGTGCGCTTTTTCGAAGCGATGAAGGGCGACAATGTCGCGATGGTGATCAACGGCGAGCAGGGAACCGTGAGCCGTATTGATGTGCTGGACAGCGATATCCCAACCGCCGCGGGGGGCAAAATTGGTACGCCGTTTAGCGACCTTTACAGCAAAGCGTTTGGTCACTGCGAGCCGGTTTCCAGCGATAGCCATACCAGCGTCGAATGTAAAGCCGAGGGAAGTCAGCATATTAGCTATGTTTTCTCCGGCGAGTGGAGCGGACCGGAAGGCTTAATGCCTCCTGATGACATCTTAAAAAACTGGGACGTGCGCAAAATTATTTGGCGTCGTTAATTTGCGCCTGAACAAACCGCTTCGCTTAAAAACAAGGTAAAATAGCCTCCATTAATGCCACGACTGCGTGGCATTCTCATTTTCAGGAGGAATCATGTCTCAGGTTCAAAGTGGCATTTTGCCGGAACATTGCCGTGCGGCAATTTGGATTGAAGCCAATGTAAAAGGCGACCTGGACGCCCTGCGCGCGGCCAGCAGAACATTTGCCGATAAACTGGCGACCTTCGAAGTCAAATTTCCGGACGCCCATCTTGGGGCCGTTGTGGCGTTTGGCAACAACACCTGGCGCGCCCTGAGCGGCGGCGTCGGGGCGGAAGAACTGAAAGATTTTATTCCTTATGGTAAAGGGCTGGCGCCGGCCACGCAGTATGACGTGCTGATCCATATCCTTTCCCTGCGCCACGATGTGAATTTTTCTGTTGCCCAGGCGGCGATGGAAGCCTTCGGCGACTGTATCGACGTGAAAGAAGAAGTTCACGGCTTCCGTTGGGTGGAAGAACGCGATCTGAGCGGCTTTGTCGACGGGACAGAGAACCCAGCGGGCGAAGAGACGCGTCGTGAAGTGGCGGTGATCAAAGATGGCGTGGATGCCGGCGGCAGTTATGTGTTCGTGCAGCGTTGGGAACACAATCTCAAGCAACTTAACCGGATGAGTATCCACGATCAGGAGATGATGATCGGGCGTACCAAAGAAGCCAATGAAGAGATTGACGGCGATGCGCGTCCGGCAACGTCTCACCTTAGCCGCGTGGATCTCAAAGAAGATGGCAAAGGGCTGAAGATTGTGCGCCAGAGCCTGCCATACGGTACCGCCAGCGGTACTCATGGTCTCTATTTCTGCGCTTACTGCGCACGTCTGCACAATATCGAACAGCAGCTTCTGAGTATGTTCGGCGATACCGACGGTAAACGCGACGCGATGCTGCGCTTCACCAAGCCGGTAACTGGCGGCTACTATTTTGCGCCGTCGCTGGATCGCCTGTTAGCGCTATAAGGTAAAACCCTGTCGGATGGCAGCGCAAACGCTTTATTCGACCTACGATTGGTAGGACTGATAAGCGCAGCGCCATCAGGCAGAACAGCATAAAAATGCCCATCCCCGCCTCCGCGGGGATTTTTTTACCTAATATTTACCTGAATTAGTGAGCTATTCCTCAGCACTTATTTGTTATTACTGTATTTTCAGTGTTAATGGAGTGTAAGACTCCATATTCAAAAGGAGACATTGAAAATGGGTAAACTCACGGGCAAGACAGCATTGATTACGGGCGCATCGCAGGGCATTGGCGAAGGGATCGCTCGCGTATTCGCACGCCACGGCGCGAACTTAATCTTGCTGGATATCTCCGATGAGATTGAAAAACTGGCGGATGAGCTGGGCGGGCGCGGGCATCGCTGTACTGCCGTTAAGGCTGACGTCAGAGATTTTGCTTCGGTGCAGGCGGCGGTTGCGCGCGCCAAAGAGACTGAAGGTAGAATTGATATTTTGGTGAATAACGCTGGCGTGTGCCGTCTGGGCAACTTCCTCGATATGAGTGAAGAAGATCGCGATTTCCACATTGATATTAATATTAAAGGTGTCTGGAACGTCACCAAAGCCGTCCTGCCGGAGATGATTAAACGTAAAGATGGCCGCATTGTGATGATGTCTTCCGTCACGGGAGATATGGTGGCGGACCCGGGTGAAACGGCCTATGCGCTGTCAAAAGCCGCCATTGTCGGTTTAACCAAATCGCTGGCGGTAGAATATGCGCAGTCCGGTATTCGCGTGAATGCCATTTGCCCCGGTTATGTAAGAACGCCGATGGCGGAAAGCATTGCCCGTCAGTCTAACCCTGACGATCCGGAATCGGTATTAACGGAAATGGCAAAAGCCATTCCGCTACGCCGCCTTGCCGATCCGCTGGAAGTAGGGGAACTGGCGGCATTTCTGGCTTCCGATGAGTCCAGCTATCTTACCGGAACGCAAAACGTCATTGATGGCGGCAGTACCCTGCCTGAAAGCGTGAGCGTAGGCGTCTGATTGATGCCGGTCTCCTCCCCGCGCCGCGTGGGGAGGGATTCTCTTATTCCCTTTTCAACTTTCAAATCATCAAACGGTATATAAAACCGTTACTCCTTTAGCGCTGGTTATAAATATGATGACCATAAGAAAGTCATTAAATTTATAAGGGTGCGCAATGGCCGTTAACTTACTGAAAAAGAGACCCCTGACGCTGGCAGCAATGCTGTTACTGGCAGGGCAGGCGCAGGCAACGGAGCTGCTGAACAGCTCATACGATGTCTCCCGCGAGCTGTTTGCCGCCCTTAACCCGCCGTTTGAGCAACAATGGGCGAAGGATAACGGCGGCGATAAGCTGACGATTAAGCAGTCTCATGCCGGGTCATCAAAACAGGCGCTGGCGATTTTGCAGGGGCTGAAGGCAGACGTCGTGACCTACAATCAGGTGACCGACGTACAGATTCTTCATGATAAAGGCAAACTGATCCCTGCCGACTGGCAAAGCCGTCTGCCGAACAACAGTTCGCCATTCTATTCCACGATGGGCTTCCTGGTGCGCAAGGGGAACCCGAAAAATATTCACGACTGGAGCGATCTTGTACGTTCCGACGTGAAGCTGATTTTCCCTAACCCGAAAACCTCCGGCAACGCCCGTTACACGTATCTGGCGGCATGGGGCGCGGCGGATAACGCGGACGGCGGCGATAAAGCCAAAACCGAACAGTTTATGACCCAGTTCCTGAAAAACGTCGAAGTGTTTGATACCGGCGGTCGCGGCGCTACGACTACCTTTGCCGAGCGTGGTCTGGGCGATGTGCTGATTAGTTTTGAATCGGAAGTGAACAACATCCGCAAACAATATGAAGCCCAGGGATTTGAAGTGGTGATCCCGAAAACGAACATTCTTGCTGAATTCCCGGTTGCCTGGGTGGATAAAAACGTGAAGGCCAACGGCACAGAAAAAGCCGCCAAAGCTTACCTGAACTGGCTGTATAGCCCGCAGGCGCAGACCATCATCACCCATTACTACTACCGCGTGAATAACCCGGAAATCATGGGCAAGCAAGCAGATAAATTCCCGCAGACCGAACTGTTCCGCGTGGAAGACAAGTTTGGTTCCTGGCCGGAAGTGATGAAAACGCACTTTGCCAGCGGCGGCGAGCTGGACAAACTGTTGGCGGCGGGGCGTAAGTAATGCTTGCCGTTTCTTCCCGACGCGTGCTGCCCGGCTTTACGTTAAGCCTCGGCACCAGTTTGCTGTTTGTCTGCCTGATCCTGCTGTTGCCGTTGAGCGCGCTGGTGATGCAGCTCTCACAGATGAGCTGGTCGCAATACTGGGATGTCGTGACCAACCCACAGGTGGTGGCTGCTTATAAAGTGACGCTGCTGGCGGCATTTGTGGCGTCGATTTTTAACGGCGTGTTTGGCCTGCTGATGGCGTGGATTTTAACCCGCTACCGTTTTCCAGGGCGCACGTTACTGGATGCGCTGATGGATCTGCCGTTTGCGCTGCCGACAGCGGTGGCGGGGTTAACGCTGGCCTCGCTGTTCTCAGTGAACGGTTTCTACGGTCAGTTTCTTGCGCAGTTTGATATCAAAGTGACCTATACCTGGCTCGGTATTGCGGTAGCGATGGCCTTTACCAGCATTCCATTTGTGGTACGAACCGTCCAGCCGGTACTGGAAGAGCTGGGGCCGGAATATGAAGAAGCGGCACAAACGCTGGGGGCCACCCGCCTGCAAAGTTTTCGCAAAGTCGTGCTGCCTGAGCTGTCGCCTGCGCTGATTGCCGGCGTGGCGCTCTCTTTTACCCGTAGCCTGGGCGAGTTTGGCGCGGTGATTTTTATCGCCGGAAATATCGCCTGGAAAACAGAAGTGACCTCGCTGATGATTTTTGTGCGTTTGCAGGAGTTTGATTACCCCGCCGCCAGCGCCATTGCCTCGGTGATCCTTGCGGCATCACTGCTGCTGCTGTTCTCAATTAACACTCTGCAAAGTCGCTTTGGTCGACGTGTGGTAGGTCATTAATGGCGGAAGTGACTCAATTGAAGCGATACGACGTCTCCCGCATTAACTGGGGAAAATGGTTTCTGATTGGCGTCGGGATGCTGGTTTCGGCGTTTATCCTGCTGGTGCCGATGATTTACATCTTCGTGCAGGCGTTCAGCAAAGGGTTAATGCCGGTACTGCAAAATCTGGCCGATCCGGACATGCTGCACGCTATCTGGCTGACGGTGTTGATTGCCTTGATCGCAGTGCCGGTGAATCTGGTGTTCGGCATTCTGCTGGCGTGGCTGGTGACGCGCTTTAACTTCCCCGGACGTCAGCTACTGCTGACCCTGCTGGATATTCCCTTTGCCGTCTCGCCGGTGGTGGCCGGTCTGGTTTATCTGCTGTTTTATGGCTCCAACGGCCCGTTGGGCGGCTGGCTGGATGAGCATAATTTGCAAATGATGTTCTCCTGGCCGGGGATGGTACTGGTCACTATTTTTGTCACCTGTCCGTTTGTGGTGCGCGAACTGGTGCCAGTGATGCTCAGCCAGGGCAGTCAGGAAGATGAGGCGGCGATTTTACTGGGCGCATCCGGCTGGCAAATGTTTCGCCGCGTGACGTTGCCGAATATTCGCTGGGCGCTACTCTACGGCGTGGTATTAACCAACGCCCGCGCGATTGGCGAGTTTGGCGCGGTGTCGGTGGTGTCCGGCTCGATTCGCGGCGAAACGTTATCGCTACCGTTACAGATTGAATTACTGGAGCAGGACTACAACACCGTCGGCTCCTTTACCGCCGCCGCATTGTTGACGCTAATGGCGATTATTACCCTGTTTTTGAAGAGCATGTTGCAATGGCGTCTGGAGAATCAGGAAAAACGCGCGCAACAGGAGGAAAATCATGAGCATTGAGATCGCCAGAATTAAGAAATCGTTTGGTCGTACTCAGGTACTGAATGATATCTCGCTGGATATTCCTTCCGGCCAGATGGTTGCCTTGTTGGGGCCGTCAGGTTCCGGCAAAACGACGCTGCTGCGCATTATTGCCGGGCTGGAACATCAGTCCAGCGGCCATATTCGTTTCCACGGTACGGACGTTAGCCGCCTGCACGCGCGTGAGCGTAAAGTCGGTTTTGTGTTTCAGCACTATGCGCTGTTTCGCCATATGACGGTGTTTGACAACATTGCTTTTGGTCTGACGGTGCTGCCGCGACGCGACCGCCCAACTGCGGCGGCGATTAAAACGAAAGTGACGCAATTGCTGGAGATGGTGCAACTGGCGCACCTCGCGGATCGTTTCCCCGCCCAGCTTTCCGGCGGACAAAAACAGCGCGTGGCGCTGGCGCGCGCGCTTGCCGTGGAACCGCAAATTCTACTGCTGGATGAACCCTTTGGCGCGCTGGATGCCCAGGTACGTAAAGAGTTACGTCGCTGGTTGCGCCAGCTACATGAAGAACTGAAATTCACCAGCGTCTTTGTCACCCACGATCAGGAAGAAGCGACGGAAGTGGCGGATCGGGTGGTGGTGATGAGTCAGGGCAATATCGAACAGGCTGATGCGCCGGATCGAGTGTGGCGTGAACCGGCAACCCGCTTCGTACTGGAGTTTATGGGCGAGGTGAACCGCCTGACAGGCACCGTCCGCGGCGGGCAGTTTCACGTTGGCGCGCATCGCTGGCCGCTGGGTTATACGCCCGCGTACCAGGGGCCGGTCGATCTGTTCCTGCGTCCGTGGGAGGTGGATATTAGCCGCCGCACCAGCCTGGATTCTCCGCTACCAGTACAGGTCATTGAGGCCAGCCCGAAAGGTCATTATACACAGCTAGTGGTGCAGCCGCTGGGGTGGTATCACGATCCGCTGACGGTGGTGATGGCGGGTGACGACGTCCCGCAGCGCGGCGAGCGTTTGTTTGTCGGCTTACAGAACGCACGTCTCTATCATGGCGACCAGCGTATTGAGCCCCATGAGGCGCTTGCTCTTGCGGAGTCTGCCTGATAGGTTAATTTGCATAGTTATCGCCCGGTGGCGCTTCGCTTACCGGGCCTACAGCGTATATCGTGATTTTGTAGGCCGGGTAAGCACAGCGCCACCCGGCATTTTTATTGAGCTGAAAACGTGAATACATTAGAACAAACCATCGGCAATACGCCACTGGTCAAATTACAACGTCTGGCGCCGGATAACGGCAGTGAAATCTGGGTCAAGCTGGAAGGCAATAATCCAGCAGGATCGGTGAAAGATCGCGCGGCGCTATCGATGATTGTCGAGGCGGAAAAGCGCGGGGAAATTAAACCGGGCGATGTCCTGATTGAAGCGACCAGCGGCAACACTGGCATTGCGCTGGCGATGATCGCCGCGCTGAAAGGTTATCGCATGAAGCTGTTGATGCCAGACAACATGAGCCAGGAGCGTCGGGCGGCAATGCGGGCCTATGGCGCGGAGCTGATTCTGGTCACTAAAGAGCAGGGAATGGAAGGGGCGCGCGATTTAGCGCTCGCTATGTCTGAGCGCAGAGAAGGTAAACTGCTCGATCAGTTTAATAATCCTGATAATCCCTACGCCCACTACACGACCACCGGCCCGGAAATCTGGCGGCAAACGCAGGGGCGGGTAACGCATTTTGTCTCCAGCATGGGCACGACCGGCACCATTACCGGCGTGTCGCGTTTTCTGCGCGAGCAGGAAAAGCCGGTCACTATCGTTGGCCTGCAGCCGGAAGAGGGCAGCAGTATTCCGGGAATTCGCCGCTGGCCTGCGGAATATATGCCGGGCATATTTAACGCTTCGCTGGTGGATGAGGTGCTGGATATTCATCAGAATGATGCCGAAAACACCATGCGTGAACTGGCGGTGCGTGAAGGGATTTTCTGCGGCGTGAGTTCCGGCGGCGCGGTAGCGGGTGCGTTACGCGTCGCACGAGCCACGCCCGGTGCGATAGTGGTGGCGATCATCTGCGATCGCGGCGACCGTTACTTGTCTACCGGCGTGTTTGGTGAAGAGCATTTCAGCCAGGGGGCGGGGATTTAAACGAGGTGCCATCGTCGTATGGCACCCGTGTGTTATAGCGTTTTATCCGTTTCCGCAATAAGCGCATGTAAATAAGGCTGCGCGTTTTCATCGCTTTTACCAGGAATTTTAACGATATAGGGTTTTCCGGTGATGGACGACGACGACGCGACTTTATCGATAAACTGTTCGGCAGTGTCGATACGATTGCGCGTGTTACCCAGTTTTAAGCGCAGGTGCGATACGGCTTCCTCGCAGTTATGCGCATCACCGTTACGAACGAATGTCAGATCCTTTTTCTGCGCCAGCGCATTAAGCATGGCGTTAATGCGCGCTTCTTCGTGGGCGTTTAGCTTCGCCCAGGCGGGTAGGGTCAGCAGGAGCGCAACGACGGCGCAGACAATTTTCTTCATGGTAAAATCCTTTTTCATGCGAGAATCACTGCACCTCAGACCGTTAGCCGGGTAATAAGCTGCACTCCTGGTGTGGTTATTTCTGTGAGTGCGCCAGCGTGAGTTCATCCAGAAAACGCCACAGCTTTTCATTCATCTGCTGGTAATCCCATGCGCGCATCTCGGCGACCGAGCGGATAAAACGCTTCCCTTGCGCGTCGGCCAACTCCTGTTGCGAATGTTGGATTAATCCTTCAACCGCCTCGACGGTAAATTCCATATGACACTGGAAGCCGTAGACAAAATTGCCGTACTGCACTATCTGACGTGGACAGCCGGCACTTTCAGCCAGCACGGTCGCCTGATCGGTGAGTCCTGGCATATCGTTGTGCCAGTGGCCGACGGTTAACGGGGAGCCAAAG
Organism: Salmonella sp. JXY0409-18; assembly: GCF_020268625.1. Taxonomy (NCBI): domain Bacteria; kingdom Pseudomonadati; phylum Pseudomonadota; class Gammaproteobacteria; order Enterobacterales; family Enterobacteriaceae; genus Salmonella; species Salmonella sp. JXY0409-18. Next base: position 1,372,490 of record NZ_CP084216.1, read on the forward strand.
TGGGCGATAAGCGGATGCCGCAGACCGGCTTCAGTGAGCGTAATAGGGTAGTGACCAATCTCTTTTTCCGGACTTTGGCACACAGCGGCGCCCAGCGCCTCGCCAATGAGCTGCGAACCAAGACAAATGCCGATAACCATTCGCCGGGCCGTAATCGCCTGATTAATTAAGTGCTGTTCGGCGCGAGAGTCAAAGTACGGGCACTCTTCGCGGGTGGTACGCGGCGACTGCGGACCGCCAAATACCACGAGCATATCGAACTCATCGGCATTGGGCGGTAGCGCTTCTCCGACATAGACGCGCGACCATGAAATGGCATAACCGCGATCTTCAGCCCATTTCAGATAAGCGCCAGCGGATTCAAACGACTCATGGACAACAAAATGAACTCGCACGTTATTTTCTCCTGTTAGCGATTTAGCGCCTGATGGATATCAGCCGCCAGCGTGTTGATCTCGCTGTCATTTAATGTCGACAGCGTGATACGTAGACCGTGAGACGGCGCGCTTACGCCAAAGGCTTCTCCCTCACGTACCAGCCAGCCGGATTTTGCCAGCGTAAACGCGGTAGCCTGGCTATGGGTGTCCAGCGGGAGCCAGGCATTCACGCCGTCGCCGGGAGAAATGGCGATGCCATATTGCTGTAGGGCGCAGGCCAGTTTTTGTTGCCGGGCGGCGTAAAACAGCCGCGTTTGCGCCAGCCTGTGCTGATACTCAGGGTCGGTCAGGCAGGCGTAGACCAGATCCTGTAACAGATGGCTGACCCACTGACTACCGGCATTTAGCCGCAGCCGAAGTTTTGCCGAGGTCGTGCTGTCGCTGGCGACAATAGCAAGACGTAAATCGGGGCCGAGGGCTTTGGAAACGGAGCGTATCACCGCCCAGTGTTGCGTTGTCTGCGCAATAACCGGCTGCCAGGGCGACGAAGAAAGCAAGGCGAAGTGATCGTCGATAATGACCAGTACCTGAGGGTAACGCGCCAGTATATTTTGCAGCGCAGCGGCACGGCGAGCGCTCAGACTACAGCCGGTAGGGTTATGCGCGCGCGGCGTTAAGATCACTGCCCGCGCGCCCTGATTTAGCGCCTGCTCCAGCTTTTCAGGCTGCATTCCTTCGCTATCTACGCTGACCGGGCTGGCGCTAAAACCGGCATAGCGCAGCATATTGATACTGCTTAAAAAACAGGGATCTTCCACCGCGACGCTGTCGCCCGGCAGCAGATGCGCGCAAAGCAGTCTTTCGATAGCGTCGATAGCTCCGCTGGTGATATCAATTTCGCCTGCGACGGGAGTGGCATCCCGTAGCCAGCGCGCCGCCCAGGCGTGTAGTTCAGGGGAAACGGGCGCATCGCCGTAGAGATGCGGCGTGCGGTTGAGACGGGCAAAATAATGGCTGAGGTCAGGCAGACGCTGCGGATCGGGATTGCCGCCGGAAAGGTCGTGCAGAGGCGTATGCGGATCGCCGCCTTCCAGCGCTACGGGAGACGGACTGCCTTTAATCACCGTCCCATTGCGGCCTAAACTTTGCGCCAGTCCCGCCGTTATCAGCCGTTTATACGCCGCTGCGACGGTATTGCGGTTCACCTTTAATTCGTTTGCCAGCTCCCGTACCGGCGGGAGCGAATCCTCTGCCCGTAACGTGCCGGCAATAATGTGTTGACGGATACTGTCAAAAATTTCGTTAGCGGTTTTTCCGTCGATCATTATTGACCTATGACAAAATGAATTTTAGCATATGACAATGATAATGAGGCGGTAGCCTGCTGTCCAGCGAGAGGAAAATTTTATGGGACAAGAGAGTGATATTCAGTCAGTGCTCTTCGACGACAACCATCGGGCGTTACAGACCGATATCGTCGCCGTCCAGTCACAGGTCGTGTACGGCAGCGTAGGCAACAGCATCGCTGTTCCGGCCATTAAAGCGCAGGGATTACGCGTGGCGGCTGTCCCGACGGTGCTGTTCAGCAATACGCCGCACTATAAAACCTTTTATGGCGGCATTATTCCCGCCGAGTGGTTTGCAGGCTACCTTACGGCGTTGAATGAGCGCGATGCGCTACGTGAATTAAAAGCGATTACCACCGGTTACATGGGCAGCGCAGACCAAATTGTCTTGCTTTCGAAGTGGCTAATGGCGATCCGGGCTTCGCATCCGGAGGTGTGTATTCTTGTTGATCCGGTCATTGGCGATACCGACAGTGGAATGTATGTGCAGGCGGAAATTCCGAAGGCTTATCGCACACATTTGTTGCCGCAGGCGCAGGGGCTAACGCCGAACGTATTTGAGCTGGAGATGCTGAGTGGTAAACCGTGTCGCACGCTGGAAGAGGCGGTGGCGGCGGCGCAATCGCTGCTTTCCGATACGCTGAAATGGGTGGTTATCACCAGCGCGCCGGGCGAATCTCTGGAGACCATAACGGTTGCCGTCGTTACCGCGCAGGTCGTGGAGGTCTTTGCCCACCCGCGGGTGGCGACGGAATTAAAAGGGACGGGAGATCTCTTCTGCGCCGAGCTGGTCAGCGGTATTGTGCAGGGAAAAAAACTGACGACCGCGGCAAAAGATGCGGCGCAGCGCGTGCTGGAGGTGATGACCTGGACACAGCAGTGTGGCTGTGATGAGTTAATTCTGCCGCCGGCAGGGGAGGCGCGATGAAGAGTTATCGGCTGGTAGTTCGCCAGCAGGGACGTATCGTGGGGCATTTTGAAACGAGCGGGCTGGACGCGCTGGAAGATATTTGCGTAGCGCGGGCGATGTTTGGTATCACTGGCGGCTATCAGTGCGAGTTGCAAGTGTCCGATTCCGAACGCAGGATGCTGGAGAGTGGCCCGGATGGGATGAAGATCCTGATGCGCGAGAAGTGCTTTCGCCCGGTGACCTCGCAGTTGTAACCCGTGGATTGGCGCTGAAATGTTCGCAACCTTGTAGGCCTGATAAGCGTAGCGCCATCAGGCAGTGCGCCGCACCATCGCCGGATGGCGGCGCAAGCGCCTTATCCGGCCTACAGGCAAAAAAAATGGCGCCCAAAGGCGCCATTCTTCACTGCGGCAAGAATTACTTCTTAATGCGGATAACCGGAGTTTCACCCACGGTCACGCTACCGGACAGTTTGATCAGTTCTTTGATTTCATCCATGTTGGAGATAACAACCGGAGTCAGGGTAGACTTGGCTTTTTCTTCCAGCAACGGCAGATCGAACTCGATGACCGGATCGCCAACTTTCACGCGCTGACCTTCTTCAGCAATACGCTTGAAGCCTTCGCCTTTCAGCTCAACGGTGTCGATACCGAAGTGAACGAACAGCTCAATGCCGCTATCGGATTCGATAGAGAACGCATGGTTGGTTTCAAAGATTTTGCCGATGGTACCGTCAACAGGGGCGACCATTTTGTTACCGGTTGGTTTGATAGCGATGCCATCACCAACGATTTTTTCAGCAAAAACTACATCCGGCACGTCTTCGATGTTGACGATCTCGCCAGAGAGCGGGGCAACAATCTCAATAGTTCCGGTGTCTTTCTTATCATCAGAAACCAGAGATTTTAGTTTATCGAACAAACCCATGATCTTCTCCTAAGCAGTAAATTGGGCCGCATCTCGTGGATTAGCAGATTGTTTTTTCTTCAATGAACTTGTTAACCAGCGTCATTAACTCGTCCGTTGTCGGTTGAGCAAGAGCCTGCTCTGCTAACACCTTCGCATCTTCGAAGTTCGTGTTACGGATAATCTTCTTAATGCGCGGGATAGAAATGGCGCTCATAGAGAATTCGTCCAGACCCATCCCCAGCAACAGAAGTGTAGCACGTTCGTCGCCTGCAAGCTCACCACACATGCCAGTCCATTTACCTTCTGCATGAGAAGCATCAATAACTTGCTTGATCAAGTTCAGTACGGACGGTGACATTGGCTGGTAAAGGTGTGAAATCATATCATTACCACGGTCAACTGCCAGGGTGTACTGCGTTAAATCATTGGTGCCGATACTAAAGAAATCAACTTCTTTGGCTAAATGACGCGCAATTGTCGCCGCAGCCGGTGTTTCCACCATCACGCCAATCTCAATGCTTTCGTCAAATGCTTTACCTTCGTCACGCAGTTCCTGTTTGTAGATTTCAATCTCTTTGCGCAGCGCGCGAACTTCTTCAACAGAGATGATCATCGGGAACATAATGCGCAATTTACCGAAAGCGGAGGCACGCAGAATCGCGCGAACCTGGTCACGCAGGATCTCTTTGCGATCCATGGCGATACGCACGGCGCGCCAGCCCAGGAACGGGTTCTCTTCTTTCGGGAAGTTCATGTACGGCAGCTCTTTGTCGCCGCCAATGTCCATGGTACGGACGATAACCGCCTGCGAGCCACATGCTTCAGCGACCGCTTTATAGGCGGCAAACTGCTCTTCTTCCGTCGGCAGCGCGTCGCGATCCATGAACAGGAATTCAGTACGATACAGACCAACGCCTTCCGCGCCGTTGCGCTCAGCGCCTTCAACGTCGCGAACGGTACCGATGTTGGCGCAAACTTCGACCTGATGTCCATCCAGCGTGATTGCCGGCAGATCTTTCAGTTTTGCGAGTTCCGCTTTCTCGGTCGCAACCTGCTCCTGGACGGCGCGCAGTTGCTCAATAACATCGTTGGTCGGGTTGACGTAAACCTGGTTGTTTACGGCATCCAGAATCAGATAGTCGCCGTTTTTCACCTGAGAGGTGACGCTACCGGTACCTACGATCGCTGGCAGTTCCAGAGAACGCGCCATGATGGAGGTATGAGACGTGCGTCCGCCCGCGTCGGTGATGAAGCCCAGCACTTTCTGCAGGTTCAGCTGTGCAGTTTCTGATGGCGTCAGGTCAGCGGCAACCAGGATAACTTCTTCCTGAATCGCGCTCAGATCGATAATGGCCAGACCCAGGATGTTGCGCAGCAGGCGCTTACCGATATCACGTACGTCAGCCGCGCGCTCTTTCAGGTATTCATCATCCAGTTCTTCCAGGGCAGTGGCCTGACCTTCGATAACTTCATGTGCGGCTGCGTCAGCCGTCATGTGCTTATCTTTAATCAGGGCTATGATTTCCTGCTCCAGCTCCTCATCTTCGAGCAGCATAATATGCCCTTCAAAGATGGCTTCTTTTTCTTCACCGAACGTTTCACCAGCTTTTGTCTTGATCGCTTCCAGTTGCGCAGATGCCTTGGCACGACCGCTCAGAAAACGTTCAACTTCCTGATCAACCTTGTCGGCAGAAATTTTTTTCCGGTCAATGACGATTTCGTCTTCTTTCAGCAGCAGTGCTTTGCCGAAAGCGATACCCGGGGATGCTAAAATGCCTGAAATCATAACCCTACCTTACTTGTGACTGATTTTTAAAAGAACCCGGAAAAAAACTTACTCGAGTTCCGCCATCAGTTTGACCAGATGTTCAACCGCTTTCTGCTCATCTTCACCTTCTGCGGAGATGGTGACGACGGTGCCTTGAGTCAGGCCCAGAGTCTGCAGTTTAAACAGGCTTTTCGCGCTGGCGCTTTTGCCGTTGGAAGTCACAGTAATCTCAGAAGTGAAGCCTTTTGCTTCTTTAACAAACTGAGCAGCAGGGCGGGTGTGCAGACCGTTCGGAGCGGTAATGGTAACTTCTTGCTGGAACATTGTATTTCCCCAACTTATAGGTTTAGTGTTGTGGAACTAAAGTCTAGCCTGGCGGCTCAACTTTAGCCTGTATTGTTAGCGCCGGCGTAAACGGGACGCGACACAAAAGGTGTTCTACGCAATCCGTTGCTGGCAACTTATGGCCGCTGACGTTTCGCTCGTCATTAAACATTATGCCGCGAAAGGAAGATTTGAACCAAATCATAAAATCGATTCAGCTAACGCTTTTCCTGTAACGATTAATTTCGCGCATCAAAATAATTAGTCTGGTTAAATACCAGTTCCGGCAGGGTGAATCAATGCCAGGTGAGGTGAAAGTTTGAAGCAGGCCACAAAAAAGCACCCAAAAAGGTGCTTTTTTACGCGTTTTTAACATGCTGGCATCACTGTTGCAGTTCTTTCTCAGTAAAGAGATCGGCGAACAACGCGGTGCTCAGATAACGCTCACCTGATGAAGGTAGGATAACCACAATATTCTTATTGGTAAAGCTTTCATCTTCCTGCAGCTTAAGCGCTGCAGCAACCGCGGCGCCGGAAGAAATTCCCGCCAGAATACCTTCCTCTTCCATCAGACGGCGCGCGGTAGAAATGGCTTCTTCATTGGTGATGCCAACCACTTTATCAATCAGTTTCAGATCCAGGTTGCCTGGGATGAAGCCTGCGCCGATGCCCTGAATTTTATGCGGGCCCGGTTTGATCTCTTCACCAGCCAGCGCCTGGGCGATAACCGGGGAGTCAGTGGGTTCTACCGCAACGGTGATAAGATCGGTTTTACCCTTCGTCCCTTTGATATAACGCGTGACGCCGGTTAACGTACCGCCAGTACCGACGCCGGAGATAAACACATCCACCTGACCATCGGTGTCTTCCCAGATTTCCGGGCCGGTGGTTTTTTCATGGATTTCCGGGTTGGCAGGGTTGCTGAACTGCTGGAGCAGGAGATATTTTTGCGGATCGCTGGCGACAATTTCTTCGGCTTTCTGAATAGCGCCTTTCATCCCTTTCGCCCCTTCGGTCAGCACCAGATTCGCGCCTAATGCTTTGAGTAGCTTGCGGCGTTCAATGCTCATGGTTTCCGGCATGGTCAGGGTGAGTTTGTAACCGCGCGCGGCGGCGACATACGCCAGCGCAATACCGGTGTTGCCGCTGGTCGGCTCGACCAGTTCCACGCCAGGTTTCAGTACGCCACGCTTTTCGGCATCCCAAATCATATTGGCGCCGATACGGCACTTGACGCTGAAGCTCGGGTTGCGCGACTCCACCTTCGCCAGAATGCGTCCATTACCGATACGGTTCAGTCGAACCAGCGGCGTATGACCGATAGTCAGCGAGTTATCTTCATAAATCTTACTCATGGCCTGTCCTTAACTGTATGAAATTGGGATACCTTCCCAGCATACCTTCCAGCCAGATATGGGGAAGTAAGGATTTCGCATATCTATATGCTGATGGGAAATAATGGTTATCAGTATGGAATAAGAGACAGCATAAGCCATCTCTTATTTATACATTTTTACGTTATTTCCATAACGCGTGCTTAGCACGCCAGCAATCAACCCACATTGCCGTCGCGCCACAGACGGCGACAGGCATAATGAACAGGTTAAGCACCGGAATCATCGTAAAGAGGCTGGTGAGCGCGCCAAATTGCATATTCGCGACCTTCTGCGTGCGCAACGCGGCGCGCATCGTTTTAAACGGCACTTTGTGGTTATCAAACGGGTAGTCGCAATACTGGATCGCCAGCATCCAGGCGCTGAACAAAAACCACAACACCGGCGCGATGGTTTGGCCAATGCCAGGAATGAAATAGAGAACCAGCAGTACAATAGCGCGCGGCAGATACCACGCCAGCTTTTGCCATTCACGTTTCATAATGCGCGGTACATCTTTCATGATGCCGAGTATGCCGGTATCTGGCGGCGTGGCGCCGGTTAACCGCGCCTCAAGTTGTTCGGCTAAAAGGCCGTTAAACGGCGCGGCGATCCAGTTGGCGAGGGTAGAGAAAAAATAGCCAAAGACCAGCAGAACAGAGATAACCGCAATCGGCCACAGCAGATAGCTCAGCCATTGCAGCCAGTCCGGCACATGACTCATCAACGAAGGTATCCAGGCGTCAAGCTGGGTAAACAGCCACCAAAATGCGCCGCCCATCAGCACAATGTTGACCAGCAAAGGTAAAATAACAAAGCGGCGGATTCCCGGTAGGGTGACTAACTTCCATCCTTGCGAGAAATAATAGACGCCGCTACGTGGTACGGTTGTGGATGATGAAACCATATTCAGGACATACTCCTTTTTCTTAAAGCCCTGGGTAAACGTGGGATATCTTACCCGGTTATCAGACGGTGGATAGTTCGGAAATGTTCGAAAAAACAGCAAAAAGTACATTTTCCTTCATCTTTATGCTGCGAAAGCCAACAGTACACTTGCACTTGACGTAATCGGCAAATACTCTTAGTGAGTAAATGTTTGCCGTGGTGGCAAGGTGTTAGAACAACAGAGAATATAATGATGCAGGATTTGCGTCTGATATTAATCATTGTTGGCGCGATCGCCATAATCGCTTTACTGGTACATGGTTTCTGGACCAGCCGTAAAGAACGATCTTCTATGTTCCGCGATCGTCCACTAAAACGCATGAAATCGAAACGCGACGACGACTCGTATGACGACGATGTTGAAGAAGACGAAGGCGTGGGTGAAGTTCGTGTTCACCGCGTAAATCATGCCCCCGGCCAGCCGCAGGAGCATGATGCCCCTCGTCAGTCGCCGCAACACCAGTACCAGCCGCCTTATGCGTCTGCGCAACCGCGTCCAGCGGCGCCGCCGCAGCCGCAAGCGCCGATGCAACAGCCGGTTCAGCAACCGGTCCAACCTGCGCCGCAGCCTCAGCAGGTTCAGCCATCTGCGCCGCCGGTACAGCCGCCGCAACAGCAGCCTGCACCGCCGTCGCAAACGCCGCAGCCTGTTGCGCAGCCCGCGCCGCCGCCATCAGCGCAAACCTTCCAGCCTGCGGAACCTGTGGTTGAGGCAGAACCGGTAGTGGAAGAAGCGCCGGTTGTGGAAAAACCGCAGCGTAAAGAGGCGGTCATCATTATGAACGTCGCGGCCCATCATGGCAGCGAGCTTAATGGTGAAGTGTTACTGAACAGTATTCAGCAGTCAGGCTTTAAATTTGGCGATATGAATATTTTCCATCGTCATTTGAGCCCGGACGGCAGCGGCCCGGCCTTGTTCAGTCTCGCGAATATGGTCAATCCGGGAACGTTTGATCCTGAAATGACGGACTTCACTACGCCTGGCGTCACTATCTTTATGCAGGTTCCGTCTTACGGCGATGCGCTGCAGAACTTCAAGCTGATGCTGCAATCCGCGCAGCATATCGCTGATGAGGTCGGCGGCGTTGTGCTGGATGACCAGCGTCGGATGATGACGCCGCAGAAACTGCGCGAATATCAGGACCGCATCCGCGAGGTGATGGACGCTAACGCCTGAGGTTAACGCAGGTGTGACATTTTTAACGTAACCCCCGCCTGTCGGGGGTTTTTTATCATTGATGGTGTGATATGGAACCAATCGAACAACAACTGACAGAACTGCGAACCACGCTTCGCCATCATGAATATCTGTATCATGTGATGGATGCGCCGGAGATTCCCGACGCCGAATATGACCGCCTGATGCGGGAACTGCGAGAGCTGGAGGCGCAACGTCCGGACCTTATCACGCCGGATTCGCCCACGCAGCGCGTTGGCGCGGCGCCGCTGACGGCATTCAACCAGATTCGCCATGAAGTACCGATGCTGTCGCTCGATAACGTATTTGATGAAGAAAGCTTCCTGGCGTTTAACAAGCGAGTGCAGGATCGTCTAAAAAGCACGGAAAATGTCATCTGGTGCTGCGAGCTAAAACTGGATGGCCTGGCGGTCAGCATTCTGTATGAAAACGGCGTGCTGGTGAGCGCTGCGACGCGTGGCGACGGCACCACCGGTGAAGATATCACTTCAAACGTGCGCACGATTCGTGCCATTCCTTTAAAGCTGCATGGCGATAACATTCCGGCGCGTCTTGAAGTTCGCGGAGAGGTATTTTTACCGCAGGCCGGGTTCGAAAAGATCAATGAAGACGCGCGCCGTACTGGCGGCAAAGTGTTTGCTAACCCGCGTAACGCGGCGGCGGGCTCGCTGCGTCAGCTCGATCCGCGTATTACGGCGAAGCGACCACTAACATTTTTCTGCTACGGCGTCGGTATTCTGGAAGGCGGCGAGTTGCCGGATACGCATCTGGGACGTTTGCTGCAATTTAAAGCGTGGGGGCTACCGGTCAGCGATCGCGTGACGCTGTGCGATTCTCCCCAGGCGGTACTGGATTTTTATCACAACGTCGAAAAAGATCGCCCCACGCTCGGTTTTGATATCGACGGCGTGGTGATTAAGGTCAACTCGCTGGCTTTGCAGGAACAGCTGGGCTTTGTGGCCCGCGCGCCGCGCTGGGCGGTGGCGTTTAAATTCCCTGCTCAGGAGCAGATGACTTTTGTGCGCGATGTTGAGTTTCAGGTCGGGCGCACCGGGGCGATTACGCCGGTGGCGCGTCTGGAACCAGTTCAGGTGGCTGGTGTGCTGGTCAGCAATGCCACGTTGCATAATGCCGATGAAATTGAACGGCTTGGCTTGCGTATTGGCGATAAGGTGGTTATCCGTCGGGCAGGCGATGTGATCCCTCAGGTGGTCAACGTGGTTCTGTCCGAACGCCCTGAAGAGACGCGTCCGATTGTGTTTCCAACGCACTGTCCGGTGTGCGGATCGGACGTAGAGCGCGTTGAAGGCGAAGCCGTTACCCGTTGTACCGGCGGGCTGATTTGCGGCGCGCAGCGTAAAGAGTCGCTGAAACATTTTGTGTCGCGCCGGGCGATGGATGTAGACGGGATGGGCGATAAGATCATCGACCAACTGGTGGAAAGGGAGTATGTCCATACGCCAGCGGATCTGTTCCGTCTGACGGCGGGTAAACTGACCGGCCTGGACCGAATGGGGCCAAAGTCCGCGCAAAATGTTGTAAACGCGCTGGAAAAAGCCAAAGCGACGACCTTTGCGCGTTTTCTCTATGCGCTGGGCATCCGTGAAGTGGGTGAGGCGACGGCGGCGGGGCTGGCGGCTTATTTCGGCACGTTGGAGGCGCTGCAGGCCGCCACCATTGACGAGTTGCAGAAAGTGCCTGACGTGGGGATTGTTGTCGCTACGCACGTCTTTAACTTTTTTGCCGAAGAGAGTAATCGTGACGTGATTGGGCAGCTACTGGCGGAAGGGGTTCACTGGCCCGCGCCGGTAGTCATTAATGTGCAAGAGATCGATAGCCCGTTTGCCGGTAAAACCGTGGTACTAACCGGTAGCCTGAGCCAGATGTCCCGCGATGACGCTAAAGCGCGTTTAGTGGCGCTGGGCGCGAAAGTGGCAGGCAGCGTATCGAAGAAAACCGATCTGGTGATTGCCGGTGAAGCGGCGGGTTCCAAACTGACCAAAGCGCAGGAACTGGGTATTACCGTGATTGATGAAGCGGAAATGATCCGCTTACTGGATGCCTGAGATGGAAAAAGAGCAGCTGGTTGAAATCGCCAACACCGTGATGCCGTTCGGCAAATATCAGGGACGTCGATTGATCGACCTTCCGGAAGAGTATTTGCTGTGGTTTGCCCGTAAAGATCAATTTCCGGCGGGTAAACTGGGGGAGTTGATGCAAATCACTCTGCTGATTAAAACCGAGGGGCTGACGCAACTGGTACAGCCCCTGAAACGCCCGCTTTAAGCTTTCGCGGCGCGGCTTTCCTGCTGCGCCTGTAACTTCTCGGTCTGGCGTTTGTAGCGCCGCGCCAGCCCTGCGCAGACCATCAGTTGGATCTGGTGGAAGATCATCAGCGGTAATACCATCATACCCAGCACTGACGTCGGAAAAAGAATATTGGCCATCGGGATCCCGTTGGCCAGGCTTTTTTTCGAACCGCAGAAAACAATAGTGATTTCGTCGGCTTTATTGAAGCCGCATTTACGGGCGACAAAGACGTTAATAGCGATGACGATCGCCAACAGTATGAGGCTGACCACGACGATAAACAGCAGCGATCCCCAGCCGACTTTGTGCCAGATGCCGTTGACCACCGCTTCGCTGAACGCCGAGTAGACCACCAGCAGAATAGAGGTCTGATCCGTTTTCGCGATCCACTTTTTGTTGCGCGCGACCCAGTTGCCGATCCACGGGCGAGACAGGTGTCCCAGCACAAAAGGCAGCAGCAGTTGCAGCATAATTTTGCCCACCTCTTCCAGACTGCCCTGCGCGCCATGAATATTCATTACCAGACCGACCAGCAGCGGCGACAGGAAAATGCCCAGCAGACTGGACGCAGACGCTGAGCACACCGCGGCCGCGACGTTACCGCCCGCGAGTGAAGTAAACGCAATCGCAGACTGCACGGTGGCGGGCAAAATACACAGATACAGAAAGCCGCTGTAGAGCATAGGGTCGACATTGACAGGCGCCCACCAGGCAAACAGTACGCCGAGGACAGGAAAGAGCACAAAAGTGCTGCACATGACCCACAGGTGCAACCGCCAGTGGCTGCCGCCAGCGATGATCGCTTCACGTGAAAGCTTCGCGCCATGCATAAAAAACAGCAGAGCGATAGCCGCTGTCGTAATACCTTCAACGACAGGCACAAAGCCGCCTTCCGCCGGGAAAAAAGAGGCCAGTAGTACCACGGTGATAAGTGTCAGCGTGAAAGGGTCAAGGATACGAAAAAGTTTCATAAAAACTCCTGAAAGTCGGTGCAGCTATTTTGCGTTTTTCGCTTTGAGAAATAAAATTGATTTATTGCATCTATATATGAATTTAGTCGATGAACTATTCACTGCGTCAACTGCGTATTTTTATTACCGTCGCCCAGACCAAAAGTTTTAGCCGGGCAGGGGACAGGATTGGACTGAGCCAGTCTGCGGTCAGTCATAGCGTAAAAGAGCTGGAGCGGCAAACCGGCGTCAGACTGCTGGATCGCACCACGCGTGAGGTGGTGCTGACCGAGGCGGGGCAACAACTGGCGACGCGTCTGGAGCGGGTGCTTGATGAACTGAACAGCATACTGCGCGATGCAGGCAGAGTAGGGACACAATTAACCGGCACCGTGCGCGTTGCCGCGAGCCAAACCATTTCTGCGCATCTTATTCCGCAATGCATTGCCCAAAGTAATTCACTTTATCCCGCTATTGATTTTGTATTGCACGATCGTCCGCAGCAGTGGGTGCTGGAGAGTATCCGTCAGGGAGAAGTGGATTTTGGCATCGTTATCGATCCTGGCGCAGCGGTGGATTTACAGTGTGAAGCCATCTTATCAGAGCCTTTTTTACTGTTGTGTCGCCAGGATCATCCGCTGGCGCATCAGGAATGGGTAAGCTGGCAGGATCTTAAACAGGCGTCGCTGGTCTTACAGGATTATGCTTCCGGCAGTCGACCGCTGATTGATGCGGCGCTGGCCCACTTTTCGATTGATGCCAATATTGTTCAGGAGATTGGTCACCCGGCCACGCTTTTTCCAATGGTGGAAGCGGGAATCGGCATCAGCGTACTGCCCGCGCTGGCGTTACCGCTCCCGCAGGGCAGCCACTTACAGGTTAAACGGCTGACGCCCGTAGTTGAAAGGCAGCTCATGCTGGCGCGGCGAAAAAACCGTTCTTTATCCACCGCGGCGCAGGCGTTATGGGATGTAGTACGCACCCAGGCCAGCGAATTAACCGCCGCGAGGGCGAAAGATCCACTGTATCAGCTATAAATATCTATCTGTCCGTGCGTGAGGTGCGGTCTTGCCCTGCCATTTTTGACAGGGCAGTGCATTAAAACAGGTATTTGATGGAATAAATAATGCCATCCTGCAGGAAGGATTCTCCTAACTTATTATCAGCGTAACGATATTGTACTCCTGCGGTCAGGTGAGGAGTCGCATTCCACCACAGCGCTACTGCGCCATTAATGCCATCTTTCCCGCCATTGCCCGCAGCGTAGGACGCATCGCGGTCAAACTCATACTCATTCCAGTTCGTTACGCTGAATTTCTCACTACCCAACGAGAAGCTATAGCCGGCCACCCAACCTAATACATAACCATTATCGCCTGTGTAGTAGGTCTGATCGGTATAACGTTTGGCAAAGAAGGGTTTAAACCAGTAACCGTTACCTGCGAAGTTATAGCCTAAACCATAGAGAAACATGTCATCATGGAAATTAGCGCGATGAGGTGAACCGTACGTCCCGTAGGCATGGAGATAGAGGTTTAATCCTGTATCGCCCAGATAAATACGGTTAGTATTTTTAAAGGTGTAACGCTGTTCGCTGCCGGGTTTAGCGTGGCGGCCATTGTAAAAATTTTCCCAGTCGAAAAAAACGTACATTTCTCCCCAGCTAAAATTCGCTCCGCCTTCCAGTTCCAGGTACCCAAAATCATCTTTATGAGATTTTTTACTGGTTTTTTCCGTGGTGTCTGATGTCCAGTCGAGGTAATGGAGGCCGATATCGGCGAACCCGCCTTTAAATTCCGCATGGGTGAGTGTGGGAATAATGAGCAAAGAAGAAAGCGTCAGAGTAAGAATTTTTTTCATAGCATATTTCCCTATGCCGATAATTATTAATGGGTTAATTAAAAAGAGGCAGTTTATAAATATGAAAGCGGCATATTGTTAATATGAAGTGCAAGCAAAAACCAATACTGTTTTCCCTCTGTATTAATACAGAAGCGATCTAAATCTATCGATATTAAATGGCTATTGATGACACGTGAAAAGTGTATTGGTCAGCAAGGGGCGATGGTCGTTATAAAAAGGAGTCAAATTAAATCCGATAGAACAAGGAAACTTATGCCTCACGCTCTTTTTTCTCATAATCCTGAGTATTGTGTTGATATTATTCATGCACATAAACCGGCATTTACCCCGCGAGTCGCGTTTATTTTAGGCTCCGGGTTGGGTGCTCTGGCGGACCAAATCGAAGATGCGGTAGCCATTTCTTACGAGAAATTGCCGGGATTTCCCGTCAGCACCGTACACGGCCATGCTGGTGAACTGGTGCTCGGCCATCTGGCGGGTATTCCGGTGGCCTGTATGAAAGGCCGCGGGCATTTTTATGAAGGGCGTGGAATGGCGGTGATGACCGATGCCATTCGCACGTTGAAATTACTGGGCTGTGAAGTGTTGTTCTGCACCAATGCGGCAGGATCTCTGCGTCCGGAAGTGGGGCCGGGTAGCCTGGTTGCGCTTAGCGATCACATTAATACGATGCCCGGTACGCCGATGGTGGGGCCAAACGATGATCGTTATGGCGATCGCTTCTTCTCGCTGGCTAATGCTTATGACGCAGATTATCGCGCCATGCTTCAGTCCGTTGCGGCAGAGGAGGGATTCCCCCTCACTGAAGGCGTATTTGTTTCTTATCCGGGTCCGAACTTCGAAACGGCGGCAGAAATCCGCATGATGCAGATTATTGGCGGCGATGTGGTCGGAATGTCCGTTGTCCCTGAGGTGATTAGCGCACGTCATTGTGGTCTCAAAGTTGTTGCTGTCTCAGCGATCACCAATCTGGCGGAAGGGCTGGGCGATGTAAAACTCTCCCATGCGCAAACACTGGCTGCGGCTGAACTTTCTCGGCAGAACTTTATAAATCTGATTTGCGGCTTTTTACGTAAGCTGGACTAAACACAATGACTACGGCCCCGTATTGGGGCTTTATCTCACGGCAAGGAATAAAAAATGGGTATTACGTCCCGCTTAAAAGTCATGTCGTTCTTGCAATATTTTATCTGGGGGAGCTGGCTGGTTACCCTGGGCTCTTACATGATCAATACACTGGATTTTACCGGCGCGAATGTCGGTATGGTCTACAGCTCAAAAGGACTGGCAGCGATTATCATGCCGGGCATTATGGGGATCATTGCTGATAAATGGCTGCGCGCTGAACGAGCCTATATGCTTTGCCATCTGGTTTGCGCGGGGGCGTTATTGTACGCCACCACCGTTACCGATCCCCAGACGATGTTCTGGGTGATGTTGGTTAATGCGATGGCGTATATGCCAACGATTGCATTATCCAATAGCGTTTCGTACTCCTGTCTGGCGAAAGCAGGTCAGGATCCGGTAACGTCATTTCCGCCTGTGCGCGTTTTCGGCACAATAGGTTTTATTGTTGCGATGTGGACGGTGAGCCTGATGGGGCTGGAACTGAGCAGTGCGCAATTATACATCGCTTCTGGCGCATCGTTATTGCTGGCCCTGTATGCACTGACGTTACCGAAAATTCCGGTAGCCGAGAAGAAGGCGAACACCACGCTTGCCAGTAAGCTCGGACTGGATGCTTTTGTTCTGTTTAAAAATCCACGCATGGCAATCTTCTTTTTGTTTGCGATGATGTTGGGGGCGGTGCTGCAAATTACCAATGTCTTCGGTAATCCGTTCCTGCATGATTTTGCCCGAAATCCTGAGTTTGCCGATAGTTTTGTGGTGAAGTATCCCTCTATCTTGCTTTCAGTTTCGCAGATGGCGGAAGTGGGCTTTATCCTCATCATTCCGTTCTTCCTTAAACGCTTTGGTATTAAAACGGTAATGCTGATGAGCATGCTGGCATGGACGCTGCGTTTCGGCTTCTTTGCCTTTGGCGATCCATCCCCGTTTGGCTTTGTGCTATTGCTGCTGTCGATGATTGTTTATGGCTGCGCATTTGATTTCTTCAACATCTCAGGGCCGGTATTTGTAGAGCAGGAAGTGGACTCAAGTATTCGCGCCAGCGCGCAGGGGCTGTTTATGACCATGGTTAACGGCGTGGGGGCGTGGATTGGGTCTCTTTTAAGTGGTATGGCCGTGGATTATTTTTCTATTGATGGTGTAAAAGATTGGCAAACCATCTGGCTGGTCTTTGCCGCCTACGCTCTGGCATTGGCCGTTATTTTTGCATTGTTCTTTAAATATCAGCACCATCCAGAAAAACTGTCGACCAAATCATTAGCACATTAATTTTATTTGACTGGCGAGAGGATGTTCGCCAGTCCATTTTTATGAACAAGGACACAGCATGAAAGAAATTATTCTCTCCTCCGGTATTGGATTTGGTATTGGCGCATTTTTTACTTTATGCCGAATACCTATTCCTGCACCAAATGTTTTACCCGGGGTGTTATCTATTGTATTTATGTATATTGGGTATCTTGTCGTTAAATCTATTTTTTACTAGGTAATATGGTAAATTCCAGACGTTATCCCTTATTGCTGGAGTGCGATAGTGATGGAACGAGCCCATCGTATTGATCTAAAGCTATTACGTTATTTCCTCGCTGTTGCAGAAGAATTGCATTTTGGCCGGGCTGCTGCCCGGTTAAATATGTCACAACCTCCCTTGAGTATCCATATCAAAGAACTTGAACAGCAACTGGGTACATTGTTGTTTATTCGTCATTCCCGCAGCGTTGCATTAACCCATGCCGGGAAAGTTTTAATGGAGGAGTCACGTCGCTTGTTAGCCAATGCAAATCAGGCGCTGGCGCGAGTGGAGCAGATTGGTCGCGGTGAAGCGGGGCGCATTGAACTGGGTGTGGTTGGTACGGCGCTGTGGGGAAGAATGCGCCCTGCGATGCGTCACTTTTTGAAAGCAAACCCCAATGTTGAAGTACTTTTTCGCGAAAAGTCTCCAGGTATGCAAATGGCGTTGTTAGAGCGTCGGGAGCTTGATGCAGGGATCTGGCGTATGGCTATCGAACCGGCAGTCGGTTTTACCAGCATACGTTTGCATGAATCTGCATTCATGGTTGCAGTTCCGGAAGATCACGATCTGGCATCCAGAGATTCTGTGCCGCTGGCGGCGTTGCGCAATGAATATTTTGTCACGCTGCCTTCCGTGCATTCTGATTGGGGATTTTTACAACGTGTATGCCAACAGGCGGGTTTCTCGCCAATGATTATTCGGGAAGTGGTTGAGCCGCAAACGGTGTTGGCGATGATCAGTATGGGGATTGGGATTACGTTGATGGCTGATGGCTATGCGCAAATGAGCTGGCCGGGTGTGGTGTTCCGTCCGTTAGAGGAACGTATTCCGGCGGATTTGTATATTGTGTATGACCAGCAGCAGGCAACGCCAGCACTGGAGAAACTGGTGGCGGCGTTGACGGTATGATGTCTGCGCCGGATGGCGACTAACGTCTTATCCGGCCTACGTGTGCGGTGTCGTCTGCGCCGGATGGCGACTAACGTCTTATCCGGCCTACGTGTGCGTTGTCGTCTGCGCCGGATGGCGACTAACGTCTTATCCGGCCTACGCGTGCGGTGTCGTCTGCGCCGGATGGCGACTAACGTCTTATCCGGCCTACGTGTGCAGTGTCGTCTGTAGGCCTGATAAGCGCAGCGCATCAGGCAAGACCCGAACTTGCGGCAGGTTCGAATCTTATAAATCGCAGATAGCAAAAAAAGCGCCTTTAGGGCGCTTTTTTACATTGGTGGGTCGTGCAGGATTCGAACCTGCGACCAATTGATTAAAAGTCAACTGCTCTACCAACTGAGCTAACGACCCGAAGTGGTGGGTGATGACGGGATCGAACCGCCGACCCCCTCCTTGTAAGGGAGGTGCTCTCCCAGCTGAGCTAATCACCCACTTCGGTACTTCACAATAAGAAATTTAGCTGGCGAGAAAGTGGTGGGTGATGACGGGATCGAACCGCCGACCCCCTCCTTGTAAGGGAGGTGCTCTCCCAGCTGAGCTAATCACCCACTTCTCAATTTCTTATCTACACGGCGGAGACTACATAAAGTAGTTGGTGGGTGATGACGGGATCGAACCGCCGACCCCCTCCTTGTAAGGGAGGTGCTCTCCCAGCTGAGCTAATCACCCCCGCTGTGTGGAGTCGCATTATAGGGAGAGTTGAAAATGAGTCAACGCATTTTCTAAAGTTTTTGTTTGTTCGTCGTAAAATTAAACAAAACGATCGTGAATTACTCCGCGCTGCATGATTTCTATACGGAAATAGCAAAGCGTAGCGTTCTGACCGGATCAACATTGAGGAATCAAGCCACAGTGATAGAATACAAGGCTATTCATCTTTCCAGGATTTGCCGGTTGTCGGCATCTTTATAAACGTAAGGCCATTTCATGAAAATCAAAACTCGCTTCGCGCCTAGCCCGACAGGTTATCTGCACGTCGGCGGCGCGCGTACTGCTCTTTATTCCTGGCTTTTCGCACGTCACCACGGCGGTGAGTTCGTGCTGCGTATTGAAGACACCGATCTTGAGCGTTCCACGCCGGAAGCCATTGAAGCCATCATGGATGGTATGAACTGGCTGAACCTGGAATGGGACGAAGGCCCATATTTCCAGACCAAACGTTTTGATCGCTATAACGCGGTGATTGACGAGATGCTGGAGGCGGGAACGGCCTATAAATGCTACTGCTCTAAAGAGCGTCTGGAGCAACTGCGTGAAGATCAGATGGCGAAAGGCGAGAAGCCGCGTTATGACGGGCGCTGCCGCCACAGTCACGAACATCATGCCGACGATGAGCCATGCGTGGTGCGCTTTGCTAACCCGCAGGACGGTTCCGTTATTTTTGATGATCAGATCCGTGGGCCGATCGAATTCAGCAATCAGGAGCTGGACGATCTGATCATTCGTCGTACCGACGGTTCGCCGACCTACAACTTCTGTGTGGTGGTGGACGACTGGGATATGGAAATTACCCATGTGATTCGTGGCGAAGACCATATCAACAATACTCCGCGCCAGATTAACATTCTGAAAGCGTTAAACGCGCCGGTGCCGATGTACGCGCATGTGTCGATGATTAACGGCGACGATGGTAAAAAGCTGTCTAAACGTCACGGTGCGGTGAGCGTGATGCAGTATCGCGATGACGGTTATCTGCCGGAAGCGTTGCTGAACTATCTGGTGCGTCTGGGCTGGTCCAGCGGCGATCAGGAGATCTTCACTCGCGAAGAGATGATCAAGCTGTTCTCCCTCGGTGCGGTGAGCAAGTCTGCGAGCGCGTTCAACACCGATAAACTGCTGTGGCTGAACCACCACTATATCAATACGCTGGCGCCGGAATATGTGGCGACGCATTTGCAGTGGCATATCGAGCAGGAAAATATCGACACCCGTAACGGCCCGCAGCTTGCTGAACTGGTGAAGTTGCTGGGCGAGCGCTGCAAAACTCTGAAAGAGATGGCGCAGAGCTGCCGCTACTTCTATGAAGACTTCAGCGAGTTTGACGCCGATGCGGCGAAAAAACACCTCCGTCCGGTGGCGCGTCAGCCGCTGGAAGTGGTGCGCGACAAGCTGTCGGCGATTACGGACTGGTCAGCAGAAAACGTCCACCACGCGATTCAGGCCACGGCGGATGAGCTGGAAGTGGGGATGGGTAAAGTAGGGATGCCGCTGCGTGTGGCTGTGACCGGTGCCGGGCAGTCGCCTGCGCTGGATGTCACCGTACATGCGATTGGCAAAACCCGCAGCATTGAGCGCATCAACAAAGCGCTGGGCTTTATCGCCGAGCGTGAAAGCCAGCAGTAACGCCAGCTGAAACAGAATAAACGGCAGGGCAGACGCCTGCCGTTTATTATTTGTTAGTCCGCCTCATTGATACCTAAACGCGTCAGAAATCCGCGAATACCTTCCCGCGATAAAAACAGCGCCAGTTTTTCCTGTTCCTGAGCAGACATATTTTCAACGGCATCAATAATTTGTCGATAAGCGTGACTGTGCGCCGCGTTCGCATATTCTGCGAAAGCCTCTTCCGCCTGATAAAACGCTGGCAGTTTGCGAAAAGCCGGAATATTGAGAATAAACTCCCGCACGCTGGCATCAATATGGATGAGTCTTGCGCGTCCGCCTTTGACGCCGGGAAATTTTTCGGTTTTCCAGTGTTGTTCTCTGATCCAGCGATTGACGGTTTGTCTGGCCACGCCGAGGCATTCAGCCAGCTCTTCAGTGGTCATTTTACTGCGTAATCTTTTCATATTATTTGCTATCGCGTATCCCTAAGCGTTGTAACAAACCGGTAATCCCTTCACGCACGAGGAGAGAGGTAAACTGTTTCTGCTCGGATGAGGTCATCTCTTTGGCGAGCGTCATAAGCAGCGCTTCAAGCGATGCGTTGCTGGCAGGCGTGAATGTGTCTGCGTGATGGTCAACTGAACGTTCAGCGCTGCGGATATACTCACGAACCTGTTCGTTTACATGAACCAGACGGGCTTTACCGCCCTGGACGCCAGGTTTGGGCGATGTTGCCCAGCCTTCTTTCCGTACCCATTTATTGATGGTTTGTCGGCTGTAACCGGTGAGATTAGCGAGTTCTTCTGGCGTCATCCGTTCCTTGAACATAACGATTCCCTGAATAGTCGTGGGGTTAATTAGTGGTTCATTTTATAGCACCATTTTAGTCGAAACCGTGACGTGTTTAACTACTGAATGCGAGTTGTGCCGCAATGTCCTTTATTTGAATGCTTTTTCAGCGATTGAATTCGGCAAGTTCATTTTGCCGTTGACACATGCCGAGGGAATTCATATGATGCCGCCCGTCAACTCGACAAGCTTTACGTAGTGGGGCTATAGCTCAGCTGGGAGAGCGCTTGCATGGCATGCAAGAGGTCAGCGGTTCGATCCCGCTTAGCTCCACCAAATTTACTCCCGATAAATTTGGCGTATACGTAAAAGCACTATGGGGCTATAGCTCAGCTGGGAGAGCGCTTGCATGGCATGCAAGAGGTCAGCGGTTCGATCCCGCTTAGCTCCACCAATATTCAAACCCTCGCTGAAAAGCGGGGGTTTTTGCTTTTTGTCACAAAATTCATGGCGTCTGATCTGTTCTTCAGGTGCGTTTGTTTGCCGCTGCTTTTGCGGTCAATATGAGCTTTTGTTAGATTGCTTCATAATGCGAATATACTTATTATTCATGCGCCTTATATAATGATGTGAGCATTAAAGCAATGCCGGATAAGTGTAACGTATTAAAAAATATAAAAATATTTTTACTGGCTTTCTGCCTGACCGTTCCGGCTATTCTGCTATCTCGTCTCATTTCTCCCCGCGCCACAATTGATTCCAGCTATATCTTTCTGGCCTGGCTACCGCTCTGCGTCATGTTTTCCGTGCTGTTCTTATTTGGCCGCCGTGGCGTCGCGCCGATGGTAGGCGGAATGATGTTGACTAATGAATGGAATTTTCATTTACCTCTGCCACAGGCGATGGTGCTGCTATTTTGCCAGACGTTTCCCGTGTTGCTGGTTTGCGCTATCGTTCGCTGGCAGCTGGGCGCGCGCTGGCGCTACGGAATACCCAACCAAGGCATCTGGCTACGCGTTTTCTGGTTAGGGTTAATGACGCCGTTTGGCATAAAAATCAGTATGCATCTGGCGGGGCACTACCTGGCTTTCCCGGTGACAATCTCTACCTTCTTTGGCACCGGCACCGCTATTTTCTCGATTGTCGATTTATTGAGTCTGATTTCTGCCGCGCTTATTTTTACCCTCTTTTTCTATTATCCGCTGCGGATGATAGTCAGCCCGCACTATATTCGTATTTTCTGGCGGAGGGATATCGCTCCTTATCTCGCCAAAGAAAAACGCCTGTTTACGCTTCTCTGGTTTGCCACTCTGGCGACGCTATTAGCGGTGCTGTGTACGCCTTTCGAGACAAAGTATATTGCTGGCTATCTGGTGCCAGTCCTGTTCATTGGATTTACCATCGGCGTGGGGAAAATCAGTTATCCGCTGTTGAATTTTAGTTGGGCTCTCACTGCGCTATTCCTGCTTAGCTATAACCGCAATTTTCTGCAGGGCGTGGGCTCAGAATATTCGCTGGCATTTATCCTTTCAGTTCTCATTTCTTTTAGTATTTGTTTGTTGTACATGGCGCGGATTAATCAGCGTAGCGAATGGTTGAATCGACAATGGCACTCGCAGGCGTTGACCGATCCGTTGACGCAGCTGCCTAACCTGCGTGCGCTGGAGCAGTTTCTTTTACAGGATGCCGGGCAAAGCGTGTGTTATTTACGCATGGAAAACCTGGAATTTCTGAGCCGTCATTACGGTATGCAGATGCGCGTGCATTGCGAACGCGAGGTGTTTCGCGTGTTGCAGCCGCTGCTGCTGGAAAAGGAGAAAATTTTCCATCTGCCGGGCAGTGAGTTATTGCTGGTATTGACGGGACCGGAGACGGAAGCCCGCCTGCAATATATGCTTAATGTGCTTAATAACCGCAAAATTTACTGGAACAATACCGGTCTGGACATGGAATACGGCGCATCGTGGGGAACATTCGATGGTCGCCAGGAAACCTTGCAACCGCTGTTGGGGCAGTTAAGCTGGCTGGCGGAGCAATCCTGCTCGCACCGTCGGGTGCTTGCACTAACCCAGAGTATTGAAGCCGCTTCCGGTCAGACGACGGAACGGGTGCTGCGGTTGCAGAAAATCCGTCAGGCGCTGGAACGCGGCGCGCTTGTTTTGTATGCGCAACCCATTCGCGACGCGCAGGGAAAAGGGTATGACGAGATTCTGACGCGGCTTCGGTGCGACGACGGTATCATGATGCCCAATCAGTTCATTCCGCTTATCGCCCAGTTTAACCTGAGCGTACGGTTTGATATGCAGGTGATGGAAGCGCTCCTGCAATGGTTGTCCGCGCATCCTTCGGCGGAGCAGGGGGCGCGTTTCTCGGTTAATTTGATGCCGCTGACGCTGCTGCAAAAAGAGACGGCGTCGCGCATTATGCAGCTTTTTAAACGCTATGGCGTCCCGCCTGCTTCGGTCATCATCGAAATTACTGAAGAACAGGCCTTCTCTCATTCCGAAATCAGTATGCACAATATCAACCAGCTGCGTAAGTTTGGCCTAAAAATCGCCATTGATGATTTCGGCACCGGCTATGCAAACTATGAACGGCTAAAACGCCTCAAGGCGGACATCATTAAAATCGACGGCTGTTTCGTGAAAGATATTCTGACGGACTCCCTGGATGCGATGATCGTGAAATCCATCACTGATTTAGCGAAAGCGAAATCGTTGAGCGTCGTGGCTGAGTTTGTTGAAACGCCTGCGCAGCGCGATCTGCTATTGCAGCTTGGCGTACACAGTTTGCAGGGATATCTGATTGGCCGCCCGCGCCCGTTAGGCAAATAAGCGGCATAAAAAAAACCGGGGATAGCTCCCCGGTTTTTACATTAAACGCAGACTTACAGTACCAGCGCCGCGATAGAGGCGGACAGTACGCTCACCAGCGTAGAACCGTAAACCAGTTTCAGACCAAAACGGGAAACCACGTTGCCTTGCTCTTCGTTCAGGCCTTTAATCGCGCCCGCAATAATACCGATGGAAGAGAAGTTCGCGAAGGATACCAGGAAGACGGACAGGATACCTTCTGCACGCGGAGAGAGAGTGGCGGCAATTTTCTGCAGATCCATCATCGCCACGAATTCGTTGGAAACCAGTTTGGTCGCCATGATACTGCCCACCTGCAGCGCTTCGCTGGACGGCACACCCATTACCCATGCAACCGGGTAGAAGATGTAGCCCAGGATGCCCTGGAAGGAGATGCTGTAACCAAACCAGCCGGTCACGGTGGCGAACAGGGCGTTCAGGGCCGCGATCAGCGCGATGAAGCCGATCAGCATCGCCGCGACGATAATCGCCACTTTAAAACCTGCCAGAATGTACTCGCCCAGCATTTCGAAGAAACTTTGGCCTTCATGCAGGTTCGACATCTGAATATTTTCTTCGCTGGCATCAACGGTATAGGGGTTGATCAGCGACAGTACGATAAAGGTGCTGAACATGTTCAGAACCAGCGCTGCGACCACATATTTAGGGTCCAGCATGGTCATATACGCGCCCACAATAGACATGGAAACGGTCGACATCGCCGTTGCAGCCATGGTGTACATGCGGTTACGGGACATTTTGCCGAGGATATCTTTATAAGCGATAAAGTTCTCAGACTGGCCGAGGATCAGCGAGCTGACGGCGTTAAAAGATTCCAGTTTGCCCATACCGTTTACTTTGGACAGCAGGAAACCAATAGCGCGGATGACCACTGGCAGAACACGGATATGCTGGAGAATACCGATCAACGCGGAAATAAAGACAATCGGGCACAATACTTTCAGGAAGAAGAACGCCAAACCTTGATCGTTCATACTGCCGAAGACGAAGTTTGTCCCTTCGTTGGCAAATCCGAGCAGTTTTTCAAACATCTCGGAGAAACCTTTTACGAAGCCAAGGCCAACATCAGAGTTCAGGAAGAACCAGGCCAGTAGCACTTCGATAACAAGTAACTGAATGACATAACGAATGCGAATTTTTTTACGGTCACTGCTAACCAGCAGTGCGAGTACCGCAACAACGGCAAGCGCCAGGACAAAATGAAGGACGCGGTCCATATTTGCTCCAAATATGAGGCAGGTTTAATTTTCGTGCACATTCTATGCAACAGCCGTAAAGAAAACGAGATCCAACACACACTATAATAAGGACCTGTGACGAGATTCAAAATTAGTGATCTGTAATACACTTTTACTGTACTGAATATGAAAATGAAAAGTTATATCAGTGTGCTAATCTTGTAATGTTAAGCCAAACTGTTCTGATACAGGTCGCCATCGTATCGGTCTATCGTTTCACACTATCAAAGTAATCACCCGTACCCATTGAAATGCACTTGATAATCATTATCAATAAACATAGCATAAAACATAGCAAAGGCTATGTTTTTGAGGCAAAAGATGACTGACAATCGCGTAGAGAATAGCAGCGGACGGGCGGCGCGCAAGCTACGGCTCGCATTAATGGGACCTGCGTTCATTGCCGCGATTGGTTATATCGATCCCGGTAACTTCGCGACCAATATTCAGGCCGGCGCCAGCTTTGGCTACCAGCTACTCTGGGTGGTGGTCTGGGCGAACCTGATGGCGATGCTGATTCAAATCCTTTCGGCAAAACTCGGAATCGCCACGGGCAAGAACCTGGCGGAGCAAATTCGCGACCATTATCCGCGCCCGGTAGTCTGGTTTTACTGGGTACAGGCGGAAATCATCGCGATGGCCACCGATTTAGCTGAATTTATCGGCGCGGCAATAGGTTTTAAGCTGATCCTGGGCGTCTCTTTATTACAGGGCGCGGTATTGACCGGTATCGCGACGTTTCTGATTTTAATGTTACAACGCCGCGGTCAAAAACCGCTTGAAAAAGTCATCGGCGGTTTACTGCTTTTTGTCGCCGCTGCTTACATTGTGGAGCTGTTTTTCTCTCAGCCTGATATGGCGCAGCTCGGAAAAGGAATGGTTATCCCGGCGCTACCGAACCCGGAAGCCGTATTCTTAGCCGCCGGCGTGCTTGGCGCGACGATTATGCCGCACGTGATTTATCTGCACTCGTCATTAACGCAGCATCTGCACGGCGGAACGCGGCAACAACGGTACTCAGCAACGAAATGGGATGTCGCTATTGCCATGACGATTGCCGGTTTTGTCAATCTGGCAATGATGGCGACCGCCGCGGCGGCGTTTCATTTTAGCGGCCACACTGGCATCGCCGACCTCGATCAGGCATACCTGACGCTGGAACCGTTACTAAGCCATGCGGCGGCAACGGTGTTTGGTCTTAGTCTGGTAGCGGCAGGGCTTTCCTCCACCGTGGTAGGGACTCTGGCGGGGCAGGTGGTGATGCAAGGGTTTGTCCGTTTTCACATTCCGTTGTGGGTACGGCGCACCATTACCATGCTGCCCTCATTTATTGTGATTTTGATGGGGCTGGACCCTACCCGAATTCTGGTGATGAGCCAGGTGCTGCTGAGTTTTGGTATTGCGCTGGCGCTGGTGCCGCTCCTGATTTTCACCAGTAACGCTACGCTAATGGGCGAGCTGGTGAACACGCGGCGGGTAAAACAGATTGGCTGGATAATTGTCGTGCTGGTCGTCGCCCTGAATATCTGGTTGCTGGTTGGAACGGTAATGGGATTGTCATAAAGACAGAAAGATAGCAGGCCCGATGCGTGGGCGTCATCGGGCTATTATTCAGCAGGAGGCTTAGTGATGATGTTTGTGACCCCGGCCTCGCCCACGATGATCGTCGCGATCGCGCCAGCCTTCCCGATAACCGCGTTCATACGCTTTACGCTTATCCCAGCCGCGATGATAGCCGTTGTCATGACGCCACCAGCGATTTTTACGCCATTCATAATGGTTGTGCCAGTAATCACGGTCGCGCCAGCGACCACCGTCCCAGTAGTTACCGTAATCATCGCGATCGCCAATCTGTAATTTTATTGAGGGCAACAGGGTGATTTCGCCCGCATTCGCGGCAAGCGGTGTAAAAGCCAGCAAGGCTGCCGCCAGAATCAGTGACCTGAACATACTTTCTCTCCTTCACGATCGAGCCGTCGCCGGCCTGTTAATGCAATATTACAAAGCAGTAAAGATTTGTTTCATCGCCTTAACTCTTAAATCATGAAGGAGAGCATTTTTTGCTAAAACCGGCCCTCCAGAATAGCGTCAATTTCTGCACATTCCGCCGCTGAAAAACGGCGATTGGCCAGCATTCCTACGGCGTCTTCGATTTGCGACGGTTTGCTGGCGCCAATCAGTACCGAGGTAACGTTATCGTTACGCAGCACCCAGGCGAGCGCCATCTGAGACAATTTTTGGCCCCGTCGCGCAGCCAGTTCATTCAACTGGCGAACTTTTTCCAGTTTGTCGGCGGTAATCTGTTCTGGTTTAAGGAAACGGCTTCCGCTCGCCGCGCGGGAATCTTCCGGAATGCCATTCAGATAACGGTCAGTGAGCTGCCCGCCCGCCAGCGGCGAGAAGGCAATACTACCGACGCCTTTTTCCTGCAACAGCGCCAGCAGCCCGTCCTCTACCCAACGCTCAAAAAGCGAATATTTAGGCTGATGAATCAGGCAAGGCGTGCCGAGATCCTCCAGAATATCGATAGCTTGTCTGGCCAGATCGGCAGGATAGTTAGAGATCCCCACGTACAACGCTTTGCCCTGGCGCACAAGGTGATCTAACGCTTTCATCGTCTCTTTAAGCGGCGTTTCGGGATCGGGACGATGGTGATAAAAGATGTCGACATACTCCAGCCCCATACGTTTCAGGCTTTGATCGAGGCTGGCGATAAGGTATTTCCGTGAACCCCAGTCGCCATAAGGGCCATCCCACATGGTGTAGCCCGCTTTGGTGGAGATGATCAACTCATCGCGCCACGGTAAAAAATCTTCCTGCAGAATGCGGCCAAAATTGCATTCTGCGGAGCCCGGCGGCGGCCCATAATTATTGGCGAGATCAAAGTGGGTAATGCCCAGATCGAACGCGCGTTGCAGCAGCGCCCGGCTATTTTCTACCCGTGTCGCATCGCCGAAGTTGTGCCATAACCCCAGCGAAATGGCGGGAAGTTTGACGCCGCTGCGCCCGCAGCGACGATACTCCATTGTGTGATAACGATTTTCATCGGGCTGATAAATCATGACCTTTCCCCCTGTGGCGTGAATAAATAGTGTATACGGTTACACTCGCCAGGCGGTATCCGGATTTTACTGTTCGCCGCTGTAAACATTGTTTTCCAGGCTTTCATCCCCGTCGTGCTGGACAGCCATCGCCATTCCTTAATACTCAACATAATGTCAACGTCAGAAGGAAAGCTGTCATGCAAAACCCCTATACCGTGGCCGACTATTTGCTGGACAGACTGGCAGGATGCGGCATTGGCCATCTTTTTGGCGTACCGGGCGATTATAACTTGCAGTTTCTTGACCATGTGATTGACCACCCGACCTTGCGTTGGGTGGGATGCGCTAATGAGCTGAACGCCGCTTATGCCGCGGACGGTTATGCGCGCATGTCGGGCACTGGAGCGCTACTCACCACCTTTGGCGTGGGAGAACTTAGCGCTATTAACGGTATCGCGGGCAGTTACGCGGAATATGTCCCGGTCTTGCATATCGTCGGCGCGCCCTGTAGCGCTGCGCAGCAGCGTGGCGAATTGATGCACCATACCCTCGGTGACGGCGATTTTCGTCATTTTTATCGCATGAGTCAGGCGATATCTGTTGCCAGCTCAATATTGGATGAACAGAACGCCTGTTTCGAGATTGACCGTGTATTGGGTGAAATGCTTGCCGCACGCAGGCCAGGATACATCATGTTGCCCGCCGACGTGGCGAAAAAAACGGCCATCCCGCCTACGGAGGCGCTGGCGTTGCCCGTGCATGAAGCGCAAAGCGGTGTGGAGACGGCTTTTCGTTACCACGCCCGTCAGTGCCTGATGAACAGTCGGCGCATTGCGCTATTGGCCGACTTTCTTGCCGGGCGTTTTGGTTTACGACCACTGTTGCAGCGCTGGATGGCGGAAACGCCCATCGCTCATGCGACACTACTGATGGGGAAGGGGCTTTTTGATGAGCAGCACCCGAACTTCGTTGGCACCTATAGCGCAGGCGCCAGCAGCAAAGAAGTGCGTCAGGCCATAGAGGACGCCGATAGGGTTATCTGCGTCGGCACCCGTTTTGTCGATACCCTTACGGCCGGATTTACCCAACAATTGCCGGCGGAACGCACGCTGGAGATTCAGCCTTACGCGTCGCGCATCGGCGAAACCTGGTTCAACCTCCCGATGGCGCAGGCGGTGTCTACGCTGCGCGAACTGTGCCTTGAATGCGCTTTTGCGCCGCCGCCGACGCGTTCCGCCGGACAGCCAGTGCGGATTGATAAGGGAGAACTGACCCAGGAAAGTTTCTGGCAAACTTTACAGCAGTATCTCAAACCCGGCGATATTATCCTTGTCGACCAGGGGACCGCCGCTTTTGGCGCTGCCGCGTTGTCGCTTCCTGACGGTGCGGAAGTTGTGGTTCAGCCGCTGTGGGGGTCTATCGGCTATTCCTTGCCCGCCGCGTTTGGCGCGCAAACCGCCTGCCCCGATCGGCGGGTGATTCTGGTTATCGGCGATGGCGCGGCGCAGCTCACGATTCAGGAGATGGGCTCGATGTTACGCGACGGGCAGGCGCCGGTCATCCTGCTGCTCAACAATGACGGCTATACCGTAGAGCGCGCCATTCACGGCGCGGCCCAGCGGTATAACGACATCGCGAGCTGGAACTGGACGCAGATACCACCGGCGCTAAACGCGGCGCAACAGGCGGAGTGCTGGCGGGTGACGCAGGCTATCCAACTGGCGGAGGTCCTCGAACGGCTGGCGCGCCCACAACGTCTGTCATTTATTGAAGTGATGTTGCCAAAAGCCGATCTGCCGGAATTACTGCGTACCGTGACCCGGGCGCTGGAAGCCCGCAACGGGGGATAATGGCCCCCGCTGCGCCGGATTAGGGTTCGTGACGGTTGGCGGCCAGCAACGGTTTTCCCGCCAGCAATAGCCAGGCGGGGAGCATCACAATGCAGAGCAGCGGCAGCAGATTGGTATCCGGTACGACAACTGCCGCCATAAACAGACTGAGCCAGCCATCACGCGTCACTACCAGCACTAAGCCAAGAATCGCGCAGGAGACGGTAATCGCCGCGGGTACGGCCTCAACATGAGCATGGAGCATGAGCCCCAGCGCCGCGCCGATAAACACAGCCGGAAAAATGCGCCCGCCGCGAAAGCCGCTCGCCGCCGCGATGACCAGCGCGGCGAGTTTGACGGCGGCTAAGGTAAAATAATCTCCCGCGCCCAACGTCTGGCTAAACGCCATTTGTTGCATTTCGTCCAGGCCTTTAAACAGGGTAAGCGGCCCGCCAATGACGCCCAGAATACCCAGTATAAAACCGCCAATGCCGAGAATCAGGACCGGATTTTTTAGTCGGTGCAGCAACTCATGCAGACGCGGAAGGCACCAGACGGCGACCATCCCTGCAGCAATGGCGATCGCCGCGACGATCGCTCCGCTGGCAATGTCCACCAGCCGCATCTGCGTGTAATGGGCGATGGGTAACGAAAAATGCGGATGAAAGAACAGGCTGGTAGTGAGTGACCCCGCCGCTGCCGCCATTAACGGCGCAAACAGGCGATCCCACATGGGAATATCGTTAGAGCCGCTAAGGGTTTGCGAAAAAATCAGCGCTGCGGCGACGGGCGTGCCGAATAGCGCGCCGATGGTGCCCGCTGAGGCCAGAATCGTCCAGTCTAACGCCGTGATACGCGGAAACAGGCGGGAACCGAAAGCCGCCGCCAGCGCGATATTTATTGTCATTATCGGATGCTCTGGCCCCAAACTTACCCCACCAGCAAGGCCGATGATTAAGGCGAGAAGCAGCCCGGGCAGCGCAGATGGCGAGACCGGCATACTGATTAACGGTTCGATGGCCGGATCGGGGCCAGCGTGTCCGGGACTGTAACGGATAATCAAACCCACCACGATCCCGGTTAGCGTGAGCATACCCACTATCCAGAACGGCGAATCATAAGCGATGCCGATGCTGGCGGGCAGTCGTTGCCAAAGAAATTGCTGAAAAACCGACGCGACTTTCATCGAGGCGATTAAAACCAGGCTTGACGCTACGCCAATAATCAGTGCAGGGAGCGACAGCAGCAGCATCGTTCGGGCACGCGGGTGGAACATAATCTCTTCCTTACACGGGGTCGTATACCTATTTTGCACAGCCTGCCCGACGGCATTGCTGCAATTGGTGCTGAAACAAGAAAGTAATTCTGTGATGAAGATCTATATTTATAGGCAGTCAGCCTGATGGCCGTTGTTGTTATGCCCCCATGAATTTACAGTGTGACAAAGACTTATTTTGACTTTAGCGGAGCAGTAGAAGAATGACAAAGTATGCTTTAGTAGGAGATGTAGGCGGCACGAATGCGCGTCTTGCCCTGTGTGATATCGCCAGTGGAGAAATCTCGCAGGCCAAAACGTATTCCGGCCTGGATTATCCCAGTCTTGAGGCCGTGGTGCGCGTTTATCTCGATGAGCATAGCGTCAACGTGGAAGATGGTTGTATCGCCATAGCCTGCCCGATTACCGGTGACTGGGTAGCGATGACTAACCATACCTGGGCTTTTTCTATTGCGGAAATGAAAAAAAATCTCGGCTTTAGCCATCTGGAAATCATCAACGATTTCACCGCCGTGTCGATGGCGATCCCGATGCTGAAAAAAGAGCATTTAATTCAGTTCGGCGGCGGCGAACCGGTAGACGGCAAACCTATTGCGGTGTATGGCGCGGGAACCGGCTTGGGCGTGGCGCATCTGGTGCATGTGGATAAGCGTTGGATTAGCCTTCCGGGCGAAGGCGGGCATGTCGATTTTGCGCCTAATAGCGAAGAAGAAGCTATGATTCTGGAAATATTGCGCGCCGAAATTGGCCATGTTTCCGCCGAGCGCGTGCTGTCTGGCCCGGGGCTGGTGAATCTTTACCGGGCGATTGTTAAGTCCGACAACCGTCTGCCGGAAAATCTGCGCCCGAAAGATATTACCGAACGCGCCCTGGCGGATAGCTGTATCGATTGTCGCCGCGCGTTGTCGCTCTTTTGCGTCATAATGGGGCGATTTGGCGGCGACCTGGCGTTAACCATGGGGACATTTGGCGGCGTTTATATCGCTGGCGGTATTGTCCCGCGCTTCCTGGAATTTTTTAAAGCGTCCGGCTTCCGTGGTGGCTTTGAAGATAAAGGCCGCTTTAAAGATTATGTACACGGTATTCCGGTCTATCTGATTGTCCATGATAACCCTGGCTTGTTAGGTTCCGGCGCGCATCTGCGCCAGACATTAGGTCATATTCTATAAGCCAGATGGTGGCATAAACGCCTTATCCGGCCTACAAAAGTGTGTCATCTGTAGGCCTGATAAGCGCAGCGTCATCAGGCAATTAATCATTCTCTTGCCAGTCTCAAACCGCGTGCCTCACGCGGTTTTTTTCATTGCCGTTCCTGTGCATGAATGCTTCAACTGTCTGAATTATTTCACTTTACTCTTGCTGAGCGAAAGGTCAAACACCAGCGCGTTGAGTCATCACGTCATGGCGGTTAGTCAGGCGAAAACAGGGATTTATTTTATTATACGTACCCGGTTCGCTGCCTTATTTACGGTTTCATCGCGGCATCTTGCCGGAAAGGATCTTTATTTTCGGGGAAATGTCCCTGAAAAACACCGCAATATGACATGATTGAATACCATTATCCTTAGTAAGGATTTTGGTTAAAGAGGAAAAACCACAAAATCAAAAGGGGATTATTTGAGATAAGGTTTATTGACAGGAAATTATCGTCGGCTGTACCGCTTTAGGTAAATTCAAAGATATCAATTTGTTAATAATATTGTTTTTTTTGATGCTATAACGACACGCTTAAAAAGTAAATTTTTACTGTTGTTCCTCTTTTTCGTCGCTAAAAAATATTTTCATTAGCCTCTCGACAGGAAGAAAATTTTCAGGCTATTTTCTAAAGGAGCCACCATCGTGGCAGCGTCGCTCGGACGGTCCGGGCGCTAACGTTAATCTGAGGATATTATGGCTGACTTCCGCCCTGAACGTCGCTTTACGCGTATCGATCGCCTTCCGCCCTATGTTTTTAACATCACCGCTGAACTCAAAATGGCTGCGCGTCGGCGCGGCGAAGATATTATTGATTTCAGTATGGGTAATCCTGATGGCGCAACCCCTCCCCACATTGTCGAAAAACTTTGCACCGTCGCGCAGCGTCCGGATACGCACGGTTATTCCACGTCTCGCGGCATACCGCGCTTACGCCGCGCGATTTCTCACTGGTATCAGGAACGTTATGATGTCGATATCGATCCGGAAACCGAAGCGATTGTGACCATCGGTTCCAAAGAGGGACTGGCGCATTTAATGCTGGCGACGCTGGATCATGGTGATACGGTACTGGTGCCGAACCCCAGTTACCCGATTCATATCTATGGCGCCGTTATCGCCGGGGCGCAGGTGCGTTCGGTTCCATTGGTAGAGGGGGTGGATTTCTTCAACGAGCTGGAGCGCGCTATTCGCGAAAGTTATCCGAAACCGAAAATGATGATTTTGGGTTTTCCGTCTAACCCTACGGCCCAGTGCGTCGAACTGGAATTTTTTGAAAAAGTGGTCGCTCTGGCTAAACGTTATGATGTGCTGGTAGTGCACGATCTGGCGTATGCCGATATCGTGTACGACGGCTGGAAAGCGCCATCCATTATGCAGGTGCCTGGCGCGCGCGACGTGGCGGTCGAATTTTTCACACTGTCGAAAAGCTATAATATGGCGGGCTGGCGTATTGGGTTTATGGTGGGCAATAAAACCCTGGTCAGCGCGCTGGCGCGCATTAAAAGTTATCACGATTATGGCACCTTTACCCCACTTCAGGTGGCGGCTATCGCCGCTCTGGAAGGCGATCAGCAGTGCGTGCGCGATATTGCCGAGCAGTATAAACGTCGTCGCGATGTGCTGGTGAAGGGGTTGCATGAGGCGGGCTGGATGGTTGAAATGCCGAAAGCCTCAATGTACGTCTGGGCGAAAATCCCGGAGCAATATGCGGCGATGGGGTCGCTTGAGTTTGCCAAGAAGCTGCTGAATGAGGCGAAGGTTTGCGTTTCTCCAGGGATAGGCTTTGGTGACTATGGCGACACCCATGTACGCTTTGCATTAATAGAGAATCGCGATCGCATTCGCCAGGCCGTCAGAGGGATTAAAGCGATGTTCCGCGCCGATGGCGTGCTGCCGTCACATCCAAAACCCGTTGAGGCGAGCACGGAGTAGAAAAGCAAACAGGAGCCCCATGGCTCCTGTTTTTCTTTGCATTGTACTTTTAAATCATCAGGGCGAAAGTACCGGCCCAAACGATGACCATAAATGAAATGCCCATAAAGAAATATTTCACGTTTCATCTCTCCGCGTACCTGTCGTACGCCTAAATGAACTTACACTTACCTGATTATAGAGAGTTGATGCCGGACAATACGAAATTGAGAATTATTCGTGTTTCGACCGCCTGCATCACCTCAGAATTCTGCGCGTCATCGCTCCAGACGGCGCTAATGTACGCCTAAAAATGAGGTGAAACAAGAGGCATTTTCTTATTTACTTTTAGTAACTTACAAGTGTCGGGAATCGGCGACAGTTTAATTTCTGACAGTGATGAATCGCTATTGAGCGACGCCGCCGACACAGTAAAAAAACGCCTGTAAACAGGAGACTTATCGCTAAAAGCAGGAATGAGTAATTTACGATGTGAATATTATGGCAATGCGAAATGACAAAATAAAAGGCCTTGCGGCCTTTTTCAGATGTAGAGTGACGCTTCTCCCAACGGGCGAGTCTTGAAACGGCGATGAATCCAGAGATATTGCTCCGGGGCGCGCATGATCTCTTTCTCAATAATTTTATTCATATAGGCAGCGGCTTGATTTTCATCTGCCGGGTAACCTTCCATTTCAGGGGTAATATACAGACGATAACCCGAGTTATCGGATTTCCTGACCATTGTAACGGTCAACATGGCGGCACCAGACAGCCTGGACAGTACATAGGTGCCGTTGGTGGTGGCGACGTTTTCGACCGCGAAAAATGGCGCAAAGGAGCTGCCTTTAGGGCCGTAGTCCTGGTCGGGAGCAAACCAAACGGCTTCCCCTTTTTTTAGCGCGCCCACAATGCCGCGCAGATTGTTTCTGCCGATCATCGCTTTATTTGAGCGCATACGACCGCGCGTCTGCACCCACTCCATGAGCGGATTGTTATGCGGACGATAGGTCGCCATCATCGGCTGGCAGAGACCCATTACCCGGCCTCCCAATTCCAGCGACATAAAATGCACGCCAACGACCATTACGCCGCGATTTTGCGCCTGCGCACGGGTAAGGTTATCCAGCCCGTCCACATCAAACCATTTGCGAACCCGGCTATCAGGCCAGAACCAGGCCATGCCCGTTTCAAGCAGCGCCATGCCAAGAGAGTGGAAATTCTCGGCGATCAGTTTTTCCCTTTCTTCCCGGGAGAGGGTCGGAAAACAGAGTTCAATATTTTTCTGGGCGATCGACTCACGTCGCTTCAGGAAGGGGCGCGCCAGTTTACCGGTGCGGGTGCCCAGAAAACGCAAAACCGGGTAGGGAAGCTGCACCAGTAACCAGAGGACGCCAACGCCAAACCACGTCAGCCAGTAGCGCGGGTGCAAAAACGCGCGTGAAAATTTGCTTTGAGGAAACATAAAATACCTTCTGTAGATACGAAAATAATGTATCGCAGAAGAGTCATTATCCGCAGCGGTACACTCTGAAATACGCATCATCCTTCAAGTTGCGTTCGCTTATCCGAAGCACTTACTTGAGTAAGCCCATCAGGGTAACTTGAATGATTTGCGTATAGTTAGGCCATCATGTACGACAATGGTTCCCGTAAGGAGTGTAAAACTAAGTCAGTACTAAACCACGAGGGCATGAACGCCAGGCAGGCTAATGTACCACCAGTTATTTACTCGCGCCCAGAAATTCTTTATCAAGAAGCGTAAATATTTCTTCCGTAGCAAAAATAAGCTAATCATTATTTTTAATGCATTGTTTTTACAGTAATAATTTTATTTCAGACGAAGGTTATTGAAAAATGATTAGAAAAATAAAATGTGAGATAAATGTTATGGAAATGACGTGCTGATAAGGTTTATCTTAAAGGAGAAGTGAGAGGGACTGTAAGGCTATATGGAAGCCTTGCCATAGACAGGAGGTATTATAGATGATCTATTTATGGACATTTCTTGCAATAAGTATACTTGCCGTGAGTGGCTATATCGGTCAGGTGATGGGGGCTTTTTCTGCGGTTTCTTCTTTTACGGGAATGGTTATCCTTGCCGCGCTGATTTATTTACTCAATGTATGGCTGCAGGATGGCGATGACATCGTTAGCGGATTATTGCTTTTTCTCGCACCGGCATGTGGGTTAATTATTCGCTTTATGGTGGGATACGGTAAGCGTTAGTCAGTAGATACCCTTCATACTTCAAGTTGCTTATGTGTTGGCTACGGATTACTCGACCCATCCATGGGCCTCGCCCTGACGGGCCGTCGCACGCGACGTTCAAATCTGCTCCCGGCAGATTTGTCGCTCACCCCAGTCACATCGTTATCTATGCTCCTGGGGACTCACTCCCTTGCCGCCTTTAAGCAACTCGAATTATTTTGGGTATATACGATGTCGGCGCTTCTGTTCCCCGGGAAGGCTAATCGTTTATTGCGCGTCCGCAAGCTGCAGCGAGTCCTGATTATGTAACGCATTCTGGCGCTGACGTTCCAGTTCCAGCGCGCCGCGATGGGAGAGGTAACAGAATAGAATGCAGCATACGATACCGCCCATCAGAAGATAAAATCCGCCGTACCAGCCCAGTTTATCCACCATGACGCCAAACAGGCTGGTGCCCAACGAGGCGCCGAAAATATAGCTCATGAACCCACGTAATCCGACGGCGGAACCTACGGCAAAGCTGGGGACTATCTCCATTGTCTGTACGGACGCGAGGAATTGCGGGACGTAAATCAGACAACCTACAATGGCGGCGAAAATCGTTACCATCAGCAAAGATTCACTTTTCCAGTATCCGATCAGACAGACAAAAATCAGCGCCATGCAAATCATGGCTAACGGCATTCTGCGGCCCTTAAACAGTTTATCTGACAGCCAGCCTGCCAGTAGCGTGGAAGGAATCGCCGCCCACTCGAAAAAGAGAAACGCGACGCTCATCTGTTCTTTTGAAAAGTGTTTTACTGTCAACAGATAGATAGGCAACCAGCTAATCATGCCAAACCGCACCATATAGACGAAGACATCGACCAGCGAAATATACCAGGCATTTTTATTGCGCAGCACATAAGTACAGAAGATTTGCCATGCGCTCATATTTTCCGGCGCTTTTGCCGTATTCTTCGTTTTCA
The DNA here is from genome assembly GCF_020268625.1 of Salmonella sp. JXY0409-18. Lineage (NCBI taxonomy): Bacteria > Pseudomonadati > Pseudomonadota > Gammaproteobacteria > Enterobacterales > Enterobacteriaceae > Salmonella > Salmonella sp. JXY0409-18. Next base: position 1,410,019 of record NZ_CP084216.1, read on the forward strand.
GTATGACTTTTTCTTCCGGCATCATCTGTTCCAGGGAGGGAAGACCTTCTTCGCGCGGCGAACCTTTTCCCAATACCAGAACAATTAAGGCAAAAATGACGGCGACGCAGGCCGGAACGATATAACTGGCGCTTTGCCAGTGTTCGCTGCCCAATATCGCAAAAGCCGCACCGACGATAGGCGCGACGATCCCGCCGCCAACGTTATGCGAGATATTCCAGAAGGCGCCTACGCGTCCGCGCTCCCGACGAGGGAACCAGTTTGCAATAGTAATAAACGAGGGGCCGACGCCCATGCCCTGAAAAAGGCCATTGAAGACCACCAGAGCGGCAAATATCCAGAATGCGCTACTGAATCCCAGCCCAACGTTAACAATCGCGCAGAGTACCAGACCGCACGCCATGAAGACTTTTGGACTGGCTTTATCCGCCAGACTGCTCATTACGCCTTTACTGATTCCGTAAGCAATAAGCATACAGCTACTCAGCAGGCCGATTTGCGTAGCGCTGAGATCCAATTGCTCTTTTAAATAAGGCGTCGATAATGTGAAGTTGTTTCTGACTATATAGTAAGCGAGATATCCCAGAAATACGCTTAACAATGCCTGTATACGATATCGACCATACGTAGCCTGGACTTTTTCCGGTGGGACTTTATGCGCCGATTGCCCTGTTTTTAATATTGTTAACATGGAGTCACCTGTATTTTATAGTGAGATGAACATCAGGAGGTTTTGTCGGTAGAGTGAAAGGAGTGACAATAAAATTCAAGTCGAAGAAATGTGTCAAAATTGACTCAATTGGGTGAATTTAAAGGTTATTTTTGACCCATCCTGAAGGGTGTGGTGAAACTTTAATTATTGGCATGGCCGTTTTATCGTTAGCATGTGCGGATATTAACAAATTTGCTGCCAGTAATCTGATACGCTTTATTGATGTTTTCGAGCGACGGACCCGTTATTATTCAAATAACGCTGTTCTGGATGCCAACAGAAATAAAAGGGTAAGTTTTGTCTCAATATTTTCTTTATGTGATATCGATATTTATGAACGGGATCACAAATCGACTTTTCTCATGCTGTGGTCGTTTCGCCAGAGTGGGCGCTTTTACGCTATGGCTGGCGGCGATGTTCGGTTCTTGCCAAGCGTACAGCCGCGAGCTGGTGATGGCAACGACCTTTTCACCCAGCGCGACCGCCTGGATTATCCAGCGCTGGCAGACGGAGCCGGGTTCCGTCATGATTCGTACGCTCAACCGCACCAGCGGTTCTTTAGAGCAATTACTTGATACGGCGAATGCGGAAAATGTCGATCTGATCCTGACGTCATCCCCCATGCTGTTGCAACACCTTCAGGAGCACCAAAAGCTGGCGCTATTAGATAGCGCGCCTGCCGCCAGCCAGAAGCTGGTGCCGCGTTCTATCCGCTCAACTTCAGTGGCGGTAGCGGTATCCGGATTTGGGCTATTGATCAATCGTTCAGCGCTCGCTGCGCGCCATCTTCCGCCGCCTGCCGACTGGCAGGATATGGGCCTGCCCAGTTACCAGGGCGCTCTATTAATGAGCAGTCCGTCACGCTCAGACACCAATCATTTGATGGTGGAGTCGCTGTTGCAGCAAAAAGGCTGGACGGCAGGGTGGGCGACGCTGCTGGCAATCTCGGGTAATTTGGTCACGATTTCCTCTCGCAGTTTCGGCGTAGCGGATAAAATCAAAAGCGGGCTTGGCGTTGCCGGGCCGGTCATTGATAACTATGCTAATTTGCTACTTAACGATCCTAATCTTGCTTTTACCTATTTCCCGTATTCTGCGGTGTCGCCCACTTACGTCGCGGTGTTGAAAAACAGCCGTCATGCAGACGAAGCGCGTGCTTTTATTCATTACTTATTAAGTCCGAAAGGGCAAAGGATACTGGCTGACGCGAATACCGGTAAGTATCCCGTCGCACCGCTTAGCGCCGATAATCCTCGCGCCGCGCAACAACAGCGTTTGATGGCCCAGCCGCCGTTGAACTATCGTCTGATCCTGAAGCGTCAGCAACTGGTACAACGCATGTTTGATACCGCGATCAGTTTTCGTCTCGCGCAGCTTAAAGATGCATGGCGAGCGTTGCACAGCGCAGAAACGCGGCTTAAACGCCCCTTACCTGAAATCAGAGCCTTATTGACCAGCGTCCCGGTGGATGCGGCAAGCAGCGAAGATGAAACCTGGCTGGCGCAGTTTGATAATAAAAGCTTTGCCGAACAAAAAATGATGGAGTGGCAGATCTGGTTTCTGAACAATCAGCGGCTGGCGATTCACAAACTGGAAGAGCTGAAATGAAGGGGAGATTATTGCAACGGCTTCGTCAGCTCAGTATCAGCAACAGTTTACGGGGTGCATTTTTAACGGGCGCATTACTGACGCTGATTGTCAGTATGGTCAGCCTTTATTCCTGGCATGAGCAAAGTTCGCAGGTTCGCTATTCGCTTGATGAATATTTCCCTCGCATCCATTCCGCTTTTTTAATTGAGGGGAACCTGAATCTGGCCGTGGATCAACTCAATGAATTTTTGTTGGCGCCGAACACGACGGTACGTTTGCAGTTACGTACGCAGATTATTCAGCATCTGGATAAGATTGAGCGTCTCAGTCAGGGGCTTCAGCTTGCTGAGCGCCGGCAACTGTCCGTCATTTTACAGGATAGCCGGACCTTGCTGGCGGAGCTGGACAACGCCCTCTACAACATGTTTTTGGTGCGGGAGAAAGTCAGCGAGCTTTCCGCTCGTATTGACTGGCTCCATGATGATTTCACCACGGAGCTAAATTCGCTGGTACAGGATTTTACCTGGCAGCAGGGGACTCTGCTCGATCAAATTGAGGCGAATCAGGGCGATGCAGCGCAGTACTTGCAACGTTCGCGCGAGGTGCAGAACGAGCAGCAACAGGTATATACCCTGGCGCGAATTGAAAATCAGATTGTTGACGACCTGCGCGACAGATTGAATGAGCTCAAGTCCGGCAATAATGACGGGATGCTGGTGGAGACCCATATTCGCTATCTGGAAAACCTAAAAAAAACGGCGGATGAGAATATTCGTGCGCTCGATGACTGGCCCAGTACGATCACGCTGCGGCAAACCATCGACGAACTATTGGAAATCGGGATGGTAAAAAATAAGATGCCCGATACCATGCGCGATTATGTTGCGGCGCAAAAAGCCTTACTGGACGCCAGCCGCGCCAGAGAGGCTACGCTAGGGCGCTTTCGCACGCTGCTTGAGGCGCAGTTAGGTAGTAGTCACCAGCAAATGCAGACGTTCAATCAACGCCTGGAACAGATTGTCCGCGTTAGCGGCGGGCTTATTTTAGTGGCGACGCTCCTGGCGTTGTTGCTGGCCTGGGGACTCAACCACTATTTTATCCGTTCCCGGCTGGTAAAGCGTTTTACCGCGCTTAATCAGGCTGTGGTACAGATAGGGCTGGGGAGAACCGACTCGACTATCCCGGTTTACGGGCGCGATGAGCTAGGACGGATAGCCCGTTTGCTACGTCATACGCTGGGCCAGCTCAATATGCAACGCAGGCAGCTTGAACAAGAGGTCGCCGAGCGCAAAGAGATAGAAGCCGACCTGCGCGCCATGCAGGATGAGTTGATTCAGACGGCGAAACTGGCGGTAGTCGGCCAGACCATGACCACGCTGGCGCATGAAATTAACCAGCCGCTGAATGCGCTTTCAATGTATTTATTTACGGCGGGACGCGCGATTGAACAAGGTCAGAGCGGACAGGCGAGAAATACTCTCACCAAAGCGGAAGGGCTCATTAACCGGATTGACGCCATCATCCGTTCGCTGCGGCAGTTTACCCGCCGGGCGGAGCTGGAAACGCCATTGTATCCCGTTGATCTGCGCCAAACTTTCGTGGCGGCATGGGAGTTATTGGCCATGCGCCACCAATCCCGGCAGGGAGCGCTTTCACTGCCAACCGACACCGTATGGGTTAGCGGCGATGAAGTGCGTATTCAGCAGGTTCTGGTGAATGTACTGGCGAATGCGCTTGACGCCTGTTCGCATGATGCGGCGATCGCGGTGACGTGGCAGACGCAGGGAGAGGCGCTGGAGGTTTATATTGCAGATAACGGCCCTGGCTGGCCTGTGGCGCTGTTGCCCTCTTTACTCAAGCCATTTACTACCAGTAAAGCTGTCGGATTGGGTATTGGGCTGTCGATTAGCGTGTCGCTGATGGCGCAAATGAAGGGCGACCTGCGTCTGGCGTCGACGCTGACGCGTAACGCTTGCGTGGTGCTGCAATTCTCGGTAACGGATGTCGATGATGTTGAATGATGAATGTTCTATTTTGCTGATTGATGATGACGTTGATGTACTTGACGCCTATACCCAAATGCTTGAGCAGGCAGGCTACCGCGTGCGTGGCTTTACCCATCCTTTCGAGGCCAAAGAGTGGGTAAAAGCGGATTGGGAGGGGATCGTTTTGAGCGATGTATGTATGCCGGGGTGTTCCGGTATCGATCTTATGACGCTGTTTCATCAGGATGACGATCAACTGCCAATCTTATTGATTACCGGACATGGCGATGTACCGATGGCGGTTGATGCGGTGAAAAAGGGCGCCTGGGATTTTCTGCAAAAACCCGTCGATCCGGGCAAGCTGTTGATATTAATTGAAGACGCGCTACGCCAGCGCCGGTCGGTCATTGCACGGCGGCAATATTGCCAGCAGACGTTACAGGTTGAACTGATTGGGCGCAGCGAGTGGATGAATCAGTTTCGACAACGGTTACAACAACTGGCGGAAACGGACATTGCCGTATGGTTTTACGGTGAGCATGGCACTGGACGTATGACTGGCGCCCGTTATCTCCATCAACTGGGGCGTAACGCGAAAGGGCCGTTTGTACGCTATGAACTCACGCCGGAGAATGCCGGGCAGTTGGAGACATTCATCGACCAGGCGCAAGGAGGTACGCTGGTGTTGAGTCATCCCGAATATCTGACACGCGAACAGCAGCACCATCTGGCGCGTTTACAAAGCCTGGAGCATCGGCCTTTTCGTTTGGTGGGCGTTGGCAGCGCTTCGCTGGTGGAGCAGGCGGCAGCTAACCAGATTGCGGCCGAGCTTTACTACTGTTTCGCCATGACCCAAATCGCCTGCCAGTCTCTTTCTCAGCGACCGGATGATATCGAGCCGTTATTTCGCCATTATCTTCGAAAAGCCTGCCTGCGACTCAATCATCCCGTGCCGGAAATAGCGGGGGAATTACTGAAAGGAATAATGCGACGCGCCTGGCCAAGCAATGTGCGCGAACTGGCTAATGCGGCAGAGCTTTTTGCTGTTGGCGTGCTGCCGCTGGCGGAAACGGTCAACCCGCAGTTGCTTCTTCAGGAGCCGACCCCGCTTGACCGGCGCGTTGAAGAGTATGAGCGACAAATTATTACCGAAGCATTAAATATTCATCAGGGACGAATTAATGAAGTGGCGGAGTACCTGCAAATTCCCCGTAAAAAACTTTATCTGCGCATGAAAAAATATGGTTTAAGTAAAGAGCATTATAAATTCTGATATTACAGTTACTTTCAATCTGGCTGACAACATCAGCAACGATGTCGTTAGCCAGATAACGCCGCATCACCGTAATGGTAAATCATTCCATCATGATTATAGCTTGCTTATTATTCTCCTGAGCATCGAATTCTATTTCTTAACTTCAATATAAAGTAAAAATGCGTCAATTTCTCTGGCATAATAAATGTACTCTTGTCCGACGATTTGACAAGATGAAAACTTCATTACCTCTCCAGATTACATCTGAATATGAGGACAAGAGAAATGAAAAAACATGCTATTGCAGTAATGATGATCGCCGTATTTTCTGAGTCGGCTTATGCGGAGTCTACCTTATTTATTCCGGACGTCTCTCCTGAGAGCGTCACGACATCCCTTTCTGTGGGGGTGTTAAATGGTAAATCCAGGGAGCTGGTTTATGATACCGATACCGGGCGGAAGCTGAGTCAACTGGACTGGAAAATAAAAAATGTCGCCACGTTGCAGGGGGATTTATCATGGGAACCCTATTCGTTCATGACGCTGGACGCCCGCGGCTGGACGTCTTTGGCGTCGGGATCGGGTCATATGGTTGACCATGACTGGATGAGCAGTGAGCAGCCTGGCTGGACCGATCGTTCAATTCATCCGGACACCAGCGCCAACTATGCTAATGAATACGATTTGAACGTGAAAGGTTGGTTATTGCAGGGCGATAACTACAAGGCGGGCGTAACAGCGGGCTATCAGGAAACCCGTTTTAGCTGGACGGCAAGAGGCGGGTCTTATATTTATGATAATGGTCGGTATATTGGTAATTTTCCTCATGGCGTGCGCGGCATAGGTTATAGCCAGCGTTTCGAAATGCCCTATATCGGGCTGGCGGGTGATTATCGTATTAATGACTTTGAGTGTAATGTACTGTTAAAATACAGCGACTGGGTAAATGCGCATGATAATGACGAACACTACATGCGCAAACTTACCTTCCGTGAAAAAACGGAAAATTCACGATATTATGGCGCTTCTATTGACGCCGGATATTATATTACCAGTAATGCAAAAATCTTTGCTGAGTTTGCTTACAGTAAATATGAAGAAGGTAAGGGCGGTACGCAAATCATAGATAAAACCAGCGGTGATACGGCTTATTTTGGTGGCGATGCCGCAGGTATAGCTAATAATAACTATACGGTTACCGCGGGGTTGCAGTACCGCTTCTAGACCACATCAGGATGTCATCGGTCATAACCGGCCGATGACGACTTTTTGCTGAACGTATGGCATGTCCGGTGATATTGCATAGGGGCAATAAAAGCAACATGAAAGGGGACCGCTCGAAAGGTTATGCAGCAAGAAGAGAATGTCCTGGGTATCAATGGTGTCCCCTGCAGGAATCGAACCTGCAACTAGCCCTTAGGAGGGGCTCGTTATATCCATTTAACTAAGGGGACAACGCGCCGCCAGTATAGCGTTTTTTATTCGCCGGAGTAAGTGTAGCGCCGCCTGACTGGTTAAACCGTCGCCACTCAGCGCTGTTTTTCCGCTTTTTTCCGCTCCCGTTCCAGGCGCTCGCCGCGTAGCCTCGCTTCTTCCTTACGCTTATTGCTCATATCGTTGCGGATCTGCGCGTGGCTCATCAATGCGAAAATAAAGGTGCCGCCGCAGATATTTCCGGCAAGTGTGGGAAGGGCGAAGGGCCAGAGAAAGTCGCTCCAGGGCAGCGTGCCGTTGAAAACCAAATACAAAATTTCAACGGAACCGACGACAATATGGGTGGTATCGCCCAGCGCGATAAGCCAGGTCATCAAAATAATGACCACAATTTTTGCCCCGCCTGCAGCAGGAAACATCCATACCATTGTGGCGATGATCCAGCCAGAGATAATCGCGTTGGCAAACATCTCCGTTGGGCTATTTTTCATGACCTCCATACCAATTTTGACAAAGGCGTCGCGGGTCTCTTCATCAAATATAGGCATATATTCAAATGCCCACGCCGCAACCCCGGTGCCAATAAGGTTGCCCAATAAGACTACGCCCCATAAGCGCATCAGCAGGCCAACGTTACTCAGAGTGGGATTTTGCATTACCGGCAATACGGCAGTAACGGTATTTTCAGTAAATAATTGCTGGCGGGCCATGATGACAATGATAAAACCAAAGGTATAGCCGAGATTTTCCAGTAAAAAGCCGCCCGGAACGCCTTCAAGCTGCACGTGGAAAATCCCTTTCGCCAGGAGTGATGCCCCCATAGAAAGTCCTGCGGCAATGGCTGACCAGAGCAAAGCCATCGCATCGCGTTCCATTTCTTTTTCACCATCCTGGCGAATATGTTCATGAATCGCCATGGCGCGGGAAGGAAGACGATCTTCATCCACTTCAATCTCTTTACCGCTTTGTTTTTCTTCGCTTTCAACTTCCAGGTCACTGCTGTGCCGGTTAATTTTATCGTCGTTAAGGCTATCCATGATGATCTCTGCTGATTAACACATATTAATAAAGCGTAGCGGTTTTTCATTTACCCAGGCCGGGGCATTCTCCGAAAAAATAAAAATGATCACGCTCGTTTTTATCTGTTTCGTTAGAATAGGGCCGTCACGTTGTTGCGTTACCAGGCTATGCTCAGAGCAATGAGATCGCGCATATAGACATCGTTTGACGTGCTGTTAAAATCGCTCACACCTAAACAGGCGGATACGGTAGCGTTCCGTCATGGATGGCAATCAGCGATAGCCATAATTCACAGGGAGACATCTATGAAGCTTCGCCTGTCGGCGCTGGCGCTGGGAACCACACTGCTGGTCGGGTGTGCGAGTTCCGGTACAGAACAGCAGGGGCGTTCAGACCCATTTGAAGGGTTTAACCGCACCATGTACAACTTCAACTTTAATGTGCTGGACCCGTATGTTGTTCGGCCGGTCGCGGTCGCCTGGCGTGATTATGTTCCACAGCCTGCGCGTAACGGTTTAAGTAATTTCACCGGTAACCTCGAAGAACCGGCGATCATGGTGAACTATTTCCTGCAGGGCGATCCTTATCAGGGTATGGTGCATTTCACCCGTTTCTTCCTGAATACCTTATTAGGGATGGGCGGCTTTATTGACGTCGCGGGAATGGCGAATCCTAAGCTGCAGCGCGTTGAACCGCATCGCTTTGGCAGTACGCTGGGCCATTATGGCGTGGGGTATGGGCCTTATATGCAACTTCCGTTCTACGGCAGCTTCACGCTGCGTGAAGATGGCGGGGATATGGCGGATACCTTGTATCCGGTGCTCTCGTGGTTGACCTGGCCAATGTCCATAGGAAAATGGACTATCGAAGGGATAGAAACCCGCGCGCAGTTGCTGGACTCCGATGGTTTGCTGCGCCAGTCTTCCGATCCTTATATTATGGTGCGCGAGGCGTACTTCCAGCGTCATGACTTTATCGCCAATGGCGGAAAACTCAAGCCGCAGGAAAACCCGAACGCGCAGGCGATTCAGGACGAACTCAAAGAGATCGACTCGGAATAAACGGCAGTAAATAAAAAGGTGAGCGCAATGCTCACCTTTTTGATCCGTTTCAGAAAGAGATTAGAACGCGTAGTTAAAGTTAGTACCGAACAGCCAGGCTTTCCCTTCAGATTCAAACTGATAAGGGCCTTCATTAATTTTCACGCTCTGACCATGCATATAAGAGACGCCAACGTCGACAGACGCATCTTTGTTAAAGGCGTAAGTCGTACCGGCGCTCAGCCAGAAACGGTCCTGGTCCGGAATAGAGATAGAACGGTTTTGCGCTGGTACCGGGCTGTCATCGAAGGCGATACCGGTACGGAACGTCCAGTTGTCATCGTAGTAATAGGTGGTACCCAACGCAATGCGATAAGCGTCTTTAAAGCCTTCATGCTTCTCAAAGAGCGTATCGCCGGCGGTCGATTTTGCCTTCAATTCCTGGAACTGACTCCAGCTGGTATAGGCCAGGCTATAGTGGATGGCCCACTGTGGCGCCACACGGTTATAACCGGACACTTCCCACATTTCCGGCAGATTCAGCGTCAGGTAGCCTGACTGCGTCGCGCCGCCGGTTGCCGTTGGGATGGGCAGATTAAATTGGTTTATAGCGATGGGAAGATCGCTACTGTAGTTGCCTTTAAAGTCAATTTTGACTTCCGAGCGGTAGGTCAGCGCGTAGCGGTTATTTTTATCCAGTTCATAAAGGATCCCGGCATTCCAGCCAAAGCCCCACTGATTACCGTTCAGGTGGGCAATCTTGGTATCGCTGGGAATCCGACCCGCGACCGGCGCCAGCGCCGGATTCTGTGCCGCGACCAACTGGCCTAAATCGCCCGCAAAACGTTCGATTTTCGCGCGCGCGTATACCGCATCAAAGCCGAGGCCGAAGCTCCAGGCCTCATTTAAGCGATAAGCGCCGCTTAAATTCAGGTTCATGGTTTCAAGATCGGTCGTACCGCCAACCGAGCCGCCGGCGTATGTGTCGTTAAACTCTGTCGCCAGACCATAGTTAGAGGTAATAGAAGCTCCCCAGCCAAACTGATCGTTAATCGGGGCGACAAAATGGACGTTCGGCACCCAGGCCGTCGGCGCGATGTTATCCGCATCTAACGTCCGACGAGATGGCGATGTCCCGCTAATATTAACATCAGGATCAATATAAACCGCGCCCGCTGAAAACGTCGGGCGGTCAAACATAGTAATTAACGCCGGGTTGCGGCTAACGTTACCCGCATCATCTGCGATTGCGCCTTCACCCGAATAGGCCCGGCCAAGGCCAGAGGAAGAAAATTCGTTTAACTGAAAGCCTGCAGACCAGGCTTGGGTGGAGATGATTGCCACTGCGACTGCGAGAGCAGACTTTGTAAACAGGGTTTTCTGGCTCATGACCATAACCTCATTGATTATTTTTATACAAACTATGTTACATGCTGTAACAGGAGCGCGAAGTGTAGGGTCTGCGGTACGACTTAGAAATCAGACCAGTGGCGAGAGTATAGGTCTGACCAGCTAGAATGTTGCAAGTATGTTTATAAGTTTTTTCAATTGTGATCTTAGAAACGAGATCTGGCTGGCAAAATCGGCGGGCTTAACGGTCACCCGATCGCGTGATTTTTGTTTTAGATCATTTTTAAGTGTGATTTCGGTCACTTAACGCGTTTCCCACCATTAACGACTGGAGAGGCGAATGCCGGGAGCGTAAAATATCCCCATCGTTTATCTGGCACCCTGGGTGCAAATACAGAGGAAATCTACAATGAGTAAATGCAGTGCTGATGAAACCCCGGTTTGCTGCTGTATGGACGTTGGAACCATCATGGACAACTCCGATTGCACCGCGTCATACAGCCGCGTATTCGCTACCCGCGCAGAGGCTGAAGAGACGCTGGCGGCGTTAACCGAAAAAGCGCGTAGCGTGGAGTCTGAACCTTGCCAAATTACGCCAACCTTTACCGAGGAATCCGAAGGCGTTCGTCTGGATATTGATTTTGTTTTCGCCTGCGAAGCAGAAACGCTGATCTTCCAGCTCGGCCTGCGTTAATCCGTTCATTCACGACGCCTCCGTCATCATCTGGCGGAGGCGTTTTCTTTTTTTGTCGCTTCCCTTCACTGTGCCTTAGCTCCCACTTTCTTTTCTCTCTGCTTGGCTAAATGTAAAAAATTGGTTAAGACTGTGATCAGGTCAGACCACTAATTTATTTTTTTACAGGGGAGTACTATGCGTCAGGCTTTACCGTTGGTCACCCGTCAGGGCGATCGCATTGCTATTGTCAGTGGGTTACGAACCCCCTTCGCTCGTCAGGCCACTGCATTTCATGGTATTCCCGCTGTTGATCTCGGCAAGATGGTGGTAGGCGAGCTGCTGGCGCGCAGTGAAATTCCAGCCGATGCCATTGAGCAACTGGTTTTTGGTCAGGTAGTACAAATGCCGGAAGCCCCCAATATTGCGCGCGAAATTGTGCTGGGTACGGGGATGAATGTTCATACCGATGCCTATAGCGTAAGCCGCGCCTGCGCCACCAGTTTTCAGGCGGTAGCGAATGTGGCGGAAAGCCTGATGGCCGGCACGATACGCGCGGGTATCGCTGGCGGCGCAGATTCGTCGTCGGTACTGCCAATAGGCGTGAGTAAAGCCCTGGCGCGGGTACTGGTTGATGTCAATAAAGCCCGGACGACCCGCCAACGGCTGACGCTTTTTTCTCGTCTGCGCTTACGCGACCTGCTGCCCGTTCCTCCCGCCGTTGCTGAGTATTCCACCGGTCTGCGCATGGGCGATACCGCCGAACAGATGGCGAAAACGTATGGTATTACGCGTGAACAGCAGGACGCGCTGGCGCATCGTTCACATCAGCGCGCCGCGCAGGCATGGGCGGAGGGTAAACTGGCGGAAGAAGTGATGACGACCTATGTGCCGCCGTATAAAAACCCCTTTGCAGAAGACAACAACATTCGCGGCACCTCCACGCTGGCGGACTACGCTAAACTGCGTCCCGCTTTTGACAGAAAACATGGCTCCGTGACCGCCGCCAATAGTACACCGCTGACCGACGGCGCTGCCGCCGTTATTCTGATGACCGAATCCCGCGCTAAAGAGCTGGGGCTGCACCCGCTTGGTTATCTGCGCAGCTACGCCTTTACCGCTATTGATGTCTGGCAGGACATGCTATTGGGGCCGGCCTGGTCAACGCCGCTGGCGCTGGAGCGGGCCGGGTTGACGATGGCCGATCTGACGCTTTTTGACATGCATGAAGCGTTTGCCGCCCAGACTCTGGCGAACTTACAACTGCTGGGCAGCGAACGATTTGCCCGTGAGGTGCTTGGTCGTGCGCAGGCGACAGGGGAGGTGGATGACGCTAAATTCAACGTGCTCGGCGGCTCAATCGCCTACGGGCATCCTTTTGCCGCAACGGGCGCGCGGATGATAACCCAAACGTTGCATGAATTACGGCGTCGGGGCGGAGGTTTTGGCCTGGTCACGGCCTGCGCGGCTGGCGGTCTTGGCGCGGCGATGGTTCTGGAGGCGGAATAATGACTACCACATCAGCTTTTATGCTTAACGTGCGTCTGGATAATGTCGCGGTTGTCGCTATTGATGTCCCTGGAGAAAAGGTGAACACCCTGAAAGCGGAGTTTGCCGCGCAGGTACGCGCCATCCTGAAGCAAATCCGGGAAAATAAAGCGTTGCAGGGCGTTGTTTTTATCTCAGCCAAAGCAGATAACTTTATTGCTGGCGCTGATATCAACATGATAGGCCACTGCCAAAACGCGCAGGAAGCGGAAACGCTGGCGCGTCAGGGGCAACAACTGATGGCGGAGATCCAGGCATTGCCTGTTCCGGTTATCGCCGCCATTCACGGCGCCTGCCTGGGGGGCGGCCTTGAAATGGCGCTGGCCTGCCATCGGCGCATCTGTACCGACGACGTTAAAACCGTTCTCGGACTGCCGGAGGTACAGTTAGGGCTTTTACCGGGATCGGGCGGAACGCAGCGACTTCCGCGGCTGGTGGGGGTCAGTACCGCGCTGGATATGATCCTGACAGGTAAACAGCTTCGCGCCAGACAGGCGCTTAGAGCCGGGCTGGTTGATGATGTGGTGCCGCAAACTATTTTACTGGAAGCGGCTGTCGAGCTGGCTAAAAAAGAACGTCTGGCGCAGCGGACATTACCGGTCCGGGAACGTATCCTGGCGGGGCCGTTGGGACGCGCGCTGTTATTTCGCCTGGTGCGTAAAAAGACGGCGCAAAAAACGCAGGGTAATTATCCGGCGACGGAGCGGATCATTGATGTGATTGAAACTGGACTGGCGCAGGGCAGCAGTAGCGGCTATGACGCGGAAGCGCGCGCTTTCGGCGAGCTGGCGATGACGCCTCAATCGCAGGCGCTGCGCGCTATTTTCTTTGCCAGTACCGAGGTGAAAAAAGATCCCGGTAGCGATGCGCCGCCCGGCCCGCTGAACAGCGTGGGCATCTTAGGCGGCGGGTTAATGGGCGGCGGTATCGCCTGGGTTACGGCCTGTAAAGGCGGCTTGCCAGTACGAATTAAGGATATAAATACTCAGGGGATCAATCATGCTCTGAAGTACAGCTGGGATCTGCTTGAAACAAAAGTACGCCGCCGCCATATCAAAGCCAGCGAACGCGATAAACAGTTGGCGTTGATATCAGGTTCGACCGATTACCGTGGTTTCAGTCATCGTGATCTGGTCATTGAAGCGGTGTTTGAAGATCTGCCGTTAAAACAACAGATGGTGGCGGAAGTGGAGCAAAATTGCGCTGCTCACACCATTTTTGCCTCCAATACTTCTTCCCTGCCGATTGGCGATATTGCGGCGAATGCGGCCAGACCGGAACAGGTGATTGGATTGCACTTTTTTAGCCCGGTCGAAAAAATGCCGCTGGTTGAGGTTATTCCTCATGCGTCTACTTCCGCGCAGACCATCGCCACGACCGTTAAGCTGGCGAAAAAACAGGGTAAAACCCCGATAGTCGTCAGTGATAAAGCCGGGTTTTATGTTAACCGAATTCTTGCGCCGTATATCAATGAGGCGATTCGGATGCTGACTGAAGGCGAACGCGTCGAACATATTGACGCCGCCCTGGTAAAATTTGGTTTTCCGGTGGGGCCAATCCAACTTTTGGATGAGGTAGGAATCGACACGGGCACTAAAATTATTCCTGTGCTTGAGGCGGCGTATGGAGAACGTTTTAGCGCGCCTGCAAATGTTGTCGCTTCAATTTTGAATGACGATCGCAAAGGTAGAAAAAATGGTCGCGGTTTCTATCTTTATGGCGAAAAAGGGCGTAAAAGCAAAAAACAGGTTGACCCTGCTATTTATAAGCTTATTGGCGTGCAAGGGCAGAGTCGACTGTCTGCGCAGCAGGTGGCAGATCGCTGTGTCATGTTAATGCTTAACGAAGCGGCGCGCTGTTTCGACGAAAAAGTGATTCGCAGCGCGCGCGATGGCGATATTGGCGCCGTGTTTGGTATCGGTTTTCCGCCGTTTCTCGGTGGCCCGTTCCGCTATATGGATGCTCTCGGGCCGGGTGAAATGGTGGCGACATTACAGCGCCTGGCCGCACTTTACGGTCCTCGTTACGCGCCTTGTGAACAATTAGTGCGCATGGCGGAGCGCAGGGAACATTTCTGGACGAATGGGGAAACTGACCAGGGAAATTGAGGTCAAAGAGAATATGAATCCGCACTGAATGCCTCCTTAGTGGCGAAATAATAATCAAGGATTGACTATACTTACGCCATTGAGGTAAAAAACAGCGTTTCATTCAGTGAATGGATAAGGCACAATGCCGGCCACCGCATTTTTGCCGCAGCCAATAGGGGCATGTGGTAAGCGTGTTGGTGAAACTGGTTAACAAAAGCGGTGCAATATGCAAGTTTTTATCATGCGTCACGGCGACGCAGCCCTCGATGCCGCCAGTGATTCGGTTCGTCCCTTGACCCCTTGTGGGTGTGACGAGTCTCGCCTGATGGCGAACTGGCTGAAAGGTCAAAAAGTGGATATCGAACGTGTTCTGGTGAGTCCGTTTCTTCGGGCCGAACAGACGTTAGATGTGGTCGGCGATTGTATGAATCTGCCGGCTCAGGTGGATGTCCTGCCGGAGCTAACGCCCTGTGGCGATGTCGGTCTGGTCAGCGCCTACCTCCAGGCGCTGGCCAATGAAGAGATCGGATCGGTGCTGGTGATCTCTCACTTACCTCTGGTCGGATACCTGGTATCTGAGCTTTGTCCGGGCGAAACGCCGCCGATGTTCACGACGTCCGCAATTGCCAACGTTACGCTTGATGAAAGCGGCAAGGGGACATTCAACTGGCAAATGAGTCCCTGCAATCTGAAAATGGCGAAAGCGATTTAATCTTTGCTGCCTGATGGCGCTTCGCTTATCAGGCCTACGACAGCGTTGGCTGTTCGTAGGCTGGATAAGGCGCTTGCGCCGCCATCCGGCAATTCCGCATCAGGGTAATTCGGGCGGTTGCCACTCTTCCACTTCAATCAACACCAGCAGCGCGGCGTCGCCGCCGTACTCTTTCGGCGCCTGATGAAAGGCCATCACATGCGGATGCTGCGCCAGCCATAACGGCGTTTGCTGTTTCAGAATATGTTTACCGTGTCCATGCATGACGCAGGCGCAAAAAATATGTTCCCGACGGCAGGCGGCAATTAGCGCCCCCAGTTCCTGCTTGGCCTGAAGCTGCGTTAAGCCGTGTAAATCCAGAAACAGTTCCGGCGAATAGTCGCCGCGACGCATTTTTTTTAGCTCGAAATGGCTGACATCTTCACGGACATACTTTACCGGCCCTTCCGTATTGAGCAGCGGCTGGAACTCATCAGAAAAATAGTGGCTGGCGTCCGCCTGTTCCTGAATTAACCTTCGGGTAGGGACTTCCGTGATTTTCTTGCGCAGTGGCCGATGGACGATAGTATCCTGTTTAATCTTTCGGGTGCCGACCATCAGCTGACGGAACAGCGCCTGGTCCTCCTCGCTGAGCGATGTTTTCTTTTTCATTCGTGGGTCTCGTCTGATCTTTTGCCTTAGTTTACCCGACCCGGAGGATATCCGAACGGTCAAAACGGATTTTTCGTATTCTCCCGCCGCGTCAATGCTGATTTATCCCTGTCTTCGTGGCAAACTAGCCGCCGAATTTAATGCGAGCATGCCCTGGAGGAATACGTGGATAAAATTTTCGTCGATGAAGCAGTAAGTGAACTGCATACCATTCAGGACATGTTGCGCTGGGCGGTAAGCCGCTTTAGCGCGGCGAATATCTGGTATGGACACGGTACCGATAACCCGTGGGATGAAGCGGTGCAACTGGTGTTGCCGTCTCTTTATCTGCCGCTGGATATTCCGGAAGATATGCGGACCGCGCGGCTGACGTCCAGCGAAAAACACCGCATTGTCGAGCGAGTGATTCGTCGCATTAACGAGCGTATCCCGGTCGCCTACCTGACCAATAAAGCCTGGTTCTGCGGCCACGAATTTTATGTCGATGAGCGCGTGCTGGTGCCGCGTTCGCCCATTGGCGAGCTGATTAATAACCACTTCGCCGGCCTTATTAGCCAACAGCCGAAATATATTCTGGATATGTGTACCGGCAGCGGCTGCATCGCCATCGCCTGTGCTTATGCTTTCCCGGACTCAGAGGTTGATGCGGTCGATATTTCGCCGGATGCGCTGGCTGTCGCCGAGCATAACATTGAAGAACACGGTCTTATCCATCACGTGACGCCAATCCGTTCCGATCTGTTCCGCGATCTGCCGAAAGTTCAGTACGATCTGATTGTCACTAACCCGCCTTATGTCGATGCGGAGGATATGTCCGATCTGCCGAACGAATATCGCCACGAACCTGAGCTGGGGCTGGCGTCCGGCACTGACGGCCTCAAATTGACCCGTCGTATCCTGGGGAATGCGCCGGATTATCTGTCCGATGACGGCGTTCTGATTTGTGAAGTCGGAAACAGCATGGTACATCTGATGGAGCAGTATCCGGATGTGCCGTTCACCTGGCTGGAGTTTGACAACGGCGGCGATGGCGTCTTTATGTTGACCAAAGCGCAGTTGCTCGCGGCCCGTGAACATTTCAATATTTATAAAGATTAAAACACGCGAACGACAACAACGATAACGGAGCCGTGATGGCAGGAAACACAATTGGACAACTCTTTCGCGTAACCACTTTCGGCGAATCACACGGGCTGGCGCTTGGGTGTATCGTCGATGGCGTGCCGCCCGGCATCCCGTTGACGGAGGCCGATCTGCAGCACGATCTCGACAGACGCCGCCCTGGCACCTCGCGCTATACTACCCAGCGCCGCGAACCGGATCAGGTAAAAATTCTCTCCGGCGTGTTTGATGGCGTGACGACCGGCACCAGCATTGGCCTGCTGATTGAAAACACCGATCAGCGCTCGCAGGACTACAGCGCGATTAAAGATGTTTTTCGTCCGGGACACGCGGATTACACCTATGAGCAGAAATACGGCCTGCGCGATTACCGTGGCGGTGGACGTTCTTCCGCGCGTGAAACCGCGATGCGCGTAGCGGCAGGGGCGATTGCCAAGAAATACCTGGCGGAAAAGTTCGGCATCGAAATCCGCGGCTGCCTGACCCAGATGGGCGACATTCCGCTGGAGATTAAAGACTGGCGTCAGGTTGAGCTTAATCCGTTCTTTTGTCCCGATGCGGACAAACTTGACGCGCTGGACGAACTGATGCGCGCGCTGAAAAAAGAGGGTGACTCCATCGGCGCGAAAGTGACGGTGATGGCGAGCGGCGTGCCGGCAGGGCTTGGCGAACCGGTTTTTGACCGACTGGATGCGGACATCGCCCATGCGCTGATGAGCATCAATGCGGTGAAAGGCGTGGAGATCGGCGAAGGATTTAACGTGGTGGCGCTGCGCGGCAGCCAGAATCGCGATGAAATCACGGCGCAGGGTTTTCAGAGCAACCACGCTGGCGGCATCCTCGGTGGCATCAGTAGCGGGCAACACATTGTGGCGCATATGGCGCTGAAACCTACCTCCAGCATTACCGTGCCGGGACGTACGATCAACCGGATGGGTGAAGAAGTCGAAATGATCACCAAAGGGCGCCACGATCCGTGTGTGGGGATTCGCGCAGTGCCGATCGCAGAAGCCATGCTGGCGATCGTGCTGATGGATCACCTGCTGCGCCATCGGGCACAGAATGCGGATGTAAAGACAGAGATTCCACGCTGGTAAGAAATGAAAAAAACCGCGATTGCGCTGCTGGCATGGTTTGTCAGTAGCGCCAGCCTGGCGGCGACGCCGTGGCAGAAAATAACCCATCCTGTCCCCGGCGCCGCCCAGTCTATCGGTAGCTTTGCCAACGGATGCATCATTGGCGCCGACACGTTGCCGGTACAGTCCGATAATTATCAGGTGATGCGCACCGATCAGCGCCGTTATTTCGGCCACCCGGACTTGGTTATGTTTATCCAGCGGTTGAGTCATCAGGCGCAGCAACGGGGGCTCGGAACCGTCCTGATAGGCGACATGGGGATGCCTGCCGGAGGCCGCTTTAATGGCGGACACGCCAGTCATCAGACCGGGCTTGATGTGGATATTTTCTTGCAGTTGCCGAAAACGCGCTGGAGCCAGGCGCAGCTATTACGCCCGCAGGCGTTAGATCTGGTGTCCCGCGACGGTAAACATGTCGTGCCGTCGCGCTGGTCGTCGGATATCGCCAGTCTGATCAAACTGGCGGCACAAGACAATGACGTCACCCGTATTTTCGTCAATCCGGCTATTAAACAACAGCTTTGCCTCGATGCCGGAAACGATCGTGACTGGCTACGTAAAGTACGCCCCTGGTTCCAGCATCGCGCGCATATGCACGTGCGTTTACGCTGCCCTGCCGACAGCCTGGAGTGCGAAGATCAACCTTTACCCCCGCCGGGCGATGGATGCGGCGCTGAACTGCAAAGCTGGTTCGAACCGCCAAAACCTGGCACCACAAAGCCTGAGAAGAAGACACCGCCGCCGCTGCCGCCTTCCTGCCAGGCGCTACTGGATGAGCATGTACTCTGATGGACAATTTTTATGATCTGTTTATGGTCTCCCCGCTGCTGCTGGTGGTGCTGTTTTTTGTCGCCGTACTGGCAGGATTTATCGATTCTATCGCCGGGGGCGGAGGGCTGCTCACTATCCCTGCGCTGATGGCCGCCGGGATGTCGCCGGCAAACGCGCTGGCGACCAATAAATTACAGGCGTGCGGCGGCTCCCTCTCATCTTCGCTCTATTTTATTCGCCGTAAAGTGGTAAACCTGGCCGAGCAAAAGCTCAATATTCTGATGACGTTCATTGGCTCGATGAGCGGCGCGCTGCTGGTGCAGCACGTGCAGGCGGATATTTTGCGCCAGATCTTGCCCATCCTGGTGATTTTCATCGGCCTCTATTTTTTATTGATGCCGAAGCTGGGCGAGGAAGATCGCCAGCGCCGCCTGTATGGATTGCCGTTCGCGCTGATAGCCGGGGGATGCGTCGGGTTTTACGACGGCTTTTTCGGGCCTGCCGCCGGGTCGTTTTACGCTCTGGCGTTTGTCACCTTATGTGGCTATAACCTGGCGAAATCCACGGCACATGCCAAAGTGCTTAACGCTACCTCCAACGTTGGCGGCCTGCTGTTATTTATCATCGGCGGCAAAGTGATCTGGGCGACGGGCTTCGTGATGCTGGTTGGTCAGTTTTTAGGGGCGCGAATGGGGTCGCGTCTGGTGTTGAGCAAAGGCCAAAAGCTTATCAGACCGATGATCGTTATTGTCTCGGCGGTAATGAGCGCCAGGTTACTTTATGATAGCCACGGACAGGAGATCCTCCACTGGTTGGGGATGAATTAATGAACAATACGCACCATTACGAACAGTTAATTGAGATTTTTAACGGCTGCTTTGCCGAAGAATTTAATACCCGTCTGATTAAAGGCGACGACGAACCGATCTATCTTCCTGCTGACGCGCAGGTACCGTACCACCGCATCGTCTTTGCGCATGGGTTTTACGCCAGCGCGCTGCATGAGATTTCTCACTGGTGTATCGCCGGTAAGGCGCGTCGCGAACTGGTTGACTTTGGTTACTGGTACTGCCCGGATGGACGCGACGCGCAGACCCAAAGTCAATTCGAAGACGTGGAGGTGAAGCCACAGGCTTTCGACTGGTTGTTTTGCGTGGCGGCGGGGTATCCCTTTAACGTCAGTTGCGACAATCTGGAAGGCGATATTGAGCCGGATCGCGTGGCGTTTCAGCGCAGGGTTCATGCGCAGGTAATGGCGTATCTGGAGCAGGGCATTCCTGAACGTCCGGCCCGCTTCATCAAAGCGCTACAGAATTACTATCACACGCCCGAACTTAAGGCGGAACAGTTCCCGTGGCCGGAAGCGCTTAATTAAAGCCAGCGCCACGTTTACAATGAGGAAAGAAGATGATCGCGGAGTTTGAATCACGCATTCTGGCATTAATTGACGATATGGTAGAGCACGCCAGCGACGATGAGCTTTTTGCCAGTGGATACCTGCGTGGCCACCTGACGTTAGCCATTGCCGAGCTGGAGAGCGGTGATGACCACTCCGTCGAGGCGGTCTATGCCAACGTTAGCCAAAGTCTGGAAAAAGCGATCGGCGCCGGCGAACTGTCGCCGCGCGATCAGGCGTTAGTCAAAGCGATGTGGGACAATTTGTTCGACAAGGCAAAACAATAACGCCGTGGGCCGGAAGGCGACGCTTGCCGCCTTCCGCTATTGACTGGCCCATTACTTCACCGCTTTTCCCTTCAATAACTTTCTCACCCATAACCGATTCGGATTTAACGCCGCCAGCGTACTGGCATCCAGTGGAATCGGCTCGTTACTCATCTGCGCCGCCAGAATTTCTGCGCATAATGGCGCTGAGCACAAACCGCGCGATCCCAGCGCGCCGAGCATAAATAAACCCGGATACACAGGTGCAGGCGCCGCCGACGTTTTATTATCGGCTAAATCGGCGTAATGCGTCAGCGTGGCATGGTAATCCGGGACATTGCCCACCATCGGCAGATGGTCGCGGGTGGCGCAACGCACGCCGCAACGGGCGCTGTTGCCGCTAACGTCAACCTCTGTGGCCCAGTTCGCATCCGGAAAACAGTCAAGCAGACGCTGTCGGTTCTGACGCTGATCTTCTTCGCGCCAGACGGTGCTTTCGTCGCCCCGGTGATAGCTGGCACCAATACAGTGCTGCTGATTATGCGGATTTTGCGGCGTCAGATAGCCGTCGTAGCATAACACCTGACGCAACGCCGAGAGAGCGGGGGTGGTGGGAATATGGCTGACCTGCCCCCCGACGGCATACACCGGCAGCGGCTGGGTCTGATCAAAACGGTTAATCTGATGGCCGTTCACCAGGACGACGGTCTCATGGCTGACGGTTTCACCTGACGTAAAGCGCAGTTGCCAGCGCGACTCCTGCGCAACGAGCGACGTGAGCGTATGGCGAAAGCGCGTTTGTAAACCCTGTTCAGTCGCCAGTGCGATGACTGCGCGAGTTAATTGTTCCGGGCACAGCCAGCCGCCTGCCGGATAGGTAATTCCTCCGCAGCGTGTCGTCACGCCAACCGCCTGTTCCGCCTCTTCGGCATTGAGCGCCGAGGCCAGTCCGGCGGGCAGCGCCAGGGACAGCATCTGGGCAATTTTCTGCTGGCTTTTCTCATCCCATCCGAGCTGCGTCACGCCGCACCAGTCATGATCAAAAGAGACGGGCAGGGCATCATACAGGCGACGGGCAAAGGTGAATGCGGTCGGGAAAAAGCGATTAATGGCGGCGTCATGTTTGCTAAGGAGCGGATAAAGCGCGCCCTGTCTATTACCGGAAGCGCCCTGGGCGGGCTGATCATCTGCGCAATAGAGCGTCACCTGCCAGCCGCGACGCAGTAACGCCAGTGATAACAGCGCGCTGGCGATGCCGCCGCCAATGATCGCCGTTTCACGTTTTTCGCTTCCGCTGCGGTAAAACCAGGGCGCGGAAAGGGTCGGCATGAGGTGTTGTTCCATCACTCCGCAAAGCATCTCGCGTTTACGTCCGAAGCCTTTGCGTTTTTGCATGGTAAAACCGGCTTCCTGTAATCCCCGACGAACGAAGCCCGCCGAGGTAAACGTCGCCAGCGTTGCGCCGGGCCGCGCCAGCCGCGCCATCGCGTTAAACAGGTTTGGCGTCCACATATCCGGATTTTTCGCCGGGGCAAAACCGTCGAGGAACCAGGCGTCGACTGTTTGATTCAGCGTGGCGTCCAGTTGGTCGGTCAGTTCATTAATATCGCCAAACCACAAATCCAGCGTCACCCGGCCCCGATCCAGCAATAGGCGGTGGCACCCCGGGAGCGGCAGCGGCCATTGCGCCTGCAGCTGCTCTGCCCAGGGCGCGAGCTCCGGCCAGTATTGGTGCGCCAGCGCCAGATCGTCGCGCGTTAACGGGAATTTCTCAAAACTGATGAAATGTAACCTTTGCAGCGTCGCCTGTGGATGCTCAGAACGAAAGCCGTCAAACGCCTGCCACAGCGTCAGGAAGTTGAGTCCGGTGCCAAAACCGCTTTCCGCGACTATAAATAATGGATGTGAATGTACGGGAAATCGCTCCGCAAGACGATTGCCGCCAAGAAAAACGTAGCGTGTCTCTTCGAGTCCATTGTCATTAGAAAAATAGACATCATCAAAATCTCGGGAAACAGGTGTACCCTCAGCGTTAAATTCGAGTGTGGCGGGTTGTATGGCGTATTGTTTCACGTAAGTTACTCGTCTGACGGGCGGTATCGCGATCTTAACGATGTGTGCCTGATGGCGCAAATTTCCGTACTAAATGGCTGATCGGACTTGTTCGGCGTACAAGTGTACGCTATTGTGCCAATCGAAACTTAAAAATAGTGCGAATTACAGAGGTATTGAATGAAACGTGCAGTGATTACTGGCCTGGGCATCGTTTCCAGCATCGGTAATAACCAGCAGGAAGTCCTGGCATCTCTGCGTGAAGGACGTTCAGGGATCACTTTCTCTCAGGAGCTGAAGGACGCCGGCATGCGTAGCCAGGTATGGGGCAACGTAAAACTGGATACCACTGGCCTCATTGACCGCAAAGTCGTGCGCTTTATGAGCGACGCCTCCATCTATGCTTATCTGTCTATGGAGCAGGCAGTGGCCGACGCCGGTCTGGCGCCGGAAGTCTATCAAAATAACCCGCGTGTCGGCCTGATTGCAGGTTCCGGCGGCGGCTCCCCGAAATTCCAGGTCTTTGGCGCAGACGCCATGCGTAGCCCGCGTGGTCTGAAAGCCGTGGGCCCGTATGTGGTGACGAAAGCAATGGCATCCGGCGTTTCCGCCTGCCTCGCTACGCCGTTTAAAATTTATGGCGTGAACTACTCCATTAGCTCCGCTTGCGCGACCTCCGCACACTGTATCGGCAATGCGGTTGAACAGATCCAACTGGGCAAACAGGACATCGTTTTTGCTGGCGGCGGCGAAGAGCTGTGCTGGGAAATGGCCTGTGAGTTCGATGCGATGGGCGCACTGTCCACCAAATATAACGATACGCCTGAAAAAGCGTCCCGTACCTATGATGCGCACCGTGATGGGTTTGTCATCGCGGGCGGTGGCGGTATGGTTGTTGTCGAAGAGCTGGAACACGCTCTGGCGCGCGGCGCGCATATCTATGCGGAAATCGTCGGTTACGGCGCAACATCCGATGGCGCAGACATGGTTGCTCCGTCTGGTGAAGGCGCAGTACGTTGCATGCAAATGGCGATGCACGGCGTAGACACGCCGATCGACTACCTGAACTCTCACGGTACCTCTACTCCGGTAGGCGACGTGAAAGAACTCGGTGCAATCCGTGAAGTGTTTGGCGATAACAGCCCGGCAATTTCTGCAACCAAAGCGATGACCGGCCACTCGCTGGGTGCCGCAGGCGTGCAGGAAGCTATCTACTCTCTGCTGATGCTGGAGCACGGTTTTATCGCGCCGAGTATCAACATCGAAGAGCTGGATGAGCAGGCCGCGGGTCTGGACATCGTGACCGAAACGACCGAGCGTGAACTGACTACTGTAATGTCTAACAGCTTCGGTTTTGGCGGCACCAACGCCACGCTGGTGATGCGTAAGTTGTAAGCCTGACTATTACGTTGTAGTATCAATAATGAAACAGGTCGCTAATGCGACCTGTTTTTTCATTCAGGGAACAACAAATTATATGGATATTCTATAAATGCCAACTAATACATTAGATAAAATTAGGCATAGTTTGAGTTGTGTGGCTGTTTTATTTGGTTTGCTTGGCATTTTTGTTTTTGCCTCATTTTCGCCTTCCTATGCCTGGCTTTATTTGGGAGGTCTGGCTGCGCCTTTTATATATAGTATTGTTTTTGTCTATGCGATTGCCGCCTGGAGTATTTATTCAAAGTATTATCCGTTTTTATCATTGGGCCGCTTATCATTTGTGGAATGTTTTTTTCCGGCGCTGGCCCTGGTGTGCCTTACCGTTCTCTACAATGCTTTTAGTGGCCCGGAACCCTGGATGGCCGAGTTATCAAGGCAATTTTTTCTTCATAAATTTCTTAACACGCTGGCGATGTGCTTTCTGGCTCCTGTGGCGGAGGAAATTATATTCAGAGGGTTTTTATTAAACAGCAGTATCGGTTGGGGTCGGTACTCGAGAGTTTCCGGTATTATTATTACCTCACTCGCTTTTGCAATTATGCATACACAATATCTCTTTGCGGTGACTTTTGTTTATCTGTTTGTGTTTTCATCGATATTATGCGTTGTTCGAATGAGAAGCCGTGGGCTAATGATACCGATAATACTTCATATTTTAAATAATGCCTGGGTTATTTTCGGCTTACTGTTTTCAGCGACGGAATAAGCGCCTGATGCAAGAGGCGCTTTAACCTCTCCGGTACGAACAAGAGACCGATGGCGGTTCCCTTTTTTAATGCTTCTTATATTCCGGCGCGACTTTCGCTGACCAGGCCTCAGCCTGGGTGATGGCGCCTGCGTCATAAATCGGCTGTTCATAACCCCTGTCAGCATCCCGAACGCGGTAAATTTTCCAGCGTCCCTCTTCCCAACGGGTATAAACTTCCAGGTGGATGGGCGTTGACTCTGTACCCAACAGAACATCCACTTTTTCTCCGCCGAGGAAAGGGTGTGCCTTCCCAACCCGTAACTGTGGAATCCACTCTGGCGCATAGTCCTGCGCATACATAAAATAATCTGCCCCCACAATCTCCTGTTCATAAAGGGACTGTATTAGCGCCAGGCGATGAATAACCTCTTTAGCAACGTAACGTTGCATTAAGGCGGTGGTGTCGTCAGGGGTATTCACATCGTTCGTGAACGTCGTCATCCATGAGGTATAGAACTGCTTCACGGCCTGCGTACTGTCGTGATGAGGCGCAGAGCAACTACAAAGCAACAGGATAAGCGCGACAAGGGAGAACGTTTTCATTAATTCTTCCTGTAGATGGTATATGAGGGCCTGGCTGCCCGGTAGCCCGGGCCGGCCCACATATCGCGTTGTTTAAAATCTGAATACCACTCTGCGCCATCGTATATCGCCATGTGACCGCTCGGGTTTCCGCCAGCGTAAGGTTGAATAATAATGACGTCACCCTCGCGCGGCATTTCATAGGTACCAATAGCGGTGAATCCGGCGCTTCTTAACATTGGGCCATAATCTTTCGCATGATATGTATGCCCCAGCGTGATACCGCCCGCCTGAATTGCCTTTCGGGTAAATTCCGCACACCAGCCTGACGAGAAAGATCTCTGAGCGTAATACCTCTTTTTTCAAGTGCACTTTTAATATCTGCACGATGCCAGTCCTGGCTTTTTGGTTCCATTCTGTAATCCTAAGAAGATGTGTTATCGGCACCGATATTTTTAAGGTAAAAATTAGCGTGATAAAAAGAAAGTTACTTTCTTTTTCACTCTGAGAATAGTGCCAGAAAGAAAGCAAAATTTCGCGAAAAAGAAGAAATATTTTTATTTCATCAGGGGAAAGGAAAGAAACCGATGGCAAAGGAATGGTTCACGGTTAAGGAATGTCTTGGCTTACCGGGGTTTCCGGGAAGCGAGCCTGCGGTTCGCGAACGTTTGTATAAGTACAGCGAAGGGAAAGAGGGGGTCAGGCGTAAGCGTGTTAAATCAAAGGCCGAGGAGTTTCATATATCTGTTTTCCCTCTTTATGTTCATCGTTATCTGGACGACAGCGGAGAGGAACCGACGCCAGAACCCATTTCCTTACAGGAAGCGGAGCCTGAAGATATCTGGGAGATGATGTTCAGGTTACTGACGCCAGAACAGCGCAAGCAGGTGACCGGACGCTTTAAGGTGAGAGGAATGAAAGCGGTCTTTCCCTTTCTGTTTGATGACACGCCGCCACGTTGATAGCCTGGCTGCAATTTCAAGGTTGACAAGTTTCGCGTCTCACAGGCAGACTTCACTTTCTACATTATCCTTCCGATAATGCGTAAGCGTTTAACGTTATCCAACGCACCTTAATCCTGACGTTCAGGTAGAGGGGGGCGTGGCCTTTCCCCGCCTTACTCTGCATTCTGGAGTAATGCATGACAGCAGTTAGCCAAAAAACAACGACCCCGTCTGCGAATTTTTCGCTGTTCCGCATCGCCTTTGCGGTTTTCCTGACCTATATGACGGTCGGCCTGCCGTTACCCGTCATCCCGCTTTTTGTCCATCACGAACTGGGCTATAGCAATACGATGGTTGGGATCGCCGTGGGCATTCAGTTTTTTGCGACGGTACTGACGCGCGGCTATGCCGGACGGCTGGCGGATCAATATGGCGCTAAACGATCGGCGTTACAGGGGATGTTTGCCTGCGGGCTGGCGGGCGCCGCCTGGCTCCTGGCCGCGCTGTTGCCAGTTTCCGCGCCGATAAAATTCGCGCTGCTTATTGTCGGGCGTTTGATCCTCGGATTTGGCGAAAGCCAGCTGCTGACCGGAACCCTGACCTGGGGACTGGGGCTGGTTGGCCCAACGCGTTCCGGTAAGGTGATGTCGTGGAACGGAATGGCGATTTACGGCGCGCTGGCGGCCGGTGCGCCGTTGGGCTTGCTGATCCATAGCCACTTTGGCTTCGCGGCGCTGGCGGGGACGACGATGGTTTTACCGCTGCTGGCCTGGGCATTCAACGGCACCGTGCGTAAAGTGCCTGCGTATACGGGGGAGCGACCTTCACTGTGGAGCGTGGTCGGGCTTATCTGGAAACCGGGCCTGGGCCTGGCATTGCAGGGCGTGGGCTTTGCCGTCATCGGTACGTTTATTTCACTTTATTTTGTCAGCAATGGCTGGACGATGGCGGGATTCACCCTGACCGCGTTTGGCGGTGCGTTTGTACTGATGCGCATATTGTTCGGTTGGATGCCGGACCGCTTTGGCGGCGTGAAGGTCGCCGTTGTCTCATTGCTGGTTGAGACGGCAGGACTGCTGCTCTTGTGGCTGGCGCCGACGGCCTGGATAGCGCTGGTAGGCGCGGCGCTCACCGGGGCTGGGTGTTCACTGATTTTCCCGGCGCTGGGCGTGGAGGTTGTGAAACGCGTACCTGCACAGGTACGCGGTACGGCGCTCGGCGGCTACGCCGCGTTTCAGGATATCTCCTACGGCGTTACCGGCCCGCTGGCGGGCATGCTGGCCACGTCATGCGGCTATCCTTCCGTATTTCTCGCGGGAGCGATCTCCGCAGTGGTTGGCATCCTGGTGACGATATTATCGTTCCGGCGTGGTTAAGAAACCAGCCAGAAAAGCGCCAGTACAATTATTAGCGCGATAAACAACAGGCCTGGTCGCGCAGACAGATTTTTCACGGTTTCAATCATCGGCGCGAACGGACGGTAGATGGGTTGAATAGAGAGCGGTTCCAGCTCATCCGCCTCCCGCTCTACGCGACGCAGGAAAATATGGTTAAGTAAGTCCTGCACCTGGGCGGTGGTCAACACCGTTTGCGGCTGAATTTGATAAGTGTGTTGGGCATACTCTTTGATCGCTGTGAGCTCGTCCGGCTCAAGCGGTTGTTTTAACGCAGCCTGCAGCGTATGTAGCGTAGGCGCGTGTTGTAGTGACAGCGTCTGCCGCGCCTGTAGCCATGTCGCCAGATGAGTAAACTGTTTTGCCGGAATGAGCTCGCCGCTTTTCACGCCGGAGAGTTCCAGCATTGATTGCCAGATAAGTTTGTTTGACTCGCCGGTCGCGGCTGCCAGCTTCGTCACCAACTGATTCAACGTATTATGTTCAGCAGGCAATAATGGCCGATCCGTTGCCGGACGTTGCTGCGGCTGCGGAATGGAAAGCTGCCCCTGTTGCAGGAGCGTCAGCACGTTTTTGAGTTGATCGGGCGTAAGCTGGCTAAGCGCGGTTTGACCGTATTGCTGACGGATAAAATCGCTGACGGCCTGACGATTATTCCCGACGCCAAGCAGCTCTGTTAGCTGTGAAAGTACCTGACGATTGGCGTGATTTTGCTGCGCTACGCCCAGACGCTGGGTAAGATTCTGTTCAGCGGCGGGGAAGTGGCGCGACAGTAGCGGCGCGTCATTTTTTATCCCCAGATCGTGTTTCATTCCGGCCCATACTTCCGCGCTTTGCTGCTGGGTCAGTGAAATCAGGCGCGTGATCAGCCTTTCCAGTACCGTACGCTGTTGCATGGAAAGCGGCTGCTCGCTCGCAGCGGAAAGAGGATTACGCCCTTCGCCTGGAGGCTGTGCAGGGGCGCCGGAGATGGGATGCATAATTAATTATCCTTTAACCATAAATCTGAGCAATATATGCCTGGCGGCCAGATTATGGCACACTTGTCCGGTTAACTCTCGTTCTCAAACAGGTACGACAGTCGTGAAAATTCTCGTTGATGAAAATATGCCTTACGCCCGCGAATTATTTAGCCGCCTGGGTGAGGTAAAGGCAGTGCCGGGTCGCCCGATCCCCGTTGAAGAATTGAACCATGCCGATGCGTTAATGGTGCGTTCGGTCACGAAAGTGAATGAATCGCTGCTGAGCGGCACGCCGATTAACTTCGTTGGTACTGCTACGGCAGGCACCGATCATGTGGATGAGGCATGGCTGAAGCAGGCGGGCATCGGTTTTTCAGCCGCGCCCGGCTGTAATGCTATCGCCGTGGTGGAGTATGTGTTTTCCGCGCTGTTGATGCTGGCCGAACGTGACGGCTTTTCGTTACGCGATCGCACTATAGGGATTGTCGGCGTGGGTAACGTCGGAAGCCGGCTACAGACCAGGCTTGAAGCGTTGGGTATCCGCACGTTGCTGTGCGATCCGCCACGCGCCGCACGCGGGGACGAGGGTGATTTTCGTACGCTGGATGAGCTGGTGCAGGAAGCGGATGTCCTGACTTTCCATACGCCGCTTTATAAAGACGGACCGTACAAAACGCTGCATCTGGCCGATGAGACGCTGATCCGTCGACTGAAACCCGGCGCCATTCTCATTAACGCCTGCCGCGGTCCGGTGGTGGATAACGCCGCGTTGTTGGCGCGACTTAATGCCGGGCAGCCGCTGAGCGTGGTGCTTGATGTGTGGGAGGGCGAACCGGATCTTAACGTCGCGCTACTGGAAGCCGTGGATATCGGCACGTCGCATATTGCCGGCTATACGCTGGAAGGCAAAGCGCGCGGCACCACCCAGGTCTTTGAGGCGTATAGCGCGTTTATCGGTCGCGAGCAGCATGTCGCGCTGGAGACATTACTGCCTGCGCCTGAGTTTGGTCGTATTACGCTTCACGGCCCGCTGGATCAACCGACGCTGAAAAGACTGGCGCATTTGGTGTATGATGTGCGCCGCGACGATGCGCCACTGCGTAAAGTCGCTGGAATTCCGGGTGAATTTGATAAATTGCGTAAAAATTATCTTGAGCGCCGTGAATGGTCGTCTTTATACGTGATGTGTGACGACGAAACGGCAGCCGCCTTGCTGTGTAAGCTAGGTTTTAACGCTGTTCATCACCCGGCACATTAATGTCTTCTTAATGCTCCCTGTCGAATAATGCGACAGGGACGCTTATGTATTTCTGGAGTAAATCACCATGTCTGAAGGCTGGAACATTGCCATTCTGGGCGCAACGGGCGCCGTAGGCGAAGCCCTGCTTGAAACACTGGCTGAACGCCAGTTCCCGGTCGGTGAAATTTATGCGTTGGCGCGTCATGAAAGCGCGGGCGAGCACCTCCGTTTTGGTGGCAAGTCGGTCATTGTCCAGGATGCGGCGGACTTTGACTGGACGCAGGCGCAGTTGGCGTTTTTCGTTGCCGGCGCAGAGGCATCGGCTGCCTGGATAGACGACGCGACCAATGCAGGTTGCCTGGTGATAGATTCCAGCGGTCTGTTCGCGCTGGAGCCTGATGTGCCGCTGGTCGTGCCGGAAGTTAACCCGTATGTACTGGCGGATTACCGTAACCGTAACGTGATTGCGGTCGCCGATAGTCTGACCAGTCAACTGCTGGCGGCGCTCAAGCCGTTAATCGATCAGGGGGGACTGTCGCGCATCGCCGTCACCAGTATGTTATCAGCGTCCGCACAGGGGAAAAAAGCGGTCGATGCGCTGGCCGGACAGAGTGCGAAGCTGCTTAACGGCATACCGATTGATGAAGATGATTTCTTTGGCCGCCAGTTGGCGTTCAATATGCTGCCGCTGCTGCCGGATCGTGAAGGCAGCGTGCGCCAGGAACGTCGTATCGTCGATGAAGTGCGTAAAATTTTGCAGGACGATGGCGTGATGATCTCCGCCAGTGTCGTGCAGTCGCCGGTGTTCTATGGCCATGCGCAGATGGTGAGCTTTGAAGCGCTCCGTCCGCTGGCGGCGGAAGAGGCGCGCGAGGCGTTTTCCCGCGGTGAAGATATCGTACTGTCAGAAGAGACGGATTACCCGACGCAGGTGGGCGACGCTTCCGGCAATCCACAGCTTTCTATTGGCTGTGTGCATAATGATTACGGTATGCCGGAACAAATTCAGTTCTGGTCAGTGGCGGACAACGTGCGTTTCGGCGGCGCGCTGATGGCCGTTAAAATTGCGGAGAAGCTGGTGCAGGAGTATCTGTACTGATGTCCGGACAGCAATCATCGCCGGTCTATAAAATTGCGCTGGGTATTGAGTACGACGGCAGCAAGTATTATGGCTGGCAGCGTCAGAATGAAGTGCGCAGCGTGCAGGAAAAGCTGGAAAAAGCGCTCTCGCAGGTGGCAAATGAACCTATTAACGTGTTCTGCGCCGGGCGTACCGATGCCGGCGTTCACGGCACCGGGCAGGTTGTCCATTTCGAAACGACCGCATTGCGCAAAGATGCGGCATGGACGCTGGGGGTAAATGCGAATTTGCCTGGTGACATTGCCGTGCGCTGGGTGAAAACTGTACCGGATGATTTTCACGCGCGATTTAGCGCTACGGCTCGCCGTTATCGCTATATCATCTACAATCATCGACTGCGTCCTGCGGTGTTAGCAAAAGGCGTGACGCATTACTATGAGCCGCTGGATGCAGAGCGGATGCATCGCGCGGCGCAGTGTCTGCTTGGTGAAAATGATTTTACCTCGTTTCGCGCGGTGCAGTGCCAGTCGCGCACGCCGTGGCGTAATGTGATGCACATCAACGTTACCCGCCACGGCCCTTATGTGGTGGTCGATATCAAAGCGAATGCCTTTGTTCATCATATGGTCAGGAATATTGTCGGCAGCCTGCTGGAAGTAGGCGCTCACAACCAGCCGGAGAGCTGGATCGCAGAGCTGTTAGCGGCCAGGGACAGAACGCTGGCGGCGGCAACGGCGAAGGCGGAAGGGCTATATTTGGTTGCGGTGGATTACCCTGACCGGTTTGACCTTCCAAAACCACCAATGGGCCCGCTATTTCTGGCGGACTAATCCGAATCGCACACCCGAAACGTGTCGGGTAGAAAGGCAAAGACAAATATGGACCTGATCTACTTTATTATTGATTTTATTCTGCACATCGATGTGCATCTGGCGGAGCTGGTCGCGGAGTACGGCGTCTGGGTGTACGCTATTTTGTTTTTGATTCTGTTTTGTGAAACCGGCCTGGTCGTCACGCCGTTTCTGCCGGGCGACTCGCTGCTGTTTGTCGCCGGGGCGCTGGCTTCGCTGGAAACCAACGATCTCAATGTGCATGTCATGGTGGCGTTAATGCTGATCGCCGCAATTGTTGGCGATGCGGTAAATTACACGATTGGTCGACTGTTCGGCGAAAAACTGTTCAGTAATCCGAATTCGAAAATTTTCCGCCGCAGTTACCTGGATAAAACCCACCAGTTTTATGAAAAACACGGCGGTAAAACTATCATTCTCGCTCGCTTCGTGCCGATCGTCAGAACCTTTGCGCCGTTTGTGGCAGGGATGGGGCACATGTCCTATCGGCATTTTGCCGCTTATAACGTCATCGGCGCGCTGCTGTGGGTGCTGCTCTTTACCTACGCCGGTTATTTCTTCGGTACGATACCGTTGATTCAGGATAACCTTAAGCTGCTGATTGTGGGGATTATCGTGGTTTCGATATTACCTGGCGTCATCGAGATTATTCGGCATAAGCGCGCTGCGTCGCGTGCCGCAAAATAGAAAGTAACTCAGCGGTTCGACCACTTTTTTATCCAAAGTTTCGGGCTGTTATGTTTTAATGTGCAACATTCATGGTCTGTTGGGGGCAAAAATGGCATTATGCGCCCCTTATAATAAAGCTGACTAAGGTTCAGGCAGAAAGGTCACCAATGAGCTGGATTGAACGAATTAAAAGCAACATTACTCCCACCCGCAAGGCAAGCATTCCTGAAGGGGTGTGGACCAAGTGTGATAGCTGCGGTCAGGTTTTATACCGCGCTGAGCTGGAACGTAATCTTGAGGTCTGTCCTAAGTGTGACCATCATATGCGCATGTCGGCGCGCAATCGCCTGCATAGCCTGTTAGATGAAGGTTCCCTTGTGGAGTTGGGTAGCGAGCTGGAGCCGAAAGACGTGCTCAAGTTCC
The DNA here is from genome assembly GCF_020268625.1 of Salmonella sp. JXY0409-18. Taxonomy (NCBI): domain Bacteria; kingdom Pseudomonadati; phylum Pseudomonadota; class Gammaproteobacteria; order Enterobacterales; family Enterobacteriaceae; genus Salmonella; species Salmonella sp. JXY0409-18. The sequence goes on from NZ_CP084216.1 coordinate 1,443,099, forward strand.
GCGACTCCAAAAAATATAAAGACAGACTGGCGTCCGCGCAGAAAGAAACCGGCGAGAAAGACGCGCTGGTGGTCATGAAAGGGACGCTTCACGGTATGCCGGTTGTCGCCGCCGCGTTTGAATTCGCGTTCATGGGCGGCTCAATGGGGTCTGTCGTTGGCGCACGCTTCGTTCGCGCCGTTGAACAGGCGCTGGAAGATAACTGTCCGTTAGTGTGTTTCTCTGCTTCCGGCGGCGCGCGTATGCAAGAAGCGCTGATGTCTCTGATGCAGATGGCGAAAACCTCTGCTGCGCTGGCGAAAATGCAGGAACGTGGTCTGCCCTACATCTCGGTATTGACCGATCCGACAATGGGCGGCGTTTCCGCCAGTTTTGCGATGCTGGGCGATCTCAACATCGCCGAGCCAAAAGCCCTGATTGGCTTCGCCGGCCCGCGCGTTATCGAACAGACCGTTCGCGAAAAACTGCCGCCAGGATTCCAGCGCAGTGAGTTCCTGATCGAAAAAGGCGCTATTGATATGATAGTCCGCCGCCCGGAAATGCGCCTGAAGCTGGCGAGCATTCTGGCGAAGCTGATGAATCTGCCCGCGCCGAACCCGGACGCCCCGCGTGAAGGCGTGGTGGTGCCTCCGGCGCCGGATCAGGAGTCTGAGGCCTGATAACTGAAAAGGGCAGGGCCGCAGGCTCTGCCCTTTTGCTTTTCACCGTAAAGAAGCAGCGGAATCAATGAAAAACAAATCTATACCTCAAGCTGCGTCGCCCCTGGCCTCGTGGCTTTCTTATCTGGAAAACCTGCACAGCAAGAGTATCGATTTAGGCCTTGAGCGCGTAAGCCAGGTGGCAGCGCGTCTGGACATCCTCAAGCCTGCGCCGTTCGTTTTTACCGTTGCGGGAACCAACGGCAAAGGTACGACCTGTCGCACGCTGGAGTCGGTGTTAATCGCGGCGGGATACCGTGTGGGCGTCTATAGTTCGCCTCATCTGGTACGTTACACCGAGCGCGTGCGCGTGCAGGGGAAAGAATTAGCGGAATCCGCGCATACCGCGTCCTTTGCGGAAATAGAAACGGCGCGCGGCGATATTTCATTGACCTATTTTGAATATGGTACGTTGTCGGCATTGTGGCTGTTTAAACAGGCTAACCTTGACGTGGTGATTCTGGAGGTCGGGTTGGGCGGGCGCCTGGACGCCACGAACATTGTGGATGCCGATGTAGCGGTAATTACCAGCATCGCGCTTGACCATACTGACTGGCTGGGGCCGGATCGCGAAAGTATCGGCCGCGAGAAAGCCGGGATTTTTCGCGCGGAAAAACCCGCTATTGTCGGCGAACCGGAAATGCCGGCAACTATCGCGGATGTCGCGCAGGAGACCGGCGCGCTGTTGCGGCGTCGCGGCGTTGACTGGCGTTATGAGGTGACAGCGACCCACTGGGCGTTTACCGATGGCGACGGTACGCTTGCCGGACTGCCGTTGCCGCAGGTTCCCCAGCCGAATGCCGCCACCGCCCTGGCCGCGCTGCGCGCCAGCAGGTTGAACATTGACGAGCAGGCGATTCGCGACGGTATTGCGCAGGCTACCTTGCCGGGACGTTTTCAAATCGTGAGTGAGTCGCCGCGCGTTATCTTTGATGTCGCCCATAATCCCCACGCGGCGGAATACCTGACGGGTCGTCTGAAAATGTTGCCGAAACGCGGGCGCGTGCTTGCGGTGATTGGTATGCTGCATGATAAAGATATCGCCGGCACGTTAGCCTGGTTGAAAAGCGTGGTTGACGACTGGTATTGTGCTCCGTTAGAGGGGCCGCGCGGCGCGACGGCGGAACAACTTCTGGAACATCTGGGGAAAGGGAATGTCTATGATAGCGTCGCGCAGGCATGGCAGGCCGCTATCGACGCGGCGCAGCCAGAAGATACCGTGCTGGTGTGCGGATCGTTCCACACCGTCGCACATGTTATGGAAGTGATAGACGCGGGGAGAATCGGTGGCGAGTAAGTTTCAGAATCGTTTAGTCGGCACGATTGTGTTAGTCGCGCTGGGGGTTATTGTGCTTCCCGGTCTGCTGGACGGACAGAAAAAGCATTATCAGGATGAATTTGCTGCGATTCCACTGGTACCGAAGCCTGGCGACCGCGATGAGCCGGATATGATGCCTGCCGCAACGCAGGCGCTACCGACACAGCCGCCGGAAGGGGCGGCTGAAGAGGTGCGGGCGGGAGATGCGGCAGCGCCATCGCTGGACCCGTCGCGCATGGCGTCTAACAATGTCGAGCTTGATCCGATACCGGCGGAGACGCCTAAACCGAAGCCGGTTGAAAAGCCAAAGCCGCAGCTTAAACCGCAACAGCCGGTTGTCGTCGCTTCCACGCCGACGCCCGCGCCGAAACCGGCCGCCGACGATAAACCTGCGCCGACCGGCAAAGCTTATGTCGTACAGTTGGGCGCGCTGAAAAACGCGGATAAAGTCAACGAGATAGTCGGCAAGCTTCGTTCCGCCGGGTTCCGGGTTTATACTTCCCCCTCAACGCCGGTACAGGGTAAAATAACCCGTATTCTCGTCGGGCCGGATGCGTCGAAAGATAAGATGAAAGGATCGCTTGGCGAGCTCAAGCAGATTTCCGGGTTAAGCGGCGTGGTGATGGGGTATAGCCCGAACTAAGGCGCGTTTTGCCCGACTGCGCAGCGTTAAGGCCTACGGTGTTCATCTGGTAATAGCCGAAGTCCTGTAGGCTGGATAAGGCGTTTACGCCGCCATCCGGCAGAAGGAATAAACCTGGTATCCTGCGCTTATCAGGCCGATGGCAGCTCTTCTGGTCGTGCCCGAAGAGATAAAAAGTGTGATGGCGTTGAATATTTTTTCAGCGCCATTTTTATTTACGCGTGGGAAGGAAATCCCTACGCAAACGTTTTCTTTTTCTGTTAGAATGCGCCCCGAACAGGACGACAGGGCGTAAAATCGTGGGACATCTATGGTCTGGATTGATTACGCCATTATCGCGGTGATTGCTTTTTCCTGTCTGGTTAGCCTAATCCGCGGCTTTGTTCGTGAAGCGTTATCGCTGGTGACGTGGGGTTGTGCTTTCTTTGTCGCCAGTCACTACTACACTTACCTGTCTGTCTGGTTTACGGGCTTTGAAGACGAACTGGTTCGTAATGGGATTGCTATCGCGGTACTGTTTATCGCGACGCTTATCGTCGGCGCTATCGTGAATTTTGTGATAGGTCAGCTAGTAGAAAAGACCGGCCTGTCGGGAACTGACCGGGTGTTGGGGATCTGTTTCGGCGCACTGCGAGGGGCGCTGATTGTCGCCGCCATTCTGTTCTTCCTTGATACCTTTACCGGCTTGTCGAAAAGCGAAGACTGGAGCAAATCGCAGCTCATCCCGCAGTTCAGCTTCATCATCAGATGGTTCTTTGACTATCTGCAAAGCTCGTCGAGTTTCTTGCCCAGGACGTAACAGGTTCTGAGATGTGGCTTAACGAGGAAAATGACGTATGTGCGGTATTGTCGGTATCGCCGGTGTTATGCCGGTCAACCAGTCGATTTATGACGCGTTAACAGTGCTCCAGCATCGAGGTCAGGATGCTGCCGGTATCATCACCATTGATGCGAATAACTGCTTCCGCTTGCGTAAGGCAAACGGACTGGTGAACGATATTTTTGAAGCTCGCCACATGCAGCGTTTGCAGGGCAACATGGGGATCGGCCATGTGCGCTACCCTACCGCAGGCAGCTCCAGCGCTTCGGAAGCGCAACCTTTTTACGTTAACTCGCCGTATGGCATCACGTTGGCCCATAATGGCAACCTGACTAACGCGCACGAGCTACGTAAAAAGCTGTTTGAAGAAAAGCGCCGTCATATCAACACCACCTCCGATTCCGAAATCCTGCTCAATATTTTCGCCAGCGAGCTCGACAACTTCCGTCACTATCCGCTGGAAGCCGACAATATTTTTGCCGCGATTGCCGCGACCAACCGTCAAATTCGCGGCGCCTATGCCTGCGTGGCGATGATTATCGGTCACGGTATGGTGGCTTTTCGCGATCCGCACGGCATTCGCCCATTAGTGCTGGGCAAGCGTGACGTTGGCGATGGTCGTACGGAGTATATGGTCGCTTCTGAAAGCGTGGCGCTGGATACGCTGGGCTTTGAATTCCTGCGCGATGTCGCGCCGGGCGAAGCTATCTATATTACCGAAAAGGGGCAACTGTTCACGCGCCAGTGCGCGGATAACCCGGTCAGTAACCCCTGTCTGTTTGAGTACGTTTATTTTGCTCGCCCGGACTCCTTTATCGACAAGATCTCCGTCTACAGCGCTCGTGTGAATATGGGCACCAAACTTGGCGAAAAAATCGCTCGTGAATGGGAAGATCTGGACATCGACGTCGTGATCCCTATCCCGGAAACCTCCTGCGATATCGCACTGGAAATTGCCCGTATTCTCGGCAAGCCGTACCGCCAGGGATTTGTCAAAAATCGTTACGTGGGACGTACCTTTATCATGCCGGGCCAACAGCTACGCCGTAAATCCGTGCGCCGTAAGCTCAATGCTAATCGCGCGGAATTCCGCGATAAGAACGTCCTGCTGGTGGATGATTCCATCGTGCGTGGCACCACATCAGAGCAGATCATCGAGATGGCCCGGGAAGCCGGCGCGAAGAAGGTTTATCTGGCGTCCGCCGCGCCGGAAATTCGTTTCCCTAACGTCTATGGCATTGATATGCCGACCGCCAATGAGCTGATCGCGCATGGTCGCGAGGTGGATGAGATTCGGCAGATCATCGGCGCAGACGGGCTTATCTTCCAGGATCTGAACGATCTGATCGAAGCCGTACGCGCGGAAAACCCGGATATCCAGCAGTTTGAATGTTCGGTATTTAACGGGGTATATGTCACCAAAGACGTAGACCAGCAATACCTCGACTTCCTGGATTCATTACGTAATGACGACGCCAAAGCGGTGCTGTTCCAGAACGAAATGGAAAACCTGGAAATGCATAACGAAGGCTAATGGCTTTGCCAGCGGCGCGATGCCGCTGGCCGATGTCAATTACGCACCACGCCGAAGCGAATAGCGTATTTTTGTACTTTGTACTGTAACGTGGTGCGGGATACGTTAAGGCTGCGGGCCGCGGCGGCAATATTCCCCTGATGCGTATCCAGCGCGGTTTCTATTAAATGCCTTTCGTAGTTGGCAACCCGTGCCTCCAGCGACCCTTCATACTGCGGATCGGGTGACGAGGGAAGGGGATTTTCCGGCGCGGTTTCCGGTACGCCTAAATTTAACTCGTCCTGTTCAAAAATGATGTGTTTGAGCAGCCCATCTTTTTCCTGCATGATCATGCTGCGTACAATCGCGTTTTCCAGCATCCTGACATTACCCGGCCAGGCGTGATTGAGCAGATCAGCACGCGCCGTCTCGCTTAATCCGTGAATGTCCTGCGGCACGTCATTACGGTATTTATCAATAAAATAATTCGCCAGTAAGGGAATATCTTCCGGGCGGGCGCGCAGCGGCGGTAACGTCAACATTCCGACGCTCAACCGATAAAAAAGATCTGCCCGCAGACGTTCTTGTTGAATTAATTTGACGGGCGCTTCGTTCATGGCGGCAACGATCCTGACATCAGAGTGGAGTTGCTGTTGTCCGCCGAGCCGCCAGAAGGTTTTATCCTGCAAGAATCGCAGCAGCTTACTTTGCATCTCTATCGGCATGGCGTTCAGCTCATCAAGAAAGAGCGTTCCCCCGTTTGCCAGCTCCAGATAGCCCTGGCTATTTTCCGCGCCGGTATAGGCGCCGCGCACGGTGCCGAAAAGCGTACTTTCGATAAGCGTAGGCGGTAGAGCGCCGCAGTTCAGGGCGATAAATGGTTTATTCGCCCGCTTGCTGCATTGATGGATCAGGCGGGAAAATAGCTCCTTACCCGTACCCGTCTCCCCGACAATCGTCACCGGAATATTACTGGCGGCCAGCCGTTTGGCTTTGGCAATATTACTGAGCATTTCCGGGTTTTCGGTAATAATGGCATGGTGCTTCTCATGGTGATCGGCATACAGCAGTTGGTTCAGTTCTACCACCTGCTCCTGGAGCCGCCTGACGCCGGACATATTCCTGCCGATTTCGATAACGCCGACCATGCCGCCATCGCTTGCATAGAGCGGCGCGGTGGTGTGCTGATAGTCAACGGCCTGGCCTCGCGCATTGTAATAAATTTGATAATGGCCAATGTATTCCACGCCTTTTTTTAACGATGAAAGCATCGTGCTTTGGGTCTCTTTCATGCCCGGATAGACATCCAGCATATGTTTTCCCATTGCCCGTTCAATACTGTAGCCGTCCAGATCCGCGCTTTCCTGATTGTAGTAAACGTATTCACCACGCTCATTAATGACGGCCAACGGCTGATGAATCAAATCGAAAAAGCGGGAAAACATCCTGAGCGCCGAGGCCAGCTCCTGATTGGTGGATGCCATATATGCATTCCTCATATCTATTGTTCATGTTGTCATTATAAAAGTGACGAATTTTCGTCGTTGTGATGAATAGCAAACTCAATGACGAAAATGAGAAATAGCTTATTTTTATAAGTAATTGATTATTTTTATAAAAAATAGTGGCATGCCTTTTGCTTTATCCCCTGTAAAGAATGCGGATTTTTACCATAAACATTAAGCAGAGGGCGTTATGACTGACTCGATTATGCAGAATTACAACCAGCTACGTGAGCAGGTAATCAACGGCGATCGCCGTTTCCAGCACAAAGACGGTCATTTGTGTTTTGAAGGGGTCGATCTGGACGCTCTGGCGCGCCAGTACCCCACGCCGTTCTATGTGTTTTCTGAGCCGGAGATTATTCGTAACATTCATGAAATCCAGCAGGCATTTGCGGCGCATAAAAATACCAAAACCTTCTTTGCGTCAAAAACCTGCTCGGTCATGGGGGTGTTGAAAGCCATTCGTGACGCCGGAATTTGCGCGGAGGCAAACTCACAATATGAGGTTCGCAAGTGTCTGGAGATAGGCTTTCGCGGCGATCAGATCGTCTTCAACGGCGTGGTGAAAAAGCCTGCCGATCTGGAATATGCCATCGCTAACGATCTGTATCTTATTAATGTTGATAGCCTGTATGAGCTGGAACATATTGATGCCATCTCTCGCAGGCTGAAGAAAGTCGCCAATGTTTGCGTCCGCGTAGAGCCGAATGTTCCCTCGGCGACGCATGCGGAACTGGTTACCGCTTTCCATGCGAAGTCGGGTCTCGACCTGGAACAGGCGGAAGAAACCTGCCGCCGCATTCTGGCGATGCCTTATGTGCATTTGCGCGGCTTGCATATGCATGTGGGTGATCAGGTGCCGGAGTCAGAGCCTTTCGCAAAAGCGACTAAAGTGCTGGTGGATGAATCCCGTCGCCTGGAAGAGGTGCTCGGTATTAAATTTGATTTGATCAACGTGGGCGGCGGAATTCCGGTTCCCTATAAATATGACGACGAGAATGGCGACCCGTTAAAAGATAATATGTATGCCGGTATTACCGCCCAGGATTTTGCCGATGCGGTCATTCGCGAAGTGCATAAATGGCGTACCGATGTGGAAATATGTATTGAACCGGGACGTAAAGTGACCGGGTCGGCGGCGGTTTTACTGACGGAAGTCTCCTGCGAAAAACGTAAAACAAATTACGATCTTAACGGCAATGTGGAATGCCACGTTGAATGGAAATTTGTCGACGCTGGTTACAGCGTACTCTCTGACAGCCAGCATTTTGACTGGTTCTTTTATGTCTATAACGCCTCTCGCATGACGGCAGCGCACGACGCCTGGATAAAATTAGCCGGGCCGCTGTGTGATGGCGGAGATTATTTCCACATGGGAGTGAAAGGCGAAGAGTTTTTACTGCCGAAGGAGACTCATGTTGGCGATATTGTCGCGTTTCTTGATGCCGGGGCATACACCATTGAAAGTCAAACCGTTTATAACAACCGTCCGCGCACGGGCGTGGTGATGATCGATAAAAATGGTGAGACGCGTCTGATTCGTCGGGAAGACAGTTACGAAGACATGGTCAAGTACGACATTTATTAATACTGTTTTGGGCTTCAGTTTCATGCTGAAGCCCGTCGTCAGATGATAAGAAGAGGGCAGTGATGCCTGAATGCATAACAGGAGATGGCCATGAGTAACACGAATTCTGGCTTACTTGGCATCAAAGACATTGTCTTTATGAATGTCATCGCTATTCTGAGTTTGCGGCAAATCCCTAACGTGGCGCCTTACGGGGCATCGGCCATGTTGTTATGGGTGATAGCCGCATTCTGCTTGTTTTTTCCTTTAGCGATGGTATGCGGCGAGCTGTCAACCGGCTGGCCGAAAGATGGCGGGATATTTGTCTGGATTAAAGAGGCATTTGGTAAACGTATTGCATGGATTGTCGTGGTTTGTTTTCTCTTTTCCTGCGTACTGTTTTTCCCATTAATGCTGCAATTCGGCTTTACCGCGTTGGGCTATATGATCGGCGGCGGCCTGGCGGAAAATAAAGCATTTATCGGTATTGGTTCCGCGGTAATTTTCTGGCTATTAACGCTGATGAATATCCGCGGGATGGAATGGACAAAAATTATTAATAGCATCAGCGCCTGGTGCGGCGTATTTATTCCCTCCGCTATCCTCATTTTGCTGGCGGTGGTATGGCTATGTACCGGACACCAGATGCAGACGGACTACACTACAGCGAAAAACTGGATTCCGGATCTCGGACACTGGGATACGATCGTTTTCTTATCCAGCATGATGTTTGCGTTTGCCGGACTGGAGGTCGCCCCGATGATTGCTGGGCGTACCCGTAATCCACAGCGTGATTTTCCGCGAGCGATGGCCGTCTCCGCCGCCGTTATCGTTGGGATCTATATGGTCGGCACCTGGGCGCTAAACACGCTTTTACCCGCCGGGAAAACCGACATCGTGGCAGGCGTCATGCAGGCTATGCATGCTGCTGCGGACACGCTGCATATGCCGTGGTTAATTCCTGTTATGGCCATCTGTATGTTTTTTGGCGCTCTCGGGCAGATTAACTCCTGGCTGGTGGGGCCGATTTATATGCTCCAGGAAGCCTCGCGTGAAGATAATCTGCTGGGGGACCGAATCGGCAAATTACATCCGGTGTGGAAAACGCCCGCCTTTGCCTTGACTGTACAGGCGATTATCGTCACGGTCCTGTGTTTTTCGACTTTTATTTCGCCAAGCGTTGCGGCGGCCTACTGGATGTTAACGGCGCTAACGACCATCACCTATTTTATTCCTTATCTGGTGATGTTCCCGGCGTTCTGGCGTTTACGTAAGACTCAGCCGGATACGCCAAGAAGTTTTAAAATTCCGGGCAAGGTTTTACCGGCTATTTTACCCGCGCTGGGTTTTCTTTCTATAGCCTTTGCCGTTGCGCTGTTATTTATTCCGCCTTCTCAAATTGATATGGGCGGATATTTCCAGTACGCCGGGAAAATTATTGGCGGAGCCGTGCTGGCGGTTGTTGTCGCGGAGTACATTTACCATCGGGCGCAGAAACGTAATGCCCGTTTAAGCATGGCGGGAGGAAAATAAAATGTATATGCCAGTTCTGGAAATAAATCTACGCAAGCTGGAAGAAAACGCCCGCACGGAAAAAACTCTGCTGGCAAGCAGCGGTATTGACGTGATGGCTGTCAATAAAGTTTTTGACGGCTGCGTGGAAACCGCGCAGGCGGTGTTCAACGGCGGAATTACCGTTATTGCTGAATCACGAACCTATAATTTGAAAAAAATACGCGAGACAGGATGTACGACCTGCCTGTTACGCAGCCCGTGTCTGAGTGAAATCGAAGATGTGGTGCGCTACGCGGATATTAGTTTAAATAGCGAGCCGGTGGTATTACGGGCATTATCGCAGGAAGCCCAACGCCAGGGGAAAACGCATCAGGTATTACTGATGGTGGATATGGGCGATTTACGCGAGGGTATCTGGTTTGGTGAATATCAACGCATTCTTGAGACCGTGACTCTGATTACTGGTCTGCCCGGTCTGGAATTATATGGACTGGGCACCAACTTTAATTGTTACGGCACCGTGTTGCCAACGGTAAAAAATGGCGAGGATTTTCTGGCGCTGGCCGCCCGGCTGGAAGCCGACAGCGGTATTCCTGTCCGGCGGCTTTCTGCGGGAAACTGCACCAGCTATCACCTGCTGGATAAAGGTATCTGGCCGCAGGGGCTGAATCATCTGCGCATCGGCGGACTGCATGAATTCGGCATTGAATATGTGGACATGAAATACCTGAATGAATTTCACCACTCCGCAAAACCGGTCGATAAAGCCTGTTCCGATATGTATATCCTGGAAGCGGAAATCATCGAACTGAACAGTAAACCGACCGTCCCGGTCGGGGAGCTGGGCGTCGATGCCTTTTTGCAAAGTAAAACCTTTGTCGATCGTGGCATACGCCGACGCGCATTGCTGGCGTTTGGTCGCCAGGATGTGCCGTCGGATAACTGTGTGCCATGCGACGACGCTATCACTATCTTAGGGCAAACCAGCGATCATACGCTGGTGGATATTGAAGATTGTCGTCAGTCGCTAAAAGTAGGCGATGTGGTTCGCTTTGAGCTGGATTATACGGGCCTGTTAATGGCCTGCCAGACCAAAGGCGTCGCCTGGAGGTTTACGCGTTAACGCATAACCGCCGCGGCTATGTCGCGGCGGCATCTTTGACCTCACGAAAGACAGGGAGTAACGATGGATACCCTGCAACAATCACCGCCAGCAGAGCCTGAAGGCGGTCTGCGGCGTAACCTGAAGAAACGGCATCTGCTGATGATGTCGCTGGGCGGCACGATTGGCACCGGCTTATTTATCGGCATTGCCGAGCCGTTAAGCAGCGTCGGGCCGGCGGGAACCTTACTGGCCTATCTGTTTGCCGGAACCATTATGCTGGCGACGATGATGTGTCTTGGCGAATTATCATGCGCCTTTCCTCACTCCGGTTCATTTCAACATTACGCGCTGATGTTTATGCCGTCACCTTGCTGGAGCTATACCATTGGCTGGCTTTACTGGTTTAGCTGGGTCTTTTCCCTGGCAGCCGACCTCACTGCCGCAGGGTTTATTGCTCACCAGTTTTTCCCCGCGGTTCCGGTATATATGTTCTGCCTGGCGATTCTGCTCATCCTGACGGCCATCAATCTTACCTCCGCAAAAAGTTTTGGCGAATGCGAATACTGGCTTTCGGCCATTAAGGTCTTCGCGATCGTGCTGTTTATCTGCGCGGGCGGGGTCATGATCTACTCGCTAATGGGCCATAGCGACTGGCACCCGACATTAAAAGCAGACGGAATGTGGTTTCCCCACGGTTGGGAGCAAATTGTGGTCTGTATGACGATCGTGATTTACTCCTTCCAGGGGGTGGAACTGGTAGGAAATGCGGCAGGGGAGACCGAATCGCCGCACATTATTTTACCGAAAGTGATCCTGGGGATCGGTCTCAGAATCATTTTGTTTTACGGCCTGGCGATTGCGGTGCTGGCGCTGGTCTATCCGCATGAACTGACGCCAAATGGACAAAGTCCCTTTGTATGGGTATTCTCCCACGCGGGCATTCCGGGGGCGGATACGCTGATGACGCTGGTGATCTTTTCCGCCGCGGTTTCTGCCGCTAACTCGGCCATTTACGCCAGTTCGCGTATGCTGTGGTCTATGGCGGGCGATCGCTTTGCGCCAGCCTGCTTTGGTAAAACGAACGGCGGCGGCGTGCCGGTGTATGCTATTTTAATCACGGCCTTGCTGGCGTTGGTGTCGTTGCTGACCCGCTATATTCCTGCACAGCAATTTTATTTATATCTGATCGCCAGTACCGGGCAGGTGGGTTGCCTGGCATGGATAACCATCGGATGGTGCCAGTATCGCTTCCGACAATCGGTGCGTAATGGAACGTACGCCAGCGATTTGCTACGCTACAGATCGCCGCTTTTCCCCTGGACGGCCCGATTTGTCATTATCACCAATTTTGCCATTATGGTCGGCACCTGGTTTAGTGAGCAAGGGGTAGTGATAATGTTGGTTGAGCTGGCTTTTATGATAGGGATTCTTTTGTCATGGTATCTCTTCAGACCCACTTTGAGCCGATTACGTAACACAGTGGGATGAACGGCGCTCGTAAACGGTAAGAGAACATGAAACGACTCATTGTAGGAATTAGCGGCGCCAGCGGAGCGATTTATGGCGTGCGCTTATTACAAATTTTGCGCGATGTCGATAGCGTGGAAACGCATCTGGTGATGAGCCAGGCGGCCCGGCAAACGCTGGCGCTGGAGACCGATTTTTCGCTGCGCGAGGTGCAGGCGCTGGCCGATGTGACGCACGATGCGCGCGACATTGCCGCCAGCATTTCCTCGGGCTCTTACCCGACGGCGGGAATGGTTATCTTGCCCTGTTCGATTAAAACGCTGTCGGGGATTGTCCACAGTTATACTGACGGACTGCTTACCCGCGCGGCGGATGTGATATTAAAAGAGCGGCGACCTCTGGTGCTGTGTGTGCGCGAAACGCCGCTGCATATCGGGCATTTGCGTTTAATGACCCAGGCCGCTGAGATAGGCGCGGTGATTATGCCGCCGGTTCCGGCTTTTTATCATCTTCCTCAGACGTTAGATGATATTATAAATCAAACGGTTAACCGAGTTTTGGATCAGTTTGATATCCCCCTTCCGCACGATCTTTTTGTTCGCTGGCAGGGCGCATAGCGTTGTCTGTTTAGCGTGCATTATTGTCCCTGTTGCCCTGTTTCAGGGCAATTTTGTAACCGCGATCATATCCTCAACATTTAATTCGTTAAAAGCCGCCGAAACGCTGCGGTTCAACCGTCATACCTGCTATCTTCAACATCAGGACAATATTGCAACGTTTTATTAACAAATTTAACGTCGAATCGTTTTGCTGACGTGAAAATGGCATAAGACCTGCATGAAAAAGTCTGCAAACACACAACACCACGTAAAACATAAGAAAATGACGCCACTTGAGGGGTATGTATGAAGAAGACCGTTCTCGCTTTGTCTTTGCTGATAGGTCTGGGCGCGACGGCGGCCAGTTACGCCGCGCTCCCGCAAACGGTTCGTATTGGAACAGATACCACCTACGCGCCTTTCTCATCAAAAGATGCCAAAGGCGAGTTTATTGGCTTTGATATCGATCTCGGTAATGAAATGTGTAAGCGTATGCAGGTGAAATGTACCTGGGTCGCCAGCGACTTTGATGCGCTTATTCCCTCACTAAAAGCGAAAAAAATTGATGCCATTATTTCATCGCTCTCTATCACCGATAAACGCCAGCAAGAAATTGCGTTTTCCGACAAACTTTACGCGGCGGATTCACGTCTGATTGCGGCAAAAGGGTCTCCCATTCAGCCGACGCTGGAATCGCTGAAAGGCAAGCATGTCGGCGTGCTGCAAGGGTCCACGCAAGAGGCTTACGCCAATGATAACTGGCGCACTAAAGGTGTGGATGTGGTGGCTTATGCCAACCAGGATCTTATCTATTCCGATTTAACCGCCGGTCGCCTGGATGCTGCATTGCAGGATGAAGTCGCCGCCAGCGAAGGATTCCTGAAGCAGCCAGCGGGCAAAGAGTATGCGTTTGCCGGTCCTTCCGTGAAGGATAAAAAATATTTTGGCGACGGGACGGGGGTTGGGCTGCGCAAAGACGATACCGAGCTAAAAGCCGCGTTTGATAAAGCGCTGACCGAACTGCGCCAGGACGGAACTTACGACAAAATGGCCAAAAAGTACTTCGATTTTAATGTCTACGGCGATTGAGAAAAGGGGATAACGCGCCGCGATGGGGAACTATCACGGTGCAAAATAGATGTTTTGCACCTTTTTGGTGCATAAGCCGTTGCGGAACAGGCACATAAATGCATACTTAATCGATTTTTATGCAAAATAAACCGGCTGACAAGGTAGAATGCTTTGCCTTGTCGGCCTGATTAATGGCACGATAGTCGCATCGGATCTGTAAAGATCTCCTGGAAAGACAGTCTGTTGAGGATAGTTATGAAAAAACTGGCGTTATCCCTTTCTCTGGTGCTGGCATTTTCCAGCGCTACCGCAGCATTTGCCGCTATTCCACAAAAGATTCGTATCGGTACCGATCCTACATACGCACCGTTTGAATCCAAAAATGCACAAGGTGAATTGGTCGGCTTTGATATCGATCTGGCCAAAGAGCTGTGCAAACGTATCAACACACAGTGTACGTTCGTGGAAAACCCGCTGGATGCGCTGATTCCGTCTTTAAAAGCGAAGAAAATTGATGCCATCATGTCCTCGCTGTCCATCACTGAAAAGCGCCAGCAGGAAATCGCGTTTACCGACAAGCTTTACGCCGCTGATTCCCGTCTGGTGGTGGCGAAGAACTCTGATATTCAGCCGACCGTCGCGTCGCTGAAAGGCAAGCGCGTCGGCGTGCTACAGGGGACAACGCAGGAGACCTTCGGCAATGAGCACTGGGCGCCGAAAGGGATTGAGATCGTCTCTTACCAGGGGCAGGACAACATTTATTCCGATCTGACGGCTGGCCGTATTGATGCAGCGTTCCAGGACGAGGTCGCGGCCAGCGAAGGTTTCCTTAAACAGCCCGTCGGAAAAGACTATAAATTCGGCGGCCCGGCGGTGAAAGATGAGAAGTTATTCGGCGTAGGAACCGGTATGGGGCTGCGCAAAGAGGATAACGAGCTGCGCGAAGCGCTGAACAAAGCCTTTGCTGAAATGCGTGCTGACGGTACTTACGAAAAGCTGGCGAAAAAGTACTTTGATTTTGATGTTTATGGCGGTTAATCACCGTCGGTGCAGATAAAGCCCAAAGAATGTTGACTGTCTGCATTGCCTGATGGCGCTGTGCATGTCAGGCCTACGGAGCATCGTAGGTCGGGAAAGGCACAGCCGCCATCCGGCGTGATGTGAGGCAAAAATGCAAAAGAGGCTTCTTACTTCACCACACACAACAGGACAGGCTGCATGTTGTACGGGTTTTCAGGCGTAATTTTACAGGGCGCGATCGTCACGCTGGAACTGGCGCTCAGTTCCGTGGTGCTGGCCGTGCTTATCGGTCTTGTCGGCGCGGGGGCGAAGCTTTCGCAAAACCGGGTAACGGGGCTTATTTTTGAAGGATACACCACCCTGATTCGCGGGGTGCCGGATCTGGTCTTAATGCTGCTGATATTTTACGGATTGCAAATCGCGCTTAACGTGGTGACCGATTCGCTGGGTATCGACCAGATAGATATTGATCCGATGGTGGCCGGTATTATCACCCTTGGTTTCATCTACGGCGCCTATTTTACCGAAACCTTTCGCGGCGCGTTTATGGCGGTGCCGAAAGGCCATATCGAGGCGGCGACGGCCTTTGGTTTTACCCACGGGCAAACCTTCCGGCGGATTATGTTCCCGGCGATGATGCGTTACGCCCTGCCGGGGATCGGCAATAACTGGCAGGTGATACTCAAAGCGACGGCGCTGGTGTCGCTGCTGGGCCTGGAAGATGTCGTCAAAGCCACGCAGCTTGCCGGCAAAAGCACCTGGGAGCCTTTCTATTTTGCCGTGGTCTGTGGACTCATCTACCTGGTATTTACCACCGTTTCCAATGGTGTGCTGCTCTTACTTGAGCGTCGCTATTCCGTGGGCGTGAAGAGGGCCGATTTGTGATTGAGATCATTCAGGAGTACTGGAAATCCCTGCTGTGGACGGATGGCTATCGTTTTACCGGCGTGGCGATTACGCTGTGGCTGTTAATTTCATCGGTGGTGATGGGCGGTCTTCTGGCGGTGATTCTGGCGGTAGGCCGCGTTTCCAGTAATAAATTCATCCGTTTTCCCATCTGGCTGTTTACGTATATTTTTCGCGGCACGCCGCTGTACGTACAGCTACTGGTGTTCTATTCGGGAATGTATACGCTGGAGATAGTCAAAGGCACCGATCTTCTTAACGCGTTTTTCCGCAGCGGACTGAACTGTACCGTACTGGCGCTGACGCTGAATACCTGCGCGTACACCACGGAAATTTTCGCCGGGGCGATTCGCTCGGTGCCGCACGGTGAAATTGAAGCGGCACGGGCCTATGGCTTCTCGTCATTTAAAATGTATCGCTGCATTATTTTGCCGTCGGCATTACGCATCGCCTTGCCTGCCTACAGCAACGAAGTGATTTTAATGCTGCACTCTACGGCGCTGGCGTTTACCGCGACGGTGCCGGATTTGTTGAAAATCGCCCGCGATATTAACTCAGCGACTTACCAGCCGTTTACCGCGTTTGGCATTGCCGCCGTGTTGTATTTACTCATTTCGTATGTCCTGATAAGCCTGTTCCGTCGGGCGGAAAGACGCTGGTTGCAGCACGTGTCCTCTAAATAATTCGAGTAACATGATGTCAGAAAATAAATTACACGTTATCGATTTGCACAAACGCTACGGCGGTCATGAAGTGCTGAAAGGGGTATCGCTGCAGGCCCGCGCCGGAGATGTGATTAGCATTATCGGCTCGTCCGGCTCCGGTAAAAGTACTTTTTTGCGCTGTATTAACTTCCTCGAAAAACCGAGCGAAGGCGCGATTATCGTGAACGGTCAGAACATTAATCTGGTCCGCGATAAAGACGGGCAGCTCAAAGTGGCGGATAAAAATCAGCTACGCTTGTTGCGTACCCGCCTGACGATGGTGTTTCAGCACTTCAACCTCTGGAGCCACATGACGGTGCTGGAAAATGTGATGGAAGCGCCGATTCAGGTACTGGGATTAAGCAAGCACGACGCGCGCGAGCGGGCGTTGAAATATCTGGCGAAGGTGGGGATTGATGAGCGCGCTCAGGGCAAATATCCCGTCCATCTCTCCGGCGGCCAACAGCAGCGCGTTTCTATTGCGCGTGCGCTGGCGATGGAGCCTGACGTTTTACTGTTCGATGAACCCACATCGGCACTCGATCCTGAACTGGTCGGCGAAGTGTTGCGCATCATGCAACAACTGGCGGAAGAAGGCAAAACGATGGTGGTGGTCACGCATGAAATGGGCTTCGCTCGCCATGTCTCTTCGCACGTTATTTTTCTGCATCAGGGGAAAATTGAAGAAGAGGGTGATCCGGAGCAGGTGTTCGGCAATCCGCAAAGCCCGCGTTTACAGCAATTCCTGAAAGGCTCGCTGAAATAAAAGAAGCCCGGCGGCGCATCGCTTACCGGGCAGGATACGGCGCTTTGGGAACTAGCGAATCACATCCGCCAGCGCCTCTTCTAAATCATACCAGCGAAATGCGAATCCGGCGGCTTCAAGCCGTTTTGGCAGCGCCCGCTGTCCGCCCAGCACCAGCACTGACGACTCTCCCATCAATAAGCGAATTGCCGTCGCCGGAATGCGAATAATCGCCGGACGGCGCAGCGCGCGACCCAGCGCATGAGCAAAATGCTCATTATGGACGGGATACGGCGAGACCATATTGAAGGGACCGCGAAGATCGTTATCCAGCAGCCACAGGATGCCGTTGACCATATCGTCGATGTGAATCCAGGCCAGATATTGTCGACCATTACCCACCGGACCGCCGAGCCCGAGGCGAAACGGCGGAACCATTTTCCCCAGAATCCCGCCTTGCGGCGCCAGGACAACGCCGGTACGCAGCAGGCAGACGCGGGTCTGGTCGCTCTGCGCACGACAGGCAATCTGTTCCCAGCGGGCGCAAAGTTTATGCGTAAATTCGTTGTGCGGCGGCTCATCTTCAGTGACGACAGCGTCGCCCAGATCGCCGTAATAGCCCGTGGCGGAGCCGGATATCAACACCGAGGGCGGCGTTGCGCTGGCATGAATTAAATCCACCAACTTTTGCGTGATAGCCCAGCGGCTTTGGCACAACCGTTCTTTTTGTTGCGACGTCCAGCGCTTGTCGGCAATCGGTTCGCCCGCCAGATTGATGATGGCATCAATCTCATTGAGGTGCTCACGTTCCGCCAGCCCTTTCCATAATGTCACTCTGGAATCGAGAATCTGACGCGCGTTATCGGGATTGCGCGTAACGACCGTCACCTGATGCCCCAGTGTTAGCAGCCGGGGAATGAGATGACGCCCTATCAGGCCCGTACCGCCGGTAATCAGAATCTGCATATGACCTCCAGAGTAGGGAGGATTTCCTCTTCCCTAATGTCAGGTTTTTAATACGAATAAGGGTGCCGGACGCAGGTTTTTTCCGTGTATACACCTCTACATCATACATGATGTATGCTACCGCGTTACGCTTTCGTACTGTTACAGTGCAGTTGCGCTTGTAACAGTGCGCGCGCTGTCGCAGGACGCGTGCGAATGCGTTCAAACCAGTTATACACCGCCGGGTAGGTATCAAGATCGATTCGCTGACGCTGATGTGCGTTAACCCACGGCCAACTGGCGATATCCGCAATACTGTAGTGGTCGCCGCCCAGCCACGGGGAGGTTTCCAGGCGTTTATTCAGGACGTTGTATAAGCGTTGCGTTTCAACCTGATAGCGTTCAATCGCATAGGGGATGGCCTGCGGCGCAAAATGGTTAAAGTGATGATTCTGGCCCAGCATCGGCCCTAACCCGCCGACCTGCCAGAACAGCCATTGCAGTGTGGTATGGCGTTCACGCAGCTCCCCGCTAAGCAGTTTGCCGCTTTTTTCCGCCAGGTAGAGAAGAATTTCACCGGATTCAAAAAGACTAAGCGGTTGACCGCCGTCTGCCGGGGCGTGATCGACGATGGCAGGAATTTTATTATTGGGAGAGATAGCCAAAAAATCAGGGCGAAACTGATTGCCCTTGCTGATATCTACTTTTAGCAAACGATACGCCAGCTCCGCCTCTTCCAGAAACAGCGTTATTTTATGCCCGTTGGGCGTGGGGGCGTAGTAAAGGTCAATCATTTTGGCTCCTGCATGTGCGTAAAGAGTCTGGGCTGAATTAAGTATAGAAAGCCTCCTGATGTGTGTGAGTTTTCATCAGGTGACAGCAGGCGAAAGACGCTATATTTTGGGAAGAAACTTAATACGCCCTCAAGAGGACATTATGAGTAAGCCTGTTATTGTGCTGTGGTCGGATGCGAACTTTTTCTCTCCCTACGTCTTGTCCGCCTGGGTGGCATTACAAGAAAAAGGGCTTTCCTTTACTCTGAAAACCCGCGATCTGGACCAGGGAGAACATCTGCAACCTGGCTGGCGGGGATATGCGCTGACGCAGCGCGTACCGGTGCTTGAGGCCGACAATTTTGAGCTGAGCGAGTCGTCCGCTATTGCGGAATACCTGGAGGAGCGTTTCGCGCCGCCGCAGTGGGAGCGTATCTACCCGCACGATTTACAAAAACGCGCCCGCGCGCGACAGATTCAGGCGTGGCTACGCAGCGATTTACTGCCGCTTCGCGAAGAACGGCCTACCGACGTGGTGTTTGCCGGGGCGAAAAAAGCGCCGCTAAGCGAGGCTGGAAAAGCCAGTGCGGCAAAACTGTTTGCGACGGCTGAAGCGCTATTGGGGCAGGGGACGCAAAATTTATTTGGTGAATGGTGCATTGCCGATACCGATCTGGCATTGATGATCAATCGTCTGGCGCTGCATGGCGATGACGTGCCGGCATCGCTGTCGGCATATGCGACATTCCAGTGGCAGCGTGCTTCCGTACAGCGTTTTATTGCGCTTTCCTCGAAGCGTTCAGGCTGAAAATCTATTCATATTCCAGTATCATAACGCCGTTTTTCACAACGAGGAGTGAGCGATGAAACTGATGTTCGCATCGGACATTCATGGTTCTTTACCCGCCACGGAACGCGTGCTTGAGCGGTTCGCGCAAAGCGGCGCGCGTTGGCTGGTGATATTAGGCGACGTCCTTAACCACGGGCCGCGAAATGCGCTGCCTGAAGGCTATGCGCCCGCCCAGGTCGCCGAACGCCTGAACGCGGTGGCGACGCAAATCATTGCCGTGCGCGGCAACTGCGATAGCGAAGTGGATCAGATGCTGCTGCATTTCCCGATAACTGCGCCGTGGCAGCAAATATTGACGCAAGAGAGGCGGCTATTTTTAACGCATGGGCACCTCTTCGGGCCGACGAATCTGCCCGCTCTGCATACTGGCGATGTGTTGGTCTATGGTCATACGCATCTGCCGGTGGCGCAACAGCAGGAAGGACTGTATCACTTTAATCCTGGGTCAGTGAGCATCCCGAAAGGCGGGTATGCGGCAAGCTACGGTATTCTGGATGATAATGTGTTGAGCGTAATCGCACTCAATGATCAAAGTATCATTGCGCAGGTTGCAATTAACTCGTAATTTACCTCACAAACGTAAATGCGCCGTAAGAGCGCCAGAAATAAGAAGGTTTCCTGATGGTGGAACAGCGTCGTTTGGCAAGTACGGAATGGGTGGATATTGTGAATGAAGACAATGAAGTCATTGCACAGTCCAGCCGGGAACAGATGCGTGCGCAACGCTTACGGCATCGTGCGACGTATATCGTCGTTCATGATGGTATGGGTAAAATTCTGGTGCAGCGTCGTACCGAAACAAAAGATTTTTTGCCCGGTATGTTAGATGCTACCGCAGGCGGCGTGGTCCAGGCTGATGAGCAGCTACTGGAATCTGCCCGCCGCGAAGCGGAAGAAGAGTTGGGTATTGCAGGCGTGCCGTTTGCCGAACACGGTCTGTTTTACTTTGAAGACCCACATTGCCGGGTTTGGGGCGCTCTGTTTAGCTGCGTTTCCCACGGGCCTTTCGCGCTTCAGGAAGATGAAGTCAGCGAAGTGTGTTGGCTGACTCCGGAGGAGATCACCGCGCGCTGTGATGAGTTTACGCCGGACTCGCTCAAAGCGCTGGCGCTGTGGATGACCCGCAACGCCAAAAACGAAGCCGCGCTCCAGGAGAAACCGGAAGAGACGGAATAAGCGTTTTAGCAGCTTTCCCGCATACATAAACTGGAGGCGATGGATTTTCGATCGCTCCAGTTTCCCTGATTTAACCTTTCCAACAGCGCCCGTCCGGCTTCACTGCCAATCTTACGGTGCGGTACGGCCATGGTGGTTAACGGCGGCTGGCAGACCCGGCTGACATCGCTATCGCCAAACCCGACCACCGCTAAATCGTCCGGAACTTTGATCCGCCGTCGTTGGCACTCGTATAACGCGCCGCAGGCCAGCTCATCCGATACGCATACCAGCGCGTCCAGCTCCGGCCACGCCAGTAAAAACTCCGGCAGTTGCGACGCGCCGGTAGAAAAATTGGGCGGCAAGGCGGCATTAATCACCCGGTTTGGCGACATATGGTGGCGAAGCATCGCTTTGTACCAGCCGTGCAGATGTTGCTGAAAAATCCACTGCTCCTGATTGGCGCATAGTAGCCCGATATTCTGATAACCGCGCTGAATCAGCATTTCCGTCAGCTCATACATTGCCGCAACGTTATCAATACCGATATTCATATCAATAGGATCGCTGCGAATCGCGCCCATCTCCATCACCGGGATAGAGGCATTTTTCAGCCACTGGCGCACAGTAGTGCTATGTTCGACGCTAAGCAGAATCGCCGCGGCAATGTTGGAGGCCAGCAGCGTTTCGAGCAGCTTCTCCTCTTGTTCCACGCGATGCTGCGATTCCGCCAGCATAATCTGGTAGCCTGCGGGCTGTAAAATTTGTTGCAGCCCGGCGAACATTTCAGAACACCCCGCTTCCGCAAGGTTCGGTACGACCATCGCGATGGTGTGCGAGGAGGCAGACGCCAGCGCGCTGGCGGCGAGATTAGGCATATAGCCCAGCTCATGCACTGCCGCTTCGATTTTTTCCCGGAGTTTATCAGAGACCTGTTCCGGCGTGCGTAAGGCTCGTGATACGGTCATCGTGCCTACACCGGCAAGTTGGGCTACATCGGCGATAGTCACTTTACCGGTACTGCGCCGTTTACGGGGTATCGACATACAAATTCCTGCGTCATTACAACATGTTGAGATGCTTTTTTATTGTCGTTCTTTGCTTCGCATAATTGGCAGTATACGCCTTAAATCCGCTTTTTTGCTGTGATTTCACACCATGATTTTAATTTGATAGCGCTATCACAATTTTGAGTAATAGTCGCTGGTAGCGCTATCTTTGTGATAACGATCGCAGCTAATATCGAATGGCTTGAATAAAGTTTGTTCATAATTTCATACACCGTGGGGGCGAATAACATGCTGGGAACCTGGTTATCTGACGCAACCATCACGCTACAGGAGAGCGTGGAAACGTGGCCGCAGGCGCTGGAAATTTGCGGCAAACCCCTGCTGGACGCAGGTGTTATCGCACCGGAATACATTACGGCGATTGTTCAGCAGCACCAAAAGCTTGGGCCGTATTATGTATTAGCGCCAGGGTTAGCGATGCCGCATGCGAGGCCGGAAGAGGGGGCGAAAGGGTTAGGTTTATCGTTACTGAAACTACAGCGCGGCGTTTCATTTGGCGCAGACGAATTCGATCCGGTTGACATCATTATTATGCTGGCGGCGCCTGATAAGCACAGTCATATCGAAATGATATCGGCGCTGGCGGAATTATTTTCCAGTGATGTAGATATGGAAAAATTACATCAGGCAAAAAACCTGGAGGACATTAAAACGATTATTGACCGTTTCTGATTTTATTCCATTTTCTTGCGGTAAATAACATTACGCCCGTGCGTGATGCAGACCAACTCTACTTTTAAAAGGTGACAATAATGAAAATCATGGCAATTTGCGGTTCCGGCCTGGGTAGTAGTTTTATGGTAGAAATGAACATTAAAAAAGTATTAAAGAAACTCAATATTGACGCTGAAGTGGAACACTCCGATCTCTCATCGGCCACGCCCGGGGCCGCCGATCTTTTTGTAATGGCCAAAGATATTGCGGCCAGCGCCAGCGTACCGGAAAGCCAACTGGTGGTGATCAATAACATCATCGACATCAACGAACTGGAAACGCAGCTGCGCGCATGGTTCGCTAAACAATAATTATTGCTGGCGAGGTGGATATGTTTATCCTTGAAACGCTGAATTTTGTTGTTGATATTTTAAAAGTGCCCTCGGTGCTTGTAGGATTAATTGCGCTGATTGGTCTGGTGGCGCAGAAAAAAGCGTTTTCCGATGTGGTAAAAGGCACGATTAAAACCATTTTAGGTTTTATTGTGCTTGGCGGTGGCGCAACCGTACTGGTGGGTTCATTAAATCCGCTAGGGGGTATGTTTGAACACGCTTTTAATATTCAGGGCATTATTCCTAATAATGAAGCGATAGTTTCAATCGCGCTGGAAAAATATGGTGCGTCCACGGCGTTAATTATGGCATTTGGTATGGTGGCCAATATTGTCGTGGCGCGCTTTACGCGTCTTAAATATATCTTTTTGACCGGGCATCACACCTTTTACATGGCCTGTATGATTGGCGTAATCCTGACCGTGGCGGGGTTTGAGGGCGTAGGGCTGGTCTTCACCGGATCGCTGATCCTGGGGCTGGTGATGGCCTTCTTCCCGGCGTTGGCCCAACGTTATATGAGGCGGATTACCGGTACCGATGACATTGCGTTTGGTCACTTCGGTACCCTGGGATATGTGCTTTCCGGCTGGATTGGCAGCCTGTGTGGTAAAGGCTCCCGCTCCACGGAAGAGATGAACCTGCCGAAAAACCTCAGTTTTTTACGCGACAGTTCTATCTCGATTTCGCTGACCATGATGATTATCTATCTGATCATGGCAGTCAGCGCAGGGCGTGAGTATGTCGAAGCGACGTTTAGCGGCGGGCAAAACTATCTGGTGTACGCCATCATCATGGCAATCACCTTCGCCGCCGGCGTATTCATCATTCTGCAAGGCGTCCGTCTGATTCTGGCGGAAATTGTTCCGGCCTTTACCGGATTTTCAGAAAAACTGGTGCCAAACGCGCGTCCGGCGCTGGACTGCCCGGTGGTGTATCCCTATGCCCCTAACGCGGTACTGATTGGCTTCCTGTTCAGTTTTCTCGGCGGGCTGGTGGGGTTGTTCCTGCTTGGACAGATGAAGCTTGTGTTAATCCTGCCAGGCGTTGTGCCGCACTTCTTTACCGGCGCGACCGCAGGCGTCTTTGGCAATGCCACCGGCGGTCGCCGCGGGGCGATGATTGGCGCATTTGCTAATGGTCTATTAATCACTTTCCTGCCAGTGCTGTTACTGCCGGTTCTCGGCGCGATCGGCTTCGCCAATACCACGTTCTCGGATGCTGACTTTGGTGTAATCGGTATTTTGCTGGGCAACCTGGCGCGTTATCTGTCGCCGATGGCTATCACGGGGCTGGTGGTGGCGCTATTCGCGCTACTGGTGGCGTACAACGTGTTGGCCAAAAACAAAAAAGCGAATGCCGAAGTGCAGGAAAATAGCGGAGCGAAAGAATGAACGTAACCGAAATCACCCAACTGGCGCGCGACATTCGCGTCGCCACGCTCAAATCCTTAAACCATCTTGGCTTTGGTCACTATGGCGGCAGCATGTCGGTAGTGGAAACTCTGGCGGTTCTGTACGGCGCGGTGATGAAAATCGACCCTGCCGACCCGGACTGGCCGGAACGCGATTACTTCGTACTGTCGAAAGGCCATGCGGGCCCCGCGTTGTACAGTACCCTGGCGATTAAAGGCTATTTCCCGCGCGAAGAGCTGAATACGCTTAACCAGAACGGCACCCGTCTTCCCAGCCATCCGGATCGGCTAAAAACGCGCGGCGTGGACGCCACGACCGGCTCACTGGGACAGGGCATCTCTATTGCTGGCGGTATGGCGCTGTCGCATAAACTGGCGCGGCGACCCAACCGGGTATTTTGCATTGTCGGCGATGGCGAGCTCAATGAAGGGCAGTGCTGGGAGGCGTTTCAGTTTATTGCCCACCACCGCCTGAATAATCTGACCGTTTTCATTGACTGGAATAAACAGCAGCTTGACGGCGAGCTGGAGGAGATTATCAATCCGTTCGATCTGGAAGGGAAATTCCGCGCGTTTGATTTCGATGTCGTCACCGTCAAAGGCGATGATATCGCCGGACTACTGGCGGTGGTTCAGCCAGTGCCGCCCGCTGATGCCCGACCAAGGGTAGTGATCCTTGACAGCATTAAAGGGCAGGGGGTGCCATGCCTGGAGCAGTTAACGAATTCTCACCACTTACGCCTGACGGATGGCATGAAGCAGACGCTCAATGAGGCCATTCATCAACTGGAGGTCATGCATGATTAAGCTTGCGCCCGCAGGGCTTAAAGACGATATCGAAATGCGCAAAGTTTACGCCGGTTTTGTCGCCGGGCAGATTGAGGCCGGAAGCCCAATTATTGCGCTTGAGGCTGATTTAATGAGCTCAATGGCGATGGATAGCGTGGCGCGTGACTACCCGCAGCATGTCATTAACTGCGGTATTATGGAGGCGAATGTGATTGGCACTGCGGCGGGGCTGGCGCTGACCGGTCGTAAACCGTTTGTGCATACCTTTACCGCTTTTGCCAGCCGTCGCTGTTTTGATCAGCTCTTCATGGCGCTGGATTATCAGCGTAACAACGTCAAAGTGATCGCCTCCGATGCCGGAGTGACGGCGTGCCATAACGGCGGCACCCATATGTCTTTTGAAGATATGGGGATTGTTCGCGGGCTGGCGCACTCCGTAGTACTGGAGGTGACGGATGCGGTGATGTTCGCGGATATTTTACGCCAGCTAATGGACCTGGACGGTTTTTACTGGCTACGTACTATCCGTAAGCAGGCGCGGAGTATCTATGCGCCAGGCTCTACCTTTACCATTGGCAAGGGCAACGTACTGCGCGAGGGCGATGATATTACGCTTATCGCCAACGGTATTATGGTGACGGAGGCGCTGGAGGCGGCGCGCCAACTGGAGCAGGAAGGCGTGAGCGCCGCGGTCATTGATATGTTCACCTTAAAGCCTATCGATCGCATGTTGGTGAAAAACTACGCGGAAAAAACGCGGCGTATCGTCACGTGTGAAAACCACAGCATCCATAATGGACTGGGGTCAGCGGTGGCAGAAGTGCTGGTGGAAAACTGCCCGGTGCCGATGCGCCGTGTTGGCGTCAAAGAGCGTTATGGGCAGGTAGGAACGCAGGATTTCTTACAACAAGAGTACGGACTCACCGCCGCAGCGATTGTAGAAGCCGCGAAATCACTGCTTTAATCATGGAGATATTGCCGGATGGCGCTGATGCTCATCCGGCATTTTAGATCAATGATATCCCATCATCTGCGCGCCAATGACGACCACGCTGGACATAATAAACAGTAGTCCCAGCAGCGACGCCCCCACTTTCAGCCAGTTGCGAAAATCGACCCGGCACACGCCCAGTGTGGCCATCAGCGAGGCCGATGTCGGATAGATAATA
This sequence comes from Salmonella sp. JXY0409-18, assembly GCF_020268625.1. Classification (NCBI taxonomy): domain Bacteria; kingdom Pseudomonadati; phylum Pseudomonadota; class Gammaproteobacteria; order Enterobacterales; family Enterobacteriaceae; genus Salmonella; species Salmonella sp. JXY0409-18. The sequence goes on from NZ_CP084216.1 coordinate 1,469,503, forward strand.
TGGCTGAAGCCATCGCCAAACTGGAAGGCCAGAACAGTCACCTGACGGTTAACACCGACCAGATCGCCGAGCGGCGCCAGTAATGGCATGGTTAACGCCGCCTGACCCGAACCGGACGTGACAAAGAAATTAAATACCGCCTGGAAGAGCAGCATAAACCAGGCGGCGATAGCATTATTAAGCCCGCTGATGCCATGCGCGATACTGTTAAGCAGCGTATTGAGCACGCTGGGTTCCCCGGCTTCGCCGTTGCCGACCAGCAGCAGAATGCCTTTGGCAAAACCCACCAGCAAGGCGGGCGCAATCATCATCCTCGCCCCTTCGGTGAATGAGGACGCCATCACGTTGACCGTCATACCGTTGAGGCGGAAGATAACGCCGATGAGGCCGATCACCACGCCCATGGTGAAAAACTGGCTGGCGATCTCCGGAATAAACCAGGCGTGGACAATCACACCCCAGACGACCCAAATCATTACGCCGGTCAGGACCAGCAGTACCAGCCAGTCACCGAAGGTGAAAGGGCGCTGGACGACTTCATCCTGCTGTTCGCGGAAATAGCGATCGGATTCGTGGACGCGGGAAAGCAGCGGATTCTTTTTCACGCGTGAGGCGTAGACCAGCGTAAAAACCAGCCCAATCAGCGTGGCGACAATCCAGACCACAATACGCAGCCCGGAGCCGGAAAGTACCGGCACGCCGGCAATCCCCTGGGCGACGACTACGCAGAAAGGGTTCATCCACGAACTGGCAAAGCCAATTTGGGTGGCGATATAGGTCACCAGGACGGTGGTAATGCTGTCATAGCCCAGCCTGACCATCAGCGGGGCTATGATAATTGCAAAGGCGACCGCCTCTTCGCCCATGCCAAATACGGCGCCCCCTAACGAAAAGAGGACAAATAGCACCGGAATAAACAGGACTTCGTTGCCCCGCGTGTGGCGAATAAGCGCCAGAATGCCGTTATCCACGGTGCCGGTACGCATCACGATGCCGAATGCGCCGCCAATCACCAACATAAACATAATGATGCCGACGGCCGTGCCGAATTTCGATCCGGATGTTAACCCTTCAAACGGAAAATTCATCAGTCCTAGTCTTTCATCGCCGGTAGTGAAAAATTGTACGCGATGATACTGCGCTTCCCCGGCCTCATTGGTCACAATGCGAAAAGAGTGCGGGTCGACGACTTTGCGGGTTTTTGTCTGGCCATCGACCTGATACTGCACTTCCTGGCTATCAAACATCCCAACGGGGACGACCCAGGTGGCGATACTGGTTAAAATGGCGACAAAAAAGATGATGACCAGCGTATCGGGCATTGCCCATTTTCTGGCTGTTTTTGATTCTGTAACGACAGACATGACAGACTATCCCTGTTGCAAAGCAAAGAGGCTAAGTATGAGAAGAAGGGAATAGTTATTCATTGATGCAGCGCAGTTAAGCAAAAAATTCCGCTTTGCAGGGTAAATAGCAGAATGCCGGATGGCGATGCTAACGCGTCTTATCCGGCCTACAACGGTATTTCACCTGTAGGCCGGACAAGGCGTTCACGCCGCCATCCGGCATTAGCTTTTACTGTTACTGCTGCTGTTGAGAAGCCTGGATCGCCGTCAGGGCGATGGTGTAGACGATATCGTCAACCAGCGCGCCACGGGACAGGTCGTTCACCGGCTTGCGCATACCCTGCAGCATCGGCCCGATGGAGATCAGGTCGGCAGAACGTTGCACCGCTTTGTAGGTGGTGTTACCGGTGTTCAGATCCGGGAAAATGAACACGGTAGCGCGACCCGCAACCGGCGAGTTCGGCGCTTTGGATTTCGCGACGTCAGCCATGACCGCGGCGTCGTACTGCAACGGACCGTCGATCATCAGGTCAGGACGTTTTTCCTGCGCCAGACGCGTCGCTTCACGTACTTTCTCTACGTCGCTGCCTGCGCCAGAGGTGCCGGTGGAGTAGGAGAGCATTGCCACACGCGGTTCGATGCCGAAGGCAATGGCGGAATCCGCAGACTGAATCGCGATTTCTGCCAGCTGCTCTGCAGTCGGGTCTGGGTTGATTGCGCAGTCGCCGTAAACGTAAACCTGCTCCGGCAGTAGCATAAAGAACACAGAAGAGACCAGGGAGCTACCCGGCGCCGTTTTAATAAGCTGCAGCGGCGGACGGATGGTGTTGGCGGTGGTATGAACCGCGCCGGAAACCAGACCGTCGACTTCGTCTTGCTCCAGCATCAGCGTGCCGAGCACCACGTTGTCTTCCAGCTGCTCGCGGGCAACCGGTTCGGTCATGCCTTTGCTCTTACGCAGCTCAACCAGGCGAGCGACATAGCTTTCACGCACCACTTCCGGATCGACGATTTCAATACCTGCGCCCAGCTCAACGCCCTGAGATGCCGCGACACGGTTGATTTCATCCGGGTTGCCCAGCAGTACGCAAGTGGCGATGCCGCGTTCAGCGCAGATTGCCGCCGCTTTGACGGTACGCGGTTCGTCGCCTTCCGGCAGCACTACGCGTTTACCGGCTTTACGCGCCAGCTCAGTCAGTTGGTAGCGGAACGCCGGCGGAGAGAGACGACGGCTACGCTCGGAAGTGGCGGTCAGCGACTCGATCCACTCAGCGTTAACGTAGTTCGCGACGTATTCCTGAACTTTCTCAATGCGCTCATGGTCATCAACCGGGACTTCCAGATTGAAGCTTTGCAGGCTCAGTGAAGTCTGCCAGGTGTTGGTGTTCACCATAAAGACCGGCAGACCGGTGGCGAATGCGCGTTCGCACAGTTTAGAAATGCGCGCGTCCATTTCATAGCCGCCGGTCAGCAGCAGGGCGCCGATTTCTACGCCGTTCATCGCGGCCAGGCAAGCTGCGACCAGTACGTCCGGACGGTCAGCGGAGGTCACTAACAACGATCCTGCGCGGAAATGTTCCAGCATATGCGGAATACTACGCGCGCAGAACGTGACGGATTTAACGCGGCGGGTTTTGATATCGCCTTCGTTAATGATGGTGGCGTTCAGGTGACGCGCCATATCGATAGCGCGGGTCGCAATCAGGTCGAAACTCCACGGCACCGCGCCCAGAACCGGCAGCGGGCTGGATTCCTGCAGTTTAGCAGGATCGATTTTGATCACCTGTGCTTTGGAAGAGTCGTCAAAGATCTCCGACAGATCCGGGCGAGTACGGCCTTGTTCATCAACCGGCGCATTCAGTTTGTTGATGATAACGCCGGTGATGTTGGTATTTTTCGCGCCGCCGAAGCTGCTGCGCGTCAATTCGATACGCTCGTTCAGCTGTTCTGGCGTGTCGGTCCCCTGAGACATGACAAAAACGATTTCCGCATTCAGCGTTTTCGCGATTTCATAGTTCAGAGACTGAGCGAACTGATGTTTACGGGTCGGAACCAGACCTTCAACCAGCACCACTTCCGCGTCTTTGGTATTCGCATGGTAGTTCGCGATGATCTCTTCCATCAGCACGTCTTTCTGGTTGCTGGAGAGCAGAGATTCAACGTGGCTCATCTTCAGCGGTTCAGCCGCCGGCAGGGTAGAGTTCGCGCGAACGATAGTGGTGGTCTGGTCAGGCGCATCGCCGCCAGCGCGAGGCTGGGCGATAGGCTTAAAGACGCTCAGACGAACGCCTTTGCGTTCCATAGCACGGATGACGCCGAGGCTGACGCTGGTCAGGCCGACGCTGGTTCCGGTAGGGATCAGCATAATAATACGGGACACGGTTTATCCTCTTTCGTTACCGTCTTTTGGAGACGGGTTACAAAACAGCACCGCCAGCGAGGCTGGCGGTGTCAAATCAGGCAGTCAGACGGCTCGCGTCCTGCGCGATAACCAGTTCTTCGTTGGTTGGGATCACCACCGCCGGACGGGTACCTTCTTTGTTGATGAAACCAGATTTGCCGAAGCGGGCCGCCAGGTTACGTTCGTGGTCGACTTCAAAGCCCAGCACGCCCAGTTTACCCAGAGACAGTTCGCGAACCATCGCGGCGTTTTCACCGATACCGCCGGTGAACACGACTGCATCCAGACGACCGTCCATCAGAGCGGTGTAAGAACCGATGTACTTCGCCAGGCGGTGGCAGTAAACGTCCATCGCACGTTTTGCGTCTTCTTTGGTGGCGTAGTTGTCTTCAACATAACGGCAGTCGCTGGTCACTTCAGTCAGACCCAGCAGACCGGACTCTTTGGTCAGCATTTTGTTGATCTGATCTACGCTCATGCCCAGAGTGTCGTGCAGGTGGAAGATAATCGCAGGGTCGATATCGCCGGAACGGGTACCCATGACCAGGCCTTCCAGCGGGGTCAGACCCATAGAGGTATCCACGCATTTACCGTTACGGATAGCAGAAACAGAACCGCCGTTGCCCAGGTGGCAGGTGATAATGTTCAGTTCTTCTACCGGCTTGTTCAGCATTTTTGCCGCTTCCTGAGTTACATAGAAGTGGCTGGTGCCGTGTGCGCCATAGCGACGAACGCCGTGTTCTTTATACAGGCTGTACGGCAGGGCATACAGGTAAGATTCTTCCGGCATGGTCTGATGGAAGGCGGTGTCGAATACTGCAACGTTTTTATCTTTCAGCTGCGGGAAAGATTTCAGCGCTTCGGCGATACCAATCAGGTGAGCCGGGTTATGCAGCGGTGCGAAAGAGGCGGAATCTTTGATGCCCTGAATGACGGACTCATCAATGACTACGGAACTGGTATACTTCTCGCCGCCGTGTACGATACGGTGACCAATTGCAGTTAACTGCGCAGACAGTTCTGGTTTTTGTGCCAGAATAGTGTTAACGATAAAGTTCAGCGCTTCACTGTGAGCGGCGCCTGCACCTAAAGCCGCTTCTTGTTTACTGCCGTCCATTTTCCATTTGATGCGTGCTTCTGGCAGATGGAAACATTCGGCTAAACCAGAAAGGTATTCATCACCATTAACTGCATCAATAATTGCAAATTTCAGTGAAGAACTACCGCAGTTCAGAACCAGTACTAACTTACTCGACATGGAAGTACCTATTTATGATACGTGGCTAAAAAAACGTCAGTGAGCCATAGAGCGTAGCGCATGATAGCCCTGACATTTATGATTAACATCATGCGCAGGAGTTTTTTTGGGCATGATGGAAGAAATACCTTTGAGTCTATGCCATTTTGCGTATTTTTCAGCCAATGGCATACTATGTGTAATATTGACGACTCAATGATTTTAAACTACCGGCCTTTGACAGGCCGACACAGGATACCTGATAGTGGGTATCGAAGACAAAATGTTTTGAACGTTGTCCCTCGCAGTTGTTGTTTTGCACAAATTTTTTAAATTTTATATGTGAAGTTGAGGTAGGCCATGTCGACACCGGATAATCGCTCCGTAAATTTTTTTAGCTTATTTCGCCGGGGGCAACACTACGCGAAGACGTGGCCGATGGAAAAACGGCTGGCGCCCGTTTTCGTCGAAAACCGCGTCATTCGTATGACGCGCTATGCCATACGATTTATGCCGCCTGTCGCCGTCTTTACATTATGCTGGCAGATAGCGCTGGGCGGTCAGTTAGGTCCGGCCCTGGCGACCGCCCTGTTCGCCCTGAGCTTGCCTATGCAGGGATTATGGTGGTTAGGGAAACGTTCCGTGACGCCGTTGCCGCCTTCAATCCTTAACTGGTTTTACGAAGTTCGCGGTAAATTGCAGGAGGCTGGACAAGCGCTGGCGCCGGTAGAAGGAAAGCCGGATTACCAGGCATTAGCTGACACGCTTAAGCGCGCCTTCAAACAACTGGATAAAACTTTCCTGGATGATTTGTAATTGACCCCGGATTACGCATATAAAAGAAGGCATACCAATGCCTTCTTTTTTTCATCGCTATAGCGTGATACAGGAGTTCAAAATGGAAATGACCAACGCGCAACGTCTGATTTTGTCTAACCAGTACAAAATGATGACGATGCTCGATCCCACCAACGCCGAGCGTTACCGTCGCTTACAAACAATTATTGAACGCGGCTACGGCCTGCAGATGCGCGAGCTGGATCGCGAGTTTGGCGAGCTGACGGAAGAGACCTGTCGTACCATCATCGATATTATGGAGATGTACCATGCGCTGCACGTCTCCTGGACCAACCTCAAAGATACGCAAGCCATCGACGAACGTCGCGTCACCTTCCTGGGGTTTGACGCCGCGACGGAAGCGCGTTACCTCGGCTATGTCCGTTTTATGGTGAATATAGAAGGACGCTACACTCACTTTGACGCCGGGACGCACGGCTTTAATGCCCAGACGCCGATGTGGGAAAAATACCAGCGGATGTTGAATGTCTGGCATGCCTGCCCGCGTCAGTACCACCTGAGCGCGAATGAAATCAATCAAATCATTAATGCCTGAGGAGGCTCGCGTGCAGTGTAAAGGTTTTCTGTTTGATCTGGATGGAACGTTGGTTGACTCATTACCTGCCGTCGAACGCGCGTGGTGTAGCTGGGCCGATCGTTTTAACCTTGCTCATGATGAGGTGCTGGGCTTTATTCATGGCAAACAGGCGATCACCTCGTTGCGGCATTTTATGGCGGGTAAATCGGAGGCGGAAATTGCCGCTGAGTTTACGCGCCTGGAGCAAATAGAAGCCACTGAAACCGCAGGGATCACCGCGCTGCCGGGGGCAGTCGATTTACTCAATCACCTGAATAAAGCGGGCATTCCGTGGGCTATCGTCACCTCCGGTTCAATGCCGGTCGCGCGTGCGCGCCATCAGGTCGCGGGCCTTCCAGCGCCAGAGGTGTTTGTCACCGCCGAACGAGTCAAACGCGGCAAACCGGAGCCGGATGCGTATTTGCTGGGCGCACAACTGCTTGGCCTGGCCCCTCAGGAGTGCGTCGTAGTAGAAGATGCCCCGGCTGGCGTGCTGTCCGGACTGGCTGCGGGCTGCCACGTCATTGCGGTCAATGCGCCGGCCGACACGCCGCGTCTGGCGGATGTTGATTTTGCGTTGGATAGCCTGACGCAATTATCGGTCGCTAAACAACCAAACGGCGATGTGGTGGTGTTAAGAAAGACCTGATCATGATATCGCCCCGCTTTGGCGGGGCATATTTATGGCAGAATCTCGTTATCTTCTCATCTGACAAGGATATGTTGTGAACGGTGAATTGATTTGGGTTCTCTCTTTACTGGCGATTGCCGTCGTGTTGTTTGCGACGGGCAAAGTACGTATGGATGCGGTGGCTTTATTCGTCATTGTTGCTTTTGTCCTTAGCGGTACCTTGACCCTTCCGGAAGCCTTCTCCGGCTTTAGCGATCCGAATGTCATTCTTATCGCCGCCTTATTTATTATTGGCGACGGCCTCGTGCGCACCGGCGTTGCTACGGTGGTCGGTACCTGGCTGGTTAAAATGGCGGGCAGCAGTGAAATCAAAATGCTGGTTTTACTGATGATCACTGTCGCCGGACTTGGCGCTTTCATGAGTTCAACCGGCGTGGTGGCGATTTTTATCCCCGTTGTTCTTAGCGTTTCTATGCATATGCAGACCTCGCCTTCGCGCCTGATGATGCCGCTGAGTTTTGCCGGGCTTATCAGCGGAATGATGACGCTGGTGGCGACGCCGCCGAACCTGGTGGTTAACAGTGAACTGCTGCGTGAAGGCCTGCACGGGTTCAACTTTTTTAGCGTGACGCCGCTGGGGGTAGTGGTGTTGGCGCTCGGCATTGTTTATATGCTGGTGATGCGCTTCATGCTAAAAGGCGATGCGCCCGGACAACAGGCCGGTAAGCGGCGCACTTTCCGCGATCTTATCCGCGAGTACCGTCTGACGGGGCGCGCTCGCCGTCTGGCGATTCGCCCCGGTTCGCCGATGGTGGGACAGCGACTGGACGACCTTAAACTGCGCGAACGTTACGGCGCCAATGTCATCGGCGTTGAACGCTGGCGGCGCTTTCGGCGGGTTATCGTCAATGTGAACGGCGTATCGGAGTTTCGCGCTCGCGACGTTCTGCTGATTGATATGTCGGCGGCGGAGGTTGACCTCAGAGAGTTCTGCGCCGAGCAACTGCTGGAACCGATGGTATTGCGAGGAGAATATTTTTCCGATCAGGCGTTGGATGTCGGGATGGCGGAAATTTCGCTTATTCCGGAGTCTGAACTGATTGGCAAGTCGGTGCGTGAAATCGCCTTCCGTACACGTTACGGGCTGAATGTGGTCGGCCTGAAACGCGACGGCGTCGCGCTGGAAGGGTCGCTGGCCGATGAGCCGTTATTGATGGGCGATATCATTCTGGTCGTGGGGAACTGGAAGTTAATCAGCCTGCTGGGGCAAAAAGGCCGCGACTTTGTGGTGCTGAATATGCCGGTCGAGGTCAGCGAAGCCTCTCCTGCGCACAGCCAGGCGCCGCACGCCATTTTCTGCCTGGTACTGATGGTGGCGCTGATGTTGACCGATGAAATTCCCAACCCGATCGCGGCGATTATCGCCTGCCTGCTGATGGGAAAATTTCGCTGTATTGATGCTGAAAGCGCGTATAAAGCGATCCACTGGCCGAGTATTATCTTGATTGTGGGTATGATGCCGTTTGCGCTGGCGTTGCAAAAAACCGGCGGCGTCTCTCTGGTCGTGCAAGGGTTAATGGATATCGGCGGCGGCTATGGGCCGTATATGATGCTGGGATGCCTGTTCGTGCTGTGCGCCGTCATAGGACTGTTCATTTCTAACACGGCAACGGCGGTGCTGATGGCGCCGATTGCGCTGGCGGCGGCGAAATCGATGGGGGTGTCGCCCTATCCGTTTGCGATGGCGGTGGCGATGGCGGCCTCCGCCGCCTTTATGACGCCGGTTTCATCGCCGGTCAATACTCTGGTTCTGGGGCCGGGAAACTATAGCTTTAGCGATTTTGTGAAGCTTGGCGTGCCGTTCACGCTTATTGTGATGGCGGTTTGTATTGTGATGATTCCGATGTTGTTTCCGTTTTAACCCCAGACAGGAAAAGGCCTGATGGCGCTGCGCTTATCAGGCCTACGGGAAGAACGGTAGGCCGGATAAGGCGTTAGCCGCCATCCGGCAACTAAAGCGGTGAATCCTGGCTTATCTCGTCAAGAGAAAGATGGAAACTTGGTACGAACACCGCCATAAAATAGTCCATCTCCTGGCTGCGACGTAATTCCAGCGTTTTTTCCAGCCGCGTTTTTGCCAGGCCAAACTCATTGTTTCCCGCCGATAGCTCCTCCAGGCATTTCAGGTAGGCGCAAAGCGCATCGGCCTGTTTTACGATTGCCTGTTCTTCTTCGCTCCAGGCATTCTCATCAATAAGCGGTGCGAAAATATCGCGCAATTCATCCGGCGCCATATCAACCAGCTTTTGCTGGGCGATTTTTTCGATCGCTTTATATTCCTGGGCTATCTGGGAATTAAAATATTTTACCGGCGTCGGCAGATCGCCGGTCAGTACTTCCGAGGCATCATGATACATCGCCAGAAGCGCGATGCGTTCAGCATTGAGCTGACCGCCAAATTTACGGTTTTTTATCGCCGCCAACGCATGGGCGACCATCGCCACCTGCAGACTATGTTCGGAGACGTTTTCCGTACGCACGTTACGCATCAGCGGCCAGCGGTTAATCAACTTCATGCGGGAGAGATGGGCGAAAAAATGGCTCTGCTTCATAGATTACCTTTTGTTTTCACTGCGGCAGACTTCATTGTGCGGGGAGGGAGATGAAGATGCAATTCAGGCTACCGAAGTAGCCTGAATTTAAGATTATTGATGGTAACCTGAGAGGAAACGCCCAAAACGGTTGATGGCCATCTCCAGGTCATCTTCACGCGGTAGCGTCACAATGCGGAAGTGATCCGGCCACGGCCAGTTAAAGGCGGTACCTTGCACCAGCAGCACCTTTTCCTGTAGCAGGAAGTCCAGCACCATCTTCTGGTCATCGTGAATATTAAAACGTTTAGCGTCGATCCTGGGGAACATGTACAACGCGCCGCGCGGTTTTACGCAGGAAACGCCGGGGATATCGTTAATCAACTCCCAGGCGCGGTTACGCTGTTCATACAGTCGGCCGCCCGGCAGAATAAATTCGCTAATGCTTTGATAGCCGCCGAGCGCGGTCTGAATAGCATGTTGCGCCGGGACGTTGGCGCACAGGCGCATTGAGGCTAACATCTCCAGTCCTTCAATATAGCCCTTCGCATGTTTTTTCGGCCCGTTCAGCACCATCCAGCCCTGGCGGAAGCCGGCGACGCGATAGGTTTTAGACAACCCATTAAAGGTGATGGTCAGCAGATCAGGCGCCAGTGCGGCGATAGAGTGATGCTCGGCATCGTCATAGAGAATCTTGTCATAAATTTCATCGGCGAAGATGATGAGATTATGCTCGCGCGCAATGTTGACAATTTCCATCAACAATTCTTTAGAATAGACGGCGCCAGTAGGGTTGTTTGGATTAATAATGACAATACCACGCGTACGTGGGGTGATTTTGGCGCGGATATCGTCAAGGTCCGGGAACCAGTCGGAAGATTCATCGCAAAGATAATGTACCGCCTTGCCGCTGGAGAGCGATACCGCCGCTGTCCATAACGGATAATCGGGCGCGGGAACCAGCATTTCATCGCCACTGTTAAGCAACGCCTGCATCGCCTGAACGATCAGCTCGGAAACGCCGTTACCGATATAGATATCTTCCACGGTTACATCGCGCATTCCACGGGCCTGATAATGCTGCATAATTGCTTTACGGGCGGAATAAAGCCCTTTCGAGTCGCAATATCCTTGCGCCGTCGGCAAATTACGAATGACATCGACCAGAATTTCGTCCGGCGCTTCGAATCCGAAGGGGGCGGGGTTGCCGATATTCAGTTTAAGAACTTTATTACCTTCTTCCTCAAGGCGTTTCGCTTCTTTCAGAACGGGGCCACGAATGTCATAACAGACATTTTCGAGTTTGCTGGATTTTTCAATGGGGGACATGAATCTTGACCTTTTAGCTGTTATTGCCACTCCCTGCCGTGGAAGTCAGCACGAAACAATGTACTCCCACGACGGTGAGTTTTGAAGAGTGAACAGAAGAAGATTTTGTTTATTTTTAACGCGCTTTCGTACTGTTTAAAACTTCATAAAATCATTTGGTTAGATGCATTTTCTATTTTTGTCTGTATGTATAGTGTTTTATTCTATGTGATTGCTCGTACTGTGGTTTTTTATGTTGTTAGAAATTATCTGTTTTATGAGAGATAAGCATTCATCATTAGTGTCGCGCTGGCTATTTCGGAAATACTGAGTATTAAAGGTAAAATGAGAAGGTTAGACCTTTCCGGCGGCGGGGGGTGTGAAACTATTGTTAAGTATAATTAATGAATGGTAGAAATCTTAATTAATTATTATTTAATATTTAAAAAGCATTTACTAAAGTCGTAATAATATCTTTCTGGTCCGATTAGTATAACATATCCTAGGTTAAGATTATTCGTAATAATACTTATAAATATAGCGGTTTTAGGTTAAGATAATGATCCGAAACGGGGGCGTAGTCTGCGTTGTCTGCTAATTATCATGACGCGATTTTATACATAATCTATTGTTCAATATATTGTTTTTGTATCTGTGCGTCTCGGTAAACTATTTGACGCTGTTACAAGATTTACACGTCCATCATTAGCAGAAATCTGTAGACGCCTAAAGGTATGACACATTCTCTTTGATATATCCCGATCAGTTGCATTTGGTATTATATCAGTAAGTAAGAGAAGTGTTTTTGTCGTATTTTCAATTACATTCTAACATTTACCTGGGTAACCAGGCGGTACTGCGAAGGATGCACATTACAAATGGAATTGCTTGTTTCTGAATGCACAGCATTAACCAGGTCAGCCCGATATGACCCGCCAGTAAGTGAAAAATTATGATAAATGCAAATCGTCCGATAATTAACCTCGATCTCGATCTGCTGAGAACGTTCGTGGCCGTTGCCGATCTGAACACCTTCGCCGCGGCGGCGGCGGCGGTATGTCGTACTCAGTCTGCGGTCAGTCAGCAAATGCAGCGTCTTGAGCAACTCGTGGGAAAGGAATTGTTCGCCCGCCATGGCCGTAACAAACTTTTGACCGAACACGGTATCCAGCTTCTGGGGTACGCCAGAAAAATCCTGCGTTTTAATGATGAGGCGTGTTCATCATTAATGTTCAGTAATCTTCAGGGAGTGTTAACAATCGGCGCTTCTGATGAATCAGCTGATACTATCCTGCCTTTTTTGCTTAGCCGAATCAGCTCGGTTTATCCGAAACTCGCGCTTGATGTACGGGTAAAACGCAACGCCTATATGGTGGACATGGTTAAATCGCAGGAAGTAGATTTGGTGGTGACGACTAACCAACCTCATTCGCTGGACTGTCTGAATTTGCGGACCTCGCCCACCCATTGGTATTGTGCGGCTGAGTATGTTTTGCAAAGGGGAGAGCCCGTACCATTAGTCCTGCTGGACGATCCCAGCCCATTCCGCGATATGGTGCTGGAGACGCTAAATGCAGCGGGTATTCCCTGGCGGCTGGCCTATGTGGCGTCTACATTACCGGCGGTACGCGCGGCCGTTAAAGCTGGTCTTGGCGTAACGGCTCGACCTGTCGAAATGATGAGTCCCGACCTTCGCGTGCTGGGCGTCGCAGACGGATTACCGCCTTTGCCGGATACGGAATATCTGTTGTGCCGCGATCCCAATAGCCAGAACGAGCTGGCGATGGTGATTTTCCATGCGATGGAAAGCTATCAAAACCCATTGCATTACAACCAGTTTTCTGCAGAGGGCGGAGATGATCCGCTGATGGTGGAAGGGGGTTTTGAGTAGCTCGCAGGCAAAAGGCGCTAAGTCGTAAATGTAAAAAAGAGCCGCTGGCGATGAAAAAACGCTCAGTGGCTCTTTTTTTGTGCCCATCTGTACGCGCTTAACCGCACAAATTGTAAAAGTTGCGGTAAATCAGCCAGTAGCGATTCGCAGTTCAATGTGGGTAAAAAATAACCAGAACATCCATTTTATGAATTTGCATGTTAAAAAACTAGAGAAATTGTTGCTGTTTTAGGGGGTGAATTAACAAAAGCGTGTCACAGATCAAGAAAATACTCCCATTTAGGGGGAGGCATCTTCACAAATTCCTGTCAAAATAGGTGTGTGTTATTTCTTTTGCTTCACAACGGACACGATTCAACAACATAAAATCCCCCCTGGTCGAAGAGTCATTTTCTCCAGGATGGCACTTAATGTTAATGATGATGAATTGATGTAAATTAATGTGAAGGAACTTTTGTTAAAGTTGACAAAAGGTTATAGAAAGGAGTAAAAAACCACATCAATTAGCTGTTTTTATCATTTTCTACAGTAATTGTAGGGTTTTTTTTATTCCTCCCCATGAATCGATGTGGCGCCCATCTGCCGTAAAGAGCAGAGAAACTGGCGCTACTTTTGATGAGTAAGCAATGAGTATGTCAACATCCACTGAAGTCATCGCTCATCACTGGGCATTCGCTATCTTTCTTATCGTTGCCATTGGCCTGTGCTGCCTGATGCTGGTAGGCGGTTGGTTTTTGGGCGGTCGCGCACGCGCGAGGCACAAGAACGTTCCGTTTGAATCAGGTATCGACTCGGTCGGCACCGCCCGCTTACGCTTGTCTGCCAAGTTTTACCTGGTAGCCATGTTCTTCGTTATCTTCGACGTTGAAGCGCTGTATCTGTTCGCATGGTCGACTTCTATCCGCGAAAGCGGCTGGGTTGGCTTTGTGGAAGCTGCAATTTTTATTTTTGTGTTACTGGCTGGTCTGGTTTATCTGGCGCGTATTGGCGCGTTGGACTGGACGCCCGCGCGTTCACGCCGCGAGCGTATGAACCCGGAAACGAACAGTATCGCTAATCGTCAACGCTAACCGCGAGGCATTAAGATGGATTATACGCTCACCCGCATAGATCCTAACGGTGAGAATGACCGTTACCCCCTGCAAAAACAGGAGATCGTAACTGACCCCCTGGAGCAGGAAGTTAACAAAAACGTGTTCATGGGCAAACTGCATGACATGGTTAACTGGGGCCGTAAAAACTCAATTTGGCCCTACAACTTCGGCCTTTCTTGCTGCTATGTAGAGATGGTGACCTCTTTTACCGCAGTGCATGACGTCGCCCGTTTCGGCGCGGAAGTGTTGCGTGCGTCGCCACGTCAGGCTGACCTGATGGTGGTGGCCGGTACCTGCTTTACCAAAATGGCCCCGGTTATTCAGCGTCTGTATGACCAAATGCTGGAGCCAAAATGGGTCATTTCTATGGGCGCCTGCGCCAACTCCGGCGGCATGTACGATATTTATTCGGTAGTGCAGGGCGTTGATAAGTTTATCCCGGTGGATGTGTATATCCCTGGCTGTCCGCCGCGTCCGGAAGCGTATATGCAGGCGTTGATGCTGCTGCAAGAATCGATTGGCAAAGAGCGCCGTCCGCTCTCATGGGTGGTGGGCGATCAGGGCGTGTATCGCGCCAATATGCAGCCAGAACGCGAACGTAAACGCGGCGAGCGTATTGCCGTCACGAACCTGCGTACCCCGGACGAGATTTAATTTGCGCCTGTCGGCAGCAGCACTTCACTTCGCTAACCACTATTTTAATAGCGCGAAGCACTGCCGACCACCACGGACCATTTGCAATGGTGAACAATATGACCGACTTAACCGCGCAAGACGCTGCATGGAGTACCCGCGATCATCTTGATGATCCGGTTATCGGCGAACTGCGCAACCGTTTTGGGCCGGATGCCTTTACCGTTCAGGCGACCCGCACCGGTATCCCCGTTGTTTGGGTCAAGCGTGAACAACTACTGGAGGTTGGCGATTTCTTAAAGAAACTGCCGAAACCTTACGTCATGCTGTTTGACTTACACGGCATGGATGAACGCCTGCGTACGCACCGTGACGGGTTACCCGCCGCGGATTTTTCCGTTTTCTACCACCTGATTTCCATTGAGCGTAATCGCGATATCATGCTCAAGGTGGCGTTGTCTGAAAACGACCTTCGCGTGCCGACCTTCACTAAACTTTTCCCTAACGCCAACTGGTACGAGCGTGAGACCTGGGAGATGTTTGGCATTGATATCGAAGGCCACCCGCACCTGACGCGCATCATGATGCCGCAAACCTGGGAAGGCCATCCGCTGCGTAAAGATTATCCGGCGCGTGCGACCGAATTCGACCCGTTTGAGCTGACCAAAGCTAAGCAGGATCTGGAAATGGAAGCGCTGACCTTTAAGCCGGAAGACTGGGGGATGAAGCGCGGGACTGACAACGAGGACTTTATGTTCCTCAACCTCGGCCCGAACCATCCGTCTGCGCACGGTGCGTTTCGTATTATCCTGCAACTTGACGGCGAAGAAATCGTCGATTGCGTGCCGGATATCGGCTATCACCATCGCGGCGCCGAAAAAATGGGCGAGCGCCAGTCCTGGCATAGCTACATTCCCTATACCGACCGTATCGAATATCTCGGTGGTTGCGTCAATGAAATGCCGTACGTGCTGGCGGTAGAAAAGTTGGCAGGGATCACCGTCCCGGATCGTGTGAACGTCATCCGCGTGATGCTCTCCGAACTGTTCCGCATTAACAGTCATCTGCTGTACATCTCGACCTTTATTCAGGACGTCGGCGCGATGACGCCGGTCTTCTTTGCCTTTACCGACCGGCAGAAAATTTATGACCTGGTGGAAGCCATTACCGGTTTCCGTATGCACCCGGCTTGGTTCCGTATCGGCGGCGTCGCGCACGACTTGCCGCGCGGTTGGGATCGCCTGCTGCGAGAGTTCCTTGAGTGGATGCCGAAGCGTTTGGATTCTTACGAGAAAGCCGCGCTGCGTAACACCATTCTGAAAGGGCGTTCGCAGGGCGTTGCCGCTTACGGCGCGAAAGAAGCGCTGGAGTGGGGCACCACCGGCGCAGGGCTGCGTGCGACCGGGATCGACTTCGACGTGCGTAAATGGCGTCCATACTCTGGCTACGAAAACTTTGACTTTGAAGTGCCGGTGGGCGGCGGTGTTTCCGACTGCTATACCCGCGTGATGCTGAAAGTGGAAGAGCTGCGCCAGAGTCTGCGCATTCTTCAGCAGTGCCTCGATAACATGCCGGAAGGCCCGTTCAAAGCGGATCACCCGCTGACCACGCCGCCGCCGAAAGAGCGCACGCTGCAACATATCGAAACCCTGATCACCCACTTCCTGCAGGTCTCCTGGGGCCCGGTGATGCCGGCGCAGGAGTCCTTCCAGATGGTGGAAGCGACTAAGGGGATTAACAGTTACTACCTGACCAGCGACGGCAGCACTATGAGCTACCGTACCCGCGTGCGCACGCCGAGCTTTGCGCACCTGCAGCAGATTCCCTCGGCGATCCGCGGTAGCCTGGTCTCCGACCTGATTGTCTATCTGGGTAGTATCGATTTTGTTATGTCAGATGTGGACCGCTAATTATGCACGAGAATCAACAACCACAAACCGAGGCTTTTGAGCTGAGTGCGGCAGAGCGTGAAGCGATAGAGCACGAGAAGCACCACTACGAAGACCCGCGTGCGGCGTCCATTGAAGCGCTGAAAATCGTTCAGAAGCAGCGTGGCTGGGTGCCGGACGGCGCGATCTACGCTATTGCCGATGTGCTGGGTATTCCGGCGAGCGACGTCGAAGGCGTCGCCACATTCTACAGCCAGATCTTCCGTCAGCCGGTCGGTCGCCACGTGATTCGCTACTGCGACAGCGTGGTGTGCCATATCACCGGCTATCAGGGGATTCAGGCCGCGCTGGAAAAAAATCTCAACATCAAACCGGGGCAGACGACCTTTGATGGTCGCTTTACGCTGCTGCCGACCTGCTGCCTGGGGAATTGCGATAAAGGGCCGAACATGATGATTGATGAGGATACTCACAGCCATCTGACCCCGGAAGCCATTCCTGAACTACTGGAGCGGTATAAATGAAAAACGTTATCCGTACTCCCGAAACCCATCCGCTGACCTGGCGTCTGCGCGATGACAAACAGCCGGTCTGGCTGGATGAATATCGTAGCAAAAACGGCTACGAAGGCGCGCGTAAGGCGCTGACCGGCCTGTCTCCGGATGAAATCGTCAGCCAGGTAAAAGACGCCGGTCTGAAAGGGCGCGGCGGCGCGGGCTTTTCCACCGGTCTGAAGTGGAGCCTGATGCCGAAAGATGAATCCATGAACATCCGTTACCTGCTGTGTAACGCCGATGAAATGGAACCGGGCACCTATAAAGACCGTCTGCTGATGGAACAGCTGCCGCACCTGCTGGTGGAAGGCATGCTGATCTCCGCGTTCGCGCTGAAAGCGTATCGTGGTTACATCTTCCTGCGCGGCGAATATATCGAAGCGGCTGTACATCTGCGCCGTGCGATTGCTGAAGCCACCGAGGCCGGGCTGCTTGGCAAAAATATCATGGGCACCGGGTTCGACTTTGAACTGTTTGTCCACACCGGGGCAGGACGTTACATCTGTGGTGAAGAAACGGCGCTGATTAACTCCCTCGAAGGCCGTCGCGCGAACCCGCGCTCCAAGCCGCCCTTCCCGGCGACCTCCGGCGTATGGGGCAAGCCGACCTGTGTGAATAACGTCGAAACGTTGTGCAACGTCCCGGCAATCCTCGCCAACGGCGTGGAGTGGTACCAGAACATTTCGAAAAGCAAAGATGCGGGTACCAAGCTGATGGGCTTCTCAGGCCGCGTGAAGAATCCGGGCCTGTGGGAATTACCGTTCGGCACCACCGCGCGTGAGATCCTAGAAGATTATGCGGGCGGTATGCGCGATGGCCTGAAATTCAAAGCCTGGCAGCCGGGCGGGGCGGGAACCGACTTCCTGACCGAGGCGCATCTTGACCTGCCGATGGAGTTCGAAAGCATCGGTAAAGCAGGCAGCCGTCTGGGCACCGCGCTGGCGATGGCGGTAGACCACGAAATCGGCATGGTATCGCTGGTGCGTAACCTGGAAGAGTTCTTTGCCCGCGAATCCTGCGGCTGGTGTACGCCATGCCGCGACGGGTTGCCGTGGAGCGTGAAAATTCTGCGCGCGCTGGAGCGTGGCGAAGGCCAGCCGGGGGATATCGAGACACTTGAGCAACTGTGTCGTTTCCTCGGACCGGGTAAAACCTTCTGCGCGCATGCGCCGGGCGCGGTTGAGCCACTGCAAAGCGCAATTAAGTATTTCCGCGAAGAATTCGAAGCTGGCATCAAGCAGCCGTTCAGTAATACCCATTTAATCAATGGTATTCAGCCGAACCTGCTCAAAGAGCGCTGGTGAGTTAACGATTTTTAATTTGGAAGCATGCTAATGGCTACGATTCATGTAGACGGCAAAGAATACGAGGTCAACGGCGCGGACAACCTGCTACAGGCATGTCTGTCCCTGGGCCTTGATATTCCGTATTTTTGCTGGCACCCGGCGCTGGGAAGCGTCGGTGCTTGCCGCCAGTGTGCGGTGAAGCAATACCAAAACGCGGAAGATACGCGTGGTCGCCTGGTGATGTCCTGTATGACGCCAGCCACCGACGGTACCTTTATCTCTATTGACGACGAAGAAGCGAAACAGTTCCGTGAAAGCGTGGTGGAGTGGCTGATGACTAACCACCCGCACGACTGTCCGGTCTGTGAAGAGGGCGGTAACTGCCATCTTCAGGATATGACCGTGATGACGGGTCACAGTTTCCGTCGCTACCGTTTCACCAAACGTACCCACCGCAACCAGGATCTGGGGCCGTTCATCTCTCACGAAATGAACCGCTGCATCGCCTGCTACCGTTGTGTGCGTTACTACAAAGATTATGCCGACGGCACCGATCTGGGCGTCTATGGCGCGCATGACAACGTCTACTTCGGGCGTCCGGAAGACGGTACGCTGGAAAGCGAATTCTCCGGTAACCTGGTCGAGATTTGCCCGACCGGCGTCTTCACCGATAAAACGCATTCCGAGCGTTACAACCGTAAATGGGACATGCAGTTTGCGCCGAGCATCTGCCAGCAGTGTTCCATCGGCTGTAACATCAGCCCGGGCGAGCGCTATGGCGAACTGCGCCGTATCGAAAACCGTTACAACGGTACCGTTAACCACTACTTCCTCTGCGACCGCGGTCGTTTCGGCTATGGCTATGTGAACCTGAAAGACCGTCCGCGTCAGCCGGTTCAGCGCCGTGGTGATGACTTTATTACTCTCAACGCCGAGCAGGCGATGCAGGGCGCGGCGGATATTCTGCGCCAGTCGAAGAAAGTGATCGGTATCGGTTCGCCACGCGCCAGCATTGAGAGCAACTTTGCGCTGCGTGAGCTGGTTGGTGCGGAAAACTTCTACACCGGTATCGCGCGCGGCGAGCAGGAACGTCTGCAACTGGCGCTGAAAGTGTTGCGTGAAGGCGGAATTTACACCCCGGCGCTGCGGGAAATCGAATCTTATGACGCGGTACTGGTATTGGGCGAAGACGTTACCCAGACCGGCGCGCGCGTTGCGCTGGCGGTACGCCAGGCGGTGAAAGGTAAAGCGCGTGAAATGGCGGCGGCGCAGAAAGTAGCCGACTGGCAGATTGCGGCCATCCTTAACATCGGCCAGCGTGCCAAACATCCGCTGTTCGTGACCAACGTGGACGGCACCCGTCTGGATGATATCGCCGCCTGGACCTATCGCGCGCCGGTGGAAGATCAGGCGCGCCTGGGCTTTGCGATTGCTCATGCGCTGGACAATACAGCGCCTGCGGTTGACGGTATCGACAGCGACTTACAAAACAAAATTGATGTCATTGTGCAGGCGTTGGCCGGCGCGAAAAAACCGCTGATTATCTCCGGCACTAACGCCGGTAGCAGTGAGGTGATTCAGGCGGCCGCCAACGTGGCGAAAGCGCTGAAAGGCCGTGGCGCCGACGTCGGTATTACTATGATTGCTCGTTCCGTGAACAGCATGGGGCTGGGTATGATGGGCGGCGGTTCGCTTGATGATGCGTTGGGCGAGCTGGAAACCGGCAGTGCGGACGCGGTGGTGGTGCTGGAAAACGATCTCCACCGTCATGCAAGCGCTACGCGCGTGAACGCTGCGCTCGCCAAAGCGCCGCTGGTGATGGTGGTTGACCATCAGCGCACGGCGATTATGGAAAACGCGCATCTGGTGCTTTCCGCGGCAAGCTTCGCCGAAAGCGATGGTACGGTCATCAACAACGAAGGCCGCGCGCAGCGCTTCTTCCAGGTTTATGATCCGGCCTACTACGATAACAAGACGATTATGCTGGAAAGCTGGCGCTGGCTGCATTCACTGCACAGCACCGTCGAAAACCGCGAAGTGGACTGGACTCAGCTTGACCACGTGATCGACGCGGTCATTGCCGCTATGCCGCAATTTGCCGGCATTAAAGACGCCGCGCCGGATGCGACCTTCCGCATTCGTGGGCAGAAGCTGGCGCGCGAACCGCATCGTTACAGTGGCCGTACGGCGATGCGCGCCAATATCAGCGTGCATGAACCACGTCAGCCGCAGGATAAAGACACCATGTTCGCCTTCTCAATGGAAGGGAATAACCAACCGACTGCCCCGCGATCTGAAATTCCGTTCGCCTGGGCGCCGGGCTGGAACTCCCCGCAGGCGTGGAACAAATTCCAGGATGAAGTGGGCGGCAAACTGCGTCACGGCGATCCGGGCGTGCGTTTGATTGAAGCGACTGAGGGCGGTCTGGATTATTTCACTACCGTGCCGGCAAGCTTCCAGGCGCAGGACGGTCAGTGGCGTATTGCGCCGTATTACCACCTGTTTGGCAGCGACGAATTGTCTCAGCGTTCTCCGGTCTTCCAGAGCCGTATGCCGCAGCCGTATATCAAACTTAACCCGGCGGATGCCGCGAAGTTGGGCGTTAATGCCGGGACGCGCGTCTCCTTTAGCTACGATGGCAATACGGTGACGCTGCCGGTTGAAATCTCTGAAGGGTTAGCGGCAGGGCAGGTAGGGCTGCCGATGGGTATGCCTGGCATCGCGCCGGTTCTGGCTGGCGCGCGTCTTGAGGATCTGCGGGAGGCGCAACAATGAGTTGGATTACACCGGATCTGATTGAGATCCTGCTGAGCATTCTCAAAGCGGTGGTGATTCTGCTGGTGGTCGTCACCTGCGGGGCCTTCATGAGCTTTGGCGAACGTCGTCTGCTGGGTCTGTTCCAGAACCGTTATGGACCAAACCGCGTTGGCTGGGGCGGCTCGCTCCAGCTGGTCGCGGACATGATCAAGATGTTCTTTAAAGAAGACTGGATCCCGAAATTCTCGGATCGCGTCATCTTTACCCTGGCGCCGATGATCGCGTTTACTTCGCTGCTGCTCTCCTTCGCCATTGTGCCGGTTAGCCCTAATTGGGTGGTGGCCGATTTAAACATCGGGATTCTGTTCTTCCTGATGATGGCCGGTCTGGCGGTTTACGCGGTGCTGTTCGCCGGTTGGTCGAGCAACAACAAATACTCGCTGCTGGGCGCGATGCGTGCGTCTGCCCAGACGGTGAGCTACGAAGTGTTTCTTGGTCTTTCCCTGATGGGCGTGGTGGCGCAGGCCGGTTCATTTAATATGACCGATATCGTCAATAACCAGGCGCATCTGTGGAACGTGATTCCGCAATTCTTTGGGTTTGTTACTTTCGCCATCGCGGGCGTAGCGGTCTGTCACCGTCACCCGTTTGACCAGCCGGAAGCCGAGCAGGAACTGGCGGACGGTTACCACATCGAATATTCCGGGATGAAATTCGGTCTGTTCTTTGTGGGGGAGTACATCGGCATCGTCACCGTTTCCGCGCTGATGGTAACGTTGTTCTTCGGTGGCTGGCATGGCCCGTTCTTACCGCCATTCGTCTGGTTCGCGCTGAAAACCGCGTTCTTCATGATGATGTTCATTTTGATTCGTGCGTCGTTACCGCGTCCGCGTTATGACCAGGTAATGTCCTTCGGCTGGAAAGTTTGCCTGCCGCTGACGCTCATCAACTTGCTGGTAACGGCGGCTGTCATTCTGTGGCAGGCGCAATAAGGGACACAAAGACCATGACCTTAAAAGAATTATTAGTAGGTTTCGGCACTCAGGTACGTAGTATCTGGATGATCGGCCTGCATGCGTTCGCCAAACGCGAAACGCGGATGTATCCGGAAGAGCCGGTCTATTTACCGCCCCGTTACCGAGGCCGTATCGTGCTCACGCGCGACCCGGACGGTGAAGAGCGCTGCGTTGCCTGTAACCTGTGTGCGGTAGCCTGTCCGGTAGGCTGTATCTCTCTGCAAAAAGCGGAGACCAAAGATGGCCGCTGGTATCCGGAATTTTTCCGCATTAACTTCTCACGCTGCATCTTCTGCGGCCTGTGCGAAGAAGCGTGCCCGACCACGGCGATTCAGTTGACCCCGGACTTCGAACTGGGCGAATACAAACGTCAGGATCTGGTGTACGAAAAAGAGGATCTGCTGATTTCCGGTCCGGGCAAATACCCGGAATATAACTTCTACCGGATGGCGGGTATGGCAATCGACGGCAAAGATAAAGGCGAAGCAGAGAACGAAGCCAAGCCTATCGACGTCAAGAGCCTGTTACCGTAAGGAGAGGGCAATGGAATTCGCTTTTTATATCTGTGGCCTGATAGCCATCCTCGCGACCCTGCGAGTGATCACCCATACCAATCCGGTACACGCGCTGTTGTATCTGGTGATATCGCTACTGGCGATTTCCGGGGTGTTCTTTTCGCTGGGCGCTTATTTTGCCGGTGCGCTGGAAATTATCGTCTACGCAGGCGCCATCATGGTGCTGTTTGTGTTCGTGGTGATGATGCTCAACCTCGGCGGCAGCGAAATCGAACAGGAACGCCAGTGGCTGAAGCCGCAGGTGTGGATTGGTCCGGCGGTTTTGTCGGCCATTATGCTGGCGGTCATTGTGTACGCCATTCTGGGCGTTAACGACCAGGGCATCGACGGCACGCCGATTAGCGCGAAAGCGGTGGGCATTACGCTGTTCGGGCCTTATGTTCTGGCGGTCGAACTGGCGTCTATGCTGCTGCTGGCAGGCCTGGTGGTGGCGTTCCACGTCGGTCGTGAAGAGCGTGCGGGTGAAGTGCTAAGCAACCGCGCCGATGACCGCGCGAAAAGAAAAACGGAGGAGCGCGCATGATCCCCTTAACACACGGACTGATCCTCGCTGCGATTTTATTCGTCCTGGGTTTAACCGGTCTGGTTATCCGCCGCAATCTGCTGTTTATGCTGATCGGGCTGGAAATCATGATTAACGCCTCCGCGCTGGCCTTTGTGGTCGCCGGGAGCTACTGGGGCCAGACCGATGGTCAGGTGATGTACATTCTCGCCATCAGCCTTGCGGCTGCGGAAGCGAGTATTGGACTTGCGCTGTTGCTGCAACTCCATCGCCGTCGCCAGAACCTGAACATCGATTCAGTAAGTGAGATGCGTGGATGAACATGCTTGCCTTAACCATTATTCTGCCATTGATTGGCTTTGTACTGCTGGCGTTCTCTCGCGGACGCTGGTCGGAAAATCTCTCCGCGACCATTGGCGTGGGCTCCGTTGGTCTGGCGGCGTTGGTGACAGCGTTTGTCGGGATGGATTTCTTCGCCAACGGCAAACAGGCGTTCAGCCAGCCGCTGTGGACGTGGATGTCGGTCGGTAACTTCAACATCGGTTTTAACCTGGTGCTGGACGGCCTGTCGCTGACCATGCTCTCTGTGGTCACCGGCGTCGGCTTCCTGATCCACATGTTCGCGTCCTGGTACATGCGTGGAGAAGAGGGTTACTCCCGCTTCTTCGCTTATACCAACCTGTTTATCGCCAGCATGGTTGTTCTGGTGCTGTCCGATAACCTGCTGTTGATGTACCTCGGCTGGGAAGGCGTGGGCCTGTGCTCTTATCTGTTGATCGGCTTCTATTACAGCGATCCGAAGAATGGCGCAGCGGCAATGAAAGCCTTCGTGGTGACCCGTGTCGGTGACGTATTCCTCGCCTTCGCGCTGTTCATCCTCTACAACGAACTGGGCACGCTGAACTTCCGCGAAATGGTCGAGCTGGCGCCAGCGCACTTTGCTGACGGCAACAACATGCTGATGTGGGCGACGCTGATGCTGCTGGGCGGCGCGGTCGGTAAATCTGCGCAGCTTCCGTTGCAGACCTGGCTTGCCGACGCGATGGCCGGCCCGACGCCGGTCTCCGCGCTGATCCACGCCGCTACCATGGTGACCGCCGGTGTCTACCTGATCGCTCGTACCCATGGTTTGTTCCTGATGACCCCGGAAATTCTGCATCTGGTGGGCATTATCGGGGCGATTACGTTGGTCATGGCGGGTTTCGCCGCGCTGGTGCAGACCGACATTAAACGCGTGCTGGCCTATTCCACCATGAGCCAGATTGGCTACATGTTCCTGGCGCTCGGCGTACAGGCGTGGGATGCGGCAATTTTTCATCTGATGACCCATGCGTTCTTCAAAGCGCTGCTGTTCCTGGCGTCCGGCTCGGTAATTCTGGCCTGCCATCACGAACAGAACATCTTTAAGATGGGCGGTCTGCGTAAGTCCATTCCGCTGGTGTATGCCTGCTTCCTGGTGGGGGGCGCGGCGCTGTCGGCGCTGCCGCTGGTCACTGCGGGCTTCTTCAGTAAGGATGAGATCCTGGCCGGGGCGATGGCGAACGGTCATATCAATCTGATGGTGGCGGGTCTGGTCGGCGCGTTCATGACCTCCCTGTACACCTTCCGGATGATTTTCATCGTCTTCCACGGTAAAGAACAAATTCACGCTCATGCAGGGAAGGGGATTACCCACCATCTGCCGCTGATTGTCCTGATGATTCTGTCTACCTTTGTTGGCGCGCTGATTGTGCCGCCATTGCAGGGGGTGCTGCCGCAGACAACTGAACTGGCGCATGGTCGCGTCATGACGCTGGAAATTACCTCTGGCGTAGTGGCGATTGCCGGCATCCTGATTGCCGCATGGCTGTGGCTGGGTAAACGCACGCTGGTGACGTCGATCGCCAACAGCGCGCCGGGCCGTCTGCTGGGGACCTGGTGGTATAACGCCTGGGGCTTTGACTGGCTGTACGACAAAGTATTCGTCAAGCCATTCCTCGGTATCGCCTGGCTGCTGAAGCGCGACCCGCTTAATGCGTTGATGAACATTCCGGCTATCCTTTCCCGTTTTGCAGGCAAAGGCCTGGTACTGAGCGAGAACGGTTATTTGCGCTGGTATGTGGCATCCATGAGCATCGGCGCGGTTGTGGTGCTGGCGCTGCTGATGGTACTGCGTTGATCGTAAAGTGAATTTTATCCAAATTCGTTGAAAATCAGGCCTCTGTCAGAGGCCTTAAAAAGGAATAAAAATCGCCATGTTACTACCCTGGCTAATATTGATTCCCTTTATCGGCGGCTTTCTGTGCTGGCAGACCGAACGCTTTGGCGTGAAGGTGCCGCGCTGGATAGCGCTGATTACCATGGGGCTGACGCTGGCGCTCGGTCTGCAATTGTGGTTGCAGGGCGGCTACTCACTGACGCAATCCGCCGGTATTCCACAGTGGCAATCTGAATTTGTCCTGCCGTGGATCCCGCGTTTTGGCATCTCTATCCATCTGGCGCTCGACGGACTGTCGCTGCTAATGGTGGTGCTGACCGGCCTGCTCGGCGTTCTGGCGGTGCTTTGCTCCTGGCGAGAAATCGAAAAATATCAGGGCTTCTTCCACCTGAACCTGATGTGGATCTTAGGCGGCGTTATCGGCGTGTTCCTGGCCATCGACATGTTCCTGTTCTTCTTCTTCTGGGAAATGATGCTGGTGCCGATGTACTTCCTGATAGCGCTGTGGGGGCATAAAGCTTCTGACGGGAAAACGCGTATCACGGCGGCAACCAAGTTCTTCATTTATACCCAGGCGAGTGGTCTGGTGATGTTGATTGCCATCCTGGCGCTGGTCTTTGTGCACTACAACGCGACCGGCGTGTGGACTTTCAACTATGAAGAGCTGCTGAACACGCCGATGTCCCACGGTGTGGAATATCTGCTGATGCTGGGCTTCTTCATCGCCTTCGCGGTGAAAATGCCGGTGGTGCCGCTGCATGGCTGGCTGCCAGATGCGCACTCCCAGGCGCCGACCGCCGGTTCCGTCGACCTGGCCGGTATCTTGCTGAAAACCGCCGCTTACGGTCTGCTGCGTTTCTCCCTGCCATTGTTCCCGAACGCGTCGGCGGAGTTTGCGCCGATCGCCATGTGGCTGGGCGTTATCGGCATTTTCTACGGCGCGTGGATGGCCTTTACCCAATACGACATCAAGCGCCTGATTGCCTATACCTCCGTTTCGCATATGGGCTTCGTGCTGATCGCTATCTACACCGGCAGCCAACTGGCGTACCAGGGCGCGGTGATTCAGATGATTGCGCACGGTTTGTCCGCAGCCGGTCTGTTCATTCTGTGTGGCCAGTTGTACGAACGTCTGCATACGCGTGACATGCGTATGATGGGCGGCCTGTGGGGCAAGATGAAGTGGTTGCCTGCGCTCTCCATGTTCTTTGCGGTGGCGACGCTCGGGATGCCGGGCACCGGTAACTTTGTCGGCGAATTTATGATTCTGTTCGGCAGCTACCAGGTGGTGCCGGTGATTACCGTTATCTCCACCTTTGGGTTGGTATTCGCCTCTGTATACTCGCTGGCGATGCTGCATCGCGCTTACTTTGGTAAAGCGAAGAGCCAGATTGCCAGCCAGGAACTGCCAGGGATGTCGCTGCGCGAGCTGTTTATCATTCTGTTGCTGGTGGTGCTTCTGGTACTGCTTGGCTTCTATCCGCAGCCGATTCTGGATACCTCGCATTCTGCGATGAGCAACATCCAGCAGTGGTTTGTTAATTCTGTTACTACTACAAGGCCGTAAATCGCCATGACAATAACTCCACAACACCTGATTGCGCTGCTACCGCTGCTGATCGTCGGCTTGACGGTGGTGGTTGTGATGCTCTCCATTGCGTGGCGACGCAATCACTTCCTCAATGCCACGCTGTCGGTCATTGGGCTTAACGCTGCTCTGGTTTCGCTTTGGTTTGTCGGCCAGGCCGGGGCAATGGACGTCACGCCGCTGATGCGCGTTGACGGCTTTGCGATGCTCTACACCGGGCTGGTGCTGCTGGCGAGCCTCGCCACCTGCACCTTTGCCTACCCGTGGCTGGAAGGCTATAACGATAACCAGGAAGAGTTCTACCTGCTGGTGTTAATCGCCAGCCTGGGGGGAATTCTGCTGGCGAACGCCAACCACCTGGCGGCGCTGTTCCTTGGTATTGAACTGATCTCGCTGCCGCTGTTCGGCCTGATTGGTTATGCTTTCCGCCAGAAGCGCTCGCTGGAAGCCAGTATCAAATACACCATCCTCTCCGCCGCCGCCTCGTCTTTCCTGCTGTTCGGGATGGCGCTGGTCTATGCGCAGTCCGGCAACCTGTCTTTCGAAGCGCTCGGTAAGAGCCTCGGTGATGGTATGCTGCACGAGCCGTTGCTGCTGGCGGGCTTTGGCCTGATGATTGTCGGTCTGGGCTTTAAACTCTCTCTGGTGCCGTTTCACCTGTGGACGCCAGACGTTTACCAGGGCGCGCCTGCGCCGGTTTCCACCTTCCTGGCGACGGCGAGCAAAATCGCTATCTTCGGCGTGGTGATGCGTCTGTTCCTCTATGCGCCGGTAGGCGACAGCGAAGCGGTACGCGTGGTGCTGGGCATTATCGCCTTTGCCTCTATCATCTTCGGTAACCTGATGGCGCTGAGCCAGACCAACATCAAACGTCTGCTCGGTTACTCTTCTATCTCTCACCTCGGCTATCTGCTGGTGGCGCTGATTGCCCTGCAGAGCGGCGAGATGTCGATGGAAGCGGTAGGCGTTTATCTGGCCGGTTATCTGTTCAGCAGCCTCGGTGCGTTTGGCGTGGTTAGCCTGATGTCCAGCCCGTTCCGCGGCCCGGATGCCGATTCCCTGTACTCTTACCGTGGTCTGTTCTGGCACCGTCCGGTTCTTGCCGCGGTGATGACGGTGATGATGCTGTCGCTGGCAGGTATCCCGATGACGCTGGGCTTTATCGGCAAATTCTACGTGCTGGCGGTCGGCGTTCAGGCCAGCCTGTGGTGGCTGGTCGCCGCCGTGGTGGTGGGTTCCGCGATTGGTTTGTACTACTACCTGCGTGTTGCGGTGAGTCTCTACCTGCACGCGCCGCAGCAACCGGGACGCGACGCGCCGACAAACTGGCAGTACAGCGCGGGTGGGATCGTGGTGCTGATCTCCGCGTTGCTGGTGTTGGTACTGGGCGTCTGGCCGCAGCCGCTGATTAGCCTTGTGCAGTTAGCGACGCCGTTGATGTAAGCAATAAGTAAAAACGAAAAACCCGCTTCACGAAGCGGGTTTTTTATTATCTGATGTAATGCGTTGAAATAACTATGGATTGTAGGCCGGATAAGGCGCTTGCGCCGCCATCCGGCAGGTAAGGTCTCAGCGACCGGAATTTAACTTAGCAACTGCCGGCTTACCAACGGGCCGCTGACGTTTTGCGCCGCGCGCTCCATCACTTCCTGTATCACTGAAGAGAGTTCATTGATTTCAAATTTGGCGACGTAGCCGTCGGCCTTTACCTTACGCACATGATCTTCGTTGGCGCTGCCGGAAAGGGAAGAGTGAATAACGACCGGGATCTTTTTCAGCCGTTCATCGGTTTTAATTTTACGCGTTAACGTAAAGCCATCCATCTCCGGCATCTCAAGATCTGTCAGGACCAGCGCGATTTTCTCGCTAATTGGCTTACCTTCGGCCTCCGCTTCCTGCGCCAGTTGCTGGATTCTCTCCCATGCATCCTTGCCGGTCACATGCATCTGATGAGGAATTCCCATTGCGTTCAGCCCTTTTTCCAGCATCGCGCGGGCGACTTTGGAGTCTTCCGCCACAATGGCTACCGCGCCTGGGGTAATATAAAATTTATTGGTCTTCAGATTGGTGGCGCGCAGATCGTGGCTGGAGGGGACAATATCATAAAGGATCTGCTCAACGTCGAGCACCAGCGCCAGGTTGTTGGTTTCTTTGTTGTCATCCAGGCAGGCAATACTGGTGATGTAGCGACCGTTGACGGCTTTCTCGGCGGTATGCACCTGCTGCCAGTCAAGACGCATAATATTTTCTACCGACTCGACGGCAAATGCCTGTACGCTGCGCGCATATTCGGTGATCAGCAAAATATTCAGCCCGGTTTCCGGCTTGCAGCCCGCTACCGCTGGCAAATCAATCACCGGAATGACCTGATCCCGAATATTGACCATGCCCAATAGCGGCGCTTTCATGCCTGCCGGGCGCGTAAAGGCGGGCATCGGTACGATTTCGCGCAGCTTAAATACATTGATGCCGAACAGCTCTGACTTCTGTTCATGCAGCGATGTACCAAGACGGAATAACAGCAGCTCAAAACGGTTTGACAGGGTTAAATTGGCCCTGTCATCAATATCTTTCTGAAAATTGTCCATCCTCACCTCATTATGAAAGCCTGCCTTTTTTAGTGTTATCGGCAATGAGGACAAAAAATGGAGCGCTAAACCGGGAAAACAGAAAAATCGTAAGCCAGCTCCGTCGCCGGGAAAATAGCGCGGCATTCCGCCAGTAAGCGCTGACAGCCTTTATCGTCATAGCGTGAGCTAATATGGGTCATGATCAGCCGACCGACGTCAGCTTCCCGCGCCAGCGTCGCGGTTTGACGGGTGGAGCTGTGTCCGCGAGCGTTGGCTTTCTCCTCCATTGACGCATCCAGCGTGGTTTCATGTACCATCACATCCACGCCTTGCGCCAGCGCGAGGGCGGCCTCGCAGGGCGCGGTATCGCCGAAAATCGCCACTGATTTCCCGGCCACGGCGGGAGCAAGGTAGTCGGCGCCATTGATCTGCCTTCCATCGGCAAGCGTGACGGTTTTTCCTGCCTTCAACGCCTGAAACAGCGGGCCGGGCGTAACGCCTGCGGCTTTTAACGCCCTGGCATTCAGCGCGCCAGGCTTGTCATGTTCAACAACGCGATATCCGTAGCACTCCAGTGGATGCTCCAGCCTGAACGCGGTCACTTTACGCAGACCGTCGTCAAGAATATCGCCTGCGCTAATTTCTTCAATTTGCAACGGAAAATCGGTCCATGAACCGCTAAGGCGCAGTGTGGTTGCAATAAACTCACGCACGCCTTGAGGCCCGTATACGGTTAGCGGATGGGGATTCCCCGCCATCGACCGGCTGCATAGCAGACCCGGCAGGCCAAACAGATGATCTCCGTGAAGATGGCTGATAAAAATGCGCTCAAGCTTACCGGGATGAAACGCGGTATTAAGCATTTGATGCTGTGTCCCTTCGCCGCAATCAAAAAGCCATACTCCCGGCTGCGTTGGATGTTGCAGATGTAATAAAATTGCCGTTACATTGCGTGAGCGCGTGGGAACGCCTGCGGACGTACCTAAAAAAATTAATTCCATCTTGTCCATACACGTTTGGTTATCGTTTAACCCAAGATTACCACAACACAGGAGCGCATCATGATTGACTGGCAGGATCTCCACCATAGCGAACTTACCGTTCCTCAACTTTACGCGTTACTCAAATTGCGCTGCGCGGTCTTTGTGGTAGAACAGCGCTGTCCTTACCTGGATGTGGATGGCGATGATTTAGTCGGCGACAATCGGCATATTCTGGGCTGGCGTCAGGATGAGCTGGTGGCGTATGCGAGGATTCTGAAAAGCGATAACGAATCAGACCCGGTTGTCATTGGCCGGGTGATCGTCAGCGATGCCTGGCGAGGGGCGAAACTGGGCCAGCAATTAATGGCGAAAACGCTGGAATCTTGTGGGCGGCACTGGCCGGATAAGCCGCTATATCTGGGGGCGCAGGCGCATCTGCAACCTTTTTACGCGCGGTTTGGTTTTATTCCGGTCACCGATGTTTATGACGAAGATGGCATTCCGCACCGGGGAATGGCGCGGGAGGTTCATCAGGCATAAACCGAAACCGTTGACTATAGTTAGGAGCAGGTGTTAACACAACGGAGAATGAGAATGTCATATCAATTTGGTGAATCACGTGTTGATGATGATCTGACTTTGCTCAGCGAAACGCTGGAAGAGGTTTTACGTTCCTCAGGCGATCCCGCCGATCAAAAATACATTGAGCTGAAAGCCCGCGCGGAACAAGCGCTGGAAGAGGTGAAAAACCGCGTAAGCCATGCGTCGGATAGCTATTATTACCGGGCAAAGCAGGCCGTTTATAAAGCGGATGACTACGTTCATGAAAAACCCTGGCAGGGTATTGGCGTAGGCGCGGCGGTAGGACTGGTACTTGGACTGCTGCTGGCGCGGCGCTAAATCCCCCCACTGAACAGAATTGCAACCCTCCCTAAATGAGGTACTGCTTTTTTAGGGCAGTACCCCGTATAATGTGGGGTTTTTAACAGGGAGGGTCCGCGTGCATTCTATTACTACTGCGCTGGAAAATCTGACGCGTCAGCTATCGCAAGAGATACCGGCGACGCCAGGGCTTTGCGTTTTCGATGCGCCTTTCCCTTTAAACGATGCCTTCGATGCATTGAGCTGGCTGGCCAGCCAGTCATCCTTTCCGCAATTCTACTGGCAACAGCGCAATGGCGACGAAGAAGCTGCCGTTCTCGGGGCAATCACCGTCTTTTCATCGCTCGATCTGGCGCAACGGTTTTTACGTCAGCACGCGCAGCCTGACCTGCGTATTTGGGGGCTGAATGCGTTCGAGCCGAAAGAGGGCTACTTATTGCTGCCGCGGCTGGAGTGGCGACGTAGCGGTGGTACGGCGACCTTACGCTTACATCTGCACAGTGACGTTTCGCTACGCGATGATGCGCGCCAGGCGAAAGCGTTTCTCGCTTCTCTGGTCGGTATTAAGCCTGTTCCGGCGCTGCGCCTTTCGCTCACGAGCGAACAGCACTGGCCGGACAAAGACGGTTGGGTGAAGCTGATTCAGCAGGCCACCCACACCATTGCGCAAGAGGCGTTTGATAAAGTTGTGCTGGCGCGGGCCACCGACTTACAATTCTCCCGTCCGGTCAATGCCGCCGCGATGATGGCGTCCAGTCGTCGTTTAAATCTCAACTGCTACCACTTTTTTATGGCCTTTTCCGCCGATACCGCCTTTCTGGGATCATCGCCGGAGCGGCTCTGGCGGCGGCGTGAAACGGCGCTACGTACCGAAGCGCTGGCCGGGACGGTGGCGAACCATCCGGATAACCATAAAGCCTGGCAGCTTGGCGAATGGTTAATGAAAGACGATAAAAACCAGCGAGAAAATATGCTGGTTGTCGAAGACATCTGCCAGCGACTGCAAAACTGCACCCACTCGCTGGATGTGCTGCCGCCGCAGGTGCTCAGACTGCGCAAGGTACAGCATTTGCGCCGCTGTATCTGGACGGCGCTTAATCAGGCGGACGACACGCTCTGCCTGCACCAGTTACAGCCTACCGCAGCGGTCGCGGGGATCCCTCGTGAACCCGCGCGTTGTTTTATAGAACAACATGAGCCGTTCGAACGTGAATGGTATGCCGGGTCGGCAGGCTATCTCTCCACGCGGCAAAGTGAGTTTTGCGTGACGTTACGTTCAGCCAAAGTGACGGCCAATGTGGTGCGATTGTATGCCGGCGCGGGAATCGTCCGCGGCTCCGATCCGGAACAGGAATGGCAGGAAATAGATAATAAAGCGGCCGGGTTACGTACCTTATTGCAGATGGATGTGTAATGAGTCACATATTCCCGACCCATATCAATAATCCATTTTTGCAGCTCTTTATACTTAGTCCCAATGATTGATACCGGACAAACTCATGTCAGTAAGTGCATTTAACCGGCGCTGGGCGGCGGTCATCCTGGAAGCCTTAACCCGTCATGGCGTCAGGCATGTTTGTATCGCCCCTGGTTCCCGTTCCACGCCGCTCACGTTGGCGGCGGCAGAGAATCCTGCTTTTATTCACCATACGCACTTTGATGAGCGTGGGCTTGGTCATCTGGCGTTAGGGCTGGCGAAAGTCAGCCAACAGCCTGTTGCCGTTATTGTCACTTCAGGTACCGCCGTGGCGAACCTCTATCCGGCCTTGATTGAGGCGGGGCTGACGGGCGAGAAGCTTATTTTACTTACCGCCGATCGCCCGCCGGAGCTGATTGACTGCGGCGCCAACCAGGCGATCCGTCAGGCGGGGATGTTTTCCTCGCACCCCTCCCAAACTCTGTCGTTGCCGCGTCCCACGCAGGATATTCCGGCGCGCTGGCTGGTGTCGACCATCGATAATGCGCTCGCCATGCTTCATGCGGGCGCTCTGCACATTAACTGTCCTTTTGCCGAACCGCTGTATGGCGATATGAATGACACCGGCCTGGTCTGGCAGCAGCGTCTCGGCGACTGGTGGCAGGATGAAAAACCCTGGCTGCGCGAAGCGCGTCGACTGGCAAGCGACAAACAGCGCGACTGGTTCTTCTGGCGACAAAAACGCGGCGTCGTCGTCGCCGGGCGTATGAGCGCGGAAGAAGGCAAAAAAGTGGCGCAGTGGGCGCAAACTCTGGGATGGCCATTAATTGGCGACGTATTGTCGCAAACCGGGCAGCCGCTGCCGTGCGCCGACCTGTGGCTCGGCAACGCCAAAGCGGTGACCGAACTGCAGCAGGCGCAAATTGTCGTCCAGCTTGGCAGTAGCCTTACCGGAAAACGCTTACTGCAATGGCAGGCAACCTGCGAGCCGGAAGAGTATTGGGTAATCGACAATATTGAAGGTCGTCTGGACCCGGCGCACCATCGTGGACGCAGACTGATAGCGAAAATCGCCGACTGGCTGGAGATGCATCCGGCGGAAAAACGTAAACCGTGGTGTGTAGAGATCCCGCGTCTGGCGGAACTGGCGTGGCAACGGGTGGTCGCGCAGCGAGACACCTTTGGCGAAGCACAGCTGGCGCACCGTATCCGCGACTATCTGCCGGAGCAGGGGCAATTGTTCGTGGGCAATAGTCTGGTGGTGCGTCTGATCGACGCGCTGTCGCAGTTGCCGGCTGGCTATCCGGTATACAGCAATCGCGGGGCGAGCGGCATTGACGGCCTGCTTTCCACAGCGGCGGGCGTGCAGCGCGCCAGCGCCAAATCGACGCTGGCTATCGTCGGCGATTTATCCGCGCTGTACGATCTTAACGCGCTGGCGTTACTACGTCAGGTATCCGCGCCGTTTGTGTTGATTGTGGTCAACAATAACGGCGGGCAGATCTTTTCCCTGCTGCCGACGCCGCAAAGCAAACGTGAGCGCTTTTATTTGATGCCGCAAAACGTCCATTTTGACCATGCGGCCGCCATGTTTAACCTGCGCTATCATCGCCCGGAAAACTGGGAAGAACTGGAGTCTGCGCTGGCTGGCGCGTGGCGAACCCCGGCGACGACGGTGATTGAGCTGGTGGTAAACGATACGGACGGCGCGCAGACGTTGCAGCAACTTTTGGCTCAGGTAAGCCATCTATGATGTTGCACGCGCAGCACATGCCCGGACAGCCTGGGGCGCCCTCGCTGGTTTTCCTGCACGGTTTTTCTGGCGATTGCCGTGAATGGCAGCCGGTTGGCGAACAGTTTCACGGCTGTTCGCGGCTCTATATTGACTTACCGGGACATGGCGGATCTGCGGCTATTCCGGTCGGCGGATTTGCCGATGTCATCAGATTACTGCGCGCTACGTTAATTAGTTACAACATACTAAAGTTCTGGTTGGTGGGATACTCTCTTGGAGGCCGGGTGGCGATGATGGCAGCCTGCCAGGGAATACCAGGCCTGTGCGGCCTGGTGGTCGAAGGCGGTCATCCGGGGCTGCAAAATGAACAGGCGCGCGCTGAAAGACGATTGTCCGACGGGCGCTGGGCAGAGCGTTTTCGTCGTGAACCCCTGACTGAGGTTTTTCACGACTGGTATCAGCAGCCGGTGTTCGCCTCGCTGACGGCGCAGCAAAGGCAGGCGCTGACGGCGCTGCGTAGCCAGAATAACGGCGAAACGCTGGCTGCGATGCTGGAGGCGACATCGCTTGCCGCCCAGCCGGATTTACGCGAGGCGCTCAACGCGCTGGCATTTCCGTTTTATTATTTATGTGGCGAACGCGACAGCAAATTCCGCGCCCTGGCGCAGGAAGTGGCGGCGACATGCCATGTTATTCGTAACGCCGGACACAACGCGCATCGGGAAAACCCCGCTGGCGTGGTAGACAGTCTGGCTCAGATTCTGCGTCTCTGACTAAAGGACACACTATGATCTATCCTGATGAAACAATGCTTTACGCACCGGTAGAATGGCACGACTGCTCGGAGGGTTACACCGACATTCGTTATGAAAAATCCACCGACGGTATTGCAAAAATCACTATTAATCGTCCGCAGGTGCGCAATGCATTTCGTCCGTTGACCGTCAAAGAGATGATTCAGGCGCTGGCGGATGCCCGTTACGACGACAACGTGGGCGTGATTATTCTGACCGGCGAAGGCGATAAAGCGTTTTGCGCGGGCGGCGACCAGAAGGTGCGCGGCGATTACGGCGGTTATCAGGATGACTCCGGCGTGCATCACCTGAACGTGCTGGATTTCCAGCGCCAGATTCGCACCTGTCCAAAACCGGTTGTCGCGATGGTCGCGGGGTATTCCATCGGCGGTGGTCATGTGCTGCACATGATGTGCGACCTGACCATCGCGGCGGAAAACGCCATCTTCGGCCAGACCGGTCCGAAAGTCGGCTCCTTTGACGGCGGCTGGGGCGCTTCATATATGGCGCGTATCGTTGGTCAGAAGAAAGCGCGTGAAATCTGGTTCCTGTGCCGCCAGTACGATGCGCAACAGGCGCTGGATATGGGCCTGGTCAACACCGTGGTTCCGCTGGCGGATCTGGAAAAAGAGACCGTGCGCTGGTGCCGCGAAATGTTGCAAAACAGTCCGATGGCGCTGCGTTGCCTGAAAGCGGCGCTGAATGCCGATTGTGACGGTCAGGCGGGTCTACAGGAGCTGGCGGGCAACGCTACCATGCTGTTCTACATGACCGAAGAAGGGCAGGAAGGCCGTAACGCCTTTAACCAGAAGCGTCAGCCTGACTTCAGCAAATTCAAACGGAACCCATAATGCGTAGCGCGCAGGTATACCGCTGGCAGATCCCCATGGACGCGGGGGTGGTTCTGCGCGACAGGCGGTTAAAAACTCGCGACGGGCTGTATGTTTGTCTGCGTGACGGCGAGCGTGAAGGGTGGGGAGAGATCTCTCCGCTGCCGGGGTTCAGTCAGGAAACGTGGGAAGAGGCGCAGACGGCGCTCCTGACATGGGTGAACGACTGGCTTCAGGGGAGCGAGGGATTACCGGAGATGCCTTCGGTCGCGTTTGGTGCAAGCTGCGCGCTGGCGGAACTGACTGGCGTCTTGCCGGAGGCGGCGGACTATCGCGCCGCGCCGTTATGCACTGGCGATCCTGACGATTTGGTGCTGCGGCTTGCCGATATGCCCGGTGAGAAAATCGCTAAGGTCAAAGTGGGTCTCTATGAAGCGGTACGTGACGGCATGGTGGTTAATTTGCTGCTGGAGGCGATCCCGGATCTGCATCTGCGTCTGGATGCGAATCGCGCCTGGACGCCGCTAAAAGCCCAACAGTTCGCAAAGTATGTTAATCCGGACTACCGCGCTCGTATCGCCTTTCTCGAAGAACCGTGTAAGGCGCGGGATGATTCCCGCGCCTTTGCCCGTGAAACCGGTATCGCGATTGCCTGGGACGAAAGTCTGCGCGAAGCGGATTTCACCTTTGAAGCCGAAGAGGGCGTCAAGGCTGTGGTTATCAAACCTACGCTGACCGGATCGCTTGATAAAGTGCGTGAGCAAGTCGCCGCCGCCCATGCGTTGGGACTGACGGCGGTCATCAGCTCTTCGATCGAGTCCAGCCTCGGCCTGACGCAACTGGCGCGGATTGCCGCCTGGTTGACGCCGGGAACGCTGCCTGGACTGGATACCTTGCATCTGATGCAGGCGCAACAGGTTCGCCCCTGGCCTGGTAGCGCGTTGCCTTGTCTGAAGCGTGATGAGCTGGAACGACTGTTATGACATTCACGGACTGGCCGTGGCGCCACTGGCGTCAGGTTCGCAGTCAGGCGCCCGCTCTGCGCCTGAACGATGAAGTGCTAAGCTGGCGCGCCCTCTGTGAGCGTATTGATGCGCTGGCGGATGGGTTTGCCGCGCAGGGCGTACGGGAGGGCGACGGTGTCCTGCTGCGCGCCGGGAATCAGCCGCGCACTCTGTTGGCATGGCTTGCGCTGATGCAGTGCGGCGCGCGGGTTCTGCCCGTCAACCCGCAGTTGCCCCAGACGTTGCTGGAGGCGCTGTTACCGGAGTTAACGCTGCGTTTTGCGCTGACACTGGAAGGCGAAAACGTATTTTCCGGGTTAACCGCGTTGCAGATACAAAAGAGTACAGCGGCGTATGCCGTGGCCTGGCAACCGCAGCGTCTGGTTTCTATGACGCTGACATCGGGTTCCACAGGATTGCCAAAAGCGGCTGTACATACGTGCCAGGCGCATCTTGCCAGCGCGCAGGGGGTGCTTTCGCTAATGCCGTTTGGCCCTCAGGATGACTGGCTGCTATCGCTGCCGCTGTTTCATGTATCCGGGCAGGGTATTATGTGGCGTTGGCTCTTCGCCGGGGCGCGCATGACGGTACGCGATAAGCAACCGCTGGAGCAGATGCTGGCAGGGTGTACTCATGCTTCGCTGGTGCCGACGCAGCTATGGCGGTTGCTGGCGAATCGGGCGGCGGTGACGCTAAAAGCCGTTTTGCTCGGCGGCGCGGTGATTCCGGTTGAACTCACCGACCAGGCCAGCAAACAAGGGATTCGCTGCTGGTGCGGGTATGGGCTCACGGAGTTCGCGTCTACGGTATGCGCCAAAGAGGCCGATGGTTCGGATGATGTGGGCGCGCCGCTCCCCGGCAGAGAGATCAGAATCGTCGATAATGACGTCTGGCTGCGTGCCGCCAGTATGGCAGAAGGTTACTGGCGTGATGGCAAGCTGATCCCGCTGGTTAATGACGAGGGCTGGTTTGCCACGCGCGATCGCGGCGAGCTGAACCACGGCAGGCTAACCATCGCCGGGCGGCTGGACAACCTGTTCTTTAGCGGCGGCGAAGGCATTCAGCCGGAGGAAGTCGAACGCGTTATTAACGCGCATCCGCTGGTGCAACAAGCCTTCGTCGTGCCGGTAGAAGATAAAGAGTTTGGTCATCGTCCCGTTGCGGTTGTGGAGTATGCATCGCAGGCCGGAGACGTGAACCTCGCTGAATGGGTCCGTGATAAGCTGGCGCGTTTTCAGCAGCCGGTTCGCTGGCTAACGCTGCCGTCAGAACTGAAAAACGGAGGGATTAAAATATCTCGCCGTGCGCTCCAGCAGTGGGTGTGTGAGAGCTGTAAAAATTAATGTTAGGTTAATATACAACCATTCCATCGCTATTGCCGTTTTGTTTATCCGTTGATGTGTAACGTGTTATGAACAATCAGCGTGAAACGGGGGCGCTATGGAATGGTTGGTTAAGAAATCGCATTATGTCAAAAAGAGGGCGTGCCATGTTCTGGTGCTGTGCGATAGCGGCGGTTCGCTAAAAATGATCGCCGAGGCGAATTCCATGATATTACTGAGTCCCGGCGATATCCTGTCGCCTTTACAGGATGCGCAGTATTGTATTAATCGGGAAAAACACCAGACCTTAAAAATCGTTGATGCACGCTGTTATTCCTGCGACGAATGGCAGCGGTTGACGCGCAAGCCTTCATGATCTGGCGGGCAGAAAAATCAGCATTACCCCCGCCATAATACACAATACGCCGAGCATCGCTTTTAGGCTGAAGGCGCCTTGCAAACCGGGTAACAGCATTGAGGCTACCCAGACAAGCACATAGCTGAGACTCAGCAGCGCATAGGCTTTGCTGAGCGCGAGCGTGTGTAATGTTTTCTGCCAGCAGAAGACGGAAACCAGATACCCCGCCAAACCGGCGAATAGCGCCAGGGTCGCGGCATTAAATGCGCCCAGTCCGGAAATAAACGCCAGTGGATGCGCTATCGATGGCAGCCGCATCATGGCGAATCCTAAACTCAACTGGGCGAGGGAGGCAATCGCAACGCTTATCAGTCCCCACATTACGCCCATTATGCCGCACTCCCCAGAATGATAATGCCGCTGATAATCAATGCGACGCCCAACCAGTGGCGGGGCGGAACCTGTTCATGCCAGATTTTCCATGCCGCCAACGTGACCCAGACAAAATTCAGACTCAACATCGGGTAAGCAATTCCCACCGGCAGGGTTTGTAGCACCAGCAGCCACAGCACCATCGCTGCACCCATGCATATCAGCGCCAGGCCCAGCCACAGCATCAGGTGGCGGCGGCGTCCGCCTGTCGTCAATGGCCGTGTCGCTTGCTTCTGGCAGAGCTGACCGCCAACGCTGAGCAGACTGGCAAGCACCAGAACGACGCCGATCATTTAGGCCGATACTGAATTAACACCAGACGCCCCTGATAATCAATATTGTCCGCAGGGGGAAGGGAAAGAGCGCTGATGTCTTCATCTTTGGCTATTGAAAGTACTAGCGTAATAATGCCCTCCTGACGATGCTGGTTGAGCCAGGCGTTAAAATCGTCGGCTTTAACGAATTTATCCTGCACATCAGGATAGCTAAGACCATACCTGAGTTCGCCCGCGTGTCCGTAGAGCATAATATCGTCTCGTTTCAGACTCCAGGCCAGCCCGGCGGCGACGCCCACGTTGTCGACAAGAATATAGCGGCTTGATGCCAAAGGCGCCTGGGTCATTTCGACAAAAAACTGGGGCTGTTTGGACTCCATCACCCTGTCGGGGACGGAAAAGCCGAACAGCAGCGCCAGTCCCAGCGGACAAAACGCGGGTAATAGGTATTTTTGGCTATGACAGAGGCTATACCAGCCCACAAACGCCCAAACAGTAAAGACGCCCCAGACGCAAAAAACTTTATAGGTTTCGATATGCGTCCACACCGGCGATTTCAGCGGGCCCCATGAGGAGACGACAAACGCCGCGACGATCCCGACTAACCCGAACACCAGGTTGATCCCGCCGTTGACACGTAGCGCGGCGACGCCTTCTTTTACGTTATGCAGGACGAAGCGCGCCATGAGTATCGCTATCGGTGCGAAACAGGAAAGAACATAGGTGGGCAGTTTCCCTTTCGCAATGCTGAAAAAGAGAAGCGGCATGATCGTCCATCCGAGCAAATAGAATGCGCCGTTTCGCTCGCGCCAGCCCAGTTTAAGCGCGCCAGGCAGTAATCCCAGCCACGGTAAACTTCCCGCGAGCAGTACCGGCAGATAGTACCAGAAAGGGGCTTTATGCTGGGCATCGCTCATGGCGAATCGCTGGATATGCTCCACCCAGAAAAAGTAATGCCAGAAATCGGCTTCGCGTCGCGCAATGGCGATCGCCCAGGGAAGGACAACCACAAAGCAGCTCAAGACCGCCAGCCAGCCGTAAAGCAAAAAGTCCTTCCAGCGTTTCTGGACAATGACCCACGGCAGCACGCTCACTACCGGTACGGCCAGGGCGAGGAAGCCTTTAGTTAATACACCCAGACCGCAGGTTGCACCCAGTAGCAAAAAAATCCCAATCTTGCCCGTTCGGGTCGTGGCCTGCATCCCCTGCCAGAAACAACACATCCCGGCCGTAAGCCAAAGGGCGATCATCGGGTCGAGTACCGCATACGTCCCGATACTGTAAACGGCAAAGAGGGAGAGAAATATAACGGAGGCGAGCAACGCAGTACGTTTATCCCGCCATAAGCGGAACGTCAGCCACGCCACCAGCGCTGCGGCCAGCAATGTCGTTAAAATAGCGCCGGCCCGCACGCCAAAATTGGTAGCGCCAAAAAGCCACTGACCCAGACTGTTTATCCAGTAACCGGCTATCGGTTTTTCGAAATAACGTAATCCCAGAAAATGCGGCACGATCCAGTCGCCAGACGCCAGCATCTCCCGACTTATTTCGGCATAGCGCGTTTCATCCGGCTGCCAGAGCAGACGGCTATTGACAGGAATAACATAGTAGAGCGCGATAAACGCGGCGAAAGCCAGATAATAGCGTATCGATTTCATCATGAGGCGCTCGCGGCCTGTTGACACCCCAGCCAACCTTCACGGCCAGGGATGTGTCCACGTACAATTTGCCCCAACGGCAGAGACTCAGGCGATGTCGGCAGCAGTTCGCCCAGAGGACAAAAGGTGATCCCCGCGTCACGTGCACGAACGAGCAAATCTTCAAACAGCGGCTGATGGACAATGCCTTCGACTTCCGCATGGATGGTATATACCGGCGTGCCTTTGTCCTGCAACATACGAGAGATAATCCAGGTATTGAACGACTGCGCCTGAACGGCGGGGCCGATAACCTCATCCCACGTGGGTAAGGTAACGGGGATTTGCGGCGTCCCGGTCTGGCCCGGCATCAGTAGCGGACGGAATAAGGTGGTTCCACGGCAATCGCTGTTATACCGCAGGTTGAACGGCTCTTTCGCACGAACAACGCGCCCATCCGCTCGCCAGCCGGCCGCAGCTGAGCAGGTGACGGGTTTTCCGATAATGGCCTCAAGCGCCGTTATGCCGCGCGCGATATCTTCTTCAAGCTGACGAATACTCCAGTGGCCGCTGTGAGTCTGCCATGCATGGTGATCCCAGGCATGTAGTCCCGTCTCATGGTATGTTGCCGTTTCACGAATAATCCCGGCATTGGCGTTGCCGATATTTTTTCCCGGCCAGGCGGTACCGGCCAGCAGGATATCCCAGCCGTAGAGCGAGGCGGCGTTTGAACGTAGCATTTTCCATAAAAATCGCGGTTTTATCAGACGCCAAAGATGGCGTCCCATATTGTCCGGCCCGACGCTGAAGAAAAAGCTGGCCTGAACGCCGTGGCGATGCAATGTCTCCAGCAGCCGGGGAACACCTTCACGCGTTCCTCGCAAGGTATCAACATCAATGCGTAAACCGACTTTCGTCATGATGCGCGTTCCGCGATATCTACGCTGCGCAAAAAGAAGTCCAGCGTTTCTTCAACCGTATCCCGCATCGCAATAGACGGTTCCCAGTCCAGACAGCGCCTGGCATTGTCGATACTGGGTTTCCGGTGTGCGACATCCTGATAACCCTTGCCGTAATAACTACGGCTTTCGACGACCTGGAAACCGGCAAACGGTGGGAAATGGCAGCGCAGCGGATGCTTATCAAAACTGTCGAGCAACAGCGTCGCCAGTTCCTGAATACTGGCTTCGTTGTCAGGGTTGCCGATATTAATGATTTTG
Source organism: Salmonella sp. JXY0409-18 (assembly GCF_020268625.1). Taxonomy (NCBI): domain Bacteria; kingdom Pseudomonadati; phylum Pseudomonadota; class Gammaproteobacteria; order Enterobacterales; family Enterobacteriaceae; genus Salmonella; species Salmonella sp. JXY0409-18. The sequence goes on from NZ_CP084216.1 coordinate 1,511,872, forward strand.
CCATCGCACCGATCGCCATCATTCACAATAATGCGGAATAAGGCTTCGATCCCGTCACGAATATCGGTGAAACAGCGCTTCTGCTGACCGCCGTCGATAAGCTTTATCGGCGTCCCTTCTACCAGGTTCAGAATCAACTGCGTTATCGCGCGTGAACTGCCGATACGCGCCGCGTTCAGGCTATCCAGCCGCGGCCCCATCCAGTTAAAGGGACGGAAAAGCGTGAAGCGCAATCCCTCTTTTTCGCCATAAGCCCAAATCACCCGGTCGAGAAGCTGTTTGGAAACGGAGTAAATCCAGCGTGGCTTATTCACCGGACCGACGATCAGATTCGATTTATCCTCGTCAAAAGAGGCGTCCGTACACATGCCGTACACTTCAGAGGTAGACGGGAAAACCACGCGTTTACGGTATTTCACGCAATAACGGATAATCCGCAGGTTTTCTTCAAAATCAAGTTCAAAGACGCGCAGCGGGTTGCGGGTGTATTCAATCGGGGTAGCAATTGCTACCAGCGGCAGTACGACATCGCATTTTTTGACATGGTATTCGATCCATTCTGAGTGGATGCTGATATCTCCCTCCACGAAATGAAAGCGAGGGTGGAGCAGGAATCGGCTAATGGCGTTGCTGCCGATATCCATACCGTAGACCTCGTAATTCTCTTCATTCAGTAACCGTTCGGTCAAATGATTGCCGATAAAACCGTTGACGCCGAGGATGAGAACGCGAATGCGACGTTTACCGCTGGTCGCTGGTGGACGGTTCAAACGCGCGCCCGCCACCAGACCAAGCGTCTGTGCAAGCTGCGAGCCCTGTACAGTAATGCCGTCTCCGGCCTGGCCGGTAATAATCTCCAGCGCGCCATCGGCGCAGGCGACCCGCAGCGGAGAGACCGAAATTACCGAGCCGGGAAGCGCGCCCTGCGCATCCGGACAAATTCGGGAAGACCAGATAGTGAATTTTTGCGAGCCGTTATAGCTGAACGCGCCGGGCCAGGGGGCGGCTACCGCCCGCACCAGGTTATGCACCGTGGAAACCGGTTTGTGCCAGTCGATAAGGCCATCTTCCGGCCTGCGGCGACCATAATATGTAGCGTCAGACTCTCGCTGGGGAACAGAAGGTATATCGCCGCATTTCATGGTGGGCAGGATGCTATTAAGCAACTGGCGCGCGGCCTGACATAGCTTATGATGCAGGGTAAGCGCAACATCGTCCTGCGCAATAGCAACGCGTTGACTGGCGACAATCTCTCCGGCGTCGGCACGTTTGACCATACGATGCAGCGTTACGCCCGTTTCGCTTTCGCCGTTAACCAGAACCCAGTTTAGCGGCGCACGGCCACGATAGGCAGGCAATAGAGAACCGTGCAGATTGAACGCGCCAGCCGGGGCGAGGTGCAGAATTTCTTCGCTTAACAGGTTGCGGTAATAGAACGAAAAAATAATATCCGGCGCAAGTTCAGCGATGCGGTCGACCCAGATAGGATGGTTTACGTTATCCGGCGCATAAACCGGAATCCCTAATTCTGCCGCCAGCCGGGAGACGGAGCCAAAAAAGGTGTTTTCCGCAGGATTGTCGGCATGAGTGAAAATCGCGGCAATCTCATACCCGGCATCCAGTACGGCCTGCACACCCTGACATCCCATATCGTGATAGGCAAAAATAACGGCTTTCATTGGTGACTTTCCTCAGTAAACGGCGTGCTTTCCGGGTAGATAACTTGTTGAACAAAATAGCGGGGGCGGGCGCGGACATCGTTATAAATGCGACCGATGTATTCGCCCAGCAGTCCCATGCCGATGAATTGCGCGCCGATGAAGGTAAACAGGACGGCAAAGAGCATAAATACGCCTTCCGCCGCCCACTGCGGTCCCAGCGCCAGGCGAAGTACAATAAGCAATACCGACAGGCTAAATCCGCCGATGGCGATAACACTGCCCAGCAGGCTCAACAGGCGCAGAGGCGTCGTCGTCAGGCAGGTCACCAGGTCATACATCAGGTTAATGAGACGCATAAAACTGTATTTAGAGTCGCCAAATTCACGTTCAGCGTGATGCACCGGGATCTCGGTAGCACGACGAGCGAAAATGTTGGCCAGAATAGGGATAAAGGTGCTGCGTTCATGGCAGCGCAACATAGTATCGATAATAGGGCGGCGATAGGCGCGTAACATGCAGCCGTAATCGCCCATCGCTTTGCCCGTTGTGCGCTGGATCAGCAGATTAATGATTTTTGACGCCGATTTGCGAAACAGGCTGTCTTGTCGGTTCTGTCGCACGGTGCCTACCACATCGAACCCTTCATCGGCTTTCGCCACCAGGCGTGGGATCTCTTCCGGCGGGTTTTGCAGATCGGCATCCAGCGTAATGATAAGATCGCCGCTTACATGGCTAAACCCCGCCATAATCGCTGCATGTTGACCGTAATTACGGTTGAGTAAAATAGAGATGATATGGCTATCGGCCTCCTGGGACGCCTTAACCATCAGCTCCGCCGAGCTATCGCTGCTACCATCATCTATCAATAAAATCTCCCACGCTTTGCCCAGGCTCTCGCAGGCGGTGGTGGTGCGTCTTATTAATTCCGGCAGGCTTTCCTGTTCGTTATAGACAGGAATAACCACCGAGACTTTTTTTATGGGGGCGGCGTCAAACATGCTTATTGTCCTGCTATCTGATGAAGGGCGGTAATGACCCGATCAAAGTCACTCTCGGTCATGTCCGGGAAGAGCGGCAGTGAGCAGATCCGCTCGCTGTTCCACTCGGTGTCAGGCAGCGTGAGCGTTGGGAAACGTTCGCGATAATATTTTTGCGTATGCGCGGCGCGGAAATGCAGTCCTGTGCCGATGCCTTTCGTTTTCAGCGATGCCATCAGAGCATCCCGGGTAATACCGCAGCGGGTTTCATCGACCCGGATAATGAATAAATGCCAGGCGTGAATATGTTCCCACGCCGGAAGGCTCAGAGGCTGAAAAGGCAGGTCTGCCATTGCCTGGTGGTACTGCGCTGCGATGGCGGCGCGGCGAGCGTTAAGCGCATCCAGTTTCTGTAACTGGGCAAGCGCGATAGCGGCGTTGAGGTCGGGCAAATTATATTTGTAGCCCGGCGCCAGGACTTCCGCTTGTGGCGCGCGTCCTCCGCTCTGTCGATCCCAGGCATCAACGCCAAGCCCGTGAAACTTGAGACTGCGCAGTTTATCGGCGAATTGCGGGTTATCCGTGACGACGATACCGCCTTCAGCGCAGGTAATGTTCTTAATGGCGTGGAAGGAGAAAATCGCGGTGCCCCGGGCACCAATGTGGCGACCTTTGTAGCTGGTTCCTGTCGCGTGCGCCGCGTCTTCAATCACCGGAATGCCATAACGCTCGCCAAGAGCGTAAATAGCGTCCAGATCGGCGGGCGCGCCAGCGTAGTGGACGGGGATAATTGCTTTTGTTTGTGGCGTAATCGCGGCTTCAATATGTTCAGGCGTGACCATCAGCGTATCGCGATCGACATCGACCATGACGGGGTTCGCGCCGAGTAAAACGATCATATTTAGCGTAGAAACCCACGTCATTGACGGTGTAATGACCTCGTCGCCTTCACCAATGCCCAGCGCCATCAACGCGATGTGCATACCGGCAGTGGCTGAACTGACGGCAACGGCATATTGATTGCCTGTTAGCCGACAAAACTCCGCTTCCAGTTCCTGATTTTTCGGGCCGGTTGTTATCCAACCTGAGTCCAGTACGGTCTTAACGGCAGCGAGCTCTTCCGCGCCCATCGCCGGACGAGAGAAAGGCAAAAAGTCCGACATCATTTTTCCTTCAGCCATTGAAAGCCGCTTTTCAAATATTTCGGGAATAGAAAAGGGCTTATTTTTTAACGCATTTAACTGAACCCTACTGGATGAATATTAAATTAACATTAAGAAATTAAGGTGAAGTAAAAAGATAATTTTTAACGGAATTATGCTTTGCTTTCGCCGAAAGTTTAAGGCATTTTATGCATGCCCAAAAGCTGTTTTTATGTTTCTGGCCTGGTCTTCCGTTGCGGAATTTCATTTTAATCGTATTGCTATTAAGTTAGCTGCACTGTCTGCCTGAGAGGTTAATGTGCTGGCATTTACCCTACGCTTTATTAAAAACAAACGCTATCTCGCGACTCTGGCGGGGGCGTTGGTTATTATCGCCGGGTTGACCTCACAACATGCCTGGAGTGGTAACGGTCTACCGCAGATTAACGGTAAAGCGCTGGCGGCGCTGGCGAAACAGCATCCGGTAGTCGTGTTATTCCGCCATGCCGAGCGGTGCGATCGTTCCGATAATACCTGCCTGTCAGACAGCACGGGGATTACGGTCAACGGTGCGCAAGACGCCAGAGCGCTGGGTAAAGCCTTTAGTGCCGATATACAAAATTACAATCTCTATTCCAGTAATACGGTGCGCACCATCCAGTCGGCAACCTGGTTTTCTGCGGGCAGGTCGCTTACGGTGGATAAAAAAATGATGGATTGCGGCAGCGGTATTTATGCTTCAATCAATACGTTGCTGAAAAAGTCGCAGAATAAAAATATAGTCATTTTTACCCATAATCATTGTTTGACGTATATTGCAAAAAATAAGCGCGGCGTAAAGTTTGATCCGGACTATCTTGATGCGCTCGTTATGCATGCGGAAAACGGAAAACTCTTTTTAGATGGTGAATTTGTTCCCGGCTAGCCGGCATGTTAAAAGCGTAAAGACAGCCTGAAGCGGCTGTCGTCATTATAATAACCCTTTCAATGCTAATGTGTGGCGTGTCGCTACATTCAAATCATACAGCGCCAGTTCTTCTGGCTTGACCCAGGCGTAGTCCTGAAATTCGTCGTTAATACATATATCGCGATTAGCGGAAACACAGTCGAAGATGAGATAAATCATATAAATCTCTTCTTGTCTGCCATCAGCGTACGTTTTAACACGGATATCGTCGCGGAAGGTCCACGGCGTAATATCGCTCAGAATCAGTTGTTCGCCGAGTTCTTCCCGAACCTCCCGACGCAGCGCCTCTTCAATGCGTTCGCCTGGCTCGACCCCGCCGCCCGACAGCGCCCACTGACCGGGAAATACGCCGCGGTTGTCGGCCATTTTGCACAGCAGATAACAGCCATCATTTTGAATTAATGGGCAAACTATAGTTCGTTGACGCATAAGTCGCTTCCTTAAACCACCAGGTCATCAGCTTAACAAATCATTGTGCGAAATTCTTTGTGAAAAATGGAAGCGATAACGCAGACTGCGTTTTTTGTTAATTTTGTTGATGCAGGCGTCGCCATGTGATGGCGCAATGATGCGTCATGGCGAAAGTAGTATTTCGTTACAATATGTTTTTGGAATGGTTTCTTAGTGCATTGATTCCTCAGCGTCTGGCAGTACAATTCTGCCGTTTTGGGGAGTTTTTCTTTATGTGCTTGCTGGAAAGGGTAAAAATGAAAAAAAGCATATTATTAGGTTTTGCCGGAATGCTGTTCGTTTCTGCATCGGCGCAGGCTATCAGTATTAGCGGCCAGGCGGGCGAAGATTACACCAACATTGGCGTGGGTTTTGGTACGGAATCGACGGGACTGGCGCTAAGCGGTAACTGGATGCACAACGATGATGATGGCGATGCTGCGGGCGTGGGTCTAGGGCTGAACATTCCGGTGGGACCGCTGCTGGCGACGGTCGGCGGTAAAGGTATTTATACCAATCCGAAAGACAGTGATGAAGGCTATGCGGCGGCTGTCGGCGGTGGGTTACAATGGAAAATCGGCGACAGCTTCCGTCTGTTCGGCGAGTATTATTATTCACCAGATTCGCTGTCCAGCGGTATCGAAAGTTATGAAGAAGCGAATGCAGGCGCGCGTTTCACCATTATGCGCCCGCTGAGCATTGAAGCCGGTTATCGTTACCTGAACCTGGCGGGTAAAGACGGCAACCGCGATAATGCGATTGCTGACGGCCCTTATGTTGGCGTAAACGCCAGCTTTTGATGCTAACGGCGCGGCAATCGTCGCGCCATATTCCTCCTTTTCCCGTCATTCTTCTTTCCACGTCATATTCGTCTTTGCGTTATAGTGTTTTCATCATAAGAGCAGGAGAACACAATGCTAAATGTGGAAATGCTATCCACCGGGGATGAGGTGTTGCACGGACAAATCGTTGACACCAATGCCGCCTGGCTGGCTGATTTTTTCTTTCATCAGGGCGTTCCGTTATCACGGCGAAATACGGTAGGCGATAACCTGGACAGTCTGGTCGCTATCTTGCGTGAACGCAGTCAACATGCTGATGTTTTGATTGTTAATGGCGGGTTAGGGCCGACCAGCGATGATTTAAGCGCGCTCGCCGCGGCAACGGCAAAAGGCGAAGGATTAGTACTGCACCAGGCGTGGCTGACCGAAATGGAACGTTACTTTCAGCAGCGCGGTCGTGTGATGGCGCCGAGCAACCGTAAACAGGCGGAACTGCCTGCCAGCGCGGAGTTTATTAATAATCCGGTCGGCACTGCCTGTGGATTTGCGCTACAGCTCAACCGCTGCCTGATGTTTTTCACCCCCGGCGTACCGTCTGAATTTAAGGTTATGGTGGAGAAGGAAATCTTACCGCGGTTACGCGCGCGTTTTTCGCTGCCGGAGCCGCCGCTTTGCCTGCGGTTAACGACTTTTGGACGTTCAGAAAGCGACCTGGCGCAGCGTCTCGATTCACTGCCGTTGCCGCCCGGCGTGACGATGGGGTATCGCTCATCAATGCCGATCATTGAACTGAAGTTGACCGGCCCGGCGACGCAACGGGAGGCGATGCTGGCGTTATGGCCAGAGGTCAAACGGGTTGCCGGGCAGAACCTGATTTTTGAAGGTACGGAAAACCTGCCGGCGCAAATAGCCCGCCGCCTGCAGGAAAGGCAGTTGAGTCTGACGTTGAGCGAGCAATACACCAGCGGCTTACTGGCGCTACAGCTTTCTCGCGCCGGGGCGCCTGTTCTTGCCAGCGAAGTCGTTCCTTCTCAGGAAGAGACGCTGGCGCAAACGGCACACTGGACGACAGAACGGCGCAGCAATCATTATGCCGGTCTGGCGCTGGCCGTGTCGGGGCTGGAAAACGAACATCTTAATTTCGCGCTGGCGACGCCGGATGGCACGTATGCCTTACGCGTGCGTTTTAGCGCCAATCGGTATAGTCTGGCAATACGTCAGGAGGTCTGTGCGATGATGGCGCTAAATATGCTGCGCCGCTGGCTTAATGGCGAGGACATTATCAGCGAGCATGGCTGGATAGACGTGGTTGAATCATTGACATCATAATCCCTTTCTCTTATCTGCGATGGGAACGACATCGTGAGCCGGATAAGGCCGCTATGCCATTATCCGGCAATATTATCTGCTTTTTTGTCCAGCCAATTGTACTGAATACAAAGTAATACGTGCGTTAATTCACATTTATATGGTTAACCCTTCCACTCCGTTGGAAGGCGGATAAGCTTTGACGCGCTTCACAATTTTTTCCCTACTGACCTTTCACACTGATTCCAGTGTCTCAGACTGGAGTCCAATATGTTGGAATCAAGTAAAGTCCCGGCTCTTACTCGCGCAATCGACATCCTCAATTTGATCGCGCGTATTGGCCCATGCAGCGCGGCAATCATTATTGAAACGCTGCGTATTCCAAAAAGCACCGCGTACCTGCTGTTGAATGAATTAAAACGTCAGCGATTTATTAGCCTCGATCATCAGGAGAACTACTGCCTGTGGACTAAGCTCGTTGAATTGTCGGGCCATGCGCTCAGCAAGATGGATCTGCGGGAGCTGGCGCGTCCTCGTCTAACACAACTGATGGATGAAACCGGGCTGCTGTGTCACTTGGGGATCATCGACCACGAAAATGCGTATTACATACTGAAAGTGGAATCCTCATCCACTATCAGCGTGCGCTCGCATGAGGGGAAAAGCCTCTCTCTTTATCGTTCCGGCATCGGCAAATGCCTGCTGGCATGGCAGCCGGCCGCCGTACGCAAAGCCATTATTGAAAAAATGGTATGGGAGCGAGCCACGCTGACCACCATCACCGAGCCGCAACAATTGAATGATGAGCTGGAACGCATTCGCCAGCGTGGATGGAGCTTTGATAACGGGGAGGATTATCCGGATGTCCGCTGCGTTGCCGCACCGGTATTTAATGCCAGAAACGAACTGACCGCGGCAATTTCAGTGGTCGGCACGCGCCTGCAAATCAACGAAGAGAATCTTGATTATTTGGCCGGTAAAGCTATTGCCTGTGCCAAAGATATTTCACGCCTGTTGGGATGGAAAAGTCCCTTCGACTCACTCGCATCTTAAAATGGAGAATATTATGACTCTTCCTAAAATTAAACACGTTCGAGCCTGGTTTATTGGGGGCGCTACCGCAGAGAAAGGGGCTGGCGGCGGGGATTATCACGACCAGGGAGGAAATCACTGGATTGATGACCATATCGCCACTCCCATGAGCAAATATCGCGACTATGAGCAGTCTCGTCAGTCTTTTGGGATCAACGTGTTAGGGACGCTGATCGTCGAAGTAGAGGCGGAAAATGGGCAGACGGGGTTCGCCGTTTCGACAGCAGGGGAGATGGGCTGTTTTATCGTAGAAAAACATCTTAACCGGTTTATTGAAGGCAAATGCGTAAGCGATATCAAACTTATTCACGATCAGATGCTCGGCGCGACCATGTACTACTCCGGTTCCGGCGGTCTGGTGATGAACACGATTTCCTGTGTGGATCTGGCGCTGTGGGATCTGTTTGGCAAGGTGGTTGGGCTGCCGGTTTATAAATTGCTGGGCGGAGCGGTGCGCGATGAAATTCAGTTTTACGCCACCGGCGCACGCCCGGATCTGGCTAAAGAAATGGGCTTTATCGGCGGTAAAATGCCGACTCACTGGGGACCGCACGATGGTGATGCGGGGATCCGTAAAGATGCCGCGATGGTGGCGGATATGCGTGAAAAGTGCGGGCCGGATTTCTGGCTGATGCTCGACTGCTGGATGAGTCAGGATGTGAACTATGCGACTAAACTGGCTCACGCCTGTGCGCCATTTAATCTCAAATGGATTGAAGAGTGTCTGCCGCCGCAGCAGTATGAAGGCTATCGCGAATTAAAACGCAACGCGCCTGCAGGGATGATGGTTACCAGCGGCGAACACCATGGTACGCTGCAATCCTTCCGCACTCTGGCAGAAACCGGCATTGATATTATGCAGCCGGATGTTGGCTGGTGCGGCGGATTAACCACGCTGGTTGAGATCGCCGCGCTTGCCAAATCGCGCGGGCAACTGGTGGTGCCGCACGGTTCGTCTGTCTATTCGCACCATGCAGTTATTACTTTCACTAATACCCCTTTCAGCGAGTTCCTGATGACCAGCCCGGACTGCTCCACCCTGCGTCCGCAATTTGACCCGATTCTCCTGGATGAGCCGGTGCCGGTGAATGGACGCATCCATAAATCAGTGCTGGATAAGCCGGGCTTCGGCGTCGAGCTTAACCGTGACTGTCACTTGAAACGCCCTTATAGCCACTAATAACTCGTGCGTTGCCTTTGTACGGCAACGCCCTCATCCTGTTGAGGATATTGCTATGAGCATCACTTTACTTGACGGCGTAGTGAAGAAAAACCGCGCACGTTTAATTCCTTTTATGTTGGCACTGTATGTACTGGCGTTTCTGGATCGTTCAAATATTGGTTTTGCCAAAGAGACCTATCAGATAGATACCGGGCTAAGTAATGAAGCCTACGCGCTAGGGGCCGGTATTTTCTTTGTGGTTTACGCTTTCCTTGGCGTACCGGCTAACCTGCTGATGCGCAAATTTGGCGCAAGAACCTGGATCGGCACGACTACCCTGCTGTGGGGCTTTCTCTCTGCTGCGATGGCCTGGGCGGATAGTGAAGCAAAATTCCTGATAATCCGCACGCTATTGGGCGCGGCGGAGGCTGGATTTTTCCCCGGCATGATCTATCTAACTTCACAATGGTTCCCGCAGCGTAACCGTGCCAGCATTATGGGGCTATTTTATATGGGCGCGCCGCTGGCGTTAACGTTGGGTTCGCCGCTCTCCGGCGCTCTGCTGGAGATGCATGGTTTTATGGGGCACCCGGGATGGTTCTGGATGTTCGTTATCGAAGGCCTACTGGCGATTGGCGCAGGGATATTCACCTTTTTCTGGCTTGATGACACTCCGCAGCAGGCGCGTTTTCTTAGCCTGGAAGAAAAGAACGCGCTTATCAGGCAACTGGCGAGCGAAGAAGAGAAAAAGGTCACGTCAAGGCTTGCGGATGCGCTGCGTAATGGACGCGTCTGGCAACTGGCTATTATTTATCTGACGATTCAGGTGGCGGTATACGGACTCATCTTTTTCCTGCCGACCCAGGTTGCCGCGCTATTGGGCACTAAAGTGGGCTTTACCGCTTCGGTGGTAACAGCGGTTCCCTGGATGGCGGCTTTGCTTGGCACATGGCTTATTCCTCGCTACTCCGACCGTACCGGCGATCGTCGTAACGTTGCGGCAGTGACGCTACTGGCTGCGGGCATTGGCATTGGCCTGTCAGGTCTGGTTTCTCCGGTGCTTGCTATTCTGGCGCTCTGTGTTGCAGCAGTAGGATTTATTGCCGTTCAGCCCGTATTCTGGACCATGCCAACGCAGCTACTTTCCGGTACGGCTCTGGCGGCAGGAATTGGTTTCGTTAATCTGTTTGGCGCTGTGGGCGGTTTTATTGCCCCAATTCTGCGCGTAAAAGCGGAAACGTTGTTTGCCAGCGATGCGGCGGGCCTGCTGACGCTGGCCGGAGTCGCCATCATTGGCTCATTAATTATCTTCACGCTGAGCGTTAATCGTCCGGTGGCGCAATCCGGCGCTGCGCATCATTAATCTTATCTACGTTGTAAGGATCGCTATGAACGCATTGTTATCAAATCCTTTTAAAGAAGGATTACGTAAAGGGGATACGCAAATTGGTTTGTGGCTCAGTTCAACCACCTCTTATATGGCGGAGATTGCGGCGACGTCGGGTTATGACTGGTTGTTAATAGATGGCGAGCACGCGCCTAATACGGTGCAGGACTTGTATCATCAGTTACAGGCCATCGCCCCATACGCCAGCCAGCCGGTGATTCGCCCGATCGAGGGAAGTAAAGCGCTCATTAAACAGGTACTGGACATCGGGGCGCAAACGCTACTGATCCCGATGGTTGACACCGCAGAACAGGCGCGCCAGGTCGTTTCCGCTACCCGATACCCGCCGTTGGGGCAACGAGGCGTTGGCGCGAGCGTGGCGCGTGCGGCGCGCTGGGGGAGAATCGACAACTATATGGCACAGGCCAATGAGTCGCTCTGCCTGTTGGTGCAGGTTGAAAGCAAAGTGGCGCTGGAAAACCTTGACGCGATTCTGGAGGTTGAAGGCATTGATGGCGTCTTTATCGGTCCGGCAGATCTCTCTGCTTCATTGGGTTACCCCGATAATGCCGGACACCCGGAAGTGCAGCGGATCATTGAAGCGTGTATTTATCGTATTCGCGCCGCCGGAAAAGCGGCGGGTTTTTTGGCGGTCGATCCGGCAATGGCGCAGAAATGTCTGGCGTGGGGCGCGAATTTTGTCGCGGTCGGGGTAGATACGATGCTCTACACCGAGGCGCTGGACAGCAGGTTGGCGATGTTTAAATCTGTTCAGTCAGTAAGCACGGCAAAACGTAGTTATTGAGAAAAATGCCGGATGGCACGTATGCCTTACGCGTGCGTTTTAGCGCCAATCGGTATAGTCTGGCAATACGTCAGGAGGTCTGCGCGATGATGGCGCTAAATATGCTGCGCCGCTGGCTTAATGGCGAGGACATTACCAGCGAGCATGGCTGGATAGACGTGGTTGAATCATTGACGGCATAGAACTTTTAGTGGGAAGGCCTGGCCTTCCCACCCTTATATACTTATAAATTCTTCGCAGAGCATCATTTCAGGATAAGAGCCTATCCCACCAGGCGTAATTGTTGAAGCCAGTTTGGGGCCGGCCAGCGCGCAGAAACCGTAGCGTACACGTAGTACGTGAGGATTTTGAGCACTGCCCGGTCCCAAAATGGCGAATAAAATAGCCTAATGGGATAGGCTCTAAGTACTCACCATTACTGGAGACTGTATTCATATATTTGTCGCCGGGTTTGGGTGTTAAATAGTGTTTGTTCCTCTACTGAAAGCGTTAAGAACTTTTCCGCAAACTCTCGTAGTGTGGTAGCAGGATCGTTTTGTCCGGCATTCGATAAGAGTTGAATTGTATGGTAACAAAATAGACCGCAGCCGTTGGGTACATTATTTTGTAAATTAGTCTCAACAAAATCAATATCTTCTTTTTCTGATATGCCTGCAATTGTTGCTGCTTCTATAATCTCTTGCTTAGTATTTTCATTTAAATCATGATAAGTATTAAATATAAGGCATTTTATTTTTTCTGCAAGTTTATAAAATAAACAGAGAAGCCAGTGATCTCCTGTATTTATCAGAAAGATTTCATTTTCACATAATCCTGATTGAGCCATCTTTTCAAGTAGCTGAGTGCGTAATATATTTTCTTTGGTGGTAGGATGAATAAGCCCAATAGGATAGTTTACCGAGAGAAAAGGTGATTCTTGAACCAGACCTTGCGTTGCAGCTGCTAGCTCATCTGACGACATCATTCGCGCACCACACCAAAGGTTTTCAACTCCTACCTGTTCTTGATCTGTCTGAGCGAACTGGTCGCCCATAATTTTATGTGCTATTTCTATTTTTTTAGAAAGGTCGGTTGTCGCGGAACCGGCCATATAAAGTAATCTGGAAGGGGCATGTAGCTTTTTCCACTCAGTATTATTTTTTGTTATATCGTTATTGGCAATTTGATGTAATACAAGGCAAGCCTGATTGATTTTTTTATCTATATCTGGTGAGCCCAATCTTTTTCCGCTAAAAAGATCAAAAAGAAATTTCTCAACTCTATGTCCCAGATCATCGTTGCGTAACGCAAGATTGCATACCAGATCAATACAATTCTGATCACCGTTCTCTACGGCGCTAAACAACAACGCAAGCGTCTCATCGCTCACCTCTTCTGCATATAAGCTGTGAAATTGCGGTATGCTCAATCGGTAAAGTGAATTTACACATATATTCATTTTGCTCTGTTTCCTGGTAGGTGAAAGTAGCGAATATGATGTAATTTATAATTATTTGTAAAAATATTATTGTTAGTGGGGGATATATTAAATCAGGCATAGACCTGATTTTATTATTATTCACATAGCACTCAATTATTATCGGAGATATTCAGTTATCTCCCTCTTTAAAGGAGGCTGGTAACGCGTCGATACAAGAGATATTGCTCTATAAACAGTAACGTCGTTATCTGTCATGCCACCGTGGGTTAGCGGTCATGGTTAACCAAATAGGGCAGGTTATTGCAAAGAGACATCCGCGTTTATACCCAAAATAATCCGTAGCCAACACATAAGCAACTTGAAGTATGAAGGGTATATGTCTGATGGAAAATCGGTCCCGGTTATCAGGGTAATGGCGCCGGAGGGGCTCCGGCGCTTTTTACTTAGCCGAGCGCCTGGGCCAGTAGCGTAATGGGGTGTTCGCAGCGTTTGCTTGTAGACATCTCAATTTGCCACTTACAGGTTTCACAATCGGTGACGACAATGTCCGCGCCGCTCTCTTCAATCTGGCGGAACAGCGGCGCGCCGATGGACTGTGATGTTGGATAGTTTTCCTTTTTAAATCCATACGTACCGGCAATGCCGCAGCACTGTGAATCAAGTACCGTCAATTCAAGCCCCGGAATTTGCCGCAACAGTTCAAGCGTGTAAAGCGTCCAGCCCATTTTTTCCATATGACACGGCGTATGGTAGACCACTTTCAGCGGCAAAGGATTAAGCGGCAGCGTTTTCCCGGCATCCAGTTTGCGCCATAGCCAGCGGGTGGCCAACTCGATATGTTCGCGCAGCCCGGCGTTGTCCACGTCCAGCACTTCAGGATATTCATCGCGCAACGCAAACGTACAGGTGGATGACGTGGCGATGACCGGAATACCTTTGACGGCAATCGCCTCGCGTAGCGACTCCACATTGCTGATAGCCTGCTTGCGAGCTTTATCCGTAAAACCGTTAGCGATCAGCGGTACGCCGCAACACTTCTCTTTACTCAGTAACTGTACGCCGGTACCCATTGCGTTCAGCACCTTAATCAGATCTTTTCCGAGCTGCGGATGGTTGTAATTCACAAAACAGCCATGGAAAAAGGCGACCTGATCTTTGTATTTAGCCTGCTGCGCCGCCACGCTACGATACCAGCGGCGGAAGGTGCCGAAAGAGTATTTTGGTAAGGTGCGGCGATGATCGATTTTGAGCGCGTAATCAAGCAACTGGCGCACTGGCTTTAATGCGGTGGCGGTATTGACCACCGGCGCGAACGGCGTTGAAACGCTGCCCATCAGATCGGTATGGCTGAGAATAAAGTTACGCAATGACGGGCGCGTCGTATCGTATTTCGCGCGGGCGCGCTGGATGATATCGCCAATCTTCACGTCCGACGGACAGGCGACCTCACACCGTTTGCAGTTAATGCAATATTTCAGCGCCTCATCATACAGCGCGCCGTCTTTCAGACGCAGGCGTTCGCCATCCGGTCCGGCCTGTTTAGGGCCAGGGTAGCCTGGATTAACGCGGCTGACCGGGCACGCGGTGGTGCACACCGTACATTTAATACAACTTTCAAAACGTGTGTCGCTCATTGCTGTTCTCCTGCACGCTCAGCGATATGGTGCGCGGCCTGGAGGGCGCTGACTGCGCAGACGCCGCCGCCGCATCCCTCAGCTATAGGATCGAATCCCGCCAGCACAGAACCTATTGCATACAGATTTTCTACCGTGTTGCCCGCAAGGGAGGGGCGGAAAGCGTCATCCGTCACGACGCCAAACTGCTGCCAGGGCTGTGGGTCGAAGAAATGTTGTTGATACCATTCGGCGCGGGTGGCCGTTTGTTGTACGTCGAGCCCTAAAATAGGTTCGCGGATCCCTTCGCGCTCGGCAACCAGACCGCTACTAAAGAAGCTACCGCTGGCAAGTACGGCAAAACGCGGGCGCAGTGGGATATCGGCATGGTTGCGGGTCCATATTTCGCTCACGGTACCGCGACGGCAGGTGACTTTCTTCACTTCATCGCCCGGCATCCAGATGCCGCCCTGACGGACAAACTGGCGCTGGAGCTGATTGTGCAGACGAATACCGAGCACCGATGGCGGCAGCGTCGGCAGCAGCGTGAGCGCGCAGGGCAGACGTTCGTTAAGCCAGCGCCACAGCGTATCGTTCGCCAGCCCGAAGCAGGCGGGCATGATGATCATGTCGCAGTTTGTCGCTATTGGCGACAGCGCGTCGTACAGCAGCGGCCATTTTTCTTCGTTATCAAGCAGACGCGCAATATTGACCGCGCGAAATTCCGTCGGGTTATCACGCAGTACGTCCAGTTCCGGAAGGTCGATTTCTGCGGTTTCCACGTTGAGATCGCGTTGACGCAGCGACGCTGCCGCAAGGTGCGCCTGGAAATCCAGTAATCCGCTAACGCCGACGACGCAAATTCGCTGTGCGGATAACGGCCAGACCGGTACTTCCGGCGAGCTAAGCCAGGTTGAACGCAATGTGCCAAGCGGCGTGACACGCTGGTGCGCCTGCTGTACGTCGCCGTATAACTGCGCGCCGCTGGCGTTAAGTAGCGTTTGCGCCTGTTGCGCCAGCGTAAGGACTTTTTGCGCGCCCAAACGTGAATAAGGATGTTCAGGTGCCTGGCGGCGCAGCGCATCAAGCCCGGCGGTAATGTCGGTCACCGGTTGGCCGTCGGGCAGGGCGCTGAGTAGATCCAGCGAGCCGGAGGAAAAATGCAGTGCGCTTTGTCCGCGGGTGACGATGGCGCAGCGTAATCCATGCTGCTGGAGTTGCAGTCCGCACAGCAAACCGGCGAGACCGCCGCCCATAATAACCGTATCAAATTTCATCCTGGTGCTCCTTCTCCAGACCGCATAATCCCTGATAAACCCAGCGCGTGAATTCGCTTTCGCGCAGCGCGTCTCCCCAGGCGACAGGTTGTACGCCTTTCCAGCGCTCATTCAGAAATTCAGAGAGTTGCGTAATAGATTGCGCCGCGGTCGTCACATTAAAACGCTGCAATAGCCCGGCCGCGCGGCAGGCGCACAGCTCGCCCTGGCAAGTGCCCATCCCTACGCGGGTGCGACGACGCAGATCCAGCAGGCTATTCACGGTTAAGTTTTCGACGGCATACTGCACTTCTCCCGCCGTGACGGCCTCGCATTCACAGACCAGGCTACGGTGTTGGCGGCCTTCGCTCAGCCACCCCGGCGTGCGATCGCCATGCCGATAAACCGCCGATCCGCGTAGCGGCGCGGGAAGCGAGATAATGCGTTTCAGCGTATGTTCCGTAGACTCTTTTGAGCCAGGCAACGGCGTATCCGCCGTGATGCAGGGGCGAGTATTGCCCAACTTGCGGCACACGGCGTCGGTCGCCCATTCCGCCATCAGGCGGTAAGTCATTAGCTTCCCGCCGGTAATGGTAATGAAGCCTTCAAGCCCGTCGCGTTCGGCGTGGTCGAACAACACAATACCGCGGCTGACGTTACGACCGCTGGGATCGTCATCACTGGCCACCAGCGGGCGGACGCCGGAATACGCGCGCAGAATACGCGTCTTCGCCATGACAGGGGCCAGTTTTTCCCCTTCACGCAGCAGGATATCGACTTCATCTGCGGTGACGCGGTTGCTGTCTATCTCATTGTAATCAATATGGGTAGAGGTAGTGCCGATCAGTGAAATCGTATCGCCAGGTACCAGAATGTCGGCATCCGATGGTTTCCGGCAGCGGTTAATGACATGCTGGTTGATCCGATGGTCCATGATCAACAGTGAGCCTTTCGCCGGGAACATGCGAATACTCAGGTCGGCGTATTCGGCGATCCGTTGCCCCCAGATACCAGCCGCATTGACCACCACCGGCGCGTGAAGCGTCTGGGTTTCGCCAGTGAGATGGTTGCGCACATGGACGCCACAGACCGTTGCGCCTTCACGAATGAGCCCGGTCACTTCATGCGCCGTTAACACGATTGCGCCATGTTCTCTGGCATCCAGCATATTGGCGGCGGTAAGGCGGAAAGGGTCCACGGTGCCATCCGGCACTTTTACCGCACCGATGAGCGCAGGGTTAACGGAAGGTTCGATGATGCGAGCCTGCTGCGGATCGATGGCTTCAGCGCGAATGCCCGCCGCTTCACAGGCGCGAATAAAGGTGGCCTGAAACGCAAGATCATCTTCCGGCAACGTAATAAACAGACCATCCGTCGGTTCGACGCAATGGCGGGCGATCCGTTTTAAAATCTGGTTTTCACTAATGCACTCGCGCGCGGATTCCGCGTCGGTAACCGCATAACGAGCGCCGCTGTGCAGCAGCCCGTGGTTACGCCCGGTCGCGCCAGTCGCTATATCATGCCGCTCCACCAGAATGACACGTAAACCGCGCAGCGCGCAGTCGCGGGCGATCCCTGCGCCTGTTGCTCCACCGCCAATGATAATCACGTCACTTGCTTGCGAGTCGCGAATTTTCATTGTTTTTCCTCACAGTTCGTTTTTTATCATTTAGCCATACAAATCATATGGAATGTTTGATTTCGCGCATAATCGCTCACTATTCGAAAATGAAACGTGATTTCGTGCGCCTTTCTGAACATTAGTCATAAAACTGTAACAATATGTGCTGTAATTCACATTAACGTGACGTATCTTTACTTAACATCGCGGCCACACTGGGAGCAGCGGGGTTGTTTGAACAAACTGCGGTGTTTACCTCTAAATAAAATACGGGCCACGGAGGCTACAATATGTTGAGTATTTTTAAACCAGCGCCGCATAAAGCGCGCTTGCCAGCGGCGGAGATTGATCCGACCTATCGCCGATTACGCTGGCAGATTTTCCTGGGGATATTCTTTGGCTATGCCGCGTATTATCTGGTGCGCAAGAACTTTGCCCTCGCGATGCCCTACCTGGTAGAACAGGGTTTTTCACGCGGCGATCTGGGCTTTGCGCTGTCCGGGATTTCCATCGCTTATGGTTTTTCGAAATTTATAATGGGTTCGGTGTCCGATCGCTCGAATCCGCGCGTTTTCCTGCCGGCAGGGTTGATTCTGGCCGCAGCAGTCATGTTGTTTATGGGCTTTGTACCGTGGGCGACATCCAGCATCGCCGTGATGTTTGTGCTGTTGTTCCTTTGCGGCTGGTTCCAGGGGATGGGGTGGCCGCCGTGCGGACGTACGATGGTTCACTGGTGGTCGCAGAAAGAGCGCGGCGGCATTGTGTCGGTCTGGAACTGTGCGCATAACGTCGGCGGCGGGATCCCGCCACTGCTGTTCCTGCTGGGGATGGCGTGGTTTAACGACTGGAAAGCGGCGCTCTATATGCCAGCCTTTGGCGCGATTGTGGTGGCGCTGTTCGCTTTCGCAATGATGCGCGATACGCCGCAATCCTGCGGTCTGCCGCCTATCGAAGAGTATAAAAACGACTATCCGGATGACTACAACGAAAAAGCGGAAGAAGAGCTGACTGCGAAGCAGATCTTCATGCAGTACGTACTGCCGAACAAACTGTTGTGGTACATCGCTATCGCCAACGTGTTTGTCTATCTGCTGCGCTACGGTATCCTCGACTGGTCGCCGACCTACCTGAAAGAAGTGAAGCATTTCGCACTCGATAAATCCTCCTGGGCCTACTTCCTGTATGAATACGCGGGTATTCCGGGCACGCTGCTGTGTGGCTGGATGTCGGATAAAGTCTTCCGTGGCAACCGCGGTGCGACCGGCGTGTTCTTTATGACCCTGGTGACTATCGCGACCATCGTTTACTGGATGAACCCGGCAGGAAACCCGAACGTTGATATGGCTTGTATGATTATCATCGGCTTCCTGATCTACGGCCCGGTAATGTTGATCGGTCTGCACGCGCTGGAACTGGCGCCGAAAAAAGCGGCGGGTACGGCGGCGGGCTTTACCGGTCTGTTTGGTTACCTGGGCGGTTCTGTCGCTGCAAGCGCCATTGTGGGTTATACCGTTGACTTCTTCGGTTGGGATGGCGGCTTTATGGTGATGATTGGCGGCAGCATTCTGGCGGTAATCCTGCTGGTGGTCGTGATGATTGGCGAAAAACGCCATCATGATGAGCTGCAGTTAAAACGCAACGGAGGCTAATAACATGAAAACCACACTGAAAAACCTTAGCGTGGCGTTGATGTTGGCAGGAATG
This sequence comes from Salmonella sp. JXY0409-18, assembly GCF_020268625.1. NCBI lineage: Bacteria > Pseudomonadati > Pseudomonadota > Gammaproteobacteria > Enterobacterales > Enterobacteriaceae > Salmonella > Salmonella sp. JXY0409-18. The sequence goes on from NZ_CP084216.1 coordinate 1,531,219, forward strand.
GCCATCGGAAGCGGCGCCGTGGCGGCTGAAAAAGTCGTTATCGCCCACCGTGGCGCCAGCGGTTATCTGCCGGAGCATACGCTACCAGCGAAAGCGATGGCGTATGCGCAAGGGGCAGATTATCTGGAACAAGATTTAGTGATGACAAAGGACGACCATCTGGTCGTCCTCCATGACCACTACCTTGACCGGGTGACTGACGTCGCTGACCGTTTTCCGGACCGGGCGCGTAAAGATGGGCGCTATTACGCTATCGATTTTACGCTGGATGAAATTAAATCCCTGAAGTTTACCGAAGGGTTTGATATTGAAAACGGCAAAAAAGTACAAACTTATCCGGGCCGTTTCCCGATGGGAAAATCTGATTTCCGCATTCATACCTTTGAAGAGGAAATTGAATTCGTTCAGGGATTAAATCACTCTACCGGTAAAAATATCGGTATTTATCCGGAAATTAAAGCGCCGTGGTTCCATCATCAGGAAGGGAAAGATATTGCCGCGAAAACGCTGGAAGTGCTGAAGAAGTATGGTTACACCGGCAAGCAGGACAATGTCTATTTGCAGTGTTTTGATGTCGCTGAGCTGAAACGTATTAAGAATGAACTGGAACCCAAAATGGGGATGGATCTCAATCTGGTTCAACTTATTGCGTATACCGACTGGAATGAAACACAGCAGAAACAGCCGGACGGTCGTTGGGTAAATTACAACTACGACTGGATGTTTAAGCCGGGCGCTATGAAGCAGGTGGCGGAATATGCGGACGGTATTGGTCCGGATTACCATATGCTGGTCGCGGAAGGCTCAACGAAAGGGAATATCAAGCTGACTGGAATGGTGCAAGACGCACATCAGAATAAGATGGTAGTGCATCCTTACACTGTGCGTGCCGATCAATTGCCGGACTATGCCACAGACGTTAATCAGTTGTACGACATCCTGTATAACAAGGCGGGCGTCGACGGGCTGTTCACTGACTTCCCGGATAAGGCGGTCATGTTCCTGCAAAAAAATGACTAAAGGTTTGCCATAGTCGAAGTGACGCGCCGGATGAGGGCATAAACGCCTCATCCGGCCTGGCGCAACGTTTGCCAGCGTAAGTCTGGTAAACGCAATGCCATCAGGCGGGGTTGTTTTATAGCAACCCCTCATCGGTCAGTGTTTCCATACATTTTTGTAATAAAAATAGCGGACTTCCTTCTACCGGCGGTTCTTTTGCTAACAGGGAAATTTGTCGATAAAAGGTGGGTTCCAGCGCCACGGAGCATAATTTTCCTGTCGTGGCTTTTAAGGTTAATTCTGGCAATAAGGCGATACCTAATCCCTGGCGAATAAAATTCAGCGCAGTATCGGGATGGTTAAATTCATATTTAAATATCGGCTCAATACCCTTTTCTTTAAACAACGCCATAATGCTTAATTCATAACGACCTTTACTGACAATAAGGGGTTCGTCCATCAGTTCTTCAACCGTTACTGTACTGTTGGTCGCCAGGGGATGATTTTCAGGCACCACTACGGTGAATTTATCCCGGTAAATGGGGACGCAATACATACCGTTGACCGGAAAAGGAACGAAACCGGCATCAATACTTCCGTCCTGCAGCGAATCAATAATAGCCGTACTGTTCTCTTCATAGGGGATAATTTTTACATTTGGATGATGGCTTTCAAAATAGCGAATGACGCCGGGTAAAATGCAGGCGCAGGCGCTGGGAAAACAGCCAATCCGTAGCGTACGGGCCGGGTTCTTTTTTTCTTGTTCGGCAATCTCTTTTACCGCGTTGACGTCGCGCTGGATCGCGCGTAAATGCCTGACGATGCGGCTACCGGCGGCGGTAAGCTCAATCTCTTTACGACGCTCACGAATCAATATGTCAACGCCGAGCTCCTCCTCAAGCGCGGAGATGGCCTGGCTGACGGCGGATTGTGTCATGTATAGCCGTTTGCTGGCTTCGGTAAATCCGCCGTACTCCAGTACGGCAAGCAGGGCGTGGATTTGGGTTAGCGTCATTAGTAAAACCTAATCAATATAATTAAAACGATTAATTTTTCTAATAGAGTGCACTTGTTTATACTGTGATTCTATCGAATACATCACATTTGACGCACCTGATAGGTGTTCAGTTGAGCTGAGCGTTGCCTGCGTGCGCCATCTGAACGGGTCGTTAAGAATGAAAGAAAAATTATGGACGAAGGATTTTTGGGCAATCACCATAGTCAGTTTTATTATCTTTTTTGTTTTTTATGTACTGCTAACTTTATTACCCATTTATATCGCTGACCGCCTGCATGCTTCTGCAGATAAGGCCGGGCTGTTAGTGACATGTTTCTTGGCCGCGGCAATTGTTATTCGGCCATTTGCCGGACAGTGGGTGGGAAAATATTCGAATAAAAAGATTCTGGTGCTCTCTTCTCTGGCTTTTTTGGTGATTACCGCGCTGTATCCGGTTTGCCATTCTATCGAGTCGCTGCTCTTTATCCGCGTACTTCATGGGATTACGTTTGGTATTATTACCACGGTAAAAGGAACTATTTCAGCGCGGTTAATTCCGGCCTCCCGACGTGGAGAGGGCATCAGCTTTTTCTCTTTAGCGATGGGCCTGGCGATGGTCGTAGGACCGTGGATCGGTTTGAATATGGCCCGCTGGAACGCGTTCACTGCCGCATTCTGGCTTTGTTCCGCTGTAGCGGCGTTAGGGATTGTGCTTTCCCTGATTGTGACGGTCCCTCCGGTAATTCGTCATGCCGATGGTTCGAAACCGAATCTGGGTTTTGCCGCGATGTTTGACCGCGCCGCCTTGCCTTTTGCGCTGGTCACCTTTTTTATGACTTTCTCCTATGCCGGCGTGTCGGCTTTCCTGGCGCTGTATGCGCGTGAGCTGGATTTAATGGCGGCGGCCAGTAATTTCCTGCTGTGCTACGCGATTTTCCTGATGATATGCCGTACCTTCACCGGGAATATTTGTGATAAAAAAGGGCCGAAATATGTTGTTTTCCCATGCCTGTTGGCTTTTACCATCGGTCTGGTGGCGCTGGGCTACACCAATGGCAGCATCATGATGATTATTTCCGGCGGTCTAATCGGTATCGGCTACGGTTCGGTCACGCCGGTTTTCCAGACGCAAATTATCAGCTCGGTTGAACCGCATAAAATCGGCGTGGCGAATTCACTGTTCTTTAACGCGATGGACGCCGGAATGGCGATTGGCGCCTTTATCATGGGAATGATGGTTGAGTCGGTTGGCTATCGTATGATTTATGTCGCTGGCGCGGTGCTGGTGGTACTCGCTGGCGCACTGTATGCCGTGCAGATGAAAAAACGTGGCGTGATGCCTTTGGTTTCCACCAGCGAGTTGCACTGAGTTACATCTCGATTTCGATATCGCCTTTTGCCCTGCAGCAGCAGGGCAAAATCTCTCCCGGCTGGATAAACGCTAAAGGTTCCGTAATCCAGTCAACCTGACCGGCAACCAGCCGGGTACGACAGGAGCCGCAATATCCTTCGCGGCACTGATACTCCACCTCAACGTTATGTGATTCCAGCGCGGCCAGCAGAGAAGGGTGTTCATCCTGGCACAGCAGCTGTGTGCCAGTGATACGCAGCGTGACGCGTCCCATCAGAGCTGGAAATTACTCAGATCGTCGGTATCGACTTCCGAATCGATTTGTCCGACCAGATAAGAGCTAACTTCCACTTCCTGTGGCGCGACCTGAACGTTATCGGACACCAGCCAGGTATTGATCCACGGGATTGGGTTGGAGCGGGTCTGGAACGGCAGATCCAGCCCTACCGCCTGCATACGAATATTAGTAATATATTCAACGTATTGACACAGGATATCTTTATTCAGGCCGATCATCGAACCGTCGCGGAACAGATAGTCCGCCCACTCTTTTTCCTGCTGCGCCGCCTGCACGAACAGGTCATAACATTCCTGTTTACACTCTTCGGCGATTTCCGCCATCTCCGGGTCGTCCACGCCGCTACGCAACAGGTTCAGCATATGTTGCGTGCCGGTCAGATGCAGAGCTTCGTCACGGGCGATCAGACGGATAATTTTGGCGTTGCCTTCCATCAGTTCACGCTCGGCAAATGCGAAAGAGCAGGCGAAGCTGACGTAGAAGCGGATGGCTTCCAGCGCGTTCACACTCATCAGGCACAGATACAGTTTTTTCTTCAGCTCACGCAGATTTACGACAACCGTTTTGCCATTAACGGTATGGGTGCCTTCACCGAGCAGATGCCAGTAACTGGTCATCTCAATAAGTTCGTCGTAGTAGGCGGAGATCCCTTCGGCGCGCTTCTGAATTTGCTCATTGGTCACGATATCGTCAAACACGACCGCCGGATCGTTGACGATGTTACGAATAATGTGGGTGTAGGATCGTGAGTGAATCGTCTCAGAAAACGCCCAGGTCTCTACCCACGTCTCCAGCTCCGGGATGGAAATGAGCGGCAGCAGGGCGACGTTCGGGCTACGTCCCTGAATGGAATCCAGCAGCGTCTGGTATTTGAGGTTGCTGATGAAGATATGTTTTTCGTGCTCCGGCAACGCCTGATAATCGATACGATCGCGGGAGACGTCGACCTCTTCCGGACGCCAGAAGAAAGAGAGCTGTTTTTCGATCAGTTTTTCGAAGATGTCATATTTCTGCTGGTCATAGCGTGCAACGTTGACCGGCTGGCCAAAGAACATGGGTTCCTTGAGCTGATCGTTTTTCGTCTGTGAAAAAGTGGTGTATGCCATTGAAGTGAATCCTTTATGGGATGAGCGCCGGATGGCGGCGCAAGCGCCTTATCCGGCCTACAAACCGTACAATCGTAGGCCGGGTAAGCATAGCGCTACCCGGCACTATTCATCAGATCTTACAAGCGCCGCTTTCGCAGCCATCGTCCTGAATAGAAGGCGCCAAATCGTCCTGCGCATCTTCCGCGCCGTCGCGGGTATTTTGATAGTACAGAGTTTTCACGCCAAACTTATACGCGGTGAGCAAATCTTTCAGCAGTTGCTGCATCGGCACTTTTCCTGACGGGAAACGTGACGGATCGTAGTTGGTATTGGCGGAAATCGACTGATCGATAAACTTCTGCATGATACCCACCAGTTGCAGATAACCGTCGTTGTTCGGCATCTCCCACAACAGTTCGTAAGCGTCTTTCAGATGCTCATAATCCGGCACGACCTGACGCAAAATACCGTCTTTCGAGGCCTTGATGCTGACGTAGCCGCGCGGTGGTTCGATACCGTTAGTGGCGTTGGAGATCTGGGACGACGTTTCCGACGGCATTAGCGCCGATAGCGTGGAGTTACGCAGACCGTGGGTTTTGATCGACTCACGCAGCTGTTCCCAGTCGTAGTGCAGCGGTTCGTTGACGATCGCATCCAGATCTTTTTTGTAGGTGTCGATCGGCAAAATGCCTTTTGCATAGGTGGTTTCGTTGAACCATGGGCAGGCGCCTTGCTCTTTCGCCAGTTCGTTGGACGCTTTAAGCAGATAGTATTGAATGGCTTCGAAGGTTTTATGCGTCAGATTATTGGCGCTGCCGTCGGAATAACGTTTACCGTTTTTCGCCAGCCAGTAGGCGAAGTTAATCACGCCAATGCCCAGCGTACGACGGCCCATTGCGCCGCGTTTGGCAGCCGGAATCGGGTAATCCTGATAATCGAGCAGAGCATCCAAAGCGCGTACTGCCAGAATAGCCAGTTCTTCCAGCTCGTCCAGAGTTTTAATGGCGCCCAGGTTGAATGCAGACAGCGTACACAACGCAATTTCGCCGTTTTCATCGTTGACATCGTGCAGCGGTTTGGTCGGCAGGGCAATCTCCAGACACAGGTTAGACTGGCGTACCGGGGCGACAACCGGATCGAACGGACTGTGAGTATTGCAGTGGTCAACGTTCTGGATATAGATACGACCGGTAGAGGCGCGTTCCTGCATCATCAGCGAGAACAGTTCGACCGCTTTCACACGCTGTTTGCGGATGCTGTCGTCGTTTTCATATTTCACGTACAGGCGTTCGAATTCGTCCTGGTCGGCGAAGAACGCATCGTATAGCCCGGGTACATCGGACGGACTGAACAACGTAATGTCGCCGCCCTTCAGCAGGCGGGTGTACATCAGCTTGTTGATCTGTACGCCGTAGTCCATGTGACGTACGCGGTTACCTTCCACGCCGCGGTTGTTTTTCAGCACCAGCAGGCTTTCCACTTCCAGATGCCACATCGGATAGAACAGTGTCGCCGCGCCGCCGCGCACGCCGCCCTGCGAGCAGGATTTCACCGCCGTCTGGAAGTGCTTGTAGAACGGGATGCAGCCGGTGTGGAACGCTTCGCCGCCGCGAATCGGGCTGCCCAGCGCGCGAATGCGTCCCGCGTTGATACCGATACCGGCGCGCTGAGAAACGTATTTCACGATAGCGCTGGAGGTGGCGTTGATGGAATCCAGACTGTCGCCACACTCGATCAGTACGCAAGAGCTGAACTGACGGGTTGGGGTACGCACGCCGGACATAATTGGCGTCGGCAGCGAGATTTTGAACGTAGAGACCGCATCGTAAAAACGTTTTACATAGTCAAGACGCGTTTCACGCGGATAGTTCGAGAACAGGCAGGCCGCTACCAGAATGTAGAGGAACTGCGCGCTTTCATAGATTTCGCCGGTCACGCGGTTTTGCACCAGATATTTCCCTTCCAGCTGCTTAACGGCAGCGTAGGAGAAGGTCATATCGCGATCGTGAACGATAAACGAATCCATCTGCTTGAACTCTTCTTCCGTGTAGTCTTCCAGCAGATGATTGTCGTATTTGCCAAGCTCAACCATTTTTACCACATGGTGGTAAAGTGCGGGCGGCTCAAACTGGCCGAAGGCTTTCTTACGCAGGTGGAAAATCGCCAGACGCGCAGCCAGGTATTGATAATCCGGCGCATCGCGAGAGATCAGGTCTGCGGCGGCCTTAATGATAGTTTCATGGATATCGGAGGTCTTAATCCCATCATAAAACTGAATATGCGAGCGTAGCTCGACCTGAGAAACCGATACGTTATTCAGTCCTTCTGCCGCCCAATCAAGCACGCGATGAATTTTGTCGAGATTGATGCGCTCAGTACGGCCGTCACGCTTTGTCACCAGCAGACTCTGATTCATGTGGTTTTCTACCTGTTTACCTGTCCGTGAAAGAAAAATATCCCCCCGCTTATCCACAACGTCACGTTGTGACTAACTCTGTGGATAAATACTATATATAGGGGGTGATCGATAAGTGAAACGCTATATGGTGAGTATTCTAGTAGGGATTCTTTTGAGTACAAGAGTTGATTTTGGCGTTAAATTGCGGTTGTAAAAGCGTAAGAATCGCTAAATGCGCGTCTGATAAGGCCTGGAGAGGATGTCAACAATTCATAAAAAAAAATCAAAATTTGATCGAATGCTGATTTCTTCATCGAAGAGAAAGGTTGCGCCCGATGATCTAACGCAACCCTTATAGGAAAATTCTTTGATGTCAGGCTTTTTTAGCGCGGGTATGCAACATGTAGTTAACGTCTACTCCGGGACCGAGTTTGAAAGTATTGGTTATCGGGTTGTAGTGCAGCCCGGTGATATGTTGCTCTTTCAGGACGGTTTCATCTACCCAGCTTAACAGTTCAGCAGGCTTAATGAATTTCTTCACGTCGTGCGTGCCTTTTGGCACCATGCGCAGAATATACTCAGCGCCGACGACCGCCATCAGCCAGGATTTCCCATTGCGGTTCAACGTTGAGAAGAACACCTCACCGCCGGGTTTAACCAGTTGGGCGCAGGCGTGGACGACCGATTGCGGATCGGGAACGTGCTCCAGCATTTCCATACAGGTGACGACGTCGTATTGCTGGGCGTGTTTTGCCGCATGTTCCTCAACCGTCTCCTGCACGTACTCTACCTCGATGCCGCTTTCCAGCGCATGCAGTTTGGCGACCTGCAAAGGCTCAAAGCCCATATCCAGCCCGGTGACGGTTGCGCCTTCGCGTGCCATACTTTCCGCCAGAATGCCGCCGCCACAGCCGACGTCGAGTACCTTTTTGCCAAACAGGCCGCCTGAGCGCTCAGTAATGTAGCCAAGGCGTAGGGGGTTGATGCGATGCAATGGCTTGAATTCGCCCTCCAGATCCCACCAGCGCGACGCGACGGCTTCGAATTTGGCGATTTCATTATGGTCAACGTTGTGAGCTACCGACGGTTTTTCAGTGTTCATGAGTACATGAGATTCCGCTATTGATCTATCGGGGCAGTATAGCAGGTGCAAAGTCGCTGCGTTATATCTACTGCCGTCTTTATTACGCTTTCAGCGCAAGAAGTTTTCTTGCGCGTTCTGTAAAACCGCTACCGATGTGGTGCGTGATAAAATTACAGACGCCCTCGACGTTGTTGTTTTTTAACATATCCAAAATAGTGGCATGTCCCCGGTTAGAGCTGGTGATATATTCAGCGGTAAAATCCAGTCTGTAGCGAATTGCCAATAAACGTGCTGAGATCAACAGGTGTGCTTGCGAAATGTATTTATTATCGGCATATTTCACAAAAACATAATGAAAATCATGATCCAGTTTGAGGTAAGCTTGCGTATCTCGCTCTGCATTAATTTTTGCTGACTTCGATAAAATATTGCTTAATTCGACTATGACATTGTTAGCATTTTTCTCCATCGCTTCACGAATTGCGCCCTGTTCAAGGATAACCCTCATTTTGATGAGATCATTGATATCCTCGTCGGTGACAGAAAAAACAAATGTCCCACTGCGGGGAATGATGTTGACCAGGTTTTCATTATAGCTCAGCCAAATAAAAGCTTCACGAATTGGTGTTTTACTTACCATCAGAATATTTGATAGTTCATTTTCACTGATCGCTTGCCCAAGATCGAAATCGCCATGGATAATCATCTCCCTTATTTTCTCTTTAATCACCTGGGTGATGGATTTGGGTATTTCAATTGATATGTGACTAAAGTCACGCTTTAATCTATTTTTCATTTTCTTCTCCTCCATGGTTAAACCCGGCTCCATTGTAATTAATTTATTCAAAATTAACGGATCTAATATATCAGATATAAGAAAATTTACATACTTTATTGTTGTTATTGTATATTTCATTAAGTTTGCTTGCTGATATATCAGATATGACACATTAGCTTTTGAATTGTATTGTTTTTTACGTAACATCGATTCCGGTCAATACCCTTATTCATTGAATCATAAAAGGTGATGCAAAATGAGTAGTCCACAAGAAAATTTATACGATGCAATTCGTATTGTAAAAAGGAAAATCATTCCTTTGGCCTTTATTCTTTACTTTTTTAACTATATGGATCGTGTCAATATTGGGTTTGCTGCATTACGCATGAATGAATCTCTCGGTATTACGCCTGAGGATTTCGCTAATATTTCTTCTATATTCTTCATATCATATTTAATCTTTCAAATTCCGAGTAGCATTGGCTTGCAAAAGCTTGGTGCAAGAAAATGGATTAGTTCCATTATTATCGGCTGGGGAGCGGTAACTGGGCTGATTTTTTTTGCTAAAGATACTCAACATATTTTGCTGGCTCGCATTTTTTTGGGGGTATTTGAAGCTGGCTTTTTCCCGGGCATGGTTTATTATCTTGCATGCTGGTTCCCGGCTCGTGAACGCGGAAAAGTCAATAGTTTCTTCATGTTATCTATTGCTGTTGCATCGGTATTGGCTGCGCCGATGTCTGGTTGGATCATCGAGCATTTGAATACCCCGGATTATGAAGGCTGGCGCTGGCTTTTTGCTATTGAAGGTATCCCTACCGTATTCCTTGGCATCCTGACATTTTATTTACTGCCTGACAGTCCAGAAAAGGCTAAATGGCTTACGCCACAGCAGATATCGGCCTTAGTTAATAAATTACGCACTGACAATGAAACCGCAGCTGCATTAAATAAAAATACCAACTCATCCTTTCTTTCCGTAATCAAAAATCCAGTTTTGCTTCAGCTTTCTTTCGCCTACATGTTGATTCAGGCGGCTGCTCTGGCGGCAAACTATTGGTTGCCGGGGTTGGTGAAGGGATTTTCAGCTGATTTTACGGATACTGACGTTGGTTTAATCATGAGTATTCCGTTTATTTTCGCTATGTTCAGCATGCCCTGGTGGGGCTGGCATTCCGATAAAAAGAATGAACGAAAATGGCATGCTGCATTACCCATGTTTCTGGCAGGCTGTGGTTTTCTGATGATTGCTCTTGTCCCCTCAATGTCGCTGAGAATGCTGGGGCTAACGTTCTATGGTGTTGGGATCCTCAGCTATTACGGACCTTACTGGGCGCTGCCTTCTGCATTATTGTCGCCGTCAGGGTTGGCTGTCAGCATTGCGTTTATTAACTCATGTTCAAGTCTTGGCGGATTCCTGATTAATAAATCACTGGGATTCGTTTCTACTCATTATGGTGCGACAGGAATATTTATTGTAGAGGCAATACTTTGCTTCGCTGCGGTAGCCGTTCTGGCGTTAATGAAAATTGATGTGAAAAAAGAAAAAAGCCAACAAACAAATGTTGTATCACGAACCTGATAAATGGAGAAATTATGAAAATTACGTCTATTGAAGTTTTTGACTGTGAATTAAAAAAAAGAGATCAAACGATGTCCTCCTATAATCCAGTACTTATTCGGGTGAATACCGACTCAGGATTAAGTGGTATTGGCGAAGTAGGGCTGGCCTATGGCGCAGGCGCTAAAGCTGGCGTAGGGATCATCAGAGATCTGGCGCCATTGATTGTGGGTGAAGATCCATTAAATATCGAAAAAATTTGGGAGTTCTTTTTCAGAAAGACTTTTTGGGGGATGGGAGGCGGGAACGTTTTTTATGCCGGAATGAGCGCTATTGATATTGCTCTTTGGGATATCAAAGGTAAATATTTAGGTGTACCTGTTTATCAGCTCCTTGGCGGGAAAACTAATGAAAAGTTAAGAACCTATGCTAGTCAGTTACAATTTGGTTGGGGGGATAAACGCCAGATATTAGTGACACCTGATGAATATGCTGAAGCGGCGCGTGCGGCTCTTGACGATGGATATGATGCGATTAAAGTGGATCCACTCGAAATCGATCGTAATGGCGATGACTGTGTTTTTCAGAATAAAAATCGTAACTATTCAGGATTGTTACTGGCCGATCAATTAAAAATGGGGGAAGCGCGAATTGCCGCTATGCGTGAAGCAATGGGGGATGATGCTGATATTATCGTGGAAATCCATTCTCTTCTCGGTACAAACTCAGCTATTCAATTTGCGAAGGCGATAGAAAAGTATCGTATCTTTCTTTATGAAGAACCGATTCATCCATTAAATTCTGATAATATGCAGAAAGTTTCCCGTTCAACAACGATTCCAATCGCCACTGGTGAGCGTTCCTACACAAGATGGGGATACAGGGAATTACTGGAGAAGCAGTCTATTGCCGTAGCTCAACCTGATTTGTGTCTCTGCGGCGGAATTACCGAAGGAAAGAAAATCTGTGACTATGCTAATATTTATGACACCACTGTACAGGTGCATGTTTGCGGCGGTCCTGTTTCCACGGTAGCCGCGCTGCATATGGAAACAGCAATTCCCAACTTTATTATTCATGAGCATCATACCAATGCGATGAAAGCATCTATTCGGGAACTTTGTACCCACGATTATCAGCCGGAAAATGGCTATTATGTCGCGCCGGAACAGCCCGGATTGGGTCAGGAATTAAACGATGAGGTAGTGAAAGAATATCTGGCCTATGTGATTAAATAGCATCTGGTGATACTGATTATTGTTTATGCCTCCCGGCATATTCCCTAAATAATTCGAGTTGCAGGATAAAATGGTTAACCGTCTTGAACAGCGCTTGCGCTAACCCCGACGGGGCGAGGCCCAGGGATGGGCCGAGTAACTCGCTGCCAACGCACATGAAACTTGAAGTATGACGGGTATACACGGGAGGTATTGATTTTCTAACCTCTTCCTGGCCAGGCCCCGATCTCCCCTGTGTCGCCTCTGAAGCCGATCGCCAATAAACGCCGAGACCACGCTTATAAATGAAGAGAGCATGCGGCACCCGAATAAAGCATTGTCTGGCTGCATTCCGTTTACCAGTACGTGGGCGAATGTGTTATAATTTGCGACCTTTGAATCCGGGATACAGTAGAGGGATAGCGGTTAGATGAGCGACCTTGCGAGAGAAATTACACCGGTCAACATTGAGGAAGAGCTGAAGAGCTCCTATCTGGATTATGCGATGTCGGTCATTGTTGGCCGTGCGCTGCCGGATGTCCGAGATGGCCTGAAGCCGGTACACCGTCGCGTACTTTACGCCATGAACGTATTGGGCAATGACTGGAACAAAGCCTATAAAAAATCTGCCCGTGTCGTTGGTGACGTAATCGGTAAATACCATCCCCACGGCGATTCCGCAGTGTATGACACCATCGTTCGTATGGCGCAGCCATTCTCGCTGCGTTACATGCTGGTGGATGGTCAGGGTAACTTCGGTTCTATTGACGGCGACTCCGCGGCGGCAATGCGTTATACGGAGATCCGTCTGGCGAAAATCGCCCACGAACTGATGGCCGATCTCGAAAAAGAGACGGTGGATTTCGTGGATAACTATGACGGTACGGAAAAAATTCCGGACGTCATGCCGACCAAAATTCCGAATCTGCTGGTGAACGGTTCTTCCGGTATCGCAGTAGGTATGGCGACGAATATCCCGCCGCACAACCTGACGGAAGTGATTAACGGCTGCCTGGCGTATATCGACAACGAAGACATCAGCATTGAAGGGCTGATGGAACATATTCCGGGTCCGGACTTCCCGACCGCCGCGATCATCAACGGTCGTCGTGGTATCGAAGAAGCCTACCGTACCGGTCGTGGCAAAGTGTACATCCGCGCCCGCGCGGAAGTTGAAGCTGACGCCAAAACGGGCCGTGAAACCATCATCGTCCATGAAATTCCCTATCAGGTGAACAAAGCGCGCCTGATCGAGAAAATCGCCGAGCTGGTGAAAGATAAACGCGTGGAAGGCATCAGCGCGCTGCGTGACGAATCCGACAAAGACGGTATGCGCATCGTGATTGAAGTAAAACGCGATGCGGTGGGCGAGGTGGTGCTTAATAATCTCTACTCCCAGACCCAGCTACAGGTTTCCTTCGGTATTAACATGGTGGCGCTGCATCACGGCCAGCCGAAGATCATGAACCTGAAAGACATCATTTCAGCGTTCGTGCGCCACCGCCGTGAAGTGGTGACGCGTCGGACTATTTTTGAACTGCGTAAAGCCCGTGACCGCGCGCATATCCTTGAAGCTCTGGCGATTGCGCTAGCTAACATCGACCCGATTATCGAACTGATTCGCCGCGCGCCAACGCCGGCAGAAGCGAAAGCGGCGCTGATTTCGCGTCCGTGGGATCTGGGTAACGTTGCTGCGATGCTGGAGCGCGCCGGTGATGACGCCGCGCGTCCGGAATGGCTGGAGCCAGAATTTGGCGTGCGTGACGGTCAGTACTACCTGACTGAACAGCAGGCGCAGGCGATTCTGGATCTGCGTTTGCAGAAACTGACCGGCCTGGAGCATGAAAAACTGCTCGACGAATACAAAGAGTTGCTGGAGCAGATTGCTGAACTGCTGCACATTCTGGGCAGCGCCGATCGCCTGATGGAAGTGATTCGCGAAGAGATGGAGTTAATTCGCGATCAGTTCGGCGATGAGCGTCGTACCGAAATCACCGCCAACAGCGCCGATATTAATATCGAAGATCTGATTAGCCAGGAAGATGTTGTCGTGACGCTGTCTCACCAGGGTTACGTCAAGTATCAACCGCTGACGGATTACGAAGCGCAACGTCGTGGTGGGAAAGGTAAATCTGCCGCGCGTATTAAAGAAGAAGACTTTATCGACCGCCTGCTGGTGGCCAACACCCATGACACCATCCTCTGCTTCTCCAGCCGGGGCCGTCTGTACTGGATGAAGGTCTATCAGTTGCCGGAAGCCAGCCGTGGCGCGCGCGGTCGTCCGATCGTCAACCTGCTGCCGCTGGAAGCGAACGAACGTATCACCGCGATTCTGCCGGTTCGTGAGTACGAAGAGGGCGTCAACGTCTTTATGGCGACCGCCAGCGGTACCGTGAAGAAAACGGCGCTGACCGAATTCAGCCGTCCGCGTTCCGCCGGTATTATCGCGGTGAACCTCAACGACGGCGACGAGCTGATTGGCGTTGACCTGACTTCTGGTTCTGACGAAGTCATGCTGTTCTCGGCCGCGGGTAAAGTGGTGCGCTTCAAAGAAGACGCCGTCCGTGCGATGGGGCGTACCGCGACCGGTGTGCGCGGTATTAAGCTGGCGGGAGACGATAAAGTCGTCTCTCTGATCATCCCACGCGGCGAAGGCGCTATTCTGACCGTAACGCAAAACGGCTACGGGAAGCGTACCGCAGCGGACGAGTACCCGACCAAGTCTCGCGCGACGCAGGGCGTTATCTCTATCAAAGTGACCGAGCGCAACGGTTCCGTTGTTGGCGCGGTACAGGTGGACGATTGCGACCAGATCATGATGATCACGGATGCCGGTACTCTGGTGCGTACCCGTGTGTCCGAGATCAGCGTAGTGGGACGTAATACCCAGGGCGTTATCCTTATCCGCACGGCGGAAGATGAAAACGTGGTGGGTCTGCAACGCGTTGCTGAACCGGTAGATGACGAAGAACTCGACGCTATCGACGGCAGCGTGGCGGAAGGGGATGAGGATATCGCCCCGGAAGCGGAAAGCGATGACGACGTTGCGGATGACGCTGACGAGTAATGTTATTGCTGTGCGAGGGCCGGATATCCGGCCCTTTTTCTTTGCCGTTGCGGGCTACGTCATTTACCGCTACCTTAGTCACACTCTATTTACATCCTGAGGCGGAGCTTCGCCCCTTTGAAATACCTTGCTTCCTTTCGAACTACGCTGAAAGTCTCGCGCTACTTATTCAGAGCGTTAGCGTTACTCATTTGGCTCTTAATCGCCTTTGTTTCGGTGTTTTACATCGTCAATGCCCTGCACCAGCGGGAATCTGAAATTCGTCAGGAGTTCAACCTTAGCTCCGATCAGGCGCAGCGTTTTATCCAGCGCACATCGGATGTGATGAAAGAGCTCAAATATATTGCCGAGAACCGTTTAACGGCGGAAAACGGCGTTATGTCGTCGCGTGCGCGTGATGACAAAATGGTGGTGCCGGACTTTGAACCGCTATTCGCCGACTCAGACTGTGCGGCGATGGGCTCCGCCTGGCGCGGATCGCTGGAGTCGCTGGCCTGGTTTATGCGTTACTGGCGCGACAACTTTTCAGCAGCGTATGATCTTAACCGCGTTTTCCTGATTGGCAGCGATAACCTCTGTATGGCGAATTTCGGCCTGCGTGAAATGCCCGTGGAGCGCGATGATGCGTTAAAAGCGTTACATGAGCGGATTATGAAATACCGCAACGCGCCGCAAGAAGAAAGTGGGAATAACCTTTTCTGGATAAGCCAGGGCGCGCGTCAGGGCGTGGGCTACTTTTATGCGCTGACGCCGGTGTATCTGGCCAACCGTCTGCAGGCGCTGCTGGGCGTCGAGCAGTCCATCCGTATGGAAAATTTTTTCACGCCGGGCAGTTTGCCGATGGGCGTCACCATTATTGATGAGAACGGCCATTCGCTGATTTCGTTGGCCGGTCCTGACGGCATTATTAAAGCGGAGCCGCGCTGGATGCAGGAGCGCTCCTGGTTTGGTTATACGCCAGGTTTTCGCGAACTGGTACTCAAAAAAAGCCTGCCGCCATCCTCGCTCAGTATTGTCTATTCTGTGCCTGTAGATTTAGTCCTGGAGCGTATTCGTATTCTTATCCTGAACGCTATCCTGCTGAACGTGCTGGTGGGCGCAGGGCTGTTTACGCTTGCGCGGATGTATGAGCGGCGAATTTTTATTCCGGCGGAGAGCGATGCCCAGCGTCTGGAAGAGCATGAACAGTTCAACCGTAAAATCGTCGCCTCCGCGCCGGTGGGGATCTGTATTCTGCGCACTATTGATGGCGTCAATATTCTGAGTAACGAACTGGCGCACACCTACCTGAACATGCTCACGCATGAAGACAGACAGCGCCTGACGCAAATCATTTGCGGCCAGCAGGTCAACTTTGTTGATGTATTGACCAGCAATAATACCAATTTGCAAATTAGCTTCGTCCATTCCCGCTATCGTAATGAAAACGTCGCGATTTGCGTGTTGGTAGATGTGAGTACGCGCGTCAAAATGGAAGAGTCGCTGCAGGAGATGGCGCAGGCGGCGGAACAGGCAAGCCAGTCTAAATCCATGTTCCTTGCAACGGTCAGCCATGAGTTGCGCACACCGCTGTACGGTATCATCGGCAATCTCGATCTGCTGCAAACCAAAGAGTTGCCAAAAGGCGTGGATCGTCTGGTCACGGCGATGAATAACTCCTCCAGTCTGTTGCTGAAAATTATCAGCGACATTCTCGACTTCTCGAAAATTGAGTCGGAACAGCTAAAGATTGAGCCGCGCGAATTTTCACCGCGAGAGGTGATGAACCATATCACCGCCAATTATCTGCCGCTGGTGGTGCGTAAGCAGCTCGGCCTGTATTGTTTTATTGAGCCTGACGTGCCGGTATCGCTGAACGGCGACCCGATGCGTTTACAGCAGGTCATTTCAAACCTGTTGAGCAACGCCATTAAGTTTACCGATATTGGCTGCATCGTGCTGCATGTGCGCTGTGATGGGGATTATCTCAGCATTCGCGTGCGGGATACCGGGGTTGGTATTCCGGCAAAAGAGGTGGTTCGCCTGTTCGATCCCTTCTTCCAGGTGGGAACCGGCGTACAGCGTAACTTTCAGGGGACCGGTCTGGGGCTGGCGATTTGCGAAAAATTGATCAGCATGATGGACGGCGATATTTCCGTCGATTCGGAGCCTGGCATGGGAAGCCAGTTTACGCTGCGCATCCCGCTTTATGGCGCGCAATACCCTGTGAAAAAGAGCGTGGAAGGACTCGCCGGAACCTGCTGTTGGCTGGCGGTGCGCAATACTTCTTTGTGCCAGTTTATTGAGACCAGTCTGGCGCGTAGCGGCGTTCATACGCAGCGTTATGAAGGGCAAGAACCCGCTGCTGACGATATTTTGATTGTCGATGACGCGCTGGAGCATACCTGGCAGGGGAGGGCGGCGGTCGTCTTTTGCCGCCGTCATATCGGGATTCCGTTGGAAAGAGCGCCGGGCGAGTGGGTGCATAGTGTGGCGTCGGTGCATGAGTTGCCCGCGCTGTTGGCGCGTATCTATAGTATTGAGCTGGATAGTGAAGCGCTTTCCAGCGCATTGCCGACGACGGATAAAACCGCAGATTCAAATGACGATATGATGATTCTGGTCGTTGACGATCATCCTATCAATCGCCGCTTGCTGGCCGATCAATTGGGATCGCTGGGGTATCAATGTAAGACAGCCAATGATGGCGTGGACGCTCTGAATGTGCTGAGTAAAAATGCTATCGATATTGTTCTGAGCGATGTGAACATGCCGAACATGGACGGCTACCGCCTGACGCAGCGTATCCGTCAGCTTGGGCTGACGCTGCCGGTCGTCGGCGTGACGGCGAACGCGCTGGCGGAAGAGAAACAACGTTGCCTGGAGTCCGGTATGGACAGCTGTTTGTCGAAGCCTGTGACGCTGGACGTGTTGAAACAGACGCTGGCGGTGTATGCCGAGCGGGTACGTAAAACGCGGGCATAAAAAATGCCGGATGGCGGCATCGCCTGATCCGGCCTGCAAAAGATGAGTCGACTGGTAGGCCTGATAAGCGTAGCGCCATCAGGCTGGGTAACATAAAAGCGATTTATTCTTTGTCTGTCGGACTCAGGGTGACGGAAGAGAGATAGTTGAGCAGCGCGATATCATTCTCTACGCCCAGTTTCATCATCGCCGATTTCTTCTGGCTGCTGATGGTCTTAATGCTGCGGTTGAGCTTCTTGGCGATTTCGGTGACCAGGAAGCCCTCGGCGAACAGGCGTAATACTTCGCTCTCTTTTGGCGACAGGCGCTTGTCGCCGTAACCGCCTGCGCTGATTTTCTCCAGCAGACGAGAAACGCTTTCTGGGGTGAATTTTTTGCCTTTTTGCAGCGCGGCCAGCGCCTTAGGCAGATCGGTTGGCGCACCCTGCTTGAGTACGATCCCTTCAATATCAAGATCCAACACGGCGCTCAGGATCGCCGGATTGTTGTTCATGGTCAGAACGATAATAGACAGGCTCGGAAAATGACGCTTGATGTACTTGATCAAGGTGATCCCGTCGCCGTATTTATCTCCCGGCATGGAGAGGTCAGTGATCAACACATGCGCATCTAATTTCGGCAGGTTGTTGATCAATGCTGTGGAATCTTCAAATTCGCCGACAACATTCACCCACTCGATTTGTTCAAGTGATTTGCGAATACCGAACAGTACAATCGGGTGGTCATCGGCAATAATTACGTTCATATTGTTCATGTATTGGGCTACCTTGCTACAGCAAGCTTTTGACGTAGGCGTCAATGTCGCTGATATATTTTTCTATACCTGGAGCATCTTTCTCACGAATCAGATGTTCCAGCGTTTCACATAACTGCTTGCCGGGTACCAGATTAAGCATGGCAAACACCCCTTTCAGGCGGTGGGCCGTTTGGGCCAGCGCAGCGAAATCGCTGGTTGCCGCCTCAGTATACAACCTCTTAACATCATCCGGTACTGTGTCTACAAATAGCGCATAATAGCCGCTGGCATGAAGCTCGGCATTTTCATCTCCGCCGAGCGGGGAGGCGGGAATCTCTTCCTGCGCCAGCTGCTCTTCGATAAGTTGTAGTACAGCTTCCTGCATAGCATTGCTCATATTAAAGTTGACGCGCAACTGACCCGGGCCAATTTTCCGCACGCCTGACTCATCATCGCTTAAAAGCAAGCCCGAGGCAGTAAGATTAGACGGATTATCCGTTAAAAAGAGATCATATTCTTGACTTATCTGCCTTTCATCCGGCGTGATGCAGGTGGCGCCCCAGTTTTCTAACTGACGCAGCACAATCGCGCGAACCTCGTTGGACGTCACATCGACCATCACGCTCACGTCGTCCAGCAGGCGCTCTTCGACCTGGGTATGCTGATCGTGAGGAAGCATTTTTACATGAACGGTATAGCGCGTGCCCAGCGTTTCCCGCGCTTTAATGTTGAGATGACCGCCCAGTTTGCGCGCCAGTTGATTGCACAGCCAGAAGGTGAGCGGATTCGCTTTGCCGTAACGGTCGCCCTGCGTTTCATTCATATACGGGAAATGCAGATTATCAATCTCGTTTAACGTTACGCCTTCGCCCGTATCCAGAATACGGAAAGTCAGACGCTCCGCGATAGATTCATCTTGCTCGACTTCAAGCGTAATTTTACCCATAGCGGTCGTCGTGACGGCATACTGAATCAACAGCAGCAAAATCCGGCGCAGGGCGTCGCGATCGCCCCAGCGTTCATCGTTGCCGCTAAGATGGTTATTAATCAGCAGTTGCAGCCCTTTACGCTTAATGGCGGGCAGCACTTCCGGCACGACTTCGTCAATAAGATCCTGCAGGGAGAACAGCGTTGCTTCGCTCTTCCATGCGTCATTTTCCAGCATATTCGCCAGTTGGATTTCATCGATCATACGTACCAATACATCCGCCTGATCCGCCAGTTTCAGGCTTTCCGGCGTGGTGACTGCCGCGGCGTTAACCGCCAGTTGGCGTACGGGCTCTTTAAGCGTGTTGCTGATATTTTGCATAAAGGCGGCACGGCCCTGCTGATTCTTCTCATACAAACGCTGCGCCTGTTTAAGCTTCTTATTCACCAGCACTTCCCGGTCCTGATCGCGGATAATAAAGATCTGCGTGCGGGGGGCGATCTGGCTGCGAAACAGACGGATCTCATACAGTTCGTTATTAATTGTCGCCTGAATCACGCCCTGATGCTGTTCCGCCATGCTGGTAATATTTTGCAGGTTAAGATGCGGCAACAGATGATCGGCGATTTTATTGCTGATCACGGTGCGGTTTCCTTCCTGATCGTAGACCAGCAGACCCAGCGGCAGCAGAGAAACGATCTCTTCATTAATGGCGCGTAAGACGCGAAGCTCGTTATTCGCCGCGTTGCCAGATGTCGATTCCGTCGTCCGTCCCGGCTGATGACGGAACGTAGCGTAGCCAAATAACGCCAACGCCAGCAGCCCGATGTTCAGCAGTAAAGGCAGCAGAATATTTTGCAACGTATCAAGCAAAAGCGTACCGAACGGTACCTGCCAGATCAGGCGCATTCCGGTAGAGTTAAGCGCTGAGGAGATCTCAATTTTTGAACCGTTAAAGCTAATCGTGACGCTATCAGGCGCTTCCTTTTCACTGCTTCGCCCCGTCGCCTGGGTTGCGTCAGGCTCTATCCGAAAACTGTCCAGCGGCATTCCTGGTGGGATTAAATCATTAATGGGCAGATCAAACGCCACCACGGTCGCCAGATGTCCTGGCTGATTGAAGGTCGTGCGCAGCGTAAAATAGTGACCGTTTTGCCAGGCCAGTTTTCGCAATGAGGAGAAACTTTCGCGCTCATCCAGCGCATTTGCCTGTTGCAACATCTCTGCCCGGCGGGAATCGACGATATTGCCAATAGTGGACTCTTTAAAGCCGGAAGAGAGATCTTTCAACGGTAGGGTAGAGATAAGAATCAGGCTGTTATCCTGTCCGTTGAGGTAATACATTGACCACGGCACGTTTTCCGCGCCCCACAGCGTATCCAGATAGGTTGACATACGCTGCGTCATTTCCAGCGTGGCGCTGTCATGGGAACCGAAAATCAGCGCTTCAGTTTTACGTCGCGGCTTTTCAAGATAATACACATCCTGCTTCAGACGCGTTTCCTGAAGTCCTTCACCTGTCGATGGCGTAGTGGTCGCGGCGATGTTGTCATAAATTTGCCAGGTAACATACCGCCAGGTATCCACGCGTTTATGAATAGCGTGGGTGATATCGACAATTTGATAGCTTTTGTCTTTCAACCAGGCGTTGACGGCGCTCTGTACCATAACGCCCATCGTTACCAGCAGCACAATGATCAGCAATAAGAAGAAACGGGTAATGCTTCCCGGTAGAAGGGAGAATCGGGTAGAGACCGTTGTGTCAGACTGACTCATTTATGTTTACGACCTGTAAAAGCAACGCTGAAGGTGAAGGGCAGTATAAAGGGTAATGAATGAATTTCCAGACTCTTACGTCATGCCGGGCAACTTAACACGCGCTCCGTCGGCGGGACGGAAAAAGCGTACAACCTTCGCAGAACGGCACAAATATAAAGACTACTTATAAATGTTTAGCACTAAATATCAAGAAATTATTTGCTAATGTCTTACGAACGGTAGAGCTGCGAGAGTAGTGAATAACCGTGATAGTTTTAGGCAGGTAGCATAAATCTGCCGGGTGTGTCTGAAAAAGGGTAAAAAAAACCGAATGCGAAGCATCCGGTTGAAATAGGGGTAAACAGACATTCAGAAGTGAATGACGGTAATAAATAAAGTTAATGATGATAGCGGTCACTATTTTAGTTGCGAATGAAGATTCTGTTTTATCATTCAGTGCTATGAATTTCATCAATTTAACCCATTGATTTTAAAAGTCTCGTGAATATATTTTGTCTATTTGTGCTTATTTTTACTTGATTTTTGCTTTAAAAAAGTTCCGTAAAATTCATATTTTGAAACATCTATGTAGATAACTGTAACATCTTAAAAGTTTTAGTATCATATTCGTGTTGGATTATTCTGTATTTTTGCGGAGAATGGACTTGCCGACTGGTTAATGAGGGTTAACCAGTAAGCAGTGGCATAAAAAAGCAATAAAGGCATATAACAGAGGGTTAATAACATGAAAGTTAAAGTACTGTCCCTCCTGGTACCAGCTCTGCTGGTGGCAGGCGCAGCGAATGCGGCTGAAATTTATAATAAAGACGGCAACAAATTAGACCTGTTTGGTAAAGTTGATGGCCTGCACTACTTCTCTGACGACAAAGGCAGCGACGGCGACCAGACCTACATGCGTATCGGCTTCAAAGGCGAAACGCAGGTTAACGATCAGCTGACCGGTTATGGCCAGTGGGAATATCAGATTCAGGGCAACCAGACTGAAGGCAGCAACGACTCCTGGACGCGTGTGGCGTTTGCGGGTCTGAAATTCGCTGACGCAGGTTCCTTCGATTATGGTCGTAACTACGGCGTAACCTATGACGTGACCTCCTGGACCGACGTTCTGCCGGAGTTCGGCGGCGACACCTACGGCGCTGACAACTTTATGCAGCAACGTGGTAACGGCTATGCCACTTACCGTAACACCGACTTCTTCGGCCTGGTGGATGGTCTGGACTTCGCGTTACAGTATCAGGGCAAAAACGGCAGCGTGAGCGGTGAAAACACCAACGGTCGCAGCCTGCTGAACCAGAACGGCGACGGTTACGGCGGATCGCTGACTTATGCAATCGGCGAAGGCTTCTCTGTCGGTGGCGCTATCACCACGTCTAAACGTACTGCCGATCAGAACAACACCGCTGACGCTCGCCTGTATGGTAACGGCGATCGCGCTACGGTCTACACCGGCGGCCTGAAATACGATGCGAACAACATCTATCTGGCAGCGCAGTATTCTCAGACCTATAACGCAACCCGTTTTGGTACCTCTAACGGCAACAATAAGTCCGACTCTTACGGTTTTGCCAACAAAGCGCAGAACTTTGAAGTGGTTGCTCAGTACCAGTTCGACTTTGGTCTGCGTCCGTCTGTGGCTTACCTGCAGTCTAAAGGTAAGGACATCAGCAACGGCTACGGCGCCAGCTATGGCGACCAGGACATCGTAAAATACGTTGATGTCGGCGCGACTTACTACTTCAACAAAAACATGTCCACCTATGTTGATTACAAAATCAACCTGCTGGATAAAAACGACTTTACCCGCGATGCGGGCATCAACACCGACGACATCGTAGCGCTGGGTCTGGTTTACCAGTTCTAATCAGCAAAAGATGTTGCTAAAGGGCCTGCGGGCCCTTTTTTCATGCCTTATTCCGGCGTACAAATACGACGTTTTGATATACGCTTGCGTCCATTCGAATGAGGATAAACAGCGATGAAAATGACTTTTTGCCGGGCCGTGTGTCTGACGGCGGCTTTTTTACTTATGGGCTGCGATGAGGCTCCCGAAACGACAACAGCGTCACCTGCCGCTCAGGTGCTGGAAGGTAAGACGATGGGGACTATCTGGCGGGTGAGCGTGGTTGGCATCGATGCGAAACGCGCCGCAGAGCTACAGACTAAAATCCAGACTCAGCTTGATGCTGATGATTGGTTGCTTTCTACCTATAAAAATGACTCCGCGCTGATGCGTTTTAACCATTCACGCAGTCTTGCGCCCTGGCCGGTCAGCGAAGCCATGGCGGATATCGTGACCTCGGCGCTGCGTATTGGCGCGAAGACGGATGGCGCGATGGATATCACCGTGGGCCCGCTGGTCAATCTGTGGGGGTTTGGACCGGATCGGCAGCCGCTGCATATCCCAACACCAGCACAAATCGATGCGGCAAAAGCGAAAACAGGCCTGCAACATTTGCAGGTTATCGACAGGGCTGGACATCAGTTTTTGCAAAAAGATCTTCCGGATCTTTATGTCGATCTCTCCACGGTCGGGGAGGGCTATGCGGCGGATCATCTGGCGCGTCTGATGGAGCAGGAGGGCATTGCGCGTTATCTGGTCTCGGTGGGCGGCGCATTAAGCAGTCGCGGGATGAATGCGCAAGGGCTGCCGTGGCGCGTCGCGATTCAGAAGCCGACCGACCGGGAAAACGCGGTGCAGGCGATTGTGGATATCAACGGGTATGGCATCAGCACCTCCGGCAGCTACCGGAACTATTATGAGCTGGATGGCAAGCGTGTCTCGCACGTTATCGATCCGCAAACGGGGCGCCCCATTGAACACAACCTGGTATCGGTTACGGTCATTGCGCCAACGGCGCTGGAAGCGGACGGCTGGGATACCGGCCTGATGGTGCTCGGTACGCAAAAGGCGCAAGAGGTCGTGCGGCGGGAAGGGCTGGCGGTCTTTATGATCATGAAAGAAGGTGAGGGCTTTAAAACCTGGATGTCGCCGCAGTTCAAAACGTTCCTGGTGAGCGATAAGAATTAAAACGCAAGATTACGGGTTTTTGTGGGCGGATTTACGGACACACTGCATGTAAGCAAGCACTATGCTTAATGAAGGAGTCTATGATGAAAAAAGCGTTACTTACCGATGATGAATGCTGGCTGCGGGTGCAGGCGCGCGATGCCAGCGCGGATGGGCGTTTCGTTTTTGCGGTGCGAACCACCGGCGTTTTTTGCCGCCCTTCTTGTCGCTCGAAGCGGGCATTACGTAAAAATGTTCGCTTTTTTGCCAACGCGCAGCAGGCGCTGGACGCCGGTTTTCGCCCCTGCAAGCGCTGTCAGCCGGATAATGCGCGCGCGCAGCAACGGCGGTTGGATAAGATTGCCTGCGCCTGCCGTTTACTTGAGCAGGAGACGCCGGTAACGCTGGCGTCTCTGGCGCAGGCGGTGGCGATGAGCCCGTTTCATCTGCACCGTTTGTTTAAAGCGAGCACCGGAATGACGCCGAAAGGGTGGCAGCAGGCGTGGCGCGCCCGGCGGCTGCGTGAGGCGTTGGCGAAAGGAGAGCAGATCACGGCGGCTATTTACCGCGCCGGCTTCCCGGATAGCAGTAGCTACTACCGACATGCCGACCAGACGCTGGGCATGACGGCAAAACAGTTTCGCAAAGGCGGCGATAATGTCTCCGTTCGCTATGCGCTGACGGACTGGGTTTACGGACGGTGCCTGGTGGCGGAGAGCGAGCGGGGGATTTGCGCGATTCTCCCCGGTGATAGCGACGACGCGCTACTGGCTGAATTACACACCCTTTTCCCGGCGGCCCGCCACGAACCTGCTGAAGCGCCTTTTCAGCAACGGGTGCGGCAGGTTGTCGCGGCTATCAACACACGCGATGTGCTGCTCTCGTTGCCGCTGGATATCCAGGGAACCGCGTTTCAACAGCAGGTCTGGCAGGCGTTATGCGCAATTCCCTGCGGCGAAACCGTAAGCTATCAACAGCTTGCCGCGACTATCGGCAAACCCACGGCAGTACGCGCGGTCGCCAGCGCGTGCGGCGCGAATAAACTGGCGATGGTGATCCCGTGTCATCGGGTCGTGCGTCGCGATGGCGCGCTCTCCGGTTATCGTTGGGGCGTGCGTCGAAAAGCGCAGCTATTAAAGCGAGAAGCGCAAAAAGAGGAGTAGCAATGCTGGATCTATTTGCTGATGAAGCGCCCTGGCAAGAGCCCCTGGCGCCTGGCGCGGTGGTGTTGCGCCGCTTTGCGTTTCGCGCGGCGCAGTCGCTATTAGACGATATCGGGTTTGTCGCCAGTCAGTCTCCGTTTCGTCAGATGGTGACGCCGGGCGGCTACACCATGTCGGTGGCGATGACCAACTGCGGCGCGTTAGGGTGGACCACCGATCGTCACGGTTATTGTTATGCCGTGCGCGATCCGTTGACCGATAAACCCTGGCCTGCGCTGCCGTTATCGTTTGCCAGCGTATGTCGTCAGGCGGCAATCGCGGCAGGGTATGCGAGCTTCCAACCGGACGCCTGCCTGATCAATCGCTACGCGCCCGGCGCAAAACTGTCGCTGCATCAGGATAAAGACGAGCCGGATCTGCGCGCGCCTATCGTCTCAGTTTCGTTGGGGGTGCCGGCGATTTTTCAGTTTGGCGGCCTGCGTCGCAGCGATCCGCTCCAGCGGATCTTACTGGAGCATGGCGATATCGTGGTCTGGGGCGGCGAGTCCCGGCTGTTTTATCATGGTATCCAGCCGCTTAAAGCGGGCTTTCATCCCATGACCGGTGAATTTCGTTACAATCTCACCTTCCGTCAGGCGGCTGAAAAAGAATAAAAATAAGAATTATTATTGCTGTGCAGGTGGAGTTAGTTAAACTGCGGGCTGTTATTATCGGTCCGGGTTGTATGCATGGAACTTCTTATTCTTGTCTGGCGGCAGTACCGCTGGCCATTTATTAGCGTGATGGCGCTGAGCCTCGCCAGCGCGGCGCTGGGGATTGGCCTGATCGCGTTTATCAATCAGCGCCTGATTGAAACGGTGGACACCACCGTCATGGTGCTGCCGGAATTTCTCGGTCTGCTCCTGTTGCTAATGGTTGTCACATTAGGTTCCCAACTGGCGCTTACCACTCTGGGACACCATTTCGTTTACCGCCTGCGCAGCGAATTTATCAAGCGCATTCTGGATACGCACGTTGAACGTATTGAGCAACTGGGCAGCGCCTCTTTACTGGCCGGTCTGACCAGCGATATTCGCAATATTACTATCGCCTTTGTGCGTCTGCCTGAGCTGGTACAGGGCATTATCCTCACCGTCGGCTCGGCGGCGTATCTGGCGATGCTATCGACAAAAATGCTGCTGGTTACGGCTATCTGGATGGCGGTCACTATCTGGGGCGGATTTGTGCTGGTGGCGCGGGTTTACCAGCATATGGCGACCCTGCGCGAGACCGAAGATAAGCTGTACAACGACTATCAGACGGTGCTGGAAGGACGCAAAGAGCTGACGCTAAACCGCGAGCGTGCGGAGCAGATTTTTCAGCAATGCTATACCCCGGACGCCAAAGAGTACCGTCATCACATTATCCGTGCCGATACTTTTCACCTGAGCGCCGTCAACTGGTCGAATATCATGATGCTGGGGGCGATAGGCCTGGTCTTCTGGATGGCGAATAGTCTCGGCTGGGCGGATACCAACGTCGCGGCGACCTATTCACTGACGTTGCTGTTCCTGCGCACGCCGCTACTGTCTGCGGTGGGGGCGTTGCCAACGCTACTGACCGCCCAGGTGGCGTTTAATAAACTGAATAAATTCGCGCTCGCCCCGTATAAGCCTGATTTTCCGCAGCCGAAAGCCTTTCCCGACTGGAAGACGCTGGAGCTGCGCAACGTGGTTTTCCACTATCAGGATAACGCGTTTTCCGTGGGGCCCATCAACCTGACGATTCACCGCGGCGAACTGCTGTTTTTAATTGGCGGCAACGGTAGCGGGAAATCGACGCTGGCCATGTTATTGACCGGTTTATACCAGCCGCAATCGGGAACGATTTTACTTGATGGTCAACCTATTGCCGCCGGACAGCCGGAAGATTATCGCAAACTGTTTTCTGCGGTGTTCACCGATGTGTGGTTATTCGACCGCCTGCTGGGGCCGCAGGGGAAACCCGCCAATCCCGCTCTGGTCGAAAAGTGGCTTGAGCACCTGAAAATGACGCACAAGCTGGAGCTAAACGACGGGCGCATTTTGAATCTTAAACTGTCGAAAGGGCAAAAAAAGCGCATTGCGCTGCTGCTGGCGCTGGCGGAAGAGCGCGATATTATTTTGCTGGATGAGTGGGCCGCCGATCAGGACCCGCATTTCCGCCGGGAATTTTATCAGGTACTGTTGCCGTTAATGCAGGAAATGGGCAAAACCATTTTCGCCATCAGCCATGATGATCACTATTTTATTCACGCCGATCGTCTGCTTGAAATGCGTAACGGACAGCTAACCGAACTCACCGGCGACGAACGTGACGCCGCCTCGCGTGATGCGGTTGCGCGTACTGCGTAATGGACTATGGCGCCGGATGAACCACCTGATGGCAACCCTACGTCCGCACGCGGGTAGGCCTGATAAGATGCTACGCGTCGCCACCAGGCATCGGGCGAGCGGGTGTCCAGACGTGTTTTAAAAAGAACCCCGGAGCGCTGCGTGAGCCGGCGTGTTCAGATGCCCGGTAAGTGTGACCGGGCAGCGTAACATTATCGCGCGACGGCGTTCTGTACGTTAGCGTCCGCTTTCCAGATGCGGTATTTCACGTCCACATTCGCTGGGGTATACACCACGATCGGCAGCTTGCTGTTGTAGCGCAGCATCCCGTCTTCACCCAGCCAGGCGGTGACGAATTTTTGCTCTTTCTTACCTTCAGGGCAAGCCATCATGGTTGATACCGGAGAGGTAACGTTATCAAAGACATAATAGTCATAGCCCCAGCCTTCCAGCGTTTTTGTTTCCAGCGTGCCGCCGAGGCGATGCTGGTTACAGTCCACATTCAGCGTTTGGCCAATCAACAGTTCCACTTTGAGGGTAGATTCATCCTGCTGAGGGGTAAGGGTTATCACTTGCCGCTTCATTCCTTTTTCCGCCTGCGGATAGGGGGCGATTTTCTCCAGCGGCTGGGCGGTATCGCTATTGTTAGCCCAGGCAGAGGCGCTGGCGAGGGCGGCGAAGACGACGGCAGGGACAAACATCTTCATTTGATTGTTCACAGTATTTCCTTTCTGCTGTTTTCGGTATGCACGGACAACAGATTAACACATTCATATTATCTATTAATCTGTATTTACTCATATTTTCAAGATTATTAATAAAATAACGTCTTTTTATATAGTGGAATATTCCGATATTGATAATGTAAATGGAATTATCAGCTATTAGTAGTTTTCGTTATATAAATATCTATATAACTCATTGAAATGTGAGAAAAAGCACGTTTACGGGTCTTTACCCGGCACTCTTTTGATCCGGCAACAGCATTTACCTCTATCGGGGTATGCATCTCTTACACATCCTGAAATATCTTATTTACAAAAATAACTACTCATAAATTGTACGGTTTTTATTGGCATTCACTCCCTATGGAAGCGTGTCGTTATGGAAGGGCGATATCATGGTTGATTTATCCCGTCGAAGCATGTTGACCGGCAGTTGGCGCAACGCCAGCAATGGGATTCTTCCGCCGTGGGCCAGAGAAACGACCTATTTTCTCGCACATTGTCTGCGTTGCGACGCCTGCATCCAGGCGTGTGAGGCCGACATCCTGCAGCGAGGGGCGGGGGGATATCCGAGCGTAGATTTCAAACGGGGCGAGTGCAGCTTTTGTTATGCCTGTGCGCAGGCCTGTACCGAATCGCTTTTTCTTCCGCGCCACACCAGGGCCTGGGATCTGGTTTTTACGCTCACGGAAAACTGCCTCGCCAGGCAATCGGTTGAATGCCATCGTTGCCAGGACAGTTGTGAACCTATGGCCATTACCTTTCGTCCCACGTTATCCGGTATTTACCAGCCGCAGCTTGACTCGCAGGCCTGTAACGGATGCGGGGCGTGTGTGGCTATCTGCCCCGTGTCAGCCATCAAAGCGGAGAACCACCATGCGCACTAACTGGCAGGTCTGTAGCCTGGTCGTGCAGGCCAAAAGTCAGAACATCGCCGCCATTGGCACACAGTTGAACACGTTGCCGGGTTGCGAAGTCGCGTTAAGCGACGTTGAAAGCGGGCAACTGATCGTGGTGGCGGAAGCAGATCAGAGTGAAACGCTGATGCAAACAATTGAGTCAGTACGCAATGTTGAGGGCGTACTGGCGGTGTCGCTGGTTTATCACCAGCAGGATGAGCAAGGTGAGGAAACACCATGAAACTCAGTCGTCGTAGCTTTATGAAAGCTAACGCCGTTGCGGCCGCTGCGGCGGCTGCCGGTCTGAGCGTGCCGGGCGTCGCCCGCGCCGTTGTCGGGCAGCAGGAAGCCATCAAATGGGATAAAGCGCCGTGCCGTTTTTGCGGAACGGGTTGCGGTGTGTTGGTGGGAACGCAGCAGGGCCGTGTGGTCGCCTGCCAGGGCGACCCCGACGCGCCGGTCAACCGTGGTCTGAACTGCATTAAAGGCTACTTCCTGCCCAAAATCATGTACGGCAAAGATCGTCTGACGCAGCCGATGCTGCGCATGAAAGACGGCAGCTATCACAAAGACGGCGAGTTTACGCCGGTGAGCTGGGAACAGGCCTTCGATGTGATGGAAGAGAAGTTTAAAACCTCCCTGAAAGAGAAAGGACCAGAAGCGATCGGCATGTTTGGGTCGGGTCAATGGACCATCTGGGAAGGCTATGCCGCCGCGAAACTGTTCAAGGCTGGTTTCCGCTCTAACAACATCGACCCGAACGCGCGTCACTGCATGGCCTCGGCGGTGGTGGGCTTTATGCGCACCTTTGGCATGGATGAACCGATGGGCTGCTACGACGATATCGAGCAGGCCGATGCGTTTGTGCTGTGGGGTTCCAACATGGCGGAGATGCACCCGATTTTATGGTCGCGCATCACTAACCGCCGTTTGTCCGACCCGAATGTGAAAGTCGCTGTCCTCTCCACCTTCCAGCACCGTAGCTTTGAGCTGGCGGACAACGGTATTGTCTTTACCCCGCAAAGCGATCTGGTGATCCTTAACTATATCGCGAATTACATTATTCAGAACAACGCGGTAAATCAGGATTTCTTCACAAAGCATGTGAATCTGCGTAAAGGGGCGACGGATATCGGCTACGGCTTACGCCCGACGCACCCGCTGGAAAAAGCGGCGAAGAATCCGGGCTCCGACGCTTCCGAATCGATGAGCTTCGACGAGTATAAAGCCTTCGTGGCGGAATATACGCTGGACAAGACTGCTGAAATGACCGGCGTGCCGAAAGATCAGCTGGAACAGTTGGCGCAGCTCTACGCCGATCCGAATAAGCGCGTGATCTCTTACTGGACGATGGGTTTTAACCAGCATACCCGCGGCGTGTGGGCGAATAACCTGGTTTACAACCTCCATCTGCTGACCGGAAAAATCTCCCAGCCTGGCTGCGGTCCTTTCTCGCTGACCGGCCAGCCTTCCGCCTGCGGTACGGCGCGTGAAGTGGGAACCTTCTCACACCGTCTGCCCGCAGACATGGTCGTGACGAACGAAAAACACCGTGATATCTGCGAAAAACACTGGCAGATCCCTGCTGGCACTATCCCGGCAAAAGTGGGTTTACACGCGGTGGCGCAGGATCGCGCGTTGAAAGACGGCAAGCTGAACGTCTACTGGGTAATGTGTAATAACAATATGCAGGCCGGGCCGAACATCAATGAAGATCGGATGCCGGGCTGGCGCGATCCGCGTAACTTTATCATTGTCTCCGATCCTTACCCGACGGTGAGCGCGCTGTCTGCGGATCTGATCCTGCCGACCGCCATGTGGGTTGAGAAAGAAGGCGCTTACGGCAACGCCGAACGCCGCACGCAGTTCTGGCGTCAGCAAATTAAAGCGCCGGGCGAAGCTAAATCCGACCTCTGGCAACTGGTGCAGTTCTCCCGTCGTTTTAAAACCGAGGAGGTCTGGCCGGAGGCGTTGCTGGCCCAGAAGCCGGAGCTGCGCGGTAAAACGCTGTATGACGTTCTGTTCGCCACGCCGGCGGTCAGCAAATTCCCGCTGAGCGAGCTGAAAGAGGATCAGTTAAACGATGAGTCTCGTGAACTGGGCTTCTATCTGCAAAAAGGGTTGTTTGAAGAATACGCCTGGTTTGGACGTGGCCACGGGCACGATCTGGCGCCGTTCGACGATTACCACAACGCGCGCGGTCTGCGCTGGCCGGTCGTCGAAGGCAAAGAGACGCAATGGCGTTACAGCGAAGGCAACGACCCGTATGTAAAAGCGGGGGAAGGGTACAAATTCTACGGTAAACCGGATGGCAAAGCGGTGATCTTCGCGCTGCCATTTGAACCCGCGGCGGAGTCGCCGGACAACGAGTACGATCTGTGGCTTTCCACCGGTCGCGTGCTGGAACACTGGCATACCGGCAGTATGACGCGCCGCGTGCCTGAATTGCATCGCGCCTTCCCGGAAGCGGTGGTCTTTATTCACCCGCTGGATGCGAAAGCGCGCGATCTGCGTCGTGGGGATAAGGTTAAAGTGTCGTCCCGCCGCGGCGAAGTGATTTCGATTGTCGAAACGCGTGGACGTAACCGTCCGCCGCAGGGACTGGTGTATATGCCGTTCTTCGATGCCGCTCAGCTAGTGAACAACCTGACGCTGGATGCGACGGACCCGCTCTCTAAAGAGACGGACTTCAAGAAGTGCGCCGTTAAACTGGCGAAGGTGTAACGCGTTATGTCCCGTACAGCGAAACCCCAAAATGGCCGCCGCCGCTTCCTGCGTGATGTTGTGCGCACTGCGGGCGGGCTGGCGGCGGTTGGCGTGGCGCTGGGCTTGCAACAGCAAACCGCGCGCGCAACGGGCGTGCGGCTGCGTCCGCCTGGCGCGCTGAATGAAAATGTCTTCGCCAGCGCCTGTGTGCGCTGCGGGCAGTGCGTTCAGGCGTGTCCATACGACACGCTAAAACTGGCGACGCTGGCCTCCGGGCTATCGGCAGGCACGCCCTATTTCGTCGCTCGCGACATCCCCTGCGAAATGTGTGAAGACATTCCGTGCGCCAAAGTCTGCCCCAGCGGGGCGCTGAATAAAGATATCGCCTCCATTGATGACTCGCGCATGGGGCTGGCGGTGCTGCTGGATCAGGAAAACTGCCTCAACTTTCAGGGGCTGCGCTGCGACGTTTGCTACCGCGAATGCCCGAAAATCGATGAGGCCATCACGCTGGAGCTGGATCGCAACATGCGCACCGGCAAACATGCGCGCTTTCTGCCCACCGTACACAGCGACGCCTGTACCGGCTGCGGCAAATGCGAAAAA
The DNA here is from genome assembly GCF_020268625.1 of Salmonella sp. JXY0409-18. Classification (NCBI taxonomy): domain Bacteria; kingdom Pseudomonadati; phylum Pseudomonadota; class Gammaproteobacteria; order Enterobacterales; family Enterobacteriaceae; genus Salmonella; species Salmonella sp. JXY0409-18. The sequence goes on from NZ_CP084216.1 coordinate 1,563,921, forward strand.
GTCTGCGTACTGGAGCAACCAGCGATAAAAGTGTTGCCGTTGTCATTGGCGAAAGGGGAGTTAGGACACCATTACCGCTTCGGCTGGCTGGAGGGGAAAGATGGCAAATCGTAAACGCGACGCCGGGCGAGAAGCGCGGGCGAAAAAAGGCTGGTGGCGTAGCCACCGCTGGCTGGTGTTACGTCGTATCAGCCAGTTTATGGTGCTGGGGATGTTTCTCAGCGGCCCGTGGCTGGGCTTTTGGGTTTTGCATGGCAACTACAGCAGTAGTTTGCTGTTCGATACCCTCCCGTTGACCGATCCGCTGATTACCCTGGAAAGTCTCGCCAGTGGACATCTTCCCGCTACCGTGGCGCTGACGGGAGCAGTGATTATCACTGTGCTGTATGCGCTGGCGGGAAAGCGATTATTTTGCAGTTGGGTTTGCCCGCTAAACCCCGTTACCGATTTGGCTAACTGGATGCGCAGGAAATTTGACCTGAACCAGTCTGCGACGATTCCACGCCATATACGGTACGTCCTTCTGGTGGTGGTGTTAATCGGTTCGGCGTTGACCGGCACGCTGCTGTGGGAATGGATTAATCCCGTGTCGCTGTTAGGCCGTAGTCTGGTTATGGGATTTAGTAGCGGCGCGTTGCTGATTATTGCTTTGTTTTTATTTGATTTATTAGTCGTTGAGCACGGTTGGTGCGGTCATATTTGCCCGATGGGCGCGCTGTATGGCGTGCTGGGCAGTAAAGGCGTAGTGACCGTGACGGCCAAAAAACGTGAGAAATGTAATCGCTGTATGGATTGTTTTCATGTTTGCCCGGAACCGCATGTGCTACGTGCGCCGGTGCTGGATGAGCAAAGCCCGGCGCAGGTCACTCACCGCGACTGCATGACCTGCGGTCGCTGTGTGGATGTCTGTTCTGAGGATGTTTTTACAATAACGATACACAACATCATTCGGGATGCATCGCGGCGGTAAGCGAGGAAATCCCCAGGAGCATAGATAACGATGTGACTGGGATTTTCGAGCGCAGCCAACAAAGAGGCAGCTCGAAGGATGAAGTGTAAATGCGATGGAGTTCGGGAGCGAAACAATGAAAAGCCATGACCTGATGAAAGCGCTGTGTCAATGGATGGCCACGCTTGCCCTGGTGGTAAGTGGTGCGGTTTGGGCGGCAAACGGAGTGGATCTGAGCCAGTCGCCGGAAGTATCCGGGACGCAGGAAGGGGCGATTCGTATGCCGAAAGAGCAGGAACGTATGCCGCTAAATTACGTCAACCAGCCGCCGATGATCCCGCACAGTGTCGAGGGCTACCAGGTGACGACCAATACCAACCGCTGTCTGCAATGCCACGGCGTGGAAAGTTATCGTACGACGGGCGCGCCGCGTATTAGTCCGACGCACTTTATGGACAGCGACGGTAAAGTGTCGGGCAACGTCGCGCCGCGTCGTTATTTCTGCCTGCAGTGCCACGTACCGCAGTCTGATACCGCGCCGATTATCGACAATACCTTTACCCCCTCGCAAGGTTACGGGAAATAAGAGGTCATTATGGAAAATTCTAACCGTAAACCTGGCTGGATAAAGCGCGTCTGGCGATGGTGGCGCAGCCCCAGCCGCCTGGCGCTGGGGACGCTGCTGTTAATCGGTTTTATCGGCGGCATCATCTTCTGGGGCGGCTTCAATACCGGAATGGAAAAGGCTAACACCGAAGAGTTTTGTATTAGCTGCCATGAAATGCGCAACACGGTGTATGAAGAATATATGGAAACCGTCCACTACAACAACCGTAGCGGCGTTCGTGCCACCTGTCCTGACTGCCATGTGCCGCATGAGTGGGGGCCGAAGATGATCCGTAAGATCAAAGCTAGTAAAGAGCTGTACGCGAAGGTATTTGGGCTGATAGATACACCGCAGAAATTTGAAGCTCATCGCCTGACAATGGCACAAAATGAGTGGCGGCGCATGAAAGACAACAACTCGCAGGAATGCCGTAACTGCCACAATTTCGACTTTATGGATCTGACCGCGCAAAAAGGCGTCGCGGCGAAAATGCACGATCAGGCGGTAAAAGATGGACAGACCTGTATCGATTGCCACAAAGGGATCGCGCATAAACTGCCGGATATGCGTGATGTTAAACCAGGTTTCTGACAGGACGTTGATGAGTGGGAATGCTTGAAGCCAGAGATCTGTACTGCGAGCGGGACGAGAGGACGCTGTTCAGCGGGCTGTCGTTCACCGTGGACGCCGGGGAGTGGGTGCAGGTCACCGGCGGCAACGGCGCCGGAAAAACCACCCTGCTGCGCCTACTGACCGGGCTGGCGCGCCCGGACGGCGGGGAGGTGTACTGGCAGGGCGAACCCCTGCGCCGCGTGCGCGACAGCTTCCATTCCGGCCTGCTGTGGATAGGGCACCAGCCGGGGATAAAAACCCGCCTGACGGCGCGGGAGAACCTGCATTTCTTCCACCCCGGCGACGGCGCGCGTCTCCCGGAGGCGCTGGCGCAGGCCGGGCTGGCGGGATTTGAGGACGTGCCGGTCGCCCGGCTTTCGGCCGGGCAGCAGCGCCGGGTGGCGCTGGCCCGCCTGTGGCTGACCCGCGCCGCGCTGTGGGTGCTCGACGAGCCGTTCACCGCCATTGACGTTAACGGCGTGGCGCGCCTCACCCGGCGGATGGCGGCGCACACGGCGCAGGGCGGGATGGTCATTCTCACCACCCACCAGCCGTTGCCGGGGGCCGCGGACACCGTCCGCCGCCTGGCGCTGACCGGCGGGGAGGCTGGGCTGTGATGTGGCGTGTCTTCTGTCTCGAACTGCGCGTGGCGTTCCGCCACGGCGCGGACATCGCCGGCCCGCTGTGGTTCTTCCTGATGGTCATCACCCTGTTTCCGTTAAGCGTCGGGCCGCAGCCGCAGCTGCTGGCGCGTATCGCGCCGGGCATCATCCAGGTGGCGGCGCTGCTGGCCTCGCTGCTGGCGCTGGAGCGGCTGTTTCGCGACGACCTGCAGGACGGCAGCCTGGAGCAGCTGATGCTGCTGCCGGTGCCGCTGCCGGCGGTGGTGCTGGCGAAGGTGCTGGCCCACTGGGCGGTGACCGGCCTGCCGCTGATTATGCTCTCCCCGCTGGTGGCGCTGCTGCTGGGGATGGACGTGTACGGCTGGAAAATCATGGCGCTGACGCTGCTGCTCGGCACGCCGGCGCTGGGGTTTCTCGCCGCGCCGGGCGTTGCGCTGACGGCCGGCCTGCGGCGCGGCGGCGTCCTGCTGGGCATTCTGGTGCTGCCGCTGAGTGTCCCGGTGCTGATTTTCGCCGCCGCGGCGATGGACGCGGCATCGATGCATTTACCCGCTGACGGCTATCTGGCGGTGCTGGGGGCGCTGCTGGCGGGCAGCGCGACGTTAAGCCCGTTCGCCACCGCGGCGGCGCTGCGCCTCAGCGTGCAGTAGCGCTCCGGCGCGACGGACATTTTACTGGTTTCAGGAGGTCAGGTGACGACTATGTGGAAAACCCTTCATCAGCTGGCGGCGCCGCCCCGGCTGTATCAGATTTGCGGCAGGCTCGTGCCGTGGCTGGCGGCGGCCGGCATCATCGTGCTGGCCACCGGCTGGGCCCGGGGCTTTGGTTTCGCCCCGGCGGACTACCAGCAGGGGGAGGGCTACCGCATTATGTACCTGCATGTCCCGGCGGCCATCTGGTCAATGGGTATCTATGCGGCGATGGCGGTGGCGGCGTTTACCGGGCTGGTCTGGCAGATGAAAATGGCCAGCCTTGCCGTCGCGGCGATGGCGCCGGTGGGGGCGGTGTACACCTTCATCGCGCTGGTCACCGGCGCGGCGTGGGGCAAACCGATGTGGGGCACCTGGTGGGTGTGGGACGCGCGCCTGACCTCGGAGCTGGTGCTGCTGTTTCTCTACGCCGGGGTCATCGCCCTGTGGCACGCCTTTGACGACCGTAAAATGGCCGGGCGCGCGGCGGGCATTCTGGTGCTGGTCGGCGTGGTGAACCTGCCGGTTATCCACTATTCCGTCGAGTGGTGGAACACCCTGCACCAGGGCTCGACGCAGATGCAGCAGAGTATCGACCCGGCGATGCGCTCGCCGCTGCGCTGGGCCATCGCCGGCTACCTGCTGCTCTTTATGACGCTGGCGCTGATGCGGATGCGCAACCTGATTTTACTGATGGAAAAACGCCGCCCGTGGGTGAGCGAACTGATACTGAAAAGGGGGCACCGGTGAGTCCGGCATTTTCATCGTGGAGCGATTTTTTCGCCATGGGCGGGTACGCCTTTTTTGTCTGGCTGGCGGTGGCGATGACCGTGGCGCCGCTGGCGCTGCTGGCGCTGCACACGGTGCTGCAGCGCCGGGCCATTCTGCGCGGCGTGGCGCAGCAGCGGGCGCGCGAGGCGCGGATGCGTGCCGCACAGGCGCAACAGGAGGCGGCGTGAACCTGCGACGTAAAAACCGGCTATGGGTGGTCTGCGCGGTGCTGGCGGGCCTGGGGCTGACCACCGCCCTGGTCCTGTACGCGCTGCGCGCGAATATCGACCTGTTCTATACCCCCGGCGAAATTCTCTACGGCAAGCGCGAGACGCAGCAGCTGCCGGCGGCGGGCCAGCGCCTGCGCGTCGGCGGGATGGTGATGCCCGGCAGCGTCAGGCGCGCCCCGGACTCGCTGAAGGTGAACTTCAGCCTCTACGACGCCGAAGGGGCGGTGACGGTGAGCTATGAGGGGATACTGCCGGACCTGTTCCGCGAGGGGCAGGGGGTGGTGGTGCAGGGCACCCTGGAGAAGGGCAACCACGTCCTGGCGCAGGAGGTGCTGGCCAAGCATGACGAGAACTACACCCCGCCGGAAGTGGAAAAGGCGATGCAGGAAAACCACCGCCGCCCGCAACGCGCTGATAAGGACACCTCATCATGATGCCTGAATACGGCCACGCGCTGCTGTGCCTGGCGCTCGGCGTGGCGCTGCTGCTGTCCGTTTACCCGCTGTGGGGCGTGGCGCGCGGCGACGCGCGGATGATGGCGTCGGCCGGGGTGTTCGCCTGGCTGCTGTTTATCTGCGTGGCGGGCGCGTTTTTCGTGCTGGTGCACGCCTTTGTGGTTAACGACTTCACCGTGGCCTATGTCGCCGGCAACTCGAACACGCAGCTGCCGGTGTGGTACCGGGTGGCCGCCACCTGGGGAGCGCACGAGGGCTCGCTGCTGCTGTGGGTGCTGCTGATGAGCGGCTGGACCCTGGCGGTGGCGGTGTTCAGCCGGCCGGTGCCGGCGGATATCGTCGCCCGGGTGCTGGCGGTGATGGGAATGGTCTGCGCCGGTTTTCTGGCGTTCATCCTGTTCACTTCCAGCCCGTTCGCCCGCACGCTGCCGGCCTTTCCGGTGGAGGGGCGCGACCTGAACCCGCTGCTGCAGGACCCGGGGCTGATTTTCCACCCGCCGCTGCTGTACATGGGCTATGTCGGCTTCTCGGTGGCCTTCGCCTTCGCCATCGCCGCGCTGCTGAGCGGGCGTCTGGACAGCGCGTTCACCCGTTTTGCCCGCCCGTGGACGCTGGCGGCGTGGGTGTTCCTGACGCTGGGCATCGTGCTCGGCTCGGCGTGGGCCTACTACGAGCTGGGCTGGGGCGGCTGGTGGTTCTGGGACCCGGTGGAGAACGCCTCCTTTATGCCGTGGCTGGCGGGCACCGCCCTGCTGCACTCGCTGGCGGTCACGGAACAGCGCGCCGGCTTCAGGGCGTGGACGCTGCTGCTGTCCATCTGCGCCTTCTCGCTGTGCCTGCTGGGCACCTTCCTGGTGCGCTCCGGGGTGCTGGTGTCGGTGCACGCCTTCGCCTCCGACCCGGCACGCGGGATGTTTATCCTCGCCTTTATGGTGCTGGTCACCGGCGGCTCGCTGCTGCTGTTCGCCGTGCGCGGGCACCGGGTGCGTTCGCGGGTGAACAACACGCTGTGGTCGCGCGAGTCGCTGCTGCTCGGCAATAATGTCCTGCTGATGGCCGCCATGCTGGTGGTGCTGCTGGGCACCCTGCTGCCGCTGGTGCACAAACAGCTGGGGCTGGGCAGCATTTCGGTGGGGGAGCCGTTCTTTAACACCATGTTCACCTGGCTGATGGTCCCCTTTGCCCTGCTGCTGGGGGTGGGGCCGCTGGTGCGCTGGGGCCGGGACCGGCCGCGTAACATCAGGAAACTGCTGCTCACCGCCCTGGTCTCCACCCTGGTGCTGTCGGTACTTTTGCCATGGCTGCTGGAAGATAAAATCATCGCCATGACGGCGGTGGGGATGGCGATGGCCTGCTGGATTGCGGTGCTGGCGGTGGCCGAAGCCGTACAGCGCGTGTCCCGCGGCGCCAGGATTTCCCTCAGCTACCTGGGAATGGTGGCGGCGCACCTCGGGCTGGCGGTGACGATTACCGGCATCGCCTTCAGCCAGAATTACAGCGTGGAGCGTGACGTGCGGATGCGGGCGGGCGACAGCGTGACCATTCACGACTACCGCTTCACCTTCCGGGAGGTGCGGGACATCACCGGCCCCAACTACCGTGGCGGGGTGGCCCTCATCGGGGTGACGCGCCACGGCGAGCCGGAGGCGGTGCTGCACGCGGAGAAACGGCTCTACAACACCAGCCGGATGGTGATGACCGAGGCGGCGATTGACGGCGGGCTGACCCGCGACCTGTACGCCGCGCTCGGGGAGGAGCTGGACAACGGCGCGTGGGCCGTGCGCCTGTACTACAAACCGTTTGTCCGCTGGATATGGGCCGGGGGGCTGCTGATGGCGCTGGGCGGGCTGCTGTGCCTGGCGGACCCGCGCTACCGCCGCCGTAAACCATTGCCGGAGGCCGGATGAAACGCAACGTACTGTTATTACCGCTGCTGATTTTTCTGCTGATTGCCGCGGCGCTGCTGTGGCAGCTGGCGCGCAACGCGCAGGGGGATGACCCGACGAATCTCGAATCGGCGCTGACCGGAAAGCCGGTGCCGGCGTTCCGCCTGGAATCGCTGGAGACGCCGGGTCAGTACTACCAGGCGGAGGTGCTGACGCAGGGGAAACCGGTGCTGCTTAACGTCTGGGCCACCTGGTGCCCGACCTGCCGCGCCGAGCATCAGTACCTGAACCGGCTGGCCGCGCAGGGTATCCGGGTGGTCGGGCTGAACTATAAGGACGACCGGGCGAAGGCGGTGGCCTGGTTAAAAGAACTGGGTAACCCGTATGCGCTGAGTTTATCGGACAGCGACGGGATGCTGGGGCTGGACCTGGGCGTGTACGGCGCGCCGGAAACCTTCCTCATCGACGGCAGGGGGATTATCCGCTACCGCCATGCGGGCGATTTGAATGCCCGGGTATGGGAAAGTGAACTGAAACCGCTGTGGGACAGATACAGCCGGGAGGCGGCGCAATGAGACTGTTACCGGGCATGGTGATGCTGATGCTGGTGCTGGTTATCGCCGGGTCAGCGCGGGCAACCACCGACGTGATGCCGTTTAAAGATGAAGCGCAGGAGCAGCAGTTCCGCCAGCTCACGGAGCAGCTGCGCTGCCCGAAATGCCAGAACAACAGCATTGCGGACTCGAACGCGATGATAGCCACCGACATGCGCCGCAGGGTGTATGACCTGATGCAGGAGGGGAAGAGCCGCCAGGAAATCATCGATTACATGGTGGCGCGCTACGGCAACTTCGTCACCTACGACCCGCCGCTGACCCCGCTGACGGTGCTGCTGTGGGTGCTGCCGCTGGCCGCCATCGTGGCGGGCGGGTGGATAATCGTCGCCCGCACGCGCCGGCGGGTGCGTATCAGACAGGACGTCCTGGCTGACGCCATTCCGGCGGCGGGACCACGCGCAGGGGTGGGGGTGTATCTTCCGGGCGTGGTTATGGCGCTGGTCGTGGCCGCCATCAGTTACTCACAGACCGGCAGCTATCCGCAGGTGAGGGCCTGGCAGCAGGCGACGGCGCAGACGCCCGGGCTGCTGGCGCGGGCGCTGGACCCGCAGGCGCAGCCGCTGAATGAGGAGGAGATGGCGCGGCTGGCGCTGGGGCTGCGCACCCGCCTGCAGAATGATGCCGGCAATGTTGAGGGCTGGCTCATGCTGGGGCGCACCGGTATGGTACTGGGTAATGCCGGTACCGCCACCGGGGCGTATGCGAACGCCTACCGCCTGGACCCGAAAAACAGCGATGCGGCGCTGGGCTACGCGGAGGCGCTGACGCGCTCGTCCGACCCGGAGGATAACCGCCGCGGCGGGGAGCTGCTGCGCCGGCTGGTGAGCCGTGACCACACGGATATCCGGGTGTTAAGCCTGTATGCGTTCAGCGCCTTTGAGCAGCAGCGCTTTGATGAGGCGGTGGCGGCCTGGGAGATGATGCTGAAGTTACTGCCGGCGGGTGACGCCCGGCGGGCGGTGATAGAGCGCAGTATCCGGCTGGCGCAGGAGAAATAATGCCCTGACGGCCCGGTGGCGTGGCGCCATCGGGCCTGACTTGTTACTGCATTCCGCGTGTTTGTAAAAATAGAATGGTCGCCGCGACGCGCGAGCGCACGTTTAGCTTGCGAAGCAGATTACGAATGTGCACCTTAACCGTCTGCTCAGAAATATTCAGTACTGACGCAATCTGTTTGTTAGAAAGCCCCTGCGCCAGCTCATGCAAGACATCTAACTCTCGTTCGGTCAGGATACTAAAGGGATCTTCCTGCGCGCCAAACCGTTCGCGCTCACGCAGATATTCATTGACCCGATCGCTAAAGACTTTACCGCCGTTAGCGCCTTTGCGAATGGCCTCCAGCAGCACTTCTGGATCGCTATCTTTGAGCAGATAACCGTCGGCACCGGCGTCGATCAGCGCGTAGATGTCGCTGGCGGAATCCGAGACGGTAAGAATAATAATTTGCGCCGTCACACCATCCCGGCGTAGCGCGTTCAGGGTATCTAACCCGCTCAGACCTTTCATATTCAGATCCAGCAGGATCAGATCGGGCTCAATGCGATTCGCCAGATCGATCGCACTCGCCCCGTCACCCGCTTCGGCAACGACATAAAAAGCCGGATCCAGTTCCAGTAATTGACGAATACCTCGCCGCATAAGTGGATGGTCGTCCACAATAAGCACCTGAAAAGGTGTTACTTCAGGCATGCTATATCTCCTGAGTTTTATTAGAATGATTATTGTTTTCAGCGCGGAAATCGTCCAGATTTGCCACATTGTCAAGCGTGTAAATTTTACCCTAATTAGTGCATGGGTAAGTAGTAAAACCTGTGACAGGCGAGTAATTAGCTGAACGATAGAAAGGATAAAACAACCCGTTGTGAGAGAAAACAGAATACTCCCTGAGGTTGAATACTGGTCTGGACGCTTTTTTCGGACAATGTGACATAACAGAAGTGTGGCATATGTTGCTGCGCCCTTGCACCCGTAAGTCCAGACTATCTTTACTGGTATGAAATTCCTTATTAAAAGTCATGGCGTCTAAAGCTTGTCATTATTAACAAATTATTTTAATTGAATTTATTTATTGTTTTATTAATGTCAATGAAATACATCTGAGCAGAACGAATAAACCGCGACATCTGTTAAATTAAATATCAAGTCAATAGTAGAGATATTTTTATGCGATAAAGAGATTCTGACGATATTCTTATCATAAATGAAAATGTGGTCAGGAATGAGAGTCGTTCACTTATAACTTATCCTGGATGTGCCTGAACAACACTCGCGGCGTTTTGAGCACCCATTGGGGCGACTCAAGGGGAAAGCGTAGTGAGTATGTTTTGATGTCTGCACACAGTCCATGTCCAGCCTGTTTGCATCAAAAATGCTGGTTGGAGTAATTATGAAAATAATATTAATACTGGATGCTATATCAGCCGTTTCTGTGAGCGTAAGCGTGGCGTAGAAAATTTTAAATATATTAGTCGGTTAAAAATAGCTATTGACATTGAAATGGTGATGGAGTGTATATGAAGAGAATATTTATATATATATTATTACTTTGTGCATTCGCATGTTCTGCTAATGATAATGTTTTTTTTGGTAAGGGAAACAAACATCAGATCTCTTTTGCTGGGGGAGAAAGTATAAGGAGAGGAGGGGTTGAGCACTTATATACGGCTTTTCTGACATACAGTGAACCCAGCGATTTTTTCTTTTTACAGGCAAGAAATAATCTGGAGTTAGGAGGATTTAAGGCTAAGGGGAACGATGATTGCAGTAAACATTCTGGCAGCGTTCCCTGCAATAAATATAACCAGGGCGTATTGGGTATCTCGAAGGATGTGGCGCTGGTTCATTTCGCTGGTATCTATACCGGTATTGGTCTGGGGGCTTATATAAAATCTAAGTCGCGAGATGATATGCGCGTCAATTCTGCATTTACCTTTGGAGAAAAAGCGTTTCTTGGTTGGAACTTTGGGGCTTTTTCTACAGAAGCTTATATCCGGCATTTCTCGAATGGATCACTCACGGATAAAAATTCAGGGCATAATTTTGTAGGTGCCTCAATTAGTTATAATTTCTGAAGTTGAATAACAATTAGCGAGTTGCTGGCTGAAGGAGTAGTTAATCGCCGTACGTTGTCTACAAAAACGTGTTGTGACTAGCCGATCGTTATCGACCCTATGGCGACAGGGAGGTTAATTGTTAGTGACAAAGAAGTGGTAAGCCATTTACGTTACCAGAACGTTTTATTATTGCTGCGACAGATTGCTTACTCATTTACCTGCCACTGCAAACATTTCTTCCAGCATAGGGTGTAGATGCGCTTTTTCTGTTTTAGTACAAACATGGTTTACGTTATTTGCCTGCACTGACTTTACTGTGACCACTGCACAGGAAAGATGTCCGATCAGTTCATGCAAAATCAGTTCATGCAAAATAACGTCTCTGGCATCAGCTAACTTTTTAATTGCAGGCATAAAAAAACCAGCCCTGAGAGGCTGGTTTTTAAGGGGAATTTTGGTCGGCACGAGAGGATTTGAACCTCCGACCCCCGACACCCCATGACGGTGCGCTACCAGGCTGCGCTACGTGCCGACTTGTGGGTGCTAATACTACCTCTTTCCAACGCGAATGCAAGGGGAAACGGTGCTAACTGATTTATAATTAATCAGTTAGCGATAAAACGTTTCTCTTCTGTTAGCACTTGCAGCAGCAGACTGAGCTGCGGCTTCTGATCTTTGATCTTCTCGCCGTGTAAGTCATAGGTCTGATAATGACCGTTATTATTGAGCACCAGGGTCATTTGCGGCGTCGTGATTGCCAGCGTACTGCCGTCTGCCGCCGTTACCCAGTTATGACGACGTGGAACGGTAAAGATGTCCTGGCCCTGTGAATATTCGTTCGCTGGCGTGCTGACATGTAACAGGCGTTGCATCAACGTGGTCATCACATCGGTATGATCGGTAAGCACATTAATACGCTGCGCAGGCGTCCCCGGCCAGTGGATCACCAGCGGTACTTGCAGATGACCTTGCGACCAGTCGAAGCGATTTTCTTCCGGCGTCAACGGTATGCCGCGTCCTGCGGTAATGATCACGACGGTATTGTCGAATTTACCGGCCTCTCGCAGCGCGTTCAGAACCCGATTGATTTGCGCATCCACGTCGCTGGCGGCGCTGGCGTAACGCTTAACAAAATTCTTCTGATTACTGTCATCAATGTTAGTACCGTTAAACGATACCCATGAGAACCAGCGGTTATCTTCCTGTGCGTAGCGTCCAAGCCAGTCTATCCACTGGCTGGCCGTTTGCGCATCAGACTGCGTCTGCGCTGCCGGCATCGAGAAATCGGACAGTAATGCCTGACGGTAAAGCGGGCTGGCGAAACCATCCGAAGAAAACAGTCCCAGTTGGTAGCCTTGCTGATTCAACGCGGTAATGAGCGCCGCAGGGGTTCTGGTGGATAACACGCCATCCATATAGCCTGGCGATATGCCATAGAACAGGCCGAAAATACCGTTATCAGTGGTATTCCCTGAACTCATATGACGGGTGAAGTCGATGTTTTGTTCGGCAAATTTAGCCAGCTCCGGCATCTGCTTCTCAAAGCGAGAATAGTTCAGGCCGTCTACGGTAATGAGCAGCACATTCTGACCGGTGCCCATATCGCGATAGTGCAAATTGCTGAGCGGGTACTGAACGGAGACCGCTTCCGGATTGCCTTGCTCTACCAGACGGCGCTGATATTCCTGCGCATCCAGCAGACCGTGTTTTTCAAGAAAACGTCGCGCCGTCATCGGATAAGAGAGCGGCAGGTTTGCCCGCTGCATGGTAATCGGCCGGTAAAAATTAGCGTCTGCCCAGATGTAGATAAGATGCGATGCGATAAAGGAGACGAAAAAGAATGCCGCAAGCGGCCTTGCGAAATGGCGGCGGCGCGTGAGACTGCGCAGCTTTTGCCAACTCCATGTCGCAAATAGCATCTCAATCAATAAGATAACCGGCACGCTAATAAACATAAGCTGCCAGTCGCGCGCCGTTTCGTTCTGGTCAGGGTTGATGACCAGCTCCCAGACAATGGGGTTAAGATGCAGGTGAAAACGGGTAAAGACTTCGCTGTCGATAAGCAACAACGTCATACCCGCGGTCGCCAGAATGGCTGATAAAAACCGCATCAGCCGCTGGGACATCACGATAAACGTGAGCGGAAAAAGAATAAGCAAATAGGTGGCGAACACCAGAAAGCTAAAGTGCCCGACAATGCTCAGGTAGGAGTATATGCGACCCGCAAGCGTTGTCGGCCAGTCGGCGACAAACAGGTAACGGCTGCCGAGCAACGTAGCCAACAGTATATTGAACAGAGCGAACCAGTGCCCCCAGCTAACCATCTGGGAGACTTTTTCACGGTAGCGCTGACGATGAGTTACCATACCTGTCGCTTGTTTCTCCGGAGTCGGCTTTTTAGTGCGCGTTGTCTTCGCTAATCGAAGACTGCAAGGCGCGGGCAAAAGAGTTCGCAATCGCCTGGCGCTGAGCCGGCGCAACGCTGGTGTTGATAAGGTTGGTGACCATATTTCCCAGCACCATCAGGGAAAGATCGGTCGGCGCCTTATGTTTTTCCAGTACACTGAGCAGTTCGCTCAGCAGTTGTTCAACATGTTCATCACTATAGCGGGAGAGTTGTGGCATAAATCAAAATCTGTTTGTTCATGAAAGGGCAACATATTACCGTAGCAACAGTTTTTTTTCTGCATTTTTATCCCCTAAATCATTCGCGTTACGGATAACGCCTGAAATGGCAGGGCGATTGCTTGCGTCTTCCGGCAGGCGGTGGTTGAATACCGCCCGGTCTTAAAGGAGAGTTTATCATGAGTCTGGATATCAACCAGATTGCCCTGCACCAGCTTATCAAGCGCGATGAGCAAAATCTTGAGCTGGTCTTGCGCGATTCATTGCTGGAGCCGACAACCACCGTTGTCGAGATGGTGGCTGAACTGCATCGGGTCTATAGCGCCAAGAATAAGGCGTATGGCCTGTTTAATGAAGAGAGTGAACTGGCGCAAGCGCTGCGGTTGCAACGTCAGGGGGAAGAAGATTTTCTTGCCTTTAGCCGGGCGGCGACCGGACGCCTGCGTGACGAACTGGCGAAATATCCCTTTGCGGACGGCGGCATTGTATTGTTCTGCCATTATCGTTACCTGGCGGTGGAGTATCTGCTGGTTACGGTACTGAACAACCTGAGCAGTATGCGGGTCAATGAAAATCTGGACATTAACCCGACGCATTATCTTGATATTAACCATGCGGATATCGTGGCGCGTATCGATCTTACCGAGTGGGAAACTAATCCGCAATCGACCCGCTATCTGACGTTCCTGAAAGGTCGGGTAGGGCGCAAGGTCGCTGACTTCTTTATGGATTTCCTCGGCGCCAGCGAAGGGTTGAACGCCAAAGCGCAGAATCGCGGCCTGTTGCAGGCAGTGGATGATTTCACCGCAGAAGCGCAGTTGGATAAAGCAGAACGTCAGAACGTGCGTCAGCAGGTGTACAGCTACTGCAACGAGCAGTTACAAGCCGGGGAAGAGATTGAGCTGGAATCGCTGTCTAAAGAGCTTTCCGGCGTCAGTGAAGTCAGCTTCAGCGAATTTACCGCCGAAAAAGGCTATGAGCTGGAAGAGAGCTTCCCGGCAGATCGCAGTACGCTACGCCAGTTAACCAAATATGCCGGCAGCGGCGGCGGGTTAACGATTAACTTTGATGCGATGCTGCTGGGCGAGCGGATTTTCTGGGACCCGGCGACCGATACCCTGACTATCAAAGGGACGCCGCCGAATTTGCGCGATCAGTTGCAGCGACGCACGTCGGGCGGGAAATAAAGTCGCTTGCCGGATGGGGGAGGAAACGCCTTATCCGGCAAGTGTGATTCATCTTTACCGCGAACTAAATTCCATAAAAAAACCCCGCCGGGGCGGGGTTTTTCTTCAACTTCCAGGCGATTACGCGCGAACGAAGTCGATGTGAGTCAGCTTCGGTTTGTAAGCGTGACGCTGTACAGCCTGAGCTTTAACTTTTACTTCTTTACCGTCAACAACGAGGGTCAGAACTTCGCTGTAGAATTCAGCTTTAGCTTGCATGTTCATCACCTGGTCGTGGTCCAGTTCGATAGCAATCGGGGCTTCAGAACCGCCGTAGATGATTGCCGGGAACTTGTTAGCGGCGCGCAGGCGGCGGCTCGCACCCTTACCCTGCTCTTTACGTACTTCTGCGTTGATAGTAAACATTTAAATCTCTCTTTAATAATTCCTGCTACAGGCGACCCAGCAACAGGTAAGTGATCTGCTTTGCGTATGCAAAGGCGGGCGGGATTCTATACTCAAATCGCCGTTACATCAATGAAAAGTACAATTAACCACGTAATTCGTGCGCCCGGCGGAAGCGGCCTTCATAGTCGAACACTTTTTCACGCACCTGCCAGTACTGGCCTTTCATCCGCGCGACCACAAAATCGGGATGCCGCAACAGCGCCTGCTGCGCGACAATATCCGCCGCCGTGATCCAGCGTAAAGGAACGCCGGGCGTGCGGGTATGCGGGCGAATAAATAGCTGTTCGAAAGCGGTACGCTGGGCGGACGTGTGCAAGCGGAAGCGCTCACTGACATCCGCGCCGTCCTCGTCATAGTAAGTTATTTTCAGCCATTCGCCTTTCTCATCCTGCCCATGCTGCATCGTCATTCCGCTACAGCGCAGGACTAACGCATCCTTGAGCCTGAGCGCCGCTTTTAACATATCGTCCGGGTCGACCAGAATGGCGTCACATTCCCGGCAGCGTCGGGCGGCAATATCGTTTTCGGCATTACACTGCGGGCAGTTTTTGAAGCGAAAGCGAAAATCGCACTGCTCGCGATGGCCGTCGTCATCCTCAAACCAGCCCTGGCAGCGACGGCCAAAGTGTTCAATCAGCGTGCCGTCGGCAGTGGTTTTCCCCCAGAAGGTGTTGGCAAAGCCGCAGGCCGGGCAAAATACCTGGACAGGGACGTTATCGCTTTTTCCCTTCGGGCTACCGACCTCCGGGGCATACAGGTCGTGCGGGTTGCCTGCGTAATCAAGAATCAGGCAATCGGTCTTTCCCGGCGCAAGGCGCAGACCACGCCCGACAATTTGTTGGTAAAGACTAACTGACTCGGTGGGACGTAGAATCGCGATGAGATCAACGTGTGGGGCGTCAAAGCCGGTGGTCAGCACCGAGACGTTAACCAGATAGCGAAAACGCTGCGCCTTGAAATTATCAATCAGCGCGTCGCGCTCGGGCCCTGGCGTATCGCCGGTAATCAGCGCCGCGTCGTCCGCCGGAAGCAGACCGACAATCTCTTTCGCATGTTCGACCGTAGCGGCGAAAATCATCACGCCTTTGCGCGTTTGCGCAAATTCCATAATCTGGCTGATGATGTGCGGCGTAATCCGCTGCTGCTTTTTCAGCTCGCGGTTCAGGTCGGCTTCGCTGAACAGCCCATTGCTTTGGGCCTGCAGGCGGCTGAAATCGTATTGGACCACTGGCATATCAAGCCGCTCAGGCGGCGTCAGATAGCCGTGTTTAATCATATAGCGCAGCGGCAGTTCATAAATACAGTCGCGAAACAGCGCGTTGTCGTTGCCGCGCACCATACCGTGGTAATGAAATTGATAAATCCAGCCTTTTCCGAGGCGGAAAGGCGTGGCGGTGAGCCCAAGCAGACGTAAGTGAGGATTAACTTTACTCAGGTGAGTGAGGATTTGCTGATACTGACTGTCTTCATCGTCACCGATGCGGTGGCATTCATCGACAATCAACAGCGAAAACTCCTCCTGGAAGGCGTCAAGATTACGCGCCACCGACTGTACGCTGCCGAACACGACTTTGCCCTGACTCTCTTTACGTTTGAGTCCGGCGGCGAAAATATCCGCTTCCAGCCCCAGCGCGCAATATTTGGCGTGGTTCTGCGCGACCAGCTCTTTCACATGCGCCAGCACCAGTACCCGTCCGCGGGCGACGCGCGCCAGTTCGGCGATCACCAGGCTTTTACCTGCGCCGGTCGGCAGAACAATCACGGCGGGCGTACGGTGGTGGCGAAAGTGGCTGAGCGTGGCGTCTACGGCTTCTTGCTGGTAGGGGCGGAGTGTAAAAATCATGGTCTCACTACGTTAAACGGTTCCGGGAATAGTATGCCATGAATCATTTTCCCTTGAGGGATATAGTTAGCCCGCTATACTGAGCGGATAGCAATTCCCTTTTTTCGGGTAGAATGCCCGATTTCCGTATTATTACAGGCTAAATCACACACATGCGACTTGATAAATTTATCGCTCAGCAGCTTGGCGTCAGCCGCGCTATTGCCGGGCGTGAAATTCGTGGTAACCGCGTTACCGTCGATGGCGACATCATTAAAAATGCGGCCTTCAAACTGCTCCCGGAACATGCGGTTGCGTATGACGGCAATCCCTTAGCGCAGCAACACGGGCCACGCTATTTTATGCTTAACAAGCCGCAGGGATACGTTTGTTCAACCGATGATCCTGATCATCCAACGGTGCTGTATTTCCTGGATGAGCCGGTGGCGTATAGGCTGCATGCCGCAGGACGTCTGGATATCGATACTACCGGTCTGGTGTTAATGACAGATGACGGTCAGTGGTCGCACCGTATTACGTCGCCGCGCCATCACTGTGAAAAAACCTATCTGGTGACCCTGGAGTCGCCGGTGGCCGACGATACGGCAGCGCAATTTGCGAAAGGCGTGCAGTTGCATAATGAAAAAGATCTCACTAAACCCGCTACGCTGGAGGTGATAACGCCTGTGCAGGTCCGTCTGACCATCAGCGAAGGCCGTTATCATCAGGTGAAGCGGATGTTTGCCGCAGTAGGCAATCGCGTTGTGGAACTGCACCGCGAACGGATTGGCGCCATTACGCTGGATGAGAATCTGGCTCCCGGCGAGTACCGCCCGTTGACTGAAGAAGAAATCGCCAGCGTCGGCTAACTATCTCGTTAAATTCAGGAGTTCGATGTGACCACCCGGCAGCACTCTTCCTTTGCCATTGTCTTTATTCTTGGCCTGTTGGCCATGTTAATGCCGCTGTCGATTGATATGTATCTTCCAGCGCTGCCGGTGATTTCTGCGCAATTCGGCGTACCTGCCGGTAGCGCGCAGATGACACTCAGCACCTATATTCTGGGGTTTGCGCTGGGTCAGCTTATCTATGGACCGATGGCAGATAGCCTCGGGCGTAAGCCGGTCATCCTGGGCGGGACGCTGGTATTTGCCGCTGCGGCGGTCGCCTGTGCGTTGGCGCAGACTATCGATCAACTGATCGTGATGCGTTTCTTTCACGGTTTGGCGGCCGCAGCGGCAAGCGTCGTCATCAATGCGCTGATGCGGGATATTTATCCAAAGGAAGAGTTTTCGCGCATGATGTCATTTGTCATGCTGGTCACTACGATAGCGCCGTTAATGGCGCCCATTGTCGGCGGCTGGGTGTTGGTATGGTTAAGCTGGCACTATATCTTCTGGATACTGGCCATTGCGGCGATTCTGGCGTCAGTCATGATCTTTGCTTTGATTAAAGAGACGCTGCCCGTTGAGCGGCGTCAGCCTTTTCATATTCGTACCACAATAGGTAACTTTGCCGCGTTGTTTCGCCACAAACGCGTACTGAGCTATATGCTGGCGAGCGGGTTTAGTTTTGCCGGTATGTTCTCTTTTTTGAGCGCGGGGCCGTTTGTTTATATCGAAATTAATCATGTTCCGCCCCAGGATTTCGGCTACTACTTCGCGTTGAACATCGTATTTCTGTTTGTGATGACGATTATCAACAGCCGTTTTGTCAGACGGGTAGGGGCGCTAAACATGTTTCGGGCCGGGCTATGGATTCAGTTTGCGATGGCGGTGTGGATGGTTTTCAGCGCGCTGATGGGCATTGGATTCTGGGCGCTGGTGGTCGGCGTTGCGGCGTTTGTCGGCTGTGTGTCGATGGTTTCGTCCAATGCGATGGCGGTCATTTTGGATGAGTTTCCGCATATGGCCGGAACGGCGTCTTCGTTGGCGGGCACTTTCCGCTTTGGTATTGGCGCTATCGTCGGCGCGTTGCTGTCGCTGGCTACCTTTACCAGTGCGTGGCCGATGATCTGGTCGATTGCGCTTTGCGCCGCCTGTTCCATTCTGTTTTATCTCTACGCCAGCCGTCCCAAAAAACGGTGACGGGCGCGCTGTCCCTCAATGGCGCCGAAGAATGCGCAGGCGGCGTTGGGGGACGCTATCCGCTACACGATGGCAAAGCCAAACGGCTTTCATAGTTGATGCATATCAATTACCAATTCATCATTTTCCTCATTTATGTTTATTTTATGTAAAATCCATTTATGTAAAAAGTCACATCATTGTAGTTAAAAAGGTTGAGTTAGATCGCAGAAACGGGTACATATAGCCCGCCGCTATCTCCGCGTCGGTAAAACTATTTTAACTCCCGCTTGCTGTAGAGCCACTGACGGAGAGAAGGGCGTTAGCAATCTGTTTAAGGACGGGTTGTCAATGATGTGTTAATATAAATGTAAGCAAATTGTGAAGTAATTGTGCTTCCGGGGAAAGAAAGTGAATACATTACAGCTCTCAATTGTTCACCGTCTGCCGCAAAACTATCGCTGGTCGGCGGGTTTTGCGGGGTCAAAGGTTGAACCGATTCCGCAAAACGGGCAGAGCACCGAGAATAGTCTGGTGGCGCTTAAACTGTTGAGTCCGGCAGGCGATAGCGCGTGGTCAGTGATGCATAAGCTCAGCCAGGCGCTAAGCGATATTGAAGTTCCTTGCTCCGTGCTGGAGTGCGAAGGGGAACCGTGCCTGTTCGTTAATCGTCAGGATGAGTTTGCCGCCACCTGTCGGCTGAAAAATTTCGGCGTGGCGATAGCGGAACCTTTTTCTAACAATAATCCTTTTTAGGCGTCAGCTTAACGCGAGTAGCTGACGCGTATAGGCCTGTTGCGGTGCGGTAAACACGCGCTCGCATTGCCCCTGTTCAACCACCTCCCCCTGTCGCAGCACGATAACCTGATGGCACAGCGCGCGTACTACATGCAGATCGTGGCTAATGAAGATATAGGCCAGACGGTGCTTTTGCTGGAGCGATTTCAGGAGGGCAAGAATCTGCGCCTGAACGGTTTTATCCAGCGATGAGGTCGGTTCATCCAGAATAATAAGCGACGGTTTTAAAATCAGCGCCCTGGCGACTGCGATACGTTGACGCTGGCCGCCGGAAAACTCAGCGGGGTAACGATGCCGCGTTTCCGGGTCCAGGCCGACTTCCATCATGACCGCTTTTACCTGCTGTTCGCGCTGCGCGCCTGAAAGCGTAGGCTGGTGGACGCGCAGGCCTTCTTCGATAATTTGCAACACGTTTAAACGCGGGTTTAGCGATGAGTTCGGGTCCTGGAATACGACCTGGATACGGTGGCGAACAGGTAAAAGCTGGCGGCGGTTTAACGTATCCAGCGATTGACCGTCAAACACGATGCGGCCTTCGGAACGGATAAGCCGTAACAGCGCCAGACCGGTGGTGCTTTTTCCCGATCCTGACTCGCCGACCAGACCCAGCGTTTCGCCTGGATGCAGGGTGAAACTGATATTGTTAACCACCACATTATGATCCACGACGCGCTTCAGAATGCCTTTGCGGATCGGGAAGGCGACGCGCAGCCTGTCCACTTCCAGCAACGGCGTCTGCCCGGCGGGGAGCGGAACCGGATCGCCTGTGGGTTCGCTGTTGAGTAGTTTTTGCGTGTACGGATGGGTCGGCGCGGAGAGCAGCGTGTCGGCGCGTTGGTTCTCTACGCACTTGCCGTGTTGCATTACCGCCACTGAATCCGCCAGTTTTTTTACAATGCTGAGGTTATGGGTGATAAACAGCAATCCCATATTGAGCTCGCGCTGGAGTTCCCGCAGTAGAGATAAAATCTGCGCCTGTACGGAGACGTCGAGGGCGGTGGTCGGCTCATCGGCGATCAGTAATTCCGGCCGTGTTAACAGCGCCATGGCTATCATGACGCGCTGGCGTTCGCCGCCGGAAAGCTGATGCGGATAATCGCGCAGACGCTGGCTCGCCTGGCGGATACCGACCCGATCCAGACAACCGATCATCTCCGCCCTTGCCGCCTCCCGACGCATTCCCCGATGGAGCGACAGCACTTCATAGAGCTGTTTTTCCAGCGTATGCAGCGGGTTAAGTGAAACCATCGGTTCCTGAAAAATCATGGCGATTTTATTGCCGCGCACGCCGCGTAGCGTCTGCTCGCTGGCATGGAGCAATGATTCGCCGTGAAAGCGAATATCGCCGGAGAGGTAGACGGCGGGAGGGGTAGGCAAAAGACGCAGAATGGAAAGCGCCGTCACGCTTTTTCCTGACCCGGACTCGCCGACCAGCGCCAGCGTTTCCCCGGCGTTCACCTGTAACGAAATGGCGTTAACGACAGGACGTACGTGCTGTTGCTGACGGAAACCTACCGATAAATTTTCAATCGCAAGCAATGGAGATGTCATCTTATACCGCCTTAGCAGGATCAAAGGCGTCGCGTACCGCTTCGCCGATAAAAATCAGCAGCGATAGCAGAATAGCGACAGACAGAAAGGCGGCGATCCCCAGCCAGGGAGCCTGTAAGTTGTTTTTCCCCTGTAAAAGAAGTTCGCCGAGAGAAGGGGAGCCAAGCGGCAGACCAAATCCCAGAAAATCCAGCGACGTCAGGGTGGTGATGGAGCTACATAAAATGAACGGTAAAAATGTCAGGGTAGCGACCATCGCATTAGGCAACATATGGCGCAGGATAATGTCACGATCGCTGACGCCAAGCGCCTGCGCGGCGCGGATATAGTCAAAATTGCGGGTCCGTAAAAACTCGGCGCGCACCACGCCCACTAGACTCATCCAGCCAAACAGTACGGTTATGGCCAGCAGCCACCAGAAGTTAGGCTGCACTACGCTGGAAAGTAAAATAATCAGAAACAGGGTCGGCATCCCCGACCAGACTTCGATGAGACGTTGTCCCCATAAATCGACTTTGCCGCCATAATAGCCCTGTAGCGCGCCCGCCAGTACGCCCATGACGCTGGAGCAAATCGTTAACATCAGACCGAATAAAATAGAAATGCGGGTGCCGTACAGGATGCGGGCGAAAACGTCGCCGCCATTCGCATCGGTGCCCAGCCAGTTTTTCGCCGAAGGCGGGGAGGGGAAAGGCTGCGTGGTGGCAAAATTAATGGTATTGGCGCCAAAGCGTACGGGGGCCCACAACACCCAGCCCCGATTCTCAAGCTGCCGTT
This sequence comes from Salmonella sp. JXY0409-18, assembly GCF_020268625.1. Lineage (NCBI taxonomy): Bacteria > Pseudomonadati > Pseudomonadota > Gammaproteobacteria > Enterobacterales > Enterobacteriaceae > Salmonella > Salmonella sp. JXY0409-18. The sequence goes on from NZ_CP084216.1 coordinate 1,585,686, forward strand.
GTAGCCAGGGGTCCTGATAATCTGCCGTTGTCGCCAGCGGGCCGCCGAAATCGCGCTCGCTGTAATTTTTTACCAGCGGAAAATACCACTGGCCTTCATAGCGCACCAGCAATGGCTTATCGTTAGCAATCAGTTCCGCGCATAAGCTCAGGCTGAACACGATCAGAAAAATCCATAGTGACCAGTAGCCCCGGCGATTATGGCGGAAACGCGCCCAGCGGGCCTGATTGACCGGGCTTAATCGCGGCATTATCGTCCCTCAAAATCAATGCGTGGATCGACCAGCGTATAGCTGATATCGCTCAGGATATTCAGTAATAAGCCAATCAGGGTAAAGATATAAAGCGTGCCGAACATCACCGGATAGTCGCGCGAAACAGTTGCTTCATAACCCAGCAGCCCCAGGCCGTTGAGTGAGAACATGACTTCAATTAGCAGCGAGCCGGTGAAAAACATACTGATAAAAGTGGCGGGAAACCCGGCGATCACCAGTAGCATGGCGTTACGAAAAACATGTTTCCAGAGAATGTTTTTTTCACTCACGCCTTTAGCGCGAGCGGTAACGACATACTGTTTACGCACCTCGTCGAGAAACGAATTTTTCGTCAGCATCGTCAGGGCGGCAAAACCGCCGATGACGGTCGCCAGCACCGGCAGCGTAATATGCCACAAATAATCGGTGATTTTCTGGTACCACGGTAATGTGTCAAAGTTGGCGGAGACCAGGCCACGTAGCGGAAAAATATCGTAGTAGCTGCCGCCGGCAAAAAAGACGATTAATAAAATAGCAAACAGAAAGGCGGGGATCGCATAACCGATAATGATAAACGCGCTGCTCCACACATCAAAGCGACTGCCGTTATGGACGGCTTTGCGAATCCCCAGCGGGATAGACACCAGATAAATAATCAGCGTGCTCCATAATCCCAGGGTAATGGAGACGGGAAGGCTATCTTTGATCAGCGTTAGTACGGATGCGCTGCGAAACAGACTGTCGCCGAAGTCAAAAGAGAGATAGTCCCGTAGCATCTTGAAATAACGCTCATGCAGCGGTTTGTCGAAGCCGTAGCGATGGGTGATCTCCGCGATCACCTCCGGATCGAGTCCCCGGCCGCCGCGATAATGGCTGTCGCTGATATTGCCGACGCCGGTTTGCGCATGACTGGCGCGAACGCCTTCGCCGCTGGTGCCGGGCAACGCGCCGCCCTGGCCAAATTCAATCGCGGCAATCGCTTGATCGACAGGGCCGCCGGGAGCAATCTGCACGATAAAAAAGTTAATGGTAATAATGGCCCATAGCGTGGGGATCACCAGTAACAGACGGCGGATAAGATAGGCGCCCATTGATTCTTACTACCTCCTGGCTGCCGGTAGTTTGGCGGCTTTGTTGACATCATACCACCAGGTATCTAACCCGATGGTATATACCGGGCGAATCGCCGGATGAGAGAATTTATCCCACCAGGCGAGCCTGTCTTGCGCCATATACCACATCGGCAGCATGTAATAGTTCCAGGTCAGCACGCGATCCAGCGCCCGTCCCAGCGGCACCAGTTTCGCTTTATCACCCTGCGCTGCGATAATTTGCGCGATCAGTTTATCCACCACCGGGCTTTGTACGCCGGGAGCGTTATAACTGGAGTCAATGTATTCCGACGCCCATGAGATTTGTAGATCGGAGCTGGGCCAGGGCATCGCCCGCCATAGCCTCGGCATCATGTCATAGTCGCGGCTACGCATCCGGTTGGTGAGTTGAGAATTATCAACCTGGCGGATAGTCATCGTAATGCCCAGACGCTGAAGATTATGCTGGAAGGGCAGAACCCACTGGCTATTACTGCTGGCAGGAAGGAGAAGTTCAAACGTCAGAGGCTTACCGGTGACGCTATTGACCCGTTGCTGTCCGTTGATCACCCATCCGGCCAGCGTCAACAAGGCGTCAGCTTTAAGAAGATTTTCGCGATCGTAGCCGTCGCCGTTAGAGACCGGCGGCTGATAGATCTGGGTGAAGACTTCAGGAGGAAGATCTTTTTTCATCGGCGCGAGTAATACCAGCTCATCGGCGTCAGGGTAATTTCTGGCAGCGTACTCGGTATTCTGGAAGTAACTGTTGGTTCGGCTCCAGGCATTATAGAACAGCGCTTTATTCATCCACTCAAAATCGAAGGCCAGGGTGACAGCTTCACGTACCCGCCGGTCTTTAAATACCGGGCGCTGAATATTAAAGGCCAGCCAGCGTGTGTCCTGCGCCGACTCGTTTTTCTGCTCTTCTTTAATGATGTAATGATTATCGAAATTTTTACCGATGTAGCGCGTTGCCCAGTTCTTAGCGTCGTTTTCCAGCCGTAGATCAAATGCGCCCGCTTTAAACGCCTCGAAAGCGACATTGTCATCAAGGTAGTAATCGTAGCGGATAGTGTCGAGGTTAAAACGTCCACGATTGACCGGCAGATTAGCCGCCCAGTAGTTTTTGACGCGTGAATAGACAATGTATTGGCCCATTTTCCACTGAGTAATCCGGTATGGCCCGCTGGCTAAGGGCGGCGTTGAAAGCGGATCGCTGAGTTTGTGATTTTTCCAGAATTTTTCGGGCATGATCGGTAGTGAAAACAGACTAAGCATGTCTTCTTTACCAGGCTTCGCCAGCTCAATTCGCACGGTTAAAGGCGCAATCGCCTTCACGGTAGTACCTTTATAGACCAGACGGAACTGCGGTACGCCTTCGGTCATAAACTTATGAAAGGTAAAGGCCACATCGCGGGCGGTAATGGGCGTGCCATCGTGAAAACGAGCGCGGGGATTAATCGAGATTTCCACCCAGGAATAGTCGGCGGCATAGCGGGCATGGTCGGCAATCAGCGGATAATAGCTTCCGGGTTCATCATCTGAGGTGGTAAAAAGCGTATCGTAAAGGGCTTCGGTACGTACGCCGGGATTGCCGCGCAGCGAATAGCGATTGAAATTATCGAACGTACCAATGGCGGAAAGCGTCATCTGACCGCCTTTCGGCGCAGCAGGATTCACATAATCAAAGTGATCAAAGTTAAAAGCATACTTAGGTTCGCCGAGTACGGCGAAAGCGTAGCTTTCTTTGATTTCCTGGGCCTGGGCGCCAGCGCTAACCAGTGCGACAAGCAGAAGCATTACGCGCGCAATCATCTGAAGGCGGTTTCCTTATCGTATTGCCCGCTGCAAACCGGCAGGCGTTTCGCTGAATAATAAGTGACGTTGCGTCTGATGTGAATCCGTTAAAACCGTAAGGGGACTACCATTCAGGCACGGAAGGCGCCGACATCCACAGCACGAAATCTTTTAGGGGTAAAGGACGGCTAATCCAGTACCCCTGCAAGTAATTAACACCGTGATCGCGTAGCCAACGGGCCTGCTCCGGCGTTTCAACGCCCTCGGCCACCGTCAGCATATTCAGGCGTCTGGAGAGCGTCAGCACGGTATCCAGAACCGGAGACGTGACGGTTTCCGTGCCGATCGCCTGGATAAAGCCGCGATCGATTTTCAGATAATCTAAAGTAAATCGCTCCAGATAAATCAGGGCGCTATGGCCTGTACCGAAATCATCTATAGCGATTTCAAACCCGGCGGAATGCAGCCATTCGAACAGTTTGGCCGCTTCATACTGCTGAAGCATATCGCGTTCAGTGATTTCCAGCACGATATGAAAATGGTGCGCGGGCAGGGCGTCCCTGAGCCGGTGCATATCCTCTTTAAAACTGTCGCTGTGCAGATGTTCCGGCGCGATGTTAATGCCAAATTTGGCACCGACGGGCATCACCTTCTGTAGCGTGGGCGCGTCGCGGGCGATCAGCTCGAACAGATGCTGCGTTAACGGTACGATAAGTTGCTGCGCTTCGGCATAGTGGATAAAGGCATCCGGCGGAATCTCGCCTGCCGTAGGGTGACGCCAGCGCAGTAAGACTTCAAGCCCGGTGACGCTCAGCGTACGAGTATCGACGACGGGCTGATAAACCACATAAAACTGCTCGTGTTTGATCGCCGTTAAAATCTCTTTGCCCGGTCGCGTCCTGAGGGCATAGATAAAGTAACAGATAAACCCCGCTACGATGCCGCTAATGCAGCCCAGCATCAACGCATACCATAAATCATTGTAGGTCCAGCTATCGGCATAAAGCTGTATTTTAAGCGGCAGGCCGTTGATAGTTGTCTGTCGTGATGGCGTACCCGGCAGCTCCGCGACGGTCAGCAGACGCGAAGAAAAAGTCGACAGCGCGGTATTGCCGACAATCAGCGCGATGCCGTTAAAATCGTCCTGGCGCGTGGTATAGAGTAAGTAGGGCGTCAGGTTAATATTCAGCGATGTGAATACGCCGCTGTCATTTAATAATGGGTTCCGATACCAAATCACCATTGTCGGTTTGTTGGGCATCATTGGCGTGCCGGGCAGAATCGCCATAGCAACGTCTTTGCGGATATCTATATCCGGTACCAGTTGCTGAAGCGGCATATTCATGGCGCCAGTGGCGGAAGAGCAGAACACTTTTTTATCTTTAATCAATAAGAAGGCGCGGACATTAAGGCTAAAAGCGGCTCTTGAGGTAAGTTCTGCGCCAACCTGCTGACAGGTGTTGATCGTCAACGGCTGAAGAATATCGGTGGTGGCTTTCAAGTCGGCGAAATAGCTGGCCAGGTAATGTTGTACATCAGAAAGGAGCGTATTGTATTTAACATCCCGTTTATGCCACGACAGGAAAAATTGCAGGCTACCAATAAGTAATGCTGCTGCCATCCCCGTAATGATACAGGTAAGCAGGATTTTCCGACCGGAAGAGGAGTCGCGTGTAAGCATAATTCCTGGTGTGACCTGAAAAGGCGGATGCCGGTTAATCTGGTTGATTTATAAGACTATAGCCTGGATTACCCCGGATAGTCATGCTTTTCTGTGATGCGCAGGAAAGCGTATTGTCGCAGTAGCCGTTGGGGGAAACGACCTGAATGCCTGATGGCACTATGTTTATCAGGCCTACGTTCGTGTGTGGTAGGCTGGATAAGAGGCGACACGTCGCCATTCGGCAAAATGGGTTCAGAAGGGATAATAAGCAAAAGCACTGCCGAAGCAGTGCTTTTTATGTCGTCTCATCAGGTAAGCCAAGGGAGGTGCTGCCTGATGAAGATTAACTGCGGCTCAGAACTCGACGCGCTTCATTGTAGCGTTTTTTCCAGTACGGTTCGTTCATACTGGAGATAATGACGCCGCTACTGGTAGACGCATGGACAAACTGGTTATTGCCGATATAAATACCGACATGACGACCAGTGGAACCGGCGCGGAACAGAACCAGATCGCCCGTACGCAGGTTATTGCGTGAAACTGCTTTGCCCATTTCCTGCTGTTCATAGGTTGAACGCGGAAGCTCTAAACCAAACTGTTCACGGAAGGTGCGCTGTACAAAGCTGGAACAGTCGACGCCTTTCTTAGTGCTGCCGCCCAGGCGGTAACGCACGCCTTTCCAGTCAGCATACTGATCCATAATCCGCGACTTAACGTCGAGGTTACGCACCATATTTTCAAATTCATCCTGAGAGGCTTGCAGTGAAGAGCTATCGCTATTGCCCACAGCATGCGTCTCAGAATGCATATTCTTTGCGGTATTGGTGGTTGTGCTACAAGCAGAAAGCAGAACCGCAACTGCAATCGCAGGAATCCCGCGCAAAATATATCTCAAAATCGGTTGAGATTTGACCATGTTGTTTGTTTTCCCTTGAAGTCCTTAACGATAAATATCGTTATAAAAATGCCAAACGTGATGAGACTAATTACCTGCACAGCTTGAGACAATTCTTTGTGCACAAATCTGTGGCGGAACGCACAAATTTATTCGCAATGAGAATAATTATCTGGCGAGGCAAAACGAGTTTGAGATTACCCGATTGTTGCTGTCATTGCGAGCGATTTCGCGTGATTTTTTATAAGAATTTATGATACGAAAAGTGAACTATCAGCACGGGTCAAATTAAGCGCAGATCGTTTAAAAATCGTGCAACCTGTTCATTTTGCAGAGGAATAATATGACCGAAAAATGATGGGCTGGGGGAATATCATCATAAATTACCTTCAACGATGTAAAACTATCGCTGAAGGTAATGTTAATTACATGGGTTATTTGTTTAAAATTTGTTTATTTCCGCCCGGGAGATAATTCTCAAAAAGCGCTATCGCCCGGTCGCTGAGCGGGGTCATCAGCCACCAGGGGAGGCCAATCAAAATAACCGTGAGCGACCCGACCACAATATCGGTGAACCAGTGAGCGCCAATCATAACGCGCGGAAACGCGAAAACCACAAATATAATAAGGGCGATAATCCCCGCCGTTTTGCCGAAATAACGCAGCATAAAGGCGGAAAATATCAGCAGCATCATACCGTGATCGCCTGGGAAACTGTCTTTTGACGCGTCTTTTGTCGGGATGTGCAGCAACTCGCTGACGCGATAAATATGCTCAAAAGAGAGCGTTGGGCTGGCGCGCTTGACGGGGATCAGCGCCTGACCGAGTTGGTTAAGCACCACCGCTGTTAGCAGCATGACCAATCCGATTATCACAATGCGTCGCCGACCCGATGCGTTTTCTTTTAGCCAGAAACTGAGCATCAGTCCGCCCATCGCCAGCAGCGAACAGCCGTCAAACGCCCGATTATTGGTAATAGCGACCCACCAGAGGAACGCGTGGCTTTCCACCAGTTTCTGGTTAAAGAAGTGGAATATGCCGGAATCAATGGTGAACCAGAAACCGTGATTGACGGGGAGATACCATGACAAAAACAGCGCCAGACCGGCGGCATTAAGCAGAATTATCAAGGAATAGCGGGTTTTCATCGTCATTTCGCCATAGTTTTTAAACGGTGGCAACCTTACGCGTGCGTCGCTAAACGAAGCTTCAACAAGGCCGTCTGTAACGTATTCCAGTCGGTTTCTGTGTTTGAGATAAGTTCAACCCGGCTATCCGGCGGCGCGACACTCTGTGTTTCGATGTGTAGGTCATCGCCCTGGCGATTGATGCGTACCAGCCCCTCTTGTATGCGCATAACGCCTTTCACCCGGCCCACCGGCGCCAGACGAGCCCATTCGAGGAGGCCAATGGTGTCAAACACGGTATCGGCATCGAAAATCCAGCCGCAGGCCTGATGACCTTGTCCGCTATTGAGGCTGCGTCGCCAGCGCTGCTGTGCGGGCAGATTTAGCGCGGCGAGTCCTTTTTTACTGGCATGAGTGTGAGAATGCGCGGCGCTGGCTGGCAGTTCCGCCAGATTTTGTCGCGGTAAATCCAGAAGCTTACCGTCTATCTGTCCATGTTCGGCATGAATCAGTTGGCGATCGCCGCCGTACTGTCGCCACCACTGTTGCAGGGCGGCATCGCTCTGCGCCGTGGCGCGATCGGTTTTATTGGCGATGATAATATCGGCTGAGGCGAGCTGATCGCGGAAATTTTCATTGGCGACGCTCTGTTGGTCCAGTAGCAGGCGAGGGTCAAGGATGCAGAGCGTAGCGCGTAAATCAATCCACGGCTCATAAACCGGCGCAGTTAATAAATCCAGAATCTGTTTTGGGTGCCCCAGTCCGGTTGGTTCAATCAGCAACCGGTCAGGTTTGCCCTGGCGTAGCAGCGTGTTGAGCCCCACCTGCATAGGCAATCCGTTGACGCAGCACATGCAGCCGCCGGGGATCTCTTTTAGCAGTGCGCCGCTGTCGGCAAGCAGCGCGCCGTCAATACCCACTTCGCCAAATTCATTGACCAGGACGGCCCACTTTTCAGCCGGATCTTTATGGGCTAATAAATGAAGGATAGAGGTGGTTTTTCCGCTACCGAGAAATCCAGTAATAAGATTGGTTTTGGTCACGTCAGCTCCAGAATATTGATACAACATAACAACTTTAATAATCCTGGCGAATAAACGTGAAAAAGAGAAGCGCTGAGTTGACGAAGTCGTGCTTCTGCCATCTTAAGAGCAGAAAATGTTAAATTTTTAACGTTTCTCTTTCCTGGCGCAGAACAGTCAATAAAGAAAAGGGTCAGGCTGCACCCTGGGGCGCAGCCGAAAAATGCGAAACTTAATCCGCGCGCCCCATATAACGGCGCTCTTCGATATGAATGCGGATTTTCTCACCTGCGCTCAGGTATTCGGGAACCTGAATCACCAGACCGGTGCTTAATGTCGCGGGTTTGTTACGTGCGCTGGCGGACGCTCCTTTAATACCCGGCGCGGTTTCGACGATTTCCAGATCCACGGTCTGCGGAAGCTCTAGCGCCAGCAGTTGGCCGTCCCAGGTCAGAACCTGCATATCCGGCATTCCGCCTTCAGGCATAAACAGCAACTCTTCTTCAATCTGATCTTTGGTGAAGGTATACGGCGTATAGTCTTCTTTATCCATGAACACATATTCGTTGCCATCGACATAAGAAAAGTCAACGCCGCGACGGCTCAGGGTGACGGTATCAACGATATCGTCGCCTTTGAAACGTTCTTCCACTTTCAGACCGGTGCGGACATCGGAAAAACGCATTTTATACAGTGTGGCGGCGCCACGGGCGGTAGGCGACTGAATGTCGATATCTTTCACAATCAGCAATTTGCCGTTGTAGTTCAGTACCATACCTTTTTTGATTTCGTTCGCTCTTGGCATCGAGGAGATCCTGTTGTAGAGATTATCTAAAATATCGCGTAAAACTACTCGCGCCGGGCCGTCCAGGCAAGTGGAATTGTCACTTTTGCTGGTGCAAAAAAGGTGATACTGTTCGCCCGCTTTCCGCCCCGCATTCAACGAGAATACGCGATGGCATGTCGCCCGGAGGGGGAAGTGTGCTGTGTTGTCCCTTCTGTTTCCAGCCTTGTCTTCGGAATGTCTGAGGGCAGGCCTGATCATGATGACGTCCACATTTTAAATCTGGATTTTTCTTTGGACAAATTCTGTTATCTTTCATTTGGTTATAAATAGAGGGGCTGAGCATGGACTGTCGTAGCGGTTGTGGCGCTTGCTGTATTGCGCCTTCAATTTCGTCGCCGATACCCGGAATGCCGAATGGCAAGCCGATGAATACCAGATGCGTGCAGCTTTCGGAAGATAACTTGTGCCTTATCTTTGGCTCGCCTTTACGCCCAAAAGTGTGCTCTGGTTTGCAACCGACAGGGGACATGTGTTTAACGACCCGGGAAGAGGCCATTATTTATTTGCTGGAACTCGAACAGAAAACTTTACCATGAGCTAAGCCGCTTTTGATAAATGCGTAGGGGCTTATGTTATATCCCGAAATAGTCTGAAAAAGCTGCGCATCAAATTACCTCCTTTTACCATTAAATAGCGTAATACATGCTTCCCTTATTTCGTGGCTTCTGAAGCGGTAGATGTCGCCGCTCAACCCCGTTGGTGACTGAGCGTGTACCGAATAAACCGTCACACAAAACAAAAACGATCAATTTTATTTATATGATAGTTTCTATCTATTAAAAAGAGGGATTTTGATCGATTTTAATTATTTATAACGATCGATATCGTGAATTTGATAGTTTATATCTATCATTGATGTATTTACCGATCGATATAACCAGTGTGAATGTGTTGTTATTTTCCTTTAAAATACTCGAATTCTTATGTGTGGGTTTTATCTTATGAAGAAATATACGTTCGCAGCCAGGGCGTTTATTTTTACGCTGGTGTTGCTTTTTGTTATTTCAGTATTCGGGTTGACTATTAGCGTTTTAAAAGGGATGTGAAATGCGGGGAGAAAATAGTGAAATTGATTTAGTCGACGTTTCCTTATTCCTTATAAGAAAATGGCTAAGTATCATGATCGCTACCTTTATTTTTGTTGCCATTGGCTATGTTTTTGTGAGCGTGCAGCATGATACAAAGGTTGTGAGTATGACAATCAAACCTAATCTGGATACGCCTGCTACCTATGCGTTATGTGGCTATACTAATGATATTCAATGTAAAACAACGGTTATCCTTAACCAGTTTAGCCGTTTCTTGCCTGCGGAATATAAAAATAAAATAAGTTTTGACGCGAAAAATCAGCTTGTCTTTTTTAAGGCGCAGGGGAGGGAAGAAAGCGTCAATAATATTATTTCCACCCTGAAAAATAGTGTCGATAAAATGGCAGCATGGTATATCGATGATGGTGACATTAAACGTTATGGCGTGCATAAAAATATGTTAAAAACGGAAACATATGCAAAGCTATCATTGTTGTCGGAGGCGGTTAAAAATAATGCTAACATTGAAGTGATAGATGTTGCTGTAACACCAAAATATAAGATGCGGCTGGTGTTGGTCCTTTGCGGGCTGATGGGCGTAATTTTCTCAATAACCGGTCTTTTATGTAAGAGGGCGCTTACAGAATATCTTATTGAGAAAAAGACAATGAATGACCGCGCATGAACATTGCGCAGAGATAAACTCTGCGCTGAAATGTGTCGAAGAGTAAAAGTATCAGGCTTGCAAGTTAAACATCTTTAATACGCGCCAGGCAGAACATGGTGGCGACAATCATAACTAACGCAAACCAGAAGACCGCATGATAATTCCAGATTTCTGCAGCGATTCCCGCCAGCGAACCGGCAATGATCCAGCCGACGCGAATGGTATTGGTATACAGCGTGGTGGCTGAACCCGCCTGGCCTGGCATGAGATCCTGAAAATAGAGCATGCCAATCCCGCCAAGAATGCCGATGTAAATCGCGTTCAGCAACTGCAAGCCGAGCAACGTCGCCGGTGCGTGCGCCAGCAACATACCCGCATAAAAGCACAGTCCGGCGACAACGGCGATGCACATTAACAGGCGTTTTCCCAACCGTTTGGCGAAGTAACCTGCAATCAGCATTGTGGGAATCTCCAGCCCGGCGGCGGTGCCCATCATCACGCCTGCAAGTTTTTCCGGAAGATGCAGCTCATTGATGATAAACAGCGGCATATTAATGATATACAGGCTGTTAGTTCCCCACATTAACGTACAGATGACAAACAGCAACAGCGTATCGCGGCGATTACGACGCGGTGCTTCCAGCGTGCCGGTTGCCAGCGGCGCATCTTTGCGCATTGACGGTAAAAAGAACCACACCATGACGCCGCAGACGATAAAAGCTACCGCCGCGCTCAAATACATCACCGTAAAGCTAAAACCCATCGCCAGCGCATAGGCCAGCGGCGGCCCAATGACCCAGGCCAATGAGACCTGGGCGCGGAGGATTGAGCTGAACATCACCGCTTCACGACCTGTACGATCGGCATGTTCACGGGCCAGCGCAAACATCTGCGGGTTGGCGGTAGAGCCGAAGCTACTGAGAAAGACGCCGATGAACAGCAAAATAAAGTAGTTGCGGTTCCAGGCAAACAACACGCAGGCCAACATGCCCAGCACACAACAGAAAACGATCAGTTTTTTGCGATCGCCTTTTTTATCTGAGCGACCGGCCAGAAACTGGCTCACGATAATGCCGATAACCGCGCTGCCGGTAAAAAAGAATCCCACCATGCCGGGACGGGCGTGAACCTCATCCGTCAGAAAAATACTGAGCGTCGGCGTCTGTAACGCACCGGCAATACCGGTGAGAAAAGCGACGATCAAAAAGGCGGTAGACGTCAGGTCAAATGATTTAGGCGCAGCGGCGGCGGGACTGTTGTGCATGTTTCTATATCAGTGGTGTGAAGAGAGGCGGAGTTTACGCTGCCCGTCAGAAAATAAACAGGCGTCTGAATCAAAATCGACACGAAAAATCAAAATAGCATTCCAATTTGTTACCAGGGTGTGCTGACGCAAGCTGAAAGAAAAAAGCTGAAGCCTTTTATGCGTCAGCTATTGAGGGGCTGTTGGAGAAAAAATGTGCTTCACCTCAAAAAATTGCTACAAAACCGGTAACTTTTCTTGCGTGCTGAAGCAGAAAGATCCAGACTTCTTGAAACGTTTCAGCGCGATCTGGTTTTTTTTGATAACTCAGATTGGCGCTTTTTTTCTCATAGTGGCTGAATCGTTTCAATTCAGCAGGAGAGGAGACACATGTTCCAGTTATCGGTTCAGGACATTCATCCGGGCGAGCAGGCCGGAAATAAAGAAGAGGCCATTCGGCAAATCGCCGCCGCGTTAGCGCAGGCGGGGAATGTGGCGGGCGGCTATGTTGACGGTATGCTGGCGCGCGAACAGCAAACCTCGACCTTTCTTGGCAATGGTATTGCGATTCCCCATGGCACAACAGACACGCGCGATCAGGTGCTGAAAACCGGCGTCCAGGTCTTTCAATTCCCGCAGGGCGTTACCTGGGGAGAAGGCCAGGTCGCCTATGTGGCGATTGGTATTGCCGCCAGTTCGGACGAACACCTCGGCCTGCTGCGTCAGCTGACGCATGTGCTGAGCGATGACTCCGTGGCTGAACAGCTGAAATCCGCGACAACGGCAGAAGAGCTGCGCGCATTGCTGATGGGCGAGAAGCAAAGTGAACAATTAAAACTTGATAACGAGACGATGACGCTGGATGTCATCGCCAGCTCGCTGATCACATTGCAGGCGCTAAATGCGGCGCGTCTGAAAGAGGCGGGAGCGGTTGATTCGGCGTTCGTCGCAAAAACGATTAACGACAGTCCGATGAATTTGGGACAAGGTATCTGGCTGAACGACAGCGCGGAAGGCAATTTGCGCAGCGCTGTTGCGGTAAGCCGTGCGACCCAGGCGTTTGACGTAGAGGGTGAAAAAGCAGCCTTATTAGTCACTGTCGCGATGAACGACGAGCAGCCGATTGCCGTGCTAAAACGCCTCGGCGACCTGTTGCTGAACAATAAAGCCGATCGTCTGCTGAGCGCCGACGCCGCGACGCTGCTGGCGTTGCTGACCAGTGATGATGCGCTGACGGATGACGTACTGAGCGCGGAATTTGTAGTGCGTAATGAGCATGGTCTCCATGCCCGTCCGGGCACCATGCTGGTGAATACGATTAAACAATTTAACAGTGAAATTACCGTGACAAACCTTGATGGAACCGGCAAACCGGCAAACGGACGTAGTCTGATGAAAGTGGTGGCATTAGGCGTGAAGAAAGGCCATCGTCTGCGCTTTACCGCGCAGGGTGAAGATGCTGAACAGGCGCTGAAAGCGATTGGCGATGCGATCGCCGCCGGTCTCGGGGAGGGCGCATAATGAGCAGGCGTGTTGCCACCATTACCCTTAATCCGGCTTACGATCTGGTTGGGTTTTGCCCTGAAATCGAACGCGGCGAAGTGAACCTGGTGAAAACCACGGGTCTGCACGCGGCGGGCAAAGGCATTAACGTTGCCAAGGTGCTGAAAGACTTAGGCATCGACGTCACCGTCGGCGGTTTTCTCGGTAAAGATAACCAGGACGGTTTTCAGCAATTGTTCAGCGAACTGGGCATCGCTAACCGCTTTCAGGTGGTTCAGGGCCGGACCCGCATCAACGTGAAGCTGACGGAAAAAGATGGCGAAGTGACCGACTTCAACTTTTCCGGCTTTGACGTGACCCCCGCAGACTGGGAACGCTTTGTTAACGACTCCCTGAGCTGGCTGGGTCAGTTCGATATGGTCTGCGTCAGCGGTAGCTTACCGGCTGGCGTGAGCCCGGAAGCGTTCACCGACTGGATGACGCGTCTGCGCAGCCAGTGTCCATGCATTATCTTTGATAGTAGCCGTGAAGCGTTAGTCGCCGGTCTTAAAGCTGCGCCGTGGCTGGTGAAACCGAATCGCCGCGAACTGGAAATTTGGGCGGGTCGTAAGCTCCCGGAAATGAAAGATGTGATTGATGCGGCGCACGCGTTACGCGAACAGGGTATCGCCCATGTGGTGATTTCGCTGGGGGCGGAAGGCGCGCTGTGGGTTAACGCCTCAGGAGAATGGATCGCTAAACCACCGGCAGTTGACGTGGTAAGTACCGTCGGCGCAGGCGATTCCATGGTTGGCGGATTGATTTACGGCCTGCTGATGCGCGAGTCCAGCGAACATACGCTGCGTCTGGCGACGGCGGTTGCCGCGCTGGCGGTCAGCCAGAGCAATGTGGGTATTACCGATCGTCCTCAGTTGGCCGCAATGATGGCGCGTGTCGACTTACAACCGTTTAACTGACAGCAGGAGAGGCATAATGAAAACGCTGCTGATAATTGACGCTAATCTCGGCCAGGCTCGCGCTTACATGGCGAAAACCCTGCTTGGATCGGCGGCGCATAAAGCAAATCTGGAAATTATCGACAATCCGAATGATGCTGAGCTGGCGATCGTGCTGGGCGAATCTCTGCCGAACGACAATGCTCTGAACGGCAAAAAGGTTTGGCTGGGGGATATTGGTCGCGCCGTCGCGCATCCGGAACTGTTTCTGAGTGAAGCCAAAAGCCATGCGACCCCTTACAGCGCTCCTGCTGCGGTTGCTCCTGCGGCGAGCGGCGGTCCGAAACGCGTGGTCGCGGTAACGGCCTGCCCGACCGGCGTCGCCCATACTTTTATGGCGGCTGAAGCCATTGAAACCGAAGCGAAAAAACGCGGCTGGTGGGTAAAAGTCGAAACGCGCGGCTCCGTGGGGGCCGGCAATGCCATCACCCCGGAAGAGGTGGCGGAAGCGGATTTAGTGATTGTGGCGGCGGATATCGAAGTGGATCTGGCGAAGTTTGCCGGTCTCCCGATGTACCGCACGTCGACCGGCCTGGCGCTGAAAAAGACGGCGCAGGAGCTGGATAAAGCCGTAGCGGAAGCAACGCCGTATCAACCGGCGGGTAAGGCATCGCAAGCGGCGACCGAAGGGAAGAAAGAGAGCGCTGGCGCATACCGGCATCTGTTGACGGGCGTTTCTTACATGCTGCCTATGGTGGTTGCCGGGGGACTGTGTATCGCGCTTTCCTTCGCCTTTGGTATTGAAGCCTTTAAGGTGCCGGACACGCTGGCGGCGGCGCTGATGCAGATTGGCGGCGGTTCGGCGTTTGCGCTGATGGTGCCGGTACTGGCGGGTTATATCGCTTTCTCCATCGCGGATCGCCCAGGCCTTACGCCAGGTCTGATTGGCGGTATGCTGGCGGTTAGCACCGGTTCCGGTTTTATCGGCGGGATCATTGCCGGCTTCCTTGCCGGGTATATGGCGAAGCTTATCAGTACCAAACTGAAACTTCCGCAAAGTATGGAAGCGCTGAAGCCAATCCTGATCATCCCGTTAATTTCCAGTCTGGTGGTGGGGCTGGCGATGATTTACCTGATCGGTAAACCGGTTGCCGGGATTCTGGAAGGGCTCACCCACTGGCTGCAAACCATGGGGACGGCAAATGCGGTGCTGCTGGGCGCGATTCTCGGCGGGATGATGTGTACCGACATGGGCGGCCCGGTGAACAAAGCGGCGTATGCGTTTGGCGTTGGTCTGCTGAGTACGCAAACTTACGCGCCGATGGCGGCGATCATGGCCGCAGGTATGGTACCGCCGTTAGCGCTGGGTCTGGCGACGATGGTGGCGCGTCGTAAGTTCGACAAAGCGCAGCAGGAAGGCGGTAAAGCGGCGTTGGTGCTGGGGCTGTGCTTTATCACTGAAGGCGCTATTCCGTTTGCGGCGCGCGACCCGATGCGTGTACTGCCGTGCTGTATCGTTGGCGGCGCGTTGACCGGGGCTATTTCTATGGCGGTAGGCGCAAAATTGATGGCGCCGCATGGCGGTCTGTTTGTTCTGCTTATCCCAGGCGCAATTACGCCGGTATTGGGATACCTGCTGGCAATTGTGGCCGGTACGCTGGTGGCAGGGCTGGCTTATGCCGTCCTGAAACGTCCGGAGACGGAAGTCGCGGCAAAAGCGGCGTAAGAGAAACACGCTAAAAAAGGCAGAGCGCGCTCTGCCTTTTTTATTGCCTGAAGAACATTGCGCGTCAGGCCACCGCTTCGGCAATTTGCTGGGCTTTTAACCACGCAATCTCTTCCGCCCAGATATCAGGATTGATGGTCTCCAGTATCAGCGGAATACCGTCAAAACGCGCATCCTGCATAATCCAACGAAACGCATCGTGGCCGATATTGCCTTCACCCAGACTGTGATGGCGGTCAACGCGGCTACCGAAGGCGCTTTTGGCGTCGTTCAGGTGCATTCCGCGCAAATACTGAAATCCGACAATTTTCCCGAATCCGGCGAACGTTTTTTCGCACGCCTCTGGCGTACGCAGATCATATCCGGCGGCAAAGGCATGGCAGGTATCGATACAGACGCCAACGCGCGACTTATCTTCCACGCCGTCGATGATGGCGGCTAACTGTTCAAACTCAAACCCCAGATTACTGCCCTGACCGGCTGTATTTTCGATAACCGCCGTAACGCCCTCGGTCTGCGCGAGGGCAATATTGATGGATTCCGCGATCCGCGCCAGGCAATCCTCCTGTGCAATCTGCATCAAATGGCTACCGGGATGAAAATTAAGCAAGGTTAAGCCGAGTTGTTCACAGCGTTGCATTTCATCGAGAAAGGCATCACGTGATTTTTCCAGTGCTTCACTGACCGGATGGCCCAGATTAATCAGGTAACTATCGTGGGGAAGAATTTGCGCCGCCGAGAAATGATACTTTTCACAGGCGATTTTAAAGTCATCAATGACCTGGGGAGTAAGGGGGGCGGCACGCCACTGACGCTGGTTTTTTGTGAAAAGCGCAAAGGCCGTTGCGCCAATTTCAGCCGCGCGGGCAGGGGCGTTAGCCAGACCGCCAGCAGCGCTGACGTGCGCTCCGATGTATTTCATAAAAGACTCCTGTTAAACCCGCTAACGGTTCATTACGAACGCTATGATAACGGGTTAACAGGCGTGAAACGTAATAATTTATGCGATAAGGCTATGGATTAGGACGTTAATGGCGCCACCGCCAATAATCAGCCAGGCGAATAATGCCAGCGCCATCAGCAGCGGTTTCGCCCCCGCTTTTTTCAATGCGCTAACGTGAGTGGTCAGACCCAACGCCGCCATCGCCATCGCCAGCAGTACCGTGTCCAGCGTCACCAGCATATCCACCACGGCTTTCGGCAGCAGGTGGAAAGAGTTGAAGATCGCCACTACGATGAAGAAAATAGCAAACCACGGAATGGTAATTTTGCTTTTTTCCGCGCCGGTCGCCGGGGAAAGCTGTTTAACGCGTGCTGCCAGAATGATCAGGAACGGCGCCAGCATCATGACACGCAGCATCTTAGCGATAACTGCCGCATTTTCCGCATCCGGGCTAACGGCGTGACCCGCTGCGACCACTTGCGCGACTTCATGCATGGTTGAGCCGATATAGATGCCGTAAGTTTCCGGGCTGAACCAGTGCGCCAGCAGCGGATACATTGCCGGGTAAAGGAAAATAGCGATGGTGCCGAAAATAACGACAGTCGCGACGGCTACAGTAACCTTACTGGCTTCCGCTTTTACCACCGGTTCTGTCGCCAGTACCGCCGCCGCGCCGCAGATACTGCTACCGGCGCCAATCAGCCAACTGGTGTGCCTGTCCAGACCAAAGACTTTTTGGCCTAAGAAGCAGGCCAGCATGAACGTGCTGGAAAGCGTTAATACGTCAATCACAATACCGCTAATGCCCACATCGGCGATTTGTGAAAAGGTAAGGCGGAAGCCGTAAAGGATAATCCCTAAACGCAGCAGATGTTGTTTTGCAAACAGCACGCCGCCGTCGCATTGTTTCCATATTTGTGGATAGACGGTATTCCCGATAACCATACCCAGCAGGATAGCCAGGGTCAGGGCGCTGAACCCCGCGCCTGCAACGGCAGGGATAGCGCCGCCCCACAGGGCGACTCCTGTAATGACGGCGCTCAGAGCGAGCCCCGGTATAAAATGCCACATTGTACGACGATGATTCTGCAAGGTGAGTTCTGTCATAACCTTCTCCTGTATATGGACAATAAGGTTACGGTGATCTGGTTTAAAAATAAAATTGATTATATATTTATAATTAATCTTTATAAGTGGTAAGTGAAACGCTATCGGTGGGATACGACTATGCATATTACGCTACGACAACTTGAAGTGTTTGCTGAAGTACTGAAAAGCGGTTCAACAACCCAGGCGTCGGTCATGCTGTCATTATCGCAGTCCGCCGTTAGCGCCGCGCTCACCGATCTGGAAGGTCAGCTCGGCGTACAGTTGTTTGATCGGGTGGGGAAACGGCTGGTGGTCAACGAACATGGGCGCTTGTTATACCCGCGCGCTCTGGCATTGCTGGAGCAAGCGGTAGAAATTGAGCAGCTATTTCGTGAAGATAACGGCGCGATACGGGTTTATGCCAGTAGCACCATCGGCAATTACATTTTACCCGCCATGATTGCCCGCTATCGCCAGCATTATCCGGCCTTGCCGCTGGAACTCAGCGTGGGAAACAGCCAGGACGTGATTAACGCGGTGCTGGATTTTCGGGTTGATATCGGCCTGATTGAAGGACCATGTCACAGTACAGAGATTATCTCTGAGCCGTGGCTGGAAGATGAGCTGGTGGTCTTTGCCGCGCCGTCCTCGCCGCTGACGCAGGGGCCGGTGACGCTGGAACAGCTTGCGGCATCCCCATGGATTTTACGCGAGCGCGGTTCCGGTACGCGGGAAATTGTCGATTATTTACTGTTGTCGCACTTGCCGCGCTTTCATATGGCGATGGAGTTGGGGAATTCAGAAGCGATCAAACATGCGGTGCGTCACGGACTGGGGATAAGCTGTTTATCGCGCCGGGTGATTGCTGAACAACTCCAGGCGGGAACCCTGGGCGAAGTCGCGGTGCCGTTACCGCGCCTGGTGCGCACGTTGTGGCGTGTTCATCATCGGCAGAAACATCTTTCTAACGCGTTGCAGCGTTTTTTGAGTTACTGTGAATAAAGGTGAAGAGGAGGGCTGCCCGGGCGGCATCGCCATTTTTAGTATCCGCTTACGTATACGTTATTCTCTGCTTTACTTATAATCCGTGGCCGGTCATGAAGGTCTCTTATAACCGCGCATTTGTGTCGGAAGGATAGTATTTCGTCTGTTACAATCGCGCCTCATTTTTTGGATGGATAGCATTTTCACATGGGTTCCAAAACTAAAACCACAGAAGCGCCCGCGCTACGTCGCGAATTAAAGGCGCGTCACCTGACGATGATTGCCATTGGCGGCTCCATCGGGACAGGTCTTTTCGTTGCATCTGGTGCGACAATTTCTCAGGCGGGGCCAGGCGGCGCGCTGTTTTCTTATATTCTGATTGGTTTGATGGTCTACTTCCTGATGACCAGTCTTGGCGAGCTGGCGGCCTATATGCCGGTATCTGGCTCGTTTGCGACATATGGTCAGAACTATGTGGAAGAAGGCTTTGGTTTCGCGCTGGGCTGGAACTACTGGTACAACTGGGCGGTGACTATCGCTGTTGACCTAGTTGCCGCACAATTGGTGATGGGCTGGTGGTTCCCGGATACGCCGGGCTGGATCTGGAGCGCGCTATTCCTCTGCGTCATTTTCTTGCTGAACTACATTTCCGTACGCGGTTTTGGCGAGGCGGAGTACTGGTTCTCGTTAATTAAAGTCGCGACCGTTATTATCTTCATCATCGTTGGCGTAGCGATGATTATCGGCATCTTTAAAGGTGTCGAGCCGGTCGGCTGGAGCAACTGGACGACGGGCGATGCGCCTTTTGCTGGCGGTTTTGCGGCAATGATTGGCGTCGCGATGATCGTGGGCTTCTCTTTCCAGGGAACTGAGCTGATTGGTATTGCCGCCGGGGAATCTGAAAACCCGGAGAAGAATATTCCGCGCGCGGTGCGTCAGGTGTTCTGGCGTATTCTGCTGTTTTATGTTTTCGCGATTTTGATTATCAGCCTGATCATTCCTTATACCGATCCAAACCTGCTGCGTAACGACGTCAAAGACATTAGCGTCAGTCCGTTTACCTTAGTGTTCCAGCATGCGGGCTTGTTGTCTGCGGCGGCGATAATGAATGCGGTTATCCTGACGGCGGTACTGTCTGCGGGCAACTCCGGAATGTATGCCTCGACCCGTATGCTCTACACCCTGGCCTGTGACGGTAAGGCCCCGCGTATTTTTGCGAAATTGTCCCGCGGCGGCGTACCGCGCAATGCGCTTTATGCCACCACCGTGATTGCCGGTCTTTGCTTTTTGACCTCAATGTTCGGCAACCAGACGGTCTATCTGTGGCTGTTGAACACCTCCGGTATGACGGGCTTCATCGCCTGGCTGGGGATTGCCATTAGCCATTATCGCTTCCGTCGCGGTTACGTGATACAAGGGTATGATGTGAATGATTTGCCGTACCGTTCCGGGTTCTTCCCGCTGGGGCCGATTTTCGCCTTTGTACTGTGCCTGATTATTACGTTGGGGCAGAACTATGAAGCGTTCCTGAAAGATACCATCGACTGGGGCGGCGTCGCGGCGACCTATATCGGTATTCCGCTGTTCCTGCTTATCTGGTTCGGCTACAAGCTGATAAAAGGCACGCATTTCGTGCGCTATAGCGAAATGCACTTCCCGGAACGCGTTAAAAAGTAACGCGGTATTCTCGTCATGGCCGGATAAGGCTTTATACCGCTATCCGGCACTGACTGCCTGAACCTGACCCTTCTAACCCTCTCATTCGAGAGGGTTTTTTGTTTTTTCTTCATGATTGGTTCAAATGACATAATTATTAACAATTAAATTGATAATTATTATCGTTTGCTTTATCGTTACGCTCGAAATCAGAAAGGATGAAGATTCGGGCGCGACCGTCACTCATGAGCCCGACTCGCCTGCATAAAAAGAGTTCGCCGTGATAACTGTTATCGCAGGCGAAACGTAATGCGTTGTGAGCGATAACCGATTTTTTTGTCGTATTTACCTCATGGAGAAATGGAATGTTTAGGTTTAACCCTTTCGTTCGGGTAGGGCTTTGTATGTCCGCAGTTACGTTGGCCTGGCCGGTTGCCGCGGCAACGGATGATGGTGAAACCATGGTCGTTACCGCGTCCGCTATTGAACAAAATCTGAAAGATGCGCCAGCAAGTATCAGCGTCATTACCCAGCAAGATTTACAGCGCAGGCCCGTGCAAAACCTGAAAGATGTCCTGAAAGAGGTGCCGGGCGTACAGCTCACTAACGAAGGGGATAACCGTAAAGGCGTGAGTATTCGTGGTCTGGACAGCAGTTATACGCTGATCCTGATCGACGGTAAGCGCGTTAACTCCCGTAACGCGGTCTTCCGCCATAATGATTTTGATCTGAACTGGATACCGGTTGACGCTATCGAACGCATTGAAGTGGTGCGTGGCCCCATGTCCTCGCTGTATGGCTCCGATGCGCTGGGCGGCGTGGTCAACATTATTACCAAAAAAATTGGTCAGAAATGGCACGGTAGCGTCACGGTTGACTCCACTATTCAGGAACATCGCGACCGTGGCGATACCTATAACGGCCAGTTCTTTACCAGCGGTCCGCTGATCGACGGCGTGCTGGGAATGAAAGCCTACGGTAGCCTGGCGAAACGCGGAAAAGACGAGCAGCAGAGTTCCGCCACCACCGCTACGGGTGAAACGCCGCGCATTGAAGGATTTACCAGCCGGGATGGAAACGTCGAGTTTGCCTGGACACCAAACGAAAATCATGACGTTACCGCAGGCTACGGTTTTGATCGCCAGGACCGGGACTCCGACTCGCTGGATAAAAACCGTCTGGAACGGCAAAACTACGCGTTGAGCCATAACGGACGTTGGGATCTCGGTAACAGCGAGCTCAAGTTCTACGGCGAAAAAGTGGAAAACAAAAACCCCGGCAACAGTAGCCCTATCACGTCAGAAAGCAATTCGATTGACGGGAAATACGTTCTGCCGTTAGCGTCTGTCAACCAGTTCCTCACCTTCGGCGGCGAATGGCGTCACGATAAACTGAGCGATGCGGTCAACCTGACCGGCGGTTCCAGTACTAAAACCTCCGCCAGCCAGTATGCTCTGTTCCTTGAAGATGAGTGGCGCATCTTCGAACCGCTGGCGCTGACCACCGGTATTCGTATGGATGACCATGAAACCTATGGCGATCACTGGAGCCCGCGTGCTTATCTGGTCTATAACGCAACGGATACCCTGACGGTGAAAGGTGGGTGGGCCACGGCCTTTAAAGCGCCGTCGCTATTGCAATTAAGTCCGGACTGGGCGACCAACTCCTGCCGTGGAGGATGCCGCATTATCGGTAGCCCGGATCTGAAACCTGAAACCAGTGAAAGCTGGGAGCTCGGCCTTTACTACCGTGGCGAAGAAGGCATACTGGAGGGCGTGGAAGCGAGCGTTACCACGTTCCGTAACGATGTGGACAATCGCATCAGCATTAGCCGTACCGCTGACGTTAACGCCGCGCCCGGCTATTCCAACTTTGTCGGTTTCGAAACCAATAGTCGGGGACAGCGCGTTCCGGTCTTCCGTTATTACAACGTGAATAAAGCGCGTATTCAGGGCGTGGAAACTGTCGTTGAATTACACCTATAACGACGGACGCGACGTCAGTAATGGCGGGAACAAGCCGCTTTCCGATCTGCCGTTCCACACCGCGAACGGTACGCTGGACTGGAAACCGGTGCAGCTCGAAGACTGGTCATTCTACGTATCAGGGAATTATACCGGGCGTAAGCGGGCCGACAGCGCAACGGCGAAAACGCCGGGTGGGTACGTGGTCTGGGATACCGGCGCGGCATGGCAGGCGACGAAAAATGTTAAACTGCGTGCGGGCGTTCTGAACGTGGGCGATAAAGATCTCAAACGCGACGACTACGGTTACACCGAAGACGGACGTCGTTACTTTATGGCGGTGGATTACCGTTTCTGACAGAGACTGGCGACAGCCGCGTTTTGCCGCTGTCGCCAGAATGTTATAACCGATGCAGCCTGGAGAGCAGCGCCAGCGACAGAGTCGTTAACAGAATGGCGATTAACGCATAGATATAAACGCCCGACCACGCCCAGCTATTTTTCACCATAATTACCGGCACACCGGCCATTGCCGCGCCGACATAGCTGAACAATCCCCGAAAGCCGGTAATCGATCCCGCCGCATCCTTATGGGTCACATCCAGACAGCCGACGGCAAAAAGCATATGCGGTCCGTATAAGGCGAAGCCCATGATGGTGAACAGAATCGCGGTGAGGGTGTAAGAGGTATCCTGAACCAGCGGCACCAGCACGATGCATATGCACAGCGCTAACGCGAAGATTAACCCTGTCATCCAGCGGTTACTTTTGAACATAAAGTCAGACAAGTAGCCTGCCAGCAACCCACCTGCCAGTCCGCCCGCCTCAAACCAGGAAATAATCGAGTTCGCTTTTATCAGGCTCCAGCCGTGAACCTGCGAATAGTAAATCTGCGGCCAGTCGTTAAGGATGGTGCGCGCAATATAAACCGACATATCACCGATAATAATGATCCATACCAGTGGATTGGTCAGGATATATTTCACAAAAATCTGCCAGAAGCTCAGGTTGACCGGGCTGGCCTTGACCTGGGCCAGTTCCGTCGGGTCGTTACGCCACTGCCCCACGTTGGGCAAACCTAACGTACCGGGACGATCTTTAATGGTAAATAGCGCCACTATCCCCATCAGCAGCGAAATGGCGCCGGGAACATAAAACCCCATTTTCCAGCTACCGCTAAAGGCGATAGCAAAACTGGTCAGCAGCGGCGCGAGGCTGCCGCCGATATTGTGCGCCGCTTCAACGATAGCCCACCAGCGTCCCCGTTCGTTTTTCGAAAACCACGAGGCCATAATTTTCGCCATCGGCGGAAAGCTGGTGCCCTGTAATATCGCGTTGAGGCTGTACAGTACGTAGAATGCCGCCACGCTATCGGAAAAGCCGAACAGAATATTTACAATCCCCACGCCAATCAGCACCGGGCCGGTCATGGCTTTCGGGTTAATTTTATCGACCAGCATCCCGCCGACAAACTTCATCGCGCCATAAAGAATGTAAAAAATAGAAGACATAATGGCGAAGTCTTCTGCGGTCAGCGACGTTTGCGTCAGCATGGCCGGCATCGCGGCGGAGAAGTTTTTACGGGTAAGATAAAAGACGGCATAAGAGATAAAGACCGAGGCGATAATCTCAAAACGAAATTTTTTATAGGTCTGGTCTATCTCTTTTTTCTCTTTTACAATCGGCTTATCGGGCTGGCTGAAAATAAATGTTTTTATACTCATTTTAAAATTCCCTTCCGGCGAGGTGAGTCGCGTTATAATTCATCTTCAATAAGAAAAAGAAGCAATTCGAAACCGTGATAATTAATCTGATGGTGGATTTTTTCCCGTACAACCGGCTTCGCTTTCCAGGCAATACCGGTGCCGGCATGTTCTAACATCGGCAGATCGTTGGCGCCATCACCGCAGGCAATAATGTTCTCTGTGGCAATATTTAACCGGGCAGCCAGGTCAACCAGCGTCTGTTTTTTGTTTGCGGCGTTCATAATCGGTAAGGTAATGTTATCCGTCAGAACGTTATCGCGTATTTCAACTGTATTCGAAAAGGCATAATCCAGTTGATATCGCGCTTTTAGACGCTGGGTGAATATATCCAGTCCCCCGGAGATAATCGCGGTTTTAAATCCTTTGGCCTTGATGACTGGTAGAATAGTTAACAGGCCTGGCGAAAGGGTCATGCGATCGCATACGGCGTTCAGCACTGCTTTCGGTGTGCCTTTCAACATTCCGATACGTCGGGTAAAACTGGCGTTAAAATCAAGCTTGCCCTCCATCGCCTGTTGGGTAATGGCGGTGATTTGCGTCGACATGCCAAGCTCGCGGGCAATTTCATCCACGCCTTCTTCCGCAATAAATGTCGAGTCCATATCAAACACGATAATACCGTTAGCAGGCAGTGGCTGCGGCTTAATAAAAAAATCAAACTGCCATTGCAATGAGAGTTCGCGTAAATAGCGATAAAATTCAGGCGTCAGACATTCCGCTGGCAGCGTAAGCTTTAAATAAACGGTATTGATAAGCGCGGCATAACGTTTATCAAATAATAGCGGAAACGGCATGGTGACGGCATTAAATAACGTTTCCTGTAATTTTTTCTGAAACGTATCGATATCCTGTGTAGTAATAAAATAAATAATGCTCATATGATAACTCCCTTAATTTACGGGTATTATAATGGCTCTTTTGCGGCGTGGAATCTCGTGCTATCACAGATATCACAGCCAGAAAAGGGCTAAAAAAGCGTTGTTTTTGATACCAGGTAAAGTTCAGACACAAAAGGTATCACTTTTGATATGCCAACTGTGCGAGGATGTTATTTATTACTGAACGCGAATGAGACTGAAAGGATTGATATAACGATGGAGAGTTGCCTTGATATATTCAAAATAGTAATAGGTCCATCCAGCTCACGTACCGTAGGGCCGATGCGCGCCGCCTGTCACTTTATTTCATTGCTCAGAGAACAAGAGACGTTGCCGCTAATTCGGGAAATAGAAATCGAGCTGTATGGCGCGTTATCGTTAAGCCGCAAGTGCCACAATGTGGATACCGCCCTTTATCTTGGGCTGCTGGGTTGCCAGCCGGAGAATGTCGATCTCCGTTCGCATATGGCGGTGATTAAGCGTGCGGAAAATGAAAACAAAATCGAACTCCCGCTCTCCGACGCGGGCGGAATCACGATAAAAGTCAAGATTATCGCCAATCACCAGGCGCATCCAGGCCATCCTTATGCCATGACGTTTCGCGCCAGAGATGATTATTTCACGGTGTATGAAGAGACCTGGTTTTCGACCGGCGCCGGGCAGGTCCGCAAACATGGCGAGCCGCTGACGCCATCGCTTCCTTTGCGTACAGTGTCGCCCTTTGAATTTAGTCATGCCGCGCAGTTGCTGGCGCTGTGTCGGCGTAACGGCCTGTCCGTGGCGGCGCTGATGATGAAAAATGAGCTGTGCCGCCACTCGCCACAGACGTTGCAGAATTATCTGGCGCAAATATGGAACGTGATGCAGCAGGCGGTTTATCGCGGCCTGCATACTGAGGGGGTATTACCCGGTCCCTATCAGGTACCGCGGCGCGCCTGTGCGTTACATAAGACGTTACAGGCTAACCGCTCCGCCAGCGATTTTTTAACCGCGCTGAACTGGGTCAATGCCTTCGCGATTGCGGTAAGCGAAGAAAATGCCAGCGGCGGACAGATTGTTACCGCACCAACCAATGGCGCGTGCGGCATCATTCCGGCAGCGCTCTGCTGGTATGATAAATTTGTCACGCCGCTGGAACCCGGTGCTCTGACCCGTTTCTTCCTGACCGCCGCCGCTATCGCGATGTTGTTTAAACAAAACGCCTCTATTCTGGGATCTGAAGTTGGCTGTCAGGGGGAAATCGGCGTGGCGTGCTCAATGGCGGCGGCGGGCCTGGCTGAACTGATGGGCGCATCCGTGGAGCAAACGCTGAGCGCCGCTGAAATTGCCATGGAACATCATCTGGGATTGACCTGCGATCCGCTGGGCGGGCAGGTACAAATTCCCTGCATAGAGAGAAATGCCATCTCTGCCGTGAAAGCGATAAACGCGGCGACGATGGCGATGAGTCGCGTAAGCGAACCCTGTATTTCGCTCGATGAGATCATTGCTGCGATGTACGAGACCGGTAAAGACATGAGCGCTAAATACCGTGAAACGTATCATGGTTCGCTGGGGAAAATTCAGCCGCGCAAGAGAGGGTAACAGCGTGAAATACAATACGATGAATAACGACGAGATTATTCTGTCGTTGTGCGCCCGCTTAAAGGAGACGCGTCTGTCTCTTTCGATGACCCAGCAGCAGCTTGCCGATCGCGCGCACGTTGGCATCGCCACCATCAAGCGTATCGAGAAGGGGGGAGGGCTCAATCTTGATACGTTAATTTCTCTCCTGCGGGCGCTGGATAAGTTGCATAATCTTGATGCGGTGCTGTTTGAATCCGAGCTGCGTAATTTTCACGAAAGTTATGAAGGCGGAGAGGGCAGCGGCCGCCTTCAGGTACGCCAGCAGGCCGCGGATTTAAATAATAAATCTTCCGCGCCGCAGTCGGAGGAGGTGAACTACAGCGCGGCGCTGGAAAATTCATTATGCTGGTGACGTCTCACGCTCGTCCCGTAAATACCGGGCATGAAAGCGCAGATGGTCCTCGATGAAGGACGCAATAAAATAATAGCTATGATCGTAACCGGGCTGGATTCGTAGCGTCATCGGCCAGGCGGTTTGCCGCGCGGCTTCCGCCAGTACGGCGGGCTGAAGCTGATCGGCGAGGAACTGATCGCTGTCGCCCTGATCGATGAGCACAGGAATGGCGTCCTGCGGCTGGCTGGCCAGCATTAATTCGCAGCTATCCCACTCAGTCCAGGCTGATTCATCTTCGCCGAGATAAGCGGTAAGCGCTTTGATTCCCCACGGCACGCGGCTGGGGTTGACGATGGGCGCAAAAGCAGAGACGCTGGTATATTTGCCCGGATTTTTCAGCGCCATGATTAATGCGCCGTGGCCGCCCATCGAGTGCCCGCTGATGGCGCAACGGTCGCTGACGTTAAACTGTGTCTGGATGAGCGCCGGAAGCTCATCGCGCAGGTAATCGTACATGCGATAATGGCTGGCCCAGGGCGGCTGTGTGGCATTGAGATAAAACCCGGCGCCGTGGCCTAAATCGTATCCGCTATCGTTGGCGACCTGTTCACCGCGTGGACTGGTATCCGGCATCACCAATACAATGCCCAGTTCTGCTGCGATACGCTGCGCGCCTGCTTTGGTGGTAAAGTTCTCATCATTGCAGGTCAACCCGGACAACCAGTACAGTACCGGAGGCGGTTCATTATCCTGAGTCGGCGGAAGAAAAATGCTGAATGTCATGGCGCAGTTTAGCGTGGCGGCATGATGACGCCAGCGCTGCTGCCAGCCGCCAAAACATCGGTGCTCTTCGAGCATTTCCATGCGGGGGCTCCTTTTATAGTGAACCTGATAAGGTATGCAGATTCTTCATAATACAGATTATTCACCGCGTTGTGAGTAACTTTCACTTCCGTAATACATAAACATGCTTCATCATTTAAATAACGTTGCGTTAACAAATATGCCCTTTGTCCTGCCATCATTCCCGCACCGGAAAAGATGTCATGAAAGGCAGCGACAATTTCAACAATTATGGGCGTGAATACTGGATTATGTGCGCTACCTCACGCACAATAATCACACTGTCACAATATTGACAAACTTTGCCCCATGCAGGGCAGAGGCGCCACACCTGCAGGAGAACACGATTAATGCCATCACTCAGTAAAGAAGCGGCCCTGGTTCATGACGCGCTGGTTGCCCGGGGGCTGGAAACGCCGCTGCGCCCGCCTATGGATGAACTGGATAATGAAACGCGAAAAAGCCTTATCGCAGGGCATATGACTGAGATTATGCAGTTGCTGAATCTCGATTTGAGCGATGACAGTCTGATGGAAACGCCGCATCGTATCGCTAAGATGTACGTTGACGAGATTTTCGCCGGCCTCGACTACGCCAATTTCCCGAAAATTACCCTCATTGAAAATAAAATGAAGGTGGATGAAATGGTCACCGTCCGCGATATCACGCTGACCAGCACCTGTGAACATCACTTCGTGACCATTGATGGCAAAGCGACTGTCGCGTATATCCCCAAAGATTCCGTGATCGGCCTGTCGAAAATTAACCGTATCGTGCAATTCTTCGCCCAGCGTCCGCAGGTTCAGGAACGTTTGACCCAACAAATTCTGACGGCGCTGCAAACCTTGCTCGGCACCAATAATGTAGCGGTATCGATTGATGCGGTGCATTACTGCGTGAAAGCGCGCGGTATTCGTGACGCAACCAGCGCCACGACGACGACATCGCTGGGCGGATTGTTTAAGTCCAGCCAGAATACGCGCCAGGAGTTTCTGCGTGCCGTTCGCCATCATCCATGATTAAGGCGGAGACGATGGAGCGTAATGTCACGCTGGATTTTGTACGTGGCGTCGCCATCCTCGGTATCCTGCTTCTTAACATTAGCGCCTTTGGATTGCCGAAGGCGGCTTATCTCAATCCCGCCTGGTACGGCGCGATCGTTCCCGAAGACGCCTGGTCCTGGGCGATTCTCGATATTGTGGCGCAGGCTAAGTTTCTTACGCTGTTCGCGTTGTTGTTTGGCGCGGGGCTACAAATGCTGCTTCCGCGTGGTAAACAGTGGATTCAGTCGCGCTTAACGCTATTGGTACTGTTAGGTTTTATCCATGCGTTATTCTTTTGGGACGGCGACATTCTGCTGGCCTACGGTCTGGTCGGGTTAATTTGCTGGCGACTGGTACGCGACGCGCCTTCGGTAAAAAGCCTGTTTAATACCGGCATACTCCTTTATCTGGTCGGGATTGGCGTGCTACTGCTGCTGGGCGTAGCATCGAGTAGCGAAACCAGCCGCGCCTGGACGCCGGATGCGTCGGCAATATTGTATGAAAAATACTGGAAGCTGAACGGCGGCATGGAGGCTATCAGCAACCGGGCAGAGATGCTGTCGAATAGTTTACTGGCGCTCGGCGCGCAGTATGGCTGGCAACTGGCGGGTATGATGCTGCTGGGCGCCGCGCTAATGCGTAGCGGCTGGCTGAAAGGTCAGTACAGTCTGCGGCACTATCGCCGTACCGGGATTCTGCTGGTGGCGTTAGGGCTAATGATCAACCTGCCTGCGGTCATCTTACAATGGCGGCTGGACTGGGCGTACCGCTGGTGCGCCTTCTTATTGCAGGCGCCGCGCGAACTGAGCGCGCCGTTGCAAACGCTGGGCTATGCCGCGCTGATGTTTGGCTTCTGGCCGCAGCTTAGCCGATGCAGACTGACGCTTGCCATTGCCTGCGTAGGGCGAATGGCGCTGACCAATTATCTGCTGCAGACGATCATCTGTACCACGCTGTTTTATCAGTTTGGCTTATTTATGGAATTCAATCGACTGGAACTCTTGTTCTTTGTCGTTCCGGTATGGGCAATAAACCTTCTCTTTTCCGTCATCTGGCTACGTTTCTGGCGACAGGGACCGGTCGAGTGGTTATGGCGTCAACTCACGTTGCGCGCGTCAGGATCGTTCAGATAACGATCTGGATCACATTCATTAACAAAATGGCTGTAACCGTTTCCATCCCTGTGATGTTTCTCACGCAGCCCTGGGCAGGGTGCTGACAAAATAGCCGCCTGCTAACGGGGCATTTGTGAGCATTTTTGAACTCAAACAGGGCAGTGAATATGATCACCATTCGTGATGTAGCGCGCCAGGCTGGCGTGTCTGTAGCGACCGTTTCCCGCGTACTGAATAACAGCGCGTTGGTCAGTCCCGACACCCGTGACGCCGTTATGCAGGCCGTCACTCTGCTGGGATATCGGCCAAATGCGAATGCGCAAGCGCTGGCCACCCAGGTGAGCGATACCATCGGCGTCGTGGTCATGGATGTTTCCGATGCCTTTTTCGGCGCTCTGGTGAAAGCCGTAGATCTGGTCGCGCAGCAGCACCAGAAATATGTTCTCATTGGCAACAGTTATCATGAGGCGGAAAAAGAGCGTCATGCGATTGAAGTCTTGATCCGTCAGCGTTGTAACGCATTGATTGTTCACTCAAAAGCCTTAACCGATCGCGAGCTGAGCGACTTTATGGATCAGATCCCCGGCATGGTGCTGATTAACCGTATCGTGCCGGGTTATGCGCATCGTTGTGTCTGTCTCGACAATGTGAGCGGCGCCAGAATGGCGACCCGAATGTTGCTGAATAATGGACATCAACGCATCGGCTACCTGGCCTCCAGCCACCGTATTGAAGATGACGCGATGCGCAGAGAAGGGTGGTTTCACGCGCTGCAAGAGCAGGGGGTTGCTGCGTCGGAGAGCTGGATTGGCACCGGCACGCCGGATATGCAGGGCGGCGAGTCGGCAATGGTTGAGTTGTTGGGACGCAATCTGCAACTGACGGCGGTATTTGCCTATAACGATAACATGGCGGCGGGCGCGCTGACGGCGTTAAAAGATAACGGCATCGCCATTCCCTTGCATCTGTCTGTCATCGGTTTCGATGATATCCCTATTGCTCGTTATACCGATCCTCAGCTGACTACCGTGCGCTATCCTATTGCTTCTATGGCGAAAATCGCGACCGAGCTGGCGTTACAGGGGGCCGCAGGCTCCCTGGATATCACGGCGACGCACTGCTTCATGCCGACACTGGTGCGGCGCCATTCGGTGGCGTGGCGACAGAATGCGGTACTGATCACTAACTGATTACGCACCGCATGTAACCGTTTTCAATCTGTGAGTAAATTCACAGTTTATTAACATTGTGATAGCTATGATGACAACGTTTGTCGCACTGTAACTAATGTGTAACAGTTAGTTGTCAGTTTTGCTGGGGTATTTCGCTTATAAAAACCGTTATCACAATATCCCGCGACTACCGGACAAAAATAAAGAGTTGAATAAGAGCCTATCCCATTAGGGCTATTTTACTTGCCATTTTGGACCTGGGCAGTGCTCGCCAAAACGCGTTAGCGTTTTGAACGCCGCTAGCGGCGGCCCGAAGGGCGAGCGTAGCGAGTCAAACCTCACGTACTACGTGTACGCTCCGGTTTTTGCGCGCTGTCCGTGTCCAAACTGGCTGCGCCAATAACGCCTGGTGGGATAGGCTCTAAATACGCTTCGGCGTTCAGTAACACGCGTTAACGTGCTGAACAGCCGGGCATTTTTTTACGCTATACCCTACATAATAAAACCGGAGCTACCATGAATAAGAAGGTACTGACCCTTTCTGCCGTGATGGCAAGTCTGTTATTCGGCGCGCACGCGCACGCGGCTGATACTCGTATTGGCGTGACGATTTATAAATATGACGATAACTTTATGTCCGTGGTGCGTAAGGCTATTGAAAAAGATGGCAAATCCGCGCCGGATGTTCAGCTACTGATGAATGACTCGCAAAACGATCAGTCCAAACAGAATGATCAAATTGACGTTTTATTGGCGAAAGGGGTTAAAGCTCTGGCGATTAACCTGGTCGACCCGGCAGCCGCCGGTACGGTGATTGAGAAAGCGCGCGGGCAAAATGTGCCGGTGGTGTTCTTTAACAAAGAGCCTTCCCGCAAAGTGCTGGACAGCTATGACAAGGCGTATTATGTCGGGACTGACTCTAAAGAATCCGGTGTGATTCAGGGCGACTTGATTGCCAAACACTGGCAGGCGAATCAGGGTTGGGATCTGAATAAAGACGGTAAAATTCAGTATGTTCTGCTGAAAGGCGAGCCGGGGCACCCGGATGCGGAAGCCCGTACGACGTATGTGGTGAAAGAGTTAAATGCTAAAGGTATTCAGACCGAGCAACTGGCGTTAGACACCGCCATGTGGGATACCGCGCAGGCAAAAGATAAGATGGATGCCTGGCTGTCTGGCCCGAACGCTAACAAGATTGAAGTGGTTATCGCGAATAACGATGCGATGGCGATGGGCGCGGTAGAGGCGCTGAAAGCGCATAATAAATCGTCGATTCCGGTCTTTGGCGTCGATGCGTTACCGGAAGCCCTGGCGCTGGTGAAATCGGGCGCGATGGCCGGTACGGTACTGAATGACGCCAACAATCAGGCGAAAGCGACATTCGATCTGGCGAAAAACCTCGCCGAAGGCAAGGGCGCGGCTGACGGCACCAACTGGAAGATTGAGAACAAAATCGTGCGCGTGCCTTATGTCGGCGTGGACAAAGACAATCTGAGCGAATTTACCCAAAAATAACTTTTCCGTCTGTGGGCGCAATTTTGTTGCGCCCTGAAACCGTGGAAGGGTGACGCGTCGCAGACCGGATAACGTATTTCTTTTGCCATCCGGCGCGGATAGTCATAATTAAAAAGGCCGACAGGGTATCATTATGGGCAGCACGATCTCTCCGTCGTCGGGTGAATATTTGTTGGAAATGCGTGGCATTAACAAATCATTTCCCGGCGTGAAAGCGCTTGATAATGTCAACTTAAACGTTCGTCCGCACTCTATTCATGCATTAATGGGCGAAAACGGCGCAGGCAAATCAACGTTATTAAAATGTCTTTTCGGTATTTATCAAAAAGACTCCGGCAGCATTATATTTCAGGGAAAGGAAGTGGACTTCCATTCGGCGAAAGAAGCGCTGGAGAATGGGATTTCGATGGTACACCAGGAGTTAAACCTGGTATTGCAACGTTCGGTCATGGATAACATGTGGCTGGGACGTTATCCCACCAAAGGTATGTTTGTCGACCAGGATAAAATGTACCAGGATACCAAAGCGATATTTGATGAGCTGGATATCGATATTGACCCGCGCGCGCGTGTGGGAACGTTATCCGTTTCGCAAATGCAGATGATCGAAATTGCGAAGGCGTTTTCCTATAACGCTAAGATCGTTATTATGGATGAGCCGACCTCATCGTTAACTGAGAAAGAGGTTAATCATCTGTTCACTATTATTCGCAAGCTGAAAGAACGCGGCTGCGGAATTGTTTATATCTCGCATAAAATGGAAGAAATTTTTCAATTGTGCGATGAAATTACTATCTTGCGCGACGGTCAGTGGATTGCCACCCAGCCGCTGGAAGGGCTGGATATGGATAAGATCATTGCGATGATGGTCGGGCGTTCCCTGAACCAGCGCTTCCCGGATAAAGAAAATAAGCCGGGCGACGTGATTCTGGAGGTCCGTCACCTGACCTCGCTGCGCCAGCCTTCCATTCGCGATGTCTCCTTTGATTTGCACAAGGGCGAAATTCTGGGCATTGCCGGTCTGGTTGGGGCAAAGCGTACCGATATCGTCGAAACGCTGTTTGGCATTCGTGAGAAGTCGTCCGGGACAATCACTTTACATGGCAAGAAAATTAATAATCACACTGCGAACGAAGCGATTAACCACGGTTTTGCGCTGGTGACGGAAGAGCGTCGTTCCACCGGAATTTATGCCTATCTGGATATCGGGTTTAACTCATTAATTTCGAATATCCGTAATTATAAAAATAAAGTGGGGTTACTGGATAATTCCCGGATGAAAAGCGACACCCAATGGGTCATTGATTCCATGCGGGTAAAAACGCCGGGGCATCGCACGCAAATTGGTTCACTTTCCGGCGGCAATCAGCAAAAGGTGATCATTGGTCGCTGGCTATTAACGCAGCCGGAAATATTAATGCTGGACGAACCGACCCGCGGCATTGATGTCGGCGCAAAGTTTGAAATTTATCAGCTTATTGCGGAACTGGCGAAAAAAGGCAAGGGGATCATCATTATCTCTTCTGAAATGCCGGAGCTGTTAGGGATTACCGATCGTATCCTGGTGATGAGTAACGGTCTCGTTTCCGGCATTGTCGATACTAAAACAACAACGCAAAACGAAATTTTGCGTCTTGCTTCTTTGCACCTTTAAGATCAGGGGCTCCTTATGAGTGCGTTAAACAAGAAAAGCTTTTTGACCTGGCTGAAAGAGGGCGGAATTTACGTCGTTCTTTTAGTGTTGCTGGCGATTATTATTTTCCAGGACCCGACTTTTTTAAGTTTGCTGAATTTAAGTAATATTCTGACGCAATCTTCGGTACGTATTATTATCGCGCTGGGCGTGGCGGGACTCATCGTCACCCAGGGGACAGACCTGTCGGCGGGGCGTCAGGTAGGGCTGGCGGCGGTCGTGGCGGCAACATTACTGCAATCAATGGAAAACGCCAACAAAGTGTTTCCGGAAATGGCGACCATGCCGATTGCGCTGGTCATCCTGATTGTCTGCGCGATTGGCGCGGTGATTGGCCTGGT
Organism: Salmonella sp. JXY0409-18; assembly: GCF_020268625.1. NCBI lineage: Bacteria > Pseudomonadati > Pseudomonadota > Gammaproteobacteria > Enterobacterales > Enterobacteriaceae > Salmonella > Salmonella sp. JXY0409-18. The sequence continues at coordinate 1,620,445 of NZ_CP084216.1, forward strand.
GAACGGCATCATTATTGCTTACCTGAACGTGACACCGTTTATTACCACGCTTGGCACGATGATTATCGTTTATGGGATCAACTCCCTTTACTATGACTTTGTTGGCGCTTCGCCCATTTCCGGCTTTGACAGCGGCTTTTCCACCTTTGCGCAGGGCTTTGTGGCGATGGGCAGTTTCCGGCTCTCCTACATCACTTTTTACGCCCTGATTGCGGTAGCGTTTGTCTGGGTGCTGTGGAATAAGACCCGTTTTGGTAAAAACATTTTTGCTATTGGCGGCAACCCGGAAGCGGCAAAAGTTTCTGGAGTAAACGTGGCGCTGAACCTGCTGATGATTTATGCGCTCTCCGGCGTGTTTTATGCTTTCGGCGGCTTACTGGAAGCTGGGCGTATTGGTTCTGCCACCAACAACCTCGGCTTTATGTATGAACTGGATGCGATTGCCGCGTGCGTTGTCGGGGGCGTATCGTTTAGCGGCGGAGTGGGTACGGTCTTCGGCGTGGTGACCGGCGTCATTATCTTTACCGTCATCAACTACGGCCTGACCTATATCGGGGTAAACCCGTACTGGCAGTACATTATCAAAGGCGGCATTATCATTTTCGCCGTGGCGCTGGACTCGCTGAAATACGCGCGTAAGAAGTAGTTATCCAGACCTATTGCCTTGCTTATCAGATAACCCGGCGCAGCGAAACTGCGCGCCGGGCTTCATACCGCGAGCTACAGCGTTAACGCGTGCTCTTTTTCGCCTTTTTTAAATTTGACCTCGCCTAAATCAATACAGGCGACCGGGCAGACATGACCGCACAGCAGACAACCGACGCATTTTTCCGTATTGCAATGCGGCGTGCGGCTGTGTTCATCCCACTCCATCGCCTGATGACCGCCGTCATAGCAGGAGATATAGCAACGTCCGCAGCCGACGCATTTCTCCTGATTAATCCGCGGATAGACGATATAGCTGCGATCCAGGTCTTCCGCCGGGATAATATTGCCATTCGCCAGCCCGATCATCTCCTGTAATGAGGCAAATCCCTGATCGGCCAGATAGTGGCTGAGGCCGCTCGCCATATCTTCTACAATGCGGTAACCGTATTGCATAATGCCTGTCGTCACCTGTAGGGTCGCCGCGCCCAGCAGCAGAAATTCGGCAGCGTCTTCCCAGGTTTCAATGCCGCCGATACCGCTAATCGGGAAATCGCGCAGTTCAGGGTGCATTCGCAACTGCTGGATAAAACGCAGCGCAATGGGTTTCACCGCTTTTCCTGAATAACCGGAGATGCTGGATTTACCGTTAACCACCGGCATCCCGATTTTGCGGTTCAGGTCGATGTTAGTAATGGATTTCACGGTGTTGATGGTGGCGATACCGTCGGCTCCGCCGCGTTTGGCGGCCAGCGCGACTTCGCACATATCGCCAATATTCGGCGTCATTTTCGCCAGCATTGGCAAAGATGAACCGCGTTTTACGGCGCGGCAGTATTTTTCAACCAGCTCCGGGCTTTGCCCTACATCGCTTCCCATGGCGTGCGAGGTCATCTGCGGGCAAGAGAAGTTACACTCAATCATATCCGCGCCGGCTTCTTCAACCAGACGCGCCAGTTCCTGCCACTGCTGCTCATTTTCCCCCATGATGGAAGCAATCAGCACCTTATCCGGATAATCCTGTTTTAGCCGTCGAATGACGGCCAGGTTCTCTTCCAGCGGATGCTCAGCAATTTGCTCCATGTTTTTGAAACCAATAAAACCGGTATCTTCTTTCGTCAGGTGGTCAAAACGTGGAGAGACTTCGTTGGCAATAAAAAAACCAATGGTTTTAAAAACGATCCCGCCCCAGCCGGTATCATAGGCTTTGGCGCACATCTCATAACAATTGCCTACCGGAGAAGAAGAAAGACAAAACGGATTGGGAAACTTAACGCCGCAAAAGGTAACAGACAAATCTTTTGTTAACATGAGCAGGCCTCCTCTAAATAATGATGAATAGCCTGAGCGGCTTCTTTTCCGGTTTTTACCGCATAAACGACGGTCTTATCGCCTTTAACAATATCGCCAGCGGCAAAGATCGCCGGGTCGTCGGTTTGATAATTGTGCGTGTCGATAATATTATGCTGCGCTTTTATCTCCGCAAAGGTATCCAGTCGCGCGTGCTGACCCACGGCCAAAATAATATTTTCCGCTTCCAGCGTCAGTTCTCCTGAGTGGCGTACATGGTGGAAGGTCACTTTATTTCCGCTGACGGCGACAGGCGTAAAACCATCAATAATCGATACGCCTAATGCCTGCGTGCTGGTAAATTCTTTTTCGCTGGCGGGGAATTCGGCTAATTCTTCCCGCGCCACGCAGGTGACGGAAGGACAGCCGAGAATTTTTAACGTACTGGCGACATCCATCGCTACGTCGCCGCCGCCAATAATTAATGCGCTACGCGGAACGCTAATATCGCCGTCGGCCTGACGGGCGCGCTGTAAAAAATCAACGGCAATCTCTACGTGACTGGCTTGCTCAAATAACGGTAAATCAGATCCATAGGACATCCCGATGGTCATCAGCACGGCGCGATATTCGGCTTTGAGTTGCGCAAGCGATAGCGACCCGCCCACGTCACAATTACATTTAATATTGACGCCCATTTCTACAATGCGGGCAATTTCCTGATCGAGTACGCTTTGCGGCAGACGAAATGCCGGGATGCCGTGACGCAGCCATCCGCCGGGCTGCGGCTGTTTTTCGTAAATGGTGACGTCATAGCCTAAATGCGTTAGCGTCACGCTTGCCTGCAAACCTGCCGGACCCGCGCCAATAATCGCGACTTTCCCGCGTGTTTTACTCCCGGGCTGATAAATCTGCATGGCAGTCTGCTGTTCAAAATCGGTAATAAAACGTTGCAGGCGTGCAATATCAATAGGTTTATCTATTCCGGAACGTGTACATCCGCGCTGGCACAATTTTTCCGTCGGACAGACTCTGGCGCAGACGGCGCCAAGCGCGTTATTTTCCCGGATAGTTTCCGCTGCGCCTTTAAAATTGCGAAAGTAAATAGAACGAATAAATTTCCCCGGATCGGTTTGCGCCGGGCAAGCCTGACTACAGGGCGCATCGTGACATAATAAACAACGGGAAGCCTCTTTTATTGCCAGTAATGGCGTAAAACCAGGCGTGAGTTCATCCAGATAATTTTGTTGCGGCATATAATCTTCCTTAATGCTTGAATAAATTAAGGCGAAACGCAAATAACGCGTTTTAATGATCCAAAATCTACCGCCAGCCTAAGCATTGAAAGAAGGGTATTCTGTGAAAGAATTCACAAAAAAATGAAACCAGAATGCAAAACAGCATTTGTTCCTTATATCATAATAATAACTATTCTCAATTTTAAAGGAGTAATAAATAGATTAACGATAAAAAAGAAGATAAATAATCATTCCAGTAAATAAAAAACCGCAACCGGTATAAAGAAAAAGATAAGACCAATATTGTACGGGATCGGCATGGCGATAAACATAAACCGGTTTTCGCGCATTTTTGACAACTTTATCTACCGCGCCGGTTCGCCAGCCTTTCCAGGCCTCACGGAAGCAAAAAAGCGGGAGTAGCAGAAAGGCTAATATGACAAATATCGTCTGTACATCCATGATCATTTCCCTTTTTTCTTTTCCAGTTCAAGCAATTGTTCCGGCGTAACGGCCGGATACCCCTGGGCGTCATTCGGCACCTGATGCTGCGTGGGAATAGGTACCAGCGGGCCTAAAAAACGCGGTTCGCGTTTAAAAATATAGAGATCCGCCAGCGCGCTAAAGCGGGCGCCAAATTCGCGCAGGCGCACTGTCAGCATATTTTTGGGCGAAGGTACCGCGTAACACTGCGCCTGAATGCCCATATGCAACGCAATAAACAAGGCGCGTTCGCAGTGGAAGCGCTGAGTGATGATAATAAAGTCGTTGGTATCAAACACTTTGCGGGTACGCACAATGGAGTCAAGCGTACGGAAGCCAGCGTAATCAAGCACAATGTCCGCAGGATCGACGCCCGCCGCGATAAGGTCTTTGCGCATGGTCATCGGTTCGTTATAGCTTTGCAGGGCATTGTCGCCGCTGAGCAGCAGGTAATTGACTTTACCGCTATTGTAAGCGTTTAACGCGCCCTGGATACGATAACGATAGTACTGATTAATGACACCCTTGCGATAGTATTTGGCTGTCCCTAACACGACGCCAACCTGGCGGTAGGGGAGATCCTGTAGCTCGTCATAGATATAGGGCGCTGTTTTCCAGCTCATCCACCGATCGAGGCCAAGCACCGTCAACAGCAGCAAGCCTACCAGGACCAACAGGCTGTAAAACACGCGCTTTAACATGCAGGAAACTCGATACCAGGATGAAAGTACGATCAGGCTACTGTACCCGAAGACGTAGCGCAAGAAACCGCCGTCTGATTGCGGAGATTTTCAGCATGATTTCCCTTGTATCGGGTCGCGGGAGAGGAGAGTCAGGCCGGATAAGACGCCAGGGCGTCGCTATCCGGCACATTTGCTTAGCCGAGAAGCACGCGGTCAATATTATGGCAACCTAACGCTTTCAGCGTTGCGGCGGTGGCATCCCATTGAATTAATGCTGCATCGCCTTTTTCCGCCAGAATCGCACGCTGAATATCCGCATAGTCATAGCCATTGAGACTCAGCAGGTTTAGCGCGCCTTGCAGCGGGGGAAGCGTAGGGTTAAAGGCGGCGTTTTCCGCATAGCTGCCGGTGAAAATACGGCCATCTTTACATTCCAGCGCCACGCCGCTCGGTGAGTGGCTATAAGGCATATGGCTCTTATTGGCTGCCGTAATCGCCGCTTGCGTTAGCGTATCGCCCGTTAACGTAAAGCCATGATCCTGCTCGTCCATCAGCAGCGTTTTGATCTCCAGATCTTTTGGCCCGAAAGCGTCAGGCAGATAATCGCGTAACGTATGCGGCGCGCGGCCCGGCAGATGAATGCGCAGATCCAGACCGCTGTTCAGCTCGTTCATAAACTGGCGACAGTGGCCGCAAGGCGTGTAGTTAACTGTGACGGCGGCGAGCCCTTTTTCGCCGCGTAGCCAGGCGTGGCTAATCGCGCTTTGTTCAGCATGCACAGTTTGTTGCATGGTGGCGCCCAGGAACTCCATATTCGCGCCGAAATACCAGTTGCCGCTAACGCCGCGCGCAATCGCGCCGACGTTAAAATGGGACAAATCGGTACGGGCGCAGGCCGCCGCCAGAGGTAACAGTGCGAAAGCCAGCGCGTCTTCGTCCAGTCCCGCCGTATTTTTAAGCGTCGAGACCTGCTCTGCGGTCAGCATGGCGGGAAAATGGTGGTCCGCCAGGATAGGGGCCAGCGCTGATTGCAAATTATCCGCAAGCTGGGCAAAAGCAGTTTGAAAACGTGGATGCATGGCGTTGCCTCATAACAATGTAATGGAACCGTAGTTTACGGGCCTGCTATGTCTTGATATGTGATCTAAATCTCATTGCTTATGCAACTTGTGAAACTTCAATGAAAAATGCGCGACGTATCGCAAATTTTAACCCGGTCTTTTGTCCCGTCGTTAGCGCATTACCGCCAGAATGAGCGGAAACAAAAAGGGCGCTACCAGCGAGGTAATAATGCCGCAGATCACCAGCGCCAGGGAGCTAAACGCGCCTTCCTGGTAATCCAGCTCGGCGCAGCGCGCAGTACCGAGCGCATGTGAGGCGGTCCCCATTGCCAGCCCGCGTGCGGCTTTAGTACGGATGTGCATCGCGTTTAACAGCGTGTGGCCAAACACCGCGCCCAGAATACCGACAAAAATTACGCATACCGCGCTGATCGCGGGGATGCCGCCGATGCTGCCGCCCACCGCCATCGCGATAGGCGTAGTCACGGATTTAGGCAGTACCGATGCCGCGATTTCAGGCGTTGCGCCCATCAGCAAGGCAACGGATGTTCCGGTAATCATCGCTACCAGACTGCCGACAAAACAGATGCTAATAATGGATTTCCAACGCGCGCGAATCTGGTGCAACTGTTCATAAAGGGGATAGGCCAGCGCCACCACCGCCGGTTGCAGCAGATCGTTAAGCACTTCGCTGCCTTTGAAGTAATGCTCGTAGGGAATACCGGTCAGCAACAGAAAAGGAATAATGACTACCATTGCCACCAGCAGCGGATTCAACAACGGCATTTTAAAATGCGCCGCCAGTCTGCGGGCGGCGAAAAATACCGCCAGCGTCAGCGGTAACGACCACCAGATATATGTCATCATTTTTTCGTTCCCTTCTGCCCAACCACTTTACGTTCACCGTGTATCAGATGTGAACTCCAGCTTACGACCACAAAAACGACCAGCGTACTGATAGCGCAAGAGACCACCACCGGGCCGAATTGCGCGCGCAGTAAATCAAAATATTGCATGACCCCAACGCCAATCGGCACAAACAGCAACGCCATATAACGAATCAGCACATAACAGCCGGGGTTAACCCACTTTGCCGGCAGAATTTGCAGCGCCAGCAACACAAACAGAATTAACATCCCGATAATGCTGCCGGGAATAGTGATAGGAAGCAGTGATGCAAGAAAAATGCCTGCGTACAAACAGGCATAAATCAATACAAAAGCGCGTATATATTGCCAGATAATATTCAGTGACTTACTCATGTTTAAAGCCCTTGATGAGATGGATTCATCATACAATTAAACGTTAAAACGTGCTACCGATCACATCATGAATTCTTAGCATAGTGGGTATAGACAGCAGGAACATCGGGCAATGCCCCTGGTCGGCGGCGTTAAACCTGGGCTAAAAAATACAAAAAGCGACTCAGGGCCAAAGACGGCGTCTCATTCTTACGCCAGAACATCCCTACGCTGCCTTTTTGCTCAATTTTTGGCAAGTTTAAAATCGCCAGTTGCCCCTGGCTGGCATAGCGTTGCGCCAGCCGTAAAGAAAGAATAGAGATCATATCGCTGCTTTGCAGCAAATTGGTGCTGACGTTCATTGACGCCGATTCAATGGTGTTTTCCGGGAGCATGACGCCATTATCGACGAGGGCGTTATCAATACTGATGCGAATAGGGGTGCCGGTTGGCCAGACTATCCATCGCCAGTGCGCCAGATCGCTCCAGGCGATCTGCGCTCGCGCGGCCAGCGGATGGTGCGGACGCGCCACAAAGCAGACCGGCTCGGTATAAAGTACCTGATAATTAAGCGGCAGTTGCAGGGCGCGGCCGCCGACACGCCCTACCACCACATCCACCTGACCGGCAAGCAAATCGTGCAGCAGCGGCGTCATTACCTTTTCTTCAATATTCAGATGCAGCGTCGGCATTTCGTTAAGCAGGCTCAGAATCGCCTGTGATACGCAGTCAGTCGCCACGGGCGAACAGCCGATCTTCAGGCTGCCAACCAGGCCGCCCTGCTTGAAACGGGCGATTTCATACTGTGAACGCTCCAGATCGTTAATTAGGCGCTGGGCGTGCTGGAGCAGTAATTTACCGCCTTCCGAGGGCCGTAGCCCTTTACTGTGGCGCTCAAAAAGCGTGATGCCTATCTCATCTTCGAGTTGAGATAACCACTTCGATAGCGCCGGCTGGGAGATATTCATCATCCGGGCGACATGCGTCAGGTTGCCCTGTTCGCCCAGCGCAACCAGCGTTTGCAGGTGATGTAATTTCAATTTCTGCGCCCAGTTCGCCATTCGCTATAACCTCCAGGTTATGTCTCTGCCTGAAAAGCCATTGTACATTTTATCGCTCACTCTACAAACTCGTAACATAGCAAACATAAAAACAACATCTATCTCCCTGCACTGAGGCATTAGCTATGACTCAACGACGTGATCTACAAGCCCTTATTGATGCCGCGCCCGTCGGCAAAATGCAGTGGCGCGTTATCATCTGCTGTTTTCTGGTGGTTATGCTCGACGGTTTCGACACCGCCGCGATTGGCTTCATCGCCCCGGATATTCGTACTCACTGGCAGCTAAGCGCCAGCGAACTTGCGCCGCTGTTTGGCGCAGGGCTGCTGGGGCTTACGGCCGGCGCGCTGCTATGCGGGCCGCTGGCGGATCGCTTTGGCCGCAAGCGGGTCATTGAGCTTTGCGTGGCGCTATTCGGCGCATTGAGCCTGCTTTCCGCTTTCTCGCCGGATATAGAAACCCTGGTGTTGCTGCGCTTCTTAACCGGTCTGGGACTGGGGGGAGCGATGCCGAATACCATCACCATGACGTCGGAATACCTTCCCGCTCGTCGACGCGGAGCGCTGGTCACGCTGATGTTCTGCGGTTTTACCCTGGGGTCGGCGATGGGTGGGATTGTGAGCGCGCAACTGGTGCCGCTGATTGGCTGGCACGGAATTCTGGCGCTAGGCGGCATCTTGCCTTTGATGCTGTTTTTCGGCCTGCTGTTCGCGCTGCCGGAATCTCCTCGCTGGCAGGTACGTCGCCAACTACCGCAAGCCGTTGTCGCCCGGACGGTCAGCGCCATTACCGGCGAGCGCTATCACGATACGCAATTCTTTCTGCATGAGACGGCAGCCGTCGCCAAAGGCAGTATTCGCCAGCTTTTTGCCGGGCGACAGCTTGTCATTACTCTGATGTTATGGGTGGTGTTCTTTATGAGCCTGCTCATTATCTATCTGCTTTCCAGCTGGATGCCGACGTTACTTAACCATCGCGGTATTGATCTGCAACAGGCGTCGTGGGTGACTGCCGCATTCCAGGTTGGCGGCACGCTTGGCGCGCTGTTACTCGGCGTGTTGATGGACCGGCTTAACCCGTTCCGGGTACTGGCGGTGAGCTATGCGCTGGGCGCGGTTTGCATTGTCATGATAGGCCTGAGCGAAAACGGCCTTTGGCTGATGGCGCTGGCGATTTTTGGTACTGGCATCGGTATTAGCGGTTCCCAGGTAGGGCTGAATGCTCTGACGGCGACGCTGTACCCCACCCAAAGCCGGGCGACGGGCGTGAGCTGGTCGAACGCCATTGGACGCTGCGGGGCGATTGTCGGTTCGCTCTCCGGCGGCATGATGATGGCCCTCAATTTCTCTTTCGATACGTTGTTTTTTGTCATTGCTATTCCGGCGGCTATCAGCGCGGTAATGCTTACCCTGCTGACGGTGGTTGTCCGCCTTTCGATTTCTGTACCTGACGACCTGCCGCGTGCCAGCGTCGTAAACGAATAAGGAGAATCTCCATGTCTGAAATAAATCAGAACGTAAAAGATAGCCGTCAGCAGTATTACCAGCATATTTCCGGGCAGAATCTGACGCCGCTGTGGGAATCGTTACATCACCTGGTACCGCAGACGCCAAACGCCAACTGCGCGCCGGCCTACTGGAATTATCAGGAAATTCGTCCGCTACTGATGGAAAGCGGCAATGTCATTGGCGCGAAAGAGGCGATCCGCCGGGTGCTGGTGCTGGAAAATCCGGCATTGCGCGGTCAGTCGTCGATCACGGCGACCTTATATGCTGGTTTACAGCTGATCCTGCCCGGCGAAGTCGCGCCGAGTCATCGCCATAACCAGTCGGCGCTGCGTTTTATCGTCGAAGGTAAAGGCGCATTTACCGCGGTGGACGGCGAGCGCACGCCAATGCATACCGGCGATTTTATCCTGACGCCGCAGTGGCGCTGGCACGATCATGGTAATCCGGGGTCAGAGCCGGTGGTATGGCTGGATGGTCTGGATCTGCCGTTAGTCAACCTCCTGGGCTGTGGGTTTGCGGAAGACTATCCCGAAGATCAGCAGCCGGTGACGCGAAAAGAGGGCGATTATCTGCCGCGCTATGCAGCGAATATGCTGCCGCTGCGCCACCAGTGCGGGAACTCGTCGCCGATTTTCAACTACCGTTACGACCGCAGCCGCGAGGCGCTGCACGATCTGACCCGTATGGGCGATCCGGATGAGTGGGAAGGTTACAAGCTGCGTTACGTTAATCCCGTCACCGGCGGTTATCCGATGCCGTCAATGGGCGCGTTCCTGCAATTGCTGCCAAAAGACTTTGCCTCGCGTGTGGCGCGGAGCACCGACAGCACTATCTACCACGTCGTTGAAGGGGCAGGGCAGGTCACTATCGGCAACGAAACTTTTCATTTTTCCGCAAAAGACATTTTTGTGGCGCCGACCTGGCATGAGGTGTCGTTTCGCAGCAGTGAAGACACGGTGTTATTCAGCTTTTCGGACAAGCCGGTTCAGGAAGCCCTGGGGCTGTTCCGCGAAGCACGTTATTAATTAGGGAGAGAGAACATGACCAAATATGTATTCCAGCCGCAGGCCCCGGTAACAGTACCAGTGGCGGGCAGTGATGAGCAGTTTCCGGTACGTCGCGTTTACTGCGTGGGTCGCAACTATGCCGCCCATGCCCGTGAAATGGGCTTTGATCCCGATCGCGAACCGCCGTTCTTCTTTTGTAAACCAGCAGACGCTGTCGTCCCGGTAGCGGCGGGGGATACACTGGAACTGCCGTATCCGGCGCAGACCGATAACTACCATTATGAAATTGAGCTGGTGGTGGCGATTGGTAAAAAGGGGAGCGATATCCCGCTGGAAAAAGCCCATGAATATGTCTGGGGATACGCCACTGGTCTGGACATGACGCGTCGCGATCGTCAGATGGAAATGCGTCAGATGGGACGCCCGTGGGAAATTGGCAAAGCGTTCGATCTCTCCGCGCCCATTGCGCCATTACACAAAGCCGCTGAAACGCATAATGTGGATAACGCCCCTATTTGGCTACAGGTTAACGGCGAAGACCAGCAGCGCAGCGATATTCGTCATCTGATTTGGTCGGTGAATGAAACCATCAGCTATTTGTCCGGCTTTTTTGAATTGCAGCCAGGCGATTTGATTTTCACCGGTACGCCAGAGGGGGTGGGCGCCGTGGTGAAAGGGGATGTCATCACCGGGAACGTAGAAGGTCTGACGCCGATTGCTGTGAAAATTGTCTGAGGTGAACGATGAAGCTGTACAGTTTCTTTAATAGTTCGGCGTCTTATCGTGTACGTATTGCGCTGGCGTTAAAGGGGATTGATTACCAGACGGTGGGCGTCAATATTCGTATCGGCCAGCAGAATGCGCTGGCCTACCGACGGATGAATCCGGTAGGCCTGGTGCCGACGCTGGTCACTGATGACGGCGAATCGTTGGGGCAATCGCTGGCCATCGTCGACTGGCTGGACCGACATTTTCCGCAAACGCCGCTGCTGCCGACGAGCGACCCGGCGCGCAGCCAGGCGCTGGAAATTGTTTACGCTATCGCCTGCGATATACACCCAATCAATAACATGCGCGTGTTGCGCTACCTGACCGATGAGCTGAAGGTTAGCGAAGAGGATAAAAAACGCTGGTACGCCCACTGGATACAGCAAGGGTTAAGCGCGGTAGAGCAGCTATTGCGTAAAAGTCAGTCCGGCCGATTCTGCGTGGGCGACGCGCCAGGCCTTGCGGACTGCTGCCTGATTCCTCAGTGGGCGAATGCGCTCAGGATGGGCTGCGATTTATCAGGCTATCCGCGCTGTAAAGCCGTTTATGACGCCTGCGTACAGCTACCGGCGTTTATTGCCGCCGCGCCGGAAAATCAACAAGATAAAATCCCGGCCTGAAAAGGAGAATGACCATGACTCACGTGACAAGCGCAATTATTGTAGGTGGCGGAATCGGCGGCGCGGCGACCGCGCTGTCGCTGGCGCGCCAGGGAATAAAAGTCATGCTGCTGGAAAAAGCGCACGAAATTGGCGAGATTGGCGCGGGTATTCAGCTTGGGCCGAACGCTTTTTCGGCGCTGGATAGTCTCGGTGTGGGCGATGTTGCCCGCCAGCGTGCGGTGTTTACCGATCACATTACCATGATGGATGCCGTGAATGCCGAAGAAGTGGTATGCATTGAAACCGGACAGGCGTTCCGTGACCATTTTGGCGGGCCGTATGCGGTAATTCACCGGGTAGATATTCATGCAACGGTATGGGAAGCGGCGCTGACGCACCCTGGCGTGGAGTATCGTACCTCGACCCATATTGTCGATATCCGCCAGACGCCGGATGACGTTACGGTGTTTGATGAGCAGGGAAATAGCTGGACGGCGGATATTCTCGTGGGCTGCGACGGCGTTAAATCGGTCGTGCGGCAAAGTTTACTCGGCGATGCGCCGCGCGTAACGGGGCATGTAGTTTATCGGGCGGTGATTGATTGCGACGATATGCCGGACGATTTACGTATTAACGCACCGGTGCTGTGGGCAGGCCCGCATTGTCACCTGGTCCATTATCCGCTCCGTGGAGGCCAACAGTACAATCTGGTGGTGACATTCCACAGCCGCCAGCAAGAAGAGTGGGGCGTGAAAGACGGCAGTAAAGAAGAGGTGCTCTCTTATTTTGCCGGCATTCATCCCCGCCCGCGTCAGATGCTGGATAAGCCGACCTCCTGGCGCCGCTGGTCGACCGCCGATCGCGAGCCGGTCGCGAAATGGGGAACCGAGCGTATCACTCTGGTGGGCGACGCCGCGCATCCGGTGGCGCAATATATGGCCCAGGGCGCCTGTATGGCGCTGGAAGACGCCGTCACGCTGGGCAAAGCGCTGGAACGCTGCGACGGCGACGCGCAGCAGGCATTTGCGCTGTATGAGTCGGTGCGTATTCCCCGCACGGCGCGTATCGTCTGGTCTACCCGCGAGATGGGGCGTCTCTATCACGCCGCCGGGGTGGAGCGTCAGGTGCGTAATCTGTTGTGGAAAGGGAAATCGCAGGAGGCGTTTTATCGCGGTATCGAATGGCTGTACGGCTGGAAAGAAGATAACTGTCTTGAGCCGCGTTGAGCACTTTACGTGACGTAGCGTGGCGTTTGCGCCGCCACCCGGCAAAAAGTTTTGCTCATCGCAGAGAGGCGTTATGATAGCGCCTCTTTTTTTGCTGTGGATACCGATATGCGTGTTTTACTGGCGCCGATGGAAGGCGTGCTCGACGCGTTAGTGCGCGAGCTGCTGACCGAAGTGAATGATTACGATCTCTGCATCACCGAATTTGTGCGCGTGGTGGATCAGCTGCTGCCGGTAAAAGTGTTTCATCGCATCTGCCCGGAGTTGCATCACGCCAGCCGCACGCCGTCCGGCACGCCGGTGCGTATTCAGCTTCTGGGCCAGCACCCGCAGTGGCTGGCGGAAAACGCCGCGCGGGCGACGGCGTTGGGATCGTATGGCGTGGACCTGAACTGCGGCTGTCCGTCAAAAGTGGTGAACGGCAGCGGCGGCGGCGCGACATTGCTCAAAGATCCCGAACTCATCTATCAGGGCGCGAAAGCGATGCGGGCCGCGGTACCGTCGCATCTGCCGGTGACGGTAAAAGTGCGTCTCGGCTGGGATAGCGGCGATAGAAAATTTGAAATCGCCGATGCGGTGCAGCAGGCCGGCGCCAGTGAACTGGTGGTGCATGGCCGTACCAAAGCGCAGGGCTACCGCGCCGAGCATATCGACTGGCAGGCGATCGGCGAAATACGCCAGCGTCTGACTATTCCGGTTATCGCGAATGGCGAAATCTGGGACTGGCAGAGCGCGCAGGCATGTATGGCGGCCAGCGGCTGCGATGCGGTGATGATTGGCCGTGGGGCGTTAAATATTCCTAACCTGAGCCGGGTGGTGAAGTATAACGAGCCGCGTATGCCGTGGCCGGAAGTGGTTGCATTATTACAAAAATATACCCGACTGGAAAAGCAGGGCGATACCGGTTTATACCATGTCGCGCGTATTAAACAGTGGTTGGGATATTTACGTAAGGAATATATTGAGGCGACGGAACTCTTTCAGTCGATTCGGGCGTTAAACCGTTCGTCCGAGATTGCGCGGGCGATTCAGGCTATTAAAATCTAATCTCTACAGCGTCCAGAACGTGTGCCGGACAGATACTATCGCTGCCCGGCGCAGGAATCAGAAAATCATCTTAAACACGCCCGTTACCACCAACAGCCCAATCAGAAAAATAATTAAGATTGCCCATAGAAGAATTTTCATTGTTTGTCCCTTTATTGGTAAATACAAACAAAGTATAGGAAAGTATTAAGCCATCTGCTGCTTTGTTGGGCGCGGCGACGTTTAACTCATGAAGGCTGCTGGCGCGTATTGCAGCAAAATCGTTCATTTATTAACGGGTTAATGGGACTTTACATTGAATCATTACATCAAAAAATGTATCAGATGAAATTATTTGCTAATCATATAAATTTCAAAATATGTCTTTTGTTGTCTGATGATGTATTGCCACGCGTAACTAAAAAATAGATCGCCGTAAGACGTACTCTCTGCGCACCTTTTTTTATCAGAACACCTCCATGAATCGTAATTCTTTCCTTGCCGCGACAGCGAGCTTACCGCTTTTTATTTTGCTGGCGGGCTGCGCCCCTATGCACGATACCCGCCAGTCGCTGACCCAGCAGACGCCCTCTTCTCATGTTGATTCCAGCCTGCCGGCGGCATTGAAAAACGGTTGGCCGGATAGCCAGTGGTGGAAGGCGTATCACGATACGCAGCTTGACGCGCTGATTGATAATGCCATACAGCATTCGCCGGATATGCAGGTGGCTGAACAGCGTATTCAACTGGCGGAAGCGCAGGCGAAAGCGGTTGAGGCGCAGGACGGCCCGCAGCTCGACTTTTCTGCCGACATTGAGCGCCAGCGAATGTCCGCAGAAGGACTGATGGGGCCATTCGCGATTACCGACCCCGCGGCGGGAACGACCGGGCCGTGGTATACCAACGGTACATTCGGCCTGACGGCGGGCTGGGATCTGGATTTATGGGGGAAAAACCGCGCTGAAGTTACCGCGCGGATCGGGGCGGTCAAAGCGCGCGAAGCGGAGCAGGAGCAAACCCGACAACTGCTGGCAAGCGGCGTGGCGCGACTCTACTGGGAGTGGCAGACGCAGGCGGCGCTGAAAAATGTGCTGATGCAAATCGAGCATGAGCAGCAAAACGTGGTGGCGGTAAACCGGGAGTTGTATCAACACGGCATTACTTCTTCTGTTGAAGGGGTCGAGACCGATATCGACGCCAGTAAAACCCAGCAGCAGATGAATGACGTTAACGGTAAAATGAAGGTTATTGAAGCGCGGCTCAGCGCGTTAACCAATACGCAATCGGCGGCGCTCAAGCTGCGTCAGGTGAGTCTCCCCGCCGTTGAAAGCCAGTTACCGTCGCAACTGGGGTATTCGTTGCTGGCGCGCCGGGCGGATCTACAGGCCGCGCACTGGTACATTGAATCCTCGTTGAGCAGCATTGACGCCGCGAAGGCCGCGTTTTATCCCGATATCAATCTGATGGCTTTTTTACAGCAGGATGCGTTACATCTGAGCGATCTGTTCCGCCATTCCGCACAGCAATATGGCATTACCGGCGGGCTGACGCTGCCGATTTTCGACAGCGGCAGGCTGAATGCCAACCTCGATATCGCCAAAGCGCAAAGCAACCTTTCTATCGCCAACTACAACAAAGCGGTGGTAGATGCGGTTAATGATGTGGCGCGCGCTGCCAGTCAGGTAGAGACGCTGGCGCAGAAAAACCAGCATCAGCAGCAGATTGAGCATGACGCGCAGCGTGTGGTCGGTCTGGCGCAAGCGCGCTTTAATGCCGGCATTATTGCGGGTTCCCGCGTGAGCGAGGCCAAAATCCCGGCACTGCGCGAGCAGTGTAACGGCTTGCTGTTGCAGGGCCAGTGGCTGGATGCCTCCATTCAGCTTACCAGCGCGCTGGGCGGCGGTTATCATTCCTGATTTTTCCGGATGATTCAGACAGGGTTCCTATACTTAGGCTGTGTATGAATCATCCGGAGAGGAATATGACCAAAGTTGCAATTGTAACGGCATCAGATTCGGGAATTGGCAAAGCGTGTGCGTTGTTATTAGCACAAAACGGTTTTGATATTGGTATCACCTGGCATTCCGATGAACGCGGCGCGCAGGAGACGGCGAAAAAAGCGGCGCAATTTGGTGTGCGGGTAGAGACCATTCATCTTGACCTGAGCCAGTTACCCGAGGGCGCGCAGGCCATTGAACATCTTATCCAGCGCCTGGGGCGCGTTGACGTGCTGGTCAATAATGCCGGGGCGATGACCAAATCCGCGTTTATTGATATGCCGTTTACGCAGTGGCGGCAAATTTTTACCGTGGACGTCGATGGCGCATTTCTCTGCGCGCAGATCGCCGCCCGGCATATGATTAAACAAGGAGAGGGAGGGCGTATTATCAACATCACCTCCGTCCATGAGCATACGCCGCTTCCGCAAGCCAGCGCCTATACCGCGGCGAAACATGCGCTGGGGGGATTGACTAAATCCATGGCGCTGGAACTGATTGAACATCATATTTTGGTCAACGCCGTCGCGCCAGGCGCTATCGCCACGCCGATGAATGATATGGATGACAGCGACATTGAGCCGGGATCGGAACCCTCGATCCCTATCGCCCGACCGGGTTCTACGCATGAAATAGCCAGCCTCGTCGCCTGGCTGTGTTCGGAAGGCGCAAGCTATACCACCGGTCAGTCGCTGATTGTCGACGGCGGGTTTATGCTGGCGAATCCGCAATTCAACGCAAAATAAACGCCGGGGCCGGATGGCGGCGTTATGCCATCCGGATACCATCGGGTTTAACGGGCCTCCGCTTTGCCGCGGCTTTTCAGCCACCAGCGCACGCCCACCACCAGGACGATGGCCAGAATCAGCCAGACCCCATGCCTGAGATGCTGATCGAGGTCGTGCAGCCATGGCGCGATCATCTCGCCGCCAAGATATCCCAGCGTGGTAAACAGCAGCGCCCAGATCAGCGCGCCTACAATATTCAGCGGCAGAAAAATTTTAGGCGGCAGGCGGCTGGCGCCAATCAGCAACGGGCCAACCACCCGGAAGCCATACATAAAACGCGTGCCGATCACAAACAGATACGGATGGCGTTGGATCATTTTCTGCGCGCGACGAATCTTCGTATGATAACGCGGGAAACGACGCAGGATCTTCCCGCCATAGCATCGTCCTAACAAGTAAAGTAGCTGATCGCCCATCATCCCTCCCAGCGCGACGGCCGCCGCCACCAGCGGAAACTTGAGCAATCCCTGATGCGCCGCGACGCCCCCCAACAGGGTAACGGTTTCACCTTCGGCCATACTGCCGATAACCAGCGCCGCATAGCCATAATGCGTAATAAGCGTGTTGATATCCATGCGTAAACCACCTCCGGCATTAAGCATACACCCTGGCAAGAGGCGTGCGTGGCAAAGCCGACGTTTTGCCGGAGACTATTTCGCTGTTGTTCATAAAATAACCAGAAACTGAATTATACTTGAACATACTGGCATCTGAGGCAGCAGAAGGGGGCAGTATGAACCATGTATGGGGGCTTTTTTCCCATCCCGATCGGGAAATGCAGGTGATCAAAAGCGAAAACGAAACCGTTTCGCATCACTATACGCACCATGTTTTGCTGATGGCGGCGATTCCCGTCGTCTGCGCCTTTATCGGCACGACGCAAATCGGCTGGAATTTTGGCGACGGCAACGTGTTACAACTCTCGCTGTTTACCGCTTTTGCGCTGGCGGTCTTGTTCTACGGCGTGATGCTGGCGGGCGTCGCGGTGATGGGACGCGTCATCTGGTGGATGGCGCGAAACTATCCGCAACGGCCATCGCTTGCGCGCTGTATGGTTTTTGCCGGCTATGTCGCGACGCCGCTGTTTTTAAGTGGTCTGGTGGCGCTCTATCCCCTGGTATGGCTATGCGCTTTGGTCGGCGCTGTCGCGCTCTTTTACACCGGCTATTTGCTGTATTTGGGTATTCCGACTTTCCTTAACATTAATAGAGAGGAAGGATTAAGCTTCTCCAGTTCGACGCTCGCTATCGGCGTGCTGGTCCTGGAGGTGCTACTGGCGATCACCGTGATCCTGTGGGGATACGGCTACCGCCTGTTCTGATGCGAAAAAGGGCTGGCGCAAAAGCCAGCAATGCAGCATTTGCTGACGATTCTTCTGTAGCGGCAACGCTGTCGTGCCGCTATGATGCCACTGCTAGCTTGAGTATAATCTTAGCTCAGGCGGTGTGCGTTACGACGCGCGTGAATCATTATCAGAAATCTCATCATGCTGAAATTCCGAGCTTCATTCCTGAGCCTTGCTCTGATGTTGGCCGTACCTTTTGCCCCGCAGGCCGTGGCGAAAACGGCAGCGACAACCGCGGCGTCTCAACCTGAGATTGCCTCCGGTAGCGCAATGATTGTTGATCTCAACACCAATAAAGTGATCTATTCGAACCACCCGGATCTGGTGCGTCCGATTGCCTCAATAACCAAATTAATGACGGCGATGGTCGTGCTCGACGCGCGATTGCCGCTGGATGAAATACTGAAGGTCGATATCAGCCAGACGCCGGAAATGAAAGGGGTTTACTCCCGCGTGCGCCTGAACAGCGAAATTAGTCGCAAAAATATGTTGCTGCTGGCGTTGATGTCATCCGAAAACCGTGCGGCGGCAAGCCTGGCGCACTATTATCCTGGCGGTTATAACGCGTTTATTAAAGCGATGAATGCGAAGGCGAAAGCGCTGGGCATGACGCATACCCGCTTCGTTGAGCCGACGGGGCTGTCGATTCATAACGTCTCGACCGCGCGGGATTTAACAAAACTGCTGATTGCCACGAAGCAATACCCGCTGATTGGCCAGCTAAGCACCACGCGCGAAGACATGGCGACATTCTCGCATCCGGCGTATACGCTGCCGTTTCGCAATACCAACCATTTGGTCTACCGTGATAACTGGAATATCCAGTTAACGAAAACCGGCTTTACCAATGCGGCGGGGCATTGCCTGGTGATGCGTACCGTGATCAATAACAAACCGGTCGCGCTGGTGGTCATGGATGCGTTCGGCAAATATACCCACTTTGCGGACGCCAGTCGCCTGCGTACATGGATTGAAACCGGTAAAGTCATGCCCGTTCCGGCTGCCGCGCTGAGCTATAAAAAGCAAAAAGCCGCGCAAATGGCGGCAGCCAGCGCCAGCGCCGGAGCGCAAACCGCACAGAACGATTAAGTCGCCGCAGGCCCGGCAGGCATCGCGCCGCCGGGCATTCACGGTAAACCGCACGGTGTTAATGCGTTTCGTCGGGCGTATTTTCCTGCCAGAATTTCCGCTTACTCGTTTTGCCGATACCGGGGTTCATACTGTTGGTTGGGTCATTTTGCCGATAAAAACGCGTCAGCGTTTCCGGCGCTTTATACAGATGTCCCACGTTGTGCTCCGCCGGGTACTGCGCCCCGCGCGCCTGCAATAGCTCCAGCATTTGCGCTTTCAGCGCATGGACGTCGACGCCTTTCTTTACGATATAGTCCTGATGAAAAACGTGGCACATAAAGTGTCCGTAATAGAGTTTATGTACCAGTTGGCTGTCGATTTCCGGCGGCAGATGCTCGAACCAGTCGGTATCGTTGCGGCGCAGAGCGATATCCAGCGCCAGGATATCTTCCACTTCATCAGAGTGTACGGCCTGATAACGAATCGCCGCGCCAGCAGCGGCGAAGCGGTGCAGGAAGGCTTTGCTGCCTTCTTCCGGCGTACAGGTGAAGAAACCGCCCTCAGCGGATTTAAAAAATTCATTCAGCCAGCGTTGCGCTTCTGCGACGCCGTCTCCCGCCATTTTTAACAGCAGATGATGCTCATATTTATCGCGCCAGTTTTTCATTCGCGGCGGCAGATGGCTGGGAAACAGATGGCCGAATTTCTGCATCGCGCGGTCGGTGAAATGCGGACGGAAAAATTTTACTTTTTCCAGCATCGCATCGGTTCGGCCTTTTAGCGTGAAAAAGAATGGCATCTTGTCGGTGCCGAGTTTATCGATCATCAGAAAGGTATCTTTACCGTACTGCTCCGCAATATCGTAGATATCGCGATGCATATATTCTCCCGCCACTGGCAGATTGTCGAAGTTCGCCAGAATATGCCGACGGATTTCAGTCAGTACCGCGGGCTGATTGGTGCCGATATAAAAAACCTGCTGATTTTTTTCCGCTGCAAAGGTATCAAGGCGAACGGCAAAAACCGCCAGTTTTCCGGCGCAGCCGGAAGATTCAAACAAACGGTCCGGGTCGGCGTTATAGCGGGCGGGCGTATCGGCGTTGATATCTCGTACCCGCGTCACATAGTCGTGATCGTGCGCATGACGACCATCGTGACGCACATCCTCATCTTTAATCCGTTCGTCATCCAGCTTGCTCAGGATCTGCTCCGGCGTATGCCCAAGATCGATACCCAGATGATTGACCAGTTGCAGTTTGCCTTGCTCGTCAATACGGGCAAAGAGCGACATCTCGGTATAGGCCGGGCCGCGCTGCACCAGCGAGCCGCCGGAGTTATTACAGATGCCGCCGATGACCGACGCGCCGATACACGACGAACCAATCACCGAGTGCGGTTCACGGCCCAGCGGTTTAAGCGCTTTTTCCAGCGCATAGAGCGTCGTACCGGGCCAGGCCAGAACCTGTTGGCCGTTATCCAGTAAGTGCAGCTTATCCAGCCGCTGGGTGCTGATAATCACAATATCGCGATCGTAGTCGTTGCCGTTCGGCGTGGAGCCTTCCGTCAGACCGGTGTTGGCGGCCTGCATCAGAATAATTTTGTCAGCGTTAACGCAGGCGTTGAGCACACGCCACAGTTCCAGTAACGAACCCGGGAAAACAACGGCCAGCGCGTCGCCCTGACCGGAACGGAAACCCTTGCGATAGCGGGCGGTTTTGGCGGGGTCTGTCAGCAGGTGAGAATGGCCTACCAGGCGGGCCAGCTCATTCAGGAACGTTTTATTATCAGTCATTGTTATGGAAGACATTCTCCACTCCTTGTGGTGGGACAAAATATCAGCGTTAAGCATAGCGCTTTGTATGACAATACGCTTTCTCATTCAAATTGTCTCTGTGTTGGTAGTATTCATTTGCCGCCTTGATACCATTTGCTGGCGGTTGCGTATTCGACTGTGCGGAAAATTAGGAGAATAACCTTCGCTTTCTTCTCCTCTCGCGTTTAGGCTTATGGCAAACTGCGGTTTTTATTCTGTTTTTACCGCCTCGTCGGGATAAAGATAAAGAGAGACTCAACATGAAATGGTTATGTTCAGTAGGTGTTGCTGTGAGTCTGGCGATGCAGCCAGCATTGGCGGAAAACCTGTTTGGCAATCACCCGCTGACGCCCGAAGCGCGCGACGCGTTCGTCACAGATTTACTCAAGAAAATGACTGTCGATGAAAAAATTGGTCAGTTACGTCTGATTAGCGTCGGCCCTGATAACCCGAAAGAAGCGATTCGCGAGATGATCAAAGACGGGCAGGTAGGGGCGATTTTCAATACCGTCACCCGCCAGGATATTCGTCAAATGCAGGATCAGGTGATGGCGTTGAGCCGCCTGAAAATTCCTCTCTTTTTTGCCTATGATGTGGTACACGGCCAGCGAACCGTCTTCCCGATAAGCCTCGGTCTGGCTTCTTCTTTTAATCTGGATGCGGTAAGAACCGTAGGACGCGTATCGGCGTATGAAGCGGCGGACGACGGTCTGAATATGACCTGGGCACCGATGGTGGATGTCTCCCGCGATCCGCGTTGGGGGCGCGCCTCCGAAGGCTTTGGCGAAGATACATATTTAACCTCCATCATGGGCGAAACCATGGTGAAAGCGATGCAGGGCAAAAGTCCGGCGGATCGCTACTCGGTGATGACCAGCGTGAAACATTTTGCCGCCTATGGCGCCGTTGAAGGCGGTAAAGAATACAACACCGTGGATATGAGTTCCCAGCGTCTGTTTAATGACTACATGCCGCCGTACAAAGCGGGGCTGGATGCGGGGAGCGGCGCGGTGATGGTGGCGCTGAACTCGCTGAACGGCACGCCTGCGACGTCAGATTCCTGGCTATTGAAAGATGTCCTGCGCGATGAGTGGGGCTTTAAGGGAATTACCGTTTCCGACCACGGCGCTATTAAAGAACTGATTAAACACGGCACGGCGGCCGACCCGGAAGATGCGGTGCGCGTGGCGCTAAAGGCAGGGGTGGATATGAGCATGGCGGATGAGTATTACAGCAAATATCTGCCGGGCCTGATTAAGTCGGGCAAAGTGACGATGGCGGAACTGGACGACGCGACGCGCCATGTGCTCAACGTAAAATATGACATGGGATTGTTTAACGACCCCTATAGCCATCTGGGGCCGAAAGAGAGCGACCCGGTGGACACCAATGCCGAAAGCCGCCTGCATCGTAAAGAGGCGCGGGAAGTGGCGCGGGAAAGTGTGGTACTGCTGAAAAACCGGCTGGAAACGTTGCCGCTGAAAAAATCGGGCACCATTGCCGTTGTTGGGCCGCTGGCCGACAGTCAACGTGATGTAATGGGGAGCTGGTCTGCTGCTGGGGTCGCGAATCAGTCGGTGACGGTGCTGGCGGGTATTCAAAATGCCGTCGGCGACGGGGCGAAGATCCTCTATGCCAAAGGGGCGAATATCACTAACGATAAAGACATCGTCGATTTCTTAAACCTGTATGAAGAGGCGGTGAAAATCGATCCGCGCTCACCGCAGGCGATGATTGATGAGGCGGTGCAGGCGGCGAAACAGGCCGATGTGGTGGTCGCAGTGGTAGGCGAGTCGCAGGGGATGGCGCATGAAGCCTCCAGTCGTACCAATATCACCATTCCGCAGAGTCAGCGCGACTTAATCACCGCTCTGAAAGCCACCGGTAAGCCGCTCGTACTGGTATTAATGAACGGCAGACCGCTGGCGCTGGTAAAAGAAGATCAACAGGCCGATGCGATTCTGGAGACCTGGTTTGCCGGGACGGAAGGCGGCAACGCCATTGCCGATGTGCTGTTTGGCGATTACAACCCGTCAGGCAAACTTCCGATATCCTTCCCGCGTTCGGTGGGACAAATTCCGGTCTATTACAGCCATCTCAATACGGGACGCCCGTATAATCCTGAAAAGCCAAACAAATACACCTCACGTTATTTTGACGAAGCGAATGGCCCGCTCTATCCGTTTGGTTACGGTCTGAGCTACACCACATTTACGGTGTCTGACGTCACGCTCTCCTCACCGACAATGCAACGCGACGGCAAAGTCACGGCCAGCGTAGAGGTCACGAACACCGGTAAACGCGAAGGGGCAACGGTCATCCAGATGTACTTACAGGATGTCACGGCGTCAATGAGCCGCCCGGTGAAGCAATTAAAAGGCTTTGAAAAAATCACCCTCAAACCCGGCGAACGTAAAACCGTGAGTTTCCCGATTGATATCGAGGCGTTGAAGTTCTGGAATCAGCAGATGAAATATGACGCGGAACCCGGCAAGTTCAACGTCTTTATCGGCGTGGATTCCGCTCGCGTTAAACAAGGATCGTTCGAACTACTGTAAGCCTGCCGTCAACAGGGTGCGATAGCTGCGCCCTGTCTGGCAATGACTTTTCCTGTCCCCCCTTTTATTACCAGTCACGTCACTTACACTGGCGGAAAATCCCAGGTTAAACGCAGACTTTTCAACTATGCTTTTTTCTCAAGTCTCTGAAAAAGGCCGTAAAAGGATGAGGAAAGCATCATGACGATCTCAAAGCTATGGGTAAGTTCGCTGGCGTTGCTGGCGACGGTGAGTTTACCTCTACAGGCGGCATCGCCCGTGACGGTCGGGTCAAAGATTGATACCGAAGGCGCGCTGCTCGGCAACATGATTTTGCAGGTACTGGAAAGCCACGGCGTTAAAACGGTCAATAAAATTCAGCTCGGGACCACGCCAGTCGTTCGTGGCGCGATTACCGCCGGAGAGCTGGATATCTATCCGGAATACACCGGTAACGGGGCGTTCTTTTTTAAAGATGAAAACGATCCGGCATGGAAGAATGCAAAGCAAGGCTTTGAGAAAGTCAAAAAACTGGATGCGGAGCAGAATAAGCTGGTCTGGTTGATGCCTGCGCCGGCAAATAACACCTGGACCATCGCGGTACGCCAGGACATCGCGGAAAAAAATAAACTCTCCTCGCTTGCCGATCTCAGCCGTTATCTGAAAGAGGGCGGCACTTTTAAACTGGCGGCGTCTGCGGAATTTATCGAACGGGCGGATGCGCTGCCGGCATTTGAAAAAGCCTATGATTTTACCTTGAATCAGAACCAGCTCTTGTCGCTGGCGGGCGGCGATACGGCGGTCACGATCAAAGCCGCCGCGCAACAAACATCCGGCGTTAACGCCGCGATGGCGTATGGCACCGACGGCCCTGTCGCCGCGCTGGGTCTGCAAACCCTGAGCGACCCGAAAGGCGTCCAGCCTATCTATGCCCCCGCGCCGGTAGTGCGTGAATCGGTGTTACAAGCCTATCCGCAGATAGCCGACTGGCTGCAGCCCGTTTTCGCCAGCCTTGATGAGAAAACGCTGCAACAGTTGAACGCCAGAATCGCCGTAGAAGGGCTGGATGCGAAAAAAGTCGCCGCAGATTACCTCCGACAAAAAGGGTGGGTGAAGTAATCTGTGAGTGACGCTGCCAAAAAAATTACGGTTAATCGTGTGCTGTTGCTGTTGGTTGTTCTGGCCCTGCTTGCTGTCGCGCTACCTTTCATTAATTACGCCCCGAATCGTCTGGTGAGCGGCGAGGGGCGCCAGTTATGGGAGATCTGGCCGGCGACCATCTGGATGCTGACTGGCGCGGGATGCGCGCTGTTTACGCTGTGCTTTGTACCCGGTAAACGCGGTAGCGTACTGACGCTGATGATGGCGCAGACGCTTTTTATTGTCATGCTGTGGGGAGTCGGTAGGGCGGCGACCCAGTTGGCGCAGGAGGGCAGCCCGCTGGCGCGTACCAGTCTGGGAAGTGGATTGTGGCTGGGCCTCGGTCTGATGCTGCTGGCCTGTAGCGATGCGATCCGCCGTATTACCGTTGGGCCGCTGTGGCGCTGGTTGCTGCACGCGCAAATTGTCATTGTCCCGCTGGTGCTGCTGTTTTCAGGCACGTTCGACAACCTCTCGCTTCTGAAAGAGTATACCAATCGCCAGGATGTTTTCGATGCCGCGTTGGTGCAACATTTGATGTTGCTGGCGGGCACGGTGCTGCCGGCGCTGGCGATCGGACTACCATTGGGCGTCTGGTGTTATTTTTCCGCCTCACGCCAGGGGCCGGTGTTTACCGTGCTGAATGTGATCCAGACTATCCCTTCCGTCGCGCTGTTTGGCCTGCTGATTGCGCCGTTGGCCGGACTGGTGAAACAGTTTCCGTGGCTTGCCGCATTCGGCGTCGCGGGAACCGGCATGACGCCTGCGTTGATAGCGCTGGTGCTCTATGCGTTATTGCCGCTGGTGCGCGGCGTGGTCGCCGGGCTCAATCAGGTGCCGCGCGATGTGCTGGAGAGCGCAAGAGCAATGGGAATGAGTAGCGGCCAGCGCTTCAGGCATGTGCAACTGCCGCTGGCGCTGCCGGTCTTTTTACGTAGCCTGCGGGTAGTAATGGTCCAGACAGTGGGAATGGCCGTCGTCGCCGCGCTGATTGGCGCGGGAGGTTTCGGCGCGCTGGTGTTTCAGGGGCTATTGAGCAGCGCCATTGATTTAGTCCTGTTGGGCGTCATTCCGGTGATTGCGCTGGCGGTAGTGATCGACGCGCTGTTTGATTTATGGATCGCGTTTTTGAAGGGAGCAACCGATGATTGAATTTAACCATGTTAGTAAAACCTTCGGCGATCAACAGGCTGTTAGCGACCTCAATTTGCACTTTAGCGAAGGCAGCTTTTCGGTGTTAATTGGCACCTCCGGTTCGGGAAAATCGACCACGCTGAAGATGATTAACCGGCTGGTAGAGCATGATAGCGGAACGATCCGTTTTGCCGGGGAAGAGATCCGCAGCCTGCCGGTGCTTGAACTGCGCCGTCGCATGGGCTATGCCATTCAGTCTATCGGTCTTTTTCCCCACTGGACGGTGGCGCAAAATATCGCCACCGTACCGCAACTACAAAAGTGGTCGCGTGCGCGGATTAACGATCGTATTGATGAACTGATGGCATTATTGGGTCTGGAAAGCGCGCTGCGCGATCGTTATCCGCATCAGCTTTCCGGCGGGCAACAGCAGCGGGTCGGCGTTGCGCGGGCGCTGGCTGCCGATCCGCAGGTATTGCTGATGGACGAGCCTTTCGGCGCGCTTGATCCGGTAACGCGCGGCGCATTGCAGCAGGAGATGACCCGCATTCATCAGCTACTGGGGCGCACCATCGTACTGGTGACGCACGACATCGACGAGGCGCTACGCCTCGCCGACCATCTGGTGCTGATGGACGGGGGCCACGTTATCCAACAGGGATCGCCGCTTTCTATGCTGACCTCGCCGGAAAATGATTTCGTGCAGGCGTTTTTTGGCCGCAGCGAGCTGGGCGTAAGGCTGCTTTCGTTACGTAGCGTAGGCGATTATGTACGCCGGCATGAACAGCTCAGCGGCGACGCGCTGGTGGAAGAGATGACGTTACGCGATGCGCTATCGATGTTTGTCGCCCGCCGGTGCGACGTCCTGCCGGTGGCGAATCAGCAGGGCGAGCCCTGCGGTACGCTCCATTTCCGCGATCTGCTTTCGGAGACGTCCCCCCGTGAAACGACTGTGTGATCCACTTCTCTGGCTTATTGTTCTGTTCTTGCTTCTGCTGTTTGGATTGCCTTATAGCCAGCCGTTCTTCGCCGCGCTGTTTCCCGATTTGCCGCGCCCGGTCTACCAACAGGAGAGTTTTGTCGCCCTCGCGCTCGCCCATTTCTGGTTGGTGGGCATCTCAAGTCTGTTTGCCGTCGTGGTGGGCGTCGGCGCAGGGATTGCGGTCACGCGAGAAAGTGGGAAGGAGTTTCGTCCCCTGGTGGAGACTATCGCCGCCGTCGGGCAGACCTTTCCGCCGGTCGCGGTACTGGCGATCGCGGTACCCGTCATGGGTTTTGGTCAGCAACCGGCCATTATCGCCTTGATCCTGTATGGGGTGTTGCCCATCCTGCAGGCGACCCTGGCCGGGCTGGGCGCGGTGCCTGCCAGCGTGATGAGCGTTGCCAGCGGTATGGGAATGAGCCGTCGCCAACAGTTGTATCAGGTTGAGCTGCCGCTGGCCGCGCCGGTGATTCTGGCGGGCATCCGAACCTCGGTGATTATCAATATTGGTACGGCGACCATCGCTTCAACGGTGGGAGCCAGTACGTTAGGCACGCCGATCATTATCGGGCTTAGCGGCTTTAATACGGCCTATGTTATCCAGGGGGCGCTGCTGGTGGCGCTGGCGGCGATCATTATCGATCGCCTGTTTGAAAGGCTGACGCGCGCGCTTACCCGGCACGCAAAATAAAACTGTAACCTGCCAGCATCACGCCGCCGATACCGCCAATAGCCATCAGCAGGAAAAGGGCGATCACCCCGATTTTCGCTACGCGCATTATGTACTCCTTATGTTAATAAAAGGAGTATACATTAAAGCGAATTTGTTAGCTGCTGTTTAAACGCCTAGGGGATGAATGTCGCGTCCCTGGGCGCGCCATGCCAGGAGTTGTTGCTGCTGCGCCAGCGTCTGGTTTTCTCCGCACCATACCAGTAACGTCTTGCCGTCAAACAGTTCCGGGCGGAACTGGCTAAGCGAGTGCGCCAGCACGTCGATTCGCCATCCCTGTTGGCTGGCGACCCAACCTTCCAGCCACAGGCGGGTGGTATCATGGATATTCCAGCCGATCACCAACGCATCTTTTCCCTGTTTCTTACGCGCAGACGCCAGGCAGAGCGCAATATAGTTGATCAGGATACCGTCAAGAATGCCGAGCAGCGCCTGAAGGGCGGGTTGTTGGCACTGTAACCGTCGCCGCAGCGGGACGAACAGGTTCGTGGTCAATGTTTGGGCTGGATAATCCTGACCGCGTTCTTTGACCCATAACCGTAAACTGTGCAGATTACTGCTTTGCAGGTAGTGCAGCAGGATCTCCTGCTGTTCGCGCCAGCCGTTAGGTTGTTCGCTACTGTCGCTACTGAGCAGCACTTTGACTTTGCTGACCTGGACGCCGTTATCTATCCAGCGCTTGATTTCGCGGATTCTGTCGATATCGGCATCGTTAAACAGACGATGACCGCCATCCGTTCGCTGTGGTTTTAAAAGTCCATAACGTCTCTGCCACGCGCGCAACGTGACAGGATTGATATCACAAAGCAAAGCCACTTCACCAATTGTGTAAAGCGCCATCGTTTCACCCTTGCTCGCGAGGTCCCGGTTTAACTTTAGACGCTCTTTTAGGAACCAGGAAGTTTTGCCTGTTTTTTATGCATTAAAACGCGAAGTAGCGGGTTGCGGCGCGGCGTTTAAGTGATCGTATTCACGAATTCATATTTTTATGCAACAGTTCAAAGAAAGTTAATCGTACTCAATGTATGTTACGCGCTTTTAATTGAAGTGTGGTTTGCGGGTATGTACGAGTTTAATCTGGTGTTGCTGCTGCTTCAGCAGATGTGCGTGTTTCTGGTCATTGCGTGGCTAATGAGTAAAACGCGCCTGTTCATCCCGCTTATGCAGGTCACGGTTCGTCTGCCGCACAAGCTTCTGTGTTACGTCACGTTTTCTATCTTCTGCATTATGGGCACTTATTTTGGGCTGCATATCGAAGATTCAATTGCCAATACCCGCGCGATTGGCGCGGTGATGGGCGGCCTACTCGGCGGGCCGGTCGTCGGCGGGCTGGTCGGTCTGACCGGTGGGTTACATCGGTATTCTATGGGCGGCATGACGGCGCTGAGCTGTATGATTTCCACCATCGTCGAAGGGCTGCTGGGCGGGTTGGTACACAGCGTTCTCATACGTCGCGGACGCCCGGACAAAGTGTTTAGCCCGCTGACGGCGGGAGCAATTACGTGTGTTGCCGAACTGGTGCAGATGCTGATCATTTTACTGATAGCCAGGCCGTTTGACGATGCCCTGCATCTGGTCAGTAATATTGCCGCGCCGATGATGGTGACGAATACCGTTGGCGCCGCGCTGTTCATGCGTATTTTGCTCGATAAGCGCGCCATGTTCGAAAAATATACTTCGGCATTTTCTGCTACCGCGCTGAAGGTCGCTGCGTCAACGGAGGGGATTCTGCGTCAGGGATTTAACGAAGTGAACAGTATGAAGGTGGCGCAGGTGTTATATCAGGAGCTGGATATCGGCGCCGTCGCCATCACCGATCGCGAAAAACTGCTGGCTTTTACTGGTATTGGCGACGATCACCATCTACCGGGCAAACCCATTTCATCAGGTTATACGCTGAAAGCAATTGAAACCGGAGAGGTGGTTTATGCCGATGGCAACGAAGTGCCGTATCGCTGTTCGCTACACCCGCAGTGTAAACTCGGCTCGACGCTGGTGATCCCGCTGCGTGGCGAAAATCAGCGAGTCATGGGCACCATTAAATTGTACGAAGCGAAAAACCGGCTGTTCAGCTCAATTAACCGCACTCTGGGAGAGGGTATTGCGCAGCTTTTATCTGCGCAGATCCTGGCCGGGCAGTATGAACGGCAGAAGGCGTTGCTGACGCAGTCAGAGATCAAGCTGTTGCACGCGCAGGTGAATCCGCATTTTCTGTTTAATGCGCTCAATACCATTAAAGCGGTGATTCGCCGCGACAGCGAACAGGCCAGCCAACTGGTGCAGTACTTGTCGACCTTTTTTCGCAAAAATTTAAAACGCCCGTCGGAAATCGTCACGCTGGCGGATGAAATTGAACACGTAAACGCTTATCTGCAAATTGAAAAAGCGCGTTTTCAGTCGCGTCTGCAGGTACAGCTTGATGTTCCATCGACGCTTTCACGTCAGAAATTGCCTGCGTTTACATTACAGCCGATTGTTGAGAACGCCATTAAACATGGCACGTCGCAACTGCTTGATACCGGCAACGTCGCTATTCGCGCCCGGCGCGAAGGGCAGCATTTGATGTTAGATATTGAAGATAATGCGGGACTGTATCAGCCTTCCGCCGGCAGTAGCGGGCTGGGGATGAGTCTGGTGGATAAACGTCTGCGCGAACACTTTGGCGATGATTATGGTATTAGCGTGGCCTGCGAGCCGGACTGTTTTACCCGAATTACATTACGACTTCCACTGGAGGAGGACGCATGATTAAAGTGCTGATTGTGGATGATGAGCCGTTAGCGCGGGAAAATCTGCGGATTTTGCTCCAGGGGCAGGATGACATTGAGATTGTGGGAGAGTGCGCGAATGCGGTAGAAGCGATTGGCGCGGTACATAAGCTGCGACCTGATGTGCTGTTTCTGGATATTCAGATGCCGCGTATCAGTGGGCTGGAGATGGTAGGAATGCTTGACCCGGAACACCGCCCGTATATCGTTTTTTTAACCGCGTTTGACGAATACGCCATCAAAGCCTTTGAAGAACACGCTTTTGATTATCTGCTCAAGCCGATAGAGGAGAAACGGCTGGAAAAAACGTTACATCGTCTGCGTCAGGAGCGCAGTAAACAGGATGTTTCGTTGCTGCCGGAAAACCAGCAGGCGCTTAAATTCATTCCCTGTACCGGACACAGCCGGATCTATTTGTTGCAAATGGATGATGTCGCCTTTGTCAGTAGCCGTATGAGCGGCGTTTATGTGACCAGCAGTGAAGGGAAAGAGGGGTTTACCGAGCTGACGCTGCGCACGCTGGAAAGCCGGACGCCGCTACTGCGTTGTCATCGTCAGTTTCTGGTGAATATGGCCCATTTGCAGGAAATTCGGCTGGAGGATAATGGGCAGGCAGAGCTGATTTTACGCAACGGCCTGACGGTGCCGGTAAGCCGTCGCTATCTGAAAAGTTTAAAAGAGGCGATTGGCCTGTAAAAGACTGTTAGAATATCGTTTTGCCATAGAAACGACCGAAGGCCTCATGCTGAGTAACGATATTCTGCGTAGCGTGCGCTACATTTTAAAAGCTAATAATACCGATCTGGCGCGTATCCTGGCGCTGGGTAACGTTGATGCTACGCCGGAGCAGATTGCAATCTGGTTGCGCAAAGAAGAGGAAGAGGGGTTTCAGCGTTGCCCGGATATCGTGTTGTCCTCATTTCTCAATGGCCTCATTTATGAAAAACGCGGCAAAGATGAGGCGGCGCCTGCATTGACGGCGGAACGTCGTATCAACAACAATATTGTGCTGAAAAAGCTGCGTATCGCCTTTTCGCTAAAAACAGATGATATCCTGGCGATACTTACCGGTCAGTTGTTTCGTGTCTCAATGCCAGAGATCACCGCGATGATGCGCGCGCCGGATCATAAGAACTTCCGCGAATGCGGCGATCAGTTTATGCGTTATTTTCTGCGCGGCCTGGCGGCCCGTGAACACGCGGCGAAGTAATTCTGCGGTATTGTTCCCGGCAGCGTCCTGTCTGACCGGGAAAACGCATTATTATACTAATTGATTCTATGATACCCGCTCTCTTCCAACAGTTTCTGCGAGCGAATCATTGACAGATAGTACGCGGAACAGTTGTCAATTGATGATCCTGGCAATTTACAGAGGTCGCTTATTTTTGCCTGGGTAAAATCAATATCCACATATTCCGTAGCATAGCTATCATAATAGTCGATTCGTTCAGTCAAACCCGGCATACCCTGATAAGCTTCGCTGACTTGACTCAGCATTTTTTGTGCTTCTTCTTTATTATTGGCTTTCAGGATTTTATAAAGTATTTTATTTTCAGATGCTTGACGTAAAACGATATCCCCTTTGTAGTAATAGGTTAACTTGATTTCAATACCGTTGAGATTACCTACATAGCGTTGTGTTTCCTCTGACTCTTTGTTAGCGGCTATCTTTTTGATAAACGCTGTCATGTTATTTTGCTTTCCCTGGAGAGTATCGTTTTTCTGATCGCAGCCAGTTATGCTAACCGATAGAGAGAGCGCGAATAGTGGCAGCGCCATAAGGCGTAGAATCCGCATAACAATTCCTTGTCGTTAAGTATTGGTGTGGCCAGGAATTCAGGGATTATAGGCTTTGGCGAGGGGACTTACAGCGAGGCTGTCTTTTTTCGGAATTCATAAAGAAAAGACGCTGCCGAAGCAGCGCCCTGAGCGACTTTATCAGTCGATGCAATACATTATGCCTGCCAGTTATTTCGCTTCTTTAAAACCAGCGGCTTCCAGCAGCGTCTGGGTTTGTTTCATGCTGATACCTTTGCTGGTATCGCCGGACACCATTGTCCCAGAGATTCCCTGTAACGCTTTAAAGTCCACTTTTTCCATATCCACAGAGACGTTTTCCTGGGCATAGGTATCTTCATAGGTTAATTTTTCTTCCACTCCGGCGATATTTTTATATTTCGCGCTCAGCGGATCGAGAATTTTGGCGGCATCTTCTTTCGTTTTAGCGCCTACAGTGGCATAGCTGATTTTACTTTCAGACGTCTGCTTAATGATTTTGTCACCTTTATAGGTGTAGGTAATTGAAATTTCTGTCCCCGCCAGGTTTGCGTTAAAGGTCTTTGATTCTTCTTTATCGCCACAGCCAGCAAGAGAGAACACCAGTACGGAAGCCAAAGCCGCGGACAATAACTTGCCAGAAATTTTCATCTAAAACTCCATTTTATATAATGATTGGGTTATTTAAAATAATTTCAATGAATTAATTTAACCCAGTAATAGCAATGTATCAGGGAGAGATAGAATATGACTTTTAGCCGTTATTTAGCAGTCCGGATATGGAGTCTTGGCGCTATTGCTTATTAAGGAAAAAGTTAAAACGCGCGGATGGGGCGATATGCCACTCAGGATTAAGCGGTTAAAAAAGCCGGAGCATGCTCCGGCTTGTTGCTTATTTCACCTGCTGGCCAGGCTTCGCGCCGTCATCAGGGCTTAACAGGAAGATATCTTTCCCGCCAGGGCCGGCGGCCATCACCATTCCCTCGGAGACGCCAAAGCGCATTTTGCGCGGCGCGAGGTTGGCGACCATTACCGTCTGGCGGCCAATCAGCGCCTGCGGGTCCGGGTAGGCGGAACGAATGCCGGAGAAGACGTTACGCTTCTCGCCGCCCAGATCCAGCGTCAGACGCAGCAATTTGTCAGATCCTTCCACAAACTCGGCGTTTTCAATCAGCGCCACGCGCAGATCGACTTTCGCAAAATCGTCAAAGGTGATGGTTTCCTGAATCGGGAAGTCGGCTAACGGGCCGGTAACCGGCGCGGCTGCGGCTTTCACCTCTTCTTTAGACGCTTCAACCAGCGCTTCAACTTGCTTCATGTCGATGCGATTGTAGAGCGCCTTAAAGGTGTTGACCTTGTGACCGAGCAACGGCTGTTCAATAGCATCCCAGTTCAGTTCGCTGTTCAGGAAGGCTTCAACGCGTTCAGAAAGCGTCGGCAGTACCGGTTTCAGATACGTCATCAGCACGCGGAACAGGTTGATGCCCATCGAGCAAATGGCCTGCAGGTCCGCGTCGCGGCCTTCCTGTTTAGCCACCACCCACGGCGCTTGCTCGTCAACATAACGGTTAGCGACGTCGGCCAGCGCCATAATCTCACGGATAGCTTTGCCGAATTCACGGCTTTCCCATGCTTCGCCAATCACCACAGCAGCGTCAGTAAAGGTTTTATACAATTGCGGATCGGCCAGTTCAGCCGCCAGCACGCCGTCGAAACGCTTATTGATAAAACCGGCGTTACGGGATGCCAGGTTAACTACTTTATTGACGATATCGGCATTGACGCGCTGGACAAAGTCTTCCAGGTTCAGGTCGATGTCATCAATGCGTGAAGAGAGCTTCGCGGTGTAGTAGTAGCGCAGGCTGTCGGCGTCAAAGTGTTTCAGCCAGGTGCTGGCCTTAATAAAGGTGCCGCGAGACTTAGACATTTTCGCGCCGTTCACCGTCACGTAACCGTGAACGAACAGGTTGGTCGGCTTACGGAAGTGGCTGCCTTCCAGCATGGCCGGCCAGAACAGACTGTGGAAATAGACGATGTCTTTGCCGATAAAGTGGTACAGCTCGGCGTCGGAGTCTTTCTTCCAGTATTCTTCAAAGCTGGTTGTGTCGCCGCGCTTATCGCACAGATTTTTGAAGGAACCCATATAGCCAATCGGCGCATCCAGCCAGACGTAGAAATATTTGCCCGGCGCGTTCGGGATTTCGAAACCAAAATACGGCGCGTCGCGGGAAATGTCCCACTGCTGGAGGCCGGATTCAAACCACTCCTGCATTTTGTTCGCCACCTGCTCCTGCAGCGCGCCGCTGCGGGTCCACGCCTGCAGCATTTCGCTAAATGACGGCAGGTCAAAGAAAAAGTGCTCGGAGTCACGCATTACCGGCGTCGCGCCGGACACCACGGATTTCGGCTCGATAAGTTCGGTCGGGCTGTAAGTTGCGCCGCAGACTTCGCAGTTATCGCCGTACTGGTCCGCGGATTTACATTTCGGGCAGGTGCCTTTCACAAATCGGTCCGGCAGGAACATGCCTTTTTCCGGATCGTAGAGTTGAGAGATAGTGCGGTTCTTAATAAAACCGTTCTCTTTCAGGCGCGTATAAATCAGCTCGGACAGCTCGCGATTCTCGTCGCTGTGCGTTGAGTGGTAGTTGTCGTAGCTAATATTAAAACCGGCGAAATCGGTCTGGTGCTCCTGGCTCATTTCACCGATCATTTGCTCCGGCGTAATACCAAGCTGCTGCGCTTTCAGCATGATCGGCGTGCCATGAGCGTCATCGGCACAGATGAAGTTAACCTCATGGCCGCGCATTCGCTGGTAACGGACCCAGACATCAGCCTGGATGTGCTCCAGCATATGGCCGAGGTGGATAGAGCCGTTGGCGTACGGCAGCGCGCACGTTACCAGAATTTTCTTCGCGACTTGAGTCATAGTGGGTATTACTTCTTCTGTTGTAAAAAAGGGCTTTGATAGTACCAAAATGGTAATTACTGCGCCAATCGATAAGGGCATTTATCCGTAAATGAATAATTGTTACCGCTGGAGTAAACTACAAAGTTACAATCGTACTTTTCAGAACTACAAAAGGAGTCGGGATGAACGAACAATCCCAGGCCAAATCACCAGATACCCTGCGAGCGATGGTCGCCGGGACGCTGGCGAATTTTCAGCACCCAACCCTGAAGCATAACCTCACCACGCTTAAGGCGTTGCACCACGTCGCCTGGATGGATGATACGCTGCACGTTGAGCTGGTCATGCCGTTCGTCTGGAACAGCGCGTTTGAGGTCTTAAAAGAGCAATGCAGCGCCGATCTGTTACGTATTACAGGCGCAAAAGCGATCGACTGGAAACTGTCGTACAACATTGCGACGCTGAAACGCGTCAAAAATCAGCCTGGCATTAATGGCGTGAAAAACATCATTGCCGTGAGCTCCGGTAAAGGCGGGGTGGGTAAATCGTCCACGGCGGTAAACCTGGCGCTGGCGTTAGCGGTTGAAGGCGCAAAGGTCGGGGTTCTCGATGCCGATATTTACGGCCCGTCGATCCCAACCATGCTTGGCGCAGAAGATCAGCGCCCGACATCGCCAGACGGTACGCATATGGCGCCGATTATGTCTCACGGCCTGGCGACCAACTCGATCGGTTATCTGGTGACTGACGATAACGCGATGGTATGGCGCGGCCCAATGGCCAGTAAGGCGCTGATGCAGATGTTGCAGGAGACGCTGTGGCCGGATCTGGATTATCTGGTACTGGATATGCCGCCGGGAACCGGGGATATTCAGCTAACGCTGGCGCAGAACATTCCTGTTACCGGCGCGGTGGTGGTGACTACGCCGCAGGATATCGCGCTAATCGACGCCAAAAAAGGTATCGTGATGTTCGAGAAGGTGGAAGTGCCGGTGCTCGGCATTGTGGAAAATATGAGTATGCATATTTGTAGCAACTGCGGCCATCACGAACCGATCTTCGGCACGGGCGGCGCGCAGAAGCTGGCGGAAAAATACCATACTCAGCTTCTGGGTCAGATGCCGTTGCATATTAGTCTGCGCGAAGATCTCGATCGCGGTACGCCGACGGTGGTTAGCCGTCCGGAGAGCGAATTTACCGCGATCTATCGCGAACTGGCCGATCGCGTTGCGGCACAGCTTTACTGGCAGGGTGAAGTGATTCCGGGAGAAATCGCCTTCCGCGCGGTGTAATCCTCCTGACGTATTCTAAAGAGAATATGGCATTCACTGCATTAATATATATTGATGCAGTGAATGTATTAATAAAATAATAGCCCCCGCATTGTTAATTCCTGCTTAAACAGACAGGTGTTTATCTGAAATAATCGGCAAAAACATTATTTGAATTGATCATACCTATCCTACTGATTTATTTTTTCAATTGGTTTTAAGGTATCGATACGTTCATCCTGCTCATCAGGACGGCCTGCATACTGTTTGACGTTCACCAGAGGAACAATTGCTCACTATGAAAAAATATTTGCTGATGGGAATTATAGTTTCGGCTTATGGGATAAGCGTACCTGTTTTTGCCTCCGACACCGCAACATTAACCATCAGTGGAAAAGTGACCGCGCCAACGTGCAGTACAGAAGTGGTAAACGCACAGTTGCAGCAGCGTTGCGGCAACACTATCCACGTTTCAACGCTGCAAACACCCGCCGCTACGCCGATGAGAGGTGTGACAACGCAGCTATACACGGTGCCTGGTGATAGCACCCGACAGATTGTTGTTAATCATTACGACTAATTCTTATTAATTCCGCAGGCCCATATCATTGACATCAATGATATGGGCTTTTTTTTATTTGTTGTGTTTATATTTAAGGACAGTAAATTTCGGAAATTAATAAGTTTACAAAATAATGATAAGCAATGATTATTTGTTGCAATTATATTGCAATCTGTAAATTGTTTTAAATCAACAAAACATCGTGTTTACATTGCGATAACTTCCTGTCTGTGAGAATTTTCTTTGCAAGGGTTAATAACTCTTAACAAATAGAAATTACTTCATTAAGGAAGAGATTATGAAACGTTCACTTATTGCTGCTTCTGTATTGTCTGCTGTATTTATGAGCGCTGGGGCTTTTGCTGCTGATGAAGATATGGGTGAATTAAAAATCAACGGAGAAGTGGTAGGAACATCCTGTACGTTCGAAGGCGCAAATAGCGCGACTATTGAATTATCCCAGGTAGGTGTTGATAGATTGACTGACTTAAACCCTGGCGATATATATACAGGATACACTAGTCCAGAAGCGATTTTAAAAGTAAAATGTTCGAATACAGCTAATCCACGAATTAGTTTTAACCGTTCTCAATTTGTGGATAATATGCAAATCACCAAAAATAATGCTACTAATAATGGTGCGGGCTTCGCTGTTTATCTTGATGGTATTCAGGTGAAACCTGATGAGTCGGGGAATTACACTCTGAATTCAAGTAAGTTTGAAAATGGTGTATATACCCTGAACTTTTCTGCCCGCTATGCCGCCGTTGAAAATACTGTAACACCAGGTTCTGTTGAATCTGTACTGACAATGACGGTATTAACTGATTAACAATCTTTTTTTGGCGGCTAAGCTTTTAGCCGCTTGTATCTCTTTTATAAGGTTATCGGCCATGAAACGGATGATTGCATTATGCCTGGCTTGTGCCGCTATGCCTGCGTGGAGCGGCATTTATATATATGGTACACGTATTATTTATCCGGCGCAGAAAAAAGATATTACCGTACAATTAATGAATGACGGTAAACGAAGCTCACTCATCCAGGCGTGGATTGATAACGGTGATACCAGCCTGCCGCCAGAAAAATTACAGGTTCCATTTATTATGACCCCACCTGTAATTAGAGTCGCGGCAAATTCAGGTCAGCAATTAAAAATAAAAAAACTCGCTAATAACTTGCCTGGCGATCGTGAAAGTCTTTTCTACCTCAATGTACTGGATATTCCACCAAATTCAGACGAGAACAAAGATAAAAACATTATTAAATTTGCGCTACAAAACCGGATAAAGTTGATCTATCGCCCACCGGGGGTACAGAAAGTCGATAAAGCAACATTTTCCCGCTTGCAGTTGCTTCGTGCGCCAGGGAGTATTAGCGTGAAAAATAATTCCGCAAACTGGATCACTATTCCAGAAGTTAAAGCAAAAAGTAAAGTAAATAAAGAAACCTTATTACTGGCTCCATGGTCATCGCAGAGTATCACCACAACGGCAGTTGTAAATAGTTATACCGTGACGCTAATTGATGATTCTGGGAATTATTTAAACGAGACTATCAAAATAGAAAATTAAAAGCGGGGAATTAACCTAAGGATAGATAATGGAAAAGTTAAACGCCATCACGCTGTCACTTTTTGCAGCGTTGCTTACTTCACCCGCCTGGGCTGAAGAAGAAACATTCGATACTAACTTTATGTTCGGTGGGTTGAAAGGTGAAAAGGTGTCCCGTTATCAGATTGATAGCACCAAACCCATGGCTGGCGTTTATGAGATGGACGTTTATGTCAATAAAGAATGGCGTGGAACTTATGAGGTTAATATTCAGGATGACCCCGATAGTACCTGTATTTCTCCGGATCTGATCGCCAGCCTGGGAATTAAATTTACCCCGCAGAGTACAACAGTAGAAAATGAATGTATTGCGCTGAAAACGGTGGTTCATGGAGGTAGTGTTTCTTATGACACTGCCGCTTTTAACCTTTATCTGAGCGTCCCTCAGGCTTATGTGTTGGAATATGAAGCGGGCTATGCGTCTCCAGAGACATGGGACCGTGGAATTAACGCTTTTTATACATCGTATTATGCCAGCGAATATTACAGCCATTATAAAAGCGGCGGTAGTGAGAAAAATACTTACGCAAATTTTGTCAGCGGATTGAATCTGCTTGGATGGCAATTACATTCTAACGCTAATTTTTCCAAAAGTGACAATTCAGCTGGCAAATGGCAGAGCAATACTCTGTATCTGGAACGTGATTTCCCGGCGGTACTGGGGACAACGCGTCTGGGGGAACAGTACACTAGCGGGGATATGTTTGATACGGTGCGCTTTCGCGGGGTGCGCTTCTGGCGTGATATGCAAATGCTGCCGCACTCTAAGCAAAATTTCGCTCCGGTTGTGCGTGGCGTGGCGCAAAGTAACGCCCTGGTGACGGTTGAACAGAATGGCTTCATTGTTTATCAAAAAGAAGTTCCGCCTGGCCCCTTTGTATTTGAAGATCTTCAGCTGGCAGGGGGGGGAGCCGATCTGGACGTGAGCGTTAAAGAGGCTGACGGTACTGTTTCACGGTTTATTGTTCCGTATTCTTCCGTTCCCAATATGGTGCAGCCCGGCGTAGCAAAATATGATTTCGCCGCCGGACGAAGCAGAATTGAAGGAGCCTCTCAGCAAACTGATTTTCTCCAGGGAACCTATCAGTACGGGGTCAATAACCTGCTAACGTTGTATGGCGGAACGATGTTAGCCAGCGATTATCGCTCATTTACCCTTGGCACTGGGTGGAACACGCTGATTGGCGCGGTATCTGTCGACGGTACGTTGTCTCATAGCAAGCAGGATAATGGCGATGTTTTTGATGGGGAAAGCTACCAGATTGCCTGGAATAAATATCTCCCGCAATCAGCCACCCATTTTTCTCTGGCAGCATATCGCTACTCATCACGTGATTATCGCACTTTTAACGATCATGTCTGGGCTAATAACCGGGACAACTATCGTCGCGATGATGACGATATTTATGATATTGCAGATTATTATGAGAATGACTTTGGGCGTAAAAATACTTTCACTCTCAATATTAATCAGACGCTACCCGATGGGTGGGGATATTTTACTGCCAGCGCCCTGTGGCGCGACTATTGGGGGCGTAGCGGTACAGGCAAGGATTATCAGTTAAGCTACAGTAATACCTGGCAGCGGCTCAGTTTTACGCTATCGGCAACCCAGACTTATGACAGCGATAACCGTGAAGATAAGCGCTTTAATATCTATTTATCGATTCCCTTAACATGGGGAGTAAAGGAGAATGGGGGAAATCGTGATATCCATTTATCGAATTCCACCACCTTTGACGATCAAGGTTATGAGGCGAATAACACCAGCCTTAGCGGCACGTTCGGTAATCGCGATCAGTTTAATTATACGACTAACCTCAGCCAGCAGCGACAGGAACACCAAACGACATTCGGGGGATCAGTAACCTGGAACGCCCCGCTGGCGACGGTCGGCGGCAGTTACAGCCAATCCAATCAATATCATCAGGTGGGCGGAAATATTCAGGGAGGGCTGGTTGCATGGGCCGATGGCGTGCATTTAGCCTCTCGCCTTAATGATACTATCGCGATTATTAACGCGCCGTACCTGGAAGGCGCGGCGGTGCAGGGGCGTCCCTATTTACGTACCAATGCAAAAGGTTATGCCGTATTTGAAGCATTGACGCCATACCGGCAAAATTTTATCTCTCTTGATGTCTCCGAGAGTGAAAGTGATGTCGCTCTGCTGGGAAACCGTAAAGTTACAGTGCCTTATCGCGGAGCCGTAGTGGTGGTTGATTTTGAAACAGAGACCAGTAAACCTTTTTATTTCCTGGCGCGGCGCGCAGATGGCGAGCCTTTAACGTTTGGTTATGAAGTGGAAGATGACGAGGGAAATAATGTAGGACTGGTAGGTCAGGGGAGCCGGGTATTTATTCGTACTGAAAAGGTTCCCGTTTCGGTAAAAGTCGCAACAGATAAACAACAGGGTCTTTTCTGTAAGATCACTTTTGATAAACAGATTGATGAAAATAACGTTTATATTTGTCGGTAATCTTTAGGTGACGCCATGAAAAGACTACTATTTTTATTAATAATGATGCAGTTTA
This sequence comes from Salmonella sp. JXY0409-18, assembly GCF_020268625.1. Lineage (NCBI taxonomy): Bacteria > Pseudomonadati > Pseudomonadota > Gammaproteobacteria > Enterobacterales > Enterobacteriaceae > Salmonella > Salmonella sp. JXY0409-18. The sequence continues at coordinate 1,661,250 of NZ_CP084216.1, forward strand.
CGCAGTTGGGTTACGCGGCGTGTAATGCGACCTTAACCAACACGAAGGATTATACGATTCAATCCGATAGCTTAATGCTGGGGGGGGAGGAGTCAGCCATTATTACAAATGGTTTCACTGATGCCAATTGTTCTAATAGTGATGTTGTGACTAAATTAGAGACATCCGATCATATTATTGGTATGGGGCCGAATGATAGTGTTAAGTTAAAATTAAAAGTTGAATGGCAAAGCAGTAGTGCGATAAATATGCGCAACCAAAACGGTGTAATTGAAGCCCCCTATAAGATAACGATTTCAGAAATAAACTCACTGGAGGCGGTGACTGTGTCTGCCAGGGGGGGATACTCGGTTACGATAGATAATATAACGGTGATGTCGGGTGCAAAGAATCAATGGAGCGGTAGCGATTGGGTGGTATTTATTTTAAAATATATTGGCTGTTGGGGGAATAGAGAGTGTGTTGCGAACGTTATCACTGATCTGAATGGGAAAGGCGTTTATAAAGCCAATTTAACGATAAATTACAACCGTAAAGAAACTACCTGCGCCCCCCAGAATCTCACCATCACGCTGGACCCGGTGCCTATGACTAAACTCCGCACTAAAGGAGAGGTTAGTGAATTTTCTAAGCAGGGTGATATTATTCTGGATTGCAAAAATCAGGTACGGAATGCGATGCTGACATCACGGCAAATAGCGGTGAATCTACGTAGTGATTTAGTCTGGGATGAGAATGAAGCAGTCCTGAAACCGGATAACGATAATGGCGTTGGGTTTATCTTAAGAGATTCAAATAGGAGCCTGCTTAAAATAAACAAAGGAGCAGCGATAAACAGTATTTTCAAAACCTATGCCAAAGGCAGTGCAGTGAATTCGGTGGAAGCTATTCCTGTCTTTGCCACATATTATGTTCTTGATCCTGCAAAAGTTAAAGCGGGGCCATTACAATCGAAAGCATTAATCGTGGTATCTTATAATTAATTTTATGCTGTACGCACTCTTTATACAAAGAGTGCGTATATCATTATCGATGATAAAAAATCTCGCCATCATAGGCTTTGATGATTTTTCCATCGGTATCGTTAATCAGTACATACGCGCCGCCCATATAGGTCCAGTGAGTACCGGCATCTGGCGCGGGCAGATTACGTAATTTCCACTGTTTAATATTATACTCATCGGTGCGGTACATTTGCGGAACGGTATCGCCGGGCTTGAAGTGGGTGAAGTCGGCGATAAAGCTTTTTAACTCATATTGATCAATGCCCGTTGTCGCGGGGGCGGCCCATGCAAAACTGGTTGCAAGCAACAGCGCGCAAGGCAGCAACTTACTTTTCATACTTTTACCCTCCACATATGCGGGTCAGTTAACATCGTGTGTATCATTTCTGCTGGTGGCGTATCTGACAAGCGCTATTTTGTTATCTCACGCCCCTTTTCGTAAAAAGTGTAAACGAAAGCGTCGTGCAGCAACATATCCGCCAGCAAGTTTGCCAGAACCGAATAGGTTTTGAGAACTATCTGATAACGCTGAAATTATCGTCCGCCGCTGGCTGTAAATTTACATTGTCTGGCGCAGACAGTATGCTTAATAGCGAAACCCCGCTTAACACGGCGGGGCTTGACGACTCGGGGTGCCCTTCGTTGTGAAGGCTGAGAAATACCCGTACCACCTGATCTGGATAATGCCAGCGTAGGGAAGTCTGACACTGCTCGTGTCCCTTCTTCACGCGGGCAGGAGCTGAACCATGCAGCCTGACCTGCACTGCCGCACGCTTGCGGCGCATACGTTAAAACACTTTCGCGCGCTCTCCCCGCTTACGCACTGTATGACGAATGACGTCGTACAAACGTTTACCGCCAATACGTTGCTGGCGCTGGGCGCTTCACCCGCCATGGTGATTGATCCTGTCGAGGCCAGACCGTTTGCCGCCATCGCCAACGCCTTGCTGGTTAATGTCGGAACATTAACCGCCTCACGCGCTGAAGCGATGCGTGCGGCGGTAGAAAGCGCTTATGATGCCAAAACGCCGTGGACGCTTGATCCTGTCGCAGTAGGCGCGCTGGAATTTCGTCGGCGATTTTGCCTGGATCTCTTGTCCCTGCGCCCGGCGGCAATACGCGGCAACGCCTCGGAAATCCTGGCGTTATCCGGCATGGCGCTGGGCGGACGCGGCGTAGATACCACCGAGGCGGCGTTGGCCGCACTGCCTGCGGCGCAGGCGCTGGCGCGTCAGATAGACTGCATCGTGGTGGTCACCGGCGAGGTAGATTACGTCACTAACGGTCAGCGCACGCTGAGCATTCCCGGCGGCGATCCGTTAATGACTCGCATTGTAGGCACCGGCTGCGCGTTGTCGGCGGTCGTCGCCGCCAGTTGCGCGTTACCGGGCGCCGCGCTGGACAATGTCGCGTCGGCCTGCTGCTGGATGAAACTGGCTGGACAGACCGCGGCAGAGCGTAGCGAAGGACCGGGCAGCTTCATCCCGGCTTTTCTTGATGCGCTCTATCATCTGGATGTAGAGGCGGCCAATGAAGAGAATTAACGCGCTGACGATTGCCGGTACCGATCCCAGCGGCGGGGCCGGTATCCAGGCGGATCTCAAGACCTTTTCCGCGCTGGGCGCATATGGCTGTTCGGTCATCACCGCGCTGGTGGCGCAAAATACCTGTGGCGTACAGTCGGTGTACCGGATAGAGCCGGACTTTGTCGCCGCTCAACTTGATTCCGTGCTCAGCGATGTGCGCATTGATACCACGAAAATCGGGATGCTGGCGGAAACCGATATTGTCGAGGCCGTGGCGGAACGACTACAGCGCCATCATGTACGTAATGTGGTGCTGGATACGGTGATGCTGGCGAAAAGCGGCGATCCGTTGCTCTCGCCCTCTGCGATAGAAACATTACGCGTCCGGCTGTTGCCGCAGGTATCGCTGATTACGCCTAATTTGCCGGAAGCCGCAGCGTTGCTGGATGCGCCCCATGCGCGTACGGAACAGGAGATGCTGGCGCAGGGGCGGGCGTTACTGGCGATGGGGTGTGAAGCGGTATTGATGAAAGGCGGGCATTTAGAGGATGCGCAAAGCCCGGACTGGCTCTTTACCCGTGAGGGCGAGCAGCGTTTTAGCGCGCCGCGTGTGAACACCAAAAATACGCATGGGACGGGCTGTACGTTGTCGGCGGCGCTGGCGGCGTTACGGCCCCGGCATCGCTGTTGGGGAGAGACGGTAAACGAGGCGAAGGCATGGCTTTCGGCGGCGCTGGCGCAGGCGGACACGCTGGAAGTGGGGAAGGGCATTGGTCCGGTACATCATTTCCACGCGTGGTGGTAGTATACTGCCTACAGACCCGTCGTCAGGAAAGATAAATGGAACAAGCGCATACCCGGCTCATCGCGCAACTGAATGAACGAATTTCAGCGGCGGATAATACGCCGCTATACATGAAATTCGCCCAGACGGTAAAGGATGCCGTGCGCAGCGGTATTCTTGAGCACGGTAATATTTTGCCTGGCGAACGCGATCTCAGCCAGCTTACTGGCGTCTCGCGCATCACGGTACGAAAAGCGATGCAGGCGCTGGAAGAAGAGGGTGTCGTCACGCGCGCCCGCGGCTACGGTACGCAAATCAATAATATCTTTGAATATTCCCTGAAAGAGGCGCGGGGATTTTCTCAGCAGGTTGTCTTGCGCGGCAAAAAACCGGATACGCTATGGGTTAACAAACGCGTGGTAAGTTGTCCGGATGAGGTCGCGCAGCACCTGGCGATCCCCGCAGGCAGCGACGTCTTTTTACTCAAACGCATTCGTTATGTTGATGAGGACGCGGTATCGATTGAAGAGTCCTGGGTGCCCGCGCATCTGATTCATGATGTCGACGCGATTGGCATTTCGTTGTATGACTATTTTCGTCGCCAGCACATTTACCCTCAGCGTACCCGATCTCGCGTCAGCGCCCGGATGCCGGATGATGAGTTTCAGTCGCATATTCAAATGGATGGTAAAGTGCCGGTGCTGGTGATTAAGCAGGTGGCGCTCGATCAGCAGCAGCGGCCTATTGAATACAGCATCAGTTATTGTCGTAGCGACCTATACGTTTTTGTGTGCGAGGAGTAGCGCCTCGCGTGTGGGCGCGCAGTCGCCGCCGCGATGCCCGACCACCCAGCTCGCCACCGCATTTCCCAGCAGTACGGCATCCGCGAGCGACCAGCCTGACGCCAGTCCTGCCAGCACGCCGCCAGCATGGCTGTCGCCCGCGCCGATGGTATCCACCACGGTTGCCGGAAACGCTGGCACAACGCCGGAAGATTGCGCGCTAAAATACCACGCTCCGTCTTTATCGTGGCGCACTACCAGCGGCGCGGAAAAGCGGTTTACCCATGCTTCGCCGAAAGTGCGCGTATCGGTCGCAAGTCCGGCGCGTTCCGCGGCGATGATGGCTTCCTGGCGATTGAGGGAGACGATGGGCCGGCAGGCCATAATGCGCGCCATTGCATCGTCTGTAATATCACCGATTCGTGGGCCAAAATCGATAAAAGGCGTTACATCGTCGACGGTTTCCAGCCACTGGATCAGTGGCTCGCCACAGGACGAGGCCAGTTGATAGCCGGACAGGTAGACAAGACTGCCCCGCGGTGTCCTGAGCTGCGACAGCCAGTCCGCATTCCACTGGTTTTCCACGCCGCTAAAAGACATAAACGTGCGTTCGCCATCCGGTTCGACTAACGCCAGACACCAGCCGTTATCTCCTTCAACCGCGTCAATCACGCTGGATAATCCCTCTTTTGCCAGACGGCGGCGAATCCTCTCCGCCCACACGCCCTGGCCCAGTGGCAGCGCATTGCTGGCGTCAATCCCCAGTCGTTTCAACGCCACGGCAATATTCAGCGCACAGCCGCCGACATTGACGCTCTGTTGTTGCAGTTCAATATCGCCTCCGCGACGCGGCAACGTCCAGGCGTCGGCAATGATATCGATCACTGCCGCGCCGATAACGGTGAGCGGACGCCGGGTATGCAGGGTCGGTAATAATGTCAGCAACCGTGCGCCGCTCATAGTGCCTCCCGCCGTTGACGATAACTCGCCAGCGCAACGGCATAGCGCGCAAAATCCAGCTGATTAACCTCGTCCAGCGTTTGCTTTAACTGGGGGTTAATGGCGCTTACCCCGTGCAACGCGCCGCAAATGGCGGTAGCCATCGCGCCGATAGTGTCGGTATCGCCGCCGAGGTTAGCGCACAGCACGGCACAGCGGTTAGGATCGGTATTCGCCAGTTCCACCATGGCGATAGCGCAGGGAACCGATTCAATGGTGCTGGTTCCCGCGCCGATGATCTGATAGAGCTGTTCGCTGGCAGATTCGACGCCGTCGGCGCGGCGGACAATGTTTAGCGCCAGTTCCAGACGTGCCGATAGCGAGGCGCTAAACGTGGTAATACGCGCTGTCTGCGCCTGATGGGCGACGGCGGGGAGCGAGTCGGCAATACTTTGCCACGTGTCGCCGTTAACCGCTCGCGAGACGGCCCAGGCGACAACCACGGCGCCAGCCACCGCCAGATCGGATTTATGCGTCGGGCTGGAGGCTAACGCTACTTCTGCTATAAAGGCTGTCAGGTTAGTTGGCGGCAACAGGCAGCCCAACGGCGAAACGCGCATGGCCGCGCCGTTAGTCACGCCGTTATTTTCCAGCGCCGCGATGGGTTTGCCGTCGCGAATCGCATTCAGCGCAATTTTTGACGTCGGGCCGAGTACATTTTTATTGAACGCATCAAAGCGTTCCGCCCAGGCGAGGATGTTACGTCCAATAATCTCGGGATCAATACTGCCTTCGCATTCGAGTAGCGCGTCGGCCAGGCAGAGCGCCATTGCGGTATCGTCCGTAAACTCCGCGCGGTTAAAATAGCAGGCGGCATTATTCTCTTTTGGCCCGGGCAGAAAGCGGTCAATCCAGCCGAAATGCGCTTTGACGCGCGTTCTCGGCCACAGCTCAGAGGGCATTCCCATCGCATCCCCTAACGCTTGCCCGTAAAGAGCACCGAGAATACGTTCTGCTTTCATTTTACTTCCCCTTGTGTCAACGCAATATCGCGATCGTCAATAGCAGTGATCTCTTTGTCCGATTCGCGAAAGAAAATCATAAACAGTAGCGCGATGACGGCAATCATCACTGCGCCAAACGTCCACATGCCCGCCCAGTTGAATGTCAGACCGTTAACCGGTTGCGGATAAGCAAACATTTTTTCCATCATCACGCCGCCGAGACGATACCCCAGCAGGCTGCCGAATCCCTGACAGCAGAGGGTGATAAGCCCTTGCGCAGCGGTACGCATATGAACCGGCGCTTTTTTATCGACATAAATGTAGGCGGTGACGTAGTAGAAATCGTAACTTACGCCGTGCAGCAAAATACCGAGGAACAGCAGGGCGTAAGTGAAGTACGTCTCCGCGCCGCCATAGACAAAAAAGCCGTAGCGGATCGCGGCGGTAATAAGACCAAGCAATAATACCTTTTTAATACCAAAGCGCTTAGTGAAAAAGGGCAGCGCCAGCATAAAGAAGATTTCAGAGAACTGGCCGAGCGTCATCCAGCCGGTGGCGTTTTTCATTCCCACTTCTGTCAGATAGCCGTTAGCGAAGATGTAGTAGAAGGCCAGCGGCATCGCAAACAGGAAGGAACAGAAGAAGAAAACGAGAAAGTTTTTATCGCGCAGCAGGACCAGCGCATCCAGCCCCAGCATCACTTTAATATCCATCTTGCCGGTGCTTTTTGGCGGCGTGTCTGGCAGACAGAACGCAAATACGCCCAGCAACGCTGAACTTGCGGCGGTTATGAGCAGTGGAATGTTGGTGGGGGAAATATCGTTATAGCCTAACATTTGCGGCAGGAATCCACAGGCGAGGCCGGAGGCAATCCACCCAATGGTTCCCATAACGCGAATGCGTGGAAAATCGCGTTCAACGTCCGGTACGTTAGCGAAGGCAATGCTGTTTGTCAGCGCGATGGTCGGCATATAGGTCAATGAATAGGCCAGAAGCAGCGGAAAGAATCCGGCAAAGGTGGTTTGCTGCGCCGCGAAATACATCAGCACGGCGCCTGCAAACATCAGTACCGCCAGGACTTTTTGCGCCGAGAAAAAACGGTCGGTAACGGAGCCGACCAGAATCGGCGACAGGATCGCCGCAATGGCGGTACAGGCATAAGACCAGCCTATTTCACCGGCGGAAAACCCGCTTTTATTTAGCCATAGCCACAGGGGGACGAACCAGGCGCCCCAGATAAACCACTCCACGAACATCATGAACGACAGTTTAAAGGTCGTTTTCATTTTTGAATCCTTCATGACAGGTAAGGTACGCCACGACAATACCATTTAATAATACCTTTTAAATACCATTGAGCATTAATTTTGACCGATCTAACACTTTTTCGGACGTGAATCGAGTCAGCAGATAGCGCCGAAAAAATGCGCTAAAGTTGGCAAAAATGGTCGGTCAGTACCAGGCTTATTGCGACCCGCAATCTGCGGGGCAGGACTATTCACCTTCCGATACCTTATCGGAACTTACGGGAGCATAGCTATGACTGATATTGCGCAGTTGCTTGGCAAAGACGCCGACAGCCTTTTACAGCATCGTTGTATGACCATTCCTTCCGATCAGCTTTATCTACCCGGCAAGGATTACGTTGACCGGGTGATGATTGACAATAATCGTCCACCAGCCGTTCTGCGTAATATGCAGACGCTCTATAATACTGGTCGCCTGGCGGGAACAGGATACCTTTCGATACTGCCCGTCGATCAGGGAGTGGAGCACTCCGCCGGCGCTTCTTTTGCGGCCAACCCGCGCTACTTTGATCCAAAAAACATTGTTGAATTGGCGATTGAGGCCGGCTGTAACTGCGTGGCCTCTACCTACGGCGTACTGGCCTCGGTTTCACGGCGTTATGCGCACCGTATTCCGTTTTTGGTCAAACTGAATCACAACGAAACATTGAGCTATCCGACAGAGTACGATCAGACCCTGTACGCCAGCGTTGAGCAGGCGTTTAATATGGGCGCCGTGGCGGTAGGCGCGACGATCTATTTCGGTTCGGAACAGTCTCGTCGCCAGATTGAAGAGATCTCCGCCGCTTTTGAGCGTGCGCATGAGCTGGGTATGGTGACCGTATTGTGGGCTTACCTGCGTAATTCTTCCTTTAAAAAAGACGGCGTCGATTACCATGTATCTGCTGACCTGACGGGGCAAGCCAACCATCTGGCCGCTACGATTGGTGCGGATATTGTGAAACAGAAAATGGCCGAGAATAATGGCGGTTATAAAGCGGTCAACTTCGGCTATACCGACGATCGCGTGTACAGCAAACTGACCAGCGATAACCCGATTGATTTGGTTCGTTACCAGTTGGCGAACTGCTATATGGGACGCGCCGGGCTTATCAACTCCGGCGGCGCGGACGGCGGCGATACTGATCTCGGCGACGCGGTTCGTACCGCGGTGATCAACAAACGAGCCGGTGGAATGGGGCTAATTCTGGGACGTAAAGCCTTTAAGAAATCGATGGCTGATGGCGTGAAGTTGATTAACGCCGTACAGGATGTCTATCTGGATAGCAAAGTCACCATCGCCTGAGTTTAACGAAGAAAAGCCGGATGTGAGCGCATCCGGCCAGCGACAGGTGTTATTAACGTAGCAACGGGCAGTCTGGCGGCAGCCGACAGCGTAATGCGCCAGGTAGCACCTCAATATGAAATTCTTGTCCGCTGAGTGGTTCGCCATCCAGATTAAACGTGATTTCATGCGGCGCATGAATATCAAACCACGCCGAGGCGCCGTCAATAATATTCGGATTGTCATCTGACTGCGTGAGTGTGGAAAACAGCGCCGGCAGCAGCTCTTCGCCGGTAAAAATCCGTAGCTGTAACAGTCCGTCGTTAATCAGCGCGGTGGGACATAATTGCTGCCCGCCGCCGGCCTGACGACCGTTGCCGATGCCGATCACCAGCGCATCTCCCTGCCAGTGAAAGTTTTCGCCACGTATTTCGCAGCGGTCAGGGGTCAGCGTATCCATTCTCATCAGACCGTGGATAAGATAGGAGACGCCGCCCAACGCGGCCTTGAGTTTTTCCGGCGTTTCAGTGGTAATGCGGGTGCCAAAACCGCCCGTCGCCATATTGATAAAACAGGTTTTATCATTGACCCTGGCCATATCAATTTCCATCGCGTTTCCGGCAATCGCCAGTTTCAGCGCTTTGTCCAGCGCTTCAGGAATACCGGCGCTGGTGGCAAAATCGTTGGCAGTGCCGAGCGGCAAAAGGCCCAGTGCAGGGGCTACGCCGTCGCGGATCTGGATGAGCGCGGTCGACACTTCATTAATGGTACCGTCTCCGCCGCCGGCAATCACCGTTTCAACGCCCAGTCTACGGGCTTCATCAACGTAACGCTGCGCGTCGCCTTTTTCCCAGGTTACCCGAACGTGAATCTGTATGCCTTCGTCGCGAAGGAGAGTAATGGCCTCACGTAGCGGCTGGTTATCAGCGCTTTTGCCATTGAGTATCAGTAAGCTGGCGGGAAAGTTAGCCATCCGTTATGCCTTAATAGGTTGAACAACAATCTCCAGAAAGTGTATAGCAGAAATGAAAAAGCGAGGTCAGAACAGGATGAAAATTGAAATGTTGCGCACTTATTGCTTTACCGTTTTTCTTCCTGCTGTACGCAGCGGTAAGCGAAGCATGGTTTAAGACAAATGGCGACAAGAGAGATGCCGGTATGCGCATTGAGTAGCGCTTGTGAGAGTGCAGGGAAACCACAAGGGGGAGTCAGACGCTTTCCGATATAGCGCCTTTAATAACGAAACGGAGGATTAACAAGACGAACATACGTCAGTTATCAGTATTAATTTCAAACACCATAATATCAGATAAAAACCTGATATTTATTACCAAACATACTTTTTAATAGCATAAAATCGAAATGTTCTTTAGACTGCTTTGGCAGGAACAAGACGCACTATTAGCAGTACACTATTCTTGTTATCAAATAAAACCTATTTAGATGATGACTTAGCGCGGTGTCTTATAGTTGTGCCTGAGGTACCGCTTTTCTCATAAACATAAACAGGCATGTGTATGAAGAGGTTTATATGAATGTCACTTCAGGCGTGAATGCGCAAACGCCATTGCTCCCTCCTTCTGAACGGGGTAATGACGAAAAACCAGTAGCTGAAATCGTTGAGTTTAACGCTTACGGCAATAAACCCAGATGTTTAATGTGTCTGGGAACCTCGGCATTGTTTACAAGTGTTTTCAGTGGGGTATGCTCAGGGGCTGTCGCCAGTGTCAGTAGTGGTGCTGCATATACTACCGCTCTGACGGTTTTAGGCGCATCGCTTGGCATGGGGGGAATTGGTATGATGGGAATATGCGCCGGACTATACCTTAGCGCAAATGGCATCAGAACCCGGCCAGCCTGGCCATAAATGAGCAAACACAGCAAGTCATAGGGAAAAGATGAATTCCGACGATGACACGGGGTGTTAAGCGTCCAGACAAGAGGCTTATGACTTATATAGAAACTCTTTAAATAGAGTATGGGGTGTTATGTATTCAAGAGCCGATCGCTTATTAAGACAGTTTTCACTAAAATTAAATTCCGATTCAATTGCCTTTGACGAAAACAGATTATGCTCATTTATTATAGATAACCGTTACCGTATCTTACTAACAAGCACTAATAGCGAGTATATAATGATATACGGTTTTTGCGGAAGACCTCCGGATAATAATAATCTTGCTTTTGAATTTCTCAATGCTAATTTATGGTTTGCAGAGAATAATGGACCACATTTGTGTTATGATAATAACTCACAATCATTATTACTGGCTCTCAACTTCTCACTCAATGAAAGTTCTGTAGAGAAACTTGAATGTGAAATTGAGGTAGTTATTAGATCAATGGAGAATCTGTATCACATTTTACAGGATAAAGGAATAACTCTGGATACCGATTATACGTGACGGTGGGAAGGGTGTTTGGTGATCTGGTGGTAATAGAGGATAATCAACCCCGGCAAAACTTACATGGCCTGATGAAGGTGGACTGAGCGTAGGTGCGATGGTTTGAGTATTACTTTGACATGAAATCAAACCTCTAATCCGGGAAAACATTATTTTAATCCTTGTAAAAGCGGCATTAAAACGTGCCATAACTTTACACGCTTAAATTATCGGTTTTTAACCTTAATTTAATAACCTGGAAACTTTTTGTATAAGTTCGCACAAAGTAGTTCTTGATTTAATTCACTGATTTTAAACGTAAACGTCAGAATGCCAAGCCCTGAGTCTGACCGGATGCGGGGAGGATTGTGACTTGCTGGCTGGCAATGGATAGGGGAGGTCTCTAAACCAAAGCGCCCATTTGCGCTTTGGTTAGTGTGGTCAATTTTTGGATATGGCGGGAAGTACCACTTTTTTATTGATTATATGCAAAAAATAAGCCTGCGTAAGGGAGATTACGCAGGCCAAGGAGGTGGTTCCTGGTACAGCTAGCATTTATGGGTTATGTTTTTCAGCGCGTTGAATAATACCCGCATTGAGCGAAGCGGTATGTGATCAATTTCTAAGAATCTTCCCGCCATGAAAAAATAACCGCAATTAACTACTTGGCATGGGGGTTACGCGTTGATTCGCCTGAGAAATTACGCATCAATAGTGCGTAATCCAGCGTAACGTCCTGCGGGACGGGCATCCAGACGGTATAGCCATCGCCAGGCGCCACCGGCATAGCGTCGCCTTTGGCGTTCTCCATCTGTTCCAGGGTGAAATTGATATTTCCCTGCGGTGTCATCAGCTCCAGACTATCGCCAACGGAGAATTTATTTTTCACCGCCACGGCCGCCAGTTGGCCTTTACGCTCGCCGGTGAACTCGCCGACAAATTGCTGGCGTTCGGAAACGGAGTACCCGTACTCGTAATTCTGGTAATCGTCGTGCGTATGGCGACGCAGGAAACCTTCGGTATAGCCGCGATGAGCCAGACCTTCCAACGTTTCCAGCAGCGTAGGGTCGAAGGGTTTACCCGCGGCGGCGTCGTCGATGGCCTTACGGTAGACCTGCGCGGTACGGGCGCAGTAATAAAAGGATTTGGTGCGGCCTTCGATTTTCAGCGAGTGGACGCCCATTTTCGTCAGGCGCTCCACGTGGGCGATAGCGCGCAAATCTTTTGAGTTCATGATATAGGTGCCATGCTCGTCTTCGAACGCGGTCATGTATTCGCCCGGTCTTTGGGCCTCTTCTATCATAAACACTTTATCCGTCGGCGCGCCGATACCGAGCGTCGGCTCAACGTTCTGTACCGGAATCGGTTCGTGCTTATGCACGATGTTGCCGACAACGTCTTCTTTTCCTTCCTGCACGTTATATTCCCAACGGCAGGCATTGGTGCAGGTGCCCTGATTCGGATCGCGTTTATTGATGTAGCCGGAAAGCAGGCAGCGGCCGGAATAGGCCATGCATAGCGCGCCGTGGACGAAAATTTCTATTTCCATATCCGGCACCTGCTGGCGAATTTCCTCAATCTCTTCCAGCGACAGCTCGCGGGAGAGAATCACACGGGTCAGCCCCATCTGCTGCCAGAATTTTACCGTCGCCCAGTTTACGGCATTAGCCTGTACCGACAGGTGAATCGGCATTGCCGGGAAGTGCTCGCGTACCAGCATAATCAACCCTGGATCGGACATGATCAGCGCATCCGGGCCCATCTCGACGACGGGTTTCAGGTCACGGATAAAGGTTTTGAGCTTGGCATTATGCGGGGCGATGTTCACCACCACGTAGAATTTTTTTCCGAGCGCGTGGGCTTCGTTGATGCCAAGCTGCAAATTTTCGTGATTGAATTCGTTATTACGCACGCGTAAAGAGTAGCGCGGTTGGCCCGCATAGACGGCATCGGCACCGTAAGCGAAAGCGTAACGCATATTTTTCAGCGTTCCCGCCGGCGAAAGGAGTTCTGGTTTAAACATCATTTTCTCGTTCTGATGACAGGTCAGATCCGCCTCACCTGATGAGGCGGCTGGAGGAGAGTCCTCACTTTAAGGGCGGGCATTGTAGCGCCGTGGGAGAGGGGAGTAAACCACCTTACACCATTGAGTTGACCTGTCCCGGCAGCTCTGAATTCGGGATGCGGACGGTATACCAGGCGAAACGAAAGCGTTTCCAGAAAGAATCGAAATGCAGGTGGTCCAGACAGTCCATAACGATTTCATTATCCGGGTAAAGCGTGAAGGCAAAATGCGCCCAGCGTGCGCTTAGCTTCATATTAAACAGCGTTCGATCGTATTTATTACCGTGCAGGCGCGATAGGGTCACCATAGCATGTAGCGTGCCTTTGTTGGCCTCTTGTTGCACTAGTTCCAGATGCTTATGCGCCAGCGTAATATCCTTCACTTCAAAAATATTCAGCAGGAACAAGCCCCAGGCTTCTTTATGCCCGAACTGATGCGCCAGCCAGAGATTATCGAGCAGTTCTTTTTCATAAGCGGAACGTTTTTCGGTATCAAGTTCTTGTTTACTCAGACGCTGGTTGCAGATGCCAATGCTGAAATGAATATTTTTCAGGTCATTTTCATAGTCGGTATAGCCTCCGTTATCTATTAATTTGTACGGGGTGCTCTCGCGCAGCGCTAACTGCCGGTGCAAAATCTCCGCCGCGCGCTGAAAATACCCTAACGCGATGGCAGGATCGTAAGGTAGTAGGCCGTTGTTCTCTTTATTATTGTGTTCAAGGCCCAGCAGGTTTAGCGCGGCGGGTATATTTCTTTGCGCGCCCAGCTCTGCCAGCGGCACGAAATGTTCCGGGAGCCCGAACCAGTCGAAATTTTTAATCGCCGCCCGCCAGTTATGGTTATATTGAATGTCGGCGACGCTATCGAGCCAGGCGAGGCCTTGCGCCTCATCCTTTTCGAAACCCAATAGCCCGGCGTACTGAAAGTAGCCACGACGGATTTTCGGCACTGCGAATTCCGTTTGCTGCGCATTCTGACAGAGAAAATTATACATCCACCAGGTGTCAGGAAAATCGCGCAGGGCGAACTTTATCGTGTCATCAGAGAAGTAATTGTTGAGCTTAACTTTTTCCACGATCGAACGCTGAAGGGTTCGCCAGAGCGCGTCATTATCGTCCAGATCGCTATAGCAGACCCGCAGCCACTCCAGCGCGTTGTGGCGAGATTCCTGGATATGCGCTCGCAGGCTAATCTCTTCGGCTTTGGCGATAATACGTTCCTGTTCTGCCGGGGAGTCAACCTCTTTGATGCGCAGATCGCGGTGATCGTCCCACCAGATTAATAGCTCCAGATGTTCACGTTCTGCGGCAGAAAGGTGATCGCATACGCTTGATTCCAGAAATTCGCGGATCTCCTCGTGAGACCCTCTCCAGCGTGGCATACGAAACGGGATATATTCATCCAGCACGTAAAATGCCGTCGGGAAAATAGCCAGGCAGACGGCGAGCCAGTATTTTTGCCCGGCATCGTCATCGCACTCCGGCAATACGGACGGGCGCGGCAAATTTGGGCAAACCGCGTCGGCAAACGACAGCCCGGAATGGGCCATCAGCGCGTCCACCTCCTGCGGTGAATGGCGATGATATTCAGCCAGATCCTCCATTAATGGCTGCCCGGCAACATCCGCGCCCACGAGGAACTCAACCAGCCAGTCGGGCTGGCCGAAGACTTTTGAGTTGGTGCTGGTCAGGGCCGCCGCCATCCACTGGCGCGGTTCACAGTCGATAGCATTGAGCGCGGCGATGACCATCCGTTCGTTGCAGGCGGCAGCGCAGATCCACATCGCTCGGGTGGTTTCTCTCGCCCAGCCATAGCTGCGATACAGCCACGCACGGTGATTCCAGTATTGCGCCTCGGCAAGCCAGGCGTGAGTAGAGCGGGGGCGGGCGCGCTGCCAGTTTTTGATCAGCGCTAATCCTTGCGGCCCGGCCTCAACCAGCGTGTCCATATCGTAAAAAGGGTTGTCCATTTGATTCCAGGCGAAGAAATAGCGCTTTTCCGCTTCGCGGCTGGTAAAGCTCTCCGTCAGCGCCTGGTTGTAGCGTTCGTCCAGTTCGTCATAGCGTTCTTCGCGCAGCAGGCCGGGAATATCGGCGATATGCCATTCGCGTTGCCCGTCATTGAGGGGATTTTTGTGGTTGCACATCTCAAACATAGCGTTGAGCAGACGATCATCCTGTTCCATAAAGCGTCCTTTAAATCGGCTCGAAAATTTTGAATTCATTCCACGGCAGTTGTCGCCAGCGGCTGACAGGGTCTTGCAGATAATGGGTGGCTTCCTGTAAATCCCGTCCGGCAGGCGCTGTTGGCGTGTCACGTAGCGTGAGCCATACCCGGCGTGCGCGAACGTAGGCGGTGGCGTAATCCTCCCAGGAATCAAAACAGTCCTGAGCGCGCTGGGCGTTAAGTAACAACACCAGCCAGGCCTGATTTTCATCACACCAGCCGAGCCCGGCGATACAGCGGGTCAGGAAGGCGGTGCGCATGCAGTCGAATGCCAGCGCGTCGCGGACCTGTCCCTGGGCCGCCAGATAATGGTAAAACGTGCGCGGCGAGCTGCCGATGCCCGCAGGCCAGCGGCGTAAGATATCCTCAACCTTGTGGCGTAACGCTGCATCGTCGAGATTTTCGCTCAAGCCCAGCTCTTTTTTTACCTGCTGTGCCAGATAGCGGCGTTTGTCATCGTCAAGTTTGAAGACCAGCTCAACGCCTTTGATCGGTAGCCCGTTGCGCCGGGCGAGGATATCAGCTAGCGCCAGCGCCCATTGCCGCCGCCGGGTATCGCGACGCAGATCCTTCAGGCGATCTTTTTCTTTCTCCTCGGCGATACGGGCCGCAATCAGCGGTTTGTTTTTTTTGTAGTTGCGCCAGCTAAAAAATAGGGCGGCAATAATAAGAACAATCCAGAACATTAGCGCTCCTCCCTGGTTGCAGAAAGATAGCGCGTGGTTTGTAGCGTCAGGCTTTCAATTTCGAAAGGTTCACTACTGGTGTTTTTTCCGGCAAGCGTAGGGTGCCATTCATGCCGTGGAAACAGCATTTCCGCAGCCGTCGCCACGTTAGGATCAACAACCTGAAGATAGCGCAGCGCCTCCGGGGCGCTGTGCAGCAGCAGCCACTGTAAAGCCACCGGAGGCGTAGGGAAGTGCTCCATTAAATGAAAATTGTCATGCAGCACATTGAGCAGAAAATTGAGGTCATGAATATGAGTAATAAATTTCCAACCTGAATATTCCGGCGTTGCTTCATAAACTATTCCCATCTCTTCGCAATCGGCGTGGCGCTCAGGAAGTGGTTGCAGATGGCGTAACAGAGATAAAACATCGTTAGCATATTTCTTAATAGGATGGCGATTTTGCTTACCTTTAATCTGATCAATGCTCAGGCCGTTATTACCAACCACCAGGCTTATTGTGACGTGGGGAATATTATTGCCGTCGCGCAGGCTAAACAGGCGAAGTTTTTGTTGTTCAATTTGCCGGGCGTAGTAATCGCCGTAGCCGCCGGAAAGCGCGCCTTTATTATCAAAATCTCCGACGCAGTGTTGCATATGCCAGGATTCATACGCCATCTCACTGCGCAGGCCGGGGTTTGTTGCATCAAGCTCAACCAGTACACCGTTATTCACCGCCATCACCGGTTTTAGCGCTTCGCTGTTGGAGGGATACCAACCTTGTTCACGCAGGCGCTGCATTTTTTGATGCTCCGCTTCGCGCATTGCCAGCACGGTAAAGCAGTTGATGCGCTGCAGTTTAGTTTCCAGCCGCGTTCCTTCCTGACGCGAAAGAAATTCCACTAAATCTCTTTCCATTGCCACGAGTTGCGGGTGCTGAACGTTAAGGTAGTAAAAGCGCTCATCGCCACCCAGCTTTGGCACCAGCCAGGCGGGGATTTCTGCATCAGCGCTAAAATAAACGGCATAATCGGCGACGGAGCGCACAGGATAAACGTGAGGAAAGTCACCAATGATCCAACGATAAAAATGGTTGCTTAACCAGCGCTGGATATTTTCGCTGTCGCCGCGTTGTTGGCTCCGGGAAAAAATAGACGATTTTACATTTGGCGCATTTATTATATTGCGTGGTTTATAGCGGTGAGATGACGTTTCTGTCATAAAAATCCATGTATAATTAAGCTGGTATTATGTTTATGTATTTTTAGATTCACTTAATGAATTAATGCGCAATAAGTTTAAAAAACTACTCACAGTATATCGGTAAACTAAAAAGAGCGGCCAAATAATTTATTGTCTCCGATCGCGTTCGTCGTGGTTTTCGGGATACCGCTCGGCCAAAGGAAAGAGGACAGTGTGTTAATTCCGCCAGAATAGCGTTGGCGGAAAATATCGTCTTACGACCTTGTTATTGTTATGCCAATAATCATTATACCAGGCGACACGCATCCGCTTCCCAGCGATATCCCACCCCGTAGACCGCGCGTATAAATGACTGTTCGGCATCCAGCGATTCCAGTTTACGGCGCAGGTTTTTAATGTGGCTGTCGATAGTACGATCGGTCACCACACGGTAGTCGTCGTAGAGGTGGTTTAACAACTGCTCGCGGGAAAAAACTTTACCCGGTTCAAGCGATAAGGTTTTTAGCAGACGGAATTCAGCGGGGGTTAAATCCAGCGCTTTACCACACCAGGAGGCCTGAAAGCGGCTTTCATCAATCATTAACGGGCTTTCGGCATCCTGCTGCTGGAGTTCGCGCTGCGGTTTACAGCGGCGCAAAATGGTTTTCACGCGGGCCACGACTTCGCGCGGGCTGTAAGGCTTACAGATATAATCATCGGCGCCGATTTCCAGCCCAAGCAGCCGGTCGATCTCTTCGATTTTGGCCGTGACCATCACAATGGGGATGTCGGAAAAACGGCGAATCTCCCGGCATAGCGTCAGACCATCGGTACCCGGCAGCATCAGATCCAGCAGGATCAGATCCGGCGGCGTTTGACGCACATACGGCAGTACCTTGTCGCCATGATTGATGAGCGTGGGGGCGTAACTTGCCGCGCGTAAGTAGTCAATAAGCAGCTGTCCCAGCTTGGGTTCATCTTCAACAATCAAAATGCGCGGCGTGTTTTCATCAATGGGTAATTCAGTCATACTTCTCTCTGTAAATCGCGATCCAGCGGTAACTCTACTGTAATGCTAACCCCGCCAAAAGGCGAATGAGCGGCGTGAAGATGACCGTTATGCGCGTGTACAATATTGACGCATATCGCCAGCCCCAGTCCAGAACCGCCGCTGGCGCGGTTACGGGACACTTCCGTGCGGTAAAAACGGTCAAAAAGCTTTTGTAACTGTTCATCGCTGACGCCCGGTGCAGAATCGGCAAAGGTCAGGAATAATGATTTATCGCGTTGTTCGGCGGAAATATGCAGGCCGCCGCCGCTGTCGGTGTAGCGCAGACTGTTTTCCAGCAGATTATTAAACAGTTGCATCAGGCGATCCGGGTCGCCGAAGACGGTCATGCTATCCGGCAACGCGTAATGTAGCGTTAGCCCCCGGCTGGTAAAGCGTTCTCTGAACGCGCCGCCAGCGACTTCCAACAGGGGAACAAGATCGACGGTCGTTTTTTGGTAAGCCAGCGCGCCCTCGTCAGACAACGAAAGCTGATGCAGGTCGTCAACCAGTTTGGTAAGCGTACCGACTTCCGCCTGTAGGGAGGTAACCGATTCTGGCGTGAACTGGCGAACGCCATCCTGAATGGCTTCCAGTTCGCCGCGCAATACCGCCAGCGGCGTGCGCAGTTCGTGGGAAATATCCGCCATAAAGTCGCGGCGCATCTGCTGATTTTTTTCCAGCGTGCTGGCAAGCTGGTTAAAGTCCTGCGCCAGTTTTCCCAGCTCATCGGCGCTGGTTGGGGTCACGCGCGTGGTAAAATCCCCCGCCGCCAGTCTGTGCGTACCCTCGACCAACCGTTTGACCGGGGCGAGCAGGCCACGCGCCAGCAAAAATGTCGCCAGCGCGGCCAGCAACGTTGATAATGCCACGATCATCCAACTGGCGCGCCGCTGCTGCATATCAAAATTAATATCCGTATTGCGCGTCAGCCGCTCGACAGGAGAGGCGATAATCGCGCCGACTTCGACGCCATTGACCAGAATGGGGCGGCGAGTACCGTCATGCGGCACCGGACCGCGTGGGCCGACCAGCACCCGGCCATTTTGATCGACGACCCAGAACTGGGTGCGCCAACCGTGCGGCGGCATACCGGGGCCGGGTTTATCCCGGTCGTTGTCATGCTCAAATGAACGCAGAATCTGGAAAACGAAGCGATCGTTGTTGCGTAAAAAACGCCAGTTGCCGTGTTGCTGGTACTGGTCGCCCAGCGCATCGCCCAGCATTTGTAGCCGCTGCTCGTTGCCGTGTTTGATATAGTCAATAAATCCGCGTTCAAAACTGACGCGCACGGCCCAATGCATACTGATCAGCAGCACGATGCAGGTGGCGAAAATCGCCAGAAACAGCTTGCCGGTGATTCCGGGCCGCCAGACTTTCATTACAGGCTCCTTTTACGCCGTGAAATGACCATGTTTTGCTGTGTATCGTTCGGCACGCGGGCAAAAATTATCGCCGGTAGCGCGATAATAACCGCCATACATAACCAGGTGTACATAAAGACGTGATGTGTGGCGCTACTGTCTATCCCGATATGCTGTTGGCCAAACATACCCAGCAGCATTCCGGCAATAGTGACGCCAATACTCATCGAGAGCTGCATAATCATCGATAATAAGCTATTGCCGCTGCTGGCCAGCGTATCGGGAAGGTCTTTTAGCGTTAAGGTGTTCATGGAAGAAAAGCGCGCCGAGTTCACCATTCCCTGCAAAAGCAGTACCAGCGGCAGGAGATAATACCAGCCGAGCAGCGCGACCGACATAAACAACAGGCTAACCAATGCCAGTCCGAGCGTGGTCGCCACCAGAACCCGACGATAGCCAAAACGGTTAACTATCTGCACCACAATCCGCTTCATTCCCATGCTGCCCAGCACCATGGGGATCATCATCAAACCGGCATGAAACGGTGAAAAACCAAGACCAATTTGCAAAAAGACCGGCGTCATAAACGGCAGCATACCGCTGCCGATACGCCCGGCAAAACTGCCCAGCAACCCCAGTGAAAACGTGGGCGTGCGGAACAATCGCAGGCTGAATAACGCGCCTGAGTTTTTTTTGGCATGGAGGAGATAGAGCAGAATGGCTGCCGCGCCGCCCGCAGCAAGTCCGGCTAATGTCCAGGGCGAAATCCCCATGCTTTTACTACCATCCAGCGCCAGCGTGAGTACCGCCATGCCGATAGCTAACAGCAGGAACCCCGGCAGATCAAAGCGCCGGGTCTCTATGGTGTAGTTTGGCATCAGCATAAAGGTTGCAATAGCGCCGACAATTCCCACCGGGATATTGATCAGAAAGATCCAGTGCCATGAAGCATATTCCACCAGCACCCCGCCCAGCGCGGGGCCGAGTAACGGCCCGATCTGTCCCGGTAGGGTGACGAAGGTCATCGCCGCCATATATTGCGCGCGCGGCACGATTTTCATGACCGTCAGGCGTCCGACCGGTACCATCATCGCGCCGCCTACGCCTTGTAAAACCCGCGCTAATACCAGTTGATTAAGCGTGCCGGAGAGGGCGCAAAACAGCGAACCCAGCGTGAACAGCACAATGGCGGCAAAGAAGATATTACGCACGCCGATTTTATCTGCCAGCCAGCCGCTGGCGGGGAGCATTACGGCGACGGTAAGAACATATGACACCACTACCATGTGCATATGCAGCGGGCTTTCCCCCAGGCTTTTCGCCATGGAGGGCAGCGCAGTGTTGACGATGGTGGTATCCAGCGACTGCATAAAAAAGCCGAATGCCACAATCCAGAGTTGCCAGCGGGTGTTGTCAGGAAGTTCTGTCATATTTCTACTACCGGTTTGCTATTTTTACGCGAAAAACGCCGCCGCAGACGATCGAAAAAGAGGTACACCACCGGCGTGGTATAGAGCGTCAGGAGCTGGCTCATGACCAAACCGCCGACAATGGTTATCCCCAGCGGCTGCCGTAATTCCGAACCGTCTCCGCCAGATAACACCAATGGCAGTGCGCCGAACAGCGCCGCCAGCGTGGTCATCATTATTGGACGGAAGCGTAACAAGCAGGCCTGGAAAATGGCTTGTTCCGGCGTCAGGCCGCCGCTTCGTTGCGCTTCAAGCGCAAAATCGACCATCATAATGGCGTTTTTCTTCACAATGCCAATTAATAGCATGATCCCTATCAGGGCGATTAGGCTGAAAGGGGCATTGAAGAGTTCCAGCGCCAGAAGCGCCCCAACGCCCGCCGATGGCAGAGTAGAGAGAATGGTCAGTGGATGGACGTAGCTTTCGTACAGTATCCCCAGCACAATGTAGACGGTAGCGATCGCCGCCACTATCAAAATAAGCTGTGAATTCATGGTCTGCTGGAAGACTTGCGCCGTTCCGGAAAAACTGCCGCGTACCGTCGGGGGGACGCCAAGCTGCGTCATTGTGCGATTAATGGCCTCCGTCGCCTGCGATAACGATGTGCCGGTCGGCAGGTTAAAGGCAATCGTGGACGCCGCGGACAATCCCTGATGGTTCACCGACAGCGGCGCATTGGCGGGCCGCCATTGGGCGAAATAAGAGAGGGGAATCGCTTTTCCGTCACGGTTGATAACGAACATTTTCTCCAGCGCGCTGATATCCTGGCTATAGCGCGGATCGACTTCCATCACCACTTTATACTGGTTCATCGGCTGATAAATGGTGGAAATTTGCCGCTGGCCGAAAGCATTATTTAACAGACTGTTTGCGGCCTGAACATCAATACCCAGCCGTGACATGGTGTCGCGGTCGTAGATAAGGTTCATCTCCGCGCCATTATCCTGCTGGTCGGAGTTTACGTCCGCCAGTTGCGGCAGGGCCGAGAGCGCTTTGCGTATTTTCGGCTCCCACTCGCGCAGCGCCGCCAGGGAGTCAGACAGCAACGTATATTGGTAACTGGCGTTAGCCTGCCGCCCGCCGACGCGAATATCCTGTACCGCCATCAGAAACAGCCTGGCGCCGGGTTCTTTTGCCAGTTTGACCCGCAGTCGGTCAATGATTTGCTGCGCCGTCTCTTTGCGTTCGCCGCGCGGCTTCAGCGTAATAAACATCATGCCGCTATTCACCCGCGAGCCGCCGGTAAAACCAGTGACATTATTCACCGCCGGATCGTCGCGAATAATTTTCATAAAATCCTGCAGCTTGCCGCGCATGGCCTGGAAAGAGATGCTCTGGTCAGCCTGAATACCGCCCATCAACACGCCGGTGTCCTGCTCCGGAAAGAATGTTTTAGGGATGGCGATATAAAGCCAGATGTTCAGCGCAACGGTGCCAAGAAAAACCACACCGACAAGACGCGTATGGTTAAGCACCCATTTTAACGACGTGCCGTAACCCTGTTGCAAGGCGACCAGCAAACGGCCAACGCCCCGTTTACGCGGTTGGGTGCGCGGTTTGCTTGATTTAAGCATCCAGCCGCACATCATCGGCGTCAGCGTGAGCGAGACCACCAGCGAAATGCCAATCGCCACCGAGAGGGTAACGGCGAATTCCCGTAATAATCGCCCTGGCAGGCCGCCCATTAACAGCAGCGGCAGAAATACCGCCACCAGCGACAGACTCATGGAGATGACCGTAAACCCGACTTCCCGCGTACCCTGTAATGCCGCCTGCAAAGGTTTCATTCCCGCCTCCAGATGGCGGGCGATATTTTCCAGCACCACAATGGCATCATCAACGACAAATCCGGTCGCGATAGTCAGCGCCATCAGCGACAGATTGTTGAGGCTGAAGCCGCACAGATACATGGCGGCGAAGGTGCCGATGAGCGAAACGGGAACGGCGACGGCGGGGATTAGCGTGGCGCGCCCGGAACGCAGGAATAAAAACACCACCAGGATCACCAGCGCGACAGAGATAACCAGCGTCTCTTCTACCTCTTGCAGCGATGCGCGAATCGTCGGCGAACGATCCTGGGCGATTTGTAAATCGATAGCGGCGGGGATCATTGCCCGCAGTTCCGGCAGTTTTGCCCGGATGCCGTCGACCGTCTGAATAATGTTGGCCTCCGGCAGCTTGCGGATCATCAACAAAATAGCGGGTTTAGCGTTCGTCATCCCGGCGTTACGGACATCCTGCACCGAGTCGGTGACGCTGGCGACGTCGCCCAGGCGTACCGCCGCGCCGTTGTTATAGTGAATAATCAGCGGCTGGTATTCGGCGGCGGTTTTCAGTTCGTCGTTGGTCTGGATTTGCCAGCGGTGGACGCTATCTTCAATTGCGCCTTGCGGTCGGCGTACGTTGGCGCTGTCGATCGCTTCGCGGACCTCATCCAGCGAGACGCCCTGGTTAAAGAGCGCCTGCGGGTTTAAGCCTACACGTACTGCGGGCAGGGAGCTGCCGCCGACGTCAACATCGCCGACGCCGTCAATTTGCGCGATGGTTTGCGCCAGTTGGGTAGAGGCGAAATCATACAGTTTGCCCTGTGACCAGCTCTCCGAGGTGAGCGTTAAAATCATAATCGGCGCGTCGGATGGGTTGGCCTTGCGATAAGTCGGGCGGCTGGGCATTCCGCCTGGCAACAAGCTTTGCGCGGCGTTAATGGCGGCCTGCACGTCGCGCGCCGCGCCGTTAATATCACGATCGAAATTAAATTCGAGAATAATGCGCGTACTGCCGAGCGAGCTGCTGGAAGTCATTTCATTGACGCCTGCAATGCGTCCCAAAGAGCGTTCCAACGGCGTCGCCACCGACGAAGCCATGGTTTCCGGCGAGGCGCCCGGCAGCGAGGCGCTAACCATAATCACCGGGAAATCGACCTGCGGCAGCGGGGCGACCGGCAGCAGACGGAAGCCCAGAATGCCGCACAGCGTAATGGCGGCGGCAATCAAAATGGTGGCGACCGGGCGGTAGATGAAAAGGGCGAAAAAGCGCATCTACGCCTCCTCTTTATGGCGCGGAAAGCGACTTTTCACGTACAGCGACAGGCGGTCAAACAGGAGATAAATCACCGGTGTGGTAAACAGAGTTAATACCTGGCTGACCAGTAGGCCGCCCACCATTGCGATCCCCAACGGGCGACGTAATTCCGCGCCAACGCCGGTACTCAACATTAATGGCAATGCCCCGAGCAACGCCGCCAGCGTGGTCATCAGAATCGGTCGAAAACGCAGCAGACAGGCCTGGAAGATAGCGTCGCGCGGACTCATCCCCTGTTCGCGTTCGGCGGCGAGGGCGAAGTCAATCATCATGATGGCGTTTTTCTTCACGATGCCGATCAGCAAAATAATGCCGATAATGGCGATAATATCGAGCTCGCTACCGGCGATGATCAGCGCCAGCAGCGCGCCGACGCCCGCCGTAGGCAGCGTTGAGAGAATCGTGATCGGATGGATAAAACTCTCATACAGCACGCCGAGCACGATATACATCGCCACCACGGCGGCGACAATAAGCCAGACGGTGCTGCCCAGCGCCGCCTGGAAGGCGAGCGTACTGCCCTGAAACTGCGTTGTAATATCCGCTGGCAGGGCGAGCGTTTTTTCCGTATCGAGAATCGCCTGCACCGCATCGCCGAGCGAATAGCCCTCCGGCACGTTAAACGAAAATGTCGTAACCGGGAACTGATCTAAATGATTGATAGAGAGCGGAGCGAAGCGCTGCTCAATGCGGGCAATCGCGCTGAGCGGTACGGTGCCGCCGTCGCGGCTCGTCAGGCGAATCGTCTCCAGCGCCGCCAGTCCCGGCGTGCTGGCGGTATTATGTTCCAGTACGACGCGGTACTGGTTCGCTTGGGTATAAATCGTTGAAATCAGGCGTTGCCCGAACGCGTTGTAGAGCGCGTTATCCACATCCGCCATGCTGATACCCAGACGGCTGGCGCTGTCGCGGTCGACATTCACCCAGGCCGCTAATCCCCGATCTTGCCAGTCGCTGCTTACCTCAGAGAGCTGTGGTAACGACTGTAGCGCGTTCTGCAGTTTTGGCACCCAGTGACTGAGCGCATCGAGCGTCGTGGCCTGCAGGGTAAACTGATACTGCGTGCGGCTGACCTGCGTGTCGATGGTTAAATCCTGCGTCGGCTGGAGATACAGCGCCACGCCGGGAATCGTCGCCACGGCGGTTTGCAGCCGGGAGATCACCTGCTGCACGCGGTCATCACGCGCATCCAGCGGCTTGAGGTTAATTTGCAGGCGCGCGCTATTGAGCGTGGGGTTAGCGCCGTCTACGCCAACAAAAGTCGTCAGGCTTTGCACCGCCGGGTCCTGTAATATCCGCTCCGCCACCTGGCGCTGACGTTGCGCCATACTGGCATACGATGACGATTGCGGCGCCTGCAGCGTTCCCTGGATAATGCCGTTATCCTGTACCGGAAAGAACCCTTTCGGAATGACTATCCACAGCATAACGCTGAGCAGGAGCGTGGCGAATGCCACGCTCAATGTAAGCCACGGATGGTTGAGCACTTTCGCTAATCCGCGTCCGTAGCTGGCGATCACGCGGTCAAACATCCGCTCGCAGGCGCGGGAAAAGCGGTTTTGTTTACGCAGAGACTGCTGGCTGAGCATACGCGCGCACATCATGGGCGTGAGCGTCAAAGAGACGACGGCGGAGATTAAAATCGCTACCGCCAACGTCACCGCAAATTCGCGGAACAGTCGACCAACAATATCGCCCATAAAGAGCAACGGGATCAGCACCGCAATCAGGGAAAAGGTGAGGGAAATAATGGTAAAGCCGATTTCGCCCGCGCCTTTGAGCGCCGCCGCCAGCGGTTTTTCTCCTTTTTCGATGTAGCGCGAGATGTTCTCGATCACCACAATCGCATCGTCCACCACGAAACCCGTGGCGATAGTGAGCGCCATCAGCGTCAGGTTATTAATGGAAAAATCCAAAAACACCATCACCGCAAAGGTGCCGATAAGCGACAGCGGTACGGCGACGCCGGGAATAATTGTGGCGGGAATGTTACGTAAAAACAGATAGATAATCATGACGACCAGCGCGATCGCCAGCATCAGTTCAAACTGGGTATCGCGCACGGAAGCGCGAATATTGGTGGTGCGATCGGACAGGACCGTGACCTTCACCGATTTCGGCAGGCTTTCGGTAAGCTGGGGCAGCATCTGGCGAATGCTGTCCGCTGTCGCAATGATATTGGCGCCGGGCTGGCGTTGAACGTTCATCACGATAGCCGGCGCTTGATTCGCCCATGCGCCGAGCCAGCTATTTTCCGCCCCCTGTTCGACGGTGGCGACATCGCCCAACCGTACCGGCGCGCCGTTTTGATACGCGATGATAAGCCTGCGGTAGTCGTCGGCAGACTGCATCTGATCGTTAGCAGAAAGCGTCACCGCCCGTTCGGGGCCATCCAGACTGCCTTTCGCCGAGTTGACGTTGGCGCCGGTAATTGCGGTACGGACCGTTTCGCTGGTCAGACCGAGCGCGGCGACAGCCTGAGCATTCAGTTTTACGCGTACCGCAGGGCGCTGCCCGCCGGCAAGCGTCACCAGTCCGACGCCGGAGACCTGCGAGATCTTCTGCGCCACGCGGGTTTCTACCATGTCCTCTACTTGGGTCATCGGCATCGCGTTTGAGGTGACGGCAAGCGTCATAATCGGCGGGTCCGCCGGGTTGACTTTGCTATAAATCGGCGGATTCGGCAGGTCGGAAGGCAATAAATTGGTGGCTGCGTTAATCGCCGCCTGTACTTCCTGCTCGGCAACGTCCAGCGGCAGCGTCAACTGAAACTGTAGCGTTACCACTGATGCGCCGCCGGAGCTTTGCGACGACATCTGCTTAAGTCCTGACATCTGGCCGAACTGGCGCTCAAGTGGCGCGGTGACGGCGGAGGTCATGACATCCGGGCTGGCGCCAGGGTAGAGCGTAACAACCTGAATAGTGGGGTAGTCGACCTCCGGCAAAGCGGCGACGGGCAGGAAGCGATAGCCGATAATCCCGGCGAGTAAAATCGCCGCCATCAGCAGAGTGGTGGCCACGGGGCGCAGAATAAACAGGCGCGAAGGGCCGCCCGTGCTGCCCGGAGGTAATACCTGCATCAGGCGCGCGCTCCTTTTTGACCTTCATGGCGGGAAGGGGATTTTTCATCCGCCACGGTGGTTTGCGGCTCAACGACCTCGACTTTTGCGCCTTCCGTCAGCCGATCAATACCATCGGTAACGACGCGATCGCCTGCCGACAAGCCTGCGCTGATCACCACGTTTCGGTTATCCTGAATACCGATTTTTACCCGCTTCTTGCTGACGTTATTTTCGTCGTTCAGCACCCACACAAAGTGGCCCTCATTGCCCATTTGCACCGCCGCGGCAGGCACCACAACGGCATTTTGTTCGGTATCGACCAGCATCCGGGCGTTCACAAATTGATTGGGGAACAGCGTATCGTCCTGATTGGTAAAGCGCGCTTTAATTTTGATCGTTCCCGTCGTGGGATCAATCTGGTTGTCCAGACTGAGCAACACACCTTCGCTCAATTTGTGCGAGTTAGTCCGATCCCAGGCTTCTACGACCAGCGCTTTCCCCGCTTTCTGTGCCTGAACTACGGTCGCGATATCGCTTTCCGGCAGAGTAAAAATGAGATCAATCGGGTGCGTTTGCGTAATGACGACAATACCGGCGGTATCGCTGCTGGAAATCTGGTTGCCGACATCCACCTGTTTCAGACCCACGCGTCCCGAGACCGGGGCCGTGATACGACTCCAGTCGAGCTGTAACTGCGCGCTGGCGACATTGGCTTCATCCGCTTTAATGGTTCCCTGGGTTTCGTTGACCAGCGCCTGTTGCGCATCCAGTTCCTGACGGGAAACCAGATTGGTTTTTGCCAGTTGCTGATAGCGCGCCAGATCACGACGCGCATTCGCCAGCGTAGCGTTATCTTTCGCCAACTGTCCCTGAGCCTGCGCCAGGGCGACCTTAAACTGGCTGGGATCGATTTGCGCCAGCAGATCGCCTGCGTTGACCTGCTGACCTTCCTGAAAGTGCAGGGCGATGAGTTGACCATCCACGCGGCTACGTACCGTAACGGTATTCGCTGCGGTCACGGTACCCAGCCCGCTCAGATAGCGCGGTACGGCCTGCGTGGTCGCGGTCGCGGCCTGTACCGGCGCCAGAGGGCCGTCGCGCATACCGCGGCGACCTGCGGCGGCGGTATGCGGCGCTTGCGCGGCGACGCCCGGCGCGGCGGTCGGGCTTTCGCTACGGTTATGCCAGAACCAGAATGCGGCGGCGGCTACTACAACCCCAATCGCTATTGCCCAGCGGAAAGTATTACTGCCTTTCATCGGTATAAGTTTCTCATCCTGAAACGTTTTGCGGAATGTTGCTCCCTCTATTGTAGTCAGCAGGGAAGGGAGAAAAATGGAGGAATTATGGAACACGGTCGGGATTATTCTGAATGGCGACCCGCTTTGCGAGGCGCTACGCAACTCTCATCGCTGAAAATCGTTAGCGCGCCGGAGTGCGGTAAAGTGGCGGCACGGCAATGAAGGTAAGCCACCGATTTCAGCAGGACGCTGAAACGGGAAAGCCCCTCCCGAGGAAGGGGCCAAAATAAGGAAAGGGTTATGATGAAGGTAGTCATCATACTGGTGATACTCTTAGTGATTAGCCTACCAGCTTACTAAGACACCAGGGGGAGGAGGAATCCTCCCTTACCCTCACTCCTGACGTTAAGCCACATCAAGAATAATGTCAATCCATCAGCTCTGGGCTTGCGAGGCGCTTAGCGGAAAACGACCTCCGCCCAGCGCGCCAGTCCTGCGGTGACGGAGCCGAAATCATCGCCGCCAGCGATGGGTATGCCCGGTAGCTGTTCGGAAAGCGCTTTTTTAATCAATGGCGAACGGGCGCTGCCGCCGGTCAGATAGATGACATCCGGTTTTTCCTGCGCGCTGTCCAGCGCCAGTTGCACCTGTTCCAGAATACGCGCCAGCGGTTGATCCAGCGCCGCTTCCAGTCCTTGCTGGCTGATAGCGACCGCCAGGTCGTCGCTGATAAATGGCAGCCTCGCCGTAACATCCGCCTGGCCGGAAAGGGCGATTTTGCTCTCTTCCGCGCAGCGTACCAGGCGGTAGCTAAGCCGCTGACGCCAGACCTTGAGCAGCAACGCGACCTTGTCTGCTTCACGCGCGTTGCGAACCAAATCGTTCAACAGACGACCATTCGCGCTACTGTAAAAATCGCTTTGCGCCGGGACGTCGTTAATCGCAACGGCGTTCCACCACGGCAGCACCGGCAGGGCGATGCCTTTTTCGGTTTCGCCGCCCATGCCCAGCAAAGGCATCAGATTTTTAAAGGCCAGCGCGATATCCAGATCGTTTCCGCCCACGCGGCAACCGCTGTGCCCCAACAGGCTGTTTTCACGATCGGCGCGCTGACGCCACTGTGGCCCCATTAGCAGCATGGAGCAGTCGGTGGTGCCGCCGCCAATATCCACGACCAGCACACGCTTCTCTTCCCGCAGTGTAGCCTCGTAGTCCAGGCCCGCCGCGACCGGTTCGTACTGGAATACCACCTCCTGAAAACCGGCGCGTTTTGCCGCCCGCTCCAGAATACCCTGCGCCTGGCGGTTCGCGTCATCGCCGCCGAGTCCCTGAAAGTTGATCGGGCGACCGATCACCGCTTGGGTAATGGCCTCCGGCAATTGGCTGTGCGCCGTATGACGAATATGTACCATCATGGCGCAGACCAAATCTTCAAACAGCGCGACCTGCTGCGGTTTCAGGCCGCTGGCGCCTAAAAAGGATTTCGGCGATTTGACAAACCAGACCTCCTGGGGATCGTCAATATAGTGCGCCAGCGACGCCAGACCAAACTGTACGCTTTGCGCGCCAACCTCAATATCTTCCTCGCGGTTGTAGCGTATCGCGCGGCGTAGCAGCGCCTGGGTTTCTTCGTCCGTTGCCGGCACATCATGATGGCGATACAGCCACTCGCTCACCGCTTCGCGCGTCGGCGCGCACAGCATAGACGGCAGTAATGCGCTGTTATTCTCCATTGTCAGCAACTGTGGATGCCCGTCGCGCATAATGGCGACCGAGCAGTTTGCCGTACCGTAATCAAATCCTATAAACACCTTAAAATCCCCATGCCAGTGAAGAAGGGGCGTGACTTTAGCGAAATGTCGTCGCGGCGACAACTGGAATATGAAAGCAAGGCGTTACGTGCGATTAGCGTTTATGCTGAAAGGTCAAATAAAGGAGAAAAGTATGTTTACCCTGAGCTGGCAGCCGCCTTACGACTGGTCGTGGATGTTGGGCTTTCTTGCCGCGCGTGCGGTGGACGGCGTGGAAACGGTAGGCGAGGGCTTTTATGCGCGCAGCCTGGTGGTGGGCGAGCATCGCGGACTGGTCAGCGTGAGGCCCCATCTGCCCACCCACACTGTGCAGGTTAGCGTGAGCGCCGGATTACTTCCCGTCGCGCCGGCGTGTCTGGCGAAGGTTTCGCGTCTGTTTGATCTTGACTGCCAGCCCGCGCAGGTTGCCGCCGTGCTGGGGCCACTGGGCGAGGACAGACCGGGGCTGCGTTTACCGGGATCGGTTGATACGTTTGAACAAGGCGTGCGGGCGATACTGGGGCAACTGGTGAGTGTCGCGATGGCGGCAAAGTTGACGGCGAAAGTGGCGCACCGCTATGGTGAGGCGTTGCCGGATGCGCCCGATTATGTCTGTTTTCCCGGTCCGGAAACGCTGGCGTTGGCCGATCCGCTGGCGCTTAAAGCTCTGGGGATGCCGCTGCGGCGCGCCGAAGCGCTGATTCATCTGGCGCAGGCGACGCTGGCGGGAAAACTGGCGCTCGCCGCGCCGCCGGATATTGAGCAGAGCGTTAAAAATTTACAAACGTTTCCGGGAATTGGTCGCTGGACGGCGAACTATTTCGCCCTGCGCGGTTGGCAGGCAAAAGATATCTTTTTGCCCGACGATTACTTAATTAAGCAGCGCTTCGCCGGGATGACGGCCGCGCAGATCCGTCGCTACGCGGAGCGCTGGAAACCGTGGCGTTCCTACGCGCTACTGCATATCTGGTATACCCACGGCTGGCAACCGTCAATGGATAGCGAAATAGCTGGTATTCAGTAACAAATCCAACGGTTGCGCTTCGGCGATAGTGTCGCCATAAATCAGATCCACGCCAATACGGGAGAGCGTATCCAGCACCTGTGGGTTTTGTACCGGCCCGGCGAGCGTTTTGATGTCCAGATGCTGGGCGTGTCCCTGGATGATCGAGGTCAGCATTTCATCCATTAAACTCTCATGAACGTTGGCGATAAGGTCGCTATCCAGCAGTAAATAATCAGCGATATGCGGGGTCAGTAAATTAAACAGCTGTAAATCGCGCCCGACATGGCTGAGAATCACCTGGCAGCCGCGTTGTCGCAGTTTTCGCAGAGTCGCAGCGGCGGTCTGCGCCTGCTTAACGATAACGTCAGCCGGGATAATCAGATGTAATAACCGTGGCGGCAGTGGGCTATGCTCCAGTTGTTCCAGCAGCTCATCAATAAGGGTCGCGCTGTATAATCCTGCGGCGGACAGCGGCAGCGCAACGCTTAATCCCTTGCTGGCGACGGCGGTCGCCGCATGGTGGAAAAACTCATGGAATACCCGTCGGTCAAGCGCGTGATGCAGCGCGGAGTCGGCTAATCCTGCCCGGAACGCGCGCTCTTCCATCACTTCCCCTTCGCTGGTCCACAGCCTGAGTGAGACCAGCCAAAAGCTGGTGGCCTCCGGCGTACGCGGCGGCGCGACGTTTCTGGCAAGCATTAGCAGGTGGTTATTTTTAATCATATGCCACTGTTCTTCCAGCGGCATCATTCCCTTTGAGGAGGTTAATGCGTGCTGCGGTTCGTACACGGTCAGACGGCCGCGACCGCTATTTTTCGCGGCGTAGCAGGCTATATCGGCCTGAGACACGACCTCTGTGAGCTGGCAGTTATGTTCATTTATCATTGTGATCCCGGCGCTGGCGCCGATCCGATGCAGGCGTCCTTCCCACATAAAGTGATATTCATTAACGGCGTTGATAAGCCGCGTCACGATAAAGCGCGCGCTGTCACTATTACAATCCGGCAGCAACAGGCCAAACTCATCGCCACCCAGACGGGCCAGGAGATCGCCAGATCGAAGCATACTGAGCATCAGTGACGCGAGTTCGCGCAATAAGGCATCGCCGGCGGCATGT
Organism: Salmonella sp. JXY0409-18; assembly: GCF_020268625.1. Lineage (NCBI taxonomy): Bacteria > Pseudomonadati > Pseudomonadota > Gammaproteobacteria > Enterobacterales > Enterobacteriaceae > Salmonella > Salmonella sp. JXY0409-18. The sequence goes on from NZ_CP084216.1 coordinate 1,693,562, forward strand.
CCCGCGCTGTCGTTAACCGCTTTAAAACGGTCCAGATCGATAAACACCAGCGCATGATGTTGAGGCGATTCCTGTATTGTTTGCAGGCGCTGTTGAAGCTGCTTTTCAAAACTGGCGCGGTTGGCAAGATGGGTGAGGGCGTCATGCGTTGCGCTGTAGCTGAGCTGGCGTAACATTTTTCGTGATTCGGTAACGTCCTGGATAACCAGAACCGAACCAATCTTATCGCCGTCAAGCGTACTGAGCGGCGTGATACTGTAATGAATATCGTAGCTGCCGCCGTTATGACAATGGAGCACTATCTCCTGTTCCATGTCCGATCGCGACCTGTCGGCGCGATAAATATCCTCCAGCAGCGGCCCCTTATTACCTGACGTAATGCGCAGAACCGTTAATAATGGCGCGCCTAAAGCATCCTCCTGCCGCCAGCCGCTCATCTTCTCGGCGATCGGGTTCATAAAGGTGATATTCATCGCGACATCAATACACACCACCGCTTCTCCGATAGAGTCAAGCGTGATGTGCAACCGTTCTTTTTCCTGAAACAGCGCGTCGTTCGCCTGTGTAATACGCTCCATCAACCGCTGGTTTTCCTGCTCGCTTTGCTTGAGATCGTTAATATCTTCAATCTGAGCAATAAAATAGAGAGGTTTATTGTCTTTATGACGAACCAGCGAGACGGCCAGTAGCGCCCAGACGACATCGCCGTTGCGGGTGTAGTAGCGTTTTTCCATGGAATAGCTATTGATGTCGCCGCGCACCAGCATGTTTAGCTGTTCAAGGTCATTATTCAGGTCTTCCGGCCAGGTCAATTGCTGAAATGTCATCGTGCGTAATTCATCCTGGCTATAGCCAAGAAAATGGCTCAGAGATTTATTGACCTGTAGCCACTGACCCTCCGTACCGACCAGCGCCATACCAATGGCGGAATACTCCATCGCGTTGCGAAAGCGGGATTCGCTCTCGGTGATATGTTTGCGTTCCGTGCGAAACGCGTACATCACCATCGTCATCATATTGGCAGGCAGCAGGATCATTAAAAAAGGTAGCCACGGCATATTGACCATCACGTCGGTTTTCGGCGTGGCGAGCAGCGTGGGGTCATTGGCCAGCATGAGCGAGACCACGATAACGGTAGCTAAAAAAATTAAAAACGCCTCCATTCGCGGCAGGCGCACCGCACTCCACATCAACAGGACGATAACGCACGTAAACGGCCACGGAATATAGCGCATAGCGAGCCAGCTTAGCGCCAGCGTAATGACCAGCGTCAATAGCGTTTCCAGCAACAGATGCGGGTCGCGATGACGCAACAGATAGTGTGGTTTAAACAGTAAACCTAACGGTACCAGCGTCAGCGCGCCGATGGCTTCCGATAATACCCAAATCAGAAACGCTTTCGAGGCGACCGCTTCCGGCGCTATCAGCCAAAATAACATGCCGCCGAGTAGCGGCGGAATCACGGCGCTGCCGATAGCCAGACGAAACCAGTCATTCAAATTTTGTAAGGGGTTGTAGCTGGGGAGCAGTTTTCGCAGCAGTATCGCGCCAGTGGCCGCCTCGATAATATTTATTGCCGTCCAGCTAAAGTTAAGCGAGGCGGCAGGAAATAAAGTCAGTGAGGCGCCGATGCTGCCGAGCGAGCAGGCGACCGCGATCCCTGGCCACAGACGGCCCGCATGGCGGTAAAACGCGACCATCATAATGGAGGTGGGGAACCACAGCGGCGCGAGTTGGGTGCCGACACGCGATAATACGAGCGAAAAGAGCGTAAAGACAAACGCGACCAGGCCTAAACTGACCAGACGCAATAGCGGGTGGGGGACGGTAACGAAAACATGTTGGGATGGTTTACTCATTACCACTCTATCCGAATCGCCGGTAACGTCGCGGAATACCGGACGCGTCAGTTTACTCTGTGATTATGCTAGTATAAACGCGTAATGATTTATACGCTGGCTGAATATAAATTGTGGCTCCCGGCGTATTCCTCCTCCAGACGGGTCGATAAATCCGCTGTCCGCGTTAAAACTGAACGCTTTTACGTCGCGACGTCGAATGCGCCGCCAACAAATTCACCGTGGCATAGCGCCGGACTGGTATCGCGCTGCTGAAATCCCTATAATTGCCGCGTTTGGCGTTTCGGCGCCCCCCTTCCTTACATCCAGGTTAATCAGGTCGCTAAATTTATGACTGATCAGTCTCATCAGTGCGTCATTATCGGTATCGCTGGCGCATCGGCTTCCGGCAAGAGTCTTATTGCCAGTACCCTTTACCGCGAATTGCGTGAACAAGTGGGTGACGAACATATTGGCGTTATTCCCGAAGACAGTTATTACAAAGATCAAAGCCATCTGTCGATGGAAGAACGCGTAAAAACCAACTATGACCATCCGAATGCGATGGATCACAGCCTGCTATTTCAGCATCTTCAGGCGCTCAAGCGCGGTTCGGCGATTGAATTACCGGTATACAGTTATGTTGAGCATACCCGTATGCAGGAAACGGTTCGCGTAGAACCGAAGAAAGTGATTATTCTTGAAGGTATTCTGTTACTGACTGACGCGCGTTTGCGTGAAGAGATGAACTTCTCTATTTTTGTCGATACGCCGCTGGATATCTGTTTGATGCGCCGTATCAAACGCGATGTGAACGAGCGTGGTCGCTCAATGGATTCGGTGATGGCGCAATATCAGAAAACGGTGCGTCCGATGTTCCTGCAATTTATTGAGCCTTCCAAACAATATGCGGATATTATCGTGCCGCGCGGCGGTAAAAACCGCATCGCTATTGATATTCTGAAAGCGAAAATCAGCCAGTTCTTTGAATAAATCTGGCGAATTGTGTACCGTTCAGTGATAACCTGGTTAGCCCTTGATGTGCTTGATTTAAGGGCTTGATGCGCGAAAGGAGAAAGTGCCATGCGTTTATGCGACCGAGATATTGAAGCCTGGCTGGATGAAGGCCGTTTGTCTATCACCCCGCGACCTCCCGTAGAGCGCATTAACGGCGCGACGGTCGATGTACGTCTTGGCAATAAATTTCGAACCTTCCGTGGCCATACGGCGGCGTTTATCGATCTGAGCGGGCCGAAAGATGAGGTCAGCGCGGCGCTGGATCGCGTGATGAGCGATGAAATCGTTTTGCCGGACGGCGAGGCATTTTATCTGCATCCGGGCGAGTTGGCGCTGGCCGTCACCTTTGAATCCGTTACCCTGCCGCCGGATTTAGTGGGCTGGCTGGATGGCCGTTCCTCGCTGGCGCGTCTGGGACTGATGGTGCATGTGACGGCGCACCGTATCGATCCCGGCTGGTCGGGCTGCATTGTGCTTGAGTTTTACAACTCCGGGAAGCTGCCGCTGGCGTTGCGTCCGGGTATGCTCATCGGCGCGCTGAGCTTTGAGCCGCTGTCCGGCCCGGCGGCGCGGCCTTATAACCGCCGTCAGGATGCCAAATATCGCGATCAGCAGGGCGCTGTTGCCAGCCGGATTGATAAAGACTGAGCCATTCGGCGCAATACTGCCGGTCCATTGAGGGTAGCATGAGACGATTTCTGACGACGCTGATGATTCTCCTGGTCGTGCTGGTGGCCGGATTCTCTGCGTTGGTATTGTTGGTCAATCCGAATGATTTCCGCGCCTATATGGTGCAGCAGGTTGCCGCGCGTAGTGAATATCAGTTGCAACTGGACGGGCCGCTGCGCTGGCACGTATGGCCGCAACTCAGCATCCTTTCCGGGCGAATGACGCTAACGGCGCGAGGCGCCAGCGAACCGCTGGTGCGGGCTGACAATATGCGCCTGGATGTCGCTTTATGGCCGCTGTTGAGTCATCAGCTTCATGTTAAGCAGGTAATGCTGAAAGGCGGGGTGATTCAACTGACGCCGCAAACGGAAGCGGTACGCAGCGATGATGCGCCGGTCGCGCCGAAAGATAATACCTTGCCGGACGTAGCGGAAGATCGCGGCTGGTCGTTTGATATTCGTAGCCTGCGCGTTGCCGACAGCGTGCTGGTTTTCCAGCATGAAAATGATGATCAGGTCACGGTGCGCGATATTCGTCTGAATATGGAACAAGATGCCGAGCATCGCGGCACGTTTGATTTTTCGGGACGCGTGAACCGCGATCAGCGGGATCTTGCTTTATCGTTCAGCGGAACGGTGGATGCTTCCGATTATCCGCATAATTTAACCGCGGGTATTGAGCAACTGCGCTGGCAATTGCAGGGCGCGGATCTACCGGCGCAGGGGATTGAGGGGCAGGGACAACTGCAGGCGCAGTGGCAGGAGGCGCAAAAACGTCTTTCATTTAACCACTTAAATTTAACGGCGAATGACAGTTCTCTGACCGGGCATGTTCAGGTAACGCTGGCGGAGCAGCCGGAATGGCAAATTGACCTCCAGTCCAGCAAGCTTAATCTGGACAACCTGTTGCCGCATCATAGCACCGTGGCACAGACGGGCGGCGCGGTGTCGCAGGGGCAAAATACGCTCCCCCTGACCAGGCCAGTTATCGCGTCGCGTGTTGGTGCGCCGCCTTATCAGGGGCTGCAAAGCTTTACGGCGGAGATTGCTTTACAGGCGGATTCAGTTCGCTGGCGGGGAATGGACTTTACCCAGGTTTCGACGAAGATGTCTAATCAGGCCGGATTGCTGGATATCACCGAGTTGCAGGGGAAACTGGCCGACGGAGAGATGTCGCTGCCCGGCACGCTTGACGCCCGCACCGCCAGTCCGCGCATCGAATTCCACCCTCGCCTCAACCATGTTGAGATTGGGACTATCCTGAAAGCCTTCAATTATCCGATTAGCCTGACCGGTAAGATGTCGCTGGTTGGCGATTTCTCCGGGGCGGATATTGACGCGGAGGCGTTTCGCCATAGCTGGAAAGGAAAAGCGCATGTTGACATGAGCAATACGCGCCTCGAAGGAATGAATTTCCAACAACTGGTGCAGCAGGCCGTAGAGCGAAGCGGCGGCGACGCGCAGCAGTCGCAGGAAAATATGGACAACGCGACCCGACTGGATCGCTTCACGACCGATCTGGCGCTAAATAAGGGCACGCTGACGCTCGACGACATGGTCGGGCAATCTTCTATGCTGGCGTTAACCGGCAGCGGAACGCTGGATCTGGTTAAGCAGAGCTGTGATACGCAATTTAATCTGCGTGTGCTGGGCGGATGGAACGGCAATAGCAACCTGATCACCTTCCTGAAAGAGACGCCGGTGCCGCTGCGCGTCTATGGCAAGTGGCAGGAGCTGAACTATACCCTGCAAGTGGATCAGTTATTGCGCAAGCATTTACAGGATGAGGCGAAGCGTCGGCTCAACGACTGGGCGGATCGCAATAAAGATACCCGTAACGGTAAAGATGTGAAGAAACTGCTGGATAAGCTGTAGTTTTTGGCCAAAGGGCAGAGCCGGATGGCGAGGCTAACGCGCCTCCGGCCTGCCTGGTAAGCAGGCCGGGGCAGGCGAACAGACGTTACATCTCCGGGTCTGGCTCGCCGTTATGCAGCGGAATTAACTGCACTTTCTGCACTCGATGGCTTTCTACCTGCAATGTTTTCAGCAAATAATCACCCACCTGAACCTCTTCACCGGTTTGCGGTATGCGCTGCAAATATTCCATCAATAATCCGGCAATCGTATGGTATTCCCGTTTTTCATCCAGTGGTAGCGGCACGTACTGCACCAAATCCTCCAGCGGCATATGGCCGTTTGCTGTCCAGGAACCGTCCGGGTTCTTCTGAATATCGTGGCGGGCGTCAATTTCCTCGACTTCATTCGGCAGATTACCGGCGATAGTCTCCATGACATCGCTTAATGTCACAATGCCTTCAACCGAGCCAAACTCATCTACGACAAAGGCAAAATGGGTTCTGGCGTTACGGAACTGCTCCAGCGCAGGCAGCAGCGGCAATGTTTCCGGGAAAACCAGCGGTTGGCGAATCAGCGCGCGCAGGTTGAGCGGTTCGCCGCGCAGCGATTGTTGCAACAGATCGATGACGTGGACGACGCCGAGTAAATCTTCCTGTTCATTTTCACCCGTCACGACCAGACGCGTATGCTGGTTCTTTTCCAGCAGAGCGCGGATTTCCGCTTCCGGCGCGTTGAGATCGATATGCTCGATATCGTGACGCGACGTCATGATGCTACTTACGGTGCGCTGGTTGAGATTCAGCACCCGTTCAATCATCCTGCGCTCCTGCGGATTAAAAATCTGGCTGTCGTCATGGTCTGCCAGCATCGCGGCGGTTTCCGCATCCAGTTCGGCATCCTCTTTTTTACCGCTAATCAGCCGCATCACGGCCTCCGTTGTGCGCTGGCGCAGCGTATGGTTAGCGGAAAGAAAACGGCGGCGGTTAAAAATAGCCAGTTGGTTGAGCGCCTCGATCATCACCGAGAAGCCGATAGCCGCGTACAGATACCCTTTCGGAATGTGGAAACCAAACCCTTCCGCCACCAGGCTAAAGCCGATCATTAGCAGGAAGCTAAGGCACAAAATGACAATGGTGGGATGGTTGTTCACAAATCGGGTCAGTGACTTGCTGGCGAGCAGCATCAGGCTAATGGCGATTATCACTGCCGCCATCATGACCGCCAGGTGATCGACCATCCCCACGGCGGTAATCACGGAGTCGAGAGAAAAGATAGCGTCCAGCACCACGATTTGCGCGACCACCGCCCAGAATTTCGCCCCCTTACGCTGGGTAGGGTTGGCGCTATCTTTCCCTTCCAGCCGTTCGTTGAGCTCCATGGTGGCTTTAAAGAGCAGGAAGAAGCCGCCGAACAGCATAATCAGATCGCGGGCGCTAAAGCTTAACGCCTGTACGCTAAAGAGCGGCTTAGTCAAGGTGACCAGCCACGAGATTGACGCCAGCAGCAGCAGGCGCATGATCATCGCCAGTATCAGGCCGGTAATGCGCGCGCGGTCGCGCTGCCCCGGCGGTAGTTTTTCAGCGAGGATGGCAATAAAGACCAGGTTATCAATGCCGAGAACAAGTTCGATAACGATTAACGTTACCAGTCCGGCCCAGATTGACGGATCGGCAATCCATTCCATAGTAAGAGCAATACCTTCTGTAATATGACAATTGTCACAATTCGATCATGGATAATACGGCGGAAAAATGCAATGCCGCAGAGCAATTTATCTTTGTTACGCGGCTATAAAATAACTTTAAAATAGCCGTAATGTTTCTGTCGGAAACTAAATAATGTCAAGAATATATTTAGGAAATATCGCAGGTGGAGTGGAGTAAATAAATATTGTCAACATCAATAAAATCCTAAAATCATCTGTTAATTCATTTAATATTAATCTTAAAAATATAGAATGGCGGGTTTGTTACCTTGCCTGTCATTAGGTTAGCTGCAACAATTCTTGCAGGATTAAGATAGCGCGCTTAAATATCCTGTCACGACATCGAGAAAACTATTAATACGTAACCTTTATTTCGCTGAAGATTTTTATCTGAACGAGGATGAAATCGGAGGGGAATGCGAAAATTTAGAATAATCAGTGTATTGGTAGCTAAGAAGCCAGGGGCGGTAGCGTGCCTGAAAGCCTGAATATAAGCCTTTATTATTCTGTCAATAGCCTGCGGATGAATTGATTTTTTTTCAGAATGATGCCAGTTAATTTTCTCTGCCATTAACTGCAAGGTAAATGTGCACGGACGAAGCCGCTATTTAAATTGCACAGGATAATGACTCTGCCAAAGTGATAAATAATCAATGATGAAATCCAAAATGAAATTGATGCCATTATTGGCGTCGCTCAGCTTGATAAGTGGTTGCACAGTACTTCCGGGCAGCAATATGTCTACGATGGGGAAAGATGTGATCAAACAGCAAGACGCTGACTTTGATCTCGACCGGATGGTCAATGTGTATCCGCTGACGCCACGGTTGGTTGAGCAATTACGCCCGCGGCCCAATGTCGCGCAACCGAATATGTCGCTGGACCAGGAGATCGCCAGCTATCAGTATCGCGTCGGGCCTGGCGATGTGCTGAATGTCACCGTCTGGGATCACCCGGAATTGACCACGCCAGCAGGCCAGTACCGTAGCTCAAGCGATACCGGCAACTGGGTACAGCCGGACGGCACCATGTTTTATCCCTACATTGGCAAGGTTAGCGTCGTCGGTAAAACTTTGTCAGAGATTCGCAGCGATATTACCGGGCGTTTAGCGAAGTACATCGCGGACCCGCAGGTGGATGTCAATATCGCCGCTTTCCGCTCGCAAAAAGCGTACATCTCCGGCCAGGTGAATAAATCCGGTCAGCAGGCCATTACTAACGTACCGCTAACCGTCCTGGATGCGATTAACGCTGCGGGCGGCCTGACCGATATGGCGGACTGGCGCAACGTCGTGTTGACGCACAACGGCAAAGAACAGCGCATTTCGCTACAGGCGCTAATGCAAAATGGCGATCTTAGCCAGAACCGCTTGCTCTACCCTGGCGACATTCTGTATGTGCCGCGCAATGACGATCTGAAAGTCTTTGTCATGGGCGAAGTGAAAAAACAGAGCACCCTCAAAATGGATTTCAGCGGCATGACGCTCACCGAAGCATTAGGCAATGCGGAAGGCATCGATCTGACCACCTCCAACGCCAGCGGCATTTTTGTGATTCGTCCGTTGAAAGGCGAGGGGGGACGCGGCGGCAAGATCGCCAATATCTACCAGCTTGATATGTCTGACGCCACGTCATTGGTGATGGCGACGGAATTCCGACTTCAGCCTTACGATGTGGTGTACGTCACGACCGCGCCGGTTGCTCGCTGGAACCGTCTGATCAATCAGTTGCTGCCAACCATTAGCGGTGTCCGTTATATGACGGATACGGCCAGCGACATTCATTCCTGGTAATCGTTATGTTTAACAAAATCTTAGTGGTCTGTGTGGGGAATGTTTGCCGTTCCCCGACGGCGGAACGTTTGCTAAAACGCTTTCATCCCTCGCTGACGGTTGCGTCCGCAGGATTAGGCGCGCTGGTCGGCAAAGGCGCCGATCCTGCGGCGGCGAGCGTGGCGAGCGCCCACGATCTGTCTTTGGAAAATCACTGCGCAAGGCAAATTTCCGCGCGTCTGTGCCGGGAATATGACCTGATTCTGACGATGGAGAAACGCCACATCGCCGCCCTGTGCGACATTGCGCCGGAAATGCGCGGCAAGGTAATGCTGTTTGGTCACTGGGACAGCGAGCGTGAAATACCGGACCCGTATCGCAAAAGCCGCGATGCGTTTGAGGCGGTGTACACATTACTGGAAAGGTCTGCCCGCCAGTGGGCGCAGGCACTGAATGCAGAGCAGGGAAAACCATGACAGAAAAAGTAAAACAATCTGCGGCGGTTACGGGTAGCGATGAAATCGATATCGGGCGCCTGGTCGGAACGGTGATTGAAGCGCGTTGGTGGGTGTTGGGGACGACGGCCATATTTGCGCTGTGCGCGGTAATTTATACGTTCTTCGCCACGCCCATCTATAGCGCCGATGCGCTGGTGCAGATTGAACAAAACGCCGGTAATTCGCTGGTACAGGATATCAACAGCGCATTAGCGAATAAGCCGCCGGCTTCCGATGCGGAAATTCAGCTCATTCGATCGCGTCTGGTGCTGGGGAAGACCGTTGACGATCTGGATCTGGATATTGCCGTCACCAAAAACACCTTTCCGCTGTTCGGCGCCGGGTGGGAGCGGCTGATGGGGCGTCACAATGAAATGGTGAAAGTCACGACATTCACCCGACCAGAGACGATGAGCGGACAGATCTTCACCCTCAAAGTGCTGGGCGACAAACGTTATCAGTTGGTCAGCGACGGCGGATTTAGCGCGCAGGGCGTTGTGGGCCAGCCACTCAATAAAGACGGCGTGACGATGTGGGTAGAGGCAATTGACGCCCGTCCTGATACGGAATTTACGGTGAGTAAATTCTCAACGCTTGGCATGATTAATAACCTGCAAAATAACCTCACCGTAACGGAAACCGGCAAAGATACAGGCGTTCTGAGCCTGACGTTCACGGGAGAGGATCGCGACCAGATCCGCGAAATTCTCAACAGTATTACCCGTAACTATCTGCAACAGGATATTGCGCGGAAATCTGAAGAGGCGGGGAAGAGCCTGGCGTTTCTGGCAAAACAACTGCCGGAAGTCCGCAGCCGTCTGGATGTGGCGGAAAACAAGCTAAACGCTTTCCGCCAGGATAAAGACTCGGTGGATTTACCGCTGGAGGCGAAGGCGGTGCTCGATTCGATGGTTAATATCGACGCCCAGTTGAATGAGTTGACGTTTAAAGAGGCGGAAATTTCCAAGCTCTTTACCAAAGCGCATCCGGCTTACCGCACCCTGCTGGAAAAACGTAAAGCGCTGGAAGATGAAAAAGCCAAACTGAACGGGCGGGTGACGGCAATGCCGAAAACCCAGCAGGAGATTGTGCGTTTGACCCGCGATGTGGAGTCCGGCCAGCAGGTCTATATGCAACTGCTTAATAAACAGCAGGAGCTGAAAATCACCGAAGCCAGCACCGTTGGCGACGTACGCATCGTTGACCCGGCGATTACCCAGCCGGGCGTGCTGAAGCCGAAAAAGGCGTTGATTATTCTCGGCAGCATTATTCTGGGATTAATGTTATCGATTGTCGGCGTGCTGCTGCGCTCGCTGTTTAATCGTGGTATCGAAAGCCCACAGGTGCTGGAGGAGCACGGGATCAGCGTCTATGCCAGTATTCCGCTGTCGGAATGGCAAAAAGCGCGCGATAGCGTCAAAACCATTAAAGGGATTAAGCGTTACAAGCAGAGCCAACTGCTGGCGGTGGGCAATCCGACCGATCTGGCGATTGAGGCGATTCGCAGCCTGCGCACCAGCCTGCATTTCGCCATGATGCAGGCGCAAAATAATGTACTCATGCTCACAGGCGTCAGCCCCTCTATCGGCAAAACCTTTGTTTGCGCCAACCTGGCGGCCGTCATCAGCCAGACGCATAAACGGGTATTACTGATCGACTGCGATATGCGCAAGGGCTACACCCATGAACTGCTCGGCACCAATAACGTGGACGGCTTATCTGACATTCTGGCGGGCAAAGGCGAGATAGCCTCCTGCGCGAAACCTACGGCGATCGCTAATTTTGATCTTATTCCGCGCGGTCAGGTACCTCCTAATCCATCGGAACTGCTGATGAGCGAGCGCTTCGGCGAGCTGATCACCTGGGCAAGCAGCCGCTACGACCTGGTATTAATCGACACGCCGCCGATTCTGGCCGTGACGGACGCCGCGATTGTGGGTCGCCACGTCGGGACGACGCTGATGGTGGCGCGTTATGCCGTCAACACTTTAAAAGAGGTGGAAACCAGTCTGAGCCGTTTTGACCAGAATGGCATTCAGGTCAAAGGCGTCATTCTCAACTCCATTTTCCGCCGGGCGACGGGCTACCAGGATTATGGCTATTACGAGTATGAATACCAGTCAGATTCCAAATAAAAAATAAGGCGTGCCGGATGGCGCGGCCTGTGACTGTAGGCCGGACAAGCGTAGCGCCATGCGGCAAAACTATCTGGGGAATAAGCATGACAACAGACAATCCGCTGATCTCAATTTATATGCCAACCTGGAACAGGCAGCAGTTGGCTATCCGGGCGATTAAATCAGTACTACGTCAGGACTACCGTCACTGGGAGATGATCATCGTGGATGATTGCTCCTCGTCTTATCAGCAGCTACAACAATTTGTTGAGGAGCTGAACGACCCGCGCGTCCGTTATACCCATAATGCCAGGAATACTGGCGCCTGCGCGGTTCGCAACCAGGCCATTATGCAGGCGCAAGGGCATTACATTACCGGTATTGATGATGACGATGAATGGACGCCAAACCGTCTGAGCGTGTTTCTGGCCCATAAACACCAGTTGACTACGCACGCCTTTTTGTATGCCAACGACTATGTGTGCGAGGGCGAGGTCTACTCTCAGCCTGCCAGCCTGCCGCTGTATCCGAAATCCCCTTATTCGCGCCGCTTGTTCTACAAGCGCAATATTATTGGCAATCAGGTTTTTACCTGGGCCTGGCGTTTTAAAGCGTGTTTGTTCGATACCGAACTCAAGGCGGCGCAGGACTACGACATTTTTCTGCGCATGGTGGTGGAGTATGGCGAACCGTGGAAAGTCGAAGAGGCGACGCAAATTTTACATATCAACCACGGCGAGATGCAGATTACCTCTTCGCCGAAAAAGTTCTCCGGCTATTTCCATTTTTATCGTAAGCACAAAGATAAATTTGATCGCGCCAGTAAAAAATACCAGCTTTTTACCCTGTACCAAATTCGCAATAAGCGAATGACCTGGCGCACGTTGCTGACGTTGCTCTCCGTGCGTAATAGCAAACGCCTGGCGGCCGGGCTGCGGGGGCGATAACGATGCTGGAAGACTTACGCGCGAATAGCTGGAGCTTACGCCCTTGTTGCATGGTGCTGGCCTACCGTATCGCTCATTTTTGTTCCGTCTGGCGCAAAAAGAATGTGCTGAATAATCTGTGGGCCGCGCCGGTGCTGGTGCTGTATCGCGTGATCACGGAATGCCTGTTCGGGTATGAAATCCAGGCCGCCGCGACCATTGGTCGGCGGTTCACTATCCATCATGGTTACGCGGTAGTGATCAACAAACATGTCGTCGCCGGTGACGATTTTACCATTCGCCACGGCGTCACCATTGGCAATCGCGGCGCGGACAGCCTGGCTTGTCCGGTGATTGGTCACGGCGTTGAGCTGGGGGCGAATGTCATCCTGCTTGGCGATATTACTATCGGTAATCACGTCACGATTGGCGCGGGTAGCGTGGTGCTTGACAGTATTCCGGACCATGCGCTGGTGGTGGGAGAAAAAGCACGGGTGAAGGTCAGCACATGAATATTCTGCAATTTAATGTACGGCTGGCGGAAGGCGGCGCGGCGGGAGTGGCGTTGGATCTCCATCTGCGGGCGCTGCAAAAAGGGCTGACGTCACGTTTTGTCTATGGTTATGGCAAAGGCGGAAAAAAAAGCGTCAGTCACCACCGCTATCCGCAGGTGATAAAACAGACGCCGCGCGGCACGGCAATCGCCAATATCGCGCTATTTCGTTTCCTGAATCGCGATCTGTTTGGCAATCTCGACAATCTTTACCGCACGGTTATCCAGACATCCGGCCCGCTGGTGCTGCATTTTCATGTTCTCCACAGTTACTGGCTAAACCTGGCGGACATCGTGACGTTTTGCGAAAAAGTCAAAGCGCAAAAACCGGACGTCACGCTGGTCTGGACGCTGCACGATCACTGGAGCGTCACCGGGCGTTGCGCCTTCACCGACGGTTGTGAGGGCTGGAAAAGCGGCTGCCAAAAATGTCCGACCCTAAGCAATTATCCGCCGGTCAGGGTGGATCGGGCGCACCAGCTTATTGACGGCAAACGTCAGCGCTTTCGTGACATGCTGCGGCTGGGCTGCCGGTTTATTTCGCCGAGCCAGCACGTGGCCGAGGCCTTTAACAGCGTTTATGGCGCGGGGCGCTGCCAGATTATTAACAACGGTATCGATCTGGCGACTGAGGCGATTCTCGCGCAGCTATCACCTGTGCCGCTGAATCCGGGAAAACCGCGAATTGCCATTGTGGCGCATGACTTGCGTTACGACGGCAAAACTGACCAGCGTCTGGTACACGACATGATGGCGCTGGGCGAAAAAATTGAACTGCATACCTTTGGTAAATTTTCGCCTTTTACCGGCCAAAACGTCGTTAATCACGGTTTTGAAACCGATAAGCGCAAATTAATGAGCGCGCTCAATGAGATGGATGCGCTGGTCTTTAGCTCGCGGGTCGATAACTATCCGCTGATCTTGTGTGAAGCGCTCTCGATCGGCGTACCGGTGCTCGCTACCCACAGCGAGGCGGCGCAGGAGGTGCTGGCGAAATCCGGCGGCCAGACCTTTGCCGCTACAGATGTACTGCGCCTGGCGCAGCGGCGTAAGCCAGAGATTGCTCAGGCGGTATTTGGCGCAACGCTGGACGCCTTTCGTATGCGTAGCCGCGTCGCGTACAGCGGTCAACAGATGCTGGAGGAGTATGTCTCGTTCTATCAGAATCTGTAGCTACCTGCTGCTGCCGCTGATCTACCTACTGGTCAATGTCAAGATTGCCCAACTGGGGGAAAGCTTTCCCATTACCATCGTCACTTTTTTACCGCTGTTGCTGCTGTTATTTGTGGAACGCATTAGCGTAAAAAAATTGATGATCGCCTTAGGCATCGGCGCGGGGCTTACGGCATTTAACTTCCTGTTCGGCCAGTCGCTGAATGCTGGTAAATATGTCACGTCCACGATGCTGTTTGTCTATATTGTGGTCATTATCGGGATGGTCTGGAGTATCCGATTCAAAACCATTTCCGCGCATAACCACCGAAAGATTTTGCGTTTTTTTTATCTGGTGGTGGGTATAGTGGTCGCGCTCGCCGCGGTTGAGATGGCGCAAATTATCCTTACCGGCGGCAGCAGTATTATGGAAGGAATTTCGAAATATCTCATTTACAGTAATAGCTACGTACTGAACTTCATAAAATTTGGCGGTAAGCGTACCACTGCGCTTTATTTTGAACCGGCATTTTTCGCTTTGGCACTAATCTCAATTTGGCTGAGCATCAAACAGTTTGGTATCAAAACACCGAAAAGCGATGCTATGATTCTGGCAGGGATAATATTATCAGGATCATTTTCAGGGGTAATGACCTTTATCCTGTTTTATCTTCTGGAGTGGGCGTTCCAATATTTGAATAAGGATGCGATAAAGAAAAAACTTCCACTGGCGCTGGTCTCATTAACCCTGTTTTTGGTTGGGGTAATTATTGCATTTCCTTATATCGCGACACGACTTGGCGATTTAGGGACGGAAGGCTCATCTTCTTATTATCGTATTGTGGGACCCTTAGTCATGGTCGGATATTCCTTGACCCATATTGATGGTGTAGTCAGATTTGGCTCACTTTATGAATATGTCGCATCATTCGGAATCTTTAACGGTGCGGATGTCGGGAAAACCATAGACAATGGATTGTATCTGCTGATTATTTATTTTTCCTGGTTCGCAGTGCTAATGACGCTGTGGTATATGGGGAAAGTTTTAAAAATGGCGCTAAATGCGTTTGGCGATAATCGCAATTTTCGGGTGCAGCTCTATCTTTTTACGCCGGTGTCGCTGTTTTTTACCGGTTCAATATTTAGCCCGGAATATGCTTTTTTAATCGTCTGTCCGTTCATTTTGCGCAAGGCGTTAAAAATTTCATAACGGGGTGGTGGCATGTTTTTAAGCGTCGTTACCGTCGCCTTTCGCAATTACGAAGGGGTGGTAAAAACCTGGCGCTCGCTGCGCAATCTGGCGCGCGATCCGGGTCTGTCATTTGAATGGATCGTAGTGGATGGCGGTTCGGAGGACGGCACGCGCGAATTTCTGCAAAAACGTCACGGTGAGTTTAACCTGCGTTTTATCAGTGAAAAGGATCGCGGTATTTATGATGCCATGAACAAAGGCATTGCGCTGGCGCAGGGGCGCTATACCCTGTTTCTTAATTCCGGTGATGCGTTCCATGATGATGCCGCGCTGTTTGTCCGCCAACTGGCGCGACAAAAGGGCGAGGCGATGTATATTGGCGACGCGCTGCTGGATTTCGGCGGCGGGCATAAAATACGCCGGAAGGCTAAACCCGGGTATTATATCTACCATAGTTTGCCAGCCAGCCATCAGGCGATATTTTTCCCGACGGCAGCGTTAAAAAAGTATCCTTATGATCTGCAATATCATGTCTCTTCAGATTATGCGCTGGCGGCCCGTCTCTATAAAGCAGGCTATCCTTTTCGGCGAATTAACGGACTGGTATCTGAATTTTCGATGGGCGGCGTGTCAACCTCGAATAATCTGGAATTATGTCAGGATGCAAAAAACGTACAGCGAAAAATATTACGTGTGCCAGGGTTTTGGGCGCAATTATCCTATTTATTACGTCTGAAAACGACGGGTAAAACAAAAGCGCGATATAACAAAGTCTAATCACCGGGAGTTATTATGCAGGATCTTAGCGGCTTTACGGTGCCGAAGGGGTTCCGCGGCGCTAATGCGCTAAAAGTACAATTATGGTGGGCGGTACAGGCGACATTATTCGCCGGGTCGCCGCAAATATTGTATCGCTGGCGAGCCTTTTTGCTGCGTCTGTTTGGCGCCAAAATTGGAAAGAATGTGGTTATTCGACCGTCAGTAAAAATTACCTATCCGTGGAAATTAACCGTCGGCGATTATGCCTGGGTAGGCGACGACGCGGTGTTATATACGTTGGGTGAAATTAATATTGGCGCACATGCGGTCATTTCACAAAAAGGGTATTTGTGTACCGGTAGCCATGATTATACCAGCGCCCATTTCGATATTAACGCCGCGCCGATTGTTATTGGCGAAAAATGTTGGCTGGCAACCGATGTTTTTGTCGCGCCCGGCGTGATGATAGGTCATGGCACCGTCGTCGGCGCGCGCAGCAGCGTATTTAAATCATTACCGGCAAACGCGATTTGTCGGGGCAATCCCGCAGTGGTAACGCGCCAGCGCGTTCAGAAAGTTACTCCCTAACGGGACTATTTGAGGAAATGAAAATGTCAAAAGTCGCTCTCATTACTGGCGTAACCGGACAGGATGGTTCTTACCTGGCAGAATTTCTGCTGGAAAAAGGGTATGAGGTGCATGGTATCAAGCGCCGCGCGTCATCGTTTAATACCGAGCGCGTGGACCATATTTATCAGGACCCGCACAGCTGCAACCCGAAATTTCATCTGCATTATGGTGACCTGACCGACGCCTCCAACCTGACCCGTATTTTACAGGAAGTGCAGCCGGATGAGGTTTACAACCTGGGCGCGATGAGCCACGTGGCGGTGTCGTTTGAGTCGCCGGAATATACCGCCGATGTGGATGCGATGGGCACTCTGCGCCTGCTGGAGGCGATCCGCTTCCTCGGTCTTGAAAAGAAAACGCGGTTCTACCAGGCCTCCACCTCTGAACTGTACGGTCTGGTGCAGGAAATTCCGCAGAAAGAGACCACGCCGTTCTACCCGCGTTCCCCCTATGCGGTAGCGAAACTGTACGCCTACTGGATCACCGTCAACTACCGTGAATCCTACGGTATTTACGCCTGTAACGGCATTCTGTTTAACCACGAGTCCCCGCGTCGCGGCGAAACCTTCGTCACCCGTAAGATCACCCGCGCCATCGCCAATATCGCCCAGGGACTGGAGTCCTGCCTGTATCTCGGCAACATGGACTCGCTGCGCGACTGGGGTCATGCGAAAGATTACGTGCGAATGCAGTGGATGATGTTACAGCAGGAGCAGCCGGAAGATTTCGTGATTGCCACCGGCGTGCAGTATTCCGTACGCCAGTTTGTGGAGCTGGCGGCGGCGCAACTGGGGATAAAACTGCGCTTTGAAGGCGAAGGCATTAATGAGAAAGGGATCGTGGTATCCGTTACCGGACACGATGCGCCGGGCGTGAAACCGGGCGATGTGATTGTGGCCGTTGATCCGCGTTATTTCCGTCCGGCGGAAGTGGAAACCCTGCTGGGCGACCCGTCCAAAGCGCATGAGAAACTGGGCTGGAAACCGGAAATCACCCTGTCGGAGATGGTCTCCGAGATGGTGGCGAACGATCTGGAGGCCGCGAAAAAACACTCACTGCTGAAATCTCACGGTTACGAGGTGGCCATCGCGCTGGAGTCCTGAGAATGAATAAGCAACGAATTTTTGTGGCGGGCCATCGTGGGATGGTGGGATCCGCCATTGTACGGCAGCTTGCGCAGCGCGGCGACGTGGAACTGGTACTGCGCACCCGCGATGAGCTGGATCTGCTCGACGGGCGTGCGGTACAGGCGTTCTTTGCCGGGGCGGGTATCGACCAGGTTTATCTGGCGGCGGCGAAAGTGGGCGGCATTGTCGCCAACAACACGTATCCGGCGGATTTTATTTATGAAAACATGATGATAGAGAGCAACATTATTCACGCCGCGCACCTGCACAACGTGAACAAACTGCTGTTTCTCGGTTCGTCCTGTATCTATCCGAAACTGGCAAGGCAGCCGATGGCGGAAAGCGAGCTGCTGCAGGGGACGCTGGAGCCGACCAACGAGCCGTACGCCATCGCCAAGATCGCCGGGATTAAACTGTGCGAGTCCTACAACCGGCAGTACGGTCGCGACTACCGTTCGGTGATGCCAACCAACCTGTACGGCCCGCATGACAATTTCCACCCGGACAATTCACATGTGATCCCGGCGCTGCTGCGTCGCTTTCATGAGGCTGCGCAGAGCCACGCGCCGGAGGTGGTGGTGTGGGGCAGCGGCACGCCGATGCGTGAATTTCTGCACGTTGACGATATGGCGGCGGCCAGTATTCACGTGATGGAGCTGGCGCGTGAAGTGTGGCAGGAGAACACTGCCCCGATGCTGTCGCACATTAACGTCGGCACTGGCGTGGACTGCACCATCCGCGAGCTGGCGCAGACCATCGCAAAGGTGGTGGGTTACCAGGGCCGGGTGGTGTTCGACGCCGCGAAGCCGGACGGCACGCCGCGTAAATTGCTCGACGTCACGCGCCTGCATCAGCTTGGCTGGTATCACGAAATTTCACTGGAGGCAGGGCTTGCCGGTACTTACCAGTGGTTCCTTGAGAATCAGCAACGGTTCCGGGGGTGACAATGTTTTTACGTCAGGAAGATTTCGCCGCCGTGGTGCGGGCGACGCCCCTCATCTCCCTCGATTTCATTGTGGAAAACGGCCAGGGGGAAATTTTACTGGGCCAGCGTCTCAACCGTCCGGCGCAGGGCTACTGGTTTGTGCCGGGGGGGCGGGTGTGCAAAGACGAAACGCTGGAGGCCGCCTTTGCACGCCTGACGCAGGCGGAACTGGGCGTGCGTCTGCCGCTGGCGGCAGGGACGTTTTATGGCGTCTGGCAGCACTTCTATGACGACAACTTTTCCGGTGAGGATTTTTCAACTCACTACATCGTGCTCGGCTTTCGTCTGCGCGTGGCGGAGAGCGATTTACGCCTGCCTGAGACCCAGCATGGCAGTTACCGCTGGCTGACGCCGGAACAGCTTCTGGCAAGCGATAATGTTCATGAGAACAGTCGGGCCTACTTCCTTCCTGACGCGCCGGCGGTGGGCCTATGAAGATCCTGGTCTATGGCATTAACTATTCGCCGGAACTGACCGGTATCGGCAAATATACCGGCGAAATGGTGGCGTGGATGGCGCGGGAAGGCCATGAGGTGCGGGTCATTACTGCGCCGCCGTACTACCCGCAGTGGAAGGTCGGCGAGCGCTATTCCGCCTGGCGCTATCGCCGGGAAGAGGGCGAGGCTACCGTCTGGCGCTGCCCGCTGTATGTGCCGAAACAGCCCTCCACCTTAAAACGGTTGCTTCATCTGGGGAGCTTTGCATTGAGCAGTTTTTTCCCACTGATGGCGCAGCGTCGCTGGAAGCCGGATCGGATTATCGGCGTTGTACCGACGCTCTTTTGTACGCCGGGAATGCGTCTGCTGGCGACACTCTCCGGCGCGCGTACCGTACTGCATATTCAGGATTACGAAGCGGACGCCATGCTCGGCTTAGGAATGGCGGGAAAAGGCAAGCGCGGCAGCGTAGCGCGGTTAGCGACGGCCTTTGAACGCAGCGCGCTGCGTAACGTTGATAATGTTTCGACCATCTCTCGCTCCATGATGAATAAAGCGCGGGAAAAGGGCGTCGCGGCGGAAAAAATCCTCTTTTTTCCGAACTGGTCGGAAGTGGCGCGCTTTCAGGACGTTAATGACGCTGACGTGACGGCTTTGCGTCAGCAGCTTGGCTTGCCAGAGGGTAAAAAAATCGTGCTCTATTCCGGCAATATCGGCGAAAAGCAAGGGCTGGAAAAGGTGATAGACGCCGCGGAACGATTACGCGATCGACCGCTGATTTTCGCGATTGTCGGCCAGGGGGGCGGCAAGGCGCGGCTGGAGAACATGGCCCGCGAACGCGGCCTGCCAAATATTAAATTCCTCCCGCTGCAGCCTTACGACGCCTTACCCGCGCTGCTGAAAATGGGCGACTGCCATCTGGTGGTGCAAAAGCGCGGCGCGGCGGATGCGGTACTGCCCTCCAAGCTGACTAACATTCTGGCGGTCGGCGGCAATGCGGTAATTACCGCTGAGCCGCACACCGAATTAGGACAACTTTGCGCGCGTTATCCGGGCATCGCCGTTTGCGTGGAGCCGGAGTCAACCGACGCGCTGGTCGACGGGATTAGCCAGGCGCTCGCCATGCCGAAAAACAACACGACGGCACGTGAATACGCCGAACGCACGCTCAATAAAGAGAACGTGCTACGCCAATTTATTGCAGATATTCGGGGATGATAATGCGTCAGACAAAACTTTACCCGGTTGTGATGGCCGGTGGCTCCGGTAGCCGATTGTGGCCGCTTTCTCGCGTGCTTTATCCAAAACAGTTTTTGTGCCTGAAAGGCGATCTCACCATGCTGCAAACCACCATTTGCCGTCTGAACGGCGTGGAGTGCGAAAGCCCGGTGGTTATCTGCAACGAACAGCACCGTTTTATCGTTGCCGAACAGCTCCGCCAGCTCAATAAGCTGACGGAGAACATTATTCTTGAGCCCGCCGGGCGCAATACCGCGCCGGCGATTGCGCTGGCGGCGCTGGCAGCGACGCGCCAGCATACGGACTGCGATCCGCTGATGCTGGTACTGGCGGCGGATCATGCGATCGCCAATGAAGAGGCCTTCCGCGACGCGGTGCGCGGCGCCATGCCCTATGCTTACGCGGGCAAACTGGTGACCTTCGGTATTGTGCCGGATCTGCCGGAAACCGGCTATGGCTATATCCGGCGCGGTGATGTCGTGCCGGGCGCGACGGATGCGGTGGCTTTTGAGGTGGCGCAGTTCGTTGAGAAGCCGGGGCTGGAAACCGCCCAGGCCTACGTCGCCAGCGGCGATTACTACTGGAACAGCGGCATGTTTCTGTTCCGCGCCGGACGCTATCTGGAAGAGCTGAAAAAGTTCCGCCCCGATATTCTGGCCGCTTGTGAACAGGCGATGCGCGGCGTCGATCCGGATCTTGACTTCATTCGTGTGGATGAAGAGGCCTTCCTCGCCTGTCCGGAAGAGTCCATTGACTACGCGGTGATGGAGCGGACGGCGGACGCGGTGGTGATGCCAATGGACGCGGGCTGGAGCGATGTCGGCTCGTGGTCCTCGCTGTGGGAAATCAGCGCCCACACCCCGGAGGGAAATGTCCACCACGGCGACGTCATCAGCCATAAAACGGAAAACAGCTACGTTTACGCCGAATCCGGCCTGGTGACCACCGTCGGTGTGAAGGATCTGGTGGTGGTGCAGACCAAAGACGCCGTGCTGATTGCCGATCGCCACGCGGTGCAGGACGTGAAAAAGGTGGTGGAGAAGATCAAGGCCGACGGACGCCATGAGCACCACATGCATCGCGAGGTTTACCGTCCGTGGGGCAAATACGACTCCATCGACGCGGGCGAGCGCTATCAGGTGAAGCGCATTACCGTCAAGCCGGGGGAAGGACTGTCGGTACAGATGCACCATCACCGCGCCGAGCACTGGGTGGTGGTGGCAGGGACCGCCAGAGTCACCATCAACGGCGAGGTTAAGCTGCTCGGTGAAAACGAGTCCATCTATATTCCGCTGGGGGCGACCCACTGCCTGGAAAATCCGGGAAAAATACCGCTCGATTTAATTGAAGTGCGTTCCGGCTCGTATCTCGAAGAGGACGACGTGGTGCGGTTCGAGGACCGTTACGGGCGGGTCTGACGCCTGCAATGGTGCCCGGTAAGCGCAACGCGCCATCCGGCAATGAACAACAATAACGATGTTGGCCATTTACGGTCAGGGCTAACTGTTGCCTGAAGAAGGGTAAGAACATGACAAAATTAACCTGTTTCAAGGCCTACGACATTCGCGGCAGGCTGGGCGAAGAGCTCAATGAAGATATCGCGTGGCGGATTGGCCGCGCTTACGGCGAATATTTAAAACCGAAAACCATCGTGCTGGGCGGCGACGTGCGCCTGACCAGCGAGGCGCTGAAGCTGGCGCTGGCGAAAGGGTTACAGGACGCGGGCGTCGACGTGCTGGATATCGGTATGTCCGGCACCGAAGAGATTTACTTCGCCACCTTCCACCTCGGCGTGGACGGCGGTATTGAAGTGACCGCCAGCCATAACCCGATGGACTACAACGGTATGAAGCTGGTGCGCGAGGGCGCCCGCCCGATAAGCGGCGACACCGGTCTGCGCGACGTTCAGCGTCTGGCGGAAGCGGGCGATTTCCCGCCGGTGAACGACGCCGCGCGCGGCAGCTACAGACAAATCAGCCTGCGCGACGCCTACATCGACCACCTGCTCGCCTACATCAGTGTTAACAATCTCACCCCGCTGAAGCTGGTGGTGAATTCCGGCAACGGGGCGGCGGGGCCGGTCATTGACGCCATCGAAGCGCGTCTGAAGGCGCTGGGCGCGCCGGTGGAGTTCATCAAAATCCACAACACCCCGGACGGCACCTTCCCGAACGGCATTCCCAACCCGTTGCTGCCGGAGTGTCGCGACGACACCCGCAAGGCCGTTATTGAACACGGGGCGGACATGGGCATCGCCTTTGACGGCGACTTCGACCGCTGCTTCCTGTTCGATGAGAAAGGGCAGTTTATCGAGGGGTACTACATCGTCGGGCTGCTGGCGGAAGCGTTTCTGGAAAAACACCCGGGGGCGAAGATTATCCACGACCCGCGCCTGACCTGGAACACGGAGGCAGTGGTGACGGCGGCGGGCGGGACGCCGGTGATGTCAAAAACCGGGCACGCCTTTATCAAGGAGCGGATGCGTACGGAGGATGCCATTTATGGCGGGGAAATGAGCGCGCATCACTATTTTCGTGATTTTGCCTACTGTGACAGCGGAATGATCCCGTGGCTGCTGGTGGCGGAGCTGGTGTGCCTGAAGGGACAGTCGCTGGGTGAACTGGTCCGCGACCGGATGGCGGCGTTCCCGGCGAGCGGGGAAATCAACAGCAGGCTGGCGGAGCCGGCAGCGGCCATCGCGCGGGTGGAAGCGCACTTCGCGGAAGAGGCGCAGGCGGTGGACCGCACGGACGGACTCAGCATGTCGTTCGCCGACTGGCGTTTCAACCTGCGCTCGTCGAACACCGAACCGGTGGTGCGCCTGAATGTGGAATCACGCGGCGATATTCCGCTGATGGAAGCGCGAACACGCACTCTGCTGGCGCTGCTGAATCAGTAACGTCAGATCTCCCCTTACCGCCTGCGGGTAAGGGGCCAATCACAGGAACAACGATGACAAATCTAAAAAAGCGCGAACGAGCCAAAACCAATGCATCGTTAATCTCTATGGTGCAACGCTTTTCAGATATCACCATCATGTTTGGCGGGCTGTGGTTCATCTGTGAAGTCAGTGGACTGCCATTCCTGTACATGCACCTGTTGGTGGCGCTGATTACGCTGGTTGTTTTTCAAATGCTGGGCGGGATGACCGATTTTTATCGCTCCTGGCGCGGCGTCAAAATGTCGACAGAGTTAACGCTGTTACTGCAAAACTGGACGCTGAGCCTGATCTTCAGCGCCGGTCTGGTGGCGTTTAATGATGACTTTGACAACCGCCTTGCCACCTGGCTGGCCTGGTATGCGCTGTCCAGCCTGGGTTTAGTGTTATGCCGTTCATTTATTCGTTTCGGCGCGGGCTGGCTACGCAATCGTGGTTATAACACTCGCCGGGTCGCCGTCGCCGGAGATTTGCCTGCGGGCCAGGCGTTGCTGGATAGCTTCCGTAATGAGCCGTGGCTGGGTTTTGAGGTGGTGGGCGTCTATCACGATCCCAAACCGGGCGGCGTCTCTGCTGACTGGGCCGGGAACTTCGAGCAGTTAATTGACGATGCGAAAGCCTCGCGAATTCACAATGTTTATATCGCTATGTCAATGAGCGACGGCGCCATGGTGAAAAAACTGGTGCGCGAGCTGGCCGACACCACCTGCTCGGTGATCCTTATTCCCGATGTGTTCACCTTTAATATTCTCCACTCGCGCGTGGAGGAGATGAGCGGCGTTCCGGTCGTTCCGCTGTATGACACGCCGCTGTCAGGGATTAACCGTCTGCTTAAACGGGCAGAAGATATCGTGCTGGCGTCGCTGATTCTGCTGCTCATCTCACCGGTACTGTGCTGCATTGCGCTGGCGGTCAAATTGAGCTCGCCCGGGCCGGTGATTTTCCGTCAGACGCGCTACGGGATGGACGGCAAGCCGATCAAGGTCTGGAAGTTCCGCTCAATGAAGGTGATGGAGAACGATAAGGTCGTTACCCAGGCGACACAAAACGATCCGCGCGTCACCCGGGTAGGTAACTTTTTGCGTCGTACCTCGCTGGATGAATTACCGCAGTTTATCAACGTATTAACCGGCGGGATGTCTATCGTCGGTCCTCGCCCGCACGCGGTGGCGCATAACGAACAGTATCGTCAGTTGATTGAAGGTTACATGCTACGCCACAAGATGAAGCCGGGCATCACCGGCTGGGCGCAAATTAATGGCTGGCGCGGTGAGACCGATACGCTGGAGAAAATGGAAAAACGCGTGGAATTCGACCTGGAATACATCCGCGAATGGAGTATTTGGTTCGATATCAAAATCGTTTTTCTGACGATTTTTAAAGGGTTTGTTAATAAAGCGGCGTATTAAGAACCTGACCCACAAGGCTATTTTACTTGCCATATTGAACCAGGGCAGCGTGTACGCTCCGGTTTTCCCGCGCTGTCCGTGTTCAATCTGGCTGCGCCAATGACGCCTTGTGAACAGGTTCTGGAGAAAAGAATGAGTTTACGACAAAAAACGATCAGCGGCGCTAAATGGTCGGCTATCGCCACGATAGTGATTATCGGTCTGGGGTTAATTCAGATGACGGTGCTGGCGCGGATCATCGACAACCACCAGTTTGGCCTGTTGACCGTCTCGCTGGTGATTATCGCGCTGGCCGACACGATCTCGGACTTTGGCATCGCGAACTCGATTATCCAGCGTAAAACGATTGGGCATCTGGAGCTGACCACGCTTTACTGGCTAAACGTTGGGCTTGGGATTGTGGTATTTGCGGTGGTCTTTTGGCTGAGCGATGCGATTGCCCATGTTTTGCATAACCCGGATCTCGCGCCGTTAATCAAAACGTTGTCGCTGGCGTTTATCGTGATCCCTCACGGGCAGCAGTTCCGCGCGCTGATGCAAAAAGAGCTGGAGTTCAATAAGATCGGCATGATCGAAACGACCTCCGTGCTGGCGGGGTTCACCTTTACGGTGATTAGCGCCCATTACTGGCCGCTGGCGTTAACCGCGATTCTCGGCTATCTGGTGAACAGCGCGGTGCGAACGCTGCTGTTTGGTTACTTTGGCCGCAAGATTTACCGTCCGGGGCTGCATTTTTCGCTGGCATCGGTGTCCACGAACCTGCGTTTTGGCGCGTGGCTGACGGCGGACAGTATCGTCAATTACATCAACACGAATTTATCGACGCTGGTACTGGCGAGAATTCTCGGCGCAAGCGTCGCCGGGGGATATAACCTCGCGTACAACGTGGCGGTTGTGCCGCCGGCAAAGCTTAACCCCATCATTACTCGCGTGCTATTTCCGGCATTCGCCAAAATCCAGGACGATACCGAGAAGCTGCGCGTCAACTTCTATAAGTTGCTTTCCGTGGTGGGAATTATCAATTTTCCCGCGCTGTTGGGCCTGATGGTAGTGGCGAACAATTTTGTGCCGTTAGTGTTTGGCGAGAAGTGGAACAGCATTATCCCGATCCTGCAATTGCTGTGCGTGGTGGGGCTGCTGCGCTCGGTCGGCAACCCGATTGGTTCGCTGCTGATGGCGAAAGCGCGCGTGGATATCAGCTTTAAGTTCAACGTCTTTAAAACGTTTCTGTTTATCCCGGCAATTCTCATTGGTGGCCATCTGGCGGGGGCGATTGGCGTGACGCTGGGGTTCCTGGTGGTGCAAATCATCAACACCATTCTGAGCTATTTCGTGATGATTAAGCCGGTACTCGGCTCCAGCTATCGTCAGTATATTCTCAGCCTGTGGCTACCGTTTTATCTCTCATTGCCCACATTTATTACCAGCTACGGCGCAGGAAAGCTGGTCGACGGCTATTTACCGTTGTCAGGGGTATTCGCGCTACAGGTTATGGTCGGTATTTTGAGTTTTATTTTAATGATTATTTTTTCACGCAATGCGCTGGTGATGGAAATTAAAAATCAGCTTGTTGGCAGTGCAAAACTGAAAAAGTTATTACGTGTCGGATGACGGGGATATAAGAGGCTATTTATGAAATTATTAATTTTAGGCAACCACACATGCGGCAACCGTGGTGATAGCGCCATTATGCGCGGTTTGCTTGATGCCATCCGTCAACAGGCGCCAGAGGCGGAGATGGATGTGATGAGCCGTTTCCCGGTGAGTTCCGCCTGGTTGCAGGGGCGCCCGATTATTGCCGACCCGCTGTATCAGTTAAGTCAGAAACAGCAGGCGGCGGCAGGACTTAACGGTCGGGTGAAAAAAGTATTACGCCGTCGTTTTCAGCATAAAATTTTATTGTCTAAAGTCGCCCAGGAAGGATCGCTGCGTAATTTTGCTATCGCGCCGGAATTTGCCGAATTCGCGCAATTTATTGCGCAGTATGACGCCGTCATTCAGGTGGGCGGTTCAAACTATGTCGACTTATACGGTTTGACTCACTTTGAATATCCGCTGTGCGCGTTTATGGCGAACAAACCAATTTATATGGTGGGACATAGCGTCGGCCCTTTCCAGAACCCTGACTTTAACCAGCTCGCCAATTATGTTTTTGGGCGCACCAGTGCGCTGATCCTGCGTGAAACCGTCAGCCGCGATCTGATGACCGCCGCGCAGATCGATACCCGAAAAGTAGAGCAGGGGGTGGATACCGCCTGGTTAGTCGAACGCCGTCACGACGAGTTTGTCGCCAGTTATGCTGTGCAGCACTGGCTGGACGTCACCGCGCGCCGCAAAACCGTCGCGATTACGTTGCGCGATCTGGAGCCGTTTGATAAACGCCTGGGCACCACTCAGCAGGCCTATGAGCAGGCATTTGCCCAGGTCGTGAATCGCCTGATTGCGGACGGTTATCAGGTACTGGCGCTGTCGACCTGCACCAGTATCGATCGCTATAACCGCGATGACCGGATGGTTGCGTTACGGATGGCGAAGTATGTAAACGACTCAGAGCATTTTCATATCGCGATGGACGAACTCAATGACGTGGAAATCGGAAAGATCCTCGCATCCTGCGTACTGACCATCGGGACGCGCCTGCATTCCGCCATTATCTCCATGAATTTTGGCACGCCCGCCATCGCCATTAATTATGAACATAAATCCGCCGGGATTATGCAGCAGCTAGGCCTGGCGGAATTGGCTATCGATATCCGTCACTTGCTGAACGGTTCATTACAAAGCGTGGTGGCCGATACGCTCAATCAATTGCCTGCGCTAAAGGCAAAAGTGGCTAACGCCGTTACCGAGGAGCGGGCGAAAGGGTTCACGATGATCAAATCCGTTCTCGACAGAATTCGGGAGGAACAATGAAAGTCAGCTTTTTTCTGCTGAAATTTCCACTCTCATCGGAAACCTTTGTGCTGAATCAGATTACTGCGTTTGTTGATATGGGCCATGAGGTGGAGATTGTCGCGTTACAAAAAGGCGATACCCAACATACTCACGCCGCCTGGGAGAAGTATGGCCTGGCGGCGAAAACCCGCTGGTTACAGGATGAGCCCCAGGGACGGCTGGCGAAACTGCGCTACCGGGCATGTAAAACGCTGCCGGGGCTGCATCGTGCGGTGACCTGGAAAGCGCTCAATTTTATCCGCTATGGCGATGAATCACGCAATTTGATCCTTTCCGCGATTTGCGCGCAGGTGAGCCACCCTTTTGTGGCGGATGTGTTTATCGCGCACTTTGGTCCGGCGGGCGTGACGGCGGCCAAACTACGCGAACTGGGCGTGCTTCGCGGCAAAATCGCGACTATTTTCCACGGGATTGATATTTCCAGCCGCGAAGTGCTCAGTCATTACACGCCGGAGTATCAGCAGTTGTTTCGTCGTGGCGATCTGATGCTGCCCATCAGCGATCTGTGGGCCGGTCGCCTGAAAAGTATGGGCTGCCCGCCGGAAAAGATTGCCGTTTCGCGCATGGGCGTCGACATGACGCGTTTTTCCCATCGTCCGGTGAAAGCGCCAGGGATGCCGCTGGAGATGATTTCCGTCGCGCGCCTGACCGAGAAAAAAGGACTGCATGTGGCGATTGAAGCCTGTCGGCAACTGAAAGCGCAGGGCGTGGCGTTTCGCTACCGCATTCTGGGGATTGGCCCGTGGGAACGTCGGCTGCGCACGCTCATCGAGCAGTATCAGTTAGAGGATGTCATTGAGATGCCGGGGTTTAAACCGAGCCATGAAGTGAAGGCGATGCTGGATGACGCCGATGTTTTTTTGCTGCCGTCGATTACCGGTACGGATGGCGATATGGAAGGTATTCCGGTAGCGCTGATGGAGGCGATGGCGGTGGGGATTCCCGTGGTGTCTACCGTGCATAGCGGCATTCCGGAACTGGTGGAGGCCGGCAAATCCGGCTGGCTGGTGCCGGAAAACGATGCGCAGGCGCTGGCGGCCCGACTCGCTGAGTTCAGCCGGATTGACCACGACACGCTGGAGTCGGTGATCACGCGCGCCCGTGAAAAAGTGGCGCAAGATTTTAACCAGCAGGTGATTAATCGCCAGTTAGCCAGCCTGCTACAAACGATATAAACGAGGTGGTATGCCCGCGACTAAATTCTCCCGACGAACCCTCCTGACGGCAGGTTCCGCGCTTGCTGTTCTTCCTTTTCTGCGCGCCTTGCCGCTACAGGCGCGTGAACCTCGCCAGACCGTCGATATTAAGGATTATCCGGCGGATGACGGTATTGCCTCGTTCAAACAGGCCTTCGCCGACGGACAGACCGTGGTCGTACCGCCAGGATGGGTGTGTGAAAATATCAATGCGGCGATAACGATCCCGGCGGGAAAAACGCTGCGGGTACAGGGCGCGGTGCGTGGGAATGGCCGGGGACGGTTTATTTTGCAGGACGGGTGTCAGGTGGTGGGGGAGCAGGGCGGCAGTCTGCACAATGTGACGATGGATGTTCGCGGGTCGGACTGTGTGATTAAAGGCGTGACGATGAGCGGCTTTGGCCCCGTCGCGCAAATTTTCATTGGTGGTAAGGAACCGCAGGTGATGCGTAATCTCATTATCGATGACATCACCGTTACCCACGCCAACTACGCCATTCTCCGCCAGGGATTTCATAACCAAATGGACGGCGCGAGGATTACGCATAGCCGCTTTAGCGATTTACAGGGGGACGCCATTGAGTGGAATGTCGCGATTCACGACCGCGACATCCTGATTTCCGATCATGTCATCGAACGCATTGATTGTACCAATGGCAAAATCAACTGGGGGATCGGCATCGGGCTGGCGGGTAGCACCTATGACAACAGTTATCCTGAAGATCAGGCAGTAAAAAACTTTGTGGTGGCCAATATTACCGGATCTGATTGCCGACAGCTGGTGCACGTAGAAAATGGCAAACATTTCGTCATTCGCAATGTCAAAGCCAAAAACATCACGCCCGATTTCAGTAAAAATGCGGGTATTGATAACGCAACGATCGCAATTTATGGCTGTGATAATTTCGTCATTGATAATATTGATATGACGAATAGTGCCGGGATGCTCATCGGCTATGGCGTCGTTAAAGGAAAATACCTGTCAATTCCGCAAAACTTTAAATTAAACGCTATTCGGTTGGATAATCGCCAGGTTGCTTATAAATTACGCGGCATTCAAATTTCATCCGGTAACGCCCCCTCATTTGTTGCCATCACCAATGTACGGATGACGCGTGCTACGCTGGAACTGCATAATCAACCGCAGCACCTCTTTCTGCGCAATATCAACGTGATGCAAACTTCAGCGATTGGCCCGGCGTTAAAAATGCATTTCGATTTGCGTAAAGATGTCCGTGGTCAATTTATGGCCCGCCAGGACACGCTGCTTTCCCTCGCTAATGTTCATGCCATCAATGAAAACGGGCAGAGTTCCGTGGATATCGACAGGATTAATCACCAAACCGTGAATGTCGAAGCAGTGAATTTTTCGCTGCCGAAGCGGGGAGGGTAAGTACCGCTATTTTTACGAAAATTCCTGGGAAAAAGTTGTTCATACTTAATGTTATGGTGCCGACTAAGACGTAATGTAGAGCGTGCCATCATTATCCCTGGCAGCAGAGTAATTCATGCTGGCGAAAACAAGCTAAAGAGCTATAATTCAGCAACCATTTTACAGGTGGAAGAAACAATGATGAATTTGAAAGCAGTTATACCGGTAGCGGGTTTGGGTATGCATATGTTGCCTGCCACCAAGGCAATCCCAAAAGAGATGCTACCGATCGTCGACAAGCCAATGATTCAGTACATTGTCGATGAGATTGTGGCTGCAGGGATCAAAGAAATCGTACTTGTGACTCACGCGTCTAAAAACGCCGTTGAGAACCACTTCGACACCTCTTATGAACTTGAATCACTTCTTGAGCAGCGCGTTAAGCGCCAGCTTTTGGCGGAAGTGCAATCTATCTGCCCACCGGGCGTAACGATTATGAACGTTCGCCAGGCGCAGCCGTTAGGGCTGGGGCACTCTATTCTGTGCGCGCGTCCGGTCGTGGGCGATAACCCTTTCATTGTGGTACTCCCGGATATTATTATTGATGATGCTACCGCCGATCCGCTGCGCTATAACCTTGCGGCGATGGTGGCGCGTTTCAATGAAACGGGTCGCAGCCAGGTGCTGGCGAAGCGCATGAAAGGTGATTTATCGGAGTATTCCGTTATCCAGACGAAAGAACCTCTGGATAATGAAGGCAAAGTCAGCCGGATTGTGGAGTTTATCGAAAAACCGGATCAGCCGCAGACGCTGGATTCCGATTTGATGGCGGTAGGCCGTTATGTGCTTTCAGCCGACATCTGGGCGGAACTGGAAAGAACCGAACCGGGCGCCTGGGGCCGCATCCAGCTCACCGATGCCATTGCTGAACTGGCGAAAAAACAGTCGGTTGACGCGATGCTGATGACGGGTGACAGCTATGACTGCGGTAAAAAAATGGGCTACATGCAGGCATTTGTGAAGTACGGGCTGCGCAACCTGAAAGAAGGAGCGAAGTTCCGTAAGAGCATAGAGCAGCTTTTGCATGAATAAGTATTAACAACCGTGATAAATGGTTGGTGATAAACATAATAACGGCAGTGAACATTCGAAGCGGCAAGTTGGCTGAAACGAGTGTTGACTGCCGTTTTAGTTTTGTATAAAGGGCTTAAGTAACAAGGGGTTATCTGGAGCATTTTAATGCTGATTTTATAAGATTAATCCTTGTTTCCGGATGCAATTAATAAGACAATTAGCGTTTAAGTTTTAGTGAGCTTTGCCCTGCTGGGCGAGGTTTGTAACAAGTCGATATGTACGCAGTGCACTGGTAGCTGATGAGCCAGGGGCGGTAGCGTGTGTAACGACTTGAGCAATTAATTTTTATTGGCAAATTAAATACCACATTAAATACGCCTTATGGAATAGAAAAGTGAAAATACTTATTACTGGCGGGGCAGGTTTTATTGGATCAGCTGTTGTCCGCCATATTATTAAGAATACACAGGACACTGTAGTTAATATTGATAAATTAACCTACGCCGGTAATCTTGAATCCCTTTCTGATATTTCTGAAAGTAATCGCTACAATTTTGAACACGCGGATATTTGTGATTCCGCTGAAATAACGCGTATTTTTGAGCAGTACCAGCCGGACGCGGTGATGCATTTGGCTGCGGAAAGTCATGTGGATCGTTCGATTACCGGGCCGGCAGCATTTATTGAAACCAATATCGTCGGCACCTATGTACTTCTTGAAGTTGCGCGTAAATACTGGTCTGCGCTTGGCGAAGATAAAAAAAATAGTTTTCGTTTTCATCATATTTCCACTGATGAAGTTTACGGCGATTTACCGCATCCTGATGAAGTTGAAAACAGCGTTACGCTGCCGTTATTTACTGAAACGACGGCATATGCGCCAAGTAGCCCCTATTCTGCGTCAAAAGCATCCAGCGATCATTTAGTCCGTGCCTGGCGGCGTACCTATGGTCTACCAACGATCGTTACCAATTGTTCTAATAACTATGGCCCTTATCACTTCCCTGAAAAACTGATTCCGTTGGTCATTTTGAACGCACTGGAAGGAAAGCCTTTGCCAATTTATGGCAAAGGGGATCAGATTCGCGACTGGCTATATGTAGAAGATCACGCTCGCGCGCTTCATATGGTAGTGACTGAAGGCAAGGCAGGGGAGACTTATAACATTGGTGGCCACAATGAGAAGAAAAATCTCGATGTGGTATTTACTATCTGTGATCTGCTGGATGAGATTGTACCCAAAGCGACTTCTTATCGTGAACAAATCACTTATGTCGCGGATCGTCCGGGCCATGATCGTCGTTATGCCATTGATGCAGGTAAAATTAGCCGTGAATTAGGCTGGAAACCGCTGGAGACCTTTGAAAGCGGTATTCGTAAAACAGTGGAATGGTACCTTGCAAATACTCAATGGGTAAACAATGTTAAAAGTGGGGCGTATCAGAGTTGGATAGAACAGAACTATGAAGGACGCCAGTAATGAATATCTTACTTTTTGGTAAGACAGGGCAAGTAGGCTGGGAGTTGCAACGTTCTCTGGCACCAGTGGGGAATCTGATTGCCCTGGATGTCCATTCAAAAGAGTTTTGCGGTGATTTTAGTAATCCGAAAGGCGTTGCTGAAACCGTTCGTAAGCTTCGTCCCGATGTGATTGTTAACGCAGCAGCCCATACTGCAGTAGATAAAGCAGAGTCTGAACCAGAACTAGCGCAGTTACTTAACGCCACCAGTGTGGAAGCCATCGCTAAAGCGGCCAACGAAACTGGCGCATGGGTAGTGCATTATTCAACCGATTATGTATTTCCTGGTACCGGCGATATCCCATGGCAGGAAACGGACGCTACGTCGCCGCTGAATGTCTATGGCAAGACCAAACTGGCGGGAGAAAAGGCCCTGCAGGATAACTGCCCTAAGCACCTTATCTTCCGCACCAGTTGGGTTTATGCAGGTAAGGGCAATAATTTCGCAAAGACAATGCTTCGTCTGGCGAAAGAGCGTCAGACACTTTCAGTCATCAACGATCAGTACGGTGCGCCAACCGGTGCGGAATTACTGGCTGACTGCACGGCGCATGCGATCCGTGTGGCGTTAAATAAACCAGAAGTCGCAGGTCTTTACCATCTGGTTGCCGGGGGAACCACAACCTGGCATGACTACGCGGCGTTAGTCTTTGACGAGGCACGCAAAGCAGGGATAACGCTTGCGCTTACGGAGCTTAATGCTGTGCCGACCAGCGCCTACCCGACGCCGGCGAGCAGACCTGGAAATTCGCGTCTCAATACTGAAAAGTTTCAGCGTAATTTTGGCCTTATTCTGCCGCAATGGGAATTAGGAGTTAAGCGTATGCTGACTGAAATGTTTACGACGACACCCATCTGATAAATTTAAATGCCCATCAGGGCATTTTCTATGAATGAGAAATGGAAATGAAAACGCGTAAGGGCATTATTTTAGCGGGGGGCTCCGGCACCCGTCTTTATCCGGTGACCATGGCGGTAAGTAAGCAATTGCTACCAATTTATGATAAACCGATGATTTACTATCCCCTTTCCACGCTTATGCTGGCAGGCATTCGGGATATCCTGATCATCAGTACGCCACAGGACACGCCGCGTTTTCAACAACTGCTGGGAGACGGCCGCCAGTGGGGACTGAATCTCCAATATAAAGTACAGCCAAGCCCGGATGGCTTAGCACAGGCGTTTATTATTGGTGAAGAGTTCATTGGTCATGATGATTGTGCATTAGTGCTGGGTGACAATATCTTCTATGGTCATGATTTACCAAAGTTAATGGAAGCTGCCGTTAATAAAGAAAGTGGTGCTACCGTCTTTGCTTATCATGTAAACGATCCAGAGCGCTACGGTGTGGTTGAGTTTGACCAAAATGGCACAGCCGTTAGTCTGGAGGAAAAACCGTTACAACCGAAGAGTAATTACGCGGTAACGGGGCTGTATTTTTATGATAATAGCGTGGTGGAGATGGCGAAAAATCTTAAGCCTTCCGCTCGCGGTGAGTTAGAAATCACGGATATTAACCGTATCTATATGGAGCAGGGAAGATTGTCTGTCGCTATGATGGGGCGTGGTTATGCCTGGCTGGATACAGGGACGCATCAGAGTTTGATAGAGGCTAGTAATTTTATTGCAACCATCGAAGAACGCCAGGGACTAAAAGTGTCCTGCCCGGAAGAGATCGCATTTCGTAAAAATTTTATAAATGCACAACAGGTTATAGAACTGGCCGGGCCATTATCAAAAAATGATTATGGCAAATATTTGCTGAAGATGGTGAAAGGTTTATAAGTGATGATTGTGATTAAAACAGCAATACCAGATGTCTTGATCTTAGAGCCTAAAGTTTTTGGCGATGAGAGGGGATTCTTTTTTGAAAGTTATAACCAGCAGACCTTTGAAGAGTCGATTGGACGTAAAGTTACATTTGTTCAAGATAATCATTCAAAATCCAAAAAGAACGTACTCAGAGGGTTGCATTTTCAGAGAGGAGAAAATGCACAGGGTAAGTTAGTTCGTTGTGCTGTCGGTGAGGTTTTTGATGTTGCGGTCGATATCCGAAAAGAATCGCCTACTTTTGGTCAGTGGGTTGGCGTAAATCTATCTGCTGAGAATAAGCGACAGCTTTGGATTCCAGAAGGTTTTGCTCATGGTTTTGTTACTCTTAGTGAGTATGCAGAGTTTCTGTACAAAGCAACTAATTATTACTCACCTTCATCGGAAGGTAGCATTCTATGGAATGATGAGACAATAGGTATTGAATGGCCTTTTTCTCAGCTGCCTGAGCTTTCAGCAAAAGATGCTGCAGCACCTTTACTGCATCAAGCCTTGTTAACAGAGTAAGCATCGTGTCTCATATTATTAAGATTTTTCCATCAAATATTGAATTTTCCGGTAGAGAGGATGAATCAATCCTCGATGCTGCGCTATCGGCTGGCATCCATCTTGAACATAGCTGCAAAGCGGGTGATTGTGGTATCTGTGAGTCCGATTTGTTAGCGGGAGAAGTTGTTGACTCCAAAGGTAATATTTTTGGACAGGGTGATAAAATACTAACCTGCTGCTGTAAACCTAAAACCGCCCTTGAGCTAAATGCACATTTTTTTCCTGAACTAGCTGGACAGACAAAAAAAATTGTCCCATGCAAGGTAAATAGTGCTGTACTGGTTTCAGGCGATGTTATGACTTTGAAGTTACGTACACCACCAACAGCAAAAATTGGCTTCCTTCCAGGGCAGTATATCAATTTACATTATAAAGGTGTAACTCGCAGTTATTCTATCGCTAATAGTGATGAGTCGAATGGTATTGAGTTGCATGTAAGGAATGTTCCCAATGGTCAGATGAGCTCGCTCATTTTTGGGGAGTTACAAGAAAATACTCTTATGCGCATTGAAGGGCCTTGCGGAACATTTTTTATTCGTGAAAGTGACAGACCTATAATCTTCCTTGCAGGCGGTACTGGATTCGCTCCAGTTAAATCAATGGTTGAGCATCTCATTCAGGGAAAATGTCGTCGTGAGATCTACATTTACTGGGGAATGCAAGATAGTAAAGATTTTTACTCTGAATTACCGCAGCAGTGGAGTGAACAGCACGACAACGTTCATTATATCCCTGTTGTTTCTGGTGATGACGCCGAATGGGGGGGAAGAAAGGGATTTGTCCATCATGCCGTGATGGATGATTTTGATTCTCTAGAGTTCTTCGATATATATGCATGTGGTTCACCTGTGATGATCGATGCTAGTAAAAAGGACTTTATGATGAAAAATCTCTCTGTAGAACATTTCTATTCTGATGCATTTACCGCATCTAAATAATATTGAGGATAATTTATGAAAGCGGTCATCCTGGCTGGTGGACTTGGTACCAGACTAAGTGAAGAAACAATTGTAAAACCAAAACCGATGGTAGAAATTGGTGGCAAGCCTATTCTTTGGCACATTATGAAAATGTATTCTGTGCATGGTATCAAGGATTTTATTATCTGCTGTGGTTATAAAGGATATGTGATTAAAGAATATTTTGCGAACTACTTCCTTCACATGTCAGATGTAACATTCCATATGGCTGAAAACCGTATGGAAGTTCACCATAAACGTGTTGAACCATGGAATGTCACATTGGTTGATACGGGTGATTCTTCAATGACTGGTGGTCGTCTGAAACGTGTTGCTGAATACGTAAAAGATGACGAGGCTTTCCTGTTTACTTATGGTGATGGCGTTGCCGACCTTGATATCAAAGCGACTATCGATTTCCATAAGGCTCACGGTAAGAAAGCGACTTTAACAGCTACTTTTCCACCAGGACGCTTTGGCGCATTAGATATCCAAGCTGGTCAGGTCCGGTCATTCCAGGAAAAACCGAAAGGCGATGGGGCAATGATCAATGGTGGTTTCTTTGTGTTGAATCCATCGGTTATCGATCTCATCGATAACGATGCAACAACCTGGGAACAAGAGCCATTAATGACATTGGCACAACAGGGGGAGTTAATGGCTTTTGAACACCCAGGTTTCTGGCAGCCGATGGATACC
Organism: Salmonella sp. JXY0409-18; assembly: GCF_020268625.1. Taxonomy (NCBI): domain Bacteria; kingdom Pseudomonadati; phylum Pseudomonadota; class Gammaproteobacteria; order Enterobacterales; family Enterobacteriaceae; genus Salmonella; species Salmonella sp. JXY0409-18. The sequence continues at coordinate 1,730,534 of NZ_CP084216.1, forward strand.
CTACGTGATAAAGTTTACCTCGAAGGGCTGTGGGAAAAAGGTAAAGCTCCGTGGAAAACCTGGGAGTAACTAGATGATTGATAAAAATTTTTGGCAAGGTAAACGTGTATTCGTTACCGGCCATACTGGCTTTAAAGGAAGCTGGCTTTCGCTATGGCTGACTGAAATGGGTGCAATTGTAAAAGGCTATGCACTTGATGCGCCAACTGTTCCAAGTTTATTTGAGATAGTGCGTCTTAATGATCTTATGGAATCTCATATTGGCGATATTCGTGATTTTGAAAAGCTGCGCAATTCTATTGCAGAATTTAAGCCAGAAATTGTTTTCCATATGGCAGCCCAGCCTTTAGTGCGCCTATCTTATGAACAGCCAATCGAAACATACTCAACAAATGTTATGGGTACTGTCCATCTGCTTGAAGCAGTTAAGCAGGTAAGTAACATAAAGGCAGTCGTAAATATCACCAGTGATAAGTGCTACGACAATCGTGAGTGGGTGTGGGGCTATCGTGAGAACGAACCCATGGGAGGGTACGATCCATACTCTAATAGTAAAGGTTGTGCAGAATTAGTCGCGTCTGCATTCCGGAACTCATTCTTCAATCCTGCAAATTATGAGCAACATGGCGTTGGTTTGGCGTCTGTGAGAGCTGGTAATGTCATAGGTGGAGGCGATTGGGCTAAAGACCGTTTAATTCCCGATATTCTGCGCTCATTTGAAAATAACCAGCAGGTTATTATTCGAAACCCATATTCTATCCGTCCCTGGCAGCATGTACTGGAGCCTCTTTCTGGTTACATAGTAGTGGCGCAACGCTTGTATACAGAAGGTGCTAAGTTTTCTGAAGGATGGAATTTCGGCCCACGTGATGAAGATGCGAAGACGGTCGAATTTATTGTTGACAAGATGGTCACGCTTTGGGGTGATGATGCAAGCTGGTTACTGGATGGTGAGAATCATCCTCATGAGGCACATTACCTGAAACTGGATTGCTCTAAAGCAAATATGCAATTAGGATGGCATCCGCGTTGGGGATTGACTGAAACACTTGGTCGCATCGTAAAATGGCATAAAGCATGGATTCGCGGCGAAGATATGTTGATTTGTTCAAAGCGTGAAATCAGCGACTATATGTCTGCAACTACTCGTTAAGAAAATAAGTTTAAGGAATCAAAGTAATGACAGCAAATAACCTGCGTGAGCAAATCTCTCAGCTTGTCGCTCAGTATGCGAATGAGGCATTGAGCCCGAAACCTTTTGTTGCAGGTACAAGCGTTGTGCCTCCTTCCGGGAAGGTTATTGGTGCCAAAGAGTTACAATTGATGGTTGAGGCGTCTCTTGATGGATGGCTAACTACTGGTCGTTTCAATGATGCCTTTGAGAAAAAACTTGGGGAATTTATTGGGGTTCCTCATGTTTTAACGACTACATCTGGCTCTTCGGCAAACTTGCTGGCACTGACTGCGCTGACTTCCCCAAAATTAGGCGAGCGTGCTCTCAAACCTGGTGATGAGGTTATTACTGTCGCTGCTGGCTTCCCGACTACAGTTAACCCGGCGATCCAGAATGGTTTAATACCGGTATTCGTGGATGTTGATATCCCGACATATAATATCGATGCCTCTCTCATTGAAGCTGCAGTTACTGAGAAATCAAAAGCGATAATGATCGCTCATACACTCGGTAATGCATTTAACCTGAGTGAAGTTCGTCGGATTGCCGATAAATATAACTTATGGTTGATTGAAGACTGCTGTGATGCCCTTGGGACGACTTATGAAGGCCAGATGGTAGGTACCTTTGGTGACATCGGAACCGTTAGTTTTTATCCGGCTCACCATATCACAATGGGTGAAGGCGGTGCTGTATTCACCAAGTCAGGTGAACTGAAGAAAATTATTGAGTCGTTCCGTGACTGGGGCCGGGATTGTTATTGTGCGCCAGGATGCGATAACACCTGCGGTAAACGTTTTGGTCAGCAATTGGGATCTCTTCCTCAAGGCTATGATCACAAATATACTTATTCCCACCTCGGATATAATCTCAAAATCACGGACATGCAGGCAGCATGTGGTCTGGCTCAGTTGGAGCGCGTAGAAGAGTTTGTAGAGCAGCGTAAAGCTAACTTTTCCTATCTGAAACAGGGCTTGCAATCTTGCACTGAATTCCTCGAATTACCAGAAGCAACAGAGAAATCAGACCCATCCTGGTTTGGCTTCCCTATCACCCTGAAAGAAACTAGCGGTGTTAACCGTGTCGAACTGGTGAAATTCCTTGATGAAGCAAAAATCGGTACACGTTTACTGTTTGCTGGAAATCTGATTCGCCAACCGTATTTTGCTAATGTGAAATATCGTGTAGTGGGTGAGTTGACAAATACCGACCGTATAATGAATCAAACGTTCTGGATTGGTATTTATCCAGGCTTGACTACAGAGCATTTAGATTATGTAGTTAGCAAGTTTGAAGAGTTCTTTGGTTTAAATTTCTAATTTAATCTATTCTATCTGGTGATTGCGATGACCTTTTTGAAAGAATATGTAATTGTCAGTGGGGCTTCCGGCTTTATTGGTAAGCATTTACTCGAAGCTCTAAAAAAATCGGGGATTTCAGTTGTCGCAATCACTCGAGATGTAATAAAAAATAATAGTAATGCATTAGCTAATGTTAGATGGTGCTGTTGGGATAATATCGAATTATTAGTGGAGGAGTTATCAATTGATTCTGCATTAATTGGTATCATTCATTTGGCAACAGAATATGGGCATAAAACATCATCTCTCATAAATATTGAAGATGCAAATGTTATAAAACCATTAAAGCTTCTTGATTTGGCAATAAAATATCGGGCGAATATCTTTTTAAATACAGATAGTTTTTTTGCCAAGAAAGATTTTAATTATCAACATATGCGGCCTTATATAATTACTAAAAGACACTTTGATGAAATTGGGCATTATTATGCTAATATGCATGACATTTCATTTGTAAACATGCGATTAGAGCATGTATATGGGCCTGGGGATGGTGAAAATAAATTTATTCCATACATTATCGACTGCTTAAATAAAAAACAGAGTTGTGTGAAATGTACAACAGGCGAACAGATAAGAGACTTTATTTTTGTAGATGATGTGGTAAATGCTTATTTAACTATATTAGAAAATAGAAAAAAAGTACCTTCATATACTGAGTATCAAGTTGGAACTGGTGCTGGGGTAAGTTTGAAGGATTTTCTGGTTTATTTGCAAAATACTATGATGCCAGGTTCATCGAGTATATTTGAATTCGGTGCGATAGAGCAAAGAGATAATGAAATAATGTTCTCTGTTGCAAATAATAAAAATTTAAAAGCAATGGGCTGGAAACCAAATTTCGATTATAAAAAAGGAATTGAAGAACTACTGAAACGGTTATGAGATTTTCATGATCTTTTAATAAATAAATCGTTAACAAATTAGTCGCGTTATGTTGTAAAAACTAAGTCGTTTAATTGCATAGTGAAAGTTCAATTGTTAAAAATTCCGAGTCATTTAATTGTTGCAGGTTCATCATGGTTATCCAAAATAATAATTGCTGGGGTGCAGTTAGCAAGTATTTCATATCTTATTTCTATACTAGGTGAAGAGAAATATGCAATCTTTAGTTTGTTAACTGGTTTATTAGTATGGTGTAGCGCTGTTGATTTTGGCATAGGTACAGGACTGCAAAATTATATATCAGAATGCAGAGCCAAAAACAAAAGTTATGATGCATATATTAAATCAGCATTACATCTAAGCTTTATAGCTATTGTTTTTTTTATTGCTTTATTTTATATTTTTTCTGGAGTAATTTCCTCTAAATATCTTTCTTCTTTTCATGAGATATTACAGGATAAAACCAGAATGCTCTTTTTTACCTCATGTCTAGTTTTCAGTTCTATTGGAATCGGAGCCATTGCTTATAAAATACTTTTTGCCGAATTGGTCGGGTGGAAAGCTAATCTATTAAACGCATTATCTTATATGATAGGTATGCTTGGCTTGCTATATATATACTATAGGGGGATTTCAGTTGACATAAAATTATCACTAATAGTCCTGTATCTTCCAGTGGGTATGATTTCATTGTGCTATATTGTATATAGATACATAAAGCTTTATCACGTTAAAACAACAAAATCTTATTATATAGCGATTTTACGTAGATCTTCAGGGTTTTTTCTTTTTACTTTATTATCGATAGTGGTACTTCAAACAGATTATATGGTCATTTCTCAAAGGCTAACTCCTGCTGATATTGTCCAATATACAGTAACGATGAAAATTTTTGGTTTAGTCTTTTTTATTTATACTGCTATTTTGCAAGCATTATGGCCTATATGTGCTGAATTGAGAGTCAAACAGCAATGGAAAAAACTTAACAAAATGATAGGTGTCAATATTTTGCTTGGCTCACTATATGTTGTTGGATGTACAATATTTATTTATTTATTTAAAGAACAGATATTTTCAGTAATAGCCAAAGATATTAATTATCAAGTTTCTATGTTATCTTTTATGTTAATTGGCATATATTTCTGTATTCGTGTTTGGTGTGATACTTATGCAATGTTATTGCAAAGTATGAATTATTTAAAAATACTTTGGATATTAGTACCACTACAAGCAATAATTGGTGGAATAGCACAATGGTATTTTTCTAGTAAGCTTGGAATCAGCGGAGTGCTACTTGGCTTGATTATATCTTTTGCTTTAACTGTTTTTTGGGGGCTTCCACTAACTTACTTAATTAAGGCAAATAAGGAATAATCATATGCTTGTATCATTTTGTATTCCAACTTATAATAGAAAAGAATACCTTGAAGAGTTGTTAAATAGTATAAATAATCAGGAAAAATTTAATTTAGATATTGAGATATGCATATCAGATAATGCCTCTACTGATGGTACAGAGGAAATGATTGATGTTTGGAGGAATAATTATAATTTCCCAATAATATATCGGCGTAATAGCGTTAACCTTGGGCCGGATAGGAATTTTCTTGCTTCAGTATCCCTTGCGAATGGGGATTATTGTTGGATATTTGGCAGTGATGATGCTCTTGCGAAAGACTCGTTAGCGATATTACAAACTTATCTCGATTCTCAAGCAGATATATATTTATGTGACAGAAAAGAGACCGGGTGTGATTTAGCTGAGATTAGAAATCCTCATCGTTCCTGGCTCAGAACAGATGATGAGCTTTATGTGTTTAATAATAATTTAGATAGGGAAATCTATCTCAGTAGATGCTTATCTATTGGTGGCGTATTTAGCTATCTAAGTTCTTTAATAGTAAAAAAAGAACGATGGGATGCCATTGATTTTGATGCGTCCTATATTGGCACTTCCTATCCTCATGTATTTATCATGATGAGCGTATTTAATACGCCTGGGTGCCTTTTGCATTATATATCAAAACCACTCGTAATATGTCGAGGAGATAATGATAGTTTCGAGAAGAAAGGAAAGGCCAGACGAATATTAATTGATTTTATTGCATATTTAAAATTAGCTAATGATTTTTACAGTAAAAATATATCTTTAAAACGAGCATTTGAAAATGTTTTGCTAAAAGAGAGACCATGGTTATATACAACTTTGGCTATGGCATGTTATGGCAATAGTGATGAAAAAAGAGATTTATCTGAATTTTATGCAAAGCTAGGTTGTAATAAAAATATGATCAACACTGTACTTCGATTTGGGAAACTAGCATATGCAGTGAAAAATATTACCGTGCTTAAGAATTTTACTAAACGGATAATTAAGTAGCCGTAAGCTATTGACCTTCCCCCTGTAAACAGTGCCAGTCTAAACTGAAGTTTCCGGCCTTTCTTCCATCTCACAGAGAGGCGCATTGCCATGAAAAAGACCCGTTATACCGAAGAACAGATTGCATTTGCCCTGAAACAGGCTGAAACCGGCACTCGCGTCGGGGAAGTCTGCAGAAAGATGGGAATTTCTGAGGCCACATTTTACAACTAGAAGAAAAAATTTGCCGGGCTGGGCGTGACGGAACTGCGGCGCCTGCGGCAACTGGAGGATGAGAATCAGCGGCTGAAGAAGCTGGCCGCTGAGCTGAGTCTGGACAAGGAGATGCTGCAGGAGATACTGAAGCAAAAGTTCTGAGGCCGGCTCAGAAGCGCCAGGCGGTGACATTTTTGCGGGAGGCTTACCGTATCAGCGTCCGGCGACGATGCGGGTTGCTGATGCAGAGCAGAACCGTTTACCACTGGCAGAGCCGGCGTGACGATCGGGCGATAACTCTGCGTATCCGGGAAATAGCGGAAACCCGGATACGCTACGGTTGCCCGCGTATTCATATTCAGTTGCGCCGGGAGGGATGGCCTGTTAACCACAAGAAACCCACCGGATTTATTGTCCGGAAGGCCTGAACCTGCGCAGAAAACGCCCCCGCAGACATGTCAGTGCAGCACGCCGTCAGCAGCGCCCGGTCCTGACGCATGTCGATCAGTGCTGGAGTATGGATTTTGTGTCAGATAATCTGTTTAACGGGCGGCGTTTTCGGGCGCTGACTGTAGTGGATAATTTTAGTCGGGAATGCCTGGCGATCCATGCCGGAAAATCATAAAAAGGCGAGGATGTGGTCAGAATAATGGAGGCACTGCGGGTGCTGGATAAGCGGCTGCCGGTACGAATCCAGACGGATAACGGCAGCGAGCTTATCTCAAAAAGTCTGGATAAATGGGCGTATGAACACGGCGTCACAATGGACTTCTCGCACCCCGGAAAGCCGACAGATAACCCGTTTATTGAATCATTTAACGGCAGTCTGCGGGATGAATGACTGAACATTCACTGGTTCCTGTCACTGGAAGATGCGCAGGAAAAACTCGACAACTGGCGCAGGGAATACAATCATGAGAGAACGCATTCATCATTAAATGACATGACTCCGGCTGAATTTATCCGGAGTCTCCGGAAAGACGAAGATCTCTGATTTAGCACTTACTGAATTTGGGCCAGGGTCAAATTCAACCGGGATCTCAAAAAAAGCATAGAACTAAAACGGGTCTATTCATATAATGATTTCAAAAAATGTTGTATATTGAGATTTAATGTGGACTTAACCTTTCCATTAAGAATCTGAAATTTATAGATAGAGTGTTAGCTTTATTTTTAATTAACAAAAATTTAATTATATAATATTTGTGAGTGTACTATGTTACCGCATACATTTATGTTCCTGATTTTTAATATAGTATATATGTTACCAGTAGCCTATGTACATTTTTTTGGGTTCTCCCTTGGAGGGGTTGAGGAGATTTTCAACGGTGATCCCAGTATGCTTGCAGATATGATGGTCTTTTACGTCGCTGTCTTGTTCTTTTACCTTGCGGGTTCGGCATTGTTAGGGTTTGGTATAAAAAATAAAAACATACAATGGATTATAGCATTTGATCTTCCAGTTATTGTAAAGATTCTATTCAGTTTAGTTTTATTTTCTATAGTACTATCAAAAGTATTGCTTTATCCTGAAGGAGTTTACTCGTCTTATGCCTTTGATTCTGGCGCTATGGCGAGTCGTGTCTGGAATATCTCTATGGGATTATCAGAACTAGGTATAATAATTTTTACATTTTGTTTAGTAACAAAGAATATAAAGTTTGCAGTTGTTACCTTTCTTATAGTCTCATTAAATCTACTACATGGGACTAGAATATTTACATTAATATTACTTCTAATGATTATATTTTATATAATTTTTATTAATAAAAGAATATCAAAACTGAAATTATTTATCATTTTGAGTATTTTTTTTAGTGCAATTGTGATATCATTTTTAATAATATTTATTATCCGTTCTAATGTCTCAATTGATAATATAAATATAGACCTAATTCTAAGCCCAATAGTATATGAATCTTTATTTAATCAAATATCTTTTATGCGGATGCTGGATTGGCTACATCAAGGGGCAGTTCCATTTGCACCACAAATGCTTTTTTCTGATTCAGCTATATTTACGTTACCGACTTTTCTTTTTGATGAAAAATCATCTTTAATGTATATAAATAAATTTGGAGAACTTAGCCCTTTAGGTGGCCTTTCCGGTTATGCTAGTGCAGTAATATATTTTTCGTATTATTATTTTCTGTGGTATTTTATTCTCGGTATTACATCAAGCCTATTATTAAGATTTACATCGAGTGTAAACTTTGTAATATTATCGAGAGTCATTTATATTTATTTTGTATGTGATTCTTTATTTAGATTTAATCGTGATCCTTGGTTTATTGCCATTAAGATGTTTGTGAATAATATAGTGTTTATATTGTTTGTTCTTATGATTATTGCTTTAAAGATGCGTATGGAAAAACGGAGAGCTATTCAATGATCGTTAACCTATCACGTTTAGGTAAAAGTGGTACGGGAATGTGGCAATACTCGATTAAATTTTTAACGGCACTGCGAGAAATAGCTGATGTTGACGCAATAATCTGTAGCAAGGTACACGCTGATTATTTTGAAAAGCTCGGTTATGCAGTAGTTACTGTTCCGAATATTGTTAGCAACACATCAAAAACATCGCGACTTAGACCATTAGTATGGTATGCATATAGTTACTGGCTTGCGCTGAGGGTTTTAATTAAGTTTGGTAATAAAAAATTGGTGTGTACTACGCATCACACTATTCCCTTACTGAGAAACCAAACGATAACCGTACATGATATAAGACCTTTTTATTATCCAGATAGTTTTATTCAGAAAGTGTATTTTCGCTTTTTATTAAAAATGTCCGTTAAGCGATGTAAGCATGTTTTAACGGTATCTTATACCGTTAAAGATAGCATTGCTAAAACTTATAATGTAGATAGTGAGAAAATATCAGTAATTTATAACAGCGTTAATAAATCTGATTTTATACAAAAAAAAGAAAAAGAGAATTACTTTTTAGCTGTTGGAGCAAGTTGGGCACATAAAAATATTCATTCATTCATAAAAAATAAAAAAGTTTGGTCTGACTCTTATAATTTAATTATTGTATGTGGTCGTACTGACTATGCAATGTCTCTCCAACAAATGGTCGTTGATCTGGAACTAACAGATAAAGTGATTTTTTTACATGAAGTCTCATTTAATGAATTAAAAGTTCTATATTCTAAAGCCTATGCGCTTGTTTATCCATCTATTGATGAGGGTTTTGGCATACCTCCTATTGAAGCGATGGCATCAAATACTCCAGTTATAGTGTCCGATATACCAGTATTTCATGAAGTGTTAACCAATGGTGCATTATATGTGAATCCGGATGATGAAAAAAGCTGGCAGAGTGCAATTGAAAATATAGAGCAGTTGCCTGATGCAATTTCCCGATTTAACAACTATGTCGCACGGTATGACTTTGATAATATGAAGCAGATGGTTGGCAATTGGTTGGCGGAATCAAAATAAATGAAGATAACATTAATTATTCCCACATATAATGCAGGGTCGCTTTGGCCTAATGTTCTGGATGCGATTAAGCAGCAAACTATATATCCGGATAAATTGATTGTTATAGACTCAGGTTCTAAAGATGAAACGGTTCCGTTAGCCTCAGACCTGAAAAATATATCAATATTTAATATTGACTCTAAAGATTTTAATCATGGAGGAACCAGGAATTTAGCAGTTGCAAAAACTCTGGACGCTGATGTTATAATTTTTCTAACGCAAGATGCAATTCTTGCGGATTCGGATGCAATTAAAAATTTAGTTTATTATTTTTCAGATCCATTGATAGCAGCGGTTTGTGGTAGACAACTTCCTCATAAAGATGCTAATCCTCTTGCAGTGCATGCCAGAAAATTTAATTATAGTTCAAAATCTATTGTTAAAAGTAAGGCAGATATAGAAAAATTGGGTATTAAAACTGTATTTATGTCCAATTCTTTTGCTGCCTATCGCCGTTCCGTTTTTGAAGAGTTAAGTGGGTTTCCTGAACATACAATTCTTGCCGAGGATATGTTTATGGCGGCTAAGATGATTCAGGCGGGTTATAAGGTCGCCTACTGCGCTGAAGCGGTGGTAAGACACTCCCATAATTATACCCCGCGAGAAGAGTTTCAACGATATTTTGATACTGGTGTATTTCATGCTTGTTCTCCGTGGATTCAGCGTGACTTTGGCGGAGCCGGTGGTGAGGGTTTCCGCTTCGTAAAATCAGAGATTCAATTCCTGCTTAAAAATGCACCGTTCTGGATTCCAAGAGCGTTATTAACAACTTTTGCTAAATTCCTGGGTTACAAATTAGGCAAGCATTGGCAATCTTTACCGTTGTCTACATGTCGCTATTTTAGCATGTACAAGAGTTATTGGAATAATATCCAGTATTCTTCGTCAAAAGAGATAAAATAAATGTCTGTTCTTCCCGTAATTATGGCTGGCGGCACAGGTAGCCGTTTATGGCCGCTTTCACGCGAATATCATCCGAAGCAGTTTCTAAGCGTTGAAGGTAAACTATCAATGCTGCAAAATACTATAAAGCGATTAGCTTCACTTTCTACAGAAGAACCCGTTGTCATTTGCAATGACAGACACCGTTTCTTAGTCGCTGAACAACTCCGTGAAATTGACAAGTTAGCAAATAATATTATTCTCGAGCCGGTAGGCCGTAATACTGCACCAGCGATCGCTCTTGCCGCGTTTTGTGCGCTCCAGAATGCTGATAATGTTGATCCTCTTTTGTTGGTTCTTGCTGCAGATCATGTGATCCAGGATGATATAGCTTTTACGAAAGCTGTCAGACGTGCTGAAGAATACGCCGCAAATGGTAAGCTTGTAACTTTTGGTATTGTTCCAACGCATGCTGAAACAGGTTATGGATATATTCGTCGGGGTGAGTTGATAGGAAATGACGCTTATGCAGTGGCTGAATTTGTGGAGAAACCGGATATCGATACCGCCGGTGACTATTTCAAATCAGGGAAATATTACTGGAATAGCGGTATGTTTTTATTTCGTGCAAGCTCTTATTTAAACGAATTAAAGTATTTATCACCTGAAATTTATAAAGCTTGTGAAAAGGCGGTAGGTCATATAAATCCCGATCTTGATTTTATTCGTATTGATAAAGAAGAGTTTATGTCATGCCCGAGTGATTCTATCGATTATGCAGTTATGGAGCACACACAGCATGCCGTGGTGATACCAATGAGCGCTGGCTGGTCGGATGTGGGATCCTGGTCCTCACTTTGGGATATATCGAATAAAGATCATCAGAGAAATGTTTTAAAAGGAGATATCTTCGCACATGCTTGTAATGATAATTACATTTATTCCGAAGATATGTTTATAAGTGCGATTGGTGTAAGCAATCTTGTCATTGTTCAAACAACAGACGCTTTACTGGTGGCTAATAAAGATACAGTACAAGATGTTAAAAAAATTGTCGATTATTTAAAACGGAATGATAGGAACGAATATAAACAACATCAAGAAGTTTTCCGCCCCTGGGGAAAATATAATGTGATTGATAGCGGCAAAAATTACCTCGTTAGATGTATCACTGTTAAGCCGGGTGAGAAATTTGTGGCGCAGATGCATCACCACCGGGCTGAGCATTGGATAGTATTATCCGGGACTGCTCGTGTTACAAAGGGTGAGCAGATTTATATGGTTTCTGAAAATGAATCAACATTTATTCCTCCGGATACTATTCACGCGCTGGAAAATCCCGGAATGATCCCCCTGAAGTTAATTGAGATTCAATCAGGTACCTATCTTGGTGAGGATGATATTATTCGTTTAGAACAACGTTCTGGATTTTCGAAGGAGTGGACTAATGAACGTAGTTAATAATAGCCGTGATGTTATTCATTCATCAGGTATTGTGTTTGGAACGAGTGGGGCTCGCGGTCTTGTAAAAGATTTTACACCTCAGGTATGTGCTGCTTTTACGGTTTCATTTGTTGCCGTTATGCAGGAACATTTTTCCTTTGATACCGTAGCATTGGCAATAGATAATCGTCCAAGTAGTTATGGGATGGCTCAGGCGTGTGCTGCTGCATTGGCGGATAAAGGCGTTAACTGTATTTTTTATGGAGTGGTACCAACCCCAGCTTTGGCCTTTCAGTCTATGTCTGACAATATGCCTGCGATAATGGTTACGGGAAGTCATATTCCATTCGAGCGGAACGGCCTCAAGTTCTATCGTCCCGATGGTGAAATCACGAAACATGATGAGGCTGCGATCCTTAGTGTTGAAGATACGTGTAGCCATTTAGAGCTTAAAGAACTCATAGTTTCAGAAATGGCTGCTGTTAATTATATATCTCGTTATACATCTTTATTTTCTACTCCATTCCTGAAAAATAAGCGTATTGGTATTTACGAACATTCAAGCGCTGGGCGTGATCTTTATAAGCCTTTATTTATTGCATTGGGGGCTGAAGTTATTAGCTTGGGTAGAAGCGATAACTTTGTACCTATAGATACAGAGGCTGTAAGCAAAGAGGATCGGGAAAAAGCACGCTCATGGGCTAAAGAGTTCGATTTAGATGCCATATTCTCAACAGATGGGGATGGTGATCGCCCTCTTATTGCTGATGAGGCAGGCGAGTGGTTGAGAGGCGATGTATTAGGTCTATTATGTTCACTTGCATTGGATGCAGAAGCCGCCGCTATTCCTGTTAGTTGTAATAGCATAATTTCTTCTGGCCGCTTTTTTAAACATGTTAAGCTTACGAAAATTGGATCGCCTTATGTTATCGAAGCTTTTAATGAATTATCGCGGAGTTATAGTCGTATTGTCGGCTTTGAAGCCAATGGCGGTTTTTTATTAGGAAGCGACATCTGTATTAACGAGCAGAATCTTCATGCCTTACCAACTCGTGATGCTGTATTACCAGCAATAATGCTGCTTTACAAAAGTAGGAATACCAGCATTAGCGCTTTAGTCAATGAACTCCCAACTCGTTACACCCATTCTGACAGATTGCAGGGGATTACGACTGATAAAAGTCAATCCTTAATTAGTATGGGCAGAGAAAATCTGAGCAACCTCTTAAGCTATATTGGCTTGGAGAATGAAGGTGCAATTTCTACAGATATGACAGATGGTATGCGAATTACCTTACGTGATGGATGTATTGTGCATTTGCGCGCTTCTGGTAATGCACCTGAGTTACGCTGCTATGCAGAAGCTAATTTATTAAATAGAGCTCAGGAACTTGTAAATACAACGCTTGCTAATATTAAAAAACGATGCTTGCCGTAAAAGAATTGAATGTTATTTACTTAATATGCCTATTTTATTTACATTATGCACGGTCAGAGGGTGAGGATTAAATGGATAATATTGATAATAAGTATAATCCACAGCTATGTAAAATTTTTTTGGCTATATCGGATTTGATTTTTTTTAATTTAGCCTTATGGTTTTCATTAGGATGTGTCTATTTTATTTTTGATCAAGTACAGCGATTTATTCCTCAAGACCAATTAGATACAAGAGTTATTACACATTTTATTTTGTCAGTAGTATGTGTCGGTTGGTTTTGGATTCGTTTGCGACATTATACATACCGCAAGCCATTTTGGTATGAGTTAAAAGAAATTTTTCGTACGATCGTTATTTTTGCTATATTTGATTTGGCTCTGATAGCGTTTACAAAATGGCAGTTTTCACGCTATGTCTGGGTGTTTTGTTGGACTTTTGCTATAATCCTGGTGCCTTTTTTTCGCGCACTTACAAAGCATTTATTGAACAAGCTAGGTATCTGGAAGAAAAAAACTATCATCCTGGGGAGCGGACAGAATGCTCGTGGTGCATATTCTGCGCTGCAAAGTGAGGAGATGATGGGGTTTGATGTTATCGCTTTTTTTGATACGGATGCGTCAGATGCTGAAATAAATATGTTGCCGGTGATAAAGGATACTGAGATTATTTGGGATTTAAATCGTACAGGTGATGTCCATTATATCCTTGCTTATGAATACACCGAGTTGGAGAAAACACATTTTTGGCTACGTGAACTTTCAAAACATCATTGTCGTTCTGTTACTGTAGTCCCCTCGTTTAGAGGATTGCCATTATATAATACTGATATGTCTTTTATCTTTAGCCATGAAGTTATGTTATTAAGGATACAAAATAACTTGGCTAAAAGGTCGTCCCGTTTTCTCAAAAGGACATTTGATATTGTTTGTTCAATAATGATTCTTATAATTGCATCACCACTTATGATTTATCTGTGGTATAAAGTTACTCGAGATGGTGGTCCGGCTATTTATGGTCATCAGCGAGTAGGTCGGCATGGAAAACTTTTTCCATGCTACAAATTTCGTTCTATGGTTATGAATTCTCAAGAGGTACTAAAAGAACTTTTGGCTAACGATCCTATTGCCAGGGCTGAATGGGAAAAAGATTTTAAACTGAAAAATGATCCTCGAATCACAGCTGTAGGTCGATTTATACGTAAAACTAGCCTTGATGAGTTGCCACAACTTTTTAATGTACTAAAAGGTGATATGAGCCTGGTTGGACCACGACCTATCGTTTCGGATGAACTGGAGCGTTATTGTGATGATGTTGATTATTATTTGATGGCAAAGCCGGGCATGACAGGTCTATGGCAAGTGAGTGGGCGTAATGATGTTGATTATGACACCCGTGTTTATTTTGATTCCTGGTATGTTAAAAACTGGACGCTTTGGAATGATATTGCCATTCTGTTTAAAACAGCGAAAGTTGTTTTGCGGCGAGATGGTGCGTATTAAGCTTAACGAGAAGTACTGAATAATAATTGTATAAAATAGCCTGCGTAAAATCTGAACGCATCAATCGCTACCTTAATATCATATCTTTGAGTTAACATACTATTCACCTTTAACCTGCCATGACCGTTTGTGGCAGGGTTTCCACACCTGACAGGAGTATGTAATGTCCAAGCAACAGATCGGCGTCGTCGGTATGGCAGTGATGGGGCGCAACCTCGCGCTCAACATCGAAAGCCGTGGTTATACCGTCTCCGTTTTCAACCGCTCCCGTGAAAAGACCGAAGAAGTGATTGCCGAGAATCCCGGCAAAAAGCTGGTGCCTTATTACACGGTGAAAGAGTTTGTTGAATCCCTCGAAACGCCTCGTCGTATCCTGTTAATGGTGAAAGCGGGCGCAGGTACTGATGCAGCTATCGATTCGCTGAAACCGTATCTGGAAAAAGGCGATATCATTATTGATGGCGGTAACACCTTCTTCCAGGACACAATCCGTCGCAATCGCGAGCTGTCTGCGGAAGGTTTTAACTTTATCGGTACCGGTGTTTCCGGTGGTGAAGAGGGCGCGCTGAAAGGGCCATCTATCATGCCTGGCGGTCAGAAAGATGCCTATGAACTGGTGGCGCCGATCCTGACGAAGATTGCTGCTGTGGCGGAAGATGGCGAACCGTGCGTGACCTATATCGGCGCCGATGGTGCTGGTCACTATGTCAAGATGGTCCACAATGGTATTGAATATGGCGATATGCAGCTTATCGCTGAAGCTTACTCCTTGCTGAAAGGCGGCCTGAACCTCAGCAATGAAGAGCTGGCGAACACTTTTACCGAGTGGAATAACGGCGAGCTGAGCAGTTATCTGATCGACATCACTAAAGACATCTTCACTAAAAAAGATGAAGACGGAAACTACCTGGTGGATGTCATTCTTGATGAAGCCGCCAACAAAGGGACCGGTAAATGGACCAGCCAGAGCGCGCTGGATCTGGGCGAACCGCTGTCGCTGATTACCGAATCTGTCTTTGCGCGTTACATCTCTTCGTTGAAAGCGCAACGTGTTGCCGCATCTAAAGTGCTCTCCGGGCCGAAAGCGCAGCCGGCAGGCGACAAAGCGGAATTTATCGAGAAAGTGCGTCGCGCGCTGTATCTTGGCAAGATCGTCTCCTATGCGCAGGGCTTCTCGCAGCTACGCGCCGCGTCTGATGAATATCACTGGGATCTCAACTACGGCGAGATTGCTAAGATTTTCCGTGCGGGTTGTATCATTCGCGCTCAGTTCCTGCAGAAAATCACCGATGCTTACGCAGAAAACGCTGGTATTGCCAATTTGCTGTTAGCGCCTTACTTCAAGAAAATTGCTGATGAGTACCAGCAGGCGCTGCGTGATGTTGTGGCTTACGCGGTGCAGAACGGCATTCCGGTGCCGACATTCTCTGCGGCAGTGGCCTACTATGACAGCTATCGCGCCGCAGTACTGCCAGCTAACTTAATTCAGGCGCAGCGTGACTACTTTGGTGCGCACACCTATAAACGTACTGATAAAGAAGGCATTTTCCATACCGAATGGTTGGAGTAATTTCTGCAAAAATGTTTAAGCCCGGTTTAATACCGGGCTTTTTTTTATCTCTATTCTTATTGATTTATCGCTTTTGCTTAATATTAACTTAATAATCTGTGTTTATCGTAATGAAGATAATCTGAATTGTTTTCGTCTGCGTTGCACTTTATATACTCAGGCGTTAAAACTTTAATATCTTATCAGGATGCGAAATACATCATGATTCATAATTAAGTTAATTCTGAGAGCGAATAATGAAAATCACGATATCCGGGACGGGTTATGTTGGCTTGTCTAATGGTTTGCTTATTGCACAACATCATGATGTGGTGGCGTTAGACATTGTTCCTTCCCGTGTTGAACTGTTAAATGATCGGATATCTCCGATTGTTGATAAAGAAATTCAGCAATTTTTAAAGGAAGATAACATCAGATTCAGGGCAACGCTGGATAAGTTTGATGCGTACCAGAATGCAGATTACGTCATCATTGCTACGCCTACAGATTACGATCCAAAAACCAACTATTTTGATACGTCCAGTGTGGAATCGGTCATTCAGGATGTGATCAGCTTCAACCCCGCAGCCGTGATGATTATTAAGTCTACGGTGCCGGTTGGCTTCACGGCAGCAATGCGCCAGAAGTTTGCGACAGAAAATATCATTTTCTCTCCGGAGTTTTTACGTGAAGGTAAGGCCCTTTACGATAACCTTTATCCTTCCCGTATCGTGATTGGGGAACAGTCTGAGCGCGCCAGAGAATTTGCCGCATTACTCCAGGAAGGCGCTATTAAACAGGAGATTCCGACGCTGTTTACGGACTCCACTGAAGCGGAAGCCATTAAACTTTTCGCCAATACTTATCTCGCTATGCGAGTCGCTTATTTTAATGAATTAGACAGCTATGCTGAAACGTTAGGATTAAATACCCGACAAATTATTGAAGGGGTGTGCCTCGATCCGCGTATTGGCAATCATTATAATAATCCCTCTTTTGGTTATGGCGGATATTGTTTGCCAAAAGATACCAAACAGTTGCTGGCTAATTATCAGTCGGTGCCTAATAATATTATCTCCGCTATCGTTGAAGCAAACCGTACGCGTAAAGATTTTATTGCCGACGCTATCCTCGCCAGAAAGCCTAAAGTGGTGGGCATTTATCGCCTGATTATGAAGAGTGGCTCCGATAACTTCCGCGCCTCATCGATTCAGGGGATTATGAAGCGCATTAAAGCGAAAGGCGTAGAGGTCATTATCTATGAGCCGGTAATGGAAGAAGATACTTTCTTCAACTCTCGCCTTGAGCGTGATTTGCACTGCTTTAAACAGCAGGCGGATGTCATTATTTCCAACAGGATGGCGGCAGAGCTTTTGGATGTCGCTGAAAAAGTGTATACCCGCGATCTTTTCGGTAGTGATTAATAAGGCAATCGGGGCTGATGAGTCCCGATGATTTATTGACCAAATGGAAATAATGTCTGATTTTTATCATTAATCCTATGGCATATATTTGCTTTATGACTACACTGTCTCCAGCTTCATCCTTTTTTTAGTTAGGGTATCTATGACAGTGGATAGTAATACGTCTTCCGGGCGTGGGAACGATCCGGAACAGATTGATTTGATTGAGTTATTGCTACAGTTATGGCGTGGGAAGATGACCATTATTGTAGCCGTTGTTATCGCCATTTTGCTGGCCGTAGGCTACCTGATGATAGCCAAAGAAAAATGGACATCCACGGCGATTATTACCCAACCTGATGCCGCGCAGGTTGCCACCTATACCAACGCGCTCAACGTCTTGTATGGCGGGAATGCTCCCAAAATCTCTGAAGTGCAGGCGAATTTTATAAGCCGCTTTAGCTCTGCGTTTTCCGCATTATCGGAAGCGCTGGATAATCAGAAAGAGCGGGAAAAGCTCACCATTGAACAGTCGGTAAAGGGGCAGGCGCTGCCACTCTCGGTTTCTTATGTGAGTACTACCGCTGAAGGGGCGCAGCGTCGGCTGGCGGAATATATCCAACAGGTGGATGAAGAGGTCGCTAAGGAACTGGAAGTTGACCTGAAAGATAACATCACGCTGCAAACCAAAACGTTGCAGGAGTCTCTTGAGACGCAGGAAGTTGTGGCGCAGGAACAAAAAGATCTGCGTATTAAGCAAATCGAAGAAGCGTTGCGTTATGCGGATGAGGCCAAAATCACGCAGCCGCAGATTCAGCAAACCCAGGATGTTACCCAGGACACGATGTTCCTGCTGGGCAGCGATGCGCTGAAATCGATGATACAGAACGAAGCGACGCGTCCACTGGTCTTTTCTCCGGCCTATTACCAGACGAAGCAGACACTGCTGGACATTAAAAATCTGAAAGTGACTGCCGATACGGTGCACGTCTATCGTTATGTGATGAAGCCGACGTTGCCGGTCCGTCGCGATAGCCCGAAAACAGCCATTACTCTCGTGCTGGCAGTGTTGCTGGGCGGGATGATCGGCGCCGGGATTGTGCTGGGACGCAATGCGCTACGTAGCTATAAGCCAAAAGCCTTGTAAGCTTCTTTGCCGGATGGTGGTACAAGTGCCTTATTCGGCTACGACAGGTAAAATTTCTCACTAAAAAACCGGGCGTTGCCCGGTTTTTTTACGCTTATTGATGACGCTTACGAAGATTGTCGATCACGGTGGTGAGGTTGAGATCCTGATCCTGCAACAGCACCAGCAGGTGGTACATCAAATCAGACGCTTCATTGGTCAGCTCAACACGATCGTTAACGGTGGCCGCCAGCGCGGTTTCCACACCTTCTTCGCCAACTTTTTGCGCAATACGTTTGGTACCGCTGGCGTACAGTTTCGCCGTGTAAGAGCTGGCCGGATCGGCGGTTTTGCGCTCTGCCAGTAGCTGCTCCAGTTGATACAGGAATAACCACTGATGGCCGGCGTCGCCAAAGCAGCTACTGGTACCTTTGTGGCAGGTCGGCCCGACAGGGTTTGCCAGCACCAGCAGTGTATCGTTGTCGCAATCTGGCGCAATGCTGACGACATTCAGCACATGGCCTGAGGTTTCGCCTTTGGTCCATAAACGCTGTTTCGTGCGTGAGAAGAACGTAACATGGCCGGATTCAATGGTTTTGTCCAGCGCTTGTGGGTTCATATAGCCCAGCATCAATACTTCGCCGGATACTGCATGTTGCACGATGGCTGGCATCAGGCCATCGGTTTTTTCCCAGTCCAGCTCGCGGCGTTGTTGCTCTGTTAACATATCCTGATCTCCACGCCCTGGCCTGCCAGGTACGCTTTTAATTCGCCAATATTGATGATTTGCTTGTGAAAAACGGAGGCGGCAAGCGCGCCGTCGACATCGGCATCACGGAATGCCTCAAGAAAGTGTTCCATCGTGCCCGCGCCGCCGGAGGCGATCAGCGGCACGCGGCAAACGTCACGGACTTTTTTCAACTGCGTCAGATCATAACCGTTACGCACGCCGTCCTGGTTCATCATATTCAGGACGATTTCCCCCGCGCCGCGCTGTTGTACCACTTGCACCCAATCCAGCGTCTCCCACTGCGTCACGCGGGTACGGTTTTCATCGCCGGTATACTGGTTAACATGATATTTCCCCGTGGCGTCGTCAAACCAGGTATCAATCCCGACGACAATGCACTGTACGCCAAAACGGTCAGCCAGACGGGTAATCAGCGTTGGGTCAGCCAGCGCCGGGGAGTTGATAGAGATCTTATCCGCCCCGAAAGAAAGAATTTTGGCGGCGTCGTCAATTGACCGGATACCGCCCGCTACGCAAAACGGAATGTCGATCACCTCGGCAACGCGCGCCACCCAGCTTTTATCGACTACGCGACCATCGCTGGAGGCGGTAATGTCATAGAACACCAGTTCGTCCGCGCCTTCGTCGGCATAGCGTTTGGCCAGCGGAACGATATCGCCAATGATCTCATGGTTGCGAAACTGTACGCCTTTCACCACCTGACCATCACGAACGTCCAGACACGGAATTATACGTTTTGCCAGCATTGGATGGCCTCCTTAACGGTAAATTTCCCTTCTAACAGCGCGCGCCCGACAATCACGCCGCGCACGCCGGTGCCGCGCAGGGCGGCAATATCATCGATATCGCCAATACCGCCGGAGGACTGAAAGGCGATTTGCGGATATCTGGTGCATACCTCTTCGTACAGAGAAACGTTAGAGCCCGCCAGCGTGCCGTCGCGGGAAATATCGGTACACAGTACATGTTTCAGGCCGACGGGGAGATAGGTCTCCACCAGTTGTTCCAGCGAGACGCCGGAATTTTCCTGCCAGCCGCTAACCGCCACCTGCTTATTGCCGTGTTCGTCTATGCGAACGTCCAGCGCCAGCACCAGCGCCTGCGCGCCAAAACGTTCAAACCAGCCTTTCACCACGTCAGGGGATTTCACCGCCGTTGAACCGATGACCACACGGGCAACGCCAGCTTTCAGTAATGCCGCAACGTCTTCTTCGGTACGCACGCCGCCGCCGACCTGAACAGGCACGTTCACGCCCGCGACCAGGGTTTTAATCAGCGGTATCTGTCGCTTCGCCGGATCTTTAGCGCCGGTCAGATCTACCAGATGCAGCACCCCGGCGCCCTGGGCGGCGTAATCCTGCAAACGGGGTAGGGGATCGTTACCGTAATCCCGCTGGCGGGCGTAGTCGCCCTGATGGAGACGCACCACGGTGCCGTCAATTAAATCTAATGCCGGAATAATCATTACATCTCCAGGAAGTTTTTCAGCAACTGTGCGCCCGCCGCGCCCGAACGTTCCGGATGGAACTGTACGCCGAAGAAATTATCTTTCTGTACCGCCGCGGTAAACGGCTCGCCGTAATTGCACTGGGCGATAGTCCACGGGTTGACCGGCATCGCGTAGCTGTGAACAAAGTAAAAATAGGCGCCATCTTCAATGCCCTGAAACAGCCGATTGCCCGCCTGCGGATACACACGATTCCAGCCCATGTGCGGCAGCGGCAGACCAAAGTCGGTCATTTTCGGCACGTCTTGTTCGATAATGTTCAGCAGATCCACGCCGCGCGTCTCTTCGCTGCGACGACCCAGCAGTTGCATCCCTAAGCAGATACCCAGTACCGGCTGAGTACACGCTTTAATTAAGTCGATCAGTTCACGTTCGCGCAGTTGATCCATAGCGGCCTGCGCCGTGCCGACGCCGGGTAGAAAGAGTTTGTCAGCGCGTAATACGATTTCCGCTTCGCGGCTAACCACCGGGGTGTAACCGTGGCGCGCCACGGCGGATTTTACCGAGCTTAAATTGGCGCAGCCGGTGTCAAGGATGACGACGTTCATCACAGCACTCCTTTCGAGGACGGTAATGTATCGCCCTCCACGCGAATAGCCTGGCGTAGCGTCCGACCAAAGGCTTTAAACAAACTTTCGACACGGTGGTGATCGTTCTTACCCTTAGTCTTGAGATGCAGAGTGACGCCCATCGTGTAAGAGAGTGAGCGGAAAAAGTGTTCAATCATCTCTGTGCTCAAATCGCCCACACGCTGGTAGGTAAATTCAGCTTTATATTCCAGATGCGGACGACCGGAAATATCCAGCGCGCAGCGCGCCAGACATTCATCCATCGGCAGTACAAAGCCAAAACGGCAGATACCGCGCTTGTCGCCGAGTGCCAGTTTTAATGCCTCACCGAGCGCCAGTCCGGTATCTTCTACCGTGTGGTGATCGTCGATATAGAGATCGCCCTTAACGGTAATCTCCATGCGAAAGCCGCCGTGGGTGGCGATTTGATCGAGCATATGGTCAAAGAAGCCGACGCCGGTATTAATCTTGCTGTTGCCTTCGCGATCCAGCCAGACGCTGACATCAATCTGTGTCTCTTTGGTGTTGCGGACCACATGCGCATAGCGATCGCGTTTCGTTAGCTGTTCGCCAATCATCGTCCAGTTCAGCGTTTCACGGTGATAGCGTAAACCAGTAATGCCCATGTTATCAGCGAGCTGGATATCGGTCGCACGATCGCCAATCACATAGCTGTTGGCGCTATCCATCGCTTGTTCCGCAAGATAACGCTCCACCAGCTTCACTTTGGGCTTGCGGCAGTCGCAATCGTCTACGGGCAGATGAGGGCAGATCAGCACCTCATCAAAGCGTACGCCCTGAGAGGTGAAAATCTGCATCATCAGGTTGTGCGGTCCGTCGAAGTCCGCCTGCGGGAAGCTTTGCGTGCCAAGTCCATCCTGGTTAGTGATCATCACCAGCTTAAAACCGGCTTTTTGCAGTTTCAGCAATACGGGAATCACCTCTGGCTCAAAGGCCAGTTTATCAAAGCGGTCTACCTGAAAATCGCTCGGCGGTTCGGAAATCAAGGTTCCGTCCCGGTCGATGAAAAGATACTTCTGACTCATACTGGCTCCGCACGTAAGGCGTCAATGACGCGCTGGTTTTCCTGGCGGGTGCCGACCGTAATCCGCAGGCAGCCGCTTAAAGAAGGTTGTTTGTTCTGATCGCGTAAGATAATGCCCTGATCCCATAAGGATTTAAACACGCTGCTGGAGGCAGTAAATCGCGCCAGAATATAGTTGGTTTCAGAGTCAAAGACGTGTTCTACGCAGGCGGTCTGTTGCAGGGCATTCACCAGATACTGACGTTCCTGCACTGTCTGCGCCACGCGATCGCGCATTGCGTTTATTCCCTGCGGACTCAGCGCCTGGGCGGCGATATCCGCCACTGGCGTAGAAAGCGGATAAGGGGCGATCACTTTTAACAGCAGGTTGATCACCTCTTCATTAGCCAGAGTAAAGCCGCAGCGCAGACCCGCCAGCGCAAAAGCTTTCGACAATGTGCGCAGGATAACCAGATGAGGATATTCAACCAGCCAGCCTGTCAGCGTGGCCTGTGGGCAAAACTCAATATAAGCTTCGTCGGCGACGACTATCGCTTTACCGCGTGTCAACTCCAGCAGCGTGCGCAGATCCTGCGGGTTGATAAGTTGCCCGGTAGGATTATTGGGGCTACAAACGAACACCACTTTTGCGCCGTCAAGGTTGTCGGAAATCCCCTGTAGATCCAGCTGCCAGTTTTCAAGCGCGGGAACCGTCCGGCGCTCTACACCAATGGTTTCGGCGCTGACGCTGTACATACCGTAAGTGGGCGGACAGTAGAGAATGGCGTCTTTCCCCGGTTCACAGAAGGCGCGGATCACCAGCTCGATCCCTTCATCCGCGCCGCGGCTGACCAGCACCTGCTCCGGCTTTACGCCAGCATATTGCGCGTAGTTTTCAATCACGGCCTTTGGCTGGCATTCCGGGTAGCGGTTAAGCGTTTGTTGGGTGAGCTGAAACTCCACCGCTGTCGGGAATTCATTCGCGTTCAGCCAGACATCGCCGTTACCGCCCAGACGGCGGGCGGACTGATACGGTACCAGGTTGCGGACATTTTCACGGGCTAAGTCAGCGACGCTGAGAGTGTTTTCAGTGCTCATGCTTGCTCCTTGAGGGCGTTTACGCGCAGGGTCACGGCATTTTTATGGGCGGTCAGACGTTCTGCCGCCGCCAATGTTTCAATGGTTGATGCCAGAGCGGAAAAGCCCGCTTTCGACAGTTCCTGAACGGTCATCCGTTTCTGGAAATCCGCTAACCCAAGGCTGGAACAGGTAGCAGTATAGCCATAGGTCGGTAAGACATGGTTGGTTCCGGAAGCGTAATCACCGGCGGATTCCGGCGACCAGTCGCCGAGAAATACCGAGCCTGCGCTGGTAATCACATCCACCAAATCGCGCGCATTGCGCGTCTGGATGATTAAGTGTTCCGGCCCATACTGATTAGAGATGGCGACGCACTGCGCTAAATCTTTGGTCACAATCAGACGACTGGCGCTCAGGGCCTGCCGGGCGGTGTCCGCGCGCGGCAGTTCTGCAAGTTGACGTTCTACCGCCTCCGCCACCTTGCGGGCAATGTCAGCATCAGGCGTCAGCAGGATCACCTGCGAATCCGGACCGTGCTCAGCCTGGGAGAGCAGGTCAGAAGCGACGAAATCCGGTGTTGCGCCGCTGTCGGCGATCACCAGTACTTCAGACGGCCCGGCTGGCATATCGATAGCCGCGCCGTCGAGGCGTTGGCTGACCTGACGCTTGGCTTCGGTTACAAAGGCGTTGCCGGGGCCAAAAATTTTATCCACTTTCGGTACGGACTCGCTGCCGAAGGCCAGAGCGGCAATCGCCTGCGCGCCGCCGACGTTAAAGATTTCCTGCACGCCACACAGTTGTGCCGCATAGAGGATTTCATCAGCGATGGGCGGCGGCGAGCACAGAACCACGTTCTGGCATCCCGCAATGCGCGCCGGCGTCGCCAGCATCAGCACCGTTGAGAAGAGCGGAGCCGAGCCGCCGGGAATATACAGACCGACAGACGCGACGGGACGCGTAACCTGCTGGCAACGCACGCCTGGCTGGGTTTCCACATCTACAGGCGGTAGCGTCTGCGCGGAATGGAACGTTTCAATATTTTTGACGGCCGCGGCCATCGCCTGTTTTAATTCGTCGCTCAGACGCGCGCCGGCGGCGGCGATCTCTTCAGGGGTGACGCGTAGCGCTGTCACTTCTGTTTTATCAAATTTAGCGCTGTATTCACGCAGGGCATCGTCACCGCGCGTTTTTACATTATCCAGAATATCGCTGACCGTCCGGGTAATACTGTCAGAGGCGGAAATCGCCGGACGCGTCAGCAGCGCACGCTGCTGTTCAGGGCTACAGCTGTTCCAGTCAATCAGGGTATTGAAGCTCATGGTCTTTACTCCATCACAGGGTTCCGCCTTATCCGGCCTACTGAACCCAAAATATCAACGCATTACGTAGGCCTGATAAGCGCAGCGCTATCAGGCGTCAGATCACTCCATCATCTTCTCGATCGGCAGTACCAGAATCGAGCTGGCGCCAAGCGCTTTCAGTTTCTCCATGGTTTCCCAGAACAACGTTTCGCTGCTGACCATGTGCATCGCCACGCGCTGTTGCTCGCCCGCCAGCGGCAGAATTGTCGGCCTTTCAGCGCCTGGCAGCAGGGCGATAACCTCTTCCAGGCGTTCACTTGGCGCGTGCATCATGATGTATTTCGATTCGCGCGCCTGAATCACGCCCTGAATACGGGTCAGCAATTTATCGATCAGCTCTTGCTTGCCCTGTGCCATCTCACCGTCGCGCTGAATCAGACAGGCTTTAGAGCGGTAGATAACTTCGACTTCACGCAGGCCGTTAGCTTCAAGCGTCGCGCCAGTAGAGACCAAATCGCAGATAGCGTCGGCCAGCCCCGCGCGCGGCGCGACTTCGACAGAACCATTTAACAGACACGATTTAAAAGAGACGCCTTTCTGGTCGAGGTAGCGTTTGAGGAGGTGCGGATAAGAGGTAGCGATACGTTTACCGTCCAGCGCGGCCGGGCCGTCCCAGGCTTCGTCAACCGGCGTTGCCAGCGATAAACGGCAGCCGCCGAAGTCAAGACGGCGCAGGGTAAAATAGCGCGGATCTTCGCCCTGCGCGCGGCGGTTGAGTAGCTCTTCTTCCAGCACGTTCTCGCCGATAATGCCGAGATCGACCACGCCATCCATCACCAGACCCGGAATGTCATCATCACGCACGCGCAGGATATCAATCGGCATGTTTTCCGCCATCGCAATCAGGCGCTGAGTGTGTAAATTAATTTTTATGCCGCAGCGGGCCAGCAATTCTCGTGAATCATCGCTTAAACGGCCTGATTTCTGAATAGCTATGCGTAAGCGGGTGTTGTCTAACATTCTGCGTTCCTCTTTATCCTGTCTGAACCGGTCTGTATCGCGCGCCAAAAAAAAGCCCCCGGAAGATGATCTTCCGGGGGCTTTCTCATGCGTTCATGCACCACTGGAAGATCTGAATGTCTTCCAGCACACATCGCCTGAAAGACTAGTCAGGATGATGGTGATGATGGTGGTGTTTAAATTGAACGCGTGTCATAAAAATTCCGATGAATGCTTATTCATTTGATACCTTTTAACCTAAACCACTTTTACGCCTTAAAGCAAGCGCTTTTTTCATTTCGCATTTATAGTATGAATTGTCAGTCACGGCGGGCTGGCGTAGCCTTATGTATAAGGCGTTAAAGTCAGGAGAAAATGGATGAAAAAGGTCGCAATTGTCGGTTTAGGTTGGTTAGGCATGCCGCTGGCAATGTCGCTGGCAGCGAGAGGCTGGCAGGTTACCGGCAGCAAAACCACCCTTGACGGGGTGGAAGCGGCCCGTATGAGTGGAATTGAAAGCTATCCGCTGCGTCTGGAGCCGGAGCTGGTCTGTGAGGCGGACGATCTTGACGCTCTGCTGGATGTCGATGCGCTGGTGATAACACTGCCCGCGCGCCGTAGCGGTCCGGGAGAGGATTTTTATCTGCAGGCGATGCAGGAACTGGTCGACAGCGCGCTGGCTTATCGTATCCCGCGTATTATTTTTACCAGTTCGACGTCTGTTTACGGCGATGCGCAAGGCGTGGT
Source organism: Salmonella sp. JXY0409-18 (assembly GCF_020268625.1). Taxonomy (NCBI): domain Bacteria; kingdom Pseudomonadati; phylum Pseudomonadota; class Gammaproteobacteria; order Enterobacterales; family Enterobacteriaceae; genus Salmonella; species Salmonella sp. JXY0409-18. The sequence goes on from NZ_CP084216.1 coordinate 1,757,342, forward strand.
GAAAGAGAATACGCCGCGTAATCCGGTCACGGCCAGCGGGCGTACCCTGAAGGAACTGGAAGATTGGCTGCATAATCTGCCGGGCACGTCAGTGGATATTCTGCGGCTGGCGGGGTTGGTCGGGCCTGGACGCCACCCCGGACGTTTCTTTGCTGGAAAAACCGCGCCGGATGGTCAACACGGGGTCAATCTGGTGCATCTTGAAGACGTGGTTGGCGCAATTACCCTCTTGCTACAGGCGCCAAAAGGAGGGCACATCTATAATATATGTGCGCCGGCGCATCCAGCCCGCAACGTGTTTTATCCGCAAATGACGCGCTTGCTGGGAATGGCGCCGCCGCATTTTCGTGACGCACCGGACAACGGCAAAGGGAAGATTATCGACGGTAGCCGGATTTGTAATGAGCTGGGATTTGAATATCAATATCCCGATCCGCTGGTGATGCCGATGGAGTGAGTCGCTGTCCAGCAGGTGGTCGCCATATAGCGCAAGGGGACGAGTATGAAACCACTGCTGGACGTTCTGGTTATTCTTGATGCGTTAGAAAAAGAAGGCAGCTTCGCGGCGGCGTCGGCAAAATTATTTAAAACGCCGTCCGCCCTCAGTTATACCGTTCATAAGCTGGAAAACGATCTTAATATCCAACTGCTCGACCGTAGCGGGCATCGCGCGCGATTTACGCGAACCGGTAAGATGCTACTGGAAAAAGGCCGTGAAGTGCTGCACACCGTTCGCGAGCTGGAAAAGCAGGCGATTAAACTGCATGAAGGCTGGGAGAACGAACTGGTCATCGGTGTGGATGATACCTTTCCCTTTTCTCTTCTGGCCCCGCTTATCGACGCTTTTTATCAACGCCACAGCGTGACGCGCCTTAAATTTGTTAATGGCGTTCTCGGCGGTTCATGGGAGACGCTGACGCAGGGAAGGGCGGATATCATCGTTGGCGCCATGCGCGCGCCGCCGCCTGACACCGGCTTTGGCTTTGCAAGACTGGGCGATCTTGAACTGGTGTTTGCTGTCGCTCCGCATCATCCGCTGGTTCATGAAGAGGAACCGCTTAGCCGCCAGACGATCAAACGTTTTCGCGCGATTGTGGTTGGCGATAGCGTCCATTCCTCGCGATCAATAGGGTCTGAACTGCTCGACGCTCAGGAAGCGATTACCGTGTTTGATTTTAAAACCAAGCTGGAGCTGCAAATTAGCGGCCTGGGATGCGGCTATTTACCGCGTTATCTGGCGCAGCGATTTTTGGAAAGCGGCGCGCTTATAGAGAAGAAAGTGGTGGCGCAAACCGTCTATGAACCGGTGTGGGTTGGCTGGAATGAACAGACCGCCGGGCTGGCCAGCGGCTGGTGGCGGGATGAAATTTTAGCAAATAATGCTATTGCTGGGGTGTATGCAAAATCGCCGGTTTAAAAATCAATCGTTTATGAAAAATAATTTTTTGAACGCGCTCGCATTCTCTTGTCATTTCACTTCAATTTAGGGCAGAATACGCCGCTTGCAAAAAATGACACTAACCGACGTTTTAATACGCGTCGGTTATTTTTTTGCTTCAAACACATCATTCAATACCAAGAGGCCGGGCTTCGTACCGGATAGATACTTACTTAAAAATCGACAGTTGTTGTCGCTGAGGAATCCAGAAAATGGGGCAATTTTTTGCTTACGCGACGGCATTCGCCGTAAAGGAGAATGACCATGTCGCATAACGTTACTCCAAACACCTCTCGCGTGGAATTACGTAAAACGCTTACGTTAGTTCCGGTTGTAATGATGGGTCTTGCCTATATGCAGCCGATGACGCTGTTCGATACATTTGGTATCGTTTCAGGCCTCACTGACGGTCACGTACCGACGGCGTATGCATTCGCGTTAATCGCGATTCTGTTTACGGCGTTGAGCTACGGGAAACTGGTGCGTCGCTATCCTTCCGCGGGTTCGGCGTACACCTATGCCCAGAAATCCATCAGCCCGACCGTTGGCTTTATGGTGGGTTGGTCTTCTCTGCTCGATTATCTGTTCGCGCCGATGATCAACATTCTGTTGGCGAAAATTTATTTTGAAGCGCTGGTGCCCTCCATTCCATCATGGGTGTTTGTCGTGGCGCTGGTGGCCTTTATGACGGCCTTTAACCTGCGCAGCCTCAAATCAGTCGCTAACTTCAACACCGTGATTGTGGTGCTACAGGTAGTGCTGATTGCGGTCATTCTGGGCATGGTGGTTTATGGCGTATTTGAAGGCGAAGGCGCCGGTACGCTGGCGAGCACCCGTCCGTTCTGGTCCGGCGATGCGCACGTTATCCCGATGATTACGGGAGCGACGATCCTGTGCTTCTCCTTTACCGGCTTTGACGGCATCAGTAACCTGTCGGAAGAGACCAAAGATGCTGAACGCGTGATCCCGCGTGCGATTTTCCTGACCGCGCTGATTGGCGGCCTGATCTTCATCTTTGCAACCTATTTCCTGCAATTGTACTTCCCGGATATCTCTCGCTTTAAAGATCCGGATGCGTCTCAGCCGGAAATCATGCTGTACGTGGCGGGTAAAACCTTCCAGGTTGGTGCGCTGATCTTCTCTACTATCACCGTGCTGGCTTCCGGTATGGCGGCGCATGCAGGCGTAGCGCGCCTGATGTACGTAATGGGGCGTGACGGCGTATTCCCGAAAAGCTTCTTCGGTTACGTTCATCCGAAATGGCGTACGCCAGCGATGAACATCATCCTGGTCGGGGCGATCGCGCTGCTGGCGATTAATTTTGACCTGGTGATGGCGACGGCGCTGATTAACTTTGGTGCGCTGGTCGCGTTTACCTTCGTTAACCTGTCGGTGATTTCGCAGTTCTGGATCCGTGAGAAGCGTAATAAAACGTTGAAAGATCACTTCCAGTATCTGTTCCTGCCTATGTGCGGTGCGCTCACGGTTGGTGCGTTGTGGGTTAACCTGGAAGAGAGCTCAATGGTACTGGGCCTGATCTGGGCGGGTATCGGGCTGATTTATCTGGCGTGCGTAACTAAAAGCTTCCGCAACCCGGTTCCACAGTACGAAGACGTCGCGTAATCGCGCGTATTATTGGTAATAGTAAAACCGGAGGCAGTGCCTCCGGTTTTTTGTTTGTCATCCAGCATGTTTACCGGATGGCGGCGTCACTCTTTATCCGCTCTGAATTAACAATGCCCGTCAGGCATTGGTCAATTACACAATCTCAGTTGCGTACTGCCACAGTGATTTCAGCAACCCCAGCTTCGTTTTATCTTCCGCATACTGCTGAGAAAGCATCTGCAATTCGTTGGCATACTGTTGTAAAAACTCCGGCGTCAGCACCTGACGGCGATGCTCCAGCCAGCGCTGCTGCTCTGCGTCATCCAGCGTACCGGGAAAATTGCGTGCGCGGTAATTAAACAGCAGCTTCTCAATGCGCTTATCGACAAAGGTAATATCCAGCGCGGGCAGGTTACGCGGCTCGGTTTCGAGTACGATTTTCATGGCTGCGCGATCGGCATCGCTGAAAAAACCATCATAGAGCTGGGCATCAACGTTATCCGAGGCGGCAAAAGGTTCGGCTTCGGCAAAAATCGCCACCACTTTGTCGCGGACCTGCGGGTTTTCACGCAACACTTTCAGGTTATCCAGGCAGTGCTGGCGGTTAATTCCCAGCCGGTCGGCATCCTCCGGGCGCAAGGTATTCGCCTGCGCCAGTACCGGACATTTATTGATATGCACCAGCTTTACCGGCACTGCGACGTGATCGCCAAGATCGGCTTTGGCCGTATAAAGCCGCTCGCGAAGGGTGTCGCTGTCCAGCTCAAGAAGAGGAGAAATATCGCCTGCTAAATCGACCATGATCACCGCGTTACGGTTTTCAGGATGCCACGCCAGCGGCGCGACCCAGCTTGTATTACCGCGCCACGCGCCAAACATGCCGGAGACATGCACCAGCGGCTTCATTTGCGGAACGTCAATCAGCGCCGCCAGTTTATGTTTACTGCGGTGGCTATAAAGATAATCAAACAGCCGCGGCTGGCGTGTTTTCACCAGTTGCGCCATCGCAATAGTGGCGTAGACATCCGCCATCGCATCATGCGCGTTGCTGTGTTCGATCCCGTTCGCCTGGGTTAAATGTTCCAGACGAAAGCTGGGCAGGCCGTCGTCGTTTTCCGGCCAGTTAATTCCCTCCGGGCGCAGCGCATAACAGGCGCGCATGACATCCAATAGATCCCAACGTGAATTATCATGCTGCCAGCTCCAGGCATAGGGATCGTAAAAGTTGCGATAAAAAATATTGCGCGTGACTTCATCATCAAAACGCACATTGTTGTAACCCACAACGCAGGTTTTAGGAACGGTAAACAGCGCATGAATGCGTCTGGCGAAAGCGGCTTCGTTTTCTCCTTTCTCACGCGCTTCCTGCGGCGTGATGCCGGTAATCAGCACTGCGCCGGGCTGCGGTAGATAATCATCGGCGGGTTTGCAATAAAACACCTCCGGCTCGCCAATAACGTTGAAGTCGTTATCCGTACGGAGCGCGGCGAATTGCGCAGGTCTGTCGAGGGCCGGATGCGTACCGAAGGTTTCGTAATCGTGGAAGAGGAATGTGCTCTGTATGCTGTCGTTTTTAACTGTCACTTGATGTACACGCCTGATGTTATATGTATATGAAATATTTTATTCTTTTATTTTGTCGTTGATTGATTGTATTTGTACACCAATTGATATTGTTGCTAATGTTCGTACATGCGATGGTGAGTACAAAATACTAAAATGACCATCAGCGACACTAAGCTACGCTCCCTCTATGGTAAACCATATTCCGGTTCATCTGAAATTACTGATTCCGATTTAGTACTGTATGGAATTTAGGCCAGGGTCAATCTGGCCGGGATCTCAAAAAATGCATGGACTAAAACGGGTCTATTTACAGAGGGACACAACGCTGTGTCCCTTAATTCCATACGGGTTAAGGCTGGACTACGCCCAGGCCAGTGGCAGGATGGATGACAGAACACTCGGGAAATATTTTCTGGCATGACGTTGCATACTATCCGCCACAACGCTGGTACAGGTAAAGGCGCCATGGAGGCCGTGAAAACGGTCGGACCAGTCGGTAAACTGTTCGCTGGACGGGAAGATCGCCGGAGACAGCTCCCAGGCTTTCTGCATCAGCGCCTCCGCATAGCCTCTCAGGGCCGGCGGAGAGTCATGCTCAGTGCCGAAAATGGCGCTGGAGGAATAGCGTGCGAATGCGGTACTGAGACAGAACAGGGTTTCCGCCTGCTTCTGTGGGGTGGCGTCAGTCAGGTGATAAGCACTGAGGATGTGCTGGTAGTGTGCCGGGCTGAGTTTGCCTTCAGGAAGCAGGGGGTCAAAAATGGTGTTCAGACGCGACACTGAGGCATCATCAATCAACTTCACGGTGGAATGTTTCTGGTTCGTGGCGGCAATAAACTGCTGGTTCAGCTCCCCGTGCTCTTCAGTGCTGAGGATGATATCAATCAGTTCCCCAAAGCGTCGCTGCACGGCCTGCTGATTAAATGCGGCGAGAAACACCGGAAAGTCATGACGGAATAACTCTACCGGAGAGATTTGCGCGGTGGAAACGTTCTCTCCGGCTCGCAGCAGGTAAAAGTTGTCCCATGCAGTGTCAGGAGTAGGGTTTAGCATTGTTAACAGCGTGTCAGTGGAGAGCATCATCGCCGTGTCTGAATCCTGGGAGGAAAGCAGCAGGAAATTATCTGCAGCGCGGGTTGTCCAGTCCGGGCTGCCGTCATAATTGCCGAAGAGCCCATTATGGATGTGGGGAGACACCGCCGGGTGAGCAAGATACTGTTCATAAAGCGCTGCAGCTTTCTGGCGGATGCCATCAGTGCAGTCCACGCCTGTCATACAGTGTAAAATCACCTGATTAAAGAGTCCGCTGTGAGTGGTCATGGCGGCGCTGTTCCTGTCAAACGAATCCAGCAACACAGGCAGTATGCGCTGCTGATAATATGTGTCAGGAGCCGGCAGGGGAACGTCATTATAGGTCTGGCACTGGTGGGCAAAAAAACGTTCCTGAACAGGCCTGATCCACTCGCTGATAAGCGCACTTTGCGTATAGGGGGGGTGGGCCAGTACGCTCACCAGCGAGCTTTCAACTGGCCGGATACGTGCCTCTGTTAAGCGGCCACTCCGAAATGACTTTACCAGATCTTCCATTGCCCGGACTTTTTCCTGTCTGTATTTATCGGGCAGGTTGTTAATGGTCATCAGAATACTTTTACCATTATTATGTTCATGATTTAAAAATCCATCCACAGCGTTCTCAGTCCAAAGGAGTGGCATTTGCAGCCAGATATCACCTAGACGAATAAAATTTCCGCCCCCTGACACTGACGGAGGTGATGAATTATCCGGTTCATTTAAAATAACGTCGGAGAGGTTGGCTTTGTGAGGTATAAGCGTATTTTTTAAGGTTGTATTAATAAAAGAGGGCTGTTGTTGTGTAGTAATTGAATACAGTAAAGACACTTCATTCATGTCTGAATTACTAAATTTCGTATTACTGCAGACTACATCATTCAGTGTCGAATAAGTGAATCGGCATTCGTCAAAATGTAAATGAGATATATCAGAATAAGTAAATTTTGAATTTGAAAAGTTGAACCCCTTGATAATATCGCCGTCTCGCTTCATGAAGTTGGGGGGCAATATTTTGCTGAATTTAATATTACGGAAATCTGCGTTTGAAAAATCGCGATCTGCGGTCGTAAGGGGTTCTCCGGCTTGCTGTCGTAAAACTGCATCCGTGAGTTTCTTAGCCCAGTCGGCAGGTGATGACGGGGAAGACGTAGCCTGAAGTGAGAGGGAGGGGGATACTGGTGGTGTTCTACCTTCAGAAACCGTTGGCCTGTTATTGGCTGATACAGAGACTCCACCGGGGAGCGGGGCCGCACCTGTCACTCTGTAATTATAATCACGTGATTGATTTGCTATATGCTTACGCATGAATGCTGCAGTCATTTTTGAGGCATCTTCTTCTGAAATATTTTTCTTACCTGTATTATTTGTATCTTTAATATTTTTAACAGTAATCAATGTTTTGTTTAAGGTGTTTTTATCTTTCGGCTGAAAGAAGTCTTTTATTTTTTGTGGTAACGTGAACTCAATCGGTGAGTCCTTTCCTGTTTTAAATTTTTCATTTAAAGATGTATGCGTGTTTTTAACACTGGTTATTTTTGAGGCGAGCCCGTTTTTCGTATGTTCACGAATAGAGGTAATTAATTTTTTAACCTGGTTAGGAATAGTAGAAAAATTAATTGTGCCTGATGATATTTTCATTAGAATTCCTTATCAACATCATTATGGAAAAACGGTCTGGATTTTTAACGCCTTAGAAGTAAGTTTCATATGTCGGTATGGCGATGGAGATCACAATTCACCATGTTATCTGGCAGGTTTCTTTCAGAAAGTGTCCATCCTGCCATCATGTCACCGTATTGTGGGATGCTGACGTATCTGCGGAAAAATCCATGCATAAGAGAGCGGGTCGGGTAACGAAGCCTATAAGTGCGCAAAAGTAAACCCGCTTTGATGCTCAATCAGCGTTTTTTCGCCGGCATTCGGGATATCGTCGGCGGACGGTCCGGCGCGTATGAGAAAGAACTGCGAAAAGCCGCGCGAAATCGCTTTTCAGGAACTAATCGTTTTTTTTAAAATATTATTACGTGTTATTGGAGTTGTATCATTTTTATAATTAACAGTGGGTTGTTTGATAATTCTGCTGATTATTCAATGACAGTCCATGTGCGTGTTCAGAAAATATAAAATTTTTACAAAACAAAAGGTTTTATCGTGTCGGCGTGTTCATTTTAACAACTATTTCAAATTGTGATTGAAGCCGACATTTCATAATACAAATTAAATATAATCTTCAGCTATATCTAATAACAGGAGGTTATATGAGCATTAGTCGTCGTTCTTTTTTGCAGGGGGTAGGCATCGGCTGCTCTGCCTGCGCGCTGGGCGCTTTTCCGCCCGGGGCGCTGGCGCGCAACCCGATTGCCGGCATTAACGGTAAAACCACGCTAACGCCAAGCTTGTGCGAAATGTGTTCCTTTCGTTGCCCTATTCAGGCGCAGGTAGTCAATAACAAGACCGTTTTTATCCAGGGCAATCCTTCTGCGCCGCAGCAGGGGACGCGCATATGCGCCAGGGGCGGGAGCGGCGTCAGCCTGGTCAATGACCCGCAACGGATTGTAAAACCTATGAAACGCACCGGGCCACGCGGCGACGGTGAATGGCAGGTGATTAGCTGGCAACAGGCTTACCAGGAAATCGCGGCGAAAATGAATGCCATCAAAGCGCAGCATGGCCCCGAGACCGTGGCTTTCTCTTCCAAATCGGGCTCGCTCTCCAGCCATCTTTTCCATCTGGCTACGGCCTTTGGTTCGCCTAATACCTTTACTCACGCCTCAACATGCCCTGCCGGGAAAGCCATTGCGGCAAAAGTGATGATGGGCGGCGATCTGGCGATGGATATCGCTAACACGCGCTATCTGGTTTCGTTTGGCCACAATTTGTATGAAGGGATTGAAGTTGCCGATACCCATGAGTTAATGACCGCGCAGGAGAAGGGGGCCAAAATGGTGAGCTTCGATCCGCGTTTGTCGATATTTTCCAGCAAGGCGGATGAGTGGCACGCTATTCGTCCCGGGGGGGATTTAGCGGTTCTGCTGGCGATGTGCCACGTCATGATTGATGAACAACTCTACGATGCGTCTTTTGTTGAGCGTTATACCAGCGGATTTGAACAGTTAGCACAGGCGGTAAAAGAGACGACGCCGGAATGGGCCGCCGCGCAGGCCGATGTCCCGGCCGACGTTATTGTCCGGGTGACACGCGAACTGGCCGCCTGCGCGCCTCACGCTATTGTCAGTCCTGGTCATCGCGCGACGTTCTCGCAGGAAGAGATCGATATGCGGCGTATGATTTTTACGCTTAATGTACTGCTCGGTAATATTGAGCGTGAAGGCGGGCTATATCAGAAAAAAAACGCGTCGGTTTACAACAAACTGGCCGGAGAAAAGGTCGCGCCAACGCTGGCGAAACTCAACATTAAAAATATGCCGAAACCGACGGCGCAACGAATCGATTTGGTCGCACCGCAGTTTAAATATATCGCCGCTGGCGGCGGCGTGGTGCAAAGCATTATTGACGCGGTGTTAACCCAGAAGCCTTACCCGGTAAAGGCGTGGATTATGTCGCGGCATAATCCTTTCCAGACCGTCACCTGTCGTTCGGACCTGGTAAAAACCGTTGAGCAACTGGATCTGGTGGTTAGCTGCGATGTCTATTTGAGCGAGAGCGCGGCGTATGCCGACTATCTGCTGCCGGAATGCACTTATCTCGAACGGGACGAAGAGGTATCGGATATGTCGGGACTGCACCCGGCTTACGCTCTGCGCCAACAGGTCGTAGAGCCGATTGGCGAGGCGCGTCCGAGTTGGCAAATCTGGAAAGAACTTGGCGAGCAGTTGGGATTAGGGCAGTACTATCCGTGGCAGGATATGCAGACGCGCCAACTCTATCAGTTGAACGGCGACCATGCCTTAGCGAAGGAACTGCGACAGAAAGGGTATCTCGAATGGGGCGTTCCGCTGCTATTACGCGAACCAGAATCCGTTCGCCAGTTTACGGCGCGTTACCCCGGCGCTATCGCGACGGACAGCGACAACACCTATGGCGAACAGCTTCGCTTCAAATCGCCCTCCGGCAAAATCGAACTTTATTCCGCAACCCTGGAGGAATTGCTCCCAGGCTACGGCGTTCCGCGCGTTCGTGACTTTGCGCTTAAAAAAGAGAATGAGCTTTACTTCATTCAGGGCAAAGTGGCCGTGCATACCAATGGCGCGACGCAGTACGTACCTTTACTCAGCGAGCTAATGTGGGATAACGCGGTCTGGGTCCATCCGCAAACGGCGCAAGAAAAAGGCATTAAGACCGGCGATGAGATCTGGCTGGAAAATGCTACGGGTAAAGAGAAAGGTAAGGCGCTGGTGACGCCCGGAATCCGCCCGGACACGCTTTTTGTCTATATGGGATTTGGCGCTAAAGCTGGGGCCAAAACGGCGGCGACGACACACGGTATCCACTGCGGAAATTTACTGCCGCACGTGACGAGTCCGGTATCCGGTACGGTAGTGCATACCGCAGGCGTGACGCTGAGCCGGGCATGAGGGAGGAGGGAACCATGAATCATTTAACGAATCAGTACGTCATGCTGCATGATGAAAAACGTTGTATCGGCTGCCAGGCGTGTACCGTTGCCTGCAAAGTGCTTAATGACGTACCGGAGGGATTTAGCCGCGTACAGGTACAAATTCGCGCCCCTGAACAGGCATCCAACGCACTAACCCATTTTCAATTTGTCCGCGTCTCCTGTCAGCACTGTGAAAATGCGCCATGTGTCAGCGTTTGTCCTACCGGAGCGTCATATCGTGATGAAAACGGGATCGTGCAGGTGGATAAATCGCGCTGTATTGGCTGCGATTATTGTGTTGCCGCGTGTCCTTTCCATGTGCGCTATTTGAATCCGCAAACCGGCGTCGCCGACAAGTGTAACTTCTGTGCCGACACGCGGTTGGCGGCTGGCCAGTCTCCGGCGTGCGTATCCGTTTGCCCAACGGACGCGCTGAAATTCGGCAGACTGGATGAGAGCGAGATCCAGCGCTGGGTCGGTCAGAAAGAGGTCTATCGCCAGCAGGAGGCGCGTAGCGGCGCGGTCAGTCTGTACCGTCGTAAAGAAGTCCATCAGGAGGGTAAAGCATGAATACTATCTGGGGAGCGGAACTACATTATGCGCCAGATTATTGGCCGCTGTGGTTAATTTACGCAGGCGTCGTGGTGCTGCTCATGCTTGTTGGGCTGGTTATCCATGCGTTATTGCGCCGGATGCTGGCGCCAAAAACGGCGGGCGGCGAAGAGCATCGTGACTATCTCTACTCGCTGGCGATTCGCCGTTGGCATTGGGGAAATGCGTTACTGTTTGTTTTATTACTGTTAAGCGGTTTATTTGGTCATTTTTCTCTCGGCCCTGTAGCGCTAATGGTACAAGTGCATACCTGGTGTGGTTTTGCCTTACTGGCTTTCTGGGTCGGGTTTGTGCTGATCAACCTCACCACAGGTAACGGGCGTCACTATCGGGTAAATTTTTCCGGACTGGTGACGCGCTGCATACGCCAGACGCGTTTTTACCTTTTTGGCATCATGAAAGGGGAAGCGCATCCGTTCGCGGCAACAGAGCAGAGTAAGTTCAATCCACTGCAACAACTGGCATATCTGGCAATTATGTACGCGCTGGTACCGCTGTTAATCATCACCGGTTTGCTGTGTCTCTATCCGCAGGTTGCGGGTCTGGGCCCTGTGATGCTGGTGCTGCATATGGCGCTTGCTATCATCGGCTTACTGTTTATTTGCGCGCATCTCTATCTGTGTACTCTTGGCGACACGCCGGGACAAATTTTCCGTAGCATGGTTGACGGCTATCATCGTCATCGTACCGCGCCGCGCGGGGATAAGTCCGCCGTCTGAGCGTATCCATAAAATAAAGTCAGCAAGAAAATGTGCCTTGTGTCACATTTTCTTGCAATTTATCCATGTTTGTTTAACTGAACTTCCGTAAAAAGAACGGCAAATAGAGACCATCCTGAGGACATGCTGTTGAAACGCCGTTTGTTTATTGCCGCTTCTTTATTCGCAATGCACCTTTCTCCTGCGCTTGCGGCCGATGCCGTAAGTTTTGCTCCCCAACCGCCAGCCATTGATGCAGGCGCCTGGGTGTTGATGGATTACACTACGGGACAGGTTCTTACCGCCGGTAATGAACACCAGCAACGTAATCCCGCCAGCCTTACCAAGCTAATGACGGGCTACGTCGTCGATCGCGCCATCGATAGTCATCGTATCAGCCCTGACGATATCGTCACCGTTGGGCGCGACGCCTGGGCGAAGGATAATCCGGTGTTTGTCGGCTCCTCGTTGATGTTTTTAAAAGAAGGGGATCGCGTGTCGGTACGCGATTTAAGCCGTGGCTTAATTGTGGATTCCGGTAACGATGCCTGTGTGGCGCTGGCGGATTATATCGCGGGCGGGCAGCCGCAGTTTGTGGCGATGATGAACAGCTATGTGAAAAAACTCAATTTACAGGATACCCATTTTGAAACCGTCCACGGTCTGGATGCGCCGGGACAACATAGCTCCGCGTATGACCTGGCTGTACTCTCCCGGGCGATTATTCACGGCGAACCTGAATTTTATCACATGTACAGCGAGAAAAGCCTGACCTGGAACGGCATCACGCAGCAGAACCGCAACGGCTTGTTATGGGATAAGACCATGCATATTGATGGGCTTAAAACCGGACACACATCGGGGGCGGGATTTAATCTTATCGCATCGGCGGTGGACGGGCAGCGTCGACTTATCGCTGTTGTGATGGGAGCGAAAAGTTCGAAAGGCCGTGAAGAACAGGCGCGAAAACTGTTGCAGTGGGGCCTGCAAAACTTTGCGACGGTGCAGATTTTGCACAGCGGTAAAAAAGTGGGCAGCGAGCGAATCTGGTATGGAGACAAAGAAAAGATTGCGCTGGGTACGGAACAGGATTTCTGGATGGCGCTGCCTAAAGCGGAAATTCCGCATATCAAAGCAAAATATGTGCTGGATAGAAAAGAGCTGGAGGCGCCAATCGCCGCTCATCAACAGGTAGGTGAAATAGAGCTCTACGATCGGGATAAACTGATCGCTCAGTGGCCGCTGGTCACTCTGGAATCGGTGGGTAAAGGCGGTATGTTCTCTCGTCTGAGCGACTATTTTCAGCATAAAGCGTAAGCCGTTGTCACATACCGTTCACCGTCATCTGAGGTGTCAAAAGGGCGGGATTGCGAGGTTGCTCACAAAATGATCACGCAGTCCTTGTGACCGTAAAAGGCTGTAATTATACTGTACATTCATACAGTATAATAAAGTGACGGAGGCAGCATGGATTACGAAATCAGGCAGGAACAAAAACGCAAGATAGCCGGTTTCCACATGGTCGGTCCATGGGAACACACCGTGAAGCAGGGTTTTGAACAACTGATGACGTGGGTGGATCGACAGCGGATCGTGCCAGTTGAATGGATTGCCGTCTATTACGACAATCCAGATGTCGTACCTGCAGAAAAACTCCGCTGCGATACCGTGGTGTCCGTGGCAGAGAATTTCATCCTGCCGGACAATAGTGAAGGCGTAATCGTGACCGCCATTGAAGGCGGCGAATATGCCACTGCTGTCGCGCGAGTGGAAGACCGTGACTTTGCGAAGCCGTGGGAACGGTTTTTTGACGTTCTGGAGCAGGATAGCGCTTATCAGATAGCCTCTGCGCCCTGTTTTGAAACCTATCTGAATAACGGTATGGAAGATGGATACTGGGATATTGAAATGTATATTCCGGTACAGCGGAAGTGATCGACTGGTTTCCTGGCTGAAAAGAGCGGACGGATAATGTGTTCCGTCCGCCAGTGCGCTATTTTTGCTATAAAGCAGGTACAATGCATTTTTTGCCATTCCCGTAAGGAGCGCAAGCGTGCGTGCCGATAAGTCATTAAGCCCTTTTGAAATACGGTTGTACCGTCATTATCGCATCGTGCATGGCATACGTATCGCCCTGGCGTTCATTCTTACCTTTCTGCTGGTTCGTCTGTTTTCTATTCCCGAGGGCACATGGCCGCTAATCACGTTAGTGGTGATTATGGGGCCCATCTCATTCTGGGGAAATGTAGTGCCTCGTGCTTTTGAGCGCATAGGCGGTACGATCCTGGGCGCGGCGTTAGGGCTGGTGGCGCTACGCCTGGAGCTCTTTTCCTTACCGCTGATGCTGGTGTGGTGTGCGATAGCGATGTTTTTGTGCGGCTGGCTGGCATTAGGGAAAAAACCGTATCAGGCGCTACTGATAGGCATAACGCTCGCCGTTGTTGTCGGCGCTCCCGCTGGTGATATGAATACGGCATTATGGCGTGGCGGGGATGTGATTTTGGGGTCGCTACTGGCAATGTTGTTTACCGGCATCTGGCCCCAGCGCGCCTTTTTGCACTGGCGCATCCGACTGGCGCATTGCGTCACGGCGTATAATCGGGTGTATCAGGCAGCGCTGTCGCCGAATTTGCTGGAGCGCCCCCGGTTGGATAAACATTTGCAACGGTTGCTGAACGATGTCGTCAAAATGCGCGGGCTGATAACGCCCGCCAGTAAAGAAACCCGGATACAAAAATCTATTTTCGAGGCCATTCAGACCATCAACCGCAATCTGGTTTGTATGCTTGAATTACAAATCAACGCCCACTGGGCGACGCGCGCCAGCCATTTTGTGATGCTTAACGCGCACACATTGCGTGAAACCCAGCAGATGACGCAGCAAACCTTGTTAACGATCGCCCACGCGTTGTTTGAAGGCAACCCGCAGCCGGTACTGGCAAACACCGGTAAACTGAATGATATTGCTGCCGAGTTGCGGCAGCTAATGAACGAGCAGCAGGGCGACGCGGTGGCTGAAACCCCCATCCACGGCTATGTTTGGCTAAGTATGGAAACGGCCCGACAGTTGGAACTGCTTTCGCATTTGATCTGCCGGGCTTTGCGCAAATAAAAAGCAGATGGGGTGAATGAATTTGTTGCTGCTTCGATTCAGCAAAGATTAAGAGTATGATACTAATATAAGGATAAAATGAGTGCTACTGACAACGATTTTATCTCCGAACCTTCAGGTTTCCCCAGACGGCGACGTAACGGTGTTTCCTCTGGCGGCTTGAAGTATGACGGGGATAAACGTAATGTTTATCCACTAGCAGTTGCTTAACGAATCCGAATCTCACATTATCAGGGGTGTAAAAATGGAAACAACCAAGCCTTCTTTCCAGGACGTGCTGGAGTTTGTTCGTCTGTTCCGTCGCAAAAATAAACTGCAACGTGAAATTCAGGACATTGAGAAGAAGATCCGTGACAACCAGAAGCGTGTGCTGCTGCTGGACAACCTGAGCGACTACATCAAGCCAGGTATGAGCGTTGAGGCGATTCAGGGTATCATCGCCAGTATGAAAAGCGACTATGAAGATCGTGTTGATGACTACATCATTAAAAATGCCGAAATCTCCAAAGAGCGTCGCGACATTTCCAAAAAGCTGAAAGCGATGGGCGAAATGAAACACGCCGATGTAAAAGCCGAATAATGCGCTACGGCAGTGGGAGCGTATATCAGGCTCTCACTGCAGTTTGACCCCGCCTGTGACCATCTTGAGTAAATGTTGTTTTGGCCAGTGTCGGGTAAGTTTTTTCTCTGCCAGCTTACCTTTCAGACGCGCAATATCATGACGTTTCCGGTCCAGCATCAGACCCACCACGCTACCGCTATGCGCCACGTTCAATCCGTATAAATCACACTCTTCGACTAGCGACAGCAGGGCGGTAAAGCCCGGCTTAGGTAACAGCGTCTGGCTGGCGATAGCGCTAAGCGTAGCCGCCTCACCCAGTCGGAGCGGATTTTGCGTTATACAGGCTTCCTGCACCAGATTCCAGGCCTGCTGCAAGGTTGCTGAACTTGCTATTAATTTCTGCTGGCGAGGGAGACGGTGGTAATCTTGCGTGCGCAGTGTGACCGGGCTTTCCAGTACCAGCAAATCGATTGGCGGCGGTGGCTCGCAGGCGATTTGCGTGGCCGCATTATTATGATCAAACAGCGTTAACTGATGAAAAACGGTGCTATCAGTGGGTTCGATTGAGACGCAAAGCTGTGCAAGGGTGGTTTCATCCAGCGAATGGCCAAGATGATGCGCCGTTGCCACCGCCGTAGCGGCGATATCTGCGGTGCTGCTGGCCATGCCTTTGGCAACGGGAATTGACGAACGCACATCGACGCGAATCTCGTTACTCCAGTGCGCAGGATACTGCCAGTGCGCCAGAACGCGCTCCACCATCGCCCGCGACAATGGACGCTCGTTTACCAGCGGCGGCGCAGCCGTGACTGCTACGGTGCTGTACCAGTCAACAGGGCAGGAGACCAGTTTCTCACTGCCCAGAATCCATCCCTGGATAAGTTCCCCGCATGAGGCGGGGCATTGCGCAACAGCCACGTTATCACCTTTCAGGTACAAATAGTGTGCGCGCATAGTGTCATGGTAAAAGCGTTATTACCATGACTTGCCGCAATGCGTCGTATAACCCTCTCAGGCTGGTACACAAAGCCCTTCCGTGGCAGGTAGCGCAACGCGCATAACGTCTTGTGCGATCATTAACTCTTCGTTGGTGTTGATGACGGCGACTTTCACCAAGGCGTTCTCCGTCTGGATAAATGTCGCATTACGCTGATTTTTCTCTTCATCAACGGCTAAGCCCAAAAATTGCAAATTATGGCACACCGCCGATCTGGCGCGCGCTGAGTTCTCGCCAATGCCCCCAGTGAATACCAGCGCATCCAGTCCTCCCATTTGCATAATATAGCTGCCGATGGTGGCGCGAATGCGTTCGGCAAACAGAGTGAGAGCGAGTTTAGCCTGCCGGTTACCGGTATTGGCTGCCTGTTCGACATCGCGGTAATCAGACGACACGCCAGAAACGCCCAGCAAGCCTGACTCATTATTTAATAACTGATTCAACTGTTGCGGCGTTTTGTTTTCGCGCTGGGCTATCCACGGCAGAATAGAGGGATCAATATCTCCGCTACGGGTGCCCATCATCACGCCTGACTGCGGCGTAAAGCCCATCGACGTATTGACCGAACGCCCGTTCTTGATGGCGCAGATGCTGCTACCGTTTCCAAGATGACAACAAATCACCCGTAATGCGCTGAGTGGTACGCCCAGCTTTTCCGCCAGAACGCCGCTGACATACTTATGGCTGGTGCCATGAAAGCCATAACGGCGAATCCCCAGTTCAGCATAATAATGCCAGGGAAGCGGGTAAATATAGGCGGGTTCATCCAGCGTCTGGTGAAATGCCGTATCAAACACGGCTACGGAAGGGGCATCAGGCAACAGTTGACGAAAAACGTGAATACCCAACGCGTTTACCGGGTTGTGAAGCGGGGCCAGTTCAGCAAGACGTTCGATTTGCGCTAACGTTTCATCCGTGACCAGCGTCGAGTCTTTAAAAAACTCACCGCCGTGCGCCACACGATGGCCCACCCCGTCAATGTCCCGCAGACTGTTAATGATTTGATAACCCAGCAGCTTTTCCAGAAGCAGCGTTACCGCATCGCGATGATCGGCAACGGGGACGGTTTCCTGCCATTTTTGGCTGTGCGTCTTAATTGTCACTTGCGCATCCGCCATACCGATACGTTCAATCAGCCCCTGACAGAGCATGTCGCCCTGCGGCATCTCCAGCAGCTGGAATTTTAACGATGAGCTGCCGGCGTTAATGGCCATTATTTTGTAAGACATAAAGGTTCCTTCGAATTCAGAAAATCCAGCACGGCGTCGAGACCCGAATTATTCAACGCGCTGGTAATAAATATCTGCTGTGCGCCAGCCTGCGTAAGCCATTGTGCGATAAGCGAAATACGCTGCGGCTCGGCGAGATCGGCCTTGGTGACCAGGCCAATCGTCGGGCGGTTCATCGGGGCGGTAAACCCCGGAGAAAAGGGCGACCACTGGGCGTCGGCATTTAACACCAGGGCGATAACGTCGGCCTCGCAGGCGTTGGTTAGCAGGGCGCTATACAGGCAGCGGTTCTCCAGATATTCGCCCGGCGTATCGATGGCCATCGGCGACCATTCAATGGCCTGGGTTTTCTTATAATGGAGCGCTTCGCCGCGCAGGCTTTGGGTCAGCGAGGTTTTTCCGCACTGGCTGGGGCCGATAAACATCAAACGCTTCATGACGTTACGTCCGGGTGATCGAGCAGGTGGTGAAATGCATCATCTCGCCCAGCGTGCGCGTTACCTGCTTGAGGGCATATTCCACAGCGGAAACATCGCCGGTCAGCACCACGGCACCGGTAAAGCGATCGAGAAAACCAATTTCCACCGCGCCGGATTTAGTGGCGATATCGCAGGCGATAATCGATGCTTCGCTCGGCGTGATGGTAAGGATGCCTATGGCGGACACTGCATCCGGCAGGCCCAGCTTCTTAAAGAGATCTTTCCCCGGATTGGCAATCAGGTGCGCGAGGGTGACCTGTTTCCCGGGAACGTACTCCTGAATCATGCGATCCGTTGTTGGCTGTCTTTCCATTATCCCTCCACCATCTGTCGCCACATGGCTTCATGCGGGCGCGGGATCACCGAGCGGTAAACCAGCAACCCTTTCTCGCCCGCGCTTTCGCTGGCGACCGTCACGGCGTTGTTGACGTCAGAAACATCGCCTGCCACCACCATGTAGCATTTACCGCCGATGCCGAAGGCCATATGCACCCGCACCAGGGTGACGTTTGAGCCTTTCACCGCCCGGTCTGCGGCGCTGATGCAGGCCGCCACGCTCCAGGTTTCGACGATACCTACCGCCTGGCGCTTATCGACGCTGTTCAGGCCGCTGATGGCCGGAAGTACGCTGGGATGAATATTTGCCAGCACCAGGCTGTCGACGAGCATCTCGCCGGCCTGCGACGTACCGGTTTCAATAGCCTGCTGGACAGCGCCGATATCCCCGCCGAGCATCAGTAAAAACTTCCCCGGACAGATGGTCTTGCTGACCAGCAGATCGACGTTGGCGCTTTTCAGCATGGCATCACCAAGCTCCATGCCTTTGGCGATGCTGGTGAGTTCTAAAATTCCTATAGCCTGAGACATGGTTAACCTCTTACAACCGTGATGGCCTGTTCGCTGATGGCCGAAACAATGCCGTCGATGCTGGCGTGAATGGGGGTGCCGAGCGCGCCAGGCGGGACATCGGCAACGCACTGTCCGCGCGTCACGCGCTCGCCGACGGCAACAGTCGGTACTGCGTTGGCACCAATATGCTGGCGCAGCTGCAAAGTGACTTTTTTTACTGACGGCTCTTCTTCAACCAGCGGAGCTTCCTGGTACCAGGGGCTTAGTCCCAGTTTGGCGATCAGCCGCTTCACCGGCACCAGGCGATATTTCGCCATCTCGTCGGCCGGGTTCAGCGGCCCTTCGTAGCGCTGGTTTTGCGCCCGCAGCTCGCGTTTTAACATGCGGTTGATGCGCATCGGCGAGATCCCCACCGGGCAGGCCACGCTTTCGCAAACGTTGCATTCCGAGCAGGTAAGGGCGCTCAGCAGCAACTGCGGCGTGGCGGCCTGGTGAAAGTTCACCGCCCGCACCAGCAGGTGCGGGGAGAGTTCGTGGCCGATCAGGTGTCGCGGACAGAGATCGGTACACAGTCGGCACTGTTCGCAGACGGTGCGCGCGACGGAAAGCACCGTGCGCTCGTCCTGTATTCTCCGCTGGATAAGCGGATGGTTTTTGGGGAGCACCAGCAGGCCGCCGGTAGTTTTCGTCACCGGGTTATCAAGAGAGGTAATCAGGCCACCCATCATCGGGCCGCCGTTAATAAAACCAGGGTCGTCGACCGTTGCGCCGCCCGCCAGCACCAGCACTTCATGCAGTGACATGCCGATAGGAACGGTAACGGTCAACGGTCTGGCGACCGCGCCGTTCACGGTCAACGTGCGACGAGTGACCGGAAACTGCTGCTCGACCGCCCGGGCAATATTCAGCAACGTTTGCACGTTATTGACGACCACGCCGACGCTGGCCGGTAGCGCAGCCGGGGCGACCCGGCGGCCGGTTGCCATCCAGATAGTCAGCACCTCATCGCCCGCAGGATAAACATCCGGCAGGATATGCAGGCGGATACCGGCTGGCAGCTGTGGGGTGAGCGCGTCGATGGCCCGGCGGTATTTTTCTTTCAGGGCTATCACCCCTTCGCGCGCGCCGGTTGCCGTCATCGCGTACTGCACGCCGCGAACAAGACGTGCGGCCTGCTGCCACATCAGTTGCTGGTCAACTTTGAGCATCGGTTCACACTCGGCGGCGTTCACCAGAAAAATCTCTACCTGCGCCTGTAGTTTGACGTGAGCGGGAAAACCTGCGCCGCCCGCGCCGACAACGCCCGCTGCGCGAACGCGCTCGCGAATTTCATCAGCGCTATAAGACATTTCAACGACGTTGACGGTGGTACTCATAGCAGTTCCTCCAGCAGTTCCCGAATGGCTTCGGCATTGGCCGGGCGCGGGTTAGTGCGCAGCGTAACGTCAGCCAGCGCAGCCTGCACCATCGCCGGAATGCGTGCGGAAAAGTCGGATCTTCCTTCTTTAAGCGCAACGGCCAGTGAGGGAAGGGCACAGCGTTGCTTAAGCAGTTCGATTTGCTGAATCAGCGCATTGATCGCCGCAACGTCATTGGCTTCTGCCGGGCAAAAGCCGCAGGCTTTGGCCAGCCGCGCGTAGCGTTTGGCGGCGCGCGGGTCACCCGCGTTAAAGCGGATCACCGTCGTGAGCAGCAGCGCATTGGCCAGCCCGTGCGGCAGATGGAACTGTCCGCCGAGCTGGTGAGCTATCGCGTGGTTAAGACCCAGTCCCGCCTGGCTGAAGGCCATCCCGGCGAGCGTTGAGGCATTGTGCATTTTCCCGCGCGTCGCTACGCAGTCGCCTTTTTCCACCGCCGTGGGCAGATACTGGAACACCAGTTTGGCGGCTTTTTCCGCCAGCGCGTCGGTAAAGTCGCTGGCGTGCGGTGACACCCAGGCCTCCAGGGCGTGGGTCAGCACGTCCATACCGGTGTTGGCGGTAATCTGCGGCGGTACGCTGACCACCAATTCCGGGTCAAGGATCGCCATATCCGGATACAGCGCATTGTTGAACAGCGGGTACTTGATGCCTTTATCCGGGTCGCTAATTACGCAGGCGCTGGTCACTTCCGAACCGGTGCCGCTGGTGGTCGGGATCGCCACGCAGGTTTCGATGTTGATCCCGCTCTGCTGGCTAAACCAGACAATCGCTTTCGCCGCGTCCATTGCCGAGCCGCCGCCAAAACCGATCACCACCTGCGGTTGCAGAGCCTGCATTTGCGCAATGCCCTGAACCACGGTATGGATGGTGGGGTCCGGCGTTATCTCGCTAAAGACGCTGATGCGGTTATCTGCGGGCAGCGCGTTACGCAGGGTATCCAGCAGCGGAGAGCGAGCCAGAAAGCCATCGCAGATTATCCAGATGTGCTTATTGGTAAAGCGCTTGAGCACCGCCAGGCTGCCCTGACCGCTGTACAA
The DNA here is from genome assembly GCF_020268625.1 of Salmonella sp. JXY0409-18. Taxonomy (NCBI): domain Bacteria; kingdom Pseudomonadati; phylum Pseudomonadota; class Gammaproteobacteria; order Enterobacterales; family Enterobacteriaceae; genus Salmonella; species Salmonella sp. JXY0409-18. The sequence continues at coordinate 1,778,576 of NZ_CP084216.1, forward strand.
CCGCGTTTGTAGTGAGAAGGTATTCATCGCGACCTCGGTTAGCGAATAGAAAAGCCGTTGGTCAGTACGCAGCGCCGGGAGCGGGCAAAAGTACGCGCTGACGTGGTCCCTTCACCGGTTGGCGTGGCAATAGTAAAGGTGGTAAAGCCTTCGCCGCCGACGCCGATCCCGGCATAAGAGGGGCCGTTTTTGACGAATATCGAGGTTTGCAGGGTGCGGGCCGCGAGGTTCAGGCGCGACACGTTCTGCGAGTGCATAATGGCGGTATGATGCAGCCCCTCTTCAACCTTCAGGGCCAGCGCCAGCGCGCTATCGAAATCGCTGACTTTTACCACCGGCAGCATCGGCATCAGCTGTTCGCTGGTGACCCACGGATCGTCAGCGTTGACAACGGCAATCAGCAGACGCGGCGCTTTTGCAGGGACAGCGATCCCGGCGGCTTCCAGCATGGCCGATGGGCTCTTGCCGACCAGTTTTTTATTGGCCTGACCTTCAGGCAGGCAGACGGCGCGGAGTTTGTCGGTATCGGCCGGGCTTAGCAGCAGCGCGCCGAAGGTTTGCATTTGCTGCACCAGACGTTCGGCGACGCTCTCCACTACGATCAGGCTCTTCTCGGCAATGCAGGGCAGGTTGTAATCGAATGACGCGCCGTTGATGATATCTTCCGCCGCTTTCACCAGGTCCGCCGTTTCATCAACGATGCAGGGCGGGTTACCCGCGCCAGCGCCAATCACCTTCTTACCGCTCTTCATGCCCATTGCCACAATGCCGGGGCCGCCGGTAATAGCCAGTACCGCGATTCGCGGGTGGGCCATCATCTGCTGGGTCGCTTCGAAGGTGGGTTCAGCTACAGTCACCACCAGATTGCGGATGCCGCAGCAGCGGAAGGCAATCTCTTCAATCAGGCTAATCAGCTTCAGAGAGACCTTTTTCGCCCCCGGATGCGGGCTAAAGTAGATACTGTTGCCCGCCGCCAACATGCTGATGCTGTTATTGATGATGGTTTCCGTCGGGTTGGTGCTTGGGGCGACCGAACCGATAACGCCAAACGGTGAGTATTCAAACAGCACCATGCCGCCGTCGCCGGTCAGCGCGGTGGTGGTGAGATCTTCTACGCCCGGCGTGTTGTCCAGCGCAGCCTTGTTTTTGAGGAATTTATCTTCTTTGTTGCCCATTCCCGTTTCATTGGCGCTCTCCTCTGCCAGAGCAGCCAGCAGCGGCGTCAGCTCCTGACGCATCGCGCTGATAATGGCGCTGCGGGTTTTTAGCGGGCACTGCTGATAACGTAAGAACGCCTGGTGCGCGGCATCGATGGCCTCGCTCACGGACTGGAAAATCCCTTTGCCCTGAGGCTGAGCCGGCGTTTGCGCCGGCGTGGTTAATTGCTCGCTAAGAATGGTGCGAATCAGGGTTTCGAGTTCAGAAGTATTCATTGATGAGTTCCCACGTTAATAGCCGCGATGGCGGTCTGTGCTATGTCCATGTCCTGCTCAACGCTGCCGCCGCTGATGCCAAGACCCCCAATTAATATGCCGTCGCGCCACAGGGCGTAACCGCCGCCAAAGGTGACTACTTTTCCCTGTAAATGACTTTCCAGACCGTAAAGCGCGGCGCCCGGCTGAACGGCATCGCTCAGCTCATGGGTCGCCGTTTTCATAGCCACTGCGGTCCATGCCTTTTTTGGCGCCAGTTCGCTGCTGACCAGCAGGGCGTCCGGCATCCGCCAGGTCACAGTTTCCGTGCCGTGCGCGTCAACGATGCTGATGACTACCGGAACCTGCAGTTGCTGCGCGCGTTCAACGGCGGCGCGGGTGAGCTGGTGCAGATCGTGGAATGAGAGGGCCACGGGCGTTGTCTCCTTGCTGCGGGTCGGCTGGCTGGCAGCCAGATAGCGCTTGCTAACTTCACGGATGATGTTGGCCTGGTGCGCATCGCTATCTTCCGCGCGGGCCAGGGCGTACAGGCAGTCCGATAAGCGGTTGATGTAGCGCATCAGCACCTGGCGTACGTTGACTTCAGTTGCCAGTTCAACCAGACGGCGTTCGGCGCGGCGCGCCAGCGTGCGGGCAAAATGTAAGCGGCTCGCGGCTTCGCAGCGTCCGGGTAAAATAAAGCTGTGCAGCGGTTCGACGCGGGCCATTGCCCGATCGATAGCGGCTTCCAGAGCCGAAATCTCTTCGCTGCTGATGTAGCGCTGTTTGGGTGACGGCTGCTCGCTGTCGCTGGCCAGCTCTGCGCTAAACCAAAAAAGTTGCTGCTGGATGGCCTCGAGTAAGGTGCGGTGATTTTCATCCGCAGCGGCGCAGGCGCACAGGCTCAGCGCGGCGTTCAGCTCATCCAGCGTGCCGTAGGCTTCAACCCGCGGGTGGGTTTTGCTCACCCGCTGGCCGGTAAACAGTGATGTGGTGCCAGCGTCACCTGTTCGGGTATAAATCGCCATAACCGCCCCTTAACGCGAAAGCGTATCTACAATGCCGACAACGGCGAGGTCGATGGCCTCATTTGGCCCGGAAAAAACGTGCCTGGCGCTGGAGCCGCCGCTGAGCAAAACCAGTTCGCCGACGCCTGCGCCGACGGAGTCCACGGCCACTTCATCGCCGGAGGTGGGCGAGGCGGGGAGTTCGCCATCGGCGCTGACCCGACGCACCAGCAGCAGCTTTTTCCCAATCAAAGAAGGTGATTTTTGCGTGGAGACAACCGCGCCCGTGACTCGTGCCAGATGCATGATTTACTCCTGCTTAATTAATTGAATATTCCGCGCATTGGCCGCGTCACGCGCCATGGCGGTCACGATGCATTTGCGGTGGACAACCACACGCCCCCGGCTTAGCAGCGCGACATCGCGATAGCTCAGCACCGAACCCGCATGCAGAACCAGCGGCAGTCCGTGCTCATCGGTGAATACCAGCGGCAGACGAGCCAGTTTTTTTACCGGGATAACCGGCAGCAGCTGGCTGTGCAGGCTGAGCTGTACGCGGATGCCAAACGCCAGCGCGTCGTGAATTTTCCGGGCGGCGGCATCGTCGGTTTCTGCATCCGCAAGCTGACTCAGCAGCGGCAGGTCGACGAGCAGGATGCGCAGCGACGCGTGCTGACAGAACAGTGCTGGACAGTCGGCATCGCGAAGTTGCGTAACGCTCAGCGTCGCCGTGCTCTGGGCACGGCGATGCAGCCGGGAGACAATCTCCTCGACAATGCGCTGCAGGGTTTCGCCGTTCATCGCGGGCCTACCAGCCGGGCAAAGGCCTGCGGGTTATCGGCACCAGCGGCGTTGGCTTCATCGGTATCAATGTGCATTTCGAGGCGCATGTCCGGTGAAACGCGAATCGCCACGTTGTTGAAAATCAGCCCGCGCTCGTCGCCTTCAATCGCCACTGAAACCCTATCGCCGTGGGAAACCCGCAGGATCAGCGCATCAAGCGGCGACATATGGATATGCCGCTGCGCGACGATAACCCCGGAAGGTAGCTCCAGTTCGGCAAAGGGGCTGACCAGGCGGATGCCCGGCGTCCCCTTCAGGTTGCCGGACATTCTCAGCGGCGCGGCAATCCCCAGCGTTCTCGCATCGGTACGCGAAATTTCCACCTGGCTTACCGAGCGCAGCGGACCGAGCAGGCGCACATTTTTGAGCTGCCCTTTCGGTCCCACCAGGGTGACGGTTTGCTCCGCGGCGTATTGTCCCGGCTGCAGCAGCGCTTTTTTCTCGCTGATGGGATGGCCGGGAAACAGCCGCTCATAATCCTGTGCGGACAGGTGGATATGACGGTTTGAGACGCCCAGCGGGATAGGCCGCAGGCGCATCTCATCAAGAACTTTACTGACCGTTGATTGCAGAAGCTCTTTATCCATTACGCTTCACCTCGCTTACCGGGATGAATGCAAAGCGTACGAGGTTCGCCCTTCTGGCGAGGACATTTTGGATCCAGACACAGGTTGCAACTGACCAGTTCTGATTCCTGCGGGGCCTCTTCTGCTGTCGCTTCAGAAACGACATCAGCTATCTCTGACGCTTCAGGCTCAGGTTCAATGACGGAGGGTGGGGGGGGCTCTGCGAGCAGGATCCCTTCTCCGGGCCTGGCGATAACCTTGTGGGCCACCAGGCCATTCCGCTGTTCGGCGAAATGCGCACCGGTGGTGATAGCCGCCTGAACGGAGGCCACATCACCGGTAATTTTAATCACCATCCAGCCTGAACCATTGGTCTTTTCGAGGGCGAGCAGCGTGATAGAAGCGGATTTCGCCATGATATCGGCGCAGCTGATAGCCAGTGCCAGACCACAAACTTCAAGTAATCCCAGTGATTGCTTCACGCGGTGCTCCTTATTTGCCATCGATTAGGCTGATTTCGGTAAAATGGCCTCAACATCGCTGTGCGGACGCGGGATAACGTGGCAGGATTTCACTTCACCCACGACGCTTGCCGCCGCGCTGCCTGCATCTACGGCTGCTTTAACCGCGCCGACATCGCCGCGAACCATGACGGTAACCAGGCCAGAACCAATTTTTTCGTAGCCCACCAGCTGTACGTTGGCGGATTTAACCATTGCATCGGCGGCTTCAATGGCGCCGACCAGCCCTTTTGTTTCAACCAGTCCCAGTGCGTTATTCATACTGCAGTTCTCCTGTTGCTTAGCTATTCAGATCCCGGAAAGGGATCCCTTTGACCAGCCGTGCCGCGTTATTACCGGTGTTGCGTTGGGCCTGACTGTCCTGATGATGCATCAGCGTAAAAAGCGGCGCCGATGCGGGTAAATTCTTGTAATGCACGACCAGCGAGTGTCGATCGCAGGCAATGCCAACCAGCAGCGGCGAGCTGCGCGCCGCCTGCCAGGCGCTGTCAACGACCTCTCCTGCCGGATGATGCTGAAGCAGGAAAGGGATGCCTTCCTCTTCAATGCCCAGCAGCACTTCGTGCCAAAGGCTGGCGCAGTCGCTGATAACGGTAATGACGATGGCCGGGGCGCTGTGATTACTGTCCATGTGCAAACTCCTTATGCCAGGAGAGAATCAGGCCGGTGGCTACCGCGTTTCTTGGGCCTTCGCTGCCGCGAATATTTCCTCGCCCGGCGACCAGGCGGTAGTGCGCCAGCGCATCGGTGACCAGCTGCGGAACTTCGAAATCCAGCGACGAGCCGCCGACCAGCACCACGAACGGAATATCGCGAATGTTGCCGGTTGGACTGACCTGACGCAGCGCGCGCAGGGCGTTGGTGACAAAGACGCGCTCTTTGGCGCTGCGGCGAATGGCGCGCACTTTTTCCAGCACTAAGTCGCCGGGAAGCGGCACCAGTTCGTCCGGTTTCACCACGCAGACGCGGGCGAACACGGCGGGAGGCAGCGGCGTCGGGAAGAACTGGACGCTGCCGTCCTCGTGGCGTAAGTGGAACAGGCTTTCGACCTTAGCCAGCGGGTATTTTTTGATCTCTTCCGCCAGATAGCGGTCTTCCAGCCCCAGTTCGCGGGCAATAATCATCGTGACCATATCGCCTGCCCCGGCGAGATGGGTGGCGATGATTTCGCCTTTAGGGTTGATGATGGAGGCATCGGTGGAGCCCGCGCCGAGGTCGAGGATCGCCAGCGGTCGGGTGGTACCCGGCGTGGTCAGCGCGCCCAGAATGGCGGCTTCAGCCTCAGCGCCGCCGATCTGCACGTCGATATTAAGCTTCTGCTCAATTTCACGGGCAATCATCGCCATTTGCAGACGGTCTGATTTCACCATCGAGGCGATGCCGACGGCCTGCTCCAGCGAGAACTCCCCGGCCAGACCGCCGGTGACGCTCACCGGAACCGAGGTGTCAACGGCCAGAAGATCCTGAATGAAAATCTCGCTGCTGGGCTTATTGGTTAGCTCGGCCATGGTCTGGCGTACGTGCTCCAGCATGCCGCCGATATTGGTCCCGGCCTCGCCGGTGACGTTGTCGAGCTTGCCGCAGCCGTCCACCGCTTTCATGATAGCTTCGGCACCGGCGGCAACATCCACGCGCACGGTACGACCCTGAGCCTGCAGCTCCAGGTTACCGGCGGGTATTGCGCGCGCTTTGACGTCGCCGGATGGCGTTTTAACCACCACGGCGGAACGGTTGCCAATCAGCGCGCGCGCCATCGGGACGATGTTTTTCGTCTCATCGGCGTTGAGATTAAATACGGTGGCGATGCCGTAAGGGTTGGAGAGGGTTTCGATAACCTTTCCCGGCACGGCGACTTCAATCGCCGCCAGCATCCCCAGCGGAATGCGGTCGATGTACAGAACTTCATCGACAATCGGTAGCGATTTTTCCAGCCGGTTGCTGACCAGTACGCCATCGTCGCGCTGCAAAATGACGCCGGTAATCTGGTATCCGGCGCGCATTGAGGCGTTGATAACATTGGCGATATCAGCAAAATCAAAGGCTGACGATACCACCAGAATATAGGACGAGTCCGCCGGGCGGGTTAACAGCTCCTCCGGCGTAATCGTGATACCCACACCAAGGCCTGCTCCGCCCGGCGTTTTTGGGTTATGGCCGATCATTGTCGATTCGGTGATGATGGTTTCGGTAATGGTTTCCATCGCCACATCGCCAATCACCGGCGTGGCTTCGTTAATGCGGATGAGCGAAATATCGCTGACATTGATCCCCGCGCGCTTTGCGACGAGGGCGAGCGCTTCCTGAATGCCGAACACGTTACGCAACGTGCCTTTGATCCCGGTGGTTTCCGCCAGCGCGCTGTGTGTGATTGTCAGCGCGCCAGTCTCATCTTGCCGCGCCAGCGCGACTTCCGTTGATGAGTTACCGATGTCAATGCCAGCTATATATCGCATCGTATATCCTTTTTCTCGTCGTACTTCAAACTGCCTTTTTGTTGGCTGCGTTCTTTCACCCGAATCACTTACTACAGTAAGCTCATCGGGGTTATGAGGGACATCCCTGTCCCTCACTAAAGCCAGCCTATGGCTGTTCAAATTCGTTCCAGACGAATTTGTCACTCACTTGCCGCCTCAATGCATCTCGAATTACTTAGAGAAAGCTAATCGTCGCCTTTGAGTTTTTTACGCTCAACGTACAGTCCTGCCGCTTCACGAACGAAAGCTGCGCAAATCTTTGCCTGATAACGGTTTTCGAGATCGTCGGCGATAGCGAGCAGCTCTTCTTTCGTTGAACGATACGGACGAAGGGCGTTGTAGATTTCCAGAATGCGATCGTCCGGTACCGCGGTCAGTTCGGCGGCGCGTTCGAAGTTCATCGCCAGCCGGTCGCGGCCCGCATCTTTGGCGATAGACGCCTGTAAGCGCAGGGTTTCCGGGGTAATACGCATATCCTGAGCGGTGACTTTATTGCTCAGCACGTTTTCCAGCGTAAAGTCGTCCAGCGTTTTATTGGTGGCGGTTTTCACCCATTCCGGGTGTTTGTTCGCCAGCGGGTAGTCGCTAACCTTTGCGCTGCGGGACGTGCCGCCTGCCGCAGGAGCCGCTGCTGGCGCATCGCCCTGCAGGCTGTTCATGCGGCTCAATACGTCCCGGACCATCGATTCAATTGCGTCGGTATTCATGGAGTTATCCTTTATCAAAGCGCCACGCGCAGTTCCTGCGGGTTTTTGCCCGTCACGACGTACTTGGTCTCTTTAATGTGCAATATGGCCGACTTTGCCTGGTACTTCGGGCGTGCCATCTGGTCATTGAGCGTAGGGACCGGCTGCGGTGATTCGCGTTTCGCATAGCGGGCGGCGTTTTTACCAATCTGACGGTAGGTTTCCAGCGTCAGCAGCGGCGCCTGCGGGAACAGCTCCAGGTTAGAGAGCGGCGGTAGCCCCTGCTGGTGGATAACCGTAGTACCTTTCGACTGGATGCCGATGGAGATGCCGGAGCCACTCAGGCGGTTACCTTCCACGGCGACGAACGCCACGTCGGAAGATTTAAAGCAGCGAATCACGCGCGCCTTGATGCCTTCTTCTTCAATACCGGCAATGACTTCGCGCAGAATGCTCTTATGCGGTAAGCCCACGATATTGACGGTTTGCGCCAGGCCAAATGCCGGGCCGACGGCGATAATGACTTCGCCCTGCTGAGTGCCCTGGCGCGCTTCGCCCACTTCGGTCAGAAAGCCGTCGCCCGCAGGCGCAGCGGTCTGTGGTGCTGTGGATGCCGCAGGCGCATTAAACGAGACGGGTTTATCGCTGCCCTTCATATCGCGGAGCACGTCTTCAATTATCTGGCGCAGCAATTTTTCATTAATTTCCATTTCTCACCCCTTAATCAATCTCGTTGGGATCAAGAGCGCCAGGGATGTTTTTAATCTCTTCCCAGCGTTCTCCCTGCAGGCGATAACCTGTTGCCGGACCGGCATAGTCATTGACGTCATTAACCGCAGAGAGCACTTGTCCGTCGCCGACGATAATGGCGGAGGTGTGCAAATAGTCGCCGGTTAGCTTGGCTTTCTGGATGTTGAGCATGTCCTGGGCCACGTCGGTAAACCCGCCCTGCGCCAGCGCTTTAACGACTTCCAGACCGTTGCGGTTTTTATTGATGATTTCCTGGGCGAACTTGATGTCTTCGACGATGTTACGCTCCGGCATATCTTTCGAACCGTGGGCATAGGTCGCGGCTTCAACTTCTTCATCGGTAATCGGCGGTAGTCCCATTCCGGCAAACACGGCCTGCAGCGCGCGGGCGGCTTTGTTACGGATGGCGATAACGTCCTCTTCGCGAACCGGGCGCAGACCGCCGTCCACTTTCAGGTCACGCTGGATAACGTTGTAGTCGTCAAAGTCTTCCGCATCTTCGTTGGAACCGGCGAACATGTTGTCGTAGTTCGGCACCGCGGAATAACCAGAGGAGATAAAGTCGGTACCCGGCAGGAACTGCATCAGCAGGCGCGCGGTACGACGCATATCGGAGTGGGTGAAGGTCTGGTCGTTACTGGAGGCGCATTCCAGATCCAGCGACGAGCAGATCAGGTTTTCCGCCAGCACGGCACGAATGCCTGACGGCACGGCAGACGGTACGCCGATGCAGCTTACGGAGCCGTTTTGCAGACCCTGAACGCCAGCCGCTTTGGTGATATAGATGCAGCGCGCTTCCAGATACAGCATGGATTTGCCTTCGGCGTAGCCCATCTGCACTTCGGATCCGGAGCCGGAGGTGAAGCGCATTTTCAGGCCGCGAGAGGCGTAGGAAGAGGCTAAGAAGCCCTTCGACCATGGTGTATCGTCACCGTCGGTGAAGACCGGCTCGGTGCCGTAAACGGAGATGGTTTCGGCGTAGCAGGTGTGGCCCAGCATGCCGAGCTTAAGCTCGGTGGCTTCTTCCAGGGAGCACTGCGTCAGTACGCCCGGACGACCAACCTGAGAACCGACCAACAGCGCGATGGCGTTGAACGGCGCGTAGCGTGCTACCGCAACCGTGGTTTCTTGTTCGTCAAACCCGCGCCATGCGCCTTCGGCGGCATCGGCGGCAATTTGCACCGGGTTATCCTTGACGTTGGTGACGTGCGCCTGCTGAGATGGAGTGCGGCGGGCGCGCATTTTCTGCATCGCCATCATCATCTCAACCACGTTCATATGCGAAACCACTTCAACAATTTTCGCCGGGGTCATGGCGGTGGTCAGCGGAACGATTTCGCTGCGCTTGACGTTCGGATCGCACAGCATATTGGCAAGCTTGACCGAATCCATCGCCATCACTTCTTCGGCGCGGTTCAGGTTGATGCCGTAGCGAGCGATAAAGTGGTCGATCAGGTCGAATTCGCTAACCGGTTTTCCGTCCAGCTCGGTCACCGCGCCGTTAACGATTTTAATCGACGGTTTTGGATCGTTCGGGCTTTCCATCGCGATAAAGCCTTCTTCGATCCACTCCTTAACGAAGCCGTCCTGATTCACAGGGCGTTTCGCCAGTGCTTCAAATCTTTTCGATCTCATGAATCAGCCTCGTGGGTATCAGATGTAGGACGGGCGATCGTTTTTCGGTTCAGAACCGAGGGTCGCAAGGACGGTTTTGCCGATTTCGCGGGCGGAGGTCACCGCCTGGCGGACCGCGCCGGAGTCGCCGGAAATCACCAGAATAGCTTCGTTACTAAAGCTGGTGCCGTGCGCCGGAGAGCTGTACGCCACGACTTCAACATTGGCTGACTTCAGCGCGGTATCGGCCATCAGTACGCCTACGGAAGCCGGAGCGCCGACGATAATGCCGCAAGCGCGGCCAATCGGCGCGCCGAACGCTTTTTCCAGCGCGTAGCTGGCGCGAGCGGTGTACTGCAGCTCAATATGTCCGGCTTCGTTGCCGTAAACATCACCGAAGGTGCGGTCCAGCTCTTTCAGCGCGACTTCGATACCGCGCTTGACGTCGGAAACGTCGTTGCCGCCTAAAATAATCAGCGAACCGTGGCCCGCGCCGCCTTTGGTATCGCGCGGCAGCTCAATGCTGACTACTTCGGTATTGGTGGCTTTCACCGCTTCGTCCGCCGCCATAATGTGCGGGCCTGCGCCGGTGCGGGCGCCGAGAATGCCGATGGAGCGATAGCGCTTCTCAAGCTTCATCGCATCCAGCAGGGCGGTATCGACGTTAGCGATAACCAGGCCAAGGGTATCGCCAATGGCGGTCCCGACAAATTCCGTTAAACTGCAGCTTTTTTCTGCCATAGCCGTCTCTCGTATAGGTTGGGGTTGACCAGGGATGGCCTGTTGTTCCGGCGTTGCCACACGGGCAATCACCTGCGCCATGATCTGTTCCACCAGCTCATTGCTGCTCATTGGCTAATTCCCTTCGGTAAGATTTTTTCTACATCGGTGTGAGGGCGTGGGATGACGTGTACGGCTTTCACTTCACCCACGTTGCGTGCGGCTGCGGCACCTGCATCGGTGGCCGCTTTGACCGCGCCAACATCGCCGCGCACGATGACGGTTACCAGCCCGGAGCCAATCTTTTCATAGCCCACTAACATCACATTGGCTGACTTAACCATTGCATCAGCGGCCTCTATGGCTGCGGTTAAGCCTTTGGTTTCTACCATTCCTAGTGCTTCTTGTTGCATAAAGACCTCGCATGGAGTGTTCCGATAGTGGGGACTATAAGAAGATGCGAGGAAAAAGAATGGCTGACTTGCTGTTGAGCATCAGAAAATAATGGGAAAACAATATGACTAAATTGTCTTTTGCTTTTATAACTTATTGATAAATTACATTTAATTTATTATTGTCTATATGATTATTTTGTTTTTATTATTTCATTTTTACATTTTTGTTAGTGACGAGAGTATTTTTATTTGATATGGCGAAAGACGCAAAATGTGATGTTTATTCGAAATTGATAAGTTGGCTTGTGCAATATTTTATTATTTCAACAGGCGTATTTTATAGCTCAAATTTCCCGTGTGATGGGCTGATAAAAATATCGGAAAAGCAAAATTTTGCTATCGCAACACGATTTTTCCGGAAGGCAGGCCCGCAGGTTGCCAACAATTTACAGGTGGCACTTTTTATAGTGAGGTTAGCTGTACTCTACCGCCAGCCGAAACTTGCGCTGGCCAGGACACGAACTTTGCTCAGAAGGTGTCACATGAATGATTCTCTAAAGGCGCAATGTGGTGCGGAATTTTTAGGCACCGGACTCTTTTTGTTTTTTGGTATCGGTTGTTTGAGCGCGCTCAAAGTCGCAGGCGCCAGCCTCGGATTATGGGAGATTTGCATTATTTGGGGGCTTGGAATTTCACTGGCCGTTTACCTTACGGCCGGGATCTCCGGCGGACATCTTAACCCTGCGGTGACGATTGCGCTGTGGCTGTTTGCCTGCTTCCCCAAACAGAAAGTATTGCCTTATATTATTGCCCAGTTTGCCGGCGCTTTTGGCGGCGCTCTGCTGGCGTATGTGCTTTATAGTAGTCTTTTTACTGAATTTGAGACTGCGCATCATATGGTGCGCGGTAGCGTCGAAAGTTTGCAATTAGCCAGCATTTTCAGTACCTATCCGGCCGCAGCGCTAAATGTATGGCAGGCTGCGTTGGTGGAAGTGGTCATTACCTCGATTCTGATGGGCATGATCATGGCATTGACGGATGATGGCAATGGCATTCCTAAAGGGCCGCTTGCACCTTTGCTTATTGGGATACTGGTTGCCGTTATCGGCGCGTCTACTGGACCTCTTACCGGTTTTGCAATGAATCCGGCGCGTGATTTCGGTCCCAAACTGTTCACATGGTTAGCGGGGTGGGGGAACATGGCGATGAGCGGTGGGCGAGAGATCCCTTATTTTATCGTGCCGATTGTCGCGCCTGTTATCGGCGCCTGTGCCGGAGCAGCCATATATCGCTATTTTATTGGTAAGAATTTACCTTGTAACCGCTGTGAACTGTAAGAAAATGCGAACCGGATTCACAGCAATGATGTATCGTAAAAACAGGTGAGATAATTTCGTGATCTGCTTTCACGAACTGATCAAAACGTCTCCCAGCAATGGGAGACTTTTGATATTGTCATTGTACTTTTTATCAGGGCCAGGATAATGCTAATAAAAAGTGAATGTAAATAATGTGTTTTGTTTATAACAATAAATTAACTGAGGGGTTTTATCATGATTTCTGCGAGCGCTCTGAACTCAGAACTCATTAATAAAATCGCACAGGATTTTGCACAAGCCACCGGTCTGGCGGTTGTGGTTGTCAATATTCATGGTGATGAAATATCTGAGCTATTCAATTTCACGCCGTTTTGTCAGTTGATGCGGCAGCATCCCCAGCATAGTACACGTTGTCGTATGAGCGATCGCTGCGGGGGACTGGAGGCATCGAAGACCGATCAACCCTGTATTTATCGTTGTCATGCCGGTCTAACGGATTTTTCTATTCCGCTGGTAATCGCAGGGCATTTAGTTGGCTTTGTTTTATGCGGGCAGGTTCGTTTAAGTAATGACGTGGAGCTGGTAAACATTCTTAATGTTGACGATCGCTGGCAGGCTGACCCTGAGCTCTTGAATGAATTTCGGAATGTGCCAGAGATGGACTATTCACGAGTTATCGCTTCCGCCGATCTCCTTAAACTGATTGTTGAGAATTGCCTGAAAAAACAGCTCAATTTCGTGGTTATCAAAGACAATCCGCAGCAATCGGCGGCAAATAAAGCCGCTCGTGGTCCCACTCCGCATGACAGTAAAATGAAAAAAGCGCTTCGCTATATTGATGCGCATTTGTCCGACGATCTTCGTCTTGAGGATGTCGCCTCACATGTCTATCTCAGCCCCTATTACTTCAGTAAGCTATTCAAGAAATATCAGGGAATCGGATTTAATGCGTGGGTGAACCGCCAGAGAATGGTTAGCGCCAGAGAATTGCTTTGCCATAGTGACTGGAGTATTGCCAGTATTGCGCGTAATTTAGGCTTTTCGCAAACCAGCTATTTTTGTAAAGTCTTCCGCCAGACCTATCAGGTTACGCCGCAGGCTTATCGCCAGCAGATAAATGAGAATTCTCATCCTCCATCGTTATGAATAGCAATATTTTGCTATTGCCGATTTTTGATAGTGTTTTGTATCTTAATCATTTCAGAAAGAAAATTTATCTGGTGTAACAATAAATTGTCATAGCGCAACAAAATAATAAAATTTAGGGCATAAACTGCACCAGTTTTTATTTTTGTGATGAAGTACAGTGTCAGGAAAGATAAGTTTTATTACGCTTTGTCGATACGTTTTATCGTCAATATACCGGTAAGGATGAGTAGATTAACGTCAGATGAGCAACCGCTCAGGTTATTGCTCACAGAAATGTAAAACGTAGCACATTATTAATTGCCGTTATGGGTGTGCCGTACAGCCATAACGTAAACCAACAGGTTTGCCACATTTGTGGTAGGGAAGGGGGTGAAAATCCCCCGCAGCCCCCGCTGCTGTGATGCTGACGACCCCGTAAAGACCACTGATCGCAAGATTGGGAAGGACGGGCGAGGAGGACGCTAAGCCAGAAGACCTGCCTGTCGGTGATAACCAACAACTTCGGTGGGAAGTGGGTTGCGAAGACGCGTACAGTCGAAAGACTGAACATGCGCGTACCTGTATACCCCTACCACCCTGAACAGGATCAGGGTAATGGCGGCAAGGCATCACGCATTTATTCTTGCAGGCACAGGAAGCGGTTGCGGCAAAACCACGGTGACGCTTGGTTTGTTGAGGCTGCTGCAAAAACGCGCGCTGCGCGTACAGCCGTTTAAAGTTGGGCCAGATTACCTTGATACCGGCTGGCATACCGCTATCTGTGGCGTGGCGTCCCGTAATCTTGACAGTTTCATGCTTCCTCCTCCTGTTCTCAACGCCTTATTTTGCGAACAAATGCGGCAGGCGGATATCGCCGTCATTGAAGGGGTCATGGGGCTGTATGACGGCTATGGCGTCGACCCCAATTATTGCAGTACAGCCGCAATGGCCAAACAGCTTGGTTGCCCGGTCATCCTACTGGTGGACGGCAAGGCTGTTTCAACGTCGCTTGCGGCTATCGTGATGGGATTTCAGCACTTCGACCCGACCCTCAACCTCGCGGGCGTGATTGTGAATCGCGTCACTAGCGACGCCCACTATCAGCTCCTCAAAAATGCCATTGAACATTATTGCTCACTGCCGGTACTGGGGTATGTTCCTCCTTGCGACGGCGTCGCATTACCTGAACGCCACCTGGGGTTGATTACTGCCAGAGAATCCCTCGTCAATCAGCAATCATGGCATGATTTTGCCGCCACGCTGGAACAAACAGTGGATGTGGATGCGCTACTCTCGCTGAGCGTGTTATCAGCGCTTCCGGCGGGAATGTGGCCTGAACGCCTTGGTAAAACAGCGGGGGCAGGGCTGACGCTTGCTCTGGCTGATGATGAGGCCTTTAACTTTTATTACCCCGATAACATCGATTTGCTGGAGCGTGCCGGCGTTAACATTGTGCGTTTTAGCCCACTGCATGACCGCGCATTGCCTGATTGCCAGATGATCTGGCTGGGCGGTGGATATCCTGAATTATACGCCGCGGATCTGGCGGCAAATACGGCGATGTTAAAACATTTGCAGGCGGCGCATCAGCGCGGCGTGGCGATTTACGCGGAGTGTGGCGGTCTGATGTATCTGGGGAGCACTCTGGAGGATAGTGGCGGGGAAATTCATCAGATGGCGAATATTATCCCCGGTCACAGCAAAATGGGTAAGCGACTTACCCGCTTTGGTTATTGTGAGGCGCAGGCTATGCAGCCAACGCTATTGGCGGTGCCTGGCGAGATAGTGCGCGGCCATGAATTTCACTACTCAGATTTTATCCCCGAAACACCCGCCGTTATGGCTTGTCGTAAGGTTCGCGATGGTCGCGTGTTACAGGAATGGACCGGCGGCTGGCAGACAGGCAACACGTTTGCCAGCTATCTGCACGTCCATTTCGCCCAGCGTCCGGAAATGTTGCAGCACTGGCTGGCGGCGGCGAGGCGCATATTATGACGATCCTTGCCTGGTGTATCGCCTGGGTGCTGGATTTTATCATCGGCGACCCTCAACACTGGCCCCATCCGGTACGCTGGATAGGCCGTTTAATCACGTTTGTGCAGCGTATTGTGCGTCGCTATTGTCCCGGCGATAAAGCGCTGCGGATTGGCGGCGGCGTAATGTGGGTTGTGGTTGTCGGGGCGACCTGGGGCGTGGCATGGGGCGTACTGGCGCTGGCGCAGCGGATTCACCCCTGGTTTGGCTGGAGCGTCGAAGTCTGGATGATCTTTACCACGCTGGCCGGACGCTCTCTGGCCCGCGCCGCGCAGGAGGTTGAGCGACCGTTGCGGGAGAACGACCTTGCGGAAAGCCGAATAAAACTCTCCTGGATCGTCGGGCGCGATACGTCGCAACTTCAGCCAGCGCAGATCAATCGCGCCGTGGTGGAAACGGTTGCAGAAAACACCGTTGACGGCATTATCGCGCCGCTCTTTTTCCTCTTTCTCGGCGGCGCGCCGCTGGCGATGGCCTACAAAGCCGTCAATACCCTGGATTCAATGGTGGGCTACAAACATGAAAAATACCGGGCGATTGGTATGGTCAGCGCCCGTATGGACGACGTAGCGAACTATCTTCCCGCCCGCCTGAGCTGGCTGTTGCTGGGCATTGCGGCAGGACTGTGTCGCCTGAGTGGTTGGCGGGCGCTGCGTATTGGCTGGCGTGACCGTTATAACCACAGTAGCCCAAATTGCGCCTGGTCGGAAGCGTGTGTGGCCGGCGCCTTAGGAATCCAGCTCGGCGGCCCAAATAACTACTTTGGCGAGCGTGTGGACAAGCCCTGGATCGGCGACGCGCAGCGCGATATTTCCGTGGACGATATTTCTCGAACGATTCGATTGATGTGGGTCGCTTCAACCCTGGCGCTGGCGCTGTTTATTGCGGCGCGGTGCGGGTTATCTGGTGTGGCCTGAGGACGACAGTATGCATTATATCCAGCAGCCCCAAACCATTGAGGCCAACAGTTTCACCATTATTAGCGACATTATTCGCGAAACGCGTCCTGATTACCGTTTCGCCAGTCCGCTCCATGAGGCCATTATCAAGCGGGTTATTCATACCACCGCCGATTTCGACTGGCTGGACATTTTGTGGTTCTCTGCCGATGCGCTGGAGCAGCTTTGTGATGCGCTACGTCAACCATGCATTATTTATACCGATACCACGATGGCGCTGTCCGGCATTAATAAAAGATTACTGGCGACGTTTGGTAGCGAGTGTCGCTGTTATATCAGCGATCCGCGCGTGGTGCGCGCCGCAAAAACGCAGGGGATTACCCGTTCAATGGCTGCCGTCGATATCGCTATCGCCGAGGAGGAGAAAAACAAGCTCTTTGTTTTCGGTAATGCGCCGACGGCCCTGTTCCGTTTGCTTGAACATAACGTGACGGTGAGCGGCGTGGTGGGCGTACCGGTAGGCTTTGTCGGCGCGGCGGAGTCCAAAGAGGCGCTCACCCATAGCCATTTTCCCGCGGTTGCCGCGTTAGGGCGTAAAGGCGGCAGTAACGTGGCTGCCGCTATCGTCAATGCGCTGCTCTATCACCTCCGGGAGGCCTGATGAGCGAGCTTTCTTTTGACGCGCCGGTCTGGCGCCACGGTAAAGCGTTACGTAAAGGATATACCACCGGTTCTTGCGCGACGGCGGCGGCAAAAGTCGCCGCGCTGATGGTATTGCGTCAACATCTGATTCATCAGGTCTCCATCGTCACGCCGTCGGGCGTCACGCTATGCCTGAACGTGGAGTCGCCGCACATTGAAGGCCGACAGGCGATAGCCGCAATTCGTAAAGATGGCGGCGATGATGTGGATGCCACGCACGGAATGCTGATTTTTGCCCGCGTTACGCTCAACGACAGCGGTGAGATTACGCTCACTGGCGGCGAAGGTATTGGTACGGTAACGCGTAAAGGGATTGGACTACCCCTCGGGAGCGCCGCCATCAATCGTACGCCGCGTCATACCATTGAATCTGCGGTGCGCGAAGCGATAGGCCCGGCGCGTGGGGCCGATGTGGAGATTTTTGCCCCGGAAGGTGAAGCGCGGGCGCAAAAAACGTATAACTCGCGGCTTGGCATTCTTGGCGGCATTTCCATTATTGGCACTACCGGCATTGTGACGCCGATGTCGGAAGAAAGCTGGAAACGCTCGCTATCGCTGGAACTGGAGATCAAACGGGCGTCAGGATTAACGCGGGTGATACTCGTGCCGGGCAACCACGGCGAACGGTTTGTTCGCGAACAAATGGGCGTCGACACACAGGCGGTCGTCACCATGAGCAATTTTGTCGGCTACATGATTGAAGAGGCGGTACGGCTGGGATTTTGCCAGATAGTGCTGGTGGGGCATCCTGGAAAATTGATCAAAATCGCCGCCGGGATCTTTCATACCCATAGCCATATTGCCGATGCGCGCATGGAAACGCTGGTCGCGCATTTAGCTTTACTGGGCGCGCCGCTGGAGTTACTCACCCTGGTCAGCGATTGCGATACCACTGAAGCGGCAATGGAGCACATTGAAGCATATGGCTTCGGGCATATCTATAACCATCTTGCCAGGCGTATTTGTTTGCGAGTCATGCAGATGCTGCGTTTTACCAAAACGCCGCCTGTCTGCGACGCCATCCTGTTTTCTTTTGATAACCATATTCTCGGCAGTAATCGTCCCGTCGACGAGATTGCTAAGGAGCTGCAATGCTAACGGTCGTGGGTATGGGGCCCGCTGGACGGCATTTGATGACGCCTGCGGCGCTGGAAGCGATAGACCACGCCGATGCGCTGGCAGGCGGTAAACGCCATTTGGCGCAGTTTCCGGCGTTTGGCGGCGAACGATTTACGCTGGGCGCGGATATTGGCGCGTTGTTGTCCTGGATTGCCGCCCGTTGGGATAAAGGGATCGTGGTGCTGGCCTCCGGCGATCCGCTGTTTTATGGCATCGGTACACGCCTGGTGGCGCATTTTGGTATCGAACAGGTTCGCATTATCCCTGGCATCAGCGCCGTACAGTATCTGTGCGCACAGGCTGGAATTGATATGAATGACATGTGGTTGACCAGTAGCCACGGTCGTTGCGTCAGCTTCGATCAGTTAGCGAACCATCGCAAAGTGGCGATGGTCACGGATGCCCGCTGCGGGCCGCGAGAAATCGCGCGGGAACTGGTCGCGCGGGGCAAAGGGCATCGCTTAATGGTGATTGGTGAAAATCTGGCGATGGAAAATGAGCGGATCCACTGGCTACCCGTCAGTGCGGTCAACGCCGACTATGAAATGAATGCAGTGGTGATCCTGGATGAAAGATGAGCTTTTTCTGCGCGGCGAGAACGTGCCAATGACCAAAGAGGCGGTACGGGCGCTGGCGCTGTCGAAACTTGAGCTCCACCGCGCCAGTCACCTGATTGACGTCGGGGCGGGAACGGGAAGCGTCTCAATTGAAGCGGCGCTGCAATTTCCTTCGTTGCAGGTGACGGCTATCGAGCGTAATCCTGCCGCGCTACGGCTGCTTGATGAGAATCGTCAGCGCTTTGCCTGCGGCAATATCGATATTCTCCCCGGCGAAGCGCCAATGACCATAACCGGGAAAGCCGATGCGGTGTTTATGGGCGGCAGCGGCGGGCATCTGACGGCGCTGATTGACTGGGCGATGGGCCATCTGCATCCCGGTGGCCGTCTGGTGATGACCTTTATCTTGCAGGAAAACCTTTATAGCGCGTTGGCGCATCTTGCGCGCATCGGCGCATGTCGAATGGACTGTGTACAGCTTCAGCTTTCATCGTTAACGCCGCTGGGGGCGGGACACTATTTCAAACCGAACAATCCTGTTTTTGTTATCGCCTGTCAGAAGGAAGAAAACCATGTCAGAGACATTTGATCCACGCTGTGTATGGTTCGTCGGCGCCGGGCCGGGCGATCGCGAGCTGATCACGCTTAAAGGCTACCGCCTGCTGCAACAGGCGCAGGTAGTTATCTATGCCGGTTCGCTGATCAATACCGAACTGCTGGATTACTGCCCCGCGCAGGCAGAACGCTACGACAGCGCCGAACTGCATCTTGAGCAGATTATCGAGCTGATGGCCGCGGGCGTGAAAGCGGGAAAAACGGTGGTGCGGTTGCAAACGGGCGATGTCTCGCTGTACGGCTCCGTGCGTGAGCAAGGCGAAGAGTTAACCCGCCGTGGTATCGACTGGCAGGTAGTGCCTGGCGTTAGCGCGTTTCTCGGCGCTGCGGCGGAGCTGGGTGTGGAATATACCGTACCGGAGGTATCGCAGAGTCTCATTATTACCCGTCTGGAAGGGCGTACGCCAGTACCGGCGCGCGAACAACTGGAGGCGTTCGCCAGTCACCAGACGTCGATGGCGATTTATCTCTCCGTTCAGCGTATTCACCGGGTGGCAGAACGTCTCATTGCCGGCGGTTATCCGGCAACTACGCCTGTCGCAGTGATCTATAAGGCTACCTGGCCGGAAAGCCAGACCGTTCGCGGCACATTAGCGGATATTAGCGACAAAGTACGTGATGCTGGCATCCGTAAGACGGCGCTAATCCTGGTCGGGAATTTTCTGGGTAAGGAGTATCACTACTCAAGACTTTATGCAGCGGACTTTAGCCATGAATACCGTAAAGCCTGAATCCATTGCGTTGTTTTGCCTGACGCCCGGCGGCGTGGCGCTGGCAAAGAGACTCGCCGCGATGCTGCCGTTAACCTGCTTTACCAGTGAAAAACTGCGGGAAGAGGGATTTATTCCCTTCGATGGCGGATTCGCTAATACCGCGCGGCAGGCTTTTACCACTTATACCGCGCTTATTTTTATCGGCGCGACCGGCATTGCCGTTCGTGTCCTGGCGCCGTTAGTGAACGACAAGTTCAGCGATCCGGCGGTGGTCGTCATTGATGAACGTGGTCAGCATGTCATTAGCCTGCTTTCCGGTCATGCGGGCGGGGCCAATGCCTTGACGCGCTACCTGGCAGGAATGTTAGGCGCCGATCCGGTGATTACCACGGCAACGGATGTCAATGAGATGTCCGCGTTGGACACTTTAGCTTTCCAGCTTAACGCCCGCATGACCGATCTTCGCACGGCGGTAAAAACCGTTAACCAGATGTTGGTCAGTCATCAACGTGTGGGGTTATGGTGGGATGCCGAACTAACGGAAGAGATCGGCCAGTGCGATATTCGCGGTTTTATCCCTGTTGATGATTTGCAGCGGTTGCCTGAGCTGGATGCGCTTATCTGCGTCTCTTTGCGTAATGACCTCCCTGAGCTTCCCGTACTGCACTGGAAACTGGTGCCCCAGCGTGTGGTGGCGGGAATTGGCTGTCGCCGCAATACGCCATTTCCCCTGTTAGCGACATTACTGGCGCGCCAGCTTGAAGCGCAGAAACTCGATCCGCTGGCGTTAAAAGCGATTGGCAGCGTCACGCTCAAAAAAGGGGAGCCGGGGCTTATTCAGCTCGCCTCCTGCTGCCGCGTGCCTTTTAAAACCTTTACCGCCGAAGCGTTGCGCGAATTCGAACACCATTTTCCCGGTTCTGGCTTCGTCAGAAAAACGGTGGGCGTTGGCAGCGTATCCGGCCCGGCTGCGTGGTTATTAAGCCAGGGACAATTGTTAGGCGAGACCCTGCGAGAACAGGGCGTCACTATTACTTTAGGAGTTGCACACTGATGTTGAGCGTAATTGGTATTGGCCCCGGTTCGCAGGCAATGATGACGATGGAGGCGATTGAGGCGCTTCAGGCGGCGGAAATCGTCGTGGGCTACAAAACCTATACCCATCTGGTTAAAGCATTTACCGGCGATAAACAGGTGATCAAGACCGGCATGTGTAAGGAAATTGAACGCTGCCAGGCGGCTATTGAACTGGCGCAGGCCGGGCATAACGTCGCGCTCATCAGCAGCGGGGATGCGGGAATTTACGGCATGGCGGGCCTGGTGCTGGAACTGGTCGGCAAGCAAAAACTGGACGTCGAGGTGCGGCTCATTCCTGGCATGACCGCGAGCATCGCCGCCGCCTCTTTACTGGGCGCGCCGCTGATGCATGACTTCTGCCATATCAGCCTCAGCGACCTGCTGACCCCGTGGCCGGTAATTGAAAAGCGCATCGTTGCCGCCGGAGAGGCAGACTTTGTTATCTGTTTTTACAACCCGCGCAGCCGCGGGCGCGAAGGGCATCTGACGCGCGCGTTTGACCTGCTTGCCGCCAGTAAAAGCGCGCAAACGCCGGTTGGCGTGGTGAAATCCGCCGGACGTAAGAAAGAGGAAAAATGGCTGACTACGCTCGGCGATATGGATTTTGAACCGGTAGATATGACCAGTCTGGTCATCGTTGGTAATAAAACGACCTATGTTCAGGATGGGCTGATGATAACGCCGCGAGGTTACACGCTGTGAATGAGGGAGATGTGCTGGTGGTGGGCGGCACCAGCGATGCGCGCGCGTTATGCCGACAACTGGATGCGGCGAACGTCGCATACACCTTATCCGTGGCGACGCCAGCCGGAAAAGCGCTGGCTGGCGACATTAAAGGACAGGTGCGCTGTGGTCGTCTGGAGTACGGGCAGATGGTCGCCTGGCTAAAAGAAAACCGTACTCGCTGGGTAATAGATGCGTCGCATCCTTATGCAGAAATGGTCAGCCATAACCTCCTTCGCGCCTGTGAAACGGCAGGCGTGTTGTTAAGTCGTTATCAGCGTCCGGAGCAGCTTAGCAATCTGACGCATCCGCTTCTCTATACGGCGCGCAGTATTGCCGATGCCTGCGAGATAGCGAGGCGTTTTGGTCCGCGCGTGTTACTGACGACCGGCAGTAAAGATCTGGCCGTCTGGCGTGCCGGACTGGCGGAAAAAACGTTGCTGGCGCGCGTACTGCCCGTGGCGGAGGTGATTCAACGCTGCAGCGAACTGGGGTTCGGCGTTGGAGAAATTTTCGCACTGTGTGGGCCGTTCAGCGCTGATTTTAACGCCGCGTTTTACCACCAGTGCCGGGCCGACGTGGTCATTACCAAAGCGTCCGGCGCGGAGGGGGGATATCAGGAAAAAGTTCAGCCCTGTCTGGATGCGGGCATTCCCTGCATCGTTATTGCGCGCCCGACGCCGCTTGTGACGGGTGATGAGTTACTGGAAAGCCAGGCCGCCTTTGCGCAGCGTTTATCGCGCTGGCTGGCCGCAGCTAAGGAGTAAAAATGAAAAAAGCGCTTCTGGTGGTCAGTTTTGGCACCAGCTATCACGACACCTGTGAAAAAAACATTGTGGCGTGCGAACGTGATCTGGCGGCGTCCTGTCCCGATCGCGACCTGTTTCGCGCCTTCACTTCCGGAATGATCATTCGCAAGCTTCGCCAGCGTGACGGTATCGACATCGATACGCCATTACAGGCTTTGCAAAAGCTTGCCGCACAGGGATATCAGGACGTGGCGATTCAGTCGTTGCACATTATTAACGGCGACGAATATGAAAAAATTGTCCGTGAAGTACAAATCTTGCGTCCGTTATTCACTCGCCTGACGCTGGGCGTGCCGCTGCTGAGCAGCCATAACGATTATGTGCAGCTAATGCAGGCGTTGCGACAACAGATGCCATCGCTCAGACAAACGGAGAAAGTCGTTTTTATGGGCCACGGCGCCAGCCATCACGCATTCGCAGCTTATGCCTGCCTCGATCATATGATGACCGTGCAGCGCTTTCCGGCGCGCGTCGGCGCCGTAGAAAGCTACCCGGAGGTCGACATCCTGATCGACAGCCTGCGTGACGAAGGCGTCACCGGCGTACATTTGATGCCATTAATGCTGGTGGCGGGCGATCACGCCATTAATGATATGGCTTCAGACGACGGCGACTCATGGAAAATGCGCTTTAACGCGGCGGGCATTCCGGCGACGCCGTGGCTGAGCGGGCTGGGAGAAAACCCGGCTATCCGGGCGATGTTTGTCGCGCATTTGCACCAGGCGCTGAACCTGGCGGTAGAGGAGGCGGCATGAACGGTAAATTATACGCATTAAGTACCGGGCCAGGCGCGCCCGACCTGATAACCGTCCGCGCAGCGCGGATTCTTGGCTCGCTGGACATTCTGTATGCGCCCGCCGGTCGTAAGGGGGGCGATAGTCTGGCGCTGTCGATTGTGCGCGACTATCTCGGCGAGCAGACGGAAGTACGTTGTTGCCATTTCCCTATGAGCGCTGACGGCACCGAGAAAGAAGCGGTCTGGAACGAGGTTGCCGCCGCGCTTACCGCAGAGGTGGAAGCGGGTAAACAGGTCGGTTTTATTACCCTGGGCGATGCGATGCTATTCAGTACCTGGATTTTTTTACTCCAGCGAATCGGCTGCCCGGAGTGGCTGGAGATTGTCCCCGGCGTCACGTCCTTCGCCGCGATAGCCGCCCGCGCGAAAATGCCGCTCGCCATAGAACGGCAATCGCTGGCGGTTATTTCTTGTACCGCGCCGGAAGCGGAAATAGCCCAGGCGCTACAACAGCATGATAGCCTGGTGTTGATGAAAGTGTATGGCCGATTCGCCCGTATTAAAGCGTTGCTGGCGCAGGCTGGCCTGCTGGAATGCGCCTTAATGATGTCCGAGGCCACACTGCCCGGCGAGCAGTGCTGGCGCCATCTCCACGAGGTCAACGATGATCAAGCGTTGCCCTATTTTTCGACCATTCTGGTCAATAAACAGTGGGAGTATGCAGAATGAAACTTGAACAGCAGCTTAGACAGTTGTCTTTCAGTGGACTGGCTGCAGCGCTATTGCTGATGGTTGTCCCGCAACAGGCGTTTGCGATGCATATCATGGAGGGCTTTTTACCGCCAGTGTGGGCGCTGGCCTGGTGGCTACTGTTTTTACCCTGCTTGTGGTATGGGCTGGTGCGCTTACGGCGTATTGTGCAGGAGGATAATCATCAGAAGGTACTGCTGGCGCTGTGCGGCGCGTTTATTTTTGTCCTGTCCGCGCTCAAAATTCCGTCGGTAACGGGGAGTTGTTCACATCCGACCGGCGTTGGTCTGGCGGTTATTTTGTTCGGGCCCGGGGTAGTGGCGATTCTCGGCGCGGTTGTGCTGTTGTTTCAGGCGCTATTGCTGGCGCACGGCGGCCTGACGACGCTTGGCGCAAATGGAATGTCGATGGCGGTGATTGGCCCGGTTGTCGGTTATCTGGTGTGGAAAATGGCCTGCCGTGCCGGACTGCGCCGCGATGTCGCCGTTTTTCTGTGCGCGATGCTGGCGGATTTGGCGACCTATTTTGTGACTTCAGTCCAGCTTGGCGTTGCGTTTCCCGATCCCCATGCCGGAGCGACAGGGTCTGTTGTGAAGTTTATGGGGATTTTCTGCCTCACACAGATTCCTGTCGCCATTGCCGAAGGTTTATTAACCGTCATGATTTATGACCAGTTAACTAAACGGCAAGTGATTACCATACAAGGACATTAAAATGAAAAAAACGTTGATGTTGTTAGCGATGGTGGTGGCGCTGGTGATTCTGCCGTTTTTTATTAACCATGGCGGTGAATATGGCGGTTCAGACGGCGAAGCGGAAAGCCAGATTCAGGCTATTGCGCCGCAGTATAAACCCTGGTTTCAGCCGTTATATGAACCCGCCAGCGGTGAAATTGAAAGCCTGCTGTTTACCCTTCAGGGCTCTCTTGGCGCGGCGGTGATTTTTTATATCCTGGGGTATTGCAAAGGTAAGCAACGCCGTGATGACCGGGCTTGATCGACTCAGCTATCAAAGCCGCTGGGCACACGTTGCGCCGCAGCGCAAGTTTTTGCTGTGGCTGGCGATGATGATACTGGCGTTTGTTCTGCCGCCTGTAGGGCAGGGCATTGAGCTGCTGATCATTGCCGGATTGAGCTGTTGGCTATTGCGCATATCCCTCTGGCGCTGGTGTCGATGGATGGCGATACCTTTTGGATTTTTGTTGGTCGGCGTGATAACGATTATCTTCAGCATCAGCCGCGAGCCGCAAATGCTGCTGGCTGGCATATCTGTCGGGCCATACTGGATCGGGATTATCCGTGCGGGCGTGGTTACGGCGAATGAAACGTTCTGGCGTAGCCTGACGGCGCTGTCCGCGACGTTGTGGCTGGTGATGAACCTACCGTTTCCGCAGTTAATTAGCTTGCTTAAGCGCGCGCATATTCCACGCCTGCTTACCGAGCAAATCCTGTTAACGTGGCGCTTTCTCTTTATTCTTCTGGATGAGGCGGCGGCAATTCGTCGCGCGCAAACGCTGCGTTTTGGTTATTGCAGCCTGCCGAACGGCTATCGATCTCTGGCAATGCTGACTGGACTCCTGTTTACGCGGGTGTTAATGCGTTATCAGCAAATGACCACCACGCTGGATATCAAACTGTATCAGGGTGATTTTCACCTGTAAGGACTATTATGCTTGCCACTTCAGACCTGTGGTTTCGTTATCAGGATGAGCCGGTACTTAAAGGGTTAAATCTGGATTTTTCGCTTTCGCCTGTTACCGGTTTGGTGGGTGCGAACGGCTGTGGGAAGTCTACGCTTTTTATGAACCTGAGCGGCCTGTTGCGTCCGCAAAAAGGGGCCGTGTTGTGGCAGGGAAAACCGCTGGATTACAGCAAGCGCGGACTACTGGCGCTGCGCCAGCAAGTTGCGACGGTTTTTCAGGACCCTGAACAGCAGATTTTTTATACTGATATCGATAGCGATATTGCGTTTAGTTTACGTAATTTGGGGATGCCGGAAGCGGAAATCACGCGCCGCGTCGACGAGGCGCTAACGCTGGTTGACGCCCAACATTTTCGCCATCAGCCCATTCAGTGTTTGAGTCATGGGCAAAAAAAACGTGTGGCTATCGCCGGAGCGCTGGTGCTACAGGCGCGCTATCTATTGCTGGATGAACCCACTGCTGGTCTCGATCCCGCAGGGCGCACTCAGATGCTTGCTATCATCAGGCGGATTGTGGCGCAGGGCAATCATGTCATTATCTCCAGCCATGATATCGATCTTATTTATGAAATTAGCGATGCCGTATACGTGTTACGTCAGGGCCAGGTCCTGACGCATGGCGCGCCTGGCGAGGTTTTCGCGTGTACGGAAGCGATGGAACAAGCGGGGCTAACCCAGCCCTGGCTGGTCAAACTTCATACTCAACTGGGACTGCCGCTGTGTAAAACAGAAACGGAGTTTTTTCATCGAATGCAAAAGTGCGCATTCAGGGAGGCGTCATGACACAGGCAGTTATGTTGCAGGGGACGGCATCCGACGTCGGCAAAAGTGTGCTGGCGGCGGGTTTATGCCGCATTTTTTATCAGGATGGTCTGCGTACCGCGCCGTTTAAATCGCAAAATATGGCGCTTAATTCTGGTATTACGCCGGATGGCAAAGAGATGGGGCGGGCGCAGATTTTTCAGGCGGAAGCCGCGGGGATCACGCCAGATGTGCGTATGAATCCGGTGCTGCTCAAACCGACCAGCGATCGCCAGGCGCAGGTCGTGCTGATGGGGAAAGTGGCGACCAATATGGATGCGGTTAGTTACCATGACTATAAACCGCGTTTGCGTGAGCAAATCCTTGCGGTCTATAACAGCCTGGCGCAGGAATATGACGTTATTGTGCTGGAAGGCGCTGGAAGCCCGGCGGAAATCAATCTGCGCGATCGTGATATCGTCAATATGGGAATGGCGGAAATGGCCCAGTGTCCGGTTATTCTGGTGGCGGATATCGACCGGGGCGGCGTATTCGCCGCTATTTATGGCACGCTGGCGCTGTTGCATAAACAGGAGCGTGACAGAGTAAAGGGCGTCATTATCAACAAATTCCGCGGCGACGTGGCACTACTCTATTCCGGTATCGAACAAATCGAATCGCTTACCGGCGTCCCGGTCCTGGGCGTGATGCCGTGGCTGGATGTGGATCTGGAAGATGAGGATGGCGTCGCGCTGCAAAACGATAAATATCGCGGTAACGCCCCCCGTGATATCACTATTGCCATTGTGCAACTGCCACATATTTCTAACTTTACGGATTTTAACGCTCTGGCGGCGCAGCCGGATGTGCGCATACGCTATATTCGCCGCCCGGAAGCATTGACTGACGTTGATCTGGTGATCCTGCCGGGCAGTAAGAATACGCTGAGCGACCTCGCCTGGCTGCGCGAAAGCGGGATGGCGGATGCGGTATTGCAGACACATCGGCAGGGCGTGCCGGTGATGGGAATTTGCGGCGGCTACCAGATGCTGGGCGACACCATTGTGGATGAGGTGGAGTCGGGGCTGGGTACGCAGCCGGGCCTGGGGCTGCTTAATACGATCACTCGCTTTGCACAGGATAAAACCACGACGCAGGTTAACGCGACAATGTCAGACGAGCTGCCCGGCTGGCTGGCTGCCGCAGCGGGGCTACCGGTACGCGGTTATGAAATTCACATGGGGGAAACGGTGCTGCAGGAAGGATGCTGTACGGCCATGACGTTACAGAAAAATGGATGCTCTGTGGCGGATGGTGCGGTCACCGCCGACGGACTGGCGTTTGGCACTTACCTTCACGGCCTGTTTGACAGCGATGCGTTTACCCGTGCGGTGGTCAATGGGTTACGGGCACGAAAAGGGCTTGCGCCGTGGGAAACGACTTTTTGTTATGCGGAGCATAAAGCGCGGCAATTTGATCTGCTGGCGGAAGCGATGCGGCAACATATTGATATTGATAAAATTTATACCATCATGCAACAATATCAGGAGCCGGTATGATGATTCTGGTGACGGGCGGGGCGCGTAGTGGTAAAAGCCGTCATGCTGAAACCTTAATTGGCGATGCGCCGCAGGTACTGTATATCGCCACCTCGCACATTCTTGATGACGAGATGGCGGCGAGAATTCAGCATCATAAAGATGGCAGGCCGGCACACTGGCGGACCGCAGAATGCTGGCGGCATCTTGATACGTTGATTACCGCGGATCTTGCCCCTGACGACGCGATTTTACTGGAATGTATTACCACCATGGTGACGAATCTGCTGTTTGCGCTGGGAGGAGAAAACGATCCCGAACAGTGGGATTACGCGGCGATGGAGCGCGCCATTGACGATGAAATTCAGATTTTAATTGCAGCCTGCCAGCGCTGCCCGGCGAAAGTGGTACTGGTGACAAATGAGGTGGGAATGGGGATCGTCCCGGAAAATCGTTTGGCGCGCCATTTTCGTGATATTGCCGGTCGGGTCAACCAACGACTGGCGGCAGCGGCGGATGAGGTCTGGCTGGTGGTCTCAGGTATTGGAGTCAAAATTAAATGAGTAAGCTGTTTTGGGCCATGCTCGCTTTTATTAGCCGCTTGCCCGTGCCATCACGCTGGTCGCAGGGACTGGATTTCGAGCAGTATTCGCGTGGGATCGTGATGTTTCCCTTTATCGGGTTGATTCTGGGGGGCGTAAGCGGCCTGATTTTCATCCTCCTGCAATCCTGGTGCGGTATTCCGCTAGCGGCGTTGTTCTGTATTCTGGCGCTGGCGCTGCTGACCGGTGGTTTTCACCTGGATGGGCTGGCCGATACCTGCGATGGCATTTTTTCCGCGCGCCGCCGTGAGCGAATGCTGGAGATTATGCGCGATAGTCGTCTGGGAACCCATGGCGGGCTGGCGCTTATTTTTGTGCTACTGGCAAAAATTCTGGTGGTCAGCGAACTGGCGTTACGTGGAACGCCAATGTTGGCGGCGCTGGCGGCGGCCTGTGCGGCTGGGCGTGGCAGCGCCGTTTTATTGATGTACCATCATCGCTACGCCCGTGACGAGGGGCTCGGCAATGTATTTATCGGTAAAGTCAGCGGACGGCAAACCTGCATTACTCTGGGATTGGCGGTAATCGTCGCCACGGTATTACTGCCTGGTATGCAAGGACTGGCCGCAATGGTGGTCACACTCGCGGCGATTTTCATCCTTGGCCAGTTGCTTAAACGTACGCTTGGCGGTCAAACCGGCGATACGCTGGGCGCGGCGATCGAACTTGGCGAACTGATCTTTCTGCTGGCTCTGTTATGAGCCGATTATTACGGACGAGACATCTTATGCAGACACTACACGCTTTACTCCGTGACATTCCTGCGCCGGACGCCGAGGCGATGGCGCGTGCGCAGCAACATATTGACGGCCTGCTCAAACCGCCGGGCAGCCTGGGCAGACTGGAAGCCTTAGCCGTTCAGCTCGCGGGAATGCCGGGGCTTAACGGTACGCCGCAGGTAGGTGAAAAGGCGATGCTGGTGATGTGCGCCGACCATGGCGTCTGGGATGAAGGCGTAGCGGTTTCGCCCAAAATCGTGACGGCGATTCAGGCGGCGAATATGACGCGGGGAACAACCGGCGTATGCGTGCTTGCCGCTCAGGCCGGTGCGAAGGTGCATGTCATTGATGTTGGTATTGATGCTGAACCTATTCCTGGCGTAGTTGATATGCGCGTCGCGCGCGGCTGCGGAAATATTGCCGTTGGCCCGGCGATGAGTCGCTCGCAGGCTGAGGCGCTTTTGCTGGAGGTTTCCCGCTACACCTGCGACCTGGCGCAACGCGGCGTGACCTTATTTGGCGTAGGGGAGCTGGGAATGGCGAACACCACGCCAGCCGCCGCGATGGTCAGCGTTTTTACAGGAAGTGATGCAAAAGAGGTGGTGGGGATTGGCGCGAATCTTCCGCCTTCCCGCATCGATAATAAAGTGGACGTCGTGCGGCGGGCGATTGCGATTAATCAGCCCAATCCGCGCGATGGCATTGATGTGTTGTCGAAGGTGGGTGGTTTCGATCTGGTCGGGATGACCGGCGTGATGCTTGGTGCGGCAAGGTGTGGCTTACCCGTATTGCTGGATGGCTTTCTTTCCTACTCGGCAGCGCTGGCGGCCTGTCAGATTGCGCCTGCGGTGAGACCTTATCTGATCCCGTCGCACTTTTCGGCGGAAAAGGGTGCCCGCATCGCGCTCGCGCATTTGTCTATGGAACCCTATTTGCATATGGCGATGCGGTTAGGTGAAGGAAGCGGCGCGGCGCTGGCGATGCCGATCGTGGAAGCCGCGTGCGCCATGTTCCACAACATGGGGGAGTTGGCGGCCAGTAATATTGTCCTGCCGGAGGGGAACGCAAACGCAACATAACCCGGGCGCACAACACCAGCCATGTGAGAAAAAAGCTATACTTAACGCACACCTGCCGCGACAAAGGAAGGGATATAATGCGTCGTATCACACCTTTTTTTCCGTTTTTCGTCTTGTTGGTAAGCCATTTCTCGCTGGCTATAAGCTATCCGTTGCCGCCCGAAGGCAGTCGTCTGGTAGGACAGCCTGTCACAATCACCGTACCGCAGAACAATACTCAGCCCTTAGAGTCATTTGCCGCCCGCTACGGTCAGGGGCTGAGTAATATGCTTGAAGCGAATCCCGGCGTGGATGTGTTTTTACCTCAGTCTGGTTCCACACTGGTGGTGCCGCAGCAGTTGATTCTGCCTGACACCGTTCGTGAAGGTATTGTGGTAAACGTCGCCGAGATGCGCCTTTATTATTATCCCGCAGGCACGAATACGGTTGAGGTGCTACCTATTGGTATTGGTCAGGCTGGCCGTGAAACGCCGCGCAACTGGGTAACTGCGGTTGAACGCAAACAAGATGGCCCGGTTTGGGTGCCAACGGCTAATACGCGTCGGGAATATGCTAAAGAGGGAAAAACGCTGCCCGCGATGGTGCCTGCGGGGCCGGATAACCCTATGGGGCTATACGCAATATATATCGGCAGGTTATATGCCATCCATGGCACTAATGCTAACTTTGGCATTGGCCTTCGCGTCAGTCAGGGCTGTATCCGTTTACGCAATGACGATATTAAATATTTATTCGACCATGTTCCTGTAGGAACCCGCGTTCAGATTATCGACAGGCCCGTTAAATTTTCGGTAGAGCCGGATGGCAGTCGTTGGCTGGAGGTACACGAACCGCTTTCTCGTAACCGTGCTGAATTTGAGTCAGACAAAAAAGTTCCATTGCCCGTTACGCCAGTGCTGCGCACGTTTATCAAAGGGGATGACGTTGATACTTCGCGGGTTAATGAGGTGCTGGAGCGCCGTTCCGGAATGCCGGTCAACATTAGCGCAGGCAGGTCTGGCCTTTAAATATCCTGCCACATTGCTGGTTTTCATGGGCTGGAGTATCTGTATTAGTAGTGAGTGTCATGGCAGGGGCTCCATTTCTCAGCGAACCGTGAGGCCCCCGATTAAGCTCAAAGTCATAAATCTTTTCTCCGGCATCGCCGGAGATTTTTCATATGCGTTTGCAAGGCCCTCTTATCCACCGCGCCGAGTATTCTTTTCGGTCGAAATGATATTTGAGATACCAGAGGCGGGAACCGCCCGGACTGACAAGCAGAAACAGACCGTGAGAAGCGGTCAGTTTAAAGGGGTTATCAGCAGGCTTGATACTGCGGCTTTGTTGCGTTGGTTAAAGACACAGGATGGTCACTCCATTATCGAACTGAAGTGACCCTAAGTTTCGCCGGATGCGCAGGGAAAACCAGATGCGCATCGGGAGAGATCTTCACGCTAACATCTGTCACAGAAAACCATCATGACAGGCTGCTCGATAAACCGGATCTCAGAAGTGCGATGAAATATTGGCACAGGCAGGCGTCATGTATCGATTTAAGGGGCGTGTATTCCCCCATTCGTTACGCTATGCGTGGGCACAGGATGCAATAAACCATTATCTGGCGCAGGGATTCAGCGAGAAAGAGGCGTTGGCGCAGACAGCAATATGACGACGGACGCGGGCGTTATGTGGCACAGGTTTATGGATGGAAAGGGAATGACTATTGATAATGCGGGTATCCGTCCTTTTCTGGCGTAGAGAATTTCTACGTAGAAATTTTTTGCCCCATTTCCTGTTGATTCAGAGCTATTCATCGATTTAACCAATCCAAATCTTTGCAGGGGCACATGGCATCTGTCATCTATTCTTGTTACTGCGTAACAGTTCCAGCGTTAACGCCAGATATCTATCGCATACTTTATCGTCCATAAGCTGCCACAAGAGAGCCTCTACCAGCATGTTGCTCTGGTCCCGAGTGTAGCGACTTTGTGCGGTTATGCTGGTATTAATGCACATATATGAGAGCTTTTTGGGATAAACCCTGCCGACTATATATATGGTCTTAGCGGGTTGTATCAATGGATATCATTTATGCTGATAGCTGAATCAAAAAATACAAATATTCATCCGGGAAAGCTGATGGCATATTGAAGTTGCATATAATATTCTATGAGGAAACTTTAATGAATGCCAAAATTGTTAAAATGAAAGAGAATACACCTGTTCTGGCAGGGCTGAAAAGACTTTGCCATAGGAAAATGTATTCATTCCACGCTTTGCCTATTTCGAGTCATGGTCAGAGTGATATTGTTGGCGATACCAGAGAATTTCTTTCTGAATGTCTGGAGGGGTCAGCAACTGGTGAACTCTTCGATAATTTCTTTTTCCCTCATGGGATTATTGCTGAATCACAAAAATTGACAGCAAAGCTTTATAATGCTGACGCATCATTTTACATCACCAGTGGAACAAGTACATCTAACCAAATAGCGATCACTGCTCTTTTTGAAAAGGGTCAACGCATTTTGATTGATAAAAATTGTCACCAATCAATTCATTTTCATGCACAAGCAATTGGTGCTGAAGTTCGTTACCTTTGTCCTGATTTGCAGACAATGGATCAGGAAATAAGTGCATGGTCATATGCACACTTAGAAAATACACTCTTATCATTACAGAATGAAGGTAAAGGGTGTGATATTGTGATTCTGACAGCACAGTCCTATGAGGGCATCATTTATGATATTCCACAGGTATTGGCCCATCTTTTGTCAGCTGGTGTGCAGGCTCGAAAATTTTTTATTGATGAGGCATGGGGGAGTCTGAATTATTTTAGTGAAGATACGAGACAGCTAACAGCAATGAATATAGACTCATTGCTCGAGTTATATCCTGACCTCGAAGTGATTTGTACACACTCAGCCCATAAATCTCTCTTTTGCCTTCGTCAGGCCTCAATAATTCATTGTCGTGGAAAAAAAGAACTGGCAGAGAAGATAGAAACAGCTAAATATAGAATCCATACAACTTCTCCTAGTTACCCAATACTGGCTTCTTTGGATGCTGCGCAAGCAATGATGTCAGTAAAGGGGGAAATACTTGCTACACATACTCGCGAGTTAGTTCATGAATTTATTATGGGGGTATCTGATATTGCTGGTCTGGGTGAAAAATCGATTTGCAGGGAGGTATTCAATACACATTGGCATATTCAGTATGACCCAACCAAAATTATGATCGATGTCAGCGCGTTAGGGACAGGTCAAGAAATAAAAACATTGCTCAGCGAACATGATATATCTCTAAAGAGATTCATCAATAATTTCATTCTTTTGAATTTTCATATTGGTATTAATAGGGAAGCAATCCGCTGTCTTCTTTCTTCGCTAACAAAAATTAGCAAAGATAATAAGAACAATAAAGAAGAGAACGCAGTTGCCAATAAATTCATTATATCTTACCCACCAGGTGTTCCTCTTGTTTTTCCTGGGGATGTTATTAGCAAAGACGTTAGAAATAAAATAAATGAATGTAAACGGAATGGCTGCCTAATTATTGCTGCCTGATTATATAATTTATACTATCTAAGGAATATCTAAAATGATTACTCTTCGCAGACTGAATGAAATAGCCATTACTCGAGGTAATGATATTTGCATTATTGATAAAGAACGACAATATACGTGGTATGATATTATTCGCCGTACTGAGTCTCGCATTGTCTTTCTCCGTCGGGCATTTAACCCTGAGCAGTTACGGTCTGTTTGCTATTTATCAAAAAATAGTGTCGATCTAATTTGTTGGTTGGCTGCTTTTGCTACTTTAGGAATTCCTGCAAACGGTCTTGACTACTCATTACCTATTGAGACCTTGAGAGGGTTGCTAATTAAAATTAATCCGGGACTAATGTTAGTCTCTTTTAGCCTTTACTCTCCGGATGAACTCAATAAGTTGCATGTCCGTACTATAACCATGCTGGCAGTCGATGCTCCAACTGATCCAGTTATTGGCAGTATAGGTGAATTTCATCACCCTGAATTGGAAAGTCTACTTGCGACACATATTCCTGCACCATTTCGCTCAGTTTCACTAACTTCAGGAACCAGTTCAGCACCTAAAATCGTATTACGCTACAACTCTTTTGATGCCCGGCGTTTCGACTGGTTTACTCAGCGATTCAACTTCACGCACCACGATGGTTTCCTGCTTATCTTACCCCTTTATCATGCAGCAGGAAATGGCTGGGCAAGGATGTTTATGGGGCTTGGGGCTTCTTTACATTTGGTGGATCAGGATGATGAATCTGCTCTTATTCAGGCACTTTCTCTCAACTCCGTAAAGGCTACAGTGATGACACCTAATCTGGTTTCCCGTCTCACTAAACTCGCCAGTGAAACAGTTTTACATCATTACTTGCGTTGGGTTTTGGTTGGTGGAAGCTATTTTCCAGTAAAAAGCAAAATAGCTGCATATACCCACTTGGGACATATTTTTAACGAGTATTACGGGTGTACCGAAACTGGGGTGAACGTTCTTTCTGAGTCTTCAGATATGTTTGAGTGTCCAGGTAGCGTGGGGAGAGCCTTTGACGGTAATAAAATCAGAATATTGGATGAGGATAATGTACCACTGAAAGCAGGCAATAGGGGAAGAATAGCTGTAGCCAGTTATATGCTTATGGATGAATACGGTGATGGCAGTAGGCCTTTCATTGAAATAGACAGTGAACGCTATTTTTTGATGGCTGACTACGGATATCTTGACGATAATGGACGACTATTCTTGATGAATCGTAATAGTGAAATAAAGTGTGAGCAAGACATTTATCATATTGAGGAACATTTACGTGCACTCCCCTGTATTACAGATGTGGCACTCATACCAATAAGACAACAAAATAAAGATCATATCAGGTGCATATTTAGCGCTAAACATATAAATGAAGATGATGTTTCTTTTATTATGGATGAAATAAAAAATAAAATTAATCATATCGGGGTGACTGATTTCACCGCACATATGGTTGATAAAATACCTTATAGCCCGAGTGGGAAAGTCCGTTTCAGCGAGATAGTCCAAACTCTGACAGCAGCATAAGTATCCGATATCATAATTTCTTATATAGATATCAATATTAACGAATGGCTATTTTTGAAGTGTTGTGAAAATGTAAGATACAACATCCATGATAACTATCTTTTTAATGTAAGGTGAAAAATATGAATTCATATCTGAAAGGGTTACTCTGTTGCTTATTAGCTACAGTGTCATGGGGGGGGATGTTCCCGGTAATGACACATGCTCTAACTTATATTGATCCGTTTAATTTTACTACTTTTCGCTATGGGATTGCGGGTATTGCCTTTGCATTGTTATTGCTATTTCGTGAAGGCCAAAATTCATTCCGGTTAAAAGGAGAGCGCTGGGGGTTGGCTTGGTTGTTTGGTACGCTGGGTTTTGCTGGTTTTGGTTTTCTGGTCTTTCTGGGCCAGTCGCTTGCGGGGCCCGGGGGGGCACTTACTGCATCCATTATGATGGCTACTATGCCGATGTTAGGGCTTCTGACTATCTGGGCTCTGAAGAAAGTACGCCCTCACGCCAGTACTATGTCTTTTATCCTGCTGTCTTTTAGTGGTGTCGTCCTGGTTATTACCAATGGTGATGTCTTTGCCGTCCTTAATTCACCTATTAGCCTTGCTGCAAATCTGCTACTTATCGCTGGAGCATTGTGTTGGGTACTGTATACCATTGGTGGAAGCTATTTTCCGGGCTGGAGCCCGTTACGTTATACAACTATGACCACGCTGTTGGGGATGATTAGTGTTGTATTAATTGATTTGTTTCTGGTTGGATCGGGTGCAATTTCTGTACCGAGTGCAGCGTCGATAATAACTATTGTTCCTCATCTATTTTATATGGCTCTGGTGGCTGGTCTGGTGGCCGTGCTGTGCTGGAATGTTGGTAATCGCATAATTACTCCAACAAATGGTGTGCTCTTTATGGATGTTGTTCCCATTACCGCTTTTATTGTTTCAGCTCTAAATGGCGTTGTGCCAACAAACATGCAAATTATCGGGGCCGTAATCACAGCTATGGCTCTTGTACTCAACAACCTGAACCAACGTAAACTCGCGATGTTGGCAACCCAGGCTAATACCCTGAAGGCATCGACTAGTCACTAATAGAGATATTGCACCTTTTTTTGAAGAGCTGGTGCAATTATAAGTCTACAGATGACATTTTATTTACTGATAAGTAATGGATGAATTATGGCTATTAAAGTAGGTATTAATGGTTTTGGGCGTATCGGTCGCACGGTTTTTCGTGAAGCGCAAAAACGCTCTGATATAGAAATTGTGGCAATTAACGATCTGTTAGATGTTAACTATATGGCGTATATGCTGAAGTATGACTCCACTCATGGTCGCTTTGATGGCACTATTGAAGTAGATAATGGTCAGTTAATTGTTAACGGTAAAATAATCCGTGTTACCACTGAACGCGATCCGAATAACCTGAAATGGGGTGAGATCGGTGTTGATGTTGTTGCTGAAGCAACCGGTATTTTCCTGACCGATGAAACTGCTCGCAAGCATATCACTTCTGGTGCAAGGAAAGTTGTTCTGACTGGTCCGTCAAAAGACAATACTCCAATGTTTGTGAAGGGAGTAAACTTTGACAAGTATAGAGGGCAGGATATTGTTTCGAATACATCATGTACAACTAACTGTTTGGCTCCACTGGCCAAAGTCATCAACGACAACTTTGGAATCATTGAGGGGTTAATGACCACCGTCCACGCAACCACGGCGACCCAGAAAACCGTTGACGGCCCGTCTCATAAAGACTGGCGTGGTGGTCGCGGTGCGGCTCAGAACATCATCCCTTCCTCTACTGGTGCAGCTAAAGCCGTAGGTAAAGTTCTACCGGAACTGAACGGAAAATTGACGGGCATGGCGTTCCGCATTCCGACTCCTAACGTTTCTGTTGTTGATCTGACTGTTCGCCTGGAAAAAGCGGCTTCTTATGAAGATATTAAGAAAGTAATCAAGGCTGCTTCTGAAGGCTCAATGAAAGGCATTCTGGGTTACACTGAAGATGACGTTGTTTCTACAGACTTCAATGGTGAAGTTTGTACTTCCGTGTTCGATGCAAAAGCAAGTATTGCTTTGAACGACAACTTCGTAAAACTGGTTTCCTGGTATGATAATGAAACTGGTTACTCAAATAAGGTTCTGGACTTAATCACCCATATTTCCAGATAAGCTAAGATAACCAACGGTTCTAAAAAGGCAGCTTCGGCCGCCTTTTTAGTTCTTATAATATAATTCATATTCCTGAGAGTCAGACTACTTTCTCTTACCCTGGCCTGATGTTGCAATGTTATCTTCAATATGAATTGAAGTTATGATAATCAAGCTGGCACTTGCCAGATATCTTTCACCGTTGCAATTAGTGCAGATAAGACAGAAGATTTCTCTTTTTCACGATCCCAAAGGAAACAAAGCTGGCTCACTGTCTTTTCTCCCGGCCAGATATAAATCTCCTCATTATCCTGAAGAGCTAGAGCGATATCTTCTCTCATCAGAGTTATCCCTGCTCCCATTACTACCAATTCAGCTAGCGTTTTTTCCTGATCAACTATAATGGATGCCTTTACAGTGACATCATGTCGTTCAAAGAAAGACTTTGTTATAGCAGTAAAGGAGCATTTTTCTGGGGTAGCAATCCAGGGTAACTCCTGTAGTTGCTCCCAACCTGCTTTTTCAAGCTGGGATTTCCAGGCCCATGGACCTACAAGGCAGAGCGTTACAGAAGAAACAGGAATAATCCCTAACTGAGAGTCATTAACTTCCCCAAT
The DNA here is from genome assembly GCF_020268625.1 of Salmonella sp. JXY0409-18. Classification (NCBI taxonomy): domain Bacteria; kingdom Pseudomonadati; phylum Pseudomonadota; class Gammaproteobacteria; order Enterobacterales; family Enterobacteriaceae; genus Salmonella; species Salmonella sp. JXY0409-18. The sequence continues at coordinate 1,816,965 of NZ_CP084216.1, forward strand.
GACAAAGCCAGCATCGAGCTTACCGTTCTTAATGTCTTCAATAATATACCCCGAAATATTCTGCTGGATCGTCAAACTGACATTCTGGTGCCGCAGCCGTAGTTGTGATAGTACTAATGGTAGATTAAGGATTACTGGAACTGAAATAGTGCCTAAGGCACAGTTCTCTATATTATGAAGTGTACGGGCTTTATTTACAAATTTGTTTGCGGCATCAAGTGCAAGACGTGCTTCATCTCTCATGATGAGACCTGTAGAGGTCAGCTCCATGCCTCTGGGGGTGCGTTTGAATAGCTTTACATTGAACTCGGTTTCAAGTTGCTTTATATGGGCGCTTACCGCTGGTTGACTTAGGTAGAGAAGTCCTGCTGCGCGAGTCAGGCTGGCGGTTTCCGCAACGGTAACAAATGTTTTAAGCTGGTTAAGATCCATTGTATCCTCCGTTCGAATCGGCAGGAAAAATTACTGCTTCTTATTAATATGGATTTTATAGTAATCTTTATTTATCGGCTTTCCTATATCTTCGTTAAAATTTATATAACCATTTGAATTTGTTAAAAAATAGTGTCTAATGACTTGGGTGATGCAATACGCAATCGTTTAATTCGATCGTTTCCTTAGATCGTCGCTTATATATTTATATGATTTATATTTTATATAGTTTATATTTTCTGTGATTAAATAAATCACATGTATTTATTTAAAGTTATAGAGAAGACCAGATTTTAGGCAGATCTCATTCCTCTCTAATATTGGGTGTAATCTGGTGCAAAAAAACCGTATTGATAGATAAACACCTGAAAATATTCTACCAGAATAATTTTAGGCATCTACTGACTAATTTATACGAGAATAATTGGCGAAGGCTATTTTTGCCGTAGGATGCAGACTGGCATACGTCAGGAAAAAGGCCAGGAATCTAAAAGGCTAAGAGCCAAAAGGTCAGAACTGGCGCAGTTCAGTGATGTTGATTCATCGTTAAAACCTCAGATTATTACCGCTGTAATAATCTGAGGTTTTGACTGTCAATAAGTGTACTTCCGGAGGCAGTCTGCAAAAAAGCCACCTGAGTGTTGAGCACAGGTGACTTTGTTTTCAGTAAGTTAACGATTACACCGTAATCGCCACTATATTATGACTCCCGCTTTTGTTGTCGGGTATAGATATAGGGTGCAACACAGCCTTCACGATTAGCGTCCAGGTAATCCGACCACCATTGCATCATCGCCTTACGTGCATCGAGGTGTTCCGCTTTGTGAATATAGGCCGCCCTGACGCTGCTACGCTCCTGGTGGCTCATCTGCCTCTCCACTGCGTCGCGCGACCATCGCTCAGATTCCACCAGTGCGCTACAGGCCATAGCCCGCAAACCATACCCGCAGATATCAGTTTTTGTGTCATAACCCATCAGACGCAATGCCTGGTTGATGGTGTTTTCACTCATTGGTTTATGCGGGTTATGGTCGCCGGGAAACACCAGATCCAGATGGCCGGAGATTTCCTTTATCTGCTTCAGAATGGCAAGCGCCTGCCGGGACAGCGGCATAATATGCGGAGTACGCATTTTTGCGCCACGCCCGGCGTAACGTACTTTGTCGATCGCCTCACGGGTGGCGGGGATGGTCCAGATTTTGTTTCTGAAATCAAGCTCACCTCAGCGGGCAAAACGCAGCTCGCTGGAGCGGATAAACAGATGCAGAGTCAGCTTCACTGCCAGCTGGGTTAATTCCCGGCCCTGCTGATAACCATCAATGCACAGGAGCAGTTCAGATAACGGCTCCAGCGGCAGAGCGGGATAGTGATTTTTAACCGGAGGAGTGGTGACGCCTTCCAGATTCAGAGCTGGATTGTTTTCAGTCAGCCCCTGCTGCACGGCGTAACGCATGATGTTACAAAGTTGCTGCCGGGTACGGGACGCGACTTCCAGAAAGCCTTTATCATCGATAATTCTCAGTAACGCAGTGAAATGCTGAGTTTTCAGTAGAGTGGTGGGCAGATGGCCGATAGCCAGAAAAATGTGGTTGTTCATGCTGGCGAGCAGACGGGCGGCATAATCCGCCGACTATTTTTTATTGCTCTTATGCCAGGCCAACGCCACGGCTTTAAAACATTTATCCGGGGAGCTGGTAATCCGTGCGTCGGTTCGTTGCTGAGCGGGGTTAATTTTCCGGGCCAGAAGTTTACGGATACCTTCGCGCCGTTGTCGGGCATCGGAAAGGGAAGCCTGAGGGTACGGGCCTAACGCAATGCGGGATTCTTTTCGATTTTGAGATACCAGAGGCGGGAACCGCCCGGATTGATAAGCAGATACAGACCGTGTGAATCAGTCAGTTTAAAGGGTTTATCAGATGGCTTGATACTACGGATTTTCGCGTCGGACAGGGACATATGGTGGTCACTCCATTATCGAACTGAAATGACCCCAAATCAGACCACCAATTTCGCCGGATGCGCAGGGAAAACCAGATACGCATCGGGAAAGATTTTCACGCTAACTTATTGAAATCTAATTAAATAGGAATTTATAAGCACGCCTGAAAACAGGAATTTGGCTCCTCTGACTGGACTCGAACCAGTGACATACGGATTAACAGTCCGCCGTTCTACCGACTGAACTACAGAGGAATCGTGTGGGGTCGTATATTAGCGGCGGAAAAATTTTTGTCAAACCCCATTTAACCCCTTACAGATTCGATTGCGGGTTATCTCATCACTTTGTTGCATTTGCAGACATTTTTTCTGCAAAAAGCTTTGCAGCCTTACGATTTCTCGCTCATTATTGAAATGTGGTTTCAACTCTCTTCTTTAAGGTCCATTTTGAACGTCTCCACTGCCTTACGCCAGGTTGTCGTCCGTACGCCCTGGTATGCCAAACGCAAGAGCTACAAAGTGTTGTTCTGGCGTGAAATCACCCCACTTGCTATCCCCATTTTTCTGGAAAATACCTGTGTTTTGCTAATGGGCGTGCTCAGTACTTTTCTCGTCAGTTGGCTGGGCAAGGAAGCAATGGCGGGCGTGGGGCTTGCCGACAGTTTTAATATGGTAATTATGGCTTTTTTTGCGGCTATCGATCTTGGTACTACGGTGGTGGTCGCCTTTAGCCTCGGCAAGCGCGACAGGCGACGGGCAAGGGCGGCGGCGCGCCAGTCGCTGGTGATTATGACGCTATTTGCCGTTGTGCTGGCAGTGGTCATTCATTATTTCGGCAGTGAAATTATTAATATTGTCGCAGGCGAGGCGACGCCAGAAGTAAAGGGGCTGGCGTTAACGTACCTTGAACTGACGGTGCTGAGTTATCCGGCTGCGGCAATTGCGCTAATCGGTAGCGGCGCGCTGCGTGGGGCAGGGAATACGAAAATCCCGTTGATGATTAACGGCGGGATGAACATTCTCAATATTATCATCAGCAGCATCCTGATTTACGGGGCTTTCTCCTGGCAAGGGCTGGGTTTTGCCGGCGCGGGGCTGGGATTAACCATTTCGCGCTATATCGGCGCGGTAGCGATTATTTGGGTGCTGATGATTGGTTTTAATCCGGCGCTGCGCATTCCGCTGAAAAGCTATCTGAAGCCGCTGAATTTCGGCATTATCTGGGAAGTGATGGGTATCGGTATTCCGGCGAGCATTGAATCAGTGCTGTTCAACGGTGGCAAGCTACTGACACAAATGTTTGTCGCCGGAATGGGCACTAACGTTATTGCGGGTAACTTTATTGCCTTTTCCGTGGCGGCGCTTATCAACCTGCCGGGTAACGCCCTTGGTTCGGCGTCGACTATTATCACCGGTAAGCGTCTTGGTACCGGACAAATTGGTCAGGCAGAGCGTCAACTGCGCCATGTATTCTGGATGTCGACTATCGTACTTACGGCAATCGCCTGGGGGACAGCGCCGTTCGCGGGTCTGTTTGCCTCATTTTATACCCAGGAGCAGGACGTAAAAGAGGTAGTAAAAGTTCTGCTCTGGCTTAATGCCGCCTTTATGCCAATTTGGGCGGCCGCGTGGGTGTTGCCGTCGGGTTTTAAAGGCGCGCGCGATGTGCGATTTGCGATGTGGGTATCGATGCTGGGGATGTGGGGCTGTCGCGTTGTGGCAGGGTATACGCTTGGTATTGTGCTGGGTATGGGGGTTGTAGGGGTTTGGCTGGGGATGTTTCTTGACTGGGCCGTGCGCGGCGCGCTGTTTTACTGGCGTCTGGTAAGCGGGCGCTGGCTGTGGAGATACCCGCGCGTAAAGAGGGAGTAAGCGCTTTTTGCTGTGAAAATCATCAGGAAACGGTGAATTTTAACCGAAGTGTGGAATAAAACAGCAAACGAACTTTTTTTGTGAAAACAGGCTTTGACAAGCCAGGGGCACCTCGTTAATATTCGCCCCGTTCACACGATTCCTCTGTAGTTCAGTCGGTAGAACGGCGGACTGTTAATCCGTATGTCACTGGTTCGAGTCCAGTCAGAGGAGCCAGATTTTAGTTTCGGGACATCCTGGTGAGTCCGGAGACGTTTAAAAAACAAGAAATTATCTTTACCCGGTTGACCTGAGAAGGTTTGCCGGGTTTTTTGACATCCATAGTTTCTTGAGGGCTTAATCGGAGGCTTCACGGTTCGTTGGAAAAATGGAGCCCCCGCCGATGGCATTAACCGATACCGCTATCCGCAAGATCAAACCCGTATCAGTATGCTGACATATAGATGTGTTCGGTTCAAACGGAGCGATCACACAAGCTTGCCAGGTGATGCCCCTGGTGGGAATCGCGACTGTCTCTTTCATCTGATTTCAGATATTTTCCGTGATCTTGATCCGTTCTTTCCCAAAAGATTGATTTCTTTCATTCGAAACAAGGCTGTACAATAAGTAAACCAAAATAGCAGCTATAGAGTTTCTAATGGATACAGTAGAAGAACTAAATGGAACATACTTCTATGCAGGAAAATCCAATCTGAATGCTGCCGAACTTCTGTTTATGATTTTTTGTGAGAATACCGCAAGCCAGTTTGGGATTGGTGTTGCAGATTTCGGGGCCGTTGTTGCTCTGGTATCAGGTCGCAATAATCTCTGGACAAGGGCGAAACCCGCTGGAGCGACTAAAGGCACATCATACGCGTCCAGGACTGCACGTGCAGTGTTTAAAAAGTCAAAATTTCCCTTTGGAATATCCCTTCCGACATGGTTAGGGCGGTTACACCCCGTGGACAGCCAGACGTGTTATGGTTCGTAACATTGCGCCGTTTGTTGGACGTTCCATTCCTTTGATCGGGGAAATTATCCTTGCCGCAGATGTGTCACAAATAACATATCGCACTATACGCGACTACAATACCATTGCTCGGGGCAATGATAAGTTATGGTAGACAATATTGAACAGCAAGTTTACGAGCTTGTACGGCCTTATGTTGGCACATATCTGTTCAACATTAAGCAAGTGGAATTAACACCAGAGATTGACCTTGATACTGATCTGAGCATTGATGAACTTGAAGCCGAAGATCTCATGAATAAATTCTTCGAGAAACTCAATGTCGAGCGAGGTAACTTCAGAATAGAAACCTATTTTCCTAATCACCCTTTTTCATGGCATCCGTTCAAGAAAACGGAGCCTGTACCCGTCCCAGATTTCACTATCAGCATGCTGATCGAGTCAGCAAAAGCCGGGAAATGGTTATATGACTAATTGTAATGAACTTAACAAATGGCTGTACCAGTACCCTTCTTTTTGAGCGATGATGGTGGCGCTAAGATAGTTCTCTTTTCTTTTTAAAGGGTTCATGTTTACTGCCGCCGCCCTTACGCTAACCCTTTTAGTTTCTTCCTTTGCTGTCATACTATCGAATGACGTGCCTCACCTGTGAACGCTAAGGAGAATAATATGGAAAATAAAGGCACAAACCTGACGCCCGAGCAGGCGCTGGATCGCCTGGAGGAGCTGTACGAGCAGTCGGTTAACGCGCTCCGTGAAGCCATCGCTGACTATGTTGATAACGGCACGCTGCCCGATCCCCATGCCAGGCTTAACGGACTGTTTGTTTATCCTTCGCTGTCTGTAAGCTGGGATGGCGCGACACCGAACCCGCCTAAAACACGCGCTTTTGGACGCTTTACTCATCCCGGCTGTTATACCACTACCGTTACGCGGCCTGCGCTATTTCGCGCTTATCTTCTGGAACAGCTTAACCTCGTTTATCATGATTATGGCGCGCATATTGCGGTGGAGGCCTCGCACCATGAGATCCCGTATCCTTACGTGATTGACGGCTCAGCTCTGACGCTGGATCGCTCTATGAGCGCCGGGCTAACGCGCCATTTTCCTACCACAGAACTGGCGCAGATTGGCGATGAGACGGCAGACGGTCTGTTCCACCCCGGCGAATTCTATCCGTTATCGCACTTCGACGCGCGTCGTGTTGACTTCTCGTTGGCCCGGTTACGGCACTATACCGGTACGCCGGTTGAACATTTTCAGCCCTTCGTTTTGTTTACCAACTACACCCGCTATGTCGATGAGTTTGTGCGCTGGGGATGCAGCCAAATTCTTGATCCTGACAGCCCCTATATCGCGCTTTCCTGTGCCGGCGGAATTTGGATCACGGCAGAAACGGAAGCGCCGGAAGAGGCTATTTCCGATCTGGCCTGGAAGAAGCATCAGATGCCCGCTTGGCACCTGGTAACGGCAGATGGGCAGGGGATTACGCTGGTAAATATTGGTGTCGGCCCTTCAAATGCTAAAACGATTTGCGACCATTTGGCCGTGTTGCGGCCTGACGTCTGGCTTATGATTGGGCACTGTGGAGGGTTACGAGAAAGTCAGGCGATTGGCGATTATGTGCTGGCCCATGCCTACTTACGCGATGATCATGTGCTGGATGCTGTTCTGCCGCCTGATATTCCTATTCCAAGCATTGCGGAAGTACAGCGTGCGCTGTACGACGCTACCAAAGCGGTTAGCGGAATGCCCGGCGAAGAGGTGAAACAGCGACTGCGCACGGGAACGGTCGTCACCACGGATGACCGTAACTGGGAGCTTCGTTATTCCGCATCGGCGCTGCGATTCAACCTTAGCCGCGCGGTTGCGATTGATATGGAGAGCGCGACGATTGCAGCCCAGGGCTATCGCTTTCGTGTGCCTTACGGCACGTTGCTTTGTGTTTCTGACAAACCTTTACACGGTGAAATTAAACTGCCCGGGCAGGCAAACCGGTTTTATGAGGGGGCTATTTCAGAACATTTGCAAATTGGTATTCGTGCTATTGATTTGCTACGCGCAGAAGGTGATCGTTTGCACTCACGTAAATTACGCACGTTTAATGAGCCACCGTTTCGCTAACGAAATGAGCTGTCGCCTGCTGTTGGACAGGAGCGGAAGAGGCGTATTTATATGATATGGAAAGTGGCTGAATGAAGCCTTAGCGGGAGGCGATTCCGCATCCCGCTAAGGCCTTATTGTGCCGCGAGCTTCATCACCATCGCCGGAGACCTGTCACCGATAATCGCCTCTACGTCAGGAAACGCGCCGGAAGGCGAAAACATTGCGCCACACTTCACGCTCCTTGAGCGCCTGAGCCACAAGCCCGGATTGACAAGTAGATACAGATCGTGTGAATCGGTCAGTTTAAAGGGGTTATCAAAAGGCTTGATACTGCGGATTTTCGTGTCGGACAGGAATATAGGGTGGTCACGCCATTATCGAACTGAAATGGCCCCAAATCAGACCACCAATTTCGCCGGATACGCAGGAAAAACCAGACACACATCGGGAAAGATTTTCACGCTAACTTATTGAAACCTAACTGAATAGTGACTTATAAGTACGCCTGAAAACAGGAAGTTGGCTCCTCTGACTGGACTCGAACCAGTGACATACGGATTAACAGTCCGCCGTTCTACCGACTGAACTACAGAGGAATCGTGTGAACGGGGCGCATAGTAACGATGTGCGATCGGCTTGTCAAAGGGGGAAATAAGATTACGCGTTTGTTTGCTGACAAAAACAACAAAGCGTTGAAGTTTTGATCTAATCCCTGCTTTGCTCCGGCATGGCGCAACTTTGTCTGTAATTACACAAGTCAAATTTTCCTGAAGGATTTTTTCATCAGCCTGTTTTTTTGCGTTCGGGTCAATCCCCTGAGCCAGCTACCTTTTAGCCTCGTCACGGCATTATCTGGCATCGGCAAGCGATACAGCAGGGTAAACCCCAATGGAAAACACCTCCTGATTGCCATAATAGCGTTAGCCCAACTGCCAGTATTTCGAACCGATAGAGGCCAAACCCGTCAGTGAGCTTGACAGCCTTTTCCGATGGTCTGGCATTTTTTACTTTAGTATCAGTAAGTGACATGACGGTTCCCTCCGCGTGCTGGTAAAACGTAAATCGAACCAGCTTTACCAGCAAAAGGGTATGGCTTCGAATGATTTTTAGTGAACGAGGGTGAACCTGAAAAAGGGGATAATCAGTTGATATAAATGCAGAAAGCAGACGTCAGTGAACGTCTGCTTCCCTAAATTTGGCTCCTCTGACTGGACTCGAACCAGTGACATACGGATTAACAGTCCGCCGTTCTACCGACTGAACTACAGAGGAATTGTTTCAACGAGGCGCATAATACTGGGCCCGCTATAACGTGTCAACAGTAAAATTAACGCGCCAATTCAATTGGTTAATTAACCCACAAAGTGAGGAATTAATGTTCGGATTCCTCGCCGTAGTCGCCTTCGGCAGCGTTTACCCGTAAGCGCTGAGAAGGATCCTGGCGATAGAACTGGCAAAAACGCTGCCATAGCGCCGGGAAACGTGGAGCAAACAGTTCTGGCGCGCTGAAAAAATACTCTGACAACACGGCAAAACATTCTGCAGGGTCGGTGGCGGCATAGGCATCTATACTGGCAGCGCTTTCGCCAACAAGATCGATTTCATCCTGAATATTATTCATTGCCGCGTGGAGATCGTGTTCCCAGCCAGCCACATCGCGCAACGGGATGAAAGGGATGCCGCTGGCGCGATCGCCATTACGCATATCCAGTTTGTGCGCGACTTCATGAATAATGAGGTTGAAACCTGAAGCATCGAACGAGTCCTGGATATCCAGCCAGTTCAGAATGATGGGCCCTTGTTGCCAGCTTTGTCCCGACTGTACGACACGCTGGCTGTGCACCAGACCTATGTCATCTTCCCATTCATCATCTACCACAAAGGGCGCGGGATAAATGAGCACTTCATGAAAACCATCAAGCCACTCAATACCGAGCTCCAGGATCGGTAAGCAAAAAATTAACGCAATACGTGCACTTTTTAACGAGTCGAGCTCAAATCCCTGTAGCGCTACCAGTCTTTTCTGCTGCAAAAAACGTTCGGCTAGCGCAATAAGCCGAGCCTGTTCTTGCGCGGTGAGGTTTACCAGAAGAGGTATAGCCAGCGCATCATTCCACGGCCAGTCTTCGTTCTGGGTTATTTCTTGTGCTTTCCAGGGCCACTTAATCATCGTTTTGCTCGTAAACTCGTCACTTGAACAAAATTACCCGAATAGGGTCTGTTAAAATGCCAAATTACCTGGCATCATTGCAACATACGGAGAGATGCCGGAGCGGCTGAACGGACCGGTCTCGAAAACCGGAGTAGGGGCAACTCTACCGGGGGTTCAAATCCCCCTCTCTCCGCCACAATTCAAACACTTAGCTCATCTTCTTTCAGCGATCAGTCTCACACTTAGAATACACTTAGAATATTCTGTTAGAATATTACGTGAAAAACGTATCGCCATCTTATGCTTTTTCTGCCAGAAGAGGGGGCCAGGGATAGTGTTATTTTTACTTTTCGATCATAAGTCAACTCCTGGTTTTCTGCCCCCGCTCTTTCGCCGTACCCCATCTGGATTAATATTGATGTCACTAGCGGCGATTTAACGCCGCCGTCCTCGGTAATCGTCGCACCCGGCCTGTTGCCCGAAATGTTCTCCTGTAGACATGGGCGCAGGGCGAAAGATTAATTGCTGTCAGGGAAACGCGCTGGCGCGTGGCGATAACTTACGCTGCGGGGCTGTCGACGCTGTACAGAAAATGTGGCCTCCAGACTGGCTTAAATATGCACACATGACAATACAACCGGAAAATTTACAAAACCCATAATTTGAACTGAGAGAGAAACTTACAAACGAAGCGACGAAGATTTAAACAGCCGTAGCGACTCCGGTATCTTGCGCGCATGTTTAAATAATACTACTGTATATAAAAACAGTATTCGAGGTATGGATTATGGAATTTTTCAGACCTACAGAGTTGCGCGAAATTATTCCTCTCCCATTTTTCAGTTACTTAGTGCCGTGTGGATTCCCCAGCCCCGCAGCGGACTACATTGAGCAGCGTATCGATCTTAATGAGTTGCTCGTTTCTCATCCCAGCTCAACATATTTTGTCAAAGCCACGGGTGATTCAATGATTGAAGCAGGCATCAGCGACGGCGACCTGCTGGTGGTGGATAGCTCACGGAACGCTGACCACGGTGACATTGTAATTGCGGCAATTGAAGGAGAGTTCACCGTAAAACGGTTGCAGTTGCGCCCGACAGTGCAGCTAATCCCCATGAACGGCGCCTATCGACCTATACCTGTCGGCAGTGAAGACACGCTCGACATATTCGGGGTGGTGACCTTTATCATTAAAGCGGTCAGTTGATTATGTTCGCGCTCTGCGATGTTAATAGCTTTTACGCCTCCTGCGAAACGGTCTTTCGTCCTGATTTATGTGGCCGACCGGTGGTGGTGTTATCAAACAATGATGGCTGCGTTATCGCGTGTAGCGCCGAGGCGAAACAGCTTGGTATCGCACCAGGTGAGCCATTCTTCAAACAGAAAGAACGCTTCCGGCGATCCGGTGTTGTTTGCTTCAGCAGTAATTACGAGCTTTACGCTGATATGTCGAACCGGGTAATGACCACACTCGAGGAGATGGCGCCGCGGGTAGAAATTTACAGCATTGATGAGGCTTTTTGTGATCTGACGGGAGTACGAAACTGCCGGGATCTGACAGATTTCGGGCGCGAGATAAGAGCGACGGTCCTGAAGCGCACGCACCTGACTGTCGGTGTAGGCATTGCCCAGACGAAAACCCTTGCCAAGCTGGCTAACCATGCTGCGAAAAAGTGGCAGCGCCAGACCGGCGGGGTGGTTGACCTATCGAACATCGATCGCCAGCGTCGGCTACTGGCCCTGATACCCGTAGAGGATGTCTGGGGTGTCGGCAGGCGCATCAGTAAGAAGCTCAATGCCCTGGGCATCAAGACTGCTCTCGATCTCTCTGAACAAAGTACCTGGATCATCAGGAAACACTTCAATGTCGTGCTGGAGCGTACCGTGAGAGAGCTTCGCGGAGAGCCATGTCTGGAGCTTGAAGAGTTTGCGCCGGCAAAGCAGGAAATCGTTTGTAGCCGCTCTTTCGGCGAGCGGGTCACAGACTATGAGGAAATGCGCCAGGCTGTTTACAGCTACGCTGCGCGCGCGGCAGAAAAACTCCGCGGCGAGCACCAGTACTGCCGTTTCATTTCAACATTCGTCAAAACATCACCCTTTGCCCTGAACAAGCCCTACTACGGTAACAGCGCCGCGGTGACGCTTCTCACCCCCACGCAGGATTCACGCGACATTATCAATGCGGCTGTGAAGTGCCTGGATAAAATATGGCGCGACGGCCATCGCTACCAGAAAGCGGGGGTGATGCTGGGTGACTTCTTCAGTCAGGGCGTAGCGCAACTCAACCTTTTCGACGATAACGCGCCGCGCGCCGGTAGTGCGAAGTTGATGGAAGTACTGGACCATCTTAACGCAAAAGCCGGGAAGGGGACGCTGTACTTCGCCGGGCAGGGGATGTCGCAACAGTGGGCTATGAAGCGAGAAATGCTTTCGCCTCGGTACACCACAAGATACTCTGATCTACTGCGTGTTAAGTAACTTGTGCGATCAATGCATGAGATAGTTGCCAAATCATCCCCGTTCTCTAACCGGTTTTGGTCGCACAAGATCACAGGAACCTCTCACGATGATGCGCATGTATTCTGGTTTACGACATCAGAAAATGTGGCGCGTTTATTGCCAGGTAGGCGTTGGGAGACGTAACTTATTTACGCCAGGTTTCAGCCGTAGCGACGGGCATGGATAAAAAGAGTATGGCAATCAGCGTGATAATGCTAAAAAACAATTAATATTTTTTTAACAAAACTAAAGCTTGCTATGTGCAGTTAACCATGCGTTAATGGTTGTGCGGTTTGATACAAACTTATCTGAAGTAGTGATTGTAATATTTCTCATCATTTGTTCCTCTTGAGATCTCCTTTAGGTTTTTTTCTCTCTGATAATTTTCTTCAGGCCATTTTGCCCAAGGGCTCATTCAAAAGGTAACAATATTATGACGACGAAAATCACTGGTTTAGTAAAATGGTTTAACCCTGAAAAGGGCTTTGGTTTCATTACGCCTAAAGATGGCAGCAAAGATGTGTTTGTGCATTTTTCCGCCATTCAAAGTAATGAATTCCGCACTCTGAATGAAAATCAGGAAGTGGAGTTTTCAGTAGAGCAGGGACCAAAAGGTCCATCAGCGGTCAACGTTGTGGCGCTTTAAGGTATCTGATATTACTAATAAAATTCACTTCCGGTGTCCATGTTGCCATGGTTCACAATACAGAACATCGACATTCGATGTTACTGAGCAAAACCCATTTGGCGCGAAATGTATTTTTTGTAAGTCAACCATGATCACTTTTGATAATGTTGGATTATACATTCGCTCAGGACAGGTTCCGCCAGATTTTAGAAAATAATTCATATCAGCTCCGTACAGGAGCTTTTTTTATGCCCGGATGATTATCATCTATAGACGCTGGCATCCATCATCTATAGTGGCATTTTCCTTTCCCCAAAAGTGTTATTTCTCTTGCAGACAGCGCCTGAAAAGAGCGAAATTGTCCTCATCTATCCGATGAAACCAGGTCACCTGTCTTTGCGCCGTTATCCGTTATTTAATTCTTGCCCTATAATAACAAGCCCGCGCTAAGCACGGGCTTGAATAACATAAAGCGTCTTAGAACTGGTAGACCAGACCAACACCTACGATATCATCGGTTGCAATACCGTTGTTTGCGTAGAAGTCATCATCTTCGTCCAGCAGGTTGATTTTATAATCAACGTAGGTGGACATATTTTTGTTGAAGTAGTAAGTCATACCAACGTCAACATATTTAACCAGATCTTTGTCGGTGTAACGATAGTTACCACGGCTATCCATATCCTGGCCGCCTAAATCTTTGCCCTTAGACTGCAAGTAGGCGATGGACGGACGCAGACCGAAATCGAACTGATACTGCGCAACCACTTCAAAGTTCTGGGTTTTGTTAGCGATACCGCCGCCACCGCCATCGCCACCGCCATAATAGGTCATGTTGCGGGTTTCAGCGTACATGGCCGCCAGGTAAACATTGTAGGCGTCATATTTGGCACCTACGGTCCAGGCTTCGGCAGTTTCACCGCCGGAATAGCTATTGCCATAGTAATGATGGCCATCACCACGCCCACTAGCAACCTGATTGTCCGTACGGTCAGAGGAAGAGTAGGCCGCCCCCAGGCTTAACCCGAAGTCAAAGTCGTAGGAGGTAGACATACCGAAACCGTCGCCGTTTTCACGGGCCAGTTTGCGAGTACCACTATCTGCATCGCTGCCGTTGGTTGTTCCTTCGCCTGCGCCAGGATCTTCATTATTACCCTGGTACTGCAACGCGAAGTTCAGGCCTTCCACCAGACCGAAGAAGTCGGTATTACGGTAGGTAGCAACGCCGTTGGTTCTGCCCAGCATATAGACATCGGTCTGGGTATAAGTATCACCGCCGAATTCCGGCAGCGCATCGGTCCAGGCTTCAATGTCGTAGATAACACCATAGTTACGGCCATAATCGAAAGAGCCGTACTCGCCGAATTTCAGACCGGCAAAGCCCAGACGAGTCCAGGAGTTTGCACCTTCGCCTTCGGTGGTGTTTACCTTAATGTTGTATTCCCACTGACCATAGCCGGTCAGCATATCGTTGATTTGCGTTTCGCCTTTAAAGCCAATACGGGCGTAGGACTGGTCGCCATCGTCGCCTGCATTGTCAGAGAAGTAACGCAGACCATCAACTTTGCCGTACAGGTCGAGTTTGTTGCCATTTTTATTATAAATTTCAGCCGCATTTGCTGCGCCTGCCACTAATAACGCCGGGACAAGCAGTGCCAGAACTTTTCTGTTCATTATGTATTCCCTTATGATAATAATTTATATGAATATGTAGCCACTTCAACAAAACTACAAATTGATACTATTCTATGAAGTTCATGGAATTTAAAAAATAACATGTAACAAAGGTATTTAAAATATTTCAATTTGTTTCTGTTTGGTTTTTTATAATACAGACTATATAAGTAACTAAGAATATATATTCTATAATTATCATTTTTTATCAATGGGTTATGTGTTTTTATTTGATGTTTTTTGGCGTGAATATAATTTGTTTTTTATATGTATTTCATGATTTGATTATGAAAAAGCATAAAAAAAACCGGCATAAATGCCGGTAATGTGGGTAATGATAAAATAAATGATAAAAGGCTAATAACCGAATCATTCTGACACTTAATGCTAATAAAATAAAACGCTATCGCGGTGCGTAAAAATAAGTTGTTCTGGTTATGGGTTATTCTGCATCAGAGTGCGATTCAATCACCATTCCCTTATTTAACAGCAGGTTCAGCGCCTGACGTAACATTATCTGAGAATAAACTATTTGTGGAATGAATAACCAGAACAGGTGGATAAGGTATTTTATGGTCGAAATGTGACTAATGTCACATTATAATGTAATTAATGTCATATGACTTACATCACAAAAGCGGAGTAAAGTTTGAGTACCAGGGAGGACAACGCCACCCGTAGCATGGGTGGCAAATTAGCGTTATGGGTTTTTTATACCTTTTGCGGCTACTTCATCTGGGCGATGGCGCGTTGCGTGTGGCTGATGTCCGCCATACAAACCGAGCCGGTTCTCGGCCCAATCAGCACTCCTGGCAGCGCAACGGAAAAATGGCTTAACGCGCTTTCGCTGGGCGTCGTCTGGCTTATTCTGGGGAGTATTGCCTGGTATACCCGGCCTCGCAAAAACAGGGCTTATCCCGCCGACACTAAGCCAGAAACGCGCAAGTAAGCAGGGATGTAAAGTGGTGGCGGATATGTCAGGATAGCGAACCCTGTGCTCAGGCATGTAATAAAAATGGTCTGCTATAAAGAGAGGGCGTATGGACTCAGGATACTGGCAATCGCAGTTTGAAGACTGGCTACGTCACCACCATCAGGAACAGGATGCCGCCCATGACATCTTCCATTTTCGTCGTGTTTGGGCAACCGCGCAAACGCTGGGGGAAAACAGTCCTGTCGACTGGCTGGTGGTGCTATCGGCATGTTATTTCCATGACATCGTCAGCCTGGCGAAAAATCATCCGCAGCGGCATCGTTCTTCCATTCTGGCGGCGGCAGAAACCCGGCGTATTTTTCTGCGGGATTTTCCTGACTTTCCGGCAGAAAAACTGGCGGGCATTTGTCATGCTATCGAAGCGCATAGTTTCAGCGCAAAAATTGCGCCCACCACGCCAGAGGCAAAAATCGTGCAGGATGCAGACAGGCTGGAGGCATTGGGTGCCATTGGTCTGGCGCGGGTCTTTGCGGTCTCCGGCGCGCTGGGCGTAGCGCTGTTTGATGCCGACGATCCCTTTGCCGACAGACGGCCTCTTAACGATAAGCAATTCGCGCTCGACCATTTTCAAACCAAACTGCTGAAACTGCCGCTGACGATGCAGACCGAACGGGGCAAGTACCTGGCGCAGCGTAATGCGGATTTTCTGGTGTCGTACATGGCGAAACTGAGCGCTGAGCTGAAAGGCGACTATGAAACACGGGATGAGGCGGTCATCCAGATGTTTGCTACGCATCAGTAACCCCTGCCGCTGAAACGTAAACCGCGTCATTTTATGTTAGTCTGTCGGCAATTATTTTTGGCCGGTTAAATGTATGCAGGAAAATATTTCAGTAACACACGCCCGGAACCTCATCGCCGACGACGCCGGAAGCGAGATCCAGGCGATGCTGAGTCAATTGCTGGAAATCTACGATGTTAAAACGCTGGTGGCGCACCTTAACGGCCTGGGCGAACAGCACTGGAGCCCGGCCATCTTAAAGCGCGTAATGATGAACGCGGCATGGCATCGTTTGAGCGACAATGAACTCACCTGTCTTAAAACAGGGTTGCCGACGCCGCCAGCGCATCATCCACATTACGCCTTTCGTTTTATCGATCTCTTCGCGGGCATCGGCGGCATTCGCCGCGGATTTGAAGCGATAGGCGGACAGTGCGTGTTTACCAGCGAATGGAATAAGCACGCGGTACGGACATATAAAGCGAACTATTTTTGCGATCCGCTGCAACATCGCTTTAATGAAGATATCCGCGATATCACGTTGAGCCACCGGGAAGGGGTCAGCGATGATGAGGCGGCGGAACACATTCGCCAGCATATTCCGCAACATGATGTCCTGCTGGCGGGCTTTCCCTGTCAGCCATTTTCTCTGGCGGGCGTTTCCAAGAAAAATGCGCTGGGCCGCGCCCACGGCTTTGCCTGCGAGACTCAGGGGACGTTATTTTTTGATGTCGTAAGAATTATCGACGCTCGCCGCCCCGCGCTGTTTGTGCTGGAAAATGTGAAAAACCTTAAAAGTCACGACCAGGGCAACACCTTCCGCATTATTATGCAAACGCTCGATGAACTGGGATATGACGTGGCGGATGCCGCTGACAATGGCCCGGACGATCCGAAAATTATCGACGGGCAGCACTTTCTTCCTCAGCATCGGGAACGTATTGTGTTGGTGGGATTCCGCCGCGATTTAAACCTGAAAACCGATTTTACGTTACGCAATATCGCCCGCTGTTATCCACCGCGCCGTCCGACGCTGGCAGAACTGCTGGAGCCCGTCGTCGAAGCCAAATATATCCTGACGCCGGTGCTGTGGAAATATTTATATCGCTACGCGAAAAAGCACCAGGCGCGGGGAAACGGTTTTGGCTATGGCATGGTTTATCCTGACAATCCGGAAAGTGTGGCGCGCACGTTATCTGCTCGCTACTACAAAGATGGCGCCGAAATTCTGATCGATCGTGGTTGGGATATGGCGAAAGGCGAAGTGAATTTCGACGATGCTGGCAACCAACAACATCGTCCCCGCCGACTCACGCCGAGAGAGTGCGCGCGTTTAATGGGATTTGAGGCGCCGCAAACGTACCAGTTCAGGATACCAGTCTCGGATACGCAGGCCTATCGCCAGTTTGGCAATTCCGTGGTGGTGCCGGTATTTGCCGCGGTAGCAAAGCTGCTGGAACCCAAAATTCACCAGGCGGTGGCGCTGCGTCAGAGAGAGACGGTAGATGGCGGACGTTCACGATAAAGCCACGCGCAGTAAAAATATGCGCGCGATAGCGACCCGCGATACGGCTATTGAAAAACGTCTTGCCGGCCTGCTAAGCGCGCAGGGGATTACGTTTCATACTCAGGACGCGACATTACCGGGCAAGCCGGACTTTGTGGTGAATGACTATGATTGTGTGATTTTTACTCACGGCTGCTTTTGGCATCATCACCACTGTTATCTGTTCAAAGTACCGGCCACGCGAACGGCTTTCTGGCTGGAAAAAATCGGTAAGAACGTTGAGCGCGATGAGCGCGATATTCAGCGTTTACAGGCGCTTGGCTGGCGGGTGCTGATCGTCTGGGAGTGCGCCTTGCGCGGGCGAGCGAAATTGAGCGACGCGGCGTTGGCGGAGCGCCTGGAAGAGTGGATCTGCGGCGGCGGCGCCAGCGCGCAGATTGACACCCAGGGGATTCATCTACTGGCGTGAATCTTCCGTTTTACACGGCGTGACCACCGCCCTGGCGGGAAACAGGTACTTACCCAGAGTCACCAGCACTACGGCAAACACAATCACACCCAGCGCAGCCCATTCAACGGGCGATAACCTCTCACCGCCCAGGCCGGTGCCAAGTAACACGGCGACAACCGGATTCACGTAGGCGTAGCTGGTCGCCAGCGCCGGACTGACGTTGCGAATCAGGTACATATAGGCATTAATGGCGATAATAGAACCGAACAACGCCAGGTAGCCGACGGCCATAAACCCCGATAAGCCAGGCAGCGTGGCGAGCTTTTCGCCGGAAAGAAACGCCGCGCAAAGCAATACCACGCCCGCCGCCAACATTTCAATCGCGCCCGCCATCATGCCCACAGGGAGGGCGATGCGCGAGCCGTAAACGGAACCAAATGCCCAGCTCATCGAACCTATCAGGATCAAAATCGCGCCCCACGGATTGCCGCTTAAATTGCCGCCGCTGTTCAGCAGAATAATCCCGGCAAGTCCAATGGCAATCCCCACCCATTCTAATTTGCGCGTTTTAATACCAAAAAAGTAGCTAAAGCACAGCGTAAATAGCGGGACAGTGGCGACCACGACGGCAGCAATGCCTGATGGCACGTTTTGATGCTCCGCCACCGTCACCAGACCGTTACCCACCGCCAGCAGCAGTAGACCAATCAGCGCGGCGTTGATGGTCTGGCGCAGCGGCGGAAGTTTTTCGCCGCGCAGCAGCAAAAACGCCATGAGCAACATCCCCGCCGAGAGAAAACGTACGCCTGCCATCATCAGCGGCGGCCAGCTTTCAACGCCTATGCGGATAACAAAATAGGTAGACCCCCAAATGATGTACAAGGCAAAAAGCGCGCCAAAAAGAGGTAATAACTGCCGGAAACGCATAATCACTCACGGTGAAATAAAAAGGGTGAATATAGTAAACGTCAAAATTATTATGCTGGCGAGCATTATAATTGTCCTTTTGGAATAAAAAGGCGTTGACCCGCGCCGCCGGTTTCGGCATTGCGCGTTTTGCTACATACTTAACGTCTTAGAAGAAAAGACCGAGGAAATCATTTTGGCAGGAAGTAGCTTACTGACATTACTCGACGATATCGCCACGCTGCTGGACGATATTTCGATAATGGGCAAATTGGCCGCGAAAAAAACCGCGGGCGTACTGGGGGACGACCTGTCGCTCAATGCACAGCAGGTGACCGGCGTTCGTGCTAATCGCGAGCTGCCAGTGGTATGGAGCGTGGCGAAAGGATCATTAATCAACAAGGTTATTCTGGTGCCGTTGGCGCTGCTGATAAGCGCATTTATCCCGTGGGCCATTACGCCTTTATTAATGTTAGGCGGCGCGTTTCTCTGCTTTGAAGGGGTAGAAAAAGTCCTGCATACCTTTGAGGCGCGAAAACACAAAGAAGACCCGGCGGAGCGGCAAAAACGTCTTGAGGCGCTGGCTGCACAAGATCCTTTGGCCTTTGAAAAAGATAAAGTAAAAGGGGCGATCCGTACCGATTTCATTCTGTCCGCTGAAATTGTGGCCATTACCCTGGGGATTGTCGCGCAGGCGCCGCTGCTTAATCAGGTGTTGGTGCTGGCGGGGATTGCTTTGGTTGTGACTATTGGCGTGTATGGCCTGGTGGGTATTATTGTCAAACTGGATGATATGGGGTACTGGCTGGCGGAAAAGCGTAGCGTGCTGGCGCAGGGCGTCGGTAAAGGATTACTGATTATCGCGCCCTGGTTAATGAAAGCATTATCCATTGTCGGTACGCTGGCGATGTTTCTGGTCGGCGGCGGGATTGTCGTACACGGTATTGCGCCGCTACACCATGCCATTGAACATTTTGCGCAGCAGCAGGGGGCTTTCATGGCGCATACGATCCCTGCGGGGCTGAATCTGATGCTCGGCTTTATTATCGGCGCCATTGTGGTGGCGCTGGTGAAAGGTGTGGCGAAAATTCGCGGTGTTTCGCACTGATTTTCTACAATGAATTATGCAAAATTGCCCATCCTCGTCTAAGGTGAAAACGTTTCATCTGATACAGGAGGCAGGTATGGTCTTTTCTGTCAGTGAGGAAGTTACCGTGAAAGAGGGTGGGCCCCGGATGATCGTCACCGGTTATTCCAGCGGAATGGTAGAGTGTCGCTGGTATGATGGTTTTGGCGTAAAGCGGGAGGCATTCCATGAGAATGAGCTCGTGCCAGGCAAGGAAAGGCGCGTGCGGGACGAAGCCCGATGACAAAACGCCCGGTTAATGCCGGGCGTTTTGCTGTGGAGAAAAAGAGTCGTCGCGCTGCGACATGCTGCTACCTGGTTATGCCAGGATTGAGTGGTATCCCTTGATGAGGTCTGGCTACCGTAAGCCATCAGGGGGCGTTGTATCAATAACCAGGAGTTACCAGGGTGCCGCACGAAACACTGTTAGATAATCAAGGCTGGTTTAAAAAGCTGGCGCGGCGTTTTGGTCCCGGTCATGTCGTCAACACCTGTTTTCTGATCGTAATGCTGTTCTCGACGCTACTTACCTGGCGGGAAGTGATGATACTGAAAGACGCGTATGTCGCCAGTCAGCGCAATCATCTGGGGAGCGTCGCGAATGTCCTTGACCGCCAACTGCAATTCAACATGGACAGGTTGATCTTTTTACGCAACGGTATGCATGAAGCGCTGGTGGCGCCGCTGGCTTTTTCCGCATTGCAAAGCGCGGTGACGCAGTTTGAGCAACGACGCGTCAGACATTTCTGGCAACTGGAGCTGGATAAGCGGCGGACATTGCCGTTATATGGCGTTTCCGATCAATTTGTCGCCCGGACGACGCTTCTTTCGCGGGAGAGTCGTGACCTGGCAAATGAATTAACCGCCACGCTGGAGTTAGGGTATCTGGCGCGTCTGGCGCGCTCATCCGCCATGCTGACGCTGGAGACGATGTATGTTTCTCGCTCAGGGTTTTACCTCTCAACTCTCCCTACGGCGTACGGTAGCGATATTGTCTCCCGTTACTATCAGTACGTGACCCAGCCCTGGTTTATCGAGCAAAGCCAACGGCGTAACCCACAGCGCGGCGTGCGGTGGTTTACCTCCGCACAGCCCTATGTTGCTGACGAGCAGAAAAAAGTGACAGCCAGTCTACCGCTGGATCACGATAATTACTGGTATGGCGTACTGGCAATGGATATTCCCGTCGCGTCATTACAGCGGTTCCTGCGCGATGCGGCCGAAAAGGATATTGAAGGGGAATATCAGCTATACGATAACCATCTCCGTTTGTTGACGGACTCCGCGCCGGAACAACAAACCGCGAATACGTTAAATGACCGTGAGCGCGCCTTACTGGCGCGTGAAATAGAAAAAGATACCCTGGGCGGGCTGCGTTTAGGAACGCATTATGTAAGCTGGGAGCGGCTGGATCATTTTGATGGCGTCCTGCTGCGCGTGCATACATTACGTGAAGGCATACAAGGGAATTTTGGCAGTATTAGTATCGCGCTGACGTTGTTATGGGTGCTTTTTACGGCGATGCTGTTGATCTCCTGGGGCGTTATTCGACATATGGTCAAAAACATGTTTGTTCTGCAAAATTCGCTGCAATGGCAGGCATGGCACGATCCGCTGACCCGGCTATATAACCGTGGCGCGCTGTTTGAAAAAGCGTCCAGGCTGGCAAAGCGCTACCGGGAAGCCCGCCAGCCATTTTCTGTGATACAGCTGGATTTAGATTATTTTAAAAGCGTTAACGATCGCTTTGGTCATCAGGCAGGCGATCGCGTGTTGTCCCATGCCGCTGGGCTCATTGGCAGCACCATTCGAGCGCACGACATCGCCGGACGGGTAGGGGGCGAAGAGTTTTGTATCGTGCTGCCCGGCGCGACGAAAGCGCAGGCGCTGCAGATTGCCGAACGCATACGCCAGCGCATTAATGACAAAGAAATTCTGGTGACGAAAAGCACGACGCTTCGTATCAGCGCGTCAATGGGGATCAGTAGCGCGGAGGAATACGGCGACTATGATTTTGAGCAGTTGCAGTCGCTGGCCGACAAACGGCTTTATTACGCCAAACAGTCCGGACGTAACCGTATTTGCGCCAGCGACGCGACTCAGGAGCGGGAAAAGAAATAGTCCATTCCTTCGCGCCAGCCATCCGGCCCTTCGTTCTGGCTACGGTAGACGCGCTGAGGATCGTCGTTACGCAAATGTACGCCCTCCCGGTTTAGCCCTTTAACGACAACCGCATAATCCATCACATCCAGTAAGGGCGCATCATTGGGGCCGTCTCCTAGCCCCAACGTCAGAGGGCGCGTGCGCCACTGCCGACGATATGCTTCAATCAGCCAGTTGGCAGCCTGATCTTTACCGGCGGAGGCGTCCAGCACATGCCAGAAACGGGCGCCATGGACAAATTGCAGTCCCAGGTCATTTAAACGGGCGACAAACTGCGCCATGCGTTCATCGCTATCGCGCCAGATCAGCGACACCGACGCTTCATGCAGACGGGTTAGGGCAGACTGTGCCCGGTTTAGGCCCGTCCATTCGCTTATCACCTGATCGTCAACGTCATCAAACGTGGTGAACTTAAACTGTTCCTTTTCACGCAACTTATGCAGGACGAGGCGGATTTCGTTGTGAGAAATACCGGCTATCAGACGGGGATAGTTGGGATGGTCTTCCCAATGAACGTCCAGTTGGATCACCGCGCCGTTTTCCGCAATCAGCGGCAGTCCCTGTAGATTTAACGTCGTCTGGAGCTGGAGCATTTCAGCCGCGGTTTTACTGCTACAGAGGATCACGGGCACGCCGCTTTCATGCAGGCGAGTAAGCCAGGGGGCCGCGGGCTGCCACTCAAAAGTGTGGCTGTTCAGCAATGTGCCGTCCAGATCGGTAAAAATCAGCAAGGGGTCATGGATTGAGAGCATTTTTTCCTCATTTTCCGTTGCAACGGCGGGCTTATTTCCAGGAAAAGTCCTAAAGCACACCCGAAAGAAGTCGAACGCTAACTGGAACCGATCCCGTCGCTTCCAGGCAGCACATGCGTTGTCACACTTTTGCTACCGAACTATTAGCGTGCTTAATCATTCATGTAAAAAATATTTACTTGTCATGCAAAAAAATTGCAGATAAGGTAAATCTCACATCAGATTTCCTGGTGTAACGAATTTTCAAGTGCTTCTTGCATAAGCAAGTTTGATCCCGACCCGTAGGGCCGGGATTTTTTTCGGCCATTTTTAACGGTTTACTTCTGTTACACTAAAATCATGAATATCCAGCTCGAATGCTTCAGCTAATTCATGCCATGTATGATATTCCCGTCCGTCTACGCTCACCCGCTCAGGATCTTCCTGGCTACGGTGAACCTCGCTTTCGCTGATTTCATTGATGGCCGCCAGTAGCGCATCTACATCGACGCTCACTTCGCGCTTGGCCGTATCACTGTACTCTTTTGCCGTTTTCATCTTCACTACCTCACGGGTTCCTGACAGCCTAAGTATAGACCGTTGAGAAAACCAGCAAACACGCCGGCAAGGCGCTGTCAGACGCAGAAAATTGTTCTACACTGGCACAAAGCGACAGGAGGAAAATGATGAAGGTGAATGATCGGGTAACCGTTAAAACGGACGGCGGTCCCCGCCGACCGGGCGTGGTACTGGCAGTGGAAGAATTTAGTGAAGGCACAATGTACCTGGTTTCGCTGGAGGATTACCCGCTCGGCATCTGGTTCTTCAATGAGTCAGGTCACCAGGATGGTATTTTTGTCGAGAAGGCGGAGCAGGACTAATTGAGCCGGACTGGAGGTACATTGCCAGTCCGGATGTCTCAGCGCATGTTAACAAAAATGCCGTTAGTGACGTTATCTGTCAGCCGTACTACATGATAGATAACTTGTTTATTATGCGTTTTTATCTTTCTTTTTATATTCCCCTTATGGGAGGATACTGTTTTTGCTTTAATATTCATTCTGTCAGAAATCTGAATGGTTCCCTGACCTTCCATCCACATTCGCAACATGCTGGATTCAGTTCGACTTAACGATAATGTTGGTAAATTTATGGTTCCTGAAATACCCGACTCTTTTTTCAGAATATCGCCAAGAATGGTATCCAGCGAGTCAGGTTTAATCGATTTTGAGCTAATCAATAAGTTTTTTCTTACTAATAAATATTCATCAAAATGCACATTAGCAATTGCCATAAAAACAATAAATAAAGTGTCAGGATGTTGATTAATGATTTGCTTTATTTGTTGACTGTCTGAAGGCGTATGGATGAAACAGTCCTCATTAATAAACACCACCGAAGGCTGATGCGCGCCACAAGCGATAGCGAGTTCGTCAACGGTTTCGATGTCGTTGATTTCCCTTCTTTTCACCCCTCTGCTGACCAGATACCCGCTTAACCCTAGCCGGGTGTAACTGCATAAATCCATAATAATCGTTGACATGGCATACCCTCACTCAATGCGTAACGATAATTCCCCTTACCTGAATAACTCACCATAATCAGACGGAACACGAATAGTCACCTTAGACAACGCTTACGCGGTTTTTCAGGCGAACTTACTATCCCGTAAAGTTACATATAATTTGCCAGGAATCATCTTAAAGTAAAGTGAATGTTGCGTTATGTGAGTGAAGTAAAAACAAATAAGGGGCAGCGGATATATCCTGGTGAATGTTTTTTAAAATTTATTTTCGGATAAACCTTAGTAAAACAGGATAAAAATTATGGGTTATTATTTATCGGCATCTCGCTAACAATATCAGCAAGCAAATTGAAAATTTCGCTGAATAAATGTTCGCAAAACGGCGCAATTAATGGCATTAGCGCGGCCATCAGCATAATGCCGACGGTGAGGGTAAGCGGGAAACCGATAACAAATATCGAGAGCTGCGGCGCCATGCGGTTTAATAGCCCCAGCGCCAGGTTGAGCGTAAGCAGGAGGGTAATGACCGGCAATGCCAGCATCAGTCCGTTTAAGAAAATGAGTCCTCCGGCCCTGGCGAGCGCCATAAATGCATTACTGTTCACCGGGTTACTACCGATGGGCAGAGTATGGAAGGTATCGACCAGCAGCGAAATAAGCCACAAATGGCCATTAAAGGTGAGAAACAGTAGCATGGCGAGCATATCCATAATACGCGCCAGAACCGGCATATTCAGGTGGCTGCCCGGGTCGACGAAGGTGGCAAAGGAAAGCCCCATTTGCAGACCGATAAACTCACCTGCGGTACGCACCGCCGCAAAGGCGAATTGCATGGTAAATCCCAGCGCAATACCGATCAGAATTTGTTGCATCGCCAGCCATAAGGCGGCAATAGAAAAAAGCGGCGTATCGTTTGCCGGTAGCGACGGCGCGATAACAAGGGTAATCATTATTCCCAACCCCAGTTTTACCCGCTTGGGAATAGCGCGCTCGCTGAGAATTGGCGCCGTTGAAATCAGCGCCAGTACGCGCAGCAAAGGCCAGAAATAGAGATGCAGCCAGTATAGCCATTGCTCGCTTGTAACCTGTATCATCGTTCTGTTTATCCGATGATATAAGGTAAATTGCTGAACAGAGTGCGTACGTAGTCCAGCAGCAGGTTGAGCATCCACGGGCCGGCAACGATAATTGCGATGAATACCGCGACGATTTTAGGGATAAACGACAGCGTCATTTCATTAATCTGAGTCGCGGCCTGCAAGATGCTGATAATGAGGCCGGTAATCAGCGCGACGAGTAACAGCGGCGCAGCCAGGGCGAGAGCGACTTTCATCGCCTCGGTGCCCATCATCATGACGGATTCAGGAGTCATTTTGCGCCTCTAACTGTAAAAGCTTTGGGCCAGCGACCCCACAAGCAATTGCCAACCATCGACCAGCACAAACAGCATCAGCTTAAACGGCAGGGCGATTGTCGCTGGCGGCACCATCATCATCCCTAACGCCATCAATACGCTGGCGATCACCAGGTCGATAATCAAAAAAGGGATGAAAATCGTAAAACCGATCTGAAACGCCGTCTTTAATTCGCTGGTGACATAAGCGGGCAGGAGGATACGCATCGGTACTGCTTCCGGTCCCTGTAACGGACCGCTATTGGCCAGACGGGCAAACAGCGCCAGATCGGCTTCGCGGGTTTGGCGCAGCATGAACGCGCGTAACGGTTGCGCGCCTTTATCCAGCGCTTCCTGCATAGAAATTTTCTGCTCGCTAAACGGCTGGTAAGCATCCACGTAAATCTTGTCAATGACGGGCGACATAATAAAAAAGGTCAAAAACAACGCCAGTCCGAGTAACACCTGATTTGGCGGTGCCGAGGGCGTGCCCAGCGCGTTACGCAACAGGCCAAAAACAATGATGATACGCGTGAAGCTCGTCATCATCAGTAAAATCGCCGGCAGAAACGTCAGCGAGGTGATGAAAACCAGCGTCTGGACGGATAATGACCAGCTTTGGCCTCCGCCCGCTAATGGTTGGCTGATAAGCCCCGGCAGTTGCGCAGCGGCGGCGGGACTAAAAAGCCACAGACCCGCCAGAGAAAGGAATAACAAACGGCGCATCAGGATCTCCCGGAACGCTTGAGTAAGCTCTTCATCATGTTCTGGAAATCCGCCGGTGGGGCAACGGGCGCTTCCGTGTCATTCTCCGCGGGCGGCAGGGTGTGCAGCAGGTTGATCTGAGAGGCGGTCACGCCCAGTACCAGGCGCGCATTTTCGACCTCGACAATCACCACGCGTTCGCGCGGGCCAAGCGAGGCGCTGGCTGACACCTTGAGTCCCCGGACGCTATTTCCTTTTGGTGCGAATCCCATACGCTTAATCACCCAGGCCGCCGCCAGAATGAGCGCAATAATGCCAATTAATGCGCCGCTCACCTGCATGAGCGGCGATCCGGCTGGCGCGGTGGGCTGAGAAACCGTGGCCTCTGTCTTCATCATTAACGACTCAAACGACGCATACGCTCGGATGGTGTAATAATATCGGTGATACGTACGCCGTATTTATCCGCCACGACGACCACTTCACCCTGGGCAATCAGGTAGCCATTAATCAGGATATCCAGCGGCTCGCCCGCCAGCCCGTCCAGCGCGACGACCGACCCCTGCGTCAGTCGCAGCAGTTCTTTAATGGTCATTCGCGTGCGGCCCAGCTCTACGGTCAGTTTGACCGGGATATCCATAATCAGATCGATATCCTGCATAGCACCGCTGACATCGCCGCCGCCAAGCTGTTGGAAAACCGCGTCGGCGGCGCTTTTATTGGTGGTCGCTTTTTGCTCGTTTAACGCGTCAGCCCACAGATCATCCAATGCGCCAGTATTCTCATCGGACGGATTATTCATGTCACTCATTTGGGCTGTTCCTCATTCAGCGAATTCAAAATTGGGTTGATCAAATGTTCTACGCGTAGCGCATACTGTCCGTTTACAGTGCCATATTGGCTGGTGAGTACCGGAACGCCGTCCACATGAGCAATAATGCGGTCGGGTTTTTCAATCGGCAGTACATCGCCGGGTTTCAGCTTCAAAATCTGGGAAAGACGTAACGGAATATCGGCAAAATTGGCTACCAGCTCCAGTTCAGAGTGCTGAACCTGGCGCACCAGGTTATCACGCCAGTTCTGATCTTCATGGCGCGAGTTTTCCAGCGGCGGATTCACCAGCAGCTCACGCAGCGGCTCGATCATGCTAAATGGCAGACAGATGTTAAATTCACCGGTCAGATTGCCGATCTCCACATGAAACGGCGTATTGACGACGATATCGTTCGGCGAGGTGGTGATATTGGTAAATTTCACCTGCATTTCGGAACGTACATACTCCACTTCCAGCGGATTAATGGCTTTCCATGCGTCGCTATAGCCTTCCAGCGCCAGTTTCAGCATACGGTTGATGACACGCTGTTCCGTATGGGTAAACTCGCGGCCCTCGACTTTGGTCGGAAAACGGCCGTCGCCGCCGAACAGGTTATCGACGGCAATAAACACCAGACTCGGCGAGAACACCACCAGCCCGGTACCGCGTAGCGGCTTCAGGTGGATCAGGTTCAGGTTGGTCGGTACCGGCAGGTTACGCGCAAATTCGTGATACGGCTGAATACGTATGGCGCCCACGGTAATATCCGGGCTGCGGCGCAGCAGGTTAAATAATCCCATCCGGAACTGGCGTGCGAAACGCTCGTTAATAATCTCCAGCGCCTGCAAGCGTTCACGCACGACGCGACGCTGGGTATTGGGATCGTAAGGGCGAATATCGCTATCGCTTGCGATACCGGGAGTGGGTTCGTCTTTGGTGTCGCTGTCGCCGTTCAACAGCGCATCGATTTCAGCCTGAGAAAGAATACTATCGCCCATATCGTTACCGCAGAATAAAAGCTGTATAAAGCACGTCAGTGACGACCTGTTTTGGTTGTCCGGCAACGAGCGGCGCGGCCAGCGTCTCTTTAATGGCGGCAATCAGTTTTTGTTTGCCAGCTTCTGTTGAGAGCTCGGCGGCATTCTGGCGGGAAAACAACAACAGCAGACGGCTGCGCACTTCCGGCAGATATTCATTTAATCGCGCGCGCGTCGCTTCGTCTTTCAGACGCAGGGTCACGCCGATATACAACACGCGATCCGCATCGCCCAGATTGACGGTAAACGTATCCAGCGCAAAAAATACCGGCGCAGGCGGCGGAGCCGGTTCTGCTTTAGCGTTCGTGGTCGGTTGCTGCTGCATACGCCAGTAGCTATAACCGGCGGTCGCGCAGGCGGCGAGGGTAATCAACACCAGCAAAGGTATCCAAATCGAGCGTTTGCTCTTTTTGTTAATCGCGGAGTCAGTCATCTGATACGGGCTTCCTGTTTCGGTACTGCTTATTGGCTGATTATCCCGTGTCCTGTCCACGACAAAGCGTGGAAAAGACGCGGATAATCATGCTACCTCTGGCGTTAGGCGAAGATATCCACTGCGCCATTGCCGCGCGCGGCGGCCTGAAGTGAGGCCGGCGCCGCTAACGCTATGTCATCTTCAGCGCCAAACGCGTCCGTGTGTTGGGCGCGGGCAGACTGCTGTTGCGACGAAGACTGCTGCTGTCCGGCAAAGCTTTCGCTACTGATACTGCTTTGTCCCAACTGAATGCCGCTTTCCGCCAACTGAGTGCGCAACATGGGCAGGGCGGCTTCCAGCGCGGCGCGGACATGGCTGTGCGGCGATACCATCTGGAGCTGCGCCTGATTGTCATCCAGCTTGAGCGAAATATGCACCTGACCTAACTCTTCCGGATGCAATCGAAGCTGCGCGCTTTGCTGTCCCTGACGCGTAAATAACATGACCTGCTGACTGAACGTTTGCTGCCATTCATGGCTGCCTAACGGCGCGCTGAGTACCGGGGCTGAGGCGACAGGTAGCGGTTGCGGTTGCGCCGTGGCGCTGCTGAGCGTCGGCATTGCCGCGCCATGCGTTACTGGCGCGGACGGGCTATCCACCTCCACTTTCGCGCTGGTTGCGGCGGCAGCGACCACCAGCGGCGTCAGTGCTGGACCCGTGGCGCGATCGTCGCTGGCGCGCGCAAGCGACGCCTCGGTTTTCCCTTTTTCATGCTCGCTAAAAGAGAGCGTATGTGTCTCTTCCTGCGGCGCCGATGGCATGTCGCCGCGCAACAGTGACGGCAAGGCGATGTGATTTTCAGCCGGCGTCTCTCCGGCGACAGGCGTCGCGACAGATTGTCCGGGCAGCATGGCGAATAAGGCGCTCAGACTGGCAAGATCCTCATCGCTCAGCGCGGGCGTTTTCTCATCATGCTGCGCCGTTTTACTCAATGCGGCCAGAGCGCTGGTTTTCAACGATGGCGTTAGCGTAGACAGTAGATGCTGCGCTTGTGTCAGATCGGTAAGCGTTTCATCCGTCGCATTCGCTTTTTGCGCCAGCAGGTCGGCAAGCTTCACCGCCTGGCCCGGCTCGCCATGTTGGGTCAGTAACTCTTTCGATAATTTGCCGCCTGCCGCCTGTAAATCGGCCAGCGTGATGCGGGCGTCTTTGCCCTGTGCGCCGTCTGCGCCTAACGCGCCCGCCAGGAGCGCCAGAAAGTCCTCGGCTGAACCGGTGGTTTTTCCTGACGTCAGACCCGCGGTCATGTCGGTATCGGTGGTGATCAGTTGGGGCAGGGTGATCATTCGGGTTTCCTCATTGCTGCACGCTGAGCAAATTCATCCATCTTTTTCTGATCCATGCGGTTTTCAGCTAACAGCGCTGCCGCGGTTTGTCGGTCCTGTAAGGTTTGCCAGGCCTGAAGTCGCTGCTTTTTCTCACGCCAGCTCTTCAGCGCCAGGTCGACTTTTTGCGTCCACTGCGTAAGCTGGAGGCGATGCTGCTCTATCGCCTTTTCCAGTGTCTGAATAAACTGCTGATAGTTGATCCAGCGATTACTGGCGATGCCGTTGCCCATATCGGTGTTCAAATTACTGCGATACTCATTCTGATAATCGATCAGCATTTTGAGCTGTTCTTCCGCCTGTTGGCAGCCGCGACGCATTTCGCCCAGTAAACGCGCCGCGTCATCTACCTCTTTTTCGGCCAGATCTTTGAGTGTTTCCAGAGCGCCATGTTGTGCCATGATCGTCGCCCTCCTGCTTTATCACACCGTCGGGAAAATTAAATCGAGCGCCTGCAGAGAGTCCTCCCAGTCGGCCCGTTCAAAAATGCCTTGCTGTAAAAACGCTTCCAGTTGCGGCCATAAGGTAATGGCTTTATCGAGCATCGGATCGCTACCTTTGGCATAAGCGCCGACGCTGACCAGATCGCGGTTACGCTGGAAACTGGAAAGCAACTGTTTAAATAGCCGTACCCGCGCATAGTGCTGCTCGGTAATGAGCGCGGTCATCGCCCGGCTGATTGACGCCTCGATATCAATGGCCGGATAGTGCCCGGCCTCCGCCAGACGGCGGGACAAGACAATGTGCCCGTCGAGGATTGCGCGTGCCGAGTCGGCAATGGGATCTTGTTGGTCGTCCCCCTCGGTCAACACGGTATAAAACGCGGTGATAGAGCCGCCGCCATGGATACCATTACCGGCACGCTCGACCAGCGCCGGCAGCTTTGCGAACACCGAGGGCGGATAACCTTTGGTGGCTGGTGGTTCGCCGATTGCCAGCGCAATTTCACGCTGTGCCATCGCATAGCGCGTCAGCGAATCCATAATCAGCAACACATGCTGTCCGCGATCGCGAAAGTCTTCGGCGATGCGGGTGGCATAGGCGGCGCCCTGCATTCGCAGCAGCGGCGAGACATCCGCCGGGGCGGCAATCACCACCGAACGCGCGCGACCGTCGGGGCCGAGAATATTTTCGATAAAATCTTTAACTTCGCGGCCACGTTCGCCGATAAGTCCCACGACAATCACGTCCGCCCGCGTGTAGCGCGCCATCATGCCAAGCAGAACCGACTTACCGACGCCGGAACCGGCAAAGAGTCCCATACGCTGACCGCGCCCTACGGTTAACAACGCGTTGATAGCGCGTACGCCGGTATCCAACACATGTTCGATTGGCGTTCGCTGTAGCGGGTTAAACGGCGGCGTGATTAACGCGCCAGTTTCCAGCGTATCCGGCGCAGGCAGTCCGTCGAGCGGTTTACCGCCGCCATCCAGCACCCGACCAAGCAAGGCCGGGCCGAGCGGTAGCTGTTTGCCGCTTTGCAGACCGTCGCCATGCCCGTTACGGGCGTAAACGCGGGCACCGGGCAGAATGCCTTCGACCTCTTCCAGCGGCATTAAAAACAGACGCTGGCCGTTAAAACCGACGACTTCCGATTCCACCTCTTTGGTTTCAGGGCCGTCCTGGCGCTCAATAATGCAGGTGGCGCCCAGCGGAAGCTGGAGACCGGTGGCCTCCAGTACCAGGCCAGTGGCGCGGGTTAAACGTCCATAACGACGCACCGCCGGCAATAACGCCATTTTTGCTTCAAAGTTGTCGAGCGCGGTAAGCCAGCGGGTCAGACGCGTGGTCATCAGAGCACTCCCGGCGCCGCCAGGCGACACAACTCTTGCCAGCGAGTAGCGACGCTGGCGTCCAGATCGCCCTCATCGGCGGAGACTTTACATCCGCCGTGATGCAACGTTGGATCGCCGCGCAACCGCCATCCGTGAAGACTGAGCGTGGCGCCCAGCATCTCTTCCACCCGCTGTAAGTCGTCCGGATGCACGCGCAACTGCGGCTTGCCGCTAAAGAGCGGCTCTTGCTGCAACAGTTGTTGGATCTGTTTAATCAGCGCCGAATTGTCCACCGCCGGCGTTTGGCCGATGACCTGACGTGCGGCCTCCAGGGCCATTTGCATCAGCCGTGAGGCGATAACGCTATCGAGCGCGTCAAGCGTGTTCTGAAACTCGCTCACTAACTGCTGCATACGGGCATGAATCGGCGCCTGCTGCGTCTGCGCCTGGGCTTGTCCTTGCTCCAGCCCCTGCGCTAACCCTTCCTGATATCCCTGCGCGTGTCCTTTTTGCCGTCCCTCCGCCAGCCCGGCATTATAACCTTGTTCATGGGCCTGTATTTTTAGCTGCGCCAGCTCCTGCTCCAGCTGCTGTTCGGCAGTGAGTTCGGGCTCCGGCGTATCGTCTGTCAAGGTCACGTTATCAGCCTCAACCGGCACAAACGTCTCCGGCGGCGGGGCGAGATCGTCGGGGGTCCAGACTTGCCACGGCAATTCATTAGACATAGGTATCCTCGCCGCTGCCAATCACCATTTCGCCGGTTTCCGCCAGACGACGCACAATAAGCAGAATTGCTTTCTGCTCGTTTTCCACCTGAGACAGACGAACCGGGCCACGGTTGGCAAGGTCGTCGCGCAGGATATCGGCGGCGCGCTGGGACATATTGCGCAGGAACTTCTCGCGTAATGGCGGTTCGGCGCCTTTCAGAGCGATCAGCAGCGATTCGGAATCCACTTCCTGCAGCAGACGCTGGATACTGCGATCGTCCACATCCACCAGATTTTCGAACAGGAACATCTCGTCGATGATTTTCTGCGCCAGTTCGCCGTCGAATTCGCGCACAGCGGTAATAACCGCTTCTTCCTGCTGCGTTTTCATCAGGTTGATAATTTCCGCCGCGGTTCTTACGCCGCCCATTTTGCTGCGTTTCAGGTTCTGACCGTCGAGCAGGCCATTCAGCACTTCGGTCAACTCCGCCAGCGCCGCCGGCTGTACGCCGCCAAATGTCGCGATACGCAGCATCACATCATGACGCAGACGCTCGTCAAACAGCGCCAGAATATCGGCGGCCTGACTGCGTTTGAGGTGGACCAGAATGGTGGCGATAATCTGCGGGTGTTCGTCGCGAATCAGGTCGGCGGCGCTCTGCGGTTCCATAAAGTTGAGCGTTTCGATACCGCTGGTGGTATCGCGCGTTTCCAGAATATCTTCCAGCAGGCTGGAGGCGCGTTCTTCGCCCAGCGCTTTAACCAGTACGGAGCGCAGGTATTCGTTGGCGTTAATATTCAGCGCGGCGAACTGCTCCGCTTCTTGCTCAAACTCTGATAGTACGTCCGTCAGTTGTTTGTTGGAGATCTGACGCACGTTAGCCATCGCCGTACTTAGCGCCTGCACTTCGCGGGTGGAGAGGTGTTTAAACACCTCTGCCGCCCGGTCTTCGCCAATGGTCATCAACAAAATGACGCTTTTATCGGTACCGCTAAGATTACTCATGATCGTTACTCATCCACTGGCGAATGACCAGCGCCACCACGCGCGGATCGTTGTCTGACATTTCGCGAATACGCTGGCTCATCACCTCAGCGCCCAGACGCTGGTTAGCCCGGCGTTGCTGGAGCTGCTCGTCTTTGCTAAGGCGTACTTCCACGGCTTCTTCGGTTTCCTGACGAACCTGCGCCTGTTCCTGCGCCGCTTTCGCTTCTTCAACACGGCGCGTCAACTGCGGACGTACCGCTTTGCGCCACAGAATCCAGGCCACCACCAGTACCAGCAACCAGCGACCTGCCGCGAGCAACTGATCGATAAAGGACTGCTGTTGCCAGAAGGGCAGTTCGCCGCCGGTGTTATCCACTGCGCTAAACGGTGAATTCACCACGTTTAGCGTATCGCCGCGTTTATCAGAAAAACCCATCGCTTCACGGGTTAAATCCTCGATCTGTTTCATCTGATCGGCGGTCAATGGCAGCGGTTTGCCGTCCGCCAGCGTTTTGTAATTCACCACGACGGCCACGGAGAGACGCTCAATATCGCCCACATTCATTTTGGTGTGACGAATGGTGCGGTCCACTTCGTAGTTACTGGTTTCATTACGCTGTGTATTGCGCGGGCCAGCGCTGTTACTGTTAGTACTGGTGCTGGTTTGTGGCGTATTCTGCGCGTTTTGTTGATTGGTCGGCGGCGTGGCGATCGGCGCCTCGTTAGGCGGCGCTGGTTGGTTCGACAGCGCGCCAGGCACGCCGCCGGGATAGCCCGCGCCTACCTGTTCGCTAATATTCAACTGACGTGAACGCAGGGTGGCCTTCGACGCATCGCCGTTCGGGCTGTAGTGCTCTTCCGTCTGTTCTTTATTGGCAAAATCCAACTGGGCGGTTACCTGAGCGTGAACATTACCGTTCCCGACGATAGGCGACAGAATGGCTTCGATACGGCGTTGGATGCGGCTTTCCACATCATTAGCAAATTTTAATTGCGCGTCATTAAGGTCGCGACCGCTGGTATTGGATTGCGTGAGCAGATGACCGGATTGATCGACCAGAGTGACGTTTCCTGGCGGCAAACCGGCGACAGCGCTGGAAACCAGATGTACCACGGCGCTAATTTGTCCTTCATCCAGCGCCCGTCCCGGTTCCAGTGTGACGGTGACGGAGGCGGAAGGGGATTTTTGTTCCCGCACAAATAGCGACGGCTTTGGCATCGCCAGGTGAACACGGGCGCTTTTTACCGGACCCAGCGTCTCGATCGTCCGGGCCAGTTCACCTTCCAGCGCGCGCTGATAATTCACCTGCTCGCTGAACTGACTGATACCGAATTTTTCCTGATCAAGCAGTTCAAAGCCTACCGCGCCGCCTTTAGGCAGCCCCTGCTGCGCCAGACGCAGACGCAGTTCATGCACTTTGTCGGCGGGCACTTCAATCGCGCCGCTGCCATTGGCAAAGCGATAGGGGATATTCATCTGGGTCAACTGCGCGACGATCGCGCCGCCGTCCTGATCGGAAAGGTTGCTAAATAGCGTGCGGTAATCGGGCGTTTTGGCCCACAGCACCATCGCAACGACGATCGCCACGGCAGCGGAACCCGCTACAATTAACGGAATTCGGGGATTCGCGCGTAGGCGATTAAGCCACTCGAGAGGTTTAGGTTGGGTTGCAGTCGATGCAGTCGCACTCATCTCGCACCTCGTGACTGATCGTGGACGGCGTTTTTTGCAAAGTGGAACAAGACTCACTCCCGGGTCAGCAAACTCGAAAAATTGACGGTCTCATTATTTGTGGTTTCGAATTTTTCTATGCGCTAAAAACCGAGGTTTTTTATCGTTATTTAACGCCTTTATCTTATTGACAAACTGGTAATCTCTGCTGCGTAAAAAATCATCCAGGGGAATAGCATGGCAGCAATACAGGGGATTGAAGGGGTTATTAGCCAGTTACAGGCGACGGCGATGGCCGCGCGCGGGCAAGACACGCACTCGCAGTCGACGGTGAGTTTTGCCGGCCAGCTACATGCTGCGCTGGATCGTATTAGCGACAGACAAACGGCGGCGCGCGTTCAGGCAGAAAAATTCACTCTGGGTGAGCCGGGCATTGCGCTTAATGATGTAATGGCCGATATGCAAAAAGCGTCCGTCTCCATGCAAATGGGGATTCAGGTGCGCAACAAGCTGGTCGCCGCGTATCAGGAAGTCATGTCCATGCAGGTTTAAGCCAGAGCTGACAACACATCCGCAGCGAACTCCCGGGCGCTTACCTACGTCAGCGGCGGGGGACGCGACGCCCATGCAACCAGTGCGTGATTATGTGGGCTTGTTTTTGCGAGGCGCGCTCATTTTATTGATAAGCGGGTTGCACATTGTTGCAGGGACTTATTAAAAATAGGGTACGCCTGTTTACTGACGCCATTCATTCCTACTATTCGTTCTGACGCTATTGTCATTGAGTTTGCAATCCAGAATGTTCCTGCAATATATGCGCCGTTGCGATAATACACGGTAAATTCTTTATTAATGCCTGGAATATCTGTTTCATGGAGATCCAGTATATACCCATACGGGGACAGATTATCAGCGAGACAGCGGGCAATGGCGCTCGGATGTGCATTGACCACTGTGACGGGTGAGTAACGGGCAGCGGCAAGACAGACGACTCCAATAATGGAGATGAAAATAAATTTTATCATTTTTTTGGCTTCTGCTGTGCATAAATAAATCATCACCTGATAATGTCAGTGAGTAAAAATATAAATACCTGATAGTCTTTTATGACGTAGAGGGAAAATAATAATTGTTTTATGTTTTGCTTAAAATAACCCTGGATTTTTCATCGGCTCAGACAAAATTAAAACGGTATACGTTATATAATAGATTTATGCCACGGCGCACAAGACGACCTTGTCTGATTTCTTTTATGCGTTGTAGATTTTTGCCGGTTATGCCGTAAAAAGGTCTCCCGCCGTAACGTACAGCGGGAGTATGCGTTTATTTTTGAATCAGATAACGAATTGTCGGGCCATCCTGCTGGATATCCAGCACCGTATAGCCGTGATTGCGCGCATCCAGTGGAATATTATTAATGGACTGCGGACAGTCGCTCACCACCTCCAGGATCTCCCCTTTTTTTAGCTGCGGCATCGCTTCCAGAGTGGCGACCGCCGGGTACGGACAAGGTTCGCCAACCATATCCAGACGGTAATCAGGGACGATATTTTTCATACAGATTCCTTAGCAGGCGTCAGCCCCGCACGGCGGAAAAAACGTTTTTCCCAGCCGATAATTAACATCAGCGCGGCAAATAATAACAGGTAGGTGACCAGCAGACCGCCCAGCGGACCAAAGGTATTCAGCAGGTTAACTTTATCCCAACTGGTCGCCAGCGCGGGCGCGAAATCATCCCAGTAGTAAGCCAGGATGGTCGAACCGATGACATTGCCGAGGCCCACCCACCAGTAATGCACCTGGCCTTCTACGGCGCGGTACATCCAGCCGGTTTCGCAGCCGCCCGCCAGCACGATGCCAAAACCGAACAGCAGTCCGCCAATGACCGCATTCGGGCCAGCCCACATAATTTTAGGTGCAACGCCCAACTGCACGTAGCTGAAAATACCAATGGCGCTGACCGCCATGCCGAAAATAATCGCTTTCGCCATATGGGCGCGTCCGGAGATCCACAGATCGCGAAAGGCCGAGGTAAAGCAGATTTGCGCGCGCTCGATCAGTAGCCCAAACCCGACGCCGAACAGCATCGCCAGCCCCAGTTTCGGCTGATGCATTGCCGTTAATAACGCCCAGCCAATCATGCCGATAAAGACCAGCATACCGAGCCTGAAACGCCGTCTTGCCTGATCCGGTTTCTGCGTCAGTGGTGAAGCCGCGGAGACCTTCTGCATTTTCACCGGTATGCGAAATATCGGCAGCAACGTAAAGCGGGCGCCGAACCAGGAGCCGATAGCGGTCGCCAGCGCAAAGAACCACGCGTGTAGGGAGAACTGCGGGATCCCGGTAAAAAAGGCGGCCAGGTTACACCCCATCGCCAGACGCGCGCCGAAGCCAGCGATCATGCCTCCGACCACCGCCTGTACGATACGGATTCGGCTGCGCGGCATACGCAGTTTTACGTTGTTGGCCCACAGCGCCGCGGCGAAACAGCCGCCGAACATGCCGAGGATCATCATGCCGTCGATACGCGTCAGCGGCGTACCTTCCAGATGAATCAGCTTGTAGTAGCCCCACTGTTCGGCATGAACGCCAAAAAGCTGCAAAATTTGCCCGCCCCAGCGGGTAAATTCGCCCGTCACGGCCCAGAACGTGCCGGTGATGCCAAAATAGTAGGTAGAGAGAATACCGGCTGCGATCACCGCAGGGGCCGGCGCCCAGAATTTAATTAACCAGGTTTGCTTGAAGTGTTGCCATGACATGTGTTTAGCCTCTGAACTCAGAAGGTGTGAAACAAGAAGTGCGCATACTACACCGATCACAGAATTTGCCTACACCTAATAAGCGGTAATACCGACTGGATCAAATTGCGGTCAGCGCCTGGAAAGGCTGGCGGCGTCAGGGCTTTAATGCCACAATTCCTCTTTCTTCTGATGCAGGATGAATGATGAAAAAAGTAGCGATCGTTGGCGCATTGCTGGTTCTGGCCGGATGCGCCGAGGTGGAAAACTATAATGATGTGGTGAAAACGCCCGCGCCGGCCGGTCTGGAAGGGTACTGGCAGTCAAAAGGCCCACAACGTAAGCTGGTGAGCCCTGAAGCTATCGCCAGCCTGGTAGTGACTAAAGAAGGCGATACGCTGGACTGCCGCCAGTGGCAGCGCGTTATTGCTCTGCCGGGCAAGCTGACCATGCTCTCCGATGACTTAACCAATGTTACGGTTAAGCGTGAGCTCTATGAAATTGAGCGCGACGGGAATACCCTGGAATATGATGGCATGACGCTGCAACGGGTCGCTCGTCCGACGCCGGAGTGTGCCGCCGCGTTAGAAAAAACGCCGCTGCCGACGCCGCTGCCGTAATTTCGCTTCCCGGCAGCGCTCTGCCGCCGGGAACGCTCATCACACGTCCTCAATGACCCACACGCTGACGCTGCCTGCGTTGCAGAAGAACGTCGCTTCGCCTTGATCATTAGTTACAACATGCTCACTGCGGTTTCCCAGAAAATCACGCCAGGTCTTGTTAGCGTAATTGTCGCCGAGCAGGAGGGTTTTTTCACCGTCGTCGCCATTGGAAAGTATGACCACACAGCCTGGATTCTCTTCAGTACCGCTGCGACTAAAGGCGATACAGTTAGGATGATCGAAAAAGAGAGTTTGTATACCGTGCGCAAAACGCTGACGAGCGAGGATCAGCCGATCCAGTTGGTTAATCACCGGCATGTCGACCCGACAGGTCTCGCCATTTTCGCCGCTATCCTCATAGCTGGCGCCGTATAAATCGGGATAAAACACCGACGGCACGCCGTTTTCACGCAGCAGGATCAGCGCATAGGCCAATGGTTTGAACCAGGGTTCTACAGGCGCTTCCAGCGCCTGTAACGGTTGTGTATCGTGGTTAGCGACCAGCGTCACCGCATGAAAAGGGTCGGCTTCTACCAGCGTGCCGGTGAAAATGTGGCGCATGTCATACTCCGCGCCCTGGCGCGAGGCCTCGTGAAATTTCATCTGCAACGGCGCGTCGAACAGCATGGTTTTCCCGTCGACCTGATCGATGTACGTTTGCAGTTTATCTACTTCATGCGACCAGTATTCTGCGACAATAAACAGCGGTTTTGGTGCAACCGCCTGTACATGCTCAATCCATTCTTTATAAAACCAGGCGGGTATATGTTTTACCGCGTCCAGGCGAAAGCCGTCACAGTGGGTTTGTTCCATGACCCAACGAGCCCAATATTTAATCTCTTCCGTAACCGCGTGATTGCGAAAATCGATATTTTCACCCATCAGATAGTCGAAATTACCCATCTCATCATCAACCTGATCGTTCCAGCCATCGCCGGTATAGTCATTGACGATCTTAAAAATGCCGTCTTCGTCGGGATTCTCGATGTGATCAATGCCGCTGAAACAGTGATAGTCCCAAATAAAGTTGGAATACTGGCCCGCGCGGGCAGGGAAGGTGTAGCGCGTCCAGCCTTCGCATTCAATGATGTTGTCATCGATTTGCGTGCGGTCATCCTGATTCACGCGCTGAACGCGAATACGTTCTTTTTCGTCTGCCCCCCATTTTGTGATTCACGACGACGTCGAGCAGCACCGCAATATTATTTTTTTTGAGCGCGTCTATCGCCGTCAGTAACTGGCGTTTATCGCCGTACTTTGTCGCGATAGTTCCTTTTTGGTCAAATTCGCCGAGGTCAAACAGGTCGTAGCTATCATAGCCTACGGAATAGCCGCCGGAGGCGCCTTTACAGGCGGGCGGTAGCCAGACCATATTGATACCGATATCATTCAGCCCATCAGCACGTTCCGCCAGCTCAGGCCAGAGTTTACCGCCGTCGGGATAATACCAGTGGAAGTACTGCAATAACGTGGGGTTTTTCATCTTCCGTGCTCCAGAAGTCGTTTAGCCGACCTCTGGAGTATGGAAGAATTTTCATACGAGACGGGAAAATATTATGAGGCGCCAGGCGCATCTGGCACGAGTAACATACCGGAAAGACGCCCATAAGCGTTGTTGAGTGATTTTTGGCGGGTGGATTGTCCGATCAAACTACTGAGTTCATCCAGTCGCTGTTGCAGCAGCCCTTTCAGGAGCTGCTCATTATCCAGCGTTTGTTTGATGTATCCGGCGACCATATCCTGAATACTTCGCGTAATGCCCGGTGGAGTTTGCTTTTCCATCACCGTTTCAATACTTTGCAGATAGGAGACCTCTTGTTGCAATAAGAGATCCCATTCACCTCGCTGCGCAAGTTCAAGCAGCGATTGACTGAGCAGCGCAATACGCTGCCAACGGTTGATAAACTCCACGGTTGAGGTCATTAACGAGACTCCTGGAAAGATGCTTTCGGTGAAATCTGTTTCCAGGCTTCTGCAATATTGCTGAGTAACCCTTCCACTTCTTCGATGGCCTGAGCGTCGTTACGCAAATTAGCCTGCAGTAAACGGCGAATCATATAGTCGTATAGCTCGGAAAGATTCGTCGCAATCTCACCGCCTTTTTCCTGATCGAGGCCGGCTTTCAGCCCGTTATCGATAATATTAATGGCTTTGCTTAACGCTTCACCTTTCGCGACAACATCGCCTTGTTCTAAAAACAGGCGAGCGCGCACCAGAGCGCTATTCGCGCCATCAAACAACATTTCAATCAACTGATGCGGGCTGGCGCTCATCACGGCGCTTTCCACGCTGACTTGCGCATAAGCTTTGATACCGCTCGCGGTGTACATGGTGACCTCTGTTATCAGGACTTGTTCATAGCTGTAAATTGCTGGGTCAAATAACTACTGGTGTTATTCAGTTTACTCATCATGGTATCCAGTTGGGTAAACTGGGCCTTGTAACGGGCAACGGTTTCATCGATGCTGTTGCTAACGGACAGGTACTGTTTTGTCAGGCTTTTCAGCGTGGCGTTAACGTTGTCCTGCGCATTATCAATAATGCCGTCATCCGCCAGATAACTTTTCACTTCGGTGGCAATTTTGGTGGTGATCCCCGTTTCTTTACCATCGCCTACCAACAGCTCACGCGCTGCGGCTGTGTTATCTTTCAGTACTTTGGTCAGCTTATCATCATCAATCTTCAGTTTGCCGGAAGTCCCATCCTGGGTGATGCCAATTTCCGCCATTGTTTTGAACGCAGAATTACTGCCGCTATTGGCAAATTGTGCCCGAATCCCGGTCTGGATAGTACGAACCACACTATCGCCTAACAGCGCGCCGTTTTTATCGCTGGCTTCTTCGCCCGGCTCAACGGCGGTATATTTGGTTAACGAGCTAAAGGTATCCACCAGCGAGTTATAGGCATCCACCCAGGATTTAATCGCCTCTTTCGCCTTGGTATCATCTTTCGTTACCGTCACGGTCGCGTCGGTCACTTTCTTCGTCAGGGTGAGCGTAAGCCCCTGAGGGGCGTCGGTTACGGTATTGCTCTGACGCTCAATGTCGATGCCGTTTACGTTCAGCTTCGCGTTTTCTGCTTTCACCAGCTCTTGCATATTGCCGGTATTGGTGGTGCTGTCATAAGCGAGTAGATCGTTAAGTTTTGTATCGCCTTCCACCGTGATCTTCATCGTATTGTCAGTACCGCTATTGGCGGTAAGCACCAACTGGAATTCGTTCTCTTTGACCTTAACGATACTGGCGGCGATACCGCTGTCGGCGTCATTGATGGCGTCACGGATCGCCTCCATGGAGGTGTCGCCTTTATCCAGCTTAATTTCCAGCGGCTCTTTACGTCCCGGCTGTTCAATTTTAATCGTTCGGGACGTGACCGACGTATCGCCCAACTGCTCTTTGGTGGTTGCGAAGGTGGTTTTTGTCGCCAGCGACTGTGCGGCGGCAAGCTGGGTTACGCTAATCTTATAAGTCCCTGCGGCAGCGCCAGCGGTAGTACTGACTTTGAGATCCTCCGTCGTGCTGGACGCCACGGTAGACTTAAATAAATCCGCTTTATTTAACGCGGTATTTGCCGTCTGGAATTTTTCTAATGCGCTTTTCAATGTGCCATAGGCGGTTAGCTTTGCCGAATTCGCGCTCTGCTGTTTGGTAATTGGCGTTAAGCGTCCTTTTTCGTTCTTTGTCAGGTCTGTCAACAACTGGTCTAACGGTAAGTTTGATCCCACACCTAATGATGAAATTGAAGCCATGCCTTCTTCCTTTTTGATTGCAAACAGTAGTTAAGCGCGTTATCGGCAATCTGGAGGCAAAGTTTAATGATAATTTTGCAAAAATAATGCGCGGAATAATGATGCATAAAGCGGCTATTTCGCCGCCTAAGAAAAAGATCGGGGGAAGTGAAAAATTTTCTAAAGTTCGAAATTCAGGTGCCGATACAAGGGTTACGGTGAGAAACCGTGGGCAACAGCCCAATAACATCAAGTTGTAATTGATAAGGAAAAGATCATGGCACAAGTCATTAATACAAACAGCCTGTCGCTGTTGACCCAGAATAACCTGAACAAATCCCAGTCCGCTCTGGGCACCGCTATCGAGCGTCTGTCTTCCGGTCTGCGTATCAACAGCGCGAAAGACGATGCGGCAGGTCAGGCGATTGCTAACCGTTTTACCGCGAACATCAAAGGTCTGACTCAGGCTTCCCGTAACGCTAACGACGGTATTTCTATTGCGCAGACCACTGAAGGAGCGCTGAACGAAATCAACAACAACCTGCAGCGTGTGCGTGAACTGGCGGTTCAGTCTGCTAACGGTACTAACTCCCAGTCTGACCTTGACTCTATCCAGGCTGAAATCACCCAGCGTCTGAACGAAATCGACCGTGTATCCGGTCAGACTCAGTTCAACGGCGTGAAAGTCCTGGCGCAGGACAACACCCTGACCATCCAGGTTGGTGCCAACGACGGTGAAACTATTGATATTGATTTAAAAGA
The DNA here is from genome assembly GCF_020268625.1 of Salmonella sp. JXY0409-18. Lineage (NCBI taxonomy): Bacteria > Pseudomonadati > Pseudomonadota > Gammaproteobacteria > Enterobacterales > Enterobacteriaceae > Salmonella > Salmonella sp. JXY0409-18. The sequence goes on from NZ_CP084216.1 coordinate 1,860,119, forward strand.
AATTAGCTCTAAAACACTGGGACTTGATAAGCTTAATGTCCAAGATGCCTACACCCCGAAAGAAACTGCTGTAACCGTTGATAAAACTACCTATAAAAATGGTACAGATACTGTTACAGCCCAGAGCAATACTGATATCGAAACTGCAATTGGCGGTGGTGCAACGGGGGTTACTGGGGCTGATATCAAATTTAAAGATGGTCAATACTATTTAGATGTTAAAGGCGGTGCTTCTGCTGGTGTTTATAAAGCCACTTATGATGAAACTACAAAGAAAGTTAATATTGATACGACTGATAAAACTCCGTTAGCAACTGCGGAAGCTACAGCTATTCGGGGAACGGCCACTATAACCCACAACCAAATTGCTGAAGTAACAAAAGAGGGTGTTGATACGACCACAGTTGCGGCTCAACTTGCTGCTGCAGGGGTTACTGGTGCCGATAAGGACAATACTAGCCTTGTAAAACTATCGTTTGAGGATAAAAACGGTAAGGTTATTGATGGTGGCTATGCAGTGAAAATGGGCGACGATTTCTATGCCGCTACATATGATGAGAAAACAGGTACAATTACTGCTAAAACAACCACTTATACAGATGGTGCTGGCGTTGCTCAAACTGGAGCTGTGAAATTTGGTGGCGCAAATGGTAAATCTGAAGTTGTTACTGCTACCGATGGTAAAACTTACTTAGCAAGCGACCTTGACAAACATAACTTCAGAACAGGCGGTGAGCTTAAAGAGGTTAATACAGATAAGACTGAAAACCCACTGCAGAAAATTGATGCTGCCTTGGCACAGGTTGATACACTTCGTTCTGACCTGGGTGCGGTACAGAACCGTTTCAACTCCGCTATCACCAACCTGGGCAATACCGTAAATAACCTGTCTTCTGCCCGTAGCCGTATCGAAGATTCCGACTACGCGACCGAAGTCTCCAACATGTCTCGCGCGCAGATTCTGCAGCAGGCTGGTACTTCCGTTCTGGCGCAGGCGAACCAGGTTCCGCAAAACGTCCTCTCTTTACTGCGTTAATCCGGCGATTGATTCACCGACACGTGGTACACAATCAAGGCAGCGAAAGCTGCCTTTTTTAATTCCGGAGCCTGTGTAATGAAAGAAATCACCGTCACTGAACCTGCCTTTGTCACCCGCTTTTCCTGTTCTGGCTCGGCCTGCCGCGACCACTGTTGTAAGGGCTGGAAAATCACGCTGGATAAGACGACGGTTAAAAAGTATCTCGCCAGTAAAGACGCGACGATTCGTACCATCGCGCAAGATAATATTATTCTGCTGAAAAAGAACAACAGCCACTGGGGCGAAATTAAGCTGCCTTCGGCGCTGGGGAATTGTCCCTATCTGGATGAGGACCGTCTGTGCCGGGTACAAAAAACGTTAGGCGCAAAGGCATTAAGTCATACCTGTTCCTCTTTCCCGCGGGCGCACCATACCTATAAAAATGAGGTACGTAACTCCCTGAGTCTTGCCTGCCCGGAGGTGACGTCCCGCATTTTAAACGATCCTGACGCGATGGCGCTCGGCGAAAAAACTATCATTCAGCAGACATTCAATACTGCGCCGTTATTCCCAGCGCAGCAAAAGTTACTCAATCTGTTTTGCCTGAGTCTGATCAACCATGCCAACAGCAGTACGGAAGCCGCGCTCTATGCGTTGATTAAATTTGTCATGTATACGCAGAAATTTGCCAAAATAGATGATGCCGCGCTGGGCGAACTGGAACAGGTGTATGCCGCGTTACTTGAACAGTTGCAGACCGGCGTGCTGGCGCAGGAGTTAATGAATATCGCGCCGGACAGCAAGGTAAAAACCTCGCTGGTATTGCAGATGCAGGACTATTTCCGCTCGCTCCCGCTTAGTCGTGGCAGTGTTATCCTCGATCACTATATCCAGTGTCTTCTGCGGGTGCTGACGGCGGAAGAGGGCGTTTCAATGGAGCAGAAGGTTAGCGATATTGAGTCCTCATTAGCGCGCTGTTTACAGGCGGATGAGCAGCAGAAGAACTGGGCTTTCAGAAATTTAATTCTCTATAAAATTTGGGAAAATAATTTCCCCAACCAGCCGAATGTCGACCCGTTACGCGCGCTGTATATTATCGTGGCGGAATATGCGTTTATTAAGCTATTAACGGCAGCCAGCGTGTATGAGCGCGGGCGGCTTGAGTGGGATGACGTTACCAATATTGTGTATAGTTTTCACTCCCGCAGCCAGCATAACAGCGAGGTGGCGGCGAATTTTCATCGCCATATAGAAAAGGTGCGTACTGGCGACGATCTGTCGATGATTCATCTTCTGACATAGTTTTGTTCGGGGTGGGCTTTTGCGCATCCCGTTTATCCTATCTGGCTGATTTTATTCTGCTCTTTGAGCCGCTAAAAAGGCGCTACAGGTTACATAAGTGAAATAACCCTTCTTTTATAGCCTTATTCCTTCGATAGAACCCTCTGTAGAAACGGATAATCATGCCGATAACTCATTTAACGCAGGGCTGTTTATCGTGAATTCACTGTATACCGCTGAAGGTGTAATGGATAAACACTCGCTGTGGCAGCGTTATGTACCGCTGGTGCGTCACGAAGCATTGCGCCTGCAGGTGCGATTGCCGGCGAGCGTGGAACTGGACGATCTGCTACAAGCGGGCGGCATCGGGTTATTAAATGCGGTCGACCGATATGACGCTTTGCAAGGAACGGCATTTACCACTTACGCAGTGCAGCGTATTCGTGGGGCGATGCTGGATGAATTACGCAGCCGCGATTGGGTGCCGCGTAGCGTCCGGCGTAATGCCCGCGAAGTGGCGCAGGCGATGGGACAACTGGAGCAGGAACTGGGGCGTAATGCGACGGAAACCGAAGTGGCGGAACGTCTTGGCATCCCTGTTGCGGAGTATCGTCAGATGTTGCTCGATACCAACAACAGCCAACTTTTCTCTTACGATGAGTGGCGGGAAGAGCATGGCGATAGCATCGAACTGGTGACTGAAGAACATCAACAGGAAAACCCGTTACATCAACTGCTGGAGGGCGACCTGCGACAGCGGGTAATGGATGCGATTGAATCGCTGCCGGAACGCGAGCAACTGGTGTTAACGCTGTATTACCAGGAAGAGCTCAATCTCAAAGAGATTGGCGCGGTACTGGAAGTCGGCGAATCGCGGGTCAGCCAGTTGCATAGTCAGGCCATCAAACGATTACGCACCAAACTGGGTAAGTTATAGGTCGCGCATGGTCGCACCCGAAAAGTGCCGCACAACGTATAGACTACCAGGAGTTCTCATGACGGTGCAGCAACCTAAAAGGCGGCCCTTGAGCCGCTATCTTAAAGACTTTAAACACAGCCAGACGCATTGCGCGCATTGTCACAAACTGCTCGACCGCATTACGCTGGTTCGCCGTGGCAAGATCGTTAATAAAATCGCTATTTCACAGCTGGATATGCTACTTGACGACGCTGCCTGGCAGCGGGAGCAGAAGGAGTGGGTGGCGCTGTGTCGCTTTTGCGGCGATTTGCACTGCAAAAAGCAGAGTGATTTTTTCGATATTATCGGTTTCAAGCAGTATTTGTTTGAACAAACCGAGATGAGCCATGGCACGGTGCGGGAATATGTCGTGCGTTTACGACGTCTTGGCAATTACCTCAGCGAGCAAAACATTTCCCACGATCTGCTGCAGGACGGTTTTCTCGATGAAAGCCTGGCGCCATGGTTGCCGGAAACCAGCACCAATAATTACCGTATCGCACTGCGTAAATACCAGCAATATAAAGCGCATCAGCAGATTGCGCCCAGACAGAAATCCCCCTTTACCGCCAGTTCTGATATATATTAAAAAAGCATAAGATGTAGCAGAGTCGTGTTGGTGAAACGTGGCAAACCTTCTACATTAGGCTGAGTCCCCCAAAGGTTCGCGAGACGTGACGATGCGCCATGGCGGGACACAGTCTATGGTCATTAACGGCAATATTCGGGGTTACTATGAAATTAGCACTGCTGGGACGTCAGGCACTGATGGGAGTAATGGCTGTAGCGCTGGTGGCGGGAATGAGCGCGAAGAGCTTTGCCGATGAGGGTTTGCTGAACAAAGTTAAAGAACGCGGCACGCTGCTGGTAGGGCTGGAAGGTACCTATCCGCCGTTTAGCTTTCAGGGCGAAGACGGCAAATTAACCGGTTTTGAAGTCGATTTCGCCGAGGCGTTGGCAAAACATCTGGGCGTTAAAGCGTCGCTGAAGCCGACCAAATGGGACGGAATACTGGCGTCGCTGGACGCTAAACGCATTGATGTAGTGATAAACCAGGTCACGATTTCAGACGTCCGCAAGAAAAAATATGATTTCTCTACGCCTTACACTATCTCCGGCGTTCAGGCGCTGGTGAAAAAAGGCAATGAAGGCACGATCAAAACGGCGGCCGATCTGCAGGGCAAAAAAGTTGGCGTTGGGCTGGGGACTAACTATGAAGAGTGGCTACGTCAACATGTTCAGGGTGTGGATATCCGTACTTATGACGATGATCCTACAAAATACCAGGATCTGCGCGTAGGCCGTATTGACGCGATTTTAGTCGATCGTCTGGCGGCGCTGGATCTGGTGAAAAAAACCAAAGGTACGCTGGCCGTCACCGGTGATGCGTTTTCGCGTCAGGAGTCCGGCGTTGCGTTACGTAAAGGCAACGAAGACTTGCTGAAGGCGGTAGATAACGCCATTGCGGAAATGCAAAAAGATGGCACCTTAAAAGCGCTCTCTGAAAAATGGTTTGGCGCTGACGTGACCCAATAATGTTCTACGTTGCCCGGCAGGCAGTGCGCCGCCGGGCAATATCAACCTCATACTATGTTAGCAAACGGAGGCGCGTGAATCGGCGCCTTTTTTATTTCCGTTAGATCAACGTGCATAATAAAAAGAACACACCACAACGTTACTGGAGGCTCAATGCCACTACATCACTTAACGCGCTTCCCTCGCCTGGAGCTTATCGGCGCGCCGACCCCGCTCGAATACCTGCCGCGATTGTCTGATTATCTTGGCCGTGAGATTTACATTAAGCGCGATGACGTTACGCCCATTGCAATGGGCGGCAATAAACTGCGCAAGCTGGAGTTTCTGGTGGCCGACGCGCTGCGAGAAGGGGCGGATACGCTGATAACCGCAGGGGCGATTCAGTCGAACCATGTCCGTCAGACGGCGGCGGTCGCGGCCAAATTGGGGCTGCATTGCGTCGCCTTGCTGGAAAATCCAATCGGTACCACTGCGGAAAATTACCTGACGAATGGTAATCGCCTGTTACTGGATTTATTTAATACGCAAATTGAGATGTGCGATGCGCTGACCGATCCGGATGCGCAGCTGCAAACGCTGGCGACGCGCATTGAAGCGCAAGGGTTCAGGCCCTATGTGATTCCGGTCGGCGGCTCCAGCGCGCTGGGCGCAATGGGATACGTAGAGAGCGCCCTGGAAATCGCCCAGCAGTGTGAAGAGGTCGTCGGGCTCTCTTCGGTGGTGGTGGCCTCCGGCAGCGCCGGAACGCACGCCGGGTTAGCTGTCGGGCTGGAACATCTGATGCCGGATGTCGAACTAATTGGCGTGACCGTTTCACGTGCTGTCGCCGAGCAGAAACCCAAAGTAATTGCCTTGCAGCAGGCTATTGCCGGTCAGCTGGCGCTGACGGCGACGGCGGATATTCATTTATGGGATGACTATTTTGCCCCGGGTTACGGCGTGCCAAATGACGCGGGGATGGAGGCGGTGAAACTGCTGGCGAGCCTGGAGGGAGTGCTGCTGGATCCGGTATATACCGGTAAAGCGATGGCGGGTCTGATAGACGGCATCAGCCAGAAACGCTTTAACGATGACGGGCCGATTCTCTTTATTCACACCGGTGGGGCGCCTGCGCTGTTTGCCTACCATCCTCATGTATAACCTCCAGGTAATCAACGCGAATGCAAGAAAGTATCCAACTGGTTATTGAATCGCTGCCGTATTTGCTTAAAGGCGCCGTCTTTACCCTGCAACTGAGTATTGGCGGTATGTTTTTTGGTCTGCTGCTGGGATTTGTGCTGGCGCTGATGCGGATGTCTCCGCTATGGCCGGTTCGCTGGCTGGCGCGCTTTTATATCTCGATTTTTCGCGGTACGCCGCTTATCGCCCAGTTATTTATGATCTATTACGGCCTGCCGCAATTTGGGATTGAGCTGGACCCTATCCCGGCGGCGATGATTGGTTTATCGCTCAATACCGCGGCTTACACGTCCGAGACGCTGCGCGCGGCGATCTCGGCTATCGACAAGGGACAATGGGAAGCGGCGGCGAGCATTGGCATGACGCCGTGGCAAACGCTACGTCGCGCTATTTTGCCGCAGGCGGCTCGTGTCGCGCTTCCGCCGTTGAGCAACAGCTTTATCAGCCTGGTGAAAGATACGTCGCTCGCCGCGACGATTCAGGTGCCGGAGTTGTTCCGCCAGGCGCAGTTAATTACCTCGCGAACGCTGGAGGTGTTTACCATGTATCTGGCCGCGTCGTTAATCTACTGGGTAATGGCGACCGTCTTATCGGCACTGCAAAACTATTTTGAAAACCAGCTTAACCGCCAGGAGAGAGAGCCAAAATGAGTGCGATCGAAGTCACCAACCTGGTCAAAAAATTTCATGGTCAAACGGTGCTGCACGGTATCGACCTTGAGGTGAAGCCCGGAGAAGTCGTCGCCATTATCGGCCCGAGCGGCTCAGGGAAAACAACGTTATTACGCTGCATTAACCTGCTGGAACAACCGGAAGCGGGCACCATTAAAGTGGGCGATATTATCATCGATACCGCCCGCCCATTCAGCCAGCAAAAAGGGTTGATTCGCCAGCTACGTCAGCATGTCGGCTTTGTCTTTCAGAGTTTTAACCTGTTCCCGCATCGTACCGTGCTGGAAAATATCATTGAAGGTCCGGTGATTGTAAAGGGAGAGCCGAAAGCCGAGGCGACGGCGCTGGCGCGGGAACTGTTAGCCAAAGTCGGGTTGGCTGGTAAAGAGACCCGTTATCCGCGCTGCCTGTCGGGCGGGCAACAGCAGCGCGTGGCGATTGCGCGTGCGCTGGCGATGCGCCCGGAAGTGATTCTGTTTGATGAGCCCACGTCGGCGCTTGATCCTGAATTAGTCGGCGAGGTGCTTAATACAATTCGCCAGCTGGCGCAGGAAAAGCGCACGATGGTGATCGTCACTCACGAAATGGGCTTTGCGCGTGACGTGGCTGACCGGGCAATATTTATGGATCAGGGGCAAATCGTTGAGCAGGGGCCGGCGAAAACCTTGTTCGCCGATCCTCAGCATCCGCGTACCCGCCAGTTCCTTGAGAAATTTTTAGTGAAATAATACCTTTTCAACGCTCGCCCGAATTAGCCGCGCCTCGGGCGAGCGCAATGAATAATTATGAAGTCATTCTGCCAGATTATTAACCTCGCTCTCAGGCGGAAGCCAAAAAACTGTAATGCCGCTCAAGTATTCTACGATTCGTCCGATATTTCTTATATATAAACACTATTTATGTGTTAATTTAAGTCATTCATAATAATGATTATCAATATCAAAGGCGTGACCATAAAATATGCAGGAAAATGATTTCTTCACCTGGCGACGCGCAATGTTGTTACGCTTTCAGGAGATGGCGGCAGCAGAGGATGTTTATACTGAATTGCAATATCAGACACAGCGGCTGGAATTTGATTATTATGCCCTGTGTGTTCGTCATCCCGTTCCCTTTACCCGGCCTAAAATATCGCTTCGTACCACTTATCCTCCGGCGTGGGTAACGCATTATCAGTCCGAAAACTATTTTGCGATCGATCCGGTATTAAAGCCGGAAAATTTCAGGCAGGGTCATTTACATTGGGATGACATGCTATTTCATGAAGCGCAGGCGATGTGGGATGCCGCCCAGCGTTTCGGATTACGCAGAGGCGTAACCCAGTGTGTGATGTTGCCGAACCGGGCGCTGGGCTTTTTATCTTTCTCCCGAAGCAGTTTACGCTGCTCCTCGTTTACCTACGATGAAGTGGAGCTGAGGTTGCAACTGCTGGCGCGGGAGAGTCTTTCGGCGCTGACAAGATTTGAAGACGACATGGTGATGGCGCCTGAGATGCGTTTCAGTAAACGTGAGAAAGAGATTCTGAAGTGGACGGCGGAAGGGAAGACCTCATCGGAGATCGCCATTATTCTGTCGATTTCTGAAAATACCGTTAACTTCCATCAGAAAAACATGCAGAAGAAATTCAATGCGCCAAATAAAACACAGATTGCCTGCTACGCTGCGGCGACAGGTCTGATATGACGTGCTGACGATGCTTCGCGCCAGACGCGAAACCGGCTGAAAGCGATGCTAACAGCCGGTTTTTTACTACTGGCGGTAAGCTTGTTTAATTTGCTTAACCGTACTGGAAAATACCGCCGCTTGTGCTTCATCATCCATCTGCGCGATCTGTTTTTCCATTTTAAGAATCACGCGCCCTGCATCGGCCTGGCCCATCGCCTGCAGCATCAGCGTTAACATGGCTTTCAGGCAGTTGACTTCAGTAGCCAGTTCTTGATTATTCTCAGCGGTGGAAAAATCAGGCGTACTCATTTATTTTCCTCGTTATGTTTCAGTGAAAATGTGCGATAGCAGATGTTAAGGCGGCGGAGTATACCATAAGCTACGCTAAAAATAGCAGTGGTTGTTTTTTGATCAAAAAGGGGAAGGTTTACCCACAAAATAAACGTTGCCGCGTGATGCATATATTTTCTTCATTCTTTGTTTATTACGCGTATTTCACTCGTTAATTATTGTTACAAAGTTGATTCTCTAATTAGTGTTTAGACAGCGGAACGTGAAATTTTTGTCACCATTATGAAATAGCAGCGCGGGACAGCGCCGCCAGAAGGGGCTACAACGTTGGCAGTTGCCACATGACGTACAACATAATTTCCAAAAACGAGAGCAAAATCGAATACCCGGTGTTTTTTTACGTTTCAAAGTTGAGATAAAACCAGCTAATATAAGGACGATTAACTATCAGTAGCGTTATCCCTATTCTGGAGATATTCCTTTGATCAACGTTCTTCTTGTTGATGACCACGAACTGGTGCGCGCAGGGATACGACGCATTCTTGAAGATATAAAGGGCATTAAAGTTGTCGGTGAAGCGTGCTGCGGAGAGGATGCGGTAAAATGGTGCCGTACTAACGCCGTTGACGTCGTGCTGATGGATATGAACATGCCCGGTATTGGCGGCCTTGAGGCAACGCGTAAAATTGCCCGATCGACAGCGGATATCAAAGTGATCATGCTGACCGTCCATACGGAGAACCCGTTGCCCGCCAAAGTGATGCAGGCTGGCGCAGCTGGCTATCTCAGCAAAGGCGCTGCGCCTCAGGAGGTGGTGAGCGCTATTCGTTCGGTGTATTCCGGACAACGTTATATCGCCTCCGATATCGCTCAGCAGATGGCGCTCAGTCAGATCGAGCCTGCAAAAACGGAAACGCCGTTCGCCAGTTTGTCTGAACGCGAGTTGCAGATTATGCTGATGATCACCAAGGGTCAGAAGGTCAATGAGATTTCAGAACAGCTGAATCTCAGTCCTAAAACGGTGAACAGCTATCGCTATCGTATGTTCAGTAAATTAAACATTCATGGTGATGTTGAGCTGACTCACCTGGCAATCCGCCATGGCCTGTGTAATGCGGAGACGTTAACAAGCCAGTGAGTGAAATATTTGACGCAAAGGCGTTTTTGAAAACCGTTACCAGCCAACCCGGTGTCTATCGTATGTATGACGCCGGCGGTACGGTTATCTATGTTGGTAAAGCAAAAGACCTGAAAAAGCGTCTTTCCAGCTACTTTCGCAGCAACCTGGCTTCGCGTAAAACCGAAGCGCTAGTTGCGCAAATTCAACACATTGATGTCACGGTAACGCATACCGAAACGGAAGCGCTGCTGCTTGAGCATAATTACATCAAGTTGTATCAACCGCGTTACAACGTGTTGTTGCGTGATGATAAATCCTATCCTTTTATTTTTCTGAGCGGCGATACCCATCCGCGTCTGGCGATGCACCGTGGCGCTAAACATGCGAAAGGCGAGTACTTCGGCCCATTTCCTAACGGCTATGCCGTGCGGGAAACGCTGGCGCTGTTACAGAAAATTTTCCCTATCCGCCAGTGCGAAAACAGCGTGTATCGCAACCGCTCGCGTCCTTGCCTGCAATACCAGATTGGCCGCTGCTTAGGCCCCTGCGTTGCAGGACTGGTCAGCGAGGAGGAGTACACGCAACAGGTGGAGTATGTCCGGTTGTTTTTGTCCGGCAAGGACGACCAGGTCTTAACACAGCTGATTGCCCGGATGGAAAAGGCCAGCCAGGATTTGGCATTTGAAGAGGCGGCGCGTATTCGCGATCAGATCCAGGCGGTACGCCGGGTCACGGAGAGACAGTTTGTCTCCAATGCGGGCGACGATCTCGACGTTATCGGCGTGGCTTTCGATGCGGGTATGGCCTGTGTGCATGTGCTGTTTATTCGCCAGGGTAAGGTGCTGGGCAGCCGCAGCTATTTTCCAAAAGTGCCTGGCGGTACGGAACTGGGCGAAGTGGTGGAAACCTTTGTCGGGCAGTTTTACCTGCAGGGTAGCCAGATGCGCACGCTACCGGGCGAGATACTGCTCGATTTTAATCTTAGCGATAAAACGCTGCTCGCCGACTCGTTGTCGGAGCTTGCCGGACGGCGTATTCATGTCCAGACAAAACCGCGCGGCGATCGCGCCCGTTATCTCAAGCTGGCGCGGACCAACGCGGCAACGGCCTTAATTACAAAACTTTCGCAGCAGTCCACCATCACGCAGCGTTTGACTGCGCTGGCGGCGGTATTAAAACTTCCTGCTATCAAGCGGATGGAGTGTTTTGACATCAGCCATACCATGGGGGAGCAAACGGTCGCATCCTGTGTGGTATTTGACGCTAACGGGCCGTTACGCGCCGAGTATCGTCGTTATAATATCGCGGGCATCACGCCGGGTGATGACTACGCGGCGATGAATCAGGTGCTACGTCGGCGTTATGGCAAGGCCATAGAAGAAAGTAAGATTCCGGACGTTATTCTGATCGACGGCGGAAAAGGGCAGCTCGCCCAGGCGAAAGCCGTTTTCGCTGAGCTGGATGTCCCCTGGGATAAGCATCGCCCTTTGTTGCTCGGCGTCGCCAAAGGCGCAGACAGAAAGGCCGGTCTGGAAACACTCTTTTTTGAACCGGAAGGAGAGGGGTTTAGCCTGCCGCCGGACTCGCCGGCGCTGCATGTTATTCAGCATATTCGCGATGAGTCGCACGATCACGCGATCGGCGGACACCGTAAAAAACGCGCAAAGGTTAAAAATACCAGTACGCTGGAAACTATTGAAGGCGTTGGGCCTAAACGTCGCCAGATGCTGCTGAAATATATGGGCGGTTTGCAAGGACTACGTAACGCCAGCGTAGAAGAAATTGCAAAAGTGCCGGGTATTTCGCAAGGTCTGGCAGAAAAGATCTTCTGGTCGTTGAAACATTGAGGCCACTGTAGCAACATAGGGGTAATTTCACTGACAACAGATAGTTACCCGTCACTATGCAATTTAATATCCCTACGTTGCTCACGCTGTTTCGCGTCATCCTGATTCCATTCTTTGTCGTGGTGTTTTATTTGCCGTTCGCCTGGGCGCCGATGGTCAGCGCGCTGATTTTCTGTATTGCCGCTATTACCGACTGGTTTGACGGCTTTCTGGCGCGACGCTGGAACCAGAGTACGCGTTTCGGCGCTTTCCTCGACCCCGTCGCCGACAAGGTGCTGGTGGCGATCGCCATGGTGCTGGTCACCGAGCATTATCATAGCTGGTGGGTGACGTTACCTGCGGCGACGATGATAGCCCGCGAAATTATTATCTCTGCTCTGCGTGAATGGATGGCTGAGCTGGGCAAACGCAGTAGTGTAGCGGTCTCCTGGATCGGTAAAGTCAAAACTACCGCGCAGATGGTGGCGCTGGCGTGGCTCTTGTGGCGTCCGAATATCTGGGTAGAGTATGCCGGGATCGCGCTTTTCTTTGTTGCAGCGGTGCTAACATTGTGGTCCATGTTGCAATATTTGAGCGCTGCACGCGGAGATTTGCTTGATCAGTGATCGTTTCGCCGCAAATTTCAGCAAACGATCGTGAGTGACGAAAAATATCGTTGACTCAGTGCGTCAGGTAAGTAGAATGCAACGCATCGAACGGCAGCACTGATTGCCAGACGATAACAAAATCAAGTGATTAACAAAGTTGCTTGATACTGCGGGAATAGCTCAGTTGGTAGAGCACGACCTTGCCAAGGTCGGGGTCGCGAGTTCGAGTCTCGTTTCCCGCTCCAGTTTAAAAGCATTGGCGTAAAGCGGATGCTGGCTGAAAAGCAAAAAAATTTGGCGCGTTAACAAAGCGGTTATGTAGCGGATTGCAAATCCGTCTAGTCCGGTTCGACTCCGGAACGCGCCTCCAATTTTTCCCGAGCCCGGATGGTGGAATCGGTAGACACAAGGGATTTAAAATCCCTCGGCGTTCGCGCTGTGCGGGTTCAAGTCCCGCTCCGGGTACCATGGGAAAGACAAGAATAATCAAAGCAATAAGCAGTGTCGTGAAACCACCTACGGGTGGTTTTTTTGTGTCTTCAATTTGTATGCCGACCGCGAGCGTGAACTTTCCAGCGCGATACACGGTAAAAAAACACCGGTAGCGGCATTTCTGCCAGTACAACAGTTATGTGCTACCGACCCGCAAGAACTTATGCCTGGTAAATACTAAACGTCGGGTAAATCAGCCGATAAAATCCATTAATCTCTATAAAAAATGCTGATATGTTTTATGCCTGCTTTATAAAGTGAGTAGGTCTGCCAGTGAAATATACCGATAATGCAAAATTATTTATTAGCTTCATTAATATTGGGATTGTAGGTTGCGCTTTGCTACTTTTTTTTATTTTGTATGAGCCTGAGAGTGCAATCGTAACCTACTCTCTTCCCGGTGAGTTTTCCTCTTCGACATGTGATGCGCGTAATTTTATTGGCTACGTCGATGAAAACGACTTTGCAGAGTATATAAAAAAAGTAGAACTGACGCGCTACAGTATGTATTGTCTGAAAAAAACAGGGGCGGGTCAGTGGAGTATTTATGCAAATTAAACGAGTATATAACTGTTCAGGGGTATTTTCTGCACAATTTAATTAAAGGTAGATAGCGAACTAATATTCATCACAAGGTAATGTGATCCGCTTCATGCTTTAATCACGTTTTGCAATATTGTCTTAATAACAGGTCAACTACAGATAATTTCGGGTTTTCGTGAATGGAGGTTTTGGTCAGTCTCTATATTATGCTTTCCCCGCTTTACGGAGATGATGATGCAAAAGAAAACCTGGGCCGTTTTATTGATACCATTGTACCTCACCGCTTGCCACCAGACGACCTATCGATCAACAGCCAAAGATGAAATTCTCACAGGGAGCTATATTGACCCGACAAAAACACGCTTTCCGTTAGCGGATTATTCACAGTCGGTTGATAAATGGATACCTCCGGACTCGGCTGATTACACTATTCCGGTTATTGATAGTGCTACCCAACAACGCTACTTTAACGCACTAAAATCTCATTATTTCGGAATGGACAGTGAAGCGCACTCGCCGTGGAATGGTTTTTATATTACCGCATTGCTGAAAAAAAACGCAGCACAGGCGCGGGATGCCAGTATTAAGCAGTTTCTTAGCGACGGCAGTGCTTATTGGGGGGAAAACTTCAGACTTTATACCTCTCGCTGGAAAGAGGGGGTTAGAGGGAATACGGATACGCAGATTGACAATATCTATCATGCCTCCCGGCGAGGCATTATGGTCAGGGAAAGTTTAGTCAGAGCGCTGCCAACGGACGACCCGCTCTTTAACGATCCCCGTCAGGCGGGCGAGGGGTACCCGTTTGATAATTTACAAATGTCTTCGCTGCGTCCCGGTACGCCGGTCTATACGCTGACGAAGAGCAAAGACCAACGCTGGCAATATGTCGTTTCACCAGCGGTAACTGGCTGGGTTCATAGTGAAGATATTGCCAGTGCGGATCAGAAATTTATAACACAGTGGGTTTTGCTTGCTCATAAGCAACTGGGGGCATTTATCAACGCGCCGGTTTCTGTCCATGCCGCAGGCGTCTATTATTTCACCGGGCGACCGGGCACTATTTTACCGTTCCGACATCAACGGGCGGGCCAGTTCCTGATTGCGGCGCCAGTTCGCGATAGCAATGGTCGTGCGTTTATCCATTGGGTCTGGCTAAGCGGTAACGAGTTTACGGCTATGCCGTGGAAAATGACGCCGGAAAATATCGCCGTGCTAATGAAAGCAATGCACGGCGCCCCCTACGGTTGGGGAAATTTTAACTTTTATAATGATTGTTCAGCCGAAGTCCGCAGCCTGTTAATGCCGTTTGGCATATACCTGCCCAGACATTCATCCGCGCAGGTAGAGTCTGCTGGACGGGTGGTCGATCTTAGTCATAAAAATCCCCAAATGCGGATCGATTATCTCACCAGATACGGAAAACCGTTTACTACGTTGGTCTATATTCCAGGGCATATTATGCTGTATATCGGTAACACAACCATGAATGGGCAGGTCGTGCCGATGACTTATCAGAATATCTGGGGATTGCGCCCAAACCATGCTAATAGCCGGAGCATTATCGGTGAGGCGGTATTTTTGCCGTTACTGCGTTTTTATCCTGAAAATCCTGAGCTGATATCGCTGGCTGGTAAGGTTCTGTTTAAGCTTGGTTATATAGAATAGGTTGACAAACTGTGTTATCGCGGAAGACATGATTAAGGCAACCGTGCGCGTGGATATAAAGAGAGTATCCCTGTAAACTGTGTCTGAAAAAAGTATGCGCTATAGTGCGGGCTGTTTATTTGAAATACTATCTGGAGCTGATTCTGGATGTGATTATGTGCCTCACACATTGAAGTGAGAGTTATTGTTGGCGGTATCTGGCTGGAGGCTGGGTGGTAAAAAGACGTAATTTATTGCATTTTAATAACGGTGCCCGGTCAGAGCGCGATCTTGGGGATCTGGTCACTAAAGTTTTTGAGAAAGCGGCGAAAAAAGAACCGCAACCGCTATACACATTTAGCCTGCCGTTGCTGAGTGTGCAGGATGAGATCCGTGTTTACTGTAAGAAAAAAAATATCAAAATAGGGTACGATACGCTGTTTATGGAAATAACCTTTTCTGCTGACAGAGAAGCGGTAGACGAACTCATTAAACACTTTTTTACTGAAAATAAGCTCTATTTGAGAGGGCGGTTTTATCTGTCCGCGGCGGTGGTATAAGTTAGCATGAGTATAATATAGCGAGAAACCCATCTCTCGCTTTTGTGTGGGGCGAGCGTTTCCTGGCGGAAAATCTGCGCCCTGATCCTCCTTTTGTGCGTTAACTTCCGGAATCCTCCTCATTTCGTGTTAATCTGGCCCCTGATGGTTGCCATCCAAACTGCCTGCAAAAAAATTATTTTTATCCGCTGCAATGTAAGAGGCCTACAGGCGGAAGTCATCACTGAGGAAAAGCGTTATGAAAATGGAACCATTAAACGAGAACGAGCTGGAATGGCTGGATGATGTGCTGACGAAATACAATACCGATCAGGCCATTTTGGATGTCGCGGAGCTGGACGGTCTGATTACTGCGGTACTAAGTTCTCCGCGTCCCATCGAGCCGGAACAGTGGCTGGTCGCGATATGGGGGGGACCCGCGTACGTACCGCGCTGGACATCTGAAAAAGAAATGACGCGATTTATGGATCTGGTGTTCCAGCACATGGCGGACACAGCCGCCCGGCTTGAAGACTATCCAGAACAGTTCGAGCCGCTGTTTGGCCTGCGAGAAGTTGATGGCCATGAATTAACGATTGTTGAAGAATGGTGCTTTGGTTACATGCGCGGAGTGTCGCTGTCCGACTGGTCTGACTTGCCGGATACGCTAAAACCGGCGCTGGAAGCGATTGCCTTACACGGCACTGAAGAAAACTTTGCGCTGTTGGATAAAATGAGCCCGGAAGCGTTCGATAAAAGCGTTGACGCTATCCGTATCGCGGCGCTTGAGCTTCATGCCTGGTGGATGGCGCATCCGCACACGACGCCGCTACAGATGCCGATAAAAGCAGAGGTGAAAGTGGGGCGTAACGATCCTTGTCCATGCGGGAGTGGCAAAAAATTTAAGCAGTGCTGCCTGCATTAATGGCTCGTAAACGGCCATAGCGTGATGATTATCGAGCCTGGACGGCGTCCGGGCCCGGTAATCTTTGCCTGGCATTAACCTGGATCGGGCAGGAACCCCAGTGCGATCGAAAACTGGACGCCAATCACGACAATGCCGCAGATAAACACCAGCACCAGCGCTGGCGTGCCGCCTGCCACACGATATCCCGCCTGAGGGCTCTGTTTACGGCATTGCCAGACCAGCATGGCAGGGATGAGCAGTGCCAGCACTGCCAGCGCTACGCCGGCATAGCCTAATGCCATCACAAATCCACGTGGGTAGAAAAGCGCAAACGCCAGCGGCGGCAGAAAGGTAATCAGCCCGGTTTGCAGACGTCCGGACACCGTACTGCGGCGCTGGAATAGATCGGCCAGGTAATCAAATAATCCTAGCGCTACGCCCAGAAAAGAGGTCGCCAGCGCCAGATCGGCGAACAGGTGGACCGCCAGTTCGACATGTGGCGAAGCGACCACTTCTCTGAGTGCCTGCAGCAGGCCATTTAACCCGGCATGGCTGGCCAGTAGCCCTCTGAATGTCGGCGAGTCGATACTTCCCAGCGTGGCGAGCTGCCAAAAAATATAGGCCACTAACGGAATGGCACTACCCGTCATAAAGACCCAACGCAGCCGGCGAATGTTGCCGTTCATATAACTCACAATACTCGGTACGCTTCCGTGAAAACCAAACGAGGTGAAAATGACCGGTATGGCGGATAACGCCAGCCCCTGCTGTAAAGGAAGCGTAAGAAGATTTACTTTATGAATATGTGGCGTGAGCAACGCAAGCATGATGACCAGAAAAATGATCTTTGCGCTAAACAGGAAGCGGTTAAAAAGGTCGACCAGCGAGGTGCCCACACACACCACCCCACCGGCAACAAAGGTGAACAGCAGCACCCCGGCAGCGGGCGAGAGCGTGGCGCCAAGCCAGTTATTAATACTGGATGCCAGTAATTCTCCGGCTCCGGAAATGTAGGCGGCGGTGAGCGCATACAGTAAGAACATCATACTGAATCCCGTAAGCCACTGTCCGTAACGTCCAAGATAGCGTTTTGCCAACGAGCCCAGCCCGGTATCTGCCGGAACGTGTTGATATACCTCCAGTAATAGTAGCGCGGTATAACACATCAGCGCCCACAGGCCAATCAACAATCCCAGCGTGACGCTGAAACCAACGCCAGCCGCTGCCAGCGGCATTGCCAGCATCCCGGCGCCGATAGTGGTGCCTGCCACGATAAAAATACTGCCCAGAGTTCTGTTTTTCACGCTTTCTACTACCCCGGTAACAAAGAACGGTGATATCCGCGGCGCAGGGTAAGGCATTACGCTATTTTCGTCAAATGGTCGTTACAATGGGTGTACTGTAAAATTTACAGTTCCGGGCATAAAAGCGAATATGGGAAGAGACGCGGACAACCGCCGCAAACCTGCGCTAGCGCAAAGTCGCTCGCACACGGACACATTAGGCTACGAGTTTTATTCAGGAGGGGTTATGGATTCCATTCACGGTCACGAAGTACTCAATATGATGATTGAGTCTGGCGAGCAGTACACGCATACCTCGCTGGAGGCGGCAATAAAAGCGCGCTTTGGCGAGCGGGCACGATTTCACACCTGTTCAGCGTCAGATATGACGGCGGCGGAACTGGTCGCGTTTCTGGCGGCGAAAGGAAAGTTTATTGCTGTGGAGGGCGGTTTTTCAACGCATGAGAGTAAAATCTGCCGCCATTAATACGCCACGGTGAGAGCTCGTCTCACCGTGTAAGGACGTGCTGGATTAATTTTGCGTATCCAGTGTGGAGAGTTCTTTATCAATAAAATAAAGCCCTTCGCCGCTTTTTCCCGCCAGCGTTAATTTATCAATAATAGATTTGAACAATTTTTCTTCTTCATGCTGCTCGGCCACATACCACTGCAAGAAATTAAATGTCGGATAATCCTGGCTGGTCATTGCGGCATGAGCCAGTTCATTAATTTTTTGCGTAATAAGCTGCTCATGCTCATAGGTCGCGCGGAACAGCTCATCCAGTGAGGTGTACTCAGCGAAGGGCGAAGAAACGGTATTAATGCGCGGCAGGCTTCCGGTATCGGTAAGGTAGTCAAACAGGCGCTGCATATGCGTCATCTCTTCTTGCGCATGGCGACGAAGAAATGCGGCCGCGCCTTCAAAACTGTGATAGCTGCACCACGCGCTCATTTGTTGATAGAGCAGGGAGGAGTACAACTCCAGATTCATTTGCTCATTCAGTTTGTCGATCATTTCTGTTTTCAGCATGGTTCCGCTCCACAAATAGCAAAAGATATACAGTAATGTGGCGCCACTATAATTTGTTATTTTATTATTTGCAAAAGGTAAAATATTAAATTTAATTATTAAAAATACGAATGGGAATAAAACGCATTAACGCCAGTGTATAGTGTATAAAAATAAAGGAAAGCCAGCACCTTCATGCTGGCAATAGCGACCTTGCACTCTCCTCCATTGTAGATGGTGTCGGCGTTAAGCCAGCCGCCTTAATAATAAAGCGGCATGATTTGCGGGACGGCAACGCCCCGGCACTGCCAGGAGAGGGTAAATCGGGTGTTCAGACACAACGAGCCCGCATAAATGCTACAGGTTCCTACCGGCTGACCAAACGAAACGGCATCGGCATAGCCCATCTGCTGGCATTCGCGTGTTGCGGTCCCGTGAGATACATAGTCATCTGTCCGTGAAGTAAAAAATAGCGGCTGGTTATACGTCAGGCGCACGATGCCGCTTATCGGGCTGGCTTCGCTGACCTGCGCTTGTCGAGTAATGGTGCATCCCGTCAGGGCTAGCAGTGAAAGAGTAAAAATAAGAGGCTTCATAAAATCGCTCCGACAATTCGGTATCAGACCATGCTACCTCGTGTCTTGCACCGTCAATGGCTGGAATAACTTACGGATTCGCCTTGATTAAAGGTAACGGCAGGAGATTTACAGCGGGAACAGAAAATGTGTGAGCGTCTTCAAATGTGTAGTGTGGGCAAAACGTCATGATTTACGCAGGCAAGACCGTCTGCATTCAGGAGGAACAGGATGAAAATTGCACTGATGATGGAAAATAGCCAGGCCAGCAAAAATGCCATCATTTATAACGAACTTAGCGCCGTCGCCAATGAAAAGGGATTTCCCGTTTTTAACGTCGGCATGTGCGACGAAAATGACCATCACCTGACGTACATTCATTTAGGCATCATGGCGAGTATTCTGCTTAATGCAAACGCGGTTGATTTTGTGGTTACTGGCTGTGGCACCGGGCAGGGCGCGCTGATGTCGTTAAATATTCATCCTGGTGTCATTTGTGGCTATTGCATCGATCCGGCAGATGCTTTTCTGTTTGCGCAGATCAACAACGGCAATGCGTTGTCCCTGCCATTTGCGAAAGGCTTTGGCTGGGGCGCTGAGCTGAACGTGCGTTTCATCTTTGAAAAAGCGTTTACCGGGCGTAAAGGCGAGGGGTATCCGCCTGAGCGCAAAGCGCCGCAGGTACGCAATGCGGGCATTTTGAACCAGGTTAAGGCCGCGGTCGTCAAAGAGAATTATCTGGATACACTGCGGGCTATCGGTCCTGAACTGGTTAAAACGGCGGTTTCAGGGCCGCGTTTCCAGCAATGTTTGTTTGAAAACGGACAGAATAAAGAAATAGAAGCGTTTGTACGTGAGATGCTGGGGTAATGCCCGGACAAGCCAGAGACGTTTCGTGCCTGTCGGCTGGCATGATGTGCCGATAATACGCCAGTAGCGACAGGCGCCACCTCTGGCAAACAGACCAGAAACGGTGTAGGCCGGATAAGCTGCTTCGCGTTGCTATCCGGCTAATAACGTCTCAATATTGTCGCTCGGGGAGCCGCTATCAGTGATGCTGATAGGTCACGACGTTAAGGAGATGCTGATCGGTTTGCGCCAGGCATAACCCTGCTCGTTTAGCGCTGCGAACTTCTTCGAGAATAGTTTGTAAAAGTACGCCATCCTGCTGCTGCTCTTTTTCCAGGGTATGGAGAAAATCGAGCGTTGAGGCATCATTCAGCGCTTTCGCTTCATCTGCCAGACGCGACAGCGTGCTGGCGCGTTGCTGATAATCCTCCAGGGTTTTCTGGAACAATTCTTCCAGAGAGCAGAGCTCTTCACCCGGAACATCAATGGCTTTAACGATAGGGGTGGCACCGGCGTTTTTCATAAAATTAAACATGCGCATCATTTGCGTCACGTTGCCTTGCGCCTGGGTACGAAGAAAGGTGGCGGTGCCTGTTAAACTGTGTTCAGAACACCATTCGCTTAGATGGAGGTAAAGATTTGATGCGTAAAACTCAAGGTTCATTGGCGTGTTGAGCTTTTGAACCATTCCTACAGCTGCCATAACAATATCCTTATTTCCAGAAAGTGTTGATGTGCATGACAGACGAGAATGCAACGGGCCGTTGTCACTTTCTTACATCTATCATCTATGCACAATAAATACTCTTAGCAGAAGAACTCCGTTCCGCCAGTCCCTTATGCGATCTCATTTCCTGTTTATCGATCGGTAATGAGAATAGCGCGTCAATAAAAATAAGAAAATCCTTAAATGCAATTGTTTATCTTTTTTTACATTTTCAGCGGTGTGATTTTTTTAGGTGTAATGATTTTTGGTGTGGAGTAGTTGCAACTGTTTGAAAGTTAAATGATATTATATAGATTCATAATTTATGAAACATTGTTTTAGATCATGGGGTGAGCCTTTCAAGTATGGTAATTTCAATAAAATAAACATTAGCCAGTCTGGATATCACACGCATAAACGGTTGAGAGCAAATATGCCTGTTTTTATAAACTAGCCGATTTTGCGGTAGATCATTTTTAATGTCATTAATCATACGAGCACGTTATTCGGTTGAGCGCAGTTTTGATGGGTGACTCGTTAACAAGGAGCAGTCAATGAAAAAGGTCGCGGTGCTGTTGGCACCAGGATTTGAAGAAGCAGAGGCCATTGTTACTCTTGATATTCTGCGACGTTTGCATATCGACGTCGAAACGCTGGCGTGTGCTGAATCACGGGCGGTGGTGAGTTACCATGATATTCCTATGGTTGCGGACAGCACGCTGAGTGGCGCCAGCAGGCGCTTTTCGATGCGGTAGTGCTGCCGGGCGGTCCGCAGGGGAGCGCTAATCTGGCGGCTAATCCGGCGGTGATCGCTTTCGTTGCGCGTCATGATGCGGCAGGCAAATTAATTTGTCCTATCTGTTCCGCGGCGGCAAGGGTGCTGGGTGCTCACGGATTGCTGAAGGGGCGTCGTTATGTCTGTTCCGGCGACCTGTGGAAAGCGGTTCCGGAAGGTGTCTATGTGGATGCGCCCGTTGTTGAAGATGGTAATTTAATTAGCGGCAAAGGCTTGGGGCATGTCTTTGATTTCGCGCTAACCCTTTCCGCCAGACTGCTGGGAGACGATGTGCCGGTTCGCGAACAGGCTGAACATATCTATTATTCCTGGTAATCGTTATTCACCCAGGGCCGTAAGGATTAGCTGGCTGATGTTATGGATTAATGTGCTGGCTTTTCTGCCTTTTGGCTGATGAATTCGCTCTGGGTTATGTCATTTTTCGCTAAAACTATTCCTGCCATCAGCATTTATCTAATGAATGAAAGATAGCGCACCGTTTTACGTCTTCTCTAACAAGAATCGTTTGACTTTACCCTACATAAAAAACGCTAAAGCTGGTCAATGACTTCCCTGGGTTATGAGTTAATCGTTATTTCTGCGTGTGTCTTAGGGGAGATTCCTGAAAGGCGGCCTCGGAAAAGTCTCATATGTGGTGGCGAGCGTACTGATATCAGGAACGGTGGAGAACGCGATGAACCTGTTCAACATTTTACCTTTTGCACAATACGTGGTTCGCGGCTGAATCCTTCTGGCAGCAGTTATCTTCGACCATTATAAGCAAAAAGCGAAGCGTACGATTTGATGAATTAACACTCAACTAAACAGTATAGCTTCACGTCATCGCCAGCCGCTACCCCGGCTGGCGATGGTCTTTCTAAATGGCGAGCAGCGTCACACTGTCTATACTTACATGACTAATGAGACCGTTTGTGAGTCTCAATATGATGATAAGGAGGAGACAAGGGTGGCAGAACCGTTAACCGTATCCCCCGAACTCACTGCGAACTATGCGTATTTTTTTGACCTTGATGGCACATTGGCAGAGATAAAGCCTCATCCCGATCAGGTAGTGGTACCGCATAAAATCCTTCAGTTGTTAGACCGTCTCGCGGCGCACAACGCAGGGGCACTGGCATTGATTTCAGGGCGTTCAATGACTGAGCTGGATGCTTTGGCGAAGCCTTTTCGCTTTCCGCTCGCTGGCGTTCACGGTGCAGAGCGTCGTGACATCAATGGTAAAACCCATATCGTGCGCCTTCCTGAAGCGGTAGTCCGTGAGGTGGAGGCGTTATTACGTTCGACGCTTGTAGCGCTGCCCGGAACGGAGCTGGAGACGAAGGGGATGGCGTTTGCGCTGCACTACCGTCAGGCTCCGGAACATGAAGCGGCGCTATTGGCGCTTGCGCAACACGTTACGCAGCACTGGCCGCAACTGGCGTTGCAGCCTGGTAAATGTGTTGTGGAAATCAAACCTAAGGGAACCAATAAAGGCGAAGCGATTGCCGCCTTTATGCAGGAGGCGCCCTTTGCGGGACGGATTCCCGTTTTTGTGGGCGACGATTTGACCGATGAGACTGGCTTTGGCGTGGTGAATCACGCTGGCGGAATTTCCGTAAAAGTGGGCGTCGGGGCAACCCAGGCGGCATGGCGGCTGGAAAGCGTACCCGATGTCTGGCGCTGGCTGGAGCAAATCAATTATCCACAACAAGAACAACAAGTAATGAATAACAGGAGAGATGGCTATGAGTCGTTTAGTCGTAGTATCTAATCGAATTGCCCCCCCGGATAATAAAGGCGGCGCCGGCGGCCTCGCCGTTGGCGTGCTTGGCGCGCTAAAAGCGGCTGGCGGGTTGTGGTTCGGCTGGAGTGGCGAGACAGGTAACGAGGATGAGCCATTAAAAAAGGTGACAAAAGGTAATATTACCTGGGCATCGTTTAACCTGAGTGAACAAGATTACGAAGATTATTACTGTCAATTTTCCAATGCGGTTCTCTGGCCTGCGTTCCATTATCGTCTGGACCTGGTACAGTTTCAGCGTCCTGCATGGGAAGGCTATATGCGGGTGAATGCGTTATTAGCGGATAAGTTATTGCCCCTCATTAAAGAGAACGACATCATTTGGGTGCATGACTACCACCTGTTACCGTTCGCCAGCGAGCTGCGTAAACGCGGCGTGAACAACCGAATTGGTTTTTTCCTGCATATTCCATTCCCGACCCCGGAGATTTTTAACGCTTTACCGCCGCATGATGAACTGCTGGAGCAGTTGTGTGACTTTGATCTGCTCGGGTTCCAGACCGAAAATGATCGCCTGGCTTTTCTGGATAGCCTTTCGAGTCAAACGCGAGTCACGACTCGCAGCGGCAAGCAGCATATGGCGTGGGGTAAAGACTTCCAGACAGAAGTGTATCCTATCGGTATTGAGCCCGATGAGATTGCTCTGCAGGCAGCCGGGCCGTTGCCGCCTAAACTGGCGCAGCTCAAGGCGGAACTGAAAAATGTGAAGAATATTTTTTCCGTTGAGCGGCTGGATTATTCGAAAGGGCTGCCGGAACGCTTTCTGGCGTATGAAGCGCTACTGGAAAACTACCCGCAGCATCGGGGAAAAATTCGTTATACCCAAATTGCGCCTACGTCACGCGGCGAAGTACAGGCATATCAGGATATTCGCCACCAGCTTGAGACGGAAGCAGGCCGGATTAATGGGAAATATGGACAATTGGGCTGGACGCCGCTCTATTATCTGAATCAGCATTTTGACCGTAAACTGTTAATGAAGATATTCCGTTATTCAGACGTCGGGCTCGTCACCCCGTTGCGTGACGGGATGAACCTGGTGGCGAAAGAGTTTGTCGCCGCGCAGGACCCCGCTAATCCTGGCGTACTGGTACTGTCACAGTTTGCCGGCGCGGCGAATGAACTGACGTCGGCGTTAATCGTCAATCCTTACGATCGGGATGACGTGGCGGCGGCGCTCAATCGTGCGTTAACGATGCCCCTTGCCGAGCGTATTTCGCGCCATGCGGAAATGCTGGACGTGATCGTTAAAAATGACATTAACCGCTGGCAGGAGCGTTTTATTCATGACCTAAAGGAGGTCACGCCGCGTAGCCCTGAGCGTCAGCAGCAGAACAACGTGGCGACGTTCCCTAAGCTGGCCTGAAATATTGCGAGCGGCGACTAGTCGCCCGCTAACGGCACCAGCAACACATCTACCTGGCTGGCGCTGACGACACTTTTTGCCGAGCAGGACGCGCGCGAAAAGAAACTGTGGTTATGGTTGCCGCAAATGACCAGATCAACATGGTGTTTGCGGCACACAGCCAAAATATGCTGGCTTAACTCACCTGATGCGATGAAAGTTTGTTCAATCGGATAATCCGCCTTTTCCCCCAGCATCTTAAGAAAATTCTCAGTTTCCTCATGCATAACCGCGCGTAAATCCTCCATCATGGGCGCGGCGAACTGGTTATACAGTTCGGGATCGGAAGCGAGAGTAATCAGGCTTACTTTCGCCTGAACAGGGCGGGCGATAGAGACCGCTTTAGCCAGTAGCTGGTGACTTTCCGGGGTGACGGCAACGGCGACAAGAATATGGGTGTAGCTCATAACTCGCTCCTTGATTGCAAGAATATGAGATTGTGCTTTAGCTTTACTCTGTTTAGCGCATTTCTGCAATGCGCTAATGCCACATTAATGTGAAGGACATCATAATTAATCATTAATTATTCTTATGTAAAGAATCGTGGCATAAGACACTTTTTACACACCACCAGGATGCTTTATTTAAACGGGTGAACAAGGAAAGCTAAAAGTTAAATCAAATGAGCTTATTTTTAACAGAGGAGGGCGTATGCTGTGACGAGATTAATTAATAACGTTTAATATTTAAGCCACTGTTTACTAAAGGTAAAATAGAATCGTTTCTAAAATAGAAATAATAGCCTGTTATCTATTATCCTGGCGTTATTTTAACAGAGAGAAACAAAAAAGAATTTGGTGTTGACGTCCCCCTATTCAGCAGTGTGGAATAGAAAAAGTGAACATTAGGTTATTAATTAAACAAAGTAAAAGCCATGCTGATGGTTTTATAGTAAGTATTCTGTTAAATTATGTGATCTACATCACATATTTTCTAAAATCGCCGTCCCGCTCCGTTGTATGTCACGAAGCTGACGAGTAGAGTTGCGTCGAATTAGGAAAAATCTTAGGCATTTGTAAAAATTGATGTAAACGTGTAAGGCGAATCTCAGTGGGAAGCTGCGTTATACGTCACAATGTCCACAATGTCTGAGCGCTGCTATGCATTTGACCTTTTTGCTTCTTTTACCGGGCCTTCCCGGCGACATCACGGGGTGCGGCTACGTCGCACAAAAATAAAGTTGGTTATTCTGGATGGGAACAATGCATACATCCGAGTTGCTAAAACACATTTATGACATCAATTTGTCATATTTACTCCTTGCACAGCGTTTGATCGTCCAGGACAAAGCATCTGCGATGTTCCGCCTCGGTATCAACGAAGAGATGGCAAACACACTGGGCGCGTTGACCTTGCCGCAGATGGTCAAACTGGCGGAGACGAACCAGTTAGTTTGTCATTTCCGGTTTGACGATCATCAGACGATCACCCGTTTGACTCAGGATTCGCGCGTCGATGATTTACAGCAGATTCACACAGGTATCATGCTTTCAACGCGTCTGCTCAATGAAGTGGACGATACGGCGCGTAAGAAAAGGGCATGATAATGAGTGAAAAAAGCATTGTTCAGGAAGCTCGCGATATCCAGTTGGCGATGGAGTTGATTAATCTTGGCGCTCGTCTACAAATGCTGGAAAGCGAAACACAGCTCAGCCGTGGTCGCCTCATCAGGCTGTACAAAGAATTACGCGGTAGCCCGCCGCCTAAAGGGATGCTGCCATTTTCGACAGACTGGTTTATGACCTGGGAGCAAAATATTCATGCCTCCATGTTCTGCAACGCCTGGCAATTTTTACTGAAGACCGGCTTATGCAGCGGTGTGGATGCGGTGATTAAAGCTTATCGGCTTTATCTTGAGCAGTGTCCGCAACCGCCTGAAGGGCCGTTGTTGGCGCTGACTCGCGCATGGACGCTGGTGCGTTTTGTTGAAAGTGGGTTGCTTGAATTGTCGAGCTGTAACTGCTGCGGTGGGAACTTTATTACCCATGCGCATCAGCCCGTGGGCAGCTTTGCGTGTAGTTTATGCCAGCCGCCATCCCGCGCAGTAAAAAGACGTAAACTTTCCCGAGATGCTGCCGATATTATTCCACAACTGCTGGATGAACAGATCGAACAGGCTGTTTAACCGAAACGGTGTGGACAAACACTCCAGCAGCGGTAAGTCATTACCGCTGCTTTTTTTTGCCTTGCCTTCGCGTTAATCGCCCGACTGCGCATCCTGTCATAGTCAACAGCGGAAGGATGATGTCGTGCTTATCTTATTAGGTTACCTGGTGGTTATCGGTACAGTTTTCGGCGGTTATGTCATGACCGGCGGACACCTTGGGGCACTCTATCAACCTGCTGAACTGGTCATCATTGGCGGCGCGGGGATAGGGGCGTTCATTGTCGGCAACAACGGGAAGGCCATCAAAGGCACGATGAAAGCGATCCCGTTGTTATTTCGTCGTTCGAAATACACGAAATCTATGTACATGGATTTGCTGGCGTTGCTCTATCGCCTGATGGCCAAATCACGCCAGCAGGGGATGTTCTCCCTTGAACGCGATATTGAAAATCCGAAAGAGAGTGAAATCTTCGCCAGTTATCCGCGTATTCTGGCCGATGCGGTAATGCTTGATTTTATTGTCGATTATCTGCGCCTGATCATCAGCGGCAACATGAATACGTTCGAAATTGAAGCGTTGATGGATGAAG
Organism: Salmonella sp. JXY0409-18; assembly: GCF_020268625.1. Lineage (NCBI taxonomy): Bacteria > Pseudomonadati > Pseudomonadota > Gammaproteobacteria > Enterobacterales > Enterobacteriaceae > Salmonella > Salmonella sp. JXY0409-18. The sequence goes on from NZ_CP084216.1 coordinate 1,887,500, forward strand.
AGATTGAAACCCATGAAAGCGAGGCGGAAGTCCCGGCCAACAGTCTGGCGATGGTGGGGGATTCGCTGCCTGCCTTTGGTATCGTCGCGGCGGTAATGGGGGTGGTTCACGCTCTGGCTTCAGCCGATCGCCCGGCAGCGGAGTTGGGGGCGCTGATTGCCCATGCCATGGTAGGTACGTTCCTCGGTATTTTACTGGCTTATGGATTCATTTCACCGTTAGCGACCGTTTTGCGCCAGAAGAGCGCCGAAACCACCAAGATGATGCAGTGCGTAAAAATTACACTGCTGTCTAATCTGAACGGCTATGCGCCGCCGATTGCCGTGGAATTTGGTCGTAAAACGCTTTATTCCAGTGAGCGTCCATCATTTATTGAGTTGGAAGAACACGTTCGCGCAGTGAGAAACCCAAACCAGCAGCAGACGACTGAGGAAGCATGAAAAATCAGGCTCATCCCATTGTCGTCGTAAAACGCCGCAGGCACAAACCGCACGGCGGCGGGGCGCACGGTTCCTGGAAAATTGCCTACGCCGATTTTATGACGGCGATGATGGCTTTTTTTCTGGTGATGTGGCTGATTTCCATCTCCAGCCCTAAAGAATTAATTCAGATTGCCGAATATTTTCGTACGCCGTTGGCCACCGCGGTAACGGGGGGGAACCGGATTGCCAATAGCGAGAGCCCGATACCAGGCGGCGGCGATGATTACACCCAACAGCAGGGTGAAGTGGAAAAGCAGCCGAATATCGACGAGCTGAAAAAACGGATGGAGCAGAGTCGGTTAAACAAACTGCGCGGCGATCTGGATCAGCTGATCGAATCCGATCCCAAACTGCGCGCGTTACGTCCGCATCTGAAAATTGATTTAGTTCAGGAGGGGTTGCGCATCCAGATTATCGACAGCCAGAACCGCCCGATGTTTAAAACCGGCAGCGCCGAAGTTGAGCCGTATATGCGCGATATCCTGCGTGCGATTGCGCCAGTGTTAAACGGTATACCTAATCGCATTAGCCTGGCCGGCCATACCGATGACTTTCCCTACGCGAACGGCGAAAAAGGCTATAGCAACTGGGAGTTATCCGCCGATCGCGCCAATGCCTCGCGTCGCGAACTGGTCGCTGGCGGGCTGGATAACGGAAAAGTATTACGGGTGGTTGGCATGGCCGCCACGATGCGGCTGAGCGATCGCGGTCCTGATGACGCCATCAACCGCCGTATAAGTCTGCTGGTGTTAAACAAACAGGCGGAACAGGCCATTTTGCATGAAAACGCTGAAAGCCAGAATGAGCCGGTAAGTGTATTACAACAGCCTGCGGCAGCCCCGCCGGCAAGCGTACCCACATCGCCAAAAGCGGAACCGAGGTGATAGCGTGAGCATGGATATTAGCGATTTTTATCAGACATTTTTTGATGAAGCTGACGAGCTGTTGGCTGATATGGAGCAGCATCTGCTGGATTTGGTGCCGGAATCCCCGGACGCTGAACAACTGAACGCCATTTTTCGCGCGGCGCACTCCATTAAAGGCGGCGCGGGCACATTCGGCTTCACTATTCTGCAGGAAACCACACATTTAATGGAAAACCTGCTGGATGAAGCCCGACGCGGTGAAATGCAGCTCAATACCGACATTATCAACCTGTTTTTGGAAACGAAAGATATTATGCAGGAACAGCTCGACGCCTATAAAAACTCCGAAGAGCCGGATGCCGCAAGCTTCGAATATATCTGCAATGCGCTACGCCAGTTGGCGCTGGAGGCGAAAGGCGAAACCACGCCGGCGGTCGTAGAAACCGCGGCACTAAGCGCGGCGATCCAGGAAGAGAGCGTAGCCGAAACTGAATCGCCTCGTGACGAGAGTAAACTGCGCATTGTACTTTCACGGTTGAAAGCCAATGAGGTCGATCTGCTTGAAGAAGAGTTGGGCAATCTGGCTACTCTGACGGATGTCGTTAAGGGAGCGGATTCACTGTCGGCAACTCTGGATGGCAGCGTCGCGGAAGATGACATTGTCGCGGTGCTCTGTTTTGTCATCGAGGCCGATCAGATCGCTTTTGAAAAAGTAGTCGCCGCGCCCGTGGAAAAAGCGCAAGAGAAAACCGAGGTAACGCCGGTAGCGCCTCCGGCAGTCGTTGCGCCAGCCGCCAAAAGCGCGGCGCATGAACATCATGCGGGGCGTGAAAAACCTGCGCGTGAACGCGAGTCCACCAGCATTCGCGTGGCGGTAGAGAAAGTAGATCAGCTCATAAACCTGGTCGGCGAGTTAGTGATTACCCAGTCAATGTTGGCCCAGCGTTCTAATGAGCTGGACCCGGTAAACCACGGCGATCTCATTACCAGTATGGGTCAGTTACAACGTAACGCCCGCGACTTACAAGAGTCGGTGATGTCGATTCGCATGATGCCTATGGAGTACGTCTTCAGCCGTTTCCCGCGTCTGGTACGCGATTTAGCGGGTAAACTGGGCAAGCAGGTAGAGCTGACGCTGGTGGGGAGCTCCACTGAACTTGATAAAAGCCTGATCGAACGCATTATCGACCCGCTGACGCACCTGGTGCGCAACAGTCTCGACCACGGGATTGAAATGCCGGAAAAACGCCTTGAGGCGGGGAAAAATGTTGTCGGCAATCTGATTCTTTCCGCAGAACATCAGGGCGGGAATATTTGTATTGAAGTGACCGATGACGGCGCGGGGCTTAACCGTGAGCGTATCCTGGCGAAGGCCATGTCGCAGGGGATGGCGGTGAATGAAAACATGACCGACGATGAAGTAGGCATGTTGATCTTCGCGCCGGGATTCTCAACTGCGGAACAGGTCACGGATGTCTCCGGTCGCGGCGTTGGCATGGATGTGGTGAAACGTAACATTCAGGAGATGGGCGGTCACGTTGAGATCCAGTCAAAACAAGGCTCCGGCACCACGATTCGTATTCTGCTGCCGCTGACGCTGGCCATCCTCGATGGGATGTCGGTTCGCGTGGCGGGGGAAGTTTTTATCCTGCCGTTGAATGCGGTGATGGAGTCGCTGCAACCGCGTGAAGAGGATCTTCATCCGCTGGCGGGCGGCGAACGGGTTCTGGAAGTTCGCGGCGAGTATTTGCCGCTGGTCGAATTGTGGAAAGTGTTTGACGTGGACGGGGCGAAAACCGAAGCCACGCAGGGCATTGTTGTGATCCTGCAAAGCGCGGGACGCCGTTACGCGCTGCTGGTCGATCAGCTCATCGGTCAGCACCAGGTGGTGGTCAAAAATCTGGAAAGCAATTATCGCAAGGTACCGGGGATTTCCGCCGCGACGATCCTGGGCGACGGCAGCGTCGCGCTGATTGTTGATGTTTCCGCATTGCAGGGTTTAAACCGCGAACAACGTATGGCGATCACAGCCGCCTGATTGAGTGAGAAGGGAATAATATGACCGGTATGAGTAATGTAAGCAAACTGGCCGGCGAGCCGTCAGGTCAGGAATTCCTGGTGTTTACACTGGGAAATGAAGAGTACGGCATCGATATCCTGAAAGTGCAGGAGATCCGTGGCTATGACCAGGTGACGCGTATCGCCAATACACCGGCCTTTATAAAAGGGGTGACTAACCTGCGCGGCGTGATTGTACCCATTGTCGATCTGCGCGTGAAATTCTGTGAAGGCGACGTTGAGTATGATGACAATACGGTAGTGATCGTACTGAATCTGGGGCAACGCGTCGTCGGGATAGTGGTAGACGGTGTGTCTGACGTACTGTCGTTAACGGCGGAACAAATCCGTCCGGCGCCAGAATTTGCCGTGACCTTGTCAACAGAATATTTGACGGGATTGGGCGCGCTCGGCGAGCGTATGCTGATTCTGGTGAATATCGAAAAACTGCTTAACAGCGAAGAGATGGCGCTGCTGGATATCGCAGCATCACACGTCGCGTAATAACGTTGCCGGATGGCGTCGCGCCATCCGGCAATATTCACCGTTATGCTTCCGCCAGCGGTGAGAGTGCCTCTTCATCGCCCGCGCCCAGCCCCTGCATTTTGCGTCGGCATCGCCGCTGCGACACTGTTATTGTCAATGTCGTCTTCCGGAACAGCGTATTTCCTTTTTGCAAAAGTAAAGTTATCACCGCAGGTGCCGATAACGTTGATAACTCGTTATCAGGAAGGTGCCTTATGTTTAACCGTATCCGCGTTGTCACAATGCTGATGATGGTGCTGGGGGTTTTCGCACTGCTACAGCTTGTTTCCGGTGGTTTGCTGTTTTCTTCATTACAGCATAACCAGCAAGGTTTTGTTATTTCTAACGAATTACGCCAGCAACAAAGCGAACTCACGTCGACATGGGACTTAATGCTGCAAACGCGCATTAACCTGAGCCGCTCCGCCGCACGCATGATGATGGACGCTTCTAACCAGCAGAGCAGCGCCAAAACGGATTTACTCCAGAATGCAAAAACGACCCTCGCACAGGCGGCGGCGCACTACGCCAATTTCAAAAACATGACGCCATTGCCAGCGATGGCGGAGGCCAGCGCGAACGTCGATGAAAAATATCAGCGCTATCAGGCCGCATTAACCGAACTTATTCAGTTTCTGGACAATGGCAATATGGATGCCTACTTCGCCCAGCCAACCCAGGGAATGCAAAACGCGTTGGGCGAGGCGCTGGGCAATTACGCCCGGGTGAGCGAAAACCTGTACCGCCAGACATTTGATCAAAGCGCTCATGACTACCGTTTTGCGCAATGGCAACTGGGGGTTCTTGCGGTCGTGCTGGTGCTGATTTTGATGGTGGTTTGGTTCGGCATTCGTCATGCCCTGCTTAACCCATTAGCGCGAGTGATTACTCATATCCGTGAAATTGCCAGCGGCGATCTGACGAAAACGCTCACCGTCTCAGGACGTAATGAAATTGGCGAACTGGCGGGAACGGTTGAACATATGCAACGCTCGCTGATTGACACCGTGACGCAGGTTCGTGAAGGTTCGGATGCGATTTATTCCGGCACCAGTGAAATTGCCGCCGGTAATACCGACCTCTCTTCCCGTACCGAACAGCAAGCCTCCGCTCTGGAGGAGACGGCGGCCAGCATGGAACAACTGACGGCCACCGTGAAGCAAAACGCCGATAACGCCCGTCAGGCTTCGCAACTGGCGCAAAGCGCCTCCGAGACCGCGCGTCATGGCGGCAAAGTGGTCGACGGCGTAGTAAACACTATGCACGAAATTGCCGACAGTTCGAAAAAAATCGCTGACATTATCAGCGTTATCGACGGTATTGCCTTCCAAACTAACATTCTGGCGCTGAACGCGGCGGTAGAAGCGGCGCGCGCGGGAGAGCAGGGGCGCGGTTTTGCGGTCGTGGCAGGCGAGGTGCGTAATCTGGCCAGCCGCAGCGCCCAGGCGGCGAAAGAAATAAAAGCGTTGATTGAAGATTCCGTCTCGCGTGTCGATACCGGTTCAGTGCTGGTGGAAAGCGCCGGGGAAACCATGACTGACATCGTCAATGCCGTTACACGCGTCACGGATATCATGGGCGAAATCGCCTCCGCCTCGGATGAGCAAAGCCGGGGTATCGATCAGGTCGCTTTGGCCGTTTCCGAAATGGATCGCGTAACGCAACAGAACGCCTCGCTGGTTCAGGAATCCGCAGCGGCCGCCGCCGCGCTGGAAGAGCAGGCCAGCCGTCTGACCCAGGCGGTATCGGCTTTCCGCCTGGCATCGCGACCGCTGGCGGTAAATAAACCTGAGATGCGTTTATCAGTGGACGCTCAGTCCGGCAATACGCCGCGGCCCTTAGCCGCCGGGGATGATGCGAACTGGGAAACCTTCTGATCGACGTGCGCTGTGTGCTGTCGGTTATCGATTAATTTGCGAACCCGCCGATCCCTTTCGTCTGGTTCGCATAGATAAAAGCAAAAAATGTGTAATACGGGAAGCATGGCGCTGCCGCAGGGCGCGCCCGTTGTACTTTGAATGTGATTAAGAAGGCGCTATGACATCATCTCTGCCCCCCGGGCAAACGTCAGTATTGTTACAGATGACACAGCGCCTCGCGCTGTCCGACGCGCATTTTCGTCGGATATGTCAATTAATCTACCAGCGCGCAGGGATCGTGCTGGCCGACCATAAGCGGGATATGGTTTATAACCGCCTGGTCCGTCGGCTGCGTGCCCTGGGACTGGATGATTTTGGCCGTTATCTCAGTATGCTGGAGGCTAATCAAAACAGCGCTGAGTGGCAGGCTTTTATCAACGCTCTGACTACCAACCTGACCGCTTTTTTTCGCGAGGCGCACCATTTTCCCATCCTTGCGGAACATGCGCGTCGCCGCCACGGCGAGTACCGCGTCTGGAGTGCGGCGGCATCGACAGGAGAAGAACCTTACAGTATCGCCATTACGCTGGCGGATGCGTTGGGGATGGCCCCCGGTCGCTGGAAAGTATTCGCCAGCGATATTGATACTGAAGTGCTGGAAAAAGCGAGAAGCGGTATTTATCGCCTCAGCGAACTGAAAACGTTATCGCCGCAGCAGCTACAACGTTACTTCATGCGCGGTACGGGGCCGCATGAAGGACTGGTGCGCGTGCGTCAGGAACTGGCCAATTATGTTGAATTTTCCTCCGTTAATTTGTTGGAAAAGCAGTACAACGTACCCGGTCCCTTTGACGCGATTTTTTGCCGTAACGTCATGATCTATTTTGATAAAACGACTCAGGAGGACATTCTGCGCCGTTTTGTTCCACTCCTTAAACCTGACGGACTGTTGTTTGCCGGTCACTCAGAAAACTTTAGCAACCTCGTGCGCGAGTTTAGCCTGCGCGGACAGACGGTGTATGCGCTAAGTAAGGATAAAGCATGAGTAAAATCAGGGTATTGTCAGTTGATGATTCTGCGCTAATGCGCCAAATCATGACTGAAATTATTAATAGCCATAGCGACATGGAGATGGTGGCGACTGCGCCGGACCCGTTGGTCGCCAGGGATCTCATCAAAAAATTTAATCCGGACGTATTGACCCTGGACGTTGAGATGCCGCGTATGGACGGCCTCGATTTTCTGGAAAAACTGATGCGCCTGCGACCGATGCCGGTGGTGATGGTCTCTTCGCTGACCGGTAAAGGTTCCGAAGTGACGCTACGGGCGCTGGAGTTGGGGGCCATCGATTTTGTCACTAAACCGCAGCTTGGCATTCGTGAAGGTATGCTGTCGTATAGCGAGATGATCGCCGAAAAAGTGCGTACCGCCGCGCGGGCCCGCATCGCCGCACATAAACCGATGGCGGCCCCGGCAACCTTAAAAGCCGGTCCGCTCCTCAGTTCGGAGAAACTGATTGCTATCGGTGCTTCAACGGGCGGTACTGAAGCTATCCGACATGTGCTGCAACCGCTGCCGCTTTCCAGTCCGGCAGTGATTATTACGCAGCATATGCCGCCTGGCTTTACCCGCTCGTTTGCCGAGCGTCTGAATAAACTCTGTCAAATCAGCGTGAAGGAGGCGGAGGACGGCGAACGCGTATTGCCAGGTCATGCCTACATTGCGCCCGGCGACAAGCATATGGAGCTGGCGCGTAGCGGGGCGAATTATCAAATCAAAATTCATGATGGCCCGCCGGTAAACCGGCATCGGCCTTCCGTGGATGTGCTGTTTCATTCGGTGGCGAAACACGCGGGGCGCAACGCCGTAGGCGTCATTCTTACGGGGATGGGCAACGATGGCGCCGCTGGAATGTTAGCGATGTACCAGGCTGGCGCCTGGACCATTGCGCAAAACGAAGCAAGTTGTGTGGTGTTCGGCATGCCGCGCGAGGCCATCAATATGGGTGGCGTAAGCGAAGTGGTCGATCTTAGCCAGGTAAGCCAGCAGATGCTGGCGAAAATCAGTGCCGGACAGGCGATACGTATTTGAACCAGGAGTAGTATTTTATGGCGGATAAAGAGCTTAAATTTTTGGTTGTGGATGACTTTTCGACTATGCGTCGTATCGTGCGCAACCTCTTAAAAGAGCTTGGATTTAACAATGTGGAAGAGGCCGAAGACGGCGTCGATGCGCTGAACAAGCTCCAGGCGGGCGGCTTTGGTTTTATTATCTCCGACTGGAACATGCCGAATATGGATGGCCTGGAGCTGCTGAAAACCATTCGCGCCGATAGCGCCATGTCGGCGTTACCCGTGTTGATGGTCACGGCGGAAGCCAAGAAAGAGAATATTATCGCCGCCGCACAGGCTGGCGCCAGCGGTTATGTCGTAAAACCGTTCACCGCAGCGACTCTGGAAGAGAAGCTCAACAAAATCTTTGAGAAACTGGGCATGTGAGGATGCGATGATGATGCAACCATCTATCAAGCCTGCTGATGAAGGCTCAGCAGGAGACATCATTGCGCGCATCGGTAGTCTGACCCGAATGCTGCGCGACAGCCTGCGTGAACTGGGACTGGACCAGGCGATTGCCGAAGCGGCGGAGGCGATCCCTGATGCGCGCGACCGTCTGGATTACGTCGTCCAGATGACGGCGCAGGCGGCGGAACGCGCGCTAAACAGTGTCGAAGCCTCGCAGCCGCATCAGGATGCGATGGAAAAAGAGGCGAAAGCGCTAACCCAACGTTGGGACGAGTGGTTTGACAATCCGATCGAGCTTTCCGACGCCCGTGAACTGGTGACGGATACGCGCCAGTTTCTCAGGGATGTCCCGGGTCATACCAGCTTTACTAACGCGCAACTGCTGGACATCATGATGGCGCAGGATTTCCAGGATCTGACGGGTCAGGTGATCAAACGCATGATGGACGTGATTCAGGAGATTGAACGCCAGTTGTTAATGGTGCTGCTGGAAAACATCCCGGAACAGAGCGCGCGACCAAAACGCGAGAACGAAAGCTTACTTAACGGCCCGCAGGTAGATACCTCGAAAGCTGGCGTCGTCGCCAGTCAGGATCAGGTGGACGACCTGCTGGACAGTCTTGGCTTTTAAGTTTTTTTGACCTGATGGCGCTGCGCTTATCGGGTCCGAATCCGTCAACCAGGTCGGATACGAGACTTTCTTATCGTATCCGGCTATCTCTATTAACGCCATAAACCCCGCCTTTTTTACCGCTTACTCTGCCCATTGGCGTAAAGCGGTTCTGGCATCATTCTCGCTTATCAATCTATCCAGGGTTTGCTGCGTGGCAGAAGAGAGCGACGACGACAAAACAGAAGCCCCCACACCCCACCGACTTGAAAAAGCGCGGGAAGAAGGGCAGATCCCCCGTTCCAGAGAACTGACCTCACTGCTGATATTGCTGGTGGGCGTTTGTATTATTTGGTTCGGCGGCGAGTCGTTAGCGCGGCAGCTGGCGGGAATGCTCTCAGCAGGCCTGCACTTCGATCACCGTATGGTAAACGATCCTAACCTGATCCTGGGGCAGATAATTTTGCTGATTAAAGCGGCGATGATGGCACTGCTACCGCTCATCGCGGGCGTGGTGCTGGTGGCGCTTATCTCGCCGGTTATGCTTGGCGGCCTGATTTTTAGCGGTAAGTCGCTACAGCCAAAATTTTCTAAATTAAACCCGCTGCCGGGAATTAAGCGCATGTTTTCGGCGCAGACCGGCGCGGAACTGCTAAAAGCGGTGTTGAAATCCACGCTGGTCGGCTGCGTTACCGGCTTTTATCTCTGGCATAACTGGCCGCAAATGATGCGTCTGATGGCGGAGTCGCCGATCGTCGCAATGGGGAATGCGCTGGATCTGGTTGGACTCTGCGCGTTACTGGTGGTACTGGGCGTGATTCCGATGGTGGGATTTGACGTGTTTTTCCAGATCTTTAGCCACCTGAAAAAATTACGCATGTCGCGACAGGACATTCGCGACGAATTTAAAGAGAGCGAAGGCGATCCGCATGTTAAGGGCAAAATTCGCCAGATGCAACGCGCCGCCGCGCAGCGCCGCATGATGGAAGATGTGCCGAAAGCGGACGTCATTGTCACTAACCCGACGCACTATTCCGTGGCGCTGCAGTATGACGAAAACAAAATGAGCGCGCCGAAAGTGGTCGCGAAGGGGGCTGGATTAATAGCGCTGCGCATTCGCGAGATCGGCGCTGAACATCGGGTTCCCACTTTAGAAGCGCCGCCGCTGGCGCGGGCATTATATCGCCACGCCGAAATCGGTCAGCAAATTCCCGGGCAGTTATATGCTGCCGTTGCGGAAGTGTTGGCCTGGGTCTGGCAGCTTAAACGCTGGCGGCTTGCGGGCGGGCAACGTCCTCCACAACCTGAGAACCTTCCGGTGCCAGAAGCGCTGGATTTTATGAACGAGAAGAATACTGATGGCTAATCTGGTCGCGATGCTGCGCCTGCCCAGCAACCTGAAATCGACGCAATGGCAAATTCTTGCCGGGCCGATCCTCATTCTGCTGATTTTGTCGATGATGGTGCTGCCGCTACCTGCTTTTATCCTCGACTTATTGTTTACCTTTAATATTGCGCTATCGATTATGGTGCTGCTGGTGGCGATGTTTACCCAGCGTACTCTGGATTTTGCCGCGTTTCCGACCATTCTGCTGTTTACCACGCTACTGCGTCTGGCGCTTAACGTAGCCTCAACGCGCATTATTTTGATGGAAGGGCATACCGGCGCGGCGGCGGCGGGAAAGGTGGTGGAGGCGTTTGGTCATTTCCTGGTCGGCGGTAACTTCGCGATCGGGATTGTGGTTTTTATCATCCTCGTCATTATCAACTTCATGGTCATCACCAAAGGCGCCGGACGTATTGCCGAAGTCGGCGCGCGCTTTGTGCTGGACGGTATGCCCGGCAAGCAAATGGCGATTGACGCCGATCTTAATGCCGGTCTGATTGGTGAAGACGAGGCCAAAAAACGGCGTTCGGAAGTCACTCAGGAAGCCGATTTCTACGGCTCGATGGACGGGGCAAGTAAATTTGTGCGCGGCGACGCCATCGCCGGTATTCTCATCATGGTCATTAACGTGGTAGGCGGGCTGCTGGTCGGCGTATTGCAGCACGGAATGAGCATAGGCAGCGCGGCGGAAAGCTACACCCTGCTGACCATTGGCGACGGCCTGGTCGCCCAGATCCCGGCGCTGGTTATCTCCACGGCGGCGGGCGTCATTGTGACCCGCGTCAGTACCGATCAGGATGTAGGCGAGCAGATGGTTGGCCAACTGTTCAGTAATCCAAGGGTGATGCTGCTGGCGGCGGCGGTGCTGGGGCTGCTTGGCATGGTGCCAGGAATGCCTAACCTGGTATTTTTACTCTTTACCGCCGCTTTGCTCGGCCTGGCATGGTGGCTGCGCGGGCGTGAAGAAAAAGCGCCGGAGGAGCCGCAGCCGGTAAAAATGCCGGAAAATAACTCGGTGGTCGAAGCCACCTGGAATGACGTACAGCTTGAGGATTCACTGGGGATGGAAGTGGGCTACCGCCTGATCCCGATGGTGGATTTTCAACAGGATGGCGAATTGCTCGGACGTATTCGCAGTATTCGTAAAAAATTCGCTCAGGATATGGGGTTCCTGCCGCCGGTTGTCCATATTCGCGACAATATGGATTTACAGCCTGCGCGCTACCGTATTTTGATGAAAGGGGTAGAGATTGGCAGCGGGGACGCCTATCCGGGACGCTGGCTGGCTATTAACCCCGGCACGGCGGCGGGAACGCTACCGGGTGAGAAAACCGTCGATCCAGCTTTTGGCCTTGATGCCATCTGGATTGAAAGCGCCCTGAAAGAGCAGGCGCAAATTCAGGGCTTTACCGTTGTTGAAGCCAGTACCGTTGTGGCGACGCACCTTAACCACTTGATTGGCCAATTCTCCGCCGAACTGTTTGGCCGCCAGGAAGCGCAGCAACTGTTGGATCGTGTCTCTCAGGAGATGCCTAAACTCACGGAAGATCTGGTCCCCGGCGTCGTGACCCTCACGACTTTACATAAAGTCCTGCAAAACTTACTGGCGGAAAAAGTCCCGATTCGCGATATGCGCACCATTCTGGAAACGCTGGCGGAACATGCGCCGTTACAAAGCGATCCGCATGAATTAACCGCCGTGGTACGCGTGGCATTAGGACGAGCGATTACGCAACAGTGGTTCCCCGGTAATGAAGAAGTGCAGGTGATTGGCCTGGATACCGCGCTGGAGCGTTTGCTGCTTCAGGCATTGCAGGGCGGCGGTGGACTTGAGCCGGGGTTGGCGGATCGCCTGCTGGCGCAGACGCAAGAGGCGCTTTCTCGCCAGGAGATGCTTGGCGCGCCGCCGGTATTACTGGTTAACCATGCGCTACGTCCATTATTGTCCCGCTTTTTGCGGCGCAGTTTACCGCAGCTGGTGGTGTTGTCGAACCTTGAGCTTTCCGATAACCGTCATATCCGCATGACGGCGACCATTGGAGGAAAATAATGCGTAAATGGCTGGCGTTGTTGCTCTTTCCCCTGACGGTTCAGGCCGCAGGCGAAGGCGCGTGGCAGGATAGCGGTATGGGCGTAACCTTAAATTACCGGGGCGTTTCCGCATCGTCTTCGCCATTGTCGGCGCGTCAGCCGGTTTCCGGTGTGATGACGTTGGTCGCCTGGCGTTATGAACTGAATGGCCCGACCCCCGCGGGCTTACGGGTACGTTTATGTTCCCAGTCCCGTTGCGTAGAACTTGATGGTCAGAGTGGCACGACCCACGGTTTTGCTCATGTTCCCGCAGTCGAGCCGCTCCGCTTTGTCTGGGAAGTCCCCGGCGGCGGCCGACTTATCCCGGCGTTAAAAGTGCGGAGCAATCAGGTGATTGTGAACTACCGCTAACCGCCCCTTTCTTTACCAGGTAACAGACCTGACTCTCTTTTTGAATAAATAGAAACACCGTTTTATAAAATGGTGAGGTAGGTTGCCGAACTCTTTGCGTTTTTGCCATTTACGCTCTGGCAATGGCAGAAACAAAAAGGTTTCCGCCCAGCTTAGCTTTTACTGTAGCGAATCGACTGCGTCGGCGGTAAAACTGCACGCAGCACTGAATTCGACATTACACAGAGGTTAAGCAAATGATGGTTTATCCAGTCAAACACAGTCCGCTATTGCGTCAGCCTGAGCATTTTATCGCCAGAGATGAACTAAAAGCCCTGGTGCAAAAGGTGACGCATAACCTGGTCAATATTAAAGATGAGACAGGCGAATTTTTATTGCGACTGGACGACGGACGCGTGATCGATACTAAAGGCTGGGCCGGATGGGAGTGGACGCACGGCGTGGGCCTGTACGGAATGTATCACTATTACCAACAGACCGGCGACCAGACGATGCGTAAGATCATTGATGACTGGTTTGCCGATCGTTTTGCGGAAGGCGCGACGACGAAAAACGTTAATACGATGGCGCCATTTTTAACGCTGGCGTATCGCTATGAAGAGACGCGTAATCCAGCGTATTTACCGTGGCTGGAAACGTGGGCCGAATGGGCGATGAATGAAATGCCCCGAACCGATCACGGTGGAATGCAGCACATCACGCTGGCGGAGGAAAATCATCAGCAGATGTGGGACGACACGCTAATGATGACGGTGCTGCCGCTGGCGAAAATCGGTAAGCTGCTGAACCGGCCGGAATATGTGGAAGAGGCAACCTATCAGTTCCTGCTACACGTGCAGAATTTGATGGATAAAGAGACGGGGCTGTGGTTCCACGGCTGGAGCTATGACGGTCATCATAACTTCGCTAACGCTCGCTGGGCGCGCGGCAACAGTTGGCTGACCATTGTGATCCCGGATTTTCTTGAACTGCTGGACTTGCCGGAAAATAATGCCGTGCGCCGTTACCTGGTCCAGGTACTGAATGCGCAGATCGCCGCGCTGGCGAAATGTCAGGATGAAAGCGGTTTGTGGCATACGCTGCTTGACGATCCGCACTCTTATCTTGAGGCGTCGGCGACGGCGGGTTTTGCCTACGGTATTCTTAAAGCGGTGCGCAAACGCTATGTCGGGCGGCACTATGCGCAGGTGGCGGAAAAAGCTATTCGGGGGATAGTGAAACATATCTCGCCGGAAGGTGAACTGCTGCAAACGTCATTTGGCACTGGCATGGGCCACGATCTCGATTTTTACCGTCATATTCCGTTGACCTCTATGCCTTACGGGCAGGCGATGGCTATGCTGTGTTTGACGGAATATCTGCGTAACTATTTCTGATGTATGCGGATATTCCGGTCGTATCCTTGTCTGATGGCGCTTTGCTTATTTGACTATGGCGCCTGACCCGACTGTGTGGTATCAGCCTGTGGATCAAACAGGTGGTCAAGGATTTTTCGCATGATGGGCGCGGCGGTAACGCCGTCGCTTCCGCCGTTTTCCAGAATCAAGGCAATAGCGACCTTAGGGTTTTTATACGGTGCAAAAGCGGTATAAAACACATGATCGCGCAGGCGAATGGGGATCATTTTCGCATTGTAGGTCTGATTTTCTTTCAGGCTAAACACCTGCGACGTGCCGCTTTTGGCCGCAATGCCGTAGGGCGCGGTGTGAAAGAACTTATAGCCCGTTCCGTTGGGTGCATTCGCCATGCCGTACATCGCCTGACGCACCAGTCCCCAGTATGGCGACGCCGGATCGGCTATCTGTGCCGGTGTTCCTGAAGGGCGATACGGAACCACCGTTTTGCCGCTCTCTTCATTGAGTAACAGGTGAGGGGCAATCACCTTACCGTTGTTGATGAGCGCCACCATCGCTTTTACCATCTGGATGGGGGTGGCAATCCAGTAGCCCTGGCCGATGCCGACAGAGATGGTATCGCCCTGATACCAGGCTTTTTTATGGACCCGCTGTTTCCATGCGCGGCTGGGAAGCAGCCCGTCATACTCTTCATTAAGGTCGATCCCCGTCGGTTTGCCATAGCCGAACTGAGACAACATCGTGTCGATACGGTCAATACCCATCATATAAGCAACCTGATAGAAAAAGGTATCCGCAGATTCCTCAATCGCTTTAGTGACATCCAGCATACCGTGTCCGGTTTTTTTCCAGTCCCGGTAATGCCGCTGCGTGCCGGGAAGCGTCCAGGTTGGCGCGCCAAAGAAGGTGGTTTGCGGCGTAATAATCCCGCATAACAGCGCGGACATCGCCATATAGGGTTTAACCGTTGACGCCGGGGGATAAAGCCCTTGCGTCACGCGGTTGATCAGCGGCAGATTTTTATCGTGCAGCAGTTTGCCGTAATCCTGATAGCTAATGCCTTTTACAAAGGGGTTCGGGTCGTAGCTGGGCATAGATACCATCGCCAGCACTGAACCATCGTGCGGATCTTCAACCAGTACGGCAGCACGCTGCCCGGCCAGCAAACTTTCAATGTACTCTTGTAAATGGAGATCCAGCGTCAGGTGAATATTCTTACCCGCGATGGGAGGAACGTCTTTCAGCAGGCGGACAATACGCCCGTGATTATCCACCTCGACCTCCTGATAACCGGTTTTGCCATGAAGATCGTTTTCGTAGTAACGCTCAATCCCCTGTTTACCGATGTTATGGTCCGCCGCGTAATTCTCTGCCAGCCCTTTTTTATCCAGCGCTTTAAGGTCGTTATCGTTTATCTTTGACACGTAACCGAGAACATGCGCCAGCTCCGCGCCGTAAGGATACTGCCGATCCTGATAGCTATTGATCGTGACGCCGTTGAAATGAAACTGATTGACCGCAAAGCGTGCGATTTCAACATCCGTTAGCGCGTTTTTGAGCACCACCGGACGATAGCGGCTACTGGATTTTAGCGCATGGCGAAAGTCGGCAATATCATCGGGGGAGAGATCAACAATAGGGGTGAGCTGTTTTAGCAGCGCATCCATATCGGCAATTTTATAGGGCGTAACCGCGATATCATACCAGGTTACGTTACGCACCAGCGGAATGCCGTTGCGATCGTAAATGATGCCGCGCGTGGGCGCAACGGGTAGCATCTTGATATCGTTCTCATTCGAACGGGTGGTGTAGTAGTGGTGCTGGCGGATTTGCAAGTTATAGAGGTTGAAGATCAGGATACCAAAGCAGACAACCACTACACCAAACGCCACAATCACACGTCTCAGGAAGAGTTTCTCTTCCGCATCAAAGTCTTTAAAAGTCATTACCTGTACCTGAACAATCCGCCGCCTAATGATACGGGGCGGTCAGCGCCAGCACAGGTAAAAGATGTTCCATCTCTCTATAGAAATGTGTCATTCCTTGTGATTTGTTACAGATATACCGCTGTGGCAATAAAAAGGCCTGAGTCCGTTACCCGGAGTCAGGCCTGATGATGTTAACGACGGCGCGTTTACATGCGTTCTACGGTTTCGATACCCAACGTATCCAGACCCAGTTTCAGCGTTTTCGCCGTCAGTTGCGCCAGTTTTAGGCGGCTATTGCGAACCGCGTCATTCTCGGCGCTGAGAATAGGGCAGTGCTCGTAGAAGCCGGAGAACAGCCCGGCGACGTCATACAGATACGCGCACATGACGTGCGGCGTACCTTCACGCGCGACCACCGTCAGGGTTTCTTCAAACTGCAGCAGACGGGCAGCGAGCTGCGCTTCGCGATCTTCGCTAATGATAACCGGCGCGCTCGCCAGCGCCTGCTCGTCGATGTCCGCTTTACGGAAAACAGACAGCACACGCGTATAGGCATACTGCATATAAGGAGCGGTATTGCCTTCGAAAGCCAACATATTATCCCAGTCGAAGATATAGTCAGTGGTGCGGTTTTTTGACAGATCGGCGTATTTCACCGCGCCAATACCGACGGCGTTAGCCAGTTTTTCCAGCTCGTCAGCCGGCATATCCGGGTTCTTCTCCGCCACCAGACGACGCGCGCGCTCCAGCGCCTCATCCAGCAGGTCCGCCAGTTTCACCGTACCGCCCGCGCGAGTTTTAAACGGTTTACCGTCTTTACCCAACATCATGCCGAACATGTGGTGTTCCAGCGGAACGGAATCCGGCACATAACCGGCTTTGCGCACAATGGTCCAGGCTTGCATCAGGTGCTGGTGCTGACGGGAGTCAATGTAGTAGAGCACGCGGTCGGCGTGCAGCGTTTCGTAACGGTATTTGGCGCAGGCGATATCGGTAGTGGTATACAGATAACCGCCATCTTTCTTCTGAATAATGACGCCCATCGGGTCGCCTTCCTTGTTTTTAAACTCATCAAGGAAAACCACCGTTGCGCCTTCGCTTTCAACCGCCAGGCCTTTGGCTTTCAGATCGGCGACGATGCCCGGCAGCATCGGATTATACAGACTTTCGCCCATCACATCGTCACGCGTCAGAGTGACGTTCAGACGATCATAGGTGATCTGGTTTTGCGTCATCGTGATATCAACCAGCTTACGCCACATCTCACGGAAATAGGTATCACCGCTCTGCAATTTGACGACGTAGTTACGCGCGCGCTCGGCAAACGCTTCATCTTCGTCATAATGCTTTTTCGCATCGCGGTAGAATCCTTCGAGATCCGCCAGCGCCATGTCGCCCGCGTTTTCCTGCTGCTGTTTTTCCAGCCAGGCGATAAGCATACCGAACTGGGTGCCCCAGTCGCCGACGTGGTTAGCGCGAATAACATGATGGCCCAGAAACTCCAGCGTGCGTACTGCCGCATCGCCGATAATCGTGGAGCGTAGATGACCGACGTGCATCTCTTTCGCGACGTTGGGCGCGGAGTAGTCGACGACAATCGTCTGACGAGTCGGCTGAGAAACGCCCAGACGTTCGGAGGCCAGCGCCTGTTGCACCTGTTCAGCGAGAAAAGCCGGTTCGAGGAAAATATTGATAAAGCCAGGGCCGGCGATTTCAACCTTGCTGGCGATGCCGCTGAGATCCAGATGAGTCAGCACCTGCTCTGCAAGTTGTCGGGGGGCCATACCCAGTTTTTTCGCAACTGCCATCATGCCGTTGGCCTGATAGTCGCCGAACTGAACTTTGGCTGACTGACGAACCTGGGGCTCGCAATCTGCAGGCGCGCCTGCAGCAATCATGGCCTGACTAACTTTTTCTGAGAGAAGAGCCTGAATATTCACCGGAATACCTTACGTTTATGAAGCGGACTGTATTGCCCGCGCCAGTTTAAGAATTAGGGCGGGAGTATACTGCAAATGCCCGTTGGCGTCAGCATTGCGCGCGCGGCGCGTCGCCTGAAATATACGCAACAATAATCTGCATAAGCATTCAATAAACGCCCAACCAAATCAAAGGTTGGTTGCCGGGGCGCAACAGCGTAAATTAGCGGTTTTCACAGCAAGAAGAGCGTCCTGATATGGCGAACTGGCAACACATTGATGAACTGCATGATATTTCCGCAGATTTACCGCGATTCACTCTGGCGTTCAGAGAACTTTCCACTCGCCTTGGTCTGCAGATTAGCGCCCTTGAGGCCGATCACATTTCATTGCGCTGTCACCAGAATACGACGGCGGAGCGTTGGCGTCGCGGTTTTGAACAATGCGGCGAGCTACTGTCGGAAAATATCATCAACGGCAGGCCGATTTGTCTGTTTAAACTGCATGAACCGGTATGTGTGGAACACTGGCGGTTTTCTGTTATTGAATTACCGTGGCCGGGAGAAAAACGCTATCCACACGAAGGGTGGGAGCATATTGAAATCGTGCTGCCCGGCGAGCCGGAGACCTTGAACGCGCGGGCGCTGGCGTTGTTGTCGGATGAGGGGCTTAGTCAGCCGGGGATCGTGGTTAAAACCAGTTCGCCACAGGGCGAGCATGAACGTTTGCCAAACCCTACGCTGGCCGTGACCGATGGCCGCATCACGGTAAAATTTCATCCATGGTCGATTGAAGCGATTGTCGCCAGCGAACAGGCGGCCCATTAACCTGCCGAGCGGAGTGAATATGGCGTTACTTGAGATCTGTTGTTACAGCATGGAATGCGCGCTCACCGCGCAGCGAAACGGCGCGGATCGTATCGAACTGTGCGCCGCGCCGAAAGAAGGCGGGCTTACGCCTTCGCTGGGCGTCTTACGCAGCGTGCGCGAGCATATTACGATTCCCGTACATCCGATTATTCGTCCTCGTGGCGGGGATTTTTACTACACTGACGGCGAATTTGCCGCCATGCTGGAAGATATCCGCCTCGTCAGAGAGTTGGGGTTTCCTGGGCTGGTTACTGGCGTGTTGACCGTTGATGGGGATGTCGATATGTCGCGAATGGAAAAAATAATGGCGGCGGCCGGACCGCTGGCAGTGACATTCCACCGCGCCTTCGATATGTGCGCTAATCCCTTCAATGCGCTAAAGAATCTGGCTGACGCAGGCGTATCAAGAGTACTGACTTCCGGGCAAAAAGCCGATGCGGCGCAAGGTTTATCAATAATTATGGAACTTATTGCCCAGGGGGATGCTCCAATCATTATGGCTGGTGCGGGGGTTCGTGCAAATAACCTGCAGAATTTCCTCGATGCCGGAGTACGGGAAGTACACAGTTCCGCCGGAGTCTTACTGCCTTCGCCGATGCGCTATCGCAATCAGGGGTTATCGATGTCTGCCGATATACAGGCGGACGAGTATTCTCGCTATAGGGTAGAGGGTGCGGCGGTCGCTGAAATGAAAGGAATCATTGTTCGCCATCAGGCCAAATGATTTTTACCGTTGCATCATGTCGCCCAATATGATGCTTGCTCGTACCAGGCCCCTGCCAATTCAACAGGGGCCTTTTTTTCTCCTTCATATTTCAAGCCGCAGCAGCGTTGGCCGCCTCGCGCACCCCGGTCACGTAGCTACCTACGTTCCCGGGGATTTGCTGCGTTGCCGCCTTGCTGCAACTTGAACTATTTTGGAGAAACGGTGCTATACGTAACGGTCATTCGGCAATCCATCACGGTTTACGCGCAATCAGCACCGCGCGCTGCGGGGCGGGATAGCCTTCCACCGTCTTGCTGCGATCGTTCGGGTTAAGGAAATCGGCCAGCGACTCGGTAACCATCCACTCGGTACGGCGCTGCTCTTCGGTGGTAGTGACGCAAACGTCAGCGATACGCACATCAATAAAGCCGCATTTTTCCAGCCATTTTTTTAATGCCGGCGCGGAAGGAATAAAATAGACATTACGCATCTGCGCGTAGCGATCCCCGGGCACCAAAACGGTATTTTCGTCGCCGTCGACGACCAGCGTTTCCAGTACCAGTTCACCCTCGTTGACCAACTGATCTTTTAACTGCCACAGATGCTCCAGCGGCGAGCGACGGTGATAAAGCACCCCCATCGAGAAGACGGTATCAAATGCTTTCAGCGCCGGGAGTTGTTCAATGCCCAACGGCAGCAGATGCGCGCGCTGATCGTTACCCAACAGTTTACGCACCGCCTCAAACTGGCAGAGGAAAAGCTGCGTAGGATCGATGCCGACCGCCAGATGTGCGCCTGCGCCAATCATCCGCCACAGGTGATAGCCGCTGCCGCAGCCGACATCAAGGATCGTCCGGCCAGTTAAATCTGACAGATGCGGCAGTACGCGATCCCACTTCCAGTCGGAGCGCCATTCGGTATCAATATCTACGCCATAAAGCGAGAACGGGCCTTTACGCCACGGCATCAGATTACGCAGCAATGTATCAATACGCTTTAGCTGACCTTCGCTGAGCGGCGTTTCGCTTTCCGCCGTGACGCTGTGCAGTAAATCCAGCCGCCAGGGCGTAATTTCCGGTAAAAATTCTACCGCGTTCGACCACTGTTTAAACAAGCCATGCTGCTGCTCGCGTTGCCAGGCGGCAATCTGCGCGGGCAATGTTTCCAGCCAGTGGGAGAGGTGATTTTTAGCAATGAGCTGATAAAAGTTACCAAACTCGATCATGCGGCAACTCCGGCTTTTAACGCGACAAGCGACCCGAAATTAAAGCACTGGAACCACAGTTCGCTGTGTTCGAAACCCGCCTTACGCAGGCGCGCTTTATGTGTTTCCACCGAGTCGGTGAGCATCACGTTTTCCAGCATACTGCGCTTCTGGCTGATCTCCAGTTCGCTGTACCCATTAGCGCGTTTAAAATCGTGGTGCATGTTGAATAACAGCTCGCCCACTTTCGCGTCTTCAAAGCTAAATTTTTCCGACAGTACCAGCGCGCCGCCGGGATTCAACCCCAGGTAAATCTTATCCAGCAATGCCTGGCGTTCGGCAGGTTCAAGGAATTGCAGGGTAAAATTCAGCACCACCATCGAGGCGTTTTCAATAGTGATATCGCGGATATCGCCTTCAACGACTTCAACCGGCGTAGGCGCTTTATACGCATCAATATGACGGCGGCAGCGTTCAATCATGGCCGGGGAGTTATCGACGGCGATAATGCGACAATGCTCATGGCGGATATTACGCCGAACAGACAGCGTCGCGGCACCCAGCGAGCAGCCCAGATCGTAGACCTGCGTGTTCGGCTGCACAAAGCGTTCAGCCAACATGCCAATCATGGAGATGATGTTGGAGTAGCCTGGTACCGAACGCTGAATCATGTCGGGGAAAACTTCGGCTACTCGTTCATCAAAAGTCCAGTCGCCGAGACGGGCGATAGGCGCAGAAAAAAGCGTGTCGCGGTGAGACATAACGTATACATCCGGGAAAAATAAAGGCGCATATTGTGCGCTAATACAGGGAGAAAACCAACTCCCAGGGCATATACCACAGGTTTGCCAGCACCATCAGCAACAATGCGCACCAGGTAGCGCTCATCCCCGCCCGCCGCCAGCGGAACAGACGGTGGTGAAAACCGTAATAATGCATCAGCCGACCGGCGATTAAAATGATGCCGCAGATATGCACCATCCACGTTTCGGCGCCGTTCATTTCCATAAACAGCAGCAGCACCAGCGCGACAGGAATATATTCCACCGCGTTGCCATGAATACGGATGGCGCTTTGCAATTCGCTAAAACCGCCGTCGCCATAGGCGACACGGTACTGCATTCGCAAGCGAACGACATTAAAAGAGAACTTCATTAATAATAACGCACCCAAAACGGCATACAGCGCGCTTACCATACAAACTCCCTTTTAAAATGGCTGATGGCACTGTCTATGATAGGGGGCATTTTCAGAAAAGAGAAGATTGCTGTGGAATGGACGGAGCAGTGCCGATTTCCGGTAAGACGCTGCGTAAATCATGCCAAAGCGTATTCACCAGTTCCGGCGCCTGCGCGATATCCGGAGTATGTAAA
The DNA here is from genome assembly GCF_020268625.1 of Salmonella sp. JXY0409-18. Classification (NCBI taxonomy): domain Bacteria; kingdom Pseudomonadati; phylum Pseudomonadota; class Gammaproteobacteria; order Enterobacterales; family Enterobacteriaceae; genus Salmonella; species Salmonella sp. JXY0409-18. The sequence continues at coordinate 1,909,605 of NZ_CP084216.1, forward strand.
AACAGAAAAGGCGTGGTGGTCTGCCGCCACTGCGGGAGTTTCTGCAACCAGGCGGCGAAAAATTCACGGTTTTGCGCCATATTGTCGCTACCGATAAAACGCACCATCGGATGGCTGGCCGTCACGACCGCATGTACCGGGACTTTGGGTTTTTTTCGCTGCGCGTCGCGGACGGCCTCGCTGTGGGGATGGGCGGCATGTACCGGACGACTATCCAGGATCACGCGGTTTACGCCGCGCGCGTGTAACCCGCGATTGAGCCGCTGTTCATCCTCTCCTTTGTCAAAAAAACACGGATGACGAACTTCTACGCCATAGGTAAACGTGGCGGGGAGCGCATCAAGAAACTGCCATAAGGCGGGGAGATCGCGCGGTCCAAAAGCGGCGGGCAACTGCAGCCAGTATTGGCCAATACGTGTTTCCAGCGGCGCCAGGCGGGTAAAAAACGCCTGTACCAGATCGTCGCAATGGCGCAGAGCGGCCTGGTGAGAAATGGTCGCGGGAAATTTAAAGCAAAAACGGAAATCGTCCGTAGTTTGCGCATACCAGCGATCGACAATTTCCGCTTTCGGCAGCGCGTAAAGCGTGGTGTTGCCCTCCACGCAATTAAAGTGGCGGGCATACTCTTCCAGACTGGTGATGCCGAGCCGCGCCCATTTCGGGTGCGACCATTGCGGCAAGCCAATGTAGATCATAAGGCGTTTAAAATATCCTCTACGCTGCGTACCCGGCCAATGCGCGGGAAAATATGCGTCATACTGCTCTGATGCTGCTCACTGCTGGCGGCGCTACAGGCATCTTCGGCAATAATAAGGTTAAACCCCAACTCCCAGGCGTTACGCGCTGTGGATTCGACGCCGATATTGGTTGAGATCCCGCACAATATGATGGTGTCGATACCCCGGCGGCGAAGCTGTAATTCCAGGTCGGTGCCGTAAAACGCGCCCCACTGGCGTTTAGTCACTTCCAGATCGCTGTCCTTTTTACCCAATGCCGTAGGCCAGGTCCACCAGTTTTCCGGCAATGCGTGCGCAGGCGTTGCGGCATCCACCGGCTGTTTTAACGCTTCGGCATAATCATCAGACCATCCGACGCGTACCATAACCACGGGTGAGCCGTTGGCGCGACACTTTTCCGCCAGCCGCGCGGCGCGGGCGACCACCTCATTTGCCGTATACGGGCCGCCGGCAAACGGAAGAATTCCTTCCTGTAAATCAATAACCACCAGGGCGGTTGTGGTCGCGTTGAGTTTCAGCATGATAATCACTCTCCTAAAAATAGCGGATTTCACTACACCTTAAGCGCGATTAAAGAGGAAAGCGGCGACAAATATTGTTAATTTTTGTGAGCATACGCAATACCCGCGTGAAAAACCCGGGTACAGTCAGTATGAACCAAGTGTCGATACCGCATGAAACGGGCAAGTTATCGCTCCCATGCTGGATTGACTCTTATCGTGCGGCAGAATTTCCAGTATAATAGCCGCCTTTTTTCATCCAGTTGTGACATACAGCTAAAGCTGCGACTTCGTCGCCTGCATGGCAGGCAACAATCCGCCTGCGGCTAAGTTAAGGGATATCTCATGCGTACAGAATATTGCGGACAGCTACGTCTGTCCCACGTGGGGCAGCAGGTGACTCTGTGTGGTTGGGTCAACCGTCGTCGTGATCTTGGCAGCCTGATCTTTATCGATATGCGCGACCGCGAAGGTATTGTGCAGGTGTTCTTCGATCCGGATCGTGCGGACGCGTTAAAGCTGGCCTCTGAACTGCGTAATGAGTTCTGCATTCAGGTTACGGGCACCGTGCGTGCGCGTGACGCGAAAAACGTCAATGCGGATATGGCGACCGGCGAAATTGAAGTGCTGGCGTCCTCTCTCACTATCATCAACCGCGCAGACTCACTGCCGCTTGACGCTAACCACGTTAATACCGAAGAGGCGCGTCTCAAGTACCGCTATCTGGATTTGCGTCGTCCGGAAATGGCGCAGCGCCTGAAAACTCGCGCCAAAATTACCAGCCTGGTGCGTCGTTTTATGGACGATCACGGTTTCCTTGATATTGAAACGCCGATGCTGACCAAAGCCACGCCGGAAGGCGCGCGCGACTATCTGGTGCCTTCGCGCGTGCACAAAGGTAAATTCTACGCGCTGCCGCAGTCGCCGCAGCTGTTCAAACAGCTCCTGATGATGTCCGGTTTCGACCGTTACTATCAGATAGTCAAATGCTTCCGTGATGAAGACTTACGTGCTGACCGTCAGCCGGAGTTTACTCAGATCGACGTCGAGACCTCCTTCATGACCGCGCCACAGGTGCGCGAAGTGATGGAAGCGCTGGTGCGCCATTTGTGGCTGGAAGTGAAAGGCGTGGATCTGGGGGATTTCCCGGTAATGACGTTTGCCGAAGCGGAACGTCGTTACGGTTCCGACAAGCCAGACCTGCGTAACCCGATGGAGCTGGTAGATGTCGCTGACCTGCTGAAATCGGTAGAGTTCGCGGTCTTCGCGGGCCCGGCTAACGATCCGAAAGGCCGCGTGGCAGCGCTGCGTGTGCCTGGCGGCGCACAGCTTAGCCGTAAGCAGATCGACGATTACGGTAACTTTGTTAAGATCTACGGCGCGAAAGGACTGGCATATATCAAAGTTAACGAGCGCGCGAAAGGTCTGGACGGGATTAACAGTCCGGTGGCCAAGTTCCTGACCGCCGACATCGTCGAGGCTATCCTTGAACGTACCGGCGCGCAGGACGGCGACATGATCTTCTTCGGCGCAGATAACAAAAAAGTGGTTGCCGATGCGCTGGGCGCGCTGCGTCTGAAACTGGGCAAAGACCTGAGCCTGACCGACGAAGACAAATGGGCGCCGCTGTGGGTGATTGACTTCCCGATGTTCGAAGACGACGGCGAAGGCGGTCTGACCGCGATGCACCATCCGTTCACCGCCCCGCGTGACATGACGGCGTCTGAACTGAAAACTGCGCCGGAAGAAGCCGTCGCTAACGCTTACGATATGGTGATTAACGGCTATGAAGTGGGCGGCGGTTCGGTGCGTATTCACAACGGTGAAATGCAGCAAACCGTATTTGGTATTCTCGGTATCAATGAGCAGGAGCAGCGCGAAAAGTTCGGCTTCCTGTTGGATGCGTTGAAATACGGTACGCCGCCGCATGCGGGCCTGGCGTTTGGTCTGGACCGTCTGACCATGCTGTTGACCGGCACCGACAATATTCGTGATGTTATCGCCTTCCCGAAAACGACCGCCGCCGCGTGTCTGATGACCGAAGCGCCGAGTTTCGCCAACCAGGCAGCGTTGACGGAGTTAGGGATTCAGGTTGTGAAGAAAGCCGAGAATAACTGATATGAACAATGTACACGACATCATTCGCGTGATATCGCGGCGGCCCGCAAGGGGGAGTCTCATCAATGCGCGGCGTCACCCAACAGCCAACAACGAGGTCGCGTGAAGGATAAAGTGTACAAGCGCCCCGTTTCGGTCCTGGTGGTTATTTTCGCGCAGGATACGAAACGGGTGCTAATGTTGCAGCGACGCGATGACCCGGATTTTTGGCAGTCAGTGACTGGCAGCATAGAAGAAGGGGAGACCGCGTTGCAGGCCGCCGTACGTGAAGTCAAAGAGGAGGTCACGATTGATGTTGCGGCAGAGCAACTGACCTTAATCGACTGCCAACGTACGGTGGAGTTTGAAATTTTTTCACATTTACGTCATCGCTATGCGCCGGGCGTCATGCACAATACAGAATTCTGGTTCTGCCTTGCGTTACCGCATGAGCGGCAGGTGATATTCACTGAACATCTGACGTACCAGTGGCTTGATGCGCCTGACGCGGCGGCGCTTACCAAGTCCTGGAGTAACCGGCAAGCGATTGAAGAGTTTGTCATTAACGTCGCCTGAAAAGGCGCGCTTTTTTTGAGGAAATATTTATGGCAGGTCATAGTAAATGGGCCAACACCAGACATCGTAAAGCTGCGCAGGATGCCAAGCGCGGTAAAATCTTCACTAAAATTATTCGTGAACTGGTAACGGCAGCTAAATTGGGCGGCGGCGATCCGGATGCCAACCCGCGTCTGCGCGCGGCTGTAGATAAAGCGCTGGCCAACAACATGACCCGCGACACTCTGAACCGTGCCATCGCTCGCGGTGTGGGTGGTGATGAAGACTCGAACATGGAAACCATCATCTATGAAGGTTATGGTCCTGGCGGCACGGCCATTATGATTGAGTGTCTGAGCGACAACCGTAACCGTACCGTAGCGGAAGTGCGTCATGCTTTCAGCAAGTGCGGCGGTAATCTGGGTACCGATGGCTCAGTGGCGTACCTGTTCAGTAAGAAAGGGGTCATCTCCTTTGAGAAAGGCGATGAAGACACCATCATGGAAGCCGCTCTGGAAGCCGGCGCGGAAGATGTTGTGACCTATGATGATGGCGCGATTGATGTTTACACTGCCTGGGAAGAGATGGGCAAAGTGCGTGACGCGCTGGAAGCGGCGGGTCTGAAAGCAGACAGCGCCGAAGTGTCCATGATCCCGTCAACTAAAGCGGATATGGATGCGGAAACCGCGCCGAAACTGCTACGTCTGATCGATATGCTGGAAGACTGTGACGATGTTCAGGAAGTCTACCATAACGGTGAGATCTCTGATGAGGTGGCGGCGACCCTGTAATGGTGCTGTTAAACGCCGGCGGGCAGGGGGTATAGCGTGTCGATTATTCTCGGTATTGACCCCGGCTCGCGCATTACCGGTTATGGCGTTATCCGCCAGGTAGGCAGACAACTGACCTATCTGGGCAGCGGATGTATTCGCACCAAAGTCGATGATTTGCCGTCTCGTTTGAAGCTTATATACGCAGGCGTGACGGAAATCATCACGCAGTTCCAGCCGGACTATTTTGCTATCGAACAGGTGTTTATGGCGAAAAATGCCGACTCAGCCCTCAAGCTGGGACAGGCGCGCGGCGTCGCGATTGTCGCCGCGGTCAATCAGGAACTGCCCGTGTTTGAATACGCGGCGCGTCAGGTGAAGCAAACCGTCGTCGGTATTGGTAGCGCGGAGAAAAGCCAGGTTCAGCATATGGTTCGTACGTTGCTGAAGCTTCCCGCTAACCCGCAGGCAGACGCCGCAGATGCGCTGGCTATCGCCATTACGCATTGCCACGTTAGCCAGAACGCGATGCAAATGAGCGAGAGCCGACTCAATCTGGCGCGGGGAAGGTTGCGCTAAATCATTCTCCCTCAGCCTCGCGTTGAGGGGTTTCAATTCCACAGGCGCTAATTAATTCTAAATTGGGATGTTGCCACAGGCTGGCGGGCGTCACCGTCTTACGATCCCACGGGATTGAACCTAAAAACCAGAACTTCCAGAAGGCGAGTTTCGCATCAGGATTGCTGTGAAGTAATTCTTCGAATGTCTCAATATCGCCTACCGGAATACACAATGCTTCTTTATAGATATCAAACACAAATTTCGAGCAGAACTGGCGCGATGACTCGTATTTAAACCCCGTGTGATAAAACTTATTCAGCCGGGCGGGAACCTGCTCCATGATGGCGAGTTTCTGCTCGACCGTCAGGCCGCCGCACAGGCGACGAACCGCGTAACGTTGTCCGGCTGAACGTTGTATAAACAGTGACAGCGTGGTGACGGTTGAGAGGGGGACGCGACTTTCCGCCACCAGATAGTCATCACCATTATGACCAATAATAATCCCAACATGGTTGCTCCAGCACTGTGAAGCGGTGGATATCTGGCCGAAAAGCGCGGCACCTATACAGGTAAAGACGATATCCCCGGTTTCATATTGGACAGAATAATGTTTTTTCATCTCTGCATTCCATTATTTGAAATAAATTCCTTTTATTTATTCTACAGGGTAGTTAGCATTATACCAGATAAATGACAAGCCTTAGTGTCATCGAAATATGCATGGTGAATATTTCATTTATTGGAATTAATGTCGCAAATATATCTGAGGGGAATTAAGGTGGTAAATTTCTCATCATCTGATCTCTCATATTGACAGGGAGTATGACGTGGTTGATGATAGACCAATGAGAATAGGTTGGATGTTTTATTTTTCTTATATTTTTGTTGCTATTATCTTTCATCTGTTTATTAGTTTTTGTTATTGTTTGAGTATTGATATGGCAGAGGCTAATACCGTTGTTTTTTTATTAAAGCCAGGGACGATTTCATTATTATTTTTACTTCTCCCTGCCAGGCGGTTCAGAACCCGACTGTTGGCAACATTGAGTTCAGTTTTCATTACCTTAGTATTTAACCAGTGGCATTTGGTTGCCGGGAATAAAGAACTGGTTTTGTGCCTGCAGGCAGCGTGCTTTATGGCTTTCCTGGCTATGACATCGGTAAAAAAATCCGGGTGGATGATTAGCGCATCATTATTTTTGGTTTGTGCGGCCGGAACGATTCGCCAGTGCTGGCTGGAACAGTTGTTTAACGCTGCCGATATATATATTGTTGATGGTGGGCGGAGCTGTGGCGCCAGCGGCCACTGCTTCCAGTATATTGCAGCAAAAGGTCGTGGGTTAGCAGCAAAACGACAGGCACTTTTTAGTAGCGAAGAGTATGTGAATATTTATTATAATTATTCAGAAGGGACGCCAGCCGTGAATTTCGATGGCATGAAAAATGAGTTTGCACAATATTTATTGTGTCATGGTGAATTAAAATCTGTTATGCGCGATGATAAAACAACATGCGATTAAATTCAGCGCTAGTGGTTAATATTATTACATCTATTCTCGGGTCTGTTTTTGGGAGGCCCGATGTTCCGCTGTTGGCATTCGTACTGGATACAGTATTAGTGTTATCAGGATACTCATTATTGAAGACTACCGAACGTGTGCCACGGCATGTTGGCAAAAAGTTATTCGCGTAGGACGCAAAAAATTGTCAATGAGTGTACGACTTATTTTGTACGCAGCGGGGAGCGTACCCGTCGTTAGCTATCGCGGGTTGTCGGAGTAGAGAAATATCGGGATACGTGTTTTTCATCTGGATAAACATCCAGTCTTTTTTTATGATAGTGCATTATCTTTTCAGCCCTTTACGCAGGAGCGTCATGTGATAGGCAGACTCAGAGGCATTATTCTCGAAAAACAACCCCCGATCGTGCTGCTGGAGACAGGGGGCGTAGGCTATGAAGTACATATGCCTATGACCTGCTTTTACGAGCTGCCGGAGGCCGGGCAGGAGGCAATCGTCTTCACCCACTTTGTGGTGCGTGAAGATGCGCAGTTGTTGTACGGATTCAACAATAAGCAAGAGCGCACGCTGTTTAAAGAGCTAATTAAAACGAATGGCGTCGGGCCTAAGCTGGCGCTGGCGATTCTCTCCGGCATGTCGGCGCAGCAGTTTGTGAATGCGGTTGAGCGCGAAGAGCTTGGCGCACTGGTGAAGCTGCCGGGTATCGGCAAGAAAACCGCCGAAAGGCTGATTGTCGAAATGAAAGACCGCTTTAAAGGGCTACATGGCGATCTCTTTACGCCAGCGGTCGATCTGGTATTGACATCGCCGGCCAGCCCAGGCTCGGAAGATGCAGAACAAGAAGCAGTTGCTGCGCTGGTGGCGCTGGGTTATAAACCGCAAGAAGCCAGTCGGATGGTAAGCAAGATCGCCCGTCCGGATGCAAGCAGTGAAACACTGATTCGCGACGCGTTACGCGCCGCGTTATGAGGTAAAGGATGATAGAAGCAGATCGCCTGATTTCAGCAGGCGCCACGATCGCAGAAGACGTCGCCGATCGCGCCATTCGCCCGAAGTTATTGGCGGAATATGTCGGCCAACCGCAGGTGCGCTCCCAGATGGAGATTTTTATTCAGGCGGCAAAACGGCGTGGCGACGCATTAGATCACTTGCTGATTTTCGGCCCGCCAGGGTTAGGTAAAACGACTCTGGCGAATATCGTTGCCAATGAAATGGGCGTCAATCTCCGCACCACGTCCGGCCCGGTGCTGGAAAAAGCAGGCGATCTGGCGGCTATGCTCACCAATCTTGAACCGCATGATGTGCTGTTTATTGATGAGATTCACCGGCTTTCACCGGTGGTGGAAGAAGTACTCTATCCGGCGATGGAAGATTACCAGTTGGATATTATGATTGGCGAAGGGCCTGCTGCACGTTCAATTAAAATCGATCTGCCGCCGTTTACGCTCATTGGCGCGACGACGCGCGCCGGGTCGTTAACGTCCCCGCTACGCGACCGTTTTGGTATTGTGCAGCGCCTGGAGTTCTACCAGGTGCCCGATCTGCAGCACATCGTCGGGCGCAGCGCAAGGCACATGGGGCTTGAGATGAGCGATGACGGCGCGCTGGAAGTGGCGCGTCGGGCGCGCGGTACGCCGCGTATAGCCAACCGTCTGCTCAGACGTGTGCGTGATTTCGCCGAGGTGAAGCATGACGGGGCTATTTCAGCGGAAATTGCCGCGCAGGCGCTGGATATGCTGAACGTCGATGCGGAAGGGTTTGATTATATGGATCGCAAGCTGCTGCTGGCGGTTATTGATAAATTCTTCGGTGGTCCGGTGGGACTGGATAACCTGGCAGCGGCGATTGGCGAAGAGCGTGAAACCATTGAGGATGTGCTGGAGCCGTATCTGATTCAGCAAGGCTTTTTGCAGCGCACGCCGCGTGGGCGTATGGCAACGGTGCGCGCCTGGAACCATTTCGGGATCACGCCGCCAGAGATGCCTTAGCGCCTGAAGTCGCTGCGCTCATCAGACCTGGGCGATTTTGTAGGCCCGGTAAGCGCAGCGCCACCGGGCAACACACGCTTAGCTTGCCTGCTTTTTCATCATACTGAAGATAAACAGCAGCGCGGCACACAGCACTACGGATGGCCCTGCCGGGGTATCATAAAAGGCTGAGAAGGTCAGTCCACCTGTAACCGCTATCATACCTACACCAACGGCGACGCCCGCCATCTGCTCTGGCGTACGGGCAAAGCGACGCGCGGTTGCGGCGGGGATAATCAGTAGCGACGTAATGATCAGCGCTCCGACAAACTTCATCGCTACGCCGATAGTTAACGCCGTTACCAGCATCAATAGCAGCTTCACGCGCTGTAACTTCACGCCATCGACAAAGGCAAGATCCGGACTGATAGTCATTGACAGCAAGTTGCGCCACTGCCAGAAGAGAATGGCCAGCACAATAACGACCCCAATAGCGATCGAGATAAGATCTTCCGGCGTGACGGCCAGCAAATCGCCAAACAGATAAGCCATTAAATCAACGCGGACGTTGGACATCAGGCTGACCACGACCAGTCCTAAAGATAAGGCGCTGTGCGCCATAATGCCCAGTAAGGTATCAATCGCGAGGTGAGGGCGTTTCTCCAGCCATACCAGACCGGCGGCCAGCAGCAGCGTAACGGCGATTACCGCATAGAAGGGATTAACGTCCAGCAACAGGCCAAACGCCACGCCCAGAAGCGACGCGTGAGCCAGCGTATCGCCAAAATAGGACATCCGACGCCAGACCACAAATGAGCCCAAAGGACCAGCGGCGCAGGCCAGCATCATCCCGGCCAGCCAGCCGGGCAGTAATAATTCAATCATGAGTGACCATTTCCCCGGCGCAGTACAATACGACCCTGTAAATCGTGGCGATGATTATGATGATGGCGATAAATCCCTAATTGCTCCGCGCCTCGCGGGCCAAACATAGAGATAAACTCCGGATGCATAGACACCACTTCCGGCGCGCCGGAACAGCAAATATGATGGTTCAGGCATAACACTTCATCCGTCTTTGCCATGACCAGATGTAGATCATGTGACACCATCAGCACGGCGCAATCGAGTTCGCGACGCAGCTGATCGATAAGGTCGTATAACGCGACCTGGCCGTTGACATCCACGCCTTGCGTCGGCTCATCAAGTACCAGCAACTGCGGCCTGTTAAGCAGAGCACGCGCCAGCAGTACGCGCTGTGTCTCACCGCCGGAGAGTTTTTGCATGGGCGCGTCAATCAAATGTCCGGCCTGAACGCGTTTAAGCGCCGGGAGAATATCCGTTTTTTGCGTGCCGGGACGTAAACGTAAAAACCGGTTTACCGTCAGCGGAAGCGTGGTATCGAGATAGAGCTTTTGCGGGACATAGCCGATACGGAGTTGCCCGTTGCGCTTGATCACCCCATCATCAGGGGCTACCAGTCCTAAAACCACGCGTACAAGCGTTGACTTCCCCGCGCCGTTAGGGCCGAGAAGCGTTAAAATTTTTCCGGGGCTCAATTCAAGCGACACGTCAGAGAGGACGCGGCGTTGACCAAATGAGACCGAGACGTTTTCCAGTGAAACTAAACTTGTCATGTTAATTTTAGGCTTGCAGAAGTGATAGAATGTTATAGTATCACATTTCACACATTCATTACGATGATTAGTCGCATTATGTTACAGAAAAATACGCTTCTTTTCGCAGCATTATCCGCCGCGCTTTGGGGGAGTGCAACCCAGGCTGCCGACGCCGCCGTTGTCGCTTCGCTTAAACCACTTGGGTTTATCGCTTCCGCCATTGCTGATGGCGTTACGGATACGCAAGTATTACTTCCGGATGGGGCATCCGAGCATGATTATTCATTGCGTCCATCAGACGTAAAACGCTTACAGGGCGCGGACTTAGTCGTCTGGGTTGGCCCGGAAATGGAAGCCTTTATGGAGAAGTCGGTCAGGAATATCCCTGATAATAAGCAGGTTACCATTGCGCAACTTGCCGATGTAAAACCGTTACTCATGAAGGGCGCGGATGATGATGAGGATGAACATGCGCATACGGGCGCCGATGAGGAAAAAGGTGACGTACATCACCATCACGGCGAATATAACATGCATCTTTGGCTCTCCCCAGAGATAGCGCGGGCTACAGCGGTTGCAATCCATGAAAAATTAGTGGAACTTATGCCGCAAAGTCGAGCCAAACTCGACGCCAACCTGAAGGATTTTGAGGCACAATTAGCCGCAACCGATAAACAGGTCGGTAACGAGCTCGCGCCGCTCAAGGGGAAAGGGTATTTCGTTTTTCATGACGCCTACGGTTACTACGAAAAACACTACGGACTCACCCCGCTCGGTCACTTTACCGTGAACCCTGAGATACAACCTGGCGCGCAGCGTTTACATGAAATAAGAACACAGTTGGTTGAGCAAAAAGCAACCTGCGTTTTTGCTGAGCCACAATTCAGGCCAGCGGTCGTGGAAGCCGTGGCGAGAGGGACATCCGTTCGAATGGGAACACTGGACCCCCTCGGGACGAACATTAAACTGGGTAAAACAAGCTATTCAGCGTTTTTAAGCCAATTAGCCAACCAGTATGCGAGCTGCCTGAAAGGAGATTAACGAGGAAGTGAATACGTGCAACAGATAGCCCGCTCTGTCGCCCTGGCATTTAATAATCTGCCCCGACCCCACCGCGTTATGCTGGGGTCACTTACCGTTCTGACACTGGCCGTCGCCGTATGGCGGCCCTATGTTTACCACCCAGAATCCGCACCAATCGTTAAAACTATTGAACTGGAGAAAAGCGAGACTCGTTCCCTCTTACCGGAGGCCAGCGAACCCATCGATCAGGCCGCGCAGGAAGATGAAGCTATTCCTCAGGATGAGCTGGACGATAAAACCGCAGGCGAAGTCGGCGTCCATGAATACGTCGTCTCCACAGGCGATACGTTAAGCAGCATTCTGAATCAGTACGGCATCGATATGAGCGATATTAGCCGACTTGCCGCTTCTGATAAGGAGCTGCGCAATCTGAAAATTGGCCAACAGCTTTCCTGGACACTGACCGCCGATGGCGATTTACAGCGTCTGACATGGGAAGTCTCCCGCCGTGAAACGCGTACCTACGATCGCACTGCCAACGGTTTTAAAATGAGCAGTGAAATGCAGCAGGGGGACTGGGTCAACAGTCTGCTGAAAGGCACGGTAGGGGGTAGCTTTGTCGCCAGCGCGAAAGAGGCCGGTTTAACCAGCAGCGAAATCAGCGCAGTGATAAAAGCCATGCAGTGGCAGATGGATTTTCGCAAGCTGAAAAAGGGCGATGAATTTTCGGTTCTGATGTCGCGCGAGATGCTGGATGGCAAGCGTGAACAGAGTCAGTTGTTGGGCGTGCGGATGCGTTCCGATGGTAAAGATTACTACGCCATTCGCGCCGCTGACGGTAAATTCTATGACCGTAACGGGGTTGGCCTGGCGAAAGGCTTTTTACGCTTCCCGACCGCCAAACAGTTCCGCATCTCCTCCAACTTCAATCCGCGCCGTCTGAACCCGGTTACCGGACGCGTTGCGCCGCATCGTGGCGTTGACTTTGCGATGCCGCAGGGTACGCCGGTGCTGTCGGTGGGGGATGGCGAGGTCGTGGTCGCTAAACGTAGCGGCGCTGCCGGTTACTACATTGCGATTCGTCATGGACGCACCTACACCACACGTTATATGCACTTGCGTAAGCTGCTGGTGAAACCGGGGCAAAAAGTGAAACGTGGCGATCGTATTGCGCTTTCTGGTAACACCGGGCGCTCCACAGGGCCGCATCTGCATTATGAGGTATGGATCAACCAGCAAGCCGTTAACCCTCTGACAGCAAAATTGCCGCGCACGGAAGGTCTGACGGGGTCAGATCGTCGTGAATACCTGGCACAGGTGAAAGAGGTTCTGCCGCAACTGCGCTTCGATTAACAAATGCGCTGACAGAGCCGGTACGCGATGTGTGCCGGCTTTTTTGTTTTGTGTGAGACGCAGACGTCGCTACACTATTCACAATTCCTTTTCGCGTCAGCAGACCCTGGAAAAGCATGGAAACCAAAAAAAATAATAGTGAGTATATCCCTGAATTCGAAAAATCCTTTCGCTATCCGCAGTATTGGGGCGCCTGGTTGGGCGCGGCAGCAATGGCGGGGATCGCATTAACACCGGCATCATTCCGCGACCCTTTGCTGGCGACGCTGGGGCGTTTTGCCGGACGGCTGGGGAAGAGTTCTCGTCGCCGGGCGCTAATTAATCTGTCGTTGTGCTTTCCGCAGCGTAGCGAAGCTGAGCGCGAAGCGATTGTCGATGAGATGTTCGCCACCGCGCCGCAGGCAATGGCGATGATGGCTGAGTTGGCGATGCGCGGTCCGAAAAAAATCCAACAGCGTGTTGACTGGGAAGGTCTGGAAATCATTGAGGAGATGCGTCGTAACGACGAAAAAGTCATTTTTCTCGTACCGCATGGCTGGGGCGTCGACATTCCGGCCATGCTGATGGCCTCTCAGGGGCAAAAAATGGCGGCGATGTTTCATAATCAGGGTAATCCGGTTTTTGACTATATCTGGAACACAGTGCGTCGGCGTTTTGGCGGACGTTTGCATGCGCGAAATGACGGGATTAAACCCTTTATTCAGTCTGTTCGTCAGGGCTACTGGGGTTACTACCTGCCGGACCAGGATCACGGCCCGGAGCATAGTGAATTCGTTGATTTCTTTGCGACATACAAAGCAACGCTGCCTGCGATTGGTCGGCTGATGAAAGTGTGCCGCGCACGCGTGATACCGCTTTTCCCGGTGTATAATGGTAAAACGCATCGCCTGACTATCCAGATTCGCCCGCCCATGGACGATCTGCTCACGGCTGACGACCACACTATCGCCAGACGGATGAACGAAGAGGTCGAAATTTTTGTCGGCCCGCATCCGGAACAGTACACCTGGATCCTGAAGCTGCTCAAAACCCGCAAGCCAGGCGAGATTCAGCCGTATAAGCGTAAAGATCTTTATCCCATCAAATAAATAAAGCCTCTCGTAAGAGAGGCTTTATGCTGACAAACCCTGTACTACCTGATGAACAGGCGTGGGGGAGTTTTACTCAACGGTCAAAATACGCGTGGTATTGGTTGAACCGACGGTGCTCATGACATCGCCCTGAGTCACGATCACCAGGTCGCCGGAAACCAGATACCCTTTATCGCGCAGCAGATTAACAGCTTCATGCGCCGCGACAACGCCATCAGCCGCGCTATCAAAATGCACCGGCGTTACTCCGCGGTAGAGCGCGGTCAGGTTCAGCGTGCGTTCATGGCGCGACATGGCGAAAATCGGCAGGCCGGAGCTGATACGGGAAGTCATTAGCGCGGTACGACCGGATTCCGTCATGGTGATGATCGCGGTAACGCCTTTCAGATGGTTTGCCGCATACATCGCAGACATGGCAATGGCTTCTTCAACGTTGTCAAACTGCACGTCGAGACGGTGTTTAGACACATTGATGCTGGGGATTTTTTCTGCGCCCAGGCAGACGCGCGCCATTGCGGCAACGGTTTCAGAAGGATACTGACCGGCTGCGGTTTCGGCAGACAGCATAACCGCATCCGTGCCATCCAGGACGGCGTTCGCCACGTCCATCACTTCCGCACGGGTCGGCATCGGGTTGGTGATCATCGACTCCATCATCTGCGTTGCGGTGATGACTGCGCGGTTTAGCTGACGCGCACGGCGAATCAGCGCCTTCTGGATACCAACCAGCTCCGGATCGCCGATTTCAACGCCCAGGTCGCCACGTGCGACCATCACAACGTCAGAGGCCAGAATGATATCGTCCATGGCGTTTTGATCGCATACCGCTTCGGCGCGTTCGACCTTAGCCACAATTTTCGCGTCGCAGCCGGCGTCGCGCGCCAGGCGGCGTGCATAGTTCAGATCTTCGCCGCAGCGCGGGAAGGAGACAGCCAGATAGTCAACGCCTATCAGCGCAGCGGTTTGAATATCGGCTTTGTCTTTTTCGGTCAGCGCTTCAGCAGAAAGCCCGCCGCCGAGCTTGTTAATGCCTTTATTGTTAGACAGCGGGCCGCCGACGGTGACCTCGGTAAAGACTTTCATGCCCTGGACTTCAAGCACTTTCAACTGCACTCGACCATCGTCAAGCAGCAGGATATCGCCAGGAACGACGTCTGCCGGCAACCCTTTGTAATCAATGCCGACTTTTTCTTTATCGCCTTCGCCTTTACCCAGGTTAGCGTCTAACAGAAATTTGTCCCCGATGTTGAGGAACACTTTGCCTTCTTTAAAAGTGGAAACGCGAATTTTTGGCCCTTGCAGGTCGCCTAAAATAGCCACATGACGCCCCAGTTTGGCGGCAATCTCACGGACTTTATCAGCACGCATTTTATGATCTTCCGGCGAGCCGTGAGAGAAGTTCATACGTACTACGTTTGCGCCCGCGGCGATAACCTTCTCAAGGTTGTTATCGCGGTCAGTTGCCGGGCCTAACGTGGTAACGATTTTGGTTCTGCGAAGCCTTCTGGACATGTAATACTCCGTTGACTAAAACAACTTGGTGTTGCGTGAACATTGATCCGGTCGTTCTGAAACCTTAACGGTATAAAATGAACGTCCCCGGATGACGAAAAGGGTAGAACATTGTTATTGCTTTTAGCGGTCATCACTCCTGATGAGTAATTCTTTATCAAAACGCGATTCCTTGAGCGCTTCCTTGACACGCTTCAAGTTATCTCTGAATTTTGCCCCGCGACGCAAAGTAAATCCCGTTGCCAGCACATCTATCACGGTCAGCTGAGCAAGTCGAGAGACCATGGGCATATAAATGTCTGTATCTTCCGGTACGTCGAGGGTAATGGCCAGCGTGGCTTCGCGCGCCAGCGGCGTTCCAGCGGAGGTCAGGGCGATCACCATCGCATCGTTTTCCCGCGCCAACTGCGCCAGTTCCACCAGGCTCTTGGTTCTGCCAGTATGCGAAATGAGCACGACGACGTCATCATCGTTACAATTCATACAGCTCATCCGTTGCAGCACGATATCGTCGGAGTAAATCACCGGCACATTGAAGCGAAAAAACTTATTCATGGCGTCATGCGCGACCGCGGCGGAGGAACCAAGGCCAAAAAAGGCGATTTTTTTTGCCTGGGTCAGTAAATCGACGGCGCGGTTGACGGCCGATTTATCCAGCGACTGACGAACATGGTCGAGACTGGCCATGGCGGACTCGAAGATTTTTCCTGTATAGGCCTCAACGCTGTCATCTTCATCCACATTGCGATTAACATAGGGGGTGCCATTTGCCAGACTTTGCGCCAGATGCAGTTTAAAATCAGGAAAGCCGCGGGTATTCATGCTGCGACAGAAACGGTTCACCGTTGGCTCGCTAACGTTAGCTTCCTGGGCCAGCATGGCAATGCTTAAGTGAATCGATCTGCCTGGGGCGGCCAGAATAACATCGGCGACTTTTCGTTCAGATTTGCTTAAATGTTCCAGTTGAGACTGGACTTTTTCCAGCATATTCATGATTAGCAAGGCTCATGGGTATTAGCGATTTCAATGATGCGCGAAACCGAGCGCGTTTTGTTAGATATTACTCCTGGCGGCTGTCAAAGGGGGCAAAATGGCTAAAAAAGGTGTCGTTTTTTTTCATTACATGACCGACGTCGGATTTTAAGTTCCAGCTTGTGTGGAAAAGCGACAATTTTATTAGGCGTTTTGCCGATTATATTGCCAATCAAACGCCGGTTCACCTATGAAAAGGCGTTTACGGTTTCCGTAATCTCGTAAAAGCAGTACAGTGCTGTGTAATAAAATTACAACGATATCCTGGCTAAAGTACCAGGAGATTAACTGAGGAGAATGACATGGCGGTAACGCAAACAGCCCAGGCATGTGACCTGGTCATTTTCGGCGCGAAAGGCGACCTGGCGCGCCGGAAACTGCTGCCTTCCCTGTATCAGCTTGAGAAAGCCGGCCAGATCCATCCGGATACCCGGATCATTGGGGTGGGGCGTGCGGACTGGGATAAAGAAGCTTATACCCACGTCGTGCGTGAGGCGCTGGAAACCTTCATGAAGGAAAAAATTGATGAAGGCTTGTGGGATACGCTGAGCGGCCGTCTGGATTTTTGTAATCTTGACGTGAACGATACGCCTGCGTTTAGTCGCCTGGGCGATATGCTGGATCAAAAAAACCGCACCACCATTAACTATTTTGCGATGCCGCCCAGCACGTTTGGCGCTATTTGCAAAGGGTTAGGGGAGGCTAAACTCAACGCCAAACCAGCGCGCGTCGTGATGGAGAAACCGTTGGGTACTTCGCTGGCGACCTCGCGTGAGATTAACGATCGGGTCGGCGAATACTTTGAAGAGTGCCAGGTGTATCGTATCGACCACTATCTGGGCAAAGAAACGGTTCTCAACCTGCTGGCGCTGCGTTTTGCCAACTCGTTATTCGTTAATAACTGGGATAACCGCACTATCGATCACGTTGAGATTACCGTAGCGGAAGAGGTGGGGATTGAAGGGCGCTGGGGATATTTTGACCAGGCCGGTCAGATGCGCGATATGATCCAGAACCACTTGCTGCAAATTCTCTGCATGATTGCCATGTCACCGCCGTCTGACCTGAGCGCCGACAGTATTCGCGATGAAAAAGTCAAAGTGTTGAAATCGCTGCGCCGTATTGATCGCTCCAACGTGCGTGAAAAAACGGTTCGTGGTCAATACACCGCTGGCTTTGCGCAGGGTCAAAAGGTGCCGGGCTATCTGGAAGAAGAGGGCGCGAATAAAAGCAGCAACACCGAAACTTTCGTCGCGATCCGCGTCGACATCGATAACTGGCGTTGGGCGGGCGTGCCATTCTATCTGCGCACCGGCAAGCGTCTGCCAACCAAGTGCTCTGAAGTCGTGGTTTATTTCAAGACGCCTGAACTGAACCTCTTTAAAGAGTCCTGGCAAGACCTGCCGCAGAACAAATTGACGATTCGCCTGCAGCCGGATGAAGGCGTAGATATTCAGGTGCTTAACAAAGTACCGGGGCTGGATCATAAGCATAATCTGCAGATCACGAAGCTTGATCTGAGCTACTCCGAGACCTTTAATCAGACGCACCTGGCGGATGCATATGAGCGCCTGCTGCTGGAAACGATGCGTGGCATTCAGGCGCTATTTGTCCGCCGTGACGAAGTGGAAGAAGCCTGGAAGTGGGTGGACTCCATTACCGAAGCATGGGCGATGGACAACGACGCGCCGAAGCCGTATCAGGCGGGCACCTGGGGACCGGTAGCGTCCGTGGCGATGATTACCCGTGACGGTCGTTCGTGGAATGAGTTTGAGTAAATTTGCCACTCACTCTTAGGTGGTATTTTACCGGTAACATGATCTAACACAGATTGTAGAATCATTTTTGCACTTTTAAGCCTCGTGTGGATTCACCTGCGAGGCTTTTTTTATTACACTGCCTGAAACGATTTTGCCCCATTATCCCCGGACATCATGTATTTCACTGTCTTTCCACATTGATGAAACGCATGGTAAACCCGGTAGCCGGACAGATAAATTTCAGGAGCCTCTATGAATCCTAATTTGTTACGCGTAACACAGCGCATTGTCGAACGCTCGCAGCAGACCCGAAAAGCCTATCTTGCCCGCATTGAGCAGGCGAAAACCGCCACGGTCCACCGATCTCAACTGGCCTGCGGCAACCTGGCGCATGGCTTCGCCGCCTGTCAGCCAGAGGACAAAGCCTCGCTGAAAAGTATGTTGCGCAATAATATCGCCATCATTACCTCCTACAATGACATGCTCTCTGCGCATCAACCGTATGAACATTATCCGGAAATTATTCGTCAGGCCCTGCATTCCGTGAATGCGGTAGGTCAGGTCGCAGGCGGCGTACCGGCAATGTGCGATGGCGTTACGCAAGGGCAGGATGGCATGGAGTTGTCATTACTCAGCCGCGAAGTGATAGCGATGTCGGCAGCAGTAGGCCTCTCTCACAATATGTTTGACGGCGCGTTATTCCTCGGCGTATGCGACAAAATCGTTCCGGGGCTGGCGATGGCCGCGCTCTCTTTTGGTCATTTACCCGCGATTTTTGTTCCGTCAGGCCCGATGGCGAGCGGCCTGCCGAATAAAGAAAAAGTCCGTATTCGTCAGCTATATGCGGAAGGAAAAGTAGACAGAATGGCGCTGCTGGAGTCAGAGGCCGCCTCTTACCATGCGCCGGGCACCTGTACATTTTACGGCACCGCCAACACCAACCAGATGGTGGTGGAGTTTATGGGAATGCAGTTGCCGGGTTCCTCGTTTGTGCATCCGGATGCGCCGCTGCGCGAGGCATTGACTGCCGCTGCCGCACGTCAGGTAACACGTCTTACCGGCAACGGCAATACGTGGATGCCGCTCGGTAAAATGATCGACGAAAAAGTTGTGGTGAACGGCATTGTCGCGCTGCTGGCTACCGGCGGCTCCACCAACCACACCATGCATCTGGTTGCAATGGCGCGCGCGGCGGGCATTCTGATCAACTGGGATGACTTCTCGGATTTGTCGGAAGTGGTTCCGTTGATGGCGCGTCTGTACCCGAACGGTCCGGCGGACATTAACCACTTCCAGGCGGCGGGCGGCGTACCGGTATTGATGCGTGAGCTGCTCAATGCCGGATTGTTGCACGAAGACGTTAACACTGTCGCAGGCTTCGGCCTGAAACGCTATACGCTGGAGCCCTGGCTCAACAACGGCGAGCTGGACTGGCGTGAAGGCGCGGAAAGGTCACTGGATAACGATGTCATTGCCTCTTTTGATAAGCCGTTCTCTCCTCACGGCGGTACTAAGGTGCTAAGCGGTAATCTGGGGCGCGCAGTAATGAAGACGTCTGCGGTACCGGTTGAAAACCAGATCATTGAAGCGCCTGCCATGGTATTTGAAAGTCAGCATGATGTGCTGCCTGCGTTTGACGCGGGCCTGCTTGACCGGGATTGTGTCGTTGTCGTGCGTCATCAGGGACCAAAAGCGAATGGAATGCCAGAATTACATAAACTCATGCCGCCACTTGGTGTATTATTGGACCGCCGTTTCAAAATCGCGTTAGTTACTGATGGACGACTTTCAGGCGCTTCGGGTAAAGTGCCTTCAGCTATCCACGTAACGCCGGAAGCCTACGATGGCGGCTTACTGGCAAAAGTGCGCGATGGCGACATCATTCGCGTGAATGGGCAGACAGGTGAGTTAACTCTGCTGGTCGACGAGGCGGAACTTGCCGCTCGTCAGCCTCATATTCCGGACCTGAGCGCGTCGCGCGTCGGAACGGGGCGTGAGTTGTTTGGCGCGCTGCGCGAAAAGCTGTCGGGTGCGGAGCAGGGCGCAACCTGTATCACTTTTTAAGATGACACACTAGTAATCAGGCGAGAGAAGAATTCCGATGAAAAACTGGAAAACAAGTGCAGAAGCAATCCTGACCACCGGCCCGGTTGTCCCGGTCATTGTAGTCAATAAACTGGAGCACGCGGTGCCGATGGCTAAAGCGCTGGTGGCCGGGGGCGTTCGCGTTCTGGAAGTGACTTTACGTACGGCCTGCGCGATGGATGCTATTCGCGCTATCGCTAAAGACGTGCCGGAAGCGATTGTCGGCGCCGGAACCGTTCTCAATCCGCAGCAGTTGGCGGAGGTGACGGAAGCGGGCGCGCAGTTTGCGATTAGCCCGGGACTGACTGAGCCACTGCTGAAAGCCGCGACGGCAGGCACTATCCCATTGATTCCCGGTATTAGCACCGTTTCTGAACTGATGTTGGGCATGGACTATGGTCTGAAAGAGTTCAAATTCTTCCCGGCGGAAGCGAATGGCGGCACTAAAGCGTTGCAGGCGATTGCCGGTCCGTTCTCTCAGGTGCGTTTCTGCCCAACTGGCGGCATCTCTCCGGCAAACTATCGTGACTATCTGGCGCTGAAAAGCGTATTGTGCATCGGCGGTTCCTGGCTGGTGCCGGCCGACGCGCTGGAAGCGGGGGATTACGATCGCATCACCAAACTGGCGCGCGAAGCGGTAGAAGGCGCGAAGCAGTAAGCCGTTAAATGCCCGATGGCGCTTGCTTATCGGGCTTACGAGTGGCGATCAGGCAGGTTTGATAAAAATGCGCTAACGTCGCCATCAGGCGATGGCGCATTAGCCTTTTACCGTCACGCGGCTGGCGGCCTTTTTCGCTCTTATCACCGCTTCTTCAACGTTTTCACCTGTCGCTAACGCTACACCAAGACGACGGGTGCCGTCGATCTCAGGCTTACCAAACAGCCGTACCTGCACTCCGGCCCCTACCGCCGCGTGAACATTATCAAACGTCACATTTTGACTGGTAAGCTGCGGCAGAATCACGGCCGAGGCAGCGGGACCATACTGGCGAATAGCGCCTACGGGCATTCCCAGAAAGGCGCGCACATGCAGCGCAAACTCAGAAAGATCCTGAGAAATCAACGTGACCATTCCGGTATCGTGCGGGCGAGGGGAGACTTCGCTGAAAATGACTTCATCGCCACAGACGAAGAGTTCAACGCCGAACAGTCCATGACCGCCTAACGCCAGTACCACATGGCGGGCAATCTCTTGCGCCCGCTTCAGCGCCAGTTCGCTCATTTGCTGTGGCTGCCAGGATTCGCGATAGTCGCCATCTTGCTGACGATGACCGACCGGCGCGCAGAAATGCACGCCATCGACGGCGCTAACGGTGAGCAGCGTAATTTCAAAATCAAATTTAACCACGCCTTCCACAATCACGCGACCCGCGCCAGCGCGTCCGCCTTGTTGAGCATACTCCCATGCCTGCGCGAGCTGTTCGGCCGAGCGGATAAAGCTCTGGCCTTTGCCGGAAGAGCTCATGACCGGTTTGACGATGCAAGGAAAACCCACTGCGGCTACCGCATCATGAAAACTGGCCTCACTGTCGGCAAAGCGATACGTCGATGTCGGCAGACCTAATTCTTCTGCGGCCAGGCGACGGATCCCTTCGCGGTTCATCGTGAGCTGCGTTGCACGGGCGCAAGGCACGACATTCAGTCCTTCGCCCTCCAGCTCGCGCAGCGTATCCGTGGCGATCGCTTCTATTTCCGGCACGATATAATGCGGTTTTTCCTCTGTTATCACATGACGTAGCGCCTCGCTGTCCAGCATATTAATGACGTGTGAACGGTGAGCCACATGCATGGCAGGCGCATCAGGATAGCGATCGACGGCGATAACCTCGATCCCCAGGCGTTGGCATTCAATCGCCACCTCTTTTCCCAATTCACCTGCCCCTAATAACATCACCCGCGTTGCTGCCGGACGCAGCGCAGTGCCTAATAGCGTCATATTTCTGTCCCCTTATTTACCTGCGCGCAGTATATACGAAAACGTTTGCGTATGTCTTTTCGAATAGATTGCTTTTCTTGCTGCCTTGCAATATACTGTATATAAACACAGGTAAATAAGGGGCTGCAAAATGGCGGTTGAAGTTAAATACGTAGTCATTCGCGAGGGTGAGGAGAAGATGTCATTTACCAGTAAAAAGGAAGCCGACGCCTGGGACAAAATGCTCGATACTGCCGATCTTCTTGATACCTGGCTTGAGCAGTCGCCAGTCGTGCTGGAAGATGGACAGCGCGAGGCGTTGTCGCTGTGGCTGGCGGAACATAAAGAGGTGTTAAGCACTATCCTCAAAACCGGTAAGTTGCCTTCTCCGCAGGCGGTTGAAAAGGACGCCGCGAGTAAAACGAAAAAGCAAGCCGCCTGAACCCGTACTTGCGCTCCCGGCGTTTTGTACCATGCTTTTCCTGAATCATTGTGCTAAGGAGAAAAGTATGAATAAAAGAGGAGCGTTGTTGAGCCTGCTGTTGTTATCCGCCAGCGTATCGGCATTTGCGGCATCCACCGAGAGTAAATCGGTTAAGTTTCCGCAGTGCGAAGGGCTGGATGCCGCGGGGATTGCGGCAAGCGTGAAGCGCGACTACCAGCAAAATCGTATCGTGCGGTGGGCAGACGACCAAAAAAAGGTCGGGCAGGCTGACCCGGTCGCGTGGGTTAATGTGCAGGACGTTGTGGGTCAAAATGATAAATGGACAGTTCCGCTAACCGTTCGCGGTAAAAGCGCCGATATTCATTATCAGGTCATCGTTGATTGCAAAGCCGGCAAGGCGGAATATAAGCCCCGCTAGCAGCGTAATTTGCGCTTCTTTTGCTGGAACAGACAATTCCTGACATCCCCTCAGGTACGCTTGACCATTATTGGTCTGTATTTGAGGGGTACTATGGCTAACTGGTTGAACCAATTACAATCACTTCTTGGGCAAAAAGGCGCTTCCGCATCGCCTTCCGGTGAACAGGGGTTAAATAAACTGCTGGTTCCCGGCGCGCTGGGCGGTCTGGCTGGACTGTTGGTCGCCAATAAGTCTTCGCGCAAATTATTAACTAAATACGGTACTGGCGCTTTGCTGGTGGGCGGCGGCGCGGTAGCGGGTTCCGTATTGTGGAATAAGTACAAAGATAAAGTACGCGCTGCGCATCAGGGGGAGCCGCAATTCGGCAGCCAAAGTACGCCGCTGGATGTTCGCACTGAGCGACTGATCCTGGCACTGGTTTTTGCTGCAAAAAGCGACGGGCATATTGATGCCAAAGAACGCGCGGCGATTGAGCACCAACTGCGAGAATCAGGCGTGGAAGAGCAAGGGCGTGTGTTTATCGAGAAAGCTATTGAGCAGCCGCTTGATCCACAACGTCTGGCACAGGGCATTCGCAATGAAGAAGAAGCTCTGGAAATCTACTTCCTGAGCTGCGCCGCCATTGATATTGACCACTTTATGGAACGTAGCTATCTGAATGCGTTAGGAGACGCACTAAAAATTCCTCAGGAGGTTCGGGACGGTATCGAGCAGGACTTGCAGCAGCAAAAACAGGCGCTACCAGGCTGATAACCTGCCATTAAGTAACATGTTTCGCTTGCATCATGCGTGTCTTTTGCCACCCTTATAGGATGGATAGTTTACGTCATTCATGTTGCAGGATAGCGGCGAAGCAGTGACATCTCAGGCGCTTACCGAGGTGAGCGACCGGGACTACCATGCTACGCCGCTGTGTTTGCCGCGTGATATATAACAAATATTAACGCAAAAGAAAAAACGACATGTTGCCAAAAGCCAATCGAATTCCCTATGCCATGACCGTACATGGCGATACGCGCATTGATAATTATTACTGGCTGCGAGATGACACTCGCTCGCAGCCGGAAGTCCTTGATTACCTGCATCAGGAAAATGAGTATGGCCGGAAGGTCATGTCCTCTCAGCAGGCGTTACAGGACCGCATTCTAAAAGAAATTATCGATCGTATCCCGCCCAGAGAAGTTTCCGCTCCGTATGTGAAAAACGGCTATCGCTACCGTTATATCTATGAACCCGGCTGCGAATATGCCATCTATCAACGACAATCGGCGTTAAGCGAAGAGTGGGATGTGTGGGAAACCTTGCTCGATGCGAACCAGCGGGCCGCGCACAGCGAATTTTATACGCTCGGTGGACTTGCCATTACGCCGGATAATACCATTATGGCGCTGGCAGAAGATTATTTATCCCGTCGTCAGTATGGGTTGCGTTTTCGTAACCTCGAAAGCGGTAACTGGTATCCGGAACTGCTGGATAACGTTGCGCCTGAATTTGTCTGGGCCAATGATTCCCTGACCCTTTACTATGTGCGTAAGCATAAGAAGACGCTGCTGCCCTATCAGGTTTGGCGGCACACGATTGGCACTCCGTCATCGCAAGATGAACTGGTATATGAAGAGAAAGACGATACCTTTTATGTCAGCCTGCATAAAACCACTTCGCAGCATTATGTGGTGATTCATCTTGCCAGCGCCACCACTAGCGAAGTGCTGTTACTTGACGCGGAACTGGCCGATGCCGAGCCGTTTTCATTCTTACCGCGCCGCAAAGACCACGAATATAGTCTCGATCACTATCAACATAAGTTTTACCTGCGTTCTAACCGGAACGGTAAAAACTTTGGGTTGTACCGTACCCGCGTGCGCAATGAAAACGCCTGGGAAGAGCTGATCCCTCCGCGCGAGCATATTATGCTGGAAGGGTTTACCCTGTTTACCGACTGGTTAGTGGTCGAAGAGCGTCAACGGGGGCTTACCAGCCTGCGGCAAATTAACCGTAAAACCCGTGAAGTGATAGGCATTGCCTTTGACGATCCGGCTTACGTGACGTGGCTTGCCTATAATCCCGAACCTGAGACCTCCCGGCTGCGTTACGGCTATTCTTCAATGACGACGCCAGATACCTTGTTTGAACTGGATATGGATACCGGAGAACGACGGGTACTTAAACAGACGGAAGTGCCTGGGTTTGATTCTGGCTGTTATCAGAGCGAACACCTGTGGATCACCGCGCGCGACGGCGTCGAAGTGCCGGTATCGCTGGTTTATCATCAGAAGTATTTTCGTAAAGGGCAAAATCCGCTTCTGGTTTACGGCTACGGATCTTACGGTTCCAGTATTGACGCCGACTTCAGCAGCAGCCGACTGAGCTTGCTGGATCGTGGCTTTGTTTACGCAATCGTACACGTTCGCGGCGGCGGTGAGCTGGGGCAGCAGTGGTATGAAGATGGCAAGTTCCTCAAAAAGCGGAATACTTTTAATGATTATCTTGATGCCTGCGATGCCTTATTAAAACTGGGTTACGGTTCGCCGTCGCTGTGTTACGGGATGGGCGGGAGCGCGGGCGGAATGTTAATGGGCGTCGCTATCAACGAACGCCCCGAGCTTTTCCACGGCGTTATTGCCCAGGTACCCTTTGTTGATGTATTAACCACGATGCTGGATGAGTCGATCCCACTAACGACAGGAGAGTTTGAAGAGTGGGGGAACCCGCAGGATATTGAGTATTATGACTATATGAAAAGCTATAGTCCTTATGACAATGTCAAAGCGCAGGACTATCCGCACCTGCTGGTGACGACAGGATTGCACGATTCCCAGGTGCAATACTGGGAACCGGCGAAGTGGGTGGCAAAATTACGCGAGCTAAAAACGGACCAACGTCTGCTGCTGTTATGTACGGATATGGACTCCGGGCACGGTGGTAAGTCGGGGCGGTTTAAATCCTACGAAGGCGTCGCGCTGGAGTTCGCCTTTTTAATCGGCCTGGCGCAGGGAACCTTACATAGCGCATAGACGCGCGCGCCCGCAACGGCTTGTGAGCGTCTCGGGTTATTGTGGTGTTCCATTGCTGCGTTGCTCGTCAGCCTGAACATCTTCCAGGTAGTGTTTAAGCGTCAGGCGAAGTTCCGGGCTCATATTATCAAGGTTATTAAAAAGCCAGCGTAAATAGCCCGGATCGCGTTTTGCGACTTCAGATACCGCCTTACCGCGGTATTTACCGAACGGGAAAGTGGTTAACAGCGCAGGACGGCCCGTGATATTGACCATTTCTTCCGCGGTCCAGCCGGTGGTTCGCATAATATCAATCAGCAAGGCGGCGGTGATATAGCAATCATAAAGCGCCCGGTGATGATGCAGCCCCGGCGGCGTTTGTACGCTTAGTTTGCGCGATTTATAGAGCGCCATATTGCTGTATTTTATTCCCGGCCACAGGCGTCGCGACAACTTCATGGTACAGATCCACTCACCCGGCAATTCAGGTAATACGCGTCTGTCGAAACTGGCATTGTGAGCGACATACCACTCACTACCGTAATAAAGCGGTATGACATCTTCAATCCACGGCTTATCGGCGACCATGGCTTCGGTAATACGGTGTATCGCCATCGCCTGCGGCGTAATAGGGCGATCGGGGCGTATCAGGTGACTCATGGGATTGACAATGTTGCCATCAATGACATCAACAGAGGCTATCTCTACGATCCCGCCCTGCAGCCCGCAGGTTTCCGTGTCTATAATCCGCAACATGATTCATTCCTCACCGAAAGACCTTAGCGTAATGGAATGATATCGCCTTGCCAACCCTCCGTTGTGCGCAGGCCCGTCAGTAATAGCGAACCGCAATCGGCACGAACAATAAGTTGCCCGCTTTCATCCCACAGCGCGCTACTGCCACAGGCATTGGCCATCAGTACGGCCAGCGCATATTTATGCGAAAAACGTTGTAAGCGTGAGGTAGAAGCATGGAGTTCAGGTTCGTTAAGACATTGACTGGTTGTGAATAACGTAAATGAGGGATCTATATCACCACCTTCTGGCTGCTCATCCACCACGTTGATAGCGCTTCGCTGCCTGGCAATACAGGCGCCATGACTTTTGTGAAACATGAGCGGCGACGTTAGCCATGGGGCAAAAATAGCGATGCCTTTTACGAAGCGGCAGTTATGCTCAACAGGCATACCCACAATGATAGTCATATGGTGGGTATCGGCCGCATGAGTGAGCGGCTGTAAAAGCGCCTCGTCAGGCGGGGCGGGCAACGATTTATTTCTTTCGTCGCAGCCTAATAGCGACAGCGACGGAAAGACCAGCAGTTCGCACTGTTGACGAGCCGCAAGCTCAATATATTCCAGATGATGGGCGACATGCTCCGCCGGCGAGGCGTTCAGGGGCGCATACTGCGCAGCAGCAATTTTCCAGGAGGACATAATGACTTCCTTTTCATAGTCTCTACAGCCATTCTAAAAAGCATAGGTTAAGAATCGCCTTATAATGTAGTCGTCTGCATGTAAGGAAGTGTAACGTTATATAATTTTTATTTAACTTTGGGTTCGTAAGGGAGTCGGGATAGTGATACGGAAGCCAGACGATGGGCAATCAGCCGCTCGCGAAACCAGGCGCGTAGATGCTCTGGCTGCTCACGTTCGACCGCCTCCGCGACAACTGGCATATTGTAGCGCTCTTTAAATGCCACCCCGGCTGCCGCCAGGTCCACATTGACTTTATCCATTTCCGCTTGTTCAAGCTGAGCCAGATTCGTTTTCATACGCGTCTCCTTTTTTGTTGCCGCCAGAAGGTACTAAGAGTCCGCGGTAATGGCAAGATGGAAATGATGATCCTCGACTCATTGATTGTTGAAGGTTATTCTTTGTAACGTAGGTATAACAAAAAGGAATAGTGAATATGGCTTCTTCTGCACCATCGCGACGTTTAGCTTTACTGCTGCTGGCATCGACATTTGCGACGCCAGCGGCCTGGGCACATGCGCACCTGACGCATCAGTATCCAGCGGCGAATGCTGCCGTTACGGCCTCGCCACAGGCGCTGACTCTGAATTTTTCTGAAGGGATTGAGCCAGGGTTCAGCGGCGCAACCATTACTGGCCCTCAGCAAGAGCTCATCAAAACGCGCCCGGCAAAGCGAAATGAACAGGATAAAACGCAGTTGATTATCCCGCTTGAGCAGCCGTTAAAATCTGGCGCTTACACGGTAGACTGGCACGTTGTGTCGGTGGATGGACATAAAACAAAAGGGAAATACACCTTCAGCGTGAAATAAATGATGCTGACATTCGTCTGGATAACTCTCCGATTTATTCATTTTGCTAGTTTGATGCTGGTCTACGGCTGCGCGCTTTACGGCGCCTGGCTGGCACCTGCATCAATTCGTCGTTTGATGACGCGTCGATTTTTACATCTGCAACGACATGCCGCCGCCTGGAGCGTTATCAGCGCGGCTTTCATGCTGGCGATTCAGGGCGGACTGATGGGCGGCGGCTGGCCCGATGTTTTTTCCGTCTCGGTGTGGGGCGCGGTACTGCAAACCCGCTTTGGCGCGGTCTGGATATGGCAAATTATCCTCGCGCTGGTCACGCTGGTGGTGGTAGTCATTGCGCCGGTAAAAATGCAACGACGGCTTCTTATTCTAACCGTTGCTCAGTTTATCCTGCTGGCAGGCGTTGGACATGCGACGATGCGCGATGGTGTAGCGGGAACATTACAGCAGATTAACCATGCTCTGCATTTACTCTGTGCCGCAGCCTGGTTTGGCGGGCTGTTGCCAGTGGCTTATTGTATGCGCATGGCTCAGGGACGCTGGCGTCAACATGCCATTAGCGCCATGATGCGTTTTTCTCGTTATGGTCACTTTTTTGTGGCGGGCGTATTGCTCACAGGCATTGGCAACACGCTATTTATCACGGGATTTACCGCTATCTGGCAGACCACCTATGGACAGTTGCTTTTGTTAAAATGTGCGCTGGTGGTGCTTATGGTAGCAATTGCGCTGACGAATCGGTATGTTCTCGTACCACGTATGCGACAGGAAAATCCCCGGACTGACCTATGGTTTGTCAGGATGACGCAAATTGAATGGGGAGTTGGAGGCATAGTTCTGGCGATCGTCAGCCTGTTTGCAACCCTCGAACCTTTCTGATGGACTGGCATAACGAATGAAAAAAATACTCCTTCCGGCGCTTCTGCTGGCCACTTCGGGCGTAGTGTTGGCGGCGCCGCAGGTGATTACCGTAAGTCGTTTTGAAGTAGGAAAAGACAAGTGGGCGTTTAATCGGGAAGAGGTCATGTTGACCTGTCGGCTTGGCCAGGCGCTCTATGTGATCAACCCCAGTACTCTGGTGCAGTATCCCTTGAATGCCATTGCCGAACAGCAAGTAGCGGAGGGTAAAACGCGCGCTCAGCCTATCGCCGTCATTCAAATCGATAACCCGGCGAAGCCCGGTGAGAAAATGAGTCTGGCACCGTTTATCGAACGTGCGCAAAAGCTTTGTGATTCATCCAATAACTGATTGATTTTTAATAAAAAAACCGTAAACCTTCACGAAAAGGCTTACGGTTTTTTTATCTCTGATGACAGACAAAACGCCAGGTTTTTTCAATCACCTTCGTCACAAACTGGAAAACCTGGCGTCGTCATCTATTCTTAAAGGGCAAGGCGATTTAGCCTGCATTAATGCCAACTTTTAGCGCACGGCTCTCTCCCAAGAGCCATTTCCCTGGACCGAATACAGGAATCGTATTCGGTCTCTTTTTATTTTTCTTATAAAACAGTTACTTATGATCAATGATCCGAAATTTTCCGAAATTTTTCCGAATTTCTGTATTCCGGTCTTTTTGGTTATATCACAATCAAATTAAATTTAACATTTATTTCACAACGAAAATTGGAGTATTAGAGCATCATATAAGCTTTATCATCACGCTCATCGAGATAGAGTTTCGTGGTGTTCGCTGATGTGTGGCCCAGGAGTTTTTGGGCGAACACCTCGCCGTGCTCGTTTTTGTACAGCCGCCCGGCCAGACTTCGGATCTCGTGAAATGTCGGTGGATTATTGCTGAAGTTAACGCCGGAGGCTTTTCTTGCTTTTACAAATGTCTTTGTCAGCCCATCCGGGTGAATATTCCCGGTCGGGCTATTTTTCCTGATTCCGGCACTGATCATGAAATCAGTGCGGCTTACCAGTCGGCAGCGATCGATTACCGTTCCCAGACGTAACCCCGTCGCCCGAAGTGTCAGGGAGAGGGGAATGGCTATTTTCATTCCGGTTTTAATCTGAGTTACGTATAAGCGGTTGTCAAAAACATCACTAAATTTCATATTTACGATATCCTCCCTACGTTGACCAGTAACGAGCGCTAAATCCATCGCGAGAGGGAACCATGCAGGCATATGCTCTGCTGCCGCTCGTGTGGCGTTATACGTTTCCAGTTGCAGGCGTTCCCTGGCCACCTTAATCTCTGGTATCCGGGTTGCTTCCACCGGGTTTTTCACAATATGCCCTTCGACAATAGCCTCTCTGAACATGTCAGATAGAACTGATCTCATTGCTCCCGCCATAGTGTTTTTTCCCTCGGTTATCCACGACTCAAGAAACTTGGCAATGTGCCTGGTTGTTACTTCTGCCAGTATTATTTCCCCCATTTTTTCGCGTACGGTCGCTAATTGATTACCGCGAATCTTGTAGGTATTAACCGACAGACTCCGGCGCTGTAATAAAACCTCATAGCGATCAATCCATGCGGACACAGTGAATGAGTCAGTTCCTTTTAGCTTTTCAATAAGCGCCACTGGTGTGTGGTTTTGCGCTATGAAGTTGTTTGCCTCTATGGCCTGTGTGATAGCGTCCCTGCGGGCGATCTGACCGAGCGGAAATTCCTTGTCAGTTACCGGGTTACGCCAGAAAAAAGATTTACTGGCCTTACGGTAGGTGAGGTTCCTCGGAAGGTTAGCATCGTACTTTTTTCGACTCACTGATCAACTTCTCCAGCAATGCACTCGGTTTTCCGGTGCGCCCGTTTGGGTGGTGCTGTTCAAGCACAAGTCCCACTTTATTCGGCTTGATATAAAACGCGTCCGGATCAACCCGATACGTCCTGCCATGTAATACTGGAGTCGGGTAAATATTTCCGTTTCGCGCCCATCGTCTTAGTGTTGTGAGAGGTGGTGGATCATCGGGATAATTTAATTCACCCCAGGTTTCAAGTCTCACAAAGCTCATAGTCATGTCTCTTTACTTCATGACCGCCGCCAACTATACGGTGTGGCGGTCGGTCAGGGTTGAACATCAATGATCAGGGTAAAATTTAAAGGACTGCTGACCGCCGCCCGGTAAAACTTTTACATCTCCGGCGCGCCGTCCTGTAAATCCTGCCCAATGCGCGGCGCGTATCCTGTCAGCCTGCTCTTCAGTCAGGCAGGGTTGCGGCAGGGCGGAGTTTTTCCGGTAGTCTGCAACGCGTATGAATTCGCCGGCTTCGTGTAACTTCTGGCACAGGGGGCAAAGGTCGCGTGTATCCATCATCCGGATCTTCCCATCGAAAAATATGTTGCCATGCCATGTAGCGCAGTTCCGGCACACGGGCGCATCGCAGGTGAACATGGCTCGACATTTTGTCATGTGCCCGTGTTCATCCTCATCGGCATCCCAGCCGATGATCCCGTCACAAAGCAGGGTGGCCGGGGCGCCGCAGAACATACAGACAGGCTTCTTCATGCTGCAATTACCTCCCTCATTCAGTCTGTACGAATCCCGCCGCGTGAGCGGTGTTTAAAAGCATTTTTACGGTTAATTAATTATTCAGCAGGCGATCTTTATTCCTTAATACATTTAAACTCTTCCAGCGTGACTTTCTCTTCGCGTGATTTCCCGGCTTCAGTTCTGCCGGCCAGCATTTTTTCACACTCGGCTTTATTCATTTTTTTGTCAGAAAAACGAACCCAGTTTGTCGGGGAATTACCTGGCTTTTTGACGATGGCGGTTATTCTATATTTGTACATTAATAAAGCACCTTCACTTCAGGCGGTCAGCGACCGCCAGTCTCCGTTATGCGGTCACGTTCTCTTCCACGCCAGCGCTTTCGACGACGCTGTACTCACCTGTGATGACAGATGCATCAGCCGGATCGATAGTCAGCGTTTCCTTTTCGTCCATTGATACCGCGCGCTGGATCTCAATGGATACAGGCAGGTATTTGAACAGGCGGCGTATGGCGGTTTTTTTTGCCATTTCCTCCCAGTGAGTAACCCACGGGCCGTTGTTACCGGCTTTGCTCTGTGCCCGTACCAGCTCTATCTGTTTACGGGTCATTACCTCAAACTGTGTGCCACCATCTTTAAGGCGGGCAACGGCATAGACATGAGTAACTGGTGCATCTTCGTTCTCACCCGGACGGTGTACCAGCTTTTCTTCCAGACCAAACTCGAAGCTGAAATCGTCACCTTCGCGGACGACGCGCGCGGAAAGACTTGCAATCTGTCCGGAACGGCGGGCAAGGTCGATCATTCCCCGGTATCCAATAATTAACTGAACGTTTTTTTTGCCTGACTTTTCGTTTTTGTTTCCGAACGGCAGCAGATAGGCATGACCGAGCGCGCCGCCGGGCTCCAGCCCAAGCTGGGAACACTGAACGATGGCGCTGACAAAACTCATGGTGTCACAGTCACCCAGCGCCGGAACTTTTCGGATTTCCGTTGTGGCTATCCGGATCATGCGTTCCGCTGTCATGTGGCGGGGCAGGGCCGCCGCCAGTTGTTCTTTCATGGAGGGCTGGTTGATAAAGCTGATCACATCGTTGTTATTTTTCACTGCCGTCGGGGTGCGTGTTCCCTGTGTTTTTTGCAGGTCGGCTTTTGCAATAGGTGGCTGTTTAGGCATTTGCATTCTCCTTCGCCCAGCGGGGCAGTGATAAAGTTTTAATAGCAGGCCATTCATCGTTATTAAGGCATTCGGCCAGGGTTTGCAGATTGCGACGATATTCCCGCTGACCTGCCAGTTTTGCGTCTTCACCCATCATGAAAATCTCAACCGGGTAACGCCCACATTCGGCGGTTGTACTGGCAACAAGGAAGACGAAGGTGGGTATCTCACCGAACTGCGCCCGATAACTGTCGCTATAGAAAGCGTCCTGTACGTGGTAGCGATAATCGTAATAAGCTGTCCTGAACCGCTGGATATCAGCAGTGGTTTTCACATCCATGATCCAGTGAAATTCAGGGATGATTTTGTCCGGACGGCACCGACACAAAATTCCTGTTTCCGGATCTTCCCAGTAGACTGATGATTCAGCATATCCGGCGCTTTCAACCAGCCACTGCCCCAGCGGTAACGCCATCACACTCTGGTACATAAGTTCGATTTTCCGGCCTTCTTCTGCCGTAAGCACGGTTCTTCCTGTCCGGGCGCACTCTTCCAGAAAGGTTTTCTCTTCTTCTTTTCCTGCGCTGGTACGGCGGTTAAATTCCGGAGCGATGATGAAGCGTTTACTGAACTCCTCTGGTTCCAGTATCCGGCAGTGAAAAGCCGTTCCTGTATCGAGAGTCTTTGTTTTCTCCGTGTCCACGGGGGCATTTTTACGCCACAGATAAATTGCTGGTGTGTCTGCGATATCGTCAAGCTGTGATTTACTGACGCCGGGG
This sequence comes from Salmonella sp. JXY0409-18, assembly GCF_020268625.1. NCBI lineage: Bacteria > Pseudomonadati > Pseudomonadota > Gammaproteobacteria > Enterobacterales > Enterobacteriaceae > Salmonella > Salmonella sp. JXY0409-18. The sequence goes on from NZ_CP084216.1 coordinate 1,943,221, forward strand.
CCAGCGTGATACGCCTCGTTAGGGATGTCATAGTAAATACCTGGCTGTATATCATCAGGGACAGTGAAATTTCCGTTTTCTACGGGATCTGCCGCTTCGCCAGCTTCATCACCGCCAGTACCTGATCCACCGTCCGTTGTTATTTCCTGCCCTGTATCGCCAGCCGTTTCCTGCTGGTTGCTCTCTTTCGGCGTTTCTCCATCTCTTTCTGTTCTGGCTTCCGTTTTTTCGGTCTGGTTTGAGGGGGGCGGGAATAGCGCTGATACATCGAAAGTCCCGTCCGCGTTTCTGGTGACAGCCTCCGGCTCTGCTGCTGGTTGTTTTTCCTCCGGCACCACTTCTTCTTTTTCACCCTGATTTGAGGCGCTGTAATTGTTAGGAACCCACTTCGGATCGTTCGGGTCGCTGATGTCTTCGGCATATTCACCGCGCACGGCTGCCAGTTGTTTACCAACATCAACCGGGTTTTTGGGTGGAATGTTTTTACGTGCTTCGTGCAGTTCTGCCCGTATTTTCTGGTAGCCTGCTTCTGTCTGGCTTACAGGTGGCTCATTCTCCAGCGGCTGTGGATCCGGATGATGTTCAGTTGTGTCCTGTTCCACTGCTTCAGGCGTTGCTGGTTCATCTGCCAGTTCGCCTGTCGGTTGCGGTTTTTCTTCATCACACTGAAATCTCCCTGCCTCAATATCCCGCAGACATTTGCCCGCCTGACGAAGCCTTGCTGCATTTTCTTCATGGGTTGTTGGGGTGTTATCAGGCACATATTCGTACCAGTCCGGATCGCGAACGCCATGAACGGCAACAAAGCTTTCGCACCACGTCCGGCGAAGATCAGGATTACTGGGCTGGAGAATTACACCAGATGTGGCGTTGCCCTGAAACTGGATCTGGTGGCGAATCCGGGACAGCTTGAGCTGGAACGTCATGCCGCCCGATCCGCAGCGTGGTTTTTTGTGACTAAAGGGTGTCTGAAATATTCCGGCGACCTGGTACGTGTTACGCAGATCATCAACGGAGGGCAGAACGGCATCGGTGATCAGCGGGAGCGCTTTGAGAAAGCAAAATCGGTGCTGGTATGAATCTGTTATCTGCTCTTCTGAAAAGATACTGGTTGCAGCTGGTGTTTATTTTGCTGATGGCTGGTGCGTTTATCGTCGGTAATGTCTGGAGTGACAGGGGCTGGCAAAAAAATGGGCAGATCGCGACAGCGCTGAATCCTCTCAGGAAGTCAACGCCCAGACCGCCGCCCGTATTATTGAACAGGGCCGCGTTATTGCCCGTGATGAGGCTGTGAAAGATGCACAAGCGCAAGCCGCTAAATCTGCTGCCACTGCTGCTGGCCTGTCTGCCACTGTTAGCCAGCTGCGTACCGAAGCAAAAAAACTTGCCACCCGCCTGGACGCCGCAAAGCACACCGCAAATCTTGCCGCTGCCGTCAGAAGCAAAACAACCAACGCCGACGCCAGAATGCTTGCCAACATGCTCGGAGATATTGCAGAAGAAGCTAAACATTATGCTGGAATCGCTGACGAGCGCTACCGGGCAGGAATGACGTGTGAACGAGTATATGATTCGGTGAGAGAGTCAAATAATTACAGGAGGCATTGAAACTCCCCCTGTAATATTGCTGTAAAAAAGTGACTACATATCATCAGATGGAACCAGATGAATAAGAACAGGTTTTTCACCAGATGAAACTGATAAGTACTCACTCAGTTTTGATATAGCTGAAATCTGTCTGAATAACCTGTCGGGGTGCTGGAATAACAACTTTCCGGAAATTCTTCTGCAATGGATTTTACTTTTAGTGACCATTCGCCTCTTTATCTGTAGAGGTGGGTAACGAATTTAAAAAGCATTCTGCTTACTTAGGGGGAACATCCTGATGACTGCCTGCAATATTGCAAATTCCATTTTCATTGTATGAACCACCTGAATCAAGGCACTCATCTTCCATCAGGAATTTCTGCGACCACATACCTGCATAAAAAACGATGATAATGGCTACGATAATAGTGATGATGTTTTTCATTTATGTTCTCTGTGTGTTGTTATTGAAAATGATAATCAATATCTCAAAATGAAATAAATAATCATTAAGTGGTAGTTGTTGATAATTGTTCGCATTTTAAAAAGATACTCCCGGCGGGGCGGCCTGCCACGGGGCGGCAGCGGCGCGGGATTTGGCGCATTTTTGATTTTTCATGCATCATCATGTTGTAACTCTCTGTTTTAATGTCATTTTTTTAAAAGGTGATGATTTGTATGTTTTTTGTTCATCATATTTTGTTTTTCCGGGGGAAGGCGCGCTAAGAAACAGCCCCAGAGGTAAAAATGGACGGCGAACTGAAGAACCTCAAATGCAATATCAGTCAGCTTGCCGCTATTACAGGGTTACATCGACAGACGGTTGTCAGTCGCCTCTCGGGCGTTCCCCTGGCACTGGGAAGCAATGAAAAAAACAAGCTGTATCTCCTGACGGATGTGATCCGCGTACTGATGGAAACGCCCGTTTCCCAGGCTGCTGAACATCAGGACCCGAATAAAATGACTCCAAAAGAGCGTAAGAACTGGTTTGACTCCGAAAAGGGGCGTTTCTGGCTGGAAAAAGAGATGAAGCAGGTCGTCCCGTTGCCGGAAGTCCGTCAACAAATGGCGGCGATAGTCAAGGCCATTACGCAGGTACTTGAAGTCTGGCCGGATAAACTGGAAAGGGATAAGGGATGGTCTGCGGATCAGCTAAACGAGGCCCAGGATGTGGTGGATGAGGTCAGAATACTATTAGTTAAGGCAATACAGGAGACCGCAGACGATGACGGGGAATAAATATGGCTCCGCAGCGGCAGTACGCCGGGAGGTTGCTGAATATCTCAGGCCTCCACGCAGAATGCCGGTAGCGGAAGGAATAAAACAATTTATGTTTGTTCCCCGCGGTGCCAATACGGCGGTTCCTTGGGATGACACGTTAGCGTCTCAGTCCTTCCCGAAATGACAACAACGTCCACGATAAAATGTTTCGTGATGGTTCATTCCTGCAAATTGGCTGGCCGTCCATAACCGTTTTTTCTTCGTCGGATTACAAGCGGGTGGCGCTGACCGACTATGACCGTTTCCCTGAAGATATTGATGGCGAGGGAGATGGTTTTTCCCTGGCATCCAAACGTACCACCACCTTTATGTCTGCGGGGATGACACTGGCAGAGAGTTCGCCTGGTCGGGAAATCACCGATGTGAAATGGCGGCGTTCTTCGCCGCACGAGGCCCCACCCACGACAGGCATTCTTTCTCTTTATAACCGGGGCGATCGCCGTCGGTGGTACTGGCCCTGTCCACACTGCGGCGACTGGTTCCAGTCCGCGATGGAAAACATGGTGGGGTATGGGTGAGGTACAGACCAAAGCCCCGCTGGACAGTCCAGCACTGACCGGTACGCCAACGGCACCAATGCCGGAAACCACAGCTGCAGGTATTGAAATTGCCACGGCAGCGTTTGTGGCTGCGAAAGTGGCGCAGTTGGTTGGTTCTGCGCCGGAAGCGCTGGACACCCTGCAGGAACTGGCTGACGCGTTGGGAAACGATCCGAACTTTGCCATCACGGTACTGAATAAACTGGCGGGCAAGCAGCCGCTGGACGAAACCCTGACGGCGCTGTCAGGAAAAAGCGCTGATGGTCTTATCGAATATGTTGGTTTACGGGAAACGATAAATCACGCCGCCGATGCGTTACAAAAATCACAGAATGGTGGCGATATTCCGGAAAAGCCGCTGTTTGTACAAAATATCGGAGCGCTCCCTGCATCAGGTACGGCTGTTGCAGCGAACAGACTGGCATCACGCGGCGCGCTTCCGGCACTGACTGGTACGACAAGAGGCAGTGATAGCGGCCTGATAATGGGCGAGGTTTACAATAACGGTTATCCAACGCAATACGGGAATATTTTGTGTCTGACCGGAATCGGTGATGGAGAAATATTAATCGGATGGCGTGGGGTTAATGGTGCTCCTGCGTCTGCATATATTCGCAGCCATCGAGATACCGCCGACGCTGAGTGGTCAGAATGGGCGATGTTCTACACCTCACTAAATCCGCCACCGGATTCGTATCCAGTAGGTGTGGCGATAGCATGGACGTCTGATGCTACTCCGGCAGGTTACGCTCTGATGCAGGGGCAATTGTTTGATAAATCTGCTTACCCGTTACTGGCTATAGCGTATCCGTCCGGCATTATCCCTGACATGCGAGGCTGGACAATCAAAGGTAAACCCACCAGTGGGCGAGCTGTACTTTCTCAGGAGATGGACGGCAACAAATCGCACTCGCACACCGCGCGGGCGCAGGATACCGACTTAGGGACAAAAACAACCGGCAATCAGGTTTATATCTCCGATCTTGGTCCGCTACCTGAAAACGTCACATCAGTTTCACCAGGTGGTGGATACAAAAAATGGGATAGTAAGGCTCAGGTCTGGGTGAATGATGAAGCTGCGGAGGCCGCAGCCAGACTTCGTGAAGCTGAAGGAACGAAAAACAGACGCCTGCAAATAGCGTCTGAAAAAATCGCGCCGTTACAGGATGCAGTGGATCTGGACGGAGCAACCGATAAAGAAAAAGCTTCTCTTCTGGCATGGAGAAAGTACCGGGTACAGGTAAACCGTGTTGATACTTTAAAGCCTGTCTGGCCGGAGAAACCAGCCAGTAGTTTATAATTTGTCAGGAAAACTCAGGCCTTATTTATAGCAAATATGAAGAAGGCCTGTCTGTCATAACTGATATGGTTACTGGTTAGTATATTAAATTTATACTCAATAACCTCTACACATTTTAAACCAATCTTCAGGGAAGGGCATGCCAGTAGGCCAAAGATTACACCACTTTTGAGGTATTGGCTTAATTGTTTCTTCTTTTTTATGATCTTGAGAGTCTGCCGCTATTGTAAGAGCAGAATATAGTGAAGATGGTAATATTAAAACCATTGCTAAAAATACGCTCTTAACGTGTTTCATAATATGTTACCTGTTAAATTGTGGCACACTATCCTTACGGTTACAGCATCCTTTACTATAGATGTTAAACGTTATTCATTACCATCAGGTGAGTAAATAAAAACCATTTATAAAATATTTAACTTAAATAAAAATGATAAGCACTATTATATTTTATTTCCAATGTAAATTAATTCATGTGAAAGTGATTTCATGTGCTTTTCAAATCATGGCTGGCTCGCTCCCCCGGAGGAACAGGCCAGTTAACATTATCAGGAGTGTTTGTTATATCAATCAACTTCACTTCATTCTTGTAAGCCAGCCACACTAACAGTTTTGATCCTGTCCGCGTATTGTGGACACAGCCTTAAGCGAGGTTCTGGTTTTCAAATTGTTCCGGACTGAGATCGCCGCAGACCCTGATGGCGCAGGCTGGACGCTATCGTTTTTACATTGTACCTCAGGCCCCAGGTTCACTTCCTCAGCAAGCCGGGGCGCACCGTAGCGCTGTTTTGCCTGGCTGAAGGCCTCTCTTACGACATTGTCGCAGTCTTGGCGGAACTGCTGGTGGGTATTAACGACTGTGCGCCTTGTTTGCCAATGCCGATTCCGAACTCATTCTGACGCCGATCATCATTGCCGTGTTGCTCGCGCCTGGTTTCAGCAAAAGCACCACGCTGGCTATACTGCATTTCTTTTTCCGCAGGGAGAAGTGAGTAAATGAGTATGGAAATGGAGCTTTCCCTATAATGGCGGCTGAAGCTAATCATGTGTCATGTATTGCAAATGTCAAAGTGATAAATAAAGTTTCAACAGTCTGTGTTTTTTGTGAAAACGACTCGCTATGGTGCTAACCCTATATGAGGGACTGATTGAACATCAGATATATACCGGCTTATTTAATACTGCTTACTATGAGGGTAATAATATGTTTTCTCTTATTAAATCACGTAAAGTTTTATTCATAACAACTCTTCTGCTGTTGTCGTCTGCTGCCCAGCCAGCGTTCGCCCTGGGGTGCATAGGGGACGGTGGTAGCACTGCAGACTGTGCAAAGGTTTGTTCCCTGGCGGCAGGTTTAGGCCCCCTTGGTTTTCTCATTTGCTTTTAATGTCTGAGAAGTGGTTATCCTGAGCCTTTCCTGTTCATGTAGTGAAGGCCCATTCAGAACATCATATTTAAACTATCGTAATGGAACAAAGAGTTACTTTAAAGAGCTCTTTGTTCCTTTAACCTTGATGAAGATGGTCAACGTCTGGTTTTACAATTCCGATACAGACAGGATAGCTGCTATGTTTGTTATCCATCTGGAAGGTTATCTGGCTGATAGCATCAAGCGCCAGTTGTGGCCATTGCTTCAGTACCCAGTGTGCCACTACAGTGCCACTACATTGGTGGCCGTAGGCCAAAACTGACGCCGGAGCAATGGGCGCAGGCAGGGGGCCTTATTAGGGCAGGAGTACCGCGACAGCAGGTAGCGATTATTTATGATGCGGGGCTGTCGACGCTGTACAGAAAATTCCCTGTGTTAGGGTAATGCAGTATTTCCACGGTGCGTGCCACCCAAATATGTGCTGTGGATGCTTTATAGGGTGTGCCATTTTTGTGTCAAACATGGTGAAGCATCATTCTATTTCTAACATCATGTGCCATTGAGTTGAGCAATGTGAATGCGGAAATGTGTATTTGAAAGAGTTAGTTAAATGTGATTCTACTAATTCGTAATGCGAAGGTTGTAAGTTTGATTCCTGTTATTGCAACATTTCAATGTTACTGTAACTTCCGTGTTAGCCCATAACCATTCCAATTTCTACAAGACAGGTGCTTGCTATATATTTACCAATCAGTCATTTTAAAAGTGCGTCATAACCGGAGAACTGTCCTCGTCAGGAGGCCTGTTTTCAGAAAGGCAATATCCTGTTTCGACAGTAGCTTATATGTGACCGGGTTAGCAGCACATTCCCCTCCGCCACATTCCAGTACAGTTGAAATAAGGTTGGCAGTAATCAGTAACAGAAATACCCAACCGACAATACTGAACAGGTCCGGATTAATATTCAATGAACGAAATGCAACATTCATGCTACTGATTGCCAGAATTACCGCAACAGCAATAATAATCAGAATTGACGTAATCAGAGTCCAGGTATAAAAGTGTAATCCAAAAAATGCAGAACCATATCCTGTGTCACCGGGCATGATATGCAAACATATTTGCCGGGATGCCATAACTCCGGTCAGGATACTGCCAATAATTACCATCCCGTAATGTATACCTCGTAGACCAAAGCAGAGGTTAAATAAAAAGCCAAAACCGGCGATGATGAGGCCAGCCCGCTGTAATAAGCAAATTGGACAAGGCAGCTCATGCCTAACGAGTTGATAATAAAAGGCTACAACCAGAGCAACGCATATCCCAAGGAGTCCCATCTGATTAATCAGATGAACAAATGTTGTTGGATGATGATGCGTTTTCATACACACTCCTTAAAATGACAAAGTCAGCGAATTGGTCATATGATGGATGAATGATAAAATAGTGACGATGAGTAAAACGGCCCACAGAATGTAGCTGACTTTATCCTTTCTGTTTATGGCTCCCATTGCCACGCTCAGTGCAAGCAAGAATGGCAGAAACATGAACATAAAAAACTCCTTTATTACATTGCTTGTTAATATAATCGCTGTGTATTACCGGGTCTGTATTCCAGCTTATCCACCCCGCATTAGCTGGAGCTCAGTAAGGCATCAGGAATTATTTGCGTTATTATAAATCGATTATTTCTGTGATGAATTATCCCGGCATCGGCTGGTTACAGGGATATTTCTGGCGACAAGAGTAAGAAATATCCCGATAGCTAATGGTATAATAAGCAGCATTGAGTGTGTTGAAATAGCATATCCATAAATATAGTCTTCCAGACTTACCGCAATCAGCGGAAAGATAAGAAATACAAGCGAAGCCTGGAAGGCATTAGCCTTTTGCTGAAGCGCAAAGTAGCACAGGATACCAAAAACTCCAGCAAAAGCCCCGAGATACAGGGTAGCTAATATTGAGTGTACTGAGAAGGTTGATACTTGTGGTCTTTCAAAAAACCATCCTGTCGCAGAAAGTATCAACCCAGCTAAAAGGCACGGGAGTGCATTAAATGTGATAACAGAGACAGTACAACTTCTTTTCTTACATTGTGTATATATTATGGCATGGATTAACACAGCAGAAATAAGTGCAGTGATACCCTGCCAGTGACTCTCTGTACTTGTATTCGTTTCTTCAAGAAGTATCCCCGTCAATGCAGTGATTGCGATAGTTAATCCCGCGATCTGCATTAGTTTCGCTTTTTCATTTAGAAACAAAACCGATGCTATCAAAACGGCCACAGGCATATTCGCAAAGATAATGGCGGCAAGCCCAGAGTTGACATAGGTTTCACCATAAATCATTAGTGAGAAAGGAATGCAAAAATAAAAGATGCATATCACAAACTGGAATAATCGTTGTCCGGGAGGAAACAACAGTGTTTTTTTTCTTAACCATGCAATGATGATTAAAAAAGGTGCTGCAAACATAAACCTCATTCCGGTTGCAAACACTGGAGGGATAGTTTCAACGGCAATTCGCATGGCCAACCATGTAGTCCCCCAGGTCAGTGAAACTAGCATGAATAATATAGATATCGACACCTTGCGCATAAGATCCTCTCCGTAAAAAAATTAATTTAGCTTTTTAGCTAGAAAAAAGTAGCGTTTTCTTCACTGTGTTTTTTATATGTTTAGATAAAAATTTCTCTATCAGAAGACGCAGTTATGCTGAATGAGAAAAATAATAAATGACTCAGGCTGTTACCACACGATTGTCCACTGCGCCTGTAAGACCTGGCAGCAGTTGTCGATTTAATGTCTATTCTTGCTGGAAGGCATAAAACGCCTTGAAGATGAAGAGCTCATCATTAGTCGGGTCCCTTGTTGAGCCAGGACAGGTTTAACTTATCGCTTTCAACCCTTACGATGATAAATGATCTTATCCACCCATAATGGACATACGGCTAAATGAGTAAATTCTCAAGTAAGAGGTAGGATCTGTATCAACCAGTAAGAAGCCCCGGAAACAGCACCGGCTGAATTCCGTCAGGAAGCTCTGAAACTCGCTGAATGTACGTTGCCCGCGAACGATTGTTAATCAGCGCCATAGCAAGAATAATTGTTTGTTTCACAAGGAGATAGAAAAAACTATAGCTTTGCGCCGGGGCGGAGGCAGGAGGAGATAACTCGTTGTAATAGAATGTTTTTATATGGCGACCTTAATACTGGCGCCATTTGGGATAAAATCTAATCAATTAACAAAATTGTGATCCGCTTCTAAATTACTTCTCCTGGCCGTACGGCTACCTGGAAGAATTTGTTCTGAGTCAGATTCATCACCAGAGCTTGTAAAAACCATTACGTAGCCGCAGAACATAATGGGTTACCAGAGCAAAACAGTTTATAACGTAATATAGATGCCAGACACACTACGACGCGATGCCTGTAATTGCGCATTAACGCTTCCTGCTGTTACTGTTTGTCCGCCGATCGCCTCAAGTGAGGCAGTAAAATCACCGCTGTAGGTTTCTACTGAACCGGATGATACCCGTGTGGTTAAATCTTTATAGCCATACCAGCCTCGGGCGTTGCCGATGCCCGTCCTGATACGATCGGGCAACAGATTAATCGGCGTACCGGCATCGTTATAGATGCGAATTCCCACTCCGGAAGCTACGCCGGGGTCGCCATAATGGGCGTCCAGTAGCCACGACAGACCGCCTGCGGATGCGGTTATCCCCAGGCGACGAGCCACCGCCACGGCGGTGGGTTGATTAACGACAAACCCCATTGCGACATTGGCGGCACTAATGGTTGGACGGGGGCTGGATACGGCGCCGGACTCACATTCGAGGCTGACGTGGAAAGGTACCTGGCTACTCCCCCCGGCGGCTAATACGCCGACGGCGACAGGGGGAATTTTCACGATCGCAGGATAATCTGTGATTTTACATAACGCGCCGCGCGCCGGTAGTGCGAAGTTGATGGAAGCACTGGACCATCTTAACGCAAAAGACGGGAAGGGAAAGTGATAGCTAATTGAATCTATTAGAATCAAAAATAACGTATTCTAATCGTTAAAATCACTTAATTAATATGTAACAGCGGCCTCAGGCCCGACCGAAGAGGCGGCTCTGATGGCGCTAGATACGTTCGCGAAAGTCCGGGACGATAAATATCCGCAAATCAGCAAAAGCTGGCGTGCGCACCGGGAAAACCTCAATACGCTCTTCAGTTATCCGCCGGATATCCGCAAGGCCATCTACAAGACAAACGCAATCGAATCCCTGAACAGCGTGATCCGTGCCGCGATTAAGAAACGCAAGGTGTTCCCAACGGATGACTCGGTACGAAAGGTTATTTATCTGGCGATCAAGGATGCGTCGAAAAAATGGAGTATGCCGATCCAGAACTGGTAGTGAGTCGTTTTATTCTCAAGTTAGGTGACCACCTGAGCGATCACCTTTAATAACTGGGCAGTTACACAGAATTACTGACAGGCTCATTCTTTTGTGTTGCGCATCTCTGTTTCTATTGTTTTAGATAGCCATGAGAGCTCCGTTGCTGAGAATTTTAGTCGTGGGGTTCTTTCTTCTGCACCGGGTGGGCGCATTTCAAAACTGCAGGAACATCTGCTGAATACTGTATAGTCCTGTATTTTGCATGTTGTTGAGGTCAGTGTGCAATTCCTCGGTACTGGCTTGTCCTGTATAGGTCTGGAGATTTCTGGATAGTGTCCTTGTGGACCTGAACATATGTTTTTGATTGAAAATGGCATCGTGTTTTATCCTTTACGCTGTGAAATGCTGTTTTGTGCTCTTCCGTTGTGATTGGTGATGTGACGGGATCGTCCATGCTCCCTTTCTTCTATTGACGGCGTATCAGTCCATTGATGCCATGCTTGTTTAATTTGTCCAGCATCAGCAAGCCGTCGTTTTCTTTCTGCTGCAATTCAAGCAACTTAAACCGTATTTCGTTAAGTAAAGATTTAATAACTCCGCGCTTGCGAACCACCTTTTTGATAACGTCTTTTTCGAAGTATAAACGGCAGAAGTGATTTTCATAATTCGCCTACACTCTTCACCCAGCGCTGGCAAATATTCAACGCTGAAAGGCTGGGGAGAAGGGCGTCCAGTTGCTGAACGGAGAGCGTACCAAACGCCCTGATTCCACGCGTTATCAAACTTCATACCGTGGTTATCATCCAGACAAGGCGCTTGAGGTTGTTCATGTCTTTTGGGGAAAAGGTTCGGTGGTGGGTACTGGATATCCTGGATCGGGAAGTGGGTTCCACCGGTGCCAAATACAGGGTGCTGGTAAACCGGGTGGATACCTCAAATCCTGACAGGCCAGAGCATCAGCCTGATAAAATCGTATTACTGATTTCTAACCAGTGGCACATTAATTGTACCAGCTCAGACTCCAACTGACAGTCTGCTTGAAGCGAGTAGCGGACGTGACCTGCCCCCAGAAGTAAAAATAAACTTTCTATTGATACATTTAATTAACTTACTTATAACGTTATATTCCAAATGCAAACTTGTTCAATTGGATATGTATGGACATTCAAATTACACATCAAGTTACTGAATTTGATAAAGAAGAACTATTAACCGGATTAAGACGCTACAATGCTCAGTTCGTCGATTTTAGTAAAAATGGGCAGCTTGGGGTCTACTGCAGAAACGAAAGCGGCGAAATGGTAGGCGGATTAATTGCTGACAGAAAAGGTCCGTGGCTCTGCATCGACTATCTTTGGGTAAGTGAATCTGCAAGGAGCAACGGTCTGGGGAGCAAACTTATGGAGATGGCCGAAAAAGAAGGTTTGCGGAAAGGCTGTGTTCATGGACTTGTAGATACCTTTAGCTTCCAGGCTCTCCCTTTTTATGAAAAACAGGGTTATATACTTCAAATGTCGCTACCGGACTTTCCTAAAGTAGGTTCGCAAAGGCATTATTTAATTAAGCCTGGTTTATAGCTTTGCTGCATTTGAATACCCATAGTTTTATGAAAGCTGCAATCAGGTGACTTTAAAATATATCGTATTGTTGGCCTTAACACACCATGATCAGCGTCCGCTTCTGGCACAGGGCGGACAGTCAGATTAGGTTTGGCGCTGTGCCATAGATATGTCAGCTCACATTTGAGCTAATACCCCATGGCACGGCTAGAGGTACTCAGACAGTCGCTTGTAGGCGGCATGGTCCGGATACAAAAACATATTGCGCTGTTATATAAACTGTAAACTGGGCTGTGCGTATAATACGAATCTTTCACTCAGAGAAACCTGCTGACAGCGTTAGTACTCCATTAATTAATTTTATACTAAATCTCTGTGGTATGGCACAGGCGTTTAGAAGACAGTTCAATTGCGATCTGCTGGCTGGGATTTCGTCGCGCCGCTCAAAAATGCACAGAGTTTTTCACCCACCGTCAATGGCTCAATGGGCGTTTTTCCGAGGGCGGTCTCAGTCATGACGATGGCAGGACCAATAAGCATGGACCATACTATGCTCGTGTCTTGCTCAAGCGATGTGAAGGCAAGGAACAGTGTCTTATCTGAAGGAAAGCGGTGCTGAGTATTAAAAAGTTTCAGCCAGGCGCGGGACTGCCGATCGGCCTGTGCTGATCGCGTGCCGAAGCGGAGTACTCTTTTTAGTATGGTGATACCCACAATGCCTGGCCCCAGAATAAAGGGACTCCCGACGTTTATGGTGACGCCGACCCCGAGAAAAACGAGGGCAAATGACAGCACGTTATCTACTCTTCTGGTAAGGGTACTGTATAGCTTTTCCAGATAGTACCGGTAAAGAATTTGATAACTGATTTCATCCGTGCTCATACATCTCCAGATGGTTTTTCGATTACGCTCCGGTATGCTCCCGGAATCCTGACAGATTCTGCAATTATGCCACACTTCCTGGAGGGTATTAATTAGATAGAATATAAATAGCAGGCAAATATTTTGAGCTTTTAGTCGATATCGCTTTGAAAATCATTTCTCCTGCACCAGGAGATGCTGTTGTCGGGAATCGTGTCAAACGTTGCTGCGCCGGTCGGACTGCACAGGGTAACTCTCGTAGTCAGACTCTCATTATGGTCTCAAATGGATAATCCGCAGTCGTAACACGCCGAATGTCACGACTGACGCTATTATTACCCTGGCTTGTTAAAGCGGCATGACCACATTTTCTATATATAATAATTGGTTGTCTTTCGACCAGTATTGTCGAGTTTTTTGGTTTAATTCAACAATCCATTTAAAAACGCCTGCTGTTGCCAGATCGGCACAGTATTTTTCATAGGAATGTTCCCCCGAAAAGTGTTTGGCTGAAGTCAATTTTATTAATTGCGTATTTGGTGTCGAATTGACTTTAATCAGCTTTCTATTGCTTTTAATAGAAATGAAGTGGCCTGCATGAGTGATAATTTTCACATTACCGGTAGCAACAAAATAGATGTAATAAGCGATATTATTATATTCCAGATCGATTAGAAATGCGTTGAAATTTGCATCCTTTCTGACGCGCTCGAAAAAGTGGTTAAGCATAAGCTGTAATTCCATTTGTTAACCTATTGTAAGTTATAATGTTATATGTTGTGTTAGAGTATTGTTGCTTAAAAGCAGCCATACAAAGATGTTACCTAAAAGCAATAATAATCGTCTGGTATCATATAGTTTACGTTATGATTGGAATAGTGTTGCAATTGTTACTGATTATTTCTCGTAGCGCGTTTTTTTGACCACTAATAGATGAGTCAATCCATTTCATTTGTAGTTTTTCTGAACGCCATGAAAAGTCATAATATATAAAAATCAGTTAATTAATTGATATTTAGATAAGGGTTACAGTGGCGGAGAGGTTTGGCATGGCGACTTTATAGGTTTTGAAAAAGCGGCTAACTCGCTGGCAGGATAATTGGTCGCCAGCCTGTGAATGGGGGCAAAATCGTAACAACATCAGCATAAATAATAATATTCATGAATGTTTTGTGTGACGCAGCAGTTGAATTGAAGTGATGTTTTGCCTGTTCAGGATTGTCCCGATAAAAATGTTCCTCGATAAAAGTCGATCACCTTGCGCCGAAAAAAAACAGGCTAAGTGACAGAAGAACAAAATCCATCAGGAAAATAAAATTTATAAAGATCAATGAGTAAAAATGGTTGTGGAGAAGGTGGCTATTTTTTGAAAGCAAGAAATATAAATAAAGTGTAGCTATGCATAGTTATCTAAAAGGAGAACTACCGTGACTAACATAACACTATCCACCCAGCACTACAGAATCCATAGAAGTGACGTTGAACCAGTAAAAGAAAAAACAACGGAGAAGGACATTTTTGCAAAAAGTATTACTGCCGTTAGAAATAGCTTTATCAGCCTGTCGACGAGTTTGTCAGATCGCTTTAGCCTGCATCTGCAAACAGACATACCGACTACCCATTTTCATCGTGGGAGCGCCTCTGAGGGGAGGGCAGTATTAACCAGTAAAACTGTTAAAGATTTTATGCTGCAAAAGCTCAATAGCCTGGATATCAAAGGTAATGCGAGTAAAGATCCGGCCTATGCTCGTCAGACATGCGAAGCCATATTAGCAGCCGTGTACAGTAATAATAAAGATCAATGTTGTAAATTACTCATCAGTAAAGGGATCAGTATTACCCCATTTCTGAAAGAGATAGGAGAGGCTGCGCAGAATGCGGGGCTACCTGGAGAGATGAAAAACGGCGTATTTACTCCAGGTGGGGCAGGGGCGAATCCTTTTGTCGTCCCCCTCATTGCTGCAGCGAGCATTAAATATCCGCATATGTTTATAAATCATAATCAGCAGGTGTCTTTTAAAGCGCATGCTGAGAAAATCGTTATGAAAGAAGTTACGCCGCTGTTTAATAAGGGGACGATGCCAACGCCACAACAATTTCAGTTAACTATAGAAAATATTGCGAATAAGTATCTTCAGAATGCCTCCTGAAGATAGCAAACACAATACCGCTATTAACCGTATGAATTAATAGCAGATTTTCTGAAACTATATATTCATTTTTATGGCGACGCTTTTAACAAAACGTCGTCATATTTATTTTAATATAAAAATCAAATGGATACCCTTAAAACTTAAAATAATTGTTATTACTCTAAATACCAGTATAACCAGACAGCTTTTTTTGTAACGCTGCGTGTTGTTAAGTCTATGATACCCGCGCACGGATGATGTCTCGATAAGGATTAATGGTCTGTTAACTGTCAGGAGAGGTTATGCCGCCTTTAAAAAAAATTATGCTGCTCCTGTTTGTGGGGGCGATGGTCGCCACGGTAACGACACCTGCATTGGCGCTGGTTTGCCTTGCAACTCACTCAGCTGAAGAGTGTGCTGAAGCCTGTGGTGTCGATATGTGGTTTATGTTTCCGATATGTTTTTAAGGAGGAAGAATATTGAACGTGAACAGGCGATAGTGAGTAGCTCGCTGCGCCAGGGGATAACACTCCCCTGGCGCAGCCAGTTATATTTTATTGCGATGATAACAAAGCATTTACTCGCTACTGATGAAATTCGCTATTTACAACAGAGCACGTTTACTAAGCAAAAAAAATCTGCACACGCTATCTTTTTATATCTGTCCTGGGTAATGAACGACAGGAAAAACATGATGCGGCCTGAAGAGATTTATCAGCGAATAGAGGCAAAGAATTGGCGGCATGTCTGGGTGGTCGGCGATATCCACGGCTGTTTTTCAATGTTAATGAAAAAGTTACGTGAGTGTCGATTTGATCCGCAACAAGACTTGTTAGTTTCTGTGGGCGATCTCATTGATAGAGGCCCGGACAGCCTGGGTTGCCTGGCTTTACTGCGTGAGTCCTGGATGATGGCGGTTCGCGGCAATCATGAACAAATGGCGCTGGATGCGCGGGCCTCATCGCAGTCGACGCTGTGGTTGATGAATGGTGGCGACTGGTTTACCCGCCTGACGGCTGAACACGCTGCGCAAGCTGAAGCGCTTTTTATCCTTTGTCAGCGGCTGCCCTGGATACTGGAAGTTCGCTGCCGCCATAGCACGCATGTGATCGCTCATGCAGATTATCCAGCGTCAACCTATCAATGGCAAAAAAAGGTCGACTTACATCAGGTTCTCTGGAGCCGCGAACGGCTCATAAATAAGCGTGGCGGGATTAGCGGAGCCGATCATTTTTGGTTTGGCCATACGCCGTTGCGCCGGCGCATGGATTTTGCCAACGTACACTATATTGATACAGGCGCGGTATTTGGCGGGCAATTGACGTTAGCGCGGATACAATAGCGGTATCAGCGACCAGGGTTAAAAATCGCTATATTGCTGCGCAGGTCGCCAGAAGCCGTCGATAAAATCCTCTACCGGAAAACAGCCGCCATGGCGAATCCGTTGATCGTCCATCGAATAAAGACATTGCTGCTCGGTATCGTAGATGTCCACGACAATATCCTCGCATCCTCCATCCAGGTAACATACAAAAAGTACCAGCGCGAACATTACATCCTCAATGTTAACTACTTTACACGATAGTGTAGGAGAGGTTAGCGCAGGGGGGAAATGAGAAAAGGAAGAATAAATAACCCGCCTGGCGACGGGTTCTTTTTGAGTCAGGCAAGACGCATGACCCAGGCATCAGATTTAGGATCGTAATGATTACGGAACAAAACGGAATGTTCCCCGTTGAGAATGGCGGGAACGCTGGTTTCGGCATCCCAGGCGTCCAGTTGCATACATAAATCCGGATCGGATTTACAGGGGATTGTTAACGTTCGCTCCCCCGGCGATTCGCCATGTAATTCGGCATCGTCGATTTCAAAAGCGCCAATGCGCACACTGGTTTTCATCATCGTGCTCTCCGTTAATACGCTAATTGTGGTACGACCAGTTTAGCCGTCCATTTTTCAGCGTAGTCAACGTACGCAAAAGCGCCAGTCAAAAAGTGCGGTTTTTTTGTGCGCTTTTAGCTATTACCAGTAAAGAGTTTGCCATCACGTACCAGTTCACGCGGGTAACTGTTCTTTATTCTGGCGCCGATACGTTTTGCCAGACCAAGCGGCTGATGCTGGAATGTCACCAGGACATCATCAGCGGCAGGGGGTGTTTGCGGATAAATATCCCGACCGCGATACCACTCCTCCGCCTCTTGCGCAGAAAGCTCGAACGCGTGAGCATGAGTCGGGCAGGCAAGGGCTATCGTCGCCTCATGCTGCCAGCGATAGCCTTTATTATGACTTTCAGCCAGCTTAATACCGAGCCGGGAAAAACGGACTTTTCCGATCAGTGATTCAATCTCTGCCGGGAACAGCCAGACCTCTTTATCACGCTGCCAAAGATGGAGATTTTCATCCCACAGCAGTCCGACGGCGTTGGCCGCCTGGGTAACGTGTAATGCTTCGCGGCCTTTGAGGGGGGTAAAAGGAAATGCCCCCACTTTATACCCCGGCGCGGGCATGGCTGGAAGGGATGACATTTTACGCAGACGTGCGACAAAGAATCCTTCGCAGTCGTAAATTTGCGGGAAGACGTGCAGGAAGCCTTCCGGGGTGAGGGCGCGGTCAGCGTCAGGAAACAGATCACCCAGCGGCAAAAATTCAACGGCGTCGGCGTAGGTCTCTTTCAGCCAGAGGCAGACCGCTTCGTTTTCCTGGCGATTTAACGTGCAGGTGGAGTAGACCAGCGTGCCGCCGGGTCGTAAAGCATGAAAAGCGCTGTCGAGCAGTTCCCGCTGTGTCGCCGCGATATCCAGATTGCTTTCTGGCGACCAGTTTTTTAGCGCATCAGGATCTTTACGTACTACGCCTTCGCCAGAGCAGGGCGCATCCAGCAGGATAGCGTCAAACATCTCCGGTAACGCAGCGCCAAATACGCGGCCATCGAAATGCGTCAGTGCGGTATTGGCGATTCCACATCGGCTGATATTAGCGTGCAGAACTTTGACGCGGCTGGCCGAAAATTCGTTGGCCAGAATGGCGCCGCGGTTCCCCATGCGGGCAGCGATCTGCGTGGTTTTGGAGCCAGGCGCCGCTGCCATATCCATGACCCGCTGCGGATGATTATCATCGGCGAACAGGGCCGCGACCGGCAGCATCGAACTGGCCTCCTGAATGTAAAACAGGCCGCTTAAATGCTCAGCGGTACTGCCAAGCGGCAATGCCTCTTCATCATCGCGCTCGATCCAGAATCCTTCATGACACCACGGAATTGGCGTGAGCGACCAGCCGTAGGGCGCGATTAGGGCAAGGAAATCAGCCACGGATATTTTAAGCGTATTGATGCGTATACTACGGCGCAACGGGCGTTGGCAGGCCGAAATAAATTCATCAAAAGAGAGCGTGGAAGGCATTGCTTCACGCATTTGCGTCAGAAAAGCGTCAGGAAAATAGACAGCGTGTTGAGCCACAGGTGTATCGCCGGCAAAAAAACAGGCGCGCAGTGTAGCATAAAACGCTCCGGCGCGAGTACGCCGGAGCCTGGTGTTTAACGTGGCAGAGCGGTGCCCCATTCACGCCACTCTTTCGGTTCGCTCTCTTGTAACAGGAAATGCTTACCGGCTTGCGCTTTTGGCGCCAGCGGCGTACCTGGTGGAGTAGCGAAGGCGATACCGCCACGGATGAACTGATTAAATGTCCCCGTTTTCACCACGCCGCCGGTCAGACCAAAGTCGAGACTATAGCCGGAGGCGAGCCAGAATACGGAGTTATTACGCACCAGATATTGGTAACGCTTACTGATGCGCAAGGTGATCATCACGCGATCGGAGAGCGACCCCAGGGACATTCCGGTGACGGTTCCCACTTCGATACCGCGGAACAGGACGGGGGTGCCAATATTAAGCGAGCCTGCTTCTGGCGCCTCTACGACGATGCTTAACCCATCCAGATAGCGTGAGTCGGTAATCGTGGCTTCCTGCAGTTCAAAGTCGCGCCGCGCCGCGCCGCGTCCTGGCTCAACGTTAATATAGGGCTGGAGAATCGTATCCAGATGCTCGACGCCCGCCGCGGAAATTTGTGGCGTAATAACGGAAAAACGTGTCCCGGCGCGGGCAAATGTCTGTACGTACTCCGGATAAAGTACGGCTTTTGCCTGCACTTCATTACGTGCGGTGATCAATTCCAGCGTCTGGATCTGGCCGATATCAATACCGAGGTAACGAATTGGCATCCCTTCCGCCAGTTTTCCGGCGTCGAACGCGTGCAGCGTAATTTGTCCGCCTACCGCGCGAGCGGAGGTTTCTGAAGCATAAAGAATGCGTTTATCGCCTTTGTGCCGGCTGGCGCTGGCGCCGCTCAGGTTATCAAAACTAATGGCCCCTTTCAGCGCGCGGGAGAGTGGCGAGGCCTGTACCGTTAGGCCGCTGCCGTTAAGTTGCACCTTCGCGCCGCCTTCCGCCCAGAACACGCTATTGCTGGTTAACAGGTGGCGATATTCCGGCTTAATATGCAAGTCGATGTCAAAGGTATTGGCGCGTGGGCGAACGGTGATGACTTCGCCTACCTCAAATTTTCGATACAGCACGACGGAACCTGCCTGGACATCCGGCAACGTTTCGGCCGTCAGCGTTAAGGTGGTAGTCGGTAAGTCACTGAGGCTATTTTCCAGCGCTTTTTCCAGGTTAGCATAGAGCGGGTAGGTGGATTTCATCTTCCCGCTCGTACCGGGTAAAATACGAATTCCGCCGTCAATCCACTCGCTGGCGCTGGCGCCGAGGAACTCTACGCCGTCAAGGCCGACTTTGACATCCACCCGGCTGTTGACCACGAATTTACTGTCGCCCTGTACCAAATCCCGGTGCTGCGGTTCAATCGCGACGATGAATGACACGCCTTTACTGGATAAGTTGCGCTCAATGACCTGGCCAATTTTTACGCCATGTAAAATTAACGGCTGGCCCGGTTCGATGCCGTAACTCTCCGGGGCCGTCAGCGTCAGGGTTAAGGCATTCGCCTCATGCAGCAGGGCTTTTTCACCCGGCACCACCACAAATTCACTGCGCGGTTCTCCGTCGCCCGGCACCAGCTCGAAGGTTTTTCCGGTTAACAACGAACTGATATTCGCGTCACTTAGCGACAGTTTGGGATTGCGTAACTCAATGCGCGTATTTTCCCGCATCAGCGGAACAACGCTGGGATCGACGGTCATCTCTCCAGTGACTTTACCGCCAGGGTTGAGCGTCAGTTTAGAAAGCTCACCCACCTCCAGTCCCTGGTACATGAGCGGCGTAGATTCCGCCTTCAGACCGTCTCCGCTGGGCAGCTCAAGTTTAACGATTACCCCTCGTTGGCTGTGGGCTAAATCTTTATATAAGCCGAACGTGTCATCCTGGGCGGCGGGTTTGGAATTGTCCGGCGAGTCAAACGCAATCGCGCCATTGACCAGGGCCGCGAGGCTCTCCAGTTTCACCTTCGCGCCGCTCAGGCTTAGATCGGCGTCAATGCCGGAGACATTCCAGAAACGGCTGCCTTTTTTCACCAGATCGGTAAACCGTCGCTCAATTAGAACGTCAATCGTCACGCCTTGTTTGTTAGGGTTAATCGAATAGTCATACACCCGTCCGACAGGGATTTTACGGAAATAGACCAGTGAACCGCTATTAAGCGAACCGAGATCCGGCGCATTGAGATGAATCATCAGATCGCCGTTGCTAAGCCGGTATTTAGGCTGTGTATCCAGGGCGACGAAATGATCTCTGGGCTTGCCTTTACCTGGCATCATACCGATGTAATTCCCGCCGACCAACGCATCCAGGCCGGAAACGCCCGCCAGCGAGGCTTTGGGCGTCACCAGCCAGAATTGCGTCTCTTCGCGCAACGCATCTTCCATATCTGATTTGATACTGACGCGAACTTCAATTTTGCGCAGATCTTTGCTCAGGCTGACATCTTCCACGGTGCCGACTTCTACTCCCTGATAGCGAACGGGAGTCCGGCCTGGTACGATACCGTCCGCCGACATAAAATCGATAGTCACGCTATTACCGCGATCCTGGTAGCTATCCCATACTAGCCACCCTGCGATCATTAGCGCGATAAGCGGTAGCAGCCAGAAAGGTGAAATACGGCGTTTGGTTTTAATTTGCGCTTCAGTCTTCGAAGCGGGCGTTTCCTGACTCATGTGCATCCCAAAGTAAGCGGCTATCCAGCCATTCCACTGCAAGAATAGTCAAAATTACCGCTGCGCCGAAATAAAACGCAGCCGGTCCCATAGTAAAAGCCAGAATCTGATCGCGATTAATCAGAGACATGGTTAACGAGATAACGAAAAGATCCAGCATCGACCAGCGGCCTATCCATGTCACCAGACGCAGCAACAGAATTCGCGTCCGTAGTCCCTGTTCGCATTTAAAATGGATACTCAACAGTAGCGTAAACATCACGATGACTTTGGTAAACGGCACCAAAATACTGGCGATAAAAACGACGGCGGCGACGGCGATATTGCTGCTGGCAAGCGACATAATGCCAGACAGGATAGTATCTTCCTGACGCCCGCCATTAATGTAGATTACCGAGATAGGCAGCAGGTTTGCCGGCAGCAAAAAGACAATAGACGCCAGCAAGGCCGCCCAACACTTCTGTATGCTCTGTTTTCTGCGTAACCGTAGCGGAATATGACAACGCGGGCATCGTCCTTTCGCATCCGGATAGCCACTAAAGTGGCAGCCAAGACAGACGCGCAATCTTTCGTCCGCACGTTGAGCAGGGCGCTGCGGATAAAATCGTTCCCATAGTTGCTCCACATTCAGATGAATCATAGTCAGAATGCTAAGAACCACCAACGAGACGAATGCTAAAAGCCCGATGCCCGGCTGCAGAAAGGCATAGTCCTGCACTTTGATAGAGGCAACGCCAATACCGACCAGATAGATGTCCAGCATCACCCACTCTTTCAGTTTTTCCAGCATCAGCAGGACTGGACGCAGATTCATGCCGAGGAGGCTGCCAAACCACAGATAAGCAATTGAAAAAACCAGAATAAGCGGCGCGCCCACCACGCAAAAGAGCACCATTGCGGCGGTTAACGGATCGCCCTGTTGCGTCATTTGCCAGATGCCGTGCATCACATTGGCATCAATGCGTACGCCCAACAGGTAGATATGGAGTAGCGGTTCGCTCCAGGCAAACGGCATCAATAGCAGCATGGTTACCGCCATCGCGGTCAGCCGCGTCAGCGACCAGTCGCGCCCATCGCGAATTTTGGCCTGGCAACGAGGACAATAAGCGCTTTGATGAGCGCTCATCTCCGGCAAGCTGAACAGCATGTCGCATTCAGGGCAGCGCTGATAGTGGCTGCGCGGCAGCGCTTCGCTAATTGACCTGATCGTTAGCTTTTTTGTTGGCGTGACGTGTGAGGTGTTCAGAGCCATGTATCGTGAATCAAAGTGTTAGAATAATGTAATCTTAACTCATGACAGGAATAATCTTGAGCAAGAACGCATTTAATGCTTATTTTAATAGCCTGTGTTTAGGAGTAAGACCACGAAGTGATTATATAATGAGCAAAACAGAACTATACGCGGCGTTAAACCGCGATTTTCAGTCGTTAATGGCAGGTGAAACCAGCTTTCTGGCCACGCTGGCGAATACCAGCGCGTTACTGTTCGAACGTCTTACCGAGGTGAACTGGGCAGGATTTTATCTCCTCGAAGGCGATACGCTGGTGTTGGGGCCGTTTCAGGGGCGAATCGCCTGTGTGCGGATTCCGGTTGGTCGCGGCGTGTGCGGCGCAGCGGTAGCGCAGAATAAGGTTCAACGTATTGATGATGTTCATGCGTTTGACGGCCATATTGCCTGTGATGCCGCCAGCAACGCCGAAATTGTGCTGCCTGTCACGGTTGGTGAACGGATTATCGGTGTGCTGGATATAGATAGCACGGCGTTTGGCCGTTTTACCGAAGAAGATGAACACGGCCTGCGTACGCTGGTCGCACAGCTTGAAACCGTGCTTGCAACGACGGATTACAAAAAATTCTTTGCGAGCGTCGCAGGATAATCAACGGATAACGTAGCAATTACTGATGGCGTCATTATAATGACGCCTGTTCATGCCTGCTGCTTGTTGGCTACGTCCGTTGTAATCAGGAAATTTCATGGAAAATCAACCTAAGTTGAATAGCAGTAAAGAAG
Source organism: Salmonella sp. JXY0409-18 (assembly GCF_020268625.1). Taxonomy (NCBI): domain Bacteria; kingdom Pseudomonadati; phylum Pseudomonadota; class Gammaproteobacteria; order Enterobacterales; family Enterobacteriaceae; genus Salmonella; species Salmonella sp. JXY0409-18. The sequence goes on from NZ_CP084216.1 coordinate 1,966,417, forward strand.
TTATCGCGTTTCTGGCCGAGCGTTTTCCTCACTGTTTTAGTGCGGAAGGCGAAGCTCGCCCGCTGAAAATTGGTATTTTTCAGGATCTGGTAGAGCGAGTTGGGGGCGAAATGAACCTCAGCAAAACGCAACTTCGTTCCGCTTTACGTCTTTATACTTCAAGCTGGCGTTACCTGTACGGCGTTAAGCCGGGCGCAACGCGCGTCGACCTTGATGGCAATCCGTGCGGCGAGCTGGAAGAACAGCATGTCGAACATGCGCGTAAGCAGCTTGAAGAAGCCAAAGCCCGTGTTCAGGCGCAGCGCGCAGAGCAGCAAGCGAAAAAACGCGAAGCTGCCGCGGCGGCTGGCGAAAAAGAAGACGCGCCGCGACGCGAGCGTAAACCTCGCCCGGTAGCGCGTCGTAAAGAAGGCGCTGAACGTAAACCTCGCGCTGATAAACCGACGACGAAAGCGCCGCGTGCGCCTCGCGAAGAGAAGCACACGCCGGTTTCTGATATTTCAGTATTGACCGTAGGGCAGTCCCTCAAGGTGAAAGCGGGTAATAATGCGATGGATGCCACCGTATTAGAAATCACCAAAGATGGTGTCCGTGTACAGCTGAATTCGGGTATGTCTTTGATTGTACGCGCAGAACACCTGGTGTTCTGAAACGGAGGCCAGGCCTGGCATGAACACTTTTTTTAGGCTTACCGCGTTAGCTGGCCTGCTTGCATTAGCAGGCCAGTCCTTCGCCGTGGAAGATATTACGCGTGCCGATCAAATTCCCGTACTAAAGGAAGAGACGCAACATGCGACGGTGAGCGAGCGAGTAACGTCGCGTTTTACCCGCTCCCACTATCGCCAGTTCGATCTGGATGAGGCATTTTCGGCAAAGATTTTGGATCGCTATCTGAATCTTCTCGACTATAGCCACAACGTTTTGTTGGCGAGCGATGTCGAGCAGTTTGCGAAAAAGAAAACCGTGTTGGGCGATGAGCTGCGCACGGGTAAGCTGGATGTTTTTTACGATCTTTATAACCTGGCGCAAAAGCGCCGGTTTGAACGTTACCAGTACGCGCTAAAAGTGCTGGAGCGGCCAATGGATTTCACCGGAAACGATACGTTTAACCTGGACCGCAGTAAAGCGCCCTGGCCGAAAGATGAGGCTGAGCTAAATGCGCTGTGGGATGGTAAAGTGAAATTCGATGAGCTCAGTCTGAAACTCACCGGCAAGAGCGACAAAGAAATTCGCGAAACGCTGACGCGTCGCTACAAATTCGCTATTCGTCGCCTGGCGCAGACCAACAGTGAAGATGTGTTCTCGCTGGCGATGACCGCTTTTGCGCGTGAAATCGACCCGCATACGAATTATCTTTCTCCCCGCAATACCGAGCAGTTTAATACCGAAATGAGCCTGTCTCTGGAAGGTATCGGCGCGGTGCTGCAAATGGATGACGATTATACTGTCATTAACTCATTGGTCGCCGGCGGCCCGGCAGCGAAGAGTAAGTCAATTAGCGTCGGCGATCGTATCGTTGGCGTAGGGCAGGCCGGAAAACCGATGGTCGACGTCATTGGCTGGCGTCTTGACGATGTGGTGGCGCTGATCAAAGGGCCAAAAGGCAGCAAGGTCCGACTGGAAATACTGCCGGCTGGTAAAGGGACGAAAACGCGTATTATCACGCTGACGCGTGAACGGATTCGTCTTGAAGATCGCGCGGTTAAAATGTCGGTGAAAACCGTCGGCAAGGAAAAAGTTGGCGTACTGGATATTCCAGGCTTCTATGTTGGCTTGACCGATGATGTCAAAGTTCAGCTTCAGAAGCTGGAAAAACAGAACGTTAGCAGCATCGTTATCGATCTGCGTTCAAACGGCGGCGGGGCGCTGACGGAAGCCGTTTCGCTTTCCGGTCTGTTTATCCCTTCTGGTCCGATAGTTCAGGTGCGCGACAATAGCGGCAAAGTGCGTGAGGATAGCGACACCGACGGCGTGGTCTACTACAAAGGCCCGCTGGTGGTGCTGGTCGATCGTTTCAGTGCCTCGGCATCGGAAATCTTTGCTGCCGCGATGCAGGATTATGGGCGCGCGCTGATTGTCGGTGAGCCGACCTTCGGTAAAGGGACGGTACAACAATATCGTTCGCTAAACCGAATTTACGATCAGATGCTTCGCCCGGAATGGCCTGCGCTGGGTTCGGTGCAGTACACCATTCAGAAGTTTTACCGTGTCAACGGCGGTAGTACGCAGCGTAAAGGGGTCACGCCGGATATCATCATGCCGACTGGCAATGAAGAGACGGAAACCGGAGAAAAATTTGAAGATAACGCCTTGCCGTGGGATAGCATTGATGCGGCGAAGTACGTGAAATCGGATGATTTGGCCCCGTTTGGCCCGGAATTATTGAAAGAACACAACGCGCGTATCGCCAAAGATCCTGAGTTCCAGTACATCATGAAGGATATCGCACGTTTCAATGCCATGAAGGATAAGCGCAACATTGTCTCTCTGAATTATGCGCAGCGTGAGAAAGAGAACAATGAAGAAGACGCTCTGCGTCTGGCGCGTATTAACGATCGGTTTAAACGTGAGGGTAAACCGTTGCTGAAGAAACTGGACGATCTGCCAAAGGATTACCAGGAGCCGGACCCGTACCTTGATGAAACGGTGAAGATTGCTCTGGATCTGGCGCATCTTGAAAAAGAAAAACCAGCGGAGCAGGCGGCTGCCAATAAGTAACGCTAAACAGGCACAAAAAATTGTGCCTGTTTTTTTTAACAAGCGCAGAAGTCGTCAGGATAATGCTACAAAATGTAAAGTTGTGTTTTTCTCGTGACTTACCGCCTGGTGATGCTTGAAAATAGCCATAAGACCCATACGATGTGGGTAATCGCATAGTGCGCTTTGTTAAATTGAGGTTAAAAGAAAATTATGATGCGAATCGCGCTCTTCCTGCTGACGAACCTGGCCGTGATGGTCGTTTTCGGGCTGGTTCTGAGCCTGACAGGGATACAGTCGAGCAGCGTGCAAGGCTTGCTGATCATGGCGCTGCTGTTTGGTTTTGGCGGTTCTTTTATTTCATTGCTGATGTCCAAATGGATGGCGTTAAAATCCGTAGGAGGGGAAGTTATTGAACAGCCTCGCAATGAAAGAGAACGCTGGTTGATGAACACCGTAGCAACGCAAGCGCGCCAGGCCGGTATCGCCATGCCGCAGGTTGCTATCTACCATGCGCCGGACATTAACGCGTTTGCGACGGGCGCACGCCGTGACGCCTCATTGGTCGCTGTGAGCACCGGTTTGTTGCAAAACATGAGCCCTGACGAAGCGGAAGCCGTCATTGCGCATGAAATCAGCCATATTGCCAATGGCGATATGGTGACGATGACGTTGATTCAGGGGGTGGTTAACACCTTCGTTATCTTTATTTCGCGCATTATCGCGCAAATTGCCGCTGGTTTTCTGGGCGGCAACCGTGATGAAGGCGAAGGAAGTAACGGTAATCCGCTAATCTATTTCGCCGTTGCGACGGTGCTGGAACTGGTCTTCGGTATTCTGGCGAGCATCATCACCATGTGGTTCTCCCGTTACCGTGAGTTTCATGCCGATGCGGGATCGGCGAAGCTGGTTGGCCGTGAAAAAATGATTGCCGCGTTGCAGCGCCTGAAAACCAGCTACGAGCCGCAAGAAGCGACCAGCATGATGGCGTTTTGTATTAACGGTAAATCGAAATCGTTAAGCGAGCTGTTTATGACGCACCCACCGCTTGATAAACGCATTGAAGCGCTGCGTAGCGGCGAGTACCTGAAATAATAAGCCCACTGGCAAGTATGAAAAGCGCGTCGAATGACGCGCTTTTTTTACGCCTGAACGCGTGGTTGCGTAATACGTAAACCGCTCACTACCGCCGCGAGAGTCGCCAGGATCGCCGCTGCGAGCAGCGAAAGATGCGTACCGCTATCGCCAAACTGGTTCAACATCAGCGCTACCAGCGCGGCGCCAGTACTTTGGCCTAACAGTCGCGCCGTGCCCAGCATCCCGCTGGCGCCACCGCTGCGCTCACGCGGCGCGGAAGTGATAATGGTGTGATTATTCGGCGACTGGAACAGGCCAAACCCTGCGCCGCAAAGGATCATCGGCCAGATAATATTCAGATCGGAGGGGGAGGCTGGCAACATGACCAGCGCAAACAACCCGGCTGCCATTATCACCATTCCCAGCGCCCCCAGCAAACCGGCATGAAGACGTTCTATCAGGTATCCCGCCAGCGGTGCCATCACCATCGTTGCCAGTGGCCAGGGCGTCAATAACAGGCCGGTTTCTACTTCGCTACGGCCCAGCACGGTTTGCAGATAAAAAGGTAGCGAGACCATGGCTAACATTTGCGCGCAGAACGAGCAAATTGACGTGCCGATCGAGAGTGAAAAAAGCGGAATGCGTAACAAGTCGATGGGTAACAAGGGGACGGGCAAAGAAAGCTGGCGGCGCACGAAGAAAAACCCGACCACGACCAGAACGAGCAGCTCTGCGCCAATCAACGTTAGCGACTGTCCCTGGGCAAAGCCGCTCAATGCGGTAATCAGCAGGCCAAATGTGAGCGCATTCATTACCGCGCTCGGTAAGTCAAAGCGTGGCTTAGTGTCATGGGCGATGTTTGCTGGTAAAAAGCGGATGGCCAGAATTAACGCGATGATACCTAACGGGACATTAATCAGAAACAGCCATTTCCATGATGAGATGGACAGGATCGCCGCGGCGATCGTCGGACCCGCGGCGGAAGAGACTGCGACGATAAAAGAGTTAATTCCCATGCCTCGTCCCAGATGACGCTGGGGGTAGATAAGACGAATCAGCGCCGTGTTTACGCTCATTAGCGCCGCGCCGCCAAATCCCTGCGCGATGCGCGCCAGCGTCAGCATCTGCAGCGAGTCTGAAAGCGCGCAAAACAATGATGAAAGCAGAAATACCACTAAACCACATTTATAGATCCGGCGATAACTAAACATGTCGCCTAAAAAAGACAGGGAAAGTAGTGAGACGACAATGGCGATTTGGTATGCATTGACAATCCAGATAGAGCTGGCAGGGGAGGCATGTAAATCAGTCGCAATGGTTGGCAGCGCGACATTAGCGATTGCGCCATCCAGAACCGCCATCGAAATACCGATAATAATCGTCAGGATAGCGCCGTATCTCTGCGGGAGGGGCAGGCCATCGGCCCGTGTTTTTTCCATAAGTATTTTGTAATAAGGGGAATTATGAGCTGAATAATAATGTTAGCATTAATACTGAGTTGTTATGTCGCAGATTTGTAACGAAGTAAGCAAAGATGGATTGCGGGCGACCTGGCGTGAAATTATAATAAAAACTCGTTCTGAATTTTATAAAACGCTCGTAATGAGGTGATAAATGGCAAACGCAGATCTGGATAAGCAGCCTGATTCTGTATCTTCTGTGCTGAAAGTTTTCGGCATTCTGCAGGCGCTGGGTGAAGAGCGTGAAATAGGGATTACCGAGCTATCGCAGCGCGTCATGATGTCGAAAAGTACCGTTTATCGCTTTTTGCAAACCATGAAAACGCTGGGCTACGTGGCTCAGGAGGGGGAGTCTGAAAAATACTCTCTGACGCTAAAGCTGTTTGAGCTGGGCGCACGAGCTTTGCAAAATGTTGATCTCATCCGCAGTGCGGACGTTCAGATGCGCGAACTGTCTCGTCTGACAAAAGAAACTATCCATCTTGGCGCGCTGGATGAAGACAGCATTGTCTATATCCATAAAATTGACTCTATGTACAATCTGCGGATGTACTCACGTATTGGGCGTCGTAATCCGCTGTACAGTACGGCCATCGGTAAAGTGCTTCTGGCCTGGCGCGACCGTGATGAGGTTAAGCAGATTCTCGACGGCGTAGAGTATAAGCAAAGCACTGGACGCACGATTACCAGCACTGAAGCGTTGCTGCCGCTGTTGGATGAAGTGCGTGCGCAAGGCTACGGTGAAGATAACGAAGAACAGGAAGAAGGGTTACGTTGTATCGGCGTACCGGTATTTGACCGTTTTGGCGTAGTCATCGCAGGGTTAAGCATTTCGTTCCCGACGCTGCGTTTTTCAGAAGAACGCCTACAGGAATATGTGGCTATGTTACACGCCGCCGCGCGTAAAATTTCTGAGCAAATGGGTTACAACGATTATCCCTTCTAAGCAACGTTATTAGCATGACGTTAAAAAAAAGCAGCTGCGAAAAATGTAGCTGCTTTTTTTATAACATCGGGTGGGATGAAATCGTAAAAGAAGATAATGTCTGTCGGCTTATTTAACGGTTATTAAAATATTATTTAACAGTACTTATGAACAACAGCCAATATAGCGGAATTATTGGTGATAGTTTCACTGTGAAATTATTTATTGCCGCTTAGCCATTATCCACCACGGTGGCGCTTTTTCTAAAAATGGGACAGTCGGAAAAGCCAATAATGCCGCTGTTGGTATGGAGATATTGCGCCGTGCTGGTGCCGCGTGCGGTCAGGTAATGGCACTGTAAACCCAGCCCCGCAGCGTTCACTTTACTTCCCACCAGGATGCCATAGCCGCTCATCAGCAGGCCTATCCACACCAGGGCAAACAATACAATTGCGCGAATGATCAAACGCATTACTACCTCTTTTCTTTTTTAGTTAGAATAAGAGTAGCGTGTACATTGATTGAAACAAGTGAATCATTCCTAAAAACATATAATGCCGCTACAGTTACTCCTGGTTTAAGTAACTCATGATAATTTAGCGACATAAGATGTAAGATCGGAGAGTGGAGTGAAAAAATTTCGATGGGTCGTTCTCGGCATCGTGGTGGTAGTATGCCTGTTGCTGTGGGCGCAGGTGTTTAATATCATGTGCGATCAGGATGTACAATTTTTCAGCGGTATTTGCGCCATCAATAAATTTATTCCCTGGTAAACGTTTTACACCAGAGATTTCCTTCCCGTGTAGCAGTGGTAGAATGACGTCTCTACATCGAGGTGGTGAAATGAACGACGTTTTAAACTCTGGTGCGTTTTCTCTTGCATCTTTAATAGTATCAATGGTGGTTCTGGTGGTGGGGCTGGCGCTCTGGTTCTTTGTCAACCGGGCAAGTTCCCGTGCCAACGAGCAGATAGAACTGCTCGAAGCGTTATTGGATCAACAGAAGCGGCAAAACGCGTTGTTACGCCGCCTTTGCGAAGCAAACGAACCAGAAAAAGAAGCGGAACCCGCAACAGCGGCAAGCGAACCAAAAGAGGATGAGGACATCATTCGTCTGGTTGCTGAACGATAATGCTTACCGGGGCGCAAATGGCGCCAGTGCCATACGCCCCATTTCCCCGTCGGATCACTCCGCGTTGCCGTTTGCAACTGATACTACGGCATCAACGCCTTACATAATGTATGGCTTTATATGCAACATAGTTTTATATGTATAACAAAAGGACATATGGCATTTTTGTGATACCGCTCATTCTCTATTAAAAGCGAAACGTTTCTCTCTCTTTATGGATTGTCATTGTTTGTTCATTATTTTAAGGCATTCTGTAAAGACGCAGAACATCACAAAAAGCGGTGTCGAAAATCGCTTTTCTTTTCTATTATTTTGATTAAAAGGTGTTTTTTATCATTGTGACAATTTATGCATAACTCAGCATAAAAAGTGATATGAAAAATACAGCTTTTAAATGTGATTTGATGCACTGGAAGAAGCGAAGTTATTGAGCTATGGTAGAAAAATGGCTTTTCAGCAGTGACGTTGTCAGGAGTCCGTCAGCGCGTGAGGATATATCTTTCGCAACTTTGTTGCATAAACGTGCTGTCAATTTGTGAAGGTTCTCGTAATTTGTGCGACGGATCGAGACACGTTTAAAAATGGCTTGCCATAATTAACGTTGTATGTGATAACAGGCTTTGGGTTAAACGAGGTACAGTTCTGTTTATGTGTGGCATTTTCAGTAAAGAAGTCCTGAGTAAACACGTTGACGTTGAATACCGCTTCTCTGCCGAACCTTATATTAGTGCCTCAAGCAGTAATGTCTCAGTTTTATCTATGTTATGCCTACGGGCAAAGAAAACACTCTAAGGAATTTTGCAAATGGCAAAGATTAAAGGTCAAGTTAAGTGGTTCAACGAATCCAAAGGTTTTGGCTTCATTACTCCGGCTGACGGCAGCAAAGATGTGTTCGTACACTTCTCCGCTATCCAGGGCAATGGTTTCAAAACTCTGGCTGAAGGCCAGAACGTTGAGTTCGAAATTCAGGACGGCCAGAAAGGTCCGGCTGCTGTTAACGTAACAGCTATCTGATCGACACCACTGATTTGATGCGTTTGTCGCGTCAGCCTCAGATATAAAGCCTCGCTAAAAGCGGGGCTTTTTAATTCAATATCCTTCAAAATGTGTCTGGACGCGCTCTCGTTAGCGATTTGTTGCAAAGGCGCGATATTATTAGCATTGTTTTTTCTGGTTTTTCCGTCCGTTTCCCGTTAAATCAATCACCTGAAAAATGATTCGGCTGGAGATCAGGTGAAAAAGAAAAGCGACGGCGATACCCGTAATTTTACGCCCATACGTTTTGCACTACTTTGCACTGCCATTCTGCTCAGTATGGCATTGTTGTTAGGGCGGGTGGCATGGCTGCAAATTGTTACGCCGTCGAAACTGGTGAAACAAGAAGATATGCGCTCGCTTCGTGAAGTGACCACGGCCTCTCCACGCGGCATGATCACCGACAGAGAAGGGCGGCCCTTAGCGGTGAGCGTTCCGGTTAATGCTGTCTGGGCCGATCCGAAGACTATCATAAGCAAAGGCGGCGTTGGCTACAATGAGCGCTGGCAGGCGCTGGCCAGCGCCCTGCATCTGTCGCTCAGTACGCTTGCGGAACGGGTAAACAGTAACCCGGCAGGCCGTTTTATCTACCTCGCGCGCCAGGTTTCACCCCAGCAAGCCGAATGGATAGATAAACTGAATCTACCGGGTATTAACCTGCGGGAAGAGTCGCGCCGTTTTTACCCTGCCGGACACGTAGCGGCCAATTTGATCGGCTTTACCAATATCGACGGGCAGGGAATAGAAGGTATTGAAAAGAGCTTTAATGCGCAACTGACGGGAAAACCGGGCTCCCGGCTGGTGCGTAAAGATAAATTTGGTCACGTTATTGAGAACATTACGGAAGTGAATCCGGTTCCTGCTCATGAACTTCAGCTTAGCATTGATGAACGTCTGCAAACGGTTACCGAAGATGCGCTGGATAACGCCGTCATCTGGAACAAAGCGGAATCCGGCGCTGCCGTATTGATTAACATCCCAACGGGTGAAATTCTCTCGATGGCGAGCTACCCGGATTTCAACCCGAACAATCGTGAAGGCGCGCAGTTGGACGATTTTCGTAACCGCGCGATTAGCGACACTTTCGAACCCGGTTCTACTGTGAAGCCATTGGTCATTATGACTGCGTTACAGCAGGGCATCGTGCAGCCGGACAGCGTTATCGATACCCATCCTTTTACTCTCGATGGACACCGTATCCGCGACGTCGGTTACTATCCGGAACTGACATTAACCGGCATTTTGCAAAAATCCAGCGATACCGGCGTTTCTCACCTTTCTCTGGCGATGCCGGTGCAGAAATTAATGGATACTTATAAAAGCTTTGGTTTCGGCGTGCCTACCGGACTGGGTCTCACCGGAGAGAGCAGCGGGTTATTACCGAAACGCCGTTACTGGAGTGATTTAGATCGCGCTACCTTCGCTTTTGGCTATGGATTAATGGTGACGCCGCTGCAACTGGCGCATGTTTATGCCACGATTGGCAGCTTTGGTATCTACCGTCCGTTATCGATCACCAAAGTTGATCCGCCCGTGATCGGCACGCGGGTAATGCCGGAAGAACTGGTGCACGAGGTGGAACATATGATGGAGAGCGTCGCGTTGCCTGGCGGCGGCGGAACAAAAGCCGCAGTAAGAGACTACCGTATTGCGGTCAAAACCGGGACGGCGAAAAAAATTGGCGATGATGGTAAATACGTCGATAAGTATGTGGCATATACCGCAGGCGTCGCGCCGGCAAGTAACCCCAGATTTGCGCTGGTGGTGGTGATTAATAATCCGCAAAACGGGGCTTATTATGGCGGCGCGGTATCTGCGCCCGTATTCAGCCAGATCATGGGCGATGTGCTGCGGCTGGAAAATGTTGAGCCAGACGGTATGCCAGCCGATTCAGATCACCTTCTGGTGATGCATGGCAGCCACGTTGCGGTTCCGGGCTCGTAAAGGATTTTCCCGGGGCGCAATTCGCGTTACACTTGCGCCCTTTAGCGCCCCAGTCCGGAGTTGTCATGTCGTTTACCTGTCCGCTTTGCCATCAGCCGCTTACGCAGATTAATAACAGCGTTATATGTCCACAGCGCCATCAGTTTGATGTGGCGAAAGAGGGCTACATCAATCTGCTGCCGGTACAGCATAAACGTTCGCGCGATCCGGGCGACAGTGCCGAAATGATGCAGGCGCGGAGAGCGTTTCTTGATGCGGGCCATTATCAGCCGCTGCGCGATGCCGTGATTAACCTGTTGCGCGAGCGGCTGGATCAGTCGGCCACGGCGATTCTGGATATTGGCTGCGGCGAGGGGTATTACACTCACGCTTTTGCCGAGGCGTTGCCGGAAGTCACCACGTTTGGACTGGACGTTGCTAAAACGGCGATCAAAGCGGCGGCGAAACGCTATTCGCAGGTGAAGTTTTGTGTGGCGTCAAGCCATCGACTGCCCTTTGCCGATGCGTCAATGGATGCGGTGATCAGAATCTATGCCCCGTGTAAGGCGCAGGAATTGGCGCGTGTGGTGAAACCTGGTGGTTGGGTCGTTACCGCCACGCCGGGGCCGCATCATCTGATGGAACTAAAAGGGCTCATTTATGATGAGGTGCGTTTACATGCGCCGTATACCGAGCAGCTCGACGGATTCACATTGCAGCAGAGTACCCGCCTTGCTTATCACATGCAGCTCACCGCCGAAGCGGCTGTAGCACTGTTGCAAATGACGCCATTTGCCTGGCGCGCCAGGCCAGAAGTGTGGGAACAACTGGCCGCCAGCACCGGACTTAGCTGCCAGACGGATTTCAACCTTCATCTCTGGCAGCGTAACCGTTAACCGTGAAAATGCGTCCAGAGGATCTGGACGCCAATTCCTATCAGTACGACCCCGCCGAGAATTTCAGCACGCTTACCCAGCATTGGGCCGATAAAGCGACCGATCATCATTCCGAGGGTGGACATGATAAGCGTGGCGCAACCGATAGCTAATGCGGTAGCGATGATGTTTACCTGCAAAAACGCCAGACCGACGCCAACCGCCATCGCATCGAGGCTGGTCGCGATAGCCGTCGTGACTAATAGCCAAAAGCTGTGGCGGCGTAACGGTGTTTCGTCTTCATCACTACCGCCGCGGATACCTTCGATGATCATGCGTCCGCCCAGAAAGATCAGCAGAACAAAGGCTATCCAGTGGTTCCACTCCAGAACGAATTTACTCGCCAATATCCCCAGCCCCCAGCCGATTAACGGGGTCAGCGTTTCAACCGCGCCAAAGATAAGGCCGGTACGCAACGCTTCTGAGAATTTGGGTTTATGTAGGGTGGCGCCTTTGCCAATTGATGCCGCGAAAGCATCCATCGACATGCCGAAAGCGAGAAGAACAGTAGCAGTAAAGTGCATGACAACGTCCTGACCGGGGTATCCATTAAACACATCACTGCCCCCAGCAAACATGCATGTCGCCATTCTGTGACGAAATACACAGCAGTTGATGCGCCTATGGTCTCGCCTGACCAGCGGCGGCTGGTCCGTACGCGCCACGTTTTGCAACGAGTATGTTGACGCGTACATTTCCGGAGTCTGGAAATCGGCTACTCCCCAATTGACGGCGCAACATTAACATATTTTTAGAATATAAAACAACAGCGATAAAATATTATTTGTCTTCTAATTGAAAACGATTTTCATTTAGATTTATTCATCAATAAAACGTTAAATTAAATAACAATTGGTCAATAGAAAATATAGCCTTAGCTATATTATGATTCGAAATAAAATTCGAAAAACATAGTTGAGGCTATATCTTAGGTTATTGATTTTCAATAAGAAGCTTATATATTTTTTCCAGATCGTCGATATTGCGTACACGGATAAGCAAGCGTCGTTGTTCTAATTGCATCACCAGTACGCCGTCCTCCGATAAATTCATCTCTTTAATACGGTTATATTCTATCCAGACATTGGCGAAGAAAAAGCCACGTTGTTTAAAGATGATCCGTGGCGTGCGGATCCAGAATATATAAAACCCCATTAACGCCAGCGCACTTAATAACCATGTGGTCATCTGCGCTCCGTGGCTGGTTACGTTGTTATAAATAAGGATGGCGACCAGCCCAACGAAGATAACGCTGTCTACGCGACCACGGCGAAGCAGGGCTATAGAAAGCAGAGTGGGGCCATTGCGACGGGGCATGATGAACTGATCGTAGAGAGCGTAAGCCAATAATGCGGCAATAAAGAGAATCAGCACCAGGTCCGTGATAGTCATTTATCCTCCAGAGAAATAAAAAAACGGGGCCGTTTGGCCCCGGTAGTGTACAACAGCCTTATTGGCCCAGCAGTCCTACGGAGTAGCCGGCGATACCGATGACGAAGAAGCCCACGATAATCCACAGCGGGTTAACTTTCTTACGCAGCAGCCACATACAGGCAAAGGTCAACAGTAGCGGAACCAGCCCCGGCATCAGCTGGTCGAGAATGGTTTGCACGGTGGTAACGCGTGTCTGACCATCCTGACCGGTGATGGTGGAGACCACCAGCGGGATATTCACATGCGTCCACTTGTTAACCAATGCCCCCATGACAAACAGGCCGAGGATTGACGCCCCCTCAGTCAGTTTTTGCAGGAAGCCGCCGCCCATGTCTTTAACGATATCGACGCCTTTGCGGTAGCCATAAGCCACGCCATAATAACGGGTCGCCAGACGCACCAGGTTAAACAGGATGAAAAACAGCAGCGGACCAAGCAGGCTGCCGCTCATCGCAATACCTGCGCCCAGCGCCGCGAATACCGGACGGACGGTACCCCAGAAGATAGGGTCGCCGACGCCTGCCAGCGGTCCCATCAGACCGACTTTGATACCGTTGATAGCGCCATCGTCAATCTCTGCGCCGTTCGCACGCTTTTCTTCCATTGCCAGGGTCACGCCCAGTACCGGCGCCGCAACGTAAGGATGAGTGTTAAAGAACTCCAGGTGACGTTTAATCGCCTGTTTACGCGCGTCATTATTCTCCGGATACAGGCGACGAATCGCCGGCACCATAGAGAAGCAGAAGCCCAGCGCTTGCATACGTTCGAAGTTCCATGACCCCTGGAACAGGTTAGAACGAAGAAATACGCCGCGAATATCGCTCGGAGTGAGTTTTTTCTCGGTGGTAGTTTTAGTCATATCAACCATTTCGCTCACCTGTTAGTCCAGTTCGTTGTCGAGATCGTTATTGCCAGCAGCCGCTGCAGGCGCGCCTGCTACACGGTTGTATTTCGGGCTCAGCTGGATGTAAAGAATAGCCATCACTGCGCCGATGACACCCAGTGCGACCAGGTTGAAGTTTGTGAAAGCCGCGGTGACGAAACCGAGGTAGAAGAACGGCATCAGGTAGCCTGCGCGCATCATGTTGATAACCATCGCATAACCAACCACGACGATCATGCCGCCAGCGATGTTCAGACCGCCTGTGACGACTTCAGGAATCGCATTCAGCATTCCCTGTACTTCGCTGGTGCCTACGGAGATGGCAACGATAACCGCCGGGATAGCGATACGCATTGCCTGCAGGAACAGAGAAGAAACGTGCAGCCAGGAGAGCGCCGTCAGGTTGCCGTTTTCAGCCGCCTTGTCCGCCGCGTGCTGGAATGCCACGGTGATGGTACGAACGATAATGGTCAGTACCTGGCCTGCCGCCGCCAGCGGAATCGCCAGCGCGATACCGGCGCCAATGCTTTGATGCCCGGCGATGACCAGAACGGTAGAGATGATGGACGCCAGTGCGGCATCAGGCGCAACGGCAGCACCGATGTTCATCCAGCCCAGAGCGATCATTTCCAGAGTACCGCCGATGATAATACCGGTTTTCATGTCCCCCAGAACGGCGCCGATTAAGGTACAGGCGATCAGCGGACGGTGGAACTGAAATTCATCAAGTACCGACTCCATACCTGCGATACATGCGACGATGAACACCAGCACAATCTGAAGAGTGGTAATCTCCATTGTACTTCTCCTATTGCTATCTTAAGTGTGAAAGCTAATTAAATGCCGGCGGTTATTTCGCCACTTTGGCAATTAAATCCATCATTTTCAGTTTCGGATCGGTGGAAACTTTACGCACCTCAAGCTCGATGCCGCGCTCGTTGAGCTTTTTAAAGGCTTCGATATCCTTTTCATCGACGGAAACGGCGTTGTTCACCTGCGTTTTACCTTGACGATAGGCCATACCGCCAATGTTCACGGAAGTGACTTTCACGCCGCCCTCAACGATGCGCTCGACGTCGGTAGGATTGGTAAACAGAAGCATCACGCGTTCACCGGCGTATTTCGGGTTATTGTAGACGCGAATCATCTTCGCGACGTCAACCACATGCGCCGTAACGCCCGGCGGCGCAACTTGCGTCAGCAGCGTTTTACGTACGGTATCCGCCGCGACTTCATCGCTCACAACAATAATACGGCTGACATTGGTCTCTTTGGTCCAGCGGGTAGCGACCTGACCGTGAATGAGGCGGTCATCAATACGGGCAAGCCCGATAACCATATAATCATTCGGGCCCATCGGTTTTGCCGGCGTGGCCGCTTTTGGCGCGGCGGCGACTGGCGCTGGCGCGGCTTTTTCTACCGGTTTCGCTTTCAGCGCTTTTACGCCTTCACGACCGGTTTCTACCGCCAGTGCGACCAGCTCGTCAAAGCTCGGATCGTCGTCACGAGCCATAAACGTTTCGACCAGCATCGGGATGTTGACGCCGGCAATAACTTCATAGCGCTCTTTATCGACGACAATGCGGCTGGCAGCATTAAACGGACTGCCTCCCCATGTATCAACGAGAAATAGCACGCCTTTACTGGTATCGAGTTTAGCCAACTGAGCGTTGTACTTTTCGATCAGCGTTTCGGCATTTTCGCCTGGAACGAAATCGATCCAGCCGACGTTTTCCTGCTCGCCTAACAGCATTTCGGCTGTTTTAAGTAACTGCTCTGCAGCCCAACCATGTGTGCCTATAACAATAGCAATGGTCACTTGCTACCTCCTTTATTATTGTCAACACATCAACTTGACAGATGTATTTTTTGAATCGCCGTCCGCAAGCGAATCGATTCAGATGAGGGTTACAACGAAAAACGCATGATTTTCGTGAATTATTTTAGATATCGAAAAAAATATTTTGTGTGATGGAGATCCGTAATTTTGTTTTCGATAATGAGAAATTTCGAAGTGTAAAATATCCTGGTTACATCTCTTTGCAAAGGAAGGTAAATCTTTGCCAAAAACCAGTTGTCTCTGTTATGTTTAGCTTCCGTTTAATTAGAATGGGGTATAGGGCAGCAGCCCGTTGTATGGATCGTCACCGACGTCATTTCACTCTTTGGCCGTTTTGCGCCTGTCAATCTGGCATATCTTGCCATAGCCTTACTTTGTTTATTGCGTTACCGCCTGCATCCTTTGAGATGTTGTGGGCGCCGTTTAGTCATTCCTTAAGCAGGAGCTTGTCATGGAATTATTAATGGATCCCTCAATTTGGGTGGGTTTACTCACGCTCGTCGTCCTGGAAATTGTCCTGGGTATCGATAACCTGGTCTTTATCGCGATCCTCGCCGATAAATTGCCGCCAAAGCAGCGTGACAAAGCGCGTCTTATCGGGCTCTCGCTGGCGCTGATTATGCGTCTGGCGCTGCTGTCCATTATTTCGTGGCTGGTGACCTTAACAAAGCCACTCTTTACCGTCTGGGATTTTACCTTCTCCGGCCGCGATTTAATTATGCTGCTGGGCGGTATATTCCTGCTGTTTAAAGCGACCACCGAGCTGCATGAACGTCTGGAAAACCGCGAGCATGACACCGGACACGGTAAAGGCTATGCGAGCTTCTGGGTGGTAGTCACGCAGATTGTCATCCTGGATGCGGTCTTCTCGCTGGACGCCGTGATTACGGCGGTAGGTATGGTAAACCATCTGCCGGTTATGATGGCGGCGGTGGTGATTGCGA
Source organism: Salmonella sp. JXY0409-18 (assembly GCF_020268625.1). Lineage (NCBI taxonomy): Bacteria > Pseudomonadati > Pseudomonadota > Gammaproteobacteria > Enterobacterales > Enterobacteriaceae > Salmonella > Salmonella sp. JXY0409-18. The sequence continues at coordinate 1,982,701 of NZ_CP084216.1, forward strand.
TGGCGGTGATGCTACTGGCGTCAAAACCGCTGACCCGTTTTGTCAACCAGCATCCGACGGTGGTGGTGCTCTGTCTGAGCTTCCTGCTGATGATCGGCCTGAGCCTGGTGGCGGAAGGGTTTGGTTTCCATATTCCGAAAGGCTACCTGTACGCGGCAATTGGTTTCTCGATCGTTATCGAGGTGTTTAACCAGATTGCGCGCCGCAACTTTATTCGTCATCAGTCCACGTTGCCGCTGCGCGCGCGTACTGCGGACGCTATCCTGCGTCTGATGGGCGGTAAACGTCAGGCGAGTACACAACATGAGACGGATAGCCCGGCCGCGATATCGGTGTCGGAAGGCGCCTTCGCCGAAGAAGAACGCTACATGATTAACGGCGTACTGACTCTGGCGTCGCGCTCCCTGCGCGGCATTATGACGCCGCGAGGCGAAATTAGTTGGGTGGATGCGAATCTCAGCGTAGCTGAAATCCGTCAGCAGTTACTCTCTTCTCCGCATAGCCTGTTCCCGGTATGTCGGGGCGAGCTGGATGAAATTATCGGTATCGTTCGCGCGAAAGAGTTGCTGGTGGCGCTGGAAGAGGGCGCGGACGTTGCGGCTATCGCCGCGTCTTCCCCGGCGATAGTGGTGCCGGAAACGCTTGATCCTATCAATCTGTTAGGCGTTTTGCGTCGTGCGCGCGGCAGTTTCGTTATCGTCACTAACGAGTTCGGCGTGGTGCAGGGGCTGGTTACGCCGCTGGATGTGCTGGAAGCGATTGCCGGTGAGTTCCCGGATGCCGATGAAACGCCGGAAATCGTTGCCGATGCCGAGGGCTGGATAGTGAAGGGCGGCACCGATCTCCATGCGCTACAGCAGGCGCTGGAAGTTGACCATCTGGTGAACGAAGAGGGCGATATTGCGACGGTCGCGGGGTTAGTGATCGCCGCTAATGGCCATATTCCTCGTGTTGGCGATGTCATTGATGTTCCGCCCCTGCGGATCACCATTGTCGAGGCCAACGACTATCGTGTCGATCTGGTTCGGATTGTTAAAGAACAGCCTGCCCACGACGAAGAGGAATAACGTCACACGCAGGAACCAAGTCTATAGATGCGGCATCGCGGACATAATCTGTCCGTTATGCCGGGCGGGCGGCGGCGCGCTGCCCGCCAGCCACTGTGGAAATTCGCTAATGGGCATCGGCTTCGCATAGAGATAGCCCTGTAACATTTGCACGCCATGCTGGCGCAAATGCTGTGCCTGCGTCTGGTTTTCGACCCCTTCCGCCACCAGTTCAATATTCAGTCTCTGCCCTAGCGCGATAATAATATCGGTCACCGTTGAATTGACCGCATCGGTACCGATGGCCGCGGTGAAGGATTTATCGATTTTCAAAATATCCGGCCGCAGTTTTTCCAGCCAGGAGAGCGAGCTGTTTCCTGTGCCAAAATCATCGATGGCTAACTTCACGCCTTTACGATGCAGTTCGCGCATCAGGCGGTAATCAACGTCAAGCAACGCGTCGCGTTCCGTGAGCTCCAGCACCAGTTGCTGAACAGGTTCCGCACTAAACCAGTACTGATTAAGATCCTTGAGAAGCACGCCGTGTCGGAAATGGCTTGCCGCCACATTGATGCCGATATGAAACTGATGGTTGATGGGGAAGTAGTGCCGCTGCCGAATGGTTTCCGCAATCACATAGCGGGTCAGCGGCGCTATCAGGTTATGCTCCTCGGCGATAGGAATAAAAACATCCGGTGAGATCCAGCCCTGGCGCGGGTTATTCCAGCGTAACAGGATCTCAACGCCGGTACACTGCTGCGTGCGGGCATTAAGCAACGGCTGACAAAATAGCTCAAACTCCCGTTCGGCAAGGGCCAGATTAATCTCCCAGGAAAAGCTCATTCTGCTGGCCGTTGCCAGCCAGGCGATATAACCGATCAACAGGCTAAGCAATACGGCCAGCGGTAACTGCGTCGGGAGATGTTTGAACGCCAGTACGCCTGCCGACGGCCCGCTGACGCTGATAGTAAAAGGGAAATGCCGCGATGAAAGCTGGTAACGCTCTTCATCTTTTTTTAATTCCGGAAGAGTATCGACCACGCCCCGACCATATAACAGGTGCCGTTTGCCGACCGTCAGGCTGGCGCTGGTAATTTGCGGCTGCTGCGGCTCAAGTAGCATAGTCGCCAGCAAGTCAATATTCACAATTTCCATCACGCCATCCTGGCCATCGGCAGAGGCGGGATACCACTGAATGAGGATCGGGCTTCTCTTGAGTAACGATTGGTCCGTGGAAAGTAGCAGCAGATCGCCAGCTGCGGGAAGATCGGGCTGAAGCTGGCGTATGGGAGTGTTACGGGCGCCAAAAATGCTTGAGCAGTAGAGAATTCCCTCTTTTACCAGCCCGATAGAACGAATGGTTTGCAGGCGGGCGGCTTGCTTACGCAACGGCAAATGCGCGGTCGCGCACGGAAGCTCAAGTAAGGGTAGCAGTATGTTTCGTCCGACCAGGAGAGGATGCAGCACATTATCCAGCGCATCAACGGCATGATTCGCGAATGCAACCGTGCGATGGTGATTTAAGTTCCGCTCCGAAATAAATCGGATGCTCAGCGTAAGAATGAGCGTGACCAGTGCACAAATCGTGCAAACAATGAAACGATTACGGCGATAATGATTGATGATCCGTTGTGCTGTTTGCATGCGGGCCGCCCAATAAGCGTTGGCGACAAAAGCCAACCGCGACACAGCAAGTGTAGTGGGGAAACGTGGAGTCGACGAGGAAGAGATAAAAATTTCGCCCATCCGTAGCAGATGGGCGAAGGGAGGGGAAACGGCGTTTAATCACACTGGACTTTAATGGCCAACCCGCCGCGCGATGTTTCGCGGTATTTTGCGTTCATGTCTTTTCCGGTCTCGTACATCGTTTCGATGACTTTATCCAGCGAGACGCGCGGCGCGCTGGTTCGACGCATAGCCATACGCGCAGCATTGATCGCTTTAACTGAAGCAATGGCGTTACGCTCGATACACGGTACCTGCACCTGACCGGCAACCGGGTCGCAGGTCAGCCCCAGGTTATGCTCCATGCCGATTTCAGCGGCAACGCAAACCTGTTCCGGGCTGGCGCCCAACAGTTCAGCAAGGCCTGCCGCCGCCATCGAACAGGCGACCCCGACTTCACCCTGACAGCCGACTTCCGCGCCGGAAATAGACGCGTTCATCTTATACAGCGCGCCAATAGCGCCTGCCGCCAGGAAGTAGCGGGTGTAAATATCCGGGCTGACAGACTCAATAAAATGGTCGTAGTAAGCCAGTACCGCAGGAACGATGCCGCATGCGCCGTTGGTTGGCGCCGTCACGACGCGACCGCCTGCGGCGTTCTCTTCGTTCACCGCCAGAGCAAACATGTTCACCCAGTCAATGACGTTCATCGGATCGTTGGAAAGCTTATCGCTGGAAACCAGCATACGACGCAGCGCAGAGGCGCGACGCGGTACGCGCAGCGGCCCCGGCAGAACGCCTTCGGTATTCATACCGCGATCAATACAGGCCTGCATGGTCTGCCAGACGTGACCGAAATACTCTTCAATCTCTTTCTTGCTATGTAGCGCCAGTTCGTTTTGCATCACCATGCCGGAGAGTGAAAGGCCGGTGCTGTTGCAATACTCCAGCATTTCTTTCGCCGATTTAAACGGATAAGGTACAGTAACCTCATTCGTCGCTTCCTGGCCGAAATGCGCTTCATCAACGATAAAGCCGCCGCCGATGGAATAGTACGTCTTGCTATAAATGACCGTGTCGTTATGCCAGGCGTGGATCTGCATCCCGTTTTCATGCAGCGGCAAATTGCCGTTGTGAAAACGCATTCCGTCATCTTTCGGGAAGTCGACTTCGTGACGTCCCTGGGCCAGTAACAGACGCCCGCGCGTTTCGACGTCGCGAATAAAACCGGGGATACTATCAATATCCACGGTAGCGGGTTCATTACCCGCCAGACCCATAATAATGGCGATATCGGTATGGTGACCTTTCCCCGTCAGCGACAGCGAGCCGTAGACATCGACAGCGACGCGGGTAACGTTATCCAGTAATCCTTTTTCGACCAGGTCATCGACGAACTGTTTACCGGCCTTCATCGGGCCAACAGTGTGGGAAGAGGAGGGGCCAATCCCTACCTTAAACATGTCGAATAGGCTAATCACGATAATACTCCTGACAGGGCAACCGGGGCTTCCGGTTACGATGTTATAACTGCGCATAGTGTAAGAGGGAACGCTGGCATCAGCTTAACTATTCACATGAATTAAACTAATGAATAACCGCGTTTTTACTAATATTGCGACAGTAATCTCAAGTCGTGTCTTGCGCACGTAAAGTTAAGTATATACACGTTGCCCTTCAGGCTGCCTCTTTGGGGGAGGCGATTGTTACCGCCTTGAGGCAACGTGAATGGCGTTGTGTACAGTCAGGGCTTCACTCCGATTTGCAGCGCCAGCTCACGAAGAATGTTTGCGGTCATGCCCCAGACGAAATAATGCTCATACCAGGAGAGCCATACGCGGTGCGAATTGCCGCGACGGTAAACATCAAGCGGATGATATCGACCCAGTTGCAACGCTTGCGCCAGCGGCATTTCAAACACCGCAGACACTTCGTCTTCACTGGCGCGCCAGGGGAGATTTGGCGGAATAATGCCGACCACCGGGGTGACCTGAAAACCGGTCACGCTGTCTACCGGCGGTAAAACGCCAATCACTTCCACGGCTTGCGGCGGGATGGCGACTTCCTCCTGCGCTTCGCGAAGCGCTGCGGCGATAAGCGAAGCATCGGTACTGTCCACGGCCCCGCCGGGAAAGGCGACCTGTCCGGCGTGTTTGCGCAAATGAATAGCCCGCTGGGTCAACAGCAGCCCCGGCTGGGGGCGGCGAACCACAGGGATCAGTACGGCGGCCTGACGTTGATTCAACGTTTCATGAGTCATCTGCGGGCGCAAAAGCTGAAAGCGCGATAAGAAATGATCGAGCGTCAGACGGCTGGTATCCACGTATTAGTTCTCCAGTGGGTGCAGGATACGATTAACTTTATCAAAAGTTTCCTGATATTCCGCTTCTTCGTTGCTATCGGCCACGATACCGCCGCCGGCTGAGCAATAGAGTTGGCCCTGCGTTGCCGTGACGGTGCGGATAGTAATACTGGTATCCATCTTGCCGCAGAAACTCAGATAACCGATGCTACCGCACCAGGCGTTGCGTCGCTGCGGCTCCAGTTCGTCGATAATTTCCATCGCCCGCACTTTAGGCGCGCCGGTAATAGAGCCGCCGGGGAAAGCCGCGCGCAGCAGGTCGGTAGCATGAAGCGAGTCCGGTAAACGGGCGGTAATGGTGCTAACCAGATGGTGAACGGCAGGAAATGGTTCGACGACGAACAGTTCTGGCACTTTCACCGAACCCGGTACGGCGACCCGGCCAATATCGTTACGCATCAAATCGACGATCATCAAATTTTCAGCGCGATCTTTTATTGAGTTGGCCAGTTTCTGCGCCTGCTGACGATCCGCCTGCGGATCGTTAAGCCGTGGAAGCGTACCTTTGATCGGGCGCGTCTGGATATGACCATTCTCCAGTTGGATAAAACGCTCGGGAGAAAGGCTCAATATGGCGCCGTCATGTAAACGAAGAAAGGCGCTAAACGGGGCGCGATTGGCGCGGTTAAGGCGTTCGAAAGCCTGCCATTCATCACCCTCGTAGCTCGCCTGAAAACGCTGGGAAAGATTGACCTGATAGCAGTCCCCGCTGTGCAGCCAGGCCTGCACCTGACGAAACTTTTCGCCATACTCGCAACGCGTCATATTGGATTGCCAGGCCGAGGTAAGCCTGAAGGGCGTGCGGGTCGGCGCGAGCTGGCTGGTGAGCCAGCGATATCGGGCGTCTGCATCGTGATAGCTTATCAGCGACACTACCTGTTTATGGTGATCGACAATCAGCGCCCAGTCGTAAAGGCCAATCGCCATATCGGGTAAAACGATATCGCGCGCAGCAGTATCGGGCAGAATTTCGAAACGCCGCCCTAAATCATAACCAAACAGACCCAGCGCGCCGCCCTGAAAGGGTAAGTCAGGGTCAGGCTGAGGATGAAAAGGCAGCGCCTCCAGTTGAGTCTGCAAAACGTGTAACGGATCGTCGAGAGTGACGGTAGTCGTGCGCGCAGTACATACCGTGGTTTCCTGGGCGCGCGTGGTCAGTGTGGTGACAGGATCGGCGACCAGAATATCAAAGCGGTTATAGGGATGAATAGCATCACCTGAATGCAGCAGCATCGCCCAGGGCAAATGGTTTACGGGCGCAAAATAGTGTTCAGCGGCGTCCGGACGCCAGGGTAAGGTGATAACAGTGGGAGATAACGTCTTCATCATTCCTGACTCGTTACAACACTACTGGCTTACCGCCGGGTAGCGTGAAATAATTAGCGCTAATAATTTAGCAGGAGTTAATCATGTTTGCAGGTTTACCTTCACTCAGTCATGAACAACAGCAAAAAGCCGTAGAACGTATCCAGGAATTGATGTCGCAAGGTATGAGCAGCGGAGAAGCGATTGCCCAGGTGGCGGGCGAACTTCGCGCCAACCATACCGGCGAACGGATAGTGGCGCGTTTTGAGGATGAAGACGAATAACCGGCTTATACCGCCGCGACAATCTTAATCTCAACTTTATATTTCGGGTTCATCAACCCGGCCTGTACGGTACAGCGTACCGGCGCATGGCCTGCGACGACCCACGCATCCCACGCCTTATTCATGGCGGCAAAATCCGCTTTATCGCTCAGGAAAATAGTGGCATCCAGAATACGTGACTTACTGGAGCCCTGTTTTTCCAGCACCGCATCAATTTGCGCCAGAGTATTCGCCGTTTGCTCAAAAGCATCGGCGTCCAGGTTTTCCGGCACGCCGGTATACCACAGCGTATTATTGTAGATCACCACGTCTGACCAACGATCTTCGGCATCAATACGCACGATAGACATTACTTATTCCTCATTTGCTTTCCATTTGAATGGCTCAAGACTGCCACAATGTGGCGCCGCCGTCACCTCTGTAACTGGCGTAAGCCTTTCTACCCTGACATAATCCCCTGTGCAAATTAACAGGGGGCAGTGTGACGGACGATTTTGCAGCAGATGGCCAACTGGCCAAAGCGATAACCGGTTTTAAACCGCGCGAACCACAGCGACAAATGGCGGTTGCCGTAACACAAGCGATTGAAAATGCGCAGCCTCTGGTTGTTGAAGCCGGCACCGGAACCGGGAAGACCTATGCTTACCTCGCTCCGGCGTTGCGCGCCGGGAAAAAAGTTATTATTTCGACCGGGTCGAAAGCGTTGCAGGATCAACTCTACAGCCGCGATCTGCCGACGGTAGCAAAAGCGTTGGCGTTTACCGGTAAGACGGCCCTGTTGAAAGGACGTTCAAACTACCTCTGCCTGGAGCGTCTGGAACAACAAGCGCTGGCGGGCGGCGATTTACCGGTACAAACGTTAAGCGACGTGATATTGCTGCGCTCCTGGTCAAATCAGACGCGGGATGGCGATATCAGCACCTGCGTCAGCGTGGCGGAAGATTCCCAGGCCTGGCCGCTGGTCACCAGTACCAACGACAACTGCCTTGGCAGCGATTGCCCGCTCTATAAAGAGTGCTTTGTGGTGAAAGCGCGTAAAAAGGCGATGGACGCGGATGTGGTGATTGTAAACCACCACCTTTTTCTTGCGGATATGGTGGTTAAAGAGAGCGGGTTTGGCGAACTTATCCCTCAGGCTGAAGTAATGATCTTCGATGAAGCCCACCAACTGCCTGACATCGCCAGCCAGTATTTCGGACAATCGCTCTCCAGCCGTCAGTTGCTGGATTTAGCAAAAGACATCACCATCGCCTACCGGACGGAACTGAAAGACACTCAACAGTTGCAAAAATGCGCCGATCGCCTTGCCCAGAGCGCCCAGGATTTTCGTCTGCAACTGGGGGAGCCCGGCTACCGGGGAAATTTGCGTGAATTGTTAGCCGACTCACGTATCCAACGGGCATTTTTACTGCTGGATGATACGCTGGAGCTTTGTTACGACGTGGCAAAGCTGTCGCTGGGCCGTTCGGCGCTGCTGGATGCGGCTTTTGAACGCGCCACGCTATACCGTTCACGGCTGAAACGCTTAAAAGAGATCAATCAGCCGGGATACAGCTACTGGTATGAGTGCACCTCGCGCCATTTCACCCTGGCGCTGACGCCGCTCACCGTGGCGGATAAATTCAAAGAGGTGATGGAACAGAAGCCCGGTAGCTGGATTTTTACCTCGGCCACGTTGTCGGTAAATGATGATCTTCACCACTTTACCGCCCGTCTGGGAATTGAACAGGCAGAATCCATGCTGCTGCCCAGCCCATTCGACTATACGCGCCAGGCGTTACTCTGCGTACCGCGTAACCTACCGCAAACCAACCAGCCCGGCGCGGCGCGACAGTTGGCGGCTATGCTCAGGCCGATTATCGAAGCCAATAACGGGCGATGTTTTATGCTGTGCACCTCACACGCCATGATGCGCGATCTGGCGGAGCAGTTTCGCGCCACCATGACGCTGCCAGTGTTGTTGCAAGGGGAAACCAGTAAAGGCCAACTGTTACAGCAATTTGTTAGCGCCGGCAACGCGCTGCTCGTCGCCACCAGCAGCTTCTGGGAAGGGGTGGACGTGCGCGGCGATACGTTATCGTTGGTGATTATCGACAAATTGCCGTTTACCTCCCCGGACGACCCGCTGTTAAAAGCGCGAATGGAAGACTGTCGTTTGCGCGGCGGCGATCCGTTTGATGAGGTTCAACTGCCCGACGCGGTGATTACACTGAAGCAGGGGGTGGGGCGGCTGATTCGCGATGCGGACGATCGCGGGGTGTTAGTGATTTGTGATAACCGGCTGGTGATGCGGCCCTATGGCGCCACGTTTCTCGCCAGCCTGCCTCCTGCGCCGCGCACGCGTGATATCGCCCGTGCCGTTCGCTTTCTTGCGATTCCATCCGCCGAGTAATTTGTTACGGAGTATGGTAAGATGCGCGCTATTTTATTGATCTAAGCACGAAACCTCATGCGAATTCTGGCTATCGATACCGCCACAGAGGCCTGTTCTGTCGCCCTGTGGAACAACGGTACTATCAATGCTCACTTTGAGCTTTGTCCACGAGAACACACTCAACGTATCCTGCCCATGGTGCAGGAGATTCTGGCCGCCAGCGGCGTCTCGCTCAATGAGATAGATGCGCTGGCGTTTGGGCGCGGCCCGGGCAGCTTTACCGGCGTGCGTATCGGCATTGGTATTGCGCAAGGGCTGGCGTTAGGGGCAAATCTGCCGATGATCGGTGTTTCGACGCTTGCCACGATGGCGCAGGGCGCGTGGCGTAAAACCGGCGCGACCCGCGTACTCGCCGCGATTGACGCGCGGATGGGCGAAGTGTACTGGGCGGAATACCAGCGTGATGCGCAGGGCGTCTGGCAGGGCGAAGAGACGGAAGCGGTGCTGAAACCGGAACGGGTCGGTGAGCGGTTGAAACAGCTTTCCGGCGAGTGGGCGACCGTAGGAACGGGTTGGTCCGCATGGCCCGATCTGGCGAAGGAGTGCGGCCTGACGCTTCATGATGGGGAGGTGTCGCTCCCGGCAGCGGAAGATATGTTGCCCATCGCCAGTCAAAAGCTGGCGGCAGGAGAGACCGTTGCCGTGGAACATGCCGAGCCGGTTTATTTGCGTAACGAAGTGGCGTGGAAGAAACTTCCCGGCAAAGAATGACTCTCACTACTATTACCCCCCATACTTTATGCTGTGGGGTGGAATAGAGGTCGAGAAAAAGGAGTCGCATCATGGCGGTTCAAAAACGGTTAATAAAAGGGGCGCTGGCGTGCGCTTTTGCGCTTATGCTGAGTGGTTGCGTGACTATCCCGGATGCCATTAAAGGTTCGAGTCCGACGCCGCAGCAGGATTTGGTGCGGGTGATGAATGCGCCACAGCTCTATATCGGGCAAGAGGCGCGTTTCGGCGGTAAAGTTGTGGCGGTACAAAATCAGCAGGGAAAAACCCGGCTTGAAATCGCGACCGTACCGCTCGATAGCGGCGCGCGTCCTGTTCTGGGCGAAGCCTCGCGCGGCAGAATTTTTGCCGATGTGAACGGTTTTCTGGACCCGGTGGACTTCCGTGGCCAGTTAGTTACCGTTGTCGGCCCGATAACCGGCACGGTTGACGGTAAAATCGGCAATACGCCGTATAAATTTATGCTGATGCAGGTTACCGGCTATAAACGCTGGCATCTTGTTCAGCAGGTCGTCATGCCTCCACAGCCGATCGATCCGTGGTTTTATGGCGGACGCGCCTGGCCTTATGGCTATGGCGGTTGGGGATGGTATAACCCTGGACCCGCAGAGGTTCAGACGATAGTAACAGAGTAACCCTTTGTTTTATCAATAAAAGAAACAGCGGCTGGTCCGCTGTTTCTGCATTCATAGAGACATAATAAAAATAAATAGTGACGCGCTTCGCAACCTTTCAGTTGCGTAATTAATAAACTGGTACGCTGAGTTAATATAATGTTAACGACTTGTTTATTAACTGGGGTTGTGATGACGACGAACACTCATTTTAGAGGTGATGCATTGAAGAAGGTTTGGCTTAACCGTTATCCTGCTGATGTTCCGGCGGAGATCAACCCTGACCGTTATCAATCCCTGGTTGAACTGTTTGAACATGCGGCGACGCGCTATGCCGATCAGCCTGCGTTCGTCAATATGGGGGAGGTAATGACCTTCCGCAAATTAGAAGAACGTAGTCGGGCATTTGCGGCTTATTTACAACAAGGGCTGGGACTCAAAAAAGGCGACCGTGTGGCGCTGATGATGCCAAACCTGTTGCAATATCCTGTCGCGCTATTTGGTATTTTACGCGCCGGCATGATTGTGGTGAACGTTAACCCGCTTTACACGCCGCGCGAACTTGAGCATCAGCTTAACGATAGCGGCGCGGCGGCAATTATTATTGTTTCTAACTTTGCCCATACGCTGGAAAAAGTGGTCGAGAAAACGTCAGTACAGCACGTTATTCTGACGCGGATGGGCGACCAGCTTTCTACCGCCAAAGGTACGGTTGTCAACTTTGTCGTGAAATACATCAAGCGTCTGGTGCCAAAATACCACTTGCCAGATGCGATCTCGTTTCGCAGCGCGCTACAGCATGGCTACCGTATGCAGTATGTCAAACCCGAGGTTGTCGCTGAAGATCTGGCTTTCCTGCAATATACCGGCGGTACGACGGGCGTGGCGAAAGGCGCGATGTTGACCCACCGCAATATGCTGGCGAATCTGGAGCAGGTGAAAGCGACCTATGGGCCGCTGCTGCACCCGGGGAAAGAGCTGGTAGTGACCGCGCTGCCGCTGTATCACATTTTTGCCTTAACCATGAACTGTCTGCTTTTTATCGAGCTGGGTGGGCAAAACCTGCTGATTACCAATCCGCGTGATATCCCCGGCCTGGTCAAGGAGCTGGCGAAATATCCATTTACGGCGATGACTGGCGTTAATACGCTATTCAACGCTCTGCTCAATAATAAAGAGTTTCAACAGCTGGATTTTTCTTCGCTGCATCTGTCAGCCGGCGGCGGGATGCCGGTACAAAATGTCGTTGCGGAACGTTGGGTAAAGCTGACCGGGCAATACCTGCTGGAAGGCTACGGGCTGACCGAGTGCGCCCCGCTGGTGAGCGTCAACCCGCATGATATTGATTATCACAGCGGCAGTATCGGCCTGCCAGTACCGTCAACAGAAGCCAAACTGGTGGATGACGATGACAACGAAGTCGCGCCGGGTGAGGCCGGAGAGCTTTGCGTGAAAGGCCCGCAGGTTATGCTGGGATACTGGCAGCGTCCTGACGCGACGGATGAAATCATTAAAGATGGCTGGCTGCATACGGGCGATATTGCGGTTATGGATGAAGACGGCTTTCTGCGGATTGTCGATCGTAAGAAAGATATGATTCTGGTTTCTGGTTTCAACGTTTATCCAAACGAAATTGAAGATGTGGTGATGCAGCATTCTGGCGTGCAGGAAGTCGCGGCGGTTGGCGTGCCTTCCGGTAGTAGCGGCGAAGCGGTGAAGCTTTTTGTGGTTAAGAAAGATCCGGCATTGACTGACGATGCGTTGATCACCTTCTGCCGTCGCCATCTGACCGGATATAAGGTGCCCAAACAGGTCGAGTTTCGCGAGGAATTACCAAAATCTAACGTTGGGAAAATTTTACGACGAGAACTGCGTGACGAAGCCCGTGGCAAAGTAGACAATAAAGCCTGAGCGTTAAGTCAGCTAACGAGAGACGCCGGTTAAGCCGGCGTTTTTTTTGGCGCGAACCAAAGAGAACACGATTTGAATTACCAAATGATTGAAACGGACGATGCGCTGGCGAGCCTGTGTGAGGCTGTCCGCGCATGTCCGGCTATTGCTTTAGATACGGAATTTGTCCGTACCCGCACCTATTACCCGCAGTTAGGATTGATCCAGTTATTTGACGGGGCAAATGTCGCCCTGATCGATCCGCTCGGCATCAGCGACTGGTCGCCGTTAAAAGCGGTGTTGCGCGATACGGGAATCACCAAATTTCTGCACGCGGGTAGCGAAGATCTGGAAGTATTTCTGAATGCGTTTGGCGAACTGCCGGAACCCCTGATTGATACGCAAATCCTGGCGGCGTTTTGCGGGCGCCCGCTGTCGTGGGGGTTTGCGGCGATGGTAGAAGAGTATACGGGCGTGGCGCTGGATAAAAGCGAGTCTCGTACCGACTGGCTAGCCCGGCCTTTAAGCGAACGTCAGTGTGAATACGCGGCGGCGGATGTCTGGTATCTGTTACCGATCGCCAAAAAGCTGATGATTGAAACTGAAGCCGCAGGATGGCTGCCTGCCGCGCTTGATGAATGCCGATTGATGCAGCAGCGTCGTCAGGAGATTCAGGCGCCGGAAGAGGCATGGCGGGATATCACTAATGCCTGGCAACTGCGTACCCGCCAGTTAGCCTGTCTGCAACTTTTAGCTGACTGGCGGCTGCGTAAGGCGCGTGAGCGCGATATGGCGGTGAACTTTGTTGTGCGTGAAGAAAACCTGTGGGCGGTCGCGCGTTATATGCCGGGCAGTCTCGGTGAGCTGGATAGCCTGGGGCTTTCCGGCAGCGAGATTCGTTTTCACGGCAAGACGTTGATATCGCTGGTGGCGAAAGCACAGGCGTTACCGGAAGAGGCATTGCCGGAGCCCCTGTTGAATCTGATGGACATGCCGGGCTATCGCAAAGCGTTTAAGGCCATCAAAGCGCTGGTGGCGGAGGTGAGCGCGTCGCATCACGTCAGCGGCGAGCTACTGGCATCGCGTCGGCAGATTAATCAGTTGCTTAACTGGCACTGGAAATTAAAACCGCAAAATGGGCAACCGGAATTGATTTCCGGCTGGCGCGCCGAACTGATGGCGGAGAAGTTAACTCTTCTGTTGCAGGAGTATCCGCGTTAACGACGGTAATTGCCGGGAAAACGGCCAGTGAAATAAATGTCCGTATTCGGAATAATGTAAAAAAATAAAAAAGGCAGATTCTTCTGCCTTTTTTAATCCAGGAATTTTCCCATAAAAGAGCTTATTTTGACTCTTCGGCTTCCGGCAGCGTTACGTTAAGTTCAAGGATGGAGATATCACCATCTTTTTGCTCAAGCTGGACGGTAACCATTTCCGGATCGATTTGTACGTATTTACAAATGACCTCAAGAATATCTTTACGTAACTGCGGTAAATAATGCGGTTCGGCATCGCTACGGCGACGTTCCGCGACAATGATTTGCAACCGCTCTTTTGCAATATTAGCGGTACTCTTTTTCCGCGAGAGAAAAAAATCCAGTAATGCCATAATTTATCCTCCGAACAGGCGTTTGAGGAAACCTTTCTTCTCTTCTTCAATGAAGCGGAAAGGACGTTCTTCTCCCAACAGACGATCTACGGTATCTGCATAGGCTTTACCCGCATCCGCAGTGGCGTCAAGAATCACCGGTTCGCCCTGGTTCGATGCGCGCAGTACGGATTGATCTTCCGGGATCACACCGACGAGTTTAATACGCAGAATCTCCAGTACATCTTCCATGCTGAGCATGTCGCCTTTATTGACGCGGCCTGGATTGTAGCGCGTCAACAGGAGATGTTCTTTAATCGGTTCTTCGCCATTTTCTGCGCGACGAGATTTCGATGCCAGAATACCCAGAATACGGTCCGAGTCACGGACAGAAGAGACTTCCGGGTTGGTCGTGATGATCGCTTCATCGGCAAAATAGAGCGCCATCAGCGCCCCGGTTTCGATACCCGCCGGCGAGTCGCAAACAATGAACTCAAAGTCCATTGCTTTCAGTGAGTCCAGTACCTTAGCGACGCCTTCGCGCGTTAGCGCGTCTTTATCCCGGGTCTGCGACGCCGGAAGAATGAAGAGATTTTCAGTACGCTTATCTTTGATCAGCGCCTGATTCAGTGTCGCATCGCCCTGAATGACGTTTACAAAATCGTAAACGACACGACGTTCGCACCCCATAATCAGATCGAGGTTACGCAGTCCGATATCAAAATCAATGACGACAGTTTTCTTTCCCTTCTGGGCCAAACCTGTAGCGATGGCCGCGCTGGAGGTGGTCTTGCCAACGCCCCCTTTACCCGAAGTAACAACAATAATGCGTGCCATAAAAATTCCTTGTTAAAAAGGGATCAATTCAACGGTTGAACTGTCAAAGCGTTGTCTGCTAAACGCAGGCGCGCCGCTTTGCCATAAAATTCTGCCGGGATTTTATCACTCAGCCAGTAAACACCTGCGATAGAGACCAGTTCTGCCGTCAGATGGGTACAAAAAATTTGCGCTTCCCGATCGCCGCTCGCTCCTGCCAGCGCGCGACCTCTCATCATGCCATAGACATGGATATTGCCGTCAGCGATAAGCTCTGCGCCAGCGCTGACGTGACTTGTAACAATCAGATCACATTGTGGAGCATAAATGCGCTGACCGGAACGAACCGGAACATCAATTAATCGCGTTTTTGTGATGGGATTAGCGTTTTGCGGCGGTTCGCTGGGCGTTGCCGGCTCAACGGGCGCAGGCCGAACCGCTTTCTCTTTACCTTCAGTCAGTAAAGGAAGACCCATCCGATCGATTTCTACTTTCAGGCTGGCGTCTTTACAGCCGCTCACGCCGATAATGCGTAAGCCGGTTGAGGTCACGATCTTATGCAGTTCCGGCCAGTTTACCGGGCTTTCAAGACCGCTAACGTTAATAACGACAGGGGCGTGTTTTAAAAACGCAGGAGCCTGCGCTATTTTGTCTTCTAACGCCTGACGAATAACCTCTGGTTCCGCTTCATGCAAATGAACCACTGATAAGGTGAAGCTACTGCCTTTAAGCTCGATTGGCGTGTTTGACATCCTGGCCTTACTCAATTTGCTATTTATCATCTCCGATACGGAGTGATATTCCGAAGTCCAGAAGGCATGTTATAGTCAGTATTATATTGAGGCAAGTCACCATCCCGTTAATTCAGAGTAAAAGTATGTTTTGTGTGATCTATAGAAGTAGCAAGCGCGATCAAACCTATTTGTATGTCGAAAAAAAAGACGATTTTTCGCGGGTGCCTGAAGCGTTGATGAAAGGATTCGGTCAGCCGCAGTTAGCGATGATGCTGCCGCTTGATGGACGTAAAAAATTAGTCAATGCCGAGCTCGAAAAAGTAAAACAGGCGTTAAGCGAGCAGGGCTATTATTTACAATTGCCGCCGCCGCCGGAAGATTTGCTGAAACAACATCTTTCTTCGGTGGGACAAAATACGTCGCACGCTGACCGTTAAACGGTATTCGGCGCCGCGCCTGAATTCCATCATGATCTTAGGGGAAAATATGTATCAACATCGTAACTGGCAAGGTGCCTTGCTTGATTACCCGGTAAGTAAAGTGGTCTGCGTGGGCAGTAATTACGCAAATCACATCAAGGAGATGGGCAGCGCGACGCCGGAAGAACCCGTGCTTTTTATCAAGCCGGAAACCGCATTGTGTGATATTCGCCAGCCGCTGGCGATTCCGGCGGATATGGGCGCTGTTCATCATGAAGTTGAGCTTGCTGTGCTGATTGGCGCAACGCTCCGCCAGGCGACCGAAGATCATGTACGTAAAGCGATAGCTGGTTATGGCGTGGCGCTTGATTTAACCCTGCGCGATATTCAAGGGAAAATGAAAAAGGCCGGACAGCCCTGGGAAAAAGCCAAAGGTTTTGATAACGCATGTCCGATTTCAGGCTTCATCCCTGTCGCGGCCTTCTGCGGCGATCCGCAAAATACGGTTATCGGACTTAACGTTAATGGCGAGGTTCGCCAGCAAGGGTCGACCGCGGATATGATTCATCCTATTGTGCCCCTTATCGCCTATATGAGCCGCTATTTTACGCTCAAAGCCGGGGACGTGGTGCTAACCGGCACGCCGGCAGGCGTGGGGCCATTATTAAGCGGCGATGAGCTGGACATTCGTTTTAATGGCGAAACGTTGTCTACCCGCGTTCTGTAAAATCTGCTTGCCGCCTTCAGCGGCGGTAAAACTTGCATCTGCAGGCCAGACTGGTTATAAGGTGCAGCTTTAGTGCAATGGCGGATACTTTAATGAGCGATACACCTTTCTGGCAACGTAAAACCCTGGATGAAATGACCGATGCCGAGTGGGAGTCGCTGTGCGATGGCTGCGGTCAATGCTGCCTGCATAAGCTGATGGATGAAGATACAGATGAAATCTACTTCACCAACGTGGCGTGCAGGCAATTAAATATCAAAACGTGCCAGTGCCGTCATTATGAACGCCGTTTTGAATTTGAACCCGACTGTATCAAACTCACTCGCGAAAACTTGCCAGACTTTGAATGGTTGCCGATGACCTGCGCCTACCGTTTGTTGGCGGAAGGTAAGCCCTTGCCGACGTGGCATCCGCTGCTGACTGGATCGAAAGCCGCTATGCATGGCGAGCGAATTTCTGTCCGTCATATCGCGGTTAAAGAATCCGAAGTACGGGACTGGCAGGATCATATTTTAAATAAACCGTCGTGGGCAGAATAAGTCTTCGGCAAAACGGCTGATTGTTTACAATTCTTTAATTTACGCCGGGCGGCCCCTGAAATCAGGAATTGCGTGCAAATTCCGTCACCTGGCGTTATCACTGCCTTCTATTCTTCCCTGACGCGCCTTGTCGCTGCGCTCGCGCACGTATGGCGGCGACTCTATACTTTCAAAGCAGTATATCGCTGCCTATCCTGAGGAGTTACCCCATGAATAACCAACCGTTGCGCGTTTCAAAGGATCAGCCCAGGAAGCCTGATAAGACACCCGAAGACGAAGGAAAAAATCCAAAGAAAAACCAAAAGTAGTGCTGTAGGGTATCTTTAATAACTATGGTTCGTTGGAGGCTTTATGTCTGAACGTCCTGATTTAGTCGATCCATTACCAGAGGATGAGCCGCTTCCTGGTGAAAATATTCCGGATACACCAGAGGGAGACGATCCTCTCGACCCGGATACCCAGAATGAGGTTGAAGATCCTCGTAGATAGCGTCTTGTGCTATTAACCAACCGCCTGATGCACCGTCTGTGCCAGGCGGTTTTTTGCATCTTCTAAAGCGAAACATCCTGATAATCCTCAGAAAGATAGCCTATAATTTTTTGTACGTTAAAATAGTAGCGCGTCCATGACGACACTGTCTTATTTGCGCTTAGCCGTTTGCGAGCTCAAAGGAGGAAATCAATGAACAGCGAAGAGTTGACACATAAAGCAGAAGAGGAAATCGCGGCACTCATTAGCAAAAAGGTTGCCGAACTACGGAAGAAAACCGGGCAAGAGGTTTCCGAAATAGAGTTCGCGCCGCGAGAAACGATGAAAGGGCTTGAGGGATACCACGTTAAAATTAAACTACTCTAGCGTTTAATTAGCGCCATCAATTACCTGGCTACTGGACGGGACGCCGCCCAGTGGTGACTGGTTTACCGATGTCAGGCTTTTTTCTGTTGATACATTTCCTCGCCCTGATGGTCTTCCTCTACCCAAAAATGAATGTTGAACCGCGCATCATCGCTCAGCTCTACCCGATGCCAGTATTGCGGCGGACTGGTGGCGAATTGCCCGGCATTAATCACCACTTTCACTTCGGGTTCTGTCGCGGTTTCATTCGCAAAGCCATAGTAGGTCACGGTGCCTTCCATCACGCAGAGTTGTCCGAAAACGCCTGCCGCTGTGTTGTGATGAGAGAGCAGTGCCGCCGGAACATTTTCTTTGGTGAAAAAGGGGGTAGAGCGTTTAACTTTCCAGTTTGCCGGGATGCGTAAGTGGGACATAAGACATCTCCCTGATGTGGTGATTAAAAGATGTATTTAATATATACCTTTTAATCGCTGGCAAACAACGCTTCGGGCAAAAAAAACGCTCCCGAAGGAGCGTGTGTATCAACGACCGAACAGGTCGCGTTTTTTAGGCTTAAATGCCTGGGCTATGACGACGGCTATCGCCACCACAAGGTAAGCGGCAAAGATCCCCAACAGCCATTGTGGCATCTCCATCGTTAAAAACGACCACTGGCGTTCGGCGCAATCACCGGATGCCACAAACACCTGCGGCAGCCATTTACCCAACGGCAACCAGTCTGGAAAGCGCGCCATAAAGTCACAGGTCATGAACGGCGAGGGATGCAACTGAATCATCGTATGTTCATACGCCAGTTGTAGACCCCGCCAGGCGCTGTAAATCCAGATAACCATCGCCACGTATCGCAACGGCGTTTTCGGCGCTATAGCGCCGATCAGACCCGCGCCCATCACGCCAAACAGGGCGCAACGTTCGTAAATACATAGCACGCAAGGTTTAAGTAACATGACGTGCTGGAACCACAGCGCCACCATTTCCAGCGCCAGGGCGGTAAACGCCATCAGTAACCATGCGCCCCGACCCCGTGAGCACTGGTTTAAAAATCGCAACATAATAATTTCCCTGCAACATGCGTAGAGACCGCAGTGTAAACCAATTCAATTCGTGCGCCACTAGCGGGAAATGAAATAATGTGTAATTGGATAATTATCAGGCAAAAATCGGAGCCGGGCGGTGTATTGCCCGGCCAAACGTTACGAAAGCGTTGCTAACCATCCTGCCTGAGTCATCCATTCGGTGACCGGCGCAAGAGTGAATTCGACGCACAGTAGCCCTATCAGGGTCAGTACGATAGTGTACGGTAACGCCATCCAGACCATACGGCCATAAGAGAGACGGATTAACGGCGCCAGCGCGGAGGTCAGCAGGAATAAGAATGCCGCCTGACCATTTGGCGTCGCTACCGATGGCAGGTTAGTACCGGTATTGATGGCCACGGCTAACAGCTCAAACTGTTTTAAGCTGATAGCGCCGTTTTCCATTGCCGCCTTCGCTTCGTTGATATAAATGGTGCCGACAAAGACGTTATCCGAGATGGAAGACAACAGGCCGTTAAAGAGATAGAACAGCGTTAGCTGCGCGTGTTCAGAGGCTTGCAAGACAAACTGAATAATCGGCGCGAAAAGATGTTGATCGATAATAACCGCCACAATGGAGAAGAAAACGGTTAACAGCGCAGTAAACGGCAGCGACTCGGTAAACGCTTTGCCGATGGCGTGTTCATCGGTTACACCCGTTAACGCGGTGGCCAGAATAATAACCGACAGACCAATCAGCCCCACCTCCGCGAGATGGAGGGCGAGGGCGGTAACCAGCCAGACGCCAATAATTGCCTGGACTATTAGTTTAAGTTTATCCTGGCGGGTGCGCTTCTTACGGCTTTGATCGTCGAATTGCTGCAAGACGTCGCGGACTTTTTCGGGCAACGTTTCGCCATAGCCAAACCAGCGCATTTTCTCGACCAGCATACAGGTTAACAGTCCACATATCAGTACCGGGACGGTGACAGGCGACATCCGTAAAAAGAAGTCGCCGAAATGCCAGCCAGCCGCTTTAGCGATGATCAGGTTTTGCGGCTCCCCGACCATGGTCATGACGCCGCCCAGCGCCGTCCCCACGCCTGCATGCATCATCAGACTACGCAAGAATCCGCGGAATTGCTCCAGCACCGTTTTGTAATGCGGATCGATATGGCTATCGTCCAGCATATCGTTCTCTTCGCCGCGCGATGAGGCCACACGATGGTAAATCCCGTAAAAACCGACGGCGACGCTGATCACCACCGCAACGACGGTAAGCGCGTCAAGAAAAGCCGACAAGAACGCGGCGGCGACGCAAAAGGCCAGCGACAGAACCATCTTCGAGCGGATACTGAGTAACAGACGGGTAAAAATAAACAGCAATAACTGCTTCATAAAGTAGATGCCTGCCACCATAAACATCAGCAGCAGCAAGACTTCCAGGTTGGCGGCAACCTCTTCACGTACATGGGCGGCGCTGGTCATGCCGATGATGACGGCTTCAATGGCCAGTAACCCGCCGGGCAGCAGGGGGTAACACTTTAACGCCATCGCCAGGGTGAAGATAAACTCTGCCACCAGCAGCCAACCGGCAATAAAGGGATTAGCTAAGAAAATGAATGGGTTAATAATTAAAAAGACAAGTAGTGCCAGTTTGTACCAGTCGGGCGACTGGCCTAAAAAGTTGCGCCACATGGCGCGACCCCATGAGATCTCCATGAAATTTTTCCTTACCTAGAAAAATGAAATAGCGTTTTTATGTTTAAACACAGAGAGTAGCGAGCGCGACGAATGCAAGCAAGTCCTTAACGATATTGGCAGGCGATATCAGAAATGGTGCCTTGATCCCCTTTTTCTTCATTGCGTCCGCTATCAGGTGTTACGCCCGTCTGGTATGATGAGTGCAACTATGTTTTGCTGTGTAATGGAAATCTCACTATGGTCATTAAGGCGCAGAGCCCGGCGGGTTTCGCGGAAGAGTATATTATTGAAAGTATCTGGAATAACCGCTTTCCTCCTGGCACTATCTTACCGGCAGAACGAGAACTCTCCGAACTGATCGGCGTGACGCGCACGACATTACGCGAGGTGTTACAGCGGTTGGCGCGAGATGGCTGGCTGACCATTCAGCATGGCAAACCGACAAAGGTTAATAATTTTTGGGAAACGTCAGGGCTGAATATCCTTGAAACGCTGGCCCGCCTTGATCATGAAAGCGTTCCGCAACTGATCGACAATTTGTTGTCGGTGCGTACCAATATTTCTACTATCTTTATTCGTACCGCGTTGCGTCAACACCCGGATAAGGCGCAGGAAGTGCTGGCCACAGCCCACGAAGTGGCCGACCATGCCGATGCATTCGCCGATCTGGACTATAACATCTTTCGTGGTCTGGCATTCGCCTCCGGCAATCCTATTTACGGCTTGATCCTGAACGGCATGAAAGGGTTATACACCCGCATTGGTCGCCACTATTTCGCCAATCCGGAAGCGCGCAGTCTGGCACTGGGTTTCTATCATAAATTATCGTCGTTATGCGAGCAGGGCGCGCACGACCAGGTGTATGAAACGGTGCGGCGTTACGGGCATGACAGCGGCGAGATTTGGCATCGGATGCAGAAAAATCTGCCCGGCGATTTAGCGATTCAGGGACGATAATCCCGCGATGCCCGGTAAGCGCAAACACTACCGGGCAGCATCTCGATTACAGCATGTTCATGCGCGGCGGACAACGCTCCAGCAGTTCTACGCTGCCATCCTCATTTTGTTGCTCCAGCATCACATCAAAGCCCCATAACCGATGCACATGTTTCAGCACCTCTTTGCGGCCTTTATCCAGCGGCGCGCGGTTATGCGGGATATAACGCAACGTTAGCGATCTGTCGCCACGTAAATCCACATTCCAGACCTGAATATTCGGCTCCAGGTTGCTCAGGTTATACTGTGACGACAGTTTTGATCGAATCTCCCGATAACCTTCTTCGTTATGAATGGCGGAGATCTCCAGATAATTATGCCTGTCATCATCAAGTACCGTGAAGAAACGGAAATCACGCATCACTTTTGGCGACAGGAACTGACTGATAAAGCTTTCATCTTTAAAATCGCGCATGGCGAAGTGCAGCGTTTCCAGCCAGTCGGAACCGGCAATATCCGGAAACCAGTATTTATCTTCATCCGTGGGCGACTGACAAATACGTTTGATATCCTGGAACATGGCAAAGCCGAGCGCATAGGGGTTAATTCCGCTATACCAAGGGCTATTATAGGGCGGCTGGAATACGACATTGGTATGGCTGTGTAAAAACTCCAGCATAAAGCGTTCCGTCACTTTGCCTTCATCATAGAGATGGTTCAGGATGGTGTAGTGCCAGAAGGTCGCCCAGCCCTCGTTCATGACCTGCGTCTGTTTCTGCGGATAAAAATACTGGCTGACTTTACGCACGATGCGCAGAATTTCGCGCTGCCACGGCTCGAGCAACGGGGCGTTTTTCTCCATAAAATAGAGCAGGTTTTCCTGCGGTTCAGCGGGAAAGCGGCGTGCTTCGGCGACAGTTTTTTCTTCCTCGCGTTTTGGCAGCGTGCGCCACAGCATATTCACCTGGCTTTGTAGATACTCTTCCCGGCTTTTTTGTCGCGCTTTCTCTTCCTGCAACGAGATTTTCTGCGGGCGCTTATAACGATCGACGCCGTAATTCATCAGCGCGTGGCAGGAGTCGAGCAGTTTTTCTACTTCATCCACTCCGTAGCGTTCTTCACAGCGGGTAATGTAATTTCGGGCGAAAATCAGGTAATCGACGATAGAGCTGGCATCCGTCCAGCTCCGGAAGAGATAATTATTTTTAAAAAAGGAGTTGTGTCCGTAACAGGCGTGCGCCATGACCAGCGCTTGCATGGTGATGGTGTTCTCTTCCATCAGGTAGGCAATGCAGGGATTAGAGTTGATCACAATTTCATAAGCCAGTCCTTGTTGACCATGCTTATACAGACGTTCCGTCTCAATGAACTTTTTGCCAAACGACCAATGCGGATAGTTGATCGGCATCCCGACGCTGGAGTAGGCGTCCATCATCTGTTCGGAAGTGATGACTTCAATTTGGTGCGGGTAAGTATCCAGTTGGTAGAGTTTCGCCACGCGGTCTATCTCTGCCAGATAGACATCCAGCAGATCAAATGTCCAGTCGGGTCCATCGCTCAAACGTGTGGTGTCCTTGTTCATGGAATCAATCGTTGCCATTCGCGCACCCTCATTGTTGGCGACGCTCTCTGTATGGAGCGCCTCCTTTCAAGCATAGAACACCATGTTAAAAAACGACTTGATCGTGAAAACTTTTCTTTGCGATTTCCTCCACATTGAACGGCAAAAAATCGGGTATTGGCATCATTTTATGTTGTATAGCCATGCCGCGTAGCAGGAGATCCCAAACCAGTGGGATCGCTTGTCTTTAGGGTATATGTGAAGCACGTCACCATAAAAAAGTCATATGTTGAATAATATTTTCATCTGGGTTATCAAGATGTAATCAGAAGATTGTTCTTTTACTATTAACGGAGTGGCTATGCGAGTTGTCATCCTGGGGAGTGGCGTAGTTGGCGTGACCAGCGCCTGGTACTTGAGTCAGGCGGGGCATGATGTCACCGTCATCGATCGCGAATCCGGCCCGGCGCAAGAAACCAGCGCGGCGAATGCCGGACAAATTTCACCGGGATATGCGGCGCCCTGGGCGGCCCCTGGCGTACCGCTGAAGGCGATAAAATGGATGTTCCAGCGCCATGCGCCGCTGGCGGTGCGTCTGGATGGCACCCCGTTTCAACTGAAGTGGATGTGGCAAATGCTGCGTAACTGCGATACCCGGCATTATATGGAAAATAAAGGCCGCATGGTGCGTCTGGCGGAATATAGTCGCGACTGTCTGAAAACGCTACGCGCCGCGACCGGTATCGAATATGAAGGCCGCCAGGGGGGAACGCTGCAACTCTTCCGCACCGCGCAACAGTATGAGAACGCCACCCGTGATATCGCCGTACTGGAAGATGCCGGGGTGCCGTATCAGCTCCTGGAAGCCAGCCGACTGGCGGAAGTTGAACCCGCTCTGGCTGAGGTTGCGCATAAATTAACCGGCGGACTGCGCTTACCGAATGATGAAACCGGGGACTGTCAGCTCTTTACCCAGCGTCTGGCGCGCATGGCGGAGCAGGCGGGCGTAACCTTTCGCTTTAATACTCCCGTGGAAAAATTACTGTACGAAAATGATCAGATTTACGGCGTGAAATGCGCCGATGAGATCATTAAAGCCGATGCGTATGTCATGGCGTTTGGATCGTATTCGACGGCGATGCTTAAAGGCATTGTTGATATCCCGGTGTATCCGCTGAAAGGCTATTCATTAACCATCCCAATCGTCGAGCCAGACGGCGCGCCGGTATCGACGATTCTTGATGAAACCTACAAAATCGCTATTACGCGTTTTGATAAGCGTATTCGCGTGGGGGGAATGGCGGAAATCGTGGGCTTTAATACCGACTTACTGCAACCACGCCGCGAGACGCTGGAGATGGTTGTGCGCGATCTCTTTCCGCGCGGCGGTCATATTGAGCAGGCCACATTCTGGACCGGCCTGCGCCCCATGACGCCGGACGGCACGCCGGTAGTAGGACGCACCCGTTATAAAAATCTGTGGCTTAATACTGGACACGGCACCTTAGGCTGGACGATGGCCTGCGGTTCAGGCCAGTTGTTAAGCGATATCTTGTCGGGTCGTACGCCAGCGATACCCTACGACGATCTGAGCGTGGCGCGATACCGTTCCGATTTTACGCCCACCCGCCCGCAACGTTTGCATAGCGCGCATAACTGATAAAGGAAGTGAAATGACCCGCCCTATACAGGCCAGCCTTGATTTACAGGTAATGAAACAAAATTTGGCTATTGTGCGCCGGGCGGCCCCAGAGGCGCGCGTCTGGTCGGTAGTGAAAGCCAACGCCTACGGCCACGGTATTGAACGCGTCTGGAGCGCGCTGGGCGCCACAGATGGTTTCGCTATGCTCAACCTTGAAGAGGCGATTACCCTGCGTGAGCGCGGGTGGAAAGGGGCGATATTGATGCTGGAGGGGTTTTTCCATGCGCAAGACCTGGAGGCGTATGACACTTATCGGCTGACCACCTGCATCCACAGTAACTGGCAGTTGAAAGCGCTGCAAAATGCGCGGCTTAACGCGCCGCTGGATATCTATGTCAAAGTCAACAGCGGCATGAACCGACTCGGTTTTCAGCCTGAGCGGGCGCAGACCGTCTGGCAGCAATTGCGGACAATGCGCAATGTCGGTGAAATGACCCTGATGTCACATTTTGCTCAGGCCGATCATCCGGAAGGTATCGGGGAGGCGATGAGACGTATTGCGCTGGCGACAGAAGGCCTGCAGTGTGCATACTCGTTATCAAATTCGGCAGCGACGCTGTGGCATCCCCAGGCGCATTATGACTGGGTCAGGCCAGGCATTATTTTGTACGGCGCGTCGCCGTCAGGACAGTGGCGGGATATTGCCGATACCGGGCTAAAACCCGTGATGACGCTGAGTAGCGAAATTATTGGCGTGCAGACGCTGAGCGCGGGTGAAAGGGTAGGCTATGGCGGAGGGTATTCTGTGACTCAGGAACAACGCATTGGCATCGTCGCGGCGGGTTATGCCGATGGCTATCCACGCCATGCGCCGACCGGGACGCCCGTGCTGGTGGACGGTATCCGTACCAGAACAGTAGGCACCGTTTCAATGGATATGCTGGCGGTGGATTTGACGCCGTGTCCGCAGGCGGGAATCGGCACGCCGGTTGAATTATGGGGCAAAGAAATTAAGGTCGATGATGTCGCCTCTGCGGCAGGCACGCTGGGCTATGAGCTACTGTGCGCCGTAGCGCCGCGTGTGCCGTTTGTGACAACGTAACCTAATTCAGGCTAAGGCGTCGACCGGTCCACTTGGGGGCGGGTCGACGTTGTCCGACGACCTTATTCTGCTTCGTCTTCGGCGACGCGTACCCCAATCTTGCGTACCACGTTATCTTCTTTTTCAGCTACCGTCCAAATCATGCCGCCAAACTCCACCTGATCGCCGACGACCGGCGCAGCGCCCAGCAGTTGCTGTATGATTTCACCGAGGGTTTGTTGTTTATCCCGGTATTCCGTTCCTTCTTCCAGCCCGTAGATAAGCGCCACGTCGGCGAATTTCGCATTCGCTTCGAGGATAAAATCGCCAAAGAAACGCTGATCTAACGAAACCGGCGGCGACTGGCTAAACAATTTGCCTAGCGCTGGCAGATCGCGCTCCCGGCCAATCACGCAGAGTACGTCGCCTTCCTGCAGGCGAGTACTGCCCGTGGGGTGAAACAGTTCATTATTGCGAAATAGCGCGGCAATGCGGGTTTCGTTCGGCATATGCAGGTCGCGCAACGCCGCGCCGACGCACCATTTGTCGGCGCTCAACTGATAGATGAATTGCTCCCACGGATTATCAGGATGGATGTCAAGCCCCACGCGCGATACTGGCCAGCCAACCGGAGGCACGACCACTTTGGCTCTTTTCGCCGCCCATGACAGCGATGTTCCCTGCAGGAGCAGTGACACCAGTACCACAAAGAAAGCGACATTAAAGAACAGGCGAGCGTTTTCAAGCCCGGCCATCATCGGGAAAACGGCGAGAATAATCGGCACCGCGCCGCGCAGTCCGACCCAACTGATGAAAATGCGCTCCCGAAGATTAAAGCCGCGAAATGGCAGCAGGCCGGTAAACACCGACAGTGGGCGGGCGAAGAAAATCATCCAGATAGAGAGAATGAGCGCAGGGACGGCAATCGGCCACAGATCGGAAGGCGTCACCAACAGCCCCAGGACCAGGAACATCGCGATCTGCGCCAGCCAGGCCAGTCCGTCAAAGTTTTGCAGGATGCCGTAACGGTTGCGAATCGGGCGGTTTCCTAACAGGAATCCGCACAGATAGACCGCGAGAATACCGCTGCCTTCAAGCGCGGTCGTCAAAGCAAAAATCAGAATACCGCCGCTGAGCGCCAACATCGGATACAGGCCGCTGGGCAGAGAAATGCGGTTGATCATCTGCTGTAGCAGGTAACCGCCGCCGAGACCAAAAACAATACCGAGACCGAACTGCTGGATAATATGGACGGCAAACATCCAGTCCAGACCGGTTTCATGTTTCTGGATCATCTCAATTAATGTAATGGTCAGAAAAACGGCCATCGGGTCGTTACTTCCCGATTCGATCTCCAGCGTGGAGCCTACACGTTCGTTTAGCCCTTTGCCGCCAAGCAGAGAAAAGACCGCTGCGGCGTCAGTGGAACCGACTATCGCGCCAATGAGCAGACCTTCAATAAGATCCAGATGAAACAGCCAGGCGGCCATCATACCTGTTAACCCCGACGTGATCAGTACGCCGAGCGTCGCCAGCGACAGCGCGGGGCCCAGCGCTACCCGGAAAGAGCTGGCCTGGGTGCGCATGCCGCCATCGAGTAAAATAATCGCCAGCGCCAGGTTACTGACCATATAAGCGAAAGGATAATTATCGAAAGGAATACCGCCAATGCCATCCACACCCGCTAACATCCCAATGGCGAGGAAAATGACCAGAATCGGGATGCCCAGTCGCGATGAGAATGAACTTAACAGGATACTGCTGGTTACAAGGATGGAACCTAAAATAAATAGACTAATAATTGTTGCAGCATCCAACGTTTTATATCTCCTGACTCACACGACTTCGTATTATTTAACATTAACATAATAACGGCCAGGGCAGCGTTTTACTTAGCCTGTCGGGGACTTTTTTTACAATTGCAGCGTAGGATGACCAGATAAAGTGAGTTGAGTCCCCTGGCGCGTATTTTTAAGCGTCGCGTTTGCCCCGATAGGGAGCGTCACCGTACGCTGTTCATGCCCGAAGTCGAGACCGGTAATCAGCGGAACGGACAGACGGGAACGTAAAAACGCGTAGACGCTCTCCAGAGAATAGCCAGCGTCATACTCGTTGGGCGCCGCGCCGCTAAAGCTGCCGAGAACGATGGCGCTCTGACGGTTTAAAATTCCGGCGTACTCCAGTTGCAAAAGCATACGCTCCACCCGGAAAGGATGCTCATTGACATCTTCCAGCACTAAAATTCCTTTATCGATAGTCGGCATCCAGGGCGTATCGATAAGGGAAATCAACATCGCCAGATTTCCGCCCCATAAGGTGCCTTGTACGTCGCACTGAGGGCCGTCGCCTTGCCACTCTACGGTAAATTGCGCCTTACGTAGCGCCAGCCAGAAATGTTGCTCGGTGAACGTATTCAGCGTTTCGGCGCCAAAATTTGCCGCCAGCATAGGACCGCTAAAGGTGATGACATTGGCCTGCGCCAGGAGTCCAGCCTGAATCGCCGTAAAATCGCTATGACCGCAAATCAGTAAGGGATCGCGCTGTTGCCGGGAGGCGAGCGCCTGCCAGTCGATACGATCCAGCAAGCGGCTGGCGCCATAGCCGCCGCGAACCGGCATGACGATCGTATCCGGCGAAGTTAGCGAGGCCAGCGAATTAACATCGGCCAGCCGTTCCGCGTCCGTACCGGCAAAACGCTGATAGCGGCGACGAATCACCTCGTCATTCTCCACCTGATGGCCCGCGTCAGTCAGGCGCTGAACGCCGCGTAACGCGGCCTGTTGGTTAATACAGTAGCCCGAGGGGGCGATTAAATGAAACAGAGACATGGTAATTCCTTGCTGACAATAGAATGCAAATGTATATCATGCCGCATATATTAGGCGATGTCCCTCGTTGTGCGACGTTTCTGGATGCGCACCAGGGAGGCAACCTAAGTACCTGGCCGGGGCGGTATGACCTCTTCGGCAGATAAGTTACGGCTATAAGGATAGATGACGTGAAATTAAGATGGTTTGCTTTTTTGGTAGTAATACTCGCTGGCTGTAGCTCAAAACAGGATTACAGGAATCCGCCGTGGAATGCCGAAGTGCCTGTAAAGCGTGCGATGCAGTGGATGCCCATCAGTGAAAAAGCCGGGGCGGCATGGGGGGTTGATCCGCATTTAATCACCGCGATTATCGCCATTGAATCCGGCGGCAACCCTAACGCGGTCAGTAAGTCCAATGCGATTGGCCTGATGCAGTTAAAGGCGTCGACCTCCGGGCGCGACGTTTACCGTCGCATGGGCTGGCGTGGCGAACCGACCACCAGCGAGCTGAAAAACCCTGAGCGTAACATCTCAATGGGCGCGGCGTATCTGAGCATTCTGGAAAATGGGCCGCTGGCCGGCATCAAAGATCCGCAGGTGATGCAATATGCGCTGGTCGTCTCTTATGCTAACGGCGCAGGCGCGTTATTGCGTACTTTTTCATCCGACAGGAAGAAGGCGATAGAAAAAATTAACGATCTGGATGCGGACGAGTTTTTTGAACATGTTGTTGATAATCATCCCGCGCCGCAGGCGCCGCGCTATATCTGGAAGCTTCAGCAGGCGCTGGACGCCATGTAGTTTAGCGTGAAGATTATTCTCGCACTTTATTCGCTCTTTCTCGGGCGTCGCGCTCAAGCGAAAAAATAATCCGCTGCAACTCCCGCTCCACCGCCGGGCTAACGTTAAGGAAACGAAAGCTCAGGCGGGGAGTGGTGATCGTTTCATTTTTCCCATCAATCACCTTACGCTCGCTGATGGCGATAAGCTGGGCGTCAACGTGAAAAATCCCCCATGGCCCCATGTTCAGTTCAACCTGCGAAAAGCGTGCGCCTTCGATTAGTCCGTCGGGGATGGCGGATTCCAGTAGCGCGCCCATGCCGCCCAGGGAAAGATCAAACAGGCGAAAACGTAACGTACGGGTGTCCGGTAGCGTGGTGACGCCGTAATAAGGCGGATACAGCGGCGCGCCAATGCGAAAATACTCCCGGCGCTGGACAAACCACAGTGACGACGGCAGGGGCGTGATAAAGGCCGGCAGCCGCTGATATTCGCCTGTAACGAGTTGCGGCAACGTGAACTCGACTTTTGCGCCCTGCGTTTCTGCGATAATGGCTACCTGCCCGGCACGTAATACGGCGCTATTTTCATATTCCTGGCTGCCGTAATCTACGATGAGTTTTTCCGGGTCTACCGCCAAAATTTTACTGATGAATTGACCATGCGCCCATGAAATACGCAGTGGAACCTGATTTTTATTTAAATCCCGTAGCACGCCTAATATCGCTAATGGATTTTTTTTCAGGAACTGCTCATTGTAACCACTCACACGAAATAACCCCTGATACGCAGACTATCGTTGGGTTATCGGCATCGGTAGAAAGAACTTAATAGCGATAAATAAATTTTTATGTCCGCGAGATAAATCAGTGTTCAGAAATGCGACGCTCGACTTTGCCTATACTTAAAACGTTTTTACTGGAAAGAGGGTTTGCAAATGGGAATTATCGCCTGGATTATTTTTGGTTTGATTGCCGGCGTTATCGCCAAATTGCTTATGCCGGGGCGCGATGGCGGGGGATTTATCCTGACCTGTATTCTCGGTATCGTCGGGGCGGTCGTTGGCGGATGGCTGGCGACGATGTTTGGTATTGGCGGCAGTATCAGCGGCTTTAATCTGCACAGTTTCCTGGTCGCCGTGGTGGGCGCGATTGTGGTGCTGGTGATTTTCCGCCTTCTGCGACGCGGCTAACCGCTGCAGAACGTGTAAGCGTTGACCCGGTCAGCGCCGGGTCAACCTACTATAAACACGCGTTACTGCGTCGCTGCAGACGGCGTTTTTGTCGGCGTTGCGCTTAACGATGCCGGACGAGTAGACGGTACGCTATCACACGGTTTTTCCTGCGGACAAATCAGATCGAGCATTTTCAGCGTCACGCCGTTGGTCCAGCCAAAGCCGTCCTGAAGGGGATATTCGCCGCCGCCACCGCCGGTTCCGGTACTGCTGACGTCATATTTTTCGACCAGTTTTTTCTCGCGATCGTAGGTGTGCTGCACATTGGTTAAAAAACGCCAGGTGACTTCCATTGCCACGTCATCCTGCCCATAATTTTGTAATCCTTCGGCAGCGACCCATTGTAACGGCGCCCAGCCGTTTGGCGCATCCCACTGCTGTCCGCTTTTAACCGAGGTGGTAGCCAGCCCGCCAGGCTGTAGCAGATGCGCCTGGGCCGCCGCCGCCACTTTCACGGCGCGATCTTTCGCGGCGGCGTTTACATAGAGCGGGAACAGCGCGGCAGCGGTGAGTTGGTCACGGATTTTATTGTTCTGCAGATCGTAGTCGGCATACCAACCCTCTTTGTTATTCCACAGATGCATTTCAATGGCTTTTTGCCGCGCGTTGGCCAGCGCGTCATATTGCGAGGCTTCGGCCCGATCGCCCGCCGCAGCGCTGGCGCGGGCGAGGGTTTTCTCCAGCTGATACAGCAGAGCGTTAAGATCGACAGGGACAATCGTGGTGGTACGGATGGTACTGAGCTGCTGCGGATTATCCATCCAGCGGGAGCTGAAATCCCAGCCGGAGGCGGCGGCAGAGCGGAGGTCTCGATAGATCTCCGTTGCCGGGCGGTTGGGGTTGCTTTTGGCGGTAGCGATATCTTCAACCCAGGATTCAGGGCGGGGCGTATCCCGATCGTCCCAGTAGCGGTTGAGAACGCTACCGTCTTCCAGTTTGACGACGCGTTGGTTTTGTTGCCCTGGCTGCAATGTCTCAACGCCCTCCATCCAGTAGGCGTACTCTTTTTGCAGTTGCGGCAGGTATTCTTTCAGCGCATCGTCACCTTCATGTTGCGCCAGTAACTCAATCATAAACGCAAAGAAAGGCGGCTGCGAACGACTCAGGTAGTAGGTACGGTTGCCGTTAGGAATATGCCCCCAGGCGTCAATTTCGTAACCAAAGTTCGCCACCATATCCGCCACCTTATCCCAGTGCCCGCTTTCCGCCAGCCCCAGCATCGTAAAGTAGCTGTCCCAGTAGTAAATCTCTCTGAATCGCCCACCCGGCACGACATAGGATTCAGGCAACGGCAAGAGCGAGTCCCACTTTTCGACGTTTTTAGTTGAACGGGTCAGCACCGGCCACAGGCCATCAATATGTTCACGCAATGACTGCCCGGCAGGCGGGACATATTTTTCACCCGCTTTCGGCAGGGTGAAGTTAACATCAACAAAATGACGCAAATCGAAGCCGGACTGGTTCCGCTGCATACGATAATCCGCAAGAATCATGAGCGGATCGCTATTAGGTATGGCGTCAGCAAAGGTTTTCTGATCGGGGAAGAGTTTTGCATTCTGGACATCATTAAAGAGCGGGCCAAGCAAAATATCCGGCGGCTGCGGAGTTTCAGTGTCGGAAGACGGGTCTGCGGCAGTCGCCGAAAACGATGCAAACGTCAGCAGCGTCCCTGCCAGCGCCAGTTTTATGGCTTTCTGCAGTAGAACAGAACGGCGAATCTCTGGGGGTATCATCAAGTTATCTCCTTAGCGGTGAGCCAAAGCCAACGGCATTTACCATGACAAAACCTTAGTCTACGATGACCAGATACGCGTGATTGAACCGCTATTTTGCGAACAAACAGACATTTTATTGAGACAGAATTTATCGGCGCGCGCGTGGAAAACGGGGTATACAGACAAAAAATCCACGCCGGGACGTGGATTTTAGCGCAATGATTTGTCGCCTTAACCTGGATAGATACCGCGATCTTTACGGGCCAGCAGAATGCGCTCACAGGCGACAATATAGGCTGCGGTGCGCAGAGAACAGGATTTCTCAGTCGCTTTCTCCCAGACATGGACGATAGCGTCGGTCATGATTTTGTCCATGCGCGCGTTGATCTCTTCTTCGCTCCAGAAGAAGCTGGCCATATCTTGTACCCATTCGAAGTAGCTGACGGTTACGCCGCCTGCGTTACAGACCACGTCAGGCACCACAAGGATACCACGGCTGGCCAGAACATCATCAGCATCCGGATAGGTCGGGCCGTTAGCCCCTTCCAGCACCAGCTTACACGTCAGGGCTTCCGCGCGCTGACGAGTTATCTGGCCTTCAAGCGCCGCCGGGATCAGAATATCCATCTCCAGACGCCAGAACGCATCGCTGGCGATAGTTTCCGCGCCCGGGAAACCGGCTATCTGTTTGTGTTCTGTCTGCCATGCCGTGAGCGCCTTCATGTCAATACCGGTGGCGTTAAACAGCGTTGCGGTATGATCCTGAATCGCCACGACACGGGCGCCAGCGCCTGCAAACAGACGCGCGGCTTCGCTGCCGACGTTACCAAAACCCTGAACCGCAACGCGAGCGCCTTCAACGGCGATATTCGCCCGACGCGCGGCTTCCAGCCCGCTGACGAAAACGCCGCGCCCCGTCGCTTTTTCACGGCCCAGCGAACCGCCAAGATGGATAGGCTTACCGGTGACGACGCCAGTGACCGTCGTGCCATGATTCATGGAATACGTATCCATCATCCAGGCCATCACTTTACCGTTGGTGCCGACATCCGGCGCAGGAATATCTTTCTGCGGCCCGATGATAATGCCGATCTCGCTGGTATAGCGGCGGGTCAAACGCTCCAGTTCACCTTCCGACAGCGAGAACGGATCGACGCGGATGCCGCCTTTGGCGCCGCCGTACGGCAGATTCAGCGCGGCACATTTGATGGTCATCCATGCTGACAGGGCCATCACTTCATTGAGATCAACGTCAGGATGGTAGCGAACACCGCCTTTACCCGGACCTCGGGAGAGGTTGTGCTGCACGCGATATCCTTCGAAATGACGAATAGTGCCATCATCCATTTGTACCGGAATATCGACGATCAGAGCGCGTTTTGGGTGGCGCAGAGTATCCACCCAGGGGGATAACTCGCCCAGATAAGGGGCCACACGCTCGATTTGTTGCAGGTAGGTATTCCAGGCAGATGTGCTGCTATCTGAAGCGTAAGATAACTTATCCATGATAAACCTTAGTGATAAAAGTAATATGTTCTTTAATTGACCGTGGTACATAGTAGATCACACCATGTAGCGATAAATTTAACACTTTTTTAAACAATTAACTCAGATCAAAAATGGCAGGCAGTTGGATTTTCGTTATGATTTTGGATGGGAAGTGGTTAACTATCCTATATAAGAGGTGATATATCGCTAATTATGCAATTAATTGCTTAAATATGCGTAATATGTGCAAGGCGGCTATTTGTCATAATTATGACGCACCTCTAAAAGTAAACATTATGATAACGACATGTATCAATGTTATGTCGTCCTGTCGGCGGGGAAACGTCTTCACCAGGCGCGTAAAAAGATAAAAATAACCGGAGTCAGACGGCGCTGACCCCGGTTTACCTCTTTATTGTTGACGCGACTCAAGCCATACCAACACCAGTGTCGACAGTGAGCACATCAGCAGAATGCCGACAAACCACAGTAAATACCACATCGCTTCCGCTCCCTAATAAAGTTCATGATCGTTGCGGCGGAGGGTTTCCAGGTTGATACGCCCCAACATTTTGTAATAGCTCCACAGCGTATAGAGCAGTACGATCGGCAGAAAAATCAGCACAATCACCAGCATGATTTCGAGCGTCATCTGGCTGGAGGTGCTGTCCCACACCGTCAGGCTGGAGAGAGGACTAACACTCGACGGCATCACAAAAGGAAATAGCGTTATGCCGGCGGTAAAGATGACGCAGGCCTGGGTCAGGGAAGCGAACAGAAATCCACGAATAGTCTGACCGCGAAGGCAGGCATAGAAAGCCAGAATCGGCAGGATCATACCGAGCAACGGGATGATGAGCAGTAGCGGCGAGCGTATAAAGTGGTTCATCCATGCGCCAGGGAGTATCGCCACGCCTTTTAAGAGCGGATTGGAAGGGCCGTTGGCATCTTGCGTGAGTAAGACAAAGCCATCAACGCCGGCCCACAGCCAGTAACCGGCCAGCAGGAAGCAGATCACGATCAGCAGCGCGCTGTGGCGGGTGGCCGACAGAGCCCGTTGACGAATAACGCCCTCCGTTTTCAACTGTAACCAGACGCCTCCTTGCATAATCACCAACGACAGACTCAATAATCCACACAGTAGGGCAAAGGGCGAGAGTAACTGCCAGAAGGTGCCACAATAGTCAACATGAAGCTGCGGCGTGAAGGCAAACGGCACGCCTAAAAACAGGTTGCCGAACGCGATACCGAATACGACTGGGGGAACCAGGCTGCCAATAACCAGACCGGTATCCCACAGCGCGCGCCAGCGGGCATTGGCGATTTTTCCCCGATAATCAAAGGCCAGCGGGCGAAAGAAGAGGGCACACAGCACCAGGATCATCGCCACATAAAAACCGGAAAACGCGGCGGCATAGACCCGTGGCCAGGCGGCGAATAATGCCCCGCCCGCGAGAATCAACCATACCTGGTTTCCTTCCCAGTGGGCGCCGACGCTATTGATCAACACCCGGCGTTCGTCATCGTTGCGCGCTATCAGCGGGAGCAGGCAACCGACACCCATATCAAACCCGTCAGTTACCATAAATGCCACCAGGATAACGCCGATCAGCAGCCACCAAATGAACCGCAACGTTTCATAATCCAACATGATTGTCTCCTTTATCCCTGTTGTTGCGCTTGTTGTTGATGTTGCATGGCGCTTGGCCCAAGACGCGCGTACTTCTGCATCAGATAGACTTCCGCGATTAAAAACAGGGTGTAAAGTCCGAGGATAAGTCCCATTGAGAAGGCCAACTGGCCCGGCGTCAGCGCGGAGTGAGCGTACCAGGTCGGCAGAATGTCCTGAATCGCCCAGGGCTGACGGCCAAACTCCGTCATAAACCAACCGGCTTCAATGGCAATCCACGGTAACGGCAGGCTCCAGAGCGTCATACGCAATACCCAGCGATGCTGGTCGATACGCATTCGTAGCGTCTGTATCAACGCAATCAACATCACCACTAACAGCAGCGAACCGCAGCCGACCATAATACGGAAACTCCAGAACACCGGCGCCACCTGAGGAATAGCGCCACGCTGGGCCGCACGATACTGCTCCGGCGTCACATGGTTCATATCCGGGGCATATTTCGCCAGCAGAATGCCGTACCCCAGATCGCCCTCAACGGCGTGAAACGCATTCAGTACCTGCGGCGAGCGATTGCCTTGCGCTATCTCCTGCATGAGTAGCCAGGCCTCCCGGCCACGCTTCAGGCGCGGCAGAGTGTCGTCCATCAGGTTTTTTAACCCCGGAACCGGCGTATCCAGCGAATGGGTGGCCAGAATACCCAGCAGAGCGGGGATCTTCACGGCAAACGCATTACGCTCCTGTTCCTGCTGCGGCCAGGCAATCAGATGAAACGGCGCGGGCGCGGGTTCGGTTTGCCATTCGCCTTCCATCGCCGCCAGTTTCACCGGCTGAATTTGGGCGACCTCGTAGGCCGAACTGTCCCCCAGTTGCAGGGTTCCCAGAATGGCCAGGGTGCCGAATACTGAGCCGATAGCAAACGAGCGCAAGGCCACTTCACGCTCGCGGCCACGTAGCAGATACCAGGCGCTGATGGACATAATAAACATGGCGCCGGTGACATAACCGGACATGACGGTATGGACGAATTTCACCTGGCTCACCGGGTTAAAGACCAGATCGCTGAAGCTGCTCATTTCCATCCGTAACGTATCGATGTTGAAATGAGCGCCGGTAGGATGCTGCATCCAGCCATTGGCATTCAGAATCCATAATGCTGAAATATTGGAGCCGAAGGCCACCAGCCAGGTGACCAGCAGGTGTTGGTATTTATTCAGCCGCTGCCAGCCGAAAAAGAACAGGCCGACAAAAGTGGATTCGAGAAAGAAGGCCAGTAACGCTTCCATCGCCAGCGGCGCGCCGAAAATATCGCCCACATAGTTGGAATAGAGCGACCAGTTAGTCCCGAACTGAAACTCCATGGTCAGGCCGGTAGCCACACCGAGAGCAAAATTGATCCCGAAGAGCTTGCCCCAGAAACGCGTCATATCGCGGTAGACGGTTTTCCCCGTCACCACATAGATCGTCTCCATGACGGCCAGCAAAAAAATCAGCCCAAGCGTAAGAGGAACAAATAAAAAGTGATACAGCGCGGTCAGCGCAAACTGCCAGCGCGATAAGTCAATGACATCCCACATGCTAACTCCTGTAGGCAGAAAGAGAGTAAAAAGCTAATCAGTACCGGACACCGGTTACGTTCCTGTTGAGAGCGTTATCGCGTCTCCAGCCATCGGCAGACTTCATCCAGGCGCTGGCGCGAATCGGCCAGATCTTCCGGTGCCGCCAGTACCAGCTCCGGCAAAGGACAAATCTCATAGCTATCGAGCAACGGCCCTTTAAGGGCGTCCAGACAGCGCACATGCCAGAGATGGCGCAATGCTGTGGCGTTGATTTGGCTTTCGCCATACCCGGAGATGCGAATTTGGATGTTCCCGCGTCCGCATAAACGCGCCAGAAAAAGACGATCGGCCTCGCTGAGTGGCAGTTGGGTCAAATTGATGCTGTGAGGTTGCAACGCCGGATCGCGTACGTGCGCCAATAACTCATGGGCCAGCGGCAGTCCATTCATCAGGCCAGCGACAGGCGGAGGCAGCAGAGAGTCGTCAGGCAGCGTATCGGCAGTCGCCGCTTGCCACAATGTCAGGGGCGCGCTACCCGCTTCCAGACGATCCGTCAGCAGGCGTCGGTTATGCAGATGGCGTACCCGCCACAGGCCGCAGAAGATGGTCTCCTGGATCTCGCTTTCACTCCCGTCCGGATGCTGAATGCGTACCGAGACTTCGCCTTCTCCCAATAACGTATTGAGGAATGAGAGATCATCGGCATTCAGGGGAGATAACTCCCATCCCAGCACGTCGCCGACTTCCGGAATGCACCGGGCAAGCTGACCTCGCAGATCGGTCAACAATGCCATCACCGCCGGGCTGTGAGCGCAGCGCTCCAGCGCCGCCATACTTGGGTCGCCATTGACCTGACAGGTGAGCGGTAAGGGATTCATCGAGAAACTGGCGTCATCAGGCTGCGTACCTGGCCCCAGCAGATGAAAAAAGGCGTTGCTCATTGTGCTGTCTCCTGCGCTGCGGGAGTGTCAACCATCGAACGCATCAGCGTGAGCAGTTCAGCCCAGGGATGAATGCCGCTGAGCGCGCCGCGTAACTCGCCGTCTGTAAAAACCAACGTCGCCGGAAACCGACGAACATTAAAGCGATCGCCGATAGCTTCGCTTTGTTCAAGGTCGGCCACCGCCACCTGCCAGTCAAACTGCGGGAACTCACGCAGGAGTTCGGCAATCATCACCGGGTTATCGCTGACTTCCGGCGTACGCCGCGGATCGCTACTTAACAGGATGACGCCATCTCCAACCAGTTTGATCCAGTCGTCTACCGTGGAAGCCTCTACCGGTTGCCATCCCCGGGTTAACAGGCGTTGCCATAGCGCAGAGAACGGGGTGTCATTCGCCACTTCTTTTGCCCTCCAGACGTGTCTGATACTGACGTATGCGCACTCCCTCATAATTTTCCATCGACAGGCATTTATAGTTCAGGCAGCGTGCGACCTCGTTTGCCTGCGGTACGATCCCCCAGGCGGCCAGTTGCGCCAGGGCGGCCTGTTCCGCCGCCGGTAGCTGGCCGCGAGCTATTTCGCTCAGGCTACCACCGTAGTCGTCCAGTAGCGCCGGTTGCAGGCCGACCAGCGCAATGTGACAGGGCAGATGCCCGCGGATGTCGGCCAGCGCCAGAACTTCGGAAAAACTGTTTTGATGCAGGCTCATTTTTTTGGCGCTGAGATACGCGGGGATTTTCTCGCCGGCATAGGTTCGCAGGCTGCCCGGCGCCAGGCCGTAATCGATCGCGTCAAGGAGCAGGAGATGGCTGGCTTGCTCAACATAACCTAACAGGTTTAGCCCTTGCGTACCGCCGTCCACAATTTCTACCTCTTCAGGCCAGTGATATCGGGCATACAAACGCTCCGCGACCCGG
The DNA here is from genome assembly GCF_020268625.1 of Salmonella sp. JXY0409-18. Lineage (NCBI taxonomy): Bacteria > Pseudomonadati > Pseudomonadota > Gammaproteobacteria > Enterobacterales > Enterobacteriaceae > Salmonella > Salmonella sp. JXY0409-18. The sequence continues at coordinate 2,021,723 of NZ_CP084216.1, forward strand.
ATACCGAATCCTTCATCGGCCCACAGCAGGTTTCCTAACCCCATCACCACTACGCGTTGCGCATTCATGAGGGCTCCTTGTCGTGTGGTTTGGGGAATTTGTGGCTGCGATAGCCATTGATCATGGTGGAGATCACCGTATCGTCGGACATAATGTCTTCCCGGATAGCGAGGTAAACGTGCCCGACGATGAAGGCGGCGATCAGCCACATGCCCAGTCGGTGCCAACTGTGAATATCGATGGAGTTGCCGCCGGTCCAGTAGAAAAATTCAACTACATAGCGGAACGGCGCAAAGATGGCGTACTGGCTATGCTCGCCAAACAGAGCGAAACCGGTGAGGATCATAAATACCGATAACAGGAAATAGCCGAACATCGCGGCCTGCGCGACAGGGTTATGTCCGATGTCGCTCCCCGGTTTTTTCTCCAGAAACAGATACCAGCGGACCACGGAGAAAGCGCCTTGCCACCAACTGCGACGCCAGACCGGGACGATAAACAGCTCTCGCGAATAGCGGTTGCCGACACAGGCCCAATAAATTCGCCCCAGCAGTAACACGGTAAAGATCATCGCGGCGGCAAAGTGGATCAGCCGGATATAGCCCATGTAAAACAGATAGGTCGCCTCGCCACTCACCGACGGCAGCGGTCGGCCAATGAAGTAGCCTGTTACCATCAGTACCAACATGCAGGCCACCGTTAGCCAGTGCCACAGGCGTACCGGCGCTTCAAACACATAGTGGCTGACGGCAGTATCACGCGCCTCCCCGACGCGTGGAGATAGCTTTCCAGTCATCGTTCTTTTCCTTAACGCTTAGCGTACCTGGACGGCAATCAGTTCGCTGCCGTCGTCGCCGAGCACGTGGGTTGAACAGGCGAGGCAGGGGTCGAAGCTGTGCAGCGTCCTCAGGATTTCTAACGGTTGGTCGGGAATCGCCATTTGCGTTCCCATCAATGCCGCTTCATAGGCGCCGATCTGTTTTTTAGGATCGCGTGGGCTGGCGTTCCAGGTGGTGGGGACCACGCACTGATAGAGTTCAATCTTCTGATCGCGTATTGACGCCCAGTGTCCCAACGCTCCGCGAGGCGCTTCGGTAAAACCGATGCCGCGGCAGTGCTGCGGCCAACTGGCCGGTTCCCATTTCTCGGTATTGGCGGTGGCCAGGTCGCCGTTTTTCAGGTTGGTCATAAGCCTGTCGAAAAAATACTGCAGCTTACCGACGGCCCATTGCGCTTCGTGCGCGCGGCATAAAATACGACCAAGCGTAGACTGGATACCGGAGAGCGGCAGTTTAAGGGCGGACATCATGCGATCTACCGACTCTATGGTGGCGGCATCCCCTTTGTGGTACGCGATAAGCGTTCGGGCAAGCGGGCCGACTTCCATGGCATGACCCCGCCAGCGCGGCGCTTTAATCCAGGAGTAACGTTCCTGCTCGTTGAGCTGCTGGATATGCGTATCGCTGCCTTTGACATCACCCGGGTTGTACCAGGGATCGGTAATGCCGTCAAAAGGATGACGACCCAGCCGATCGTCCGGATAGCGGTACCAGGCGTGATCCACAAACTCCTGTATCTGCTGCGGATCGGCCAAATCTACCGGCATGACATTTTTAAAATCGCCATTGACCACCGCGCCGCCCGGCATTAACAGGCTTTGCTGGCTGAAGTCGTTGGCAATGTCCGGAAATGCGCCGTAACTCAGCACGCATTTATCCGACAGACCGGTGCCAATTTGACTCCATGCTTTATTGAACTGGCCGATAGCCAGCGCGTCCGGAACCATCACGTTGTTAATGAAGTCGGCGGTGCGGGTGATGATCGACTGCACCAGGTTGAGGCGCTCCATATTGATAGCCCCGACCGCGCCGCTTTGATCGAGATTGATCGCGCACGGCATCCCGCCGACGATCCAGTTAGGATGGGGGTTCTTACCGCCAAATATGGTATGGATTTTGACGATCTCGCGTTGGAAGTCGAGGGCTTCAAGATAGTGGGCAAAACCCATCAGATTAGCCTCTGGCGACAGTTTGTACTGTGGATGTCCCCAATAGCCGTTACGGAATATCCCAAGCTGGCCGCCATCGACAAATTTCTTCAATCGATTTTGTACGTCAAAGAAGTAGCCCGGCGATGACATCGGCCAGGCGGAAAGGCTTTGCGCCAACTGCGAGGTGGCGCGCGGATCGGCTTTCAGCGCATTCAGAACATCAATCCAGTCCATACCGGCTAACTGATAAAAATGGACCAGATGATCGTGACACCACAACGTAGCCAGCATGATGTTACGTATAATATTGGCGTTATCCGGCACCTGGATACCAATCGCATCTTCGATAGCGTACACCGATGCCAGAGCATGTACCCCGGTACAGACACCACAAATACGTTCAACAAACGCCCAGGCGTCACGCGGGTCACGGCCTTGCAGAATGATCTCCAGCCCGCGGAACATCGTGCCGCAGGAAACGGCATTGGTAATGACGTTTTGCTCATCAATGTTCACTTCGCAGCGCATATGCCCTTCGATGCGGGTAATCGGGTCCACGATCAGACGACGGCCGGCGTCGTTAACGGTATAACCCTGGGTTTGATACTGGTTACTCATGCCTGTTTATCCTCATTGTCCGGCTGTTGTTCGGCTTGCGCTAACTGTTGTTTGTGGCGTTTACGTTGGTTGAGCGCGCTGGCGACAGCGTGACCGCCAACGCCCGCCGCGACCACGCCCAGCGCGGTCAGCCCCACCGTATCGGCGGTTGAATGGGTACCCATCTGGGGAATATCCACCACGCGGCTATAAAACGAGCCGCGATCCCAGAAACCATTTTCTGAACATCCCAGACATCCGTGACCGGACTGGATAGGAAAGGAGACGCCGTCATTCCAGCGTGTGGAGGAGCAGGCGTTATAGGTGGTTGGTCCTTTACAGCCCATCTTGTACAGGCAGTATCCCTTGCGGGCGGCGTCATCATCCCAGCTCTCGACAAATTCACCGGCGTCAAAATGGGCGCGGCGGTAGCATTTATCGTGGATACGCTGACCGTAGAACATTAGTGGACGGCCCATGCGATCGAGCTCCGGCAGACGATCAAACGTCACCATATAGGTGATAATGGCGCTCATGACATCCGGGATTGGCGGACATCCAGGGACCTTCACGATCGGCTTGTCGGTGATCACTTTATCGATAGGCGTTGCCTGGGTCGGATTGGGGCGGGCGGCCTGGACGCAACCCCAGGAAGCGCAGTTTCCCCAGGCAATAATAGCGCTGGCGCCCGCGGCGGCTTTCTTCAGTTTTTCAATAAACGGGCGACCGCCGCTGATACAGAACATCCCTTGTTCTCCTAACGGTGGATTGCCTTCCACCGCCAGAATGTATTTCCCAGCGTAGCGAGTGGTAATATCGTCAAAGACTTCTTCGGCCTGTGCGCCGGCGGCGGCCATCAGGGTGTCGTCATAATCGAGGGAAATCAGCGAGAGGATCACATCTTTGGCTAGCGGGTGCGAGGAACGGATAAAGGATTCGGTACAGCAGGTGCATTCCAGTCCATGAATCCAGACCACCGGAATCCGCGGTTTATTCTCCAGCGCCCAGGCGATCTTTGGCGTCATTCCGGCGCCCAGTCCCAGCGATGTGGCGGCAAGGCTACAGAATTTGAGAAAGCTGCGTCGGGTCACTCCCTTACGACGCATGGCTTGATAAAAGGTCTCCTCGTTATTCATAACGCGTATTTTTTCTCCTTTTTGCACCACGCTCCGCCAGGGGCATAAGGCGCTTTTGCGGGTCCGTTGACGTTCCGCCAGCAAGGCAAATCATTGTGTTACGCGCGAGCGCGGAAACGAGCCCGATTCACTTTGCACCGGCGTATATCGCCAGAAATAATGTGAAAAAAGCGTATCGGATTAACGATAAGAAACAATGTGAAGTGTGTGGGTATAGCTTATAGCGGTATATTTATACCCATTATCGGTTTTTCGGCGAAAGGGCCGTGGCGGGGAAGGACGGTTGAGCTTGTTCCAGGATGAGGTTTCAGTGAGTGACCTCGGGTAGATTTAGCCTGGTCTCGCCATTTCAGGATACGTAAGTTGACGCAAAAGGAGGGAGGATTTGATGTCATCGTTAAAAGAAGCATACTTCGTGAAGATTTTTATATAAAATAGTGATGCTGGTTTTAAAGGAATGCAAAAAAGAGACCGTTTGAAAGAGGGCGTCCCATGAAAAATAACATCAGATTTGACTTGTCCGATTATTTGATTCATTTTTTTCGGGACGTTGATTTAGAGACCGGTAGCCATATTTATTTCCCTGAACACTGTGGTTTTAATAATCAGCACCACGCATGTTTCATTGATGCTAAATATTTACTTCGATTATCTTTACGCAGTCATAAAATTTTCTCGTCCTGGTCATACCGAAATGGGCAACGAACCGTATATGGTGACTCCCCGGTGGTATGCTTTACAGATATGCCGATTGCAGCTTATTTAGAAACTGGTGTTCGCCGATTAGAACGAAAAGAAAAAATCGGTTTATATGCAATCGTTTTACCTAAAGAGCAAATGTTTAATTATGGGGCAAGGCCAGTCATATATGGGTTGGATGAGCATAACAATGCTAGATGCTCGCAAGGCAGAAACGGGGAACGTATTCTTGATGAAACTGCTCTTCCTTTGATTGAACAATATAGATATGTTACTTATGTTCCAGGTAAGATTGACTGGACGCATGAACGCGAATGGCGATGGCCATATCGTGGCGATATTAAAAAATTCCTTAATCATATTAAAGAGTATGGTATTCCGGAAAACATTGAAAGCACCCCAGGGTTTGATTTTAAATCAAGCGAAATAAGTGGTGCGGGAATAATCGTCCCATTTGTAGAAGATATTCCTACCGTAGCTCACGATATTTTAACTTTAATTGACCGGGGTATCATTGGAAGAAATACTTTCAAATTCATTATAGCTGTAGAGAGTTTACAATCATGGACCCAGCTCTCGGAACCGGGCGCGTTACTGTCCTGTATTAATGATAATACATTTGAATTTGAATCTTTTTTTGATTTATCTGCATCTAAAGTAAAAAATTATGCTGATTCTATCAATGATTATGTAAATGAATTATATTCAAAAAAAGATTTTTTAAATGATAGTTATGCAATGGAATTTGGAAATGCCTGGGTCTGGATTCATGATAACCAATCCCAGGTGGTACGGGCGTTACTGCAGGCTGGAATGATCAAGGTTAATAAAGAAGGGCGGTACTTATTAGATGTTAATTTGGCTTCTGTTGATTGGCCATTAAGAAGAAAAGAAGCTTTCGCAAGTCATATTGCGGGATGGCTCAAACATCGTTTTGATATCGAAGCGGGAAGGTATTCCGTTCAGGGAAAAGATCATTATGATGCGATCCCAAGTTATGAGACGCCGCTAAAGGATCAGCATCCTTTTTATAATCATACAGTGAATGTCGACTGGTAATTAAGAAAAGAACTTACCCTGTTAGCTCTGCGTTAATTTAACGCATTGATTTTACAGATGAATGAAAGACATTAGAGGCTATTATAAAATAGACTGTAATTAAAATTGCACATCTGTCTGTTTTTGATATGTGTATTCCAACAACAGAGTCAGGCAGCTTGTGGATGAATTAAAATTCTGCGGCTCGCTACGAAAGTTGCTACAGCCCTTAAAAACTATAGGCGCTGTCGAATCGCTATGGACAGCCTTTGAGAAACGCAAAGTATTTCTGACGGAGGCTAGATTATTTATCCGGCGATCAAGGATGCGTCGAAAAATGGAGTATGTTGCTCTGGAGTGCTGGCGAAGAACCATTTTATTATCGGAGTTTGGTGACCGTCTGAACGCTCACCTTCAAGAAAGCAGGCAGTTACAGAGAATTACTAGTAACCTCTGATAACAGGCACTTTTCATACTCTTTTATGCATCATAAAATGCTGTCTGAACTTGTTAAGCTCTTTCCATAGCATTTGTAAAATAACTATTTTCAAGATATTGATACCAGTGCTCGAAAGATTCATCCTCACCTTTTGGCGCATAGCAATTACCATTCTTATAGAGTTGACCACCAATTAGATAGTGAGATACTCTTAATGTCAATATGCCATTTTTAATAGAAAGACTATTTAGTTTTGATTTTTTGTTTCCTTCATCTATAAAATAAAAATAAACGTGGTGATTTGTTTTTGAAAGCTCAAGGAGTTTCTGAAAGATATCCCTTTCTGGGTAGTGAGTACGAATTACTTCAATGATAATGTTTGGATAGGCTGAGCGGGGGAAAAATTTGTTTCTATCCCTTCCTCCAATATCGGGTTGAATATAAGAATCCTCATGAAATGCAATACGTGCGTCCTTTTCTTTATACCACCCAAAATCACTATCTTTCAGCGGACTAAAAATTACTTGCTCTTCATATGTTCGATCCTCTGCAAAAACATATGTAGAGAACTTAACAGCTTCAATATTTTTATCATTTAACTCATCATATAAATAATTTACGCAATTATCGTGAGTTGGATTATCTTCGGCTCTACCTAACCTCTTGCCGAAAGATGGATTTCCTACTCTTCTGAAATGGGGAGTAATCTCATTTCTTACAGGGACAACAATACAGTCATCTTCATTAAGAAGAGGTTCCTCCTTCATTCTTGGATATAAAGTATGGTCAAAGATATCGCATTCCGAATAGTCTCGGCCTGAGATTAGTCCTCTTGGCATATGTGCTCCTTAAGCTTAGATGTTTAAACCTTGTAGTAAAATTTAGCTGAAAAATGAAATGTTCTTTTATGATACATTATAATGAACATATGCAGTTTACCACAGGATATTACTGTAGCTTGATAATAATCAATATAATTATCGTTAATCTGCACTCAGTGGTGATTAGATTGCTTGAATTAATCTATTCTCAGCTTGCATAAAATTGATGAATAATATCAATCTGAATAGTTATAAATGATATGTTTAAAATACTTTATGGTTTCGCAACGCTGTGATAGCTATTATGGTTGGTTGTTAAATTCGTGACCAAATATTAATATTTACCAATGCTGATATACGAAAATCGAATGAAATTTCCCTTTCAACGGACAGTAAATTCTTCGGGGCCCTAAAGAATGCAGGGGCGGACACCGTTTTGAAGCCTGTTAGAAGGTGCTTTTAGAAATCTACCGATACTGAAGTTCCTAATATTTATAATATGGGTGATAATGGTGGTAAAAATTCACCTCATAGATATTCCATTGATAGAAAATATCGTATCTTTTTGGTGTAGATATACAATTCGTGAACATTGTTTCCTAAATTATGTAGTCGTTGGTGACGAGTCTATCTGTTCTGGAACCAGTCATTCAGACAATTCACTGCCATTTTGAAAACGTTAACTGTAGTGAGCTTCTGGATGCTCAGCTAATTTGAGTGGGCGGACTTATCACGCGTGAAAATAGCTGCTTATTGTATTCACCGGAATGCTCATTTTTAGCCGCGTTTCTACGCTCTCATCTGAGATACTATGAAATGAAAAATCCACGCAATGGCGTGGATTTTATAGGGTTTACCGCTGTCATGAGATTCAGCAAAACCTCATGAGACAACAAATGTTATTTAGACGTTGAACAGGAAGTTCATTATATCGCCATCTTTAACGATGTAATCTTTGCCTTCCGCTCGCATCTTACCGGCTTCTTTCGCGCCTTGTTCACCTTTATAGGTAATAAAGTCGTCAAAGGCGATAGTTTGGGCGCGGATAAAGCCTTTTTCGAAGTCGGTATGGATTTTACCTGCCGCCTGCGGCGCGGTTGCGCCAACCGGAATGGTCCATGCGCGAACTTCTTTCACCCCGGCGGTAAAGTAGGTCTGGAGGTTCAGCAGGCGATAACCTGCGCGAATAACGCGGTTCAGCCCCGGTTCTTCCAGACCCAGTTCAGCCATAAATTCGTCGCGCTCGTCATCATCCAGCTCAGCAATATCAGCTTCGACGGCGGCACACACCGGAACCACGACCGAACCTTCTTTGGCGGCGATTTCGCGAACCTGGTCGAGATACGGGTTATTTTCAAAACCGTCTTCATTGACGTTAGCGATATACATCGTCGGCTTCAGCGTCAGGAAGCTTAAATAACGGATAGCCGCTTTATCTTCGTCCGTCAGGTCCAGCGAACGCAGCATCCCCGCTTCGGCCAGGTGCGGCAGGCATTTTTCCAGCGCGGCCAGTTCCGCTTTGGCGTCTTTATCGCCGCCTTTGGCTTTCTTCTGTACGCGATGGATAGCGCGCTCGCAGGTATCGAGGTCAGCCAGCGCCAGTTCGGTATTGATAACATCAATATCTTCTGCCGGATTTACTTTACCGGCCACGTGGATGATATTGTCGTTCTCAAAGCAGCGAACCACGTGACCGATAGCTTCGGTTTCACGGATATTGGTCAGGAACTGGTTACCCAACCCTTCGCCTTTGGACGCGCCTTTCACCAGACCGGCGATATCCACGAACTCCATCGTGGTTGGTAGAATGCGTTGCGGTTTAACAATCTCAGCCAACTGGTCCAGACGCGGATCGGGCATCGGCACGACACCGGTATTCGGTTCGATAGTGCAGAACGGAAAGTTTGCCGCTTCAATACCGGCTTTTGTCAGCGCGTTGAACAGGGTGGATTTCCCGACGTTGGGCAGACCGACGATACCGCATTTGAATCCCATGATTTAACTCACCTTAATATCTTAATAATCAACCTGTTATAGAAAACAGATTGCAGAAATGGAAATAACTTCGCCTATTATACACGGCGTGCGGCAAAAATGCCGCACATCACTGGTTATTGCGCCTTAAAGGTATGCAAACGGCTTGTTGCTTTGGCCAGACCCTCTTTGAACCACAATTCCGTACAGCGTGCCGCTTCGTCAATGGCCTCATCAATTAATTTTTGTTCAGAAACAGGGGGTTTACCCAGCACGAAACCAACAACTTTATTTTTATCGCCTGGATGACCAATTCCAACGCGTAAGCGGTGAAAGTTGGGATTATTGCCCAGCTTGCTGATGATGTCTTTCAGACCATTGTGGCCGCCGTGGCCGCCGCCAAGTTTAAATTTCGCGACGCCCGGAGGGAGATCCAGCTCGTCGTGAGCGACCAGAATTTCGTCCGGCTGAATACGGTAAAAACTGGCCATTGCGCCAACTGCTTTACCACTGAGGTTCATGAACGTGGTGGGTACCAGCAGGCGAACATCTTCCCCTTCCAGCGTGATGCGTGAGGTATAGCCAAAGAATTTAGGCTCTTCACGCAATGGCGCACGCAGGCGCTCCGCCAGTAAATCGACGTACCATGCGCCTGCATTGTGTCGCGTCGCGGCATATTCCGCGCCGGGATTCGCCAGACCAACAATCAATTTAATTGCCACGTTTTTTGTCCTGAGTAGATCCATAACTGGCGCGTAGTTTACTGTCTGTCTGCCCGCTTGACAAAACACAGCGACACTCTGAAGTAAATTAAATAATTGCCAGCATTGATTATTAAAAATGTAAACTGTTCAGTGTGTTATTTGTAAAGTTTTGTTAAATGAAACTTTACATTTGTGATCACAGCCGCACTTACAAACGAAAGTGTTGTCTATACTTTACACATAAAGTTTAGGGGGATTTCCTAAAAACAACCCAAAAGTTCCGGAGGTGACATATGAAACGCAAAAACGCTTCGTTATTCGGTAACGTGCTGATGGGGTTGGGGCTGGTCGTGATGGTTGTCGGCGTGGGTTACTCTATTTTAAACCAACTGCCGCAGTTTAATTTGCCGCAATTTTTTGCGCATGGCGCAATACTGAGCATTTTTGTCGGTGCAGTTCTTTGGCTGGCGGGGGCTCGTGTAGGGGGGCATGAGCAGGTGAGCGACAAATATTGGTGGGTACGTCACTATGACAAACGTTGCCGCCGTAACGACAATCGTCGTCATAGCTAACCGGTTCAGGCCCGGTAAGCGTTATCGCCACCGGGCATTGTCCATTAACTGAGTAAATCCGCTAACGCCTCCGTCCTGTTCGGGAAGAAGGTCAGACGCCCAGGAATAGGTTTGATACCGGCACGCGCCATTGTGCGCAGCGGTTGGAACTCCAGGTTACTGATACGCAATTCGCAACCCTCCGGCAGACGCTTCACAAAACGCTGAAAAGCATCAAGCCCGCCTGCATCCAGCACTGGTACTGCGTCCCATTTCAGAACGACGATACGTTTGCCCTTAATACGTGACTCAAGGTCGGTAAACAGCCCTTCCGCCGCGGCGAAAAAGAGCGGACCGATAACACGCAGCACCAGCACATCATCAGGCACATCGACATTGACCGGCGCAAGTCGAGTCATTCGCGCAATACGGCGCATAAACAGCAGGGAAGCAAGAACAATCCCCACGCTGATGGCGATGACCATATCAAACAGAACCGTTAATGACATGCACAGCAGCATAACGATGATGTCGTCTTTCGGCGCATGGCGTAACAGATCCACCACTTTATGGGCTTCACTCATATTCCATGCCACCATCAGCAGTAGCGCCGCCATCGCGGAAAGCGGCAGCCAAGAGAGTAGCGGGGCTAAGACCAGTAGCGCCAGAATGACCAGGATAGCGTGAATTACCGCCGAGACGGGAGAGGTCGCGCCAGCGCGAACGTTGGCGGCAGAGCGGGCAATCGCGGCGGTGGCGGTGATGCCGCCAAAGAACGGCGCGACCATATTCCCCAGCCCCTGGCCGATAAGTTCGCTGTTAGCTTTATGTTTGGTGCCGGTCATGCCGTCCAGCACGACGGCGCAGAGCAATGATTCGATTGCCCCCAGCATTGCCATTGAGAAAGCCGCTGGCAGCAGCGCGCGCAGTGAATCCCAGCTTAGCGTGAAATCGGAGCCTGGAAGACTCCACGGCAGCATCAGTTGCGGCAGGAGCTGCGGGATGCCGTTGCCCTGAGTGCCGTCAGCCAGAACGTAATGGAACTGTGAGCCGATAGTCGCCACATTGCCGCCCAGCAGATTAACAATCCCCATTACGGCGCAACCGGCCAGCAGCGCGGGAAGATGTCCTGGCAGACGAATACCGAGACGCGGCCAGAAAATCAACGTTCCCAGCGTTACCACGCCAATGGCGGCATCGCCAATATTGACGGTGGGCAACGCCATAAACAGCGCGCCGACTTTCTGCAAATAGTGCTCTGGCACATGGGCCATCTGCAGACCAAGAAAATCTTTAATCTGCATGGTACCGATGGTAATACCAATCCCTGAGGTAAAACCCAACGTGACCGACACCGGGATATATTCAATCAATCGCCCCAGTCTCGCCAGGCCGAAAAGGATCAGGAAGAAGCCCGACATCAGCGTGGCGACCAGTAGGCCCGCCAGACCAAACTGTTGCGATACCGGATACAAAATCACCACAAACGCGGCGGTAGGGCCGGAAACGCTAAAGCGCGAGCCGCCGGTTAGCGCGATCACGATCCCGGCGACAGCGGAGGTATAGAGGCCATATTGCGGCGCAACGCCACTGCCAATTGCCAGCGCCATCGCCAGCGGGATAGCAATAATCCCGACGGTGATCCCGGCTATCACATCACGGGTGAACCGGGAGGCGGTATATTTTTCTTTCCAGCAAGCATCGATGAGAGCGCGGAAAGGCATCACATGTGAGGAAAATAATTTGTTCACAATAATGTTTCATCCATGAGCGCATCATCTGTCAACTAAATGGCAGGTGAAGGAGGCATAAGTCATACAAAAGGGTGTTACAGACAAAAAAACCCGCCGCAGCGGGTTTCAGATCCGGGTTCGATCAATGCTCGAACATGGCGGAAATCGATTCTTCGTTGCTGATACGGCGAATCGCTTCGGCCAGCATACCTGACAGGGTCAAGGTACGCACGTTCGGCAGCGCTTTGATTTCGTCGGTCAGCGGAATGGTGTCGCAGACAACGACTTCATCAATGACGGAGTTGCGCAGGTTGTTTGCCGCATTGCCTGAGAAGATCGGGTGCGTCGCGTAGGCAAACACGCGTTTAGCGCCACGTTCTTTCAATGCTTCTGCTGCTTTGCACAGAGTACCGCCGGTATCGATCATATCATCAACCAGCACGCAGTCACGGCCAGCGACGTCGCCGATGATGTGCATCACCTGAGAAACGTTCGCGCGCGGACGACGTTTATCAATGATAGCCATATCGGTATCGTTCAGCAGCTTAGCGATAGCGCGGGCACGAACCACGCCGCCAATATCCGGGGAAACCACGATCGGGTTATCCAGATTCAGTTGCAGCATATCTTCGAGCAGGATTGGGCTACCGAACACGTTATCAACCGGAACGTCAAAGAAGCCCTGGATCTGTTCAGCATGCAGATCTACGGTGAGAACGCGGTCAACGCCGACGCTGGACAGGAAGTCAGCGACAACTTTTGCGGTAATCGGCACACGGGCGGAACGTACGCGACGGTCCTGACGTGCATAGCCAAAGTAGGGGATAACGGCGGTGATACGACCTGCGGAAGCACGACGCAGGGCATCAACCATAACGACCAATTCCATCAGGTTGTCGTTGGTTGGGGCACAAGTGGACTGGATGATGAAAATATCACCACCGCGTACATTTTCGTTGATTTGTACGCTGACTTCGCCGTCGCTAAAGCGACCTACGGCGGCGTCGCCGAGAGAAGTGTACAGGCGGTTGGCAATACGTTGTGCTAGTTCCGGGGTGGCGTTACCAGCAAAAAGCTTCATATCAGGCACGAGAAGAACCTCAGGCATGCGTCCATTGGTGGAAAGAATCTGCCGAAAACTGTGCGGGCCAGGCAAAATCCTATCCAGGCGGTGTATTAAAGAGCGCGATGCAACGTCTGGAACAAGGTGACGTTGTCACCGAAGCTCAGCTTGCCCGGCTTACTCGTCTTCATTCACGTTTCATGTGCGCTGGTATCAATGCCTCACACCGGTCAAATACGGCATATATGACCGGCGACTCGTCATTTCGCCATCTTCCTGAAACCCGAATGCGTTAGAGTAACTCTCGATGCAATGGGGAGAGGTTGACACCCTTCGCCACAAAAGCATTGAGCCATTCCGGGGCTTGCTCAAGCACCTGGCGAGCACAAGACTCTGTATCGAATTCAGCAAAGACACAGGCCCCTGTCCCAGTCAGGCGCGACGGCGCGTATTCTAACAGCCAGGAAAGCGCCGCATCAACCTCGCGAAAACGTTTTCTTGCGATAACCTCGCAATCATTGCTGAATTCACATTTTAGTAACGTATCTATTGACCTTTTTGGCGTATTACGCGGCAATTGAGGATCTTTAAAGATAACCGGCGTCGGAATGCTTACGCCAGGGTGCGCGACCAGATACCATTTTTCCGGCGGATTCACCGGCGTTAATATTTCGCCTACGCCTTCGGCAAACGCGGCGTGGCCACGAACAAAGACCGGGACGTCGGCGCCGAGCGTCAGGCCGAGCGTCGCCAGTTCATCAATGGAAAGCCCGCATTGCCAAAGATGATTGAGCGCCACCAGAACGGTCGCGGCGTTAGACGAGCCGCCGCCCAGACCGCCGCCCATGGGAAGGCGCTTCTCAATGCTGATATCCGCACCGCTTCCGACGGGCAGGCGTCCACTCTCCGAGGCGGCTTTCATCAACAGCCGCGCGGTGCGGACGATCAGATTGTCTTCATTTTCAACGCCGGTAACCGGCGTTAATAAATGGATTTCGCCATCGTGACGCGGTTCGATGTGGAGTGTGTCGCCATAATCCAGAAACTGAAACAGCGTCTGCAGCGTGTGGTAGCCGTCTGCTCGCTGTCCGGTGATATATAAAAACAGATTTAATTTTGCCGGAGAAGGCCAATGGGTCATCATTTCACAATCCAGTTATCCATTTTCAGCTTAATGCGCTGACTGCCGTCTGAAAGCTCCATATTGGCAGGCATGGCAGGCTGCGTTTTGCTGTCATAGCCACCGTAAACCACTTTCCAGTTTTTACCATCCTGGCGATAGTTCACTTCGCTCAGGCGATACTGGTCGTCCAGTTTGTAGTCGGTGGCATCGCCAGGCAGACCGAGGATCCACTGCCGCAGGCTGTTTAACGGAATCGGCATCCCGGTGAGTTTGCCGATCATCTCTTCGGCGTCATCGGCGGTATAACGCTGGCCTTTGTTATCCACCAACTGGACGTTGCCCGGCTGGGCGTTAAGCTCCAGCTCGGTGCTGCCCAGCGGGTTGGTAAGCAGCAGGCGGTAGCGATCCTGTCCGGTCTGTTGCCAGAAGAAGCGCGCATAGACTTTCTGATCATCTGAGATGTAAGCAAAGGCGCCGCGCGTCTGGTATTGATTCAGATGACGCACCTCTTGCTGATGCTGGCGCCACTGAGGGGAATCCGGGCTCTTGCCCGGGCCTTCATGCCCAGGAAGCGTACAGGCGGTGAGAACCAGGCTTGCTAACGGCAGTAGACGAATCAGGCGAAAATCGGGCAGGGTCATAGTGATGACGAATCCTTGTGATACGGTGCAATAATTGCCTGATGGCGTTACGCTTATCAGGCCTGAAAACTGAACCTGCAGGCTGTAAAAACGTTCGCGCCGCGATTCGGCAAATTTTTGCTATCGGTTACAGTTATAGCCTTTAATGCTAGCGCCGCCTGGTGACATCGTCTACTTTCAAGTTGTCTTAAATCATCAAATTAGCGAGCGCTGCCAATTACTCCAAAAGGGGGCTCTCTCTTTTATTGACCACGCGCATCCTGTATGATGCAAGCAGACTAACCATATCAACGCTGGTACTACTCCCGCAGACATGACCCTTTTAGCGCTCGGTATTAACCATAAAACGGCACCTGTATCGCTGCGAGAACGCGTAACGTTTTCGCCGGACACGCTTGATCAGGCGCTGGACAGCCTGCTTGCGCAGCCAATGGTGCAGGGCGGGGTCGTGCTGTCAACCTGTAACCGTACAGAACTGTATTTGAGCGTGGAAGAGCAGGATAACCTGCAGGAAGCGCTGATCCGCTGGTTATGCGATTACCATAACCTGAACGAGGACGATCTGCGCAACAGTCTGTACTGGCATCAGGACAATGACGCCGTCAGCCACCTGATGCGCGTCGCCAGCGGTCTGGATTCACTGGTGCTGGGCGAACCGCAAATCCTCGGTCAGGTGAAAAAAGCGTTTGCGGATTCGCAAAAAGGCCACCTTAACGCCAGCGCGCTGGAGCGAATGTTTCAGAAGTCGTTTTCCGTCGCCAAGCGAGTGCGGACTGAAACCGATATCGGCGCCAGCGCCGTCTCCGTCGCGTTTGCCGCCTGTACGCTCGCTCGCCAAATCTTTGAATCGCTCTCGACGGTCACTGTACTGTTAGTTGGCGCGGGCGAAACTATTGAACTAGTGGCGCGTCACCTGCGCGAGCATAAAGTACAAAAGATGATTATCGCCAACCGAACCCGCGAGCGCGCGCAAGCCCTGGCGGATGAAGTAGGCGCTGAGGTTATCTCGCTCAGCGATATCGACGCCCGTTTGCAGGATGCCGATATTATCATCAGTTCGACCGCCAGCCCGCTGCCGATTATCGGTAAAGGCATGGTGGAGCGCGCATTAAAAAGCCGTCGCAACCAGCCGATGCTGCTGGTGGATATCGCCGTACCGCGCGACGTTGAGCCGGAAGTCGGCAAACTGGCGAACGCTTATCTTTATAGCGTCGATGATTTACAGAGCATCATTTCGCATAATCTGGCGCAGCGTCAGGCTGCGGCGGTAGAAGCGGAAACGATTGTTGAGCAGGAAGCCAGCGAGTTTATGGCCTGGCTACGCGCCCAGGGGGCCAGCGAGACCATTCGGGAATACCGTAGTCAGTCGGAGCAGATTCGTGACGAACTGACTACCAAAGCGCTGTCGGCCCTTCAACAGGGCGGTGATGCGCAAGCCATCTTGCAGGATCTGGCATGGAAACTGACCAACCGCCTGATTCATGCGCCAACGAAATCACTTCAACAGGCTGCCCGTGACGGGGATGACGAACGCCTGAATATTCTGCGCGACAGCCTCGGGCTGGAGTAGCAGCACACACCACACTTTTTTACAGGGTGAATTTACGCCTATGAAGCCTTCTATCGTTGCCAAACTGGAAGCCCTGCACGAACGCCATGAGGAAGTTCAGGCGTTGCTGGGCGATGCGGGAATTATCGCCGACCAGGACCGCTTTCGCGCATTGTCGCGCGAATATGCGCAATTAAGCGACGTTTCTCGCTGTTTTACGGACTGGCAACAGGTTCAGGACGATATCGAGACGGCTCAGATGATGCTCGACGATCCTGAAATGCGAGAAATGGCGCAGGAAGAACTGCGCGAAGCGAAAGAAAAAAGCGAACAACTGGAGCAACAGTTACAGGTACTGCTGCTGCCGAAAGATCCGGACGATGAACGAAACGCGTTCCTTGAGGTTCGCGCCGGCACCGGCGGCGATGAAGCCGCGCTGTTTGCCGGCGATCTGTTCCGCATGTACAGCCGTTATGCCGAATCGCGCCGCTGGCGCGTGGAGATCATGAGCATGAGCGAAGGCGAGCATGGCGGTTATAAAGAGATCATCGCCAAAATCAGCGGCGACGGCGTGTATGGCCGACTGAAATTTGAGTCCGGCGGACACCGCGTACAGCGTGTTCCGGCGACCGAGTCGCAGGGGCGTATCCATACCTCCGCCTGTACCGTCGCCGTGATGCCGGAGCTGCCGGAAGCCGAGCTGCCGGATATTAACCCGGCGGATCTGCGCATTGATACGTTTCGTTCTTCCGGCGCGGGCGGTCAGCACGTTAACACCACCGACTCCGCTATCCGTATTACCCACTTGCCGACCGGCATCGTGGTGGAATGCCAGGACGAGCGTTCGCAGCATAAAAACAAAGCGAAAGCGCTCTCGGTGCTCGGGGCGCGTATTCACGCCGCCGAAACGGCAAAACGCCAGCAGGCCGAGGCGTCAACGCGCCGCAACCTGCTTGGCAGCGGCGATCGCAGCGATCGTAACCGGACCTATAATTTCCCGCAGGGGCGCGTGACCGATCATCGTATTAATCTGACGTTATATCGCCTTGATGAAACGATGGAAGGTAAGTTGGATATGCTGATTGAGCCGATTGTTCAGGAACATCAGGCTGACCTGTTAGCCGCGTTGTCCGAGCAGGAATAATGGATTTTCAGCACTGGCTGCATGAGGCGGTAAACCAGCTCCGGGACAGCGACAGCCCCCGGCGCGACGCCGAGATCCTGCTTGAGTACGTTACGGGCAAGGGGCGGACGTATATCATGGCCTTTGGCGAAACGCCGCTTACTGACGTCCAGCAACAACAGCTCGCGGATCTGCTGCAGCGGCGTAAACAGGGCGAACCCATTGCGTACCTGACGGGCTTACGCGAATTCTGGTCGCTGCCGCTCTTCGTTTCTCCCGCCACGCTAATCCCGCGCCCGGATACCGAATGTCTGGTTGAACAGGCGTTGGCGCGATTGCCGGTCAAAACCTGTCGTATTCTGGATTTAGGCACCGGAACTGGCGCGATTGCGCTGGCGCTGGCCTGCGAGCGACCGGATTGTGAGGTGACTGCGGTCGATCGTATGCCTGATGCGGTTGCGCTGGCGATACGCAACGCGGAACATTTGGCTATCCGGAATGTGCGTATACTGCAAAGTTGTTGGTTCAGCGCGCTATCGGGGCAGCAGTTCGACATGATTGTCAGCAATCCGCCCTACATTGACGCGCAGGACCCGCACCTTAGCGAAGGCGATGTACGCTTTGAACCGCGCTCGGCGTTGGTGGCGGACGAAAACGGTATGGCGGATCTTACGCATATTATCGATAATGCCCGCCAGATGTTAACGCCCGGCGGCTTCCTGCTGCTGGAACACGGCTGGCAGCAGGGCGAAGCGGTAAGAGCGGTTTTCAGGCGGTCTGGTTACTCGGATGTAGAAACGTGTCGTGATTATGGTGGTAATGAACGCGTGACCTGCGGACGTTTTACGCCATGACAACTGCAATGTTGCTCACGCTTCATCTTATCTGTGTTGCGCTCTCCGTCAGTTTGTTTGTCGCTCGTTACTGGTGGCGCTATTGCGGCCATGCGTTGGCCGCCGCGCGCTGGACACGAATCGTGCCTCCCGTCATAGATACCCTGTTACTGCTTAGCGGTATCGGGTTAATCGTTAAAACGCACATCCTGCCATTCACGGAGTCGGGCTCATGGCTGACTGAAAAACTGTTTGGCGTTATCATCTACATCGTTTTGGGTTTTATTGCGCTTGATTATCGTCAGGCGCGCAGCCAGCAGGTGCGTTTTATCGCTTTTCCGCTGGCGCTGGTGGTGCTGTACATCATCATTAAACTCGCCACCACAAAAATACCGTTACTGGGGTAAGTCATGAGGTCGTTAGCTGATTTCGAATTTAACAATGCGCCGCTGTGTGATGGCATGATCCTGGCATCAGAGATGATTCGCCTGGATTTTCCCACGCAGTTTGTCTACGACGAACTGGAACGTCTGGTCAGTCTGGCGCAGGAAGAAATTAGCCAGCTCCTGTCTCAGGATGAGCAACTGGAAAAATTGCTGGCACTTTTTTACGGCGAGTGGGGGTTCACGGATTCCCGTGGCGTTTACCGTCTTTCTGATGCTTTATGGCTCGATAAAGTCCTGAAAAAACGCCAGGGGAGCGCGGTATCGTTGGGCGCTATTTTATTATGGGTAGCAAACCGTCTTGATTTGCCGTTGGTGCCCGTTATCTTCCCAACGCAGTTGATTTTGCGTATTGAATCGCTGGAAGGGGAAATGTGGCTGATTAACCCGTTCAACGGTGAAACGCTTGATGAACATACTCTGGAAGTCTGGTTAAAAGGCAATATTAGTCCGGTCGCCGAGTTGTTTAACGAAGATTTGGACGAGGCGGATAACGCCGAAGTGATTCGTAAGCTACTGGATACGCTGAAATCCTCGCTGATGGAGGAACGGCAAATGGAGCTGGCGCTGCGCGTTAGCGAAGCATTGTTGCAATTTAACCCGGAAGATCCTTACGAAATCCGTGACCGCGGGTTGATCTACGCGCAGCTTGAGTGTGAACACGTTGCGCTGACTGATTTAAGCTACTTCGTTGAACAGTGTCCGGAAGACCCGATCAGCGAAATGATTCGTGCGCAGATCAACACCATTGCGCACAAGCAAATTGTTCTACATTAATTAACCGACATTTTACCTATAAGTGTAAGGCGATCCTATGAAACAAAAAGTGGTTAACATTGGCGACATTAAGGTGGCAAATGACCTGCCGTTTGTGCTGTTTGGCGGTATGAACGTGTTGGAGTCACGCGATCTGGCAATGCGCATTTGTGAGCACTACGTAACCGTTACCCAGAAGCTGGGTATTCCTTACGTGTTCAAGGCCTCTTTTGATAAAGCCAACCGTTCCTCTATTCACTCTTACCGCGGGCCGGGTCTGGAAGAAGGGATGAAAATCTTCCAGGAACTCAAGCAGACATTTGGCGTAAAAGTGATCACTGACGTCCATGAAGCCAGCCAGGCGCAGCCTGTTGCTGATGTGGTTGACGTGATTCAGCTCCCGGCGTTTCTGGCGCGCCAGACCGACCTGGTGGAAGCGATGGCGAAAACCGGCGCTGTGATTAACGTGAAAAAGCCGCAGTTCGTAAGCCCGGGTCAGATGGGCAATATCGTGGATAAGTTCCATGAGGGCGGTAACGATAAGGTGATTCTGTGCGATCGCGGCGCGAACTTCGGTTATGACAACCTGGTGGTGGATATGCTGGGCTTTAGCGTGATGAAAAAGGTCTCCGGCAACTCGCCGGTGATTTTCGACGTTACCCATGCGTTGCAATGCCGCGACCCATTTGGCGCCGCCTCGGGTGGTCGTCGTGGTCAGGTGACCGAGCTGGCGCGCGCCGGTATGGCTGTCGGTCTGGCTGGCCTGTTCCTGGAGTCGCATCCGGACCCGGCTAACGCGAAGTGCGACGGTCCTTCCGCGCTGCCGCTGGCGAAACTGGAGCAGTTCCTGACCCAGATAAAAGCGATTGATGATTTGGTGAAAAGCTTCGACGAGCTGGATACCGAGAACTGATTGAGGTTTTTAGCTTGTGTAGGCCGGATAAGATACTATCCGGCTTTTTTATATCAGGCAAAAATCGTCATCAGATAGGCGGCAAATAAAGCCAGATGCGCCGCGCCGTTTAGCACGTTGGTGCGTCCGGTAGAGAACGAAATATGGCACAGCACTAACGAGGCCACCATCACTACCATTTCCGGCGCGCCTAAACCAAACACCAGATCATTACCTGTCGCCCAGGCGATGAGCGTGACGACCGGCACGGTTAATGAAATCGTCGCCAACACCGATCCGAAGAACAGATTCATTGCCCGCTGAACCTGATTATTCAGTACTGCCTTCAGCGCTCCCAGTCCTTCCGGCGAGAGAATTAACAACGCGACCAGGAAACCGGTAAAGGCGACCGGGGCGTTCATGCTGGTCAGCAACGCCTCCAGCGGGCTGGCATTCATTTTGGTAACGGCAATGACCGCAATTAAATGAATGAGTAACCAGACCGTATGCCAGCCGCTACTGTGCGCGGAGGGTTTACCGTGGTGTGGATTGTCATCATCGCCTTCATCTTCATGTTCATAGATAAATAAGCTCTGGTGCGTTTTGGTTTGAATCAACAAAAATACGCCGTACATCGCGGCAGAAATTAACGCGACCAATAATGC
Source organism: Salmonella sp. JXY0409-18 (assembly GCF_020268625.1). Lineage (NCBI taxonomy): Bacteria > Pseudomonadati > Pseudomonadota > Gammaproteobacteria > Enterobacterales > Enterobacteriaceae > Salmonella > Salmonella sp. JXY0409-18. Next base: position 2,042,493 of record NZ_CP084216.1, read on the forward strand.
CTGACCGGTAGAGAAATTAGCTTGCGGCAATGCCATGGGAAAAACCAGCACAATAATCGCCAGCGGAAACAGCGCGATAAGATACTGCTTAATCCCGAATAAATTCATATATTGCGTTGCGAATTTACGCCCGCCCAACAACAACGAGAAACCGACCAGTCCCCCGGTGACAATCATAATAATAGAGTAGAGCGTATCACGCATAAGCGTTGGCGCAGCATCGCCGGTGGCCATCAGCGCTGAAATTAAACTCACTTCAAGAATAACGACGGACAGGCTTAAAATAAGCGATCCGTAGGGTTCGCCGAGTCGGTGCGCTAATACATCGGCATGACGGACCACGCTAAATGCGCTGCTTAAAATACCAATAAGTGCAAGGATATTGATGCCAATAACCACTGGTAGTGACTGGCTGCTTCCCCAAAGGAACAGCACTACCAGCGCAAGAACCGGGAAAATAAGCGAAGTCTCCTTATGGCGGGTTTTCACCGCCTCACAGGCATGTGTCATGAGGGTCTCCCTTGTGCAGGTGTTAATATTTTGGAAAGAGTAAAGAAGGTAAAAATAGCAGAAATTTGTATTTTTTTAGCGGTTTTTTACGTAGTTTTACGGCGTAGACGATTTTTTTCTTTCAAGGTCAGTAAAACAACCATCTTGTTTTAACACTGTTTAAATAACAAAAAGTTAATTTCCGTAAAAAGCAAAAATCCTCCTCGACTGGCGTAATAACGCATTGTTTACCACACTTAATGTTTTCCCTGAAGACGGAGGTGCGGATGCCGTATAAAGCCAAAAGTGATTTACCCGATAATGTGCGGAATGTTCTTCCAGCTCATGCCCAGGACATTTACAAAGAAGCGTTTAATAGCGCCTGGGAGCAATATAAAGATAAAGCCGATCGTCGTGATGACGCCAGTCGCGAGGAAACCGCACACAAAGTCGCCTGGGCGGCGGTTAAAAACGATTATGAAAAAGGCGAGGATGATAAATGGCATAAGAAAAAATGAACGCGGTATTACTCGCGTGTTAGCCTGATTTTCTTGCCGGAAGTCTATCCTGACGCGGGAGCTTTTCCCGCGTACAGATTTAAAATGTCAGCACTTTGTCCGCCGCCAGCGTCCATTGCGCCAGCTCGACCAGCGTTCCGATTTCCACACCGTCAATCAGCGGCAGGGGAGTGATACCACGTCCGTCCGCACAGGTTTTGCATAATTTTACCGGTACGTTTTGCGCGGTCAGAATTTCCAGCATTTGCTGAATATTGTAGCCTTCGGCTGGTTTTTGACCGCGTAACCCTGCGGTTACGGCATCTGACATCAAAAACAGGCGTAAATCGAGATGGCTTTCCTGCTCGCGCAGCGCAATGGCCAGACGCAGGCTATTAAATAATGATTCGCTGCCGTAGGCGGCGCCGTTAGCGATAATGACGATATTTTGCATGGATAACCCTTCTCCTTGAGAAATTTTGTCGGCAATGGCGTTATGTTACCTCGGGAACCGGGTGCCGCCAAATGCGTGGATAAAATCCCGGGACGCTCTGCGGAAAAAATAAGGATATTCCTGGAAGCACGAGAAAAGGCTGCAAAACCTGTCCGGACACGTTATGGTTTACTCTGATGCCATTCCTCTTATCTTTTGTTGTAGAAGTTGCCGACACGTTGAGCCGTATTGTTTTTCGTTCATTCTCACTCTCGCTTCTCTTGCTGACTGCCAGTGGTACGATCTGTGCGCAGGCGCAAGATCCTTTCACGCAAAACCGTCTGCCGGATTTAGGCATGATGCCGGAATCCCACGAAGGGGAAAAGCATTTTGCCGAGATGGCCAAAGCGTTTGGCGAAGCCAGCATGAAAAATAACGATCTGGATACTGGTGAACAGGCGCGGCAATTCGCTTTCGGACAGGTACGCGATGTGGTCAGCGAGCAGGTTAACCAGCAGCTTGAAAGCTGGTTATCAGCCTGGGGCAGCGCCAGCGTTGATATTAACGTCGATAACGAAGGTCATTTTAACGGCAGTCGCGGAAGCTGGTTTATCCCTTTACAGGATAAACAGCGCTATCTGACCTGGAGCCAGCTTGGCCTTACGCAACAGACTGACGGACTGGTAAGCAACGTTGGCGTAGGACAGCGCTGGGCGCAGGATGGCTGGCTTCTTGGCTATAATACCTTTTACGATAATCTGCTGGATGAAAATCTGCAGCGCGCCGGCTTTGGCGCGGAGGCGTGGGGCGAATATTTGCGTTTATCCGCCAACTATTATCAGCCTTTTGCCGACTGGCAGACGCATACGGCGACCTTAGAACAGCGAATGGCGCGCGGATATGATATCAACGCGCAAATGCGCCTGCCGTTTTACCAGCATATCAATACCAGCGTTAGTCTGGAGCAGTACTTTGGCGATAGCGTGGATCTGTTTGACTCCGGAACGGGGTATCACAATCCTGTCGCGTTAAAACTGGGTCTCAACTATACGCCAGTACCTTTGCTTACCGTGACCGCCCAGCACAAACAGGGCGAGAGCGGGGTCAGTCAGAATAACCTGGGGCTGACGCTTAACTACCGCTTCGGCATGTCGCTCAAAAAGCAGCTTGCCGCCAGTGAAGTGGCGCAAAGCCAGTCATTACGCGGTAGCCGCTATGATACGCCGCAACGTAACTCGCTGCCGACAATGGAGTATCGGCAGCGTAAAACGTTAACGGTTTTTCTGGCGACGCCGCCCTGGGATCTTACGCCTGGTGAGACGGTTGCGTTAAAATTGCAGGTGCGCAGCGTGCACGGTATTCGTCATTTGAGCTGGCAGGGCGATACACAGGCATTAAGTTTGACGGCAGGAACGGACACCCGCAGTACCGAGGGCTGGACAATCATTATGCCGGCCTGGGATCACCGCGAAGGCGCGGCAAATCGCTGGCGTTTATCGGTGGTAGTTGAGGATGAAAAAGGTCAGCGTGTCTCTTCCAATGAGATCACGCTCGCGCTGACTGAACCGTTTATCACGATGCCGGACGATAATCCGCATTGGCAACCGTTCCAAGAGCAATAATTAAAAGATACGTTCCTGATGCACCCAGACGGCGGCCTCCACGCGCGATTTCAGCTTCATTTTCTTGAGCATATGTTTCACGTGCACTTTGACCGTACTTTCGGTGATATCCAGACGCCGGGCAATCATCTTATTCGGCAATCCCTGCGCGATGAGCTTCAGAATATCGCGCTCACGCGGGGTGAGTTGCGTTACATCGCGATCGGTGGTGGCGCGGTTGGCCCGCAGGCTGGCCGCCAGTACCGGCGTTAACGCTTCACTTAATACCATTTCGCCGGCGGCGGCCTGTTGTAACGCTTTGAGCAAGTCCTCAGGCTCCATGTCTTTCAACAGATAACCATCCGCGCCGCGCTTTAGCGCCGTGACGACATCTTCTTCATGGTTGGATACGCTGAAAACGACAATACGTCCTGACAGCGCTTTTTCGCGTAATTTATCCAGCGTTTCGAGACCATTCATTCCCGGCATATTCAAATCAAGGAGGATCAGATCGGGATCGAGCGATTCCGCCAGGTCAATACCCTGCTCACCGTTGCTGGCTTCTCCGACCACGCTGATATCGGGCGCCATACTCACAAGCTGCTTTACACCCGTGCGTAGCATCGGATGGTCGTCAATTAACAGGATGGTTGCCGGTTCCTGATTATTCATGGGTATCTCCCTGGGTTTCTGTGAAGTTTGTTTCTGGAATAAAAGTAACAGTGACCTCTGTTCCGCCAGTCTCGCGTCGGCGTACCTGGCAATCGCCGCGCAAACTTTGCGCCCGATCGCGCATGATGATCATGCCGTAGTGATTACTGCGTTCGGCGTTTTCCGGGACGCCGCAGCCATTATCCTGCACTTTTAGTTTGACCTGTTTGCCACATTGCGTCACTGTCACCACCACATCGTCGGCATGAGAGTGTTTAAGGGCGTTGCTGAGGGCTTCCCTGGCAATTTGCAACAGGTGTATCGCCTGGTGTGAAGGCACCAGGCGGGGGGGAAGCTGATAATCCAGTTTTACCGTAAAGCCAAACCGGGCGCTGAACTCCTGGCAGCTTGCCTCCAGCGCCGGACGTAGCCCGGGTTCCGTCAACTGTAACCGGAAAGTGGTTAACAGTTCGCGCAGTTGCGCCCAGGAGCAGTTCAGCTCATTGCGAATTTGGCTGAGTAACACACGGCTGCTTTCCGGTAACACGTCGCCCTGCATTTGCAGGCAGCTCACCTGCATCTTCATACAAGAGAGCGACTGGGCAATAGAATCGTGCAGTTCGCGGGCAATGGTGGCACGCTCTTCCATGACAATCAACTGCTGCTGGCGCTCCTGATGCCTGTCGAGCGCCAGAGTCGCGGTAAGCTGTTCAACCAGCGTGTCCACCAACTGTTGCTGATCGTGGCTGAGATGGCGTCCATAGGGCAGCGTCGCCAGCAAAATACCGTATTGGGTGTGAGAATCGGTGAGCCGCCATTTTAAAGTGGTGCCGCCGTTAATCATCGGCAGGGCGCTACGTGGGCAAAGGTGGCAGCCTTTATCATCGCAACTGATGTCCGACTGACAGGTAAATTCCTGGTGATTATCTTCATCTTCCAGGTCATAGACTCGCAGCTCAATATCATGCAACTGGGTTAAATTTTGCAGGCCATTCAGTACCGGTGAAAGACGCTCACATAGCGGAGCCGGTGAATGCAGCCGACGGTTGGCTTGCCACAAAAACGAGAGAATCTGGTTTTTATGTTCCAGACCGGCTGTTTTTTCCTGTACGCGCTGTTCCAGTACCGCATAACTTTCGGCCAGTTCTTCAGACATATTATTGAGCGCAGAACCCAACGCGGCCATCTCATTGCGTCCACTGATATTGGCACGTTGGGTAAAGTCGCGCTGACTGACGGCGCGCGCCATTGATAATAACTGTTTCCAGGGCTGCAAAAGGCGAACACGTAGCCAGATAATCGTAAATACCAGCAATAGCGCCATAAAGATCGCCATTACCCGGTGAACTAATACCACGCGTTCGATACGCAATTCAGTAGTATGGTCGAACGACGTCACCAGGCGATCCAGGCCCGCTACAAAGCGCGTGACATCTTCTGCGACCGCGTGCGCGTTTTGCGCGTGCTGTAGCCCTGGCGAGAGTTCGTTATGCCAGTAATCCTGCAACGCTTTAAGCTGCTTCTGCTGCCCGTCTCGCTCAGCGGCGCGGGTCAGTTCCGGGCTGAATGCCGTTTGCTCCATCTCATCCAGCAGCTTTTGATCTTTAGCATCCAGCGGGACAGCGGCCAGTAGTCGATAGCTTTGCATACGCAATGAGCCCGCTTTATTAATCGCATGAGCGCTACCCTGTACGCCCTGAACAAGCCAGCCGGAAACCGCCATCCCCGCCACGCCGATAGCGGTAGAGAGCATGACAATCAGCGCCAATTGGTTAACCAGCGTAAGAGGAGAGAAACACCGTTTAAACATGTTACCTTCTTTCTTCGGGGTAATGTCGCCGAAAAAACGTAGCAAAAAAGGGGCGTCAATCGGCTGTGCCGCTATTCTCAACGATACAGCGGAGTATACCCATACCTATAACGAGTTACTCCTTAATTGCCGCCGTAGAGAGGTATCTGCGACGGGAAGGAGTAGGCAGACACAGCATGGTGAAAAACCACAGCTTTTTTACCAAAATAGCCTACTCATTAAGGGTAATAACTATTTTTAGTCGCCGGTGATGACGACTTTTCCTTTGATTTATATCAACTTACCTTCGGCAGTAAACCCTAATGTGGCAGACATCAAATCAAGAATCAGAGGTGTCTATGAGTCACTCATCCGCCCCGGAAAGGGCAACTGGCGCTGTTATCACGGAATGGCGTCCGGAAGATCCGGCATTCTGGCAGCAGCGCGGCCATCGTGTCGCTAGCCGTAATCTGTGGATTTCTGTGCCGTGTTTACTGCTGGCGTTTTGCGTCTGGATGCTATTCAGCGCAGTGGCGGTGAACCTGCCGAAAGTGGGATTTAATTTTACGACCGATCAGCTCTTTATGTTGACTGCGCTGCCATCTGTTTCCGGCGCGCTGCTACGGGTGCCTTACTCCTTTATGGTGCCGCTATTTGGCGGACGTCGCTGGACAGCGTTCAGTACCGGTATCCTCATCGTGCCTTGCGTATGGTTAGGCTTTGCCGTTCAGGATACCAGTACGCCATTTAGCACTTTCATTATTATTTCCTTGCTGTGTGGTTTTGCCGGCGCGAACTTTGCCTCCAGTATGGCGAACATCAGCTTTTTCTTTCCTAAACAAAAGCAGGGCGGCGCGCTGGGTCTGAACGGCGGTCTGGGCAATATGGGCGTGAGCGTGATGCAGCTGGTTGCGCCGCTGGTGGTTTCGCTCTCTATCTTTGCCGCCTTTGGCAGCCACGGTGTAGAGCAGCCGGACGGTTCTCAGCTCTATCTGGCGAACGCGGCCTGGATTTGGGTGCCTTTCCTGGCCATTTTTACGCTGGCGGCGTGGTTCGGCATGAACGAACTGGCGACGTCTAAGGCCTCGCTAAAAGAGCAACTGCCGGTGCTCAAACGTGGTCATCTGTGGATCATGAGTCTGCTGTATCTGGCGACCTTCGGATCGTTTATCGGTTTCTCCGCGGGGTTCGCTATGCTGTCTAAAACGCAATTCCCGGATGTGCAGATCCTGCATTATGCGTTTTTCGGTCCGTTTATCGGCGCGCTGGCGCGTTCGGCAGGCGGCGCAATTTCTGACCGTCTGGGGGGGACTCGCGTCACGCTTATCAACTTTGTCCTGATGGCGATTTTCAGCGGTCTGCTGTTCCTGACATTACCTACTGGCGGCGTTGGTGGTAGCTTTGTCGCATTCTACGGGGTATTTCTGGCGCTATTCCTGACGGCGGGGCTGGGGAGTGGTTCTACCTTCCAGATGATCTCCGTTATCTTCCGTAAACTGACGATGGACCGGGTAAAAGCGGAAGGCGGGTCGGACGAAAGAGCCATGCGTGAAGCGGCGACCGATACGGCGGCGGCGCTGGGCTTTATTTCCGCGATTGGCGCGATTGGCGGCTTTTTTATTCCGAAAGCGTTTGGTTCATCTTTAGCATTAACCGGTTCGCCAGTCGGCGCGATGAAAGTCTTTCTTATTTTCTATATCGCCTGCGTCGTTATTACCTGGGCGGTATATGGACGTCATTCTAAAAATAAAAAGTAACTTTTGATTATCCTTTGCGCGGCGTTAGACCGCGCTTTTTTTTACCCGCATTTAGTTACAACATACTTATAGTCAAGAAGAGAGGCGCGACAGGGCTGACCACGCACATTTTTATCGGTCATCCACGGGGATACCCCTTAATACCCACTTGTTGAAAATTTAACATTCATGTCGTGCGTAAATTTAATTTTATGTAATTAAATCAGTAATATATATAAATAAAACTCCTCATCCAAAAGGAGTATGCAGGAGGTTTGCGCACCATTTGCATCCCTGTCCGCCTTGATCGTTATCAATTCTCACGCCCATTCAGCGCGTTACCTTCGCCCTTAGTTAAGCAATGTCGATTTATCAGAGAGCCGTAAGGTTCCACACAGGAGAAACCCGATGAGTAAATTCCTGGACCGGTTTCGCTACTTCAAGCAGAAGGGCGAAACCTTTGCCGATGGGCACGGCCAGCTTCTCGAAACAAACCGGGACTGGGAGGACGGATACCGCCAACGTTGGCAGCATGACAAAATTGTGCGCTCAACCCATGGGGTGAACTGCACCGGTTCTTGTAGCTGGAAAATTTATGTCAAAAATGGTCTGGTGACCTGGGAAACACAGCAAACCGATTACCCGCGCACCCGTCCTGATATGCCAAACCATGAACCTCGCGGCTGCCCGCGCGGGGCAAGTTACTCCTGGTATCTCTACAGCGCTAACCGACTGAAATATCCGCTAATGCGCAAACGTCTGATGAAGATGTGGCGCGAGGCGAAAAAACTGCATCGCGATCCGGTAGAGGCATGGGCCTCCATCATTGAAGATGCCGATAAAGCCAAAAGCTTCAAACAGGCGCGTGGTCGTGGCGGCTTTGTTCGCTCCTCATGGCAGGAAGTGAACGAGCTGATCGCCGCCTCCAACGTGTACACCGTGAAAGCCTATGGCCCTGACCGCGTCGCGGGCTTCTCACCCATCCCGGCGATGTCGATGGTCTCCTACGCTTCCGGCGCACGTTATCTTTCGCTGATTGGCGGTACCTGCCTGAGCTTCTACGACTGGTACTGCGACCTGCCGCCAGCCTCCCCGCAAACCTGGGGCGAGCAGACCGACGTGCCGGAATCCGCTGACTGGTACAACTCCAGCTATATTATCGCCTGGGGCTCTAACGTGCCGCAAACCCGTACGCCGGATGCCCACTTCTTTACCGAAGTACGTTACAAAGGCACCAAAACCGTCGCGGTGACGCCGGACTATGCTGAAATCGCCAAACTGTGCGATCTGTGGCTGGCGCCGAAGCAGGGGACTGATGCGGCGATGGCGCTGGCGATGGGCCACGTCATGCTGCGCGAGTTCCACCTCGACAACCCGCGCCAGTACTTCACCGATTATGTCCGTCGCTATACCGACATGCCAATGCTGGTGATGCTTGAAGAGCGTGATGGTTATTATGCCGCAGGTCGTATGCTGCGCGCTGCCGATCTCGTTGATTCGCTGGGGCAGGAAAATAACCCGGAATGGAAAACCGTCGCCATTAACAGCAACGGTGAAATGGTGGCGCCAAACGGTTCAATTGGTTTCCGCTGGGGCGAAAAAGGCAAATGGAACCTCGAACAGCGCGACGGGACTACCGGTGCAGAAACTGAATTGCAGCTCAGCTTGCTGGGCAGCCAGGATGAGATTGCTGACGTGGGCTTCCCATATTTCGGCGGCGAAGGTTCAGCGTACTTTAATCATGTGGCGCTGGATAACGTCCTGCTGCATAAACTGCCGGCAAAACGTCTGCAACTGGCCGATGGTTCTACCGCGCTGGTGACCACCGTTTACGATCTGACCATGGCGAACTATGGTCTGGAACGCGGCCTGAACGATGAAAACTGTGCCGCCAGTTATGACGATACCAAAGCGTATACGCCAGCATGGGCCGAGCAGATCACTGGCGTGCCGCGGGCGCAGATCATCCGTATCGCACGGGAGTTCGCCGATAACGCGGACAAAACGCACGGGCGTTCAATGATTATCGTTGGCGCCGGGCTGAACCACTGGTATCACCTCGATATGAACTATCGCGGGCTGATCAATATGTTGGTGTTCTGTGGTTGCGTTGGTCAGAGCGGCGGCGGCTGGGCGCACTACGTCGGCCAGGAAAAACTGCGTCCGCAGACCGGCTGGCAGCCGCTGGCGTTTGCCCTTGACTGGCAGCGTCCCGCGCGTCACATGAACAGCACCTCTTACTTCTATAACCACTCCAGCCAGTGGCGCTACGAGACGGTGACCGCCGAGGAGTTACTGTCGCCGATGGCGGACAAATCCCGCTATAGCGGGCATCTGATTGACTTCAATGTGCGCGCCGAGCGTATGGGCTGGTTGCCGTCGGCACCGCAGTTAGGCACCAACCCGCTGTACATTGCGCGTGAAGCGGAAAAAGCCGGTATGACGCCGGTAGATTATACCGTCAAATCCCTGAAAGAGGGTTCGATTCGCTTTGCCGCCGAGCAGCCGGAAAACGGTAAAAACCACCCGCGTAACCTGTTCATCTGGCGTTCTAACCTGCTTGGGTCTTCCGGTAAAGGCCATGAGTACATGCTGAAATATCTGCTGGGTACTGAGCATGGTATTCAGGGGCTGGATCTGGGTAAACAGGGCGGTGTGAAGCCGGAAGAAGTGGAGTGGCGTGACAATGGCCTGGACGGCAAACTGGATCTGGTGGTGACGCTGGACTTCCGCCTGTCGAGCACCTGCCTGTACTCCGATATCGTACTGCCGACCGCCACCTGGTATGAAAAAGACGATATGAATACCTCGGATATGCATCCGTTTATTCATCCGCTGTCTGCCGCCGTAGATCCGGCCTGGGAATCGAAAAGCGACTGGGAAATCTACAAAGGCATTGCGAAGAAATTCTCCGAAGTCTGTGTAGGCCACCTGGGTAAAGAGACTGACGTCGTGACGCTGCCGATCCAGCACGATTCTGCCGCTGAACTGGCGCAGCCGCTGGACGTGAAAGACTGGAAAAAAGGTGAATGCGACCTGATTCCAGGGAAAACCGCGCCGCACATCATGACCGTCGAGCGCGATTATCCGGCCACCTATGAGCGATTTACCTCTATCGGCCCGCTGATGGAGAAAATCGGCAACGGCGGGAAAGGGATTGCCTGGAACACGCAGAGCGAAATGGACTTGCTGCGTAAGCTCAATTACACCAAAGCGGACGGTCCGGCGAAAGGTCAGCCGATGCTCAACACGGCGATTGACGCGGCAGAGATGATCCTGACGTTAGCGCCGGAAACCAACGGTCAGGTGGCGGTGAAAGCCTGGGCGGCGCTGAGCGAGTTTACCGGTCGCGACCATACGCATCTGGCAACCAATAAAGAAGAAGAGAAAATCCGCTTCCGCGATATTCAGGCCCAGCCGCGCAAAATTATCTCCAGCCCGACCTGGTCTGGTCTGGAAGATGAGCACGTTTCTTATAACGCCGGTTATACCAACGTTCACGAGCTGATCCCGTGGCGTACGCTGTCTGGTCGCCAACAGTTGTATCAGGATCACCAGTGGATGCGCGACTTCGGCGAAAGTTTGCTGGTGTATCGTCCACCGATCGACACCCGCTCGGTGAAAGCGGTGATGGGGCGTAAATCCAACGGTAATCCGGAGAAGGCGCTCAACTTCCTGACGCCGCACCAGAAATGGGGTATCCACTCGACCTACAGCGATAACCTGTTGATGCTGACCTTGTCGCGTGGCGGCCCGATTGTATGGATGAGCGAAACCGACGCCAAAGAGCTGGGCATTGAAGATAACGACTGGATCGAAGTCTTCAACAGCAACGGCGCATTGACCGCACGCGCAGTGGTCAGCCAGCGTGTACCGGCGGGCATGACCATGATGTACCACGCGCAGGAACGTATCGTAAACCTGCCGGGGTCGGAAATTACCCAGCAGCGCGGCGGTATTCATAACTCGGTGACGCGCATTACGCCGAAACCGACCCATATGATCGGCGGCTATGCGCAGTTAGCCTACGGCTTTAACTACTACGGTACCGTCGGCTCCAACCGCGATGAGTTTGTGGTGGTACGTAAGATGAAGAACATTAACTGGTTGGATGGCGAAGGCAATGACCAGGTACAGGAGAGCGTAAAATGAAAATTCGTTCACAAGTCGGCATGGTGCTGAATCTCGATAAGTGCATCGGCTGTCATACCTGTTCAGTCACCTGTAAAAACGTCTGGACCAGTCGCGAAGGTATGGAATACGCGTGGTTCAACAACGTAGAAAGTAAGCCTGGCGTTGGTTTTCCGAATGACTGGGAAAATCAGGAAAAATGGAAAGGCGGCTGGATCCGCAAAATCAACGGCAAACTACAGCCGCGCATGGGCAACCGGGCGCTGCTGCTAGGTAAAATCTTCGCTAACCCGCATCTGCCGGGCATCGACGACTACTACGAGCCGTTTGATTACGACTACCAGAACCTGCATACCGCGCCGGAAAGCAAACATCAGCCGATCGCGCGTCCGCGCTCGCTGATTACCGGCCAGCGGATGGACAAAATTACCAGCGGGCCAAACTGGGAAGAGATTCTGGGCGGCGAGTTCGAAAAACGCGCCAAAGATCAGAATTTCGAAAACATGCAGAAGGCGATGTACGGCCAGTTCGAAAACACCTTCATGATGTACCTGCCGCGCCTGTGCGAGCACTGTCTCAACCCGGCGTGCGTGGCGACCTGCCCGAGCGGTGCTATCTACAAGCGTGAAGAAGATGGCATCGTGCTGATCGACCAGGACAAGTGCCGCGGCTGGCGGATGTGCATCACCGGCTGCCCGTACAAGAAGATTTACTTCAACTGGAAGAGCGGCAAGTCCGAGAAGTGCATCTTCTGCTACCCGCGTATCGAAGCCGGTCAGCCGACTGTTTGCTCGGAAACCTGCGTGGGCCGTATCCGTTATCTTGGCGTACTGCTGTATGACGCCGATGCCATTGAAAGCGCCGCCAGTACGGAAAACGAAAAAGATCTGTACCAGCGTCAACTGGACGTGTTCCTCGATCCGAACGATCCGGCTGTCATTGAGCAGGCGCTGAAGGACGGCGTGCCGCAGAGCGTGATCGATGCGGCGCAGCAATCGCCAGTGTACAAAATGGCGATGGACTGGAAGCTGGCGCTGCCGCTGCATCCGGAATACCGCACGCTGCCGATGGTCTGGTACGTGCCGCCTTTGTCACCGATTCAGTCTGCCGCCGACGCGGGTGAACTGGGCAGCAACGGTATTCTGCCGGATGTAGACAGTCTGCGTATCCCGGTGCAGTACCTGGCGAACCTGTTGACCGCTGGCGACACTCAGCCGGTACTGTTGGCGCTGAAACGCATGCTGGCGATGCGTCACTACAAACGTGCGGAAACCGTAGACGGTAAAGTGGATACCCGCGCTCTGGAAGAGGTGGGTTTAAGCGAAGCCCAGGCGCAGGAAATGTATCGTTATCTGGCGATTGCCAACTATGAAGATCGCTTTGTGGTACCGAGCAGCCATCGTGAACTGGCGCGTGACGCATTCCCGGAGAAAAACGGTTGTGGCTTTACCTTCGGCGATGGTTGCCACGGGTCTGATACCAAATTCAATCTGTTCAACAGCCGCCGCATCGACGCTGTTGATGTGACCAGCAAAACGGAGCCGCACGCATGATTGAACTCGTCATTGTTTCGCGTCTGCTCGAGTACCCGGATGCTGCCCTGTGGCAGCATCAGCAGGAGTTGTTCGATGCGCTCGCGTCATCTGAGAACCTGGATAAAGAGGATGCCCAGACTCTGGGCGTTTTCCTGCGCGATTTAACCGCGCAGGACATGCTGGATGTACAGGCCGCTTATAGCGAACTGTTTGACCGTGGTCGCGCCACATCACTGCTACTGTTTGAACATGTTCACGGGGAGTCCCGCGATCGCGGTCAGGCGATGGTTGACCTGATGGCACAGTATGAGCAGCACGGTTTGCAGCTCGACAGCCGCGAACTTCCCGATCATCTGCCGCTGTATCTGGAATACCTTGCGCAATTGCCGAAAAGCGAAGCGTTAGGGGGGTTACAGGATATCGCGCCGATTCTGGCGCTGCTCAGCGCACGTTTGCAACAGCGTGACAGCCGTTATGCGGTGCTGTTCGATCTGCTGTTAAAACTGGCGAATACCGTTATCGACAGCGACAAAGTGGCTGAAAAAATTGCGAATGAAGCACGTGATGATACCCCGCAGGCGTTGGATGCGGTCTGGGAAGAAGAGCGGGTGAAATTCTTCGCCGATCAAGGGTGTGGCGAGTCGGAAATCTCCGCTCACCAGCGTCGTTTTGCCGGGGCCGTGGCGCCGCAATATCTGAATATCACCACCGGAGGACAGCACTAATGCACTTCCTGAATATGTTCTTCTTTGATATCTACCCGTACATTGCCGGATCGGTATTTCTGATCGGTAGCTGGTTACGTTACGACTACGGTCAGTACACCTGGCGGGCGGCTTCCAGTCAGATGCTGGATCGCAAAGGAATGAACCTGGCGTCAAACCTGTTCCACATTGGGATTTTGGGTATTTTCGCCGGTCACTTCTTGGGCATGTTAACGCCGCACTGGATGTATGAAGCTTTTCTGCCGGTCGACGTGAAACAGAAGATGGCGATGATTGCCGGCGGCGCCTGCGGCGTGCTGACTCTGGTTGGCGGTATTTTACTGCTCAAGCGTCGTCTGTTCAGCCCACGTGTCCGCGCCACCACTACCGGAGCAGATATTTTGATTCTCTCGCTGCTGGTGATTCAGTGCGCGCTGGGCCTGTTGACCATTCCGTTCTCCGCCCAGCATATGGACGGGAGTGAAATGATGAAGCTGGTCGGGTGGGCGCAGTCAGTTGTGACCTTCCACGGTGGCGCATCCGCACATCTGGACGGTGTAGCCTTTATCTTCCGTATGCACCTGGTACTGGGGATGACGTTGTTCCTGTTATTCCCATTCTCGCGCCTGGTGCATATCTGGAGCGTGCCGGTCGAGTACCTGACCCGCAAGTATCAGATTGTACGTGCGCGTCACTGATTGTGCATTGACAAGCTTAAGTCACTGTAATACTGAGATGTATTCAGCAATATAGCAGAAAAAAATAGCACGGGCATGGAGGCTGACTTCCTGCCCGTTTTTTCGCACTTCTTGCCCATTTTTCCCTGCGTGAGCGGGGATAAGCACACGTTGAACTGCTCGGTGCCTTATTTTCGGCTGGGTAATATGACGTTAATAAGCCCCAGAAGCCGATTTACGCGCTCCTGAATTGATGCAGGCATCAACAAGTGGAGCCGATAACCATAACGTGGATATATTTCTCTCATTGCCTCATATGTCCGTACCGCTTCCTCCCACGATTGTGTTCGTTCGTTATCCTGCTTATATATCGCTTTCCATGGCGGGAGAATAATAACGTCAGTGGCATAGCGAAATTGGTTAATAGCACGATGTAATCGGTTGGGTATTGGTTCGCCCACCAGTGTGAGATAGCCTGCAATATCCGGCAGCGCACGGTCGTAGAAGAGGGGACGATCGGACTGTTCGGCCTGATACCAGGCATTAATATCCATTGCCTGCATGGCTTCTGCAAATCGCGCCGGAGAACGCCACGGCAGCGCATCGCCGTTTATGTCCATTTGTTGTTTGATAACAGCACGCCCGGATTCGGGCTGACAGTGGAAACCACTTTTTTCCAGAGCCGTAATCAGCGTAGTTTTACCCGCGCTGGGCCCGCCAGTAATGATAATGCGTGAATTCATAGCAATAGCCTTTATGCATTTGTAGTGAGGAAATTGGGGGTAGGTGTTGAAAAAGATCTGAAGGCAGCGGTTTTCGGATGTGAATGACGTGATTTGGAATAGATGTGTTCAGCAGCGGATGACGGGGGAAGGATTACTCAGCGCTGCGCGCTTCGCCCTTCGGGTCGTTGCCTACGGCAACGCTTTCTCGCTGCGCTCGAATCGAACCTTAGTCGAAGCTTCTCATCCTTCCCCGTACGGAGAGATATGAGGCACTGTGCCTAACGGGGATAAGATACGCGACGAGAGTGATGGTGGTGGGGGAAGGATTACTCAGCGCTGCGCGCTTCGCCCTTCGGGTCGTTGCCGTTGGCAACGCTTTCTCGCTTTCGCTCGAATCGAACCTTAGTCGAAGCTTCTCATCCTTCCCCGTACGGAGAGATATGAGGCACTGTGCTTAACGGGGATAAGATACGCGACGAGAGTGATGGTGGTGGGGGAAGGATTCGAACCTTCGAAGTCGATGACGGCAGATTTACAGTCTGCTCCCTTTGGCCGCTCGGGAACCCCACCAGGGGTAATTCAAATTGTAGGTAAAGCTTGAAGATGGTGGTGGGGGAAGGATTATTCGTCGCTTCGCTCCTCACCCTACGGGCCGTTGCCGTTGACAACGTTCTCTCGCTTTCGCTCAAGTCGAACCTTAATCGAAGGTTCTCACCCTTCCCCGACAAGTGCAAACTTCTGCATTGCTCATCAAGTTAACTACATCGCTGTAGTGAATAATGGTGGTGGGGGAAGGATTCGAACCTTCGAAGTCGATGACGGCAGATTTACAGTCTGCTCCCTTTGGCCGCTCGGGAACCCCACCACGGGGTAATGCTTAATACTGGCCTGCTTCCTTTCGGGAAGCGGGGCGCATCATATCAAATGACACGCCGCTGTAAAGCATTCCTTTGCCTGAAATGAACTGTTTGCGTACTTTTCATCCGTAACGGATTAAAGCTAATCAATTCATATTACTGACGATTAAAGAATAATCGTCCGATTGCCGTAAACAAAGACTCGCTGTGCCAGAACCTGATACAGCGCGCGGCTTAATACGTTTTTCTCAACGTCGCGCCCGGCACGCATCATATCTTCTGCGGTGTAAGTGTGATCGACGTGAATCACGTCTTGCATAATGATTGGGCCTTCATCCAGATTATCATTCACATAGTGCGCGGTAGCGCCGATGATTTTCACGCCGCGCTCATAGGCCTGATGATAAGGGCGCGCGCCGATAAATGCCGGCAGGAATGAGTGGTGGATATTGATAATTTTGTTCGGAAAGCGCGCCACAAAACCTGGCGTCAAAACACGCATATACTTGGCCAGCACCACATAGTCCGGTTGATGAGCATCAATGGCGTCCGCCATCTTCGTGTCATGCTCTTCACGCGTTAATCCCTCATGGCTGACCAGTTCGAAAGGAATCTCAAAACGTTCAACCAGCGAGCGTAACGTTTCATGGTTGCCAATGACCGCAGCGATTTCAACATCCAGCCCGCCATAGTTGGCTTTCATCAGCAGGTCGCCCAGACAATGCGCCTCTTTGGTAACCAGAATCACTACCCGACGGCGTCCGGCGGGATTGAGTTCACGAACAGAGCCTTCCGGTAAGGCGCTGTCCAGATCGGCCAGAAGAGTGGAATCATTGAAGATGCCTTCCAGCTCGGTCCGCATAAAAAAGCGTCCGGTGCGATGGTCCACAAATTCATTGTTTTGCACAATATTAAGCTCGTGCTTATAGCAAATGTTGGTAATCCGCGCGATAAGGCCTTTTTGATCGGGACAAATAGTACGCAGAACTTTACGTTGTAGTGATTGCATTGCCGGAAAAATCCTGTTGAGAGTGTTTGTTGTATCGATACTGTCAGGCATCACTGGCCGCAGCACTTTTTAAATTTTTTGCCTGAACCGCACGGGCAGGGATCATTTCGACCCAACTGCGGGCGGGTACCGTCAATATAATACCACTGACCGTTTTCTTTGATAAAACGAGAGCGTTCGATAATCGCCCCGGTTTTCCCTTGTTCGGAAAAGCGCGCGATAAAACTAACATACCCTGTATTTTCTGCGTCTGACCAGGTATGTTCAAAAATAGTCAGGCCGAGCCACCTGGTATTGGCAAATCCGGCGATGATATCATCACGAAACGCGGCCGCATTGCAGGTTGGATGCCAGCTCTTAATTAAGTAATCTGCGTCTTTCATCACAAAAGCGCAGTAACGAGAGCGCATGAGATGTGACGGATCGGGTGCTACTCGTTCTCCGGACACAATACGACCACAACATAGGCTATACTCGTCAGCGCTACCACAGGGACAAGGCTGAGACACAATAATCTCCCTGAATATAAAAAACGGCGTTGAACGCCAGGGTGGCATTATGTTAACTGAGCAGTGGCGATGTTGCTACGTCTTGAAGCCAGGGGAAGTCGTTAAGTACGATGAGAAAAATGAAAATAGGGCTGGCGCTGGGATCTGGCGCAGCGAGAGGATGGTCTCATATTGGGGTCATCAAAGCCCTCAAGCAAACAGGCATTGATATTGATATCGTTGCGGGATGCTCAATAGGTTCACTGGTCGGCGCCGCGTATGCCTGTAATAAATTATCGGCGCTTGAACAGTGGGTATGTTCATTCCGCTACTGGGATGTTTTACGCCTGATGGATGTATCCTGGGGCAGAGGAGGGTTGCTTCGCGGCGAACGTGTATTTAATCACTATCGGGATATTATGCCCGTCACGGATTTTGACCACTGTTCAAGACGTTTTGGCGCGGTCGCGACGAATCTTAGCACGGGACGAGAGCTATGGTTTACTGAAGGCGATCTACACCTTGCCGTACGCGCGTCGTGCAGTATGCCAGGGCTGATGTCTCCGGTTGAACATAACGGTTACTGGCTGGTAGATGGCGCAGTCGTTAATCCGGTACCTGTTTCGTTAACCAGGGCGCTAGGGGCTGATATCGTTATTGCGGTAGATCTGCAACATGATGCCCACCTCATGCAGCAAGATTTGCTCTCTGTAAATGTCGGGAATATCAATGAAGAGAGCGATGATGCGCTGCCCTGGCATAAGCGTTTAAAAGAACGTTTCAGTAGCCTGACTTCACGCCGTGGCGTGAGTTCGCCTGGGGCAATGGAAATCATGACAACCTCCATTCAGGTGTTGGAAAATCGTCTTAAACGTAACCGTATGGCTGGCGATCCGCCTGATATTCTCATTCAACCATTCTGTCCGCAAATCTCTACGCTGGATTTTCATCGCGCCCATGCCGCTATTGCGGCGGGTCAGTTAGCCGTAGAGAAAAAGATGGACGAACTTATACCCTTGGTGCGTACCGACGTTTAATGTACCTTTTACGATCACTTAAGCAAATTCTGACAGGCGCAAGCGGCAATACCATGCCACTATTGATTAAAGCCAGTCAGGGGAGAGAACATGACGCAGCCATTGGTCGGAAAACAGATTCTTATTGTTGAAGACGAGCCTGTATTTCGCTCGCTTCTGGATTCGTGGTTTTCCTCTTTGGGAGCGACAACGGCATTGGCAGGCGACGGGGTGGATGCCCTGGAGTTGATGGGGCGTTTTACCCCTGATCTCATGATATGTGATATCGCTATGCCGAGAATGAACGGTCTCAAACTGGTAGAAAACTTACGTAATCGCGGAGACCAGACGCCTATTCTGGTTATTTCCGCAACAGAAAATATGGCGGATATCGCCAAAGCGTTACGCCTTGGGGTTGAAGATGTCTTGCTGAAGCCGGTAAAAGATCTCAACCGCTTGCGGGAAACCGTATTCGCTTGCTTATACCCTAATATGTTTAACTCGCGGGTTGAAGAAGAAGAACGCCTGTTTCGTGACTGGGATGCAATGGTGAGTAATCCGACCGCCGCAGCGCAATTGTTGCAGGAATTGCAGCCCCCGGTACAGCAGGTGATTTCTCATTGCCGCATTAATTACCGGCAGCTCGTCTCCGCCGATCAGCCTGGACTGGTGCTGGATATTGCGCCGCTATCTGATAACGAACTGGCATTTTATTGCCTGGATGTCACCCGGGCGGGCGATAACGGCGTGTTAGCCGCATTGTTGCTGCGAGCGCTATTTAACGGCTTATTGCAGGATCAGCTCGGCCAACAAAAGCACCGTTTACCGGAGTTAGGCGCGCTATTAAAACAGGTAAATCATCTGCTCAGACAAGCCAATTTACCTGGGCAATTCCCGCTATTTGTCGGCTACTATCACAGTGAGCTCAAAAATTTGATTCTCGTCTCCGCCGGATTGAACGCCACCTTAAATACGGGCGCTCATCAGGTTCAAATTAGCAGCGGCGTGCCGCTAGGAACATTGGGTAACGCCTACCTTAACCAATTAAGCCAGCGTTGCGACTCATGGCAGTGTCAAATATGGGGCGCAGGAGGGCGTCTGCGATTGATGTTGTCTGCGGAATGACCAAACGGAAGAGTGAGCGGAAATTGCTTTACCTGCCTTTCCCGACGAGTGTTACTATCTGCGGCAGATTTATAAGTATTTGTCTTAATTATACCAATATAAGTCCTTTTTGGACCTGAGGCTTGTTCTGGTACTGATATACTGGAACACGATACAGATTAATGAACACGTTCAATACATGAACAGTCCAGGAGAATTTTAAATGGCTGCCCTTAATTCGAAAGTCAAAAAAGCCGTTATCCCGGTCGCGGGATTGGGAACCAGGATGCTGCCAGCGACCAAAGCTATCCCGAAAGAGATGCTGCCGCTGGTTGATAAGCCATTAATTCAGTACGTCGTGAACGAATGTATCGCTGCTGGCATTACTGAAATCGTGCTTGTGACGCACTCGTCTAAAAACTCTATTGAAAACCACTTTGATACCAGTTTTGAGCTGGAAGCGATGCTGGAAAAACGCGTTAAGCGTCAGCTTCTGGAAGAGGTCCAGTCTATTTGCCCTCCGCATGTCACTATTATGCAGGTACGTCAAGGGCTGGCAAAAGGCCTGGGCCATGCCGTATTGTGCGCGCATCCCGTTGTCGGAAACGAACCTGTCGCTGTTATTCTGCCAGACGTTATTCTTGACGAATATGAGTCCGACCTGTCTCAGGATAACCTGGCTGAAATGATCCGCCGTTTCGACGAAACCGGCAATAGCCAGATTATGGTTGAGCCGGTAGAAGATGTGACTGCATACGGCGTGGTAGATTGCAAAGGCGTCGAGCTGGCGCCGGGCGAAAGTGTGCCGATGGTTGGCGTGGTTGAAAAACCAAAAGCGGATGTCGCGCCGTCTAACCTTGCGATTGTTGGGCGTTATGTGTTGAGCGCGGATATCTGGGCGTTGCTGGCGAAAACCCCTCCGGGCGCCGGGGATGAAATTCAGTTGACCGATGCTATCGATATGCTGATCGAAAAAGAAACGGTTGAAGCCTACCACATGAAGGGTAAAAGCCATGACTGTGGTAATAAGTTAGGATATATGCAGGCATTCGTTGAATATGGCATCCGTCATAATTCGCTGGGTGCTGAATTTAAAGCCTGGCTTGAAGAAGAAATGGGTATTAAGAAGTAACGATACGTTATAAATTTTTTAACAGAAGCGCTGGTAAATCCGGCGCTTTTTTTATGCCCGGGGTCGTCAGCGGAGAACTCAGGCAAAAAAAATCCCGCCAGTGGCGGGATTTTAAGCATCCAGGAAGTAAATTATTCCTTGATCAGGAAATCTTCCAGTTGCTTACCTTGTTCTT
Organism: Salmonella sp. JXY0409-18; assembly: GCF_020268625.1. Lineage (NCBI taxonomy): Bacteria > Pseudomonadati > Pseudomonadota > Gammaproteobacteria > Enterobacterales > Enterobacteriaceae > Salmonella > Salmonella sp. JXY0409-18. Next base: position 2,063,242 of record NZ_CP084216.1, read on the forward strand.
CCATTGCTTTTTTGATTACAGCCGGTGTACGACCCTGGCCAGTCCAGGTTTTAGTTTCACCGTTTTCGTCAACATAGCTATATTTAGCCGGACGAGCTGCGCGTTTAGCTTTGGTGCCGGATTTAGCGGCAGCCATGCTATTCAGCAGTTCATTCGGGTCAATGCCGTCGGCAATTAACATTTCACGGTACTGTTGCAGCTTACGAGTGCGTTCTTCCACTTCAGCAGCAGCAGCGCTTTCTTCTTCACGACGCTCATTAACGACAACTTCTAATTTTTCCAGCATTTCTTCAAGCGTTTCCAGAGTACATTCTCTTGCCTGCGCACGAAGAGTACGGATGTTGTTCAGAATTTTAAGTGCTTCGCTCATTGTAGTAATCTCAAACTTATATTGGGGTGGTTTGTTGAGCTAATAATAGAGCGATAAATTCAGTTGTGCAATAGCCAGGAATGTAAGGAATTCAAAATTACGCTTTATTAAGCACACGTTTTAATTATCTCAACTTAAATTTTCCTTGAGGCGACGCACAAAAAAGAGCTTATTGGCAGGGGGGATACTCATCGTCTGTCGCTAAAAATTTAGGAGTCAGGTCACATTTTATCATGATGAAATACGATCTCATTGCAGAGATATCAATCTCTTGTATTAGCTTTCCTTACAAGAAAACCCTATTACTTTGCACCGGGTATGAGTAACGGTAACAATAAGTACAAGGTTTTCATATTGGCGGGTGATGATAAGCATTGTTGATGAATTTTAACGGCATAATTTGTGAAGGAATGTGTATATACCCTTCATACTTCAAGTTGCTTATGTGTTGGCTACGCTCGCTCACCCCAGTCACATAGTTATCTATGCTCCTGGGGACTCACTCCCTTGCCGCCTTTAAGCAACTCGAATTATTTTGGGTATAGTGAGCGATGTTTGTACAATTCTTAATACTCACCGGAGCGCGAGCCGCGCCGTCGCGTCGGTAAATTATGGTACAATCCCGCCAATCTTTATTTCACTCAGGTGAGGTCCTGCGACCAATGGCACAGCTATATTTCTACTATTCGGCAATGAATGCGGGTAAGTCGACTGCACTGCTGCAATCTTCATACAATTATCAGGAACGCGGGATGCGTACCGTCGTATATACGGCGGAAATCGACGATCGTTTCGGCGCAGGCAAAGTCAGCTCTCGTATCGGTTTGTCGTCGCCGGCAAAATTGTTTAACCAAAATACATCCTTGTTTGAAGAGATTCGTGCCGAGAGCGCGCGGCAGACAATACATTGCGTGTTAGTCGACGAAAGCCAGTTTTTGACTCGCCAGCAGGTTTATCAATTATCCGAGGTTGTCGACAAATTAGATATTCCAGTACTCTGCTATGGGCTACGAACAGACTTTCGTGGGGAACTCTTTGTCGGCAGCCAATACTTGCTGGCATGGTCAGATAAGCTGGTGGAATTAAAAACTATCTGTTTCTGCGGTCGTAAAGCCAGTATGGTTCTGCGACTTGATCAGGACGGCAGGCCTTATAACGAAGGCGAACAGGTGGTTATTGGCGGGAATGAACGCTACGTTTCAGTTTGCCGTAAGCATTATAAGGACGCGCTGGAGGAGGGCTCACTGACGGCGATTCAGGAGCGTCATCGGCACATATGATACCCGAGGTAGCGATGGCTTATAAAACGCCCTGTAGCGCTTTGGACGTCATTATTCAGGCCTCCTGACGAAGGGCGTGCCGTGAGTGCGTAGGCCAGATGATAAGCATAGCGCCTTCAGGCATCAGATAAACCGGTAAAACAAAAAACGGCCTCAATTGAGGCCGTTATTGTCATGCTAAAGCAGATAACGAATTAAGCGGATTTTTTCGCTTTCTTCTCTGCTTTCGGTGCTGCAACGACGTCTTTCTTCGCTGCAACTTCACCTTCGGTGAAATCACGACCGTAGTAGGTATCCAGCAGAATCTGTTTCAGTTCGGAGATCAGCGGATAACGCGGGTTAGCGCCGGTGCACTGGTCATCAAAGGCATCTTCAGACAGTTTGTCAACGTGTGCCAGGAAGTCAGCTTCCTGTACGCCTGCTTCACGGATAGACTTAGGAATACCCAGCTCAGCTTTAATGCTTTCCAGCCATGCCAGCAGTTTTTCAATCTTAGCGGCGGTACGGTCGCCCGGCGCGCTCAGGCCCAGGTGGTCAGCAATTTCAGCGTAACGGCGGCGTGCCTGCGGACGATCGTACTGGCTGAAAGCGGTCTGCTTGGTCGGGTTGTCATTCGCGTTGTAGCGGATAACGTTACAAATCAGCAGGGCGTTCGCCAGACCGTGCGGAATGTGGAACTGAGAGCCCAGTTTGTGCGCCATGGAGTGACATACACCGAGGAAGGCGTTGGCAAACGCGATACCGGCGATAGTCGCTGCACTGTGAACACGTTCACGCGCAACCGGGTTTTTAGACCCTTCGTGGTAAGACGCCGGCAGGTTTTCTTTCAGCAGTTTCAGAGCCTGCAGAGCCTGACCGTCAGAGAACTCAGAAGCCAGTACGGAAACGTAAGCTTCCAGGGCGTGAGTTACCGCATCCAGACCACCGAACGCACACAGGGACTTCGGCATATCCATCACCAGGTTGGCGTCGACAATCGCCATATCCGGGGTCAGGGCATAGTCAGCCAGCGGATATTTCTGACCAGTTGCATCGTCGGTCACAACCGCAAACGGTGTGACTTCAGAACCGGTACCGGAAGTGGTGGTGACGGCGATCATTTTCGCTTTCACGCCCATTTTCGGGAACTTGTAGATACGTTTACGGATGTCCATAAAGCGCAGCGCCAGTTCTTCGAAGTGAGTTTCCGGGTGTTCGTACATGACCCACATGATTTTCGCGGCGTCCATCGGGGAACCGCCGCCCAGCGCGATGATCACGTCTGGTTTGAAGGAGTTAGCCAGCTCAGCGCCTTTGCGAACAACGGAAAGCGTCGGGTCGGCTTCAACTTCGAAGAAGACTTCGGTTTCAACGCCAGCCGCTTTCAGCACAGAGGTGATCTGGTCTGCGTAGCCGTTGTTGAACAGGAAGCGGTCAGTCACGATGAGCGCACGTTTGTGGCCATCAGTAATCACTTCATCCAGCGCGATGGGCAGAGAGCCACGGCGGAAGTAGATAGATTTCGGAAGTTTGTGCCACAACATGTTTTCAGCTCGCTTAGCAACGGTTTTCTTGTTGATCAGGTGTTTCGGACCAACGTTTTCAGAGATGGAGTTACCACCCCAGGAACCACAACCCAACGTCAGGGAAGGTGCGAGTTTGAAGTTGTACAGATCACCTATACCACCCTGAGAGGCCGGGGTGTTGATCAGGATACGCGCAGTTTTCATCATCTGACCGAAGTAAGCAACGCGTTCTGGCTGGTTATCCTGGTCAGTGTACAGGCAGGAGGTGTGACCGATACCGCCCATAGCGACCAGTTTTTCTGCTTTTTCTACCGCTTCTTCGAAATCTTTCGCACGATACATCGCCAGAGTCGGAGACAGTTTTTCGTGTGCGAACGGTTCGCTTTCATCAACGACCGTAACTTCACCGATCAGAATCTTGGTGGTTTCTGGTACGGAGAAGCCTGCCAGTTCAGCGATTTTGTAGGCTGGCTGACCAACGATAGCGGCGTTCAGAGCGCCATTTTTCAGGATAACGTTTTGAACCGCTTTCAGCTCCTGGCCCTGCAGCATGTAGCCGCCGTGGCTGGCGAAACGTTCGCGAACGGCATCATAGACGGAATCAACAACGACAACAGACTGTTCAGAAGCACAGATTACGCCGTTATCGAAGGTTTTAGACATCAGAACAGACGCCACAGCGCGTTTGATATCAGCGGTTTCATCAATGACAACCGGGGTGTTGCCTGCGCCTACGCCGATAGCAGGTTTACCGGAGCTGTATGCTGCTTTAACCATGCCTGGACCGCCCGTCGCAAGGATCAGGTTAATATCCGGGTGGTGCATCAGCGCATTAGACAGTTCTACGGAAGGTTGATCGATCCAGCCAATCAGATCTTTCGGCGCGCCGGCAGCGATAGCCGCTTGCAGAACGATGTCTGCCGCTTTGTTGGTTGCTTCTTTAGCGCGCGGATGCGGAGAAAAGATGATGGCGTTACGGGTCTTCAGGCTAATCAGCGATTTGAAGATCGCGGTAGAGGTCGGGTTAGTGGTTGGAACGATACCGCAAATAATGCCGATAGGTTCAGCAATGGTGATGGTCCCGAAGGTGTCGTCTTCAGACAGCACGCCGCAGGTTTTTTCATCTTTATAAGCGTTGTAAATATATTCAGAAGCGAAGTGGTTTTTAATCACTTTGTCTTCCACGATACCCATACCGGATTCGGCGACGGCCATTTTGGCCAGCGGAATGCGGGCATCAGCGGCTGCCAGAGCGGCGGCGCGGAAGATTTTGTCGACCTGTTCTTGAGTGAAACTGGCATATTCACGCTGGGCTTTTTTTACACGCTCTACGAGTGCGTTAAGTTCAGCGACATTAGTAACAGCCATAATGCTCTCCTGATAATGTTAAACTTTTTTAGTAAATCATCTGCGCGATACGTGAGTATAGACAGATCGACGATACTTTGTATAAATGCCTGAAATTCAGGTGGTTACTTAACGTCCGTTTCGCTCTGATTTACTAAAAGAGCTTCTGCGTTAGTATCATTTAACTCTAACGCGTTACGTCCAGATGGCGTAAGCAAGATTACTCACTTCTGAGTAGCGATTGTGTGATCTAAATCAAGATTACGCAAAGCTGACACCTTTCAGCAGGCCATTTTAGCCTTTTATGTAAATTGTTAAGAAATCGTTGTCATGAAGAGTAAGTGGATTAGCATAACGAGTACATATAAATAACAGCGATGAATGGATGAAATTAGGTGTAGATAAGAGGTGAACTATGCGAATAAAAGGCGTATCTTCTGCGCGTTTTGATCATTAACGAACATTGACTTCATCCGGCTAACGCTTCGGAGCTAACCGTGATTCAACCGCTTTTTGATTTTCCTGTTTACTTTAAGTTCTTTATCGGGCTCTTTGCGCTGGTTAACCCGGTGGGGATTATCCCCGTTTTCATCAGCATGACCAGCTACCAGACGGCCACGGCGCGTAATAAAACTAACCTCACCGCGAATCTGTCGGTCGCGATTATCTTGTGGAGTTCCTTATTCCTCGGCGATGGCATCCTGCAGCTGTTTGGTATTTCTATTGATTCGTTCAGAATTGCGGGCGGTATCCTGGTTGTCACCATTGCAATGTCGATGATCAGCGGGAAGCTGGGGGAAGATAAACAAAACAAGCAAGAAAAGTCAGAGACGGCCATACGCGAGAGCATTGGCGTTGTGCCGTTAGCGCTGCCGTTAATGGCGGGGCCAGGGGCGATTAGCTCCACTATCGTCTGGGGGACGCGTTATCACAGTATCGCGCATTTGCTTGGTTTTTCAGTTGCCATTGCGCTTTTTGCGCTTTGCTGCTGGGGCGTGTTCCGTATGGCGCCGTGGCTGGTTCGTTTGCTGGGGCAAACCGGTATCAACGTTATTACCCGAATCATGGGGTTGTTGTTAATGGCGCTCGGCATCGAATTTATTGTCACAGGAATAAAAGGCATTTTCCCCGGCTTGCTCAACTAAACTCCCACCTGTTGATTTACAGGCGGTGCCCTAAGGGGGCCGCCTTGTGACATTCCCACGTAACACTTCTTACTTTGATAAGCATTCAGCGTTTTAATGATAAAAAATACTAATATAATCTAACGCTATTTATTTTTATTAATCAAACTATTATGAACATTACTGAGTCCGTGAGAAGCGGTAGGTCTGTTATTTTATTCACACCATACTCTGGGGCTTGATGAAGGATTATTGAAATGTTATTAGTTGTTTCAGCTCCATCGTAGATGAATGTGCTAAATAATGAGCATTTGTTAAATTTGTGTGTGTTTTCTGGCGAAGGCATGATCTACGATATGGCAGTGAGATGATTTTCTTTCAAGTTATTGATTATAAATAATAAATTAAATCTTTTTAACATTCTTTAACTGTTTTTCTGGGCAGGAAATTTTCCATAAAAGAGAATTGGTTAACAAAATTGTAAAATGAATTGGCGGTTCAGAAACGCATTTGATACTTTTCGGCCAAACATTTTGCAGAAGATTTCACATTGTTGATAACTATTTTCATTTACATGGTTGTCAGAAATAACGTGCGACGTGGGCAGGTACGTCGTATACCGAATCGACGAAAGGCGATCGAACGAATCGTCAGAATAAATAAAGTCGGTGATAGCAAAAGCAGTGACAGACCTGGCAGTACACCACCAGTGCTGTACAGGAACCCTGACGGGATTAAACAGGCTGGTAAAAACCAGTAATTATAATGAGTGGAGTACAAACACAATGTCTAACATCACGAAAAAAAGTTTGATTGCAGCGGGAATACTCACTGCGCTCATCGCCGCCAGCGCCGCGACTGCGGCAGACGTGCCCGCCGGCGTTCAGTTAGCCGACAAGCAAACGTTGGTACGTAATAATGGATCAGAAGTGCAGTCTCTCGACCCGCATAAAATTGAAGGCGTGCCGGAATCGAACGTCAGCCGTGACCTCTTTGAAGGCTTATTAATTAGTGATGTCGAGGGGCATCCTTCACCGGGCGTCGCGGAAAAATGGGAAAATAAAGATTTTAAAGTCTGGACATTCCATCTACGTGAAAATGCGAAATGGTCAGATGGTACGCCTGTCACCGCCCATGATTTCGTTTATAGCTGGCAACGCCTGGCCGATCCTAATACGGCATCGCCGTACGCCAGCTATCTGCAATACGGTCATATCGCTAATATCGATGACATTATCGCCGGTAAAAAACCCGCCACCGATCTGGGGGTAAAAGCGCTTGATGATCAGACCTTTGAAGTGACCTTAAGTGAGCCGGTGCCTTATTTCTACAAATTGTTGGTCCACCCTTCAGTGTCTCCTGTACCGAAATCAGCGGTCGAAAAATTTGGCGATAAATGGACGCAACCGGCCAATATTGTCACTAACGGCGCTTATAAGTTAAAAAACTGGGTGGTGAACGAACGTATCGTGCTGGAGCGTAACCCGCAATACTGGGATAACGCCAAAACCGTCATCAATCAGGTAACTTATTTGCCTATCTCTTCGGAGGTGACGGATGTGAACCGCTACCGCAGCGGCGAGATCGATATGACTTATAACAATATGCCGATCGAATTATTCCAGAAACTGAAGAAAGAGATCCCGAATGAAGTCCGCGTAGACCCTTATTTGTGTACCTATTATTACGAAATTAATAATCAAAAAGCGCCGTTTAACGATGTCCGCGTGCGTACCGCGCTGAAACTGGCGTTAGATCGCGACATTATTGTTAATAAGGTTAAAAATCAGGGCGATTTACCCGCTTATAGCTACACGCCGCCGTATACCGATGGCGCAAAACTGGTAGAGCCTGAGTGGTTCAAATGGTCCCAGCAAAAGCGTAATGAAGAAGCGAAGAAATTGTTGGCTGAAGCCGGCTTTACGGCGGATAAGCCCTTAACATTCGACCTGCTGTATAACACCTCCGATCTGCATAAAAAACTGGCCATTGCCGTGGCGTCTATCTGGAAGAAAAATCTGGGTGTCAATGTGAATCTGGAGAATCAGGAATGGAAAACCTTCCTGGATACCCGTCATCAGGGCACCTTTGATGTCGCCAGAGCCGGGTGGTGCGCAGATTATAATGAACCGACCTCGTTCCTGAATACCATGTTGTCCGACAGTTCAAATAACACCGCGCATTATAAGAGCCCGGCGTTTGATAAGCTGATTGCCGACACGCTGAAAGTGGCGGACGATACGCAGCGCAGCGAACTCTACGCTAAAGCGGAGCAGCAGTTAGATAAAGACTCGGCTATTGTGCCGGTGTATTACTACGTTAACGCGCGCCTGGTGAAACCCTGGGTGGGCGGGTATACCGGTAAAGACCCGCTGGATAATATTTATGTGAAAAACTTATATATTATCAAACATTAATGGCAAGACATGGGACAACTGCGGTTGTCCCATGGTGTCTTTTTTCATCGCACTATAACGTTCCCTGGCGGATCTGTTTGTCACGTCCGGGAAGTAAAGGCACAGGCCAGAAGGTACGGGCAATGTTGAAATTTATTTTACGCCGCTGTCTGGAAGCGATTCCGACGCTGTTTATTCTTATTACCATCTCTTTCTTTATGATGCGCCTCGCGCCGGGGAGTCCTTTTACCGGCGAGCGCGCATTGCCGCCGGAAGTGCTGGCCAATATTGAAGCAAAATATCATCTGAACGATCCTATCATGACGCAGTACTTCAGCTACCTGAGGCAGCTGGCGCATGGCGATTTTGGACCATCGTTTAAATACAAAGATTACACGGTCAACGATCTGGTTGCCGCCAGCTTCCCCGTTTCGGCGAAACTTGGCGCCGCCGCTTTTTTACTGGCGGTCATTATTGGTGTCAGCGCTGGCGTGATTGCCGCGCTAAAGCAAAATACGCGATGGGATTATACGGTGATGGGATTTGCCATGACCGGCGTCGTTATCCCCAGTTTTGTGGTAGCGCCGCTACTGGTGATGGTCTTTGCGATAACCTTGCAATGGCTGCCTGGCGGCGGCTGGAACGGCGGGGCGTTAAAATTTATGATCCTGCCGATGGTCGCGCTTTCACTGGCCTATATTGCCAGCATCGCTCGTATTACGCGCGGCTCAATGATTGAAGTTCTGCATTCGAACTTTATTCGTACCGCGCGGGCAAAAGGATTACCGATGCGCAGAATCATCTTCCGCCATGCGTTAAAACCTGCGCTGCTGCCGGTTTTATCCTATATGGGGCCAGCCTTTGTCGGCATTATTACCGGCTCAATGGTGATTGAAACGATTTATGGCTTACCGGGCATTGGGCAGCTTTTCGTTAATGGCGCGCTCAACCGCGATTACTCGCTGGTGTTAAGTTTGACCATTTTAGTCGGGGCTCTGACCATATTGTTTAACGCCATTGTCGATGTGCTCTATGCCGTTATCGACCCGAAAATTCGCTATTGATACTGGAGCTCGCGATGATGTTAAGTAAGAAAAACAGCGAGACGCTGGAAAATTTCAGTGAAAAGCTGGAGGTGGAAGGCCGCAGCCTTTGGCAAGATGCCCGTCGGCGCTTTATGCATAACCGTGCGGCGGTGGCCAGTCTTATTGTCCTGTTTCTGATAGCCCTATTCGTGACAGTGGCGCCTATGCTGTCGCAATTTACCTATTTCGATACCGACTGGGGCATGATGTCCAGCGCGCCGGATATGGCGTCCGGCCACTATTTCGGTACTGACTCTTCCGGGCGCGATCTGTTGGTGCGCGTTGCCATCGGCGGGCGTATCTCATTGATGGTCGGGATTGCCGCCGCGCTGGTGGCGGTCATTGTCGGAACGCTGTATGGCTCGCTGTCCGGCTATCTGGGCGGCAAAATTGATTCTGTGATGATGCGGTTGTTGGAGATCCTCAACTCGTTCCCGTTTATGTTCTTTGTGATTTTGCTGGTGACGTTTTTTGGGCAGAACATTCTGTTGATTTTCGTCGCCATCGGCATGGTCTCCTGGCTTGATATGGCGCGTATCGTGCGTGGCCAAACCCTAAGTCTTAAACGTAAAGAGTTCATCGAAGCCGCGCAGGTGGGTGGTGTGTCGACCGCCAGCATTGTGATCCGCCATATTGTGCCTAACGTCCTGGGCGTAGTGGTAGTGTATGCATCGTTGCTGGTGCCCAGCATGATTCTGTTTGAGTCTTTCCTCAGTTTCCTGGGGCTTGGGACGCAGGAACCGTTAAGCAGTTGGGGAGCGTTGTTGAGCGATGGCGCAAATTCAATGGAAGTCTCACCGTGGCTGCTGCTGTTTCCGGCTGGCTTTCTCGTGGTGACGTTATTCTGTTTTAACTTTATTGGCGATGGCCTGCGTGATGCCCTCGACCCGAAAGATCGTTAAGGAGTACAGCCATGAGCTTATCAGAAACCGCAACTCAGGCGCCGCAACCGGCGAATGTACTGCTGGAGGTAAATGATCTTCGTGTTACGTTCGCTACGCCTGATGGCGATGTGACGGCGGTCAACGATCTGAACTTTACGCTTCGCGCTGGAGAAACGTTAGGCATTGTTGGCGAGTCTGGATCGGGGAAATCGCAAACGGCGTTCGCATTAATGGGACTGCTGGCGACGAATGGTCGAATCGGCGGTTCCGCGACCTTTAACGGACGTGAAATTCTTAATCTACCTGAGCGCGAACTGAATACGCTGCGCGCAGAACAGATTTCGATGATTTTTCAGGACCCGATGACCTCGCTAAATCCTTATATGCGCGTTGGGGAGCAGTTAATGGAAGTCCTGATGCTGCATAAAGGGATGAGCAAAGCGGAAGCTTTTGAAGAGTCCGTCAGAATGCTGGATGCCGTAAAAATGCCGGAAGCGCGCAAACGGATGAAAATGTACCCGCACGAATTTTCCGGCGGAATGCGTCAACGTGTGATGATTGCGATGGCGCTGTTGTGCAGGCCGAAACTGCTTATTGCCGATGAGCCTACCACCGCGCTTGATGTTACCGTGCAGGCGCAGATTATGACCTTGCTTAATGAGCTAAAGCGCGAATTTAATACCGCCATTATCATGATTACCCACGATCTGGGTGTGGTCGCGGGTATTTGCGATAAGGTCCTGGTAATGTATGCCGGGCGTACCATGGAATACGGTAAGGCGCGCGATGTCTTTTATCAGCCCGTTCATCCGTATTCGATAGGCCTGCTTAATGCGGTGCCGCGTCTGGATAGCGAGGGGGCGGAAATGCTGACGATTCCGGGCAATCCTCCCAATTTATTGCGTTTGCCTAAAGGGTGTCCGTTCCAGCCGCGTTGTCCTCATGCGATGGAGATCTGCAATAATGCGCCGCCACTTGAAGCGTTCAGTCCTGGTCGCTTGCGCGCCTGTTTTAAACCGGTGGAGGAACTGCTATGAATGCTGTGATTGAACAACGTAAAGTTCTCCTCGAAATCGCCGATCTGAAAGTACATTTTGATATCAAAGAAGGGAAGCAGTGGTTCTGGCAACCGCCGAAAACCCTGAAAGCGGTGGACGGCGTTACGCTACGCCTGTATGAAGGCGAAACGCTGGGCGTGGTGGGGGAATCCGGCTGCGGCAAGTCGACGTTTGCGCGCGCCATTATTGGTCTGGTGAAGGCGACAGACGGTAAAGTCGCCTGGCTGGGAAAAGATCTGCTGGGCATGAAAGCGGATGAGTGGCGCGAGGTGCGCAGCGATATCCAGATGATTTTCCAGGACCCGCTGGCGTCACTCAACCCGCGAATGACGATTGGCGAAATTATCGCTGAACCGCTGCGCACTTATCATCCTAAACTTTCGCGCCAGGACGTGCGTGACCGCGTGAAAGCCATGATGCTGAAAGTGGGGCTGCTGCCGAATCTCATTAACCGTTATCCCCATGAATTTTCCGGGGGGCAGTGCCAGCGCATCGGTATCGCCCGGGCGTTGATCCTGGAACCTAAGCTTATTATTTGCGATGAGCCGGTGTCGGCGCTGGACGTTTCTATTCAGGCGCAGGTGGTGAATTTGCTCCAGCAGTTACAGCGAGAGATGGGGCTGTCGTTGATTTTTATTGCGCACGATCTGGCGGTCGTAAAGCACATATCCGATCGTGTCCTGGTGATGTATCTCGGTCATGCGGTAGAATTGGGCACCTATGATGAGGTGTACCATAACCCACTGCATCCTTATACCAAAGCGCTGATGTCGGCGGTACCGATTCCCGATCCCGATCTGGAGCGAAATAAGAAGATACAATTGCTGGAGGGCGAATTACCTTCGCCCATTAACCCACCTTCCGGCTGCGTGTTCCGTACACGCTGTCCGCTAGCCGGGCCAGAATGCGCGCTAACGCGACCGGTGCTGGAAGGGAGTTTTCGCCATGCCGTTTCCTGCCTTAAAGTAGACCCGTTATAATCGCAAGGGCTGACAATTCGTCAGCCCTTCTTTTAGGTGAGGTTACCGTGTCACTTTCTTTGTCGTCGGTTCGCCGTCGTCTTTATCATAATCTGTTCGATTTGACTACGCGCTCAGGTCGCCGTTTTGAAGGGTTATGCGCGCTGTTTGCGCTGCTTAGCGTACTGGTCATTTTTGTTGAATCAGGCGTAGGAACGGAATATCACCTGACATTTGATGAATGGCATATTTTTGTCTGGCTGGAGCTCTGCGTTACCCTGATATTTACCGGTGAATACTTGCTCAGACTGTTTAGCTGGCCCGACCCGACAAAATACGTTTTTAGTTTTTGGGGATTTATTGATCTGGTGACGATTTTGCCGCTGTACGTCATGTGGCTGTGGCCGGAAATTAGCCTGAACTATATGTTTGCCTGGCGTGCTATGCGAGCGATTCGCGTGCTGCGTATTCTTAAACTGCTACGCTTTATGCCATCTCTGCGCGTATTCTGGAGCGCCATTATTAGCGCGCGTCATCAGCTTATTCTGTTCTATTCATTTATTGCGATCGTGATGATTATTTTCGGTGCCCTGATGTATCTTATTGAAGGACCGAAATATGGCTTCACGACGCTTAATGCCTCGGTGTATTGGGCGATAGTGACAGTCACAACCGTGGGGTACGGTGATATTACGCCGCATACGCCGCTGGGACGTATTGTCGCGTCGGTGCTTATTTTGATTGGTTATTCGGTGATTGCGATTCCTACAGGACTGATTACCACGCACATGAGCAGCGCGTTTCAAAAACGTCACTGGCAGCGAAAATGTCCGCAGTGCCAGCAAAGCCAGCATGAACATAGCGCGCAATATTGTAACCGATGCGGCAGTAAGCTACCGGATTAAACAGGCTTGCCGGAGGGCGCAATCAAACGCCATCCGGCCTGAACCGCTTATTCGCGCCAGAGAATATGGCACAGCTTGTGGTCCTTTTCCCGGCACAGCAGAACGCGGGCGAAAATGTCGTTAATTTCGCCGTCTTCGGTATCCGCCAGGCCAATCACCACCTCGGCAAAAAAGTCTGGATTCAGGTCAAAATCGACGTGCTCTTGCCAGTCTTCAGCGGGATCAAACAACTCCGCGCCACCGCGCTCCTCGAATTGCAAATTGAACAGAATGATATCAGCCGGATCAAGATTATCCGCCGCCAGCTCAAGAAAAATATCGTAAGCCTGCTCAAGCGTTTCGTCTTCAGTCAGGCGATTGTTCAGATCCATTTCCATAGTGACTACCTGTTTACTCATGTTGGTCACGTTTTACAGCAATGGACTAAAGAAGTAAAACAATCGCTCGGTAATACGCTGCCATAACGGACGTTTTACCCACAAACGCGCATCTAACAGGCGGGAGCGCGAAATATAATCGTCCTGTACCGCAGCCAGATCGGCGCCGAAACCCGTATCATCAATGACCAGCGTAATCTCGAAATTAAGCCACAGGCTACGCATGTCGAGATTCACGGTACCGACCAGGCTCAGTTCGCCATCGACCAGCACGCTTTTGGTATGCAACAGCCCGCCTTCGAACTGATAGATTTTCACGCCCGCCGCCAGTAACTCGCTGAAAAAGGCGCGACTGGCCCAGCCGACGAGCAGTGAATCATTTTTACGCGGCAGGATAATACTGACATCCACGCCGCGCTGCGCAGCGGTACAAATGGCGTGCAGCAGATCGTCGCTGGGGACGAAATATGGCGTGGTCATAATTAAATATTCGCGCGCAGCATAGGTGGCGGTTAATAGTGCCTGGTGAATGAGATCCTCCGGAAAACCAGGACCGGAAGCAATGGTATGAATGGTATGCCCGCTGGCCTGCTCAAACGGCATAATATTCACATCCGGCGGGGGAGGCAGAATGCGTTTACCCGTCTCAATTTCCCAATCGCAGGAGTAAACAATCCCCATTGCTGTCGCCACGGGGCCCTCCATCCGCGCCATTAAATCGACCCATTGCCCAACGCCGGCATCCTGTTTGAAAAAACGCGGGTCCACCATATTCATACTGCCGGTATAGGCGATGTAATTGTCAATCATCACCATTTTACGGTGCTGGCGAAGATCCATACGGCGTAAAAAGACGCGCATCAGATTCACCTTCAGCGCCTCTACGACTTCAATGCCAGCGTTACGCATCATGGCCGCCCAGGGGCTGCGGAAGAAAGCGACGCTACCCGCGGAATCCAGCATAAGCCGGCAGTGGATGCCGCGGCGGGCGGCGGCCATTAACGATTCAGCGACCTGATCCGCCATGCCGCCTGGCTGCCAGATGTAAAATACCATTTCGATATTATGCCGCGCCAGTTGGATATCGCGAATAAGCGCCTGCATGACATCATCGGAGTCGGTAAGCAATTGCAACTGGTTGCCTTTGACGCCCGCAATCCCCTGACGTCGTTCGCACAGCTTAAACAAGGACGATGCGACGCTACTGTTTTCTTGCGCGAAAATGTGTTTGCAGGCTTTGAGGTCATTCAACCATTTGGCGGTAGACGGCCACATGGCACGGGCACGCTCGGCGCGACGTTTGCCTAAATGCAATTCGCCCACGGACAAATAGGCGATGATCCCGACCAGCGGAAGGATATAGATGATTAATAACCAGGCCATTGCGGAGGGAACTGCGCGCCGTTTCATTAGAATACGTAATGTGACGCCGGCAATGAGAACCCAGTATCCCAAAATGACCAGCCAACTCACCACGGTGTAGAAGGTTGTCATAACTTTAAAAATCCTTTAGAAAGCGTGTTGTTAAGAGTTTACGCGTCAGGATTCACATGGCAAATAAAAACACGGGAAAAGCGCTGGTCTGCATCCGGCGAGGGGGTATAATGGCGCTTCTGTTACAGTGAGAGTCGTAAACATGAAGCGTAGTAGAACGGAAGTGGGGCGCTGGCGAATGCTACGTCAGGCGAGCCGCCGTAAAGCGCGTTGGCTTGAAGGGCAATCACGCCGTAATATGCGTATCCATACCATCAGGAAATGCATCTTTAATCGTCAGCGTAATTCATTACTCTTTGCGATTCACGGTGTGTGAGCCAGAAAGGGCACCGTATGCGGTGCCCAACAGGCCATCCTTTTCAAAAGATCTTCTTATATGGTTTGACCGAAACCTGCGCATAGACGCCCGCTGCGACGTAGGGGTCCGCATCAGCCCAGGATTGCGCCGCTTCTAAAGATTCAAATTCAGCAATCACCGTTGACCCGGTAAATCCGGCTACCCCAGGATCGTTACTGTCCACTGCGGGCATCGGCCCGGCAGTTAATAATCGCCCTTCATCATGCAGAAGTTGCAGGCGCGCCAGATGCGCGGGCCGTACCGAGAGGCGTTTTTCAAGCGAGTTGGCATTATCCTGAGCGTAAATAACATACAGCACGGGTAGAGCTCCTTAATCGGTAAAAGTTGCTGATTACGTTATTGGAAAGGGCATTTAACTGCAATGTAAAGATACCGACTTTGTTAAACATGCACATTTTGTGTGGTGTTTTGTGCGATATCATCTTTTAAATGCCGCTATCGGCAATGCCTTATTGAATATGATTGCTATTTGCATTTAAAATTCAGCTCTGGTTTTTCAACTGAAACGATTATGACTTCAATGACCCTTGATTTACCTCGTCGCTTTCCCTGGCCGACACTCCTTTCCGTAGGCATTCATGGTGCTGTAGTGGCAGGTTTGCTCTATACCTCGGTACATCAGGTTATTGAATTGCCTGCGCCAGCGCAGCCTATCACGGTGACAATGGTTTCACCCGCTGACCTGGAGCCGCCCCAGGCGGTTCAGCCGCCGCCGGAGCCAGTGGTTGAACCCGAACCGGAGCCAGAGCCGATCCCTGAACCGCCTAAAGAAGCGCCCGTGGTGATTGAGAAACCCAAACCTAAGCCAAAACCCAAGCCAAAACCGAAACCGGAACCGGTGAAAAAGGTTGAAGAGCAGCCGAAGCGCGAAGTCAAACCGGCCGAGCCGCGTCCTGCCTCACCGTTTGAAAATAGCGCCCCGGCGCGGCCAACAAGCAGCACCGCGTCGGCGACCAGCAAGCCGGCGGTGAGCGTGCCCACTGGGCCTCGCGCTCTGAGCCGTAACCAGCCGCAGTATCCGGCGCGAGCACAGGCGTTACGTATTGAAGGCCGCGTAAAGGTGAAGTTTGACGTGACCTCTGCTGGGCGAG
The DNA here is from genome assembly GCF_020268625.1 of Salmonella sp. JXY0409-18. Classification (NCBI taxonomy): domain Bacteria; kingdom Pseudomonadati; phylum Pseudomonadota; class Gammaproteobacteria; order Enterobacterales; family Enterobacteriaceae; genus Salmonella; species Salmonella sp. JXY0409-18. The sequence goes on from NZ_CP084216.1 coordinate 2,079,475, forward strand.
TGGAAAATGTACAGATTCTATCCGCGCAGCCAGCCAATATGTTTGAGCGTGAAGTTAAGAATGCGATGCGAAAATGGCGCTATGAAGCAGGCAAGCCGGGTTCCGGGCTGGTGGTCAATATTATTTTCCGTCTGAACGGTACGGCGCAGATTGAGTAACTCTGGCGCCGCCAGTAGGAATATACCATCACCTGCTGGCGGCGTAAGTATGTTACCTGACGGGCATACTTAACCCTGAACCGGGAGCGGGCGGGGTTTACCGTCCGGATCGACGGCAACATAAATAAACAGCGCCTCGGTGGCCTTGTAGCGCTGTCCAATCGGTTCTGACGCGACTTTTTTCACCCAGACTTCAATATTGATGCTAATAGACGTCGTGCCGCGTTTAACGCAGCGCGCGTAGCAGCATACGACATCGCCAACCGCGACGGGGCGCAGAAATGTCATTCCTTCCACGCGTACGGTTACAACCCGACCGTGCGCGATCTCTTTGGCCAGTATCGCGCCGCCAATATCCATTTGCGACATCAGCCAGCCGCCAAAAATATCGCCGTTCGCATTGGTATCGGCAGGCATGGCCAATGTACGTAAAACCAGCTCGCCCTGAGGAGTATTATCCATTGTTGTCATTGTAAAACCGACTATCAGAAAAAATTACAGCCGCGATGCTACTATGAATTTTGTGTGGAGAATAGTGGGAATAAAGGTACTGACGGGAAAGCGCAGGGCGTAAAGGCGGAGAAAATATCGCCAGGCGTTCGCAGTCTGGCGATGATAAGTCACGGGAGGGTTATGATTTATCTTCCTGTGGCAGATGCCGGTAGATATAGACGCCGCTCAGCAGGGTAAAAATGAGCGTCAGCGCCGTGAGTCCAAAGACCTTAAAGTTGACCCAGATATTTTGCGGCAACCAGAAGGCGATATAAATGTTAGCCAGACCGCACGCAATAAAAAACAGCGCCCACGCCAGGTTCAGCTTTGACCAGACCTGCTGCGGCAACGCCAGTTCTTTACCTAACATACGTTGGATTAACGGTTTTTTCATCACCCACTGGCTTATTAACAGCGCGCCGGCGAACAGCGCATAAATAACCGTCACCTTCCATTTAATAAATTCATCGTTATGGAAGAAGAGCGTCAGACCGCCGAAGACGGCAACCAGAACAAAGGTAATCAGCGCCATCTTCTCTATTTTCCGATAGCGCACCCAGCTATAAATCAGCACGATTGCCGTCGCGACAATCAGTGCGGAGGTCGCCGCATAGATGTCATAAAGTTTATAAAACGCAAAAAAGACAACCAGCGGTAAAAAATCCAGAAACTGCTTCATTCTTCGATTCCATCATCAACGAGCGTCGAATGCGCCGCGTAACGGCGCATTGCGGATTATTGGCGAATCAACATATACAGGCGGAATAAGTAGATAAGCAATACTGCGGAAATCAGATTGCTCAACGTATTCGCCAGTACAGCGCCTACATTTGGGGTCAGTACAGCGAAGCTGGGCGCGAACAGCAATAGCAATGTTTTAGCCAGTAACCAGCCTATCACCGCAGGCGCGACCAGTCTCATGTTAGCCCAGGCTAAACGCATACTGCTGCGCATTGCGGCAAACACGCCCATTTTCTCTTCAACCAACATCACTGGCGCAAGCGCCAGCACAATGGCCATAATAATCCCCGGAACGACAATCAGCATTATACCGATTTGCACTAACAGGGTAGTCAGAAAAATGAGAATAAACAGTTTAGGCAATGCAGGGGCGCTGGCGCCGATAGCGCGCAGCGCGCTAACCCGATGTCCCGCTGAAACTAACTGAATCATCAGGATGGTACCGCCAGCCAGAATAGCATTGCCGATAAGCCCGGAAAACGTCGAGGCGGCAGAGGCGCGCAACAGGATCTGCTGCTGCTCCGGCGTCATATTTTGTACCAGCTCAAACAGGCCAGCGCTGCCTGCCAGATGTTCTCCTTCACTGAGTTGCGCGATTTGCGCATCGCTGGGTGAAAAGGCATGACCTAAGACCACCGTGATAAATGCGCACAGCAACGAAACCAGCAAGATAGTAATAAATTGATTTCGGAAAAAATTTCCGGCGTCACGGTAAACGGACTTCGCCGTGATAGACATGCACTCTCCTTGAGTTTTGCAGGTGTTAATTTGCGGGCAATTGTACCCTGGATAACTCTACAGTGGCAGCATCAGCAGTTGTATGGAAAAGCATATCTTTGTAAAGCGGCGGTAATCCGTATCGCGCGCGGGCGCGATTGCACGCCTCATTCACTTCGCCTCCTTCGCCCGATATCGAAAATTCGCGACAGGTTGAAGGGCGGTTTTCATAAATAGCGCAACTGACGTTTTCACCCGGCGTGCCAATTAGCGCTTTACAGTGCGGCTGTTTTTGGTTTGTACCGGCCATACAACGTAAAAAAGGGGTAACAGGCTCGGTTAATGATGCCGGAACGCGTCCGCTGGCATCGTCGCCTTCAGCCCAATAAAAGGAGACACGAAAATAGGCACAACAGGCACCGCATGTCATGCATGGGTTATGAACGCTCATGATTCACCTGCAAAAAACTCACGTATCAATAGATTACAACGGAAATTAATCTGTCCCGCAGTGTTCGCGAATCTTAACGCCACGCGCCATTGCGGGACATTGATTACCTTAGCCAGCCTTTATCGCCAGGGCAACAGAGCAGACAAATATTTGCATAGCGTGAATATGTCAAAATTGATCTGAATTCCTATAACCAGGATTTTCAATACAAGTTCTAAATTAATCTGGATCAATAAATGTTAAATTATAAGAACAAATGTGATCTGTGTTAGATCACTTATTACTTCATTGTGGGTATATTCATCACGCTTTTATAACCATAACGATGGAGCGGGTATGAAAAAATTTACAGTGGCGGCACTGGCGTTAACAACTCTTCTCTCAGGCAGCGCGTTCGCGCACGAAGCCGGAGAATTCTTTATGCGTGCAGGTCCGGCAACCGTCAGACCTACAGAAGGGGCGGGTGGTACGCTGGGGCATTTAAACGGGTTTGATGTGAGTAATAACACGCAACTCGGCCTGACATTCACTTACATGGCGACGGACAATATCGGGGTTGAATTGCTGGCGGCCACGCCGTTCCGCCATAAGGTGGGTACAGGCGCGACGGGCGATATCGCCACGGTCCACCTGTTACCGCCAACGTTAATGGCGCAGTGGTACTTCGGCGATTCCAGCAGCAAAGTGCGTCCTTATGTCGGCGTAGGGGTGAACTACACCACCTTCTTCGATAACGGCTTTAACGATAATGGTAAAAATGCCGGGCTGTCCGATCTGAGCTTTAAGGATTCCTGGGGCGCGGCAGGGCAAGTTGGGGTAGATTACCTGATTAACCGCGACTGGTTAATTGGCGCCTCTGTCTGGTACATGGATATTGATACTACCGCCAATTATAAAATGGGCGGCGTTCAGCATCATGACAGCGTGCGTCTGGACCCATGGGTATTTATGTTCTCGGCAGGCTATCGTTTCTAATCGCGTGATGTTGTGACGAAAAAAGACCCCGCCAGGCGGGGTCAAAAAAGGACATGACACACGGATTTTACTTGTCGGAACTCACTTGTCTTCTTTCGGTTCGCCGCAGCCTAGTTCTGCGCCAGTGAGAGGATCAACGGTGGGGTCCGATTTCGTTCTTTCTGCCATCGCTTTGAGCAGCGCCAGCTGCTCGCGCGGCAATTTCACTGTCGCCAGGCCATCGCCGCCATCAACAGCAGGCATCGGTTCTGCGACATAGTTGAAGTTCTCATCGCTATTCCAGCTACCTCGCGGATCGTCGCCTTGCGACATGTTGTAGTACACGTCGGTATACTGTTCTACCGGCGGTAATTTACCCGGCGGGAAGTTGTTACGAATCGAATACAGCGCCTTTTCAAAAGAGAGCTGATGCGCGACTTCACGGGTCATTAAGAAACTGAGCGTGTCTTTTACGCCAGGATCGTCGGTCAGATTAATCAGGCGTTCATAAATGATCTTCGCTCGCGCCTCTGCCGCGATGTTTGAGCGTAGATCGGCTGTGACTTCGCCGATAGTATCAATATAAGCCGCGGTCCACGGTACGCCGCCGGAGTTTGTCAACGCAGGGCCGCCGCCATACAGCAGAGAGGTGATATGGCTGTCATTACCATTCTGCGTCAGCGAGCGATAAAGTTCCGCTTCGTTTTCGGTGCCTTCCGCCAGCTCGCCTTTAGCGCCTTTATTAAGCATTCCTACCAGTGAGCCGATAATTTCCAGATGACTCAGCTCCTCGGTGGCGATGTCCATTAACATCTCTCTACGACCGGCATCATCATCGCTTAAACCTTGCGTGAAGTAGCGGCAGGCGGCCGCCAGTTCGCCCTGCGGGCCGCCAAACTGTTCCAGCAGCAGGTTCGCTAACCCAGGATTAGGTTCGCTCACTCGCACAGTATATTGAAGTTGTTTTACGTGTCGAAACATATTGCCTCCTGCTTATTATTTATTTTTTGGCTTCAACGCCATCTGCTTCAGATCGCAGTAAAAATTGTTCCGTTGTCTGCGGAATATGTTTGATAAGCCAGTCAGCCATTTGCATTTCTTCTTTCAGAATGGCTTCAATCGTCGGAATTGAGGCAGTGTCACCAGCTTTTTTTGCCGCCGCCAGCAGGGAGGTATAACAAGCAATTTCGAACTGCTCGAAAACATAACCGCTAATTGAGCCTTTGACAATTTCATCGGAAGGGAACATGCCACCGATAGATTGCCCCATTGCTGCCATTTTACTCATGGAGTCTTTCAACACCGAACGAGAAATGCCATTACGGTCCAATACTTCTTCGAGCATGGTAATTTGATGTTTGGTTTCACTAATATGTTGTTCAATTCTGGCTTTTATATCAGGATAATTTTCAATACGGCTGGCCATAGATTCAAGCATCGATTCTGCCTGTTTTTCCATGGCATGGGCGTCACGAAGCCAGTCATGATAATGTTCAGTATAATTCATTTTACATTCCTCAATGCGTGATAATCTGCTCCGATAATAAAATCGGAATCATGCAAGCTGATAATTAAAAATATTATTTCGATTTGCGTTCAGCACTTTTATTAACATTGCTGACTGCTAAATCGGTAAGTTTTAAATCAGTTTGTTTTTCCTCGTCGAGGGTTTCTTTGAGCAGTTTTAATGCTTTGCTATAGCCAAGCTGCTCGGCCAGGGTGGCAAGCGTGCCGTAGCTGGCGATTTCGTAATGCTCGACTTTTTGCGCCGCGGCGATAAGCGCTGCATCGCGTACTTCGTTTTTCTCCGTACTTTCGATGACTTCATTGGCTTCTTCAATCAGCCCTTCCATAGCGACGCATTTCATTCTTTTCAGTTTAATGCCAGATTCAGATTCGACGATCTGATCAATACGTTCAATCTGACCCTGGGTTTCTTCAAGATGAGATTGAAAGGCCTGGCTTAATTTTTCATTGGACGTGGCTCTGGCTAGTTTAGAAAGAGCCTTGGTTAATTGTTTTTCTGCACTATAGGTATCTGAAAGTAGATGGATAAAAAGGTCTTCAACGGTTTTAATATTCATAAATCTAATTCTCCTGGGCAAAATACTGCGAGCCAGAAGACTCGCAGATTGCTTGATAAAAGCATGTGTTATATTTACATTACAGTAAATCAGGAATTATCGGATTTACGTCCGCCGTGACTATTCTGACCACCTTTTTTACCGGCTTCAGAAGCTCGTTGCGGATCGTTTTTGAAATTCCCGCCGCTATGCTGACCGCCTTTGCGGCCCGCTTCAGATGCTTTTTCACGATTCTCGGCGAAATTTCCTGAACCACCACGATGTTCGGCCATATTATTTCTCCTGTCTCGTTGCTTGCTGAAAAAATCGGTTTTAACCGTGTCGACACCCTATTAAAATTAGTTGGTTAAACCGATTAGTCAAATTGACGGAAATAGTTGTGATTTACCGCGTAAATAACGCACAAAAAATGGTTTAGAGATAATATATTCTATATTTTCTTTTAGAATAAGCGATTTAACAGAAAATGCTTTTCATTGTTATTAATAACAAGCGTGACTATCTGCGGCAATAGAAACGTTAATGCATTGTTTGTTGACATTTCTTTACATAAAGGCAGGGGAAATTGACGTGAAAACGCTAAATTTTTCGGCGTGATTAGGAGTTTTCTTAACAAAAATTGACTTCAGACTTTTTGAAAGCTGGACAGGGAATAACACCAAAAAGATTGATGATGTACGTCTGAATCGTGATTCTGGTTCGGCGCCAACCTCTCATTAAGCCGCCAGCGTTATGCTGACGGCTTAACCCGTTATGCGCGGCTGGCGGCTTTCATCGCTGAGACAAAGGACCTGAGCTCCGCCAACATCTGTTCGGGAGACGCGTGGTTTTTCTCGATAATGTTGACAATGGCTGAGCCGGAGATAGCGCCAGCCGCCCCGGCACGCACGGCCGCAGACACCTGTTCCGGCGAGGAGATACCGAAGCCCTGTAACGCAGGCGCGGCGTGGTACTCTTTAAGCTTCTCAATGAGATGATGCAACGGCAATGCGCCACGGTTTTCCGCGCCGGTGACGCCCGAACGCGAAAGCAGGTAGGTGTAACCGCGGCCGTAAGATGCGACCTGGCGCAGAAGATCGTCATCCGCATTTGGCGGGCAGATGAAGATCGGCGCGATATTATGCCGTAACGCCGCCTGGCGGAAGGGGGCCGATTCTTCAACCGGGACATCTGCGACCAGCACGGAATCTACGCCAACCTGTTCACAACGGGCATAGAACGCATCTATGCCGTTATTGAACACCAGATTCGCGTACATTAGCAGGCCAATCGGAATGGTCGGGTGTTTTTCACGAATCAGCGCCAGCATTTCAAAACACTGAGCCGGCGTGACGCCAGCGGCGAAGGCGCGTAAGTTCGCATTCTGGATAGTAGGGCCATCGGCCAGCGGATCGGAGAAGGGAACCCCCAGTTCCAGAGCGTCGGCGCCAGCGTCAATCAGTGTGTCGATAATTTTCAGTGACTGTTCAATGCCAGGGTCGCCCAGAGTCACGAAGGGGACAAAAGCGCCTTCCCGGCGATCGTTGAGCTGTGCAAATAAATTTTCGTAGCGTTCCATCAGATTTCCCCTCGCGCTTTCAGGATATCGTGTACGGTAAAGATGTCTTTATCTCCGCGGCCAGAGAGATTAACCACCAGCAGTTGCTCTTTTTCCGGCTGCTCGCGCATCATTTTCAGAGCGTGCGCCAACGCGTGGGAGGATTCCAGCGCCGGGATAATTCCCTCATGGCGGCACAACGTTTTGAAGGCTTCCAGCGCCTCATCATCGGTAATGGAGACATAATCCGCGCGTCCGATGCTGTTCAGGTACGCATGTTGCGGCCCAACGGATGGGAAATCGAGCCCGGCGGAAATGGAATAGGACTCTTCAATTTGCCCGTCCGCTGTTTGCATCATCGGCGCTTTCATCCCGAAATAGATGCCAACGCGACCATGTTTAAGCGGCGCGCCATGCTCGCCGGTTTCAATACCGTGACCGCCAGGTTCAACGCCTATTAGCCCGACGCTGGTATCATTAATAAAATCCGCAAACATCCCGATAGCGTTTGAGCCGCCACCGACGCAAGCGATAACGGCATCTGGCAGACGGCCCTCTTTGTCGAGGATTTGCGCTTTCGTCTCTTCGCCAATCATGCGTTGGAACTCGCGAACGATGGTGGGATAGGGATGCGGTCCTGCCGCCGTGCCGAGCATATAGTGCGCGGTTTCGTAACTACCGGACCAGTCGCGCAGCGCCTCGTTACAGGCATCTTTTAGCGTAGCGGAGCCGCTATGAACCGGGATGACCTCAGCGCCCATCAGACGCATACGGAAGACGTTCGGCGACTGGCGCTCAACGTCTTTGGCGCCCATATAGATACGGCATTTCAGACCCAGCAGGGCGCTGGCGAGCGCAGAGGCGACGCCGTGCTGACCGGCGCCGGTTTCAGCGATAATCTCGCTTTTCCCCATCCGTTTGGCCAGCAGCGCCTGACCCAGTACCTGATTGGTTTTGTGCGCGCCGCCGTGCAGTAAATCTTCGCGCTTTAAATACAACGTGGTACGCGTACCGGCGGTAATGTTCTGGCATTTCGTCAGCGCAGTGGGGCGTCCCGCGTAGTTTTTTAGCAGATCGGCGAATTGCGCCTGAAATTCAGGATCTTTTTGCGCGCTGACGAAGGCCTCTTCAAGCTGGTTCAGCGCAGGCATCAGGATCTGCGGCACATACATGCCGCCGAATTCACCAAAGTAGGGGTTGAGAAGTGTTGTCATGTTTTTTCCTTAATATGCGCGCAGTGTCTGAAAAACCGAGGCCAGAAGACGAGCATCTTTGATGCCCGGCTGTGACTCCACACCTGAATTAAAATCGAGACCGGCACAGCCGACTTGCGCCGCCTGGACGCAGTTATCGGCCGCCAGCCCGCCCGCCAGTAACACATTATCCAGCGGTTGCCCCTGTAGCAGTGACCAGTCGAAGCGCTGCCCGCTGCCGCCTTGCCCATTGTCGAAAATGTATTTATCGACATGGTGGTAATCGCGTGCGGGAAGGGCATCGCTAACGCTCAGCGCCTTCCAGATTTGCACCTGTTTGGGCAACGCCTCGCGCAGCGCGTTGACATACGCCTGGTCTTCGCTGCCATGTAGCTGTACGGCAGAAAGCGGCAGGACGGCAGCTTTCTGGCAAACATCGGCGATATCAGCGTCCTGGAAAACGCCGACATACTGCAATGGCGCGGCGCTTATCACTTCTCGCGCCTGCTCAACGCTCACCGCGCGCGGAGATGAGGGTACAAAAATCAACCCGCCATATATTGCGCCAGCGTCACAGGCAGCTTTAGCGTCCTGGGCGCGGGTCAGGCCGCAGACTTTATTCTCGCCAAGCAGCACGCGACGGACGGCGGCGTTAAGATCGTCATGCGCCATTAACGCGGAGCCAATTAAAAAACCGTTGGCGAAGTGGCTCAGTTCGCGTACCTGACCATAGGTGTTAATCCCGGACTCGCTGATGACAGTCACGCCGTGGCCCAGTTTTGGCGCCAGCTGGCGGGTGCGATTCAAATCAATCGACAGATCGCGCAGATCGCGATTGTTGATACCTACCACTTTTGCGCCTAACGCTATCGCGCGCTCCCGTTCTTCGTCATTACTGACCTCCGTGAGCACGCCCATTTTCAGACTGTGCGCGACGGCGGAGAGTTGGCGATACTGTTCGTCATCCAGAACCGAGAGCATCAGTAAACAGGCATCGGCCTGATAGTAACGGGCAAGGTAGATCTGATAGGGATCGATAATAAAATCCTTACACAGAATCGGCTGCGGCGCGCTTTGGCTAACGACCGGCAGAAAATCGAAGCTCCCCTGAAAATATTTTTCGTCGGTGAGCACCGAGATTGCCGAAGCGTAATGTTGATAAATACTGGCAATACGCGCCGGATCGAAATCATCGCGAATCACGCCTTTTGATGGCGATGCTTTCTTACACTCCAGAATAAAGGCGGTACGCGCGCCCTGGAGCGCATCATAAAAATGGCGTGTACTTGGCTGGATCTCATTTTGAAAACTGGCCAGCGGCTGTTGCTGTTTGCGGGCTTCTACCCAAATCGCCTTGTCTGCGACGATTTTCGCTAAAACGGTTTGCATTATTTACCCTCTTGCCGCCAGTGCGGTGACTCTGTCATATGCGGTGCCGTTGCGCAGAACATCAAGCACGGCTTGCGCGTTGGCTTTGAGATCTTCCTGACCATGCAGACGCATCAGCATCGCCACGTTGGCGGCGACGGCGGCCTCATGCGCGGCATCGCCTTTACCTTGTAATAACCGCGTCAGAATGTCACGGTTTTCTTCCGGCGTGCCGCCAGCCAACTGATCCTGATGGTAAGGCGTCAGGCCAAAATCCTCCGCCGTAAGTTGATAGCTTTTAATTTCGCCGTCATGCAGCTCCGCGACAATCGTCGGCGCATGGAGCGAAACCTCATCCATGCCGCCGCTATGTACTACCGCCGCGCGCTGATAGCCCAGTACCCGTAAGGTTTCCGCAATCGGCAGCACCAGTTCCGGACTATAGACGCCAATCAATGCCAGCGGCGGATGCGCCGGGTTGATCAGCGGGCCGAGTACGTTGAACAGGGTTCGCGTTTTTAACTGTTGGCGAACCGGCATCGCGTGACGGAATCCGGTGTGATATTTCGGCGCGAACAGGAAACAGACGCCCAGTTCATCTAACGCCTGACGTGATTTATCGGCGTTCATATCCAGATTAATACCGAACGCCGCCAGCAGATCGGATGACCCCGATTTGCTGGACACGCTGCGGTTGCCGTGTTTCGCCACTTTCAGTCCACAGGCCGCCGCGACAAAGGCGCTGGCGGTAGAGATATTGATACTGTTACTGCCATCGCCGCCGGTACCAACGATATCCGCAAACAGATACTCCGGGCGCGGGAACGGAGCGGCATTTTCCAGCAACGCAGTGGCGGCGCCGGCAATTTCATTGGGATGCTCGCCGCGAATTTTCATGCTCACCAGCGCGGCGGCGAGCTGTTCAGGCTTAAGTTCGCCGCGGACGACCGCCGAAAACAACTGATGGCTCTCTTGTTGCGTCAGAGTTTGCGCCTGATAGAGTTTCTCCAGAATCGGCTGTAGGGTGTTGGTCGGTTCCAGCTTTTGCTGCGCCCAGGCTAATGTTTGCTCCAGCAGACGCGCGCCCTGTGTCGTCAGTATGGACTCAGGATGAAATTGAAAACCGCAAACGCGATCCGCATCATGACGTACCGCCATCACCATGCCGTTGAAATGGGCGTTAATGGTCAGCCCGGCAGGAACATTACTGCCGACCAGCGAATGATAACGCGCGACCGGTAGCGGATTCGCCAGCCCGGCGAACATCGCCTGACCGTCATGCTCAATGCTGGAGGCTTTGCCATGCAGGATTTCTCCCGCCTGACCGACATAACCGCCGTAAGCTTCGACAATCGCCTGATGCCCCAGACAAATGCCGATGATCGGTAACTTGCCGCGTAGTCGGGTCAGCAGCTCCGGCATACAGCCTGCCTCGCTGGGAACGCCCGGACCGGGGGAGAGCATTAGCACCGGATTTTTCATTGTCGCCAGGCGATCGATAAGGGTCTGCGCCGGAATATGGTTACGGTAAATCACCACGTTATGACCGTTGGTCCGTAGCTGATCTGCCAGGTTCCAGGTAAACGAGTCGATGTTATCGAGCAGCAGAATATCAGCCATCAGAAGGTCTCCTGTGCATGATGCGCGGTGGCGATAGCACGCAATACGGCGCGCGCTTTATTACGGGTTTCATCGGCTTCAGACTGCGGAACAGAGTCCAGCACGATTCCGGCGCCCGCCTGTACGGTGGCGATACCGTTCTCCACCAGCGCGGAGCGGATAACAATACAGGTGTCCAGATCGCCGTGGGCGGTGAAGTAACCGACAGCGCCGCCATAGCTGCCGCGGCGCTGTCCTTCCGCATCGGCAATCAACTGCATGGCGCGTACTTTCGGCGCGCCGCTCAGGGTGCCCATGTTCATGCAGGCGCGATAGGCGTGCAGAGCGTCGAGATCGTGACGCAGTTCGCCCACCACCCGGGAAACCAGATGCATCACGTACGAATAGCGGTCAACTTTTGTCAGATCGGCAACGTAGCGACTGCCCGGCGTACAGATGCGCGCCAGGTCATTGCGCGCCAGATCGACCAGCATCAGATGTTCGGAAAGCTCTTTATGGTCGGTACGCATGTCCAGCTCAATACGGCTGTCGAGATCTCTGTCCAGCGTACCATCGGCGCGGCGACCGCGTGGACGGGTACCCGCGATGGGATAAATCTCAATCTGACGGCTGGTGGCGTCATATTTCAGCGAGCTTTCCGGCGACGCGCCGAAAAGCGTGAAATCATTATCCTGCATAAAGAACATATACGGGCTGGGATTGCTTTTTTTCAGCACGTAGTAGGCAGCCAACGGCGACGGGCAGGGCAGTGAAAAGCGGCGCGACGGCACCACCTGAAATATCTCGCCCGCGCGGATGGCTTTTTGCAACTGGCGTACCACCGCGCCGAACGCGTCATCGCTCTGATTGCATTCACAGCGCATGTCCGGCACCGGCGTCACCGGCAACGGCGGCGCAGGCTGGGTTAACTGTTGGCTAAGGTACGCCAGGCGGGCGTTCAGGCGCTGTTTTTCCCGGTCACTGGCGGTGAACAGACTGGCCTGAATACGGGTGCTTTTTTTCTGATGATCTATCACCATTAGCGTTTCCGCTAAATAAAAGCAGTAGTCCGGGCAGTTATTGCCAGCCTCAAGGTGTGGCAGCGCTTCAAAGCCAGCGACCAGGTCGTAGGCAAACAGACCGCCGAAAAACATAGCCTCCCGCTCTTGCGTTGGTATGTTCACCACCCCCTGTAATAGGCGGAACGCATCAAATACCGACAGAGAGCATAAACGGGCGTCTTCATCTAATAATGGGCTGACGGGCGGGAAGCGTAGAACGCGACCGGCAGGCAGGACTTCGTTCTCCACGCCAGCGGGCAGGGCGGTATCCAGTAGCGGCAATAACGAGGCGCCATTATCAGATAACGCCTGAATGGTGACAGTGTCACCTAAAGCGGTAATGCGCAGCGCGCTATCTACCAGCAGCAGGCTTTTTAAATCATCTTTACTGTCGATATCCGCGGATTCCAGCAGCAGCGTTGCCGGGCGATCGCCGCAGACCTGGTGAAAAAGCGCCGTTGGGTTTTCCCGGTAGGCGGCATCGCAGGTCAACAGTTCGAGCGTGGGTTTTAGTGTTTGCATGGTTATTCTCATTATTTTGTTCAAAAAAAAGCCCGCTTAACAGGCGGGCCGGGTATCGTTTGGCTGATTACAGCTGTTCATACACCGCCCGCTATCAGGAAGTGCGCCACCAACCGTGTAATGCAAATGTCGCTGCCATTTTAGATACCCTCTTCATGTGAACTTTCGTACTAGTTAACTAGTTCGATGGAATAATGTCAACACCTATTTCAGTATATTTGCCGGAACCGTTATGATGTACATGACATACCTTTATCTCTATGGGAGCCGCCTTGAGCGACACGAATTACGCAGTGATTTACGATCTGCACAGTCATACCACGGCGTCCGATGGACTGTTGACGCCAGAAACATTAGTACACCGTGCGGTAGAGATGCGAGTCGGCACGCTGGCGATTACCGATCATGACACCACAGCCGCGATTCCTGCGGCAAGAGAAGAAATTTCACGTTCCGGGCTGGCCCTGAATCTTATTCCCGGCGTGGAGATTTCAACGGTCTGGGAGAATCATGAGATTCACATTGTGGGTCTGAATATTGATATTGCGCACCCGGCAATGCGCGATTTTCTGGCGCAGCAGACACAGCGGCGTCAGGCGCGTGGTCGGCTCATTGCGGAGCGTCTGGAAAAAGCCCATATTCCCGGCGCGTGGGAAGGGGCACTGAGACTGGCCAATGGCGGCGCGGTGACGCGCGGCCACTTCGCCCGCTTTCTGGTGGAGTGCGGCAAAGCCGCGACCATGGCGGATGTTTTTAAAAAATATCTCGCGCGTGGGAAAACCGGTTACGTTCCGCCGCAGTGGTGTACAATAGAACAAGCTATTGATGTCATTCATCATTCTGGCGGTAAGGCGGTGTTGGCCCATCCGGGACGCTACGACCTTAGCGCTAAGTGGCTGAAAAGATTAGTGGCGCATTTTGCCGACCATCACGGCGACGCGATGGAAGTGGCGCAGTGCCAACAATCGCCCAATGAACGCACCCAACTGGCGACGCTTGCGCGTCAGCATCATTTATGGGCATCGCTTGGATCTGATTTCCATCAGCCCTGCCCGTGGATTGAGTTGGGGCGTAAACTCTGGCTGCCCGCTGGCGTTGAAGGCGTATGGCAGACATGGGAACAGCCGCAAATATCACAGTGAGGGAAGTATGAGCCAGTTTTTTTATATCCATCCGGATAACCCACAGCAACGGCTGATTAATCAGGCCGTCGACATTGTGCGTAAAGGCGGTGTTATTGTTTATCCAACCGATTCCGGCTATGCCCTGGGTTGTAAAATTGAAGACAAAGGCGCAATGGAGCGCATTTGCCGCATCCGTCATCTGCCGGACGGCCACAACTTCACGCTGATGTGCCGCGATTTGTCCGAGTTGTCGACCTACTCCTACGTCGACAACGTGGCGTTTCGTCTGATGAAAAACAATACGCCGGGTAATTACACGTTTATCCTGAAGGGGACAAAAGAGGTGCCGCGCCGTCTGTTGCAGGAAAAGCGTAAAACCATCGGCCTGCGCGTACCGTCAAACCCGATTGCGCTGGCGTTATTGGATACGCTGGGCGAACCGATGCTCTCGACGTCGTTGATGCTGCCTGGCAGCGACTTTACCGAGTCGGACCCGGAGGAGATTAAAGATCGGCTGGAGAAGCAGGTGGATCTGATCATCCACGGCGGTTACCTCGGTCAACAGCCTACCACGGTAATCGATTTGACCAATGACTCCCCGGTGGTGCTGCGCGAAGGCGTCGGCGACGTTACACCTTTCTTATAAGGGTGTAAGCCTGTATACTACGCGGCCTTAAAATGGCGCGGCAACGCGCCGTTCATTCTCCTGTTCGACGCCTGTGAAGGCGACACCTGAAGGAAGCTCTATGAGCGAAAAGTTACAAAAAGTGCTGGCGCGCGCTGGCCACGGCTCTCGCCGTGAAATCGAATCCATTATTGAAGCGGGACGTGTCAGCGTTGACGGTAAAATCGCCACGCTTGGCGATCGTGTTGAAGTCACTCCCGGTTTGAAAATCCGTATCGACGGTCACCTGATTTCGGTGAAAGAGTCGGCGGAACAAATTTGTCGCGTTCTGGCCTATTACAAACCAGAAGGTGAACTGTGTACCCGCAATGACCCTGAAGGGCGGCCAACCGTTTTTGATCGCTTACCGAAACTGCGCGGCGCGCGGTGGATTGCGGTAGGACGTCTGGATGTCAACACCTGCGGGCTATTGTTGTTTACCACCGACGGTGAACTGGCGAACCGCCTGATGCACCCTAGTCGTGAAGTTGAACGTGAATATGCCGTGCGCGTGTTCGGTCAGGTGGATGAATCGAAACTGCGTGATTTAAGCCGTGGCGTACAGTTGGAAGATGGTCCGGCGGCATTTAAGACCATTAAATTCAGCGGCGGCGAAGGCATTAACCAGTGGTATAACGTAACGCTGACGGAAGGGCGCAACCGCGAAGTTCGCCGACTGTGGGAAGCGGTAGGCGTTCAGGTCAGTCGTCTGATCCGCGTTCGTTACGGCGATATCCCGCTGCCGAAAGGCCTGCCGCGCGGCGGCTGGACTGAGCTCGACCTCGCGCAAACGAACTATCTGCGTGGTCTGGTAGAGCTCCCGCCGGAAACCTCGTCGAAGGTTGCCGTCGAAAAAGACCGTCGTCGTATGAAAGCGAACCAGATCCGTCGGGCGGTAAAACGCCACAGCCAGATAGCTGGCGGACGCCGCTCCGGTGGGCGTAATAACAACGGGTAATCTCTACCGCGGTCTATAGGCCGAGAATCATCAGACAAGAGGGTTTGTGCCGGATGGCGGCGCAAACGCCTTAATCCGGCCTACGGTTAATAATCAATTCCCATCTGGGCTTTTACGCCCGCGTCAAAAGCATGTTTAACCGGACGCAGTTCGCTGACGGTATCCGCAAGATCAAGAATATCCCGATGACAGCCGCGACCTGTAATAATCACCGTCTGGTGACCAGGGCGCGCGTTTAGCGCGCTTATGACCTCTTCCAGCGGCAAATAGTCATACGCCACCATATAGGTCAGCTCATCCAGTACCACCATATCAAGCAGCGGGTCGGCCAGCATCCTTTTCCCATGCTGCCAAACGGCCATACATGCTGCGGTGTCTGCCTCGCGATTTTGCGTCTCCCAGGTAAATCCCGTTGCCATCACCTGAAATTCGACGCCATGCGGTTCCAGCAGATTACGCTCGCCGTTGGGCCAGGTGCCCTTAATAAATTGCACCACGCCTACGCTTTTACCGTGTCCTACGGCGCGGGCGGCAGTCCCGAAAGCCGCCGTGGTTTTGCCCTTACCATTGCCAGTAAACACGATAATAATACCGCGCTCTTCCTGTGCCTGGGCGACGCGGGCGTCAACCCGATCTTTTACCTTCTGCTGGCGCCGCTGATAGCGTTCATCACTCATTGGGCGATTCCTGGTTTACGGCCCGGTTGGGCGTCAAAGGTCATACCGGTTTTACGACGACTGTCGTCGCCCATAAGCCACAGGTAAAGCGGCATAATATCGGCAGGCGTTTTTAATTTCTGTGGATCTTCCGTCGGAAAGGCGCTGGCGCGCATACCGGTGCGCGTGCCGCCCGGGTTAATGCAGTTAACACGTAGAGAACGGTTCTGGTATTCGTCCGCCAGCACCTGCATCATTCCTTCAGTAGCAAACTTCGAGGTGGCATAGGCGCCCCAGTTGGCGCGCCCCTGACGGCCAACGCTTGATGACGTAAAGACCAGCGAGCCGGCATCGGACTTCAATAATAACGGTAACAGCGCCTGGGTGAGCATAAAGGTGGCGTTAACGTTTACCTGCATGACATCCTGCCAGATCTGCGGATCTTGTTCGCTCATTGGACCGATTTCCCCCAGTAACCCGGCATTGTGCAGGACGCCATCCAGGCGGGGATAGTGCGCGGCGATGCGGTCGGCCACTTGCCGGCACTCTTCAGCGGTGCAGGTCAGCAGATCGAGCGTAAACCACTGTGGTTGAACATGTTGCTCGTCAGCAATGTGCTGCGCGACCCGACGCAGTTTCTCTTCGTTGCGTCCCAGCAGAATCACCGTTGCGCCGTAACGCGCATACGTAAGCGCGGCTTCCCGCCCAATGCCATCGCTGGCGCCAGTGACCAGAATAATGCGGTTTTGCAATAGATCTTGTTTCGGTTGGTAATGCATGGCTACTCCTCAACGGCGTGGTGCACCGTCCTGCCAGGTTGTCTTATCTTCGCGTTAACTTTTCGGGTTTATGCCTGAAAGCGCCTTTTTTTTCAATCAGACAGGGGCGATAACGCCGTAAAATGAACGTCTTGTCATACTTTTTCTTCCTCAACAGGCATACGGATGAAGAGAGACTGGCTTCGATGCCTGTTGTACACTGAGCGCAAGTCGCGTTATTTAATCAAGGTGGGAGTCGTGGAATTGTTGTCTGAATATGGCTTATTTTTGGCAAAAATCGTCACTGTTGTGGTGGCCATTGCCGTCATTGTGTTGCTGATCGTGAATGCTACGCAACGCAAACGTCAGCGCGGCGAGCTGCGCGTGACCAATTTGAGCGAGCAGTATCAGGAGATGAAGGATGACCTTGCTGCGGCGTTGATGGATGGCCATCAGCAAAAACTGTGGCATAAAGCGCAGAAAAAAAAGCATAAGCAGGAGGCGAAAGCCGCCAAAGCGAAAGCGAAGCTGGGGGACATTGCGACATCGGACAAACCGCGCGTATGGGTGATAGATTTCAAAGGCAGTATGGACGCTCACGAAGTTAATGCGTTACGCGAAGAGGTCACGGCGGTGCTGGCAGTGGCGAAACCCGGCGATCGGGCGGTTGTGCGTCTGGAAAGCCCCGGCGGCGTTGTGCATGGCTATGGCCTGGCGGCATCGCAATTGCAGCGCCTGCGCGATAAAAATATTCCGCTGACCGTGACGGTGGATAAAGTCGCGGCAAGCGGAGGCTACATGATGGCCTGCGTGGCGGAAAAAATTATTGCGGCGCCGTTCGCTATTGTGGGGTCAATTGGTGTTGTCGCGCAAATTCCGAACTTTAACCGCTTTCTCAAAAGTAAAGACATTGATATTGAACTGCATACCGCAGGGCAGTACAAACGTACCCTGACATTGTTAGGCGAGAATACGGAAGAAGGGCGGCAGAAGTTTCGTGAAGATCTCAACGAAACGCACCATCTGTTCAAAGAGTTTGTGCAGCGGATGCGTCCGGCTCTGGACATTGAACAGGTCGCCACGGGCGAACACTGGTACGGTCAGCAGGCGCTGGAGAAAGGACTGGTTGATGAGATTAACACCAGCGATGAGGTTATCCTCGGCCTGATGGAAGGGCGTGAGGTGCTGAATGTGCGCTATATGCAGCGTAAAAAACTGATCGATCGTGTTACCGGCAGCGCGGCGGAAAGCGCGGATCGGCTGCTGCTGCGCTGGTGGCAGCGTGGACAAAAACCGTTGATGTAAACCGCTATTGCCGGATGGCATTCAGCGCCATCCGGCATGGATTAATCCACCAGGTGATACTTCTCAGACAGCACATGCGCCAGGTGTTTAAACATGTTAAACACCGCGGTGCTTTTAGGGGTCGGTAACCCTTGCTCGTCTAAAAAGTAATCGCCGCTGAAAACCAGCACGCCATTTCTCTGCGTTACGCCGGTGGCGACAATACCTGCCATCGTGTCTTCATGTTCCCGAATAATTTTGTTGGCTTCAAGCAACAGTGTTTCGCGATCGATAGGTTGCGTCTCTTTATGCATTTTTTACTCCTTAAACAAGGAGATTAGTCTACGCTGAGCACTTCTGATGGGCAAATATTCTCACAGGAAATTGATGGATTTGTCATGTTGCGTTCACTGGCAAGATTTGTTTTTGCATGCTAATAAAGTTGCGTATCGAATTTTATCAGGTACAGTGTGACGCTTTCGTCAATCTGGCAACAGAATTGCTTGACATTCGACCAAAATTCCGTCGTGCTATAGCGCGTGTGTGCAAAAAAGCCTGTTAACTCAGTCACCTGAGGGTTACATTTCGTACACAAAGCCAGTACAAGGGGTTGATATCCGCAGACGCAGAGACCATATATCGTTGTCTCGTCGCCAGTGGAAGGTGAATCAACGTGCGACGCATTCCTGGAAGAATCAACTTAGGTAAAGGTGAATATGGGTAAAGCTCTTGTCATCGTTGAGTCCCCGGCAAAAGCCAAAACGATCAACAAGTATCTGGGTAATGACTACGTGGTGAAATCCAGCGTGGGTCATATCCGTGATTTGCCGACCAGTGGCTCAGCAGCTAAAAAGAGCGCCGACTCTACCTCCACCAAAACGGCTAAAAAGCCCAAAAAGGATGAACGTGGCGCTCTCGTCAACCGTATGGGGGTTGATCCGTGGCACAACTGGGATGCGCACTATGAAGTGCTGCCCGGTAAAGAGAAGGTCGTCTCTGAACTGAAACAGTTGGCGGAAAAAGCCGACCACATCTATCTCGCAACCGACCTTGACCGCGAAGGGGAAGCCATTGCATGGCACCTGCGGGAAGTGATCGGCGGCGATGACGCGCGCTACAGTCGCGTAGTCTTTAACGAAATAACCAAAAATGCCATTCGCCAGGCGTTTGAACAGCCGGGCGAGCTGAACATTAACAGGGTCAACGCCCAGCAAGCGCGCCGCTTTATGGACCGCGTGGTAGGCTATATGGTCTCGCCGTTGCTGTGGAAAAAGATCGCCCGTGGTTTGTCGGCAGGTCGCGTTCAGTCTGTCGCGGTCCGTCTGGTCGTTGAGCGCGAGCGCGAGATTAAAGCGTTTGTTCCGGAAGAGTTCTGGGAAATTGACGCTAATACGACGACGCCGTCTGGCGAGGCGCTACCGCTACAGGTCACGCATCAGAACGACAAGCCATTCCGGCCGGTAAATCGCGAGCAGACGCTTGCCGCCGTCAGCTTGCTGGAAAAAGCCAGCTATAGCGTGCTGGAGCGAGAAGACAAGCCGACCAGCAGCAAGCCAGGCGCGCCGTTTATCACCTCCACGCTACAGCAGGCGGCCAGCACCCGGCTGGGCTTTGGCGTGAAGAAAACCATGATGATGGCGCAGCGTCTGTATGAGGCGGGCTACATCACCTATATGCGTACAGACTCCACCAACCTGAGTCAGGATGCGGTCAACATGGTGCGCGGTTATATTGGCGATAATTTCGGCAAGAAATACCTGCCGGATAACCCGAACCAGTACGCCAGCAAAGAAAACTCTCAGGAAGCGCACGAAGCGATCCGTCCTTCCGACGTTGCTGTCATGGCGGAGTCGCTGAAAGACATGGAGGCTGACGCGCAGAAGTTGTATCAACTAATTTGGCGTCAGTTTGTCGCCTGTCAGATGACGCCAGCACAATATGACTCTACTACGCTTACCGTTGGCGCAGGCGAGTTCCGCCTGAAAGCGCGTGGGCGTATTTTGCGCTTTGACGGCTGGACAAAAGTGATGCCGGCGCTGCGTAAAGGCGATGAAGATCGCACATTGCCTGCCGTGAATAAGGGCGATGCGCTGACGCTACTTGAATTGACGCCTGCTCAGCACTTTACTAAACCGCCAGCCCGGTTTAGCGAGGCTTCTCTGGTTAAAGAGCTTGAGAAGCGCGGTATTGGTCGTCCGTCTACCTATGCGTCGATTATCTCGACCATTCAGGATCGCGGCTATGTTCGCGTTGAAAACCGTCGTTTCTATGCGGAAAAAATGGGTGAAATCGTCACCGATCGGCTGGAAGAAAACTTCCGCGAATTGATGAACTACGATTTTACCGCGCAGATGGAAGATAGTCTGGATCAGGTTGCAAATCACCAGGCCGAGTGGAAAGCGGTACTGGATAACTTCTTCAGCGATTTTACTCAGCAGCTCGATAAAGCCGAGAAAGATCCGGAAGAAGGGGGGATGCGCCCTAACCAGATGGTGCTGACCAGCATCGACTGTCCAACCTGTGGCCGTAAAATGGGAATTCGTACTGCCAGTACGGGGGTTTTCCTTGGATGTTCAGGTTATGCGCTTTCGCCGAAAGAGCGTTGTAAAACGACCATTAACCTGGTGCCGGAAAATGAAGTTCTGAACGTGCTGGAAGGCGACGACGCCGAAACCAACGCCCTGCGCGCCAAGCGTCGCTGTCAGAAGTGTGGTACGGCGATGGACAGCTATCTGATCGATCCGAAGCGTAAATTGCATGTGTGTGGTAATAACCCGACCTGTGACGGCTACGAGATTGAAGAAGGCGAGTTCCGCATCAAAGGGTATGACGGTCCGATCGTTGAGTGTGAGAAATGTGGTTCCGAAATGCACCTGAAAATGGGGCGTTTTGGTAAGTACATGGCCTGTACTAACGACGAATGTAAAAACACCCGTAAGATCTTGCGTAACGGCGAAGTTGCGCCGCCGAAGGAAGATCCTGTTCCATTGCCGGAACTGCCGTGTGAAAAATCGGACGCGTACTTTGTGCTGCGCGATGGCGCCGCAGGGATATTCCTGGCGGCCAACACGTTCCCGAAATCACGCGAAACGCGCGCGCCATTAGTCGAGGAGCTTTACCGGTTCCGCGATCGCCTGCCGGAAAAACTGCGTTATCTGGCGGATGCGCCGCAGCAGGATCCAGAAGGTAATAAAACCGTTGTTCGCTTTAGCCGCAAAACAAAACAGCAGTACGTTGCGGCGGAAAAAGACGGGAAGGCGACGGGATGGTCAGCGTTCTTCGTCGACGGCAAGTGGGTTGAAGGCAAGAAATAACCCCTGCCTGTCGTCACTATAGTCAAGCGGGCCGCGTAAGCGGCCCTTTTTTATATACCCTTCATATTTAAAGTGGCTTATGTGTTGGCTACGGATTACTCGGCCCATCCATGGGCCTCGTCCTGACGGGCCGTCGCACGCGACGTTCAAATCTGCTCCCGGCAGATTTGTCGCTCATCCCAGTCACCTTATGCTCCTGGGGACTCACTCTCTTGCCGCCTTTAAGCACTCGAATTATTTTGGGTATAGCGGCCTTATTATTTTATCGCGCTGGCTATACAGTTCAGATATAAATGATATAGTGGTTATAGTTAACACCTTTTTTATTATTAAATCGTATTAGCAGCCCGATTAAGTCTGCAGATAAACGATGGCCTGATGGCGCTAATCTGGATGATGTATTATGAAATTGCAGCAGCTTCGTTACATTGTTGAAGTGGTTAATCATAACCTTAACGTCTCCTCTACCGCTGAGGGGTTGTATACTTCCCAGCCGGGGATCAGCAAGCAGGTTAGGATGCTGGAAGATGAGCTTGGCATCCAGATTTTCGCCCGCAGCGGTAAGCATCTGACTCAGGTGACGCCCGCAGGACAGGAGATTATTCGTATTGCGCGTGAGGTGCTTTCCAAAGTCGATGCCATTAAGTCGGTCGCCGGCGAGCACACCTGGCCGGATAAAGGCTCGCTCTATATTGCCACTACCCATACTCAGGCGCGTTACGCATTGCCAGGCGTGATTAAAGGCTTCATCGAGCGTTATCCGCGCGTTTCGCTGCATATGCACCAGGGGTCGCCAACGCAGATTGCGGAAGCGGTATCGAAAGGGAACGCCGATTTCGCGATTGCCACGGAAGCGCTGCATTTATATGACGATCTGGTGATGTTGCCATGCTATCACTGGAACCGTTCGATAGTGGTGACGCCGGATCATCCATTGGCGGCAACGTCTTCCGTAACGATTGAAGCGCTGGCGAAGTATCCGCTGGTGACGTATACCTTCGGCTTTACCGGGCGTTCCGAACTGGATACCGCTTTTAATCGCGCAGGGTTAACGCCGCGGATCGTCTTTACTGCAACCGATGCGGATGTGATTAAAACGTATGTCAGGTTGGGGCTGGGCGTTGGCGTCATTGCCAGCATGGCGGTCGATCCGCTTGCCGATCCTGATTTAGTGCGGATTGACGCGCACGATATTTTTAGCCACAGCACCACAAAAATTGGTTTTCGCCGTAGTACTTTTTTACGCAGCTATATGTACGATTTTATCCAGCGTTTTGCGCCGCATCTGACGCGTGATGTGGTGGATACGGCGGTGGCGTTGCGTTCTAATGAAGAAATTGAAGCGATGTTTCAGGATATAAAGCTGCCTGAAAAGTAATAGCACCGTCGGTTTGCGTCGTAGTGGCATGGCAGACAAAGCCGCTTTTTGCAATATCCCTCAAAGTATTACGGGTAATGATCAGCAAAATAGTGTTGAATTACCCGTCCCGCCAGTTTCTTTTTCCAAATAGTTATCTTGAGTCAAAAGATTGATTTATTCACTGGCAACGATTCGTAAATTGACTGGATTTTTGACTAAAGTTTATTTAGGATTTGTCTCATCTGATGATTAATTGTACCGATTGTTTGGTGCTGAAATGATAAGTGATACCGATAGCATGAGGTTAGTAATGCCTTCTGAAAACCAGGAACCGCGCCGCGACCCTGAGCTCAAACGTAAAGCATGGCTGGCGGTTTTTGTGGGTTCTGCGTTGTTCTGGGTAGTGGTAGCGCTTGTTATCTGGCATTGGTGGGGTTAAGTGAGCATTACGTCGGAACGCGAGCGCGTGGTCGCGCCCCCGATTCAATCTTGTGACGATGATAACACCCCGGATACGACCGTTTTTCGGTCTGTTCCGCAACACTGGACGCTCACACCGCAGCAGCGGGCATTTATTGATGCTTTTGCTGATGAGGTGTCACAAAAATAATATCCGTCTTTTTATTGGCGTTATTGTTTTATTAACGCTGTCTTATTACACCGCAGCAACCGTGTGCTGAGCGCCTCTCAGTATTGATTAAACACAGTTGGTGTCGCCTATGTTAACGTCAAATATAAAGTATTGGTCATGGACTGGCGCGTTTATATTATCGCTACTGTTCTGGGCCGAGTTAATCTGGATTGCCGTCTAATCTCGTCAAAGCCCGATAATGCGCTATTTATCGGGCTTTTTCATCTTCGCTCCTCGCCTGTTAGGTTTCTCCTCTTTTAGCAATTTGGGTTGTTATCAAAACGTTACATTTTGTTTGTGTTATCTTTAATACAACCCTGTGGAGAATCAGGGTAACGCAACCCTGTCATTTAAGGAGGAGCTATGTCGTCAACCCTACGAGAAGCCAGTAAGGATACATTGCAGGCCAAAGATAAAACGTATCATTACTACAGTCTGCCGCTGGCTGCCAAATCCCTGGGCGATATCGCCCGTTTGCCCAAATCACTTAAAGTGTTACTGGAAAACCTGTTGCGCTGGCAGGACGGCGAATCTGTGACTGATGAAGATATTCAGGCGCTGGCCGGTTGGCTTAAAAATGCCCATGCCGATCGTGAAATTGCCTGGCGGCCCGCCCGTGTCCTGATGCAGGACTTTACCGGCGTGCCTGCCGTTGTCGACCTGGCGGCGATGCGTGAAGCCGTTAAACGCCTCGGCGGCGATACGTCGAAAGTGAACCCGTTATCGCCGGTTGATCTGGTTATTGACCACTCTGTGACGGTCGATCATTTCGGCGATGACGATGCGTTTGAAGAAAACGTGCGGCTGGAAATGGAGCGTAACCATGAGCGTTATATGTTCCTGAAATGGGGAAAGCAGGCATTCAGTCGTTTCAGCGTGGTGCCACCCGGAACCGGCATTTGCCATCAGGTTAACCTGGAATACCTGGGTAAAGCCGTCTGGAGCGAATTACAGGACGGGGAGTGGATTGCTTACCCGGACTCGCTGGTGGGGACTGACTCCCATACGACCATGATTAATGGTCTGGGCGTATTGGGGTGGGGCGTGGGCGGTATTGAAGCGGAAGCGGCGATGCTTGGTCAGCCCGTGTCGATGCTTATCCCGGATGTCGTCGGCTTTAAGTTAACCGGTAAACTTCGGGAGGGGATCACTGCCACTGACCTGGTGCTAACCGTCACGCAAATGCTGCGTAAGCATGGCGTCGTGGGTAAATTTGTTGAATTTTATGGTGATGGTCTGGATTCGCTGCCGTTGGCGGATCGCGCGACCATCGCTAATATGTCGCCGGAATATGGCGCAACCTGTGGTTTCTTCCCTATTGACGCCATCACCCTGGAATATATGCGATTAAGCGGACGTAGCGACGATCTGGTCGAGCTGGTTGAAGCCTACGCGAAGGCGCAGGGAATGTGGCGTAATCCCGGAGACGAACCGGTATTTACCAGTACGCTGGAACTGGATATGGGCGATGTCGAGGCCAGCCTGGCCGGGCCGAAACGGCCGCAGGATCGCGTAGCGTTAGGCGATGTGCCGAAAGCCTTTGCCGCCAGCGCCGAGCTGGAGCTGAATACCGCGCAAAGAGATCGCCAGCCGGTTGACTATACGATGAACGGACAGCCATATCAGCTTCCTGATGGCGCTGTCGTCATTGCCGCCATCACCTCCTGTACGAATACCTCGAATCCCAGCGTGCTGATGGCTGCGGGATTACTGGCGAAAAAGGCAGTAACGCTGGGGTTGAAGCGTCAACCGTGGGTCAAGGCTTCTCTGGCGCCGGGGTCAAAAGTGGTATCTGACTATCTGGCGCAGGCCAAACTTACGCCTTATCTGGATGAGCTCGGTTTTAACCTGGTCGGTTATGGCTGTACGACCTGTATCGGGAACTCCGGTCCGTTGCCGGAGCCTATTGAGACCGCGATTAAAAAAGGCGATCTGACGGTAGGGGCCGTGCTTTCCGGTAACCGAAATTTTGAAGGGCGTATCCATCCGCTGGTGAAAACGAACTGGCTGGCGTCGCCGCCGCTGGTGGTCGCGTATGCGCTGGCCGGAAACATGAATATTAACCTCGCGACAGACCCGCTGGGGTATGATCGTAAAGGCGATCCGGTATACCTGAAGGATATCTGGCCTTCGGCGCAGGAAATTGCCCGCGCCGTTGAACTGGTATCATCGGATATGTTCCGTAAAGAGTATGCGGAAGTGTTTGAGGGCACGGAAGAATGGAAATCGATTCAGGTTGAATCGTCCGATACCTACGGCTGGCAGTCGGATTCAACCTATATTCGCCTGTCGCCTTTCTTTGATGAAATGCAGGCCCAGCCTGCGCCAGTCAAAGATATCCACGGCGCGCGTATCCTGGCGATGCTGGGGGATTCGGTGACGACCGACCATATTTCCCCGGCCGGCAGTATCAAGCCGGACAGTCCCGCCGGACGCTATCTGCAAAACCACGGCGTTGAGCGGAAGGATTTTAACTCCTATGGATCACGGCGCGGCAACCATGAAGTGATGATGCGCGGTACGTTCGCCAATATTCGTATTCGCAACGAAATGCTGCCCGGCGTCGAAGGTGGGATGACGCGGCATTTGCCGGGTACGGAAGCGATGTCGATTTATGATGCCGCGATGCTCTACCAGCAGGAAAAAACGCCGCTGGCGGTGATTGCCGGGAAAGAGTATGGGTCGGGATCGAGCCGTGACTGGGCGGCAAAAGGTCCGCGGCTGTTAGGTATTCGCGTGGTGATCGCCGAGTCGTTCGAACGTATCCACCGCTCAAACCTGATTGGGATGGGGATCCTGCCGCTGGAGTTTCCACTGGGCGTAACGCGTAAAACGCTGGGACTGACCGGGGAAGAGGTGATTGATGTCGCGGATCTGCAAAACCTGCGCCCTGGCGCGACCATTCCGGTGACGTTAACGAGATCGGACGGCAGCAAAGAAACGGTACCTTGTCGCTGTCGCATTGATACCGCCACCGAGCTGACTTACTACCAGAATGACGGCATATTGCACTATGTCATTAGAAATATGCTGAACTAAAGCCGTTTATCGGGCCTGCCGTAAACAGGCAGGCCCGCGCTTTAATACCGGTGGCTTACTTGTTTAGCAGGTGACCCATTTTGGCCGCTTTAGTATCGAGATAATGCTCATTATTTGGATTACGACCCACAATGAGCGGAACGCGTTCCACGATATTAATTCCCGCCTCGGTCAGTATTTCGACTTTCTTCGGATTATTGGTCAGCAGGCGAACTTCATCCACGCCCAGTAATTTGAACATATCCGCGCACAGGGTGAAATCACGCTCATCGGCGGCAAAGCCGAGCTGATGATTGGCCTCCACCGTGTCATAGCCTTGATCCTGTAACGCATAAGCGCGAATTTTATTAAGCAGGCCGATATTGCGGCCTTCCTGACGGTGGTAAATCAGAATACCGCGTCCTTCTTCCGCAATATGCGTCAGCGCGGCTTCCAGTTGAAAACCACAATCACAGCGCAGACTAAAAAGCGCGTCCCCGGTAAGACATTCGGAATGAACGCGAGCCAAGACCGGCGTTTTACCTGAAATATCGCCAAAAACCAGCGCGGCATGGTCGTGTCCGGTTGCCAGTTCTTCAAATCCCACCATCAGAAAGTCACCCAATGGGGTTGGCAGTTTGGCTTCTGCCACACGTTTAAGCTGCATGTATTTCTCCAGATTATGCTGACGCCTGCGGTGTCGTCGCCTGTTGGATTGTATCCCGCTATTTTGCCATAAGGCGGCGGTCATCACCTAATCACTACCACGTAATTGCTCAGGAATGGCACAAATTTGTCAATTTTCCAGTCCGGCGAGAATTTTCAGTTATGATTGTGATACTTACTTATAAAAGGAGCATCCATGCTTTCAATTGCGAGGCGCACCGCGGCAGGCGCAGCCCTGTTGCTTATCATGCCGCTTGCCGTATGGGTATCAGGCTGGCAGTGGCAGCCAGGACATCAGGTCTGGTGGCTAAAAACGCTATTCTGGATAACGGAAACCGTGACCAAACCCTGGGGCGTTATCACGCATGTGATTCTTTGTGGATGGTTCTTATGGTGCCTGCGATTTCGCCTGCGCGCCGCCATTATGCTGTTTGCGATTCTCGGTGGGGCGATTATCGTCGGGCAGGGCGTGAAGTCATGGGTAAAGGAGCGCGTACAGGAGCCGCGGCCATTTGTGGTCTGGCTTGAAAAAACGCACCATATTCCCGTCGATGAGTTCTACACTTTAAAGCGTACAGAACGCGGACATTTAGTGAAAGAGCAGTTGGCCGGGCAACAGAACATCCCCGTTTTCCTGCGTCAGCACTGGCAAAAAGAGACGGGTTTTGCGTTTCCCTCCGGACATACCATGTTTGCAGCGAGCTGGGCGCTTTTGGCCGTGGGTCTGTTATGGCCGCGCAGACGGACTTTCACCATCGCGTTTTTGTTAGTCTGGGCGACCGGCGTAATGGGCAGCCGTTTACTTCTGGGAATGCACTGGCCGCGAGATTTAGTGGTCGCCACGCTCATCTCCTGGCTATTAGTTACCCTGGCGACCTGGCTGGCGCAGCGAATTTGCGGGCCGCTTATGCCGCCTCGTGAAGAAGCGCAAGAAATTGCTGAACGCGAGCAGGAAAGCTGACAACGGTTGATTTTCTGACTATTGCCCTTAAATCATCTGATGGCGGGCGCATTTCCATTTCGCGCGAGGCGGGAAAATGGTAATTTAGAAGGCTGGATGCGGTAAGTTGGACACGATTTATTCGCGCAAACCACATAACGGGAAGTAATGTGAAATATTTACTCATTTTCTTACTGGTATTGGCAATTTTTGTTATTTCGGTGACGCTGGGCGCGCAGAATGATCAACAGGTGACGTTTAACTACCTGCTGGCGCAAGGGGAGTATCGTATCTCCACGTTGCTTGCTGTGTTGTTCGCCGTCGGTTTTGCGATTGGCTGGCTGATTTGCGGCCTGTTCTGGCTGCGGGTCCGCGTTTCCCTTGCCCGTGCTGAACGTAAAATTAAACGACTGGAAAACAAGCTTTCGCCAGCAACCGACGTTGCGGTCCCTGCCGATTCGTCGGTTGTAAAGGAATAATCATTTATGTTGGAGTTGTTATTTCTGCTGTTGCCTGTAGCCGCTGCCTATGGGTGGTATATGGGTCGCAGAAGTGCGCAACAAACAAAACAGGATGAAGCTAACCGCCTGTCGCGCGATTATGTCGCAGGGGTTAACTTCCTGCTGAGTAACCAACAAGATAAAGCGGTGGATCTGTTCCTCGATATGCTTAAAGAGGATACCGGCACCGTTGAGGCTCATCTCACTCTCGGTAATCTGTTTCGCTCACGAGGCGAAGTCGATCGCGCCATTCGTATTCATCAAACGCTCATGGAAAGCGCTTCATTGACCTATGAACAGCGTTTACTGGCTGTTCAGCAACTGGGGCGCGACTATATGGCCGCCGGTTTATATGACCGCGCGGAAGATATGTTTAACCAACTTACCGACGAAACGGAATTTCGCGTAGGCGCGTTACAGCAGCTCTTGCAAATCTATCAGCTAACCAGCGACTGGCAAAAGGCGATCGAAGTAGCAGAACGGCTGGTGAAACTGGGCAAAGATAAACAGCGTATCGAAATCGCCCATTTTTACTGTGAGTTAGCGTTACAGCAGATGGGCAACGACGATATGGATCGCGCGATGGCGTTGCTGAAAAAAGGTGCCGCCGCAGATAAAAATAGCGCCCGGGTGTCTATCATGATGGGTCGCGTTTATATGGCGAGAGGGGATTACGCCAAAGCGGTCGAAAGCCTGCAACGTGTGATCGTTCAGGATAAAGAGCTGGTCAGCGAAACGCTGGAGATGCTGCAAACCTGTTATCAACAGCTCGGTAAAAATGCCGAGTGGGCGGAGTTTTTACGTCGCGCCGTTGAGGAGAATACCGGTGCTGGCGCTGAGTTAATGCTTGCCGATATTCTGGAAGCGCGTGAAGGTAGTGACGCAGCTCAAGTCTATATCACGCGTCAGCTACAGCGACATCCTACCATGCGGGTGTTCCATAAGCTGATGGATTACCATCTCAATGAGGCGGAAGAAGGGCGAGCGAAAGAAAGCCTGATGGTACTGCGTGATATGGTTGGCGAGCAGGTGCGCAGTAAACCGCGGTATCGTTGTCAGAAATGCGGTTTTACCGCCTATACCTTGTACTGGCACTGTCCGTCCTGCCGGGCATGGTCGACCATTAAACCTATTCGCGGACTTGATGGGCAGTAGTATATAAAAAAAGCTTCACTTTAGTTACAACATACTTAATGACGTAAAGCTAGAAACAACGCTGGCATCGGCGACCAAGGCTTATCAGGTTGTCAATCGAACCTGTTAATTTCCCTGCGCCGCAGGTAGAATGCACGCCGTTTATCCAATTTGCGCCACTTCCGGTGCCCATCATCAAGAAGGTCTGGTCATGACGTTTACTGCTTCATCTTCTTCCTGCGCTATTACTGAATCGCCTGTCGTTGTGGCGTTGGATTACCATGAACGCGATAAAGCCCTGGCGTTTGTCGATAAAATCGATCCTCGCGATTGTCGCTTAAAAGTGGGCAAAGAGATGTTCACGTTATTTGGCCCACAGCTCGTCCGGGATCTCCAGCAACGTGGGTTTGATGTCTTTCTTGATCTAAAATTTCATGATATTCCCAACACCACGGCCCGGGCAGTCGCCGCAGCGGCAGACCTGGGCGTCTGGATGGTAAACGTTCACGCGTCTGGCGGGGCGAGAATGATGGCCGCAGCGCGCGACGCGCTGGCGCCATTCGGTAAAGATGCGCCGTTGCTCATTGCCGTGACCGTGTTGACCAGTATGGAAACCAGCGATCTGCGCGATCTGGGCGTGATGTTGTCACCGGCGGAACATGCGGAGCGGCTGGCGCGCCTGACGCAGCAATGCGGGCTGGATGGCGTGGTCTGTTCCGCTCAGGAAGCGGTCAGATTTAAACAGGTCTTTGGCGCTGCATTTAAGCTGGTGACGCCGGGCATTCGGCCCGCAGGCAGCGAGGCAGGCGATCAGCGACGCATTATGACGCCCGAACAGGCATTATCCGCCGGCGTCGACTATATGGTGATTGGCCGCCCGGTTACGCAATCGGTAGATCCGGCGCAAACGCTGAAGGATATTAACGCGTCACTGAAACGGGAGGCATAATGAGCGATTCCAATAGTCGTCTGGTTTATTCAACACAGACGGGGCGCATTGAAGAACCTAAAACGGCGCCGGTTCGTCCCAAAGGGGATGGTATCGTTCGCATTCAGCGTCAAACCAGTGGCCGTAAGGGTAAAGGCGTATGTTTGATTACCGGTATCGAGATGAATGATGCGGAATTAACCAAACTGGCGGCTGAACTGAAGAAAAAATGCGGCTGTGGCGGGGCAGTAAAAGAAGGGATTATTGAAATTCAGGGTGATAAACGCGACTTGATAAAATCATTGCTGGAAGCTAAAGGAATGAAAGTAAAATTAGCTGGCGGCTAATGAAAACGCCACGGTTGTAAATTACCGTGGCGTAAAAGTCAACTTTGTCTATTTTTGTAATCCAGACCTGAAAAGAATAAACGTATTATTTTGAGCCGTTCAATATTTAAACGTCTGGATTATTTTCCAACCTGGTGACCAATCACGCCGCCGACCGCCGCGCCGCCCAGGGTGCCTAATGTACTGCCGTCCGTTAACACTGCGCCGCCTAACGCCCCCGCACCTGCGCCAATAGCCGTGTTGCGATCGCGCTTGGACCAGTTTGAGCAGGCGCTCAGAGACATTGCTACGGTGATTGCCAGCACAGCAGCGGCCATTTTTTTGCTCGTCATAAACATAATACTCTCTCCTGAATTAACGATTCACGGAATTAAGCTCACTATAACTATAGTTAAAATAAAACATGTTAAGAGATTTTCCGTGAAACCTGATTGCGCAGGGATATATCACGCAGGTGATAGTCACTTCCTGTTATTTCGCTAATATTAATTTTACGACGTTACGCTCGTTACAACAGGTAAATAGTCTTAATTGGGATGTCAGAAAAGTCTTAGAGAGAGGATGATTTGCCATAGGGCAAACCATCGGGAAATATTTTAAACGGATGAGCCAATAACATTGACTAGCAGCCCCGCATGTTCTAACTGCATTTGATCGCTGGCGGAAATTTTGGAATCCGTAATGACACGATGGAAGCGAGAGAGCGGGCCCAGGGGATAGGGATGCACACAGCCAAATTTGGAGCTGTCGGTGAGGACAATCGCTTCTGAGCCTTTTTCCAGAACAGCGTTAACCACATCCGATCGCATCATGTCGCGTCCGGTAAAACCGGTATCAGCCTGCCAGCCATCAATACCGATAAATGCTTTGCTGAAATGCACTTGATGGATAAACTGTCGCGTCAACGGCCCTACCATGCTTTCACTTTTTTTCTGATAGATTCCACCAAGGAGAATGACTTCGCAAGGGGTCTCTTTGAGCAGGTGCGCGATATAACTGCTCACGGTGATGATCGTGACATCTTTTTGTTCCGCCAGCGTCCGGGCCAATAGCGCATTGCTGCTGCCATTTTCAATAAAAACGGATTCCCCTGGACTGACCAGCGAGGCGGCGAACTCCGCCAGTCGGCGTTTTAGCGTGTAGTTCGTCATCATGCGAGTCTCTACGTCATCGCTCTCAAGCGAAACGGCGAAACCGTGCGCACGGCGTAAATAGCTCTGCTTTTCCAGGGTATTCAGATCCTGACGAATCGTGACTTCAGATACGCCGGTAATTTTCGCCAGTTCAGCAACGCTCATCTGGCCTTTATCAACCACCATTTGCAAAATTGATTGTTGTCGGGAGTTCATAGTATTAATTTTATTCGTTAAGAGGAGTCAACAGACAGTCAGAGAGCCGGGAAGGGCTAACGGCCATCCCGGACAAATAATCGCTATCAGATTTCCCAGGGCGACCCGGGAGCCTGGGATGGCGAGATACCGTCTTTAACCTGATCTAACAGCTCTGCTCTCAATATTTCAAGGTTATTGATGGCCGAGTGGTAATCGCCAGCAACAAGGATATCCAGCACGGTATCAATGCGTGCGGCAATTCGTTGTGCTTCGATATCAGACATGTTTGTCATCCTTAATGTCAGAAAAGGTTTCAATTCATGATGCAGAAATTAATCTGAAAAGAGAAGGGAAAAATAGGGCTATGCCTGTCTGCACAGGCTGTTCTCCCTATTATCGTCGCCATTAACGCATTTTTTTCGTCTGATAACGTTTGTACCAGCGTTCAAAAGAAACGGCGGGCATAGGTTTGGCGAATAAAAAGCCCTGTCGTTCATTGACGCCGTTTTTTGTCAGGAAGGCATCTTCTTTAGCATTTTCTACACCTTCGGCAATCACTTGTAAATTTAGCGCCTGAGCCACCGCGACAATCGCCCTAACCAGAGATTGCGACAGCGGTTGCTTATGGATATCTCTGACGAAAGCCTGATCCAGTTTAACGGCATCAATAGGGAACCGGGCGAGTTGAGAAAGCGAAGAATACCCGGTGCCAAAATCATCCAGATGAATCTGGGCGCCGAGCTGACTAAATTGCTGGATAACCGATAGCGCCAGCGTGTCGTTTTCGATCAGGCAGCTTTCCGTTAGCTCGACATCGATCGGGCAATACTCAAAATTCAGATCGTACAAAGCCTGTTTAAGCGCAGTAAAAAGCGTCTGGTCGGCCAGTTGTCGCGCCGAAAAGTTAACGGCTACGCGCAAGTTAATCCCTTTATCGCGCCATTTCGCAATCTGGCGAACCACATCCAGAATCACCCAGCGGCCCAGCGGGACGATGAGTCCTGACTCTTCGGCGTATGAGATGAACTCCAGCGGCGGAATTAATCCGCGTTCCGGCGATTGCCAGCGTACCAGCGCTTCCAGGCTACGTACTTCGCCGCGCCAGGTAATTTTGGGCTGATAGTGAATAAGTAACTGGTCGTTTTCCAGCGCTTTTCGCAGGTTTGTATCCAGCCAGTGATAGTCAAATACGCGCTGATTCATTTCCGGCGAAAAAACGCAGAACTGACCGCGGCCGCCTTCTTTGGCGTTATACATTGCGGTGTCGGCAGTGCGAATGAGACTTTCGCTGTCCTGTCCGTGCCGGGGGGCCAACGAAATGCCAATGGCGCATCCCGTGTAAACTTCAATGAGTCCAATACGAAACGGTTGCCGCAGACGGGTAAGGATTCGTGAGGCTACTGCTTCCAGCGCGGCCTGAGACGTATGGGCAGCGAGAACAATGAATTCATCTCCCCCCAGTCTGGCCAGCAATTGATCTTCCTCCAGACAACTCAACAGCGCCAGCGAAACGGCCTGTAAGAGCTGATCGCCAAACATATGCCCATAGGCGTCATTAATTTTCTTGAAATTATCCAGATCGAGATAAACGATACCCACTTGCGACTCGCCAGCCGAGGCAATAGCATGATTAATAAATTCATGAATAGCATTGCGATTGGGCAGGCCGGTGACGGTGTCTGTATTCGCCAGTATGCGTAAACGCTCCTGAGCCCGCCTTTCTTCGGTGATATCCGTGCCTGCGCAGATCAGGAAAATTTCGTTTTTTCCGCTGCCGTTATGGACGAATTTATTACGAAATAAGAACAGGCGTTGGCCTTTACGGGTCTTTATCCAGCGTTCGATTTCATAGGCATTGCCATTGCGAAAAAAATTCTCAATGTAGTGCCGGGAGGCAACCGCCTCCCGGCGACTCATAAATAATTTAAAGACGCTTTGACCAATTACATCTTGCTCTTTTAAGCCCGTGTACTCTTCGCATAACCGATTAAATCGACAGATTTTTCCCCGACTATCCAGTATCGCAATGACTGAGTTGGCTTCTGATACGATTTGCTCGGCAAAAGAGAGCTCCTGCGCCTGCGTTGGCGAGACGGCAGGCGTATCAGGCCAGGTTGCCAGGCTGCCAGCCCATTCACGGTTATTAATCTTACGGCCTACCAGGTGCACAGCGGTAACCTGTTTTTCTATCAACAACGTTATCAGCAGACTGGACGTAATCGCCGTTATTTCCCGGATACGCCCGGCTTGTTCCGGCGATAGCTCAACCGTTTTTTCTGCATCCGTTTCACCTGTCGGGGAGAGATACAGCACGTTGCGGTTATCAGCCAGACGCCAGTGAGAGTGAAGGGGACTTAGCGCCGTTTGTTCCTGAATCTGTTTCATCATGCATACCATCCCATTTAAGCGCCAGGTGCCCGAAAAGAAAGGTTAGCCATGTTATAAATAAGGGTAATTATGGCTGAACGTATTGTTTTATCTATGTATTCATATGTAATCCAGATTCTGGAAAAAGCATAGTCGCCAGCTAAAAATAACAAGAAATGGGGCGCTTGAATAAGATTAAACGCAGAGCATGACGGAAGGGAGAAGAAGAAAAGAAACGGCCTTTGCCTTCTCAGCAAAGGCCGTTGAGCGAGCTAAGCGTGGTTACGCTGCCGGTCGGGCAATAATGCTGCGGGTTTCCATGCGAACTTCCGCAATAGTGACATCAATGACATCCGTCACTTTATAAACCGTCTCACCTTTAATCTGTACCGTACCGTTTTCCTGGCTGCATACCAGTTCATCGCGAACGGCGTGCAGGAACGGGGCAGGGATAAAGGCGATAGCGCCGTTATCGACCAGTCGCACACGCATACCACCGCGGCTGACGTCAATAATTTCTGCCGCGAAACGGGTATTTGTCCCCGCCTTATCGTTAAGGAAGCGTGCATATAACCAGTCGCCGACATCGCGCTCCGCCATACGGTTCAGGCGACGGCGTTCCGCCATTTGCTGGGTGATATCTTCCTGCGGACGCGCAATAGCCTCCCCCTTGATGACCGCTTTCAGCAGGCGATGGTTAATCATATCGCCATACTTACGGATGGGAGAGGTCCAGGTGGCGTAAGCCTCAAGACCAAGACCGAAATGCGGCCCCGGCTCGGTGCTGATTTCCGCAAAAGACTGGAAGCGACGAATGCGGCTGTCAAGGAAACCGGAGGGCTGCGCATCCAGTTCGCGACGCAGTTTACAGAAGCCTTCCAGCGTCAGCACCTCTTCGGCATCGACATGAAGACCATGCGTTTTCAGCAGTGCGGCCAGCGCGTCGGCATTCGCGGGATCGAAGCCCGTATGTACGTTGTAAATACCGAAACCGAGCTTATCGCGCAGTACGCGCGCGGCGCAAAGGTTAGCGGCGATCATCGACTCTTCTACGATACGGTTAGCGATACGGCGCGGTTCCGCCACAATATCCAGTACTTCGCCTTTTTCGCCAAGCACAAAGCGGTAATCCGGGCGGTCTTTAAAGACTAACGCATGATGATGACGCCACTCACTGCGGCTTAGACAAATACGGTGCAACAGACGAATCTGCTGGGCAATGCCTTCGTTATCCGGCTGCCAGGTGCCGTTATTTTCCAGCCAGTCGGAGACATTGTCGTACGCCAGCTTGGCCTTCGATTCGATCGTGGCCGCAAAAAAGGCGATATCATCGTCAATGGTGCCGTCTGCGGCGATTATCATGCGACAGGCGAGCGCCGGACGCACTTCGTTGGCGCGCAGCGAGCACAGATCGTCAGACAGCTCACGCGGCAGCATAGGAATATTGAAGCCCGGCAGGTAGTTGGTGAAGGCGCGAATTTTCGCGGCGTTATCCAGCTTACTGCCTTCGGCAATCCAGGCGGTAGGATCGGCGATAGCCACCGTAAGCTGGAGTCTGCCGTCCGCTAATTCCTCAGCATAAAGCGCGTCATCCATATCTTCAGTGCTGGCGCTATCGATAGTGACGAAATTCAGCGCGGTAAGATCCTGGCGCTCCAGCCCTTCGTCCAGCATCTCCGTCGCTACGCCGTTCGGCGCTTCTTTTTCCAGGTTGTGGCGGGCAAGCGTAACCCACCAGGGAACAAAGTGATCGTCGGCAAAGGTGATGTACTGCGTTAAATCGGCGTAAAACGAACGGTCGCCTTTAAGCGGATGGCGGCGCATTTCGGCAACCGCCCAGTCACCTTCTTTGAACTCATGCTGAACGCCGCGCGCGGCGCGGCAGGGAATCGCGTCTTTCAGCAACGGATGATCCGGCACGATGGACAGGCGGTCATTTTTACCCTGAACTTTTCCCACAAAGCGCGTCAGGAACGGTTCGATCAGTTCTTCCGGCTCGGCAGACTCCCGTTCTTTTTCCGTGTGGATGACCGCGACGATACGATCGCCATGCATCACTTTTTTCATCTGCGGCGGAGGAATGAAATAGCTTTTTTGCGCGTCAACCTCAAGGAAGCCAAAGCCTTTTTCCGTGGCTTTTACGACCCCTTCAGCGCGCGGCGTCTGGGAATGCAGTTGCTGTTTAAGCTGCGCTAGCAGCGGGTTGTCCTGAAACATATTCGTCTATTTTCGTAGCCAAAAGAGCGGCTGACAGTTTTACGCGATTCTGCCTGGCGCAGCAAGCGCTCTTTCTGTAATGGATGAGTTAATAGGTTTCGCCCAACGCGATTTTTAAACGATTTAACCATCCGCACACGCCGCACCAGCCTAACATATTAATGGCCTGCTCCGATGAAACTCCCCTGGTGAGTAGCGGGAAAAAATGCGCGGCGCTAAAGCGATCGGGCGCTCTGGTGAGCCATTGTATCGCCTGTGTCAGCGCAGGCTCAAGTTCCCAACGAGCGATGTCGTCGTCTTCCTGGCGTAACGTGATAACAGCGCGACGCCACGCGCCAGGTTGGGTTGCCTGTTCGTTAAAGCAGGCGGCGCTGCCGTTGATACGTGATGTGAGGAGCGTGATAAGTGGAAGTAAAGAGGGGGGCGACGCAGTGTGTAATGTGCTGGTCAGTATGCGTTCGAGTAACGCGAATGAAGACGGATCGCGCATGAGTACCGGTGCCATCATTTGGCATTGTGAAGACGAATATTGCCGCTGAACTTTGGTATGGGCGGGAGGATATTCTACCAGACTGGCGGCGGGCTGCCATGTCGTCTGGGGGTTTTGAAACCGCGCGGCCCTGGCAAAGCGCTGCATCTCCTGGCCGGGCAGTTCGCGCACGGGCAGACGACAAAACGCCTGAAATATCGCCGCTACCCGCGCCTGAAAACCGATAAACCCAATGATCTGATTGATGAGTACGGTATCCCGGGCGGTTAATCCCACCTCTGCAAGCTGTTCGCGGGCCCGCGTATTGATAACGGAGGGGGAGCCGGCAAGCTGACGAGCGTATTGCGTAATTTGCGCCAGCCGTTGATTGCTCTCTCTTGAGGCATCAGGGCCGGGTAGCGGCGCCAGACGAGCGGCATAATAGCGGCACAAACGCTGAACCCCAAATACCTGAGCGGCGGTCAGCGCGGTGCTCATACGTTCATAGGCGCTAAATGTATGAAGCCGGTCGTTGAGAACCGTGCGGGGAAATAAGACATCCGCCAACTGGCGAGCTGGCTTTAACCATGACTCAAAAGGCGTCAACGCGGTTTCTGCTACCGCTAAATCCAGTAAAAATCGATCGTTAACATACGCGGCTTCCGGCATTAGCGAAAGCGGGGCTTGTGACGACATAGTGGATTGTGTTTCATGATACCAGTGGCTTTTACCCGCTTTTCGGCATTGTTCCATAGGGTTTCCCGAGGATGAAATGGCGATCGATAATGATTCTGCGTCGGATCGTTTATGCTAGATTATCCTGGCGTATGCGGGAAAGGGATGAAAGATTGTTAGGTGATAACAAATATCAGAACGCTATATAACGAGATGAGCGGTGAGTGAGGGGAATGGGGCAGCACAGCCGTGCCGCCCGCTAATAAACTTAATGCGCTTACTTCAGTTCCAGTTCATTCATTGCCGCAATGCTGAACCCGCCGTCAACATGGACGACTTCGCCAGAAATGCCTGCCGAGAGATCGGAACACAGAAACGCCGCTGAGTTACCCACATCTTCAATGGTCACGGTGCGACGAATTGGCGTAACGGCTTCACAATGCGCCAGCATTTTACGGAAATCTTTAATACCGGACGCCGCCAGCGTGCGGATTGGACCCGCAGAGATGGCGTTGACGCGAACGCCTTCCGGCCCCATTGCATTTGCCATATAACGCACGTTGGCTTCCAGAGAGGCTTTCGCCAGACCCATGACATTGTAGTTCGGGATGGCGCGCTCCGCTCCCAGATAAGACAAGGTCAACAGCGCAGAACCCGGATTCAGCATGGTGCGGCAGGCTTTCGCCATGGCAACAAAGCTGTAAGAGCTAATATCGTGAGCGATTTTAAAGCCTTCGCGGGTAACCGCATTAACATAATCGCCGTCCAGCTGATCGCCAGGCGCGAAACCAATTGAGTGTACGAAACCGTCAAATTTCGGCCAAACGTTACCCAGCTCCGCAAACATAGCGTCAATGCTGGCATCTTCAGCGACATCACACGGTAAAACGATGCTGGAACCCAGCTGGGCAGCAAATTCTTCTACGCGGCCTTTCAGTTTGTCGTTCTGGTAGGTGAACGCCAGTTCAGCTCCTTCGCGGTGCATCGCCTGTGCGATACCGTAGGCGATGGACAGTTTACTGGCCACGCCAGTGACCAGAATGCGCTTACCGGAAAGAAAACCCATAGCTTTAATCCTTATAGTCATTGCTTATTTTTTGCTTTTACGAACAATGGTTAACAGCAACTTTTCAACATTATTCGAAATTAGTCTGAAATTATATCTCACTCCTGACCCCGTGTGTCACGCTATTTTTCCGCCGCTATCTCCGGCAGGTGACGTTCTAAAACCACACGATAACGAAGTCCCTGAGGATTTTGAGCACTCCCCAGGGCCAAACTGGCAAATCAAAGAGTCTAATGGGACAGGCCCTACGCTGCAGTATACCAGCTGGTGTAAGGTTCGCCTCATCCAACCAGAGACACCGGGACGGATAGCAAGTACGCATAGCGATGCACCTT
The DNA here is from genome assembly GCF_020268625.1 of Salmonella sp. JXY0409-18. Lineage (NCBI taxonomy): Bacteria > Pseudomonadati > Pseudomonadota > Gammaproteobacteria > Enterobacterales > Enterobacteriaceae > Salmonella > Salmonella sp. JXY0409-18. Next base: position 2,119,094 of record NZ_CP084216.1, read on the forward strand.
CCACCAGACAAATAAAGGTTCTGTAGGAAGCCTGAATATTCATCCGAATGGTTTACCTCACCTATTAGCGATGTTATGGACATGTAATTTTAACCATCAAATGCTTAACAAAAATAATTTCTTTTTTAGGTGCTGAAGGTTTTCTCTATTTATTGATGCAGAGTAATACTTAATATGAAAAATTTTGGAAATCAGGTGATTACAGTAGTTACAAATCGGGTTTTTATATGTTTGCATGTGTATTATAATAAATTTTCAGAGGATGAGGCATATGCCGTTTACATTTCAGATCGGAAATCATAGTTGCCAGATATCAGAAAGGTATTTAAGAGATATCATCGATAATAAAAAAGAGCATATTTTTTCAACGTATGAGAAATTCATAGATTTTTTCAGGAATATATTTACCAGTCGAAGTTTAATCTCTGATTATAGAGAAATATATAATCTACTGTGCCAAAAAAACGAGCGTCCCGATATTACGAAGCCTTTCTCGCTACGACCATTTTCGAGGCGAGATGAAGACTGTACACGATGGCGCCCCCTTCTTGGATATATTAAACTTATTGATGCCTCCAGACCTGAAACAATGGATAAATACACTGTAGAGGTATTAGCACATCAAGAAAATATGTTACTACTACAGATGTTTTACGATGGAGTATTAGTGACCGAGACGGAGTGTTCTGAACATTGCGTCGATTTTTTAAAAGAAACGATGTTTAATTATAATAATGGGGAAATTACGCTTGCCGCTTTAGATAATGATAACCAGCCGCCGAGCGAAGCAGGTAGTAATGGAATCTATGAGGCTTTTGAGCAACGTTTGATAGACTTCCTGACCACGCCCGCCATGGCGTCTGGTGATGAGAGCGGCGATACTGATCAGACGGATGCATCACAACCAGCGGCAATAGAGGCGTTTATTAACTCGTCGGAGTTTAAAAAAAATATCCGCATGCATGATATTGAAAAAAATAAAATAGGTAGCGGAAGTTATGGGACAGTCTATCTGTTAAATGATGAGTTTGTTGTTAAGATTCCAATTAATGAGCGGGGAATAAAAGTGGATGTTAACTCTCCGGAACATCGTAATTGTCATCCTGATCGTGTCAGTAAGTATTTGAACATGGCCAATGGCGACAAGGATTTTTCTCGTTCGGCCATCATGAATATTAATGGTAAAGACGTTACGGTTTTAGTTTCAAAATATATTCAAGGTCAGGAGTTCGATATTGAAGATGAAGATAACTATCGAATGGCGGAGGCGCTTCTTGAATCCCGGGGGGTTTATATGCATGATATAGATAACTTAGGTAATATTCTGGTTAAAGAGGGGGTACTTTTCTTTGTGGATGGCGATCAAATCGTGCTGTCACAAGAATCCCGGCAACAGCGAAGCGTTTCTCTTGCAACAAGGCAACTGGAAGAGCAAATTAAGGCCCGTTACCTGATAAAATTAAAGCAGGCCGAGACCGAAGGAAATACTGAAGATATTGAATATTATAAGTCACTTATTACAGAGCTTGATGAGTTAATCGGAGAGGAAGAACAGACACCTGCGTCAGGAAGACGTTTTAAACTAGCCGCGCCGGAGGAAGGGACTCTTGTGGCTAAAGTATTAAAGGATGAATTAAAAAAATAGCATTTAGTTCCGTTCTTTTCTGCCAATCGCCGGGGCTCATTCGCTACAGATTTGCCGATCAATTATTGAGAGTTGCTATTCGTTTAAAGGTCGTTCAGGGGATTTGGACAGCCTGCAGCGGAGATGCAACTCGCAAGTAGGGTTGGCGATGCCGCGCTGCCATAGTGGATGAAATGCCTCGCGATGGTGCAACAACATTAACTCGCCTTGATTTTTCCCCTCTACCTGGCAAGAAGACCCCGGCTTTACGGATGGTCTCTTGCCGTCGTATTAGCGTTGTTTGGCGTAGTATGTAAATTTCCTTATAGCAATAGAAGAACATTCTCAAAACATAAAATTAGCAAGTTATCATGAAGTTAACATATATTGTTTTTTTCGATCATTTTTTATATATTGATCGTTTTTATTGATTGATTTGCGTTAAAAGCGCATTATCAGGGAGTTAAGATCAAGTGGAGTGGTCACATGCGCTATTTTTTTATGGCAGAGCCGATAAGGGCAATGGAGGGGGATTTACTGGGTGTCGAAATCACTACCCATTTTGCATCGTCGCCCGCTCGTCCGCTACACCCTGAGTTTGTTATCTCGTCATGGGACAATTCGCAGAAGCGCCGTTTTCTGCTTGATCTGTTGCGGACAATCGCGGCCAAACATGGCTGGTTTCTACGCCACGGCCTGTTCTGTATCGTAAATATCGATCGGGGTATGGCGCAGCTTGTCCTTCAGGACAAAGATATTCGCGCATTACTACACGCCATGCTATTTGTGGAGCTGCAGGTCGCTGAACATTTTTCATGTCAAGATAACGTCTTAGTCGATCCTTTAATACACGCGCTTCATAAACAACCTAATCCATTATGGCTGGGCGACCTGGGCGTAGGGAACGCAACCGCTGCGCCATTAGTTTGCGGGTGTTTTAGCGGTGTAAAACTTGATCGCAGCTTTTTTGTCTCACAAATTGAAAAAATGACGTTTCCGCTGCTCGTCAAACATATCCGGCATTATTGTGACAAGATTGTGGTGGGTGGCCAGGAAAACGCACGCTATTTGCCGGCGTTAAAAACGGCAGGCATTTGGGCAACCCAGGGCACGTTATTTCCTTCCGTTGCGTTAGAAGAGGTTGAAACATTGCTGTTGGGCAGTCGCATGAACACCCTCAGAGAATCGAACTGAGGGTATTTGTTTCGCTTAGCGATCCTTTCGCCATGCGTCAGCGGTCAGCGCCTCGCCAAAATGGCCTGCGATTAAACGGCGGGTAAGCTCATGTAGCGGAGAGGCGAGCACATCGGCGGTGCTGCCGCGTTCAACCACTTCCCCCTGATGCATCACTAATACCTGATCGCTAATATGCTTCATCATGCCGATATGCTGCGTGACATAGATATAGGAGATGCCTTGTTTTTCCTGCAATTCAAGCATCAGATTGATGAGCTGCGAGCGCATGGACATATCAAGCGAAGCCAGCGCTTCGTCCGCGATAATGACTTTAGGGCGTAAAATCAGCGCGCGGGCCAGGCCCAGACGCTGTTTCTGCCCCGGTGCCAGCATATGCGGGTAGTAGCTCACGTGATCGGGCAATAGCCCCACCATACGCATCGTCTCGACAATCTGTTTGCGCCGCTGTTCCGGCTCCAGATCGGTATTAAGGCGCAGGGGGAAGTCAAGGATCTGTGAAATACGTTGACGTGGATTCAGTGACGTTGAGGGGTCCTGAAAAATCATTCGAATACGTTGGCTTCGAAACGAATAGTCGCCGTAATGCAGGGGATGATCGTCAATAAGAAGCTCGCCGCTGGTGGGTTCAATCATGCCGGCCAGCATCTTTGCCAGCGTGGATTTGCCGGAACCGTTTTCGCCGATAATGGCCAGAGTCTGACGCTCACGAAGCGTAAAGCTTAATGGTTTCACGGCGTCGACGGTCTGGCGGCGAAACCATCCTGTCCGGTAGCGAAAGGTTTTACTCAGGTTGCGCACTTCAAGCAGAGTTTCCACCATATCACTCTCTCTCCATATTCAGCGGAAAATGACAGGCATAGAGATGATTTTTCGCGCCGGTTAAGCGTGGCGTGATAATGCATTCTCGTTGCGCGTAAGGGCAGCGCGGCCCCAGACGACAACCTATCGGTAACTGCTCCAGTAGCGGGATCGCGCCCGGCAGCGTATTCAGACGGCTTTTATGCGGCATCGCACTGCCAAAATCCGGAATCGCGCGGATAAGCGCCTGCGTATAAGGATGATGTGGCGTCGTCACCAGATCTTTACTTGGCGCGGTTTCTACCGTCTGGCCGCAGTATAAAACGTTGATTTTGTCAGCCCACTGACTCAGCATTTGCAGGTCGTGGCTAATCAACAGAATGGTGGTATTACTGTTTTGATTCAGTCGGGTCAGCAGGCGAAAAATTTGCGCCTGCGTCGTCGGTTCCATTGAGTTGGTGGGTTCATCAGCGATCAGGAGTCGCGGTTGATTCGCCAGCGCGATAGCGATCATGACTTTCTGACACTCGCCATCGGTCAGTTCATAGGGAAAACTGCGCATCGCGTCTTTATGATCTTTAATTCCCACCCGGTGCAGTAATTCAATAGCACGCCGTTTACGCCAGCCTAAACGCTGCCACCAGCGGCCTTTATAGGTCCAGGCGGGAATATTTTGCATTAGCTGGCGGCCGACGCGTTCGGAAGGATCAAGGCACGACTGCGGCTCCTGGAAGATCATCGACACATTATGCCCGACCAGCTTACGCCGTTCACGAGAGGAGAGGCGCAGCAGATCGATATCATCAAAACGCATACGGTCGGCAGTGACTCGCCAGTTGTCTTTCGCGACGCCGCAAATAGCTTTAGCAATCAAGCTCTTTCCGGAACCCGATTCACCTACCAGGCCGCGAATTTCGCCTTCGCTTAATGTCATACTGACGCGATCGACCGCTTTTACCCAACCTTCGCTGGTTTTAAATTCAATGGTGAGATTGCGGATATCCAGTAACGGCATTATTCCACCCCCGCAATAATCGCACGACGAATCCCATCTCCGAGCAGGTTTACCAGTAAAACACTGAGCGTTATCGCCGCGCCGGGTAGCATAACGGTCCACGGCGCGACATAGATTAGCTCCAGCGCATCTCCCAACATGGCGCCCCATTCAGGAGAGGGAAGCTGCGCGCCGAGATCTAAAAATCCCAGCGCGGCGATGTCCAGAATCGCCATCGACAGCGCCCGGGTAATTTCGGTGACCAGACCGGCGGTAATATTCGGTAAAATGGCGAACCACAGAATATTCAGCGTTGTCGCGCCATCCAGACGGGCGGCAATGACGTACTCTTTTTCCAGTTCATCATGCACCATGCTATAGACGGAACGTACCATTCGCGGCAACAGGGCCAGCCAGACGGCAAACATCGCGTGTGACAGATGTGGGCCGGCAAATGCCACGACGATAATCGCCAGCAAGAGCGAAGGGATGGAAAGCAGCGTGTCCAGAATATGGTTCAGTACGGCAGAGCGTAAACCGTGCGTCGCGCCTGCCACTACGCCGAGGACTAATCCACATAGCGTAGCCGCCAGCGTTACGATAAACGCGCCGCCGACCGTGGGCGCCGCGCCGCTTAACAGGCGGCTCAGCACATCGCGCCCCAGATCGTCAGTCCCCAGAAAAAAGGAGACTTCGCCATAGCGTGACCAGGAGGGCGGCAGTAGCTGATAGCCCAAAAATTGCTGATCGATACCATAGGGCGCGATCCAGCCGCCAAAAATACACAACAACGCCAGACCGGCGCATCCATACAGACCCACCATCGCAGGCGCGTCGCTATAAAATTTGCGCCAGGCAGTACGCAGGGTGCCTGGCGGGCGCTTTTCGCTGTAGACGCTATCGTAAGGCATATTTACTCGTTTTATTTTTGTTTACCATGCTTTATGTCTTTTGAAATTTTAAAACATTATCAATTAGTTATCGAGCATTGGGGTTTTAATTTTGTGCACTTTGAGGTTATCAATTATGCAAAATGTGTAAACTAATGTGCATATCCTCTCATGGAGTGTACACATTGCTTGCCGATACAAAATTAAGAAAGGCTCCTGCAAAAAAAGAGACCGAATCAAGGTCATCTCAGACGCTCATGGTCTCAATGTCAGGCTCTCTACATCCGGCAGTATAACATTCTTTTACCGATACAGATGGAACGGGAACGCTGCTCAACTGACGATTGGCGATTATCCAACCATATCACTATCTCATGCCAGGGAACGCCGTCAGTACTTTAGATCATGGTTAACTGAGGGACTCGATCCTCGTCGCCAGATGGTACTGGAGAAGAAGAAAAAAACAGAAGCGTTAACCGTAAAAGAACATACGACTACTGGGAGAAGTTTTAGCACTGTACGGAATTTGGGCCAGGGTCATTAAGACCGACAGTGGCGGCTGGCGCCAGTTCGGAGTATGGCGCGATCAGGATGTTGCGGTATTAGTCTCTGGGAGGTTCACAATAAGACAGATCGGAATACTCCGGCATGGGGTGTTGCGTCTTAAACCGCTGCAGCGGGTCAGCAGGGGGAATTATATTTATTAGCTCAGATGTGAGCTGACAGTTACCGATTATTTATACAGTAACTGTCAGTTTACAATATCGCAAAAACATTAACAAAAATATAATTTTGATGATAACCCCTTGATCTACCCAAAAGTAATAGAGCTGAGTTTATGATTTAATCTATAGGACTTTCCAGCGTTACTCTTACGGACTTTCTTTTTACAGTGATAGTTGGCGGGATCGTCGTGCTTCTAAGATGTGTAAATGGGATTTCACCAGCATAAAATACACCAGCACCATGGTAACCAGAAACTTTGACATCTATGTAGCCTCTACTCCAGATCTCATTAGCAACCCTCTCTATAAAAGTATCACGTTCTCCAAACACCATTCGTTCAAAGAAACCAGCATTTCTATTCGCTTTATCTATGTCCTCCTTTTTAAAACTATTAGGCTCTCTTTTATCTGCGGAATAACAACTACTAATCCTTATATCCTTTATAACCTCTAAAACTTTATTAGCAACCAGAATATCAACCAGTTGTTTTGCAGAAAAAACAGAGTCGCCACTGGCTAGAACATTAGTGCCTGCTGCACCATGACCGGTAATATAGACCTTTTTAAACGCACTTAATGTGATCTCATCTAGTATGAGGTTTTCTTGCTGCCGTGCAACAATACCTACAGCTGCTCCGCAATTTACATCATTAGTGTATTGTTGCAGATCAATGTGACTCGAAAGAGTTTTATAATGAGTGCTGATTGTTTTTTCAAATTCGGACGCTGCGTCTTTACTTATAAAAACACCAGGATATAAGTGCTTCCCAGAAAAAACTCTGGATATTTGTTGTCCCAGCATATGCAGGCAAGCCGATTTGTTGAAGCCTTTCTCTCCCATTACTAACAAGAAACCACTTTTTTGCTCAACCTGTGAAATATTATAAGCAATATTAGCTACCCTAATAATATCTTTGGCTAGGTTAGTTGCGCCATTTCCGAAGTGGCAGTGCCGGGGGCTGTCCCTCTAATATTGAGAATCGCGGCAGAAATAGGTTTCATCATATTCACCTCTCATGTAGTGATAATGGTTATTATGTGATATTTACTTTTTAATATTTATTTGTTATCACTTACCTGCTGTCCAGTCAATATTAATACATGATTACGCCTATTTTTACATTAATTTTACTGGTGCGGGATTGTATGATCTTGTTATTACTCAACGTAAGCCTCTGTTTATATATAATAAAATTGGAGAAATCTGTTGACTGTATTTTATTTACATTAATATAAATATGCTATGAATTATTACGCATGCATAATCTAACGTTATTAGATGCTATATCCGTAACCGGGTCTGAGGTGAGCATGGCTAAATTACCGCGCCGTAAATGCAAAGTTTGCCGGGAATGGTTTTCTCCTGCTTACAGCAACGTTGTCTGGTGCTGTCCTGAACATGGCGCTATCTACGCGCTGGAACTGCGTGCCAGGCGTATCAGGGATAAATACCAGACGGATAAAGCCGAACGCCAGGCGAACGCCGCAGTTTAAGGATAGGCATTGTGTGATTACGGGGATTTTCGTGCCCGTAAACCAGGGAGGTTTGTTTTTCTAATTTTATCCAGCGAGACGTAAAGTATGACTGAGCCATGGTTAGCACTCGGTTTAACACATTAGGTGGTTTGCCTGATAGTTTCTGTGGGAGGGGGTATGATAAAAAAGTAATATTATTTTTAGTGTTTTTCTGATTATGCAAGTGCCGTTGATTTTGTATATCGTGTTGACTCGAGACCTTCAGATGTGATTTTTCGGGATGGTTTTGCTTCGCACGGTAATAACAGGAATCTTCAGCAACATATAAGAGATGACTCCTGTGCATCCGGTAGTCGAGACAGTACTATATTGCGACTATCTCAGATATTAATGAGTCTTATAATATAGCACGATTATATTACTCCAGAGCAACATTTAGCGGCAGGTTGTACAGATACAGAATCCGTGCAGACAATAGTTTCTACAGCCTTCCGCCGTCTGTTGCTTATATTGAGTTATGTGGTATCCAGTTTGGTCATTTTGAGCGAGTGATGATGCGGTTACAAAGTGAGTATGTATCTGTAAATTCTATCCCAATTGAAAATATCCATGAAGCAGTTGAGCTTGTTTACGAGAGAAATGCAAGTATGGTAAATATTGTTGGAGTGGATTATGAAAAAGAAATTAAAGGTTCTGACTCTTGCTCTTGCGTCATTATCCAGTGTTTGTTATGCAGCTATGGCTGATTATGATACGTATGTGAGTAATGTTCAGATTAAAAACCTGTCTTATGGTGTGTATACGTCAGGGGATAAGGAAACTCAGTTTTTTTGTATCGAACTGAAGCGCGGGAGTGAGGCTATTAGTGTCAATGCCATGTGTAAAGTGGATGTGTACGGGAATCATAAACAGGGGTTTGATAACATGCTAAATATAGCAAAGTATTATTATACAACAGGGGGGGATGTAAGGATATATTATAAAGAGAATGTTTGGCGCGACCCCGATTTCAAAAGTGCATTCTCTTCCAGGGAATTAATTGCGATAACTACTTGTAGCTCATCAAATTATTGTATGGGGCCTATGTTGACAAATTAAATGTTGCTGGGTATTAAACGCTCTAAAGAACAGGCTTAATCTTGTTGGTGAGACGATTATGTCTGAACCTTTATCAGGTTCCTGTATGGCTGTAGCGATCTGTGGGGCAACGATATTCAGACTGTTTACTGGAGCGGATTTTGGGATTGTATTTTGAGCATTTGCGGGAACGTTGTTCGTGGCAACAATGCCGCAGATACTGTCACCCCAAAGCACTCCTTCAAGCTTCTGACAATTGTGGGTGGTTTGTTTGATGGAGTGCCTCTTAAGATTAGAACTCTCACCATAAAGGCTGCGCATTTACGTGGCCTTTTTCGTATTCAGCCTCACGGGAAACACTCACTACGCGCTTTGTTGGATAAATCCAGCCCGTGAAGCCTGCTCCTTTTAGTCAGGACGTTATCAGAAGGGGACACACTGGTTGTATGGAAGCTTGATCGCCTGGGTCACAGTATGCGTCATCTGGTCGTTCTGGTAGAAGAATTGCGCGAACGCGGCGTTAATTTCCACAGCCTGACCGACAGCAGCATAGACACGTCGACGCCAATGGGGCGATTCTTCTTTCATGTCATGGGCACACTCGATGAAATGGAACGTGAATTGATTGTGGAAAGAACCCGCGCTGGACTGGAAGCGACAAGGGAGAGGGGGTGTAATGGTGGCCGACGACCGAAACTAACATTGGAACAATAGGCGCAGGCCGGGCGTTTGATTGGGGCTGGCGTACCGCGACAGCAGGTAGCGATACGTAGTGAAACCCGGAGGCGCTGATACAGAAGATAAATCTCCGGCAATCATCATCGAAGCATGGACTGCCGGAGAAAGTAGAAAACAAAGTGTATATATTTGTGTACTAAAAAACGAACTTATCACAAAAATAAAAGCATAACTTTTTGATTTAATGATATTTTTATTGTTTCTTATCGTAAGGCATACCATTCCTTATGTTTCAGAGGGTTAGCCATAGCACCCAAAATATCGGAAATCACATTGACCACAATAACCAGCGACCCAATGACCATCACGCCAGCGGAAATAGCGGCATAGTCCTGCTGACGAATGGCGTGAATTAACCATCGTCCCAGCCCAGGCCAGCTGAAAACCATTTCGGTAATCATCGCCAGCGTTAACATGGTTGAAAACTGCAGGCCAAGACGGGGAATGACCGGCGGCAGCGCATTATGCAACACGTGACGACGTAAAATCGTAAAGCGCGACAAGCCGCGCGTGGCCGCCGCTTTAACGTAGTTCTGATCGTAGACCTCAATAGTGCTGATTCGCATCAGGCGGATCACTTCTGTGGTCGGCGCGACGGAAAGCGTGAGCACCGGTAAAACCATATGCCGTATGGCGCTCATTACCATTTCATCGCGCCACGGCGAATCTGAAATCCAGGCGTCAATGATGGCGAAACCGGTAACCGGTTTAACTTCGTAAAGCAGGTCAAATCGCCCGGATACCGGCAGCCACCCCAGCGTGAGCGAAAAGAACAGTGTGAGCAGAAGCGCCAGCCAGAAAACCGGAATTGAGAAACCTAATAGCGCCAGCGCGCTGATAAAACGATCCGGCCATTTGCTACGCGTCACGCCAGCCAGCATCCCGACCGGGATGCCGACCATCAGCGCAAAACCAAAGGCGAGAATGCACAGCTCCATCGTGGCGGGAAACACCTCTTTAAGCTGTTCGGAGATCAGCTGGCCGTTAATGCTGGACACGCCAAAGTCCCAGTGCAGCAGACCATTGAACCAGAAAACCCAGGCATTCCATAATGATGCGCCTTGTAGCGGCGCGTGCGGCGTAAAATAGCTCAGGCTAAAGCCGATAAAGGTCAGGAAGAATAGCGTCACCAGCAACAGCAATAACCGACGCAGGGTGAAGATAATCATGGTTTTTTCACCTCTTCGTGTTTTTCGCGGGAGACGCCGGCAAAAGACGCATTGCCGAACGGGCTTAACACCAGCCCTTTAATATCGTAGCGGTAAGCCTGCAGGCGTAGTGATGATGCCAGCGGCAGTATCGGCAGCTCTTTCTCCAGGATATTCTGCGCTTCCTCATACGCTTCTATGCGCGAAGCCAACTGCTGCGACGACAGTGCTTTACGCAGCACGCTGTCAAATTCAGGGTTACACCAGTGGGCGAAATTGGTTTGCGAATTGATGGCTGCACAGCTTAACAGCGGTCTGAAAAAGCTATCCGGATCGTTGCTGTCCGTGGCCCAGCCGGATAAGGTCAGATCGTGATTCATATCCATCAGGCGCGCCTCCTGGAAACGACCTTCAACCGGCACAATGACCACTTTTACGCCAATCTGCGCCATATCCGCCTGAATAAGCTCCGCCGTTTTTAGCGGACTTGGGTTCCAGGCCTGAGAACTAGTCGGCACCCAGAGATGCAGCGTAAGATTCTCAATGCCCAGCGCTTTTAGCTGTTCGCGCGATTTTTCCGGATTGTACTCCGTAATTTTGGCATCGTTATCGTAAGCCCATGAGGCTCTCGGTAAAATGGAGGCTGCGGTTTCTGCCGTGCCGTAATAAATCGACTGCATCAGGCGCTGGTTGTTGATCGATAAGGCCAGCGCATGGCGCACTGCGGGATTATTCAACGGCGGCTTATCGGTGTTAAAGGCCAGATAGGCGATATTCATCCCCGGGCGCAACGTCAGGCGCAAACGCGGATCGTCGCGTAAAATAGTTAGCTGGCTGGCGGCGGGCCAGGCCAGAACATCGCATTCACCGGTCAGTAATTTTGATAAACGCCCGGTACCGCCGGAGCCTAAATCCACTACTACTTGCGGCATCAGCGGTTTGCCGCGCCAAAAACCATCGTGGCGCTGGAGACGAATAAACTGCCCGGCACGGTACTCCGAAAGCTGGAAAGGCCCGGTGCCGACCGGTTGGCGGTCTAGCAGTTCCTGACGATCTTTTCGGCTAAGCTGCGCGGCGTACTCAGCGGACATGACGGAAGCGTAGTGTGTAGCCAGATGCCATAAAAAGGAGGCGTCTGGCTGCGTCAGGCGAAACTCAACGGTGTTATTGTCCAGCTTACGCACGCTTTTTACATTGTCGGCGAACTGTAGGCTATCAAAGTAGGGGAAGCTACTGCCGTTGATGTTATGCCACGGATGCCGACGATCAAAAATCCGCTGAAAGGTAAAGACAACATCATCAGCATTGAGTTTTCGGGTCGGCGTAAACCAGGCGGTTTTTTGAAAGGAAACGTCGCGGCGCAGGTGAAAACGGTACGTTGCCCCGTTATCCAGCACTTCCCAGCTTTCTGCCAGCTCTGGGACTAAACGATAAGTATAGGGATCGACATCCAACAGGCGATCATATAACTGGGCGGCCAGGGTATCGACGATGAGGCCGCTGCTCGCTTTTTGCGGATTAAAGGTGTTGACCTGCCCGCTAACACAATACACAAAGCCGCTATCGCGAATATCTGCACTCGCAGTTTGTTCGGGCGCAGCCGCAGCCGTAGCCTGACTACTCAGTAGACCCGCTATCACGATCAGAGACGATAAAACCAGGCGCATAATAGTTAAGTTTTTGAAGTTCAATTTGCAAAGTGTATCGCACTTCGGCCCGCCACGTAAAAATGTCGGTGGATAACTGGCGTAAATGTCGTCAATTAGCCGGAGAAATAGCTAAAGCTGATGCTTTTTAAGCAAGGCGCGAAACTGGTGGTAGGTGAGCGCCAGCAAATCGGCGGCTCGTTTCTGGTTAAATTTCGCCTGCTGTAAGCTACGTTGCAGCAGCGCTTTTTCCTGTTGCAGTTGAAACTCCCGCAACTTGAGCGGCAGGTCGGGCGTGGCGGTTGCCGATGGCAGGGCGGGCGCGGGCGGTTCGGCGGGATGGCGTTGAAAAGGATCGATAACAATTTCATCCAAAGGATGTTCACTACTGCCGTGGCGATACACTGAACGTTCGACTACGTTTTTCAGCTCGCGGACATTACCCGGCCAGGCGTAATGCAACAACGTTTCTTTTGCCCGATCGGTAAAACCGGGAAATAAGGGCAGACGTAGTTCACGACACATCTGAATAGCAAAATGCTCGGCCATCAGCATGATATCGCTCTGGCGTTCGCGCAGCGGCGGCAGTTGTACAACATCAAAAGCCAGCCTGTCGAGCAGATCGGCACGAAATGTCCCTTCCTTTACCATGGCGGGTAAATCGGCATTGGTGGCGCATACTAATCGCACATTAACCTGTAACGGCTGGCTGCCGCCGACGCGCTCTAGCTCGCCATATTCAATCACCCGCAGCAGCTTTTCCTGTACCAGCATCGGCGCTGTCGCCAGTTCATCCAAAAACAGCGTGCCGCCATCGGCGCGTTCAAAGCGACCGGGATGACGTTTTTGCGCCCCGGTAAAAGCGCCCGCTTCATGACCAAACAGTTCGGAGTCCAGCAGATTTTCGTTAAGCGCCGCGCAGTTAAGCGAGATAAGCGGCCCCTGCCAGCGTGAAGAGAGATAGTGCAGGCGATTGGCGATAAGTTCTTTACCCGTACCGCGTTCGCCAATAATCAGCACTGGCTTATCCAGCGGCGCGAGCCGGGAGACTTGTTCCAGTACTTCAAGAAAACGGTTTGCCTCGCCGAGCAGGTTATCTTTAAATTCAGCCATGATGAAAATCGCCACTTGTTAGTGTTTTTCACCACTTTATCCTTTTTTGCTGGCGAGGTAAAACGAAACAATTTCTTTATTATCAGTCGCATGAAAAGTTGGCACGCAAATTGTATTAATCATGTAGCAGGGCATCGCCCGTTATCAGAACATTATGTGAGGATTGAATTATGGGTATTTTTTCTCGTTTTGCCGACATCGTGAACGCCAATATCAATGCGTTGTTGGAAAAAGCGGAAGATCCGCAGAAGCTGGTGCGCCTGATGATTCAGGAGATGGAAGATACGCTGGTGGAGGTTCGCTCGAACTCCGCGCGTGCTTTAGCGGAAATGAAACAGTTATCCCGTCGTATTGAACAGGCTACGGCTCAGCAGATCGAGTGGCAGGAAAAAGCGGAACTGGCTCTGCGCAAAGATAAAGACGATCTGGCGCGCGCCGCATTGATTGAAAAACAAAAGCTGACCGATTTAATTGCTACGCTTGAACAGGAAGTCACGCTGGTGGATGACACGCTGGCGCGCATGAAGAAAGAGATTGGCGAGCTGGAAAACAAACTCAGCGAAACACGCGCTCGCCAGCAGGCGCTGATGCTGCGTCATCAGGCGGCGAGTTCTTCCCGTGATGTCCGTCGTCAGCTTGACAGCGGCAAACTGGATGAAGCCATGGCGCGGTTTGAATCCTTTGAACGTCGTATCGATCAAATGGAAGCGGAAGCGGAAAGCCATCGTTTTGGTAAGCAGCAATCGCTGGACCAACAATTTGCCAACCTGAAAGCCGATGATGAAATCAGCGAGCAGCTGGCGCAGTTGAAAGCCAAAATGAAGCAAGATAATCAATAATGACAATGGCGGCGCCGGTACGCGCCGTCGCTCATCAGCTTTAGGTGTAAGGAGAACGCATGAGCGCGCTATTTCTGGCCATCCCGTTAACCATTTTTGTGTTGTTTGTGTTACCGATTTGGCTGTGGCTGCATTACAGCAACCGCGCCGGTCGGGGAGAACTGTCGCAAAGCGAGCAGCAACGCTTACTGCAACTCACAGACGATGCGCAACGTATGCGCGAGCGCATTCAGGCGCTGGAAGACATTCTTGATGCAGAGCATCCGAACTGGAGAGAGCGCTAATGGGTGGAATCAATCTGAATAAAAAACTATGGCGTATGCCGCAAAAGGGCATGGTACGTGGCGTTTGCGCCGGGATCGCCGACTACCTTGATGTACCGGTAAAACTGGTGCGTATTCTGGTCGTGCTGTCGATTTTCTTTGGGCTGGCGTTTTTTACCGTAGTGGCCTATATCGTTCTGTCTTTTGTACTGGACCCTATGCCGGATAATCTGGCCGCAGGCAAACCGCAGCCGACCAGCGGCGAACTGCTGGATACCGTAGACAGAGAGCTTGCCGCAGGCGAAAAGCGTTTGCGAGAAATGGAACGCTACGTCACGTCAGATACGTTCACACTGCGTAGTCGTTTCCGTCAACTGTAAGTGATATATCGGGAAGGTGAAGATGAATACTCGCTGGCAACGCGCCGGGCAGAAGGTGAAGCCCGGCTTCAAAATAGCAGGTAAGCTGGTTCTGTTGACCGCGTTACGCTACGGGCCTGCCGGCGTGGCGGGATGGGCGGTAAAATCCGTCGCCCGTCGTCCGCTAAAAATGTTGCTGGCGTTTGCGCTGGAGCCAGTACTTCGTAAGGTGGCGAATAAAATTTCGCAGCGTTACAAATAGCGAGTCTGGTCATAATATTTCGTTAAGCTCTGGCGTATAGTGTGTGCGAAATACATTACGTGTCAGGACGGAAGTATGTTGAAAAAAGGAATATTTGCGTTAGCGCTATTCGTAGCCATGCCGCTTTATGCCGCAGAATACTGGATAGATGTCCGCATTCCGGAACAATATCAGCGTGAGCATATTCAGGGCGCGATTAATATCCCATTGAAGGAGATTAAATCTCATATCGAAACGGTAGTTCCAGACAGGAACGATACGGTAAAGTTATATTGCAACTCCGGGCGACAGTCGGGCATGGCAAAACAAATGTTGCTTGATATGGGGTATACGCACGCGATGAATATGGGCGGCATCAGTCGTCTTGATATGCCGAAAGTAAAAAAATAGATAATCTATTGCTCAATACTCATACTAACCGCGGCGCTTAATGCGCCGTTGTTGATCTCTCCGGGTAGTTGATAATAACGTTTTTGCACATATCTATAACGCAGGCTCGTTATTATTTTTTCTTCTCTTCAGGCTCAACAGGATGTCAATGAAGCGACTTAAAACTGAACTCAACGCGCTGGTCAATCGTGGGGTAGACAGGCATTTGCGTCTTGCCGTAACCGGGTTGAGCCGCAGCGGTAAAACAGCGTTTATCACGGCGATGGTTAACCAGTTGCTTAATGTCCACGCGGGCGCGCGCTTACCGTTGCTCAGCGCGGTACGCGAAGAACGCCTGCTTGGCGTAAAGCGCGTGCCTCAACGTGATTTTGGTATTCCCCGTTTTACCTACGACGAGGGGATACTTCAGCTTTATGGCAATCCTCCCGCATGGCCCACACCGACGCGCGGCGTCAGTGAGATTCGGCTGGCGTTGCGCTATCGCTCAAACGACTCGCTGCTGCGCCATTTTAAAGATACCTCGACATTGTATCTGGAGATTGTGGACTATCCAGGGGAATGGTTACTCGATCTGCCCATGCTGGCTCAGGATTATTTAAGCTGGTCCCGTCAGATGAACGGCTTGTTACAAGGACAACGCGCTGAGTGGGCCGCAAAATGGCGGCAACTTTGCGACGGACTCGATCCGCTGGCGCCCGCCGATGAAAACCGGCTGGCGGAGATTGCCGCCGCCTGGACGGATTATTTGCATCAGTGTAAATCGCAGGGATTGCACTTTATTCAGCCTGGACGGTTTGTTTTGCCGGGCGATATGGCGGGTGCGCCAGCGTTGCAGTTTTTCCCGTGGCCGGATGTGGACGCCTTCGGCGAGTCAAAACTGGCGCAGGCGGATAAGCAGACCAACGCTGGAATGCTGCGCGAACGCTTTAACTACTATTGCGAAAAAGTGGTCAAGGGGTTCTACAAAAATCATTTTCTACGCTTTGATCGCCAGATTGTGCTGGTCGACTGTCTGCAACCGCTTAATAGCGGGCCGCAGGCGTTTAATGATATGCGTCTCGCTTTAACGCAGCTGATGCAAAGTTTTCACTATGGTCAGCGAACTCTGTTTCGCCGCCTGTTTTCGCCGGTGATTGACAAATTGCTGTTCGCCGCGACGAAAGCCGACCATGTCACCCTCGACCAACATGCCAATATGGTGGCCTTGCTCCAGCAGCTTATTCAGGATGCCTGGCAAAATGCCGCGTTTGAAGGCATTAGTATGGATTGCCTGGGGCTGGCGTCGGTACAGGCGACCACCAGCGGCGTGATTGAGGTCAACGGTGAAAAAATCCCGGCTTTACGTGGAAACCGTTTGAGTGACGGCGCGCCGTTAACCGTGTACCCCGGCGAAGTGCCTTCGCGTTTGCCGGGGCAAGCGTTTTGGGATAGTCAGGGTTTTCAGTTCGAAGCCTTTCGTCCGCAGGTGATGGATGTTGATAAACCGTTACCGCATATTCGTCTGGACGCTGCGCTGGAGTTTTTAATAGGAGATAAGCTGCGATGAGCGAACCGTTAAAACCGCGTATTGATTTTGCAGAACCGCTAAAGGAGGAACCTACGTCGGTCTTCAAAGCGCAGCAAACTTTCAGCGAAGCGGAGTCGCGTACATTTGCGCCTGCAGCTATCGATGAGCGCCCGGAAGACGAAGGCGTGGCAGAAGCGGCGGTCGATGCCGCGCTGCGTCCCAAACGCAGCCTGTGGCGTAAAATGGTGATGGGAGGGCTGGCGCTGTTTGGCGCGAGCGTGGTCGGGCAAGGCGTACAGTGGACAATGAATGCCTGGCAAACTCAGGACTGGGTCGCTTTAGGCGGCTGTGCCGCAGGCGCGCTGATCGTTGGCGCTGGCGTGGGATCGGTGGTCACGGAGTGGCGGCGATTATGGCGCTTGCGCCAGCGGGCGCATGAGCGGGATGAAGCGCGTGAACTGTTACATAGCCATAGCGTCGGGAAAGGTCGCGCATTTTGCGAAAAACTGGCGCAGCAGGCGGGGATTGATCAATCACATCCGGCATTACAACGTTGGTATGCCGCTATTCACGAAACGCAAAACGACAGGGAAATCGTCGGGTTGTATGCGCATCTGGTACAGCCGGTACTTGACGCGCAGGCGCGACGTGAGATTAGCCGTTTCGCCGCGGAATCGACTTTGATGATCGCCGTCAGCCCGTTAGCGTTGGTGGATATGGCGTTTATTGCCTGGCGTAATTTACGCCTGATTAACCGTATCGCAACGCTGTATGGCATTGAACTTGGTTATTACAGCCGCCTTCGTCTGTTCCGTCTGGTGTTGCTGAATATCGCGTTCGCGGGAGCCAGTGAGCTGGTGCGTGAAGTCGGTATGGACTGGATGTCTCAGGATCTGGCCGCACGCCTGTCCACGCGCGCGGCACAGGGGATTGGCGCAGGTCTCCTTACCGCTCGACTGGGAATAAAAGCGATGGAACTATGTCGACCATTGCCGTGGATCGATAACGATAAACCACGTCTCGGTGATTTTCGTCGTCAGCTTATCGGTCAGCTAAAAGAGACGTTACAAAAGAGTAAGTCGTCGCCTGAGAAATGACCTTCCACAGGGCGCTGACTGCCTGGCTTTACGCCGCAGCGCCCGTTTTTCCGTCATGCTGTCAATATTTGTTGACAGAATCCTTCCTGCCAGCCGAATAGTGGCTTATCATCTATTTAATGGTTCATTATTCAGGTGAAGGTTCCCATGCGTCTGGAAGTCTTTTGTGAAGACCGACTTGGTCTGACCCGCGAATTACTTGATTTACTGGTGTTACGTAGCATTGATTTACGCGGAATCGAGATTGATCCCATTGGGCGAATTTATCTTAATTTTGCTGAGCTGGAATTCACCGACTTTAGCAGCCTGATGGCCGAAATCCGCCGTATTTCCGGCGTAACGGATGTCCGTACCGTTCCCTGGATGCCGTCCGAACGTGAACATCTGGCCCTGAGCGCGCTGCTTGAGGCGTTGCCGGAGCCGGTGCTCTCATTGGATATGAAGAGTAAAGTGGAGATGGCGAACCCGGCGAGTTGTCAGCTTTTTGCCCAGAGCCAGGAGCGAATGCGGCACCATACCGCCGCACAATTAATCAATGGCTTCAATTTTCAGCGCTGGCTGGACGGTAATCCGCAAAGCTCCCATAACGAACATGTCGTGATCAACGGGCAAAACTTCCTGATGGAGATTACGCCGGTACATTTACAAAACGAAAATGACGAATACGTGTTGACCGGGGCGGTCGTGATGTTGCGTTCCACTATTCGTATGGGGCAGCAGCTACAGAATTTGTCCACGCAGGATCTGAGCGCGTTTAGTCAGATTATTGCCGTGAGCGCAAAGATGAAGCACGTCGTTGAGCAGGCGCGCAAACTGGCGATGCTCAGCGCGCCGCTGCTGATTACCGGCGATACGGGAACCGGCAAAGATCTTTTCGCCTATGCCTGTCATCAGGCAAGCCCTCGTTCAGCGAAGCCGTATCTGGCGCTCAACTGCGCTTCAATCCCGGAAGATGCGGTAGAAAGCGAACTATTTGGCCATGCGCCGGAAGGTAAAAAAGGCTTTTTTGAACAGGCGAATGGCGGTTCGGTGCTGCTGGATGAAATTGGCGAAATGTCGCCGCGTATGCAGGCGAAGCTGCTACGTTTTCTCAACGATGGTACGTTCCGTCGCGTCGGCGAAGATCACGAAATTCATGTTGATGTCCGCGTTATCTGCGCCACGCAGAAAAATCTGGTGGAGCTGGTGCAAAAAGGACTGTTCCGCGAAGATCTCTATTATCGACTTAACGTTCTGACGCTTAATTTGCCGCCGTTGCGCGATTGTCCGCAGGATATTATGCCGTTGACCGAACTGTTCGTGGCGCGTTTTGCCGACGAACAGGGCGTTCCGCGACCGAAACTGTCTGCCGATCTGAGTACGGTCCTCACTCGTTACGGCTGGCCGGGTAACGTTCGCCAGCTTAAAAATGCGATTTACCGGGCGCTGACGCAACTGGAAGGGTATGAGCTGCGTCCGCAGGATATCCTGCTGCCTGACTACGATGCCGCGACGGTGGCAGTCGGCGAAGATGCGATGGAAGGTTCGCTGGATGACATTACCAGTCGTTTTGAACGTTCTGTCCTGACCCAGCTTTATCGTAGCTATCCGAGTACGCGTAAACTGGCGAAACGGTTGGGGGTATCGCACACCGCGATTGCCAATAAGCTGCGTGAATATGGTCTGAGCCAGAAGAAGGGTGAAGAGTAGAAAAAAAGAAGGCCTCTGGATAGAGGCCTTCTTGTGACAAAAGAGCACCGCCTGTAGCACTGACAAACGTAGCGCCAGCAGTCGCTGGCTTATGCCTTCAGGACATTAAGCGCGGCGTCGTAATCCGGCTCGTGGGTGATTTCATCCACCAACTGGCTGAAAATAACGTTGTCGTTTTCGTCAAGCACGATGACTGCGCGCGCCGCCAAACCTTTCAGCGGGCCGTCAACGATTTCGACGCCGTAGTTTTTCAGAAACTCGTTATTACGCAGAGTGGAAAGCGTAATAACGTTGCTCAGGCCTTCCGCGCCGCAAAAACGCGACTGTGCAAAAGGCAGGTCAGCAGAAACGCACAATACGACGGTATTCTCCACTTCTGTGGCCAGTTGATTAAACTTACGAACTGATGCGGCGCATACGCCAGTATCAATGCTTGGGAAAATATTCAGCACTTTGCGTTTGCCTGCATATTGGCTGAGGGAAACGTCAGACAAATCTTTTGCGACAAGAGTAAAAGCCTGTGCTTTGCTACCAGCCTGCGGAATAACGTTGGCAACGGTGACCGGGTTACCCTGGAAATGTACAGTCTGTGACATAATTATGTTCCTATTTACTTATAGTTAACGTCGAAATCCAGTTTAAGTCATTATTCATTAACACGGCAAATACTATTTGTAGCAAGCCGCGTCCGGCGCTATCAGAGGGGAAGAGATGAGATCTGTTAAGGTATATGAGGAAACCTGGCCGTTGCATACGTCTTTCGTTATTGCGCGTGGTAGCCGAAGCGAAGCGCATGTTGTCGTTGTCGAACTGGAAGAAGAGGGCGTAAAAGGCATCGGGGAATGTACGCCATATCCACGTTATGGTGAAAGTGATGCCTCGGTCATGGCGCAAATCATGAGTATTGTGCCTCAGTTGGAAAACGGGCTGACTCGCGAAGCATTGCAGAAACTGTTGCCGGCAGGCGCGGCGCGCAACGCGGTGGATAGCGCCTTATGGGATTTGCAGGCCCGCCAGCGGCAGCAAAGCCTTGCCGGGCTGCTCGGCGTGACGCTGTCCCCGGTTTTTACTACCGCGCAAACGGTAGTGATAGGCACGCCGGAACAGATGGCAGCCAGTGCGGCGGCACTATGGGAAAAAGGGGCGACGTTGCTGAAAATCAAACTCGATGCTCGTCTGATTAGCGAACGTATGGTGGCGATCCGCGCGGCGGTGCCGGAGGCGACGCTCATTGTGGACGCCAATGAATCGTGGCGTCCGGAGGGGCTGGCGGCGCGTTGCCAGTTACTGGCGGATCTGAATGTCGCGATGCTGGAGCAACCGCTGCCCGCGCAGGATGACGCCGCCCTGGAAAATTTTATTCATCCGTTGCCTATCTGTGCAGATGAGAGCTGCCATACTCGCAGTAGTCTGAAAGCCCTGACGGGGCGCTACGATATGATCAACATTAAGCTGGATAAAACCGGCGGTCTGACCGAGGCGCTGGCGCTGGCAACGGAGGCGCGGGAGCAAGGATTCGGCCTGATGCTGGGCTGTATGCTCTGTACATCAAGAGCGATTAGCGCCGCGCTGCCGCTTATGCCGCAGGTGAGCTTCGCCGATCTTGATGGCCCAACATGGCTGGCGGTTGATGTTGAGCCCGCGCTACGCTTTACGACGGGTCAACTCCATCTTTAGGATGCCAGCGGAGCAGATTCGACATAGCCAGCAGGTATTTTTCGCTGGCTTCATCGGCAGAAACAGGGGGAAACTCGGCGGTAATGCAGTGCAGGTTGAGGTCGGCGCACCAGCTGCCAAACGAACCGGGCGTTTCGTAACCAACGCTGGTCACCAGCGGCAACGCAAACGCATCGGCCAGCCACTCGCCTAGCTCGCTGCGACGTGGATCTTCAATGCAGGCTAGCGGATCGTGAAAAGAGACGACCCAGGCGGGTTGGAGTCGATGTATTAACTGGCAAAGCGCCTGGGTTTCCGGTTCTGAGCCGGGATGGTCGCCGGTTAGCAGCACGACATCACGCTCTTGCGCGCGGCTATTCCAGCGATAAACTGTTTCACCCGCTTTCCAGTTGGCGGCGGGAAAGTTACGGTTTAAATCAATGCCATTTGCATTTGCCCTTAATCCCAGTTGACAGCCATCAGGATTAACGGCAAGTACGACATGATGACGGCGAAGGGAAGGATTTAAGGTGCGTAACGCACAGGAGAGCGTCACCACGGATGAGGTTTCATCCCCGTGGGTGCCAGCCAGTATCAGGCCGCTTTCGCGATCGGCGGCAGGCGCCGGAAACCAGATTAGCGGTGCGCCTAGTAGCGAACGTCCATAATGTTCAGTGCCTGGCGGAAATGCGCCGCGCTCGGCACGGGGGCGGGTGACAGTCATACATGTTTCCCGAAGCTGAGACCAGTAGGGTAATCATCGTAGTGTTGTGTAAAACCCGCCGATTATCAAATGGTTTCTATTTACCCTCTTGTATGGCGCGATATCAACTTTCTGGCGGAAGATAATTGCATTTCTTTCTGCTGAAACAAATAATTACGTTGTCATTTAACTCATCTTTGAGGAACTTCTATGAGGCATTCTGTTTCAGTAACCTGTTGTGCGCTGTTGGTTAGCAGCTTTTCCCTGGCATATGCTGCGGATGTTCCCGGCGGAACGGTACTGGCAGAGAAACAAGAACTGGTGCGTCATATCAAAGATGAGCCCGCTTCGTTAGATCCAGCGAAAGCCGTTGGGCTGCCTGAAATTCAGGTGATCCGCGATCTGTTTGAAGGGCTGGTTAACCAGAACGAAAAGGGTGAAATTATCCCTGGCGTCGCCAGCCAGTGGAAGAGCAATGATAATCGTATCTGGACGTTTACGTTGCGGGATAATGCGCAATGGGCCGATGGAACGCCGGTGACCGCCCAGGATTTTGTCTATAGCTGGCAACGTCTCGTTGATCCCAAAACGCTTTCCCCCTTCGCCTGGTTTGCCGCTCTGGCTGGCATCACTAATGCGCAAGCCATTATCGACGGTAAAGCCACGCCGGATCAGCTTGGCGTCAGTGCCGTGGACGCGCACACTTTGCGTATTCAGCTTGACAAGCCGTTGCCCTGGTTTGCCAGTCTGACCGCCAGTTTTGCCTTTTATCCGGTCCAAAAAGCGAATGTTGAAAGCGGTAAAGACTGGATGAAGCCGGGAAAACTGATCGGCAATGGCGCGTATGTGCTTAAAGAGCGCGTGGTAAATGAAAAACTGGTGGTCGTGCCTAATACGCATTACTGGGATAACGCGAAAACGGTACTGCAAAAAGTGACATTTTTACCCATTAACCAGGAGTCGGCTGCGACGAAACGTTATCTTGCCGGTGATATTGATATCACCGAATCTTTCCCTAAAAATATGTACCAGAAATTATTGAAGGATATTCCAGGGCAAGTTTATACGCCGCCGCAATTAGGGACTTATTATTATGCGTTTAATACGCAGAAAGGGCCGACGGCGGATTCCCGCGTTCGTCTGGCGCTAAGTATGACTATTGATCGCCGTTTGATGGCGGAAAAAGTCTTAGGTACCGGTGAAAAACCGGCCTGGCATTTTACACCGGATGTCACGGCAGGATTTAAGCCCGATCCTTCACCGTTTGAACAAATGAGCCAGGAAGAACTTAATGCCCAGGCGAAAACATTGCTGCGTGCAGCAGGCTACGGATCGCAGAAGCCGCTTAAATTAACCCTGCTTTACAATACCTCAGAAAACCATCAGAAAATCGCGATTGCGGTGGCGTCAATGTGGAAGAAAAATCTGGGGGTGGATGTGAAATTGCAAAACCAGGAGTGGAAAACGTATATCGACAGTCGGAATACCGGTAATTTTGATGTTATTCGCGCCTCCTGGATGGGTGATTACAACGAACCGTCGACTTTCTTATCCTTATTAACGTCCACGCATACGGGGAATATTTCACGCTTTACTAATCCGACTTATGACAAAATCCTGACGCAAGCGACGATGGAAAATACCGCCGAAGCGCGTAATGCGGATTACAATGCAGCGGAGAAAATTTTAACGGAACAAGCGCCTATAGCGCCTATTTATCAGTATACCAATGGCCGGTTAATTAAACCGTGGGTAAAGGGTTACCCCATTACTAACCCGGAAGATGTGGCCTATAGCCGTACGATGTATATCGTGAAGCACTGATGCGTACTGGTTTCTTGTTAACGCAAGGTAGCCACGCCCGCCGCCTGATGCTGGCAGAAGGCATGGGAATTAAGCGATCGCCTGATGCCGCCGTTCTCATTGGTGTGTTTTCAGCCAGGCGGCAATATCCTGTGTCGGCAGATGATGTTGTGCATTCCAGGTGTCACTCATCGGCCACCACATACCGTCACCACGCGCAAAGGCGACGCGATAGCGCAGCATTGGGTCATGCGGATGTAAACGGAGCTGCTCCTGTAAGTCAGGTAGCGTCAATACGCCTCGGGTAAAAGTTTGCTGCGTCACGCGTTCGACCGTTTCCGCCAGTTTTGCATAAGAGGTCGTTTCCCCCGCGACAAAGACGACTTCGTTAGTGATACGCGGCTGATGCAGATAAATTTCAGTGGTCAGGCGACCAATATCCGCAGGCGACGTGACGGTGACCTGCATTTCCCATCCGCCGAGGGCATTGATGGTTTTTTGGGCTAAGTTGACCACATCAAAGGCCGGTTCGAAGAGAAAAGAGGTAAATATACCGGTTGAAACAATCACCCACTCTGTGACGTTTTGCTCGCGCAAAAGCGTCCTGACGTCATACTGTTCGTCCCACACCGGCTGGCCGCTGCCTTTGCCGACCACATCGTAATTCACGCCAAACTGCCAGGGGAAATAGCGCTTAACGCCCGCCTCCAGTACCGCGCGGGTGATTTTTATCTGGGTACCCGCACCGGCGACAAACCCCATACAATTGATGATCGTATCAAAACCGCGGAATTGATCTTTTAACGCTGCAACCGAACTGCCCGCGATGTCGACCGGGATAAACCGCGCACCGGCATCCGCCAGTTGTTGATGAATGCTGGAACGTCGTTTGCTCTGTTTATCCCTGGATTGCCCTGACACAATAACGCTAACGGAACCATTACGCTGTGTGACCGCCGGAACCAACGACGCCAGCACTGACGCCCCCAGTTGTCCCGCGCCCAGCACCAATACTTTTTCACCCACCTGATTATTGGATTGTTTCATTTGCACCTCTCTGTGTTGGTTCACCTGTAGATTAAAGATTACGTCAGGGTTCTGCGTTCGATAAGACGCCGAAGACGGGTTAGACTGTTCTGATAAATGGGATAATTGGCGGGGGGAAAATGGACAAGCTGGAAGCGATGCAGGTCTATGTTTGCGTAGTGGATACCCATAGTTTTATCAGAGCCGCCGAAGTGCTGGGCGTGCCGCGCTCAACGGTATCGCGGGTGGTTAAAGAACTGGAATCCTGGCTTAAGATTCAGCTTTTGCAACGTACAACCCGCAAACTTAGCGTGACCGCAGAGGGGCGGCGTTACTACGAAGAGTGCAAAAGAGTACTGGCAGATATCGCGGCCATGGAGTCGTCATTTCCCGGCCGGGCGGCACAACCCAAAGGGCGTTTTAAAGTAGGGATGCCGCAATCTCTCGCCCGGCATTGCATTATTCCCACGCTCCCGGCCTTTTTGCGCCAGTATCCGGAGCTGGAGCTGATACTTTGTTCCAGCGATAGCGTGGAGGATATTATCCTGCAAGGGTATGACTGCGTGATTCGGGCCGGCAGGATCGATGATTCCACCACGCTGGTTGCCCGTCCACTTGCCAGCTTTAACTGGGTGATAGCAGCATCGCCCACTTACATTGAGCGTTACGGTAGCCCTGAAAATTTAGATGATCTGCAAAAACACCATGCGGTCGGCTACCTGAACCACCGCACTGGGCGTACCACCGACTGGTTTTTTACGCGTGAGGGGAAGGATTACGCGATGCGGGTGCAGGAGACGCTGGTTGTCGATGATACGGACGCTTATATTCAGGCCGGAATACAGGGGCTGGGGTTAATTCGCGTCGCCAGCTATCTGGTTGCGCCGTATCTGCACAGTGGGGCGCTGGTGACCTGCATGGACAACCATTCTTATGATTTGCCGCTTGCGCTGGTCTATCCGCAAAACAGGTTTCTGCCGCCTACGGTACGCGCTTTTTATGACTGGTGCAAAACGGCGCTGAGCCAGCCGGAGTCTCTTCGCTAAAAAATATTATTCCGGATATCGCATTGCCTGTTTAGAAAACTTTTTCACAGACGGTCAAAATGACGGTACTGGTTTTGACGCATAAGTAAAAGGCATTATCAAACAGGTGCTACACGGCGAGGATATAGCAAGCACTGAACGTTTGGATGCAATAAAAAATCTGTACAACTGTTATTAATGAACTTTTTGTATAAAAATAATCGGATTTAACAATACTCATTGTACCTGTCTTTTGCTCTTATCATGGCGTCTTTACAACGAAAGGGTGCTTTAGCGTGGAATATTCAATATTAAGTAACAACCTTAAAATGCCTATGGTGGGTTTTGGCGTTTTTAAGGTAACCGACAAAGAAGAATGTCAGCAGTCAGTGTTAAGCGCTATTCGCAGCGGTTATCGTCTTATCGATACCGCTGCGGTATACGGCAATGAAGATGCCGTTGGTGACGCTGTTCGTGAAGCCATCGCGACAGGCCTGTGTACCCGTGAGGAGTTATTTATTACTTCTAAACTGTGGGTGCAAGATATGGCTAACTACGATCTGGCCAAAGCAGGTATTGAAGCGTCGCTGAAAAAATCCGGGTTAGATTATTTTGATCTCTATTTATTGCATCAGGCAATGGGCGATTATTTTAGTGCGTGGCGCGCGCTGGAAGACGCTTATGAAGCCGGTAAACTAAAAGCCATTGGCGTGTCCAACTTCTATGCGCATGTGTTAGCCAACTTCTGTGAAACCGTCAGAATTACGCCAATGGTAAACCAGGTCGAATTGCATCCATACTTTGCACAACCCGCCGCGCTGGAAACTATGAAGCATTATAACGTTCAGCCTGAAGCGTGGGCGCCGTTAGGCGGCGGGAGACATAAACCGTATGAAAATGAAATGCTTCAAAGGATTGCCGATGCCCATCAAAAAACCATCGCTCAGGTTGTCCTGCGTTGGAACGTGCAGCGTGGCGTCACGGTTATTCCTAAATCCACTCGACAGGAACGTATTGAAGAGAACTTTGCCATCTGGGATTTCTCACTAACGGATAACGAAATGGCTCAAATCAACACACTTGATTTAGGCTATGTTGGCGAAGCGGTGAAGCATTTTAATCCTGAATTTGTTCGCGGTTGTCTTGGCGTTAAAATCCACGATTGATCCCGGCGCTTGCGGATGTTTTCTCGCATGAACAGCTTCTAACACGGTTGCCGGAGCGTAGACGGCAACCGTATGATATTCGCCTGGCCGTCAGGCGCCGAAGGCACCATCGATGGTGTGCATCGCGCCGGTGACGAAAGAGGCTTCCGGGCCGGCAAGCCATGCCACCATTCCAGCCACTTCTTCAGGTCTTCCGTGTCGTTTGATCGCCATGAAACTGTGCATCAGCTCTTTCATGGGGCCATCTTCCGGATTGATGTCGGTATCAATGGGGCCTGGCTGCACCACATTTATCGTAATCCCGCGGGGGCCAAAATCACGAGCCAGGCCGCGCGCCAGCCCTTGCAGGGCTGATTTACTGGCGGCGTACGCGGCCATTCCCGGTACGGGCATCCGATCGCCATTCACGGAACCGATAATAATAATGCGTCCACCTTCCGGCATGTTGCGGGTTGCTTCGACTGACGCATGGTAAGGCGCATGGATATTAATACGGAACAAACGATCTATCGCATCGCTATCTTGTTCCAGCGCATCGCCGAAGAGAGCCACGCCCGCATTGACGACCAGAATATCCAGTGGTCCGTACTCACGCACGAGGCTGATGACGGCATCCCGATCGGCGCTATCCGTCTGGATGGCGGTGCTTCCGGTTTCCGCTGCCAGTTTTTCGGCGGCTTCGCGCGATCCGGCGTAGCTGAAAACGACCGATGCGCCGTCAGCGCTAAAGCGTCGTACAATAGCCGCGCCGATACCACGACTTCCCCCTAAAACCAGTACAGATTTGTTGCGAAATAGCATCATCAGGATGTCCTTTATGATATTGTAGTAGCCACTACAATATGCGTAATGAAATCATGCCGTCAAGGAGTTATGTAGTAATGACTACAAAACATAGTCGAACGCCGGGTCGTCCTCGCCAGTTCGATCCGGAGCAAGCCATTGAAACCGCTCAACACTTATTTCATTCGCGCGGCTACGACGCGGTGAGCGTAGGGGATCTGACAAAAGCGTTCGGGATCAATCCTCCCAGTTTCTATGCGGCGTTTGGCAGCAAGCTGGGGCTGTATACCCGCGTATTAAAGCGTTACAGGATGACCGACGCGATTCCGCTCGGGGCGCTTCTGCGTCACGATCGCCCGACCGCGAAGTGCCTTATTGATGTGCTGATGGAAGCGGCAAGACGTTACGTTGCCGATCCTGATGCCACTGGATGTCTGGTTCTGGAGGGCGCTCATTGTAACGATAAACCGGCACGAGAGGCCGCCTGCGAGTTTTACATCGCTGCTGAAAACCTGATTCGCACTTATGTCGCCATGCGGTATCCGCAAGAGGCTGACCGGATGACTGACTTTATGGGGACGCTAATGGCGGGGCTTTCCGCCAAGGCGCGAGCGGGGTATAGCCTGGAGCGTCTTCAGGAGAGCGTACTTCTGGCTGGAGATGTGCTGGAGCGATTACTACCGGATTAACGCAGCGCATCAAAAAACCTGAGCCAATCAGTACGGGCAAACAGGGAGCAATAGCCCTAATCATCCATCTTGCCGTTGCGGTATTCGGTAAAGTACATCAAAAATAGAGGTGTCAGGGAAACGAGAGATGCAAAAATGTAGTCTTATTACGGTACTTAGCTTATCAGTGTTGATGCTAGCCGGATGTACAACGACCTATACCATGACGACCCGGACGGGAGATATTATTGAAACGCAGGGTAAGCCGGAGGTTGACACCGCAACCGGAATGACGAAATACGCTGATGCTTATGGTTATCATCGCGTCATTAAAACCAGTGAAATAGTGCAGACGACAGAAGGCGCATCGAAACTGGACTGGTAATGCGCTAAAGCAGTTGGGAGGCCGTGTCCTGTATGGGTACCGGACAGTTTCTGGGCCTGAATTGAATAGAGTGCCTGTATAGCCGAATTCCGGGTCTCAGCTTGATTTGTGTCGTCAGTTATTTGGTTGTTCCCTGTATATTGAAGGTAAACAGTACTCATGGCTAACGGTCTGTTTTGGATTGCTAACTATCCCGGATTCTGCGCGTTTTATTTAGTCACAACCGTGGTTAAGAATATTTTGGGTCAGACTTACACGCCGGGTATTAAGATAATCCGTCGCATAGAGAGCTTGATCGGCATCATTCGGTTCAAGAAGAAACGGCGTGACTTTAGGTATGAGATCAGCAAACAGGTTATATTGATCCACAGAGGCAAAATGCCGGGTAGCGCTGGCCCAGGGCATTCGCATCAGCTCTGCGTAAGAAGGGGATAGTTGAACAGGCAAATCAAATTCTTTCAGATTAGCAAGCATCTCCTTACTCATATAAAATGTGACCCTGTTTCGCGAAAAGGTGTTAAGCACTTCCTTCAGTCGTTTAACTTTTGCTTCTTTACTCATGCTATTATCAAAAAAACGTGGTGAAAGCATAATAGCAATCGATGCATTTGGTGAAATAACATTATGTAGTGGTTTCAGGGCTACAACAATCTGATCGTTTGTGAAGATACGCTGCGTACCAAAGGAGGTAGTATAGTTTCCACCCAGCCAGATCACATAATCTGTTGTTTTGAGGGGAAGGGCTTTTTCCGGTATATTACCCCTGTCAGGTGCCACCGTTTCAATTGCTAGTGAGTCTTGTCCCCAGACATTATTTATTTTAGAACTCAAAAAATTATATTCTGAAATGTTCCTTAGTTTTAGTAGAGTTATCTGTGAACGGGTAAAAAAGAGATTGAATCTCACTTTGTTCTGCAATTGCCGAAGTAATCTGAGCGTGTTCTGATCGATCAGATGAGTATACAGACCAACAGTTTTTCCGGAAAGTATTGCTGAGGCATTGTTCGCAAGAAGCATTTCTTTTATAGCTCCTTGCCCAATAATCAGTACGCAACTGTATTTTTCTGGTCTGATTTTATCTATGGGGATATCGGTAAGATTGACCAGGTCAGGAGTGCCATGCCGCCAATTATCATGAATGACTGTGGCTCCGGAGGCGTCTCCTCCGGCTCCCCTGGTGATAATAAGAGGAGGGTGGGTACTGGCATGTGCGATATACGAAAAACAAGCTACCATTGCTAGCGCTGAGTTTCTGATGGTTGTATACATATCGTCTGCCCTGATTTCGAAAATATGAATAATGTCTCCTCTTATAATGTACATCAAAAAGAGAACATTTTAATTAAACGTTATCTCAACGAGATAAAAGGTTAGCACAGGAAAGTATAGAGAGAATGTAATCATACCAACATTATAGATGTGGGAGTATGAAGGCCCCGCAGGCCGCCCGGCCAGCATACTCCCATTAATAGTTAAAGTATGGACTTTGCTTTTACCGTAAACTGTAGCCAATATTACCTGATCACTACACCGTACAGTACTGTCAGAAACCTGGCTCCGGTGTTGCGTGACAACAAGTTATTTTCTCAATCCTTTCAAAATGTTAACTTATTTAATAGTCACTTATTTTATCAGAATCAATACTGAGAGTTTTATTACCGCTCTGAAAAGAGAAGGCTTTTCAGATGAAATACGTGGATGGTACGAAGTCATTACAGTACAGGGATATAATAATAAAGATCGACAATGGATTCATTATTCTGTTGCTTTTGGACGGATGCCAAATGGAAGTATTCAATATCTTCTCCTTCTCTCCTGATAAGATTCAGTTTTGGCAATATACACATATATATTGTATTGGAAAATTGTTGATATTTTTCCTTATGACCAACGAAATGGAATTTTGCATATTTACCACATTTTATTACCCTCGACATGGGTATTTTGCCTCCATCGACGGAATTATGTTCCATACCAAAAAAACTGCTTACGGCGATGACCTGGTCATTGGTATGATCCGGCTTAAAAGACGAGAGACAATACACATTTTCGCCCCACGTTCTGAGCGTCTCATGAATGATTTTCCATTTTATAGGCGACGCTTTTTTAGGAAGGTCATTTGTTGCGATCTGATGAGATGTTTGAAATCCGAAAATTTCTTTTGACGTAAGCTGACAAATTTCGAACTGATAATGCTCATCACAGTCAAGCCAGTAGGGAGGCCGTAGGTTTCTGAGATCCCAGAAATCAGCCTTGCGATAGTTATTGGGATTGACACCAAATGTTTTTTTGAACTCTCGACTATAGGACTGCACTGAATCAAACCCCATTCTGAACGCGATATCTGTGACCGACTGAGAGGTCAGCTTTAGCAGAGTGGCGCTTCTGCTCAACTTGCGTTGTCTGATATATTTTCCGATAGAGACTCCACACTTTTCTTTAAAAAAATCCTGCAAACTCCTTCGCGAATAACCTGTTATAACAACCAGCTTTTCAATATCAATCCTCTCTTCAAGATTTTTTTCTATTTGCTCTAATACTGAGATTATTATGGCTTTTTTCATCATCATTCCTCTTTATTGAAGCCGAAAATATAAACATTTAAGGTATTTGACATACTGAGTTATTAAACTAGTGGGGTTGTTAGCTTTTCTGGCAAAACAAGAAATATTTAAATTGCTTGACGTTTTTGAATAAACTTTACACTTGGAGATCGGTTTTTGCCAGTAAAGCTAAGTAATTAGCATGGCGAAGGGCATAATTTCACAGGCGGTTAAAATGATTGAATAACCCTGAATTTTTAGCTCGTGAGATTATAAATCTCGTAATTATTTCTAATGATTTAATAAAAGGGAATTGTTTTGTACTTCAAAAAATCTTTATTAGCGTTAGCGATTTGTGCATCCGTGGTCTCAGTAGAGGCGGTGGCGAATACCAGAGCCAATGATATGGCTTCTTCTGCTACACCTGCTTCTGTTGGTCACCGTCCTGTGGCAACTACTAATGCAAAAAAGATAGAAGTGTCTGGGGAACTGACGACCGGTTCAACCCTCCAGATAGCGGATGTTTTTATTGAGGATGAGGATGGGGATCTCTTATCGCTGGATAAAATGAATAATGCCGACGATATTAAATGGTACCTGGTGGATAATGAGGCCGCCGATCCTTCTGGAACCCCGGCGGCAACCGGGACGGCTTTTACCATTCCTGCTGATGCAGGCGGTAAAAAAATTAAAATCGTTTACCGGATTAAGACGGCAACGGGGACGCCGGATAGTGCATTCTTGCCTGCCACTGTCTTATTAACTTCTTCATCTTCTGGCGTGGGCGGCGACTCCGCCGCAGACGGTACAATTTCTAATAAGCTACGTTCTGTCACTATCAATGTGGTGAATGAAAGTGGTAAACCGACTGATGAACTCAACGGTACCAATGACGCCAACACTCCAGTGGTGGGCGGCACCCTTGAAGCGGTACTGGAATGTGCCGCCACAGCGGCGGCTGAGTGTGAGGTCAGTAATTATAATTTTACCTGGCAGATGGCGGATGCCGGGACACCAGATAAGTTCACCGATCTGAATAATACTAACGCTGAAAAACATAAATATATTATTAAGGGAACTGAGCAGAATAAACTGTTCCGTGTCCACGTTACGCCTAAAACGACGAAAGCCACGCCGGAGAATAAACGCGCTATCCGTCGCTGATGGTTATCGCTAAATAAACCTCTTATTTAAATACTCCCTCTGCCAGGCAGGGGGATATAGCAGGAGACAATAAAGTGGTTTTTTCTAAAAAACCCATTACTAAATATATAATCTGGGCCATTGTTACCAGTCAGATTTCACTCCCGGTCATCGCTGATAGCGATAATGAAATTCAGTCGTGGATTGCGGGGACGGCATCGTCTATTTCTCCGCATCTGCAGGAGGGGACGCTGGAGGATTATGCCAAAGGAAAAATAAAGGCATTACCAGGGCAAGCCGCTAATCATTTGGTGAACGAGGGGATGAAGAGCGCTTTTCCGGAGATTATTTTCCGTGGTGGCGTCAATCTTGAAGATGGCGCGAAATATCGCTCATCAGAGTTCGATATGTTTATTCCCGTCGAGGAAACAACATCGTCTTTACTCTTTGGCCAGCTTGGCTTTCGCGACCACGACAGCAGCAGTTTCGATGGCCGCACCTATGTTAACGTTGGTGTGGGTTATCGCCAGGAGGTCAATGGATGGCTGCTCGGCGTCAATACATTTCTGGATGCCGACATCCGTTATTCCCACTTACGTGGCGGCATTGGCGGGGAAGTTTATAAAGACAGTCTGGCCTTTTCCGGCAACTATTATTTCCCTCTCACCGGCTGGAAAACGTCAGCAGTTCATGAATTACATGATGAGCGTCCGGCATATGGCTTTGATCTGCGAACAAAAGGCACGCTTCCCGATTTTCCCTGGTTCAGTGGCGAGCTGACATATGAACAGTATTACGGGGATAAAGTTGATCTATTGGGTAACGGTACATTAAGCCGGAATCCCCGCGCCGCAGGTGCGGCTCTGGTCTGGAATCCTGTCCCCTTGCTTGAGGTCAGAGCAGGATATCGGGACGCCGGTAACGGCGGCTCGCAGGCAGAGGGCGGTCTGAGAGTCAACTATTCCTTCGGTACGCCGTTACATGAACAGCTTGATTACCGCAACGTTGGGGCGCCGTCAAATACGACTAATCGGCGTGCCTTTGTCGATCGTAATTACGATATCGTCATGGCGTATCGGGAGCAGGCCAGTAAAATCCGCATTACGGCAATGCCGGTGTCAGGCCTGTCCGGGACGCTGGTGACATTAATGGCGACGGTAGATAGCCGTTACCCGATTGAGAAGGTTGAGTGGTCGGGTGATGCGGAGCTTCTCGCCGGACTCCAGCTTCAGGGGAGTCTGGGCAGCGGCCTTATCCTTCCACAACTTCCGCTGACGGCGACCGACGGTCAGGAGTATAGCCTTTATTTAACGGTGACTGATAGCCGGGGTACTCGCGTGACCTCCGAGCGTATCCCGGTAAGGGTGACACAGGATGAGACCAGTTTCCGTTCCTGGATAAATGTTATCAATGACGATGTTCAGGTTGAGGACGGCAACTTTGTTATCAGTACGCCGCTTCCTGCCGGAGAAGAGGGGAAGGTTATTGAGTGGCACTACGTGCGCGAGCGTTCTGAAGAGGAGTGGGCATCGCTCAAACCACGTCATATTAAGTATCAATCAGATATGCCGGGTCTGGCATTTAAAGCGCTCGGTGGTTCAGAGCGTGACGGCCATTGGGTTGAACGGGTTCTGGTGACCCATATCGGCGATGATGCCCGCTCGCTCAAATTACATATTGAAGCAAGCGGACCAGACGATAAACATCCGGTGAAGGGTACCGTACTACTACAAGCGCAGTCAGACAGTATTGCGCAGAAGGTCACTTCTGTGGAGGTGCTTTTTACGCCGGGTACTGAAGAAGCCAACGGAAGCGTTACTGCGCCAGTCGTCGGAACAGAAATGCGAGCCAGAACGCTTTGTGTAAATAACACGGACTGTACTGATGCGTTTAATTATCAGTGGGAAATCTCGGATGAAATGAAATCCTGGCAATCCGTACCGGGGGCGACAAAAGCCACCTGGCTTCTTCCTTATAGTCTTAATGGGGAATCGCTTCAGAATAAATATATCCGGGTCAGAATTATTTCTGATAAGGAAAATGCCAAGAGTTCTACCGCAGCATCTGATGCGAATTAATGTTTTAAAAAGGATCAACAGTGCGTATGTCGAAACATAATCTTATTATCTATAGCCTGCTTCTGGCGGCTGCGCCGATAAGCGTCTTGGCGGATACGTCGACAACGTCCGCGGCAACCGTCGGGATGTTTTCTCCTCCTACGGCGCCGAGCGTTGGGCACAGGCCTAGTTCGCCGTTGAGTGATTATGGGTTGGAATTGAATGGGTATTATGGATATTTTGAATCATATATACCTATACCAGGCATGCTTTTAAAAGCAAGAATGGTTGGGAGAGTCAGTGATCTTGATTCTGAAAAATATCAAGCTAATGAAACGGCTACCACAGTATGTACGTATTATCGCGTTGAGAAAGATGACTCACAGCATGAGCTTCTACGTGAAAAGCCGTGTAAATATGAAATTGTTATCAGCGAGGATAATGTAGGTTCGAAGATAAGAATTGAGCATTATAACGAAACAGATATGGTCTCAGCACCAGGATATACGCCTGTGCCGATGGTTTCTGAACTCCATTCTATTGAAACAAAACGTATAGTTAAATTGAGTAAAGATTTATCTGTCATTAGTGCAGATAAATCTTTACTGATGCCAGGAGAGAGTGCTGTTGTGAAAATTATTGTTAAAGATATAAATAATAACCCCATATCTAATCTCAATCTCCAGTGTGGGCATTTTTCAACAGGAAGTTGGAATAGTCGATGCGATATCAAAGCCGGGGGTAATCCCGGAGAGTATCTTCAGACGGTAACTTATAATGGAGGTTCAAATGGAGAGTTGAAATTGACATATAAATATTTTGGGGAATTGATTAAAGATAAATTTACTATCTCCGGGACAATAAAAAAGTAGAGTAAAAACAGCAATGAATAATGGGTTGGCTTTTATTTCACTGCTCTTATTATGGATGTTGACTTGGTTCTTTAGTAGATTGCTAAATAATTATTATGGCTAAAATAATACAAACGTTAAAAGGAGAACTTTTTATGACACCAGCAACAACACAAGATTATATCTCATTGGGTCAGGAACACGCTGTCACCTTTGGCAAAACGCAGCTGACCCTCAAACCCGGTATACTGGCTGAAGGCAAACCATTACCCTGCACAAAGGGGCTGGTGAGCCATAATTTATTACCGGGTTACTGTATCCCGGGGATAAAAAAGCGGATTATTGTCGTCCCGTCACTGGATACGCCGGTTTGTGAATGGCAGGTAAAAGACTATAGTGACCGCCTTAAATCAGCGGGTAGCCACTCAAACCGGGCGGTATATGTGCTGAGTATGGATACGCCATTTGCTCAGGCCCGTTTTATTCGGGAACATGATATTCATCCCGGCATAACCTTTTTTTCTGACTACGCTTGCCGCCAGTTTTTGGATAATTCCGGGCTGAAAATTAATGAGCTCAGTATTTTTGCCAGAGCGTTGATAGAGTGCGATGAAAACAATGTGGTTACGCGTGTTAGTGTACCACGAGATATCACTCATCTTCCTGTTTACTAATCACTTATATCAGCACGCCCCTGCACAGAGAACCGAATAACCGGCAATGCAGGGGCGCAGGCATTCTCTTGTGTGCCCCCACATTTAATACATATACTATTGCATCACGCATAAGGAACTGAAAATGATGCCAGCGGATGGGGCAGGTTAACGTTATGGCACCCCTGAATTTCTGCAATAATCGTCTGGTAACCGGAAAGCCACTTATGACTTTGTGATTTGGCCTGCTGGTGCTGTAAATTATTTATCAATAGCTCCATTGATTCGCGGGTCTGCCAGTAATAATTATTAACCATTCTTCCGCTGGCGGCATCGGTATAGCTTTCCATCCCAATATAGCCATCAATAGACTGCGTATAGCGCTCAATCCAGCCATCCAGTTGATAAAACTCTTCGTCGTACTCTTTTTTTTCGAAAATAAAACTTGTCAGAAACAGCGACATGGTATTTCTCCTGTTACGCAATATCAATCAGACACCCATCAACGTGGATTCAAAACGTAAACCTGGCATCATTTTTTCAAGGCCGTCAGTCAGCATGTTTCCTGCCGCGTACAATTCATCAACCGGCATTTCCGGCAAGCTTTCAAGGATAAACCACATCGCTTTATCTGAAGCGCTTAGTCGGGTACGTACTCCCTGACGCCAGTTCCAGCGCCGACAGGTGACGCCTCTGTCATCGCGCCAGATAACTTCGCCCGGTTCTGGCGACTCGGTGACGGGTTGTCCTTCTTTCAGGGTATCAAATGTTTCACTTCCGTCTGCGAAAACCAGCCGCGGCGATCCACAATAAGCCGCGCTATTTTCGCCGCCTACCGGTACGGCATAGCGCAGGCTCACGGCGTTATAAAGGTCAACAACCGGGTCCAGCGACGCCATTGTTCCATCCTTCAACACGCGTTTTCGTAGCGCTTCAGCCGAGCAGGGGGTGCGCTTTGGTTTTGCGCCGAATGCTTTAAACACTGCATTCCAGGCGTCTATATGCGCCTGTGCCCACGCCGGTTGTCCGTTGATTACGGCCTGACAGGCCTCTTTTAACGCGATTTCTCCGACCTGCGCATCGCGAACCGGAGCGGCAATAACATTAATACTTAATGCACGAAAGCCGGGAGCGATACGGGCCAGTTCCGGGCTGATTGACGGTAACATAGAAGACATCGCATAATCCTGTAATGACTATTTTCTTCTATGATATCGACCAATGACCAAAAAAGTCAACTTATCGACCACGGCGGGCGCCGACGTCAGCACGATAAATGAAGCTGTTTCCCAACGTATCAAACAATTTCGTAGCCAAAAAAAGATGTCGCTGGATGAGCTTGCGCGGCGTTCCGGCGTCAGTAAAGGAATGCTGGTGGAAATTGAAGGCTGTAAAGCCAATCCAAGCATTGCGCTATTATGTAAGATCGCGGCGGCAATGGGAGTGTCCGTGGCGGATTTTGTCAACGTCGCCAGCGAGCCGATGGTCCATCTTATCGACCGGGATGCTATTCCGGTGTTGTGGCGCGGCGAGAAAGGCGGCAGCGCAAAACTGATGGCGGGAACCAGCGGGCCGGATATGCTGGAACTCTGGCAATGGATAATGCATCCTGGTGAACAGTTTGAATCGGCAGGGCATCCAGCAGACACCTGTGAATTACTGTTTGTTAATCAGGGAACACTGACATTAACAGTCAACGGTAGACGCTTTATTATTCGGGAGGGCTGCTCCGCTGTAGCCAGAACCGACATGCCTCATGCCTACGTTAACGACACTAATGAGGTGCTTGAATTTACCATGACGGTGAATGAAAAGAGCCGTTGATCACCGTGAGGAAGGCGCTAACAACCCGTCATCCGGACAGAGAAGCCTCGGTGCCCGATAAGCGTTATCGGGCACCGGCTATCTTTTATTTTGTCGCAGGCGCGGTCTCCGGGTCATCGATATAGAGCGTCTGGCTTGGGAAGGCGAAGTCAGCGCCGTTTTCCTGGACAATCGCAATAATTTTCAGGTAAACATCCTGCTGTACGGCAAGCCATTCCTGCCATACTGTTGTTTTGGTAAAGCAATACACCATAATATTCAGCGAAGAGTCGGCGAATTCATTAAAATAGACCAACAGCGTCTGTTTCTGATCGATATCTCTGTGCGCCTGCAACATGTTTCTGATAGCGTCAACAATGAGGCCAATTTTGTCGGCATCTTCGTAACGTAATCCAATAACCGTTTTTATTCGACGGTTGGTCATCCGTCCCGGATTCTCAACGCTAATGGATGAAAAGACGGAATTAGGCACGTACAACGGGCGGTGGTCGAATGTGTTAATTCGCGTAATTCGCCAGCCGATTTCGGCGACCGTACCTTCGATATTTCTATCAGGAGAACGAATCCAGTCTCCGATACTGAAGGGGCGATCGAAATAGAGCATAATACCGGAGAAAAAATTGCTCAGGACATCTTTGCCCGCCATACCAACAGCGATACCGCCGATACCGCCAAAGGTCAGCAGACCGGACAGACTCATGCCAAAATGTTCGCCATACAATAAGACAATCGCGACAATAATAGTTATTTTTATGACCCGTGCCAGAATACGGGTACTGGTGACATCTCTACCTTTATTGACCTGTGCTTTTTCAAATTGGTTAATAATCAGGAAAAGTTTTATCGTCAGAATAAGCGCAATGAGCGAGGTGCAGATAAAATCAATGACCCCGGAAGAGATAAAACGCAAATTATAATCTTCAATAGCATTATTCAGGATGCTCCCGATGGTCCCAATAATAATCGCGTAAATAAAAAACTGTGCCGCATGGAACGTGAATCCTTTCTTCCACTGTACGTTACGGCTGAGCCAAAATCTCACGACCAGCAACGCCATGCCGCAACTGAAAAGTATCGCCAGATTAAATGCGTTTTTGAGAA
This sequence comes from Salmonella sp. JXY0409-18, assembly GCF_020268625.1. Classification (NCBI taxonomy): domain Bacteria; kingdom Pseudomonadati; phylum Pseudomonadota; class Gammaproteobacteria; order Enterobacterales; family Enterobacteriaceae; genus Salmonella; species Salmonella sp. JXY0409-18. Next base: position 2,158,313 of record NZ_CP084216.1, read on the forward strand.
AAAATTCAGTGAACATTATTGTTTTCCGCTCCTTCCTACGATAACAGCTCAGAATGACCTGATTAACAGGTATTTTACCCAGGATAAACGCGTAGATCATCGATAAGTAAAAAGAAGAAATAGTGCTATTAGCTTTAATCTCAGTGGTTTACTTTTTATGTAAATACAATGTCACGTTTTATAGGGCAGACATCGCGTGATTGTCATGATATTGTTGCTATCAGGTAACAAAGCCATCTGTAAAGGACAATACTATGATCATGATGAAGCTGAAATCGGCGAAGGGGAAAAAATTTCTGTTATGCCTGCTGGCAGTGTTTATCGTTGCGGCATCGGTGGTAACGCGCGCGACTATCGGCGGTGTGATTGAGCAATATCATATTCCACTGTCCGAATGGACAAGCTCTATGTATGCCATTCAGTCGGCAATGATTTTCGTTTACAGTCTGGTGTTCACTATTCTGCTGGCGATTCCTTTGGGGATCTATTTCCTCGGCGGAGATGAGTAACAGGAATAGGGTATTGGCCGGATGGCAGTGCCATCCGGCAGGACGCAAGAGGGATTAATCGTCCTCGTCGTCCAGTTCAACCGGTGTTTGATACTCATCAGGCTTAATGACTAACAGGTCGCAGCGCAGATGGTCAATGACCTGTTCGGCCGTGTTCCCCAGAAACGCGGCTGAGAGTCCGGTACGTCCAACGGTGCCAAGCACAACGATCCCCGCCTGGAGATGTTCGGCAAGATCCGGGATAACTTCTTCCGGCAAGCCTTTTTCTACATGCGTAACTTTTTCATCAATGCTGAATTTCTGGCGCAGCGCTTTCATCGCCAGTAAATGCTGGCCTCTGATGGCGTCGTTATACACGCTGGGATCAAATTCCGGCAGCTCAATGGCGATATTGATTGGCGTAACGGGGTAGGCGCCGACCAGGTGTACTTCGGTATGATTAACCTGCTCCGCCAATTGTAAGGTCTCTTTTACCAGCTTTTCGTTGAGAGCATTGTGATAGGGCTCTTCGCTTGCCAGGTTCACGGCGACCAGGGCTTTGCCGCCTTCTGGCCACGGCTGATCTTTGACCATCCACACGGGGCTTGGGCATTTACGCAGCAAATGCCAGTCGGTAGGGGTAAAAATGACCGCTTCCAGTCGATCGTGCTGATGCGCCATTTTCAACACCAGATCGTGACTGCCGGCGATAACCTCCTGGATGATGGCCTCAAAGGGACGATTGTGCCAGACCACTTTAATTTCAATGGGGACACCGGCTTCAAGATAATATTTCGCCTGCTCACGTATCCAGGCTGTGCGTTGACTTATTACGCCCTGACGCATTGCGGTGCGTTCGTCAGGAGAAAGCAGGGTGGTCATCTCATACGAGAAATCGTAAATAGGCAGGAAAGCTTTAATTTTGCCGCCAATCCGTTGATGCAAATAAACTGCTCGCCGTAATGCGGGTTGGTCGTCCTGATTGGGATCGATGACCACCAGCATATTTTGATACATAGCCATACAGGGTCTCCTTACAACTGTCATCGCAGTTTGTAACTAAAGAGTAACTCAAATATGGTGAATGAAACAGAGGAAGCGCTTCTGCCAGATCAATAAATGAGAAAAATTTAACGATATGGCAGAAGATAACATCAATGGTTTAGCTGACGTTTAAGCGACGTTGCGGGTATGACCGGCGAGGGCCGCCAGCGCATCGCTGTTTTCAATAGTAATATACTTACCTTTCACCGCCAGCATACCGCTTTTCTGGAAACGCCCCAGCAGACGGCTAATGGTTTCGACTGTTAAGCCCAGATAGTTGCCGATATCGCCACGGGTCATCGTCAGGCGGAATTCACGCGGTGAAAAACCACGCTGCGCAAAGCGGCGGGACAGGTTGTAAATAAACGCAGCCAGACGTTCTTCGGCGTTTTTCTTCGACAATAACAGGATCATATCCTGATCGCCTTTAATTTCACCGCTCATCAGACGCATCATTTGCTGACGCAGGTTAGGCATTTTGCCGGACAGGTCATCCAGTGTCTCAAAGGGTATTTCACATACCATTGAGGTTTCCAGCGCCTGTGCAAAGCTCGGATGATGACCGCTGCCAATGGCGTCAAAACCCACCAGGTCGCCTGCTAAATGGAATCCAGTAATCTGCTCATCGCCTTGCTCGGTAATGGTGTAGCTCTTAATCGTTCCGGAGCGGATAGCATAGAGCGATTTCAATTCATCACCTGCTTTAAACAGAGTTTGCCCTTTCTGAATGGGCTTTTTGCGCTCGATGATATTATCAAGCTGATCAAGCTCATGCTCGTTAAGTGTGAACGGGATGCAAAGCTGGCTGATACTGCAATCCTGGCAATGGATAGCACAACCGCCAGACTGAATGCGCCGTATAATTCGCTTTTCCGGGATCATAGGTCTGCTCAAGCCGTAATTGATATTTGTCAATTTTAACATCTTTTTGGTGAGCGCGTAAGTCTGAGCTATCCCGGAGAAGGAATAATTCAAGTATAAGTTTGATGAATATTTTTATCTATTTGAAAATACGAAATTTATTTGTTGTTGCTTTACATAAAAGTGTGACCGATAAGGCACTTTTTGCCTGTATATTCATAATAAAAGATAGCCTTCATGGCGTAATAGCCACTCTTTTCGCTGCACGCCACCGGCGTATCCGGTCAGAGTGCCGTTACGCCCGATGACGCGATGGCAGGGAACAACAATACTGATGGGGTTCGCGCTATTCGCAGCACCGACTGCGCGTGCGGCGCCCGGTCGTCCCAGTTGCGCCGCCAGTTGACCATAGTGCATCACCTGCCCGCAGGGGATAGCGCGCAACGCCTGCCATACTTCCCGTTGAAAAGGTGTGCCCCCCGTGGCGGTTTCCAGGGTATCAATTACGGCGAGATTGCCTGCAAAATAATCTGCAAGCTTATCGCTGAGTCCACCGGGGTTAGTCGCAGAAAGGCGTTCATAGCCTTCGTGACGGTAGTGGATATTTAGCAGTTGCTCCATACGATCGCGGTACTGTTCCCACTCAATGGCCCGCAGTCGAAACTGCTCATCGCAAACCACCCATAACGGACCTAATGGCGTGGCTATCTTCTCTTCAAGTAATCTCAGCATCCGTTCTCTCACATCGTCTTAGCCTAACGTAAGAGACAAGATATCATGCCAGGAATACCCGCAACCATACTCCTTAAAAGATAGCCAGGGATAACACATTTAGCGACAGTAATATCGTTGGCGGAGAAAAAGGGAGCCGGGCGAGGCGGTTAATTGCCTGACATTGTCGCTGTTATTGGAAATAACTGTAAACCGTTGTCGGTATAACAGGGCACGGTTATGATAACGGCAGTCGCAAAAACGCTGGAGGATGAACCATGAACCTTGACGATAAAGCGCTGTTTCTTGACGCCATGGAGGATGTCCAGCCGCTGAAACGCCATACTGATGTACACTGGCAGCCAACGCGTAATCTTAAAACGCCCCAGCGTATCGACACGCTTCAGCTTGATAATTTCCTGACGACGGGCTTTCTGGATATTCTGCCGCTGAATGAACCGCTGGAATTTCGTCGGGAAGGATTGCAGCAGGGTGTCATCGATAAGTTACGCAGTGGGAAATATCCTCAGCAAGCCAGCCTCAATTTGTTACGCCAGCCGGTCGAAACGTGCCGAAAAATGCTGTTTCGTTTTATCCTGGAGGCGCAGAAAGAGGGGTTGCGTAATGTCCTGATCATTCATGGTAAAGGGCGAGAGGCGAAGTCGCATGCCAATATCGTCCGAAGCTATGTGGCCCGCTGGTTGACAGAGTTTGAAGATGTACAGGCTTATTGTTCGGCGCTGCCGCATCATGGCGGCGGCGGGGCATGTTATGTCGCGTTACGTAAAACGGTGCAGGCTAAGCAGGATAACTGGGAGCGCCATGCGAAGCGTAGTCGGTAAATCGTTGCCGCTGGCGGACAGGTCCGCCAGCGCAAGCTCGCGCGAACCCGATTTTATGCCTGATATAATACCTCATCCAAACGCTCAGGATTCTGCAAGAGAACGGGCGATAACGCTGTCCACAGTAATAACACGGAGAAACAGTCATTCGCTTATTTAAGCCTCTATTAAAATATACTGGCTTTCGACTTAACTATTAAGCAGAAAATGGTGATAAGTACATCACTTGTCAATATGGATGGATGAATATCCTGGCATAGCGAATATAGATGATTTTATCTGTTGCACTAAGGGAAATGGCGATGGTCTGGTATTGAATATGGAGAATGTCAAAGAAACGAATGGCAATAGATATCTGAAATGCTATAAAAATAAAACCTGTCTCCTATCCTGGTTGTAGGCCGTCAAAAATGTTGAGAAATATCAGCGTCAGGACATGCATTATTCTATTCATGGTATGTACGTTTCTTTTGGTGGATACTTTACAAATAGCTTTTCTGCACGATCTCCCTATTTTAATTACGTGTAATATCATTTATCTGATCTCGGCATTACTGCTTTGGTGGTATATGACCTGCTATCTGGTAGTGCCAATTAATACCGTGAAGAAAAGTATTGAAGAGGTCGCAGCAGGAAACTTGTCTATTCATATCTCCGAATTTGGCAATAATTGCGCCGGGCGACTCATCCCCGGGATTAATAGCCTGTCGGAGAATATTTCCGCGCTGGTACGTGAAATCAGATCCTCTTCACAAACGGCAATGACCCTTTCCGAACAACTGGCGGCGCGCAGTATGTCGCTATCCGTAAAGACGGAACAGCAGTCGGCCTCGCTAATTCAAACTGCCGCCAGTATGGATGAAATGGCGGCGAGTACCAAAAACAATGCGGATAATACCCGAATGGCGAGCATACAGGCGGATTGTGCCACCCAATGCGCCCGTAAAGGCGGGGAGTTAATGGTGCGGGTTACAGAAAATATGCGTTCTATTACCGACTGTGCCTCGCAGATGACGGAGATTATTTCATTGATTGACGGTATCGCATTCCAGACTAATATTCTGGCGCTTAACGCGGCGGTAGAGGCTGCGCGGGCGGGCGATCATGGAAAAGGTTTCTCCGTGGTGGCCGGGGAAGTGCGTAATCTGGCGCATCGTAGCGCCGAGGCGGCAAAAAGCATCAAGGCGCTGATCGACGTTACGCATGACAATGTGCGGCAGGGGGCCGCCATAGTGCAGGAGGCTGAAAAAAATATGCAGGAGATTGTTGGCGGCTCCGGGCAATTAAACGTGCTGATGAATGAAATTTCCACCACCACGCGGGAGCAGGAAAAGGGCATTAACCAGATAACCCTGGCGTTGAGCGATCTGGAAAGCGCAACCCATAGCAATGTCTTAATGGTTGAAGCGCTATCTGCTTCTTCGGATGTTTTAAAGGCGCAGGTGATCGAGTTACAGACTAAAACCGACAAATTTCGTTTAAGCCAGCCGGGTTACAGTGAACATGCGCTGACGCGCTCTCATGTATCATCTCTTTCGACCATCACCAGGCGCGGCCAGGCCTGATAATACATGTTTGGTAAGCGCCTGTTGCTAAGGCGCTTTTTCCGCACGTTCCCGTCATTCTTTTTGCGCAATGAGAAAATGAGAGATTGCTTAACCTTTCCCGAAAGCTAGACTAACGGCATGAGAGTTGTAACGTGGAGGCGCTGTGGAAGCCATTAAGGGATCGGATGTGAACGTGCCGGATGCCGTTTTCGCATGGCTACTGGATGGTCGTGGTGGAGTAAAACCGCTCGAAGATAATGATGTGATCGATAGTCAGCATCCCTGTTGGCTACATCTTAATTATACCCACCCGGACAGCGCCCGCTGGTTGGCTTCAACGCCTTTACTCCCCAATAACGTGCGTGATGCGCTGGCTGGTGAAAGCTCGCGCCCGCGCGTAAGTCGTATGGGGGAAGGGACGCTCATTACGCTGCGCTGTATTAATGGCAGTACTGACGAACGCCCGGATCAATTAGTAGCAATGCGTTTATATATGGACGAGCGATTCATTGTGTCTACCCGTCAGCGAAAGGTTCTGGCGCTGGACGATGTGGTCAGTGATTTGCAGGAGGGCACCGGGCCCGTAGATTGCGGCGGCTGGTTAGTGGATGTGTGCGATGCGTTAACCGATCACGCCAGTGAATTTATTGAAGAGCTACACGATAAAATTATCGATCTGGAAGATAATCTTCTCGACCAGCAAATCCCACCGCGCGGTTTCCTCGCATTGCTACGTAAACAGCTAATTGTTATGCGCCGCTATATGGCGCCGCAGCGCGACGTCTATGCCCGGCTTGCGAGTGAACGGCTGCCGTGGATGAGCGACGATCACCGGCGCAGAATGCAGGATATCGCCGACAGGCTGGGAAGGGGGTTGGATGAAATTGACGCTTGTATCGCGCGTACTGGCATCATGGCGGATGAAATTGCCCAGGTGATGCAGGAGTCTCTGGCGCGCAGAACTTATACCATGTCGCTTATGGCGATGGTTTTTCTGCCCAGCACCTTTTTAACAGGGTTATTTGGCGTTAACCTGGGCGGTATTCCTGGCGGCGGATGGCGGTTCGGCTTTTCTCTGTTTTGTATTCTGTTAGTTGTCCTGATCGGTGGTGTTACTTTATGGTTGCATCGCAGTAAATGGTTGTAACAAAAGCGCTTTTCAGACCATTTCGGGTGAAAAAACGCCGAGAAATTTGAGCGAAGTCAATAAACCATCTACCTATTCGGGGCAATATCTCTCTCGCAGGTGAATGCAACGTCAAGCGATGGGCGTTGCGCTCCATATTGTCTTACTTCCTTTTTTGAATTACTGCATAGCACAATTGATTCGTACGACGCCGACTTAGATTAGTCGGCTTTTTTTTGCCTGTAGAATATCTGCGTCTACCCTTTAAGAGTCTGAATGACATTCTGGAGGGTAATATGAGCTGTCTTTTGACCTTATTATATCTACACTCGTCCTTGTCGGACCCGATTCCCACTGACCCTGTTCCCATTCCTGAGCCGCTTCCCCGTCCTCAGCCGATGCCCGACCCGCCGCCGGACGAGGAACCGATTAAAATGTCGCATCAAACGCCCGGATCTGCGAGGATACGCGCCTGCTGACTATGAGTCGTTACCGCGAGAGTAAATTGTGACCGCTTTTTCAACCCTGAATGTTTTGCCCGCCGCCCAGCTCAATAACCTTACTGAGCTGGGCTATCTTGAGATGACGCCTGTTCAGGCCGCAGCATTACCCGTCATTCTGGCGGGAAATGATGTGCGTGTGCAGGCCAGGACCGGTAGCGGCAAAACGGCGGCGTTTGGTCTTGGGCTCTTGCATCGAATTGATGTCACTCTGTTCCAGACACAGGCATTAGTGCTGTGTCCGACGCGGGAGCTGGCGGATCAGGTTGCCGGAGAGTTACGTCGCCTGGCCCGTTTTCTGCCAAATACCAAAATTCTGACCTTGTGTGGCGGGCAACCCTTTGGCGCACAGCGCGACTCGCTTCAGCACGCTCCGCATATCATTGTCGCGACGCCGGGGCGCCTGCTGGATCATTTACAAAAAGAAACCGTATCGCTGGATGCGCTGCACATTCTGGTAATGGATGAAGCAGACCGAATGCTGGACATGGGATTCAGTGACGCCATTGATGAGGTGATCCGCTTTGCGCCTGAGACGCGCCAGACGTTATTGTTTTCAGCAACCTGGCCTGACGCCATTGCGGCGATTAGCGGTCGTGTACAGCAGCAGCCAATACGTATTGAAATCGATACGGTAGATGCGCTACCGGCTATCGAACAACAGTTCTTCGAAACGTCTGCGCATGAAAAAATTTCGCTGCTACAAACGTTGCTTAGCCAGCATCAGCCAGCGTCCTGCGTGGTGTTTTGCAATACCAAAAAAGATTGTCAGGCCGTTTGTGATGCGCTTAATGCGGTAGGACAAAGCGCGTTGGCGCTCCACGGCGATCTGGAACAACGCGACCGCGACCAGACGTTGGTGCGTTTTGCAAATGGCAGCGCGCGCATTCTGGTTGCCACCGACGTTGCCGCGCGAGGGTTAGACATTAAATCGCTCGAACTGGTGGTTAACTATGAGCTGGCCTGGGACCCGGAGGTGCATGTCCATCGTATTGGCCGTACGGCGCGCGCGGGAAGTAGCGGTCTGGCGATCAGTTTCTGCGCGCCGGAAGAGGCGCAGCGGGCAAATATTCTTTCAGAAATGCTGCAACTCAAACTGAACTGGCTGAATGCGCCCGCCCGGCAGTCGTTGCTCCCTCTGGCCGCAGAGATGGCTACCCTATGTATTGACGGCGGCAAAAAAGCGAAAATGCGTCCGGGAGATATTTTAGGCGCGCTGACCGGCGATATTGGATTAGACGGGGCGGATATCGGCAAAATTAACGTGCATCCCATGCACGTTTACGTCGCCGTACGTCAAGCAGTAGCGCAAAAAGCCTGGAAGCAGTTGCAAAACGGGAAGATCAAAGGCAAGTCATGCCGGGTACGGCTATTAAAATGATCGATAGTATGGCGTCTCAGCGGAGTGCTGAGACGCCTGCAGATTATTTCACTTCGATAACATCAAGCCGCAACGCCTCTAAGGAGGTGTCATCTTCTTCCGGCTGCCAGCCAGCGGGCTGCAAGGGAATCTCTTCACGATCGAACGCTAAATCGCCGCCGTCGACGACCTCGGAACCGTGAGTGATCCCTTTGAAATCGAACAGGTTAGTGTCACAAAGGTGAGACGGCACGACATTCTGCATGGCGCTAAACATCGTCTCGATCCGTCCAGGATAGCGCTTATCCCAGTCGCGTAGCATGTCGGCAATCACCTGGCGTTGCAGGTTGGGTTGCGAACCGCACAGATTACAAGGAATGATAGGAAAGGCTTTGGCCTCAGCAAAACGGATAATATCTTTCTCGCGGCAGTAAGCCAGCGGGCGGATCACGATATGTTTGCCATCATCGCTCATCAGCTTCGGCGGCATCCCTTTCATTTTTCCGCCATAGAACATATTCAGAAACAGGGTTTGCAGAATATCGTCGCGATGGTGGCCCAGGGCGATTTTGGTCGCGCCCAATTCAGTCGCCGTACGATACAGGATACCCCGACGTAAACGCGAGCACAGCGAGCAGGTGGTTTTTCCTTCCGGAATCTTTTCTTTCACAATGCCATAGGTGTTTTCTTCGACGATTTTATATTCTACGCCCAGCTGCTCAAGGTAGGCTGGCAGGATATGCTCCGGAAAACCTGGCTGCTTTTGATCGAGGTTGACGGCGACCAGTGAAAAATTGATCGGAGCGCTTTGCTGCAAATTACGTAAAATTTCCAGCATCGTATAGCTATCTTTGCCGCCAGAAAGGCAAACCATAATGCGATCGCCTTCTTCAATCATATTAAAATCGGCAATCGCTTCGCCAACGTTACGGCGCAGGCGCTTTTGCAACTTGTTCAGGTTGTATTGTTCTTTCTTTGTATTCTTTTGAATTTCTTGCATTATTTCAGTTCTCTGGTACTAAATGGGGCAAATTGGGGGCAAACTTTGCAACTACGATAACCGCGCATTCAACATCGCTACCTGTTCGTCGTTCATGTCATCAATCCACATACCGTAAATTTCATACACCATCTGCGCAGTTTCATGCCCCATTTGGCCGGCTATAAATGCCGGGTTCGCTCCTGCCGTCAACAGCCAGCAGGCAAAAGTATGTCGCGTATGGTACGGATTACAGCGACGAATGCCAGCACGTTTTAATAGAGATAGTACCTTCGGATATTGTCAACTGTATACATCATGCAGCCAGGTCCGTTAAGAAGTGACGGGCTCAACTGAAATTCAGGCGCTGCTGCGTCCTGATGATGGTACGTTTCAAGTGGTTCCGTGGGGTGAACCGGGACAGGTGTAAAATGATATTCGGCACACCCTTTTTGCTCTTTTATTTGTGATATAAAATACGGTATCAGTATTTTATTATCTACTAAGATAGTGCAGAGTGTTTAATTATCGTTGGGTAAGATCAGTTTACCGTATACTATTTAAAATTTTCTTGCCTATTCTGGTGGTCGTATTGAATTAAAAATAGCCTGTTTCATATGTACAGTTCAGACAAATTATTTGCGATGAGAATTGCTACCTGATATCTACATCTTATGATGTATACCATAATTCTGGCTGGAGAACGTAATGCGTATAACAGTAAGTGATATATCAACCAGAGAATCACAGCAGACGGTACAGATACAAGCTATCAGAAGTTGGGATACCATACCGTACCTTTCAATGTTGGATGGACTTTATCAGGACGATATCTTTCATGAGCAAATATCTAATTTACCAGAAGAATATATTAAGCTGGATGAGATGGCCAAAGATGAAGAAAAGAACAGCTTAAATATTTATGAATTCTTCTTTGAGCCAACACATGAAATTATATGTGAAGAAATCCAATCAACATTGGGTTTTTATTATTCAAATAGCGCAACCTTCCGTAGGCTGGTTAATTATAAAGTAGAGCGCAGTATCAATGACGATGTAGATACCAATAAATGCGAGGTAAAGATATCTCTAAATTACAGTTACGAAAATATTGATGGGGGGCGAGGATGTTTATCGCTTCCATTTGATCAAAACGGCTATCCAATTCCCCCTGACTTTCACAACTGTGTAAATGGAATCACATCAAAAAAATTGTTGTTAGATCTATTTCTAAAACATATTTTGCACGATCATTTAAATGCAAGCGGTGAAGTTGCAAACGTTTACGCCAATGTTATTTATAAAGAGATTGATCCCGCTGCAATTGCACATACATCGTCGTGTTTTTCTCAGGTAACGATGAGTGGTGAACATGAGCTATTTAATGTAGATAGCGTAACTGTTCCACCTAAAAGCACTGAGCAAATTATATTTGAGGGAAAGGAAATTCAAAAGCAAATTTTCTTATCTTCTCATAGCCGCAATCATCTTCAGCCAGTAACCATTCATAAAATGGACAGGAGTATTAAAAACATTGCAGTAACTGGTTTGTTATTATCATCAAGATTAGCAGTAACATCTGGTGATTATAGGATAAAAAATGGTAATTCAGAGGGTGAGAATGATTTTTTACCCGTTAAAGAATTACAGAGATATGAAAGGGCTCTCCCGGAGGATCATCCTGCCCCAACTACGGAGCCTAACCTGGCAGGTAAGGTGTTAGATGGCCTATTTGAACACGTTACATCTATGGCAGGGGGACGCTACAGAAAACAAGCCTCATATCCACCGCTGTCATCGGAAGCGCCTAATACGATAAAATATGGCGACAGAGAGCTCGTTTTAACTAAAGAACCCGGTTCAGAAACGTATCAGGCAACCTATTCGGATAGCGGAAAAAATTCAGCCATGACATTTTACCGATCTTCTGATGGAAGATTTTATCAGGCGTCAGGGCTGAAAGGTGGGGGGCTTATTCGCCATATTGATAAGCCTTATTCAGAGTTAAGAGAAGGAGACACGGGTTATGATGAAGAGCTTCTGGATATTACGGATGATTCCCCCTTACTGGAAGATATACTGGCCTCTCTGTCAGAAGATTTATACCCTACATCAGAAGAAAATGTACAAAGTATTTATAAGAAATACCAGAGTGGGGATGCTGCAGCAGGGGAGACTGAAGTTGTATTATGCCGAGGTACAATAGGTCCGCAGGCTGAAAATATTGTTAGTTTTAAAACAGCAGGCGGTATTGAGGGGGGCGATGTAGAGGTATTGCCTGTCTCTGCTGAAATAGCCAAAGAGCAGGTTCGAAGTGGAAGAATCGTACCTGAATATACCACCGATCTTAGTGTTGCCGACAGGTTCAGCAGGGAGCATTATCTTATTATCGTTAGGGTAAAAGTCAAATATCTTACACGAGGTAGTGTCAGCGAAAGCGGCTGGGTTATGCCAAAAAACACACCAGTGGACCCTGTTGGTATAATTGACAGGACATATGGTAAAGCAGAAAATACGGGGCAGGCAAACGCTTCTAAGTAATCATAAATCCTGAACAAGTTTATTGTTTTTATCTCTCGTGTATGAAAGATTGCTTTTATACTTTAAATAATTCGACTTGCAGGAAGGCGGCAAGCGAGCGAATCCCCAGGAGCTTACTCAAGTAAGAGACTGGGGTAAGGGAACGCAGCCGCAGCACATGCAACCTGAAGTATGTTATGGCGAGATACGCAACGGGTCAAAAGCGTCTTTATTCTGTCATCCGTATTAATTAAGATGTCATCACGACCAGAAAAATATCGGAACGAAGAGATGTATGACTAAAGAAGCTGTAATCTTTCTATTTATCGCCATCGTGGTAGAAGTTATCGCCACGATCTCATTAAAATTATCGGATAGTTTTACGCGTCTGGTACCGAGCCTCGTTACCATCATCGGATATTGTATCGCGTTCTGGTGCCTTACCATCCCAATGCGAACCATCCCTGCGGGTATCATTTATGCCATTTGGTCTGGGGTAGGGATTGTTCTTATTGGATTGATAGGATGGTTGTTTCTTGGCCAAAAACTGGATGTGCCGGCTATTATTGGCATGTTGCTTATCATCTGCGGTGTAATCGTAATCAATCTGTTTTCAAAAAGCGTCAGTCACTAGGCGATGATGATTGATTTGAGCCCGCACTCTCTTATGCGGGCTCGGGTATTTAGCGTACCACCAGTACGGAGCATTCCGCATGACGCACAACGGCTGCGGCGTTGGAACCCAACAGATAGGTAGTAATATCCGGGCGATGCGAGGCGATAATCACCATATCGGCCGGTAATTTTTTTGCCATTTCCAGAATCTTATCTTTAGGAGAGCCTTCTGCAACGTGAGCCTGCACGCGGTCCGCAGGAAGGTTGAATTTCTTGATAATCGCTTCCAGTTGAGATTTGGCTTCGGCTTTCAAATCGTCCATTGCGGGAAGCTCTGCTGAATAAGCCAGTCCCAGTGAAGCGTAATAGGGCAAAGACGGGATTACAGTCAAAAAGTGCACTTTAGCGTCGTCAATCTTTGCTTCAGCTTCAACATGCGAAATCACGCGTTGAGTTAATTCTGAATCTGAAATATCGATGGGTACAAGAATCGTTCTGTTCATAAAACCTCCTGTTTAAGTATCCACTGAAATTCTACTCCCTAAAGGCACTTTATGTACAATGACATACGTCACATTTTAGGTGCTGCTCCACGATACTCTGCGGGGACTACCTACAGGGGAGGGCGACGTAATATTACGCGTATTCCACGTAAATAATCAGCGAGTTGACGTTAAAACGTTATTTCTGCCTTGTCAGGAAAGACCTAAAAAGAGATGTTACCGTTTAATTCAATAATTAATGAAATAATTCGCAGTGAAATAGATATAATTTATACGAATGCTTTTGGGGGTATTATACGAAATAAAAATTATACAATATCATTCGGTTACGATATTCTACGCCTGTTATATGCCTTTATTGTCACATATTCATTTTGTCGCTGGGCCATTGCGTTAACCTTTGCTTTCCAGCGTATAAATTGACAAGCCCGAACGGATGTTCGGGCTTTTTTTGTTTCCAGGTTAATCCTTAGAATATTTTTTAATCTGCGCCGGGTTTTTCCGCTTTTCCTGCCAGCAAGGCAAGAAAATCATAGCGTTTTTGCAAATCCAATGCGGCATCTCGCCATAACTGTTCAGCTACTTCAGGCTGTTGCGCATTCAGGCGACGGAAACGCTGTTCATTAAGCAACGTTTCCGCAAGCGCATCTGACGGTGGCCGAGAGTCCAGAGCCAGCGGCGGCTTGCCTTCATCCGCACGGCGGGGATCAAAGCGGTATAACGGCCAGAAACCGGTCGCCGTTAACTGGCGCATCTGGTCATGGCTTAGCGCCAGATCGTAACCATGTTCCTCACAGGGGCTATAGGCAATGATCAGCGACGGTCCTGGCCAGGCTTCGGCCTCCTGGATGGCTTTCACCGTCTGGTTTAACTGCGCGCCCAGCGAAATTTGCGCGACATAAACATGACCATACATCATCATGCTGACGCCAAGATCTTTACGGGCTTTACGCTTGCCATGTTCGCCAAACTTAGTGACGGCGCCAAGCGGCGTCGCCTTCGACGCCTGGCCGCCAGTATTGGAATAACACTGCGTATCCAGAACCAGAATATTGACATTCTCCGTCAGGCTTAACACATGGTCTAAACCGCCAAAGCCGATGTCGTATGCCCAACCATCGCCGCCAATCAGCCAGATTGATTTTTCTACCAGCGCATCAGCATCCTTTAACAGTTCCTCTGCGCCCGCAACCGATTTCAGATGTTGGCGTAATGCGGCGACCTGTTCACGCCGAACGTCAGGCGTTGCTTCGGCATGCAGCGCATCGTTTAATTCCGCCGGAATGCGATCGGCGAATTGCGCCAGTAAACGCATGACGCGCGCCCGGTGCTGATCCACACTCAGACGGAAACCGAGGCCAAATTCCGCGTTATCTTCAAATAGCGAATTCGCCCACGCCGGGCCGCGTCCGTTGGCATCGGTGGTATAAGGCGTAGAGGGTAAGTTACCGCCGTAAATAGAGGAACACCCCGTGGCGTTAGCGATTAACATTCTGTCGCCATATAACTGAGTCAGCAGTTTAATATACGGCGTTTCACCACAGCCGGAACAGGCGCCGGAATACTCAAACAGCGGCGTAATAAGCTGCGATGTGCGGATATCAATTCGTTCCAGTTTGCTGCGATCGATTTCCGGCAAGTCGAGGAAGAAGTCATAATTCACTTTCTCTTCTTCCACATGCTCAAGGCGCGACATCATGTTAATCGCCTTGATCTGTGGATTTTGCCGATCTTTAGCCGGGCAGACCTCTACGCATAAATTACAGCCAGTACAGTCTTCCGGCGCGACCTGCAGCACATATTTCTGGCCGCGCATATCGCGGGACTTCACGTCCAGCGAATGCAGACTGGCTGGCGCGTTCTCCATCGCCTGAGGGGAAACGACTTTCGCACGAATCGCCGAGTGAGGGCAGGCGGCGACGCAGTGATTACATTGTGTACACAGTTCCTCTTTCCAGACAGGAATCTCTTCGGCGATATTGCGTTTTTCCCAGCGGGTGGTGCCCATTGGCCATGTTCCGTCCGGCGGCAGCGCGGAAACAGGCAGTGCGTCGCCAAGGCCCGCCAACATGGCGGCGGTAACGGTTTTCACGAAATCCGGCGCGGCGTCGGAGACGACCGGCGGGCGATGCGCGCTGTGCGGATTAACCGCCTGCAACGGCACTTCCGCCAGCGATGCCTGCGCCAGCGCCAATGCCTGCCAGTTACGCTCAACCAGATCCTGACCCTTGCTGCTATAGCTTTTGGCAATCGCGCCCTGCAGCTCAACCAGGGCGCTATCGCCCGGAAGAATATGCGTCAGGTGGAAGAAAGCCATTTGCATGACGGTATTGATGCGGGCGCCAAGTCCACATTCGCGGGCGATTTTCGCCGCGTTAACCACGTAAAAACGCGCCTTTTTCTGATTCAACACCGCCTGAACTTCTTGCGGCAGACGCGACCAGACCTCGTCGGCGCTGTACGGCGTATTAAGCAGAAAGATACCGCCGGGCTTCAGACGCTCCGCCATCTGATATTTATCGATAAACTGTAATTGATGGCAGCCGACAAAATCCGCCTGAGCAATTAAGTAAGCGGAACGAATGGGTTTTTCGCTGACGCGCAGGTGCGATACCGTGAGCCCGCCAGCTTTTTTAGAGTCATAAACGAAATAACCTTGCGCATACCACGGCGTAGAATTACCGATAATTTTAATATTATTTTTCGTGGCGGATACGCTGCCGTCGCTTCCCAGACCGTAAAATAACGCTTCAAGTTTAGCGCTGCCGGGCAGGGTATTTTCCGGTAATGGCAGCGAGAGATTAGTGACGTCATCATAAATGCCCACCGTAAACCGTGGTTTGGGTTTCGCGCGGCTGAGTTCATTAAAGACCGCCAGTACGCACGCCGGGCCGAACTCTTTGGATGATAGCCCATAACGGCCGCCAATGGTGCGCGGTAATGTTTCGCGCTCGCCATTATTAAAGGCCTCCGCCAGTGCGGTCATCACGTCCAGATAAAGTGGCTCGGCCTGCGCGCCTGGCTCTTTAGTGCGATCGAGCACGGCGATAGCGCGAACGGTTTCCGGTAATGCCTGTAACAAGTGTTTGGCGGAGAAGGGGCGGAACAGACGGACTTTCAGAACGCCGACCTTTTCTCCGCGTATCAGTAGCTCGTCCACGACCTCTTCGCAGGTGCCGAGGGCGGAGCCCATCATAATGATGACCCGTTCAGCCTGGGGATGGCCATAATATTCAAATGGCTGGTACTGACGGCCTGTAGCATCGCCAAATGCCTTCATCGCCTCTTCAACATGATCATAAACGGCGTTGTACCACGGATTGGTCGCTTCGCGAGACTGGAAGTAGGTGTCCGGATTCGCTGAAGTTCCACGAATCACCGGATGTTCCGGATTCAGCGCGCGGGCGCGGTGAGCGTCGATCTCCGCCTGCGGCATCAGGTTCAGAATGGTTTCATCCGTTAGCGGTATAATTTTGTTGATTTCATGCGATGTACGGAAGCCATCAAAAAAATGAATAAACGGAACGCGGCTTTTCAGCGTAGCCCTGTGCGCGATCAGCGCAAAATCCTGCGCTTCCTGAACGCTGGCGGCGCATAACATCGCGCAGCCTGTCTGGCGGACCGCCATCACATCGGAATGGTCGCCAAAAATAGAAAGCGCGTGTGTGGCGACGGTACGTGCGGCAACGTGCAGTACAAACGGCGTGAGCTGCCCCGCCAGTTTATACAGCGTTGGAATCATCAGCAGCAGCCCCTGCGATGATGTAAATGACGTAGAAAGCGAACCGGTTTGTAACGCACCGTGAACGGCGGCGATCGCGCCGCCTTCCGACTGCATCTCTACCACACGCGGCGTATCGCCCCAGACATTTTTAAGCCCATTACCGGCCCAGGCATCCGCTTGTTCAGCCATTGTTGAACTGGGCGTAATCGGGTAAATGGCGATAACCTCGCTGGTACGGAACGCCACCGACGCTACTGCGCCATTACCGTCAATTGTTTGCATATGACACCCTTACATTGCGCAAAAAAGAGAGACACGCATAATCGTGAGCGCATCCTGTAGTTATCCTTTTATTTTAGCAAAGCCCTTCAAGCCCCATTTTCGCTTTTGTGTCCCTGGCGGGAGGAGAATGACGATTTCTTGCCGAAAAGGCGTAAAAAATTGCCAGTAAATGTTAATGAAGCGCATAAATGCGCGCTTTGCCTCTCGACGCGTCAGTTTCTGCTGCCTATTATTTAGGGCGGTGTCGTTTGGATGAATAAACAGAGGGGAGAGAAATGCGCGCAGCGTTTTGGGTGGGGTGTGCCGCGTTATTATTGTCGGCTTGCAGTAGCGAACCTGTTCAGCAGGCAACCGCGGCGCATGTTTCGCCAGGGATGAAAGCGGCGATGTCCAGCGCCGGCGAAGCGAATTGCGCTATGATTGGCGGTTCGCTTTCAGCGGCCCGGCAGCTTGATGGTTCAGTAATTGGTATGTGCGCGCTACCCAACGGCAAACGTTGTAGCGAACAGTCGCTTGCCGCCGGAAGCTGCGGGAGTTATTAAGCGCGGCGTTTCGCCTGACGCGTATAACTTTTCACTTAATGGCTTAGTGCGCTAAATCCGCCAGTTTATACATTAGCGTTGTTTCTGCCGTCGCCAGCGTTAATTGGTTCGCGGTTAAATCGACCTGTGCGCCTTTGCTGAAGAGCTCGCTGAGGGTACCGTCCAGCGCATTAAGCTGCGGATCGGCGCACATCATTCGGGTCATCGCTAAATTTTTCACTTTTAATTCGCCGTCCGACAGTTTTCCTTCGCCGGTGAATTGATTGCACATTTTGCCGGATACCGTCATGTCCTCGCCAAAGCTGAGCTCCGGGCCGGTGACCGTTTTACCGTTTACGCTTTCCAGAACAAAGCGGTGGTGCTCCAGTTGCTCGCGTTTGACGGACACTTTTCCACTGCTCACGCACCCTGTGATTATGATGCTCAGGGCGACCAGCGTGACGATTTTCTTCATTGATATTCTCTGTAATCTGATAGTTAACACTGACTATAGTAATAATATGACCGGATAGATCTTCAGGGGTTATCCGAAAATGCTCCCCTGAGCGCAGGGGAGCGACAGGATTAGAACAGCGCGTTCGGGCAGGCTTCGCCCTTCTCAAGCTGGCTTAAGTTTTGTAGCGTGGTTTCAGAGATGCTGATCAGCGCTTCTGCGGTCAGGAATGCCTGGTGCCCCGTAAACAGTACGTTATGGCAGGCCGACAGACGGCGGAAAACATCATCCTGGATAACATCGTTTGACTTATCTTCAAAGAACAGGTCGCGTTCGTTTTCATACACATCCATCCCCAGCGAGCCGATTTTCTGATTCTTCAGAGCTTCGATAGCCGCCTGGGAATCAATCAGCGCGCCACGACTGGTATTAATGACCATAACGCCATTTTTCATTTGATCGAATGCCGCATGGTTCAGTAAATGGTAGTTTTCCGGCGTGAGCGGGCAGTGCAGGGAAATGACATCCGATTCGGCAAACAACGTTTGCAGATCCACATACTCGACGCCGAGGTCAAGCGCGGCGGTGCTGGGATAGGGATCAAACGCCAGTAAACGCATTCCGAAGCCTTTCAGGATACGCAGCGCGGCGACGCCGATTTTACCGGTACCAATGACGCCAGCGGTTTTTCCGTGCATGGTAAAGCCGGTCAGTCCCTCAAGGGAAAAGTTAGCGTCGCGGGTGCGTTGATAAGCGCGGTGAATACGGCGGTTCAATGTCATCATCATGCCAATCGCATGTTCAGCGACGGCTTCCGGAGAATAAGCCGGCACGCGGACCACCTGCAAACCGAGCTCTTTAGCGGCATCCAGGTCGACATTATTAAATCCGGCGCAACGCAGCGCGATGTATTTCACGCCGTGTTTTTTCAGCTCTTCCAGTACCGGTCGGCTCCCGTCGTCATTCACGAAGATACAAACTGCTTCACATCCATTGGCGGTTTTCGCCGTTTTCTCGGTCAGCAGAAAATCAAAAAACTCCAGTTCAAAACCGAACGCTTCGTTCACTTGCTGTAGATATTTCTTGTCATACTGTTTGGTACTATAGACGGCGAGTTTCATATGACCTTCTCCAGTGATGTTTGAATCACACAAATATGCTTAAAATTATCTTACAAAAAATCAAAAATAATTGATAGTCATACATATAATGAATAATTTTAGGTTATCATTCTCCACAACGCCTCAAATAGCCGGAGGGCGCCCCTGCAACATGAACTATTAGGCTATGTACGGGCAATCATGCCAAAATAAAGAGATAGCCGACTGAATTTTTCGTTAAATCAGGAAATTAATGGCCCATGAAGGGTAAATATAAAGCCGCCCTTGCGCTACTGTTACTGCTGATTCTTGTCCCTCTGACGCTACTGATGACCCTCGGGCTGTGGGTTCCCACTCTGGCGGGAATTTGGCTACCCGTCGGTACCCGTATCGCTCTGGAACAAAGTCCACGCTTGACACGTCATGGGTTAGTGATTCCCGATCTTCGCTATCTGGTCAATGATTGTTCGTTAGCGCATATTACCCAGGCGGAACTGACGCATCCCAGCCGTTGGTTGCTGAATATTAAAAGCCTCAAACTGGATGCCGCATGCCTGGCAAAACTGCCCGCTACGGAAGCTTCTCCCGCCGCGCCGCGTACGCTGGTGCAGTGGCAGTCAATGCTGCCCAATACCTGGATTAACATCGATAATGTCATTCTCGCGCCCTGGCCGGAATGGCAGGGCAAGCTGGCGATCTCCATGACGCCGGTCATTCAGCAGATACGTTATCAGGGCGAAAAAGTAAAATTTCAAGGGCAGCTACGCGGTCAGGCATTGACTGTGAGCCAACTGGAGATCGCCGCGCTGGCCAACCAGCCTCCCGTTAGCCTGGCGGGGGAGTTTATGTTGCCGCTGGTACCGGATGGCCTGCCGGTCAGCGGTCATGCGGCAGCGACCTTGCGTCTGCCGCAGGAGCCGTCGCTGGTGGATGCGGAACTGGAGTGGCGTGATAACGCCGGACAGCTCATCGTGATGGCGCGAGGTAATCCTGACCCGATTCTCGATCTCCCCTGGGCGGTAACGCGTCAGCGGCTTACCATCAGCGATGGCCGCTGGAACTGGCCATATCAGGGATTCCCCTTGAGCGGACGTCTGGCTTTTAATATCGATAACTGGCAAGCCGGGCCGGATAATGCACGAGTCAGCGGACGCCTGAATATTCTGACCCAGGGCGATGCCGGTAAAGCGAACGCTGTACTGACTATCGGCCCGGGAAAACTCAGCATGGACAGCAGTGAGATGCCTCTACAGCTTACCGGCGAGGCTAAACAGAAGGATTTAATCTTTTATGCCGTATTGCCCGCTATGTTCCGCGGCAGTCTGGCCGATCCGCAGCTCACCTTTGCACCTGGCGCATTGCTACGCTCGCGCGGACGGGTGATTGATGCGTTAGATATTGATGAAATTCGTTGGCCGCTGGCGGGCGTTAAGGTGACGCCGCGCGGCGTTGATGGTCGATTACAGGCTATTTTACGGGCGCACGAAAATGAGATGGGCGATTTCGTTCTTCATCTTGATGGCCTGGCGAATGATTTTCTCCCTGATGCTGGTCGCTGGCGTTGGCGCTATTGGGGGCAAGGAAGCTTTACACCAATGCGCGCCCGCTGGGATATTGCCGGACAGGGCGAATGGCATGATAACACCATCAGGTTGACCAGTTTGTCCACCGGCTTTGATCAGTTGCACTATGGCGCAATGACCGTCACATCGCCAAGACTGGCGCTGAATAAACCTATTGTCTGGGTTCGCGACGCCACAACGCCGTCGCTACAGGGCGTGCTGTCTCTGGAGGCGGGAAAAACCGTATTTACCAGCGGGAGCGTGCTGCCGCCTTCTACCATTAATTTTAGCGTTGAAGGGCGCGAGCCAACCCTGTTCCAGTTTAAAGGCGACCTTCGGGCGGGGGCGATAGGGCCGGTACGGCTGAATGGGCGCTGGGATGGCGAACGCCTTCGCGGACAGGCCTGGTGGCCGAAGCAGTCGCTTATCGTTTTCCAGCCGTTGCTTCCACCAGACTGGAAAATGACGCTGCGCGAAGGCTCACTGTATGCGCAGGTGGCTTTTTCCGCCGCACAGGGGCAGGGGTTTGAAGCAGGTGGACACGGCGTGTTAAAAGGCGGCAGCGCCTGGATGCCGGATAACAAAATCAACGGCGTCGATTTCATTCTGCCATTTCGCTTCCACAACGGCGCGTGGCAATTGGGGACGCGCGGGCCCGTCTCGCTGCGTATCGCCGGGATAGTTAACCAGGTCACGGCGAAAAATATCACCGCTGATTTACAGGGCGGTTATCCCTGGAGCGAGTCGAATCCATTACTGCTAAGCGATGTCAGCGTAGACGTGCTGGGCGGTCAAATCATTATGAAACAGTTGCGAATGCCGCAGCACGACCCGGCGCTTTTGCGGGTGCAAAATATTTCATCCAGCGAATTGATTAGCGCCATAAATCCAAAGCAATTCGCCATGTCTGGTCCGGTTAGCGGCGCGCTGCCGCTGTGGCTGAACAATGAAAAATGGATAATCAAAGATGGCTGGCTTACGAATCCCGGGCCAATGACGTTGCGTATCGATAAAGATACTGCGGATGCGGTGGTGAAGGATAATGTCACGGCAGGCTCGGCGATCAACTGGCTACGTTATATGGAGATTACGCATTCGTGGACGAAAATTAACGTTGATAACCTGGGCGTACTAACGATGCAGGCGGCCATTACCGGCAAAAGCCGGGTAGATGGTAAAACCGCGATCGTTAACTTGAACTATACCCATGAAGAAAATGTGTTTACGCTGTGGCGCAGTTTGCGTTTTGGCGACAATTTACAGGCATGGCTTGAACAAAATACAGCGTTGCCGCAACCTCCTTGCCGGAAAGACAAGGACTGTGAGGATAAATAATGAAAATGAGTATTGCCATGCTGTCAGCGCTTGCGTCATTTATCGTGGTGGGGTGCACGCCACGTATTGAAGTCGCCGCGCCGGAACAGCCGATTACCATCAACATGAATGTAAAGATCGAGCATGAAATACATATCAAAGTCGATAAAGATGTTGAAGAACTCCTGAAATCACGCAGCGATCTATTCTGAGGCCATAATGAAAAAGTATTTAATGCTATGGGTGCTGACGTTGAGCTTGCTCACACCTTCTGTGTGGGCCTTAACCCTGGACGAAGCGCGCACGCAGGGCCGGGTCGGGGAAACGCTGAATGGCTATCTGGTGGCCTTAAAGAATGATGCCGAAACCCAGAAACTGGTGCTTGATATTAATCATGCCCGTCGCGCCAGTTATCAGCAGTTAGCGGATAGCAATCATCTTCCCGTGGACGAGGTGGCGAAGATGGCAGGGCAAAAACTGGTTGAGCGCGCCAGGCCGGGAGAATATGTCCAGGGAATTAATGGCAAATGGATGCGTAAATAACCGCTTTCCGACAATTTTTTTACCGCAAAATGCATTTTTATATGGGTAATTTCTGAATACGAAGGTCGTATTTATATTAGGCGAACCGGAAACGCCATTTCTATACTGTTGACTGGTATCACTATTCGCGAGAGTAACCAGGTATGACGTCTGAAAAATTATCTGCTGCCTGCCATTGTGGCAGCGTCGTGTTTACCGTTCAACTTAGCGATGGCTTTCATACCGCCAGGCGCTGCAACTGTTCGTTTTGCCGGATGCGCGGAGCGGTGGCAGTGTCTGCGCCGCTATCGGGTATTAAAGTGCTAAAAGGGCAGGATAAGCTTACCGAATATCGCTTCAATACGGGCAAGGCGGTGCATTTTTTCTGTTCGGTATGCGGGATATATACTTTTCATCAACGTCGATCCAATCCCGATCAATATGGGGTCAATGTGGCGTGCATCGAAAATGTGTCGCCTTTTGATTTCGCCTGCGTTGAAGTCAATGATGGGGTAACGCATCCCAGCGATGGCGGCAGTAGCGGCGTGGTAGGATATTTGCGCTACGAACCTAAGAAGTCACCTCCCGTCGAAACGGGAGGCAAAAATATTTAAGCGGCCACTACGCTGTCAATCGCGGCTTTTGCATCGGCCTGAGCTTTAGCCGCCACTTCCGGCCCGTAGGCGATGCCTTCGGCAAAAACAAAATTCACGTCGGTAATACCGATAAAACCAAGGAACACTTTCAGGTAAGGTGCAATCAAATCCGTCGGGGTGTCTTTATGGATACCGCCGCGACTGGAGAGAACCACCGCGCGTTTACCGGTTACCAGACCTTCCGGGCCTTTTTCGGTATAGCGGAAAGTGATACCGGCGCGGGCAATCAGATCAAAGTAGTTTTTCAGCTGCGTCGGGATATTGAAATTGTACATCGGCGCCGCAATAACGATGACGTCGTGGGCTTTCAGTTCAGCAATGAGTTCATCAGACAGCGCCAGAGCGTCCTGTTGACGTGGCGTTAAAGGCGCATCGCCCGGACGCATCGCGCCCACCAGCTCGCCATCCAGCACCGGAACAGGGTTGGCCGCCAGATCGCGGACAGTAATTTCATCTGCGACGTGTTTTTCGCGCCATTGTTCAATAAAATAGTCAGTCAACTGACCAGACTGAGAGTACCCTGCCAGAATACTGGATTTAAGAACTAATACCTTGCTCATAGGTGTTTCCTTTTATGTGTTTGAAGGGGCGGGCCCCGTTGCTTGTTGACACTTTATTCACAAATATGTCGCAGGGATAGCGCAATATATCGAACCCTTTGTTCGAAATTATTGAACAACACAAAAAAAGCCCCAATGTGGTACTCTATACCTATCATTTAAAACGATTTTAAACAGGCAGAATGCTGCCCAAGAGCTTTATGACTGAACAATCTACGTTGACGCTTCAGGTGTTACAGCAGCGGCTGGATGCACTGATGCTGCGCGACAAACAGCGCTTTGCGCGCCGCCTGCATGGCGTAAAGAAAGTAAAAAATCCTGATGCGCAACAGGCCATTTTCCAGACGATGGCGAAAGAAATTGAACAGGCTGCGGCGCAGGTCGCCCTCCGCGAAGCGGCGCGCCCCTCAATCACTTATCCGCAAAATCTGCCTGTTAGCCAGAAGAAACAGGACATTCTGGAAGCGATCCGCGATCATCAGGTGGTGATCGTGGCAGGGGAAACCGGTTCCGGTAAAACCACCCAGTTGCCGAAAATTTGTATGGAGCTGGGACGCGGAATTAAAGGACTTATTGGACATACTCAGCCGCGTCGCCTGGCGGCGCGCACCGTCGCTAACCGCATTGCCGAAGAGTTGCAAACGGAGCCAGGCGGCTGCATCGGCTATAAAGTTCGTTTCAGCGATCATGTCAGTAGCAACACCATGGTCAAACTGATGACGGACGGTATCCTGCTGGCGGAAATCCAGCAGGACAGGCTATTGATGCAGTATGACACCATCATTATTGATGAAGCGCATGAACGCAGCCTGAATATTGACTTCTTGCTCGGCTATCTGAAAGAGCTTCTGCCGCGTCGCCCCGATCTGAAAGTGATTATTACCTCTGCGACCATCGACCCGGAACGTTTCTCGCGCCACTTTAATAACGCGCCGATTATCGAAGTCTCTGGCCGAACGTATCCCGTAGAAGTTCGTTATCGCCCTATCGTGGAAGAGGCTGACGACACTGAACGCGATCAGCTACAGGCAATTTTCGACGCTGTTGATGAACTGGGGCGTGAAAGTCCCGGCGATATTCTGATTTTTATGAGCGGAGAGCGGGAAATCCGCGATACCGCCGACGCCCTGAACAAGCTGAACTTACGGCATACCGAAGTGTTGCCGCTGTATGCACGCTTGTCGAACAGCGAACAGAACCGCGTTTTCCAGTCGCACAGCGGACGCCGTATCGTGCTGGCGACTAACGTGGCGGAAACCTCGCTGACGGTGCCGGGTATCAAGTATGTGATCGATCCTGGCACTGCGCGCATCAGCCGCTACAGCTACCGCACTAAAGTGCAGCGCCTGCCGATTGAACCGATCTCACAGGCTTCCGCCAACCAGCGTAAAGGGCGTTGCGGACGCGTATCGGAAGGGATCTGCATTCGTCTGTATTCGGAAGATGACTTTTTGTCACGTCCGGAATTTACCGACCCGGAAATTCTACGTACCAACCTGGCGTCGGTTATTTTGCAGATGACCGCCCTGGGGCTGGGTGACATCGCTGCCTTCCCGTTTGTCGAAGCGCCGGATAAGCGCAATATTCAGGATGGCGTGCGTTTGTTGGAAGAGCTGGGGGCGATTACCGCCGACGAACAGCAAACGGCATATAAGCTGACGCCGCTGGGCCGACAATTATCCCAGCTGCCGGTCGACCCGCGCCTGGCGCGTATGGTTCTGGAAGCGCAAAAGCATGGCTGTGTGCGCGAAGCGATGATCATTACTTCCGCACTCTCTATTCAGGATCCGCGCGAGCGCCCAGTGGACAAGCAGCAGGCTTCCGATGAGAAACACCGGCGCTTCCATGATAAGGAGTCCGATTTTCTGGCGTTTGTTAACCTGTGGAATTACCTCGGCGAGCAACAAAAGGCCCTGTCGTCGAATCAATTCCGCCGTCTGTGTCGCACCGACTATCTGAACTATTTACGCGTGCGTGAGTGGCAGGATATCTATACCCAACTGCGTCAGGTGGTAAAAGAACTGGGGATTCCGGTAAACAGCGAACCCGCAGAGTACCGGGAAATTCACGTTGCGTTGTTAACGGGGCTGTTGTCGCATATCGGGATGAAAGATGCCGATAAACAAGAGTACACCGGCGCGCGTAACGCCCGATTCTCTATTTTCCCCGGATCCGGTTTATTCAAAAAACCGCCGAAATGGACAATGGTCGCAGAACTGGTGGAGACCAGCCGTTTGTGGGGGCGCATCGCTGCCCGCATTGAGCCAGAATGGGTGGAACCGGTAGCCCAGCACCTGATTAAACGTTCATATAGCGAACCGCACTGGGAGCGGGCGCAAGGCGCGGTGATGGCGACGGAAAAGGTTACTGTCTACGGTCTGCCGATTGTCGCCGCGCGCAAGGTGAATTACAGCCAGATTGACCCGGCGTTGTGTCGCGAGTTGTTCATCCGCCATGCGCTGGTGGAGGGGGACTGGCAAACCCGTCATGCCTTCTTCCGTGAGAATCTAAAATTGCGTGCGGAAGTCGAGGAACTTGAGCACAAATCTCGCCGCCGCGATATCCTGGTGGATGACGATACCCTGTTTGAGTTTTATGACCAGCGTATTAGCCATGACGTTATTTCCGCCCGCCACTTTGATAGTTGGTGGAAAAAAATCAGCCGCGAGACGCCGGATCTGCTCAACTTTGAAAAAAGTATGCTGATTAAAGAAGGCGCGGAAAAAATCAGCAAACTGGATTACCCGAATTTCTGGCACCAGGGCAATCTCAAGCTGCGTTTGAGCTATCAATTTGAACCGGGCGCGGATGCTGACGGCGTGACCGTCCATATTCCGTTGCCGCTACTTAACCAGGTTGATGAGAGCGGTTTTGAATGGCAGATCCCAGGGTTGCGCCGTGAATTAGTGATTGCGCTGATTAAATCGTTGCCAAAACCGGTACGTCGCAACTTTGTTCCGGCTCCAAACTATGCTGAAGCGTTTTTAGGTCGCGTAACGCCGCTGGAGCTGCCGCTGCTGGACGCTCTGGAGCGTGAACTGCGCCGGATGACCGGCGTCACGGTCGACCGGGAAGACTGGCATTGGGATCAGGTGCCCGAGCATCTGAAAATCACGTTTCGCGTGGTGAATGACAAAAACAAGAAACTGCAGGAAGGGCGTTCGCTCGCCGAGCTTAAAAATGCGCTGAAAGGCAAAGTGCAGGAGACGCTCTCGGCGGTGGCGGATGACGGCATCGAGCAGAGCGGGCTGCATATCTGGAGTTTCGGCGAGCTGCCGGAAAGCTACGAACAGAAACGCGGTAATTATAAAGTGAAGGCGTGGCCGGCGTTAGTGGATGAGCGTGACAGCGTCGCTATCAAATTGTTTGATAATCCGCTGGAACAACAACAGGCGATGTGGTGCGGTTTACGCCGTCTGCTGTTGCTCAATATTCCTTCACCGATTAAGTATCTGCATGAGAAATTGCCGAATAAAGCCAAGCTGGGGCTGTACTTTAACCCGTACGGCAAAGTACTGGAGTTGATTGATGACTGTATCGCCTGCGGGGTAGATAAGCTGATAGATGCCAACGGCGGACCGGTGTGGAGCGAAGCAGGTTTCACCGCGCTGCACGAAAAGGTTCGCGCCGAGCTGAATGATACTGTGGTGGATATCGCGAAGCAGGTTGAGCGCATCCTGACGACCGTATTCAATATCAATAAGCGTCTGAAAGGGCGGGTGGATATGAGCATGGCGTTGGGGCTTTCCGATATCAAGGCGCAGATGAGCGGTCTGGTATACCGTGGTTTTGTGACTGGCAACGGCTTTAAACGTCTCGGCGATACGCTGCGTTATCTGCAGGCAATTGAAAAGCGGCTGGAGAAACTGGCTGTCGATCCGCACCGCGATCGGGCGCAAATGCTGAAAGTCGAAAGCGTCCAGCAGGCGTGGCAACAATGGATAAATAAATTGCCTCCAGCGCGTCGCGAAGATGATGATGTTAAAGAGATCCGTTGGATGATTGAAGAACTGCGTGTCAGTTATTTCGCCCAACAGCTCGGTACGCCTTATCCTATTTCCGATAAGCGTATTTTACAGGCCATGGATCAGATTACGGCCTAAAAAGCCAGGCGACGACGTCTTTCAAAGAGATCCGGTACAAGTTCGGAACAAAAAGGAGGAATTATGAATACAACGCCATTTCCGGCGCTCTCTGCGGAAACATTGCTGGCGGTGAATACCGTCGGACAGTGGCTGGCGCAAAATGATTTTTCCGGCGAACAACCTTATTCGTCGGATTGCGTCGTCCTGGCGGGCAATGCGGTGATCCCCACTATCGACGCGGCCTGTCGCATCGCCAAAGCGCAAGGCGTTCCTTTACTGATTAGCGGCGGTATAGGTCATTCAACGCCGTTTTTGTACGCCGTGATTGCCCGGCATCCGCGCTACCACACTATTCGCACAACCGGACGCGCTGAAGCCGCGATCCTCGCGGATATCGCGAACCAGTTCTGGCATATTCCGGCTGAGAAAATTTGGCTGGAAGATCGGTCAACTAATTGCGGCGAAAATGCCCGTTTCTCCTGCGCACTGATCCGTCAGGCGAAAGAAAACATTAACACGGCTATTGTTGTGCAAGACCCCACCATGCAGCGGCGCACTATCGCGGCGTTTCGGCGCGTGACAAACGACGACACCGATGCGCCACGCTGGCTGAGTTTTCCTGGCTTTGTTCCGGTACTGCGCCACCTTAATGACGGTACACGTTTTGCCAATGTTGAAGAGGGCATCTGGACGGTGGAGCGTTATCTGTCTCTGATTGCCGGCGAACTGCCACGTTTGCGTGACGATGAAACAGGGTATGGACCGCGTGGTAAAGATTTTATCATTCACGTTGATATCCCACGTGATATTGAAAACGCATGGCAGGTATTGCAGGCAGATACTACGCTGCGCAGTGCGTTAGAACAGAGAGCTTTACGCTAAAAATCGCCCGTTTGCGAGGGTGAACGGGCAAGTGCGACCACCATCTCATAAATTTGATGAATTATTTATAAAAGCTGGTTATGTTGTCGCTTTACGGTTTTCATTCAGGACGCGCTATGGGCAATAAGTATTCCGGCCTGCAAATTGGTATTCACTGGTTAGTCTTTTTTCTGGTTATTGTGGCTTACGCCGCGATGGAGCTACGCGGTTTTGCGCCGCGTAGTTATCGGCCCTGGTTTAATATGACGCACGTTTCATGTGGTATCACTATTTTGCTTTTAATGGTGGCACGCTTGTTTATTCGGCTGAAATATCCCACGCCGCCCATTGTTCCTCGTCCAAAACCGATGATGACCGGAATGGCGCATTTAGGACATCTGGTGATTTACCTGTTATTTATCGTGCTGCCTGTTATTGGTCTGGTCATGATGTATAACCGCGGCAATCCCTGGGTCGCATTTGGCATTACTATGCCCCATGCCGCCGAAGCTAACTTTGAACGCGTAGATATGCTGAAATCCTGGCACGTCACGCTGGCGAATCTGGGCTATTTTGTTATTGGACTTCATGCCATCGCTGCTTTGATGCATCACTATTTCTGGAAAGACAATACGCTGTTACGGATGATGCCGCGTAAGCGTGACTGACCGTCCTGTATGACGTTTGTCGCAGGTGGGGTTAACTGCTTCAGGCAAACAAGGCATCTATCAGAGGGGATGGCGTATTCCATACAGAAAACGCCTGCGTCTAACCAGGACCCGTGACGCAGGCGAAGGAGGACGGGTCTACATCGGAAGCGGGTATTATACTTATTTGTATGACAAATAAAATAAACAATTACTATTCCGTAATCCAATGTTTAATCAACGGGTTAAACCCACATGATCGCGCTGCCGACCGCCCGGAAGTGACTACACTTACAATGAACGTGGCATAGTGGCGGAAAATAGCGCAACGGCGCCATGTTGCTCCAAAGTCACCTTAGCGAAATGTTCGTCCAACACGCTGCGTAACGTATCGGCTGAATCATTGGTATTACTGAATATTCCTTTCTTGTTATAAACAGCCATTAATTTCTTGCCAAAAGCATTGTGAGGAACCTCTTTGCCCAGAATCGTGGCACCAAAAAGTGTGCCGCCGGGTTTAAGCGCCATACCGGCATTTTTAATTGCCTTCGCTTTTGTTGTCATCTCACCAGGTAAGCAGTGCAGAAGATAGTACATCGAAACGGAATCGAAGCGCCCGTGCCAGTCCGCCGGGAACGTGTCGAAAACATCGTGTTGTAGTGTGGCGCGGATTTTCGTATTACCTACTCGGCTGGCGGCTATTTTCAGGCTATCCGGATTTAAATCCATCAGCGAAATGGCATGAGTCGCAGGTGCATGTTTCAGGTAATAACCTGTACCTACGCCAATATCCAGGTGAGTCTCGCCCATGTGATGCAGGAAGAAAGGAAGTAGTCGCGTATCAGTAGGACACTTCCAGGCATATTTGTTTGAGATATTGAGTACCCACCAGTCATATAAGCTAAGCGTGAATGGGTTATAGACTTTTGCGCCTGATTGTTGTGTATGCTTCATTGTTCTCTCACTAAATAATTTCGCGCTGGAATTAAAACAACGAAGCAATCGTTAGGCAAGCATTAATCAGGTGAGTGAGTAATTTAATGCGACGAATAAAGGCGATATTATGAATTAAGCGGCTATCTTAAAGAAGGTAGAGGATAATAATAGCTGATAAATGAATTGGACATTCATATTATTATAAGCTGATAATTAATAATCGTTAATATACACATATTAAGTCCTATGATAATAGCAATGCAATTAAATACATGAGGAACAATATTTATTCATACACATAAAGCGATTATTGCACTTTAGTTGATATTTTAAATGTTACGATGAGATAGCCATCTTGATTTAATATCACCTACCCGGAGGCGATATGATTGAGGTTTTTGAAGCGTTTGGCTGGACCCTACTTTTAGGCGGTCTGGCAGTGGCAGTACTGTTTATCACTGCACTGGATAAAAAACGGTAATCATTGCATTTGATGCGCCTGTTGAGTCGGTATTACAAATAATTGTACCTGAAATCTACCACTTCTGAAGTTTGCGATATTTTGCCATTCTGACGGCAAGGGGTAATCCTGACTAAAGTTACCGCCGCTTATCAACCAGACACGATGGTGACTTTTTGAAAGCGTTGTCAGAGTATCAATATATGTCTGGTCGGCTTGCGCATAAAACAGTGAACCAAAGCCATAGGCATTCGGTCTGCCTGATGTTCCGTGTGCGTTAGGTGGTGTATAAAGAAACGCACGATAATCTCGCTTATTATAATACACATAACTTAAATAATCGAACATTTTACTGACTACCACGGCATCATTAGGCTGGTGACGGGTATTAATATAGTTTACCAATGGTTTAAACTCGTCTATGTGCTCAGGATTATTATGATATGAACCATAGCCGAATAATAAGGTGAATAAGATAAAACCGAAGCCACAAACCGCTTTTTTTGCGCGGGTAAGTAATACCGCGAGCAGGGGAGGAATGCTCAGCGATGAGAAGAAGAAATAACGATCGATAAATAACGGCATCCACCAGGAGATGATGAAGACCAGCATTACAGGGATGACCAGATTACAAAATAATATCAGCTGATATCTTTCATATTCTCCGTTGCATAAAGATATTCGCCCCACAGTACCGATAAAACTTCCCACAGCCAGCCACAGAATGATCGACGGAAAACCCTGTCCGTTGTTTCCGGTAAAGAAATGCCAGTACATTGCAGGCAGATCACGCCATGTTACGGGGGGAATCCAACCGATATCATTACCGGCTCTCAACTGCGCCAGATGAGTCAGTAAATTAAACAATACGGGCAACCAGGGGAGATAAGCGACAGCAATCGCCAGGTTAGCAAACCACCAGCCAGGAAGTTTAAGGTAGCAGGCCGTTTTATGGCTTTGGCAGGATAATATTGTTACTGCGATCCAGTGGGCAATAAGTGCAAATAGGGTGAAATAATGGGTGTAAAAACTGAACGTCATAAGCAAAGCATACGCGACAAGATAGCGATTATGGGTGGGTGTTTTTATCCACATCATCAATGCTAACGCGGCAGCGAGCGTTAGCATTCCCATTAACGCGTACATGCGCGTTTCTTGACTGTAATGAACTGCCATCGGCATCAGGGCGGCAAACCATCCAGCCAATAAGGCTGTACGCTCATTTGCCAGCCATCGCGTAAGCGCGATAACCAGCACAACTGTCAGGATCCCAAAGAGTAGACTGAGAGAGCGTACCGCTGCAATGCTATCACCCCATAATATGATCCAGTCATGCAGTAACAGATAATAAAGCGGGGGATGCACGTCAAAAGCGGCATGGAATAGCAGATTATCTACGCTATGTCGACTAATCAGCACGCTGGACGCTTCGTCACACCAAAGGTAGCGGTCAGTTAAAAACAGCAACCGTATAAGGACGGAGAATATGACAATGAGACAAACATGATATTTATACTTTATTTTTCTTAACCCATCGCCGGGCTGCCATATTGATAGTTGTGGTAGCGCCATAATATCCTCAATGGAGTAAGACTTAGACCAGAATGGACACCTGACGCAATAATGAAGGTTAAAATCTTAACCAACACTAAATAAAAATAACTTTGATAATGTCAGCGGTGAATTAATCAGAATAGTGCAGTACAACTCAGTAATCCTGACCGTAATGGCGAAGCAGTCTATGCTCTAAAAACCGGGTCAAACCGACAATAAAGGTAACGCCAATAAGGTACACTATGGCGGCAAAAAGGTAAGCATGGAAGAATTTAAAGCTGGTTGCAGCAACCTCCTGAATTCGCGCGAAAAACTCAGTATATTGGATAAGAAAAACGATGGTGCTGTCTTTAAGGTTATTAATCACCTGATTCGTTAAGGCTGGAATGGAAGACAGCAATACCTGAGGCAGTATAATCCACAAAAAGACCTGCCGTTTGTTCAACCCCTGAACGACTGCGGCCTCCGTTTCATATTTATTCAATGCGTTATAGGCCGTTGTCATGTACGCGGCATTATATGCGCCGACGTTTAAAGTAAACCCTGTAACCGCCACGGTAAAAGAGGACAGGTGAATGCCAGATTGAGGTAAACCATAATAGATAACAAACAGAATAAGAATGAGTGGCGTACCGATAAAGAAATCCATGTACAGTCGAGTTATGGCTTTTACCACGGGGCGATGGCTCAGGCTCAGAAAGAAAATAATAATTCCCCACAAAAAACCGGTGATGGAAACAATCAGCGCAAGTTTACAGGTTTCTTTAATACCGTCCACAACAAGTGGCAGTTGTTCAGTCAGGTCATTAAAGAAGAGAGACCAGCCAGCGATCATCGTTGTGCCTCGCTAAAAAAACAGTGGATATCTGGATCCGTTTCTCGTAAAGCAAGATCGGTAAAAGCGCCTTCTGCACGAATTTTGCCATGATTAAGAAACGTTACGTTATCGCTTAGTAATCTGGCGAGGCGAATATCATGAGTGACGCATAATATAGTGACGCCATTGTCGTGAAGTTGCTTGATCAACATTCCGACTTCATGAGTCATGAGCGGATCAAGCGCAGACGTCGGCTCATCAAAAATAATGAGTTCTGGGTCGGTGACCATTGTACGGGCCAGGGCGACGCGCTGTTGCTGCCCGCCCGATAATTGCGAAGGGTATTTCGCGCTATGCGAGACCATATCAAGTTTTTGTAGCTCATGTAAGGCTTTCTCCCGGGCTAGTTGTCCCGGCATGCCAAACACTTTACATAGGGCAAGGGTAATATTATCCATGACGTTAAGATGGCGATACAAAGCGTAATTCTGGAAGACGCAACCAACTTTTTTTCTGAACTCAAGAAGAGTAAATTCCTTGTCATAAATATTTCTCCCGTGAAAATAAATATCACCATAATCAGGCTCTTCTAATCGAAGCAGACAGCGTAAAAGCGTCGTTTTTCCACAACCCGATGGCCCCATGACTACTTTCATGTCTCCCGATTGAATTTTTAGACTAACCGTATCAAGAACCTTTTTTCCTGAATATTCCTTACTTATCTCTTTTAGTTCCAGTAAAGCCATGAGTATCACCTCTATTTTTATGCTTCAACTGATGCGATATTTTTTCTCAAACACTCCGGCCAGAAGAGTAAAAATTTTATAAATAATGAAATATAATAACCCGGCAAGAGTATAAATCTGTAACCCGTTCAGCGTGATGGCTGTCAGTGACATTGCCTGCTTCGTTATTTCAGCGATGCCTACAGTATAAGCAAAGGGCGTTGCTTTTAATACAGAAGAAAACTCATTGATAATACCGGGCACAGAAAATCGCAACATCTGTGGCAGTTCAATATTTACTATAACCTGTAATTGACGCATTCCTGCTACTTTCGCTACCGTGATTTCGAATGGCTCAACTAATTTAAGCGCCCCTCTGAACACCTCGGCAAGATAACTCCCGCTGATTAAGCCGACGCTGAGGTTCATGGCCACCAGAGGTGAAACATATATGCCAATCGATGGCAATCCAAAATAAACAAGAAAAACAGCAATAAGTATTGGAATTCCCCGAAGAATAAAGACCAGTACGTCGAGTATCTTCTGTAGTGGAAGGGGGGATAGTCGCCGTAATACGGCGACTGTAAGCCCGGTAAAAAACGCTGAGAGAAAACAGGTAAAGGTTACAAGCAGCGTATTACCAATCCCTTCCAATAGGAAATAAAAGATAGCCAGCATATTACCTGATGACATAGCTTACTATTTCATCCAGTTATCGACGATGTCAGATATTTTTTGTGGCCCTTGCTCTTTAAGCCATAAGTTGAAATCATCGCGCACGGGAGAGCCTTTCTTAAAGGCAATGCCAAGTTGATCAACATTCTTGAAAACATAACGACTTTCTATCGGCATCTTTTTCTTATTTTTGAAGGTAAAATAAACCGGCTCTTCT
This sequence comes from Salmonella sp. JXY0409-18, assembly GCF_020268625.1. Taxonomy (NCBI): domain Bacteria; kingdom Pseudomonadati; phylum Pseudomonadota; class Gammaproteobacteria; order Enterobacterales; family Enterobacteriaceae; genus Salmonella; species Salmonella sp. JXY0409-18. Next base: position 2,193,081 of record NZ_CP084216.1, read on the forward strand.
ATAAAAGCCAGATCAAGATTGCCATTTTTTAGATCAGCCATCGTCTCATTATATGTTGGATACAATTTTACTTTACTTAACGAGTAGTATCCTTTGGGCTCCAGATCGTTTTTGATAAGGTCGGAGTAAGCCATTCCTCGAGGGTATCCAATAGAATATTGATTTAATTCATTGAGGTTATTGAGCGTTATTTCATGATTGGCCATACTGACCAGATAAAAAGAGTTGATGTAATAAGGTTCAGAAAAATCAATAACTTTCTTACGTTTATCTGTGATTGAAATTCCCGAAAATGCGACATCTGCCTGACCACTCGCCACTGCGCCAAGCATTCCATCCCAGGCATATTCGGTGATGTTTAGCTTACAATGCCGTGACTGACAGTAAGACGAAAAAAGCTCCAGATCTATCCCCTGCAATTTGCCATCAGCACTTTTAAATAACATAGGGGGAGAGGCCGGTGATACTGCGACATTGAGTGTTCTCCCTTCAACGATGCTATCAGCAAACGCTGAAGACGACATTATTCCCAACACTATCATCGATAAGCCAAATTTTTTGGATAACATGCTATCTATTTCCTGTAGTAAGGTAATGCGTATTATAAATTAAGCATTAGGGCGTGAACCTGACATTTGCAGGCGTAAAGTACTTAACATTATGTATTCCATCGCTGTTAACTAATTTAATCAGGAGGTTTGACAGGAATCATCAAAGGGAATGGATTGAATATACCATGAGATATCAACTGGATATGAGTGCAGCGACCCCATGAAAGGTGAAAATGTAAAGATACCATAGACATTAGTATACTGGACATAGTTTATGCTCCATTTACGCATACATATTTACATGATAAGCAGATAAATGCTTCAGTGACGGTGTGTTTAATGTCTCTAAGTATCATCTTGCCACTCTATCCAGGGCCAATATAAAGACTTATCTTTGCTTGTCAAATACATTTTCTGAGCTAAGTTGATTTGCGTGCTATCTATATTTGCAAGCATATAAATTATTTATCCTATGAACAAACGACAACAAATCAGGAGTTCTGACGATGTTGTTATGTTTATCAAAACGTTAACTTGTTTTAATCGACAATAATCTTAATTCAGAAATATCTTAATATATGCGGTTGTCGAGATAAAATTCTCAAATTAACATCGTACATCTTATGTAATAAATATAAATACGATAAATAAATCCAAAACTGAGACTGCCAACCGGATAACAAACAGCAATAAAGAGGGCTCTCCATTAAGTTATCCTGGCAATGGTTAAGGTGGTAACATTTTTGGTGGCTTTACCCATTTTAATCGTGTTCACAACACGTTAATTACCTTATGATTACCATGGTAATTAAAAATGAATCCTCGATGACTCGATGACTCGATGACTCGTTGGCTGAATGAAAAGAAAATTCTACATCACATAGGCGCATGTATCGCGTATAATGGGCTCCGATGTCCCTAATCATTGCTATGACATAATAATATGTATCTTAACCGCTTTTGTTATTTACTCCTGATCTCCGCTGCGGTCGGAAGCATTTTTACATCGCATCCCGTCGCGATGTGGTTCCTGCTCGCCAACGTGCTAACGCTGGCGATCTACGGTATAGACAAAACGGCGGCACGTAAAACCTGGCGCAGAGTGCCGGAATCCACTTTGTTGGTGTTTGGGGTTGTCGGTGGGTGGCCTGGTGCGATTGTTGGTCAACAACTCTTCCGTCATAAAACGCAAAAGCAGCCATTCAAAACATACTTTATCGTCAGTGTGATAGTGAGTATTGTAGTTACGGTGGCGATCTATCGACTCTATCCATTTTTGTCCTACTGAACATAGAGTATGGATCACTTATTGACCAACCGGCAGCAAAGACAACCTCATATTTTCATGCCACCGGCACTATGATATTGAGCGGTGTTTTGCTCAAGGCGTACCGCAGCCGATGGAACATTATTCAGTGGAATAATGATGAGCTATAAAACTTTCTAACATTGTGGCAAAACAATGATGGACTTCCTGGGTTGGATGGACAAAGTCATTGAAGACGTATTGCGGACATATATCCAGCTGAGGGTCTTTAGCCCCGGGAACATGTACATAGCCGTGGTGAGTATAAGGGTTTTCCGTATCATAACCAATATTACTGGCCACCTCCATTATCATCTTAAATGCATCGGCAGTCTCGAAATAGCATATTTTGTGCTGGGGGTATTTTTCTTTTAATTCTTCAACATTAGTTTTTAGCAGGGCATTGTGAGCGGTGCTTTCATCCTTAAGTTTTCTTTTTTCATCAGAATGTTTGCCATAGGGCGTCAAAGACAAATCGGGAATCCCCATGACTAAAACATTATTAACTCCACCGGAAATTATTTTTTCAATATCATCAATTTGTTGCTCAACGACCATCATTACATTATCTTTGTGTAGTGTCATATAGTCATTAGCCCCCAATAAAAATATCGCCAGGTCCTGGTGAGAAGGGGTGTAAGATGCGACTTGTCTGTCCGTATTTGATACAAAGTCACCGAGGCAATTAAAGCAGGAATACCTTGCCGATGTACTTCCCCCTTCAGCAAAATTAAGCATCTCTTTACCTAAGAAGTGTGGAGATGATAAAAACTCAGTCCAGGTAAATCCATTAGTAAACCTTCCGCCAAAGTATTGACCATAGGAGGGTAAGATATGATGTGTTTTTTCAAACATACGCCCCATGGAGTCAGATAAACTGTCGCCAAAAAATACCAGTCTGGTAATATCACCTAAAGAAATATTTTTTGGCTTGGGATGTAATCTATTGATTTCTTTGGCAAGACCAAAAGCTTCCGGATGACATTCAACCTCAATAGATAAAATATTTTCACCATTATCATCTTTAATAATCAACTTATCGGCGTGTTCCTGTGATTCTATAATAAACTGTTCTTTACATCCCTGAGACGCTAAGGCTCGAAGTTTGATGTAGGCTCCGCGAACCTGTACCGGTGTTAGATTCAGTTCCTGATAGTGGTAAAGTTTAAAGATACATTCGAGCGCCTCGGCATGGTAAGTGGTGAAGAAATATGCTTTGATTTTCTCCCATAAACTTAATTCCGGAGGGCGTGCGCTTTCTTTTATCACATTAAATCTTTCAGCACTGATAGATGATGTGAAATAACCCTGTCCAACACTCAATGGCATAGTGTCCTCCTTACTAATTAATCACGCTTTAGCAAAACATTAATTAACAAATATTAGCAAGAAAAGTAATCAGGTAAATGGTGTATATAGAATTGCGCTTCTTTAACAGTTTGTCGCCGCCAAAAAAACACATGCAATATTTATTATTTTTCAACGAAGTAAATATATCATCAACAACGTGAGGTTAATGCCGGGTACATATTATCTGACTGCTATCATTATTGACTGTGCGTCTGGTTAAGGCAAACCTCTAAAAAAAGTAGCCACTCCTGATTTTAGTGTGCTGGCGTGGGTATGAGCTGGCTTGATACTCAGGAAAATTAGGTAAGCTTATCATCAAGCTATTATTTCCAAGGGGGTGGTGTTTTATATAACGTGTTGATTTCTATTTTCATATTAAATATTTCTTAAGTGAGTTAACTATAATGAGTGATGATTCAATTATTAAAAACTCTTCAATGCTTTTGGCCTATTTAGGTGGTCTGGGATGGGGGAGCGCCTATTTTTATGGCTGGGGCGTCTCCGCGTACTATGGTTTCCCGTGGTGGTATGTAGGCGTCGGCCCTGACAACATTGCCCGAAGTCTATTCCATGCGATTAGCCTGATGGCTATATTCATAATAGCGTGGGGAGTGGGTATTCTATTATTTTTTTTAGTAAAGCAAAAAGCACGTATTCACGACCTTAGCTTCTTACGCCTTTTTTTGGCAGCGGTTTTGTTCTTTATTCCAATTGTTATCGAGTTTTCTCTCTTAACAGAATCGTTTTTGTGGGAGCTTTTTTTTATCATTTTACTGGTGGCTTTATGCCTATCGGTGGGGATGCGTTTTTATAGTAAATTGATGCCAGTGATTTGTTTTACGCAACTCAGTTGGGTGCGAAGACATTGTTTCACTATAGTTATGATTGGTTTTATTATATATTTTTTTATATTTTCTTTTTTTGTTGGGATCTATAAGCCACAATTAAAGAAAGAATACGAAATGATATTGTATGATGGAGGCTGGTACTACGTCCTGGCCAGGTATCATGATAGTTTTATTTTGTCGAAATCCTTTACTAAAAATAACAATAGATTTATTATTTTTAGACCAGAAGATGGACACTCTTATGAAATTACCCTGGTAAAAGTCAGACTTTAATAAAATACTGGTTGGCAAGAGCGTGAAATGACGCCAGAGCTTCCCATGGCAGAGATTAGAGAAAGAACTGAGCGCCTATATCTGTAGGCTGTGGAATAGCAATGCCGGGAAGGGCATGGCATGACACTTTATCTGACATTACCATCTGAGTGGCAGTTTAGCAGATGTTTCAGGCCAAACCCAAGTTGAATTGGACCGCTCAGAAGCCGATTACCTACATAACAAATCCTGGCCGCAAGCTTATGCTGTGGGCGGAATATACGACCGCTATTATCCAGACTGGCTGTTAACTTATTTATTTTCCCATAGTAACCTATAACAGGCCTCCCTGAGGCATTGGCTAGCATCTGTGCATTGGAAAAACAGGCTCCATTTGCACTATAGCAACTTATAAATTTTATTTCCTCATGAGAGTTGCTAATATGGCGGATTGATTTGAAAAGTGATGATGACTGACTTGCACCGGAACCGTACCGATTTTCATGTTGAACAACAAAAGGAGCACCATGTTTACAAATCGAAATAGGCATGGATTATTACCTGAGATTGATTTCAAATTAACAATAATGATGACGCTTTTGGGTATTAAAAATCTTTCAAATAACGCTCATTTGATTTTTTGTCCACTATTAACTAAGTCTGGAAAGACACAGGGTTGAGATATTTTCGCTAGCCGTCGGCGGTGTATCGCAGTTGTGATGTTACGTTCTTACAAGACTGACATCTGCATATCATAACCTTTATTCATTACCACCTGGTGAGTAAATAAAAACTATTGAGCAAATATTTACTTCTGGGTAATGGGACTGGATTCACCGGCATTACCTCTGTACTCCAGTCGGGCAAAACATTGCAGCATATAAAAGAAGCTTTGGCGTTTATTGTCTGTAGCCTGAAAAAGTTCCCGTGAGCTGAATATGCTGAATGTGAACTGATTCTTGATTGTCTATGCCGGAAAGCTATAAGCGATTGATTTTTATATTGTGTGTAATTTTACAATTACATAAACATTAAATTCTGATAGTATACCCCCCTATAGTATATGGAGGTCGAATGCCGCATTCACCTGAAGATAAAAAACGTATCCTTACCCGCGTTCGTCGCATTCGCGGGCAGGTCGAAGCGCTGGAGCGAGCGCTTGAGTCTGGCGAACCTTGTCTGGCTATTCTGCAACAGATTGCCGCCGTGCGCGGCGCGTCTAATGGCCTGATGAGTGAAATGGTTGAAATCCATCTGAAAGATGAGCTGGTCAGCGGGGAAACTACGCCAGATCAGCGCGCGGTTCGGATGGCGGAAATCGGCCATCTTCTTCGCGCTTATCTAAAATAACAATTTCCCTCACCGTAACAGGAAGAGATATATGAAATCACGTGCAGCAGTTGCTTTTGGTCCCGGTCAGCCGCTAAAAATTGTCGAGATTGACGTTGCGCCGCCGAAAAAAGGCGAAGTTCTGGTCAAAATCACCCATACCGGCGTTTGCCATACCGATGCTTTTACCCTTTCCGGCGATGATCCGGAAGGCGTATTCCCGGCAGTCCTGGGTCACGAAGGCGGCGGCGTGGTAGTCGAGGTCGGCGAGGGGGTCACCAGCCTGAAACCCGGCGACCATGTTATTCCACTGTATACGGCGGAATGCGGCGAGTGTAAGTTCTGTAAGTCCGGTAAAACTAACCTTTGTCAGGCCGTACGCGCCACTCAGGGAAAAGGGCTGATGCCGGATGGCACTACCCGCTTTTCTTATAACGGCGAACCCGTTTATCACTATATGGGAACCAGCACGTTCAGCGAATATACCGTTTGCGCGGAAATTTCTCTGGCGAAAGTGAACCCGCAGGCGCCGCTGGATAAAGTGTGTCTGTTGGGCTGCGGCGTGACGACGGGTATTGGCGCCGTCCATAACACCGCTAAAGTGAAAGCGGGCGACACCGTTGCCGTTTTTGGTTTAGGCGGTATTGGGCTGGCGGTTATTCAGGGCGCGGTTCAGGCTAAAGCCGGGCGTATTTTAGCTGTCGACACGAATCCGGAAAAATTTACGCTGGCGGGCGAAATGGGGGCTACGGACTTTATTAATCCGAATGATTACGACAAACCGATCCAGGACGTTATTGTTGAGCTTACTGATGGCGGCGTAGATTTCAGTTTTGAATGTATCGGCAACGTTAACGTGATGCGAGCGGCGCTGGAATGTTGTCATAAAGGCTGGGGCGAAAGCATTATTATTGGCGTAGCGGGAGCAGGGCAGGAAATCAAAACCCGTCCCTTCCAGCTAGTGACCGGTCGCGTCTGGCGTGGCTCCGCCTTTGGCGGCGTGAAAGGGCGCACGCAGCTGCCAGGGATGGTCGAAGATGCGATGAACGGTAAAATCCGTTTAGATCCTTTTATTACTCACCGCCTGCCGCTGGAGCAGATTAACGATGCCTTTGAACTGATGCATCAGGGTAAATCCATCCGTACTGTTATCCACTTTAGCGATAACTGATTCATCCGCCAGCGGATTTTCCGCTGGCGCTTTTCTGAATTTTCTGGAATGAATGTTGTGAAAATGTGACGAAGGCGATGCTTTTCGCGGTAAGCAAACGTCATGAAGTGCCGATGACTATCTAACGGGCGTGTTTTACGCATAAAACCTACAAGAGAGTCGACGGTCATGGGCAACACATTCTCGATGCAAGCCTCGCATAAACTGGGCTTCCTGCATCATATTCGGCTGGTTCCGCTGTTTTCCTCCATTCTCGGTGGCATCCTTCTTCTTTTTGCTTTGAGCGCCGGGCTGGCAGGCTATTTTCTGTTACAGGCCGATCGCGATCAGCGTGATGTCACGGACGAGATTCAGGTACGGATGGGATTATCCAACAGCGCTAACCACTTACGTACCGCACGTATCAATATGATCCACGCTGGCGCGGCGAGCCGGATTGCTGAAATGGATGAAATGAAAGCCAATATTGCCGCTGCGGAAACGCGGATCAAGCAGTCTCAGGACGGCTTTAACGCTTATATGTCCAGAACGGTGAAAACACCCGCCGATGATGCATTGGATAACGAGTTAAACGCCCGTTACACCGCCTATATCAACGGCCTGCAACCGATGCTGAAATTTGCCAAAAATGGCATGTTCGAAGCGATCATTAATCATGAAAATGAGCAGGCAAAACAACTGGATGCCGCATATAACCATGTCCTGTTGAAAGCGATTGAACTGCGCACCGAGCGGGCGAGACTACTTAGCGAGCAGGCTTACCAACGTACCCGGCTCGGTATGATGTTTATGATTGGCGCATTTACGTTGGCGCTGGTATTGACGTTAATGACCTTCATGGTGCTGCGTCGCACGGTGATACAACCCTTGCAGCAGTCTGCGTCACGTATCGAACGCATTGCGGCGGGCGATCTGACCATGGCTGACGAGCCCACAGGACGCAGTGAAATTGGTCGTCTGAGTCATCATCTTCAGCAGATGCAGCATGCGTTGCAACAAACGGTAGGGGCGGTGCGTCAGGGGGCGGAGGAAATTTATCGAGGCACCAGCGAAATTACCGCCGGTAATACGGATTTATCTTCTCGTACTGAACAGCAGGCTGCCGCCATTGAACAAACCGCGGCCAGTATGGAACAGTTGACGGCAACCGTTAAGCAGAATGCGGATAATGCTCATCACGCCAGCAAACTGGCGGAAGATGCTTCCGGTAAAGCCAGTCGCGGAGGCCAGATGGTTTCCGGGGTCGTACAAACGATGGGGAATATTTCCACCAGCTCGAAAAAAATCTCGGAAATTACCGCCGTCATTAACAGTATCGCTTTCCAGACCAACATACTGGCGCTGAACGCGGCGGTCGAGGCGGCACGTGCCGGGGAACAAGGACGCGGTTTTGCGGTGGTCGCCAGTGAGGTTCGTACCCTCGCCAGTCGCAGCGCGCAGGCGGCAAAAGAGATTGAAGGCTTGATCGGCGCATCGGTCAGCCTGATTGAACAAGGATCTGAAGAGGTTATCGCTGCGGGGAGCACCATGAATGAGATTGTGGATGCCGTCAAACGCGTCACCGATATTATGCTCGATATCGCGGCAGCCTCTGATGAGCAAAGTCGCGGTATTGTTCAGGTCAGTCAGGCGATTTCTGAGATGGACAAGGTTACGCAACAAAACGCGTCGCTGGTCGAAGAGGCGTCCGCGGCGGCGGCTTCGCTTGAAGAACAGGCCGCCCGCTTGACGCAAGCCGTTGATGCGTTTCATTTACAGGATACTGGCGCGACGATGCGATCATCCTTCCTTTAATGAGCGTCGCGCCAGCGGGCTATTTTAGCCGCGGGCGCGTTTAATGCCCGACAGCCGCTATCACAGCGGCATCGATTTACGGATCGCCGCAATCAGCATTTGCGCCCCGGTTGAGAGCGGGATATCAACTCGCGTAAGAATACCTATCGGTTCGCCTGCGCTCTGGGTCGGCACGGGTAATGAGACCAGCGTTGCCTGGCGAAGATCTTCTTTAACCGCGCCAGAGGGGACGAACCAGACGTAATCGTAATCTACGGTAAGTTGTCGTGATAACGATGCGGATAGCGTTTCGATACATCCGGCAGGCATTTTACACCCCTGGCTTTGCAACAGGGCTTCCGCATTCTGGCGCGGTACCGTGCCTTTTGGCGAGACGACTACCGGCCATTCCATAACCCGACTGAGCGTGATCGTCTCCTGTAACAGGGGATGACCGGGGCGTACCACTAATTTAAGCGATTCTAAAAACAGCAGTTCGTAATTTAAACCGCCCATTAATTCCGGGTCTGACATGCGGCCAATACCCAGATCGATCTCGCCTGACTTGAGACCCGCAAGCAACATCGTATTGTTCATGGTCGCGACCTGTAACGAGGTCGATTTTTGCTGTTGATGGAACCGCCCAATAGCCGCCGGGAGTATACCCAGCGCAGCGGTGGGGAGCGCGCCAACACGCACCACATCGGCGCTGGCGTCCTCTTTGCGATTCAGCGCCTGCCCGGCGGTATTCAATGCATCTAATACTTTTACCGCATGAGTCAAAAATTGTTCGCCAGGAACCGTTAATTGCGCGCCCAGTCGCCCGCGTTCGAACAGACGGGTTCCGGTGAGTTGTTCCAGTTCGTTCAGCGTTTTAGAAAGCGCTGGCTGGCTCAGGTTAAGGGTTTCAGCCGCGCGCCCCAGCGTTCCCTGTTGCGCAACGGCGACAAATGTATGAAGGTGGCGCAACCGAATGCGCTGACTAAACAGACCATTTTTTTCCATAAGCGATGTTAAAAACAGAGCCGTGCGGGTGACAAGTAAAGTTGTTTGTTTTTGATAACCTGATAGCAAAATATTATTAACATTTTACCATTTCAAGTTACAACTGTTTTATTTTACTGATGATTCAACTGCCGTTAAGCGTGTTAAGCCGCGATCTGGTCGGGGATACGCCAGCTCATGTCAATCCGTTCTGCATAATGAATTCAGACCGGATCACACTTTATAAATTCTTCTCCCCGGAATGGATGAGGTTTTCTACACTCCAGGTAACATTCACTGGAGGCATGACATTATGGCGAACACCATCACGGCAGATGAGATTCGGGAACACTTTTCGCAGGCAATGTCGGCAATGTACCAGCAGGAAGTTCCGCAGTACGGTACGTTACTGGAACTTGTGGCTGACGTGAATCTGGCGGTGCTGGAAAATAATCCCAAACTGCATGAGCAGTTGGCTAATGCCGATGAACTGGCGCGATTGAACGTGGAACGACATGGCGCCATTCGTGTTGGCACCGCAGAAGAACTTTCTACCTTGCGTCGGATATTCGCCATCATGGGGATGTACCCAGTAAGTTATTACGATCTCTCTCAGGCGGGCGTGCCTGTGCACTCCACGGCATTTCGTCCCATTGACGAGGCTTCGCTCTCGCGTAATCCCTTTCGCATGTTCACTTCGCTATTACGCCTGGAGCTCATTGAAAACGCGGCATTACGCCAGCGGGCGGCGGAAATCTTATCGCAGCGGGATATTTTTACATCGCGCTGCCGACAATTGCTGGATGAGTACGACGAGCAGGGCGGTTTTAGCGCTGCTCAGGCCGAAGAGTTCGTCCGTGAAACGCTGGAGACTTTTCGCTGGCATCGTCAGGCTACCGTTGATGAAGAAACGTACCGCAGCCTGCATCGTGAGCATCGTTTAATTGCCGACGTGGTCTGTTTTCCGGGATGTCACATTAACCATCTGACGCCGCGTACTCTGGATATCGACCGGGTACAGGCCATGATGCCGGAGTGCGGCATTACGCCTAAAATTCTTATCGAAGGTCCGCCTCGCCGCGAAGTGCCTATTCTGTTGCGGCAAACCAGTTTCAAAGCCCTGGAAGAGCAGGTGCTCTTCGTTGATGAAAAGCAGGGTACGCACACGGCGCGCTTCGGCGAAATTGAGCAACGTGGCGTCGCGCTGACGCCAAAAGGTCGTCGATTATATGACGAACTGTTGCACAAGGCGGGAACGGGTAAGGATAACTTCACGCATCAACTCCATTTGCGGGAGGTCTTTAACGCCTTTCCGGATAGCGAATTTCTGCTTCGCCAGCAGGGGCTTGCCTGGTTCCGCTATCGCTTAACGCCTTCCGGCGAGGCGCATCGTCAGGCGATCCATCCTGGCGACGATCCGCAGCCGCTTATTGAGCGCGGTTGGGTGATCGCGCAGCCGATTACCTATGAAGATTTTCTTCCGGTCAGCGCAGCCGGCATTTTTCAGTCGAATTTGGGAAATGAAACGCTGGCCAGAAGCCACGGCAATGCCAGCCGCGACGCCTTTGAACAGGCGCTGGGATGTGCAGTACGGGATGAATTTTCGTTATATCAGGAAGCGGAAGAACGCAGTAAACGCCGTTGCGGTCTGCTTTAAAAGCGGTAAGCTTCACAGGCTGTGAGGATACTGTAAAAGGAAGGCGTTATGTTGAATCCCTCCATCCCACTGGTGGAGACGCGTCACGGTAAAATCGTGGGCGTCGTACAGGAAGAAATCCATATCTGGCGCGGTATACCTTATGCCGCGCCGCCAACAGGGGAGCTACGCTGGCGTGCGCCGCAGCCTGTTACAGCCTGGCAGGATGTGCGCCAGGCGGATTGTTTCTCCTGCGCCAGTTGGCAGGATATTACCTGGTGTCGCGAACTCGGCGGCGGCGATCCGGGAAATTTTTCCGAAGACTGTCTCTATCTGAACGTCTGGGCTCCCGCCGTACGTCATGAACCGTTGCCGGTCATGGTCTGGCTACACGGCGGCGGTTACACCATTGGCGCGGGGAGTTTGCCGCCCTATGACGGACATGCGCTGGCGAAGCGCGGCGCGATCGTGGTGACGGTCAATTATCGGCTTGGCCATCTGGGCTTTTTCGCGCATCCGGCGCTGGAAGGCGGAGAGGCGGAGTGTATTCATAATTTCGCTTTACTCGATCAAATCGCTGCGCTGCGTTGGGTGCAGGACAATATTGCCGCATTTGGCGGCGATACGCAGAATGTGACGTTATTTGGCGAATCCGCCGGCGCCCGCAGCGTGCTGTCGTTGATGGCTTCGCCGTTGGCGAAGGGGCTTTTTCATAAAGCGATTATTCAGAGTGGTTATACGCTGCCGGATACGCCCCGCGAGGTGGCGCTAAAAAAAGGCGTTGCGCTGGCAGAACATCTTGGTTTAGCCAATGCCACTGCCGAACAGCTACGCGCTTTACCGGCAGAGACGTTTTGGCCGCTGGACGAGCCTTTTAAAATTGCGCCGACGCCGATTTCCGGCGACGTCGTGCTGCCGCATCCGATGCTGGAAACCTTCTTTGCGGCGAAACAGCATCCCATACCGGTGATGATCGGCTCGAATAGCGATGAAGCCAGCGTATTGGCAGTTTTTGGCGTCGATATTGCCGGTCAAATTCAAAAAATGCGCCGTGAGCGGCGTGTTGGCCTGGGGTTAATCCGGCTGCTTTATCCTGGAGTGAAAGGCGACGAAGCACTAGGGCGGCAGGTCTGTCGGGATATGGTATTTACCACGTTGGGTTATGTCGTCATGCAAGCGCAGCAGCGGATCGGCGAACCGTGCTGGCGTTACTGGTTTGATTATGTCGCCGAAGCGGAGCATAACACCTACGCGAATGGTGCCTGTCATGGCAATGAAATACCGTATGTATTCGATACGTTAACGCGGGCTGAGCCCACATGCCATTATGTGAATGAGAATGACCTGGCCTTTGCCTCGCAGGTGGCGGATTACTGGGTGAATTTCGCTCGTCATGCCAGCCGCACGCGCGACGTGCTGCACGGCCCGGTTCGCTGGCCCGCCAGCATTCGGGGGCGAGATCGTCTGTTGCGGATTGGGCTGAACAAACTTGCCGGTTTTAAAGTGGAAAACCGCTTTATGCGTGCGCGTCTGGCGCTGTTTAAACGAGTCATGAAACATCACGTTAGTCTGGAATAAACTTTTCATAACCTGAAGAATGCTGCGTGAGGTTTACATCCGATTAGGTCGGTTCTTATCGACATAAAATATTTACGCTTTTGCACAGTTTCCAGGCGACCAACAATTGGATTATTAATGAATTTTGTCTAGAGTGAGCGGTCAGAAACGGGCACATTCTTGCTGCTGAAAAAACCAGCGCGGGACCATTCACAAGACCAGAAGGACTCATTTTCAGGTATGAATCGTAGACGATTTATTAAAGGTTCAATGGCAATGGCCGCCGTGTGCGGTTCCAGCGGTATTGCTTCACTCTTTTCTCAGGCGGCGTTTGCCGCGGAATCCGATATTGCGGATGGTAAAATTGTCCGTTTTGATTTTGCTGGTCTGCAATCAATGGCCCAGGCGTTAGCGAAAAAGCCCTGGGGCGGCGCGCCGGGACCCTTGCCGGATACGCTCGCCAATCTGACGCCGCAGGCCTATAACAGCATTCAGTATGACGCGGCGCATTCACTCTGGAACGGTGTTGCCAACCGGCAGCTCGATATTCAGTTTTTCCACGTAGGGATGGGCTTTCGTCGTCGCGTACGCATGTTTTCCGTTGATACGACGACGCATCTTGCTCGCGAGATTCATTTTCGCCCGGAACTGTTTAAATACAACGATGCCGGCGTCGATACGACGCAACTGGAAGGGCAGAGCGATCTCGGTTTCGCCGGTTTCCGTGTCTTTAAAGCGCCGGAACTGGCGCGGCGCGATGTCGTCTCCTTCCTGGGCGCCAGTTATTTCCGGGCGGTAGATGATACTTATCAGTATGGCCTGTCGGCTCGCGGGCTGGCGATAGATACCTATACTGACGGTCAGGAAGAGTTCCCTGACTTCACCGCATTCTGGTTTGACACCGCGAAGCCGGGCGATACTACATTTACCGTTTACGCTCTGCTGGACAGCGCCAGCGTGACGGGCGCGTATAAATTTGTGATTCATTGCGAAAAATCGCAGGTGATCATGGATGTAGAAAACCATCTCTACGCCCGTAAAGATATTAAGCAACTTGGCATTGCGCCGATGACCAGTATGTTTAGCTGTGGGAATAATGAACGCCGGGTATGCGACACCATTCATCCGCAAATTCACGATTCCGATCGGCTGGCGATGTGGCGGGGTAACGGCGAGTGGATTTGCCGCCCGCTGAATAATCCGCAGAAATTGCAGTTCAATGCATATATGGACGATAACCCAAAAGGGTTCGGCCTGCTGCAACTCGATCGTGATTTCTCGCATTATCAGGATGTGATGGGCTGGTACAATAAACGTCCGAGCCTGTGGGTGGAGCCGCGCAGTAAGTGGGGGAAAGGCGCGGTTAGCCTGATGGAGATCCCAACCACTGGTGAAACTCTGGATAATGTGGTCTGTTTCTGGCAGCCGGAAAAAGCGATCAAAGCCGGGGATGCGCTGGCGTTCAATTATCGTTTGTACTGGAGCGCGCAGCCGCCGGTACAATCGCCGCTTGCGCGGGTCATGGCGACCCGTACAGGGATGGGCGGATTTCCCGAAGGTTGGGCGCCGGGCGAACATTACCCGGATAAATGGGCGCGCCGTTTTGCTATTGATTTTGTCGGCGGCGATCTGAAAGCGGCCGCGCCAAAAGGCATTGAGCCGGTGATTACGCTCTCCAGTGGCGAGGCGAAGCAGATTGAGATCCTCTACGTAGAGCCTTTCGACGGTTATCGTATCCAGTTTGACTGGTATCCGACCTCGGATTCTACGGCACCGGTGGATATGCGTATGTTCCTGCGCTGCCAGGGGGAGGCTATCAGCGAAACCTGGCTGTATCAGTATTTCCCGCCCGCGCCGGATAAGCGCCGTTATGTCGACGATCGTATCATGCGTTAGTCAGTTTGCCTTCTGTACCGCCACAAAGGCGGTACAGGTTGCGGAAATTGCCCTGGCATAAACTCATTCGTGAGCCGCTGTTTTTGTGACACGGCCTTTCCATCGTTCTATTTTTGCAACAGTCCTTCCTGTTTATCCCTCTCGATCCTGCGGACAGGGGACATTAAGATAGCTTCACCTTATTTAAGATATAAAGTGAATATAATGAAAAAGAGTTTTCTTGGTGCTGTCCTGTCTCTGGGTTTATTAAGTGCTGCTCATGCAGATGTATATAAATTTGATAATACGCATACCAATGCGGTATTTAATATCGATCATTTCCAGACCTCAACCAATCATGGCGGGTTTTATGCTATTAGCGGCGAACTGAAATATCAGCCGGAAAAGCAAGTCGCAGAGATGCGCGTGACGATTCCCGTGAGCGCCTTAAATACCGGGGTGGATGCGTTTGATAACCATATTCGCAGTAGCGATATTCTGGATGCGGAAAAATATCCAGAAATAGTATTTAAATCGACAAAATGGCATTTTGAAGATAATAAACCGGTTTCTATTGACGGTTTGCTAACAATGAAGGGAGTAACTAAGCCCGTCACCTTAACCTCCACCAAGTTTGGCTGTTATATGAGCCCGATATTCAAGGCGCAGGTTTGCGGTGGTGATTTTGTCACGCAAATAGATCGCACCCAGTGGGGTGTAGATTATCTGGTCGATATGGGGATGACGAAAGTTGTCGATATAAAAATCCAGGCAGAAGCGGTTAAGCAATAAAGGGAATGATGATGAAAACTAATCACCTCATTCGGGTAGTGGCCTCGCTGGCGATGTTGGCAACGTCAGGCCTGGCTTATGCTGAAGAGTACAAAGCCAGCACGGACGAAAAAGCAATAAAAATGACGAACGTAGCCTCTCTGGAAGCGCGCGTTCAAGCCAGAATGGAGAAAGGGGCATTTGGTTATATTCGCGGTGGAGCCGAAGATGAGAATAACCTTCGCAGCAACACCGAAAGCTTTGACAAAAAATATATTATGCCGCGCGTATTACAGGGCATTGAGTTAAAAGAGATCGATTTATCAACGCAGCTACTGGGTATTCCGCTTAAAACGCCTATAATCCAGGCACCGATGGCAGCGCAGGGCCTGGCCCACGCCTCCGGAGAGTTGGCGACGGCGAAAGGCATGGCGCAGGTCGGTTCGATTTTCTCGTTGAGTACTTATGGCAACAAGACCATCGAAGAGGTGGCTAACGTTTCCGGGAAAAATCCGTTCTTCTTCCAGCTTTATATGAGTAAGAATAATCAATTTAACGAATTTATTCTTGCACAAGCGGTAAAGCATGGCGCTAAAGCGATTATTCTGACCGTAGATTCGCCTGTCGGTGGCTATCGGGAAGAAGATATTAAAAATAACTTCCAGTTCCCGTTGGGCTTTGCAAACCTGGAAATGTTCGCCAGAAAAAATGACGATGGTTCAAAAACCGGCAAAGGGGCAGGGATAAGTGAAATTTACGCGCAGGCTAAACAAGCCTTTACGCCGGAGGATATTGCCTATGTACATCGTATTTCCGGTCTGCCGGTTATCGTAAAAGGCATTCAGTCGCCGGAGGATGCTGAAATTGCTATCCAGGCCGGGGCCGCAGGAATATGGGTTTCTAATCATGGTGGTCGTCAATTAGACAGCGGGCCGTCCTCATTCGATATGCTTCCTGCGATTGCAAAAGTTGTCAACAAGCAAGTGCCTGTTATTTTTGACAGCGGAGTACGCCGTGGTTCGCACGTATTCAAAGCGTTAGCCAGCGGGGCGGATATTGTGGCGGTTGGCCGGCCTGTATTATACGGTCTTAATCTTGGCGGCGCTCAGGGTGTGGCATCAGTGATTGAACAGCTAAACAAAGAGCTGACAATTAACATGATGTTGGGTGGCGCCAGGAATATTGAACAAGTGAAAACGACACGCTTGTTAACTGAAAAAGAGCTGCCCCAGTAATATAAAGGTCGGGTACTATACCCGACCTTTTCCTGTATGATTTCCCTCAACAACGCTTCCGGTAGAAAATGACGCGCTCTGTTTCCTCAAATCCTAACGCCTGGTGAACTTTCTGGGAAATTGTATTTTCCGGCGAGGTATCGGAGGCCATTTCCCGACACCCTTTATTCGTCCCCCATCGTTGCACCGCTGCAATCAATTGTTTCGCTACGCCGCGTTGACGGAATGAGGGGAGAACAAAAATACCTTCAAGGAAAACCACGGGCGAACTGTCACAACCATTGACATAATCGTGGCGGATTGAGGCATCCGCAAAGCCAATCGCCACCCCGTCTGCCATCGCAATAAATGATGCCAGATGATCGGCTTGCAGAATTTCTTCGCCGTCCGCCAGATGGGCGTCGTCCGGGTGATCAGGCCAGAGCTGTTTTCGCAATCCGCGCCAGTGCTCCAGATGGGTTTTGTTCATGTGCCTGATGTCCATTAACGCGCTCCTGATGAGGGGGTTGACATGATGAGACGGCATCCCGCCTGCTGATAACGTCGGGCGATAGCAGACGGGAGCGCACTGTCGCTAAGAATAGTAGTAATACAGGACAGCGTCGCCACCGCATGGGGTTCTACAGTATCAAACTTTGAGTGATCGGCCATCAATATGACCTCGCGTGAGCGCTGAATAATGCGCGTTTTAACGCCCACTTCAAACATGGTAGCGTTGGTGATGCCCGTTTCAATCGACAGCGCATCGCAGGAGATAAAGGCGCGTTCAACGGCAAAGGCGTTAATCATCTCCAGCGCCAGACTCTCGCCCACCGAAAAGTAGCCGGGGCGGATCAGTCCGCCGATAATGTAGCTCTCTACGTGTGGGAAGCCACCCAGTTCATTAGCGATTTTGATGTCATTGCAAATGACTTTTACTTTGGCGTCAACCAGACATTTTGCCAGTTCCAGACAGGTGGAGCCGGAGTCGAGAAAAAAGCAGTCTCCATCCTTGATGAACGTGCGGGCGAGGGCAGCGATTTCGCGTTTCGCCTCGCTTTGTAACGTTCGCTTAACGTCAAAAACATATTCTTTATCTTCCGTACTGTCGTCGAAGTCAATACAACCATGGCCGCGAACCATTCCGGGATAACGGCTGGCGATATAGTGAAAATCCCGGCGCACGGTTGCCTCTGCATAGCCAAAAAGCTCAATAGCTTGTTGTGTTGAGAGGTGCCTGTGTTGCCAAAGGTAATGCAACATCTGTTTGATACGGTCGGGGCGCTGTTGGCTCATCAGCATATGACTCCTTTATAGCGCGGTGAATTGTGACAACGTCACATCATAGTTCGCCGTCGTGAATAACGCCCGGCCAATCACCAGATGCTGTGCGCCTGCGGCGGCAAGCAGCCGTGCGGCGCGAAGTGTAATACCGCCGTCCGCCCAGCATTCCGCAGCAGGGAAATGCTCTCTGCTTTGGCTCACTTTTTCACACATCGTGGCGATAAATTGCTGCCCGCGCCCGTCGGGTTCGCTGGTCATGATCATCAGCGCATCCAGTTGCAATGCCAGATAACGATAAGGCAATAGCGGCGTTGCCGGGTTAAGCGCCAGTCCTGCTTTCGCCCCGATAGCGCGAATATCCGCCAGAATCTCCGAGGGGTTTTGCACGCTTTCGGCATGAATGAAAATCCAGCCGGGGCGAATAGCTGCAAGCCAGGGTAACCAGCGTTGCGGTGATGAGACCATCAGGTGAAATGAGAGCGGATGGCGAGTGTGTTGTGCGACTGCCTGAATGGTTTTCATACCGAAGGTAATATTGTTGATGAAACTGGTATCTTCGATATCCAGATGCAGTGAGCCGAGAGGCGCATCGTGTAAAGCGGTCAACGCCTCGGCATAGCGCAGCGGATCGGCGGAGGCCAGTGAAGGGTGCAGGATCATCGAAACCTCCATCAGCGCAATGCGGTTAATTGCGCGAAAAGCGCGGCGTCATTTGGCGCATCTTGCAGCATCGCGACGCTTTCCGGCGAGTCGAGCCACTGGCTGATGCGTTGAATGGTGCGAATATGTGCTTCGGCATCCGTGGCGCTGGCGCAAAGCAACAGCCAGATGGGATCGCAATCCGCATTGCCGAAAGCGACCGGCGTTGATAACGTAGTGACGCTGATTTGATTATGGTTGGCGCCTTGCTCCGGTCTGGCATGGGGCAGCGCAATCCCCGGCGCGATAAGATAATATGGCCCCCATTTAAGGGTGTTCTCAATAATACCGTCCAGGTAGCAGGGGGCCGCCGCGCCGAAGGTAATCAGCGGACGAACGGCGATATCCAGCGCGTGTCGCCAGTCGCTGGCATGGCGTTGCGCCTGAACCCACTTAACATCATTAATCATCGATCGTTGACTCCTTGCCGGTTCGGGTTACTCTGAAACCGATCCCCGGCGTGTCTTTTGGCGAAGGCGACGGAGATCGGCAGAAGAGTTATCGCTCTCTGCAGGGGATAAGCATTTTGCTTATCCCCATTTTATTGTCGGATATGGCGTACTTTCTCCATAAACTTCGCCACGCGCGCCTGGTCGACAAAGTTGGCGAAGACGCCGTCTTTTTTAAACGTGGTTGCCGTTACGCATCCGTCGGCAATGCAGAGCTGCTCCTCGACGTTTTCCAGACACACCCCGGTATTCGCCAGCACGACCGTGTCGGGGACGGTCTCTTTTACCCGCTTCAGTATGGCGCTATCCGTGCGAGCGCCCGCCGTCAGCCCTGAGACGCACAGAGCATCGGGGTTATTGTTAAATACGGTCGATTTCGCAATTGAACAGACATCCCGGTTTCCCAGATACACCGCCGCTTCCGGCACGATGTTAAACAGCGTTTTCACGTGGCCTGCGCCGATGCGATGCTGATGGCGAATGGTTTCGCCGACATTCGTATCCCAGACGCCAAAATCGCTGGCGTAAGCGCCGGTGAAAATTTCGCGAATAAATTTTGCGTCGGTCGCCATCGCCAAATCAAACGAGGCCACAGGGTCCCACAACACGTTTACCCCAAACGGTACGCGGATTTCACTCATTAACTGACCGATGATTCTTGCCATCGCGGTGGTCGTTTCCGGTCTGACTTTCGTTAAATAAGGCAGACTAAATTCGTTGGAGAACATCACTGCATCCACGCCGCCATTTTGTAGCGCCATTAAATCGTCATGGGCGCGGTCAATCACCCAGTTCATGCCTTTCCTGGTATCGAACCCGGGATCGCCCGGCAGCGCCCGTAAATGGCACATGGCGATAACGGCTTTTTCTGTTCCTATTACCTCTTTTAGCCAACTCATTCTGGGTTGCTCCTTATTCCGGTAGTTCACGTTTACGTAAGACAAGTATGATGCTGGCGACAATGCCGACCACAATAACCACGCCAATCATGCCCAGCGACATCAATTCAGATATTGACCAGCCAAACATATTTCCCACCGACAGCGCGGTAATTTGCGCGTTTTCAGTGGCGAAACTAAAGCCGCCTTTGAGCGCCATATCGGTAAAGTACGGTGCGAACTGGGTGGCGATCAGCAAAACGGTAATCATGACAATGATGCCGCTGAGCAGAGTACGAATCAGATCGCCGCGATGAATAACCGTGGCCATGCAGATAAAAAATGGCGCGACCGGTAAATCAGCCAGCGGCAGGACTTTATTGCCCGGCAGTATGCTCGCCAGAATTAACATGATGGGAATTAACAGCAGCCCAACCGCGATGGTGGTCGGGTGGCCTAACGTCACTGCGGTATCCAGACCGATAAAGACTTCGCGCCCTTTAAAGTGTTTCTGGAAGAACTTACGCGCGCCGTCGGAAATGGGCATTAACCCCTCAACGATAAGGCGAATCATGCGCGGAAACAGCACCATAATCGCCGCCACGGTAATCATTAAGGTTGCGCACCCTTTAAAGCCTTCGCCTGCGGCAAGTCCGAAGATCAGACCGAGAACAACGCCAATGATCACCGGGTCGCCGACCATCCCATACCGTTTTTGGATCTCCTGAGCGTCAATATTGCGTCCTTTCATAAACGGTATTTTTTCGTATATCGCATCCAGCAATACGAACAACGGCACGGAACTGGAGCCATACCCTTGCGGAATAGAAATCCCTTCCAGACCCACAATGTTCTGTACTCGTTTCGCCGTCCAGTCGGCCATTTTCAACGACAAGGCGGCGTGACAAATCGCGCCCAGTACGCCATAAATCAGACTGCCGGTCATCAACTGGACGACCGTTCCGGTAATGGCGTAGTGCCAGTAGTTATAAATATCAACGTTCATGGTTTTGGTCAGACGAGTCACCAACATACCGACGTTGAGCAGAAAGATAACGGGAATGATCATAGCGCCGATGGCCGTCGCATAGCCGACGCCGGACGCGGGCCCGGCGCCGACGTCAAACACATGCAGCGTCAGGCCAAAACGCTCAATCATCACTTTAATCGGCGGACTGAGACTGTCGATCGCCATGACGATCACCAACCCCATGCCGACAAAACCGATGCCGACCGTCACCCCGGCTTTCACCGCCTGCAGCCAGGGAATACGAAAGATTAAGCCGATGATAATCATAATGATGGGCACAAAGACGGTGCCGCCGAGAGACAGGATGTAATCAAACATAATGCCCCCTTTATTGTGTTAACAGCGCCTTGATTTCTTGTTTTAATGCGTCGTCGTTGATGCCTGTCAGCAGGGCGGCGCCGTTGAGCGTCGGGATGCCATAGTCACTGTGCGTACGCATGGACGTTACGATGAGATCCATACCGTTACAGTTCAACGGGATCTCATTCAGACAACATTGCGCCGTGGTTGCCGCAATGCCTTGCTCCGCAAGAAAGTCCTGCAATTTTTGTGCAATCATGGTTGATGTCGACATGCCGGTACCACATGCCACAAGGATCTTTTTCATCATGGTCGTGCCTCTTGTGTAGCGCCTGTTTCAGGCTCAATGGGAAACTGTTCTGGCGACATATTGGCCAGCGCAGTCAGTAAACGGATACAATCAGTCAGGTCGCGCAGGCTGGCGACTTCGGCTGGCGAGTGGGTATAGCGGCAAGGAATAGAAAGGCTGGCGCAGGGAATACCGTCCAGTTCAACCTGAATGTAGCCGGTTTCGGTGATGACGCCTGGCGCGACTTCTCGCTGTACGGGAATATTATTTTCGTGCGCGGTGGTCTCCAGCATCCGCAGCAAACGCGGCGGCGTAATCAGTCCCGCCAACGTACCGCGTCCGTGATAGTTCAGACAGGTGATGCCGACGCCGTGGTTGACCCGCACATCCGAGTAATCCTGCAGGTCAGGCGTGTCGCAGGATGGGGTGATATCAATACCAATCGCCAGGTCGGGGCGCACGCGTCGTAAAACGGGAATAATGCCGCGAATATTGAACTCTTCCTGCACCGACGCGACCAGGAATACCGCGATATCGAGCGGTGTGGAGGCGAGGGCCTCGGCGACGCCCAGTAGCGCCGTACACCCCAGCCTGTCATCCAGCGCCTTACTGCATACCAGGTCGTTGCCCAGACAGTGCGGCGGGTTGTAAAGGGTTACTGGCGTCCCCACCTGAATACCCATTCGTTCGGCATCCGCTTTATCTTTTGCGCCGATATCAATCCAGAGTTTATCGAGAGCGGGAGGCTGGGTGCGCTCGTCACCCTTCGCGAAGTGATATGCTTTAATACCGATACAGCCCATGATATCGCCTGAACGTCCGGCAAGCGTCACAATCGAACCGGGCATAGTAATTTGCGCCGGGCCGCCCACGCGTTCAAAACGTAAAAAACCGGAGGGTTCGATCTTGCGTACCATAAAACCCACTTCATCCATATGCGCAAAAATCATCAGGCGAAGCGCGTCGGATTTATCGCTGCCATAACGGGCGACGACATTGCCCAGGCGATCCCGCCAGACGTCTTTGGCCTGCTGTTCAAACGCGTGCTGCATAACGTTTGCAATACTGCTTTCATGTCCTGAAATCCCGTTTAGCCGCAGTAAAGAAAAAAGCGTTTCCTGCACAGAAAAGGTCATTGGCGTCTCCGTGGTGATAAAACAATCAGTCGTTGAGCGTTTTATAGGCGGAGAATGGTTGGATAAGTGTGAAATGTGTCACGCGGAAATACGCTAAATAGGGCCAATAAAAAATAATGTGATGGCGATACAATAAAAACGCTCATATCACCTGCGGGTTATCGGTAAACCAGGCTATTTATGTGATCACGACCAACAACGAAGAAGGGCAACGCGATGGTGGAAATTATTCCTGTTAGCACGACGCTGGAACTGCAAGCGGCAGATGAAAGTCATGTTCCGGCGCTGCACCAACTGGTACTCAAAAACAAAGCGTGGCTACAACAGTCGCTCGACTGGCCGCAATATGTCACGTCGCAGGAGGAAACGCGTAAGCATGTGCAGGGTAATATACTGTTGCACCAGCGTGGTTACGCCAAAATGTACCTGATTTTCTGCCAGAATGAGATGGCGGGCGTACTCTCATTTAATGCCATCGAACCGATAAACAAAGCCGCCTATATCGGTTACTGGTTGGATGAGTCCCTCCAGGGACAAGGGATAATGTCGCAATCATTACAGGCGCTGATGACACATTATGCCCGGCGCGGCGATATTCGGCGCTTCGTCATTAAATGCCGCGTTGATAATCAGGCCAGTAATGCGGTCGCACGGCGCAACCATTTTACGCTGGAAGGCTGTATGAAACAGGCAGAGTATCTTAACGGCGTCTATCACGACGTTAATATGTATGCCCGCATTATTGATACGGATTAAAGGGAACCGACTAAGGGGGTACGCGTAATACGATCCTCGCCATTGATCACTTTTGGGCCGCGCAGGTGAATAGTATTGCCGTCAAACGCTATCACCGCCGCCCGTCCGCTAATCTCGACCTGGTGCTCAATCAGAATTTCGCCCTGTATACAGGCATGGCCTTCAATCAGCACGCGGTCGTCCAGTAAAATCGGGCCTCCGCGTACCTCTGCATGTCCGCCTACCAGCACATGATGTTTTAACACACAGTTGCCTTCGATTAACGCATGTTCCGCTACCTGCGAGCTGTAGCGAAGGGTAGGGATAGCATCTTCCGCTGTACCGGCGATAACCCGCGCATGGCCATAGACTTTGGCGCAGTCACAGATCCAGACATTATTGTCTTTGTTGCCTTCGATGAGCGCGAAATCAAAGACCTCCGCCCGGTGCTCAATAAAAGCGTGTGTGATAGTGGCGTCGCCATAAAGCTGTACCTGATGGACAATCCGCGAATGGCTCAGGGTGGCGCGATCGTAAATTTGTAAAATCTGCGCATGTTCATGCGTTAGTCCCTGAACGGCGAGAATTTCTGACTGGTTTAACACGCGGGCATCGCCATAAATCGCACACTCTCCGCGCACGGAAGAGGACTGAATGGTGACGTTGTCACCTATCCGTGCGCCATCGCTGATATCAGCGCGATCAATCCAGACGTTATCGCCTATTCGCACGTTATTGTAGAGCGTGCACGGCTGCGTGATACGCGCATTACCCGTAATTTCCGTGCCCGCAAAGGCCATCGCGTTTTCATCATAAATCCAGCAATCCCCCTGTTGTGACAGCACATTATCGGCATCAACCCAGCCGCCGGAGGTTCCGGCTTTAACATCGTTAAAATCCGTTACGGCAATAACTTGTCGTAATAAGACGCTTTTCTTCTCACCGTCTACCTGATAAGTAAAAGCACGAGGTTCTTCACTCAGTCGATATTTGGTCATAGGGAAATTCCGTGTGAACGATTAAGATAACCGTAGCAAAGGTACTGGCGAAACAACCAGAAATTCCATAAAATGCATTTAAAATATACTTTATAAATTAAACAAAATGCGTAATCACAAGCAGAGCGATCGTGTGCTCAATCTGCCTGCGGGCTATTTTGGCATCGTCCTTGGCACTATCGGTATGGGATTCGCCTGGCGTTATGCCAGCCAGATATGGGCAATAAGCCACTGGCCCGGCGACATCATGGTGATCCTGGCGATGATTATTTGGGCACTCTTGACCCTGGCGTTCCTTAGCCGTCTTGTGCGCTTTCCCCATAGCGTGATGGCTGAAGTGCGACATCCGGTAATGAGCAGTTTTGTCAGCCTGTTTCCCGCCACCACGATGCTGGTCGCGATCGGTTTCGTTCCCTGGTATCGCCCGTTGGCCGTTGCGCTATTCAGCGTGGGGGTCGTCATACAACTGGCGTATGCCGCATGGCAGACGGCGGGACTTTGGCGCGGAGCGCATCCGGAAGAAGCGACAACCCCGGGGCTTTATCTGCCCACGGTAGCGAATAATTTTATCAGCGCCATGGCCTGTGGAGCGCTCGGCTACAATGATGCCGGACTGGTGTTTTTAGGCGCAGGCGTTTTTTCGTGGTTAAGTCTGGAACCGGTTATTTTGCAGCGACTGCGTAGCTGCGGCGAATTACCGGCGGTGCTGCGTACGTCGTTGGGTATCCAACTGGCGCCCGCGCTGGTCGCCTGTAGCGCCTGGCTGAGCGTCAATGGCGGGGAGGGCGACACGCTGGCGAAAATGCTATTCGGCTACGGTCTGTTACAGCTTTTATTTATGCTGCGATTAATGCCCTGGTATTTATCACAACCGTTTAATGCTTCTTTCTGGAGTTTTTCGTTCGGCGTTTCCGCGCTGGCGACCACGGGGTTACATCTTGGTCACGGTAGTGAATCAGGGCTTTTCCATATTCTGGCCGTCCCGCTGTTTATTTTCACTAACGCTATTATCGCCTTATTGCTGGTTCGTACATTTCTATTGCTGGTGCAGGGGACGTTGCTTATTCGCACTGAGCGCGCTGCACTGTTGAAAACGGAGGAAAAAAATGACCGTTCGTGACGAAAATTACTTTACTGAGAAATATGGATTAACCCGCACGCATTCGGATGTGCTGGCGGCGGCAAAGGTTGTCGCGCCGGGCCGAACGCTGGATTTGGGATGCGGCAATGGCCGCAATAGTCTGTATCTGGCCGCGAACGGTTATGACGTTACCGCATGGGATAAAAATCCGGCCAGTATGGCTAACCTTGAGCGTATTAAAGCGGCAGAAGGGCTGGATAATCTGCAAACCGACATTGTCGATCTGAATACATTGACCTTTGACGGCGAGTACGATTTTATTCTCTCGACGGTGGTTATGATGTTTCTTGAGGCGCAAACCATTCCCGGTTTAATTGCCAATATGCAACGCTGCACAAAACCCGGCGGGTATAATTTGATTGTTGCGGCAATGGATACGCCGGACTTTCCCTGTACGGTGGGATTCCCGTTCGCTTTTAAAGAAGGCGAATTACGCCGCTATTACGAAGGATGGGACATGCTGAAATACAACGAAGATGTCGGCGAGCTTCACCGCACGGACGAAAACGGCAACCGTATCAAACTGCGCTTTGCTACGATGCTGGCGAGAAAACCGGCCTGACCGATGCAAGTTCTGTAAGTCTCGCTGCGTTCGGCATTTTTTTGTCGGGCGCCGCGTTCAAATTGTGCTGTCGTTACCATTTTTAGTGCATCCAGAATGATTTCGTTTTGCTATTATTTCCTTTGCATCATTGCGAAGACTAAAGGGATCGTTTCATGCGTACTCATACTTTATTTAAAGTTGCAGTGCTTACTGGCTTGCTGGCGTTATCCGGCTGTGCGTCCAAAGTCACACAGCCGGATAAGTATTCTGGATTCTTAAAAAATTATTCGGACCTGCAGGAAACTACCTCCGCCACGGGAAAACCGGTGTTGCGCTGGGTAGATCCACATTTCAATGACTCTAACTATGACAATATTGTTTACAATCCGATAACGTACTATCCCGTCCCCAAGCCAACGACCCAGGTCGGGCAGCAAGTTCTTGATAAACTGCTGGCTTATACGAACAGTAAAGTAAAATCAGCAATTGAACAGCGCAAACCGCTGGTCACGACGCCAGGGCCGCGCAGTTTGATTTTCCGCGGGGCGATTACGGGCGTGGATACCAGCAAAGAAGGGCTACAATTCTATGAGGTAATCCCTGTAGCGCTGATTGTGGCAGGCACGCAAATGGCGACGGGCCACCGAACCATGGATACCCACCTTTATTTTGAGGGTGAGCTGATAGATGCCGCGACCAACAAGCCGGTCGTCAAGGTAGTGCGCCAGGGTGAAGGTCAAGACCTGAGTAATTCCAGTACGCCAATGGCGTTTGAGACGTTGAAACAGGTCGTGGATGATATGGCGACGGATACCTCTATGTTTGACGTTAACAAAAAATAGTTCTGCGGCGCCATCGCAAGATGGCGCAAACCCCGGCAGATTAGCGGTCGCCATCAGCCAGACAACGATGGGCGGCGCGTTCTCGTTAATACAGCGTAGCCTATCCCGCCAGCGATCAACCCCCAGAATGCCGATCCGATGCCCATCAGCGTTAGCCCGCTGGCGGTGACGAGAAATGCGATAACTGCCGCGTCACGCTCATTTTCGTGAGTAAGCGCCTGATACAGGCTACCGCTAATCGTACTTAACAGTGCCAGACCAGCCAGCATTTGCACCCAGCTAACCGGCAGGGCGACCATCAGCGCGGTTATCGAACCGCCAAACCACCCGGCAAGTAAATAAAAAACGCCTGCGGCGGCGGCCGCTAACCAGCGACGCGTTGGATCGGGGTGCGCGTCCGGGCTTTGACAAATGGCGGCTGTAATGGCGGCAATGCAGATAGAATAAACGCCAAATGGCGAAAGCAGCAGCGCCAGCAATCCGGTAAAAATCATTAACGGAGAGACAGGAAGCTGATAGCCAGACGCCTTCATTGTGGCGACGCCGGGGGCGTTTTGCGATGCCATCGTCACCAGAAAGAGCGGTACCGCGACGCTCAGGCTTTGCGCGAATGAAAAGTGGGGGGGAACGAAGGTGGGCCACACCGGCGCGAAATGAATACCGCTCATCGCCACCTTACCCTGGATGAGCGCCACCGTTATTCCCATCACCATGGCAGCAATAACGGCATAGCGGGGCGCGAATACTTTAAAGAGTAGCCACGCCAATAGCATACCGCCGCACATGACAAACTCTCCGTTGAGCGTCCCGAACGCCTGCAGGCCGAAGCGTAGCAGTATTCCCGCCAGCATTGCGGCGGCAAGAGAATGGGGGATTATCCGCATCAAACGCGCAAACAATCCCGTGACGCCGCACAGCACAATCAGGGCATTGGCGACAATGAATATGCCCACCGCGTCTGGCAACGATAATCCCTGAAGCCCTGTTACCAACAGAGCGGCGCCAGGCGTTGACCAGGCGGTTAAAACCGGCGCACGATACCACAAGGTTAACGTTAGTGTGCTTATGCCCATGGCTATACCGAGGGCGGTCATCCAGCCGGCGATCTCTGCGGGTGTTGCGCCAGCGGCGAGCGCCGCCTGCCAGATAATGGCGGCGGAACTTGCATAGCCGACCAGAACGGCGACCAGACCAGATAATACAGTAGGTAACGGCAGTGATAACAGACGCATGATCGCCTCTTGTGCGTTATAACGGTCAGTCAATGTAGCATTGTGCGTTATAGCGTACAAGTGATACGCTATGGTCTTACTGGGGGGAAAAATGGATAACCTGACACACTATCTGGCGACCACGTTAAGAACGTTACGCCATCAGCGAGGCTGGAGTTTATCGCGTCTGGCGGAGATCTCCGGCGTCTCAAAAGCCATGTTAGGGCAGATAGAGCGTAATGAATCCAGCCCGACAGTCGCAACGCTGTGGAAAATTGCGACGGGCCTGAACGTTCCATTCTCAATGTTTATTTCGCCTCCGCAGGCCGAATTTCCGCCAACCTTCGATCCCCAGCAGCAAGCGATGGTAATCACACCGCTGTTTCCGTGGGACCCTGAACTCTGTTTTGACTATTTTTCTCTATTGCTGGCGCCTGGCGCGGTCAGCGAATCAGCGCCGCATAAAGCCGGCGTTATCGAACATGTGGTGGTGATTCAGGGTCGGCTGGACATGTGTACTGGTGGGGTATGGCAAACCATAGACGCCGGTAAAGGTTTGCGTTTTGCCGGCGATACGGCGCATACCTATCGCAACAGCAGTGACCAGACGGTTCATTTTCACTCGCTGATCCATTACCCGCGTGATTAAGCGGGAAAACTATTTCGTTAGTTTGCGCTTCTGACTACAATAGCCGCCATTTCGCTGCTATTGGATAAGAAAGACTGTATGCGCCAGCAACCTCACTATCTCGAATTGTTAAGTCCGGCCCGTGACGCCGCAATTGCTCGCGAAGCGATTTTGCATGGCGCAGATGCCGTCTACATCGGCGGACCCGGTTTTGGCGCACGTCATAACGCCAGTAACAGTCTGCGCGATATCGCCGATCTGGTCCCGTTTGCTCACCGTTACGGCGCCAGGATTTTTGTCACGCTGAATACTATCCTGCATGATGATGAGCTGGAGCCCGCGCAGCGGTTAATCACCGATTTGTACAACACCGGGGTGGATGCGCTGATTGTGCAGGATATGGGCATTCTGGAACTGGATATCCCGCCGATTGAGCTTCACGCCAGTACACAGTGTGATATTCGCAGCGTGGAAAAAGCGAAGTTTCTTGCCGATGTCGGTTTTTCACAGATTGTACTGGCGCGCGAGCTTAATTTGAGTCAGATAGCGGCTATTCATCAGGCTACTGACGCCACGATTGAGTTCTTCATTCATGGCGCGCTGTGTGTCGCTTATTCTGGGCAGTGTTATATCTCTCATGCGCAAACCGGGCGCAGCGCCAATCGGGGCGACTGTTCGCAAGCCTGTCGCTTACCGTATACGTTAAAAGACGATCAGGGGCGGGTGGTCTCTTACGAAAAACATTTGCTATCGATGAAAGATAACGACCAAACGGCTAACCTCGGCGCGTTGATCGATGCAGGCGTACGTTCCTTCAAGATTGAAGGGCGCTATAAAGACATGAGCTATGTCAAAAACATCACCGCGCATTATCGTCAGATGCTGGACGCGATTATCGAGCAACGTGGCGATCTGGCGCGTGCGTCGGTTGGTCGGACCGAACACTTTTTTGTTCCCTCCACGGAGAAAACCTTCCATCGCGGCAGCACCGACTATTTTGTTAACGCGCGTAAAGGTGATATTGGCGCATTTGATTCACCAAAATTTATTGGCTTGCCGGTAGGTGAGGTGCTGAATGTGGCGAAGGATTATCTCGACGTAGAAGCTACGGAGCCGTTGGCGAATGGCGATGGTCTGAACGTGTTGATTAAGCGTGAAGTGGTAGGTTTTCGCGCCAATACGGTGGAGAAAACCGGTCATAACCGCTACCGCGTTTGGCCAAATGATATGCCTGCCGACCTGCATAAAGTCCGTCCGCATCATCCGTTGAATCGTAATCTGGAGCATAACTGGCAGCAAGCGCTGACAAAAACCTCCAGTGAGCGCCGTGTGGCGGTTGATATCATGCTGGGCGGCTGGCAGGAACAGCTTATTCTGACGCTGACCAGTGAAGACGGTGTCTGCATCACGCATACGCTTGACGGGGTATTTGAGGAAGCCAACAACTCTGAAAAAGCGTTGAATAACCTAAAAGCCGGACTGGCGAAGCTGGGACAGACGCCTTACTACGCGCGTGATATGCAGGTGACATTACCGGCGGCGTTGTTCGTGCCAAATAGCCTGCTCAATCAGTTCCGTCGGGAGGCGATTGATATGCTTGACGCGGCGCGGCTGGCCCATTATCAACGAGGTCGTCGGAAACCCGTGGCGCAGCCTGCGCCGGTCTACCCGCAAACGCATCTCAGCTTTCTCGCTAATGTCTACAACCACAAAGCGCGGGAATTTTATCACCGTTACGGCGTACAATTGATTGATGCGGCCTATGAGGCGCATCAGGAGAAGGGCGAGGTACCGGTCATGATCACCAAACACTGCCTGCGTTTTGCGTTCAACCTTTGTCCAAAGCAGGCGAAAGGAAATATTAAGAGCTGGAAAGCCACGCCGATGCAGTTGGTGCATGGCGATGAGGTACTGACGCTAAAATTCGACTGCCGCCCTTGCGAAATGCATGTCATTGGCAAAATTAAAAACCACATCTTAAAAATGCCCCAGCCCGGCAGCGTTGTCGCTTCAGTGAGCCCTGAAGCGCTGATGAAAACGCTGCCGAAGCGCAGGGGCGTTTAATTAACGAAAATAGCTTTCTGGTTTGCGCGATTTCTGCCAGTTGTGGTGCTCGCGCAAGCCTTCCGCGGATTCTTCCGCTGCCGCCCGTAATTCATCGCTGTCGGCTTCGTGTCTAAGCTGGTGCCCTCCCGTCGCAAACCATACGAATGCGTGGTCTTGCTGTTTCGCCAGTAACTGGCCTGAAAACAGCGCACAGGTCAGTAAAACTACTGATAACGTTTTTGTAAGCATCATGCCACCTTCCAGTTACGTCGTGAGGCTATGATGCCAATAATTTCTTTGAGTTATTATTCAACACTTCAAATTAGCGAAAACGGTTTGTCAATAAGTGCGATAAGTTGTATGAGAAAATATACTTATACTCAGTATCTCAATTATAAAAATAACGAGCCAATTCGTTCCATGCGAAATTCATTATTTCCTGGAAGTATATTTTAAAGGTATTGTATTAGATGGTTTTGGTATTGCCAGGGGATTGTAAGCCATACTATTTATGGTGTGGTCAACTCTGGTGATGAGCCTCATTTTTTGTTGTTTCAACGAGTGAAGATAAATCTTCAGAAAAAAGGCTGTTATGAACTTGTAACGCTACATATTCAACAAGGTCGTTTAAACATAGCAGGCCATGAGAGGAACTTTCCTCAAGCATATTCATTAATATCTCATTCTTAAACAAACATGAATAAACTAGTTGAGTAACTGAGCTTTGTGCATAATTTGGTTCAAATGTTGCATTCTTTAAGTTAGTATCCTCAATAACCTTTGCGGCTATTTTGTTTTTGATAGCGTCGTCAATAGGTGGTAGATCTGCCTGGGTGATGCCCAGACTAATCCTGGAGGAAATGGCGGCTTTTCTTTCCTGTTCCTTCCAGTCACATAAATTACCCTTTTCTGCCATGGCGATAAGCGTCTCTTTTATATTTTTTAGGTCAACGGAAAATGTTATACCACCGGATAGCGAGAGTAGTAACCGCTCAGGGAACAAGCAACATAGCTCTTCACAAACATAAGTGCTAGTTTTTATATTAATATCAGAATATCTTTTCAGGTGGGCAGACTGAGTATCAACACAGAGTACTGTTCTATTCATTATATCATAATAGTAGTGATCCTGACGTATCACAATGCATAACGGAATATCTTCGCCATCTTTAATGCAGAGATTTGTATATTGATACTCACCATCTTTATAGTGCTGAAAATGGAATTTTTCTTTGCATGACGGTGATGATAATTCATATAACTTGCAAAATAAATCAAATAAACGTTGTGCGTCAGGCGGAGAGGCAACATCACATAATTCCTTTATATATTGATCGGCAGCGGATCTTCGCGTGCTACAGAAAAAATCTTTAATCTTTTCCCATAGTAACGTAAAGAAGGAGCGTTGAGAGATGGCACTTTGAGAAAACATCTCACTCTTTAAAAACCCTCTCCCGATAGTAATTGGCATAATTTAGACCACAAGTGAGTATATAATACTTCATTACTGGAATAGGTGGTATTCAAAATATTATCCCATGTTGCCCATCGGTTTGCCTATCGGTGAAACACCTGATTTTTGCTTTATCCTGAACGTTCAAATTGACCCGTAGTTTTAGTCATGTCCACGCCTCCTGGACATGAAGTATGTCAGGTAAAACGAATGAAACTAAAACGGTTTTCTTAATTTTCACATCATCATGTACCATAAGTAATGATTAATTACACGCTATATTATTTTTAGATAAAGTAAATTGTTGCTCAACCGTGTAGAAATTTTCTTATAAGAAGTTAAACTGAAAGTATTATTAGGCTAACAACAATGAGATATTTAGCGGTAGGGCAGAAGGCCAATACTGATAGCACTTATGATATAAATGCCTTACTCTTTAGTTTCTGTCTTAATTATATTTGTTGTAACGATTAGCTGACGGATTTATTTCCAGTTGGGCGATAAAATTATAAAAACCTGCGAGGAGGCTCAAAATGAAGAAATCAGATGGTGAAATTCACGAAAAGACAGCATCCTGGGGCATTTTGCAGTCAGAATGGCTAAGAAAATGTGGACGGCTATTATTGCTGTTACTTTACCGTTTCGTTATCGGATGGGCTTTTTTTCAGTTACTTGCCATGATCGTGGCAGGGATATTTTTGTTAGGCGTCTTATTATTTCATCCCATAATATTTGTACAGACTATCGCAATCACTGAGAAGTTAAATCATGCTTCGCTTGATTTATGGCATATCCTTAAGTTATGCCTGTGGCATTACGGTATCATCGCAGGGTTTATTTTTATGGCGGAGTGTACGTTAAGTAAAAGTATACGGCAGGTTCAGCGCTTGTCCAAAAAGTTTGGGGCTCAGGATTTTTCTTCACGCCCGTGATCCGCCGCTGCAACCTGCTTTCTTACTGAATAATGGCTATGAGCAGCAGACCGAATTATCTCGGTTCGAGGGGGATTCTATGTGTTTGAACAACTGCGGTGAATCGTAATTTCAGATGCATTATCGCCGACAATCGACGCGTTCCTCACTAATTGCCTTCCTGACTATATAGTGGTCTTATCTTTGGCGAAACAATGTTATTTAGTTATGGAAGGCGACAACAACTGTACTACTGATTATCAAATAACCTTTCTGGTCAGGTAGACTCGCCTTTGTGAAAACACATCGTTATCTGTGCTCCTGGGACTCATTCCCTTGCCGCCTTTAAGCAACTCGAATTATTTTGGGTATAGAACAGGCGGCGTAATGGTCATATAAGCAAAATATAACCTCTCCGTTTGTGATAAGGCACAGATTACAGGGGGGAATGATGTTTATTTTAACCATCTGTTTAAGCGCTGTCCGCTAATCTTTACCTGCTCAAATACATAATCACCCCTGTGACTCTCGCGAGGTGTAACATATGGTAAAATGCGTATCTTCTTTCCTCCTGTTCAGCCTGTTGTCCGTTCAGGCAATGTCAGCTGAAAACCATATTGATCTCCACCAGCCAAAAGACTTTGTCGATATTACTACGGTCGCCCCCGACGTACAGGTAGACATGCGATACTTCACTTCCCATAACTTTGTTGGTCGCCCCATTAAAGGCTATAACGCGCCTGTTTGCCTGTTAACACGACCAGCCGCGAACGCAGTGAAGCAGGTCGCCGATCGTTTACGCCCCTTCGGACTTACCTTAAAAATATATGATTGCTATCGTCCGCAAAGCGCAGTGAATGACTTTATCGCGTGGGCCAAAGATCCTTCTCAAAACCAAATGAAAAACGAATTTTATCCGCTGGTAGAGAAAAAGCGTCTGTTTGAGGAAGGTTATCTTGCCGCCAGATCCGGCCACAGTCGGGGAAGTACGCTTGATCTAACGATTGTTCCACTCGACAGTAAAATACCGATATACCATCCCGGACGACCACTGGTGAATTGTACTGCGTCCGCGGCACAACGCTCGCCAGATAATAGTCTGGATTTTGGTACCGGCTTTGACTGTTTTAGTCCGTTATCCCATCCCGATAATGCCATGCTTACCGCTCAGCAACGCGCAAATAGGTTGTTATTACAAACATTGATGCGTGATGCGGGCTTTACGCCACTGGATACTGAATGGTGGCACTTCTCCCTTACTCATGAACCATACCCGAACACCTGGTTTGACTTTCCCGTTAAGCAGAGACCCTGAAACGGCGTTTTGTTGCGAAATCTAATCATTACGCCTGTTGGAAAGCACCATAACAGTTAGCAAATCGTTGTTAATTTTAACAACTGATATACACTGCGGTTGCCACCTGCAAGCAGCGCTCAATGAGAACGAATAATGAAAAAATATCAACGTCTGGCGGAGCAAATTAGAGAACAAATCGCCTCTGGCGTTTGGCAGCCCGGCGATCGATTACCCTCGCTGAGGGAGCAGGTCGCCAGTAGCGGCATGAGTTTTATGACTGTCGGTCATGCGTACCAGTTGCTGGAAAGTCAGGGACGGATTATCGCCCGTCCGCAATCCGGTTATTATGTCGCGCCGCATCCGGTTTGTCGGTCAGTCGCGACGGCAGCGCACGTTATTCGGGATGAAGCCGTAGATATCAATACCTATATTTTTGAGATGCTGCAGGCCAGCCGTGATACCTCAGTGGTGCCTTTTGCTTCAGCGTTTCCCGATCCGCGTCTGTTTCCCTTGCCGCAATTGAACCGATCTCTGGCGCAGGTCAGTAAAACCGCGACGGCAATGAGCGTCATCGAAAATTTGCCGCCAGGTAATGCAGAATTGCGCTATGCAATAGCACGCCGTTACGCGCAGCAGGGGATTACCGTTTCTCCTGACGAGATTGTCATTACCGCCGGCGCGCTGGAAGCGTTGAATCTTAGTTTACAGGCGGTGACGGCACCGGGAGACTGGGTGGTGGTGGAGAACCCCTGTTTCTACGGTGCGCTACAGGCCCTGGAGCGATTGCGCCTGAAAGCGTTGTCGATACCCACCGATGTTAAAGAAGGTATCGATCTTATGGCGCTGGAACAAGCGTTACAGGAATATCCGGTGAAAGCGTGCTGGTTAATGACCAACAGCCAGAATCCGTTAGGGTTCACGCTGAGCGCTGAGAAAAAAGCGCGGCTGGTTGCGTTACTCACGCACCATAACGTGATGCTAATTGAAGATGATGTTTATAGCGAACTCTACTTTGGCCGCGAGAAACCTCTGCCCGCCAAAGCATGGGATCGCGACGATACCGTGTTGCATTGTTCGTCTTTTTCCAAATGTCTGGTTCCCGGTTTTCGCATTGGCTGGGTTGCGGGAGGAAGCCATGCCAGACAAATTCAGCGTTTGCAGTTAATGAGCACATTATCCACCAGTTCCCCCATGCAATTGGCGTTAGTGGATTATCTCTCGACACGTCGATATGACGCGCATCTGCGCCGATTGCGAAGGCAGCTTGCCGAACGTAAACAGCAAGCCTGGCAAACCCTTTTGCGCCATCTCCCGGCGGAAGTAAAAATTCACCATAACGATAGCGGTTATTTTCTTTGGCTGGAGCTACCTGAGCAGCTTGATGCCGGTGAACTTAGCGCCAAAGCGCTTGAACACCTTATCAGTATCGCGCCGGGGAAAATGTTTTCAACGTCCGGCGCCTGGACGCGTTTCTTTCGTTTTAACACCGCATGGCATTGGGGAGAACGGGAAGAACAGGCCGTAAAACAGCTTGGCAGCCTGATTCGCGAGATGCTGCGCGCTAAAAGCCTTGTGTGAGGTGGAATGCGTGTCAGCTCACAACCTGACTAAATTTCCCGAGTGTGCCGGGTGAGCATCTGGCGCGCCGTCTATTTTTAGGAAAGCGGCGGCCCGTTCGCCGGAAATCGATTAATGACGATATGGGAAAATGCTATGCAATATCAATTACTGATTAATGGCGTGCTGGTGGACGGCGAGGGAGAAAGGCAGTCTGTTTATAACCCGGCGACAGGCGAGGTCATACTTGAGATTGCGGAAGCGTCGCCCGCGCAGGTTGACGCCGCAGTGCTGGCCGCCGATAGCGCGTTTGCCGAATGGGGGCAGACCACACCCAAAGCACGGGCGGAATGTCTGTTAAAACTGGCGGACAGCATCGAGCAAAACGCCCTTGAGTTCGCCCGGCTTGAATCGCAAAACTGCGGTAAGCCTTTGCACTGCGTAATTAATGATGAAATTCCGGCAATCGTGGATGTTTTTCGCTTTTTTGCCGGCGCGGCCCGTTGTTTGAGTGGGCTGGCGGCGGGCGAATATCTGGAAGGACATACGTCGATGATCCGCCGGGATCCGATTGGCGTGGTTGCCTCTATCGCGCCGTGGAATTATCCGCTCATGATGGCGGCCTGGAAGCTGGCGCCAGCGCTGGCGGCAGGTAACTGCGTGGTGATTAAGCCTTCTGAAATCACGCCGCTGACGGCGCTTAAACTTGCCGCGCTGGCGAAGGATATCTTTCCGCCGGGGGTGCTCAATGTCCTGTTCGGACGAGGGCAGACTGTTGGCGATGTATTGACCGGCCATGAAAAAGTACGCATGGTCTCTTTAACCGGTTCTATCGCGACCGGGGAGCATATTCTGCGCCATACTGCGCCAGCGATAAAACGTACGCATATGGAACTCGGTGGTAAAGCCCCGGTGATTGTTTTTGATGACGCCGATCTGGATGCGGTGGCGCAGGGCGTCCGGACTTTTGGTTTCTATAATGCCGGACAGGATTGTACTGCGGCGTGCCGTATATATGCGCAGCGCGGTATCTATGATGCGCTGGTCGAAAAGCTAGGGAACGCGGTGAGCAGCCTGAAAATGGGCGCGCCGGAGGATAAGTCGACAGAGCTGGGGCCGTTAAGTTCGCTGGCGCACCTGAAGCGCGTCACAGCGGCTGTAGAGGAGGCGAAGGCCCTCAGCCATATCCGTGTGATTACTGGCGGAAGTCAAACGGAAGGTAAAGGTTACTATTTCGCTCCGACGTTGCTGGCAGACGCAAAACAGGAAGATGCCATCGTGCAACGCGAGGTCTTCGGCCCGGTGGTCAGTATAACCGTCTTTGATGATGAAGATCAGGTTCTGAGGTGGGCCAACGATTCTCGCTATGGTCTGGCATCCTCCGTCTGGACTCAGGACGTCGGGCGGGCGCACCGGCTTAGCGCCAGATTGCAGTATGGCTGTACCTGGATTAATACCCATTTCATGTTGGTTAGCGAGATGCCGCATGGAGGGCAAAAACAGTCGGGATACGGCAAAGATATGTCATTGTATGGTCTGGAAGACTACACTCTTGTCCGCCACATCATGGTTAAGCATTAAGGATCATTTACTGTTCAGAAAAATCATGAAAAAATAGGCGGGTGTTGGCGGAGAGGGGGACCTCCCCGCCAACATGCGCAGCAAGTACTCAAAGGTTGAACACCTCAAGCAAACCAGCCGAATCTCAACGAGATCAGACCCAAAAGTCCTGCAGCAGCAAAGACATTAATCAGCACGACGGTTTTACTGGAAACATTCATTTTCGCCACCTTTCATCATAACCCCTATGGGTATAGTACGGGTTGGCGAGATCCGCAATAATACGTAAACAGGATATTCTGTGAGCGGAGCCGTGCATTGAGAACGTTTTGCTGTTAAGGCTGACAAACCTTGATGTGTGTCAAATAAAAAGAGCATATTGCGCGCGTTTTTTCCTCTGGTTGGCGCGGATGCCTGATATGACCCTCTTTCAAAAGATATTAATTTTTTACGCCGTCATGGCGGTGATATCATTCCTGATCACCTGGTTTTTGACTCATGACAAAAAACGAATTCGTTTCCTGAGCGCCTTTTTGGTTGGCGCGACATGGCCGATAAGTTTCCCCGTCGCGTTGCTGTTTTCGCTTTTCTGACCTCAAGCCCGATACAGGTTACCGGGCATGGTTTTTCCGCCAGGTCAGGCTATCAGGGCAATTAATTGCTCTCTGTCTACGTCGGTAACGTCCTGCGGATGCCGATATCCTGCGTTCTCATTGGCCAGGGTATACAGCGCAACAAGCCAGTCATAGACATAGCGGCTGGCGGCGTGAACGGGCTGTTCGTCAAGCTTTGTTAGACGCAACATTGTCGAACGCGACGTTGCGGCGAAAATGGCTGCGCCTTTCTGAACGCGGCTGGCCGGGCGTTGGGCCTCCTCGATATTTGTGTAGCCGAGCCAGGCGATGAAGTTACCAATGATGGCATGAAGCTGCGCGCCGCTCACCTCCTCGCGCTGCATGGTTTTCTGTAACTGCTGAGGTAAACCGAGGCGATAGCTGGCGGTAATTAAAATCTCCGCCACGGCGTTGAGCATCTGCGGTTCCAGACCCAGACGCTGCGCATTATCCCGGCAGTGGGCCCACTGGCGCAGATGATTGATCCACATTTTGTGCGCCTGGTAGCCTGTTTCATGACCTTCTGACGCTGAAGCGCGCGTTGGTTCGTCGGCAAAGAGATCGATCGCGTCATTAAATAAACCGCTGACCTGTTCTTCTCGCGACTGTCGGGTGCGCAGCAACGCTTCGAAGTTCTGTACCGGCGGTAACAGCCCGGCCAGCAGGTCGCCATGTCTGGCGGCCTGGGCCTGAAGACGCCGGATCACGGTTTCAACCGGTAGCTGCGCGTCATCAAACATCGGTAACAGATCGCGCACGCGGCCTCGCAGTTGTTCGCGTAACGCCTGTAAGCGCGCCTGTCGCTGTGGTGCCGATGTCGCCTGCGATAACCATTCCACCAAACGCTGCATACTGTGTTTATCCAGCGCCTGCAGCGTTCCCCAATGCACGCCAGGTTTACCCATCAACTGCTGGACGGCTTCATCCAGATTTTGCTGGGTGGCAAAACGGGCATCCTGTGGAGTAATAGCCCAGACGACGCCGGGTAACGCTGATTCATGCTGCGGCTGCGTGGCGTTAACCCACTCCAGTAAGTGACGGGCGGCGGCGGATGTTTGCGAGCGAGATGCCAGAGCATTGCAAATTACCAGAACATCGGGCTGTACCTGTTGACGGTAATGGGCCAGCATCCAGCCTAATTTCGCCCGCCATAACGGATGAGGATGACTGTCTGGCGCGACCGGAATATCCAGTAAATCAACATTATCCAGTACGCTGTTTTCAACGGTTAGCACCAGTTCGCGGGTAAGCAGCGCCAGAGAATCAAGCGAAAGGCTGACCGCATTGAGCAGTCGGCCTTCCTTAACCGGATGCACCACCACATCGCTTTGCGTATCGCTGGCGGTTAGCGCCATTTGCGTCAGGAAGTTTTCCGCCGGTAAGCCAAAATGATCGACCAGCAGGCTGAGCGGCGCCGCCAGTTCCCCGGCATGGCTGGTTTGTTGCAACATATGCGCCAGCGCCAGCCATTGCTGGGTGATCTCCGGTTGCTCTCCCCACAGTAATGCCCAGGCGTGCGCCCGTGTCGTGAGATCCAGCGCAGGCAAGAGCGAGGCAAAGTGTTGCCATGTCGCATCATCAATATGTTGTCTGGCGGACGGAAGACAAGAGCGCCAGAAACTCGCGATGGTCGCGACCTCTTCAGCGGTAACGCCGGGGACGGGCTGCGGTTGGCGAAGCGATTGCCATTTCTCCAGGCGTGATGTGATAATGGATTTTTCGACCTGGCGACAAATGTGGGACGAGCTGGTCCAGGCAATAAAGATCTGCACCAGTTCGGCTTCACTGATCAAGCGCAGGCGCAACGGCCAGCTGTTCTCGTTTGAAAAAATGTCGCGCGTAAAGCGAATAGCCATATTCGCTGGCGCATGGCCCGGATTGATGTGGCTGAAATAATCATAGTCACGGTCCGGCGTGATAATTTCCAGCTTGCCATTCTCGTTACCGCATAGCGTCGTTAACAGATGCGCTTTTGCGGATTGCGCATACCCGTACAGACCAACGCAGCCATGTGATGCGCAGGCGGCGTTGAGCGCTGACTCATCCGCCGCGGCAAGCGTAAGTTGCGCCAGCAGAGCGTCGGCTTCGTCATCCAGTCGCGTTGCGTAACGGCGCGTGTTGTTAACCCACTCGATAACAGCCTGGGTGGCGTTTAACGGTTTTGTCATTTCAGGTATACACTCCCGCTATCTATCCAGTAGTGGCTGCCGCTGTGGCGACGGTCAGCCAGCGTATTCAATTTTAATGTCAGCGCATCGGCGGCGACCGGCGTTCCGTCCTGGAGCCAGGCATCACTTAATATGAACGATTCCGGGGCGCTATCTTTGCTACTGCCGCGTAATTTCAGTCGCACATTCAGTACGCCGTCGCCTGCGATGGTTTTCGCCAGTTCGGCGGAATTAATGCTCAGGCAATAGAGTGGGGTCGCAGGCCAGCGACTGTTCGCCAGTTGACGAAAGCCCAACGTTACGTTGCCACGTAGCGGAAAATGCAGGCGAGCGTCCAGCGTTGCGCCGGGTTTATCCAAATCGATCTCGTGATACCAGATATTTTCATCGCGAAGCGTATTAACGGTATTATCCAGTACGCCGAGATAACGCACAGTCGAATACGCGCCGATATCAGCCGCTTTAAAATTGAAACGCGGCAGACGTAAGTCCAGCGCCAGGCTGCATAACATCGCGCCTACCGCGGCAGTGGATTTTGGATTGCCGATACGCCCTTGCTGACTGAAGGGATACCATTCATGTACCTGATACTTATCCATCCACACAATGCGATTAACCGGCACCGGTTGTAAGTGCCGGATGAGCGCCTGTACGCCGGGTAAACAGGTCGGTCTCCCCGTCACCAGCAAGATATCGCAGTGATAGTGGGAGATCGCTTCGCAGACCGCATGAAGCGGCGTTGTCAGCGTAAACTGACCGGCCAGCAGAGCCTCCTGAAGCTGGCTAAACTGGATTTGCAACGGCACATTGAATATATCAAATGTCGGCGAACCAGACGGTAAGGCATGATCGATCGCCTGCTGGATATAGTTCATCACGTTGCTCGTTGGGCGGCGGATCAGCAGATCGCCAAATGTCGCATGTAAACCGGCAAACGGATCGTTAATGTCGCTTTGCTCCCAGGCGGAAAGTACCGCATGGCCCAGCGGCATAAATAATTGCAGCGCCGTTTGCTGGCGCAAAATGGCCTGAGTATCAATTCGTCCCGAATCGCCAAATAAGGTCGCCAGCAGGGCGGCGGCATCCGTAACGCCTGCTCGTTGCAACGCCGTTTGCAGGGAAGGGAGTACGCAACGCTGAATGATATCCAATAGCAGATCGTCCCCGGCGACTTTAAAACCTTCGCGAAACAGGAGATGAGGCGTAATTTTTACATTGGCCCCCACGCCGTCATCTAACTGATAGTGAACAATCGCCATATCCGTCGTGCCACCGCCGATATCAATCGATGCCACGCGCAACGCGCGTCCGGGGACGACGCCGGGTTCAGGCTGGCGATCCGGTCTGGCGAGTGCATTAAAAAAGGATTCGGTACGCCCGGCGTAATGCGAAATGGCTTCGTTATAAAGCCATACCAGTTGGCCACAACTTGCTTCGTCCCATTCCATCTGTATTTCTGGTACCGGCACCACGCTTTTTTCACGCTGCTTAGGCGTGGTGAAATCCTCATCCTGCGGATGCCAGCCCATGGCTTTCCAGACCAGCGCCAGCGCTTCAAACATTCGCTGGCGGAAAATTTCTCGCTCCTGTTTCGGCATAGCGGAAGGCAGCGTTAAAATCAGGGTGCGTAGCTGGCGCGGCGAGGCGGGAAAGCCGAGTCGCAGCCGGGTGGCGACGCTGTTAATTTGCCCCAGCGCCTGAGCCAGAATTTCGCACAACATATGCGTCATCAAGGTGCTACGGCTGTATTGCGGCGAAAAAACCGGTAGCCTTTCTTCATGCGGCAGGCGGAATAACGGCTGTCCGTCGTCGTTCATCAGATTCATCAGCGGAAACGCGGTGGCAAGCGGTTCGCGCTGCGTTTTACCGTGGATCTGACTAAAACGCCAGTCCTGCAAGGCGGGGGTTTCATCCCACAGGTAGCGGCGCGGGCTGGAGATGCCGCTGCTGCCTTCGGTGCCCACACGCTGCATAGCAAGGGCGCGAGCCTCGTCGCCCACACGCACAATGGAAGGCCAGACAAAGGCGTCGTCTCGTCCGCTTTCGACAGAAAAGTGTTGCTTGCCAAAGCGCGATTCCGAGAATTCCACCCGGCTGGTAAATAAAGGATCGTTCAGATACTGCGGCTCGCTTAAAGAACGCACCTGAAGCTCTGCCGTCTGGCGTAACCCGTCATTCGCATCGCCATGATCCTCGATCAAGACGCCGCAGGTATGCGTATTGCCGACATCCAGAATCAGATCGACCGGGATTGCGGGCGTGCTTAACGTATGTGTCACAAACTTTACTTCCGGCACCGTAAGCTGTTCGCCTAACAGCGTCAGTAAATTCAACCAGTGCGCCTGATACTCAAAGCTACGCAGCGCTTGTTGTATGGCCTGTTCCGAACGGTTTTCCACCTGTGAGGCATACTGAAGAAACGACTCGCGCAGCCAGCCGTCAATCCATGTCTGGT
Source organism: Salmonella sp. JXY0409-18 (assembly GCF_020268625.1). Lineage (NCBI taxonomy): Bacteria > Pseudomonadati > Pseudomonadota > Gammaproteobacteria > Enterobacterales > Enterobacteriaceae > Salmonella > Salmonella sp. JXY0409-18. The sequence continues at coordinate 2,235,923 of NZ_CP084216.1, forward strand.
CAAGAAAATCGGCAACTTCTTCATCGCGCCAGGCGAGCGCAAAACGTGTGCCATTGAGCAGATCGTTTTCGCAAGGCGCCAACGCCGCAGGCATATTTTTGGCCAGTTGACTGTCGAAGGCGAGGGTGATGCGGTGTGTGTTTCCGGCGCTATCTGGCTCGCTGAGTTTACGTACCTGAATGCGCGCCCAGTTATCCGGCCCGTCAATAAAGGTACGCGGCGGATTAAAACGCAGGAACGGCAGGGGAAGCCAGATCCCGTCGAGTACATCCAGAGAATAGTGCAGCGTCTGAGTGCTTTCCGGTTTCACGACTTCGGGTTGGCCGCCAGCACGTCCTGGCAACGTGTAGCGCCCGCTGGTCAGATCAAAATCGAGGCGCAGTAGCGGGCCGTTTGCCGTTTTGCGCACAAAACGTCCGTAGTGGGCCGACTCTTGCGGCGTTAAGCCAAAATCAAGAAACTGGACGCCGCTGTTTGCAATGAGCGTGACGCTCTGTTTGTAATCACACAGATTGACCAACATAAAATCAGGCACCTATCTTTTTAAACGTCAACGGAATTGCCGCGTGGTCGCCATAACGGGCGGTACAGGTTGCGACGTCATTGACGCCTGCTTTACAGGTAATTTCCGGCATCGGATAACGTGAACCGTCGGTGCAGCGCGCATTGCCGCGACTTTTAATCATCAGCTCGCCCGTTTGATGCAGACCAGAGAAAATTTCCGCCCGACAAACCACGTTATCGCCATGTACTACGCGCGCGATACCTTTGTTATTTTGGATCTGATAACGCAGAGAGGGCGGCTTGCCGGTAATCGGATCTTTGACATCCACGCTGACCCGCCAGCTACCGTTTAAAAAGCGCGTGGTTCCAAGCTTCATCTGCGTACTGTCCATCACCAGTGCGTCTTTGGGGATAGCGGCAATAATAACAGGCGCTTCCGGCAACGGCGCCGCTTTGGGGGCGGGCGTCACCTCAGCGCGATGCAGCGGCAAATGCGCGGTGAGTTCAGGCAATGGGGTAACGTCAGTTTTCGCGGTAGCGACAGGCGCGGCGCGAACAGGAGAGGCCCCGTCAACGGATGAAGATGGCCAGAAAAAAGGCGTGGCGACGGCGGCGATAACCACGGCAGCGACAGGTAAGCTCCACAGCGGTAGACGGCGAGCTCTTTTCGCCTCAGCAACCGGGATGGGTGTGGCCGGCTTCGGCTCGCTAACGATAACGGGCGGCGCAACAGGTTCCTCCGGCATTTTCGGCGGCTCAATGACAGACGTTAACAAGGGTTCATCCGCCTGACTAAACGCCGCCTCTACCAGCGGCTTTTCTTCGGGCTCCGGCTCCGGCTCGACCAGAGGGATGTCGGGGATTGCCTCGGTTATCCGCAGGCAGTCCAGCACATCATCGCGTGTATTTTCGTTGAGATTAACGAATCCCCAGAAGGTGATAACCGGTTTGCCGTTAACCAGGAAAACATGATTTTCGCCGGGAAATTGCGTCGCTTTCTCAAGTAGCGATCCAAATAGCTGAAGCGCTGTTTTACCGGATTGCAGACTTTTGCGACTGAGTGCAGCCGCGCTTTCAAAAGTGCTGGCTAAATAACGTAAAGCCCGAGAACGTGTCTCTTCGTCAGCCGCTTTCCACGCTATCGCCTGACCTTCAATCGGCGAATACCAGTCAACCCGATCGCCATTATCGTTAAGTTGCGGAATCGCCAGACAGTCAACCATCGCCTGCTGTTTACGCAGACGAAGCGTTTCGCGAATTTGCAATGCTGATTCAAATACGGCCTGACCGCCGCCGCCCACGGCCTGATAATCATCCAGATTGCCGCTGCGCAAGAGAGATTTTGCCACGTTGTTATCCCTTAGACTTCTTCACGCGTCTACTTTACGGGGTCTATACGCAAGCAAACGGCGGAAGAAAGGCAAAAAGGCGCGAATTCTCGGTCTATTAAGCCCCGTGTTTTCACTTGACGTAAGTTAAATCAGGAGGGCGGCGGCGAATTACCGCATCGGGCGACAATAACGCGTATAATAGGCGAATCATGCTGTTACAGAATAAAGAGTAGGAGAGCTTATGTCGCACCTGGAGGAAGTGAGCGCCCGCGTGGATGCCGCTATCGCGGAGAGCGTAATTGCCCATATGAATGAATTGCTGATTGCCTTGAGCGATGACGCTGAATTACGTCGCGAAGATCGTTATGTGCAGCAGCAGCGTTTGCGCACGGCTATCGCGCATCACGGCAGGCAATATCAAGAAGATCGGGACGCGCGCCGCGAACAGCTCACCAAAGGCGGCACGATCCTGTAACCCATTAAAACTGGCGCTTCGCAATCAGCCATGCGCCAATGACCAGCAACAGCGCGCCGAACGCCGGCCCGACCATTGCGCGTAACGTGACGCCGTGGCTACGCGCGATATCCAGCGCCAGTCCGCCGATTAACTGGCTGGCGACCAGTACCGCGATAGTCGTCGCGGCGCCAACGTTCTGATACCCGCTAATGCTGGCAAATACAAAAAATGACCCCAGCAGACCGGGGATCAATGTCCACCAGCGCACGCTGGCGACCAGCTCGCCGAAGCCCGCAGCGCCTTGCTTAAACCACAATATCGTCACAAATAAAACGATCCCTACCAGCGAGTTCAACAGCATAGCGATCAGAATCGTCGATGATGTCTGCGTAATACGCACCATAATACTGTTTTGTACCACCAGCCCGACGCCGGCGGCGATCAAAAAGATAAGCGTCAGCGACTGGTTCATCAGCAGGCGTCCGGCGCGGCGTGTTCATCAAGCTGGAGCTGCATAAACGTAAGATCTAACCAACGGCCAAATTTTACGCCGACCTGCGGCATTTGCGCGGTGACGGTAAATCCCAGCGAATGATGCAGGCGTATTGAGGCGGCATTCTGTGACTCAATACCGGCCACCATCACATGCTTGCCGCAGCGTCGGGCTTCGTCGATCAGTCTGCTGAGCAGTTTTCGCCCCAGTCCTTTCCCCTGGTGCGCCGGATGAACATAAACCGAGTGCTCGACGGTATAGCGAAAACCGTCAAAACTGCGCCAGTCGCCAAATGATGCATAGCCAGTCACTACGCCATTTTCTTCGCTTACCAGCACCGGATAGCCCAGTAATTGACGGGCCTCATACCAGGCAAGGCGATTATCCGTATCGACCGTCCGATCGTTCCAGATGGCCGCAGTATGTAATACCGCATGGTTATAGATTTCGGTAATCGCGGCGCAGTCTGCTTTATCGGCAAAGCGAATCGTCATAGGGAACCCCAGGGAATGTTTACGATAGTGTTAGAAATACTATTGAAGGCGGCATAAATCAACGAATTAGCACAAGAATTTATGTTTAGCGAGGAGGGGGGAAAGTCGTTCATAAAAGCGCACAGCCTGATATCTGAGAGTGTTTAACTCCCTCAGAAAGCTAATGTTCGACTATTATTGATGGATTATGCCAGGCATGAGGAGAATAGAATGAAGCAACAGACCAACCGAAATCGTCGTTGGGTTTTGGCCTCGCGTCCCCACGGCGCGCCGCAGATGGATAACTTCCGCCTCGAAGAAGATGACGTCGCGACGCCCGGTGAAGGGCAGGTGCTATTGCGTACCGTTTTTTTATCACTCGACCCTTATATGCGTGGCCGCATGAGCGATGAACCCTCTTATGCGCCGCCTGTTGAACCTGGCTGCGTTATGGTTGGCGGTACGGTTAGTCGCGTTGTCGCGTCAAACCATCCTGATTACCGACCAGACGAATGGGTGTTGAGTTACAATGGTTGGCAGGATTATGACATTTCAGATGGCGAAGGGTTGGTAAAGCTGGGTGATAATCCGCAACATCCTTCCTGGTCGCTGGGTATTTTAGGAATGCCGGGGTTTACCGCCTATATGGGGTTACTGGATATCGGCCAGCCGAAAGAGGGCGAAACGCTGGTTGTCGCCGCCGCCACCGGCCCAGTAGGCGCAACGGTTGGGCAAATTGGCAAGCTGAAGGGCTGCCGGGTCGTGGGTATTGCTGGCGGCGCGGAAAAATGCCGTCATGCGACAGACGTTTTGGGATTTGATCTGTGCCTCGATCATCACGCTGATAATTTCCCACAACAGCTTGCGCAGGCCTGCCCGCAGGGTATCGATATCTATTATGAGAATGTCGGTGGTAAAGTCTTTGACGCCGTCTTACCGCTACTGAATACGTCGGCGCGGATTCCGCTCTGCGGTCTGGTCAGCGGCTACAATGCGACAGCGTTGCCGGACGGTCCAGACAGACTGCCTCTGCTGATGGCAACATTACTTAAAAAGCGTATTCGCCTGCAAGGTTTTATCATCAACCAGGACTATGGTCACCGGATACATGAGTTTCAGCAAGAAATGGGGCGTTGGATAAAAGAAGGGAAAATACATTACCGGGAGCAGATTACTGATGGGCTGGAAAATGCGCCAGAAGCGTTTATGGGGCTGCTGGCGGGGAAGAACTTTGGCAAAGTCGTGATACGTTTAGCGGACGATGCGTAAAGAAAAAATGGCGGCATTATGTCGCCATAAAAATGTGCAAATTTTAAAATTCCGGCTTTACTTATATTCATCATTCAGATCGCGGTGGGGCAGCTTATCTCCCTCAGCGGCCTGAACCGGTCAAAAATCTCGATACATGAAGGAATGACGGAGATAAAACGGTTGCCATAAAGAAACCTGTATTGTTGTAAAAGATGAGAATATCACGCAAGTAAATTATCACTTTTATTTATTTGGCCGTTCAGGCCTGGATTATCTTTTTTACAATTAAGTTCCGAAACTTCTTCGGGACTCGATTGCGATGTTGTTCTGCCAAGAGGTGAAGGAAGGAAAATGCCGGGTACGGAAAAAACACAACATATAAGCCTGACCACACAGGTTGAAAATCGGTTAAAGCATCAATTGTCTATTGGCGCATTAAAACCAGGCGCAAGGCTTATCACTAAAAATATCGCTCAAGAGTTAGGCGTCAGTATTACGCCGGTGCGTGAGGCTCTGTTAAGGCTGGTCTCTTCCAGTGCTTTGGCGGTGGCGCCAGCACAGGCGTTTATGGTGCCGGAGATCTCGCTGGAAAGTTTGCTGGAAATTAATACGATTCGTACTGCCCTGGAGGAGATGGCGGTGGTCGCCGCTGCGGGTAAGATTACTCCGGATCGCGAGCAGACGCTGAATGCGCTATTAGATGAATTTCAACAGGCGCTGGAAAGTGGCGTTATGGAGAAAATTCTTTTGGCCAACCGCGCATTCCGCTTTGAGATCTACCACTACGCGGATATGCCAACGCTGTATGCCATGATCGAGCAATTATGGGTACGCCTGGGGCCAAGCCTGCATTTTTTATATGATAATTTTAAACTTGATGATTATCAAAACGGCGTTAATCTGTACAGAAAATTGCTTAATGCGTTAGTGACTGGTGATAAAGAAGCCAGTCGCCACTGCCTACAGAACGTTTTGCAACAAAACGTAGCGACGATTAAAAATCAGTACTTCATGTAACTATGACTTATCAATAGCGGGGATTCCCCGCTATTGCCGGATATTTGCCGGATATTTATTCAAATTGCCATGCCAGATTAATCCCCACGCCATAGTTACGCCCTGGCGCTGGCTCATAATATCGGCCATTAGATTCATTAACGATCACTGAACCGATATATTCTTTATCAAATAGATTATCTACCCGCCCAAAAATATCGACGGTAAGCTGACTGTAATTAAATTTATACCCTGTATTTAGTCCAACAACGGTATACGAAGGCGCTTTGGCGGTATTTTCATCATTGGCCATGATATCGCCCATATAGCGAACGTCTGTTCCGGCGTACCACCCCTCATCCGGGATAAAACCTAATGAGGCGAATCCCATATTACGGGCGATGCCGGGCATCCGGTTTCCATCACAGTTTTGCCCCTGACAAACGTTACTGCGATAGGTCGCATCCAGCCAGGTCCATGATGCTTTCACCCGCCAGTCGCCGGCGAAGCGCTGGTCCAACGAGAGTTCTGCGCCCTGGCGGCGTGTTTTGCCCGCGTTTTTGTAGGTAGTGCGTCCTCCCATACTGCTGGCGACGACAATTTCATCATCGGTATCGGTTTGAAATAACGCGGCGGTCAACAAGCCATTGCCAATCCGCGTTTTACTGCCGACTTCCACCGTATCATTGGTCGACGGTTTGAGGTCAAAGTTGAACCCACTTTGGCCGTCAGCGCGATAAGAAAGCTCATTGATTGTGGGAGTTTCAAATCCGCGACCGGCAGCAAGATAGAGATTCCAGGCGTCAGTTAACGCATATTTTAGCGATCCGGCGGGTAGCCAGTGGTGATAGCTGGCGTCGCCGCTGTCATCGCCATTGCCGGGCGCGATATAGTGATCGTTAGAATCGAACCACACGGAACTGTAGCGCACGCCAGCATCCAGCGAGAGTTTTTGCGTAAGCTGCCACTGGGTTTGCAGATAAGGATCGACATTCCACATCAGGTTACGCTCATCCCGGCGTAAATCGCCTTTATGCCCAAACTCAGGGGTGCCGTTGTTGAGACGGAAGTTATTGTAACCCTTGCGGTTTTCGCTCATGTTTTCATAGTTTACTCCGCCAGTGAAGGTGACCGGCACACCTAATTCTCCCCGGTGAGTCCAGCGGGAATCAATGCCCTGATAGTGGCGTTGCAGTGTAATTACGCCGCCAGCCTGAGCTGGTTTTAGCTGTGCCACCAGGGGAATAGACTGGTATTGCGTGGTTTCCCGCTCTCCGGCGTAGGCCATCACGCTGATATCATCCTGCGCGCTGAGCTGACGTTCATAACGCAATCCTGCCTGAGTTTGTTTGATGGTTTTACGCGTATTGTACTGTTCAGCGCGCGGCGCCTGTTGCGGATCGGCTTTCCATTCAGATTCGGTAAGTCCGCCGGGATCGTCCGCCTTAATGTCCACACTATTAAAAATCAGCGAGAGTTTACTGACATCGTCAAGGCGAACGCCCAGTTTGGCATTAGCCAGATTTTTTCGCGCACCGCTGTGATCGCGGTAGCCGTGGGTGGTGAAACGGGTAGTCGATACCGTGTAATCCACGTCGCCTGGCTGTGTGCCGTCACCCATCGCGCCCGTGGCTTTTAGCCCATAGCGCCAGCTTCCATAACTGCCGTAGTAGCTGCTGGCCTCAAGGGTAGGCGGCTGTTTGCCGGTTTCGGTGGTGACATTTATCACGCCGCCGGAAGCATTGCCGTATAGCGCTGAGAAAGGGCCGCGTAACACTTCAACGTCTTGTATGCTGTTAATATCAATATTCGAAATCTGGCCTTGCCCATCCGGCATGGTGGCGGGAATGCCATCAACATACAGACGAATGCCGCGCACGCCAAAGGCGGAACGCGAGCCAAATCCGCGGATAGAGATTTGCAGATCCTGCGCGTAGTTCTGCCGGTTTTGCACCTGCAATCCCGGGACGCTGGTTAAAGACTCAGATAAATTGACGCGCGGCGTCGCCAGACGCATGTCTTCTCCCTCAATGACGCTAACGGCGGCAGGTGTATCCAGTTCGGATACGGTTTGCGGCGTTGCGGTGACTATCATGGTTTGTTCATTGGGCGCGCTGGCGGCCTGAAGGACCGGGGAGAAGGTCAGAGGCAATAAGAGGGCGGGATAAAGTCGCTGTCTAACGGAAATAATTTTCATGAAAATGCCGGATAAATGTAAGCGTATCAATGGAAAACGTGACATTAAGGGTAGTCAATATGTAAAGTTTTGAAATTTTAATCGCACATTAAGTTAAGAAAATGTGCGGTATTTAAGAGCCATGACATTCGCAGGCGAGGAAAAGCTCCACTTTCTGATAAATAATGATTATTATTCTCAACTTATAATAAGTGCGGAACGAAGATCCCGCGCAGCGAAGTAGTGTGAAGCAGCTATACACGTTTTTATCAAAGGGAGTCGTCATGCACTTACGTCATCTTTTTTCGCCGCGCCTGCGTGGTTCTTTATTGTTAGGTTCGCTCCTCGTCGCATCCTCATTTAGCACGCTGGCGGCGGAAGACATGCTGCGTAAAGCGGTAGGCAAAGGCGCTTATGAGATGGCCTGGAGTCAGCAAGAAAACGCGCTCTGGCTGGCTACATCGCAAAGCCGTAAACTGGATAAAGGCGGCGTAGTTTATCGTCTCGACCCGGTGACGCTGGAAATCACGCAAGCGATTCATAACGATCTCAAGCCGTTCGGCGCCACCATCAATGCCGCGACCCAAACGCTGTGGTTTGGCAATACCATTAACAGCGCTGTTACCGCGATTGATGCCAAAACGGGTGATGTAAAAGGTCGTCTGGTACTTGATGCGCGCAAACGTACTGAAGAGGTTCGTCCGTTACAGCCCCGTGAGCTGGTTGCCGATGCGGCGACCAACACGATCTACATTAGCGGTGTTGGTAAAGAGAGTGCTATTTGGGTAGTGGATGGCGAAACCATCAAACTGAAAACGACGATCGAAAATACCGGCAAAATGAGTACGGGTCTGGCGCTCGACAGTAAAGCGCAACGCCTGTACACCACCAATGCGGATGGCGAATTTATCACCATCGATACCGCCAGCAATAAAATTCTCAGTCGTAAGAAGTTGCTGGATGACGGTAAAGAACACTTCTTTATTAACCTGAGTCTCGATACCGCAGGTCATCGTGCGTTTATCACCGACTCGAAGGCGACTGAGGTTCTGGTTGTCGATACCCGTAATGGCAATATTCTTGCCAAAATCGGGGCGCCTGCCTCTTTGGCCGTCCTGTATAATCCGACACGTAACGAGGCGTATGTGACGCACCGTCAGGCAGGGCAGGTCAGCGTGATCGATGCGAAGACCTATAACGTTGTTAAAACGTTCGATACGCCAACGTACCCGAATAGCCTGGCGCTATCGGCAGACGGTAAAACGCTCTACGTCAGCGTGAAGCAGAAATCGACACGTGAACAGGAAGCGACGCAGCCGGATGATGTTATTCGCATTGCTCTGTAAATAGGGTATGGAGGGGGAAACCCCTCCAGTCATCTCTTTAAACGCACCGATACGCCTCGTTACACCCCGCCGATAGCCTGATGATTCTGTGAGAATTACACTGCCTTTTTGCTGTAGTTAACTCATTATATTCACGAGGAAAATATGAAAAGGTTATTTATATGCTCTGGTTTGGGCATGATGTTTTTTATGCTTGCGGGTTGCACAACCAACTATGTGATGACGACGAAGAATGGGCAAACGATCGTAACTCAGGGTAAGCCGCAGTTAGATAAAGAGACGGGGATGACCAGTTATACCGATCAGGAAGGCAACCAGCGGGAAATTAACAGCAATGATGTGGCGCAGTTGATTAAGGCTGACTAAGCATTGGGCGCGATGCGGTGTTGGCGGTAACGCGCATTAAACCCGGCAGGCCTGGGGCTGCCGGGGAAGGGTAATGTTATGTCGCTGCTTCTTCTTTCAATACGACACTATCTGTCGAATCCGCCGTCACTGGCGCAGTGCGATGGATCTCCGCCACACGACGTCGCACGCCAAACCAGCCGGCGACCAGCAGAATGGCGATCAGCGGCAACGAGGCGATAGTGTAAGTTCCATTCGGGTAGTCAAACGCCATGAGTACCAGCACGCTTAGTAAAAACAGCAGTGTTAGCCAGGAGGTAAAAGGCGCGCCGGGCAGTTTAAAACTGACGTCTGCGGCTTTGCCTTCTTTTATCGCCTGGCGTAAACGCATCTGGCACACCATGATAAACGCCCACGACGCGATAATGCCGAGCGAGGCAAAATTAAGAACGATCTCAAACACGCGGGAGGGGACCAGGTAATTCAGGAATACGCCGACCACGTAAACCACCAGAGTCGCCAGAATACCCGCATAGGGCACATGCTGACGGCTCATTTTCGCCATGAATTTCGGCGCGGAACCCCCCATCGACATTGAACGTAAAATTCTCCCCGTACAGTAAAGCCCGGAGTTCAGGCTGGAAAGCGCGGCGGTTAACACCACGATATTCATAATACTGCCGATATAAGGCACGCCAAGTTTAGAAAAGAAGGTGACAAACGGACTTTGCCCCGCCTGGTAGGCGTTCCACGGCAGCAGCAAAACCAGCAATACGACCGATCCTACATAGAAAAGACCAATACGCCAGATCACGCTATTGATGGCTTTTGGCACCATCGTCTGTGGATCTTTGCACTCCCCAGCGGCGGTACCGACCAGTTCAATCGACGCAAAGGCGAACACTACGCCCTGAATCAGTACCAGCGCGGGCAACAGGCCGTGCGGGAAAAAGCCGCCATTATCTGTAATCAGGTGAAAACCGGTGGCATTACCCTCAAGCGGTTGACCGGTACCGAGAAAAATCGTGCCTACCACCAGGAAGATAACAATGGCGAGTACTTTTATCAGCGCGAACCAGAACTCCATTTCGGCAAACCATTTTACGCCGATCATGTTCATGGTACCGACAATGGTTAACGCGCCGAGCGCGAACACCCATTGCGGAACGTCGCCAAATGCGCCCCAGTAGTGCATGTATAACGCCACTGCGGTGATATCGACGATCCCGGTCATCGCCCAGTTAATAAAGTACATCCAGCCTGCGACGTAGGCCGCTTTTTCACCCAAAAATTCACGGGCGTAGGAGACGAAACTCCCGCTGGAAGGGCGATGCAATACCAGTTCGCCCAGCGCGCGTAAAATGAAAAAAGAAAAAATGCCACATATCAGATAGACCAGCGCCAGTGCCGGTCCGGCCATTTGCAATCGGGCGCCTGCACCTAAAAATAAACCGGTGCCAATCGCGCCGCCGATAGCAATCATCTGAACCTGACGATTCCCCATCGCTTTGTGATACCCCTCTTCATGGGCGTTCAGCCAGCGTCGTTTCGCCGCATGTTGTTCTGCGGCGTGCGTAGTCTGTGTTTTCATTACGTTACCTGTTATAGCCTGTCCTGACAGAAAAATTCCTTATGCCGCGACGGGCGCTCACCAATCGATTGCCTGCAATGGCGAATGCCGCTTTTCCCTGATTCTGTGACAGGGATAAAACCGCCGGCGGAGCATCCTACCTGCAATTGTTAAATGACGCAAAACATACGGAAAGAACAAAATGAGAATGTCGAGTTTATTTGTGTGGTCAGATGTGGTGCGGTGTGGTCACGATTCAGCCAGATAAGACGCCAGCACAAATCCGCAGTGCTTGCGTTGCGCAATAATTAACCAGCGCTAATCACTTGTGGGATTTATGGTCATAGATATAACCTCGAACGGTAAACTACCTGACGATATTGCAGCAGCATAAGATAAGGCCGTTGCGCCTGTTATTCTCATTTTCTCCTGAAAATATATGCCTTTGAGCAATTTTGTTGATTGACATATCGTCATAATGAGAGAGGAGTAGGACATATAAAGCTATTGAGCAAAATTTGAAGGAGCAGGATATGCCATATACATCAGTTTCTACCTATGCCAGAGCTTTATCAGGAAATAAGCTACCTCATGTTGCTGCAGGAGATTATGAAAATAAATTATCAACAAAAATCATGAAAGGCATCTTGTGGGTGCTTACCGCAGGACTGGCCTACGGATTTACAAGAGTAATTGAACATTGTTGCAATGTTACGCCTAAAGTTGAGGAGTTCTGTGCCAATGCAGGGAATATCCATAATCACCTTGCTGATGCTGTGTGTGATGGGCTGTATACTATAGATGTCGACCTTTCTGATGGTCGGAGGTTAACATTCGAACAACTCTCGCTGATGGCTGGACGTGAGCCAATCGTCAGGATATCGGATGGCGAACATACCGTTGAGGTTAAGGGGTCCTTTGAAGATATCTGTATGAGACTGGAAGAGGGCTTTTTAGAAGCGCCAGCGTACTATAATTATGATATTGATGAAAAATATAAAACCGTCAGAGAGCGAATAGCAGCATATAATGCCTTACCTCAGGCATTAGGCGCCATTCCGAGTTTAAAATATTATACCGATCGGGCCAGCGACATGCCGGAGGCGAAAGCGCAACGGGCGGCCGACATAAAAGATCGTTACCATAACTATTTGGACAATTATTAAAAAGCGTTTATGTTTAGCCAGTTTTGTTAGAAATCAGACTCGCTGAGCTGGCGTTAAAAATTTTAACACGCCGCTATTTTGGCGGCGTGTCGCAAAGAGATTCTCAGAACCGATTTCCGTTTGTAGGCCAAAATCCCACGTACCTCCGGCGCTGTAGCCGGCCTGTCTTATTTTTTTCAAAAGTATCCAACGCTATTCCACGGATAGGGTATCCTGTTGCGCAGCGATATCCGCCTCAGCCTGTGTGCCGAACGCAAGCATTAATGTTAATGGAAGCCTCAGATGACCTCTTTTTTACATGCTTATTTTACGCGATTACATTGTCAGCCGTTGGGGGTTCCTACGGTTGAAGCGCTCAGAACGCTTCACTTAGCGCACAACTGCGCGATTCCTTTTGAAAATCTGGATGTGCTACTGCCTCGTGAAATACAGCTCGATGAGACGGCATTAGAGGAGAAACTGCTTTATGCCCGACGCGGTGGATACTGTTTTGAACTGAATGGCCTGTTTGAACGTGCGTTACGCGACATCGGTTTTAACGTCCGAAGCTTATTGGGGCGGGTCATTCTGTCTCATCCCGCCAGTTTACCGCCGCGCACGCACCGTTTACTGCTGGTTGATGTTGAGGATGAGCAGTGGATCGCTGACGTGGGGTTTGGCGGCCAAACGCTAACCGCGCCGCTTCGTCTGCAGGCCGAAATTGCCCAGCAGACGCCGCATGGTGAATATCGCCTGATGCAGGAGGGGAGCACATGGATTTTACAATTCCGCCACCATGAGCACTGGCAGTCGATGTACTGTTTTGATCTGGGGGTGCAGCAGCAGAGCGATCATGTGATGGGCAATTTCTGGTCGGCTCACTGGCCGCAATCCCATTTTCGTCATCATTTGTTGATGTGCCGCCATTTGCCTGATGGCGGCAAGCTGACATTAACGAATTTCCACTTCACGCGTTACCACCAGGGACATGCCGTTGAACAGGTCAATGTACCGGATGTACCGTCGTTGTATCAGTTACTTCAGCAGCAGTTTGGTCTCGGCGTAAATGATGTAAAGCACGGTTTTACCGAGGCGGAGCTGGCCGCGGTAATGGCTGCATTTGATACCCATCCGGAGGCGGGAAAATAGTTTTTTGCCGCGAGGATTTGCGGGCCTGACAACGATTAAAAAGTAATGGCCCATTCGGCATGAAACAGAATGACCGCCTGGCCGGAGATGGTGACGTTGTCCGGCTGGTTATCGCGAATGGTGACGGTAACATCAACAGTACCCTCTTTGCCTAAAGCGCGCCCCTGATGGCCTTGAATCTGCAGCGTTTTACCGTCATGCGCCATCAGGCCATGATGGACGAGCCATGCTCCCATCGGGCCATTGGCGTTTCCCGTTACCGGATCTTCCACAATCCCTATCGCCGGAGAAAACATTCGCCCATCGGTTTCGTTTTTTCCCGGACGAATCTGGAAAGGAAAAAAGCCGTTACAGCCAATTTGCTGGCTGATTGCCGTCAGGGCTGCCAGATTCGGAGAAAGGGCATCAATATCAACGTCTGGTTTGAGCAGGATCATCACTTTTGCATGTCCTGTTGAAGCCACCTGAATCGGCGCTCCCGGCACGATATCATCTTCAGTCAGGTTCAACGCGGTGATGATGGCAGCCCGAATCTCTCCGACTAGCGGTGGTTCAAAAGAGGGCTGACCTTGTTCCAGCGTGATGCGATAGTCGTTGTGTTCGGCATGAATTTCAACGCGATGACGGCCCGCTAACGAGGTTTGCCAGACGGTGGTGTTTCCCAACCCCAGTACCGTTGCCCGAACATAATGCGCGGCCACGGTGGCATGACCACAGATGGGGACTTCTACTGTCGGTGTAAAGTAGCGTATGCGCACATCACTCTCTTCGCTTTTTAGCAAAAAGGCGGTTTCCGAGTGACGAAGTTCACGGGCAATCAGCTGCATCTGTGCGTCGCTTAGCGTATCCGCATGTAAGACAACGCCAGCAGAGTTGCCGCGAAAAGGTTCGCTGGTGAAGGCGTCAACATGGTAAATCTGCGGTTTCATTGATGTTCTCCTTTGGCTGAAGAATCATCATAGCCTGTGCGCTGCCGAATGACGACGCCCATGTGTTTTCTTTGCCCGGTAAGCGTACGCCCCGGGCAAAGAGAATTAGCGGCGGGTACGAACAATCTGGTAGCGACGGGTGAAATACTCAAACGGCGCGCTCCAGACATGAACCAGACGGGTGAACGGGAAGAGCAGGAAAATAGTCATTCCCAGCACCAGATGAACGCGGAAAACAAACGCCACACCGCTCAGCATTTCCGAAGACCCGCCGCGGAAGGTGACTATACTTTGCGCCCAGCCCACCAACTTCATCATTTCGCTGCCATCCGGATATTGCGCCGAAAACGGAATGGTGCTCAGGCCAAGCAGGCACTGAATCAGCAAAATGCTCATGATGATAATATCAGGTGTAGTGGATGTCGCCCGCACACGCTGATTGGTCAGACGACGCCACAGTAATCCCGCGCCGCCGATCAACGTTAATACGCCGCACACGCCGCCGAGGATCATCGCCATCTGCTGTTTTACCGCAATCGGCAGGAACCAGGCATACATCCAGTGTGGCGTCAGCATCCCGAACAGATGGCCAAAAAAGATCCCCAGAATGCCAATATGGAACAAATTCGACCATATCACCATCCCGCGCTTATCCAGCATCTGGCTGGACGACGCGCGCCAAGTATATTGTCCGTAGTCATAGCGCAGCCAACTGCCGAGGAAGAATACCGTGGCGCAAATATAGGGGTAGATGTCGTAAAAAAAGACGTTCAGGTACTGTATCATTTCGGGCCTCCCGCGCTGACGTCGACGTACTGCGGCGGCGCGTCCTGGCTAAAGCGTCGTTGATAATGGTGTAACGGTGAACTGTCACAGGTCGTAGCGTTATCTTCGATAAACTTCACCTGTTCTTCTTCCCAGACGGCATCCAGTGCCTGACGGGTATCATCCCGCGATTCCTGAACAATCTGTTTGGTGACACTGTCACTTGTAAGCGTACTGCCCGCCAGCGTCAGCAGGGCGTCAAACAGTTGATACCACGGCGCTCCTCGCTGTTTCAGACGACCGCCCAGCAGCGCCAGAATAGGGGCAATATTCTGTAATCCCTCGCGCGCTTCCGCTTCCGGCAACACGCTTAAGTACTCCAGATAGAGCGGCAGGTGATCCGGCAGTTCGCGGCAGTTGAGCTGCAGGCCCACGGTTTCATACTGGCTTAACAAATCGACCATCGCCTGGCCGCGATCGCGGGACTCCGCATGAACATGCTCGAATAACAGCAATGAAGTGGCGCGCCCGCGGTCAAACACTTCACACCATTCTGCTTGTTTATCCAGTAACGGCGCATAAAGCAGCTCGCGAGTGAAGTCGGTCAGCATTGGCGCATCGTGTTGGATAAGGGCAAGCGCTTCATCCCGACATTCCCACAACTCGTCGTCCGGATACTCCATCAACAGGCCAATCGCTTTGAGGATTTGCATTATTCCCCCTCCGCTTTATCACGTACTTCAGTGATATTGATGGCATCAATACGGCTACTGTTGAACAGATTGAATTTGGTATCCGAGCCGTGACAACCGTCGCCAAAAGTAAAGCCGCAGCCGTTGCGCTCCGGAAAGGCGTCGCGCGCCATTTCCCGGTGGCTGGTGGGAATGACAAAACGATCTTCATAATTGGCAATCGCCAGGTAGCGATACATCTCTTCAACCTGTTGTACGCTCAGACCGACTTCCTCAATGGCGCGGGTATCCGTCACGCCTTCAACCGTCTGCGAGCGCATGTAGTGGCGCATCGCCATCATCCGCTTTAGCGCCCGAATGACCGGACCGGTATCGCCCGCGCTGAGCATATTGGCCAGGTATTGTACCGGAATACGCAGCGTCTCCACCGCCGGCAGAATATTGCCATTGTGTGGCAACCCGCCCGCGTCAGCGTATGACTGGATGGGCGACAGCGGCGGTACGTACCAGACCATCGGCAGGGTACGGTATTCCGGGTGCAGCGGAAGCGCAAGCTTCCAGTCCATCGCCATTTTGTACACCGGCGACCGTTGGGCGGCGTCGATGACGTTTTGCGGGATGCCCTGTTTAAGCGCCTCTTCGATGACCGCCGGATCGTGCGGATCGAGAAACACATCGCACTGACGTTCATACAAATCTGTCTCGTGTTCGGTACTGGCCGCTTCTTCAATCCTGTCGGCGTCGTAGAGCAGAACGCCAAGATAACGAATGCGCCCGACGCAGGTTTCCGAACAAACGGTCGGCTGGCCGGATTCAATACGCGGATAGCAAAATATGCACTTCTCAGACTTGCCGCTCTTCCAGTTAAAGTAGATTTTTTTGTACGGGCAGCCGCTGATACACAAACGCCAGCCCCGGCATTTATCCTGGTCGATTAGCACGATGCCGTCTTCTTCACGCTTATAAATAGCGCCACTTGGGCAGGTGGCGACACAACTGGGGTTCAGGCAGTGTTCGCACAGGCGCGGCAGGTACATCATGAAGGTGTTTTCGAACTGACCGTACATCTCCTTTTGTATGTTGTCGAAGTTACGGTCGCGGGCGCGTTTTTCAAACTCGCCGCCGAGCAGCTCTTCCCAGTTTGGCCCCCAGATCACCTTGTCCATCCGTTTTCCGTCAATCAGTGAACGAGGGCGGGCAGTGGGCTGATGCTTACTCTCTGGCGCATTATGTAAATGCTGATAATCGAAGGTAAAGGGTTCATAGTAATCATCGATTTGCGGAATCACCGGGTTGGCGAAAATTTTGCTAATTACCCCCATTTTGCCGCCCAGACGGGGCCTTATCTTGCCATTAACATCACGAACCCAACCGCCTTGCCACTCCTGCTGGTCTTCCCAGTTTTTGGGATAGCCGATACCCGGTTTAGTTTCGACGTTATTGAACCATGCGTATTCCATCCCTTCACGTCCGGTCCAGACGTTTTTACAGGTGACGGAGCAGGTGTGACAGCCAATACATTTATCGAGATTCAGTACCATCCCAACCTGTGAGCGTATTTTCATTTTTTCGCCTCCTGTACCTGATCCCGGCCCTCATCATCCAGCCAGTTAATGTTTTTCATCTTCCTGATCATGATGAATTCATCGCGATTCGAACCCACGGTTCCGTAATAGTTGAAGCCGTAAGCCAGTTGCGCATAGCCGCCGATCATATGCGTCGGTTTTGGACAGACCCGGGTCACGGAGTTATGGATCCCGCCGCGCATCCCGGTCACTTCCGAACCCGGAATGTTCATAATCCGCTCCTGGGCGTGGTACATCATGGTCATACCCGGCGGAACGCGCTGGCTGACCACCGCACGAGCGGTAAGAGCGCCATTAGCGTTGAAGGCTTCAATCCAGTCGTTATCTTCAATACCCAATTCACGGGCATCGGCTTCGCTGATCCAGACAATCGGCCCGCCGCGCGACAAGGTCAGCATCAGCAGGTTTTCGCTGTAGGTGGAGTGAATTCCCCATTTCTGGTGCGGTGTCAGGAAGTTAAGCGCTTTTTCCGGGAAACCGTTGGGCGGAATTTCTCGCATTTCGCTGACGCTGCGGGTATCAATCGGCGGACGATATGCCACCAGGCTTTCGCCAAAAGCGCGCATCCACGCATGATCCTGATAGAGTTGTTGCCGCCCCGACAACGTGCGCCACGGGATCAGTTCATGTACGTTGGTATATCCGGCGTTATAAGAGACATGCTCGCTTTCCAGTCCTGACCAGGTCGGGCTGGAGATAATTTTGCGTGGTTGCGCCTGGATATCACGAAAGCGAATTTTCTCATCTTCTTTATTGATGGCCAGATGGGTGTGCTCGCGCCCGGTCATCTCGCCCAGCGCCTGCCAGGCTTTCACCGCCACCTGGCCGTTAGTTTCCGGCGCTAAGGCAAGAATCACTTCCGAAGCATCCAGCGCGGTGTCGATCCGCGGACGTCCTTTCGCCGGACCATCGTGTTTGGTGTAATTGAGCTTACCGAGGAAATCGACTTCATCTTGCGTATTCCAGGCAATCCCCTTACCGCCGTTGCCTAATTTATCCAGCAGGGGACCCAGCGAGGTAAAACGTTCATAGGTGGCCGGATAATCGCGTTCAACCACGACGATATTGGGGGCGGTTTTTCCCGGAATAAGTTCGCACTCGCCTTTACGCCAGTCGAGAATATCAAATGGCTGCGCCAGTTCCGCCGGGGAATCATGCTGGAGCGGGTGTAACACCACATCGGTTTCCTGTCCGAGGTGTCCGACACACACCTCAGAAAAGACGCTGGCGATACCTTTGTAGATTTCCCAGTCGCTTTTGGATTCCCAGGCAGGATCGACCGCGGCGGAAAGGGGGTGGATAAACGGATGCATATCCGAGGTATTCATATCGTCTTTTTCATACCAGGTGGCGGTCGGCAAAACGATATCGGAAAACAGACAGGTACTGGACATACGGAAATCAAGCGTGACTAACAGATCGAGCTTGCCCTCAATCGCGGCGGACTGCCATTCCACCTCTTCAGGCTTAATTCCTTCGCAGGAACCCAGCGCTTCGCCCTGGATACCGCTGTCGGTGCCCAGCAGATATTTGAGCATGTACTCATGACCTTTCCCGGAGGAGCCGAGCAGGTTAGAGCGCCAGACAAATAAATTTCGCGGGTGATTATGACCACTGTCAGGCTGTTCGCAGGCAAAACGGATAGCGCCTGATTTCAACGCCTGCACGGTATAATCCGCCGCAGACAGCCCGGCTTTATCGGCGCTCGCTTTCACGCTGAGCGGGTTAAGATTAAGCTGCGGCGCCGAGGGTAGCCAGCCCATACGTTCCGCGCGCACGTTGAAATCGATCAGGTGTCCGGAAAATTTAGCCGGATCGGCCAACGGCGACAGCAACTCTTGCGCAGTCAGTTTTTCATAGCGCCACTGGCTGGCATGGTTGTAGAAAAACGAGGTACTGTTCATCTGACGCGGCGGGCGATTCCAGTCCAGCGCGAAGGCCAGCGGCAGCCAGCCGGTTTGCGGCCGCAGCTTCTCCTGGCCGACATAGTGCGCCCAGCCGCCGCCGGTTTGTCCAACACAGCCACAGAACACCAGCATGTTAATCATCCCACGGTAATTCATATCCATGTGATACCAGTGATTCACTCCCGCGCCGAGGATGATCATCGAACGACCATGAGTTTTATGGGCGGTCTCGGCAAATTCACGCGCAATAGTTTCGATATGTCGACGCGGCACGCCGGTAATCTGTTCGCCCCAGGCCGGCGTGTAGGCTTTTACGTCGTTATAATTATTGGCGCTATGGCAGTCATCCAGACCACGATCCAGCCCATAATTAGCCAGCACCAGATCGTAAACGCTGACGACCATCCGCTCGCTACCGTCCGCCAGAGCCAGACGTTTCACCGGTAACTTACGTACCAGCACCGGTTCCTGCCGCACGCTGCGAAAATGTGGGTTTTCGTTACCGCCAAAATAGGGGAAGGCGACACCCGCCACATCATCATGCTGACCGAGTAAAGAGAGCGACAGTTCAGTTTCGACGCCCGCCGCCACCGCTTCCAGGTTCCATTTTCCCTTTTCTCCCCAGCGAAAACCGATAGAACCATTGGGCGCGACCAGTTCGCCCGTACTGTTGAGCGCGACGGTTTTCCATTCCGGATTATTGGCTTCTCCCAGTCCATCCACCAGATCCGACGCGCGCATCATACGCCCCGGTACATAACTGCCGTCTGCGTGCTCATCCAACAGGACCAGCATCGGCATGTCGGTATAACGGCGGCAATAGTTAAGGAAATAGTCGCTGGGATTATCGAGATGAAACTCTTTCAAAATGACGTGACCCATGGCCATCGCCAGCGCACTGTCTGTACCTTGCTTTGGCGCCAGCCACTGATCGCACAGTTTAGCGACTTCGGAATAGTCCGGGGTGATGGCGATTGTCTTGGTGCCTTTGTAGCGCACTTCGGTAAAGAAGTGGGCGTCCGGGGTACGCGTCTGCGGCACGTTAGAGCCCCAGGCAATAATGTAGGCTGAGTTATACCAGTCGGCGGACTCCGGCACGTCAGTCTGCTCGCCCCAGGTCATTGGAGACGCGGGCGGAAGATCGCAATACCAGTCATAGAAGCTCAGACAAGTACCGCCAAGCAATGACAGATAACGTGTTCCGGCGGCGTAAGAAACCATCGACATTGCTGGAATAGGTGAAAACCCCGCCACACGATCCGGGCCATAGGTTTTGATTGTCCAGACGTTAGCGGCGGCAATGAGCTGATTCAGCTCTTTCCAGTTCGAACGAATAAAGCCGCCATGTCCGCGCACCTGTTTGTAACTTTGGCATTTTTGCGGGTCGTTCATTATAGATTCCCATGCCAGCACCGGATCGCTGTGCCGGGAAAGAGCCTCGCGCCACAGTTCTATCAGCCGCTTACGCACCAGAGGGTATTTCAGACGATTGGCGCTATAGAGATACCAGGAGTAGCTGGCGCCGCGCGGGCAGCCGCGCGGTTCATGGTTCGGTAAATCGGGACGCGTGCGCGGGTAGTCGGTTTGCTGGGTTTCCCACGTCACCAGACCGTTTTTGACATAAATTTTCCAGCTACAGGAGCCCGTGCAGTTGACGCCGTGGGTTGAACGCACGATCTTATCAAACTGCCAGCGCTGGCGATAACTGTCTTCCCAGTCGCGGTTGGTATACATCACCTGACCATGGCCGTCGGCAAAGGTATCGCCTTTTTGTTTAAAGTAACGAAAGCGATCCAACAGTTTACTCATGACATTTCTCCTGCTTCGATAAATTTTCCGCCATCCTGTCGATTTGGCGTTAAACCATTGCCGGATGGCCGTCCTACAGGTATGTATGTTGTTATTGTTGTTTAGGCTTACGACGCCCGTAGACCAGCCAGGTCAGCAGGACGCAAGCGATGTAAAACAGCAAAAAGATTTTCATGGCGCCCACCGGCGAGCCGGTCAATGCCAAAGAGGTGCCAAACGCTTTTGGAATAAAGAAGCCGCCCACAGCGCCAATAGCGGAGATAAACCCGAGCGCGGCGGCGGTATCCGTCACCGCTTCGCGCTGCGCCTGCTCATCGCTCCCGCCGCGCAGTTTGACGTTGTAGAGCGTGATCTGACGAAAGATCACCGCAATCATCTGGAAGGTAGAACCGCTGCCGAGACCCGCTGTCAAAAACAGGCCCATAAAAACAAGATAGAACGCGCTAAAGCTGCCTGCGCCGGAGCCTGGCAGCGTGAGGAATAGCAGGGCGGTAAACAGCGCCATAAAGATAAAATTAATGAGCGTTACGCGAACGCCGCCGAATTTATCGGAGATCACGCCGCCTGCCGATCGCGCCAGCGCGCCGATAAAGGGGCCAAAGAACGCCAGTTGCAGAATGTTTACGTCGGGAAATTGCGTTTTGGCGAGCATGGCGAAACCTGCGGAAAAGCCGATGAATGACCCGAATGTCGCCAGGTACAGCAGGCTAAGCAGCCACAGGTGCAGACGTTTTAGCACCGGCAATTGCGAGGCGATAGACGCTTTTGAACTGCCGATATCGTTCATACCAAACCAGGCGGCAAGCGTCGCGACAGCCAGTAACGGCACCCAGATCCAGGCGGCGTTAGTGAGGGCGAGCAGGGAGCCATCAGGTTGCGGCACGCCCCGGACGCCTAAAAAAGTAAATATCGGCAGAAAAATAACCAGCGGCGCAATCAACTGCATCACACTGACGCCAAGATTTCCCAGTCCGCCGTTAATACCCAACGCGCTACCTTGTCTGGCCTTTGGAAAGAAAAAACTGATGTTGCCCATACTGGACGCGAAGTTTGCCCCCGCAAAACCGCACAACAGAGCGATGAGCATAAATACCCCGAAAGGGGTGGCGGGATTTTGCACGGCGAATCCCAGCCAGGCGCAGGGAATAATCAATATTACGGTACTTAATACGGTCCATTTACGGCCACCAAACAGTGGTACCATAAAGGAGTAGGGAACGCGTAATATTGCACCGGAAAGAGAAGGTAATGCGGTTAATAAAAAGAGTTGGTCGGTGGTAAAATTAAATCCAATTTTATTGAGGTTGACGGCAACAGCGCTAAACAACATCCAGACGCAAAATGCCAGAAGCAAACAACTTACTGAAATCCATAAGTTTCTTCTGGCGATGCCTTTCCCTTTATTCTCCCAGAAGGCTGGATTTTCGGGTCGCCAGTCACTCAAGAGATAACGGTTATAATTCTCGTTTTGTCGTGTCATTTTACCCCTCACATGCGCATATCATTTGAAAAAAACATAAAAAAGAGACAGGGCGTCACGCGCTCTTTTGAGAACTTATTGAAGTTTTTTTAGAATATTGAGTGAAAGAATAGATAAAAAACCAGGCCAGCGCGGCGCGAAGAGGAGATATGATGCTTCTTAATTGTTACTATTTGTAAACTAAAAGTGATTTTTATTAAATTATTTGTAACTTTACGCAAAGAGTTCAAGCGTAATCATCCGATCCAGATGGTATTTAAACGCGGGATCGGCCATTTCCGGAATACCCAGCACATACATACCGTCCAGCCCGCACACCAGTGCGATAAGCCGCCAGGCGATATCCGTGGCGTTAGCAGTAAACGTAAATTCTCCAGCTTGTTTGCCCTGCTCGATAATTGTGACCGTTTCCTCATGCCACATCTGCATCGTGAGGAGATAAGCATCTCTGATGTGCGGATCCCGGTCAGCCAGAATTTGCGCCTCTCGCCACAATTTTATGTAAGGCTCGAAGCCGCCGTCTTCGCTACCCAACATAGCGTGAAGCCGTGCACGCCAGGTGGCGGGCGGCGGAACTTGCCCGGCATCAAGCAGGGTACGGATCAAATGGACAAAGGCCAGCGCTTTGAGCTCGCCCGCTGAGCTAAAGTGGTGATGCACCTGTCCGGCGGCGACATCGGCTTCTGATGCGATACGTCGCACCGTCATGGCGGCAAACCCCTCTGCCAGCGCCACGCGCATCGCCGCTTGCAGGATCACTTCGCGGCGTTCATCCCGGTTAAGGTAACTCATATTTTCCCCACATTAGCCAATGCGCGCAGTGTAACAAAAAGCTGGACATTCGTTCAACTTACCGTAGGATCCTGAAACTGGACAAGTGTCCAAATTTGAGTTTTTGAAGGGAGATTTATGTTTCGTCAGTGGTTAACGTTAGTCATTATTGTGCTGGTCTATATTCCTGTCGCCATTGATGCCACGGTCTTGCATGTCGCCGCCCCAACACTGAGTATGACACTGGGGGCCAGCGGCAACGAGCTGCTGTGGATCATTGATATTTATTCTTTGGTTATGGCTGGCATGGTGTTGCCGATGGGCGCGCTTGGCGATCGTATCGGTTTTAAACGCCTGCTGATGCTGGGCGGGACGCTCTTTGGCCTGGCGTCACTGGCGGCAGCGTTTTCGCATACCGCCAGTTGGCTTATTGCCACCAGGGTATTACTGGCTATTGGCGCGGCGATGATTGTACCGGCGACGCTGGCCGGGATACGCGCCACCTTTTGTGAAGAGAAGCATCGCAACATGGCGCTGGGCGTCTGGGCAGCGGTAGGTTCGGGCGGAGCGGCGTTTGGGCCGCTCATCGGCGGCATCTTATTAGAGCATTTTTACTGGGGATCGGTTTTCCTGATCAACGTGCCGATTGTGCTGGTCGTCATGGGCTTAACCGCCCGCTATGTTCCTCGCCAGGCGGGCCGTCGCGATCAACCGCTCAATCTTGGCCATGCGGTGATGCTGATTATTGCCATTTTGCTGTTGGTCTATAGCGCTAAAACCGCGCTGAAAGGGCATCTGTCGCTGTGGGTCATCTCGTTTACCCTGCTTACCGGCGCGCTGCTCCTGGGACTCTTTATCCGCACACAGCTTGCGACATCGCGTCCGATGATTGATATGCGACTATTTACCCATCGCATTATCCTGAGCGGCGTCGTGATGGCGATGACCGCGATGATCACTCTGGTGGGTTTTGAGCTGCTGATGGCGCAAGAGCTGCAGTTTGTTCACGGGCTATCGCCTTATGAGGCCGGGGTATTTATGCTGCCGGTGATGGTCGCCAGTGGATTCAGCGGGCCGATTGCGGGCGTGCTGGTCTCGCGTCTGGGACTACGGCTGGTCGCGACGGGCGGCATGGCGTTAAGCGCGCTGAGTTTTTATGGCCTGGCGATGACGGATTTCAGCACCCAACAATGGCAGGCCTGGGGGCTGATGGCGCTGCTGGGATTTAGCGCCGCCAGCGCATTGCTGGCTTCCACGTCGGCAATTATGGCCGCTGCGCCGGCAGAAAAAGCGGCGGCGGCCGGCGCGATAGAAACGATGGCTTATGAACTGGGCGCGGGACTGGGCATTGCCATTTTCGGTCTATTGTTAAGCCGTAGCTTCTCCGCGTCTATCCGTCTGCCTGCCGGGCTTGAGGCGCAAGAGATTGCCAGAGCGTCATCTTCAATGGGAGAAGCCGTGCAGTTGGCGAATAGCCTACCGCCCACGCAGGGGCAGGCAATACTGGACGCCGCCAGACAGGCCTTTATCTGGTCGCATAGCGTGGCGTTAAGCAGCGCCGGAAGTATGCTTCTTTTGCTGGCGGTAGGGATGTGGTTCAGCCTGGCAAAAGCCCAACGCCGATAACATAACGCCTGGTGAGATAAGCGCTTAATGCGCTAGCTGGCAGGGGGAGTCCATTTCCTCAACCTCTTTACCGCTGAGGCGTGCGTATTGCCCCGTCAGTCGCCAGAAGGCAGGCTGGGTTTCGGTATAAATTTCCGCAGCCAGAATCAGCCGACGGCGATCAACTTCGTTCAGTTCCAGTAAGGTCCAGGGAATAAAATAGCGATCGGTATCGGTAAGCCGAAACCACAGCGGACACCCGCAGCCGGAACAGAAGTAGCGTTCGCCGCGCGAAGAGGATGAAAAGTATGGCGGTTCCGGGGAAAGGGGGGCTAGCTGTGGTTGCCCGCAGGCTTCCAGATACATGGCTATTCCACCCGACCATTTTTGACACAGCGTACAATGGCAGGCATAGACATCCAGCATTTCGACGTCAACGGTAAAATGGCTCTGTCCGCAAAGACAACGACCAGTGAACGTCTGCACGGCATACTCCTTATGACCGAGTCTACATCAAGAGAAAAAGCCAGTCCTGAAAGGACTGGCTTTGTATTCAGACTACAACAAAATTAGAACTGGTAGTTCAGACCAACAGCAACGATGTTGTCGGTAGACACTTTAGCCGCTTTGGTGAAGTCGCTGTCGTCCAGCAGGTTGATTTTGTAATCAACGAAGGTGGACATGTTTTTGTTGAAGTAGTAGGTTGCGCCAACATCGATGTACTCAACCAGATCCTGGTCGCCGTAAGTACCCAGGTTTTTACCTTTGGATTTCAGGTAAGCGATGGACGGACGCAGACCGAAGTCGAACTGATACTGAGCAACCGCTTCGAAGTTCTGGGTTTTATTCGCGATAAACGCATCACCCGCTGCATCTTCACCGAAGGTGGTCATGTTCAGCGTTTCGGAGTAGGTGGTCGCCAGGTAGATGTTGTTCGCATCATATTTCAGACCAGCAGCCCAGACTTCAGCGTTTTTACCCGCAGCATTCAGGTTGCTCGCTGCTTTCACCTGGTTGTTAGTACGGTCAGACTTCGCATAGGCCGCACCTACGCCAAAACCTTCGTACTCATACGTTGCGGACAGACCGAAACCGTCGCCGTTAGACTCGTACGCGCCGTCACGGTCATTTTTGCCCTGGTACTGCGCGGCAAAGTTCAGACCTTCAACCAAGCCAAAGAAGTCAGTGTTACGGTAGGTGGCAACACCAGTAGTACGGCCAGTCATGAAGACGTCAGTCTGAGTCCAGGTATCGCCACCAAACTCTGGCAGAACGTCGGTCCATGCGCCGATGTCGTAAGCAACGCCGTAGTTACGACCGTAGTCGAAAGAACCGTAGTCAGCGAATTTCAGACCAGCAAACGCCAGACGGGTTTTGTCTTTGTCAGCGCCCTGGCTTTCAGTACGGTTGCCTTTGAATTCATATTCCCACTGGCCAAAACCGGTTAACTGATCGTTGATCTGCGTTTCGCCTTTAAAGCCCAGACGCGCGTAAGTTTTGTCACCATCACTTCCGTTATCATCAGAGAAATAATGCTGAGCGTGAACTTTACCGTACAGATCCAGTTTATTGCCGTCTTTGTTATATACCTCGGCTGCATTTACAACGCCTGCTGCCAACAGGGAAGTCACTGCCACTGCCACTAACTTAAGTTTCATTTTAATAATCCTTATAATTTTCTTAGCGTGTTTCCTCAACCATTGTTAAACGAGGCGTTTGTCAATGGCAGACTATTTTTAAATGACGGAGTGGCATAAGTTCAATAATAAGTTTCATAAGATTACAAATTATTTTAATTTGTGTGATCGAGATCTCCTTAATACATTTGAGAGTATTAATTTAAATAGGGACTGTCTAATAAGATATATTTTCGGAGGGGACTATTGGGCTGTTTATGGTTTTATTTTTGGTAGTAACGGCTGATTATTATATGCACTAATACAGTTGCCAGCTAGCGTTAATTATATATTTGTTAATAAAATTATATCATCACATTAACATATTTAACGATTTTATAAAATCCGTATTTTTTACCAGCGCATCCTGGTATGGCGCAGGGGGAGCACGTGAAAATGAAAAATCGTCAAATACACACAGGCGATAGATAAAAGCGTAGTTGTGTTATGAAGAGTGTCAAGGTGCAGCGGGTCGATTTAATATCAACATCGGCCCGCCCGTCGCTATTAGCGCCGCCGCGTTGCCAGCCAACAAAGTAGCGAACCTACGCAAACCATGACTGCGCCTTGCCAGAAGGAGAATGACAGTGGTGAGCTGAGTAACAGCGCGGCCAGAGCAGAGGACATGACGGGGGTAAAATAGGACCCTACGGCCATGATAGTCACATTGCCATGAAGTATGCCCACATTCCATGCGGCGTAGGCAAACCCTAACGTTAATGCCGCGGTAAAAAGTTTAGCAATCACCGGTAGGCTAAATATCATGGCAGGTTGCGGAGTAAGAAAATAGTGGAACCACAGCGCCACGGCGGTGAGTAACACAAAGACGGTGATACCGTTAAAACCACGCGCATATTTATTGGTGACCGTGCAGTATGTCGCCCATATAAACGCCCCAAGAAATGCCAGTAAATAGCTTAGCGGACTGGTGACGACATTGCTGATAATTTCTCCTGGATTAAGACCATTCTCGCCCCCCAGAACCCAGCAAACGCCAGTAAGTGCAATAAGCAATCCAGGAACAATAAGCCAGTTAGTTTTTTGCCCATTAAAAAGAATGGCAAACAGAATAGTCAGGCTGGGCCATAAATAGTTAACCATGCCGACTTCGATAGCCTGATGGCGAGTGGCGGCATAACCGAGAGAAAGCGCCAGGCATATTTCATAACTGACAAACAGTACGCTGCCTGCGATGAGGTATCGCCCCGGGAAACGACGGATATCAGGTAATCCGACGGTAAAAATCAGCAGCAGGCCGCTTAATGAATAGATCATGGCTGCGCCGCCTACCGGTCCGAGACCTTCGCTGACGCCGCGAATTAACCCAACCATCGTGCTCCACAGAACGATGGCAACAAGCCCTATTAGCGTTGCTTTTTGTGATGTCATGCTTTGTGACTGTCCTGAATACCGCGCAAAGTAAACTGCCACTTATAGCACTTTTTCCGAGGGCGATGCCATGCAGTGTCATTTTTTAGTACCTCCCTGGAGTTATTGCAGTTTAAAAATAGGGCTATTTAATAGCGGAACCGTTTCAATATTGATTTGACGCAAAAAAGTTATCGATTTTGCTGTTAGTTTCCTCGCGAAGTTATACACGCATCCAGGACTGAGGTTTTGCTGCAGTTCGAAGGAGGCGTGCATCCGTGGAAAAAAGAGGAAAGCAATGGACGTCAGCCGCAGACAATTTTTTAAAATCTGCGCGGGCGGTATGGCGGGAACAACGGTGGCCGCACTGGGTTTTACACCTAAAATGGCCCTGGCTCAGGCGCGAAACTATAAGCTGTTGCGCGCAAAAGAGATCCGTAACTCCTGCACATACTGTTCCGTAGGTTGCGGGCTATTAATGTATAGCCTGGGAGATGGGGCAAAAAACGCGAAAGAAGCGATTTACCATATTGAAGGCGACCCGGATCATCCGGTAAGCCGTGGCGCGCTGTGCCCGAAAGGGGCCGGTTTGCTGGATTATGTTCACAGTGAAGATCGCCTACGCTATCCGGAATACCGCGCGCCGGGTTCCGACAAGTGGCAGCGCATTAGCTGGGATGACGCTTTCACTCGTATTGCTAAATTAATGAAAGCCGACCGTGACGCCAACTTTATTGAAAAGAATGAGCAGGGCGTCACGGTTAACCGCTGGCTCTCTACCGGGATGCTGTGCGC
The DNA here is from genome assembly GCF_020268625.1 of Salmonella sp. JXY0409-18. Taxonomy (NCBI): domain Bacteria; kingdom Pseudomonadati; phylum Pseudomonadota; class Gammaproteobacteria; order Enterobacterales; family Enterobacteriaceae; genus Salmonella; species Salmonella sp. JXY0409-18. Next base: position 2,264,542 of record NZ_CP084216.1, read on the forward strand.
CTCGGCGGCCAGCAATGAAACGGGTATGCTGACGCAGAAGTTTGCCCGTTCTCTCGGTATGCTGGCGGTAGATAACCAGGCGCGCGTCTGACACGGACCAACGGTAGCAAGTCTTGCTCCAACATTTGGTCGCGGTGCGATGACCAACCACTGGGTGGATATTAAAAACGCCAACGTCGTTATGGTGATGGGCGGCAATGCCGCAGAAGCGCATCCGGTGGGTTTCCGCTGGGCGATGGAAGCGAAAAACAATAACGATGCGACGCTGATTGTCGTTGATCCACGCTTTACGCGTACGGCGTCGGTGGCGGATATCTATGCGCCAATACGTTCCGGTACAGACATTACCTTTCTGTCCGGCGTGTTGCTGTACCTGATCGAAAATAACAAAATCAACGCTGAGTACGTTAAGCATTACACCAACGCCAGCCTGCTGGTGCGGGATGATTTTGCCTTTGATGACGGTCTTTTCAGCGGCTATGACGCCCAAAAGCGTCAGTACGATAAATCCTCCTGGAACTACCAGTTCGATGAAAACGGCTATGCCAAACGTGATGAAACGTTGACGCACCCACGCTGTGTGTGGAATCTGCTGAAGCAGCACGTTTCGCGCTATACGCCGGACGTTGTGGAAAACATTTGCGGTACGCCGAAAGCGGACTTCCTGAAGGTGTGTGAGGTGTTGGCCTCTACCAGCGCTCCGGATCGCACTACGACCTTCCTGTATGCGCTGGGCTGGACGCAACATACCGTCGGGGCGCAGAACATCCGTACCATGGCGATGATCCAGTTGCTGCTCGGCAATATGGGGATGGCTGGCGGCGGTGTGAACGCCTTGCGCGGCCACTCTAATATTCAGGGCTTAACGGATTTAGGACTGCTCTCCACCAGCCTGCCGGGTTACCTGACGCTACCGTCAGAAAAACAGGCCGATCTGCAAACTTATCTGGCCGCGAATACCCCCAAAGCGACGCTGGCCGATCAGGTCAACTACTGGGGTAATTATCCTAAGTTCTTCGTCAGCCTGATGAAATCTTTCTATGGCGATGCGGCGCAGAAAGAGAATGACTGGGGTTTTGCCTGGCTGCCTAAGTGGGATCAGTCCTATGACGTGATCAAATATTTCAACATGATGGATAGCGGGAAAGTCACCGGCTATTTCTGTCAGGGCTTTAACCCGGTGGCGTCCTTCCCGGACAAAAACAAAGTGGTGCAAAGCTTAAGCAAATTGAAGTATCTGGTCGTTATCGATCCGCTGGTGACTGAAACGTCAACATTCTGGCAGAACCACGGCGAATCTAACGATGTCGATCCGACAACGATTCAGACCGAAGTCTTCCGTCTGCCGTCTACCTGTTTTGCGGAAGAGGATGGCTCTATCGCTAACTCCGGTCGCTGGCTACAGTGGCACTGGAAGGGTCAGGACGCGCCGGGCGAAGCGCGTAACGACGGCGAGATTCTGGCCGGTATTTACCATCGTCTGCGTGAAATGTATCGCGCAGAAGGCGGTAAAGGCGCCGAACCACTATTGAAGATGAGCTGGAACTACAAGCAGCCGGATGAACCGCATTCGGAAGAAGTGGCGAAAGAGAACAACGGCTATGCGCTGGAAGATCTCTATGACGCCAACGGTACACTGCTTGCCAGGAAAGGCCAGTTGTTGAGCAGTTTTGCATTACTGCGCGATGACGGTACGACATCCTCCTCCTGCTGGATTTATACCGGTAGCTGGACGGAGCAGGGCAACCAGATGTCCAGACGTGATAACGCCGACCCGTCAGGGCTTGGCAATACACTGGGTTGGGCGTGGGCGTGGCCGCTAAACCGTCGCGTATTGTATAACCGCGCTTCGGCGGATCCGCAGGGTAAACCGTGGGATCCAAAACGGATGCTGATCCAGTGGAACGGCGCGAAGTGGACAGGGAACGATATTCCGGACTTTAACAACGCGGCGCCGGGGAGCGGGACCAATCCGTTTATCATGCAGCCGGAAGGGCTGGGACGTCTGTTTGCTATTGATAAGATGGCGGAAGGACCGTTCCCTGAGCACTACGAGCCGATGGAAACGCCGCTGGGCACTAACCCGCTGCACCCGAATGTGGTCTCGAACCCGGCGGCGCGTCTGTATGAAGAAGATGCGCTGCGTATGGGTAAGAAGGAGCAGTTTCCGTACGTGGGCACGACTTACCGCCTCACAGAGCATTTCCATACCTGGACCAAACATGCGCTACTTAACGCTATCGCTCAGCCGGAACAGTTTGTGGAGATCAGTGAGACGCTGGCGGCAGCGAAAGGTATTGCTAACGGCGACTATGTGAAGGTGAGCAGTAAACGCGGGTTTATTCGCGCGGTCGCGGTGGTAACTCGTCGTCTTCGCACCCTGCATGTCAACGGTCAGCAGGTTGAAACGGTGGGGATCCCGATTCACTGGGGCTTTGAGGGTGTCGCGCGCAAAGGCTATATCGCCAATACTCTGACGCCAAATGTCGGTGATGCCAACTCGCAAACGCCGGAATACAAAGCGTTTTTAGTTAACATCGAGAAGGCGTAAGGGAGGCGAACATATGTCTATGGAAACGCAGGACATTATTAAACGGTCCGCAACAAACGCCATCACGCCGCCTCCACAGGCGCGTGATTACAAAGCCGAAGTCGCGAAACTGATCGACGTCTCCTCCTGTGTCGGCTGTAAAGCCTGCCAGGTAGCCTGTTCTGAATGGAACGATATTCGCGATAACGTTGGCCATTGTGTCGGGGTGTACGATAACCCTGCCGATCTCAGCGCCAAGTCCTGGACGGTGATGCGCTTTACCGAAACCGAGCAGAACGGCAAGCTGGAGTGGCTGATTCGTAAAGATGGTTGTATGCACTGTGAAGATCCAGGCTGTCTTAAAGCCTGTCCATCTGCCGGGGCTATCATCCAGTACGCGAACGGGATTGTTGATTTTCAATCTGAACACTGTATCGGCTGTGGTTACTGTATCGCCGGGTGTCCGTTTAATATTCCGCGCCTCAACAAAGAGGACAACCGCGTTTATAAATGTACGCTCTGCGTCGATCGCGTCAGCGTGGGCCAGGAACCGGCCTGCGTCAAAACTTGTCCGACCGGGGCTATTCACTTCGGCACCAAAAAAGAGATGCTGGAACTGGGTGAGCAACGCGTGGAGAAGTTAAAAGCGCGTGGCTTTGAACATGCCGGTATCTACAACCCGCAGGGCGTCGGCGGTACGCACGTCATGTATGTGCTGCACCATGCCAATCAGCCGGAGTTGTACCACGGCTTGCCGAAAGATCCGCAGATCGATACCTCAATCAATCTGTGGAAAGGGGCGCTAAAACCGCTGGCCGCAGCGGGCTTTATCGCCACTTTCGCCGGTCTGATTTACCACTACATCGGTATTGGCCCGAATAAAGAAACGGACGACGATGAGGAGGATCATCATGAGTAAGTCGAAAATGATTGTGCGCACGAAATTTGTCGACCGCGCCTGTCACTGGACGGTGGTGATCTGCTTCTTCCTGGTAGCGCTGTCGGGGATTTCGTTTTTCTTCCCGACGCTACAATGGCTGACGCAAACCTTCGGCACGCCGCAGATGGGACGTATTTTGCACCCGTTCTTCGGTATTGCCATTTTCATCGCGCTGATGTTTATGTTCGTGCGTTTCGTCCACCACAACATCCCGGATAAAAAAGATATTCCGTGGCTGAAAAATATTGTCGAAGTATTGAAAGGCAATGAGCATAAGGTGGCGGATGTCGGCAAATACAATGCCGGACAGAAGATGATGTTCTGGTCCATTATGAGCATGATTTTTGTGCTGCTGGTGACTGGCGTGATTATCTGGCGTCCGTATTTCGCGCAGTATTTCCCCATGCAGGTGGTGCGTTATAGCCTGTTAATTCATGCGGCGGCGGGCATTATTTTAATGCACGCGATCCTCATCCATATGTATATGGCATTTTGGGTGAAAGGCTCGATTAAAGGCATGATCGAAGGGAAGGTCAGCCGTCGCTGGGCGAAGAAACATCATCCACGCTGGTATCGTGAAATCGAGAAGGCGGAAGCAAAAAAAGAGAGCGAAGAAGGTATTCAGTAATTCTTTCGCGATCTGATAAACAAGGCGCTATCCTGGTAGCGCCTTGTTTTCATCTGCTGTCTGTATACTCAGACGACCACAGCAAATCGTTTAACGACGGAAATCGATGACCATACGGCCACGAATTTGTCCCTGTTCCATCTCTTTAAAAATAACGTTGATATCTTCAAGCGGACGTAGAGCGACTTTTGGTACGACTTTTCCTTCCGCCGCGAACTGGAAAGCTTCGGTCAGATCCTGGCGTGTCCCCACCAACGAACCGACAACCTGAATGCCATCCAGCACCAGGCGAGGGATATCAAGGTTCATGGCTTCTGGCGGCAGTCCGACTGCCACCACGCGGCCTCCGGCGCGAACGGCATCTACTGCGGAATTAAACGCCGCCTTAGCGACCGCGGTAACCACCGCTGCGTGCGCGCCACCGGTTTTTTCCTGCACAATTTTAGCCGCATCTTCCGTGCGTGAATTAATGGTCAGATCTGCGCCCATTTCCTCGGCCAGTTTCAGTTGTCCATCATTGACATCAATGGCGATCACTTTCGCATTGAAGACGTTTTTCGCGTACTGCAAGGCCAGATTACCCAGACCGCCCAGACCGTAGATGGCAATCCACTGGCCAGGTTTAATATGAGAAATCTTCACCGCTTTATAGGTGGTAACGCCCGCACAGGTAATACTACTTGCCGCCGCAGAGTCCAGACCTTCCGGTACTTTCACCGCATAATCCGCGACGACAATACACTCTTCGGCCATGCCGCCATCTACCGTGTAACCGGCATTTTTCACGTTGCGGCATAAGGTTTCATTGCCCGTATTGCAATACTCACAGTGTCCGCATCCTTCATAAAACCACGCGACACTCGCGCGATCGCCGGGTTTCAGCGAGGTGACACCAGGACCGACTTCCGCCACGACGCCAATGCCTTCGTGTCCCAGAATGACGCCGGTTTTGTCACCGAAATCTCCGTTTTTCACGTGTAGATCGGTATGGCATACGCCGCAGCACTCCATTTTTAGCAAAGCCTCACCGTGGCGAAGGGGACGCAGCGTTTTCTCAGTAACATCAACCTGATGATCTTGTGTGACAACAGCAGCTTTCATAACCTTCTCCTTTTATTAATAGTGAACTGCATAGCAGGTAATAGCAGGTAAGGTGCTATTACCTCTTTAGGATTAATATTTCTGATGAGTTATGCAAGGCGGCAGAAATACAATGTAATAGTTTAGCCAGGATTATCCTGATAAATCCCCGTTCAATACATAAAGGTGGCTAATATTAGTAGCTTGACAAATAAGCAGGGAAAGGAATTCAGGTGTGTCGACAGACTCACCAAAACTAAAGAAGAAAGTGATATCCGGCGGCATTCACCGCCGGGTACGTATTAAATGGAAGTCCGACGGTAGTCGCGGTATTCCGGTTTCCAGAAGTTATCGTCAATCGCCTGTTGTAGCGCTTCCGCAGAGGTTTTCACCGCTACGCCTTGTTGCTGCGCCATTTTGCCTACGGCAAAAGCGATAGCGCGCGACACGACCTGGATGTCTTTAAGCGCTGGCAACACTAATCCTTCGCCGTTATTCACCAGCGGAGAATGTTTCGCCAGCGTCTCACTGGCTGACATCAGCATTTCATCAGTAATGCGCGATGCGCCGGAAGCGATAACCCCCAGACCGATGCCGGGGAAAATATAGGCGTTATTACATTGTGCGATCGGATAAACCTTATCTTTCCAGATGACCGGCGAGAATGGACTGCCGGTCGCCACCAGCGCGTTGCCTTCCGTCCAGGCGATAATGTCCTGTGGCGTGGCCTCCACGCGAGAGGTGGGATTAGAGAGCGGCATGACGATCGGGCGAGGGCAATGCTTATGCATCTCGCGGATGATCTCTTCAGTAAAGAGCCCGGTCTGGCCGGAAACCCCGATCAGAATATCCGGCTTCACGTTACGCACCACATCCAGCAGCGACAGCACGTCATTTTCGGTATCCCAGTGCTGGAGATTGTCGCATTTCTGCACCAGTTTTGCCTGGAACGGCAATAAATTAGGCATCCGGTCCGTCAACAGGCCGAAGCGATCGACCATAAAAACGTTCTGTCGAGCGGCATCTTCGCTTAAACCTTCACGCTGAGTCTGCGCGATGATCTGTTCAGCAATTCCACATCCGGCGGAACCCGCGCCGAGGAAAACGATTTTCTGCTCGCTAAGCTGACTGCCGGCAGCGCGGCTGGCGGCGATCAACGTACCGACGGTCACGGCTGCGGTGCCCTGAATATCATCGTTAAAGGAGCAAATCTCATCACGATAGCGCGTCAACAGCGGCATTGCGTTTTTCTGCGCGAAATCTTCGAACTGTAGCAGGATATCTGGCCAGCGCTGCTTAACGGCCTGAATAAACTCGTCGACAAACGCATAATACTCATCGTCGGTAATGCGCGGATGACGCCAGCCCATGTAAAGCGGATCGTTGAGTAACTGTTGATTGTTGGTGCCGACATCCAGCACAACGGGAAGGGTATAGGCCGGACTAATGCCGCCGCAGGCGGTGTATAATGACAGCTTACCGATAGGGATCCCCATCCCGCCGATGCCCTGATCGCCGAGCCCCAGAATCCGCTCGCCATCCGTCACCACAATAACTTTAATGTTGTGGTTAGGCACATTCTGCAAAATGTCGTCCATATTGTGACGGTTCGGATAAGAGATAAATACGCCGCGCGCCCGGCGATAAATCTCAGAGAAGCGCTCACAGGCCGCGCCCACGGTCGGGGTATAGATAACCGGCATCATCTCTTCAAGATGGTTTTGCACCAGTCGATAAAAGAGCGTTTCGTTGGTATCCTGGATGTTACGCAGGTAAATATGCTTATCGATTTCTGTTTTAAACCCCTGATACTGGAGCCAGGCGCGTTCGGCCTGTTCTTCAATCGACTCGACGACCTCCGGCAGCAGCCCTGACAAATTGAAGTTGCGGCGCTCTTCTACGCTAAAAGCGCTGCCTTTGTTTAACAGGGGGAATTCCAGCAATACAGGGCCAGCGTAAGGGATATAAAGGGAACGTGCTTTCTTGGTTGTAGTTTCCATGTTACTCACTCTTTTTCGAATAACTGTCCCTGGCACCGTCGTTTATCATCATATATTGCCTTCCACCAGGGAACCGACCCTGAGTATAAAGCATTGTGAGACGTTAAGGTCATTCCTATAAACAAAAACACCATTGCAGATGCAATGGTGTTTAACGTCATTTCAGGACTGTACGATTACTTTTGGCTATCGGCGCGGCGCTTTCTGCCGGTTGGGTTATTCACCACGCTGCTGGTGTCGCCTTCAGTAACAACCTTACGCTGGTTGGAAATTCTGTAATCCAGTCCAAGTATATGACGAGCCTGACGGTTCGATTTCATGTTAACTCCTCAATCCTGTTGCTAGTTTTAAGGACAAATTCGCTTACGCGAAAGAAACGTAACCCCTAAGGTTGCCGATACAGCATAGCAGGTTTTACAGAGTAGGGTGCTGCCCGCTTACCACATAGTTGATGGTCTGCTGGTAGATGTCACTGAGGATGTCATTGTCGGAAGCCTCAACCCATTTGGTCAGCTCCATTAAAATATCATCTTCAGTGACAACGCCTAACTCCGCGCGTAATCCTTGTTCAATCGCGTTGACCAGGGCCGGTTGTGCTGCTGAGGTATTTGCTGAGTGATAAGTAAACATATAATGCCTCCGTGAACATGTATTTATTTAGTACGGCTCGCAGAAAATTAATTCGTATTCAGCATGGCAAATATTTTTGCGGCTGTGGTTAAGATTAGTCCTGGAGTTATTTTAACGCAAGGCGGAACTCTAATTGTTTACCCCAGAAGAAAATATATTACGTTTGCCAATTACATATCCTCATACAAATAGTGGTCAATTAATATACATTTAAAAGGCTACTTATTGCGATTTTTATCTTTTATTACAACGAGATAAGACAAATCTTAATTTGAATAAAAATATACATAGTGGAATACGCTTCCGGAAGAAAACGTAAGGATAAAAGGAGGGATATATTCTTTAAAGAAAGGGAGGCCTGTTGATTTAATATCCATCACTGAAAAAGCATACAACTATTTTCTATATCTGAAGTGCGGGTAATTGACAACATGCTACATCCATCGGCATGGACAACGCAGATTAGCAGCATGGTCTATACTTTATTTTTTGAGCCAACAGGAGAGCAAAAATGACAATCCATAAGAAAGGTCAGGCACACTGGGAAGGCGACATCAAACGGGGTAAAGGTACCGTATCAACAGAAAGCGGCGTGCTTAATCAACAACCGTATGGATTCAATACCCGGTTCGAAGGCGCGCAGGGGACCAACCCGGAAGAGTTAATTGGCGCCGCACATGCGGCCTGTTTCTCCATGGCACTATCACTCATGCTGGGAGAGGCTGGATTTACGCCGACATCCATTGACACCACCGCTGACGTATCACTTGATAAGGTGGAGGCGGGCTTCGCCATTACCAAAATTGCGCTACAAAGCAAAGTCGCGGTAGCAGATATTGATGCTTCAACTTTCGATCAAATCATCCAGAAAGCAAAAGCCGGGTGCCCGGTATCGCAGGTTCTGAATGCGGAAATCACCCTCGACTACCAGCTTAACGCCTGATAACTCCGCCAGCCCGGTAACGACTCTTGTTTATCGGGCTGTTGAATATCGCTTTTTCTCCCTCTCTCATTTTCTTCACGCTATCGGGCGTTAAAAGTACACGGAGCGAATGAAAAAGTATCAGACGTCAGGAACCTCGAGAAGCGTCTTCTTACCGTGTCTTTGTTGGTATTCATTACAGGTGTTAATCATTTTCTTTGCAGCTCCTTTTAGTAAAGAAAGCATTAAATCATCATAATCAACGTAGAATCTGGTTGTTTCGGTTTCCGTTTTTATCTCCCCAATTGCTGCTATTTCAGTGGCTAATTTCAATTTTGCCGCATCGATATCTTTATTCGCTTGTTTCACTGTAGCCGATAAGCTAGTAAAGAAATTTTGCACTGCTTTTAGCCTGTTATTCAATTCTGGAATCAATTTCCCTTCAATCACGCCCGCAGCAATAGAATAGGAAATAATTAATCCAAATGGACCGGCGACTATGCCTGCAGCAGCACCGGCATAAGCTTCCTTACGAATTCTATCCACCTGTGACTGGAAATAACTACTTTTTTCCGAGAAATCATTGGTTAACTGGCTATCTAATGCCAGCAGTTTTCCGGAAGCGTTGTTGAAACTTTGTGAACTTGCCAGGAGAGATTTTTGCGCTTCATTCAGTTTATTGACGCCATCATCTAATATCCTGATGAGAATATCTTTCTGGGCTGATGCTTTTTTCTCATTATATTCATCAAATAGTAAAATATACGCTGAGAGTAATTGCGTCACGACACCACACCATTCATAAACAGTTTGTGTCGCTTCAAAATACTTGTCCTGGCTGTCCATAAGCAAAACTTTAATATCACCAACTAAAACAGAAGCTGCCTGCGAGTACTCCTGTTTAAAACGGCTTAACTCTTTTATGGTTTCATCAAAGGTCTTCCAGGGGATGACCTGGTCGAGGTATTTGTTATAAAAATCTAATGCCCCATCTGCGGTTTCGATCGCGCTTTTAACTACCTCTACAGTTTGTTCTGCAAATATTCCAGTCATAATCATTTGCCTCTTTAAATATATAAGTTGCAATTAAGCTATTGTTTTATAACTTATTCCTACCTATTACCTCCAGGCAGCTTTTGTAGCTTAAGTTAACACTCCAGAAGCTGGAAATACTGCCAACTGCCTGCTTATCTACGCAGGGTACGATTACTCTGCTGCATTTTCTCCAGAATACGACCAAAAGAAACTGTTTTGCTTCCTACTTTCACCATCCCATCTTCCGGCAAGTAGCTAAATTTGACGTACAGTATATTGTTGCTGGTTTTATCTTTTGGCTTCATAGCCAAAATAGCTTGCTGTAATGCTTTTAGGTCGGCGGGGATCCCCACCGCATCGGTGATATCGGTACCGGGCACAAATTTCGATACCTGATCAACAGTTTGAGTCAATATATCCTGCAGCGGAAATAAACCGGTAAAACGTTGTTTGGGTTTATATTTTGTCACTCCAATATAAATGTCAGGTAGACCTTTAATGTGGTTTTCAATACTGCGAGTTTTATTTTGCAACATAAATTCGCTAATCTCTACCGGAGAGCCGATCAATACCAGCGGTTTCACTCCTGCACCTTTTTCGGAAAAGAGATAGTTGTTATTGTTGCTTTTTACTGCTTTCTGCAACTCGCCACGATCCATGATTAAGCTGTAATATTTACCCTCTTTCACAACAGGTTTGGGTTCACGCCACATATTGATATCGCTAGCTTGTGCTAAACTGGATGCCATCATGTAACCGAAAAACGCCAATGTTACGGATAGTTTCATTAACTTTACCTTTTAATTAGCCAAAAAAAATAGCACTCGTAAAAAGTATAAAGCCGTGGTTACAACAAAACTTAAACGTCGCTCACTTCACCGATAAGCATTTATTTATCTTAATAATGTAAATTACCCTTCCAATAATGCCTGAATTATTACCCTTTGGATTCAACTGTTTGCAGTTATAGTGCTAAATAACAATAAATCTACTGGAAGTATACAGTTTGTGTACGAAAGGTGTTTTTTATGATTACGGAAACCTGAAATTGTCCGACTATCTGTAAATGCTATGAAATTGTATTGTAGATCCGATTGCGCCCGGTGCTGATGACTACCGGGGCAATAGTGGTTGGTTTAGCCCTGATAGGGTTCGCCAGCGGCGTAGACGCCGCAAGCCGTTTTGGCCAGGGCTGGTGGTTGCCTCCGGAATGCTGACAGGCAATCTGTTTACGATGTTTGTTCTGCCCACCGTTTGTGTCTGGCTGGCGCGATTGCGACAGCATGTCAGAGCGAAGTTCTCTTTCATCAGCTCAACGTAGCGCATACCTCGTCATTTGCTATTGTCGTGGTCTACTTTTTCGCCCTAAAATCTGCTCGCCATGTTGCTTTATTCATCAAACATCAAAATCAGTCAACGTAAATATCAATAATAGCCATATCACGGAGGGTGATCTTTATTCCTGAGAGAGGAGGGGTATTATTTTCTGCGTTCTACATTAACGGGTTAACGCGCAGATGTAGAGGTTATTTATATAATTATTGGAGCAACAACAATGAATAAATTCTCCCTTGCTACAGCAGGTATTATCGTGGCAGCGCTGGTAACCAGTGTTAGCGTGAATGCGGCAACAGATACTACTAAAACAAACGTTACGCCTAAAGGTATGAGCTGCCAGGAGTTTGTTGACCTCAATCCGCAGACGATGGCGCCAGTCGCTTTCTGGGTGCTGAATGAAGATGAAGATTTTAAAGGCGGGGACTACGTTGATTTCCAGGAAACTGAGACGACAGCAGTGCCGCTAGCCGTTGAGCTTTGTAAGAAAAACCCGCAGAGTGAATTAAGCAAAATAAAAGACGAAATCAAGAAAGAACTCTCAAAATAAGAGTAAACTGATATCAAAACCCGGCCTGTGTGTCGGGTTTTACTATTTGTGACACCGTCACAAATAACATCTTCCATTTCTTCTACCAATCACGTGGTATTGCACTATTTTCATTAGAGCCCTTTCACTATATGGAGACCTAATGAAAATTTTACCGCTGGCACTCTTTATCATTCCTTTTCTGGCCGGATGTGGCGCCAATAATACGCCGCCGCAAACGCCTATTCCCGGGGAAAAAACATCTGCCAAATTACGTACCCTGGAAACAGGCGCGGCGGCTATTCAATCCAGACCACCTGTCGATGCCATCAGTACCTACCTTGACGGGTTCCATTTTTATAGCGGTGATAAAAACGGACAGATGGAAGCGCACCATTACGTTACCGTCCTGAACGAAGATGTCATGCAGGCGGTGATTTACGACGGCAATACGAAAAACGCGCGCCTGATGGGGGTGGAGTACATTATCAGCGAACGTTTATTTAAAACGCTTCCTCCCGAGGAGAAAAAACTGTGGCACAGCCACCAGTACGAGGTGAAATCCGGTAGCCTGGTGGCGCCTGGCTTACCGCAGGTCGCTGATAAGGCGTTGATGAGTAAGATTGTTAATACCTATGGCAAGACCTGGCACACCTGGCATACCGACCGGGATAAAACCCTGCCAATGGGTATCCCTGCGCTGATGATGGGCTTTACTGGCGACGGGCAGCTTGACCCCGCGCTGCTGGCCGATCGGGATCGCCGTCTGGGAATTGATACCCAGGCCATTAAACGCGAGCGGCAGGCTCTGCCTGAACATCCCGTTATCAAGGGGGCTAACGCCTGGGAGCAGGGAGAGGTTATCCAGCTACAGCGTGTTCAGGGCGCTGGCGAACACGGGCGAGGCGATACCGCGCACTTCGGTACATCTGAGCAATCCCGACAATAATTCCACGCTTTTACACGCAGATACGAAAAAGAACGCCTGTTAAGTGACAGTGTCACGTAAAGATTAGCCCCATAGTCTATGCTTGTTCTTCGGATGCTGTAGAGGTTATGGGTTAAACGGAGCGATAAATGAGTTCAAAAATTTTTTGCAAAAGCTGGGGGGCTGAATATATCGCCGCTGATGTTGTCCGCTTTCGTCTTTGGGCCACCGGTCAGCAAAAGGTTATGCTCAGGCTTGCGGGTAAAGACCAGGAAATGCAGGCGAGCGGTGACGGCTGGTTTACGCTGGACGTCTCCGGGGTGACGCCAGGTACGGAATATAATTTTGTACTCAGCGATGGCATGGTGGTCCCCGATCCGGCTTCCCGCGCCCAAAAAACTGACGTCAACGGTCCGTCATATGTGGTTGATCCAGGCAGCTACGCGTGGCGCAACACCGGGTGGAAAGGTAGCCGTTGGGAGCAGGCCGTGGTGTACGAGATGCATACAGGCACGTTCACTCCGGAAGGCACCTTCCGCGCCGCAATAGCGAAGCTGCCTTATCTCGCTGAACTCGGCGTTACCGTTATTGAAGTGATGCCCGTTGCGCAATTTGGCGGCGAACGCGGCTGGGGCTATGACGGCGTACTGCTTTACGCGCCGCATTCAGCCTATGGGACGCCGGATGATTTCAAAGCGTTTATTGACGCCGCGCATGGGTATGGTCTTTCCGTCGTCCTGGATATTGTGCTGAACCATTTCGGCCCGGAGGGAAATTATTTACCGCTATTGGCGCCGGCGTTTTTCCACAAAGAGCGCATGACGCCGTGGGGAAATGGTATCGCCTATGATGTCGACGCCGTGCGGCGCTATATCATCGAGGCGCCGTTATACTGGCTGACAGAATACCATCTCGACGGCTTACGCTTTGACGCTATCGATCAGATTGAGGACAGTAGCGCCAGGCATGTGCTGGTTGAAATCGCACAACGTATTCGGGAAGACATTACCGACAGACCCATTCATCTGACCACCGAAGATAGCCGCAATATTATTTCTCTGCATCCCCGTGATCAGGGTGGCAATGCGCCGCTGTTTACCGCCGAATGGAATGACGATTTTCATAATGCCGTCCACGTTTTTGCGACCGGAGAGACCCAGGCCTACTACAACGATTTTGCTGATGCCCCGGAAAAACACCTCGCAAGAGCGCTGGCCGAAGGATTCGCTTATCAGGGAGAAATTTCACCACAAACCGGCGAACCTCGCGGCGTAAAAAGTACCGGACAACCCCCGGTCGCTTTTGTGGATTTTATTCAGAATCACGATCAGGTCGGTAACCGCGCCCAGGGCGACAGACTGATAACCCTGGCGGGTGCTGAACGAACAAAAGTATTGCTCGCCACGTTGCTGCTTTCACCGCATATTCCGCTGCTTTTTATGGGCGAAGAGTATGGCGAAAGCCGTCCTTTTCTTTTTTTTACCGATTTCCATGGGGATTTAGCCCGCGCCGTTCGTGAAGGTCGCGCAAAAGAGTTTGCCGATCATGCAGGGGAAAATGTTCCGGACCCGAATGCGCCAGAGACCTTTCAACGCTCAAAACTTAACTGGAAGCAACAGCACAGTGAAGAGGGTAAAGCGTGGCTGGCGTTTACCCGCGAACTACTGCTTTTGCGCCAGAAGCATATCGTACCGCTGTTGTCTGCTGCCCGTGAGAGCTCAGGAACGGTATTGCAAACCGCGCCCGGGTTTATTGCCGTTAGCTGGCGTTTTCCGGGAGGAACACTGTCACTGGCGCTGAATATTAGCGCCACGACGGTATTACTGCCCGATTTACCGGGTAAGACTCTCTTCGCCTGGCCGAATGAATCCACCGGGTCGCTTTCCCAACATTCTCTTATTGTCCGCTTAGCTCAGGGAGAGTCTGCATCATGATCCCAACTGCAACGTATCGTCTTCAGTTTCGTAATGGCATGACCTTCGATCGCGCTGCGGCGCTGGTGCCTTACCTTAAAAATCTGGGTATCAGCCATCTTTATGCCTCACCCATCTTTACCGCCACCAAAGCGTCAACGCATGGTTATGATGTCACCGATGCGAATGAGATTGAGCCTTCTATTGGCGGGCGCGAAGGATTTGAAAGACTGGTGGCCGAACTTAAAGCGCAAGGGCTGGGATTGATCATCGATATTGTGCCTAATCACATGGCCAGCTCGCTGGAAAACGCCTGGTGGCGCGACGTGCTTGAATATGGCAAGGAGAGCCGTTACGCGCGCCATTTCGATATTGACTGGTCGCGCCGACTGACGCTGCCTTTTTTAGGCGACACGTTTGACGCCGTGCTGGAAAACGGAGAAATTGCGATCAAGCCCGATCCCGCTACGGGTAAACCCACGTTCGCCTATTATGATAACTATTATCCGCTTGCGCCGGCGACGTGGCAGGGGCGCGAGGCCGAAATACTGGCGCTTACCGATAAAGCCGCTATTGCTGATTTGCATGAGCGCCAGCCGTGGAAATTAATGTCCTGGCGCGATGCCGCTCGCTCACTTTCATATCGGCGTTTCTTTGAGGTCACAGGGCTGGTAGGAATGCGGGTGGAAGATAAAACCGTCTTCGACGATACACATCGGCTGATTCTGGAGCTGGTCAGAACGGGGGCGGTTGACGGTTTACGTATCGATCATATCGACGGCCTTGCCGATCCGAAAGCCTATCTTGCGCGTTTACGTCAGGAAGTGGGGCCGGCGTGCTATATCACCGTGGAAAAAATTCTCGCTAAAGGCGAGCAACTTCCTGATGACTGGCCGGTTTCCGGCACCACAGGCTATGAATTCATCGCCTCGCTGGCGGAGGTGCTGGTTGACGATGAGCAGATAGACAATCTGCGCCAGGCTTACGAGACCGTTAAAGGCGCGCCAGTGGATATGCGGGCGGAATTACGGGCGGCTAAATTGCTGATGGTCGATCGCAATTTCGAGGGGGAATTTACCCGGCTGCTCGCGCTTGCGCTGTCGATTGCCAGCGAGCTACAGATCGCACAGGAAGAGAGCGTCGTTCGGCAGGCGTTACGCGAGTTATTAATTGCCTTTCCCGTATATCGCACTTACGGCACGGCAGAAGGGCTACCGCCGACCGATATTTGCCTGTTACATCGTATTGTGGAACGGGTAAAGACGCTTGAAAACCCTCCGCAGCCAGAAGCGCTTACATTTCTGAGCCGCCTTCTTACCGGCGATGTTCCCGCCTCCAGCCAGGAGGAGGCGACACAGTTTCGCGTTCGGTTCCAGCAACTCACCGGTCCGCTGATGGCGAAATCGGTAGAGGATACGCTTTTCTTTCGTCAAAACATGGGACTGGCGTTAAATGAAGTCGGCGCCGAGCCCTTCACGCATCACTTCTCCATTGAGCGCTTTCACCATGAGATGAAAACTCGACAGGCGCGACAGCCTGATGCGTTATCCGGTACGTCGACCCACGATACCAAGCGAGGCGAGGATGCGCGAGCACGGCTGTATACGCTTACCGAAGCGCCGGAACAGTGGAGCGAATGCCTTGCCCGCTGGCGGCAGATGAACCAGACCCATGTCAAATTTTTGAATGATGGCACTGCGCCAAAATCGGCGGATACGTGGATGTTATATCAGGCGCTGACCGGCGTCTGGCCCCCGATGCTACAACCACAGGACGAAAAAGGTTTAAACGCGCTGAAAATACGCTTTGAAGCCTTTGTGGAGAAAGCGCTACGCGAAGCGAAGCTACGTACCGATTGGGTGGACAGTAATGAGGCTTACGAAACGGCAATGCTTGATTACGCCCGTTATTTACTGGCGCCGGATAATCAGACATTTTTGCAGGATTTTTATCGTTCCTTGCAACCCTTCATCCGCGCAGGGCTGGTTAACAGCCTGACGCAGACCGTTATCAAATTAACCGCGCCGGGAGTACCTGATATCTATCAGGGAAGCGAGGCGTTGAATTTTAGCCTTGTCGATCCCGACAACCGCCGCGAACCGGATTTCGCCACGCTGGCGCAGCAGTTAGACCAGCTAACGCCGGGAGTTTTCTCGTGCGAAGAGAGTTGGCTGAACGGGCAGGTGAATCAGTATGCCACCGCCGCCTTACTGCGTCTGCGTCAGCAGAATCATGATCTCTTCCGTTTTGGCGACTATATACCGCTGCGGGCTGTTGGTCAGCGTGCCGACAAAGTCATCGCTTACGCCAGAGCCAATCATGATGATGCGCTGATTGTTGTTGCGCCCCGACTGGTGTTCGCCGAATGTGACGGCTTATTGTCACAATCGCATAGCGGTTTCTGGGCAGGAACCGACATTATTATACCCGGACAGCTTAATCAGCATCGTTATCGCAATGTGCTTACCCGGGAGAGGTTAATGCCTGGTGAACGCCTGTCGTTGGCCTCACATCAGGGCGGCGTACTGGTTTTAATGAGCGACTGAGTTTATGTGTTGATGTGCCGTGACAGGACAACGTTTACCGTGGGTGGAGAAAGAGAATGACAACAAACAGGGCTTTTGAAATCAGATCAGGATACAGCCATACGCTTGGCGCGAATTATGACGGCGAAGGCGTGAATTTCGCTATTTTTTCCGCCCATGCGGAACGCGTCGAGCTTTGTCTTTACGATCCGAGCGGGGAGCATGAAATCGCTCGTCTGGAGTTACCGGAGTATACCGACGAAATATGGCACGGCTATGTCCCGAAGTTGCAGCCCGGCGCGCTGTATGGGTACCGTGTTTACGGTCCTTATGACCCGGAAAATGGTCATCGTTTTAACCCCAATAAGCTGCTTATTGACCCTTATGCCCGTGAGCTGGTGGGCGATATTCAGTGGAACGATGCGCATTTCGCGTATCAATTACTTCATGACGATAAAGATTTGACCTTTGATGACCAGGATAGCGCGCCATTTACGCCTAAATGCCGGGTGATTGATCCGGCTGAGGCGAATTGGGAGGATAGACAACGGCCTTCCATACCGTGGTCGAACGCCATTATTTATGAAACGCATGTAAAAGGCTTTACCCAGCTTAATTCCGCGATCCCTGAGCCTATACGCGGTACGTTTGAGGGCATGGGGCATAAAGCCAGCGTGGATTACATTAAAAGTCTGGGGATTACCTCCGTCGAGCTTTTACCCGTTCACTGGTTCCCGGACGATCAGCATCTGCTCGATAAAGGACTGAAAAATTTCTGGGGATACAACTCGCTGGGCTTTTTTGCGCCGGCGACGCGCTACTATGGTCCAAAAGGTATTCAGGGATTCCGCGATATGGTGCGCGCTTTCCATGATGCCGGCATCGAAGTGATACTGGATGTGGTCTATAACCATACGGCAGAAGGGAATGAGCTTGGTCCCACGCTGTCATTTAAAGGTATCGATAACTTCTCTTACTATCGCACCATGCCCGATCAGCATCGCTATTACATTAACGATACAGGGACAGGTAATACCGTCAATACCTCTCATCCACGGGTACTGCAAATGGTGATGGATTCGCTTCGCTATTGGGCGGAGTCAATGCATGTCGACGGCTTTCGTTTTGATTTGGGCACCATTCTTGGTCGTGAGCCGGAAGGCTTTGATCAGAGAGGCGGCTTTTTTGATGCGGTAACGCAAGACCCGGTACTGGCAAAACTGAAACTGATTGGCGAACCCTGGGATATCGGACCGGGCGGCTATCAGGTTGGCGGTTTTCCACCAGGGTGGGGCGAATGGAATGATAAATACCGCGATACGGTGCGCGAATACTGGAAAGGTGACAACGTCACAAATGATTTCGCTGCACGCCTGCTGGGTTCCGGCGATCTCTATGATTTGCGCGGCCGTCGCCCCTGGTCAAGCGTTAACTTTATTACTGCCCATGACGGCTTCACGCTGAACGATCTGGTGTCTTATAACGACAAACATAATGAAGCCAATGGCGAAGATAATAATGACGGGCATAATGATAACCGCTCCTGTAACTATGGCGCAGAAGGGCCAACCGACGACGAGGGCATCAATGCGATACGCGAGCAACAGAAACGTAATTTCCTGACCACCTTGCTTTTCTCGCACGGCACGCCGATGTTATTAGCGGGCGATGAGTTTGGCCGCAGTCAGATGGGCAATAACAATGGCTACTGTCAGGACAGTGAAATATCGTGGGTCCACTGGGATAATTTGCCGGAAACCGCCAATGCGCTACGGGAGTTTACCCGTCATCTGATTCAACTGCGCGCCACGCAACCGTTGCTGCGCCGGGAGAGCTGGCGTGACGGTCTGGAGATCCGCTGGTTTAACGCCGGCGGAGGGGCGCAGCAATCCGAACAATGGGATGAGGGATCGACGATAGGCGTATGTATTAGTCGACCCGATCTTCAGCCGGAAGCGGGGATCTGGCACGACGCCTTACTGCTTTTCAATCCGTTTGAAGGCAGCGTACCGTTCCGTATTCCGATGTGGGGAGAAGGCGGCTGGGTACTTGAACTGACGACTGCCGATAACGCGCAGCAGGGAATGCGGATTACCGAAGAAATGGATTTCGATCTGGCCGGGCGCAGCATCGTGTTATTCAGTCGCCCCTGATAGTGAAACCGCGCTCCGGACCCAACCGGCCTTGATGGCCGGTTTTTTTACTGGCGCTCAGGCGATATCATGCCGCAGAAATAACACCGTTGTCAGTTTATCGCCCGAAAAATTCATCCGCCTGTTGGTATTCCTTTAATTGTCTTCACCGATATTCGCTTCAGGCCGTCTATTGCCATTTCAAGGTAGGTACGTGGACATCCCAGATTTAAACGGATAAATCCGCTGCCCGCCGGGCCAAAGCCGCTGCCCATTGAAGGAGCAATACCCGCGACATCCGCCATTACCCATTTTAGCTGTTCGTCATCCAGTCCCAGCTTTTTACAATCCATCCATAATAAATAGGTTCCCTGCGCCGGGACAATTCTTGCCCAGGGAAGGTGCTCTGTCGCTTGTTCAACAAACCAGCGGCGGTTTTCCGCCAGGTAATCCAGTAGCGAATCCAGCCACTGTCTGCTTTCATTCCATGCGGTAGTCGCCGCCTGAACGGAGAGGGCGTTAAAGACGTCCAGCCCATGAGCGTCCAGACGAGACAGAAAACGCTGGCGAAGCGTAGGATCGGGAATGAGAAAATTAGAAATTCGCAACGACGATAAGCCAAATGTTTTGCTGGCCGCAGTGGCGGAGATGACCCGTTTATGCCAGCGCTCCCCTAAATGCAGTACCGAGGTAAAGGTTTCGCCGGGCAGCAATAGATCGGCCCATATTTCATCCGAGATGAGAGTGACATCATAAGCTTCACATAATAAAAGCAGTTGCTCCAGCTCGTTGGCCGACCAGCAACGCCCGGTTGGATTATGTGGATTACACAAAATCATCAGCGGAGGGCGCTCATGGCGAAACAGCCTTTCCAGTTGGCAAAAATCCATCTGGTAGCCATCGTCCGGCGACTCGCTAAGGGGATTCTCCAGCAGTTTTCTACCATTAAGCGTGATTATTTTGGCGAAGGAGCCATAGTATGGCCCCTGTACCACTACGCCGTCGCCTGGATGCGTCAACATTTGCACTAAGAGCGCCAACCCTGGTACGACGCCTTCCACGCTGCATACCCATTCTTGTTTTAACGTGAGCTGGTGGCGTGATGAAAACCAGTGAAGCAGGGCGTTAAAATAGGCCTCATCGCGTTCGCTATAGCCAAATACGCCGTGCTCGATTCGCTGATGCAATGCCGCCTGAACCTCAGGCGGGCAGGCAAAATCGAAATCAGAAACCCACATCGGCAGCAGTTTTCCAGCGCCGTCGCCAAAGTGACGCTCAATAAAATCCCACTTTACCGAACCAGTATTGTTGCGATTGATAATCTGGTTAAAATCCATCTTGTTTCCTTATTATTTCGTCACTGACGCTTGCGGCGACTTTTCTGAAGCGGAGGCAGTTCTGGCAATACCAATTCCGCTAAAACCATAAATTAATGCGAAGAAGATCGCCGCATAGCACTGGATAGCCCAGGGCAGAAGATCAAGCGTGCTAACGCCCAGCGTGGTCGCCATGTAGACACCAGCCGAGGTCCACGGCAGGAGAGGTTCGATAACGGTACCGGCATCTTCTATCGTCCGTGAAAGGTTTTTAGTATCCAGCCCCATACGACGATAGGCATCTTTAAACAGTTCGGCGGGAACTAACAATGCCAGTTTACCGTCGCTGGTCGCTCCTGTGACCAAAATTGTGGTGCCGATAGTGGCGGCAATGAGCTGACCAACGCTATGAATAATAGTCAGCAGCCGGTTAATGATGATCGTTAACGCGCCGGTTAACGTTAGCGCTCCGGCAAATGAAAAAGCGCAGAAAACTAACAGTATTGTTCCCATCATCGAGAACATTCCGCCCCGGTTTAGCAGGCGCGGAACATCGGCCACGACACCTTCAGCGCCTTGTGGGAACATGGCGATATCAAATCCATCAATGAAAGCGTCCAGTCCCTGTTTGATGCTCAGTCCCTGCATGATGACGCCGAGGAATAAGGCAAGTACGCAGGCGCTTAACATTAATGGGATGACAGGCTTCTTGCGAATTGCGCCCCACAGTACGATCACCGGCGGCAAAATAAGAACAATATTAAAATGGTATAGCGACTCCAGCGAGTGGATGATGTCCGTAACGCGCTGCGGCGTGGCCACCTCGCCCAGCATATTACTGTGTCCGGCGATAAGATAAACCACGGCGGCAAGCAGGAAACTTGGCAGGGTCGTCCAAAGTAAATGCTGAATATGCTCAAACAGAGTAGTGTCTGCGACAATCGCGGCAAAGTTAGTCGAGTCGGACAACGGTGAGATTTTGTCGCCGAAATAAGCGCCAGAAACGACGGCGCCAGCTGCTGCTGCAAGAGACACGTCCAGCCCGGCGGCAACCCCCATTAACGCAACGCCAACCGTCCCGGCGGATCCCCACGATGTACCGGTACAGACGGAGACCACGCTGGTTAAAAAGAAGGCTGCAATCAAAATATATTCCGGGCTTATGAGTTTTAGCCCCCAGTACACCATGTAGGGAATGGTGCCACTAAACATCCAGGTGCCAATCAAACCGCCCACGCAGATCAGGATCATGATAACCGGCATTGCTTTAGCCAGCTTATCCACCACTGAGTTGATGATGTCTTCCCAACAGTATCCTTGCCACCATGCAATGCCTGCCGCTACCGCCGCAGAGCACAGAAGGAGCGGTTCGATACGTAGCCCCATGATGCCGTAACCGATAATCAACAATAACAACATGGAGATGACTGGGATTAGCGCTAAACCCAATGACAGCGTTTTCTTCTTGTTTTGTGATGCACTCATAATGGAGCTCCGGTCAGTAAGGTAGCTCAAGGGTAGGGGGATACGCTTCTCACTACTGTGATCCATTACTTTCGTCCATGTAACCGATTACATGAGAAGGGTTAATTTGATAGTCATCACAGTTTTTACTGTTGACGACGCATTCATCGTGAAAAATAGGGCGCGACAGAATCGCGGATCACCAGTTCGGCATTGAAATGATTGCTGCTGGGCGGCGGCGTAATGCCCCGGTATAACTGTATCGCCAGTTGCGCGGCACAACGCGCCATTTGTTCGACCGGATAATGCATTGTTGTTAACGCCGGATAAAGATACCGGGCCAGCACCACATCATCAAAGCCGACAATAGAGAGCTGTTGCGGAAGCTGAACGCCGCGTTGATGAAGAATACGCATAATGCCAGCGGCCATCACATCGTTAAACGTGACCGCAGCCGTAAGGGGAAGCCCGCTATTGATAAGTTGATGCGCGGCCCGCTCGCCGCCTTCTTCGTTAAACGGAACGCTAATCACCCAGCGAGGGTCTGGAGAAATACCATATTCTTCCAGCGCCTGACGGTAACCATCAAGGCGTTCCTGACGATCGATAATTGGCAAGTCAGATGTCACACAGGCAATGCGCCGATGCCCGTTCGCCAGGAGATATCGGGTCGCTTCCCTGGCGGCGCTGCGATTTTCCAGCCAGATACACCGGTTGGCCATACCGGCGATATAACGATTAACAACAACCAGCGCTGGAAAGTGGGCTGCGTAGCGCAGCAGCTCTTTATCCGGTAATCGGCTGGCGTGTACAACAATAGCCTCACAGCCTTGATTAACCAGAAAATCCAGTCCCGCTTTTTCCATTTCTTCGTCGTGGCCGCCGCTACATACCATCAAGCGATACTGCTGCTTACGAGAAACATCTTCTACGCCGCGAGCAAGGCGGGCAAAAAAAGGATCGGCCAGATTGCCGGTTAACAATCCGAGCATATCGCCGCTGCGTTTCGCCAGCGCGATAGCGGCGGCATTCCGGCGATAATTGAGATCGCGCATGGCTTTCTCTACACGTTCGCGCGTGACGGGTTCAACCCACGCGGTCTGGTTAATGACGCGTGATACAGTCGCGGTTGATACACCGGCCATGGATGCAACATCCTTTATTGTCGCCATGTTAAGCTCATATTTGTTCGTTTAAAGGGTATCAAAGCCATTGATTATCATGTTACGTGGAAATCAGTGCAATCACTGCGGCGCAGCCTGAATTAGCCATTAAGAACTCAAAGAAAAAAAGATCTCATCCGGATTAATTTTTGCAGGAACAGCCACGTTAGGTATAGCTTCTCTTGCCATGCCGCAACTGACATTACTTTCAGCAGCAACGGGAATTACCGAATACTATACCCGCCTGACCGTGTCACTGGGCCGTACTCCCCTCAGTGTCATGCCGGAAGAAATTCGGCTTTGCTGATAAGCACAGCGGCTTGTCCGGTGGTGAGCCGGTAGTCACAGGGTAGGGGAGGAATACAGCCTATGGCGTTTCAATGTCTGAAAACACTACCACATCTTGTGTCAGAGGGCCGCTGCGCGCCAGGCCGTTTCGCAAAGTTCGATTATTTTTGCAGTCAGTACTGCCCTTAACAAATGGCCAGCTCGTTCACGACCTCAGCTACGCTCTTGATGCTGCGGATATTTCCAATGCCCGTGCCCAGCGCAATGTATCCTTCATCTGTATTACCTTCCAGCATGCCGATACGCAACCCTCGTAAACCTCCCATCGTCTGGGCCAGTTCTTCATTGCTTGCACCAGCTTTATCCATCGACACGAGCTTGTCAGCCAGCTTGCCAGGAAGTGAGCGGTAGTAATCTGGCAGGGTACGGAAAAGCAGCAAATCCAGGCCGTTAGCATTAATGATTTTATCCTTTACTGACTGCGGCACACGGCTTTCTTCTGTCCCAATAAACACCGAACCAGCAAAGACACCCTCTGCTCCCAGCGCATGGGCAGCACGGGCGGTACGGCTATCGGTAATCCCGCCTGCAGCCATGACGGGAACACTCCTCACCGAGTCCGCAATCAGCGGCACGATCGAAAAGGTGCCAAGCGCGGTGCCCGGCAATGTGCCACCTTCATCAAAACCTGTTGCAACAATAATGTCGGCGCCGACTTTTTCCGCTAAACGTGTATTTTCAGGTGTCGGATTAATATCGCGGTAAATAATTGCAATACCCGACGCTTTTAGTTCATTAAACAGCGAAGTGATAATAGCTCCTTCTCCGTAACCGGTATAAACAACAGCTTTTACTCCCTCTTCCTTTATTACCTGTAGGATAGGCGGAGTCCAGATGTCGTTTTCAGGGGTTGGAATAAGGTTCACCCCGAATGGTTTTTCGGTAAGTTTTTTGGTTTTACGAATTTCTTCACGCATTTTTTCTGCTGTTTCTTCAGGCGTTGATACAGCAGTTTCCGCTGTTAAGCCCGCATTTGGGCCAAGCACACCCAAACCACCGGCGTTGCTTACGGCTGCAACCAGTCTTGCATCGGTAAGCCAGGACAATGGGCCTTGTATAACAGGTTTTTCGATACCCAGAATCTGGCAGATACGGTTGTACTTCATGACGTAATCTCCTTCGAACAAATTTTCAGCCAGCCTTTTAGGCGACTGTGGTAGTTAATTAATCTGAAGAAGATCTTAAGCCTCTTTATTGTTACGAAAAACCATCCAATCTTTAAAACAGAATTACTGATAAAGTAACAATAGCCAGGTCGGATATGCACGAAAGAGCGTTATCAGAGATGTGCATCCGGACCAAAAACCTCGCACAGCCAGTCGATGAATACACGAACTTTAGGTGCCAGATACCGACGATCCGGGTAAAGCAGTGAAACCGGTTTTGGCGGGGGCGGGAAATCAGTGAGGATCTCTGTCAGCTCTCCACTGGCAATAAAGGGTGCAAGCGACGGACGCAATCCGTGTAGAATCCCCAACCCCGCCAGCCCACATGAAAGAAACGCTTCTGAATTGTCTACCAGGATGCTGGAGGGAACTTTTATTGACGCAATACTGCCATCAACCGTGAATTTCCACTCCATTATCTGCAGGCTGTGATTACTGAAAAAATTTACAGCCCGGTGGGACTTCATCAGCTCATCGATAGAGTGCGGCGTGCCATGCTTCGCAAGATAAGATGGCGCAGCACAAGTCACCATGGCTGCCGTTCCCAGACGTCTGGCAACAAAACTGGAGTCATTAAGCTCACCAAGTCGGATGACGCAGTCCACACGCTCGGCAATCAAATCAATCTTGCGATCGGACGTGCCAAGTACAATCTCAATATCCGGGTATCGGTTCTGAAAATCTCCAAGAGCCGGAATGATGACTGCCCGGGCGAGCGTAATAGGGACGTCAAGGCGCAGGCGGCCTTTCGGCGGTTGCGTGCTGGAAAATAATCGCCGGACGTCGTCCAGCTCGCTTAAGAGCAACAGGCAACGCTGGTAAAACTCTTCCCCTTCATCCGTCATACTGACCTGTCGTGTTGTGCGATGCAGGAGCTTAACGCCCAGATCATGTTCCAGATTCTGAACGGCGCGGGTAACAGCAGGGCGGTGCAGCTCAAGCACCTCCGCCGCGCGGATAAAGCTCCCTTGCTCTACCACATTGACATAAATATTCATGGCTTCCAGCATATTCAGCTGCATCTGTTCTCAGTCCTCAACCATTATTTGTGTCGAAGGGGGAAGCTCCTTATAACATTCCTGTCTGCTGGAACATATCCCTTTCTGAGCTGATTGTTTCATCTGGAGTAACATACTGCTATCGATATATGACTTTTACCGGGTGGTTGAGGTAAGACATGTCATTTGTAAAATCGCTACCAATTCTTCGCAACCTTTTTGGATGTTCGGCGGCGTCGTATACAAAAACAAACAGGCCAGGCGATACGGTTACGCATGTGCAGGTCATGCCAGGCGCGACGTTAATATACGAACCGATTATGTTTGACCGCCGCCGGTGTAGGTGGCGAGTGTGAATGCAAGACATTGGCAGACAGTGAATAATCAAACCTCATGAAATGAGGTTCCCATTGATTTTTTAGCCCATGTCAGCGCATGGAAAAAAGCCCGTCATTAAAACGGGAACTGTCGGAAATGGCTGTTGAGTCCTACGGCGATGCCGTGTTATCTGCAGCGCGTGAAACAGGCCTTGATGAAAAGAGTTTTACGTCTGAAATGCCGTGGGCGCTCGCTGATGCGCTGCGCGACGATTTCATCCTGGACTGACACACTGACAATGACGAACCGAACACAATAGCCGGTTTTTTTATGCCTGAGCGGCGTGTGCTGCGTGAAATCGTGTGCAGGATAGCGGGTGCAAATCAACAGAATTCGCTCAGCGTCACGGCAGGGAAGGGATCAAACTTATGGGCCAGAAGTTTTTTGACATGCACGAATCCAGCCGCCTTAACATGTCTTTTAAATGTTCTGGTGCATTTAACATAATATACATTATGCGCACTAATGTCGGGTAACGAGGATTGTAGCCAGATTGGTGCAGAGTTTAGTTCGCATAACAGTTGGATTGTCTTGCGCCCTCTGGTTCAGATTGAGGACTTCCTATGGCTAAGCTCTCACTGCGTTCGAGATATTGTGCTCGTTGTGATTTCTTCATTCACCTGACCGACATCATCAAAACCTGTTTCGTCTTTTAGCTTGTGCAAGTCTCGACATTAGCTGGATGTGATTCTGGTTACTGCAAACTGGAACGCTTCTTCTTTGTTTCGGCTATGTGCCCACTTCGGCATTAGTTGATTTTGGAATTCTTCTGATGCGTCAGTCGAGTTCGTCACCTTGGGGAAAGTGATGGATTCACATTTAAAGACTGATATTCGGCTATGCCGATATGCGCAGAGATTCGTTGTACTGCCCAACGTTAAACTTCGTAGCACTGGTGAGATTCCAGTACGCACGCCAATCTTGTTTACAATTTGAAGATTCTAGACACTGACAATTGTTATACAATTTTGGCTGTTGCTGTCCGACCTCCCATAGTGGATGCTCCGAAGAGCGATGGATTATTTCATCGGTAGCAAACGTCTTAGACCAGACGCTAAATCTGTCCGTGTTGTTGTAATGACAACGGCTACTCCATTCTAGGCTGACTCCCATACCAGTAGCGTAGCAATACTAAGAAGACAACTTAGACGGATAGTGAAATGTCATTAGTAATTGCTTCTACGAAGCTGTTGTTTTAACTGTACCCATTGATTCAGAATCTTTCAGCCTTAAGCAAGCTGATGGACTATGAGTGTTAACGGCTTTCCGGTGCACTGGATACAAGCTGTTGGCTTGCTTCGCTTAAAGCAAATGGGATGGAAGATTCAGGACTAGCTACCCTACTCTTTCATGGCTCTAAAGCAATTATCATGACATTTCTTTGTTATGAGGAATTGTTATGCGCCTGTATTGTGAAATGTATCGAAAGTAGTGCGTGTGTGTATCGTGGATTCATGACTGCCAAAAAGCGGAGAGTGTTCCCAGCTTCCATTGTACACACACTCAACAACTTTCACTTTTGAGTTAAGGTTTAAAATTAATAGACGCGTCTTTAATAATACTGTACACGGATTGGTTAGGCACTTTTGGAAATTCGTCTATTGAATTTAGACCTTCCTTAAGGTAATTACAGAAATCATTATCGCCATTGTATGAATCAGTCCCTGTTAATTTTCCATCGGGTTTCATGTGAATAACTACAGAACACCGCTTACCTTTATAGGTATCCCATGCCGGAAGTTTACTGCGAATCATACCTGACACCTGGGCGGTATATGCGGATATTTCTGCCATAGAGGCGCCGCCAGAACTGGTACTGGTGTGTGTTTTAGGTGCACTCTTACCTGAGCCAAGCTCACCAAGCATTTCATCTACATCTGAGGTGGCCTCGGCTTTTTCTCGCGCTGCCTTTGCTTTCGCTGCTAAAGCTTTCTCTGCTGCTGCTTTCGCTGCGGCCTGTTCTTTTTCTTCCTTGCTCATGCTTTGCATCTTCTGGTATTCAGCGTCAGCTTTAGCTTGATTTGCCTCAAGAGATTGCTCTAAAGAAATGATTTCTTTCTTTACCGTTTCATCAACAAGTTGTGCTGCCTGTATCTTTCTTGCATCTATCTGCTCTGGCGACTGAGGTTGAGGCTCTATTGTTAATAGCAAATTAATAGCCGTTTCAGTATCTGAATTGTAGCTATCGTAATCACCCTGCACATACTTATCAGCGGCATTTCCTATAAGAGTCTGAACTCTTTGGGTGACATCATCATTCCAGTCATAAGCGTAAGAAATTGAAGTCCATGCAGCAGGAATAATCAAAGCCATTAACTTCCATTTAGAAAGTTTCATTTGTTTTCCTTAGAATTAATTATGGAATATATAAAAGAAATGGAAGTAAGAATGGGATAGTGCAAATACTTAACTTTAGAGCAGTTCTGGAAGATTAGTTGGAAGTGATTTCTTTTCTTTATTCCTATTCTCTTAATCTTTAGTTATCAGCTCAAGCCGCATGGCTCTCTTGCAGAGGGCTAAAGGCATTATACAAATGGCTAAAAATCCTGTCAGTAGCCGGAAGTGCTAATTTAGCTCACATTATGAACAATTATATAAATGCGCACAAATACCTAATTGCGATCATTTATTGATCTCATTGTACTAGTTAGATAGTGCGCGCAGTATTTAGTCAAAGTCGGGTTCGGTGGATAATACAGAATACAATCCCTTTCACATCCAACTAATGCCCCATCTGGCACGACTCTACAGCGTTCTCAGGGCTTTCTCTTCCCTACCCTCATAATCCCTTAGCTCATTCCAGAACCTCTCTCCGTGACATTGAGAGGCTTCCTTATCTGGTCTAACCACTAATAATGTCACATTTCTTTGGTAATACCAAAAATACTATTTTTAAACAAGGACTGAAATAAATGAATTCTATTTCTTCACCTACTTCTCATGCAAGCTGTTCAACTTCTCAGGCTTCATATCCTGATGACCTAATCAATAGCACTCTTGTTTCATTATTCTACCTGACAAGTGATGGTGGATTTATGAGTAAGAATGGATATATGCCATGTCATCGGGAGAAAGATGGAAAGCTTCAGATTGAAGTAATCACTAATGACTATTCTTTCTGGATGAATGCGAAAGAGATTTCTCTTCGTCTTAATGAAATGCAACGCAGACGCTTAATGTCAGACCGTTCAGTTCACTACGCCATCGTTGATGGGAATGGGAAGTTTCGTTGTAACCATCGAATCAAATCGTGGAAAGAAATGCAACTGGAACAATACCAGGATATGTCCAGAGGTTATATGCAATGAACTCACCTCACTACTTTTCAGCAAAAGCGCTGAATGATGAAATTATTGCCCGCCTTTTAAAAGATGAAGACCGTCTGGTTATCAGCAAAAGCTTTAGTGGGGACAACCATTGTGGCTGGCATATCACAGCACCACGTTATCTATGGATAAAAGCAGGCGTTCATCCTGTCTGGATTCGTGAATCAAAGGGCAACAAACTACAATCCAAAGTTGGAACTAAACGGATGAAACGAGCAAGGCAATTGCTTTCTTTATCTTTGCAGGAAAACAAATCCATCTCTTTCACCCAACCACTTCCAGCACAAGTTTTTCATTCAAATTTGTGCGCATAAGGAAAAATACAATGTCTCAGACAAAACCAACGTTTAATGCGAAAACTACCTCTTGCGCGGTTCCATTGCCTACAGGCAAATGTGTTCAGCCAATGGCTACAAATAAACTTCCAGAGCAGATACCAACTCCGCAGAGTGATATCCCATATATGCAATATACAAGTAATGGAGTATTGGTTGCACGATGAAAAGCAAACTCAGAAAGATGGTTAATAAGACCAAAACTCAGGCTGTCGTGAGTCGTAAAGCCAACCTGAAAACAAAACAACTATCCCATGTCTGCGAAGCAGAATATAAGGAGGCTGACAATGGCCATTATCCAGAGCGCAGCATGAAGCAAACAAAGCTAATGGTGCGTATCACATTGACCGTCATGGGAATCGTGTTGCTCCTGCATTAGCTCGTTCTGCACGTTCAACAGATGTAGTAACAGGCGTTCGTCATACTGCTGCAAATTCAGCTATTGATAAAGATGTATTCAATGACCCATTAAAGCTACAGATTATATCTCTACGGGCTTGTGGCCGTCATGCAGAGGCTGACCGTTTAGAGGGCGTGAAGCGTTAAAAATAATGCGCTATATAGGGCTACAGCACGTCGTGAGACGTTAAGCCCTGTCATTCAATTGCCCATTATTAAAACCTCTCAGAATGGCATAGAGCGCGCTTAATAATGGATGATTATTTTTTAATCATTATTGCCACGTTTTTATTTATGAATTTTTTTTTAGCTCCATGCAGTGAATGCCTGAATTGAAGGTGTTGATGAAAGTAGGACCCATTCCAACTTCATTCTTCCTTCTGTTGATTCTCATTCATTCTATGGAGTATCCGATGAAATACAATTACACCACAGATTACAATCATCCTCATTATTATTCAGGCAATATCTTTACCTCTAATCGTTACGGTCGATATCGCATTCTTGGCAAGTTGCTCAATCATAATCGTCGTGGTTATTATGTCATTCAGTTTGAAGAAACTGGACACACAACCAAAGCCTATTGTTCAGCAATCAAATCTGGAAAAGTTGCCGACCGTTCATATGACTTCGGCAATGAAGAAGAACGACGAGAAGCGTTAATGCGTCCTGTTATTCATGGTGTTGGCTATATCGGAATTGGACAGTATCGTACCTATGTCCCCTACACTCCCGAGACATATGGACAGAGAACAAAGGAGTATGTGCTCTGGCAAAATATGATTGCTCGTTGCTACTACACCAGAAATGGAAAGCAGGTTCACAAGGGATACAAAGGTGTGGTTGTGTGTGAACGCTGGCATTGCTTCCAGAACTTCTATTCAGACCTTCCAGCAATTCCCGGATATAGCAACTGGAAAGATAATCCAGTGAAGTATGAGTTTGATAAAGATTATTCCCATCGTCGTTATTACTCACCAGATACAATGTGTTTCATTCCAACCAGTGATAATGCAAAAGAAGCTGGTTTGAGAAATCAGGCAATGAAGATAGCCAAGTCAGACTATTACTCCATAAACAAGAATCGAGAATCCATTGTTGATGAAGCCAAAGAGGCTTTGATAATTGATTATGAGATTGTGATGAATGGAAA
Source organism: Salmonella sp. JXY0409-18 (assembly GCF_020268625.1). Taxonomy (NCBI): domain Bacteria; kingdom Pseudomonadati; phylum Pseudomonadota; class Gammaproteobacteria; order Enterobacterales; family Enterobacteriaceae; genus Salmonella; species Salmonella sp. JXY0409-18. The sequence goes on from NZ_CP084216.1 coordinate 2,295,715, forward strand.
CACTCACACTATTATCACTGATACACCCTATGGAACAACAATCTTCTTCCCATTAACAAAGAAGATAATGCGTCATTGTTCCATTATTGATGGTGACGTTCATGTCTTCATCCAGTATGTCCAGTGGTTGCAACGTCAATGGATAGAAAGAAACCCGTTCATTGACTGCTATGAAGTGATGTGATTAAACAAAGGGCATTGTTAATCTGCGGCTATGCCGCTATGCAGTGTCCTTGATTGAATCACAAACGATTAATAATAAAGATTCAAAATACAACTTGTGGGATAAGTCTGTTTGCTTCGCATATTGACACATGATGCTGTCGCATCTGTCACCATAATTGCAAAGCAATTCTGTCGCCAGTCGCTCCGCTCTTTATCGCTCAAGCTTCCAGCTTGTCGCTTATTGGTGCAGCCATCTGGTTATGAGTCTTGAGGGGAAATAGCGTGTTCCACGCCATTTCACAATCCAATACATTATGCGCACCATAATTGTAACTGCAATATTCTGATGTCACTTTTAACCCATAGGATGTCACTTTTTCTGGCATAAAGGGTCCAATCCTCAGGCCATGGAGACATCAGGATGCTTGTGACTATGTCAGATAAAGAACTTCGTCGGATCAACGTCATTCAGTCAGTTGTTGAAAAGCGCATGCGCCGGCGTGATGCAGTTCAGCAGCTTGCTCTGTCGGAACGTCAGACACAGCGTTCAATGAATCGTTTTCGCGAGTCTGGTGCTGCTGGCCTGACAAACCTTCGGCGTGGACGCCCCGGTAATCACAGGCTTCCTGAGTCACTGAAGCTGCGTGTTCTTTCATTACTTCACGATCATTACAGCGACTTTGGACCAACACTGGCCGCAGAAAATCTTGAGCAACACGGCAAACCCCTGGCGTTCTACAGTGACAAGCATGGTATTTTCAGGGTCAACGTTCACTCAAATATCAGGTGTTCGACAAACTGGAATGTGTCGACCAAGGGCAAATCGTTGATAACAAACGCCTTGGGGCTGTTCTGAAGCTGGCGCAAAGAAAAATGGATGAACTCGAACGCGATGGTAAGCGTGATCGGAGCAAAAAGATGCCTAAACGACGCGCACAGGCCAGGGTTCAGGAGCAATTGAGAGCCGCTGGCTAACCCTGAAGAGTTCAGATCCAGCCTTAAACGTTAGCCCCCTCCCCACTCCAAAGACATAACCCCGCACTCCTCTGAAGTTAGGGGTTATCGTCGATGAATGAAGTTTATACGTGCCTACTAAACGATATACTTTTGGCAGGTGCAATTACGTAGCTAAAAATTAATTCATCTCTATCATCAGCATGTCTACCACGATAGAGAACTCGTTCTATTTTTACTGCTAAATAATATCCATTTTTATTTTGCAATACAGCCAATTCCCCTTCCTTCAACGAAGTGGAACTATCTTCATTGTAAAACGAGTTACATTCGGCATTATTAATTTGTTCAATTTCAGTAATTCCAGTTGGAATACGCAAAGAATGAATGCTTTCTTGTCTATTGTATATCCATATACTTCCTTTGCTGCATCTGGACCAAGATAGCTCGAAAGCCATATCTCCAGCACCAACCCAGAATTTTCCGTTGTTCAGCGTAGGGTTGAATGTAACAGTATTCGTTAAGGCAGGACTAACAAAGCTCTCTGGAATATCAAACACTATAGGTTCAACTGCCACAGGTTGCCGATTAAAAGGGTTTTCACCACGTGGTGGCCGTGGTTGAACACTTTCTCCCCACAAATCTGCGATAAGTTGTCTATAGCTTTGTTCGTAATTTTCTGATGAAAAATCTAACCATAAACGCGTTGCTACAAATGTCGGCACATTTGATTGCTCGTTATTAATAACTATAGGTATGACTCTATTGCTTCCTAAGTCTCTCATAATTTGCGAAGTAATAATCATTTTTTCATAGCCCACTCCACCACTTTGCATTGCATTTGCTTTTCTGACATATTCATCAGTGCAAACAACAATTACACGGTCCGAGTCACTAAGCCCTGATTCCATAAAATGTGGTAAATCACCTCCGATTTTCAAGTCCCATTGGTCAAGAGTAACTGCAACACCATTTCCCTCTAATCTGGTTGCGAGAGTAAGAACCCAGGCCTTATGAGCAGTTGAATCATGAGAATATGATATGAATACTTTTGGTGTTGGTTGAGATTGAAGCATAGAGCCCTCCAGGCAAGATAATACTGATAATCGCGCCAAATGAGTGTGGGTACAAGGGGGTGAGTGCTTAGAAAGTGACATTTTAAACTGGCTAAAACAGGTGACATTTTAAGCTTGCAATAACAAGAATAGCAGAGGGCTAAAAGCAGCCCCCCAGCGTGAATCAGTCATACAACCAGCGACCAGCCCTGGCAGACTCAATGAGCATACCTATCGTGAACTCCGGCACCTGAGGAATATCGTTTTTGCGAAACGGATTAAGCAAATGCTTTAGCGGTGGTTCTGGCGGATAGTATGTTGTGATCGAGAAATTCCCTCTATCTACATTAAATGTCGTAAAAAAATCATCCATCAATGCCAGTGCTTCATCATCTTCCAACCGTAAATCTGAATCCACATCTGTTGACGGTGTCAGTTCTTTTTTCTTAAAAGGGTAAATTCCATCATGGCTTCTTACCAGTTCATAAATCCGCTGTTCGAGAGTATCACTTACCATATTTTATCGCTTCCTCTGGCAATACGGTTGTAATCCCTGACTGTACGATATGCAATCTGCGACACGTCAGAGGCCAGAATAATCCATCCGACAACAGGTATAGCACGACCGGTAAACGCGCTAATTTTCGCAACCATTTTTATTTTTAACGTTGATGGCGGGTATCCACCTATCACAGATGGCAACTGTATTCCCCAAGGAAATTTAGCAATACCAAATACTTTACGAGAACCACGGGAAGCTAACGATGTACCCTCAATAGCACCACGCGGTTTTGTCCGCGTAGGCAAAACATTCAATCCAGCCACAATAGACACTATCGCCCCAAAATCCTGAACACCCAACTGATTGGCAGTGTTTTCGCAGAAAATCATAAACAGCAACTGACTAGCAGTCAGATTTGAACGTCCGGCATAAAAATAAGTGCTATTAAGCTCTTCAACTGTATCCATACTCTAATTTCCTGATTAAATTAACTTTATGCATTGGCAATGCAACCACTTTATAGGATTGTTATAACACATTTGTTTGTCGTGTGCTTGAATTAGACAATGGCAAGCTGGTGCGCACGCTGTTAACGTTCCTGGTAATCGATACAAGCAGTTAGGTTCTGGACATCTGAACTTAGCCTTGAAAAAACCGTCAGCTGCCCGCATCACTGACCGGGCTGGAGCTGAATCCCCTTCGTGAAGGATGCTTTTATTAGTACTATTAAAGGTGCTATATTTAGTCATCAACCAGGAGGTAAATTATGGCATTTCAAATTTTAACGACTACTGCAGCAAGCATTACAGAACTGAAACGTGATCCAATGGGAACTTTCAATGCCGGAGATGGCGCTCCAGTTGCCATTCTTAACCGTAATGAACCGGCTTTCTACTGTGTGCCTCCGGCACTTTATGCTCATCTTATGGATATTCTTGAGGATGAAGAACTCGGTCGTATTATCGATGAGCGTGCGAATGAACGCGTCATTGAGGTCAACATTGATGACTTATAAGCTGGCATTTAACGAATCAGCACTAAAAGAGTGGAAAAAACTGGGTCATACCATACAGGAACAGTTTAAAAAAAAGCTAAGGGAACGGCTTGAAAACCCTCGGGTTCCGGCTTCTCAATTACATGGAAGAAAGGATCAGTACAAAATTAAGCTGCGTGGTGCAGGATACAGACTGGTGTACAGCGTCGAAGATGAAATTATCACGGTAACTGTCATTGGTGTTGGAAAGCGTGAAAATGATGCCGTCTACAAAGTGACACAACACAGAAGCTAATCACTCAGGAAATGCCCTCTTTCCCCGTCAAGCGATACGACAAACAGGCTCAGTTCTTTTATGTGACGGCACCTTGACATATGTCACGTATATGAAACTATGGCCTACGTTGTGTATGGTAGGCAGTCACACAGACGGCACGCCGGAGCCTGATTTTCAAAAACAAGTGAGGCTTGCTTTTGAAAACCTGAAAGCAACACTGACTGCAGCAGGATGCACATTCGATGACATAGTGGATGTCACCACATTCCATACCGATCCAGAGCAACAACTTAACGACGTTATGGCGGTGAAACAGGAGATATTTGCCCATCCCCCTTATCCTAACTGGACCGCTGTTGGCGTTACCTGGCTGGCCGGCTTTGATTTCGAAATAAAGGTTATTGCCCGAATCCCCTGATGCTTATTCTCGGTAAAACCGGTAGCATTATGTGTACCGGTTTTATTTTATTCATCCCTGCCCTTCATCCTGTATGATTAACATGCAATCACCAAACATATCGAACTGACATGACTGGATATCTTCTGAGGCATAGGCCTTCATGAGTAGATCAACCCCAGCAAACTGACCGGTTAACACCATATGCGTCGTTTTTGGCTGATGTAAGTTCGTTAGCAGGCAGTCAACCACTTTCAGTTGATAGCCTGGATGTATATAAAGTGCAGTCCAGCCAGAACTTGCTTTGAGGCAATTGTGCTCCCTCGAATACGCGGATTCCAGGCATCGTGTAACGGTAGTTCCTACGGCAAAAATACGTCCGCCATTTTGCTTCGCAGTATTAATGATATCCGCTGTTGCTTGCGAAACCTCGTAATATTCTTCGTTGATAGTCACTTCCTCTACACATTTTGTTTGTATTTTTCTGTTGGACAACATTTCTGTTGATGCAACATGTAAAGTAATAAAAGATATTAACCCACCTTTATCTTTGATTCTTTGGATAAGATCCCAGGTAAAATGAATGCCGGCAGAAGGTATTTCCAAAGAGCCATACTTTTTAGAAAAAACGGAACGGTAAGCATCTGGATATTTATAAAACAAGCTGGAGTCCACATACTCATCAAGACGCTCACCATGACTGGCTAAATAGCAAATTAAGGCCTCATGATTTTCCACGACGGCTCGGTACTGGCTCTCTTCGCTAAACTTTTGCTCTATTTTAATGGAAATTCCAGGGTTATCAACCAAATAGAAAACATCATTCGCGTTAAGTCTTTCTTTTAAAAGTCCGGAAATAATTACTCTATTATTTGGTAAAAATCCCTCTAAAACAATTTTAATTAATCTATTCCGTCTTGTTTTACAGATAAACATATGGTTTATTATAGTACTGTCGTTAAAACAGATTACATCACCTTCTTTGATATAATCTGTTACTTTACTAAAGTCTACCTTATGAATTTCCCCTTTACTCCGGTTGAGGACAAGCATTTTACACTTTTCCCTGTATGAATCATTGGCTATCCAATGAGGTCTGAGTGGGATAGTCATCTGATCGGTAATGCGAAAATTATATTTTTCGGTAAGCATATATTTACCCTTTGAAAAACCATTGATACGGCGATTGTTATATAGCCGTATTCTGCAGTATACGTTAGCCTTTCAAAGGGTGAAAATTAACTCGATAAATGTTGTTGTTATATTTACTTTGCTGGCTATTTAATCAATGTCAGATACCGATATTAACCTGGACGATCGGATTTGACCGCCCTTTTCTTTTGCTTATTCCGGCATTGGAGCATCGCTATCCATTGCATCGGCAAACTTTTGCATTAACCGAACAAAGACATCAAGTTCATCCTGAGGCCAGTCTTTAAAAACAACTTTGCCCATTTGCTCTCGCGCAGCGTCTATACGCTCCGTCATCGCCTTTCCTGTCCGGGAAATAACGGCCTCGCGTATACGACGATCGATGGCATTATGCTGCCGTATTATCAACCCCAACTTCTCCAGTTTGGCGACCTGTCGGCTTACCGTCGTATAATCACGACCGGCACGTTCGGCTAACTCAACAACGCCAATCGGCCCTAAACGTTCGATACTAATAAGGATCGAAAATAGCGCACGATCGAGTTGAATCCCCGCCTCTGCAATTAATTTCTCATCATTACGAGGCCGGTTAAGCGCGCTCACCACGCGAATCAACGCACCGTGAAGCGCCTTCATTTGCTCGGAAATATGTGTATCTTGCACATTTTTATTTTCTGACATAGCATGTCTCCTCTTATGTGCATAATACACATATCGGAGAGACGATGACAAGATACACCACTACAGATGTACTGATCTGCGGCGCTGGCGTAACCGGGCTTACTTTAGCCATCGAACTGGCGCGTCACGGGGTCTCATTTCGCCTGATTGAGAAAAGAACGACGCCTTTTACCGGCTCCCGCGGTAAAGGTATTCAGCCGCGAACGCAAGAAATCTTCGAGGATCTTGGAATACTCAATAAAGTGATCGCCGCCGGCGGACTCTATCCCCGATTACGAACCTACCGTCACGACGGAAGCTATGTAGATTCAGATATTGCGCATCATACAAAACCGACCCACGCCGAACCCTACCATCTGCCATTGATGGTTCCACAGAACGTGACAGAAACGATTATGCGAGAGCAATTAAAAGCGTGGGGACATCGGGTGGAGTTCGGCTGCGAATTACGACATTTTGCGCAAACCCCACGCACGGTCACCGCGTATGTTGCCGGGCCGGCTGGAGAAGAGGTCATCATCGCTCATTATTTGATAGGCGCGGATGGCGGCGGAAGCTTTGTCAGAAAGAAATTAGGCGTCAGCTTCCCCGGCCATACGTTGGGAATCCATGCGCTTGTGGCTGACGCTTCACTTTCCGGTCTGAACCGGGATGTATGGCACCATTTTAACGATGGCGATATGGCGCGGATGATAATGATTTGCCCTCTCGCCGGCACGCAGCTCTTTCAAATCCAGGCATTGTTGGCCCCGGACGACTCGCAGAATTTCTCAGCCGACGTGCTCACGGCTTTTCTTACTGAGCGAATCGGGCGGAAGGATGTTCGCATCCATTCGATTCCCTGGGTATCGAAGTACCAGATGAATGCGCGCATAGCGGAACATTACCGTGTGGGTAAGGTATTTTTAGCCGGTGATGCCGCTCATGTGCATCCGCCGACGGGTGGGCAAGGGTTAAATACCAGCATCCAGGATGCCTATAACCTGGGATGGAAAATGGCAGCCTCGCTGCGGGGCGCAGGAGAAGAGCTTCTCGATAGCTATGAACAGGAACGCCGTCCGGTAGCCGAATCACTGCTCCACCTTTCTACCCGATTACTTGACTCTCAAAAACAGGGCGGCATCAAACGAGAACGCGACGTTCAACAACTTGACATCCAGTATACCAACTCCCCCTTAGCCCACACGTTGCCCGAACGTCAGCATGGGTTACAAGCGGGAGAAAGAGCGCCGGATGCTCCTCTTTTGGGCGCCGGCGGCCAATCATTACGATTATTTCAGTTACTACAAGGTCCGGACTGGAATCTGTTGGCCTACGAAACCCACGGTAAGGTCATCGATGCGCGGCGAGGTCTGCGTATTCATCACATTGGCGAGCAGGACGAACTCATCGATACCCTGGGGCACTTCCGGGAGTCCTATCAACTGGCGCCGGGTCAATGCGTGCTGATCCGACCCGATGGCTATGTCGGCGCGTTCTTTCACAGCAAACAGTGCAACGATATTGAAAATTATCTCTCTCGTTTTGCCATAGGGATTAAAGATGAATACTAATGTCTATGAGAACACCGACAGCGAAACTATCACCCCGCTCAACAAGCGGCGTATTTTGCCTGTTTTCCTGCTTGTCGGCCTTTACGCCGCCAGTACAGCGGCAGTGATGTCGGTACTGCCTTTTTATATCCGCGAGATGGGCGGTTCGCCGCTTATCATTGGAATCATCATCGCCACTGAGGCTTTTAGCCAATTTTGTGCGGCGCCCCTGATTGGCCACCTTTCCGATCGCGTTGGCCGCAAGCGAATACTGATTATCACGCTGACTATTGCGGCGATAAGTTTACTATTACTCGCCAACGCGCAATGTATCCTGTTTATCCTGCTCGCCCGCACGCTTTTTGGCATTAGCGCCGGGAATTTGTCAGCCGCCGCAGCCTATATTGCCGATTGTACGCACGTCAGAAATCGGCGCCAGGCAATCGGTATCCTCACAGGCTGCATTGGTTTAGGCGGTATTGTCGGGGCAGGCGTTTCAGGGTGGCTATCGCGTATCAGTCTGAGCGCGCCGATCTACGCCGCCTTTATACTTGTCCTTGGGTCTGCCCTGGTCGCGATTTGGGGGTTAAAAGACCCGTCCACAACATCACGTACCGCAGATAAAATAGCGGCGTTATCTGCCCGCGCTATTTTAAAGATGCCAGTCCTTCGCGTCTTAATCATCGTAATGCTTTGTCATTTCTTCGCCTATGGCATGTACTCTTCACAATTACCTGTTTTTCTTTCTGACACCTTCATCTGGAATGGGCTTCCCTTTGGGCCAAAAGCGTTAAGCTACCTGTTAATGGCGGACGGGGTTATTAATATTTTCGTTCAGCTATTTCTGTTAGGTTGGGTGAGCCAATATTTTTCGGAGCGAAAGCTAATTATTCTAATCTTCGCCCTTCTTTGTACTGGATTTCTCACTGCGGGTATCGCCACGACCATACCAGTGCTTATTTTTGCTATCGTTTGTATTAGTATCGCTGATGCGCTAGCCAAACCCACTTATCTTGCCGCCTTGTCCGTCCATGTATCGCCTGCCCGACAAGGTATCGTCATCGGAACGGCGCAGGCATTAATCGCAATCGCTGATTTTATATCCCCCGTATTGGGCGGATTTGTCCTGGGTTATGCCCTGTATGGTGTCTGGATCGGTATAGCTATCTCTGTCGCCATTATTGGTCTGGTGACGGCAATGATTTACCTTTCAAAAAGTTCAGTGCTAATAGCGAAACCAGAAACAGAATAATGTGACAACGTCACAAGCATTATTACTCCCTTCTTCCCTTATTTATCAAAAGTATTGTACTTATATTGAATGTTTAAGAGGTATTTATGGAAATTATGCTGGTTGGCATTTGCCCTTGTAAAGCGCGGGGAAAGCATGAAAAAAATATATCTCGTTGTTATCGTACTGTTTTTTATTTCTACAAAAGTTTATACACTACTTCATAACAACATCTTCTTTTGTCGAAACAGCCCGGAGTGTGATTTGTCTCATGTTCTCCCCGACTACCGGGAGAAGATTTCAGGCACACCGCTAAAATATACCTTGATTAGTACAGCTCCATTAGCACAGGTGGTAGTCAGACACTATGAATTATTATCGCAACACTGGTCGCCAGATGACATGGTAACCCCTGCGCAATGGCGACATAACGTTGATATTTATATCCCTGAAACGGCAAAAGAGCACCATGCTTTGGTGGTTGTAAACAACGGAATTAATTATGATAAAGGCGTACAAATCACTGGTAAACCCGGTGATTTCCCCCAGGAAACACTGGCAAGCATCGCCCGTGATACGAATACCATCGTAATATCAGTGAGTGATATACCTAACCAATATTTAACCTTTCAGGATGATAAAAAACCACTGAAAGAGGACGAGAGCGTTTCCCGAAGCTGGGCATTATTTATGGAAGCGCCGGAGCAACGTGAGTTAATGCCCTTAAATATTCCTATGGTCACTGCCCTATCGCAAGCGATGAGATTAGCAAAAAAGGAGTTAACGCAATGGAATATAAATTCCTTTATCATTACAGGTATTTCAAAGCGTGGGTGGACCACCTGGTTGTCAGCTATTGCCGATCCTGATGTTGAAGCAATTGTTCCCTTCGCCATTGATCTACTTGATATTGATGCTTCACTTGAGCATATTTATCAATCATACGGTGGAAATTGGCCCATTACATTCTACCCCTACTACCAGCAAGGCATAGATGAGAAAATAAAATCCCCCACATTTACCCAGCTAAGGCAAATAATAGATCCGTTAAGATATCTCAACACTATTTATCAACCCCGCCTTGCAATACCGAAATATATTATTAATGCAAGCGGCGATGATTTTTTCGTACCAGACAATACTCGCTTTTATTATAGCAAACTCCCTGGCGTAAAATCATTACGTATAGTGCCTAATATGAACCACTACTCAATTAACCAGTTCGCTGAAGAAAGCCTCGTTCCATTTATTAATAGGTTTCAAAGTAAAAAAACATTACCACAGTTGATCGGCCTTATTCACCACCATCTTCTTACGGTCTATTTCTCAGAAGCGCCGGTAAAAGTCGTTCGCTGGACAGCCAACAATCCAAATGCGCGTGATTTCCGTTATGCCTGTGGCATCCGCTATCAGCCGCTTACAATAGATATTCCCGCCAACAATAAGATCAGTATTACGTTAAATGAACCGAAGACAGGTTGGGAAGCTACCTATATCGAAGCCACTTTTAATGATGGCTATGTCGCCACGAGTCAGGTTTATATTACGCCCGATGAAAAATACCCACAGACAGCGCCACCTTCTGTTAACGCCGCATGTCAAACGTTACCGGGGCGTGGATTAGGGGAAAACGATAGCCCCGATTGAATTTTCAAGTAATTATCTGATTTTAAAGAATTTTATCCATCACGCTTGCGATGGATAAAAATCCTCTGCGATAAATTTTTGTTATATTGATCACGTTCTAACCACAAGAGAGGTGATTTGAAAATAACCTTAAAATATTGTGGTCAGGCCGCTAGACCACAATAAGAGGATTAATCATGAAAAGAAAAACAATGGGATGGCTTATCGTTTTTCTTCTATTTATAGTTTACATGCTCAACTATATGGATCGTTCAGCATTGTCGATAACTGCCCCCTTGATCGAAAAGGAGTTAGGATTTAACGCCGCGGAGATGGGAATGATCTTCAGCGCATTTTTTATCGGATACGCCCTGTTTAATTTTATTGGTGGCTGGGCCAGCGATAAAGTTGGGCCAAAAACGGTTTTTCTCATCGCAGCGTTACTATGGTCTGTATTTTGTGGCTTAACTGGTTTAGTCACCGGATTGTGGACAATGCTTATCGTGCGCGTTCTTTTCGGTATGGCTGAAGGACCGGTCAGCGCTGCCGGAAATAAAATCATCAATAACTGGATTTCCCGAAAGGAGTCTGCCACGGCGATCGGAATTTTTAGCGCCGGTTCCCCGCTCGGCGGCGCGGTGTCCGGGCCGATAGTGGGCCTGCTGGCGTTATCCTTAGGCTGGCGCCCCGCATTTGGCATTATTTTCTTATTTGGCCTGGCCTGGGTACTGCTCTGGTACTTTATCGTTAGCGATAAGCCAACAATGAGTAAACGCCTGGCGCCGGAAGAACGCATTGATTTTGAAAATCATGAGGACGTTATTTTATCTGATGATGGCCGGGCTACGCCTTCACTCGGCTATTACATGAAACAACCAATGGTATGGGCGACAACTCTGGCTTTTTTCAGCTATAACTATATTCTTTTTTTCTTCCTGACCTGGTTCCCAAGTTACCTGAACCATTCGTTACATCTCGATATTAAAGAAATTAGTATCGCCACGGTAATTCCCTGGGTCATCGGCGCCATTGGTATGGTGCTCGGCGGCGTCTGTTCTGATGTAATTTATCGGATTACCGGTAATGCTCTGCTCTCACGTCGACTTATTCTGGGCGTATGTCTGGCAGGCGCAGCGGTATGTGTTGCCGTTTCCGGTACTGTTAGCACTATTGGTAGCGCAATTACGCTCATGTCAGTTTCACTCTTCCTGCTCTATTTAACGGGCCCAATTTATTGGGCGGTTATTCAGGATGTTGTTCATAAAGATAAGGTAGGGAGCGTCGGCGGAGCCATGCATGGCCTGGCTAATATATCCGGTATTATCGGTCCGCTTGTCACCGGTTTTATCGTTCAATTTAGCGGTAAATATGACTATGCGTTCTATCTGGCTGGTGCTATCGCTATCGTTTCAAGCCTGTTGGTCTTCGTGTTTGTAAAAAGTAAAGGATTCAAAGCCAATGAAAGTCAAAGCTGTGTTCATTAATAAGCCTGGTGAAGTTGAAACCCGCTGGGTGGATTATCCCCATAAGAAAGAAAATGAAGTATTAATTAAGGTTGATGCTGCAGGCATTTGCGGATCGGATATCGGGGCTTTTCGTGGAACGAACCCACTTGTTACTTACCCAAGAATTATTGGGCATGAAGTGACCGGAATTGTTCTTCAGGAAGGCGCCGGAATGCCGGACAATATTAAAAAAGGCGACCGCGTGATTGTTGACCCCTATATTTATTGTGGTCACTGCTACCCTTGCTCTGTCGGCAGAACTAACTGTTGTGAAAATTTAAACGTCATTGGCGTGCATGTCGATGGCGCAATGCAGGAGGTGGTTACTCATCCCGCACATTTAATTCATAAAATACCAGATAATGTACCTTCTGAAATGGCGCCGCTGGCAGAACCGCTGACCATCGCTCTGCACGCGCTGCATCGGGCAAACGTTAAGGCCGGGGAATATGTTGCCATCATCGGCGCGGGGGCCATTGGTCTTATGGCGGCATTAAGCGCGCGTCATTACAAGGCAACGCCTATTCTGATCGATATTGTGGAAGAAAGGCTACGCTATGCGCAAAAGCTTGGCGTTCCCTATGTGCTGAACGCCGCTGACGATCAGGTTATCGACGCTATTAAAAATATCACCCACGGCACCATGGCGCAGGTCGTGATAGAAGCTTCCGGCGCAAATAGCGCTATTCGAAATACGCTTGATTTAGCATCGTTTGCTGGTCGTATTTCGTTTACCGGATGGCCAAAACAGGAAACGTCGCTGCCGACGAACCTGATCACCTACAAAGAACTGGATTTACGCGGTTCCCGCACCAGTGCCGGTGAATTTGATGAGGCATTACGCATGCTGTCAACGCTGGAGATTAATCCGCAAGATGTTGTCAGTAAGATCGTCAATCTTGATGAGATCCCTGATGCAGTTAAAGAGCTTGATCGCTATCCGGAGCGCTACTTAAAGATTAATGCTGTTTTCCATTGATTTACGGCGAGTTCTACCGCATGGCATGACCGCCATGCGGTGTTATTCATCGACAAACTTAGCCGCCGACAATCTTTCTCACATAGCGTAAATGTTCCAGAGATCCCTCATAGGCGCTGTCAGCATCAGACTGGCGCATCGCATCCACTATCGCTTTATGTTGTTTGTTGAGATTAAGTAAAACATTTCTGTCTCCAGACTGCTCATCAAGCCCGGCATAAGGGATATTAATCCGTTGTTCCCATAACATACGGGACATATCGAACAACACCCGGTTACGGCTGGCCTCAGAGATCGCAAGGTGAAATTCTTTATCCAGCGAGTAAAAGCCGTGGACGTTATTATCGTTAATGGCTTGATCCATACGATGATAAATCGCCTCTATTTGGTTGATGACGTCAACGTTATCGTTTTGTGCGGCTAAGCGCGCACAATGGCTATCGACCAGCTCGCGAGTAGAGAAAATTTCTTCGATGGTATAGTCGCTGGCAAGGTGTTTTTTATCTGAAACGATAACCCCATTACCGGACTGAATCACGATCCATCCGGAGATCTCCAGTACAATAAGGGCTTCTCGCAAGGAGGCGCGGCTCACGCCAAGCTGTTTTGCCAGTTCGCGTTCTGGCGGTAAAAAAGTTCCCGGGGGAAAAATATTATCATTGATCAGCTTAATGATGAGGTTGGCTATCTTCTGATAGAGCCTCTCCTGCCTGACCTCAGGTATAACCATGCGCCCTCCAATCCATATCCAGGGGATTTTGAATGGATTTAGCATACCATCCTGGCGCTGGTGATCGTGATAATTAATTACCGTGCATGATAAAGAGAAGCAACCGCCGGTAGTCTCCATTACCTTCGCTGAGACTACCGGGGAACCTAAACCGAGACGAGCGATTTATCCTTTGACGTTGATTTTCTCGAACACGGGCGCAGTCGCGTTCTTAAACTGAGAAAGAGACCAGGTTTTATAGTTGATATCATTGTAGCCGCGCACCATCATCTCACCGTGCGTTAAGTCAGACAGCGTTGTCCAAACCGTATATTCTGAGACCGGTTTGCGGGTGGCGTTGCCTTCCCCTTCACTCCCCATATAATCAACCGTAATATTTTTCGGACGATCGAAACGGCTCATAATATGCGCAAGCGTATTCATTGCATCGTGGGCGGATGTCGCTTGCGGCGCATATGTGGTGTAATAAACGCCGCGTATAAAACGGGAAACCGACGTATCGGACGATGGCAAGTCTGCAATAGCAATCCCGCTATCAGGCTGCATCACTTTTATCCCGCCCAGTGTGCCTGAAGAGCGGTCCACATTGGTTAATTGCGTATAGTTATTCAGATTTGTCAGATGCCAGGGGAATGCGGGACCATTTGTCATCACGCGAGTGGGATTGTCATAGACATGGAATTTGCCATTTTCCACTTCAACGACAATGCTTCCTCCTTTCTTGTCGTAAAACGCATAATGAAATGGCGATTTAAGATCGCCAAACCGATGCAGTTCCGGTGACCAGAATTTACCCTCTTTTATTGCCTGTTTTACCTCGCCGACAGTAGCAAAACGGGCCAGCGCCCATTCTCCCAACGAGGTGACAGGAATTGCCTGTTTATATTCATTCGCGGGCAATGGCGGCAACTGCGCATTCATGATCATGTTTTCACTAAATGACAATCCCGCGCTATTCATGCCTTCAAGTATGTCTCTGCTATCGCCATCAGTAATGGTGGAAGTAATGGCCAGTATCGGATATTTCGCCTGATAGCTCACTCCCTGACTGCCATCCGGCGTTTTTTTATCAAACTGTGTTCCCGCCGGATAATACGTTAACCATGAGGGTAAATCCTGCATATATTCCAGCGTACGTCCATGAAAAACATCGCCTTGTTTATCCTGAATAGCAAGGGTTGTGCAGGCCTGTGCAGCCAGGGCGTATGAAAACAGCGCCGGAGCGATAAATAACATTGCTTTACTTTTTTTCATCATGCTCTCCTTGTTTGTAGAATGGATTGGATGAATATATTAAATTAAATCTATCAATGGTTATGCAGCACGTAATTAATTGTGATCTTATTTTACAAGCTAATAAATTTAACTGACGGGTTTAAAGGAGAGTTAAACACAGCGAACTAACATGAAACGCGTTATCCGTGTGACCATTTAAAAAAATCCCACCATGTTATAAATAAATCTTATCAACATTAAGAGATACCTTCACAACGCTATATTTACTCCACATCACCAATAACATTAAATTAATTTATGTTTTTGAGTAATGTGAGTAGCACACATGTAATCGGTTGTTACGAATTAGAAACATAATTGCTACTAAAACACGTTGAGAAAGACAAGAAATGCAACATATGATGCCCACACTAACTATAGTGGTTTGGGATAAACGTTATGCAAACACAAGATACATTTTATCAAGTTATGCGTAGACACGGCGTGACAAGGCGTAGCTTCCTCAAGTTTTGCAGCCTTACCGCAACGTCTTTAGGCCTGAGCAGTTCGATGATTCCTCAGATAGCTTATGCCCTGGAGAATAAACCGCGTACGCCAGTGATATGGCTGCATGGTCTTGAATGTACCTGCTGTACCGAGTCTTTCATTCGCTCTGCGCACCCGTTGGCAAAAGATGCCATTCTGTCGCTCATTTCCCTGGATTATGACGACACCATTATGGCCGCCGCAGGGCAACAAGCCGAGCAGGCGTTGGCGGATGTGATGCGCGAGTACAAAGGAAATTATATCGTTGCCGTGGAAGGTAATGCGCCGCTGAATGAAGATGGGATGTTTTGCATACTGGCTGGCGAGCCGTTCCTGGAGAAGTTAAAACGCGTCAGCGCGGATGCTAAAGCGATTATCGCCTGGGGGTCCTGCGCATCATGGGGCTGCGTGCAGGCAGCCCGTCCCAACCCAACTAAAGCCACGCCGGTTCACAAATTAATTACCGATAAACCCATTATTAAAGTGCCAGGCTGCCCGCCTATACCTGAAGTGATGTCCGCCGTTATCACCTATATGCTGGCATTTGATCGCATCCCTCCCCTTGATCGTCTTGGACGACCAAAAATGTTTTATGGCCAGCGAATTCATGACAAATGCTACCGACGCGCGCATTTCGATGCCGGTCAGTTTGTGGAAGCGTGGGATGACGAAGGTGCCAGAAAAGGGTATTGCCTGTACAAGATGGGCTGTAAAGGCCCGACCACCTATAACGCCTGTTCAACCGTTCGCTGGAATGATGGCGTGTCTTTTCCTATCCAGTCAGGTCATGGATGCCTCGGATGTTCGGAAGATGGATTCTGGGATTACGGTTCTTTTTACAGCCGGGCAACGGGCATTCCGCAAACCGGCATTGAGGCTACCGCCGATAAAATCGGACTGGGCGTTGCCGGCGTCGCGGGCGCTGCCGCCATCGCTCACGCCACGGTGAGCGCCATAAAACATGCCCGCAATAAAAACAACACGTCATCAGAAAACGCTCCGGAAGAGAAAAAATAATTATGGCATATCCTTATCAGACTCAGGGTTTTACGCTGGACAATAGCGGACGACGAATTGTGGTCGATCCGGTTACTCGCATCGAAGGGCATATGCGCTGCGAAGTGAATATCGACAGTAATAATGTCATTACTAACGCCGTGTCGACCGGCACCATGTGGCGCGGCCTTGAGGTTATCCTGAAAGGTCGCGATCCGCGAGACGCCTGGGCATTCGTTGAACGCATTTGCGGCGTCTGCACCGGTACACACGCTCTGACCTCAATCCGTGCCGTAGAAAATGCGCTGGGAATCGCGATTCCGGACAACGCAAACTGTATCCGTAATATGATGCAGGCTACGCTACACGTTCACGATCACCTGGTGCATTTTTATCATCTGCACGCGCTGGACTGGGTTGATGTGGTTGCCGCCCTGAAAGCCGACCCGCATCAGACCTCCGCCATCGCGCAAAGCCTTTCCGCATGGCCGCTATCCTCGCCGGGATATTTCCGCGATTTGCAAAATCGACTGAAGCGGTTTATCGAGTCCGGTCAACTTGGCCCTTTCCGTAATGGCTACTGGGGACATCCGGCGATGAAACTTCCGCCGGAAGCCAATTTGCTGGCGGTCGCCCACTATCTTGAAGCACTCGATTTTCAAAAAGAGATCGTAAAAATTCACACCGTTTTCGGTGGTAAAAACCCGCATCCTAACTGGCTGGTGGGCGGCGTTCCTTGCGCCATCAACCTTGACGAAACGGGCGCGGTCGGCGCAGTGAATATGGAACGCCTGAACCTTGTCAGTTCCATCATCCAAAAAGCTCGCCAGTTCTGCGAACAGGTTTATCTTCCGGACGTCTTGCTGATTGCCAGTTATTACAAAGACTGGGCAAAAATCGGCGGCGGGTTATCGAGCATGAACCTGCTGGCTTATGGCGAGTTTCCGGATAACCCTAACGATTATTCCGCCAGTAATCTTCTGCTTCCGCGTGGGGCTATCATTAACGGTCGTTTCGACGAAATTCATCCTGTCGATTTAACCGCCCCCGATGAGATCCAGGAGTTTGTCACTCACTCCTGGTATACCTATGGTAACGGCAATAACGATAAGGGCCTGCATCCTTGGGATGGTCTGACCGAACCGCAACTGGTCATGGGCGAACACTATAAAGGCACAAAAACCTTTATCGAACAGGTGGATGAGTCCGCTAAATATTCATGGATTAAATCGCCGCGCTGGAAGGGACATGCGATGGAGGTAGGTCCGCTGGCGCGTTATCTGATTGGATATCATCAAAATAAACCGGAATTTAAAGAACCCGTGGATCAACTGCTTAGTGTATTAAAGCTGCCTAAAGAAGCGCTCTTTTCTACATTAGGACGTACTGCCGCGCGTGCGCTGGAATCCGTATGGGCAGGCAATACGCTGCAATATTTCTTCGATCGTCTGATGCGTAACCTCAAGTCCGGCGATACGGCGACGGCAAACGTCACGCTCTGGGAACCCGATACCTGGCCTACATCGGCAAAAGGCGTTGGTTTCAGCGAGGCGCCGCGCGGCGCGCTGGGGCACTGGATAAAAATTGAAAATCAGAAAATCGACAGCTATCAGTGTGTGGTACCGACAACCTGGAATGCCGGGCCACGTGACGATAAAGGTCAAATTGGCGCGTACGAAGCGGCGTTAATGGGGACTAAACTCGCCGTTCCCGATCAACCATTGGAGATTTTACGTACTCTGCACAGCTTCGATCCCTGCCTGGCCTGCTCCACCCATGTTATTGATAATCATGGAGGGGAGCTGGTCAGGGTTCAGGTACGATGACGACGATTCGGAGGTCTCAATGCATCTCAAAGAAATAACCAGCCAGGGGTACTATATCTATGAAGCGCCGGTCCGTTTATGGCACTGGATCACGGCGTTATCCATTGTCGTCCTGGCTGTTACAGGATATTTCATTGGCCACCCCCTGCCATCGATTCAAGGTGAAGCGACCTTTATGTTTTGGATGGGCTGGATACGACTGATCCATTTTACCACGGCGTATATTTTTACTGTCGCGCTGCTGTTTCGTATTTACTGGGCATGTGTCGGCAATGAGTACGCCAGGGAGATGTTTCTGGTTCCGTTCTGGCGCCGCGCCTGGCGCAAAGGCGTTATCAGCGAAATCCGCTGGTATTTTTTCCTCGAAAAAGAGGCCCATCGTTACTATGGACATAATCCGGTAGCGGGACTGGCGGTAATGTTCTATTTCTGGATGTCCGTACTGATGGTGTGTAGCGGCTTTGCGCTCTATGGCGAAGGGCTTGGAACAGACAGTTGGGCGTATCAATGGTTTGGCTGGATGATTCGCCTGACTGGCAACGATAGCCTCGCGCTACATTTCTGGCACCGGCTGGGCATGTGGTTCATTATCGCCTTCGTCATTGCGCATGTTTATACCGCTATCCGCGAAGACATTATGAGCCGACAAAGCGTGATTTCCGTCATGATAAGCGGCTGGCGCTGGTTCAGGTGATAACAATGGCAGAAGTAACAATCTTAGGGCTTGGCAACCTGCTTTGGGCAGATGAAGGGTTCGGCGTCAGAGCGGCGGAAAAGCTGTTTGAACAGTATGCCGATAACGAGAAAGTTGACGTTGTTGATGGCGGTACGCAGGGACTGGCGCTGCTGCCCTGGCTGCAACAGACCGAAAAACTGTTAATCATGGATGCTATCGATTTTGGTATGGCGCCAGGTTCGCTGGCGATGTTTCGTGATGAACAGGTTCCCGCCTATCTGACGGCGAAAAAACTCAGTTTACATCAGACCAGTTTTTCTGAAGTGCTGGCATTGCTGCAATTAACCGGCGGCCAGTTATCGGAGATTGTGCTGATTGGCGTGCAGCCGGAATGTCTGGATGACTATGGCGGGAGTCTTACGCCGCAGGTAAAGGCGCAACTGATGCCTGCGGTCTATCTCGCGCAGGAAGTGCTGGCGCAATGGGGTATCACCGCCTCTTCAGCGGCCTTGCCCACTGAGAGACTCAATCATTACAGCCTGTGTATGGAACGCTACGAAGATGAACGGCCAGATGCGCAAAGCGCTTGCCGGGTCGGCGATATTCGGGTGCTACAGAGAGAGAAATCATAATGTGTATTGGCGTTCCTGTGCAGGTTATTTCACCCGGTCAGTGGTTCGCCAAATGCCGCGACCGACACGGCGAGCTTATCGACGTTGATATTCGGCTTGTGGCTCCCCCCTTAGCAGGCGCATGGCTGCTGACATTTGGCGGCGCAGCACGACGAGAAATGGACGAAGCGGAAGCCGTTGAGGTACTGGCGGCGCTGGACTCGCTGGAACAGGCCATGCTTACGCAAAGCGATCCGCTGACCGGTTTTGCCGATTTATTGTCTCGCACGCCTGAATTACCGGAGCATTTAAAAAAATGACTATCTCACCCCAAAATCCTGTTTGTCCACTGGCGGATAAAGGCTTTCTGGTTACCGATGCGCAAACGCTCCCGTCGTTGATTAATGCGCATCCGACTGTGCTGGTTTTGCTGCAAAGCGACCCCAACAAACATCCGGAAGTCGCCGACAGTTGGGTCATTATCCCGGAGATCCTCAAGCAATTTCCGGCGACGTCTTATACCGCGGCATTTGCGGATAGCGAACAGAGTGATCTGATCGCCCGGGAGTATCGCATTCTGAAATATCCGGCGCTGCTTTTCTTTCGCCAGCACCGTTTTGTCGGCAGTCTGGCGGGATTATATAGCTGGCAAGAATACTCTCAGCGGGTGGCCGCATTGCTGACCACACCGGGCTATCGTCAGGATATTCCCGTTATCACGCAATAGAATGAAAGGTAACACACGTGAATCATTCCAGAACTATTCCAGTCGTTAATATTGCCGGACCAGGCTCGCAGCCAGAAGAGGAAGACTTTAACTTTCTTCCTATCCCCGCCGGCATTAATCTACCACTGACGCCGGTTTTACCGGAACAGGCGTTGCCCGCTGAGCTTCGTGTTGCCAGACACATCCTGACTACGCTTATTCGCGATATGGATAACCCGGTGGCAACGCTCCCATTTCCCCTGAGCTATAAGCTGAATGCCACTGAGCAACAGAATAGCGGTTTGTTGGATCAACTGCTCGGCGAAGGTGAAATCTCCGCCCGGGTACTATTATCCGATGGAAAAGAACAGCGTATTCAGGAGACGGTTTTTACGGGTGTCTGGCGTGTGCGTGAATATAACGCTGACCAGCAACGGGTTGCCGATGAAATTATCATTGGCCCGATCCCGGAGAGCATCTGGCAGACGCATCCGCAGCCGACGATTACGCCAGAATTGCCGCCACAACCGGCGGGACTGATGAATGGCGCCTTTATCGCGCATGAAATAGCCGAGCGCGTAAAACAGCCGGTAAAAGAGCCGCATATCATTAACTTAACGCTGTTGCCAGTAAACGATGCCGATCGCGAGTATCTGGATCATTTTTTAGGCGAAGGTTGTAGCGCTATTTTTTCACGCGGATATGGTAAATGCCGGATTGTAAGTACGCATTTTCCCGGCGTATGGCGGGTAAATTATTTCAATGATATGAATACATTACTGCAAGATATGATTGAGATAGCGGACATTCCTGATATCGCCGTTGCAGGCATCGACGATATCGAAGATGCCTACGCGGGGCTAAAAAATACGTTGGAATGGTTGAAAGAATACCCGGTCACAGAAAATGAGCCAGTGGTGCGCATGGAGTGCAAAGTATGTTGGTGGGTTTACGACCCTGCGCTGGGCGATGACGTATGGCAAATTCCACCCGGCGTGCCCTTCAGCCAGTTACCTGATTACTGGTGCTGTCCGGTTTGCGAAACCAGTAAGTCCGGGTTTATGGTGATCGATGAAGGTAATAATTCGTGCAAAGATTGACCGTCTATTCTCACCCGCTACGGATTATCTGGCAGGAGGCGCCGATCGGTCGTTTGTTACAGGGCGCAACACCGGTATACGCAAAAACGCTTATTTCACGTTTGTTTACGTTGTGCGCTCAGGCACACAGCGTAGCGGCGGCTTTACTGTTGTTTCCTGAAGAGAAGCCAGATATGCAGGCCGCACAACAGGAGCTGGCGCGAGAAACGCTCCGTCGCGCGTTGACCGACTGGCTCCCCCTGTTTAGCCACCGACAGGCAACCGCTGAAGAATGGGCGTTGTTACGTCGCGGAGAGTTATCCCCGCTGGCAAGCACAATCTTTTTTGACGATGATCCTCAGACCTGGCTTGCCGCTGGCGTAAAGGGCTGGGAAGCCTGGTTTTTGCAAGAGCGTTCTGAAACCGCCCGCTGGCTGGCGGCAGTACAGAATATCATTACACCTACACTACCGATGGCGTCGTCCCCGGACCATACGTTAATAACCCATGGTCCCCTGGATGTCTCGCCTCTGGCTATCGAATATCCGCTGCTGTCAGCCTGTTGTCTTAGCGGTAAAACGACTGCGCTACGTCTGCTGGCCCGCTGCATTACGCTCGCCCGAAGTTTGAGCGCCCTTCCTACCCTGCGCTGGAATCGTTTTGATGATGGCGATTGGAAAATCGCAGTAGTGGAAACCGCGCGAGGATGGTTAGTTCATCAGGCCAGACTGACGACGTCAGGCAATATTCTTGATTACCGTATTATCTCGCCTACCACACGTCACGCCCAATCTGACGGCGTCATTGCTCGCGAACTGGCCACTATTCCACTCTCATTGTGGTCGCAACAGTTACAGGTAATTGATCCTTGTGTCGCCGTAAATATTGTTGAATGAAGGAGCTGGCCCATGCATGAATTAGCCCTGGCGCAAAATATTATCGAATTGCTGGAGGAGCAGGCAGTAAATCACCAGTTCAGCAAGGTAAAGCAAGTCTGGCTGGAGATTGGCGTTATGGCCTGTGTTGAGGTGCCGGCGCTGCATTTTGGCCTGGACGTCGCCGCTCGTCATACCCTTGCTGACAATGCGCGTTTCCACATTACTATCGCACCGGCGCAAGGTTGGTGTCTGTCCTGTAATCAACCCTTCACCTCTCAAACGTCCACACTCTGTTGCCCCTTTTGTCATTCAGGTAAAGTGCAGATAGATGACAGTAGCAGAATGCGCATTCGCGAGATCGAAGTCGAATAGCCAACGAATAGTCAATAAAAAAGGACGCCAGAAGCGTCCTGAAATAATAAAAGAATAAATTAACAATAATAAAGGTTAAGCAGTGACACAGTTTTGGGAAAAGGAGGGTATCCCTAAACTGTCTTAATCAGCAAGTTTTATCAAAACTCGTAGACTAAGCCGAGCGCCACGGTGTTGTCTGTATTAGGATTCGATGGGTTGCCATCTTTTAGCAGATTGATTTTGTAGTCAACATACGCGGACATATTTTTATTGAAGTAGTAGTAGGAACCCACATCAATATATTTCACAAGGTCGAACGAACCCAGTCCATCAACATCATTGGCTCTGGATTGCAGGAACGCCAGTGATGGGCGTAAGCCATTATCAAATTGATATTGCCCTACCATTTCCCAGTTATCGGTTTTATGTGCAAAGCCGCCCAATGTATCGCCCATATAGGTCATATCATAAGTACGGGTATAGTTTGCCGCCAGGTAAATATTATTGGCATCATACTTCACGCCGCCAGTCCAGGCTTCAGCGCGGTCACCATTGTCGTATTTATCTTGCGTCATCTGATCAAGCGTGCGTTTGGAACTGGTATAGGCTGCCCCCAGGCTCACCCCCATGCCCAAATCATATGTCGCTGATGCCCCGAAACCATCGCCATTCTGGTACGCGATACTTTTTCTGGCATTATTACTTAAAGGATCGCCTTCTTTCGACAGGCCGTCATTTTTACCCTGATACTGCAACGCAATATTCAGACCATCAACCAGACCAAAGAAATCATTATTACGATAAGTCAGAACGCCATTCGCACGTCCGGTCATAAAATTATCGGAAGCTTCATACGAATCATTACCAAATTCAGGCAGTACGTCAGTCCATGAACCAATGTCGTATAACACGCCATAGTTACGACCATAATCAACAGACCCCATATCGGCAAATGCCAAACCAGCAAAACCGAGACGCGTCCAGCTTTGCGGGGAACCGCTGGAGTCACCATCTTCCGGACGATTGGCGTTGACCTGATACTCCCACTGTCCAAAACCGGTTAGTTGATCGGTAATTTGAGTTTCGCCTTTAATACCCATACGGATATAAGATTGATCGCCATCCGTACTATGATTACTGGAAAAATAATGCAGGCCGTCGACCTTGCCATACAAATCCAGTTTATTGCCATCCTTGTTATAGATTTCTGCTGCGTTGGCGGCTCCAGCCATCATTACGGCTGCGGCTACCGCAGATAACACCACTACTTTTTTCATTTTATATGCCTTATTTGTCTTATTTTTGGACTTTCCGCAAAACCTGCTCGCGGAACTGTCCAGGACAATATCACTAACAATTACCGTACGTTAAGTTTCAAAGTGTAATATTAGCTTGCTATGTATTAGTGATGTTAAAATGCAAGTTAAGCATGACTACATCAATGATATGCCCTGTTTTCTGCTGTAATAACAAGGGGGTTACCAGTAGAGAACAGGCTTACGGTCGGGGATGCCAGGGCGAGAATGGCACTGAACACTCGGCTGACATTCGTTAAGACGGAATCATAATCAAGTCAGTTGAGGCCACAGCCCTTCTTATTTTTGTGTATAATTTGTTACGTTTGCATTTATTTTTAAATTAGCGTTATGAAAATATCAGTACTACTGAAATAGCACTTCTTCGCTTCGTGTATTTTTACTATGGTTAATTATCACATAGCGCAAACGGTCATTTGTGTATCACTATTCATAAGGTTAACTATTTACCAGTGGTAATAAACATAAAAGTAAGTCAAGGGACAACAACAATACTGAAACTCTAAATGTTGATATTTTGAGTCATGCCGTTACAAACAAATACGATATTCTTAATTGCACTACTCCCTTTTCGGGGTAATTTTATAGAAGGATGTTTTTATTGTTCGTGAGCCATGCTCCTTTAGTATAAAGGTGAACGTAACAGGAAAGATAAAGCGTCTCAAAAACAGACTATATGGGTATAACTATTATGCAAAAAACGTCACTATTGTTTTCGGCCGCCGCGATAACGTTAACTCTGATGGCGTCATCGGCATCAGCGGCAACGCCAACCGCCGCACAAAATGAAGCTACGTCGACCGTTAAACAAGAAATTACAGAAGGTATTAACCGTTACCTTTATTCAATAGATAAGGCAGACCCAACGTTAGGCAAGCAGCTCTTTTATGTTTCACCAGAAACCAGTTTTATTCATCCACGCGGTCACGAACGCGGATGGTCGCAGATCGCTGAAAATTTTTATGGCACCACTATGGGTAAAACCTTCAGCAAACGCACATTAAAACTGGACGCTCCCCCGGCTATTCATGTGTATGGCAATGCCGCCGTTGCAGAGTTCGACTGGCATTTTACCGCGGTACGCCGTGATAATGGGCAGACTCAACACACGACAGGCCGCGAAAGCCAGGTGTGGGCGAAGATACCAAACACAGGATGGCGAATCGTTCATGTCCACTACTCCGGTCCAGCCAAAACCGGCGTTGGAGAAGGCTATTAAGCTTTGCTCTTCAGGTTATGGCGCAGATGAACATTCTGCGCCAGTTAAGACGATCTCAGGTCAGTTGATAGTGCTTATCCGGTATCCGTTTTGCCGGAATATCCCTTTCATCATTCATTTGCAGTAAATCGATTTCTATCGCATTGCATATCGCATCCAGCGGTAAATCATTATTTTCAGTACCGAACGGATCTTCCAACTCTTCCGCTAACGCATCCAGCGCGATAAACGTATAAGAAATAAGCACCGAAATAAACGGTGTCATATAGTGCAGATCAACCACCAGTGCAAATGGCAACATAATGCAGAAAAGATAAACCGTACGATGCAAAATTAACGTATAGGCAAAAGGCACCGGCGTGTTGGCGATGCGTTCACAGCCGGCCAACACTGACGACATATCATTTAAACGGTTGTTGAGGCTATGAAATAAAATATCGGAAAGCTTTCCGCTGCGGCGGCGAATCGCCAGCCACTCTCCCATCAGCAATAAGATACGGTTAGCGGGGGAATGGGAAGCTACAACTTTCTGTAACGCCTCCTGGTCAAGATAGTTTCCCAGAACTTGCGTTTGAGGCTGTCGACGCAATGTCATACGCAAACAGTGGGCAAAAGCGATTTGTAACCGAACAAAATCCTCGATACCGCGTTCATCAGGCAAGGTTGTTTTCACCTCTCGCAGTATTGAGCGTGAAGCGATCATCAACTGCCCCCACAAATGTCGGGCTTCGACGTAACGCGCATAACAGGCATTATTGCGAAACCCCAGAAAAATGGCGATAGCGACGCCCAGTATGCTAAACGGCGCAAGGGTAAACTTAATACCCAGCATTGTGTACCAGGGCAGCATGATAATAACGGCGATAGAAAGAAGAAAGTTAAGGAGCAGTCGTGAAAAGATTTTAGATAACACGGAACCATGCCAGACAAATATCAGGCGAATCCAGTGCTGTTGTGGTCTAACGATCATGATTATCTTCAGCAGGTAAAAAAGCACTGTCATTAAACGTGATCCAGATCAAGGTTGCAAGCTTCTGGTGATACACGGCTCCCCTGCCCTGTAGAACATTTTTTTGCACAGTGCTGACAGGCGTTGAAAAAAAACAACTATATGTATGTTGTAACTAAAAAGACACTTCAGCACATGAGATATATGACGGTCAACGGCTGCTATCAGTGGTATAGGGTGATTTATCAGGGAAAGCGTCAGCAACGACGCGCTGCTCTACCGCTGATTCATTTGTATGACCAGCCAGTAATGGATAACGCTGACAATATACTGTTGCTGCGCTTCGCTCAGCGGTTCTCCCTGAGGAATCTGGTGCCATTTCGCCAGGCACCCGCGGCAGCAGGTTGCCGTCGCATGTTGCGCGATAAATACCGGATGGCCCCGCATCGGCGTTTGCTTACCATCATTCGCCGGGTGAACTGGCGCCAGTCGCTGGGCGATAAAATCGGCGGCGTGTTTATCAATCACCTCCGCGCCTTTATCCCAGCAATATTGTCTTTCTTTTATCCCGAGACGAAAACGCGAACGAAATGTCGATCGCGCCAGGCGGGCAAAGAGCGGTTCAAGCGCATTCATCAATATACCGAACGTCCTAACGTTTGTGTTAATTGCTCAAGCGCGGCGATACCTGCCAGAGAGTTTCCCGCAGGATCCAGCTCCGGACTCCAGACGGCAATCGCCATTTCATGCGGCACTATGGCGACAATACCGCCGCCCACGCCGGATTTAGCGGGCAATCCCACCCGCCAGGCAAACTCTCCGGCATTCTGATACATACCGCTGGTCGCCATTAGCGCATTAATCTGCCGGGCCTGCATGGGGGTAACTACCGGCTCGTCGAGATGAAACGCCTCGCCCTGATTCGCCAGAAAGACAAACGTCCTCGCCAGTTCCATGCAGCTCATTTTCAACGCACAGTAGTGAAAGTAATTTTGCAACACGGTAGGCACATCATGATGAAAATTACCGAATGATTTCATCAGCCAGGCAATCGCGGCGTTACGGGCGGAATGCTCAAATTCAGAGCGCGCGACCGTAGCGTCATACGTAATATCCGATACGCCGCAAAGCGCGCGCACAACTTCCAGCATCCGCTGACGCGGCGCGCTAAGCCGCCCTTGCAACATGTCGCATACCACCAGCGCGCCCGCATTAATAAATGGATTACGCGGGATGCCTTGTTCCATCTCTAACTGAACCAACGAATTGAACGGCGAGCCGGAAGGATCTTTTCCGACGCGCTGCCAGATCTCCTCTTCCGGGTAATGACGCATCGCCACCACCAGACTGAGCACTTTCGAAATAGACTGAATAGAGAAGCGTTCGTGCGCATCGCCCGCCTGATAATGCTGCCCGTCCACGGTACAAATCGCTATCCCCAGCTTTGAACCCTCGACGGACGCTAATGCCGGAATATAGTCAGCGACTTTGCCCTGGCCAATGAGGGGGCGAACGCGCTGTAAAATCGTCTCTAAAATTGCATTATCCATGGCCCTGGCCACAACATGCTCCTTGCTCGCAGGTCTGAAAAGGCCTGCGAGTATAGCAGAGGGCGCCACGCGACGTCAGGGCGATTAGACGCGGTTCTTCCAGACGGTCTGCACATTACAAAATTCGTGTAAACCAAAGTGCGAAAGCTCGCGACCGAAGCCGCTTTTCTTCACCCCGCCGAATGCCACACGCGCATCGCTGGCGCTGTACCCATTAATGAATACCCCGCCGCACTCAAGACGCGCCGCCATCTCCGCGGCCAGCGTATCGTCGGCGGTAAAGATCGTCGCCGACAGGCCAAACTCACTGTCATTCGCCAGCGCGAGGGCGTGCGCCGCATCTTTTGCAACGGTAATGGCGGCAACAGGCCCAAAAAGTTCCTGACGAAATGCCGTCATGTCAGGTGTGACATCCGCCAGAACGGTCGCGGCATAATAGTTGCCCTCCCCGGCGATTTTCTCGCCGCCCAACAGTAGCCGTGCGCCTTCGGCGACGGAAGCCTGCACCTGTTGATGGAGTTCATCACGCAAATCAAAGCGCGCCATCGGCCCCAGGTCATTCTCTTCAACCAGAGGATCACCTATCTTTAATGCTGCGGCAGCCGCCACAAAACGATCGGTAAACGCCTGCGCAATGCCCTCTTCGACAATAAAACGTTTGGCGGCGGCGCAGACTTGTCCGGTGTTTTGATAGCGTCCTGCAACCGCGGCTTTTACCGCCAGCTCGAGATCGGCATCATTGAGTACAATAAACGGATCCGAGCCACCCAGTTCCAGTACGCACTTTTTCAGCGCCGCCCCAGCCTGAGCACCAATCGCCGCGCCGGCGCGCACGCTACCGGTCACCGTCACCGCCGCGATTCGCGGATCGTTAATCATCTGACTCACGCCCTCATTATTGGCGTTCACCCATCCATAGACGCCAGCAGGAGTACCGGCTTCCGTCAAGATTCGGGCTATCATCTGCGCGCAACCCGTGACATTGGGCGCATGTTTTAACAAGTAGCTATTCCCCGCCAACAGTATCGGCACTGCCCCGCGTAACACCTGCCATAAAGGAAAATTCCACGGCATTATCGCCAGAATGACGCCCAGCGGACAGTATTCAATCACCGCCTGCTGATTTTCTACCAGCGTAGGCTCAGGATTCAGCATTGCCGGGCCATGTTCCGCATACCAGTCGCATAACGCGGCGGATTTCGTCACTTCCGCACGCGCCTGCTTTATGGGTTTACCCATTTCACGCGTAATACATTGCGCCATCTCTTCTGCATGAGCGCGAAGCGCCTGACCAATATCACGTAATGTTTGCGCCCGTTGCGCTACCGATGTCATTTTCCACTTTTTGAAACCGCTCGCCGCCAGACTCAGCGCATGTTCAATCTCTTGCGCGTTAGCCCAGGGCATTGCCGCCAGCGTCTGGCCGGTCGCAGGATTCACGGATAACGCCTGTGTTGCAGTCATCATGGTCATGTTCTTTCTCTCGTTATCAGGGGAGTTGTACCATCATGACGCCCTTTACCCTTTCTGAAAAATGAATAATATTAACCAGACTATTCACGAATTGAGAAAACCATGGACCTGACGCAACTGGAAATGTTTAACGCTGTCGCTCTGACGGGCAGCATTACGCAGGCGGCGGCAAAAGTGCACCGCGTTCCGTCCAACCTGACCACGCGTATCCGCCAGCTTGAAGCCGACCTGGGCGTCTCTCTGTTTATTCGCGAAAACCAGCGACTCAGGCTGTCACCAGCCGGGCATAACTTTTTACGTTACAGCCAGCAGATCCTGGCGCTGGTCGATGAAGCCCGCATGGTGGTTGCCGGAGAGGAACCGCAAGGACTGTTTTCACTCGGCGCGTTAGAAAGTACTGCCGCCGTACGTATCCCCGCGCTGCTGGCGGGTTATAACCAGCGTTACCCTAAAATTCAGTTCGCGTTAACGACCGGTCCTTCCGGCGCCATGCTGGATGGCGTGCTCGAGGGAAAGCTGAACGCCGCCTTTATTGATGGCCCGCTAATGCATCCGGGGCTGGAAGGTATACCGGCTTACCAGGAAGAGATGATGATCGTCGCGCCACACGGCCATTCCGTCGTTTCGCGGGCCAGCGAGGTGAATGGTTATAACATCTATGCTTTTCGCGCCAACTGTTCTTACCGACGGCATTTCGAAAGCTGGTTTCATGCCGATGGCGCGACCCCCGGTACGATTCACGAAATGGAGTCATATCATGGAATGTTGGCGTGCGTAATTGCCGGCGCAGGTATTGCGCTGATGCCAGCAAGTATGCTCAACAGTATGCCAGGACATCATCAGGTGGAAGCCTGGCCGTTGGCGGAGAAGTGGCGCTGGCTTAACACCTGGCTAATGTGGCGGCGCGGGGCGATGACGCGTCAGCTTGAGGCCTTTATCGAGTTACTTAACGCCCAACTGGCGAGCGTCGACTGAAGACGAAACGGCCTGCGAAGTAAATGAGAAGCAGGTCACAAAATGATTGTCTTTTCGCCAGTAAACGTTTTAAGATCGCGGTCTCACCTTCTCGCAACTAACCCGAAATATTTTTATGACAATCAATCCAGTTTCCCGCAAGGTCGCGTGGCTACGGGTAGTTACGCTTGCTATTGCCGCTTTTATTTTCAATACCACAGAATTTGTGCCGGTTGGTTTGCTATCAGACATTGCTGAAAGCTTTCATATGCAAACCGCGCAGGTCGGCATCATGCTAACCATTTACGCCTGGGTAGTTGCCGTCATGTCGCTGCCTTTTATGCTTCTTACCAGTCAAATGGAGCGCCGTAAGCTACTCATTTGTCTGTTTGTTTTGTTTATTGCCAGCCATGTGCTCTCCTTTCTGGCATGGAACTTTACCGTGCTGGTCATTAGCCGTATTGGCATCGCTTTCGCCCACGCTATTTTCTGGTCGATAACCGCCTCGCTGGCGATCCGCCTGGCCCCTGCCGGGAAACGCGCGCAGGCATTAAGTCTGATAGCGACCGGCACCGCGTTGGCCATGGTGCTTGGGCTGCCGATAGGTCGCGTTGTTGGTCAGTATTTTGGCTGGCGCACCACCTTTTTTGCCATCGGCATGGGCGCATTAATTACGCTGCTATGTCTGATTAAGCTTCTACCGAAATTGCCGAGCGAGCATTCCGGCTCACTAAAAAGTTTACCTTTGCTATTCCGACGCCCGGCGCTGATGAGCCTCTATGTACTGACCGTCGTTGTGGTGACTGCGCATTACACCGCTTATAGCTATATTGAACCGTTCGTTCAGAATGTCGCCGGGCTCAGTGCGAATTTTGCTACCGTCCTGTTACTGATCCTCGGCGGCGCCGGGATCATCGGCAGCCTTGTGTTTGGTAAACTGGGTAATCGCCATGCCTCGTCGCTCGTCAGTATCGCTATTGCCCTGCTGGTTATCTGTCTGCTTCTGCTGCTGCCTGCGGCGAATAGCGAAGCGCATCTGGCCATACTGAGCATTTTCTGGGGCATTGCGATTATGGTGATAGGGCTCGGTATGCAGGTGAAAGTACTGGCGCTGGCCCCGGACGCGACCGATGTCGCAATGGCGCTATTTTCAGGCATCTTTAATA
The DNA here is from genome assembly GCF_020268625.1 of Salmonella sp. JXY0409-18. Classification (NCBI taxonomy): domain Bacteria; kingdom Pseudomonadati; phylum Pseudomonadota; class Gammaproteobacteria; order Enterobacterales; family Enterobacteriaceae; genus Salmonella; species Salmonella sp. JXY0409-18. The sequence goes on from NZ_CP084216.1 coordinate 2,327,009, forward strand.
TTGGTATTGGCGCTGGCGCGCTGGTAGGCAATCAGGTGAGTTTGCACTGGTCAATGTCGGCCATCGGCTATATTGGCGCTATACCCGCCTGTGCCGCGCTGGTATGGGCTGTGCTCATATTCCGCAAATGGCCAGTGACGCTGGAAGAACAACCGCATTAAGACATTCGTCTGCCGGGAACAGGTTTCCGGCAGACGAAAATGCGCCTTAGTGGTACGTTTTAATAATTTCCAACACGCCGTTGATAATAAATTGCACGCCCATACACACCAGCAGGAATCCCATTAAGCGGGAGATCGCTTCAATCCCCCCTTTCCCCACCAGCCGCATAATAGCGCCAGAACTGCGTAAGCATCCCCACAGGATCACCGCCACGGCAAGAAAAATAATCGGCGGCGCGACCATAATGACCCAGTCGGGAAACTCGCCGCCATGACGCACCGTGGAAGCGGAACTGATGATCATTGCGATGGTCCCCGGTCCTGCGGTGCTTGGCATAGCCAGTGGAACAAACGCAATATTGGCCGTCGGTTCGTCTGCCAGCTCCTCCGATTTGCTTTTCGCTTCCGGCGACTCATGCGCCTTCTGCTGCGGGAAAAGCATTCTGAAGCCGATAAACGCCACGATTAACCCCCCGGCGATCCGTAGCCCTGGAATCGAAATACCGAAGGTGTTCATGACTAACTGCCCGGCATAGTACGCCACCATCATAATAGCGAAGACATAAACCGAAGCCATATAGGACTGCCGGTTGCGTTCCGCACTATTCATATTGCCCGCAAGGCCAAGAAACAGCGCCACGGTGGTTAGCGGATTGGCTAACGGGAGCAGTACGACCAGCCCCAATCCAATCGCTTTAAACAAATCCATCATAATACTATCTCTTACCCATCAGCGTTTCATGAACCGGAAGTATAAAGTGAAATTGCCCAGGCGCGCCATTTCGCCAGTGTGCAAATTAATATCCTCTACAACATATAACCTGTAATTATCAATTAGTTACAAGTTATCACAACACAATACTCCGGACGCCTTTTAGCAAATCGTGGCATCGGTCAATTCATTTAGTTGACTTATACTTGCCTGGGCAATAGTATCTGACGAAATTAATTACTTGCCGGGGCAACCATTTTGAAAAGCACCAGTGATCTGTTCAATGAAATCATTCCGCTGGGTCGCTTGATCTACATGGTAAATCAAAAAAAAGATCGCCTGTTAAATAACTATTTATCCCCGCTGGATATCACCGCAACACAGTTTAAAGTGCTGTGCTCGATACGCTGCGCGGGATGTATTACCCCGGTTGAACTTAAAAAAGTGCTGTCTGTCGATCTCGGCGCATTGACGCGGATGCTCGATCGCCTGCTGTGCAAAGGCTGGATCGAAAGACTGCCGAATCCTAATGACAAACGCGGCGTACTGGTGAAGCTAACGCCGGACGGCGCGGCAATTTGTGAGCAATGTCATCAACGACCAGGGCAAGACCTGCATCAGGAATTAACAAAAAACTTAACGGCGGACGAAGTGGCAACGCTTGAGTATTTGCTCAAGAAAATTCTGCCGTAGACAAAAAAGAGGTATGACGATGTCCAGACGCAACACTGACGCTATTACTATTCATAGCATTTTGGACTGGATCGAGGATAACCTGGAGTCGCCGCTCTCACTGGAAAAAGTGTCTGAGCGTTCAGGATATTCCAAATGGCACCTGCAACGGATGTTTAAAAAAGAGACCGGTCATTCATTAGGCCAATACATCCGCAGCCGTAAAATGACGGAAATCGCGCAAAAATTAAAAGAGAGCAACGAGCCCATTCTCTATCTGGCGGAACGCTATGGCTTTGAGTCACAGCAAACATTGACCCGGACGTTCAAAAACTATTTTGATGTGCCGCCACACAAATACCGGATCACCAATATGCATGGCGAATCACGGTATATGCTGCCGCTGAACCATGGCAACTACTAGTTTGTTTATGCGCCACGCGAAGAGCACCATGAAAATGCTGTTTCCCGCCCTGCCGGGTCTGTTACTTATCGCCTCCGGATATGGCATTGCAGAACAAACTTTGTTACCTGTGGCGCAAAATAGCCGCGATGTGATGCTGCTGCCCTGTGTGGGCGATCCGCCAAATGAACTTCACCCCGTGAGCGTGAACAGCGATAAGTCAGATGAATTAGGCGTGCCCTATTATAACGACCAACACCTTTAACCTCTTTGCCCCGTTTTGCGGGGCATTTTTTTAGTACCGTCTGGCGATGACAAGTCCGCCGCTATCACCTCGCGGTATGGTCTGAAATTAGCGTTTGTCTTCTTAGTAACATAATGCCTCATCCCCTGACGCGCGCAGTACGGCGCACACGAAATCCAAACACATTGATATAGAGTCCAGCCATAATCAGTACTGCGCCCGCAAGCTGCATCCCGGTCAACGTTTCCCCGAGTAACACCGCAGCGCTCGCCAGCCCGACTACCGGCACCAGCAATGATAACGGCGCCACGCGCCAGGTCTCATAGCGCCCCAGTAACGAGCCCCAGATGCCGTAGCCAAGTATAGTGGCGACAAAAGCCAGATAAAGCAGCGACAATATCGTCGTCATATCGATGGTAATAAGGCTTTGCGTAATGTGATCCGCCCCCTCCAGTAGCAGCGATGACAGCAGGAACGGCAGGATCGGGATCAGCGCGCTCCAGACCACTAGCGACATCACCGCCGGGCGCGGACTATGTTGCATAATTTTTTTATTAAAGATATTGCCGCAGGCCCAGCTAAATGCCGCCGCCAGAGTCAGCATAAATCCCGACATCGCTATATGCTGTCCGTTGAGACTGGCTTCAATCAATACCAGTACACCTATAATCGCCAGGGCGATCCCCGCTAACTGCTTACGTTGTAACCGCTCACTAAAAACAAACGCCCCCAATGCCATGGTAAAAAAGGCCTGCGCCTGTAATACCAACGACGCCAGTCCTGCGGGCATACCAAACTTTATCGCGCAAAAGAGAAAGGCGAACTGCCCAAAGCTTATCGTCAGGCCATAGCCCAGCAACAGCGTAAGCGGGACTTTAGGCCGGGCGACAAAGAAAATTGCCGGAAACGCCACCAGTAAAAATCGTAATCCTGCCAGCAATAATGGCGGCATATGGTGCAGGCCTACTTTGATGACAACAAAATTGAGCCCCCATACGACAACCACCAGTAACGCCAAAAAACCGTCTTTACGCGACATCATCGGCCCCTGTCATTATTAAAATTTTGTAAAAAGGTAAGTTATCGGAAATCAGTGCGCCATAACAGGACTTTTCTTTTTACCGTGAGCATGGCATTGAACAACACACGATGGGCAAAATCCTGCGTTATGGTATGTTAAGACTACGCTATAGCGTATAGACATCATGCTTTTGCGGGCACGGTAGATTAAAACGTCCCGATACGTAACCTCCATTTCAGGCAGGAAAAATGAATCCAGGATTGAGACGTTCGACGTTGGCTCTACTCGCCTCATCGCTGTTATTGACAATTGGACGCGGCGCCACGCTCCCCTTTATGACCATCTATCTTAACCGTCAGTACGGTTTAGGCGTGGATCTGATTGGCTACGCGCTGACCAGCGCGTTAACGATTGGCGTCATTTTTAGTCTTGGCTTTGGAATTCTGGCGGACAAGTTTGATAAAAAGCGCTACATGTTACTCGCGATTATCGCCTTCGCCTGCGGATTTATCGCCATCCCAATGGTGCATAATGTCGTACTGGTTGTCCTGCTTTTTGCGCTTATTAACTGCGCCTATTCGGTTTTTTCTACCGTCCTGAAGGCCTGGTTCGCCGATAATCTCACCGCGACAACAAAAACACGGATTTTTTCGCTCAACTATACCGTACTCAATATCGGCTGGACGGTTGGCCCGCCGCTCGGCACGCTGCTGGTGATGCAAAGCATCAATTTACCCTTCTGGCTTGCCGCTATCTGTTCCGCATTTCCGCTGGTCTTTATTCAGGTATGGGTGACACGTTCGGTTGCCGCCAGCGAGGGGAAAAATGCCGCTATCTGGTCTCCCTCCGTTCTGCTGCGCGACAAAGCATTATTGTGGTTTACGCTTTCGGCATTTCTGGCCTCCTTTGTGGGTGGCGCCTTTGCGTCCTGTATTTCACAGTACGTTATGGTCGTTGCCGATAGCGGCTTCGCGGAAAAAGTGGTAGCCGTCGTCCTGCCGGTTAATGCGGTTATTGTGGTCAGTTTGCAATACGCCGTGGGCCGTCGACTTACCGCCGTCAATATTCGACCAATGATGACGACCGGCACCGTCTTTTTTATCGCTGGGCTCATCGGATTTATTTTTTCAGGCGACAATCTGTTTTTTTGGGGGCTTTCAGCGGCAGTATTCACGATTGGCGAAATTATTTATGCCCCCGGCGAATATATGTTAATTGACAACATTGCGCCTGCCGGGATGAAAGCCAGCTATTTTTCAGCGCAATCGTTGGGCTGGCTGGGTGCGGCGGTAAACCCGCTGGCCAGCGGCGTCATCCTGACGACGCTTCCCGCCTGGTCGCTTTTCGTTGTCCTGATAATCGCCATTGTGTTCGCCTGGGCACTGATGTTAAAAGGAATGCGGATTACCCCTACGCAACAGGCTATCACCTGTTAATTATCTGCAGCCAGTCATGTGCGCTGTTTCTGGCGCACTGGGTTAACCCTATATATTGCAGGCTAATTATCTGCTGTCACTGCGATAATTCAGGAATATTCCTGGGCGCTGACGAAAATATTCTAATGCTTTACCCTTCCAGTAAAATAAATACGCAATCCAGACTTGCTTAAGTATAAATTAGTACTATAGTCTGTACGAGGTTTTTTAAAAAAGAGGATGCACGCTAAAATAAGGAGAAACGAGATGTTAGGCAGTATTAACCTTTTTATCGTTGTATTAGGAATTATTTTATTTTCCGGATTTCTGGCCGCCTGGTTCAGTCACAAATGGGATGATTAATGAACGGAGATAATCCCTCGCAGAGCCGGCCCCTTGCTGCATCGTTGCGCAAGGGGCCGCTTTTGTCTGGATGGCAGGCAAAAAAAAACCGCCGGTTCACCAGCGGTAAATGCTTGCATGGATAGATTTGTGTTTTGCTTATACGCTACCGGGCAAATTCTTGCGAGGATAACGGATCGCTAACGACTGTAGCACCGTCAATATCAATGAAGCTTAAACGATACGCAACCAGACCTGAATAAGACATTATGGGATCTTTTTGTCCCCCAGGCGCTTTTACAAGACCCATGGTATCAGGCCAGCCGCGTGCCTCGTATGGCTGACCTGGAGATTGCCGGTTAGCGCGCGTTATTTTTGCAGTCGGTTCACGCGAACAAGCGGTTCCTTCGCTTTCTTGTCCAGACTACCGTTAATGTTGATCATTTGATCCGGCTGAACTTCCCGCCCATCAAATACGGCGGAAGGAATTATCACGTTAATCTCGCCGGATTTATCACGAAATACATAGCGATCGTCGCCTTTATGATCAATAAGGTTGCCGCGCAGCGAAACGGTCGCGCCATCATGCAGGGTTTTTGCCTGTTCGATGGTCATTTTTTCTGCATCATCCGTACCGCGATAACCATCCTCAATAGCATGAGGCGGCGGCGGCGCCACGTCTTTTTTTAATCCCCCTTGATCATCCGCTAGCGCGTAAGGCATTATCAGCAAACTTAAAAATGCAGCCACCGGTAGTTTCATGCTCTCTCCTTAATAACGTCTATTTGACGTATTAAGTCTGGCCGCTATTTTTAGTTTTTACAAACATGAATTTACCCGCAGGATATTAAGCAATAAAATCAACCCATCCGGATTAATATGCAACCGATATCAGCGCCGGTGAGCACGAAAGCGTAACGGCGTAATAGTTAACTCGCCACATCGCTGAAGTCATATGCATCAACGTCTTGATAGCAATTCAGAATAATCGGCTTTATTTTTTGAGGATAATGGCCTTACGCATAATCAATGACAGTCATCGCCGCAGAAAAGTAAGCAAGTTATGCAACAGCGGGTTTGTTGGTAACTGGATAAAATAATCATTCACTGACAATGTCATAAAATAAATATGCCATACTTGAGAAGAACGAACATATTTCATTTGTCTCTGTAACGGAAAAATAAACGATGAGATTAGAACAGCACGATATTGTCACCCTTGATGAAGCCGAAACCATCGATAGCCTGACAAAAAAACTTGGTCATTTACTGGTTAACCAGAAACTCCGTCTGACCACTGCAGAATCCTGCACTGGCGGGAAACTGGCTTCAGCATTGTGCGCAGCAGAAGATACGCCCTCATTTTACGGTGTGGGTTATGTCACCTTTACTGATGAAGCCAAAGCAAAAATCTTGCGCGTACAACGCCACAGTCTTGCCGAACATACCGCCGTCAGCGAAGCGGTCGTTACTGAAATGGCACAGGGCGCTAAGGATCAGGCTGAGGTCAATATCAGCATAGCGATCAGCGGCTATGGCGGTCCGGAAGGCGGCGAAGATGGCACGCCGGCGGGCACCGTTTGGTTTGCCTGGAATATTAACAATACAACTTTTACAAGCCGACAACATTTCAACGGAGATTGTCAGGAAGTATTGGAAAAATGCGTACGCTTCGCCCTCGCTGAATTGCTTTTTCTGTTAACGAAGAAAGCATAAACAATAATTTCATCTGACCGGTCAGAATAACTCCCGGTCAGAATAAAAAAATGCGAGCCTATGGCCCGCATCGTATGCGCAATATTTCAGAATATATTTACGAAATATCAGGAGTAAAATTAATTGCCGGATTTCCGTCCGCCACTGTGGCTATTCTGGCCACCTTTTTTACCCGCTTCAGATGCACGCTGTGGGTCGTTTTTAAAGTTCCCACCGCTATGCTGGCCGCCTTTACGACCTGCTTCTGAGGCTTTCTCTTTATCTTCTGCAAAATTACCGGAACCGCCGCGATGTTCTGCCATAATATAATCCTCATGATGATGTTGCGTTTTAAATATGATATGTCTTCTCATATCATGTGATACAGTTCTAAATCTAGTCGCCCTGTGCGCAGTGTCAAATTCATTTCTGCATTATTTACATAACGCCGATACATGGCGGAAAATATATTTTTTGAAAACATCAACAGCGAAGCGGTAATAAATCTTTGGCAATCAAGCCACCACGAAAAAATAAGTAGAAAAATCCGAATGCACGCCCTTGTTATATTCAGACAATTTAACCCCATAAATTTAACTGGCTGTCATCAGAAGTGCAGGATTCATTTTCAGGCGGTTGTTCGACAGTGCCGAACAACCGTATCAGCTTAGCGATCGAGCCCACGATATTGTAACATGGGGTCAATATGCGGTTCATGTCCACGCCAGGCTGAATAAAGCGTTTCTAAATCAGTACTATTCCCCCGGGAAAGGATAGCATCACGAAAACGCTGCCCGTTTTCACGCGTCAGGCCGCCCTGCTCTACAAACCATTGATAACCGTCATCCGCTAACATTTGCGTCCACAGGTAGGCGTAGTATCCCGCTGCGTAGCCGCCGCCGAAGATATGGGCAAAATAACTGCTGCGATAGCGGGGCGGCACTGCCGGTAAATCAAGATGCTCGGCGGCCAGCGCCTGCTGCTCGAACTCAGCGACAGACTGCTCTGCTACGCTCTCCTCCAGCATATGCCAGCGCATATCCAGCAATGCGGCGCCGAGCAATTCAGTCATATCGTAACCTTTATTAAATAAACTCGCCTTGCGCATTCTTTCCTGTAAATCAGCAGGCATTTTTTCACCGCTGTCGACATGACGCGCGTAGCGTTCGAACACACGCGGATGGCTCGCCCAATGCTCATTAATCTGGGAGGGAAACTCAACAAAGTCGCGGGGCGTATTGGTACCTGAAAGCGTGGCATAGCGTTGGACGGCAAACAAACCATGTAGCGTATGACCAAACTCATGGAAGAGCGTAATAACGTCGTCCCAAAGCAGTAATGCAGGCTGCCCATCAACCGGTTTCTGATAGTTACAAACATTGTATATAACGGGCCGGGTTTCGTTGAGTGTGGATTGCTCGACAAAATTCCCCATCCACGCGCCGCCGCTTTTCGAGTCCCGCGCGAAGAAGTCGCCATAAAATAACGCCATGCCGACACCATCGGAGTCGAAAATCTCCCACACCCGAACATCAGGGTGGTACACCGGAATGTCAAAACGCTCGACGAAGGTGATGCCGAATAGCTGGTTGGCGGTCCAGAAAACCCCCTCTTGTAACACCGTATTTAAGGCAAAATAGGGCTTCAGTTGCGCTTCATCTAACGCATATTTTTCCCGCCGTACCTGTTCGGCATAGAACATCCAGTCCCAGGCCTGAACGGTGTAGCCGCCCTGCTCACCATCAATGACGTTCTGAATTTCCGCCTGTTCATTGAGTACGCGCTGACGCGCTGGCGGCACAATGCCACGCATAAAGCTCAGTGCGGCTTGCGGCGTTTTCGCCATCTGATCGGCCATTTTCCATGCGGCATAATTGGGGAAACCCAGCAGTTTTGCCTGACAGCGACGAATCTCTACCAGACGCTGAACGATAGCGCGGGTATCGTGGGCATCTCCTTTTTCCGCCCGAGTCCATGACGCTGCGAATAAATTTTCGCGAGTCTGGCGATCGCGCAGTGTAGCAAGCGCAGGCTGTTGCGTCGTATTAAGGAGCGGAATGAACCAGCGCTCCTCCAGGCCTTTTTCACGCGCCGCTTCAGCAGCGACGGTCATTTCTTCCGGGCTTAATCCTGCCAGGCAATGCGCGTCATCGACCGCCAGCCCGCCCGCTTTACTTGCCGCCAGCAGACGCTGATTAAACTGACTCATTAAGGTCGCGGATTCAGTATTCAATACCTTCAGTCGCGCTTTATCCTCTTCGGCAAGCTGCGCACCTGCCAACACAAAACGCTGATGGATCACATCGACCAACCGTAGCGACTCATCATCCAGCCCCAGTGAGTGACGCTGTTGCCAGACGGCATCCACGCGAGCGAATAACGCGCTATTCAGATAAATATCGTTGGAGAGCGCCGCCAGCTCGGCAGAAAAGGCCTCATCCAACCGCTGGAGTTCATCGTTAGTGTGCGCGGCCGTCATCGCGAAAAAAACGCTGGTGACGCGTGACAGAAGCGCCCCGCTTTGCTCCAGCGCCAGAAGCGTATTCGTAAAATCAGGGGCCGCCGGATGATTGACGATGGCCTCGATTTCCACGCGTTTTTGCCGCACGCCCTCATCAAAAGCAGGACGATAATGGCAATCTTTGATCCGATCAAAACGCGGTGCCTGATAAGGCAACATACTCTGGTCTAACAAAGGATTCGTCGACATTTTTCACTCCTGAAAATAGGTTGATCATAAGAGTAAGCTTCCCCCTATGCTGACCGCAACCGTGTTAACCAGGATTACCCTTTCATAAACGCCGCGTGCTATGGTAATACAACACAAAAAGCGTTGAGGAACTGTGTGATGATCGTTTTAGTAACTGGAGCAACCGCAGGGTTTGGCGAGTGCATTGCACGCCGTTTTGTTGAGAATGGACATAAAGTCATTGCCACGGGACGTCGTCATGAACGCCTGCAAGCGTTAAAAGATGAGCTTGGCGAGAACGTATTGACCGCCCAACTGGACGTGCGCAACCGCGCGGCCATCGAAGAGATGATGGCCTCTCTGCCTGCGCAGTGGCGCGATATTGATGTGCTGGTCAATAACGCCGGTCTGGCGCTGGGTCTTGAACCGGCGCATAAAGCCAGCGTAGAAGACTGGGAAACTATGATCGATACTAATAATAAAGGCTTAATTTATATGACCCGCGCCGTGCTGCCAGGAATGGTCGAACGTAATCGCGGTCATATCATTAACATCGGTTCAACCGCCGGCAGTTGGCCTTATGCTGGTGGCAACGTCTATGGCGCGACGAAAGCCTTTGTGCGCCAGTTTAGCCTGAATTTGCGCACGGATTTACACGGCACGTCGGTTCGCGTGACCGACATTGAACCGGGTCTGGTTGGCGGTACCGAGTTTTCCAGCGTCCGTTTCAAAGGCGACGATGAGAAAGCGGGTAAAACCTACGAAAATACCACCGCGCTCACGCCAGAAGACATTACCGAAGCGGTATGGTGGGTGGCCACACTCCCCGCGCATGTGAATATTAATACCGTTGAAATGATGCCTGTTACCCAATCCTTCGCAGGGCTCAGCGTCCACCGTAGCTAAGGGGTTATACCCGGTCTGCGGGCCGGGTAATCCCTGGCAAACGTATCTGCAACCAGAAACATGATCGGTATAGACCACCACGGAAAAGTGGTAGAGTATCCGGGTCAACCGCCTAAAAAGTAAGAATGAATGACCGTCGAAACGCAGCTTAACCCTACACAGCCTGTCAACCAGCAAATTTACCGTATTCTTCGGCGTGATATCGTGCATTGTCTGATCCCGCCTGGCACGCCGCTATCAGAAAAAGAGGTCTCAACCCGTTTTAACGTTTCGCGTCAACCGGTGCGCGAGGCTTTTATAAAGCTGGCGGAAAATGGGTTGATTCAGATCCGCCCTCAGCGCGGTAGTTATGTGAATAAGATTTCGCTTTCTCAGGTACAGAATGGCTGCTTTGTTCGGCAGGCGATCGAATGCGCGGTGGTCCGCCGTGCGGCGGCGATGATCACCGACAACCAGTGCTATCAACTGGCGCAAAACCTGCACCTGCAACATATTGCCATCGAGCGCAAACAGATTGATGATTTTTTCCAGCTTGATGACGATTTCCACCAAAAGCTGGCGCAGATCGCCGATTGCCAGTTAGCGTGGGATACCATTGAAAATATCAAAGCGACAATCGACCGGGTTCGCTATATGAGTCTGGATCATGTTTCTCCGCCGGAGATGTTGTTGCGCCAGCACCATGATATTTTCTCCGCGCTGGAAAATCGTGACGGCAATGCGGTTGAGAGCGCAATGACCCAGCATTTGCAGGAAATTAGCGAATCCGTCCAGCTTATCCGTCAGGAAAACAGCGGCTGGTTTAGCGAAGACTAACCCCCTTTAACGTCGGGGTGAGACGCCTTCTCCGCTTTCTCACCCTGCACATTCCCGCCTAAAAAGCCGTGAGCTTGATCAAAAACAAAAAAAATTCGCAACGATAAGCGTATTTATATGTCGCCCGTCATGCGGGGAAACCTGCGGGCTTTGGCTGTAAGTTTGAAAGGAGAAAACACCATGATGACATACGATCGTAACCGTAACGCAATCACTACCGGTAGCCGGGTCATGATAAGCGGCACGGGTCATACCGGGATTATTAAAGCCATTGAGAGCGAAGGTCTGGATGCAGGTCAAATTCGCCGCGGCAAAACGGTGATTGTCGAAGGTTGTGAAGGTAAATTCGCGCCGGTCGAACTGATTCGTCTTGGCATGAACTGATACCACTGGCCGCTAAGAACCGCCCCGGCCTTCCCGGTAGCATAATGCTACCGGGTCTCTGTTGCGCTACTTCAACCGCTCGGCATATTTTGCCACGCTCGCTTTCGCGCCATATGTCAGTAAACTGTCATAGGCTTCTTGCACTTTTTGCGTAAACCGCGCCGCCTGCGGCAAATCGTTGCCGAAAATTTCAGCCATTCCCAGCAGCGCCTTAACACGACTTGCGCCTTCTTCACTATTTGCCACGGCGCGCTGAATAACCGGCAATAGCGGATCGCTAATGTCGATCGCCTTGCCCTGTTCATCCACGCCGCCGACGTAACGCATCCACCCCGCCACGCCCAGCGCCAGCAAATCAAAATCGCTATGATTAGCAAGATGCCAGCGAACGGAGTCCAGCATACGCTGCGGAAGTTTCTGGCTACCATCCATCGCAATCTGCCAGGTACGATGACGCAGCGCCGGATTACGGTAACGCGCAATCAACTGATCGGCATAACGCTGTAAATCTACCCCCTGGACTTTCAGCGTTGGCGCCTGCTCGCGTAACATTAACGCCTGCGCGGTCAGACGATAGTTGTCGTCAGCCATGCAGTCATTAATATGCTGATAGCCGGCAAGATACCCCAGATAAGCCAGGAATGAATGACTGCCGTTAAGCATTCGCAGTTTCATCTCTTCAAACGGAACCACGTCGGCGACCAACGTCGCGCCCGCGTTTTCCCACTGCGGACGACCCGCCACAAACGTATCTTCTATCACCCACTGGCGAAACGGTTCACAGGCGACGCCCGCCGGATCGCGCACGCCGGTCAGTTGTTCGATTTTATCCAGCGTCTCCGGCGTGACCGCAGGGACAATCCGATCAACCATGGTTGACGGAAATGTCACGTTTTGCTCGATCCATATCGCCAGTTCCGCATCCACCTCCCGGGCGTAAGCCGTCACAACCTGACGCGTCACATGCCCATTTTCCGGCATGTTATCGCAGGACATCACGGTAAATGCCGGTAAGCCTGCGGCTTTACGACGCGCTAACGCTTCGACAATAATACCCTGTGCCGTTAGCGGTTGATGCGGATTTTGCAGGTCGGCGGCAATCATGGGATGCTCCAGCAGAAGTTGGCCCGTGGCTGGCGAATGACAATACCCTTTCTCGGTAATGGTCAGAGACACAATCGCTATTTGCGGTTCGCACATCGCCGCCAGCACACGTTCCAGACCATCAACCTGGACATGCAACGCCGCTTTGACGACGCCCACCACACGCGCCGTCCAGGCATCCGCCGACATCTCCGCCACGGTATAGAGGTTATCCTGCTGCTTTAGATCGGCAATCTGCTGTTCGCCGCCAATAAGGTTAACCTCATAATAGCCCCAGTCGCTATGCTGCTCCGCAGCCAGAATATCTGTATAAACCCCCTGATGCGCGCGATGAAACGCGCCAAAACCGAGATGGACCATCCGCGCCGCCAGCGCCGCACGATCGTAATCAGGAAGCGTCGCCTTTGCCGATAAAAGCCTGTTTTGCATTTTATAACCTCTATATTCTGAAAGCGGAACAGTCGCAGAGTAACGCCTGCCCTGGTGCATTTGGATTTACGCTAATTAAACAAAAGTGACCGGACAGCATGGCCGAAACCGCATTAGCGTTCCGGCCATACCGTCGACACGATTTAACTCGTCTGGGTTGCGGAGTGGCGTAACTTCTCTGCCGCTGTCGCTTCCGCCGCATCCTCAGGCAAACTCAGGTCGCGATCTCTGACCTCCGGCATCAACAGCGCAGAAATCAGACCAATACACGAGTAGAGCACCAGCATAATTAAGATGGGCAGCCAGGAATCGGTCATGTTACAAAAGATTCCTGCGAGGACGGGGCCAAAGCCAACCGCCACCAGGCCTCCTGCCTCTTTTGAAATCGCCATCCGGGTGAAGCGATTACGCGATCCGAAAATTTCCGCCATGGTGATGTTTTCCAGCGCAAATAATCCCAGCACGGCAAAGTTATGAATAACAATGAGCGCCGCCATAATTACGCCAGGGCTATACGTTTTATCTACCACAATAGACAGCATCGGCCAGGCGAGAATAATCGCGGAGATATTCAATATTATATACGGCAGCCGACGACCGTATTTATCGGACAACCACCCTAATAGTGGGATAGTGATAAAACCAATTACGGAACTTATCATTAACGCATCGGTTGGGATAGATTTGTTAAATAATAACGTCTGAACTAAATATCCGGCAAGGAAGGTTTGAATAAGCCCCGAATTCCCAGCTTGTCCAAAACGTAAACCGGTGGCCAGCCAGAAAGATTTGCTGGTAAACATCGCGCCCAATGTATTTTCTGACGCAGGCGTTAACGCTGGCGATTTTTCGCCTTCGCTTACTTTTTCGAATACCGGGCTTTCTTTCAGATTCATTCGCAGCCAGATCGCGAATATCATGACAACGACGCTCGCCAGGAAAGGAATACGCCATCCCCAGGCGATCAGTTGTTCGCGTTCAAGCGCAAAGAACATCACCGCCCAGATCGCCGTCGCGCTCAACGTACCGCAGTTGGTGCCCATCGCGACCAGCGAGGAAATGATGCCACGCTTTCCTTTCGGCGCATACTCGGCCAGCATGGTACCCGCGCCGGAAATTTCCGCCCCGGCGCCCAGCCCCTGTATAATTCGCAATGTCACCAGTAATACTGGCGCAAAAATGCCGATTTGCGCATACGTCGGCAGTACGCCAATCAGCGTGGTGCAGATCCCCATCATGGTGATGGTAATAAACAATACTTTTTTTCGTCCGATGCGGTCGCCCATTTTACCAAAAACAAAGGCGCCGATAATTCTGGCTATATAACCTGCACCATAGGTGCCCATTGCCAGAATAAGCGCCATCGCGGCAGACTGTTCCGGGAAAAATATCTCATGGAAGACCAGAGCCGCGCCTAGTGAATATAACTGAAAATCCATAAATTCAAGCGCAGTGCCTAACCAGCCAGATACGGCAGCGCGCACTAAATCCTGAGTCGATCGTTCATGCTTTATTTGTGTCATATAGGCAATCTCTAAGAGGTAAGATGCGTACCACTTACTCGCAATTATTTATATTATTTCGCAAACGTGAGTAAGACTTTGCAGCATTGACGCTGGTCTTTCTCGAAAAGCTCAATCGCGTCGGTGACATGTTGATAATCAAATGTATGCGTTATCAGCTTATCCGGATCAATAAGCCCTTTATTCAGCCAGTCAATCACGACCGGGAATTTATTGGCATTAAGACGCGATGAATAAATAGCCAGCTCTTTTCCGGTAATACCCTGCTGTACAATCTCACACGGGTCGCTGGAAAACCCCATCAGGACAATGCGTGCCGCAGGCGATGCAAGGGTAATCGCCTCTTGCAGGATAGCGGGATGACAGGCGGCATCGACAATCAAGGTCGGCTTTAGCGCCTTCTGTTGTAGAAATTCCGCCAGTGAATGTTGACCATTATTGAGGGTCCAGTCAGCGCCGCTCTGCTTCGCCATCGCTAAACGCTCTTCAATGCGATCAACGACTATGACCGTTTTAACCTGATAAACCCCCTTCAGCGCCTGTACGGTCGTCAGTCCCATCGGGCCTGCGCCATAGATAAGCGCCACGTCCTGCTCGGTTGGATTCACCTGCCCCGTCACATTTGCCGCAATGGTAAACGGCTCAACCATGACGGCATGATGATCTGCGATGTTGTCCGGTATGCGATGAGCATTACGGGCCGGCGCCACCGCATACTCGCTGAAACCGCCGTCACGATGCACGCCCAGCACCACCAGCGAGGTACACACATTGGGTTTACCGACTGAACAAGGGTAACAATGCCCGCAACTGATCACCGGATCGACGGATACCCGTTCTCCTATCCGGTCGTGATTGACGTTGTCGCCTACCGCGTCGATGACACCGAAAAATTCATGGCCTATGACACGGGGATATTTTGCAAAGGGATTATGTCCCCGATAAATATGACTGTCGGAACCGCAGATACCCGCCAGTTTCACTTTAATACGAACTTCACCCGGCGCAGGCTGCGGAAGCGCGCGCGTTTCGATAGTTAATGTATTCGGTTTTTCGATTACGATGCTTTTCATTTTTCGCTCCTTACCAGTTCCACAGTGTGCCGTCTTCCAGGCGGGCCACCGGCAAATAGGCTGGATCGTACGGATATTTCGCCGCCAGTTTTTCATCGAACTCAATGCCCAGACCTGGCTTGTCGCCCGGATGCATATAGCCGCCCTCGAACGTCCAGTTATGCGGGAAAACCTCCAGCATTTGTTCGGAGTAGCCCATAAACTCCTGCACACCAAAGTTAGGCACCCACAGGTCGAAATGTAATGCAGCGGCCATACAAACCGGCGACAGATCGGACGGCCCATGCGAACCGGTACGCACCTGGTAGAGCGAGGCAAAATCGGCAATGCGGCGCATCCCGGTAATACCACCAGCATGGGTAAGCGTGGTGCGGATATAGTCAATCAATTGCTCTTCAATGAGCTGTTTGCAATCCCAGATACTGTTAAAGACTTCGCCTACCGCAATCGGCGTGACCGTATGCTGGCGGACGAGGCGGAAGCACGCCTGATTTTCAGCCGGCGTCGGGTCTTCCATCCAGAACAAACGATAGTCTTCAATACTTTTGCCAAAGCGGGCAGCCTCAATAGGCGTCAGTCGGTGATGCATATCGTGCAGAAGATGTTCATTAAACCCGAACGTATTACGCACGGCGTCAAACAGCTTTGGCGTAAAATCGAGATACTTTTCCGTTGACCACAATTGTTCTTCCGGCCACTGGCCTTTTGTCGCGGGCTCATAGGCCAGCCCCTTGCCTTTCGCCATGCCGTAGGTGGTTTTCATCCCCGGAACGCCGCACTGCACGCGGATTGCTTTGAACCCTTGCTCTTTATGACGCGCGTAGTCTTCCAGCACATCGTCGATGGTGTGGCCTGTGGTATGGCAATACACCATGACGCCTTCACGCGAAGCGCCGCCGAGTAACTGATACAACGGCATATTGGCGGCTTTGGCTTTAATATCCCATAGCGCCATATCAACCGCGGAAATGGCGGACATGGTGACAGGGCCACGGCGCCAGTACGCGCCTTTGTAGAAGAACTGCCAGATATCTTCGATGCGGCGAGCATCCCGCCCGATGAGCTGTGGGCACAGGTGATCGGTAAGGTACGAGGCCACCGGGAGCTCGCGTCCGTTCAGGGTGGCATCCCCCAGACCGGTGATCCCGTCTTCCGTGGTTATCTTTAAGGTGACGAAGTTACGCCCTGGACACGTAACAAAAACTTCAGCCCCTACAATCTTCATGTTTATTCCTTACATCGCATTATGGGATGCAGGAAATTTACCCAACTGAGCTACTACCATACAAGTATATTAATGTAAAAAACGCTGCCAGATCACAAAATGTTCTGGTCGCGCGGCAATGTTACGTACGTCCCCATCCGACGACGATAATCAGCATTCCACACAGCGCGATCAGCGCGCCGCACCAGTCATAAACCGTGAGCCGGACGCCATCGACAACACGTAACCACAGGAGCGCAGTACAGACATATACCCCACCGTAAGCCGCATAAACCCGCCCACTCGCCGCCGGATGCAAGGTCAAAAGCCAGACGAATAACGCAAGTGACGCGGCGGCGGGCAGAAGCCACCACATGCTGGCGCCGCGCTTAAGCCATAGCCAGGGAAGAAAACATCCAATGATTTCACAGAGGGCGGTGACAAAGAAAAGCAGAGTCGTCTTTAGCATGAGATTCATTTGGTTACGAAATGATAAGTGATAATACAACAGAATATCGTTACGGTTATCCGGCCATTCTTGTGTATATGCCAGGCATAAGGATTGGTGTAGAATTTACAGGTGGTTTACCGCTTTTTCCCCTCTAATGAAAGGATGTTGTGATGAACAATACGCTGAGCAAACGCCTGTGCCTGACGGCAATGCTTACGTTGGCGGCCGTTGTATATACTACTTCCGCATTCGCTGAAACCAGTAAACTGGTGATTGAATCGGGAGATAGCGCACAAAGTCGTCAGGAAGCGGCGATGGAAAAGGAACAATGGAACGACACTCGCAGTCTGCGTCAGAAAGTGAATACCCGCGCAGAAAAAGAGTGGGACAAAGCCGATGCCGCCTTTGATAACCGCGATAAATGCGAGCAAAGCGCCAACATCAACGCCTATTGGGAGCCCAATACGCTGCGGTGTCTGGATCGTCGTACAGGTCGCGTTATTACGCCCTAATGCAGGATAACTAAAAGGAAGTGTAAGGATACAGTATGACAAGTGACTACAAGGTCAGACTGCGCCCGCTTGAGCGTGAAGATTTACGATTTGTCCACCAGCTTGATAATAATGCTAGCGTTATGCGTTACTGGTTTGAAGAGCCGTATGAGGCTTTTGTCGAACTGTCGGATCTCTACGACAAACACATCCACGACCAAAGCGAACGGCGCTTTGTCGTCGAATGCGATGGTGAAAACGCTGGGCTGGTAGAACTGGTGGAAATTAACCATGTGCATCGGCGGGCGGAATTTCAGATTATTATCTCGCCGGAGTACCAGGGAAAAGGCCTGGCGTCACGCGCGGCCAAACTGGCGATGGATTACGGATTTACCGTACTCAATCTCTATAAATTGTATTTGATCGTCGATAAAGAGAATGAAAAAGCGATTCACATCTACCGTAAACTCGGGTTTAGAGTAGAAGGCGAGCTGATTCATGAGTTCTTCATTAACGGCGAATACCGTAACACCATCCGCATGTGTATCTTCCAGCAGCAGTATCTGGATGAACATAAAACGTCCGGTTCTACGCTCCTGAAACCCACCGCGCAGTAAACGTGGCGCAGTAGTCACGGAGAGTCGCACCGCGCCCGGTTTAGTAGTAATCGATACGATTTTTAATGGTGTAATGGTGGGATACTGCCGGCTTAACGCTCTCATCGACGATAACAAGCCGGCAGTCAACAGGGTTCGCGTACGCATCATATTCGCAGCTCTGTGTGACGTTGCCGACCTGTCGATCATCCACCCGGCTGACTGCCGTGTAATCCAGCTTTTTACGCGGGTCCGCGGAGGGTTTTGCCGTCACAGAGAGCGTATTCTGCGAGTTTATGGTTGTCTTACCTAACGGATAGCCTTCGCTATCATAGCGGTACTCGACCTTCATCTCTTTGCCCGTCGCCGATACCACAAAACCGTTGTCGTCCGTTTCCCAGGTCACACCCGCCGAAGGCAACGCCGCCAGCTGGCACTTCCCCTGTAACTGCACCTTTTTTTCCAGCGTCTGAGCATCCCGGTAATAATTGGCATCCAGCACGAGCGCCAGCCCCGTATTATTCTCCAGATCGTGTAACTCAAGCGTATCAAAACAGCCTTCCTGTGAAAGCGTACCGGTGACCTGCTTCGCCACTTCGCCATTCTCACTCATCAATGTCTGGCTGAAATCCTTTACCGGACCACGTAATGGATCAAAATCAAATTCGTTCGAAAAACTGGCCATTTCCGGCGTAAAAGACTCAAGGGATTTCGGGTTATCACAACCTGCCAGTATCATGCACAATAACGTCAGTAAAAGGGGTTTCTTCACGCGTGTCACCAGGATGAAAAGATATTTATCATCATATTAGCAAATACAGTTATTTACACGAAAAATGCTAAGCTTAGAACATCGTCATTAATCACAGGAGTTCATGATGAAAATCGCAACTGCAATAGCCGCTCTGGCGTTAGTCAGCGCCCCCTCGCTGGTGATGGCGGCACCGGGATCGTGCGAGAGAGTAAAAAGCGATATTGAACAACGTATCATCAATAACGGCGTGCCGGCAGATAATTTTACGCTCACTATCGTTCCTAACGACCAGGCCGATCAGCCGGACTCACAGGTGGTGGGCCATTGCGCGAACGACACGCATAAAATTCTTTATACCCGCACCAGCAGCGGCAATGCGCCAGCCAATACCTCTCCCGCTCAAGACGGTTCATCCGCCGAACCGCAATAATCTCCTCCTGCCCTCCGGGTCCGGAGGGTAACGCTCTTTGACATGGATTAATAATCCTTACTCCCAAAGGGGTAAACTCATTACATCATTAGCATGTTAATAATTTCGTTATAGTTATCAATATATAGCGAAATAATAACGACAATGGAGTGAGTGATGCCCGGAGAAAAGCAACAAACAGGCGTTAGCCGCAGGACGTTAGTGAAATCAGCGGCGCTTGGCTCACTGGCGCTGGCTGCCGGAGGCGTATCTTTACCGTTTGGGATGCGTACCGCGGCCGCGGCGGTGCAGCAGGCCATGCGCAACGAAGAAGATAAAATCGTCTGGGGCGCCTGTTCGGTCAACTGCGGCAGTCGCTGCGCCCTGCGTCTGCATGTAAAAGATAATGAAGTCTGGTGGGTTGAAACTGATAATACTGGCGACGATGTCTACGGCAATCATCAGGTTCGCGCCTGTCTGCGGGGCCGTTCAATCCGTCGGCGCATTAACCATCCGGATCGCCTTAACTATCCCATGAAACGCGTTGGCCGCCGCGGCGAAGGCAAATTTGAACGCATTAGCTGGCAGGAAGCGCTGGACACCATTAGCGCCAGCCTGAAAAAGACCGTAGAGACCTACGGCAATGAAGCCGTTTATATCCACTATTCATCCGGCATCGTAGGCGGCAACATAACCCGCTCGTCGCCTGCCGCCTCGCCGGTGAAGCGTTTGATGAACTGCTACGGCGGTTCGTTGAATCAATACGGCTCATACAGTACCGCGCAAATTTCTTGCGCCATGCCCTACACCTATGGCTCCAACGACGGCAACAGCACGTCTGATATCGAAAACAGTAAACTGGTGGTCATGTTCGGCAATAATCCGGCTGAAACACGCATGAGCGGCGGCGGCATTACCTGGTTTCTGGAGCAAGCGCGTGAACGCTCAAATGCGCGCATGATCGTGATAGATCCGCGCTATACCGATACCGCTGCCGGACGTGAAGACGAGTGGATACCGATTCGCCCCGGCACCGACGCCGCGCTGGTGGCGGGAATTGCCTGGGTATTGATTAACGAAAATCTCGTTGACCAGCCTTTTCTCGACAACTATTGCATCGGCTACGATGAAAAGACCCTTCCGGCTGACGCGCCCCCCAATGGCCATTATAAGGCTTATATTTTGGGCCAGGGCGAGGACGGTATCGCCAAAACGCCGCAGTGGGCGTCACACATTACCGGCATCCCCGCCGATCGGATTATCAAACTGGCGCGCGAGATAGGTAGCGTCAAGCCGGCCTACATCTGTCAGGGTTGGGGGCCGCAGCGTCAGGCGAACGGCGAACAAACCGCTCGCGCCATCGCCATGTTACCGATTCTGACCGGCAACGTCGGCATTCATGGCGGTAACAGCGGCGCACGCGAATCTACTTACACCATTACCATTGAACGTCTGCCGGTCCTGGAGAATCCCGTTAAAACCGCCATCTCCTGCTTTAGCTGGACGGACGCCATTGCGCGCGGTCCGGAAATGACCGCCCTGCGCGACGGCGTACGCGGCAAAGATAAACTGGATGTTCCGATCAAATTTCTATGGAACTACGCTGGCAACACCCTGATTAATCAGCATTCGGATATTAATAAAACCCATGAAATTCTTCAGGATGAAGCGAAATGCGAAATGATTGTGGTCATCGACAATTTTATGACCTCTTCCGCGAAGTACGCCGATATTTTACTGCCGGATCTCATGACCGTCGAACAGGAAGATATCATCCCCAATGATTACGCCGGCAATATGGGATATCTGATTTTTATCCAACCGGCGACGACGCCTAAGTTCGAGCGCAAGCCCATCTACTGGGTACTCAGCGAAATCGCCAGACGCCTCGGCGACGATGTGTATCAGCGGTTTACCGAAGGCCGTACCCAGGCGCAATGGCTGCAATATCTGTACGCCAAAATGCAGGCAAGAGATCCGGCATTGCCCGCGTATGACGAGCTGAAAAAAATGGGCATCTATAAACGCAAAGATCCCAACGGCCATTTTGTCGCCTATAAAAAATTTCGTGAAGATCCGCAGGCCAATCCGTTAAAAACGCCGTCCGGTAAAATCGAAATCTACTCAAGCAAACTCGCTCATATCGCCAGTACCTGGGAGCTGGCGGAAGGCGACGTGATAAGCCCACTGCCGATTTATACCCCTACTTTTGAAGGATGGGACGATCCGAAGCGGAGCACCTTCCCGCTACAGCTGTTTGGCTTTCACTATAAATCCCGTACCCATTCAAGCTACGGCAATATTGATGTTCTGCAGGCCGCCTGTCGCCAGGAGGTGTGGATAAATCCGCTCGATGCGCAAAAACGCGGTATCGCGAATGGCGATAAGGTTCGCGTCTTTAACGATCGTGGAGAGGTGCGTCTACCCGCCAAAGTCACGCCGCGTATTCTGCCCGGCGTCAGCGCGATGGGTCAGGGCGCATGGCATAATGCGGATATGGCTGGCGATAAAATTGACCACGGCGCCTGCATCAATACGCTCACGACGCTGCGTCCTTCCCCCCTGGCAAAAGGGAATCCTCAACATACAAATCTGGTGGAAATCGAAAAAATCTAAGCCGCCTGCTCCGGGACGTTTTTACGCGCCCGGGGCTCCCCGTTTTGCGAACACAACAACATTTAAAACTCTTTTTTGGATGAGCATAGTGAGCTGTTATGAAAATCACCAACCCTGAGGCATTAATGGCGGCCAGTATCAGCCGACGAAGCCTGGTGAAAACCTCCGCTATCGGTAGCCTTGCGCTTGCCAGTAGCGCTTTCACCCTTCCGTTCTCCCGCATCGCCCACGCCGCAGCAGACCTCGCATCTGGCAATGTGGCAGAAAAAGCGGTCTGGAGTTCATGTACCGTTAACTGCGGCAGCCGCTGTCTGCTACGCCTGCACGTAAAAGATGACACCGTATATTGGGTTGAATCAGATACCACGGGCAACGATGAATATGGCAACCATCAGGTACGCGCCTGCCTGCGCGGTCGTTCCATTCGTCGCCGGATGAACCACCCCGATCGCCTGAAATATCCGATGAAACGCGTTGGTAAACGTGGAGAAGGCAAATTCGAACGTATCAGTTGGGATGAAGCGTTGGATACCATCGGCGATAACCTGAAACGTATCCTCAAGGACTACGGCAACGAAGCGGTACATGTGCTTTACGGTACCGGCGTGGACGGCGGCAATATCACCAATTCTAACGTACCGTATCGCCTGATGAACGCCTGCGGCGGCTATCTCAGCCGTTACGGTAGCTACAGCACCGCCCAAATCAGCGCGGCCATGAGCTATATGTTCGGCGGCAACGACGGCAACAGTCCGGATGATATCGCCAATACAAAACTGGTGGTGATGTTTGGCAATAACCCCGCGGAAACACGTATGAGCGGCGGCGGCGTGACATACTATGTCGAACAGGCGCGCGAACGCTCCAACGCCCGGATGATCGTCATTGACCCGCGTTATAACGACACTGCCGCCGGCCGCGAAGACGAGTGGCTGCCGATTCGCCCAGGTACCGATGGCGCGCTGGCGGCGGCAATCGGCTGGGTGCTGATTACCGAAGATCTTATTGATAAACCGTTTCTGGATAAATACTGCATCGGCTACGACGAAACCACTCTGCCCGCCTCGGCCCCGCGTAACGCGCACTATAAAGCCTATATTTTGGGTCAGGGCGAAGACGGTATTGCTAAAACGCCGCAATGGGCCGCGCAGATTACCAGTATTCCGGCGGAAAAAATCATTCAACTGGCGCGGGAAATCGGCTCGGCGAAACCGGCTTACATTTGCCAGGGCTGGGGACCGCAACGCCACTCTAACGGGGAGCAGACCGCACGCGCAATCGCCATGTTGTCTGTACTCACCGGTAACGTCGGCATAAATGGCGGTAATTCCGGCGTGCGCGAAGGCACCTGGGATCTGGGCGTCGAATGGTTTTCTATGCTGGAGAACCCGGTAAAAACCCAGATTTCGGTCTTTACCTGGACCGACGCTATCGATCATGGCGCGGAAATGACCGCCACACGCGACGGCGTGCGGGGAAAAGACAAGCTCGACGTGCCGATCAAATTTTTGTGGTGCTACGCCAGTAATACGCTGATCAATCAGCATGGCGATATCGCCCACACCCACGAGGTGCTTCAGGACGACAGTAAATGTGAAATGATCGTCGGCATCGAGCACTTTATGACCGCGTCGGCAAAATATTGCGACATTCTGCTGCCTGATTTAATGCCGACCGAGCAGGAAGATCTGATTTCCCACGAATCCGCAGGCAATATGGGCTATGTCATTCTTGGTCAGCCCGCCACCTCGCCGAAATTTGAAAGAAAGCCCATTTACTGGACGCTCAGTGAAGTGGCTAAACGGCTTGGTCCGGACGTATACCAGACCTTCACAGAAGGCCGCACGCAGCATGAGTGGGTCAAATACCTGCACGCAAAAACCAAAGCGCGTAACCCGGAAATGCCGGATTACGAAGAGATGAAACAGACAGGGATTTTCAAGAAAAAATGCCCGGAGGAGCACTACGTCGCTTTCCGCGCCTTCCGCGAAGACCCTGCCGCCAACCCACTGAAAACGCCGTCCGGTAAAATCGAAATCTATTCCGAGCGTCTGGCAACCCTCGCCAACACGTGGGAGCTGAAGAAAGATGAGATTATCCATCCTTTACCCGCCTATACGCCAGGCTTTGACGGTTGGGACGATCCGCTTCGTCAGCGCTACCCGCTACAGCTAACCGGCTTCCACTATAAAGCGCGTACCCACTCCAGCTACGGCAATATCGACGTCCTGCAACAGGCGTGTCCGCAGGAGATCTGGATCAACCCGATTGATGCGCAAGCGCGCGGCATTCAGCACGGCGACACCGTGCGGGTCTTTAACCAGAATGGAGAGATGCTCATTCCGGCAAAAGTCACGCCGCGCATATTGCCTGGCGTCACCGCTATCGGCCAGGGCGCCTGGTTAAATGCCGACATGTTTGGCGACAAAATCGATCGCGGCGGCTCCATTAACATTCTGACGTCGCACCGGCCTTCCCCACTGGCGAAAGGTAATCCGTCACACAGTAATCTTGTTCAGGTTGAAAAGGCGTAAGGAGTAACCCATGACAACCCAGTATGGATTTTTTATTGATTCCAGTCGTTGCACCGGTTGCAAAACCTGCGAACTGGCCTGCAAGGACTACAAAGATCTCACTCCCGACGTTAGTTTCCGGCGGATATATGAATACGCAGGCGGCGACTGGCAGGAAGATAACGGCGTCTGGCACCAGAACGTCTTTGCCTACTATCTCTCCATCTCCTGTAACCACTGCGAAGACCCGGCCTGTACGAAAGTCTGCCCGAGCGGCGCGATGCACAAGCGCGATGACGGTTTTGTGGTGGTGAATGAAGAGGTCTGTATCGGCTGCCGCTACTGCCACATGGCCTGCCCGTACGGCGCGCCGCAGTACAACGCCGCCAAAGGTCATATGACCAAGTGCGACGGCTGTTATGACCGGGTGGCGAAAGGCAAGAAACCAATTTGCGTGGAATCCTGTCCGCTGCGGGCGCTGGACTTTGGTCCGATAGACGAACTGCGCAAAAAACACGGTGAGCTGGCTGCCGTCGCGCCGCTGCCGCGCGCGCATTTCACGAAGCCGAATATTGTGATTAAACCCAACGCCAACAGCCGCCCGACCGGGGACACTACCGGTTATCTGGCCAATCCGAAGGAGGTATAAGATGGGAAGTGGATGGCATGAATGGCCGTTGATGATCTTCACGGTCTTTGGTCAGTGCGTGGTCGGCGCGTTAATCGTTAGCGGACTGGGCTGGCTGACGGCAAAAGACGATACCATCGCCCGTCAGCGCATCGTGCGCAGCATGTTTTTTCTGTGGCTGGTGATGGGAGTGGGATTCCTCGCGTCGATTATGCATCTCGGCTCGCCGATGCGTGCGTTTAACTCGCTTAACCGCGTAGGCGCTTCCGCACTGAGTAATGAAATCGCCGCAGGATCGGTGTTCTTTGCCGTAGGCGGCATCTGGTGGCTGGTGGCGGTACTCGGTAAAATGCCCCCGGCGCTGGGTAAAGTGTGGCTGCTGGTCAGTATGGCGCTCGGCGTTGCATTCATCTGGGCAATGACGCTCGTTTATCAGATAGATACCGTGCCAACCTGGTATAATGGCTACACCACGCTGGCCTTTTTCCTCACGGCATTCCTGTGCGGCCCGGTGTTTGCGGCGCTACTGCTACGCATCGCGCGCGTCCCATTTTGCAGCGTGACGTTTGCCAGTATTAGCGGCCTGGCGTTGGTGGTGTGCGTGGCGGTCATCGTACTACAAGGGCTGTCTCTCTCAACCATTCACAGTTCCGTGCAACAGGCCAGCCATCTCGCACCGGATTACGGTATGCTACAGGTCTGGCGCATTGTCTTGCTTGCTGCCGGATTAGGCTGCTGGCTATGTCCGCTAATCCGTCGCCGCGAACCGCATACCGTTGGTTTGCTGCTCGGTGTCGTGCTGGTGCTGGCGGGCGAAATTATTGGCCGCGGACTTTTTTATGGCCTGCATATGACCGTAGGTATGGCCGTCGCAGGTTAATTTATGCGTGCGGGGCGACCCGCACCTTTCGGGATTGTTTGAATGACCACTTTTTTACAACGTGATGATTTTGCAGTAACGGCGCGTGTTCTCGGCGCGTTGTTTTATTATTCGCCGGAAAGCCACGAAACCGCTCCTCTGGTTCAGGCGCTATTAACCGACGACTGGCAGGCGCAGTGGCCGCTTGATGCCGAGGCGCTTGCGCCTGTGGCGGCTATGTTTAAGACCCACAGCGAAGAGTCGTTGCCACAGGCCTGGCAGCGTCTGTTTATCGGCCCTTACGCTCTGCCGTCTCCGCCGTGGGGTTCCGTCTGGCTGGATCGTGAGAGCGTATTATTTGGCGATTCTACATTGGCGCTACGTCAGTGGATGCGCGAAAACGGAATTCAGTTTGAAATGCAGCAAAACGAGCCAGAAGATCATTTTGGGTCGCTGTTGCTGCTGGCGGCCTGGCTTGCCGAGAATGACCGTCATCATGAATGCGAACAACTCCTGGCCTGGCATCTGTTTCCGTGGTCGTCCCGCTTTCTGGACGTATTTATCGATCATGCCGGGCATCCGTTTTATCAGGCGTTGGGGCAACTGGCGCGTCTGACTCTGGCGCAATGGCAAGCTCAACTCATTATTCCCGTCGCTGTAAAACCGTTATTCCGTTAATCCCCACAAAAGGCAGGATTTTACCTGCCTTTTCTCCCATTGCGGCCTATTTTTATCTACAAAAAGTGACAACGTCACACTACGTTTCTATTTTTAAGATAATTCTTTATCGTGAATGTTCACGCGAAGCCGCATAAGGGCAAAACATAATTGTTAATAGATGTTTAACAGTGTTAAACATCACGCTCCGCTGGAATCCTTCCCAACCTGTTGCTATAGCTCAAAGTACCCTGCCGGAACATGGCATAACAACACGCGACTCTTAACGTCGCCATAACACATGCAAACAGGGAGACACACCGCAATGCACACCCTCACCCTAAAACGCGTACTTGGGTTCACTATCGTCATTTTGCTGTTACTGGCGCTGTTTATCTGGGGAATCGGTCTGGAGACGCTGAAAGCGCGTCAGGTCGATCTGCTGTATCTCGGACAACGGCATTTGATGCTGGTCTTTACGTCCATGTTTTTTGCTTTACTGGTCGGTATCCCGAGTGGGATTTTACTCAGCCGACCTGCGGCAAAAGGATTTGCTGAATATGTCATGCAAATCTTTAATGTTGGTAATACCTTGCCGCCACTGGCCGTCCTGGCCTTAGCGATGGTGATTATCGGGATCGGCGATACGCCCGCCATTGTCGCGCTATTTCTGGCCTCCCTTCTGCCTATCGTCCGCAATACCTATGCGGGCCTCTGTTCCGTTCCCGCCTCACTGATTGAAGCGGCGAACGGGATTGGGATGACAAAATGGCAGCGGCTTCGCCAGGTAGAGCTACCTAATGCGTGGCCAGTGATGCTGTCCGGTATTCGCATCGCGACCGCCATCAATGTCGGCACCGCGCCGCTGGCCTTTCTGATCGGCGCCAGCAGCTACGGCGAGCTGATTTTCCCGGGAATTTATCTCAACGATTTTCCGACGTTGATCCTCGGCGCAACGGCCACGGCGTTATTCGCGCTGATTCTTGACACTCTGCTTGCCTGGTTTGGGCGACGCCTTAGCCCTCATACCGTTTGAACGCATAAATAACAATAAGGAGCGTTAAATGAGATTCAAAAAACACCTGTTAGGATGGCTTGCCGCAACGCTGTTGTTCAGTAGCCAGACGCAGGCCGCGCCGCTGGTTCTCGCCACCAAAAGCTTTACCGAGCAGCATATTCTTTCCGCTATGACCGTTCAGTATTTGCAGAAGAAAGGCTTTCAGGTTCAGCCGCAAACCAATATCGCCGCGGTGATTTCACGTAATGCGATGGTGAATAAACAAATTGATATTACCTGGGAATACACCGGTACATCGCTGATTATTTTCAACCGTATCGATAAGCGCATGAGTCCACAGGAAACCTACGACACGGTAAAACGCCTGGATGCGAAGCTGGGCCTGGTATGGCTCAAACCGGCTGACATGAACAATACTTACGCGTTCGCGATGCAGCGCAAACGCGCCGAGTCGGAAAATATCACCACCATCTCGCAAATGGTGGCAAAAATCGAACAGGTCCGGCAGAACGATCCTGACCACAACTGGATGCTCGGCCTCGATCTGGAATTTGCCGGGCGCAGCGACGGAATGAAGCCCCTTCAGCAAGCCTACCAGATGCAGCTTGATCGCCCGCAAATACGACAGATGGACCCAGGGCTGGTCTATAACGCCGTTCGGGATGGGCTGGTTGACGCCGGGCTGGTCTATACCACCGACGGACGGGTGAAAGGGTTTGATCTGAAAGTGCTGGAAGATGATAAAGGCTTCTTCCCAAGTTACGCTGTCACGCCCGTAGTGCGTAAAGAGGTGCTGGAAGCCAATCCTGGCCTTGATGACGCCTTAAACACCCTTTCCGGCCTGCTCAATAACGATGTGATATCGACCCTAAACGCCCAGGTCGATATCGAGCATCGCACGCCGCAACAGGTAGCCCATCAATTTTTGCAGGACAAAGGTCTGCTGTAAGGAGCGCCTATGGATACGATACATTATATGCTGGATAACGCAGGCTATCTCGCCAACCTTACCTTTCAGCATCTCTGGCTGGTCGCGCTGGCCGTCGGTCTGGCGATTATCATCGGCGTACCGTTAGGCGTTTTGATTGTACGCCACAAATGGCTGGCAACGCCGGTATTGGGCGCCGCCACGCTACTTCTTACCATTCCGTCTATCGCGCTGTTTGGATTAATGATCCCGCTCTTTTCGCTGATCGGGCATGGTATTGGCGTTCTGCCCGCCGTGACGGCCGTTTTTCTCTACTCTTTACTGCCGATTGTCCGTAATACCCATACTGCGCTTGATAGTTTGCCGCCCGGTCTGCGTGAAGCGGGACGCGGCATCGGTATGACTTTCTGGCAACGGCTGCGCTGGGTCGAAATCCCAATGGCCCTACCGGTTATTTTCGGGGGTATCCGCACCGCGGTAGTGATGAATATCGGCGTGATGGCGATTGCCGCGGTGATCGGTGCCGGCGGTCTGGGGCTGCTACTGTTAAACGGCATTAGCGGCAGCGATATTCGCATGTTAATTGCCGGCGCGCTGATGATCTGTCTACTGGCAATTGTACTTGACTGGCTGTTGCATCGTCTGCAAGTCGTACTGACACCTAAGGGGATACGATAATGATAAAACTGGAAAATCTCACCAAACAATTTGTACAGAAAAAGGGTCAGCCGCTAAAAGCCGTCGACAACGTCAACCTGAACGTGCCGGAAGGCGAAATGTGCGTCTTACTCGGTCCCTCCGGCTGCGGCAAAACCACCACGTTAAAGATGATCAACCGGCTGATCGCGCCCAGCAGCGGTAATATTCTTATCAACGGCGAGAATACCAACGATATGGATACGGTAACGCTACGCCGCAATATTGGGTATGTTATCCAACAGATCGGCCTGTTTCCTAATATGACGATTGAAGAAAATATTACCGTTGTGCCGCGCATGTTGGGTTGGGACAAAGCACGCTGCAAGCAACGCGCCGAAGAGTTGATGGACATGGTGGCGCTGGATGCCAGAAAATTTCTGCATCGCTATCCAAAGGAGATGTCCGGGGGACAGCAGCAGCGTATTGGCGTGATCCGCGCTCTGGCCGCCGATCCGCCGGTACTGCTGATGGATGAGCCCTTCGGCGCGGTGGACCCAATTAACCGCGAAGTGATCCAGAACCAGTTTCTGGATATGCAGCGTAAGCTAAAAAAGACCGTGATGCTGGTCAGCCATGACATCGACGAAGCGCTAAAGCTCGGCGACCGTATCGCCGTGTTCCGTCAGGGGCGAATTGTACAGTGCGCCAGTCCTGATGAACTGCTGGCCAAACCGGCTAACGAGTTTGTCGGGTCGTTTGTCGGTCAGGACAGAACGTTAAAGCGTTTGCTACTGGTCTCCGCAGGCGATGTGACCGACCAACAGCCAACCATTACCGCGCGGCCTTCCACGCCGTTAAGCGAGGCGTTCGGCATTATGGATGATCACGATATTCGCGCCATTACCGTCATTGACAACGACGGTAAGCCACTGGGATTTGTGAAGCGCCGGGAAGCGCGGAACGCCAGCGGAATCTGCGCCGATATCACCCATCCTTTCCGT
The DNA here is from genome assembly GCF_020268625.1 of Salmonella sp. JXY0409-18. Lineage (NCBI taxonomy): Bacteria > Pseudomonadati > Pseudomonadota > Gammaproteobacteria > Enterobacterales > Enterobacteriaceae > Salmonella > Salmonella sp. JXY0409-18. The sequence goes on from NZ_CP084216.1 coordinate 2,357,362, forward strand.
ATTACGGGCAAAGCGGAAGATAATCTGCGTATTGTGCTGTCCAGATTGTACGAAAGTAATACCAGCTGGATGCCGATCGTTGATGAAGACGGACGCTATAACGGTGAAATCTCTCAGGATTACATCGCCGATTATCTCAGCTCAGGCCGCACGCGTCGGGCGCTAAATATTCACGAAAGCAGCTAACGTTGCCGCCGGATGGCCTCTCGCTATCCGGCAATATCATTATTGTACGCAATATTATATGGCACATAGTGCTTTTGCGTCTGACGCCATTTCCCCGCAGAATAGGCTATCCTGAAACTCCCTGTTTACCTGCTCATGCATCGTTTACACGCTTACCCGGATCTGCGCGCGATGTTTCGTCGCCTGCTGATCGCTACGCTCATTGGTATTCTCGCGGCGCTGGCTGTCGCCGCCTTCCGTCATGCGATGCAATTGCTGGAGTGGATTTTCCTGAGTAATGACACCGGCAGTCTGGTGAATGCGGCTGAGGGGCTTTCGCCCTGGCGACGGCTGATTACGCCGGCGCTTGGCGGCCTGGCCGCTGGTCTGTTGCTGTGGGGGTGGCAAAAAATGAACCAACAGCGCCCCCATGCGCCCACTGACTATATGGAAGCATTGCAAACCGACGGGCAATTTGACGTTGGCGCCAGTCTGGTGAAATCGCTGGCCTCGCTGCTGGTCGTGGTCAGCGGCAGCGCAATTGGTCGCGAAGGCGCAATGATCCTCCTCGCCTCGCTGGCGGCATCCAGCTTTGCCAGACGCTTCACGCCGCGTGAGGAATGGAAATTATGGATCGCCAGCGGTGCCGCTGCGGGCATGGCGGGCGCTTACCATGCGCCGCTGGCGGGCAGCCTGTTTATCGCGGAAATCCTGTTCGGTACCTTAATGCTGGCTTCCCTCGGCCCGGTTGTCGTTTCCGCCGTCGTCGCCCTGCTAACCACCCATGTATTAAACGGTAGCGATTCACTACTCTATACCGTACATCTGACCGTTGATCTCCACGCGCGGGAGTACGTCATGATAGTCAGTACCGGTCTGGTCGCCGGTCTGTGCGGCCCATTGCTGATGTGGCTGATGACGGCCAGCCATAATAGTTTCTTACGCTTAAAATTGTCGCCGCCCTGGCAACTGGCGTTGGGCGGGCTTATTGTCGGATTACTGTCGTTACTCACGCCCACGGTATGGGGAAACGGCTATAGCGTCGTACAATCATTTTTGCTCTCCCCGCCGCTATTCTCGCTGATTGGCGGAATTTTTGTGTGCAAAATCCTGGCGGTGCTCGCCAGCAGCGGGTCTGGCGCGCCGGGCGGCGTCTTTACGCCAACATTATTTGTCGGATTATCAATTGGAATGTTTCTGGGTCGGATATGGGGATTCTGGCTGCCAGGCTCGGATGAAATAGCGATTTTATTGGGGCTGGCGGGTATGGCGACGCTACTGGCGGCGACAACCCATGCGCCGATAATGTCCACCCTGATGATTTGTGAAATGACCGGCGAGTATCAGTTACTCCCCGGTCTGCTGATTGCCTGTGTAGTCGCGTCAGTGCTCTCGCGAACGTTACGCCATGATTCTATCTACCGCCAGCACGCTGCCGAGCATTGACAAACGAATATACTGCCCCAGCTCACGCTGCTCGGCGCGCGGCAGGTACGGCAACTCGCCAATCAGCGGCGCTGGCAGTTTTTTCCCAAGCACATCAATAATTTCAGCATAATGCGCCAGGCCAGGATTGATACGATTCGCCACCCAGCCAATTAATGGCAGTCCATCGTTAGCGACAGCTTGCGCAGTCAGTAGCGCATGATTAATGCACCCCTCCTGAATCCCTACCACCATCAATACCGGTAACTGTTCCTGTACCACCCATTCGGACAATGGACGTAAATCATTCATCAAACTACGCCAGCCGCCAGTACCCTCCACAACCACGTGGTCCACTTTATCGCTCAGGCTCGCCAGACCGTTGGACAGCAAGGTGTAATTTATAGGACAGCTATGCGCGACGCTGCTTTCTTCTTCGCTTAACGCGATCGGATTAATCGCCTCATACGGCAACTCCAGCGAAGAGACGCTTTGCAATACCAGCGCGTCTTTGTTGCGCATCCCTTCTGCAGTCTCTTTGCTCCCTTTAGCGACAGGTTTATACCCTGCAACGCTCTTACCACCCGACGCTAACGCTTGTAGTAATGCGCGGGAAACCACCGTCTTCCCAACAGAAGTGTCTGTACCTGTAATAAAGAAACGCTTCAGCATCACTAACTCCACCGTTATGCTTCGAAAATATAAGCCAGGAAAATAATACAGTGGAGAAAGTCTAAGATATGGCAAGGGCAATCAGCTTGAGTTAGCGCAAATTTTTGTACAACAGTTAAAAAATGTTAACCCTGTAATAGACGAATCAACAAAGAGCCGTTATACATCGCGTCTTTTACCAACGCCGCCCCGGCCATCGTGCCCTGGTTGGTAAACTGCGTGCTTTCCACAACCGTGTTCCTGCTGTAGGCAGGCAGCGCCTGCTGACGGATACTGTCAGCAATGGCCGGAAAAAGGATATCAGCCGCTTTACTTAGCGGCGAACCAATAAGAATTTTTTGCGGATTAAATAAATTCACCATGATAGCCAGAATGCGTCCGACATGCGCGCCAACGCCGCTAATAATATCTTTTGCTAATAGATCTCCCTGCATCGCCGCCTGACACAGTGAATCTACCGTTAACGGCTGGCCGTGCAACATTGAACTCATCGACTGATTAAGCCGAAGCTGCGTAAGTTCCAGCACGCTATCGACGCTGGCGATGGTCTCCAGACAGCCATGATTACCGCAATAACAGCGCTTACCATAAGGATCGACCTGGGTATGCCCAATCTCTACCAGACTGCTACTGCCCGCATGAAGCAAATGACCGTCGGTGATAACGCCCGCCCCCACATTATGATCAATCACCACCTGGATAACGTCGCGCGCGCCGCGTGAGGCGCCAAAAAGCGCCTCTGCCATCGTCCAGGCGCTAATATCATGCTGAATGTAAACCGGTACGCCGGTGTGCCGCTCCAGCGCATCTCCCAAAGGCATCTCTTTGACATCTTCGTAATACGGCATCCGGTGCACAACGCCGTTTTCGGTATCGATAATGCCCGGTAACGTAATGGCAATGGAGGTCAGACGCTCCAGTTTCTGCTGATGGCGGGTAAAAAACCGATCAACGTGCGTAATAATTCGCTCAAGCAACGGAGTGGCTTCGGTTAACGGCAGCGGCAGACACTCTTCTACCACCAGTTTGCTGCTAAGATCGCGTAGCGCAAGGAAAATTTCGCCACGGCTAATACGAATAGATAAATAGTGCCAGGCTTCCGTTTCCACCATCAGCCCGACGGCGGGACGTCCACGACTGCCCGCCTCTTTAATTTCAAGTTCCTGAACCAAATGCGCTTCCAGCATTTCGCGAACAATTTTCGTAATACTGGCAGGCGCCAACTGCGCCAGACGAGACAGGTCAATTCGCGATACCGGTCCGAGCTGATCAATCAGGCGATACACTGCGCCAGCATTGGTCTGCTTAATTTGATCGATATGCCCAGGCTGACTATCAGCAACCACCGCTCACTCCCTTTATTTTCGCGCTCCGAAATAATCTGTGTGCTATGGTGAAACACTTCAATACTCGCCGTCAACTTTTTGCTTAGCCGTGTGATTAACTGCACATTTTCACCCTTTTAAAGCGTAATTAATCCCGTCGGGCAGCCAGTAATAGCAGTTGGCAAAACCGCTGTACGGCATGACTCTGTTCATGATGCTTTGGCCATACCAGCCACATTTCAGATACGGCGTCCTCTTCTGCCAGGGGAACCCAGCGCATCTCGCTCATCTGTACACGCTTAAAGGATGCCGGCAGAATCGAGACACCCAGTCCCGCCGCCACCAGACCGATAATGGTCATTGCCTCGCCAACCTCCTGCGTGATGGTCGGCGACAGGTTATAGCGCCGCATCAGGCCGAGAATATCGTCGTAGAGGCCCGTCCCGACATGCGGATCGAAAAAGACGAAAGGTTCTTCCGCCAGTTCTGTCAGACTGACGACCGGCTTTTGCGCCAGCCGATGTTCGCGCGGGATCATGGCCATAAGCGGCTCATGCAAAATCACCTCGCGATTAAGTGTGTCGGGCAGCGGCGTATTCCGCAGCAAGCCAATATCCAGTACGCCTTCGTTGAGCGGCGCGATTTGCTCACGCGTATTCATTTCACGCGTTTGCATATGCACCCCCGGATAGGACTGGCGGAACAGCGAAAAGGTATGCGATACCGCCCGAATAAAAGGCGCTGAAGACGTAAAGCCAATACGGATTTCTCCCGCTTCGCCCTGATGCAACCGCTCGGCGCGAGCGGCGGCGTCGTTTACCAGACTCAGGATGTGTCGGCTATCCACCAGAAACTGTCGCCCGGCGGCGGTTAACGCTACGCTGCGGTTGGTCCGCGCCAGTAATCGCGCGCCGACCTGCTGCTCCAGAATTTGTATCTGCTGACTCAGCGGCGGCTGCGAGATATTGAGGCGCGCGGCGGCGCGACCAAAATGCAGCTCTTCTGCTACCGCCACAAAGTAACGTAAATGACGTAATTCGATATTCATATTTTTAACGTCTTATTTGAGACAATTAATATATTAGACAGAATATTTTGCTTTTTCTATGCTTTACATGTCAGTTATACCCGTCTCCTGTTGACGGAGATGTAAAGCAAGGATTTAACGTGAGTCGTACAACTATTCTCGATGACGCCACGGCGAGCGATATCGATGAACAATGCCATTCTCAGCCGGTTCAATTTATAAAACGCGGTACAGCGCCTTTCATGCGCGTCACGCTGGCCCTTTTTTCCGCGGGCCTGGCGACTTTCGCGCTCCTTTATTGCGTTCAGCCTATACTACCGGTACTTTCCCAGGAGTTTGGCGTCTCCCCCGCCAGCAGCAGCGTTTCACTTTCTATTTCTACCGCCATGCTGGCTATCGGCTTACTTTTTACTGGCCCGCTTTCTGATGCGATAGGCCGTAAACCGGTGATGGTCACCGCCTTGTTATTAGCCTCCTGCTGCACATTGTTATCAACCATGATGACCAGCTGGCATGGTATTCTGATTATGCGTGCGCTGATCGGTCTATCGTTAAGCGGCGTCGCCGCGGTGGGAATGACCTACCTGAGCGAAGAAATCCATCCCAGCTTTGTCGCTTTCTCCATGGGGCTCTATATTAGCGGTAATTCCATCGGCGGGATGAGCGGGCGTTTATTAAGCGGCGTCATGACCGACTTTTTTAACTGGCGCATCGCGCTGGCGGCCATCGGATGCTTTGCGCTGGCGTCCGCGCTGATGTTCTGGAAGATTTTACCCGCCTCACAACATTTCCGTCCCACGTCGCTACGGCCTAAAACGCTATTTATTAATTTCCGTCTCCACTGGCGCGATCGGGGGTTACCTCTGCTGTTTGCGGAAGGCTTTTTACTGATGGGCGCATTCGTCACCCTGTTTAACTACATTGGCTATCGCCTGATGCTCTCCCCCTGGGAATTAAGCCAGGCCGTGGTCGGACTGTTATCCGTAGCCTATCTCACCGGCACATGGAGCTCGCCGAAAGCTGGCGCAATGACCTCACGCTATGGCCGGGGGCCGGTGATGCTGTTCTCTATCGCAGTAATGCTGGGCGGGCTTTTACTGACACTTTTTACCTCGCTTTGGCTGATTTTTGCCGGAATGCTGCTTTTTTCCGCCGGCTTTTTCGCCGCGCACTCCGTGGCCAGTAGTTGGATTGGCCCGCGTGCGCGCCGGGCGAAGGGACAGGCCTCGTCACTTTATCTTTTCAGCTATTATCTGGGGTCCAGTATCGCCGGGACGCTAGGCGGCGTATTCTGGCATAGTTACGGCTGGAACGGCGTAGGCGGTTTTATCGCGCTAATGCTGGTGCTGGCCATCCTGGTCGGGACGCGGTTACATCATCGTCTTCACGCCTGAAAAGAAATAATCCGGCGATAGCAACGTGCGCTATCGCCGGGCTGGTTTCACGCCACGACTCACTGTTTACCACAGACCTGTCAAGCTTGATACTCCCATGACTTCTCTGATTGCATCCAGCGCCAGAAGCGTAAATACCACCCAGATTATCGGATTCATATACGGTGTACTTGTTATTCTGGAGAGCGAATATTACCGACTCTGCGACCAAAAATAACGGCCGGTAACGTAAAGCTACCTATTATGGTGGGGGCTGACATCGCGTTACCGGGGGATTGTACATAGCGTTACATGCCGAAACCAATCACTCACGGAAGCCTTTTGATAACAGCGATATAGTCATTTCACCGGCCCCGCAGTGGGGTTGAATGAAAACCAAATCGAGGGTATCAAAATGAAAAAAGTATTAGCTCTGGTTGTTGCCGCTGCAATGGGTCTCTCTTCCGCAGCATTCGCGGCTGAGACTGCAACGCCTGCGAAAACCGCAACGCCTGCCAAAACAACCCAGACCACCCAGCACCACAAAAAGCAGCATAAGAAAACCGTTGAGCAAAAAGCGCAGGCGGCTAAAAAGCACCAGAAAAAAGGTGGTAAAGCGCCAGCCAAAACCACGTCAAAACCAACTACTCAACCGGCTGCGTAAGTCGTAACATGCTGCGGCGCGCCCCCGCGCCCGTTTTTACGGCGCTAAATTGTTCTGGTTTAGCGCCGCCTTCCGGGAGGGCAAAAAAGTGTCTCGCTACCGCTTTGAGCTCATTCTTATCGTGCTTATTTTATGCGCCGTTATTGCCACGCATTTCTATCTTTCCTGAGTGTAGTTATCTGATTTTACTCCCACTTTCTTACCGTCACGTCTATAGTAGTACTGAGGGTTTGTTGTTAATAATCATAATTACCCACCAGAGTGTGATATGCATAAAACCATTGCTGTATTACTGGGCATAGTGTGTTTTTTACCGGTTATGGCGAAAGCCGGGGAGGCTGAAACAGACGCCACGGATGCCAGCGACGTTAAAACGCTTTTTTTTAACCATGACGATCGGGTGCCCGTCGCCGATCCTACCCAATCACCGTGGGATGCCATCGGGCAACTAGAGACCGCCAGCGGTAATTTGTGTACGGCAACGCTTATCTCCCCGCATATCGCCCTGACAGCAGGTCACTGCCTGCTAACGCCACCGAAAGGAAAACCAGACAAGGCGGTTGCGCTGCGTTTTGTGGCGCGAAAAGGAGTATGGCGCTATGAAATCCACGGCATTGAAGGCCGCGTTGAACCGTCGCTGGGCCGACGTCTGAAAGCGGATGGCGATGGCTGGATTGTGCCGCCTGCCGCGGCAAGCTGGGATTTTGGTCTGGTAATATTGCGCTACCCACCTTCCGGTATCACGCCAGTGCCTTTATTTACCGGCGATAAAGCGGCGCTCACTGCGGCGTTGAAAGCCGCAGACCGAAAAGTCACGCAGTCCGGTTATCCGGAAGATCATCTGAATGCGCTCTATTCCCATCAGGATTGCGTCGTGACCGGCTGGGCGCAGAATGCCGTACTCTCACACCAGTGCGACACCTTACCTGGCGACAGCGGCTCGCCGCTCTTATTGCACACGGATAGCGGATGGCAGCTCATTGGCGTACAAAGCTCCGCCCCTGCGGCTAAAGATCGCTGGCGCGCCGATAACCGCGCTATATCCGTCACCGGCTTTCGCGATAAGCTGAAAGCACTGGCGCAGGATTAATGCGGGAATCGCTGCCTGAACCGACAGGCAGCGATCGTCTCAGGCAAATTTGATCATGACCATTCCGGCGAGCAGCAATATCACGCCAACCCAGCCTTTGGGGTTTAAGCGCTGACCGAAGAGCACCCAGCCCGCCGCCAACGTGGCGGCAATACCAAAACCGCCCCATAATGCATACGCCACCGACAGGTCTATCCCTTTAACCGCCTGGGAAAGCGCGCTGAAGGCGGCCAGAACAGCGGCAAGCGATAAGATGCCATAGCATTTACGGCGAAAGCCGTCCGAAAATTTCAACAGTACGTTAGCCGCGATTTCCAGCATTATTGCCAGCCCAAGCCAGGCGCCGTGTATCCATTCAAATTGTTGCACGAGCCGCCCCCTTCACCGGTTTGCCGGGTTTACGCGTCCCTGATTTGATCAATACGATGCCGGCGACCAGCGTCAGCAAGCCGGCAATCTTCATGGTTGATAATGCTTCATCAAATAGCAGCACGCTAAAAATGGTAATAAATAAAATGCCGATCCCTTCCCATAAGGCATACGCCACACCCAGGGCAATCTTTTTTACCGCAAAGGAAAGAAATATATATGACAGCGTGATCATCACCAGCATTAAAATAAAACCCGCATTGCCATTACCCACGCTAGCCCATTTCATTGAGAGCGTGCCGGTAATTTCAGTCGCGATAGCCAGAGCTAATAAAATCCAGTAAAACATGACACTTCTCCTGCATGAGAATATACTCTTTCGAGTCTGCTGCACGCAGCAAACTAAAAAATAAAATCAGTTAGCACAGCGCGTTGCGCCAGCTCAGGCAGAAGTGAGAGACTAAAGTGCGTTACGCCAGTGCTGCTCGCCAATAAGCAGGAAAAAGGAGGTAGAGTGAAGATGCGTTTGCGTGGAGAAAAAAGTGCTGAACATATTGTCCATAATATTACAATTATCCGCAGTGTTGCTTCTCGTCATCGCGGATGATAATTGTCCTCGGTAGTTGAACACGCCTGATTTGTATCATAAGCCAGGAATTAACTCAAAATATTTTCACTTCTTTACCTGAAGTGTTTGATTTTAACCAGAACAGGTCGACCGACATCACATTATTATTCGAGTCGGCATCAGAAAACAGGGACTGATATGGCAAAACCGATCATCACGCTCAATGGTCTAAAAATCGTCATTATGCTGGGAATGCTGGTGGTTATTCTGAGCGGTATCCGCTTCGCCGCAGATATCATTGTTCCCTTTATTTTGGCGTTATTTATTGCAGTCGTTCTCAATCCCGTTGCGCAACGGATGACCCGATGCCGAATTCCGCGCGTTATCGCCGTATCATTGCTCATTGTGATTATTGTTATGTTAATGGTACTGCTACTGGCCTATTTGGGGACATCATTAAATGAACTGGCTCGTACCCTACCACAATATCGCTCCTCATTGGTGATACCGTTGCAACGTATTGAACCGTGGTTACAGCGAGCAGGCATTGGCGTGTCGGTTGATGAGCTGGCGAAATATATCGATCCAAACGCCGCCATGACTCTGGTAACGAACCTGCTCACCCAGCTGTCCAATGCCATGTCGTCCATCTTTTTATTGTTATTGACCGTGGTATTTATGCTGCTGGAGGTTCCACAATTGCCTGAAAAACTGCAGCAGATGATGAGCCGTCCGGTGGAAGGCATGGCGGCAATTCAACGCGCGCTTGATAGCGTTTCCCATTATCTGGTGTTAAAAACAGCGATCAGTATCGTGACGGGGCTGGTCGCATGGGGAATGCTGGCCGCGCTGGATGTCCGCTTCGCCTTTGTCTGGGGTCTACTGGCCTTCGCGCTGAACTATATTCCTAATATTGGATCGGTGCTCGCTGCCCTGCCGCCCATTATTCAGGTGCTGGTATTTAACGGGTTTTATGATGCGCTGCTGGTGCTGGCAGGCTATCTGCTGATTAATCTGGTCTTCGGCAATATCCTTGAGCCACGTATCATGGGACGTGGTTTAGGCCTTTCAACCTTAGTGGTATTTTTGTCGTTAATTTTCTGGGGCTGGCTATTAGGTCCGGTGGGCATGTTGCTCTCCGTTCCGTTAACCATCATTGTCAAAATCGCCCTCGAACAGACCACCGGCGGGCAGAGTATCGCCGTTCTGCTTAGCGATTTAAACAAAAGATAAAATGCAATACATACACAAAATCATTCAAGATGCATCGCGGCGGCAAGGGAAGAAATCCCCGGGAGCATAGATAACGATGTGACCGGGGTTTCTGAGCGCAGCCAACAAAGAGGCAGCTTAAAGGGTGAAGTTTATAAAAACGGCCTCCGAAGAGGCCGCCGCACGTTTAAAAGATTAAAGCGCTTTCAGAATTGCATCCACGCTGGCTTTGGCATCGCCAAACAGCATTTGCGTATTCTCTTTAAAGAACAGCGGGTTCTGCACACCAGCATAACCAGTATTCATTGAACGCTTAAAGACCACGACATTCTGTGCTTTCCACACTTCGAGAACCGGCATACCGGCGATCGGGCTGCGGGGATCGTCTTGCGCCGCCGGGTTCACCGTATCGTTCGCGCCAATTACCAGCACGGTATCGGTATCGGCGAAATCATCATTGATCTCGTCCATCTCCAGCACGATGTCATAAGGCACTTTCGCCTCCGCCAACAGCACGTTCATATGCCCCGGCAAGCGCCCCGCCACCGGATGAATGCCGAAACGCACGTTGATACCGCGCGCACGCAGTTTTTCGGTGATTTCCGCCACCGGATACTGCGCCTGCGCCACCGCCATCCCGTACCCCGGCGTAATAATGACGGAGTGGGAGTTTTTCAGCATCTCAGCAGTCTCTTCCGCTGTGATTTCGCGATGTTCGCCAGCTTCCTGATCGTCGCCTGTTGAGGAGCCGTCAGTACCGAACCCACCGGCAATAACGCTGATGAAAGAGCGGTTCATCGCTTTACACATAATGTAAGACAGGATCGCGCCTGACGAACCGACCAGCGCGCCGGTCACAATCAGCAAATCGTTGCTTAACATAAAGCCAGCCGCCGCGGCAGCCCAACCGGAATAGGAGTTCAGCATTGAAACAACCACCGGCATGTCCGCCCCGCCGATAGAGGCGACCAGATGCCAACCAAACGCCAGCGCGATAATGGTCATCAGCAGCAGCGCCAGAACCTGTAGACCCACGCTTTCGGTGCGGACAAAAACCAGCAGCAACAGGAAAGAAACAACCAGCGCCGCCAGGTTCATTTTGTGACGGTTAGGCAACATCAACGGCTTAGAAGAAATTTTGCCGCGCAGTTTACCAAACGCTACGATCGATCCAGTGAAAGTGACTGCGCCAATAAAGATACCGAGGAAGACTTCGGTCAGATGGATATTCACCAGCACCGGCGCCAGACTGGCGTCATGGTACAGATAGCTGTTAAAGCCAACCAGTACCGCCGCCAGGCCCACGAAACTGTGCAGAATCGCGACCAGCTCCGGCATCTCGGTCATCTCAACTTTTTTCGCCATGCGGATGCCAATCGCGCCGCCAATAATCATGGCGACCAGAATCCATGCCACGTTGCCGGTATCCGGCCCGAAAATGGTCGCCAGCAACGCGATCGCCATCCCGGCAATACCGAAGTTATTCCCCTGGCGGGACGTTTCATGCTTTGAAAGCCCGGCAAGACTGAAAATAAATAGGATCGCGGCAACAATGTATGCAGCTGTAACTAATCCTCCAGACATGTGTTACCCCTTAGTTTTTCCGGAACATTTTCAGCATACGCTGAGTCACGGTGAAGCCACCGAAAATATTAATGCTGGCGATAAGCACCGCGATAAAGCTCAGGAAGCTGACCCAGCCGCCCTGACCAATTTGCAATAATGCCCCGACAACAATAATCCCTGAAATTGCGTTGGTCACCGACATTAATGGCGTATGAAGCGCATGAGACACGTTCCACACCACGTAATAACCAACCACGCAGGCGAGCGCAAACACGGTAAAATGGCCGAGGAACTCTTTTGGCGCGACATCGGCCAGCCAGCCAAAAAGAATGATCGCCAGCGCCATTAACGCATACTTCCGCCAGGGTGAAGCGGGCTTTTCCGGCTCTTTTGGCGCAGGTGCTGCTTTAGGCGCGGACTGTGGCTGTGCGGAAACCTGGATTGGCGGCGCAGGCCAGGTAATGTCGCCGTCGCGAATCACCGTCACGCCACGGATCACGACATCGTCAAAATCCACGTCAATATTGCCGTCTTTCTCTTTGCACAGCAGCTTCAGCAGGTTAACCAGGTTGGTGCCATAAAGTTGGGATGACTGCGTCGGCAAACGCCCCGGTAAATCGGTGTAGCCAATCACTTTCACGCCATTGTCCGTCGTCACAACCTGATTGGCGACGGTATATTCGCAGTTACCGCCATTCTGCGCGGCCAGGTCGACAATCACGCTGCCGGCTTTCATAGAATCGACCATATCGCGGGTAATCAGCTTCGGCGCTGGTTTGCCCGGAATCAACGCGGTGGTAACAATGATGTCGACCTCTTTGGCCTGGGCGGCAAAGAGCGCCATTTCCGCTTTGATAAACGCCTCGGACATGACTTTGGCGTAACCATCGCCGCTACCGGCTTCCTCTTTAAAATCCAGTTCGAGGAACTCAGCCCCCATACTCTGAACCTGCTCTTTGACTTCAGGACGAGTGTCAAACGCGCGGACAATCGCCCCCAGGCTGTTTGCCGCGCCGATAGCCGCAAGACCAGCTACACCCGCGCCAATCACCATCACCTTCGCCGGCGGCACTTTCCCGGCGGCGGTGATTTGCCCGGTAAAGAAGCGCCCAAATTCATGCGCGGCCTCTACAATGGCGCGATAACCCGCGATATTCGCCATTGAGCTTAACGCGTCGAGCGACTGCGCGCGGGAAATACGCGGCACGGAGTCCATCGCCATCACCGTGACCTTACGTTCGGCAAGTTTCTCCATTAACCCAGGATTTTGCGCAGGCCATATAAAACTGACCAGCGTAGTCCCGGGGTTCAGTAAAGCGATTTCCTCTTCTTCAGGCGCATTAACCTTGAGAATAATTTCCGACTGCCAGATAGCATTGCCGTCTACAATATCCGCGCCAGCCTGCGCAAACGCTTTGTCGTCAAAACTTGCCAGTTGACCCGCCCCGCTTTCGATAGCGACGCTAAACCCCAGCTTCAGTAGCTGCTCTACCGTTTTCGGCGTCGCAGCGACACGGGTTTCATTGGGTAACCGCTCTTTTGGTATGCCAATTCGCATAAATGTTCCCTTCCATCGGTATTTTTGATGATGGTTTGTCAGTAAGCGCGAGAAGCGTACGCCTGCCCGCGTTTGAGGTAAATGTTACCCCTGCAGAATAAAACCGTTACAAACTCTCTATAACCTACTGAAAATAACGCCTGTGATCTAGCGCCAAAAAACAGAATTTTTTATCAAATTTGCAAAACATGAACGATTCAGCCGCTAAGCAGCCATAATGCCTTGAAAATGGCCTGCGAGGGCTGATAATTCGCTCAAATTTGACAGTAAAACATCATTAAACCTCTGTCGATATCAAGAAATTAACATTAAATTAACTTATTAAATTCATGCGCTTCATTAGCTTAGCCGCCCGGACGCCGTTTTTTTCGACATATCGGTAAATGTTATCATCAAAGATAGGATACATGACACGATGCGTGAAAAATCCCGCAGACATCCATATGGTTTAAATGCAATAATCAGCCACGTTTCTAGTCAATAACAATACCAGTACCTGGTTTGCGCAAGGCGAAGGATTATTTTTATGAAGCTTAAGAACACTCTCCTGGCGTCGGCACTGCTTTCTGCGGCTGCTTTTTCTGTCCATGCAGCAACAGAACTGACGCCGGAGCAAGCGGCTGCACTAAAACCTTATGACCGCATCGTTATTACCGGTCGTTTTAATGCTATTGGCGATGCGGTCTCCGCCGTGTCCCGCCGCGCAGATAAAGAAGGCGCAGCCTCCTTCTATGTTGTCGACACCTCGGAGTTCGGCAACAGTGGTAACTGGCGTGTTGTGGCGGACGTGTATAAAGCCGACGCGCCGAAAGCCGACGCGCCCAAAAATCGTGTCATTAATGGCATCGTGGAATTACCGAAAGACCAGGCCGTACAATTAGAACCGTATGACACCGTCACCGTTCAGGGCTTCTACCGTAGCCAGCCGGAAGTTAACGATGCCATTACGAAAGCGGCGAAACAGAAAGACGCATACGCTTTCTATATTGTTCGTCAGGTGGATGCGAATCAGGGCGGAAACCAGCGCATCACTGCATTTATCTATAAACAAGATGCGAAAAAACGCATCGTCCAGAGCCCGGACGCTATTCCGGCAGACTCTGAAGCTGGCCGCGCCGCGCTGGCTCAGGGCGGCGAAGCTGCGAAGAAAGTCGAAATTCCAGGCGTCGCTACGTCAGCCTCGCCGAGCGCCGAAGTAGGCCGTTTCTTCGAAACGCAATCCACCAAAGGTGGGCGTTACACTGTCACACTTCCGGATGGCACTAAAGTTGAGGAGCTGAATAAAGCGACGGCTGCGATGATGGTGCCTTTCGACAGCGTTAAGTTCACCGGCAACTACGGCAATATGACAGAAATCTCCTACCAGGTCGCCAAACGCGCGGCGAAGAAAGGCGCTAAGTATTATCATATTACGCGTCAGTGGCAGGAGCGCGGCAATAACATCACCATCAGCGCCGACCTCTACAAATAAGGCGCGCGTCGCCATCAGGCTTTCTCGCCGGATGGCGGCATACCTAGCTTATCAGGCCTACACGATCGTTCAACGGCAGGCCTGATAAGCCACCATCAGGCACTTTCTCGCGGGATGCCAGTTCCGTCAAATATCGCGATGAATCTCACTTTTCGCTTTTTTGGCGATAAATCTTATCCAGGCCGTTGCATGCGGTCCCTTCTCTCCGTAAAATCCCGCGCCTTAGTGGCTTTCACCATTTTTATGCGTTTTGCCATAATAATTATTCTTCCAATTTCATTTTTATAGCTGGATACCAATGGAAAAAAAACTGGGACTGAGCGCGCTGACCGCGCTGGTTTTAAGCTCAATGCTTGGCGCAGGTGTTTTCAGTCTGCCCCAGAATATGGCCGCCGTTGCCAGTCCGGCTGCGTTGTTAATTGGCTGGGCCATTACCGGCGTGGGGATACTCTTACTGGCATTCGCCATGTTAATCCTCACGCGCATTCGCTCCGAGCTTGACGGCGGTATCTTTACTTACGCCCGCGAAGGCTTCGGCGAACTGATTGGCTTTTGTTCTGCCTGGGGCTATTGGCTGTGCGCGGTCATCGCCAACGTATCCTATTTGGTTATCGTTTTTTCAGCGCTGAGTTTCTTTACCGATACGCCTGCGCTGCGTCTGTTTGGCGACGGTAATACCTGGCAGGCTATTGTCGGCGCTTCAGTCCTGCTCTGGATTGTCCATTTCCTCATCCTGCGCGGCGTACAAACGGCAGCCAGCATCAATCTGGTCGCGACTCTGGCGAAACTGTTACCGCTCGGCGCGTTTATTGTGCTGGCTATCATGATGTTCAAACTGGATACCTTCACACTGGACTTCACCGGTGTTGAGCTCGGTATTCCCGTATGGGAACAGGTCAAGAACACCATGCTTATTACGCTGTGGGTGTTTATTGGCGTTGAAGGCGCCGTCGTCGTCTCGGCCCGAGCGAAAAATAAACGCGATGTAGGCCGCGCCACGCTACTGGCGGTACTCGCAGCGCTGGGAATATATCTCCTGGTCACGCTGCTTTCTCTTGGCGTTCTTGCGCGTCCGGAACTGGCGGAGATGCGTAACCCGTCGATGGCCGGACTGATGGTAAAAATGATGGGGCCGTGGGGAGAAATTATTATTGCGGCGGGACTGATTGTGTCTGTCTGCGGGGCTTATCTAAGCTGGACTATCATGGCGGCGGAGGTGCCGTTTCTGGCGGCAGCCTATAAATCCTTCCCGGGCATCTTCGCGCGACAAAATGCGCAAGGCGCGCCTTCTGCGTCGTTATGGCTCACCAATATCTGTGTGCAAATCTGTCTGGTACTGATCTGGCTTACCGGTTCAGACTACAACACGCTATTGACGATTGCGTCAGAAATGATTCTGGTGCCCTACTTTCTGGTCGGCGCATTTCTGCTGAAGATTGCAACGCGTCCCCTCCATCGGGCGGTCGGTATCGGAGCCTGTATTTATGGCTTATGGTTATTATATGCGTCGGGTCCCATGCACCTGCTGCTGTCCGTCGTACTGTACGCGCCTGGATTACTGGTTTTCCTGTATGCGCGTCGAACGCACAAGCATGACAACGTATTAAATCGTCAGGAAGTCGTGCTGATTGGTTTATTGCTGGTCGCGGCGGTTCCGGCTACGTGGATGCTGGTGGGTTAACAACCTCCCCATCGTAATATCCGTATGTATTACGATGGGGAAACCACGGTCTGTGCCAATATTAATGCCATTTAATCCAGCAAAAAATCAGCAGCCACGCGCTTAGCCCCCAGCAGACCACCGCACCGCCAAGCGCGACGTGCAGGCGCATCACACCACTGAAATACCATAGCGTTGCAAGATAAATGAAATAAGGAATGATCGACCACATGCTAAAGACGATGGTGGTACGCATCGCGTCGATGCCCCGCTCGCTGGCCACGATATAGTGCGCGATAAGCGCAAACGTTGGAAACAGAGGAATTAATCCGGCGATATAATAATTTTTCGTTTTTGACAGCAGACCAATCAATACGACGACCAGCGCCCCCAGGGCAGCTTTAATCACGAGTCCCATTACCTTGCCTTAACACGCTAATAACAACAGCGTGTAGCATAACGGAACCGCTCTCGTTTAGAAAAGATTTATGGAAGGGAAAACAGAGGCGGTGTATGTTGGCGTTTTCTATTCTCCATTTATAATATGAACCGCATTGTATTTGTTGAAGACGACGCTGAAGTGGGTTCTCTCATTGCCGCTTATCTGGCGAAACATGATATTGATGTCATTGTTGAGCCGCGTGGTGACCGGGCGGAGGATCTTATCCTCACCACTCAGCCCGATCTGGTTTTACTGGATATTATGCTTCCAGGTAAAGATGGCATGACGATATGCCGCGATTTACGCCACCGCTGGCAAGGCCCGATTGTCCTGCTCACCTCGCTGGACAGTGATATGAATCATATTCTGGCGCTGGAGATGGGCGCCTGCGACTACATCCTCAAAACCACGCCTCCGGCCGTTTTGCTGGCGCGTCTGCGCTTACACCTGCGGCAAAGCGAACAAACGCAACAGGCAAAAAGTCTTCAGGAGAGCGCGCTTACGCCGCATAAAGCGCTGCGTTTTGGCGCGTTAACCATCGATCCCCTTAACCGGGCGGTCCAGCTCAATGGCGATTTCATATCGCTCTCCACCGCCGATTTTGAATTGCTCTGGGAATTGGCGACACACGCCGGACAAATTATGGATCGCGACGCGTTGCTAAAAACGCTGCGCGGCGTCAATTATGATGGTCTGGATCGCAGCGTGGATGTGGCGATTTCCCGCCTGCGTAAGAAACTGCTGGATAGCGCTGCTGAGCCCTATCGTATAAAGACCATTCGCAATAAAGGCTATCTTTTTGCCCCTCATGCCTGGGACGAAACGTCGGGATAAGTTAGCTGCAGATTTTACCTGCCTTTATCAAATCATAGTGGCGATGCTCATCACCGCCACTGTTCAAAAAACAGACATTGTATACATGAATGCTATTTTTATTAGTCGAAACGGCCCCTTTATTACCGTTTTCTCTGCGTTGCGGCTCATCATTACGTCTTTTTCGCTCAAGAAAATTAAATTAAAAAAACTCGAATCCAGTTCACAAAATTGATAACAGAATGTCTGCCCGGCGCTATATTGCCGTCTTTTTTCGCAAATTGTGAAACCAAACAAATCATAATCATGAATATATAATAACAAATATATTCACCATAAATATGTGCGTTTCCGATAGTAACTTTTGTATTAATTAATAACATATAAGAAAAGTTAGCATTTGCTGAAATAATATTATTCAGATTAGGATGCCTTTGATTCAACGAATCTGTAGAAGTTCAATCTTTTGCAAATAAGTTAAGTTTTTAAGGATAAAAAATGAAAAGAAAAGTATTGGCACTTGTCATTCCGGCTCTGCTGGCTGCTGGCGCAGCACACGCCGCTGAAATTTATAACAAAGACGGCAACAAACTGGACCTTTACGGGAAAGTAGACGGCCTGCACTATTTCTCTGATGACTCTTCTAAAGATGGCGATCAGACCTATATGCGTTTCGGCTTTAAAGGCGAAACACAGATTAACGACCAACTGACCGGTTACGGCCAGTGGGAATATAACGTTCAGGCTAACACTACCGAAGGCGAAGGCGCTAATTCCTGGACTCGTCTGGCATTCGCCGGCCTGAAATTCGGCGACTACGGCTCATTCGACTATGGTCGTAACTACGGCGTCCTGTACGACGTGGAAGGCTGGACCGATATGCTGCCTGAGTTCGGCGGCGACTCCTATACTTACGCTGACAACTACATGACCGGTCGTGCTAACGGCGTGGCCACCTACCGTAACACTGATTTCTTCGGTCTGGTAGACGGTCTGAACTTCGCGTTGCAATATCAGGGTAAAAATGAAAGCCAAAGCGCTGACGATGTAAATATCGGTACCAATAACCGTAATAATGGCGACGATATTCGTTACGATAACGGTGATGGCTTCGGTATTTCTACTACCTATGATATTGGCATGGGCTTCAGCGCAGGCGCTGCGTATACCACTTCCGATCGTACTAATGAGCAAGTCAATGCTGGCGGCACGATTGCTGGCGGCGACAAAGCGGATGCCTGGACAGCTGGTTTGAAATATGATGCCAACAACATCTATTTAGCGACTATGTATTCTGAAACCCGTAATATGACGCCTTATGGTAAAACGGACACGGGTTATGCTGGCGGCGTAGCAAACAAAACGCAAAACTTCGAAGTTACAGCCCAATATCAATTTGATTTCGGTCTGCGCCCGGCGGTTTCTTTCCTGATGTCTAAAGGTAAAGATCTGACCTATAACAACGTTAATGGCGATGATAAAGACCTGGTTAAATATGCTGATGTAGGTGCTACCTACTATTTCAACAAAAACTTCTCCACCTATGTTGATTATAAAATCAACCTGCTGGATGATGACGACCAGTTCTATAAAGATGCCGGTATCAGCACTGATGATATCGTCGCGCTGGGTATGGTTTACCAGTTCTAATTATTCATTAATTCTTCTCAAGCCCGCCGTTTCGGCGGGCTTTTCTTTTTCTATCACCACCGTTCTAAAAACAGAACGCACTGTTCCCTGGGCACAGATTGAACAATTCTTGTTCGCTCTCTATGGTTTGCTTATCGCCCGACAAAAGGAACATGCTAATGATCAGTCTCGTCCCGCCTCTGCTTTCCAGAACCGCGCTTCTCTTTCTGCTCACGGCCACAGGCGCAGCCACCGCCGCCCGCCCGGCAGCGGATATTATTTTGCATAACGGTAATATCATCACTCTGAATGATGCCCAGCCGCAGGCCAGCGCGCTGGCGATTTTCGGCTCGCGGATTGTGGCGATTGGCGATGATACGGCGACAGATGAATGGCGCGGCGACCATACCCGTACCATCGATTTACAGGGTAAAACCGTGATACCCGGTCTGACCGATACCCATATCCACGCCATTCGCGGCGGACAAACCTGGACATTCGAAACCTACTGGTACGACAGCCCTTCGCTTAAAGACGCGCTGGATAAATTACGCGCCGACGCTAACCGTCGTCCCCACGATCAATGGGTAGCCGTAGTGGGATCGTGGATACCGGCGCAATTTGCAGAAAACCGGGCGCCGACGGTAGCCGAACTGAGCCACGCCCTTCCCGATCATCCGGCTTATATTCAGTATCTTTACGACTATGCGTTAGTGAATCAGCGCGGTATAGACGTACTTGGCCTTAACGACACCCCTCCTCCTGATTTAGCGGGAATCCGCGTAGAGCGCGACGCAAAAGGTAGCGCCACGGGGAAATTATTTGGTGACATCGCCGCGTTTAACCAGCTTTTTGCCAGCATAAGTCGTAACGCCGATCGCGAGGGTGGTCTGCGGCAATTTTTCGCTGATATGAACGCTCGCGGCGTGACCGGCATCATTGACCCCTCTGCCGGGCCTGCCGCCGCTTATGAGCCTTTATTTACAATGCGAAACCAGGGGGATTTACCGCTGCGCGTGGGGTATCGCATTCCGGTACAGCCGGAAGCGAAAGGTCATGAAGCGCAGTGGTTCAGCAACCTGATGGCCTTTCGCCCGGCGCGTGCCGATGACGGGCAACTGGCTTTTCTTGGCCTGGGGGAAAGCCTGGTGGCCGGAATGAATGACGGCGTGCGGATGGCCCCAGGGTTTTCTTCCTCAGAGCAGGACAAAACCGCGCTTCGCCAGGTCGCGACGCTTGCGGCAAAACGGGGAATACCGCTTGAGATCCACGCCTATACCGATGACAGCGCCGACGCGATATTGACGATTTTTGAGCAGGTAGCGCAGCAGTACGATCTGCGCCCTCTCCGCTGGTCTATTGCGCATCTGAATACCGGTTCGCCACAGACGCTTGAGCGAATGCGTAAGCTGGGCCTGGCATACACTGTGCAAATGGGGCCTTACTTTGAGTGGCTTGCCATCCGTGACGCCAATCCACCCGGCGCGACGGACAATTCGCCGCCGGTTCGACTGGCGCTGGATAAAGGGCTTGTCGTAGCTGGCGGCACCGATTCGACGCGTATTGGCATTGCCGGTGTCTGGCACGCTATCGAATATCATATCACCGGTATAGCGTCAGGCGGTTCCGTGCGTAAACCCGCCAGCGAGCGGCTCACGCGTCTGGAAGCGCTAGCGTTATATACACGTCATGCCGCCTGGCTCGCCTTTGCCGAACAACACCGGGGCCAGCTTAGCGTCGGAAAACAGGCCGATCTGGCGGTACTCAATCAGCCATTTATGACGATGCCGGAAGACAGAATTGATACCATTCGCGCTGTTTTGACGCTTGTCGATGGACGCATTGTTCACGAAAGTCCGGACCTTAACGCCGGACAATGAGGTTGTCAGTTGACGCAAAGCCTGCTTTTATAACCCACCAGCGGCGCTGACGGGAAATCTTTTTCGTCAGCGCGCGATAGAGCTAATGTATTGAGATCCGGTGGGCGTTGATGAAAAAGCTGTTTGTGCAGTTTTATCTTTTGCTGTTCGTCTGTTTTCTGGTCATGACCTTATTGGTCGGACTGGTGTACAAATTCACTGCCGAACGCGCGGGCAGGCAATCGCTCGACGATCTGATGAAAAGTTCGCTCTATCTGATGCGCAGCGAACTGCGGGAAATTCCGCCGCGTGAATGGGGGAAAACGTTAAAAGAGATGGACCTGAACCTCTCTTTCGATTTACGCGTTGAACCGTTAAATCACTATAAGCTTGATGCCGCCACCACGCAGCGACTGCGTGAAGGCGATATTGTCGCGCTTGACGATCAATACACCTTTATTCAGCGTATCCCGCGCAGCCATTACGTCCTGGCGGTTGGCCCGGTTCCCTATCTCTATTTCCTGCATCAAATGCGACTGCTGGATATCGCCTTAATGGCGCTCATTGCCTTTTCTCTCGCCTTTCCTGTGTTTATCTGGATGCGCCCGCACTGGCAAGAAATGCTCAGGCTCGAATCCGCCGCACAGCGCTTTGGCGAGGGTCACTTGACTGAACGCCTGCACTTCGATAATGGCTCCAGTTTCGAACGTCTGGGTGTCGCGTTCAACCAGATGGCGGATAACATTAATGCTCTGATCGCCAGTAAAAAACAGCTGATTGACGGTATCGCCCACGAGCTTCGCACGCCGCTGGTACGTTTACGCTATCGGCTTGAAATGAGTGAAAATCTGACACCGCCGGAATCACAGGCGCTCAATCGCGATATTGGTCAACTGGAAGCGCTGATTGAAGAACTGCTCACCTATGCGCGCCTTGACCGACCGCAAAATGAACTGATGTTGACCGAACCCGACCTCCCCGCCTGGTTGCTCGCGCATTTGCAGGATGTGCAGAGCGTGAACCCGGAACGTGCCGTAAACCTTCTCACATCTGTAATTGGCGATTATGGCGCGCTTGATATGCGGTTAATGTCGCGAGTGCTGGATAACCTGCTGAATAATGC
This sequence comes from Salmonella sp. JXY0409-18, assembly GCF_020268625.1. NCBI lineage: Bacteria > Pseudomonadati > Pseudomonadota > Gammaproteobacteria > Enterobacterales > Enterobacteriaceae > Salmonella > Salmonella sp. JXY0409-18. The sequence goes on from NZ_CP084216.1 coordinate 2,379,373, forward strand.
GTTGCGCTACAGTCGTACCACCGTTCAGGTCAGTCTGTTACTCGACGGCAGTCAGGCAACGCTGATAGTCGAAGATGACGGCCCCGGCATTGAAGCGGATGCGCGAGAGCGCGTATTTGAACCTTTTGTCAGACTCGACCCCAGTAGAGACCGGGCGACAGGCGGCTGCGGGCTTGGACTCGCCATCGTACACTCTATCGCCCTGGCGATGGGCGGTAGCGTCGTCTGTGACGAGAGCGAACTGGGCGGCGCAAAATTTAGCTTTCACTGGCCGGTCTGGCACGCGATGCCCGACATGACCGCTGCCTGACGTATTTTGCACGCTGGTTGAGCGGCGGGAACTGTGCTATACAGATAGTATGTTGTAACTAAAGTGAGTGATACCATGTCCCGCTACGATCTCGTTGAACGCCTGAATGGCACTTTTCGCCAGATAGAACAACACCTGGCGGCGCTGACGGATAATCTACAGCAGCATTCGCTACTTATCGCCCGTGTCTTTTCACTGCCGCAGGTGACCAAAGAGGCGGAACATGCGCCGCTGGATACTATCGAGGTAACGCAACATCTGGGGAAAGAGGCCGAAGCGCTGGCGCTACGTCACTATCGCCATTTGTTTATTCAACAGCAGTCCGAAAACCGCAGCAGTAAAGCCGCCGTCCGCCTGCCTGGCGTCTTATGCTATCAAGTGGATAATGCGACACAGTTAGATCTGGAAAATCAGGTACAGCGCATTAACCAGTTGAAAACCACCTTCGAGCAGATGGTTACGGTAGAGTCCGGTCTTCCCTCAGCGGCACGTTTTGAGTGGGTGCATCGGCATCTACCCGGCTTAATTACGCTGAACGCTTACCGCACGCTGACGCTTATCAATAACCCCGCCACTATACGTTTCGGCTGGGCAAATAAACATATTATTAAAAATTTAAGCCGGGATGAGGTTCTGAGCCAGTTGAAAAAAAGCCTCGCGTCGCCGCGCAGCGTCCCGCCGTGGACGCGCGAACAATGGCAATTCAAGCTGGAACGGGAATATCAGGATATCGCTGCCTTACCGCAGCAGGCCCGACTCAAGATTAAGCGTCCGGTTAAAGTACAGCCGATCGCCCGCATCTGGTATAAAGGCCAGCAGAAACAGGTGCAACACGCCTGCCCCACGCCGATTATCGCATTAATCAACACGGACAACGGCGCTGGCGTGCCGGATATTGGCGGGCTGGAAAACTATGACGCCGATAATATTCAGCACCGTTTTAAACCACAGGCGCAACCGCTGCGACTGACTATTCCGCGACTGCACCTGTATGTGGCGGATTAACGTCCCGGCGTCATACTGCCAACCATCAATTCCGGACGTACCCAGGCGTCGAACTCCTCATCGCTAAGATATCCTAATGCCACGGCTGAGGCTTTGAGCGTCAGCCCTTCTTTATGCGCCTTCTTCGCAATCTCCGCCGCTTTATCGTAACCGATGTGCGTATTCAGCGCAGTGACCAGCATCAGCGACTCATTCAGCAACTGCGTAATACGCTCGCGGTTTGGCTCGATTCCTGATGCACAGTGTTGATTGAAACTCGCCATGCCATCGGCCAGCAGGCGCACCGTTTGCAGAAAATTATGAATAACCATCGGACGATAGACGTTGAGCTCAAAGTTGCCCGATGCGCCCCCCATATTGATGGCCACATCGTTACCCATCACCTGGCAACATAGCATCGTTACCGCTTCACACTGGGTCGGGTTCACTTTACCAGGCATAATGGAACTGCCCGGCTCATTCTCAGGGATAGCAATCTCGCCAATGCCGCAGCGCGGGCCGGATGCCAGCCAGCGAACATCGTTGGCGATTTTCATCAGCGAGGCCGCCAGCCCTTTTAATGCGCCATGCGCCTGTACCAACGCGTCACAGGTCGCCAGCGCTTCGAATTTATTCGGGGCGGTAACAAACGGCGCCGCGGTAATCGTCGCCAGTTCCTCGGCCACGCGCCGGGCATATTCCGGGTGGGTATTAAGCCCTGTCCCTACTGCGGTTCCGCCGAGCGCCAGTTCCGCGACGTGCGGTAAACTGTGCTCAATGTGTCTGAGGTTATGTTCCAGCATGGCTACCCAACCGGAAATCTCCTGGCCTAAGGTGAGCGGCGTCGCGTCCTGCAGGTGAGTACGGCCAATTTTGACAATATCGGCGAAAGCGTGGGATTTATCGCGAAGCGTATCCGTTAATGCGGATAATTGCGGGATAAGGTGTTCGCGCAACGCCAGTAACGCCGCCACGTGCATGGCGGTTGGGAACACATCGTTTGAGCTTTGACTCTTATTGACGTCATCATTGGGATGCACCTTGCGTTCCATACCGCGAACGCCGCCCAAAATTTCACTGGCGCGGTTCGCTAACACTTCATTCATATTCATGTTGCTTTGCGTACCGGACCCGGTCTGCCAAATCGCCAGCGGAAACTCATCAGCATGTTTTCCCGCCAGCACTTCATCAGCCGCCTGGATAATCGCGCTGGCTTTTTCCGCCGCCAACAACCCTAAGTCCTGGTTGACCTTCGCAGCGGCGCGCTTGGTCAACGCCAGAGCATGAATGAGCGAGACGGGCATTTTCTCCGTGGAAATCCGAAAATGCTCCAGCGAACGTTGAGTCTGCGCCCCCCACAGTTTATCTGCCGGGACTTCAATCGCGCCCATTGAATCTTTCTCGCGGCGTACCGTTACCATTACCTGCTCCTTACTCAAGTTGATGAGATCATGTGTCGACATTGCTCACATGTTTGCGGTCTTATGAGTATTAACGATAACAACACAACGGTGTAGACCGGATAAGGCGCTTGCGCCGTTCTCCGGCAAAATAGCGAATCATGTTACCGCCCCGCAGGGCGGCGACATTACTTAACGCAGCGCGCGCACTGCGATGACTGAATCTGCTGGAAGAAATCGTTACCTTTATCATCCACCAGAATGAAGGCAGGAAAATCCTCCACTTCAATTTTCCAGATAGCCTCCATACCCAGTTCAGGATATTCCACGCACTCCAGGCGCTTGATACTGCCCTGCGCCAGAACGGCTGCCGGGCCGCCGATACTGCCCAGGTAGAAGCCGCCATGTTTCTTACAGGCATCGGTCACCTGCTGGCTGCGGTTGCCTTTCGCCAGCATGATCATACTGCCGCCCTGCGACTGGAGCTGATCAACATAAGAGTCCATCCGTCCTGCGGTAGTCGGCCCAAGCGACCCGGAGGCGTACCCTTCCGGCGTTTTTGCCGGCCCCGCATAATAGATAGGATGATCTTTGATGTACTGCGGCAAACCTTCGCCTCTGTCCATACGTTCTTTCAGTTTAGCGTGCGCGATGTCGCGGCCCACAATAATCGTGCCGTTCAGCGACAGGCGCGTTGATACCGGATACTGCGACAGTTGTTGCAGTATCTCGCTCATGGGACGGTTAAGATCAACGCGCACCGCCTCGCCCTCTCCCGCCTGGCGCAGCGCCTCAGGAATATATTTACCTGGATTGCGCTCCAGCTTCTCGATCCAGATCCCTTCCCGGTTGATCTTCGCTTTAATGTTTCGATCCGCGGAGCAGGACACGCCCATACCTACCGGACACGATGCCCCGTGGCGCGGCAATCGGATGACACGAATATCGTGAGCGAAATACTTGCCGCCGAACTGCGCGCCTAAGCCAAGATTTTGCGCCTCAAGCAACAATTCTTTTTCCAGCTCAATATCGCGGAAGGCCTGCCCGTGTTCATTGCCTTCGGTCGGTAGCGCATCATAGTATTTTGCCGAGGCCAGCTTAACGGTCTTCAGGTTCGCTTCCGCCGAGGTGCCGCCAATGACAAACGCAATGTGATACGGCGGACAGGCGGCGGTGCCCAGCGTACGCATCTTATCGACGAGATAATTTTTGAGCTTACCCGGCGTCAGAAGCGCTTTTGTCTCCTGATAGAGGTAGGTTTTATTCGCCGATCCGCCGCCTTTAGCGATACAGAGGAATTTATATTCATCGCCATCGACGCTGTAGAGATCGATCTGCGCCGGCAGGTTAGTACCGGTATTGACCTCTTTGTACATATCCAGCGCCGCGTTCTGCGAATAGCGCAGGTTATCTTCGATATAGGTGTTATATACGCCGCGAGCCAGCGCCGCTTCATCACCTCCACCAGTCCAGACGCGTTGGCCTTTTTTGCCGACAATAATGGCCGTACCGGTATCCTGGCAGGTAGGCAACACGCCCTTGGCCGCGATATCGGAGTTTCGCAGGAATTGCAGCGCGACATATTTGTCGTTTTCACTGGCCTGCGGATCGCGCAGAATATCCGCCACCTGCTGCTGATGCGCGGGACGTAACATAAAAGACGCATCGTGGAAGGCCTGACGCGCCAACAACGTTAGCGCTTCCGGCGCGACTTTCAGGATCTCTTGTCCTTCGAATTCGGCGACGGAAACATGTTCGCTGGTCAACAAGTAGTACTCGGTATCGTCCTTTTTGAGGGGAAAAGGGTCTTGATAAAAGAAGGGTTTGTTTGACATTGTGCTCTCACTTACCGCTCGGTATGGTTATTCTCTGGGCAGGTGTTCCATTGCCCGACTAAAAGCGAGTAACACTATCCTACACAATTTTTTAACAAAAACTGAGACAAGTACGACTTTTTACGCGTGGAGGTTACTTCATGCGGGTTTCTTGGTTTAATACTCCCATTGATCTCCACATTGAAACAGGGCTTGATAATGCAAAAACTCATTAACTCAGTGCAAAACTATGCCTGGGGAAGTAAAACTGCGTTAACGGAACTTTATGGCATCGCCAATCCGCAGCAGCAGCCAATGGCTGAACTCTGGATGGGCGCGCATCCCAAAAGCAGCTCGCGAATCACCACCGCCAACGGCGAAACCGTCTCCCTGCGTGACGCCATCGAAAAGAATAAAACCGCCATGCTGGGCGAAGCGGTAGCCAACCGTTTCGGCGAACTGCCGTTTCTGTTTAAAGTACTGTGCGCCGCGCAGCCGCTCTCTATTCAGGTACACCCGAATAAACGCAACTCCGAAATCGGTTTCGCGAAAGAAAATGCGGCGGGTATCCCCATGGATGCCGCAGAGCGGAACTATAAAGATCCTAACCATAAACCAGAGCTGGTTTTTGCCCTGACGCCTTTCCTGGCGATGAACGCGTTCCGCGAATTTTCTGACATTGTCTCTTTACTGCAACCTGTCGCCGGCGCGCATTCCGCTATCGCCCACTTTTTGCAGGCGCCGAACGCTGAACGTCTGAGCCAGCTTTTCGCCAGCCTGTTGAATATGCAAGGCGAAGAAAAATCCCGCGCGTTAGCCGTACTCAAAGCGGCGCTTAACAGCCAGCAAGGCGAACCGTGGCAAACGATCCGCGTGATTTCAGAGTATTATCCTGACGACAGCGGGCTTTTCTCTCCTTTGTTGCTGAATGTGGTCAAACTGAATCCCGGCGAAGCGATGTTCCTGTTTGCCGAAACGCCTCATGCTTATCTGCAGGGCGTTGCGCTGGAAGTCATGGCAAACTCCGATAACGTTCTGCGCGCTGGCCTTACGCCAAAATATATCGACATCCCTGAGCTGGTCGCGAACGTGAAGTTCGAACCTAAACCTGCCGGCGAGTTGCTGACGGCCCCGGTGAAAAGCGGCGCGGAGCTGGACTTCCCAATTCCGGTTGACGATTTTGCTTTTTCACTGCACGACCTGGCGCTTCAGGAGACGAGCATCGGCCAACACAGCGCCGCGATTCTGTTCTGCGTTGAGGGTGAGGCGGTGTTACGTAAAGATGAACAGCGTCTGGTACTGAAGCCGGGTGAATCGGCCTTTATCGGCGCGGATGAGTCTCCGGTTAACGCCAGCGGCACAGGCCGTTTAGCGCGTGTTTATAACAAGCTGTAGCAACGTACTGAATTTTTTAACAACTCTTGCTAAGCTTATAACAGACGTAAAACTCCTCCAGGCGGTTTAATCCGCCTGGTTTCATTTTTATGGACAATTGATATGAAAAAAACACTGGTAGCTGCAGGTGTAGTGATTGCACTTGGCATCGTCTGGACAGGCGGCGCCTGGTATACGGGGAAAAAGCTGGAGAACCATCTTGCAGAAATGGTGACTCAGGCCAATGAACAGCTCAAGCGTACTGCGCCGGAGGCCGGTGTCGAATTAAGTTATCAAAACTACCAGCGTGGCGTGTTCAGTAGCCATCTGCAACTGGTTGTCAAACCGGTTGCCGGCGCAGACAATACCTGGTTGAAGCCCGGGCAAAGCATTGTGCTGGACGAGTCCGTTTCACATGGCCCCTTCCCGCTCGCCCAGCTCAAAACGCTCAATCTGATCCCTTCTATGGCGTCGGTAAAAACCACCCTGGTGAATAACGATGCGGCAAAACCCCTCTTTGATATCGCGAAAGGCGACACGCCCTTTGTTATCAATACCCGCATTGGTTATGGCGGCGATACCCGCTCCGATATCTCTCTCAAGCCGTTAAACTACGAGAATGCCGGTGAAAAGGTCGCCTTTAGCGGCGGCGAGTTCCAGCTTAACGCCGATAAAGACGGTAATGTGGTTTCGCTGTCGGGCGAAGCGCAGAGCGGCCTGGTCGATGCCGTTAACGAATATAATCAGAAGGTCCAACTCACCTTTAATAATTTGAAAACAGACGGTACCAGTAAGCTGGCAAGCTTTGGCGAGCGTGTAGGCGACCAAAAGTTAACGCTGGATAAACTGTCCATCGCCATTGAGGGTAAAGAGATGGCGGTGCTGGAAGGGATGGAAATTGCCGGCAAGTCCGATCTCGTCAACGACGGAAAAACCATTAACAGCCAGTTGGATTACTCGCTTAACAGCCTGAAAGTGCAGAATCAGGATTTGGGCAGCGGTAAATTAACGCTGAAAGTCGGTCAAATCGACGGCGAAGCCTGGCACCAGTTTAGTCAGCAATATCATGCGCAAACGCAGGCGCTGTTGAATCAGCCGGACGTGGCGCAGAATCCTGAGCTTTATCAGCAAAAAGTCACTGAAGCGTTCTTTAGCGCTCTCCCCGTGCTGTTAAAAGGCGATCCGGTACTGACCCTGGCGCCGCTTAGCTGGAAAAACGCCAAAGGGGAAACCACGCTGAATCTGTCGCTGTTCCTCAAAGATCCGGCAACCACAACGGCACAACCGCAAACGCTGGCGCAGGAAGTCGACCGCTCCGTGAAATCGCTGGATGCGAAACTGGCAATTCCGATGGACATGGCGGTCGAATTTATGACGCAGATAGCAAAACTGGAAGGCTATCAGCAGGATGATGCGGAAAAACTGGCAAAACAGCAGGTGCAGGGGCTGTCCGCAATGGGTCAGATGTTCCGACTGACAACGCTGAAGGATAATACTATCGCCTCCAGTTTGCAGTACGCCAATGGCCAGATCACGCTCAACGGACAAAAAATGCCGTTGGAAGACTTTGTCGGCCTGTTTGGAATGCCGGCGCTTTCCGTTCCGGACGTTCCGGCGCTGCCTCAACAATAATCGCCTTGCCGGGTGTCGCGACGCTGCACCCGGTCTGCGCCGAACGACGCGCAGCCTCTACTTTTGCGTTACCAGGCGAGCGGCTATCGTTTGACTCCGCACATGGTGCTCGTCGTGAGCAATACGCTGCAATATTCGTTCGGCCAGGGTATAGCCTATTTCTCGCGCCGGCGTACTGGCCCAGATAATCGGCAGGTCGTCGAGGGCGTTCTCCGCCACATCAGCAAACGCCGCCAGCGACACCTGCTGCTCGAAATAACGATCGACACCGCTCTCGCCACTCTGTCGTCCGGCTCTCAGCAGGCCAAACCACGCCCCCATCGCAATGGTTTCGTTGTAACAAACGACCGCGCTAATGGTCGGATTGTATCGCAACAGCGCGGTAATGCTTTCTGCTGCCTGCTTCTGACTGGAAGCGCATTCCACGACCCACTCGCTGTGAAACGGTAGACCGTATTTTAACAACGTCGCGCAATAGCCGCCCACGCGCTCCGCGCGGGTTAAAGATGCGCTTTGTCCACCCAGCCAGGCGATGCGCTGATGGCCCTGACGAATAAGGTACTCCGTCAGGAGCTGCGCCGCCTGCATGTTGTCAGGCCGAACGGTATCGGCATCATCAAGATAGCTGGCGCGTGACGCAAACACGACCGGAATTCCTTGTGCGTCGGCCTGCGCTCTCAGCGCTTCGCTACTGCCCGCCGCACCGGCGATCACCATGCCATCCACACCCTGATTGAGCAACATGGTAAAACGCTGATTTAGCTGTTCGCCATCTTTCCCCCCGTGCAGGAGAAAAACCATACGGCCTTGCGCTTCCAGCGCTTCCGTTAACCCGGCGGTCAATTCGGCATAAAAGGGTGCCGATAAATCACGCACGATCAAACCGATAACGCCGCTTTGCCCGCCACGCAGCGAGGACGCCTGGCGGTTACGCACAAAACCCAGTTGTTCAATTGCCGCGTTCACGCGCTCGCCGGTCGCGGCCGATATTCGCCCCTTGCCGCTCAGCACTAAGGAAACGGTGCTCACCGACACGCCAGCCGCCAGCGCAACATCGTGGATAGTGATTTTTTTGGCGATAGCCATGTCAACAAATCGCTCCAGAATCTGACAGATAAAACGTTTTACCTATCCATTATCTTTATACGCGTTATTATCGGTCAGTAATGTGATTAATGCCGCACTAAAATTTGATAAAACGTTTTATCTTTTCGCCATCATAACCTGACACCGGCCTTTATTAACAAGGAGTCGTTAGATGACGACGAAAACCACGCCAAAAATAACGCTATGGGAATTTTTCCAGCAACTGGGCAAAACGTTTATGTTGCCCGTCGCCTTGCTCTCGTTCTGCGGCATTATGCTCGGTATCGGCAGCTCGCTCAGTAGCCACGACGTTATCACCCTGCTCCCCGTGCTGGGTAATCCCTTGCTACAGGCTATCTTCACCTGGATGAGTAAAGTAGGTTCTTTTGCCTTTAGCTTCCTGCCGGTGATGTTTTGTATCGCGATTCCGCTCGGTCTGGCGCGGGAAAACAAAGGCGTCGCCGCGTTTGCCGGGTTTGTCGGTTATGCGGTCATGAATCTGGCAGTCAACTTCTGGCTCACGGCAAAAGGCATTCTGCCGACCACCGATGCGGCGGTGCTGAAAGCCAATAACGTACAAAATATTCTGGGCATCCCCTCTATCGATACCGGCATCCTCGGCGCCGTTATCGCTGGTATTATTGTCTGGATGCTGCATGAACGGTTTCATACCATTCGTTTGCCGGATGCGCTGGCTTTTTTCGGCGGTACGCGTTTTGTACCTATCGTTTCCGCCGTTGTGATGGGGCTCGTCGGCCTGGTTATCCCGCTCGTCTGGCCGGTTTTTGCGATGGGAATTAGTGGACTGGGTCATATCATCAATAGCGCCGGCGACTTTGGACCGATGATTTTCGGCACCGGCGAGCGCCTGCTGTTGCCTTTTGGTCTGCACCATATTCTGGTAGCGCTGATTCGCTTCACCGAGGCGGGCGGTACGCAAGAGGTATGCGGGCATACCGTGAGCGGCGCATTGACTATTTTCCAGGCCCAACTCAGTTGCCCAACGACGCACGGCTTCTCTGAAAGCGCCACTCGCTTCTTATCGCAAGGCAAAATGCCAGCGTTTCTCGGTGGGTTGCCGGGCGCCGCGCTGGCAATGTACCACTGTGCCCGTCCAGAAAACCGCCCTAAAATTAAAGGATTATTGATTTCCGGTTTAATCGCCTGCGTTGTCGGCGGTACAACGGAGCCGCTGGAATTCCTGTTCCTGTTCGTAGCGCCGGTGCTGTACGTTATTCATGCTCTGCTGACCGGGCTGGGCTTTACCATCATGGCTATTCTCGGCGTCACTATCGGCAATACGGATGGCAATATTATTGACTTTGTGGTGTTTGGCATCCTGCATGGTCTGTCAACAAAATGGTATCTGGTACCGGTAGTGGCGGCGATTTGGTTTGCGGTTTACTACCTCATTTTCCGCTTCGCCATTACACGCTTTAACCTCAAAACACCGGGGCGCGAAGCGGAGATCGCCACCAGCATTGAAAAAGCGATCGCTGGCGCGCCAGGAAAATCCGGCTACAACGTGCCTGCTATCCTGGCGGCATTAGGCGGCACGGAAAACATCGTGAGTCTGGACAACTGCATCACCCGCCTACGTCTGTCCGTGAAAGATATGTCGCTTGTCGATGTCCAGGCATTGAAGGACAATCGTGCGATAGGCGTCGTACAGCTCAATCAGCATAATTTGCAGGTGGTTATCGGCCCGCAGGTTCAGTCGGTAAAAGATGAAATGGTTGGTCTGATGAATACCGTTCAGGCATAAGGAAGAGATATGTTCGATTTTTCACAGGAAGTTGACCGTCGCGGGACATGGTGTACGCAGTGGGATTATGTCGCCGATCGTTTTGGCGAAGCCGATCTGCTCCCCTTTACGATCTCGGATATGGATTTTGCCACCGCGCCGTGTATCCTGGAGGCGCTAAACCAGCGCCTTTCCCACGGTGTGCTGGGCTATAGCCGCTGGAAAAATGAGGCGTTTTTAGGGGCGATTACCCACTGGTTTGCGACACGCCATCAGACCACGATAGATGCCCACTCCCTCGTATACGGCCCCTCCGTTATCTATATGGCGTCCGAGCTTATCCGCCAGTGGTCCAACGAAGGCGATGGCGTGGTAGTTCATACCCCCGCTTACGATGCTTTTTATAAAGCGATTGAAGGCAACCATCGCATCGTCACTCCCGTCCCGCTGGAGAAAGAAGGCAACGCCTGGTATTGCGATATGGCCAAACTGGAGGCGGCGCTGGCGCGTCCGGAAAGCAAAATCCTGCTGCTGTGCAGTCCGCAAAATCCCACCGGTAAAGTGTGGACGCGTGACGAGCTGGAAACGATGTCAACGCTGTGCGAGCGCCATGGCGTACGGGTGATTTCCGATGAAATTCACATGGATATGGTATGGGGAAACCAGCCGCATATTCCCTGGAGCAATGTCGCGCGCGGAGACTGGGCGCTGCTCTCCTCCGGCTCGAAAAGCTTCAACATTCCGGCATTAACCGGCGCTTATGGAATCATTGAAAATAGTGAAAGCCGTGAACGCTACCTGGCCGCCTTAAAAGGGCGCGACGGCCTCTCTTCGCCAGCGGTGCTCTCGCTCACGGCGCATATTGCCGCGTATCAGCACGGCGCGCCGTGGCTGGATGCGTTACGCGCCTCGCTGGCGGCTAATATGCGCTATATTGAGCAGGCGCTGAATGGCGCCTTTCCGACGTTGAACTGGCAAGCGCCGCCATCGACCTATCTGGCCTGGATTGATCTCCGTCCACTCGGCATTGACGATCAAAAATTACAGCACACGCTCATTCATCAGGAGAAAGTCGCCATTATGCCCGGCGATACCTATGGCACAGAAGGCCGGGGATTTGTGCGTCTGAATGCCGGATGCCCTCGCCTGAAACTTGAAAAAGGCGTCAACGGATTGATTAATGCTATCCGCACCGTTCGCTGATACTGTCTACAAGCGGGGGGTTGACCCTTTATCCTAAGATGCGATAACAGAGCCCCCCCGTGAGCTGACCGGGGGCGCGTTAAAGAGAATGATACAAAATTTCTCCCGCGCTCTCGCGAAGTTGCAACGTAATGACTCCGTTTTTGCAAAATTTCCAGAGGATTATCAATCTGTAGTATAATGGTGCGCACTTTTATTAAAAATTGAGTGCGCCCATGATTGATATTACGCTTCCTTTGACTGACATCCACCGCCACCTTGATGGCAACATTCGCGCCCAAACAATTCTGGATCTTGGTCGGCAGTTCAACATCGCCCTTCCCGCCCAAACGCTGGAAACGTTGATTCCGCATGTCCAGGTCACCTCAACCGAACCCGATTTAGTGAGCTTTCTCACGAAGCTCGATTGGGGGGTAAAAGTCCTGGCATCGCTTGACGCCTGCCGCCGTGTGGCCTTTGAAAATATTGAAGATGCCGCACGTAACGGCCTGCATTACGTCGAGCTTCGCTTTTCGCCCGGCTATATGGCGATGGCGCATCAGTTACCGATCGCAGGCGTGGTTGAAGCCGTTATCGACGGAGTACGCGACGGCTGTAACACGTTTGGCGTCGAGGCGCGACTCATTGGCATTATGAGCCGTACCTTCGGCGAGGCGGCATGTTTACAGGAGCTTGATGCGCTGTTGGCGCACAGAGAGAAAATCACCGCGCTGGATTTAGCCGGTGATGAGCTGGGCTTTCCCGGCAGTCTGTTTTTGTCGCACTTTAATCGGGCGCGCGATGCGGGCTGGCATATTACCGTTCACGCTGGCGAAGCCGCAGGGCCGGAAAGTATCTGGCAGGCGATTCGCGAACTGGGGGCCGAACGTATCGGACATGGCGTAAAAGCTGTCGAAGATCGCGCGTTAATGGATTTTCTTGCACAGCAGCGTATCGGTATTGAATCCTGTCTGACCTCGAATATTCAGACCAGTACCGTCGCATCGCTGGCAGATCATCCGCTCAAAACCTTCCTTGAGCATGGCGTTCTCGCCAGTCTTAATACGGACGATCCGGCTGTTCAGGGCGTAGATATTATCCATGAATATCACGTCGCCGCGCCAGCGGCAGGATTGAGCCGCGAACAGATTCGCCAGGCGCAGATTAACGGTCTGGAAATCGCCTTTCTGAGCGATGACGAAAAACGTGCGCTGCGCGAAAAAGTGGCCGCGGCGTAAGATTGCTTTATTGATGCTGACGTCCTCTCTCCGCCTGCGGTTTAATGCTATCACAGGCGGAGAAATGCGACATCTCAGGCAAGACACAGCGTCGCGCGATGTTTTGCCGATTCCATGCCCAGTTCAATCAACTCCATAATTTGAATCGCCTGGCTTGCCGGCACGGGATTTTCACCGTTACCGTTTAACGCATCGCGGATGGCGGCATAATATGCCGGATAGTTACCCGGCAACGTAAGCCAGTTCTCTTCTTTGCGCGTCTCTCCCTCAACCAGGGTCAATACGCCGTCACGCATGTCGTATCCCCAGTCTTCCTGCGGTAAACGCTCGCCGTTTTTTAACCGTTCTTCCTGGGGATCGAGGCCATATTTTACATAGCTACCGCGCGAACCATGAACGATGTATCGCGCGGATTCCGCCGCGGCCAGCATCGTACCGTGCAAAATCACGCGGCGCTGGGGGTAGGATAAAATCGCGTGGAAATAATCTGTAGATTGCGCACCCGGACGCAGCTGCGCTAAATCCACCGTCATGCTGACCGGCAGGCCAAAAAGTTGAATGGCCTGATCCAACAAGTGCGGCGCCAGATCGTACCAGATACCACTTCCTGGCCCGCCTTGCTCGCGCCAGCGGTCGCGCACCTGGGGACGGAAGCGATCAAAGTGGGATTCAAACAAGGACACCTCGCCGAGCACGCCATCCGCCAGCAAGGCCTTCAGCGTCAAAAAATCGCTGTCCCAGCGTCGGTTGTGGAAGACGGAAAGTACCCGACCAGTGCTCCGCGCAAGCGCATCCAATTCTCGCGCCTGTGACAGTGTCACGGTAAAGGGTTTATCAACCACCACATGCTTACCGGCTTCCAGCGCAGCTTTCGCCAGCGGGAAATGGGTATCGTTGGGCGTCGGGATCACGATCAGGTCGATATGCGGATCGTTAAATAAATGTCGGGGCTCAGAGACCACGGAAACCGCCGGCCAGTCTGCTTTCACTTTTGTTTCATCGCTGCTGGATACCGCCGCAAGCTCTAGCCCTGGCGTTCCCATAATTAAGGGCGCATGAAAGGTTTTACTGGCGTAGCCATAACCGATTAACCCAACGCGGATTTTGTCATTCATCTCACTGCCTCCGGTTTTAGATATCGCTATTCCACACCATCGTGCGATTAGCCGCAATAGCGTCCTGACCATCAACGTAGCATCAAATGATTAACTTGTTACAGAACAGAGGCTGAAAACGTTTCCCTCCCTCTTGCCGACCGTTCGCCAGGAAAGTAACATTTACCCCCTGTGTTTATGGATAAATCAAAGCAAATGTCGTCAATAATGAATCGTCTTATTGAATTAACTGGGTGGATAGTTCTCGTTATCTCAGTCATTCTTTTAGGTATTGCCAACCATATTGACAATTACCAACCACCAGAGCCCACGGCTTCCGTTCAGAAGAAGTAAGCGTCAGATAATGTAAAGGCATTTTCGCGTGGTACGGTAAGCGGCGCCCCGGGGGGTGCAAAGAAAAGTCAAAAACCGGCAAAAAAAAACGAAATATGTCCTATCTGGTCTGACGTTTATTGCCTGTTGTAGGAAAGCGCGTTAACCTTTCGCCCCAGGCGCCATGTGGCGCCTGACTCTTTACCGGTAAGAATATTCCCTTTTTACCTGCACCCCTGACCTCTCACTGGTGCGGTTTTGTTTATTTTTTATCAGTGACTACTCCGTTGGCATTATATTTAATATGGATCAACTTTATATGACTGTTCAGGATTATCTATTAAAATTCCGCAAAATTAGTTCGCTCGAAAGTCTGGAAAAACTGTTCGACCACCTTAACTATACCCTTACTGATGACATGGACATTGTTAATATGTATCGCGCTGCAGATCACCGCCGTGCCGAACTGGTTTCCGGAGGACGCCTGTTTGATGTAGGTCAGGTTCCGCAATCCGTCTGGCGCTATGTGCAATAAAGAGAGTAGCGTTTAACATCAAAAACCTTATAATATTTGCCCCAAAATGAGCGGCATGACCGTTAACGCGCGTAACCCCGGAGAAGATATGACTACAACACCGCCACAACGAATTGGAGGCTGGCTTCTTGGCCCGTTAGCCTGGCTGTTAGTCGCGTTGTTGAGCGCCTCGCTGGCGTTATTACTCTACGTTATGGCGCTTGCCACACCGCAAACGTTCAAGACGCTTAGCGGACAGGAAACCGGTAATTTACTGCTATGGGGCATTTCATTTATTACCGCTATCGCCATGTGGTACTATACCCTGTGGTTGACGATCGCATTCTTCAAGCGCAGACGCTGCGTGCCGAAGCATTACATTATCTGGCTGCTGGTGTCGGTGTTACTGGCGGTTAAAGCATTTGCCTTTTCGCCCGTCTCAGATGCCTTTGCCGTGCGTCAGTTACTCTTCCCACTGTTGGCGACGGCGCTCATTGTGCCTTATCTCAAACGTTCAGCGCGCGTTAAAACAACGTTTGTTAATCCGTAATAACCCTACAGTTAACCTGTTGTCGCCTGTGGTAGTTTGACAGATAATAGGCGGCTTTTTTATTTCAGGCCGAAACATGACTGATTACCTGCTGCTCTTTGTCGGAACTGTACTGGTCAATAACTTTGTACTGGTCAAATTCCTGGGCCTTTGTCCCTTTATGGGCGTATCCAAAAAACTGGAAACCGCCATGGGGATGGGCCTCGCGACGACCTTTGTCATGACGCTGGCGTCGATATGCGCCTGGCTTATCGACACCTGGATACTTATTCCGCTGGATCTGATTTATCTGCGGACGCTGGCCTTTATCCTCGTCATTGCTGTGGTCGTGCAATTTACCGAAATGGTTGTACGGAAAACCAGCCCGGCGTTATACCGCTTGTTAGGCATCTTCTTACCACTGATTACCACTAACTGTGCGGTTCTGGGCGTAGCATTACTGAATATTAATCTCGGTCATCACTTTCTTCAGTCGGCGCTGTACGGATTTTCCGCCGCCGTCGGTTTTTCATTAGTGATGGTTCTGTTTGCCGCCATCCGCGAACGCCTTGCCGTAGCGGATGTGCCCGCCCCTTTTCGTGGTAACGCGATAGCATTGATTACCGCAGGATTAATGTCTTTGGCCTTTATGGGCTTTAGTGGTTTGGTGAAGTTGTAATGAATACTATCTGGATTGCCGTTGGCGCCCTGACCCTTCTGGGCCTGGTGTTCGGCGCCATTCTGGGTTATGCCTCCCGCCGATTCGCGGTTGAAGATGATCCGGTTGTTGAAAAAATCGATGCGATTTTGCCGCAGAGCCAGTGTGGTCAGTGCGGCTATCCCGGCTGCCGCCCCTACGCCGAAGCCGTGGGTCTCCAGGGCGAGAAAATCAATCGTTGCGCGCCCGGCGGCGAAGCCGTCATGCTGAAAATGGCAGAGCTGCTAAACGTAGAGCCGCAACCATGCGATGGTGAAGAACAGCAGGCTGCGCCAGTACGTATGCTGGCAGTTATTGATGAAAATAACTGCATTGGCTGCACAAAATGCATTCAGGCCTGCCCGGTTGACGCCATCGTTGGCGCAACGCGCGCCATGCACACGGTCATGAGCGATCTCTGTACTGGCTGTAATCTGTGCGTCGATCCGTGTCCGACGCACTGCATCGAATTACGTCCGGTGAATGAGACGCCCGACAGTTGGAAATGGGATTTGAACACCATTCCCGTTCGCATCATTCCCGTGGAACAACATGCTTAAACTATTTTCCGCTTTCAGAAAAGATAAAATCTGGGATTTCGACGGTGGTATTCATCCGCCCGAAATGAAGACCCAGTCAAACGGCACGCCGCTGCGCCAGGTGCCTTTAGCGCCGCGCTTCGTTATCCCCTTAAAACAGCACATTGGCGCTGAGGGAGAGCTGTGCGTTAGCGTCGGCGATCGCGTGCTGCGCGGCCAGGCGCTTACCCGTGGACGTGGGAGAATGCTGCCGGTACACGCGCCCACCTCCGGGACGGTTATCGCTATTGCGCCCCACTCGACGGCGCATCCTTCGGCGCTGGCGGAGTTAAGCGTCATCATTGATGCCGACGGCGAGGACCGCTGGATTGAACGCGAGGGCTGGTCTGATTACCGCGCCCACAGCCGTGAAGCGCTCATTGAACGCATTCATCAGTATGGCGTTGCCGGGCTTGGCGGCGCGGGGTTTCCCACCGGCGTTAAATTGCAGGGCGGCGGCGATAAAATCACCACGCTTATTATCAATGCCGCAGAGTGCGAACCTTACATTACGGCGGACGATCGTCTGATGCAGGACTGCGCCGCGCAGATTGTGGAAGGTATTCGCATCCTGGCGCATATTCTGCAACCGCGTGAGGTTTTAATCGGCATTGAAGATAACAAACCGCAGGCTATTTCCATGCTGCGCGCCGTACTGGCTGACGCCCACGATATTTCGTTACGTGTGATCCCAACCAAATACCCTTCCGGCGGCGCAAAACAGCTCACCCAAATACTGACGGGAAAACAGGTTCCCCACGGCGGGCGCTCCTCTGATATTGGCGTGCTGATGCAAAACGTCGGTACGGCTTATGCCGTTAAACGCGCCGTGGTTGACGGCGAACCGATCACAGAACGCGTTGTCACCTTAACGGGTGAAGCGGTAAGCCGTCCGGGTAACGTCTGGGCGCGGCTCGGCACTCCCGTTCGTCATTTGCTTAACGATGCCGGGTTCTGCCCTTCTGCTGACCAGATGGTCATCATGGGCGGCCCGTTGATGGGATTCACCCTTCCCTGGCTTGACGTACCGGTCGTAAAAATCACCAACTGCTTGCTGGCGCCATCCGTGACTGAAATGGGAGCGCCTCAGGAAGAGAAAAGCTGTATTCGTTGCAGTGCTTGCGCTGACGCTTGCCCTGCCGACCTTTTACCGCAGCAGCTTTATTGGTTCAGCAAAGGGCAGCAGCATGACAAGGCTACCGCTCACCATATTGCTGATTGTATAGAATGCGGCGCCTGCGCCTGGGTCTGCCCCAGTAATATTCCGCTCGTCCAATATTTCCGTCAGGAAAAAGCGGAGATTAATGCGATCAGGCTTGAAGAAAAACGCGCCGCCGAAGCCAAAGCACGTTTTGAGGCTCGTCAGGCAAGACTGGAGCGCGAAAAAGCCGCCCGCCTTGCACGTCATAAGAGCGCAGCGGTACAACCAGCGGCAAAAGATCAGGATGCCATTGCCGCTGCGCTGGCGCGGGTAAAAGAGAAACAGGCGCAGGCCACGCAACCGGTGGTTATTCAGGCGGGTAGTCTGCCAGACAATAGCGCCGTCATCGCGGCCCGTGAAGCGCGTAAAGCGCAAGCGCGCGCTAAACAAGCCGCTCATCCGATGGCTGACAGCGCGATACCCGGCGACGACCCGCGTAAAGCTGCAGTGGAGGCAGCCATCGCCCGCGCCAAAGCCCGTAAGCAGGAGCAGCAGGCCGGAAGCGAACCTGCCGAACCGGTCGATCCGCGTAAAGCCGCGGTGGAGGCGGCTATCGCTCGCGCCAAAGCCCGTAAGCAGGAGCAGCAGGCCGGAAGCGAACCTGCCGAACCGGTCGATCCGCGCAAAGCCGCGGTGGAAGCGGCTATCGCCCGCGCCAAAGCCCGCAAGCAGGAGAAGCAGGCCGGAAGCGAACCTGCCGAACCGGTCGATCCGCGTAAAGCCGCAGTGGAAGCGGCTATCGACCGCGCCAAAGCCCGCAAGCAGGAGCAGCAGGCCGGAAGCGAACCGGTCGATCCGCGCAAAGCCGCGGTGGAGGCGGCTATCGCCCGCGCCAAAGCCCGCAAGCAGGAGCAGCAGGCCGGAAGCGAACCTGTCGAACCGGCCGACCCGCGTAAAGCCGCGGTTGCTGCGGCGATCGCCCGCGTTCAGGCAAAAAAAGCAGCACAGCAGCAGGTAGTTAACGAGGATTAAATGGTATTCAGAATCGCAAGCTCGCCTTATACCCATAACCAGCGCCAGACATCGCGAATCATGTTGCTGGTATTAATCGCCGCTCTGCCGGGGATTGCCGCGCAGACGTGGTTTTTTGGTTGGGGAACGCTTTTCCAGATCGTTCTGGCTGCCATCACGGCGCTCGTCGCGGAAGCCATTGTCCTTAGACTGCGCAAACAATCGGTCGCCAGTCACCTACAGGATTATTCCGCGTTATTGACGGGGCTTTTGCTGGCGGTCAGCATCCCTCCGCTCGCGCCCTGGTGGATGGTCGTGCTGGGAACCGGATTCGCCATTATTATCGCTAAACAGTTATATGGCGGGCTGGGACAAAACCCCTTTAATCCGGCAATGATCGGTTACGTGGTGCTCTTAATCTCCTTTCCGGTGCAAATGACAAGCTGGTTGCCGCCTTATGAAATAGCCGCAACAACGCCCGATATGCTGGACACGTTGCGGATGATTTTTACCGGGCATACCGCCAGCGGCGGCGATATGACACTGCTACGTATTGGTATTGACGGTATCAGCCAGGCGACGCCGCTGGATACGTTTAAAACGTCCTTGCGCGCCGGGCACTCCGTTGAGCAAATCATGCAGTACCCGATATACAGCGGCGCGCTGGCTGGCGTGGGCTGGCAGTGGGTTAACCTCGCCTGGCTTGTCGGCGGCGTATTCCTGCTGTGGCAAAAAGCTATCCGCTGGCATATCCCGGTCAGTTTTCTACTGACGCTGGCGCTATGCGCCGCGTTAGGTTGGCTTTTTTCGCCCGCTACGCTGGCCTCGCCGCAGCTTCATCTGCTGTCAGGCGCCACCATGCTGGGCGCATTTTTTATCTTGACGGATCCGGTTACCGCCTCCACGACCAACCGTGGACGTTTAATTTTCGGCGCGCTGGCTGGGGTATTAGTGTGGCTGATTCGTAGCTTCGGCGGCTATCCGGACGGCGTTGCTTTTGCTGTCCTGTTGGCGAATATCACGGTTCCTCTGATCGACTACTACACGCGCCCCCGCGTCTATGGACATCGCAAAGGATAAACCATGCTGAAAACGATTCGTAAACACGGTATTACGCTGGCGCTTTTTGCCGCAGGTTCTACGGGATTGACTGCGGTGATTAATCAGATGACAAAATCAACCATCCACGAACAAGCGCTGCAACAACAGCATGCCCTGTTCGATCAGGTATTGCCGCCAGATCGTTACAATAATAATCTGCAAGATAGCTGTTATCTGGTCGATGCGCCCGCCCTCGGCAAAGGCACACATCGTGTTTTTATCGCTCGCAAGGATGATAAACCCGTAGCAGCCATCATTGAGGCCACCGCGCCAGATGGCTATTCCGGCGCTATCCAGCTTATTGTTGGCGCAGATTTCAACGGTACCGTCCTGGGGACGCGTGTGACGGAACATCATGAGACGCCAGGGTTAGGTGATAAAATTGAGCGCCGTTTGTCTGACTGGATTACCCACTTTAGCGGTAAAACCATCAGCGGTGAAAATGATACGCACTGGGCGGTGAAAAAGGATGGCGGTGATTTTGATCAATTTACCGGGGCGACAATAACGCCGCGCGCCGTGGTGAATGCGGTTAAACGCGCCGGGCTGTACGCCGAATCACTGCCCGCTCAGCTCCCCCATTTAACCGCCTGTGGAGAATAGCCATGAGCGAAATAAAAGACATTGTTGTTCAGGGGTTATGGAAAAATAACTCTGCTCTGGTGCAGCTACTTGGCCTGTGCCCTTTACTGGCGGTGACGTCTACGGCAACCAACGCTCTGGGGCTGGGTCTGGCCACAACGCTGGTATTAACGCTGACCAACCTTACGGTATCCGCACTACGTCGCTGGACGCCGGCAGAAATCCGTATCCCGATTTACGTTATGATCATTGCCTCGGTGGTAAGCGCAGTACAGATGCTGATCAATGCGTATGCGTTCGGTTTATATCAGTCTTTAGGGATTTTTATTCCGCTGATTGTAACGAACTGCATTGTTGTCGGTCGCGCCGAAGCGTTTGCCGCGAAAAAAGGACCGTGGCTTTCCGCGTTGGACGGTTTTTCCATCGGCATGGGCGCGACAGGCGCGATGTTCGTGCTGGGTTCGCTGCGCGAGATCCTCGGGAATGGTACGCTTTTCGATGGCGCGGATAGCCTGCTGGGAGGCTGGGCAAAAGTATTACGGGTCGAGATATTTCACACCGACTCGCCTTTCCTGCTGGCGATGCTGCCGCCAGGCGCGTTTATCGGCCTGGGGCTCATGCTGGCGGTAAAATATCTTATTGATGAAAAAATGAAGAAACGCCGCGCCGAAACCGCGCCTTCCGCTGTTCCGGCAGGTGAAACAGGGAAAGTCTGATGAACAAAGCAAAAAGGCTGGAAATTCTGACGCGCCTGCGCGACAACAATCCGCACCCCACAACGGAACTCAATTTCACGTCGCCGTTTGAGTTGCTGATTGCCGTGTTGCTTTCCGCGCAGGCAACCGACGTCAGCGTGAACAAGGCTACCGCCAAACTTTACCCGGTCGCCAATACGCCAGCCGCGATGCTGGAACTGGGCGTAGAAGGCGTGAAATCCTATATCAAAACCATCGGTTTATTTAACAGTAAAGCGGAAAACGTGATTAAGACCTGCCGTATTTTACTGGACAAGCATAATGGCGAAGTGCCGGAGGATCGGGCGGCGCTGGAAGCGCTTCCCGGCGTGGGCCGTAAAACCGCTAACGTGGTGCTAAATACCGCCTTCGGCTGGCCGACCATCGCCGTTGATACGCATATATTTCGTGTATGCAACCGAACACAGTTCGCGCCGGGTAAAAATGTCGAGCAGGTAGAAGAGAAGTTACTGAAAGTAGTGCCGAATGAGTTCAAAGTGGACTGCCATCACTGGTTAATTTTGCATGGCCGCTATACCTGTATCGCTCGAAAACCCCGCTGCGGCTCCTGCCTCATTGAAGACCTTTGCGAATACAAAGAAAAAGTCGATATTTGATATGGTCGGAGTGCGTCCGTCACGCCAGCGCGCTCCCACCTTCGGCCTGGATCTATTTTAGCCATCAATCATTCCAGTCTCTGTCCTTTTTCTGATGTAATGTGCTTTCGTTTTCCCTCCACGTCAGGTTAATCATTTTTTTAATCGCAAAAATTTCTATCTATCCGTGATCAGGATCACTTTGATAACTTCATGTGAAATTTAATGACATCTAAGGTTACATTTACAACCGGATAGACTGACGCCCCGTTTTCACTACAAAATATTACTCTGCCATTTTTTCAGATAATGGCCTATATCACTGCTTTTCACCTTAAATAGCAGAAGATATCGCCTTTCACCCAAACCAATGGCCTTTTTGCAGTGTAAAAATCTGCCATTCTTCAAATGAAGAAATTTAACGCTGGATAACATTTCTGACATCGGACGATTCAACCAGAAGAGTTATATGTAACAGATTATTACAAAGCTCTTGTCTGGAGAGGAAAGATAGTGAACATTACCTGCCGTTTCCCCTCCAATATAACAATCGGACGGATGAGTCTGACTCATCACGCGCCAGACAATCCCTGTTAATACGGGGCGTAAAAAAGAGGTAAAAGTGTCTACTGCAAACAAAAAACCAACTGAAAGCGTCAGTTTGAACGCTTTCAAACAACCGAAGGCGTTCTATCTCATCTTCTCGATAGAGTTATGGGAGCGTTTTGGTTATTACGGCCTGCAAGGCATTATGGCCGTCTACCTGGTAAAACAACTGGGTATGTCAGAAGCGGATTCCATCACCCTTTTCTCTTCCTTCAGTGCGCTGGTGTACGGCTTGGTCGCCATTGGCGGTTGGTTAGGTGATAAAATTCTGGGCACCAAACGCGTTATTATGCTGGGTGCCGTGGTGCTGGCTATCGGTTATGCGCTGGTCGCATGGTCTGGTCATGACGCTGGCATCGTCTATATGGGCATGGCGGCTATCGCTGTGGGTAACGGTCTGTTTAAAGCTAACCCGTCTTCCCTGCTGTCTACCTGTTACGCGAAGGACGATCCGCGTCTCGACGGCGCATTTACGATGTATTATATGTCCGTCAACATCGGCTCCTTCTTCTCTATGCTGGCGACGCCGTGGCTGGCGGCGCGTTATGGCTGGAGCACCGCGTTTGCGCTTAGCGTCGTCGGTATGCTGATAACCGTCGTTAACTTTGCTTTCTGCCAGCGTTGGGTGAAAAGCTACGGTTCCAAACCCGACTTTGAACCGATCAACTTCCGTAATCTGCTGCTGACAATCGTGGGTATTGTCGTTCTGATTGCGGTCGCCACCTGGCTGCTGCACAACCAGGACATCGCGCGTATGGTGCTGGGCGTAATCGCTCTTGGCATCGTCATTATCTTCGGTAAAGAAGCGTTTTCCATGCACGGCGCGGCTCGCCGTAAAATGATCGTCGCCTTTATTTTGATGCTGCAGGCGATTATCTTCTTCGTACTGTACAGCCAGATGCCGACGTCGCTGAACTTCTTTGCCATTCGTAACGTCGAGCACTCTATTCTCGGTATCGCGTTCGAACCGGAACAGTATCAGGCGCTGAACCCATTCTGGATCATTATCGGCAGCCCGATTCTGGCCGCTATCTATAACAGGATGGGCGATACGCTGCCGATGCCGATGAAATTCGCCATTGGTATGGTGCTGTGTTCCGGCGCGTTCCTGATTCTGCCGCTGGGCGCCAAATTTGCGAACGATGCCGGCATCGTATCCGTAAACTGGCTGATCGCAAGCTACGGCCTGCAAAGTATCGGTGAGCTGATGATCTCCGGTCTGGGACTGGCAATGGTCGCACAGTTGGTTCCGCAGCGTCTGATGGGCTTCATCATGGGTAGCTGGTTCCTGACAACGGCAGGCGCTAACATCATCGGCGGTTATGTCGCCAACCTGATGGCTGTGCCGAGCGACGTGACTGACCCACTGATGTCCCTGGAAGTCTATGGTCGCGTATTTATGCAGATTGGCATAGCAACCGCCGTTATCGCCATCCTGATGCTGCTGACAGCGCCTAAGCTGAACCGTATGACCCAGGACGATGATAACGCTGAAAAAGGCTCTAAAGCCGCTACAGTTTAATTTTCCGGGAAACAACATTCAGGCCGCTAACTGTGCGTTAGCGGCTTTTTTTTTGCTCGTCCCCGCACTACCATACTTTAAACCTCAGCAAAAAGGAGTTACCGATGAAACTGTTCTACAAACCGGGTGCCTGCTCTCTTGCTTCCCATATTACCCTGCGCGAAATTGGCAAAGACTTTACGCTTGATGGCGTCGATCTCGCAAAAAAACGCCTGGAAAATGGTGATGATTACCTGGCAGTCAACCCTAAAGGACAGGTTCCAGCTCTGCTGCTGGATGACGGCACACTGTTGACTGAAGGCGTCGCCATTATGCAGTATCTCGCCGACAGCGTTCCCGACCGCCAGCTTCTGGCGCCGGTAAGTAGTCTTGCTCGCTATCATACGCTGGAATGGCTCAACTATATTGCAACGGAACTGCATAAAGGCTTTACCCCTCTGTTCCGCCCTGACACGCCAGAAACACTCAAACCCGCCGTTCGCGCCGGTCTGGAAAAGAAATTGCAGTATGTGGATGAGTCGCTTTCAGACGACCAGTGGATTTGCGGCCAGCGTTTTACCATTGCAGACGCTTATCTGTTTACCGTATTGCGTTGGGCCTATGGCGTAAAACTGAATATGGACGGGTTAACGCATATTGAAAGTTATATGCAGCGTGTCGCAAAAAGACCGACCGTTGCGGCAGCGCTTAAAGCGGAAGGACTGAATTAATGTCATGTTGCCGGATAGCTCGCTGTACCGCCATCCGGCCTCTTTTTAACAGCAATAATTACAGCCGCGTTGCGCTGAAGTAATGTTCAGGGTTAGCGATCCTGTCCTGGGCCGCCACGACCTGCAGTTCGTACTCCTGCATCGTTTTGGTGGCGATCATAATCTCATAGACTGCCGCCGTAACGTGCTCCAGCGCCTGCTGCAACGTCGCGCCCTGCAAAAGTTTGACCAGCAATAAACCACTGGTGACATCGCCAACGCCAACCGGCTGACGTGAACCGAAATCCACCAGCGGACGGCTAATATGCCAGGCTTCCTGCGCTGTCACCAGCAGCATTTCAAAGCGTTCTGAACTGTAACCGGCGCGGGCGAGATGTTTTACCAGTACAATTTCTGGCCCCTGAGCAATCAGTTCACGCGCCGCCTGCACGGCGTCATCCACATTATTCACGCTATGTTTGCTGAGAATTTCCAGTTCAATCAGGTTAGGCGCGATAATATCGCTGGCGGGTAGCGCATAACGCACATGGAACTCTGCGACGCCAGGCGCCACGATACAGCCCTTTTCCGGATGCCCCATCACGGGATCGCAGAAATATTTTGCCTGCGGATTTGCCGCTTTAACCTGGCGCACAATACCGAGAATGTGTTCTCCCTGCTCGGCAGATCCCAGGTAACCGCTAAGTACGGCGTCGCAGTGCGCTAATTGGCCAATGTCCGCAATCCCCTGGACAATCTCAGTCAGATGGCTGGGCGGCATGACACAGCCGGTCCATTTACCATATTGCGTGTGGTTAGAAAACTGAACGGTATTCAGCGGCCAAACATTCGCGCCAAGACGGCGCATGGGAAATTCGGCGGCGCTGTTGCCCGCATGTCCGAAAACAACATGGGACTGGATAGCGAGGATATTCTTCATTTTTTTACCTGAACATCAAAAATAAGGGAGTGATTTCTCACTCCCTGTTACTTAATGCCTTATTTCCAGCAAATCAGACAATAGTTCTTTTTGCCGCGACGTAATAAGGTATAGCGGCCAAACAGACGGTCCTCATCGTTAAAGATGTATTCAGGATCGGATTGTTTTTCACCATTGATAGTGACAGCGTTGGAGGCGATAGTCTTACGCGCCTGACCACGTGACGGCTGGAGCTCGGCGTCTACCAGCGCCTGCATCAGATCGGCGCCTTTTTCCATTTCAACCATCGGTACGCCGTCCTGCGCCAACTGCTCAAAGTCAGCTTCGCTCAGCGCGCTCAGTGAACCGCTGAACAGACATTCAGTGATCCGTTTCGCCGCGACCAGCCCTTCTTCACCATGAACCAGGCGCGTCACCTGCTCGGCCAGCACATACTGCGCGCGCGGCGCTTTCCCGCTGTTTTTATCTTCTTCTTCCAGGGCATTGATCTCTTCAATGTCCATAAAAGTGAAGAATTTCAGGAAGCGATAAACATCGGCATCTGCGGTGTTAATCCAGAACTGGTAGAATTTGTACGGACTGGTTTTCTTCGGATCCAGCCAGACAGCGCCGCCTTCGGTTTTACCGAATTTCGTGCCGTCAGCTTTGGTGATCAGTGGAACGGTCAAACCAAATACCTGATTCTGGTGCAGGCGACGGGTCAGGTCGATACCGGAAGTGATGTTCCCCCACTGGTCAGAACCGCCAATCTGTAAGGCAACGCCGTGCAGTTTATTCAGACAAGCGAAGTCGTACCCCTGTAGCAGGTTATAAGAGAACTCCGTGAAAGAGATACCCTGATCGTCACGGTTCAGACGCTGCTTCACCGCTTCTTTGTTGATCATCTGATTAACGGAAAAATGTTTACCGATATCGCGCAGGAAAGTCAGCACATTCATGCTGCCGAACCAGTCATAGTTATTGGCCGCGATGGCGGAGTTTTCGCCGCAATCAAAGTCCAGGAATGGGGCAACCTGTTTACGAATTTTCGCCACCCACTCCTGAACGGTCTCTTCAGTGTTCAGTTTACGCTCGGCGGCTTTGAAGCTCGGGTCGCCAATCAGACCGGTCGCGCCGCCTACCAGCGCAACAGGTTTGTGCCCTGCCTGCTGGAAGCGTTTCAGGCATAACAATGGAACCAGATGCCCCAAATGCAAGCTGTCAGCGGTAGGATCGAAGCCGCAATAGAGCGCGATCGGGCCTTGCGCCAGTCGCTCTGCCAACGCGTCTTCGTCCGTCACCTGGGCTACCAGCCCCCGCTCTTGCAATTGTTTAATCAAGTTACTGCTTGCCATCAAAATCTCCATGTATAAAACGACTGCACCTTTGCCGGTACACGACTTTTCGCCAGACGCGAAAGAGACATAGCATAAAACGGCGGATTCATCCGCACCAGTGCTTAAAACAAGATTTTTGCATCTTTAGGGCGCAAGACGGTCGATTTTCCACGCGCCGTCGTCGCGTTGGTATAAAAAGCGATCGTGCAGACGATGTTCGCCGCCCTGCCAGAACTCCATCTGTTCGATACTCACGCGAAAACCGCCCCAGAAGCTGGGTAGCGGCACTTCGCCCTGTTGAAACTTCTGCTTAAGCTCCAGAAATTTGCTTTCGAGGATACCGCGCGCGGAAATGCGGCTGGATTGTTTAGAGACCCATGCGCCGATCTGGCTGTCGCGCGGACGGCTGTGGAAATACCTCACCACCTCAAGTGTGGAGAGACGCTCGGCTTTGCCTGTCACCATCACCTGGCGTTCAAGCATATGCCAGGGAAATAACAGACTAATACGCGGATTGTGCTCAATTTGATGCGCCTTGCGGCTTCCCAGGTTGGTATAAAAGACCAGGCCTTTTTCATCATAATGCTTGAGCAATACAATACGCTGGTACGGTTGCCCCTTGTCATCTACGGTCGCCACGACCATTGCCGTCGGATCGGCCAGTCTGGCGTCGCACGCTTGCCCAAGCCAGCGCTCAAATAAGGTTAACGGTTCAGCGGGTAAATCGCGGCGACGCAAGCCGCCTTTCGTGTATTCACGGCGCAGATGCGCGATCTGCTGCAATTGGTCGTTATCAGACATGGCGTTGATCAGAAATAATCAGTGGGTGGCGCTATTGTGCGCCCCCATACTGAAAATCTCAACGCTTCGGATTTTGTAACTGACAGTTATTAAGCACAATTCTGTCTCGTTTATAGACCGTGGCGCTCTCGCCTTGCGACCAGAAAACATAAATCCCGTCGGTATAACGCGCGCCCGAGGCCGAGATTCCTTGCTTCAGGGTCAGCAGCTTATTGTCATAAACAAAACTGACCTCTTCACGCGGGTTATTGACTTTAACGGTAAGCGGCTTCTCATCACACTGGTATTCCAGCGTATCCGTTTGCATACGTTCAACAAATTGTTGATAAACGCTACAGCCGGTCAGCAGCACAGGTAAACACATTATTGCGATCTTTTTCATAGGCATATCCCGAAAGCTCTCCTGCTTCTGGAAGGGCAAACGCCCCTTCCTGACCTTGCTAGTTTACCGATATAGGGTCCGGGAAAAATTCAGTTAACTCTGAGTTATTGGGTTAGCCGGGTAAATAGCGCCTAAAACACTGGCTTCTGTAGCCCCCGTCACGGAAGGTAAATTTCCCGGCAGGCCCGCGAGCGTTCGCCAGGCAAGCCATGCAAAGGCCAGCGCTTCCATATCATCGCCGCTAATCCCCGCCTTATCGGTGGTCGAAACCTCGATACCGGGCAACAACGCCGCCAGACGGGCCATCACTAACGGATTCCGGCTTCCGCCGCCACAGACCATCAGCCGCTCGCAGCCGCCATTGAGCAGCACCTGTTGGGCGATGGAGACCGCCGTCAGCTCAGCCAGCGTGGCCTGCACATCGCGCGCGTCTGCACCAGGGAAAGCCGTAAGATGACGTTCTAACCAGCCATAGTTGAAATATTCGCGTCCTGTACTTTTGGGCGCCGACGCAGCAAAGTACGGATCGCGCAACATCTTTTGCAGCAAGGGAAGAATAACCTGACCTTCTTTCGCCCATGCCGCATCTTTGTCGTAGGGCTGCGCGCATTGTCGCCAAATCCACGCATCCATCAACATATTACCCGGCCCCGTGTCGTACCCGCGCACCGCCTGTCCGGGGAAAAGCAGAGATAAATTGGCGATGCCGCCGATATTCAGGACCATACGTTTTTCCGTCGGATGTCCCAACAGCGCGTGATGGAAAGCGGGCACCAGCGGCGCGCCTTGTCCGCCCAGCGCAATATCCCGCCGCCGAAAATCGCCGACCACTGTAATCCCCGTATGGGCGACGATGTGATTATTATCGCCAATTTGCAGCGTATGCGGGGCCTCGCCGGTCGGCTCATGCCAGACCGTTTGCCCATGACAACCAATGGCGACGATATCCCGCGGCTGCAAACGTTGTTGCGCTAACAGCGCATTAACCGCCTGTGCAAAAAGCCGGCCTAACTGGGTATCCAGCTGGCCGAGTTGCGAAAGCGTAAGCGGCTGTCCCTGGCAAATATCGAGAATGCCTTTTTTCAGATGAACGGGAATGGGCCAGGTGAGACTTGCCTGTTGCGCTACCATTGTTTCATCAATTGCCGCCAGTACAACATCCACGCCATCAAGGCTGGTCCCGGACATAACGCCAATAAAACGGCCCGATTTCATACCTCTTCCTTATTAAGCTGGGTTAAGCCTTAACACTCGGCATAACGTATTTTGCAATGCGATGCCCGCGTCACGTTTTTTGCCGTGCCGTCCACGGATATCAATGACCTATCTTTTCTTGCTTCCCACTTCGTTTAAGATTAGTTAATTAACTTCTGATTATGATTTTTACATTCTTTTGGCAGAAGATATGACCTTAACTGCATAAATGCCATATAATTTAGCTATAGGGATGCTGAAATAGCGTTTCGTGAAGAACAGGAGATGGGTAAATGATTAAACGTGTACTGGCCGTTTCACTGATGGGGTTATCCTTAGCGGGGTGTGTTAACAATGATAGCCTTTCGGGTGATGTTTATACCGCATCCGAGGCTAAACAAGTTCAGAATGTAACGTACGGTACTATCGTTAACGTTCGTCCGGTTCAAATTCAGGGCGGTGATGATTCTAACGTGATTGGCGCTATCGGCGGCGCGGTGTTGGGCGGATTCCTCGGCAACACTATCGGCGGCGGTACGGGTCGTTCACTGGCGACCGCGGCAGGCGCGGTGGCTGGCGGCGTAGCGGGCCAGGGCGTCCAGAGCGCAATGAATAAAACCCAGGGTGTGGAACTGGAAATTCGTAAAGACGATGGCAACACCATTATGGTTGTGCAGAAACAAGGAAATACGCGTTTCTCGGCAGGTCAGCGTGTCGTGCTGGCCAGCAATGGCAGCCAGGTTACTGTCTCTCCACGCTAAACCAGGCTTTACGTGTGGTCACATGGCCACACGTATGCCCCTGCACCTCAATCGTGAGAGTGCAATTCCATAATGTTGTGTTCAAGTTTGGCGATAAGTTTAATCAGAAGCTCAATCTCCTCTGAAGAAATCCCAGCCAAAATTTCACCGCGCGTTTTATGAATGACCGCTTCCATCTCAGCGATCAGCGGCTCCGCTTTTTCGGTCAGTTTAATGCGCTTAGCGCGACGATCGCTGGCGCAGGTTTGCCGCGAAATTAGCCCCTTATCTTCAAGTTGATCCAACGTGCGTACCAGCGATGGCTGCTCAATGCCTATCGCTTTAGCCAATTGAATCTGCGACTGGTCAGGCGGCAATTGATGAATATTGTGCAACGTGACCCAATGTGTCTGCGTCAATTCCAGAGGCTTGAGGCGATGGTCAATCAGAGCACGCCAAATGCGCACCAACCGTGCCAGATCAGAACCTAGTGGCGATTCCAATTTCATCTCCTTATAATTAGCTTGCTAAGTTATTATGCTGATTTTAGAATAGTGTGCAGTATTTGTATTCCCAAAACAAATGTATTGCTAAATTTGCTTACCAATAGACATTTTTTCAGACATAGTGCGCACCTGGCACCTGTAGCTTCAGTTTTGGCTAAAACTAAAGCATCGATGTCTGACGCAAAGGAACATTGCTTGTGAAGTGTATACTCAACGCCACAGGATTGCCCTTACAAGATCTCATGTTGGGAGCATCTGTTTACTTTCCGCCATTCTTTAAAGCCTTTGCGCTTGGGTTCGTTATCTGGTTGTTTATTCACCGACTCCTGCGTGACCGGATATACTCTGATGAAATCTGGCATCCCCTGTTAATGGATCTCTCCCTCTTTACGCTTTGCGTATGTCTGGGCCTCGTTTTACTGATCGTGTGGTAAATATGTCGTTAAAAACAATAAAATATTTTTCTACTCTCATTGTCGCCGTCGTCGCCGTTCTGGCCGCGTGGTGGTTATGGAATTACTATATGCAATCGCCATGGACACGCGATGGTAAAATCCGCGCGGAACAGGTCAGCGTAACGCCGCAGGTTTCTGGCAGCATTACCCAACTCAATATCAAAGATAATCAGTTCGTCAACGCCGGGGACGTTCTTTTTGTCATTGATAAAACGCCCTTCCATATTGCAGAACTTAACGCGCAGGCGCAGTTGGCCAAAGCGCAGTCCGATCTGGCAAAAGCGAATAATGAAGCCGACCGACGTCGACATTTATCGCGTAACTACATCTCTGCTGAAGATCTGGATAGCGCCAATCTGAATGTTAAAGCGATGCAGGCCAACGTAGATGTCGCACTGGCAACGTTAAAACAGGCGCAGTGGCAGCTTAGCCAGACGGAAGTAAAAGCGCCGGTATCCGGCTGGGTGACCAACCTTTCCACGCGTACCGGTGATTATGCCAGTACCGGTAAGCCACTTTTCGCCCTGGTAGATAGCCATTCATTTTATGTAATGGGATATTTCGAAGAAACCAAACTACGCCATATCCGCGAAGGTGAGCCTGCATTAATAACACTGTATAGTGGCAATATTAAGTTACAGGGTCACGTTGGCAGTATCGGGCGCGCTATTTACGACCAAAGCGTGGAAAGCGACTCCGGTTTAGTGCCCGATATCAAACCCAACGTACCGTGGGTACGTCTGGCGCAACGCGTACCGGTACGTATCGAATTTGACGCTTTGCCGCAGGATATCACGCTCGTCTCCGGCACTACCTGCAGCGTAGCCATTGGACAGCGGTAATGAAACTCTCCCTGCCGGCCCTGCGAAATACGCCCTGGTTTAAAGCGACCTCCGGCCAGTGGCGTTACGCGTTGCGCAATACCATTGCTATGTGTCTCGCGCTGACATTCGCTTATTATCTCAATCTGGATGAGCCCTACTGGGCGATGACTTCGGCCGCAGTGGTGAGCTTTCCGACCGTAGGCGGCGTAATCAGTAAAAGTCTGGGGCGTATTGCCGGGAGTTTACTCGGCGCGACCGCCGCGTTAATTATTGCCGGCCATACGCTGAATGAACCCTGGTTATTCTTATTTAGCATGGCCGCCTGGATCGGTTTTTGTACCTGGGCCTGCGCGCATTTTACCAATAATGCCGCTTATGCTTTCCAGTTGTCCGGCTACACGGCGGCAATCATCGCGTTCCCGATGGTTAATATTGTAGAAATCACGCAGTTGTGGGATATCGCCCAGGCACGTGTATGTGAAGTTATCGTCGGCATCCTCTGTGGCGGCATGATGATGATGATCCTGCCCAGCACATCGGATGGCACAGCCCTGCTCACCGCGTTGAAAAACATGCATGCGCGCTTGCTGGAACATGCCAGTCTACTTTGGCAGCCGGAGACTACCGACGCCATCCGCTCCGCGCATGAGGGCGTCATTGGGCAAATCCTGACCATGAACCTGCTGCGTATTCAGGCCTTCTGGAGTCACTACCGTTTTCGCCGCCAGAATGCATTGCTAAATGCATTGTTACACCAGCAATTACGGCTAACCAGCGTGATCTCCAGTCTGCGTAGAATGCTTTTAAACTGGCCGACGCCGCCGGAAAACAGCCGCGAAGTTATTGAACAACTCTTAGCTGCGCTGGCGAAACCGCGCGCGGACAGCTACACCGTGGCGCGGATTATTGCGCCGCTACGCCCGCAGGATGAACAGGATTATCGTCACCTCGCGTTCTGGCAGCGATTACGCTATTTTTGCCACTTATATCTGCGCAGCAGCCGCCAGTTATATCTGATCGAAAGCGGCGCGCCGGTGGATCAAATCCATATCCGCCGCACTCCCGGCCTTGCGCGGCATACGGATAACGCAGAGGCCATCTGGAGCGGCGTGCGTACCTTTTGCACGCTCACGGTGATTGGCGCCTGGAGTATTGGCGCGCAATGGGAATCCGGGCCCGGCGCATTAACCCTGGCGGCGATCAGTTGTGTCCTCTACTCCATCGTCGCCACGCCGTTTAAGTCGCTCACCTTATTGATGCGAACTTTAGTGCTGCTGTCCTTATTCAGCTTCGTGGTGAAATTTGGCCTGATGGTGCAAATCACCGATCTGTGGCAATTCTTGCTTTTCCTTTTTCCGCTGTTCGTCACGATGCAACTGCTTAAACTGCAGATGCCTAAGCTGGCGGGACTGTGGGGGCAGCTTATCGTTTTTATGGGCTCATTCATCGCCGTGACCAATCCGCCGGTGTACGACTTCGCCGACTTCCTTAACGATAATACCGCCAAGATTGTCGGCGTCGCGATTTCCTGGCTGGCGTTTGCGATTTTGCGCCCCGGTTCCGATGCCGTAAAAAGTCGCCGCCATATCCGCGCGCTACGCCGGGATTTCGTCGATCAGCTTAGCCGTCATCCTTCCCATAGCGAAAGCGAGTTTGAATCGCTGACCTATCATCACGTCAGTCAGCTCAGCAATAGCCAGGATGCGCTGGCGCGCCGGTGGTTATTACGTTGGGGAGTGGTACTGCTGAACTGCTCGCATGTGGTGTGGCAGCTGCGCGCCTGGGAGTCGCGTTCCGATCCGCTTTCCCGGGTGCGGGATATTTGTATATCCCTGCTGCGTGATGTGATGAGCGAGCGCGGCGTGCAGCAACGCCCGCTTGCCGTCTCGCTACAGGAATTACAGCGTATCTGCGACACGCTCGCACATCATCATCAGCCCGCCGCGCATGAGCTGGCGGCGATTATCTGGCGTTTACACTGTTCGCTGTCGCAGCTGGAACAGGCTCCAGCGCAGGGAACACTGTCTCCGGGTTATTTAATGACGCCGCAGGCGTAACGCATTCCGCCGCCGCCGAGCGGTTTCGGCTGATCGGACATGTTATCGCCGCCCACATGGATCATGAGCGCTTTATCTTTCACTTCATCAAGAGACTTCAGACGCGGCGCAGTAACCGGTTCGGTGGCGATACCATCATTATTAACGACTAACACCGGGAGGTCGCCCAGATGCCCCTGGCCTTCCGGTCCTTCATGCTTGCCGGTATTTTGTGGGTCCAGATGACCACCAGCGGCCTCTGCGGCAACTGCTTTGCCGTCTTTAATCGCGGGCTGGCAGCTACCGTTGGCATGAATGTGAAAACCATGCTCGCCCGGCGGTAACGCTTTAAGGTGTGGGGTAAATTTTAAGCCGCCTTCGGTTTCATCGATGACGACGGTGCCGATAGACTGTCCTACGCCTTGCGCCGTCACCAGGTTCATCTCTACTTTCTCGCTGGCGGCCTGCGCACCCGCACAGGCCAGCAGCGTCACCATCGCTAAACTTAATCGCTTCATAAAACCTCCGTTACATGTGGTCGTCTGTTAAGTGTAAACCACTGGCGAAAACATGAACGGAAAGTCAACGAGTTGGCGATTACGGCACGTCATAACCCAGTGCCGCCTTGCGGATTCGGAACCACTGTTGACGCGACAATGACAGCGTTTCCGCTTCTAGTGCGGCGCGTACGCGTTCGATTTTACCCGAGCCAATAATCGGCAGCGGCTGCGACGGCAAACGTAAAATCCAGGCATAGACCACCTGTTCAATAGAACTGGCGTTGAGTTCTTGCGCGATAACGGAAAGTTCCTGGCGCAACGGCTGATAAGCCTCATCATTAAACAGCCGACCGCCGCCAAGACATGACCAGGCCATCGGACGAATACGCAGTTGCTGTAATTGATCTAATGTGCCGTCCAGCAACAAAGGCTGATGAACCGGCGAGATCTCCACCTGATTGGTCGCCAGGGTGAACGGCAGGCGCGATTGCAGCAACGTAAATTGCGCTGGCGTAAAATTAGAAACGCCAAAATGGCGCACTTTGCCGCTTTGATGTAGATGTTGAAACGCCTCGGCGACGTCATCCGCATCCATTAACGGATCGGGACGGTGAATTAACAACATATCCAGATAATCTGTCGCCAGATTTTTTAATGACTGTTCGGCGCTCAGAATAATATGGCGGCGATCGGTAATATAATGACCGAGCCTATTTTCCGCTCTGGCGGTGGTCGCAATACCGCATTTGGTAACGATTTGCAGTTTTTCCCGCAAATGCGGCGCCAACGTTAGCGCCGCGCCAAACGCCGCTTCGCATTGATAACCGCCATAAATGTCCGCATGGTCAACGGTAGTGACGCCCAAATCCAGATGTTCTTCGATAAAACTCACTAACTGACGCGCGGACATATTCCAGTCCATCAAACGCCAGTAACCCATGACAAAACGCGAAAACTCCGGGCCTTGTGGAGCGATGGTGACACGCTGAACCATAACAGATTCCTCATAGAGAATAATGAGGTTGAGTATACGCAATTCCGCGTTTAAAAGAGTGAAGGTTGTTGAGGATCTTCCGATGGGAGAGGCTTATTTGCGCGTATTTTACGCAAGAAACGCTGGCGACAAAGCCGCAGTACATTTTGTTTCTCGGCATCGCTCATTTTTTGCCAGTTAAACCGTTCGTCGCGGCTGCGCATACAGCCCCGACAAAAGCCACGCTCATCAGACTGGCAGATACCGCGACATGGGCTTGCTACGGGAAAAAACTCCAACTGCTCGGCCACATCCCCTCCTCAACGTTTGGCGCTTATGACTATTGAAGACGCTAACTGACATTATGGCAACTCTGCTTGCAGTAGACCGACTGGTCTACTATACTGCCTGTCATGAATAAGCAAACCGAACACGATACCCGCGAACATCTGCTGGCCACCGGCGAGCAGCTTTGTATGCAACGGGGTTTTACCGGCATGGGGCTTAGCGAGTTGCTCAAAACCGCCCAGGTGCCTAAAGGGTCGTTTTATCACTACTTTCGCTCGAAAGAAGCCTTCGGCGTCGCCATGCTTGAACGACATTACGCCTGCTATCATCAGCGTCTTACGGCGCACTTCACCTCCGGTCCCGGTAATCATCGCGATCGTCTTCTCGCCTGGTATCAGGAAACGTTAAAGCAGTTTTGCCAGCAAGGCACCATCAGCGGTTGCCTGACGGTGAAACTGTCAGCGGAAGTCTGCGATCTGTCGGAGGATATGCGCTCTACGATGGATAAAGGGGCGCAGGAGATCATGGCACTGCTTGCACGCGCGCTGGAAGATGGCCGTAATAGCCACTGTTTACATTTCACCGGCCAGCCGTTGCCGCAGGCGCAGGTACTTTATGCCCTGTGGCTGGGCGCCAATTTGCAGGCCAAAATATCCCGTAGCGCCGCGCCACTGGAAAATGCGTTGGCGCATGTTAAGACCATCATTGCAACGCCTGAGCTGTAACAGGCGTTTTTATTTCCTTTATTACAAGACGACCGGTCTACTTATATCAGGAGCCACTATGTCATCAGCAAAACTGTTTACCCCCCTCAAGGTGGGTGCCATCACGGCGACAAATCGCGTATTTATGGCGCCTTTGACGCGTTTGCGGAGTATTGAACCGGGCGACATTCCTACGCCGTTAATGGCGGAATATTACCGTCAACGCGCCAGCGCCGGATTGATCATCAGCGAAGCCACACAAATCTCCGCACAGGCGAAAGGCTATGCCGGCGCACCGGGATTACACAGCGATGAGCAGATCGCCGCCTGGAAAAAAATCACTCAGGGAGTTCATGCTCAGGGCGGCCATATGGCGGTGCAACTGTGGCATACGGGCCGTATTTCACACGCCAGCCTGCAACCAGGCGGACAAGCGCCCGTCGCGCCATCCGCTATCAATGCGGGAACCCGCACCTCTTTGCGTGACGAAAACGGCCAGGCCATCCGCGTAGAGACTTCCACGCCGCGCGCGCTGGATACTCACGAGATCCCCGGGATCGTCAACGATTTCCGCCAGGCTATCGCCAATGCCCGAGAGGCAGGCTTCGAACTGGTGGAGCTGCACTCCGCGCACGGTTATCTGCTGCACCAGTTCCTCTCACCGTCTTCTAATCACCGTACCGATCAGTACGGCGGCAGCGTAGAGAATCGCGCCCGTCTGGTGCTGGAAGTGGTTGATGCCGGCATTAAGGAATGGGGCGCGGACCGTATCGGCATCCGCCTTTCTCCTGTCGGCACTTTCCAGAATGTCGATAACGGCCCGAATGAAGAGGCTGACGCCCTTTATCTGATTGAAGCGTTAGGCAAACGCGGCATTGCTTATCTGCATATGTCTGAACCAGACTGGGCGGGCGGCGAACCGTACAGCGACGCGTTCCGTGAAAAAGTGCGCGCACGTTTCCACGGTCCCATCATCGGCGCTGGCGCCTATACGCCAGAAAAAGCGGAAGATCTGATCGAAAAAGGGCTGATTGACGCCGTGGCGTTTGGTCGCGATTACATCGCTAACCCGGATCTGGTAGCGCGTCTGCAATGTAAAGCGAAACTCAATCCACAGCGTCCCGAAAGTTTTTATGGCGGCGGCGCGGAAGGCTACACTGACTACCCTACTCTGTAATTTCATTGATAGCGGCCTCACATCGCCGCTATACTTTGAATATCTTGACTATTTTAAGGACAACGAAAATGCGTTTATTGCATACTATGCTGCGCGTCGGCGATTTGCAGCGTTCCATCGCTTTTTACACTAACGTTCTGGGCATGAAATTGCTGCGTACCAGTGAGAATCCGGAATACAAATACTCGCTGGCCTTTGTGGGATATGGTCCGGAAACGGAAGAAGCGGTCATCGAACTAACCTATAACTGGGGCGTTGAGAGCTACGACATGGGTAATGCGTACGGGCATATCGCGCTGAGCGTTGACAATGCTGCTGAAGCCTGTGAACGCATTCGTCAAAACGGCGGCAACGTGACCCGTGAAGCGGGGCCGGTAAAAGGCGGTTCGACCGTCATCGCCTTCGTTGAAGATCCGGATGGCTATAAAATCGAATTGATTGAAGCTAAAGACGCAGGCCGCGGTCTGGGTAACTGATCCCCCGCCGGGCGCAGGTCACTGCGCCCGTTGTTTTACTGCATCCCGGCGTAAAATTTGCCATAATACGCGCTGCATTTTTTCGTATTAAGAGACTCAGATGTCCGATAACGCTCAACTTTCCGGTCTGTGCGACCGTTTTCGTGGTTTTTATCCTGTCGTCATCGACGTTGAAACTGCAGGATTTAACGCTAAAACCGATGCGCTGCTCGAAATCGCCGCCATCACGCTGAAAATGGATGAACAAGGCTGGCTGATGCCGGACATGACGCTGCATTTCCATGTGGAGCCATTCGCTGGAGCCAACTTACAGCCGGAAGCGCTCGCGTTTAACGGTATCGATCCCTCTAACCCGCTACGCGGCGCGGTGAGTGAATATGAGGCGCTACACGCTATTTTCAAAATGGTGCGTAAAGGTATCAAAGACAGCGGTTGTAGCCGCGCCATTATGGTCGCGCATAACGCCACTTTTGATCACAGTTTTATGATGGCCGCCGCAGAGCGCGCCTCGCTGAAACGTAACCCGTTTCATCCGTTCGTCACCTTTGATACCGCGGCATTGAGCGGACTGGCGCTGGGACAAACGGTGTTATCAAAAGCGTGCCTGGCGGCAGGTATGGAGTTTGACGGCGAAAAGGCCCATTCCGCTTTGTATGATACCGAGCGGACAGCGGTACTGTTTTGTGAAATCGTCAATCGCTGGAAGCGCCTGGGCGGCTGGCCGTTACCTTTGCCGACGGACAAATAACGTGGCTAACGACGCCGCTTTTGCTCACGATGGCAGTAAAAAAGCGACCTTTACAGGTCGCTTTCTCCTTTCACAGATTACTCTGCGTCCGGCTCCTGAGTTTTATATTTTGCCGCAGTTTCTTTAATAAGCTGCTGCAACTCACCACGCTGATACATTTCAATCACAATATCACACCCGCCGACCAGCTCGCCGTCCACCCACAGTTGTGGGAATGTCGGCCAGTTGGCGTATTTCGGTAATTCAGCGCGAATATCCGGGTTTTGCAGGATATCAACATAGGCAAAACGTTCCCCGCAGGCTGAAAGCGCCTGAACGGCCTGCGCAGAGAAACCACAGCTTGGCAGTTTCGGTGAACCTTTCATATACAGGAGAATCGGGTTTTCAGCGATCTGGCGCTGAATTTTTTCGATAGTGGTGCTCATTGTCTCGCTTCCTTAAACTACTTTTACGACTGAAGCCTGTCATTGTAACGGGTCAGGCTGGCAACGGAAAATAACATTTTCATCATGCCTTATTATTTTACCGTCTGCGGGAATAAGTTGTATACAAAATATCTTTTAAGCGGGTTGCCACGCAGTGATTTGTAGATAACGCGTTCGTGTTTAGCATTAATTGCTATTTTTTTTACATCTGTTAACGAAACACAGCTTCAGAAACCAAAAGCAATTACCAATCTGTGCTTTTGTAGATTAGAATTATCAGGTTTTGTAAATCATACGCAGGCATGAATCGCCTGCCTTTAACAGAGGATTGCTCAGTGGCGCGGATAAACAAAATCTCGATCACGCTCTGTGCTTTACTTTTTACTACTCTCCCTTTTACGCCAATGGCCCATGCTTCCAGGCAAGCCAAAGCGACGCCTGCTGTTTCTCATGTCACGAAAAC
The DNA here is from genome assembly GCF_020268625.1 of Salmonella sp. JXY0409-18. NCBI lineage: Bacteria > Pseudomonadati > Pseudomonadota > Gammaproteobacteria > Enterobacterales > Enterobacteriaceae > Salmonella > Salmonella sp. JXY0409-18. Next base: position 2,418,812 of record NZ_CP084216.1, read on the forward strand.
GGCAGATAAAAAGAAAAGCACAACGAAAAAGATCAGTAAGACCAGCAAAAAAAACGTAAAAAAAACCTCAAAAACCAGCCGTTCTTCTTCCGCTTCTACGCCAAAACGTACCACCGCCTCCACGAAATCTCGTCATACGACGCATCGTCGTAACAGAACCGCGCCCACGTCAATCGCCGCCCTCGACGTAACGGAAAAATGCACGACGCGTAAAGGCCGTAAGCCGCACTGCGTGAAGGGGAAAGGAACATTGCCGGTCTCTATTGCCGATGCGCATCGTGCAAAAGTACAAAAAGCGACGAAAACCGCGATGTCCAAACTCATGAATCAGATTGGTAAACCGTATCACTGGGGAGGCGCGTCGCCGCGCACCGGTTTTGATTGCAGCGGTCTGGTTTATTATGCCTATAAAGATTTAGTGAAGATCCGTATCCCCCGAACGGCGAATGAGATGTATCACCTGCGTGACGCGGCGCCCATTGAGCGTAGCGAGTTGAAAAACGGCGATCTGGTGTTCTTTCGTACGCAGGGGCGCGGCACCGCCGATCACGTTGGCGTCTATGTCGGCAACGGTAAGTTTATCCAGTCTCCGCGCAGCGGTCAGGAAATTAAGATCACCTCACTGAACGAAGAGTACTGGCAGCGTCATTATGTCGGCGCCCGTCGGGTGATGACGCCTAAAACAATTCGCTAATATTTTATCCTGTCGTTTAACGACAGGATAACTTCTTCTTTTGCGCCACCTCTCAATTTGCTACCCTATCCTTACGCGCACCAGGGTTATTGTGCGTGCGCAATATTAATAATAAGGAGAGAAGCAATGTCGTTCGAATTACCTGCATTACCGTATGCCAAAGATGCTCTGGCACCGCATATTTCTGCTGAGACGCTGGAATATCACTATGGCAAACATCATCAGACTTACGTGACCAATCTTAACAATTTGATCAAAGGCACGGCGTTTGAAGGCAAATCGCTGGAAGAGATCGTGCGAGCCTCCGAAGGCGGTATCTTTAATAACGCCGCTCAGGTATGGAACCACACCTTCTACTGGAACTGCCTGGCGCCAAACGCTGGCGGCGAACCGACCGGGAAACTGGCTGATGCTATCGCGGCATCTTTTGGCAGCTTCGCAGAATTTAAAGCGCAGTTCACCGATGCCGCTATCAAAAACTTTGGTTCCGGATGGACATGGCTGGTAAAAAGCGCTGATGGCAAACTGGCTATCGTTTCTACCTCAAATGCCGGTACGCCGCTGACTACGGATGCAACGCCGTTGCTGACGGTTGATGTGTGGGAACACGCGTATTACATCGACTACCGCAACGCCCGTCCAAACTATCTGGAGCATTTCTGGGCGCTGGTTAACTGGGAATTTGTTGCGAAAAATCTCGCCGCATAAGTCTGAGTACGCAGAAGGTACGCCTTCTGCGTTTTAGAGAGGGATAGAATAGAGGAGACGCCCACCCTCAGAAGAGAGGAAATCAGTGCAGAGCGGCCGTTAATCCACCTGCGACAATCACGCCCAGAACAATCAGCGTAGTAATCAACGAAAATTTCAGGTCGGTACTCATCAAGTTTTCTCCTTTTTATTCCCACACAAAAAGTGATATAGCGCATTTTTGCACATTCCCGCACAAAAATCTCTCATGTTTTATATTGATAACTGTTTTTAACGCTTCCCCTTTTCCTCAAGATCAGACAAAATTCCAGGCTTACTGAATTAGCGTAACGGCCATTGACCCCTTCCTGACGTTCCGTGTCGTTTTTCCGGCGTGCCGCAACCCTGATGTTGCGATTAGGGTGTGTGTAGGCAAACGTTTACCTGGCGTTTCTCAGGAGCTTAGCGAGGGTCTGGAGTGAAATGTAATGGCAACAATTAAAGATGTAGCGAAACGAGCAAACGTTTCCACTACAACTGTATCACACGTAATCAACAAAACGCGTTTTGTCGCTGAAGAAACGCGTAACGCGGTCTGGGCGGCAATTAAAGAGCTACACTACTCTCCCAGCGCCGTCGCGCGTAGCCTGAAGGTTAACCATACCAAGTCGATAGGCTTACTGGCGACCAGCAGCGAAGCGGCCTATTTTGCCGAAATTATCGAGGCGGTTGAAAAAAACTGTTTCCAGAAAGGCTATACGCTGATTTTAGGCAACGCCTGGAATAACCTGGAAAAACAGCGCGCCTACCTGTCCATGATGGCGCAAAAGCGCGTGGATGGCCTGCTGGTGATGTGTTCTGAGTATCCAGAACCTCTGCTTTCCATGCTGGAAGAGTATCGCCATATTCCGATGGTGGTGATGGACTGGGGTGAGGCGAAGGCCGATTTTACCGACACGGTGATTGATAACGCCTTTGCAGGCGGCTATATGGCGGGTCGTTATCTGGTTGAGCGCGGCCACCGGGATATTGGCGTTATTCCCGGCCCGCTGGAGCGCAACACCGGCGCGGGCCGGCTGGCAGGCTTCATGAAAGCCATGGAGGAGGCGCTGATCAACGTGCCGGACAACTGGATTGTTCAGGGCGACTTCGAGCCGGAATCCGGTTACCACGCGATGCAGCAAATTTTATCGCAGTCACATCGCCCTACCGCCGTTTTCTGCGGCGGCGATATTATGGCGATGGGCGCGCTTTGCGCGGCTGACGAAATGGGGCTTCGCGTACCGCAGGATGTTTCGGTGATCGGTTATGACAATGTGCGTAACGCCCGTTACTTTACCCCGGCGCTGACGACGATTCACCAGCCCAAAGACTCTTTAGGCGAAACCGCATTTAATATGCTACTGGATCGCATCGTCAATAAGCGTGAAGAGTCACAGTCTATTGAAGTTCATCCACGCCTGGTTGAGCGTCGCTCGGTCGCTGACGGCCCGTTCCGCGACTATCGGCGTTAATCCCCGCAGTCGGGAGCCTCTTCTGGCTCCCGAAGCCACTCCCGATTCAACGTTTCGCTATCGCCCAAATAGTCCAGCAGCCATGCCAGCGCGGGCGAGGCCTCGTTTTGCTGCCACGTCACGCAACAGGCCGCATCGGGAAACGGATTCTCTAACGTCAGCGCCACCCATTTTCCGCTGTCTATCCACTGTCGGGCAAAATGCGTCGGCACCATTCCCACGCATAGTCCTGCCGACAGGCAGGTTGCCGATGACTCCCAGTCCGGTACGACGACCCTTTTTTGGTTATCCAGCAACCAGGTAATCCGTTTCGGTAAGGTTCGCGAAGTGTCTTCCCTGACCAGCGACGGCCAGTTGCGCAGGGTATCGTCGCTTAACGGCCCAGGCATTGACGCCAGCGGATGATCGCTTGCCACTACGCAGCTCCAGCTCAGGGTCCCCATATCCCGAAAAGCGTAACGCCCCCCTACCGGAATCGCCTGCGTCGCCCCAATCGCCAGTTCGACACGCCCGTCGGAGAGCGCGTCCCAGACGCCGTTAAACACCTCCTGAAAAACCAGCAGTTCCACATCGTCAAAATGGCGATAGAAATCGACGATCATCTGCCGGGTACGTTCTGGTCTGACGATATTGTCCACCGCAATAGCTAACTGCCCGCGCCAGCCATTAGCAATTTGCTGACACTGCTGGCGAGTGATCTGCATTTTTTTGATAACAGAACGCCCTTCTTTTAAAAACCAGATGCCAGCAGGCGTCAGTTCAACATCACGGTGACGTCGTACAAAAAGCGGTACGGCCAGCCACTCCTCTAGCTGACGAACGGTGTAACTGACTGCTGAAGGCACACGGTGCAGTTCCTGCGCCGCCGCGCTAAAACTGCCATTGCGCGCCACGGCGTCAACCACTTCAAGCGAGTATTCCGACCACATAATTTGCCTACAAAAATTTTGAATTCACTGGACAAATATTAACGTTTCACAACCGTAATTTCACTCCCTACACTCTGCGACAATGTCTGTCTGATAAGAAAGAGAAACAAATATGCAACCTGGAAAAGGTTTTTTAGTCTGGTTAGCCGGCCTTAGCGTGCTGGGGTTTCTGGCTACGGACATGTACCTGCCCGCGTTTGCCGCCATACAGGCGGATTTACAAACGCCTGCCGCCGCGGTCAGCGCCAGCCTCAGCCTGTTTTTAGCTGGCTTTGCCGTCGCGCAACTCCTCTGGGGACCGCTATCGGATCGTTATGGCCGTAAACCGATTTTACTGCTGGGGTTATCTATCTTTGCACTCGGAAGTCTGGGGATGCTGTGGGTAGAAAGCGCGGCAGCACTGCTGACGCTGCGCTTTGTGCAGGCCGTCGGCGTTTGCGCGGCAACGGTAATCTGGCAAGCGCTGGTGACCGATTATTATCCTTCGCAAAAAATTAACCGTATCTTCGCCACGATCATGCCACTGGTGGGATTATCCCCGGCGCTTGCGCCCTTACTGGGAAGCTGGATACTGACGCATTTCTCATGGCAGGCGATTTTCGCCACCCTGTTCGTGATTACGTTGTTGCTGATGTTGCCGGCGCTGCGCTTAAAACCATCGGTAAAAGCGCGTACCGAGGGACAGGATAAACTCACTTTCGCGACGTTGTTACGCTCTAAAACCTATCGCGGTAATGTGCTGATTTATGCCGCCTGTTCCGCCAGCTTTTTTGCGTGGCTAACAGGGTCGCCGTTTATTCTCAGCGCGATGGGTTACAGCCCGGCAGTGATTGGCCTGAGCTATGTTCCGCAAACCATCGCTTTTCTGATTGGCGGATATGGTTGCCGCGCGGCGCTACAAAAATGGCAGGGCTACCAATTGCTTCCGTGGCTGTTAGGGCTGTACGCGCTGAGCGTTATCGCCACCTGGGGAGCGGGCCTTCTGAATAATGCCTCACTGGTGGAGATCCTGATTCCTTTCTGCGTAATGGCGATTGCTAATGGCGCCATCTACCCTATCGTCGTCGCGCAAGCGTTACGCCCTTTCCCTCAAGCCACTGGGCGCGCTGCGGCGCTACAAAATACGCTGCAGCTGGGGTTATGTTTCCTGGCAAGCCTGGTGGTTTCATGGCTCATCAGCACGCCGCTACTGACTACCACCAGCGTAATGCTCTCTACCGTTGTTCTGGCGGCGTTAGGTTACAAAATGCAGTCTCATGCAGAGTGCGCTGAGGCCGAATTTCACCATGCCAATGTCGCCCACGACAAGTCTCACTAAAAGCTTGTTAACCGCTGGTAATTAGCACGCTAACAATTTTCGGTTGAATCATCAAAAATTGCGGCCTATACTGATTCACGGTTGTTTATATTACGATAATTATTAGGCATTAACGGGAACCGGAGCGTTCCCGATTCACCATGGATGGCCTTTTCGGCAAGGGTTCCTCCCTTCCTCTGTTCTACGTCGGATAACTGGCTCACGGAATTGCCCGTGGGATTTCTCACAAAGCCAAAAAAGCGTCTACGCTGTTTTAAGGTTCTGATCACCGTCCAGTGATGGAGAAACTATGAGTTCATCGTGTATAGAAGAAGTCAGCGTACCGGATGATAACTGGTACCGAATCGCCAACGAATTGTTAAGTCGCGCGGATATTACAATTAATGGTTCCGCCCCGTCTGACATTCGTGTTAAGAATCCCGATTTTTTTAAACGCGTCCTTCAGGAAGGATCGTTGGGGTTAGGTGAGAGTTACATGGATGGCTGGTGGGAATGCGAGCGTCTGGATATTTTCTTCAGCAAAGTCTTACGTGCCGGTCTTGAAAATCAACTCCCCCACCATGTTAAAGATACGCTCCGTATCCTCGGCGCGCGTCTGATTAATCTACAAAGTAAAAAACGCGCCTGGATTGTCGGCAAGGAACATTACGATCTTGGTAATGACCTTTTTTCCCGTATGCTCGATCCCTATATGCAATATTCTTGCGCCTACTGGAAAGATGCCGATACGCTGGAAGCGGCACAGCAAGCCAAGCTGAAATTAATTTGCGAAAAGCTACAGCTACAACCGGGGATGCGTGTGCTGGATATCGGCTGCGGCTGGGGCGGCCTGTCGCAATATATGGCGACCCATTATGGCGTTAGCGTGGTGGGCGTAACGATCTCCGCTGAACAACAAAAAATGGCGCAGACGCGTTGCGAAGGTCTGGATGTCTCCATTCTCCTGGAAGATTATCGCGACCTTAACGATCAGTTTGACCGAATCGTCTCCGTCGGTATGTTCGAACATGTCGGGCCAAAAAACTACAACACCTATTTTGAGGTTGTTGACAGGAATTTAAAACCGGATGGTCTTTTCCTGCTCCATACTATTGGTTCTAAAAAAACCGATCATAATGTCGATCCGTGGATCAATAAGTATATTTTCCCCAACGGTTGTTTGCCGTCTGTTCGTCAAATCGCCGAGGCCAGCGAATCACACTTTGTAATGGAAGACTGGCATAACTTTGGCGCCGACTATGACACGACTCTGATGGCGTGGCATGAGCGCTTTATCAATGCCTGGCCAGAGATTGCGGGCAATTATAACGAGCGCTTTAAACGTATGTTCAGCTATTATCTCAACGCCTGCGCGGGTGCGTTTCGCGCGCGTGATATCCAGCTTTGGCAGGTGGTATTTACGCGCGGCGTTGAAAACGGTCTGCGCGTTCCTCGCTAATCATCTCCCCCGCATTTCATGCGGGGGAATCTTATTTTCCGTTAGCCAATGTCGGCCTGATTTCTGACCGCATTTTCTCGTGCAGCCAGTACGCGTTCTACGGTATCAACAACCGCCTGCGTTTGCGGATCGATCTCGATATTCACACGCTCACCCAGTTTTTTTCTGCCAAGCGTAGTACGTTCCAGCGTTTCCGGAATGAGATGCACGCAGAAGCGCGTTGGCGTTACCTCGCCGACGGTCAAACTGATGCCGTCGACGCCGATAAAGCCTTTATACAGGATATACTTCATCAGGGACGCATCCTGCACTTTAAACCACACCTGATGGTTATTTTCGGAGGTCAGGATTTTCGCGATCTCCGCCGTCGTAATAATATGCCCCGACATCAGATGACCACCGATTTCATCGCTGAATTTGGCGGCGCGCTCTACGTTGACCTCATCACCTACCCTCAACGCGCCCAGATTGGTGATGCGCAACGTTTCTTTCATCAGATCAAAGCTTATCTGGTTGCCGTTTATTTCAGTCACCGTCAAACAGCATCCGTTATGCGCTACCGACGCCCCCGTCTCCAGCCCCTCCAGCATGTAGTCCGGTAACGTCACCACATGGGTGCGAAAGTTGGGTTTTTCATCAATCGATACCAGTTTCGCGGTACCCTGTACGATCCCCGTAAACATATCTTCAACTCCTGAAATAAATAAAAGCAGAACTGTTCAGCACAATAGCAGGTGGAAAAACAGCTTGCCAGCAATGCGCCGTTAACAACTGTTTTTTCGCTGGAGAAATAGTAATACCCCGCTACAATAGACTGAAATTTCCCCTGCTATTTCTTTTGGCTGCCACTACGGCGGCTTTTTAGTCTTTCATATAACAACAAAATAAAAGGTGAATACGTGCAGAAGTATACCAGTGAAGCGCGTCAGCTATTAGCGTTAGCGATACCGGTGATCCTTGCGCAAGTGGCACAGACCGCAATGGGATTCGTCGATACCGTCATGGCAGGAGGCTATAGCGCTACGGACATGGCTGCCGTCGCTATCGGCACCTCTATCTGGCTTCCCGCCATTTTGTTTGGTCACGGCTTACTGCTGGCCTTGACGCCTGTGATTGCGCAACTCAATGGCTCCGGCCGTCGTGAGCGTATCGCGCATCAGGTTCGACAAGGGTTCTGGCTGGCGGGCTTTGTCTCCGTGCTGGTGATGATCGTCCTGTGGAATGCCGGATACATTATCCGCTCTATGCATAATATTGATCCGGCGCTGGCCGATAAAGCCGTGGGTTATCTTCGCGCGCTACTGTGGGGCGCGCCAGGATACCTTTTCTTTCAGGTAGCGCGAAACCAGTGCGAAGGTCTTGCCAAAACCAAACCGGGTATGGTGATGGGATTTTTGGGCCTGCTGGTGAATATTCCGGTGAACTATATTTTTATCTATGGCCATTTTGGTATGCCTGAACTCGGCGGTATCGGCTGCGGCGTTGCGACCGCGGCGGTCTATTGGGTGATGTTTATCGCCATGCTTTCTTACATTAAACACGCGCGTTCAATGCGTGATATTCGTAATGAAACAGGCTTTGGCAAACCCGATAGCGTCGTCATGAAGCGCCTGATTCAACTAGGGTTACCGATTGCGCTGGCGCTGTTCTTTGAAGTGACGTTGTTTGCGGTCGTTGCGCTGCTGGTTTCGCCATTAGGTATTGTGGATGTCGCGGGTCATCAGATTGCGCTTAACTTTAGCTCGCTGATGTTCGTACTGCCGATGTCGCTGGCTGCGGCGGTAACGATTCGAGTGGGTTATCGTCTGGGCCAGGGCTCAACGCTGGATGCGCAAACCGCAGCGCGTACCGGTTTAGGCGTCGGCATTTGTATGGCTGTGGTTACCGCGATCTTTACCGTTACTCTGCGTAAGCATATTGCTTTGCTCTACAATGACAACCCCGAGGTCGTGGCGCTTGCCGCGCAATTAATGCTGCTCGCCGCGGTTTATCAGATTTCCGACTCTATACAGGTTATCGGCAGCGGTATTCTGCGCGGTTATAAAGATACGCGTTCCATCTTTTTTATCACCTTTACCGCCTACTGGGTGTTAGGTTTACCCAGCGGTTATATCCTGGCGTTAACGGATCTGGTGGTGGATCGTATGGGACCGGCAGGCTTCTGGATGGGGTTCATCATCGGCCTGACCTCGGCGGCGGTGTTAATGATGCTACGGATGCGCTATCTACAACGTCAGCCGTCCGCCATCATTTTGCAGCGCGCTGCGCGATAATACGACGATAGCCGTCGCATGGCGGCTATTTTCTCGACATGTTGCATATTTCCACCGCAATCAGGTGATTTCAGGAAGAAAATTGCGATTTCCCTCTTGCCTCATTGCAGTTGTGACGCTAATATTCGTCCCCGTTGTCACCTACAACGTTGCGTTCATAGCTCAGTTGGTTAGAGCACCACCTTGACATGGTGGGGGTCGTTGGTTCGAGTCCAATTGAACGCACCATCATTTTAATGCGTCTGTAGCTCAGTTGGTTAGAGCACCACCTTGACATGGTGGGGGTCGATGGTTCGAGTCCATTCAGACGCACCAATCCATTATCTTGTTTAATTTTATAATACGCTATCTGGTGCTTGTGTCAGGCTAAAAGCGATTATTTTCAGTCTCTCATCTTTATCGTCAAACAAATCAACGCGCTGCTCTATACGCTATTACCCTCTTAACCTTCGCAGTGGCCTGAAGAAGCATACCAAAGGCATTTATGGTGTTTCGGTAGAATGCGCATAATCTATCTTCATCACCATACGTAACAAGGCTGCAACGGGTTCAAATAACGTTTCAGGAATTTTATCTCCACGTTCCACTTCAAAAAATAATGAGCGGGCCAGCTCAACATTTTCAACAACGGGGATGCAGTTGCGTTCAGCGATGTTAACAATATAGTTAGCTTGAGCATCACTACCTTTTTCCAGAACGCGTGGTATTGGCATATCGGTGGGATGATAGCCAAGACAAACCGCAATATGCGTTGGATTACGCACTACCGCAACAGATTGTTTAACAGATTGAGCTAAACTCCCACTTTGTATTTCACTCTGCATTTCCCGACGCCGTGTCTTCATTTGAGGGTCTCCCTCCAGATCTTTATGCTCCTGTTTTACGTCATCTTTACTCATTTTTAGATCTTTTCTAATCTTATAATATTGAAAAGAATAGTCCAGTATGCCAACGACGATATAAAAAGCCATCACCCCTACCCATAACCATTTTATTAAAGAAGAAACTACAAGCAGGCCACAGGCTAACCCACAGTACGGTAGTGCCCGAAAAGTACTGGCATAATAATAAAAGAAAAAGGCAAAGATAAGAGATAGCATGATAACTTTTAGGCTGGATTTACATAATTCCACTACGCTATGTAAAGAGAATATCTGCTTAAAATTACTTACCGGATTTATATGCTCGCTTTTAAAACCAATGGCCTTGCTGGCAATAACCACCCCCACCTGAAGAAACACGCTACCCACAGTAGCAACTATTACCCCTGCGCCCAGAAACAGCAGTGCAGAAGTCAATGACTCTATCAAAGCATGAGTCAATTGCGTTAATGCATAAGAAAATGGCTTATTTACTAATTGTAATGTGAAAGTTATTGACGCAATCAGTATCAAAATCATCTTTTCAGTAAAGAAATGAAAATACAAATAAAGCGCAATCAGCTGAAATAATGATGTTATTTCAATACTTTTGACGACCTGCCCTTCCTTACGGCCATCACGTAATTTCTTTTCTGTAGGCTGTTCTGTTTTCTCGCTCATACAGATGGGAACCAGTCTTTCAGATAAATATAAAATTTATCGCTTTCAACCAAATAGTGATGAAGAGCATAAGGGAATGAGATCAGGAGCGTTAGTAAAACTAATATACTTTTGAGCGGCATTGAGAAGAAAAATACATTCAATTGTTGTGCCGACCGATTTAAAAGACCTAAAGCCAGATCGGCTAATACCATACATATTATGGCAGGAACAGAAAAACTGATGCATAATTGATAAAGTGTTCTCCACTCTGCCTGGATATATTTTAAAAATTGCCGATCAAATAATAAAGTACGCCCCGGTGGTAAATATTGGTATGACTCATACAGAATGTTTAATATAAACTCCATGCCGCCGCTTATAAAGAAAATAACACACAAAAACTGGCTGAAAAGCAAGCCAAAAAGTGAGGTTTCAGCTTCCATTGTAGAATTGAATATCGTACCCATTGTCGCGCCACGTAAAGTATCAAGCAGAAACCCCGCCATATCAACGGCCCAAAAGGGAACCGCCGCACAAAACCCAATTAAAAAACCAATAATCACCTCTCCGGTGACTAACCCTAACCAACTGTAATCTTTACCAATATGCATCATAATCTTCTGCTGGTAAATGATTGGTAATATGGGAAAGGTAAGTGACATAAGCACGCCATTACGTAAAAGCGCGGACCCTAAACTGCCACTTTTTAATAGGGGAAGTAATAAAGAGAGGCTCAATGGTCGAATAAAAGCCACAGCCAATGCAATAAGCCACTCATTTACCTGTTGTGCCATTCAACCATGCTCTCCAATTCGTAACATTATCTGCCGGGTATAATTCAACAGGATACCGCTAAGCCATGGGTAGCTGACCATTAAGGTTATTGCAATTGCCAATAATTTAATCATGAACTGTAGCGTTTGGTCCTGTATTTGAGTCAAGGCCTGAACAAGGCTTACGATGACACCAACTACCGATGCCACCAACACCACCGGCATAGACGTAAAAAGGACGATCCATAAAAGTTGCGTTACAAATTGCGTCAATTCAGAATCATTCATGAAAAGCTCTGTACCAATTGCGCCAGTGTCAGATCCCAACCGCCTGCCAGTAAAAATATTAGCAGCTTAAACGGCAATGAAATGGTCATCGGCGACACCATCATCATCCCCATAGCCAGCAGTATATTTGAAATAAGCAGGTCAATAGCCAGAAAGGGAAGATAAATAAGTAATCCAATCCGAAACGCCTGCGTTAACTGACTCACCGTAAATGCCGGAATTAATATGAGCAAAGAATCAGGTTTTATCTTTCTTTTTATGTCTTCAGGCCAGGTTCGTTTTATCAAATTCCGAAAATAATTGGCTTCCTTTTCTTCAGAGTTTTTTTGCAAAAACTGTCGATAAGGCGCTAATGCTTTACTGTCCCACTCCGACGTCCAGAAAGGAGCGCCAGCGACCTGAACCGGATGCCAGCGCTCTTTTACAGCTAATAGCGTCGGCCCCATAATGAATAAGGAAAGTACAAGCGCGAGGCCATACAGTGCGATATTTGGGGGAACTTGTTGAATACCCAGAGCATTTCGTAAAATCGAAAATACCACCGCCAGTTTAAGGAAAGAGGTTCCCATGACGATAATGAGAGGCAGTATTGAAAGCAGAAACAATATACCAATCAGTTGCAAAGGCGAATCGGGTAAAGACATACTGTATCTCTCATGACACGACCTGGAACGCTATTATATTGTTCGCATATTATTTTTCTTATCAGGTTTACGCTGTATTTTTGCAAAGATACCAACGTGTAATACGCACCATAAATTCATTGCCACAGGCAATCAACTCACCTTGCCCAATAATACGGTCATTTACTCTTATCGTCACCTCTGGCGCAAAACATCCACCTACAGGCAAAACGTCCCCCGTTTTAAGTTGCCGTAATTGTCCAATTTCCAGACTCGCACGTCCGATCTCAAAGAGCACCTGTTGTGGTATCTGCTCAAGTTCGACTGAAGACGTTCCGTCACTCTTTGACATTGGGCTCCCTGACGCAAGTAGCGTTTCGATATCCTGGACTAATTCGTCAAATTTCATCGTGTTATCCTCTGTCAGCAATACCCTTGCGTAGATTCCCCCTGGTAGTTGAATAGCAAAAAAACCGAGTCTGATGTCGCCAAAGCAATGAATCCGAACGCCCATGCCGATTTCGATAGACTCAAGTTCAATTAATGTAAGCTGGCACCAGCCTGAATATACAGGGACTACAATAGGAGGAGCAGGATAAATCTGTTGACGCTCAGCAGAAAGCTCTCCGACTATATTGCGCAAAAAACCCGTTGGCCATGTAAAAATAATGCTATGGAACTCATGTTCTTCAACTATCCATTTAATATGCAACGCTAGCTGATGTGGTAGATTACTGCAGGATGTTGGCGGTTCGTTCTGACAAAGGGTGGCATTACTGGCTTGCAATAACGGCGCCAGCCCCCATTCAGCTATTCCGTATAGCAATTCAGGATCGATAACCGATCGATTAGCGGTGCCAATTAACCCTTCACACCAGCGCTGCCAGCATTGTTCTGCAATCCACACCCTACCCTGCTCATTATGATAATGTATGGTAAATAATGTCCCTTGCTGTACTGGATATTGTTGCATACTCAATGTCAGCTCACCAATGGTAGCGCCTTGCGTTGGAAGCATCTCCATCCACGGACGCTCTTCATTCACTATTCTTAACATAGAATATCTCCAGGGAAATTATATACCCCATATGCAACAACTGAGACTCCAGCCACTGCTTTAGCGCTTTCATCGAACGGTAAATTTCATGATGAGGGACATTGACTCTTAACTGGATTAGCCCCCCTGATTCACATACTTCACACTCTACACCGTCAAGATAACCACCACTAACACGATAACGTTGCGTGAAAACCACGTTCTTGTTCAATGCTACAGGAGGATTATTCTCACCAATGGGTAATGCCTGGTGCATGAGTTGTTCAAAGTCCATACGTTCCGCCTCCGCCTCGTTATCATCCTGATAAGACTGGCATGGCAACCCTAGACTTCCTTCAACTTTGGTAATACGCATCGCTTAATACCATAGTAATTTTTTCTTTCTTTTTCATAAGCGCATTAAAATTCTTCTGTAATTCGCTTCGCCGGGAGACAAGCTGCTGATACTGATTTTCTAACTGCTGCCGTTGCGTCAAAAAGCTCTGCGCCTGAGTGAATAGCCCGGCCATTTGTTGTTTCTTATCCAACAATAAATGACAAGATAACGTACCTTGCCAGCCCATTAATTCTTTCAGTCTGGTAGTCACTGCTAAAGCGCGCGTCTGGCAAATCTGCTGTTCCGTAATAATCGCCTGTTGCTGCTGATCAAGTACGGTAAGTTTGCCGCGTAATTGCTTTTCACGCCGCGCGATTATCTCCAGCAAAGTTTCCATGATCACTCGGTGAGTATTTGGTGTAATTTTTCTATGAGTAGCTCGGGTCCGCATACTTCATCCTTACTTTGTCGCAAAAATGTGCAAATATCCGGATAGGTATCAATGGCTTTGTCAGTATCTGTATCAACTCCTCGCTGGTATTCCCCAATGCGTATTAACAGTTCAACCTCCTGGTAAAGCGCCAGGCACCGTCGCAATATCGCCGCCAGTTGACGATGCTCATGGCTGGTAACGACTGGAAAAACGCGGCTGAGCGTTGCCAACACGTCAATGGCAGGATAATGCCCCCTCTCTGCAAGCCGTCGGGATAGCACAATATGTCCGTCAAGCAGTGAACGGACTTCATCCGCCAACGGCTCATTCATATCATCGCCTTCCACCAGTACCGTATAAAATGCGGTAATACTGCCTTTTTCTCCCATTCCTGTACGTTCTAAAAGTCGTGGCAATGCACTAAATACGCCTGGCGGATATTCTCCAGAAACTGCGGTCTCTCCGGCGGCCAGAGCGATTTCCCGCGCGGCCCTGGCATAACGCGTCAGTGAGTCGGCAAGCAAGACGACTCGCTTTCCATTATCGCGAAAAAATTCTGCTATCGTGGTGGCCACAAACAGCGCCCTCACGCGCTCTAAGGCGGGTCTGTCAGAAGTTGCGACAACAATGACACAACGTTTTCGGGTCTCTTCAGACAGTGTAAAATCGATGAATTCGCGGACTTCTCGTCCACGCTCACCAATTAACACCAGAACATTACTGTCTGCGTCTGGAGCATTACACAGCATCGCCAGAAGCGTGCTTTTCCCCACGCCAGGAGCAGAAAAAATACCCACTCGTTGCCCTTCGCCACAGGTCGCAACGCTATCAATAGCGCGAATCCCCGTCATTAATGGTTGAGTGATAGGCTGTCGAACCATTGCGGGAGGAGGCATTGCATCATAGTCTTTCCAGCAGACGTCGGGCAGTTCGCGGCCATCAAGGGGACGACCAAAGCCATCAATGACTCGCCCTAATAACGCTTCGCCCACGGGAACCTGATGGCGTCGCCTTAAGGCCGTCACTTGCTGCCCGCAGTGAAGTCCGATAGTACTCGTAAAAGGAGATAGCAAAGCTTTGCTGCCATTAATCCCCACGACTTCAGCAAGTTCTTCTCCTGGCTTTATACAGCACAACTCGCCCATAAATACCCCAGGCAACCACGCATTTAACAACGTTGCGCTGACATCCTGAATTCGGCCCCATCGACAATAACCATCAGGGGGCGGATATTTCAGCCTCAGACGTTGCATCAATTCATTCTTCATTGTCCGCCAACTCCTCTTCGCTAAGGTCAATACTTTCTACCACTTGTATAAGGCTCTCCTCTCCTAATTCCTGCCATGACAAAATCGGTACGTCGAACAAGGTGGCTTCTGTAATTTTTCGCAAGAAACGTCGGGTGTCGACAGAAGTGACAATGAATAATTTGGCTGACTGCTTCAGCGCCTGCTCGATAAGTTGCAGGATCTGCGTCTTATGACGAGACGACAGCGCAGTATAGGTCCCCATTGCCGTCTGGCGAATGGATTCACGCACGAGGTTCTCAATACCTTCGCCGATCCGCAAAATCGGCAGCGGTTTTCCTTCCGGATTAAGACGACGCAGAATATGACGGCGAAGCGCGATACGGACATATTCTGTCAACATCAGGACATCTTTTTCACGTGGTGCCCAGTCAATTAAGGTGCCGAAAATAAGACGTAAATCTCTAATAGAAACCCGCTCTGATACAAGCCGCTGCAAAGTTTCAGCGATTTTATTAATGGGTAACTGGCGCTGAAGTTCTTTCACCAGCTCAGAGTAGTTTTTTTCCATCGCATTCATTAGATAACGCGTTTCCTGAACACCAATAAACTCTCCCATATGCCGAAGCAGGACACATTTTAATAAGGCAGAGATACGTTGGCTGCCCGCGAAAACGTCCAGTCCAAAACCTTGCGCCTTATGGGCCATGTCTTTTGTAAGCCAACAGATCTGCCCCATCCCGTTCGGTAACGTCTGGCTATCACCCACCACACTGGCGTCCGCGCCTATCAATAAATAATCCGCCTGGGCGGGAATAGATAAACTAAATACGGGTTCCTGATATAGCAGTACCGTCAATTTTTCGGTGGGTTCAGGCAAAACCTCAATATTCACCTCAGGGAGAGGAACGCCGGTATCCTCAAATAAAAACCATCTCATGGCGTCAATATCACGAATCAGGTCGGCAGAATGTAACGTCGGGGTAAGACGTAAGATTAGGGGACATGCGCCGGGAACCATACTATCTTTTTCCGGCGCTTCGACGCCATTTGCGGAAACCACAGACTTTTTGCGACGAATGAGGATAATTGGCAATGCTAACAACGCTGAAAAGAAAGCGAGAGTGATAAAAGGAAAGCCGGGAATTAAGGCGAGGAGCATTAAAACCACAGCGGTTAATATTAGCGACTGAGGTTGTCTGGCAATTTGAGAACTCAACTCTGTCGCCAGGTTCTGGCGTTTCTCACCCGGAACACGGGTGACAATAATTCCCGCGCTAAGGGAAATCAGCAGCGATGGAATTTGCCCACATAAACCATCTCCGATTGACAGTACGCTATAAGTGTGAACAGCCTCACTCATCGACATATCATATTGTACGATAGCGATAATAATACCGCCGATAATGTTCACCAGAACAACAATAATACCGGCAATCGTATCGCCTTTAACAAATTTCATCGCACCGTCCATCGCACCGAGAAAGCGGCTTTCCTGCTGGACGTGCTGTCTTAATGTACGGGCATGGTCTGCATCGATAACTCCGGCACGCAAATCGCCATCGATACTCATTTGTTTGCCTGGCATCCCATCAAGCGAGAAACGTGCGCTAACTTCCGCCACCCTCTCGATACCTTTTGTAATGACAATAAACTGCACGATAGTAATGATGGTAAATACGACCAACCCAACGGTGAGATTTCCTCCTACGACAAACTTACCGAAAGCATCCACAATATTACCGGCATTATGTTGTAACAGTACCAGCCGTGATGTGCTGATTGTGAGTGACAAACGATATAATGTAGTAATAAGTAATAAAGACGGAAATACCGATAAATCGAGAGGGTCACTAAGATAAATAGCAATTAAGAGCAGGATCACTGAAAACATAAGGTTGATAGTAATCAGGATATCAACCATCCAGGTCGGTAAAGGTAACAGCATCATCACAATAGCGATTAATAACACCGTCGCCAGAACCATATCCTGCCGACCCGCGCATACACTGAGCCACTGTTGCGCCCTGATTCCCTCACCTAACCATGAACGCATTGCGACTCCAGAAATTTTATTTGTCGATGATGTAATCGTAACCAGAGCTCGGCGGAGCTGGAAAGAGGAGGAGAACAACTCATTGCAAGCCCGTCGCGCAACAAAAATAATCGCTGAGGAATACCCTGGAACGCTGCAGGTTTCCAGTGAGTTAAGGCTTTAAAAAGCAGATCTTCGTCTAAGAAGGTTTGCTTGAGTATCTGACATAAGTGAATACGACCGTTATGATAGTTTAGATAGGTTTCATATTGTCCTTGCCGCCAGAACATATTGGTTGCTAAAGGCCGTTCAGCCAATCCTGCTAATTGAATAAAAAGCTGAATATTACGTTCAGTAATGAGATCCCAATCCATCCTGCCGCCTCATGATGAGCCAGAACGCCAATTTACCTAAATATTGAAAGCCAGGTATCAGAATAAAACCTGATTTACCTTTACTTCACGAAGCGTTTCGAGAATTTGTTCACGTTGATCTTCGTCGTTAAAACAGTTATCGGGTATCAGCATAAACTGCGCATCAAGTTGTTGGAGTAGCCGATTGAACATCTTCGATGAAGAAACTATAGCGGTAAGTCTATCAAGCAACCAATCACTGAAAAGCCAGCGCTCACAAATAATATCGAGTAGTAGCGGCAGTAATGTATTAGGCGGCAACTGGCAAATCCACTCCTCACGCTGGCACTCTTTTTCAAGGCCAAGGAATAACAACAAACGACGCAAACGTACTAATGCTGCGGCCAAACGACTTTGCTCCGAGGGTTCGATGCATATGCTAAGTTCAAAGGCTATCGCTCTTAGCAAAATACGGACCCGTTCACAGCGATCCGGCCAGTCTGCCACGCGTCTGAACCACTGCGATAAGAGCATTTCATCGTTGTCTATCGCCTGTTGCATAAAACGCTTCAGCGAGGACAGCGTAGCGGTATCCACTTCGCCAAGTTCCAGTAAACTAAAAACGGCAAGTTCCCATCCCTCCTCCGCTGTAAGCGTATCCAGTTGCGATTGCAAATCGCGTTTTTTCTTTTTTGACAACCCGCCGGCAGTAAGCGCCATTGCAAGAGCGATAATTTGATACGCATTCTGTAAATCAGGATCACTATTCTCTTCGGTAAGCGGACGCAACGTTGCCCCATTATCCTCCTGTATTTGTTTTATCAAACGCAGCAAAGCCTGTTGTCTGCGCTCCAGTTTCTCAGCATCAGTGAATTTATAACTTTCGCGCAGTTTACCACTCAGCGCCATTCCTATTTCTTCCATCGTCTCATAGAGCGCTGCCCCCGTCGTTTCCTGTAACTCCTGGAGAGCTAACATTGAAGGCGAAATAACCTCTTGTTCCTCTATAACCTGGCCAGGGGTAAATGCTGTAGGGGGCGTCATTTTTATCTCATTAATTTTAATATTCATCGCTACCTCCTTTATCTTCACCATTACGTAACCATTTCAGTAACGCGTTGAAATGACGAGAAAGTGAAAATTCAACGGCATATCGTGTTGAGGAAAGTTCAGCCTGATCGGGAGAGAAACCAGACTCGATAATCAACGTAAACCGCTTGCCAAAAGTTTCACGCATCAATGCCTCTTTTTCAGGATGAATACGCAAATAAAGCGCTCCCTCTTCCGCCATAGCCGTAGCCTGGCGTGCCAGACGATGGCACATAACACTGTCTACCGACTGTTGGTCGAACCAGGCCAACAGAACCTGTTCTATACTATTTTTAATATGATGCTCTGCTTGATCGACCAATGAACGAAATTGATTTTCATCGTCTTGTAAATGTTTTACATGCTGTTCCAGCCATTCCACTTCCATTTTTTCCAGCGTATTTTTACGCAACCACGCTAGTTCTTGTTGCTGCTCAACTTTCTGTTCACGCTGATAACGATAGGCGTCTCGGATGATTTTTTCAGCCTTACGGTAAGCGGAGCTCACAATAGCATGTGAAACTCTCTTAGCTTGTTGCTCTTGTGCAAATAAAGTTAATTGTAATGTTATCCACTGTGACTCAATAATATTTCGAGCGGGTAGCTTATGGTTAATTTCCGTCAGTGGAAGTGAAGTGAAACTCATAGCAAATGCTCCATGAAGATAATCTCGGTAAGAGAAGTCTTCGGCCAAAGTATACGCTGCGGAGGGGGTAATAATACTAATAGCGCATGTAAAACCGCATCGTCATGCGCTTCCCGATTAAGAATGGCGGTACCGATCTGCAATGCAGTTTGTTGCATCACTTGCGGAGGAAGTAATTTGCCATCTCTTTGCCCCAACCAACCATATAGCTGCCAGATCTCATCCTCGCAAAACCACTGTAGAAGCAATTGCCGATACTCTGGTAGCATAAAATAGTCACTGCACCTGAGTTTGAATAATCCCAGCCCAAAGGCAAATGCCGATATACGCGGCGCAAGACGAACCTGCCGTTTTTGCCTGTCATTTAAACAGGCTGGAATAACAGAGCTTCCCCTTAGTCTATTTAACGCTCTGTCAAGAAGACGATCCAACTCGGGCCGATCGCCATAACGCCAGCAGTTTGAAGGATGAAAACCCAGCTTATCAAGCCATTCCGGTACAGCGTAACGAGCAGGTTGCCAGAAATAACGATAAAGTTGCAACACCTCGGGATCAGGTCGGCTCAAAAACGGCGTCTCAGGCAAAAATAGCCGATCAGGATGCCCACTCCTATTAACAGTCCTGTCAACGATAACATCAACTGATAAGGGTATTTCATCAACCACTTCTCCACCTTCCCTTTATTGGCGTTGATCACGTCCATAATCCAGAATGTTTGTTTCACGGGTACATCAGGTACCATTCTGAATTCAGCAGGCTGCATCAAGATACTAATCTTACTGTATTGCAACCCAGGAATTGACATTTCTATTAAATCTTTAATTTTTACCCGAAAGGCCTCCATATTGACCTGAGGTGAATATTTTATAAATACGGCAACTGAGCTCGGAGAAGCGTTACTTCCCTCATCATAAGTCGGTAGCGCAATGGTCACTTTTGCATTAATTACGCCCTCCATCTGACTCAGCATTCCTTCAATTCTTTGTTCTTTTAAAAAATTAATCTTCTGCTGTTCTTCCTGGGGTGATACCACTAACTGATTAGCCGGAAACATCTTATCCGCCGTTGTAAACTGCCGATGCGGATAACCGTTAAGTCTAAGTAGCTCAACCGCATTAATAAACTGCGACTGCTCGACACGTAAGGTTACACCATCCTCTTCCTGTTTTTTTTCCGCATCAATATGATGCTGCATAAGTAATGCCAGCATTTGATTCGCCTCATCTTCTGGCAATGAGCGATAAAGATCCACATCACATGCCGTAAGAAAGAACGTAAGGACAGTAAGAAATACTATACGCTGAACCTTCATGTCATGCTATCCAGCTTATTAAGCGCTTGCGATGCTGCGCCTGATATTCTGGCAAGATAATCGACGCCTACCGTTAACTGCATATAATCCATTTGACTGGTCAACATAACCTGCGGTAATAAAGCACTGGCGTTACTGGTGGATGCATCATCTTTCAGCAATTGTTCAAAAAAATTAATTTGCTCCTGGCTCGGTTCTGCAGAGGACTTTACATAAGATTGAGTGCTTACAGGCACTACGCTCATATCAGAAATATTCAATTTTCAAATCCCTCATTTGGTGCAGGAAATAACAGGCGCAGCGCCATAGCCTCTGGCAAATCAATATCCGATAAAATTTTTGCGGCTTTTAGCGGCTCATTTAAACCCGCCAACAATAATGCCAGACATACCAACTGTAATTTTTTATCCGGAACAATAACCGTTAGCGCTGGTAACATCGCATGTACCTGGGAAATCAGGCTATGGTTAACGCCCGCAAACATGATTTCCAGCAACAACCGTCGAACATCGTCGCTAATAACTTCAGATTTTAGCAATGATTCCACTAAGCATATCCTTGATCATTTTGATCAGTGAACTTTCGTAATTAATAAATGTAGAATACTGCTGTAAGGCAAATTGCGCTTTAATCATCGATTCTGGGTTGAGCAAATCATTACCATTCATTTTGTCATTAATAGCCTGCCCTGCCTGGTGCGCCATGTGGGAGAGCATATCCACTAATTGTGCAATATCCATAATGCTTTTCCTTAAAATAAATACATCGTAAGGATACTGGCAACATAGCAAAATTTAGAAAGCAATGAACATCCGGTATATACCTGAAACGATTACTCCGGCGCACGTTGTTCTGGCGTCACCTGAGCCAGCAAACGATATAATGGGCTGCTGACCTGCATACCGGTCATTGCCATCCCATCCATACCGAAGCGAGTAAAACTCATTAGTCCATAGGTAATATCATTAAGACGCTCTAATAAATGAGGCTGTAGTCCCAAACTACCACTCCAGTATGAATGCGTCATTACCGTCGCGGTTAAGGCTAATCTACCTCCCAGGGAGACAGCTTTAGCAATCGCCATACTTTTGCGTTGATTGACAAAACAATTAGCAATACAAAAAACGGCATTGCCTATACTGTCGTGAGCCATAGGCAAATGATGTTTATGATGGTAGATAAGACAGGCGACATCCGCAATGGCAATAGCAAGGCCAATTCCCGCCAGGGCTAAGAGCGGTGCGCCTCCACCACTTAGCACTGTTAATGCTATTCCAGCGGAACAGCATAAAATCTGTCCGCCCAAAATGACCGTTTGCCAACTAAAAATTTCTTTTGGAAAACACTCTATCACTCGTTTCGCAAGTCCGGCCAATAACCGCTCATTTCCTTGTTGAGGACCTACTCTACCACTCTCCATATTGGTTTCCGGATGTGGCAATGAGGGACATGGAGGTGATTCCTCAGGCGCGTTAACAGGACGTTGCCCTGCTACCTGAGCATTTGGGCTAACAGGTTTCATGGTTCTCCCCGAGATGTATGACCAGAACTGTCCATTAATGCAGGTGTAGTAGCAGATTGGCAGAGCGATGCCATTTGTTCCGCCAATAACGCACTGGGATCGGCATAAAGTTCATCAACAGAATTTTCCTGATCGTCGCCAGAGGGACGGGCAAGGCAATAATCCAGTACCGCACCTATCGCCGTCAGGCTAACGGAGGTAATTACACTCCCCATGTCCAAAGAGGCCGCTATATTTTCAGCGGCGGGCAGTGGAAACTGTAGTTGTATAACCAACGAAGAAATAGCGATTCCTGAACGTATTAATAAAGAAAGACAATTAGCAAGGGTGTTAGCGCAGTTAAGACTTGCCCCACATTTTAAAGCCAGCGCACTGACCACAAGAGCAACGCTATCACTGGCGGTTTGTAACGGCTCCTTTTGCTGACATATCAATTGATAATTATGATACGCACAGCAAGCATCCCCAATAGCAATCACGAGCGCCGCCCCCGCAAGAATAGCAATGGGTAATCCTGCCCCGCCAGAAATTACCGCTGCAGCAACCGATAATCCAAACACGACTGTCGCACCCAGCGCACGAATAGTGTATTGCATAAAATGTATCGCATAATCCTTCTGCTGCCTTATTTGTTCAGGCGTAAGCAGCACTGGGGCTGCGGGGGTGCCAGGGGCTGGAATTTCAGGGGGAGGAAACGATGCCTCCTTCGCTTGTATATCGGAAGGAGGACTATTACCATCGACTATATTACTTGCCGCTGACGGAATATGAATTTTCATATTTCGTTCTGTTATTTAAGCAATAAGAGTATCAACCATTATTTGCGCATTCTGGCGAATCTCACTCCATGAGGCATCCGCATAACTCATCTTGATTGCGGTTTGAAAAGCCTCTCTCGCCAACCCGGGTTCCCCCATCATTTTGAGACAGACGCCCGTTTGGTAAACCGGTTCTGGATGGCTGGCATCCAGCATCAAGGCATGTCCATAGAAATTAATGGCCGTCGTGTATTCTTTAAGCATCATCCAGGTGCCAGCCAATGCAATATGGGCACGCCAACTCCATGGCTGGGCCATCACCAGCCAACTAAAATCGATTACGGCGCGCGAATAATCCCCCTCCTGCCATGAGGCGTAACCACTGGCATAAACGGTTTCCGGATCAACGGATAATAGCTGTTTCAGAATGTCTTCGGGTATTTTATTTTTCTGATCTTCTTTCATCATCATACCTATTGATTGTTATTTTCACGTGATAATGATTTACGTCAGGAAGGTCATTTAAAAACGTCGCTGGATAAGATGCTCGGCGGATAAAACTGTCCAGTTATCGCCATCAAGCTGTGTAAAGGTCGCTCCCATTACTGTCAGGATGCGCAATAATTTCCTGCGTAGCATGGCTTTTTTTTCATCCAGAACGTCGGTGATTATCAACATCTTTAAACATGTTAACTGCGGGTGATGCACAAATATCCCGCGTAAAAGTCCCAGTAAGTGAAACAATTGCTGTGGTCGAGGTTGCCCGGGCGTCAGGCGCCTGAACTCACAAATAATCATTTCTTTTGCCTCAATACGATAGATCACCAGGTAAGGCGATAATATAAACTGCTGCCCAAGTAATATGGCGGTCTCCCCTAAATATGCAGGCTCAGTAAACACCTGATGCCGACGCAACCATTGCTCTATTTCTTGCACCATGTTTACCTCGTTAATGCCCGGAGTATTTCAGCAAGAACCGTGACCAGTGACGACCCCACGCCGATGATTTGCTGCATAATTTCAGTTGCTTTCTCCATAATTTCCGTCAGGGATTTATTATAAGATTGGGCCCCATTTTGTTGCAGGTCGGCAATCGCTTTATCTTGATCACTTTGACGTTGCGCTACACCAGCCCCCAGGCCCATGACGCCCCCAGCTGTGTGGCCTACGGCTTGACCCGCTATAAGACCGGTTTCCCCGCCTACGGCCCCTAATCCTATCGTCAGTACACCCGACAACATTGCGCCACCCGCAGTAATCATTGATGCTCTAAACGCTTCATCAATTGTTTTCATTTGCGTCTGTAAAACATTGACTTGCAGTTCCCAGGCCAGCCGTTGTTTTTCTACGTTATAGCTGCGCATGATATCGCGCAGCTTTTTGGCAAGCTCCATTAGCTTCATCCAGATATCATCAAATAACAGAAGCATTGATTCAGTACCCATTCCCTCCCCGGAGGGAGATGGAGTGGAAGAAGGTGTTAACAAGGAAGGCGCTGGTAATACCAGTGCTACGTTACTCGCTTCCATATTTTTATCCTCAGATTAAGCGCGATAGCCAGCTATTCTCGCCTGAACGCTACTATAGTGATCAATGGTATCTAATACATCTCTAAGCGCGGCACCGCTCCCCTTATAAAGCTCCTCTAAGCGTTTTTGTTCTATCTTTTTCTGGTTTTCCGTTTGTTGCATTATGAAATCCAGAAACCGTTGCTGAGTTATTAATTGCTCTATTTTCTTTTCGATCTTCGCTTTTTCTGTGTTAACCATGCCAGTATTCATCTGACTGGCGCCCTCGGTTGCACATCTGATAGCCTGTAAGCCTTTAAATGAACAATCCCTCAGTAAGGCATACAGGATTTTTTTGAACATATTGAAGAGAACTTTATTACGGAATTTTTTTAACAGGAACTTTCCACCTTCTTGCACACATTTTTCCAGGGCTTCTTTTGCCGCTTCTTTTGCCATGGCTTTCACCCCCTCTTTCGTAAAGCTTTTTCCCGCGCTTCGCGTCATATTATTTTCTACGTTACGAGAAAACTCGGCAGCCTCCTCTGCCATCTCATTCGCCATAGCCATTTCACGTTCAAGCGGCTCAAATTGTTTGGAAAAACTTTCGCTCACTTCTTCGCCAAACTTTTCAGCCAACTCCTCTATTTCTGCTTCCCCTGCACCTACCATACGCTCAACCACTTCCTCGCCAAAACCGGAGTCAAGCACTTTTGCAGCTGCGCCAGATAAACCTCTCGTCGCCATAAAAGCACGGCCAATCTGGAAAACATCCAGTGCCAGCGCGACGGCTTCACAACCAAATTGAATCTTACTTGTCACGTCAATAATTGCCTGACAGGTATCGTGGTCAGCACCGCACATCATTGCCGTTTCGGCTCCGGCTTTAACCATTCCTGCACAACCTGCGGCTATATAAGCTACGCCGCTAGCCATTTCTGCGGGATTACCGGACAGAAAACCCTCCACAACTTTTAAGGCGCCAATCACAGTTTCAAATATGCCGGTAATCCAGTCAAAAATAGCGCCAAAAATGCCCGCTTTACGCGCTTTATCCTCCTGCTCTATCGCTTTCTGGATCTGCTCCTGATACTCCTTTACCTGCTTATCACGTAATGCATTTTGCACCTCAGTTGCCCGCTCAAGCTGTTGGCATAACGATTGAGCGTTATTACCAAAAACGCTGAGTATTAATGTCGTCATCAACATTGATAAAACCGCGGGATTGGTCTGCAAAAAGTCAGGCAATGATGGACGCTTATGATTTCCGGGTACGGCATCAAGCAGTTGCTTCAACGCATTGCTTGCCTCCTGAAGACTAATTTTCCCTGATAACAGGCACGCGGCGTTGCCATCGCCAAAAGTAGAATTCACACGATGCTGGCGCTTTCCCAGCGAACCCGAGGAAACGCAACTGACATTGCTTAAGTGATGATGTGTTAAGGCGGTTACTCCTGCGGCGCTGTCGCTATTACTGTGAATTCGATTCATTTTTAGCTCCTGTCAGAAAGTTGCTGTAACATCTTTTCTGCACGCTGTCGGAGAATTTGATGTTCACTGACCTCGCCGCAAATACGCACCACGGCCTTTAACGCTTTGATTGCATAACAGACGTTATCACACGCGAGATAGCATTCCGCTGCGGCCCATGGCGCCTGCGGCGCATCAATCTTAATTTGTGCCGCGCGTCCATAGGCGTATATCGCTTCCCCCCAATGTTTTTGAGCCTGGCAGCATTCCCCTAACCGAAACCAGTAGTCAAATGACCAGGCATCATATATCGTCAACAATTGAAAAAGTCGCGCTGCGCCGGCGAACTCTTTTACCTCCATAAGCTGCATGGCATAGCGATACAGAGTATTAAGCGGCTGTGTAACATCGTCATCCAACAACATACGCAGCGAGCCGCCACGCCGGAAAAACCGCATCGTGTCATGTGCCTGTTGTAGGGTCGGGTCTTTTTTCATGAGTACGTTTTCTGCGCTATCATACTGGAAATTTCCCCCCACTTACTGATAAGCCCTGTCAGTTGGGTAAGGACAGCGTTAAGCTCCTGAGACATTTTTTGAATTATTATCTGCCCCTGACTCATAAGATCGGTATTCCGGTTGGCATCGTTATCCAAAGCCGCTTTGACCGCCTGTAGACCACCTTTATCCAGCTTCCCATGATCGCCATATTTAGCCATATATTCATCAATGGTCAGACCATCGATGAGAATACCATTATCACGCATGTATTTAATTACATCCTCAGGTACCTCCTCTTTGGTTTTAGCATCCCCTTTGGCTGCTTTAGCAATCACCTCATCCATCTCATTTGACTTTTCCTGGGTATTTCTGGCACGTTCAGCGTTCTTCTGGACTTCAATAAATTTATCGTTTGCAATAGCCTGAATAACCATAAGGAGAATAAGCAAAACACCATACCCTTCGGCAAACGGATTTTGCTGGGATAAGTCATCCTGCCCCCCGGTATCAGTGTTGCTAACGCCGAAACTATTTTTAAACACAATAGGGCTTTGACTTCCCCATAAGATGTTTCCTGAAGACATTATGCTTTACCTTTTTGTTTTTCCTGACGGTATCTCCACCGGGGCTTGAGCATTAAGTTGTTTCAGTCGTACTTCAAGTTGTTTAAACAAACTTACTATTTTCTTTAAATCCTTCTCGGCCTCCTGGTTAACCCCGGCAACGCCTTGTGGAAATAGGTTATGAAGAATACTCTCTGTCTCTCTGCTTTTTTTGGGGCTCTCTGCCCTTTCAGCAAGCTGTTGACTCACCTTAGCCCGGATTTGGTGAAATTTTTTAAGACAGTGATTTAGCTGCATGTAACTTTGCTCTAAATCACGATATTCACTAAACGCAGCCTTTTTCTTTATCATCATTCCCCTCCATATACACGATAGATAATTAACGTGCTAACTAAGAGCCTATCCCATTAGGGCTATTTTACTTGCCATTTTGGTCCTGGGCAGTGCTCAAAATCCTCACGTACTACGTGTACGCTGCGGTTTTTGCGCGCTGTCCGTGTCCAGGCTGGCTGCGCCAATAACGCCTGGTGGGATAGGCTCTAAGATATTTTTACTTTACTCTTGCTCACTCACTACAAGTGCGCTGTTATGGTAACGATAATAAATAATGTTGATGATATTTTCGGCCTGCTCGATCGCTTCAAGCAATAAGGTGTTTTGCTGATATTGCTGCGGATCCTGTAACCTACCGTTGTTCTCTTCTAACTGTTTCCGGGCAGCCCTTAATTGTAAAATTATGCCTTTGGCCTCTTCACGCGAATGAAGCAGCAAATCTTCTAACCGGGTCAGAGTTGTCATTTTCCACTCACTTAAAATCTAATGGATAGTTAATCAAAGTATCATAATGTTTAATCGTTACCACATCGGCACTCAGATGGACAATTTCTCCCCCATTGGGTAATAATGCCCCTACACGTAAACGCTCTTTATTCGTCAGTAATAAGTAATTACCATGGCGACTCTGTACAAAGCCAGCCACTGGCGCAGGCAGATACTTGCTTTCATCATGAGAAGGCGCAATATCCTGATAAATTAAAGAAAGAGCGGGGTCCTTTTTCTTTAATGCTGCTAACGTTTCTTGCAAAATGCGTTGATGAGATTCATCCAGTACACCACTGATAACAAAAGAGCGCCGCATTGGCGTAACATTGACAAGCCCCACTAAACCGTTCTCTATTATCGCAGAAATAATATCATCCCCCTGAGACTGATGAGAATGACTAATCTGCCAGTGCAATAACCCGGGAATATCTGCAAGTAATGGTTGAACCTTACGCCATTGCTGATCCATTTGTATATCATCATGAATTAACACGCTTCCCGGCCCTTCGCTGGATACTTCAGCATGCGGGTAACCCATTTTTATCAAAACATCCTGCACTTCTCGTACCAATAAGTCATCACAGATTACACCATCCCGATACATGACCCCCCATGATTCGAGAGTCGCTCTCACCTTTTGCATCTGTTCGCTTGACGAGCAATAACCGGACAACTGCAGGCTGCCATCTTCTTTCCATTGCGCCCGCACATAATGAATATTGCTTTTGTCTAATAAAAACTTAACCCGCAAAGGTAAGTCATTTACCGTTTCAGGCTGACCGCCAATACTTAACAGGACCCCCATTCCACCGATGAAAATCAAGAATACGCCAGCCAACCACCAGTACCCTGATCTGGAAACGGGTATTTGATAATCAGCAAGTTCACAATCCTGTTTACCAAACGCGATAGCCACTCCCGCAACCTGCAAAACCCCACTGGATGGTAGCGGCTTATTTGGATTAAATCTGCGGCCGTTAACTTTAACTCTGGCTTTCCCGGCATCAACAAATAAACTATCTGCCTGTTCTCTCAGAATAATTTTTTCATTTATAGTAAGCGGAATACAAATATCGCATCCTTTCTCCCCCAGTGACAGGTTACCTTCATTCAGCCATACTTCCCGGCCTTGTAAAACGTGACCTAAAAAACGTATTTTCCATGAGCTCTTTGGATTAACCATGAGATATGCCATTATTTACTACTGAGGCTTTAATCAAAAAAAGCCTGATTACACTATGTACTTGAGTCGTATCATTGCGAAACAAATGACCTACGACAGGAATATCGCCCAATAAAGGAATTTTGTTTTGCGAGTGGATTTGTTTACCTTGTTTAAATCCTCCCAGCAATAGACTTTGTCCGGCCAATAATGTGGCCTGCGAAGCAATTTCAGAATTTTGCACTTCGGGCAGCGGGTCTGTTTCGCTTTGCGTATCACTTTGTTGTCCATCCTGAATATTAAGATTAAGCATTATTTTTTGCGTGCCATTGTCATTTAACAAGCGAGGTGTAACGCGCAACAAAGAACCCGTAGTGATGGATTCAAGTTTAGCCACTTTTTCTCCCTGCAGTTTGGTATAGAAAGTAATATTCTTATCCAGCACAGCCTGGATATTATTTAAAGTCACCACAGATGGCTGGGAAAGTACATAAGCCTGAGAGCTTTTTTCCAGGGCATTCAAACGCACCATAAAGTTTGAGGTATCGCTGATTACCGTTGAAAAACCGCTAGCTCCACCGTCATTCAAACCTGTATTGAACGCAATTTTCTTGCCACCCAGCGACACTGCCGTTCCCCAGTCGATGCCTAACTGGTTAATATCGCCAGCATTAACATCGATAATTTTCACCGAAATCTCTATCATCTGCTGGCGTTGATCTAATTCTGTGATGAGTTTCCGATACCCGGCCATATTGGCCGCATAATCACGAACGATCACTGCATTCTGGCGTGGGTCGGCAGCAAACATGGGCAATGCCTGTGTAGCGGGTGAACCATTGTTCGTCGATGACGCCGGGACGCTGGTTTTACTCATCTCACGCAATACACTCACGACCCCAGGAACCACGACGGACTGATCGCGATATTGGTATTGGGTATCCATCGCAGTGGCATACTTAAGCGTATATATACTTACACTCACCGCACTGTCTTTTCGTTTGATTAACGCATTATCCAGCACTGAAGCAAATTGACTAATACGGGTCAGGCAACTGGGAACACCGCTCACCTCCACAGCTCTGGTACCGGTAATTTCTTTAACCTCGCATCCCGGTGATGAAAGGATATTCTGGCTGCGTAAGTAATGAATGAACCGCCCAGTAGATAAAATATTGAAAGTGATAACCTGATGTTTTAATAACGATGCAGGATATACATATAACATGCTACCATCAAACCAGGTAAGCAAATCATATTGTGCTGCCAGGTTATTCAAAATATCGACCGGTGGTCCAGGCGGAATTTTTCCACTAAATGTAGCTGTTATCAACGGGCTAATAGTAATAGCCGTATCATAGTTCTCTGAGAGCAGATGTAAAACCTCTGCTAATGGCATTTGTCTGGCATAAAGGGTGAAGTCATTACCTTTCCATGATAACTCATCACTCTTTGCCGTATTGAGTATAAATAGTAAAATTAAAATTAAACGTTTATTTACTACCATTTTATACCCCACCCGAATAAAGTTTATGGTGATTGCGTATTACATTTTTTAAAATGCAAGTTAAAGCCAGGTGTTTTTCTATCTCAATAGCAATAAGCTCAGAGCTACTACTTGTGGTATAATAACCGTTTAACCATCCCCCATCCGCTGTGAGCTGTATAGCATAATCATGGACATCCGGGTGTGCTGCAAGCAGTAGTGTCACATAGGCAAGACAAGGCTTAGGTAAGCTTTCCAGGTCATTTAAGAACAAAGAAATAGAAAATGCTTCTGAGAAAATTTCTCCTCTGGCAGGATGCCCATCAATAGTCATTATCCAGGATCGGCTATTACCTTCGGCCTTGATATCCTGAATTAATGGAATGCCTTTTAAAACTGCCAGCATGAATCCCTCCTCAGACATAAATGAGAGTTTCTATCAAATTCGC
The DNA here is from genome assembly GCF_020268625.1 of Salmonella sp. JXY0409-18. Taxonomy (NCBI): domain Bacteria; kingdom Pseudomonadati; phylum Pseudomonadota; class Gammaproteobacteria; order Enterobacterales; family Enterobacteriaceae; genus Salmonella; species Salmonella sp. JXY0409-18. The sequence continues at coordinate 2,449,600 of NZ_CP084216.1, forward strand.
TCACAACCACATCCGTAAAAAGCCTGATTCACATTTATTTCGACTATACTCTTCTTGTACAATATCAAGATGCTGTCTACATACACCTTGTGACAGGCGATTCTATCATTCGGATTTTCCGATAAATTCACAATTACACTTTCAGTATTGACATAAAAAATTACAATTTGAAAAATTATTTATTAAATAAACTGTTACGATGTTTTTACATCGCCGCTTTATTAAAAAGTAATTGTAGTCATCGACTGGGTTATATATGAAGAAATTTACCTTCCTAATGATAACACCATCGATTAATCTTCTGATGAAACTATATGTACTGCGATAGTGATCAAGTGCCAAAGATTTTGCAACAGGCAACTGAAGGAAAGCATTATGAATTTGCTCAATCTCAAGAATACGCTGCAAACATCTTTAGTAATCAGGCTAACTTTTTTATTTTTATTAACAACAATAATTATTTGGCTGCTATCTGTGCTTATTGCAGCTTATATATCAATGGTTCAGAAACGGCAGCATATAATAGAGGACTTATCTGTTCTATCCGAGATGAATATTGTACTAAGCAATCAACGATTTGAAGAGGCTGAGCGTGACGCTAAAAACTTAATGTATCAATGCTCATTAGCGACTGAGATTCATCATAACGATATTTTCCCTGAGGTGAGCCGGCATCTTTCTGTCGGTCCTTCAAATTGCACGCCGACGCTAAACGGAGAGAAGCACCGTATCTTTCTGCAGTCCTCTGATATCGATGAAAAAAGCTTTCGTCGCGATAGTTTTATTCTTAACCATAAAAATGAGATTTCGTTATTATCTACTGATAACCCTTCAGATTATTCAACTCTACAGCCTTTAACGCGAAAAAGCTTTCCTTTATACCCAACCCATGCCGGGTTTTACTGGAGTGAACCAGAATACATAAACGGCAAAGGATGGCACGCTTCCGTTGCGGTTGCCGATCAGCAAGGCGTATTTTTTGGGGTGACGGTTAAACTTCCTGATCTCATTACTAAGAGCCACCTGCCATTAGATGATAGTATTCGAGTATGGCTGGATCAAAACAACCACTTATTGCCGTTTTCATACATCCCGCAAAAAATACGTACACAGTTAGAAAATGTAACGCTGCATGATGGATGGCAGCAAATTCCCGGATTTCTGATATTACGCACAACCTTGCATGGCCCCGGATGGAGTCTGGTTACGCTGTACCCATACGGTAATCTACATAATCGCATCTTAAAAATTATCCTTCAACAAATCCCCTTTACATTAACAGCATTGGTGTTGATGACGTCGGCTTTTTGTTGGTTACTACATCGCTCACTGGCCAAACCGTTATGGCGTTTTGTCGATGTCATTAATAAAACCGCAACTGCACCGCTGAGCACACGTTTACCAGCACAACGACTGGATGAATTAGATAGTATTGCCGGTGCTTTTAACCAACTGCTTGATACTCTACAAGTCCAATACGACAATCTGGAAAACAAAGTCGCAGAGCGCACCCAGGCGCTAAATGAAGCAAAAAAACGCGCTGAGCAAGCTAACAAACGTAAAAGCATTCATCTTACGGTAATAAGTCATGAGTTACGTACTCCGATGAATGGCGTACTCGGTGCGATTGAATTATTACAAACCACCCCTTTAAACATAGAGCAGCAAGGATTAGCTGATACCGCCAGGAATTGTACACTGTCTTTGTTAGCTATTATTAATAATCTGCTGGATTTTTCACGCATCGAGTCTGGTCATTTCACATTACATATGGAAGAAACAGCGTTACTGCCGTTACTGGACCAGGCAATGCAAACCATCCAGGGGCCGGCGCAAAGCAAAAAACTGTCATTACGTACTTTTGTCGGTCAACATGTCCCTCTCTATTTTCATACCGACAGTATCCGTTTACGGCAAATTTTGGTTAATTTACTCGGGAACGCGGTAAAATTTACCGAAACCGGAGGGATACGTCTGACGGTCAAGCGTCATGAGGAACAATTAATATTTCTGGTTAGCGATAGCGGTAAAGGGATTGAAATACAGCAGCAGTCTCAAATCTTTACTGCTTTTTATCAAGCAGACACAAATTCGCAAGGTACAGGAATTGGACTGACTATTGCGTCAAGCCTGGCTAAAATGATGGGCGGTAATCTGACACTAAAAAGTGTCCCCGGGGTTGGAACCTGTGTCTCGTTAGTATTACCCTTACAAGAATACCAGCCGCCTCAACCAATTAAAGGGACACTGTCAGCGCCGTTCTGCCTGCATCGCCAACTGGCTTGCTGGGGAATACGCGGCGAGCCACCCCACCAGCAAAATGCGCTTCTCAACGCAGAGCTTTTGTATTTCCCCGGAAAACTTTACGACCTGGCGCAACAGTTAATATTGTGTACACCAAATATACCAGTAATAAATAATTTGTTACCACCCTGGCAGTTGCAGATTCTTTTGGTTGATGATGCCGATATTAATCGGGATATCATCGGCAAAATGCTTGTCAGCCTGGGCCAACACGTCACTATTGCCGCCAGTAGTAACGAGGCTCTGACTTTATCACAACAGCAGCGATTCGATTTAGTACTGATTGACATTAGAATGCCAGAAATAGATGGTATTGAATGTGTACAATTATGGCACGATGAGCCGAATAATTTAGATCCTGACTGCATGTTTGTGGCGCTATCCGCTAGCGTAGCGACAGAAGATATTCATCGTTGTAAAAAAAATGGGATTCATCATTACATTACCAAACCAGTGACGTTGGCTACCTTAGCTCGCTATATCAGTATTGCCGCAGAATATCAACTTTTGCGAAATATAGAGCTACAGGAGCAGGATCCGAGTCGCTGCTCAGCGCTACTGGCGACAGATGATATGGTCATTAATAGCAAGATTTTCCAATCACTGGACCTCTTGCTGGCTGATATTGAAAATGCCGTATCGGCTGGAAAAAAAATCGATCAGTTAATTCACACATTAAAAGGCTGTTTAGGTCAAATAGGGCAGACTGAATTGGTATGCTATGTCATAGACATTGAGAATCGCGTAAAAATGGGGAAAATCATCGCGCTGGAGGAACTAACCGACTTACGCCAGAAAATACGTATAATCTTCAAAAACTACACCATTACTTAATATTATCTTAATTTTCGCGAGGGCAGCAAAATGAAAGAATATAAGATCTTATTAGTAGACGATCATGAAATCATCATTAACGGCATTATGAATGCCTTACTACCCTGGCCTCATTTTAAAATTGTAGAACATGTTAAAAATGGTCTTGAGGTTTATAATGCCTGTTGCGCATACGAGCCTGACATACTTATCCTTGATCTTAGCTTACCTGGCATCAATGGCCTGGATATCATTCCCCAATTACATCAGCGTTGGCCAGCAATGAATATTCTGGTTTACACAGCATACCAACAAGAGTATATGACCATTAAAACTTTAGCCGCAGGTGCTAATGGCTATGTTTTAAAAAGCAGTAGTCAGCAAGTTCTGTTAGCGGCATTGCAAACAGTCGCAGTAAACAAGCGTTACATTGACCCGACGTTGAATCGGGAAGCTATCCTGGCTGAATTAAACGCTGACACGACCAATCATCAACTGCTTACTTTGCGCGAACGTCAGGTTCTTAAACTTATTGACGAGGGGTATACCAATCATGGGATCAGCGAAAAGCTACATATCAGTATAAAAACCGTCGAAACACATCGGATGAATATGATGAGAAAGCTACAGGTTCATAAAGTGACAGAGTTACTTAACTGCGCCCGAAGAATGAGGTTAATAGAGTATTAACCAGGGGCATCCGATGGTATTAAGCATTGGTCATATTTTGATGAGCCTTACGCCACGCAGTATTGCTCATCATCGACAAAATCCATACGGATGCCCTGGTATGCCGCACCATTTATCACTACCTTAGTCTTCATTTAATCATGATATAGTAGAATCCCCTTATTTAACGGGCTTTACCATGTCGTATTCTATCGGCGAATTTGCCAGACTATGCGGTATCAATGCCGCCACGCTAAGGGCATGGCAGCGACGCTATGGTTTATTGAAACCGCAGCGTACTGATGGCGGGCATCGCTTATACAGCGATGACGATATTCGACAAGCGCTTAGCATCCTCGACTGGGTGAGAAAAGGCGTACCGATAAGCCAGGTCAAACCCTTACTATCGCGTCCGGTCATTCGCCTGGGCGATAACTGGATAACGATTCAGGAGACGATGCTTCAACATCTCCACGAAGGGCGAATTGACGCGCTGCGGCAGTTGATTTATGACTGTGGCCGGGAATATCCTCGCGCAGAACTGGTGACCCATTTATTGCGTCCGTTGCGCAGCAAAGTGTCCGCGCATCTTCCCGCCGTGATGACGCTGCGCGAAATACTGGATGGCATCATTATTGCCTACACCTCTTTTTGCCTTGAAGGCGACAGAAAAGCGCCTGGCAACAATGCCTTTATTAGCGGATGGCATCTCTCGGATCACTGTGAAATCTGGCTGGAAGCGTTGACTCGTACCGGACAAGAGCTGCGGCTCAATGTGCTTCCCTCTCCACCAGCCATACTGGCGCCCGAGCTGTTCGCCCAGAGAAAATGGTTCCTGGTGACCACCGGAAAGCTCACTACCGGGCAGAAAAAACAGCTTGCCCAGTGGCGCAACGTGGTCGCTTCGCTGGAGGTTATCACACTATAAGCGCTGAAATAGATTTCTTCCCCTCATTCTATCTTATTGATATTTAACTACGTCAAAAAAATTCCCGCGAAAACTTAGACAAAAAAACAAAGTTGTGTAAGTTTTAAATCAGCGTGAGATAACATTTTGCGCCATTGGCGTCAGTCGTCGTACTTTCAATAAGGGGGAATCATGAATAACAAACCCGTAGTCGGCATTAGCGGATGTCTGACTGGCGCCGCGGTACGCTTTGATGGCGGACATAAGCGTATGGATTTCGTCATGAACTCTCTGGCACCGTGGGTGGCCTACAAACCGATCTGCCCGGAGGTGGCGATCGGCCTGCCCGTGCCCCGCCCTGCGCTGCGTCTTATCCAGACGACCTGTGGCGACATTCGGATGCGCTATAGCCATGCCCCGCACGATGACGTTACCGAGCGAATGAATGCCTTTACCGATCGGTTTCTGCCAACAATAGGCGAACTGGCGGGGTTTATTGTGTGTGCAAAATCGCCCAGTTGCGGAATGGAGCGCGTTCGCCTGTATGATGAAAAGGGTAACAGGGGCCGCAAAGCTGGCACGGGGCTGTTTACCGCCGCGATGATGGACAAATATCCCTGGCTGCCGATAGAGGAAGATGGTCGCCTGCACGATCCGGTACTACGCGAGAATTTCATCGCACGTATCTTCGCGCTACATGAATTAAATGCGCTACGCGCGCAGGGCTTGAGTCGTCACAGTTTGCTCGCGTTTCATAGCCGATACAAACTTCAGCTTCTCGCCCACCACCAGGCCGGCTACCGCGAAATTGGCCCTTTCGTCGCGCGTCTGCATGAGTGGGACGATCTGGATGCCTTCTTTGTCCGATACAGAGAAAAACTGATGGCTATCCTGCGCCATCCCGCTTCACGTAAAAATCACACCAATGTGCTGATGCATATCCAGGGCTATTTTCACCGCGCGTTGAACAGCAGGCAACGCGCGGAATTACGCGAGGTGATTCTCGGCTACCGGGCGGGCCGACTACCTATCCTGGCACCGTTAACGCTGCTGAAGCACTATCTGGCGGAACATCCGGATGACTATCTACGCAGCCAGAATTATTTTGAGCCGTACCCTGATACATTAGGGCTGCGCTTAGCCATCAACTGATAACCCTACGCATCGCTAATGGCGGGCAACCCGCCCGCCATGGTGACAATCGCGACAATTCAAAGGCGATTTCGTTATTGCCACCCTGATAGCGGCTATGACCGCGCCAGAGCGTTAATCACGGTTTCCATAGCCTGTTTTTCTAACGCGCTACGTTGGATGCGTTGATTCGCCAGCGCGGTTCTTAACACGCCCGCAATAACAATATATTTAGGCTCCTGCCCCAAATCGCGCATTTCCAGCACGACCTTGCCCACCACCCGGCACATCTCGCGGTACAGTTCGTCATCTTTTGTCGGTTTTGTCATACGTTTTACTCGTTGCCAGCTCAAACCAACAGAATATAACAGTCTTCTCAATTAAACAAAATTTGATGCAAATCAAAGAAATAACGCAGTTTATTATTCATGGCTCATACGTTGTTCGTATTCTGGTCTCTGGCGAGGCCATTTTTTCGAAACGCCTAATCAGTTCCGCCAGGCTACCGGCCTGCATTTTTTCCATGACTCTGGCGCGGTGCACCTCTACGGTGCGCACCGCGATATTCATCGCTTCCGCAATTTCACGGTTCATAAATCCTTTTACCACCAGGCTGGCCAGCTCACGCTCTTTCGGCGTCAACTGCTGGTAACACAGTATAATCTCACGGCGCGCCACCGCTGCCGATGAAACCGTCAGCGCACGCTCCAGCGCCGCCTGTAGCGGTTTTACCGATACCGGTTTTTGCAGAAAATCGACGGCGCCGCGTTTCATCTGCTCCACGGCCATCGGCACATCGCCATGCCCGGTAAGAAAAACAACCGCCAGAGTACTTCCGCACTGGCGCAACGCATCATGAACGCCCTGCCCATCCAGTACCGGCATTCGCATATCCAGTAATACGACTCCGGCCTGATACAGACTGGCCTGCGCCAAAAAATCCGCCCCCTGCGTCCAGCATTTTACGTCATATCCCAGACTTTCCAGTAAAAACGCGCACGCGTTAGTGACCGCCGTATCATCATCCAGTAGATGAATTGTCGCCATCCCTGCCCCCATGTTCATGTAAGAAATGTATCGTGACCACCGTTCCCGACAGACCGTCCGGCGCGGTCTGGTTCCTGATGCTGATATCGCCCCGCCCATACCGCACCAGCCGCTGGCAAATCGCCAGCCCTAAGCCCATCCCCTCTTTGCGGGTGGTCATAAACGGCTGAAACGCCTGACGTAATAGCGCCTCGTCGATTCCCCCGGCGTTATCCTGTAAAACGATACTGATGCCGTTTTCAGTGCGTTCAGCAATGACCCATAAATGGGTGGCGCCCGCCTGAGCCGCATTAAGAATGATATTCGCCAGCACCTGTTCCAGCAGCATTGACGGCAGCGTTACGCGCAGCGCAGCGCTAACCTCGGTATGCAGACTCACTGTCGGAAACTGTTGCGCCATACGCAACAATTGCCAGACATGATCAATCGCCTCGCGAATGGCTATAGCCTTCCACGCTTCGGTTAGCACCGGGTTGCCCTGCGCCTGGCTAACCCAGTGACGCAGGTTACGCAAAGTATCCGCACCGCGTTGCGCCTGCTGGTCAATCTGCTCCAGCGCCGGCAGCAAGGGATGCTGTTCATCTGCAGCGCGCAGTCGAATCAGGCACCCCTGGGCATAATGTCGAATCGCGGAAAGCGGCTGATTAAGCTCATGGGCAAACCCGGAGGTCATTTCACCCAACACGCTCATTTGCCGGGCGGTTTCCAGCGCCCGCTCATGCTGATGAAGAACTACGCTATTACGTTCCAGTTGCTTTCCGCGTCGACGCACCAGCAGCATGACCCAAATATAATTGAGCGTGAGCAACAGGAACGCCAGAATCACGCCGCCGACTATTAGCTGGTGCTGGATTAACCAACTTTTGACATCCAGCCACAGTCGACGCTGCTGAGGGTGCTGACGAACATCACGCAGCAACGCTTCCACCTGACTGGTGGACGCAGGCGCGCCCCAGTGAAATGACGCGGCGGCGGGCGCGTTGAATAGCGCTCGCGTTACGCGATCCGCCAGCGCATCGCTTACCGCAGGTAGCGCCGCGAACGACCAGTCAGGATATAACGGCGTACTGGTTAAGCAAGGCAGGGGCGTCGGTCGGGAAAGCAGCGCGATAAAGTCCTTTTTATTAATCAATCCTTCCTGATCCATATTTTCTAACAGACACACTGGCACAATTGCCGCCTGCACCGCTTTTTCGCGCAGCATATAGACTAAGGCATCGCCAGGAAATCCGGTAAAACGAAGATGAAAATCGCGCTCCGGGCGTAAGCCCGCGTCGCTGAGCGCTTTATAGCCTAATAAATAGCCGCCAAACGCCTGAGCATCAATCGCGCCGACTGTCTTACCGATGAGATCATGCGCCGTGGTGATGCCGCTATCGCGCCGGGTCAAAATCACGCTGCCAATAACATTACTCACCGCTTTCCCATCGCGCGTGGAACGCAGGGAAGCTAACCAGCGCAGCGGCGCATGGCTGTTCAGTTGGACAAATTGTGCCGGGTTGGTTATCACAAACTGCACGGTTCCCTGGTTAACGGCCTCCTGCATTTGATGCAGATCCAGCGGCTGGATGTGAAAGGTTTCGCCTGGAAGCTGTTGGCTTAGTGTCTTTGCCAACGGTTGCCAGTGGCTACGCGTAGACGCCTCACCGCGCATGGCCAAAATACCGATATTCCACGTCCCTGCCCACGCGCGATGACAAAGTAGCCCTACTGCCGCCAACACCGCCAGGCGCCTTACGGTTTTACCTCTCACCCCAATATCCCTGTCAATTATGTTGTTTTAGATCAACAACAAGCCGGGTATGTGGTTAACCACAATAGAGTGCACCCCGTCTCGATTTTTACACTGTAAATCATCAACATTTTTTATTCATTACACATGAACCAACATCGTGACAAATGTTTCATTGTTGGCAATGTGGACGGGAGTCAATATGGACAGCAGTAAACGGCAATTTCTCCAGCAGCTCGGCGTCCTGACCGCTGGCGCCTCGCTGGTTCCGCTGGCTGAAGCGAAATTTCCTTTTTCGCCGGAGCGGCATGAAGGCTCTCCCCGACACCGCTACGCTATGCTTATCGACCTGCGGCGTTGTATCGGCTGTCAGTCCTGTACCGTAAGTTGCACTATTGAAAACCAAACGCCGCAGGGCGCATTTCGTACGACGGTGAACCAATACCAGGTTCAGCGTGAAGGTAGTCAGGAAGTCACGAATGTGCTATTGCCGCGTCTGTGCAACCATTGCGATAACCCCCCCTGTGTGCCGGTCTGCCCGGTACAAGCCACCTTTCAGCGGGAAGACGGCATTGTGGTGGTGGATAACAAACGCTGCGTCGGCTGCGCCTATTGTGTCCAGGCGTGTCCTTACGACGCCCGATTTATCAATCATGAAACGCAAACTGCCGATAAATGCACGTTTTGCGTCCATCGTCTGGAAGCCGGACTGTTACCCGCTTGCGTAGAGTCCTGCGTCGGCGGCGCGCGTATTATTGGCGATATCAAAGATCCCCATAGCCGCATCGCCACCATGCTTCATCAACATCGCGACGCTATCAAGGTATTAAAGCCGGAAAACGGCACCTCGCCCCATGTTTTCTACCTGGGTCTGGACGACGCCTTTGTCACCCCATTACTGGGCCGTGCGCAGCCCGCGCTTTGGCAGGAGGTCTGAATGACGCATTCACTCATCATTGAAGAAGTGCTGGCTCACCCGCAGGACATTAGCTGGCTGCCGTGGGCGGTACAATATTTCTTTTTTATTGGCATTGCCGCCTGCGCCGCACTGTTTGCCTGTTATCTTCACTGGCGGAAAAAAGACGCCGCAACAGAAGAAAATCGGGCATTACTGATTGCCATTACCTGTGCGATTACCGCACCGCTGGCGCTGACGGCGGATCTGCACCAGACCGCCCGCGTCTGGCATTTCTATGCCTGGCCGACGCCCTGGTCGTGGATGCCCTGGGGAGCGTTATTCCTGCCGCTGTTTACCGGATTTCTCGCTCTGTGGTTCCTGGCGCAGCAAATAAAACGATTATTCAATAAAAGTTACAACGTCACCAAATGGTTGGCGTTAGCCAGCGCGCTTTGCGCGGTGGGCCTGTTGGTTTATACCGGCCGCGAAGTCTCCGTTGTGCTGGCGCGCCCAATCTGGTTTAGCTATGCCTTCCCCGTGGCGATGTTTCTTAGCGCCTTACAGGCGTTCTTCGCGCTGATGATTGTCGCCGCCCGACGCGACTCGGTAAGGCTGCCAAAAATATTGTGGGGACAAATCTGGACGCTGGCGGCGCTGGGACTGGTGGTGGCCATGTGGGTCAGCGGCGATACGCTTTCCGGCACGGCAATCCGTCAGTGGATTTCCGTCGCCCTGTCAGCCAAATATTACGCTGTCGGCTGGCTAGCGCTGTGGGTATTCACGCTGCTGTTCTGTAGCCTGGCGCTACGTCATCCGTTATCGCAGCTAAGACGCGTTCTGCTGGCTCTGAGCGCGCTGGCGCTATGTTGGCTGATGCGCTGGACATTGTTGATTCAGGTACAAACCGTCCCCAAGTTCAACGCGCAATTTAACCCTTACTCGTTACCAGGCGGAACGGATGGCTGGCTGGCTATTCTCGGCACCTTCGGCCTGTGGATAGCGCTACTGATTATTATTCGTGAAACGCTGAACGGACTCACCAGGAGATTACAACATGGCTAATTTAACCCGTCGTCAGTGGCTAAAAGTCGGTCTCGCCGTCGGTGGGATGGTCACTTTTGGTCTGAGCTACCGTGATGTGGCGAAACGCGCAATTGATGGCCTGTTAAACGGGACATCCGGCAAGGTAACGCGCGACCGCATCTTTGGCAATGCGTTAATTCCGGAGGCGCAGGCGCAAACGCACTGGCAGCAAAATCCACAACAAACCATCGCCATGACGCAATGCTTCGGCTGTTGGACACAGTGCGGTATCCGCGCCCGGGTTAATGCCGATGGCAAAGTGATACGCATCGCCGGCAATCCCTATCACCCCTTGTCGCAGGAACACCCGATTGACTCGTCCGTCCCTTTTAGCGAAGCCATGGAGCAACTGGCGGGAGAAAGCGGTCTTGACGCCCGCTCAACCGCCTGCGCGCGCGGCGCCACGCTGCTGGAAAGCCTGTACAGTCCGCTACGACTGCTTGAACCGATGAAACGCGTGGGTAAACGCGGCGAAGGGAAATGGCAGCGCATCAGCTTTGAGCAGCTTATTGAAGAAGTCGTGGAAGGCGGCGATCTGTTTGGCGAGGGTCATGTGGACGGACTGCGCGCGATTCATGCGCCGGATACGCCAATTGACGCAAAGCACCCCAGTTTCGGGCCCAAAACCAATCAGTTACTGGTCACGAATACCAGCGACGAAGGCCGCGATGCGTTTCTGCGTCGTTTTGCGCTAAATAGCTTCGGCAGCAAAAATTTCGGCGCGCATGGCGCCTACTGTGGACTGGCTTACCGGGCCGGCTCCGGGGCGCTGATGGGCGATCTGGATAAAAACCCGCATGTCAAACCCGACTGGGAAAACGTGGAGTTTGCGCTCTTTATGGGCACCTCCCCGGCACAGTCCGGTAATCCGTTTAAACGCCAGGCGCGTCAGTTAGCGAGCGCCCGGCTGCGTGAGAATTTTCAATACGTCGTGGTCGCCCCCGCCCTGCCCTTATCAACGGTGCTCGCCGATCCTCGCGGTCGCTGGCAACCGGTCATGCCCGGCAGCGATTCGGCGCTGGCAATGGGGATGATCCGCTGGATCATGGATAATCAACGTTATAATGCTGATTATCTGGCGATTCCCGGCGTACAGGCGATGCAGCAGGCCGGCGAGCAAAGTTGGACCAACGCCACGCACCTGGTCATTGCGGATGAACTGCCGACGCTTGCCGGACAACACCTGACGCTACGCCATCTTACGCCCGATGGCGAAGAGACCCCCGTCGTACTTAATACCGACGGCGAGTTGGTCGATGCCTCCACTTGCCGACAGGCACGGCTTTTCGTGACGCAGTACGTTACGCTCGCCGACGGCCAACGGGTCACGGTGAAGAGCGGGTTGCAACGCCTGAAAGAGGCGGCAGAAAAGCTCTCGTTGGCGCAATACAGCGAACAGTGCGGCGTGCCGGAAGCGCAAATTATCGCGCTGGCGGAAACCTTTACCGGTCACGGACGTAAAGCCGCGGTCATCAGTCACGGCGGCATGATGGCCGGCAATGGGTTTTATAACGCCTGGTCGGTCATGATGCTTAACGCGCTGATCGGCAACCTCAGCTTGTCCGGCGGCGTCTTTGTCGGCGGCGGCAAATTCAACGGCGTTAGCGACGGCCCCCGCTACAACATGAACAGTTTTGCCGGAAAAGTGAAACCGTCCGGATTAAGTATTGCCCGTAGCAAAACCGCTTATGAAGCATCGGAAGAATACCGCGACAAAATTGCCGGCGGGCAATCCCCTTATCCAGCCAAAGCGCCGTGGTATCCCTTTGTGGCAGGCCAGCTTACCGAACTGTTGACCTCCGCGCTCGAAGGCTATCCTTATCCGCTTAAAGCCTGGATTTCCAATATGAGCAACCCGTTTTACGGTATTCCCGGTCTACGCGCCGTGGCGGAAGAAAAGCTAAAAGACCCTCGCCGACTGCCGCTCTTTATCGCGATTGACGCCTTTATGAATGAAACGACGGCGCTGGCGGATTACATTGTGCCGGATACGCACAATTTTGAGAGCTGGGGCTTTACGGCGCCCTGGGGCGGCGTAGCCAGTAAAGCCACTACCGCCCGCTGGCCGGTTGTCGCCCCCGCCACTCACCGAACGGCGGACGGGCAACCTGTCTCAATGGAAGCCTTTTGTATTGCGGTAGCAAAACGGCTCCATCTGCCCGGCTTCGGCGACCGGGCGATAACCGATCCGCAGGGCAATGCTTTTCCACTGAACCGGGCGGAAGACTTCTATCTGCGCGTAGCCGCTAATATCGCCTTTATGGGCAAGACGCCGGTCGCGCCGGCAAATCAGGAAGATATTACACTTACCGGCGTCAGCCGCATTCTGCCAGCAATTCAGCACACGCTTAAAGCTGATGAGGTCGGTCGCGTGGCGTTTATCTACTCGCGTGGCGGCCGGTTTGCGCCCGAGGATAGCGGCTATACGGAGCAACGGTTAGGTAACGCGTGGAAAAAACCCTTACAGATCTGGAATGCAGATGTCGCCGCCCACCGTCACGCCATCACCGGGGAGCGCTTCAGCGGTTGCCCGGTCTGGTATCCGGCGCGTTTGTCAGATGGTCGTGCGATTGACGACCAGTTTCCCATTGGGCAATGGCCGCTGAAACTGATTTCATTTAAATCAAATACCATGTCCAGCTCAACAGCCGTCATCCCGCGCTTACACCATGTGAAGCCAGCAAACCTGGTGGCGCTGAATCCGCAAGACGGCGAGCGTTATGGACTGCAACATGGCGATCGGGTACGGATCATTACGCCGGGCGGTCAGGTCGTGGCGCAAATCAGTTTGTTAAATGGCGTGATGCCAGGCGTCATCGCCATCGAACACGGATATGGCCACCGCGAGATGGGCGCAACGCAGCACTCCCTGGATGGCGTGCCTATGCCGTATGATCCACAAATCAGGGCAGGCATAAATCTTAACGATCTGGGCTTTGCCGATCCGACAAGAACCATTACCAATACCTGGCTCGACTGGGTTTCTGGCGCGGCGGTACGTCAGGGGCTGCCGGCAAAAATCGAGCGTATATAACCCCAGGGCCGGAGAGCGATATCGTCTTATTTCGTCGAGGGTAGCGACTGATAAGCGAACGCTGTCCGGCTGCATATACTCACTGAATCGTGCAAGCCCAACTATTTTACGTTCACCCCGTCATATTACATAGAAAATATATGACAACACTCACAAAACTATTTTCCCCTTCTGTAAGCAATTAATATTTAACACATTGGCTGCGCTTCTGATTATTGACATTCATTTGGGGTTACTTCCGGTTGACCGCATAATCTGTGATTGAATTCACCGCATGACAACATTGCCATAAATACAATTCAACTCACTACCCGGAGGCAATATGTTTAAAGAAGAAAGACGTCATGCCATCATTAATTTACTGATAAAGGATAATAGTGTTAGCGTCAGTAAACTTTCAGACCTTTATAAGGTTAGCCAGGAGACTATTCGTTCCGATCTACGCTATTTCCAGAAATCAGGTATGCTTCAGCGTTGCTATGGCGGAGGGATTTTAAACCGTGACGCGCTGAGTAAGCTTATCACTGAAAATAAGATTGATATCTCCAGCACTATCGCCACGCCAATCCATCAGGATGCAAAACTGCGCCGGGAAAACACAAAAAAAACAGGCAAGGTGTGTGTTTTAGGCTCATTCAATATTGATGTTTCAGCAACCGTGCCGTGGTTTCCACAAAGCGGAGAATCCATTCTGGCCAGTCAATTTGGATTCTATCCTGGCGGTAAAGGAGCCAACCAGGCTTTAGCGGCAAATAATGCCGGCGCTGCGGCACATTTTATTTTTAAAGTGGGCAAAGATCAGTTCAGCGCATTTGCTATGAATCATATTATTCAATCAGGCATCACCTCATACAGCGCGTATCGAACAGATAAAGCGCCCACCGGTAGCGCATTGATCTATGTCTCCGCCGTGGATGGCGATAATATTATCGCCATCTACCCTGGCGCCAATATGATGCTCACCACGCAAGAGATTAACGAGCAACACCGTTATATCGCCGAGTCTGACGTTATGTTAATGCAGCTCGAAACGAACATTGAAGCGTTGACTGAATTTATTCGCCTGGGAAAACAAGGAAATAAAATGATCATGCTGAATCCTGCCCCCTATACGAAACAGGTGACGCATTTATTATCTGATATTGACATCATCACGCCGAATGAAACTGAAGCCTCTTTTTTATCCGGCGTAACCATTACTGATATTAATGATGCGAAAAAAGCCGGAAATATTATTCTGCAATCCGGGGTGAAAAAAGTCATCATTACCCTTGGCGCCCGTGGTTCTCTGCTCTGTGAGCACGCCCGCACATTGTATATTCCTGCGTGGAGCGCCGTGGTAAAAGATGCCGCCGGGGCCGGTGACGCTTTTAATGGCGCCTTAGCCGCCGCGCTGGCGCGACAAGCAGACATGGTCGCAGCCATTCAATATGCCTCCGCTTTCGCTTCTCTGGCGGTGGAACAAGTCGGTGCGTCGAGTATGCCTCAGCACTTGCAGGTTTTACATCGAATGCGTACCCAATCTAATAAAGTCATTCACATTAATTAACAGGTGACATAATGAAAATTTTATTTATTGGCGAATCCTGGCACATTCATATGATTCACTCTAAAGGTTTTGATAGCTTTACATCGAGCAAATATGAAGAAGGCGCAGACTATTTATTATCCTGCTTACGCCAGAGTAATATCGATGTGGACTACATGCCTGCCCATATTGTGCAAACTCGTTTTCCACAAACCGCCGAAGCATTAGCCTGCTATGATGCGATCGTCATCAGTGATATCGGTAGCAATACGTTCCTGCTACAAAACAGAACGTTTTATAATATGGACATTATTCCTGATGCATTACAACTTATCGCCGATTATGTTGCTGAGGGCGGCGGTCTGTTGATGATCGGCGGGTATTTATCCTTTACGGGAATAGAAGCAAAAGCCAATTATAAAAATACGGTTCTGGCGGAGGTATTGCCGGTTGATATGCTGGATGTAGATGACCGCGTAGAACTACCGCAAGGATGTAAAGCAGTAAATACTGCGGTAGAACATGTTATTACCCAGCCATTTAGCGAATGGCCGCCGCTATTGGGCTATAACAAGCTTATCGCCAAAGAAAATAGTCAGGTCCTTGCTGAAATTAATGGCGATCCACTGTTAGTTATGGGTACTTACCATAAAGGGAAAGTATGTTGCTTTGCCAGTGATTGTTCGCCGCACTGGGGAAGCCCGCAGTTTCTGCAATGGGAACATTACGCCACCTTCTGGTGTAATCTTTTACACACAATAAAAAAATAATATTACCCAGGCGAATATAAATTTCGCCTGCCCTGCCACACACTGAGTCATTAAGAATATGAATGATACTTATCTCTATGGCGAAATGTTTTCTGAAAACATATTGACAAGCTATCGGATTTATGGAGACAGAAAATCATTACTCACGCCGCTCATTATCCTTCACGGCGGCCCTTCTGGCGGCTTTGATTATTTATTAAATTATCGCCATCTGGCTGATGACGGGCGCATGGTAATATTTTACGATCAATATGGCTGCGGTCGTTCAACGCATTTTCCTCATGCCGACGCGTCTTTCTGGACTATTGCGCGTTATCTCCGTCAATTAACCCAATTAATTCATCACCTGGGTATTGGGCACGGGTATTCGATACTGGGACATTCCTGGGGCGGAATGCTTGCCGCAGAGCACGCCTGCTTACAGCCTGCCGGGCTTCGCGGGACGATACTGGCCAGTTCGCCGGCCAGTATCGCCCTGTGGCAACAGGAAGCCATACGGCTCTTTAACGCTCTGACGCCAATGTCCGATGACGATATCAAAAACGTCATTATGCCCGCCGTCATTTATCAAAACCCACCGGAACAGCTGGTCGCTTATTATGCCAGACACGTTTATACCCTCGCGGAAGAAGCCGTTCATGTTCAGCGATCTAATGCGCAGTTCGCCGCCGACCCTACGGGTTATCACATTTTATGGGGAACCAATGAACTGGCGGCAAATGGCAAACTTGCCGACTGGAATATTACGCCCCATTTGTGCCAGATACGCTGTCCTGTTCTGGTACTGCGCGGCGAAAACGATCAGGCAACCGAGCGCGTCGTCTCTCCGCTGCTCTCTCACATTTCAGACTGCCGCGCGGTCACTATTCCCGGCAGCAGCCATAACCCGCATGAAGAAAATATCGCGCCCTGCCTCGCAGCGGTAAGCGCGTTTTTACGCGATCTGGCATAAAAAGCCATTAAGGTATTTATCATGAAAAAAGTCAAAAAATTGTCTCTTACCGATTTAGTGCTTTATGGTCTGGTGTTTATGGTGCCTATCGCGCCAGTCTCTCTTTATGGCGTCGTTTATAATCTTTCGCACGGTATGGTTGCGCTGGTTTATATTATTGGCGCGATCGCGATGTTTTTTACCGCGTACAGCTACTCTACCTTATCGCAGCATATCTCCTCGTCGGGTTCGGCCTATGCGTATGCTGGCGTATGCATTAATCCCGCCGTAGGGTTTCTGACCGGATGGATATTACTGCTGGATTATCTTTTGTTCCCTACGCTCGTAGCTGTGCTGGGCGGTGTCGCGGTCCACGCTATTTTACCGCAAATCCCTGTCTGGGTCTGGCCGTTGATTTATGTGGCTATTGGCACCGGAGTCAACTATCTCGGGATACAGCAAACGGCGAAATTCGATAAGTTACTGGTCTTTATTCAACTCGGTATTCTGGCGATTTTCGTGCTACTCATTGTCCGTCTGATGATGCTGGACAGTAGTCAGATAACGCTTTCCTTCCGGCCTTTTTTCAATTCACAGTGGTTCACTCCTGGGCTCATCGCGACGGCGATTTCGGTGGCGGCGCTGAACTTTCTCGGCTTTGACGCTATCAGTACATTAAGTGAAGAAAGCGAAGGCGGGGGACGCGCCGTCAGTAAAGCAACGCTGTTGGCGTTAGTTTTGGCGACGGTACTGTTTATTATCGTTGTGGCGTTTGCGGCGTTCGCCACCGGTAATGTCGACCGCTTCGCGGAAGGTAATGCGACGAATGAAGCATTTTTCACCATTGCCGGCAACGTTGGCGGTATCTGGCTCAAAGTGGCGTTTTCCATCATTGTGGCGTTTGTGTGCGCCGTCGGCAACATTATTACCGCGCAAACGGCGGTGTCCAGAGTGCTATTTTCAATGGGGCGCGACCGAATGTTGCCCGCCTTCCTCGCTCACGTCCATACCACGCGTAAAACGCCGGATTATGCCATTCTGTTTACCGGCGGCGTCACCCTGCTGCTCAGCTACCTGTTTTCCGGCAAGATTGAATCTATCTCCACGCTGGTGAACTTTGGCGCGCTTTTCGCTTTTTTTGTCGTGAACCTATGTGTGTTTATCCTGTTCAATTTCCGGATGAAAGCCCAGCGGCGCATTTTCGCCCATGTCATTTCGCCGATCATGGGGATGATCGTCATCGGCTACGTCTGTTTAAACATGAACATTCACGCTCTGATACTCGGAATTAGCTGGGCGGCGATCGGGATAGCGATACTGTGCTACCGAAAAGCACACAACCAAAACATCGCCATCGACCTGGAAGGCAAAAAGTTGCTCGATTGACATTATGCGCAACAACACCCGCTGTTGCGCAACGCCGCCCCTGTTCGGGCGGCGTCATCGCCAGCGACATCGTAAACAGCGTAATAACAAACCGTTGTGGATCTGCACAGATGTCTTTTGAAACAGGGTTTTCATTTTCCTTTTTTGTAAATTTCAGCGTATAATGCGCGCCAATTGTCTCTTGAATGGTTTCAGCGCATTGGACTGTAAAACTCAACGACTAAAATTATCCCCTTCCCGTTGGGCTGAAACGCGAGCACACATTCCTCTGCACGCTCTTTCGATGTCACCTATCCTTAGAGCGAGGCATCATCACTTTAGCAACACAGGCTTAGCTTCCGGGCCGTGCGCGCCCGAAGCCAGATTTCCATATCCTCCTCAACTTAAAGACTAAGACTGTCATGAAAAAGACGAAAATTGTTTGTACTATCGGTCCGAAAACCGAATCCGAAGAGATGTTAAGCAAAATGCTGGACGCGGGCATGAACGTGATGCGTCTGAACTTCTCTCATGGCGATTATGCAGAACACGGTCAGCGTATCCAGAACTTGCGCAACGTGATGAGCAAAACTGGTAAAAAAGCCGCTATTCTGCTTGATACTAAAGGACCAGAAATCCGCACCATTAAACTGGAAGGCGGTAACGACGTTTCGCTGAAAGCGGGTCAAACCTTCACTTTTACCACCGACAAATCCGTGGTCGGTAATAATGAAATCGTTGCCGTCACCTATGAAGGCTTCACCAGCGACCTGAGCGTTGGCAACACCGTCCTGGTTGACGATGGTCTGATCGGTATGGAAGTGACCGCCATCGAAGGCAATAAAGTAATTTGTAAGGTGCTGAACAACGGCGATCTGGGCGAGAACAAAGGCGTTAACCTGCCGGGCGTTTCTATTGCTCTGCCGGCGCTGGCTGAAAAAGACAAACAGGACCTGATCTTCGGTTGCGAACAGGGCGTTGACTTTGTTGCAGCGTCCTTTATCCGTAAACGTTCTGACGTTGTCGAAATTCGCGAGCATCTGAAAGCCCACGGCGGCGAAAACATCCAGATTATCTCTAAGATCGAAAACCAGGAAGGCCTGAACAACTTCGATGAAATTCTCGAAGCTTCCGACGGCATCATGGTTGCGCGTGGCGACCTGGGCGTAGAAATCCCGGTTGAAGAAGTGATTTTTGCGCAGAAAATGATGATCGAAAAATGTATCCGCGCACGTAAAGTCGTGATCACCGCGACTCAGATGCTGGATTCTATGATCAAAAACCCGCGTCCGACCCGTGCAGAAGCAGGCGACGTTGCGAACGCCATCCTCGACGGTACGGATGCGGTTATGCTGTCCGGCGAATCCGCAAAAGGGAAATACCCGCTGGAAGCCGTTTCTATCATGGCGACCATCTGCGAACGTACCGACCGTGTCATGAACAGCCGTCTGGACTACAACAACGACAGCCGTAAACTGCGCATTACGGAAGCGGTATGCCGCGGTGCGGTAGAAACCGCCGAAAAACTGGAAGCGCCGCTGATCGTGGTAGCGACCCAGGGCGGTAAATCCGCTCGCGCCGTGCGTAAATACTTCCCGGACGCCACCATCCTGGCATTGACCACCAATGAAGTGACCGCCCGTCAGTTAGTACTGAGCAAAGGCGTGGTATCGCAGCTGGTGAAAGAAATCAATTCTACTGATGATTTCTACCGTCTGGGCAAAGATGTCGCCCTGCAAAGCGGCCTCGCCCAGAAAGGCGACGTCGTAGTGATGGTCTCCGGCGCGCTGGTTCCAAGCGGCACCACTAACACCGCCTCTGTTCACGTACTGTAATAATTGTTGTGTGAATTAATTTGTTTAAAAAAGCGCCCTTCCGGCGCTTTTTTTATTTAATCGATAGCCACTATTAATAAAAAAATCAAATCGGATTTTACTATCTAATTGCGGATTATCTAAGAAGAATCCGATGGAAGCCCCCTGTTTTCTTTCGGTTTTTTAGGGACTTTCATGCATTTCGATGCTTCTTTGAGCGAACGATCAAAAATAAGTGCATTCCCATCAAAAAAATATTCTCAACATAAAAAAGTTTGTGTAATACTTGTAACGCTACATGGAGATTAACTCAATCTAGAGGGTATTAATAATGAATCGTACTAAACTGGTACTGGGCGCGGTAATCCTGGGTTCTACTCTGCTGGCTGGTTGCTCCAGCAACGCTAAAATCGATCAGCTGTCTTCTGACGTTCAGACTCTGAACGCTAAAGTTGACCAGCTGAGCAACGACGTGAACGCAATGCGTTCCGACGTTCAGGCTGCTAAAGACGACGCAGCTCGCGCTAACCAGCGTCTGGACAACCAGGCTACTAAATACCGTAAGTAATAGTACCTGCGTAATAAAAATGGCGCACGATGTGCGCCATTTTTTTTACATATATAACCACACAAAATATAATGTTATTATTATGAACCGTACTAACAGGCTGATCTTAGGTGCAGTAGTTCTGGGTTCCACGTTACTGGCAGGTTGTTCAAGCAACGCTAAAATCGATCAGTTGTCTTCCGATGTACAGACGCTGAGCGCTAAAGTTGAGCAACTGAGTAATGACGTAAATGCAATGCGTTCCGACGTTCAGGCTGCTAAAGACGATGCTGCTCGCGCGAACCAGCGTCTGGACAACAAAGTATCCCACATCTGTAAATAATTTGACGCACAATATAAAATGGCGCACATCGTGCGCCATTTTTTGTCCGTCGTTTGCTGCGAAGGCTACTGCGTCGCGCGCGTTTGCCCCTCTTCCCCGACAAAACCGTTCTGAGCGGATTCGACTGCGGTCGTATTTACCGCTGGCGTCTGCCCGGCGCTCACACTGACAGGATACCCGGCTCGCCGGTATAGCGCCTTATCGACCAGGCGACTATCCACCCCTTGCGCGTTTCTGAACGCGGTAAATTCCGCAGGCAACACGTAGGGCATCGTCTGCACGTTTTGCTCTTCTTCCGGCGATAGCGGCCTGTGTACCTCTACATAACGAATGCCATTCGGCTCGACAGAGAATTTCACCGGCTGGTTAATCACTTTTACCGGCGTCCCCGTTCTGACCTGCGCAAATAACGCTTTGATGTCCGGCGCGTTCATGCGAATGCAACCGGAACTCACGCGCAGACCCACGCTATCCGGCGCGCTGGTACCATGAATGAGATATTCCCCATTACCGTGCGCCAGACGCAGCGCATAGCGTCCCAGCGGGTTATTTGGCCCGGCAGGGATCACCGGCGGCAGCGTGATCCCCCGCTCAAGCGAACGTTGGCGTATGCCCGCCGTCGGCGTCCACGTCGGGTTGGGGATCTTTTGCCCTATCCGGGTGTCCATGACGGGAGTTTCCAGTCCCTGCAAACCGATGCCGATGGGATACACCTGAACGCGGTTTTCTCCCGGCGGGTAATAATACAGCCGTAGCTCCGCGAGGTTGACGATAACGCCTTCCCTGGGCGCATCCGGCAATAGCATCTGCGAGGGAATGGTAATTAGCGTACCGGGCTTAGGCACCGGCGCAATCGTATTGTTCGCTTCAAGAATGAGCATCGCCGCCGTATCAAAACGCCGGGCGATAGCCTGCAGGTTTTTATCACCTTCCTGTACGGTATAGGTTTGATTCTGACCAATAAGACGGCTGCCTTCGGGCGGTAATGGATAATCAACCGCCCAGGCTGCCTGTAACGCGCTATACGCGCCGATAATAGCTAGAGTAATGAAAGACGCACGTTTCATACCAAACCTCCTGTATTCCTGGTGATGTCCTCTGCGACGGCTGATAGCGCTTCGCTTATCAGAACAACAAAATACACGCTCTGTCCCATCTGGATAAAGCGACGCCGCCGTCCGACAAAGGATTTGACATCAGGTAGAACGCTGTCTGTACAGTTTAGCTAAGAGTGGCGGCCTTAGCGCGAATTGCGCGAATCATTGCTTCCAGCCCCTGAGAACGAGAAGGCGTGAGGTGCTGTGTAAGCGCCATTTTTTCGAACCATGGCCGGACATCAAAATGCACAATATCCTGCGCCGTCATTTGGTGGTACAAAATAAATACCACCGCCATAAGGCCTTTAACGATCGCCGCGTCGCTGTCGCCCTGCAATTCGATAATGCCGTTGGCGTTTCGCCGCATCACTATCCACACCTGGCTCTGACAGCCATGAATCGTATTTTGCGGATTGCGATCCTGCGGATTTAACTCCGCCAGGCGCTGCCCCAACTCAATAATATATAAATATTTCTCTTCCCAATTAGCGCAACGCGTAAAGTTACGCAGCAATTTTTCTTTATCCGGTAGCGCAGCCATAAAACCTCACTGTTATCCCAATAAGCGGTGGATACGCGTTAATCCTACCACCAGTCGGTCCACTTCTTCATGGGTGTTATACATCGCCAGCGAAGCCCGGCACATTGCCGGCACGCCATACCAGGCCATGAGCGGCATCGCGCAGTGATGCCCCGTTCGTACCGCGATGCCGTAATTATCAAGAAAGCTGCCGACGTCATAAGCATGGTGTTTACCCAGATTAAACGCGATGACGCCCAACCGCTGCGCCGGACCATACAGCGTGATATCAGGCACCTGCGCCAGTTGCTCCAGCGCATAGCGCATCAGCATCTGCTCATAATCGCCAATCTTATCCAGTCCCAGCGACGTCACATAGTCAATTGCCGCGCCCAAACCGATGATGCCGCCAGTATTCGGCGTTCCCGCCTCAAAACGCCAGGGCGCTTTCGCCCATGTCGTTCCCTGCGTCAGGCTGACGGTCGAAATCATCGACCCGCCCCCTTCCCACGGCGGCATTTCTTGCAGCAACACCTCTTTAACATACAGAATGCCGATGCCGGTCGGCCCGTAAAGTTTATGGCCGGAGAAAACGTAAAAATCGCAGTCCAGCGCCTGGACGTCAACAGCATGATGCATCACGGCCTGGGCGCCATCCACCAGCACTTTCGCCCCATGCTGGCGCGCCAGCGCAATCATGTCCGGCAGCGGGTTTTCCGTCCCCAGCACATTGGAAACATGGGTAATGGCCAGCAGTCGAGTCCGGTCATCGAACAGCGCAGCTAAGGTCTCCAGCCGCAGCGTACCGTCAGGATGCAACGGGATCACGCGCAGTTCAGCGCCTTTGCGCTCACACAGCATCTGCCAGGGAACGATATTGGCATGATGCTCCATCTCGCTGATGATAATGTTATCCCCGGCGCGAATATTTTCCGTTCCCCAACTGTTGGCGACAAGGTTAATGCCCTCCGTCGTACCGCGGACGAACACCAGTTCTTCTGCGGAGCGGGCGTTAATAAACCGCGACGCTTGCTTACGCACATTCTCCATGCTTTCGGTCGCCTGTGCGCTTAACGTATGGATACCTCGATGTACCGCAGCATAGCCGTGACGGTAGAAGGCAGATTCAGCGTCAATCACCTGATTGGGTTTTTGAGCGCTGGCTGCGCTGTCCAGGTAAGCCAGCGGCAGGCCGTTAACTTCACGCTGCAGTATGGGAAAATCCGCCCGTACTTTTTCTACAGGAAATGTCATACCAGGCCTCCGGGCAGTCGCTGGCCGATTCGCGCCAGCACCTGCTGTTTAAGGGCGCTATCATGGATAGCTTCCGTTAACTCTGCGGCAAACGCGTAAAGAATCATGTGCCGCGCCTCCTGCTGCCTGATGCCGCGTGATTGCAGATAAAACATCTGCTCATCGTCAATACGCCCGATCGTCGCGCCGTGGCTGCACTTCACGTCATCGGCATAGATCTCTAATTGCGGTTTGGTATCGACTTCAGCCAGTTTCCCCAACAACAGGTTATTATTGGTCATCTGGCCGTCGGTTTTAATGGCGTGTTGCGCCACGTTAATCAGGCCATTAAAGACCGCGCGTCCTTTGTCGCTGACGATGGTCTTGTGCAACTGGCGGCTGTTACAGTAACCTTTGTTATGTTCCAGCCATGTCCGCGTATCGCAGACTTCATTTTTCACCGGCATCGCCAGACTATTCAGTCGAAGCGTCGCGTTTTCGCCATTCAGTTGTGAGCTGCTGTGGTGACGTAGTACTGCGGCGCCCAGCAGAAAACTGTGGCTAAACGCCGAGGCGTCTGTCGCCAGCAGAAGATCGTTATGCGCAAAGTGATAACTGGACGCATTTTCAAACGCCAGTTTGATATGACGCAGTTGCGCATTGTCTGCAACGTTCATCGTCAGACGCGCGCCGGTAAAATGTTTTGCCGCTGTAAGGCTGACATAATGCTCAATAACCGTCGCTTCCGCGCCTTCCGCCAGCGCCAGATGGTGGCGATAATGCGCGGTATTCAGCTCGTCGCTATCCACGCCCTGCGTGATATGCATTAACAGTAGCGGCCTGGTCGGACGCTGATTTCGCCGTACCTGTATATACGTGACACATTGCGCCAGGCTTTCCGTCAGATGCAGAAAAACCTCGGGATGTACCGGCGCGGCAAGCGTCTGGCGCTCATCCCTGACGCTAACGTCAAATCCGCTGTTTTGCGTGCTATCACTGAGCTCTGGCATAAACCGACCATCGACAAACACCAGCCGCACGGCATCGATTTGCAGCGCCAGCGCATCACGCTGTGCGGCGCTGATAGTCGCACACTGCTGGATAAACTGGCTATGGGTTAAGCCCTCCAGCGGCGTGTATTTCCAGTCTTCATGTTTACGCGTCGGCAATCCCAGACGTAACATCTGTTGTAAATGTTGTCTTGCCTGCTCAGTTCGACTTACTCCTTTTTCTTCAAAGAGATGCTGCCATTGCTGTAGCGCTTTACTGCTGTTCGGTAAGCCAGCCATAACCCTGCTCCTCCAGTTGTTTGACCAGAGTAAAATCGCCGGATCGGACAATTCGCCCCTGGTAGAGGACATGGACGTAATCAGGCTTGATGTAGTCCAGTATGCGCTGATAGTGGGTCACGATAATAAAAGCGCGTTTATCGTCGCGTAACGCGTTGACGCCTTCCGCCACAATTTTCAACGCATCGATATCCAGTCCGGAGTCCGACTCATCAAGGATGCACAGTTCCGGCTCCAGCACCGCCATTTGCAAAATATCATTGCGCTTTTTCTCCCCGCCGGAAAAACCGACGTTTACCGAACGGGTCAGCAAATCTTCCGGCATTTTCAGCAATGCGATCTTTTCTTCCATCAGATCCTGAAAATCAAAGCGATCCAACGACGTCTGCCCGCGGTAGGCGCGCACGGCATTCAGCGCGGTTTGCAGGAAAAACTGGTTACTGACGCCGGGGATTTCTACCGGGTACTGGAAGGCCATAAAAATCCCTTCGCCCGCCCGTTCCTCCGGCGACAGTTCAAGCAGATCTTTACCTTTGAACGTAACCGAGCCGCCGGTGACCTCGTAATCTTCACGTCCCGCCAGGGTGGCGGAGAGCGTGCTTTTCCCGGAACCGTTCGGCCCCATAATGGCGTGAACTTCGCCGGGGCGAATCTCCAGATTCAGGCCACGCAAAATCGCTTTTTCTTCCACACTGACCTGTAAATCTTTAATGCTTAACATGGGTTTTCCTTCATCATTAACCGACGCTGTGCTCAAGGCTAATCGCCAGCAGTTTTTGCGCTTCAACGGCAAACTCCAGCGGCAGTTCCGAGAAAACGTCTTTACAGAAACCGTTGACGATCATCGAAATAGCGTCTTCTTCGCTGATACCGCGTTGCAGACAATAGAAAAGCTGATCTTCACCGATGCGTGATGTTGTCGCTTCGTGCTCCAGCTGCGCGCTGTTATTGCGGCATTCAACATACGGGAACGTATGCGCGCCGCAGTCCGCGCCAATCAACATGGAGTCGCATTGGGTGAAATTTCGGGCGTTGGTCGCCGTCGGCATAATTTTTACCAACCCACGGTAGCTGTTCTGGCTGTGGCCGGCGGAAATGCCTTTTGAGATAATGGTTGAGCGCGTGTTTTTACCGATATGGATCATTTTGGTACCGGTGTCAGCCTGCTGATGTCCACTGGTCAGCGCAACGGAATAGAACTCGCCGATAGAATTATCACCACGCAGAATACAGCTCGGGTATTTCCAGGTAATCGCCGAACCGGTTTCCGACTGGGTCCACGACATCTTGCTGTTTTCCCCTTCGCACAACGCCCGCTTGGTCACAAAGTTCAAAATGCCGCCCGTGTTGTTGTCGCCCGGGAACCAGTTTTGTACGGTGGAATATTTTACTTCAGCATCTTTATGGATGATGACTTCCACTACTGCGGCGTGGAGCTGATAACTGTCGCGTACGGGCGCGGAGCAGCCTTCGATATAACTCACATAGCTGCCTTCATCCGCCACCAGAATCGTGCGCTCAAACTGACCGGTTTTCTCGGCGTTAATGCGAAAATAGGTGGATAACTCCATCGGGCAACGCACGCCTTTGGGAACATAGATAAATGTCCCATCGGAAGCGACTGCCGCATTCAGCGCGGCAAAAAAGTTATCGTTCCCCGGCACGACGGTGCCAAGATATTTCCTGACCAGGTCAGGGTGATCGTGTATCGCTTCGCCAAAAGAACAGAAAATAATGCCCTGTTCCGCCAGTTTTTCACGGTATGTGGTCGCTACGGAGACCGAGTCAAAAATCGCATCGACGGCGACCTCTTTCCCTTCGCGAACCGGAACGCCAAGTTGCTCGAAGGCGTCTTCAACCTCTTTACTCAAAAAGGTATTCGCGCCCGTTTGCTGTACGGCTCCCGGCTGGGAAACGCAGCTATCGTCGCAGTTTCCGCATGATGGCGCAGAGTAATAACTGTAGTCCTGATAGTTCAGTTTATCGTAGTGCGCCTTCAGCCAGTGCGGTTCATCCATGTCCAGCCAGGCTCTATAGGCATTGAGACGAAATTCCAGCATCCACTCAGGTTCGTTACGCTTTGCGGAAATCGCGCGCACCACCTCTTCGCTGATGCCTTTTGCCAGTTCATCAGTGGGTAGTTGCGTGAAAAATCCTTCTTTGTAATTAAGGCGTCCGCCTGTCCAGATGCCGACCTCTTCCGTTGCTTCAGTATTACGAGACATAGTACCGCCTATACCCCAAAACTTTCGCCGCAGCCGCATTCATTCTGGGCTTTGGGGTTATGAAATTTAAATAACTGGTTCAGCCCTTCCTGTACGTAATCCACTTCTGTTCCGTCAATAAAAGGCATCGCCTGTAACGGTGCGAAAAGCTTTGCGCCTTCGGCTTCAAAAACCAGATCGTCTTTATCCGGCTCCCGAACGGTATCCAGAACATAGCCGAATCCGGCACATCCCGTCTGTTTTACGCTTAACCGCACGCCCAACATGCCCGGCTGCTTTGCTGCCAGTTCACGTATGTGCGCTGCCGCCGCTGGCGTTAGCGTCAGCCCTTGCCAGGGGAAGTCCTCCGGGTTAAACGTGTCTGAATGCAATTCCATAGAGTTACCTCGCGTTCTAAATCACCAGGATATAACAGCATGTTAGTGATAATGATTATCACTTCAACCCCTTAACCGCAGGGGCTTTCCAACAAATGGTCATATTGAGCGCCTTTTATTAAGCATAGACCCTGTCCGCCAGGTCATACGATAGACAAAAAATCACTTAACATTTTGATAATTAACGATTTATAAGATGTTAACCTTTCTGACAGGTCAAAAACGAAAAGATGTATAGAAAATGACTATTTAATTAATAGGCTGTCGACATTGCTGGGTGGCGAGGTCAGAACCCCATTTTTTGTATGGATACCTGGCGTTGCGCTCTTTATAATCCGCTGCGGTTCTATAACTCAGTTTGAGCTATAGGTTTATGTAAACTCTTTCCGGCATTTCAGGTGCTGAATGAGGCAAGAGGCTTAAAATATGGTTGTTACGCTCGCGTATATCGCACTTTTTTTGGTTTTCTCGTGGGTCATCTTAAGAATTAATCAAAAAAGCGATTCCCTGTCGAAAAGCGTTTTTATCGCTATCTTTTTAGGGGCTGTTATTGGTTTATCCCTGCATTTTATTTCAGCAAATCACACTAAAACTATTATCGAATGGTACAGCATCGTCGGCAATGGTTACGTCCACCTGTTAAAACTGGTCGCTATACCGCTAATTTTTATTTCTATTCTTTCCGCCATCAATAAACTGGAAAATAGCGCTGGCATCGGAAAAATGTCGCTGACGATCGTCGGATGCATGTTATGCCTGGTGATGATTGCCGGTTTTATCGGATTACTGACCGCTCATGTGCTGGGGCTTGACGCCAGCGCTTTTGTGCACATGCCGTCAATGTTAACTACAGAAGAAGTCAATAAGACTGCCGCGGTGTCGATTCCCCAGTTAGTGACATCGCTGATTCCGACTAATATTTTTCTTGATCTTACGGGGGCCAGAAGTGTTTCCGTTATCGGCATCGTTATCTTCACGCTAATAGCGGGGATCGCTCTGTTAAAGGTCAAAAAAGAGGCGCCGGAAGAAGGTCAGAAATTAAGCGCAGGCATTAACGCTATTCAGATCTGGGTCATGAAGATGGTACGTATCGTTATTGCATTAACGCCCTATGGCGTCATGGCATTAATGACCACCGTATTTTCATCATACCGCCTTGAACAATTCGCCAGCTTACTTGGTTTTATCGGCGCCTGTTACATCGCGATTTTCATGATGTTTATCGTGCACGCCATCTTGCTGATCCTCAGCGGTAATAATCCAGCGCGTTATTTCAGAATGGTGTGGCCCGTCTTAACCTTTGCGTTTGTTTCCCGCAGCAGCGCAGCCTCTATCCCGCTGGCCATTTCCGCCCAGGAAAAATTTGGCGTACAAAGCACCATTGCCAATATTTCCGCCTCGTTTGGCTCCAGTATGGGGCAAAATGGCTGCGCCGGGATTTATCCGGCTATTATGGTAGCGATGATTGCGCCCACCATCGGCATTGATCCGCTCTCGCTGCATTTTCTGGCCGCGATGTTACCTGCCATTGCGCTAGGGTCTATTGGCGTAGCCGGCGTCGGCGGCGGTGGTACGTTCGCGGCGCTGATTGTCCTGTCGACGTTGAATTTTCCCGTTGCGCTGGTCGGTATTTTTATTGCCATCGAACCTATCGTTGATATGGCCCGCACGGCACTGAACGTTAACGGATCGATGATGTCAGGTGTGCTGGCTAACCGTATTTTGAATAATCATACGGCTGACGACATGCCAGCGGTTATTGACAGACCTTAGTTTTTTACGCGCTAGGAAAAGAAAAACCCTTAAGTCTGTTCAATACAGGCTTAAGGGTTCCGGCCCCATCCGGCGCTTATCTCCGGCACTCTTAATGGCTTAGCTCTTGAAGGGGCATAAGAATAATCTCATAAAGAGAGCGCGCCTTTTTAGCACAAATGGCGATCTGTATTTTTTTTAAACAAAATCAAGAGGATTATCTATTACCTGAGGACAGGGTCTGGTGAGATTGCCTGGTAACATAGCCGGATGGCGGCTAACGCCTTATCCGGCCTACACAGACTTTATTAATGCACGCCCAACCGCCAGGCGAAATAGATCTCTTCTTTCAGTTCGGTTGCAGAGAGGGTGAGGAGATCGGCAAACTCTAACTCCAGCTGTTTTAAACGCTTCAAATACTGCGCGGGAGAAAGTTCGGTTTTATCACGGCGTAAAAATTCAATCGCCAGTTGGGTTGGGTCTAAATCAGTAGACATATCATCCTCGCTTATGTGTAAACGTGCACAGTATATCACCTTTTTCTGCGCACATTTTGACCAAAAGCAATATGCATCACACTTTTATGGTGACAACGTCACACAATCGCCGTAGTAAGACGCGAAGAACAGCACAGACGTCCCTGTTCATCAAAGATCTCTATCTGCCAGACCTGATGGCGAGCCCCGGTATGCAACGCTTTACAGACGCCTCGTACGCGCCCCTGACGCGCCGACCGTACATGGTTGGCATTCACCTCCAGCCCCACCACCTTTTGCTCCCCCTGCGTACACAGATAGCCTGCGACCGAGCCGATACTTTCCGCCAGCACCACAGACGCTCCGCCATGCAGCAAGCCGAACGGCTGTTTGGTGCGATGATCGACGGGCATTGTCGCTTCCAGCGTATCGTCCCCAATATGCTCAAAGCGGATATCAAGCAGGCCAACCATATTCCCTTCCCCCATCGCATTAAGCGCATCGAGGGTCACTTCACGTTTCCAGATCAACCTATAATCTCCAGTAATGCCTGCAACGGGTGACGCACGCCCGTACCTTCAATGCGTTTAACCTGGCTTCGACAGGAATAGCCGGTTGCCAGGCAGCGATTTCGCGGTAGACGTTGCATCGCCTGATGCCAGGATAGCTCATAAATTCCCAGCGAATTTTTATGATTGGTGAGTTCATGTCCATAAGTGCCCGCCATACCGCAGCAGCCTACGCTGACATTTTCCAGCTTCGCGCCAAAATGGGCAAAGATGGCGGCCCACTGCGTAGGCGCGCCGGGTAACGCCGTGACTTCCGTACAATGACCAAAAAAGTACCACGGTTCGCCGCTCACCTCGACGGACAGTCTTGCATTTATTTCCTGCGCCAGCCATTCATTCACCAGCAACACATGAAAATCGCCGCGCTGTTCGCTCAGCGCCAGTTTGTATTCGTCGCGATAACACAGTACCAGCGCCGGATCGACGCCCACCATTGGCATCCCCAACGCGGCGATCCGATTAAGGAACTCAGAGGTTTTTTTCGCCGTTTTCGCAAAGCGATTAAGAAAACCTTTAATATGCTGCGCCTTACCATTCGGTGAGAACGGCAACAATACCGGTCTCCTGCCCAGTTTTTCCGCCAGGCGGATAAAATCCGCCACGACCCGAGCATCGTAGTAGCTGGTAAACGGGTCCTGAACCACCAGTACCGTTTTCGCTTTTTGCTCAGCGCTCATGCGCTCCAGTTGTTCAAGCGTCATATTGGCGGACGGATGGCCCACCAGTTGCTGTTGCAACGAGGGGGCGGAAAGCAGAGGTAAGTCCACCATACCGATATGTTTTTTCGCCAGATTACGAACCACCGGTTGGTTAATAAAAAAGTTAAAGGTCTTTGGCGCACGCGCCATCAGCGGCGCGTAGGTCTCGACCGTCGCCACCAGATGATCGCGTACCGGACGCAGATAACGCGTATGGTAAAGCTGTAAGAAACGTGAACGAAACTCCGGAACATCGATTTTAATCGGACACTGGGTCGTACAGGCTTTACATGCCAGACAGCCGGACATGGCCTCTTTAACTTCATGGGAAAAGTCATACTCGCCTTTGCGTTTGTGCCAACTATTCCGGGTGCGAGCAATCAGCGTGCGCAAGCTGGCGCGTTTTTCCGGCAGCTCCTTTTCCAGCTTCAACGGATCGACGCCGCGATCGGCCAATAGACGGAGCCATTCCCGCACCAGCGTCGCCCGCCCTTTCGGCGAGTGGATCCGGTTAAGGCTAATTTTCATCGACGGGCACATCGGGCTTTTCGCATCGAAATTAAAGCACAGGCCGTTACCATTACACTCCATAGCGCCGCGCCAGGTCTGCCGTACCGCCAGCGGGATTTGCCGATCCCATGTGCCGCGTTTTACCGCATCCACCTTCATCATCGGCGCCTCTATCCCCTGCGGTGGACAGATTTTACCCGGGTTAAGTCGATTATGCGGATCAAAAGCCGCTTTTATTTTGCGCAGCTCGCCATACAGGACTTCGCCGAAAAAGGCCGGGCTGTATTCCGCACGAAAACCTTTTCCATGCTCGCCCCACAACAGCCCGCCGTATCTGGCGGTCAGCGCGACGACCTCATCGGAGATCTGTTTCATCAACAGTTCCTGCTGCGGATCGCACATATCCAGCGCCGGACGCACATGCAGCACCCCGGCATCCACGTGGCCGAACATGCCGTAACTTAAGCCATGACCATCCAGCAGGGCGCGAAATTCGGCGATGTAATCGGCCAGATGTTCAGGCGGCACGCAGGTATCTTCCGCAAAAGGAATCGGTTTGGCAGCACCTTTCGCATTACCCAGCAGCCCTACCGCTTTTTTACGCATCGCGTAAATACGCTCAATACCCGTCAAATCGGTACAAAGTTGCCAGCCGATCACGCCCGCTTCCGCTCGCGCCATCAGACCATCCAGCCGGTGGCACAGCGCCTCGACCTGTCCGTCAATAAGCGCTTCATCGTCACCCGCGAATTCCACGATATTCAGGCCAAGCATCTCTTTATCCGGCACATCGGTAATCAATTCGCTAACGGAGTGCCAGACAATATCTTCCCGCGCGAGGTTAAGGACTTTGGAATCGACCGTCTCGACGGATAAGGCGCGCGCGTCAACCATAAAAGGGGCGTTACGCAGCGCGGAATCAAAGGAGTCGTATTTTACATTCACCAGACGGCGGACTTTGGGTATCGGGGTAATATCCAGCCGGGCTTCAGTAATAAACGCCAGCGTCCCTTCCGACCCCGTTAAGATGCGGGTAAGATCGAAGCGGGTCATGTCATCGTTAAAGACGTGGCGTAAATCGTAGCCTGTCAGGAAGCGATTGAGCTTTGGAAAGCTATCGAGGATAAGTTGACGGTTTTCCAGGCAGGACTGATAGACGGTCTGATAGATGCGGCCTGGCATCGTCGTGTTTTCACCCAGCGTCCGGGCAAGCTCTACGGGCATCGATTGCGTGTCAAGGATATCGCCCCCCAACAATACGGCCCGTATGCCTAAGACGTGATCTGACGTTTTTCCATAGACCAGCGAACCCTGACCAGAGGCATCGGTATTAATCATACCGCCAAGCGTGGCGCGATTACTGGTGGAAAGTTCCGGCGCAAAAAAATAGCCATACGGCTTTAACGCCTGATTAAGCTGATCTTTTATCACCCCCGCCTCTACCCGCACCCATCCCTCTTCAGGATTAATTTCAATAATGCGGTTCATATAGCGGGACATATCAACAATAATGCCCTGGTTTAGCGCCTGGCCATTCGTGCCAGTACCGCCGCCTCGAGGGGTAAATATCAGCGACGTAAAGCGCGGCTCCGCCGCCAGACGGGCAAGAAGCGCGACATCCGCCGTAGAACGGGGAAACACAACAGCATCGGGAAGAAGCTGGTAGATACTGTTATCGGTCGACATTGTCAGACGGTCGGCATAGCTGGTTGCCGTATCGCCCGTAAACCCTTGCTGCTCCAGCGCCTGCAAAAAATTGAGCACCAGCTGAACGACGCCGGGTGCCTGAGAAATTTGTGGAATCATTATATTGACCTTTTCCTGCGGTCTATGTTGTGAACGGTGGCGCCCAACCCGGCGAGCGCGAGCGGTCTACGCACAGGAAGGGATGCTTAATCGTTTGCGTGTTGCGTTATTTGTTGTATCACATTTTTTTCCTGTGCGCCCAACAGAATTACATGCAGAATCGGCCTGTTAAAAACCGCTGAAATTGCTCATCATTATAGGGTGTGGTTTGCATGTTCACGTCGCGCCAACGTTCTGGCGCAAAGACAAAGGTGAAAAGTATTTATGGTAAATGTTCGTCAGCCCAGGGATATTGCGCAAGTGCTGCTATCGGTGCTGTTTTTAGCCATCATGATTGTGGCCTGTTTGTGGATAGTACAGCCTTTTATTTTGGGGTTTGCATGGGCAGGTACGATTGTTATCGCGACCTGGCCCGTTTTGCTGAAATTACAAAAAATATTGTGGGGCCGCCGCTCGCTTGCCGTACTGGTCATGACGCTGCTGTTAGTGCTGCTCTTCGTTATTCCCGTCGCCTTGCTGGTGAACAGCATTGTCGACGGTAGCGGCCCGCTCATCCATGCAGTGACCGGCGGCGATATGACGCTACCCGATCTGGCATGGTTAAATAATATTCCGTTAGTTGGCGCCAAACTGTATGCCGGATGGCATAGCCTGCTGGATATGGGCGGTAGCGCTATTATGGCGAAAGTGCGGCCTTATATCGGCACAACCACGACCTGGTTTGTCGGTCAGGCGGCGCATATCGGACGCTTTATGATGCACTGCGCCCTGATGCTGTTGTTTAGCGCCCTGCTTTACTGGCGCGGCGAACAAGTGGCGATGGGAATACGCCATTTTGCCTGTCGTCTCGCGGCTAAACGCGGCGATGCGGCGGTTCTGCTGGCTGCCCAGGCGATCCGCGCCGTGGCGCTTGGCGTGGTGGTCACCGCGCTGGTACAGGCGGTACTTGGCGGCGTCGGGCTGGCGATTTCCGGCGTGCCTTACGCTACCCTGTTGACGGTAGTGATGATCCTTTCGTGTCTGGTTCAGTTGGGGCCGTTGCCAGTATTGATTCCAGCCATTATCTGGCTTTACTGGACAGGCGACACCACCTGGGGCACCGTGCTGCTGGTTTGGAGCGCCGTCGTCGGCACGCTGGATAACGTGATTCGCCCGGTACTCATCCGCATGGGTGCCGATTTACCGCTGCTTCTGATCCTTTCCGGGGTAATCGGCGGACTGATTGCATTCGGTATGATTGGTCTGTTTATTGGACCGGTGCTTCTGGCCGTGACCTGGCGTTTGTTCTCCGCATGGGTACATGAAGTTCCGGCGCCGACGAATGAACCAGAGGAGATCCTTGAAGAGCTGGATGACATCGAGGAAGCCAACAAGCAGTCATAATCCCGTCGGGCGGCATCGCCGCCCGATGCTTTAGCGACGTTTATCAATTCAACGCACACCCCATTTTGATTCGCCCGTCTGTTCCCCGCCGCATCTCATTTCTGTCGCAAATCCGTTACAGTTTTTAAACTATTGAGACGAATCTGATCGACGCAAAAAGTGCTCATGCCTACTATTAGCACACGGTTATAAATCAACACATTGATTTATAAGCATGGAAATCCCCTGAGTGAAACAACGAATTGCTGTGTGTAGTCTTTGCCCGTCTCCTACGATGGGCTTTTTTTTTAACTTTTTTCGCCGCATTGTTACATAAGCCAGCTCCCGTTTTCCTTCAACACCGCGATATCTGCAACGAATAAATAATATTGCACAAAATAGTGTGATTCTGTTCAAGTCGAAACGGTGTCGGTGGTGCTATTTATAGCATCACTTTTTTCATATAAAAGCCTAAAAAATGATGAACGCGTTAGAACTACAAGCACTACGGCGTATTTTTGATATGACGATTGAAGAATGCACAATCTATATCACCCAGGATAATAATTCGACAACCTGGCAACGATGGGAAGCTGGCGACACTCCCATCTCTCCAGAAATCATTGCCAGGCTAAAGGAAATGAAAGCCAAGAGACAGCGACGAATTAACGCCATTGTGGACAAAATCAATAACCGGATCGGCAATAATACAATGCGTTACTTCCCTGATTTATCTTCTTTTCAGTCCATTTATACAGAGGGTGATTTTATCGAGTGGAAAATTTATCAATCTGTTGCTGCCGAACTTTTCGCACATGATCTGGAGCGGCTGTGTTAGACGTAAACTTTATCGCCGCATCGTATTGATACCGGATAGAAAACCACACAATCACGACATTGACTTGTCACCCTATCCAATATGCTTCCTGCCTGTGTATACCACTGTAATGTCAGGCGGCATCTCTGAGTCAGATAATATGAAAAATCGTTATTTCCCTACCGCTGTAGGGTTATATTTTAATTACTTTGTACATGGCATGGGGGTTATCCTGATGAGCCTGAACATGTCATCGCTTGAACAGCAATGGCATACCAGTGCCGCTGGCGTATCTATTGTGATCTCTTCGCTTGGTATTGGCCGGTTAAGCGTTTTGTTAATCGCCGGTATGCTTTCCGATCGCTTTGGTCGCCGTCCTTTTATCATTCTGGGGATCGCCTGTTACCTGATTTTTTTCATTGGCATTCTCTATGCTCAGACGATTTGTGTCGCTTATGCCTGTGGCTTTTTAGCAGGTATGGCCAACAGTTTTTTGGATGCAGGTACCTATCCCAGTTTGATGGAAGCCTTCCCTCGCTCCCCCAGTACGGCAAATATCCTGATCAAAGCATTTGTCTCTGGCGGACAATTCTTGTTGCCCATTATTATTAGTTTATTAGTCTGGGCTAATATGTGGTTTGGCTGGTCCTTCCTGCTTGCCGGGGCGATCATGCTTATTAATGCTCTGTTTTTATTACGCTGCCCTTTTCCACCCTATCCTGGTCGGATATTGAAGCCTAAAATCTCGCAAGCGCCTGTCGCAGGCGCACATCATTGCTCCCTCATCGATCTTATCAGCTACACCCTTTATGGCTATATCTCGATGGCAACCTTTTATCTTATCAGCCAGTGGCTGGCGCAGTATGGACAGTTCGTCGCAGGCATGTCGTATACCCAATCCATCAAACTGTTAAGTATTTATACCTGCGGATCGCTACTGTGCGTTTTTATTACCGCTCCGTTGGTCAGAAAAACAATTCGTTCTACCACATTATTGATGTTTTATACCTTTATCTCTTTTATTGCGCTTCTGACGGTCTGCCTGCATCCTCAGGTCTATGTTGTTATGATCTTCGCATTCGTCATTGGATTCTCTTCCGCCGGTGGCGTAGTACAAATCGGCCTGACGCTGATGGCGGCCCGTTTTCCACGGGAGAAAGGTAAAGCGACCGGCATCTATTACAGCGCCGGCAGTATCGCGACGTTCACTATTCCGTTGATCACGGCGCGGATTTCAGAAATGAGCATTGCACATATTATGTGGTTTGATACCGGTATCGCCGCAGCGGGATTTCTCCTCGCGCTATTCATCGGTTACCGAAGTCGGGCTGAATCACAACACCACGCTGAAGCAGCGTCGACTGCGCAATAAAAGTTAGCGTGCCAGCTGCAATATTATTGCCTTGCTATGCAAAATAAAACGTTAGCTATTATCACCGGGAAACAAAAAATGTAATTTTCGTGTTAATTATTATTCATTATCTTCACACTTATCAGAAAAATTGCGATGAGCATCACGAGTTATATGTGTTAAACAACAAATTCGCAGCAATTTTTATATTTCATGGCTAACAAATGAAATGCTATCAATGCAATAAACCTGGCATTTTAAACGCCATGTTATGTACATATAACGATAGTACCGACTTATAGTGTTACTGAACAATCGCTGCATGTAGTAAAGCAGTAATAAACAGGACATTGAATCAAACCATCAGCAAGGAGCTGTGAACAAATGTCTCAGAACAAGGCTCGCAACATGCCATATTTGCTGGCTGTTATCTGCATTTATTTTAGTTACTTTCTCCACGGCATGAGTGTTATTACACTAGCCCAGAACATGACTTCCCTTGCACAGAAATTCTCCACGGATAGTGCCGGTATCGCCTATTTAATCTCTGGCATTGGTCTTGGCCGTCTGGTCAGTATTTTATTCTTTGGCGTACTGTCCGATAAATTTGGCCGTCGGGCAATAATACTGCTTGGCGCCGTACTATATATGCTGTTTTTCTTCGGTATTCCCGCCAGTCCTAACCTGATGATCGCTTTCATATTAGCGGTGTGTGTCGGCGTGGCGAACTCCGCGCTGGATACCGGCGGATACCCTGCATTAATGGAGTGTTTTCCCAAAGCATCGGGCTCGGCAGTTATTCTGGTTAAAGCGATGGTCTCTTTTGGGCAAATGATTTATCCCCTTATTGTCAGCGCCTTGTTAGTCAACCATATCTGGTACGGCTACGCGGTGGTAATCCCCGGTATCCTTTTCGTCCTCATCACGTTGATGCTGTTGAAAAGCCGCTTTCCCAGCCAACTTGTCGATGCCAGTATTGCGAAAGAATTACCCCAGATGAACAGTACTCCCCTCGTCTGGCTGGAAGGCGTAGCTTCCGTTTTATTTGGCGTCGCCGCGTTCTCAACCTTCTATGTGATTGTGGTCTGGATGCCTAAATATGCGATGGCCTTCGCCGGAATGGCGGAATCCGACGCGCTGAAAACCATCTCTTATTACAGTATGGGATCGTTGGTCTGCGTGTTTATTTTTGCCGCATTGCTGAAAAAAATGGTTCGCCCCATCTGGGCCAATGTTTTCAATGCCGGGCTGGCGACACTCACCGCTGCGGCAATTTACCTGTATCCCTCGCCACTGATCTGTAACGCTGGCGCCTTCGTGATTGGTTTTTCCGCTGCTGGAGGTATTTTACAATTAGGTGTATCGGTCATGTCGGAATTTTTCCCTAAGAGTAAAGCTAAAGTCACCAGTATATATATGATGATGGGGGGCGTTGCTAACTTTATTATCCCACTGATTACCGGTTATCTCTCTACTATTGGCCTGCAATATATCATTTTGTTAGATTTTGCCTTTGCACTACTGACATTTATCACCGCCATTATTGTATTTATTCGCTATTATCGCGTATTTAAGATCCCGCAAAACGATGTCCGATTTGGCGAGCGTTATTTCCAGTAAAAATGTTAACTATGCGCAACAGGCATGCGCCCTGCTCTGCACTGCCCACTTATTAAGGAGTATAAAATGGATGTTACCGCAAAATATGAGTTAATTGGTCTTATGGCGTATCCTATCCGTCATAGCTTATCGCCCGAAATGCAAAACAAAGCGTTAGAAAAAGCGGGGCTACCCTATACCTATATGGCTTTCGAAGTGGATAACACGACGTTTGCCAGCGCCATTGAAGGACTGAAAGCATTAAAAATGCGCGGTACGGGCGTCTCCATGCCAAACAAACAGCTCGCGTGTGAGTATGTCGATGAATTAACGCCAGCAGCAAAACTGGTTGGCGCTATCAACACCATTGTTAATGATGACGGCTATCTACGCGGCTACAATACGGATGGTACGGGCCATATTCGGGCAATTAAAGAAAGCGGTTTCGATATTCGGGGAAAAACCATGGTGCTGCTCGGCGCGGGAGGCGCGGCTACCGCCATTGGCGCCCAGGCAGCCATTGAAGGCATTAAGGAAATTAAACTGTTTAACCGTAAAGATGACTTTTTCGAAAAAGCGGTTGCCTTTGCGAAGCGGGTGAATGAAAACACCGATTGCGTCGTTACCGTCACCGATCTTGCCGATCAGCACGCTTTTACTGAAGCGCTTGCCAGCGCAGATATTCTGACGAACGGTACCAAAGTTGGCATGAAACCATTGGAGAACGAATCCCTGATCGGCGATGTTTCCCTGCTCCGCCCTGAATTGCTGGTCACCGAATGTGTTTATAATCCGCATATGACAAAGTTATTGCAGCAGGCGCAACAAGCTGGTTGCAAAACAATTGATGGTTACGGCATGTTGTTATGGCAAGGAGCCGAACAGTTTGAACTGTGGACAGGAAAAGCATTTCCATTGGACTATGTGAAGCAGGTGATGGGATTCACAGCCTGACCGGTAAAATTATAATTGCGACGAATGACAATGAAGGGTACCAAATGAAAACCGTAACTGTAAGAGATCTCGTGGTTGGCGAAGGCGCGCCAAAGATCATTGTGTCGCTAATGGGAAAAACCATTACCGATGTGAAATCGGAAGCACTCGCCTACCGTGAAGCGGATTTCGATATTCTGGAGTGGCGCGTTGACCATTTTGCCAACGTGACGACGGCAGAAAGCGTACTTGAGGCCGCCGGCGCCATCCGGGAGATTATTACCGATAAACCCTTGCTATTTACCTTCCGCAGCGCGAAAGAAGGCGGCGAACAGGCGCTAACCACCGGACAGTATATCGCTCTGAATCGTGCAGCGGTTGACAGCGGTCTGGTCGATATGATCGATCTTGAGCTTTTTACCGGCGACGATGAGGTGAAAGCCACCGTCGGCTATGCTCATCAACACAATGTTGCGGTGATCATGTCTAACCATGATTTTCATAAAACGCCCGCAGCGGAAGAGATTGTTCAGCGTCTGCGTAAAATGCAGGAACTGGGCGCCGATATTCCGAAGATCGCCGTCATGCCACAGACTAAAGCCGATGTCCTGACCTTACTTACCGCCACTGTAGAAATGCAGGAGCGCTATGCGGATCGTCCGATTATTACCATGTCGATGTCGAAAACCGGGGTAATATCTCGTCTTGCCGGCGAAGTGTTCGGTTCTGCAGCAACGTTTGGCGCGGTGAAAAAAGCATCTGCGCCGGGACAAATATCGGTAGCCGATCTGCGTACCGTATTAACTATATTGCACCAGGCGTAATACTTTATCGTGTGGCGGAATATTCTCTTTCTGCCACAATAAAATAAATAGTTATCTGATATGAATATGTTACATATTCATTGAAAGCCGCTGTCTTTATTACCTTAACACGGTTATATCGATATTGCTTTCAGGGATAATAGTGGAGTAAATATGAAAATCAATAAGCCATCACGCATTAATGGCCGCGTTCCCGTGCTCTCTGCACAAGAAGCAGTAAATTATATTCCAGATGAGGCCACTTTATGTATTCTGGGCGCTGGCGGCGGTATTCTCGAAGCGACAACATTAATTACCGCACTGGCAGATAAATATCAAACAACCCAGTCACCACGAGATTTATCTATTATTAGCCCTACCGGATTAGGTGACCGCGCCGATCGCGGCATCAGCCCGCTGGCGCAGGAGGGATTGGTAAAATGGGCGCTATGCGGACATTGGGGGCAATCTCCCCGTATTTCTGAACTGGCTGAACAAAATAAAATCGCCGCCTATAACTACCCACAAGGCGTATTAACCCAGACGCTGCGCGCCAGCGCCGCACACCAGCCGGGTATTCTGAGCGATATCGGTATTGGTACCTTTGTCGACCCTCGCCAACAGGGCGGAAAATTAAACGACGTGACTAAAGAAGATCTCATTAAGCTGGTAGAGATCGATAATAAAGAATATCTCTATTATAAAGCGATAGCGCCTAATGTGGCTTTTATCCGCGCCACCACCTGCGACAGCGAAGGCTATGCATCATTTGAAGATGAGGTGATGTATCTTGATGCGCTGGTGATCGCCCAGGCCGTTCACAATAATGGCGGTATTGTAATGATGCAGGTGCAGAAAATGGTAAAAAAAGCCACGCTGCATCCAAAATCCGTGCGTATTCCCGGCTATCTGGTGGATATTGTGGTTGTCGATGCCGACCAGACGCAACTCTATGGCGGCGCGCCGGTAAACCGATTTATCTCCGGGGATTTCACTCTTGATGATAGTACCCAGCTTACCCTGCCCCTTAATCAGCGCAAGCTGGTAGCCCGACGCGCGCTGTTTGAAATGCGTAAAGGCGCGGTAGGCAATGTGGGCGTAGGCATTGCCGACGGTATTGGTCTGGTCGCTCGCGAGGAAGGCTGCGCCGATGACTTCGTGCTGACCGTAGAAACTGGCCCGGTGGGCGGTATTACCTCTCAGGGCGTGGCCTTCGGCGCCAATGTCAATACCCGCGCGATCCTCGATATGACCTCACAATTTGATTTTTATCACGGCGGTGGGCTCGATGTCTGCTATTTAAGTTTTGCCGAAGTGGATCAACACGGTAATGTCGGTGTACATAAATTCAACGGAAAAATTATGGGCACCGGCGGGTTTATCGATATTAGCGCAACGTCGCAAAAAATTATCTTCTGCGGAACTCTGACGGCCGGAAGTTTAAAAACTGAAATTACCGATGGCAAATTAAATATTCTCCAGGAAGGTCGCGTGAAAAAATTCGTCAGCGAACTGCCGGAAATTACGTTCAGTGGAAAAATTGCGCTTGAGCGCGGGTTAGACGTGCGTTACATCACTGAACGTGCGGTTTTCACTCTCAAACAAGATGGCCTGCATTTAATTGAAATTGCGCCTGGCGTCGATCTGCAGCGGGATATTCTTGACAAGATGGATTTTTCACCGGTTATCTCACCAGATTTAAAACTGATGGACACAAGATTATTTACCGATAGCACTATGGGATTCACGCTTCCTGACGCAACACATTAAAAGGAGTACAAATATGGATTTTTCATTAACTGAAGAACAAGAACTATTACTGGCCAGTATTCGCGAGTTAATCACCAGCAATTTTCCGGAAGAGTATTTCCGTACCTGCGATCAAACGGGCACCTATCCCAAAGAATTTATGCAGGCGCTGGCGGAAAACGGTATTTCGATGCTGGGCGTCCCGGAAGAATTCGGCGGCATTCCGGCTGACTATGTAACGCAAATGCTGGCGCTGATGGAAATCTCAAAATGCGGCGCTCCGGCCTTTTTGATTACCAACGGCCAATGCATTCACAGTATGCGCCGTTTTGGTTCCGCAGAACAACTGCGTAAAACAGCAGAAAGCACTCTGGCCACCGGCGATCCAGCATATGCGCTCGCCTTAACAGAACCTGGCGCGGGATCTGATAATAATAGCGCCACAACAACCTGGACGCGTAAAAACGGCAAGGTTTATCTTAACGGCCAAAAAACGTTTATCACCGGTGCAAAAGAATATCCTTACATGCTGGTTCTGGCGCGCGATACGGAGCCAAAAGATCCTAAAAAAGCGTTCACGCTTTGGTGGGTGGACTCAAATAAACCGGGCATAAAGATTAATCCGCTGCATAAAATTGGCTGGCACATGTTGAGTACATGCGAAGTTTATCTCGATAATGTCGAGGTTGACGAAAGCGACCGGGTCGGTGAGGAAGGCATGGGTTTCCTCAATGTCATGTACAATTTTGAGATGGAGCGTTTGATTAATGCGGCGCGCAGTACAGGTTTCGCCGAATGCGCATTTGAAGATGCCGCCCGTTACGCCAACCAGCGTATCGCCTTTGGTAAACCCATCGGCCATAACCAGATGATCCAGGAAAAGCTGGCGTTAATGGCCATCAAAATCGAAAACATGCGCAATATGGTGTTGAAAGTCGCCTGGCAGGCCGATCGGGAAGAGTCACTGCGTACCAGCGCCGCGCTGGCTAAGCTGTACTGCGCACGCACAGCGATGGAAGTGATTGACGATGCGATTCAGATTATGGGTGGGCTTGGTTATACTGACGAAGCCCGTGTCTCCCGCTTCTGGCGCGATGTTCGCTGCGAACGTATCGGTGGCGGCACGGATGAAATTATGATCTATGTGGCAGGACGCCAGATTCTGAAAGACTATCAGAACAAGT
Source organism: Salmonella sp. JXY0409-18 (assembly GCF_020268625.1). NCBI lineage: Bacteria > Pseudomonadati > Pseudomonadota > Gammaproteobacteria > Enterobacterales > Enterobacteriaceae > Salmonella > Salmonella sp. JXY0409-18. The sequence goes on from NZ_CP084216.1 coordinate 2,492,866, forward strand.
AAGGATCGTACCGGAACGTCTTATTCGGCCTGACTGCTTTACGGCATCAGGCCGGATAAATCAGATAAATTTCGCCGTCAGGTATTTGGCAGCAAATACGCCTGCTCAACCAGACTATTTTTAAATTGCTTACGATAATCGTTGGGAGAACATCCTACATGCCGCATAAACAATTTGGCAAAATGGTCCACATTTTCATATCCTACCCGCCATGAAATTTCTGCCAGTGGCGACTCAGTGTTTGTCAGCGCAAACTTGGCCTCGGTCATACGTCGTTGAATAACATAATTGATAGGGGATATATGATATTCTTTGGCAAATTCATGACATATATAACTGACGCTGGCGCGAAATTTTTTCGATAGCTGGTCAAGCGTGATTTTTTCACGATAATTATTATTGAGATAAACAAGCACATCCTTAATTAATACATCTTTTTTAATGTAACCTTGTTCAGAACGATAGGCATTTTTAAAATTTTCATAGTAAAGTGCGGTCAGAGTGTAAGCAAATGCATCGTATACAGAGGAAGCCAATACATTTTTCCCCTGCGGAAGTAACACGCTTAATTCATTAAAGATACTTTTAATGACCTCTTTCCCCTGAACCACGGAAACCACCGGACAGGAATGACTCTGCAATAGTTGGTTTTCTTCCCAACCTGGAAAACAAAACCCATACAGCGCACAGGTATAGGTGGTAGCCGGCGAATTGCTGTCGGATGCTACAGCGTGTAGCCGCCCCCGCTCAACGACGACAATATCGTCCGCATGCGCGACGTAGAGTGAAGAGTCAATAATTAACCTGGCTATCCCTTTTTTGACGTAAATAAGCTCTGTTTCATTATCATGCATATGATGGCCAGACTCCCAGTTTGGATCATCGCTAATGACAAAACGTGAAAATCGAGGGGTCTTGTCCTGTTCAAAAATCGTCTCCGCGGCGGAGTCAAAACAGCGCTGATACATAATAACCTCTGTCAGGTTTAAAAAGATAACCAGGATAAAATAAAGCGAGCGTCAGTGTTGTACAACCGTGGAGATTACCAGCAAAACAAGATTATTCGTTCCGAATGCAAGATATTATGTTCTTTTGCAGACAGCTCAGATTACCTGTCGATAGCGTATTATCAGACAAAAATACATAGCCGACATATCTTTGATGTTTTCTTTTAACCTCACAGAAACAACATCGCACGTTTCATGTTAAAAAATGATGATATGCTTCGCACTTATTATTCTCACTACCGTATTTATATTTTTATGACGCCCTTTTCAGATGTTTGCTAACGATTCTCCGTTCGCAGATTTTTCGTGCAAGATTGTTGGCAAGGAAAACAGATTGACCCATCGTAAACCTCTTCAGACTGCCGCAGACTATTTTCAGTCAGATTTACGTTACTTATCCGCACGCGACTCACTGGAGATGCAATGAAAATAATAACCTGCTTTAAGTTGGTGCCTGAAGAACAGGACATTACCGTGACCCCGGAGCATTCGCTCAATTTTGATCGTGCCGAGGCCAAAATCAGCCAGTTTGATTTAAATGCAATTGAGGCCGCCGCGCAGTTAGCTGGCGATGGCGACGAGATCGCCGCGCTCACCGTCGGCGGCTCTCTGTTACAAAATTCAAAAGTCCGCAAAGATGTGTTATCCCGCGGGCCGGATGCGCTTTTTATGGTTCAGGATGCGCAGCTGGAGCACGCCCTGCCCAAAGAAACCGCGCTGGCGCTAGCATCCGCGGCGGAGAAAATCGGCTTTGACCTGCTGCTCTTTGGGGAGGGCTCCGGCGATATTTATGCCCAACAGGTGGGCCTGCTGACTGGCGAACTCCTGAAACTCCCCGTCATCAACGCAGTAAGCCATATTCAACGCGACGGCGACAAAATCATCGTTGAACGCACACTGGAAGAAGACGTTGAAATTATCGAGCTCACGCTGCCCGCGGTGCTTTGCGTGACCTCAGATATTAACGTTCCACGCATCCCGTCAATGAAAGCCATTCTCGGCGCCGGGAAAAAAGCCGTTACGTCGTGGCTGGCGAGCGATATCCACTGGACCCCAACCACGCCAATGGCGGAACTGGTCGCCATCTCGGTACCGCCGCAGACAGAACGCAAGCATATCATTCTCGATAACGATTCGCCGGAAGCCATTACCGCACTGGCCGACCATTTGAAAAAATCCCTGAACTAAACCCAACGGAGAAAAATTATCATGAATCATTTAGCTAACGTATGGGTATTTAGCGATAACGTAGAGCGTTATGCCGAATTAATGACCGGCGCGCGGCAGTGGGGAGAAAAAGTTTACGCCATCGTGCAAGGAAACACGGAGATCGACTACGTGAAAGCGCTTGGCGCTGATGAGATAGTCATTCTTGAATCGCATACGGATTTGCAGCGCGTGGAAAACTATGCCGAAACGCTGGCCTCGTTATTAGGCGACAAAAATGGGCTACTGCTCATGGCGGCGACCAAGCGCTGCAAAGCGCTGGGCGCCCGGCTGAGCATCCAGCTTGACGCCGTGATGGTGAACGACGCGACGTCTATTGATCTCCTCGACGGGACGCTACACGCAGAGCATCGCATGTACGGCGGACTTGCTTTCGGCAAAGAGAAATTAAACAGTCCGCAGGCGATTATTACGCTGGCACCCGGCGTGCTGGAACCCGCCGCCCCTCTCCCCAGTCATACTTGCCCGCTGACCACGCTGGCATATATTGCCCCACGCCACGAGGTATTGTGCCAGCAGCGGCGCGCGAAATCGTTAAGCAGCGTCGATTTGAGCAAAGCCAAACGGGTCATCGGCGTAGGACGAGGTCTGGCGGCGCAAAGCGATCTGGATATGGTGCATAAACTGGCGACCGTCCTCGGCGCAGAAGTGGGCTGTTCCCGCCCCATTGCGGAAGGTGAAAACTGGATGGAACGCGAGCGTTATATTGGCGTATCCGGCGTTCTGTTGAAATCCGATCTCTATCTGACGCTGGGCATTTCCGGCCAAATTCAACATATGGTGGGTGGAAACGGCGCAAAAATTATTGTCGCAATTAACAAAGATAAAAACGCGCCCATTTTCAATTATGCCGATTATGGTCTGGTGGGCGATATCTATAAGGTTGTTCCTGCCCTCATCGACCAGTTAAGCCGCTAATTCCTTTTTCAACGCACATCTCTCGTCGTCGATACGGCGGGAAAGGAGCATAAAGCATGTCGGATGATAAATTTGACGCTATTGTGGTGGGTGCAGGCGTAGCAGGAACGGTCGCCGCGTATGTGATGGCAAAAGCGGGACTGGATGTACTGGTTATTGAACGCGGAAACAGCGCGGGCAGCAAAAATATGACCGGTGGCCGGCTCTACGCTCACAGTATCGAAAGTATTATGCCGGGATTCGCAACGTCCGCCCCCATCGAACGCGTCGTTACCCGTGAAAAAATCTCCTTTTTAACCGAAGAAAGCGCCGTCACACTTGATTTTCACCGCGCGCCCCCTACTCCGCTCCTTACGTCATATACCGTACTGCGCAACAAACTGGACCCGTGGTTAATGGCTCAGGCGGAACAGGCTGGCGCGCAGTTTATCCCGGGTGTACGGGTCGACGCTCTGGTACGTGAAGGCAATCGCGTCACTGGCGTTCAGGCCGGGGATGATATTCTGGATGCGAATATTGTGATTCTCGCGGACGGCGTGAATTCCATGCTGGGCCGTTCACTGGACATGGTGCCTGTCTCTTCTGCGCATCACTATGCCGTCGGCGTAAAAGAGTTGATTGGGCTCTCTCCGGCACTTATTGAAGAGCGCTTTAATCTGGCGTCCCATGAAGGCGCCGCCTGGTTATTCGCTGGCGCGCCCTCCAACGGGCTCATGGGCGGCGGGTTTCTTTATACCAACCGCGATTCGGTTTCTCTGGGGCTGGTATGTGGCCTGGGCGACATTGCTCACGCGACCAAAAGCGTACCGCAAATGCTGGAAGATTTTAAACAGCATCCGGCAATACGCCCTTTGATTCAGGGGGGAACGCTGCTTGAATACTCCGCTCATATGGTGCCCGAAGGCGGCATAGCAATGATGCCGGAGCTGGCAAATGACGGTGTGATGATTGTCGGCGACGCCGCCGGTCTTTGTCTGAATCTCGGCTATACCGTCCGCGGCATGGATTTAGCCATCGCGTCCGCGCAAGCGGCCGCTCAAACCGCCATTGACGCTAAAGCGCGGCAAGATTTTTCCGCCGCAAGTCTTGCCGGGTACAAACGCGCGCTGGAGAAAAACGGCGTGTTACGCGATATGCGGCATTTCCGCAAACTCCCCGGATTAATGGAAAACCCACGGCTTTTTACCGAGTACCCGCGAATGGCGGCAAACATTGTGGGCGATCTGTTCACCGTTGATGGCGGTCCAGTCCCACCGTTGCGTAAAACTATCCTGTCACATGCGAAAAAAATTGGACTGGTGAATCTATTAAAAGACGGCATAAAAGGGGCTACGGCATTATGAGTTCGGACAATAAGGTGAATGTTGACGTCAAATTGGGCGTAAATAAATTTTACGTAGATGAAGGACACCCACATATCATTTTGCGATCCTCGCCTGACATGCAGGAGTTTACTAAATTAATAAAAGCCTGCCCTGCCGGACTCTATAAGCTGGACGATGCGGGAAATATTCATTTTGACTCTGCGGGCTGCCTGGAATGCGGAACCTGCAGGGTTCTCTGCGGCAATACTCTTCTCGAAAAATGGGAATACCCGGCGGGAACGTTCGGCGTTGAGTTTCGCTACGGCTGACGCTCTGAAACACCGGATAACGACGCTACGGCGTCTTATTCGGCTTGCCCCCGGAGATTACGTCATTTGTATTAATAGAGAACAAGTCAATGAGTGTTACATTAACGTTTGACGCCGCGCGGCGGAAAACCTATCGCGAGTCCGGCTACTGGGGCGATGCTTCACTGGGCGACTACTGGCGGCAAACCGCACGCGCCGTACCCGATAAAATCGCCGTGGTCGATAATCATGGCGCGTCCTGGACCTACGCCGCACTCGACTGCGCGGCAAGCCGCCTGGCAAACTGGTTACTGTCTCAGGGGATCCAACCGGGCGATCGCGTGGCCTTTCAGCTTCCGGGCTGGTGTGAGTTTACCCTCATTTATCTGGCCTGCCTGAAAACGGGCGCGGTATCTGTCCCGCTACTTCCCGCCTGGCGAGAAGCAGAGCTGGTTTGGGTGCTGAACAAATGTCAGGCTAAAATATTCTTCGCCCCCACCGTGTTCAAACAGAATCGTCCGGTCGATCTTATCCTTCCGCTACAAAATCAACTGCGCCATCTGACGCATATTGTCGGCGTGGATAAACTGGCGCCTGCCACCACAGCGCTTGCGCTTAGTCAAATCATCGACCGCAGCGAACCGTTGCAGTCAGACATTAACATTCACGGTGATGAACTGGCGGCAGTGCTGTTTACCTCCGGCACAGAAGGAATGCCGAAAGGGGTAATGTTGACCCACAATAATATTCTTGCCAGCGAACGGGCGTATTGCGCGCGGTTGAATTTAACCTGGCAAGATGTGTTCCTGATGCCTGCGCCACTGGGCCACGCCACCGGATTTTTACACGGCGTCACCGCGCCCTTTTTAATCGGGGCGCGTAGCGTATTGCTGGACATCTTTACCCCAGAAGCCTGCCTTACCTTATTAGCGCAGCAACGCTGTACCTGTATGTCAGGCGCGACGCCGTTTATTTACGATCTGCTTTGTGCCGTTGAGCAACAGCCTGCCGACCTCACCTCACTGCGATTCTTCTTATGCGGCGGCACGACTATTCCCAAAAAGGTTGCCCGCGACTGCCAGCAGCGCGGTATCAAATTATTGAGTATTTACGGTTCTACAGAAAGTTCTCCGCACTCGATGGTTAATCTGGGTGATTCGACTTCACGCATGATGAACACCGATGGTTATGCCGCCACCGGTGTAGAAATTAAAATCGTGGATGAAGATCGCAATACGCTTCCAGCAGGCCACGAAGGCGAAGAAGCCTCGCGCGGGCCGAACGTTTTTATGGGATACCTGGACGAGCCGGAACTTACCGCCCGCGCACTGGATAATGAGGGCTGGTATTACAGCGGCGACCTCTGCCGCATGGATGAAGACGGTTATATCAAAATTACCGGGCGCAAAAAGGATATTATTATACGTGGAGGTGAAAATATCAGCAGTCGCGAGGTGGAGGATATTTTATTGCAACACCCCCGCATACACGATGCTTGCGTCGTTGCTATGCCTGATGAACGCTTAGGCGAACGTTCATGCGCGTATGTGGTCTTAAAACCGCCGCACCTTTCGCTGGCGCTGGAAGAAGTGACCGCTTTTTTCAGTCGAAAACGGGTAGCGAAGTATAAATATCCGGAACGGATCGTCATCGTAGAAAAACTGCCCAGAACCGCCTCTGGCAAAGTGCAGAAGTTTCTGTTGCGGCAGGATATTATTGAGCGGCTGCGCCAGGAGCACACCGCGGTGTAAATTGTCGGATGGCGACGTTAACGCCGCCATCCGGTATCACACTACTTCTTCAGTTCCGCCAGACTCAGCCAGGTCTGAACCACGGTGTCCGGGTTCAGCGACAGGCTGTCGATCCCCTCTTCCATCAGCCAGGCGGCAAAGTCTTCATGGTCGGACGGGCCCTGGCCGCAAATTCCAACATATTTGCCCTGTTTTTTCGCCGCGCGGATCGCCATCGACAGTAGCGCTTTCACCGCGTCGTTACGCTCGTCAAACAGTTCAGACACCACGCCGGAATCGCGATCCAGCCCCAGCGCCAGCTGCGTCATGTCGTTAGAACCAATCGAGAAGCCATCAAAATATTCGAGGAACTGTTCAGCCAGCAAGGCATTGGACGGGATCTCGCACATCATGATGATCTTCAGCCCGTTCTCGCCGCGTTTAAGCCCCTGGCGCGCCAGCTCTTCGATGACCGCTTTCGCCTGGTCGACCGTCCGCACGAACGGGATCATGATTTCGACGTTGGTAAGGCCCATATCGTTGCGCACGCGTTTCACCGCTTCGCATTCCAGCGCAAAACAATCGCGGAAACTTTCTGCGACGTAACGGCCCGCGCCGCGGAAGCCCAGCATAGGGTTTTCTTCATGCGGCTCATAGCGTTCGCCGCCGACCAGGTTGGCGTATTCGTTGGACTTAAAGTCAGACAGACGAACGATAACGCGTTTCGGGTAGAAGGCGGCGCCTAACGTCGCGATCCCTTCCGTCAGTCGACCAACGTAAAATTCACGCGGCGAGTCAAACCCTTTCATCATCTCACGAATGTCGTTTTGCAGCGCGGCATCCTGGTCGTCAAACTCCAGCAGCGCACGCGGGTGAACGCCAATCATACGGTTAATGATGAATTCCAGTCGCGCCAGACCTACACCTTCATTCGGCAAGCAGGCAAAGTCAAATGCCCTGTCCGGGTTGCCGACATTCATCATGACCTTCAGCGGTAGCTCTGGCATGGTGTCTACGCTGGAGCTTTTTACGCTGAAATCCAGCATGTCGGCATAAACATAACCGGTATCACCTTCTGCGCAGGAGACGGTTACTTTTTCGCCATCTTTCATGCGTTCGGTGGCGTCGCCGCAGCCGACTACCGCCGGAATACCCAATTCGCGGGCGATAATTGCCGCATGACAGGTACGCCCGCCACGGTTAGTGACAATCGCCGCCGCTTTTTTCATGATCGGTTCCCAGTCCGGGTCGGTCATATCGGTGACAAGCACATCGCCAGGCTCAATACGGTTCATTTCGCCGATATCGTGAATAACTTTCACCGTACCCGCGCCGATACGATGCCCAATGGCGCGACCTTCGGCAATGATTTTCCCCTGCGCATGTAGCGTATAACGCTCCATCACCTGGCCACGGGAGCGCACGGTTTCCGGACGTGCCTGCACAATAAAGAGCTTACCGGTATGACCGTCTTTCGCCCATTCGATATCCATCGGACGACCATAGTGCTGCTCAATCTGCACCGCTTGTTTCGCCAGTTCCTGCACTTCTTCGTTGGTGAGCGAAAAAATGTCGCGCTGTTCCTGCGGCACATCTTCAATCTTCACTTGCTTGCCGTGCTCCTGGGTGGCGGCGTAAACCATGCGGATTTTTTTCGACCCCATGGTGCGGCGTACGATGGCCGGACGGCCTGCCGCCAGGGTTGGCTTATGGACATAAAATTCATCCGGGTTAACCGCGCCCTGCACCACCATTTCGCCCAGTCCCCATGCTGAGGTGATAAAGACCACCTGGTCAAAACCGGATTCGGTATCGATAGAGAACATCACCCCTGACGAGGCGAGATCGGAGCGAACCATCCGCTGCACGCCAGCGGAAAGCGCTACGCCGCGATGATCATATCCTTGGTGAACGCGATAAGAGATGGCGCGATCGTTAAACAGAGAAGCAAATACGTGTTTCACTGCCACCAGTACCGCATCGAAGCCCTGAACGTTAAGAAACGTTTCCTGTTGACCCGCAAACGAAGCATCTGGCATGTCTTCCGCCGTGGCGGAGGAACGCACGGCAAAAGAGGCATTTTCATCATCCGACGAAAGCTGCGCATAGGCATCGCGGATGGCGTTTTCCAGCTCCGGCTGGAAAGGAGTGTCGATAATCCACTGGCGGATCTGCGCGCCCGCTTTCGCCAGCTGGGAGACATCATCAATATCTGTCTTATCCAGCAGCTCATAAATGCGCTGATTTACGCCGCTTTGATCCAAAAACTGGTTAAACGCATCGGCAGTGGTTGCAAAACCATTCGGAACGGATACGCCCATGCCGGAAAGGTTAGTAATCATTTCACCCAGGGAGGCATTTTTGCCCCCAACTCTGTCTACATCATTCATGCCGAGTTGGTTATACCAAAGCACCAGCGGTGACGAGCCATTGTTGGACATCGAACAATCCTTTTGTGATAAATGAACGAGTTTAAGAAACACATAGTTGCGTATTTATCCTGGCATACTTAAACCCGCGAAAAAAACGGTGAATCGTTCAAGCAAATTTATTTTTTCATTTTTTCAGATTGTTTACGTAGTTGCGCAAACCCGCGCATAGCACGGCATTCCCTTAATCACCCCCGGTATAAACTGCGTTTCCAGGAAATGAAACACACTTTTCATTAATTATAAAAAGTGTCTGTCATTTTATAAAATAAGCGACAAGTTATACGTTTCCCGTTACTTTTAATTTATGCTTTCAGATAATTATGTTTACTCTTCAGGATGAACAGAATGGATAATGTTGTTGATCGCCATGTTTTCTATATTTCTGATGGTACCGCCATCACCGCCGAGGTCCTGGGTCACGCGGTTATGTCGCAGTTTCCGGTGACGATCAGCAGCATCACGCTGCCATTCGTGGAGAACGAAAGTCGCGCCCGCGCCGTCAAAGACCAAATTGACGCCATTTATCAGCAAACCGGCGTTCGCCCGCTGGTATTTTACTCGATTGTTTTACCTGAAATTCGCGCCATCATCTTACAGAGCGAAGGTTTCTGCCAGGATATCGTCCAGGCGCTGGTGGCGCCGCTTCAGCAGGAGATGAAACTGGATCCGACGCCGATCGCTCATCGTACTCATGGGCTTAATCCGGGTAACCTGAACAAGTATGACGCCCGTATTGCCGCTATCGATTATACCCTGGCGCATGATGATGGCATTTCATTGCGCAACCTCGATCAGGCTCAGGTCATTTTACTTGGCGTTTCGCGCTGTGGAAAAACGCCCACCAGCCTCTATCTGGCGATGCAATTCGGCATTCGTGCGGCTAACTACCCTTTCATCGCCGATGATATGGATAATTTGACGCTGCCCACATCGTTAAAACCGCTACAACATAAACTGTTCGGCCTGACAATTGACCCTGAACGCCTGGCGGCTATTCGCGAAGAACGCCGTGAAAACAGTCGCTATGCCTCGTTGCGTCAGTGCCGCATGGAAGTGGCGGAGGTTGAAGCGCTGTATCGTAAGAATCAGATCCCCTGCCTGAACAGCACCAATTATTCCGTTGAAGAGATAGCCACCAAGATTCTCGATATTATGGGGCTTAACCGCAGAATGTACTAGCAAACTAGTTTAATGGTTTGGTTTTTGTTATCATGTTGTTCTGCCTGCGAGGTGTGACACGCCTCGCACTTGAAATCAGCAGGGATTGGTTTATCGTGATGCCCATCACTTCCCGGTAGTCCTGCCGTTGAAGCAACAAATTTCTGAGACTTGTAATGAACAGAACCGACGAACTCCGTACTGCGCGTATCGACAGCCTGGTAACACCGACCGAACTCGCGCAGCGGTATCCTGTATCGTCCTCCGTCGCCAGTCACGTTACCGACTCCCGACGCCGGATAGAAAAGATTTTAAATGGTGAAGATCCACGGCTACTGGTCGTCATTGGCCCCTGTTCGATTCACGATCTGAATGCTGCTATGGAATACGCGACGCAGCTCCAGACACAACGCCAAAAGCATCAGGCGCGTCTGGAAATCGTCATGCGCACCTATTTTGAAAAACCGCGCACCGTCGTGGGATGGAAAGGCCTGATTTCCGATCCCGACTTGAATGGAAGTTACCGCGTCAATTATGGGCTTGAACTGGCGCGTCGCTTGCTATTGCAGGTGAACGAACTGGGAGTACCGACCGCCACAGAATTTCTTGATATGGTCACCGGCCAGTTTATTGCCGATCTGATCAGTTGGGGAGCGATTGGCGCGCGTACCACCGAAAGCCAAATCCATCGGGAAATGGCTTCTGCGCTCTCTTGTCCGGTCGGCTTTAAAAATGGTACGGATGGCAATACTCGCATTGCCGTTGACGCTATTCGCGCCTCCCGCGCCAGCCATATGTTTCTCTCGCCGGATAAAGACGGACAGATGACCATCTACCAGACGAGTGGCAACCCGTATGGGCACATCATCATGCGCGGCGGTAAAAAACCGAACTACCACGCTGAAGATATTGCCGCCGCCTGCGACACGTTGCATGAATTTGATCTGCCGGAACATCTGGTCGTCGACTTCAGCCACGGCAACTGTCAAAAACAGCATCGCCGCCAGTTGGAGGTATGTGATGATATTTGCCAGCAGATTCGTAATGGCTCCACGGCAATAGCCGGGATTATGGCCGAGAGTTTTTTACGGGAAGGCACGCAAAAAATTATCAGCGGTCAACCATTAATCTATGGTCAGTCCATTACCGATCCCTGCCTGAACTGGGAAGATACGGAAGTTTTGTTGGAAAAACTTGCCGCGGCGGTAGATAGCCGCTTTTAATAGCTCGCCCATCCTGCCGGGATGGGCGTTTCTTCGATGCGTTACCCGCCCTTTTCTCTCCGCGCGCGTATATCACTCCACAGAATTAGCTCTTGCTGTTATCGCATTAATTATTGATAATAATAATCATTGTGAGTTTGATTATTAATAAATAACATGTCGCGTATGGATAACACCGAGCTGCCTCACCCTAAGGAAATGGACAATGAAACGCTTCTCCCTGCCGCTGAACGGCGCGTCAACAGTCAGGCGCTATTAGGTCCGGACGGCAAAGTCATTATCGATCACAACGGTCAGGAGTATCTGTTGCGCAAAACTCAGGCCGGTAAACTACTGTTAACCAAATAGCGCTCCCGCCAGCAGACGATGCTGCTGGCATCAGGCTAACTTGAACAACTGACCTCCAGCCGCTTTCCCCACTCCGGTGGTCGGCTGGCATAGTCATCATCTCGATCGGTAAAAGGTTGACGTAAAACTTCATGCAACCGATGCAGTTCCGCCATGTCTCCTTGTTCAGCCGCATCTATCGCGCGTTGCGCCAGCCAGTTGCGCAACACAACCGCAGGATTCACGCGTTGCATCTGCTGCTGGCGCAGCGCGTCATCCACCGCCTCTGTGCGCAATCGCGCCCGGTAGCGTTCGAACCAGGCATCGAACGCCGTGCGATCGATAAACGTATCCCGCAACGGCGAGGAAGCGCTCTGTTGCTCCGTATGGCTTAACATCCGAAATGTACGGGTATAATCACTCCCTTCGCGCGCCATCAGACTAAACAATTCATTCAGTAAAGCGTTATCGTCTTTTTGCTCGGTAAAGAAGCCCAGCTTCTGGCGCATTCGCTGCCCATAGTGCGTTAACAACGCGTCCTGGTAACGATCCAGCGCTCTGTTTAACGCGTCGATCTCAATAAAAGGGGTTAGCGTCTGCGCCAGACGTTGTAAATTCCACAGCGCCACCGACGGTTGATTATCGAAGCGGTAACGTCCCTGATGATCGGAATGGTTACCAATGAAGCCGGGATCGTAGTCATCGAGAAAACCAAAGGGGCCATAGTCGATGGTCAGCCCCAGAATCGACATGTTATCCGTATTCATAACGCCGTGCGAAAAACCGACGGTTTGCCACTCGGCGATAAGTCTTCCGGTACGCGCCGCCACCTCTTCAAACCACAAAGCATATTTTTCCGGGACATCCTGCCATTGCGGCCAGTAATGACGAATAGCGAAATCAGCCAGTTGCTGAACTTTTTCCGGCTCACGGCGGTAATAGAAATGTTCGAAATGACCAAAACGCATATGACTTTGTGCCAGACGCATTAACATGGCGCCCGTTTCCTGCGTCTCTCGCTGAACCGGCGTATCGCTGGCTACGATAGATAACGCGCGCGTAGTGGGAATACCCAGATAATGCATGGCTTCGCTGGCAAGACTTTCTCGTATGGTTGAACGCAGGACGGCGCGTCCATCCCCCATTCGCGAATAGGGTGTTAATCCGGCGCCTTTCAGATGCCAGTCGAGGGTCGAGCCATCCGCCAGGAGCTGTTCGCCCAGCAAAATACCGCGTCCGTCGCCGAGTTGTCCCGCCCAGACGCCGAACTGATGCCCGCTATATACCTGCGCGACAGGCGACATACCGGGTAATAAGGTTTCGCCGCCCCAAACGCCAGCGCCATTGGTAACGTCAAATAACGACGCGGGAATGGCTAACTGCTGCGCCAGTTCGTCGTTATACCAAATCAGTCGCGCATTTTTTAACGGTGTGGGTAAAAGCGCGGTATACGTTGCTGGCAGTTCATCGCGCCAACGGGCAGTAAAAGACAGGGTCATAGGGCCTCCTGTCTTCAGTGTAGACGGTTAATCACCGGTTAAACACCGGCAAACAGAAAGGTTATCGCTGAACGAGTTTAATGAGCTGGTTTACCGGCACCGGAGGCCATAGTCCGCCCTGGAATGCGCTAAACCCCAATGGCGCTGCGCGCGCAAACATCGCCTCAGTATCAATACCGGCAATCATCAGCGACTCGCAGCTGGAGGAGATCTGGGCAACGATGGCGTGCATGAATGGTTCGAATGAGATCATTTCAGCACGCTGCTGAATAAAGTTTTTATCCAACATGACTCGTTTGAAAAGTCCATCGAAAATAGCTTTAGTCGACGCCTCGCCTGCCCCAAAATTTGCCAGCATTAATGGGAAATGCATTGCCAGATTAGCTAACGTTTCATTGTTTTTGCCTTGGTTTAACCCAGGATAATTCTCATTTATAGCTAATTCAAGAAACGGAAAGCGTGCTGCCCGGGAAAAAAGTTCGCTATCTAATAATAATAAGTCACTAATTGCAGGCGGTAAATTAAGCCATGCAATAAGTTTATGCTGAATAAAAAAGTGCTGACAGGTTTCTAACAACGCCAGTTTTTCAACAAACAGACAGTATTGTTCCTCCACCGAAAGGCGAGGCGCTACCAACTCAGTCGGCATCCGCACGGCGCCGTCTTCAGCGGCAAACGTTGCAATAATCTCTAAACCAACAAGCCGAGCGTTTTCATCCATGACGGGAAGGAAAAAGAGTTCGGAATGGTAAAGCTCATCAAGTGAAGCAATCATTACGCCAGTCCCATGGTTAGGGCGCTATTCGCCATCCAGTCACTACGGACGGAAACAGACGTAACTTCAGATACTAATTGAAGCGTCATCATTTTTCTTGTTTACCGGTAAACCGGTTCCTTTTTTTAACTTACTCTGATTATAAACCAATATCCAATGTTGTACTTTTAACAGGGCGTGAGCACGCCCGTTTTTAATAAAAGTACGTTTGTAAATGCTACGGTTATATCATTATATATGATGACAACAGATGTCATAAGTTCAACCGACGGTATGTTAAAAATAGACTATAAAATTTATATCGTCTGCGAGGTTAAATTCGCCGTGCCTGCCAGAAGTTTTTTCGCCAGTACACATTATCCAGCGATGAACGCATCACGCCACGACTGGTAGAGGCATGAATAAACTCATTATTTGTATCGTAAATACCAACATGTAAACCACTTTCGCCCGAACCGGTTTTAAAGAAAACCAAATCTCCGGGCAGCAATTCATCTTTATCGATTCTGGTGCCGATTTTTGATTGTTCACGCGTATCACGAGGCAACTGCAAATCAAACTTGTCGCGCATAGTGACTACCACAAAGCCGGAACAGTCCACACCTCTGCGACTCATGCCGCCGTAACGGTATGGCGTACCGCGCCAGGACTGCAACTGATCGTTCAGACCCGCAATGACGGTAATGGAGTCTGATAATCTGGCGTTTGGCGCCGGTGCCCGATGAGTACTGCATCCTGCCAGGAACAATGCTGTGATAACAAGAAGCCAAAAACGCATGCCGCAACAATCCTCTGTTTTTATTTTGGTATTAATTTAGCGTCGAAATTACCTGCTTTTCAAGAAACGATTTTACTTAAGTGGCCGAAATGAGCATTGGATGCCCCTCAACGTCGAGTCGTCGAAAGCGCAGACCGTAGGCTTGCGCCAGATAAGAGGGGGTGAGCACCTCTTCCCGGCGGCCGCAGGCAATGAGTTTACCGCGCTTTAGTAACCAGGCTTTATGCGCATGGCGCAGCGTGTGGTTCAGATCGTGGCTACTCATCACAATCGCAATTCCTACCTGACACAAATGATGTAATACCCGATCCAGAGCGTTTTGTTGCGCAACATCGAGACTGTTCATCGGCTCATCAAGCAGCAATAATTGACCGACCGGATTAGCGTCAGGATGAATTTGTAGTACAACGGCAGCAAGGCGAACGCGCTGCCACTCGCCACCGGAAAGCTGATTCACGCTTCGCCCCAGTTTGTCGCCCAATCCAAGCATATCGGCCACCTCGTTAAGCTGCCCGGTTCGCGTTTTATCAGGTTGATGCAATGTCAGGTAATGCCAGACTGGCATGGCGAACGGCGGATTTTGCTGTTGCGCAAGATAAGCGCGGTGTTGGGCAAGCGTTGCCGTCGCCCATGCCTCCAGCGGCGCTCCGCCAAACCTGATGCTCCCCTCGCCTGAGGTTAACCCCGCCATACGCGCCAGTAGCGTGCTTTTTCCGGCGCCGTTCGGCCCGACAAGATGAAGGATCTCTCCTGCGCTTACTTCGCCGGAAAGCGGCCCCAGGCGGGTGCTCTCGGCGACATCCTTTAATTGCATCAATTGAGACATTATTTTGCCAACGCGATTTTTATGCTTTCCATCACAATAGGATCTTCAGGCGTCATATCCGGCGAAAAACGCTGTACTACCTGACCATCCCGGCCTACCAAAAATTTTTCAAAATTCCACAGAATATCATCCGGATAGAGTGGCGTACGCCCTTTGCTTACCATCCGTTCGTAAAAGCCGCTCTTCTCCGGCGCGACTGCCGTTGGCGCAGCGGCTATCAGTTTTTGATACAGCGGATGGCGCGCGTCGCCATTCACATCAATTTTACTGAACATCGGGAACGTGACGTGCCAGGTGCTGGCGCAATAGGTTTTAATCTCTTCTTCGCTGCCTGGCTCCTGCCCCATAAACTGGTTGCAGGGAAAACCCAACACGACAAACCCCTGATCTGCCCACGCCTTCTGGATATTTTCCAGCTGTTCATATTGCGGCGTCAGGCCACATCTGGAGGCGACGTTTACAATGAGCAGCACTTTTCCGGCATATTTTTCAAGTGTAGTGACCTCTCCATCAATCGTCGTAACGTGAGTATTAAGAAGCGAGTTTTGCATGGTGTCTCCCTGATGTCGGTAGAATAGCGGGTTTCATCGTTAGCCTTTAATCATAGACTGCGAATGATGAAAGCAGTTGTTTACCGATGCGCTAACGCGCGGATTTGAGCAGCAGCCAGATAAACACTGGCGCCCCCAATGTGGCGGTGACCACCCCGATAGGCAGTTCAGCCGACGCCAGCGCCAGTCGGGCGACCACATCAGCCAATAGCAGGGCGATAGCCCCGGCCAGCGCGCAGCCGGGAAGTAAAACCCGGTGATCGGTTAAACCACATAAGCGCAGGATGTGCGGAATAACCAGACCGATAAAACCAATCGCCCCCGCCATCGCCACGCTGACGCCCACCATCCAGCCGGTGGCGACGACCAACAAATTGCGCCAGAACCACAGCGGCAGGCCAAGCTGCCGCGCCGAGGTTTCCCCTAGCGCCAGCATATTCAGCGGTTGCGACTGGCAACATATCCAGATGAGTACTGGGATGAGCGCAATCATTAGCCAGCTCTGCTGCCAGTCAACGCCGCCGAATCCTCCCATCATCCAGTACATTAATTGCCGCAGATCGAAAGAGGTGGAAAAATAGATAGCCCACGTCATCAGCGCGCTACAGATAATGCCCAGCGCGACGCCCGCCAACAACAAGCGGCTGGTAGAGAGATGGCGGCGCGCAAAACGCAGCAGGATTAACGTAATAATGAGCGCGCCGGCTATAGCGCACAGTCCCAGCGCCCATCCAGGCAGTTGCCCCTGCCCCAGTAAGACGGCGGCAATAAGCCCAACACCGGCCCCATTCGAAACGCCGAGCAGGCCCGGTTCAGCAAGTGGATTTTCAAACAGCGCCTGCATCACGGCGCCAGATAGCGCCAGCGCAGCGCCAACCAGCAATACCGCAAGCGTGCGGGGAAGGCGAATTTGCCAGACAAACAGTTCCCCCCGGGCGCTTAACCAGTCACCGGGGGCAATCCACTGTTCGCCTGCGCATAAGCTCAGAAGTGTAGCCAGTAGCACCAGCAGTGACAGGCTCAGAAGCCAGCGAACGTTTCGTCGCTGTTGTTGGCGGGCAAAAGTCAGCATGTTATCCATTCAGCTGAAAAGAGGTAGCGTGATTTTACGGTGGGTATCCTTTACTTGAAAGAAAAAAGGCCGCAATGCGGCCTTTTTAGTTATACGAGTCATCTTTCAGGCTAACAGATACGCTGTCATCCCGCTGATCTACTTTCGGGATGGCAGCGTATCTGCCGCAATACACACTGATGGATGTTATGCCTGGATCTGATTACTCTTCTTTGGGCGAAGCGTTCTCGACCCGGCTCTTTAACTTCTGCCCGGGTCTGAAGGTCACCACGCGCCGTGCTGTAATAGGAATATCTTCACCCGTTTTCGGGTTACGCCCCGGACGTTGATTTTTATCACGCAGATCGAAGTTACCAAAACCAGAGAGTTTCACCTGCTCACCGTTTTCCAGAGCACGACGGATCTCTTCGAAAAACAGTTCAACCAGTTCTTTGGCATCCCGCTTGCTAAGCCCAAGCTTATCAAACAGATATTCTGACATTTCAGCTTTTGTAAGCGCCATAGGTTCAATCCCTCAATGATGCCTGGAATCGCTCTTTTAATGCCTCTACACATTTGGCGACGGTAGCGGCAATCTCCTCTTCTTCGAGTGTACGGTTGGTATCCTGAAGGATCAGGCTGATAGCGAGGCTCTTATAACCCTCCGCAACACCCTTACCGCGGTACACGTCAAATAAGTTTACGCCAACTACCTGATTTACGCCAACTTTCTTACATTCGGATAAAATATCCGCTGCGGGAACGTTTTCTGCAACAACAACCGCAATATCGCGACGGTTGGCCGGGAAGCGTGAAATCTCCCGCGCCTGCGGCACGATACGGTCTGCGAGCTTATTCCATTCCAGTTCAAACACCAGCGTACGACCATTCAGATCCAGTTTACGTTCCAGTTCAGGGTGAACAACCCCAATAAAACCAATACGTTCATCTTTCAGATAAATCGCCGCAGACTGTCCCGGATGCAGAGCCGGATTCATCTCCGCCTTAAACTGGATATCACCCAGTTTGCCGGTTAAATCCAGTACTGCTTCCAGATCGCCTTTCAAATCATAGAAATCAACGGTCTCTTTTGCCAGGTTCCAGTGCTCATCATAGCGGTTGCCGCAAATCACGCCAGCCAGCATCAGATCCTGTCGAATACCCAGATTGGCTTGTGTATCCGGAACGAAACGTAAACCGGTTTCAAAAATACGCACGCGATTCTGCTGGCGGTTTTGGTTATAGACCACCGTCGTCAGCAATCCGCTCCACAGAGACAGACGCATCGCCGACATCTCAACGGAGATAGGGTTTGGCAGCAGCAGCGCTTCTGCGCCTGGATGGATAAGCTGTTGTACTTTAGGATCGACAAAGCTATAGGTAATCACTTCCTGATAGCCTTTGTCGTTCAGCATGGTTTTAACCCGCTTCAACGACAGATCGGCTTCACGGTGCGTCCCCATGATTAAACCGGCCTGGATTGGCTCGTCCGGAATATTGTTATAACCGTAAACGCGGGCCACCTCTTCCACCAGATCTTCTTCAATCTCCATATCGAAACGCCAGGTCGGCGCCACGGCTTTCCACTCGTCCTGCCCTTCGGTCACTTCACAGCCCAGACGACGCAGAATATCACTGACCTGCTCATCCGCAATATGATGCCCGATCAGGCGATCCAGTTTACTGCGACGCAGCGTAATGGTGGCGCGTTTCGGCAACGTTGCTTCGTTGCTCACATCAATTATCGGACCCGCATCACCGCCACAGATATCAAGAAGCAGACGAGTAGCGCGCTCTATCGCTTTATATTGCAGCGCCGGGTCTACCCCGCGCTCGTAGCGATGAGACGCATCGGTATGCAGACCGTGGCGGCGAGCGCGACCGGTGATAGACAGCGGATTAAAGTACGCACATTCCAGCAGCACATTTTGCGTTTCGCCGTTCACGCCGGAATGTTCGCCGCCAAAAATACCGGCTATCCCCAGCGCCTTATGGTGATCGGCGATCACCAGCGTGTCCGCATTTAACGTCGCTTCGCTACCGTCCAGCAGGACGACGGTTTCACCCTCTTTTGCCATCCGCACGACAATACCGCCATCAATGCGATCTTTATCGAAAGCATGCATTGGCTGACCCAGTTCGAGCAACACATAGTTGGTGACGTCAACCACCGCATCGATGGAGCGAATACCGCAGCGACGCAGTTTCTCTTTCATCCACAGCGGCGTCGGCGCGTTAACATTGATGCCTTTTACCACCCGGCCCAGATAGCGTGGACACGCATCAGCGGCCTCTACCGTAATCGGCAGCGTATCGCTGATGGTTGCCGTAACCGGCGCCATTTCAGGCTCCTGGAGCGGCGCTTTGTTCAGTACCGCCACATCACGCGCAACGCCGATGATACCTAAGCAATCCGCACGGTTCGGCGTGACGCTAATTTCGATGGTATTGTCGTCGAGCTTCAGGTATTCACGGATATCGGTACCCAGCGGCGCATCCGCCGGCAGTTCGATAATGCCGCTGTGATCGTCGGAAATCCCCAGTTCGGAGAAGGAGCACAGCATCCCTTCAGACGGTTCGCCGCGCAGTTTCGCCGCTTTAATTTTGAAATCGCCCGGCAGGATGGCGCCAATGGTGGCCACCGCTACTTTCAGCCCCTGACGACAGTTTGGCGCGCCGCAGACGATATCCAACAGGCGTTCTCCGCCGACGTTGACTTTCGTTACACGCAATTTGTCAGCGTTCGGATGCTGGGCGCACTCAACCACTTCCCCAACCACAACGCCATTGAAGCTTCCCGCGACCGGCTCAACGCCGTCTACTTCCAGGCCAGCCATCGTAATCTGGTTAGCCAACGCATCGCTATCAATTGCCGGGTTAACCCACTCGCGTAACCACAGTTCGCTGAATTTCATTGTTTTATCCTGCCTTTATTTAAACTGTTTGAGGAAACGCAGATCGTTTTCGAAGAATGAACGCAGGTCGGTGACGCCGTAACGCAACATGGTCAGACGTTCCATCCCCATACCAAAAGCGAAGCCAGAATAGATTTCCGGATCGATACCGACATTACGCAGCACATTCGGATGCACCATCCCGCAGCCCAGCACTTCCAGCCATTTGCCGTTTTTACCCATCACATCCACTTCCGCAGAAGGTTCGGTAAACGGAAAATAAGAAGGACGGAAGCGAATCTGCAGATCCTCCTCAAAGAAATTACGCAGGAAGTCGTGCAGCGTACCTTTGAGGTTGGTGAAGCTGATGTTGGTATCAACAATCAGACCTTCCATCTGATGGAACATCGGAGTATGCGTCTGGTCGTAGTCATTACGGTATACACGGCCCGGCGCAATAATGCGGATCGGCGGTTGCTGCGCTTTCATCGTCCGGATCTGGACGCCAGACGTCTGGGTCCGCAGCAGACGGGTCGCGTCAAACCAGAAGGTATCATGATCGGCGCGGGCCGGATGATGACCCGGAATGTTTAACGCATCGAAGTTATGGTAGTCATCTTCGATTTCCGGGCCAGTCGCCACGGTAAAACCAAGCTCGCCGAAGAAACTTTCAATACGGTCAATGGTACGTGTGACCGGATGCAGACCGCCGTTCTCAATACGGCGCCCCGGCAGGGAGATATCGATGGTTTCAGCGGCCAGGCGGGCGTTAAGCGCTGCGCTTTCCAGCTCGGCTTTACGCGCGTTAAGAGCCTGTTGTACCTGCTCTTTCGCGGCGTTAATGACTGCCCCGGCTGCCGGACGCTCTTCCGGCGGCAGATCGCGTAGGGTCGTCATCTGAAGGGTTAAATGCCCTTTCTTGCCCAAATATTCGACGCGTACATTGTCTAACGCGGCAACATCTGACGCCTGGTTAATGGCGGCCGCTGCATTGGCAACCAGCTCTGCGAGATGTGACATGGTTTTCCTCATTGTGTCGGTGAAGACACCGGTTCATTGGACGTAATCTCTCGATTTCAGATACAAAAAAAGCCTCCATCAGGAGGCTTTTTTGCGCTGTTTTTCGTTTCGTTTTTCACGCGCTAGCCTCCTGGGATCAGGTGCTAAAGTAAAAAAAGAAACGGAAAATAGCAGCGTTCATGCTTGCGTTACCTTATGTGGTAAAACCGAATATCCTTTATTGAAAAGGGTTACAGGTCAATTGTCAACTCACTGAACAGTAAATAAAAGAGAGGGAGCCAGGCTCCCTCTTTTCACTGGCTTATGCCAGAGCTGCTTTCGCTTTTTCAACCAGCGCGGTGAACGCGACTTTGTCGAATACGGCGATATCAGCCAGGATCTTACGGTCGATTTCAACAGAGGCTTTTTTCAGGCCGTTGATGAATTTGCTGTAAGAAATACCGTTCTGACGTGCTGCTGCGTTGATACGCGCAATCCACAGTTGACGGAACTGACGCTTACGTTGACGACGGTCACGGTAAGCATACTGACCAGCTTTGATAACTGCCTGGAAGGCAACGCGGTATACGCGAGAACGCGCACCGTAGTAGCCTTTGGCTTGTTTCAAAATTTTCTTGTGACGTGCGCGTGCAATTACACCACGTTTTACGCGAGCCATATGTGCTCTCCTGTATCTATTCTAATTAAAAAGTTAAAAACGTTAACGGCTTATGCGTACGGCAGGCACGCGATAACCAGGCCCAGATCGCCTTTAGAAACCATGGCTTTCGGACGCAGGTGACGTTTACGTTTAGTCGCTTTTTTGGTCAGAATGTGACGCAGGTTAGCGTGCTTGTGCTTAAAACCACCTTTACCGGTTTTTTTGAAGCGCTTAGCAGCACCGCGTACGGTCTTAATTTTTGGCATTTTAATAACTTCCACTTCGCATTGTTAATAAACGAAACATAGGCGAACAAAACCTGTGAAGCCCGAAGGCTTCACAGAATTGTTACTTGAAGGCCTTACTGTTTCTTCTTAGGAGCAAGCACCATGATCATCTGACGGCCTTCGATCTTCGTTGGGAAGGATTCGACCACTGCCAGTTCTTGCAAATCGTCTTTCACGCGATTAAGCACTTCCATACCGATTTGCTGGTGGGCCATTTCACGACCGCGGAAACGCAGCGTGATTTTGGCCTTATCGCCCTCTTCGAGAAAGCGAATCAGGCTGCGGAGTTTTACCTGATAGTCGCCTTCATCTGTCCCAGGACGGAATTTAATTTCCTTCACCTGGATAACTTTTTGCTTTTTCTTCTGTTCCTTAGAAGACTTACTCTTTTCATAGAGGAATTTGCCGTAATCCATTATACGACAAACCGGCGGCTCGGCGTTAGGGCTGATTTCGACTAAGTCTACTCCGGCTTCTTCAGCTTTTTCCAGAGCTTCTCTCAGACTCACAATACCAAGCTGCTCGCCTTCCAGACCTGTTAAGCGAACTTCTTGCGCGCGAATTTCGCTATTAATACGATTCGGACGCGCCGTTTGAACTCGTTTTCCGCCTTTAATACTTTATTCCTCCAGTTGTTGAAGACTGCGGCTGCGAATCTCTTGTTGCAGCTTCTCAATCACGTCATTTACGTCCAGACTGCCCAGGTCTTTACCGCGGCGGGTACGAACGGCAACTTTGCCTGCTTCCACCTCTTTATCACCACAGACCAACATATAAGGGACACGACGTAAAGTGTGCTCGCGGATTTTAAAGCCAATCTTCTCATTTCTCAAGTCTGCTTTTACACGAATGCCCGCATTTTGTAGTTTCTGCGTCAATTCGTTAACGTATTCAGACTGCGAATCGGTAATATTCATCACGACTACCTGAACCGGCGCAAGCCATGTCGGGAAGAAACCAGCGAACTCTTCGGTCAGGATACCGATGAAGCGTTCCATCGACCCAAGAATCGCACGGTGAATCATTACCGGTACCTTACGCTCGTTGTCTTCGCCTACATAGGAGGCGCTCAGACGAGACGGTAAGGAGAAGTCCAGCTGTACTGTACCGCACTGCCATGCACGATCGAGGCAGTCATATAAGGTAAATTCAATTTTCGGACCGTAGAATGCGCCTTCACCCAGTTGATACTCAAACGGGATATTATTTTCTTCCAGCGCAACCGCCAGATCCGCCTCAGCACGATCCCACATCTCATCGCTGCCAATACGCTTGTCAGGACGAGTGGAAAGCTTGACGACGATCTTCTCGAAGCCAAAGGTGCTGTACATATCGTAGACCATACGAATACAAGCGTTAACTTCATCGCGGATCTGCTCTTCTGTGCAGAAGATATGCGCATCATCCTGCGTAAAGCCGCGTACGCGCATCAGACCATGCAGCGCGCCTGATGGCTCGTTACGGTGGCAGCTACCGAATTCCGCCATACGCAGCGGCAAATCACGATAGGATTTCAGACCCTGGTTAAAGATCTGAACGTGGCCCGGGCAGTTCATTGGCTTAATGCAATATTCGCGGTTTTCTGAGGACGTGGTGAACATCGCATCTTTATAGTTGTCCCAGTGCCCGGTTTTTTCCCACAGCACACGGTCCATCATGAACGGGCCTTTAACTTCTTGATACTGGTACTCTTTGAGTTTAGAACGAACAAAGACCTCCAGCTCGCGGAAGATAGTCCAGCCGTCGTTATGCCAGAACACCATGCCCGGCGCCTCTTCCTGCATATGATACAGGTCGAGCTGCTTACCAATTTTACGGTGGTCGCGTTTTGCGGCCTCTTCCAGGCGCTGCAGATAAGCGTTCAGAGCTTTTTTATCTGCCCATGCCGTACCGTAAATACGCTGCAGCATCTTATTATTGCTGTCACCGCGCCAGTATGCGCCAGCAGTTTTCATCAGTTTAAAGTGATGGCAGAAACGCATATTCGGCACGTGCGGACCACGACACATGTCGACATATTCTTCATGATGGTACAAGCCTGGCTTGTCATCATGAGCAATGTTTTCATCAAGAATGGAAACTTTGTAGCTTTCACCACGCTTCACGAAGGTTTCACGCGCTTCGTGCCAGCTGACTTTCTTCTTGATAACGTCGTAATTTTTCTCGGCGAGCTCATGCATCCGCTTTTCGAGCGCTTCGACATCTTCCTGAGTTAGCGTGCGGTCAAGATCAACGTCATAGTAAAAACCGTTGTCGACAACCGGGCCGATCGCCATTTTCGTGTGCGGCCAAAGTTGCTTGATTGCGTGACCTAACAGATGCGCGCAAGAGTGACGAATGATCTCCAGACCCTCTTCATCTTTTGCGGTGATGATGGAAAGCGTCGCATCATTTTCAATCAGATCGGAAGCATCAACCAGCTCGCCATTCACACGGCCCGCAATGGTGGCTTTCGCCAGGCCAGGACCAATGTCCAGAGCAACATCCATCGGGCTTACAGGGTGGTCATAATGGCGTTGGCTGCCATCAGGAAGAGTAATAACAGGCATGTTATATCCTTATTTGCAGTGGTGACCCATACGCAAGATCACATACAAAGAGAAAATGAATTTATTGACAGTGAGTTGTGTATCCATCTAGCCAACCATTGCTAAATTGGCGCACAACCTTCGACACAGGCGAAAATCGCTATTTTCGTCCGGCATGACGATGGTAACACTAAAAAAAGGGAGATTGCATCACTCTGTAGCAAATCAAGACCCTTGACAGGGTTTCTCCATTATCTTTCTACGCGCCGTATAGCGCTTCTCATCGACAACCTAACTTCTGCGCCAGACTCCCCTTTGTCGTTTTCACCTCGCTGGCTACCGCTTCAGGCAAGGCAGACCACAGCGTCAGCACTGGCTTCGTTTTATGTTCGATAGCCTCCACGGTAACCTGATAGTCGCAAAAATTCGCCGAACGGGGCGTATTCTGATCCATAATAAACGCAGCGTAATTTCCTTCACTTTTTGACGGCGCCGTTCCGGTGAATAAAACCTTCCAGTACCCGCTGGGAATTTCTACCGTCGCATCTTCTGGCAATGTGGCGATATGCCGCTCAAAAAGGGGGCCGGTCACTACGTGCACTACAGATACATCAGCCTGTTTGGCAAGTTCGCGCACCCGGTTTTCCAGTGCAGCCCATGCTCCCTGATTCAGGGCGGATTTCTGCGGCGTAATATTCGATAAATAATTTAACGACGGCCAGTCCGATACGCCGCCCAATCCTGCCAACGGCGCCTGGTGTCCCCTGTCGACTTTTAATAGCGCATGGGCATTTTTATAGGCGGAAGGGGCCAACGTATCCGAGGGCGGTAAATCGGGGTCCTGCGCCCAGTTCCGCGGGCGACCGCTTGCCTGGCTGGTCTTTGTCACGCTATAGGCAACCCAGTTGGCAAATTTCGTGGCGCTATTATTATTGAGCGTATAGACATGGCGATAGATTGTTTGTTGACTTCCTCCTTGAGGACAGCCAACGCTACAGTTATCAGGTTGCTGAACGAGTACGTTACGATGGGGTAACTCGGGTGCCGATGTTGTATCCTGGGGAGGATACGATGTAGTACATGCGCTTAATAATACTACGGGCAGTAATTTTAGCAAATTAATGGTCTTATTCACTTTTGCTTCCTTAATAATAACCGCCCTAATAATTCAGATAGTAATAATTTGGTTATATTACCCTACCAGCCGTTAGATACTCTCATCATTAAAGACAACACTATCACGGTAAAAATTAATAACAGATAAACATCGAAGTCATCATAGAAAATGAGCTCAAAAGAATACAACGTGATATTCATGTTGATACCAAAAAACATCGTATTATATGCATAATCGTGAAGCCAATAATTTCTCGCACTCAGATAGCGAATGAAAAATGGATATTCAATAATATCTGACGCATGTTTTTCAACACCATTTTTCAACATTAAGGCAACGTATCCTCTCAATGACTCGCTGCTGGCAGGAGTTTAGTTATATTTAAAGGTTTAATAAGCACTGCGCATCATGCTGCTGTGCTTATTACTTTGTAAAAATAAGAGTATTCACTTTCATATTCAGGGGTAAAAAGTGAACAAATACAGCTATTGCGCAACGATGATTGCCGCCATACTCAGTACGACCACAATGGCCAATGCCAGTAGCCTTGCTATTTCAGTGGCGAATGATGATGCAGGTATATTTCAACCATCCTTAAATGCCCTTTATGGGCACAAGGCTGCAGACCGGGGTGATTATACTGCCGGGCTCTTTTTAGGCTACAGCCACGATCTCACTGACGCCAGTCAACTCTCTTTTCATATCGCGCAAGATATTTATTCTCCATCAGGCGCCAATAAGAGAAAGCCTGAAGCCGTCAAAGGCGACCGCGCGTTCAGCGCCTTTCTTCATACCGGACTGGAGTGGAATTCATTAGCCACCAATTGGTTACGTTATCGTTTAGGTACTGATATCGGCGTTATTGGTCCTGACGCAGGCGGTCAGGAGGTTCAGAATCGGGCGCATCGAATAATAGGCGCAGAAAAATACCCTGCCTGGCAGGATCAAATTGAAAATCGTTATGGTTATACGGCAAAAGGAATGGTGTCCCTTACGCCAGCTATTGATATTCTGGGCGTCAATGTGGGCTTCTATCCAGAAGTCTCTGCTGTCGGCGGCAATCTCTTCCAGTATTTAGGGTACGGCGCAACCGTTGCGCTGGGAAATGATAAGACCTTCAACTCTGATAATGGGTTTGGGTTACTGTCCCGCCGAGGGTTAATACACACTCAAAAAGAGGGATTGATCTATAAGGTATTTGCTGGCGTTGAGCGCAGGGAAGTTGATAAAAACTACACGTTACAGGGGAAAACGCTGCAAACAAAAATGGAAACGGTGGATATTAATAAAACCGTGGATGAATATCGCGTCGGTGCTACTATCGGCTATTCTCCCGTCGCATTTTCTCTTTCTTTAAACAAAGTCACGTCGGAATTTCGCACCGGAGACGACTATTCTTATATCAACGGCGACATCACCTTCTTCTTCTGAGGCGTCACCACGGAATAACCGGGTTACGTAATGTAACCCGGTACAATATTACATCTTATAGCCCAGCGTTACCGTAGTGCGGCGATCGGTATGTTCCGGCGCTGATTCAGGCGGCTGCGAGTTCCACGTTAAATTATACCCCACCTTTAGACCAAAATGTTCGTTAATGGCGACATTGAGGGCTGTTTCCGAATTTAGTGTGGTGTCTTCTGCGCCAAATACTGACACCCCCTGTGTAAACTTAGCATTGTCAGTTAACTGCCAGGCATAGCTGCCGGAAGCATAACCCAACGGCTGCGTTTCAGTGGTATCGTCCGTATGTTCGTCATAGCGAACCCCTGGACCGAATTCAAAACGGAAGCTGTGCACTGGACCATTAAGGAACTGCCGCCCGTAACCGGCGGTCAGTACGTCGCGCTGACGATAACCGTTGAAACGGTCTGTCAGCCAACTGGCCTGGCCAAAGGTATAATCATAATCCGTCATATTAAAACGGTTACGCGCGCCTACCGCATATTTTTCTGAAGAGCGTTCATCATTAGAGGAGGTATTGCTGGCATTGCCCCATAATGACCAGGCGGTACGTTGTCCATACCAGGTCATCGCCGTGTCAGCCGTTAAGGAAGAACTTTTAGTATTGCCTGACTGAGCAAGGTAGCCCGCATTCAGATTACCTTCAAAAGGTTTTTTCGCGGTGGAGGGATCATCCATGACAGTAAAAACGGAATCATCGGCGGCGGCATACAGAGACGCGAACACGCCACCCGCCAGCATAACTACAGCGGGTACTGCCTTCAAAAGCTTCATTTATATAGAGTCCGTACAACTAAAAAAGAGACCACGACGGTCCCGGAAACTTTCATAGGGATCAATGACAAACGCCCCTGGAAAGGTAGCGAATTATAAGAAGCCCCGAATAACATAGCAATCAATTACTATTTCATTTTTTGAATAAGAACCCTCCCGAAGCATTCATTTATTTATATAACTTTACATCGTACTTCTTTAAATAAAGATCCGGAAAATCATATTGTTAATTCCTTCACTTTCCGGGGATTAAGTGCCAGACTGAAATCAGCCTAACAGGAGGTAACGATGGTACGTATCTATACGTTGACGCTTGCGCCCTCTCTCGATAGCGCAACAATCACGCCGCAAATTTATCCCGAAGGTAAACTGCGGTGCTCCGCGCCGGTATTCGAACCCGGCGGCGGGGGTATTAATGTCGCTCGCGCCATTGCGCATCTTGGCGGCGCCGCGACCGCAATTTTCCCGGCTGGCGGCGCTACCGGCGAACATCTGGTCGCACTACTGGCTGACGAAAATGTCCCCGTGTCTACCGTCGATGCGAAAGACTGGACGCGTCAGAACCTGCACGTCCACGTCGAGTCCAGCGGCGAACAGTATCGTTTTGTTATGCCCGGCGCCACGCTGGACGATGACGAATTTCGCCAGCTTGAAGAACAGGTACTGGAAATTGAATCCGGGGCAATTCTGGTTATCAGCGGCAGCCTTCCGCCCGGCGTTAAGGTCGAGAAACTCACGCAACTGATTTCCGCCGCGCAGAAGCAAGGCATTCGCTGCATTATTGATAGCTCTGGCGACGCGCTCACCGCCGCGCTGGCGCTTGGCGATATCGAACTGGTGAAACCGAACCTGAAAGAATTGAGCGCGTTGGTTAATCGCGATCTGACGCAACCTGATGATGTGCGTAAAGCGGCCCAGGAATTAGTGCAAAGCGGCAAGGCTCGCCGGGTAGTGGTCTCTCTGGGGCCGCAAGGGGCACTGGGCATAGACAGTGAGAATTGCATCCAGGTTGTTCCTCCCCCGGTGAAAAGTCAAAGTACTGTTGGCGCAGGCGACAGTATGGTAGGCGCGATGACGTTAAAACTGGCGCAAGACGCGTCGCTGGAAGAGATGGTGCGCTTCGGTGTGGCGGCAGGCAGCGCTGCTACGCTCAATCAAGGTACGCGTCTGTGTTCTCGTGACGATACCCAAAAAATATACGCCTATCTTTCCGCGCAATAATCGTTTCCCCCTCGCCGAGGGGGAAACCGGAAAATCGGTTAACGGGCGGCGCATCCGCCGCTGCTAAAAACACAGTTGCTCCCAACGAGGTGAACGATGGCCAGTGGCGATATTACCCGTTATGTTATTACCGTAACCTTCCATGAAGATTCCCTGACCGAGATTAACGAACTCAATAATCATCTGACGCGCAGCGGTTTTTTGCTGACATTAACGGACGATGAAGGGAATGTGCATGAGCTCGGCACCAATACGTTTGGCTTTGTTAGCGCTCAGAGCGCTGATGAAATCAAAGCGCTTGTCGCCGGACTTGCAAAAAGCGCGTTAGATAAGGATGTCGACATTACCGTGACGACCTGGGAGGCGTGGAGTAAAAACGCACAATAAGTGCCATTCCCGCCGCGGCGCGTCCGCGATGTGCGTTAGTTCGTATTTTTCAACCGCATTTTTGCGCTAACCTTATGATCTGGCAGACAACGTGGGGAGAGACATTATGTGGCAAGCTATCAGTCGTCTTTTAAGCGAGCAAGTCGGTGAAGGCGAAATCGAACTGCGTAATGAACTGCCAGGCGGAGAAGTTCATGCCGCATGGCATTTACGTTATGCAGGCCATGATTTTTTCGTAAAGTGCGATGAACGAGAAATGCTTCGCGGTTTTACCGCTGAAGCCGATCAGCTGGAGCTGCTCTCCCGCAGTAAAACCGTTGTTGTGCCTAAGGTATGGGCGGTAGGTTCGGATCGGGATTACAGCTTTTTAGTCATGGACTACCTCTCGCCCCGCCCGCTGGATGCCCATAATGCGTTTATTCTTGGGCAACAGCTGGCGCGTCTGCACCAATGGAGCGACCAACCTCAATTCGGCCTCGATTTTGACAACGCGCTCTCTACCACGCCGCAGCCGAATACCTGGCAACGCCGTTGGTCGACTTTTTTCGCCGAACAGCGCATTGGCTGGCAACTTGAACTCGCCGCGGAAAAAGGCATTACCTTTGGTAATATTGACGCCATTGTTGAACATGTTCAGCAACGTCTGGCGTCGCATCAACCGCAGCCTTCTCTTTTGCATGGCGATCTATGGTCGGCGAACTGCGCGCTTGGCCCTGACGGCCCCTATATCTTCGATCCAGCCTGCTATTGGGGCGACAGAGAATGCGATCTGGCGATGCTACCGCTGCATACCGATCAGCCACCGCAGATTTATGATGGCTATCAGTCCGTTTCGCCGCTACCGCTGGATTTTCTCGACAGGCAGCCGATTTACCAGCTCTACACCCTGCTTAATCGGGCAAGGCTGTTTGGCGGTCAGCACCTGGCTACTGCGCAAAAAGCGATGGATCGGCTGCTTGCGGTATAGGTACAGCCCATGCCGGATACGGGCTATCCGGCATTTTTCAGTTTACATGAAGCCTAACAAGGAAAAGAAAAAGTAACCGAGCACGATAATAATGACCGGCAAAATATAGAGCGGGAAAAACTGTAAAAAGATGGTATGGTGCGGCACCACGATACGTGACTCTATCTGCTCACGCGTTAGCCCTTCCGCGCCTTTTGCTTTTTCCAGAATCAACTGATCTTCCACGCCTTCACGCAAAAAACGTGACTGGCGGCTCATTCTGGCGCCGGAATCCTGCATCGCCAGCCCGACAAAAATCAGAATAAAAATGAGCCAGAAACCGATATTCAGGCTTCCCTGAAAATTCGGCGTCGGCGAGTTGTACCAAAAAACATTCAGAAACGGCGTATTCACGCGCATCATGTCTATCATTACGTGGGTAAAATCCAGCATTACCGCATTTATCCCCTCCTGCTTTTCACTGTGCGCATACATAAATTTAAGGACTGAGATGAGCGTGGAAAGCAGTGCCGGAATAAAAATAACCCACCCAACAACTCTTTTTAGGATTGCAATGCGTCCAGCTTGTTGATACGTCATGAGTTCCCCTTGATAAAGACGCGTCGTTTTGGCCTAAGTCTACCTGTTGATTCCCGTTTTCGCCTGATCTTTAAGGGCGATATACTAAGAACATGGTCATAATGAACGCTTAATTCGTTATTTTTTAATCTCAACAGGAGAGGTTGTGATGTCAACCCCACGTCAAATTCTTGCTGCAATTTTCGATATGGATGGACTACTGATCGATTCCGAACCGCTCTGGGATCGCGCTGAACTGGACGTGATGGCAAGTTTAGGCGTAGATATTACTCGGCGCCATGAGTTACCAGACACGCTTGGGCTACGCATTGATATGGTTGTCGATCTCTGGTTTGCGCAGCAACCGTGGAGCGGCCCCGATCGCCAGGAAGTGACAAACCGTGTCATTACCCGCGCGATTACGCTTATCGAAGAGACGCGCCCTCTTTTACCGGGTGTGCGCGAGGCCGTGGCGCTGTGTAAAGCGCAGGGGCTATTAGTGGGGCTTGCCTCGGCATCGCCGCTGCATATGCTGGAAAAAGTGCTCACCATGTTTGAGCTGCGCGACAGTTTTGACGCGCTGGCCTCTGCGGAAAAATTGCCCTACAGCAAACCGCATCCGCAGGTCTATCTGGATTGTGCGGCCAAACTAGGCGTTGATCCATTAACCTGTGTGGCGCTGGAGGATTCAGTGAATGGTTTAATCGCGGCAAAGGCGGCGCGAATGCGCGCCATTGTGGTGCCAGCAGAAGAAAACCAGCATGATCCGCGCTTTGTGCTGGCGAATGTCAAACTTAACTCACTGACAGAGCTGACGGCGGCGCATCTACTCGGTTAAGATGTTTCCGAAACAAAGTCAACGGGCAATTAGCCGCTGAGCCAGACGGCAAGCGGCTTTGACAGAGACAAAGAGTTACAACGTCACCACTTCCGCCTACTGTATAAAAACCCTATACTGTATGAATTGACAGTTTAATGGGTTTTATCATGACGGCGGAAGGACATCTTCTTTTTTCTATAGCCAGCGCGGTTTTCGCCAAGAATGCCGAGTTAACGCCCGTCCTTGCGCACGGCGACTGGTGGCATATTATTCCTTCGGCTATTTTGACCTGTCTGCTGCCGGATATCGACCACCCCAAATCTTTTCTTGGTCAGCGCCTGAAATGGGTATCGAAACCGATCGCCCGCGCGTTCGGTCACCGGGGGTTTACCCATAGTCTGCTGGCGGTCTTTGCCCTACTGGCGACCTTTTATCTCAAGGTACCGGATACGTGGATTATCCCGGCAGATGCGCTGCAAGGCATGGTACTTGGCTATTTAAGCCATATCGTCGCGGATATGCTCACCCCCGCAGGCGTTCCCTTACTGTGGCCGTGCCGCTGGCGTTTCCGCCTGCCTATTCTGGCGCCGCGCAAGGGCAATCAACTGGAGCGATTTTTATGTATGGCGTTGTTTGCCTGGGCGGTGTGGATGCCGCAGTCCATGCCGGAAAACAACGTCATACGCTGGTCTTCGCAGATGATCACTATCCTGCAAATGCAGTTCAATCGTTTTATAAATCACCAGATTGATTAGTAAACCAACGCCAAAGTCATTTTTGGTATAAACCATTCCATTTGAATATAAGAGCCAGCTCACAGTTCTGCTAATCTTGCGCGAACAGAATCGCTAAAACACAGCGCTTCATAATAAAAAAATCAGGAGAACGGGGATGAATTTTCCATTAATTGCGAACATTGCGGTGTTCGTCATTCTGCTGTTTGTACTGGCGCAGGCCCGTCATAAACAGTGGAGTCTGGCTAAAAAAGTGCTTGTCGGCCTTGTGATGGGCGTGGTCTTTGGTCTGGCCCTGCACACCATTTATGGCGCTGACAGTCAGGTGTTAAAAGACTCCATTCAGTGGTTCAATATTGTCGGCAACGGCTATGTGCAATTGCTACAAATGATTGTGATGCCGCTGGTATTCGCCTCTATTTTAAGCGCCGTGGCACGACTGCATAACGCCTCTCAATTGGGGAAAATCAGTTTTCTGACTATCGGCACGCTGCTGTTTACTACCCTTATCGCAGCGCTGGTAGGCGTGCTGGTTACCAATCTGTTCGGACTGACGGCGGAAGGTCTGGTTCAGGGCGGCGCGGAAACCGTGCGTCTGAATGCCATTGAGACGAGCTATGTCGGCAAAGTGGCCGATCTCAGCGTGCCGCAACTGGTGCTGTCTTTTGTACCGAAAAATCCGTTTGCGGATCTGACTGGTGCAAATCCTACGTCTATTATCAGCGTGGTGATTTTCGCCGCCTTCCTGGGCGTGGCCGCGCTTAAACTGCTGAAAGATGATGCGCCAAAAGGCGAGCGTGTGCTTGTTGCTATCGATACCCTGCAAAGCTGGGTGATGAAGCTGGTGCGTCTGGTGATGCAACTTACGCCTTACGGCGTACTGGCGCTGATGACGAAAGTAGTTGCCGGCTCCAATCTGCAGGACATTATTAAGCTTGGAAGCTTCGTGGTAGCGTCATATCTTGGTCTGGCGATAATGTTTGTGGTTCACGGCATACTATTGGGCGTGAACGGGATTAGCCCGCTGAAATATTTCCGCAAGGTGTGGCCGGTGCTGACATTTGCCTTTACCAGCCGCTCCAGCGCCGCCTCCATTCCACTCAATGTCGAAGCGCAAACCCGCCGCCTGGGCGTGCCGGAGTCCATCGCCAGCTTTGCTGCCTCTTTTGGCGCGACCATCGGCCAAAACGGTTGTGCCGGTCTTTATCCTGCGATGTTGGCGGTAATGGTTGCGCCGACGGTCGGCATCAACCCCTTAGACCCCGTATGGATAGCCACGCTGGTGGGTATCGTTACCGTAAGTTCGGCGGGTGTTGCCGGCGTTGGCGGCGGCGCGACCTTCGCCGCGCTGATTGTGCTGCCTGCCATGGGCTTACCGGTCACGCTGGTCGCGCTGTTAATCTCCGTCGAACCGTTGATTGATATGGGCCGTACCGCACTGAACGTGAGCGGCTCAATGACCGCGGGTACGCTGACCAGCCAGTGGCTGAAGCAGACCGATAAAACCATTCTCGATAGCGAAGAAGACGCTGAACTGGCGCATCGATAATACATTATCGGGCGTTCACATCGTCTGAGACACGACGATCGGCAACTCAAAATGTCTGTCACTAAAAACGCCGGTCTCCAGTACCGGCGTTTTGTTTTTTTCTTAGTCAGCGATTTCGTTTTCCTGGCGAACCTGATTCGCCCAACGCTGCGCCGATTCTGGCACGCTAAAGGCGGGCGACCGTTGAAATGACTCCCCCGTCAGAACAAAGGCAACATATTTACCGCGCAGTATCCAGACGTCGCGAAACGTATCCATTTTTATCGCATGTTCCGGCGGCGCGGGTTCAACACGCGGAATATAGCTAATAATCTGGCGATTTTGCTGGCGAAGAGGTTTCATCATTAATGCTTCACTAAAAGAGGCTAAGGCTAAAAATCAGAAAAACACTATTTTAGCCGATCTTCGCCCCCGACGTCCTGTTCCGCGCGTGCGATTTCCCCGTTATACCCTGTCTTCCGTTCCGCTCTCCCCCGGCATAATTGCTGAAATGTTCTATAGTTAGAGTGATTTTGACTACTACCACGCCCATTTCAGTGATGAAAGCAGGAGACGAGTTCAATGTCGCATAATGAGAAATCCCCCCATCAGTCCCCCGTGCATGATACCCGTGAATCACAGCCCGGCCTGGACTCCCTGGCACCGTCAGACGGTTCACATCGCCCCACGCCAGAACCGACGCCGCCGGGCGCGCAACCAACGGCCCCCGGCAGCTTAAAAGCGCCCGAGACCGCGAATGATAAGCTCACCGCCCTCGACGCCTTTCGTAAAGGCAGCGAAAATTATGCGCTGACCACCAATCAGGGCGTGCGCATCGCCGACGATCAAAATTCTCTTCGCGCCGGCAGCCGTGGCCCTACGCTGTTGGAAGATTTTATCCTGCGCGAGAAAATTACCCACTTTGACCATGAGCGTATCCCGGAGAGGATCGTTCACGCCCGCGGATCTGCAGCGCACGGCTATTTCCAGCCATATAAAGACCTGAGCGACATCACGAAAGCCGCGTTTCTGTGCGATCCACAGAAAATTACCCCGGTCTTTGTTCGCTTTTCGACAGTACAGGGCGGCGCGGGGTCTGCTGATACCGTACGTGATATCCGCGGTTTTGCGACCAAATTTTATACCGAAGAGGGAATTTTCGATCTCGTCGGTAATAACACGCCGATCTTTTTTATCCAGGATGCGCATAAGTTTCCGGATTTTGTGCACGCCGTTAAGCCCGAACCACATTGGGCTATTCCGCAAGGACAGAGCGCGCACGACACCTTCTGGGACTATGTTTCCTTACAGCCTGAGACGCTGCACAACGTCATGTGGGCAATGTCGGATCGCGGTATTCCACGGAGTTATCGGACGATGGAAGGGTTCGGCATTCACACCTTCCGTCTGATCAATGCACAAGGGAAAGCGACCTTTGTCCGTTTCCACTGGAAACCGTTGGCAGGTAAAGCCTCGCTGGTGTGGGATGAGTCACAAAAACTGACCGGTCGCGATCCGGATTTTCACCGCAGGGATCTGTGGGAGGCCATCGAAGCGGGCGATTTCCCGGAATACGAGCTGGGCCTACAACTCATTGCCGAAGAGGATGAATTTAAATTCGATTTTGATCTGCTCGATCCGACCAAACTGATTCCGGAAGAGCTGGTGCCAGTACAACGCGTCGGCAAAATGGTGTTAAACCGTAATCCGGATAACTTTTTCGCTGAAAACGAACAGGCGGCATTTCATCCAGGGCATATTGTTCCCGGCATTGATTTTACCAACGATCCGCTGTTACAGGGGCGTCTGTTCTCTTATACCGACACGCAAATCAGTCGTCTGGGCGGGCCAAACTTCCACGAAATTCCGATTAACCGCCCTACCTGCCCCTACCATAACTTCCAGCGTGACGGTATGCACCGGATGGATATCGACACCAATCCGGCGAACTATGAACCAAACTCCATTAATGACAACTGGCCGCGCGAAACGCCGCCAGCGCCAAAACGCGGCGGCTTCGAATCATACCAGGAACGCGTGGATGGCAATAAAATCCGCGAACGCAGCCCCTCTTTCGGTGAATATTACTCGCATCCTCGCCTGTTCTGGCTCAGTCAGACGCCGATAGAACAGCAGCATATTATTGACGCGTTCAGCTTTGAACTGGGTAAAGTCGCCCGCGCGTATATTCGGGAGCGGGTGGTCGATCAGTTAGCGCATATTGATGTCACGCTGGCTGAGGGCGTCGCGCATAATCTCGGTTTTGCACTCACCCATGAGCAAACGCAAATTGCCCCGCCTCCTGATGTCAACGGTCTGAAAAAAGATCCGGCGCTCAGCCTGTATGCGGTGCCGGACGGCGATGTTAAAGGCCGCGTGGTCGCTATCCTGCTGAACGACAAGGTTAACGCCGCCGATCTGCTGACCATTTTGCAGGCTTTAAAAGCTAAAGGCGTCCACGCAAAACTGCTCTATTCACGGATGGGTGAAGTAACGGCTGATGACGGTTCAACATTAACTATTGCGGCAACCTTTGCCGGCGCGCCGTCGCTAACGGTCGATGCGGTAATAGTACCGTGCGGCAATATTGCCGATATCGAGAGTTGCGGCGATGCTCGTTACTACCTTCTGGAAGCCTACAAACATCTGAAGCCCATCGCACTGGCAGGCGACGCCCGACGGTTTAAGGCGCTTTTAAACATTGATAGCCAGGGGGAAGAAGGACTTGTTGAGGCAGATAACGTTGACCACCACTTTATGGACACTCTGCTGACGTTGATGGCGGCACACCGTGTCTGGTCGCGTGCGGGGAAAATTAACGCGATTCCTGCATAAACGGCAAAAAATGCGGCGCATTCTTGCGCCGCAAACTCAGGAGCTAAATATCAAGAAAACTGCCAGGACGATATCCACGTTCCGCAATCGCTGCCTTGAGTGACGCAGACGTCAACACCTCCAGTTCAGTTAAGCGGGGGTAACAATAGGCGCTCTGGCGAATAATGTTGTCCACAAATGCCGGATGACACATCACCTCCAGAGAGGCTTCTCCTCGATGCGCCGAGGCATCCAGAATGCGTAAAAAGCACGCTTCGGTGATCTCCTCGCCGTAAAATTCACTACTAAATCCTTGAGTGCTGCGCAAATCCGACGGCAGATCGTCGGCGTTCAACACCGTCTGGCGGTCAATACGTAACGCAATCCCGCGCTGCGCCGCAAAGCGGGCGACGATGGGGAAAATTTGCGGGAACATATGCACATGATGGTGGCTGTCGAGATGCGTTGGCTCGCGGCCAAATACGTCGATGAAACGCTGATACTGACACGCCAGTTCATGCGCAATTTCATCCAGCGGAAGCGTATCCTCCTCCGCCATTTGCCAGATCCATTTCCCCAACAGGCCGTCTCGCGTCAGGCCCGGCATCTCTGACACCGGTTTGCCTAACGTCAAAACAAAATGCATTCCCACCCCAAGCGCAGGCAGCTCGCGGCTAAGCTGCGCCGCATGGCCAATAGCCTCGCCATTGACCAGCGCCGTCGTGGAGGTCACAACGCCGTTGCGATATGCTTCAACAATGCCGTAATTTTGCCCTTTACTCAGGCCAAAATCATCGGCATTCACAATCAACACGCGTTCCATAGCCTACCTCTGTCAGTGGTGCTTACCTTTAAGCGCTTCGATGCAAGCGGCAAAATTAGGCAGCCATTTTTCATGCGCCAGAATGAGCTCACGCGCCAGGACTTCTGCGTCGCGGTCGGAATGCACCAGCGGACTCAGGTTAAGCGCCAGCAGCACATCATTAAAGTTTCCGCTCAGCGCCGCATTGCTGGCCGCGACCTCAAATCCTTTAATAGTGTGGATAAGCCCCAGCACTTTTTCGTCAAAACGGGTGATACGCGGGTGCGGCGTCGCGCCATTGCGTCCCAGAATGCAGGTCATTTCCACCGCCCAGTCCGCCGGGATATTCTCGACATGCCCATGATGTGGAATATTAACGTAATGCTCAGTCTGCTTGTCATTATAAATAGCGTTAATGACTTCACAAGCGGCATCGGAATAATAAGCGCCGCCGCGTTGTTCAAGCTCTTTCGGCTTCACGTTTAGCTCAGGATTTTTGTACAAGTCGAAGAGTTGTTTCTCCACTTTTTGTACGACCTGAGCGCGCGCGCCGCCTTTGTAATATTCGCCCATTTCAATCGCCAGCATCTCTTTTTGCTTGAAGTAATACAACAAATAAGAGCACGGCAGCATGTTCAGCGAGCGAATCAATCCTTCACTAAACGGCAGATCAAAGATATTTTTTACGGTTGACGCTTTCAACTGACCGGACGCCACGCCATCCAGTAATTCTGCGAACCGTGAGGTGCCATTCACCAGCACATCTTTAATAAAGACCATATGGTT
Organism: Salmonella sp. JXY0409-18; assembly: GCF_020268625.1. Taxonomy (NCBI): domain Bacteria; kingdom Pseudomonadati; phylum Pseudomonadota; class Gammaproteobacteria; order Enterobacterales; family Enterobacteriaceae; genus Salmonella; species Salmonella sp. JXY0409-18. Next base: position 2,531,321 of record NZ_CP084216.1, read on the forward strand.
TAGACCAAACAGGTCAATGGAAAGATCGTCATTCTCATTCAGCGCCAGCACGTCATGAATAAACATTTTCATGCCGACAGGAATATTACATACGCCGATGAATTTTTTAAAGTTGGTATGGCGATAAACCGCTTCCGTCACCATCCCCGCCGGATTAGTAAAGTTAATGACCCACGCATTCGGACATAATTCCTCAACATCCTTAATGATGTCAAAAATAACCGGAATGGTGCGCAACCCTTTAAATAAACCGCCAGCGCCGTTGGTTTCTTGCCCCAGATAGCCGTGGCTAAGCGGGATACGCTCGTCCAGTTCACGGGCTTTGAGTTGACCAACGCGCAGCTGGGTAGTAACAAAATTAGCGTCTTTCAGCGCTTCCCGACGATCCAGCGTTTTATACAATTTTAGCGGAACGCCTGCTTTATCAATCATTCGCTGGCAGAGATCATAAATAATGTCCAGCTTCTCTTTCCCGTCTTCAACATCAACCAGCCATAATTCGGTGACAGGTAATTCATGGTAGCGCTTAATAAAGCCTTCAAGTAATTCAGGGGTGTAGCTGCTCCCGCCACCAATAGTGACGACTTTTAATTTCTGGCTCATAATATCTCCCTTCAGTGTATGACACTGATATGTATTACGCTATGCCCGCTCGTAAGAAATAGCGTGACGTTCCCCGCGCTATTGGGGCAAGCGTGAAATGTAACTAATCGAGCAATGTAAACCGTTACTCATTAATTTCCGTCAATCGCTTCCGATAACTATTCGGTGTGAATGAGGTCATCTTCTTAAACGTTTTAATAAACAGACTTGGACTGCTATACCCGGCTTCATAAGCAATATCCGTAACCGAATAGTTGGTCATTTCCAACTGTTTCTTGGCAAAATTAATGCGAATCTCATTAATGATTTGCATCGGCGTTTTGCTGTAATAACGTCGGGTGGCGCGCGTCAGATACTCCTGGGATTTTGCCGACAGGCGCACCATATTTTCCAGCGCATGTTCGCCAAACTGCGTTTTATCATGCATTATCTCCACGGTTGCTTTCAGCCATTGTGGAATATCATCATAAACCTGCTCTTCGCGGTAATGACGTAAGCGGTTTATAATATAAAATGTCACCACTTCGATAAATTCGTCGAGCCCATTGCCGCGAAAATTCAACGACGCAATCACCGTTTCAATATAGGTAAGGAAGGTGCTATTCGCCCTGTATACCTGCGATGCCACAAAACAAAACGGCAGTAACGGAAGATAATGCTGTTCAAAAAAACGTTTACTAATTCCTACGTTCAGAATACGCGTTGCGCCAAACTCATAGAAACTTTGGTGATTCGACCCCACCGGGATAAAAACAAAATCTCCACGTTCCAGCAGCACACGCTTCCCGTTGATCTCCTGGTAATAACGTCCGGTTAATACCAGGGTAAATTCATAGTAGTCGTGCTGATGCAGCCCGGTGACGCTTTCCGTCTTGTTATAGATAAACACATGGAAATTTTTGCCATTGAAGAGCTGCTGCTCATAAACCGTTTTGATTTCCGTTGCGTTAACCTGTAGCTGCATCATCCGCCCCCTGTTATTTCAGTTTCTCATGGAGCTCAATCAACTCAGCGATCAGTTCACGAGCCAGCATTGAGGTCATCAAATGATCCTGAGCGTGAACCAGGACCAGACTGACTTTCATTTTGCCTTCGCCCTGATCGCCTTCGATGAGTTTTGTCTGCACAAGATGCGCTTCATTGAGCGCTATGCGCGACTGGTCCATCATCGCTTTCGCCGCCTCAAAATCGCCTTCTTTCGCTTTTCTGAGCGCGCCATATGCCAGGCTGCGCGCCTGACCAGAATTGATGATAAGCCCCATAACGACTTCTTCGAGTTCCTCAGCCGCTGTCTGGTTATCTACAACATTTTCAAGATCAAACATAGTCTTTCCTCTGATTCAGCCCGGCATGGCATCCCATGCCGGCGCGGAGTTTAGAATTTCAGTGCGTTAGCGATATCTTCTTCGCTTTCTTCCTGCTCGATGGCGTTCTGCGCTTTGTTAGCCACCACCACGAAGGGGAGATAAATCAGGGTAGCGACCGCCAGGTTAAATAGCGCAACCAGCAACGCGGCGACACTGCCGTTGGTGTTAAAGAACGCCCCCAACCCGGTTGGCATGGTCCACGGCGCAATATTGGTAATCGGCGGAATAATACCCAAATAGTAAGCCACCAGCGTAATCGCCGCCAGAATCGGTTGTACCAGAATAAAGGGGATAAACATCACCGGGTTCATAATAATCGGCAGACCAAACAGGATGGGTTCGTTAATCTGGAAGATACCTGACGGCAGCGCCAGTTTTGCCACCTGGCGATAGTCCGCGCGACGAGATGCGAGGAAGATAGCGATGATCAGACCCAGCGTTGCGCCGCTACCACCGAGGAAGATATAAGAATCCAGCATCGGTTTCGCCCAGATATGGAACGTTTTACCGGCTTCCAGCGCCGCATCGACGGAGCCATACTGCTGGTAAATAGAGATGTTTTCCAGCGCCCAGGGCGTCATGATGCCGCTGTCCAGCGCGGTCAGCGCCAGCGAACCATGAATACCAAAGAACCACAGCAGCGGTACAAAAATGACATATGCCCACCCTACCACGCTACCCAGCGATGCCAGCGGCGTAGAGATAGTGTCCATAATAATCTGATGGAAGTTAGAACCGTAATTAGACAGCGCCCAGGCAATAATCCCCATAATAGAGAGAATAATAAAGCCGGGAATTAATGCTGAGAATGAACGAGACACCGAAGCCGGTACGCTGTCCGGTAGTTTAATCACCCAGTTGCGCCGGACAATAAATGTAAACATCTCCGCGACCACCAGGCCAATAATAATACCGGAGATAATATTCGCGCCGCCCAGCCAGTTTGCGCCTACGGCATAGGCCTCGCCGACACTATACGGCGTTACGGTCATAAATGCCGCCACGGAGAGCAGTCCGGCGGCCAGCGCATCAACCTTGCGCTCTTCCGCCAACGCCATGCCGATAAAAAATGGCGCCATGAGCGACATAATGCCCAATGTGCCGTTATAGACGTTCCCGCCGATGCCTTTCAATCCATTAAGTGTTTCAATGGTTGAGGCATCAAGCCGAATGCCCATGGAATAAAAAAACGACCCCTCCCCAAAGCTCAGGAAAACGTTATTAATTAATACAAACATCGCCCCCGCAAGGGTTAATGGCATTAAACGAATAAAGCCGTTCTTGATTGCATTAACGTGTGGCTGCTTTCCTATTTTTACAGCAAAAGGAAGGAGTACCTTTTCAAGTGAAGCAATGACGTTACTCATAGAAAAATACCCTTAAATACCGCAATAAAATATTGCGGTTAGTGTATGAAATAACTCTTTGACGGGAAAAATTAAAAAATAATTAATTCGCGGCGGCTTTTTTAATTGCCGCTACCGCAGCTTTAAGCACGCCTAAACCATCTACCTTGCCGTACAACATTGAATCAATGACTTCTACCGGTTTACCGGGTAATAAACGCTGAATTTCGGGGAGCATATAAGCAATTTGCGGGCCTAATAACACGACGTCCGCTGCCGGGCCTTTTTCACCGGCCAGGGTTTCAGGGAATGCTTCAATAATAACCGGTACTTCATATTTTTCAGCCTGAGCGCGCATTTTTGATACCAGTAACGATGTTGACATGCCCGCAGAACAAAACAGATAAATGTGTTTCTTTTCCATAAAAACCTTCCTCATGTGCGATTATCTGTCAACCAGATACGCCGCAAGCCTCAACCTGCATCCATACTCTGGGCGACTTGCGTAACCGGATTTACTTTTTTAGGTGGCTGAAATGAGTATACGGGATCGGACCGCCGGATGGTATTTCCTTGACCCACTAAATTGTCTCTCATTGACCTGGCGTTATGACCCCCCTCACATTTCGGGCAAATAATTCGCGATAATAAATAAGGTTATTGCAGGCACAAAAAAACCGGCTCGCAGGCCGGTTTCCTTGAATGTTCAGGCAATGTACAGTTGTTACTGCTTCGGCGCCTGTGGGTCAGTGTCGTACTCCGCACAGGTCTGGTAGCCGGAGTTAATCACGTGCCCGGTATCATCCAGCGCAACAAAGTAGGTTTCCGCTTTACCATCACGTTGACCCAGGATGTAGGTCTGACAGGTACCGCGCGCATGAATCATGCTCACTTCAGATGACGGTTTGCCCGCAATCTGCGCAACCTGTGCCCTGCTCATTCCTTTTTTAACATCTTTAACGACAGGCTCAACAAATTGGTCTTTTGTACGATCATACGCCGTACAGCCTGCCAGCATAGTCATTACCGCCGCTGCGCTTAAAATTCCTGCTACGTTCTTGTTCATTTTCCGTCCTCTTGTTTATCAGCGTGTTATGTAAGCCTGGAATACATCAGAACATTTTTCAAGCCGCGCCTCGCCACAAAAAGCCTTTCGGAAAATTCTCTAACGCGGCGATATGTTGTTTTAAACACCGCTTAGCCCGCCAAACCTTGTCGTTTCAGCGGCGAAGGGTTAGCTTTAACAGGGTAAAGATTCATTTTTTTAATGTCGAAGGGGGTTAAATGACTCTGCAGCAAGAGATAATCCAGGCGCTTGGCGCGAAACCACATATCAACCCTGAAGAAGAAATTCGCCGCAGCGTGGATTTTCTTAAAGCGTACCTGAAAACCTATCCCTTTTTGAAATCGCTGGTGTTAGGCATCAGCGGCGGGCAGGATTCGACGCTGGCCGGGAAACTTAGCCAGATGGCTATCGCCGAATTGCGGGAAGAGACCGGTGATAATGCGCTGCAGTTTATCGCCGTTCGTCTGCCTTATGGCGTGCAGGCCGATGAACAGGATTGCCAGGACGCCATTGCTTTTATTCAGCCGGACAGAGTACTCACCGTCAATATTAAAGGCGCCGTCCTCGCCAGCGAACAGGCGCTGCGCGAAGCGGGAATTGAGCTGAGCGATTTTGTTCGCGGCAATGAAAAAGCGCGTGAGCGAATGAAAGCGCAATATAGCATCGCCGGTATGACTCACGGAGTCGTGGTGGGCACCGACCATGCGGCGGAAGCGATAACCGGGTTCTTCACCAAATATGGCGATGGCGGTACCGACATTAACCCGCTTCATCGCCTTAACAAACGCCAGGGCAAACAGCTTCTCGCAGCGCTGGGCTGTCCTGAGCATCTGTATAAAAAAGTCCCCACCGCCGATTTGGAAGACGACCGCCCTTCACTACCTGATGAAGCCGCGCTGGGCGTAACGTATGACAATATTGACGATTACCTGGAAGGCAAAACGCTGGACCCCGCCATCGCTAAAACTATCGAAGGCTGGTATGTAAAAACTGAACATAAGCGCCGTTTACCGATTACGGTATTCGACGACTTTTGGAAAAAGTAAGCGTACTTCTACTGTTGCGCCGGATATCGCTCGTCTATCCGGCCTCCTCTCTTCCCAGCCTCTTTTTTAATCACCCATCCGCTGTTATACTGGATGAATAACCAGTTAACGGAGATCACTGTGGTACGGCGTCAATCAGCCCCCCGCCTTGAGTTTGAAGCGGCGGCCATTTACGAATATCCAGAACATTTACGTCCTTTCCTCAGCGAAGCGCCAGCCTTACCGGGCGTCTATATATTTCATAGCGAAAGCGATACGCTGCCGCTTTATATCGGTAAAAGCGTAAATATTCGCAGCCGGGTGCTCTCACATCTGCGAACGCCTGACGAGGCCGCTATGCTGCGACAGGCGCGGCGGATAAGCTGGATCTGCACCGCTGGGGAAATGGGCGCGTTGCTGCTGGAGGCGCGGCTGATCAAAGAACAACAGCCGCTGTTTAACAAGCGGTTACGGCGTAATCGCCAGCTTTGCTCTCTACAGTTGAGCGAACAAAAGATTGAGGTCGTTTCCGCCCGCAGCGTCGATTTTTCCCATGAGCCGAACCTGTTTGGGCTCTTCGCCAACCGTCGGGCGGCGCTGCAAAGCTTACAGAACCTCGCCGATGAACAAAAATTGTGTTATGGCCTGCTGGGGCTTGAACCGGTAAGCCGTGGGCGCGCCTGTTTTCGTTTCGCTCTGAAGCGCTGCGCTGGCGCGTGCTGTGGGCAAGAAACCCCGCAGGCGCATTTTCTTCGTCTGCAGGCCTCGCTGGAACGGTTACGTGTGGTTTGCTGGCCCTGGAAAGGCGCTATCGCGTTAAAAGAGAGCCGCCCACAAATGACCCAGTTCCACATTATCAACAACTGGTTATGGCTGGGGGCGGTCCCCTCGCTGGATGAGGCCGCCACCCTGGTGCGCACCCCTGCGGGCTTTGATCAGGATGGCTATAAAATTCTCTGTAAGCCACTAATGTCAGGTCAATATGAGATCATTGAACTGCACACCGACTGTCGCCAGTCATAAAGAAAACCGCCGATCCTGTCCACCTCAACGATTGTGTTGTCGACAAGACCGGCGGTCTTAAATTATGCGGAAAGTTATTCTGCCGCAGCAGGCATTTTACCTTCTTGCGCCGGGCGTTCTGTCAGACGCTTCTCAAAATTAGCGTTATATTGCTTTTTCTGCTCCGGCGTCAGAACGTTATAAATTTTATTCTGGGTTTCCATATGCGCCAGCATATTGGCCTTGCGCTGCGCTTCCATTTTCGTAATTTGCGCTTCGGCTTTGGCTTTATCGAAGGTATCGCTGGCAATAATATCATGCATGGCGCGACGCTCTTCCAGCAGCGGACGTTTCATTTGCTCGCGCTGCGCTTTCATAATGTCGCGAATTTGTTGCTTCTGTGCGTCTGTCAGGTTCAGGTTTTTAAACATCATATCGTGATGTGGGCCAAATTTACCTTTATGCTGCATCATTGGCTTCGCATCCGCTGGCGCGGCGGTGGTAGTCTCAGCGGCATGAGCCAGATTCGCAGCACCCATCGCCAGGGTAGAGGCAACAAATAGAGCAGTCAGTTTACGCATATTTCCATCCTTCCTTTCAGTTATTTTTACGGCATATTTAAAACAGCGCCGTGTTGTCGTGATTAACTTTAACCGTCTTAGCGTCAATTAGTCAGAACAACGGTAAAACAATGAAAGTATAAAAAACACTTTTTCGCCAATTGTGAAGAAAAAAAGAATAAATTGCGCAGAGTTGAAAGATAAATATACAACAGCATGATATAGCAGAAATTATGCAGAACTATAACGCAGCAACGCTTATTAATAAAGCAATTCTCCAGGAATAATCCGTAATAGCATGAAACTGTGTCCCAAATCATCCCTGTAATCCTAACGTGAGCTTACAGGGACATTTATCAGGGCAGTCTTTCCAGCATTAATCCAGCCCGCAATCCGCAGGCGACAGAGGGATTAGGAAAGAGAACATATTCAACGTCATGCGTCACCGTCACACGCTTATCCCCCTCCTCGGCCAGCAACGTTCCCTTCGCAAAGGCAGTAAAATTCAGCGTTTGCGCATCCATATAAAGCGTGAACTTGTCGCTGTGACGCGTGATTTGCGACACCACCCGATAGCGTAGCGGCGGCGAAGACGAGGTTGACATTTCGACACCGCTCAACAGCGCCGACAACGCCTGCGAGGTTATACTGAACTGCGTCAGATCGTTTTGCCCAAACGGCAACGCCTTTCCCAACTCCAGCGTACAGGAAAGCGCGCCGAAATGTTCAGAACTAAAGTGCGTAAACGTACCGCCGGGCGCCTGATGAAATACCAACGCCTCCAGTCCTGCCGCGCCCAGCCACGCCAGAAAATCTGTCTCCCACGGGCGGTCGCGCTGCGGCAATACGCCAAAACGCAAATGATGCGAGCCACGAATGGCGGTATGCAGATCCAGATGCCAGCGTACCCGCGCCTGGCCAGATGAAAAGAAGGTCTCCAGACTTAGCTCCAGCTCACGCGCCCGCCGCGTTTCATCGCTTTCGGCAAAGGACTGCCAACGCCCGCCAAACATACGGTTCATATCGCTGTGACAATAGCGTATTCCCGCCGCCAGCGCCTGCGGATTGCCGAGTACCACCAGCACTCGCCACGTTAACGTCAAGCTGCCTGAATACAGCGCCGACAGCAGCTTATCCAGCATCTCTACCGGCGCGGTTTCATTGCCGTGTATCCCCGCAGAAAGAATTAACGCGCGGTCGACCGGCGCATCGGGCGTGAGTTCAAGCAGACCATGGCCTAACCAGCGCCAGCGAAAACCCGCGCCCTTCCCCTGCGTCACCCGTGGTGTCGTGCCGCTTAGCGTCAACGCCAGAAAGTTATCCATCAGCCGCCCCCGTTTGCTGGAAAGGATAAACCGACCCCAAATCCAGCAGATGCGTTAACATATCCAGCGCCTCCCGGCCTTCTCGCAATAATAACGGATCGGCCAGATCGGCGGCGGTCAGGCGATCGCGATAATAACGATCCGCCCACGAGTTAAGGGCCGTAAACAGAGCGTCATTCATCATTACCGCTGGATTCACCGCCCGTCGTTCTTCTTCTGTTAACACCACGCGTAATCGCAGACAGGCCGGACCGCCGCCGTTGGCCATACTTTCTCGCAAATCAAATACCTGCATCGCGCTGATGGGGTTATCCTCCGCCACCAGCTTATTCAGATAGCGCCAGACGCCGACATGGTCCTGACATTCCCGCGGCAACACTAACAGCATTGAGCCGTCGTCACGGCTTAACAATTGACTATTAAACAGGTAGGTCGCCACAGCATCTGATACAGAAACCTCACCGGCGGGCACCTCTATCGCCATAAAACCGTCAACGCACGTACGCAACTGATTAATGAGCACTTTCTGCCGGGCAAACGCCGCTTCGTGACAAAACAATACCTGTCGATTCGAGACGGCAATGACATCATTATGGAATACGCCTTGATCGATGACCTCCGGGTTTTGCTGAGCGAAGATAACCTGTTGCGGATTCACCTGATTAAGACGAGCCACGGCCTCGCTGGCTTCGCGGCTCTGGCGCGCCGGATAACGAGCGGGTCGTATTTCATTCTCCTCTTCGCGCCCATAGACAAAAAGCTGCACGCCTGCCGAACCATACTCGCCGCCAAGACGGTTATGATTCGCCGCGCCTTCATCTCCCAATAATGCGACCTGCGGTAACGCGCTATGCACTGAAAACTGACTTTCATCGCGAAATATGGCGCGTAGCAGCGCTTCGGTAACAGGCGCCTCCAGAGCGCGATGAAATTTATTGTTTAAATTCGCCACCGTCAGGTGAACTTTCCCGTCCAGCGCGTCTGCCGATGGGCAAACCGTCGCCGCATTCGCAACCCACATTGGCGACGCGGAACTCACGCTGGAAAGCCAGCGTGGCGCCTGACGCGCAACCTTATCCAGAATCTGCTCATCGCTACCCGTGAAGCCGAGCTGACGCAACGCCGGAATAAAAGGCCGCTCATGCGGCGGGATCACCGCCTGGGGAAAGCCGGCATCCGCCAAAGCCTTCATCTTTAGCAGCCCCTGCTTTACCGCCAGACGAGGATTCGACACCTGAAAACGGTGGCGGGTCGATGCCTCATTGCCGAAGGATAGCCCGGCATAATGGTGCGTAAGCCCCACCAGCCCGTCAAAATTAACTTCATGCGCCGTCATACCGCCTCCCTGCGAGAAAAGTCGAGGCCGGGGCTTAATGTCGCAGGCAACGTCAGTTCGGGAGATTCCAGACTGGCCATCGGCCAGGCGCAATAATCGGCGGCATACCAGGCGCTGGGCCGATGGTTGCCAGACGCGCCGACACCACCAAACGGCGCAGTACTCGCTGCCCCGGTGAGCGGTTTATTCCAGTTAACGATCCCTGCCCGCGCCTCCAGCAAGAGCTGTTCGAACTGCGCGCGATCCGTCGACACCAGCCCACACGACAGACCAAAACGGGTATTATTCGCCAGACGAATCGCCTCATCGAAATGCGCATAACGCCAGACGTTCAGCAGCGGACCAAACACCTCTTCATCCGGCACATCCGTGACGCCCGTCAGCTCAATGATGCCAGGCGTCAGCAGAGAGGTTCCCTCTTTGACCTTCCGCGGCACCAGTAGCGTGCGCCCGCCTAATGCCTCTCGTTGACGCCAGGCTTCCATCACATGCTGTGCCGCCTGCGCTGAAATCAGTCCGCCGATAAACGGCTGCGGATCGTCGTCCCATCTGCCGGGCTGCAGACGTCCGGCGACGTCAACCAGCCGCGCCAGAAATGCATCTCCCTGCGCACCCTGTTTTACCAGAAGGCGTCGCGCGCAGGTACAGCGCTGTCCGGCGGTAATAAACGCCGATTGCAGCGTCAGATGTACCGCCGCATCCATATTTGCCGCATCCTCAATAATGAGCGGGTTGTTTCCGCCCATTTCCAGGGCCAGGATTTTTTCCGGCTGGCCGGATAGCTGGCGATGAAGCTGATATCCGGTACTGGCGCTGCCGGTAAACAGCAGCCCGTCGAGATCGTCGAGCGAACTCAGCGCTTGTCCGGTCTCCCGGCCGCCCTGCACCAGATTAAGAACGCCTGCCGGTAGCCCCGCCCGTTCCCAGAGTTTTATTACCGTTTCCCCGGTCCATGGCGTTAGCTCGCTAGGTTTGAAGATCAGCGTATTGCCTGCCAGCAACGCGGGCACAATATGGCCATTCGGTAAATGGCCGGGAAAGTTATAAGGGCCGAATACCGCCAGCACACCGTGAGGACGATGGCGCAACGTCGCGGCGCCATCGACAAGTTCGCTTTTTTGTTCGCCGGTTCTGGCGTGGTAAGCCTTAATCGAGATGGCAATCTTATTGATCATCGCCGTCACTTCCGTCGCCGCCTCCCAGCGCGGTTTACCGGTTTCACGTGCGATGACCTCCGTGAGCTCGGCTTTATGCGCCTCCAGCAGGGCGGCAAATTTCTCTACGATAGCCTGTCGTGCGGCAAAAGGCTCTCTGGCCCAACGAGGAAACGCCGCGCGCGCCGCCTGACAGGCCTCGGCGACCTGTGCCGCATTAGCGTCATTCCCCTGCCAAAGTATCTCCGCGCTCACCGGGTTCGTTTTGCGGCGGCGTTCGCCCTGACCGGTTATCCAGTCGCCGTTTATCCATAGCGTCATACGGTTTTCTCCTCAGCGCAAAGGCGTACCAGCCGAACGTGGTCGCCCGCGCGACATTTCAGCGCATCCAACTGCGCGGCGGTCAGTACAAGTCGTGAAGTCTGCGGATCGGCGCGCACCAGCGCGGCCCGAAAGTGGTGATAGTTTTCATTGGCGACCAGACATGCCGGATAGTCGCCAGGCGCGGGTTGCCCTTCCGCGACTTCCACCAGTCGGCTTTTACGAATAGCCCGCACGCGATCAATATCACACTCCAGCGTCGGCCCGCCGTCGAAGATGTCGATATAGTGGCGATAGCGAAAGCCTTCCTTTTCCAGCACCGCGCGGGCTGGCGCCGTTTGCGGGTGGACTTCGCCAATTACGGCCTGTGCCTCTTCAGATAAGAAGTGGGTATAAATAGGATGTTTGGGCATCAGCTCGGCGATAAACGCTTTTTGCCCGGTACCGCATAAAAAATCCGCCCGGCTGAAATCCATAGAAAAAAAGCGTTTGCCGAGACTTTGCCAGAAGGGAGAATAACCGTGCTCGTCAATGACGCCGCGCATTTCCGCCACCACTTTCTCATTGAATTTATCGCGAAACGCGGCCATAAACATAAAGCGCGATTTTGACAACAGGTAGCCGTTACCCTCTTTACGCCATTCGGGATCGAGAAACAGCGTGCAAAGCTCACTGCTGCCGGTATGATCATTACTCAGGAATAATGTTGGCAACGCGTTATATACATTCAGCTCTTTGGAGGCATGAACCAGCGTACCGACACGATAGTTATACCAGGGGTCGTTAAGACCGACCGCGACCTCAATGGCGCAGATCCCGCCGACCTCACCCGTTTCACTGTCCTCGAGAACGAATACATACCCTTGTTCGCCTTTTGGCAGCTCGTCGGACCAGGTTTTTAGCGCGCGTTCAATGCGGGCCGCCAGCGTCGCTTCATTTGCCGGTAGCGAGGTTAAGCCGCCGCCCGTTTTGCCTGCAAGCTGCATCAGCGCGGCGATATCCGCATGTTCGACAGGACGAATCACCCGCATGGTGCGCCTCCCGTCTGAAGGCGTTCGCACGCCAGGGCAAAACGATCAAGCCCGGTGGCTATCTCCTCGTCGCTCACATTTAACGCTGGCGCAAAACGCACCACGTCGCCGCCGGCGATGAGCACCATCACACCTGCTTTTGCCGCTTCCTGGGCGATGAGTTTGGCTTTTCCGGCAAACTCCGTCTGTAGCACACAGCCAAGCAGTAGCCCCAGCCCGCGAATTTCACTGAACATGCCAAAACGTACATTAATGGTATTTAGACGTTCAATAAACGCATCGTGGCGCTGTCTGACGCCGTTTTGCATCTCCGGCGTATTGATGATATCCAGTACTTTTCCGGCAACTGCCGTCGCCAGCGGATTACCGCCGTAGGTGGTGCCATGCGTGCCTGGCGTCATAACGCTGGCATAGTCTTGCGTGGTCAGCATCGCGCCGATCGGGAAGCCGCCACCCAACGCTTTAGCGGTCGTCAGGATATCGGGCGTAACGCCATAATGCATATATGCATACAGTTCGCCGGTACGTCCGACGCCCGTCTGCACCTCATCAAAAATCAGTAACGCCTGATGCCGGTCGCACAATTCACGCAGCCCCTGCAAAAAAGCTTTCGTGGCGGGGATCACGCCGCCCTCGCCCTGCACAGGCTCTACGATCACGGCGCAGGTATTGTCATCAATTAGCGCGCTGGCGGAGTTCAGATCGTTATAGGCTGCATGACGAATATCCGGCGGCAGCGGCGCAAAGTCCTGTGAATAGGAGGGTTGACCGCCAGCGCTGACGGTAAAGAGCGTGCGACCATGGAACGCGTTTTTAAAGGCCACAATGCCGCTTTTATGGTTGCCGGCACGATCGTGGGCATATTTGCGCGCCAGTTTTAATGCTGCTTCATTTGCTTCAGCGCCTGAATTACAAAAGAAAACGCGTTCGGCGAAGGTCGCGTCGATCAGTTTTTTCGCCAGTCGCAGCGCCGGCTCATTGGTGTAACCGTTCCCGGTATGCCAGAAGCGATTCGCCTGTTCATTTAACGCCTCGCGCAGCGCCGGATGCGCATGTCCCAATGCGTTGACCGCGATCCCGCCAGCAAAATCAATGTACTCTTTCTCCTGCTGATCCCACAGGCGTGAGCCTTCTCCGCGTACAGGAATAAAAGGCGCGGGAACATATACCGGCACCATCCATTCATCAAAGTTTTCGCGCGTAACTGACAGAGACATAGCGACCTCTTTTGGTAAAAATAAAGTTATTTATATGTTAATTAATATGAGTGTTTGCGCTGTAAATGTAGATTGCAGCATTCGTGCCAGCCAGCGTTAAAATTGCATAAACAGAAGTGATAGACGGTAAATCAATGGGTTACAGCGTAGCGATATTCACTTTTACTGCATGAAAAGTGAATATTTCCGCATAATCGGTGGCTAAAAAGAGGAAAAAGCGAAATATTATTCAGTTGCCAAATATAATTCTGGAATTGTGATCTTATACGAAATTTACTGGAAATTACCGCCCCGTTCTGGCGCATCTGCACGCAAACCGTGCCATTTTCGCGCTATAGAAAACACCATACGCTTCCATTGGCCGAATCTGACGATGAGTGGCAGTCACCCGGTAAAATTTCTGTTACCATCCCAACACGATTCACCTTGCAAAGTGGCAGTGACTATGAAATTTGTCTCTTTTAATATCAACGGCCTGCGCGCCCGTCCCCATCAGCTTGAAGCGATTGTCGAAAAACACCAGCCCGATGTGATCGGCCTACAGGAGACAAAAGTCCACGACGAAATGTTCCCGCTCGAAGAGGTCGCGAAGCTGGGCTATAACGTTTTCTATCATGGACAAAAAGGCCATTACGGCGTCGCGCTGCTAACAAAAGCCACGCCCATTTCCGTCAGACGCGGTTTCCCGGATGATGGCGAAGAGGCGCAACGCCGCATTATCATGGCGGAAATCCCCTCGCCGCTGGGTAATATTACCGTCATTAACGGCTATTTCCCGCAGGGGGAAAGCCGGGATCATCCGTTGAAGTTCCCCGCGAAAGCGCAGTTTTATCAGAACTTGCAAAACTATCTTGAAACGGAACTCAAGTGCGATAATCCGGTATTAATTATGGGCGACATGAATATCAGCCCGACCGATCTGGATATTGGCATCGGCGAAGAGAACCGCAAACGCTGGCTGCGTACCGGTAAATGCTCCTTCCTGCCGGAGGAGCGTGAATGGATGTCACGGTTACTGAAGTGGGGATTAGTGGACACGTTCCGTCAGGCGAATCCGCAAACGATGGATAAATTTTCGTGGTTTGATTACCGCTCAAAAGGTTTCGTGGATAATCGCGGGCTGCGTATCGACCTCTTGCTGGCAAGCGCTCCGCTGGCGGAACGTTGCGCAGAAACCGGTATAGACTATGACATTCGCAGTATGGAAAAACCCTCCGACCATGCGCCGGTCTGGGCGACGTTTCGTGTTTGATTCCGCTTTCTGATTAACCGTAAGGCCGGGATAGCGCGACGCTTCCCGGCAGGAATAACGACCTTAACGACAATGATAAAAAAACTCGATGTTGTTGCCGCCATCATTGAACGCGACGGCAAAATTCTGCTGGCCCAGCGCCCAGCTCATGCGGATCAAGCCGGTTTATGGGAGTTTGCCGGCGGTAAAGTCGAACCCGGCGAAACCCAGCCGCAGGCGCTTGTCCGCGAGCTACGCGAAGAGTTAGGGATTGACGCCACGCCCGGCGTCTATATCGCCAGCCATCAACGCGACGTGTCTGGCCGACGAATTCATTTGCACGCCTGGCATGTGCCTGCGTTTAACGGTCTGATACGTGCGCTGGAACATCAGGCATTAGCCTGGTGTACGCCGGAAGAGGCGCTGGAGTACCCCCTCGCCCCGGCGGATATTCCGCTATTGCAGGCGTTTATGGCTTTACGCGACGCCAGACTAACGGATTCGTGCTGATGGTTTTTTCGTCACGCTGGCACTGGAGCAAGACGCCTTCCACTTTTATTACCGCGCCTTCGGAGTAATTCTGATCCTGGTAAACGCAGCACTGAATGCAGGGCTGGGACGACTGACCGCGCGTGCTGAAAACTTCCGGCGGGACATTCACCTGAATATCAGGACGACTGTTCTGGTTTGCCAGCCCGACCATTGGCATTATAGCCATCACGGCGACCACGAGGCTTCGGCACATAGGAGTTCCTTATTTTTCTAAATATATTCTCAGTATAACGGTAAGCCGCCGTGAAAACTTTAATCCTCTTTTGTCATCGCTTTTAGTTATGACCCTCGCCCCGTTATGAATTTACTTAGCAGCGTCATTTTTTTCTTGCTTACCGTCACATTGCTGATGGTATAGTCGAAAACTGCAAATACATATTCTGATAAAACGCAAATACAACCACATTAATATATAAGAGGTTTTTATATCTATGGATCAGACATGTTCTCTGGAATCGTTCCTCAACCATGTACAAAAGCGCGACCCGCATCAAACCGAGTTCGCGCAAGCCGTCCGTGAAGTCATGACCACCCTGTGGCCGTTTCTTGAACAAAACCCCCGTTACCGCCACATGTCTTTACTGGAACGTTTGGTTGAACCAGAGCGCGTAATTCAGTTTCGCGTAGTGTGGCTGGACGACAAAAACCAGGTGCAGGTAAATCGCGCCTGGCGCGTGCAGTTCAACTCTGCTATCGGTCCCTATAAAGGCGGTATGCGCTTCCATCCTTCGGTAAACCTTTCCATCCTTAAGTTCCTCGGCTTTGAGCAAACCTTTAAAAATGCCCTCACCACGTTGCCGATGGGCGGCGGTAAAGGCGGCAGCGATTTCGATCCGAAAGGGAAAAGCGAAGGCGAAGTGATGCGTTTCTGCCAGGCGCTAATGACTGAACTGTATCGCCATTTAGGGCCGGATACCGACGTGCCTGCCGGGGATATCGGCGTGGGCGGGCGCGAAGTGGGCTTTATGGCGGGAATGATGCGCAAGCTTTCCAATAACAGCGCCTGCGTCTTCACCGGCAAAGGGCTTTCCTTCGGCGGCAGCCTGATTCGCCCGGAGGCGACGGGCTATGGCCTGGTCTACTTTACCGAAGCAATGCTTAAACGTCATGGTCTCGGTTTCGAAGGGATGCGCGTCGCCGTGTCCGGCTCCGGCAACGTAGCGCAATACGCCATTGAGAAAGCGATGGCCTTTGGCGCGCGCGTGGTTACCGCGTCGGATTCGAGCGGGACGGTGGTCGATGAAAGTGGCTTCACGCCAGAGAAGCTGGCGCGTCTGTGTGAAATTAAAGCCAGCCGTGACGGTCGCGTCGCTGACTACGCCCGTGAGTTTGGCTTAACCTATCTGGAAGGCCAGCAGCCCTGGAGCGTACCGGTGGATATCGCCCTGCCATGCGCGACGCAGAACGAACTGGACGTTGACGCCGCGCGCGTACTGATTGCCAATGGCGTAAAAGCCGTGGCGGAAGGGGCAAATATGCCAACCACGATTGAAGCGACCGATCTCTTCCTTGAAGCGGGCGTACTGTTTGCGCCGGGTAAAGCCGCCAACGCGGGCGGCGTGGCGACATCAGGGCTGGAAATGGCGCAGAACGCCGCGCGGTTGAGCTGGAAAGCCGAGAAAGTGGATGCCCGTCTGCATCACATTATGCTGGATATCCACCACGCCTGTGTCGAGTACGGCGGCGATAATAAGCATACCAACTACGTTCAGGGCGCCAACATCGCCGGTTTCGTGAAAGTCGCCGACGCCATGCTGGCGCAGGGCGTCATTTAATCCCGTCGTCAGGCCAGATGGCTTTACGCTTATTCGGTCTGACGGCCTGTCTCCTCAGCAGGCGGGCTTTTTTTGCCCGCTCGCTTACGCGGCGCGCTCTTTTTCTTGTCTCCACCGCCTGGCGCGACTATCCCTCTGAAGCGCTTCACCGGCGTGCGCTTAGCCTGATCGATCAGCTGATATAACGTGCCGACCAGCGGTTGCATAAAATCCTGGTAACGGCACTGCTTTTCGCTGATTTGCGTCAAAACAGATTCCCAGTGCGCGGTCATATCTGGACGGGCCGCCATTTCCGGCAGCGAATGTATTAACGCTTTGCCAGCATCGGTAGAATGAATGTAGCGCCCTTTTTTGGTCAGAAAGCTACGTTTGAACAGCAGCTCGATAATCCCGGCGCGCGTGGCTTCCGTCCCCAGCCCATCGGTCGCGCGCAGGATCTTTTTCAGATCTTTATCCTGCACGAAGCGGGCAATTCCGGTCATCGCGGAAAGCAATGTCGCATCGGTGAAATGACGCGGCGGCTGGGTTTGGCGCTCGACCACTTCCCCCTTTTCACACAGCAACTCATCACCTTTGGCGACAACCGGCAGCGGCGTACCGTCGTTTTCCTCGTCGCGCTCTTTACTGCCCAGTAACGTCCGCCAACCGGCCTCCGCCAGAAAACGCGCTTTGGCGACAAATTTTCCTTTGGCGATTTCCAGTTCAATAACGCATTTACGAAACACCGCGTCCGGGCAGAACTGCATCAGATACTGACGCGCAATCAGGGTGTACACTTTCGCTTCGTTTTCCGTCAGATGGACAGAAGAACTGCGCGCCGTCGGGATAATCGCGTGGTGCGCATCCACTTTTTTGTCATCCCAGCAGCGATTGCGCGTATCAGGATTAACCACAGGCTGCGGCAGTAAATCCGGGGCGTGGACGCTAATCGCGTTCATGACCGCCTGCCGTCCGGCAAAGTGTTCTTCCGGCAGATAACGGCAGTCGGAACGCGGATAGGTAATCAGTTTGTGGGTTTCATATAGCTTCTGACAAATATCAAGCACGTTTTGCGCGCTCAGGCCAAAGCGTTTAGCGGCTTCAATCTGTAGCGTCGAGAGCGAAAACGGCAGCGGCGCGGATTCTGATTCCCGTTTATCATTATAACTGGTTACCAGCGCGGGCTGACCGTTGATTCGGTTCACTACATGCTCCGCCAGCGGACGATGAAGCAAGCGCCCCTCTTCATCCTGATAAGGTTCGCACGCCTCGCTCGGCTGCCAGATAGCGGTAAAACGCTCGTCGGCAGGCGTAACGATGTGCGCCTTCACTTCAAAGAAGTCTTTGGCGACGAAGTTCTCAATCTCTTCGTCTCGCCGCACCACCAGCCCCAGTACCGGCGTCTGTACGCGTCCCACGGATAACACGCCCTGATAGCCGGCATTACGGCCCAGGATCGTGTAAGCGCGGGTCATATTAATGCCATACAGCCAGTCCGCTCGCGCTCGCGCCAGCGCGGAGACGCACAGCGGCACGAAGTCGCTGTTCGCCCGCAGCCTGTCGATAGCACGCTCGACCGCCTGCGGGTTAAGGTCGTTTATCAGACAACGCCGCACCTGTTGGCGCTTTTCGGCAGGAAGCTGGAGATAATCCAGCACTTCATCAACCAGAAGCTGCCCTTCGCGATCCGGGTCGCCGGCGTGAATAATTTCACCGGCTTGATGCAAAAAGCGCTTAATCACATTGAGCTGTTTGGTGACGGAAGGACGAGGCTGAAGCTGCCATTTTTCCGGCACGATAGGCAGGTCAGCCAGATTCCAGCGCGCATAACGGCTGTCATACGCATCCGGCTGCGCCTGTTCCAGCAAATGACCAATACACCAGGTGACGACCTGCCCGTTTCCGCACTCAATAAAACCATCGCCTTTACGGTGCGGTTTTGGCAGCACATCCGCAATGGCGCGCCCCAGACTCGGTTTTTCGGCAATAAACAACCGCATCAGGTTAACGAATCTCAACCATAGCGCGACCGCCGCGGGCCTCGACCAGTTCGCCAATCGCGGTCAGATCGATACCAAATTCCGCCGCGGTGGCTTTAACATCGTCTTCGGCGTCCGGCGTTACCGCCAACAACAGACCGCCTGACGTTTGCGGATCGCACAGCAGGCTACGAACTTCACGCGACATGTCGCCCATCAGATGACCATAGCTGGCGAAGTTGCGCTCTGTGCCGCCCGGTACGGCGCCCAGGGCAATATACTCTTCCACACCCGGCAGTTTAGGGATGTCCTGATAGCAAAGCAGCGCCTGCACGCCTGCGCCCTGGCACATCTCGCTCAGGTGCCCCAGCAGGCCAAAACCGGTAACGTCAGTCATGGCTTTTACGCCATCGATATTGGCAAACGCCGCGCCAGCAACGTTCATCCGACACATGACTTCCGTCGCCAGCCCCTGATGTTCAGGTTTAAGCAGCGATTTTTTCTCGGCGGTGGTCAACACGCCAATCCCCAACGGTTTGGTCAGAAAGAGTTTGCATCCCGCCTGCGCGGTACTGTTTTTCTTCACCCGTTCGGTCGGCACTACGCCTGTGACCGCGAGACCAAAGATCGGCTCCGGGGCGTCAATAGAGTGTCCGCCCGCCAGCGCGATACCGGCCTGACGGCAGGCAAAGCGCCCCCCCTCGGTCACTTCACGCGCAATATCGGGCGACAGGGTATTAATCGGCCAGCCAAGGATCGCGATCGCCATAATCGGTTTGCCGCCCATCGCAAAAATATCGCTGATGGCGTTTGTTGCCGCAATGCGGCCAAAATCGAACGGGTTGTCGACTATCGGCATAAAGAAGTCGGTGGTGCTGATAATACTGGTGCCATTACCCAGATCGTAAACCGCCGCATCATCGCGGGTTTCATTACCCACCAGCAGATTCGGGTCGACGAACTTCGCCTGCTCGCTATGCAGGATAGTCTCCAGCACTTTAGGGGAAATTTTACAACCGCAACCAGCGCCGTGGCTGTATTGCGTTAAACGAATGGCTTGCTCGCTCATGGACATCTCCTGTCATTGCATTCGCGCTATGGTAGCGCTCATTCCCTGATGTGGTAAGTATCACTGTCTGAATTACCGCGCCTTTGCTCAGAATCCAGACAGTTTTATCCCTCAGCGTCAGAAATAACGCACAAACGGCGTGGGGTCGGGGGTACTGATCGTCGTTGACGCTTTGAGCTGCGGCGTGCCGAGATAGAGAAAACCAACAATTTTATCCTGAGGGCGGCACTCAAAGGCTTCCCGCACGATAGCGCTCTCCGTTAATGCACCGCTACGCCAGATACCATTAAACCCTTGCGCAATCGCCGCCATTTGCATCGCCATTACCGCACATCCGGCAGACATCTCCTGTTCCCACACCGGAACCTTATGGTTTTCTTCGCATTTTGCCACCACGGTAATGATCAGCGGCGCGCGAAACGGCGCATTACGCGCTTTTTCGATCGCGTTCTCATCGCCCCCGGCAGCGACAGCGCCTTGTTCAAGCACGGCGCTGAAGCGGTCGCGCCCCTCTCCTTCAATCACAAAAAAACGCCACGGCTGTAGAGATTTATGATCGGGAACACGCATTCCCGCCCGCAGAATGTTCTGTAATTGCTCTCCGACAGGCGCCGGTTCTGCGAGACGAGAGGCGCTACGACGGTTGACCAGCAGTTCTAGTGCATCCATTTGATTAACTCCAGCAATGATATTTATTCACAAAATTAACACGAGAGCGGATTTTGTTACAGCGCAGGCAGTGATTCCTGCTGACAACTGCCTGATGGGTCATTACGATAGCCACATCTTAATGCTTTATCCTCACCAAGGTATAAGCGTTGTTACTCAGATAGGGAGAATACATGCGAACCCTGTGGCGATTTATTGCCGGATTTTTTAAATGGACGTGGCGAGTGTTGAACTTCGTCCGTGAAATGGTACTCAACCTGTTCTTTATTTTTCTGGTCCTGGTGGGCGTTGGGATCTGGATGCAGATCGGTAACGGCAGCAACAGTGAGCAAACCGCGCGCGGCGCTCTGCTGCTGGATATTTCCGGCGTCATTGTGGATAAACCGTCCACCAATCACCGTCTGGGCGCGCTGGGTCGCCAGTTATTTGGCGCCAGCTCCGACCGTCTGCAGGAAAACTCCCTGTTTGACATCGTCAACGCTATTCGTCAGGCGAAAGATGACCGTAACATCACTGGTATCGTTCTGGATCTGAAAAACTTCACCGGCGCCGATCAGCCGTCAATGCGCTATATCGGTAAAGCGCTGCGCGAATTCCGCGACAGCGGCAAACCGATTTTTGCCGTGGGTGAAAACTACAGCCAGGGTCAGTATTACCTCGCCAGTTTCGCCAATAAAATTTGGCTTTCCCCACAGGGTCAGGTAGATCTTCACGGCTTCGCTACGAATGGCCTGTACTACAAAACGCTGCTGGATAAGCTGAAAGTCTCTACCCACGTTTTCCGGGTCGGCACCTATAAATCCGCCGTCGAGCCGTTTATCCGCGACGATATGTCGCCCGCCGCCCGCGAGGCCGACAGCCACTGGATAGGCGAACTGTGGCAGAACTACCTGCATACCGTTTCCGCCAATCGCCAGATTTCGCCGCAACAACTCTTCCCCGGCGCGCAGGCTATTATCGACGGGTTAACCAGCGTGGGCGGCGACACCGCCAAATATGCGCTCGACCATAAACTGGTGGACGCCCTCGCCTCCAGCGCAGATGTTGAAAAAGCGCTGACGAAGCAGTTTGGCTGGAGCAAAACTGAAAATAACTATCGCGCGATCAGCTATTACGATTATTCGCTGAAAACGCCTGCGGATACCGGCGGTACTATTGCGGTTATTTTCGCCAATGGCGCGATTATGGATGGCGAAGAAACGCCAGGGAATGTCGGCGGCGACACTACGGCATCGCAGATCCGCGACGCACGCCTTGATCCTAAAGTGAAAGCGATTGTGCTGCGCGTCAATAGCCCAGGCGGGAGCGTCAACGCCTCCGAAGTTATCCGCGCCGAACTGGCGGCGGCAAAAGCGGCCGGCAAACCGGTGGTGGTCTCAATGGGCGGCATGGCGGCCTCCGGCGGTTACTGGATCTCTACGCCGGCAAACTATATCGTGGCCAGCCCCAGCACGCTGACGGGTTCAATTGGCATCTTCGGCGTCATCAATACGGTAGAAAACAGCCTGTCGTCGATTGGCGTACACAGCGACGGCGTTTCCACCTCGCCGCTGGCGGATATTTCGATGACCAAAGCGCTGTCACCGGAAGTGCAGCAGATGATGCAACTCAGTATTGAGTACGGCTACAAACGCTTTATCACGCTGGTGGCAGACGCGCGTAAGCGTACGCCGGAGCAGATTGATAAAATCGCACAAGGCCATGTCTGGACCGGAGAAGACGCGAAAGCCAATGGTCTGGTGGACAGTCTCGGCGACTTTGACGACGCCGTCGCCAAAGCGGCGGAGCTGGCGAAACTGAAACAGTGGCATCTTGATTACTATCAGGACGAACCGACGGTCCTTGATATGGTCATGGACAGTATGACCGGATCAGTACGCGCCATGCTGCCGGAGGCCATTCAGGCGATGCTCCCGGCGCCGCTCGTTTCCGCCGCCAACACGGTGAAGGCCGAGGGGGATAAACTGGCGGCATTTAACGATCCGCAAAACCGTTATGCGTTCTGTTTGACTTGCGCGAACGTTCGCTAATGCTTCATCAATAGCCATACCGGATGGCGGCGTCTGCTCATAGCCGCCATCCGATAATCATTAATACGTCCTTCGCGACACGACTGAACATTATCATGCAAAAGAAATCAATTTACGTTGCCTATACCGGCGGTACTATCGGTATGCAGCGCTCAGATAAAGGGTATATCCCGGTGTCCGGGCACCTTCAGCGCCAGCTGGCGCTGATGCCGGAATTCCACCGCCCGGAGATGCCGGATTTTACCATCCATGAATATGCCCCGCTGATGGATTCATCAGATATGACGCCGGAAGACTGGCAGCATATCGCTGCAGATATCAAAGCGCACTACGATGAGTATGACGGTTTTGTTATTCTGCACGGCACCGACACGATGGCGTTTACCGCATCGGCGCTCTCTTTCATGCTGGAAAATCTGGGTAAACCGGTTATTGTGACAGGGTCACAAATTCCGCTGGCTGAGCTGCGCTCCGACGGGCAAATTAATTTGCTGAATGCGCTTTATGTCGCCGCCAACTACCCTATTAATGAAGTAACGCTGTTTTTTAATAATCGTCTGTTCCGCGGCAATCGCACGACCAAAGCCCATGCGGATGGTTTTGACGCTTTTGCCTCTCCTAATCTGCCGCCCTTGCTGGAAGCAGGAATTCACATTCGCCGTTTAAATACGCCTCCCGCGCCCTACGGTTCTGGTGAATTAATCGTTCACCCTATTACGCCGCAGCCGATAGGCGTAGTGACGATTTATCCGGGGATTTCCGCCGAGGTAGTACGTAACTTTCTGCGTCAGCCGGTAAAAGCGCTGATTCTGCGCTCTTATGGCGTAGGCAACGCGCCGCAAAATAAAGCGTTTTTACAGGAGCTGAAAGAGGCCAGTTCGCGCGGCATCGTGGTGGTTAACCTGACGCAATGCATGTCAGGGCGAGTCAATATGGGCGGGTACGCTACCGGTAATGCGCTGGCGCACGCTGGCGTGATTGGCGGTGCCGATATGACTGTCGAAGCTACCTTAACCAAACTGCATTATTTGTTAAGCCAGGGTCTGGACACTCAGGCGATTCGTAGCGCGATGGCGCAAAACTTGCGTGGTGAATTGACGCCGGATGATTAAAAAATCCCGACGACAAGGAGAAGATAATGACAAACCGGGCCTTATTACTGGTCGACTTGCAAAATGACTTTTGCGCCGGCGGCGCGCTGGCTGTAGCGGAAGGCGACAGCACCATCGACATCGCCAACGCTCTTATTGACTGGTGCCAGCCCCGGCAGATTCCGGTGCTGGCCAGCCAGGACTGGCATCCCGCGCAGCATGGCAGCTTCGCCAGCCAGCATCAGGCGGAACCCTATAGTCAGGGAAAGCTGGACGGGCTGCCGCAAACGCTCTGGCCGGATCACTGCGTTCAACATACCGACGGCGCGGCGTTACATCCCCTGCTTAACCAACATGCGATTGACGCCTGCATCTTTAAGGGTGAAAACCCGCTGATTGATAGCTACAGCGCGTTTTTTGACAACGAACATCGGCAGAAAACTACCCTTGATACCTGGCTTCGCGAGCATGACGTTACCGAGCTTATCGTGATGGGGTTGGCGACCGATTACTGCGTAAAATTTACGGTGCTGGATGCGCTAGAGTTGGGCTATGCCGTTAACGTTATCACCGATGGCTGTCGCGGCGTGAATATTCACCCGCAGGATAGCGCACACGCGTTTATGGAGATGGCGGCGGCAGGCGCGACGCTGTATACGCTGGCAGACTGGGAAGAGACGCAGGGCCAGGCTGTCGCCAGGTAGCGGAGCAGGTATCGTATCCGGTCAATACATCACGCAGCGGTGAGACCATTGCATAGATCTTTGGGCCGGATACGTCACGTCAGCGTCGCTACCAGGCAAAGCTCAACGCAGGCTGGAGAGCGCTTCTAACGAAACAGATTACAAAGCGCGGGCTGGCCGGCGCAATGTTCTGGGAATAAGGCACCGATGACAATAACCAGTTAGCAACACAGTTGGCGGACTCGCTGGACATTAAGCGTTATTCGTAAAAATATGGCGGGCCTGTATCTGGCAGCAATGAGCAGGCCCGGTAAGCACAACGCATTGGCAATTAAACCACCGGATGGCGACTACCTCTTATCCGGCTGCCGTTACTGCATTTTCAATGTCGCAATCGGCTTTGACGTAATACCGAAATCCGCTTTGAGCTGCTGCTTGCTTTTCATCACCATCTGACCGTGAGTATCGATCGTCATATGTTGCGCTTCGGTATTGTGCCGCGCCTGCCATAGCATCACCAGCTGTAGGCTGTTTTCTTTCTGTTCCGGCGTCAACGCCACGCCATCCGGCCATTTACCCAGCTCAACGGCGGTGGATAAACGTTGATACACTTCCGGCGTCATGCTGTTAATGATCTCATCAAGATTCATGATGTGTCCGCTCCTGTGGAATAATTTGCTGAATCGTTTTTTCAGCCTTTCAGTTGATCGCCGTTTTTCTCGTCAGAAAAGGCCAGCGAGGCCGAGTTAACGCAATAGCGCTCACCGGTTGGCTGCGGACCATCCGGGAAAACGTGTCCGAGATGCGCATCGCAGTTACCGCAACGAATTTCGACACGCTGCATTCCATGAGAAAAATCGTCTATGTAACGAATCGCCTCTTCGCTGACAGGCTGGTAAAAGCTAGGCCAGCCGCAGCCTGAATCGTATTTGGTGTGGGAGTGAAAAAGCGGCGTATCACAGACCAGGCAGTGATAAACCCCATCGCGTTTATTATGTAGCAGGCGTCCGGTAAATGGCGGTTCTGTGCCACGATCCTGCGTCACGTAGAATTGCATTTCGGACAATTTTTTCTTGAGTTCTTCTGCTGAAGGTTGGTTAGCCATTTGCTCACATCTCACTTTAAACGTGCTCACATTGCCTGACCGATTCTAACAAAACATTAACACCTCAGTACCAACTTTTGTTCTAAACTTGATCATTGCGAAATGGCGGCTCACGAATCGTGACTGATGTCACATTATTATCTCGGTTGCCCTTTAAAATTCGGGGCGGCGCCCCCATGTGGTTTCAAGCCGAAAGGAAGAGTGAGGCGAATCAGCCGCGCAAAGGTTGTGCAGAGGATTGATTTGTCGCAATGATTGACACGATTCCGCTTGACGCTGCGTAAGGTTTTTGTAATTTTACAGGCAACCTTTTATTCACTAACAAATAGCTGGTGGAATATATGACTATCAAAGTAGGTATCAACGGTTTTGGCCGTATCGGTCGCATTGTTTTCCGTGCTGCTCAGAAACGTTCTGACATCGAGATCGTTGCAATCAACGACCTGTTAGACGCAGAGTACATGGCATACATGCTGAAATATGACTCCACTCACGGCCGTTTCGACGGTACTGTTGAAGTGAAAGACGGTCATCTGATCGTTAACGGTAAAAAAATCCGTGTTACCGCTGAACGCGATCCGGCTAACCTGAAATGGGACGAAGTTGGTGTTGACGTAGTGGCTGAAGCTACCGGTATCTTCCTGACTGACGAAACCGCGCGTAAACACATCACCGCCGGCGCGAAAAAAGTGGTTCTGACGGGTCCGTCTAAAGACAACACCCCAATGTTTGTTAAAGGCGCTAACTTTGACAAATACGAAGGCCAGGACATCGTTTCCAACGCTTCCTGCACCACCAACTGCCTGGCACCGCTGGCTAAAGTTATCAACGACAACTTCGGCATCATCGAAGGTCTGATGACCACTGTTCACGCGACTACCGCAACCCAGAAAACCGTTGACGGCCCGTCTCACAAAGACTGGCGCGGCGGCCGCGGCGCATCTCAGAACATCATCCCGTCCTCTACTGGCGCTGCTAAAGCGGTAGGTAAGGTACTGCCTGAACTGAATGGCAAACTGACTGGTATGGCGTTCCGCGTTCCGACTCCGAACGTATCCGTTGTTGACCTGACCGTTCGTCTGGAAAAAGCGGCTACCTACGAGCAGATCAAAGCTGCTGTTAAAGCTGCTGCCGAAGGCG
The DNA here is from genome assembly GCF_020268625.1 of Salmonella sp. JXY0409-18. NCBI lineage: Bacteria > Pseudomonadati > Pseudomonadota > Gammaproteobacteria > Enterobacterales > Enterobacteriaceae > Salmonella > Salmonella sp. JXY0409-18. The sequence goes on from NZ_CP084216.1 coordinate 2,557,977, forward strand.
AAATGAAAGGCGTTCTGGGTTACACCGAAGACGACGTTGTATCTACCGATTTCAACGGCGAAGTATGCACTTCCGTGTTCGATGCTAAAGCAGGCATCGCGCTGAACGACAACTTCGTGAAACTGGTCTCCTGGTACGATAACGAAACCGGTTACTCCAACAAAGTACTGGACCTGATTGCTCACATCTCCAAATAAGTTGAGATGACACAGTCATTGGTAAGAGCGACTCAGGTCGCTCTTTTTTTTGCTTAAAGATATACCCGTCATACTTCAAGTTGCAGGTGTGTTGGCTATGCTTTCTCACCCGAATCACTGACGGAAGTCGAACTTATCGGGATGAATCAGGGATGTCCCTGGCCGGAGGTTACCTACGGTTGTTCAAATTCGTTCCCGATGAATTTGTCGTTCACTTGCCGCGTTACTCGGCCTGCGGCCCCGCCTCTACGGGCCAGCGCAAGCACTGGTCAAGGCACAAGCGCCTTGTCATGCAACTCGAATTATTTAGGGTTAAGAGGATTGCGTAATGATTAATAAAATTTTTGCCCTCCCGGTTATCGAACAGCTTACCCCTGTCCTTTCCCGTCGTCAGCTTGATGACCTGGATCTGATCGTCGTTGACCATCCGCAGGTTAAAGCCTCTTTTGCATTACAGGGCGCGCACCTTCTCTCCTGGAAACCCGTTGGCGAGGAAGAGGTATTGTGGCTCAGTAATAATACGCCTTTCAAAACCGGCGTGGCGCTACGCGGCGGCGTACCGATCTGCTGGCCCTGGTTTGGACCTGCGGCTCAACAGGGTCTGCCGTCACACGGCTTTGCGCGTAATCTACCGTGGGCGCTAAAAGCGCATAATGAAGATGATAATGGCGTAATGCTGACATTTGAGCTGCAAAGCAGTGAGGCCACCCGGAAATACTGGCCGCACGATTTCACGCTGCTGGCACGTTTTAAAGTGGGCAAAACCTGTGAAATTGAACTGGAAGCGCATGGCGAGTTTGCAACCACATCCGCGCTCCACAGCTATTTTAACGTTGGCGACATCGCCAACGTTAAGGTCAGCGGACTCGGCGATCGGTTTATTGATAAAGTTAACGACGCTAAAGAAGGTGTCCTGACCGACGGTATGCAAACCTTTCCGGACCGTACCGATCGCGTTTACCTCAATCCTGAAGCATGTAGCGTGATCCACGATGCGACATTAAACCGCACGATTGATGTGGTCCACCACCATCATCTTAACGTCGTAGGCTGGAACCCTGGCCCGGCGTTGTCCGTCAGCATGGGCGACATGCCGGATGACGGCTATAAAACGTTTGTCTGCGTTGAAACGGCTTATGCTACTGCGCCGCAACAAGCCACAGAAGAAAAACCCTCTCGTCTGGCGCAGACTATCTGCGTCGCAAAACGCTAAAAGTGAATGGATAACGGCGTTGCTATAGGCTCTGGAAGGCGTCAGCCGCCATCAGGCATGACCTGCCGGATGGCGGCGCTTACGCATTTTATCCGGCGTCACACCATATCCAACGCGGTTTTCCCTTTTGGCGCAGGCCAGGCGTTGTCCAGTAAGGCAAGTTCGTTTGCTGACAAGGCGATCTCAAGCGCCGCCGCATTTTGCTTCACGTGTTCTGTACTTCCGGCTTTCGGGATCGCCATCACGCTCGGATGCGCAATCACCCACGTCAGTAAGATTTGCGCCGCCGTAGCGTTATGCGCTTGCGCAATTTCATTCACCACCGGATGATTCAGTAAACCGCTACGTAATCGGCCAGCCTGCGCCAGCGGGCTATAGGCCATCACTGGCATTCGCTGTTGTTGACACCACGGCAATAAATCATACTCAATACCGCGTGACGCCAGATGATAGAGCACCTGATTTGTCGCGCATTGCTGTCCCCCAGGGATGCGCCACAGCGCCTGCATATCGTCATAAGCAAGATTAGAGACTCCCCAACGGCGAATTTTTCCCTGCGCGATTAGCCGCTCCATACCTTCAACGGTCTCTTCGAATGAAAAGTTTCCGGCCCAGTGCAATAGATAGAGATCGAGATAATCTGTTTTCAGACGACGCAGGCTTTCCTCACAGGCGGCAACTATCTTCTGGCCGCCAGCGTTCCACGGGTACACTTTTGACACCAGAAATGCCTCATCGCGTCGCCCTGCCAGCGCCTCGCCCACGACCTTTTCCGCCCCGCCGTCGGCATACATTTCCGCCGTATCAATAAGGCGTAACCCCAAATCCAGCCCCACGCGCAGCGCCGAAACCTCGCGCTGACGTTGATCCGCGCGCTCGCCCATATACCATGTTCCCTGTCCGATGGCAGGAAGCGTCACCTGCCCGCAAAACGTTACGTTTTTCACTGATTTCATTTCCTTTTCAATGTCACTCGACGGTAAAACAATACAGGACTCTTAGACCCTACGGTAATGTCCGGCATCATACCGCGCAAGGGGGCGATTTTCTTGTCACTGACGAACGTCATCCGCAATCATGTCGACGATGCGGGTAATATGCGCGGCGGGTCGCTGATTCAGTAATAATTGACGCATCACATTCATATAGGGCGTCACATGTTGAAAGAACTCCAGATATCCTTTACAGAGATAATTTTGCCGTTCGCCGCCGTCCATGCAAATTCGATGTTTCGGACAACCGCCGTGACAGGCAAAGCGCCACGTACAGTTCTGGCAGCGTGAGGAAAGGTTTGCTTTAGCCGCGCCAAACTGCTGCTGAAAAGAAGAAGCCGCCATTTCTTCTAAAGAGTGTTGCTGCAGATTGCCCAGTTTATAGGCGGGAAAAACAAAATGGTCACAGCTAAACACGTCGCCATTCTGCTCCACCAGCAAACTTTGCCCGCAGGTCGACTGCATCGTACAAAGCGTGGCGGGCTCCCCCATCCAGACGCCAAGTAAGTTGTCAAAAAGCTGTACGAATATGCGTCCGACATCGTGACGTATCCATTGATCAAAAACATCGCACATAAAGGCGCCCCACCCTTCAGGCGTGACGGAAAAGGGCATCAGCGAAGGCGAATCCTCATTGTCAGATAACGTCAAAGAACGCTGCGTTTTTTGCGCGAGCGGCTCAACAATGGGAATAAATTGCAGGTGTTTACTTTCCAATTCCTGCGTCAAAAAATGATAAATAGCGTTGCCATGACGGCATGACACATCATTCACGACAGTGAGCGTGTTGAACTCGACATCATTTGCCTGCAGAAGGCGGATAGCATTAACGACACGGGAAAAAGACGCCCGCCCTGACGGCGTTTTCCGGTAATTATCATGAACGACTTGCGGCCCATCAATCGATATACCAATCAGGAACTGGTGCTGCGCAAAGAAAGCCGCCCATTCTTCATTGATTAATACGCCATTGGTTTGCAGACTGTTGTAAATAGTTTTGCCGTTGGCATAGCGTTGCTGCAAGCGCACCACTTTTTGGTAAAAAGAAAGACCGCATAGCGTCGGCTCTCCCCCCTGCCAACAAAACGAGACCTCTGAGGATGGCGTATCATCAATTACCCGGCGGATATACGTCTCCAGCACATCGTCAGACATGACGCGCTGGCCCCGGGGTTTATCAAGATAGAAACAGTACTTGCAGGATAAGTTACACAGACTGCCGCTGGGCTTGGCTACGGTATTGAATACTATGCTCATTCGTCTTACTCGCTGTGAAGAATGGGTATAGCATAAGCGGGACGTGACAGGGCGATATCAGCCAGCATTGCAACAATTATTACGCTAATTGTTAGCGCAGTTGTAATCACCTGGATTTTTCATATAAAAGGCTAGTTTTTTAAATTGATGTAACAAAGTATAAATCACATAAGGCTGCGCCATACCCGGTCAACAGCGCATTTATGCAAGCCGCCATGTTCGCGTTTCAGACAGCACAAAGCCTGCATAACGCAGGCTTTGTCATGGTTTTTCTGGCAAATTCAATCAATCAGAATCTATAGGTCACGCCAGTAGAAAGGATACCGGTCCAGGATTTATCCACCATCGGGCTATCGGTAATTTCATCCGACAGACGGGTGTAGCGCGCAGTACCATATACGCTCCAGTTACCGGCGAAATTATAGTTAGCGCTCAGTTCAAGATACGGGTTCCAGCTATCGTTCGGGTTATAGCCGCGCAGGCCGCTACGCGAAGATTCTTTACGTGATACGCCGTAATAGTAATCGTTCTGGTTCTCGCTATTCCATTCAACCCCGATACCTGGCGTTAAGGTCAGCCCGCCATTGGTATACCGATAAAGCCAGGCCAGATCCCAGACAATACCGTTACTGTTATCCAACGTATCCCCTGCCAGTGAGGTACGCAGGAATCCATACTGGGTGTGATGCGCGTAAGAAACGCCCGCCATCATAGTACTTTTACGCCTGTCCAGACGACGCAACTGATGGTCATCGCTGTCGCCCGGTTTGAAGTACATCGGGGACCAGTATGCCATGATTGACAACTTATCGGCATTGTCATTCCACAAGTAGTACCCGCCGCCCAGACCACGGAACCAGAAGTTTTCGCTTTCATAAGCGATGACCGGTATCGGATAAACATCGCTATCGTAATCTTTATAAGGGTGTTCAACCACACCAACGCCTGCGCCCAACGTCAGGTTGCTTTCAGCGTGCGCGACGCTGGCGGATGTTGCAATAAACACGCCAAGAGCCAGAAGTTTAAGTTTGGTCACAATCCATAATTCCTTATTCAAATGTTCTGCGGCAAAAGTGTAACCGCCAATACCTGTAAGCCCAACTATTTTACACAATGTAACCGTTTAATATCACCACCACCGATTATTTTCAGATGATCGGCTGATGATCGTTATGTGACCGGGAACGCTTTTTCTGATATCCACCAGCCTTTTCTACCTGATGAGTTATTGATATGTCATCGAAATCCACTGACGCGTACAGGCAAGTTTTGCAAATGCCATCTACGCTTAATGTTAAGAAGGTGTATCACCGGACACGTTGATCTTCTGGCCAATAAAATGGCATGAGAGTTGCTTTTTTTTCCTTAGCAGAGACGGCGTTCAGTCTACCTCTTCCGGGAGCCTCTACTATTCATATGAACGGCTCTTAACATGTGCGAAAAAACGAAAGGATGGCATATCATGAATATATTCGATCACTATCGCCAGCGTTACGAAGCTGCCAAGGACGAAGAGTTCACACTGCAGGATTTTCTTACCATTTGTCGGCAAGATCGCAGTGCTTATGCCAACGCGGCAGAGCGGCTATTAATGGCTATCGGCGAGCCTAATATGGTCGACACTGCCCAGGAACCCCGACTTTCCCGACTCTTCTCCAACCGGGTTATTGCTCGCTATCCTGCGTTTGAAGAGTTTTACGGCATGGAAGACGCGATTGAACAGATTGTCTCTTATCTGAAACATGCGGCGCAAGGGCTGGAAGAGAAGAAACAAATTCTCTATTTGCTGGGACCTGTGGGGGGTGGCAAATCATCGCTCGCTGAACGGCTGAAATCGCTAATGCAGCGCGTGCCAATTTATGTTTTAAGCGCCAACGGCGAGCGTAGTCCGGTCAACGATCATCCGTTATGCCTGTTTAATCCGCAGGAAGACGCGCAGATTCTGGAAAAAGAGTACGGTATTCCGCGCCGCTATCTCGGTACGATTATGTCCCCGTGGGCGGCCAAACGCCTGCATGAGTTTGGCGGCGATATTACTAAATTCCGCGTGGTGAAAGTCTGGCCCTCCATTCTGGAGCAGATTGCCATCGCCAAAACGGAACCCGGCGATGAAAACAACCAGGATATTTCGGCGCTGGTCGGCAAGGTGGATATTCGTAAACTCGAACATCACGCCCAGAACGATCCGGATGCGTATGGTTACTCTGGCGCGCTGTGCCGCGCTAACCAGGGGATCATGGAGTTCGTCGAGATGTTTAAAGCGCCTATTAAGGTGCTGCACCCCTTGCTGACCGCAACCCAGGAAGGTAACTACAATGGTACGGAAGGTATTTCCGCCCTGCCCTTTAATGGCATCATACTTGCCCACTCAAACGAATCTGAATGGGTGACTTTCCGTAACAATAAAAATAACGAAGCGTTCCTTGACCGTGTCTATATTGTGAAGGTGCCTTATTGCCTGCGAATCTCCGAAGAGATCAAAATCTACGAGAAACTACTTAATCATAGCGAGCTGGCTCATGCGCCCTGCGCGCCGGGCACGTTGGAAACGCTTTCGCGTTTCTCAATTCTTTCTCGCCTGAAAGAGCCGGAAAATTCCAGTATTTACTCGAAAATGCGCGTTTATGATGGTGAAAGCCTGAAAGATACCGACCCCAAAGCCAAATCGTACCAGGAGTATCGCGACTATGCGGGCGTGGACGAAGGGATGAACGGTCTCTCCACCCGATTCGCCTTTAAGATCCTCTCCCGCGTATTCAACTTCGACCATGCGGAAGTGGCGGCAAACCCGGTACATCTGTTCTACGTTCTGGAACAACAAATCGAGCGTGAACAGTTCCCGCAGGAGCAAGCTGAGCGTTATCTGGAGTTCCTGAAAGGCTACCTGATCCCGAAATACGCCGAATTTATCGGCAAGGAGATCCAGACGGCCTATCTCGAATCTTACTCTGAGTACGGGCAGAACATTTTTGATCGTTACGTGACTTATGCGGATTTCTGGATTCAGGATCAGGAGTATCGCGACCCGGATACCGGTCAACTGTTCGATCGCGAGTCGCTGAACGCCGAACTGGAAAAAATTGAAAAACCAGCGGGTATCAGTAACCCGAAAGATTTCCGTAATGAGATAGTAAACTTTGTCCTGCGCGCCAGAGCCAACAATAGCGGCCGTAATCCAAACTGGACCAGTTACGAGAAGCTGCGCACGGTGATTGAGAAAAAAATGTTCTCTAATACTGAAGAGCTGTTGCCGGTCATTTCTTTTAACGCCAAAACGTCGACTGACGAGCAGAAAAAGCATGACGACTTTGTCGATCGGATGATGGAGAAAGGGTATACCCGTAAGCAGGTTCGTTTGTTGTGCGAGTGGTACCTGCGCGTGCGTAAATCGTCGTGATGTTAATGCCCGGTGGCGCTTGCGCTTACCGGGCCTACAAAGTAATGTTCTGTAGACTGGCTAAGCGTTAGCGCTATCCGGCACTGACAGAACAGGCGCTCAGTTGGCAGTACGGGGGGCATATGACCTGGTTCATAGACCGACGTCTTAACGGCAAAAATAAAAGCACGGTGAATCGCCAGCGCTTTTTGCGTCGTTATAAAGCACAAATTAAGCAGTCGATTTCCGAAGCGATTAATAAACGCTCTGTGACCGATGTCGACAGCGGAGAGTCCGTCTCTATTCCAACCGATGATATTAGCGAACCGATGTTTCATCAGGGGCGCGGCGGTCTGCGCCATCGCGTCCATCCGGGTAACGATCACTTTATCCAGAATGATCGCATTGAGCGTCCGCAAGGCGGTGGCGGCGGCGGTTCCGGCAGCGGTCAAGGTCAGGCCAGCCAGGACGGCGAAGGCCAGGATGAGTTTGTTTTTCAGATTTCAAAAGATGAGTATCTGGATCTGCTCTTTGAAGATTTAGCGCTGCCTAATCTGAAAAAAAACCAGCATCGCCAGCTTAACGAGTATAAAACTCACCGCGCCGGTTTCACCTCAAACGGCGTACCGGCCAATATCAGCGTGGTACGTTCGCTACAAAACTCTCTGGCGCGCCGTACAGCAATGACGGCAGGAAAACGCCGCGAACTGCACGCGCTGGAAACGGAACTGGAGACCATCAGCCATAGCGAACCAGCGCAACTGCTTGAAGAGGAGCGGTTACGTCGGGAGATTGCCGAACTACGGGCTAAAATCGAGCGAGTGCCGTTTATCGACACCTTTGATTTACGCTATAAAAATTATGAAAAACGGCCTGAGCCCTCCAGCCAGGCGGTGATGTTCTGTCTGATGGACGTCTCGGGTTCGATGGACCAGGCAACCAAAGATATGGCCAAGCGTTTTTACATTCTGCTCTATCTGTTTTTGAGCCGAACGTACAAGAACGTAGAGGTGGTTTATATCCGCCACCATACCCAGGCGAAGGAAGTGGACGAACATGAGTTCTTTTATTCGCAAGAGACCGGCGGGACGATTGTCTCCAGCGCGCTTAAACTCATGGATGAAGTGGTTAAAGAGCGCTACGACCCCGGTCAGTGGAACATCTATGCGGCGCAAGCGTCAGACGGTGATAACTGGGCCGACGATTCACCGCTGTGTCATGAGATTCTGGCGAAAAAGCTGCTGCCGGTAGTGCGCTATTACAGCTATATCGAGATTACCCGCCGCGCCCACCAGACCTTATGGCGCGAGTATGAACATCTGCAGGCGACGTTCGATAACTTCGCCATGCAGCATATTCGCGATCAGGAGGATATTTATCCGGTATTCCGCGAATTGTTTCAGAAACAGAGCGCCAATCAAAGTGCATAACCATAAATCAGCCCGTAATGAGTCACGGGCTGATTTATCACTAACAAGGCAATTATACATACTACCACTACAATAGCCGTAAACCTGTATATCTCCTGACTGGATTTACCTTACATGCGCCGACTTATCACTGGAATAGTATGGATTTATTAATGCCAGCAATACTCACCAGGAGGTGGTGGTAATTGCAGAGAATCAGGGGGTTGTAGTTTGCAAAAAAAGTAGTGACCAGGAAAATAGAAATCAAAATCCCACGGGCCACCACCACTGCCCGACGATGCCATAGCCGACGACGTGAACCCCGCGGCCAGCAATGCAAAAAGCAAAATTGCTGCTATTTCTTTAAATCGTTTCATAGTGCCTCCGAACGGAAGTACATTATTATCCTTACCACGTCACACTCCTTTCACGTAATAATAAAGGCTATTTTATTTTCGTTAGTGTTAAATCGATGCCGTTAATTAACAATTTACTTTTTGCGACAATAGTCACGACTGAAAATATCAACACCATATATTATTGAATTTATTAAATCGAGAATGATTTTTATTCCATAACATCAACACGTTTTATTTTTAAACAGTCTATTAGAGGAATTCTCATCGCTATGGTAAACTAACGCATCCGACTTTCAGGGCTGTAGTTCATCATGAATTTGCATCATAAAGCGCTCAGGCACTTTATCTCGGCAAGCGTCATCGTTTTGACATCGTCCTTCCTGATTTACGAACTTATTGCCAGCGACAGGGCAATGAATGCCTATATGCGTTATATCATGGAGAGAGCCGATTCGTCGTTTTTGTACGATAAGTACCAGAATCAAAGCATCGCCGCACATTTGATGCGAACTTTTGAAGCGCCGGGAGACCCCGTCACCGCAGAAAAACGCCGCGCGTTTTGCGACGCCTTTGAGGCTATTAACGGTACGCACGGCGTCAACCTGACCCGGCATAATTATCCGGCGCTACATGGCACTCTGCAAACCGCCGCTACACAGTGTACCGATAATCTTGATGACGCCCTTTTACTGCCTGCGTTTGATCAGGCGGTAAGCATCAACCGTTCGCAGGACGACCACAGTCACGGGCTGGGCACACTGGAGCTTAAATTCCGTTATTACGTTGATTTAAATAAACATTATGTCTATTTCTATGATTTAATCAACTCACGGCGCTTCGCCATGCATCGTTGGACTTTTTTACAAAAAGGCACAATGGGTATTAACAGAAAAGATATAGATAAACTTTTTACCGGCCGTACGGTTATTTCAAGTATTTACATGGATGATATTACCCAGGAAAACGTCATGAGCTTTTTAACGCCAGTCTATCTGGCGGGAACGTTAAAAGGTATCGTGATGGTGGATGTTAACCAGGATAATTTAAAAAATATTTTTTATACCCAGGACCGTCCGCTGGTTTGGCGTTATCTTAACGTAACACTAAAGGATATGGACTCCGGAAAAGAAATTATTATTAATCAAAGCAAAAATAATCTGTTTCAATATGTGAATTATAGCCATGATATCCCTGGTGGGCTGCGCGTTTCGTTGTCCCTTGATTTTACCTATTTCCTTGTCTCGTCCTGGAAGGCGCTGGCCTTTTACTTACTGGCAACGGCGCTCCTGCTTAATATGGTACGGATGCACTTTCGGCTTTATCGCAACGTCACACGCGAAAATATTAGCGATGCCATGACCGGGCTTTACAACCGTAAAATATTAACACCGGAGCTGGAACAGCGACTGCAACGCCTGGTCAATGCCGGGACGCCGGTGACATTTGTCGCTATTGATTGCGATAGGTTAAAACTGATCAACGATACCCAGGGGCACCAGGAAGGCGACCGAATTATTACCCTGTTGGCGAAAGCGATTAAAACATCGATTCGTAAAAGCGATTACGCCATTCGCCTCGGCGGCGATGAGTTCTGTATTATTCTTGTTGATTACGCGGCGGATTTGGCTATCCATCTGCCGGAGCGTATTATTCGTAACCTGCAAATTATCGCACCGGATAAGACAGTGCATTTTTCTGCCGGGATTTATAATATGCAGCCCAATGATACGATTAATGATGCCTACCAGGCTTCCGATGCGCAGCTCTATCTGAACAAACAACAAAAACAACATCGTTCATCATAGTGCTTCGCAGTAAATGTTCATATTGCACCAGGAGTGAGAAATGGCCGAAATGACTGAAGTCGCGAAGGGTGCCGCTACACACCAACGTTTAGTGGCTTTATTAACCCAGGAGAACGCGCGCTATCGTGTGGTTAGCCATGAAGCGGTAGGAAAATGCGAAGCGGTATCTGAAATACGCGGTACTGCGCTGGGCCAGGGCGCAAAAGCGCTGGTCTGTAAAGTCAAAGGCAACGGCGTCAACCAGCACGTTCTTGCTATTCTGGCGGCCGATCAGCAAGCCGACCTCTCTCAGCTTGCTTCACATCTGGGCGGCTTACGCGCTTCCCTTGCCAGCCCGGCGGAAGTCGATATGCTGACCGGCTGCGTTTTTGGCGCGATCCCGCCTTTCAGTTTTCACCCCAATCTGAAACTGGTCGCCGATCCGCTCCTGTTTGAGCGTTTCGATGAAATTGCTTTTAATGCCGGCCTGCTGGAAAAATCAGTCATTATGAATACACAGGACTATCTGCGCATCGCCCGACCAGAACTGGCAGTCTTCCGCCGCTTTCAGTCATCGCCAACGGCTTAGTCCCCTCCCTCTTCAAGGAACAATATAGACACAACGATAATGATAAAAATGGCGAAAAACGACGCCGTAATCATCAGCGCTTCAAGAAACGGTGGATCGTACATAATTGTATCCTCAGGAAGACAACAATGACGGTTCACCTGTTAGCAATACGCGGCGTTGATGGCAATTTAATGACAACGCCGTTTTTCACGTAGAGATTGTCTTTCAGGCAGTTGCCTGAAATTCGCATCAATCGTTAAAAAGGCCTGTGCGCTTTGCCGTTTGGGCGTAAAGTAGTCAGGCTTACTTTTTGGCAAGGAAACCATAATGTTTGATGTCACTCTGCTGATCCTGCTCGGACTGGCAGCTCTGGGATTTATCAGCCACAACACCACTGTCGCCGTCTCAATTCTGGTGCTGATTATTGTCCGCGTAACCCCGTTGAATACCTTTTTTCCCTGGATTGAAAAACAGGGACTCACCGTCGGGATTATCATTCTGACCATCGGCGTGATGGCCCCCATCGCCAGCGGAACCCTACCGCCCTCCACATTGATCCACTCTTTTGTGAACTGGAAATCGCTGGTCGCGATTGCCGTCGGCGTTTTCGTCTCCTGGCTGGGCGGTCGCGGCATTACGCTGATGGGAAACCAACCGCAGCTCGTCGCCGGGCTGCTGGTCGGTACGGTACTTGGCGTCGCGCTGTTTCGCGGCGTGCCGGTCGGCCCACTGATTGCGGCGGGGCTGGTCTCTTTAATTGTGGGGAAGCAGTAACTCGCCCGTCAGATACTGGCCTGGCGTCTGCCCCAGGCCTTTTTTAAACATGGTAATGAATGCCGTGGTGGAATCATAACCCAGCATTTGCGCCGTCTGCTGTACATTACGTCCCGCGATTAGCGCTTGTAGCGCCAGAATTAATTGCAACTGATGACGCCAGCGACGAAAGCTTAGCCCCGTCTCTTTGACGACCAGCCGGGCAAGGTTACGCTCGCTCATCGCGAATACGCTGGCCCACTGCCCTAACGTATTCCATCGCGCGGGCTCCTGCGCCATTGTCTCAACCATTTGGCGAATTTTCGGATGCCCCGATACCGGTAATTGCAATTGTTCCTGCGGCTGCTGCGGCAGTTCATCAAACAACACTTGAATAAGGCGCTGCGTTGGCATTTGCGCTCTTTCGGGATCGGTTCTGCGCGCCAGCGACAAAATCAACTCCCGGCATAACGGCGAAATTTTCAGCGTGCAGCAACGCTCCGGCATGACGACCGCCGCAGGTTCAATAAATAAAAAGCACAGCTCCGCCCCTGCGGTCACATGATTACTGTGCGGCAGCGAGCCGGGGAGCCAGACGGCATACTGGGGCGGAACCATCCACATCGCATTTTCCACCTCACAGGTGATCGCGCCGTGCAGAGCAAGAATCAACTGTCCCTTGCGATGCTGATGGCGAGGGCTAAACAGTTCATCATCCCTGGCGCGAATACAAAAGGCCACAGCGGCATCGTGGTGAAGGTCGGGATCGTAACCGTCCAGTCTCAGGCCAATCATTATATTGTCCGATTTTAGCGATAAATTGTCATTTTAGCTTGATTCATCCAAACAGTAAAAACTGTTAAGGTATCGCCTCGCCTGACAAGATGAGAAAACGATGACGACAGCCCTTTCACCACGCGGCAAACAGGGCGCTTTACTGATTGCCGGTATTTTGATGATAGCCACTACGCTACGTGTAACATTTACCGGCGCTGCGCCGTTGCTGGAGACAATCCGTTCGGATTACGGTCTTTCCACCGCCCAGACGGGCCTGCTAACAACCTTGCCGCTTCTGGCGTTTGCACTGGTTTCGCCGCTGGCGGCCGGTATTGCCCGCCGGTTTGGGATGGAACGCAGTCTGTTTGCCGCAATGCTGCTGATTAGCGCGGGTATTGCTCTCCGCTCCCTGCCCTCCGCTGCATTGTTGTTTGCCGGAACTGCCATTATTGGGTGCGGGATAGCGCTGGGTAATGTGCTGCTACCAGGATTGATTAAGCGCGATTTTTCACAACATGTCGCCAGGCTGACGGGCGCGTACTCATTGACGATGGGCGCCGCCGCCGCGTTGGGGTCCGCGCTGGTGGTTCCGCTGGCGTTGCACGGTTTTGGCTGGCGCGGCGCGCTGTTAATGCTGATGCTGTTTCCGCTGTTGGCGTTTCTTATCTGGTTGCCGCAGTGGCGCACTACCCGCTCAGCTAACCTGAGTAGCTCCCGGGCATTACATGAACGCGGTATCTGGCGTTCGCCTTTAGCCTGGCAAGTTACGTTGTTTCTGGGGCTTAACTCACTGATTTATTATGTGATTATCGGCTGGTTACCAACAATACTCATCAGCCACGGTTACAGCGAAGCACAGGCAGGATCGCTACATGGCCTGCTGCAACTGGCGACCGCGGCGCCTGGGTTAGCTATTCCGCTTATTTTGCATCGCTTTAACGATCAACGCTGGATTGCCGCGCTGGTCTCACTATTGTGCGCAGTGGGCGCGGCGGGGCTTTGGTTTGTGCCGGGCCAGGCGATCATCTGGACGCTACTGTTCGGCTTCGGTTCAGGCGCGACGATGATCCTCGGCCTGACGTTTATCGGCCTGCGCGCCAGTTCGGCGCATCAGGCGGCGGCGCTTTCCGGCATGGCGCAGTCGGTCGGGTATTTACTGGCGGCATGTGGGCCGCCCGTCATGGGAAAACTTCATGATGCCAGCGGTAGCTGGTATCTGCCGCTGTCAGGCGTGACGGTTCTGGCTATCATCATGGCGATTTTCGGCCTCTACGCTGGACGCGATCGAGAGATAGCGTCATAAATAAACCTGATACCCACTTGAATGCCTGATGACGCTTCGTTTATCAGGCCTGATCCATTAAAATCATTACCGCTATCCGACAAAAGTACCGTAAGCGACACCATCACAGGAGGGAAAAATGCGAATCCAGTGTAAGCGCGTCTATTTCCCGGCGGAAAAAGACGATGGTTATCGGGTATTGGTTGACAGGCTATGGCCGCGCGGCATTAAAAAAGCAGCGCTGGTCTATGATGAATGGAATAAGGCCATTACGCCCTCAACCGAATTGCGCAAAGCCTTTCATAGCGAAGTGATTGATTTTAACCACTTCGCGCAGCAATACCGGGCAGAACTTGCGCAACAGCATCAAGAAGGCAAACGGCTGGCGGATATTGCCCGACACCAACCGCTAACGTTGCTATACGCCGCTAAAGATACTCGCCAGAACCATGCCATTGTACTGGCGGAGTGGCTACGAGAGCTGTGATTGTCGTGCCGCCGCCTGGCCTGGTTGTCTGTCCGGGGACAACGGCATCAAATGTTCTGCCCGCACCCAGGCAAAACCGTGCTGACCATCGACGGAGGCTACATCGCCCGTAACCAGCCACAGCGCCCGAGGCGCTTCTTTCGGCAGTAAGGTGACGTGTCCATTTACCGGGTTAATGAATTCATCCCCAGGTTGGCACAGGCAAAATAGCTCAACCGACTTACCAATATTCCGCCGTCCGGCGGGTGTTTTAGCGCCAATAACTATTGCCAACGCGCCCGGCTTTAACTGAAACATATTTTCTTGCGCCGCATGAAACTCATTATCAGATTGTTCTTAATCATATCCCGTCGGACCGCAGGTTGTCACTTTTTCGTATCAGGGTGCTCTCTGCGCCATAATGTCCACTCATCAATGATTTCGCCATTGGGCAATTTGCAATCGGAACGCACGCCTTGTGGGGTCTGCACCGGCATCAGCGTACCGCCCTGTTGCTCACAGTAGACGGCTGCCGGATTAGGCATCCCAATGCGCGGCGGCCTGGGGGCGTTGGGTTGCGACGATGAACAAGCGCTCAGCAGCAATACGCCTGGCAACGCAATCCACGTAAATTTCATAACGACTCCTTAAAGCGATATTTTGTCCAGGATAACCTGGCGGGTACGCTATTTCCATACTTTCTGTCAGCGCTTTAGTGGGTGTTTATCCCGGGTTAAGTCAGTAATAACCACGCCCTGTCACAAAGCAACCGACCTTTTGTCGCTGAGAAAACCCTGCTATTCTGGCGCCCCCTGAACAGTGAAGGTAATAGCATGAGAGTGGGTATCCTCTTCCCTGTCGTCATTTTCATTACGGCAATATTATTTTTGGCATGGTTTTTTATTGGCGGTTACGCCGCGCCGGGAGCATAACCATGAGGAAAACAACGATGGTGTTGATGGGCATCGCGCTAATTGCGGCGGCGGGTACCGAACTGGGCTGGTGGTAAATTCATTTTGAATAATAAAGGCTACCTGTCGTAGCCTTTATTATCTCTGAAAGTTCTGCGTTTAGCTTTTGATTTTTCTGTAGATTAACAGCACGACAATCGCGCCGATCACCGCGACTGCAAAGCTGCCGAAGTTGAAACCATCCACTTTGCCAAAGCCAAAGAACGTACTGATCCATCCTCCGACTACCGCACCAACGATCCCCAGAATGATCGTCATAAAGAATCCGCCACCATCTTTACCTGGCATGATCCACTTAGCCAAAATACCCGCAATAAGTCCAAAAATAATCCATGAAAGAATGCCCATTTTTTCCTCACTTATGTCTTAACGTTAGCGGTTTATTTGCCGTTAAAAAGAATAGCACATCGTCAGGAAAGTGAAGTTTGTGATATCCATCACCTTTTAGCGTCGTGGATAAAAGCGCATAAATATCAGGGTTGCAATCATTAATGATAACGATTATCTTTATCAACACCGAGTGGTTGAGTTTATAACCCACCTGTTCGGTACGACATTGCTCACATTGCTTCCAGTATTATTTGCCCGCCTCACCGAGCGCGGGCTTTTTTTGCTAACCGCTATCTATCCCATGTCGAATTCATGGTCTTTTTCAGCCGCGCTATTTTGCGTGATACGGGGTCATCTCCAGCGCCGTACATTCATCCTGCTTGTCCTGCTGCATAAACCCCATGGTCACCATAAACAAACCGATCATAAATGGCACTTCATAAAGCTCTTCAATCAAATCTGTGTAACGCGCGTTATGCAGGAATATCGGCGACAACCACCGATGATGCTCGACAGTGTCGGAAATCAGATATGAACATGCCGTCACGGCAAACAGCCACAATGGCAGAGAAACGTCCCGCAGACGACGAACAATCTCCTTACGTAGCCCGGCAGAAAACAGGACTGGCAAGACTAACGCAGCAATTAATAGCACTGAAATCATTCTGAACAATATACGCGGCTCGTCAGGGAAATAGTCACGCCCCCAACTGGTGCTTCTACCCAGCAGTACCAGCCACCAGACAACAGCCCATAGCCAAAACTGCTTTGCCCCTTCGGGACGGGAAAATGGCCGTATATACCAGGCGGTAAATAGCGCCCCAAACAGTAACCATAACGCTTGTCCGTTTTCAATCCATCGGACCACCACGCCGTTAAGCAAAGGCAATTGCCAGTCCGCCGTAAACGGGATGACCACAGCGGCAAGCGCAAGAGTAAGTGCTGACGAAGTTAATCGGGTATCGAGTTTCATGATCATAAGACTCTTCTGGTTTTTAATACCCAATCATAAGTTTTATGAATACGCTCTCATTAGCAAACAATGCGCTATTCTTAATGTTTTCTTAATGTTTCTTTTCAACCCATGTCTGATGTAAATAAACAGCGCTTTTCAATACGCAAAAACCGCATCACGCTGGCGACGCGTGATGCGGTTTCTCATTTAAAAAATCACTTCATATCAAATAGATACTACAAGATCCTTACCAACCGCAAACGTCGTGTTCGTTTTCGGTATCGTAGGAACGCACGGTATTGACCAAATCCTTCACAACTTCTGCTGCAACTTCAGGTACCAGCAACGTCATCGGTGCTTCCGTTTCATAGTCCACAGAGACGCCGTTGCTATTATTCGTGACCGTGACGGTATAAGTAGCTTTTCCCATTATTATTCTCTCCCGGCATGAATGACTTTTCGTGAGGTCGCCCCTTCCATCAGTACTTCCGGCGCGACAAAAAAGTCGATGTTAAAATAGGTATCATCCGTCATGACCTCAATATTGTGCCACTTTTCCGGAGGAAACACGCCAAACTCGCCGGCATTGATCACCATGATTTCCTCCGGCTCAGAGCAATGTTCATCAGCGTATCCGAGATATTTGACCGCCCCCTGCATCACCGAGAGGCGAGGATAAACGCCGGGTCGCGTTCCCTTATCAAGGTGGCGTTCGAAAATTCCGGCAGGCGCCGTCTCTTTGTTCCAGAATGGCGTGGAACGTGTATGGATATGATTTTGTGGAATTTGCCGCATTTGCTTCCCTCTTCCCGCAGGTTACTCAGCGATAGTCTCATCGCTGTCGTAAAAAGGTTACGCTCCAAAAACAGCATTTTAAATACCATTTATTGGTTACTATTTTGCTGTTTTCCACGCAATAAAACCGAAAGGAGTGCAATGACCCGCCGTTGTCGACGGGTCCAGGGGGTTAAGACTGGAGCGTTGCCAGCCGGGCGGCAAACCCGACGAAAAGAAGGCCAATCAACGAATTGCCCACTTTTGCCAGTTTCTTTTTGGTACCAATATAGTGGGTTACAAAAGCGCCAGAAAGAATTAAAAAGCTCAGATAGCAAAAACTGACGATTTCAAGGGTGGTAGCCAAAATAAAAAATGACACCCCAGTATGCGGCGCAGTAACGTCAATAAATTGCACAAAAAAGGAAACATAAAAAAGTATGGCTTTAGGATTAGTCAGGCTAAGAATTAAAGCACGCTTAAAAATAGCGCCAAAAGGAACTACCGTTTCCGTCGCCGCCCCCCCCTTTGAGGTCAGCGTGGCGTAAAGGATTTTTGCGCCAAGGTAGAGCAGATAAAACGCGCCGAGATAGCGAACAATGTTAAACAGAACCGGCGTTGTTTTGATCAGCGTCGCCACGCCCGCATACGCCAGAAACATTAATATCGCATCGCCGATAAACACGCCGCATGCGGCAAGATATCCTCCTTTAACCCCGCGTCCCACGCTGTTTTTAAGCACAAAAAGCGTATTCGGCCCCGGTACCAGAACGATAAAAATCGCCCCAACCAGGTACGTCCAATAATTCAGAACACCATACTCCGCGAACACATTAACCTCTTCCTGAAAACATTTACGCTTAGCTGCGAAACAGTATGCTAACGAATGCACCGGAAGATGGGAAGCGAAACCACGTCCCTCCAGCCGCTATTCCGCCACGCTTATATCCACATCACCCAAAAACGTTCTTGTATCGCGCCCCCCGCAGGCAATCACCAGGTATTGGCCCACGTTTCCTCATGGGGAATTAACGCGCGCGTCGCACCAAAGACAGAGATGCCAACACATCACTGATATCGCTCTCATTCAGATTCGGCGCATTAAAGTGCGTTCTCAGCCACACCATATCCTCATGGCTGAAAGCGCCGACCATCAGGCGCTGGCTGATAATGATCAACATTTGATTATCAAGTTGTCGAATACGTTGCCGGGTGACCGACAAGGTTTGTATAGGAAAGGAGGGTTCTGGGCCGGTTCGCCACTGCGCTAAATAGCGGTACTGTATCGCTTTACTGGCATCCATTAGCGAACGAATAAAAGGGGTT
This sequence comes from Salmonella sp. JXY0409-18, assembly GCF_020268625.1. Lineage (NCBI taxonomy): Bacteria > Pseudomonadati > Pseudomonadota > Gammaproteobacteria > Enterobacterales > Enterobacteriaceae > Salmonella > Salmonella sp. JXY0409-18. Next base: position 2,576,769 of record NZ_CP084216.1, read on the forward strand.
ATCGAATGCGGGTCCAGACCGTTATTTTTCGCTTCTTCTTCAGCCTCGGCAAAAACATTTTGTTCACGCGTGAAATCCTCTATCGGCAGATGGTGCTTCATTTTATAAGCAGCCACATCTTTCATTAATAACATGCGTTCATTGAGCGCGGTTAAGAGTGCGCCAAGCGATACCGACGTTACCGAATCGGCAAAAGTGGTGCTGCACATCAATAAAGAACAAAGAAAAATGGCGATATGACGAATCATTAATCAACCTCCTTTTACGGAGGCCTGACAGTAATTTACCTTTATTAAGATAACATTAAGTAATTATTACAGATTGGTATTAATGCTTATTCGTTTAAACTGGAGTGATAAAAAGAACAGGCCGTTGATTCTGCGGAATCTTCACCTTCACTTAAAGTGCATAAAATATACAACAAATCACACAAATGTGATGCACATCACGTTTTTATGATTTTTTATTACGGTTTTATGATATAGGTCTAATTTTAATAGGTCACTAATTTCTCTCCCCCGCTCAGGGAGATCGGCTTCAATTTACATCGAATATGGTGAAATATGACTACCATTACACTAGTCAACGAACAAAATAGTACTGGCAATCCTTTTTCTGCACATATGTTATGTGAACAGCGAGCTATTCAGGAAATTACTTACGAACTATTGCAATCGCAGCAGCATGTCTCAAATAAAGATATCATCGCCAAACTTATTGAAAAACTGGAAACAGAAAAAGACGTAGTGCAGCTTGATATTTACCGTAATGCCTTAGAAGCCGTTTTGTTTCAGACACCTGACGACATCTAATATATACCCAAAATAATTCGAGTTGCTTAAAGGCGGCAAGGGAGTGAGTCCCCAGGAGCATAGATAACTATGTGACTGGGGTGAACGACAAATCTGCCGGGAGCAGATTTGAACGTCGCGTGCGACGGCCCGTCAGGGCGAGGCCCATGGATGGGCCGAGTAATCCGTAGCCAACACATAAGCAACTTGAAGTATGAAGGGTATAAACAAGGGAGGGGGTTACTCCTCCCCTGTTCGTTAATAATGCAGATGCCTCAACGTGCGGTGCCTGATTTTTCGTAGCCGTTTGCATGGATTTGCGGTGCAACATGCTGCATGCTTTCTGGCATCTCATGCTGCCGGTATACGGCTGGCAGTAATGTTAAGCCTGAGCCATTTTTCACATGAAGACTAAATTTACCCGATTCTTTTAACGCCTGAATAAGATTTTCCTGGGCGGGAGTTAATGTCTCATCATGCCACAGAACAATATGCTCGAAAGACGTTGATAAAAGATCGGGCATCGGCGCCTGCCAGGGGATGACTTCAACTCGCATACCTTCACTACAATATTTAATCGTTTCCAGCCATAGCTCAATGGGGTCGTTCAGCGAAAACGCAGCAATAAGCATTGTGCCTGCTGGCGCCTTTCGTACGCTACTTAGCTGGAACGTGGCGTATTCAATAATCGCAGTATCCAGTAATGCCTTTTCAAATCGGCGTGCATCATCATCGCCTGCGGACAACCACAGCCGTAAAGGACGCAGTATTGACTCAATTACGATACACGGCGGAATTTCCCGACCATAACGCCAGAGTAATTTTCGCAATTTGGCGGGTTCGAATTTTCTACACTGCGCTAAAATCTCTTCCTGGTAGAATAACCATCCCGAGCGGCAATGCGTTTCTTCACCATAGAGGGCAGGTTTAATCTCTTTTAATGAGAAGCCTTTGCTTAACGCGTCGATAATATGCTGTATTCTGATAGCATCTTCTATGCAATAAAAACGATTGCCAACTTCATCTTTGGTAGGTTGAAGCAGGCCATAGCGTTCCCAGGACCTGATATTTGCTGTTGTGACACCACACTGCGCCGCCATTGCGCTAATACTAAAAGTAGCCATGCCTGTCTGGCCTCATGATGATGTAAGAAAGCATAGTGAACCTAAACGCCATCAGAAGCAAATCATTATTAAGCAATGACCTTACTATTTACACGTGAAATTACATTATCGACATTATTTATTGTCAGCCAGTGCGTAAAGGCTTTAGAGACGGACAGTATTTGATAATCCAGAACTGTTCTACAACCTAATTTAGTCAGAACATGGTAGCGTACTGAGTAAATAGTTTTTAAATGTACATTCAGCTCACAGCTTATTTGTCGGATATCCATTCCTTTAACAAGCATCGCCAAAACATTTCTTTCATTCGCCGTTAATCTGACTTTCTCTGACCTGGGGAAAAATTGACCAGCAGCGGCCAAAATCAGTAACTCACGCCACTCAGCAATAGAGGCATCGACCTTTATTCGATATATAGCATGATGTTCATCAATAAAGTTATATTCATTATGGGTAACAATTCCAATGAGTACCGTTTTAAATGTGGAAGTAATATACTGCTGTACGGTGTAGTAATCGTCGATATCAAAAATAATATAATTTACGTTACCAGCTATTATTGCGACGTCCTTAAATAAGGACTCCAGACCATAATTAAGAAACAGGTTTTCGCTCAATAGTCTTGTATCTGTCTTTAAAACAGATGATGCGGAACCAGTCATATCCACCTCAACAAAACGAGAGCCATGTGGGAATATCCATTCGATGGCCCGCATAAGATCATCTGCTTACTTCAGCGATGAGAACCTATTAAGTAGTAGTTGAGGAACGCCGTTTGCGCAACCTGACAGACGTCCTGGGGCATCTTATGTGAACTGCGTGGGGATGTGCGTTTTCGCAAAATCCACAAAGCGTACGACCGCAGGCAGCAAAATATGCCAGTCCTGCTGCTCCAGACCTAAATATTCACGCTGCGCCGCACGCAACGTGGCAGCATAATCTTCCGGCAACTGAGGTAACAGCCAGTCAGCCGCCGCATCCTTAGAGGTAAATCTCCCGGTAGAAAGGGTGTACCAGATACGCGCCAGGGTTAAAACGATATGATACTCATCTCCCTGCACATCTGCCGTGGATTGCCAAAGGTCGAGGGGATAACGCAAGGCCTTCAGCAACTGCGCCGCAGGGGCTGGCGTGAACAGCCGTTCCGCGCGTTCGCCCTTTAGCGGTATACTGGTTTCCAGAATTTGGGTTATCAGTAACACAATGTCCCAGTCCTGCTGCGCTGGTTCATAAATCCCCTGACAAATGTCCTCTCTTAGCCACTCGCCAAATTGCATTTCCCTGGAAGGTGGAAAACACCAGGGAACCAGCTGCGAATAAAGCACGACAGTGACCTCCAGAGCGCGTTTTTCTGCCGACGCCCCCGGCGGCGATGAAAGCGCCAGCAATTCCTGCATCAGCGTTGCGCGTTGGGTCTCCGTCAGCGGCTGGCATATTGTCACCAGCAGATCAATGTCGCTGTTTGGCTTCAGACCGCCCGCGACAGCGGAACCATATAAATGAATAGCACGCAACGTATCGCCTGTGACACGAGTAATCAGGCGACATGCCGCTTCCGTTTGGCATTGAATCGAGGGCGGTATGGACAGCGTCATCATCGCTCCGGGGGCGCAGGTATTTTTTATATTGATTGCCAGAAATATGGCATAACGGCAGAAAAAAAGCTCGCTATTCATAGCGAGCTTTTAACATTGCAATCAGACTTAATGATGTAGCATTTCGTCAACGACCTCATTCGCCTTTAACTGATAAGGATAATAGGTAGGCCAGTTTTCCATCTCTTGCAACAATGCCTGCTGCGAGGTATTTCCCATAAAGATATGGAAATGCGCCGATTTGCGCGGGGCAATGATATGATCGCTAAACTGAACATATTTAGGCGCTTTGCTATTCGCATCTTTACATTCGAACAGGTAGCGCACCCCTTTTTTACCCGATGCGTAAGTCAGAATTTTATAGCCGGCATAATTGTATTTACAGGATGCAACGTTATTGTCGCGATGGAATTCTATAACGCCATTTTCAATGCCAATAGTCTCAACATTCGTCGCGTATCCTTTGCGATAATACGCTTTAATATCCTCAAACGTTTTCTCCGGGTCTTTCTTCGCCTTTTGTCTGAAGACAGGGTCCAGCTCGCCGCTGACCAGATAAGGATAGACGGATTGCCACATACCATCCCAGTCGGTGAGCGCGCGATCGCGTACATTAGCGTCATCAAACACGCCCGCTGCCGCTTTTTGCTCAACCTCCGTCATCGGCGCGCCATGAGCATGATGACCATGCGCGAAGGCAGGACTATTTACCAACAGCATTCCCAGAAGCATTGTCAGTTTTTTTAAATGAATCACCAAAACGTTACCCTCATCTTTTTTAGAAAGATGATTGTTATATTATAACATTGCACTTATTTCAACAGAAACTCAGCGGCCACCGCGCAGGTGGCCTTTTTTGATATCAACTGGTCCGCCATCGAGGAATTGAACCCCGAACCTTAGAGGTAGAAGCTCTATGCTCTATCCGGTTGAGCTAATGGCGGAAGAAAAATTACGCGGCCATTTTAAGGCAGACGTCTGCGCATTGGCTGCATGCCCGCGCACAATTCTGGCAATGGTCGTGATCGTGCCTTGCACACTCTTCGGCGCAGGCTTTGCAGATATCCGCGCACAGGCGGCATAATTTTTGTGAGTACTCGCTTTCCAACGCCATAAATTGCGCCGCCAGGCGACAAATGGCCGCACATTGCATATCTAACTGGATGCAGTGCTTCATCATTTCGACGTTATCTTCACGCAGACAAGAAGAGGCGCAGATATCACACGCCGCCGCGCATTCATAACACTGCTCAATACACTCACGATATTCTTGTTGCATAAATGACTCCTTATTTTATTAAGAGGAGTAGATAAGTCTGCACAGAAACGCCGGGATAGCCAAACGGCTACCCCTCTTTTTCATACTTTTTGAACAAAAGTGCTGAATAAAACAGCAATAGTAAAGCCGGAAATTGGCCTCCGTGATGTGACGTCTATACTGTAATGTTCATCTGCTTTTCATCGGAGGTAAAATGGAGTATTTAGCACGACTAAATATCGTTGCGATGCTGATGTCAACGACGTTCTGGATCAATCTGGCGGTCGTTTTTTTCGTCACCCTCATTACTTACTGGCTCATCAACTGGCTACTTAATGTGGTCTATAAAGCGCTACAACGCCCGGATAAAAAGGATGATGCTCATGGGCGGCTGCGGCCTATTGTTTTCGAGATGCTGAAAAAGACCAGTAAAATGCTCATCTTTTTTGCCGCATTTCTCTTTAGTCTGCGCTTTGTCGCCCTGCCCGACCGGTTATTCTCTACCCTCTCTCACGCCTGGTTTTTAGTGGTTGCGATTCAAATGGCGATTTGGCTTGATCAGGGCGTACAGTCATGGATGCGTCATTTACTGTATGCCCCAGGCTCCAATAAAAACCCGGTGACGTTAGTCATTCTTGGTATGATTTTGCGCGTGCTCGTCTGGTCTATGATGTTGCTCTCCATCCTGGCGAACGTCGGCGTGGATATTACCGCACTGGTAGCCAGCCTCGGCGTGGGCGGTATTGCTATTGCCCTGGCGGTACAAACCGTTCTGAGCGATGTCTTCGCTTCGCTGTCGATTGGTTTCGATAAGCCCTTCGAGATCGGCGATTTCGTCGTCTTTAATGATGTAGCCGGTACGATTGAACATATCGGTTTGAAAACCACTCGCATCCGTAGCCTCAGCGGCGAACAGATTGTTTGTGCGAACGCGCAGTTGTTGCAGCAAACCATACACAACTATAAGCGGATGCAAACGCGTCGTATCGTGTTTACTTTTGGCGTCGCCACTGCGACACCGCCGGAAAAGTTACGCTTCATCGGCGATATGGTGAAAAAGATTATTACCGATGTCGGCGAAACACAATTCGACCGCGCCCATCTACTGGCCTTTGGTCAGGATCGGCTGACCTATGAGGTAGTGCATATCGTCAATACCGCGGATTACAATAAATACATGGATATTCAGCAAGAGATAAATATCCGTATTATTGAAAAACTCATTGAGAATGATATCGAACTGGCGCTGCCAAGTCTGGTCGTCAGAGCTCCTGTACAGGTTGAAGAGACCAGGGACTACAGTAATACCGCTGATGCAAAAAACGCAGATAAACGCGTCATGCAATAAAATCTCTGCCGACAATAACGGGAACCCATGGGTTCCCGGTGCGTTAACGGCGACACGGCAATGCGGAGAAACGACTTGCGGCTATTCCACCTGTAAATGGCGGGTACAGACTTGATCAAGCAGCGCAGACTGATGACTAATCACCAACATCCCTAATGAACGGCTGCGACACACCTCAAGCACGTATACCCATATCGCTTTTTGAATAGACGGATCGAGTTGCGCCGTCATTTCGTCGGCAATCAGAAAACGCGTTCGCGGGTCAAGCGCGCGCAGTATCGCAATTCGCGCCAACTCCCCGCCAGAGAGCTGCATTGGCCGACGCGTCAGCCACTCGGGCTGCACATACAAACGCCTCATCGTTTCCGGGTCAGGCTGCCAGGCATCACGCACAGCGTCTCCGGCGCTTCGCCAGGGATTAAACGTCAGTTCAGGATGCTGGGGGACAAGCTGTACCGGACAATACTGATGCAGGGGTAACGGGCTACCGTCCAGCAGAACGTCGCCCGCCGTCGGTTTTTGCCATCCGGCCAGGACGCGCCCCAACGTTGTTTTCCCCGTTCCGCTTGGCGCATGAATTCCTACCCGTTCACCGGCAGAAATCGTAAACGTCAGGTTCTGCCATAAGACTTTCCCACCCTGACGAATAACGAGGTCGCGGCAGCTTAGCATTCTATTCCCTCTCTGGTCGGCATAAATAACGGGTTTAGTTCAGGCAATGCTTGCCATTGTCGTTTTAACGGCTCACTCATCTCTTCCGGCTGTAATCGTTCACAGCGAATATTGTCCGTGATATAACCCTGATGCAGCGCCACAATGCGATCGGCATACCGCGCCGCCAGCAGCAGGTCATGAGTCACCCACAGCACGCCGCATCCCCGCTCGCAGAGACCTCGCAAGTGCTCAAGCAACTGGTTTGCCAGTGCGGTATCAAGCCAGGCGGTGATCTCATCCGCGAGGATATAACGTGCCTGGCTGAGCGAGGCGTGGCACGCCAGAATTCGTTTAGCCATCCCGCCGGAGAGCTGGCGAGGAAAGCGTTCCAGGACTGTCGGTTCGAGATCGCTTTGCTGCAATAGCTGTACCATCTGCGTCTCATCCCAGACGCGTCCGGTCAGATGACATGCTCTGTTCAAATGTTTTCTGATATTCAGCATGGGATTAAGCGCCTGTACCCCCTGCGGCACGTAGCTAAACGTATTGCCCCTAAGCTGCCTGATGGTATGTCTGTCCAGCCGGTTGCCATCAAGCGTAATTTCCCCCCGAAAGCGTAAATTTTCCGGCAGCAGATCGAGCAGGCATTGCAGCAGCAGACTTTTGCCCTCCCCGCTGCCGCCAACCAATGCCACCATTTCTCCGGGCGCGATATCAAAAGAGACATTCTGTAATAACGGCGACCAGCGTCTCGCGCCATACCAGCGATAACGCGCGTTTTCCAGCGTAACCTGTTGAAAACTCAGCATACGTCACTCCTTAGCCACAGCCGCTGAATGGCGCGCGCAAACTGATCGAAGAGCATCACCAGCGTGAATAACATTAGGCCGGGAAACAGCACCAGCCACCAGTTTCCATGGCTAATAAACCGTAACGCATCCGCCAGCAACAGCCCCAGCGAAGGCTCATGCGGCGCCAGCCCAAACCCCAGAAAACTTAACGCCGCGCTGTGCAATACCGCATGAGGAAACATCAATAACGTTCCCGTCAACCATTGCGGCAATAGCGCCGGAAAATAGTGATATCGCCAGCAATAAAGGTGTCCATGCCCCAGACGATAGGTCAATGTCAGGTAGTCACTCTGCGCTACCCGCTCCGCGTCGGCGCGCAGAATCAGCGCCAGACGGGGCCAGTGCGTTAACGCCACGGCCGCAATGACGCCGCTTTTACCGCCGCCGAGCGTAAAACAGATAAGGATCAGCAAAAGTAAATGCGGCATGGCGAGCATGGCATCGGTTATCAGCCGCATCAGGAGGTCCAGCCGGGGATGAATGCGCGCCGCTGCCGCCATCACTAGCGCGATAACGCCGCTGCACAGCGCGGCGCCAACGCCAATTTGTAAACTGGTGAAGGCCCCCTGAAAGCAACGCAGCCATACATCACGCCCCAGATTATCGGTGCCAAACCAGTGCTGGATATCAGGCGACAGATGCCGGGCAAGCAGATTAACCTCTGGCGGCTGGCTCAACGTGGCATAACCGTATCCAGCAATAAACAGCAGACAGGTAACGGAGAGGATCAGACGAAGCAACGTTGGGGCAGGATTATAGAGCATCGGGACGCTCCAGCGATCGATTAAGCACCACCACAAGCCAGGCTGAAATCGTATTTCCGGCAAACACTAATAGCGTACAGAATAAAACGATCCCCATGAGTAGCGGGACATCGCCACGCAGGCCGGCATCGATAGTGGCCTGTCCCAGCCCCGGATACGCAAAGACTTTTTCTGCCAGTAACGCCCCCCCCATCAGTTCGCCCAGAGAAGCAAACTGTAAGCAGAGCGCTGGGGTAATCGCATGACGTAACACCTGGTGACGTAACAGCGACCATCCTTTATCCCCCTGAGCGCGCGCAAAACGAATAAATTCGCTCTTCATTACGCTGGCTATTTTTTCTCGCGTATGCAGCGCAATTTGCCCCATGCCCAACAGACTTAACGCACATACCGGCAACACAAGATGGCGTAAACGTTCCGATAAAAGAGCTGTTCCTGCATTATTTCCGGGGTCCCAGGCGCAACAAACAGGTAATATCGGCCAGCGGACGGCAAACAGCGCCAGCAACAGCATTGCTATCCAGAAAGTGGGCAACGATGACAATAAGTAGCTGATACGGCAAATCATCTTATCCGGCCAGCGGTGGAGAAAACGTCCGGCCAGAAAACCCAATGTCACGCCCAGCACACCAGACAATAGCCAGGCGCCTGCCAGCAGCGCGAATGACGTCGCAAAACGTTCCCGGATCACGCTGGCGACAGGCATGTTGAACAGCATGGAATACCCCATGTCTCCCTGGAGCAGACGCCAAAACCAGTGACCGAAACGCTCCCACAGCGGCTGGTCAAGCCCCCAGCGCGCCGCAATCCGCGCATATTGTTCTGGCGGAACATGGAGCAGATCGTTGCCGATATAAGCACGGATAGGATCAACGGGCGAAAAGCTGAGCAAAATGAAGGTGCCGGCAGCCACCAGCACCAACAGAATAATCAGCCGCAAAAAATGGCTGAAGAACAATTTCATCACCGACAGGTCCAGGTCCAGTCATCAAGATTGTTTAACACCGACCAGCTACCGTGGATTTCTGGCGCGCCTTTCCCCAGATCAATACAAGGGTTGGCCAAATAGGTATGCTGAATATTAAGCAGCCATGCCCATGCCGCATCGCCCTGAACGCCCGCGCCCTGCTTTCCATCCCACTCAACCTGCTGCCAGAAAGGAATCGCCTTTTGCCAGTCAGGCGCATCTATAGCCTGTTTCAGATGTGCTTCTACCGCAGGGTTGCTGTAATAGCCCGGGTTATAATATTCCACACCAGCGGCTTTCCCGCTGTAGTGATGGAAGAGTTCCATCGGGTCCAGACTTCCCCAGCCAAACAGCGTAGGGTTAGCGTGCATATGGCGCTCTACGGTTTCCCAGCTTCCCGATTGCAACGAGACGACAATGCCTAAAGGCTGCAACATGGCGCGCACCGCCTCGGCCAGATCCCGCCGGGTGCTGTCGCCACTGGCATACCATAAGGTCAGACGCGCTTCTTTACCTGCTTTTTCACGCACGCCCGCACTGTTTATCTTCCAGCCAGCCTCTTCCAGGATGGCGCGCGCTTTTGCAATATCGCCATCGCTGAATACCACTGAAGGATTTTGCCACGGCAATCCCTGCACCGCGCTATAGGCGGGTATCGCATGGCCTTCCATCACCTGTTCCGCTAGTTGCTTACGATTAATGGCATAGTTAATTGCGCGTCTGATAGCGACATCAGCGGTCACATCGTTGCCGACAGGATAACCGTTAGCATCCTTTTTACCGGCTGGCACCATCGGGAAGACTATGCCCCGGTTTTCAACGCTATCGCGTACCCAGAGTTTAAGATTATCCTGCTGCGGAGCCACCGCCATAGAAGGGGCAATGCGCACCAGTCCCAACTGTCCGCTGCGCGCGGCGGCATAAGCATTATCTTCATCCAGGAAGACAAAAACCAGCCGGTTAAAGTCATTCTTTTTACCTGCATACCAGGGGTTGGCTTCAACAATCAGTTGCTGACCAGGCTGGAAACTGACCAGTCGGTACGGACCGGCGCCTATCGGTTCGCGGGCAAACGTTTTTTCATCATAACGGCTGGCCGGAACAATCCCTAACGACCCGAGTACATTCACAAAGGTACTCTGCGGATGGCTCAGCGTCATCTCAATTCGGCGCGCATCCAGCGCTCGCGCATGACTAAAGTTGCCCATGTCAATTTTACCGCCGCTCTTCGCCGCTTTGTTATATGTAAAAACGACATCTTCGGCAGTTAATGGCGAGCCATCGGAGAATTTCAGATCGGGTTTTAAGGTCAGTATCCAGGTTTTACCATCGGGGCTGGTGTCCACTTTTTCCGTCAGTAAATTACCCCAACTCATATCGGCGTTTTGCTTGAGCAACGGCGCATGAAGCAATAAGTAACTGCCGTGGCTCCAGCCCAGCATAGGATCAAAGCCTTCCGTTGGCTCAGGGCCAATGGCCAGCTTTAAGGTATGGCCATCTGCCGTGTCCGACGCGGCGAAAAGCGGCGAGGTGAATGCCAGAGCCATCGCGCACGTTATGAGCGCCAGTTTGCCTTTAATCATCAGTTTACCCCAGATTATACGTTGTTTTTGTTCCTCCCGGCGCAGCATAAACGTCGGGAGGCCTCCTGAGGACGGCATTATGGCGAGCATTTGTAATGAAAAAATTGATGCAGAACAGAAAGTATGACGATCTTTTAAAAACATCATACGCACAAACGCCGGGAGCGCCAACGTGGGCTAAAGGCCGCTTTTGATGGGGATAAAACGCAAGAGAAATGATGCCAGGAATAGCGGGTTAATTAACGCCATCTTATTCTCTTATTGCCTTTCTATTCTGTATTACGTCTTCCCATCCGACGCTGTTCATTTTCTCAACGTTATTAGTCAGTGCTGAAACGTAAGAAGGTATCGTAATTAGCGCCTCCTGGCTTTAAACCTAAACCAATATTAAACGAACCGGGCGTTAATGAAACTTACCAGCAGAACACCAGTCATATGGCAACCCGATGAAATGACATGCTATGGAGTCCAACCGAAAAATGTTAACGCCGCCAGGGCTCGTGATGATTTTTTTAGCCGTACTGTTCTCATTGCTGACAGGATGCGCAAGTTATAAAAACACGGCGTGGGGAATATATCCGGCTTCAACGGATATTTGTCCATCAGGTACGACATCAACAGGAGGGTGCAAAGAGTAATATCGCATATTTAATATACACCACTTTTTAAATGACTGTCCGGACATTTTCGGACGGTAAATTTTCTATTAATTTATAATGGACTAATCCCATGACAAATAAAAAACACATTTTTTCAATTATCTTTATTGGTTCTCTTTTAACGGGGTGTGCTACAGGACCATCACCGACAGGGATTGGCTTATATACGGATGTTAAAGGGCCAATTACTGCCACGAGTCTCCCGGCAACCAAAACCGGTAAAGCGTGTGCGCAAACGGTATTGGGTATTGTAAATACCGGCGACGCATCTATTGATTCAGCGAAAAAAGCGGGCGATATTTCTTTAGTGTCGAGTGTTGATTATGAAACTACGGGCTCATATCCGTTTTATGGTAAAACCTGTGTTGTCGTAAGAGGACAATAACAACAGTAAGCCGGCGATGCCGCCGGCTTTTTATCCCATTTTACGTGCCGCTATCTCTGTCTGTTCCTTGCGACTCAGCCCCCGCTTTAAGGTTCTGTTAAGATTTTACGCATACTCTACAAGCAGTTGTTAATAAAGGATAATAATAATGGCACATTTCTCAAGACTGCAAATAACGCTTCACTGGTTAACACTGCTCCTGACAGGCATCGCATATGCAGCTATTGAGTTACGGGGGTGGGCACCAAAAGGCTCCAGCGTTTACCTGTTTATGAAAGACATGCACTATGATATGGGCGTTCTGGTCTGGGCGCTGATGTTTTTACGGTTATACCTTAAACACAAATACCCGGATCCGGTCATTACGCCTCCCCCTCCTCACTGGCAGCACGTAGCCGCTAAATTAATGCATATCGCGCTTTATTTCACTTTTCTCGCCTTACCGCTGCTGGGCGTCGCGATGATGGCATCAGGCGGGAAAAGCTGGAGCTTTTTTGGTTTTACTGTACCGGTATTTTTGACGCCAGATAGCACCCTAAAATCGGATATAAAGCGTATTCATGAAATGCTGGCCAATATCGGCTATTTCCTGATTGCTATGCATGCAGCAGCGGCGTTGTTTCACCATTACATACAAAAAGACGATACATTTTCAAGGATGTTACCCGGTAAATCATGACTATTTCGGCCATCCCGGCGTGAGAGAGCACGCCGGGCAAGGCATTATTATTCCAGCGCTATCGGTTTCGACTGATAGCGCCTTACACCGTTTGTAATCGACAATATACGATATTTTTCCGGTTCCATGTGTAGGTGATATGTACGACGCCGCCCTCGCTAATAATAGCGGGATAAGAATACTCACCGTGGTCACTTTCCAGGTCCAGTAGCGGTAGCCATGATTCGCCATTATCCTGGGAAGCAATCAGTGAAAGCGGATAGCGCTTTCCCCAGTTGCCGTTGACCGGATTTAACGCAAGAATCAGCGTACCGTCCGGCATACTAACCAGATCGATACCACTATTATTATTCGGTAAAGATGTCGCGCGGGCAACAGACCAGGTAGCGCCATAGTCGATTGAATCACTGCGAAAAATTGCCCCGCGTGTGCTTCGTAACAACATATGGATATGCCCCGGAGAAGACTCCCACAGCGTAGGCTGAATAACGCCATCCCAGCGCAGGAGGTTTTCCAGACAACATTCCCACAACATCCCCTTTTTTACACCATCCCACAACGCTACGTTTGTCCCGGGAATAGCGTTATCAGCCTCCAGTGGAACAAAAGAGATATTCCAGTGTTTTCCTTCGTCAGAGGATCGATCCACAAATGCCCTCCACCGTTCAGGACTTTCAATCGACCCTGGCGCAATCCAGGCACCATTTGATGCCAGCAGGAGTTTATTTTTCACGGGACCGCGCGGCAAAATATCATCGTTGACCAACGGAGCTGGCGTACTCCAGGTAAATCCTCGATCGCTGGAGGTGATAAACCAGGTTTTCCACACGTGTACGTCGCTGCCTACTTTATAAAATAACCACAATTTATCCGACGGGTAAAATAACACCGGATTCCAGTGCGCTTCCCCCTCGCGTGCCGCCACTCGCTGCGGTGTTGTCCAGATATTATGTTCATAGCGAGATAGCCAGATGGCTGTATCTTCGCTTCCTTCGCGCAACCCCGCGAACCATGCGGCCACGAGCGTACCGCACGGTAAGCGAACAAGCGTAGAGGCATGGCACTGGAAGAACTCGGTTCCGCTTTCCGGTAAAATGACCTGCCGATTGACGAGCGCTAATTTCATACCTGCCTCTATTAAATAAGGTAAAAAGCATCAGCTTTTTTACGTATGAAAGTAGTGTTAGCAGAAATAGCATCAACGCGGTGAAAACGATGAACCGCTATACGAATTTATGTTCAGATATCGCGCCCATAACAGGCAGAATGTCGAGAGTGGACAAAAATTGGACTGACCTCGCGGATAATTCCAACTTACCGCCGTCCAATGGCGACGAGGTCAGTGGCACGGGATAATATAGAGGTCAGGGTTATAATATTTAGCGATCTGTGCCTACAAGCATGACGGGATACTTTTCGCTACAGGCAATGAAGGCCCGTCTAAACGGGCCTTCATTAACGCGATTATGATTTGTGTTCAATCGCCTTTGGTTTACTTTCTATGGCAATTTTTTTCGGTTTCTCGCTTTCAGGGATCTCCTGGTAAATCTCTACCAACAAGAGGCCCTGTTCCAGTTTCGCATTATTCACCTTAGCATGTTCAGGCAAAGAAAAACTCAACTGGAAATCCGCCTTACGAATCCCCCGATAAATCCAGTGCGTCTGATCCTCTACCGTATCTTCAGTGTGTTTACCCGTAATATTCAGGTTGCCGCCAACCGTTTCAATTTCAAGCTCTTCCTCTTTCCAGCCAGGAACGCTCACGGTAAGCAGATAGTTATTCGCATCGCGCTTTTGCAGATCGTAAGCTGGCGTCGCAGCGACTGGCGTATCTCCTGTTAATTGACTGAAAAGTCTATCAATACGGTTGAAACGGTCAGAGAAAAGAGAATCAGCAAACACGGGAAGTGCTGACAAGGTTCTGAGTGCCATCATTAACCTCCTGAATCACTATTCAAAAGTTCAACATCAAGGCAAGCATTGCTTGTCCACTGACTACATAGGGATGGAAAAAACATTTTCAAGCCTATAAAAGCCTTTTTTTAGTCACAAATTTAAGTGGTTAACGAAAAATCTCATCCCGTTCATTGCCATTTCCGTTGTCCCTTCATCTTTACAATTTTTCTTCATCAGCACAATTGATAATGATTATCAATTGCATTAATGTATACAGGTTGGTTATGGCAGTGACCAACGCCCTTCTCCATTATCAAACCCAGCGCCGCCTTCGGGCGGCCTTTTGGGAGGAAATATGGTCGCCAAAAATAAAATTCACGGTCGTCGTATTCATCAGTCTCTGCAACAGTTACATCAGCGTTGTCTTTTTCAGCAACTGGCGGTAAGCCCACCAGGAACAAAATATGTTTCAGTCACCGCTGAAACAAAAAACTGGCTTATTCATCTTGTGACTTCAGAGGGTCGTTAGCACGCGATAGTGGCTGTCCATGTTGTCGCTAAAATTTTAATGAAATGACATTTGAAATGACATTTATACATCTACAATTTGCGCCCGGCTACTCCGGGCGCCATACCTGAAGATATGACACCCGTTGCCAACTGACAGGAATTTTAGTCATCGTCTCCGGCGTAGAAAAATTCGATATCTTTATTAAACCATTTATCAATGTTGTGCCACATCAGACAACCGGTCAGAAAACTTGCGATCAATATCCCTCCTATAAGCCACTTTTTCACATATACTCCTGAATAACCCCTGTTGATGTCATTATCTGATCGATAATAAAAAGACCATCATTTGAAGAAATAGTTTCACTGACAGATACCGTATGAAACGAGACAGTGAACAGTACCGTTTTCTTCGGTTTTTATGCCATAGTATTGAGCAGTGGTGACAATCATTTTCTATCGCGCCATAATGATTTGCAGCCTATAGTTTATGATTTTAAGATTTGTCTACTCATCACCTATGTCAGTGATGGATAAATTATAATACGCTTTTCTGGCGCACTTTTCGTCAGTAAACAGGAATACTACAGCATTCATCGTATTGATGCCGCTTTATCTCCCGTTCTTCAGGGAATTAACGACAATTTTATGCACAAAGGATACTAATGATGAAACGTAAATTGATCCCATTTGCCCTCTTTCTCGCTGCGCTTAGCGCCAGTACCACCTCTATAGCAGCTTCGCAGGAGATTTCTAAATCTATATACACCTGTAATGATAACCAGGTTATGGAGGTGATTTACGTCAACACTGAGGCTGGAAACGCCTATGCGATTATCAGCCAGGTAAACGAGATGATCCCGATGCGGTTAATGAAAATGGCCTCCGGAGCAAATTACGAAGCCATAGACAAAAATTATACTTATAAACTTTATACCAAAGGCAAAACGGCTGAACTGGTGGAAGGTGATGATAAACCTGTTCTCAGTAACTGTTCCTTAGCTAACTAACCTTCAGAAATGCCTGAAGGCTCATCAGGCATTTCCACTTCAACCTTCCTGTAACGTAACGTTAAAAAATATGTGAATCACTACAATAAAATAATGGCTAATTAGTAACCACTTTTAAACATGGCTAATCCTATTTTTAAAGAAAAGTTCGAACTGTCTTAATTGTCGTTGTTTAGTGCTTAAATGTTTTGCTTTATTAAGTGGCCCAGGTAGAATTCACAGCGGCTGGTAACCATTCATATTCGCACTATTGAACGATTACCAGCCAACCGCGCCAGGGTCTTGCATACGCTCTGGCGCGGTTAAATCCCCAGGCCATAAACGAAATCACAGGTTTCTGCTATTGCTCGTATCTTTCACGTTAACCTGCATTATGCTTGCCCACCTGATGTAGAAAAACACCGCTCTGAACCATAGGGTGTGAATTTCATTTTATAAAAAATTGCGGTGCCGGGTGCCTCCCGGTGAACCATACCACAGTCAATATGGCTCGCGAGGAACATTAACTATTTGACTGGACGCCCCGCCGCAAAGGGGGATTCACCGCATAAGAAAAATCTACAACTCACAAGTAATAAAAGACAATAACATTTTTGTGCATTTTTTATAAATGACTATCTTGTCACGTAATAAATGAAATTATTCTGTAACAGTATTGCAGGACAATACTTATTCAAAACTGAAGTGGTCAGTGGGAGTCGAACCCACATCATCAGCCTGACACTGAGGTAATAACATTATACGATAACCACATTGGACCGCCACCGAGGCCTCGAACCTCGCACCATCAACTTAGGAGGTTGATGCTCTATCCAGCTGAGCTAGTGGCGGCTGGGGACTTCTGCCAGGCGCAAAAAAGGTGCTCTCCTGGATAAGATACATACCTTGCTACTTTTCAGTAGTCGTTCAACGGCAGGTACAATATGCGAAGGCGGTCACAAAATCTTGATGACATTGTGATTAATTCCAGGAAAATTTTTCAGAGTGAATCTTGTGAGATCTGGCGTTATTTACACCAGATTGTCCTTCCTGCTTATCACCTACCTGAGCAACCTTGATTGCTTACCACAATCCTTTATCTGTGCTTATGCTGGTGAGATGTTATGTACAGCGTCACTATGACGAAGAGAGTATGACGAAGAGAGAAAAGTCAGGCAGGTACGTGTCACTGGTAAAGAAGCCCTGTTTTATTGACTGGCGGTGCGGAAGGCGAACCTTCCGCATAGCTTATGCTTTTCAGAAACGGTATCCAACCCCGACGTTGAAGCCGTTTATTTTTGTAGAGGAGATGTTGCTTCCTTCATACCCAACATCGACGACGATATTCTCCAGCGGATTCATCTGTACACCTGCGCCCCAGGCAAATCCCGTTTTCCTTGAGGAAATTTTGTTAGAAAAAGAATCGCCATCCTGAGTGGAATGTTCTTTAAACGTCGCCTTTACCGTGCCGACACCTGCCAGCGCGTATAACGAAAAATTGTCAGACAATCGATAGGCTGGCCCAACCATAAAAGAGCCGTACTTCACCTCAAACTTGTCATGGTAATGAATACCTTCAGACTCAACAGACCCGGAAGCCTGGCTGTCTCCATATAAGTAACTTAGCGAGGAAATAAAACTTACCGGAGAGTCATCCTCATAACGATATTTCACATTTACCCCTCGGATATTTTTGAAATCCTGAACTTTACTTTGTGCATACCCCACGGAAAAGGCGTTAGTATCGGCCTGTGCAACATTTACAACCAAAACGCCTGTAGTAATAACTAAAGTGGATAAAATAATATTTTTCATAACAACTCCTTAATACTACTTATTATTTACGGTGTGTTTAAACACCTGCGGTACCGATCCGGCATTCAGTTATCGCCACTATGCCGAATCGACAAAACCACGAATAATTCACCACTATCGCTCCTGATACGTTTACTTCCTGAAAGAGATTTTTACTACCGAAGTTCTCTATCGCTCCTTAAGGTAACCGGTTCTACAATGTCATCTCACTTTTATAGATTTGAATGCTAATTTTTCTCACGCATATATTTTTAACAGAAACCATAAAGTGTTTAGCCACTATAGAACAACAAACTCGCCATACAACCATTTGATATTTAAAGAAAAACCCTCACAACCACATTAAGAAACCTGACGCCGATCGGCTAAAAACATGTCATTAAGCAAACTCGCCATATAACCAGAACATATCGCATTGTGCTTCACAGTCCTCACGTGACGCTCCAGCCGCAATACCGTTATATGTCATCGCAGGCGCTGTAATCATATCCACGATAATGCTTAGCACGATTTATTCCCGCTCCGATTTAATCTTTTAATATATCTATCAGTTACAACATTTCTTGTTATAAGAATAGAATCAACACCACAATTCCAACATAAATATCACCCGTGTTGAGAGAAAATTTACATTCCAGAAAAATAATAACAGACGCAAATATTGAACGCGCGATAAAAAAGTCTATTTCGCTATAAAACCCATTATTATTAAGAGTGGTTAACTCTTCGTTGAATAAAAAATGCCAATGACGTTCCATAATTCATTAGATGAACTTCACAAGTCATTACATATAACAGGAGGTGTTATGAGACATCATGCTTTTATGCTTTGGACATTACTTATTTTTTCATTCCATGTTTTGGCCAGTTCAGGCCATTGTTCTGGTTTACAACAGACATCATGGGAAATTTTTATCTACGATTTTGGTAGTAAAACCCCGCAACCGCCTGCAAATACCGATAAAAAGCAAGCCAGGCAGATTAGTTCACCATCCTGCCCGACGGCAAAACCCATGATGTCCGCACCAACCAACGACGCCAGGAAAGGGAATACTTTCTCCAGAACATAATGTTATTTATCTACAATGGTGCCGAACGACTACTTTTAGCCATCCGGAAATCTTGATTGCCATCAAATATAGCTGGCATTATTTTTCCTGACGTGTATAGTGCGCCCCGTTATCCCCATTAAGGAATTTGTTTGTCTCGTAAAATGACAGGAATTGTCAAAACCTTTGATTGTAAGAGCGGTAAAGGTCTCATCACCCCCTCCGATGGACGCAAAGATGTTCAGGTCCACATTTCAGCATTTAGCCAACACGAAACAGAAGCGCTTATCCCCGGTATACGCGTTGAGTTTTGTCGTATTAATGGCCTCCGCGGACCTACCGCCGCCAACGTTTATCTTTCATAATTCGTCCCTCGGCATTTTTTCAGAAAAATTTAGCGAGCCCGTATACCTCCGCAGTCTGCTATGAGGCTTTGTCTGAAAGGCTGCAGAATGTTTTCAGTGACGAAAATCTAAAGGATTTATTTTGCTGATGACTCCCGTGACCTCTCTTATCATATATCGGGTGTCAGCCCCCTTCTCACTTTGTTTAACGTGAAGAAATGTACAGCCGTTTTTCACTGTGATAGCATCTAATATTGCAAAAGTATTTAACGCTATATACCCATCGTCACAGGAGTGGCTGGCTGCGCGCATTTAACCGAAGTATTTATGTGATTCTATCGGAATTATCTCTATTGCCGCTCAATGCTACGTCATATTCAGTGGGTATAAATCGCCAATATAGTTGTAACGCTATTTATTTTTAGGGTAATAATTGAATGACTTTGCTTTCAGGAAAAACCACACTGGTTCTCTGCCTCTCCTCTATTTTATGTGGATGTACGACGAACGGCTTACCCGCACCTTATAGTATTAATGTGTCGTTCCCAGTCATTACACAAAACCAGATTAATTCCGGTGGTTATTACATAAATGACGCGGAACAAATTCGGACAACTGATGGTCTGTGCCTTGATACAGGCTCAGATCAACAGAATCGTTTGACGCTGCGGGAGTGTAAGCATGTGCAATCTCAGCTTTTCTCATTTCACCGAGACAGAATAATGCAGGGTGAGAAATGTCTGGATGCTGCAGGACAGGGTACGAAAGAAGGCACGCCAATCATTCTTTATTCATGCACGGGTAATGATAACCAGCGCTGGCTCACTGATGATAACAAAATTAAGGGGAAACAGAGCCGAAAATGCCTGGGCACAAATAGCATTATTGTCAGAAAAGGCGACCCTGTTGTGTTGGCCGATTGCGATTTTAGTCGCGCCCTGGAATTTACCATCAGGTAGCAGGACACCGCTGTGAAGAGAGAGCCGCTAACCTCATGACACGACAACAGGTTAGCGACCTTTACTTCCACGTGTGGCCAATTTACTTTACGTCCGCGACGTCAGGATGACAAAACGGCGGCTAAACCTTGACACAGGTTATATACCCAGCTTAAATACTGGTCATCCAACCAGTAAAAAGGAAATGGCGATGTTCGTCGAACTCGTTTATGACAAGCGAAATGTTGAAGGTTTGCCAGGCGCACGCGAAATCATCCTCAATGAACTCACAAAACGTGTACATCAACTTTTTCCCGATGCGCAAGTGAAAGTTAAGCCAATGCAGGCGAACGCATTAAACAGTGACTGTACAAAAACCGAGAAAGAACGGCTGCACCGTATGCTGGAAGAGATGTTTGAAGAGGCTGATATGTGGCTGGTCGCCGAATAACGTCCCCTCCTGCGAAAGCGACATATCCGATCGAAAACAGCGCCCTGAGGCGCTGTCTGTGACGATATAACGCAAACGCCACCACTCAGAACATGTAGCGGAAGTGGCGTTTATAGCGTGGTCAACATTCTATTTGCCAAATGCCGCCAGCTCCAGTCCTTGCCACTGAACGTTTTGCCCAGTGCCACACCTGTACGCCCTATCAACGGATTATACGTTTTGCTGCGCATCGACACTATTGGTCACGGTTTTACAGTAAAAACGGTACCTGTTCTCAGGTTTTTCCGGCGTCAGTGCACCGTTATAATGGTGAGGTGTGACGCTATTGTAGTCGTTCAAGATGTATCCATTAATTTGTCCGGTTTTCTTGTTCATTAAGTCACCTGTTTTGTGTTGAGGTGAGAATATCACCTTTAATCAGGTGACCAAATTTACTGTGTCACTACAAGAATGAGAATAGATGAAATGTTACCTTCCACACAGGGATATAATAATCCTGGTAATTAAAAATTTATGTTTGCTTATAAATTACTAATGATATCGAATCTCTATTACCGCATATAAATCAACCCAATACAGTTACAATGAGATAAGTGAATGTAGTTTTAAATTCAGTTAGTTGTTTATCTATAGTTGTCTCTTTGGTATTAACAATAATTAATTGATTGTACTGAATAAACTATCATTTTACCTCTGTAATAGACATCTATTTTAGTTTTATTGACGTTAGACTATGTATCTTACTATCTGCACAAGACATAGAACCAGAAACAAGTCAGGCATTGCCAGAATAAAATCAACGTCATGAAACAATGGGTTATGAACACATATATCATTCAGATAAAGAAGTAATAATCGGGAGAGTAGATATCATGAAAAAACCTGTTTTTTTCCTTCTGACCATGATCATCTGCAGCTATATTTCTTTTGCCTGCGCTAATATCAGTGACTACAAAGTTATGACCTGGAATCTTCAGGGCTCTTCAGCATCTACAGAAAGTAAATGGAATGTCAATGTCAGACAGCTTTTAAGTGGTACTGCCGGTGTGGATATTCTTATGGTACAGGAGGCCGGTGCTGTTCCCACCTCAGCGGTTCCTACCGGACGACATATTCAGCCTTTTGGAGTGGGTATTCCCATTGATGAATACACCTGGAATCTCGGAACCACCAGCCGTCAGGATATAAGATATATCTACCACTCGGCTATTGATGTTGGAGCGCGCCGTGTTAATCTGGCAATAGTTTCCAGACAAAGAGCGGATAATGTTTATGTCTTGCGTCCGACAACTGTCGCATCTCGCCCCGTCATTGGCATCGGACTGGGTAATGATGTTTTTCTGACAGCGCACGCACTGGCTAGTGGAGGTCCGGATGCTGCAGCTATTGTCAGGGTTACCATTAATTTTTTTAGACAACCTCAGATGCGGCATTTATCCTGGTTTCTTGCCGGGGATTTTAATCGCAGCCCAGACAGACTTGAAAATGACCTGATGACTGAGCATCTGGAACGAGTTGTAGCCGTACTCGCACCTACAGAACCCACGCAAATTGGCGGTGGTATTTTAGATTATGGGGTCATTGTCGATCGAGCACCTTATTCACAAAGGGTTGAAGCATTACGTAATCCACAACTCGCTTCTGATCATTATCCCGTAGCCTTTTTGGCACGAAGCTGTTAATGAGTAAATAGCGTTGACGACATGTACTTTGAGCGTAAGGTGCAGAATATATATTTATTGTAAGGTAAAATTATGAGTTGTTTTACCAGTCCAGCAATTATGGAAATGTTAGGTCATTATAAATGGCGTGTTTATGAGCCATTCAGGTTTTATCTCAGTGAAGATAAAAATGATGTCATTGAAGTACCGGTAGGATTCGTTACCGACCTTGCCACTGTTCCGCGTATTTTCTGGTCATTATTGCCACCGGATGGTGAATATGCCAAAGCGGCAATCATTCATGACTACCTGTATCATTATCCATTACGTAACAGAAAAGAGTCCGATCTCATATTCCTGGATGGAATGAAAGTTCTGGGCGTGCCAAAATGGAAAAGGATAATAATGTATTTAGCCGTAAGAATATTTGGCTGGAAATACTATCATTCTCATACCATACAACATAATTAATTTCTCGTTTTTAACACACAAAGAACTATAGAAAAACCTGACGCCTTAATATAGTAATAATGAGACTTAGTGGCTTTCACCAGTTCTCTGTGTGAATATATCATTATATGCTATCATCACAAACCGCCATAGTGGTAAGTAAGGGAATTACAACCTTACCCGTTCCTTTATCCATCCATAAACAAATGACTCATTCGCCTGGCGCTTTTCAGCTAACTCCAGATAGCGTTGTCCCTGACTACAATTCAATGCACGGATAAGTATCATTTCGCCCTCATCTCTCCGGTGAGAGAGAAAAAATGTTAGTGCCGAAAGCGTCCGTGGCCCAATCTGACCATCTGCTATCAAATCCGGATAAATTTTTTGCTGATCATTAAAAACATTAAGCCAACGCTGGAAGTACTTAATCGGGATTGAGGGTCCCATGTTCACACCAGTATCACAAAGCTCAGCTGCGATAGAGTGAGAGATAATGGCAACCTGATCAAGTCGTGGACCATACCAATAATCTGCCTCAAGGATTTTTAATGCTTGATTACGGGTAAGATTCCGCATATCCCCCATATAGCCATTAGCCCGGGCCGTCGTCAGGGTTATACCCCAATGCGTTGGTCCCCCCCTGTCGTCAGGGTGATCAACGTAACCACCTTCTCTACTAAGGATAGCTGCAAAGATTTCATCTTTAGTCATAATGACTCCTTCTAATATTAATAAAATACGTACCTGAATGCTATGATTGATAATGCAATGAATCTGATAAAAAACTTATTGAAGTATATAAACAATTTATATTTAAGTGGATAGCCAACTTAATAAACAATATTAACCAGACCACTAATAAACGGTCTGTTTAATTTAATAGGCAACATAGGTAAGTTTCATTTATTTAGAAAGTATAAGTTCTATTACAGGTCTTGCATCATAAAAAGACATGTTGTATACGTCAGCTCTTTGCCCTCGATGTGATTGACATACGCTACCTATTGAAAAGCATGAACTTATTAATGGGCCGAATGCATCAATTCGTTGTTGGGTATACGTCTGCGGTTCCGGAAGAAAAGGTATCACGCCAGGATTAGACGTAGTGCTTAAACCTAAATAACTGGAATTCATTGTGCTTACACCATCCTTTACCAGACCTGTTGCGCTATCATAAACAAGCGCCACGGCCTTTTGAATATTCTCGGGTAAAATAGATAATGTGGAAACATACTCTCTTTGCAATCGCATCATCGTTTTTTCATAAGCATTAAAGTGACCACCTTGCGTTTCCAGATAGGTGATGGATGGGAGCAAGCTGTAGAAATTATTATCTGCACGAATCTGATATCTGTATAAATTACCTTTGAATGTTGAGCGAGAATAGTACGCCCTGGCTATAGCATATGTTTGATTAACACTTGAGGTTGTTGCAATATAGCGACTGTCACTACTTCCACCACTACATGACCTTCCACTGATAAATTGCTGAAAGTTACGGTTATACCCAAGTAGTGAAAACCCATCGCGAAAAATAACGTCCGGCGGGGTTGAGTCCACACGATACACAAAATCTACTGCATAGTTATTAAAGCTAACTATAGATAAGGTTAAGAGTATTAACTTTTTCATTATTTCTTCCCCCCTCTTACTTGGGTCCAAAGCATTGTGTCGCACTGCACGATGATAGTCCCACAAGAGCATTTGCTGAAAAGGTATTTACAAAAAGCGGATAGGTCCAGATATTTTTTTGAACATGAATCCTTACGGATTGCCCTGTACTATAAAAATATCTTGCCTGGTCAAGAAGTTCTTTAAAGGAGGGTGCCCATATGCTCTGCTTTGATACCGCACATGCAACAACTGGTGTACCACTACCGTTAGCTTTAACCGTTTTTATGCAAAAATAAGGACTAGTATCTATCTGACCAACATGTATTTCACTGATAACTTCGTCTGAGTAATAGGCGTTCGTTTTATCTCCTGTCCACTCAGCGCTGGCATTAAAAGAATAAAGGAGAATTAATAATGTATAAACAGGCACAAACTTATTTATATACATGCTACTCTCCTGTACATTTAAAATAATTAACAAAGCACAAATTTATTATATCTCATCACATCTAAATCCAGTCTATCATGATTTACTTCAACACAATGTTACCAACCACAACAAACACTCAAATTACTTGTGAATAGCAATTAATACATATATAAAAAATTTCATCACTGATAATAAGCACACCTGTTTTATCAGTTACAGAATTCCTGCCACGGTAATAACACAGGTACTTCCGGCTCGTATTGATCGCCGTCGTCTGTCTACTGGTTTTCATTTTCAGCAAAGCAGGACATAACTCATTAAGAAATTGACGATAATTTAACAAGCCCGTTCTTTGCAAGAACGTTCTGGATAACTATCAGATCACTATTGTAGGATCAAAGAGTGGGGAATAAATCATTATCATCCAACTGAATCATGGACGACATCTTATTAACTGGCAATCTTTTTCCGGTGTAGTGATCCTACCCGCGTAATCTGTCTGTACCCTCCAGGTAAAGTGTCTGGCAATTTAGTCAGCCTATTGTTGATAACCGCCAGAAAATTAATATGTTCAGAAAGATGATCTAATAAAGTTGTGAGTTGTAGGTATCTGAGATCTAGTATAAGGCAATGATATTTCAAACATTCCCGCATCCAAGTTTGTTGAACGAAAATTTACTTAAAGAAAAAATAATAAGCCTTAATATTTTTTGCAGTATTTCAATTTATAGCAGAATAAATGTACGTAGATGGCGTAAAAACCTGATGAGCAGGAATATCGATAGCCAGTAAATCACTCCTGTGGTAATGCAGGCCACCTGATGACTGTGAAGGTCGCTTCATCTGAAGCGCCGCTGAAGTCCAGCGATTTAAGGTGAAAAGTAGCCAGCAGGCGCTTCTGCTGGTCCATATTCCTCTATTTTGCCAGGCCATACTGAAGTGCCACACAGGTATCTGCCAGAGCGGTCCTAAGCTAATAAATATAAAAGCAGTTACTGCCTACCTCAAGAAATATGCGCTCATGATCATTTAAAGCTCTTTTCAAGAAACTGATAATAAGCTTGTCAATATAATATTATGCAGTCTCTATTAAGCGCCTGGTTTATTTGTTTTGCATAATCATATAGTTGACTTTTCGAGTAAGAATTTTCTTGCAAAGACAAATAAACGTGTTTTATATCTCTAAATAAGCATACATCACCATGGATATGAGCCTCTATATAATTCCCTTCATAGCCTGTACCATAATTAGAGTGAGCTAAAAACTTTTCGCCCTTAGCCATTTTAACCAAACTCTTAAAGCAATTATAACCAAAAAAATCATTTTGACAGGATGCGATCAGGTTCTCCATATGCCAAAATGTAGATAATTTACTCGTATCCAGACCAAATCTGTGGCCGTAGGTATCAAAAGGTGAAAATGTACAATTTGTTTTTACATTATCATTTAATTCAAAAAATGATTTCCCATAGGCGCTGGCACCTCCATTTTCACCGTTCAGAAAGTCCAGTGCAGCATAAATTGGTCTGCTTGTAGGGCTAAAAGTTCTATTGTTGGGAGTATATGCTACGGAAAAACCGCCTGTCTGACCATATGGGGCATAAGGTGAATCTGCAAGCTTCTCCAGTTCAAATGCTTTAGTTTCAACTGAATCACGTCCGACATTATAAGCGGGTAAATCGCCTGGTCTGCAACCTAATGCATAAGAGTTCAGATATTCTTTATTTTTTAAGAGAGAGACAAAGTCAATTTTTGCTGCATTAAAATTTATTGTCAACCGGGCATTTTGTAAAACATCCACCATCTTATTTAGCAAAAGAGTGCAATCTATTTCGGCACCACACTCACGGCTTATCCGCCTGAGCGCTTTTTCTCTTATTATGTCAGCGTCGCGCTGACACCTGGAATGAATATGTGCAAGTACTTGTTTTCCAAAAAGGCGACCATACGCCTTTTTACGCTCTTCATTGCTGATACCGCAAAACACTTCGTCAAAAGAAAGCCTGTACGCTGCGCTTACAGAACCTCTCGCCGCTCTGCTTTCTGGAAATGGCGGAACATCTTCAACAACATTTTTAACTTGCTGAATGTCTGAAGACAGAGGAGTATGTCCGACATTTTTTTCCTTATCTGTTTCCAGATATTGCGGAACCTTTACGCTTCCACTATAGCAGATAGGTTTGAGCATATGTCTCCTGAATTTTTACGACTAATAGTATTCACTTTCGCTGACGTATTCTTTATCAGGCTGATATTTCAACACTTCTTAGCCGCCTTGTAGAAGTGCAAATAAAGCATACTAATAATTTCATAAAATACTTAATCTACCCACTATTGCAGTCTATAAATTATCACCTTTTATTGAAATATTATCCTGATAATAACAACAAATCTGATAAGGCACTTTCAAAAAATAGCCAAACCACACATCATAAAGAAAACCACTACAATCAAAATCGGTAACTATCAATTTTCAGGGAGTCTCAGGTTACCATGACGATCGGGGTAAAGGATGGATTACTATTGCGGTCTGAATTGAGAGAGTTTTGATAAATTATTTTGATAACCGTTCGAATACTAATAATAAAAACGGGAACGTTAAGTCCCCGTTTTTATTTTAACAATTATCGTTATTACATATTTGCGATAATCGCGTCGCCAAACTCACTACATTTCAGCAGCTTAGCGCCGTCCATCAGACGTTCGAAGTCATAGGTCACGGTCTTCGCGGCAATCGCGCCTTCCATACCTTTAACAATCAGATCCGCCGCTTCGAACCACTGCATGTGGCGCAGCATCATCTCCGCAGACAGAATAATGGAGCCTGGGTTGACTTTATCCTGGCCCGCATATTTCGGCGCAGTCCCGTGAGTGGCTTCAAACAACGCGCATTCGTCGCCGATATTCGCACCCGGTGCAATACCGATACCGCCAACCTGAGCCGCCAGGGCATCGGAAATATAGTCACCGTTCAGGTTCATACAGGCGATAACGTCGTATTCCGCCGGACGCAACAGGATCTGTTGCAGGAACGCATCGGCGATAACGTCTTTAACCACGATCTCTTTACCCGTGTTCGGGTTCTTAATTTTCAGCCACGGACCGCCGTCAATAAGCTCACCGCCGAACTCGTCGCGCGCCAACTGGTAGCCCCAGTCTTTAAACGCGCCTTCGGTGAACTTCATGATATTGCCTTTATGTACCAGCGTGACGGAATCGCGATCGTTAGTAATAGCGTATTCAATCGCCGCGCGAACCAGACGTTTAGTGCCTTCTTCAGAACACGGTTTGATACCGATACCGCAGTGCTCCGGGAAGCGAATTTTCTTCACGCCCATCTCTTCGCGCAAGAACTTGATCACTTTCTCAGCGTCTGCAGAGTCAGCTTTCCATTCAATTCCGGCGTAGATATCTTCAGAGTTTTCACGGAAGATGACCATATCGGTCAGCTCCGGATGTTTCACCGGACTTGGCGTGCCCTGATAGTAACGAACGGGACGCAGACAAACGTACAGGTCAAGCTCCTGACGCAGGGCAACGTTCAGAGAGCGGATACCGCCGCCAACCGGCGTGGTCAACGGACCTTTAATCGCTACGCGGTAATCACGAATTAAATCAAGGGTTTCAGCGGGAAGCCAGACATCCTGGCCGTAAACCTGTGTGGATTTTTCTCCGGTGTAAATTTCCATCCAGGAAATTTTACGCTCGCCTTTATAGGCTTTCTCGACGGCGGCATCGACCACTTTAAGCATGGCTGGAGTGACATCAACACCGATACCATCGCCTTCAATAAACGGGATAATCGGATTCTCAGGAACGTTGAGTTTGCCGTTTTGCAGGGTGATCTTCTTACCTTCCACCGGAACAACTACTTTGCTTTCCATTCACCTCTCCTTCGAGCGCTTCTGGTTTGCTCGTCTGTTATCGCGCTGCATGTGCAATGGCGTCCTGCTGCACGACTGCGTTAGAGCAATTTTTTGTTAATGTTTTGTAATGAGCATGTCAATACTACCCTATTGTTTGCCGCCATGAAAGACACTCATTATTGCGCTATAATGCGGCAATTAATAAGTTCTGAAAACACCATGCAAAAAACTTCTTTTAGAAATCACTACGTTAAGCGATTCAGCTCACGACAAGCATCTAAATCACGGAAAGAAAACCAGCCAAAACGCGTGGTTTTGTTCAATAAACCTTACGATGTGTTGCCGCAGTTCACGGATGAAGCAGGACGCCGCACGTTAAAAGATTTTATTCCTGTGCAAGGCGTTTATGCCGCAGGCCGCCTGGACCGCGACAGCGAAGGGCTTTTGGTGCTGACTAATGACGGCGCGCTGCAGGCGCGCCTCACGCAACCGGGCAAGCGCACCGGCAAGATTTACTATGTTCAGGTAGAAGGCATCCCGGATAATGAAGCGCTACAGGCGCTTCGTACTGGCGTCACGCTCAACGATGGCCCTACCCTGCCCGCCGGTATTGAGATTGTCGCGGAACCTGACTGGCTGTGGCCGCGCACCCCGCCGATTCGCGAACGGAAGAATATTCCCACCAGTTGGCTAAAAGTCACCTTATATGAAGGCCGCAACCGCCAGGTAAGACGCATGACTGCGCATGTCGGTCATCCCACTCTACGATTAATTCGTTACAGCATGGGCGACTACAC
Source organism: Salmonella sp. JXY0409-18 (assembly GCF_020268625.1). Lineage (NCBI taxonomy): Bacteria > Pseudomonadati > Pseudomonadota > Gammaproteobacteria > Enterobacterales > Enterobacteriaceae > Salmonella > Salmonella sp. JXY0409-18. Next base: position 2,606,238 of record NZ_CP084216.1, read on the forward strand.
GCTCAGCGGCCTCGATAATGGACAGTGGCGCGAGATCGCACAGGAGAAAGACAGATGAAACGGCTTCTCATTGCTTTTGCTTTATTAACACCGTTATCCGTTAATGCGGCCAGCTTCGACTGCCAGAAAGCGCAGGCTGCGGATGAAAAGGCTATCTGCGCGCACCTGACGCTGAATGATAAAGACGTGGAAATGCACACCAAATATCAGTTTCTGAAAGGGTTGTTCGCGATGGGCAGTCGCGGCGCGCTGCAGGACGCCCAGCAGAGCTGGCTTAAACAGCGTCAGCAGTGCAAGGCCGACGTCACCTGCCTGACAAAAGCTTATAACGAGCGTCTGAAACAGCTTGACGCGATCTATGACCACATTGATAAACCGCTGTAATAAGAATGCCTATGTTCAAGCCGCACGTGACCGTTGCCTGCATCGTACATGCCGAAGATAAATTTCTGGTGGTGGAAGAGACCATCAACGGTAAATCGTTATGGAATCAACCTGCCGGACACCTGGAGGCAGATGAAACGCTGGCGCAGGCCGCCGCGCGTGAACTGTGGGAAGAGACTGGCATCACGGCGCAACCACAGTATTTTATCCGTATGCATCAGTGGATTGCGCCGGATAAGACCCCGTTCCTGCGCTTTTTATTCGCCATCAAGCTTGATCATATTTGCGCGACTGCCCCCCATGACAATGACATCGATTGCTGCCGTTGGGTGAGCGCCGACGAGATTCTGAACGCGCCGAATTTACGTTCTCCGCTGGTGGCTGAAAGCATTCACAGTTATCAAACGGGGCAATGTTACCCCTTATCTATAGTGGGCGAATTTAACTGGCCGTTTACAGAGGGTGTCAAGTAAAGGGCTGCGTGGTAGAATACGCCGCCTTGAAGTTCAATGTCGCGAGTATTCCAATGTCAGAAAACCCAAAAAAAGTGATCGTCGGCATGTCCGGCGGTGTCGATTCCTCCGTTTCCGCCTGGCTGTTGCAACAACAGGGTTATCAGGTAGAAGGCCTGTTCATGAAGAACTGGGAAGAGGACGATGGTGAGGAATACTGTACCGCAGCAGCCGATCTGGCTGACGCGCAGGCCGTGTGCGACAAGCTTGGCATTGAACTGCATACCGTCAATTTTGCCGCAGAATATTGGGATAACGTCTTTGAACTGTTCCTTGAAGAGTACAAAGCGGGCCGTACGCCGAACCCGGATATTCTGTGCAATAAAGAGATCAAATTTAAAGCCTTCCTTGAATTTGCCGCAGAAGATTTAGGCGCCGACTATATCGCCACCGGTCACTACGTTCGCCGCGCGGATGTAAACGGCAAAAGCCGGTTGTTGCGCGGGCTCGACGGCAACAAAGATCAGAGCTACTTCCTCTACACGCTTGGCCATGAGCAGATTGCGCAAAGTCTGTTCCCGGTTGGCGAGCTGGAAAAACCGCAGGTGCGTAAAATCGCCGAAGATCTGGGGCTGGTAACCGCCAAGAAAAAAGATTCTACCGGTATCTGCTTTATCGGCGAGCGCAAATTCCGCGACTTTTTAGGGCGCTATCTGCCTGCGCAGCCGGGGAAAATCATTACCGTTGACGGCGATGAAATCGGCGAGCATCAGGGTCTGATGTATCATACGCTCGGTCAGCGTAAAGGGCTGGGAATTGGCGGCACCAAAGACGGTAGCGAAGACCCCTGGTATGTGGTGGATAAAGACGTTGAAAACAATGTGTTAATTGTCGCCCAGGGGCATGAGCACCCACGCCTGATGTCGGTAGGCCTCATCGCCCAGCAGCTACATTGGGTCGATCGCGAACCGTTCACCGGCACCCTGCGCTGTACGGTAAAAACCCGCTACCGCCAGACCGATATTCCGTGCACGATTAACGCGCTGGATGACGATCGTATCGAGGTCATTTTTGACGAGCCGGTTGCCGCCGTTACGCCGGGCCAGTCCGCTGTCTTTTACAGCGGCGAAGTCTGCCTGGGCGGCGGCATTATCGAGCAGCGACTGCCGCTGACGGTCTGATTATTCAATACACAACATCATTCAAGTCGCCTCAAAGCGGCTTAAAAGATGAAGTGTATTTTATTTGATACAAGGAAGCAGTGATTGTGGCAAAGAATTATTATGACATCACCCTCGCGCTGTCTGGCATTTGCCAGTCGGCACGCCTGGTGCAACAACTGGCGCACCAGGGGCACTGTGATGCCGACGCGTTGCACGTTTCACTCAACAGTGTCATTGATATGAATCCCAGTTCTACTCTGGGCGTGTTCGGCGGCAGCGAAGCTAACCTGCGTCTTGGTCTGGAAACACTGCTCGGCGTGCTGAATGCCAGCAGCCGACAAGGACTTAACGCCGAACTGACGCGTTATACGCTTAGCCTGATGGTGCTGGAGCGCAAGCTGTCATCCGCCAAAGGCGCGTTGAATACGTTAGGCGATCGCATTAACGGCCTGCAGCGCCAGCTTGACCATTTTGATTTACAGTCAGACACGTTAATGAGCGCCATGGCGGGCATCTACGTGGATGTGATTAGCCCATTGGGCCCACGCATTCAGGTGACGGGCTCCCCGGCCGTTCTGCAAAGTCCGCAGGTTCAGGCCAAAGTCCGCGCTTCGCTACTGGCAGGCATCCGTGCAGCCGTGCTCTGGCATCAGGTAGGCGGTGGTCGCCTACAGCTTATGTTTTCTCGTCATCGCCTAACGACTCAGGCAAAACAAATTCTTGCTCATTTAACCCCGGAGTTATGATCTATGGAATTATCCTCACTGACCGCCGTTTCCCCTGTCGATGGACGCTACGGCGATAAAGTCAGCGCGCTGCGCGGAATTTTTAGCGAATACGGTTTGCTGAAATTTCGTGTACAAGTCGAAGTACGTTGGCTGCAGAAATTAGCCGCGCACGCAGCGATCAAGGAAGTTCCTGCTTTTGCTGCCGACGCAAACGGTTACCTGGATACGCTTGTTGCAAACTTCAATGAAGAAGATGCCGCGCGCATTAAAACCATTGAGCGTACGACTAACCATGATGTGAAGGCAGTTGAGTATTTCCTGAAAGAAAAAGTCGCCGCGATCCCGGCGCTACATGACGTTTCCGAGTTTATCCACTTCGCGTGTACGTCAGAAGACATCAACAACCTGTCTCACGCGCTGATGTTGAAAACCGCTCGCGACGAAGTAGTCCTGCCATACTGGCGTAAGCTTATCGATGCAGTGAAAGATCTGTCCGTACAGTATCGCGATATCCCTCTGCTCTCCCGTACCCACGGTCAACCTGCCACCCCGTCTACGCTGGGCAAAGAAATGGCTAACGTGGCTTACCGTATGGAGCGTCAGTTCCGCCAGCTCAACCAGGTGGAGATCCTCGGTAAAATCAACGGCGCCGTAGGCAACTATAACGCGCATATCGCCGCCTATCCGGAAGTTGACTGGCATCAGTTCAGCGAAGAGTTCGTCACCTCGCTGGGCATCCAGTGGAACCCTTACACCACCCAGATTGAACCGCATGATTATATTGCGGAACTGTTTGACTGTATCGCGCGCTTTAACACCATCCTGATCGATTTCGATCGCGATGTCTGGGGTTATATTGCGTTGAACCATTTCAAACAGAAAACCATCGCCGGGGAGATCGGTTCTTCTACCATGCCGCATAAAGTTAACCCCATTGACTTTGAAAACTCAGAAGGCAACCTCGGTCTGTCTAATGCAGTATTGCACCATCTGGCAAACAAACTGCCGGTTTCCCGCTGGCAGCGCGATCTGACCGACTCAACCGTTCTGCGTAACCTGGGTGTCGGCATCGGCTATGCGCTTATCGCTTATCAGTCCACCCTGAAGGGCGTCAGCAAGCTGGAAGTAAACCGCGATCATCTGCTTGACGAACTGGATCACAACTGGGAAGTATTAGCCGAACCGATCCAGACCGTCATGCGCCGCTATGGTATTGAAAAACCATATGAAAAACTGAAAGAGTTGACCCGTGGCAAGCGTGTTGATGCCGAAGGAATGAAACAGTTTATTGATAGTCTGGCCCTGCCGGAAGCAGAAAAAACGCGCCTTAAAGCCATGACGCCGGCAAATTATATCGGTCGTGCTGTGACTCTGGTCGACGAACTTAAATAATGCCTGCCTCACCCTCTTTTCTTCAGAAAGAGGGTGACTATTTGTCTGGTTTATTAACTGTTTATCCCCAAAGCACCATAATCAACGCTAGACTGTTCTTATTGTTAACACAAGGGAGAAGAGATGATGCGCGTACTGGTTGTAGAGGATAATGCATTATTACGCCACCACCTGAAGGTTCAGCTCCAGGATTCAGGTCACCAGGTCGATGCCGCAGAAGATGCCAGGGAAGCTGATTATTACCTTAATGAACACCTTCCGGATATCGCTATTGTCGATTTAGGTCTGCCGGATGAAGACGGCCTTTCCTTAATACGCCGCTGGCGCAGCAGTGATGTTTCACTGCCGGTTCTGGTGTTAACCGCGCGCGAAGGTTGGCAGGATAAAGTCGAGGTTCTCAGCTCCGGGGCCGATGACTACGTGACGAAGCCATTCCACATCGAAGAGGTAATGGCGCGTATGCAGGCGTTAATGCGCCGTAATAGCGGTCTGGCCTCCCAGGTGATCAACATCCCGCCTTTCCAGGTGGATCTCTCACGCCGGGAATTATCCGTCAATGAAGAGGTCATCAAACTCACGGCGTTCGAATACACCATTATGGAAACGCTTATCCGTAACAACGGTAAAGTGGTCAGCAAAGATTCGCTGATGCTTCAGCTGTATCCGGATGCGGAACTGCGGGAAAGTCATACCATTGATGTTCTCATGGGGCGTCTGCGGAAAAAAATACAGGCCCAGTATCCGCACGATGTCATTACCACCGTACGCGGACAAGGATATCTTTTTGAATTGCGCTAATGAATAAATTTGCTCGCCATTTTCTGCCGCTGTCGCTGCGGGTTCGTTTTTTGCTGGCGACAGCCGGCGTCGTGCTGGTGCTTTCTCTGGCATATGGCATAGTGGCGCTGGTCGGCTATAGCGTAAGTTTTGATAAAACCACCTTTCGTCTACTGCGCGGCGAAAGCAACCTGTTTTATACCCTCGCCAAATGGGAAAATAATAAAATCAGCGTTGAGCTGCCTGAAAATCTGGACATGCAAAGCCCGACCATGACCCTTATTTACGATGAAACGGGCAAATTATTATGGACGCAGCGCAACATCCCCTGGTTGATTAAAAGCATTCAACCGGAATGGTTAAAAACGAACGGCTTCCATGAAATTGAAACCAACGTAGACGCCACCAGCACGCTGTTGAGCGAAGACCATTCCGCGCAGGAAAAACTCAAAGAAGTACGTGAAGATGACGATGATGCGGAGATGACCCACTCGGTAGCGGTAAATATTTATCCTGCCACAGCGCGGATGCCGCAGTTAACCATCGTGGTGGTCGATACCATTCCGATAGAGCTAAAACGCTCCTATATGGTGTGGAGCTGGTTCGTATACGTGCTGGCCGCCAATTTACTGTTAGTCATTCCTTTACTGTGGATCGCCGCCTGGTGGAGCTTACGCCCTATCGAGGCGCTGGCGCGGGAGGTGCGCGAGCTTGAAGATCATCATCGCGAAATGCTCAATCCGGAGACGACGCGTGAGCTGACCAGCCTTGTGCGCAACCTTAATCAACTGCTCAAAAGCGAGCGCGAACGTTATAACAAATACCGCACGACCCTGACCGACCTGACGCACAGTTTAAAAACGCCGCTCGCGGTTTTGCAGAGTACGTTACGCTCTTTACGCAACGAAAAGATGAGCGTCAGCAAAGCTGAACCGGTGATGCTGGAACAGATCAGCCGGATTTCCCAACAGATCGGCTATTATCTGCATCGCGCCAGTATGCGCGGTAGCGGCGTGTTGTTAAGCCGCGAACTGCATCCCGTCGCGCCGTTGTTAGATAACCTGATTTCTGCGCTAAATAAAGTTTATCAGCGTAAAGGGGTGAATATCAGTATGGATATTTCACCAGAGATCAGTTTTGTCGGCGAGCAAAACGACTTTGTCGAAGTAATGGGCAACGTACTGGACAACGCTTGTAAATATTGCCTGGAGTTTGTCGAGATTTCGGCTCGCCAGACCGACGATCATTTGCATATTTTCGTCGAAGATGACGGCCCAGGCATACCCCACAGCAAACGTTCCCTGGTGTTTGATCGCGGTCAGCGCGCCGATACCCTGCGACCAGGACAAGGCGTGGGGCTGGCTGTCGCACGCGAGATTACGGAACAATACGCCGGGCAGATCATTGCCAGCGACAGTCTGCTCGGCGGCGCCCGTATGGAGGTCGTTTTTGGCCGACAGCATCCCACTCAGAAAGAGGAATAAACATTTCTGTGCGTTCTTCCACGCATCTCGTTAAGCATCCGTTATAATCGGTGTCAGATACCAGCCTGCGGATACTTAACATGGAATACCAATTAACTCTTAACTGGCCCGACTTTCTTGAACGCCACTGGCAAAAACGCCCGGTGGTGTTAAAACGTGGGTTTAGCAACTTTATCGATCCGCTCTCGCCGGATGAGCTGGCGGGGCTGGCGATGGAAAGCGAAATCGACAGTCGTCTCGTTAGCCATCAGGATGGCAAATGGCAGGTCAGTCATGGCCCTTTCGAAAGCTACGATCATCTGGGTGAGAGCAACTGGTCGCTGCTGGTACAGGCGGTAAACCACTGGCATGAACCCACCGCCGCGCTGATGCGCCCGTTCCGCGCTCTGCCGGACTGGCGTATCGACGATTTGATGATCTCCTTTTCCGTCCCCGGCGGCGGCGTTGGCCCGCATCTGGATCAGTATGATGTGTTTATTATCCAGGGAACCGGTCGCCGTCGCTGGCGCGTGGGCGAAAAGCTGCAAATGCGTCAGCACTGCCCGCATCCCGACCTGTTACAAGTCGATCCGTTCGAGGCCATTATTGATGAAGAGCTGGAGCCGGGCGACATTCTGTATATTCCGCCAGGATTCCCGCATGAAGGCTATGCGCTGGAAAACGCCATGAACTATTCGGTTGGTTTTCGCGCGCCCAATAGCCGTGAGCTGATCAGCGGTTTTGCCGATTACGTCCTGCAACGGGAGTTGGGCAATACATACTACAGCGATCCGGATATGCCGTCCCGCAAGCATCCGGCGGATATCCTGCCGCAGGAGATGGATAAACTGCGTAATATGATGCTCGATTTGATCAATGAACCCGCGCATTTCCAACAGTGGCTTGGCGAGTTTCTCTCTCAGTCACGCCACGAACTGGATATTGCGCCGCCGGAGCCGCCGTATCAGCCTGATGAAATTTACGATGCCTTAAAGCAAGGCGAGGTATTAGTACGTCTCGGCGGGCTTCGCGTATTGCGTATCGGCGATGAGGTCTATGCGAATGGCGAAAAAATAGACTCTCCGCATCGCCCCGCTCTGGAGGCGCTCGCCAGTCATATTGCACTGACCGCTGAAAACTTCGGCGATGCGCTGGAAGACCCGTCCTTCCTCGCGATGCTGGCGGCGCTGGTGAATAGCGGATACTGGTTTTTCGAAGGATAAGAACATCGCAATGCCCGGCGACCGCCGGGCTGACGCAAACTATCCACAACGATCGCCGCCAGGTGTTCAAACATATCGGCCCGATCGCCCGGATAAGTGCCCGCCGGAAATGTTTTCATTATTGCCCGCGCTCACAGCAGCATTTGCGGCGTTAACTCCGGTTTACCCAGCCATTGATAAATATCGCTTTGTAATAGCAGGCTACGAACAAGCTGTATTGAGCGTTTGCCATATTGCCGCGAGGCCAGCCTCACCGCATCATCAATAAACGTTATGCAGGTTTCATCGCCGGTCATAAAACATGCTGCAGATTGTTGCTGGCGCTGAGACCAGGAAGGCGGATATTCGGCGCTCCAGGCAGAAAAATTTATGGCGGAAAATATCCCGCCATAAATAATAAAACGCTTCACCACAATGCGTAACATTCGCTACTGGCCGCGCTTCGCCGTCAACTCCGCGATACGTACAATCACCTGTACCGCTTTTTCCATCCCCTCCAGCGTCACAAACTCATGTTTACCATGATAGTTATATCCGCCGGTAAAGAGATTAGGACACGGCAGGCCCATAAACGACAGTTGCGCCCCGTCTGTACCGCCGCGAATCGGTTTCATCTCCGGCGTAATATGACAGTCGCGCATGGCCTGCTGGGCGATATCGAGAATATGCGGATGTTCAACTACTTTTTCGCGCATATTGTAATAACTGTCTTCAATCACAAGTTCGATATAGCAGTCCGGATGCAGCCCCTTACCGACTTTTTTGGCAATCTCCATCATTTTGCGTTTACGCGCTTCAAACTGCTTACGGTCGAAATCGCGAATGATGTAGTGCATTTCGGCCCGGTCAACGGTGCCTTTCATGCTGGCCAGATGATAAAACCCTTCGTAACCTTCAGTGGTTTCAGGCGCTTCATCCGCCGGCACTTCCGCGTGAATCCTCGCCGCCAATGACAGCGCATTGACCATCACGCCTTTCGCCGTACCGGGATGCACGTTATTGCCGACGATTTTGATATTCACCGAGGCGGCATTGAAGTTTTCAAACTCCAGTTCGCCCACGCCGCCGCCGTCGACCGTATAGGCCCACTGCGCGCCAAACTCCTCAACATCGAAGTGCTTCGCGCCTTTCCCTACCTCTTCGTCAGGCGTAAACGCCACTTTAATGTCGCCGTGGGGAATAGGATTACCTTTCAGCACCGCCAGCGCGGTCATGATCTCCGCAACGCCGGCTTTATCGTCCGCGCCCAGCAATGTCTTACCATCGGTAGTAATCAGCGTCTGTCCCAGTAATTGATGCAGTACCGGGAACATCACGGGTGACAACACCTCATCGCCAATCCCTAATGCTATATCGCCGCCGCGATAATTCTCGACAATCTGCGGGTTAACGTTTTTACCGCTGAAATCCGGAGAGGTATCCACATGGGAGATAAAACCAATGGCGGGAATATCCCCCTCAACATTGGCCGGGAGCGTCGCCATCAACGTCCCTTTTTCACTTAATGTAATGTTAACCAGCCCCATCTCTTCGAGCTGCTGTTTGAGCAAACGTAGTAACTTCCACTGCCCCTCAGTGCTGGGAACCTGCCGAACACCCGACTTTGATTGGGTATCCAGCGATACGTAGTGTAAAAAACGCTCAAGTAGTTTATCCATGCAGTCACCCTCACTTTTCGTGACAACATTATTAATAAGCAAGAAAAGACAAATATTGCGTCAGGTCACTTTTATCCCTGCAAACAAGAATATTTCACTTTGACACGTTTTCTGACTATAAAGCTAAGTCAGTAATTCGCAACAAGGATTGGCGATCACAGTGGTTTGCCGTAGAATGACCGCCCTCATTAAGAGTGATTAAGGTGGTTAACCACAAACCCCGCAGCGGTCAGCCATCCGTTGCGTTTACATGGGACAGAGTAAGAAATTGAATAAACAACCGCGTTCGCTTTCACCGCTGGTGCTTTTGTCGGGAATTAGCAAAAGTTTCGATGGCAAAGAGGTCATTTCACAACTGGATTTGACCATTAACAATGGCGAATTCCTCACGCTGCTTGGCCCTTCCGGCTGCGGTAAAACAACCGTTCTTCGCCTGATTGCCGGCCTGGAAACCGTTGATGCCGGGCATATCATGTTGGATAACCAGGATATCACCCACGTTCCCGCCGAAAATCGTTATGTGAACACCGTATTTCAAAGCTACGCTTTATTTCCGCATATGACGGTGTTTGAAAATGTCGCGTTTGGCTTACGGATGCAAAAAACGCCAGCCGCCGAGATTGCGCCCCGCGTGACCGATGCGCTGCGTATGGTGCAGCTTGAAGAGTTTGCACAACGTAAACCGCACCAGCTTTCCGGCGGACAGCAGCAGCGTGTGGCTATCGCCCGCGCGGTGGTGAATAAACCTCGCCTGTTATTACTGGATGAATCGCTCTCCGCGCTGGACTATAAATTGCGCAAACAAATGCAGAACGAGCTTAAAGCATTACAGCGTAAACTCGGTATCACGTTTGTTTTTGTCACTCACGATCAGGAAGAAGCGCTCACCATGTCCGATCGTATCGTGGTAATGCGTAATGGCGTGATTGAGCAAGACGGCACGCCGCGTGAAATCTATGAAGAGCCAAAAAACCTGTTTGTCGCCGGTTTTATCGGCGAAATTAACCGCTTTGACGCAACCGTCATTGAACGGCTTGATGAACAGCGCGTCCGCGCCAGCGTAGAAGGTCGGGAGTGCAATATATACGTCAATTTCGCTGTCGAACCAGGCCAAAAACTGAACGTCCTGCTGCGACCGGAAGATCTACGCGTCGAAGAGATCAACGATGATAACCACATCGAAGGGCTTATCGGCTACGTGCGCGAGCGCAATTATAAAGGTATGACGCTGGAGTCGGTGGTTGAACTGGAAAATGGCAAAATGGTGATGGTCAGCGAATTCTTCAACGAAGACGATCCTGACTTCGACCATTCACTTGACCAAAAAATGGCCATTAGTTGGGTAGAAAGCTGGGAGGTCGTACTGGCTGATGAAGAACACAAGTAAATTCCAGAATGTAGTGATTGTCACTATCGTCGGTTGGCTTGTGTTGTTTGTTTTTCTGCCCAACCTGATGATCATTGGCACCAGCTTTCTGACCCGTGACGACGCCAGTTTCGTTAAGATGGTCTTTACGCTGGATAACTACGCACGCCTGCTCGATCCGCTCTATTTTGAAGTGCTCCTGCACTCTCTGAATATGGCGCTGATCGCCACCCTCTCCTGCCTGGTGCTGGGCTATCCTTTTGCCTGGTTTCTGGCGAAGTTACCGGAAAAGATACGTCCGTTATTGCTGTTTTTGCTGATTGTTCCTTTCTGGACCAACTCACTGATCCGCATCTATGGGTTGAAAATATTCCTGAGCACTAAAGGTTATCTCAATGAATTCCTGCTGTGGCTGGGCGTGATTGATACGCCGATTCGCATCATGTTCACCCCGAGCGCCGTTATTATCGGCCTGGTTTACATTTTGCTGCCGTTTATGGTCATGCCGCTCTACTCCAGCATTGAGAAGCTCGACAAACCACTACTGGAGGCCGCACGCGATCTCGGCGCCAGTAAAATGCAAACGTTCATCCGCATCATTATTCCATTAACCATGCCGGGCATTGTCGCCGGTTGCCTGCTCGTGATGCTACCGGCAATGGGCCTGTTCTACGTCTCCGATTTAATGGGTGGCGCGAAAAACCTGCTGATTGGTAACGTCATTAAGGTACAGTTCCTGAATATTCGCGACTGGCCGTTTGGCGCGGCTACCAGCATTACGCTGACCATTGTGATGGGACTCATGCTGTTGATTTACTGGCGGGCTTCCCGCTTATTGAATAAGAAGGTGAGTGATATAAGCGATTAATTGCGCAACGCTAACAAATCCATACGCATTCAGGCATGAAGTTTATTCAAGGGTAAACTTCATGCCTCCGGCATAAAAAACGCATGAAAGCAGTTGCCGCCAGTATTGCAAATCTACAGCATCATCCGCGCCAGGCCTTCTTTTATTTTTACCTGTAGCGACGCTATCACAGACAGTAATGCGTTTATACGCGAAGCTCTCAGGTTTTATACTGATTGCCAGTCTCTTTTAAAAATTATATTACATCCGATGCGCCCGCAGTAGAGATAGAAAGGGCCGATTTAATCAATTATGTAGTCATTTTTACTCCAGTATAAGTGAGATTAATATGCCGATTACTATAGGGAATGGTTTTTTAAAAAGTGAAATCCTTACCAACTCCCCAAGGAATACGAAAGAAGCATGGTGGAAAGTTTTATGGGAAAAAATTAAAGACTTCTTTTTTTCTACTGGCAAAGCAAAAGCGGACAGTTGTCTACATGAGATGTTGTTTGCCGATCGCACCCCCACACGAGAGCGGCTTACAGAGATTTTTTTTGAGTTAAAAGAGTTAGCCTGCGCATCACAAAGAGATAGATTTCAGGTTTATAATCCTAATGAAAATGATGACACTATTATTCTTCGCATCATGGATCAAAACGAAGAGAACGAATTGTTACGTATCACTCAAAATACCGATGCCTTTACCTGTGAAGTCATGGGGAATGCTTATTTTTTAATAAAAGATCGCCCCGATATTTTAAAACCGCATCCACAAATGACGGCCATGATTAATAGAAGATATAGCGAAATCGTAGATTACCCCCTCCCTTCGACATTATGTCTCAATCCTGCTGGCGCGCCGACATTATCGGTTCCATTAGACAACATAAAGGGGTATTTATATTCTGAATGGAGAAAAGGAAATTTAGATGAGTGGAAAACGCAAGAAAAGGTAACCTACCTGGCAGCGAAAATTCAGTCTGGGATTGAAAAGACAACGCGCATTTTACAGCATGCGAATATATCCGAAAGTACTCAGCAAAACGCATTTTTAGAAACAATGACGATGTGTGGCTTAAAACAGATTGAAATACCACCACCGCATACCCACATACCTATTGAAAAAATGGTAGAAGAGGTTTTACTGGCGGATAAGACGTTTCAGGCGTTCCTTGTAACGGATCCCAGCGCCAGCCTAAGCATGTTAGCTGAGATAATCGAAACCCTCTCTGATCAGGTTTTTCACGCCATTTTTAGAATAGACCCCCAGGCTATACAAAAAATGGCGGAAGAACAGTTAACCACGCTACACGTTCGCTCAGAACAACAAAGCGGCTGTTTATGTTGTTTTTTATAAAATCAGACGACGCTTTCTCAAACGTCACGTTCAGGGTTTACTCACGTACTCCATGTTTGCCTACAGAGTAACCTCTTGCCTGGCGCAATAATGCCGCATATGACCGGATCGGATGAGAATAGTCATTTAAATGGCCTTTTTTTCCCGCTCGTCTGGCAATTTGTTGTAAAATTCGCGGCTTCAAGCGGCAGCTTGCTTCTTCCTGGCTGCTGATAACCGCGAGACGTTTTGGAGAGATTTTGGAGAAGAGAAAAAATTGATCATTTTCAATACTCTAAAAGCACCCCATCCTCTGAATAAGAAGGTGGAACTTGAATGATCGGTCGGCTGCTCCGTGGCGGTTTCATGACTGCCATCTATGCGTATCTGTATATTCCCATCATTATTCTGATCGTGAACTCCTTCAACAGTTCGCGGTTCGGCATTAACTGGCAGGGCTTTACCACTAAATGGTACGAACTACTGGTCAATAACGACAGTCTGTTGCAGGCCGCTCAACATTCACTGACGATGGCGATTTTTTCAGCGACCTTCGCCACGTTGATTGGCTCGTTAACCGCGGTGGCGCTTTATCGCTACCGCTTTCGCGGGAAGCCATTCGTCAGCGGGATGCTGTTTGTAGTAATGATGTCGCCGGATATCGTGATGGCGATCTCCCTGCTGGTGCTGTTTATGTTACTCGGCATTCAACTGGGCTTTTGGTCGTTGCTGTTCTCGCACATCACCTTTAGCCTGCCGTTTGTGGTCGTCACGGTCTATTCGCGCCTGAAAGGCTTTGATGTCAGAATGCTGGAAGCCGCAAAAGACCTGGGGGCCAGTGAGGTAACGATTTTACGCAAAATCATTCTGCCGCTGGCGATGCCGGCGGTGGCGGCGGGCTGGTTGCTGAGCTTTACGTTGTCGATGGACGATGTCGTGGTCTCGTCGTTTGTCACCGGGCCGGGCTATGAAATTTTACCCTTAAAGATTTATTCCATGGTAAAAGTCGGCGTTTCACCAGAAGTGAACGCGCTGGCGACCGTTTTATTGGTGCTGTCTCTGGTAATGGTCATTGCCAGCCAGCTTATTGCTCGTGATAAAACCAAGGGCCGATAAGGCCCGTAATTCAGGGGACGTTAAATGAAAAAATGGTCACGCCACCTGCTCGCGGCGGGCGCCCTGGCGCTGGGTATGAGTGCCGCTCATGCCTCCGACAACGACACGCTCTATTTCTATAACTGGACTGAGTATGTGCCGCCGGGCCTGCTGGAACAGTTCACTAAAGAGACTGGCATTAAGGTGATTTATTCGACCTACGAGTCGAACGAAACCATGTATGCCAAACTCAAAACCTATAAAGATGGCGCGTATGACCTGGTTGTTCCTTCTACATACTATGTCGACAAAATGCGCAAAGAAGGCATGATCCAGAAGATCGATAAGTCGAAATTAACCAATTTCCACAACCTCGATCCGGAAATGCTCAACAAACCGTTTGACCCCAACAACGATTATTCCGTTCCATATATCTGGGGCGCAACGGCAATTGGCGTGAACAGCGATGCTATCGATCCAAAAACCATTACCAGCTGGGCTGACTTGTGGAAACCGGAATATAAAAACAGCCTGCTTTTAACCGACGATGCGCGAGAAGTCTTCCAGATGGCGCTGCGCAAGCTAGGTTATTCCGGTAACACTACCGATCCGAAAGAGATCGAAGCGGCATATGAAGAGTTGAAAAAACTGATGCCGAACGTAGCGGCCTTCAACTCCGATAATCCGGCGAATCCGTATATGGAAGGGGAAGTCAACCTGGGGATGGTGTGGAACGGTTCGGCCTTCGTTGCTCGTCAGGCTGGCACGCCGCTGGAGGTCGTCTGGCCGAAGGAAGGCGGTATTTTCTGGATGGACAGCCTGGCTATTCCGGCGAACGCGAAAAATAAAGAGGGCGCGCTGAAGCTAATCAACTTCCTGCTGCGTCCTGACGTCGCGAAAGAGGTGGCAGAAACCATCGGCTACCCTACCCCCAACCTGGCGGCGCGTAAGCTGTTAAGCCCGGAGGTCGCCAATGATAAGTCGCTCTATCCGGATGCGCAAACCATCAGCAAAGGCGAGTGGCAAAACGATGTCGGCGACGCCAGCGCCATTTATGAAGAGTATTATCAAAAGCTAAAAGCAGGACGCTAATTCAGCCAAAGCGCCTGTCGGGCCTACAGATGAACGTAACGTGAAATGTAGGCCGGATAAGGCGTTACCGGGCAAACAGCACTACAGCCCTTTCAGGAATTTATCAACAAATTCCGGCACAACCTGGCTTGCCGGGCCGTAGTGCTTCTCTTCAAACTCGCTGCCGACCTGGCTTGGCTCAAGATTCAGTTCCACCGTATGTGCGCCGTGCAGTTTTGCTTCATGCACAAAACCCGCAGCCGGATAGACATGACCGGATGTGCCAATGGCGATAAAAATATCCGCCATCGACAGCGCCATATAAATTTCATCCATGCCAAGCGGCATCTCGCCAAACCACACCACGTGCGGACGTAGCGGCGCCGGGAACTGACAGCAGTGACATTTATCTTCCGGCATCACATCACCGTTCCATTCCAGAATCTGGCCACTTTGCGAACAACGCACCTTCAACAGCTCGCCATGCATATGAATGATGTTGCGATTGCCCGCGCGTTCATGCAAATTGTCGATGTTTTGCGTCACCAGCAAAAAGCGATCGCCAAGCGCTTCTTCAAGCTTCGCTAACGCCAGATGCGCCGCATTGGGTTGTATTTCCGGCTGTTGAAGCTGCTGACGGCGGGCATTATAAAATGTCTGCACCAGCCCCGGATTACGGGCGAATCCTTCCGGCGTGGCCACATCTTCAACCCGATGCTCTTCCCAAAGGCCATCCGCCGCGCGAAACGTACGAATACCAGACTCTGCAGAAATTCCTGCACCTGTAAGGACTAATACTCTTGGGTTTTCCATCATTTCCGGCACCACTCTGTCTCTGAAAAAGATCCGCTGGCGCAGACGTTCACGCAACAGACGTTTATTTTTACGAAAGCGGCTTAATCGATGAAACCGACGCGACTGCATAACAACCTCTTTTTTTGATTAGTCGGTAAGATGTAAAAAAGCAGCACCGCGCATCCCACCTGCATCCCCATGCCGCGCACGCTCAATGCGCGGCGCGCGGGCAACAGGGAGGAGATGGCGCGGCAGTCTTTCCGCCAGTTGCGTTGTTATTGCCGTAAAGTTCGATAGTCCGCCGCCGATCACTAATAAATCGGGATCGACAATCGTCAGTATATTCCCCAGACAAACCGCCAGTAAATCCAGATAGCGCTCAACATGCGCGTGCGCCTGCTCATCGCCCTGCTCCCACAACGCGATAATCTCCGGCGCCTGCAGCGATTGATCATAATAATGCTGATATAGCCACGCAAACCCGCGCCCGGACAGATAATTCTCAATGCAGCCCATCTGACCGCATCCACAACGGCGGAGAGGAAAATCAAACCCCATCAACGTTAGCGCGTCAACCGGCAAACGCATATGACCAAACTCGCCGGTGATATAGCTCTGACCGGTAATCGGCTTCCCGTTTAGCACCAGGCCGCCGCCGACGCCGGTGCCGAGGATAAGCCCCATAACCAAAGGATATTGCGTGAATTCATCATCCCAGGTTTCGGACAAGGCAAAACAGTTAGCGTCATTGTCCAGACGCACATCGCGATCCAGTCGGGCGCTGAGATCGGCGCGCAACGGCTTACCGCTGGCTGCCGGGACATTCGCGGCGTACAGCGTGCCGTCTTCGGTTTCCGGCATACCAGGTATGCCAATCCCTACCGACCCTTTTACGCCAAATCGCTGGTCGGCTTCCGCGACCAGCTCGCACACGGCGTCTAAAAAGGCGCTATAGCTGGTATGGGGCGTGGGAACCCGTTTTTCCCACTGCAGCCGCCGCGTTGAGTCAAATACGCCTAACGCAATCTTTGTTCCGCCAATGTCAAACCCGTAATACATCACCGCTCCTTGTTTTTATATTCCGCGATTACTGGCCGCTCAATACTCGCGCAGGGTCAATGTTGCTCGCCCGCCGCGCCGGATACCAGCTCGCCAGTAAGCTTAACAACAACGCCGTGACCAGTACGTAAACAACGTCCAGCCAATGTAATTCGGATGGCAGGAAGTCGATAAAATAGATATCGCCGGACAAAAACTGATGCCCGATCGCCTTTTCAATCCCATTAATAATGGCGGTAAGCTGAAGCGAAACAACAACGCCGATCGCCACGCCAATCAAACTGCCCAGCAAGCCCGCCAGTAGTCCGTACCAGACGAAAATGGCACGAATCAAACCATCTTTCGCCCCCAGCGTTCTTAATACCGCAATGTCGCCGCTTTTGTCTTTTACCGCCATCACTAAGGTGGAAACGATATTAAAACAGGCCACGCCGATCACCAGAATCATCGCCAGATACATAATGGCGCGAATCATCTGGATATCGCGATACATATAGCCGTAGGTGCCGATCCAGCTCTTAATGTAGACATAGCTGTTAGTCACCTCACCCGCGTCACGCACCAGTTTGTTCGCATTAAACACGTCATGGACTTTAAGCGCGATACCGGAAACGCTGGACCCCATATCCAGATACTGCTGCGCATCCTCAAGCGGGATCATGGCGAAGCTGTGATCGAGCTGGCCGCTCAGTTGCAGAATCCCGATGACATGCAAACGCACGCGTTTGGGCTGGAGCAGCTTATGGTCGGCATTCGCATTGGGGATCATGATGGACACCCAGTCGCCCTGTTTCACGTTCAGCGCATCGGCGACACCTTTGCCGATAATGATCTGCTGTTCGCCCGCTTTGAAATGATCCCAGGCGTGATTTTGCACAAATGACGGTAACGCGCTAAGCTGCTGCTCTTGCTTAGGGTCGACGCCTTTAACCTGAATGGCGCGCAAATTCGCCCCGCTCTCTACCAGGCCGGTAAAATTGATATACGGCGCGGCGGCGGCAATGCCCGGCACCTTCTGCACTTTTGCCAGCGCTTCACGCCAGTTAGTCCACGGCTGATTGACCGCTTCAATCTCCCCGTGTGGAACCACCGCCAGAATACGGTTGTTCAACTCGCGTTCGAAACCGTTCATCGCGCTTAAACCGACAATCAATACCGCCACGCCCAGCGCGATACCGATGGTAGAAATGACGGAAATGAGCGAAACCATACCGCCGCGCCGCCGCCCACGGCTGAAGCGCAACCCAATTAATAATGATAAAGGCGACGCCATTACTCAGCCCCCATCAGGCTCAGTTCCGCCGTCAGGCGACCATCGCGCATCTCAAGCTGGCGGCTCATACGTTTCGCCAGTTGCAAATCGTGAGTCACCACCAGAAACGCGGTTCCCTGCAGACGATTTAACTCGCCCAGAAGCTCAAAAATACTGTCGGCATTACGCGCATCCAGATTACCGGTCGGCTCATCCGCCAGTACCAGACGCGGGTTATTCACCAACGCGCGCGCTATCGCGACACGCTGGCGCTCACCGCCGGAAAGTTCCGAAGGTCGATGGGTTGCGCGATGCTCCAGCCCTACGGCGTGCAGCATTTCTCGCGCCCGAGCGTCAATCTCCGCCGGTTTCTTTTTGCCAATTAATAATGGCATCGCCACGTTTTCCAGCGCCGTAAAATCCGGCAGGAGATGATGAAACTGATAGATAAACCCCAGTTTCTGGTTACGTAATTCCGCTTTTGCCGCAGAAGAGAGTTTGCTCATCGGCTGGCCGCTAAAAATCACATCGCCAGAGGTAGGCGTATCCAGCCCGCCTAACAGATGCAGCAACGTACTTTTACCCGAACCGGAACTGCCGACGATCGCCATCATTTCGCCTTCGCCGATACTGAAGCTGACATCGTGCAACACGTCGGTTTGTACGGTGCCTTCCTGATAGCGTTTGCACAGGTTGTCGCATTGCAACAGGATCTTATTCATAACGTAAAGCCTCAGCGGGTTGAGTGGCGGCAGCGCGCCAGGAAGGATAAAGCGTAGAAAGCAGCGCGATGGCCATTGCCACCAGAGCGATAACGATCACCTGTAACGGCTCTATCGCCACGGGCAACGCAGCGCCATCCAGAAACGCGCCGATGATCGGCATCAGGTTATTCAGTTGGCTGGCAAGCAATGCGCCCAGCGCGGCGCCCAACAGCGCGCCGATAATCCCGGCGCTGGCACCCTGCACCATAAAGACCATCATAATTTGTCGCGGCGTCAGCCCTTGAGTTTGTAAAATCGCCACTTCGCCCTGCTTCTCCATGACCATCAGACCCAACGAAGTAATAATGTTAAAAGCCGCGACCGCCACGATGAGGCTCAGCAACAATCCCATCATGTTCTTTTCCATGCGCACAGCCTGGAACAACTCGCCTTTACGTTCGCGCCAGTCCTGCCACTTCGTGCCTTGCGGCAGCGTCTGTTGGCTGAGGGTATCGACTTGCAGCGGTTCATCCAGCCACAGACGCCAGCCGGTAATATTGCCTGCCGGATAGCGCATTAAACGCGATGCGTCCTGAATATTGACCAGCATTTCATAGCCATCGACCTCGCTATTGGCGGCAAATGTGCCAATCACCGTAAACAGACGCTGGCTGGGCAGACGTCCCATTGGCGTAAACTGGCTGGCAGATGGCACCATTAGCCGAATCTGATCGCCGCGGTTGACCCCTAACTGTCCGGCGAGCTGCTCGCCGAGGATGACATTATACTTACCCGGCTGTAATTCGCTTTGCTTCACATTGACCAGATACGGCGTTAACGGATCTTTTTGCGCCGGATCGATACCCAACATCACGCCAACCGCAACGCTACGCGCGCTTTGCAGTACGACATCGCCCGTCGTCAGCGGCGCAATACGGTTAACGCCTTGCAGATTCACCGCTTTTTCCGGCATCTGATTCGGGTTAAGAGAACCATGTTCAGCAGAGAGGATGGCCTGAGGCATCAAACCAAGAATGTTATTTTGCAGTTCGCGCTCAAAACCGTTCATCACCGACAATACCGTGACCAGCGCCATCACCCCCAGGGTAATGCCGATAGTGGAAAGCCAGGAAACGAAGCGACCGAAGCGATCTGCTGCACGCCCGCGCATGTAACGCAGGCCAATGAATAGAGCGACAGGTTGATACATGTAATCCGTCTGGTTGCTGTTAGCAAAGTCCCGAGTATATAAGCGAAAGCGGAATGCGTAAATGTCTGAACCGTAAGAGTTCGTCAGCGTTATTCTGAAAAAGGCCGACAAATCAAGTCACTTACATGTTCATACTTTACCTGTTCGGCGCGTTATCCGGCGGATTCAATTTGCTAATAAACAACGATCGCGGATAATAAAGAACATTGCTTATCAGTCATATGCCCCTGAATACCTGAGTCCTTCATGCTGTCCCGGCGCGCAGCCAACCATGAAGCAGCCTGAAGGGTGACGCGTAGAGTGCGGCGTAAAACAAAAAGAGATACTGACAACCGTTATGCCTGAAAAACAACGTTACACGCTGCCGACAAAAGCGGGCGATCAGCGCCAGTTGGGCGAACTTACCGGCGCCGCCTGCGCTACGCTGGTGGCGGAGATAGCCGAACGCCATGCCGGTCCGGTGGTACTCATAGCGCCTGACATGCAAAATGCTCTGCGATTGCATGATGAAATCCGCCAGTTTACCGATCAGATGGTCATGAACCTGGCGGACTGGGAAACGCTACCGTATGACAGCTTCTCCCCGCATCAGGAAATTATCTCTTCGCGCCTGTCCACACTCTACCAGTTGCCGTCGATGCAGCGCGGCGTCTTGATTGTACCGGTAAACACCCTGATGCAGCGCGTTTGTCCGCATAGCTATCTGCATGGTCATGCGCTGGTGATGAAAAAAGGCCAGCGGCTGTCCCGCGACGCTCTGCGCGCGCAGCTTGACAGCGCCGGTTATCGGCATGTCGATCAGGTGATGGAGCATGGCGAATACGCGACGCGCGGCGCGCTGTTGGATCTCTTTCCGATGGGCAGCGAACAGCCTTATCGCCTCGACTTTTTTGATGATGAAATCGACAGCCTGCGTCTGTTTGACGCGGATACCCAGCGTACGCTGGAGGAGGTCGAGGCCATCAATTTGTTGCCCGCGCACGAATTTCCTACCGACAAAGCCGCTATTGAGCTTTTCCGTAGCCAGTGGCGCGATACCTTTGAGGTAAAACGCGACGCCGAGCACATCTATCAGCAGGTCAGCAAAGGCACCCTGCCCGCCGGGATCGAATACTGGCAGCCGCTCTTTTTCAGCGAACCGTTACCGCCATTATTTAGCTACTTCCCCGCCAATACTCTGGTGGTGAATACCGGCTCGCTGGAAACCAGCGCCGAACGCTTTCAGGCCGATACGCTGGCGCGTTTTGAAAATCGCGGCGTCGATCCTATGCGCCCACTTTTGCCGCCGGAAGCCCTCTGGCTACGGGTAGATGAGCTCTTTTCCGAGCTTAAACGCTGGCCTCGCCTCCAGCTTAAAACCGACCATCTGCCGGAAAAAGCCGCCAATACCAATCTCGGTTTCCAGAAATTACCGGATTTGGCTATCCAGGCACAGCAGAAAGCGCCGCTGGACGCGCTGCGTAAGTTCCTCGAATCTTTCAGCGGCCCGGTGATTTTTTCGGTGGAAAGCGAAGGACGCCGCGAAGCGCTGGGAGAGCTCCTGGCTCGCATAAAAATCGCGCCGAAGCGGATATTACGCCTGGACGAGGCGCAGGATGCGGGGCGCTATCTGATGATTGGCGCCGCAGAACATGGTTTTATTGACACCCAACGCAATCTGGCTCTGATTTGTGAAAGCGATCTCCTGGGTGAGCGGGTTGCACGTCGCCGCCTGGATTCCCGTCGTACGATCAACCCGGATACGTTGATTCGTAACCTGGCGGAGCTCCACGTCGGTCAACCGGTAGTGCATCTGGAGCACGGCGTCGGGCGTTATGCCGGCATGACCACGCTGGAGGCTGGCGGCATCAAGGGTGAGTATCTGATGCTCACTTACGCCAATGACGCCAAACTGTATGTGCCGGTCTCCTCGTTGCATCTGATTAGCCGCTATGCTGGCGGCGCGGAAGAAAGTGCGCCGCTGCATAAACTGGGCGGCGACGCCTGGTCGCGCGCCCGGCAGAAAGCGGCGGAAAAAGTGCGCGATGTCGCAGCGGAACTGTTGGATATTTATGCGCAACGGGCGGCAAAAGAGGGTTTTGCCTTTAAGCATGATCGTGAGCAATATCAGTTATTCTGCGACAGCTTCCCGTTTGAAACGACGCCCGATCAAGCACAGGCGATTAACGCCGTATTGAGCGATATGTGCCAACCGCTGGCGATGGACAGGCTGGTGTGCGGCGACGTCGGCTTCGGCAAAACCGAAGTGGCGATGCGCGCCGCGTTCCTGGCGGTGGAAAACCATAAACAGGTGGCGGTACTGGTGCCGACTACGCTGCTGGCGCAGCAACACTATGACAACTTCCGCGACCGTTTCGCCAACTGGCCGGTACGCATTGAGATGCTGTCCCGCTTTCGCAGCGCCAAAGAGCAGACGCAAATCCTGGCGGAAGCCGCCGAGGGTAAGATCGATATTCTGATCGGTACGCATAAACTGCTACAAAGCGATGTGAAGCTGCGCGACCTCGGCCTGCTGATTGTCGATGAAGAGCACCGTTTCGGCGTGCGCCACAAAGAGCGAATCAAGGCGATGCGCGCCGATGTCGATATTCTGACGCTCACGGCGACGCCGATCCCGCGGACGCTGAATATGGCGATGAGCGGTATGCGCGATCTCTCCATTATCGCCACCCCCCCTGCCCGTCGTCTGGCGGTAAAAACCTTTGTCCGCGAGTATGATAGCCTAGTAGTAAGGGAAGCGATTCTGCGTGAAATCCTGCGCGGCGGTCAGGTTTACTATTTGTACAATGACGTCGAAAATATTCAGAAAGCCGCAGAGCGGCTGGCGGAACTGGTGCCGGAAGCGCGAATCGCTATAGGCCACGGGCAGATGCGCGAACGTGAGCTGGAACGGGTCATGAACGATTTCCACCATCAACGTTTTAACGTGCTGGTGTGTACTACCATTATCGAAACGGGGATCGACATTCCCACCGCTAACACGATCATCATTGAACGCGCGGATCATTTCGGCCTCGCGCAGTTGCACCAGTTGCGTGGCCGCGTAGGGCGCTCGCACCACCAGGCCTACGCCTGGCTATTGACGCCACATCCTAAGGCCATGACCACCGATGCGCAAAAACGGCTGGAGGCGATTGCGTCGCTGGAGGATTTAGGCGCCGGGTTTGCGCTGGCGACCCACGATCTGGAGATCCGCGGCGCAGGCGAACTGCTTGGCGAAGAGCAAAGCGGCTCAATGGAAACCATCGGCTTCTCACTCTACATGGAACTGCTGGAAAACGCCGTCGATGCGCTGAAAGCAGGCCGCGAACCCTCGCTGGAAGATCTCACCAGTCAGCAAACGGAAGTCGAGCTGCGAATGCCGTCGTTACTGCCGGATGATTTTATTCCGGATGTTAATACCCGGCTGTCATTCTATAAACGCATTGCCAGCGCGAAGAACGAAAACGAGCTGGAAGAGATCAAAGTGGAATTGATCGATCGCTTCGGCCTGCTGCCCGATCCAGCGCGTAATCTGCTGGATATCGCCCACCTTCGCCAACAGGCGCAAAAGCTCGGCATCCGAAAACTGGAGGGTAACGAGAAAGGCGGAACGATTGAGTTCGCCGAGAAAAACCACGTTGACCCTGCCTGGCTTATCGGGTTGCTGCAAAAACAACCGCAGCATTTCCGTCTGGATGGCCCGACGCGCCTCAAGTTTATTCAGGATTTAAGCGAACGTAAAACGCGTATAGACTGGGTACGCCAGTTCATGCAGCAACTGGAAGAAAACGCTATTGCATAAGCGTCAGGCCGGGCGTCATTACCCTGCGTCCGGCCTAATCTTTACAAATTCTTTGCACTTCCCTGCAGTTCCAGACACAGCCAGCCGCCATAATTCTTATTTCCTCTTTTATAAAAATAACCACATAATAATCATGGGTTTATTATAATGTTCAACAATACGCGACTCTCTCGCTGGTGGGCGTTGTTTGCGCTTACCGCGACCATCATGCTTGCCCTTCCCGCGCAGGCAAATACGTGGCCTCTTCCGCCCCCCGGCAGTCGACTGGTGGGAGAAAATAAATTCCATGTCGTTGAAGACGACGGCGGCTCGCTGGAGGCGATCGCCAAAAAATATAACGTGGGCTTTTTAGCCCTGTTACAGGCCAACCCCGGCATTGATCCTTACGTGCCACGCGCAGGCAGCGTGCTGACGATTCCGCTGCAAACGCTGCTACCGGACGCGCCACGTGAAGGTATCGTCATTAACCTCGCGGAATTACGGCTTTACTATTATCAACCGGGGAAAAATACGGTCACGGTCTACCCTATCGGGATTGGCCAACTGGGCGGCGATACCCTGACGCCAACGATGGTGACGACCATTTCGGATAAACGCGCCAATCCAACCTGGACGCCGACCGCCAATATTCGCGCCCGTTATAAAGCGCAAGGCATCGATCTCCCCGCCGTGGTGCCTGCCGGTCCCGATAACCCAATGGGGCATCACGCGATTCGTTTAGCGGCCTACGGCGGCGTCTATCTGTTACATGGCACGAATGCCGATTTTGGCATTGGTATGCGCGTCAGTTCCGGCTGTATCCGTCTGCGCGACGGTGATATAGAGACATTGTTCCGTCAGGTCACGCCGGGAACCAAAGTGAATATTATCAATACGCCGATTAAAGCCTCGGTGGAGCCAGGCGGCGTGCGACTGGTGGAAGTTCATCAGCCGCTGTCTAAAAATATAGGCGACGATCCGCAGGTGCTGCCGATTGTGCTGAATGGCCCGATGCAGACCTTTAAGGACGCGCCGCAGACCGACGCCGCGGTGATGGAACATGTTATGGAAGTGCGCTCCGGAATGCCGGTGGATGTAACCCGTCAATCAGAGGCGAAACCGCAGTCGCTGTAAGCGTGAATAGCTGACCGACAAAAAAGCCTCGCGATGCATCGCGAGGCTTTCTCTTTTTATTGTGGCAATCGCAGCGGCATTAATGAGGGTTAATGCTTACTTATAGATTACCGCCGTACCGTGAAGGGTATTCGGGCCGGTAACAGAGGTAATACGGAAAGACTTCGCCCCCATCTCCTGCGCTTTTTGCGCCAGCTGATCTTCCAGCGAGCCCAGATTCGTGCCGCCATTCGCGGAAATGGTGCCAAACTTCTGTTGACCTTCTGGCGTTGCCTGAACTTCAACGGCGGCGAAGCTGGCGAATGAGAGCGAACTCAGTACCACAGCAGCGATGAGGGTTTTTATGTTTTTCATAGTGATGACCTTTAGCAGATGAATGGGTGTCGTAAGCATTAACTTAACGATCGATAAGTTAATCATAGATGTGATCTACATCACACGTCAACTTCTTTTTATAATGATCGTTATATAATTTATAAAGATGTTATTTTTCATGTGAATAGAATTGATTTATTTTTCTAATGAATACTCTGGAGCCAGAAGTGGTTTGTTTTTATAATAGAGAGACCGCTCTTTAAACAGGTACAACGGCATCATGACAACGGATACCACGAGTTGCGCGAAGAAAAGCCGTGGCCGACCAAAAGTGTTCGACAGGGAAGCTGCGCTTGATAAGGCCATGACTCTCTTCTGGCAGCACGGCTATGAAGCAACTTCGCTTGCCGATCTCGTAGAGGCTACCGGGGCGAAAGCGCCTACTCTCTATGCGGAATTCACTAACAAAGAAGGATTATTTCGCGCTGTCCTGGATCGCTACATCACTCGCTTTGCCTCAAAGCACGAAGCCCAGCTCTTTTGTGAAGAGAAAAGCGTGGAATCGGCGCTGGAAGATTACTTCACAGAAATTGCCGCCTGCTTTACCAGTACGGACACGCCGGCTGGCTGCTTTATGATTAATACGTCCGCCACCCTCGCCGCCTCCTCACGCGATATCGCTCGCACGGTAAAATCACGCCACGCCATGCAGGAACAGACGCTCATCCAGTTTTTGCGCCAACGTCAGGAGCGCGGTGAAATTCCGGCGCACTGTAACCCGCAGGCGCTCGCGGAATATATCAACTGTATTTTACAGGGAATGTCGATCAGCGCCCGCGAGGGAGCCACCTTCGAACAACTGATGCAAATTACGCGTACGACCCTGCGCATCTGGCCTGAACTGCTCAAGTCCTGAACAACGCAGCTTCGGATAAAAAAAGCCCCTCAGCCTGAGCGAATGAGGGGCTAACTTGCAGAGTACAGCTTTTTTATGCTTTGTTATTCAGAACCAGTTGACCATTGCCGTCGAGGGGAATTTGCGTTCCGGGGTCTTTATCCATGCGGATTTTGCCCTGCTGATCGCCAATTTTATAGGTCACGTCGTAGCCAAGCATCTTTTCAGATTTGTCATACACCGTCTTACAGCGTTGCTGCGTGGTAGTATAAGTATCACTTTCCTGCATTGATCCCTGGATTTGATTGCCAGCATAACCGCCGCCCAGCGCCCCGACGACCGTCGCCACATCTTTACCACGACCGCCGCCAAATTGATGTCCAATCACGCCGCCTGCTACTGCGCCAAGCACCGAGCCGGCAATACGGTTTTCGTCCTGAACCGGTCTGCGATGCGTGACCGTGACATTACGGCACTCCTGACGCGGCGTTTTTACCGTCTCTTTAATCGGTTTAGCCGATATCACCTGCGCATATTGCGGACCACGATCAAATACGTTGAGACTGGCCACTGCCGCCACACCCAGCGCAGCCGCTACGCCAATCCCTATACCCGCCAACATTGATTTATTCACGGGAGTTCCTCCTTCGTTGCTATTGGTAACAATTTTGCAACCAGTATGCGAACAAAGCCAATCGGAATGAGGATGAAAAATGCGGGATGAGGCGGTAAAGCTGAAGGATTCGGACAACTCCGAAGCGAGTGATGGAGAAGCGCTCACCGGCGCGAGCAGCCGGTGAGGCGCAGAGAAATTAATGCAGTTTCAGGCGCGGACGAATGACGCGGTTAATACTGCCCACCAGCATCATCAGGCCAGTTTTAAAGTATCCATGCAGCGCTATCTGGTGCATACGGTATAGCGAGATATACACGAAGCGGGCGATACGTCCTTCAATCATCATTGAACCGCGGGTCAGGTTCCCCATCAGACTACCCACGGTAGAGAAGTTGGACAGAGAGACCAGCGAACCATGATCTTTATACTGGTAAGCTTTCAGCGGTTTGCCATTCATCTGCGCCAGAATGTTATTCATCGCGCAGGTAGCCATCTGATGCGCCGCCTGAGCGCGAGGCGGCACAAAACCTCCCTCCGGACGTGCGCAGGAAGCGCAGTCGCCAATCGCATAAATATCAGGATCGCGCGTGGTTTGCAGCGTCGGCTCCACCACCAGTTGGTTAATGCGGTTCGTTTCCAGACCACCAATCTCTTTCATAAAATCTGGCGCTTTGATACCCGCCGCCCACACCATCAGATCGGCCTGAATATATTCACCTTCTTTCGTATGCAGACCGCCTTCGTCGGCGCTGGTGACCATAGTTTGCGTCAGCACGCGAACGCCCAGTTTGGTCAGTTCATTATGCGCGGCGCTGGAGATACGCGGCGGCAACGCAGGCAGAATACGCTCGCCAGCCTCAACCAATGTCACGTTCAGCGCGTCGTTGGTCAGCCCCTTATAACCATAGCTATGCAGCTGTTTTACCGCATTATGCAGTTCAGCCGACAGCTCAACCCCCGTCGCACCGCCGCCAACGATGGCGATATTGACCTTACCGTTCGCGCCCAGATTAGCCGAATACTTGAGGAACAGGTTCAGCATCTCCTGGTGAAAACGGCGCGCCTGATGCGGGTTATCGAGGAAGATACAGTGCTCTTTCACGCCCGGCGTGTTGAAATCATTAGAGGTGCTGCCCAGCGCCATCACCAGCGTGTCATACGCGATTTTGCGCTCCGGCACCAGCAGTTCGCCCTTTTCATCACGCAACTCGGCAATGGTGATGGTTTTCGCTTCGCGATCGATATCCATCACCGACCCCAGTTGGAACTGGAAACCATGATTACGCGCATGAGCCAGATAGCTCAGCGCATCCACACCTTCGTCCAGAGAGCCAGTCGCCACTTCGTGCAGCAATGGTTTCCACAGATGGCTGTGATTTCTGTCTACCAGCGTGATTTTCGCTTTTTTCTTGCGCCCCAGTTTATGGCCTAACTGCGTCGCCATTTCCAGCCCGCCAGCGCCGCCGCCGACAATCACGATCTTTTTTAATGGTGTAGTCAACGTGACCCCCTTAAATTTATTAACCAATTGTTAATTAAACGTTATTAGTATAGCCTTTAATTAACAACAAGTTACGTTAATGAGAATAAGCTTCTGATATGAGAATAGCATGAACGGTGCATTGGTCATACCAAAATTGATGTGCATCAAGTTTTCATGCTGAAAAGATAGACAGCTTGCGAGAATTGAGCATAAAAAAACCAGCCGCAAGGCTGGTTATCCGGTCACTGATAACGCCATATTGCCGGGGGCGTTACCCCAGCGTTTTAAACGCTTTGATACGTTGCAAATGCGGCGAAATATTTTTGAATTTGTGAGTCTGTTCCTCATCCCACACAATTTCATAATACGGGTGAAGAGCTTGCGCTGAGCGTTGGCTGTCCAGCGCTTCGTCATGACGCGAGAGGATCACCAGACAACGATCGCGATTTTTTTCGCGAAAGTTGGTCACGCACTTTGTGGCGATGTCCGCATATTCTTCCGGGCGATCGATTTTCCCCTCCATGTTTTCATAGGGGAACAGGTTCGGGTTAAAAACCACCTGACGGATATCGCACAAAAAGCCAATCCGCTCCGCCCAGTAACCGCCCAGCCCCACGCCACAGATTAAAGGGCGCTCGTCCACATTCAACTGCAACATTTTGTCCACTTCTTTCAGCAGATGCTGCATATCGTGCTTAGGATGCCGCGTACTGTAGCTTACCAGCCGAACATCCGGGTCGATAAACTGTAATTGCAACACTTTTTCATGGTTGCCCGGACTATTTGAATCAAAACCGTGTAAATAAATAATCATCTGGCACCCTCACGAAAACTCGAGTTAATGACCTGCTTTTTCTTCCTGCCAGCGTTCATGTAACTGGTTGAGCTGGGCGCTGGCTGTTTTCCAGCGTGCTGAGTCCATGAGCTCCCGGCGTGAAAATGAACCTTTATGATACAAACGTGTAACACGTTCTGCTTTGATCGGCGACAGATTATCCAACACGCTGACTGCGCCTTTACGATTATTGCAGACCAGAATCATATCGCAACCCGCATCCAGCGACGCCTGAGCGCGCTCAGCATAGCTGCCCATAATCGCCGCGCCCTCCATCGACAGATCGTCGGAGAAAATGACGCCGTCAAAGCCTAACTCCTGACGCAGCACCGTTTTCAGCCAGTACGGCGAACCGCTTGCCGGGCGTGGATCGATAGCGCGGTAGATCACGTGGGCAGGCATAATCGCATCCAGTTTATTCTCGCTAATCAGCGTGCGGAACACCGACATATCTTTGCCACGGATATCCGTTTCAGGACGTGGATCGCACGGCGTCTCTTTGTGGGAGTCCGCCGTGACCGCGCCGTGGCCGGGGAAATGCTTACCGGTCGTTTTCATCCCGGCGTCATGCATGCCGTCAATAAAGCGCGTTGCCATTGCCAACGCTTTTGCGGGATCGGCATGATAGGAGCGCTCGCCAATTGCCGCGCTGATATGCCCGACGTCCAGCACTGGCGCAAAACTGATATCAATATCCATCGCGATCATTTCGCTGGCCATCAGCCACCCTGCCTCCTGCGCCAGTCGTCCCCCCTCTTCCAGCCCATGCAGCGCAAAAAAAGATTGCGCCGCGGGCAGGCGGGTAAACCCTTCACGGAAACGCTGTACGCGCCCGCCTTCCTGATCGACGGCCACCACCAGATGGTTACGCGATGCCGCCCGAATCTGGCGCACTAATTCGCGCAGCTGTTCCGGGTCATGGTAATTACGCGTGAACAGAATAAGCCCGCCAACCAGCGGATGCGCCAGTATCTCGCGCTCCTCCGCATCCAGCTCACATCCTTCGACATTCAACATTACTGGGCCCACACTGCTCTCCTTATCCTTTCATACGTAGCTGGCGCCAGGTTTCATCGGCCAGCCTGATAAATTGTTGCTCGCCGGTTTGTCGCCAGCGGTATTCGAACCACCCTGCTTTTAGCATAATGACCCAGGGGTGCCATAATCGTATCTGTCGCCATAGCTGCCGGGCGTCGATTCGCGCGCGCGCGGCATAAGCGTCTGCCAGTTGTCGGTGCTGGCGTTCATCCTCAACCCATACTGCCGCCAGCTCCAACGCAATATCGCCGTCGCCGGCATACTCCCAGTCAATCAGTTTCAACCCGGCGGACGTTAATACTATATTGTCGCCATGGACATCCATATGCAAAGGCGCGAGCCGCAGCGGGCGAGGTTCTCCGTTTTTTTGCAACTGTTTGAGCCGCCGCAACCAAAACGGCGTACGCCTTGCCGGATCGCAACACGACCAGTACTGCGCCAATAGTGGCGATAGCGCGATACGCCAGCCAAAACGCGGCTGTTGATGCAAATGATACAGTAAGGCCGCCAGTTCGTCGGCATCTGGCAGAGCGGAATTTACCACACCATGCAGATATTCTACCGCCATCCAGCCTGGCGTATAAAAAAGCGCTCGCGGCGCAAGACTGGCCGGCAATTGGGATAAGGCGCGGTAATGACGTAAAAAATGGGCTGGTGGAGCGTCGGGGTCGTGATGACGACGCAGCACGACACGGTGAGTATCGTGGTCAATAATACAGCTCCCGCCGCTTAGCCCCTGCGATGCGGCGACGGCGGGACGATACTGGGGAAAATAGCGCGACAGGATCTCGTCGCGCGTTAAGGGATTATTGTTGTTGGACCGCACCTTTACCTGACCAGATTATCTCGCCCGTTTGCACCAGCATTAACTGCATCTGTAATGCAGGCGCGTTAACGTTACCGGATGCGCTGGAGTAAAGTACATATTGCGCCCCGACATTGCGCGCAATGCCAATAGCTTTACTGCGCGTTCCCAGACTATCCTGCGGAGACAACCCTAACTGCTGTTTTGCCATCGAGAGTTGCTGTACGGAGACCAGCGTAAATTTACCGTTGTTCGCCAGCGCATTACGTAACGTTTCCGTTGCCTCGTTCGCATTTAACGACCCATTCGTCCGGTTATTCACGCTGTCGACAAGCAATACGCTTCCGGCCGTCACGCCATCAGCCTGCAACATTTTGCTGACCAGCGGTTGCATCGCGCCGTTCCAGTCATAGTGGCGCACCTTAGGCGCTGGCTGGCCCGTTTGATCTTCATGTTCGATCGGCCCCGGTTGCTGTGGAATGGTTGGCACAGACGGCACAACAGGAGGCTGTGGTGGCTGCGCGGGTTGTTCTGGCGCTGGTTTTACCTCTTCAACTGGCGCAGGTTGACGTTGCGCCATACACCCGGAGAGAAATATCGCCAGCGCAGCAATGGCAGCGTAGCGATGCATTTTTGTCATCAAAATTCACTCCTCACAAATAAAGATAAAGCCTGACCTTATGCGCCCCCAGATAATTGGCGCTGCCAAATAGCGTTACCGACGAACGCGCGGGTATGGTTACGCTACGCGGCGCCTCCAGCGGATGCATCTCCAGCCCCCGCGCGTCATACCAGTAAAACCGATAATGAACGGTTATGGGCTCTTGCCTTTCGTTATAGACGCGGGAAGAGGCTGATGGCTGGATATCAGACGCCGTCAGCTCAGGCGGCTCTGCGGTCACGCCCGCCGCCAGAACCGTGGACTCCATCACCAGCGACTGCGCGTCGCTTACCGGAATTTCAGGGTGTGACCGGCAGCCGGTAAGCAGCAGCAAGCCCAGAGAAACCGCGATGCATCCTTTGATCATACTTACAAGCCTTTATGCGCCAGCATCGGGCCTAGCGGGCGGCCGCCCAGTAGGTGCATATGGATATGATAAACCTCCTGGCCCCCATGACGGTTGGTATTCATGATTAAACGATACCCATCCTCGGCAATGCCTTCCTGTTCGGCGATTTTCGCCGCCACGGTGATCATCCGACCTAACGCCTGTTCATGTTCCGCCGTCACGTCATTGACGGTTGGGATCAGAATATTGGGAATAATCAAGATATGCGTCGGCGCCTGCGGTGAAATATCACGAAAGGCGGTGACCAGCTCATCCTGATAAACGATATCCGAAGGGATTTCACGACGAATAATTTTGCTGAATATAGTTTCTTCTGCCACGACGTTTTCCTTTTTCATAATAGCCCTTGCAGCGCACATGCTACGCCGAGCCATACTGCGAGTATAGAGTATGAGCGAGTTACCGACGCTCTTTCAACTTTAACCCACGATTTATTAAGCGAAAAATGACTACATGCTGGACTTACCGCCATATCCCCCTGCCATGACGCCTTTGTACGCTTAAAAAATATTTTTAGTTTGCCTGTTTATACCGTTTTACACATTTAATACAAATGCGTATATTTCTCATTTGCATTTTTATGCGCATTAACTAGCAAAGAATGAAAAGGTTCAACGTCATACGTCCTGAACTTACCCCAATAACAAGCAAGGATTTTCAGATGTCTTTCATTCAATACCGCCGGGACAAACACCTTCAGTCCACCGCCGCACCGTCGCTGTTAGCTATGGGTATGGCGATGGCATTTATGCCTGCCGCCTTCGCGGCTGAGGATACCGTTATTGTCGAGGGCGCGACGACCGCTGACGCCGTAAACCGCGAAGAACAGGATTACAGCGTGAAAACGACCGCTGCGGGCACCAAAATGACGATGACTCAGCGCGATATCCCGCAGTCGGTCAGTATTGTCAGCCAACAGCGTATGGAAGACCAGCAGTTGCAAACCCTGGGCGAGGTGATGACCAATACGCTGGGGATCAGCGGAAGCCAGGCTGACTCCGATCGCATCAGCTATTACTCGCGCGGGTTTGAAATTGACAACTATATGGTTGACGGTATTCCAACGTATTTTGAGTCCCGCTGGAATCTGGGCGATGCGCTAACGGATACCGCGCTGTATGAGCGCGTGGAGGTGGTTCGCGGCGCGAATGGGCTGATGACCGGAACCGGTAATCCTTCTGCCTCAATAAATATGATTCGTAAACACGCCACCAGTCGGGAGTTCAAAGGTAACGTCTCCACAGAATACGGTAGCTGGAATAAGCAGCGTTACGTCATGGATCTGCAAAGTCCGCTCACCGCAGACGGCAATGTCCGTGGGCGCATCGTGGCGGGTTATCAGAATAATGATTCCTGGCTGGACCGCTATAACAGTGAGAAAGCGTTCTTTTCCGGAATTGTCGATGCCGATCTGGGTGCAACCACTGGCCTTTCAGCCGGTTATGAATATCAAAAAATTGATGTCAATAGCCCGACCTGGGGCGGTCTGCCGCGCTGGAACACCGATGGCAGCAAAAATAGCTATGACCGCGCGCGTAGTACCGCCCCGGACTGGGCTTATAACAACAAAGAGATAAATAAATTCTTCGTCACGCTTAAGCAGCGTTTTGCCGAAAGCTGGCAGGCGACCCTGAATGCGACCCATACTGAGGTCAAATTCGACAGTAAAATGATGTATATCGATGCGTTAGTCGATAAAGAGACAGGTACGCTAGTGAGTCCTTATGGCGCAAGCTACCCCGTGGTCGGCGGTACGGGCTGGAACAGCGGCAAGCGCAAAGTAGATGCCATAGATCTCTTTGCCGATGGCGCTTATGAGCTGTTTGGCCGTCAGCACAATATGATGTTTGGCGGCAGTTATAGTAAGCAGAATAACCGCTATTTTAGCGCCTGGGCGAACGTCTTTCCGGACGACATTGGCAACTTCAGCGCCTTTAACGGTAATTTCCCCCAAACCCACTGGGCGCCACAAAATCTGGCGCAGGACGATACCACGCATATGAAATCGCTGTATGCCGCTACGCGCATTTCGCTGGCTGATCCGCTGCATCTGATTCTTGGCGCTCGTTATACCAACTGGCGTGTTGATACACTGACCTACAGCATGGAGAAAAACCATACCACGCCGTATGCCGGGCTGATTTATGATATCAACGACAACTGGTCCGCTTATGCCAGTTATACCTCTATCTTTCAGCCGCAGAATAAACGTGACAAAGCAGGTCAATATCTGGCTCCGATTACCGGTAATAACTATGAAGCGGGCCTGAAGTCCGACTGGATGAACAGCCGCCTCACCACCACGTTGTCCGTGTTCCGCATTGAGCAGAATAACGTCGCTCAGGCAACCACTATTCCTATCCCTGGCAGTAATGGGGAGTTTGCCTGGAAGTCTACTGACGGAACGGTGAGCAAAGGCGTCGAATTTGAAGTGAACGGCGCAATTACCGATAACTGGCAGATGACTTTCGGGGCTACCCGGTATGTTGCCGAGGACAATGAAGGTAACGCCGTGAACCCTAATCTCCCGCGCACCAGCGTGAAGTTATTCACCCGCTATCGTCTGCCGGCGATGCCGGAGCTGACGGTCGGCGGCGGCGTGAACTGGCAGAATCGGGTTTACAAAGATACCACGACGCCGTACGGCACTTTCCGCGCCGAACAGGGCAGCTATGCGCTGGTCGATCTGTTTACCCGCTATCAGGTGACGAAAAATTTCTCCGTACAGGGAAACATCAACAACCTGTTCGATAAAACCTACGACACCAATATTGATGGTTCCATTGTTTACGGCGCGCCGCGTAACGTCAGCCTCACCGCCAATTATCAGTTCTGACAGACTGTCGGAGAGCGGCATATAAAGCGCCATTAAAAAAGGCAGCCGAATGGCTGCCTTAATTCTCCCCAACATCATTACTGCTTAGCTGTTACGGATGTACTCATCCATTTCCGTTTTCAGGTTATCGGATTTCGTACCGAAAATAGCCTGAACGCCGGAACCCGCGACGACAACGCCTGCCGCGCCCAGTTTCTTCAGGCCAGCCTGATCCACTTTCGCTACATCGGCTACGCTCACGCGCAGACGCGTGATACAGGCATCCAGGTTAGTGATGTTCTCTTTACCGCCAAACGCCGCAACCAAAGCCGGCGCCATTTCGCTGGTCGCGCCCGCTTTTGCGTCATCAGTAGTGTCTTCACGACCCGGCGTTTTCAGATCCAGCGCTTTGATCAGCACGCGGAACACTGTGTAGTACACAATCGCATAACCGGCGCCAACAATCGGGAACAGCCACAATTTGCTGCTGTTACCGGACAGCACGATAAAGTCGATCAGACCGTGGGAGAACGACGTACCGTCACGCATCCCCAGCAGAATACAGATCGGGAATGCCAGACCTGCCAGAATCGCGTGAATAATGTACAGGATCGGCGCCACGAACATGAAGGAGAACTCGATAGGCTCGGTAATACCCGTCAAAAACGAGGTCAGCGCGGCGGAAATCATGATACCGCCCACTTTTGCGCGGTTTTCCGGTTTAGCAGAGTGCCAGATAGCAATGGCCGCAGCCGGCAGACCGTACATTTTGAACAGGAAGCCGCCAGACAACATACCCGCCGTCGGGTCGCCCGCCATATAGCGCGGAATGTCGCCGTGGAATACCTGACCCGCTGCGTTGGTGTATTCGCCGATCTGCATCTGGAAAGGAACGTTCCAGATATGATGCAGACCAAACGGCACCAGGCAACGCTCGATGAAACCGTAAATGCCAAACGCGACAACCGGGTTCTGATAAGCCGCCCACTGCGAGAACGCCTGGATAGCCGTACCGATTGGCGGCCATACGAAAGACAGCACCACACCGGTAAAAATAGCGGCCAGACCCGAAATGATCGGCACGAAGCGTTTGCCCGCAAAGAAGCCCAGATACTCAGGCAGTTTGATACGGTAGAAGCGGTTAAACATATACGCTGCGATCGCACCGGAGATAATCCCCCCGAGAACACCCGTATCAGCAAGGTGTTTAGCGGCGATCTCTTCAGCAGGTAAATGCAGAACCAGCGGCGCAACCACAGCCATGGTTTTCACCATGATGCCATACGCTACTACCGCCGCCAGAGCCGAAACGCCGTCGTTGTTGGTAAAGCCCAACGCCACGCCGATAGCGAAAATCAGCGGCATATTGGCAAAAACAGATCCGCCCGCTTCTGCCATAACGTGCGATACAACGGCTGGCAGCCAGCTGAAGTTAGCGGAACCGACACCCAGCAGGATACCTGCGATAGGGAGTACGGATACCGGCAGCATCAGCGATTTACCGACCTTTTGCAGGTTAGCAAATGCATTCTTAAACATAATTGAGAGTGCTCCTGAGTATTTGTGCTTTTCTACGTTCTCACGCATTGGCGAGGGGGGAGAACCCCGCCGTGGACAGGACATCTAAGTGCCCTTTTATTTATTACACAGAGTAAAATAAATACGTCTGATTTTGTTTGACGGCTATCACGTTTCAGCGCCAGATAGCCTAAAAAGTATCACATTCTGCCAAAATGAGTTTCCGAATGTTTCCATAAGCTCGCTCACCGCCCCTTTTGTGGCGGTGAACTTTACGCGCTTTGCTTATTAATTACGAGCTTTAAAAAAACTCGTTTAACGGATTGATGACAGGCGAGACGCGTCAATATGGAACAGGCGAGCAAAGTTATCGGTGGTGATCTGCGCCAGTTCTTCAACGGCAACCCCTTTCAATACCGCCATATATTCTGCGACGTCGCGTACCATCGCAGGCTGGTTCTCTTTACCGCGATGCGGCACCGGCGCCAGATAAGGAGAATCGGTCTCGACTAATAACCGATCCAGCGGCACATAGCGCGCCGCATCACGCAACTGTTCAGCGTTACGGAACGTTACGATGCCGGAAAAAGAGATATAAAACCCCAGATCCAACAATTTGCCGGCCGTTTCTCTGTCTTCTGTAAAACAGTGTAGTACGCCGCCGCAATCCGTCACTTTTTCTTCACGCAGGATAGCCAGCGTATCGGCACGCGCGTCGCGAGTATGGACAATCACCGGTTTATGCAATTCGCGGCCAATCTGGATATGATGAATAAAAGACGCCTGCTGGCGGATTTTGGTCTCAGGCGTGTAAAAATAATCAAGCCCGGTCTCGCCCATCGCCACCACATCGTCTTCTGCAGCAAGGAGGCGCAGTTCTTCTACGTCATACGCTTCATCCTGATTTAACGGATGCACGCCGCAGGAAAAGACCACATTATCGCGCTTGCCCACCAGCTCGCGCATATGGCGATACCCCGGCAGCGTCGTCGCCACCGCTAAACAGAACTTCACATCGCGCGCGGCGGCTTTCGCCAGCACATCGTCCACGTCCTTATGCAAAGATTGATAATCCAGACCATCAAGATGGCAGTGTGAGTCGACTAAAAACATAATGTCTCTCTCAAAGATGAGGAACAGGCAACAAGGTGCCTGGTTGCAGGTAATGCTCGATGCGGAGAATGAGATCGGTTAATACCAGTTCGCGGTTTAATCCGGTCACATGAAGTAATTGATCACGACAATGGCAAACATCGTTCAGGATTGCCTGAATACGCGCCGGGGATAGCGGCCCCGCCAACGCGGCAACAACCGCGTCCGCATCAACGTTTGTCAGGTACGACGCGCCGTGCTGACGTTTAAGAGCATCAACCAGCAGCGTCGCCAGCCAGTGCAGGCGCGCCGGGGCTTGCTCATGATTGAGCGCCGTTAATAACGCATACCAGTCGCCCGTATGTAAACTGTCCATTAACGCCTGACACAGCGCCTCACGCTGCGCCCAACGTTCAGACTGCAACAGCGCCAGCGCGGCGCCGGGCGACCCCGCATTCAGGCGTAGCGCCGTGAGCAACGCTTCTTGTGACGCCGTCACTTCTCGCGACAGCCATGACATCGCATACGATTCGGACGGCGGCGCCAGATGATGCAGCCGGCAGCGGCTGCGTAATGTCGCCAACAGACGAGCAGGCTCCGGGCTAGCAAGGAAAAACCAGGTTTGCTCCGGCGGCTCTTCCAGCGTTTTGAGCAACGCATTGGCAGCGGCGTCGGTTAATAGCGCCGCATCCGCAATCCACACCACCTTCGCACCGCCCAGACGGGAGTGCTCGTACAATTTCTCGCTGACCTCGCGTACCGCATCTACGCCGAGGCTGCTTTTGCCTTTATCCGGCGTCAGCGTGTAATAGTCCGGATGCGTGCCAGCCTGCATAAGCTGACAGCCACGGCAATGCCCACAGCTTTTGTGGCCCTCAGGCTGCTGGCATAACAGATAACGGCTCAGCGCATAGCACAGCGCCTCGTCGCCCATGCCAGGTAAGGCCTGAATCAGTAGCGCATGGTGCCCACGTCCCGCCTGGTAACTTTCTACCAGTTTTTCATAGGCGGGCCGTAACCATGGATACCATTTCATGCCGCTTGCTCCTGTACCCACTTCGTCACCGTGGCGCGAATGTCGCGCATGACGGCATCCAGCGGCTGGGTCGCGTCAATGGTGCGGATACGCGAGTCTTGCGCCGCCAGTTCCAGATAGCGCGCGCGAGTCCGGTTAAAGAAATCAAAAGATTCCTGCTCAATGCGATCCAAATCGCCGCGCGCTCTGGCGCGTTTTAGCCCGACTTCCGGCGTGACATCCAGATACAGCGTCAGGTCAGGGCGAAAATCGCCCAGCACGGCATCGCGTAGTGTCGCCAGCATGGTTTGATCAATGCCGCGCCCTCCCCCCTGATACGCCTGGGTCGAGAGATCGTGTCGATCGCCGATCACCCATACGCCTTGCGCCAGCGCGGGTTTGATTACCGTTTCGACGAGCTGTACGCGAGCGGCATAAAACATCAGCACTTCCGCTTTATCGGTAATCACTTCGTCGCCTACCGATCGAATATCCAGCACCAGACTTCTCAGTTTTTCGGCAAGCTGCGTACCGCCCGGCTCACGGGTAAAAATCATGTTACGAATACCCAGTTGCTCAAGGGTCTCCACCACCACGTCGCGCGCAGTGGTTTTTCCGGCGCCTTCCAGGCCCTCGATGACGATATAATTACTGCCCATTTTTTTCCTTAAGCACTTTCAGGTACTCCTGCACTGACCGATTATGGCTGGCAAGATTGGTGTTAAATGTGTGACCGCCTTTACCGTCGGCCACAAAATAGAGATACGGCGTTTTCGCCGGATGCGCCGCCGCCTGCAATGACGCTTCGCTGGGCGATGCAATCGGTCCTGGCGGCAGCCCGGTTATGGTATACGTGTTATAAGCCGTCGGCTTTTCCAGATCCGCACGCGACAAGTTACCATTATAACTCGTCCCCATCCCGTAAATCACGGTGGGATCGGTCTGAAGGCGCATACCGATTCTCAGGCGATTAATAAAGACTGAAGCCACCTGATCGCGTTCGCTGGCGACAGCCGTCTCTTTTTCAATAATCGAGGCCATTGTCACCAGTTGGTTCTGATCTTTATAAGGCAGCCCCTCGGCCCGGCCTTTCCAGACAGTATCGACAGCTTTCACCATCTTTTGGTGCGCTCGCTTGAGAATAGCGACATCGCTGGTGTTGGCGGTATACATCCAGGTATCGGGCCAGAACCACCCTTCTACCCATTCCGGGTGCGCAAGCTTTAATGCCTGAGCGACAGTGGCGTAGTCATCATCCGACAATGTATGGCGAATATACGGCGCCTCTCGTAGCTGTTTCAGGTAATCGCTAAGGCGCATCCCTTCCACAAACCGCAACGGGAATTGCGCTTCTTTGCCGCTCTCCAGCAACTCAAGCATCTCCCGTACGGTCATCCCCGGCGTAAAACGGTAAGTTCCCGCTTTAAAGTGCGATAACTCAGGCTCCACGCGCAGCAGCCACTGAAATACCCGGGGGCGATTAATGATTTTTTCATCATAAAGCTGGTCGCCAAGCGCCAGCCGCCCCGTTCCCGCCTTGAGCGTAAAGATAGTCTCGTTTTTAATAAGTAACGTGCTGTTCGCCAGATGGCGAACTTTCCACAACCCCACGCCCGCGGCAATACCCAGCACAACCAACAGCAGAAGGAAAACGCCTGACAATTTTTTCATAACTAATTCGGATGCTCACAAAATGGGGCTAAAAATTGAAACAGTGTTCGCGAAGAATACGACGTCCCGTGATAGGCGCGTATGGGAATAATCGGCATTAGCGCGTTGCAGATGATAATCTCATCCGCCTGCCTGACTGCCTCCTCTCTCGCCTGTACTTCAAGAACCTGGAAAGGAGATTGCGCCAGTTGGCGTAAACAAAATTGTCGCATAATGCCGTTCACCCCGGCCTGATCCAGACGCGGCGTAAAAACAATGTCGCCTGTACGCCAGAACAAATTAGCCGCACAGCATTCCGTAACCCATCCCTCGCTGTCAAGAACCAGCGCCTCATCGGCGTCCGTCTGCTCAAGATGAGAGCGAATCAACACCTGTTCGAGGCGGTTCAGATGTTTTAATCCGGCAAGATAAGGATTGCGCCCAAGCGGTATGGGACTAAGGGTAAGAGTGATGCCCTCGTCTTTCCAGCGGGCGTAGTGGGCAGGGTAAGGCGACACGCTAAGAATCCGTGTGGGTAATTGACAACTGGCGGCGCTGTAACCGCGTCCGCCTGCGCCGCGGGTAATCATCACTTTCAGCACGCCTTCCCGATGCGGTTGTGCCAGGCTGCGCATCTCTTTTACTAATACATCCCAATCGTTAAAGGGGATCGCCAAACGAGAGCACGTTTCTTCCAGGCGAGCCAGATGACGGGAAAACAAGGCAATCTCCCCCGCCGCGATCCGCGCAGTGGTAAAGCAACCGTCTCCGAACTGCACCCCCCGGTCATTCACCGCGAGTCGTTCAGTGGATTGGCCGTTAATCAGATACATTCATCCTCCAGATAACCGCCCATCAGAGTGCCAGGGGAATGGCCTGCGCGCAAGGACTTTGCCAGCAAGATAACACGTTATTTATCAGGTTTTCCTTATTTTAATAAGAAAAGGCATATTTATGTCAACCATAACAAATAAATTATAGCAATAATATTAATCACAGCACCTTAAATGACGAAATTAATTTATTTAGCGAATATATTTAGCAAAACAAAAAGCATTAATTAGATATTATTTATAGTCATAACTTTCACATATGGTCAAAATGTAATTGGGTATCGTCTGACGTTACCCTATCATATTTAATACTGCAATTAGAAAGTCATAATTAATATATTTATTACTCAAAGCCTATTTATCGTGCGCTGAGTAATATCTACGTATCGAGTCGACCATGAAAGGACATTTTTAATGAAAGGAAAATTTGCCGCTGCCGTATTATTCACCGCAATGGGGCTTGCTTCGACTGCAATGGCTCAGGATGGCCAGGTTAATTTTACCGGCAAAATCATCGAAGCAGGTTGCAAAATTAACGGCAGTGTTACCAGCTCTCAGGATGTCAAGCTGGGCGAGGTCTCTAAAACAGCGTTTACCGCCGCTGGCTCAACGGCAGCAACCACCAAGTTTTCATTGGTATTAACCGCCTGCCCTGCAGATCTGCTGGGGAAACCGGTTTCCGTAAAATATGACGGTATGCCGGACACCCTGAATAACGACTATCTGCAAATTACCGGTTACGGTACTACCGGCGTCGCTAAAGGTGTCGCTATCCAGTTGTTGAATAGCGATACCAGCGAACTGCCGCTGGGTACTGAGTCTAAATCCGTTACCATTGCCTCCGATGCGGCAGAAGAAACGAACCTCGACTTTTTCGCCCGTTATATCGCGACAGAAGATAGCGTATCAGGCGGCGATGCCAACGGCGTCGTTAACTTTACCCTGACCTACAACTAATCGCGCGGAATTTATTCTCTCGTTTTAGTAAACCAATAAAGCCGGATGGACCCGGCTTTGCTTTGGAGATACTCCATGAATAAATATAGTTTACTCACTGCCGCCACGCTTATATTCACTACGGCAACCGTACAGGCCGGTGTTATTATCGGCGGAACCCGTATTATTTATAACGGCGATAAAAAAGAAACGTCGATTAGCGTTAAAAATCCGGACCAATCTTCTTATCTCATTCAGTCATGGAGTGACGCCGGGGAAAAAAGCAGCGATAAATCGCCGTTTATGGTCACGCCGCCGCTTTTTCGTTTAGGCGCAGGGCAGGAAAATAATCTGCGAATTCTCCGTACTGGCGGCAATTTGCCGGAAGATCGTGAGTCCCTCTACTGGATGAATATTAAGTCGATCCCATCGACGACAGAAAAGCAGGATAACGTTAACACTCTGCAAATTGCGGTGAAAACCCGCATTAAATTAATTTACCGTCCGCAGGCGTTGACGGAGCAACCGGAAAACGTCACCGCGAAGCTGACCTGGCAGCACAGCGGTAACCGTCTTACCGTGACCAATCCCACAGCCTACTACATGAACTTCAGCACGGTGAAGATAGGAACCAGCACCGTGAAAGACGCTACCTATGTCGCGCCGATGAGTTCCGCCAGCTTTACCGCGCCCGCCGAAGCCAGCGGCGACGTAACCTGGACACTTATTAACGATTTCGGCTCTATCGGGTCTGAACACCACACACGCCTGTAAGACCACACCGAAAGGATATCGGGATGAATGCAGACGCATACAAAAAAATAATGACGCTCAGTCGAATCGCCTGCTTTATCGCCCTGCAGTGCGCACTGCCAGCCGGTAACACTGCGTTTGCCCGCGAATATTTTAACCCAGCGCTGCTGGGGATCGACGGGCCGGGAAAAGAGCTTACCGATCTTTCCGCTTT
This sequence comes from Salmonella sp. JXY0409-18, assembly GCF_020268625.1. NCBI lineage: Bacteria > Pseudomonadati > Pseudomonadota > Gammaproteobacteria > Enterobacterales > Enterobacteriaceae > Salmonella > Salmonella sp. JXY0409-18. The sequence goes on from NZ_CP084216.1 coordinate 2,648,996, forward strand.
TGAAGAAGGCATCGGCCAAATGCCTGGCACCTATCGCGTTGACGTCATTGTGAATAAATCGTCCGCTGGCGTGCATGACGTTAATTTTGTTATGCAAAAAGATACGGCAGGCAACACCACTCTGCAGCCCTGCTTCAGCGTTGACTCGCTGCGCGAGTTCGGTATTCGTACCGACGCGTTTCCAAATCTTGCTGGTCACGGCGACTGCGCTAACCTGGCGGCGATCCCGCAGGCCAGCGCCGAGTTCGCCTTTGAACGCCAGCAGCTACGGCTGTCTATTCCGCAGGCCGCCGTAGACAGCCATGCCCGCGGCTACGTCGCCCCGGAACGGCTCGATGAGGGCATTAACGCCCTGCTGCTCAACTATAGCTTTTCCGGCGCCAACACCGAAGCGCGCCGCGGCGATATGACCGACTCCGACAGCTATTATCTGAGCCTGCGTCCGGGCCTGAATATTGGCCCCTGGCGCATTCGCAACTACAGCACCTGGAATCGCAACGTCAACGGCGATAGCGCCGATGAAAGCTGGGATTCGCTCTACACCTACGCCCAACGCAATATTATCGCGCTGAAAAGTCAGCTAACATTCGGCGACAGCACCGCGCCCTCCGAGCTGTTTGATAGTGTGCCGTTCCGCGGCGCACAGCTGGCCTCCGACGATGATATGTTGCCCGATAGCCTGCGTGGCTACGCGCCGGTGGTGCGCGGCATCGCCCGTACTAACGCGCAGGTAATTATCAAACAGAATGGTTACACCATTTATCAAAGCTATGTTTCGCCGGGCGCATTTGAGATTACCGATATGTACCCAACCGGCAGCAGCGGCGATCTTGACGTCACAATTAAAGAGGCCGACGGTAGCGAACAGCATCAGACGGTGGCCTTCGCCTCTCTGCCTATTCTGCAGCGCGAAGGGCGGCTGAAGTACAGCGTGACCAGCGGCCAGTATCGCCCCTATGAGAGCGATATTGACAAAAAAATGTTTACCCAGGCCACCCTGATTTATGGCCTGCCAGCCGGGTTTACGGTATATGGCGGGGGCCAGTTCTCACAGCACTACAAGTCCCTGCTCACCGGGCTTGGAAAAAACCTCGGCGAGTTGGGTGCCGTCTCGGTGGATGGCACTCAGGCATGGTCAACGCAAAAAGATCAGGATAAAGAGAGCGGCCAGTCCTGGCGCATCCGTTACAGTAAAAATATTCTCGAAACCGGCACCAATATATCCATTTCCGGTTATAGGTATTCAACATCAGGTTATTACACTCTCCCGGAAGTACTGGATACCTGGCGTGACGACGAGTCGCAAAATAATAACGACCGCCGCCGCAACCGTGCTGAACTTCAGCTTAACCAGAGTATCGGGGCGAGTCTGGGGTCACTGTCGCTCAATGCTATTAGCGAAGATTACTGGAACAGTGACCGGAAGATGCGCTCTCTCGGTGTGGGTTACAGTAATAGCTGGGGCGGCGTGACGTACAACATCAATTACAGCTATAACCGCAATACCACCGACAGTGACGATAGCGACAAAATCTACGATGAAGATCAGGTCTTCTCACTGAGCATAAACATCCCGCTCGACCGCTGGTTAAGTCACAGTTACGCCACCTACAACCTGAATACTAGCAAACGGGGCAATACCAACCATACCGTCGGGCTAAACGGGTCAGCATTAGAAGACAATAACCTGAACTGGAGTCTCCAGCAGAGCGAAACGAATCACGGCGAAGGGAATGGCGGTTACGCCAGCCTCGATTATCAGGGGGCCTACGCACGAATGAATGGTGCCTACAGCTATGACAACGACCAGAAACGCGTTAACTACGGCATGGAAGGCGGCATTGTCGCGCACGCGCATGGTGTCACGCTCAGCCAGTCGTTGGGCGAAACCTCAGCACTGGTAGAAGCCCCCGGGGCGAATGGTGTTACGATAAGCAACCAGACGGGTGTAAAAACCGACTTCCGCGGTTACACCGTGGTGCCTTACGTAACGCCGTACCGTGAAACCGCCGTCTCACTGGATACCGAAACGCTGCCTGATGGTGCTGACGTCGACCTGACCAGCCAGATGATTACTCCCACGCGCGGCGCAATTGTACGCGCACATTTTGATACCCGTATCGGTAAAAGGGTACTCATGAATTTGTCACGTACCCCTACGGAGATAGTGCCATTTGGAGCGCTGGCAACGATAGAGGGTCAACCTGCGGATAAGAGCTTCATCGTGGGTGACCACGGGCAAGTCTATCTTACCGGTGCGCCCGAACGCGGAACCTTAAAGGTAACGTGGGGCCGTACGGCGAATGACACCTGTCACGTAACATTCAATTTAACAGAATTGAATGCGACTGATGGTGTGATGGAAACGCAAGAATCTTGTCGTTAATAACGATGACAATAATCGTCATAAGGAAAACGCATTCGTGAAAAAACCAGTCGGCCTTGCGTTGTTAATATCTGTGTGCCCGTTAATAACGTCCGTTGATGCTCTTGCAGGTATCATAAATACAAGCAGTGCGAATACATCAACTTTACCTTATAAATTCAGCTCCTTTACTATGCCGAGTTCGGCCGGGGGGACAACCTGGTTTGACGACTGGGGGGAACACTGGAAATTGCCAATAATAGCTAGCAGCCAAAAAGGTTATATTGATTTTACTGTGAATGGCGAACCGACAGGGGGAACGACTACTAATGACGCAACGGTGTATAAAACCAATAACCCGGGTGTAGGCATTGCCTATCAAATGACTTACACCCCAGCGGGCGTAGTAACCCCGGATAAAGATTATACGGCTCCATTTCGTTTAGACGTCGATAGTAATGTCAACGCATCCGGCGACCTAATTATTCGCTACATGCTGGTGCGTTTAACGGATGAACTACCGGCGGGCCCCATTACTGAGGTGCCAAGCGTTACTGTTTCTTATCATAACCCAGCGGATAGCGGATATGGAGATGTGACTTTCGTGGCCCGTTCTGGTGTGGCTAGTCAGCCAAAGTATACGGCTTGTGGAATTAACGCACCAACAGAAATTAAACTCAACCCACTTTATGGGAATAGCCTAAAAACGGGCGCACAAAATAGTATTCAGGCGCCGACGATAACGCTCACAAACTGCCCGGGGGCCATCAATGGTATCTCTTATAATTTTTCCGCAGTCTATGGAGCCCACGACGAAGCCAATGGGGTTCTTAATACTGTGACGGGTGATACCTACGCGAAAAATGTTTATGTGCAGATACAGAATACCGATGGTACGCCTCATACAATTAATTCAGCGATCGCGCTCCAGAATTATAACGGCTCCGGGGATTATGTGTTGCCTGACTTTAAAGTGTCTTATTTTATAGATGATGCTGAAAGCGTAACTGCGGGTAATGTCAAAACAGCCATTGAGCTTAAAGTTACTTACAACTAATAGGGATTATATATGATTGTTACAAACAGGAAAAAGACAGTGGCATTCATCATTGCGCTTGGTTGGTTATTTTCCTCATCCAGTCAGGCTGTCAATATTGATATCAGCGGTACCGTTATCGCCTCACCTTGTGTGGTTAACGGCGGCGATGAGTCTCTCGCTATTAATCTGGGGACCGGGATTCAGGCCAATACTCTAGAAACAAGTGGCAGCACTACCCCATGGGTTGAAAAGACATTGACGCTCACCGATTGCCCAGCCTCCACCACCTCATTTAGCGTAGCCTTTGCTGGCACCGCCGACACGGATACAGACTTCTACAAAAATACCGGCACTGCCACCAACCTGAAGCTTGAGTTAACGGATGACAAAAGCGAGCACGCCTATAAAAATGGCGCTGCTCTGAAGGACATCGCAATCCCATCCGACACGCATGCCTATGACCTGAAACTGCGCTCCCGTGCAGTGGCAACAGGCCTCGTGATGCCAGGCACCATCGAGGGCCAAGTACAGGCAACCTTCACCTACCAGTAATCCAGGACGGGACAATGGCGCAACAGATAAATAAACTGCTCCCCGCGTTGGCCTGTCTATGGGCGGTAAGCAGTATTTATTCCGTGCAGGCAACCGATATTAACCTGAGCGGTATAGTAATTGCTTCTGCCTGCATCGTGGATACGGGCACAAAGGAACAGACGGTCACGTTCCAGCAGGCACGCGCCGTTGATTACCTTAAGGTGGGCGATACCAGTGAGTGGCAGGATTTTGAACTGACCCTCTCCTCCTGCCCGCCATCAACTACTCAGGTGACTGCCCTGTTCAGCGGTGATGCCGACACTGACGATGCCACCAAATTCGCTAACAGCCAGGGCAGCGCTACCGGTATGGCACTGGAAATTATGACCCGCGATCATCAGACGGAAATCTCACCGGCGGATACGCTGGCCGTGAAAGTGAACGGCAATGACCACCGGGCCGTTTTCCCGCTCTCTGCGCGCATGTACACACCGACGGGTCGCGTAACGCCAGGGGAATTCAAGACTGTCGTTCAACTGAACTTTACGTACCAGTAGCCTTCAGATCAAGAATACATAAAAAAGCGGAGCGCCAGGCGCTCCGCTTTTTTATTCATAACAGTACTGACTAGATACGTTTGAAAATCAACGAACCGTTAGTACCGCCAAAGCCAAAGGAGTTACACAGAGCGTACTCCAGATCGCTGACCTGGCGCGCTTCATGCGGCACGAAGTCCAGATCGCAACCTTCATCCGGGTTATCCAGATTAATGGTTGGCGGAATGGCCTGATCGCGCAGCGCCAGAATAGAGAAAATAGACTCTACTGCGCCTGCGGCGCCCAACAGATGGCCGGTCATCGATTTGGTCGAGCTCACCATCACTCGGCTTGCGGCATCGCCAAAGACTGACTTAACCGCCTGCGTCTCAGCTTTGTCGCCGGCAGGCGTCGACGTGCCGTGTGCGTTGACGTAGCCAATCTGAGCAGGCTCAATCGCGGCATCACGCAACGCGTTAACCATCGCCAGCGCAGCGCCTGCGCCATTTTCCGGCGGCGACGTCATATGGTAAGCATCGCTGCTCATACCAAAGCCGACGATTTCAGCATAGATTTTCGCACCACGCGCTTTTGCATGTTCGTACTCTTCAAGCACCAACATACCGGCACCGTCGCCCAGTACAAAACCATCGCGTTCTTTATCCCACGGACGGCTCGCCGCCTGTGGGTTATCGTTGCGGGTCGACAGCGCGCGCGCTGCGCCAAAACCACCTACGCCCAGCGGCGTACTGGCTTTTTCTGCGCCACCTGCCACCATCGCGTCCGCATCGCCATAGGCGATGATACGCGCGGCATGGCCGATGTTATGCACGCCTGAAGTACAGGCAGTCGCAATAGAGATGCTTGGCCCACGCAGGCCATACATGATAGTCAGATGGCCTGCTACCATGTTAACAATCGTCGACGGGACAAAGAACGGGCTAATCTTACGCGGTCCGCCTTTTACCAGCGAACTGTGGTTTTCTTCGATCAGACCGAGACCACCGATACCGGAGCCGATAGCGGCGCCAATACGGCTTGCGTTCTCTTCCGTCACTTCAAGGCCAGAATCCTGCATGGCCTGTACGCCAGCGACAATTCCATATTGAATGAAGGCATCCATCTTGCGCTGTTCTTTGCGCGAGATAATGTCATCACAGTTAAAATCCTTTACTAAGCCAGCAAATTTCGTTGCATAGGCGCTAGTATCGAAATGGTCGATCAGGCTGATGCCACTCTGACCGGCAAGGAGAGCTTTCCAGGTAGACTCTACGGTATTGCCGACAGGAGACAACATGCCCAGTCCGGTCACAACTACACGACGCTTAGACACGGTTGTCCTCCAGGGAGGGAAAATGATTCTAGTGGGACAAAAAGATAAAACTCAGGCGGTCGAATGACCGCCTGGAGATGTTCACTTACGCCTGGTGGCCGTTGATGTAATCAATGGCAGCCTGAACGGTGGTGATTTTCTCAGCTTCTTCGTCCGGAATCTCAGTATCAAACTCTTCTTCCAGAGCCATTACCAGCTCAACGGTGTCAAGAGAATCTGCGCCCAGGTCTTCAACGAAAGAAGCATTGTTGGTTACTTCTTCCTGCTTAACGCCCAGCTGTTCGCCGATAATTTTCTTAACGCGTTCTTCGATAGTGCTCATACTCTTAAATTTCCTATCAAAACTCGCTTTCGCGATGGTTTTCGTAGTGTATAAAATGTTGAAAAATTTGCAACTAAATCCCGGCAGGTCTTACCACGATTTTACGTTATTTTGCGGCCTTTCGCCCTAATAACGCAAATATTTTTCAATCGTGATTAAACCATGTACATTCCGCCGTTGACGTGCAGAGTCTCACCAGTGATGTAACTCGCTTCGTCAGAGGCTAAAAATGCAACCGCACTAGCGATTTCCTGAGCGCCGCCGAGGCGACCCGCAGGCACCTGCGCCAGGATACCCGCACGCTGATCGTCAGACAGCGCACGCGTCATGTCCGTTTCAATAAAACCCGGAGCCACAACATTGACAGTAATACCACGGGACGCAACTTCACGCGCCAGTGATTTACTGAAACCGATCAGACCCGCTTTCGCCGCAGCGTAGTTTGCCTGACCTGCATTTCCCATGGTACCAACCACAGAACCAATAGTGATAATGCGACCACAACGCTTTTTCATCATAGCGCGCATTACCGCTTTTGACAGGCGGAAAACGGATGATAAATTGGTTTCGATAATATCGTTCCACTCATCATCTTTCATTCGCATCAACAGATTATCACGAGTGATACCGGCATTATTAACCAGGATATCCACTTCACCAAATTCTGCGCGAATATTTTCCAGAACAGATTCAATAGATGCAGGATCGGTCACATTCAACATCAAACCTTTCCCGTTAGCACCTAAATAGTCGCTAATGTTCTTCGCACCATTTTCACTGGTCGCAGTCCCGATAACTTTCGCGCCGCGGGCAACGAGAGTCTCTGCAATTGCGCGGCCTATGCCACGGCTTGCACCAGTCACCAGCGCAATCTTTCCTTCAAAGCTCATGGTTTTCCTCTTTTATTGCGTAAGTGCCGCAGACAGCGCCGCCGGCTCGTTCAGCGCCGACGCTGTCAGGGTGTCGACAATACGTTTCGTCAGACCAGTGAGGACTTTACCTGGACCCACTTCATAAAGATGTTCAACGCCCTGCGCCGCGATAAATTCCACGCTCTTCGTCCACTGTACCGGATTGTACAACTGGCGAACCAGCGCATCGCGGATAGCGGCGGCATCGGTTTCACATTTCACGTCAACGTTGTTTACTACCGGCACCGTTGGCGCGCTAAAGGTAATTTTGGCTAATTCAACCGCCAGCTTATCTGCCGCTGGTTTCATCAGCGCGCAGTGCGACGGTACGCTCACCGGCAGCGGCAGCGCGCGTTTCGCGCCAGCGGCTTTACAGGCTGCGCCCGCGCGTTCTACTGCCTCTTTATGCCCGGCGATAACCACCTGTCCCGGCGAGTTAAAGTTAACCGGCGAAACAACCTGCCCTTCGGCAGATTCTTCACAGGCTTTAGCAATAGAGGCATCATCCAGACCGATGATCGCAGACATGCCGCCAGTACCTTCCGGAACCGCTTCCTGCATGAATTTACCGCGCATTTCCACCAGACGAACGGCATCAGCAAAGTTGATGACGCCAGCGCAAACCAGCGCGGAATATTCGCCCAGGCTGTGACCTGCCATTAACGCAGGCATTTTACCGCCCTGCTGCTGCCAAACGCGCCAAAGCGCGACGGAAGCGGTTAATAACGCCGGCTGCGTCTGCCAGGTTTTATTCAGTTCTTCCGCTGGACCTTGCTGGGTGAGCGCCCACAGATCATATCCCAGAGCCGCAGAAGCTTCAGCAAACGTTTCTTCTACGATAGGGTAATTTGCCGCCATTTCGGCCAACATCCCAACGCTCTGAGAACCCTGACCGGGGAACACAAATGCAAATTGCGTCATGTTTAAATCCTTATACTAGAAACGAATCAGCGCGGAGCCCCAGGTGAATCCACCCCCGAAGGCTTCAAGCAATACCAGCTGACCGGCTTTAATTCGCCCGTCACGCACGGCTTCATCCAGCGCGCACGGCACAGAAGCCGCGGAGGTATTGCCGTGCCTGTCCAGCGTGACGACGACATTGTCCATCGACATGCCGAGTTTTTTCGCTGTCGCGCTAATGATACGCAGGTTAGCCTGATGCGGCACCAGCCAATCGAGTTCTGAGCGATCCAGGTTATTAGCCGCCAGCGTCTCATCGACAATATGCGCCAGTTCAGTGACCGCAACTTTAAAGACTTCATTGCCCGCCATCGTCAGGTAAATCGGGTTATCCGGATTTACGCGATCGGCATTCGGCAGGGTCAGTAATTCACCGTAACGGCCATCGGCATGAAGATGAGTGGAGATAATACCCGGTTCTTCAGAAGCGCTCAGTACGGCCGCGCCTGCGCCATCGCCGAAAATAATGATCGTACCGCGATCGCCAGGATCGCAAGTGCGGGCTAATACATCGGAACCGACCACCAGCGCGTGTTTAACCGCGCCGGATTTAACGTACTGGTCGGCGATGCTTAACGCGTAGGTGAAACCTGCGCACGCTGCCGCGACATCAAACGCCGGGCAACCTTTAATACCGAGCATACTTTGAATCTGACATGCCGCGCTTGGAAATGCATGCGTTGCTGATGTGGTAGCCACCACAATCAAGCCAATTTGGTCTTTATCGATCCCCGCCATCTCAATCGCGCGATTCGCAGCGGTAAAGCCCATCGTCGCGACAGTTTCATTCGGCGCGGCGATATGGCGTTCACGAATACCTGTACGAGTGACAATCCACTCGTCAGAGGTCTCAACCATTTTTTCCAGATCGGCGTTAGTCCGCACTTGTTCGGGCAGATAGCTGCCAGTACCAATAATCTTCGTATACATGTACGCTCAGTCACTTTTCGGTTATATACCGTTACCTGTAAACGTCTGGCACGCTGGCGGCGCCGGGGAGACAGCGATATTATCTGTGCGCCCGCAGGTTTACGCCTTTGCCATCGTCCAGCGGTTCAAATCCGGCTGGGTATACAGATTCCAGGCGAGCGGCAATTCGCTGAGGAACTTGTCGCTGCACCGCCTGCACTGCCTGTTCAATCGCGACTGCAAATGCTCGCTGATTGGCCGCACCATGACTTTTTATCACCGTGCCGCGCAATCCTAACAGACAGGCGCCATTATACTGGTCGGGGTTGAGGTGACTGAATCGCCTCGTCAGGCTTTTTTGTAACCAACGTTTTAATAACAGCAGCCACCACGACCGTTTTTTCCCTTCGCCCTGTGATTTCAGCAGTGAAAGGAACATTCTGACAACCCCCTCCATCGTTTTAAGTGTGACATTGCCTGTAAAGCCGTCACACACCAGTACATCAGTTTTTCCCGTCAGTAACTCATTCGCCTCAAGGTAGCCGATGTAATTGATGGTTGGAACTGTTTTTAACATTAAAGAGGCTTCGCGAATACTGTCGAGGCCTTTGGTTTCTTCTTCCCCGATATTGAGTAGCGCCACGCGGGGATTTTTGATCCCGACGACCTCTTCCGCCAAAACGGCGCCCATCACGGCAAACTGCACCAGCATGGTACTGTCGCAGTCGACGTTGGCCCCCAAATCAAGCACTACCGTTTTGCCCTTTTGCTGGTGCGGTAATACCGTCACCAACGCCGGACGCTCAATCCCCTCAAGAGGCTTGAGCAATAATTTCGCCAGCCCCATCAGCGCCCCGGTATTACCGGCGCTAACGCAAGCTTCGGCTCGGCCTTCTTTCACAAGCTCCAGGGCCACACGCATGGATGTCCCGCGACTGGCGCGGATCGCCTGCGAAGGCCGGGCATCACTGGCAATAACTGACTGTGCAGGGATAATCTGCAGACGCGAACGTTGTTCAAAGTCAGCTTTGGCAAGTAATGGCGTGATAATATCGGGATTCCCGACTAAAAGAAGAGTGAGCTGCGAATTAGCGTTCAGTGCCTGCAATGCTGCAGGCACCGTCACGGAAGGACCAAAATCGCCCCCCATGACATCTAACGCCAGGGTTAGACGTGTCAAGGTATCGTCGCTGCCTGGTTCGGTGTTCTCCGCTTACGCGGAGAAATCCTCACTAAGCTTTATCACGCTTGTACTCTTCGGCTTTTACACCACAGGCACGCCTGTGATGCAAAAGGCATCGAGTATCGCGCGATTACTTAGCGATGACCTTACGGCCGCGGTAGTAACCGTCGGCAGTGATGTGGTGACGCAGGTGTTTTTCACCAGAAGTTTTGTCTACAGACAGGCTGGTGACTGCGGTCAGAGCGTCATGGGAACGACGCATGCCACGTTTGGAACGGGTTGGTTTATTCTGTTGTACGGCCATGGACCTTACTCCTCAATTACGGTTTATCCCTGCGTCCGCGGGGAAGACCTATTACTTACGCTTTAAGCTGGCTAATACGGCAAATGGGTTTGGCTTTTGCGCTTCATCAGGCAGTTCGCCAAAGACCATGTCCGCCTCGGACACTTCACAGTGTTCAGAATCATGCACCGGAACTACCGGCAAGGCGAGGATGATTTCATCTTCAACCGTCGCCAGCAGATCGATTTCGCCGAATTCGTTTACCTCAATCGGCTCATACGCTTCCGGCAGTGCTTCAGCCTGCTCGTCGGAACGGACAGGGCTAAAACAATACGTTGTGTGAACCTGATGGGTAAACGGTTTCCCGCAACGCTGGCATTCGAGCGACACCGTAACGACCGCATCGCCGGTTAAAACGGCGAGACGCTGGTTATCGATAGCGAACGACATGGAGCATTCCACATCACTGTCCACACTGACTACAGACTCGGCAACGCGCTCAACCTGATCGGGGGTATAGATACCCTGGTAATCAAGGCGTTTTTGAGCGGTACGAACCGGATCAAGAGTCAGGGGTAATTTTACCTTTTGCATAGGGCGCGCATATTAACTTCGTAACGTCATATAGTCAAAGAAAAAGGCAGCCTGCGGTTGCCTTTTGCCAATAATTCGCACACATTGCGGGTTACAGACTTATTTTCGCTCAAGACGAGTCAGTATGACAGGCTTGAAGACCGAAGAGCATAGTTTAAGATGGCTCTCATCATTACGCTATATCTGAGGGAAAAAATATGCCCCGTCTCATCCTTGCGTCTACCTCTCCCTGGCGTCGCGCGCTGCTGGAAAAGCTGACGATTCCTTTCGAATGCGCCGCGCCGGATGTTGATGAAACCCCCATGCCGGGCGAAGCGCCGCGTCAGTTGGTGCTGCGGCTGGCGCAGGCGAAGGCGCAATCGCTCGCCGCGCGTTTCCCGAATCATTTGATTATTGGCTCCGACCAAATTTGTGTTCTGGACGGCGAAATCACCGGCAAACCGCTGACGGAAGAAAAAGCGCGTCAGCAATTAGCCAAAGCCAGCGGAAATATTGTGACGTTTTATACCGGACTGGCGCTGTATAACTCCGCCTCCGGGCACTTACAAACCGAAGTGGAGCCTTTTGACGTTCATTTTCGCCATTTAAGCGAAGCGGAAATAGACGACTATGTCCGTAAAGAGCATCCGCTGCACTGCGCGGGAAGTTTTAAAAGCGAAGGTTTAGGCATTGCATTATTTGAACGCCTGGAGGGTCGCGATCCGAACACGCTGATCGGCTTGCCGCTTATTGCCCTGTGCCAGATGCTGCGACGGGAGGGCTTTAACCCGCTACAGCAGTAAACGGCCTACTCTGTAGGCTTTTCAAATACCGCTAAAAGCCGTTTCTGCACGTGTTGGTAGCTATCTCCCGTTTATAGGGGAGCAGTTTCGACCGCTTCCAGTTCTAACCAACTGGAAAGCGCTTGTTGTGAACAATTTAGCGCCTGCCGATCTTCACTCTCTTCGTGCGGGCCCGTTTCCTGGTCAATCCATTCACCGACCAGAAAAAAAGCATTGGCATTACGAACTGATGTACGGTGCGTTTTATCCCATAGGGTATCAACAGCGGTATACGTGCGCGTTAATGAATTCCCCATCTCAGTTCAGTTTTGTAAAAACACGTGTTCTCAATACTCGCCTGACGCGCTCTACGGCGTCAAAAGCGGCTTACGAACTTATTCTCGCGAGCAACTCTCAGGACGTTTACTGTCCTGAAACCTTCCCCTTGCGACTCGTTAAATTCCATCTCGCGATGAGTTTACGCCCCCCTAACATTGCTTCACCTCACGACACATTCCTTTAATTAACGCCGCCAGCATCAGCCGCATCTTGTTGACTATTTATAAATTCAACCATCTGCTGAGTAAGATGGTTTATATCATTCTGCGTAATGAAAAAATTAAATTGTTGATCCTGAAAGTGTTCTTTTGCTGCCAGGTCGGCAAAAACCGCTTTTCCATTCGTTTCAAAGCGGACTTTATTTCCCTGTTTTTGCAGAAACTCGCCCATTGCGACCAGTTGGTCGAGCCGCTTTCCGCGCAGAAAATAATAGCGAGTCATCGTCTCATCCAGCGGTGTTACGGTTTTATTCCACGCAGCGTCAAAGACAAGCTTCACATCAGAGGGGAACTTTAAAGCAGAATGTTTTTTTCTGTTTTCACTACTCACATTTTTCAACCGAAGGATAAATCGATTGTTTACGTCGCGAGCCACACGTAGCTCGTTCAGGAAAACCAGATTATCACGCTCAGACTGAATAACACCGGTGATCTTATCCTCCTGGCCGGTCTCATACACCACAGCAAAGATTTGCCCGTAGGCAGCTAATAGTACATCGTAGTCATCGGCGTAATGACCAAAAGCCTGACGTTGGGCTGGCGTCAACTCACAGACGCCCACCACGGGAGACGTAATGATTTGCGTATTCAAATACTCAACGAAAGCCCGTCGTGAACTATCGCCCTTTCCTTCGCAACCGGTCAGCATCGCGATCACGAGCGGCACGATAACGTATTTTCCCCAACGCTGAGTAAATGAGCGCATCCAGCTAGTATTGGCCATCTGTTCGTCCTTAAACACGCCGAAATCCGGATCGCAAGAATAAACAGTGCACAACGGTAAAAATGCGTCGGATACAGCAAAACAAAAATATTATGAGAAAAGTGAGATTCGGGCAGATAACCTGCCCGAAAGAGGAACTATTTTGCGTTACGCAGCACCTGCAGACAGCGCTTCAGGGCGTTATCCATTGGCGCTTCAATGCGCATGACTTCGCCCGTTCCCGGATGCGTGAACTTCAACGCCGCGGCGTGCAGAAAGAGACGTTTAAGTCCGGTTCCCGCTTCGGTAAGCTGTTGATCAAACTCACGGTCGCCGTAGCGATCGTCGAACGCAATAGGGTGACCGGCATATTGGGTATGTACGCGAATCTGATGCGTACGGCCCGTGACCGGGCTACAGCGCACCAGCGTGGCGAAGGCATAGCGCTCTTCCACCTTGAAGCGCGTTTCTGACGGTTTGCCTTCCTGGCTCACGCGAACAATGCGTTCGCCGCTTTGCAGAATGTTCTTTAATAATGGCGCCTGTACGGTTTTAACGTGCGATTGCCACTGGCCGCGCACCAGCGCCAGATAATCTTTCTGCATTCCCTTTTCGCGCAGTTGCTCATGCAGCGAACGCAGCGCGGAACGTTTTTTTGCCACCAACAGCACGCCGGAAGTATCGCGGTCAAGACGATGCACCAGTTCCAGGAATCGCGCTTCCGGACGCAACGCCCGCAGCCCTTCGATGACGCCAAAACTTAACCCACTCCCGCCGTGTACGGCGGTGCCGGAAGGCTTATTCAGCACCAGAATATGGTCGTCTTCATACAAAATGACGTCCGCCAAGGCCGCCACTTTTTGCAAATGCGGCGACACGGCCTCTTCTTCGCGTTCAGCAACGCGAACCGGCGGAATGCGGACTTCATCGCCCGCTTCCAGTTTGTATTCCGGTTTAATGCGTTTTTTGTTCACCCGCACCTCGCCTTTACGCAAGATGCGATAAATCATACTTTTTGGTACCCCTTTCAGTTGGGTGCGCAAAAAGTTATCAATGCGTTGCCCCGCTTCGTCAGCGGCGATGGCAACAATTTTTACGGATGGCGTTTCTGTTTTCATGGGGGGCGATTCTAAATAGCCTGTGAGATTCGCGCCACACATTTTTCTATGCTTATAGAGACGTCTACGCCAGTGGATGAACATTTTTCACTGCGGTTTTGCTGGTTATTAAAGCGATTGGCTCGCGCTGGTGAAAAAACTGTGAGTAAGCGGGTGATAAATGGTAAAAGTCATCTTGCTATAACAAGGTTAGCAGTGGAATAATGATGCGGTTTCCGCACCGAAACTTGTTAAAACAAAAAGTTTAGCGGAATAACCCATTTTGTCTGACCGATCATCAACGCAGCAATGGCGTAAGACGTATTGATTTTTCAGACAGTTAGCGGGCTGCGGGTTGCAGTCCTTACCGGTAGATAGGATCTTCTCTGGAGAGTAATGCCCAGGCTGCTTCCCTGATAATTGCGCTGTGTTTCCGTATGAAATACAGGCAACCGACACTCTGCGCCTCTTTGAGCTGACGATAACCGTGAGGTTGGCGACGCGAAATAGTCACGAGGCCATCGGTTCATGCCCGGTAAGGCGTCACCATGCCCGCAGCTTAGTCGTCAACGTAAGAATAATGAGTAAGTTACGATGAAAAGAATGTTAATCAACGCGACTCAGCAGGAAGAGTTGCGCGTCGCCCTTGTAGATGGGCAGCGTCTGTACGATCTGGATATAGAAAGCCCCGGACACGAGCAGAAAAAAGCGAACATCTACAAAGGCAAAATTACCCGTATTGAACCGAGCCTGGAAGCGGCTTTTGTTGATTACGGCGCAGAACGCCACGGTTTCCTCCCGTTAAAAGAAATTGCCCGCGAATATTTCCCCGCTAACTACAGCGCTCATGGTCGCCCGAACATTAAAGACGTGTTACGCGAAGGCCAGGAAGTCATTGTTCAAATCGATAAAGAAGAGCGCGGCAACAAAGGCGCGGCGTTAACCACCTTTATCAGTCTGGCGGGCAGCTACCTGGTGCTGATGCCGAATAACCCGCGCGCGGGTGGTATTTCCCGTCGCATTGAAGGCGACGATCGTACCGAGTTAAAAGAAGCGCTGGCCAGCCTGGAACTTCCTGAAGGAATGGGGCTTATCGTGCGTACCGCAGGCGTGGGTAAATCCGCCGAAGCGTTGCAGTGGGATTTAAGCTTCCGCCTGAAACACTGGGAAGCCATTCAGAAAGCCGCTGAAAGCCGTCCCGCGCCGTTCCTGATCCATCAGGAAAGCAACGTCATCGTACGCGCGTTTCGCGACTATTTGCGTCAGGATATCGGTGAAATCCTGATCGACAATCCCAAAGTGATGGAAATGGCGCGTCAGCATATCGCCGCGTTGGGCCGCCCGGATTTTAGCAGCAAAATTAAGCTGTACACCGGTGAAATCCCGTTGTTCAGCCATTACCAGATCGAATCGCAGATCGAGTCAGCGTTCCAGCGTGAAGTGCGCCTGCCCTCCGGCGGCTCCATCGTCATTGACAGTACCGAAGCGTTAACCGCCATCGATATCAACTCCGCCCGCGCGACTCGCGGCGGCGATATCGAAGAAACGGCGTTTAATACCAACCTGGAAGCGGCCGATGAGATTGCCCGCCAGTTGCGTCTGCGCGACCTGGGCGGCCTGATCGTTATCGACTTTATCGATATGACGCCGGTACGTCACCAGCGCGCGGTAGAAAACCGTCTGCGTGAAGCGGTGCGTCAGGACCGGGCGCGTATTCAGATTAGCCATATTTCCCGCTTCGGCCTGCTCGAAATGTCGCGTCAGCGCCTGAGCCCGTCGCTGGGCGAATCCAGTCATCACGTGTGTCCGCGCTGTAGCGGTACCGGCACCGTGCGCGATAACGAATCTCT
The DNA here is from genome assembly GCF_020268625.1 of Salmonella sp. JXY0409-18. NCBI lineage: Bacteria > Pseudomonadati > Pseudomonadota > Gammaproteobacteria > Enterobacterales > Enterobacteriaceae > Salmonella > Salmonella sp. JXY0409-18. Next base: position 2,664,933 of record NZ_CP084216.1, read on the forward strand.
GTCGCTGTCCATTCTGCGCCTGATTGAAGAAGAAGCGCTGAAAGAGAATACGCAGGAAGTCCATGCCATTGTTCCGGTGCCGATCGCCTCTTATCTGCTTAACGAAAAACGGACGGCAGTTAACGCTATTGAGACGCGTCAGGATGGCGTCCGCTGTGTCATCGTCCCGAACGATCAGATGGAAACGCCGCACTATTCCGTGCTGCGCGTACGCAAAGGGGAAGAAACGCCGACCCTGAGCTACATGCTGCCGAAGCTGCACGAAGAAGCGATGGCGCTGCCTTCTGAAGAAGAGTACGCCGAGCGTAAACGCCCGGAACAGCCTGCGCTGGCGACATTCGCTATGCCAGATGTGCCTCCGGCGCCGACGCCTGTCGAACCGGCGGTTAGCGTCGCCACGGCGAAAAAGGATAATGTTGCCGCCGCGCAGCCTGCCCAGCCAGGTCTGTTTAGCCGCTTCCTTAACGCGCTGAAACAACTGTTCAGCGGTGAAGAAACGAAAGCCGTCGAAACAGCCGCGCCGAAAGCGGAAGAAAAAGCGGAGCGTCAGCAGGATCGTCGCAAGCCACGGCAGAACAACCGTCGCGATCGTAACGAACGCCGCGACACCCGTGATAACCGTGCCGGACGTGACGGCGGCGAGAGCCGCGACGATAATCGTCGTAACCGTCGCCAGGCGCAGCAGCAAAATGCGGAAGCGCGCGATACCCGCCAGCAGGAAACGGCGGAAAAAGTGAAAACCGGCGATGAGCAGCAACAGACGCCGCGTCGCGAACGCAGCCGCCGCCGCAATGATGACAAACGCCAGGCGCAGCAGGAAGTAAAAGCGCTTAACCGCGAAGAACTGCCTGTCCAGGAGACCGAGCAGGAAGAACGCGTTCAGCAGGTTCAGCCGCGCCGCAAGCAGCGTCAGCTTAATCAGAAAGTCCGCTTTACCAACAGCGCAGTGGTTGAAACGGTTGATACGCCAGTCGTCGTCGACGAACCACGCCCGGTTGAAAACGTTGAACAGCCCGTTCCAGCGCCGCGTACCGAATTGGCGAAAGTTGATTTACCTGTCATTGCCGATATCGCGCCGGAGCAGGATGATAGCGTAGAACCTCGCGATAATACTGGTATGCCGCGTCGCTCCCGCCGTTCTCCGCGCCACCTGCGCGTTAGCGGTCAGCGTCGTCGTCGCTATCGTGACGAGCGCTACCCGACACAATCGCCGATGCCGTTAACCGTCGCCTGCGCGTCGCCGGAAATGGCGTCCGGTAAAGTCTGGATCCGCTACCCGATTGTCCGTCCTCAGGAAACGCAGGTTGTTGAAGAGCAGCGTGAAGCAGATCTGGCGCTGCCACAACCGGTTGTCGCTGAACCGCAGGTTATCGCTGCGACCGTAGCGTTAGAACCACAAGCGTCGGTACAGGCGGTAGAAAACGTTGCCGTTGAGCCGCAGACTGTCGCCGAACCACAGGTGCCGGAAGTCGTCGAGGTCGAGACAACGCATCCGGAAGTGATTGCCGCGCCGGTTGATGAACAGCCGCAACTGATTGCCGAAAGCGATACGCCGGTGGCGCAAGAGGTTATTGCTGACGCCGAACCGGTAGCAGAAACCGCCGACGCGTCCATTACGGTGGCTGAAAACGTAGCTGATGTTGTCGTTGTCGAGCCAGAAGAAGAGACAAAAGCGGAAGCGGCTGTTGTGGAGCACACGGCAGAAGAAACCGTTATCGCACCGGCCCAGGTGGTGGAAAAGCCGCAGGACGTTGTCTGTGTTGACGATCACAACCACGCCAGCGCGCCGATGACGCGTGCGCCAGCGCCGGAATATGTGCCGGAAACCCCGCACCATAGCGACTGGCAGCGTCCTTCCTTCCACTTTGAAGGTAAAGGCGCAGCAGGCGGACACAGCGCCACACGTGTCGCCAGCGCCCCGGCGACACGCCCACAGCCGGTAGAATGATGTAAATGCTGATACAAAGCCGACCGCCAGGTCGGCTTTTTTATGCCCCTTACAGGGCGATGCTTCACCCCATGGCGTCTTTTAGTCACTCCAGGCGTTTATGAGATCGGGCGGGATAATACGTACGGATGGCGTCGCTACGGGCGCGACAATATGACCACTAACTCAATGACGACTAAAAAAATGCCCGCGCCGGGGTGGATGGCGCGGGCAGACAAAACATATCCAGTTTCGTGATATGTTTCAAAAAGAGGCGTTACCGGTTCAACTGGAAAAGCGACATTCCCTGCATGTCGGTAAACGTTTTATAGGACGCCTGTAATGCCGCCTGTTGCATGACGTAGGAGGAAATGACCGAGTTCCAGTCCACATCTACCAGGTTGCTCATCTGCAGCTTCTGTCCCAGCGCACGGTCGCTTCCCAGTGAATCCAGCGTACTGAGTTCGCTCAGTTGCGTTCCCAGTTCCGCACGAACGGTCAGGACGTTATTGAGCGAATTTTTTAAGCCGCGATTGGTTTTATCAATGGCGGCAGCGGCCTTTTCTTTTTCCACGTCATTGCCTTCCACCGGGGTCTTGAGTGCGGCAATTGCCGTATCGAGCATGACAAACAGATTCTTTTCGGAGTCCGAGCCATCCGGTTCCGGCACCGCATTGCTGGTGATGCTATTAAAAATTTGCGCTCCCGTATGACCAATTACCATCGTGCGTGCGGAATCCACCTGCTGGGTAACACTTTTCTCGCCGCCATGATAACCACCTGTCGCCTGGTCGAATGGCGCCGCTTCCGTTTTATACCCGGCAAAGATATAGCGACCATTGCCGTCAGTGCTGTTTGCCAGGTTCATCAGCTGATCGCGGATCCCCTGTAAATCCGTCGCCAGCGACGCGCGGTCATCGTCGCTTAACGTGCCGTTTCCGGCATAGACGATTTTTTCCTGCGCGGTTTGAATCGCCGTCGTCACCTGACTGAGTACGCTTTCTTCCAGCGACACTTTTTGGGTGGCAAACGTACGCGCCAGGGCGTACTGGCTATTCTGCGCCTGCGCCTGAGAGAGTACTACCGCCTGCGACGCGGCGATCGGATCGTCAGATGGGTTGGTAACGCGCTTACCGGTAGACATCTGCTCGCCCAGCTTCATCCATTCGGCCTGAGAATTAGTGATGCCGCTCATATTTTGTTCGTACATCATCTGGGTACTGATACGCATGTCATCCTTCTCCTTTAGCGAATATTCAGTAACGCATCAAACAGCGCATTCGCGGTCTGCAATACTTGCGCATTCGCCAGATAATACTGCTGATAACGCTGCAAATTGCCGTACTCTTCGTCGAGGTTAACGCCGGAAACCGACTGTTGCTGTTTATAAAGCTGTTTAACCACATTCGCCTGCGTGGTGCTGCTGGTTTTCAGCGTTGACGTTTTGTTACCCACATCGCTGACCAACGTGGCGTAAGCATCGTTAAAGGTTTTGTTGCCGCCCACTACATTGCTGTTTTGTAAGTCCAGCAATGCCTGACCATTGCGGTTATCGCTGTCGCCGGTATCCACATCAGGATCGAGTTTTGACTCAGACGCCATCGCAATCTCGGCTTCATTTGTCACTTTAACGTTCATGTCGACGATAGCATTGCTGACCGGCTTGAGAAGAAAACTGTCGTTTTTCTGTGCGCCGGTCCCTACCGTCACTTTCAGACCGTCAATCTCCAGTTTTCCGTCAGCATCTTTTGTCGCCGTGAAGGTAGTGTTATCCGCAGTGCGAGTAACCTGCCAGTCTGTACCGTCAAAAACAATCTTATAATCCGTCGCCTGAACCTTCGTGCTGTCGACCACCTTAGCGGTTAGCGATACCGTTTTATCGGCATTATTACTGTTGCTATATACCACCGGCGAGCCAATGCTAAAGAAGTCTTTCCCTTTATTGCCGTCGGCGTCATAACCTTTGGTATGCTGCGCGTTAAACGCATCGGCAAACGCTAACGCCAACTGGCCCAGCGTATTACGAGTCTGATCCAGATCCTGAGAACGGAATGTCAGTAATCCGCCGAGCGAACCGGTGTTCAGCAACTTTTCCGGAATTTCGATGTTACCGGCGGCCTCATCGACATAAGCGACAGTCGTTCGCGTCGGGTCGGCGCTGGAGGGAACCGCCGCCAACTGACGCGCCGTCGACCCCTGCACCAGCGTATAGCCATTGGCCATCGTCAGGTTATAGGTGCCGCCGTCCTGTACACTCACCTCGACGCCAACGATCTTGTTAAGCTCGCTGACCAACTGATCACGCTGATCGAGCAGGTCGTTCGGCGATGCGCCCGCGCCTACGCCCGTCATACGGGAGATTTGATCGTTCAGGTTAGCTATCTGCTTCGCGTAATTGTTGATTTGCGCCACGCTGGAGCCAATCGCGATATTGACCTGTTTATCCTGATCGCGCAGATACTGATCGGTGGTTTTGAACTGGTTTACCAGCCCTTCCGCTTTACCAATCAGCGCCTGACGCGCCGCAGGATCTTCCGCGTTACTGACTAACGTTTGCAGGCTGGTAAAAAAACTCTGCAACGAACCAGACAGTGAGCTGGATTTATCGGCCAGCAGGTTGTCGATTTTCGACATTTGTTCATAGCGCGTGGTCAAGCCGCTGCTCTGGTTTTGCGCGCCGCGTAGCTGATTAGTGATAAACGCATCATATTCGCGCTGTACGCCTGAAACGTAAACGCCATTACCTATACAGCCGCCAGCCCCTAACGTACTGTTTGCCTGCGCCAGAATAGTTGTCTGCCGGGTATAACCCGCAACGTTATAATTGTTGATGTTATTACTGACCGTATTTAACGCGGCCTGCGCGGCGTTAAGTCCGCTCATGGCGTGATTAATCAAGCTGGACATGATGGTTCCTTTTAATCCTTCAATACTCGTTGTTATCGGCAGCGACTACGTGGACTTGAGCAATTTAAAAGAGATTGTCGAGATTCGCGCTGTAGGTTTTGCTGACCTTTTCACTCATCGCTTTCAACTGCTGAATCATGCTGGTCAATTTACGCGCGTAATTCGGGTCAGTGGCGTATCCGGCGTTTTGCAGGGCCACTGCGCCCTGCTCTGCCGTGGCGGCAGTGGTCACGGCAGCGTAGCGTGGGTTACGCGTTAACAGCGCGACATAATCCGATAACGCCTCCAGATACGAGCTATAGACGCGGAATTTCGCTTTCACTTTTTTCGCTTCGCCATTTTCGTATTCAGTGGTGGTGATTTCCGTCACCGGCCCTTTCCAACTGGCGGTCGCTTTCACGCCAAATACGTTATAGCTGGGTTCGCCATTCTCCCGCAGGATTTGCCGTTGCCCCCAGCCCGACTCCAGCGCCGCCTGCGCCAGAATCAGATGATGCGGCACCCCGCTTTGTTCGCTGGCCAGCCTCGCCGGGAGCGAAAGCTGGGCCAGAAAGTCTTTACTGTCGCCGGAGAGCGGCACATCGCTGCTGTCCGGCGTTTTCGGTATGGCTTTGCGCACCAGTTGGGTCAGCGCCTGATTTTGATAGCTGTTTACCGTCTCCAGGGAGAATTTAAGCGGTACTTGCGGCGCATCATCTGCAGGCATCGTCTGCCCGCCCGTCATCTGTTTAACCATCATATCCGCCAGCCCCAACCCCTTACCGGCGGTCATCTGCTGGGCGATCTGCTGGTCATACATGCTGGTATACAGACGGGTCTGATCGCTGCTGAATAAACCATCTTTGGGTAAAGCCTCGCGCATACTTTTCAGCATCATCTGAACAAACATCCCTTCCACCTGACGGGCCACAGGACGGATATTCGCCGCCGGGTCCTGGCCCGCTTTCGCTTTCAGTTCGTTCAGAGATTGCGCATCCCAGGCCGCGCTGGCCAGCAATTTACCGTCTCCGATCATCAGATGATTTCCAGTTTGGCGCGTAGACAGCCCGCGCTCTGCATGGACTGCAAAATCGACATCAGGTCCATCGGCGTCGCGCCAAGCGCATTCAGCGCGCGCACTACGCTGTTCAGATTGGCGCTGGAACGCACGCTCTGTAGCGATCCGCCGCTCTGACGCAAATCTATCTGAGTCTGTGGCGTCACCACGGTCTGCCCGCCGCCAAATGGCGTATTCGGCTGGTTGACGTTGAGCTGGCGATTGACTGTCACTGACAAATTGCCCTGCGCCACAGCGCAGCTATCCAGCGTGACTTCCCGATTCATGACCACCGAACCGGTACGCGAGTTGATCACGACTTTTGCATCCTGCGGCGTCACGTTGACTTCCATATTTTGAATGTCCGCCAGAAAACGCACCTGCGAGCTGTTGCCGCTGGGCACGCGTACCTGTACCGTTCGCGCATCAAGCGCAGTGGCGCTGCCGTAACCGCGGGCGCGGTTGATGGCATCGGTAATTTGCTGCGCCATCGTAAAATCTTCGTCGTTCAATTGCAGATTAATGGTGTTGCCAGCGCCGAACTGAGTCGGCAACTCGCGTTCGATAATCGCGCCGTTAGTGATGCGCCCGCCATTAAGCTGGTTAACCTGCACGCTACTGCCGCCTGCGGAAGCGCCCGCGCCGCCGACCAGAATATTGCCCTGCGCCAGAGCATACACCTGGCTGTCCACCCCTTTTAACGGCGTCATTAATAACGTCCCGCCACGCAGACTTTTAGCGTTCCCCATTGAGGAAACGACGACATCGATCGTTTGTCCCTGTCGCGCAAAAGGCGGATACGACGCCGTCACCATCACCGCCGCCACGTTTTTCAACTGCATGTTGGTGCCGGTGGGGACCGTAATCCCCAGTTGTGACAGCATGTTATTCAGCGTCTGGGTGGTAAATGGCGTCTGGGTCGTCTGGTCGCCCGTACCGTCCAGCCCGACCACCAGCCCGTAACCGATCAGCGAGTTTTCCCGTACTCCCTGGACACTGGTCAGATCCCGAATACGCTCGGCGTGCGCCAGAGTGGCAACCAGTGCCAGAACGATTCCTGCAAGAGCTTTAAACACATACACCTCGCTTACATCGGCGACAAATTAAGGAAGAAACGTTGCAGCCAGCCCATATTTTGCGCTTCGTTAATATAGCCGTTCCCGACATATTCAATCCGCGCATCCGCCACCTGTGTCGAGGGAACAGAGTTGCTGCCGCTGATGGTGCGTGGATTTACCACGCCGGAGAAGCGGATGAATTCCGTTCCCTGATTAATCGCGATCTGTTTTTCCCCCACGACGTGTAAATTGCCATTGGCCAGAACCTGATCGACGGTCACGGTTAGCGTGCCGCTAAAGGTATTGCTGGCATTCGCGCCGCCTTTACCGTTAAAAGAGTTGCCGCCGGAGGCCTCCATATCCGCGCGGGAATTACCGAATAATCCCTGCAGATAACGCGGTACCGTATCAAAACCAAAGCTGGTTTTGCCGTCGCGACTGGCATTTGCCGACGAGCTTTTACTGGCGCTGACGTTTTCCTGTAACACAATCGTGAGCGTATCGCCGATATTACGCGGTCGACGATCTTCAAAAAGCGGCTGATAGCCATAATTAATCGGCTGCGCAGACTGAAATATGGAGCCATTCGCCACCGGTACCGGGCCAGGTATCGGCTGCGCCGTGGTCGCCCCCTGCACGAGCGGTTTAGCGGGTATCCAGGCGCATCCTGTCAGCGTCGCGACCATCAGGGCCATAACTGGGTAAGCGTGAAGCGCGTATTTTTGCATTACCTTCATCTTCAAAATCAGGGAGCCGGTGGCGTATCCCCACCGGCGGCCCCTTAGAGTTGCGTCAGTTTCTGCAGCATCTGATCGGTCGTCGATACTGCTTTACTGTTAATTTCATAGGCGCGTTGAACCTGAATCATGTTCACCAGCTCTTCCGCCACGTTAACGTTCGACGTTTCGACATACCCTTGATACAACAACCCCGCGCCGTTGAGCCCCGGCGTGCTTTCGTTCGGCGCGCCGGACGATTGCGTTTCGATATAGAGGTTCTCGCCGATGCTTTCCAGACCGGTGTCGTTCATAAAGGTGGTCAGGTTAAGCTGCCCGACCTGAACCGGCGCGGCCTGCCCCTGCTGGGTCACGCTGACCACGCCGTCGCGGCCAATGGTGATACTTAACGCGTTGGCCGGAATGGTGATTGCCGGCTGCACCTGAAAACCGCCCGCCGTCACCAGTTGACCATTCTGATCCACCTGGAAAGAGCCGTCGCGGGTATAGGCAGACGTACCGTCCGGCAGCATGACCTGGAAAAAGCCCTGCCCTTTAATCGCCACATCTTTACTGTTGTTGGTCTGCGACAGGTTCCCCTGACTGTGCAGACGCTCCGTGGCGACCGGACGCACGCCGGTACCGATTTGCAGCCCGGAAGGCAGCGTCGTCTGCTCGGACGACTGCGCGCCCGGCTGGCGAATGGTCTGATACAACAGATCTTCAAATACCGCGCGCTGACGCTTAAAACCATTGGTGCTGACGTTTGCCAGGTTATTGGCAATCACATCCATATTGGTTTGCTGCGCGTCCAGACCGGTTTTGGCGATCCATAATGAACTGATCATAAAATGTCCTGTATTAACTCATCGACAGCAGTTGGTTAGCTCGCCCTTCGTTCTCATCTACGCTGGTGATAACCTTCATCTGCATTTCAAAACGACGTGCGTTGGCGATCATGTCGGTCATGGCTTCAACCGGCTTGACGTTACTGCCCTCCAGCACGCCCGACATAATGCGAATTGACGGATCGGCGGCCAGTACCGCCCCGCGTTCAGCCTGTGCCTCGGCGGTAAGGCGGAATAAACCGTCATCGCTCCGCTGCACCTCATTGCCTTCCGCTTTGACCAGCTTCAGTCGCCCAACGGGCGCCACCGTGTTTGGCGGGTCGCCGGGATTGAGCGCGGAGATCGTGCCGTCTGCCGCAATGGTGATTTCCGACCCTTCAGGAACGGTGATCGGGCCGCCTTCGCCGATAACCGGATGTCCCTGAATGGTTAACTGCCCGGTCGGGCCCACCTGGATATTCCCGTTACGGGTATATCCTTCAGCGCCATCCGCCGCTTGCACCACCAGCCAGCCGTCCTGCTGTAACGCGACATCCAGTGGGCGGGAGGTGTAGTCCAACTGACCCGGGGTCATATCCGCCCCCGGCGTCGACGCCGTAACCAGCGTGCGCGTCGCTAAAGAGAGGCCATCAACGGGCACCGCGCGTAGCGCGTTAAGCTGCGCGCGAAAGCCCGGCGTTGAGGCATTAGCCAGGTTGCTGGCCGTTACCGCCTGCTGGTTAAGCGTCTGGCTGGCCGCCCCCATGGCGGTATAAATTGCGTGATCCATTAAGCTATCCCGTCAGGCGCTTAGCGCAGGTTAACCAGCGTATTGAGGATCTGGTCCTGGGTTTTGATGGTCTGCGCATTCGACTGGTAGTTACGCTGCGCGACGATCATATTCACCAGCTCTTTACTCAAATCCACGTTAGAGGCTTCCAGCGCGCCGTTCGTCAGCTTACCGAAGTTGCCGGAACCGGCAGTCCCCAGCAGCGCAACCCCGGAGGCCTGCGTCGCCGCCCAGACGTTATCGCCCTGGGATGCCAGACCTTCGTTGTTGGCGAAGTTAGCCAGCACAATCTGCCCCAGCACCTGCTCCTGTTCGTTGGAATAGTTGCCAACTACGGTGCCATCGTTGTTAATCTGGTAGCTCACCAGGTCGCCCGGCTTATAGCCGTTCTGATTGGTGGCGACGATGTTGTTAGCCCCGGTGTTCTGCTGCATGGAGTTAAGGAAGCTGAGGGAGAAGGTGGCCGCTGTCGCGCCATTAATCGTACCGGTGGTGATGTTCACCGTACCGCCGGATTGCAGTGTCCCGTTTGCGTTAAATACCAGAGTGGTTGATGGTGCCGCCGGCGCTGTGGCTGCAGGATCGCTACTGTCATGGGTGTACACGGCCCATTCATTATCTTTGGTTTTCACAAAATAGACGTTCATGTCATGGGCATTACCCTGGCTGTCATAAACGGTGACGGTGCCTTTTTTGTTATACGAATCCGCATCACTCACGCTAAAGGGCGTTTTAGACGGTACAGGGTCCGTCGAGTTCAGGTTGATCTGCATTGACGCGGTGGTGGTCGATTTCGCCGCCATCAGCGTGTTCGGAATGGTGATCGGCGCAGGATTCGCCCCCTGCTGAATGGTCGGCGGCGTACCGGTGGCCGGATAGCCGGTCAACTGCATCCCCTGCATATTGACCAGGTTACGGTTCTCGTCCAGTTTGAACTGGCCGTTGCGGCTATAGAACACGGAACCGTTGCTGTCTACCAGGCGGAAAAAACCGTTCTGGCTAATCGCGACATCCAGCCCGCGCCCGGTGTTCGTTGTCGTACCGTCGGTAAAATCCTGGGTAATCCCCGCCACTTTTACGCCCAGCCCCACTTTGGAACCGGCAAACATATCGGCAAATGATGCCGTACCGGACTTAAAGCCATAGGTGGCGGAGTTGGCGATGTTATTACCGATAACATCAAGGTTGGTGGCCGCAGCGTTCAGGCCGCTAACCGCTTGAGAAAAAGACATGACTGACTCCTGATAAGTGTAAGGGCTTAGATTATTTGCCGAACTTCGTCGAGTGTGGTGGTGCCGTAGGTACCCAGATCCAACAGGTTGCCGTTACTGCCCTTCGTCACACCCTGTACCAGAGCGAATTGCAGCGGCTGCGCCACCAGTTGCGTCCCGCCATTGCTGGCGGTAATCGCAATGTTGTAAGAACCATTCGGTACCGTTGTTCCGTCCGTTTGCTTACCATCCCAGGTAAAGGTGTGTACCCCGGCTCGCAACTCACCGATCTCCAGCGTCCGTACCACCCGGCCATCTTTATCGGTAATGGTTGCCGTCACTTTGTCCGCAGGCTGTTGCAATTCCACGCCAAACGGCGTCGTGGACGTCACGGCCCCTTCTTCCGCGCCTTTACCCGCCAGAATTGTGGTGCCAGGCACCATAACGCCATGTCCAATCAGCGTGGTCGCCTGTAGGGACTGACTATTATCGATTTGCCCGGAAATAGCCCCCAGCGTCGTATTCAGTTTTTCAATGCCGCTCACGGTACTGATTTGCGCCAACTGTGTCGTTAACTCATTATTTTGTAATGGGTTAGTCGGGTCCTGGTTCTTCAATTGCGCGACCAGTAAGGTCAGGAAACTGCTTTGCAGATCGGCAGCGTTGCTTCCGGTCATCGACCCGCTGCCGGTCGTCGTTTTGACGCCCGTGTTGGTCGGGTCATTCATATTTACGGCAATAGACATACGCGCCTCCTTTACTGGCCTAATGTCAGCGTTTTAAGCATCATGCTTTTTACGGTATTCAGGACTTCGATATTTGCCTGATAGCTGCGCGAGGCTGACATCGTGTTAACCATTTCGCCGACCACATCGACGTTGGGCATTTTGACGTAACCATTAGCGTCCGCCAGCGGATTGCCTGGCTCATAAACCAGCTTTTCCGGTGCCTGACTTTCAATCACGCTGGCGACCTTTACCCCGCCAGTGGCTTGACCCGGCGCGGCGTCCACCTGAAAAACCACCTGTTTGGCGCGATAAGGCTGTCCGTCCGGGCCGGTGACGCTATCCGCATTCGCCAGGTTACTGGCCGCAACGTTCAACCGCTTGGACTGCGCGGCAAGCGCCGATCCGGCAATATCAAAAATGTTTAACAGCGCCACGAATTAGTTTCCTCCCTGTAGCACATTCATCATGCCTTTGAGTTGGCTACCCAGAACGGTAAGCCCCATCTGATATTTGAGACTGTTATCCGCAAACTGCGTACGTTCCCTGTCCATATCTACGGTGTTACCATCCAAAGAAGGCTGATCGGGTACGCGGTAAAGCAGATCCACTGCGGGAGAAGAGACCGCCTGAGCGGGAATATGGTGAGAGGAAGTCAACGTTAACGCGACGCCGCCGGTTTCTTCCCGTCCACGCACCATCACCTTTTTTAACTCACTGGCAAAATCAATATCGCGCGCCTGATACCCCGGCGTATCGGCATTGGCGATATTCGCCGCTAATATTTCCTGACGTTGCGCGCGCAGATTTAGCGCTTCCTGCTGAAATCGTAAGGCGGCATCGAGCCTGTCGAGCATATCTCCTCCGCAAATGGCAAAATTCAGCCGACAGCTTAAATGCCTTCACGCGCGCGTTATCGCCGGAATAAACGCAAAATGCGTCGCTATTTATTGCGTTGATGCTTGCTTCACACGGGTAGAATCCTGTCATGACATCAACCAGGGGGAAGTACCATGCAAACGTTAAAACGAGGATTCGCCGTGGCGGCTTTGCTGTTCAGCCCCCTGACAATGGCGCAGGACATCAACGCCCAATTGACCACGTGGTTTTCCCAGCGTCTGGCTGGCTTCAGCGATGAGGTGGTTGTCACGCTCCGTTCATCGCCTAATCTGCTGCCGAGCTGCGAGCAGCCAGCCTTCAGCATGACGGGCAGCGCGAAGCTGTGGGGCAACGTCAATGTGGTGGCGCGCTGCGCCAATGAAAAACGTTATTTGCAGGTGAATGTGCAAGCGACCGGCAATTATGTCGCCGTTGCCGCGCCCGTCGCGCGCGGCGGAAAATTGACGCCGGCCAACGTCACGCTAAAACGTGGCAGGCTGGATCAGTTACCGCCGCGGACGGTACTGGATATCCGTCAGATTCAGGATGCCGTCAGTTTGCGCGATCTCGCTCCTGGGCAGCCGGTACAGCTTACGATGATACGTCAGGCCTGGCGCGTCAAAGCGGGGCAACGAGTACAGGTCATCGCCAATGGCGAGGGGTTTAGCGTCAATGCGGAAGGTCAGGCGATGAATAATGCCGCCGTCGCGCAAAATGCGCGCGTGCGCATGACATCGGGTCAAATCGTGAGTGGAACCGTCGATTCTGATGGGAATATTCTTATTAACCTATAATTGTGTAAAGATTTTGTCGCGGCTGCCGATGAGATATTCAACCATGATGGTAGCTGGCCGCTACAACGTAACCCTCGATGAGGATAAATAAATGAGCATTGACCGTACCTCACCTTTGAAACCCGTTAGCACTGTCCAGACGCGCGAAACCAGCGATACGCCGGTACAAAAAACGCGTCAGGAAAAAACGTCCGCCGCGACGAGCGCCAGCGTAACGTTAAGCGACGCGCAAGCGAAGCTCATGCAGCCAGGCGTCAGCGACATTAATATGGAACGCGTCGAAGCATTAAAAACAGCTATCCGTAACGGTGAGTTAAAAATGGATACGGGAAAAATAGCAGACTCGCTCATTCGCGAGGCGCAGAGCTACTTACAGAGTAAATAAGCGTATGACTCGTTTGTCAGAAATACTTGACCAGATGACCACCGTCCTGAATGACCTGAAGACGGTGATGGACGCCGAGCAACAACAGCTTTCCGTAGGCCAGATTAACGGCAGCCAGCTACAGCGTATTACAGAAGAAAAAAGCTCGTTGCTGGCGACGCTGGATTATCTGGAACAACAGCGCCGTCTGGAGCAGAACGCGCAGCGTAGCGCAAACGATGACATTGCAGAGCGCTGGCAGGCGATTACCGAAAAAACGCAGCATCTTCGCGACCTCAACCAGCACAACGGCTGGCTACTGGAAGGGCAAATTGAGCGTAATCAACAGGCGCTGGAGGTGCTGAAACCTCACCAGGAGCCGACCTTGTACGGGGCTGACGGTCAGACTTCCGTCTCTCACCGCGGCGGTAAAAAAATTTCTATCTAATCAGTGCCGGATGGCGACGTTGCGCCTTTCCGGCCTGAATGCCTTGTAGGCCTGATAGCACAGCGCTATCAGGCACTGAATTTACGCCGTCCGGCGAACAAACTCTTTCACTTTAAAGCCCAGCACGGCAAGCGCGGCGAAATAGGCCGCGATACCCGCGATCACTACCGCCATCAAACGTAGCAAACGCCATAGCATCGACCCTTGCGACCACTCCGGCATAATATGCAACACGCCGAACAATACGGCGGCCATCACCAGTACGGAAATGATCAGACGCATCAGGAACCACATCCAGCCCGGTTGTGGCGTAAAGATATTCTGTTTGCGCAGTTGCCAGTACAGCAGCGACGCATTGAGACATGCCGCCAGACCAATAGAGAGCGACAGCCCGGCGTGTTTCAGCGGTCCAATAAACGCCAGGTTCATTAACTGCGTCATGATTAACGTCACGATGGCGATTTTCACCGGCGTTTTAATATCCTGGCGAGAATAGAAGCCCGGGGCCAGCACTTTTACGACGATCAAGCCAATCAGCCCCACCGAATAGGCGATTAACGCCCGCTGCGTCATTGCCGCATCAAAGGCGGTGAATTTACCGTACTGAAACAGCGAGACCGTCAGCGGCTTCGCCAGAATGCCTAACGCTACCGCGCTCGGCAACGCCAGTAAAAAGCACAAACGCAGCCCCCAGTCCATCAGGCGGCAGTACTCATCATGATTGCCGCTGGCAAAGCTTTTCGACAATGACGGCAACAGGATGGTCCCCAATGCCACGCCCAGCACGCCGGACGGGAACTCCATCAACCGATCGGCATAGTACATCCATGAGACCGAGCCGGAGGCCAGAAACGAGGCAAAAATGGTATTGATGATAAGGGAGATCTGACTGACGGATACGCCCAAAATCGCCGGCCCCATCTGTTTGACCACCCGCATCGCCCCGGTGTCGCGAAAGTTAATGCGCGGCAGCACCAACATACCGATCTTTTTCAAATACGGAAGTTGATACACCAGTTGCAGCACGCCGCCGACGGTGACTGCCCAGGCTAACGCCAGCACCGGCGGATTAAAGTATGGCGCGGCGAATAATGCAAAACCGATCATGCTGATATTAAGAAATGTCGGCGCAAAAGCGGGAATGGAGAAGCGATTCCAGGTGTTGAGAATGGCGCCAACCAGTGAAGCCAGCGAGATCAGCAGAATATAGGGAAACGTAATCCGCAGCAGTTGCGTCGTCAGCGCGAATTTATCCGCAGTATCGGCAAAACCCGGCGCGGTTACCATAATCACCCACGGGGCGGCCAGCATACCGGCCACCGTCACGACGGCCAATGCCAGCGTCAACAGGCCGGAAACGTAAGCGACAAAGATCCGCGTCGCTTCTTCACCCTGCTTGCTCTTATATTCCGCCAGGATAGGCACAAAGGCCTGAGAAAAAGCGCCTTCGGCAAAGATCCGGCGTAGTAGATTGGGGAGTTTAAACGCCACAAAAAAGGCGTCGGTCGCCATCCCTGCGCCAAAAATTCTGGCGACAATCGCATCACGGGCAAAGCCCAACACGCGTGAAAACATAGTCATCGAGCTGACAGCAGCCAGCGATTTCAATAAATTCATTTCTTTTGTATTCCAGACCCTGGCGTAAAACTCCTGCATGGCTGATCCATCGACCGGATAACGCAACTTCTGCCGTATCCGGCTGTATCACCGCGCCTGACGGCGACGTTAAAACGTCTTATCAGGCCTTACAGACTCCCCACGGTTTGCCATTATTCACTGTGAAAAGAGGTATTATGTAGAGTGGGCATATATACCCGCCATACTTCGAGTTGCATGTGCGTTAGCTTTTCTGCAACTCGAATTATTGAGGGTATAGTACCTGGATTACGATGAATTACTACCGCCAGATGTTACAGAGGATTATTCGCTGATGGCGTCCCGCCACAGCGCCTCCACGACGCGCTGGGCCAAAATCGCCTGCTCCCCCGCCGTTTCCGGAACCGTCTGATTTTGTACGCAGTCAATGAAATGTCGCGCGCATCCGACAAAACCACGCTGTTCAAGCGTCGTTTGCCAACCCGGAATGGGTTTGATGAGAATACCCTGCCCGCGCTCTTCGCGCCATTCACGCATATCCGTTACGTCATACAGCCCGCCGTCGGTGACGGCCTGGACCGATTCACGCTGACTTCCGGCGCGCCGGTGCATACTGGTAGTAATTTGTAGTTTGTCGGCGGAAAAATGATGTTCCGCATAGCACATTTCGCCGGACTCGCTGGTGAGCAACGTGCCGCTGGCAAGGCGCGCCTCGCCGCCCGCCAGCCACAGAGCGGTATCCACGACATGCAGATAGTCATCGAGCAAAGTAAAACGTAAGTCGTGCGGCCCGATGCTATCGGTACGATGTTTATCCATACGCAGTGACGCCGCAGTACCGAGGCGCGTCTTCAGTTCGCGGTACAGCGGCGCGAAACGGCGATTAAAGCCAACCATCAGCGTCAATTTTTTTTGCGCCGCCAGCGCCACCAGCCGTTCGGCATCACGTAGACTTTCCGCCAGCGGCTTATCCACGCAAACATGGACGCCGGCATTGAGAAGTTCGCTGACCACGGCATAATGGCTTGCGGTACTGGAGTGGACGAAGACTGCATCGCAGCCGGACGCTAAATTCGCCAGCGAATCCACATACGGTATGCGCCAGCTTTCGCAGATACGTAAGGCTTTATCCCGCGAAGGAGACCAGGCGCCCTGTAACGTCCATCCGGCGGTGTTGGTTAATACCGGCAGCCAGGCCTTCTGCGCAATACCGCCTAATCCGACAATGCCAATCCGTAATGTTCTCACATTACTCTCCCAGGTGAGCTAACAAAGAATCCAGCCGTTGCTTTAACTCCGCCACTTCGCTTTCCAGCGCTTCGACGCGCGACTGAAGATCGCCCGACGCACTTTCCGGCGCAGACGTCTGGAGAGACAGTTCATCGACGTCGCCGCAAAAAAGGTGCATATAACGGCTTTCGCGCTTACCCGGTTCACGCGCCAGACGGATGACATACGGGCCGTCCTCACGACTGGCAAGCCGTTCCAGCGTGGATTCAACTTCCGCCATATCGCTGAATTCATGCATCCGCGACGCCCGACTACGCAACTCGCCGGGCGTTTGCGCGCCGCGCAGCAGCAGCGTAGTGACGAGCGCCACTTCCGCCGCGCTAAGTTTCAGATCGCCAAATTCGGAATTACAGAAGCGCTGTTCATATTTGGTGACGCGATTGCCAAACCCACTGACCGTACGCAAAAAGTGGCGTTTCACCAGGTTATCGAGTTGTTCTTGTACCTCTTGTTCCGTCAGGTTCATCACCGGTTCACGGTTGGTTTTCTGATTACAGGCTGTCACCACCCCGTTGACGGAAAGCGGATACTGTTCCGGCGTTGTCACCTGCTTTTCCAGCAGACAGCCAATCACTCGCGCTTCAGTGGCGGTTAATTCATATTTCATCGTTTTCTCCCTTTGCCTCTCATTCCGTAAGCCGCTCAACGCCCCGGCGTCCATAACGGCGTGGTTAACGCCGTCAGGACATGGTCGCGCCATTGTCCATCAATCAACAGGTAATCTTTCGCATAGCCTTCTTTTTCAAAGCCAAGCCGCGCCAGCAACGCGCCGCTACGTTTGTTGTGCGGCATATAGTTCGCCATGATACGGTGGATATGCTGAGTGCGCTGCATATAGCGAATCGCAGCGGTTAAGGCTTCAAACATCAGCCCCTGCCCCTGCCACTTTTGCGCAATGGAATAGCCCAGATAACAGGCATGAAAAGAACCGCGCACCACATTGGAAAAATTCGCCACGCCGATAATTTCTTTTTCTTCCGGATCAAGTAGCGCGAAATAGAAGGCGGAGCCCTGTTTGTGAAATTCACCGATCATTCCCAGACGCGCCTGCCATCCTGAAGGATAACAATGACTTTCATCACGGACCGGTTCCCAGGGTTTTAAAAAATGACGATTTTCCGCGTAATAATCGGCCAGACGCCAGGCATCACGCTCATGCACTAAACGTACCACCAGACGATCGGTGGTTAAGCGCACTTTTGGCACGTTACTACGATAGCCAAACATTCTATACCTACTCCTTCCTGTAACGTCTTCAGCACGCCAGTAACATTACTATACCTGCGCAACCAGGCTCTGTGAAAAGCGCAAATCGTCATTTTTTGAATTGCTGCCACATTTTGATGAAAACTCTCGATTAAAAAGGACTTTTGATAAAAAAATATTGTCCCGCTAACGGTAGGAAAAAACGAAACGCCGCCGCAGAATAGAAGACGCTCATCTTTTATTTCCCGGGAGGGGAAATGTCGCGCGTCTCGCAGGCGAGGAACCTGGGTAAATATTTTCTTCTCATCGATAACATGTTAGTGGTGCTGGGTTTTTTCGTCGTCTTCCCGCTCATCTCTATTCGCTTTGTCGATCAAATGGGGTGGGCTGCCGTAATGGTAGGGATCGCGCTCGGCCTGCGCCAGTTTATTCAACAAGGTCTGGGCATTTTTGGCGGCGCCATCGCCGATCGCTTTGGCGCGAAACCGATGATTGTCACCGGTATGCTGATGCGCGCCGCCGGCTTTGCCACTATGGGTATCGCGCATGAGCCCTGGCTCTTGTGGTTTTCCTGCTTTCTTTCCGGTCTCGGCGGTACGCTTTTCGACCCGCCGCGCTCAGCGCTGGTGGTCAAATTAATTCGTCCGGAGCAACGGGGCCGCTTCTTCTCTCTGTTGATGATGCAGGACAGCGCGGGTGCGGTGATTGGCGCGCTGCTGGGAAGCTGGTTGCTACAATACGATTTTCGCCTGGTCTGCGCGACGGGCGCTATTTTGTTCATATTATGCGCCCTTTTCAACGCATGGCTGCTTCCGGCCTGGAAGCTATCAACGGTCAGAACGCCGGTGCGTGAAGGAATGCGCCGCGTCATGAGCGATAAAAGGTTTGTCACCTACGTGCTGACGCTGGCGGGCTATTATATGCTGGCGGTACAGGTCATGTTAATGCTGCCGATTATGGTAAACGATATCGCCGGTTCGCCTGCTGCCGTGAAATGGATGTACGCTATCGAAGCGTGTCTCTCGCTGACGTTGCTCTACCCGATTGCCCGCTGGAGCGAAAAGCGTTTTCGGCTGGAGCATCGGCTGATGGCTGGTTTACTCGTCATGTCGCTGAGCATGATCCCCATCGGGATGGTGGGCAATTTACAACAGCTTTTTACGCTTATTTGCGCTTTCTACATCGGCTCGGTTATCGCCGAACCGGCGCGCGAAACGCTCAGCGCGTCGCTCGCGGACGCGAGGGCGCGGGGAAGCTATATGGGCTTTAGCCGTCTGGGATTAGCCATTGGCGGCGCGATTGGTTATATCGGCGGCGGCTGGTTGTTTGATATGGGTAAAGCGCTTGCGCAGCCTGAACTACCGTGGATGATGCTCGGTATTATCGGCTTTATCACCTTTTTGGCTTTAGGCTGGCAATTTAGTCATAAACGCACGCCGCGCCGGATGCTGGAACCCGGCGCCTGATTTGATACCTGTCGCTATCTCCTCCATACTGGTCAGGAACCGACAGTCAAATGGAGGAGAAACGTGAAGCTTTATATTTACGATCATTGCCCTTTCTGCGTTAAAGCCCGCATGATTTTCGGCCTGAAGAACATCCCCGTTGAACTTAACGTGTTACAAAATGACGACGAGGCGACGCCCACCCGGATGATTGGTCAAAAGATGGTGCCCATCCTGCAAAAGGATGATAGTCGCTACCTTCCTGAAAGTATGGATATTGTACATTATGTCGACAACCTCGACGGCAAACCGCTGTTAACCGGGAAACGCAATCCAGCCATTGAGGAGTGGTTGCGCAAAGTTAACGGTTACGTTAATCAGCTACTGCTGCCGCGATTTGCAAAATCCGCTTTCGATGAATTTTCTACCCCTGCGGCGCGCCAGTATTTTATCCGCAAAAAAGAAGCCTCATCTGGCAGTTTTGACAACCATCTTGCGCACTCTGCCGGACTGATTAAAAAGATCGGCGATGATTTACGTTTGCTGGATAAACTCATCGTACAGCCTAACGCCGTTAACGGCGAATTATCGGAAGATGATATTCATCTGTTTCCGCTTCTGCGTAATCTGACGCTGGTCGCCGGTATTCACTGGCCGACAAAAGTCGCGGACTATCGCGATAATATGGCAAAGCAGACGCAAATTAATTTACTCTCCTCAATGGCTATCTAACGCCCGCCAGGCGGCAACCCTTTCTTGCCGCCTTTTTCAGCTTTTTCTAGTGGCGCCATGTCCGCTGGCGCGACATGCTGCTTTGTGTCAAGATTAGGGCACAGGCAACATGCTAAGGAACGCCATGAAAAAGTTTTTTTTTGCCGCTGCGCTGGTAGTTAGCGGCCTGTTAGTGGGTTGTAATCAACTTACGCAATACACCATTAGCGAACAAGAAATCAATCAAGCGCTTGAAAAACGGAATAATTTCTCAAAAGATATTGGTCTGCCCGGCATTGCCGACGCGCATATCGTATTGACTAACCTTGTCAGCCAGATTGGTCGGGAAGAGCCTAATAAAGTCACCCTTACTGGCGATGCCAGGCTGGATATGAATTCCCTGTTTGGCAGTCAAAAAGCGACGATGAAACTCAAGCTAAAAGCCCTGCCGGTCTTTGATAAAGAAAAAGGCGCCATCTATCTTCAGGAGATGGAAGTAGTAGACGCCACCGTGACGCCGGAGAAAATGCAATCGGTGCTACAAACGCTCCTGCCCTATTTAAATCAGTCTTTACGTAGCTACTTTAACCAGCGGCCCGCTTACGTGTTGCGTGAGGACAGCAGTAAAGGCGAAGCGTTAGCGAAGAAACTCGCGAAAGGCATTGAAGTTAAACCTGGTGAAATCGTTATTCCTTTCACCAATTGATTTCGGAGGGCGCGCTCGCGCCCTTTTTTTACGTGCAAACGAAAACGTTTCCGCTTATCCTTTGTTTCCGGCAAAAAGACTATTCCTCAGCCGGAGCTTATTAATGACTGCACCATCCCAGGTTTTAAAGATCCGCCGCCCGGACGACTGGCACGTTCACCTTCGCGATGGCGACATGTTAAAAACGGTCGTACCCTATACCAGCGAAATTTATGGTCGCGCTATCGTGATGCCGAACCTGGCGTCCCCCATCACGACCGTTGATGCAGCGATCGCCTACCGCCAGCGTATTCTCGATGCGGTGCCCGCCGGGCATGATTTCACGCCGTTAATGACCTGCTATTTAACGGATTCGCTCGATGCCGATGAACTGGAGCGTGGTTTCCATGAAGGCGTGTTTACTGCGGCTAAGCTTTACCCGGCCAATGCCACCACTAACTCCAGTCATGGCGTAACGTCAGTCGACGCTATCATGCCGGTACTGGAGCGGATGGAAAAACTCGGAATGCCATTACTGGTCCACGGTGAGGTGACCCATGCGGATGTTGATATCTTCGATCGCGAAGCGCGTTTTATCGACACCGTAATGGAACCGCTACGCCAGCGTCTGACCGCGCTTAAAGTGGTCTTTGAACACATCACGACCAAAGATGCCGCGCAGTATGTCCGTGACGGCAACGACTACCTGGCGGCTACCATTACGCCTCAACATTTAATGTTTAACCGTAATGATATGCTGGTTGGCGGCATTCGTCCTCACCTGTACTGTCTGCCGATTCTGAAACGCAATATTCACCAGCAGGCGTTACGCGAACTGGTTGCCAGTGGTTTTACGCGCGCCTTCCTGGGGACGGATTCAGCGCCGCATTCACGTCATCGTAAAGAGACCAGTTGCGGCTGCGCTGGTTGTTTCAACGCCCCCTCCGCCCTTGGCAGTTATGCCGCCGTGTTTGAGGAAATGAACGCGCTGGCGCACTTTGAAGCGTTCTGTTCACTCAATGGCCCGCAATTCTATGGCCTGCCAGTGAATACGGGGTGGGTGGAACTGGTTCGCGATGAACAACAGATACCGGAAAATATCGCGCTGGCTGATGATTCGCTGGTGCCTTTTTTAGCGGGTGAAACAGTACGCTGGTCAGTAAAAAAATAAAAAATGCGCTTACTTGTTGCTATATATTGGATTTAACTGTATATATATCCAGTATATTCAACAGGGGGCCATTATGCGTATTGAAGTCACTATAGCCAAAACGTCACCTCTGCCTGCCGGTGCGATTGATGCGCTGGCGGGCGAACTCTCCCGTCGTATTAGCCATCATTTTCCTGAGAACTTGGGTAACGTCACCGTACGTTACGCTACCGCCAACAACTTGTCCGTCATTGGCGCATCAAAAGAGGACAAAGAACGCATTAGCGAGATTCTCCAGGAGACCTGGGAGAGCGCTGATGACTGGTTCATCAATGAATAAAAAATGATATGCAGTGATGTATGTTTGCCGGGTCGCCCCGGCTTTTTTATTTGCGCAACTGATGAATATTTCGCCTGACCGTCAAAATAATTGCACAACATCCTAAAAAAATATGAATGAACTGCCGCTTTATTGTTCATATAATTCTTAAAAAGAGAAATTTATCCTCCGGTCTCTTTAAAAACGCAGTGAATAGCCTTATTAATTGGTATACTGAAGTTGCTTCAGAAGAAAAACACGCATTGAACCTCGAGAACCGTTGTCTTATAACACGTACCAGGGGGGCATGATGGAAAAGAATAATGAAGTCATTCAGACCCATCCGCTTGTAGGATGGGACATCAGCACCGTCGATAGCTATGATGCGCTGATGCTGCGTTTGCACTACCAGACCCCAAATCGTCCGGAACCGGAAGGGACTGAAGTTGGTCAAACGCTCTGGTTAACGACAGATGTAGCCAGGCAATTTATTTCAATATTAGAAGCCGGCATCGCCAAAATAGAATCAGGTGATTACCAGGAAAACGAGTATCGTCGCCATTAGCGTGACGCGCTCCCCCTCTCTCAGGCACCGTAAGGTGCCTCACTTATTTCTGGCTTGTATATCTCAGCGCAGTTATTTACCCTGAAATCATCGCGATAGCAGAGAGAAGCTGATGAAATACGACCTTATTATTATCGGCAGCGGTTCGGTTGGCGCCGCCGCTGGTTATTACGCCACCCGCGCCGGGCTAAAGGTCCTGATGACCGATGCGCATATGCCGCCTCATCAACAGGGCAGCCACCACGGCGATACCCGTCTTATCCGCCACGCTTATGGTGAAGGCGAAAAATATGTCCCGCTGGTGCTTCGCGCCCAGGCGCTTTGGGATGAACTCTCCACACACAATGAAGAGCCTATTTTTGTCCGCTCCGGCGTCGTCAACCTCGGACCGGCCGATTCCGCTTTCTTAGCCAACGTCGCACGAAGCGCGCAACAGTGGCAATTGAACGTCGAGCGCCTGGACGCGACGGCCCTCATGACGCGCTGGCCGGAAATTCGCGTGCCCGATAATTATATCGGGCTGTTTGAAGCTGACTCCGGTTTCCTGCGCAGCGAATTAGCCATTACCACATGGCTTCGTCTGGCCCGAGAAGCAGGCTGCGCACAGCTATTCAACAGCCCGGTAAGCCATATTCACCATGATGATAACGGTGTGACGATAGAGACGAGTGAAGGCTGCTACCACGCCAGCAAAGCGCTGATTAGCGCGGGCACCTGGGTCAAAGCGCTGGTACCGGAGCTGCCCGTTCAGCCCGTACGTAAAGTTTTTGCCTGGTTTAAGGCGGATGGACGTTACAGTACTAAAAACCGCTTTCCGGCCTTTACCGGCGAAATGCCCAACGGCGATCAATATTACGGCTTCCCGGCGGAGAACGACGAGTTAAAAATCGGCAAACACAATGGCGGACAGCTAATACAGGCTCCGGAAGAGCGCAAGCCCTTTGCCGCCGTTGCCAGCGATGGCGCGGAAGCATTTCCTTTCTTGCGTAATGTACTGCCGGGTATCGGCGGTTGTTTACATGGGGCGGCATGTACCTATGATAATTCGCCGGACGAGGATTTTATTATCGATACGCTGCCTGGCCATGAGAATACGCTTGTCATCACTGGACTCAGCGGACATGGTTTTAAATTCGCCCCGGTGTTAGGAGAAATCGCTGCGGATTTTGCGTTGGGAAAAACGCCCTCCTTTGATCTGACGCCGTTCCGGCTTTCCCGTTTTAGCCAATAATTTGTCGGCCCCGTAAAGGGGCTGTTTATTAAGGTAAGCTATGCGTCGTCTCTTTCATTTTCTGATGAATAATATTCGCGAACATTTCATGCTTTACGTTATTCTTTGGTCGCTGCTGGCGGTGATGGATATTGTTTATCTCCTTTTCTTCTGATTGCTTTTCACTGACGTTAACTGACACTTCCTGAAAGTTCCTCACTTTTTATTTCATAACGTTGAAGCACGGCAATAATGCCAGTTCCTGCCGTTGCGCGGTTATCAGGGGGAAATATCTCGAAACTTCTGAAGCTGAACCGCAAACAACATCAAAATTATTGAAATAAAAATAAATATCATTCAAATTCTTATTTATAAGTTGCATTCGGCGCTTTTCCACGCCATTTTCATTCTCTCGTGAAATATTCATTGGTGTGTTTATGCAATTTAAAAATACTCCACAGCGTTATGGCGTGGTTTCCGCCGCGCTCCACTGGCTGACCGCCCTGGTGGTCTATGGCATGTTTGCGTTGGGTTTATGGATGGTCACGCTCAGTTATTACGACGGCTGGTATCACCAGGCACCGGAAATACATAAAAGTATTGGCATGTTACTGATGATGGCGCTGATCGTGCGTATTATCTGGCGGCTTTATTCTCCGCCGCCCGTTGCGTTGACCAGCTATTCCCGTTTAACGCGCGCTGGCGCCGCCGCGGGTCATTTTCTCCTGTATCTCCTGCTCTTTGCAATAATCATTAGCGGCTACCTGATTTCCACCGCCGATGGTAAACCGATTAGCGTCTTTGGCTGGTTTGAGATTCCGGCCACGCTTACGGACGCGGGCGCGCAGGCTGACATCGCCGGAACGCTGCATCTGTGGTTTGCCTGGTCGCTGGTCATTATCTCGCTCTCGCATGGGGTTATGGCGCTAAAACACCATTTCATCGATAAAGACGACACACTGAAACGTATGACAGGAATGTCGTCATCTGACTATGGAGCTCAAAAATGAAAAAAAACCTGCTGGGATTCACCCTCGCATCCTTGTTATTCACGACCGGTTCCGCCGTGGCGGCGGAGTATAAAATTGATAAAGAAGGCCAACATGCGTTCGTCAATTTCCGCATTCAGCATCTGGGCTACAGCTGGCTATACGGCACCTTTAAAGATTTCGACGGCACGTTCACTTTTGACGAAAAAAATCCGTCGGCAGACAAAGTGAACGTGACCATTAACACCAATAGCGTCGACACTAACCATGCCGAACGTGACAAACACCTGCGTAGCGCGGAATTTCTTAATGTTGCGAAATTCCCGCAGGCAACCTTCACCTCTACCAGCGTGAAAAAAGAGGGCGATGAACTGGATATTACCGGCAATCTGACGCTCAATGGCGTGACTAAACCGGTGACGCTGGAAGCGAAGCTGATGGGCCAGGGCGACGATCCGTGGGGCGGTAAACGCGCGGGCTTTGAGGCCGAAGGAAAAATTAAGCTGAAAGATTTCAATATAACTACCGATCTCGGCCCGGCCTCACAAGAGGTTGAGCTTATCATCTCAGTAGAAGGCGTTCAGCAGAAGTAACGCCTGGCGAAATGCCGGATAGCGGCCTTTACGCGGCTATCCGGCAAAATATTACTCAGCCGGATCGGGAATGCTCAATTTGCTATTAAGCCGACCACGCGATTTATTAAAAATTTTGTTGCCGTTCTCGCGACCCGCGCGACGTCGGCGCTGTTCTTCCTCCGGCAAGGCCAACTCTTCACAGCATTGTTCACTACAGCAGCCGTTAAATTTACTGGCGCACTGCGGACACTGGATAAACAGCAGATGGCAACCGTCATTTTTGCAGTTGGTATGGCTATCGCAGGGCGCGCCGCACTGATGGCAATGCGCGATAACCTCATCCGAGATTCGTTCGCCCATTCGTTCATCAAATACAAAGTTTTTGCCGATAAAGCGAACGGGAAGCCCCTGCTCGCGCGCGCGACGGGCGTACTCAATGATGCCACCCTCAATATGCCAGACTTTATTGAAACCGTTGTGTTTCATCCAGGCGCTGGCTTTCTCACAACGAATACCGCCGGTACAGTACATCACTATCTTTTTATCTGCATGTTCCCGCAGCATTTCAACCGCTTTTGGCAACTGTTCACGAAACGTATCCGCCGGGATTTCCAGAGCATTTTCGAAATGGCCGACTTCATACTCATAATGGTTGCGCATATCAATAAAGACCGCGTCAGGATCGTCCAGCATCGCATTCACATCTGCCGCCTTCAGATAATCGCCGACATTACTGGCGTCAAAAGTCGGATCATCAATACCGTCAGCAACGATACGGTCGCGAACTTTCATACGCAGCACCCAAAATGACTTTCCGTCATCCTCCAGAGCGATATTTAAACGCAGCCCGTCCAGCGCGGGGTCGAACGTATAAAGCTGTTGACGAAACGTCTCGAGCTTGCTTTGCGGCACGCTGATTTGCGCATTGATGCCTTCATGCGCCAGGTAAACGCGACCAAAAACGTCCAACGCCGTAAACACCTGATACAACGCGTCCCGCGTCTGTTGCGGCGAGGCGATTGTGAAATATTTATAAAAAGAAATTGTCGTACGCGGCTCGCTTTCCGCCAGCATTTTGGCTTTCAGCTCGTCATTAGAGATGCGGTTGTGTAACACTGGCATGGTGTACGTATCCTGCAATCAGCAAAAAATAAAGTGGGCAGGCATGATAAGGCAAGTCTCGCCAATTTACATCCACACATTTTGCGCTACATTTCCTGCTTTACACTAAATAATTAACAACAATTGTCGATTTAATCGCCACTCTCCTGCTACATATTTTTGCTCAACGCAAAAAGATGCGAGAATACGAGGAATTGTTCGTTGAAAGACAGGATAGAAATGACGAAGTTGCCTAAGTTCTCCGTGGCCTTACTGCACCCGCGCTATTGGTTAACCTGGTTGGGTATAGGCGCGCTTTGGTTGGTCGTGCAACTCCCCTACCCGGTCATCTATAAATTGGGTTGCGCATTGGGCCACCTGGCGCGACGCGTAATGAAACGCCGCGCGAAAATCGCCTATCGCAACCTTGAATTATGCTTTCCGGAAATGAGCGCGCAGGAACGCCACACCATGGTGGTCAAAAACTTTGAATCCGTCGGTATGGGCGTGATGGAAACCGGCATGGCCTGGTTCTGGCCCGATCGGCGAGTGAACCGCTGGATGGAAGCGAGCGGTCTGGAGCATATCCGTGAAGTTAAGGCGCAGGGACTGGGGTTCATTCTGGTAGGAATACATTTCCTTACCCTTGAGTTTGGCGCCCGCATGTTTGGTATGCATAACCCGGGTATTGGAGTTTATCGCCCGAATGATAATCCGTTGCTCGACTGGTTACAGACCTGGGGACGCTTACGCTCCAATAAATCGATGTTGGATCGCAAAGATCTGAAAGGCATGGTTAAGGCATTGAAAAGCGGCGAATTGATCTGGTATGCGCCGGATCACGATTATGGCCCGCGCGCCAGCGTTTTTGTACCATTATTCGCTGTCGACCAGGCTGCCACGACCTCCGGTACCTGGATGCTCGCGCGCATGTCTAAAGCCTGTATTATCCCCTTCGTGCCTCGCCGTAAACCCGATGGGAAAGGCTACGAACTGATCATTCTTCCTGCGGAATATTCGCCTCCGCTGGAGAGCGCAGAAGCGACTGCCGCATGGATGAATAAAATTGTCGAGCAGTGCATTATGATGGCACCAGAGCAGTATATGTGGCTGCATCGCCGCTTTAAAACTCGCCCTGAAGGCGTACCATCGCGCTATTGACAGGATTGCAGCCGTCAGGCTGCAATTTTTCCCCTCTTTTAGCTTTAAAAGCTCCCCACATTGCGAGGCTGGTAAGGTCGGCGCATAATTATAATTAGTACGCTCATAATTAAATTGATGATAGCGCAAACCGCGCATCATACTGTGGAACGCTATGTCACCCTCTGATGTCCCCATAAACTGGAAACGCAATCTAACCGTTACCTGGTTGGGCTGTTTTTTAACCGGCGCGGCATTCAGTCTGGTCATGCCTTTTCTCCCTCTCTACGTTGAGCAACTCGGCGTAACAGGCCATAGCGCGCTCAACATGTGGTCCGGGCTGGTCTTTAGTATTACGTTCCTCTTTTCAGCTATCGCTTCCCCTTTTTGGGGCGGTCTGGCGGATCGTAAAGGGCGTAAGATTATGCTGTTGCGTTCCGCTCTCGGCATGGCCATTGTGATGCTGTTAATGGGCATGGCGCAAAATATCTGGCAATTTCTGATCCTCCGCGCGTTATTAGGCCTGCTGGGCGGATTTATTCCCAACGCCAATGCGCTCATCGCCACTCAGGTGCCGCGCCATAAAAGCGGCTGGGCGTTAGGGACGCTCTCTACTGGCGGCGTCAGCGGCGCTCTGCTTGGCCCACTTGCGGGCGGTCTGCTCGCCGACCATTACGGCCTTCGCCCGGTCTTTTTTATTACCGCCAGCGTGTTGTTTATCTGTTTTCTGCTCACCTTCTTTTTTATTCGCGAGAATTTCCTGCCGGTGAGCAAAAAAGAGATGCTTCACGTTCGGGAAGTGGTCGCCTCGTTAAAAAATCCCCGCCTGGTGTTAAGCCTGTTTGTCACCACGCTGATTATTCAGGTGGCGACGGGGTCTATTGCGCCCATCCTGACGCTCTATGTGCGCGAACTCGCGGGAAATGTCAGTAATATTGCGTTCATTAGCGGGATGATAGCGTCCGTTCCCGGCGTGGCGGCATTACTTAGCGCCCCCCGACTCGGCAAGCTCGGCGACAAAATTGGCCCGGAAAAGATCCTTATCGTCGCGCTGATTATTTCCGTACTGCTGCTGATTCCAATGTCTTTTGTGCAAACGCCGTGGCAGCTCGCGCTATTGCGGTTTCTGCTTGGCGCGGCGGATGGCGCGCTGCTGCCAGCCGTTCAAACTCTGCTGGTTTACAACTCTACCAACCAGATAGCCGGGCGCATATTCAGTTACAACCAATCTTTCCGCGATATCGGCAACGTCACCGGCCCTCTCATGGGCGCCGCAATTTCCGCGAGCTATGGCTTCCGCGCCGTATTCTGCGTCACGGCAGGCGTGGTGTTGTTCAATGCTATCTATTCATGGAACAGCTTACGACGGCGCAGACTGGCAATAGAATGATTTTTGCGCTTTCATACTTGCAATATCACAGAATCAGCTATTCTTTCCCTAAATACCTCGTCAAATCAAAGGGAGACACTGATGACCATGTATGCCACGCTGGAAGAAGCTATCGATGCAGCCCGGGAAGAATTTCTGGCTGACCATCCAGGCCTCGAACAAGATGAAGCGAATGTGCAGCAGTTCAACGTTCAGAAATATGTACTGCAGGATGGGGACATCATGTGGCAGGTCGAATTTTTCGCCGATGAAGGTGAAGATGGCGAATGTCTGCCGATGCTGAGTGGTGAAGCCGCGCAGAGCGTGTTTGACGGCGATTATGATGAGATAGAGATCCGCCAGGAATGGCAGGAAGAGAATACCTTGCATGAATGGGATGAAGGGGAATTCCAGCTTGAACCCCCGCTTGATACCGAGGAAGGCCGTACTGCGGCAGACGAATGGGATGAGCGTTAATTACTCATAAGGCCCGTGGTGAATATCGAGCGGCAGTAGCAGTGTATCGAAGATCAGTGAGAAGGGCAGATCGAGGATAGTGATATAGCGCCATGCGGAATCACGCATATCCCACTGCACGCCAGGGTAATACTGGTTGCCGTGTCCTTGTCCGGGGATCGTTCTGCTGATAATACTGCCGCAGCCGCTCAGGGTAATCACC
Organism: Salmonella sp. JXY0409-18; assembly: GCF_020268625.1. NCBI lineage: Bacteria > Pseudomonadati > Pseudomonadota > Gammaproteobacteria > Enterobacterales > Enterobacteriaceae > Salmonella > Salmonella sp. JXY0409-18. The sequence goes on from NZ_CP084216.1 coordinate 2,694,645, forward strand.
ATTATGCTCACCGCGAATATACGCACCTGATACCTCATTTCACTATAAAAATACCGGCATCACGCCGGTATTTTTCACCTCACTCCAGACCTGAAGACCTTATCCCGCTGACGATGCTCGTCCCTGCAACGCCTGCGGATTCAGGACGAGAGACTGATAATGGTTTACCCAGGAAGAGTATCTCTCTGGCGCATTCCAGACCCGATAGTGTAAACGCGCCATCGTCACCGGATCGCTGAGCAAAACCAGACGCCGATCGCGGTTCAGTTTCTCCGGCGTTTCGTTTAGCGCCTGCTCCACATGACGATCGCGGGCTATTTCCAGCACCTTACTGGCACGGTGACGCGCGGTGGCCATCGCGGTCGCCAGCGCATTAAGCGACGGGTTAAATACCGCATGCATAAAACCATCGTCCAGAATACGGCGGCGATTCATCTCCAGATATTTATCGGTATCGACCAACACCTGAGGCGGCGAATACTCTTCCGGGATCAGGAACAGCTTCCAGCGTTTGGTGCGTAATCCTACCGTTGAACGACTGGAGATCACCGAAACAAATGGCGACAGAATCAGCGAAAAGACAATCGGCGCCAGCCAGAACAGAAAGCGTAAATCCAGCCACGCCATACCCACCGCCCAGACCAGCCCCAGCAGCAGTTGAGAGCCGTGACGCATAAAGGCTTCTCCCCACGGCGTAGAATCATCGTCGCGTTGCGGTGAGTTCCAGACCACTTCCCAGCCGAGAAACGCGCTGACCACAAACACGGTATGAAACAGCATACGCACCGGCGCCAGCAACACGGAGAACAGCACTTCCAGCAACAGCGACAGCGTAACGCGCCAGAAACCGCCATACTCTTTGGTGCCTTTACACCAGATCAGCATAATACTGAGCAGCTTCGGCAGGAACAGCAGCACCATCGTTGACGCAAACAGCGCGATTGCCAGTTCCGGACGCCACTGCGGCCAGACTGGAAAAAGCTGGCGCGGCTGAAGGAAATATTGCGGCTCTGTTAACGCATGAACGACCTGCAGCGCGGTAGAAAGCGCGAGGAACATAAACCATAACGGCGCGGACAGATATGACATTACCCCCGTCAGGAACACGGCGCGATGCACCGGGTGCATTCCTTTCACCAGGAACAGACGAAAGTTCATTAGGTTGCCGTGACACCAGCGGCGGTCGCGTTTAAGCTCATCCAGCAGGTTTGGCGGCAGCTCTTCATAGGAGCCGGGGAGATCGTAGGCAATCCAGACGCCCCACCCTGCCCGACGCATTAGCGCCGCCTCCACAAAGTCGTGAGAAAGAATCGATCCGGCGAACGAACCTTCTCCCGGCAGCGGCGCCAGAGCGCAGTGCTCGATAAACGGTTTCACGCGGATAATGGCATTGTGCCCCCAGTAGTGCGACTCTCCCAACTGCCAGAAGTGCAGCCCGGCGGTAAACAGCGGCCCATAAACACGGGTCGCGAACTGTTGGCAGCGGGCATACAGAGTATCCATCCCCGACGCTTTCGGCGAAGACTGGATAATCCCGGCGTTTGGATTCGCTTCCATCAGGCGCACCAGCCCGCTCAGACACTCGCCACTCATCACTGAGTCCGCGTCCAGCACCACCATATAGCTGTACTGATTGCCCCAGCGGCGGCAAAAATCGTCAATATTGCCGCTTTTGCGTTTCATACGGCGGCGGCGGCGACGGTAAAAAATTTGGCCTTCGCCCTGCACTTCCGCAATAAGCTCCATCCACGCCTTTTGCTCCGCCACGCAGATATCCGGGTTATAACTGTCGCTAAGGATATAGACGTCGAAATGCGCGGCGTTGCCTGTGGCTTTAACGGACTCCCAGGTCGCGCGCAGACCGGCGAAAACGCGGCTAACGTCTTCATTACAGATAGGCATGATCAGCGCCGTCCGGTGTTCCGGATTGAGGGGCTCATCGCCAACCGTAGACGCGGAGATGCTGTACTTATCGCGCCCGATAAGCAGTTGCAGGAAGCCCATCAGCGCCGTCCAGAATCCGGCTGACACCCAGCAGAACAGCACGGCAAACAAAATCAGGATACCGGTTTGCAGCATGTAGGGCAGGAGCTGCATAAAGGAGACCCAAATATCCTGCCCCACCATATCCATAGGATTGATGAGCGCCCATCCCTGATAAGGCAGAATGGTCTTCATATACCAGGTCGCGACAACGGTTTGCGCCAGAGTCAAAATTAACAAAATATAGCGGCGTATAGTGCCGACGGTACGCCATTTTTGCTCGCTCGCCTGCTCTTCTTTTGTCAGACGAGAAACATAGCGCGGCGTTACATCCCGCCCACGCAGGCGATCCCAGAAACGGCCAACCGGGTTGGTTCGCCAGGGATCGGGAAACATCGAAGAGCGCGTCGCTTTTGGCATAGCCTGCAACTGATCGCGCCCTTCATCATCTTTAATTAACTGCCCCTTCGCCAATGAATCCGGCCAGGCGTGTTCAAGGCGGGCTTTTACGGAACCCTGCGGTGAATCGTCTTCTCGCGAGTAAGTCCGATGCTCGGCATCCAGCGCCTGATGTACGGCGCGGATGTCAGTTTTCGGCAATGCCGCTTTCTCACGTTCAGAAAGCAGCAGTGCGTCAATATACTCAGTTGTTTTATTCATTGGCAGGTAACTGGTAGCTCCAGGTTTCACTTAGCGTCTGATCGGCATTCACCAATGCGGCACGCATTTCCGTGGTTTTCTTCGCGTCTTTGACTTTCACGCGCAGCATTAAACGCCAGCCTTTAGTGACTGGGTTATAGCGTACATTACTGTCAACGATTTCACCGTTATCGCCAATGCTGGTTTGCGCAGCGACAGGCGTATCCGGCGGCAGTTTTTTCATGTCGGCACCAACGAAATCCACCACAAAGGCAATAGTGCCGTCGGGCTGGCGAATCAGATTTGACTGTTTAACGTCGCCCGTTGAGCGGCGTGTTTGCAGCACCCAGGCATTATCCGGCGCATGAAGTTTATCTTCATCGCGGCTGAAGGTCAGAGTGTACTTGAAGTTCATCTCTTTACCCGGTTCCGGCAATTGATCCGGAGTCCAGTAAGCGACGATGTTATCGTTGGTTTCATCATTGGTCGGAATTTCAACCAGTTCAACCTTACCTTTGCCCCAGTCGCCTTTCGGGGTAATCCAGGCGCTTGGACGCAGGTCGTAGCGATCGTCTAAATCTTCAAAGCGCGAGAACTCGCGGCCGCGCTGCAACAGGCCGAATCCCTGAGGGTTTTCCATCGCATAGCTGCTCACCGCGAGGTGTTTTGGATTGTTCAGCGGACGCCAAATCCACTCGCCATTACCCGCATGAATGGATAAGCCGTTCGAGTCATGCAGTTCCGGACGATAGTTGGTCGTCGGCGACGGCTGGTTTGGCCCAAACAGGAACATACTGGTTAATGGCGCAACGCCCAGCTTGCCTACTTTATCGCGCAGATAGACTTTTGACTGCACGTCCACCACGGTATCGCGGCCAGGAATGATCACAAAACGGTAAGCGCCGGTCGCGCGCGGAGAATCGAGTAATGCATAGACGGTCAAACGCTTATCGGTGGGTTTTGGACGCTCAATCCAGAACTCGCGAAAGCGGGGAAACTCTTCACCAGATGGTAAGGCGGTATCAATCGCCAGGCCGCGCGCAGATAAGCCATATACCTGGCCTGCGCCGATCACGCGGAAATAGCTGGCGCCAAGCATACTGACGATTTCGTCGTTCTTATCTTTACTGTTGATGGGGTACAGGACTTTGAACCCGGCGAAGCCTAAATCTTTTACCGTGTCTTTATCATGCTGAACATTGCCAAAATTGAAGTAATCCGGGCTGTATTTGATTCTTTTGACCGTCGTCGCCGTCACTTCGTTAATCTTGACCGGCGTATCGAAGTACATCCCCTGATGGTAAAATTCGAGCTTAAAAGGGGTCTTTAAGTTGTTCCAGTAGGCTTTATCGCTGTTAAACTGGATCTGCTGATAATCCGCATATTTCATGTCGCGGAAAACGGAGGGCAAGTTGCTTTTAGGCGCCTCATAGCCTTTCCCGGCTAAAGATTGAGCTTGTTTTGCCACGTCATCAATACTGAACGCCCAGCTCGATGATGCGTAGAGCGTTAACATAATAGCTGCGCCCAACCAACGCATTTTCATCATTTGTCGTTTATGTTTCATAATAAGTAAGCACTTCCCCCTTTGTGTGCTTATATCGATCCGATCCATTTTAATGGATAATCAGGCATTACGACAACTGAATCCAGGCTTTGTTCAGCGCGCTGGCTCATGGATTAAGCACCTCCCGCGCCTGTTTTCACTTTGCGTGCTTATCCTGGAGACAGGTTGTCGGAGTTGGTGTAGGGTTGCTACCGAATGTAACTATAATTCGCCTTATGGATAAGGTGAAAAATCTGAGAATACGTGACCTTATATGAGCTCTGTACCCGCGCCGCGCGAATATTTTCTTGACTCTATCCGCGCATGGCTGATGTTGTTAGGGATTCCCTTTCATATCTCGTTGATCTATTCCACTCACAGTTGGCATGTCAATAGCGCCGCGCCATCGTGGTGGCTAACCCTGTTTAACGATTTTATCCACGCTTTTCGTATGCAGGTGTTTTTTGTTATTTCTGGTTATTTTTCGTACATGTTGTTTTTACGTTATCCGTTAAAACGCTGGTGGAAAGTACGGGTAGAACGTGTGGGTATTCCCATGCTTACCGCAATCCCTTTGCTTACCTTGCCGCAATTTATCCTGTTGCAATATGTCAAAGAGAAAACAGAGAACTGGCCTACACTCTCTGCCTATGAAAAATATAATACGTTAGCGTGGGAACTCATTTCACATCTGTGGTTTTTACTGGTGCTGGTGATATTAACCACAGTCAGCATCGGGATTTTTACCTGGTTCCAAAAAAGGCAGGAAACAAGCAAGCCTCGTCCCGCCGCTATTTCACTGGCCAAACTTTCGCTTATTTTTTTCCTGCTGGGGATCGCTTACGCCGCTATCAGGCGCATTATTTTCATCGTATATCCAGCAATCCTCAGTGACGGCATGTTCAATTTTATTGTGATGCAAACGCTATTTTATGTGCCATTTTTTATTCTCGGCGCGTTGGCCTTCATTCACCCCGATCTGAAAGCGCGCTTCACCACGCCCTCACGCGGATGCACTTTAGGCGCTGCCGTTGCTTTTATCGCGTATCTGCTGAATCAACGTTATGGGAGCGGCGACGCCTGGATGTACGAAACCGAATCCGTGATTACGATGGTCATGGGGCTGTGGATGGTGAACGTGGTATTCTCACTGGGGCATCGCTTGTTAAACTTCCAGTCCGCGCGTGTCACCTATTTCGTGAATGCTTCGCTGTTTATCTATCTGGTGCATCATCCCTTAACGCTTTTCTTTGGCGCGTATATTACACCGCATATCACCTCCAACCTGATCGGGTTCTTGTGCGGGCTGATATTTGTTATGGGTATTGCGTTAATTCTGTATGAAATTCATTTACGCATCCCGCTCCTGAAATTTCTCTTTTCAGGTAAACCGCCGGTAAAACAAGAAAGCCGCGCCGCGATCGGGTAGTTTTCCGCGCGCGGGTTCACAGCAACCATTCCACAGGTAAAATTGCCGCCAACCGTACCAGAACTCGCTGCCAGAAACGCGTAGCGGGTTCTTTCTTTAACACCTTTTCCTCTTCTTGCTGACGATCGATCCAGTTAATTCGTCCCCAGCGATCCAGCCGCAGCTGCCAGGCCGCATCGCGTTGGCTCTGCGTAAAACGCTTATGAATAAGCGTCGCCAGCGTCTCACTTTCAATGACAAAGCCCATTTCGGTATTTAAAAGCGTTGAACGGGGATCAAAATTAAGCGATCCGATAAACACCTTACTACCATCAATACTGAACGTTTTAGCATGTAAGCTGGAACCTGAGTTCCCGGTGAGTCCGCGATCATGTACGGCGGTTTCATGTTCGCGGGTCGGTTTCAGTTCGTAGAGCTCCACGCCATAGCGCAGTAATTTCTTTCGCCAGCGCGCGTACCCTGCGTGAACGACCGCCACATCGTTGGCCGCCAGAGAGTTAGTTAAGATGGCGATCTTCACGCCCTTCCTGACCAGATTAAGCAACTGCGCCACGCCTGCGCGCGTAGGGACAAAGTAAGCGGAAATAATGTCGATACGCTCCGTCGGCGAGCCCATCACGTCAAATAATCGCTGCGGAAGAAGCGAATGGCGCTGCGCCTTCCCCTCGCCTTTAGAAGGGTCATCGCTAAGCAAGCGTGTTTTTGCCCAAATCAGCGGCAACGTTCCGCGATCGAGATCCGCCATAAACTGACTGGTTTCCAGCTTATGCAGATAGCGGCGGGTGATCTCATCGTTATACCAGGATTCGGGAAGTTCGATACGCTGCGTCAGTTCCTGCTCAGAAAGGGATAATACTTGCTGCAATGTCGACACTGAACTACAGCGCCAGTAACGTTCAAAATCATTGGCGACATCATTGACCACCGGGCCAATGGCCATCACGTCCAGATCGGAAAATAACGGCTCCTCGCCAGCGCCGAAATAGGCATCGCCGATGTTGCGCCCACCGACCAGCGTCACTACGCCGTCGGCAGTGTAACTTTTATTGTGCATCCGCCGATTCAGCCGCGCAAAATCCGTCAAATATCCCAGCGCGCGTAGCGTACGAAAAGAGAAAGGATTAAACAGACGAACTTCGATATTAGGATGGCTATCCAGCAAGCGCAACGTATCATCCAGACCAGGCGTATTGTTATCATCCAGCAGCAGACGAACATGAACGCCGCGCTTCGCCGCCGACAGCAGTACCGAAAAGAGCAGCCGCCCGGACATATCGTCTTCCCAAATATAATACTGCACATCCAGCGTCCGCGCCGCCATTTCGGTCAGGCGGTAGCGGGCGGCAAAAGCGTCCAGACTGTTATCCAGCGCCAGAATGCCGCACTCTCCGGGATGGCGCGCGCATAGCGGTTCAACGGCACGCTCCAGGCGTGTTTTATCAGGCAGGGTCGTCGCCTTGCTGAGTAAGTAATCTTGCGTAAAGCCGGGCAGTTTCTTCATCATAACAGACAAAGTATACCTGTTCAGGCAGAGCGTAACGGGTAATAAAATCTGAAACCGTCCTGACGGCGACTTCAGCGGCCTGGGCGCGTGGATAGCCATAAACGCCGGTACTGATTGCCGGAAAAGCGATGGAACGAAAGTGATTCGCCTCGGCAAGCAGCAAACAATTCCGGTATGCCTCTTCGAGTAGCTCAGCTTCCTGGTATTCGCCGCCTCGCCAGACGGGCCCCACTGTGTGAATAACCGCCTTTGCCGAAAGCTTGCCAGCAGGCGTGATAACCGCATGTCCCGTCTGACATTCGCCCTGTTGCTGGCGGATGAGTTTACAGGCGTCCAGCAATGCCGGCCCCGCCGCGCGATGAATCGCGCCGTCTACGCCGCCGCCGCCCATTAATGATGCGTTAGCGGCATTCACAATCGCATCGACGCTAAGTTGAGTGATATCACCCTGTATGACCTGAAGACGTGATGTCATAACCCCCCCTTTGTCTCACCTTATCTGCAAAGTGTACAGCAGGGCTTTCAACAGAGTCGCTCTTTTTATATCTATGACACCGCCGTTAACGGTACTCAATATTCATCACCGCCAGGCTTTTTTGCGCATCGAGATAATGCAGCCGCACCGTCGCAATGGACTGAATATCCTGCGGTAATCCAGATGCCTGCCGAAGGTCAATCCGGTGCATTTGCTTTTTACCTTCGCGTAGGCAGGTTAAATCAATATTTTCGGCGTGAGTAGAAATATCGCACAGTGGCTCAACAATCGCGCCGCGAAAATGGATAACGCCGCCCTGTACCGTTTGTTGCCCTACCGCAGAATGGATAAAAAAAGCGCAGATACACAGGCCTATGGCAGGGATATTTTTCTTGATTACGGACATGTTAACTCCTCAATGATTAGTCATCCTCGAGGGTTCGGCGTTACCTTTTAGCGACATGCCGAGACGATGAGACGCTTTTATCGCCTCTTTAATACCCAGGTCAGCCAATCCATTTCCGCCACCATCAAAAACTACTGTGCAGAAGGCGGCCATTGTTGTGATAAATGCAGTGATTGTCCGTCCGAAACAGTAACAATAATTTTAACCGAGTCCTCTGAAGATATATTTACACTAAGACGAGACAACTCAATCGGTTGATTAGCAGGTAAAGATAGCGTTTGTTTTTGCTGTGTATGGCTTTGTCCCCCGACACCGTCGCGCACAGAGAGAATTTGCACCTGACAGACGCAGGGTTCGTTTAATGTTACCTGAGGGATCACCGTGTAAATATCGCCTTGCTGAGTTGTGGTAAACGTAATCTGATTTGAAAGTGCGGCAAGGAGCAATAAAGTATGCATAATTTCCTCCCGAAAAAAAACAGGGCGTAAGCCCTGTTTTTTTATTAGCGCAGACGCTAAATTAATACTGGTTAGCCGTGGCGTTGTTGCCAAAACCAACCTGACGCACCATTACGCTGGAATCAGATGCGGTCTGATTAACCAGCGCGGCGTTATTACCGCCGTATTGGCCGACAGTAATATCGGAGTTTTTAGCGTTCCACTGGTCGATGGTGGCATTGTTTCTGAAACCATTCTGAGTCAGTTCAATAGTACTATTATCCGCACCCTGGCCTACATCGGCGCCGTTACCATAACCGCTCTGGGTAATGGTCGTTTCAGATTTACGGGCATCGCTTTGCAGAGCAAGCGCAGCGTTAGCGGAACCGTACTGATAAATGCTCAACGTTGAGTCCGGGCCGGAACTATTGCCGCCGCCGTTATGATTGCCACCGCCGCCCCATTGTGGAACGACGCCTGCCAGAGCACTGCCAGAAACTACGATTGCTGCGAATGCTGCCACTTTTAAAAGTTTCATGGTAAAACCCCCATCGGATTGATTTAAAAGTCGTAACGGTATTAGCGTTGGGTGACGCGAATAGCCATCTGCGACTGTTTCTGCACTACAACTGCTGTTTTCTGCGTACCGTACTGGGTAATATTGGCCTTATTTCCAGAACCTTTCTGGATAATAGCCGCACTATTACCGTAAGCGCTTTGCGATATACTGGCATCGTTGGCATTGCCCGTTTGCTCAATATACGCAAAGTTATAATTCCCTGCCTGGTCGACTTTCGCCCGATTATTTCCTCCTTCTTGTGAAATAACGGACAATAGTTTTGATCCTTCCTGGCGTACTCTGGCACTATTATCCGTGCCGACTTGACCAATAATGGCCGCCTGATTAAATGAAGACTTGCTTAATTCATTTACCGCAAAATTATATTCTGAACGAGCCAGATCATAATTTGTCGCGGTTGCAATCCCAGGCGCACCCAGTATTGTCAACATCATAAATAACAATTTGTTTTTCATGCTGTCACCCTGGACCTGGTCGTACATAGCGAAAACTATCTATTGCTTTGTTAGCGACATGCGTTTTTTGTTAACGCGTCGTTACGATGAAGAGTATGTCCGTGGAAACATTTTTAATAACTCACCCACGCGTGGTATTTTGTTATTTAAGCTCATACCAAAGTGCTAATAAAACGATAGCCATGTGATTTTTTATAATTGATTTTTGGCCACAGAAGAGAGTGTATCGCGCACCCAAAAAATGAAGTGTTGGTGTGTGTTATGCCACCATGGGGATGTTCTTATGCTTCCCATGGGGGGGCAATACGCACAAGACGTGACACACTTCGTTTTTTTTGTCTTTGTGCTGTCCAGGTTAATGCCACGTCTCAAATTTTAAGAAAAAATAAAATCAAAACATGACTCACAATAATTAAAATGATTAAAAATCAATGAATTATTATAATTTGTATGATTTTTTAAATCTATGCAATAACAGCTAAATGTACAACTTTACTATCAAATCTAAACTTCAAAAAAACCCAAAAACAACATTTTAATATATATTTTTACATCTTGTTACAAGTTTAACACTTGCTTTAAGATTTGTAATGGCTAGATTGAAAACAGTTAAAAGTATTTTCGTAAATATTTTTCTCTTTCTGGATAATGGGCTATTTCAACCCACAGCAGTGCAACATCTGTCAGTACTTCTGGTGCCTTTATTTTATGGGGGCAGCTGTCAGATGTGCGATTAAAAAAAGTGGAGTTTCATCATGTTTAATGAAGTCCATAGTAGTCATGGTCACACACTATTGTTGATCACAAAGCCATCTCTGCAAGCTACGGCATTATTGCAACATTTAAAGCAATCGCTGGCCATAACCGGAAAACTGCATAATATTCAACGTTCTCTGGAAGATATCTCAGCCGGTTGCATTGTTTTAATGGATATGATGGAAGCGGATAAGAAGCTTATCCACTATTGGCAGGATAATTTAAGCCGCAAAAACAATAATATAAAAACATTATTGTTAAATACCCCTGACGATTATCCCTACCGTGAAATTGAAAACTGGCCTCATATTAACGGCGTGTTTTACGCCACTGAAGACCAGGAACACGTGGTCAGCGGATTACAGGGTATTCTGCGCGGCGAATGTTATTTTTCACAAAAATTAGCCAGTTACCTGATTACGCACTCAGGAAATTACCGCTACAACAGCACCGAGTCCGCATTACTCACTCATCGCGAAAAAGAGATCCTCAATAAGTTACGTATTGGTGCCTCTAATAATGAAATCGCCAGGTCGCTATTTATCAGCGAGAATACGGTTAAGACACATCTTTATAATCTTTTCAAAAAGATAGCTGTCAAAAATCGTACCCAGGCAGTTTCATGGGCAAACGATAATCTCAGGCGGTAAGGCCATGAAACGCTATCTGACCTGGATTGTAGCAGCAGAGTTACTGTTCGCTACCGGAAACCTGCATGCCAATGAAGTTGAAGTCGAGGTTCCCGGATTGTTAACCGACCATACCGTCTCTTCGATAGGACATGAATTCTATCGTGCATTCAGCGACAAATGGGAAAGCGAATACACCGGCAATCTGACCATTAATGAAAGACCCAGTGCGCGTTGGGGAAGCTGGATAACCATAACGGTAAATCAGGACGTTATTTTCCAGACCTTTTTATTTCCAATGAAAAGAGACTTCGAGAAAACCGTCGTCTTCGCATTAGCGCAAACAGAGGAAGCATTAAATCGCCGACAAATAGATCAAACGCTATTAAGTACGAGTGATTTAGCGCGTGATGAATTCTAAAACATGATTTTTATCCGGAGGCTGTCATGCGTGTTAAACATGCAGTAGTGCTGCTCATGCTTTTTTCGCCATTAACCTGGGCTGGAAATATGACGTTCCAGTTCCGTAATCCTAACTTTGGTGGAAACCCCAATAACGGTTCCTTTTTATTGAATAGCGCCCAGGCGCAAAATTCATATAAAGACCCCGCTTATGATAACGATTTTGGTATCGAAACCCCCTCAGCGTTGGATAACTTTACGCAGGCTATTCAATCGCAAATTCTGGGCGGCTTGTTGACCAATATTAATACCGGGAAACCAGGACGTATGGTGACCAACGATTTTATTATCGATATCGCTAATCGCGACGGACAGCTCCAGCTCAACGTTACGGACAGAAAAACGGGAAGAACCTCGACCATCGAAGTGTCAGGTTTACAAACTCAGTCAACCGATTTTTAAGCTACAGTCACTAAAGGATATAAATCATGCCGCGCTTACTTATTTTGGTTGCCGTTTTATTGTTGAGCGGATGCTTAACTGCCCCGCCGAAACAAGCGGCGAAACCGACATTAATGCCCCGCGCACAAAGTTACAAAGATTTGACGCACTTACCTGCTCCCACCGGTAAGATCTTTGTTTCGGTATATAACATTCAGGATGAAACGGGCCAATTTAAACCTTACCCGGCAAGTAACTTTTCCACGGCTGTGCCGCAGAGCGCCACCGCTATGTTGGTCACCGCGCTGAAAGATTCGCGCTGGTTTATCCCACTGGAACGACAAGGCTTACAGAATCTTTTGAATGAACGGAAAATTATTCGCGCAGCCCAGGAAAACGGCACCGTGGCGATGAATAACCGTATCCCGCTTCAGTCGCTGACGGCGGCAAATATTATGGTGGAAGGTTCTATTATTGGTTATGAAAGTAATGTCAAATCCGGCGGGGTCGGCGCAAGATATTTCGGTATTGGCGCCGATACGCAGTATCAGCTGGATCAGATTGCTGTCAACCTGCGCGTGGTTAACGTCAGTACGGGCGAGATCCTTTCTTCGGTGAACACCAGTAAAACGATCCTTTCCTATGAAGTACAGGCAGGCGTGTTCCGTTTTATTGATTACCAGCGCTTACTGGAAGGCGAAATCGGCTATACCTCGAACGAACCGGTGATGCTGTGTCTGATGTCAGCCATTGAAACCGGCGTTATCTTCCTCATTAATGATGGTATCGATCGCGGCCTGTGGGATTTGCAGAATAAAGCGGACAGGCAAAATGATATTCTGGTGAAATACCGTGAGCTGTCAGTACCGCCAGAATCCTGATGAATACGACAAAGCGTGGGGAAGACCCCACGCTTTTTTTATTTTGTGACCGCCGTATTCGCTGAATGTTGCTCGCGGCGTGATGCCAGCCATAGCCCACTATTTTTCATGGCATAGCCAAAGATTAGCCCCAGCGCCAGCGACGGTAATACCAACCGCCAGTCACCCTGCCCTGCAAATGTCGCGCAGGCGCCGATAAATGTTCCCGGAACAAAAGAAAGCAATAGCTGCTTTGCCTGGATACACATCAGGAATGCCACGATCCCCGTCAACACGTAACTGACAATTTCCAGATGCGGCGCCAGCGCGCTACCGTGAATAATGACCAGCGCCCACACCATACCGCTTAACAGCGTACAGGCGGAAATCAACAATCCCTTAAAGCCGCCCTGCGGACAGGCGAAATAAGCCGTACAGCCTAAAAAACCGGCCCAGCTTAGTAACCCCAGGGAGACGGCCACCCATCCCCATATTCCAGAAAGGATGCCCGTCGTGATAGCAATAGAAAGAAGTATGTTCATGGCGCGCATCATAACAGAAAAGCGGCACATTAATGAGATCACGCACACATTTTATGCAATGATGTAAAACCAGTTGCAGTTAAAAGTGATTTACATCACATTATTCTTCATCTTCTTCCTGAAGTTCATCCCACATGGCCCCTATCGCATCACGCGTTAGCGGCGCCAAAGTGCGCCAGAATGGCGTAACGGCATGGGCTTCAACTTTACCGAGGAAGGTATTGCACCAGGGAAGCAGATAATCGGCAAATAAGGTTTCCAGCGCTTCACTTTCATCTTCGGCAGACTGATCTTCCAGCCAGGAGGCCGCGAGCAATAAAGTACCAATGTGATCGGCAGGCGTATCGGCCAGCGGCATCCCTCGCGACGTTAAAAAAGCGCGCACCTCAGACTCTTCCGCGCCTTCGACCCACGCACTGCGGTATGGCGCTACCGCGCACTCTTCCCCAACAAATAACGCATTGTAATCAGTGGAAATCTGCGTGATATCGCAGCTTTTCTGTAAACGCGCCAGCATATCATCCTGCTCCAGCGGCCAGTTTGCCGCCAGTTTACCTTCACGGATTAACGTAAACAGCGGAACCAGTAAAGGATCTTGCGGTTGGCGGTAATACAACGATCCCAGCACACGGCACAGGATTGAAAACTCATTCATTGATATCTTCCCGTAAATAACGATTAAAGTTCGGCAAATTCCGGTACAGGCGCCATACCGCGTGATTCGAGAAAGGCCAGTAAGCGCTGCGGCGAGACGTTCAGGATTCGATCTTCCGGAAAATTCACCGCATCCAGAATTTTCCGGCATTCGGTGAAATCGCCAAGCGTAAAGGCCGTATGGGAATCAGAGCCTAACGCTACCCAGCCTCCCGCATCGCGTACGGCGGCAGCGACCGCGCGGCAATTATCTTCGCTTCCTTTACGCGAATGCAGAAAAGAAGAGTTGTTGATTTCCAGCGCTACATGGTGTTTCGCCGCCGCCTGCGCGATGGCGTTAACCTCCACTGGATACTTTGGATTTCCGGGGTGACTAATTATATGCACCTTGCCGCTGGCGATGGTCGCGATCATCGCCTGAGTATTGGTTTCTTTATCATGCGGCGCAAAAACGGGCTCATGAAAGCCTGCGATAATCAGATCCAGCGAGTCGAACATCTTTCCGGAGCAATCAATTTCACCGTTAATGTTCTTGATATTCGCCTCAATGCCACGCAGTATCCCCACGCCGTCAACCAGACGCGGCCAGATGCGCATGTTAATAAAATGCCAGTGATGCGGCGCATCTTCCATGTCCGGACCATGGTCGGTAATCGCAAAAAGTTTAATGCCTTTGCGTTTGGCTTCCGCGATATAATCGCTCAGAGTACTGTAGGCATGAGTGCTGGCGACGGTATGCATATGCAGGTCAACGGGATACATTGCTCTCTCCTGTAGTCATTTCCGACAAGGATAGCAGGTATCGCCAGCGTTTTTTAGCGAAACCCGGCCCGCGCCGGGTTGATGTCAATATCCTCTCGCCCGATCCACCTGCCCCGTCACCGGCTCTCCCTTCTCCAGCTGGGTAATTGTGCGGCTAATATAATCGATGGCTTCCGCCGGACGGGTGACTGCCGCAATGTGCGGCGTCATGGCGACTCGCGGATGGCGCCATAATGGGCTTTCCTGCGGTAACGGTTCCTGGCTAAAGACATCCAACATCGCGCCTTTTAGCTTACCGCTATCAAGCGCAGCCAGCAGATCAGCCTCCTGAACATGAACGCCGCGCGCGAGATTCAGCACGTAGGCGCCATCCGGCAATTGATCCAACAATTCGCTATTAATAATTCCTACCGTTTGGGCCGTATTCGGCAGCAGATTAATCAGCACCCGCGTCTGGTTCAGGAAAGCGCGCAGCTCTTCACGCCCCACATAACTTTCCACGCCAGGCCAGGATTTGCGGCTACGACTCCAGCAACGTAACGGGAACCCCCACGCCTGTAGACTTTCTGCCACTTTTGCGCCCAGCACCCCTGCGCCCATGATACCGACGCTAAATTCTTCGCGGGTATATTCCGGCAGCGGTTTCCATAGCGCCTGATTCTTCAGCGCCTGATAATCATCGAAACGACGGAACCAGTGTAATACCTGGCTGACGGCATACTCCTGCATTTGCAGGCCCATTCCGGTATCTTCCAGACGGAATAGAGGAATGGAGGCGTCCAGCATTTCCGGATGCGCATTTAATTTACTCAGAATTGCATCCACCCCCGCGCCCAGCGCAAAGACGGCTTTTAAGCGTCTTCCGGCCAGCATTTCAACCGGGGGCTGCCATACAAGCGCATAGTCTGCGGGGTTGTTATCACCGACCTTCCATTCACGAACGCGCGCATGTGGGAGAGCCTTCTCCAGTGCATTTACCCACCAGGCGGCGTTAAATGTCGGGTGATAAAAAATTATCTCCATGTTATCTCCTGAGCAGTATGGTGCGGAATGTGATTGCGCCTGTTATCAGCGTTTTCAACGGGATGTGCAGCATAGCAAATTTCCCGGCGCGGGCAAAAAAAGCAGTTTTCGCTTATTAAAGCCACAGATTGGTGGAAGTTTGTATAAACGCGCTTTTTTTTGAAAAAGTTGATTGACGTAGAAAGGATATTTCCCTACATTAGCGCCCGTTCCAGTAATGCTGGAGCGACAATTTGGTGAGGTGTCCGAGTGGCTGAAGGAGCACGCCTGGAAAGTGTGTATACGGCAACGTATCGGGGGTTCGAATCCCCCCCTCACCGCCATATTCAAGTTGAGAGCCTGTACAGAAGTACGGGCTTTTTGCTTATATGTATCCCCCAAACCAAGGGGGGATGAGAACCACCGACCGGGGTTCGACAACTGGCGCAGCCAGTTGGACAGACGACGAGCCTGCGAGGAGACTGCCCGAAGGGCGAGCGCAGCGAGTCAATCCCCCCCTCACCGCCATATTCAAGTTGAGAGCCTGTACAGAAGTACGGGCTTTTTGCTTATATGTGACCCGTCCATTGCCGGATGGCGGCACAGTTCACGGGCGCCTTATCCGGTCTACATAAGCGCAGCGCCACCGGGTAATAACACCACCATCCGGCTTTCAATTTTAGCCAAGAATTTCAGTGAGTTTTACTTTGCGCCCCTCGTTTGAGGAAAGCGTCGCAGCATCAGCGGTAGCAATGGCATTTGTCGCCGCTTCTCCTGTTAGCAATTTAGCAAACTCCTCGCCTGGCTCCAGACCGTTTATCACATCATGCAAGTACTGCATCTCCAGTTTCATAATTGATGAGAGCCACATCGGCGTACGTTTACCGGGTTTACCATAAGCGATTGCGCCATCCATCTCGCTGGATATGTTACCGTTGCGACGATCGTCATCCTCCGCCTGGCTTTCATGCACAAGAAAGTGTGTTTTTTTGCCCGCTTTTATTAGATAACCAGCCGTATTTTGCATATCAATGAGAATTGCACCTGTCGTGCCCTCAATTAATACATAGTGCTCAGGGTAGTGGAACGATGATCCCCACTGAAGTGTCGCGAAACGACCGCTTTCGAACTCAAGAGTGATTAGGACAACATCATCTTCATCACCAAATTTTTCACCTTTGTGCGCAACATTCCCCGCCGCCATTGAAACCAGGGATGGGGTTTCATCCATGATGAACAGTGTACAATCTAGCTCGTGAATGTGATGGTACAGATGCCCGCCTGACTTTGCGCGAATCTTCTTCCATGAGATCTCATCCTGCACGTCTTCAAAACCATTACGTTTAGTGTGAACTTGTGTAACTTCACCGATTTCACCGGCTTTGATGAGCGCTTTAGCGTGGCGAACCCCGTGAAAAAAGTTCATAACGTGACCCGCCATAAAGGTAACACCAGCTTCTTTGCAGGCATCAACCATATCCTTACAATCCTGGTAATTTAAGGCGATAGGTTTTTCACAAAACACGTGTTTACCCGCTTTAGCCGCCGCAATGACCGGCGCTTTATGTAAGTAATTTGGTGAAGCAATAATTACGCAATCCACATCAGGATGGGTACAAAGCGCCTCCATCGTTGCAGTGGCGACACAGTTCAGCTCTTTCGCTATCGGATCCGCATTTACCGGATCGTAAATCGCAGTGATTTTCGCTCCTTCAACCTTAGACATAAATCGCGCCAGTTCAGCGCCAAAATAACCCGTACCTACAACACCGTATTTCGTCATCATTTATCCTCTATTAAAATTCTTTTGTTGACTGAAAACTTTCACGACGTGCTTTTAGCCTATCCGGAATGGATAAACCAATAATGAGTAGAATTGTTGCGGTCCAGAAAGCAACAATGAACGTTAGCGCAGCGCCTAGCCCCATTGTTATTCCAAGCCAGGTCGCCGCCATTGAATTGAATGTGCCTGATGTCGCAGCAAGATTATAAATCAGCCCGGTACCCAAACCACGAACCTCAAGAGGAAAGTAGTCGTAGAGGAATTTGGGAACCAGCCCGCCAACACCTACGTTAGTCGCCATTAAACCGAATAAACATGCGCCCAGCACTAAATAATTATCTTGCGGAATTCTGAATAACGGGAAAATGAATAAAAAGGACATGAGAAGACCAATGCTGAACGTTTTCTTCAAACCAATTCTATCTGCGCACAGACCCCAAACGATATTTCCCAATACAGTGCCGAATGCCGCCGCCGTCATTAAATTAGAGACCACGCCCGTATCAAAGCCCTCTCCCGCCAAATATGTAGGCAGTAGACCAAAGATCGGCCAGTTTGCGCCGAAAATAGAGAACAGAACAATAAATACACATAATGTCAGTGGAAATTGAGCTCGATTAAATAGCCCTTTCATTGACAAAGAGAAAACTGACCAGGCACTTTGTGAGTGCTTTCCGAGACCACTGAGTTTGGCTTCTTCCCACTCTTTAGATTCAGGAGCCCTGGCCCGGATGTAGATTACTAAAAGAACGGGTAGCAAACCGACAAAAAAAGCAGCACGCCAACCATACGCTTCGGCAAATGAAGGCATAAAGTAGGCTGCTATGATGTTACCAATACCGAAACCTGAAACCAGAAATGCGCTCGCTTTAGATTTTAAATGCTTTGGCCAACTTTCCACGGCATAAGTAGAAGCGCAAGCATACTCCCCCGCCATCCCCATACCGACAATGAAACGACTAAGCGTCAGCATAATTACACCGGAAGCCAGGCCACTTAACCCTGTACCTACAGAATAGGCAACTATCGACCACATCATTAACGGCTTACGGCCAAATTTATCTGCCAGCAGACCAAATAGCGCCCCGCCAAATGGTCGCCCAATAAAGGCCGCTGTGGCAAGGAATGCGCCCTCCATATCTGTCAATCCTAAGTCAGCCTTGATCAGATACATAATGTAGAAAATCAGCATAAAGTCGAAGCCATCAAAAACGTAACCCAGCCATGCTGAAAATAAAGCATTTTTTTGTGGACGTGTTATCTCGCTATACCACGGGAAGAATTTTGCTATCACAATAAAACCCTTATTTGCTGTTACCGTCTGAAATGCTTACGGAATTAATTTTTAAGTCATATCAATTGCCGAATAAGACACTATCAATCGGTACTTTCCGACAACCGCCTGAGATCGTAGCTATGTAAGGCGTATATTCATTGTTTATCATCCTTGTTCGTAGCTACGTTAAGGACGTGAATACTCAAGACAAAGTCTAACGTTCTGTAACGTAGCCACGGGCTATAAGATTATCGATATGTATACTAAGCAAAGATTAGTACAGTAACTCTTTAACCTTTCTCAAAAGTGGTATTGTAATCCAACGCGATAACGGGTCTGTCTCTCATCGGTATTATTTCTCACCGCTACATTTCCAACCTCAACGTATGGTGTAAATGACTTATTCAGTTTCCAGGCTAAAGCCACATTATGCTCATAGTTTGTTTTTTTGTTATCAAATTTAATTTGATCGCTATCCATCCAGGTAAAGTTATATTCTAATTTCAACTCATCAAAAACATAACCTATATAAGTATCAAATCTATTCGTTTTCTCATCATCATTGTAGTTAGCTGTCTTTCTTGCATAGTCATAGCGGTAACGACCAGCCATATAAACACCAGAATCAAAATTATATTGCCCCCTTAAATAAGGCTTATAAATTGAAGTATCTGGACCGCTTTCAAATATAAATCCAGGCTGCAAAACAAAATGGTCCGTAACTTTATAATTATAACTTACGCCCAGTTCTATAGCGTTTGCGACGAGATCGCTTAAATGCTTATCCTGCTCACCATCTACTCCTCCCGATTTAACGCTGGCATCGACATAAAAACCAATGCCGTTAGGAAGTTTTTCAATTATAGCAATACGGTCTTTATTAATTCTGGTTCTATCAGCATATTCATGCCGATAATCAAGGGTTGCCGCTTGTAGATATGATGAAAATGCTATAAACGAAACCATACCCAGAAGATATCTGTTGATTTTCATAAAATACTCCGCTTATCAATTAACTTTATTTTTGTATTTAAAAATTATTTTATTAATAAATTACCATCACGCATGGTAAAGGAGGTTACAGACGAAACAGGTTTCCCTTTAGCATTTTCACCACCGATAAGGAAAACTTCATCACCATAACTTACTGATACACCATAGCCGAGAGGTTGTTTCATTTTACCCATATATTGCCAATGGCCATTAACCAAACCATAGACTTCATCTCGCCATTTTTTATTTATTCCTTCGTGGGAATAAAACTTTCCATTGGTATAATTTTGTTTTGCTCCCGGAAAATTCGCGCCACCACCGACAAGCAGGACACCGTGACTATAGCCCGAAAATGCTCCGGCCAACCCTTCTTGCTGTTGTTCTCCAGGCGATGGCGGTAACTGGCTGTTCTTCAACCATGTTAGCTTGTCGTTATCCCACATGGCGCGGTAAATCACATCGGTACGTAAACCCGGTTTGAGCTCACCATTAATCAGCATCAGGAAATTATTTTCCATTACCGATGACGATCCTGCCGTCCCCGCGCCTGGCAGCTCACCGGCATTCTTCCATGTGTTCTCTTTAGCATTGTAGATAAATACGATTTTATTAAAAAAATAATCTTTGGCAGGTTTATTAAAATAATTATAGATGACTTTATTTTTTTCACTTTCATCCGCAGCCGCAGCCGCTATATCAATAAAATACTTATCAAAGATATGCTCATTAACCCCTCCGGTAATAAGTACCATCGTTTCGTTTAATTTTACTCCCGTATGCCCTGTTAATCCAACTGGAGATATAGTGTCAACTTTTTGCCATGTATTTTTCACCGGTGAGTATTTGTACACATCGCTATAAACCTGCAACGGTGATTCACTGTTTTTTTTCCCTACGCCACCAAAAACATAAAGCTCATCATTTAAAAATACCGACACGGATTGCTCACGAGCTCCACCAGGAAACGACTTTATACGCTCCCAGTCTTTATGTTGCTTTTTAAGATCAATTTTATACCAGGATGTCCCTGCGGTACCTAAGCCGACATAAATCACGCCATTATTATCAATAGCGCCAGTACCATTTTTCAGTGGTTCTGGTATATCAGGAAGCGTCGTTGCATATCCTGATGTGGTGATAGCGACTGATAAACATAGCGCCATTAGCGTCATCATTTTCTTAAAGTTTTTCATCTGCATCCCCATGCGAAGAAATACAATTGGAGTAAAGCTTCATCATTAGTGATCTTATGGCGCATAATTTCAACAATGATAATGACAAAATGTGACCAAGCGCTAAAAATAATTACATGGGGTTATCATGTGCGAGGTAAAAGCACCCCATGGTGATGTTAGAAGTGATTATGGGTGACCTGTTATGGCCAAACTCATTAGTGATAGCATTCTGAATAAATACAACAAGAATTATGTGATGCATTTCATACTGGCTATCCCGTGGCGTATAAGCTCCTTCTGAGCATTTTATCTTTATGCCGGAAGCAGTTAATAAAATACAGCATGCTGCCGTCAGAATGAATTGTATTTGTCTTGTAGCTTCAGGTTATAGCCTCAAATCCGCTGGCGCAGTAATTGAATAACAAACATACCTTATGACTGTGTTCACATTTTTCTATCTTTTTGCTTGATGCAGCAACACTCCACAACATAATATAAAACGGAGCAAAACTTCAAAATATATAAGGCGGAACTGGATGTCACTATTAGCCAGGCTGGAACAAAGTGTACACGAAAACGGTGGGCTGATTGTCTCATGCCAACCGGTACCAGGCAGCCCTATGGATAAACCTGAAATTGTGGCTGCAATGGCACAGGCAGCGGCTTCGGCGGGTGCGGTCGCTGTGCGCATTGAAGGCATTGAGAATCTGCGGACTGTTCGTCCCCATCTTTCTGTTCCAATTATTGGGATAATTAAACGTGACCTTACAGGGTCGCCAGTCCGTATCACTCCCTATTTACAGGATGTTGACGCCCTGGCGCAGGCAGGTGCCGATATTATCGCTTTTGATGCCTCATTCCGCTCTCGCCCGGTTGATATTGATAGTTTACTGACACGTATTCGCCTGCATGGATTACTGGCGATGGCAGACTGTTCAACCGTGAATGAAGGCATAAGTTGCCATCAGAAAGGAATCGAATTCATTGGTACAACATTGTCTGGCTATACCGGCCCCATCACGCCGGTTGAGCCAGATTTGGCAATGGTGACGCAACTGAGCCATGCAGGTTGTCGTGTTATTGCCGAGGGGCGCTATAACACGCCTGCACTGGCGGCCAATGCTATTGAGCATGGTGCCTGGGCAGTTACCGTTGGTTCCGCTATCACCCGTATCGAGCATATCTGTCAGTGGTTCAGTCACGCAGTAAAACGCTGAACAGGAAAAGAAAATGAACACGCTTACTATTGATATTTATGTCTCAGAGAATAATCCGACGTTAATAATGCTATCGGCAAATACGATACCCAGGCCTGAAGCCTGTTTGAACGCAATATCGGATATCTGCTATTTCAGGTATCCGGCAGGACATACGTCTGGGCATCACCATTGGTGGAGCATAAATGTTCTGCCTTTTACATCTCATGATTACCGTCATTGAGATTAACAAAAACTATTACTTGATCTGAATATCGTATCGTCTGAATGATGGGAAGATAAAAATACACAGACGATGACCGCAACTCTACTCAAAACCATAAGCAGGAAAGAACTATGATTACACATTCTTTCGGCATCGTTAATTATCTTGTATTATTTGGCTACCTCCTGGCCATGATGTTAGTCGGTGTCTATTTTTCCAGACGGCAAAAAACAGCAGACGATTATTTTCGCGGTGGTGGCCGGGTTCCTGGTTGGGCGGCTGGGGTCAGTGTATTTGCTACTACGTTAAGCTCAATTACATTTATGTCAATTCCTGCCAAAGCGTTTACTTCCGACTGGACGTTTATCATTGGTCAGTATCTGGCTATCGCAATTTTACCGCTGGTTTTTTATTTCTATATTCCGTTTTTTCGGAAATTGAAAGTCACATCAGCCTATGAATATCTCGAAGCACGGTTCGATGTGCGCTGCCGTCTATTCGCCAGCATGTCATTTATGTTGTTTCATATCGGACGTATCGCCATTATCACTTTCCTCACCGTGCTGGCCTTGCGCCCCTTCATCGCTATAGACCCGGTGATTTTGGTACTGTTGATTAGCGTGATGTGTATCATTTATACTTGGATGGGTGGAATTGAAGGAGTAATATGGACTGATGTTATTCAAGGCCTCTTACTTTCTGGCAGCGCGATACTGATTTTTATAGTGATATGTCTCAAAGTCCAGGGCGGCATTGGTGAAATTTTTACGGTGACGCAGCAGGCGGATAAATTCTTTCCGGCTACGCAGTTCCACTGGAGCTGGACGGAAAGCACAGTACCCGTATTGATTATTGGTTTTCTGTTTGCCAATATTCAGCAATTTACTGCCAGTCAGGATGTGGTCCAACGCTATATCGTGACTGACTCCATAGAGGAAACGAAGAAAACATTACTTACAAATGCCAAACTGGTTGCTGTGATCCCTGTTTTCTTTTTTGCTATCGGCTCGGCATTGTTTGTCTACTATCAGCAACATCCACAATTATTACCGGCGGGATTCAACACTGGCGGCATTTTACCCTTATTCGTGGTCACCGAAATGCCAGTCGGCATTGCAGGGTTGATAATCGCCGCTATTTTCGCTGCTGCGCAGTCCAGTATCTCCAGCAGCTTAAACAGCATTTCTAGTTGTTTTAATTCCGATATCTATCAGCGTTTGAGTCATAAAAAAAGAACGCCTGAAAACCGTATGAAAATAGCTAAGTTAGTTATTCTGGTCGCGGGCCTGATAAGTAGCGCGGCCTCGGTATGGCTGGTCATGGCCGATGAATCAGAAATCTGGGATGCATTTAATAGTCTGATAGGTCTGATGGGAGGGCCAATGACCGGTCTGTTCATGCTGGGCATTTTCTTTAAACGAGCAAATGCCGGGAGTGCGGTTTTAGGAATTATTATCAGCGTCATTACCGTGCTGGGCGCACGCTATGCCACTGACCTTAACTTCTTCTTTTATGGGGTCATTGGCTCGCTAAGCGTGGTGATCAGCGGCGTTATTTTCGCCCCGTTATTTGCCCCGGCACCGCCATTGACGCTGGATGAAAAACCTGAACCAAAGGTGACATTATGATTTCATGATACCACGCTATACCGACACAGCACACGGTGACGCCAACGCCCGGGGCGACAATACCGGGCCAGGTATAAACCATCCGTCAAATGGCGCGCTATAAACACCGTAAGAGCAACAGATTACTCTCCAGTGATGTTCTGTCATAAGTTGGCAACGCGATGTAAATATTCCCCCTCCTTTACTTACATCGCGCTTTTTTTCATGCCGCAGACTTGATAGGCTCTACTCTGTTCGATATTGCAGGCTTTGTGCCGCAATCAGCCCTCAAGAGCAGGAACTATATGGAGCCTCAACCCCCACGTCTTAAACCCGGAAAAATCCTTGATACTCTGGGTGCTATGCAAAAAAGCCTGACACGTGCCTCCCAGCGTATTGCGCAATATATTTTAGCCTTCCCCAGACAGGTGACACAGTCATCTATTGCCGATTTGTCGCGCGAAACACAGGCCGGAGAAGCCACGGTTATTCGCTTTTGTCGCACCCTGGGCTATAAAGGTTTTCAGGATTTTAAAATGGACCTGGCCATTGAACTTGCCACTACCGAGTCTGATGACAGTAGTCCTCTACTGGATGCCGAAGTTAGCGAATCCGACGATGCCCACGCCATTGGTTTAAAATTGCAGAATACCATTAGTAATGTATTATCTGAAACGCTAAATCTGCTTGATATGCAACAGGTTCTCGGTGTCGTGGATGCCCTACGTCACTGTCACTCAGTTTATATCTTTGGTGTGGGCTCATCGGGGATCACGGCGCTGGATATGAAACACAAGCTAATGCGTATTGGTTTACGGGGCGATGCGGTAAGCAATAACCATTTTATGTACATGCAGGCTACGCTATTAAAAGCAGGCGATGTCGCGATGGGTGTCAGTCACTCGGGCACATCGCCAGAAACAGTGCATTCACTCCGATTGGCCCGACAGGCTGGTGCCACCACAGTCGCCATTACCCATAATCTGGGTTCTCCATTATGTGAAGAGGCCGATTTTTGCCTGATCAATGGTAATCGGCAAGGAATGTTGCAGGGTGACTCGATCGGTACGAAAGCCGCGCAGCTTTTCGTCTTTGACCTGCTCTATACCCTTCTTGTACAGTCCTCGCCGGAACAGGCCCGAGAAAGCAAATTACGGACAATGAATGCCCTGGACATGACAAAATAATTCCTTTCCCGTACAGGCGTCATTTTCCTTTTTTGTCCATGAGTCTGCTGGATGCTTTATAGATAACAAAGCCCGGTTTCCCGGGCTCTGAAAGTCAATGCTATATTAGCTGTATGCGTGAAGCGTTCGCTGACAAAGCGCCGAGCGCACGCAGTCGTCTTTGTTGAAATGCACAATCCCTACCATTTCATCTTCTTCAAAGCGTTCCAACGCATCGCTCAACCCGGAACGCACGCCGCGCGGCAGGTCGCATTGCGTAATATCGCCATTGACAATGACCGTGACATTTTCGCCTAATCGCGTCAAAAACATTTTCATTTGCGCCGCAGTCACATTTTGCGCCTCATCGAGGATCACGACCGCATTTTCAAAAGTACGCCCACGCATATAGGCGAACGGGGCAATTTCTACCTTACCGATTTCCGGGCGCAAGCAATATTGCATAAAGGACGCGCCTAACCGTTTAAGCAGGACATCGTAGACGGGCCGAAAATAAGGCGCGAATTTTTCAGCGATATCACCGGGCAAAAAACCAAGGTCTTCATCAGCTTGCAATACCGGACGCGTCACAATGATCCTCTCGACGTCCTTATGAATCAATGCTTCTGCCGCCTTTGCCGCACTGATCCATGTTTTCCCGCAGCCGGCTTCGCCGGTCGCAAAAATAAGCTGTTTACTGTCGATAGCGTTCAGATAATGCGCCTGTGCTTCATTTCGCGCCTTAACAGGAGAGGTATCGCGACTATCGCGCGCCATGCCAATGGCTTCTACTCCGCCCATCTGTACCAGTGACGTGACCGATTCTTCTTCACGTTGCTTATGACTACGCGAATCTCGTCTCAACACACGCTTTGCTTCACGACGAGCTTTGATCACTGCTTTTTGTCTTCCCATGGATAGCACCTTGAGTTGTAGGTATACATCACCCGCGTTCTCTTGAACGCGATTATGCGCACACACATCTGAGGGTTGGCTTCCTTGTAAGCCTTAGCTTGCTTTTTGAAACGACGCCACACACGGCTACGCGCACCACATATGACGTCATGGGTATGGTCAGTAAGGGAAATGATGAGAGCTTTTAAGATGACAAGACCACCACCGGAGAGAGAATGTCCGTACAGGGTGTTGTAACTACTGTAAACAATGTGTCCTGGTGCGGACATTACCATTCGCGATCTCCATAGTGAGTGACCATCACTGCCGGGGAACTACCGCTATTACTACTAAGTACAACACAAAACATCAATAATGCAACAATATATTCACCAAGCATTAACCAAAAATTATTGCGTCATTGTCAGTCTCTTACAGAAAGATTACACGATTATTTCATCGGCAGGAGACTAAAAAAGATAATCATTAGCTACTGCGGGTATTAATGCTGAAAACATCCATAACCCATTGAATATTGAACATATATAAGGTTAAAATGGAATAATTAACGTGTCCTCTCTCCCATCGCTAAAACGGCATTATTTATGCAAAATTTTATGCGGCATACTTACGCCAGTAACGCTGACTTGTTTTAATTTTTGTCATTACTCTATTGCGTCAAGGCTATTGGTACCATTAACAGGCGATTTCATATATGGCTAGTTAGTGATTACTCGAGATGTATTACGCCCGCGTTAACGGCACTCAAGGGCTAAAAATAGTTTGAGAGTGCGTCCTCATTTACCTGAACATCTTCAGTCAATCGGTCCGGGACTTATCAGAGGACCAGGCGGGCGTATAACGCCGCCTGGTAAAATATGTCCGATGGCAATAATGCTATCGGACATGTCGGTTATTCCGCCTGTAGCTTCGACGGCGGCGCGGAATGATAATGCGCGTCCGCTTTTGCAAAGCGTTCCTGCATCGCTGCTGTCGGCGCTTTGCCAAGCAGGCTAAAGATTACGATCCCCAGGCTGCCGAAAATGAAGCCAGGGATGATCTCATACAGATCCAGCCAGCCATATTGTTTCCAGACGATAACCGTCACCGCGCCAATAATCATTCCCGCCAGCGCGCCGTTACGTGTCATACGCGACCACATCACAGAAAACAGGACAACAGGTCCAAATGCCGCGCCGAATCCAGCCCAGGCGTAGCTCACCAGCCCCAGCACACGGTTATCGGGATTCGCCGCCAGCGCAATGGCGATCAGCGCTACCACCAGCACCATCACTCGCCCTACCCATACCAGCTCTTGCTGGCTGGCGCTTTTACGCAGAAAAGCCTTATATAAATCTTCCGTAATCGCGCTGGAGCATACCAGCAACTGACAGCTCAACGTCGACATCACCGCCGCCAGGATAGCAGACAGCAGAACACCGGCAATCCACGGGTTAAACAGGATCTGCGCCAGTTCAATAAATACGCGCTCTGAGTTTTGGTTCACCGCCCCGGCCAGCGCGGGGTTATTGTTAAAGTACGCAATGCCAAAGAAGCCCACCGCCACCGCGCCCGCCAGACACAGAATCATCCAGGTCATACTGATACGACGCGCATGAACAATGCTGTGATGGGAGTCCGCCGCCATAAAGCGCGCCAGGATATGCGGCTGACCGAAGTAACCCAGTCCCCAGCCCATCAGGGAAATAATGGCGACAAAATTCAGCCCCTTGAGCATGTCGACATTCTCGATGCTCTTTTGCTTGATCACCTCCAGCGACTCGCTAAAACCGCCTACGCCGACAATAACCATCACCGGCGTCAGGATTAACGCAAAAATCATCAGGCTGGCCTGAACGGTATCCGTCCAGCTAACGGCAAGAAACCCGCCGATAAAGGTATAAATAATGGTTGCCGCGGCCCCCGCCCACAGTGCGGTTTCATAGCTCATACCGAAGGTGCTTTCGAACAGTCGTGCTCCAGCGACAATACCTGACGCGCAATAGATAGTGAAAAACAGCAGAATGACCAGCGCGGAAATAATACGCAGGACTCGGCTCTTATCCTCAAACCGACCGGTAAAATAGTCCGGCAACGTGAGCGCGTTATTGTTAAATTCGGTATGCACGCGCAGGCGCCCGGCCACCAGCTTCCAGTTAATCCATGCGCCTAACGTCAGGCCAATGGCGATCCAGCTTTCAGAGATCCCCGACAGAAAGATAGCGCCAGGCAGCCCCATTAACAGCCAGCCGCTCATATCCGACGCGCCGGCTGATAAAGCCGTAACAAACGGCCCCAGGCTGCGACCGCCAAGAATATAGTCATCAAAGTTTTTGGTTGAGCGCCAGGCGATAAACCCAATCAATATCATGCCAAAAATATAGACACAGAATGTCACCAACATCGGTGTGCTAATAGCCATCAAGGTTCTCCAAATTTATTTATTGGCACTACCGTAGCGTGCCGTTTTGTACCCTGCCGGAACGTGGCAAGGGTGTTATGTTTACCAGGGCGACCGTATCCTGCCGGAAGCGGTGGTTATTCACAATCGATTTAACACACCATTTACATCAAATTTGATTGCAGAGGGATACTATTTTTCTCCAGGTTGCACTCTCTCACATTTTTTGCGGTTGCACCTTTTAAAAGTGTTAACTACCGCAGAGAAAATAAATCCAGATGGTTTTCCCCGTCAGACTCCCACTTTCTTTTTTTAACAATTTATTCATTTTTAAGCTTGCAACGCAGGTCACATTTAACGCGGTTGCACAAAGTTGCAACATAGTGGATATTTTCCGCTAACTATTGGTTAGCAGATAGAGCGAATAACAGGAGTAGAGGGTATGGGAACCACCACGATGGGGGTTAAGCTGGACGACGCCACGCGCGAACGGATCAAAATGGCCGCCTCGCGTATCGATCGCACGCCGCACTGGTTAATAAAACAGGCAATCTTTAGCTATCTGGACAAGCTGGAAAATAGCGATACGCTACCGGAGCTACCTGCGCTGTTTGCCGGCGCGGCAAATGAAAGCGAGGAGCCGGTCGCGCCGCAGGATGAGCCGCATCAGCCCTTTCTGGAGTTTGCCGAACAGATTCTTCCCCAATCCGTCTCTCGCGCCGCCATCACTGCCGCCTGGCGCCGCCCGGAAACCGATGCGGTGTCAATGCTAGTGGAACAGGCGCGCCTGTCGCCGCCTGTCGCTGAGCAGGCGCATAAACTGGCGTATCAACTGGCGGAGAAATTGCGCAATCAAAAATCCGCCAGCGGTCGCGCGGGTATGGTACAAGGCCTGTTGCAGGAGTTTTCCCTCTCTTCGCAAGAAGGTGTTGCGCTGATGTGTCTGGCGGAAGCGCTGCTGCGTATTCCCGACAAAGCTACGCGCGATGCGTTAATTCGCGACAAAATCAGTAATGGCAACTGGCAGTCGCATATTGGCCGTAGCCCGTCGCTGTTTGTAAACGCCGCCACCTGGGGGCTGCTCTTTACCGGCCGACTGGTCTCAACGCATAACGAAGCTAATCTTTCACGCTCGCTGAACCGCATTATCGGCAAGAGCGGCGAACCGTTAATCCGCAAAGGCGTCGACATGGCGATGCGTTTAATGGGCGAGCAGTTCGTGACTGGCGAAACCATTGCTCAGGCGCTGGCGAATGCCCGAAAACTGGAAGAGAAAGGGTTCCGCTATTCTTACGATATGCTGGGCGAAGCCGCGTTAACCGCCGCCGATGCGCAGGCGTATATGGTTTCTTACCAGCAAGCGATTCATGCCATCGGCAAAGCGTCTAACGGTCGCGGTATTTACGAAGGGCCAGGCATCTCGATTAAGCTGTCCGCCCTGCATCCACGCTATAGTCGCGCGCAATACGATCGGGTAATGGAGGAGCTTTATCCGCGCCTGAAATCCCTGACGCTGCTGGCGCGCCAGTATGATATCGGTCTCAATATCGACGCCGAAGAGGCGGATCGTCTGGAGATCTCGCTCGATCTGCTGGAAAAACTCTGCTTCGAACCCGAACTGGCGGGCTGGAACGGCATTGGCTTTGTGATCCAGGCTTACCAGAAACGCTGCCCGCTGGTCATTGATTATTTAGTCGATCTGGCCTCCCGTAGCCGCCGTCGGCTGATGATTCGTCTGGTGAAAGGCGCCTACTGGGATAGCGAGATCAAACGCGCGCAAATGGAAGGGCTGGAGGGCTATCCGGTTTATACCCGCAAAGTGTATACCGATGTCTCTTATCTGGCCTGCGCGAAAAAACTGCTCGCGGTCCCTAATCTGATCTACCCGCAGTTCGCGACCCATAACGCACACACACTGGCGGCGATTTATCATCTGGCCGGGCAAAATTACTATCCGGGTCAGTACGAATTCCAGTGCCTGCACGGCATGGGCGAACCGCTGTATGAACAGGTCACCGGTAAAGTGGCGGACGGAAAACTTAACCGTCCCTGCCGTATTTACGCGCCGGTGGGAACGCACGAAACCCTGCTGGCCTATCTGGTACGACGCCTGCTGGAAAACGGCGCCAACACCTCTTTTGTCAACCGCATCGCCGATGCCACCCTACCGCTCGATGAACTGGTGGCCGACCCGGTCGAGGCCGTGGAAAAACTGGCGCAGCAGGAAGGTCAGGCTGGCATACCGCATCCGAAAATTCCGCTGCCGCGCGATCTGTACGGCGAAGGTCGGATAAACTCCGCCGGACTTGATTTAGCGAATGAACATCGCCTCGCCTCGCTTTCTTCTGCCCTGTTAAGCAACGCCATGCAGAAATGGCAGGCCAAACCTGTGCTGGAACAACCGGTGGCCGACGGTGAGATGACGCCGGTTATCAACCCGGCGGAACCGAAAGATATTGTCGGCTGGGGACGCGAAGCGACAGAAAGCGAGGTTGAACAGGCATTGCAAAACGCGGTCAATCAGGCGCCGGTTTGGTTTGCGACGCCGCCGCAAGAACGCGCCGCCATTTTGCAGCGGGCGGCGGTATTGATGGAAGACCAAATGCAGCAGTTGATTGGCCTGTTGGTGCGCGAAGCGGGGAAAACGTTCAGCAACGCCATTGCCGAAGTGCGCGAAGCGGTAGACTTCCTCCATTATTATGCCGGTCAAGTGCGTGACGATTTCGATAACGAAACGCATCGCCCGTTAGGGCCGGTGGTCTGTATCAGTCCGTGGAACTTCCCGCTGGCCATTTTCACCGGCCAAATCGCCGCCGCGCTGGCGGCAGGTAACAGCGTTCTGGCGAAACCGGCAGAGCAGACATCGCTGATTGCCGCCCAGGGCATTGCCATTTTGCTGGAAGCGGGCGTACCGCCGGGCGTCGTGCAACTGTTGCCGGGACGGGGAGAAACCGTCGGCGCCCAGCTTACCGCCGATGCGCGTGTACGCGGCGTGATGTTTACCGGTTCCACGGAGGTCGCGACGTTGTTGCAGCGCAACATCGCCACGCGTCTTGACGCCCAGGGCCGCCCTATTCCGTTGATTGCGGAAACTGGCGGTATGAACGCTATGATTGTCGACTCTTCCGCGCTCACCGAGCAGGTGGTCGTGGATGTGCTGGCTTCCGCTTTCGACAGCGCCGGACAACGCTGTTCCGCGCTCCGCGTGCTGTGTTTGCAGGACGATATCGCCGAACATACGCTGAAAATGTTACGCGGCGCGATGGCGGAGTGTCGGATGGGGAATCCAGGCCGTCTGACGACCGATATCGGGCCGGTGATTGATAGCGAGGCCAAAGCCAACATCGAGCGTCATATCCAGACGATGCGCGCCAAAGGCCGCCCGGTTTTCCAGGCCGCGCGTGAAAACAACGATGACGCGCAGGAATGGCAGACCGGTACGTTTGTTATGCCCACGCTTATTGAGTTGGAAAACTTCGCAGAACTGGAAAAAGAGGTCTTCGGGCCCGTGCTGCATGTCGTGCGTTATAACCGTAACCAACTGGCGGAGCTTATCGAACAGATTAACGCTTCCGGCTACGGGCTAACGCTGGGCGTACATACCCGTATTGATGAAACCATTGCGCAAGTCACCGGTTCCGCCCATGTCGGCAACCTGTACGTTAACCGTAATATGGTGGGCGCGGTTGTCGGCGTCCAGCCGTTTGGCGGCGAAGGCCTGTCCGGTACCGGGCCAAAAGCGGGGGGGCCGCTCTACCTCTACCGCCTGCTGGCACACCGCCCGCCCAATGCGCTCAATACGACGCTAACTCGTCAGGATGCGCGTTACCCGGTGGATGCGCAGCTTAAAACCACGCTACTCGCGCCGTTGACCGCCCTGACGCAATGGGCGGCGGATCGCCCGGCGCTACAGACGCTCTGCCGACAATTCGCCGATCTGGCGCAGGCCGGCACGCAGCGCCTGCTACCGGGGCCGACCGGCGAGCGCAATACCTGGACGTTGTTGCCGCGTGAACGGGTATTATGCCTGGCTGATGACGAACAGGACGCGCTGACGCAGCTTGCCGCCGTTCTCGCCGTCGGCAGTCAGGCGCTATGGTCAGACGACGCCTTCCACCGCGATCTGGCGAAACGTCTCCCCGCCGCCGTTGCGGCGCGTGTCCAGTTTGCGAAAGCGGAAACGCTGATGGCGCAGCCGTTTGACGCGGTGATTTTCCACGGCGACTCCGACAAGCTGCGAACCGTGTGCGAAGCCGTCGCCGCCCGCGAAGGCGCGATAGTGTCGGTACAGGGGTTCGCCCGCGGCGAAAGCAATATGCTGCTGGAACGGCTCTATATTGAACGTTCGCTGAGCGTAAACACTGCTGCCGCTGGCGGTAATGCCAGCCTGATGACAATTGGCTAATACTGTGGTTAATTAAGGCTCCGTCAATGGAGCCTTTTTACTCGCGTCAGAGGAGCGTATGAAACGAATTTTCCTTACCTGCGCGGCGTTGTTGTTCAGCAGCCAGGCGTTGGCCGATGAGTGTGCCAGCGCCAGTACGCAGCTGGAAATGAATCGCTGCGCCGCCGCGCAATACCAGGCGGCAGATAAAAAGCTGAACGAAACCTATCAAAGCGCGCTTAAGCGTGCGCAACCGCCGCAGCGCGAGCTGTTGCAAAAAGCGCAGGTGGCATGGATTGCCCTGCGGGACGCCGATTGCGCTCTGATTCGCTCAGGTACGGAGGGCGGCAGCGTGCAACCCATGATCGCCAGCCAGTGCCTGACCGATAAAACGAACGAACGCGAAGCGTTTTTAGCCTCGCTGCTGCAATGTGAAGAGGGGGATTTGAGCTGCCCACTGCCGCCAGCCGGTTAACGCACGCGAATCCCTTCAATAATAATGCGCTGAACGCTTTCGACCGTTTGGTTGAAAAAGGCTTCATCGCGAAGCGTCGCGCCGGTTACCGCCTCAACCTGAGGGGCAAAATCGGCGTAATGTTGCGTGGCGGCCCAAATCATGAAGATCAAATGGTGCGGGGAGACAGGCGCCAGTTTCCCGCTGTGCACCCATCCGGCAATCAGCGCGGATTTTTCATCTATCAACGCTTTTAGATCGCCGGTCAGTTCCTCCATTAAGAGCGGCGCGCCCGCCAGCATCTCCATGCAGAAGAGCCGCGACGCCTGCGGATAATCACGCGAAACCTCCAGCTTGAGACGGATATACTCTTTGATGGCCTCCAGAGGGGAAAATTCTGCGCGAAACGCCTTGAGCGGCGCCAGCCAGACATCCAGGATCTGTCGCATTACCGCGACATACAGCGCCTCTTTCGAGGGATAATAATAAAGCAGATTGGTTTTGGAGACGCCTGCCCGCTCGGCGACCTGCTCAAGACGCGCGCCATGAATGCCATACTGGGAAAAAACAGCAAGCGCGGCGGTTAAGATAAGCTGCCGTTTTGCACCGGTGGCCTGCGAGCGTTTCCCGATTTTTTTCTCTGTGCGTTGCGACATGCGCCCTCTCCTTTTTGTCAGGACGCAAGCATACCAAATCCGGCTTATAAACAAAAAAACCGCCGGAAATCCGGCGGCGGTGGCGCATGACGCTTTTTAGCGCGAAACGCTCAGCGTCTTGCTGTTGTGACGCAGGCTAGCTATTACGGTTACTGCTTTTGCCCCCTTTTTTGCCTGCTTCGGATGCACGCTGCGGGTCATTCTTAAAATTGCCCCCGCTGTGCTGACCACCTTTACGACCTGCTTCTGATGCTCTTTCGCGGTCTTCCGCAAAATTACCGGAACCGCCACGATGGTTTGCCATTACTGACCTCCGTCATAGATTAGACATCATATTGCATAGGTAATGAGGAGTATCTCCTCGCGCAGCGTATGAACGATATCATCAGTAACGCCGCGTAACATTAAGCATAGTGAAAAACGCCGTGGTAGGCCGCTTACCGAAATATTCTGCAACATCAGAAGCCGAATATGCAGAATAATAACCATAAGAAATAAATAAGTTATTCTTATATTTAGAAAAATCAAAGCGCTTAAAAATGTATCATTTTGCAACAAAGGTCGCCAAATTAATTATTGTTATAAATCAAAGAAATGGCGCTGAAATTTGCACTCTTCACAGGAGAGCATATCTTTAAATAGACGTAGCGAATCGCTACACACCTGATTAATCTGAGGAGTAGTACAAATGGCAAAGATTCTGGTGCTCTATTATTCCATGTACGGACACATTGAAACCATGGCGCACGCGGTGGCGGAAGGGGCAAAGAAAGTCGACGGCGCAGAGGTCATTATAAAGCGTGTGCCAGAAACAATGCCGCCTGAAATCTTCGCAAAAGCTGGCGGTAAAACGCAAAACGCACCGGTTGCCACCCCACAGGAGCTGGCGGATTACGATGCCATTATTTTTGGTACGCCAACCCGGTTTGGCAATATGTCAGGCCAGATGCGTACCTTCCTGGACCAAACCGGCGGACTGTGGGCATCCGGCGCGCTATACGGCAAGCTCGGCAGCGTGTTCAGTTCTACCGGAACGGGCGGCGGCCAGGAGCAGACGATCACCTCGACCTGGACTACGCTTGCCCATCATGGGATGGTGATTGTCCCGATAGGCTATGCCGCACAGGAACTGTTTGACGTCTCCCAGGTTCGCGGCGGCACGCCTTACGGCGCAACGACTATCGCCGGAGGCGACGGTTCGCGTC
Organism: Salmonella sp. JXY0409-18; assembly: GCF_020268625.1. Classification (NCBI taxonomy): domain Bacteria; kingdom Pseudomonadati; phylum Pseudomonadota; class Gammaproteobacteria; order Enterobacterales; family Enterobacteriaceae; genus Salmonella; species Salmonella sp. JXY0409-18. The sequence continues at coordinate 2,729,563 of NZ_CP084216.1, forward strand.
AACCAAGCCAGGAGGAACTCTCTATCGCTCGCTATCAGGGGGAATACGTCGCCGGTCTGGCAGTCAAACTCAACGGCTAATCTTCAACAGGAGGATTCGAATGCCAACTCAAGAAGCAAAAGCGCACCGCGTCGGCGAATGGGCAAGCCTGCGTAATACGTCGCCGGAAATTGCCGAAGCCATTTTTGAAGTCGCTCACTATGACGAGAAACTGGCAGAAAAAATATGGGAAGAAGGTAGCGATGAGGTGCTGATCAAAGCCTTTGAGAAAACGGACAAAGACTCGCTCTTCTGGGGCGAACAAATCATCGAACGTAAGAACGTATAACACAAACGCCCCCGCCTGCGCGGGGGCATACGGCTATTTTGCGGCAGTGTTCATGACGTTATCGAACTTATCCAGCGGACAGAAGCCGTTCGCATCCACCGGACATCCTTTCAGTTCCAGGGTTACCCTTTGCGCGGGCGATTTGAGCGTTAACGCTTCCGCATTGCGTAACTGCCGGGCGCTCTGGTAGACATACTCGATTTTCATCAAATCCCGGTTAGCGTTGCCGTCATGCCAGCGTTGGAAGACAAGCTGGCCGCCAATCGGCGTTCTCTCATACTGGTCATGGAGCTGATAGGGTTTAAAATCCAGCGCCGTCAGCAGCGACGCGATATTGGAGTCATGCCCCACCAGCACGGTCACCTTCGGCGCGCTAACGCGATCGGCAACCAGCACCTTATCGATATATTTCACCAGCGGCGCAGCGACATTGCGCGCCACCGTGGGTGAGGTAAACAGGCTGTCCTGATAGCCGTTTTTCAGTTTTGACAGCACTTTCCACTGCCGATCGGTGTGGATCCCGCCCCAGGCGACCTGATCCATCGGAAACCCTTCGTAATATTGCAGGGTAAACGCATCCACCAGCGAGTTCCCTACTTTCAGCGGCCCCTGCACGCCAGGCTCTTGCTGATAGTTCGCGCTGAAGGTATCTTTCGCGTCGATTAGCGAACACTGATGCTTCTCTTTGCAGGACGGCGAGTCCTGATAATGCGTTATCTGCTCAAGCAGTTTATAACTCTCATCAAGATGTAGCTGACTACGCGCCTTTTCCATCGCCTGTACGGCCTGTTGCCGGAACGCGGCGGAATCATCGGTAATCACCGGATTGAAGGTAGGATCCATAGTGCCCATTTTTTCCTGATGATGAACAGGAATATCACAGCCGGGGAAAGCGCCGGTAATGAAAAATTGCGCGGTGGCGACGGTGCGCTGCAAACTATTCGCATAGGCATATACCGTGTCGGGTGCCGGACATTCTCCCGACGGTATCAGCCCCTGCGCGACCAGCCATTCACGTGTGTAGTGTCCCATATAGACTTCCAGCACGCCGCCTTTCGTCGTCAGTTGCCCGCCGGGAACGTCCCACGCCGGCCAGGCATTCGGCGTCGACTGCGCCAGTACGCTGCCATTATTCGCCAGCGGTGCCCGCAGATTATGGCGGCTCATCATCAGCACCTGTTGTAATTGATAACCCTCCGGCGTTGTCTGCGCCTGTACGGCGGATGACAACAAAACAGCCCCTGCCACAGCAACAGCGAGTAATGATTTTTTCATCCCTATGACCTCTTATTGTTATCAAATCGTTCTGAGTGTGACAGAAATGGATCATTTTTCCGGGAACGATTTCGCAAAACGGGGGTTTTTCTTACAGTAAACGCGTTAGCGCCGGGAAACCCCGGCGCATATTCAGAACGTTTTTGCCCACCACAGCCGAAGCTTCATGCCCCAATAGCTGGTCCAGCCGCTGGTGGTGAACACAACCCGACCTTGTGAAACCACCACCAGCGTTGGCGTCACGCTGATTTCCCAGCCAGCAGATAAGGCGCCATTAGCATCATTGACGACCGGAAAGTCAACGCCCTTGCGCGCCAGCCAGCGGGCAACCTCAGCGTCATCGCCGGAGCGGAGCGCAACGGTCATGACGTTTTCCCCTTCCGCCGCCAGACGAGCGACCGTAGGCGTAGTAAAGCGGCATACCCCGCACCAGCTGGCCCAAAAATAGAGCAGTACGGGGCGTTCTTCGCTCAATGTCGCCAGAGTTGTCGACTCTCCCGTCAGCGTATGTAACGGTGTCGCGGCAAACGCCGGAGGCGCCTGCGGCGCGCGCCAGACGTCCATGACCACCATTATCGCGATGAGGAGCGCCAGAAAAACCGCGGCTTCACGCAGCCAACGCCGCAGTTTACCCGCCATTGGCAGCCGCCAGTTTTTCTTTCACCACCGCTTCCAGCGTATCCCAGGGCACTGCGCCCGGAATCAGCTCGTCGCCAATGATCGTCGCTGGCGTTCCTTGCACGCCGACCAGCCTTGCCAACTGCAAATTAGTGCGTATCGTTTCCATGCTTTTTTCATCCAGCGTCACTGGCGTAGCCCCTGCTTTCTGCTGGGCCTGTTTAATACTGTCATCCGTATGGTAACCGCGCTTTTGCATGAGTTTTTCATGTAGCGCGAGGAACTGTTGCGGATGCTCGCGCCAGGTGGTCAGCGCAATACGCGCCGCCAGTACGGAGCTCTCTCCTTTGAATGGCAGCGGTTTAATAATGACCGCAACGTCAGGATATTTCTGCACAATCTTTTCCAGCATCGGATCGAGCTGTTTGCAGTACGGGCAGTTGTAATCCGTAAAGTTCACCAGCGTCAGCTTAGGGTGTTTAGTGCCTATCCGCGGGCTGGCAGGATCGTTAAACAACGCCGCATGGATCAGATTTTCAATCTGCTTTTCCTGATCCGGCGTAAAAGGAGCAGTTTCTTGCGCGATGCTCAGCGTCGAAAACAGCGCCAGCAGTAAAACAATCATGTATTTCATTGGGTTATTCCTTTCGCTTTTTTCAACGTTTGTAATACCGCATCGCGGGTCAGCAAAGTGGGCAGTGCCTCCCCTTCCGGCAAGCCGGGGCCATATACCTGATTAAACGGCACGGCGACCTGACCACGCGTTTTCAGAAAATCTGTAATGGCATCGGACGGCAGCGTCCAGTCTCCCCGCAGCGCCACAACATCCGGCTGTTGCAAGGCGTCCTGCACATCCTCTTTTTGCAGGACGTTGTATTTATTCACTTTACAGGTAATACACCAGTCCGCAGTAACATCGACAAATACCCGCTTATGCTGCGCCAGCGCCGACTGGATTGCCTGTTCACTCAACGGTTGCCACTGAACCGTGTCTTGCGCGCTCTTTGACGCAGTGAAGCCGAAATGCGGCAGGAGTAACGTCGCCAGCCAGATAGCCGACCCCAGCATCATCAGACCGAGGATCCTGCGCAGGACATTCATCCAACGCCCGGGGCGCGGTAAACGTAGCGCAAGCCCTGGTCGTATCGCGACCAGTAGCCACGGCGCGCTCATTCCCAGGCCAAGCGCAAGGAACAGCCCCCATAGCGTCGGCAACGACGCCGTGAGCGCCACCGCCACCGCCGTACCCAGAAACGGCGCGCTACAAGGCGTCGCCAGCAGCGTGGCGAACGCCCCCTGCCAGAAATGTCCCGACATACCGTTACCGCCGTAAGTGGCCAGTTTCGTGGTCATAGATGAGGGAAGCCTGAACTCAAAAAGCCCGAACAGGCTGGCGCTAAACAACAACATCACCAGAGCCATAAAACCAATAAACCATGCATTCTGGAACTGGACTCCCCAAGCCAGCGCATGGTTTGACAGGCGAAGGAGGGTCATAAACGCCGCCAGCGCCATAAATGACGCAATGATACCGGCGACCGAAGCCAAAAATTGTCGCCTGATGTGAGAGCGGCTTTTTTCCTCTACCAATAAAATAGAGCCAAGTTTCATGCCCAGAACCGGCAGCACGCAGGGCATTAAATTAAGAATCAGTCCGCCGATCAGCGCCATCATTACAACTTGCCAGAAAGGTAGCGCCGCATTGTCCGGCGTTTGCGCTGGCGCAGCGCCAATGGTTTGCGTGCTCTCCTGGGCGATAGCGCCATCGGCTAACACGAGGGTCAGCGATTTGTTGCGCAAATCGGGCGCCTTTTCGCCCCAACTGTCCGTCACCGGCACCGTCGCCTGTAACCTGTCGCCCTCTACGCGCAGGCGAGGCTTCGCAAAATCGACGTCATCTATGGTGTCAAGATAGAGCCCGGGCGATGACCAGCCCGCCGCTCGCGTAGCAGTGACCACCAGTTCTCCCGGGCGATAGCCGACCTCAAGCGAGTCCGTTAGCCCACTGCGGAGCGGAACTTTACCCATCGCCCGCGCATAGTCATGGGCAAAATCGGCATTCTGCACAGTGGGCGTCACGGAAAAGGGGTAATCGGTCAACAGACAAACATTGCTGCAGGTTGATAACGTCAACACGCCGCTCAAGGTCGCCGGCGGCGTACCGCGCACGATCATCGGAAAGGTCACCTCGTCGTGATATCCCTGGGTGGTGATATTCGCCACATCAAAGCGCGAGGGGGTTGGCCAGAACCAGCTTACCTCAGGCATGTCGCCTTTCCAGGCGATAGAGGGTGCCACGCCCCCTTCCCCCGGCGCGCGCCAGTAGGTTTTCCAGCCGTTTTCCAGTTTGACATCCAGCAACAGCCGGGTCTCACCGTTAGCGGACGTATCGGCACGTAGCCGTATGCTGGCATGGTCGTTATCGGGCGAACGCAGCCAGCCGCTTTCCGCCGCCCAGGAGACGGGCAGCCAAAGCCATAACAGGCAGAACAGTATCCGCCTGAACAAAATCATCATATTTTTTCTCCGTGAATGAGTAATTAACCGTTAGCAATAACCGGTCTGTCATTCACGGAAGACACAAAATCGTAGATGTACCCGTAATGTGGGCGGCGAAATAGCCCGTGGAGGCGAAAACGGCAGGCGCATGATCCGGACAGGCGCCAGTAAGGAAAGCAGTAGACAAAGCGCAAGGATAGCGCCTTCAAAGAGTACCGGAGGCGCCGCCAGCAGCGACTTGGCGCTTAATTCACAGGGAGTGACCGGCGAGCCGTCATCTGTCGAAGAGGGAGCGCTCACCACCACTGAAGAGGCCGTCGCCTGCATCTGCAAGGCGTGCAGGCCCGCCATGCGTTGCGCGGTACAAACCATTACCACGACACATGCAAGGCAAAGAAACCACCAGCCCATCCGTTGTTGTTTCGCCATTGCGCCCTCACTGTTTAACGCGAGTTATCTTAGCCACTGGCGCGGTTTTGGCAACCTTTCCCCTGTAAAGTTATGTCGGCGCGCTGCGCAACCTTCTGATAGTCGAACAACGTAATTTATTCTTACTAATGATATAACTGGTGTTTTCATACGCACTTTTCAGGTTTACCCTACACTTAGTGGAGAAACCTTTTTGGGGTCCCTTCTGTATGTATTGATTTAGCGAGATGATGCTATGGAACTTAAGGATTATTACGCCATTATGGGCGTGAAACCGACGGACGATCTCAAGACGATTAAGACCGCCTATCGCCGACTGGCCCGCAAGTACCATCCAGATGTCAGCAAAGAACCCGATGCCGAAGCCCGTTTCAAAGAGGTTGCTGAAGCATGGGAAGTGCTGAGTGATGAGCAACGGCGCGCCGAGTATGACCAGTTATGGCAACACCGTAACGATCCACAATTTAATCGCCAGTTCCAGCAACACGAAGGCCAACCGTATAACGCCGAAGATTTTGATGATATTTTCTCGTCTATTTTTGGTCAGCACGGTCGCCATTCGCACCACCGCCACGCCGCACGCGGTCATGATATCGAAATTGAAGTGGCGGTATTCCTGGAAGAAACGCTGGAAGAGCACCAGCGTACGATTAGCTATTCCGTCCCCGTTTATAACGCGTTCGGTCTGGTGGAGCGGGAAATTCCCAAAACATTGAATGTGAAAATCCCGGCTGGCGTCAGCAACGGGCAACGAATCAGACTGAAAGGCCAGGGCACGCCGGGGGAAAACGGCGGACCCAATGGCGATTTATGGCTCGTTATCCATATTGCCCCGCATCCGCTCTTTGATATCGTCAATCAGGATCTGGAAGTCGTCCTTCCGCTTGCCCCATGGGAGGCGGCGCTCGGCGCGAAGGTGTCTGTGCCAACGCTTAAAGAGCGTATTTTGCTGACCATTCCCCCCGGCAGCCAGGCAGGTCAGCGGCTGCGTATCAAAGGAAAAGGATTAGCCAGTAAAAAGCACACTGGCGATCTCTATGCCATCATCAAAATCGTTATGCCGCCGAAACCTGACGAGAAAACAGCTGCCCTGTGGCAACAACTGGCGGACGCGCAGTCGTCCTTTGACCCACGCCAGCAATGGGGGAAAGCATAATGGCTAACATCACTGTCACCTTTACCATCACCGAATTTTGTTTGCACACCGGCGTGACGGAAGAGGAGCTAAACGAAATCGTCGGACTTGGCGTAATTGAGCCTTACGAAGACGATAACGCCGACTGGCAATTCGACGATCGCGCAGCGAGCGTGGTACAACGCGCGCTACGCTTACGCGAGGAGCTGGCGCTCGACTGGCCTGGGATCGCGGTCGCGTTAACGCTGCTGGAAGAGAATTCACGGCTGCGCGAAGAAAACCGGTTACTGCTGCAACGCCTTTCTCGCTTTATCTCGCATCCCTAATCCACGATAAAGGCAATAAACCGAGGGTGGGCTTTCTGCCCGCCCCGGATTTACATGCACCCGGTATAATACCAGAATGCCTCTGACATACTTCCCCCAACGGAAGAAATATAGCCTTTCACCGCGCACAACCCGATCAACGAACCGCCAATGTCAGCCATTAATGCGCCATTGCGAAGATCATCGTTTAAATAAAGACCAGCCACAAGTTCACATTTTTTAGATACGTCGGTTATTTTTACACGTTAGCGATCATTTATTGCCTGAAGAATATATTCTTTCACTGTTTTGTACTCTCTGGTTGATACGTACCTTCTCCCTGTCAATGCCGGGTAAAATGTACCACTGCGCTTACAGGTTGCAGTATTTATAAATAAGAAATACAACAGTCACTTACAGTTTAATAATTGAGCGTTATAACATCCACTGCCGCCCAATATTTACACCACGTATAAAATACAAAAATGTAATAGAATGTAAACAAAATAAGAGCATAAAATAAATAACTTATTAAAAAATCAATATAAATAGAGTGGTCAATAAAAAACGATCGTTTTCAACGAGTTATGTTTCTCAGATTTTCATCTATCCTGAATAGGCTTGCGGAAAATGTAATTTACACCATTGACTATTTCACTTAAAAGGTTTCTGTAATGGAATGGAAGGTCGTTGATACAGTTATAAGTCCCTCTACCGGAGTATCGTTCTCATGCATACATAGCCTAAAAAATCTTAGATTGACCTTATGGTATCAGGCAGATGTTTACATGCCTCCAGGTAGCATTATCATCCCCTTTAATAAGGGGGTCTTAATAAACGATAAACTTTATCCCGTTACTGTTTACAACGTTACCAGGTTTAATCCTGTTCTATGGAAATCGCTTAAAGAAAATAGCCACTGTCCTGGTAACTGCAATCCTAAACCAGAAGCCTGCAGTTATCCTTTCGAGTGTCTGGTATCCGTTTGTCCATTTGGTTTAACCAGAAATATTCAAATAGATAATAAGAAAGTTTAGGAAATAAAGTATGCATTAGCCATATTACTGATTAAGTATATTCGCGCACGTTTGCAGTATTTTGCAGTTAAATATGTTTGATATAAAAATTGTACAGTTCGGATATTTTTTGATTCGTTTAATCTAACCTTCACTTTGGCAACGAGGAGCCGGTACAGAGGATATTACTGATGGCCGGCAGACAAAGAAACGCATTGCTTTTAACACTGTATAAATTCCATCCGTGACATTCTTATTTAGTAATATTTCACCAGAGCAATCATCTTACCTTTATTGTGCATAAAAATCAGCAAGTAGTGTTTAGAAAAAATAATGTTTTAGACAAAAGCTCTGCGCGTCATGCTGATCGCCAAAAGCATAACGGGCTGACATCATGTCAGCCCGTGGGTTTACCCCTGCCCTGATACTTACGGTACGCTTATCGTCATATTGTCATGACCGACAATGACAGGGCCCGGGTAATTTTTCATGGCTTCCTGTTGCCAGACGTCATCCGCAACCGTCGCAGGCACCAGATGACTTAACACCAGTTTTTTCACGTGGGCCTCGCGAGCAATCTTACCGACATCTTCAATCGTGGTGTGATGCGACGCAATCGCTTCAGCCAGCGTTTTTCCGTTGCCAATACTATTAGCCAGTTTTGCTACTGAAGGGACATGTACCGCCTCATGTACCAGGATATCCGCCCCCTGGGCAAACGTTGCAAGCGGCGGAAACCAGGACGTATCGCCAGAGAAGACGATTCGCTTACCCTGAGTATCAAAACGGTAAGCAAACGCTTCACCGTCCGGGAAAGGGGAATGAGGCACTTTTAGCGCGCTTATTGTGACCAGTTCATCTTTATAGATGACGCCCTGACCAATATCGGTCGCCTTAACCAGGTTGCGCGGATCGGGTTTCCCCTCTTCTTCCATGCGTAGCGTGATATCCCTGTCAAAGACCTTCCAGCTAGCCTTCGTCATCGCCTGGGTTCCCGGCGGGCCATACACCTGTATGGTATGGTCTTTCAGACCACTTGCCCAGGCATTCATCAGCAAGGAAGGATAATCCAGTATGTGGTCGCTGTGCAGATGGGTGAGCAAAATAGTATTGATGTTGCGCAGTGGAATGCCGTTTTTCACCAGTTGCAGACTGGCGCCGTAGCCGGCATCTATCAGCCATATTTTATCGCCGATAGTGAGCGCCGTCGCTTGCGGTAGTCTGGCTGTATTGAGCAAAGAAGGCCCGCCTTTGGTGCCCAGTAAAACAATGTTGATCTCTTGAGGCGCAGGAGTACCGGCAGCAATGGCAAGGTGGCTTTGCGCCAGCATACAAACCGCCAGCATAGCGACGCTTTTTTTCATCATGTTTTTACTCTTCTTAGTTGAGAAAAGAGGGAACTTCACGTTGGCGAAACTGCGAAGGAGAACAGCCAGCAAGGCGATTAAAGAAACGGGCGAAATAAGCCGGATCTTTAAAACCTAATTGCCAGGCGATCTCGTTGACAGCATTGTCGGAAAAAAGCAGCAGTCGTTTCGCCTCGCGTAATTGCCGATCAAAAATCAGGCGTTTAGGCGGGCGATTAGCAAAACGTCGGCAAATATCGGTCAAACGAGATTCGGTAATATGCAGCTCGCAGGCATAATCGGGCACCGTCCAGTGCTGATGGAAGTGGTTGTCAATTAACAGGGTAAAGCGCTGAAAAAGTTTCAGTTCACCGCGCATCCCGGTTGCGGCGTGATCGTCCAGCTTCGCATTACGCAACAGCAAGGTAAATACCGCCTGCGCCAGTAGCACCAGGGTATGTTCGCAGCCAGCCAGTTGTTCCGTGGACTCCCGCTCAATTAGCTGCCAGTAATGTTTGAGCGCCGCCAGCTCGTTGGGTTTATCCGCCAGCGACAGGCAGATTCCCGGCAGGCCAAAGGCCTCTCTGGTGCCGGGATAAAGCACTTCCAGCAGCGGCCAAACCAGCTCTTCGCGTACCGTCAGAACATGGCCATCGCTATCCGATTCGGTAATAAAAGCATGCGGCACCGAGGGCGGCGTAAGCACAAATAGCGGCGCCTGCACCGAATAGCGATGATCGTCGAGCTGTAGCTCAATCTGCCCGGTATCAAGAAAGTGCATTTGAAAAAACTGGTCGTGGCGATGCGCCTGCATATCACGACCAAAGAAATCCGCCATACGAGCAAACGACTGATAATGCACATCGTTACTGCCCATGCTTTCGTCATACTCTTTGCTGATATCAATATTGGCGATCGCACGTTGGCACATAGTTTCTCCTCAAGGGGTGGCGCGCGGACGCGATGCTTTCATGGGAATGAGCCAGATAATGGCAGCGCCGACGACTAACAGAGAAGCGACAAACCAGAGTCCGCTATTGAAGCTACCGGTGATATCTTTTAGCCAGCCAATCATAAATGGGCTGAGTGCGGAGCCAATATTGCCGGTGGCATTGATGACCGCAATGCCTATCGCCCTGGCGCGTAAACTGATCGACTGATCCGGCGTGGTCCAGAAGATCGCCATCGCGCTAAAGGAACCCGTGGATGCCATCACGATCCCCAGGAGCTGGATCAGGTTATGGTCGGTCGCCGACGCCAGCAGCCAGCCCGCGGCGGCAAACAGGAACGGCAACGCCGTGTGATGTTTACGCTCCTGATGTTTGTCCGAATGGCGGCTCCAGTAAATCATGCCCAGAATAGTACAAATCTGCGGGATCGCCGCCAGCAGGCCGATGGTGATATTGCTGCTGCCTTCATTAAAACTTTTCAGGATTTGCGGCGTCCAGATACTAATGGCGCTAAGCGTATTGGTAAGGCAAAAATAGGCCAGCGTATACATCAGTACAATTGGCGTGAATACTTCGCGCCACAGACTACGCTGCTGCATGGCGTTATGGCTGATAGCCCCCTCCGGCTGAACCAGCGTCAGGCGGTCATTATCCATCATCTCCTGCAAACATTTTTTATCCTCTGCCGTCAGCCATTTGGCTTTTGCCGGGGTATCATCCAGGTAAAACCACACCATAATGCCTAACAAAACTGACGGAAATCCTTCCAACAGGAATAACCACTGCCATCCATGCAGATTGAATATGCCGTCCAGCGATAAAATATAGCCGGAGACAATCGACCCCAATGCGGTAGTGGCCGGCATGGCAATCATAAATAATGCGTTGGCGCGGGCGCGGAAAAATGCCGGGAACCAGTAGGTTAAATAGAGCAATATTCCTGGCAAAAAGCCCGCTTCGGTAATGCCCACCAGCATTCGCAGCACATACAGGCTTTTCGGTCCCACCGCGAACATCGTAGCGGTAGATGCAATGCCCCATAGCACCATAATGGTCGCAATCCAGCGGCGGGCGCCGACGATGCTCAACATCACGTTGCTGGGAATGCCGAAAATGACGTAGGTGGCGTAAAACAGCGTCGTGGCAAGGCCAAACATGGTGGCGCTTAACCCCAGATCCTGCCCCATCGTCAACCCGGCAAAACCGATGTTGATACGGTCTAAAAACGAGAAGATAAACAACACGAATAAAAATACGATCAGTCGGCGGAACAGTTTATTTATGACGGTTTGTTGACCCGTGCTGAGCGCGTTGTGCGAACGGACAGACTCGGGGCTTTCCGGAAGTGCAGATGATGTGTCGCTCATTTTTTTTCCTCTGATGGGAATTTTTGTAGGGTACTACGGTTGCCCGGTAGCGCTGCGCTTACCGGGCCAGGCTTAATAGACGCCGGACGCACCGGACAGCTTTTTTTCTGCGCCAAAGCGCGCCGCCAGCGCCTCCGCGCCGCGCGCCAGCAGCGTGGTGTCAACGCCGACGGCGACAAATAGCGCCCCCAGTTCCAGATAACGTTTCGCCAGTGCTTCATTGGCCATCAGAATCCCCGGCGCTTTCCCCGCCGCGCGTATCTGCACGATGGCGTTCTCAATCGCCGCCTGCACTTCCGGGTGCTGCGGATTGCCGGCAAAGCCCATATCGGCGCTGAGATCCGCCGGGCCAATAAACACGCCATCAATGCCATCCACGTCGAGAATTGACGCCAGATTGCTCATCGCCTCACGCGTTTCAATCTGCACCAGTACGCACATGGCGTCGTTGGCCTGGTGGAGATAGTCCGGAATGCGATTCCAGCGCGATGCCCGCGCCAGCGCGCTGCCCACGCCGCGAATACCGGCAGGCGGATAACGCGTAGCCGCCACGGCGTTTCGCGCTTCATCGGCATTCTGCACCATCGGTATCAGCAGCGTTTGCGCGCCGACGTCGAGCAGTTGCTTAATCTGTACCGGATCGTTCCATGACGGACGCACCACCGGCTGGCTGGGATAAGGCGCAATCGCCTGCAACTGGGTCAACACCGTCTGCACATTGTTTGGCGCGTGTTCACCGTCAATCAGTAGCCAGTCGAAGCCGGAGCCCGCTAACAGTTCAGCGCTGTAACTGTTGGCAAGCCCCAGCCACAAACCGATTTGCGGACGCCCCACTTTTAACGCGTCTTTGAAAGCATTTTTCATCGTTTTTTCCTTACACAAACCGGCAACTGATCGCGCCCATGTTGCCGTAATCGACATGGAAAGTGTCGCCCTTGCGCGCCGGCACCGGGCGGGTGAACGAGCCGCCGAGGATGATCTGCCCGGCTTCAAGCTGGACATCGTAGGGGGCAAGCTTGTTCGCCAGCCACGCCACGCCGTTGGCCGGATGATTCAGCACACCTGCGGCGACGCCGGTTTCTTCGATCACGCCGTTGCGATAGAGCAGCGCGGAGATCCAGCGCAGATCCAGCTCGTCTGGTTTGATGGGACGACCACCGAGGATCACCCCGGCGTTGGCGGCGTTGTCGGAAATGGTGTCGAACACTTTGCGCGGGCGCTGGGTTTCCGGGTCGATGTTGTGGCTGCGGGCGTCAATCAGTTCCAGCGCCGGAATCACATAATCCGTGGCATTGTAGACGTCGAACAGCGTGCAGTGAGGGCCGCGCAGCGGTTTCGCCAGCACGAACGCCAGCTCCACTTCAATACGCGGGACGATAAAACGGTCGGTGGGGATATCGCCGCCGTCATGGAAGAACATATCGTCAAGCAGCGCGCCGTAATCCGGTTCGCTGATTTGCGAGCTGGCCTGCATCGCTTTTGAGGTCAGGCCGATTTTGTGGCCTTTGAGCGTGCGCCCTTCGGCAATTTTGATATTGACCCATTCGCGCTGTACGGCATAGGCATCTTCAATAGTGATGTTGGGATAATCCAGCGACACTGCGCGAATCTGTTCACGCTGTTTTTCAGCCTGATTAAGTCGCTGGGCGATCAGGGTATGGGTCTGTTTATCGAGCATAGTTGCTTCCTGTTACGTCATGCGGTGCTGCTGCGCCGGGTGGCGACGCGGGTGCGTCTTACCCGGCCTACGGTTCGGTATTGCTTCGTGCATCGTTTTTTTGTAGGCCCGGTCAGCGCAGCGCCACCGGGCGAAACAGTGTGCTATTTAAATAACGCGTGTACGTTGTTTTGTTTGTAATTGAGCGTCGGATGTAGCTCGGCAATCTCAAACGACAGCGCCAGATAGCGGTTCTCCATCAGGTCGGCGAAGTGGGCTTTAATCAGCCCAAACAGCATTTCGCCAACTTCCTGACGGCTCTCCAGGCTGCGCCCGGCACCGATTTTCAGCGTCATATGCACAAACGCGTAATCATGCTTACCGTCAGCCATCTGCCAGGTATCCAGCCAGTGGGCGCGACTGCGGATACCGCCGATGGGGAAAATCCCGCTGGCGGCCAGCGCCTCGTTTACTTTGCTGAACAGGCTTGGTAAATCAGCCTGCTCGCGAATATTTTCAGTACATTCAGCAATAAAGTGCGGCATAAACACCCCTTACGCAGGCAGCGGGAAAACAGCGTTCACCTGGCCAGTACCGGAGCTGGCGAACAGATCGGTGATGAACTCCACCTTGCCGTCGTATTTGTCCCAACCCAGCATTCCCAGCAGCATGACCGTGTCGTGCATGTTGCCTTCGCCGTAGCAGTAGTCGGCGTACTCCGGCAACATGGTGCAAAACTCCTTGAATTTGCCTTCGCGCCACAGCTTGACCACGCGCTCGTCCATCTGATGATCGAACTCGCGGGTGTAGCTGTTCATCCCCTCTTCCGCCCGTTGGTCGTCAATAAAACGGTGCGACAGAGAACCACTGGCGAATACCGCTACGGTACCGTCATATTTCTCAATCGCCTTGAGAATGGCTTCGCCCAGTCTGCGGCTGTCGGCAAAATCATGCACAGTGCAGAACGCCGAGATGGAGACCACTTTGAAGTGCTTGTCGCTGTTCATGTAGCGCATCGGTACCAGCGTGCCATACTCCAGCTTCAGGCTCGGGATGTTATGCGCTTTAGCGCGCACGCCCAGTTTGACTGCCTCGTCGGCGATCAGGTGGCCGAGCTCCGGATTACCGTCATAGTCATAGGTCATGTCGCGAATAAAGTGCGGCAATTCGTTGCTGGTATAGACGCCCTGGAAATGGTCGGCACAATTAATGTGGTAAGCGCTATTCACCAGCCAGTGGGTGTCGAATACGATAATGGTGTCAACGCCCATTTCGCGGCAACGCTTGCCAATTTCAATATGCCCATCAATGGCTGCCTGACGACAACCGTGATTTTTTCCCGGCAGTTCAGAAAGATACATCGACGGCACGTGGGTAATTTTTGCTGCTAACGCTAACTTGCCCATATCAAACTCCCCATTTTGGGATAGGATGGTCGCCCATTGAGATGCAGACGTTTTTCATTTCCGCAAACACTTCGAAGCTATATTCGCCGCCTTCGCGCCCGGTACCGGAGGCTTTCACGCCGCCGAACGGCTGGCGCAGGTCGCGGACGTTCTGGGTGTTGACGAAGACCATGCCGGCTTCAATCCCACGCGCCAGGCGCAACACTTTGCTCACGTCCTGGGTCCAGATATAAGAGGCCAGACCGTATTCCACGTCGTTCGCCAAACGTAACCCTTCCGCTTCGTCTTTGAATGGCAGCAGGCAGGCGACCGGCCCAAAGATCTCTTCCTGCGCGACGCGCATACGGTTGTCGACATCGGCCAGCACGGTTGGGCGCAGGAAGTTACCGCCTTTCAGATGCGCAGGCAGGTCAGTGGGTTTTTCCGCACCGCCCGCCAGCAGCGTTGCGCCCTCTTCAATGCCGAGGCGAATATAACCGGAGACTTTCTCCCAGTGCTGTTGGCTAATCAGCGCGCCGACCTGGGTATTCGGGTCGGTCGGATCGCCGACACGCAGGCGATTCGCGCGTTCGGCAAAGCGCTTCACGAACTCAGGGTAAATGCTCTGCTGGATAAAGATGCGCGACCCGGCGGTGCAGCGTTCGCCGTTGATCGAGAAGATGGTGAACAGCGCGGCGTCCAGCGCGCGCTCAATGTCGGCATCTTCAAAAATCAGCACCGGCGATTTGCCGCCCAGCTCCATCGAGTATTTTTTCAGGCCAGCATTTTTCATGATATTGCGACCGGTGGCGGTCCCGCCGGTAAACGACACCGCACGCACGTCATGGTGGCGTACCAGCGAATCGCCCGCCGTCGCGCCATAGCCCTGCACCACGTTCAGCACGCCTGCCGGAATTCCTGCCTCCAGCGCCAGCTCGCCCAGCCTGTCGGCAGTCAGCGGCGACAGCTCGGACATTTTGAGCACCGCGGTGTTGCCCAGCGCCAGGCACGGCGCGACTTTCCAGGTCGCGGTCATAAACGGCACGTTCCACGGCGACACCAGCGCGCAGACGCCGACGGGCTGCACCAGCGTATAATTGAGCATTTTATCGTCAACAGGATAGGTCTTGCCGTTCATCTGCTGGCACACTTCGGCGAAGAATTCGAAGTTATGCGAGGCGCGCGGGATCAGCACGTTTTTAGTCTGGTGAATAGGCAGGCCGGTGTCGGCGGTTTCCATCGCCGCGATTTCCGGCACATGCTGGTCAATCAGGTCGCCAAGGCGGCGCATCAGGCGCGCACGCTCTTTCATCGGCAGGTTGGCCCATTTCGGGAACGCCTCTTTGGCCGCCGCGACAGCCTGGTTCACTTCTGCTTCACCGCCGGAGGCCACTTCCGCCAGCACGTCACCAGTCGCCGGGTTAGTGGTTTGGAAGTAGTCGTTACCTGCAACTTTTTTGCCGTTAATCCAATGATTTATTTTCTTCATTTTGCGCTCTCCTCACTGACGATTCGGTTAACCAGGCGACCCACGCCTTCTACTTCCACGACAACTTCATCCCCCGGCACCACATCGGACAACCCTTTCGGCGTACCGGTGGCAATCATGTCGCCCGGTTGCAACGTCATAAATTCGCTCAGATAAGAAATCAGGAACGGGATGCTGAAGATCAGATCGGCGGTCGTCCCTTCCTGCCGCAGCTCACCGTTGACAAAGGTGCGTAACGTCAGGTTATGCGGATCAGAAACCGCCTCTTTATCCACAATCCACGGGCCTATCGGCGTCAGGCCGTCGCGGCTTTTTACCCGCAGATTTGGACGGTAGTAGTTTTCCAGATAGTCGCGGATCGCGTAGTCGTTACAGACGGTGTAACCGGCCACATACTCCATGGCTTCGGCTTCGCTCACCTTACGCGCCGTTTTGCCAATTACCACGACCAGTTCGGCTTCATAGTGCATATATTCGACGTTGTTCGGGCGCACCGACGTTTGATGATGTTCGGTAAAGGTGTTTGGCGCTTTGATAAATACCAGCGGCTCTTTCGGCGGCGTAAATGCCAGCTCGCTGGCGTGATCGGCGTAGTTCAACCCCAGCGCAAATAGCGTTCCCGTTGCTGACAACGGCCACGTAAACGTCTGGTGGCGGGCGAATTCATCTTCTGCGACAACCGGATTTTCCAGCGCGGGTAAACCTTTCGCCAGGATACGCACCCGATCGCCGGGACGCAGCGCAACGCGATTCTGTGGCGTACCGAGTAAGATCGCATCGCCAGGGTTAAGCGTAGCGAACTCACTTAACGCGCTAAGCAGCTGTGCGGCGCTACGCTGTAAATCGGCAGTATTCCAGTGGTCCGCTTCTCGTCCGTTGATTTCAGTGATAATGGTGAGGTTATCCACATCACTCAGCGGCGCCATTTCACCCAGAGGGCAAAAGCCATCGCGACATTTCGCTTTAATCGCCGGGCGATAAAAGCTCTCTTCCGGCAGGCTGACCTCGTTAGCCAGCGCATACCCGGCGATATAGTCCGCCGCCGCTTCAGGGCGTATCCGACTGGCGGTTTTCCCCACAATGAGCGCCACTGTCGCGCCGCTCAGTACCTTTTCTCCCTGCGGATAAGGAATGGGTTCGCCGTGACGAATCACCGTATTACGCGGCTTGATGAACCACACTGCGGTTTTAGGCGGCGCATTATAGGGAGGCTGAGAGAAAGCCTCTTGCCAGGCATCAAGCTGGCTGCGATGGTTTAACGCAACGGCGAAAACAGTACCCTTCATACATAAACTCCTCAGGCCGATTTAACGGGCTGTGATTTCATTAATATATTAATGATTAGATTTATGCTTTCGCTGTACATTTAGCAAGCTGAAGTAAAGTATTTGTGATGCGATTAACAATATTTTCACAAATTTATTATCAAATACATATATATCAAAGAGTTAAATAAAAACCCTTGTTTCTGTTAAACTTTGGACATAAAACAGATGTCATAGCTCACATCGGTAAACATGATTATTCAGGTATTAATAATTCTGCAAAAGAGAAACGCTTATGCATGATTCATTAACCATCGCATTGCTTCAGGCGCGCGAAGCGGCAATGACCTATTTCCGCCCCATCGTTAAAAGCCACAATCTGACCGACCAGCAATGGCGCATTGTGCGAATTCTGGCCGATAGCCCCTCTATGGATTTTCACGAGCTGGCCTTTCGTACCTGTATTTTGCGTCCAAGTCTGACCGGAATATTGACGCGCATGGAGCGAGACGGACTGGTGTTGCGACTCAAGCCGGTTAACGATCAGCGTAAGTTATATGTCATGTTGACGGAGCAGGGACAAACGTTGTACGCCCGTGCCCGGAGCCAGGTAGAAGAGGCTTATCGAAAAATTGAGGCCGATTTCACGCCCGAAAAAACACAGCAATTGATGCTGCTGCTGGACGATCTTATTGCCCTGGGGCGCCAGCATCCTGATAGCGAAGCGGAAGCATAGTATTATTACCTTCCCACGCCGCCGACACGGGAATCCCCTCCCGCTTACAACGTTGACGGCGATCGCATTTTACTCTTCTTCTTCGACGTTCATCTGAAAAGTACCCGCCGTTGTCCTGAAAGTCTCTTCACAGTTTACGCTTCTGCCTATTCAATTAAACAACAAATAAGAAACATATTATTAACAAAACATTCCGATTAACGAGGAAGAGGCCGCAATGAAACCTGAAGATTTTCGTACTGATAACAAGCGTCCGTTAACGGGCGAAGAGTATTTAAAAAGCCTGCAGGACGGGCGGGAAATTTATATTTACGGCGAACGCGTTAAAGATGTTACGACACATCCGGCATTCCGCAATGCCGCAGCCTCTGTCGCACAACTGTATGACGCATTACATAAACCGTCGATGCAAGATACCCTGTGCTGGAATACCGATACCGGCAGCGGCGGTTATACGCATAAATTTTTCCGCGTGGCGAAAAGCGCAGACGATCTGCGCCAACAGCGTGATGCTATCGCCGAGTGGTCACGCCTGAGTTACGGCTGGATGGGACGCACACCGGATTACAAAGCCGCCTTTGGCTGCGCTCTGGGCGCTAACCCAGCCTTCTACGGCCAGTTTGAGCAGAACGCCCGCAACTGGTACACCCGTATTCAGGAGACCGGCCTGTACTTTAACCATGCTATCGTCAACCCGCCTATCGACCGCCACAAACCTGCCGACGAAGTGAAAGACGTCTATATCAAGCTGGAGAAAGAGACGGACGCCGGGATTATTGTCAGCGGGGCGAAAGTCGTCGCCACTAACTCCGCCCTGACTCACTACAACATGATTGGTTTCGGCTCAGCCCAGGTGATGGGCGAAAACCCGGATTTTGCGCTGATGTTTGTCGCGCCAATGGATGCCGAAGGCGTAAAACTTATTTCGCGCGCCTCGTATGAAATGGTCGCGGGCGCGACGGGCTCGCCGTTTGATTATCCACTCTCCAGCCGCTTTGATGAAAACGATGCCATTCTGGTGATGGATAAGGTGCTGATCCCGTGGGAAAACGTGTTGATTTACCGTGATTTCGATCGTTGCCGTCGCTGGACGATGGAAGGCGGCTTTGCCCGTATGTATCCACTGCAAGCCTGTGTTCGTCTGGCGGTTAAACTTGATTTCATTACCGCGCTGCTGAAAAAATCGCTCGAATGTACGGGTACCGTAGAGTTCCGGGGCGTGCAGGCCGATCTCGGCGAAGTCGTGGCCTGGCGCAATATGTTCTGGGCATTGAGCGATTCTATGTGTTCTGAAGCAACCCCGTGGGTAAACGGCGCCTGGCTACCGGACCACGCTGCGCTGCAAACCTATCGTGTGATGGCCCCAATGGCCTACGCGAAAATTAAAAATATTATTGAACGTAACGTTACCAGCGGCCTGATTTACCTGCCTTCCAGCGCCCGCGATCTGAATAATCCGCAAATCGACCAGTACCTGGCGAAATACGTACGTGGCTCTAACGGAATGGACCATGTTGAACGTATCAAAATTCTTAAATTGATGTGGGATGCCATCGGCAGCGAGTTTGGCGGTCGCCATGAGCTGTACGAGATTAACTACTCGGGCAGCCAGGATGAAATTCGTCTGCAGTGCCTGCGTCAGGCCCAGAGCTCCGGCAATATGGATAAGATGATGGCAATGGTCGATCGCTGCCTCTCCGAATACGATCAGAATGGCTGGACGGTTTCGCATTTGCACAATAACGACGACATCAATCAACTGGATAAGCTGCTGAAATAACGCGGCAGGAGGTTCTCATGCAAGTAGATGAACAACGTCTGCGTTTTCGCGATGCGATGGCAAGTCTGGCGGCAGCGGTCAACATCGTAACCACGGCGGGTCACGCCGGACGCTGCGGTATCACCGCAACAGCGGTCTGCTCCGTCACCGATACGCCGCCCTCCGTAATGGTATGTATTAATGCCAATAGCGCCATGAACCCCGTTTTTCAGGGTAACGGCAGGCTGTGCATTAATGTACTTAACCATGAGCAGGAGCTGATGGCGCGCCACTTTGCCGGTATGACGGGGATGGCGATGGAGGAGCGTTTTCACCAGCCATGTTGGCAAAACGGACCGTTGGGCCAGCCGGTACTTAACGGCGCGCTGGCCGGTCTTGAAGGCGAGATCAGCGAGGTACAAACCATTGGCACGCATCTGGTGTATCTGGTGGCGATCAAAAATATCATCCTTAGCCAGGATGGGCATGGCCTGATTTATTTCAAACGCCGTTTTCATCCGGTCAGACTTGAGATGGAAGCGCCTGTTTAACCGTCACTCATGCCCACAAGCGGGATAACCACCGCTTGTGGGAGAAGAGTCGATACGCTGAAGATTTTTATTCCCGCCGCGATGTTTGATCGCCATAAATCGCGGCGATTAATACAATCTAAGAGCCTATCCCACCAGGCGTTATTGGCGCAGCCAGTTTGGACACGGACAGCGCGCAAAAACCGGAGCGTACACGTAGTACGTGAGGTTTGACTCGCTACGCTCGCCCTTCGGGCCGCCGCAAGCGGCGTTCAAAACGCTAACGCGTTTTGGCGAGCACTGCCCAGGACCAAAATGGCAAGTAAAATAGCCCTAATGGGATAGGCTCTAAATTAGCTCCCGCGATAGGTTGAATAACCATACTGACTTAATAACAGCGGCACATGATAGTGCTCATTCGTTTTGCTGATATGAAACTCGACGGGAATCTCCGGGAAAAACGTGTCCAGTCTTTTACTTTCAAAATACTGGCCGGTTTTAAAAATAACGCGATAATCCCCCGGCGCGGCAGCTTTTTCGGGCCACAGAGCTTTAATACGTCCATCCTGGTCGGTATGCCCGGTGTTTAATTGCGTCCATCCGTTGTCCTTTTTCTGCTCCAGTACCACCTCCACGCCGGGTGCCGGTTTGCCTGTTTGCTGATCGAGAATATGTACGCTGAGAATATTGTTGCCAGCGGCCAGCGCCATTGCCGGGGCTGCAACAAGAGATGCTATCGCGGTAGCCAGTATATATCGTTTCATGCTTCACTCCTTTACGGTATTGATGCAGGAAAATATATCTGGCGCGTCCAGGATTAACCTTACACGGACATGACAATTATGTCATCTTGTTGGAGATTTACGGATTCGCTACCAAGCCTATGGCATACTGCGTCGATGAAGATTTTATTGATTGAAGATAACCAGAAAACCATTGAGTGGGTACGTCAGGGACTCACGGAGGCAGGCTATGTGGTTGATTATGCCTGTGATGGACGAGACGGATTACACCTGGCCCTTCAGGAACATTATTCATTGATTATTCTTGATATTATGCTGCCGGGGCTTGATGGATGGCAGGTTTTACGCGCGTTACGCACTGCGCATCAATCCCCTGTTATTTGCCTGACGGCGCGCGACTCGGTTGAGGATCGCGTCAAAGGTCTTGAGGCGGGCGCTAATGATTACCTTGTTAAGCCTTTTTCCTTCGCCGAACTGCTGGCCCGGGTGAGAGCTCAACTCAGACAGCACGTCCCGGTCTTTACCCGACTGACGATCAATGGTCTGGACATGGATGCCACAAAGCAATCGGTGTCACGAAATGGCAAACCGATTTCCCTGACCCGCAAAGAATTCCTGCTCCTCTGGTTACTGGCCTCCCGGGCAGGAGAAATTGTGCCCCGAACCGCGATCGCCAGCGAGGTTTGGGGAATTAACTTTGATAGTGAAACCAACACCGTTGATGTCGCGATTCGTCGGCTGCGCGCCAAAGTAGACGATCCATTTGAAAAGAAGCTCATCATGACCGTGCGGGGGATGGGTTATCGATTACAGGCGGAAACGTCGCAGAATGGTTAAGTTATCAATGACGCTGCGCCTGACAATTTCTTTTATCGCCATACTTATCCTCGCCTGTACCGGCATTAGCTGGACGCTCTATAACGCGCTGAGCAAAGAATTAACGTATCGGGATGATATGACGCTAATAAATCGGGCGGCGCAAATGCAGCAACTGTTACTGGATGGCGCCAGGCCGGAAAATCTGCCGCTCTATTTCAATCGGATGGTGGATACGAAGCAGGATATCTTATTGATCCATTCAGCAACAGGCCACAATGTTGCGATTAATCATAGCGGCATCCCCGACCAACGCTTTAACGAGATTCCGCTGGCTAAAAACATCACTCGCGAAACCTTATTTCGCCAGGCGGTACAAGGCACGGAGCTGACCGCGGTACGAGTAAACGCCAGAAGCGGCGATGACCCGCTGACCCTTACTATTGCCAGGCTGGCGACGGAAAGGCGGCAAATGCTGGCGCAATATCGCCGCAACAGTTTGCTGATTAGCCTTATCGCGATCCTCGTCTGTTCGGCGCTCAGTCCATTAGTCATCAGAAACGGGCTGCGGGCCATTACGTCGCTCAGCCGACTCACCGCGGCGACAGATAGCGGCACACTTCGCCAGTCGTTGGCGGAACAGGCGTTACCCGTTGAGCTCAGGCCGCTTGGACAAGCGCTAAATACCATGCGCCAGAAGCTTTCCGACGATTTTGAACGCCTGAACCAATTTGCCGACGATCTGGCGCATGAGCTGCGCACGCCTGTTAATATTTTACTGGGGAAGAATCAGGTGATGCTGAGTCAGGAACGCAGCGCCGAAGAGTATCAACAAGCCCTTGTCGATAATATTGAAGAGCTGGAGGGACTGTCGCGACTGACAGAAAATATTCTCTTTCTGGCACGCGCGGAGCACCAGAATATAGCGGTAAAAAAACAGCCTGTTTCGCTCAATGCGCTGGTCGAAAATATGCTGGATTATCTTAGCCCCCTTGCCGAGGAGAAGCGCATCTGTTTTATAAATCAATGTCAGGGAACGGTATGGGCTGACGAAATATTATTACAAAGAGTGCTCTCAAACCTGCTGACGAATGCCATCCGTTATTCTGATGAAAACGCCGTGATACGTATTGAAAGCGCTTATGATGATAACGTTGCAGAAATTCGGGTCGCTAATCCGGGCAGCCACCCCGCCGATGCGGATAAGCTTTTCCGGCGTTTTTGGCGAGGAGATAATGCCCGCCACACTGCCGGTTTCGGCCTGGGGTTATCGTTAGTTAACGCGATTGCTCTATTACACGGTGGTTCGGCATCTTACCGCTATGCCGATGAACATAATATCTTTTCGGTTCGTCTGCCTGATAGCGGTGATAGCTAAGGTCAGTACAGGTTCTGTTCCCCTTCCCTGCCACAGGGCTGTGGTTATCAATACAACCTCAATAAAGAGAAAATAAAGGATGCCGGCAAAGAATATTGCTGGCTCGATCACTTTCTCGGTTTCCAATCCAGGGTCAATTCATCCCATAACGCGTTATTCAGTGGGAACCTTTATGAAAAAGTATCTTGCATTCGCCGTTACGCTGCTGGGTATGGGTAAAGTCATCGCCTGTACTACCCTTTTGGTAGGCAATCAGGCTTCGGCTGACGGCTCCTTTATTATCGCGCGCAACGAGGATGGCTCGGCAAATAACGCCAAGCATAAGGTTATTCATCCCGTCGCGTTTCATCAACAAGGCGAGTATAAAGCACATCGGAACAATTTTAGCTGGCCGCTTCCGGAGACAGCGATGCGCTATACGGCGATTCATGACTTTGATACTAACGATAACGCCATGGGTGAAGCCGGTTTCAATTCGGCGGGCGTCGGAATGAGCGCAACGGAAACCATTTATAACGGCAGAGCGGCGCTGGCTGCCGATCCTTACGTGACAAAAACGGGAATCACGGAAGACGCCATTGAGTCCGTGATCCTGCCAGTGGCGCAATCGGCGCGTCAGGGCGCCAAATTACTGGGAGACATTATTGAACAAAAAGGCGCGGGCGAAGGTTTCGGCGTCGCGTTTATTGATAGCAAAGAGATATGGTATCTGGAGACGGGAAGCGGTCATCAATGGCTGGCAGTACGACTTCCGGCAGATAGCTATTTCGTTTCCGCCAATCAGGGACGTTTACGGCATTACGATCCGAATGATAACGCGAATTATATGGCGTCACCAACGTTAGTAAGCTTTGCGAAAAAGCAGGGATTATATGATCCGGCCCGCGGCGAATTCGACTTTCATCAAGCCTATTCGCAGGATAACAAAAACGATACCACCTATAATTATCCGCGCGTCTGGACGCTACAACACCAGTTTAATCCGCATCTGGATACGGTCGTTAGCGAAGGGGAAACATTTCCTGTTTTTTTAACGCCAATAACGAAGATCAGCGTGGCGGCAGTAAAAAACGCGTTACGCAATCACTATCAGGGTACGTCGCACGACCCTTATGCCAATCATAATCCACAAGAACCATGGCGACCTATATCCGTTTTTCGTACCCAGGAGTCACATATTTTACAGGTCAGACCGAAATTACCGCAGGCTATCGGCAACGTAGAATACATCGCCTATGGAATGCCATCTCTTAGCGTCTATCTCCCCTATTATCAGGGGATGCGTCATTATCAACCCGGAGATGATAAAGGAACCGATCGGGCGAGCAACGACTCTACCTACTGGACATTCCGCACGCTGCAAACGCTGGTTATGCAGGACTACAATGCGTTTGCGCCAGATGTGCAACACGCCTGGAAAACATTTGAACAGCAAACAGCTAAGCAGCAGTATAAGATGGAACAGAGCTATCTGAGATTATATGCGTCGCATCCGAAAGAAGCGCAACGCTTACTGCAAAATTTTGAAGATAAAACGATGCAAAATGCGCAGACGCTCGCCCGTCGCCTGACCAATAATATTATTACGACAATGACTTACCGCACAGATATGAAATATCACTTTTCAAGTACGCAACCATAAATTTAATGACAATCTATTAGCCACTCATACACAATAAGATAAAGCGGCACCAGAATTAGCCAGATATAAAAGACAATAATTATTATGGATTCATAGAGAGGATAGTTTATGACACTCCAGGCAAATATCAGCAGAGAGACAAAAGCGGCAAAAACCCAGGAGGTATATAAGCACGTTGTTCTTTTCAAAATGGCCGCCTCCTCTCGCATAAAACGATAACTACAACTTATGTCCCGTGTTACATAACTTTTCCCGACAGGCCTCTTTTACCCACGCTGAAAAATTCCGCGTCTTTTCAGATTTCAACGCGAATTCTATCTGTTCAAGCATGGAATAGGAAAAACGAATATTCTTCGTCACGGTCTTACTTGTCCGGGGCTTTGCTGGCATACACACACCTGTATAACATTTGATGTAACGCCGTTACTTTACGCAGGAGTAAATCGGTGAATTTGATCTGAGTCAAGAAGGTGGGTTTTCAATAAAAGTTGTGCCCTAAATTGTGAAGTTTGTAGATTTTATGAACATTTGATGCGCCGTTCCCCCCCATGATCGCCACTACGTATGCACGTCAGGACACCTCCCCGCCTGATCAGAAGCGTTTCCTCATTAAAAAGGACATTTTTTTAAAGTTCCTGGCGCATAAAAGTCACATTCTTTTAAAGGGTTGTTAACCCTGTTGAATGTTCCCACTCCCCTATTCAGGAATATTAAAAACGCTATGCAAATACAGAGCTTCTATCACTCAGCTTCACTAAAAACCCAGGAGGCTTTTAAAAGCCTACAAAAAACCTTATACAACGGAATGCAGATTCTCTCAGGCCAGGGCAAAGCGCCGGCTAAAGCGCCCGACGTTCGCCCGGAAATTATTGTCCTGCGAGAACCCGGCGCGACATGGGGGAATTATCTACAGCATCAGAAGACGTCTAACCACTCGCTGCATAACCTCTATAACTTACAGCGCGATCTTCTTACCGTCGCGGCAACCGTTCTGGGTAAACAAGACCCGGTTCTAACGTCAATGGCAAACCAAATGGAGTTAGCCAAAGTTAAAGCGGACCGGCCAGCAACAAAACAAGAAGAAGCCGCGGCAAAAGCATTGAAGAAAAATCTTATCGAACTTATTGCAGCACGCACTCAGCAGCAAAATGGCCTACCTGCAAAAGAAGCTCATCGCTTTGCGGCAGTAGCGTTTAGAGATGCTCAGGTCAAGCAGCTTAATAACCAGCCCTGGCAAACCATAAAAAATACACTCACGCATAACGGGCATCACTATACCAACACGCAGCTCCCTGCCGCAGAGATGAAAATTGGCGCAAAAGATATCTTTCCCAGTGCTTATCAGGGAAAGGGCGTATGCAGTTGGGATACCAGGAATATTCATCACGCCAACAATTTGTGGATGTCCACGGTGAGTGTGCATGAGGACGGTAAAGATAAAACGCTCTTTTGCGGGATACGTCATGGCGTGCTTTCCCCCTATCATGAAAAAGATCCGCTTCTGCGTCAGGTCGGCGCTGAAAACAAAGCCAAAGAAGTATTAACTGCGGCACTTTTTAGTAAACCTGAGTTGCTTAACAGAGCCTTAGAGGGCGAAGCGGTAAGCCTGAAACTGGTATCCGTCGGGTTACTCACCGCGTCGAATATTTTCGGCAAAGAGGGAACGATGGTCGAGGATCAAATGCGCGCATGGCAATCGTTGACCCAGCCGGGAAAAATGATTCATTTAAAAATCCGCAATAAAGATGGCGATCTACAGACGGTAAAAATAAAACCGGACGTCGCCGCATTTAATGTGGGTGTTAATGAGCTGGCGCTCAAGCTCGGCTTTGGCCTTAAGGCATCGGATAGATATAATGCCGAAGCGCTACATCAGTTATTAGGCAATGATTTACGCCCTGAAGCCAGACCTGGTGGCTGGGTTGGCGAATGGCTGGCGCAATACCCGGATAATTATGAGGTCGTCAATACATTAGCGCGCCAGATTAAGGATATCTGGAAAAATAACCTACATCATAAAGATGGCGGTGAACCCTATAAACTCGCACAACGCCTTGCCATGTTAGCCCATGAAATTGACGCGGTGCCCGCCTGGAATTGTAAAAGCGGCAAAGATCGTACAGGGATGATGGATTCAGAAATCAAGCGAGAGCACATTTCTTTACATCAGACCCATATGTTAAGTGCGCCTGGTAGTCTTCCGGATAGCGGTGGACAGAAAATTTTCCAAAAAGTATTACTGAATAGCGGCAACCTGGAGATTCAGAAACAAAATACGGGCGGGGCGGGAAACAAAGTAATGAAAAATTTATCGCCAGAGGTGCTCAATCTTTCCTATCAAAAACGAGTTGGGGATGAAAATATTTGGCAGTCAGTAAAAGGCATTTCTTCATTAATCACATCTTGAGTCTTGAGGTAACTATATGGAAAGTCTATTAAATCGTTTATATGACGCGTTAGGCCTGGATGCGCCAGAAGATGAGCCACTGCTTATCATTGATGATGGGATACAGGTTTATTTTAATGAATCCGATCATACACTGGAAATGTGCTGTCCCTTTATGCCACTGCCTGACGACATCCTGACTTTGCAGCATTTTTTACGTCTTAACTACACGAGCGCCGTCACTATCGGCGCTGACGCAGACAATACTGCTTTAGTGGCGCTTTATCGCTTGCCGCAAACCAGTACCGAAGAAGAGGCGCTCACTGGTTTTGAATTATTCATTTCAAACGTGAAGCAATTGAAAGAGCATTATGCATAATGTAATACGTCAACATACTTTCTTAATGAGATAAAACGCGATACGTATGCCCTTTACAAGAGACAAAACCAGAATCTTTGGTGGAAATGTAAGGGGCAAACGTTCCTCTTTCTCATTTTGCTCTGTTTGCGGGAGCATTTTTAGTGTGTAAGTATTCCTGCTCATCAGGTTTTTACGCCATCTACGCACATTTATTCTGCTATAAGTTGAAATGCTGCAAAAATATTGGTACTTATTATTTTTTCTTTAAGTAAATTTTCGCTCAACAAACTTAATTGTTTATTCAATGATGATGAAGCGTAAGCTATGCTGGAAATGAAGGAAGTCAATAGCAAGGATAATCTTATTATTCACGGGTGATATTACTTCTGCTTCACCGTTATGGCAGATATCATCGCCTCTTGTCAGATGCCAGACACCTACTCATACTCAACCAAAGCTCTAAATACAAAAATCACCTTATATCTTTTTTTATTATTCCTTGTATAAATGTGACTTGACTCACACCTATAAGGAATCGACTCACTTCCATAAGAAGGAATCAAAATGCCAATAACTAACGCGTCCCCAGAAAATATATTAAGATATTTGCATGCGGCCGGTACCGGTACGAAAGAAGCAATGAAAAGTGCAACTTCACCACGCGGTATACTGGAATGGTTTGTCAATTTTTTTACCTGTGGTGGAGTAAGAAGAAGCAATGAAAGATGCTTTCGGGAGGTAATTGGAAAACTGACCACATCATTATTATATGTAAATAAAGATGCTTTCTTCGATGGTAATAAAATATTTCTGGAGGATGTCAACGGGTGTACTATATGTCTGTCATGTGGAGCAGCATCCGAAAATACGGATCCCATGGTCATTATTGAAGTGAACAAAAATGGAAAAACTGTAACGGATAACGTTGATAGTGAGAGATTTTGGAATGTATGTCGAATGTTAAAGCTGATGAGTAAACATAATATACAACAGCCTGATTCACTTATAACCGAGGATGGTTTTCTGAACCTGCGCGGAGTAAACCTGGCTCATAAAGATTTCCAGGGGGAAGATTTGTCAAAAATAGATGCTTCTAATGCAGATTTCCGTGAAACAACTCTTTCTAATGTAAATTTAGTCGGTGCAAATTTGTGTTGTGCAAATCTACACGCTGTAAATCTAATGGGTTCAAACATGACTAAAGCAAACCTGACTCACGCAGACCTGACTTGCGCTAACATGTCCGGTGTAAACTTAACCGCTGCAATTCTATTCGGCTCAGACTTAACTGACACCAAACTAAATGGTGCAAAATTAGATAAGATAGCTCTAACTTTAGCGAAAGCATTAACAGGAGCCGATCTGACAGGTAGTCAACATACCCCTACTCCACTCCCGGATTACAATGATAAAACGCTTTTCCCCCATCCAATATTTTAGTCGAGATAAAGGGATTTTATAAACAAGAAGTATTCAAACAGAAGCCCCCCTTGTTTTATTAAATAAACCCCGCCCCTAAGTTTCATTATAAATAACATTTTCAGCGTATTTTTACATTGTTGATATGAGAGCGTAGCAGAATAAGCTCTTTGATTAAAAATATCCAGGCTGTGGAGTACCTTATCTCAGGCGCGGGTGGAATAGACCCTGATACAGAAATTGATGACGACACTTATGACGAATGCTACGATGAACTATCCTCCGTACTTCAAAATGCGTATACCCAAAGCGAAACATTCCGCAGACTGATGAATTACGCATATGAAAAAGAACTACATGATGTGGAGTAGCGCTGGCTACTGGGGGCAGGCGAAGCCTTTGAAACTACCGTGGCTCAGGAACACTTCAAACTTTCAGAAGGCAGGAAAGTTATTTGTCTCAATCTGGACGATTCTGATGATTCATATACCGAACATTATGAAAGTAACGAAGGAAGACAACTTTTTGACATAAAACGTTCATTTATTCATGAAGTTGTACATGCACTGACCCATCTTCAGGATAAAGAAGAAAATCATCCAGGAGGCCCTGTTGTCGAATATACCAACATTATTCTGAAAGAGATGGGGCATCCTTCACCTCCCAGAATGGTCTACATCTTCAATAAATAGACACATCAGGAAACGAAAAGAAACTAAAAACCCGCGTAGTCCGTTTTTTCGGGAAATGTTCTAGCAGTATTTTCTAACTATATTCTAAGCGCCAAAAAACAAAGGGGTTACCTTTCGGTAACCCCTTGTTTAATCTGGCGGAAGCGCAGAGATTCGAACTCTGGAACCCTTTCGGGTCGCCGGTTTTCAAGACCGGTGCCTTCAACCGCTCGGCCACACTTCCGGAATGAGGCGCACTATAAACATCCCGGTGCGTCATGTAAAGACCGAATGTGTTCTTTTGCGTGAAAAACAGGCAAAATTTCGTTAATTGCCTGAAATAGCGGCACATTGACCATTTCTTCAACACAAAAACTGGCTTAATACGTGTTGATCGTCCCCACTGTTTTACCTCTGTGATTATCAATTTTTTATCGGTAGCGCGTAGTTGGCGCTGCCGCCTGTTTTATGGCGTAGCGCCAGGCATGAGCAGACCGTTTTAACGACGGTAATCACCTGAAATCTCTTAAGGAAACTAAACGTAAACGAATGCGTAAAGATGGGTAAAACCACTGGGTGACAGTGACTGTTTTTATTATTCTCCTTTATTAATTACATCTGTCATAAGAGAGTGACTAATGGATCGTATCATTACATCATCGCGTGATCGTAGCTCGCTACTGAGTACGCACAAAGTACTGCGCAACACCTATTTTCTGTTGAGCCTGACGCTGGCTTTCTCCGCAATTACCGCGACAGCCAGTACGGTACTGATGCTGCCCTCCCCCGGCCTGATTCTGACGCTGGTCGGTATGTATGGGCTGATGTTCCTGACCTATAAAACCGCCAATAAGCCGGTCGGTATCCTGTCTGCTTTTGCGTTTACCGGCTTCCTCGGCTATATCCTGGGCCCGATTCTTAACGCCTATCTGTCAGCAGGCATGGGCGATGTCATTGGCCTGGCGCTGGGTGGTACCGCGTTAGTATTTTTCTGCTGCTCCGCTTACGTTCTGACCACCCGTAAGGATATGTCTTTCCTGGGCGGTATGTTAATGGCCGGGATCGTCGTCGTGCTGATTGGTATGGTGGCGAATATTTTCCTGCAACTGCCTGCATTGCACCTGGCGATTAGCGCGGTGTTTATCCTGATTTCCTCGGGCGCTATCCTGTATGAAACCAGTAACATCATTCACGGCGGTGAAACCAACTATATTCGTGCGACCGTCAGTCTGTACGTTTCGCTGTACAACATCTTTGTCAGCCTGCTCAGCATCCTGGGCTTCGCCAGCCGCGACTAATCGACATTCCCCTCTTCCAGCCCTGCTTATGCAGGGCTTTATTTTTTGCTACACTGCCGTCCGTGTTGATTACGCAGTGAAACGTTATGTTGATCTTTGAAGGTAAAGAAATCAGTACTGATAGCGAAGGCTATCTGAAAGAGACGACGCAGTGGAGTGAAGCGCTGGCAGTCGCTATCGCCGCCAATGAAGGCATTGAGCTCTCTGCGGAACACTGGGAAGTCGTGCGCTTCGTGCGCGAATTTTACCTGGAGTTTAATACCTCTCCCGCCATCCGAATGCTGGTAAAAGCGATGGCGAATAAGTTCGGCGAAGAAAAAGGCAACAGCCGCTATCTGTATCGTCTGTTCCCGAAAGGCCCGGCAAAGCAAGCGACCAAAATCGCCGGTCTGCCCAAGCCGGTAAAGTGTATTTAATACCGAATACTGAAGCCTGTTAACGTCTCGCGAGGGCTGTGCGGTTCAGTGAGGATTTTGTCCACACGAGCAGAGCGCGGCCCGCCCTCTTTCAGCCACTTGATGAGTTTTTCCACCTGCGCCGCGTCGCCACAGGCCACTACTTCTACGCTTCCGTCATCCATATTCTTCGCATAGCCGGTTAACCCCAGCCGCTGCGCCTCATGCTGCGTGGTATAGCGAAACCCGACTCCCTGAACGCGACCATAAACCCAGGCGATAATGCAGACGTTCGACATGATGGTTCTCCTTTCATAATCAGTGGTGGAAGCTCATACAGGACATACTTAACGTACCTGGCTGGGGAGACACCCATAATGTTGGCGGAATCTGGCCGTAAACCGCGACCCCGACAGGTAGCCGCACCGTAGCGCTATTTCGCCGATCGGCAGCGTCGTCGATTGCAGTTGAGAAAGCGCGCAGGACATGCGCACCTCTTCAACAATTTGTCGATAACTCTGCGATTCGCGCTGCAAACGTCGACGCAGCGTCGATGTTCCCATAGCAAGGCGGCGGGCTATCTCCTGGGCTGTCCATAGCTTAGCAGGTGAGAGCATAATCAGTTGCCGCACCTGCTCCGTGAGGGTGTAACGCCGTTCAATAAGCAGCGGTCCCGCCGCGCCATCATGTAAAAGCGCTAACAGTAACCCCATCGCCTGATGTTCCTGTAGCCCAACGGGTAAACCCTGGCGCACAGCATCCAACACGTTCTCCCACATAAATGTCAGGCTACGGCTCATCGGGGTACACAGCGATGTCAGGTTTGCCGGTGGATAATCCTGAACGTACATCGTTTTAAAGCGAGCAATAATCTCCGGTGAAAGTAACAACAGGTCGGAGCGAAAACCGTTCTGCGCAGGCTGATTAATAATCTCCAGCGGCGTGTTCGCCGGAATAATAATCAACTCGCCCGGCCCGGCGACAAGGCGGCTATCATCCTGAATGATGACTTTACTGCCCTGCGTAATATGGCAGATAGCGGCGGAAAAAAGCGTAACTCGATGCAAACGGTGCAGATGACTGGAACGCACCTCTGCCGTCGTAAGATCCTGATGTCGAATATGCATCTCCTGCACCGTGCCGTCCTCTGTTTTACCTTCCGTATGTGGCCGTGAATTTTGCTTTCGCAATCACATGCGCGTTAAGCATAAACCCTACCAACGCGCCACTCGACTCACTGTCGAGCGGCAGTGTTGCCGTATTCAGCGCCCACACAGTAAACTGATAGCGATGAGGCTTATCGCCCGGCGGCGGACAGGCGCCGCCAAAGCCAGCATAACCGAAATCATTACGTCCCTGCACCACTCCAGCGGGTAACGTTTTTTTATCAGCCCCCGTCGGCAGGTCGTGAATCTGCGCAGGAATATTCACCATCGTCCAGTGCCACCAGCCGCTTCCGGTGGGCGCATCAGGATCGAAGACGGTAATAGCGTAGCTTTTGGTTCCGGCAGGCGGATTGCGCCAGCTCAGCTGCGGCGAAATATTTTCTCCGCTACAACCAAATCCTTTAAAGACGTGCTGTTGCGTTAAACGAAAATCCGCCGGAATATCCGCGCTACTGAGGCTAAACGCCGATGCGGCAGATACGCTGCCACTCAATGCCATCATTGCGGCTGCGGTCAAAGAGAAGACTGTTTTCATTGTATTTCCTTCTTCATATAAAGAAATAACACTATAAAAAGCGCCCGCTGAAGAAACTGTGCCTTTACGATTCTATTTTGTGCAGAAACGCTCACCACCATACGCTGATGATTGCCCCTCTTATCTGTGCTACCCTACGCGCCATTTCGTTTTCACGGTCCCTGGCTGGAGCTATCATCCGGCTCGCGTTACTGTTTGTGAGAGGTTACTCCGCATGACTGAATCTACATTTTCGCAATATCCCCGTTTAGTCCTCAGCAAAGGGCGAGAAAAATCTTTACTCCGCCGCCACCCATGGGTCTTTTCCGGCGCCGTATCCCGCCTGGAAGGCAAAGCCAACCTCGGTGAAACTATCGATATCGTCGACCATCAGGGAAAGTGGTTAGCACGCGGCGCCTGGTCGCCAGCATCCCAGATCCGCGCGCGCGTCTGGACATTTGATAAAGCAGAATCCATTGATATTGCGTTTTTCACCCGCCGCCTGCGCCAGGCGCAGCAGTGGCGCGACTGGCTGGCGAAAAAAGACGGCCTGGATAGCTATCGTCTGATCGCCGGTGAGTCCGATGGCCTGCCTGGCGTCACTATCGATCGTTTTGGTCATTTTTTGGTGCTGCAACTGCTCAGCGCCGGGGCGGAATATCAACGCGCCGCATTAATTAGCGCTCTGCAAACATGCTATCCGGATTGCGCTATTTACGATCGCAGCGACGTCGCCGTGCGGAAAAAAGAAGGGATGGCGCTGACGCAAGGCCCGGTCACTGGCGAACTGCCGCCTGCGCTTCTGCCAATTGAAGAACACGGTATGAAATTGCTGGTTGATATCCAGGGCGGCCACAAAACCGGTTATTATCTTGATCAGCGCGACAGTCGTCTGGCGACGCGCCGCTACGTGGAAAATCAGCGGGTACTGAACTGCTTCTCTTATACCGGCGGTTTTGCCGTGTCGGCATTAATGGGCGGTTGTCGCCAGGTTGTCAGCGTGGATACCTCACAGGATGCGCTGGATATCGCCAGGCAAAACGTTGAACTGAACCAACTGGATTTGAGCAAAGCCGAATTCGTGCGCGATGACGTGTTTAAGTTGCTGCGCGCTTACCGTGAACACGGCGAAAAATTCGACGTCATCATCATGGACCCGCCCAAATTCGTCGAAAATAAAAGCCAGTTAATGGGTGCCTGCCGGGGCTATAAAGACATTAACATGTTAGCGATTCAACTGCTCAATCCGGGCGGCATACTGCTGACATTCTCTTGCTCCGGACTGATGACCAGCGATTTATTTCAGAAAATCATTGCCGATGCCGCAATAGATGCCGGTCGTGATGTACAATTTATAGAGCAGTTCCGTCAGGCCGCCGATCACCCGGTGATCGCCACCTACCCGGAAGGGCTGTATCTGAAAGGGTTTGCCTGTCGCGTCATGTAACTTGAAAAGTGGAATAGTATCCTCATATAAAGGGTATCTATTTCCCGGGAGGTGACTATGATAGCCAGCAAATTCGGTATCGGCCAACAGGTCCGCCATTCCCTGTTAGGTTACCTCGGAGTGGTCGTCGATATCGACCCGGAATATTCGCTTGATGAGCCGTCGCCTGATGAACTGGCGGTTAACGACGAACTTCGCGCTGCTCCGTGGTACCACGTGGTAATGGAAGATGATGATGGTCAGCCAGTGCATACTTATCTGGCCGAGGCCCAGTTGCGAAGCGAAATGCGGGACGAGCATCCAGAACAGCCATCGATGGATGAACTGGCGCGAACCATTCGCAAGCAGCTTCAGGCACCGCGACTACGTAACTGATTGTATTTAAAAGGCCGGAGGGCGATATCCGGCCATTTAAACTTTTATTTCGCCAGCCCCAGGCGAGGGATCTCAATCGCCGGACAACGATCCATCACCACGGTCATGCCTGCATCCCGCGCCAGTACCGCCGCCTGTTCGTTGATCACGCCAAGCTGTAGCCACAGCGTTTTTGCGCCGATGGCGATAGCTTCCTGTGCGACGCCCCATGCAGCTTCAGAGTTGCGAAAAACATCCACCATATCGACTTTTTCGGGAATGTCCGCCAGCGTGGCATACCCCTGTTGCCCCAGCAATGTCTTACCCGCGACTTTTGGCGCAACCGGAATCACATGGTAACCCTGCTCAAGCAGGTATTTCATTACCCGATAACTTGGACGATCGGGTTTATCGCTCGCACCTACCAGCGCGATAGTGCGAGTGGACGTCAATACATCAGCAATATCGGTCTCTTTCATCATCTTTCTCCTGGCTGTTTTGCAAAGTGTACGACAAACCTGACATAGCAACCATTCATCCCATACCGATGTATGAGAGCAAAACGCCAAAATATGTCTATATGTTAGTAAACATGATCTAAGAAAAATTTCGATACATTATTAGCCAGACGGCCTTTGGACAGGAGAACCTTATGAAAACCGGCGCGCTAACCACCTTCCTTGCTCTCTGTTTGCCGGTGACTGTTTTTGCCACAACGCTCCGTCTGTCGAATGAGGTTGATCTGCTGGTGCTGGACGGCAAAAAGGTGTCCAGCTCTTTATTACGCGGCGCAGAGAGCATCGAACTGGAAAACGGGCCGCATCAACTCGTTTTCCGGGTGGAAAAAACCATCCGCCTGCCCGGTAATGAAGAGCGGCTTTATATTTCTCCGCCGCTGGTGATAAGTTTCGATACCCAACTGATAAATCAGGTCAATTTCCAGCTCCCACGGCTGGAAAACGAGCGCGAAGCCTCGCATTTTAACGCGGCGCCGCGTCTGGCGCTTTTGGACGGCGACGCCATGCCCATTCCGGTAAAACTCGATATTCTGGCCATTACTTCTACGGCTAAAGTGGTCGATTATGAAATAGAGACCGAGCGTTATAATAAATCGGCGAAACGCGCCTCGCTTCCTCAGTTCGCCACGATGATGGCAGACGACAGCACATTACTTTCCGACGTCTCAGAGCTTGATACCGTACCGCCGCAATCACAAACTCTGACAGAACAGCGGCTGAAATATTGGTTCCGACTGGCCGACCCGCAGACACGCCATCATTTTCTGCAATGGGCGGAAAAACAGCCGCCCTCTTGATATGAGTTGTCCCAGCGCGCAATTTTTTTGTCTTTCTCTTGCAGCATCAAGCGCTTCCAGTAATCTGTAGACAGGTTAACTACGGAATCGAATTATGGAACTGACGACTCGCACCTTGCCGACGCGCAAACATATCGCGTTGGTTGCTCACGACCACTGCAAACAGATGTTAATGAACTGGGTGGAACGCCATCAGCCGTTGCTGGAAAAACACGTTCTTTATGCAACCGGCACCACGGGGAATCTGATCCAGCGCGCAACCGGTATGGACGTTAATGCGATGCTGAGCGGCCCGATGGGCGGCGACCAGCAGGTTGGCGCGCTCATTTCAGAAGGGAAAATCGACGTGTTGATTTTCTTCTGGGACCCGCTTAACGCGGTACCGCACGACCCCGATGTCAAAGCGCTACTGCGTCTGGCCACCGTATGGAATATTCCTGTCGCCACTAATGTCTCAACGGCGGACTTTATCATCCAGTCCCCGCATTTTAATGACGCTGTAGATATTCTTATTCCGGATTATGCGCGTTATCTGGCCGAGCGCCTGAAATAACCGCTACGCGGCCTGAAATAACCGCTACGCGGGCGGGATGCTGTACCGCCCGCGCTTTAGGGCTTCCTCGCCACCGGCACATCCAGCTGTTTAAGCGCCTCCACAAAGCGCGAGGGATTATCTTTATTAAAAAGCAGCCAGACCCGCGCACGCGCGCGCGTCAACGCCACATATAACAAACGCCGCTCTTCAGCGTCCGGAAAATCCTCAACCTGAGGAAGAAGCGCACTTTCCATAATGGATTCTCGCGCCGGGGCGGGGAAACCGTCGTTACCCTCCTGCAATCCGACAAGAATCACGTAATCGGCCTGTTGGCCTTTGCTGGCATGGATAGTCATGAAGTCTATCTGTAACTTCGGCCAGCGAGTCGCCGCTTTTTGTAGACTCGCGGGTTTCAGATGATGATAGCGCGCCAGCACCAGGATACGTTCATCTTCCTTCGCATAGCCGGATAATTTATCCAGTAACGCGTCCAACTGGCTTTCATCTAATAACGTCACCGCTTTTTTATCGCCTGGGGTCAGACTATTTAACGGTTTTTTAAGCTGGTGCGGATTCTGCTGTACAAAGCGATTGGCAATATCGCCAATCCGACTGTTAAAACGGTACGTGGTGTCCAGGTGGCAATGCTCGCCCTCGCCGAACATCTGATGAAACGCCGTCGTTAAGGAGAGCTGCGCCCCGCTAAAACGGTAAATCGCCTGCCAGTCATCGCCCACGGCAAACAGCGTAGTCTGGCTATTCTGCTTGCGCAGTGCTTCTAACAGCGCCGCCCGTTGCGGGGAAATATCCTGAAATTCATCGACCAGAATATGCTTCCACGGGCTGATAAAACGCCCTTTTTCGAGGATCACCATTGCCTGATGGATCAGACCGGAGAAATCAACGGCATTTTCCGCTTTCAACGCGCTTTTCCAGGCCTTCAGCAGCGGCGCCATCAGCTTAATGCGTTTGCCAAACAGCTCGCGGCACTCCTCTGGCGCGCCAGCGATCATTTCTGCCTGCGCGCCGCCGTGCATACGCATCAAGCTGACCCAACGATCCAGGCGAGGGGCCAGACGCCGCTGCAATGTCTCATCGTCCCAGAAATTACCTTCCGGCACTACCCACTGCATCTCCTCTTCCAGCCACTGACGCCAGCCTTTGGCCTGCGCTTTTTTCTCGCTACACTGCTGACGCCAGGTGCGCAGAAATAGCTGATGCCGCGCGGTGGCGTCACTTTCCAGCTTACTGACAACCGGCGCTTTTTTACTGCCTTGCTGAATAATATACAGCGCCAGCGAATGGAACGTACGGGCAGTAATCTCTTCCGTATGTAAGCGCTCGCGGATACGCTCATCCATCTCCTCTGCCGCCTTGCGACCAAACGCCAGTAAAAGAATTTGCCCCGCATCTGCTTGTCCGCGCGCCAACAGCCAACCCGCGCGCGCCACCAGCACCGAGGTCTTACCGCTTCCCGCGCCCGCCAGTACCAGTAACGATGATTCGCCGTTAACCACCGCCCTGGCCTGGGAAGGATTAAGCGGAGAAGATTCTATCTGCGTAAAAAAGTCGGCATGCGCTTCCAGCATGGCATCAGCATACGCCTGATTATGCTGCTGCCGACTTCCCTCGCTATCCTGTAACCAGGCCAGACACTTACGCCATATCTCGCGACAGTGAGCAAACTCCTCCAGACGTGAGACCGGCAGCGGCAAGGCGGCAAACGTCTGGCGAATTTCGTGTTCCAGCCCCCGAACGCGTTCACGGGTAAGCCATTGGTTTTCGCCCGTTCGCTCACTAATACGCTCCCATTGCTCCTGCAATGCCTGCGCGGCGACATCACTCATCTCCTGGCTCCAGCGACGCCAGTGCGCGTCCAGATAGCGATGGAATTGCTGGGTTTCCGACCACTCAGTACCATGCAAACGCACGACTTTATCCTCCGGCAGGACAAACTCCAGCTCGCCCCATACCAGCCCACGCTTACAGTGAATCGCCAATAACTGATTGAATGGAATAAGATATTCATGCCTGTCGCCAGACACTTTCACCCCAGCGTTGAGGATCACGGCACGATCATACGGGTGTTGCGCCAGACGTTTTCCAAGAGAAGTAGCTTTCAGTTCCATGACTCAGCGAATCCAGACGTAAAGATGTGCTTATCAGTGTAACCGCCAGAGAAAACGTGCTCCAGTCTAAAAAAACGTTACAATTGCCCGCAGTGATAGAAAACCGGAATGAACTGAGGGTTTATGCGTACCGTTCTGAATATTTTAAACTTTGTACTGGGCGGCTTTGCCACTACGCTGGCCTGGCTGCTGGCGACGCTGGTCAGTATTGTGCTTATTTTTACCCTGCCGTTGACCCGCTCCTGCTGGGAGATAACCAAACTGTCCCTGTTCCCTTACGGTAATGAAGCCATTCACGTTGACGAACTTAATCCGGCGGCGAAAAGCGTATTAATGAATACTGGCGGTACCTTGCTGAATATTTTCTGGTTACTTTTTTTCGGCTGGTGGCTATGCCTGATGCACATTGCCTCCGGTATCGCGCAGTGTGTCACTATCATCGGGATACCTGTCGGTATTGCGAACTTTAAAATTGCCGCGATTGCGCTTTGGCCTGTCGGTCGCCGCGTCGTCTCTGTAGAAACCGCTCGCGCCGCGCGAGAAGCTAACGCGCGCCGTTTTGAATGATCGGGACAAATAGCCTTTATGTTAAGTCCGTTGATTCGCCGTTATACCTGGAACAGTACCTGGCTGTATTACATCCGCATTTTTATCGCTCTGTGCGGCACCACCGCCCTGCCCTGGTGGCTGGGCGACGTCAAACTGACCATCCCGCTCACGCTCGGTATGGTTGCCGCGGCGCTAACCGATCTCGACGACCGCCTTGCCGGACGCTTGCGTAATTTAATCATTACCTTAATTTGCTTTTTTATCGCGTCGGCTTCTGTGGAGCTACTCTTTCCCTGGCCGTGGCTATTTGCGTTGGGCTTAACGTTATCCACCAGCGGGTTTATTCTGTTGGGAGGACTAGGGCAACGCTATGCCACCATCGCGTTCGGCGCGTTACTCATTGCCATCTACACGATGCTGGGTACCCCTTTATACGATCACTGGTATCAGCAACCACTGCTCCTGCTGGCAGGCGCAGTATGGTATAACCTACTGACGCTAACCGGGCATCTGCTATTTCCGATCCGTCCGTTGCAGGATAATCTGGCACGCAGTTACGAACAGTTAGCGCACTATCTGGAACTGAAATCACGTCTGTTTGATCCTGATATTGAAGATGAAAGCCAGGCGCCGCTCTATGATTTAGCGTTAGCGAACGGGCAGTTAATGGCGACGCTGAACCAAACGAAAGTGTCGTTGTTGACTCGCCTGCGCGGCGATCGCGGTCAACGCGGTACGCGCCGCACCCTCCATTACTATTTTGTGGCGCAGGATATTCATGAACGCGCCAGTTCTTCGCATATTCAATACCAGACGCTGCGCGATTATTTTCGCCATAGCGACGTCATGTTCCGCTTTCAACGTCTGATGTCGATGCAGGCGCAGGCCTGTACGCAGCTGGCGCGCTGTATCTTACTGCGTACGCCGTACCAGCATGATCCGCGTTTTGAACGCGCCTTTACCCACATTGACGCCGCGCTTGAACGTATGCGCGCCAGCGGCGCTTCTTTAGAGCTGTTAAATACGCTTGGGTTCTTATTAACCAACCTACGCGCCATTGATGCGCAACTGGCGACGATCGAGTCGGAGCAGGCCCAGGCAATGCCGCGCAATGAGTCAGAAAACCAGTTGGCTGATGATAGCCTGCACGGGTTTAGCGACATCTGGCTGCGTCTGAGCCGTAATTTTACCCCGGAGTCCGCTCTCTTTCGCCATGCGGTACGCATGTCGCTGGTATTGTGCATCGGTTATGCTCTCATCCAAATTACCGGGATGCGCCACGGGTACTGGATATTGCTCACCAGCCTGTTCGTTTGCCAGCCTAACTATAACGCGACCCGCCATCGCCTTGCGCTCAGGATTATCGGTACGTTGGTAGGCGTTGCGATCGGCCTGCCGATTTTATGGTTTGTCCCTTCGCTTGAAGGACAGTTAGTTCTGCTGGTGATTACCGGCGTGCTTTTCTTCGCATTCCGTAATGTGCAGTATGCCCATGCGACGATGTTCATCACCCTGCTGGTATTACTCTGCTTTAACCTCCTGGGCGAAGGCTTCGAGGTAGCGTTACCGCGCGTCGTCGACACGTTAATTGGCTGCGCTATCGCCTGGGCTGCGGTCAGCTTTATTTGGCCGGACTGGCGCTTTCGCAACCTTCCCCGGGTACTCCAGCGCGCCACCGATGCTAATTGCCGCTACCTTGATGCGATCCTTGAGCAATATCACCAGGGACGGGATAACCGCCTGACCTATCGCATTGCCAGACGCGACGCGCACAACCGCGATGCAGAACTGGCATCCGTGGTTTCTAATATGTCGAGCGAACCCGACGTCACGGCCGAAACCCGGGAGGCGGCGTTCAGGCTGCTTTGCCTCAATCACACTTTTACCAGCTATATCTCCGCCCTCGGCGCGCACCGCGAAAAGCTCAGTAATCCGGACGTGTTGGGGCTTCTGGATGACGCGGTCTGCTACGTTGATGATGCGCTTCATCATCAACCTGAAGACGAACAGCGCGTACACCAGGCGCTGGAGGGTTTAAAGCAGCGAGTTCAGTCGCTGGAAACACGTCCGGACAGCAAAGAACCTCTGGTTGTTCAACAAATTGGTTTGCTCATTGCCTTACTGCCCGAGATTGGACGCTTGCAACGGCAAATTTCACCGCCGACTTCTACATTAATTACCCAGCCGTAAGCGAATGAGCCCAGTCGGCAAGCTCCTGGCGACGACTCGCCGGGAGCGCCGCTTCATGTACGCCGACAATTGCGCCTTCCAGGGCATACAAAACTTTCACTGTCAGCAAGGGATTGCTTTGTCGCAACCTTAGCCAGCACATTTTCGCGCCCAGTATGCGTAACATATTTTCGTCCTTTATCCCTGACTCATTGAGCAATGTTTCCAGATGGAAGGTCATATTGGGGAGATCTTTGAGTCTGTGCTGTAAAATACGGCTGTGTTTTTCCTTCATTGCCGCGTCAAGAGAATACTTCGATAAACGTACCAGCTGCTGCTGATCGCGCCACAGGCTTTCATCCACCCGGTAATAGTTGAGCATAACGGGACGTCCACATTTCATAAACATGAGCCAGGCGGGAGGATGCTTCACACAGTAGGGTACGCTTTCTTCACAGGCGCGGAGATAAAGCTCGCCATTAGCCACCATCGCAAAGACGGTATCCTCCACGGTCAGACTATAGCTACCGAATAAAGATCGATACTGGATCGTCCCCAAAGAGGCCAAATATTCTTGCGATTTATAGATCCTGTCATAAGAGAGTGCTCTCATAAAATTCCTTTTAAATCATAAAGTAAAAGAATGATTTGCAGTAACGGATCCGTTAATGACGAAAATAGGCAACTTATACTCCGCGAGCAAGATGATTTTTATTTTTGACGCCACTAAGAATAAAAATTGCGAGACAGTTTCCGAAAATAGAGTTGATCTTTCATCGCCACAGGGGTACTGTATGAATATACAGTAACTCACAGGGCTGGATTGATTATGTACACTTCAGGTTATGCAAATCGTTCTTCGTCATTTCCTACCACTACCCACAACGCAGCGCGCACCGCTACGGAAAATGCCGCGGCAGGACTGGTCAGTGAAGTTGTCTACCACGAAGACCAGCCCATGATGGCGCAGCTCCTGCTTTTGCCTTTACTTCGTCAGTTAGGCCAACAATCACGCTGGCAGCTCTGGCTCACGCCACAGCAAAAGCTCAGCCGAGAGTGGGTACAGTCTTCAGGTTTGCCATTAACGAAAGTGATGCAAATTAGCCAGCTTGCGCCTCGTCATACGCTGGAGTCGATGATCCGCGCTTTGCGTACAGGAAATTACAGCGTGGTAATTGGTTGGATGACTGAAGAACTGACAGAAGAAGAACATGCCAGCCTGGTTGAAGCAGCGAAGGTAGGTAATGCGGTAGGGTTTATCATGCGCCCTGTACGTGCGCACGCTTTACCCAGGAGACAGCATTCCGGGCTAAAAATTCACTCTAATTTGTATCATTAAGTAAAATTAGGATTTATCCTGGACTTTTTTTTACGCGAACGCATCTCCTTTGAGTGGTAACGTTTTTTTTGCGAGAAAGCTTGCCAGAAGCGGTTTCCGCAATTTTTGCTGTACGATTTATCATCTGAAACTGTTAAATGATGTGTATATCCAGCATGTTTTTTTCACATGTCTGACGGAGTTCACACTTGTAAGTTTCCAACTACGTTGTAGACTTTACATCGCCAGGGGTGCTCAGCATAAGCCGTAGATATCGGTAGAGTAACTATTGAGCAGATCCCCCGGTGAAGGATTTAACCGTGTTATCTCGTTGGAGATATTCATGGCGTATTTTGGATGATAACGAGGCGCAAAAAATGAAAAAGACAGCTATCGCGATTGCAGTGGCACTGGCTGGTTTCGCTACCGTAGCGCAGGCCGCTCCGAAAGATAACACCTGGTACGCTGGTGCTAAACTGGGCTGGTCTCAGTACCATGACACCGGCTTCATTAACAATGATGGCCCGACTCATGAAAACCAACTGGGCGCAGGTGCTTTTGGTGGTTACCAGGTTAACCCGTACGTTGGCTTTGAAATGGGCTACGACTGGTTAGGCCGTATGCCGTACAAAGGCGACAACATCAATGGCGCTTATAAAGCTCAGGGCGTTCAGTTGACCGCTAAACTGGGTTATCCAATCACTGACGATCTGGACGTTTATACCCGTCTGGGTGGTATGGTATGGCGTGCAGACACCAAGTCTAACGTCCCTGGCGGCGCGTCTACTAAAGACCACGACACCGGCGTTTCCCCGGTATTCGCGGGCGGTATCGAGTATGCCATCACCCCTGAAATCGCAACCCGTCTGGAATACCAGTGGACTAACAACATCGGTGATGCCAACACCATCGGCACCCGTCCGGACAACGGCCTGCTGAGCGTAGGTGTTTCCTACCGTTTCGGCCAGCAAGAAGCTGCTCCGGTAGTAGCTCCGGCACCGGCTCCGGCTCCGGAAGTACAGACCAAGCACTTCACTCTGAAGTCTGACGTACTGTTCAACTTCAACAAAGCAACTCTGAAACCAGAAGGCCAGCAGGCTCTGGATCAGCTGTACAGCCAGCTGAGCAACCTGGATCCGAAAGACGGTTCCGTCGTCGTTCTGGGCTTCACTGACCGTATCGGTTCTGACGCTTACAACCAGGGTCTGTCCGAGAAACGTGCTCAGTCTGTTGTTGATTACCTGATCTCCAAAGGTATTCCGTCTGACAAAATCTCCGCACGTGGTATGGGCGAATCTAACCCGGTTACCGGCAACACCTGTGACAACGTGAAACCTCGCGCTGCCCTGATCGATTGCCTGGCTCCGGATCGTCGCGTAGAGATCGAAGTTAAAGGCGTTAAAGACGTGGTAACTCAGCCGCAGGCTTAAGTTTCCGTCTGATAAAAAACCCCGCGTCGCGGG
The DNA here is from genome assembly GCF_020268625.1 of Salmonella sp. JXY0409-18. NCBI lineage: Bacteria > Pseudomonadati > Pseudomonadota > Gammaproteobacteria > Enterobacterales > Enterobacteriaceae > Salmonella > Salmonella sp. JXY0409-18. The sequence goes on from NZ_CP084216.1 coordinate 2,773,720, forward strand.
GTTTTTTGCTCTGGTCTGGATGACAACGCCTTTCAGCGTTACTTCTTGCCTAATAACGCCTGTAAATCCTGCTTTAACGTGGTCATTTGCGTGGCATATTTCTCTTTATGCTCCGCGTCTTCTATCAGTTGCACTATCGTTTCGGATAATGTTTTACCGCGTCGCTGCGCAAGGCCTGCCAGACGCTGCCAGACCATAAACTCTAAATCGATAGATTTTTTGCGCGTATGCTGATGTTCCGCATTGAAGTGTCGTTTGCGTCTTGCCCGAATGGTTTGTTTCATCCGATTAAGCAAGGCAGGATTCATATGCCTGTCTATCCAGACATTTACCCGCACCGGTTCATTTTCGAGGGCCAACAACAAATTGACGGCTTCCTGGGCAGCACTGGCTTCCACGTAGCGGGTGATCAACTCCCCTTCGCGGTGCTTTTTCACCAGATATTTCCATTTCCAACCGCTTTCAAGATTTTCAAGTTGTTGATATTTCATTGTGATCCCAATGTTACCGTGTAACTGTTATCAGAATATCAGTTTTTTAGCCATCTGAAGAAAAGAATCTCGAACCTGTGAATGGTTACACGTCTTCATATTACTTTGCATTCGCTTTCCGCGTGTGCAGCGTGACGGGTTAGGCTATAATCCCCCCTTTTACAACAGACTAAAAAACCTCAACTTTGACCATTACGAAACTTGCATGGCGTGATCTGGTTCCGGATAGCGAAAGCTATCAGGAGATATTTGCACAGCCACACGCGACTGACGAAAACGACACCTTACTCAGTGATACTCAGCCACGACTGCAATTTGCGCTTGAGCAACTTATACAGCCGTGGGCATCATCCTCTTTTATGCTGACTAAAGCGCCTGAAGAGCAAGAGTATCTCACTTTACTTTCAGATGCCGTCCGCGCTCTGCAAACCGATGCCGGACAATTAACCGGCGGACATTATGACGTTTCCGGGCATACTATTCATTACCGCGCCGCGCAGAATGCGCAAGACAACTTTGCCACCGTCACACAAGTCGTCAGCGCGGACTGGGTCGAAGCCGAACAGCTCTTTGGTTGCCTGCGGCAGTATAACGGCGACATTACCCTGCAGCCGGGACTGGTTCATCAGGCGAACGGCGGCGTGCTGATTATTTCCTTACGAACCCTTCTGGCGCAGCCGTTGCTATGGATGCGTCTGAAAGCCATCGTTAGCCGCGAGCGTTTTGACTGGGTGGCGTTTGACGAGTCGCGTCCATTACCGGTCTCCGTGCCATCAATGCCGCTCAAACTGAAGGTGATTCTGGTTGGCGAACGTGAATCACTGGCTGATTTTCAGGAAATGGAACCGGAGCTCGCGGAACAGGCTATCTACAGTGAATTTGAAGACAATTTACAGATAGCGGACGCAGAAGCTATGACCCTATGGTGTCAATGGGTGACGCGTATCGCTTTACGCGATAATTTGCCCCCTCCGGCACCAGACGCCTGGCCCGTCCTGATACGCGAGGCTGTGCGCTATACCGGCGAACAGGATACGCTGCCTCTTTGCCCACTGTGGATAGCCCGCCAGTTTAAGGAGGCATCGCCTTTATGCGAAGGCGATACCTGCGGCGCAGAAGCGCTCAGTCTGATGCTTGCCCGACGCGAATGGCGAGAAGGCTTTCTGGCGGAACGGATGCAGGATGAGATTCTGCAAGAGCAGATCCTGATTGAAACCGAAGGCGAACGCGTTGGACAAATCAATGCGCTTTCCGTCATTGAGTTTCCCGGGCATCCGCGCGCCGTTGGCGAACCGTCGCGAATTAGCTGTGTTGTGCATATCGGCGATGGCGAATTTAACGATATTGAGCGCAAGGCCGAACTTGGCGGAAATATCCACGCTAAGGGAATGATGATTATGCAGGCCTTCCTGATGTCGGAGTTGCAGCTGGAGCAACAAATTCCCTTCTCTGCCTCGTTAACCTTTGAGCAATCCTACAGCGAAGTGGATGGCGATAGCGCCTCAATGGCGGAATTATGTGCGCTCATCAGCGCGCTGGCCAATGTGCCAGTGAATCAAAACATTGCGATTACCGGCTCGGTCGATCAGTTTGGTCGCGCGCAACCGGTGGGCGGGCTAAACGAAAAAATTGAAGGTTTCTTCGCCATCTGCGAGCAGCGGGAATTAAACGGTAAACAGGGCGTAATTATCCCTGCCGCCAACGTCCGCCATCTCAGTCTTAAATCTGAACTGCTGCAAGCGGTTAAAGAAGAGAAGTTCACTATCTGGGCGGTAGACGACGTGACCGACGCCTTACCGCTACTGTTAAATCTGGTGTGGGATGGCGAAGGTCAAACGACGTTGATGCAGACTATCCAGGAGCGTATCGCGCAGGCGACGCAACAGGAAGGCCGTCATCGTTTCCCGTGGCCATTACGTTGGCTGAACGCTTTTATTCCGAACTGATCGGACTTGTTCAGCGTACACGTGTTAGCTATCCTGCGTGCTTCAATAAAATAAGGTTTACATAAAACATGGTAGATAAACGCGAATCCTATACAAAAGAAGACCTTCTTGCCTCTGGTCGTGGTGAACTGTTTGGCGCTAAAGGGCCGCAACTCCCTGCGCCGAACATGCTGATGATGGACCGCGTCGTTAAGATGACCGAAACGGGCGGCAATTTCGACAAAGGCTATGTCGAAGCCGAGCTGGATATCAATCCGGATCTATGGTTCTTCGGATGCCACTTTATCGGCGATCCGGTGATGCCCGGTTGCCTGGGTCTGGATGCTATGTGGCAATTGGTAGGATTCTACCTGGGCTGGTTGGGCGGCGAAGGCAAAGGCCGCGCTCTGGGCGTGGGCGAAGTGAAATTTACCGGTCAGGTTCTGCCGACAGCCAGGAAAGTCACCTATCGCATTCATTTCAAACGTATCGTAAACCGTCGCCTGATCATGGGCCTGGCGGACGGTGAGGTTCTGGTGGATGGTCGTCTGATCTATACCGCACACGATTTGAAAGTCGGTTTGTTCCAGGATACTTCCGCGTTCTAAGTGTTGAATTGATATTCCGCGCTATCGGTATCATGCTTGCAAAGCCAATAAAGGCGAAACCTCCGCACTGCGGAGGTTTCTTTTTCTAAAGAGACAGAATCAGGCCATTACCGCCCTGTCCTCCATGGCTTGTCGCCAACCTCCCAACCAGTATGACCGTTGATTCAGCGTCTGATAGGGACACATTTCTTTTGATCGTCCGGCGATGCCGGCCTGATATCCACGTTGATGTGCCCGTTCCAGGCGATCTCGTTTTTGTCTCTTCATGCCTCGTTTCCCTCATATTTGTATCTGGTGGAAAAGAAAACAGTGATTACAAAATGTGCAATCACACTACACGAATACCTCTAAATGGATCGCCCGTCAATGCGCAAAATTCACACCAATGTCATATTTGTGAGCTATACGGTAAATCATTTGTACAAAAAATGTGAGCCATAACAACTATTTTTCCGGCGTCAAAAATAAAAAAACCGCCTCAGGCGCACGACCTGAAGCGGTTAAATTTACATTACTTTTATCTCAGGGAAGGCGCTTTATCTCATCTGCGATAGCGGCTGCTTCCTGACTCCATGCGCTTGCCAGTACTTTGACCATCTCATCATAGCCATCTTTCTGCTGACTGGCTTCGATATGGAAAGGCCGCTTAATCAGCTGTCCATTGTGGTTTAATAACCACTCCCCGCTGACGATAACCTTACCATCGTAGCGTCCATGGAATCCGGTTACGGTAACGTTTAACGTATCCTGGGTGGTTCCCAACGGCTGGGAAGCGACGACCCAGCCAGGAAGCCGGGCGCTAAGATTCGCCACCAGCGTGTTACGTAATTGCTGGTCCAGCGGGCTGGCCCACAGATTGTTATTGGCAATCACATACTGAACATCACTGGTTTGATACACCACGCCGTTACCTGCCAGATAGTCAGGTACGGAAACCTGCTCTACCCATAAGAGACGGTTGCCCTGGCTTGCGGTGCTTTGCACACCGCTTTGCGCTATCGGGAGCTGATAATAGCTTTTATTCTCTCCGCCGGAGCTACATGACGCCAGCCAGAACGCCATTATCACGACTAGCCATTTTTTCATTGTTTCGCCCTCTTAGGCTCAGGATCTTTTTTATCCTTCGCTTCAAATACCAGCGCGTTGCTCTTCTCGTTCAGAGTTTTCAACACCGGTTGTAACTCACGAAGCACCTGATCGAGACGCTGCATATCCGCCACCATTTTGTTATACGCCGCCGATCCAGGCTGGAAGCCTTGCATACTGCGGTTAAGTTCGCGTAACGTCGTTTGCATATCCGCCGGAAGCTGCTGCATCGACTGACTGGAGGTAATCTTGTTCATATTATCCAGCGTGGTTTGCAGCCGACGCATAGTACGCTGGCTTTCAGACAACGTATTGGTCGCTTGTTCAATCATCGGATTCAGCGGCAGGTTGTTGATCTTATCCAACGTTTCCACCAGTCGCTGTTGAATTTGCGCCAGGCCGCTGCTGACGGTGGGAATAATTTCATAACCATCAAATTCGCGTAGCCCGGTAATCGGCGGTTCCTTAGGATAAAAGTCCAGATCGACATACAGCGCTCCGGTCACCAGATTACCGGTTTTAAGCGATGCACGCAGACCGCGCTTAAGCAGCTCCGCCAAATGCGCGGCAACATCCGCATTTTCTCCCAGTTGCGCTTTCAGACGCTCCGGTTCAATGCGCACCAGCACAGGAATACGGTAATCATCGTTAAATACCTGGCGCATTTTAGACGCAAAGAAAGGCACTTTGCTTACCGTCCCCAGACGAATACCGCGGAACTCCAGCGGCGCGCCAGGTTGTAATCCGCGCACCGAATCTTTAAAGAACATCAGGTAATCGATATGATCGGTGTACAGCGAATCCTGAATACTTTTTTGATCGTCGTAGAGATTAAACGCCGTTTTTTCGGCGACAGGTTGCCCCTGCTCAAGTCCTTCCGGCACATCAAAACTCACGCCGCCGCCAAACAATGTCGTCAACGATCCCATTTCCACGCGCATTCCCGCCGATGTCAGATCCACAGCGATACCGCTATCTTTCCAGAATCGGACATTACTGGTAACCAATCGATCGTTTGGCGCCTTAATGAACAACTGATAACTCATTGTCCGTTTTTGCGGATCGAAAGAGCTGGTTTCAACGGATCCTACCCGATAGCCCCGGAACAGAACGGGATCGCCAGGACTGAGCTGACCGGCCTTTTTGCTGTCCAGAATCACACGAATACCTTTGGCATCGGGCGGCGCCAACGGCGGTGAGTCAAGAAGCTGATAGCTTTCCGGCTGACTGCCCTTACTTCCTGGTTGTAGTTCAATATACGCGCCTGATAGCAGCGTCCCAAGCCCGCTGATGCCTTCACGCCCCACCTGCGGTTTTACGACCCAAAATACCGAGTCTTTATGCAGCAACTTTTCCATACCGGAATGAAGCCGCGCTTTGATTTGTACATGGGTCAGATCGTCAGTCAGCGTCGCGCTTTCAACCACGCCAACATCCACGCTGCGACTTTTGATCGTCGTTTTTCCGCCTTCAATACCTTCCGCATTGGTGGTAATTAAGGTAACTTCCGGTCCCTGGTGGCTGTAGTGATAAAACAGAATCCAGGCTCCGATAAGCGCAGTAACAATCGGGAATATCCAGACAGGCGACCAATTTTTCACCTTTTGTACTTTGGCTTCCCCTTTTTTAGGTTCCATGCTATCAGGACTCCTCATGGCCTGGTTCGTATTCACGATCCCACGACAGACGCGGATCAAAGGTCATCGCAGAAAACATTGTCATTATGACGACTAAAGCAAACATCAACGCACCCATCGCAGGATAAATATTCATTAACCCTCCCATACGCACCAGCGCAGAGAGTACGGCAATGACAAAGACATCAATCATTGACCAGCGCCCCACAAACTCCACTACTTCATAAATAAAATGCATCCGTTCACTGTCGCGCTTACCGTGGCCTTTCGCATCCCAACAAAGCCAGGCAATAGCGATCATTTTTAGCGTCGGCACCATAATACTGGCGAGAAAGATAACCGCCGCCACCGGATAAGACCCCTCGCTCCACAGCAAAATCACGCCAGCCAGAATGGTCGACGGCATTTTAGAGCCCAGTAAGTCGGTAATCATAATCGGCAAAATATTGGCGGGCAGATAAAGCATGATCGAGGTAAATAATAACGCCAGCGTCCACTGCAAACTGTTTTTACGCCGGACATAGCCTTTCGTATGGCAACGCGGACAGACGAGACTCTCCGCAGGCAGGATCGCCGTGCAGCAGGCGCAAGAACGCAAAGACTGCCGGATACCGGTAATCCCCGGCGTTAACGGCTGCGCCAGTGCAGGCTGCGGGGCGATATCATCCCACAGCCAGCGGCGATCGACACACTGGAACGCCCGCAGTTGAACGAGACAAAATAAGCACCAGGGAATAAAACTGCTGCCGATGCCGATATCGCCGTAGGCCATCAGCTTAACAAAACTGACCAACACCCCGGCGAGAAATATTTCCGCCATTCCCCACGATTTGAGGAGGAAAAAGATCCTTGCCAGCGTTTTTTTTACCGACAACGGCAGATTGGCGCGGTTGACAAGTAATAGAATGGTCACCAGGCAAAATGCCGGCACCAGTTGGACAAATAATAAAAAGAACGTGCCGAGGCTGGCGTAATCTTCAGAAAACATGACGCCGGGGATTTCCAGAAGCGTGACTTCGCTGGTGACGCCCGCGACATTCATATTCACGAAGGGAAAAAGGTTAGAAAGCAGCAACATAAATAGTGCCGCTAACGCATAGGCGGTAGGACGCTGCCGGGGCGCGTCCCACTCGGTCGTTAACGTTGCGCCGCATCGTGGACATGCTGCTTTTTGCCCATGCGAGAGGCGGGGTAAAGCCACCAGCATGTCGCATTGCGGGCACAATATGTGCTTCGCAGCATGGTGATGTTCACACATAGGCGCTCCTTTCGTTATGCCCCGTTTTTCAGGCCTTCAAGATACTCCCAACGTTCGAAGGCTTGCTCAAGTTCTTGCTCCGCCTGACTTAAATCGGCCAGAACTTTTTGCGTTTGCTCATGGGGTTGGCTAAAAAAGGCCGCATCCGCAACCTGCGCCTGTAGCGCTTCCAGCTTCGCTTCCAGGTCTTCAAGCTGACCGGGTAACAGCTCCAGCTCGCGCTGCAGTTTATAGCTTAGTTTGCTACTGCCACGTTTTACAATTTCTGCTTTAGGGGCAATAACTTCCTCATTTTTTTTCGCCATCGGCTGTTTCGTCGCCAGATGCTGCTCTTGCTGCGCACGCGCATCATGGTAGCCGCCGATATAACGTCCGATTTTGCCGCCGCCCTCGAAAATCCAGCATTCCGTCACTGTATTATCGACAAATTGCCGATCGTGGCTGACCAGTAGTACCGTGCCCTGATAGCCATCAATTAATTCTTCTAATAGTTCCAGCGTTTCGACGTCAAGATCGTTCGTTGGTTCATCGAGAATTAAAAGATTGCTCGGCTTGAGGAACAGTCGCGCCAGCAGCAGACGGTTACGTTCGCCGCCGGAAAGCGCGCGAACGGGCGTCATCGCCCGTTTGGGATGAAACAGGAAGTCCTGCAAATAGCCCAGTACATGGCGCGGCTTACCGTTTACCATCACCTCCTGCTTGCCTTCCGCAAGGTTATCCATCACGGTTTTTTCCGGGTCAAGTTCGGCGCGATGCTGATCGAAGTAGGCGACTTCCAGCTTCGTTCCTACGTGGATGCGCCCGCTGTCAGCCTGAAGCTGTCCCAGCATCAGTTTCAGTAGCGTGGTTTTACCGCAGCCGTTCGGGCCAATTAACGCAATTTTGTCGCCACGCTGTACCTGAGCGGAGAAATCTTTTACCAGTTGTTTTCCTTCTACCTGGTAATCGACATTCTCCATCTCAAAAACGATTTTACCGGAGCGCGTCGCCTCCTCGACCTGCATCTTCGCCGTGCCCATCACTTCCCGACGCTCGCTGCGTTCACGACGCATCGCTTTTAACGCCCGCACGCGCCCTTCATTACGGGTGCGGCGCGCCTTGATACCCTGGCGAATCCAGACTTCTTCCTGCGCCAGTTTGCGATCAAATTCCGCGTTTTGTAATTCTTCTACGCGCAGCGCTTCTTCTTTCTCCAGCAGGTATTGATCGTAATTTCCCGGATAGGTGACCAGTTTGCCACGATCGAGATCGACAATGCGGGTTGCCATATTGCGAATAAACGAACGATCGTGAGAGATAAAAATAATCGTTCCGTTAAAGGTTTTCAGAAACCCTTCCAGCCAGTCGATAGTTTCGATATCCAGATGGTTAGTCGGTTCATCCAGTAACAATACGCGCGGATTGCTGACCAGCGCCCGACCCAGCGCGGCTTTACGCAGCCAGCCGCCAGAGAGCGACGACAGCGCGGCGTTAGGATCGAGTCCAAGCTGCGCCAGCACTTCATTAATACGGTTTTCCAGCTGCCACAGATTATGATGATCGAGCTGTTCCTGTACGCGCGCCATTTCATTGAGGTTTTTCTCGCTGGGATCGGTCATCACCAGACGGGAAATCTCATGATAGCGCTTGAGGTATTCCGCTTGTTCTTCGATACCTTCGGCGACAAAGTCATAGACGCTGCCCGCAATATTACGGGGCGGGTCCTGTTGCAGACGCGCGACGATCAGATCCTGCTCATAAATAATACGCCCATCGTCCAGACCCTGTTCACGGTTGAGGATCTTCATCAAGGTGGATTTCCCGGCGCCGTTACGCCCCACCAGACAGACGCGTTCGTTATCTTCGATATGCAACTCTGCGTTATCGAGAAGCGGCGCGTCGCTGAACGACAGCCATGCGCCATGCATACTGATTAATGACATTTACTTTTCCTTTCAGGCGGCGCGGATCAGCCAGCAGTTATGAATCTGACGGTTACGGGCAAAATCCGGGGAGAGCGTTTTTTGCGTAATTTCTTGTGCGGTAAGCCCCAGTTCCGCCAGCCCTTCCAGATCCATACGGAATCCGCGCTTATTATTTGAGAACATGATGGTGCCGCCTTTACGCAGCAGGCGTTTTAAATCTTTCATTAACGCGACATGATCGCGCTGAACATCAAACGACTCTTCCATACGTTTTGAGTTAGAGAACGTCGGCGGATCGATAAAGATCAAATCGAACTGTTCATTCGCCTCGCGCAGCCAGCCCAGGCAGTCGGCCTGAATCAGGCGATGCGCGCGGCCACTCAGTCCGTTCAGACGCAAATTACGTTCGGCCCACTCCAGATAGGTGCGGGACATATCCACCGTTGTGGTGCTGCGCGCGCCGCCCAGACCCGCATGTACGCTGGCGCTGCCGGTATAAGAAAAGAGATTCAGGAAATCTTTGCCTTTGCTCATTTCTCCCAGCATTCTGCGGGCAATACGGTGATCGAGGAACAGACCGGTGTCGAGATAATCCGTCAGATTTACCCATAAGCGCGCATTATATTCGCTGACCTCAAGGAACTCGCCCTTCTCGCTCATTTTCTGATACTGGTTTTTTCCTTTTTGTCGTTCACGGGTTTTTAACACCAGTTTATTCGGCGGAATACCGAGCACTGACAAGGTTGCCGCAATAATATCGAACAGACGTTGCCGCGCTTTTTGCGCATCCACCGTTTTCGGCGGCGCATATTCCTGAATCACCGCCCAGTCGCCGTAACGGTCTACCGCCACGTTATATTCCGGCAGGTCGGCATCATACAAGCGATAGCATTCAATCCCTTCCTGGCGCGCCCATTTCTCCAGCTTTTTAAGATTTTTACGCAGGCGATTAGCGTAATCTTCCGCCACCGTCGCCGGTTTACTGTCCGCCGTGGTTTCCGCAATATGATAGTTTTTCTGCACGCAGTCCAGCGGGCCATTCTTGGCTTTAAACTGTTTGTCGGCACGCAATTGCAGGCTGCCCAGCAAATCGGGCGAAGCGCTGAACAGCGACAGGTTCCAGCCGCCAAACTGATTTTTCATGGTACGGCCCAGCAGGCTGTGCAACGCAATCAGCGCCGGTTCGCTGTCCAGACGTTCGCCGTAAGGCGGGTTACTGATCACCGTACCATACGGGCCTTTCGGCAATGGATTACTCAGTTGCGCCACATCTTTCACTTCAAAGGTGATAAGCTCCCCGATACCGGCGCGACGGGCGTTGCTGCGCGCCCGCTCAATGACGCGCGCATCGCTGTCGGAACCGTAGAAATGAGAGGAATACTCCGCCAGCCCCTTACGCGCCCGGGTCTGCGCTTCGGCTTTCACTTCCTGCCAGATAGCCTCGTCATGCTGCGCCCAGCCGCTAAATCCCCAGTGACCACGGTGCAGTCCCGGCGCGCGATCGGTCGCCCACATCGCGGCCTCAATCAACAGAGTCCCCGAACCACACATAGGGTCGAGCAGCGGGGTTCCTGGTTGCCAGCCGGAACGCATAACAATCGCTGCCGCCAGCGTCTCTTTAATTGGCGCCAGCCCGGTGCGATCGCGATAACCGCGCAGGTGCAGGCCATCACCACTGAGATCCAGCGCAATGCTGGCAGTTTCTTTATTCAGCCAGACGTTAATACGGAGGTCCGGTGATTCGCGGTCCACATTTGGACGCGGAAGATTTTTCCGCGTAAATGCATCGACAATCGCGTCTTTAACTTTCATCGCGCCATACTGACTATTACGGATGGTGTCGTTCAGGCCGCTGAAATGCACCGCAAACGTCGCGCCAGGATTAAAAATCTCTGTCCAGTTTATCGCCTGAACGCCGAGGTAAAGATCGAGATCGCTGTAGACCTTGCACTCACCCATCGGCAGGATAATACGCGAGGCCAGGCGGCTCCACATCAGGCTCTGGTAAATAAGCCGCGTGTCGCCCTGAAAATGGACCCCACCCTGAACAACCTGACACCCTACGGCGCCCAGTTTTTCCAGTTCAGTTTTTAACAGCTCTTCCAGCCCGCGGGCCGTACTGGCAAACAGAGAATTCATATTGTCACTTTTACGCTAAGAAAATTGTTGCGCATTATAGCTAATCTCACGCCCATGTCATAAAGTTGAAGGCTTATTTTCATTTGAGGGACTGTACGGTGGCGACGTTATCACGGCTCTTTATTCATCCGGTCAAATCCATGCGCGGCATTGGTCTGACTCATGCGCTGGCAGATATCAGCGGCCTGGCTTTTGATCGCATCTTCATGATAACCGAGCCTGACGGCACATTTATCACCGCCCGCCAGTTTCCACAAATGGTACGTTTTACCCCCTCCCCCTTACACGACGGCCTTCATTTGACCGCGCCAGACGGCAGTAGCGCGCTGGTTCGCTTTACGGATTTCACCCCGCAGGATGCGCCGACCGAGGTCTGGGGAAACCATTTTACCGCTCGCGTCGCCCCGACGGCGATTAATCAATGGTTGAGCGGCTTTTTCTCCCGCGATGTCCAGTTGCGCTGGGTTGGGCCGCAGTTGACGCGCCGGGTTAAACGGCATAACGCGGTGCCGCTGGGATTTGCCGATGGCTACCCGTATTTATTGACCAACGAAGCCTCGCTGCGCGATCTGCAACAGCGTTGTCCGGCAGGCGTACAAATGGAACAATTCCGCCCAAACTTAGTGGTTTCCGGCGTAGCGGCCTGGGAGGAAGATAGCTGGAAAGTGCTTCGCATTGGCGATGTGATTTTTGACGTCGTGAAACCCTGTAGCCGCTGTATTTTTACGACCGTCAGCCCTGAAAAGGGGCAAAAACATCCTTCCGGAGAACCGCTGGCGACACTGCAAGCTTTTCGTACCGCCCAGGACAATGGCGATGTGGATTTCGGTCAGAATCTGATTGCCCGCAATAGCGGCGTCATTCGCGTCGGCGATGAAGTGGAGATTCTGGCGACAGCCCCAGCAAAAGCTTATGGCGCCACAACGGTCGACGACAGCGTTACGCCAGAGAAACACCCGGACGCGAGTGTAACCATCGACTGGCAGGGGCAAACCTTCTGCGGGAATAATCAACAGGTACTACTGGAACAGTTGGAGAATCAGGGGATTCGTATTCCGTATTCTTGCCGGGCTGGTATCTGTGGTTGCTGCCGGATACGTTTGCTGGAAGGCGAAGTAAGTCCGCTGAAAAAATCGGCTATGGGTGACGATGGTACGATTCTGAGCTGTAGCTGCGTGCCTAAGACCGCGTTACGACTGGAGAATTAAACCGCTTGTTCAAGGCTGAAACTGTGACAGTGAACCTGCGGTTTCAGCCTGTCGTTCATAATTTTAATCGCATCGCCAAGCTGCATGGTTCGGCCTGCTATCACCACGCCCGGCTGGGCCAGCAGACACAACGCGGCATTTTCTCCCGGCTCAACGACCAGCAAATTAACCTGTTCCGCCGTATCGCTTAACCAGACGCTTGCGGCATCGCCCGTTCCCGGGGTCCACATTTCGCCATGCGCCACAAAATGCCAGCTTTTTGGCATCTGCGGTTTGAGATAGCGAATCGCCACCAGCGCATTCAACACCAGCTCCGCGCGTTGCTCTTTAGTTAATTCGAAATCCCGGCATTTTTCTTCAAAGGAAAAATAGAGCGCGGCATCATCCACACAAAAACCGGTCGGGCAAAACGCGTCCGGCGTAAGCATTTTACGAGAGAAGCGCGAGCGAAAAAGCATACCATTGGCGAGATCGAGCATCATACGATCGTGCTCTTCATCATAATACCAGCGCCAGTTATCGTCAGGTTTAATTCGCATTACCTCTCTCCCGCTTTTAAGCAACTCGTAACAGCATTGTCCTTTCGCCGCTTCGTTTATTACCCCAATAATAAAAGCCTAAAATGTCTAAATAAGCAACAGTGGAGAAATATAAAACAACCAGCGCCGGAAATAAAGCCCTGGTTGTCTGATAAAGGGTAAAGTTTAGATGTGCGTTACGATTTCTTTAATCAATGGCGGGCCTTTAAAAATAAAGCCGGAATAAATTTGTACCAGCGTAGCTCCTGCCGCTATCTTCTCGCGCGCGGCGATAACTGAGTCAATGCCGCCGACGCCGATAATAGGCAATTGTCCTTTTAACTCCTGGGATAAACGGCGAATAATTTCTGTGCTTTTTAATTGTAATGGCCGGCCACTTAATCCCCCCGTTTGCTGGCAATTTTTCATTCCTTGTACCAGAGAACGATCGAGGGTGGTATTTGTCGCAATCACCCCATCAATATTATGACGAAGCAGGCTATCGGCAACCTGGATCAATTCTTCTTCACAAAGATCCGGCGCGATCTTTACTGCCACCGGCACATATTTATGGTGGATCGCCTGAAGATCGTTTTGCTTATTTTTAATGGCAGTTAACAGATCGTCCAGCGCATCGCCATACTGGAGCGTACGTAGCCCTGGCGTATTCGGCGAAGAAATATTAATGGCGATATAACCCGCATAAGCATAGACTTTTTCCATACAAATCAGGTAGTCATCTTTGCCATTTTCGACAGGCGTATCTTTATTTTTACCGATGTTAATTCCCAGAATACCATCAAAATGGGCTTTTTTAACATTCTCGACCAGGTTATCGACGCCCAGATTATTAAAGCCCATCCGATTGATCAGACCTTCAGCATCCACCAGACGAAAAAGACGCGGCTTATCGTTACCCGGCTGTGGGCGCGGCGTCACGGTGCCGATTTCCAGGGAGCCAAACCCCATCGCGCCTAACGCGTCGATGCACTCCCCGTCTTTATCCAGACCGGCAGCCAGCCCCAGTGGATTTTTAAAGGTAAGTCCCATGCAGGTAACCGGCTTTGTCGGTACTTTCTGGCGCACCAGCGCTTCCAGCGGCGTACCTGTAATGCGGCGTAATTGTTGAAATGTAAATTCATGAGCGCGCTCTGGATCGAGCTGGAAAAGGGCTTTACGAACGAAGGGATAGTACATGAACTCTCCTGGATTCCCGGTGTGCAAACCGGGGGCGTATTATGGGCGATAACAAAGCAAAAGGGAATTGACCTACGGCAATAAATAGCAATCGTTTTCCTTCATTCTCACTTCACGTTTCGCCAGCGAGCGTCATCGTCCGGCAAAAAAATGCCCGGCAGCGCTAACGCTTACCGGGCATGTCTTACCTCTTTATAGCAGATACTGTCAGGCTAACGCTTTAGTTATCTTCTCGTACAGATCGCCGGAAAGATTCTCCAGTCCTTTTAACTGCTCCAGCGCCGCGCGCATTTTCTCCTGACGCTTATCATCATAACGTTTCAGACGAATCAGCGGTTCAATGAGGCGAGATGCTACCTGCGGGTTACGGCTATTCAGATCGGTCAGCATCTCGACCAGGAACTGGTATCCGCTACCGTCTTGCGCATGGAACGCCGCCGGGTTGCTGCCAGCAAATGCGCCAATTAATGAACGGATGCGGTTCGGGTTGCTCATACTGAAAGAACGGTGTTTGAGCAGGCCGCGTACGGTTTCCAGTACATTTTCCGCCGGGCTTGTGGATTGCAGGATAAACCATTTATCCATCACCAGGCCGTCCTGATGCCACTTATCGTCATACTCCTGCATCAGCATATCGCGGCACGGCAACTGCGCCGCCACCGCAGCAGACAGGGCCGCCAGCGCATCGGTCATATTATTGGCGTCGCGATACTGTTTGCTGACCAGCGTATTAGCCAGCTCCGTCTCACCAAACGCCAGGAAGCGCAGGCAAGCATTGCGCAGCGTGCGCTTACCGATATCGCCGTGATCAACACGATACTCATCCAGATGATTGGCGTTATAGATAGCCAGGAACTCATCCGCCAGTTCTGCCGCCAGCGTACGCGTTAGCGCTTCACGAACTTGCGCAATGGCGATCGGGTCGATGACCTCAAACAGCTCCGCAATTTCATTGGCCGAAGGCAGCGTTAAAATTTCTGCGGCCAACGCCGGATCGATTTTCTCATCCAACAGTACTGCACGGAACGCATCAGCGACATGCACCGGAAGCGATAGCGGTTGCCCCTGCTGATGACGCGCCACATTCAGTTTAATGTATGTGGCCAGCAGACTTTGCGCCGCATCCCAACGGGAGAAATCATTGCGCGCATGGCGCATCAGGAACGTCAACTGCTGATCGCTCCATTTATATTCCAGTTTCACCGGCGCTGAAAACTCGCACAGCAAGGCCGGAACAGGCTGGAAGTAGACATTATTGAAGGTAAATGTCTGCTCCGCCTGCGTGACGTTCAGCACGGCATTGACCGGGTGACCGCCTTTTTGCAACGGAATGACGTTGCCTTCGTTATCGTACAGTTCAATGGCGAATGGAATATGCAGCGGCTGCTTCTCCGCCTGATCCGCCGTCGCCGGAGTACGCTGGCTGATGGTCAACGTGTACTGCTCGGTTTCCGGATTATAATCATCTTTTACCGTTACAATCGGCGTGCCGGACTGACTGTACCAGCGGCGGAAATGGGACAAATCGACATTAGAAGCATCTTCCATCGCCTGTACGAAGTCATCACACGTCGCGGCGCTGCCGTCATGGCGCTCAAAATAAAGCTGCATCCCCTTCTGGAAATTTTCCTCACCCAGCAACGTGTGGATCATGCGAATGACTTCCGCACCCTTTTCATAAACGGTGAGGGTGTAGAAGTTATTCATTTCGATTACTTTATCCGGGCGGATAGGATGCGCCATCGGGCTGGCGTCTTCCGCGAATTGTAAACCGCGCATGGTACGCACGTTACTGATGCGGTTCACCGCGCGTGACCCCAAATCAGAGCTAAACTCCTGATCGCGGAACACGGTTAGCCCCTCTTTCAGGCTCAACTGGAACCAGTCGCGGCAGGTGACGCGGTTGCCGGTCCAGTTGTGGAAATACTCATGACCTATCACGCGCTCAATATCGAGATAATCTTTATCCGTCGCGGTATCGGTTCGCGCCAGCACGTATTTGGAGTTAAAGATATTGAGACCTTTATTCTCCATCGCGCCCATATTAAAGAAATCCACCGCGACAATCATATAGATGTCGAGGTCATATTCGAGCCCAAAACGCGTTTCATCCCATTTCATGGAATTTTTCAGCGAGGTCATTGCCCACGGCGCGCGATCCAGATTGCCACGGTCAACGTACAGTTCTAACGCGACTTCACGCCCGGAGCGGGTGGTAAAGGTATCGCGCAGCACGTCAAAATCACCGGCCACCAGCGCAAACAGATAACACGGTTTCGGGAACGGATCTTGCCACTGAACCCAGTGACGGCCATTCTCCAGTTCGCCCTGCGCAACACGGTTGCCATTGGAGAGCAGGAACGGATATTTGCTTTTATCGGCAATAATTTTGGTGGTAAATCGCGCCAGTACGTCCGGGCGGTCAAGATACCAGGTAATATGGCGGAAGCCCTCCGCTTCACACTGGGTACAGAGCGCATCGCCGGACTGGTACAATCCTTCCAGCGCCGTATTCGCCGCCGGACTTACCTCGTTGACTATGCGTAACGTAAAACGCTCTGGCAGGTCGCTGATGATAAGCGCGCCCTCTTCTTCTTTATATGCTGTCCACGGCGCATCGTTGACGTGGATAGATACCAGCGTTAAATCTTCCCCATCAAGGCGAAGAGGCGCATCAGGCGCGCCATGACGAACAGCCTGGCTTATTGCGGTGACCACGGTTTTTTCGGCATCGAGGTCAAAGGTCAAGTCAATATCAGTAATCTGGTAATCCGGCGCGCGATAGTCATGGCGGTATTTGGCTTGTGGCTGTTGTGTCATAAAAAACCTTTCGCATCTTTGTGTAGAGTGTCGACTCCAGTCTATTCCTGTTGCGCAAATCGCGCTACGCAGAATGTTCATCTTTTCAGGCACAAACGGCCTCTTTGCTACATTTTTATAACATGGGGCACGAAATGCGCTCGACCCTAAAGACAGCTTATGGTGTGATCGGGGTTCAATAAATCGCTAAACAAGGTATACTCCAGCGGTTTTCTTAGTTGTTTATTGTACTAAACGCTCCCGTGAGAGGACGCAACAGCGCACCTATGACACAATTCGCTTCTCCTGTTCTGCACTCGTTGCTGGATACAGATGCTTATAAGTTGCATATGCAGCAAGCCGTTTTTCACCACTACTATGATGTGCAGGTAGCGGCTGAGTTTCGTTGCCGTGGCGACGACCTGCTGGGTATTTATGCCGATGCTATTCGCGAGCAGGTGGACGCGATGCAGCACCTGCGCCTCCAGGAGGACGAGTTCCAGTGGCTCTCCGGCCTGCCCTTTTTTAAACCGGATTATCTGAACTGGTTACGCGAGTTTCGCTATAACCCGGCTCAAGTCTGTGTCACCAACGATAACGGCAAGCTGAATATTCGCTTAACCGGCCCGTGGCGTGAAGTCATTATGTGGGAAGTGCCGCTGCTGGCCGTGATCAGTGAGCTGGTTCATCACTACCGCTCGCCAAACGCGGGCGTTGATCAGGCGCTCGACGCGCTGGAAAGTAAGCTGGTTGATTTCACTGCGTTAACCGCCAATCTCGATATGTCCCGCTTCCACCTGATGGACTTCGGCACCCGCCGCCGTTTCTCTCGTGAAGTGCAGCAGGCGATAGTTAAACGTCTCCAGCAGGAGTCATGGTTCGTCGGCACCAGCAACTATGATCTCGCGCGTCGCCTGGCGCTGACGCCGATGGGCACTCAGGCGCACGAATGGTTCCAGGCGCATCAACAAATCAGTCCGGACCTGGCGACCAGCCAGCGTGCCGCGTTGGCCGCCTGGCTTAACGAATATCCGGACCAGCTTGGTATCGCATTGACAGATTGCATTACAATGGATGCGTTTTTACGCGATTTCGGCATTGAATTCGCCAGCCGTTATCAGGGGTTACGCCACGACTCAGGAGACCCTGTCGCATGGGGCGAAAAGGCGATTGCCCATTATGAAAAGCTGGGGATTGATCCGCTGACAAAAACGCTGGTCTTTTCAGATAACCTTGATCTGCAAAAGGCGGTCGAGCTCTATCGCCATTTCGCCTCTCGCGTGCAGTTAAGCTTCGGCATCGGTACCCGCCTGACCTGCGATATCCCTCAGGTAAAACCGCTCAATATTGTGATTAAACTCGTGGAATGTAACGGAAAGCCGGTGGCTAAACTTTCCGACAGCCCCGGTAAAACGATCTGTCATGATAAAGCGTTTGTACGCGCGCTGCGTAAAGCCTTTGATCTCCCGCAGATCCGCAAAGCCAGTTAATTCTTTCCAGGGAGCCTGCCTGGGCTCCTTTTTCAGGTTTATTTCCGAAATCTTTCACTTCAGCTGCGATTTCTGCTTGTCTGATTGCAGATGCCAGGTAACATAGGAATACCCCCATTTCGGGTGGACAAGTGTTTATTTTTTCCGACTATTAACAGAGAGAATATTATGAGCGTTGTGCCTGTAGCCGACGTACTCCAGGGCCGCGTAGCCGTTGACCAAGAAGTCACCGTGCGCGGATGGGTGCGTACCCGCCGAGATTCAAAAGCTGGCATCTCCTTCCTCGCCGTTTATGACGGCTCCTGCTTTGATCCTGTACAGGCTGTCATTAATAATTCTCTGCCCAATTATAATGAAGAAGTATTACACCTGACGACAGGCTGCTCCGTAGTAGTAACAGGTAAGGTTGTCGCGTCGCCGGGACAGGGGCAAAGTTTCGAAATCCAGGCTACGAAAGTAGAGGTCGCAGGCTGGGTGGAAGATCCGGATACCTACCCGATGGCGGCAAAACGCCATAGCATTGAGTATCTGCGTGAGGTCGCGCATCTGCGCCCGCGCACCAACCTGATTGGCGCGGTAGCGCGCGTCCGCCATACTCTGGCGCAGGCGCTGCATCGCTTCTTCGATGAGCAGGGTTTCTTTTGGGTCTCTACCCCGCTGATTACCGCTTCCGATACCGAAGGCGCTGGCGAAATGTTCCGCGTCTCAACGTTGGATCTGGAAAACCTGCCGCGTAACGACCAGGGCAGAGTAGATTTTGACAAAGACTTTTTTGGCAAAGAATCATTCCTGACCGTCTCCGGCCAGCTCAACGGTGAAACGTATGCCTGTGCGCTGTCCAAAATCTATACTTTTGGGCCGACCTTCCGCGCGGAAAATTCCAACACCAGCCGCCACCTGGCGGAGTTCTGGATGCTGGAGCCGGAAGTGGCGTTCGCCGATCTGGAAGACAACGCCCGTCTGGCGGAAGCCATGCTGAAATATGTCTTCAAGGCGGTTCTGGAAGAGCGTGCGGATGATATGAAGTTCTTTGCCGAACGCGTGGATAAAGACGCTATCGCTCGTCTGGAGCGTTTTGTCTCTACCGACTTCGCTCAGGTGGATTACACCGATGCGGTCGCCATTCTGGAACGCTGTGGTAAGACATTTGAAAACCCGGTGTTCTGGGGCGTCGACCTCTCTTCCGAACACGAACGTTATCTGGCGGAAGAGCATTTCAAAGCGCCGGTAGTGGTGAAAAACTATCCGAAGGAAATTAAAGCATTTTACATGCGCCTTAACGAAGATGGCAAAACCGTGGCGGCCATGGATGTGCTGGCGCCGGGAATCGGCGAAATCATCGGTGGTTCCCAGCGTGAAGAGCGTCTGGATGTGCTGGATGCCCGTATGGCCGAAATGGGGCTGAATAAAGAGGATTACTGGTGGTATCGCGACTTGCGTCGCTACGGTACTGTACCGCATTCCGGCTTTGGCCTGGGCTTTGAACGCCTTATCGCTTACGTCACGGGTGTGCAAAACGTGCGCGATGTTATTCCGTTCCCACGGACCCCACGCAACGCCAGCTTCTGATTTTTACGTCACACTCAAGGCCAGCTATGCTGGCCTTTTTTTTCGCCTGAATGTCAGTTTTATTATCAATAAGTAAATAAATTTAATTACAACCCTCTGAATTACCACATCTTGTTACTGTATATTTCACGAAAATATTTACACATAAAAATTAATCCTTAATTTTATTGCGGATTAGATTTTCTGTTCTAATAGCACAATTTTTAACCACAATTTCAGACATCAAGACTTCCAAATGGCTATTTTTATGAAATAGCTCGCCTGCTGCTTTTTCAGACACAACGGTTCTACAAGCCAATAATTGCAATAAAATCATAGTGATAAAAGAAAAACGATCAAATCAAAGCGAGAACTCAGGGGAAGTTTGACGTTGTTCACAAAGTTCCGCGAAAATAACATTTGTTTACATATTTTTTCCTTTTGAAACTAAATCTTTATATTTGTAGCACTTTCACGGTAGCGAAACGTTAGTTTGAATGGAAAGATGCCTGTCAGACACATAAAGACACCAAACTCTCATCAATATTTCTGTAAAGTTTTATTGACGGAATTTATTGACGGCAGTGGCAGGTGTCATATAAAAAAACCAATGAGGGTAATAAATAATGATGAAGCGCAAAATCCTGGCAGCGGTGATCCCTGCCCTGCTGGCTGCTGCAACCGCAAACGCAGCAGAAATTTATAATAAAGATGGTAATAAGCTGGATCTGTACGGTAAAGCCGTGGGTCGTCACGTATGGACAACGACCGGCGATAGCAAAAATGCCGACCAGACTTATGCCCAGATTGGTTTTAAAGGGGAAACGCAGATTAACACCGATCTGACCGGTTTCGGTCAGTGGGAATACCGTACTAAAGCAGACCGCGCTGAAGGCGAACAGCAGAACTCGAATCTGGTCCGTCTGGCTTTCGCGGGTTTGAAATACGCGGAAGTGGGTTCAATCGATTATGGTCGTAACTACGGTATCGTTTACGATGTTGAATCCTATACCGATATGGCCCCCTACTTCTCCGGCGAAACCTGGGGCGGCGCCTATACCGATAACTACATGACCAGCCGTGCTGGCGGTTTGTTGACCTATCGTAACTCTGACTTCTTTGGTCTGGTGGACGGTCTCTCTTTCGGTATCCAGTATCAGGGTAAAAATCAGGACAACCACAGCATTAACTCTCAGAATGGCGATGGCGTAGGTTACACCATGGCATATGAGTTCGACGGCTTTGGCGTCACCGCAGCGTACAGCAACAGCAAGCGTACTAACGATCAGCAGGATCGCGATGGTAATGGCGATCGCGCAGAGTCATGGGCCGTTGGCGCGAAATATGATGCAAACAACGTCTACCTGGCTGCCGTATATGCTGAAACCCGCAATATGAGCATTGTTGAAAATACGGTTACCGATACCGTGGAAATGGCAAACAAAACGCAGAACCTGGAAGTGGTCGCTCAGTACCAGTTTGACTTCGGCCTGCGTCCGGCAATCTCGTATGTGCAGAGTAAAGGTAAGCAGTTGAACGGCGCCGACGGCTCGGCCGATCTGGCGAAATATATTCAGGCGGGCGCGACTTACTACTTCAACAAAAACATGAACGTATGGGTTGACTACCGTTTCAACCTGCTGGACGAAAACGACTATAGCTCCAGCTACGTTGGCACCGACGATCAGGCGGCTGTCGGTATTACTTACCAGTTCTGATCAGCAGACCCCTTTGTTTTATGCCTCAAAAACAGGACTTCGGTCCTGTTTTTTTATCTCTCTTAGAGAAAATGTGCGTCTTTCAAAAACAGGCGGGCTTTTTAGCGCTAACGGTTGGCATTTTGTAAATCTGCCGTTAACCTGATAGCGGATTTCCCTTCTGTAACTATAATGGAACCTCGTCATGTTTGAGAACATAACCGCCGCTCCTGCCGACCCAATTTTGGGCCTGGCCGATCTGTTTCGCGCCGATGACCGTCCAGGGAAAATTAACCTTGGCATTGGCGTATATAAAGATGAAACCGGCAAAACACCGGTGCTCACCAGCGTTAAAAAAGCCGAGCAGTATTTACTGGAAAATGAAACGACGAAAAACTATCTCGGCATTGACGGGATTCCGGAATTTGCTCGCTGTACTCAGGAACTGCTGTTCGGCAAAGGCAGCGCGCTGATTAACGATAAGCGCGCACGCACGGCGCAAACGCCGGGCGGTACCGGCGCGTTACGCATTGCCGCCGACTTTTTGGCAAAAAATACTCCGGTAAAACGGGTGTGGGTGAGCAACCCCAGCTGGCCGAACCACAAAAGCGTGTTTAACGCTGCCGGCCTGGAAGTTCGGGAGTACGCTTACTACGATGCGGAAAATCACACGCTGGATTTTGAAGCGCTACAAGCCAGCCTGAGCGAAGCACAGGCCGGCGATGTGGTTCTGTTCCACGGTTGCTGTCATAACCCAACCGGCATTGACCCTACTCTGGAACAGTGGCAGGTTCTGGCTGAGCTTTCCGTTGAAAAAGGGTGGCTGCCGCTATTCGATTTCGCTTACCAGGGCTTTGCCCGCGGCCTGGAAGAAGATGCGGAAGGTCTGCGCGCCTTTGCCGCGCTGCATAAAGAGCTTATTGTCGCCAGCTCCTACTCCAAAAACTTCGGCTTATATAATGAACGCGTCGGCGCCTGCACCCTCGTGGCTGCCGATGTGGAAACCGTGGATCGCGCTTTTAGCCAGATGAAATCCGCCATTCGCGCTAACTACTCCAACCCGCCAGCGCACGGCGCGTCCATCGTCGCGACTATCCTGAGTAATGACGCCCTGCGCGCGATCTGGGAACAGGAACTGACGGACATGCGCCAGCGTATTCAGCGTATGCGTCAACTGTTCGTGAATACCTTGCAGGAAAAAGGCGCGAACCGTGACTTCAGCTTTATTATCAAGCAGAACGGGATGTTCTCATTCAGCGGACTGACCAAAGAGCAGGTGCTGCGTCTGCGTGAAGAGTTCGGCGTTTATGCCGTGGCTTCTGGTCGCGTGAACGTGGCGGGCATGACCCCGGATAATATGGCGCCGCTGTGCGAAGCCATTGTCGCGGTACTGTAAAAAGCTGCCGACTGGCGTGACCGATAAAAAAGCCTGCACATTGCAGGCTTTTTCATTCTGCTTACCAGACCGGCATCTCATCTTGCAGGAAGGGATTATGCAGACGCTCGTACCCGAGCGTAGAGAGCGGGCCGTGGCCAGGAATAAAGGTCACATCATCGCCAAGCGGCAATAATTTACGCTTAATAGCGTCAATCAACTGGGTGTGATCGCCGCGAGGAAAATCGCTGCGCCCGACGCCACCTTTGAAAATCACATCGCCGGAGATCAGCAGTTGCGACTGTTCATCAAAGAAAACCACGTGTCCCGGCGTGTGTCCCGGACAATGTAACACCTGTAACGTCACATTCCCCACGCTGACGCGATCGCCGTCGTTCAACCAGCGATCAGGCGTCAGCGGCTGACACTCATCCAGACCAAACATGCGGCTTTGCGCCGGCAGTCCTTGCAGCCAGAACTCATCTTCTTTTTCCGGACCGATAACAGGAACGCCGTAATGCTGCGCCAGTTCACTCGCCGCGCCGACATGATCGAGATGCCCATGCGTGAGTAAAATTTGCATCAACGTCACGCCGCTGGCGTCCACTTCCTGTTTAATTTTTTCCGCGTCGCCGCCCGGATCGACCAGCGCCGCCAGCCGGGTTTGTTCGCACCAGATTAATGAACAGTTCTGGGAGAACGCGGTGACCGGAATAATACGATAGTTCATACTGCTCCTTTGATTAAGCCTCGCTGATTACCAGTGCCGCGCCGGCCCGGTATCAATATGCACAAAGTTACTACGTGGGTAATATCCTACACCACCTGCGCGCATAGATAACGCCGCTTTGCGAATATTGCTCAGCGCCACGCCTTCAATATGAAAATCCATCGCCTGCCCTTTTGTATGGTAGCTTTTTTTCGCTACGCCGCTGCTACGGGCGCGTAATTCATTATTGGTATCAAGAGAACGGTAGCCTGAGATGAGCTGCACAGGTTTACGCGTCCCTAACAACCCCTGAAGTCGGTAAAGTTGGTCAAACAGGCGGGGATCGATTGATCGGACTTTATTCGCGCGATAGTCACGGAAAAAATGGTTTAACTTTGCTAATTCATCCTGAATATAGGCTCTTCCATCGAAAAACTCCGCCTTGATTGACTCTCCGGTATGGAGATTGTTTAACGTCAAAATGCGCGGGCGTGGGGTCGAGAGTGTGGCAAACGCTGGCGCGGGCAGGATGGCGGCGCCGAGAGCGACACCACCAAGCGCCAGCAGCTTGCGGCGATTAGCGTCAAATTTGTCCATGATAATCAGGTCTACAGGTCAATGTTATCGTTAATACACTTCTACCTTTAAGCAGACATGATACCGGCTGGCACAGACTTCTGAACGGCCCGGTCGACTTAAAGGTTGTTGTATATGCACTTCTGGCGCACGAAAGGCACCTTAACTGCCGATAAAGCCCGCGTCAAGATGGCCCTCCCCCAGCCACAACGGGGGTCTACAGCGAAACGCCCCGTTGAAGCCAAACATTAGGACAACATATTTACCAGAACTTCTTCATTTACCTGATTAATTGTTCAACCTTTGGCACAATTTGTGCGCTGGATCGCGCTGTGAGATCGTAATTGTAAATATCTGTACGATATTGCATACGTCCATCTGCGCCGACAAACGCGGTCAGATAGTAAAGATTTACTGGAATGTTCTGCCGGATATTGACATACCGCGTGTCGCCTTGCTTCAGGGCGCCTGAGATCCGCGCATCGTTCCAGCCAGCATCCTGCAAGAGCATATTCGCCAGTTCAGAGGCCTTATTGACCCGCACGCAGCCGGAACTTAACGCCCTGGCGTCACGCTGAAAGAGATTATGGTTGGGCGTATCGTGCAGATAGATAGCATCTGAACTCGGCATATTAAATTTATAACGCCCCAGCGAATTGTGCGCGCCTGGCGCCTGCTGGAAACGGAACGGAAGATTCGATGGCGTAATGGTGGCCCAGTCAACCTGCCACGGATCGATCGCTTCTTTGCTGTTCCAGCCGCGCATCACGGTGTAGCCATGACGCTCCAGATAGCCTGGGTCATTCCACACCTTCGGTAAAATGTCTTTACGCGCAAGCGTGGGCGGAACGTTCCACGGCGGGTTCACCACCACATTATTCAGCGCGCTGCTCATCATCGGCGTTTTACGGTCAGGACGCCCGACGATCACCCTCGAAGCCAGCACCTGGTTGCCATTCTGATAGTAGACCAGCGAATAAGCGGGAATGTTTACCATAATACCGGTAGAGAGTTCCGCCGGCAGCAGGCGTAAACGTTGGATATTCAGTGCCAGTACGCCTGCGCGTTGCGCGGGGGTCATATTAAGCCAGTTACGCGTCGCCGGGCCAATAACGCCATCCGCCCCCAGCCCTTGCCATGCCTGAAAACGCTTTACCGCCTCGACCAGTTCACGATCGTAGGCGCGTGCCGCCGGAGCCGACTTACTACGGCGGGCCGTTTGTTCGTCGACCGGCTGCGCCACCGATGTTTCGACTACCGCGGCGGAGGGGCTGACGACGGCGCTATCAGCAGTGTTATCGCCGGGTAAGGCTATCTTTGGACCGCCATCCAGCGTCCCCGTACGCTGTAATATTTCGCGCAGCGCAGGCACATCGTTACTCCATTGCCCCGGGCGCAGCGTCGCGGTATTGGCCAACTGCGGCCACGGGCGAGAGTCCGCCACCAGCTTCAGTAGCGCGTCATGCATGGGCGCATACTGTGGATGCTGCGGCGCCAGGCTGGCGACAAACATCGGCAACTGGCCCTCTTCCAGCGCGATTTGCCACTGGTTAATCACCGAGACTGGCGGCGTCGCCAATGCGTAAGGTTTGTTGCTATATAACCAGCGCTGGCCTTTGACGGGGATATTCGCAATGAAATGGAGATAGCCCATCATGGCGTCTGACAACACAACATCACGCGCCATACCGTTTACGGCGGGATCGGTCAACAATGCCACCCAGGCGGTAAACTGCGGCTGGAATCCGGCAATCGCCACCTCCGCCAACTGTTGCTGGAAGGCTTTCACCGCATCGCGATTATCCCACATGGGCTTCATGTCGCGCGCGGCATACAGCAATGTCAGCTGGCTCATATAGACCGGCGTATAGCCGGAAGGAAGCTGCGACTGTAAATCAGCCCGGACTTTCTCGGCTGAAACGCCCTCCGGCAGCGGCTGAATCCCGGCCATAATCGCCGTCGCGGCTGATTGCTTCTGCGGCCCAGCCTGATCCGTCGCGGCAACGGCGCTATCGCCAGGTATCATTTCAGGCTCATCGGCCTGCGCATTGAACAGTGGAGCGAATGTTACGGCCAGGCATAAACTGATTGCCGACAGACAACGACCACACATCTTATTAAGCAACATCCCTTGCCCCCTGTTTTCATTATCATACTCCGCATGACTGTGCTGCCCGCAGCGCGGGTCAACCGCAACCAATGCTTTTGTTTAGTATGACGAGTCAGCCTGCTCACTCGTCAGGCTTAACTCCAGTATATAAAGTTCGTTACGTTTTTGCCTAACCTAATGTAAAGAAGTTTAAAGAAAATGCACTACCCGGAGAGATTTTTCAGATAAAGAAAAAGGCGGCTTTCGCCGCCCCAGGGTAATGATAAAGCAGAACTTGTTGTGCCGGATGGCGGCGTAACCGACTTATCCGGCCTTGCCTGATAAGCGAAGCGCCATCGGGCACTTCATTATTTCTGCCGTATTTAACTCGCTTCTGAAGGCGTATCTTCCGTCTGCGTACCGGGAAGCGTTTCCGGAAGCTGCGGCGCAAAGCCACGCAGCCCGACAACATGAACATGCTCAGTATTCTGAAACACTTTACGCACCAGTTTATACGTCGTGCCCTTCTCCGGACTGATGTTTTCCGGCGCGGCGATGATGAGCTGCATCTGCAAACGTTCGCATAGTTCAAACAGCGTGGCGATAGAGCGCGCATCCAGACGCGCCGCTTCATCAAGGAACAGCAGGCGGCATGGCGAAATATCTTTCCCGCGCAGTCTGCGCGCTTCGTCTTCCCAGCTTTGCACCACCATCACCAGAATTGACATCCCGGTCCCGATAGCTTCACCCGTGGATAGCGCGCCGGATTCCGCACGCAGCCAGCCGTCAGACCCACGGTTAACTTCAACTTCCATTTCCAGATAGTTACGGTAGTCCAGCAACTCCTCGCCGATGGTCTGCGGCGTGCGTTGCCCCATATCGATCTGCGGATTCAGGCGCTGGTACAGTTTCGCCAACGCTTCGGAGAAGGTCAGACGATTGCTGTTAAACAGATCCTGGTGCTGCTCCTGCTGTTCTGAAAGCACATCCAGCAAGGTGGCATGCGTTTCACGCACGTTGACGTTTAACCGCACGCTATTCACCTGGCCAAACGAGACGCTTTGCAAACCCTGGTTCAGCATACGAATACGGTTCTGCTCACGCTGGATAGTCTTGCGGATGATGTTTGCCACGCTGCGGGAACTGATCGCCAGCTTTTGCTCACGCGATGTTAGCTCTTCCGTCAGACGGCTCAGCTCAATCTCCATTTGTTCAATGGCTTCAACCGGATCGTCGGTACGAATAATATCCTGACGAATACGCTCGCGCAGATGCTGGTAAACGGCCACAAAGAACTGGATTTTACGTTCCGGGCGTTTCGGATCTTCCGACAGACGCAATACGTCGCGCAGATGTTCGTTATCCGCGACGGCCAGGCGCAACGCGCCCAACGCCTTATCCGACATGGAGCGCAGTTCATCCGCCGACAGATAAGCCAGCTCACGACGGTGCAGACGGCGTTCCACGCCATTGTCTTTCACCATCCGCATGACTGCGCACCAGCCGGCTTTCGCGGTCACGACCTGCTCGCGCATTTCATGATAATCACGCTCCAGCTTGCGCAGCTTACGGGCCAGGTTCTCCATCTCCGCTTCGCAGAAGGTGAGCGCTTTCTCAAGCTGATTGCGACGCGAACGGTTATTGCTCAACTGAGCGTGCAGTTCATCGCGACGCTGGCGGGCGCGTTCTTCCGCCCCGCTGTCGGCGCGAACGCCAATATCCTGTAATTCGCGCTGCAAATCGTTAAGCAGCTCTTTTTTCGTGTCGTAAGAGCTTTTTAGCGAGGCCAGAACCTGGCTGTACTGACTTAACTGCGCGGCATGGCTGCGCAGCGCTTCGCGGGCGCGGGTACGCTCGGCTTCCGCCTGCTCCAGCCGCTGGCGCAGCTTTTCGTTGAGATCGCTGTTGCCGCTCAGCATTTCCGCCGAGTCGGAATAGCTGAAATGCGCCCGACGTTCGACGACTTCAGCCAGCGCAAAAGCCTGCTGGCGCGCGTCGCGCTGCATTTGCTGCGACCATGCATAGTCTTCTTTTAACTGCTCAAACTGTTCCGGATCGCTTTGCAGAACGGAAACCACCGGCTCCAGTTTGGCTAACTGGTTGCCATATTGCTGCACAAATCGCGCCGCTTCCTGCGCCTCATCCAACCGTTCCTGAATTTCATCGACCCGATCGGCCAGCGTTTCATCAGCCAATAAATTCAGCCGCGGCAGCAAACGGTTAAGCGCGGAAACGCCCTCTTTCGCCTGCTCAAACTGAAGGCGCTGCTGCTGGTTGTCGCTTTCATGCGTCGCCAACGCGCGCTCCAGCTCGACGCGACGCCCGTTCAGTCGGCGAATTTCCGCTTCCGGATCGTCCTCAAAGGCGACGGAAAGGTGGCTGCCGATAAAACGGCTGAACGCCTGGTGCAAACGCTGGGTTTTCTGCACGTCAAACGAGAGCGTGGCAAAGCGCTCGGAAAGCACTTCCCGTTCCGCATGGAGACTTTCAATACGGTTCTCGCGCGCCGCACGGCCAAAAATAGGCAGCGACGGGAAACGCGAATAACGCCACTGACGGTCGGCAATTTTCACGACCACCGCCTTTTCCAGCTCGTCAACGCTGAATACGCTGTCATCAAAAGACTGCGGATCGCCTTCGATCAGGTACAGATCTTCCGGGCAGTCGGTCAGACCTTCAAGCTGTTCGGCTATTTGCGATAAATCCGGTACGACGATCGCATGGCGCGACGGGCCATACAGTGCGGAAAAGTACGGCGCATCTTCAAGGCTGACATCATCGTAGATTTCCGACAGCAGTACCCCGCCAAAACGCTCCGCCAGCGCATTCAAACGCTGGTCTTCCGCGCCGCCCGGCTGGCTTAAACGTTCGATCTCTTCATCAACCGCATTTTTACGCGCGCCCACTTCGTCGCGTTCGACAATGGCTTCGCGCTCACGCTCCAGTAGCTGTTGCAGGTATTCGGTCACTTCCTGGCTGGACGTAAACTCCTCGCCGCACTGTTCGCTAAGCTGGTTCAGACTGTTTTGCGCCGCCAGCCAGACAGGAGCGCGTTGCATCAGATGCTGGATACGGGATTGCAGCTGCTCCTGCTCCTGACGCAAGGCCATGCGCTGTTCGCTGGCTGACGATACGCTATCAGACAAGGACGCGATGCGGGCTTCCAACTCCTGATGCAGCGCTTCCAGTTCGTCAATATCAAAATTTTTGCCCTGTCGCTTACAGAACTCAGCCAGCAGACGTTCCGCCTCTTGCTGCTCGCGCAGCCGCTGTTCCAGTTCGCTCAGGCGCATCCGCAGCGGCTGTACCTGTTCCGCCAGATGACGCTGGTTCACGCCGTCCCGTAACAGCTCGCGCGCCACGTCCCAGGCTTCGCTACGTGCCAGCGGGCCGTTGATCGCCGCCACCAGCTGGTAAGCCTGCTCAAACTGGCTGTGCGCGGTTTGCGCCACGCTCATTTTTTGTTCCAACGACAGCAGTTTTTCCGTAGCTTCCTGCTCTTTTGCCTGGAAAGTATCCAGCCATTCGGCGGCGCTTTCCGGCGTTAGATCCGGCAGATGGCAAAGTTCTTTAGCGCGGGCAAGCGCTGATATCGCCTGGTTATACTGAATCGCGCGCGTTTGCTGTACATCCAGCGCCTGCTGGTAATCCGCAAGCTGGCTTTTGAGTTCATCGACTTCCAGCTCGGCGGCTTCGGCACGCGCTTCATTTTCGTCCTGCATTTCGGCGGCTTCCGCCACCACTTCGTTTTGCTCTTCGAGTCGAATCTGCAGCTCTTCAAGATCTGCTTCGTAGCGTTCAATTTTTTCCTGCTGGCGCAGCGCAGTTTGCACCAGATTCAGGTGATCGCTCGCCGCCTGGTAATCCGCTTCAAGAGAACCTTCGGCACCGTTATGTTCGCCCAACTCACGGGCCATATCGACGTGCTTGTACTGCTCCGCCGCCAGTTGTTTGCGCGATGTGTACAGTTCGCGTCGAAACGCCAACGCCTGATCAAGGTGAACCCGACGCTCATTAGCGTGGCGCATATAATCCGCCGCCACATAATCGGTGGCTTCGCTGATCAAATGCTTAAACAGATCGCGATCGGATTGGGTAACACGAATCGCTTCCAGCGTGAGTCGGTTCTCGCGCAGCGCCGCTTCCATATCCTGGAATGCCTTGCGCACACCGCTGTTTTCCGGCAATAAATAATCGCGCAGCGATCGGGTAATGGCGCTGGAGATCCCGCCGTACAGCGAGGCCTCTATCAAACGATAGAATTTACTACGATCGGAAGCGGAGCGCAGACGACGGGCGATAATCCCTAAGTCAAACATCAGCGAATGATAATCGGTGATGGAGTTAAACTGCTTAAACTGCACGCCTTCCATCTCGTCAAGCTTGTCTTTCAGCTCAGCAAGCGACAGTACGCGCGCCTGACGTTCGTTTAATGTCTCCGTCACCAGTTGTGTCGGCTGTACCGACATCGGCAGCCCCTGGATAGCAAACGGTTTGATGTCCACTTTGCGATCGCGCCCAGCGACCTGCTGCAGACGCACGCCGACCACCACCCGCTGATGGCGGGAATTAATGGTGTCGAGCATGGAGTAACAGACGCCCGCCTTCAGCTTACCGTGCAGACCTTTATCGCGCGAACCGCTGGTGGCGCCGGCTTCCGTGGTGTTACGAAAGTGCAGTAATGTGAGATCCGGGATCAGCGCCGTGACGAACGCCGCCATCGTCGTGGATTTCCCGGCGCCGTTGCCCCCGGATAACGTCGTGACCAGTTCATCCAGGTCAAAAGTGCGGGCAAAAAAACCGTTCCAGTTAATCAGCGTTAGCGAGCGAAATTTACCGCGTTCAATCATTATTCTTCCTCTCCACTGTCCGGCTGACTCTCTTCGGTCTCATCATTAAGTTGCAGATGGTTTTCAATGGGCATCGCTTCCCCGTCGCGGATGAGACGACGCTGCGCCTCGCGAGGATCGTCGCCGGCGCGGACATCCGCGCCAAAGCGGAAGACCGATTCGGTAATGCGGAATTTGCTGCTGTCGTGGCCCATAAACCATACCATGCCTAAACGACGCAGGCGGTTTAAAGAAGAACGCACCTTTTCCTGCAGTTTCTGACGATCAACGTCAGATCCCGTCGAGCGGTTATTCACCAGCTTTAGCAGTTTGGCTTCGTCCGCAAGGGTAAGCAGCTCGTCGTACAACTCTTGCTGAGTAAAGATCCCTTCGTTGGCCAGACGCTCCGGGCTAAGATAGAGGTAGCAGAGAATTTTACCGACCATCATATCCAGTTCGGATAACACCGAGCGCGGGATAAGCGTGGTAGAACGCGGACGCAGGTAGAAGAACCCCTCCGGCGCGCGAATCAGTTCCACGTTATAACGCGCGTAAAACTCTTCCAGGTATTCCTGAAAATCCATCAGAAAGGCATGATTATCCAGTTCGTCCAGCCCGATGTGGCGGCCCGAACGTAATGCGCTATCCAGCGCCGGAAATAACGGATTCGCCAGCGCCTGCGCCAGCTTAACCGGCATCACTTGTTCAATATTTGTCAATGACATGCGCCTGTACCTTGGCTCCGTAATCATTAATCGGCTGCCATTTGGCTGGCAGTCCGGTGAAATCTGCTTGCGCTACGCCAAGACGTACCGCTTGATCGATAACAATACGCGCCACGTCGAAATGACGCGCGCGCGGGTATTGCGCCAGATACTCGCGCACCACCAGCCCAAGATCCAGTGGCGTTTGTCTGGTTTTGTAGATAGCCAGCTGTTCTTCAATGATGGCCGCTAACTGCTCGCGGATCTCGTTAAACTCTTCATATTCCAGATCCGGCGGCAACTCCCCGGTGACTTCATCGTCACGCAACGCCATCTCTTCATCGCGCATATCCAGCAGACGATCGGCATTCGCGTAGGTTAGCGCCCACGGATCGTCAAAATAAGTCTGTACGGACTGGCGCAACCGCTGGGCGAAGACACGGTTTTTATCCATATCGATCGCGGTACGGATAAATTTATGCACGTGACGATCGTAACCGATCCATAAATCAATAGACTGCTGACCCCAACTGATAATGCGGTCGAGTTTACTTTGTAAGTCAAACACCAGCCTGTCGACAAAATGCAGATCGTCGTGCGTCATCGTGGCATCCTGAATGCGCAGCAGGTTAGCCTGCAGCTTATCGCCCGCCGCCTCCAGCGTATCCTGCAATTCGCGCAGCGTACCGGACGTTTCGGAAAGCAGCAGTTCACAGCTGGAAATCGCCGCCCGCCAGTCTTTATTCAGCAGTTGTGCGATATCGTCTTTCACCTGCTGCTGCTGTTCATCCATAATGCGCTGGGTGAGATCGATACTGTCGAAAATCTCCGCCACCGAATATTTCAATGGCGCGTAAACGTTGCGATGCCAGTGGAACTCATCGCCACCCTCCGCTGCCGCATCCGCCGCGCGCTTCAATTCGCCGGCCACAATCGACAACTGCATAGAAAGACGCAGCGTAGAGAATTCGCGTTGACGAATGTAGTAATCGGTGATGCCAATCCCGAGCGGGGTTAATCGGTAAATCGCATTGCCTTCCGCCTGCTCGCTGGTAAAGCGGTTCAGCAGACGTTGACGCACCATATCGTTAATCGCGTTGTTCGCGCGCACGCCGATGGTTTCGCTGGTTTGCTCAAACGCATCACTCACATGGCGGAATGCATCCACCAGCTCGCCTTCACTCATCTCGCCGTCAAGGCGTTCGCCGTTCAACGTGGCGACCGCCAGCAGAAAGGAAAGTCTGTCTACCGGCAGCGAGATGGAAAAGTCGTTTTTTCTGGCCCAGGCAACCAGTTCGGGGACTGTCTGGGAAAATTCACTCATAGGTTATCCTTGCATCTGCGGCTAGCGCCGGGCTTTTAATCGCGGTGACATGAATGTAGCGCCCAAGGCTAATATACGGCTCCTGGCGGCAATAACGCGTTTCCAGTTCGACCAGGGTCTCATAACAGTCACGCTGCTGGTGTTTTTCACGCAGATAATCATGAAACACACGCACGCCGGTTTTACCGGTAATCTGCCAGCCAATCGCCTCCAGCCACTGGTACACCTGCGCGGGGTCGCGCGGGTAGTCAGGCGACAGCGTGCGCTTCTTGCGTTTAGGCATCCCCGCCTGCACGTAGTCAAAATTACCCGCCACCATATTGTGCATCAGCAAACCGTTAGCGTTATAGAACATCAACGACAGCGCGCCGCCAGGGCGCAATACTGACCAGAGCGTTTCTAATACGCCGACAGGATCGGCTACCCACTCCAGCACAGCATGAAACAATATCAGATCAACCGGGCTTTCCAAATGCGAAGCGACGTCCTGAGCCGGGCATTGTATAAAATGCATGTCTTTGCTCACACCTTTTGCCTCGGCCGCCTGCCGCGCGCGGGCGATCATTTCGCCAGACAGATCGCATAATGTTACCTGATGGCCGCGTTCCGCCATCTTAATCGCCGTTTGCCCTTCGCCGCCGCCGGCATCCAGCACCCGCAGTTTCCGCCCGCCAATCTCCTCCAGCACGCGATCGAGGTCTTGCCACAGAATGGCTTGCCGCAGTTGCCCTTTGGTCGTGCCGTAAATGTTACGGGAAAACTTTTCAGCAATGTCATCAAAATTGCGATCCTGCATCGGACTCTCCACAGGCTGGCTCAGGCGTTATCTGATAAAACCGCTATTTTGTCACAGCCGCGGCCAGAATGAACCTGTCTGGTGTAATATCACCGTTAATCCTCCGCTATATGGTTAAAAAAGGAACCAAAAAGGATGCTTTTTACGCTAAAGAAAGTGATTGGCGGTATGTTATTGCCGCTTCCGCTGATGTTGCTGATCATTGGCGTCGGCCTGGCGCTGCTCTGGTTTAGCCGCTTTCAGAAGACCGGAAAAGTATTTATCAGCGTAGGTTGGCTGGCGCTATTGCTATTAAGCCTGCAACCCGTCTCTGACCATCTGCTGCGTCCGATAGAAAACCGCTACCCTACCTGGCAGGGTCCGCAAAAGGTGGAATATATTGTGGTTCTCGGCGGCGGCTATACCTGGAACCCGCAGTGGGCGCCGAGCTCTAATTTAATTAACAACAGCTTGCCGCGGCTGGCGGAAGGCATCCGGCTGTGGCGCGCGAATCCGGGAGCCAGGCTGATTTTTACCGGCGGCGTAGCAAAAACCAATACGGTAAGCACGGCGGAAGTCGGTGCGCGGGTGGCGCAGTCGCTGGGCGTACCGCGTAGCGATATTATTACGCTGGATAAGCCAAAAGATACGGAAGAAGAAGCCGCCGCCGTTAAGCAGGCCATCGGCGACGCCCCTTTCCTGTTGGTAACCTCCGCCTCGCATTTGCCGCGTGCGATGATTTTCTTTCAGCATGCCGGGCTGAATCCGCTTCCCGCGCCGGCGAATCAGTTGGCGATCGATTCGCCGCTCAATCCCTGGGAGCGGGCAATTCCGTCCCCGGTCTGGCTAATGCACAGCGATCGCGCTGGGTATGAAACATTAGGACGACTTTGGCAATGGCTGAAAGGCATATCAGGCAAGCCAGGGGAGTAATGATTTCGCCGCCAGATCAAAGTTGGTACGGTTAAAACGTCCGGTATTGACCAACTGTGCAACCTCGTCCCACAGCACATAGAGCCAACGCCGCCAGATGAAGGACTCCGCCACTGGCGCGCGTTGCAGATAATGCCAAAGCAATCCCTCCGCCAATGGATTATCCATCAGGCGAAACAGTTCGAACTCTCTCGGCGCCCACAGCATCAGCCCGGGGCCGACCATCGCCAGAAGCTGATCGCTACGGGCGTCTTTAAGCATACTGCGCAGGCAGAAGTTGCCATGCACCAGTACGCAGTTGTCGTTAAACCCTTCAAATAACGAAGGAAGACATTCTCTGGTACGAAACAGAATGCGTTTGTCCTGCATCGTCAGGCCGGTATTGCTGAACTGATTTAGCGTCGTCCACAGCACCTCCACCCGCTGACGATACCAGGAAGGCCAGATATTCTCCTGAGTATGGTCTACGGCGCCAACGCAACCGCGGCTATCCTGCCGATGCCAGGCTAACAATCCTTCGACAATCTGATCTTTTAGCTGTTCCCAGCGTTCCGGAGTGCGCGCCGGCGCCTCGACCGGCACACCGCGCAGTCGTTCCAGCAGCAGCACATCCGGACCAGGATGCTCTTCATGCGTCAATACGCCATAGATTACCGGCATCCTCACCGTACCGCTACGCGCCAGCATTGAGGTTTTCCATGCCAGTTGCTGCGCAACGCCGGGAGTGGTAAAACTTCGCGCCATCAGCGGCATCGGAATTCCCTGGCTGTCATATAATGACCACAATGCGGAATCCGCTTTCTCATTCACGCACTCTATACGGCTAAGTTTTTCACCCAACAAATGACTGAGTTCGGCCCGCAACTGTTCCATTCCAGATTACCCCCATTAGTGCTACTGCTTTAATAATGAGCGTCGTATGGACAGATGTCACCCGTATCAGATCAAGGGAAGAAAAGAAAAATGAGGAAAATCGTAACGGTACGAGAAAGCCGCCACTGATGAGCAGACGTGAGTATTCATCTTTGCGCTATCATACCGCGCTGTTCATGACCGTCTAAGACGATCATGAACAGGATCATGTTAACGCATTTCAGCGCGTACGCGCTCCAGGTCGTCGGCGGTGTCTACGCCCGTGCCGGGCACCGCTTTGGCGACGGCGACATGAATTTTTTCGCCGTACCACAGCACACGGAGTTGCTCCAGCATTTCAATATGTTCCAGCGGGCTGGGTTGCCAGCTCACGTAACGGCGGATAAATCCCGCGCGATAGCCGTAAATGCCCAGGTGACGAAGGCAAGTATCCCCTACCGTTTCCAGACTTTTTGCAAAGCGGTCGCGATCCCAGGGAATCGTCGCCCGGGAAAAGTAAAGCGCATAGCCTTCAGCATCCAGCACGACTTTTACCGCATTCGGGTTAAACGCTTCTTCGGCGCTGTGAATCGGCACCGCCAACGTCGCCATGCCAACCTGGCGCTGCGCCAGATTTTCCGCAACCTGGCGAATAATAACCGCCGGGATCATCGGCTCATCGCCCTGAACGTTCACAATAACGGTATCGTCGCTGAATCCGCACTTCTCTACCACTTCCGCCAACCGTTCGGTGCCGGACTGGTGATCGGCGCGCGTCATGCACACTTCGCCGCCAGCCGCTTCTACCGCACGAGCCACGTCTTCATGATCGGTCGCGACAATAATGCGTTCCGCGCCAGATTCACGCGCCCGCTCCAGGACATGAACAATCATGGGCTTACCATTAATATCCACTAATGGTTTGCCTGGCAGTCGGGTAGATGAAAAACGGGCCGGAATGATGACGACGAAACTCATGATTTACTCTCATCAGATGTCAGGGAGCGAGCTTCATTTTCCAGCAATACAGGAATGCCGTCGCGTAACGGGAAAGCGAGATTATCCAGTTTGCAAATTAATTCTTGCTTTTCCTGGTTATACCAGAGTTTGCCGTTACATACCGGGCAGGCGATGATTTCAAGCAGACGATGATCCATAGTTCCTCCAGATGGACCGGATTGTGAATCCTTCAATATTAACATAATCGGTTATGGTGCAGGGTCTATTTCCCAGCCATGACGCATGGCGCTAAACAGGCCTGGCGGACATTGTCCCAGCGTCACGCGCGATGCCCGTTGCCAGGCAGCAAACGCGCTAATCGCCTGCCAGATTCCTTTTTGCAGATTAACGCCAGGACGAATATCGTCCTCCAGATACAGCGAGATAACCTCAAGTCCCCCCGTTTTACGGTGCATTTTGGCGTCCATTCGCCCGACTAAACGGCCCTGGTATAATAGCGGCAGCACAAAATAACCGTACTGGCGCTTCGCCGCAGGCGTATAACATTCCAGCCGATAGTTAAATCCGAAGAGCTGCGCTGCCCGCTTGCGATCCCATACCACAGGATCGAAAGGCGACAGTACTGCGCTATGGGTCGCTTTTAAGGCGTTATTTAGCGCCGGTTCAAGCTGCGAAAGAAGATCGGCATGAAGCCACATCCGCCCCAACGTTTCCACCTCGACCGGAATAATCTGCTGCTGTTCCGCCCGGCTCTCCCGCCATCCCTTCAGGTCAGGACGTTTCAGGCGGTAGTAATCCGCCAGCCACTGTTCACGGAAAATCCCCAGACTGCGCGCGCTATTATCCAGCATCAGGCTTTCCGCCTGCGACTGTGACAGTCCATCGCGTCCATCATCCCAGTGCGGCATCACACGGGGCGTTAAATCATATACACGTTGAAAATTACGCCGCTCAACAACCATGACTTTTCCGGCGGTAAATAAACCCTCAAGGTGGCGTTTATGTGGTTTCCATTCCCACCAGCCGCTGACGCCTTTCTGCACATGCTCAAAATCGGCAGAACGCACCGGACCGTGCTCCTGAATATGCCGCACTAGCTGTTCTATTTCTTCCGCGTGCTCATGCATCCATGCCGCGCGATATTTCCAGCCCATCTTTTCCGGCGACAGCATACGATGGCGGATAAGTTTAAAGTCGCGGCGTGGTAAGAAACAGGCCTCATGCGCCCAGTATTCGATTAACTCGCCGCGTCGCAGCGCCTCATCCAGCCAGGCCTGCGGGTACGAACCGAGACGGCTAAACAGCACCAGATAGGGGCTACGTGCGACAACATTGATGGTATCAATTTGCAACAACGCCATGCGTGAGATGGCGGCAAGAACATCGCCAGGCATCGCGTTACGGCGCGGCTTTTTCAATAGCCCCTGCGCAGCAAGGTGAAGACACCGGGCCTGGGAAAGAGAAAGGTACGGCAATGACATTCATGGCTCCATAAATTCATCACTGCCGCTGCATTGGGGTACGCTAGCGAACCAGCGAGGTGATATGTTGAAGCAACTTATCAGGCTGCTCACCGGACAAACGCGCATCAACCGGTAAGAACCACCAGTTATCTTCGGCAAAAGCACGGCATTTCACCGCGTCTTTTTCCGTCATTACCAGGGTCTGCCCTTCACCGACCAACGCCTGAACGTCAGCAGGGGCGAGCGTTTGATGATCGGCCAGCGGGACACACTTTTGCGGATGCGCGCCACAGGCTTCCAGCGTCGCGAAAAATCGCGGCGGATGACCGATGCCCGCCATCGCCACAATATTGCTCAGTTGCGCCACATCGCAACGCGCTCCCGTACGTAAGTTCACCGCCAGTCCAGGCGTTAGCTGCATGGGGATTTCGCCCGCCCGGGCGACGCCGCCATTCACGATAGCGGCATCCACGGTTTTCAGGCGACTGGCGCGTTCGCGCAT
Organism: Salmonella sp. JXY0409-18; assembly: GCF_020268625.1. Taxonomy (NCBI): domain Bacteria; kingdom Pseudomonadati; phylum Pseudomonadota; class Gammaproteobacteria; order Enterobacterales; family Enterobacteriaceae; genus Salmonella; species Salmonella sp. JXY0409-18. The sequence continues at coordinate 2,812,316 of NZ_CP084216.1, forward strand.
AGGACCGGCAGGAAGCCACCAGCCGTTGCCAAAACGGCGCACGCCGTCAATCACCACAATTTCAATATCTCGCGCTAGTCGGTAATGCTGCAACCCATCGTCGGTGATAATAATCTGCACATTATGCGCCGCCAGAATCGCTTTCACCGCCGCGGCGCGTTCAGGCGCCACCGCGACAGGCGCGCCGGTCCGTTGATAAATCAATACCGGTTCATCTCCCGCTTTTGCGGTTGTCGTCTCCGGCGTCAGGAGCAGCGGATAAGCGGCAGCTTTCCCGCCGTAGCCGCGGGAAACGACCCCCACGCGCACGCCACGCTGTTGCAGCTTTTCCACCAGCCAAATGACTACGGGTGTTTTACCGTTACCGCCAGCCGTAAGATTCCCTACCACAACCACCGGTACCGGCGCTCGCCAGGCGCGTTTAAAACCAAGCTTATAGCTCAGACGAATCGCCCCGCTCACCAGGCCATACAGCCAGGAGAGCGGCAGCAGTAACCGCCATAGAGGGGATTCACCAGACCAGATACGCGCTATCATTGGCCAAATTGCATCTTATGTAGCTGGGCGTAAACGCCGTGTTGTGCCAGCAACTCGCTATGAGTGCCGCGCTCAACGATAATGCCGTCTTCGACCACAACGATCTCATCCGCCTGTTCGATGGTGGAGAGACGATGCGCAATCACCAGAGAGGTACGGTTTTTCTGCAGCTCATCCAACGCTGCCTGAATCGCACGTTCAGATTCGGTATCCAGCGCGGACGTAGCTTCATCAAGGATCAGAATCGGGCTGTCGCGCAGTAAGGCGCGGGCAATCGCGATACGCTGGCGTTGACCGCCAGAAAGCAGTACGCCGTTTTCGCCGATAATGGTATCCAGGCCATTATCCATCTTGTTGATAAAGTCCATGGCATAGGCCATGCGCGCCGCCTCTTCAATCTGCTCGCGGCTGTATTCTTCCGTCCGGGCATAAGCAATGTTATTAGCGACCGTGTCGTTAAACAGATGCACGTTTTGCGAAACCAGCGCCACCTGATTACGTAGAGAGGCCAGAGTGTATTCGCGTAGATCGTGACCATCCATCAGGATGTGTCCTTCATCAATATCGTAGAAACGGGTGATCAGACTGGCGATAGTTGATTTACCCGATCCGGAACGCCCCACCAGCGCCACGGTTTTCCCGGCAGGAATTTTCAAATTGATGTTACGCAATGCCGGCACTTCACGGCCCGGGTAAGTAAACGTCACATTGCGGAATTCGAGATCGCCGGTCGCGCGGTCAATGACACGTTTACCTTCATCTTTCTCCTGTTCGCTGTCCAGAATCGCAAACAACGTCTGACAAGCCGCCATCCCACGCTGGAACTGCGCGTTAACGTTTGTCAGCGATTTTAATGGACGCATCAGCGCGATCATGGAGGAGAACACCACGGTGATGGTCCCAGCCGTCAGGCTATCCATTACACTTGGGAAGCTCGCAGCATAGAGAACAAACGCCAGCGCCAGCGAGGCAATGAGCTGAATGATAGGATCGGAAATTGACGAGGCAGAGACCATTTTCATGCCTTGCAGTCGCATCTTATTGCTGACTTTATCAAAGCGTTTAGTTTCGACTTCCTGACCGCCGAAAATCAGTACCTCTTTGTGTCCTTTCAGCATTTGTTCAGCGCTGGTAGTCACTTGTCCCATCGTGTTCTGCATATTTTTACTGATGCTGCGGAACCGCTTTGAGACAACGCGAATCGCAATCGACACAATCGGTGCCAGAACAACCAGGATGATCGACAACTGCCAGCTGTAATAGAACATCATGATAAACAATCCGATGATCGATGCCCCTTCACGCACCACGGTAATCAGCGCGCCAGATGAAGAAGAGGCAACCTGTTCTGAATCGTAAGTAATACGCGACAGCAGCGTACCGGTAGACTGTTTATCAAAGAAGGCGACGGGCATTCCCATCATATGGCCAAACAGGCGACGGCGCATGGTCATTACCACCTTGCCTGACACCCATGAAATACAGTAGCTGGAGATATAGCTAGTGATGCCTCGTAATATCATCAGCCCAATAACCACCAGCGGCATCCACAGCAACACTGAGCGATCCGTTTTACCGAAACCATCATCCAGTAATGGCTTGAGGAGCGATAGCATGAAGGTATCGCTGGCTGCGTTGAGAATTAACGCTATGCCCGCCACGATCAGACCTGCTTTAAAAGGCGCTATGGTTGGCCACAGTCGGCGGAAGGTCTGCCACGTAGAGAGATCTTTATCGTTATGCATTCAAAAAACCAGCATTTGTTGAAATAGCCGCATATTCTACCCGTTATCCTCGGACACGCCAAACCACTGATGATACCAGCGAGGTAAAATTTGATCCCGTAAGCCTTGTATGCGCCAGCCCTGCGGAGAAAACAGCAGCGAAATTTGCCCCTGGTGGGGTGTATCAAACCACTGATACGCCTGCTGTCGGTAGCGCTGTTTTACCTTGCGGGACGGCAGCCGCCATGCGTTATAGCGCGATGCGGACGCCAGCGCCGCTTCACCATGTACGCGCTGAATAAATGGTAGCGACGACGACGTATTACTACCATGATGCGGCACCTGGATAAACGTCGCCGCAAGATGTCGCCAGTAACGACTTAGCATTTTTTGTTCAGCGCCCGCTTCGATATCGCCCGTGAGCAGGATGCTATGTACACCGTCATCCACTTTGACCACACAAGAACGGTTATTTCCTCGATCGGCACTTTCGCGTAACGGCCAGTGCGCCTGAAACGTTAGCCCCTGCCATTGCCACTGCTCGCCGCGAAAACAGGGCAAATGTCCCTGCCAGCCTAACGGGCTGCGAATCCACATTGACGGCCAGACCTGCTGTAGCGAACGCAGCCCGCCCCGATGATCCAGATGCTCATGACTCAAAATAACGCCCTCCGGCGTCAGATTATGCCAGCGCAACCAGGGAATAATAACCTGTTGCCCGCTGTCGCCCTCCGGCCATGCCCGACCGGTATCGTAGAGTATTACTTTATCGCCCCTGACGATCGCTATCGCCAGCCCCTGACCAACATCCAGCATATGCACCTGCCATCCACTGGCGTTTATCGGCCGCCAGAGTGGCCAGCTCATCAACAATAACCCGCATAAACAGACCGCCGGCCAGGTACGCCAGACGTTTAATCGCCACGCGATAAGCATTAGCCAGGGCAAAAACGTCAGACACTGCCAACGGTTATCAATATTCACCCAGCCCTGCGGTAAAGCATTCAACAGGTAAAATAGCGCGGCTAACGCGCGATCGGTCAGGTACCATACCCACTCTTCAAGAAAAAACGGCCCGGTTAAATGCAGAATCATTCCCGCCAGGATGAGCGGAACCGTCACAAATGTGACCCAGGGTACGGCAAAAAGATTCGCCAGCATTGCGGTAACGCTTATGCCATGAAAAAGCGCCACCTGGAGAGGCAAAAGCAGAAGTGTAATGCCTGCCTGTAGGTGAAGCAGGTTAAGCAACCAGCGTACGCCCCGTGGAAAATTCCCGTTTGGCGCAGGAAACCACTGATACCAGAATAACAGGCCGGCAACCGCAAATGCTGACAGCCAAAGACTTTGTGATATAACCGCCACAGGGTCGGCGAAAATAATCGCGGCCAGACAGCAGCACCAGACTTGCCAGCCGCTCCACTGTCGTCCGCTTAATTTTAATCCTCCCCAGACGCTCAGTGCCGCCACCGTGCGCAGCGCAGGCGGTTGTAAGCCGGTAAGCCAGGCATAACATATCGCGCAAAGAATGCCGCCCAGCAATGGCGTCTGCCAACGAATCCATCTGACCGGCAAAAAGAATTGTCCGCCACGGATTAATCCGGCAGCCAATAACGCAGCAAAAGCGATATGCAGGCCGGAAATCGCCATCAAATGGGCAGTCCCCGTATCGCGCATAACGGCCTTCACCTCCTGCGACACCGCTCCCCGCTCCCCCATTCCCAACGCCAGAATAACCTGCTGCCACGGATAAGGCGCAAGCGTAGCGCGAAGCGAAGCAAGATAGCGCCCTCGCAAGCTACACTCAGGGTTAATCGCTTTAGCCTGTAGAAAACGTCCGGTCAACGGTTGATGCTGCGCCAGCGCGTAACGTTGGCTATCAAAACCGCCTTCGTTAAGCTGTCCGTGTACCGCTCTGACCTTCAGCGTCATCGCCCACTGTTGTCCGGCACACACTTCCGTGGGTAAGTACTGGCCATGCAGGACAATCCCTACAGCAGGAAAGAGCGGCTTTCCACGCAAATGGGTGATTCGCCCATAATGAGTGGTCATATGATCGGTGGCAGTAATGACGACTGTCGCCTCCTGCGTCGCGGCGGGCAGGACGTTTCCCGCCCAGATGGCCTGCCTGGCGGCAAATATCCCCCACATGAAAAAGAGCAAGATTAATGCCGCGTAGCGCGCATAGTGATGGGGTATGAGGCAAAGCAAACATGCCAGACAAAACAGTACTGCGAGAATCCACGTGTCAGGTAATACTGGCAATATCATGAGCGGAAGTATGCCGCATACTACGCATACGCTGACCGTCGTTATCTTCATAGACACCTCCCTGTGCGGGAAAGTGTGCAGGTTCAGGACGCCATTGTCTGGAGGGGATTTTGTGCTATACGGCGCGGATTCCAGGTTTTTTACCTGATAAATGTAAGACGCAGCAAAAAATGCGAAACGTTTTCCAGTTTTCGGTCGAATAGCGTTTGCGCCTGACGGCGTATAAATGAAAAAAGCACCCTGGAGGTGCTTTTTTCGGGTTCAAGTTTTGCGTTAAAACTTAACCGTAAATATTGGCGCGATCGCGCAGTTCTTTACCCGGTTTAAAGTGAGGAACGTATTTTCCTTCCAGTTCCACTTTATCGCCGGTCTTGGGGTTACGTCCGGTACGAGGCGCGCGGTAATGCAAAGAAAAACTGCCGAAACCGCGGATTTCAATACGCTCGCCCTGCGCAAGAGTCGAGGCCATATGCTCCAGCATCTCTTTTACCGCATCTTCAACCGCCTTAGCGGGAATGTGAGATTGCTGGGTTGCAAGTCTTTCAATCAATTCTGACTTGGTCATGATTCCTCCGGTTCCTTAAAGGCAAATTGGCTGCAGCCGTGAGATTGATTAAGGGCGGCCGTAGCCGCCCTTAGTGCTTGATTACAGGCCGAAACCTGCAATCTGTCAAGTAATCTCGTTATACTTCGGACTAAAAGGCCCGAAGTTTCAGAGGATTACTCGCCTTTAGCTGCTTTGAATGCTTCAGCCATTGCGTTGTTAGAGAAGTTTGCATCTTCCTGTTTGTTAACAGTTGCGATGGCATCTTTCTCGTCAGCTTCGTCTTTCGCACGAACAGACAGGCTGATTGCGCGGTTTTTACGATCAACGCCGGTGAATTTAGCTTCAACGTCGTCGCCAACGCTCAGAACCAGAGTCGCATCTTCAACGCGGTCACGGGATGCTTCAGAAGCACGCAGGTAACCTTCAACGCCGTCAGCCAGTTCTACGGTTGCGCCTTTCGCGTCAACTGCAGTGACTTTACCGGTTACGATAGCGCCTTTCTTGTTCAGAGCAACCCAGTTGTTGAACGGATCTTCTGCGAGCTGTTTAACGCCCAGGGAGATACGTTCACGTTCTGCGTCAACCTGCAGAACAACTGCAGCGATTTCGTCGCCTTTTTTGTATTCACGAACTGCTTCTTCGCCTGCAACGTTCCAGGAGATGTCAGACAGGTGAACCAGGCCGTCGATGCCGCCGTCCAGGCCGATGAAGATACCGAAGTCAGTGATAGACTTGATTTTACCTTCAACGCGGTCGCCCTTGTTGTGGGTTTCTGCGAACTGCTGCCACGGGTTAGATTTGCACTGCTTCAGACCCAAGGAGATACGACGACGTTCTTCGTCGATATCCAGAACCATCACTTCCACTACGTCGCCAACGTTAACCACTTTGGACGGGTGGATGTTTTTGTTGGTCCAGTCCATTTCGGAAACGTGAACCAGGCCTTCAACGCCTTCTTCGATTTCAACGAAGCAGCCGTAGTCGGTCAGGTTGGTCACGCGACCGGTCAGTTTGGTACCTTCCGGATAACGTTTAGCGATAGCTACCCACGGATCTTCGCCCAGCTGTTTCAGGCCCAGGGATACACGGGTACGCTCGCGGTCGAATTTCAGCACTTTCACGTTGATTTCGTCGCCAACGTTCACGATTTCGCTCGGATGCTTAACGCGTTTCCAGGCCATATCAGTGATGTGCAGCAGGCCGTCAACGCCGCCCAGATCAACGAATGCACCGTAGTCAGTGAGGTTCTTAACGATACCTTTAACTTCCATGCCTTCCTGCAGGTTTTCCAGCAGCTGATCGCGTTCTGCGCTGTTTTCGGATTCGATAACGGCACGACGAGAAACCACAACGTTGTTACGTTTCTGGTCCAGCTTGATTACTTTGAATTCAAGCTCTTTGCCTTCCAAGTGCAGAGTGTCACGCACCGGACGAACGTCTACCAGAGAACCTGGCAGGAACGCGCGAATACCGTTCAGCTCAACAGTGAAGCCACCCTTAACTTTGCCGTTGATAACACCGGTAACAGTTTCAGCATCTTCGTAAGCTTTTTCCAGCGTGATCCATGCTTCGTGACGTTTAGCTTTCTCACGAGAGAGCAGAGTTTCACCGAAGCCGTCTTCTACTGCATCCAGAGCAACGTCAACTTCGTCACCAACCTGGATTTCCAGTTCGCCCTGGGCGTTTTTGAACTGCTCAGCCGGAATGGCAGACTCAGATTTCAGACCGGCGTCAACCAGTACTACGTCTTTGTCGATAGCAACAACAACACCACGAACGATGGAACCCGGGCGGGTTTCGATTTCTTTTAAGGATTCTTCAAAGAGTTGAGCAAAAGATTCAGTCATGTTTAATCTTCAGGTTTCATATTTAACGTCCACCTGGCTCCGTGCCGGATGGGGTTGTTTAACATACCCGCTGTCAATCCTTTGCAACGGGGGTACTACAAATTCGGTCGCATTTAAGCGAGAGCCAATTTTTGGCGCGCATATTGTAACGCTTTTTCAATCACTTGCTCAATGCTTAATCGGGTAGAATCCAAAACTAATGCATCAGCAGCAGGAACTAACGGCGCTACAGCGCGATTACGATCGCGATCGTCGCGTTCCTTGATCTCGGCCAAAAGGCGTTCAAAGTTAACACTAAAGCCATTCTCCTGCAACTGTAGCATACGTCGATGCGCACGTTCCTCCGAGGAGGCGTCAAGGAAAATTTTTACCGGCGCATCCGGGAAGACCACGGTCCCCATATCGCGTCCATCGGCGATTAAACCAGGCGCTTCGCGGAATGCACGTTGGCGGCGAAGAAGCGCTTCACGCACGCGTGGGAATGCCGCCACCTGGGATGCCGCGTTCGCGACTTCCTGCGTACGGATTTCGCCGCTAACGTCCTCGCCTTCCAAGATAACTTCCAGGTTGCCGTCCGTTGAGACGAAACGCACGTCCAGATGGGACGCCAGCGGCACCAGCGCATCTTCAGAGGCGAGATCGACATGGTGATGCAATGCCGCCAGCGCCAGTACGCGGTATATCGCGCCGGAATCCAGCAGATGCCATTGCAATGCTTCCGCCATTGCTTTGCACAAGGTGCCTTTACCTGCACCGCTTGGGCCATCAATGGTTATTACCGGGGCAATTGCCGTCATCTTTATCTCCTTAAACAGGCGTACCGTTAACGTAAACGCCGCGCATTATACGCGCCAACGCTCGCGACCGTTAACGTTGCGTGCAAAAACCAGTTTTGTCTGTAATCAGATGCGGAATAATTGCGCAATTATAGCGGGCCGGCGAGAAACCAGCCCGAAAGATGACAATGATTTACTTTTTATCTTCGGCAATTCTGTCGCGCATATGCTGCGCGCGATCGGCTGAAGCCGGGTGGGAGTCCATCAATGATTTTGCATGACCTGCGTCCATTGTGGCGAATTTTTCGAATGCCGTGACTAAGCCCTGGGTGTTAATCCCACGTTTTTTCAGCAGATCGTAAGAGAAGTCATCCGCATCCGACTCCTGACTGCGAGAAAACGCCGAATTGATGACGCCTTCCGCCAGATCGCCCAATTGAGACTGGGAAAGCTGCGCTGCGACACCGCTGGTGGCGGAAATCGCATCGCGAGCCGCCAGCGTGGCATAGGCGGTCTGCATTGCCTTGCGGGAGTGCCCTAAAGAGACATGGCCCAGTTCATGGCCCAGTACGCCTTCAATTTCATTATCGGTCATCAGATCCATCAGGCCGGAGTATACGCGAACGCAACCGTTCGCCATCGCCCATGCGTTGATATCGCTGGTCATATAGACTTTATAGCTAACCGGCGTACCGTCAATGTTGTTACCCAGCGCTTTGGCGATTTTGCTCAGACGTTTGGTGTATTTGCTTTTCGTACCTGCCAGTTGATTCTCGCTGTCCATTTGTTTACAGGCATTATTAGATAATGCCTTAACATCCGCATCGGACAGTGTGGCGGCTTTGTAGGCTGACATGCCGGAACTGGCGATTAAATTGCCATTCACGCCATTTTTACATCCTGCCAGTAGCGTAGCGGAAATCGCCACCGCCAGTAATAATGATTTATTTTTCATACTAATCTTCCGTTGATAACTATTATAAAAAACACATAAATCAATGTGTTAAATCATCAACAAATTAGCATTAGTCATAATTGTAAAAATAGTGCGAATGCGGACCTCGATGCGCCAGCCTGTCGACTGGCACAACAGAAGGATTAGGCAGGCGTACTCATCCGCGCCAGTTGTTCAAAATAATCAGGGAACGTTTTTGCGGTACATTTCGGGTCCAGGATCGTGACTGGCGTATCGGACAGTGCGACCAGTGAGAAGCACATCGCCATACGGTGGTCGTTGTACGTGCCAATATCCGCGTGATGGAGCTTCGCCGGCGGCGTGATACGAATATAGTCGTGCCCTTCTTCGACTTCAGCGCCCACTTTACGTAGCTCGGTCGCCATCGCGAACAGGCGATCGGTTTCTTTCACTCGCCAGTTATAAATATTGCGCAACGTCGTGGTTCCTTTCGCAAACAGCGCCGTGGTGGCAATCGTCATCGCCGCATCCGGAATATGGTTCATATCCATATCTATGGCGTGCAATTCGCCGCGCGTGCAGGCAATAAAATCATCGCCCCAGGTAATGGTCGCGCCCATTTTCTCCAGCACATCGGCAAAACGAATATCGCCCTGCATACTTTTGCGGCCAATCCCGGTCACTTTTACCGTGCCGCCTTTTATCGCCCCGGCGGCGAGAAAATAGGACGCTGACGAGGCATCGCCCTCGACCAGATAGCGACCCGGAGAGTGATACTGTTGACCGCCCTTCACGACAAATTGTTGGTAGTGATGGTTCGCTATCTCCACGCCAAAGGTTTTCATTAAATTTAGCGTGATATCGATGTAAGGTTTTGATACCAGTTCGCCTTTAACGCGAATAGTTGTGTCTTCAGGCGCCAGCGGCGCCGTCATCAGCAGAGCGGTCAGGAACTGGCTGGAAACGCTACCATCAACCTCAATCTCGCCGCCGGTAAAACCGCCGCGCAGACGCAGGGGCGGATAGTTTTCCTGCTCCAGGTAATCAATATTCGCCCCGCCCTGACGCAGCGAATCAACCAGATGGCCTATCGGACGCTCTTTCATACGCGGTTCGCCGGTTAACACTATCTCATTTTGCCCCAGACATAGCGCTGCCGCTAACGGACGCATCGCGGTTCCGGCATTACCGAGAAACAGTTCCAGAGCGCCTGGCGCACGTAATGCGCCGCCATTACCCGTGATATCACAGCGGGTGCGATCGGCAGAAAGGGTGTAATTGATCCCCAACGCGCTCAGGGCATTGAGCATATGGCGGACGTCATCGCTATCCAGCAGATTCGTCAGAACGGTTTTACCACAAGCTAAAGCCGCCAGGAGCAAAGCACGGTTTGAAACACTTTTGGAGCCAGGTAAATTAATGGCGCCATCGACCCGCGCGATGGGTTGTAACGTCAGGGATTCCATGAAACTCAACTCTCAAAAAACAGAAATAAAAACCCCACAGACTGGCCGTGGGGATGAAAAAAGAAACGTATTAGCCGTGACGACGCTCAAAATCGATCATGAAATCGGTCAGCGCTTTTACCCCTTCAATCGGCATGGCGTTATAGATAGAGGCGCGCATACCGCCAACAACACGGTGCCCTTTTAAGGCGTGCAGACCGGCGGCGAAAGACTCTTCCAGAAAGACCTTGTCCAGCGCATTGTCCGCTAACTGGAACGGAACGTTCATCCGCGAACGGTTGGCCTGTGCGACATCGTTACGGTAGAAATCGCTGTTATCAATCACACCGTACAGCAACTCCGCTTTTTGCTGATTGATTTTGTGCATCGCCGCCACGCCGCCCTGCGCTTTCAACCATTTGAACACCAGACCGGAAAGATACCAGGCGAAAGTCGGCGGCGTATTAAACATCGAGTCGTTATCATTCAGGACGGTGTAGTCGAGGATGGACGGGCAGCTCTCATGCGCCTTGCCTAACAGATCTTCCCGGACGATAACCAGCGTCAGTCCTGCCGGACCGATATTCTTCTGCGCGCCAGCATAAATTACGCCATAGCGAGAGACATCCAGCGGCGCAGACAGGATGGTAGAAGAAAAGTCCGCCGTGACGACCACCTCCGGGCCAAAATCCGGCGTTTCATCGATGGCGATGCCGTCAATGGTCTCATTCGGGCAATAGTGTAAATAAGCGGCGTTATCGGAAAGCTGCCACTCGCGCATCGGTTTTACGGCACGTTTGCCGTCAACGGTGATTTTGGCGTCGATAATCTGCGGCGCACAGTATTTTTTGGCTTCTTTGATGGCGCTCGCCGCCCAGTAACCAGCATCGACATAATCCGCCGTGGTTTTATCGCCCAGCAGATTGAGCGGCACGCCAGCAAACTGCCCGCGACCGCCGCCGTGACAAAATAAAACTTTATAGTTGGAGGGGATATTAAGGAGATCGCGAAAATCCTGCTCCGCTTCTTCAGCGACCTGGATAAACTCTTTGCCTCGATGGCTAATTTCCATTACCGACGTACCAAGACCGTGCCAGTCACGCAGTTCCTGTTGCGCCAGTTTAAGTACTTCCGCCGGTAGCATCGCCGGACCTGAACTAAAATTAAAGACCTGAGCCATTTCCCCTCACCACGCTGCATTGTTTCCTGCCTGACAGACATCAGGCAAACGTTATTCATGTGAATATCGGTTTTATCATTCAGTGACACGCGCCGCAATGGGTAAAACAATGCGAGGAGAAAATGCGGCATGCGTCACACAACAGAATCTTCCGGATTAACCGTATAAATCCGATATTTTCGCTGTTAAACAACGCGTTTAGCCCGGCTTGCCTTCGTCCATTCTGGATTTGCGCAGCGCGGACATAATTGCTTTTTCCCGACGTTCATGCGTATCACTTCACTGCAACGTACGCAGGCATAGTCGCCAGCCTCCGGCGCCACGATAAAGCGTGGCGTACAGTGCTCAGGAAGAATGCTTAACCCCGGCTTAACGTCTTTATTTTCAAAGAAATAGACGCTGATTTGTCCGTTTGTCTCCAGGATGGCCAGTCTGACCTGCCCCAGTTGCTCAACGCCATTCAAGCGAAGCTCCATAAAAAACTCAAACTCCGTCATGTTCGAGCGCTGCAGTTTTTCCCACGCCAGTTCGCCGTCTTCAACAATGACCACCGACTTGCCTTCCAGCAGATCTTCCAACTTTTCACTATGCGCCATCAGCCACATGACCAGGCGATAGAGCAGCGCCAGGGTGATGAATACCACCAGAACAGGGAGCATCGGAACGTCATCATAAAACGCGACGTCGCCTGCCGCCGACCCCAATGTCAAAATGATCAGCACTTCAAAAAGCGACATTTGCCGTACGCCGCGTCGTCCTGTCACCTTTAAGAAAAGAAACACCAGAACAAAGGTGTAAAAGCTACGTAGCGCCACTTCCCCCAAAAACGCTACCGGCACGTTATCCAGCGCCATTCGTTGCAAATCAAATGCTTTCATTTTTTATGCTCTTCCTGTGAATTCCAGTGTAAAAGCATAGCCAATACTTTTATTTCCGCCGATGTCCCGGCGAGATAGCGCCCGTCACATAAAACCCGTATCATTGCGCGCTTTCCGTACGACAAAAGTGATTTTCATGACGCAAACATTTATTCCCGGCAAAGACGCCGCGCTGGAAGACTCCATCGCCCGCTTCCAGCAAAAGTTACTCGACCTCGGCTTTCACATCGAAGAGGCCTCCTGGCTGAACCCGGTGCCAAACGTCTGGTCAGTGCATATTCGCGATAAAGAGTGCGCGTTATGCTTTACCAACGGAAAAGGCGCGACCAAAAAAGCGGCGCTGGCCTCGGCGCTGGGCGAATACTTCGAGCGTCTGTCAACCAACTACTTTTTTGCTGATTTCTGGCTTGGCGAAACGGTCGCCAACGGGCCATTCGTGCATTATCCGAATGAAAAATGGTTCCCGCTGACTGAAAATGACGACGTACCGGAAGGCTTGCTTGATGCCCGTCTGCGCGCGTTTTACGATCCGGAAAATGAACTCACCGGAAGCCAGTTAATTGATCTTCAGTCCGGCAATGAAGAACGCGGCGTCTGCGGCCTGCCATTTACCCGTCAGTCCGATAACCAGACCGTGTATATTCCGATGAATATTATCGGCAACCTGTATGTCTCTAACGGAATGTCCGCCGGCAATACGCGTAATGAAGCCCGCGTTCAGGGACTGTCGGAAGTCTTCGAGCGCTATGTGAAAAATCGCATCATTGCGGAAAGTATCAGTCTGCCGGAGATTCCCGCAGAGGTGATGGCGCGTTATCCGGCGGTAATGGAGTCAATCGCCACGCTGGAAGCCGAGGGTTTCCCGATTTTCGCCTATGACGGCTCGCTGGGCGGTAAGTATCCGGTTATCTGCGTCGTGCTGTTCAACCCGGCTAACGGTACCTGCTTTGCTTCTTTTGGCGCCCATCCTGACTTTGGCGTTGCGTTGGAACGTACAGTGACCGAACTACTCCAGGGACGCGGTCTGAAAGATCTTGATGTCTTCACCCCACCAACGTTCGATGATGAAGAAGTCGCGGAGCACACTAATCTGGAGACCCACTTCATCGACTCCAGCGGCCTGATTTCCTGGGATCTGTTCAAACAGGACGCCGATTACCCGTTCACGGACTGGAGTTTTTCCGGCACTACCGAAGAAGAATTCGCCACGCTGATGGCCATCTTTGCTGCTGAAGATAAAGAAGTTTACATTGCCGATTACGAGCATCTCGGCGTATACGCCTGTCGTATTATCGTACCGGGAATGTCTGATATTTATCCTGCCGAAGATCTGTGGCTGGCCAACAACAATATGGGTAGCCATCTTCGTGAGACTCTGCTTTCGCTGCCCGGTAGCGCCTGGAATAAAGAAGACTATCTCAATCTGATTGAACAATTGGATGAAGAAGGTTTTGACGATTTCACCCGCGTGCGTGAACTGTTGGGTCTGGCGACCGGAGCGGACAATGGTTGGTATACACTGCGCGTCGGCGAATTAAAAGCAATGCTAGCGTTAGCGGGCGGCGATTTGGAGCAGGCGCTAATCTGGACAGAATGGACGATGGAGTTCAATTCGTCGGTCTTTAGTCCGGCACGCGCAAACTATTACCGTTGCCTGCAAACGCTGCTGCTCCTGTCGCAAGAAGATGCGCGTCAGCCGCTGCAATATCTCAATGCTTTTATAAAAATGTATGGCGCAGAGGCTGTAGAAGCCGCCAGCGCCGCGCTTAGCGGTGAAGCGGCTTTTTATGGACTACCGGCTGTCGACCACGATCTACAAGCGTTCCCGGCGCATCAGTCCTTGTTAAAAGCGTATGATAAATTACAGCGCGCGAAAGCGGCATACTGGTCAAAATAAGGCCATATGAGTGACTTAGGGTAGGTTTACCCTCTCGGCTGCGTTATATTACGGGGCGCCTTTGCGGCCCCGTTTTATTTATTTTCACTAAACGGCGAAAAATGTAATAACAAGGTTAAATATTGGTTGTTGATATTAAATTAATTGACATAGTGATGTTACTTTATTTGTTGATTACTCCATATTAATTAACCGTGCAGCAGGAGGAGTCAGGAAAAAATTCAACTCTATTTATAATTTTTAAAATTTATTTTTATTAGGATAATCAAAAAGTTACACCGTAATTGCATAAAAGCCATGCGACTTACGGGCCTATAAGCCAGGCGAGATATGATCTATATCAAATTCTCATCTATAATGCTTTGTTAGTATCTCGTCGCCGACTTAATAAAGAGAGAGTTAGTGTGAAAGCTGACAACCCTTTTGACCTTTTACTCCCTGCAGCAATGGCCAAAGTGGCTGAAGAAGCAGGCGTCTATAAAGCAACGAAACATCCGCTTAAGACTTTCTATCTGGCGATTACCGCCGGCGTATTCATTTCAATTGCCTTTGTTTTTTATATTACTGCGACAACCGGTACTGGCGCGATGCCTTATGGCATGGCGAAACTTATCGGGGGTATCTGTTTCTCTTTGGGACTGATTCTCTGTGTTATTTGCGGCGCTGATCTTTTCACCTCTACTGTTCTGATCGTTGTAGCTAAAGCTAGCGGTCGCATCACCTGGGGGCAACTGGCTAAAAACTGGTTAAACGTCTATTTTGGTAACCTGATTGGCGCTCTGCTTTTCGTGTTACTGATGTGGCTTTCCGGCGAGTATATGACTGCCAACGGTCAATGGGGACTTAACGTCCTGCAAACCGCCGACCACAAAATGCACCACACTTTTATTGAAGCTGTCTGCCTCGGTATTCTGGCGAACCTGATGGTTTGTCTGGCCGTGTGGATGAGCTATTCAGGTCGTAGCCTGATGGACAAAGCGTTCATCATGGTACTGCCCGTCGCCATGTTTGTCGCCAGCGGTTTTGAGCACAGTATCGCAAACATGTTTATGATTCCTATGGGTATTGTAATACGCGATTTCGCTACACCGGAGTTTTGGACCGCAGTCGGTTCGTCTCCGGAAAGTTTTTCTCACCTGACCGTGATGAGCTTCATCACTGATAACCTGATTCCGGTCACGATCGGTAATATTATCGGCGGCGGTTTGTTGGTCGGGTTGACATACTGGGTCATTTACCTGCGTGGTAACGAGCATCATTAATCTGTTGATGCCCATTACACGCAGTAAATAAAAAATCCACTTAAGAAGGTAGGTGTTACATGTCCGAGCTTAATGAAAAGTTAGCCACAGCCTGGGAAGGTTTTACCAAAGGTGACTGGCAGAATGAAGTAAACGTCCGTGACTTCATTCAGAAAAACTACACTCCGTATGAGGGTGACGAGTCCTTCCTGGCTGGCGCTACTGACGCGACCACCAAGCTGTGGGACAGCGTAATGGAAGGCGTTAAACAGGAAAACCGCACTCACGCGCCTGTTGACTTTGACACCTCCGTTGCTTCCACCATCACTTCTCACGACGCTGGCTACATCAACAAAGCGCTTGAGAAAATTGTTGGTCTGCAGACTGAAGCTCCGCTGAAGCGTGCGATTATCCCGTTCGGCGGCATCAAAATGGTTGAAGGTTCCTGCAAAGCGTACAATCGCGAGCTGGACCCAATGCTCAAAAAAATCTTCACCGAATACCGTAAGACCCACAACCAGGGCGTATTCGACGTTTATACTCCGGACATCCTGCGTTGCCGTAAATCTGGCGTTCTGACCGGTCTGCCGGATGCGTATGGCCGTGGCCGTATCATCGGTGACTACCGTCGCGTAGCGCTGTACGGTATCGACTACCTGATGAAAGACAAATTCGCGCAGTTTACGTCTCTGCAATCCGATCTGGAAAACGGCGTAAATCTGGAAGCGACTATCCGTCTGCGTGAAGAAATCGCTGAACAGCACCGCGCTCTGGGTCAGATCAAAGAAATGGCGGCTAAATACGGCTGCGATATCTCTGGCCCGGCGACTAACGCTCAGGAAGCAATCCAGTGGACTTACTTCGGTTACCTGGCTGCGGTTAAATCTCAGAACGGCGCAGCAATGTCCTTCGGTCGTGTATCCACCTTCCTGGATGCGTACATCGAACGTGACCTGAAAGCAGGCAAAATCACCGAGCAAGACGCACAGGAAATGATTGACCACCTGGTCATGAAACTGCGTATGGTTCGCTTCCTGCGTACTCCTGAATATGATGAACTGTTCTCCGGCGACCCGATTTGGGCAACTGAATCTATCGGTGGTATGGGCGTTGATGGCCGTACTCTGGTTACCAAAAACAGCTTCCGCTTCCTGAACACCCTGTACACCATGGGGCCGTCTCCGGAACCGAACATCACCGTTCTGTGGTCTGAAAAACTGCCGCTGAACTTCAAGAAATTCGCCGCTAAAGTCTCCATCGACACCTCTTCTCTGCAGTACGAGAACGATGACCTGATGCGTCCGGACTTCAACAACGATGACTACGCTATCGCATGCTGCGTAAGCCCGATGATCGTTGGTAAACAAATGCAGTTCTTCGGTGCGCGTGCAAACCTGGCGAAAACCATGCTGTACGCAATCAACGGCGGCGTTGATGAAAAACTGAAAATGCAGGTTGGTCCGAAATCCGAACCGATCAAAGGCGATGTTCTGAACTTCGACGAAGTGATGGATCGCATGGATCACTTCATGGACTGGCTGGCTAAACAGTATGTCACCGCGCTGAACGTTATCCACTACATGCACGACAAGTACAGCTACGAAGCCTCTCTGATGGCGTTGCACGACCGTGACGTTATCCGCACCATGGCGTGTGGTATCGCAGGCCTGTCCGTTGCGGCTGACTCCCTGTCTGCCATCAAATATGCGAAAGTTAAACCGATTCGTGACGAAGATGGTCTGGCTATCGACTTCGAAATCGAAGGCGAATACCCGCAGTTTGGTAACAACGACGCTCGTGTAGATGACATGGCGGTTGACCTGGTAGAACGTTTCATGAAGAAAATTCAGAAACTGACCACCTACCGTGGCGCTATCCCGACGCAGTCTGTTCTGACCATCACTTCTAACGTTGTGTATGGTAAGAAAACTGGTAACACCCCGGATGGTCGTCGTGCTGGCGCGCCGTTCGGACCAGGTGCTAACCCGATGCACGGTCGTGACCAGAAAGGCGCTGTCGCTTCTCTGACCTCCGTTGCTAAACTGCCGTTTGCTTACGCGAAAGATGGTATTTCTTATACCTTCTCTATCGTTCCGAACGCACTGGGTAAAGACGACGAAGTTCGTAAGACTAACCTGGCAGGTCTGATGGATGGTTACTTCCACCACGAAGCGTCCATCGAAGGCGGTCAGCACCTGAACGTCAACGTCATGAACCGTGAAATGCTGCTGGACGCGATGGAACATCCGGAAAAATATCCGCAGCTGACCATCCGTGTATCTGGTTACGCAGTACGTTTTAACTCCCTGACGAAAGAACAGCAGCAGGACGTTATTACTCGTACCTTCACGCAGACCATGTAATGGGTTTGACTGAAATTACGCTATAAAAAGCGTACAAAAAAGGCTCCATGTCAGTGGGGCCTTTTTAATTTTTATAAAAGCATATTTCGACAACCAGAATTTTTACTTATAAATAAAGTGTTATTATGTGATCTATATATTCTTCTCAGAATAGCATCAATTTCTCTTTTATTATTTTGATAATCATCATAATCCTTATTTAATACATCAGAAAACAGCATGGTGTTAGCTTCTGTAAAATCACATGACAATGACGGCATATATCCATGTAGCAGATAGATAAGTGTTGGATGAAACATATCAAACAGGACTTCTCCCTCTAATTCCCAGTAACCTATTTTACAAAATTGGGTAGAAATCTCAAAAGACCCCATTTGGAGACAGCGTAGTTTATCCATCTCATCCTCAGTAAGCGTACCATTCCATTCAACACATGCCATTTTTCGATCTTCTCCAGATCGCATAAGCTTATAAACTTCATCCTTAATTTCATCATCTTCATTAACTTCCTGCCTAAGTTTAAAAGCAAAGTTTTCTAATAATTCTGGATAGCAAGCAATTTTTTCTCCATACTTAATACATACTTTAAAAAACAACTCTTCTTCATCTTCTTCCATCACTTTAAAAATACAGTTTTCTGAAACATTGAGGATACGATGCAAATTACATTTATCAATAACCTTGCCATCAATCTCAAATGAAACTTGTGTCTGACTCACATCAAAACGCATAACAAAGCGGTCTTGTTGAGATGGATTAGCATATTGTTTTAATTGTGCAAAGGCATATATCTTCTCCATGCCGACTGTATCAACATTAAGGTCAGCTTGATTTTCACGTTCACATCCATGGATGAGTGTATATAATACCTCCAGCACCTCTCTTTTTTTGTGTGTTCTGAAGCAGTCCTTAAATCTATCCCATACCCCCATGTATAGCGCTTCTTCTTTGTCAGAACTCATCAAACGGACTAGCCGTGAAGCATTAACTTCATAGTTATGACGATTACCAAAACTTAACGTAACTGGCATAATAACTCCTTTGATTATTTACCGCGAAAGCAAAATTCAATCCGTTGCTCTCATTTTTTGATTAAAGCCACACTCTATTTAAGAGATTGAATCAGTCCGGCTTTAGAAATAACATCAGATTTAGACCTGATTGCATGTTGAATGCGGCGCCAGGCGCTGGACAGCGCATAACGTTCTTTGGACACATCTGAATTATGTTGAGAATTATTTTCGTTCTGACCACAACAAAACGGCGCCAACCATTTGAAAAAAGAGGCGGATCATAAACAGCAAAACCAGGGCGCTATGGATGATACACTTGCAGTATGTATTGCGGTTCGGGCGTTACGAGCTGATGAATGAGCCAGAATTTCTGGTGGTGCAAGTTATACAGCATAGATTTGCCGTATATTTTATACTGAATAGAGGTAAAATAGCTCCATTGCAGCACATTCTGGAACAGCCACACATTCTGTAGTCCAAAATTTACGCTCGCAGTACCGCTTTTTTACAGGATGCAACCCCCTTACCAGGGTGCTCAACATGCCCGGAATGTGTCCATAAACCCCATGTTATTTAGAGCTAGCCGAAGCGATATGAGTAACTTAACCGATTGTATTACAAATGAAAGTGTTGCAGTAACTGCTGATAAAAAGCCGGTTATTGGTCGCATTCACTCCTTTGAATCCTGTGGCACCGTTGATGGCCCAGGCATCCGCTTTATTACCTTTTTCCAGGGCTGCCTGATGCGCTGCCTGTATTGCCATAACCGCGACACATGGGATACGCATGGCGGTAAAGAAATCACCGTTGAAGACTTAATGAAAGAGGTGGTGACCTATCGGCATTTTATGAATGCTTCTGGCGGCGGCGTGACGGCATCCGGCGGCGAGGCCATTTTGCAGGCAGAATTTGTACGCGACTGGTTTCGCGCCTGTAAAAAAGAAGGTATCCACACCTGTCTCGACACCAACGGCTTTGTGCGCCGTTATGACCCAGTGATTGATGAACTGCTGGACGTTACCGATCTGGTGATGCTCGATCTCAAGCAGATGAATGATGAGATCCACCAGAATCTGGTCGGTGTCTCTAATCACCGGACGCTGGAATTCGCTCAGTATTTATCAAAGAAAAATGTGAAGGTCTGGATCCGTTACGTTGTCGTTCCCGGCTGGTCTGACGACGATGATTCCGCGCATCGCCTGGGTGAGTTTACCCGCGATATGGGGAATGTCGAAAAAATCGAACTGCTGCCCTATCATGAGCTGGGCAAACATAAATGGGTGGCAATGGGCGAAGAATATAAACTGGATGGCGTGAAGCCGCCTAAAAAAGAGACCATGGAGCGTGTGAAGGGCATTCTTGAGCAGTATGGTCATAAAGTGATGTATTAATCGCCTGCTATCTTATCCGCTTTTAAACGGCTACCCGTGACGGTAGCCGTTTTGCTGTCTGGATAACGCTCTTACCGCTAAAATACCCGACTCCGCCGTCAGACAGGCCTGGTTAACAATATTGCGCTTACCAGGTATTAAATACAGAGTCGCTTATCTGCTGCTGGGTTGAAGGTCTGACAACTATTGCTGACCCGGTGCCTGTTAATACCATGGTCTCCGCCTGGAACCCAGGCACCTGTGACCTTAAAAGGCGCTCGTCTGACAGGAGCGCCGTGGAAAAGAGCGTCGTTATGTGTTTCTACGCGCCAGCAGTGGGAAAATTAATCCCAACCCGACCAGGACAAAAGGCGTCACGATGTTCAACGTCAGCTGGAATGTCCACTCCGGTGTGAACGCCTCCATTTTGGGGAAAATACCGGTAAGGCAGGCAAACGCGGTGAAGGCAAAACACCATATTCCCACAGTTAACGCCAACGCCCGGTTGCGAATAAACACATATTCGGGTTTGTACTTTTGCGCCAGTCGAATGACAGCAATAAAGGCGACAAATACCCACAGATAGCGCAGCGGCATAACAACTGAGTTGAGATTAAGCAGCCATTTGTACAGGTTGTTCATATCGCCGATGCCAAGCGTTGGCAACATAATCAAGATAGCGACCAACACCAATGTCAGCAAATAACCGTTAACTGGCGTACCTGAAGCGTTAGTACGACATAAGCGCTGCGGGATATATTTACTGTCTGCATCACCCAGCAATACTTTTAGTGGCGCATCAATAGAAAACACCAGCGCGGCGATTTGCCCCAGAGTATTGGCAATGGCATAAATCACCATTAATGAATTACCCATATGGTAATACTCACCCAATTTCTGGAATGCATAATATTGCCCATTGGTCATTAAATCGTCAGGTATATGCCGGGAATCAAACATCATTCCCATCGCCAACGAACCGAGGATAGCGCAGACCGCAACCATGACGGCTAAAAAGAGCATCCCCTTCGGAAATTCTTTTCCTGGATTCCGCGTCTGGTTAACGTAAGGCGAGATCTTCTCTGCCCCACCAACCGCAAAAACCAACATAGAGATGGTGGTGATATAGGTAAAATCGATATGAGGAATAAATGACTGCCAGGTGATGTTAGTGGTCGCAATTTCAACGTTTGTAATTGCTGGCGCGGTCACTGCCATCACAACATATAAAATTGACATGATAAACATGGCAATCCCGGCCACAGACCCAACAACCTTTAGCGATTTCATCCCCCTGGAAGCAACCCACATAAAGAAAACAAACAATGCCAGCGTCAGCCCCTGCAAGGCAACGACGGTATATTCTTTTATCAACGAGCCGTCGCCTTTTAAAGCCCATCCCAATGCAATGAGTATCGCCTGCGGCTTTTGCGCCAGGTAGGGAATATGCACGACCCAATAAGTCCATGCCGCAAGGTAAGCCAACCCCGGCCCCATCGTATGCTTAATCCAGGTACTGACGCCCCCTTTTCCCTCTTTGAAGGTTGAGCCCAGTTGCCCCACGATTAAGGCATAAGGAATAAAATAGAGCGCAAAAATAAACACCCAGGAGAAGACAACCACTAACCCCTGGTTAGCATAATTATTGACAACATTGCCGAATCCCCAAACGGTAATAAACGACATCAGGGCGATGTTGTACCATCGCAACTGTTTTTCCTGCACATTCGGCATAACGTGATCCTTCGTGAACACAATGCTATTACTATAAATGAAGCGGGGAATTATGCGCGGTAAAGACGAAGAGAGAAAATAGAGGAGCGCAAAATTATAACCTTCGGCACATTTTATTTTTCAGTAAAGCAAGAAAATTATGCAGGTCAATTATTTTACGTAAAACATAAACAAAGAGTATGCAAGACTCACGTCCTGCATACGATTCAGAGAACAGTTAGATGTGGGCGACAGGATTAGGCGTCTGGCCGGCGTTACGTAACAGCATCAGCAGATAAATAAACGATACGCTGGCGATCATAATAAACAGCAGATTATCTGAATAATTCTGCATTAACATCGCAGCAAAAGACGGCCCCAACAGGCTCCCTACTGTATAACTTAACAACAGCGCCTGGTTCATTGCCACAAGCTGGTGATGTTCGACTTTTTCACAGGCCCAGGCCATTGCGACGGGATAAAGCGTAAAACCCGCCGCCCCCAGAATAAACAGAGCTGGCGCCATCGCCGCCTGGGTTAACATGGCAATACTACCGAGTATGACAACGAATACCTGTACGCGTAATACCAGCAAGCGACCAAATTTGTCCGCCAGACGTCCCATTGGCCATTGCCCCAAAATACCGGCGCTCACCAGTACCGCCATCCAGAAACCGATGCTGGCGTTAGCCATCCCCTGATGCTTCAGATATAACGGCATCAGACCATATAATGAACCAAGAACAATGCCGGAAATAATACAACCATTCACGCCAAGACGCGCCTGGCGTAGCTTCAGCATGGCGCTAATAGAAGAGGAATGACGTGCCTGTGTTTGCTGATTTACAATCCGGGTAAAGAGTAGCGGCAGAATTCCCGCCAGAATCATTCCGGTCACCCAGGGAAGGACGTGCAGCAATTCACCAGACACTTTACTGACCAATAATTGTCCAAGGAAGGTCCCCATGTAATAGACCATCATATAGGCAGCCAGCAGGCGCCCGCGATTATGCGAGGTTCCGCTGCACATCAACGCGCTTTCGACAACCACCCAAATCATAGCGCAGCCGATACCGGCAATAAAACGCCAGCTCATCCAGCTCCAGAACCCCACCATCACCCCCAACCCGACACAACCCGCGGCGAAGATCAGCGAGGCAAGATAATAGCTACGGTTAAACCCAATGCGTTTAATTAAATACCCGGTAAATAACGTCCCGACCAGATTGCCGGTAAAATAAGACGAGCTGACCATCCCCACCTGCCAGGTCGGAAGGTTTGCCTGAGCAAGCCACAGCGGCACAAGCGTATTCAGTACCGCAATGGCCAGGGTCAACAAAAGTAGCCCGCACAGCAAAAGCATGACGGGACGGGTATAGGTGGACATGAATAAAAACCGTGAGGAAGTTCAAATTTCATGCGCATCATGCCATCGCCAAAAACATTGTCAATCGGCTCCGCATGGGCGATCCGCAAGTTTTGAGACTATCGATTTGATTTACTTATTCTGTACGTGAATATATTAAAAGGCTAAAAATTCATCCCCTTGTTTTTATTGATCTAACCCGCAAAATCGGCGTTTTGTTCAGTCGAAAAATTTCATGGTTCCTTTAGCTTCGTTTTCTTCTCTATGGATTTATATGCACCTTCTCCGCCCCGGTTATATCCCTTAAATTGATGGCGGCTAAAGGCGTATTCGGCCTGCACGTTCTGCAGGCCGAATACGCGTCAACGCGTTAGCTGGCTACCGCCATGCCCACGGTCATATGCAGCCCATAGAATACGCCGCGGCCAATCAATTCCCCCGCCAGCATCAGAATGAAGGCGACAGAGAGCAACGGTACCGCAGGTTGATACCCTTTTAACTGTGGCACAATCCAGCAGCACAACGCCGCCGCAAGCAGCACCATACGCCAGGCCATCAGCGAACCATAATCCGGTACCAGAGCAGACGCCTGCTGAATGGAACTGTGAATCGTCGCCAGTTCCGCGCCCTGCATGGCCACCATAATGGCAATAACCACCAGCGCCAGCACCGACACCGCAGGTAACAAACGCATCGCCCAACCGTTCACGCCCGCGATGCGCAGCAGCAGATAACCCAGTAGCGGCCCCCCCATAAAGAGCGTCAGGAAGAAGCCCAGCGGCGTCCAGACGCTATACCAGGTCGGTACTGTATCGATGCTGTTATAGACGCGTACCATCATCCAGACGAAGACGACGCCCAGTACCATCGTGATAATCAGCCAGAGTGTGCGCAGTGCCGGCGGCAGCTTTTTCAGTACCGCCAGCAGCCAGCCAATCCCGCCGACCGCAAAAAACACCGAGCCGCTGGCAATTTCATTGCTCAGTGCGGAAGCACCTACGCGGTTAAGCGAGTTAAACGCGCGCATCGGCGAGCCCAGATGCAGCATCGAGGCGATAAAGCCAATCCCCATCAGCACCCACAGACCAAACATACAGGCGATCACCCGCTGCTGCGTTTCCGCGCGCAGGTCGCCCTTCATCAGCGCCAGAGCCAGAACAATAAAACCACCGGCCACGCACTGACCAAAGACCGTGAAGATCATCAACGGCCATTCATGCCATCCACTTCCCATCTTATACCTCCTTCGGATTGGCCAGATAACCGGTGATGTCCCCGGTCGGGCGGCTGTTGGCGTTGGGTTTAATCACAATATTCGGCTTCGTGAAATGCGCGCGCGGCAACGGCGCGACGGCAGCCAGCTCACCGTGTTTTTTGCGCAGTTCGTCTATCGGGCCGAAATCCAGCGCCCGCAGCGGACAGGATTCGACGCAGATCGGTTTCTTGCCTTCCGCCACCCGGTCATAACAGCCGTCGCACTTGGTCATATGACCTTTGGCCGCGTTGTATTGCGGCGCGCCGTACGGGCAGGCCATGTGGCAGTAGCGGCAACCGATACAGACCTCTTCGTTCACCACCACAAAACCGTCATCGCGCTTGTGCATCGCGCCGCTCGGGCAGACTTTGGTACAGGCCGGGTCTTCGCAGTGGTTGCATGAAATAGAGAGATAATAGGCAAAGACGTTCTGGTGCCAGACGCCGTTATCTTCCTGCCAGTCACCGCCTGCATACTCATAAATGCGGCGGAAGCTGACATCCGGGGTCAAATCTTTGTAGTCCTTGCAGGCCAGTTCGCAGGTTTTGCAACCGGTGCAACGGCTGGAATCAATAAAAAATCCATACTGGGTTGTCATCGGTTACTCCTTACGCCTTTTCAACCTGAACGAGGTTCGTATGTGACGGGTTCCCCTTCGCCAGCGGAGAAGGACGTTGGGTCGTCAGTACGTTAATACATCCGCCCTGATCCACGCGTTTTGCATCCGGGTCGTACCATGCGCCTTCTCCCAGGGCGACCACGCCCGGCATCATGCGCGGCGTCACTTTAGCCTCGATATGTACTTCGCCGCGATCGTTGAAGATGCGGACTTTATCGCCATTGTTGATACCGCGTTTCTGCGCATCCATTGGGTTAATCCACATTTCCTGGCGACAGGCGGCTTTCAGTACGTCTACGTTGCCATAAGTGGAATGCACACGCGCTTTATAGTGGAAACCCGTCAACTGCAGCGGGAATTTATCCGTTAGCGGATCGTTATAGTTTTCAAAACCTGGCGTATAGATCGGTAATGGATCGATCACGTCACCTTCCGGCAACTCCCAGGTGGCGGCGATATCCGCCAACGCCTGTGAATAGATTTCAATCTTGCCCGATGGCGTTGTAAGTGGATTCGCTTGCGGATCTTCGCGGAAGTCTTTATAGGCGACATGGTGGCCTTCGGGGTCACGCTGTTTGAAGATGCCTTGCTTACGGAACTCCTCAAAGGTGGGCAGATTCGGAATGGATTTACGCGACTGTTCGTACAGATGACGCATCCACTCTTCTTGCGTCCGTCCTTCGGTAAACTGTTGTTCCACGCCAAGACGTTTCGCCAGTTCGCTGGTCATCTCATAAATCGTCTTACACTCGAAGCGCGGTTTAATCGCCTGGTCAGTGAAGATAACGTAAGACATGTTCCCGCAGGAGGCATCCAGCGCAAAGTCCATCTGCTCAGAAGCAGTGCAATCAGGCAACAGAATATCGGCGTATTTTGCCGACGATGTCATATGACAGTCGATAACGACGATCATTTCGCATTTCTTGTCATCCTGCAGGATTTCGTGGGTGCGGTTAATCTCAGAGTGCTGGTTAATCAAACAGTTGCCAGCATAGTTCCAGATCATTTTGATCGGCACGTCCAGCTTATCTTTCCCCCGCACGCCATCACGCAGCGCCGTCATTTCCGGGCCGCGTTCAATGGCATCGGTCCACATAAACATGGAGATGCTGGTTTCAACCGGGTTTTCTAACGTGGGCATACGTTCAAATGGCAGGGCATAAGACCCTTCGCGCGCGCCGCTGTTACCGCCGTTAATCCCAACATTACCCGTCAGGATCGCCAGCATTGAGATGGCGCGCGTGGCGATTTCTCCATTAGCATGACGCTGTGGCCCCCACCCCTGGCAAATATAGGCGGGTTTAGCACTGCCGATTTCTCGCGCCAGCTTAATAATGCGATCCGCCGGGATACCGGTAATTTGCGCCGCCCACTCCGGCGTCTTCGCGATACCGTCTTTACCCTGGCCCAGAATATAGGCTTTGTAGTGACCGTTTTTCGGCGCGCTGGCAGGCAAGGTTTTTTCGTCATAACCGACGCAATATTTGTCCAGGAACGGCTGATCGACCATGTTCTCGGTGATTAAGACATATGCCAGACCATTGACCAGCGCCGCATCGGTACCTGGACGAATCGGAATCCACTCATCTTCGCGACCGGCGCCGGTGTCGGTGTAACGAGGATCGATAATGATCATCCGCGCGTTTGATTTCTGCCGCGCCTGTTCAAGATAATACGTTACACCGCCCCCGCTCATGCGGGTTTCGCCAGGGTTATTACCAAACAACACCACCAGCTTACTGTTTTCAATGT
Source organism: Salmonella sp. JXY0409-18 (assembly GCF_020268625.1). Lineage (NCBI taxonomy): Bacteria > Pseudomonadati > Pseudomonadota > Gammaproteobacteria > Enterobacterales > Enterobacteriaceae > Salmonella > Salmonella sp. JXY0409-18. The sequence goes on from NZ_CP084216.1 coordinate 2,839,026, forward strand.
CGGATGGACTATTGCCATCCGCCCAGCCGCCATAGGTGTAATTCAGACCCGCTGCGATTTGCGCGGAAGAGTAATCACCGTAGTGATTAAGATAACCGCCGCAGCAGTTCATCAGACGGGCGACCAGCGTTTTTCCTGGCGGCCATGAACGTGTCAAAGTGCCGCCCAGCGTACCCGTGCCATAGTTCAGATAAATGGACTCGTTGCCATACTCTTTGATAAGACGCTGCATATTGGTAGCAATGATATCGTAGGCTTCGTCCCAGCTAATACGCTCAAATTTACCTTCGCCGCGCGCGCCGACGCGCTTCATCGGATACTTGAGCCGATCCGGGTTATAGACGCGACGACGCATAGAACGACCGCGCAGGCAGGCGCGAACCTGGTGCAGGCCATCGTAACCATCGTTTCCGGTATTATCCGTTTCTACATATTTGATTTCGCCATCCACAACATGCATACGTAGCGGACAACGGCTGCCACAGTTTACCGTACAGGCGCTCCAGACGACTTTCTCGCCGGTTTTCGCCGGGCTTATCGCCTCTGCGGCGTTAGCGATGCGGGTAAATGGCAGGGTAAATGCGCTACTGGCCATCGCCAGGCCGCCTATCGCGGTGGTTTTGACTAAACCACGACGGCTCACCTCGGCTGCCAGCACGGCATCAGGGATCTTAGTTTTCATAAGGGCTCACTCTGCTGCTCACAATAAAAAAAACAATAAAACGATGTATAGAATTTTATATAGCGATAACGTCGCTATAAAGTCTGATATATATCGAAAAAATAGAAAAATAGCGTTAAAAACTGACCTTCATTCGAAATCAGTATTACCCCTAATAGGGTAGGGATTATTGTCCGGTATCAAACTGGCATAAAAAAAGCGCCCGAAGGCGCTTTTTAGAAGAAGAGAAAGCGAGGATTAGCCGATATATTCCAGTTCGTTCATGTACGGACGTAATACTTCCGGCACTTCAATGCGACCATCAGCCTGCTGATAGTTTTCCATCACGGCCACCAGGGTACGACCTACCGCCAGACCAGAACCATTCAGGGTATGGACCAGACGGGTCTTTTTGTCGGACTTGCTGCGACAGCGTGCCTGCATACGACGCGCCTGGAAGTCCCAGACGTTAGAGCAGGAAGAGATCTCGCGGTAGGTATTCTGCGCCGGAACCCAGACTTCGAGGTCATAGGTTTTGCAGGCGCCGAAGCCCATATCACCAGTGCACAGAATAATTTTACGGTACGGCAGTCCCAGTAGCTGGAGCACTTTTTCCGCGTGACCGGTCATCTCTTCCAACGCAGCCATAGAATCTTCCGGGCGAACGATCTGCACCATTTCCACTTTGTCAAACTGATGCATACGAATCAGGCCACGGGTATCACGACCATAAGAACCTGCTTCAGAACGGAAACAAGGCGTATGCGCCGTCATTTTAATTGGCAGCTGATCTTCGTCGATGATTTCATCGCGTACCAGATTGGTCAGCGGAACCTCCGCCGTCGGGATCAAAGCATAGTTGCTGCTGTCTGCTTCTTCTTCCAGCGGACGGGTATGGAACAAATCGCCTGCGAATTTCGGCAGTTGACCGGTGCCATACAGCGTGTCGTGGTTAACCAGATACGGCACGTAGTTTTCGCTATAGCCGTGCTGTTCCGTATGCAGATCCAACATGAACTGCGACAATGCGCGATGCATACGCGCAATCTGTCCTTTCATCACTACAAAACGGGAGCCGGTCAGCTTAACCGCGGCGGCAAAGTCGAGGCCGGAGTGCATTTCCCCTAAGGTGACGTGATCGCGGATTTCAAAATCAAACTCACGCGGGGTACCCCAGCGGCTGACTTCAACGTTGTCGTTTTCATCTTTACCTACCGGCACTTCATCCGCAGGCAGGTTTGGGATGGTCAGCGCGATATTGCGGATCTCCGCCAGCAAGGTATCCAGCTCGGCTTTCGCCGCATCCAGCTCTTCGCCCAGTTTATTCACTTCCAGGCGTAAAGGCTCGATATCTTCCCCGCGCGCTTTCGCCTGGCCGATGGATTTCGATCGAGAATTACGCTCCGCCTGCAGGTTTTCCGTGTTGACCTGCAAAACTTTACGACGCTCTTCAAGAGCGCGCAGCTTATCTACATCCAGCTTAAAGCCCCGGCGTGCCAGTTTTTCAGCGACTGCGTCTGGCTCATTACGCAGCAGATTGGGATCGAGCATGCTTATCCTGTGCTTATCGAATAATAAAAGGAAACGCGATCAATTGATGATCGCCTCTGATTGTATTGATGAACGTAAACCACGTTTACGTAATAGCGACGTTTTCGCCTTACCTGACCGACGACAGCAACAACGCATCCATTGCGCTATACCTGCGGACCTCATAAGCAACGTGCTATCAGGCATAACGAGATTCATCATCAACGCCATGATACCTGGAGCATCATATTTAGAGATAACCTTACCGCAACGTTTACACTAGCGGTAGCGTTTTGTGGGGCTATTTTGATCCTGTTCAGCCAGCCAGGCGAGCTTTTCGCCAATCTTGCCTTCCAGACCACGATTTGTCGGATGATAATAGCGCGTTTGCGCGATTTCCGGCGGGAAGTACACTTCACCCGCAGCATAGGCATTGGGCTCATCGTGGGCATAGCGGTACTCCTGGCCATAACCCATCTCTTTCATCAGTTTGGTTGGCGCATTACGCAGATGGACAGGAACGTCATAATCAGGACGTTCGCGCGCGTCGGCCAGCGCAGCCTTAAAGGCGGTATAGACGGCGTTGCTCTTCGGCGCGCAGGCGAGATAAACGATAGCCTGCGCGATCGCCCTTTCGCCTTCAGCCGGACCAACGCGGGTGAAACAATCCCACGCGGCAATAGCGACCTGCATCGCGCGCGGATCGGCATTACCCACATCTTCCGAGGCAATCGCCAGGCAGCGACGCGCCACGTACAGCGGATCGCCTCCCGCGGTAATGATACGGGCATACCAATAGAGGGCGGCATCCGGCGCGCTGCCGCGCACTGATTTATGTAAGGCGGAAATAAGATCGTAGAAGCGATCGCCTTTGTTATCAAAACGCGCGCTGCGCTCGCCGGCGATCTCGGTCAACAAGGAGGGCAATAAAACGCGTTTGCCGCTATCATCCGCCTCCGCCATATCGGCCATCATTTCCAGCGTATTTAAGGCGCGCCGCGCGTCGCCATTGACCAGCTCAGCAATCGCTCGCCGTGTCTCATCCGGTAACACGATATCCTGATCGCCGTAACCACGCGTTTTGTCCTGCATCGCCTGGTCCAGTACTTGCTCAATATCGTCAGTGGTCAACGATTTCAGCAAATAGACCCGCGCTCGCGACAAGAGCGCCGAGTTCAGCTCAAAAGAGGGATTTTCCGTGGTCGCGCCGATAAAGGTGATAGTGCCATCTTCGATATGCGGTAAAAAGGCGTCCTGCTGGCTTTTGTTAAAGCGATGCACTTCATCGACAAACAGGATGGTACGGCGACCGGCATTACGATTCTGGCGGGCGCGCTCGATAGCTTCGCGAATCTCTTTTACCCCAGAAGTGACGGCGGAAATACGCTCGACATCGGCGCTGGCGTAGCGGGCGATCACTTCAGCGAGCGTGGTTTTCCCCGTCCCTGGCGGCCCCCATAAAATCATGGAGTGCAGATGCCCGGCCTCAATAGCGCGAGGCAACGGCTTACCTGCGGCCAGCAAATGCTGCTGGCCGATATACTGCGCTAAATTTTCCGGCCGCATTCGCGCGGCCAGCGGTTGAAACGTATTATCAGAAAAATCGAGCGACAGATTGCTCACTCATCGCCTCTACTTACGTTGGTCGTCTATCGTTACCCCTTGCGGCGGAGTAAACGTAAATTTTGACGGATCAACAGCGCCGTTTTGCTGGGATTTTAGCTGATAGGCGCTACGCTGATCGTCTTGTTCTACGGCGCTAAACTGGTGGATAGTCCCGTCGCGTCCCACATTGATGGTGAACTGTTTCAGATTGCCGTTGCTGGCTTTCGGCGTCAGCACAAAATTATCGCCATCCTGCTTAATATTATACTGCTGCCAGTCGCTGGCCTGGTTGCGGGCAATCAGCATAAACGGTGTATTTCCGGTGGCATCTTTCAACCACGTGGCGGTAGCCTGTTCTACAAACGGGTTATAGAACCATAACGTTTTGCCGTCAGAAACCAGAATACTCTCGTCAGGTTGCGTCATATGCCAGTTGAATAAATTTGGCCGCTTAACCCATAAATCACCCTGTCCCTCCTGCACCGCGGCACCGCTGCCATCGGTGACTTTTTGAGTAAAGGTGGCATGAAAGCTGCTCACTTTATCCAGACGGCTTTTCAGAGAGCTGGCGGCGTCAGCCCATACGCTGCTGGCTACAACGCTTGAAAGTAATGCACAGGCGATTGCCATTTTTTTCATCATTATTCCTCAGGTTTCGACACTCCCGACCAGGAGCTCCTTTTGCTTTCTATTCCAGGCCAAAAATCAGCATGAGGAAAGAAGAAAATACTGAATTTTGTTGCCGGATGGCAGCCTGCACAGCGCCATCCGGCTTACAGGTTTACTCAAAAGGCGGCGGAGCCAGCACTTCACGATTACCGTTATGCCCCTGAGCGCTGACAATACCCTGCGCTTCCATCTGTTCGATAATACGCGCCGCACGGTTATAGCCGATGCGGAACTGACGCTGAACGCCGGAAATGGACGCTTTACGCTTCTGGGTGACGAAATTAACGGCCTGATCGAATAGCGCATCTAATTCTTCGCCGCCGTCAAAACCGCCACCACCACCTTCGCTTTCGCTGTCGGAGGTAATGCCATCCACATATTGCGGACGACCGCGCGCTTTCCAGTCCTGCACCACCGCATGGACTTCCTGGTCACGCACAAACGCCCCATGGACACGTACCGGCATGGTGGAGTTTGGTCCGGAGTAGAGCATGTCCCCCATTCCCAATAACGACTCAGCGCCACCCTGATCAAGAATGGTGCGGGAGTCGATCTTGCTGGATACGGTAAAAGCAATACGGGTTGGAATGTTGGCTTTAATTAAACCAGTAATCACATCGACCGACGGACGCTGCGTCGCCAGTACCAGGTGAATCCCCGCGGCGCGCGCTTTCTGCGCCAGACGCGCGATCAGCTCTTCAACTTTTTTACCGACGGTCATCATCAGGTCGGCAAATTCATCAACCAGTACCACGATATACGGCAGTTTTTCCAGAACCGGATGCTGAACATCCATACTGTCGCCCGGCTTCCAGTACGGGTCCGGAATCGGATGCCCCATGCGGGCCGCTTCGGCGATTTTCTCGTTATACCCAGCCAGATTACGCACGCCGAGCGCGGACATCAGCTTATAGCGACGCTCCATCTCATTGACGCTCCAGCGTAACGCGTTAGCCGCGTCTTTCATGTCGGTAACAACTTCTGTCAGCAGATGCGGTATACCCTCATAGACCGAGAGTTCTAACATTTTCGGGTCGATCATGATAAAGCGAACGTCTTCCGGCTGCGCTTTATACAGCATACTGAGGATCATGGCGTTAACTCCGACCGACTTACCGGAACCGGTCGTACCGGCCACCAGCAGGTGAGGCATTTTCGCCAGATCCGCCACTACCGGATCGCCCGCGATATCCTTACCTAACACCACGGTAAGCGGCGACGGATTCTCGCGGAATTTGGCGTTATCCAACACTTCGCGCAGATAAACGGTTTGCCGTTTCTTGTTCGGCAATTCCAACCCTACGTAAGGTTTGCCTGGAATGACCTCCACAACGCGTACGGCTACCGTTGACAATGAGCGCGCCAGATCCCGGGAAAGGTTGGAGATACGCGCCGCTTTAACGCCCGGGGCCAGATTCAGTTCAAAGCGAGTAATGACCGGGCCTGGCGAATAGTTCACCACATCAGCTTTAATGCGGAAATCCGCCAGACGCGCTTCAACCAGACGCGCCATTTGCTCCAGCGCAAAGGTATCTACCGGTTCAACTTCGCTCGGCGGCGGCGTCAGAAGATCTAACGAAGGCAGCGGCGTCGTCGGACGCTGTAATGGACGACTGTCGCCGTTACGCATCAACAGCGGGTGAATCAGGCTGTCTTGCGGCGCTGTCGGCTGTTGCGGCTGCTGATACTGCGGTTGCGGCGCTACCGGCTGTTGCGGCTGCTGATACTGCGGCTGCGGCGCTGTCGGTTGCTGCGGCTGCTGATACTGTGGCTGCGGCGCTACCGGCTGCTGCGGCTGCTGATACTGTGGCTGCGGCGCTACCGGCTGTTGCGGCTGCTGATACTGCGGTTGCGGTGCTATCGGCTGCTGCGGCTGCTGGTACTGTGGCTGCGGCGCTACCGGCTGTTGCGGCTGCTGATACTGCGGCTGCGGCGCTACCGGCTGTTGCGGCTGTTGATACTGCGGCTGCGGTGCTACCGGCTGCTGAACAGGCGTTGATTCGGGCATGACACTCGGCGTGAACAGCGGTTCGTGCGGACCTTCATCAACCAATACTTTCATTGGCGAGAAATCCAGATCGTCCAGTGAGAACGGCTGCGCGCCAGCGGGTTGCTCGCCGGAATATCGCTGCTGTTGCGAAGCGGCAAACTGGCGGGCTAATTCAGCTTCCGCAGCGGTATCGTCATCTTCTGCCTGTTGAGTATCATGCTGATACGTCTCACCATAACGATGCTGCTGCGACTGCGCAAACTGACGGGCTAACTCGTCCTGATGCATTGCATCTATTTCTTCATCGGTTAGCTGCGCGCCCGTCTCGTACTGATTGCGCTCCGCCTCGCGGGCTTTTTCTTCTGCAATCCTCTGTGACGGCAGCTTAATACCGTACGACGCCAGTTCCCGTCGGGTCGGCACGCGAACGCGGTTCGGACGCGGCAGTTGCGGACCAATCCCCTCTTTCACCTGCGGACGCGGCGCGCCGCCGGTAGCCAGACCAAATGCAGGCGCAGCGGCCGCGGCGCCTGCTGCCAGAGCGCCACTCTTAATACCTGCGTCAAGCGACGCGGCGGCGGCTACCGCTTCCACTGGCGGTATGGATGGCGCGACAGATACCGTAGGTTTGACCGGCACGTTCTCTTTTACCGGCTCCGGAATCGGTTGATACCATGCCGCCAGTTGTTCGCGCTCACGGGCGCGTTTCTCTTCCACCTCTTCAAAATAGTAAAGCGGAGGACGGGCGGGTCTGGTCTCTTCTATGACAGGTTCAGGCTCGGTGGCAACCGGCTGTTCGATAACCGGCGGCGGCATGTGGGAAGGTTCAGCCGCTATCGGCTCCGGCTGATAAACCGGCGTCGGCTGATGGGTCGGCTCCGGCTGCCAGTGTTGTTCGGCATCCGGCGCCTGCCATTGCGGCTGTGTTTCCTGCGGCGCAAGAGAGTCATACTCTGCTGCGGTCGCTGGCGTCGCGGCGTATTGCGGCGCGGAAGCGACAGGCACAGGTTGCTGCCACGGCGCACTTTGCGCCTCCTGCGGTTGAGCATATTGCGGATGCGGCTGATACCCCTCCGGCGCAGGCGCGATAACCGGCTCGCCGGTTTGCGGCCCCGGTACGGGCTGCCACTCCACGGTCGGTTGCGCGACAACCGGCTCAGCCCCCGGCATGGGCGGCGTTTGCATTATGGGATCGGCGGACGCTGCCCACGTCTGGGTGACGGCAGTTGCGGCCGCAGCGGCGGCAACCGGTTCGGTGACAGAATGGCCGTTTAACAGCGGATCATATTCATCATATTCCGGCTGCGTCGCACGGTTGCCCGAAAACAGAACGTCGTCGGGATCGGCAGCGACGCCGCGCGCGCTATACTGAATGTCCTCGTCATCATCCATCCGTTTGCCGGAAAAGAGCGCGGCATCGGTCTGACGGCCCCGTGGATTGCTGAATTTTTCAGCCAGTCGCTTACGACGCGCCAACGCGCCGCGCAAAATACGCGCCCGGCGAGATTCACGCTGCACGCCGTCGGTTTCTTCATCGTATTCGTCATCATACTCTTCGTCGTCAACCCACGTATCATCACGCCGGGTACGGTTGCTGGCGAAGGTCAGTATATTAAGCAACCAGCCGCCTAATTTTTCGGCGATACTAACCCAGGACCAACCGGTAAAGAGCGTCAGCCCGGCAGCCCAAATACAGAGAAGCATTATCGTTCCGCCGCTACTATGCAACAACGGCTGCAGCGTGGTGCTTAACAGGCTGCCAATTACGCCGCCGGAGGCGAAATACCAGATATCGTCGGCATTAATGGCCGCCAGACCGCAGGAAGTGAGAATCAGCGCCAGCACGCCGATAAGGCGTAGCGACACAGCAAAATAGTCGATGTAATCATCCGTAGACTGATGACGCCACGCAAACCAACACCCGCCGACAATAATGACAGGGATGGTGTAGGCCATTACGCCAAAAATAAAGAACAGTGTATCGGCCAGCCACGCGCCCGGCGCGCCGCCTAAATTATGGATGGGTTCATGCCAGGCGGTTTGCGACCAACTGGGGTCCGAAGGGTTAAAGCTCAACAAGGCCGCCATCAGCCAGACGGCAAAAAGGGCAATAAGTATCAACAACGCTTCCAGAAGTCGGCGCCCGCTGCTTAACTTCGTCAATGTGACGTCTTTGTCTTCAGTATATTCCTGGCTCAAAAAAGGCTCTCCAGGTTCCAGGCTTTTCCCGCCCGATGCTAAAACGGACAACAGCACCGGGTTACCCCGGCACTGTTGCTGTATGGATTAACAGGAGTGTAATCAAACTACGGCGATTTTGCACCTGTTCCGTGTTAGCGTGTCTTAATAACCAGACGATTACTCTGTTTTACCTCTTCCATCACTACGTAAGTTCGGGTGTCGTTCACACCTGGCAAGCGCAGCAACGTCTCTCCCAATAGTTTTCGATACGCTGACATATCCGGTACACGGGTTTTCAACAGGTAGTCGAAATCGCCGGAAACCAAATGACACTCCTGAATCTCTTCAAGCTTTTGCACGGCGGCATTAAACTGTTCAAACACATCCGGCGCGCCGCGATTTAAGGTAATCTCAACGAATACCAGAAGTGACGCATCCAGATAATGCGGGTTCAACAGCGCCGTATAGCCCTGGATAAACCCCTGTCGCTCCAGCCGACGCACACGCTCAAGGCAAGGTGTCGGCGAAAGCCCTACTCGTTTAGAAAGCTCGACGTTGGAAATACGCCCATCCTTTTGCAGTTCATTAAGAATGTTACGATCGATACGGTCGAGATCTTTGCCAGGGCGCTTCTTGCTATCTACCATTATTATTGTCTCTCTGTATTCCTTCCCTACTCCTGCCTGACTCTACTCACATCACTGTTCAGAGTCGCTGCCCATCACAATAGACCGAAACCCAGAGGGATTAACGGCGCGCAATGCCTGGTCTATGGTGAGAAGACCGTTGCCTCGCGGCAGCTATCGACATCACGAATGGCGTCTGTCCACGCCATGCGTAGATTTCACTAGCCCGGTAAACATGGTATTTACATGCATGATTATGCAGCACATACATAACACAGTTTTTTTCTTCCTCGAATGTTTTCGCAAAACAGCAGGTGATTGTCAAAGCAAAACATCGATTTTTAGTACAACATGCCAGTTATTCATTAGAGAGGGCGGTAAACTGTCATTTCGTCACCTTATAAGTTACCGATTTCAAGTAAAATTTGTGATGATAACGTCGCTGTCCCGGTCGTTCATCGGTTCATGCTATTACACATATTGTTAACAAAATCGTTATGCTCTTTTTTTACGTCTGTAAATTCCCTACAATTCTGCTCATTGTCTGCCAACAACTATGGGGATCTCATGGGCACGACCAAACACAGTAAGCTGCTTATTCTGGGCTCAGGACCGGCGGGATATACCGCGGCGGTGTATGCCGCGCGCGCAAATTTACAGCCAGTACTTATTACCGGTATGGAAAAAGGCGGTCAACTGACTACCACGACGGAAGTGGAAAACTGGCCCGGCGATCCAAACGATTTGACCGGCCCGCTGCTGATGGAACGCATGCATGAACATGCGGCAAAATTTGAAACTGAGATAATCTTTGATCACATCAACAAAGTGGATCTGCAAAATCGTCCGTTCCGTCTGACAGGTGACAGCGCAGAGTACACTTGTGATGCGTTGATCATTGCGACCGGCGCTTCCGCGCGCTATCTGGGGCTGCCATCGGAAGAAGCCTTTAAAGGGCGCGGCGTTTCCGCCTGCGCAACCTGCGACGGTTTCTTCTACCGCAACCAGAAAGTGGCGGTGATCGGCGGCGGCAACACCGCAGTTGAAGAAGCGCTTTATCTGTCCAACATCGCTTCGGAAGTACACCTTATCCATCGCCGTGACGGTTTCCGCGCTGAAAAAATCCTCATTAAGCGCCTGATGGATAAAGTCGAAAATGGCAATATCATCCTGCACACCAACCGGACGCTGGAAGAAGTGACCGGCGATCAGATGGGCGTCACTGGTCTGCGTCTTCGCGACACGCAGCAGAGCGATAATATCGAGACGCTGGACATCGCCGGACTTTTCGTAGCCATCGGTCATAGCCCAAACACGGCGCTCTTCGAAGGCCAGCTTGAGCTGGAAAATGGTTATATCAAAGTTCAGTCCGGCACCCATGGCAACGCCACACAAACCAGCATCCCTGGCGTATTCGCGGCGGGTGACGTTATGGATCATATTTACCGTCAGGCGATCACCTCTGCAGGTACGGGCTGTATGGCGGCGCTGGATGCTGAACGCTATCTCGATGGTCTGGCCGACGCGAGCAAATAGTTTTTACAAATCAGTAACAAAAGTAAAAAAGGCGACTATAAGTCGCCTTTATTTTTGCGTCGTTGTAACATTGCCCTTGCCTGAAATTCTAATAACTCACCTGCTAAGCGTGCAATGAATAAAACCCGTCAAAAAGAGCTGACCCGCTGGTTAAAACAGCAAAGCGTAATCTCCCAACGGTGGTTGAATATTTCCCGCCTGTTGGGATTCATGAGTGGCGTATTAATTGTCGCTCAGGCCTGGATCATGGCGCGTATCCTGCAACATATGATCATGGAGAACATTCCACGGGAAGCGCTGTTGCTCCCTTTTATCCTGCTGATACTGGTCTTTGTCCTTCGCGCCTGGGTGGTGTGGTTGCGCGAGCGCGTCGGTTTTCATGCCGGACAACATATTCGCTTTGAGATCCGCCGTCAGGTGTTGGATCGTCTGCAGCAAGCCGGCCCTGCCTGGATTCAGGGCAAGCCCGCCGGTAGCTGGGCGACGCTGGTGTTGGAACAGATTGACGATATGCATGACTATTATGCGCGCTATCTGCCGCAAATGGCGCTTGCCGTTTGCGTACCGCTCTTAATCGTGGCGGCGATTTTCCCGTCAAATTGGGCGGCGGCGCTGATTCTGCTGGGCACTGCCCCGCTCATTCCCCTATTTATGGCGATGGTGGGAATGGGCGCGGCCGACGCCAACCGCCGCAATTTCCTGGCGCTTGCCCGGCTAAGCGGCCATTTTCTTGACCGTCTGCGCGGGATGGAAACGCTGCGAATTTTCGGTCGTGGAGAAGCGGAAACCGAGAACATTCGCGCAGCATCGCAGGATTTTCGTCAACGCACGATGGAAGTACTGCGCCTCGCCTTTTTATCTTCCGGCGTGCTGGAGTTTTTCACCTCGCTTTCTATTGCGCTGGTCGCCGTTTATTTTGGCTTCTCTTACCTGGGCGAGCTGAACTTTGGTCATTACGGTACTGGTGTGACGCTCGCCGCCGGGTTCCTCGCTTTGATCCTCGCGCCGGAGTTTTTCCAGCCGTTACGCGACCTCGGCACGTTTTATCATGCTAAGGCGCAGGCGGTTGGCGCGGCGGATAGTCTGAAGACATTTCTGGAAACACCCCTCGCCCACCCGGCGCGCGGCGAAGTTGAGCTGGCGGAAAACGAACCTGTAACCATTGACGCAGTCAATCTTATTATCACCTCGCCAGAAGGCAAAACGCTTGCCGGGCCGCTGAATTTCTCATTAGCGGCAGGAGAACGCGCCGTCCTGGTAGGACGCAGCGGTTCCGGTAAAAGCTCTCTGTTGAATGTATTATCCGGTTTTCTCTCCTATCAGGGATCTTTGCGTATTAACGGTGTCGAGCTTCGCGATCTCTCGCCGGAATCCTGGCGCCAGCATCTCTCCTGGGTCGGACAAAACCCGCAATTACCTGCGGCGACGCTACGCGAAAATGTATTACTGGCGCGCCCGGACGCCAGCGAGCAGGAACTTTATGCCGCGCTTGACGCCGCATGGGTAAGCGAGTTTTTACCGCTGCTGCCGCAGGGAGTAGACACCCCGCTCGGCAATCATGCCAGCAGACTTTCCGTCGGCCAGGCACAGCGTGTAGCGGTCGCCCGTGCGCTACTTAATCCCTGTCAACTGCTACTGCTGGATGAACCGGCGGCAAGCCTGGACGCTCACAGCGAGCAACGCGTCATGCAGGCGTTAAAAGCGGCGTCAAAACGCCAGACCACATTAATGGTGACGCATCAGTTGGAAGATCTCGCCGACTGGGACGCTATCTGGGTTATGCAAGATGGCGCGATTGTCGAACAAGGCAGTTATGCCGAACTCAGCGCCGCCAACGGCGCTTTTGCGACGTTATTGGCTCACCGTCAGGAGGATATTTAAATGCGCGCGCTACTCCCTTATCTGACGCTTTATAAACGCCACAAATGGATGCTAACGCTGGGAATTGCGCTGGCAATCCTGACCCTGCTTGCCAGTATCGGGCTGCTGACGCTTTCCGGCTGGTTCCTGTCCGCGTCCGCTATCGCAGGCTTCGCGGGAATTTACAGTTTTAACTATATGCTCCCGGCAGCCGGCGTGCGCGGCGCGGCCATTACCCGTACCGCCGGTCGTTATTTTGAACGTCTGGTAAGTCATGACGCCACGTTCCGCGTGCTGCAACATCTGCGTATTTACACCTTCAGCAAACTTCTACCGCTCTCCCCCGCGGGTCTGGCGCGATATCAGCAAGGTGAACTGCTGAACCGCATCGTTGCCGACGTCGACACGCTGGATCATCTCTATTTGCGCGTCATCTCCCCGCTAGTCGGCGCTTTTGTAGTGATTATGATTGTCACCCTGGGGCTTAGCGTTCTCGACGTGACGCTGGCGATCACGCTGGGCGGCATTATGCTGTTGACGCTGTTTATTATGCCGCCGGTGTTTTATCGCGCCGGCAAAAATACCGGCCAAAATCTGACGCATCTACGAGGTCAGTATCGCCAACAGCTCACGTCATGGTTACAGGGCCAGGCGGAACTCACCATTTTTGGCGCCAGCAAACGCTATCGGGCGCAAATGGAAGCCACCGAATTACAATGGCATGAGGCCCAACGCCGACAGTCTGAACTGACCGCCTTATCGCAGGCGTTAATGCTGCTGATTGGCGCGCTGGCGGTGATGTTAATGTTGTGGATGGCCTCCGGCGGCGTTGGCGGCAATACGCAGCCCGGCGCGCTCATCGCGCTGTTTGTCTTCTGCGCGCTGGCGGCTTTCGAGGCACTTGCGCCCGTTACCGGCGCATTCCAGCATCTGGGGCAGGTTATCGCCTCTGCGCTTCGTATCACTGAATTAACGGAGCAAAAACCGGAGGTGACCTTTCCGCAGGCAGAAACTCCCGCGCCGGAAAAGGTCACACTCACCCTGCGGGACGTTTCGTTTCGTTATCCCGACCAGCCGATTAATGCGCTCAATGCCCTCTCATTACAGGCTAATCCTGGCGAGCATGTCGCTATTCTGGGGCGTACCGGCTGCGGAAAATCAACGCTGTTGCAGCTACTCACCCGCGCCTGGGACCCGCAACAAGGCGAAATTCTGCTCAACGATCTTCCGCTATCCTCGCTGAGCGAATCCGCCTTACGCCGGACTATCAGCGTGGTGCCGCAGCGTGTCCACCTGTTCAGCGCCACGCTGCGTGATAATTTATTACTGGCGGCACCCAATGCCAGCGACGAAGCCCTTTCCGACATGCTGCGTCGCGTCGGCCTCGAAAATCTGCTCGAAGATAGTGGGCTTAATAGCTGGCTTGGCGAAGGCGGTCGTCTGCTATCCGGCGGCGAACTTCGTCGCCTGGCCATCGCCCGCGCGCTGTTGCACGATGCCCCGTTGATGCTGTTGGATGAGCCTACTGAGGGGCTGGATGCGACCACCGAGAGCGAAATGCTGGAATTACTTGCCGATGTGATGCGCGAGAAAACCGTCCTGATGGTGACTCACCGTTTGCGCGGCCTGGCCCGTTTTGATCAAATCATCGTAATGGACGACGGGCGTATCATTGAGCGAGGCACTCATGCAGAATTGTTAGCCGGACAAGGGCGCTATTATCAGTTTAAACAACGTCTGTAAGCTATTATTGAACGATCCGACTTGCGTACTGGAGTTTCGCCGTCATGCGTCTGGTTCAGCTTTCCCGACATTCTATCGCCTTCCCTTCGCCGGAAGGCGCTTTACGCGAGCCTAACGGTTTACTGGCGCTGGGCGGCGATCTCAGCCCTGCCCGGTTGTTAATGGCCTACCAGCACGGGATTTTCCCGTGGTTTTCGCCGGGCGACCCGATTCTGTGGTGGTCGCCCGATCCGCGCGCCGTGCTGTGGCCTGAAAAGTTTCACCTCAGTCGCAGCATGAAGCGCTTTCACAACGCATCCCCTTACCGCGTGACGCTCAATTACGCTTTCGATCGGGTCATTGATGGATGCGCCAATCACCGTGACGAAGGCACCTGGATAACGCGTGGTATTGAGGAAGCCTATCGCCGATTACATGAATTGGGCCACGCGCACTCCATTGAAGTGTGGCGTGATCAGGAACTGGTCGGCGGGATGTATGGCGTCTCGCAGGGGGCGCTGTTTTGCGGCGAATCGATGTTTAGCCGCCAGGAGAATGCCTCTAAAACCGCACTGCTGGTTTTTTGCGCTGAATTTACCCGTCACGGCGGTAAACTTATTGATTGTCAGGTAATTAATAGTCATACCGCCTCGCTCGGCGCCATTGAAATTCCACGTCGTGACTACCTCGATCACCTCGCGGCCTTACGCCAACAACCGCTGGCCTCCCGTTTTTGGGTGCCGCGGACATTATTTTTGCCCCGGAAGTGAATGTTTTCGGCACATTTTTTATTGGGGTGTTATAATTGCTGCCGCAGAATTGGTTTAGCATATTATCCCGCAGCCCGTTGTCAGGTAACGCCCATCGTTTATTTCACCGTTCCCTTATATGTTGCGCTTATGTCGATACATCAGGCGGTAGTATCAGGGAAAGGGTGTATAACGCGGCGTTGTCGTGTGTCGCGGAATCATGTGCTAAACCTGGTTTGCTGTGTTTTAAACGCACAAATCTTTACTTATCAAAAGAAGTTCGGCATTATCTTGCCGGTTCAAATTATGGTAGTGATACCCCAGAGGATTAGATGGCCAAAGAAGACAATATTGAAATGCAAGGTACCGTTCTCGAAACGTTACCTAATACCATGTTCCGCGTAGAGTTAGAAAACGGTCACGTGGTTACTGCACACATCTCCGGTAAAATGCGTAAGAACTACATCCGCATCCTGACGGGCGACAAAGTGACCGTTGAGCTGACCCCGTACGACCTGAGCAAAGGCCGCATTGTCTTCCGTAGTCGCTAATTGTCTCCTCACGCCCTGAAGGGCGGCTGGATAAAAGGTCGGTTTAACCGGCCTTTTTTGCGTCCATTAAGTCGATGAATGACGAGCAGGTTACTCTTCCACCATCCGCGCATACTCTTCCGTCAAAAAATCGACCAACGCGCGTACGGAAGGTAATAATCCTCGCCGGGATGGGAACACAGCATGAATAACCTCCCGCCGGGGCTCCCACTCTTCCAGCACCGCGACCAGTTCACCGGCGGCCAGCTGTTCTTTCACCATTAAGACAGGTAACTGCACAAGCCCCACGCCCGCCATCGCCGCCTCGCGTAGCGCCAACATGTCTGTAGTAATCATACGCGGGGTAAAATGGACTTCCGCACGCGCGCCCTGCGGGCCGTAAAGTTCCCAGCGGTGGATATGCTTGCCGGATGCAAGACTTAGCCCTGGCCAATGACTCAACTCCGCCGGCGCGGAAGGGATTCCCATCCGTGCGATAAGATCCGGGCTGGCAAACAGGCGATGCCCTCTGTCAGCCAGGACGCGCATCACCAAGTCGCTATCTTCAAACGGGCGCGGCCTGACGCGAATCGCCACATCCACCCCCTCCCCTACGACGTCCACCCGACGATTGGTCGCTTCAAGCTGTAGCGAAACATCAGGATAACGCGCCATAAATTTCGCCAGCATTGGGCCGATGTGTACATGCAGCAGCGTCACCGGGCAGGTCAGCTTCACGATACCGCGAGGCTCTACCTGCAATGCGGCAATGGCATCCTGCGCCGCCTGAGCTTCCACCAGCATCGCTTTACAGTGCTCATAGAATGTTTGTCCCACTTCGGTAACGTTAAACTGCCGGGTAGTTCGCTGAATCAATCGCACGCCCAGCCGTTCCTCCAGTTGCGCAATACGCCGGCTCAGTTTTGATTTTGGTTCATCAAGCGCACGCCCCGCCGCGGCAAACCCACCCTCTTCGACCACATGCACAAACCACGCAAAATCATTGAGATCCGTTTTTATCATTACATTGTCCTATTAATGGAACGGTATGAGCCATTTTAGCCACTACCGAACCTTTTGTCATGAATATAAGCTTATTCACATCAAGACAACGCCACTGAGGAGAACACCATGAAACAGATTACAGGCGTCTATACCGCACCTCGCCCGCACTGGGTTGGCGATGGATTTCCGGTTCGTTCACTCTTTGCTTATCAGTCACATGCGCAGCAGTTGAGTCCATTCCTGCTGCTGGATTATGCCGGGCCGCACACATTTACGCCGGGTAATGAAAAACGCGGCGTTGGAGAGCATCCACACCGCGGTTTCGAGACCGTGACGATTGTTTATAGTGGCGAAGTCGAGCACCGGGACTCTACCGGTCGCGGCGGCGTTATCGGCCCGGGCGACGTTCAGTGGATGACCGCAGGCGCAGGCATTTTGCATGAAGAGTTCCACTCCGACGCGTTTACCCGTCGGGGCGGCGAACTGGAAATGGTGCAGTTGTGGGTTAACCTTCCCATGAAGGACAAAATGACCACCCCGGGTTATCAAAGCATTACCCACGATGTTATCCCGACCGTTACGTTGCCGGATGACGCCGGAGTCGTGCGGGTCATCGCAGGGCGTTATGAAGAGACAAAAGGCCCAGCGCACACTTTCTCGCCGCTCAATGTCTGGGATATGCGCCTGCAACGCAATCGCCAGCTTACATTGGCACAGCCGGAAGGATGGAGCACCGCGCTGGTGGTACTGAAAGGCAATATCACGGTGAACGGCACGACGCCGGTCAACGAAGCGCAACTGGTGGTATTGAGCCAGCAAGGGAAAACGCTGCACCTTGAGGCCAGCAGCGACGCCAGCGTATTGCTGTTATCAGGCGAGCCGCTGAATGAACCGATTGTGGGTTACGGCCCATTTGTTATGAACACGAAACAAGAGATCGCAGAAGCAGTCCGCGATTTCAACTCCGGCCGTTTTGGCCAAATCTGAAAACATGAAGGAGAACACGATGTCAAGTCCTGCTAATTTTAATGGTTTGCGCCCGGTAATTGATGTTAACGATTCCGTAATGCTTTTAATCGATCATCAAAGCGGTCTTTTCCAGACCGTAGGCGATATGCCAATGCCGGAATTACGCGCTCGCGCCGCGGCGTTGGCGAAGATGGCGACGTTAGCGAAAATGCCGGTCATTACCACGGCATCCGTACCGCAAGGTCCGAACGGCCCGCTGATCCCGGAGATCCACGCTAATGCGCCACATGCGCAGTACATTGCGCGCAAAGGTGAAATTAACGCCTGGGATAACGAAGATTTCGTTAAGGCGGTAAAAGCGACGGGTCGTAAGACGCTGATCATTGCCGGGACGATTACCAGCGTGTGCATGGCATTCCCGGCCATTAGCGCGGTAGCGGAAGGTTATAAGGTATTTGCCGTGATCGACGCATCCGGTACCTACAGTAAGATGGCGCAGGAGATCACCCTGGCGCGTATCGTACAGGCTGGCGTCGTACCGATGGATACTGCCGCGGTCGCCTCTGAGCTGCAAGGCACCTGGAACCGTGAAGACGCCGCCGCGTGGGCCGACGTTTATACTCAGGTATTCCCGGCCTATCAACTGCTGATCGAAAGCTACAGCAAAGCGCAGGATGTGGTGAAAAACAACGAAATGTTGGATTCACAGCGCTAATTTGCCCCCCCGCGCCAGTTTGGGCGGGGATTATGTCTATTGCATGAGCAAACGACAGTGAATATGTAAATTCTGCTTGACCGTTTTAGCGCAACTCCCTATAGTAGCGCCCCGTTGCCCCCCAAGTGGTCAGGCAGCAATACAATATGGTGAGGTGTCCGAGTGGCTGAAGGAGCACGCCTGGAAAGTGTGTATACGGCAACGTATCGGGGGTTCGAATCCCCCCCTCACCGCCATATTCAAGAAAGAGCTCGTACGAAAGTACGGGCTTTTTTTTCACATAAAGCCACCCTACAGGGGGGATGAGAACACCCGACCGGGGTTCGACAACTGGCGCAGCCAGTTGGACAGACGACGAGCTTGCGAGGAGACTGCCCGAAGGGCGAGCAAAGCGAGTCAATCCCCCCCTCACCGCCATATTTAAGTTGAGAGCCTGTACAGAAGTACGGGCTTTTTGCTTATATGTATCCCCCAAACCAAGGGGGGATGAGAACCACCGACCGGGGTTCGACAACTGGCGCAGCCAGTTGGACAGACGACGAGCCTGCGAGGAGACTGCCCGAAGGGCGAGCGCAGCGAGTCAATCCCCCCCTCACCGCCATATTCAAGAAAGAGCTCGTATGAAAGTACGGGCTTTTTTTCGCATTAAACCCCCGTCGATTACCGGATGATGACGCAATTTACAAGCGCCTTGTCCGCCTACCGCGAGCACAACGCCATCAGGCTAACTATTAGCCGGCGTAAAAAAACCGGGCGCTAAGGCCCGGTTTGTACGGCAGTGAAACGAAGATTAATGCGCGGCTTCCGGCTTGTGCTTTTGCGCACTCTGGAAGCCATACGTCAACGCATTTTTCTCTTTATCCAGCGCGACGGTGACCTGTCCGCCGTCAACCAGCGATCCAAACAGCAACTCATTGGCCAGCGGTTTTTTCAGGTTATCCTGAATCACACGCGCCATCGGTCGTGCGCCCATCGCCCGGTCATAGCCCTTTTCCGCCAGCCAGTCGCGCGCTTCCTGACTGACTTCCAGGGAGACGCCTTTCTGATCCAACTGGGCCTGCAACTCGACGATAAACTTATCGACAACCTGATGAATCACCTCGCCAGACAGATGATCGAACCAAATAATGTTGTCGAGACGGTTACGGAACTCCGGCGTAAACACTTTCTTGATCTCGCCCATCGCATCGGTACTGTTGTCCTGATGAATAAGACCAATAGATTTACGTTCGGTTTCTCGCACGCCGGCGTTGGTGGTCATCACCAGCACCACGTTGCGGAAATCCGCCTTACGGCCGTTGTTATCGGTCAGCGTACCGTTATCCATCACCTGCAGCAGCAGGTTAAAGACATCCGGGTGCGCTTTTTCGATCTCATCCAGCAACAGCACCGCATGAGGATGCTTAATCACCGCATCCGTCAGCAGCCCACCCTGGTCGAAACCGACGTATCCCGGAGGCGCGCCGATCAAACGGCTCACCGTATGACGCTCCATATATTCGGACATATCGAAGCGCAACAGCTCAATACCCAACGCTTTTGAAAGCTGTACCGTAACTTCAGTTTTCCCTACGCCAGTTGGCCCGGCGAACAAGAATGAGCCGACAGGTTTATGCTCATGGCCCAGACCCGCACGACTCATCTTAATAGCTTCGGTCAGCGCCTCAATCGCGTTATCCTGGCCGAAGACCAGCATTTTCAGACGATCGCCCAGGTTCTTCAGCGTATCGCGATCGCTCTGCGAGACGCTCTTTTCAGGAATTCGCGCAATTCGCGCCACTACGGACTCAATATCCGCCACGTTGACCGTTTTCTTACGTTTGCTCACCGGCATCAGACGCGCCCGCGCGCCCGCTTCGTCAATCACGTCAATGGCTTTATCCGGCAGATGGCGGTCATTGATATATTTTACCGCCAGCTCGACCGCCGCACGCACCGCTTTCGCGGTATAACGCACGTCGTGGTGCGCTTCGTACTTAGGTTTCAAGCCGTTGATAATTTGCACCGTCTCTTCTACCGAAGGCTCGGTAATATCAATTTTCTGGAAACGGCGCGCTAATGCGCGGTCTTTCTCAAAAATATTGCTGAACTCCTGATAGGTCGTTGAGCCGATCACCCGGATCTTGCCGCTGGAAAGCAGCGGTTTAATCAGATTTGCCGCATCCACCTGTCCGCCCGACGCCGCGCCAGCGCCGATAATGGTATGGATTTCATCGATAAACAGGATGCTGTTGGTATCCTGCTCAAGCTGTTTCAGCAACGCCTTAAACCGTTTTTCAAAATCGCCGCGGTATTTGGTGCCCGCCAGTAGCGAACCGATATCCAGCGAGTAAATGGTGCAATCGGCCATCACTTCCGGCACATCGCCCTGCACGATACGCCAGGCCAGCCCTTCGGCAATCGCCGTTTTGCCAACGCCGGATTCCCCCACCAGCAGCGGGTTATTTTTACGGCGACGACACAAGACCTGGATCGCGCGTTCCAATTCTTTTTCACGGCCAATCAGCGGATCGATGCCGCCCACGCGAGCAAGTTGGTTAAGATTCGTCGTGAAGTTTTCCATACGTTCCTCCCCACCAGCTTGTTCGTCGCCAGTTGGCTGATTGCCGAGATCGGAAGATTGGCTCGGTTCGTCTTTTCGCGTCCCGTGAGAAATAAAGTTCACGATATCCAGACGGCTCACTTCATGCTTACGCAGCAGATAAGCCGCCTGTGATTCCTGTTCGCTAAAGATAGCCACCAGCACATTCGCGCCAGTCACTTCACTACGCCCGGAAGACTGAACGTGGAAGACGGCACGTTGCAGGACACGCTGGAAACTTAACGTCGGCTGCGTATCACGCTCTTCTTCACTGGCAGGCAGTACGGGTGTGGTTTGTTCAATGAAGGCTTCGAGTTCCTGACGGAGCGCCACCAGATCCACGGAGCATGCTTCCAGCGCTTCGCGAGCCGATGGGTTGCTGAGCAGCGCCAGCAACAGATGCTCGACGGTCATAAACTCATGACGGTGCTCGCGCGCTCTGGCGAAAGCCATGTTTAAACTGAGTTCCAGTTCTTGATTGAGCATAGGCACCTCCCCCAATTTTTATACCTGCATTCAGGCTTTTTCCAGCGTACACAGCAACGGATGCTCGTTCTCCCTTGCATACTTGTTCACCATCGCCACTTTGGTTTCCGCCACCTCGGCGGTGAACACGCCGCAGATGGCTTTGCCTTGATAGTGAACCGCAAGCATCAATTGCGTTGCACGTTCTACATCATAAGAAAAGAATTTTTGTAACACGTCAATAACAAACTCCATCGGAGTGTAATCATCATTGACTAATATCACTTTATACATAGATGGCGGTTTTAGCGCGTCGCGCACGCTATCTTCCACCAGCTGGTCAAAATCCAGCCAATCGTTCGTCTTACCCATCGTCAGTCGTCATTATCGGTTACGGTTGTCGGCAGGAAAATCTGCCGCTGACCAGAGTCTATGCACACAATCAATCTACCTCAATTGATAGATAACTAACATCTATCAGTACCATCCGCGACATCTGTCACATTCCCGGCAATAGCGTTAACTGCTTCAAATTTTTGATTCATTTTTACCCGATCCCCCCTGCCTGATGCTTGACGCCTCGCCTGATTTCTCTAAATTGTAATGTCGAGAGTTGGTGAGGTTTTGAACAGCCCCCACTCCGTCACCGGTTCATTCCATCTTACTTATATAAGATTTACGAAGGATGTCGAAGCATGGAAACGGGTACTGTAAAGTGGTTCAATAATGCCAAAGGGTTTGGTTTCATCTGCCCTGAAGGCGGCGGCGAGGATATTTTCGCCCATTATTCCACCATTCAAATGGATGGTTACAGAACGCTTAAAGCCGGACAGTCTGTCCGGTTTGATGTACACCAGGGGCCAAAAGGCAATCACGCCAGCGTCATCGTGCCCATCGAAGCAGAGGCCGTTGCATAGCTCCTCTGTCTCATTGTGTACATCCAGGAGGCAAAATGCCAGCCCGATCGGCTGGCATTTTTATTTAACGCCAGTTCCTGATAGCGACACTGTTACATCTTATCAGGCCGACAAATGACGTCAGCAAGATTACTCCCTTGCCAGCGCATCCACCGGGTCCAGTCGCGCCGCGTTTCTCGCCGGTAGCCAACCAAACAGTATCCCAGTAAACGTCGAACATAAAAACGCGCTCGCCAGCGCAGTCAGTGAAAAACCGATCTCCCAGCCGGGCAGGAAAAGCTGTAGCATAAATGCGATGAACATCGACAAGCTAATCCCCAGCGCTCCCCCAACCAGGCAAACCAGCACCGCTTCAATAAGAAACTGCTGTAGCACATCGCTGGCGCGCGCGCCTACCGCCATACGGATGCCGATTTCACGCGTTCGCTCGGTGACGGAAACCAGCATAATATTCATAACGCCGATGCCGCCGACAACCAGCGAAATGACGGCCACCAGCGTCAGAAATAACTGAAGAGTATAGGTGGTTTTTTCAGCCGTTTTCAGGACGCTGTCCATATTCCAGGTGAAGAAGTCTTTTTTACCGTGGCGTAAGGTGAGCAGGCGGGTAAGCTGCTGTTCAGCCTGATCGCTATCAACGCCATCTTTCACACGAACGGTGATCGAGTTAAGCCATGACTGACCCATTATGCGATCTGACATCGTGCTATAGGGCAACCAAACTTGCAACAGATTGCTATTGCCGTACATGGACGGTTTCTCTTCCGCCACGCCAATAACAATAACCGGCATATTACCCACCAGCACCACTTCCCCTACGACATTCGCTTTATTTGGAAATAGCTGGCGTCGCGTGTTGGCATCTAGCACCACCACCTGCGCGCGATCCTGTTGCTGTACAGCATTGAAGGTGTTCCCCTCCCTAAAGGACATGCCGTAAACGTTAAAATAATCGCCACTGACGCCATTAGCATTTACGGCAATATCAATATTGCCATAGCGAAGACGTAGGCTCTTTGAAACGCTGGGCGTCGCAGAGTTAACCCACGGCTGTTTCTGAATAGCCACCAGATCGTCATATTTCAGCGCCTGTCGATACTGCGGGTTGTCGTCGCCAAAATCTTTGCCTGGATGAATATCAATCGTGTTAGTGCCCATAGCGCGGATATCCGCCAGTACCATCTTTTTTGCGGCGTCGCCGACCACCACAATCGACACCACCGACGCAATACCGATAATAATTCCCAGCATGGTCAGTAAAGTACGCATTTTGTTAGCGGCCATCGCTAACCACGCCATCGACAGCGCTTCGCGAAAGCTGCTGGCAAATTGCCGCCAGCCGGGAGCCGTATTAACTACGGCAACGTCAACGCCCTGTTCGCGTTTCTTTTCCTGCGCGGGCGGATTATGGACAATCTTGCCATCGTGAATTTCAATAATCCGCTCCGCCTGGGCGGCAATCAGCGGATCGTGCGTCACAATGATCACCGTATGTCCGCGATCGCGCAGTTGGCGCAAAATCGCCATCACCTCTTCGCCGGAATGGCTATCCAGCGCGCCGGTCGGCTCATCCGCCAGAATCACCTGTCCGCCGTTCATCAGCGCGCGGGCAATGCTGACACGCTGCTGCTGTCCGCCAGAAAGCTGTGAAGGTGGGTAATCGACGCGATCGCTTAATCCCAGCCGCAAAAGCAACTCTCTGGCGCGCGCCTGGCGTTTTTTGCGTTCAATGCCGGCGTAGACGGCGGGGATTTCAACATTTTGCGCTGCCGTTAAATGCGACAACAGATGGTATCGCTGAAAGATAAAGCCAAAATGCTCACGCCGCAGCTGCGCCAGCGCGTCCGGGTCCAGCGTAGAGACGTCCCGCCCCGCCACCCGATAAGTGCCGCTGGTCGGTTTATCCAGGCACCCGAGGATATTCATCAGCGTTGATTTTCCAGAACCGGAAACGCCGACGATCGCCACCATCTCCCCGGCGTGGATTTGCAGGGAGATATCTTTTAACACCGCCACCTGCTCTTCTCCTGAGGGGTAGCTGCGACTCACATTGCGCAGTTCAAGCAATGCTGTCATGGCGCCGCTCCTGGCCTGCTCTCGCCGATGATCACCTCATCGCCCGCTTCCAGACCTTTAACCACTTCCACGTCTGTATCGTTACGCTCGCCAATGACCACTTCGCGCTCACGTTTTTCGCCGTTACGCAACAGCGCCACTTTATAACGATTGCCGCCCACCGGTTCGCCAAGCGCGGCGAGAGGAATAATCAGCACATTTTTGACATCCATGAGTTGAATATAAACCTGTGCGGTCATATCAAGACGCAAGATTCTTTTGGGATTCGGCACTTCAAACCGGGCGTAATAAAAAATAGCGTCGTTGACCTTTTCCGGCGTCGGCAGAATATCTTTTAAAACGCCTTCATAGCGCGTTTGCGGATCGCCTGCAATGGTGAACCATGCTTTCTGCCCCGCCCGAAGATGGATCACGTCCGCTTCCGAGACCTGCGCTTTTACCAGCATGGTGCTCATATCCGCCAGCGTCAGAATATTGGGCGCCTGCTGAGCTGCAATCACCGTTTGTCCTTGCAGGGTAGTGATTTGCGTCACTTCCCCCGCCATGGGGGCAACAATACGGGTATATTCCAGGTTGGTTTTCGCGGTGTCCAACGAGGCCCGATTACGTTTGATCTGGGCATCTATGGTGCCAATACGCGCCTGTTTAACCGCCATCTCCGTCGCCGCGGTATCCAGATCCTGTTGCGATACCGCCTGAGTCTTAGCTAACTGCTGCTGGCGCGCCAGCGTAACCCGCGCCAGCTTTAACTCAGCGGCTGCCTGCTGACGCTCCGCGTTCAGCTCCATCAGGGTGGCCTCGACCTCTTTTATCTGGTTCTCCGCCTGATCTGGGTCAATCACGCCGAGTAGCTGATCTTTTTTAACGTTATCTCCAATGGAGACCAGCAGCGTTTTCAACTGGCCGCTCACTTGCGCGCCGACATCCACTTTACGCAACGCGTCCAGTTTTCCAGTCGCCAGTACACTCTGTTCAAGATCGCCTGGCCGCACGATTAATGTCTGATAAGTTGGCAGCGGCGCATTTATCATTCGCCAGCTAACCATCCCCCCCACTAAAAGAATTAAAATAATGGCCAGATAACGCTTTTTAAATTTCTTTCCCTTAGCACGCATAGAAACCCTGACGGCAAAATTTTAACCAGAAAGTAAACCGTATCTAAACAAACCTGACACAATAAAGATAGCGTCGGCTGTATTGACGATTGGTTAATGTTTCCTGTGGTTCAATCTCGACAATCTTATGTCGCGGATTACGATCATGACACAGCTTACAGATAATACCTGGTACACTTCAGATCACATCTCTCCTTTACAATTATTTATTCGTCTGACGCGCGGGCAATTACAGCCAGGAAAATTCTGGCGTAAAGCCAGCTTTCGTCGCAAGTTTTTAATCCGCTCATTAGTCATGCCGCGTGCGACCAGCCAATTACTGACCAATCTCACCCAATGGCCGGAGTTAAATACGTTACTTGCTCGTCAGCCGCGTTTGCCTATTCGGCTACATCGTCCTTATATGGCTGTAAATATTAAACGCGATTTCGCCTTAGACGCTCTGTGTTTTCATTATCAACAGATGCGCCAACTTTTATCGCGGGAACAACAAGTTAGCTATTTAAGTCAGTATGGCCTGAATCTTGCTAAATTTGAAACTAAAACCGGCGAGTTGTTTCAACTTGATTTAGTCAGTCTGGTCTCACTGGATAAAGAAGGTGAAAGCACTATTGTTGTTCGCGACGCACAGTTACGTATTCTGGCAGAGATCACATTTACCCTGTGTCGCTTTAACCAACAACGCACACTATTTATCGGCGGATTACAGGGCGCGGCAAACGACGTTCCTCACGAAATTATCCAGCAGGCGACCAAAGCCTGCCATGGTCTTTTTCCCAAACGCATCGTGATGGAGGCTCTCTGTCAGTTTGCGCAAGTCTTTCAGGCGGAGCAGATTATAGCCGTGAGTAACGATGCGCACGTTTACCGTAGCTGGCGATACATGGATAAAAAGACGCAAATGCATGCCGACTATGACGCGTTTTGGGAATCGTTAGGCGGTGAAAGAATTAAAGGGAATTACTATACGCTACCGCTGGCGATCGCCCGAAAAAGCGAAGCGGAGATCGCCAGTAAAAAACGGGCCGAGTATCGCCGCCGCTATGCTTTACTCGATAGCGTTGTCGAACAGGTTTCGGCCACATTCAAACGCTAATCCGCCCGGCCCCGCGCCAGCCAAACCACGCGCGAGAACATCTTTCTGAACAGCGGCGGCACGGCGTCAATTCCCCGCCGCCCGGCTTCCATCGCGACTTCAATCGCCAAATCCGGCTTTGACGAGCGGTGGATAGCTTTAGTGATAATTTTCCGGGTATTCATCGGTACATTAGGCGGAAGCTGCGCAACCCGGTGAAAAACATCGGCAAAGCCCTGACGATACATAAAATGTTCCATATCCAGCGCAGGCAGCGCCGTGAGATGTTCGCGTTCTTCTTCCCGATCGTTATTAAGCAGGCTGCGGACCGTCGCGGCATATTTTTTCCCCGCTTCGTCGCCATCCACCAAGACATGCCACTCGATTCCCATACGGCGGGCGAACTTCACCAGCGGTTTCAGACCGGACTGAGCAAACTCAATGACTTTAATGCCCTCCGCATCAAAATGATGTCCACACTGACGCGCCAGCTCATTAATAACCCAGGTTTCCGTCTCGCCTTCCACCAGTAGCCAGCAACGCGCAAACAGCGACGACGCGCGATTAAAGCGGATATGAAAGGCGATGCGCCGTCCATCTTCCGCGCTTAACCCGCCCGGGCCCAAACGCCAGGCGGCGACGCGGGAAGATTCGCGCACCAGCCGTACGACATGCTCCACCGGCGTTAGCGAGAGCAATTCGCCTGAGTTAGTCGTCGCTATCCGCTGTAGCGGTAACAGATTGAGCAATTGCCAGGCGACTGAAAGCATAATGGGATGTAAACGGGTTTCCGGATCTTCCACCAGAAGTAATGGTCGCGCGTCTTTATGTAACCGCAGCGTCCCTTTCGCCTGTAACAGCGTGGAGAAAAGCCCCAGCAGGATCACCCGATGCGACCGGCTGCCCGGTTTGTCGATCATCCGATTAATAATATCCAGATAGCGCCAGCTACGCTGCTCATTTTGCGAACGTCGGCGCATGAGTCGGTGACGCGCCTGTCCTGCGCCCTGCTCTGAGAAATAGTGTTCAAGCAGTTGCACCATCGCGGACAGTCCCTGACGAATCTGCCCGTCGGTTAAATTTTGCGGCCGGGTCGCCAGCTCACGCGCCAGAAAATCCAGCTGTCGGGCCGTGACTTCAACATCCGGCACATTGGGCACCGTACCGTTGCGAATACGTCGCATAAAGCGCGCATCGCGCAAACGTAGCACTGGCATCAGACGAACCAGGTGGCGCACCTGATCGTTAATATTTTCCACCGGCAATGGCTGCCCATCGCTATTGAGAAAACTGCGCAGCGTCATCACGCTACCATCGGCGCCGCATTCGCCCTCTAGCCGATAAAAAATACGGTGAAAATCATCCTCGCAAGGCGACCAGCATGCTTCCAGCGCTCGATAACGACGTACCCGATGCCGCCCTAGCTGCGTTTCGCGAAAAGTCAGAATAATATGCAGGTGATGCTCGCGTCCTTTTATGTCGCCAGGCGGAAACCAGAAATCCTCACGGACAAAATGGTAGAGATCGAGTTCCGGCGACAATAACAGAGTCAGCGCATCCAGCAGGCTGGATTTGCCCCAGGCGTTTTCCCCAATCAGCACGTTGTTTTGCTCCAGCATCAACGACAGTCGGTTGATACCGCGAAATCCCACTATTTCAACGCGTTCGAGAATCATGCTTCCTCCAGAAAAGCGTCACCACTCCATTAAACTCACCGCAGTATAACGGCAAATGCTTCCGCCTGGCGTGATATTCCCCCCTTTGCCTGAGGCAACTGTATGATAAATGTACGGCTGACGGTGTCGCTTTACTGATAGTCTGGAATTCGGTAGTGTCATGTACGCTATTCAAACAATAAAAAAGGGCCCGGCTGTTCATGTTTTCAGGACTTTTAATCATTCTGGTTCCACTGATTGTGGGCTATCTCATTCCACTGCGACATAAAGCCGCATTACAACTTATTAACCGGCTACTGAGCTGGATCGTGTATCTTATTCTCTTTTTTATGGGAATAAGCCTGGCGTTTTTGGATAACCTCGCCAGTAATCTGGTGGCGATTTTTCATTATTCCGCCGTCAGTATTACGATTATTTTATTGTGTAATATCGCTGCCTTATTGTGGCTGGAACGTATCCTCCCGTGGCGTCACCATCATCAGCAGGAAAAACTGCCTTCGCGTATTGCCATGGCGCTGGAGTCGCTGCAACTGTGCGGCGTAGTGGTATTGGGGTTTGTTATCGGCCTGAGCGGACTCTCTGTTTTACAGCACGCCACCGAAGCCAGTGAATATACGCTGATCTTTTTATTGTTCCTGGTGGGGATTCAGCTACGAAATAGCGGCATGACCTTAAAGCAAATTGTGCTTAACCGCCGGGGAATGATGGTCGCGGTCGTTGTCGTGGCAAGCTCATTACTGGGCGGCGTGATTAATGCGTTTATCCTGGATTTACCGCTAAAAACCGCCCTGGCGATGGCGTCAGGTTTCGGCTGGTACTCTCTTTCCGGTATTTTGCTGACGGAGTCGTTTGGACCGGTTATCGGCAGCGCGGCATTTTTTAACGATCTGGCCCGCGAACTCTTAGCCATTATGCTTATTCCCGGCCTGGTTCGCCGCAGCCGTTCAACGGCGTTGGGCCTGTGCGGAGCGACCTCAATGGACTTTACGTTGCCGGTATTACAGCGCTCCGGCGGCGTAGAGATTGTTCCGGCGGCTATCGTACATGGCTTTATCCTCAGCCTGCTGGTCCCCCTCTTAATGGCGTTCTTCTCGGCCTGATACCTCTTTGGCGGTAGGCATCTGCCGCCAAAATTGCGCTAAATCAATCTCCTTGCACATTATGGCAGAAATCCCTTTTATCCCTTTGTTCACAGGCATAACCTTAAACATGTATATTAAATATAACTTTAAAAGGTGTGACCATGTTTTGTGTGCAATGTGAACAAACCATCCGTACACCAGCCGGAAACGGCTGCTCCTACGCGCAGGGAATGTGCGGTAAAACAGCTGAAACGTCCGATCTGCAGGATCTGCTGATTGCGGCTTTGCAAGGTTTGTCTGCCTGGGCGGTGAAGGCCCGTGAATATGGCATCATTAATCACGACGTTGATAACTTTGCGCCGCGCGCGTTTTTCTCCACGCTGACCAACGTTAACTTCGACTCTCCGCGTATCGTCGGCTACGCCCGTGAAGCGATTGCCTTGCGTGAAGCGTTGAAAGCGCAGTGCCTGAGCGTGGATGCCAATGCGCATTGCGACAATCCGATGGCCGATCTGCAACTGGTTAGCGACGATCTGGGCGAACTGCAACGTCAGGCGGCGGAATTTACCCCGAATAAAGACAAAGCCGCCATTGGCGAGAATATCCTCGGCCTGCGTCTGCTGTGCCTGTACGGTCTGAAAGGCGCGGCGGCGTATATGGAGCACGCGCACGTTCTCGGTCAATACGACAACGACATTTACGCCCAGTACCACAAAATCATGGCCTGGCTCGGCACCTGGCCTGCTGATATGAACGCGCTGCTGGAGTGCGCAATGGAAATCGGCCAGATGAACTTTAAAGTGATGAGCATTCTGGATGCCGGTGAAACCACCAAATACGGCCACCCAACGCCGACTCAGGTCAACGTCAAAGCGACTGAAGGCAAGTGCATTCTGATCTCCGGTCACGATCTGAAAGATCTCTACAACCTGCTGGAGCAGACCGAAGGCACCGGCGTTAACGTCTACACTCACGGTGAAATGCTGCCCGCACATGGCTATCCGGAACTGCGTAAATTCAAGCATCTGGTCGGTAACTACGGCAGCGGCTGGCAGAACCAGCAGGTCGAGTTCGCCCGCTTCCCTGGCCCAATCGTGATGACCTCTAACTGCATTATCGACCCGACCGTGGGCAGCTATGACGACCGTATCTGGACCCGTAGCATCGTCGGCTGGCCGGGCGTTAGCCATCTTGAAGGTGATGACTTCGGGCCGGTCATTGCCCAGGCGCAGCAGATGGCGGGCTTCCCGTATAGCGAAATTCCGCATCTCATCACCGTCGGTTTTGGCCGTCAGACCCTGCTCGGCGCTGCCGATACGCTCATCGATCTGGTCAGTCGTAAAAAACTGCGCCACATCTTCCTGGTCGGCGGCTGTGACGGCGCGCGCGGCGAGCGTAACTACTTTACCGATTTCGCCACCAGCGTACCGGATGACTGCCTGATCCTGACTCTGGCGTGCGGTAAATACCGTTTCAACAAACTGGAGTTCGGCGACATCGAAGGGCTGCCGCGTCTGGTCGATGCCGGTCAGTGTAACGATGCTTACTCCGCGATTATCCTGGCGGTGACGCTGGCGGAAAAACTGGGCTGCGGCGTCAACGATCTGCCGCTATCGCTGGTGCTCTCCTGGTTTGAGCAGAAAGCGATCGTGATTCTGCTGACGCTGCTGTCATTAGGCGTGAAAAATATTGTCACCGGGCCGACCGCGCCGGGCTTCTTCACGCCGGATCTGCTGGCTATCCTCAACGAGAAGTTCGGTCTGCGCTCCGTGACCACCGTTGAAGAAGACATGAAGCAATTGCTGAGCGCGTAAGGAGGCCAATGATGACGATGCCAACCTCACAATGTCCCTGGCGAATGCAGGTGCATCACATCCGTCAGGAGACGCCGGATGTATGGACAATTGCGCTATTATGCCATGACTACTACCCTTACCGCGCCGGGCAGTATGCGCTGGTGAGCGTGCGTAATTCAGCGGAAACGCTGCGCGCCTACACCCTTTCGTCTACGCCGGGCGTCAGTGAATATATCACGCTGACCGTTCGTCGGATTGAAGATGGCACGGGTTCACAGTGGTTGACCCATGACATCAAGCGCGGCGATTACATCTGGCTGTCTGATGCAATGGGCGATTTTACCTGTGACGATAAAACAGAAGATAAGTTTCTGCTGCTCGCCGCCGGTTGTGGCGTAACGCCAATCATGTCGATGCGTCGCTGGCTGGCGAAATACCGCCCGCAGGCCGATGTGCAGGTCATCTTTAACGTCCGTTCGCCGGATGATGTGATTTTTGCCGACGAGTGGCGACAGTATCCGGTCACGCTAGTGGCGGAAAATCATGCCACGGAAGGTTTTGTCGCGGGCCGTCTGACCACGGAATTGTTACAGCGCGTACCGGATTTGGCATCGCGCACCATCATGACCTGCGGCCCGGCGCCCTATATGGATTTCGTCGAACAGGGCGTGAAAGCGCTTGGCGTAACGCGCTTCTTTAAAGAGAAGTTCTTCACGCCGGTGGCGGAAACGGCAACCAGCGGCCTGAAATTCACCAAACTACAGCCAGCGCAGGAATTTTATGCCCCGATCGGTACAACGCTGTTGGAGGCGCTGGAGAGTAATAAAGTACCGGTTGCCGCTGCCTGTCGGGCAGGTGTTTGCGGCTGCTGTAAAACCAAAGTCGTTTCCGGCGACTATACGGTGAGCAGCACCATGACGCTGAGCGAGGCGGAGATTGCCGAAGGTTACGTACTGGCCTGCTCCTGCCATCCGCAGGGCGATCTTGTTCTCGCATAATCGGTAAACGTTCCATAGTAGGCCCGGTAAGCGTTAGCGCCACCGGGCGATTTACCACTCACTTCATCCTTTCGCCCCTCTCTTCGCCAAAGAAAAACGTCATCGTCATCTTCAACTAAACTTGTAACCGTTATCACATTTAAGGAGATGGAGAACCATGAAACAAACCGTTGCTGCTTTTATCGCCAAAACGCTGGAACAGGCTGGCGTAAAACGAATCTGGGGCGTCACTGGCGACTCCCTGAACGGCCTGAGCGATAGTCTTAATCGTATGGGAACCATTGAATGGATGCCAACCCGCCACGAAGAGGTCGCCGCTTTCGCCGCCGGCGCACAAGCGCAGCTTACCGGCGAGCTGGCAGTGTGCGCCGGTTCATGTGGACCGGGCAACCTGCACCTGATCAATGGCCTGTTTGATTGCCACCGTAACCACGTCCCTGTTCTGGCGATCGCCGCCCATATTCCGTCCAGTGAAATCGGTAGCGGTTATTTCCAGGAGACCCACCCGCAGGAGTTGTTCCGTGAATGCAGCCACTATTGCGAGTTGGTTTCCAGCCCGGAGCAGATCCCGCAGGTACTCGCCATCGCCATGCGCAAAGCGGTGCTAAATCGCGGCGTCTCCGTGGTCGTACTTCCGGGTGACGTAGCGCTGAAACCCGCGCCTGAAAACGCCGTCACTCATTGGTACCATGCCCCGCACCCCGTCGTCACGCCGGCGGAGGAAGAGCTGAAAAAACTGGCGCAACTGCTGCGCTACTCCAGCAATATCGCATTGATGTGCGGTAGCGGCTGCGCGGGCGCGCATGAGGAGTTGGTCGCGTTGGCGGCAAAACTAAAAGCGCCAATCGTTCATGCCCTGCGCGGCAAAGAGCACGTTGAGTACGATAACCCTTATGATGTGGGAATGACCGGCCTGATTGGCTTTTCTTCTGGCTTCCACACCATGATGAACGCCGATACGCTGATCCTGCTCGGCACCCAGTTCCCCTACCGCGCCTTTTATCCGAGCGATGCCAAAATCATTCAGATTGACATCAACCCGGGTAGTATTGGCGCACACAGCAAAGTCGACATGGCGCTGGTGGGCGATATTAAAGCCACGCTTCGCGCCCTGCTGCCGCTGGTGGAAGAAAAAAGCAATCGTAAATTCCTCGATAAAGCTCTGGAGCACTATCGGGACGCCCGTAAGGGACTTGATGACTTAGCCAAACTCAGCGACAAAGCCATCCATCCGCAATATCTGGCGCAACAAATTAGTCATTTCGCCGCTGACGACGCTATTTTTACCTGCGATGTCGGCACGCCGACCGTCTGGGCGGCCCGCTATCTAAAAATGAACGGCAAGCGCCGCTTGCTGGGCTCGTTTAACCACGGGTCAATGGCCAACGCGATGCCGCAGGCGCTCGGCGCTCAGGCCACCGCGCCTGGTCGTCAGGTTATCGCGATGTGCGGTGATGGCGGCTTCAGTATGCTGATGGGCGATTTTCTCTCGGTGGTACAGATGAAGCTGCCGATAAAAATCGTCGTCTTTAATAACAGCGTGCTGGGCTTTGTGGCGATGGAAATGAAAGCCGGCGGCTACCTTACCGACGGTACCGAACTGCACGACACCAATTTCGCGCGGATCGCCGAAGCCTGCGGCATTACCGGTATTCGCGTGGAAAAAGCCGCAGACGTGGACGGAGCGCTACAGCGCGCGTTTTCCATTGACGGCCCGGTACTGGTTGACGTGGTCGTGGCAAAAGAAGAGCTGGCGATCCCGCCGCAGATCAAACTGGAACAAGCGAAAGGCTTTAGCCTGTACATGCTACGCGCCATTATTAGCGGCCGCGGCGATGAAGTGATCGAACTGGCGAAAACGAACTGGCTAAGGTAAAACAGTGCACATCACCTTTTAAAATCCAGGGATGTGCCATGATTGATTTACGCAGTGATACCGTTACCCGACCGGGCCGCGCCATGCTCGAGGCGATGATGACCGCCCCGGTCGGGGACGACGTATACGGCGATGACCCTACCGTTAACGCCCTTCAGCGCTACGCCGCCGACCTTTCCGGTAAAGAAGCGGCGCTTTTTTTACCCACCGGCACCCAGGCCAATCTGGTCGCGCTACTTAGCCATTGTGAACGCGGCGAAGAGTATATCGTCGGTCAAGGCGCGCATAATTATCTCTATGAAGCTGGCGGCGCTGCGGTGCTCGGCAGCATTCAGCCGCAGCCCATCGACGCCGCCGCGGACGGTACACTGCCGCTGGAGAACGTGGCGGCGAAGATTAAAGCGGATGACATCCACTTCGCGCGCACGCGCTTGCTCAGTCTGGAAAATACGCATAACGGGAAAGTGCTGCCGCGCGCGTATCTGAAAGACGCCTGGACATTTACCCGCGAACGTGGACTGGCGCTGCACGTTGACGGCGCCCGAATTTTTAACGCGGTGGTTGCCTACGGCTGTGAGTTAAAAGAGATTACGCAGTATTGCGACTCTTTTACCATCTGCCTGTCAAAAGGTCTCGGAACGCCGGTCGGTTCGCTGCTGGTCGGCAACCGCGATTACATTAAACGCGCGACGCGCTGGCGTAAAATGGTCGGCGGCGGAATGCGTCAGGCCGGGATTCTGGCAGCGGCCGGACTGTATGCGCTGAAGCATAACGTGGCGCGTCTGCAAGAGGACCATGATAACGCCGCCTGGCTGGCGCAGCAGCTTCGGGAAGCAGGTGCGGAGGTCATGCGCCACGAAACGAATATGCTGTTTGTTCGCGTTGGCGAAGCACAGGCCGCCGCGCTTGGCGACTATTTACGGGAACGGAATATCCTGATTAACGCCGCGCCGATTGTGCGTCTGGTGACGCATCTGGATGTCTCTCGCGAACAGCTTGCCGACGTCGTCGCCCACTGGCGCGCCTTTTTAGCCCGCTAAGGAGAGCAACGTGGCGCAACGCATTCTGGTTCTCGGCGCCAGCGGCTATATCGGCCAGCACCTGGTCTGTGCGCTAAGTCAGCAAGGGCATCAGGTGCGGGCGGCGGCGCGGCGCGTCGAACGTCTGGAAAAACAGCGCCTCGCCAACGTCAGTTGTCATAAGGTCGATCTGCACTGGCCGGAAAATTTACCCGCGCTGCTTCGCGACATTGATACCGTTTACTATCTGGTACACGGCATGGGCGAAGGCGGCGATTTTATCGCCCATGAGCGTCAGGCAGCGCTCAACGTGCGCGACGCGCTGCGCCAGACGCCGGTTAAGCAACTTATTTTCCTCAGTTCACTGCAGGCACCGGCGCATGAGCAATCCGATCACCTGCGCGCCCGCCAGCTTACGGCTGACACGCTGCGCGACGCAGGCGTGCCGGTGACGGAATTACGCGCCGGGATCATCGTCGGCGCAGGCTCCGCCGCCTTCGAAGTCATGCGTGACATGGTTTACAACCTGCCAATACTCACACCGCCGCGCTGGGTGCGTTCGCGCACCACGCCCATCGCCCTGGAAAATTTACTCTACTACCTGGTCGGCTTACTGGAGCACCCTGCGCGCGAGCATCGGATTCTGGAAGCCGCCGGGCCGCAGGTATTAAGCTATCAGCAGCAGTTTGAACATTTTATGGCCGTCAGCGGTAAACGGCGTCCGCTAATCTCGGTTCCTTTTCCGACCCGCTGGATTTCGGTCTGGTTTTTAAACGTCATTACCTCCGTGCCGCCGACTACCGCAAAAGCCTTAATCCAGGGGTTAAGGCACGATTTGCTGGCCGATGACGCCGCGTTAAAAAAGTTGATCCCCCAAACGCTTATCACCTTTGATGACGCCGTTCGCCGCACGCTGAAAGAAGAAGAAAAACTGGTGAACTCCAGCGACTGGGGCTACGACGCGCTGGCCTTCGCCCGCTGGCATCCCGAATACGGCTATTTTCCAAAGCAGGCGGGCTTTACCGCGCAGACCCCGGCCAGCCTATCGGCGCTCTGGCAGGTCGTAAATCGGCTGGGTGGCAAAGAGGGCTATTTTTTCGGCAATATTTTGTGGCAGACGCGCGCCGCGATGGATCGTCTGGTGGGGCATAAACTGGCGAAAGGCCGCCCGTCGCATACCTTGCTCAAGCCTGGCGATACGGTAGATAGCTGGAAAGTGATCATTGTCGAACCAGAAAAACAGCTCACGCTCTTGTTTGGCATGAAAGCGCCGGGTCTGGGGCGGCTTAGCTTCACGCTGCACGATAAAGGTTGCTACCGCGAAATTGACGTGCGCGCCTGGTGGCATCCACACGGAATGCCGGGCCTGATTTACTGGCTACTGATGATCCCGGCGCACCTGTTTATTTTCCGGGGAATGGCAAGGCGTATTGCCCGACTTGCAGAACAAATCACAGAAAAATGAGAAAAAGTTGCTGTATTCTTTCGTGTTTCCCATTGCATACCGACGTAATTCACGGAAGAATGCGCACGACGGTTTATTAAACACAGTGGATTGATATGAAGGTACTGGTTACCGGCGCCACCAGCGGCTTAGGTCGAAACGCGGTTGAATTTTTGCGCAATAAAGGCATCAGCGTCAGAGCGACGGGTCGCAATGAAGCGATGGGCAAGCTGCTTGAAAAAATGGGCGCGGAGTTCGTCCATGCGGATTTAACCGAACTGGTCTCCTCGCAGGCTAAAGTGATGCTCGCCGGGATCGACACGTTGTGGCACTGCTCCAGCTTTACCTCGCCCTGGGGAACCCAACAAGCTTTCGATCTGGCGAATGTTCGCGCCACCCGCCGCCTGGGAGAATGGGCGGTCGCCTGGGGCGTGCGCAATTTTATTCATATCTCCTCTCCCTCGCTCTATTTTGATTACCACCATCACCGTGATATCAAAGAGGATTTCCGTCCGCATCGGTTTGCCAATGAGTTCGCCCGCAGTAAAGCCGCCGGCGAAGAGGTGATTAATCTGCTGGCGCAGGCCAATCCGCAAACACGTTTTACGGTGTTGCGTCCGCAAAGCCTGTTTGGCCCACACGATAAAGTATTTATCCCACGTCTGGCGCATATGATGCACCATTACGGTAGCGTCTTATTACCGCACGGGGGCAGCGCGCTGGTCGATATGACCTACTATGAAAATGCGATCCACGCCATGTGGCTGGCCAGCCAGCCGGGCTGCGATCATCTGCCTTCTGGCCGCGCTTATAACATCACTAACGGCGAAAACCGCACCTTACGCAGCATCGTACAAAAGTTAATAGATGAACTGACTATCGACTGCCGCATTCGCTCTGTGCCTTACCCGATGCTGGATATGATCGCCCGCAGTATGGAGCGCTTCGGCAAAAAATCCGCCAAAGAGCCCCCGCTAACGCATTACGGCGTGTCAAAACTGAATTTTGATTTTACGCTCGATACGACTCGCGCGCAGGAAGAGCTGGGCTACCAGCCCATCGTCACGCTGGACGAAGGCATTGAACGCACCGCCGCCTGGCTACGCGATCACGGAAATTTACCGCGTTAATCCTGGCCGTACTTCTCCAGTAATGCTTCGGCAATCGCCTGCGTTTCGGCATCTGCGATACCGTTCCATTGCGCCGGACGGAAGTGCATCTGGAACGCCATAATCACCCGCTGCTGCTCGCGTGCCGTCATATCGGCTTTGACTTCATAACCATAGCGCGAGAGTAACGCAAGCACCGTTGCGGTATCGACTGGCGTATACGGCGCGCGTCCAGCCAGATAAAACGCCACACGCTGGGCGTCAGGCCAGGCGCCAATCCCCTGCGCCGCCAGCTCGCGCCACGGGAAGCGCGGGCCGGGATCGTCTTTACGCTGCGGCGCGATATCCGCATGGGCCACCACATTCTGCGGTTTGATGTCATAGCGCGCGATAATGTCCTTCGCTAACGGAATCAATGCCTGAATTTGCGCGGATTCAAACGGCGCGAAAGATTTCACCCCGCCGGACATTCGCCAGCCGCGATTTTCCAGCTCAATGCCAATAGACGTATCATTGAGACGCGTGGCGCCTCGCCAGAAACTGACGCCCGCATGCCAGGCCTGATCCTGTTCCGGCACCAGTTGCCAGATGCGCGGTTTACCGCCATATAATGGAGGGGTTGCGGGAATCAGGTAATGCGAACTGACGTTGCGACCCGTTAACGTCGCCAGCGAAACGTCAAAGTTTTCCGCCGTATAGTGAATCACCAGAACTTTAATGCGCGGATAGGCCGCCTGCGCCCGATGTCGGGTATCAAGCTGATATCCCTCTTTATCGATAATTCCTTTTTCGCTCGCGCAGCCTGTTAACAGCAACGCGAGACCCACCAGCCACAGTAGCGCTCTCATCGGCGCGTTTTCACCGCCGTTCCGCTGACGCTGACCATCAGCATACTGCCATCCTTGCCGACAGTTTCGTAATCAATATCGATGCCTACCACCGCATCGGCGCCCAACGCTTTAGCCTGCTCGCCAAGTTCCTGGAAAGCGATTTCACGCGCTTTACGCAGCTCTTTCTCATACGCGCCGGAACGTCCGCCGACGATATCCCGAATGCCGGCGAAAAAATCGCGGAAAATATTGGCACCTAAAATGGCTTCGCCCGTTACCACACCGCAATACTCCACGATGCTTTGTCCTTCCAGCGTTGGGGTTGTTGAAAACTGCATAGTGAATCTCCCAGGTTAGCTAAGCACACGATCTCAAACGCATTATCAAGCTGATACGCTATCATTGAAAGGATATAATTGATTATCGTAGATCGGTTTTTGCTCGATCGCCTATAAGGAAATCATCATGCGCTATTCTAAACTCTCTTTGCTCATCCCGTGCGCGCTTCTGCTTAGCGCCTGTACGACCGTCACTCCCGCCTACAAAGATAATGGCCCGCGTATCGGCGCGTGTGTGGAAGGCGGCCCGGACAGCGTGGCTCAACAATTTTACGACTACCGTATTCAACACCACAGCAATGATATCGCTGCGCTTCGCCCCTACTTGAGTGATAACCTGGCGAAATTGTTGACCGACGCCAGCCGCGATACGGAGCACCGTCAGTTGATGAGCGGCGATCTGTTCTCCAGCCGCGCTACGCTGCCGGATAGCGCCAGCGTCGCCAGCGCATCAACCATTCCGAACCGAGATGCGCGCAACATTCCTCTGCGGGTGGCGTTAAAACAGGGCGATCAAAGCTGGCAGGATGAAGTGCTTATGATTCACGAAGGCTCATGCTGGGTGATTGACGACGTTCGCTATCTGGGCGGAGATGTCCATGCCCCTGCCGGTACGCTGCGCCAGTCGATAGAAAACCGTTAACAGCCAGTATTCCCCGCTTTTGCACCCATACCCCCGTAAATTGTCTGGCATTCTGCCCGGGATGCCGACAATTCTTCTTACCTACTATTCCTCCTGCTATTTTGTGCTATGTTTAGGGAAGAATGTGGGATATATTTAACTTTTAACGCATAAATATTGCATAACTATTCTGCGAAAGGTACTATCTGCGGCTTCAATAGCTATCAGACTGCCTGTATACGAGTGTCAATGAGTATTCAATTAAACGGCATTAATTGCTTTTACGGCGCGCATCAGGCGCTGTTCGATATCACGCTGGATTGCCCCGAAGGCGAAACGCTGGTGTTGCTTGGCCCAAGCGGGGCGGGTAAAAGTTCGCTGCTGCGTGTACTCAATCTGCTTGAGATGCCGCGCTCCGGCACTCTGACTATCGCCGGGAACCATTTTGATTTTACGAAAACGCCGTCCGATAAGGCGATTCGTGAGCTACGTCAAAATGTCGGAATGGTCTTTCAGCAATATAATCTTTGGCCGCATCTCACCGTTGTGCAGAATCTGATTGAAGCGCCCTGCCGCGTACTGGGTCTGACAAAAGATCAGGCGCTGGCGCGCGCAGAAAAGCTGCTGGAGCGTCTACGTCTGAAGCCATATAGCGATCGTTATCCGTTGCACCTTTCCGGCGGTCAGCAGCAGCGCGTCGCGATTGCCCGCGCGCTGATGATGGAGCCGCAGGTGCTGCTGTTTGATGAACCGACCGCCGCGCTGGACCCGGAAATTACCGCTCAAATCGTCAGTATTATTCATGAGCTGGCGGAAACGAACATTACTCAGGTGATCGTTACGCATGAAGTCGAAGTGGCGCGTAAGACCGCCAGTCGTGTGATTTATATGGAAAATGGTCACATCGTCGAGCACGGTGATGCGGGTTGCTTTGCCCACCCTCAGACCGAAGCGTTCAAAAACTATCTCTCTCACTAAGATTCGGGACAATGACAATGAAAAAAGTTCTGATTGCCGCGCTAATTGCAGGCTTTAGCCTTTCCGCTACAGCAGCCCAGACCATTCGTTTTGCGACCGAAGCGTCCTATCCGCCGTTCGAATCGATGGATGCTAATAACAAGATTGTCGGCTTTGACGTCGACCTGGCCAACGCGCTATGTAAAGAGATCGACGCCTCCTGTACCTTTACCAATCAGGCGTTCGACAGCCTGATCCCCAGCCTGAAATTCCGCCGCTTCGACGCTGTAATGGCGGGAATGGATATCACGCCGGAACGTGAAAAGCAGGTGCTGTTTACCACGCCATATTACGACAACTCCGCGCTGTTCGTGGGTCAGCAGGGCAAATACACCAGCGTCGATCAACTGAAAGGTAAGAAAGTCGGCGTGCAGAACGGTACGACGCACCAGAAATTCATCATGGATAAGCATCCGGAAATCACCACCGTACCGTATGACAGCTATCAGAACGCGAAGCTGGATCTACAAAATGGCCGTATCGACGCTGTTTTCGGCGACACGGCGGTCGTGACCGAATGGCTGAAAGCCAATCCTAAGCTGGCGCCGGTCGGCGATAAAGTCACCGATAAAGATTATTTCGGCACCGGCCTGGGTATCGCGGTACGTCAGGGCAACACCGAGCTGCAGCAGAAATTCAATACTGCGCTGGAAAAAGTGAAGAAAGATGGGACTTACGAGACCATCTATAACAAATGGTTCCAGAAGTAATCTTTGATGAACGAATTTTTTCCTTTAGCAAGCGCCGCCGGGATGACCGTCGGCCTTGCCGTCTGCGCGCTGATCATTGGCCTCGCGTTAGCCATGTTCTTTGCCGTCTGGGAGTCCGTAAAATGGCGCCCGATTGCCTGGATAGGCTCCGCGCTGGTCACTATTTTACGCGGCCTGCCGGAAATTCTGGTGGTGCTGTTTATCTATTTCGGCTCCTCGCAACTCCTGCTTACGCTGTCTGACGGGTTTACCCTCCATCTCGGCTTTACACAGATCCCGGTGCAAATGGAGATTGAGAACTTTGACGTCAGTCCGTTCCTGTGCGGCGTGATTGCGTTGTCCCTGCTGTATGCGGCCTATGCGTCGCAGACGCTACGCGGCGCGCTGAAAGCCGTTCCGTCTGGTCAGTGGGAGTCGGGTCAGGCACTGGGATTATCAAAGACGGCGATTTTTTTCCGTCTGGTGATGCCGCAGATGTGGCGTCACGCCCTGCCAGGGCTGGGTAATCAGTGGCTGGTGTTGCTAAAAGATACGGCTCTGGTCAGCCTTATCAGCGTTAACGATCTGATGTTACAGACCAAAAGTATTGCCACACGCACCCAGGAACCGTTTAACTGGTACATTATTGCGGCGGCTATTTACCTGGTCATTACGCTGATCAGTCAGTACATTCTCAAACGCATAGACCTGCGCGCGAC
The DNA here is from genome assembly GCF_020268625.1 of Salmonella sp. JXY0409-18. NCBI lineage: Bacteria > Pseudomonadati > Pseudomonadota > Gammaproteobacteria > Enterobacterales > Enterobacteriaceae > Salmonella > Salmonella sp. JXY0409-18. The sequence goes on from NZ_CP084216.1 coordinate 2,880,818, forward strand.
ACGTTTTGAGCGGAGGCCGGACTAATGCTTGAGTACTTACCTGAACTGCTAAAAGGGCTACACACCAGCCTGACGCTGACCGTGGCTTCTATTGCCGTCGCTTTGGTGCTGGCGTTAGTTTTTACCATTATCCTGACACTAAAAACGCCGTTCGTGGTGTGGCTGGTGCGCGGCTATATCACGTTGTTTACCGGTACGCCGTTGTTGGTGCAAATTTTCCTGATCTACTACGGACCCGGTCAATTCCCGACACTGCAAGAGTATCCGCTACTCTGGCATCTACTGTCTGAACCGTGGCTGTGCGCACTGATCGCGTTGTCGCTAAACAGCGCCGCTTATACCACGCAGCTATTTTATGGCGCGATTCGCGCGATTCCGGAAGGTCAGTGGCAGTCCTGCGGCGCGCTGGGGATGAGTAAGAAAGATACGCTGGCGATTTTGTTGCCCTATGCGTTTAAACGCGCCCTCTCCTCCTATTCTAATGAGGTAGTACTGGTCTTCAAAAGTACCTCTCTGGCCTATACCATCACCTTGATGGAGGTCATGGGGTACAGTCAGTTGCTCTATGGTCGTACCTACGATGTGATGGTATTTGGCGCGGCAGGCGTAATTTATCTGGTCGTCAACGGTCTATTGACGCTGATGATGCGTTTGATTGAGCGTAAAGCCCTGGCATTTGAGCGGCGCAATTAACCAGGCAGGATAAGGCATTCTCGCCGCCGTTCGACAATGGTCAGATGGCGCTGCGCTTATCAAGCCTACGATGCATAATATTGAATAAACCCGACGGACAAGTGGTTAACTTGTCCGTCTTTTTTTATCCATTTAAAAATATTTAATCATTTTTATTGCATATAAATTCAATTGATGGCATTGTAAATCTATGCCGCAGACACGGCGCATAATCATAAGATTACGGGAGTGACATCATGAAAAAGTTAGTTCTGGCCGCATTACTCGCCTCTTTCGCCACTGGCAGCATCGCCGCTGAAAAAATCAATTTCGGGGTTTCCGCCACCTATCCCCCGTTTGAATCCCTGGATGCGAGTAATAAAATTGTGGGCTTCGATATCGATCTGGCAACCGCATTATGCAAGCAAATGCAGGCAGAATGTACTTTTACCAATCATGCTTTCGATAGTCTTATCCCGGCGCTGAAATTCAGAAAATATGATGCCGTCATTTCCGGAATGGACATTACCCCGGAGCGCAGTAAGCAGGTCGCCTTTAGCAATCCCTATTATGCGAACTCCGCGCTGGTGATTGCCAAAAAAGACACCTATAAGACCTTTACCGATCTAAAAGGTAAGCGTATCGGTATGGAAAATGGCACCACGCATCAAAAATATCTCCAGGATAAACATCCGGAGGTCAAAACCGTGGCCTACGACAGCTACCAGAATGCGATTATCGACCTGAAAAATGGCCGTATTGACGGTGTCTTTGGCGATACTGCAGTGGTCAATGAGTGGCTGAAAACGAATCCGCAACTGGGTCCGGCAACAGAGAAAGTGACCGATCCGCAATACTTCGGTACCGGACTTGGCATCGCGGTGCGCCCGGACAATAAGGCGTTGCTGGAAAAACTGAATAATGCGCTGGCCGCCATTAAAGCGGACGGCACTTATCAGAAAATCAGCGATCAGTGGTTCCCACAGTAAGACGTATGTGATTAGCCCACCGTGTTGCGAAATGGCAGTATAAATACCTTATTCAGACCACGAAATCATCCTGGCCTGATAAGCGCAGCGCCATTGAGCATTCTACAGTTTGTCATCAGTCTCAAACGCCTGCATCAACAGGCGATTCGGACTAATACTTGCCGGGTGACGCTGACGCGTACCCGGCTTACAACATTGTTACGTTTTTAGATAACATCCAGACCCAGACGGCGATACTGCTCCGCCGGAGCATCATTTTCTTTCATCAAACGGATAAGTAAGTTGATCATCCTTGCTTCGATGGCCTCATCATGAATAGGATGTTGCTGCTGCGGATCGTCTCTGAGATCAAACAAGAGATGACCAAAGCTATTCACACCTTTATATTTTTCCCTGGCCGGAATACGTAATACCTGAAGCCCTTTAGTGAATTTAAACGGAGGTGCCAGAGATAATTTTCCCAGTTCATCCACGTCATAACGCGCATTCATCTTGATCGGCATTAACGTGTAGTTCGCAATGTCATGCTCACGCCCCGGTTGCGCGGCCCGCATATAAACATAGCGTCCGTCGGTAACATTAACATGTCCGCTAAACACGCCAAACAGCGCGCCTTCCCTGACGGGTTCATCACTGGCAATGACTTTCGCCAGCGGTTGGCCCTGCATATCTGCGGGAATAGGTTGCTGAAAATAATCCAGTAGCGTTGGCGCCCAGTCAATCATCTGCACCAGCGACTGCCGCCGCGCTCCGCATACCGCGCTGCGCGGGTCCCAGATAAACAGCGGGTTATTCGCCACCTCGTTATAATAGGGCATTTGATTTTTAGCCCACCAACCGTGCTCCCCCAGCAAGAAGCCGTGATCGGTACCGACAATCAGCATCGTATCGCGCCAGAGATCGTGTTCATCCATCAGATCAAGGATACGTCCAAGATTGCGGTCGCACATGGAAACCAGGGCCCGATAACGACAGCGAATATGCGCTATCGCCTCCTCGCTTTCACTGACTTTGCCGCGCGGCCAGTCATAATGCGGGCCTTGCCACTCATCGTCATAGAGCGATAAATATTCCTCGGTGGTATAAAACGGTTCATGCGGATCGAACGTCTCAACCTGCAATAACCAGTTATCTTCGGCATGATTTTTATGGATAAAATCGCACCCGGCGTCAAAAACTTTCGTCTGGGGAAAATCGGCTTCCTGCTGGATGTATTCGCGGTTCGCCCAGTCATGACGCCATAGCCCGGAAACGCCGCCTCCGGTTTGTTTTTGTGGAACGCGCAGTACTTCCGGAATGGGCGGCTCGCCAACACTTGCCTTCCAGTGATCGCCCTCCTGACCGCGTACTACGTCCCAGGAGCTATAGCGGTTATGGTAGTTACCGCCGCCGTCTTCCCAGTAATGCAAATGATCGCTGATAAGATGGGTGTAGATCCCCGCTTTTTTCAATAATTCCGGCATGGAATCATCAAAGGGTTCCAGCGGGCCCCACTCACGATGCAGGAAATTATAGCGCCCGGTGTGCAGTTCCCGACGGGCTGGCATACAGGGCATACTGCCGACATAACTATTGTCAAAGGTGGCGGCATGTGCCGCCAGGCGTTGAAAGTTAGGCGCTTTCGTTAGCAAATCGCCATAGGGCGGCAAATAGTTTTTATTCAGACTGTCAAACAGCAGAATAATCGCTTTCATGACTCACCCTCATTTGTTGAGCAGGTGCGGAAAATTTTTCTCTACCACATCGTAAATCTGTTTACCTATTGATTCGCCATCCATGATATTTTCAATGGGAATGAGATATTGTCCGTGTTTAGGATCGAGGCTAACGACATCAAGCAATTTTTTCGAAATCGCATATATATCTGCCCAGTCGGTAAATCCACCGACCTCTCCCGCTGCCGTATGCTCCATATCAAAAGAGAAGTCATATTTTGCTAACGCTTTTTTAACCACAGTCTGTAACATTACGCTACTGCCTACACCATAACCGCATACGAATAAAATATTTACAGAATCTTTCATAATAAAATCCTTTATATAAACCGAATCAATTAAATGGAATAAGGACCAAGATGGAACGTTGAAGCAATAAATTTCAGTAATTCACAAATCGCAGGCCACAGAGTCGCCCAGTCAAATATTCCCGTCCAGCCCACGCCTTCTTTTGCCAGCCCGGTTAAAGGAATGGCCCATACCGTACCGAAAGTCTGAATAATCCCTAACAGGAAAGTACAAATAATAACGGAACGATATCCCCCCATTCGGTTGGCTAATACGCCGATGGGACCGCCGGAAAAGAAGAGCGGAACAAAACCAGGCAATACCATAATAGGGCTATGGATGAGCAGCAGAATGCCCATGGAAAAAATCGTGCCGAAGGTACAAAAGACGAATCCCAGCGTGGCCGCGTTCGGCGAAAAAGGTAATAAAGCAGCAACATCCACAGCCGGTATAGCGTTAGGAATAAAGCGATCCTGCCATCCTTTAAACGAACCGTTAATTTCGCCTACCATCATCCGCACGCCCTGCAGCAAGATGACCATATACATAGAGAATTGCAGGCCCAGATTGATGATATAGATATACCAGGGTTTGCCTTTCGCCATTAACTGTACGTTATCGATCCCTGTCGCCAATAAAAAACCGCCAACGAAGAGCGTCATCACAATGGCGATTGCCGTCACGTTGTGGTTAAAAATGGCTAACCAACCGGGAAGTTTCAGGTTTTCGGCGTCATGCTTTTCCGGATCGCCGAATTTATGCGCGAATTTCGAGAAAAACCACAGTCCCAACATCTGGTTATGCGCGATGGTAAAACCGGCGTTATTGGTCACTTTGGCGATGGGTTTAACAATAAGCGTGGTTGAAAACGCCCAAAAGACCCCGGTCAATACCCCGGCAATCACAATGGATTGTACCCAACCGAACCCCAGCCAGAAGACAATTAACCACAGTACCGCCTGTGAATGTGAGACCCCGGTATTACCGGTAAGAAATATACCTTTTGCGCCGGTATAACGACCAAATAAAACTAATATCAGGTTAGTAAAAAACGCCAGTACAAAAACGTATCCTACATAGCCGAAATTATCGCCCAGCGCTATTTGCGTCGCGGCTTTCATGGCGTATGAATCCATTAAGTATCCATGCACGCCATAAGCCTTGCTGACTGCCTCTGCAACCGGTTTAAAAGTGGCTGAAAATTGAAAGCCGCCAAATAGCACCATCATCAAACCGACCATCGCGCTGATCATACCGGTGATAATTTTTATAGGCGTCTTTTTATCCAGCGCATAGCCAACACCGACTAATATCCCAATTAATATTGCCGGTTCAGTTAAAAACGTTTGAATAACATCTATAAATTTGGCAAACATCGTCTGAACGCCCTCCATAAGCGTGCCTATTCGTTGTCATGATTGACCCCTTTACTGACGTTACGTATTGCTTCGCTGATGCTATTGAAAGTTACCCGATAAACCACCTTGTCTAATTTTGCCTTACACGCACTGTAATAATCAAAATTAGTCATTAAAAGATTTAAAGTGATTATTTGTGATTTGATTTGCAAAAATAGGGTAATATATAACCATGATCGATCGGAGTTTTTTATCGATCGATCATGGTTATTATTATTTATGGATAATTAGATAGTTAATATAGATATTGTATGTCTGGCTTTTGGCGCTACAGCCTGCAAAGCAATGTTAACACTTCATAATGTGCGGTATGCGGGAACATATCGAAAAGCTGAACACGTTGAATACGGTAGTTCGGCAGATGACGAATATCCTGCGCCATCGTCTGCGCGTTACAGCTTGAATAAATAATAAAACGCGGCGCCATTTGTGCAAGGTAATCGCACAACGGCTTGCCAATGCCGCGGCGGGGAGGATTCACCAACACCAGGTCGGGCGTTTCGCCTTGTGCGGTGGCGAATTGGGTGGAATCCAACGCCTGGAAATGAAGGCGGGTCAATCCCAGCTCGGCAGCGGATTGCTTCGCGCAGGCAATCGCCTCCGGCGCGATCTCAATACCGGTTAATTGCATCTGCGGCGTCGCGCAGTGCAGGCCGAATCCGCCCACTCCGCAAAAAAGATCCCACATATGGCGTACCGGCAGTTGTCCTACCCAGTCGCGCGCCGTCGCATATAATCGGCTGGCGACCGTAGGGTTGGTCTGAAAGAAACTTTGCGGACGAATCCACAGCGGCACATCGTTAAAACGTTCCGCCAGCGCCTGCTGATCCGTCAGGTAGATTTCCGTCTCCCCTTCCATAATCGCCATATGTACCGGCTGAATATTTGCGGTGATCACCCTGAGCTGCGGCAGTTGCGCACGCAGCCACGGTAACGCCGCGCGCAGTTGCGTAAGTTTGGTTTCTGAACGCAACACGAAGCGTAGCATCATGCCGCCATCAAACTGACTTTCCGTCAGCAACAGGTATTTCAGTTCGCCGCGTTTTCGCGCCACGTTATAAGGCGTGAGTCCGGCACGGGCAATAAAAGGTTTTAGCGCGCTGAATACGGGGGCAAAGGAGGCGGGATACAGTGGGCAGCCGCAAAGATCGACCGGCGTACCGTCGCGATGCAGCATCCCGAAGAGCGGTTTTTCTACACTACCGCTCACGACCATTTTCGCTTTGTTGCGGAAATGCTGTTCCGGGCCGCCAATCGGCGCGCACCACTGTTCAACAGGCAGCCCGGCCAGCAAACGATGTAAATCGGCTGTTTTTGCGGAAAGTTGTTCGTTAACCGACTGCGTAATCCATTGACAGGAACGGCAGCGACCCGCGTCATAGAGTGCGCACTGCATACCAAAAAACCTTCATATTATCCGGGGCGACGATTATACACATTATTGCAGCCGGAAGAACCGACGGCTGGGAGCGGGAATAAACAGCAGAAACAGAATTAAAAGATCGGGGAGTTTTTGCATGACCAGGGAATGCAGGATATCACGCTTCGATTCTCCCGCGATGCTAAACAACTCCGGATACCCGTAGCCTAACGACGCCGCCCACAGATATCCGCTCACAATAATTTGTGTCGCCAGGTACACCCAGCGCGCCCAGCTACGGCCTTTCACCAGCGAAAACGCACAATAAATTTCAATAAAGACCAGCACTAAGCTTGCCAGAAAGACCAGGGTTAAGCTCCACGTCTGCACACTGCGATGAATAAACTCGCCCATCCCGCGTATGCCGAGGGTATTCATAATCATCAGCACATCGAGACCGCGAATCAAAATAATCGCCATAGCCGCAACCTGCACCAGCGTAGGCACATTTAAACGGGCATGTGATGAGGTTGATTGCTTTATAAATCCCAATGAATGTCTTCCCTGAAAATGATGCCGCGACCCGCGCGGCAACGCATTGCCATAGTGGAAGATTTTAGTGGCTTCAGCCGCGTCTTGCACGCTGGATATCGCGAATCCGCTGTTTTTCCGCTCGCGCCATCAGGTACCAGGCAATAAATCCGACGATTCCTACCACGCCGAGGATTAACGTCGCCAGCGCGTTGATTTCCGGATTCACGCCCATGCGCACGCTGGAGAAAACCAGCATCGGTAGCGTGGTGGCGCCGGGACCGGAAACGAAGCTGGCAATCACCAGATCGTCAAGGGAAAGCGTAAAGGCCAACAGCCAGCCCGAGATCACCGCTGGCATGATCATCGGTAACGTAATGACAAAAAAGACCTTCAACGGCGCCGCGCCAAGATCCATCGCCGCCTCTTCAATCGAACGATCCAGTTCGCGTAATCGCGAAGCGATCACCACTGCCACATAGGCGGTACAGAAAGTGACGTGCGCCAACCAGATGGTCAGCATTCCGCGATCGGAGGGCCAGCCGATAGCATGACCGAGCGCGACAAACAGCAGCAGCAGCGACAGCCCGGTAATCACATCCGGCATCACCAGCGGCGCGGTGATCATAAACGCAAAGCCGTTTGCGCCGCGAAACCGTCCAAATCGCACCATCACCACCGCGGCGATAGTACCGAGCACCACCGCCATCGTCGCCGCGCAGGCGGCAATTGTCAGGCTTAGTCCCACTGCGCTCATCATGGCGGTATCCCGAAAGAGCTCGCCATACCAACGCGTCGACCATCCCGCCCACACCGTCACCAGCTTCGAACTGTTAAACGAGTAAATCACCAACATTAACATCGGCGCATAGAGAAAAGTAAACCCCAGCACCAGAATCAGAATGCGCCAGGGCGAGCGAGCGACCGGTAAGTTATTCATCCGTGCTCCCCCACACTTTTTTGCTGATGTTTATGGAACCACATGATCGGTACTATCAGCAGCAGCAACATAATAATGGCGACCGCAGAAGCCACCGGCCAGTCGCGGTTATTGAAAAACTCCTGCCACAGAACGCGACCAATCATGATACTGTCCGGCCCGCCAAGCAGTTCCGGGATCACGAACTCGCCCACCGCCGGGATAAAAACCAGCATCGAGCCGGCGATGATTCCGCCTTTGGTGAGCGGTACAATGATGCTAAAAAACGTTTTCAGCGGTCGGGCGCCGAGATCCAGCGACGCTTCCACCAGCGAATAATCAATGCGCGTCAATGCGGTATAAATGGGCAGAACCATAAACGGCAGATAAGCATAAACAATGCCGATATAGACGGCCAGGTTAGTGTGCAGGATCGTCAGCGGCTGATCGATAACCCCTAGCCACAGCAACACATTGTTCAGCACGCCGTTGTTTTTCAAAATGCCCATCCAGGCATAGACGCGTATTAAAAAAGACGTCCACGAGGGCAGGATCACCAACAGCAGCAGGATATTGCGCGTGGAGGGCTTGCTGTGCGCCACCGCCCACGCTAGCGGGTAGCCCAACAGCAGGCAGCAGATTGTGGAAATACCGGCAATTTGTAACGATTGCAGATAGGCTTCGAAATAAAGCGGATCGTCGGTCAGTTGCAAAAAATTGCCGAGGTTGAGCGTAATCGACAACTGACCGTCAGCCCATTCCAGCAGATCGGTATACGGCGGGATCGCCCTCGCCATTTCCGCCAGGCTTATCTTAAAGACGATAAGAAACGGCAGTAAAAACAGCAGAATGAGCCAGATATAAGGCAAAGCAATAACCAGCTTACGCCCATGTTTCATTTGCATTCGCGCCAACCATAGCGCCGCGCCGCCAGGTTTACTGATGCGTGCCGGAGGTTCAAGTGTGCTCATGTTTCCCCCTTATACCGTCAGGACCACGCAGCTATCCGCTTCCCAGCACAAACGCACTTCATCGCCCCAGGTCGGTAACCCTTTCCGGTAACGGTGCGCATTCTGCAGTTGAGCGCTGATCATCTGCCCGCTTTTTAGCCGCACATGATAAATAGACAGATCGCCGAGGTACGCAATATGCGCCACTTCGCCGACGGCGAAATTATAGCCATCGGCAGGCGGCGACTCACACAGCATGATTTTTTCCGGACGTAGCGCCACATATACCGGCACATTATCAACGACAGAGGCATCTGCATCGACTTTTAACGGATGAACCAAACCGGGCGCGTCAATGACCAGACCGTCCTCTTCACGCGCTTTCAGTAAGCCCTCAAAAACATTTACCGATCCGATAAATTCGGCGCTGTAGCGGGTCGTCGGATGCTCGTAAATCTCCTCCGGTTCGCCAATTTGCACAAATTTTCCACGGTTCATGATGGCAATGCGCCCCGCCATCGTCATCGCTTCTTCCTGATCGTGTGTCACCATGACGCAGGTCACGCCGACGCGCTCAAGGATATCCACCACTTCAAGCTGCATCCGGTCGCGTAATTTTTTATCCAGCGCGCCCATCGGTTCATCCAACAAGAGCAGCTTAGGACGTTTCGCCAGGCTGCGAGCCAGGGCCACGCGCTGACGCTGACCGCCGGAAAGCTGATGCGGCTTACGTTTCGCAAACTCCTGCATGTGCACCAGACCCAGCATCTCATTGACGCGGCTGGTAATCTCCGCCTTCGGCAGTTTGTCCTGCTTCAGACCAAAAGCGATGTTCTGCTCTACCGTCATATGCGGAAACAACGCATAGGACTGAAACATCATATTAATTGGACGCTGATACGGCGGAACATGCGCCAGATCGACGCCGTCGAGCATAATTTGCCCGCTGCTCGGCGGTTCAAAACCTGCCAGCATCCGTAGCAGAGTCGATTTTCCACAACCTGACGCGCCCAGCAGGGCAAAAATCTCGCCTTTATAGATAGTCAGACTGACATCATCGACAGCATGTTGCCCGTCGAATGACTTCGTCAGGTTGCGAATTTCCAGAAGCGGCGTCAGCGCTTTACGGGTTTTCACCTGCGGGCGGTGGGGGACATCATTCACAAGGCGCTCTCCGGCATAACACAATCAAACGATACAAACGGTGGAATGCCCGATAGCGCACGCTTATCAGGCCATACCGTTAATAAATTACTTACCGCTTTTCACCTTCGTCCATGCGCGGGTGCGGACGCGATCAATCTTCGGCTCCTGCACTTTCAGGGTAAACAACTTGGCCCGCACATCCGCCGGCGGATAAATTCCCGGGTTATCGCGCACCTGCTGGCTGACCAGCGCCGTCGCCTCTTTATTCGCATTGGCGTAGAAAACGTGATCGGAAATATGGGCAATCACATCAGGGCGCAACAGATAATTAAGGAACTGGTAGGCCTCGTCTTTATTTTTGGCGTCAGCCGGCATGGCAAACACATCAAAAAATGCCATTGCCCCCTCTTTGGGGATCGAGAAAGAGATATTGACGCCATTTTTCGCCTCTTTCGCCCGGTTAGCGGCCTGCCAGACATCGCCCGCCCAGCCGATGGCCACACAGCTATCGCCATTAGCCAGATCGTTAATGTATTGCGAGGAGTGGAAATAGCGAATGTTTGGCCGTAGCTTCAACAACAGATCGGTTGCCGGGCCGGTGTAGTCATCCGCTTTGCTGCTATTCGGATCTTTACCCAGATAGTTCAGCACGGTAGCAAAAATTTCTTCAGGCGCATCAAGGAAAGAGACGCCGCAGCTTTTTAGCTTCTCCAGATTTTCTGGCTTGAGGACTAAATCCCAGCTATTCACTGGAGCATCATCCCCCAGCACCGCTTTCACTTTATCAACGTTATAGCCAATGCCCGTCGTGGCCCACATGTAGGGCATGGCGTATTTGTTGTCAGGATCGTGCTTCGCTACCAGTTTCAGCAGTTCAGGATCGAGGTTTTTCCAGCCGGGAAGTTTGCTTTTATCCAGCGGCTGAAAAACGCCTGCGGTGAGCTGGCGCTCAAGAAAACTGGCCGATGGCACCACCAGATCGAACCCGGTGCTGCCTGCCATTAACTTGCCTTCCAGCACTTCGTTAGAGTCAAAGACATCATAGATAACGTTAATCCCGGTCTCTTTTTCAAAGTTCGCCACCGTGTCCGGCGCGATATAATCTGACCAGTTATAAATGTGCAGCGTTTTTTGTTCGGCAGCGAGCGTGCCGACAGAGACGACCATCAGAGCACCCGCAACCAGACCCGATAGCCATTTTTTCTTTAAGGCGGTCATCATCGCTTTCCTTCTGAAATCCGTTAACAAATGAACCCATTAGGCGTGGTTTAAAACATGCCTGAAATGTGCATACCTTTTCATTTGATACAAATGAAGAAGAGAGGTCGCCCTCCCTGCCATCAAGCTCGCTATAGAAGCTTCGCAAGAATAACTTTAGCTAAGGTTTGAGGCTATAGCCCAGATTAAAAAACGCCTTTTATCAATTTTTTATGCAGGTTTTGTCTATGTGATAAAGCGAAATGGTCAGAAAGGAGGTGAATAATTCTTTAAATAAAGGTTAACGGCAGCATAAAAAAACGTAAACAGCAGCCGCGCTGGCAGCGACTGCCTGATTATCGGGAGGGATCAGTGAAGAAAATGGTCAACCGCGCTGGTTTTTTGCGCGTCTTCTTCCGCGTTAAACAGAAGCTGATGCGCCCCGGCCTCAAGGATCACCATAGAAATCTGCTCTTCACTTTGGCGAACAAACCATTCGAACTGTTCGTAGGTGACGCCTTGCATAACGGATAAAGACTGGCACACAACCAGTTTTGGCAGATTATCATCCTGCATATCGAGAAAGGCTTTTACCGTCAACGAACTGGCGTTAATAGCAGAGAGATCGGCCGCCAGCGGCAGCAACGCGGAAGGCCTGACCTCCGCCATCGCGGAAAAAAGAATGGTGTTGTCCACCAAATCGATTTTAGCATCGTAGACGCCGTCAAAATTCTGCATATGCGGCAAATGCAGCGCCTGGCAGGTATCACATTCGAAGAAATTCATGCCCAGGTCGTCGAGCCATTGACGCAACGTATCCAGAGTGGGAACGACCAGTGATATCATAATAATGTGCTACCTCTTACGATGACGATGAAAAATTACCGGCACAGCTTACGCAAAAAGCGTGCTTCGTACTACGGCGGAATCCACGATTGCGATTAGCCGCCGATTTTAAGGCAAAATTCAGGCGTAGCGTGACGTTCTATCCACTGAATCATTCGCCCCGCGATATCCACGCCCGTAGTCTTTTCGATACCTTCCAGTCCCGGCGAGGCATTCACCTCCATCACCAGCGGCCCGCGCGCGGCGCGTAAAATATCGACACCCGCCACATCCAGCCCCAGCGTCTGTGCGGCTTTGATGGCGATATCCCGTTCACGGGGCGTGATCGTCGCGATGCTGGCCACCCCGCCACGATGAAGATTGGAGCGAAAATCACCGGCTTTCGCGCACCGCTCAATCGCCGCCACAACCTCATTGCCGACGACCAGACAACGAATATCGCATCCTTTAGCTTCGGCAATGTATTCCTGAACCAAAATATGGGCATTCAGCCCCCGAAACGCATCAATAACGCTTTCAGCAGCCTGACGCGTCTCCGCCAATACCACGCCGATCCCTTGCGTGCCTTCTACCAGCTTCACGACCAGCGGCGCCCCGCCAACCATCTTAATAAGATCGCTGGTGTCATCCGGCGAATGGGCGATCCCGGTAATGGGAAGATCGATCCCCTGGCGCGCCAGAAGTTGTAGCGATCGCAGCTTATCGCGCGCGCGGGTAATGGCGACGGATTCATTCAGCGGATAGCTACCCAGTAGCTCAAACTGACGTAGCGCAGCGGTACCATAAAAGGTAATGGCCGAACCAATACGGGGAATAACGGCGTCATAATGGGGCAGACGACGCCCCTTGTAATGGATCGACGACGCAGCCGGATTAATATTCATATAGCAGGAAAGAGGATCGAGTATCTCGACCAGATGGCCGCGCCGCATCGCCGCTTCACGCAGACGTTTGCAAGAATAGAGCGTTCCATCCCTGGACAATATGGCAATTTTCACCCTGCACCTCGCTGAAAACCCTGAAAAGCCCGCGTATCATACACTGGCCCGCAGGTTTTAGCGCGTCGCCCAGCCCTGTTTATGCAAATATTCAAGGATAAATGGGCGATTTTCTTTAATCAGGGTGCGACGGATATGATCGCTCCAGATATCGCGTCGCGTATTACTGCCGCGGGTCAGATAATACTCAGCCAACTGCTCGTCATAGCGCGCCAGCAGCTTTTCATCAAGCGGTTGATACTGGTTCTCATGAACCACAAGCTCGGCAGGCAGGCGCGGTTTCAGATCCGGATTATCCGCAGGCCATCCCAAACACAGACCAAAGAGCGGCAATACATGCTTCGGCAATTTTAATAGTTCGGTAACAGACTCAATATTGTTACGGATGCCGCCGATATACACGCCGCCTAATCCCAGTGATTCCGCCGCCGTCAGCGCATTTTGCCCCATCATCGCCGTATCGACGACACCGAGCAGCAGTTGTTCGGCAAGCCCCAGCTGCGCGTCAGGGCAGAGCTGCAAATGACGATTAAAATCGGCGCAAAATACCCAGAACTCAGCGGCCTGCGCCACATGTTTTTGCCCGCCCGTCAGGGGCACTAACGCCTCGCGCAGCGCCCTATCGGTAATACGGATAATAGAGCTGCACTGTAAAAAACTGGAACTGGACGTACTGCGCGCGGCGGCAATAATGGCTTCTCGCTGCGCGTCAGCCACGGGTTCATCGGTGAAATGGCGAATAGAACGATGGCCACAAAGAAGTTCAATGGTCGGACTCATTATGCTTTTCTCTATCTGAACGGGAAGAAATGTCGGGTGGACGTTTCATCAACTGCGGCGCCAGTAACTGCGCAATACGCCACATCATCGCCACCGCGGCGGGGAGGATCAACACGACGCCCAGGAAAACCATCAACACGCCAGCCAGCGGCGTATTGAACGGCGCGGGCAGCGTAAGGTAATGATTAAGCGATAGCAGAGCAAGCGCCAGCAAAATCATACCGAGGTATTCCAGTATCAGTACGCTTTTGGGTAACACGCCAATCGTGCGCATATCAAGCCTCCCGGTTAACTGACGCACAGTGTAGAACGTTCTGGTCCGGCGTGCTTAACAGATATAGCCCTGGGTTATCAAAGGAACAGGCGTAACCTGCTTTTCATCTGCCGTAAATCGCGGCATGATAACACCTGTTCGCCGTCTGGCTTTATGTTCGAGGAGAGATATGTTTACTGTTATTTTTGGCCGCCCAGGGTGCCCTTATTGCGTGCGTGCAAAAGAGTTGGCGGAAAAACTGAGCAAAGAACGCGACGATTTCAACTACCGCTATATTGATATCCATGCTGAAGGCATTACTAAAGCGGATTTGGAAAAAACCGTAGGTAAACCTGTAGAAACCGTACCGCAGATTTTTGTCGATCAAAAACATATCGGCGGCTGTACGGATTTTGAAGCATGGGCAAAAGAAAATCTGAATCTTTTCGCCTGATTGCTCTGGCAACGCCCTCTACCGGAGGGCGCTATCGGCGTTTTTTTCGCCGGTGGCTAAACAGGCTGCTAATAAACAAATAACAGAGCGCGCCTAACGCACACCAGAATACGGCGCTAAATAACCACGCCAGTTCTTGCCAAAACGATCGGGTAGGCATAAATACCACGCGCATTAACACCAGGCAAAACGGCGCCGCCAGCATCGCCCCGATCAGCGGTCGGATCACCTCGCGTCGGTGAGAACAAAAACTGGCCACCGCGCCAGGTAACGTAAAAAATAACAGTCCAATCTCAGGATGCCCTGCCGCGCGAAAAGCGCCTTGTACATGCATAGTTAATGAAAGACACACCACAATAAAGAGTACAAAGCAGCAGACAACGCTTGCCCACCCGTGTTTATGTTTCAATCGTTCCTCCTGACACTCTCTATCGAACACGCTTTCCGCCGTGAGGCATCCAGTCAGATAAAGTCATGTGGCATTCCATGCCAAAAACACACCTGCACGATTCTTATAGCCGTTAGTACGCAATAAGATTAAACTAGCAGGATATATTGTTGTGTTGTTTTTATTTGGATGCTGTATGCAATACGATTGCACCCTTAATTCATGATAAAAACAGTAGCGTAAATTACCATTTCTTTCAACAGCTTACTCGTAAACAAGAAGTTAGTCTCCGTGAATATAAACGTCGCAGATTTGTTAAATGGGAATTACATCCTGTTATTATTTGTGGTCCTGGCTCTTGGCCTGTGTCTTGGCAAGTTACGTCTGGGTTCAGTCCAACTTGGTAATTCCATTGGCGTTTTAGTGGTCTCTCTATTATTAGGGCAGCAACACTTTAGTATTAACACCGACGCGCTAAATCTGGGATTTATGCTGTTTATTTTTTGTGTCGGCGTCGAGGCTGGCCCCAACTTTTTTTCGATTTTTTTTCGCGACGGTAAAAATTATCTGATGCTTGCCCTGGTCATGGTCGGTAGCGCTCTGCTAATCGCCTTAGGCCTTGGTAAGCTATTCGGCTGGGATATCGGCCTGACGGCCGGTATGTTGGCCGGCTCAATGACTTCCACGCCCGTGCTGGTTGGCGCAGGCGATACCCTGCGACATTCCGGCATCGCCAGCACGCAACTCTCCTCCGCTCTTGATAATCTGAGCCTGGGTTATGCCCTGACCTATCTGATTGGGCTAGTCAGTCTGATCGTGGGCGCGCGCTACTTGCCTAAACTACAGCATCAGGATTTGCAAACCAGCGCCCAGCAAATTGCTCGCGAGCGCGGTCTGGATACCGATGCTAATCGCAAAGTTTATTTGCCGGTTATCCGCGCCTATCGGGTTGGCCCGGAGTTGGTGGCCTGGACTGACGGCAAAAACCTGCGCGAGCTGGGTATTTACCGCCAGACAGGTTGCTATATCGAACGTATTCGTCGTAACGGTATTCTGGCGAACCCGGATGGCGATGCGGTGCTGCAAATGGGCGATGAGATTGCGCTGGTCGGCTATCCGGACGCGCACGCCAGGCTCGATCCCAGCTTCCGTAATGGTAAGGAAGTGTTTGATCGCGATCTGCTTGATATGCGCATCGTAACGGAAGAAATTGTGGTGAAAAACCACAATGCGGTCGGTCGCCGCCTCGCTCAGCTCAAGCTGACCGATCATGGCTGCTTCCTTAACCGCGTCATCCGCAGCCAGATCGAAATGCCTATCGACGATAACGTAGTGCTGAATAAAGGCGACGTGTTACAGGTGAGCGGCGACGCCAGACGCGTAAAAACCATCGCCGATCGCATTGGTTTTATTTCGATCCATAGCCAGGTGACGGACCTGCTCGCCTTCTGCGCTTTTTTTATCATCGGGTTAATGATCGGGATGATTACCTTCCAGTTCAGCAATTTTAGTTTCGGCATCGGCAACGCGGCCGGATTGCTGTTCGCCGGGATCATGCTCGGTTTCCTGCGCGCTAACCATCCTACCTTTGGTTATATTCCGCAGGGCGCGCTTAACATGGTGAAAGAATTCGGCTTGATGGTATTTATGGCAGGCGTTGGTTTAAGCGCCGGCAGCGGTATCAGCAACGGTCTGGGCGCGGTCGGCGGACAAATGCTGATCGCCGGGCTTGTCGTCAGCCTGGTACCGGTGGTGATCTGCTTCTTGTTTGGCGCTTATGTGCTGCGCATGAACCGGGCGCTGCTGTTCGGCGCCATGATGGGCGCGCGTACCTGCGCCCCGGCGATGGAAATCATTAGCGATACGGCGCGCAGCAATATTCCAGCGCTGGGTTATGCGGGGACTTACGCCATCGCCAACGTTCTGCTAACGCTGGCGGGGACGCTTATTGTCATCATCTGGCCGGGGTTAGGATAAAACTGAAGTTTGCCTTTAAGTGAAAAAATTTTGCCAATAGGTCGAACTTTTCGTTAAAGCATCAGTCATACCTATTGCCACTGCTTTTCTTTGATGTCCCCATTTTGTGGAGCCCATCAACCCCGCCATTTCGGTTCAAGGTTGGTGGGTTTTTTGTTGCCCGACGCAGAGTGTCACGACAATGACTCTCCGGCGATTCGCTTTACCATCTGTAAAATCGCTTCACGCGCCAGCGGCGTTCGATCCGTTACAAAATGCAGCGTCATCCCCTCGATAAACGCATCCAGCGCGCGGGCGGTCTGCGCGTCAAACCACTGCGCCAGCGTATTCTGGCTACGCTGCATCCAGTTTTGCATGACTATTTTTAACGCTGGCTTATCGCTGGCATAGGCATATAACTGATACATTAACGCCATATTATCCGGCGTCGTAACCTGCGAGCCGTAAATCATTTCCGTTATCGCCTGGCACGCCCCCTCCGCATCCGTCACCTGCGCAAAAAAATCCTGGTATTGACGCGACATGTTCTCGGTGAAAAGTGTAAAAGCTTCACTCAATAACGCATCCATACCGGCAAAATAGTAGGTCATCGAGCCAAGCGGCACCTGAGCGATAGCGGCGATTTTCCGGTGCGTCACGGCATGAACGCCATAGGTCTTTACCGCTTCCAGTGTGGCCTGAATTATTTTTTCCCGTCGCTTAGGATCATTGGCGCGTCTTACGGCATTTTCTTTCATGATGAGTTCCACATCTCATTCAGGATGCAGGCTATAGTAGCCTGCCGCTTACGCTGAAAAAATAGACAGTAAAAACTGTCTGCACAACGAAGTATGACGACGATATGTACAAATGTACACAAGCTTGCTAATGTTTACCTCTCGCTTCTATTTTCTGGCCTGACGCTATGACCGTCCTCTCCTCACGTAACGCCTTAAAACGCCGTACCTGGGCGCTGTTTATGTTCTTCTTTTTACCCGGACTGCTGATGGCCTCCTGGGCAACCCGAACGCCTGCTATTCGGGATATTCTTTCCGTCTCTACCGCGGAAATGGGGGCGGTCTTATTCGGGCTTTCTATCGGTTCAATGAGCGGTATTCTTTGTTCCGCCTGGCTGGTGAAACGATTTGGCACCCGAAAGGTTATTCGCACGACGATGACCTGCGCAGTAACCGGGATGGTTATTCTTAGCGTCGCGCTGTGGTGCGCCTCGCCGCTGATTTTTGCCCTTGGATTAGCCGTTTTCGGCGCCAGTTTTGGCGCCGCCGAAGTGGCGATTAATGTCGAAGGCGCGGCGGTCGAACGCGAGCTGAATAAAACCGTTCTGCCGATGATGCATGGTTTCTACAGTTTCGGCACGCTGGCGGGCGCTGGTGTCGGCATGGCGTTAACCGCATTAAGCGTCCCGGCTAACATCCATATCATCCTCGCGGCTGCCGTGGCGATCGCGCCCATTTTTATCGCCATTCGGGCGATCCCTGACGGTACGGGTAAAAACGCATCGGAAGATGCTCACCTTCAGGAAAAAGGATTACCTTTTTATCGGGACATCCAGCTTTTGCTTATTGGCGTGGTGGTGCTGGCAATGGCATTCGCCGAAGGCTCTGCGAATGACTGGCTGCCGCTACTGATGGTAGACGGACACGGTTTTAACCCAACCTCCGGCTCTCTGATCTACGCCGGTTTCACGCTAGGTATGACCGTTGGCCGCTTTACCGGCGGCTGGTTTATTGACCGCTATAGCCGGGTGACGGTTGTTCGCGCCAGCGCGTTGATGGGAGCGCTGGGCATTGGTCTGATTATTTTTGTCGATAGCGACTGGGTTGCCGGCGTCTCGGTCATTCTTTGGGGCTTAGGCGCTTCGCTCGGCTTCCCGCTGACCATTTCCGCCGCCAGCGATACCGGTCCCGACGCGCCGACGCGCGTGAGCGTTGTCGCCACGACCGGCTATCTGGCGTTTTTGGTCGGGCCGCCGCTGTTGGGCTATCTGGGAGAGCACTATGGATTACGCAGCGCCATGATGGTTGTGCTGGCGCTGGTTATTCTGGCGGCGCTGGTGGCGAAGGCCGTCGCCAAACCTGTATCGACTCCGCAACCGGTGATGGAGCATAACGCATGAGTATCAAATTAATCGCCGTCGACATGGACGGCACTTTTCTGAGCGATCAAAAAACCTATAACCGTGACCGGTTTATGGCGCAGTACCAACACATGAAGCGGCAAGGCATTCGCTTTGTCGTGGCCAGCGGCAACCAGTATTACCAGTTAATCTCCTTCTTTCCGGAAATTGCGCACGAAATCGCTTTTGTCGCGGAAAACGGCGGCTGGGTGGTCAGCGAAGGAGAGGATATTTTTAACGGCGAGCTGACAAAAGCCGACTTCCAGACGGTTGTCGAACACCTGCTCACACGCGCCGATGTGGAGATTATCGCCTGTGGAAAAAACAGCGCCTACACGCTGAAACGGTATAACGATGCGTTAAAAGCCGTTGCGGCAATGTATTATCATCGTCTGGAGTTTGTGGATAATTTTAATAATATCAACGATGTCTTTTTCAAATTCGGCCTTAATATTACCGATGAACGGATACCGGAAGTACAGGCGGCGCTGCACGACGCCATTGGCGATATCATGGTCCCTGTTCATACCGGCTATGGCAGTATTGATTTAATAATTCCCGGCGTGCATAAAGCCAACGGCCTGCGTCTGTTACAGCAGCGCTGGGGCATTCATGATAGTGAAGTGGTGGTCTTCGGCGACGGCGGCAACGATATTGAGATGCTGCGTCAGGCCGGGTTTAGTTTTGCCATGTCGCACGCCAGCGAAGCGGTCGCGGCGGCGGCGAAATACCGCGCCGGATCGAACAACCAGGAAGGCGTGCTGGATATTATCGACAGCGTATTAAACAACGAGCCGCCGTTCAACGTCTAGCGGATACCTCTCTATGCCTGATAACAGAAAGCTTATCAGGCGTAGCCGCTCTCTCAGACTGTTTGCAAATTCCCCGTCCGCTTATCTTTTAAGAAGACCAGCATCAGCAGTAGCCAAAGAATACCGTTTGCCAGATTAAACAGGCTAAATAGCCCATTGCCGCCGCTTAACCAGGCATGTTTACTTACTTCAATGCCAACGGTAAAAATCAGCATTTGTAGCATTCCCATCGCCGCCGAGACCGTTCCTTTACTCATATCGCTGGAAAAGAGCGTCAAACGCACCAGTCCGGCATTCGCCAGCCCAATGCCAAAAGCGTATACGCTTAATCCCGCCGTCATCCATAAATAAGCATGGGATGAAACCACCGTCGCCGCCGCGGCGATGATCAGCCCCGCGACGATAGGCCAGCCGCCCATCACGATCAGCGAGCGAACCGTACGTCGGGAGGTTAAACGCGCCAACACCAGATTACCGGCAATGAGCGCGCCAAAAACGGGCACCTGTAGCAGACCATATTCATAGCTGCTGAGCTGTTCGCCGCTAATGATGATAATTGGCGACTGCGCAATCCAGGCCAACAGCGGCAGGCTGACAAATCCCAGCGCTAACGCCCCTGCGACGAACCGCCGGTTTTTTATCACCAGCCGATAATCCCGGCCCAGCGCCTTAAATGACAACGTTTCGCCCCGCCGCGTGGCGGTCTCCGGCATTGCGCGCTGTAGCCCGAAAAAGGCGATAGCGGCCAGTGCGGCAAATAAAATAAACATCCCCTCCCACGGCAGAACATGCACCCATGCCGCCCCAACCAGTGGTCCCAGTAGCGGCGCGATTAACGCCACGTTCGCCATCAGCGCGGTAATTTTTATACACACCGCCTCCTCAAAGGATTCCTGAATCGCGGCATACCCTACAGCGCCGATAAAACACAGGCTAATCCCTTGCAAAAAACGCAGGAAGGTAAATTGTTCGATGTTTTTCGCCAGTAACGTCGCCAGGCAGGTGACAATAAACCACACGACGCCCGCCAGCATCACAGGACGACGGCCAATCCGGTCAGACAACGGGCCAAGCAGCCACTGTAAGAACATACCGCCCGCCAGATAAGCGGTCATGGACGTCGGAACCCAGTCCAGGCCCGCCTGATACTGCTCAACCACCGCCAGCATACCCGGCTGGATCATGTCGTTGCCAATATAAGTAGAAAATTCGTACAGCACCAGACAGAGAGGAAAAAGCAACGCCTGACGTCCCAGCCTGCCGCCTGATTGTAAACGATTCTGCATACCATCTCTTCGCCAATAAAAACCGCGCAGAGTGTAATGAAAGTCGGGGAACTGAGATAGCGAATTATGAGGCTGCAAGGGAAATAGCGCACATTTTTACAGAAAGCCGCTTAGCGCTTGCGTACTTTAAGGTTAATTTAAGTTTGCGCCGTTATCATCGACATTATTTTATGCCATTGTCTTAAATCTCTTCATGTTGCCGCCAAATAAGACAATACTGCTTTTCCTCCCTGTTACGCTGCATTTATGCTCAGTTTGCACGGGGATGAGCTGGCTATCCCTTTTGATTTCATTGCTCCGAGCCTGGATGTTATGCTGGAAAACCTTAACAACTCGCTGTTTAATTTTATTAACGCCACGCCTGATTCCGCGCAGTGGACAATTTCGCTCGCTATCTTTATCGCCAAAGATCTTATCAACATCGTCCCGCTCTTAGCCGTTGTACTCTGGCTGTGGGGTCCCCGCGATCGGGTCTGCGCCCAGCGTCAGCTGATTGTTAAAATCGGCATCGCGCTGATTATCAGTCTGGCGGTCTCCTGGACAATGGGACACCTTTTCCCGCACGACCGTCCGTTTGTCGATCATATCGGCTATAACTTCCTGCATCATGCCGCCGATGACTCGTTCCCCAGCGATCACGGTACGGTGATTTTTACCTTTGCGCTGGCGTTTTTGTTCTGGCACCGCCTCTGGTCAGGCATCGTGATGATGGCGATAGCCATTACCATCGCCTGGTCGCGCGTCTATCTCGGCGTACACTGGCCGTTAGATATGATTGGCGCGCTGCTGGTAGCGATGCTTGGCTGCCTGAGCGCGCAATTGATCTGGCAATGGTACGGCGTGCCGCTCTACCAGGCACTGCAACGTTGTTACCGTTTCTGTTTCGCGTTGCCCATTCGAAAAGGCTGGGTACGTGACTAAACAGCGAAAAAAAGAGTAATATTAAGCGCTCTGTATGGTGCGGAGCGCTTATTTAACTCTCCAGGGGAACTATGGAAACGCGACGCGACGAGCGTATTGGTCAATTGCTGCAGGCCTTAAAACGCAGCGATAAACTTCATCTTAAAGAAGCCGCGACCCTGTTGGGCGTCTCTGAAATGACCATTCGTCGCGACCTGAACCATAAAAGCGCGCCTGTCGTGTTGCTGGGCGGCTATATCGTACTGGAGCCCCGCAGCGCCAGTCATTATCTGTTAAGCGATCAAAAATCTCGTCTGGTGGAAGAAAAACGCCGAGCCGCTCAGTTGGCTGCGGGCCTGGTACAAGCGCATCAGACGGTATTTATTGACTGTGGCACCACCACGCCGTGGATCATTGAAGCCATTGATAATGACCTTCCCTTTACGGCGGTGTGCTATTCACTTAATACCTTTCTGGCGCTGCAGGACAAACCACATTGCCGCGCCATTCTCAGCGGCGGGGAGTTTCACGCCAGCAACGCCATTTTCAAACCGCTTGATTTCCATGAAACGTTAAACAATATTTGTCCGGATATCGCGTTTTATTCCGCCGCCGGCGTTCATACCAGTAAAGGCGCTACCTGCTTTAATCTGGAAGAGCTGCCGGTAAAACATTGGGCAATGACAATGGCACAGTGCCATGTACTGGTGGTGGATCACAGTAAATTCGGCAAGGTACGTCCGGCGCGGATGGGGGAACTATCACGCTTTGATACGATTATCAGCGACCGCCGTCCCGATGAGGCCTTTGTGGCCTACGCTAAAGCGCAACAAATTACTCTGATGTATTAACCGCCCGTTGCCGGATGCGACGCGCACCCGGCAACGGGGTTATTTTACGAGAACCAACTGCCAAACCACTGATGGAGTTTCATCAGCACAAAATCCCACATCCGGCTGAAAAATCCCCCCTCCTCGACGTTTTCCATCACCATTAACGGGCGTTGCTCAATGGATTTTCCGTTAAGCTGGAAATCGATGGTGCCGACAACCTGCCCTTTCTTCAACGGCGCCGTGAGCTGTGGTTCGTTCAACGTAAAGCTGGCCTTCAGGTTTTTAAGCTGCCCACGCGGAATCGTCACAGACCCCGCATCGCCCGCCCCCAAATTGACCTCACGCTTATCGCCAAACCAGACCCGTTGCGTCACGAATGTCGCGTCAGGTTTAATCGGCGTGACCGTTTCAAAGAAGCGGAAACCCCAGGTCAACAGTTTTTCTGACTCATTAAAACGAATACGGTCCGTTTTCGCCCCCAGCACGACAGAGATCAGGCGCATATCGCCCTGGGTGGCGGAGGCGACAAGGTTATACCCAGCCCCTGCCGTTGTCCCCGTTTTCATGCCGTCGACATGCAGATTGGTGCTCCACAACAGGCGGTTGCGGTTCGGTTGACGAATATTATTAAAAGTAAATTCTTTCTCTTTATGAATGGCGTATTCGTCAGGCACATCGTGAATCAAGGCCTTGCCGAGCAACGCCATATCGCGAGCGGTACTGAACTGCCCTGGCGCATCAAGACCGTGTACCGTCTGGAAGGTTGTATTCGTTAACCCCAGTCGTTTCGCATAGGCGTTCATCAGGCCGATAAAGGACTCCTGGCTTCCGGCGACGTAGTCGGCAAGCGCGATACAGGCATCATTACCTGACTGAATGATGATGCCTTTATTAAGATCCGCAACCGACACCTGATCGCCTGGCTTCAGAAACATCACCGACGACCCACGTAGCGCCGGGTTCCCCGTCGCCCAGGCATCTTTGCCCACCGTCACCATATCGGTCAGCTTGATTTTCCCTGCCTTCAGCGCCTGGCCCACCACGTAGCTGGTCATAATTTTTGTCAAACTGGCAGGGTCGAGTTTCTCATCGGCGTTGCCTTCCGCCAGTACTTTACCGCTGGCGTAATCCATTAAGATCCAGGCTCGCGCATCAACGCCCGGCGGCGCGATCGTTTGTTCCTCTGCCTTTACAGGCGAAGCGAAAAGGAATAAGAGAACCGAACCTGCCGCGAGGCTACGAAGGGAAGAAGCGTATTGCGTCATAGTACCACCCGAGTATCCATTCCAAAAACACACGTCACACCACCGTGTAATAAGTGCGGTGAGTAATAACGCACTCACGACGTTAAAGAAACCGTAACTTGGTAAAGTTTTTAAAGTTTATGCAATAACATCCCGTTACGCTTCCTTCATAACGATTTTTTTACAGACCATTGTGTAAATGTTAGGTTTATCTCACGGTAGGCCGATTACTGTCATCATCCTGATAAAACAGAAGGGGTTAATATGATTACGCTGTGGGGCCGGAACAACTCGACTAATGTTAAAAAAGTGTTGTGGACGCTTGAAGAGCTGGAACTGCCATACGATCAAATTCTGGCAGGCGGAAAATACGGCGTTAACCAGGATGCCGACTATCTGGCGATGAATCCTAATGGGCTGGTGCCGCTGCTTAAAGATGATGAAACCGACCTGTTATTATGGGAATCCAATGCCATTGTCCGCTATCTGGCGGCGCAATACGGCCAGAACCGGCTATGGGTTGATAATCCGGCGCGGCGTGCGGAGGGCGAAAAATGGATGGACTGGGCGAATCAAACGTTAAGCCCGGCGCACCGCGTGATCCTGATGGGACTGGTCAGAACCCCGCCGGAAAAACGCGACCAGGCGGCAATTGAAGCCGGTATCGAAAAGTGTGACAGCCTGTTTGCGCTGCTTGATGATGCGCTGGCCCACCAGCCGTGGTTCTCCGGGGATAACTTTGGCACCGGCGATATCGCTATTGCGCCTTTCGTCTATAACCTGCTGAACGTGGGTCTGAAATGGACGCCGCGCCCGAATCTGGAACGCTGGTATCAACAGCTTACCGAGCGCCCTGCTTTTCGCAAAGTGGTGATGATCCCGGTGACCTAACGCGTGGCTGCAGGACTTACCTTGAGTAACTGCCCGTCGGACTCATCGGTTAACACATATAAGTAGCCGTCAGGTCCGACACGCACATCCCGAATACGCTGCTTTCTGTCACCCAGAATACGGCCTTCTTCCGTCACCGTATTGCCATCGACGCGCATCACAATGACCTCTTTATCTTTTAGCGCGCCGATAAACAGTTTGTGCCGCCACGGCGCAAAAACGTCGCTGGCATAAAAAGCCATCCCGCTGATCGCCGGAGAATCCTTCCAGTAGTAAACCGGTTGCTCCGTTCCTTCGACAATTTCACCTTTGGCTTCCGGCACTTTTAGACCACTATAGTTGACGCCCCATGTGGCCAGCGGCCAGCCATAATTTTTGCCTTTTTCCGGGATGTTAATTTCATCGCCGCCGCGCGGACCGTGTTCATGCAGCCATAGCGCGCCGCTCCAGGGATTGATGGCCAGCCCCTGCGGATTACGAATACCGGCATTGTACATGGCAAGATCAACAACCTGCCCTTTCATGCCGGGCTGACAGGCGCGGTATTCATAGTCGACCTGAAAGCTGCGGCAACATGCCTGACAGCGGTAATGCTGGTGCCCTGCACTCCCCGGACCATACTTTTTAACGGATGCCGTTTGCGCGCAAAACGGGCATTTCACATCGACTTTAGCCATCATAAATCCTGCGATAAAAGTCGGTATTCGAAACGATAATCAACGATTGAATACATGATCGTTTTCTGGGGATTTCACTGCATGTCATGATGGTTTACTCCTGCGATGAATAAGAGAACGGCGTTTAACCGTAAAATCAACATGCAGCGGGTCGAGAATAAAGATTATTAACGGAGTGATACCGACTTGAATCCGCCGAGTACTTTTTAGAGTATGTTCCATTCTTCGCGCCGGAATCCCTGAGTAATAGCCTGTCTGATCTAAAATGGAGATCAGAAAAATATGACACAAGCTGTTGCATAACATGGATAAAATGGGTAGTCATGCTAGCGAGATAAGACAATGAATGTATTCATTACTGATGCTGGTCGCTTATCGTGGTTACAGTGTGATCCTTTTTGCTCCGCTGGTAGCACTTGGCGCAGTTCTGTTCACCCGTCCAGTGACGGTCGCCCCGGTTTTCAGTGATATATTTATGGATAAGTTGATCGGTTTTGTAAAACTTTATTTTCCTGTCTTTCTGCTGGGTGCAGTATTTGGCAAGCTGATTGAATTTGCTGGTTTTTACTACTCAATTGTCAGTGCTGTGACCTGTATGGTGGGCCAGAACAAAGCCATGCCGATGATTATTCTTGTATGCGCTTTATTGACCTATGGAGGCGTATCATTGTTTGTGGTGGCGTTTGCCAATCTGTTCTTTACTTGGCTGATTCCACATATTTACGGTGATCAGTTTATGATAAATCTGCCGGGGCTGAAAAAACCGCTGTAAACGGGTTAACCTGATAACCACGGGGAGCAGGTATTAGCATCTACGTTACAACGGTTCCGACAATATGTCTGACCTGACCCCCTGTCAGCGGTCACCAGCGTCCTACCAGATCCGCCCCGGATCATGGTAGGGCGGTGACACCGTCAGCCTACATTTTGTAGTTATCTCGACATGACAGGAATTCGGATAGGCCGAAATACTCAGTCTGACTGAGTCTATAAAAAAGCAGCACACTGTATTATACGTTAATTATGAGCCACAACGATGCACTTTGATATAAAAGATTTAAAATTATTCCTTGCTATCAGTGAAGAAGGGAGCTTAACACGTGGAGCGGAAAAAACTTACATGTCTGCCGCATCTGGTAGCGTGCGTATACGTAATCTTGAACAGAGTATCAATCTGAGATTGCTGTATCGTAGTAGCAAGGGGATAACGTTATCCTCTGCTGGTGAAACATTTAAACACCACGCCAGCCTTATTGTGAATCAGATGGAAATGTTACGTAGCGATATGCAGGAGCATGTTAAAGGCATCAAAGGACATGTCAGAATATTTTCCAGTATAACTGCTATTGCAGAGTATCTCCCCCCATTGTTGAGCCATTTCCTTACACTATATAACGATGTGAATATTGATTTCAGGGAGTATCCAAGTCCGGAAATTGTACGTTCTGTTATTGAGGGGAAAACTGATCTCGGAATTGTTGCTGGTAAAATTACAACAGATAATCTTGAAATACTGCCGTTCCGTACTGATAGGCTAGTGCTTATCACCGCGACAGACCATCCCTTTGCTGACAGAAAAAGCGTGACCTTTCATGAATTAATTCAATATGAACAAATCAGCCTGCCTGAAGGGACAGGAATGTTTGAATTTATCCGAAAAAAGGCAGAACTAGTACCATCTAAACTGAAAATTAGAATACAGGTCGGCAACTTTGAAACATTTTGCCGTATGGTTGAAGCAAAAGTGGGCATTGGTATAATGCCTCACTCTGCTGCATCCCGTTTGCGTCAGTTGCATGAATTTTCGATTATTGATCTTGATGAATTTTGGTCATTAAGAAAATTACAAATCTGCGCCAGAAGCTTTGACAAATTACCCGGCTTCACACAAAAACTGGTTACTATGCTCACAGCTCAGACTGAGTGATAGCGTTACATCCCTGTATAATTTGGTCCGTTGCCACCTTCAGGCGTAGTCCAGGTTATATTTTGTTTAGGATCTTTAATGTCACAAACTTTACAGTGAATACAGTTCTGTGAATTTATTTGCAGACGCATGTTTTGTGTTTCACTATCCTGTAAAAATTCATATACTCCGGCAGGGCAATATCGTTCTTCGGGGCCACCATAAATATCCAGATTAATGGATATAGGGATATTCTGATCACTGATTTTCAAATGTACTGGCTGGTCGTCATCATGCCAGGTGTTACTGAGATAGACGGATGACAAAATATCAAACGTCAGTTTACCGTCAGGTTTGTCGTACAGTTTTTTCTGGCTTTTGTTGGCCGGTTGCAGAGTGATATTGTCCGGTCGGTTATTTTTTACACGCCAGGGGATTTTTTTTATACCCATTCGGGGAAGCAGCCAATGCTCAATGCCAGTCATGATAAAACCTATCACACGCCCTTTTTTAAACCAGGGTTTGAAATTACTACCATTTTCCAGTTCCTGCCAAAGCCAGCTCTGTCGCAGTAATGTTTGATATTCTGTCAGTATGTCGTTTTTCCTGTTGTCCAGCAAAGCATTAAATATAGCGTCAGCCGCTATCATGCCACTTTTGATAGCTGTATGGATGCCCTTGATTCTACTTGCATTGAGCGTACCGGCATTACAACCAATCAGCAGACCACCAGGTAAACAGGGATCAGGCATAGACGCAATCCCGCCGTTATTGATTGCTCTTGCGCCATAACCAATACGCTTACCCCGGTCAATGTATTTGCGTATAGAAGGGTGTGTTTTCAGGCGCTGCATTTCCTGAAAAGGGCTTAACCAGGGATTTGAATAATCAAGTCCCACAACCAAACCTAGTGCAATTTTATTATCATTAAGATGATAGAGAAACCCACCCCCGAACGACTCTTTATCCAGAGGCCAACCTGTGGTGTGAATTACAAGCCCCGGATGGGACTGGTCTGATGGAACCTCCCACAACTCTTTTATGCCTATGCTAAAACTCTGGGGTGCTTTGCCTGTATCAAGATGAAATTTTTTGATCAGTTCTTTAGCCAGACTACCGCGGGCCCCTTCGGCAAAAATTGTATATTTTGCCAGAATTTCTATTCCACTCTGGAACCCCTCTTTCTTGCTGCCATCCCGATGACGTCCCATATCACCAGTTACTACACCGATAATGTTAGTATCCTGATCATACAGTATCTCAGTTGCCGAAAAGCCTGCATAAATATCCACGCCTGACGTTTCTGCCTGACCGGCGAGCCATTTAATGAGATTACCGAGGCTTACGATAAAGTTTCCATGGTTGCGAAAATTATCAGGAATCAATGCATCCGGCAAATTAATACATTTTTCATTCGTCAGTAACAGTAATTTATCCTGAGTAACAGGCTGTTTAATGGGTGCGCCTCTTTCCTGCCAATCAGGAATTAGTTCATTCAGCGCTCGGGGATCCATGACTGCCCCACTGAGAATATGAGAACCAGGCTCAGCTCCTTTATCAAGGACGATAATGGACAGTTCTTTTCCTGCGTCATTTGCCTGTAATTTAAGTTTAAGAGCTGCAGATAATCCGGCGGGTCCTGCTCCCACAATAAGAACATCACATTCTATTGTCTCACGTGATTGCTGGGTATTAGAAAGTGTATCGTTCATTATTAACTCCTTAATTTTTCAGCACCGTAGGAACAGCTATATTATGTAAATAAAATTGCATTCATATTGTAACCAATGAAATAAATATCATAGTGATAAAACAGATGAAATGGTATAGGAATGTTCAACCTTAGAAAAAGGTGCCTATAAGACTATATAGCCAGTTATCAACTATTAAAAAAATGTCGGTGATGATGAAGCATTCCATAACATTTATATTTAGCTTTCTCCCTCAGATGAAAAATAATATACACAAATCATTTTTAAGCCGTTCATCATAATTGCAGGAAAAGTCCCTATTTTCTTGGCATTCTATTATAGTTACCCGCGAGAAATAATCAGCCAACTGTCGGGTACAGAAGGGAGTGGCAATGACATGTTCAATCGAGACTATAATGACTCCGGACAGAGGTAACTGTTTCATAATATTTTTCCAATTGATTTGACATCAGAATGAACGTGGCATCTCCAGCACATGCTCAGCGATATAGCTCAGGATCAGGTTGGTAGATATGGGAGCAACCTGATATAAACGTGTTTCTCTAAACTTTCGTTCGATATCATACTCACAGGCAAAACCATATCCACCATGAAATTGCAGGCAGGCATTGGCTGCTTCCCAGCTGGCTTTCGCAGCAAGGTATTTCGCCATATTAGCCTGTGCTCCACAATCAAGATGCTGATCAAAAAGCTCGCACGCTTTAAAACGCATCAGATTAGCCGCTTCCACTGCAATAAATGCTTCTGCAATAGGAAACTGCACCCCCTGGTTCTGACCAATGGGACGACCAAAAACCTCACGCTCGCAGGTATAGCGGGTAACACGATCCATAAACCAATATCCATCGCCTATACATTCTGCCGCAATCAAGGTACGCTCTGCATTTAAACCATCAAGTATGTAATGAAAACCCATACCCTCTTCACCAATAAGATTTTCTTCGGGAATTTCCAGGTTGTCAAAAAAGAGCTCGTTGGTTTCATGATTGACCATATTGGGAATAGGTCGTACTGTCATTCCATTTTTCATAGCTTCTTTAATATCAACCATGAAAATAGACATCCCTTCGGATTTACGTTTTACATTTGCAAGCGGAGTAGTTCGAACCAGAAGAATCATCCAGTCTGAATGTTGAACACGTGAAATCCAGACTTTTTGTCCGTTTATCACATACCGGTCTTCTCTTTTTACAGCTGTAGTTTTAATTCTGGTGGTATCTGTACCTGCTGTGGGTTCTGTGACGCCCATCGACTGCAGGCGCCATTCACCAGTAGCTATCCGTGGCAGCCAGAATTCTTTCTGTTTATCGGATCCATGACGTAACAACGTATTCATGTTATACATCTGACCATGGCAGGCTCCAGAGTTTCCACCCGATCTATTGATCTCTTCCATGATAATAGATGCTTCAGTTAAACCAAGCCCTGACCCTCCAAATTCCTCCGGGATGAGCGCAGCCAGCCAACCAGCTTTGGTTAGTTTATTAACAAACTCTTCAGGATAGGCTTTTGCTTCATCTATCTTACGGTGATATTTATCATCAAATTCACTACATAATGAACGAACCGCATCACGAATATCCTGATATTTATCCTTTTCAATACTTTTCATAATTTTTTCCTCAATAAACCAGCGCCAACAGGGGGTAGAAAATGACCTTTTATCGGATGACCATCAGCAGATAGATCTGACTGGCGGTCGACAGGAAGAAAATAGAGCCAGTGCCATAATTCTGGCAGAACGCCCCCCTCTTTAAAGATTTTGATGTCTTTATCCAGAGTGGCGGCCAGCAGCTTAGCGGGACCGGGGTTAAGATAATCGGTGTTGCGCAGAATGCCAGGCTGCCAAATTTGAATATCAGTATATTGCATAAAAGTTACCTTTAAGGAGGAAAAAATATGATTTATAATTTATCGATAAGTTCAGGTACAGCTTTGAAAATATCAGCTACCAAACCATAATCCGCAATAGAAAAGATAGGAGCGTCAGGATCCTTATTAATAGCGACAATGACGCCTGACTCTTTCATCCCGGCAAGATGTTGTATGGCGCCAGAAATTCCCAGAGCAATATAAAGTTGAGGCGCAACGATTTTTCCGGTCTGGCCAATCTGATAATCATTTGGTGCATAACCAGCATCTACAGCAGCCCGGCTTGCCCCCACGGCAGCGCCTAATTTATCTGCCAGGTTATCAACAAGTTCTTTGAATGCCTGTGCACTTCCTACTCCTCGTCCACCTGATACTACAACTCTGGCGGATTGTAAGTCTGGACGGTTACTTTTATTAACATGTTGGCTAATAAATTTTACCTGATCTGAACCAAGAACAACCTCTGTAAATTCAATGGGGGCTTTTCCCTCATCTTCCGCAACCGCAGCCGCAGCCGCAAATGAGGTAGGACGAACAGTTATCACTTTATATTCATCATCACTGTGTACTGTGGCAATAGCGTTACCCGCATAGATTGGACGTTCAAAGGTATGTTGATCAATGACACGCGTAATATCACTAATCTGAGATACATCAAGTTTTGCTGCTAAGCGTGGCGCACAGTTTTTTCCAAAAGAGCTTGCAGGAAAAAGAATGGACTGATAATGATTTTTCCCACTATTCAAAAAATAGCTGATCTGTTTTTCCACATTCTCTGCCAGAAGGTGTTCGAATAGTGGGCTGTCAGCAACAAATACAGTGGATATCCCCTGAATATGACTGGCTTTAACTGCAATACTTTCTATACCATATCCTAACATAAGTATATCTATATCACTATTAATGGCTTTTGCCGCAGTGATAGTACTGAGTGTTGAAGGTAAAAGAGTATTGCCGTTATGTTCAGCAATAACTAAAGAAGCCATATTTTTCTCCTTAAATTACTTTTTCTTCGTTTTTTAATTTATCTAGCAGCGTGTTAATATCTGGAACGATTATGCCTGCTTTCCTTCTTGCTGGCTCATCAACTTTAATAATAGTCAATCTGGATGACGGGTTAATACCAAGTGAATCGAAATCTATCTCCTTAACAGGTTTCTTTTTGGCTTTAATAACATTCGGCAAGCTGATATTCCTCGGTGTATTCAGACGTAGATCTGTAGTGAGTACTGCAGGCAGGGATAAATTTAACGTTTCTAATCCTCCATCAACCTCACGAACAGCAGTTAATGAATTATCAGAAATAGTAATTTCACTAACATTAGTGGCTTGGGGAAGATCGAGTAATGCTGCCAGCATTTGGCCTACCTGATTACAATCATCGTCAATAGCTTGCTTGCCTAATAATATAATATCGGGTTTTTCATTCCGGGTAATAGCGGTGATAGTTTTGGCCACAATTAGTGGTGTAAGAGAGTTTTTTGTTAATATGTGTATTGCCCTGTCTGCCCCTGCTGCCAGTGCTGTACGCAATACATCCCCTACACCTGTGTTTCCTATAGACACTACAACAACCTCACTGATTAATCCCCGTTCTTTTAAACGTACTGCTTCTTCAACTGCAATTTCATCAAATGGATTGATACTGAGTTTTGAATCAGAAATATCAACATCAGAATGATCTTGCTTTATTCTAATTCTAACGTTATGATCGACAACTTGTTTTACACAAACTAAAGCTTTCATTGGTGACTCCTTCATATATTTACTAAATGCTATGAGCCAAAATCCTTTTTGCTTTTTCCAGTAACGGTTTATCCACCATTTGCCCTTCATGACTAAACGCTCCATGGGGATATTGAGCCAGTCGCATAATCTGGGGAACCCACTCGATTTCTTGTTTTAAATAGCTGAATGCTCTGTTTACATGTGAAATTTGTGGAGGGTGAATACATACCTTGCCACTGAACCCCATTTTACAGGAGTGAATAGCATTTTGTATTGTCAACTCGTTTTTCATAAATTCAGTTGTGATACCGTCAACAGAAGGATATGATCCAGCCAGGCGTGAAGTTATTACAATTTTTGCACGTACAGCAATCAGTACTTTTTCATCATTACTCATGAAATTCAGAGCATTTTCTCTGGCAATTATTTTTTTCTCAGATGACACCGCATTTTCTAAATCAAGGATTACGCTATCAGCACAACTGCTATTTGCTTTTTCAAATCGTTCAGGTTGGTCCCCCGTAACGAAAAGAAAAAACCGTTCTAACGTTTGCATTCTCGTCTCTCATTTGAATGGAGCATCTGATAATTCAATATATCTTAAAAAAATAATTTTCTGAATTAGCTTTTATCTAACCCCCCATTAAAATTGGTTCAGGTTCGCTGATAACAGAAAGAAACATGTAATTTATTGTTACAATAACAAAGATAAAAATAAAATTTAATTATTTGATATAAATAACGTTTCAGAATAGTAAACGGCCGACATTCCGTACCTGTTTCAGGAGTGAATTCGACTATACCGTTCCCTAAGAACATCAACGATTGTCTGGTGAACCGAATTTAGTCACCTTTGGCGGAGAACAGGCTGGCATATAGGAGAGCATGACAACCCGGGTCATTCCCTCCGTGATTTTTTAGTAACACGCTGAAAAAGTATCTGAAACTTCATTCTGCAAGTGAGACTTTCCCCGAAGTCGATCGATACGTTTTATCTTGTGCCTGACCGATGCTACTCCTGACAAATCACGCCCAATACTGAATAAGTGTAAGAGATGCACCGTTAATCACTACACTGGTAGCCTCAATCAGAGATTGACGGCGGTAAAGGTAGTATATTTTTAAAGGATTTTTGGCATAATGAACGAGCAGGCATAGTGATGATTTCCTTGAAAGTGTTAGCGCAATCAATTAGATCACATAACACTATGCCTGTCCTGGTTTGCTGGGGATTCCTCAGGAGTCGCCTCCCCCTTATTCAGACCTGTGTAAGCGGTGAATGTGCTTTCAGACTCTGAATACTCAGCGTCAAAGTTGTCAGACAGTTTTCAAGTTTATCTGCGTTGACGGCAATAAAGGTCGGACAATCATGGTGTCCGCTCATTAAACAAACGGCGGCGGCTGCAAGCGCGCCTTCGGCACGGCGCAGCGCGTTCCACTCTTCCTGATCGAGATGCAGTCCCTGCCGTAAAGCGTGATCGTGGAGCTCGCGATTCAGTTCAAAAAAATTGTCACGCAGAGTGTCACTTTCGCTGACTGACATATACCCCTTCGCTTTTCGCAATTGCAGATAAGCGGCAAGATCGATACGCGCGTTTATCAGCTTGTTGAGAAGATCGGTTCTCAGTCTGTCAACGACCATACCT
Organism: Salmonella sp. JXY0409-18; assembly: GCF_020268625.1. Lineage (NCBI taxonomy): Bacteria > Pseudomonadati > Pseudomonadota > Gammaproteobacteria > Enterobacterales > Enterobacteriaceae > Salmonella > Salmonella sp. JXY0409-18. Next base: position 2,915,322 of record NZ_CP084216.1, read on the forward strand.
TTTTTCCTCCTCTTTTCTACCAGGGTTCAACTTAATAGTATGGTCGTTTTTTAGACAAAGGGGTGTCAGAGATCAAGAATTTTCTTAGAATTGCCCTTTTTCACCTTTTGCTGACAACCACAACGGTTGATGCCGCCGCTCCTGATGAGATTGCGATACAATTTTTGTTCGGATATCTGTAGAATCCTTGCCCTGACCATTCCAATAAATGAACACTTTTTAAGCTATGAGTAATGTAACCCACCAGCCAAAGATCGGCTTCGTTTCCCTGGGCTGTCCGAAAAACCTCGTTGATTCGGAACGCATCCTGACTGAGCTGCGTACCGAAGGCTATGACGTTGTGCCACGCTATGACGATGCGGATATGGTTATCGTTAATACCTGTGGCTTTATTGACAGCGCGGTACAAGAGTCGCTGGAAGCCATTGGCGAAGCGCTGAACGAAAACGGTAAGGTAATCGTCACCGGCTGCCTGGGCGCAAAAGAAGATCAGATCCGCGAAGTGCATCCGAAAGTACTGGAAATCACCGGGCCGCATAGCTATGAGCAAGTTCTGCAGCACGTACATCATTACGTACCGAAGCCGAAGCACAATCCATTTTTAAGCCTCGTACCGGAACAGGGTGTAAAACTGACGCCGCGCCATTATGCGTATCTGAAAATTTCTGAAGGCTGTAATCACCGCTGCACGTTCTGCATCATCCCGTCGATGCGCGGGGATCTGGTCAGCCGTCCGATTGGCGACGTATTAAGCGAAGCGAAACGTCTGGTTGATGCCGGGGTCAAAGAGATTCTGGTGATTTCGCAAGATACCTCCGCCTACGGCGTAGATGTGAAGCACCGCACCGGATTCCATAATGGCGAACCGGTGAAAACCAGTATGGTGAGCCTGTGCGAACAGTTATCAAAACTGGGCGTCTGGACACGTCTGCACTACGTCTACCCCTACCCACACGTTGATGATGTGATTCCGCTAATGGCGGAAGGCAAAATCCTGCCCTATCTGGACATTCCGCTGCAACATGCCAGCCCGCGGATTCTTAAACTGATGAAACGTCCTGGTTCCGTTGACCGCCAGCTGGCGCGCATTAAGCAGTGGCGCGAAATCTGCCCGGAACTGACCCTACGCTCCACCTTTATTGTTGGCTTCCCCGGCGAAACGGAAGAAGACTTCCAGATGCTGCTCGACTTCCTGAAAGAGGCGCGCCTCGATCGTGTAGGCTGCTTCAAGTACAGCCCGGTGGAAGGCGCAGGCGCGAATGAGCTGCCGGATCAGGTGCCGGAAGAGGTGAAAGAAGAGCGCTGGAACCGCTTTATGCAACTGCAACAGCAAATCTCCGCTGAGCGCTTGCAGGAAAAAGTGGGCCGCGAAATTCTGGTGATCGTCGATGAGGTTGACGAAGAAGGCGCTATCGGGCGTAGCATGGCGGATGCGCCGGAAATTGACGGCGCGGTCTATTTGAACGGCGAAACCAACGTCAAGCCGGGCGATATCGTGCGCGTGAAAGTGGAAAACGCCGACGAATATGATTTGTGGGGCAGTCGGGTTTAACGCCACCTCCCCCGGCGCGGGTGTCGGATGTGTTACCCCACCTGGCGAGCCCGTTCCAGGCCCGCCAGGCGTCAACGCCACCGGGCTGGCTTACCCCTTAATCTTCGGGTCCAGCGCATCGCGCAACCCGTCGCCTAACAGGTTAAACGCCAGCACAGTCAGGAAAATCGCCACCGCCGGGAAGAGCGCTACGTGCGGCGCGATGACCATATCCGCCCGCGCTTCATTGAGCATCGCTCCCCACTCCGGCGTTGGCGGCTGCGCGCCTAATCCGAGAAATGACAGGCTTGCCGCGGAAATAATTGACGTACCGATACGCATCGTAAAGAAAACCACAATTGACGAGACCGTTCCCGGCAAGATATGGCTAAACAAAATCGTCGTGTCGCTGGCGCCGATACTGCGGGCAGACTCAATAAACGTCTGCTGTTTTAAGACCAGGGTATTTCCGCGCACCAAACGTGCAAACGCCGGAATAGAGAAAATCGCCACCGCAACGATCACATTAGCAATACCGCTGCCTAACACCGCCACAACGGCAATCGCCAGCAAAATGCCGGGGAAGGCGAACAGCACATCGCAAATGCGCATAATGAAACGATCCCACCAGCCTTCATAATATCCCGCCAGCAATCCCAACACCGTGCCGATTATCGCGCCGATAAATACCGCGAACACGCCCGCCGCCAGTGAGATCTGCGCCCCAACGAGAACCCGGCTAAAGATGTCTCTTCCCAGCGAGTCAACGCCAAACCAGTGCTGCAAAGAGGGGCCATTGTTCAGGCTATCGTAGTCAAAATAGTTTTCCGCATCGTAGGGCGTCAGCCAGCGGGCAAAAATCGCCACCAGAATTAACGCCAGTACGAATCCCCCGGCGACCAACGCGACATGCTGGCGGCGAAAACGACGCCAGAACTCCCGCCATGGCGTGCGTATCTGGTCGGGTTTTACCACCGGCATAGCATGTAAAATCGCCTGACGGCGCCAGTTAAATAATCGCATCCTTACTTATACCTGATAGCCGGATTAATGGCGGCATAGAGGACATCCACCACTAAGTTGATAAGAATAAATTCCAGAGAAAACAGCAGCACTTCCGCCTGAATCACGGGGTAGTCGCGCATGTCGACCGAGTCGACCAGTAATCGCCCAAGCCCCGGCCAGTTAAACACTTTTTCGACGACGATCGATCCGCCAAGCAGAAAGCCAAATTGCAGTCCCATCATGGTGACGACCGGGATCATCGCATTGCGCAGGCCATGTTTTAACACCACCCACGTTTCACTGACGCCTTTCGCCCGCGCGGTCCTCATGTAATCCTCGCTCAGGACATCGACAAACGAGGAGCGCGTAAAACGCGCCATGACTGATGCCACCGCCGCGCCAAGCGTCAGGGAGGGTAAAATATAATGTTGCCAGCTATCCGCCCCCACGGTCGGTAGCCAGCCCAGATCCACGGAAAAAATCTGCATTAACAACATTCCCAGCGCAAAAGCCGGGAAAGAAATGCCGGTCACGGCAAGCGTCATTCCTAACCGGTCAGGCCAGCGATTACGCCACACGGCGGCGGCGATGCCGATCGCCATGCCAAACAGAACCGCCCATATCATACTGGTTATCGTCAGCCACAGCGTCGGCAAAAAGCGGCTGGCGATCTCCTCAGAAACCGGGCGGCGGGAAACCATTGACGTACCGAAATCGCCTTGTAAAACATGGGTGATGTAACGCCAAAACTGGACATGAAGCGGCTGATCAAGCCCCAGCTGCTGACGAACCAGCGCGATCACCTGCGCGTCGGCTTCTGGTCCGGCTATCAGCCGCGCCGGGTCGCCGGGCAACAAATGAACAAATAAAAACACCAACACTGCCACAATCAACAGCGTAGGAATTAATCCCAGCAGGCGCTTGAGAACATAGTTAAGCATCACACGAACCTTTTACCGGATGGCGGACAACGCGCGCGCCATCCAGCCCCATCGCATTACTTACTTCAAATCCGCATCGTCAAAGCTGAAACCGGTATCCGGCATAATCCAGAAACCGGTCAAATTTTTACTGTGCGCAGAAACCAATTTCTCCACCACCAACGGTATCCAGGGCGACTCTTTCCAGATAATATCCTGCGCCTCTTTGTATAATCGTGTTTTCTCCTGCGGATCGTTGGTCTTTAAGGCCGCCGCCAAATCGCTGTCGACCTGCTTGTTGCTGTAAAAAGCGGTATTAAACTGCGTCGGCGGCCAGTTTTGTGATGCGAAGAGCGGCGATAACGCCCAGTCAGCTTCGCCCGTCGACGCCGACCAGCCGGTATAGAACATTCGCACGCCGCTCTCTTTTTGCCCTTTGCCCTCAACTTCCGCGGCGCGCTGGCCAGCGTCCATCGCGGTTATCCGGGCTTTAATGCCAATCTGCGCCAGTTGCTGTTGGGTAAACTGCAACACTTTTTGCGCGGTGCTATGGTTGTGCGATGACCACAGCGTGGTACTGAAACCGTCTGGATACCCCGCCTCTTTCAACAGTTCGCGCGCTTTAGCCGGATCATAGGGCCACGGCTGATAGCTTTGCGCATAGGCTATCGACGGCGGCACCACGCCCGTCGCCGGCGTGGCGTATCCGGCAAACGCCACTTTAACCAGCGCCTGACGATTGATAGCGTAATTCAACGCCTCACGCACCTTAGGATTATCAAACGGCTTCTGCGTCACATTCATACTGATATAACGCTGCATAATGGACGGGCTGGCGACCAGTTCGAGGTTTTTATTTTTCGCCAGTAACGCGGCCTGCTCATAAGGGATAGGAAAAGCAAATTGCGCTTCGCCGGTTTGCAGCATCGCCGCGCGGGTATTGTTGTCAGTAACCGGACGCCAGGTAATAGAATCCAGCTTGGGTAAGCCCTGCTGCCAGTAACCGGCGAACTTTTTCACTTTGACAAAGTCGGTCTGATTCCAGGTTTCAAGCTGGTATGGACCGGTACCGACCGGATGAAAACCAATATCCTTGCCATATTTTTCCAGCGCTTGCGGCGAGATCATCGCCGTCGCCGGGTGCGCCAGAATATTAATGAAAGCAGAGAACGGCTGTTTCAGGGTAATTTTTACCGTTGCCGGGTCGACAACCTCCGTTTTTGCGATATTTTTATACAGGTTATAACGCTTGAGGTGGTTATCCGGATTGCTGGCGCGATCGAGATTCGCTTTCACCGCCGCCGCATCAAAATCCGCGCCGTCCTGAAATTTCACCCCCTGCCGTAGGGTAATGGTGTAGGTCAGACCGTCATCAGAAACGGTATAGCCTTTCGCCAGGACGTTTTTTACCTTCATGTCTTTATCCAGGCCAAACAGCCCCTGATAAAATGACTTCGCCACCGCCTGCGAGAGTGTATCGTTGGCGTCATACGGATCGAGCGTGGTGAAATTAGACCCTACCGCCACCACCACATCTTTGGCCGCCAGGGCCGGAAAAGCCGCAATGGATGAGGCCAGTCCCAGCGCCACCAGCCATTTATGCGTAATAAATTGCGTCATGTTGTTCTCCTGAAACCCTGCCAGTCTGAATGTTATAAGCGCGAGAGCGCATTATCCTGCAGCGGCCGCGCAACATAATGTCCCGGCCCGATCAACTGTAATGAAACGGCGGGCGTCTCTTCGCCACGTTTATGAATATTGCTGGGTATATCATCTGATAGCAGAACGCGCCGCGGCCGGTGTCTGGAAGGATCGGCAACCGGCACCGCCGCCATCAATTTACGCGTATAAGGATGCTGCGGATTTTCAAAAACGGCGCGCCGCGGCCCCATCTCAACAATTTGACCAAGATACATCACCGCCACGCGATGGCTAATTCGCTCCACGACCGCCATATCATGCGAAATAAACAGGTAGGCGATCCCCATTTCCCGTTGTAAATCGAGCAATAAATTAATGATCTGCCCGCGAACGGAAACATCCAGCGCGGAGACCGCCTCATCGGCAATAATCACTTTAGGATTCAATGCCAGCGCGCGAGCTATGCAGATGCGCTGACGTTGACCGCCGGAAAACTCATGCGGATAACGCCAGGCATGTTCAGGACGTAATCCGACACGCTCAAGCAACCAGGCCACGCGCTTTGCCGCAGCGTCCCCCTGCCCCAGGCCATGAATCCGTAAAGGTTCCATAATGGAATACCCCACGGTCTGGCGCGGGTCGAGCGAGGCGTAAGGGTCCTGGAAAATACACTGAATATCGCGGCGCAACGGCTGGAGTTTGCCCGCAGACAGCGAGTCAATGCGCTGGCCGTTAAAGATAATCTCCCCCTGCCGGGATTCAACCAACCGCAGCAACGCGCGTCCGGTCGTCGATTTTCCGCTACCGGACTCGCCCACCAGCGATAACGTTTCGCCGGGCCAGAGATCGAAACTGATATTCTCAACGGCATGAACTTCACGCGTAACGCGGTTAAAGAGACCGCTACGCAGCGGGAATCGCGTCACCAGCCCCCGAACCTGGAGAATAGGTTCGCCTTCCACCACCGTGTCTTGCTCAATCTGCGATTCATAAAGGGCCGGTTCGTCAGCGGAAATCAACGGGAAACGGCGTGGCAGCGAGTGGCCGCGCATCGCGCCAAGCTGAGGGACGGCGGCCAGCAACGTTTGGGTATAAGGATGCGTCGGCGCATGGAAAATCTGCTCTACGCTGCCGGTTTCCACGGCCTCGCCTTGATACATCACCAGCACGCGATCGGCAATATCCGCCACGACGCCCATGTCGTGGGTGATAAAAATCACGCCCATCGACATCTCTTGCTGCAACACTTTGATAAGTTGCAGAATTTGCGCCTGGATAGTGACATCCAGCGCCGTGGTGGGTTCATCGGCAATCAATACCGCCGGACGGCAGGATAGCGCCATCGCGATCATGACTCGCTGGCGCATCCCGCCGGAAAGCTGATGCGGATAACGCGATAAAATCGCCTGCGACTCCGGGATCCGTACCTGATCGAGCATACGTTTCGCTTCCGCCAGCGCCTCTTCGTGGCTGGCCCCCTGATGCAAACGAATAGATTCGGCAATTTGCTCGCCAACGGTAAATACCGGGTTGAGCGAGGTCATTGGCTCCTGGAAAATCATGGCGATATCCGCGCCGCGCACACGCCGCATCTGCGCGTCACTCTGCTCAGACAACTCAATCACCTGGCGATTACGCCGACGCAACAGCATTTCGCCGCAGCGCACGTTCGCGCCCGACTGCTCAATCAGCCGCATTAACGCCAGCGCCGTCACCGATTTTCCCGATCCCGACTCGCCGACAATCGCCAGAGTCTCTCCACGCTTCAGGCGTAATGACACATTACGCACGGCGTCTATCTGTTGCCCTTCGTGGTGAAACGCGATATTCAGGCCACTGACGGACAGAACATCGCGGCTATCCAGTTCATCGCTGTGCGGCACCTGCGGCTCCTTATTCCCGGTAAATTCCTGTGGTAGGGGTATCCCCGGCATATCCCCAGGCGCGATACATCCCTTCGCTGTTAAACGGCAACGCGACATTACCTTCGTGATCAACGGCGATTAATCCACCGCTGCCGCCCAGCGCCGGTAATTTTTCCATCACCACGCGCTCACAGGCATCGGCAAGGCTGAGTCCGCCATATTCCATCAATGCGGCGATATCGTAAGCCGCGAGCGTGCGAATAAAGACCTCTCCCGTTCCGGTACAGGAAACGGCGACGCTGGCGTTGTTGGCATAACACCCTGCGCCGACCAGCGGGCTGTCGCCGACGCGCCCGGGCAATTTATTGGTCATCCCACCGGTAGACGTTGCCGCCGCCAGATTGCCGAATTTATCCCGCGCCACCGCGCCGACTGTACCCATTTTTTTCGTTTCGTCCAGCGGCGCGCCGCTGTGATCGAGCGCCATTTCGCCCGCCGCACGCGCCGCCAGCAATTGCTCGTAACGCGCCGGGGTGGAAAAGATATCCGGCGAAACGCGCGCCATCCCCTGTGAAAAGGCAAAGTTTTCCGCCCCTTCCCCCACCATGAGTACATGCGGGCTGCGCTCCATCACCAGTCTGGCGGCGAGCACAGGATGGCGAACATGACTCACGCCCGCGACGGCTCCGGCTTTCAGGGTATTGCCGTCCATCACGCAGGCATCCAGTTCATGAGTCCCGTCTCGGGTATAGACCGCGCCGATACCCGCATTGAAGAGCGGACACGCTTCCAGCAGGCGCACCGCTTCCGTCACTACATCAAGCGCGCTGTCACCTGCTTCCAGCATCTTTTGCCCGCTTTCGACAATCTCTGACAGCGCCTGGATATAGCGTAGCTCCTGCTCATGGCTCATTTGCGCGCGAGCAATCGCGCCTGCGCCGCCGTGAATCGCAATCACTGCTTTATTCATTTTTAGGGTCCATTAACGGTGGCACACAACTTTTACTATAACTATCAGAATTGTTGTGAGTTATTCATTCGATTTTTGAATATAGAAAGATGCGTAAGGTATGTAAAGGCGCAAGGCCGTCTCTAAGACCGAGGTAGCATACTGCCCGCCACTGTTTTCTGACATAATAGCCGGATTCGATTTTGCCTCGCAGGAGTATGTTCATGGAATTTTCCGCCGGATTGATGCCGCTTGAAACGGCGCTGACCCAGATGCTTTCACGTATTACCCCGCTCACCGCCGTAGAAACGTTGCCGCTGGTGAACTGCTTTGGCCGCATCCTGGCGACCGATATCGTTTCTCCCCTCGATGTCCCCGGCTTTGATAATTCAGCTATGGATGGTTATGCAGTACGCGTGGCGGATTTGTCCGCCGATAAGCCGCTGCCCGTCGCCGGCAAAGCATTTGCCGGTCAGCCTTACCAGGGAGAGTGGCCTGCGGGCACCTGCATTCGCATTATGACCGGCGCCCCGGTACCGGCAGGTTGCGAGGCGGTAGTTATGCAAGAGCAGACGGAACAAACCGATGATGGCGTGCGTTTTACCGCCGATGTTCGTTGCGGACAAAACATCCGCCGCCGCGGCGAGGATATTCGCCAGGATGCGGTGGTCTTTCCGGCCGGTACGCGCCTGACTACTGCCGAACTGCCGGTGCTGGCGTCGCTGGGAATTGCCGATGCGCAGGTTGTACGTAAAGTGCGCGTAGCGCTGTTCTCGACCGGCGACGAGCTCCAGCTTCCGGGCCAGCCGCTGGAGGCGGGACAAATTTATGACACTAACCGTTTAACCATACATTTGATGCTGCAACAGCTTGGCTGCGAAGTGATCAATTTAGGCATTATTCCTGACGATCCTGGTAAGCTCCGCGCCGCGTTTATCGACGCCGACAGCCAGGCCGATGTAGTGATAAGCTCCGGCGGCGTCTCGGTTGGTGAAGCGGACTATACCAAAACCATCCTTGAGGAGTTGGGCGAAATCGCCTTCTGGAAGCTGGCTATCAAGCCAGGCAAACCGTTTGCCTTCGGCAAACTCAGTAATAGCTGGTTCTGTGGCCTGCCGGGGAATCCAGTCTCTGCGGCGCTCACTTTTTATCAACTGGTTCAGCCTTTACTGGCGAAGCTTGGCGGCAACACGGCAAGCGCTGTACCGCCGCGCCAGCGTGTACGCACAGCATCTCGCCTGAAGAAAACGCCGGGGCGTCTCGATTTCCAGCGCGGCATCCTGCAACGTAGCGCCAACGGCGAACTGGAGGTCACGACCACCGGGCACCAGGGTTCACATATTTTCAGCTCGTTTAGTCTGGGCAACTGCTTTATTGTGCTGGAGCGTGAACGCGGCAATGTTGAGCCGGGAGAATGGGTGGAAGTCGAGCCGTTTAATGCTCTGTTCGGAGGCCTGTAATGGCGGAACTTAGCGACCAGGAGATGCTGCGCTATAACCGACAAATTATTCTGCGCGGCTTCGATTTTGAAGGGCAGGAAGCGTTAAAAGATGCGCGGGTATTAGTGGTCGGGCTGGGCGGACTCGGCTGCGCGGCAACGCAGTATCTGGCCGGCGCTGGCGTCGGGCAACTGACGCTACTCGATTTTGATACCGTTTCCGTTTCCAATCTCCAGCGTCAAACCTTGCACAGCGACGCCACGGTCGGGCAGCCAAAGGTAGAGTCCGCCCGCGACGCGCTGGCGCGAATCAACCCGCATATTACCATTACGCCCGTTAACGCGCGGCTGGACGACGACGCCATGACCAGCCTGATTGCCGGGCATTCGCTGGTACTGGACTGTACCGATAACGTTAGCGTACGTAATCAACTTAACGCCGGGTGCTATACCGCGAAAGTGCCGCTAATCTCCGGCGCGGCAATTCGTATGGAAGGACAAGTTACCGTCTTTACGTATCGGGAAAACGAACCCTGTTACCGCTGCCTGAGCCGTCTGTTTGGCGAAAACGCTCTGACCTGCGTAGAGGCAGGGGTGATGGCGCCGCTGATTGGCGTGATCGGTTCGCTACAGGCAATGGAGGCCATTAAGCTGCTGGCGCATTACGGTCAGCCTGCCAGCGGAAAAATCGTCATGTACGATGCGATGACCTGTCAGTTCCGCGAAATGAAGTTGATGCGCAACCCCGGCTGTGAGGTCTGCGGTCAGTAGTCACTTTACGGATAAACATACCGAAGCACGGTTTATGGCCGTGCTGTATCAACAGATAATTACTGTCATCAGACGCAAAGCCAGCTTACCCAAGCTCCGACTGACGATCGGCTCAAGCAGCGCGGCATCATCTTAAACGCCATATCACAGCCTCAAACCGTGATGTTGTACCTCATTTAACGCCTCTTTATCAGAACCTCTCCATTCGTTGACGCACATCAAGATAACTTTCATTCGAAAGTAATTTAATCTTTATATGAAATAAGAGAGGCCGTTTATGATCTTCAATATTCAGCGCTATTCTACCCACGATGGCCCCGGTATCCGTACCGTAGTATTTTTCAAAGGCTGTTCGTTGGGCTGTCGCTGGTGCCAGAACCCGGAAAGCCGCGCCCGCACTCAGGATCTGTTATACGACGCGCGACTGTGTCTCGAAGGATGCGACCTGTGCGCGCAAGCCGCGCCGGACGTCATTGAGCGCGCGCTAAACGGCCTGCTCATCCATCGCGAGAAACTGACCGACGCCCATTTTTCCGTCCTGGCGCATTGCTGCCCCACACAGGCGTTAACCGTGTGCGGCGAAATAAAAAGCGTGGATGAGATCATGGCGACGGTACTGCGCGATAAACCTTTTTACGATCGCAGCGGCGGCGGTCTTACGCTTTCCGGCGGCGAACCGTTTATGCAGCCGGAGCTGGCGGCAGAGCTGTTTAAAGCCAGCCATGACGCCGGTATTCATACTGCGGTTGAGACCTGTCTGCATGTCCCATGGAAATACATTGCGCCCTCACTGCCTTATATCGATCTGTTTCTGGCTGATTTAAAGCATGTCGCCGACGGGCCGTTTAAGCAGTGGACCGATGGCAGCGCCTCGCGGGTGCTGGAAAATCTCAGGAAACTCGCCGCCGCGGGCAAAAAAATGGTGATTCGCGTCCCGCTGATTCAGGGATTTAATGCCGATGAGGAGGCCATTAAAGCCATTACCGACTTTGCCGCCGACGAACTGCACGTCGGGGAAATTCATTTTCTGCCCTACCACACGCTGGGCATCAATAAATACCACTTACTCAGTCAGCCCTATCATGCCCCGGATAAACCACTGGATGCGCCGGCGTTACTTGATTTTGCCCAGAAGTACGCCTGCCAAAAAGGTTTAACCGCGACCCTACGAGGATAATTATCATGACCCAACTGAAACTGGACACGCTCAGTGACCGCATTAAGGCGCACAAAACCGCGCTGGTACATATCGTGAAACCGCCGGTCTGTACCGAGCGCGCACAGCATTATACCGAAATGTATCAGCAGCATCTGGATAAACCGATTCCGGTACGCCGCGCGCTGGCGCTGGCCCATCACCTGGCGGAACGCACTATCTGGATAAAACACGATGAACTGATCGTCGGCAACCAGGCAAGTGAAGTCCGCGCCGCGCCGATTTTCCCGGAATATACCGTCTCGTGGATTGAAAAAGAGATCGACGACCTGGCAGACCGGCCCGGCGCAGGTTTTTCCGTAAGTGAAGAAAACAAGCGTATTCTGCACGACGTCTGTCCGTGGTGGCGCGGTCAAACCGTCCAGGATCGCTGCTACGGCATGTTTACCGATGAACAAAAAGGGCTTCTGGCGACTGGCATTATCAAAGCCGAAGGCAATATGACCTCCGGTGACGCGCACCTGGCGGTGAACTTCCCGCTGCTGCTGGAAAAAGGGCTTGATGGCCTGCGCGATAAAGTCGCCGAGCGCCGCTCACGCATCAACCTGACCGTGCTGGAAGATCTGCATGGCGAGCAGTTCCTGAAGGCGATTGATATTGTGCTGGACGCGGTAAGCCAGCACATCACGCGCTTTGCCGCGCTGGCGCGCCAGATGGCGGGCGAAGAGTCCCGTGAAAGCCGTCGTAAAGAGCTACTTACCATCGCCGAAAACTGCGAGGTGATCGCCCACCAACCGCCGCAGACCTTCTGGCAAGCACTGCAATTGTGCTACTTCATCCAGCTGATTCTACAAATTGAGTCTAACGGGCACTCGGTGTCATTTGGTCGTATGGACCAGTATCTTTATCCCTATTATCGTCGCGATGTCGAACTAAACCAGACGCTGGATCGTGAGCACGCCATTGAACTGCTGCACAGCTGCTGGCTGAAACTACTGGAAGTAAACAAGATCCGTTCCGGTTCGCACTCTAAAGCTTCCGCGGGCAGCCCGCTGTATCAAAACGTCACCATTGGCGGTCAGAATCTCATCAACGGTCAGCCAGTGGACGCAGTGAATCCGCTGTCTTACGCCATTCTGGAGTCCTGTGGACGTCTGCGTTCTACCCAGCCCAACCTCAGTGTGCGTTATCACGCCGGAATGAGTAACGATTTCCTTGACGCCTGCGTCCAGGTCATCCGCTGCGGCTTTGGGATGCCGGCGTTTAACAATGATGAAATCGTCATCCCGGAATTTATCAAGTTGGGGATCGAACCGCAGGACGCTTACGATTACGCGGCGATCGGCTGTATCGAAACCGCCGTTGGCGGGAAATGGGGTTATCGCTGCACCGGCATGAGCTTTATTAACTTCGCCCGCGTCATGCTGGCGGCGCTGGAAGGCGGTCGCGACGCCACCAGCGGCAAGGTATTTCTGCCGCAGGAAAAGGCGCTCTCCGCAGGCAACTTTAACAATTTTGACGAAGTGATGGCCGCCTGGGATACCCAAATTCGCTACTACACGAGCAAATCGATCGAAATTGAGTATGTGGTCGACACCATGCTGGAAGAGAACGTCCACGATATTCTCTGCTCAGCGCTGGTAGATGACTGTATTGAGCGAGCGAAAAGTATCAAGCAAGGCGGCGCGAAATATGACTGGGTATCCGGTCTGCAGGTCGGTATCGCCAACCTGGGCAACAGCCTCGCCGCCGTGAAAAAACTGGTCTTCGAACAGGGCGTTATCGGTCAACAGCAGCTTGCCGCCGCGCTGGCCGATGACTTCGACGGTCTGACTCACGAGCAGTTGCGCCAGCGTCTGATTAACGGCGCGCCGAAGTACGGTAACGACGATGACAGTGTCGATACCCTGCTGGCGCGCGCTTATCAGACCTATATTGATGAGCTGAAGCAATATCATAACCCGCGCTATGGTCGTGGCCCTGTCGGCGGCAACTATTACGCCGGTACGTCCTCTATCTCAGCAAACGTGCCATTTGGCGCCGCGACCATGGCTACCCCGGACGGTCGCAAAGCGCATACACCGCTGGCGGAAGGCGCAAGCCCTGCATCAGGTACGGATCATCTCGGCCCGACGGCGGTGATTGGTTCCGTAGGCAAATTACCTACCGGTTCCATTCTCGGCGGCGTGCTGCTCAACCAGAAACTGAACCCAACGACGCTGGAAAACGAATCCGACAAACAGAAACTGATGGTTCTGCTACGGACGTTCTTTGAGGTGCATAAAGGCTGGCATATTCAGTACAACATCGTGTCACGCGAAACGCTGCTGGATGCGAAAAAACATCCGGACCAGTACCGCGATCTGGTCGTGCGTGTGGCAGGCTACTCCGCCTTCTTCACCGCGCTGTCGCCGGATGCGCAGGACGATATCATCGCCCGTACCGAACATATGCTGTAATTTGCCCTGGCGCCATCGGCAATATGTCCGAATTGCCTGATGGCGCTACGCTTAACAGGCCTGCGCAGGCCTGTTAATCAGAAGGGATCGGTGCCGTCAAGCACGGCCTGAATGACGTTGAGCGCGCCTTGATGGTTATTATCATCAGTGTGATAGCGTGAAAGCGCTTTGATATTGTCTGCGGCATTGCCCATGGCAAAAGAGTAATGCGCCATTTTCAACATTTCCGCATCATTACCGCTGTCGCCAATGGCGACGACATTCTGTGGCGACCTGTTCCAGCGCTTTAACAGACGACTGATGCCATTCGCTTTATGCAGTCCCGGGATAATCAGGTCGATAAAACCGAAGCCGCTGGTGACGGGCTTCATGATGCCATCCAGAGATACGTGCAGTTTGTCGATAACCAGCGGAATTTGTTCATCAGGCAAATTCAGGGAGAACTTAAACAGGATATCGTCAATGTCGTGATAATCGTTTACCGGCTGCAGGCGGTGATAATGTTTGGCCATCAGCGCCACGAAAGCCTCGGGAGCGTTTTTGCTGACATAAGCGCTTTTCAGACCACAGGCGACGAAGTTAAGCTGCTTATCCTTCAGCAGTTCGCCAATCACAATACGCGATTCATGCCGGGTTAGCTCCCCGTGAAACAACTGTTTGCCATGTTCATACACCAGCGCGCCATTTTCTGCGACGAAGGAAATTTCGTCTTTCAGCTCGGGGAAGAAGGAGATCAACTGGTAGTACTGATTACCGCTAGCGACCACAAATTCGATATTACGTTTTTTCAGTTCCTGGTATTGCGCCATGAAGCGTACACGATCGTACTGCTTGGCATCGTCGAGAAAAGTGCCGTCCATATCGGTAACGACAACGTTAACGGTCATACTTAAGCTCCTGGCTGTAACTGCGACCAGAAACATTTTAATAACAATGTGAGCAGAACCACAAATTTATTTCGAATGAAAAGTGGCTGAACGAAAGGAATAGCCGCATAAGACATTAAGGCGTCCTGGCCACCTTACGTTTTCCTCTCGCTTCCCTCTTTGTGTTCCCCTGCAATATTTTAAACTTGCATTAACCTTATTTTAACTTAAAGTATCACATGTAACTAATTTTACTTTCGAACGAAAGATGATGAGGTTGATATGACGACTCCTTTTACCCACGAAACGCTGCCCGCCGACCCAAAAGCGGCCATTCGTCAGATGAAGCAGGCGCTACGCGCGCAAATCGGCGACGTACAGGCGGTGTTCGACCGTTTGAGTGCCACCATAGCAGCCCGGGTGGCGGAAATTAACGATCTGAAAGCGCAGGGACAGCCGGTATGGCCAATTATCCCTTTTAGCGAACTGGCGATGGGCAACATTAGCGATGCCACCCGCGCCGAGGTTAAGCGCCGTGGGTGCGCGGTGATTAAAGGTCATTTTCCACGCGAACAGGCGCTGGCGTGGGACCAGTCGATGCTCGACTATCTGGACAAGAACCATTTTGACGAGGTGTATAAAGGACCGGGGGATAATTTTTTCGGTACGCTGAGCGCCTCCCGGCCTGAAATCTATCCTGTCTACTGGTCGCAGGCGCAAATGCAGGCCCGCCAAAGTGAAGAGATGGCGCTGGCGCAGTCGTTCCTCAACCGTCTGTGGCAGGTAGAGCACGACGGCAAGCGATGGTTTAATCCGGATATCAGCATCATTTATCCGGATCGCATCCGTCGCCGCCCGCCAGGCACCACATCCAAAGGACTGGGAGCGCATACCGACTCCGGCGCGCTGGAACGCTGGCTGCTACCAGCCTATCAGCAGGTATTCGCCAGCGTGTTTAACGGCAACGTCGAGCAGTACGATCCGTGGAATGCGGCGCACCGTACCGACGTTGAAGAGTATACGGTGGATAACACCACCAAATGTTCGGTATTTCGCACCTTCCAGGGCTGGACTGCGCTCTCCGATATGCTGCCCGGTCAGGGGTTGCTTCATGTCGTCCCTATCCCGGAGGCGATGGCGTATATTCTGCTGCGCCCGCTGCTGGATGATGTCCCGGAAGATGAATTATGCGGCGTCGCGCCGGGCCGGGTGCTGCCGATTTCTGAACAGTGGCATCCTTTACTGATGGCGGCGTTAACCAGCATTCCGCCACTGGAAGCCGGGGATTCCGTGTGGTGGCATTGCGATGTCATCCACTCCGTCGCCCCCGTAGAAAATCAGCAGGGCTGGGGCAATGTGATGTACATTCCTGCCGCGCCAATGTGTGAGAAAAATCTGGCCTATGCGCGTAAGGTGAAAGCGGCGCTGGAGACAGGCGCATCACCGGGCGATTTCCCGCGCGAGGACTATGAAACCACCTGGGAAGGGCGCTTCACGCTGCGCGATCTGAATATTCACGGTAAACGGGCATTAGGTATGGACGTTTGACGGTCGTACCGCCCTGCCCGCTCACCTGCGGTGTGCCCTTTACCTGGGCGCACCCGTCTTACCGAACCGACGCGCCAGGATACGTTGGCCCGGTAAGCACCGCGCCACCGGGCGTCAGTGTTTAGCTTTCAATCCCTTTACTACGCAAATAATCGTCGTAGTTGCCGCTGAAGTCCACCACGCGCTCTGGCGTAATTTCAATGACGCGGGTTGCCAGCGAGCTGACGAACTCACGGTCGTGCGAAACAAAGATCAGCGTGCCCTGATACAGCTCCAGCGCCATATTCAGCGATTCGATCGACTCCATATCCAGGTGGTTAGTCGGTTCGTCCATAATCAGGATATTCGGCTTTTGCATCATCAGTTTGCCGAAAAGCATACGGCCCTTCTCGCCACCGGAAAGGACTTTCGCAGGCTTTTTGATATCATCCTGGCTAAATAGCAGGCGGCCCAGAATACTGCGCACTGCCTGCTCGTCGTCGCCTTCCTGCTTCCACTGACTCATCCATTCAAACACCGTCAGGTCATTTTCGAATTCATATTCGTGGTCCTGCGCGTAGTAACCAATACGCGCGTTTTCCGACCATTTAACGGTGCCATGATCGGCGTCCAGATCGCCAACCAGCGTCTTCAGCAGCGTAGATTTACCCACGCCATTGGTGCCGAGTACCGCCAGCTTCTCGCCGACTTCGAGCAGCAAATTGACATTTTTAAACAGCGGACCGTTATCAAAACCTTTCGTCAGCGCTTCCACTTCCAGAGCGTTACGGAACAGTTTTTTATCCTGCTCAAAACGGATGAACGGGTTCTGACGGCTGGAGGCTTTCACCTCTTCCAGCTTGATTTTATCAATCTGCCGCGCGCGCGACGTTGCCTGACGCGATTTAGAGGCATTGGCGCTAAAACGGCTAACAAAAGATTGCAGCTCGGCAATTTGCGCTTTTTTCTTCGCATTATCGGCCAACAGACGTTCACGCGCCTGAGTCGCCGCCGTCATATACTCATCATAGTTACCCGGATAGACGCGCAAGTCGCCGTAATCCAGATCCGCCATATGCGTACAAACCATGTTCAGGAAGTGACGGTCGTGCGAAATGATAATCATCGTGCTATCGCGCTCGTTCAGCACCTGCTCCAGCCAACGGATAGTATCAATATCCAGGTTGTTGGTCGGTTCGTCGAGCAACAGGATGTCCGGGTTAGAGAATAACGCCTGCGCCAGCAGCACACGCAATTTCCAGCCTGGCGCGACTTCACTCATCAGACCGTAATGCTGCTCCAGCGGGATGCCCACCCCCAACAGCAGTTCGCCTGCACGCGCCTCAGCGGAATAACCGTCCATCTCGCCGTATTTTACTTCCAGATCGGCGACTTTATAGCCGTCTTCTTCGCTCATTTCCGGCAAAGCGTAGATACGGTCGCGCTCCTGCTTGACTTCCCACAATTCGCCATGCCCCATAATGACAGTATCAAGTACGGTGAATGCTTCAAAAGCGAACTGGTCCTGACGCAGCTTACCGATGCGCTCATTCGGATCGAGGGAAACATTGCCCAGCGTCGGCTCCAGGTCGCCGCCGAGGATTTTCATAAAAGTGGACTTTCCGCTACCGTTGGCGCCGATCAGGCCGTAACGGTTGCCGCCGCCAAATTTGACGGAAATGTTTTCGAACAGCGGCTTACTGCCGAACTGCATGGTAACGTTGCTGGAAACTAACACAGGCTTATCCTGAAAAAAGATGTGACAAACCGCTTATTATGCCACAAGTCTGAAATAAGATCGCGCCCTGTACAAAGGGCTACACTGAACCGTAAGGGGAAAAAAACGTGATTTCGTACACATCTGAATTCCCTGTTTACTGGAATGCACCTATAATGCGCTCCCAACATGACAGAATTCTCAACCTACTAGCCTGCTTGGCACAGAATCTCGCATAACATGAATATGAAATTAACAACGCTTTTCGCGGCGGCTTTCGCTGTAGTTGGTTTTTGTAAAACAGCCTCAGCAGTCACTTACCCGCTGCCTACCGATGGTAGCCGTTTAATTGGGCAAAATCAGGTCATCACCGTGCCGGAGGGCAATACCCAGCCGCTGGAGTATTTTGCCGCGGAGTATCAGATGGGGCTGTCCAACATGCTGGAAGCCAACCCGGGCGTGGATACCTTCCTGCCGAAGGGCGGTACCGTGCTGAATATTCCGCAGCAGCTGATCCTGCCGGATACCGTACACGAAGGCATTATCATCAATAGCGCGGAAATGCGCCTCTATTACTACCCGAAAGGCACAAACACCGTTATAGTCCTGCCGATTGGGATCGGTCAGTTAGGTAAAGACACGCCTATCAACTGGACGACCAAAGTTGAACGTAAAAAAGCCGGTCCGACCTGGACGCCTACGGCAAAAATGCACGCTGAATATCGCGCCGCCGGCGAGCCGCTGCCTGCCGTCGTGCCTGCGGGCCCGGATAACCCGATGGGCCTGTACGCGCTGTACATTGGTCGCCTGTATGCTATTCACGGCACCAACGCCAACTTCGGCATCGGGCTTCGCGTGAGCCACGGCTGCGTGCGTCTGCGCAACGACGATATCAAATTCCTGTTTGAAAATGTGCCGGTCGGCACCCGCGTGCAGTTTATCGATGAACCGGTAAAAGCCACCACCGAGCCGGACGGTAGCCGTTACATTGAGGTGCATAACCCGCTGTCAACGACGGAAGCGCAGTTTGAAGGTAAGGAAGCGGTGCCGATCACGCTTAATAAGAGTATCCTGGCCGTCACCAACGAGCCTGACGTTGATCAGGCCGTCGTACAACAGGCGGTTCAGGATCGTTCCGGGATGCCGGTTCGTCTGAACTGACAGACTCTGCCTGCGAAGCCCGATAGACACTATCGGGCTTCTCTTACGGCATCAGTTGCAATAATCCATATCCCACCAGCGCCGCCCATGCCAGCATCGGCAGCGAATAGAAATGAAATCGCCACCAGATTCGGCGATCGTTCGCCATCCGTAAAGCAATAAGATTTGCCAGCGACCCCGGCAGCAGTCCAAACCCGCCGATATTCACCGCCCACGCCAGCAGCGTCGAGGCCGGTACATAGTTCAGCAGGAGAATGGTACTGGGCACATTACTGATAACCTGCGACAGGCCGATAGCGGTTAGCCAAAGTCCCAAGTGAGACAGTGCGCCAACCTGGTTGAAAACGCCCTGCAACGCCGGCAATTGCGTTAGCAGATGGACATCAATAAACATCGCCATAAATACCAGCAGCAGCGTCCAGTCCACGCTGACTATCACCCTGCGCGCCAGCACAATAAACCCAGCCGCCACCAACACCAGTCCCCATAACTCTTGCCTGAGCTCCAGCGCGGTAAGAAAAACGACATATAATCCCAGGCAACTCCACACCAGACGGGGCTGCCACTGCGGCGAACGCGTACCGGTATGATACTGTAACGCCCTACCCGGAAAACAAAACCAGCACAGGAGCAGTAACGTCAGCATCATCATGACGGCAAGCGGCGCCATTTGCCCGCTAAATTCAGCAAAGCTTAAGCCGGAGCGTCCCCATAACAGAATATTTTGCGGATTACCGACAGGCGTCAGCAGCGAACCGGCGTTCACCGCCAACGCTTCAAAAATAATCAATCGGTTGACCGGAATCGCGCACAGTTTTTTTAACGTTATCGTCAGCGGCACAACGATAAACAGCGCGACATCGTTTGTCAGAAAGGTCGACAGCGCCGCCGCAGCCAGCACCAGGAACATCGCCAGTTGCCGCTCGGTATGAAATCGGCGCGTCATCTTGCGTCCCAGCACATCAAAATAGCCGCTCAGCTCAACGCCTTTAGTAAGCAACATTAACCCGCTGAGGGTAATAATGGTGTGCCAGTCAATCGCGCCAGGCCAGGCGCGAGGCGCAAAAGGAACAAACAGGCTTAACGCCATCCCCACAATGATCAACAACTGAAAAAAACGGTCACGCCGCAGCGCTCGTAAAAAGGCCAGATTCATTCTACAGATGTTCCATGCTGCTGCGTGAAGGCCAAAAAGGCATCCAATGTCTCCTGGCTGACATGGTGTTCCATCCCTTCCGCATCACGACGCGCGATCTCCGGACTTACGCCTAATACCAGTAAAAAATTTTCGACAATTTGATGCCGCTCGCGGCTTTCCTGCGCCAGCTTCTCCCCTTCCGGCGTCAGAAAAACGCCGCGCCAGGGGATCATTTGAATAAATCCTAACGATGCCAGGCGCTTAAGCATTTTGGCCACAGTCGGCTGGGAGACGCCGAGCCGCGCCGCCATATCCACCTGACGCGCTTCCCCTACCTCAATAATTAAATCGGAAATCAGCTCAACGTAATCGTCTATCAACTCACGGCGATGCGCCTCTCTGACCTGACGAAATCCTTCAACGTGTTCTTCTACGTTCACCAATTGCGTCACTTTTTTTGTTGTTGGCGTACCTGCGCGACGACCCATTTTGCTTCCTCGTTTCTGTGACGCGTTAACGCGCCAGCTGACAGAGCGCTCATTGTAAACCAGAGTTGTCCGGGCACAAAAAATTAACGTTTTAGCAATAGCTATAAAACATAGCCTGTGCTATATCTGTATGTAATGCAGACATCCCTCACGGATCGATGGGATAGAAACATCAGGAGGTTTATATGAACGAATTTAAGAGGTGTATACGCGTGTTCAGTCACTCTCCCTTTAAAGTCCGGTTAATGCTGCTCTCTATGTTGTGCGATATGATCAACGGCAAACCGGAACAGGATAACCCTTCCACGAAATAACGCGGCGGTGCGGTACGCCGCTTTATTTTGCATCCTCAACGGAAATGGCGCCCATTTCCCCTGTTTTTTTGTGGTTTTGCTATTCTCTTCGCAAAACATTTTCTTTCCGGCGGTTGACCTTCTTACCCGCACGCTCTATCTTCTGGCAGCCCTGAATATTTTGCGACTCGCCGTTGCGAACCCAATACCTTTTTTACGCATAATCAGGCAGGTAATGACCCTTCGCGCCAGGGTTAGCACATGGCGTTTTTGCAATAGTGGCATATGAATTCAACCCTTATCGATTCACTTCTCGCCCGTCGTCGGGCTGTAAGCCCGTGGACGGGCCTCTACTTTTTACAGTCGCTGCTGATTAACCTCGCGCTCGGCTATCCCTTTAGCCTGCTTTATACCGCGGCGTTTACCTGCCTGTTGCTGCTGCTCTGGCGCTACCTGCCTCGCGGACAAAAAGCGCTGCTCGGCATCTGTTCGCTGGTAGCCGCTTGCTATTTTCCCTTTGGCCAGGCTTACGGCGCGCCGAACTTTAATACGCTGCTGGCGCTGCACTCCACCAATATGGAAGAGTCGAGCGAAATCCTGACCATCTTCCCGTGGTATAGCTACCTGACCGGACTTTTTATTTTTGCGCTGGGTATTATTGCGCTTCGCCGCCGAAAAGAAGAGGTCAGGCCGCGCTGGAATAGCCTCGACAGCCTGTGCCTGCTGATTAGCGTCGCGGCATTTTTCGTCGCGCCGGTACAAAATCTGGCGTGGGGCGGCGTTTTTAAGGTTATTGATACCGGCTATCCGGTTTTTCGCTTCGCCAAAGACGTTATCGTCAATAACAACGAAGTCATTGAAGAGCAGCACCGTATGGCGCAGCTATCCGGCATAAAAGATAGCTGGACGGTTACTGCGGTGAAACCCAGATATCACATCTATGTCGTGGTGATTGGTGAAAGCGCGCGACGGGATGCCATGGGCGCTTTCGGCGGCCACTGGGATAATACCCCCTTCGCCAGCCATGTGAATGGCGACTTCTTTATGGATTACATCGCCGCCAGCGGCTCAACGCAAAAATCGCTTGGTTTAACGCTCAATCGCGTGGTGGATAACAAACCGCAGTATCAGGATAACTTCGTCACGCTGGCTAACCGCGCCGGTTTTCAGACATGGTGGTTTTCCAATCAGGGGCAAATCGGCGAATACGACACGGCCATCGCCAGTATCGCCAAACGCGCCGATGAAGCGCATTTCCTGAAAAACGGCGATTTTGAAGCGGATAAAAATACTCGCGACGACGCGCTGTTAACCATGACGGCGCAGGTATTGGCGACAGAACGCACGCAACCGCAGTTGATTGTGTTGCATTTAATGGGATCGCATCCCCAGGCCTGCGACCGTACTCAGGGAAAATACGCGACGTTTGTCCAGTCGAAAGAGACGTCTTGTTATTTATACACCATGACGCAAACCGACGATTTGCTCCGTCAGCTCTATACTCAGCTTCGTCATAGCGGCGACAGTTTTTCGCTCGTCTATTTCTCCGATCACGGGCTGGCGTTTAAAGAGCGCGGCAAAGCGGTACAGTACCTGGCGCATGACGACAAATTCCAGCAAAACTTCCAGGTGCCGTTTATGGTGCTATCCAGCGACAGTAAAGCGCATCGGATCATTAAAGCTCGCCGTTCTGCGAACGATTTCCTGAGTTTTTTCTCGCAATGGACAGGAATTAGCGCTAAAGAGATCAAAAATCGCTATCGATTTATTTCGGAACAGAAAGCCGGGCCCGTTTATATCACCAATTTCAAATTACAAAAAGTGGACTATAACCATCTGGGCAGCGATATTTTTTCACTAAAATAATGCATGTTTCAGGCAAAAAAAATCCGCCCCGAAAGGCGGATTTTTCATTTTCACCGACGTGATTAGAAGCGGTAACCCACGCCAGCAATCCAGGTACCAACGTCAACGCTACGAATACGGCTCTGCTCGTAAGAGAAGTCCAGAGCAACATTTTCCATCGGGTTGAATTGCAGACCAGCGCCATAGGAGAAGCCATAATCGCTGGTGTCATGTTTGTAGGTTGGGTAATCGGTCGTCTGGAATTTACCGTAACCCACACCGACTACGCCGTAGATGCTCGCCCAATCGTTCAGACGGTAAGCCGGGCCGGCAGTGATGCCGTAGTACTGACCTTTGTTGTAATCGCCCGCACCGTTAGTACGATCTTTTTCGGTGTAGGTGAAGGAACCGATTACGCCCAGCGGGTTGTCGTCCTGCTCGTAACGATACTTCAGGTTGAAACCGCTCATTTTATTCGCTACGCCCTGCGCGTCGCTCTGAGCGTAACCACCGGTAACGGTAGAAGTAGCAGCTACTGCAGTACCTGCGGAAAAAGCCAGAACAGCGGCCAGTGCTGAAAGACATGCAATTTTTTTCATAACCACCTCAAATGTGCTTCAAGTAAGTCCTAAGTTTTAAATATATCAAAAATTAATGGGAAACTCTTTGCGATTCACGGTGTCTAAGGGCGCCTTTCATGTAACAGAACGTTTCCATATCGCGCTATCTTATTCAATTAACATCACTTTTCCGGCTGATTGCACCAATAATGCGCGTGCGGCGCGATACATTCATCCAGATTATTCCTAAACTAACAGTCTATTTATCCATCAATTTAAGTTCATTTTATGGAATCCTGGAAATTTTTTTTCAACGAATCCTCAACCGCCGCGGGGAATTTCCATTACACTGCCACCTTTACTCGTACTGACATTTTTTGACAGGAGAAAGGATGCCGGGGTCAACACGTAAACTACCAGTATGGTTGCCCATTTTGGTTTTGCTCATTGCCATGTCCTCTATTCAGAGTGGCGCTTCACTGGCGAAATCATTATTTCCTCTTGTCGGCGCGCCGGGCGTAACGGCGCTTCGTCTGGCGTTGGGAACGCTTATCCTTATCGCCTTTTTCAAACCCTGGCGTTTGCGTTTTGCCAAAGAGCAGCGGCTGCCTTTACTGTTTTATGGTCTGTCGCTGGGCGGGATGAACTATCTATTCTATCTGTCGATTCAGACGGTGCCGTTGGGTATTGCGGTCGCGCTGGAATTTACCGGCCCTCTGGCGGTCGCGCTGTTTTCATCCCGGCGGCCGGTAGATTTTATTTGGGTCGTACTGGCTGTACTTGGACTCTGGTTCCTGCTGCCATTAGGACAAGATATGTCTCACGTCGATCTTACCGGGGCCGCGTTAGCGCTCGGCGCTGGCGCCTGTTGGGCTGTCTATATTCTTACCGGCCAGCGAGCAGGCGCGGAACATGGTCCGGCCACGGTGGCGGTAGGCTCGCTGATTGCCGCCATCATTTTCGTGCCGATTGGCGCAGTTCAGGCTGGCGACGCGCTATGGCACTGGTCGATTCTTCCCTTAGGGTTAGCGGTCGCTGTGCTTTCTACGGCGCTGCCTTATTCACTGGAAATGATTGCGCTGACGCGTCTACCAACCCGCACCTTCGGTACGCTGATGAGCATGGAACCCGCGCTGGCCGCCGTTTCCGGGATGATTTTTCTGGGCGAAACGCTTACGGGTATACAAATCATGGCCCTGTGCGCCATCATTGCCGCCTCAATGGGATCTACCCTAACGATTCGCCGCGAACCGCAAATTAAACAAGTTGACGTAAAATAGTTTCTTATTCTGCATGATGTGCATAATCATGCAGAATATCACCTCGTTATTCACCTTTTATTATCGCGCTATTACTTCGTCATTTTTTGTCATATTTTTTCTCATTTTTTACATTAAAATGAGAATTATTACCCAACAAACAACAAGCTCACCTAACCAATTGATTTACAATCAAAATAAATATTAAATCTTGTCTGTACTATTAAAGTGATAGGTAAATTCAAAAAAGCAAAGTTAAAAACCGGTGCTATACTAATTTTCGTTAATTACCTGGGACACAAACATCAAGAGGATATGAGATTATGAGTACCGCTAAACTGGTAAAAACAAAAGCGTCTAATCTGCTTTATACCCGTAACGATGTATCAGAGAGCGATAAAAAAGCGACGGTTGAGTTGCTTAATCGTCAGGTGATCCAGTTCATTGACCTGTCGCTGATCACGAAACAGGCCCACTGGAACATGCGCGGTGCTAACTTTATTGCCGTTCATGAGATGCTGGATGGCTTCCGTACCGCACTGACCGACCATCTGGATACTATGGCCGAGCGCGCCGTACAGCTTGGCGGTGTGGCGTTAGGCACCACGCAAGTTATCAACAGCAAAACACCGCTGAAAAGCTATCCGCTCGATATCCATAACGTGCAGGATCACTTAAAAGAACTGGCCGATCGCTACGCTGTTGTCGCTAATGATGTTCGCAAAGCTATCGGTGAAGCCAAAGATGAAGACACTGCCGATATCTTTACCGCCGCATCACGCGACCTCGATAAATTCCTGTGGTTTATCGAATCCAACATCGAATAAATCTATCTCTACCCTGAATACTTCGAGTTGCAGGAAGGTACAAACGCAGCGAATCCGCAGGAGCCTGACTTCCGTCGGTCACTGAAGCGAACGCACCTGCAACTTGATGTACACAGGTATATAAGTCATCCCTATACCCCTGCCTGTCACAGGGGTTTTGCACTTAAATAGTGCACACGTCTTGTACTCCCCCTCAATAAAAGTGAATTATTTGTAATAATTACATCACACAATCGTTAATTAAAGATTGTTTTAACAACAATTTTTACGCTAAATAGACCCTGTATCTCTACTTTGTTATTCATGCACTAAATCAGTGCCCCGAAACGGTGCGGCATACTGGTTTTGCCCGACTTATTGTGCACAGGAATGATTCATGCTTCTGTTAAAACAATGAGTTACATAATTGGCATGATTTTTTCATTACGCTACATGTTCTCGCAGGGGATCGCCCCGTGGATAGAAAAGGAAATGCTATGAAGTCTCTATTAAAAGTTTCACTGGCTGCACTTACCCTGGCTTTTGCGGTGTCTTCGCACGCCGCGGATAAGAAACTCGTTGTGGCAACCGATACGGCGTTCGTTCCGTTTGAATTTAAACAGGGCGACAAATACGTCGGTTTTGATGTTGATCTGTGGGACGCTATCGCGAAAGAACTGAAGCTGGACTACACCCTGAAACCGATGGATTTCAGCGGCATTATTCCGGCATTACAAACCAAAAATATCGATCTGGCGCTGGCGGGTATTACGATTACAGACGAGCGTAAAAAAGCGATCGATTTTTCCGATGGCTATTACAAAAGCGGTCTGCTCGTGATGGTGAAAGCCAACAATAACGACATTAAAAGCGTTAAAGACCTCGATGGCAAAGTCGTTGCCGTGAAGAGCGGAACCGGGTCGGTGGATTACGCGAAAGCGAATATCAAAACCAAAGACCTGCGTCAGTTCCCGAACATTGATAACGCGTACATGGAATTAGGCACCAACCGCGCAGACGCCGTTCTGCACGATACGCCGAACATCCTGTACTTTATCAAAACCGCAGGCAACGGCCAGTTCAAGGCGGTAGGCGAATCGCTGGAAGCACAGCAATACGGAGTTGCCTTCCCGAAAGGCAGCGATGAACTGCGCGAGAAAGTCAACGGCGCGCTGAAAACGCTGCGTGAGAATGGCACCTATAACGAAATCTACAAAAAATGGTTCGGTACAGAACCTAAATAAAACGACCTGATGTTGGCTTGTGGCCCGGTAGTGAGGACGCTCACCGGGCCTACAGCTCTTTTCCGTGACGGATAAGACACTTTCACGCCATTTCCGCGCCGGATAGAGCATTTGACTATTTACACCACGGTAACAGGAACGACATATGCAGTTTGACTGGAGCGCCATCTGGCCCGCCATTCCGCTTTTGCTTGAGGGCGCTAAAATGACCCTGTGGATCTCGGTCCTCGGTCTGGCTGGCGGCCTGGTTATTGGACTGGCGGCAGGTTTTGCCCGTACGTTTGGCGGCTGGTTCGCCAACCACATCGCCCTGGTTTTCATTGAAATTATTCGCGGCACGCCCATCGTTGTCCAGGTCATGTTTATCTACTTTGCCCTGCCGATGGCATTTAATGATTTGCGTATTGATCCGTTCAGCGCAGCGGTCGTGACAATTATGATTAACTCCGGCGCTTATATCGCGGAAATTACTCGCGGCGCAGTACTATCCATTCACAAAGGTTTTCGCGAAGCGGGTCTGGCGCTGGGCCTTTCTCGCCGGGAAACCATCCGCCATGTTATTTTACCGCTTGCTCTGCGCCGTATGCTGCCGCCGCTGGGCAACCAGTGGATCATTAGCATCAAAGACACCTCGTTGTTTATTGTTATCGGCGTAGCCGAGCTGACCCGTCAGGGCCAGGAAATTATTGCCGGTAACTTTCGCGCCCTGGAAATCTGGAGCGCCGTGGCCGTCTTCTATTTGATCATTACGCTGGTGCTGAGCTTTATTTTGCGTCGTCTTGAAAGAAGGATGAAAATCCTGTGATTGAATTTAAAAACGTCTCCAAGCACTTTGGCCCCACCCAGGTGCTGCATAACATTGATTTAAACATCCGTCAGGGCGAAGTGGTTGTGATTATCGGCCCTTCCGGTTCGGGTAAATCCACGTTATTACGCTGTATCAATAAACTGGAAGAGATCACCTCCGGCGATCTGATTGTCGATGGTCTGAAAGTCAACGATCCTAAAGTAGACGAACGGCTGATTCGCCAGGAAGCCGGCATGGTGTTTCAACAGTTTTATCTGTTCCCGCATCTGACCGCGCTCGAAAACGTGATGTTCGGTCCTCTGCGCGTGCGCGGCGTAAAGAAAGAAGAAGCGGAAAAACAGGCGAAAGCTCTGTTAGCGAAAGTTGGACTGGCGGAACGGGCGCACCACTACCCCTCCGAGCTTTCCGGCGGTCAACAACAGCGCGTCGCCATTGCCCGAGCGCTGGCCGTGAAGCCGAAAATGATGCTCTTTGACGAGCCAACCTCCGCTCTGGACCCTGAACTGCGCCATGAAGTGCTGAAAGTCATGCAGGATCTGGCGGAAGAAGGCATGACCATGGTCATTGTCACTCACGAAATCGGCTTTGCCGAAAAAGTCGCCTCACGGCTGATTTTCATCGATAAAGGCCGTATTGCCGAAGATGGCAGCCCGCAGGCGTTGATCGAAAACCCGCCAAGCCCACGTTTACAGGAATTTTTACAGCACGTCTCCTGAGATATCGCCCTTCCTGCCCTGCGGCAGGGAGGGCATCATGGAATAGTCCCATTTCATTTTCCCTCCCCTGCGCCATCTATACTTAGTGTTTTGCGTCTCTTTTCTCACTGGAGGAGTCATGCGGTGGACCCTGTTCATCCTTTTTTGTCTACTGGGCGCGCCTGCCCATGCGGTCGCCATACCCGGCGTGACCACGGGGACATCAACCAGCCAGCAAGCAGCGCCAGAGCCCAGTCCTGAACAAAAAAAAGCGGCCTATGCGGTCCTGGCTGACGTACTGGAGAACGAGGCTTCACGTAACGAATTAATAGCGCAACTCCGCGAAGCCTCAACCACGCCGCCGACCGAGCCGGCGCCAGCGCTTGCGCCGCCTGCGGCCAAAGATGAGAAAACGGTACTGGAGAACGTCACCACCGTTACCCGTCAGTACGGCGATGCTTTCGCTACCCGTTTCGCCCAGCTTTATCGCAACATCACCGATGCGCCGCACAAGCCGTTTAACTCGCAAACCTTCACCAACGCGTTAACCCACTTTTTATTTCTGGCCGTCGCGGTATTTGGTTTTTATAGCGTGATACGGCTTTGCGCCCTGCCGTTATATCGAAAAATGGGCCTGTGGGCACGCAAGAAAAACCGTGAACGCAGCAACTGGTTACAGCTCCCGGCGATGATCGTCGGCGCGTTTATTATCGACCTCCTGCTACTGGCGCTCACCTTATTTATCGGTCAGATGCTCAGTGATAATTTCCATGCGGGAAGTCGAACTATCGCTTTTCAGCAAAGCCTGTTCCTGAATGCCTTCGCGCTAATAGAGTTCTTTAAAGCGATTCTGCGGCTTATTTTTTGCCCTAATGTACCGGAATTACGCCCATTCGCGATTCAGGATGCGACAGCGCGTTACTGGAATCGCCGTATGAGTTCGCTTAGCAGTTTGATTGGCTACGGGCTGATTGTTGCCGTTCCGATTATTTCCAATCAGGTGAATGTTCAGGTTGGCGCGATGGCTAATGTGGCGATCATGCTCTGCATCACCATCTGGGCGCTGTACCTGATCTTTAAAAACAAAGCGGAGATTACGCAACATTTATTAAG
The DNA here is from genome assembly GCF_020268625.1 of Salmonella sp. JXY0409-18. Classification (NCBI taxonomy): domain Bacteria; kingdom Pseudomonadati; phylum Pseudomonadota; class Gammaproteobacteria; order Enterobacterales; family Enterobacteriaceae; genus Salmonella; species Salmonella sp. JXY0409-18. The sequence continues at coordinate 2,944,577 of NZ_CP084216.1, forward strand.
CCTGGCGGAACGATCATTAGCCTTTTTTAGCCTGTTTATCCGCGCCTTTGCGCTGGTGTGGCACTGGCTGGCCAGCGCTTACTTTATCGTGCTGTTTTTCTTCTCGTTATTCGACCCAGGCAATAGCCTGAAGTTTATGATGGGCGCGACCGTGCGCAGTCTGGCGATTATTGGCATCGCCGCGTTTATCTCCGGCATGTTTACCCGCTGGATAGCGAAAACCATCACCCTGTCGCCCCATACGCAGCGCAATTACCCGGAATTACAAAAGCGGCTTAACGGCTGGCTCTCCTCGGCGCTAAAAGTCGCACGCTTTTTGACCGTCTGCGTCGCCGTTATGCTGTTGCTCAACGCCTGGGGGTTATTCGATTTCTGGCACTGGCTACATTATGGCGCGGGGGAAAAGATGGTCGATATCCTCATCCGTATCGCGTTAATCTTATTCTTCTCCGCCGTGGGATGGACGATTCTCGCCAGTCTGATTGAGAATCGCCTGGCCTCCGATATTCATGGTCGCCCGCTACCCAGCGCCCGCACGCGCACGCTGCTGACGCTGTTCCGCAATGCGCTGGCAGTGATTATCAGTACCATAACCATCATGATCGTGTTATCGGAAATCGGCGTCAATATCGCGCCATTGCTGGCTGGCGCGGGGGCGTTAGGTCTGGCTATCTCTTTCGGTTCGCAAACCCTGGTGAAAGATATTATTACCGGCGTCTTTATTCAGTTTGAAAACGGGATGAATACCGGCGACTTAGTCACCATAGGCCCGCTGACGGGGACGGTCGAAAGAATGTCGATTCGTTCCGTCGGCGTGCGGCAGGATACCGGGGCATACCATATTATCCCGTGGTCCTCGATCACCACTTTCGCCAACTTTGTGCGCGGTATCGGCTCTGTTGTCGCCAACTATGACGTGGATCGCCATGAGGATGCGGATAAAGCGAATCAGGCGCTGAAAGACGCGGTAACGGCGCTGATGGAGACGGAGGATATTCGCGGGCTGATTATCGGCGAACCCACGTTCGCCGGTATTGTCGGTTTAACAAACACGGCGTTTACTTTACGCGTATCGTTCACCACCCTACCGCTCAAGCAGTGGACGGTGCGTTTTGCCCTTGATAGCCAGGTGAAAAAGCATTTTGATCTGGCTAATGTGCGCGCGCCGGTGCAAACGTATCAGGTTCTGCCCGCCCCCACCGGCGGCCCGTCGTCTGATTCGCTGCCGCCGCGCGAACCGACGATTTAGCGTTTGCGGGTGATAAAACGGCGACGCTGGTCGTCATCCATAAAGGTCCAGGCAATAAAGCGGCTTTGCTTTTGCCCCTGGGCCATCTCTTTTTTCACCACTTTCACCGCGCCAGCCTCCGTCAACGCCCGGTAAAGCGGCGGTAAATTCTCGCCGCGCGACACCAACGTCGTAAACCACAACACCTGACGGCGGAAGGATTGGCTTTCAGCAATCATTTTTTTAATAAAGGCGACTTCGCCGCCTTCGCACCATAGCTCCTGCTGTTGACCGCCAAAGTTCAGCGCATCATCTTTATTCTGCCCCAAATTGCGGCGCTTACGCTCGCTGCCCGCGCGAGCTGCGGCGGCGGAGTCGTGAAAAGGCGGGTTACAAAGCGTTGCGTCATAAAATTCATTTTTATGAATGATACCGGTAAAAATGGCCGCCGGATCTTTTTGCCGACGCAGACGAATGGCGCGGCTTAACCCCGTATTAGCCTGAATGATAGCCTGCGCGCTGGACATCGCTGCGTCGCTGACTTCACTACCGGTAAATCGCCAGCCATATTCATGAACGCCGATAAGCGGATAAATACAATTGGCGCCCACGCCCACGTCCAGAATAGTTGCCTGCGCCGGAATACTCCCTGTCGTTTCGCCAAGCAGATCCGCCAGATGATGGATATAATCCGCACGGCCAGGCACTGGCGGACATAAAAACCCTGGCGGAATGTCCCAGTGTGTGACGGCATAAAAATGCGCCAGCAACGCCTTATTGAGCGCTTTTACCGCTTGCGGATTAGCAAAATCAACGCTTTGTTCACCGGCGGGCGTGCGGATAAGAAAGGACGTCAATTCCGGCGTGGTCTGACACAGTGCGGCGAGATCATAACGGTGTTGATGGCGGTTGCGCGGGTGTAACCCCGATTTCTGGGCGGACATGGCATTCTCCTTTTAGCAGCGGCGTAAGATACCCGTATAACGCCACGGGGTAAATATACCACCGCGAATTCCCTGCCTCGCTCGTTTGATCGGATATCTGAATGACATTGGTTCTGCTCATGGTCTGAAAAGATCGCGCGATGCGATTTTTTCGCCTGACGGCGCTACACTTAACCTCAGGTACCCTAAAATCAGGAGAGCGTGATGGCATCCGGCTGGGCAAATGACGACGCAGTGAATGAACAAATCAACAATACCATTGAAGATGCCGTTGCCCGCGCTCGCGGCGAACTTCCCCACGGCGAAAGTCGCGATGAATGCGAATCTTGCGGCGATCCTATCCCTGAAGCGCGGCGTAAAGCCGTACCGGGCGTTCGGTTATGCATATCCTGCCAGCAGGAGAAAGATTTACATAACGCAACATTTTCAGGATATAATCGCAGAGGTTCAAAAGACAGCCAGTTACGCTGACTTTTCTTTACCGAAACCGCCAGTATCATCCATTCCTTTACGCTCATGCTTTTTAGCATTCTGCGTCGCAGAATGTGCCGTTAACCTCGACTCTGTAAAGCCAGATGACAAGAACGGTAAATTCCACCGTTGAATTAATTAATAATCAATAGGTTATTTGTCATTCAAAAATTTTGAGCAAGGCCGTCAATTCTATTCGATTTTATCTTTCGCAAAAAACCGTGATACTCATCACATCGACGGAACATCGTCCCATAAACAGAATAACCTGCGAGAGATTAATCATGAAAACCATTAAATATGCTGTTGCAGCCATCGCGCTTTCCACCCTTTCTTTTGGCGCTTTTGCCGCAGAACCGGTTAGCGCGTCTCAGACGCAAAACCTGCATAAAATCGGCGTAGTGTCTGCCGATGGCGCCACCACGCTAGATGGCCTGGAAGCTAAACTGGCTGAAAAAGCCGCCGCTGCTGGCGCAAGCGCTTATAACATCACCTCCGCCGTAGGTAATGACAAAATGAGCGGCACTGCGGTGATTTATAAATAATTTACCTGCCCGCCAGATTTCAGGCTGTAACATCGCTGTTGTTTGAATTCTGACGGGTATTACCCTCGTCTGTTTGCCAACAGACCCACTGCTCCAACCCTCATTAACCCTGTTTGTTACCCTTATTTGCCCGTCCGTCACTGGACGGGCTTTTTTTATTCGCTAAAAGCCTGTTCGACGCGCGCAAGCCCGTCTTCTAACGTCGCCGCCTCTCTCGTCGCAACCAGACAACAGGCCATTTGCGTTTTTAATGATTGCGGCACCGGCTCGTGGCCGGCAAGGCAGCGCTCAATCCAGCGCGCGGTGATTTCAGGATCTTTAGTCGCAGGCAGTAAAAGCGGCTCGTCGTGCGTGTCGCTCTGACGCTCATGTAGTACCTGCACGCCACGGCTATCAATCAGGCTGATTTGCGGACAGCGTTGCGGGTTGGCATAGACTTCGCCTTCGGTACCATGCATCAGCAAAGCCCGCCCGCCGATGCGGCTAAAAAAGGTCGCCACACGCGGGACATATTCAGGGTGAGAAACGCTTGATAAACGCAGCGCGGCATCCTCAGCAAATGGCGTCGCCAGCTTGGCCAGTGAATGCGCGCTGTTGCGCACGCCCATCCGCCAGCGCATCGCCAGCTGTTTTTCCAGCGGCGGGCAGAGCGCGCTCACCGGGATAAACACCGGCTGGTGCCCGTCCAGTTTGGCCTGCGCTTGTCCACCGTGTAAAGTGGGGACAATCCCCATCAGCGCAAATATTGTTTCCGTCAGTACACGGGTCGGATCTTCGCTGACGCCGTGTACTACGACTGGAAAGCCCAATTTATGCAGCAGGATAGCCAGCAGCGGCGTTAAATTCGCCTGTTTACGCGCGCCGTTATAGCTGGGAATAACGACCGGCAACGGCCTATCTGCGGGCGGTGTCAGTTTGATGGTATGATTCTGCATGGCTTCATAAAAGCCCAGCATTTCGGCTTCGCCTTCGCCTTTAATACGCAGCGCCATCAATATACTGCCCATTTCCAGGTCGGGGATGTCGCCATTCAGCATTCGGGTATACAAACCGCGCGCGGTGTCCAGATCCAGATCGCGGGCGTGATTTTTACCTCGCCCGATCTCTTTGATGATCTTGCGATAATCCATTGAAAGCTCCTTGAAGTGTGCTCACAGCATTAACGCCGTCGGCGGCGTGCAGGTTTTGCTTTTGGTTTTACTATAACGTCTGGCACGGCAGGCTGCTCTATCGGAAAAACAGGTAAGGCATTCAGTAAACGCTGTCCGTAGTTTTTGGTCAACAACCGCTTATCATAAATGACCACTTCTCCCCGACAGGCATGGCTACGGATCAATCGCCCTACCTGCTGAATTAAATTAAAAGACGCGCTTGGTAAGCTTTGTACCTCAAACGGATAACGATTCAGGCTTTTTAGCCATTCGCCTTCGGTGATCACAACCGGGCTGTCGATCGGCGGGAAGGCAATTTTATGGATATGGACCTGCGTCAGCAGCTCGCCTTTAAGATCCAGCCCTTCGGCAAAAGACTGAAGCCCAACCAGCACGCTGCGTTCGCCGCTCTCCACCCGTTTACGGTGTAGCTCCACCAGCCGGTAACGCGGCTGGTCGCCCTGAACCAGGAGGAGTAAGCGCACATCAGCGACATGCTCCAGAAAACGCTGCATCGCCCGCCCGCTGGCAAACAGTACCAGCATACCATGATGTTTTTTGCTCTCCAGTTGCTCACGAAAATAGGTCGCCATTTCGGCAATATGCTGCTCTTCGTTATCAATGGTGGGTTCGTAGCGCATTTGAGGAATCACCAGTTTCCCCTGTTCCACATGATTAAACGGCGAATCCAGCGCCACAAAGCGGTCGCCGGCTTTTTCTTTTAAGCCGCTCATTTCCTGCAGGCGCGAAAAGCTATTGAGCGAGCGCAGTGTCGCCGAGGTGACAATAATGTGCGGTACGCTGCGCCATAACAATCTTTCCAGCTGATCGCTGACGCGGATACCGACACAATGGAACCAGACGTGGAGTTGCCCTTCGCGTATTTCACGCGTCGCCCATTTGGACACCGGCGCGCCTGAAGACTGCGCCATCGAAGCCAGCCGCCATAATTTACTTTGCGCCTCGAACATTCCCAGCGCCCGGTTCATCTGTAAAATCACCCGATGCAAACGCACAATATCGTGCGACCCGGTTTTTTCGCTGAGATCGTTGAGAAAGGATTCCGCCAGCCCACGCAGCGTCTCGGTCAGCTTCGCCAGTCGCTGACAGATTTCCATGACCTCATCAGGCAACTCGCCCATTGCAAAACGGTGCTCCGCCTCCTGCGCTGCGGGCATATACAGATTAAGAATGGCATTGAGCGAGGCGATCAGTTCGTATACCTCCTCGCAATGGGCGTTAAGTCGCTCAGGATTCGCTAACGGCGGCGTGGTTTTAGGGCGAAATTGCTCCATGCAGGTCGCCACCAGTTTGCTGAACAGATCCAGTTGCAAGCGATACCAGGAGGCGGTAATTTCCGCGCTCATCTCCAGCGCATCGCGAGCGACATCGGGCAGATGATGACCTTCATCCAGTACCAACAGCAGATGCTTTGGTTCCGGCAGTACGGCTTCACTTTCCATCGCCGCCATTACCAGCGCGTGATTCGCCACCACGACTTCCGCTTCCTGTATTTCACGTCGGGCGACAAAGAATGGACATTCGCGGTAATAGTGACAGTTGCGGTTCAGACAACTGGCTTTATCGGTACTTAATCGCCGCCACAGATCGTCGTCAATAGCAATGTCGGTATGATCCCGCAGACCATCCCATTTGTAACCGTCAAGATCCCCTTTCAGCCTGGCGCAGCGCTTTTGCTCTTCCTGGTTGTTAGGCGTCAGTTCGTCATCAAGAAAGGCGAGCAGATCCTGCTGCGTAGGCTCGCTACTGGCGAGCGCCGCCAGGTTTCGCGGACACACGTAGCGCCCGCGGCCAAAGGCGGCGGTAAAACGCAGATCGGGGATGATTTTTCGTAGCAGCGGCAAATCTTTGCTAAAGATCTGATCCTGTAACGCCACGTTAGCGGTACTGACCACCAGTGTTTTTTGCTCTTCCCGGGCAATGGCAATACCGGGAATAAGATAGGAGAGGGTTTTCCCGACGCCGGTCGGCGCTTCAATAGCCAGATGTCTCCCTTCTTCCCCAGCCAGCGTTCTGGCGACGTCAGCAATCATCTGCCGCTGCGGCGCACGGGGAATAAAGTCGGGGATCTGGTCCTGAAGCGCCTTATACCAGGCGGCGATTTGCGCTTTCAGCGCAGCGGTCAATGCCATGAGAAAACCTGAAGTACTGTATAAACAGCCACTATTGTGTCACATTTCAGGGGCGGGAAGTACCTTTTTTACCGGTTCTGGAAGGCGGCTCGCAACGCGATGTGTATTTTGCCGGATGACGGTGCAAGCACCTTATCCGGCCTACGTATTTGCATAGTCCGTAGGCCCGGTAAGCGTCGCGCTACCGGGCATGTTGCCGGATAAAATTTACTGGGCAGGCGTGATTCTGCGCGGGCGACGCGGCGGACGTGCTTTGTCGCCAGCGGGTTTCCCCTCGCCTGTGCGCGGTTTTGGTTTCGCCTTCGCCGCCCCGCTATCCTGACGTCGCGGCTGCTGACTGCGCCCCGCTCCCCCCTGATTTTGTCCGCGATCACGACCGCCGCCGCCGCGCTGCTGACGGCCATTCTGAATCGGCTCCGCTTTAATCGACGGGTCCGGCTCATAGCCCGGCGTCGTAATGCGTGGGATCTCTTTTTTCAGCAATTTTTCGATATCACGCAACAGTTTATGCTCGTCAACACAGACCAGCGACAGCGCCTCGCCAGTTGCCGCCGCGCGACCGGTACGGCCAATACGGTGTACATAATCTTCCGGCACGTTCGGCAGCTCATAGTTGACCACGTGCGGCAGCTCTTCAATATCCAGACCACGCGCCGCAATATCCGTCGCCACCAGCACGCGAATATCGCCGGATTTAAAATCGGCCAGCGCGCGGGTACGTGCGCCCTGCGATTTATTACCGTGGATCGCCGCGCTGCGAATACCGTCTTTGTTAAGCTGTTCCGCCAAATGGTTCGCGCCATGCTTGGTGCGGGTGAAGACCAACACCTGCTGCCAGTTGCCCTGGCCAATCATCTGCGACAACAGTTCACGTTTGCGTTTTTTATCGACAAAGTGCACGTGCTGCGTTACCTGCTCTGAGGCCGTGTTGCGGCGCGCCACTTCGATTTCCAGCGGGTTGCGCAACAGCTTTTCGGCAAGCGCTTTGATGTCGTCGGAGAACGTGGCGGAGAACAGCAGATTCTGACGCTTCGCCGGCAGTTTCGCCAGCACGCGACGAATGTCGTGAATGAAGCCCATATCCAGCATACGGTCGGCTTCATCCAGTACCAGAATCTCAATCTGATCCAGCTTCACGGCATTTTGATGTTCCAGGTCGAGCAGACGTCCCGGCGTCGCCACCAGCACATCCACGCCACCGCGCAGTTTCATCATCTGCGGATTGATGCTTACGCCGCCAAATACCACCAGCGAGCGAATATTGAGATATTTACTGTAATCTCTGACGTTTTCGCCAATTTGCGCCGCCAGCTCGCGGGTTGGCGTGAGGATCAACGCGCGCACCGGGCGACGACCTTTAGCATGCGGCTGATGGGTAATCAGATGCTGCAACAATGGCAGGGTAAAACCCGCCGTTTTACCGGTTCCGGTCTGGGCGCTGGCCATCAGATCGCGGCCTTCCAGCACGGCGGGAATCGCCTGTTGCTGAATAGGGGTAGGTTCACGGTAACCCTGCTCGGCAATGGCGCGCAGGATATCAGGGTTTAATCCCAGGGAATCAAAAGACATAACTACTCCGGACCGCCCCGACCGTTGCCGGTGTAGTTTTCAGGGAGATGCTCAAATTTGGAATGACAAAAACCACAATGTCATGAAGGGGCGGAGTGTAGCAGTTTTTGTGATGCGGCGCATAAATTATCCCGGAAGGTGGCAAAGACAAATTAATCGACCACACTGGACAAGTGCCATTATGAGTCATAATCTTAATCAATCGATTGATTAAAAATTAGGGCGTGTGATGAATATTCCCACCACGACCACCAAGGGCGAGCAGGCGAAAAGTCAGCTCATTGCCGCCGCGCTGGCGCAGTTTGGCGAGTATGGCCTCCATGCCACCACGCGCGATATCGCCGCGCTGGCGGGGCAAAATATTGCCGCTATTACTTACTATTTCGGCTCAAAAGAGGATTTATACCTCGCCTGCGCCCAGTGGATTGCCGATTTTCTTGGCGAAAAATTTCGCCCCCATGCTGAAAAAGCGGAACGTCTGTTTAACCAGCCTGTCCCTGACCGGGACGCCATACGCGAGCTTATTCTGCTCGCCTGCAAGAACATGATTATGCTGCTGACGCAGGAAGACACCGTTAACCTGAGCAAATTCATTTCACGCGAGCAGCTCTCTCCCACGTCGGCCTATCAATTGGTTCATGAACAGGTTATCGATCCGTTGCACACCCATCTGACAAGATTGGTTGCCGCTTATACCGGCTGCGACGCCAATGATACGCGCATGATTTTGCATACCCATGCCTTACTGGGCGAAGTGCTGGCGTTCCGTCTCGGCAAAGAAACTATTCTGTTACGTACCGGCTGGCCGCAGTTTGATGAAGAAAAAGCGGAGCTGATTTACCAGACGGTAACCTGCCACATCGATCTTATTCTGCACGGTTTAACGCAAAGGAGTCTGGACTGATGAAAAAACCTGTCGTTATCGGACTGGCAATCGCAGCGATCGTCGCTGTGATTGCCGGTGGAACCTGGTGGTATCAAAGTCGGCAGGACGATGGGCTGACGCTATACGGTAATGTCGATATCCGTACCGTCAATATCAGCTTTCGCGTCGGCGGCAGACTGGCGTCGCTGAATGTTGATGAAGGCGATGCCATCAAAGCCGGACAGGTGCTCGGCGAACTGGATCACGCGCCATACGAAAACGCGCTGATGCAGGCGAAAGCTGGCGTGTCGGTCGCGCAGGCGCAATATGATTTGATGCTGGCAGGCTATCGCGATGAAGAGATAGCCCAGGCCGCCGCCGCCGTCAGACAGGCGCAAGCCGCCTATGACTACGCGCAAAACTTTTATAACCGCCAGCAAGGATTGTGGAAAAGCCGCACCATTTCCGCTAACGATCTGGAAAACGCCCGCTCATCGCGCGATCAGGCGCAGGCGACGCTGAAGTCCGCGCAGGATAAACTGAGCCAGTACCGTACCGGTAATCGTGAACAGGATATCGCCCAGGCGAAAGCCAGCCTGGAACAGGCAAAGGCCCAACTGGCGCAGGCGCAGCTTGATTTGCAGGACACCACGCTTATCGCGCCTGCCAACGGAACCTTGCTCACCCGCGCGGTCGAGCCTGGCAGTATGCTGAACGCCGGCAGCACGGTATTAACGCTCTCGCTGACCCGCCCCGTCTGGGTGCGCGCCTATGTCGATGAACGCAACCTCAGTCAAACGCAACCGGGGCGCGACATTCTGTTGTATACCGACGGTCGTCCTGACAAACCTTACCACGGCAAGATTGGTTTCGTTTCGCCCACCGCGGAATTTACGCCGAAAACCGTCGAAACGCCGGATCTGCGTACCGATCTCGTCTATCGCCTGCGCATTATCGTCACCGATGCGGACGATGCGTTACGCCAGGGGATGCCAGTCACGGTGAAATTTAATGACGAGGCACGGCATGAGTGAGGCCGTTATTACGCTGCACGGTCTGACGAAGCGCTTTGCGGGAATGGATAAACCCGCCGTCGCGCCGCTCGACTGTACCATTCATTCCGGTTATGTCACCGGGCTGGTAGGGCCGGACGGCGCAGGAAAAACCACGCTGATGCGTATGCTGGCGGGCCTGCTCAAAGCCGATGGCGGCAACGCGTCCGTATTAGGCTTCGACCCGATACAAAACGACAGCGAGCTGCACGCGGTTCTGGGCTATATGCCGCAGAAATTCGGTCTGTATGAAGATCTTACCGTCATGGAGAACCTTAATCTCTATGCCGATTTGCGCAGCGTTACCGGCGAGATACGGGAAAAGACCTTTGCCCGTTTGTTGGAGTTTACCGCCCTCGGCCCTTTCACTGGCCGTCTGGCGGGGAAATTGTCCGGCGGGATGAAGCAAAAACTGGGGCTGGCCTGTACGCTGGTCGGCGAACCGAAAGTGCTGCTGTTGGATGAACCGGGCGTTGGCGTTGACCCGATTTCACGGCGCGAGTTGTGGCAAATGGTCCACGAACTGGCGGGCGACGGGATGCTGATTTTATGGAGCACCTCCTATCTGGATGAAGCCGAACAGTGTCGCGATGTGCTGCTGATGAATGAAGGCGAGCTGCTCTATCAGGGCGAACCTAAAGCGCTGACGCAAACGATGGCCGGTCGTAGCTTTCTGATGAGCAGTCCACAGGAAAACAACCGTAAGTTGCTACAAAGAGCGCTCAGACTGCCGCAGGTGAGCGACGGCATGATTCAGGGACGTTCGGTACGCCTGATCCTGAAAAAAGAGGCGACCGCAGCAGATATTCGCCAGGCCGAAGGGATGCCGGAAATCACCCTCAATGAGACCGCGCCGCGCTTCGAAGATGCGTTTATCGATCTGCTTGGCGGAGCGGGAACCTCGGAGTCTCCGCTGGGTTCAATCCTGCATACGGTTGAAGGCACTGCCGGCGAAACGGTGATTGAAGCGCAGGAACTGACGAAAAAATTTGGCGATTTCGCGGCCACGGACCATGTTAATTTCGTCGTACAGCGCGGCGAGATTTTTGGCCTGCTCGGCCCGAACGGCGCGGGTAAATCAACCACCTTTAAAATGATGTGCGGCCTGCTGGTGCCGACGTCCGGCAAGGCGCTGGTGCTGGATATGGATCTGAAAGTCAGCTCCGGCAAAGCCCGTCAGCATCTGGGCTATATGGCGCAAAAATTTTCGCTTTACGGCAACCTGACGGTTGAGCAGAACCTGCGTTTTTTCTCCGGCGTCTACGGTTTGCGGGGCCGCGCGCAAAATGAAAAAATTCAGCGCATGAGTGAAGCATTTGGTCTGAAAAGCATCGCGTCGCATCCCACCGATGCGCTGCCACTGGGTTTTAAACAGCGACTGGCGTTGGCCTGCTCGCTGATGCACGAACCGGATATTTTATTCCTTGATGAACCAACATCCGGGGTTGATCCCCTCACCCGCCGTGAATTTTGGCTGCACATTAATAGCATGGTGGAAAAAGGGGTCACGGTAATGGTGACGACCCACTTTATGGATGAGGCGGAATATTGCGATCGCATCGGACTGGTTTATCGTGGGAAGCTTATCGCCAGCGGTACGCCGGACGATCTCAAAGCGCAGGCCGCCGATGAGCAACAGGCCGATCCGACGATGGAGCAGGCCTTTATCACTCTCATCAATGACTGGGATAAGGAGCATACGCATGAGTAAGTCTCTCTCCTGGCGCCGCGTGCGTGCGTTGTGCGTCAAAGAGACGCGCCAGATCGTGCGCGATCCCAGTAGCTGGCTGATTGCGGTGGTGATCCCGCTGCTGTTGCTGTTTATTTTTGGTTACGGCATTAACCTTGACTCCAGCAAGCTGCGGGTGGGGATTCTGCTTGAACAGCAAAGCCAGGAGGCGCTGGATTTCACTCATGCGATGACCGGTTCACCCTATATCGACGCGACCATTAGCGATAATCGCCATGAATTAATTGAAAAAATGCAGGCCGGACGCATTCGCGGACTGGTGGTGATTCCGGTGGATTTCGCGCAGCAAATGGCGCGCGACGGTGACAGCGCGCCGATTCAGGTGATTACCGACGGCAGCGAGCCAAACACCGCCAACTTCGTTCAGGGTTATGTGGAAGGCATCTGGCAAATCTGGCAACAGCAGCGGGCGGAAGATCGCGGCGACACCTTTGAACCGCTCATCGACGTCCAGACGCGCTACTGGTTTAACCCGGCGGCGATCAGTCAGCATTTTATTATTCCCGGGGCGGTGACCATTATCATGACGGTAATTGGCGCAATCCTCACCTCGCTGGTCGTTGCCCGCGAATGGGAGCGCGGCACGATGGAGGCGCTGCTCTCAACCGAAGTGACGCGTGTTGAACTGCTGCTGTGTAAGCTTATTCCCTATTACTTTCTCGGTATGCTGGCGATGCTGCTCTGTATGCTGGTATCGGTGTTTATTCTCGGCGTGCCGTATCGCGGTTCGCTGGTGATTCTGTTTATCATCACCAGTCTGTTTTTACTGAGTACGCTGGGGATGGGGCTGTTGATTTCCACCATCACTCGCAACCAGTTTAACGCCGCGCAGGTGGCGCTGAACGCCGCCTTTTTGCCATCGATTATGCTGTCCGGATTTATCTTCCAGATAGACAGTATGCCTGCGGTGATCCGCGCGGTGACCTATATTATTCCGGCGCGCTATTTTGTTAGCACCCTGCAAAGTCTGTTTCTGGCCGGCAATATTCCGGTCGTGTTAGGCGTTAACGTACTGTTTTTAATCGCCTCGGCGGTGATGTTTATTGGCCTGACGTGGCTAAAAACCAAACGACGACTGGATTAACTCTGGCGCTCGTATTTTGCCCGGTGGCGCTATGCTTACCGGGCCTACGGGCCATGTAGGTCGGGTTAGCGTAGCGCCACCCGACATGAGGAAGGTTCTATGTTTCATCGCTTATGGACATTAATTCGCAAAGAACTGCAATCGCTTTTACGCGAACCGCAAACGCGCGCGATCCTGATTCTGCCGGTGCTGATTCAGGTCATCCTGTTTCCATTCGCCGCGACGCTTGAAGTCACTAACGCGACTATCGCTATCTACAACGAAGATAACGGCAAACATTCGGTAGAACTTACCCAGCGCTTTGCCCGCGCGAAAGCGTTTACCCATGTGCTATTGCTGAACAGTCCGCAGGAGATCCAGCCGACTATCGATACGCAAAAAGCGCTGCTGCTGGTACGCTTCCCGGCGGATTTCTCGCGGAATCTGGATACCTTCCAGCCAGCGCCGATGCAACTCATTCTTGATGGACGTAACTCCAACAGCGCGCAAATCGCCGCCAATTATCTGCAACAGATCGTCAAGGAGTATCAGCAGACATTGATGGACGGCAAGCCAAAGCCCAACAATAGCGAACTGGTGGTACGCAACTGGTATAATCCGAATCTGGACTACAAGTGGTTTGTGGTGCCCTCGCTGATCGCCATGATCACCACTATCGGCGTGATGATCGTGACTTCGCTGTCCGTCGCCCGCGAGCGTGAACAAGGCACTCTGGATCAGCTACTGGTCTCTCCGCTCACCACCTGGCAGATTTTCGTTGGTAAAGCGGTGCCGGCGCTGATAGTCGCGACCTTCCAGGCCACGATCGTGCTGGCTATCGGCATTTGGGCATACCAAATTCCCTTCGCCGGTTCGTTAGCGCTGTTTTATTTCACGATGGTGATTTACGGGCTGTCGCTGGTAGGCTTTGGCTTACTGATATCATCGCTTTGCGCCACGCAACAGCAGGCGTTTATCGGCGTTTTTGTCTTTATGATGCCAGCGATTTTGCTCTCGGGGTATGTCTCGCCAGTGGAAAATATGCCGGTCTGGCTGCAAAACCTGACGTGGATAAACCCTATCCGCCACTTTACTGATATTACCAAGCAAATTTATCTTAAGGATGCGAGTCTGGGGATTGTCTGGGGAAGTTTGTGGCCGCTACTGGTGATAGCGGCCACCACGGGTTCAGCGGCGTATGCGATGTTTAGACGCAAAGTGATGTAGCTTTTTATCTTTCGCCAGTAGCGAGACTACGGCGGGCCCGGCCAGGATAGCCAGCCCCGCCAGAGCCAGTAAGACATTGTTTTGCAATACGCGGGATAGCAGCCAGAGGACAATCAGCGCGGTGCCGAAGTACCAGGTGGTAGTCAGCTCTTCCAGCACATCCGCCACATCGCGCCAGCGTTGCTCATGATGGCGCTGCAACGCCAGCATCAGCAGTACCGTCACGCCATAAAGCACGCATAATCCCAGGCCGACGCGCACTAATGTGCCGCTCATCCAGCCTATTACCAGCATCGCCACTACCAGTAAATGCAACATAATCTGCCAACAACCGAGGCCGGTTGCGACACGAACGCGTTGTTGCCACTTCATGGCTTTTCTCCTGAAGCATTTTTCTCTCATTATTCAGAGTACCGAACTTTACGGAAAATTCCGTAAGACCGCATCTTTTTGTGACGACGACTACACTATTTCAATCAGGATAGTGACGCGGACAGGAAGAAAATGACTCAACACACGCGAAATTTTTCATTCAAAGTGCTCACAATTAATACGCACAAAGGTTTTACCGCCTTTAATAAACGCTTCATCCTGCCGGAGCTGCGCGACGCCGTCAGAACGGTCGGCGCCGATATCGTCTGTCTGCAAGAAGTGATGGGCGCGCATGAAGTACATCCGCTGCATATCGAAAACTGGCCGGACACTACCCACTATGAATTTTTGGCCGACACCATGTGGAGCGATTTCGCCTATGGCCGCAATGCGGTCTATCCGGAAGGCCACCACGGTAACGCGGTTCTTTCTCGCTATCCCATTGAACATTATGAAAATCGCGACGTCTCGGTCGGCGGTAGCGAAAAACGCGGCGTGCTCTATTGCCGCATTACGCCGCCCATGCTCAACCGCCCTATCCACGTCATGTGCGTACATCTCGGCCTGCGGGAGAGCCACCGCCAGGCACAGCTAACCATGCTGGCGGGATGGGTGAATGCCTTGCCGGAATCAGAACCGGTGCTGGTGGCCGGAGACTTTAATGACTGGCGGCAAAAGGCCGGCCCGCCGTTAAACGCGGCCGGGTTGGAGGAGATATTCACCCGTGCCCATGGCCGACCGGCGCGCACATTCCCGGTGAGTATGCCGCTGCTGCGACTCGATCGTATTTACGTCAAGAATGCGAACGCCAGTTCTCCTACGGCGCTACCGCTGCGGAACTGGCGACATTTATCAGACCATGCCCCCCTTAGCGCGGAGATCCATCTATGAAATGCGGCTGGCGTGAAGGTAATCAAATTCAGCTACTGGAAAACGGCGACCAGTTCTATCCTGCCGTGTTTGAGGCTATCGCTCAGGCACAGCAAAAAATCATTCTGGAAACCTTTATCTTGTTTGAAGATGAGGTGGGTAAAAAACTCCATGCCGCTCTGCTAAAAGCCGCACAGCGCGGCGTAAAAGCCGAAGTATTACTCGACGGCTACGGCTCTCCCGATCTCAGCGACGCGTTTGTCGGCGAATTAACCTCGGCGGGCGTGATTTTTCGCTATTACGACCCCCGCCCGCGTCTACTGGGGTTGCGAACCAATATCTTCCGCCGAATGCACCGCAAAATTGTGGTAATTGATGATCGTATTGCCTTTGTCGGCGGCATTAACTACTCCGCCGAGCATATGTCGGATTACGGCCCGCAGGCGAAACAAGACTACGCGGTACGGGTCGAAGGGCCTGTTGTGGCCGATATCCTGCAATTCGAAGTCGAGAATCTGCCGGGGCAAAGCCCCGCGCGCCGCTGGTGGAAGCGCCATCACCAGGCTGAAGAAAACCGTCACCCCGGCGAAGCGCAGGCGCTGTTTGTCTGGCGGGATAACGAAGAGCACCGTGACGATATCGAACGTCATTATCTGAAAATGCTGACCCAGGCAAAGCGTGAAGTGATTATCGCTAACGCCTATTTTTTCCCCGGCTATCGCTTGCTCCACGCAATGCGTAAAGCCGCCCGCCGTGGCGTGAGCGTAAAACTGATTGTCCAGGGGGAACCAGACATGCCGATAGTCAAAGTCGGCGCGCGGTTGCTCTATAACTATCTGGTGAAGGGCGGCGTGCAGGTTTATGAATACCGACGCCGTCCGCTGCATGGCAAAGTGGCGCTGATGGACGATCACTGGGCCACGGTAGGGTCGAGTAATCTCGATCCGCTCAGCCTGTCGCTTAACCTTGAAGCTAACCTGATCATTCACGATCGTACTTTTAACCAGACCCTGCGCGATAATTTACAAGGCATCATCGTGAACGATTGTAAGCAGGTCGATGAGTCTATGCTGCCGAAACGCACCTGGTGGAACCTGACCAAAAGCGTGCTGGCGTTCCACTTTTTACGTCATTTCCCGGCGCTGGTCGGCTGGCTACCTGCGCATACCCCGCATCTGGCGCAGGTTCCCCCGCCTGCCCAGCCAGAAATGGAAACCCAGGATCGCGTTGATCCAGAAAATACAGGAGTGAAGCCCTAATGGCTAAATCGCATCCGCGCTGGCGGCTGGCTAAAAAAGTGCTGACCTGGCTGTTTTTTATTGCGGTCGTCGTTCTGCTGGTGGTTTATGCTAAAAAGGTCGACTGGGGTGATGTCTGGACCGTCATCCGCGACTATAACCGCACGGCGCTTTTAAGCGCTGTAGGACTGGTGATCGTTAGCTATCTTCTGTACGGCTGCTACGACCTGCTTGGACGGCTTTATTGCGGCCATAAACTGGCGAAGCGACAGGTGATGTTGGTATCGTTCGTCTGCTATGCCTTTAACCTGACGCTCAGCACCTGGGTCGGCGGGATCGGGATGCGTTACCGACTATACTCTCGCCTCGGGTTGCCCGGCAGTACTATCACGCGCATTTTCTCGCTCAGCATTACCACTAACTGGCTGGGCTATATTCTGCTGGGCGGCATCATTTTTACCTTCGGCGTTGTCCAGCTTCCCGACCACTGGTATATCGATGAAGGCACGCTACGTATTCTCGGTATCGTTTTATTGTTGATTATCGCGGTCTATCTGTGGTTTTGCGCCTTTGCAAAGCGGCGGCATATGACGATTAAAGGGCAGAAACTGGTGCTGCCATCATGGAAATTCGCGCTGGCGCAGATGGCGATCTCCAGCGCGAACTGGATGGCGATGGGCGCCATCATCTGGCTGCTGATGGGTCAGGATGTGAACTATTTCTTTGTGCTGGGCGTACTGCTGGTGAGCAGTATCGCGGGCGTCATCGTGCATATTCCGGCAGGCATCGGCGTGCTGGAGGCCGTATTCCTCGCGTTGCTGGCGGGCGAACATACGTCGCAAGGCACGATTATCGCCGCCCTGCTCGCGTACCGCGTGCTTTACTATTTTATTCCCCTGTTGCTGGCGCTGGTGTGCTATCTGATCCTGGAGAGCCGGGCGAAGAAGCTGCGGGCGAAAAACGAGCGGGCGATGGCGAAATAAATTTAAGCAGACGCGTTTTCGCTTTCCAGCACAACGCGTTTTATCCGGTAAAAATAAACATATGCTGAGAAAAAAGACGTATTCATCTGTAAGCGGGAAAAAAGCAGCAATGACCAGCTAAACAGCAGCAGGAGCACTTCGTGAAACTCGCCCATGAATACTGATGACAGGGTACAGAACGTTGCCAACGTAACGGAAATAATGGCCAGCAATAGCGCATACCGGTAAATAATGACCCCGCTCATATTCCCATGACAATCCGGTAATGAAATGAAAAATTAGCGCTGGTGGGCATTTCTTATTAAAATCCTCGCCGCCATTTTTAATGGCGCGAGTGACGTCTTTAGCTTCACAAAACGCTAACCAAAATTGTTTGCCACATAATTTAATCATTATACCCATCATCACCAACCTGAATAAAAACCTGCAACGCCTACGGCCTGAAAGATAATAGCATTTCCAGAATCATCAAAATGATATAACGACACAGCGTAACCACAGCATTAATAATGCCAAGGTAAAGCGTCAGCGCGCCAGGTAAAGCGCAACGAGGCAGGGATGAAAACTCGCCGTGGTATAACATGCGGGCATAACCGTGAAGCGTGGATTTTTCTAGCGCTGTAATCAATGTCCACACCAATACCGTCACCACACTGACTATCCAGACCAGAGTGCTACTGGCCACCAGGCTATTGACAACTATCGCAGCGATGATCCCGCTTACCGCCATAAAAATTAACGGCCTGAATAGACCAGAACTGATATTCAGGTAGAAAATAAATAAAGCATTAAGACTAAACATGATTCCAACAATCACGAAAATGGTCGCGCCACCTGAGAAAAGGTAAGCTAATGACACGCCGGTAAGCGTAATGATGGCAATATATATCAACGTTACGGCAACAGTGCCAAAGCGGGAAAGACAGGTAACGGCCCCATACCCCAGGCCAAGCAAAAGTGCTGATATCCACAAAACAACAACAGGTTGAACGTGGGTTATCAAAAAATGAGTATACAACGTTAACCATATAATGCCGGCGGTACACCATAGTCCCAACGCAGTATACCAATAGGTAAGGGATAACATTGTCGCGGGAATAAATACTATTTGCCGTATACGTATTGCAGCCAGAGGGCCCACTTGTCATTTATCACTCTTCACATGATCACGGTGATAAGAATGGCAAGCGCAGGAAAACATTTCTAAGATATTTATGCTGTTTCGCCCTAAATATAGTCCTAAAAAAATCCTGGCGCAGGGCCAGGATTTTAAGAGATCGCTATAATTAGCGGCGATTACCAAAAATACGCAGTAACATCAGGAACAGGTTGATAAAGTCCAGGTACAGCGTTAACGCGCCGAGAATCGAATATTTACGCAGATTAGCGCTATCGCGGGTATCTATTTGCTCGCCGATATTTTTCAGTTTCTGCGTGTCATAGGCGGTCAGACCGACAAACACCACCACCCCGATATAGGTTACCGCCCACATCAGCGCTTCACTCTTCAACCAGAAATTGACCAGCGACGCCAGAACGATACCAATAAGCGCCATAAACAGCATATTGCCGAAACCGCTAAGATCGCGCTTAGTGGTGTACCCGTACAGGCTCATGGCGCCAAACATTCCCCCCGTCACCACAAACGTGCTGGCGATAGAGGAGTAGGTGTAAACGATAAAAATACTGGATAACGTCAATCCGGTTAGCGCCGAATAGAGCATAAACAGCGTCGTCGCCATTCCGGCGCTAAGCTTATGCACCAGTCCCGACAGAACAAACACCAGCGCAAGCTGGGCAATAATTAAGCCAAAGAAGGTGATCTTACTGGAAAAGACAAACATCATGACGGCTGGCGTATTAGCCGCATACCACGCGATAAACGCGGTCAGTAACAGTCCGACCGTCATCCAGCCATACACTTGCGCCATATAGGTCTGCAGGCCGGACCGCGCCTGCACTATTGAATCAGATCGTGGAAATCTGTCCATGATGAACTCCTGTGTGGAAATGATACCCTAAAGCGTATCACATTCTGCTACCAACGTTTCGCCGACTGCTGGTCGCTGTCGCGCGCTTCGACCCAGCGTTCGCCTTCCGGCGTGGCTTCACGCTTCCAGAACGGCGCACGGGTTTTCAGATAATCCATAATGAACTGACCGGCGTCGAACGCGCTACTGCGGTGCGCGCTGGTGACGCCGACAAACACAATCTCATCGCCCGGCCATAATTCGCCAACGCGATGAATCACCGTGACCCGCCCCAGCGGCCAGCGGGAACGCGCCTTCGCGACGATCTCCGCCAGAGCTTTCTCAGTCATGCCGGGATAATGCTCCAGCGTCAGCGCCTTAACGCTATCACCCAGGTTATGATTGCGCACTTTTCCGGTAAAGGTGACGACCGCGCCGTCTTCGTCGCGCGCCGCCAGCCAGGAATATTCTTCCCCGACGCTAAACGGCGCAGGGCCGACTACAATTCGCGTTTCGCGCATGTTAGCCCCCCGTGACTGGCGGGAAAAACGCCACTTCATCGCCCGCCGTCAGCGGGTGGTCAAAACTTACCAGCGTCTGGTTGACCGCCGCCAACAGCTTGCCGTCTTCCAGCGCCAGCGCCCAACGATCGCTCTTTGTCGCCAGATGCTGTCGCAGCGACTCAACGGTGGAAAAATCTGCTGGAAGCTCCAGCGCGTCAGTTCCTGTAAGCTCGCGAACCTGGGCGAAGAAAAGCACCTTAATCATGCGCATCTACCTTAAAATCCCCCGATTTGCCGCCGCTTTTCGCCAGCAGGCGCACCGGACCAATTACCATATCTTTTTGTACCGCTTTGCACATGTCGTAGATGGTTAACGCCGCGACGGACGCCGCGGTTAACGCTTCCATTTCGACGCCGGTTTTACCGGTCAGACGGCACAGAGACTCAATACGCACGCGGTTATGCTCCGGCTCGGCCTGAAGCTGAATCTCCACTTTACTTAGCAGTAGCGGGTGGCACAGCGGGATCAGCTCCCAGGTGCGTTTGGCGGCCTGAATACCGGCAATACGGGCGGTCGCGAAAACATCGCCCTTGTGGTGTTTGCCATCAACAATCATCGCCAGCGTTTCACTACGCATGGTAACGAATGCTTCCGCCCGTGCTTCACGAACGGTTTCCGCTTTCGCGGAAACGTCCACCATGTGCGCTTCGCCTGCGGCGTTTATATGGGTTAATTGCGACATCGTTATTTCTTTAAATGAGGGTGAAAATTACATGGGCGTGTACGGGCATCCAACTGCGGCGCAATGATATTCTCCCATGCGGTTCTGCACGCTTTTGTGGAGCCCGGCATGGCGAAAATCAAGGTGTTATTCGCCACGCCAGCTACCGCGCGCGACTGCAGAGTTGCGGTGCCGATCTCTTCAAACGAGAGCATGCGAAACACTTCGCCAAATCCTTCCACTTCACGATCGAACAGCGGCAACAGCGCTTCCGGCGCCTGATCGCCTTCGGTCAAACCGGTCCCACCAGTTATCAATACGACCTGCACCTCATCACTGGCGATCCAGGCGGAAACCTGGGCGCGAATCGCGTAACGGTTCTCTTTAACGATGGCTTTCGCCACCACTTCATGCCCGGCCTCCTGCGCCGAATCACGCAGATAATGACCGGAGGTGTCGTCTTCTTCGCCGCGTCGGCTGGAAACAGTAAGAATAGCGATGCGGGTCGGGATAAATTCAGCGCTGACCTGACTCATCTGAAATCTCCTTATTAAGGATTAACCGCCAATGTAAGATAAATTTTGCGTAATACCAGTATTGCTCTGGTGAAGGAAATGGGTCTGCTTTTTCTCCCGCAACGCGTCGGAAATACGTTCCTCAAGCGCG
Source organism: Salmonella sp. JXY0409-18 (assembly GCF_020268625.1). NCBI lineage: Bacteria > Pseudomonadati > Pseudomonadota > Gammaproteobacteria > Enterobacterales > Enterobacteriaceae > Salmonella > Salmonella sp. JXY0409-18. Next base: position 2,965,919 of record NZ_CP084216.1, read on the forward strand.
TATTGCTGCGCATCATCCTGTAACAGGTCGCGTAAACTTACGCCGCCGTCGCCAAACAGACATAAATGCAGCTTACCGACAGACGAAACACGCAGGCGATTACAGGTGGCGCAGAAATCTTTTTCATACGGCATAATGAGGCCGATCTCACCGGCGTAATCGGGGTGACAAAAAACCTGCGCCGGGCCATCGCTGCGCTGGCGGAGCTGGTGGATCCAACCGCGCTTAATCAGCTCGTCGCGTAATACCTGACCCGAAATATGATGTTTGCGGAAGAGATCGCTCCCCTCGCCCGTCTCCATAAGTTCAATGAAGCGTAGCTGAATGGGGCGAGGCTGAATCCAGGCAAGGAAGGTATCCAACTGATGGTGATTCACGTCGCGCATCAGCACGGTGTTGACTTTCACCTTTTCGAAACCGGCGTCAAAGGCGGCATCGATGCCCGCCATCACCTGGCGGAATTTGTCCTGACCGGTAATCGCATGGAACTGACGCGCATCCAGACTATCCACGCTAACATTGACGCCCGTCAGCCCCGCTTCGCGCCAGTTCGCGGCATCGCGCGCCAGTCGATAACCGTTAGTGGTCACCGCGATCTGGCGAATAGCATCATTTTCACCCACGGCGGCAATGATGTCGGTAAAATCGCGGCGTAATGAAGGCTCGCCGCCGGTAAGACGCACCTTTTCCGTGCCAAGACTGGCAAAAGCGCGCGTAACGCGACGAATTTCATCGACGGTAAGGAAACCGTTGTTAGTGACGCCGCCAGGTTTGTAGCCATCCGGCAGACAGTAGGTGCAACGAAAGTTGCACACATCGGTAATCGACAAACGCAAGTAGTAAAACTTACGCGCGAAAGCATCGGTAAGTTGTGAAGCCATGTACACCTTTCCAAATACGGGAGGCGGAGTCATTTCTTCCTGCGCCCTGGTGGCAAACGTTAAACGTTGTCACGGCCAAAGCACCATATCAAAAATGACCCAGGTGCAGAGGCTAGAGTGTTTACTGTGGTTACGCCGATACTAGCGTGTAAATGACAATTTCGCCATCACGCTTTCGCTATATAAACATATACATAGCGATATGATCGTGCTATTTAGCGACAGAATACGTGAAAATCACACTTTTACATTGATATATATCATTTAGCCGTGGTAACGCCCTCGCTATAAAGGGGTAGTCGGGAATAATTAATTGTCTTTTAGCCGGTCGGCTAATTGCTGAAAACCCGCGACTTGCGCTACTGTAGCGCTGCTTATTTGACTTCAGGAATTTTTATGCGCAATCGTACGCTGGCTGACCTTGATCGTGTCGTTGCCCTCGGCGGAGGGCATGGATTAGGACGCGTCCTCTCCTCGCTTTCTTCATTAGGTTCGCGCCTGACCGGCATTGTGACTACCACAGATAACGGGGGGTCAACTGGCCGTATTCGCCGCTCGGAAGGCGGAATCGCCTGGGGCGATATGCGCAACTGTCTGAATCAGTTAATAACCGAACCCAGCGTCGCATCCGCTATGTTTGAGTATCGTTTTGGCGGTAATGGCGAACTTTCTGGTCATAACCTCGGAAATTTGATGTTAAAGGCGTTAGATCACCTGAGCGTGCGGCCTCTGGAAGCGATTAATTTAATTCGTAATCTGCTTAAAGTGGACGCGCAGCTGATCCCGATGTCGGAGCTACCGGTAGATCTGATGGCGATTGACGATCAGGGGCATGAGATTTATGGCGAGGTGAATATCGATCAGTTAGCGACGCCGCCGCAGGAGATCATGTTAACGCCAAACGTTCCGGCGACGCGGGAAGCGGTACAGGCCATTAATGACGCGGATCTGATTCTGATTGGCCCTGGCAGTTTTTATACCAGCCTGATGCCTTGCCTGCTGCTTGATGAACTGGCGCAGGCGCTGCGGCGCACCCCGGCGCCAATGGTGTATATCGGCAATCTGGGCCGCGAACTGAGTCTGCCCGCCGCCAGTTTAACGCTGGTCGATAAGCTGGCGATGATGGAGCAATATATTGGCAAAAAAGTCATTGACGCAGTGGTGGTTGGACCGCAAGTTGACGTCAGTGCGGTGAACGATCGGGTGGTGATTCAGGAAGTGCTGGAGGCCAGCGATATCTCCTATCGCCACGATCGTCAGTTACTACACAATGCGCTGGAAAAAGCGCTACAGGCGTTGGGTTAAGCCCGTTTACCGACGACGCTGCGCTTATCAGATGCCTGTTTACACCGAAGGGTAAACAGGCTCTCTCCCCCTTCTGATAAACTGCGTTCAGCTATCGCCAGTAGGCGCTCATGAGCGAGCTCACCTCTTTTTTCAGCAATATATTCTCCATGATCCCAGTAAAGTGGGTCTGATTGATCTCTTCCATTATCCGCATCCCAGCCATGCGCTCTGCGTCAGGATCACCCGCTATTCCTAACGCTTCCAGTTCAGCATTGACCCGGCTCTGATACTCATCCGTTTCAATATACTCAGCCCTTTTAGCCATCATTTCACGCCACTCTTCTGGCGCTATACGCTCCAGCACTTTATGCCACGGCCCCCACAGCGCAAACCATTTGTGAAAATCCCTATTTTCAGCAATTTTTATCCTTAATTCCGCCTCGTCAAGGTCAGACTCAGTGATACCCGAAACGTTATAAAATCGCATATCCTGGGTCATTGTTGTCAGCGACAGCGACTCTCGTAACTGATTCTGAAAACCCAGAAATACTTCGATTTCGTCAATAAAAAACAGCCGTTTTACCTTTTCTCTCGCGAGCGATTCTATTTGCTCCAGCCGAAAGATTTCACGCCCCGCCATAATCAGTTCCGCTAAGTGGCTATCAAAGACGCCTCTTTCAGCATCATGAACCAACGTCGCTTCCTGCATTTGGTGGTATGCCAGTGTGACCCGATCTTCACAGCTTATCGTTGCATCCATCGCTATAATAAATGCGGTTTCTCTTAGTGTGCTATCATCAGCCAGGCGCATTAGCCAGGCGGAGACTTGCTCCTTAAAATCCGAATGTCGGGTGTTCTGCGTATCGCCAAGACGATCCAGAAACATGCTGAAGGCTGCCGCGTTTACTTCCGTCTCAAACGCCCGCCATTGGTTGACGTCTTCCTCCTCGAGATTGGTTAGCCACCCCCGGACAGCTTGATGCAGTGGTCGAGTTACCCGAACAGTTGAAAAGTCGCCCATGGCAAACAATACCCGGGGTCCCTGATAACCCGCAGAGGACATTAGCCGCTGCATATTCTGTATTGTTCGTTCTGAAAAAGGATTACGTTCTACGATTATTCTTGTAGGTTGAGGTCCTTCACCACGAAAATGGGGTAACGACTCCGGGAGACGGACCAGGCGATTGCGAGAGGCCTGCATTATTTGTAATGCCGCCGGGAGGTTTTCCGGTAGATTACTCAATGCGTTACGGGAAACGTCCAGCGTTGTTATCGTGGGAGGTAGTGTTTCAGGCAGAACAGTAATCTGATTTTTACTTACATCCAGGAACTGTAATTCTGGTGGTAACGATGCGGGCAGACTGGTTAAGGCATTTTCGCCGGCCTCCAGATTCTTCAGGCCCGGCGGCAATGTTTCAGGCAGAGCGGTTAACGAATTACTCTGCACATTCAAATGGGTAATCCCTGACGGAAGATGTTCTGGCAGTGTCCTTATGCGGTTATCATAAACGCTCAGGTACCGAAGTTCCTCAGGTAGATTTTCAGGTAAAGAACTAATTTTATTATGGAAAAGATCCAGCGATTGAAGCGCTGAAGGCAAACGTTCCGGTAATTCAGTAATACGGTTAATGCTCAGCTCCATTTTCTGTATGGTATCCGGTAACGTGGCAGGGATACTGGTTAGCCGATTACTGCTGGCATACAGGGTCTTTATATTTCCCTGTAAATTTTCCGGCAAACTTTTCAGTTCATTGTTATCGAGTGTCAGAGTAGTTATCTGCTCAGGAATACAGGCGGGTATAGTGGTAAGTCCTAATATTTTCAGACGGAGTTCCGTCTTATTATTTTTCAGGCAGTCACGCATCCGTTGTACGGCTTCTTCACGATTTGCTGCCTCTTCCGCTGGTGCCTCTTTTACCCACTCAGACCAGATTAACTCATAATTCACAGCAACTTTGGAGCCGGAAGCGCTACTCGCCTGCTCGCTTTCTGTTACACGGGTATAGGTGACTGACTTTCCCCCTCCCTCAACGGTATAGCCCTCTGTATTAAAAATTATAGACAGAATTTCCTGACTATTTTCATTCAAAATACAGTATTGGTCTGTCCCCCCTCTATTACTCTGAATATTATCCGCATACGCCGGGAAGGCTAACTCCCTCAAACATTCAAACTTGCTTTTGATCTCTTCTGGCGAGGCGGTTTCAGGTGGATGACAAAGATAAGCGATGCAGCTTTGTGCTTCAACCTGATGTTCTGAAGAGAAAAAGGCACTTATTTTATTCCATATCTCTTCTTTTAAAGGCACCTCTGTTGATGCCTCATTGCTAATACTTTGATGCCTTGCCGTAGATTGTATATTAGTAATATTAAACATATTTTCCCTACCTGATCTGAACGTAACCTAAAGTAACAGATAAGGATATTCTCAACTTTAAACAAGAGGTCATAGTCATCATTATTTCGGACAAATCATTCAGTATTTGCAGCGCTTGACTTATAAATGCTCGCGCTTCCATCACCTCTTTTTTAAGTAGAATGATGTAATCTGTTGCCATGACACGCTTTCAACGAACTCACATAAGATTAAAATGACGATCATAAGGATAGCTATACCGATAATACGGGGCGTTTTTTTTCATAGCCGAGGAGAGAGGGAAAATTAGCGTTGGGTTCAGCCTCAACGCTAATTTTCTTCAGTTGTGATTAAACTAGCTACCCCATTGATGTTTTGAGTTTTTCGACAATCCCGTTAGTCAAAGCCTGTCACTGTTTTTCATTCCTGACTGACTTAGCCCTTACTATTGCACTGAAATTCTCAAAAGCGAGCCATGGTAACGATGACTCGCTGCCGATCGACACATTGTCAGGACGCCGCGATAAACAACTCGCGTAACTGGTGCAACTGGTCGCGAATTTGCGCGGCTTCTTCAAACTCCAGATTTTGCGCGTGCTGCATCATTTGCCCTTCCAGTTCATGAATTTTCTGCTGCAACGCTTTCGGCGTCATATCCAGTTCGACAATTCCGGCTTTTGCCGTAGAACGGCCCTTGCCTTTCCCCTTCGCTTTGGTTTTCGCAATGTTCTGCCCCAGCGCCAGGATGTCGACCACTTTTTTATTCAGCCCCTGCGGAGTGATACCGTGCTCTTCGTTGTACTTCTGCTGCTTCTCGCGACGTCGCTCGGTTTCGCCAATCGCCTTCGCCATCGACGGCGTGATTTTATCGCCATACAGAATCGCTTTACCATTAACGTTACGCGCCGCGCGTCCTATGGTCTGAATCAGGGAGCGCTCGGAGCGCAGGAAGCCCTCTTTATCGGCGTCCAGAATCGCCACCAGCGAGACTTCCGGCATATCCAGCCCTTCGCGCAGCAGGTTAATCCCCACCAGAACGTCAAACTCGCCCAGACGCAAATCGCGGATGATTTCCATGCGCTCCACGGTATCAATATCTGAGTGCAGGTAACGCACGCGCTCGCCGTGTTCTTCCAGATATTCGGTCAAATCTTCCGCCATCCGTTTGGTAAGCGTAGTGACAAGGACACGCTCATTAATGGCCGCACGCTGACGAATTTCGGACAGCAGATCGTCCACCTGGGTCGCCACCGGACGCACTTCAATAATCGGGTCCAGCAGCCCGGTCGGTCGCACGACCTGATCCACCACCTCATCACCAGATTTTTCCAGCTCATAGTTGCCGGGCGTGGCGGAAACATAGATAGTTTGCGGCGCTAAGGCTTCAAACTCCTCAAACTTCAGCGGACGGTTATCCAGCGCCGAAGGCAGACGGAAGCCATACTCGACCAGCGTCTCTTTGCGCGCCCGGTCGCCGCGGTACATGCCGCCTATCTGCGGGATGGTGACATGAGACTCATCCACCACCAGCAGTCCGTCGGCGGGCAGATAATCGAACAAGGTTGGCGGCGGTTCGCCCGGCCCGCGGCCCGACAGAAAGCGGGAATAGTTTTCAATGCCTGAGCAGTAGCCCAGCTCGTTCATCATCTCTAAATCGAACTGCGTGCGCTGGCTTAATCGCTGCTCTTCAAGCAGCTTATTATTCGCCAGCAAGACCTTACGCCTGTCCGCCAGCTCATCTTTTATCTCTTCCATCGCCTGCAGAATACGCTCGCGCGGCGTCACGTAGTGCGTTTTGGGATAGATAGTATAACGTGGCACCGTTGACTCTACCTGCCCGGTTAACGGGTCGAACAGCGACAGGCGTTCCACTTCTTCATCAAACAGCTCAACGCGTAGCGCGATATCGTCAGATTCAGCCGGGAAGATGTCGATCACTTCGCCGCGCACGCGAAAGGTACCACGCTGAAAAGCTTGATCGTTACGGGTGTATTGCAATTCCGCCAGCCGACGCAAAATCGCGCGCTGGTCAATCAGCATTCCCACCGTCAGATGCAGCATCATTTTCAGGTAGAGATCCGGATCGCCCAGACCGTAAATCGCGGACACGGAAGCCACCACCACGACATCGCGTCGCTCAAGCAACGCTTTCGTTGCCGACAACCGCATTTGCTCAATATGTTCGTTTACCGAAGCGTCTTTTTCGATAAACGTATCCGAACTTGGCACATACGCTTCCGGCTGATAGTAGTCATAGTAGGAGACGAAATACTCCACCGCGTTTTCCGGGAAAAACTCTTTCATTTCGCCGTAGAGCTGCGCCGCCAGGGTTTTATTGGGCGCAAGCACCATCGTTGGCCGCTGCAAGTCCGCAATGACGTTGGCAATGGTGAATGTCTTCCCGGAACCGGTCACGCCCAATAACGTCTGATGCGCCAGCCCGTCCTCCAGCCCTTCTTCCAGACGACGTATAGCGTCCGGCTGATCGCCAGAAGGTTTAAAAGCGGAATTCAGTTTGAACGGTTTACTCATGAGCGGCTACCTGAAGGAGTGAGCGGGCAGGGGTGTAATTTTACTCTCGACGGTGAATATTGCCAATAAAAAATACTGGATGAAAAAACAGTAACACTCCAGTGTATAATGGCTATCGGCAGATACCCCACGCTATTTAGAGGTAAAACATAGACAGTCGCGGGGTAAAATTCCAGCAGTGTGCTGGTTATCCCCAGACCAGAGTCTTTTTTAACATTTGTCAAGTCGGATGATGAAAGTTTTATGTCAACGTATCCCCCTTCCTTTACAACCATTGATTTTATATAACTTGCTGTCTAGAAAGGGATATTTTCTCAAGCCGTCTTTCGCGCCAATTTAGTCGCAGGCCGCGTCGCCTCTCGCTTACGTTGTGTTTTCTAACTCTAATACACAAGGTTATCCACAGGAATAGTGGATAACTGCTTCCAGCCCGTATCCCCTGCCGCCTGGCAAAATCAGCCCTTGACGTTTTCGCCGGGCGATAAAAAAAAATTATCGCTATTTTTGGCAGATTATTGGCTAACGAGAAGGGAAAAATTGAGGCGTAGACGCTCACATTTTGCACATTTTTAGCATGGAGACGTCAGGAGGTTCTGGCGAAAGAACAGCAGGATCGTCAGATCCTGCAAGAAGGCGGTTTTTAAGCGCGGTCAGGCGCGTTCCAGGGGGCTAAGGTCCAGATACTGTCCTGTCGCCGCCTGCGATGGAGAAACGCCCAGCCACGGGATTTCCCCTAACAGCGGGGCCGGTATGACGCGGCGAAGCGTCGCGAGATATTCACCATGACGCGCGCCCGGCGGCTGTATGTCGTTGGCTATCCATCCGACAAGTGGTAATCCGGCCTGTTCTACCGCCAGTGCCGTCAGCATGGCGTGATTAATACAGCCCAGCTTGACGCCAACAACCAGAATCACCGGCAGCTGCTCCGTCTGTACCCAGTCGGCAAACGTCAGCGTGGCAGAGAGCGGTGTAAACCAGCCGCCCGCCCCTTCTGTCAACACCCAGTCTGCCTGCGCCTCCAGCGTTCGCAATCCGCGTGATAATACCGCCGCGTCTATCGCCCGGCCTTCGTCGGCGCTAACGATGTGGGGAGAGGTAGGCTCGGCAAAAGTATAAGGATTGATAGCGGAATAAGGTTGCGGGAGGCTGCTGTTACGCTGCAAGGCCAGGGCATCGCTATTGCGTAGCCCGTCGGTTGTCATTTCGCTGCCGGAAGCGACGGGCTTATAGCCTACGGTTTGATAACCTAACTGCGTTGCGGCCTGCAATAAGGCGCAACTGGCAACCGTTTTACCGACTTCAGTATCAGTACCGGTCACAAAATAGCGTTTAGTCACGTTCAATCACTCCCATAAAAAGATGGTACGTCAGCGGATATTTCCCCTGCCGCTGCGGCCATGCCAGTTGAATCTGTCTAAGCCGGGCGCGGGTTAATACATCCGACTCCCGCCCTTCATGAAGATGGGTGGCGCCAATGCCTTTAAGCGAGCGCATCGCACTCAGGGCATCCTCAAACCACAATGTCATCGCCTGAGTATGACGAGACGCCCGCCAGCCGCGCAGCGCGTGGTCAATGGCCTCTTCCGGCAAAAAGCTATTCGCGTGAGCGCGATTATCGACGGCCTGCCATGCCTGACGCAGCTCCGGCAACGACCCCTGGCACAAGGTGGTAAACGCCACCACGCCGCCGGGCCGTACAACCCGATACAACTCGCTCAACGCATCACGTAAATCGCCGCACCACTGGACCGCCAGGTTGCTCCAGGCCAGGTCAAAAACTTCGGCGTCATGGGGAATCGCTTCGATATCCGCCAGCAAATAGTGATGCGCCGCCTGACGATCGCGCGCCTGTTGCAGCATCGCCAGCGAAAGATCCAGGGCGGTCACTTCGCTCCCCCGCTCTCGCCAGTAACGACTCATACGTCCAGGGCCGCAGCCTGCGTCCAACACACTGGCAAACTGGCGGCCTGCCAACAGCGTCAGTAGCGCATCCGCGCTGTGTTGCTGCAAAGAGGCGTGTTGTTCATATTGCGATGCGGCCCGGCCAAACGCCGCCGCAATAGCCTGCTTATTCACCTGCGCCATGCAGCACCTCCAGCAGACGGTCTATATCGCACGCTTCATGCGCCTGCGTTAACGTTAAGCGCAGGCGCGCCGTACCGACAGGCACCGTCGGCGGACGAATCGCCGTCGCCCAGCATCCTTGTTGACGTAGCGCCTCCGCCAGGCGCAATGCACGGCTGTTATCGCCCACGATTAACGGCTGGATGGCGCTATGGGCATTCAGTAGCGTAAATCGGGACGCGTTAACGCCGGCCCGAAAGCGCTGAACCAGAGCGGCGAGTTTTTCGCGCCGTTCACCACCTTCATCGCTACGGATCACCGCCAGCGAGGCGCTTAACGCCTGCGCCTGGGCGGGCGGCATACTGGTGCTGTAAACCAGATGGCGGGCAAATTGCAGCAGATAATCCGCGACGCTTTCCGAGCAGAGCACCGCTGCGCCGCTGACGCCAAACCCCTTACCGAAAGTCACTACCAGCAACTCAGGCTTCACCCCCCGTTGCCAGCAGGTGCCCCGCCCCTCATCGCCAGTCACGCCGATGCCGTGCGCATCATCAACCAACAGCCAGGCATGATGCCTGCGGGCAATGTGCTGGATTTCCGCCAGCGGCGCGCTGTCGCCGTCCATGCTGTATACACCTTCTGTCACCACCAGTTGCTGACCCACGCAGGGCGATTGCAGTAAACGCGACAGATGCTGCGTATCGTTATGGATAAAGCGGCGAAGCTGCGCCGGACTCAGATTAGCGGCCTCCAGCAGGGAAGCATGACTCAACCTGTCGGCCACAATCCGGTCATTTTTTTTCATTAAGGCGGTAATGACCGCCTGATTCGCCGCAAAGCCAGAGATAAACAGTAGCGCGCGTGGATATCCTAACCATTGCGCCAGTTCCTCCTCTAACGCCTGGTGCGCCACGGAATAACCGCTGATATGACCCGACCCGCCGCTGCCGACGCCAAAACGCATCGCTGCCTGTTGCCAGGCGCGAATAATCTGCGGGTGTTGACTTAAGCCGAGGTAATCATTGCTGGAGAAGTTAAGATACTGTCGCCCGTTAGCTACCAGCCAGCGTCCGGCGCCCTGCGACACCACATAGCGGCGGCGCAACGTATCCGTCGCCCGACGCGCCGTCAGCGCATCGTCGACGCGTTGTTGCCAACTCATAAGGCTGCCGCGTTGTAATAATCATCGGTGTCAGGCGTCATCAGCGTCTGCTCCAGACGTTGCTGCTGCTCGTTATCGCCCGCCAGCACCCTGGTCTGCTGCGGATTCAGCCCCAGCTTACGGAATAACTGCAGATCCTTGTCCTCTGCCGGATTTGGCGTAGTTAACAATTTGCAGCCATAGAAAATCGAGTTCGCCCCGGCCATAAAGCACATCGCCTGGGTCTGCTCGTTCATCTGTTCACGTCCTGCGGAAAGACGCACGTATGAGGTCGGCATCATGATGCGCGCCACGGCGATAGTACGAATAAAATCAAACGCATCCACGTCATCGTTATCCGCAAGCGGTGTGCCTTTCACCTTCACCAGCATGTTGATTGGCACGCTTTCCGGCGGCGTCGGCAGGTTCGCCAACTGCAACAACAGTCCGGCGCGATCGGTAACCGTTTCGCCCAGACCCACAATGCCGCCGGAGCACACTTTAATCCCTGCTTCACGGACTTTTTCCAGCGTGTCGAGGCGCTCCTGATAGGTACGGGTAGTGATGATATTGCCGTAAAACTCCGGCGAGGTATCGAGGTTGTGGTTGTAGTAATCCAGCCCGGCGTTAGCCAGACGCTGCGCCTGGCTCTCGTTCAACATACCGAGCGTCATACAGGTTTCCAGCCCCATCGCTTTGACGCCCTGTACAATCTGCTCCAGATAAGGCATATCGCGTTCATGCGGATTCTTCCAGGCCGCCCCCATACAGAAGCGGGTCGAACCGGCGTTTTTCGCTTTACGGGCGGAGTCCAGTACCTGCTCCACTTCCATTAAACGCTCGGCTTCCAGCCCGGTTTTATAGCGCGAGCTCTGCGGGCAGTATTTACAATCCTCCGGGCAGGCGCCGGTTTTGATGGACAGCAGCGTACTAACCTGTACCTGCTGCGGATCGAAATGCTGGCGATGAATTTGCTGCGCTTCAAACAGCAATTCCAGCAGTGGTTTTTCAAATAATTCGGTTACTTGCGACAGTGTCCAGCGTGGGTGGCGAGCCATCGGGCTTCTCCAAAATATGTTGTTTGTTTTTGATATGGTGTAGACTCGTAAACCTAAATCTTTTTAATTTGGTTTACAAGTCGATTATGACAACGGACGATCTGGCCTTCGATAAACGCCATATTTGGCATCCTTACACTTCCATGACCTCGCCGCTGCCGGTATATCCCGTTGAGCGGGCCGAAGGCTGCGAGTTGGTTCTCGCCTCGGGCGAACGCCTGATTGAGGGGATGTCCTCCTGGTGGGCGGCCATTCATGGTTATAACCACCCGCAATTGAACGCGGCGATGAAAGCGCAAATTGACGCCATGTCGCATGTCATGTTCGGCGGCATAACCCATCAACCTGCGGTGAATCTGTGCCGTAAGCTGGTCGCGATAACGCCTGAGCAGCTGGAGTGTGTCTTTCTGGCCGACTCCGGTTCGGTGTCGGTAGAAGTGGCCATGAAGATGGCGCTGCAGTACTGGCAGGCGCGGGGCGAATCGCGTCAGCGTTTTCTGACGTTTCGCCACGGTTATCATGGCGACACGTTCGGCGCGATGTCGGTGTGCGATCCGGATAACTCCATGCACAGCTTGTGGAAAGGCTATCTGCCGGAAAATCTGTTCGCGCCGGCGCCGCAAAGCCGGATGGATGGCGAATGGGATGAAAGCGACATCGCGCCATTTGCCCGCCTGATGGCCGCGCATCGCCATGAAATCGCCGCCGTGATTCTGGAACCTATCGTTCAGGGCGCGGGCGGGATGCGCATATATCATCCACAATGGCTCAGGCGTATTCGTAACATGTGCGATCGCGAAGGCATTCTGCTGATTGCCGATGAAATAGCCACCGGGTTTGGCCGTACCGGCAAACTGTTCGCCTGCGAGCACGCCGGGATCGCGCCGGATATTCTGTGTCTCGGCAAAGCCTTAACCGGCGGCACCATGACCCTCTCGGCAACGCTCACGACACGCCAGGTTGCAGAGACTATTAGCAACGGCGAGGCGGGGTGTTTTATGCATGGCCCGACGTTTATGGGGAATCCGCTGGCCTGCGCCGTCGCTTGCGCCAGCCTGACGCTGCTGGAAAGCGGCGAATGGCGTCAGCAGGTGGCGTCTATCGAGTCTCAGTTACACGCTGAGTTAGCCCCCGCGCAAAGTTCTCCCTGGGTGGCGGATGTGCGGGTGTTGGGCGCGATTGGGGTGGTTGAAACCACGCATCCGGTCAATATGGCGGCGCTTCAACGCTTCTTCGTCGGGCAAGGCGTCTGGATCAGGCCGTTCGGCAAGCTAATCTACCTGATGCCGCCCTACATTATTCGTCCGGATCAACTGCGCTGTTTGACCCAGGCGGTCAATGACGCGGTACACAATGAAACATTTTTTAGCCATTAATCAGCGGTAAGCGATGCTGCTTCTGGCTACACTTCTGGTGAGTCAAAAGGAGAGCGCATGAAACTTATCAGCAACGATTTGCGCGATGGAGATAAACTTCCTCATCGCCACGTTTTTAACGGTATGGGCTATGATGGCGATAATATTTCGCCGCATCTGGCCTGGGACGACGTGCCGATGGGCACCAAAAGTTTTGTCGTGACCTGTTACGATCCCGACGCGCCGACCGGCTCCGGCTGGTGGCACTGGGTGGTGGTGAACCTCCCGGCGGATACGCGCGTACTGACCCAGGGGTTCGGCTCAGGCCTGGTGGCCGTACCAGACGGCGTCATTCAGACGCGTACCGATTTCGGTAAAGCGGGCTACGGCGGCGCGGCGCCGCCTAAAGGGGAAACGCACCGCTATATCTTTACGGTTCACGCGCTGGACGTCGAGCGTCTTGAGGTTGATGAAGACGCCAGCGGCGCGATGGTCGGCTTTAACGTGCATTTCCATTCGCTCGCCAGCGCCTCGATCACGGCGATGTTCAGTTAAACGCTGTGCCGGATGGCGGCGTAAACGTCTTATCCTGCCAACGGGTTGGGTAAGCCGAATACGCGCCTCGCCATCCGGCAGCATTCACATAAAGTCCGGCACCAGACGCTGTAACGCGCCTTGCGCCAGCAGCGCCGTCGCACACTCAATATCGGGTGCGAAAAAACGATCCTGCGTATAGTGCGCCACCCGCTCGCGTAGTGTCTGCCGCGCCTGTTCCAGTAACGGGCTGGAGGTTAACCCTTCCCGTAAATCTATCCCCTGACAGGCAGCCAGCCACTCCACGGCAATGATGCCGCGGGTATTCGCCGCCATTTCCCAGAGTCGCCGTCCTGCCGCCGGGGCCATTGAGACATGATCTTCCTGATTCGCCGAGGTCGGCAGGCTATCCACGCTGTGCGGGTGCGCCAGCGCTTTATTCTCGCTGGCGAGCGCTGCGGCGGTGACCTGGGCAATCATAAAACCGGAATTAACGCCGCCATTTTTCACCAGAAACGGCGGTAACTGCGACATATGTTTATCCATCATCAGCGCAATGCGCCGCTCCGATAGCGCGCCGATTTCCGCTATCGCCAGCGCCAGATTATCCGCCGCCATGGCAACCGGTTCAGCATGGAAGTTACCGCCGGAGATCACCTCCCCCGCATCGGCAAAGACCAGCGGATTATCGGACACCGCGTTGGCCTCAGCCAGCAGTACCTCTTTCGTCTGACGTAACTGGGTCAGACAAGCGCCCATTACCTGCGGCTGGCAGCGAAGGGAATACGGGTCCTGAACTTTATGACAGTGGTGATGTGATTCAGCAATGGCGCTGGTATCGGTCAGCAGATGCCGGAACAACCGCGCGACGTCAATTTGCCCCTGTTGTCCGCGCGCGGCATGAATGCGCGCATCAAAAGGACGGCGCGATCCTAGTACGGCTTCGGTAGTCAGCGCGCCGCAGACAACGGCGGAGGCAAATAACTCCTGTGCCTCAAACAAACCACGCAGCGCGAAGGCCGTCGACGCCTGGGTGCCGTTAAGCAGCGCCAGCCCCTCTTTGGCCGCCAGCGCGACAGGCTCCAGTCCGGCCTTTTTTAGCGCCGTCTGCGCCGGAAGCCATTCGCCCTGCCAGCGCGCTTTTCCTTCGCCAAGCAGCGTCAGCGACAGATGCGCCAGCGGCGCTAAGTCGCCCGACGCGCCAACCGACCCTTTTGCCGGAATCAGCGGATACACGCCGGCATTCACCAGAGCGATGAGCGCTTCTATCACGCTCAACCGAATCCCGGAAAACCCGCGCGCCAGACTATTGATTTTCAATACCATGATCAGACGCACCATCGCGTCATCCAGTGGGTCGCCTACGCCCGCGGCGTGAGACAGCACCAACGATCGCTGTAGATTTTGCAAGTCTTCATCAGCGATGCGCGTCTGCGCCAGCAGGCCGAAACCGGTGTTGATGCCGTAGGCGGTACGCCCTTCGGCAACGATATCATTGACGCACGCGACGCTGGCGTTAATGCCGTCAATGGCGCTGGCGTCCAGCCGAAGCTGTACCGGATGACGCCAGACATCGTACAGTTGAGAGAGGCTTAACTGCCCCGGAGTGAGTGTTATGGTGTTCATATCAGCCTTTCCCCTGCGTCGCCGCAACCATCGGTAAATTCAGACCTTGCTCAACAGCGCATTCCACCGCGAGATCATATCCGGCATCGGCATGGCGCATGACGCCCGTCGCCGGATCGTTGTGTAACACGCGGCGAATACGCGCGGCGGCCTCGTCAGTGCCATCACAGACAATCACCATACCGGCGTGTTGCGAAAACCCCATCCCCACCCCGCCGCCATGATGGAGCGATACCCATGTCGCCCCGCTGGCGGTATTCAGCAACGCATTTAACAGCGGCCAGTCGGAAACCGCGTCGGAACCGTCGCGCATCGCTTCGGTTTCACGGTTAGGGCTGGCGACAGAACCGGAATCCAGGTGATCGCGGCCAATCACAATAGGCGCGGATACCTCACCGCAACGCACCATTTCGTTGAACGCCAGCCCCAGTTTTTGCCGCCACTCCAGACCTACCCAGCAGATACGCGCCGGTAGCCCCTGAAAATGAATGCGCTCGCGCGCCATATCCAGCCAGTGATGCAGATGTTTATCCTCAGCCACTATCTCTTTGACTTTGGCATCGGTTTTATAGATATCCTGCGGATCGCCGGACAGCGCCACCCAGCGAAACGGCCCGATGCCACGACAGAACAGCGGACGAATATAGGCTGGCACAAATCCCGGAAAATCAAAGGCGTTTTCCACCCCCATCTCTTTCGCCATCTGGCGAATATTGTTGCCATAGTCAAAGGTCGGCACGCCCATTTGACTGAACGCCAGCATCGCCCGAACATGCGCCGCCATGGAACGTTTCGCTGCCTGCATCGTCCCGTGGGGATCGGATTGCGCGTTTTTCTGATACTCCTCCCAGCGCCAGCCGGAGGGTAAATAGCCATGTAGCGGATCGTGGGCGCTGGTCTGATCGGTCACCAGGTCCGGGCGCACGCCGCGATTAACCAGTTCCGGCAGGATATCCGCCGCGTTCGCGCACAGGGCGACGGACACGGCTTTCCCCTCGCGGGTGTAGCGCGTAATGCGGGCCAACGCGTCATCCAGCGTGGCGGCCTGCTCATCCACGTAGCGAGTACGCAGACGAAAATCGATACGGCTTTGCTGGCATTCAATCGTCAGCGAACACGCTCCGGCCAGCGTCGCGGCTAGCGGTTGCGCGCCGCCCATGCCGCCCAGCCCGGCGGTCAGCACCCAGCGTCCCGCCAGCGTGCCGTTATAGTGCTGACGCCCCGCCTCGACAAAGGTTTCGTATGTTCCCTGCACGATTCCCTGGCTGCCGATATAGATCCAGCTTCCGGCCGTCATCTGACCGTACATCGCCAGCCCTTTCGCATCCAGTTCGTTAAAATGTTCCCATGTCGCCCAGTGGGGAACCAGGTTGGAGTTGGCGATTAATACCCGCGGCGCGTTGTCGTGCGTTTTAAATACGCCGACCGGTTTGCCAGACTGAATAAGCAACGTTTCGTCCGCCTCCAGCCGGGTGAGCGCATCAACAATAGCGTCATAGCATTCCCAGTTGCGCGCGGCGCGACCAATCCCGCCGTAGACCACCAGCTCATGCGGATTTTCCGCCACGTCAGGATCGAGATTATTCATTAACATCCGCAGCGGGGCTTCTGTCAGCCAGCTTTTCGCCGTTAATACCGTGCCTCTGGGCGCGCGGATAGTCTGCTGACGATACTTGCTTTCAGGCATAGCAATGACTCCTCATTATTATCGATCTGCCATCGCCAAATAACGCTAAAACGCCACTATCAGGCACCGCCGCAGACCCACAGATAAGAATCAGACATATACTTGTCTATACAAGTAAGCACAAGAATAGAATTAACAAAAATAATACAATTTTGTTATATTGTGTCAGCAATCACGTTTTCCGGCAGCAGTCCGCTCAGGAGATAAATCGTCCCTGTAGCCGGTAGCGCGACCCGGGGAAAAGTAAGCGGGCGTGAGAAACAATCCGCGACGCGGACCAGGTTGTACGACGAATGAGCAGACAAGGCTCATGCTCTTTGATAGTTAACCACGCGCACTCTTGCGCCGTGGCGCGCACCGCCTCCACAATATGTTCCCCTTCCGTTAGCGGCGCGATCCGCGACAAATAAGCGTGCGGCGTGGTCTGACGGTAATCCTGCGTCAGATAATCCACGGCAATATCCGCATTCACGCAGCGATCTTCAATTTGTACCGGCAGATCGTTTTCATAATGCACCATGATGGAATGGAAAATGACATCGCTCTCATTGACGTTGAGAGCGCTGGCCTGGATGGCGTTTGCCCGCACGCGCTCCAGCGTGAGCACCTCACAACGATGCTGATGACGGCGGGCGGCAATCTCCTCGGCGATACTGCGGACTTCAAACAGCGCGGACTGGCCTTTTGGTTCGGCGACAAACGTCCCCACGCCCTGTAAACGCACCAGCCACCCTTCATCCGTCAGCTCACGCAGCGCCCGGTTGATGGTCATTCGGCTAAAGCCATACTGCGCGACCAGTTCAGCTTCCGACGGAATGCGATCGTGCGGCTGCCAGACGCCGTCGGCTATTTTTTTACAGATGTCCTGTTTCACCGTTTCGTAAAAAGGCGCAGGCGCAGAACGGGAGCGGGATGAATACATGCGTGAAGCCTTCCTTATGCGGATAGTGTTTTCCGGATGACAGATTAACGCCACCAGTGCGCGATTTGCCAGCCAAGCCGCGCCGCCACGCGCGCCGCTGCGCCATCTTCATCAAAGCGTGGATTAAATTCAACCAGATCCGCCGCCTGTAATTTTCCGCTGCGGCAAACCGGCTCAATTAAACGCAGAACCTGTATCAGTGGCACGCCCAGCGCTGCGGGAGCGGAGACGGCCGGCATTTCCCAGACAGGCAATACGTCGAGATCGATAGTCAGATAAATTTTATCCACCTTGTCGATAAACTGCGTCATCTGCGCCAGCGCGTCATGGCAGTCCAGATCCTCCACCACGGTAACATTCCGCCACTGCGTTTCCCGCCACAACGCCTGCGTATTGGCCGCACGGCTCACGCCGAAACAGGCATAATGAAACGCGCGGCTCTGCGCGTCGCATAGCTGCGCCAGTTGACGAAACGGCGTACCGGATGTTGCCCGGTCGGTCTGACGGAGATCCAGATGCGCATCAAGATTAATGATCCCTACGCTTTCCTGCGCAAACACGTCCAGCACCCCCGCGCCGTGTCCAAACGCGGTTTCATGCCCGCCGCCCAACACCAGCGTGCGCATCCCGGCCCGCAGGCAGCGGCTTACCGCATCGCGCAAGGCCTGCTGCGCGCCTTCCAGATCGGGCGTCGGCGCAACCCAATTGCCTAAATCCACCAGCCGTTCATGTCCCTGGTGGCTGGCCATATTCGCCAGCGCTTTACGCAACGCGTCCGGGGCGCCTGCCGCGCCGGGACGCCCTGCATTGCGTTTTACCCCCTCGTCGCAGGCAAATCCCATTAACGCGATCTTTTGCTGCCAGTTTTCGGGGGAAAAGGTCTCGCTGCGCGTGACGGTCTGAAACAGACGCCGCGCATCCGGCGCTTCTATACTGTCATCGCGCCCCTGCCAAAGCGCCGGAGAAGCCGGATACCATTGCGTCATGAGATTTTTCCTCTGTATACCCGCTGATATAAAGGGTTACGCCCCGGCTCATACACTATCTCTACCGGCTGTTCAGCATCCCATACCACAAAATCCGCCCGGTAGCCGGCCCTGATCTGCCCATGCGTCGCCTGTCTTCCCAGCGCGCGAGCGGCATGGCGAGTAACGCCCGCCCATGCCTCTTCCGGCGTCAGACCAAACTGTACGCAGGCCATATTCATCGCCAGATGCAAACTGCAAAACGGGCTGGTGCCGGGATTGAAATCGCTGGCGACGGCGACAGGCACCTGATAGCGGCGCAGCAGTTCGACCGGCGGGCGCTGCGTCTCGCGCAGAAAATAAAACGCGCCGGGCAACAACACGCCGACAGTACCGCCGTCACGCATCGCCGCGACGCCCGCTTCATCAAGATATTCGATATGATCCGCCGATAAACCCTGATAACGACTCACCAGCTGCGCGCCGCCCAACAGCGAAAGCTGCTCAACATGGCCTTTAACGGGAATACCTAACGCCTTCGCCGTCTGCAATACGCGCTCACTCTGCGCCACATTAAAGCCGACGCTCTCGCAAAAGAGGTCTACCGCATCAAATAACCCTTTTTGCCAGAGCTGCGGAATCATCGTCTCGCAGACCAGAGTGATGTAGCCGTCCGGGTCGTCACGATACTCCGCTGGCGTAGCATGAGCGGCAAGTAGCGTGGGGCTAATGTCGATAGCGTTTTCGGCGGCAAGTTTTGCAGCGACGCGCAACAGCTTTTCTTCTGTCGCCAGCTCCAGACCATAGCCGGATTTAATCTCCAGCAGCGTAACGCCTTCGCTGGCAAGGCGCATCATGCGTTCGCGCGCCAGCAGGTAGAGCGTCTCTTCTGCACAGGCGCGGGTTGCTGATACCGTCGCGTTAATGCCGCCACCCTGAGCGCTAATATGCTGGTATGACGCGCCGTTAAGCCGCTGTTCCCACTCTGCGGCGCGGTTACCGGCAAACACCAGATGCGTGTGGCAATCGATAAGTCCCGGGGTTACCAGTCGTCCCTGCATATCATGGATATTGTCCCCGCTGACAGGAAGCTGCGTCTCTGGCACGATATCGCAAATATGCCCTCCGCGTACAATCAGCGCCTGGTTATCCACCAGCCCGTACGGGGCTTGCCGCTGCGGGTCCATTGTCGCCAGCCTGATGTTTCGCCAGACAGTATCGCCCGGTAAAAGTTGCCGCATTCCTGTCGCTCTCTTGCCTGTCATGAGTTGTATAGACATTTATTTTCTTTCTGCTCCGGGTTGTCAACTCAAAGCGCGAAAGTTGTTGCTTAATTGTGATAAAACTATCTGATGCTACAGGTGTTTCCAGCCTGAAAAGGAACTTTTTACCTTTTCGCCTTCCCGTTTCGTTCAACTTAGTATAAAAAAGCAGAATACAGAACGTTAATATTCAATATAATCAATTATATACGATAAATTTTGATTGATTAATATACAACAAAACACGGTAAAATACGGCATTTCCAGTCACTAACAATCAATAACTTACACTACATTAGTGACCTGTAACAGAGCATTAGCGCAAGGTGATTTTTTGTCTTCTTGCGCTAATTTTTTGTCATAAAAACATGTCGCACTCCAAAGGCACACAAAGCCTTGCAAACCGATGCAAAGCTTTGTGTGTCTCATTTCTGTCTCACATCACCTAGCTATCATCAAACTCACAAGAGCGTGCATCGTTGATGATGTAGGTGATCACACCAAATATCGCATCCTGGATCGTGCACCGGCATCTCTTCGCTCCTTACTGTCTGCAAACCAGCAACGAACCATCACATGCCGTCAGTGAGGCATCAACGACAGGCAGAGCACCGCTAATGGTGCCTCGCGGTAGTGTTATGTAGCCGCTGGCCTCGATATGATGCGCTGGTCGAGTGATATGCGCTGCTCAACGTAATCTGCTGCTGGCGGTGGGAATCCCATTACTCACCGTAGATCAAGTGCATTTACATTGTCAGATTGTGATGAAGTTACCGTTATAATGCGGTAGATTGTGATGTTAATGAGTGTTAAAATGTCAATAGATTATTTTAATTAATTGGTAAAGATATGAGCAATGAAAATAAACTTCCTGATTCTGAGTACATCGCCAGTAGATTTTCTACGCCATTTATTGTTTGTGTAGTAGCAATATTATTAATATTTTTAATATTAATCATCTTTTTCTAAAGGTTCAGTATGATTATAATCTCATACATTACATTATGTTTATTGTTTGTTGTTTTCCTTTACGCCATTTCTGTCAAAGTAGAGGGAAAGATTGTAAATGTAATGGTTCCCTATTTAATAATAACTGTTCCAACACTATACATTTTTGAGGGTATATTTGTTTACCTTTCAGGCATTCAGGAATACAACTCAGAATATTTATTTTTCTATACTTGTTATGTGCTTTATATAGCATCATTCGTACTTTCATATCTTTACTCTCAAAGAAAGGAAGTAGATAGCGTTACAAAAATAAGTAATGATCCAAGGTACGTATTCTCATCTATTTTATTCACGCTACTTGCATTCTTTTTCTATCTTCCGGTTCTTATTGAGTTCAGAGAGTACATACTGATCCCTCGCAGGATTTATGAACTAACACGTACAGGGTATGGTATTTATTTTTATCCTTCATTAATGTTTTCACTGGTAGCTTCTATTTGTGCTTTTTTCACACACAAAAAATCAAAGTTATTTTGCGTTGCTATTGTTTTAATTAACTGCGTTCTTATATTCCTTCACGGCAACAAAGGACCTATATTTAGCATATTTATAGCATTTATTCTTTATCTTTCTTATATTGAAAATAAAAGAATTAGATTCATGTTCCTAGTTAAATCGTTTGCTGTCATAGCTTTCATTGTTACAGCATTTTTTGCTTATACTTTTACTGACGGAAACCCTATTGAGAACATGGCAAATTACTCTGACTATACCCGTAATGCTGTTCTGGTTGCATCATCAAACTTTGACTTCATGTATGGAAAGCTTTTGATGGAGAGCGAGGTTTACTCAAGGATTCCGAGAGCCATATGGCCTAGTAAACCTGATGATTTTGGCGCGTTGCATCTGGCAAAGGTATTCTTCCCTGATGCATTCTACAGAAATGAGGGTGCTCCAGCATTTGGTTACGGTGAGCTATATGCTGATTTTGGGCTCTTCACACCTGTCTGGCTTATTGTGTCAGGTGTATTTAAGGGTATTCTCGCAAAATATTTCTCCAATAAGACACAAGAGAATAAATCGGCTCATTATTTCATAATGTTCCTTTTTTGTATTGGCATAAGTATAATACCTGTAAGTATGGGCTGGCTTTTCCCTGAGCATTTAATGGTGGCATTTATGGTATACATTGCATCTTCTTTCGTATTTTTCAATAGAAAAAAGTTCGTTTTTCTTAAGAATAGTGCATAAATATCACGGCGGCTATGCCGCCGTTTTTATTTAGTTCTGAAGCGTGAAAGTTGTTCCTGTAAAGTCCGTAGGGTTTGCTGAATCATAATTACCTACGTAAATTACTTTTGATGCCCTAATAATAGCGCTTGAATTTCCTGATGTTGATTTTGTAGTAATCCCTTCAATGATATGCTTTTCACCTCCACTTATTCTTAATCCTGCCGATGTTACCCCCTGCGCTATACCTCCTCTGATGCGGATCATTTCCATATTATCGGATACATATAAGCCGCCATCTGTACCAATGAATTCAGTATTTTGGATGTCTATGCTGGAAGCAGAAACTACTCCTCCGTGACCGTTATTGGAAACGCAACGGCAATCATTCATTTTTGATTTAATATCAACAGCGTTTGAACCCGCAACAACTGTGTTCACACCCTCCCAGTAAAATCTATTTCCAACTGTGGTTGGAGATATAATGGATGCGTTGCGTAATGAACAGTTAACATAAGTTGCATCATCTCCGAACAAACTATATCCAATATATTTCCCTGAAAAATGAATGTTTTCTAGATAGCCAAACGTTCTAATAGAGAACATTTCTGGATTTTCCGAGTCAGTAATTACATCAACGTTTATTTCACCGTCAGTGCTGTTTTCAATGTATACCCCATGCCCTTTGCTGTTAGATGTTTGATCTTTTTTAATTATACCGTTTATTTTAAAGTTAGAGCAGTTACTCGCCCCCACCCCTGTATTAGCTGGCGATGTTGTGGAGCAGCCATAAACTGTAAAATGTGTAACCTGAATGAATGTACCCAATCCAGAACCGTCAACAGTTGCTGTGCCGTCTTGGTTATAACCGTTATTTGCACTTACGACACCAGTAATTATTAGATCAACTCTGGCTTGGACACCGCTGGTATTATTAACGTCTATGCCATCAGCCCTGTTTCTTGTAATAGTTCCGTTAGAGATAACACCCCGAATTGGCATTATACCAAAACCTGACCATGCAAGCTGAATTCCGGACATGGCATTGCCTGTAATGTCGAAATCTGTAACTACATAATCCTTACAGTTACTTGCAATGTATAATCCATTTCCAGCGTTCTCGCGGGAAACATATCCATCTATAACAAAACCGCTACAATCCCAAAATCTGGCGGCCTGAACCCAGTCATAATATCCAGTTGCTGGGATGAAACCTGATTTCTCAATCCTTACACCTGATAAAGTAAAGTGGTTGCAATACCTGAAGTGGTTGGCTGTAAGGTTATCGTTAATTCCGCTCCCAATATTAGAGCAACCAAGCTCAAAGTAATCACAGTTCTCTACGTAGAAAGCCTCCCGATAACGGTTATCGACGAACGAGCCTGTTAACTTCCACCCATCAGAATTGGTTATTTTGAATGTTGGATGTACGCCACCATCCTGGTCTTTACGATCAACTGCACCAGGAGCAGGCTTGGCTGAAATATTGACTACGCTGCCATTGATGTGGCCATTCCAGTTATCTTTGCTGTCGATAACCACAGAACTTACGCCAACATTTGTTAGGTCAATAACCCACTTATATTTAGTCCCTGATGCAGCGATAAGCCGTTCTATTGCCGCTTTGTTATCCGTGCCGGTATTTCCGTTCCAGTCACCTACTGCACCTGCCCATGAGGCGTATAATTCTCCATTAGTCTCGCGTACCAATCTTGTTCCATCATTTGTTACAAATACCCTTACGCCATCATCAAGGGCCGTACTTGTTGCAGAAGCATATAGAATTCCGCCACCCTCTCCTGGGCTGCTGGAATAATATCCAAGAAGTTGAACTTTTTTCCCGGCGGGAACGGATAATGTGCGCAAAGTCTCCACGTCAGGACATACGCCGACATAAGAAAGGCCTGCGCTACTTGCCAGGGAATTTTTGCTGACTTTATTCTGTACATCAGCAGCAACGCTGGTCATTGTTCCGTATGGAGAACCAATGAGGTCTGACCCGGTCGATTGGGCAAGTTCAGCTAAAATGTCATCATTTAGTCTAATCCAGTTTATCAGAGTACTTGCCGGTGTCTGGCTCAGCATTAAAGAGAAGCCAAGATCGGTTCTTTTCGCCACATCACCAGCATTTGCATTAAGAGCAAGCATTTCTGCCTGGTTTGAAACAACAAAGATATGAGATATTGCAATAGATGGAATCTGTGACGCTGGTATTTTCCCATCGCTATCCAGGAGTGCAAAATCGGTTAGTGGTTTAACGGATGAATTTCCATCCTCATCAAAGATAAGAGCTTTTTCTTTTCTGTCTATTGCTGCAGGGAGAGGGCTAGTCAATTCACCTGTTGGCACACGAATACATTGCCCTACCGCTGCAGCAGCCGCATTACCGGCTGTTTGAGAAGACTCAAAAGCACTCAATGCAGAGGAAGATGCAGAATTGGCATATTCCTGTGCATTGGAAGAGTTAGTTGCTGATAAAGATGCCGACTGCGCAGATGCAGCTGCTGATGCTGCAGCTGCCGCTGCATAGTCTGGTGCGTTTTTAAGGTTATTTGCGTAAATGGCGCACTCGGCTGCTGACACGGCTGCATTTGCTGCGTACTGTTTCGCTTTCATTGTTTCTGATAGGCTCATAATCCACCGTTATTTAGTTTTACCACTCAATGATTGCGATGCCTGCGCCACCATCGCCACCTTTCCAGCCAACGTAACCACCCGATCCACCACCTCCGTTTAATCCTGATATTCCCGCAGATGTTCTTTTGCTTCCGCCCGGACCCAGCAGAGTTGGACCTCCAGAGCCAGGGACGCCAAATACAGCATCTTCACCGGATATTGCACCAGCACCACCGGCATACCCTCCAGACTTACCTCCCTCAGATGCTGTGCCTGGATTTCCTCCTATTCCTCCGTTTAGTGTTATTAATGAGCCAATGGTAGTAACACCACCATTGGCTCCAGCCAACCCAATTCCACCACCTGCTCCACCCTGGCCGATTGAAATACTTAATGTGTCGCCTGGGTTGACCTGAAAAGGTTGTTTAACGATCGTATGTCCTCCGCCACCTCCCTCACCGCTATTAGAAGAGGTATATCCACCACCACCACCACCGCCCCCGGCACTGGCCGATATGTAAAGCGTTGTAATTCCATCAGGGACTGTAAATGATCCATTGGAGGTGAATGTCTGGCATCCTCTCTGAATAGAGACATCACTCAAAATATTTGATCCATCACCTCGTATAAGAGTTGTTTTTTTCTGAGGGCACTGAACTCCAGTTCCTGTAAGTGTTTTCAGTGTCACCTGAAAGTTACCAGAGCAATTATTAATAACTCTCCATATTTTTACCCACGAAGGGAGGATGATATTAATGTTGGACGTTAATGAACCTGAAAGTATGAGAATATCTCTGGCTGCCTGAAGAGAATTCAGGGTAATACTTACCCCGGATAGTCCTGATATGTTTGTTGCCCCATAGAAACTTAATGGAACCCACCCGGTTGTTGATGAATCTGATGCTTCTGGATTAGTAGTGTTCCCATCTAAAAGATTTAGCCATTGTCCTGACAGGTTTGTTGCTGGAATTACAGCGCCTTGAGGATAGCCACCAATGGCTGTAGCAAATGCCTGGCTGAATGGATAAGCGCCACCTGCATCTCCCCATTGCTGTTTCAGTGTGCTTGTATATAAAACCCCATTCATATCCTTCCCTGATGGAGGAATGCCTCCGGCACTTAATGGCTGCATTGTTATTGGCGGGAAGCCTTTATCAAATGTGGCTGTTCCTGTATTATCTGTTGTTGTACTTGAATCAACGGCAATAACATTTTTAAGGCCATTAATCGCAAATGCTTTATTCAGGCGAGATGGAATATCAGAAGAGTTCATGTCATACCTGCTGAACAATATTAACTGTTACCCCAATTGGGGAAGGTAGCGCACCTGAGCTTTGCACAATGGCTAGCTCTGATGTGGAAAGTTGGAATTCAAAAACATAACTCATTACCATCTCTCCATCATTTCTGACGTAGCAGCGTCCTTTATCGCCAAACATGAAATTAAGTAGTTTGTTCAAATTTGGCATTGTACAGTCAGAAATATTCGCAGCCGCTTTCATCATGATCAGCTTCCTGTACACATCATTAGTGAGTGTCACAGTAGAAGTCAGAAGCTCGCCGGAATAGAAAGGTGCCTGGTTGAATGGCTGTGGATTATCAACGAGTATCGGATCTGATGATGCTTCATTGAAGCCGAAATATATTTTGTTCTCTGTCACCGTCAGCTGCCTGCTGACAACCACGATTTTCCCCCACACGTCCAACCCGTAGGTGTCTGCCGTCTGGATGTTCCATATCACGTCATAGAAATCATCAAGAAAACCTTCGATACCTACAGCTTTATTGAACGAGTAAATCAGGGATTTCAGTTTCGGGCTGTCTGCATATTGCGTCAGTATGGTATCCGCGACGTTTATCATGCCAGTGTCACCGATATGTTTGATGCATCCAGGGTTGGCACTTCATCAATGCCAAAGGATGCGGAAGTTTGATATGCTGTGCCGTCACGACTGATGGTGATACTGAAGATGTCGACATTTTCTGAGTCAATAGACTGCACGCCAGCATAGTAACGACCTGCATAAATAGTTGAGCCAATACGTGCTCTTGTTCCGCCATCCTCACCGTTAAATGCGCTGATAATAGCGCTCTGTACCAGTGTTGCGATATTTCCCGGAAGGGAATTATTGTTCGCAAGTTCAACTTTGAAATAAACACTTACGGCTGATGGTGTTTGCCACTTTATTTCGTATTCAGGATACGGCTGAACATAGTTAACATCGTCAACCACTGTGTGTGTTGTGTTGCCTACCATTGGCGGGCCAGGGGGAAGCTTTTGCCAGATCGCCTTTGCGATATCTGCAGACGTGCCACCGTACACGCATACATAGAGGGAGTGTGGATCCAGTGATACGTTGGTGATGCCCTTCGTGACTGTAAGACTTGTGTTGTTCTGCGTCACGTATGCATCAGTTACACCATTGACGGCCAGCACGTTTGCGTACACAGCCACAAGCTGATTGTTGGAGTTACCCGCTACCGATTGCTTACGGCGATACTCAAAGTTAGCCCGGCTTTCAACTTCATTACCCAGCACGCCTGCTGTCGCATTGGTAATTCCAGACCATCCCTGAATGGCACGGTAAATCGTGTTTAATGCACCAATCGGACATGCAATTGGTCCGGTCGCCTGATTCTGGAATACAATATTTACTGAACCAGAAGCAGGGATAACTGCATCCGCAAGGGAGTAATAAAGATAACCACTGGTGTCCTGAGCGATGCTGTTTGCAGGAATAACGGTGCCAACTAAACCAGTGCATGTTGCCGTTACAGTGGTGCCAATGGCAGGAAGGCGATCGATAAAGTAAATCTGCCCAATGGCGTCCTGCATACGACCTTCAGCAAAGTCAGGGTTAATCTGGTTAACCAGCCATGCCAGATTGTCGTTCTTGTCTCCGATGATTGCCGTGTCACTCATGGCAATCTGTCCCTGCGGAGTCGTCAGACTCTTACTCATCCCTCCGCCCATTGCGGTGTCAAGGTCAGTTAAACGCCCGTTGAGAATGTCGATCTCATCAGGAACGGCAATGCCGGTAGCGGAAAACGTGACAGAGGGGACGGCTGTGCTAACTGTTACTTCAGCCATTTGTTACCTCAGAATTGGATTGTGGTCTGAACGTTGTTCGTGTCTGTTATGGTCATCACGCCTGATGCAAGGCGATCTGCTTTGCCAACCGTAGTGGTGCAGAATGCTGACTGGACATACGGAAGCTTTTTGGCCTCTGTCGCCATCTTGGTGTTGATGAGTTGAGTTCCTGGCCAGTGACCGAGAATGCGCTCGTAATAAGGAATCCCCAGCGTGGTGTCATACCACGGCTCACCCATGAAGGTTGAGCAGGCGCACGCCACATCCTGCGCCACCGCATAAGGGTTGGTTGTTACCGCCATATTTCCTGTGTCATCCAGAGAGATATCCCACTTGTCAGTGAGAAGAAATGACCTGGTAAGCATATAAACTCCGGGCAATAAAAAACCCGCCGAAGCGGGTTAGTTCGATGGGGTGTCTGTGTTGTCGCTTCCTCGGTCTACGCCGCCGTGTTTGTGCGTGGATAGGTGGATTCCGTTGCCGGTTATCTCTCCTGTTGCAGTTATTGTTCCGCCGAATGTGGCATTTCCTGCGAAGCTTCCTGAACCCTGAGTTAGCTGACCATTGGCCTCAATAATCGGGGAGTTAAGTGAGATTTTATCCTCTGCATTGACCACTACTGTGTTGCCATTAATTTGCACCACAAGAGGTGAAACGATATCAATTCCGTCATTGGCAAACTTCACATACTGGCTTGGTTCGGCGTTCAACACCCCGCCGAGATAGATGGCGTCCGAGTAACTGTGCGTGCGATTCGACCCTGGCAATGCAGATTGCTTTGTCTTCTTAACTGCTGTGATATCTCGATCGCAAATGGCTATCAGACCGATGTCGCCTTCGACTGGAGGCATAATTACGGCACTGGCTCCACGCTGCAATCGCCATACCGGCACGCCGTGAATCGCTGAGTTCGGGATGATGTCTCCACCTCCAGTGAATCCCTGCACCATTGGCTTCACTGACACAACTTCTCCAGAATCACTAACCGAAGTTACGATCGCCAGCGTGATGAATGATTTGCCCATCAGGAACTGATGCATCAAAAACTGTTGCGAGTTCGCATCTGTTGCGGTGTCCTGAGGCCTGTTCGTAAACAAGTTCATTACTGCCTCACTGTCAGTTGTCCTATAGAAGCCCATACGATGGTCGACCATGGCCCGCCTTCTGTCCATGTCGACAGATGGTGAATAGCCGACTGGACGGTGTAGACACCGCTTCCATTTGGCAGGGATGTTTCCAGTTGAACCTTACGGCCGCGAAGTATCAGATCGCTGTACTGACATTGAAAATTAATGCCGTAGTTGCTGAATACCGGGTATCCAATAAGCCCATGCTGTGGTGAAACGAGCGGGATAGTTTCATCAATACTTCCTCCCTGCGGCCAGATATAAATAGCCCCAAGACGGAAATCTATTTCGATACCGGCGGCATGAGCACACTGCTGGATTTGTGTGATCGGATTACCTTCGAAATAAGGATTTTCCAGTTTTGCCAGCACACCATTATTTACTACCGTGTAACCGATGCTGGCTGCTATGGTGGTGATTATTTCAGCAACACTTGCAACACCTTCTTTAGAGAATGGTGCGGCGGTGATCGACTGATCGAACCCGGTAGAGAACGCGCTGATAATCAGTGGCGCATCCGGCATCTGATTGAGATCTGCGAAACAGTTAGTGATGGAACCAAAGAACACAGGCCGTCCATCTGCCCATACCTTCATCATGTTCTGTTTGGCCCCGTTAAGCTGAATACCCTTGTAGCTGAGCAATGCCATGTTATCGATGCTCAGGCCAAAAACTCGCGCTTCTAGTGTGGTTCCTGATATTCCGCCGTAAGCGCCTATTTCAACTTCTGCCTTGATGTTATCGATGGTAAGAATGTTATTTCCTGATTCATCGAATGCACCTTCTTTGAGCGTGAACTCAAATTTAAGCGAGCGTTTTTTGTAGGTCATGCCGCCATCTCTTCTTCAGTGGCGTAGAACAGTTTAAACCTCGTTCCAAGCTCATCATAAACAGGATCCAGACTTCCTTTGGTGTCAGCAAAGAAAATCTCACCTCTGAACTTCAGATAGGGGTAGCGAACTATTTTGTTGCAGTTCAGACAAAGAACTCCCTGGGCTATCCAGAGGTTATCAACGCCAACATCCATGAATAGACCAGTTGTTCTCTGCACGATCCGCAAAGTCACCGCCTGACCGTCGAGGTTAACGCTCACTTCCTGAGCCTTCAGCGGCTTGAGAGAGATGTTTTGCATCAGGATAGCCCCGCTACAAGTTCCCTGACCGTTGATGACAGGTTATTGATTGCTGACGTGGCCGCGCCGTTGATTGCACTTGTTGCGCCGGATGTGGCGGAACTCACAGCATTGCTTACTGACGTAGCGACGGCCGTCGATGCACTGGAAAGTGATTCTTTAAGCCCGGTCAAAGCGCCCTTCACATCTTCAAGTGTTGAATTTGTAGCTGTGGAGTTTGCCTTTTCTGTCACAGCGCTGGCAGCCTTGCTGTCTGCATTTGACGTTGTACTGCTATTGGCTGTGGTGCTGGTAAGGGTGACTTCTGCCTCCTGCAGCACAGACTGGAATATTGCCTCAACCGTCAGTAACGTTACATCCCGATCTGATGTTCGGTAGTTATATCGTATGAGGTCGTAATCCTCATATGTGGTGTCAGGCGTCTCGATATCGTACACCTGAGCATCAGCAACCATAGCATCCAGTGCGGCCAGCATGTCAGAACGACTGGTCAGTGTGAAATTTGTCAGGTTAGGAATGCTTCCGCTAAAACCTGTCCATCCCTCAAGCGTGAACAGCACTCTGATAACTGGCGGGCGCTTCACCTTGTTAAATGAGTTATAGGATCCATTCTCTATTGGCGCAGATACCACGGACGCATCCGCACCAAACTCAATGCCAAGAAAGGATGTCGGAGACAACGCCCTTAAGCCTGACTTCAGATAAATCCCGTAGCCAGGCGAAAGGGTGCTGTTAATTATTGAGAAGATATTCCCGCTGTTTATCGCGCTGAGAAGTGTTGTTTCATTCAGTGAGAAAGCCATATTATCCCTGCCCTGACATAGCCGGAGTAACCAGGCGATTGCGGTTAACGTGGCGCTGAATATCATTACCAAGCGCATTCACATTCGAGGATGAGGTCTGCATATTCATTTCACCGATGTTAATCTCGGTTTTGTTCCCGGCCGCACCCGCCATGCCAGAAACAGAAGCACTTGACCCAAGCTGAATGCCACCCATGATGTCAGAAGAGCTGATATAACCCTTACCATTCTCATGGTCGACAATGCCCTTCATTAGTCTTGCAATTGTCGGCGTGTCACCTGCATCCAGTGCGTCATTAGCCCCCTTCCCTGTAGCATTCACCAGCGCAGAGATGTATGACGCAACATCGTTGCCATCACCGGCCGGTGCATACTTATTGACTATGGATGAGATAGTGTTGATGCCGCGCTTGAAGTAGAGTTGAATCTGTTTGTACAGTGCGGAGATTCCATGCGCCATGCTGGGGAAAACGGCAAAACGACCGTTCGCTCCACCCTCTTTAGTGGCTCCTGCCTGTCCGACATAATTGAGATTGCCAGGGTTATTATTTCTGACTCCTCGCGGCGCAGTTCCGTATGCAGTGTATGTGTTATCCGCATCCGGGAGGCTCTTCCACCAGTTCATGATCCGGTCTGAAATGGTATCACCTGAACTCAGCCTTTCGTTATCCTTGTCCTTCATCCTTTTAATGAGAAGCTCACCTACGCTGATCCCCTCTTTTTTCGCCTCTTCCTGAGCCTCTCCTACTTTATTCCATGCACTTACTGTTGCCATTGCTGCAAGGATGGGGCCAAACCCCTTACCAACTTTGGTAATTCCTGAGAGCATTTTTAGCGCCCAGCTTCCGGCCACGAATGTCGCAAGTATCGCAAATGCGTTTTGCAGGCCTCCAACCGTGTCAACAATCTTGTTTACCTCAGCGGCTGAATCAGAGAAGAACTTGCTAATTTCTGGTCCGTGTGTGGCGATCCAGTTACCAAATTTTTCAATCAGTGGAATGAGCTTCTCAACATAAGGAATCAGCGCCTCATAGAGCACCTGCGCAGCAGCAGAGAAGTTTTGCTTCATCTCTACCAGTCGCCGATTGAACTCCTGCGCTTTCCTTGTTGCATCGTCAGTTGCTCTGGAGATTTTCGCAAAGCGATCTGCATCGCGTACCAGATTGCCGTTTGCAAGCCCCTGCTGAGTGGCATTATCGAAGCCAAACTCTGAACCAAACCGGCGCTGCGCATCTTTGCTCAACTTGCTCCAGTTGGCAGCAATCTTGCGCATAATGGCTTCGGAGTTATCGTTCTGATAATCGAAGTTTGCACCGGTTGCCCCAGCAAAAGATGCCAGCGCACCAAATAACGGATCGCCCTGTGCGCCACCAGTACGGATTTTCGTCAGCGTGTTTTGAAACGCGCTAAGCGTGCCGGTGATTTTTTCGGCGCTTGAACCTGCGGCTTCTGCTGAACGCTGCCAGCCATCAAGGGACTTAGCTGACATGTCGAGTGACTTCGAACCGATAGCGAGTTGCTGAAGGTTATTCGTCATATCGACGATGAAGGTTTTAATTCCCTGTGCTGATAGTGTTACACCTACCAGTGCAAGTAATTCAGTGCGGATAGAGCCAAAAAAAGAGGCCGCTCTTTTACCCGCGGCCTCCATTTCTTTCGCTGTCTGGTCAGCATTCTTTCTGGTATCGTCCAGGCCTTTTTTAACTTCTGTCTGGCCTTTTTTGAAACCAGATGGGTCGAGGCCTAACGTGACTACCAGTGACTCAATAATCGTCGGCATCAGCCTTTCTCCTGAGACCTGTTGATGACCATTTGGTTGTAATTATCGACTGTTATAACTTCCAGCCACCACCATAAATCCTCTACGCCTAGCGTTGAACTTAGCTCCGTCAGCGAGCATTTACCCGAAGACATAACTGTCGCTATTGTTTTTGGAACGTTGGCGTAGTCGGCCAGGCCAGCGATTTGCTGACCCATTACCGGGGGGATGTCTAACTGGCGGCGGCGGTTAAAAAATCTACGTGGAGCTTGAACACCTCTCCGCGAAGTTTGAGGCGAGTCATAACCTCTTCCGTGTCATCATCAATAAGCGGGCGTTTGATACTTTGGTTTGACGGATCAGGAACTGCCTGTACGCATTTCATCAACTCGTCCAGTAAAGGCCGTGCATCCTCTGGTGGAATCTTAGCCACCATTTCGAGGCCGACCTTTGCCATGCCTGCCATGCCCATATCAGAAAAATTATCCGGAAGATTAACGCCGTTCTTAGCCATCGCCAGCCCGGCACGGATTGCCCACCATTCAGCCTGAGAAGCAGCCATTTCCCGAATGTAGAACACCTTGCCATTATCCCGGCCTTTATCTTCAATGGTGTAGAAAATCTCTTTGCGTGCCATGTTGATCCTTACGCGTTGTACGCTTCGCCCACTACCGTTTCCCAGTTGATCTGGTAAGTCATCGCCTGCAATACGCGCTGCGCATCTGGAATGGCTTTAACGCGCTGTAGAATGCCGTTGGTGAGAGTGAACTTGCGACTGATCGCGGGGAGAATGATTGTTGCGTTGCAGCGGAACACTGCTTTTGAGGTCAGAGACGTCAGTTGCCATGTTTCAAACAGTTCACGGGAAGGGCTATCTGGCATGATTGTGATCGTCTGAAGATACTCTCCGAAAACGAAACCACCTGATAGCTTACCGTCAGCGCCACGAACGGAAACTGCCATCTCGGTATCACCCAGAGCAAACATCGCATCAGCTGCGTAACCCTCCAGCGTCTGAGCGCTTGGGAAAAGGTTGGTAACAGTGAGGGCAAAAATAGAATCAGCGCTTGTAATAGTGTTGGACATTTATTGCACCTCAATGCTTGCAAGAGTGATTTTCTGTACGCAACCGCCGTCGCAGTACCACAGGGTCATGCTAGGGCTTGTACGCTCCTGACGCTGAGTAGGAGTGGCATCGGCGATATACAGGTAGTAACCCTTGGCGATCAGAGATGGAGAAATGTCAGCACCTACTGCGTTCTGAATCTCAGAAATCTGAGAACTTGAAAGATTCACGCCGGTGCGGATGCCGCCAAAGGTAATCCCCTGGTTCAACGTGTCGGAGAAGGACGCCTCAATGATCGCTTTACCACGCGCGTTGTATGGGATGCTACGGTTGGACTTGAACAATTCGATAGCATCCTGCATCAGATTGGCGTTCAGCCAGATCTGGAAGCAGAAAGAATCGAACCATTTGAAGTCACCGCTGATTGTCCCGTCTGCCCAGTAGCGTGTATCGTAGTTATTCGCTGTGTACGCGCCGTAGAAGTTATATTTGTTCGCAATCAACGCATCGTAGCTTGCTGACGTATCAACTTCCGGCAACAGGCCTGAAAGTGATCGGAATTTAAAAGGAACTCGACCTTCCTGACGATCAAAATCCAGTGATGCTGCATAACCCAGCACATTTGCTGCATGTGCCTGACTGCCGTAAACAGGGACTACGTTCGCGTAGTCGTTCACCACGATGATTTTGTACGCCAGCGTTTCCGTTGATCCAGAAACCAGCGCTGATTCATCCAGCGTGTAAGGTACATAACCGAATCGGAAATTCTGGCTATTTACCCAAGCAGAAAAGTTCAAAGCCTGTTGCTCAGTCGGCGCGAAAGAAGTAGTGAAGATCGCCCAGTTCTGCGACGCATCCAGAACCTTCTGCATTGTATCGGTAACGACTGCCGCATCTGCACCCTGCGATAACTGAGCACCAGTAGCTGCTGTCAGCTTCAGTCCAGCGGACAGCGTTCCGGTAGCATAGGTGATTGTGCTTTTTGCGCCGTCAGTCGCGCTGGTAATGATGAAACGCTTCTGTGTGGTATCAAACGTAACAATTACGCTTGAGCCAATGCCAGTTTCAATCAGGTCTGCCGCCTGTGCAAAGCTCGTAGCCGTGCTCAGGTCAATACTCGCAGACGTATGTTCTGTGCCATCAACGGTCAGCGTCAAAACGCCACTCAGCAATTTTAGTTGGTCTAACGTTACGGACGCCATTGAACCAGAACGCAGCCATGCCGCTGCATCTGTCGGGTTGAATCTGGCGAACAGCAACGCGCCTGGTGTTTTTGTTGAGTTGTCATAACCCTGAAAATAGACTTCAGACATAGCGTATTCTGTAGACGCGCTGCCGAAGTACGAAGCCACATCCTCTTTGGTAGTGAATGAAATCACTGACCAAACCGGAGCATAAGCGCTGTCGGTAAGGATTAGGCCATTCAGGTCAAGCGCTGAACCGCCAGCAGGCAAAACGCCAGGGTTGATCTGGATATCTTTGCGTAATGGGATTGCCATTTATGCACTCTCCGGAGGGTATTTTAAATCTGCGGCGATAATGCCGACTGTAATGCTGTCCATGAAGTCCTGACGTGTGGTTACTGACGGGTTGAACTGCCCGATAAAGTCCAGCGTCCAGCGGCCTTCGTATTGTTGCTCGCCGTTTATCATCGTTGTCTGATGAGGGTCAGAGCAGTAAAGAGGGGTAATGACATTGCCGTTCTGCCTGAACCACTCACAGGCGAAATCAGAGCGGATTAGCGTACCGATTATTGCTGCGTTATCAGCCGCACCTTCTCCGTAACAATCAATCTGGCAAGGCCACTGAGTGCTGCGCTGGTTGAGTTGCTTTCCTTCGCCATACACGCCATTGTCGTCATATTTGACGCGGTTGGTAGACAGCCCTATCTGCTTCAGCGGTGTCATGATGATGAAGTCATTAAGCGGCATTGGCGTAAGGTTCTGCTGACCTACCAGCACGTTGTCGATGGTGAGGCCGGTGATATCCATCAGAAACGCCTGCAGCGCAATGCGCAGGTCAAGCTCGGTGATGTCTACTGTGGCTGTCATGGCGACCTCTGCAGGTTAACAATCACTCGGCACCAGTCAGGCCACAATTCAGGCACTTTGACGGTTAGCCACTCCTGACCATCAACTATGAGAATGTCTCCACCCTTTTGCTCTGGTCGGTTAACACCGTTGAAATTCCCATTCAGATACGCACTTTTGAGGATGCCCTGAATGTTAATAGCATCAATCTGGCGTAGGTCTGTGGACGATAGCTCCTGCATCTGCACTTCAACATCAACGTTGCTGTACGTCTGCTCTCGCTTTCCACCAGGTAACGTAGTGAATCCGGTATTAATCCGGAACACGCCATCAACGTTTTGGTTTATTGTTCTCGTAGCGCTATTGGCTATGCCTCTCAGGTTCATACGCCATCCTTAATGTCGTAATCGACGCTGTTTAGCATGTGGGAGGTTTCAATGAGTGGCTTAGAGAAGCCCTTTTTGGCAATGGTTACCGGGGACAGGGCAGGCTCCATCAAATCTCTGATTGAGCCTTGTAGTTGCCCTTTAATATGCTCACCCATCAGCCCCAGCATCGTTTCTGCGTCATAGCCAGTTGCCTCTGCTATCTTCGCAATGTCCTGTGGCCATTCAGGCGACTTTTCGCCGATCATGTTTCTGAAGAATGGTCGTGGCGGCCTGTTCATTGCCGGGTCGCCATATTCGTTGGCTGCAGCAACCATCGGAACAGATTGCCCATCAGGGTATGTAGCCCCTTCGAGAAAACCAACACGCAGTGTTTTACCCTCACCAAGCTTTGCCGCTATCTCTGCCAGTTTTGCTTCCAGAGCATCGCCACCGCTGAATGTGGCCATAACTACCTCCTCGTGATTGGCCTCCGGTAATAATGGCCGGGGTAAAGTGAAGGAGATGATCCGGGGACATATTTAAACGTCCGGTACTGAGCAGTTGCATTCCAGTAAGAGGCACCGTACGGCGTTTGCAGATACCACCATGAGGCCTGGCTGACAGGAACCTCACCAGTGGACACCGAAACAGAGCCCTCAGACGCACTGGAGATGCGCCCGACCAGGCCGGATGGCTTCTGACCACCCACCCCGGAATTGAGCGCTGCAATGTGAGCGACGAGCATGTTCAGATAAACAGCCCGCACAGAAGCATCCTGTACCGGGCTGCAATCTGAGTTATCAAGGTAGACCGTTGCCTCAGCGAAATAAGCATTCAACAGCGTGTCACTTACCGTGGCAAACTCGGGGTAACGCTCACGGAATGCGGTAATGTCGAAAACAACGATCGCCATGATTACTTACCGTCCGCTTTCTCGATGCCCGGAGCCGGCTTATCCTGCGGCAGACCTTCGAGGCCAGTTTTCACGCTGGCGTTCTCAGATGCCTTGGATTGCGCGCTGCTGGCTTTGGCCTGAGCAAAAACCAGCTCGTTTTTGACGTAGGGCTGGTTCTTATGCACTTCCAGCCACTTTTCAAAGGCGTCTTTATCGACGCCCTCGGTCAGGCCGTAGCCGCCAATCACATTTGATGCGTTGGCGCCGCTCAGCGTTACTGTGTAGCCATCCTGATCTACGACCAGTCCGTTAGGAAGCTTGCAGCCTACAACGATAGTTTCTGCCATTTGTTACACCCCGATCATGCTGGCGATAGCCAGAGGTTGACGAATGATTGCACCCCAGGTGCCGCCTGATTTTTTCTGCTTCCAGCTGGACTCTTCGACCACAACTGCATGCGCGCGCATCTTTTCAGTGAACGCTGCATAAGCGGTATCGGTTTCGCCAAGTTTGTCGGCGATGAGCTGAACCATCTCGCCCGCGTCAGTGGAGTACTCCACCGCGGTTTCGATCTTCAGGTTCGGGAAGTTTTTCTTCAGCAAGTCCGACACGTTCACGTTGTACATGTTGGTCTTGGTCAGGTTTACTTCTGCGGTCGGAGACATAGCCAGCGTCATCGGCGAATCACGCTCGATCAGGCCTTTGGTCTGTGCGACCAGCTGCCCATACAGCTTGGCGATGTCGTCATAGACAGCCTGCCCGTCTTTGGTCGACCACGTAACCGCACCACCCGCGCCGGAGGCGTTAGGGGTAATTGGTGCCGGAAGAGACGGATCGTTGAGCAGGCCGTAGTTCTGCAAACCCTGAATACCGTAGAAATAGCTCTTGTTCTGGAACTTGTTCAGCACCAGCGCAGAAGCAACGTTCAGCTCAGCGGCGTAACCGATGCGCGCAGCGCCGTACATATCCAGCTCTCGCTCACCCCAGCGGGTGTGGGTCTGGTAGTGGTAGGACTGGCGCGGCACCCAGTTAACGTTCGCGGCTGTCATGCCGTTGTTGTTAAAGTCGCCGTAGGAGCTGGTTTCACCTGCACTTTCAACAACCGGGAATTGCGCGGTCAGCGTAGTCCAGTCGCCTTTTTTCACTTCGCCGATGATCTGTGCGGCCTTCATCGGGGTTACCAGGATGCGGATCAGCTCCGGATCAACGTAGTTGGTGAAGTAGGCGGGGATGCCTGCGCTACCGGTGGTAACCATGGTCGGCTGCGCATCCATCGCCAAGGCGAAGTTTTCTGCAAACTCCGGCTTCAGGTAGTCTTTCGCGCCCGGCAGGACAATGCCGTATTTACCGCTCGCCGCGGCATAGTGTTTCTGAAATTCGTTCATTACTTGCTCCAGGTGCTGATTTTGACCAGTTCGCCCGCGTCGCAAGCGCTACCAGCAAAGAAAGGCGTTTCAACTGCGCCGGAAATGGTTGCTCCGGCAGCGCCGGTCTTAATGGTGCCATCAGCCAGCACGGCAAAGATTTTCTGACCGCGCGTGGCCGCCGTAGCGGTGCGGGCCCAGAAGTCGCCAGCAACCATCAGCGTGACTTCACGACCAACCTGAATGACGTTGGAAGCAGCGCCCAGCCATTCGGTGATAGCGGCCTGCCCGTCGCGATGAACGAAGCCGGACGGCGCGCCGGTGCCGGCGTTGGTTGCCACGCCGTTCACGGCCCACGCAAAGCGCCCGATAGTCAGGCCGCCGGTACCGGCAACCAGCGCAGCTTCACCTGCGAGGAATGTCGCGTGAGGGTTGGTGCTCGCAAAGCCACCTTCGACGCCGGGAGCCGGGTATTGATTGATTACACTCTGAAAACCAGTCATCTTTAGTATCCTCGTTTCAGTTTGCCAGCAGTCGGGAAAGCCTTCTCGAAGTCGCTGACCGATGCGGAATCCTGCGCGATGACAGGGCGTTTGTTGTCTTTCTGGCTGATCGCCATTTTGACCAAAGACGGGAAGGCCGACGGGTGCACGCCGTCGATATCCACGCCAGCCTGCTCAAGCGCAGTGCGATAGACGTCTTCAGCGGAGTCCATTGCCACGACGTCGCCGATCAGCGGGCGAACAGCCTGCTCAGCTTCACGCACGGCGCGGAAGTTTTCGGCGGCCTTTTTGGTTGCTGCATCAGCGGCCAGGCGGATGGCGGCATCCATTGCGGGTTTATCCACTTTGTCTTTCTCTTTTTTGTCGTCTTTATCGTCTTCTTTGTCTTCATCCATCGCCGCAGCGGGGGCCAGAGACGCAGCGATTTTGGCGATCACTTCTTCAGACACGCCAGCTTCACGCAGCAGAGAGATAATCGCTTCGTTGTCGCCGTCGCCGGTCACTTTTACTTCTTCTTCCGGCTCTACGGTCTGCTCGGATGCTTCGATGATTTCAACCAGATCTTCCGGCTCAATCTCCATGTCAGCAGCAAGACGGGATTTGCAGAGTTTCGCCACGGCCTGTGCGATCGCGTTCGGCGATTTGTTTGCGTTCAGGATGGCGGTAAGTTCTTTGGGTGCTGCATCCTGAGCCAGACGCGGCTTCAGATACACGCCCAGCGCGGCACGGATGGCAACGCCTTTGCGGTCTAACTTCATGTATTTAAGCTCCAGTGGGAGTGAATCCCCGACGACAACGTCGGGACCTGCGCGGCCGGTTTCGACCAGTGCGACGTGATTGCCGACGATGTCACGCATGACGCCGTCATAGGCCTCGCCGGCTGGTGATTCGCCGGGAGTCATGTCAGCGACGTACTGATACGACGATGACAGTTCTTTTTGCTCTTCAGTCTCGATACCTGCGATCGCTGAGTTGTCCCAGATGGACAGGCCATTGGTCAGGTACGTGCCGTCGAATGAAGCGCTTGAGTGCGTAGAACCAACCCGGTACTCGCGCGGCGGGTCGCCGGGAAAGTCTGGGGTGTGGATGCAGAGGATCGGGATGTTGTTGAAGGTTTCGGCAGCTTTCTTCAGCTCTTCGGGGTCGCGGTACATCTGGTAGATTTTGTCAGGGTCAAGCCCCAACTCTTCCCACCCTGGAATCTCTCGCCCGTAGTAGGGGCAGACATTCGCTTTGCTGATGTTGCTGACCGCTACCTGAAGCCTGCCGACATTATCGAGCTTGCGCACGGAGGCGCGGTCAAATGCCAACCGTTCAGTTGTTCTCATTTTCTTTACCGTTTAACCGAGGCCGGGGATAACCGGGCTCCATGTGCAACGACAGTTGATCTCTTCGCCTGGCATGACCCACTCGCCATCCAGATAAAGCCCTTTCGACAGGTCAAACTTCTGCCCGTCAGCTTTAACATGTGAGGGACGTGGCTCTTTACCTGCGTGGGAATGACGCCAGATGCCTTCGGTGATACCCAGCGACTGCTGACGTGCCGCCTGCATAACTGAGGTGGCCTTGTTGTTCTGGTCTCTGGCAATGAGGGCAGCACGACGGCGCGTGATGCCGTAACGCTTCTCAAGTTCATCGGTGAGGTATGACAGGTCACGCCCACGCGCCACAGAGCGCATGACCAGACCTTCGACCTCGGTGAAATACTTCTCCGGGATGGAGCGTATCAGCCCGACGTTTTCGGTTATGGTCGCCTGCAGCGCATTGTTCATCGGCTCGGTCATCTTGAACTCGACGGTGAATCCGGCGGTGTCCAGGGCGTTGTGCAGCGAAACGTCAGCATTCTTCAGCGTGTCACCAGCGAACCTTTCGGAAAGCTTCTGCGCGATGCTGTCGAAAGACTTTGTCCAGCGCCGGGCCAACTTCCGCATTGCGTCACGCATGAACACCGCCGGAGATGCGTCCATTGCCACCGCCGCGCCGCTCGCTTTGTAGTTAGCGGAAAGCCAGTAGACAACGGACTTCTGCATCTTCCTTACCTGATTGTCTAGCTGACGACGATACCAGGCCTCAACGCCAGCGTTAGGCCTTGTCGGTCGGATCGTCTTCACCGTCGATGTCGTCGACTTCTTCTTCGATTTCGATGTCATCGCTCAGATCCAGTGAGTGGTACGGGCTGTCGGGGTCCGATGCAATCTTCTCCCTGACCTCATTGTTGGTCAGCGCGCCGGTCGTGACGTACACCGCGTCAGTGTCAGCGTCCATCTTGCGAATCTCAGCGCGCTCTTTCTCGCTCATCTCGTACAGCGGCTCAAACTCGAAGTATATGTCCGGGTCGATGTCGCCAAACTCTGAGAGCTGAATGATGTCCAGCACGCGCTTGAGGTTGTCTTTGAAGATGGATTGCTGCAGGGCGTGGATGTAGTCGTAGAAGACGCGAATCTCGCCATCTGATGAAGCATTGAGGCCAGCAGGTGAGATGCCAAGCAACTTGACCAGCGGGATGCTGGAGACAGCGGCCATTTGCTCCTGCGCCTGAGCCTGGAGTGCATCAAGGCCACTCAGCGGGGCATTGACGAACTCAACCGTTTCCGGCGCATCAGGGCTGTTGTCCTTCGCGAACGCACCCCGGTTATCCCGGCACTGATTGAACATCTGGAGGCGATACAGCAGGCTCTCTGCGCCACCACCCTGCAAGACGGTGCTCATGTTCGTGCCGATCACCGGGATGCTGAAGGAGTGAATCATGTCGCTGACACTGTCACGGGTGCGCAGCCAGTTGTTGACGTATGGCTCGGCCATCTGCGTCAGGCTAAGCCCTCGAAAGTTATAGGCAGCCTTCAGCAGGTCGGGAACCTGCCGCGATACGAAATCTAGCATGCGGCTGGCGTTCACCGTCTTAGCCATCACAAACCACTCGGTAGGCTTGTAGAAGTCGGGGCTCATCGGGTTATCGGTGTTGTAGACACCTGGGTAAGTCCAGACCGGCTCAACCACTGAGAAGCCAATCAGTGAGCCTTTAGTAATCTTCTTGTCGGAGATGAATAGCTTCGACTGCAACTCAACCGAATCAGTCCAGGCTGACGCGCCTTTGGCCGACTTCACATCGATGTAGATCTGCCCGCCACCGAAATACCCGTCGTGCTCTGCTGCCTCGCGGAACTTCTCTTTAACGCGGAACTTCTCCATCGCTGCGTACAGATGCCGCACGCGATCGGCTTTATCGTCATCACCGATTGTTTTGAGCTTCACCCACTTGCGGGTCATCTCTTCGGCGATGGTGCCGACCATCTTCCGGTATTCCGGCTTCTGCGCCAGCGTGGCGAGATATGGATAGCCGGGGAATGTATCGGGATAGCCGTAGGTGTAACCCATGTAGGCGTTGTTCAGGGCATCGTATGGCGTTGAGTCCATCGCGAGAATGCCCTTTTCGATGGTCTCAGGGATGACCCCTTTTGGCGGGACGTACTGAGCAAACTCTCTCGGCGGCTTAGGGGCGATCGCTGCTACCGCTTCACCCCTGATTTCCATCTTCGCCTTTACAGGCTCTTTCACCGGCTCAGGCGCGGCGACTTGTTTTTTCTTAAACGGCCACACTTAAATTCTCCTGAGTTGGCTCGGGTCGATGACCATTGGCTGGCGACCAGAAATAAGGTTGTCGTCAATGGCGTCCATCCAGGTGTCGAGGATGTCGTCATTGTCGTGACTGTCGTCGGCAGAGAAGGCGGCGCATTCCGTCATGGCCGTGATGACCCATGATGTTGTCCCGGCGATAGTGCCGTCCTCGTAATGGGTGTGGAGCACTGCTGTCCCACTGGCGTCATGCGTTGCAGGCACAAACACCTTGCCGGTCTTTATCTGCGGAATGACGTTGAGGCAGCGCACCAGTTTGTTCTGTCCGGCACCGCGGGGAATCTCTTTCACCGGTATGTTGTTGCGCTTCCTGAGAGTGGTTATCAGGCCTTGCCCGGCCTGCTTCTCTTCGATTGCCATATGACGCATTGGCATGATTCGAAGTGATCCCTGCATGCTCCATTTCTCCCACACCTCTTCGGCTTTCTTCAGGAGGTCTTCCGGGTCCCAGCGGCCTCGCACGACATCGATGATGTAGAGGTTGCCGTCAACGCCCATGCCGACAAGCGTGAACACGGTGTAGTCGAGCCAGTCCTCTACTTTGCCGCTGTTGGTATCAACGTACACGGCGCGGTGGGTGAGTTTTGGCAGCGTGGTGTAAGTCTGGAACCAGTCGGTATCAATGATGCCACCTGTCAGCGCCATCGGGTTCTGCTGGTACTGAGACAGGAATGTGTAACGGTCTCGCTCCCACAGGGCGACGAGGTCGTTCACATCTTCCATCTGCGGCCAGTATGACCAGTAGCGCGTGCCGGAGACCTCAACTGATTCCGTGTCCTTCACGGTTTCCCAACAAAGGGAGCGCCACGGCTCAGGAAGCGACTGAATATATTTTTCGTCAATCAGGGCCGGGATAGCGACGTGATGGAAGTCGACACCCATGCCACCTGATAACATGAAGCCAGTGGCGTCATCGGTGTGTAGCCGCTGCTGAATGCTCACGAATGGCGTCGGGTGGTCTTTCGACTTATCACCGCGGCGCGAGCGGATGGTGTTGACCAGCAGCATGTTGGCGCTGTTCCGCTTGGTTTCGCTGAGCATGTCGACCGGTTTGTTGTAGTCGTCCAGCATAACCATGCCGGAGAATTCAGGGCCGAAGTAGCCACCACGCCCACCGGTAATCTGCCCGTTACTGGAGCGCGACACGGTCTGCCCGATTGAGCGACCGCGATCGTCTTTTATCTCCCACTCTTCCGCCTGGTTCACACCGAAAGAGCACGGCCAGAACTCCTGATACTCCTTGCTGGCGATGATGTCGCGGGTGCGGCGCGAGTTGCGCTTAACCAGTGTGTCAGCAAAAGAGATGTTCAGGTTACGGAAGCGCTTTAATCGACCCTCCTGCACCAGTGCGTTGACGTAGGCAGGAAAGTGAATGGAGAAGAATTCTGTCTTTGTGCCGCCGGGCGGGATATTGATTATCAGGTTGCCCGGCTCCAGCCGCCCCGCTATCAGGTCATCAATCTTCGATGCCATCAGGCGGTGATGCCAGTTAACCAGAAGCCGATCGCCCTGAATCAACTCAAACCAGAGGCGGGTGAAGTTGAGGAACGATTTCGTGGACTTCGAACGAATGATGACGCGCTCAGGGAATGACAGGTCATCCCATTCGAGGATTTCGTTCATAGGATCAGTCCAGGCCGGTTAGTTTCCCCTCTAGCGCCTTCTGCGCGCTGGCGTAATGCTCAGGGGTGTAACTCATCACCTCCATTGCCCCGCCATTTGGCCCAGAGTGCTCAAATTTATGCTTGTTGGTGTAAGCGTCGCCGCACTCCTTGGCGGCCTGCTCAATAATCTCGGTCGCCAGCGCAATGTTTCGCATCTTCTCCGCGCTGTTCATCATGCGGTCGAGCACACGCAGGCGATATGCTTTATTGGCGATCGGGATGTCGCTGAGCTCGGTCTGGAAACGCTTACGGGTGTCGTGGAACAGATCAACCCACTTCTGAGCCAGGCCTTTGCCGCTGGCCTTTGTCGGGTCATGAGATTCGACCTGCTGCCGGGTTATTGAGATGCCAAATTCCTTCTGGACAGACTCTACAACCTGAGACGGTGTGTCAAAGCAGGCGAGAGCCTGAACGATGAAAGCCTTCACGTCAGGTTTAAGTGCTGCCATAAATCACCACTCGTCTCATGCAGTCCAGATTAAGCCAGCTTCATGAGGCATGTGCCGCATGCTCTGGCTATGTTAATTTTTGCCACTTCGGCGGGATTGTTTGCAGCGTCGACCATCTCCTGCACATCAGCGCTTGCTCCGTATCTGCGAACCACGCCAGTGAACTCTTCGACGTCATGCCCACGAATGCACAGCTTCGGCAATCCGCTGTCTCTGTAGAACTTGGGAGCGCCAAACTCATCAACCTCTTGGGCAATGTGGTAAAGCTCATGCTCAATCAGCGCGCAGAACTCCAGATCAGAACACTGGGCGCAGAAGTCAGCTGC
Organism: Salmonella sp. JXY0409-18; assembly: GCF_020268625.1. Classification (NCBI taxonomy): domain Bacteria; kingdom Pseudomonadati; phylum Pseudomonadota; class Gammaproteobacteria; order Enterobacterales; family Enterobacteriaceae; genus Salmonella; species Salmonella sp. JXY0409-18. The sequence continues at coordinate 3,010,596 of NZ_CP084216.1, forward strand.
CAGCGTGATGACATAATCCGGCTGATGGCCGAACCAGTCGTTCATCTGCTGTTCCATGCGAGCCTTTTGCCACCCACCGGCGCGGAACATCACTTCTTCAGCCTGGCCGAGAACGGTTCGTCCTTTCTTCGTGAATCCATGCTGAGCCCATAGGAAAGCAATATCGGCACTTTCAAGGTGTGCATGATCGGGGTTATGAATAACGCCAGAAGGAGAAATGATGTTGCTGTTTACCCAGGCGTGAACTCCTTCCGCTGGCATCAGCCGGTTATAGGGGTAAAAAGCTGAGAGAAAGCTTTCATCCGGAACGGGTCTGGACTCACGGGCAAACAGCTCTTGTTTGTCTGTGAGCTTGGCCATCACATCATCCCTGCGGCGCGGGCTTTAGCCAGCAGCGCGTTGAAGTCTGCCAGCAAACCAGCAACGTCGGTCGCAGTGGAGTTTGCCTGAGAGGCCATTTTCTTTACGCCGCCAATTGCTGATGTGGTGGCGGCCGGGATTGTTACCGGGTCAGCTGGCGTCATAACTTCGATCGGATAGCCACCGGTAGACATAGCACGCTTGGTCATTTTGGAATTTCCTGCTGGTTGGTTTGATATCCTACCGGCGATAGCCGATACCACTTAACCTAAAAACTTATATAAAGCTCTGTCAATGGCGCTTTACCGACACCATTTGCAGAATTTTATAAACTCAATTCTTCTACCATCGCTTGAGTGCGCGACCATGAAGGGAAATCGTATAACCTGGTATTTATCGTTTTTGACTCAGCCTGCACGCTCACGCAGAAGGGAGAGCTGCGGTCATTGCTGATGCATGCGCCCGGCGACGATACGGCGCTGTTCTTACTGGTGCGCAGCGTTTGCTCTGCTTCTCAGAAATGCTTAGCCACTTGCTGTCGTCACAGCCATTAAGATGTGATCACCATCCTTGCGGGGTTGCACAAATCATTTCAGGCACTGCGAGTTGATGTAGTCCTGAAGACCGAGGATCATTTTGTTGCTGGTTTCGATTCGCTGTCGGAGAGTGAAATAATCCCGTTGAGCGGAGTCAGCAAGTCTGGCGGTTGTTGCATCATCCACACCGGAGGTGGTGGCGGTGTTACCTTTTGAGGTTGCGAGGTTGATGCGCAGCCCGCACTTACCAGCAGCAACGCAGCGCTGCAAATCATCCAGCTTGCTTTGAACATCAGCCAGTTCTCCGGTGTATTTGGCATCCAGTGCGGCGACATCGCGCTGCCGGGTCTGCATGTCGGTGATCGTGTCGTTCGCCAGCTTCAGGCTGTGAGTTGCATCATCGCGCTGCTTTTTGAAGTCGATTGCGTTATTGCGGTAGTGATTAACAGCCCACGAAAGACAGACGATGATGCAGATAACCAGAGCGGAGATAATCGCGGTTACTCTGCTCATTGTTGCCCCCACAAACAGACTTCACGCTCAATCTCACGGCGAGTCATCAGCCCTTTCCATTGCTTACCGCCAGCGTACGTCCAGCGACGTAACTGGTCACATGCGCCTTTGATATCACCCTGATTTATTTTGCGAAGAAGTGTCGATGTTCTGAAGTTTCCTGCGCCAACATTGTAAACGAACGAGTAAAGAGCGCCGCGCGTTGTTTCCGGTATATCGACTTTGATGTACGGGTTAATTTGCCTGGCGACCGTGTTCAGGTCTTTATTCAGCAGCGCCTTACACTCAGATTCTGTGTAAGTCTTGCCGATCATGATGTCGTTCCCGGTATGCCCGTAACAAACTGTCCAAATACCAACAACATCGCGGTATGGCTTATATCTGACCCCCTCCAGACCATCATTACCAGTTGGCCCAGTAATCAGTACAGAAGCTATTGCGATAGCCCCACCACCAACGGCTGCCAGTACGCTTTTTCGAAGGGTGCTGTTCATCAGATTTCCTTTGGTGCTTTCTGACCGAGTTCGGCGATAACCGTGGCTGTAGCTGATGGATTTCTGGAGTCGGTTTTATTCAAAATGTCCTGCAGTATCTTCGTTCGCTTCATTTGCTCACGCTTGTTGAGCCGGTAAGTCAGAACGCCGAGGATAATGCTGAACGCGACGCCAATGATGAAGCCCCAGTCCTGTAGAGAAAGACTGGCAAAGAAAGCCGCAAGACCAGCGCTACCGTATGAAGCATTGCTGTATCTTTCGTCCATCTTCATTTTCTCACCCCCTGAGTGCGGGGATCTGTTCAATTTAGGAATTAACGTGGTTGTTGAGTGAACAAATCCAGGATACGTTTATCAGTAACGTGGTTTGTTCGCGATTAACGGCGTGAGCAAATCAGGCAGGAGGCTGTTAGCGCAGTCTCTTGCCGCCCACTTCACGAAGCCCGGCCATAGTGCTGGGCTTTTCATATGTGTAAAACGCCCTACCCGTAACCACGAAAGTTAGAAGGCATCTGAGATGTTCTGGTGTTTGGGAGGGCGCTTTCAGAAATGTCGCGCCAGAAATGCAAAAAGCCCGTGGTTTTTGCCTCGGGCTTTCTTTTTAATCCATCTTAACAAAGGACGGATTTCTACTGTTAGGGTTATGATATTCTACTTTTCGTCATTTTGCAAGATGCAATCGTTATCGGAGTAAAACTTAGCTGGTAACTTTCGATAAAACTACATTTGCAGCAGACTCCTCCATTTCAACCTTGCTAATTAATGACTCATAGAATGGCTTAATAGCCTTATCCCATACGCCTGGTGAAATTGCATCGGTGAACTGACATATTGCACGAAAGCATGAAGCCGCGGGTATGCGCTCATACCCACGCCCTGAGCACTGCTTGCAGGATGAATAAACTGGAACGCCCTGTAGTTCTGATTTCTTCCTGTCCAGCGCTACGCCACGCCCGCGGCATTTAACGCAAGATGTAGATACAACACCTGCGCCATTGCATTTAGTGCATAGTGATTCCGTTACCTCCACAGCCGTCCTTGCAGGAGTTTTCTCACCACACCCGGGATGCTTAACGATTCTCTCCTTTTTCCTTAAGACTCCGCGCCCATTGCAGCAAGAACACATGGCATTACTAGCCGCCGATCGGCAGTAATCCTGATACGCGAAAGTTGCGAGCGTTTGCACTACTTTCCCTTTAACATTGGTATCAAGTTTGCGTAAGGCAGCCACCTTGTCGCAATGCTTCATACCATGCTGTACCAGTAACTGAATTGCCTTCCGTTTGTCGTTATCGCTCAGGTTCATTTTGCCGCTGAAAGCACTGAACCCGAGCGGAGCGCGACTTTGAACCATACCAAATGCTGCCATCACATCGGTATTAGTCAGTGAGTCTGATGCCGTTGCTCTCGGTGAATCTGATAGTTGAGGAGACTTCGGAGAGTGGAATTTCACAGTGTTTTCCAAATTCATGCAGCATCGCCTCCCGATGTCTTGTTCAATCCAAGCCGGTTCACCAGTTCACGCTCTCGCTCATGCAGATAATCCATCGCCTTCTGGTGTTGCTCCGTCATCTCTCTGACGCTGCGTAATTCAGCCTCGTCACGTTCACGCTGCTGTTTCGCCTGGTTAATGCTGGTTACGGTCATAGACACCTCTCCCGCCCTGATGAATCATTAAAACGCCGTTAACGATGGCGTGATACCTGGCTTCTTTGTCGTACAGATAACGCCTTACTGTGTTGCGGTGGCACGATAAGCGCCGGGCGACTTCTGTCTGGTTCCCGTATGTCTCTATGAGCATGTCTGGAATGGTTTTTACTAAGAAAGTCATGCGGCCTCACTTCTGCTGTTGCGCAGCTCTTTCGTTTTCTGCCTGTAATACTTCGCCAGTTCCTGTAACTCTTCTCGCGTCCATTTCTTCCGCTCGTGTGGACCCATTAACCTGTCGTAGGCTTCCTGTCCGATTTTTTCGATTAACCTTGGTCGGTATGCGCCGATGTTCCCCGACAGATACGAATTACAATGCTCACATTGAGCGTGGCAGTTGGTTTCGTCGTATCTGGTTTCTGGTGATGCGCCGACAGTACGGAAATGACCTGCGTTTATTTTTGCGCCGGTAAGCCTGCCGCAGCTTATGCAGGGATCTCCCACATCTCGGGTGCGGATGTATTCGTTAAAGGCTTGCTGGGTAAGTTTGTGGAAGTAGCTGAGGGGTTGTAGTGCGAGTTTTCGAATCTTCAGTTTATCTTTCTGTTTCTGCTCCTCTCGTCGTCGTTTCTTCTCTGCTGCTTTTTCCGCTTTTTCGCGTTCTTTGTTTCGTCGTTCGAGTGCTAACTTCGTACCACAATCAACACAACACCACTGTTGGTTCTGAAATTGCGGGAAGAACCATTCCCTGCACTCTTCGTTCTTACAACGCCGCCTTACCTTCCTCATTCGACATATCTCCATTCGGATCGCGATATACCAGCCATTCGTTAACACATTCTGCACAGGCGTAAATTTCATCAGGTGCCAGTTGCTTGTTACATCCGGCGCACATTGCCCTTGCTATGCTCTCTTGCTCATAACTTCGATTGGGGTCAATCATCGCGTTTTCCTCATGCGGTTCCACTTGGACTGCAACAATCCGTAGACATAATCGAATGTCTTGACCTGGCTTTCTGTGGGGATTGGCTTTGGTTTATTTCTGGAGCGCTTCGTTGGAAGGTATTTGCAGTTTTCGCAGATTATGTCGGTGATACTTCGTCGCTGTCGTCTCATGCCGCCCTCCTGACGCCCTGCCCGATCACCATCAATGCCGCTTTGGATACGGTAGTAAACATCCGTCGAGGACTGATGAACGGTCGCCAAATCAGCAGCATGGAGCCTTTGCTGTTTCCCTTCTTCTCCAGCCCTGTCGATGGTTCGATAAAATTAATCCGTCCATCAGTGATAATGCGAACTTCGTCGACGCTCTCCAGAGCCTTGCTGAACCATCCGACTGACATATCCTCTGGCACAAGCATCACTACCGTCTGTCGTTGTTGTATGCACTGCTCAGCGGCTTTTTCCACCCACGGCCTGATATTGCTGTACGGTGGGTTATTCCAGATTGCACCGTGGCTTACCCACTCAGAATTGAGCGCGTCGTCGGCCTCAGTTAGCCAGTGAGCGCACAGAGCATTTTTGTCGCTCGCTGCCGAATCCAGCCAGAATCCAAACTCAACATCCAGTGCATCAAAAAGCCAAAGCGGCGTTTGCCAGCAGTCCTTGTCGTGTGCTGGCGTATTTGATTTGATAGTCATGCAGCCAGATCTCCCCATCGCGCTTTCCACTCCAGAGCCAGTCGCGCTTCGTCTGACCACTTAACGCCACGCTCTGTACCGAATGCCTGTATAAGCTCTAATAGCTCCGCAAATTCGCTTACACGCATCCTGCTGGTTGACTGGCCTATTACCACAAAGCCATTCCCGGCAAGGTTAGGAACAACATCCTGCTGCTTTAATGCTGCGGTAAACACACACTTCCAGCTTTCAGCGTCAAGCCATCGTCCATGCCAGTTAACCTGACGTGAGACATCACCAAGGCAAGCCCAAAGCTTCCGATTTTGGTCTAATCTGCGGTTGCGTTCCTGAATGGTTACTACGATTGGTTTGGTTGGGTCTGGAAGGATTTGCTGTACTGCGTGAATGGCATTTTGCTGATGTGCTGGAGATCGAATTTCAAAGGTTAGTTTTTTCATGTCTTACCTCTCCCCCAAATAAAAAGGCCTGCGATTACCAGCAGGCCTGTTACAAGCTCAGTGATGTAGATGGTCATTCAGTACTCCGTAACGTTCTCCTGCCGCCACACTTCGTCATACTCCGACTTCGGCATGTTAGCGATATAGTTGTATGGTGACGCACCTTCCATTTGCAGGAACTGGTGAGACTGCTCGTCAAGAAATAGCGGCACACCACCTTCCCACCCTTCCCCGTTTCGCTGCTTCTCAAGCATTAAAACAGATGCGGGCGCAGCAAGAAGTTGCTGGTCTTTCTCGTTAATCTGCTCTCCAGCATGAACGCGCTGTAACGCTCTCTCGCGAGCTTTATTGCGCCAGATGATAAACAGGTTATCCGTCAGGTCTGTAATCGCTCCTGAGCCTTTTACGTCCATCTTTCCGGTAGGTTTCTCCTCGCTGTCTCCCTTTCTGGAGTGAGTGACGAGGATAATGTGAGAGTTGGTTTTATTCTTGAAGTCGCACAGCGAATCAACAAACGCCTTTTGCCCGTTGTAATCGTCATCGCCAATACCGCACTTCATGAGGCTGTCGATGATGAATAACTGGATGCCGTATCGCCGTCTGGCGTATGTGAAAATTTCAATCAGGCGTTCAGCCTTGGCTGTACCTGTCAGGCCAAATAACCAGAGCCGGTCATCGTAAAACTTAAATGCTGATTCGATTTCCAGTACTGGTGGCATTTTGCAGCATGTTGACTGCCTGGTCAGGCGTTTAAGCAAAACCCCGGGCTTCAGTTCAAGTGATGCGACGCATGTTTTTACCCCCTGCCTCATGGCCTCAAGTGCCATATGCCCGACAACCTCCGTTTTTCCGTGACCGTTCACGCCATTGACAAGAGTTAACTCCGCCTCACGGAACTGGAAGTTGTAAGCCAGCGTTTCCCACGGTGGGTTAAACAGATACTGCTGCTTGCCGTAGAAAGCATTGATGGTGTCCTGATAAAACTCACGGGCGCTGTAAAGCTCTTCTGGGTCGAAATATGACGCTGTCCCGATGTACTGCCAGATTTCATCCTCAGTGACGCCGTTCATCAGGCATTCGTTGATATCTTTGTGTGGCAGTGTAACCAGACGACAGCGATGCTCACCAAGTCGGCTTGCGATTTCCCTTGCTGCTTCACGCCCGACATCGTCAACGTCCATCGAAATGAATATTTCTTCAAACCTGTCGAGGTTGTGGTATTCGAACTCAATCCACTGTTGCTTGGCGCCTTTCCCGCCACCAAACGGCACGGATAACGCCGAGATGCCGTATTGCGCATAGCTCATACAATCAATTTCGCCTTCGCAAAGTACAACCGCCCTCACGCCAGCGTCCAGAGCCTGCCATCCGAACAGACAAGGTTCGCAATCACCTTCTGCCATAATGACTTTCTTCCCGTCAGGGCGATCAGTGCTGATTCGCTTGACCTGCAACAACTCACCATCGCGTTTGTACGGAAGCACCAGAGCATCCAGTTCTCGTTCTCCATTCCACACCTTTCCGCTGACAACCTCGTAGCGCTTTACGACTTCTGGCGATATGCCACGCGATTGCAGGTACTCAAGATGGGATTCTGTTCTGGTAACGTAGCGGGCGATTTTCTTGCGATCAGGTCTGGAGAATTTCTTCTCACGTTTGGCATCGAAATGGTGATCGTCATCCTTGATACCGAGAAATGCTTTCGCTTCCTGCATAGCCTGATGCAGGTTAATTCCACGACATGCCATCCACAAATCAAGCATGTCACCGCCGTCTCCCTCAGCGAAATCAGCCCATTTTTTCTTGCCGCTAAGGTTGACCTTAAGGCTGTTTCCCTTGTCACCGTTGACGTTACCGGCAACCCACTCATGCCCCTCTTTCTTGCCGTTTGGCAACAGGTGAGGAGCCACCCTGTCAACCTGCGCCCAAAGCAGGTTGCTAAGTTCACTCGGTGTCATAATTCCCTCAGATTGAGATTTTTAAACCAGAAATCGACAAACGAAATACTTAACCAGCCGTGGTTATAACCAGCGACCAGTAGCGATTTGATTTTTGATTTCATGGTTCACCTGTCGAAAAACACGTAGCCAGTTTTCGATACAGTGATTGCGGATGATGGCCTTGAGAAAGAGTTACAAGCGCGAGATTTTTGGAATCCCCTGGCATTTCTGAGCCAGGTATTTAAGGCGCGACTCCAGTCAATGAATTTGCTCCCCTTGCTGAGGTGATGGTCGGTAAATTTATCAAACTCATCCTGTAAGGATATCCCGAACTCTTCTGCCATTTTCTGATGTGATGCCGATGGTGAAAATCCTTCCGGCATCGAAGATGGTTTTTTCTTGCGTTCTAAAGGTTCCTTGACTGGTTCAAAAGAGTGATAGGTTCTGGGGTCAGCTCCTGCCCCACCCCCTAGGTCAGCTCCTGCCCCACCCCGGTCAGCTCCTACCCCACCCCGGTCAGCTCCTACCCCACCTGATTCTGGTGGAATTTGTTGTGCATTATCCAGCGTCAGATAAAAAACGTTTGACTGGTTAAGCTCTCCTTTTCTTCTGAACTCCCTTTTCAGGAGCCCCATATCTTCAAGTGCTCTAATGTGGCTTTTTACGGTTGATCTGCTCACCTCACATTGGTCAGCGATATGTTGATATGAAGGCCAGCACTCTCCTTCATCATTGGCGTTATCGGCAAGCTTTATAAGAACCAGTTTTCTCAATGGGTTGCCAACCTTTATGCTCATGGCCTTCGCCATCAAGTTCATGCTCATTTTGACTTCTCCGAAGTTTTGTACTTGTTAAGTATTTCTCTCAGTGGCGCGGCTATTGCAGGATTAACACCCTGATAAAACTGGTCACGCAGTAAATCTTTTTGGTGATTAACGCGTTTATTTTCCGGAGTTTTTCGCATATAATTACCTCTCCTGATACCCTTAGAAATCCATCTGGATTTGGTCAGAACGCTCGGTCTTGCACACTGAGCGTTTTATTTTTTTATGTGCTTCCATTTTTCACCTCTGCAAATAGCAGCTATATAATTTGGCGTTACTCCATATTTTTTTGATAATGCCCTTGTGTTGAATAAGGGGTGTCTTGGTATATATTCACTAATGATGTTTCTTACATCATCTTCAGTTAATTTTGCCCTACCATTCCTGCTTCCAAATGCCTGCCTTTTTCTCTCCACCATGTCATTTGCGTTTTGCTGGCTTGTCCCAGCACATAAATGAGAAGGTAAAATACAAGAAGGATTGTCACATGCGTGACGAATTACTAAGCCATCTATATCTTCAATCTGGATCCCTTTTGCCACACAATAAGCAAATCTATGAGCAAATACTTTTTTCCCATTAATCCAAACCCTTCCATAACCCTTGCTGTCCTTTAAACCGCCAAATTCCAAACACGGAGTCATAAGACCATCCTTAAAAATTCATGGTTAACTGATTCTCAGCGAAAATATCCGCCGGGCGTTTTTTATTTCCCGGCATCACAGCTTCCACTGCCTGCCTTGCTACTTCCCTGATTAAGCTCGTCTCCCATACCTTCTCCAGAAGCACGAACGTCACCGCCATATCCTGAATGTTCAGGCGGCTAACTTTTGAATCAGACCATCCCGCCATCTTTGCGAAATTTGTCTGCCCCATTGATACGAGTCGGGCGCGAAGCTCTGTTTCCACTTCGCGTATCTTTTTGCTGTGATTTGTGAGTTCCATTACTTAGTATTTCCTGTAGTTAATAGTTAGTTGTGGCTATGCGCACTGGCGCATAAACCTGTGGTTGATTTGTTATCTGGAGTTCGCTTTTCAGCGACGTAGGACGAGTGTCCGTTGTGAGTGGTGTTGCTTACGCAGCCTTTGGTGGAAAAAGATCGTCTATGGTTAGTTCATAACCGTATTCTTTGAACGCATTGATAAAAGCGCGACAAAGATTGATATCCATTCCCCTTCTGCCTGTCTCGTAATGACAAACTGCACCACGCGTACAACCTAGTACTTTCGCAAGATCTTCCTGCGTTAAACCGAAGCGCTCGCGAAAATTGCGAATATTATTCATAAGCTCCTCCTTACCAAGGAGTATACACATCGTATTCAATATCGCAATACATAGTTTACGGGTTGTGACTGTTCTTGTTTGATACAAATTGTATAATTTAAGGATGAAAATGAACTGGTATGACATAGCGAAGCAAAGGATTGATCAGCTTGGATTGAGTCAGGATAAAGTTGCTGAACACCTTGGTGTAACCAAAGGTGCTGTTAGCCATTGGCTTAACGGGAGAAGGAACCCATCAATACAAGAAATTGGAGCTATATTTCAATATCTTGGCGTTACAGACGCGAGGTTCAACGCTGACGGAACCTTTAGCGTTGGCGAGTCAACAGAACAAAAGCCTGTTAAACCTCAATTTGAATACCCATTCTTCTCTCATGTTCAGGCTGGAATGTTTACACCAGAATTTCGAACCTTCACTCAACTAGATGCTGAGGAATGGGTAAGTACAACCAAAAAGGCCAGTGAGGCAGCTTTCTGGCTTGAAGTTGAAGGCCACTCAATGACGGCTCCAGCGGGATCACGACCAAGCTTTCCTGAAGGAATGCTGATTCTTGTAGACCCAGAAGATCCTGTAGACCCAGGCGATTTTTGCATTGCAAGGTTATGTGGTGATGAGTTCACTTTTAAGAAGCTCATCAAAGACAGCGGACAAGTATTCCTACAACCGCTAAACCCTCAGTTCCCAATAATGCCATGTAACGAACAATGCAGGGTTGTAGGTAAGGTTGTAGCCAGCCAGTGGCCTGATGAGATATTCGGGTGATGATGGACTGAAGCGATGTTTGGGTGATATTCAAGAAGATTGGGTTCTGTTAACTAATTCAATGGGCTAACATAGAAAGGCAAACGGATATCTAGTGGCAAAGAAAAACGAGAGTCCTCTGTTACAGTCGGATGTTGATCGCGTCATAAACTCCAAGAAAATAGTGGATGTTAGCAGCATAAAATGGGGTAAGAAGCCGCCACCTGGCAGGTCACCGATGTGGTTACAAACGGCTATCACACCTTATGAGGATGGCTCACCTTTGCCTGGCCTAAAGTTTGTTTTACAGTGGCGACCAGCTGATGAATACGGAGATTCCCCTAAAATTCAGATGGTGGCGCTTTACTTTGGTCGAAGAATTTTTGGTGTGGACTCTTACCCAAATGATAGACATACTAACAGAGTCCGGGTATGCCATCCTGACTATGCTGAAAGCATTCTTGGCCCACATTATCACCTTTACTTTGAATCAGCGTTGCCGTATGAAATAGGTCTGATCATACGCGAGAAGATAGCCCCGGATGACTTGTTAGGACACTGGCGCTTTTTCTGCTATAAACTGAATGTTACATGCAAAGGAATACTGCCTTTGCCGACCCAAGAAGATTCGGGACAAATTCCATTGCTATGATGTGCTCAACGATAATTTCCAGACTCGGCTATGAATGCCTACCCATAGGTGAAGAGTCCTTGAGAATAATCAGTCCGTTTCCCTATTGTGACGATGGGGAGCATGTTGGCGCATTCGTACAGCATATTAATGGGAGTTTCAAAGTAACTGATCGATGCGACGCACTTATGAACATGGAGGCTCGTGGAATTTCACTTAACCAAAGTCGCCTTGATGTGATCAGGCAGGCACTCGCGCGAGAAGGCGCTGAGCTAAATGAAAGAGGCGAAATTCTTAAGTGGGCTCATGATGAAGGTGAGCTTGGAAAGGTAACATCAGATGTTATTAGGGCTGGTATTCTTGCTTCAGCTATGTCCATCGATTGGTATTCATCTAACCAATCTAAAAGATTTGAAGCTGAAGTGATTGATTTCATCTCAAAAAGTTCACTATCAAATTTAATGTCCCTTCGAGAGGAAGTCAGTGGCATGAGTGGTCACAATATTGTCATACCTGTTACCATTAAAACCGCAATGCCCAAATACATATTTACCTCAAGCATTAAAGAAGGTGGATCATGGAACAGCGCATATTCATTGCTTGGAAAGCTGATGGATCTTTATCAGGCCAACAACGCTGTTAACAATCGATACGTAGTTATTGACAATGAATCTATCGGCTCGCAAATGCAGCAACTGATACTGCTGTTCAACGACGTAAGCCAAGTTCTTCCATTCGAAAGCAGAAGTTTATGGCTTCCAAAATTAGCTGCATAAGTAACCCGGCCACCGCGCCGGGTTTACTTTTCCTGCCGATCCCTACGTCAACCATTCGCCCGTCAACGTAACTCATTGATAATTATGCCAACGCATCGCTATTTCATCCATTTTCCCGCCACTTTGTCACCACCCAGATACCTACTCTTCCAGTAGCTTCACCGCTAGTTCCATAACCTGAATCTGGTCAATATCCCACTTGTCCAGCCCCTTCGCTAACTCAGTTCGTATCACGTCAGCTATAGCCACTCGCTTAGTCTCATGACCCTCCGCAACCATAGCAAAAACGACATCACCGACAATCCTGCACATTTCCTGATAGCGCAACTGCGCCAGCTCTTCGCTTTTCATACTGATACCTAGCTCGTTTTTTGTTCAGAACAGTATGGCATAGAGGGCTTATAAAAATAAATCACTTTATAAATCAACACATTGTAAACAAAACTGCGAATAGGATACAAAATGTATTTGCAATGATGTTTACTATCCGTATACTAAACCCATCAACAGGACGCACTACTCACTAGGACGGTGAACATACAACGATTCAGTGATGAATCTACGCGGCTGAAAAGCCGGAACGACCAAAGTGAGCTTTGGGATGCGATGAATTGCAGTCCATCGAGGCAACCAGAAGATAAGCATCTGGCATCGCATCACCAAAGTTCATCAGGAGGTCACTATGACACGCAGAACAGCTTTCAATGGTTCAGCATCAGGTCGTCGCCGCGAACGTCGCGCTGCGCTTCAGAATGAGACTACAGCCAGTTCAGAAGTATTACACCGCCCCACCCTTAGCCGTGTACAGATTCAGGCCAAAGGAAAACATGAAACGCCAAAACGTATTGAAGACGCAAAATCACTTCAGTTCATGGCGAAAGATGCATTCTGGCAACTGGAAGAGTACAGACGCCATCTGGAGCGGGCAGCCATTGTATACGCAAATGAGTTTGGACATAAGCCACCAGAAACTGGCGTGTGTCTTCCAGACGTAGCGCTTTACGCAGCAGGTCATCGTAAGTGCGGGCAAATTACCGCTAGATAATTATTCAGGCAGCAAACCTCTCATCTAATCAGGTCGCAATGCGGCCTTTTTTATTGCCAAAATTTAAGGAATAACAACATGACCAAAGAAATTGTGACATTCAAGGGATTTAACAAAGACCTAAAGTGCCGTGGCTTTCAGTTTGCAATCGGTGAAACCTTCCATCACGATGGAAAAGTAGAGGCTTGCGGTTCTGGATTTCACGCCTGTGAATGTCCTTTCGATGTTTTCAGTTATTATCCGCCTGCAGAAAGCCGCTATGCGGAAACAATATCTTTTGGTGTTACTGACCGAGAAGAAGGTGGCGACACAAAAATCGCCAGCGCAAGCATTACTATTAAAGCTGAGTTAACACTACCTCAGTTCATTCAGCGTGGTATTGAGTGGATTTGGAGCAAGATTGATAAATCGCTGGAACAGCAGATCATGACTGGCAACCAGTCAGCAGCAACCAACACTGGCTACCAGTCAGCAGCAACCAACACTGGCGACTGGTCAGCAGCAACCAACACTGGCTACCGGTCAGCAGCAACCAACACTGGCTACCAGTCAGCAGCAACCAACACTGGCTACCAGTCAGCAGCAACCAACACTGGCAACCAGTCAGCAGCAACCAACACTGGCAACCAGTCAGCAGCAACCAACACTGGCAACCAGTCAGCAGCAACCAACACTGGCTACCAGTCAGCAGCAACCAACACTGGCGACTGGTCAGCAGCAACCAACACTGGCTACCAGTCAGCAGCAACCAACACTGGCTACCAGTCAGCAGCAACCAACACTGGCAACCAGTCAGCAGCAACCAACACTGGCTACCGGTCAGCAGCAACCAACACTGGCTACCGGTCAGCAGCAACCAACACTGGCTACCAGTCAGCAGCAACCAACACTGGCGACTGGTCAGCAGCAACCAACACTGGCAACCAGTCAGCAGCGGAAGTGTCTGGATCGCAATCCGTAGCGGCATCACTCGGAATAGAAGGGAAAGCCAGGGCATCTGAAGGCGGAGCTATTGTGCTTTGCTATCGAGATGAAGAAGGCGAGTTAATTCATATCCGAGCAAGCAAAGTTGGCGAGAACGGTATTATGCCGAATACATGGTATCAACTGGATAAAGATGGTGAGTTTGTAGCGTGTGAGTGATGCACCTATAGCAGATTGCGCAGTCTGCTATGTGAGCAATATCGCATAAATATGATGAGAAATTTTAAATGGGCAGAAAATTTAAAGTTTGGCTAGATTCAGGCGCAAATATTCATTCCTGCTATAAGCAGGAAATTGACATTGAAGAGGATCTTGGTATCTCTGATGATGAATGGGACTCATACAGTGAAGGGGATAAGGATGAAATTATGAAGGATGTTGCATGGGAAAGAATGGATTGGGGGTTTGAAGAGATAGAAAGCGAATAAGCACTGTGTATTCATTCCAGTGAGTGAATACACGGAGCAATATCGCTCGTAACCAAACGAGGACGACGACTCGTTCTGGTTAATCGAAAAATCATCCCTTGATGTTATTTGCCGCTCGCAGTCAGGGCGGCTTTTTTATCGCATATCCACAGCGCTTCATATCGAGGCGTTTTCGCTATGCCAATAAATAAAAATGGAGAATCCCACGATGACATTTGCTATCGCGGGCGGTGCCGTCATGGGTATCGCCCAACTTAATGAATCACTTTTAGAGCGTATAACCAGAAAATTACGGGCCGGATGGAAACGTCTCGGTGAAATTCTTAATCAGCCAGGAGTGCCACGCCATGACTATTACGCCTGTTAACGGAACAATTCTTGTTCAGCAAGGAAACAGGGAGTTCAACAAGCTATATGAGAAAGTATTTCCGGATACAAAACAGGGAATGTCTGATGCGTATACATGGGCTGCCGGAATAGCTCTTGGTTGGGATAAGTGGCAGGACGAAGAATGGGAGGCGCGTCATGTTGCATGATTTTGATGATGAAGAATTTATTTCTCTCATTTCTCCTGAAATTGATGAGGAAGTGGAGCAGCAAATTAACTTAGCCGCAGAACGGCAGAATCCGGTTATTAGCTGGGATGAATTTGCGGGGTATTACTCATGAATCTGGATCAGTTAGATGAACCGTTCGCAGCTGAAGATATTGAGTGGCGAATACAGCAAAGCGGTAAAACACGCGATGGCAAAGTGTGGGCTATGGTGCTGGCTTATGTCACGAACAGGGCAATCATGAAACGCCTGGACGATGTTTGCGGCAAAGCAGGATGGCGCAATGAATACCGCGATATTCCCAACAACGGTGGCGTTGAATGCGGCATATCAATCAAGATTGATTCCGAATGGGTAACTAAATGGGATGCTGCTGAAAACACACAGGTAGAAGCCGTCAAAGGTGGTCGCTCCGGCGCAATGAAGCGTGCTGCCGTTCAGTGGGGAATTGGTCGGTATCTGTATAACCTTGAGGAAGGTTTTGCGCAGATATCCAGTGATAAGAAACAAGGATGGCACAGGGCCAAACTGAAGGATGGAACAGGATTTTACTGGCTCCCTCCATCGCTGCCGGACTGGGCCATGCCAGCATCATGCAATCAACCATCACCAGAAAATACCAACCAGAAATCTCCATCGGTTGACTGCGAACAAATCCTGAAAGACTTCAGCGATTATGCAGCAACAGAAACTGACAAGAAAAAGCTAATTGAGCGTTATCAGCATGACTGGCAATTATTGGATGGTCACGATGATGCGCAGACAAAATGCGTTCAGGTAATGAATATCAGAATAAATGAGCTTAAACAGGTGGCTTAATGAGAAGATTAAACATAACTCCAGCGGAGATGGAGTCAGTTTGCGGTAGCATGGTAGCTTGCCGTGCAGCAGAACATCTGGGCCTAAACATAAATCAGTTTTATTACATAGCAAAAAAACTGTCATTAAAAACGGCATTCGTTAAGCCAAGATGGAGCGACGACGAAGACAAAAGAATGCAGACGCTTATCTCATCAGGCTATACACAAAGAAATGTAGCAAAAATTCTCGGGCGAAGTGAAGAGTCGGTAAAAAGCAGGCTATCACGTTTACGAAAGAAATAACCCTATACGTACCACATTATTCGGATAACCTACCCTGGAGTAAATTATGCCAGCGCCTCTATATGGTGCGGATGACCCGCGCCGCTGTTCCGGCAATTCCGTATCGGAGGTGCTGGAAAAATTCAGAAAGAACTACGACCTGATAATGTCGCTACCGCAGGAAACGAAAGAGGAAAAGGAATTTCGCCACTGTATATGGCTTGCAGAGAAAGAAGAACGAGAGCGAATTTACCAGACATCAATCCGACCATTCCGCAAAGCCACATATACCCACTTCCCTGAATATATCGACCCGCTCCTGCGTAATTACCGCTCACGCTATGGCGCTATCAGTAATGACTGAGGAATTTTCCATGAGAGGACTTGCATACAATCCCGGCATTCTTCCGGCAGAAATGATTATTCGCCAACGCGTAAAGCCAATGCCATCGAGAGAGGAATTGCTTAAGAGAAATTCTTTTCTGTCAGTGAATCAAAACAAATATCTGAATGCGATGTGGCGCAAAGGAGGCAACCAGTGAGTGTATATCTTATTGATAAACGTCGACGTGGGCAACAAATACCACCTGTAGGAATTCCGAATCACACATGGTTTTGCGTACTTGATATCGATGGTATGGATGCGTTGGTTGACACTCGTCATTACTGCGATACCGCAACAGCTACTCCGGCGAAAGCAAAGAAAATGGCTGCTCTGATAGAAAACTGGACTCCACCTGATGGTTGGTGCAATGGGAATGATCGAGATTGGCATGAAAAAATGAAGGGCTATATCTGCGATTTCTTACGTAAATGCAACGGCTTCAGGGTGATGTGATATGACCAAAATTAACTATCAGGCACTGCGTGAAAAGGCAGAGAAAGCAACGTGTGGTGTGTGGTCGCTCGAATATGGAGAGGAGAAACTTGATGCTGGTGATGCGCTAATTCATCGTGAAGTTGTTGGATATCTTCCTATTTGCATAATTGAAGGAGCGCATCCTGAAAGCGGTTTCGATGAAGATTTCCAAATGGAACAGCAGGCCAATGCTGAATTCATCGCTGCAGCCAATCCGGCTACAGTGCTGGCGCTGCTGGATGAACTGGAGCATTACAAATCACGTGAAGAGCGAGTTACAAAGCTGGTTCTTGATAACTCAACAAGCTGGGATGCTCTCTACAAGAAGTTGGAAGCCGCAGAGAAGCGCATCGCCGAGCTGGACAAACGCCTGATTGAATACGCGGGAATTGCAACCCGTGAAGCTCACCGGGTGGCAGAACTGGAGGCGCGGACCGTGATACTACCGGAACCCATTATCGTCCTTCATCGCCGAGATTTCACAGATGCGCATCGAGAGATTTATGCATATCCGGAGGCGGAGGTTAACGCAGCATTGGCCGACGCTGTCATTGGCGTGAATGGGGAGTGACAGATGAAAGAACTAAGATTTTACGGCGCAAGTGATGACTTGCTCGAATGCGAAGGTGCAATCAGAGAGGAAGTTGGCTGTTACAGAGAGCCGGGTATTTATCACCTGAAATCAGGCGATGGCGAGATGCTGGTTGTTGGCTTTTACATGGATTCTGGTCTGTGGAGCATTGGCATAAGCCAGGTTATTGAGAATTGCCCGTTACCTTCCTGGCCTGTTTCATACAGTGTTTATGAAAACGGTTATAGCCCAATGCTCGCTATCCAGGCACCTGACGATATTGAACTGGTAATTCCAGAATAATAATTAACGGAGATCGCCCCATAAGGGCGGTAACAGAATGACTACAGAAGAATTAATCGAACGTATCGACGACTGGGGCGAGGCGTACAGGCTGTTAGATGAGAAATTACCGAATATTGAGCGCCGATTTAATCGGCTGACGAAGGCGTTGGCGGCGCTATTGGACGAGGTTAAACAGGAGTTCCCGGACGCGAATTATTACACAGCGTCGGGTGGGTTTAACTTGCTGCTGGGTGATTCTGAAGCGGGTAGTTTGATGGTCGCCCTATCAGCTAGCCACTACTTATCTATAGGCGACGGGGATTTTTAAATGACCAATAGCAAACTAACAGACGAAGAAATCAATGAGCTGGCTTTGAAATTATTCTACGGTTCCACTTTTTATTTTCAAAGTGGCCGACGTGCAGGCGCAAAAACTATGGCTGAATTGCTAAATAAAGCGGCCTGCGCTGTCACAGAGCTACAGGAACGCCGCAAATCATTTCGGTGGATTTCAATTGATGAGGAATTGCCAGAGGATGAATCAACAGTAATCGTTAAAAATATTGATGGTGTGCAATGGGTTGCTGATTTTAGCGATGATTGTTTTTATCCCGACGAGTTTCCTGTTTACAAAATGGGAGGCGATGAGGTTACGCACTGGATGAGGTTCCCGGAATGAATAACAAACTAACAGACGAGAAGATCAAAGCGCGAATTAACGCGATTGAGGACCGACGTTCTGCCAGCCGTGATTTTTGGGACGGTGATTGGGATTATCCTGAGGATATCGAGCTGTTGGCGCTGCGCGAGCTACAGGAACGCCGCAAGGCTGATAACCAAGAGCCAGCCGGCTACCACGTCGTCAGAGAGTGCGGAAAAGTTGGCTGTAGTGTTGCAACGCTAGAGGAAGCCAAGAAAACGCGAGATTTCTGGAATAAAAAGTGGACTATCAGTCCGTATTTTTACACCGCCCAGCCAGCGCCGGTAGCGCCTGATGCGATGGATCTGCAGACCTGTCATTTAGATGGCGTCAATGAGACGTATGCGGAGGGCTGGAACGACTGCCGAGACGCAATGCTCAATTCAGCAAAACTTAACGAGACTGTAAGTGAAACTAACAAGTTGAACTCTCCGGCAACTCCGGATTGTTGGATTCCTGTAAGCGATCAACTACCGGAGAAAGGACAGCGACTTATTGCGTTTGTCGAATTTAATAGCAATGTGGTTACGCCACTTATCAAAGATGCTGAGTATACCGGCAGCACATTTCGAATCGGGCCGAATACGGTAAATACAGCAGGTGAGCCAAGAGTAACTCACTGGATACCACTTCCAAATCCGCCGCAGCAATAACAATCCTCGCTCTCGCGGGGATTTCTTTTATCTGAACTCGCTACGGCGAGTTTTGTTTTATGGAGTGAATGATGATTCTTGTGATCAGTGCCACCTATCTTTGTCGCCGCGGGGATATTGATGGCGCGGTTTACGCAGGTATAGCAATTTTCGGATTTATTGAGCTTCTTGTAGAGATTGCTCTTCTCGCTTCAGTATTAGGAAGGTAACCATGGAATCACACAGTCTCACACTCGATGAGGCCTGTGCATTTCTCAAGATATCCAATAACCAGCCTTGCGCTGGTTTTTTCTTGCGTGAATTTGCAGAGGTAATGAGATGTACTTAACGCTTCCAGAATGGAACCAGCGACAGCCAAGGCCAAGAAGCCTTGAGACAGTTCGACGCTGGGTTAGAGAGTGTCGAATCTCCCCTCCTCCGCTTAAGGATGGAAGGGAGTATCTGTTTCATGAGAACGCAGTAAAAATCGACGTTAAAAATAAGCCAACAGGCAGACTTTTGAAGAGGATTAGAGATGGGAAGAAGGCGAAGCCATGAACGCCGTGATTTGCCTCCAAACTTGTATATCAGGAACAACGGTTATTATTGTTATCGAGACCCAAGGACGGGTAAGGAGTTTGGGTTAGGTCGCGACCGGAGAATCGCAGTAACTGAAGCAGTTCAGGCGAACATTGAGTTATTTTCCAGCGCTGAGCGAAAAAGTCTTACGTCGCGGATCAATAATGAAGATGCAATGACTATGCACGCATGGCTGGAAAAATATGACAGCATCATATCAGTCAGAGGACTCAGGCCTAAAACACTTGCTGATTACAGAAGCAAAATAAGAGCCATAAAGGAGCGGTTTCAGGACATTCCATTGTCAGATATAACAACCAGGGATATTGCCACCATTCTCAATGATTATGTTTCAGAAGGAAAGTCGGCCACATCAAAGTTAATCAGATCGACGTTGAATGACATTTTCAGAGAAGCTATAGCTGAAGGCTTCATACACTCAAACCCAGTCACGGCCACAAGGACCGCTAAATCTGAAGTTAAAAGGGTCAGATTAACCACCGATGAATTCATGAAAATATATGATGCTGCCGGGAAGCAGCCGCCATGGGTGAAACTGTCTATGGAGATAGCATTACTTACCGGGCAGCGTGTTAGTGATATCTGTGCAATGAAATGGGTTGACATTTCAGAAGGATTTCTACACGTACAACAACAAAAGACAGGAGCAAAACTGGCGATACCGGTAACGATTAAGATTGATGCAGCTAACCTTTCGCTTTCAGATACGCTGAAGAGATGTAAATCACTCTCGCAAGGAGAAACAATAATTTCCTCTACACGAAGCGAAGCGCTTTCATCAGGGACGGTATCAAGGTATTTTATGCGCGCACGCAAGGAATCTGGACTTTCTTTCAGCGGAGAACCGCCAACATTTCATGAGATACGCAGCCTGTCTGCAAGGCTCTATGAGAAACAGTATGGCGAAAGATTTGCGCAGCACCTTCTCGGACATAAGTCTGATAGCATGGCTGCGCAATACAGGAACGATCGCGGGAGAGAGTGGGAGAGAATAGAAATCAGCTAGTGATTTTATTTTGACTAATAGTGACCTTCGTTGCGTAAAATTTTGAACAGAAAGACTTTTTTATACGTTCAACTTAGTATAAAAAAGCAGGCTTCAATGGATGTCATTTAACTTTTTCAAGCCCGGAGCAACCTGTGAATACATTATCGGTTTCCCGTCTGGCGCTGGCACTGGCTTTTGGCGTGACGCTGAGCGCCTGTAGCTCTACGCCACCCGATCAGATCCCTTCCGATCAAACCGCGCCTGGCACCGCCTCGCGCCCAATTCTGTCGGCAAATGAAGCGAAAAACTTCGTTGCGGCGCACTATTTTGCCTCCCTGACGCCGAATACCGCCCCGTGGTCACCGTCGCCGATTACCCTGCCCGCACAGCCTGACTTTGTGGTGGGGCCGGCAGGTACGCCAGGCGTTACGCACACCTCAATTCAGGCCGCGGTCGATGCGGCAATGGTTAAACGCACGAACAAACGCCAGTACATTGCTATTATGCCGGGCGACTATCAGGGGACCGTGTATGTTCCCGCCGCGCCGGGAAGTCTGACCCTGTACGGGACCGGTGAAAAACCGATCGATGTGAAAATAGGGATGGCGATTGATGGTGAAATGAGCGTCGCTGACTGGCGCCGCGCGGTGAATCCCGGCGGGAAATATATGCCTGGTAAACCCGCCTGGTATATGTTCGATAACTGCCAAAGCAAACACGCCGCGACGATCGGTGTGATGTGTTCTGCCGCGTTCTGGTCGCAGAATAACGGTCTGCAGCTACAAAATCTGACCATCGAGAACACGCTGGGCGACAGTGTCGATGCCGGAAACCATCCGGCGGTGGCGCTGCGTACCGATGGCGACAAAGTCCAGATTAACAAGGTCAATATCCTTGGCCGCCAGAACACCTTCTTTGTGACCAACAGCGGCGTGCAGAACCGTCTGCAAACCGATCGTCAGCCGCGTACGCTGGTGACGAACAGCTATATTGAAGGCGATGTGGATATGGTTTCCGGACGCGGCGCCGTGGTGTTCGATAACACCAACTTCCAGGTCGTCAACTCCCGCACACAGCAGGAAGCCTACGTCTTCGCCCCGGCGACGCTGTCCAATATTTACTATGGCTTTTTGGCGATCAACAGCCGCTTTAACGCCTCCGGCGATGGCGTTGCGCAGCTTGGCCGCTCGCTGGATGTCGACGCCAACACCAACGGTCAGGTAGTGATCCGCGACAGCGTGATTAACGAGGGCTTCAACGTTGCCAAACCGTGGGCCGACGCGGTCATCTCGAAACGTCCGTTTGCCGGAAATACGGGAACCGTGGATGACAAAGGCGAGGTGCTGCGTAATCTGAACGACACTAACTACAACCGCATGTGGGAATACAACAACCGCGGTGTAGGCAGTAAAGTGGTGGCAGAACCTAAGCAGTAATCGCCGTTCCGGTTCAGGCTTATAAACGGGCCGCCGCAGCAGATGTGGCGACCCGTGGTTTTACTGCAAGCGATGTTTATTGAAATTAATCAGGCATCCTGCCCTGGTGAGCTCCAGCCCGCCGCCCTCCGGCACACAGCGCTTTAGTACGCGTTCACCACAACCCACATTGGCCCCTGGCCGACGGCATAACGGCCTTTTTCCGTCAGCAACCCCTGAGTGCCCGTAATTTCATAGACCGCGATATGATGTGATTTTTGACCCGCAGCAATCAGGTATTTCCCGCTGTTGTCGATATTAAAGCCGCGCGGTTGGGCTTCCGTCGGCTGGAAGCCTTCAACGCTCAGTACGCTGCCGTCTTCGGAGACACTAAAGACGGTAATCAGACTGGCGGTGCGGTCACAGGCATACAGATGCCGTCCATCCGGCGTAATATGAATATCCGCCGCCCAACGGGTATCGGAAAAATCGGCGGGCATCATATCCAGGGTTTGTACGCACTCTATCTCGCCATGCGGATTTTTAAGCTGCCAGACATCCACCGAACTGTTCAGTTCATTGACGCAATACGCATATTGTCGATTCGGGTGGAAGACCATATGACGCGGGCCTGCCCCTTCAACTGTATTTACTTCCGCCGGCTCCTGGGCCACCAGATGGCCGTCATCGCTTAGCGTAAACAGACAAATGCGATCCTGTTTTAGCGCAGGCACCCACAGGGTACGGTTATCAGGCGTAATATTTGCCGAGTGGCAGCCGTCCAGCCCTTCCACCACATCCACCAGCTCAACCGGCAGGCCATCCTGTAAGCGCGTCACGCTGACATTACCGGCGTTATACGATCCGACAAAGACAAAACGACCATGATGATCGGTAGAAATATGGGTCGGGCTACCCGGCAGGGCGGATTCGGCGGCAAACGTCAGCGCGCCATCATCCGGCGCAATACGATACGCCAGGACACGAAACTCCGGGCGTACGCCGACATAGAGGTAGCGTTTATCCGGACTGACCACCATCGGCTGAACCTGACCGGGCACATCCACGACCTGCACCAGCGTCAGCGTCCCTTCGTGGTTCAGGCTCCAGACGTGAATTTGCTGACTCTCAGGGCTGGCGGTATAGACTGTTTGTTTCATGAATACTCCTTTGCATATGGCATGTAGCTGCAATAACAGGACACAGCTTAACGTAGTCGCTTTTGACGGCGAATGCTGAATTCAGACGCAGAATTTTGTCTGCTTACCGTCCCGGTGTACCATGCCGACAGACGGAATTATTACTCTTAATCTGGAAAAAATTATGACTGCACGCGTGATTGCCCTCGATTTAGACGGAACGTTATTAACCCCGCATAAAACCTTACTCCCCTCCTCGCTTGACGCGCTATCACGCGCCAAAGAGGCGGGCTTTCAACTTATCATTGTCACTGGTCGCCATCACGTTGCTATTCATCCTTTTTATCAGGCGCTGGCGCTGGAAACACCTGCTATTTGCTGCAACGGCACCTATTTGTATAGGTTGCACTTTATACAAAAAATCTAGGTCATTGAAATATAACAACATCCTAGTTCCCGATTAAATAAAACTAACCAATTGATTTTTAAGTAATTTTACTTCTGCCTTTTTGACCTATCCCCATTCATGTACTATCAGTTTATCTATCAACTTCATATGTGTACATGAAATGACCTTTCAAGTTATTGCCCTTGACCTCGACGGCACGTTACTTACCCCAC
Source organism: Salmonella sp. JXY0409-18 (assembly GCF_020268625.1). NCBI lineage: Bacteria > Pseudomonadati > Pseudomonadota > Gammaproteobacteria > Enterobacterales > Enterobacteriaceae > Salmonella > Salmonella sp. JXY0409-18. Next base: position 3,034,323 of record NZ_CP084216.1, read on the forward strand.
AGAAAACAATCCTGTCTGAATCCATACTAGCCCTTCAGAATGCCCGTAAATCTGGTGCAAAGATAGTGATAGTAACCGGACGACATCATGTAGCAATCCATCCCTTTTATCAGGCATTGGATTTAGATACACCTACTATATGTTGTAACGGGGCATTGCTTTACGATTACGTAGGAAAACGGGTGTTGGCCTCTGACACCCTACATCCAGAACAAGCTACGCAATTAGTATCACTTTTGGATGCACACAATGTTCATGGCTTGATGTATGCAGACGATGTAATGTTTTACAGTCAAGTAACTGGACACATTACCCGTACTGAAACGTGGGCTAGATCTTTACCTGAACATCAACGCCCGGTATTCAAACACGTTAATTCTTTAGGGGCGGCTGTCCATGACGTGGATAATATATGGAAGTTTGCCCTAACTGGTAGTGATATTGATAAATTAAAAAACTTTGCTCAAATAGTTAAAAGTGAGATCGGTCTTACCTGCGAATGGTCATGGCATGATCAAGTAGATATAGCCCAAATAGGTAACAGTAAAGGTAAACGCCTTACACAATGGGTTGAGTCTATGGGTTTATCAATGAAGGATGTTATCGCTTTTGGTGATAACTTAAATGATGTGAGTATGCTACAAAGTGCGGGCTTAGGTGTAGCTATGGGTAACGCCGTCGATGAAGTAAAAGCCTGTGCCGATCTGGTAATTGGTTCTAATACGGAACCTAGTATTGCTGAAATATTAAATGCTCATTATAACAATGAAACATTGAAGTTTATTCCGTAAATTAAATTTCAGTCATTTAATAATATAGCCCGCTAGAAGCGGGCTTAGGTTAGGCGGGTACTTCGATTACTGCAATGTTTACTGGAACAATGCCAGTATTGACTACAAAAAGTTGGTACGGGACTAACGCTAACTGGTGCGTCGGTGTAGCGTGGTGTGTAACTAATAATAAATGATACTGTATAATTATTCTTATTATACACTTCAATTGTACCGGCTTCTACGTATATAGAACGGTTATTACTTACATGTAAACCACTATCACCACCTAGCGAAGTATCTAATACTAAATGTATCGGATCGGCATTTTGAATATATGCCGGATGTGTTAAATCTACACTAAAAAGTCATGTGCATTTACTTTATGTGTGTATGGAATTAGGCATTTTGTGACCTCATAAAAAAGGAAAGGTGTATTACCTCTCCTTTATCTATTACATTGGTGTACCCAATAGTACAAAAAGTAGCTTGAAAATCGGTTCCAGTGGTAAATTTATTAACACAATCCCGAAATAATCAAAGAATGGAATAATGATATAACTATATAGTACGATAAGTGTTAGGACTAGTCCCAATACATTACGCCAGTGAATTGTAGTTTTTTCTATCTCAATCTTATTAACTTCTATTTGCCCTTCGGCGTTTTCGGATTTTACTTCCTGTTCTATGGTTTTAGTTTTAGTGAAAAAATTAATACCAGATTTTATTAAGTCATAAAGTATGCTTACCATTCCATTTTCCTTATTCGATGATACCTACTACCATTAACCAAATATAAGTACCTTTTACGAATGCCTTTTCATTCGAAAGTACAACCACGTGAATAGAAGTATCACGTAATGACCATTCGATAATTTCACCTACTTCACCTAGCTGTGGACGTTCGAAAGCAATATTCATAATGCTATCTACTTTGTCATTATATGGATGTGCTTTGAGAATCTTTTTAAGTTTCTTATTACCCATCAATGCACGTGGAAACGGTAGACTATTCATAATAGGCGTAACGTTATCTACTAGAATGTATGGTGTTTGTGTGTCGTAATGTTGGCTCATTTGGTTAATTGCTGTCTGCATCTTATTTTTTCCTTATGCTATATTCTCCACGCATATTATTAATTACTTTCAATATACGGCTATCTGCTTCCTTATAGAAATCAAAAATTATTTTACGTGTCTTAGTGTCTTTGGTCGCAATTACGCGATCTTTCTTTTTGCGTGTATCTACGATACGTTTAACGCCCTTTGATTCGACTACCTTATATTTACCACTCTTAAGATTAGATTTTAGTCCCGTAATGTTACCTTGCTTTGTTAGTTTGGTCTTACTGGTAGGAATAAACTTATCTAAACTTTCTTGTTTTACTAATGATCCGTATAGGTATTGGGCTTGTATGTCTTTTACCTGAATAGTACAGGTAACGCCCGTTACACGTTTATTGAAGAAATATAACATTGCATTGCCCGTAAATGGCACTACACCACCTGCGGCGGCATTGTTGATACCCGTCTGTAGTTCCTTGCTAATGTCTCGCATCTTTACGATCATTTCATTGCGGAAATCATTATTAAAATTCTTCCCTTCTTTGTTTAAGTACTTCTGTACTGCTTGTGTGTTTTTGACACGAATTAAATTATTTTTTGCCATTAAAAACACTCCATAATACGGCGTATAACGTCCAGTTGTAATCCCTTGTCTTTACGTAGTTTGGTCTTTGCCATAATCGCTTTATTCAAGCAATCGTAACGCGTACCGTATAACGCAATCAATGCAGTCTCTACTAACGTCGCTTCGGTATTACTGGCAAAACACCATAGAATATGTTTTGTATGGTGTTCGCCATTGTCTATACGTTGTTGTACTGTCTTAGAGCTACTGGAATATGTTTTCCAATCGGACTCATTTAGTACGGTACTTCCCTTTATTTTCTTTGCATCTTTGATACGTCGAAAAATCTGTTTAAAACCGAAATAAAAACTACCATCGTCTGGGAACTGAATTACATAAACAAATGCACTATAGTTACCGTCTGTTACTTCGCTTATATCCCAATCATCCTTGAAAAACATATCCCACATATTAGCCCTTAGTTACGTAACTAATCATTTCATTCACTCTATTGGGTGTCTGTCTGTACCAGTTACTATTTTTAAATTCTGCAATGGCGTCGTTATAACGCCCATCACGTAACGCCTGTAAAGCTTTTTTAAAGCCACGCGTTTTAGTTAGTCCCACTTGAAACAACATCATGATCATAAAGTCATGCCATCGACTAACGGAAGGTAGATTAAGATTTAAAGTACGGTAATCATTTTCCGCAATTGCAATATCTTTAATTAGCAATGCTTCGGCTTCTTCGTCCGTTAGTCCATTGGGAAATGATTCACCCTTTTTAATTAGGTGTCCGTATCCAATTGTTGGATAACCCAAATGATCTTTATAAACTTGAAAGCGTCCATTTCGGTAATAACCGATATACTTTTGATACTCTTTAGTACCTTCGAATATTTTTAATTGTGTGATTAAGTCCATTAAATCTTCCTTTCTAAAACCTCTAAGATAGTTTTAATTTGTGCTAGCTCTACCTTAATATCGCTAATTTCCTTAACTACTAACTTAAGTTCTAAAATATCGTCTTCGATAGTCTCCGTCCGTTGTTCCAATAATTTTAATTTGGATTCAATCATACCGATCCTATGTTCGTAGCGTTTGACGCCCGAAAAAGTCCAATTGGTAAACTTACCAATTAGCCCAATTACGGTGGCGGCAAGTGCTCCAATTGCTAACCATTCCATTTATATTTCCTTTTTATTATTAGTTACTTTTATTTAGTAACCCGTTACACTTGCTAGGGCAATTCTGATACCATTATTCCCCATTGCTTGAGTATAGTTTTTTTGGTTTCGGTTTATATATTGCAGGGTAAAAGATTGTGCATTGTTTCGCCTAATCAATATTCCTGAATATCCCGCTACCGTTCCATCGTCCGAAATATTGCCGGGACACTGAGAAACGCAAAACCACGGATTAGGAAAGCTAGTATTTAATGTAATTGCGGTTCCTAGATCGTGTCCGGCAGGCACATTAAAGAAATCTTGTATACGGGGCATAGTACCGGCACTTGCGGCACTCCATACCAATTGACCGCTTGCATTGAATACGTCCAAATATCCCGACTGTAGCGGCGTTGTATTACTGGAAATCATAAATCTTGCTCGGTCTTGTTCGTATAATTCTGCTCCTGGAAAACAGTAAGTACCATCTACTAGAAGTTGGCACCAGCGAATACCTTCTTTAGTAGGCCATTGATTAAGACCAGTAAAACCCAATGTTTGACCGTTGCCGATACTGTTATTACCGAAAATATAATATCCAACGTCAATTAAACGCTGCATTCCTAATACCTGACTAGTAACAATAGATTTATTGGTACTATCAATTGTTAATGCACCACGTGCATTAAATGCCTGAAAGCCTGCGGCCATAATTCCCCCTTATTCGAAAGTGTATATATCAATTATTAATGTTTGTGCATAGACTCCACTGACTGGCAAATATTGCACGACAAATGAATCATTATAGGGAATACAATAAAAATCATTTGAATTATAAGTTTGTCGGACGATTGCTAACCATCCAGTGGGACGCATACCGCCCCACCCAACATTCCATGATGTAGTAGTTCCTGTACCAATTCCTAATGTAGTAGTCCCTACATAACGCATATTATAATCTGTGAGATCTGCGACCAATACACCGCTAGCATTCCAGCACTGTAAACCACTTGCCATAATTTAAACTCCTTACCATAAGCCCATTCTTACGCGTAGTGTTCCGTTCTGGTCGAATATCTGAATCAAGTTATTATTGATTGTCATACGTCCAGTACCGCCACTACCGTTAATGTACATTTCGCCGTTTTTGCCTATATACCATCCTGATTGTTGCCATACATAGTTATTACTATAAATTTCGTTCCCGATTTTCGCGTTTGTAATTTCGCCATCTATAATCTTGGCACTGTTAATACTGGCATTTGCAATCTTAGAGTTAGTAACACTTAGATCGGAAATATAAGCTGTACCTATACTACCTTGCTGGATCATTGCCGTTTTTAGATAAGTAGTACCATTGATTAATGCAAATGGTGCTTGTCCTCCTACAGTCGCGGTATCCGATCCACTGATAACAAATTTATCGGCGGCAAAATAGATTGCACTGTTATTACTTGCACCTTCGGACGCTACTAGACGAATACCCGCTACAGTACCGTTAGCCTGCACTGAAAGGCTGTATTGTGCGTCTACTGTACCTTTATCTGCCTTTGTAATTAGTTGTTGGTTTACGCTGGCTTGGTTCCCGTCTACGGTCGATTTGATTTGTGTAATTTGCTGTGCTGTGGCTTCTTCGTTCTTGACGATGGTTTGATTTAGTTCGGTGATCTTTGCCGTTACGTCATTGTCGATAGTATTTTGTAGTACCGCAATCTTTGTATTGGTATATTCATTACTTTCATTAACTGCATTCGAAAGAATATCATCTAGACGATTATTTAAATCAAGAATATCGTTAATATCGGCTGCATCTTCTTCGGTAAATTGATACTTACTATTGATACTAATTGTTTGTTCGGCAGTATATTGTATGTTATCCATGCCAAATACATCGAAAAAGCCCATCTTAACTTTATATTCACCGTCGGGAATATTTGGAATACTATCGAATTCTGGTTTATTGGAAATGTACTGAGTATTTACTAAACCACTTGTTAATTGAATAACTGCACCTGCATAGTCGCGTTCGTCCGATTGTTTCCAACTACAGAATAAGTTCCCGAATCCACCTGCAATAGTAAAGCCAGTGGCTAATTTACATTGCTTATTTTCTACGGTAATTTTAACTTCTGGTGAGTATGTACCTGTACTATATCCCTGTGCAATTACACCTAACGTTGGTTTACGAATCTTTGTTTCGTTTAGTGCAAGTGTTAGATTAAATGCATTGGTAGGTGAATAGAAAGATTTAATATATGCTTCACCGTCATATAGACGAATCTCATAGTATTTTAAGTACTCACTAAATGGACGCCCATTAATAACTAGATTGCTTTGATCGTCCCATGCGATGTTAAAATCTGGTGCATCGGTTACATAGGCCGATTCTGTACTATTCGAAAGTTTGATACCCGTTACGGCAGGTAATGCAAAATCATATTGTGGAATTAAACCATCTACCGTTACTTTACTACTTACGAATCCTAAGTTGTTATAGGCCGCTACTGCAAAGTCGTATTTCTGGTCAGACTGTAGACTATATAGAGCGTAGCTTATTTCGTACTTGGTCGTAGTTCCTGCAAACGTCCACGCATTGTTACCAGATTTGCGGTAGTAGATGTAATAGCCACGTAAATTACCATCGGGGCTAGCTGTCCACGTTAGATCTACAATGTTCCCGCTTACAACGTTCCCACGGCGAACTACTTCTAGATTGCTTGGCGGTAGTACACCAATCACGCTACTAATAGATCCGTCTGGTGTCCAAATACCGGGATCTTTGCCGTCATAAATGCCGTCATTGGTCTGGACGCATACTAGATTGATAAAACCTAATGTATCTTGTGCTGTGCTAATTTCTTTACTTACTATTCGGTACTTTCCGCTAATATCAAATTCTTTAACATTAATATCTACGCAATCCCATACCTGTAGATCCCATGCATCGGGAGTAGTAAAGGTAATGGTATTTTGTGCGTACTTCATTTTAAGTAATTCACGGTTTGCCAAAAATGCTAACTGCGATTGGTCATAGATCCATGTAAAATCTAGTGCCTGTGTAATTACTCTACCGTCGCTTCTAATTACATCGTCATTGCTAATGTCACTTGGAAAACGTACTACATCATTTCCGTAGTTATTACCTACGGCAGTATATTTTGCATCGATTGTATTGGCATAGTCCGTGTTACCACTGGTTGTTACTTTCAATGATCCCGTAATATTGGTTTCGTCGAATGTATGTACTGAAAGTGATTTACGATCCGCACCACAACAAATTTTACCTGCATTGATATAAAGCAATCCGCTAAACGTCTGTAGAATGGCTTCGATAGTTTGTTTATAGGTATCGTTATAGGACATGTTGCCATTGCTATAAAATTCCATATCCTTACAATACTGTGCCGTAGTACGGAAACTATCTAGATCAATTAATGCAGGGTCTAAGCCCATTCCCCAAAGTGTATTTGTCAATAGTTCATAGATCTGTGACGGGGGATTACTGGACGCTTTACGGGTCATATCGGTAAGGTCAGTAATCATTAGTCCTTTCATTTCAACTTTCATAATATAGTTGTCATTGACTAAAATACTGTCTTCCAATGAATCTTGGGTTTTCTTGATAACGCAACTAATACTAACTACGCCATCGCCACGAAAATTATTATTCCAGCGAGATCCGGCATATTCCATTGGTAGGGATTTACTATTACTATATGATCCCCCAAAACGTACTTCCAATTGTAAGTACTTTTGATATTTTGCAACAATAGATTCGGTTGCTACGCGTCCATCGGCTTTAATTGGATTTACTAGTACAGGTTCATCGTCAATATAAATCTGTTCGATCCATTTTTCAGTACCGCCCAATGCTACTACGTGTTCGGTGAAAAGATATTGTGATTCTGAATCCTTGACGTTGTACCACGGTACGACCGTACCGCACATAATAAAGCTACCATTGCTTACGCCGTTCTTGTGGGGCAATTCACCACCCAATAGAACGGGTAGACCTGTTACGGGACTTGTACTGCGGCTTACGCTCGTTGCTGCGTCGTCATAGCCCGTAGTACCCAATTGTGCCAATGCACTAGATGCAACAAAACTTAGTGCACCTGCGGCTGCACCCCATGCGGCAGCGGCATAGAGTGATGCACCGCCCGTATACGCTGCTGCGAATACTGCGACCGCCGTAATAATGGCTCCGAAAATTCCACCACCTTTACTACCCATAATTATTTCCTTATTCTGTAATACTTCCCGTGATCCTTCAGGGGAATTAATTTAAATTGTGTATGTTCATCATTTACGCCAATCAAGCGATTACTAAAAACCACTGCCATTAGTAAGGGGTTTTCAGTATCTAGCCAAATATCACCATCGATTGGGTGTTTTGTTTCATCGGCATATTGTTTAATAATTTCTTGTGTACTTTTAAAACCTAATTCATTTAATTGTCGTACACCGTCAATTACGGAATTGTAGTTAGCTACTTCTGCCCAATCTGTACCATGCTTTAGATCAAGTACACGTAGGCATAGAATATTGCAATCATTGCTACCGAAACGATATTCTTTATTAAGTGAGTTTTCGCATATTTCATATAGTTCATTACTGTTTTTAAAATTCATTATTTGTACTTCCATGTTTGACCACTATTAACTACGCCCAATAGGGACATAATTTGATCGCCCGGAAAATAAGATTGATAGACACTATTTGCACATAGTGTACGGGTCTGTAGGTCTAGTTGTTTATATACACTATTTAACTGTACTGTTAATTCATTCTTTTCATTCATTGGATCGGCTTCGGCTTCGATGTAATCGATAAAGCCCGAATACATTAGATCGTAGTCCAGTACATCGCCCGTAGCGGGGTTAAGAATCGCAAGATAGATATTTACTTTCGCATCTTTAAACGCCCCGCCCAATGCAAGAATACGTGTAGTATTGGAAACATTACTGATCTTGAAATTAATATTTGTATTGGTAATTTGTTTTTCTTCGGTAAATGATGGTAATGAATCGGTGATTAAGTCGGGAAAAGGTACATATAAAGTACCACCTAGCGTTACTTCCCCTAGTCCATCTGTCCAGTGAATAGAATCAATTGCCTTTGGAATAACGTCGAAACATTTAACATGTATACCCATAGAAAGTACTTCTGTTAATGTTAGTTGTTTTTTATTGCCACCTCTAAAAACATTCCAATATTCCAATAGATCGGGATTGGTAAAAACTCCTGCATTCATTAGCGTACAACCTCCGTACATTTAAAAGTAATTGCTACTAGATTCGTTACGGGCATTTGAAAATCGTTATCTACGTCTAGACGTGCTTCAATTACAAGGCCATTGTAGAAAACTGTTTCATTGGCTTGAATATTGGCCTGTAGTGCGGGAAAAATAGAAACTTCTGTACCTGTATTGGCTACGATCTGGTAAATCTTTTTATGATTACCAAATTGAATCATCGTTCCTACTTCAAGTTGTTGTGCCGATGCCGTAGTAAATTTATATACACCACGTTTTACATCATTTTTTACACTTACTGCACCTGTTTGTTTTCCTTTATAGGTCGATAGGTGTCCCAATGGAATAGTAAACAGCTTGCCCTGTGAATACTCCGCAATAAATGCAAGAACTTCCTGTCTATCGCGTTGGTTGAAATTAAGTGTGAAATTAAATGTATACCACTGTACGCCCGTACTACGTTGAATAAGTGCACCCGTCCACGATTGATTACTATATTGTGGTGATTTACTCGATAACGTAAAGTCCGATAATTTAATATTATTTGAAAATGTTAAGTTTGCCATATTTTAAACCTCATTGATTTATAGATATATTTAGGGAATAAAAAACGGGAGCAATGCCCCCGTTATTATTATGTACTTCTCTTTTGTGCGTCTCGTACTGCTTGATTTACTGATTGACTATGTTTCTTCAACATTTCATTAAATTTAGCGTCATCGTCGCCTATACTGCCTTGTACAATCAATGGTGCGTAGATCGTAGTATCGCCACCATAATTATTACTACCGGAATTGTTATCTAAAAATTCAGTTAGTTTTTTGTTGGCTTCTGGCTGTACTACGCGTTCACCTGCTTTTAGTACAAATGATTTATTATCCATCGACGGATCTAGACTATCTACCCCGCCGTGGAATTGTCCACTGATGTTAGTACCACGTGCTGTACTAATTAGCTGTGCACCCATACCCAATATTTGACCGTATGCGGCAATATTTGCGGGGAATGGCGTAGCAAGTGCTTCGGATAGTGCTACCTGCATATTCATCATAATTTGTGCCATATTGATCCCTTTCTGGATCGCAAAGGCTGCGGCAGCGGCTTTATTACCTTCACCAAATACACCTGCAAGTACATTACCCATATCACCAGCGGCAGTAGCTAATATATTCATCTGTGCGTTGGTGTTTTGCTGTGCAATCTGCATTGCCTGTGCTGCATAACGTGCCTGTATATCGGCCTTACGTTTTTCAAAGTCTTCTGTACTTTGTAATAGATTGGCATTTAACTGTAGTTCTAATTCTTCACGTTTTTTATTTTCTTCCAATAGCTTTTGTGTATTGTCATAGGCAAAAGGATTATCACCATTTAAACGCTGTGCTTGTTGGTCAGATAAAAAATTAGATTGGGTTTTATTAATACCCATACCAGATATATTAACTTGGTCTTTTAAATCTTGATTGGGGTCAGTATATCCAATCATGCTATCGATTAATTCAGTACGTGCACGTGCACCGGACTTTCTAGCACGATCTAGTAATGCTTCAATTTCGGATGCAGTTTTACCTACAGTCTTTGCAGTAGTTTCGATTGTCTTCAATAGTTCGTTTTGTTGGCGGTCGAATACCTGTAGGCGTTGTTCTCCGGCGTTCTCTGCTACTTGCGACAATGCCACTTCTAACGCTCTCTCGGCCTGTATACGCTTCGCTGCTGCTTGTTTGGCTGCGGCCTCGGCTTTACGTGCTGCGGCTTCCTGTGCTTTCTTAGCGGCTGCTGCGGCCTTCTCTGCTTCCTGTTTAGCACCCCATCCACTTTTTGGATCTGCTGTACCAGTATTACGGGGGTTAGTTTTCCATTTACCCTTATTGGCTTCATATCCTGCACGTGAAGCATTTACGAAATCATATTCATTTGATCCGGCAATAAATGCAGAATCTAATGAATCTTTACCTAACAATTTCTTTAGAAAGTCTGGAATAGCACCTTTACCACCCAATACGAAATTATCTGCACCACGGTATAGCATTTGCATAAAATCGCTTCCCGTCCAATCCTTATTAACCAATTCATAAAGATCATTAAATTCCTTTATAACTGGTGTCATGAAGTCATAGAGATACGATTGCCCCGTTCTGGTTGCACTCTGCAAATTATCGTCAAATTTCTGGAATGCTGCGGCGGTATCTTCACTGATAATTACAGATTCATTATTAATCTTATTCCATGCTTCTTGACTATTGGCACTTTCATTAAGTACTGATACTAGGCGGCTAGCATCACTACCCATACTTTCTAATAAGAATGTAATTTCGCCCGTAGTCCTTCCTGCATCTTTCAATTTATAGAAAGTATCGATTACGGCTTTAATACCACCATCGGCTTGATTTAGGTATTTGGTAAAATCATTAATATCCAATCCTACGGATTTAATATCATCGGAAATAGCACCACCATTTGCAAATGCATCGCCCAATTTATCTAAGGTATCTTGGTTTATATCTGCTAGTTTCTCGGCATTAACACCAGTACGATAGAATGCCTTATCAAGTTTCTGTAACTCGGTAACGGTCAATCCGCTTTGCATACTTAATTGATTAAGTTGTCTTACGTTGTCATTTAGTTTTATTGCCAATCCAGCTAATGCAGTACCAGCTACACCCACTGCACCTACAATACCAACGAAACCACCACTAATACGGCCTAAACCACTTGCAATAGAATCGGCAGCACCACCAATTGATCCACCCGCTTTTTTACCAAATTTACCTATAGAATCTTCGGCTTGATTTAGTTTCTTTTGCAAGCCAGTAGTATCACCGTCAACCTCTACTATAATTCTTTCATTTTTTCTTGCCATTTTTGCCCTCATTGCTTATTTGACGTTTGATCATATCGCCAATAGATTTAATATTATTGCGACTGTTTTCTATTTCTTGTTCTTCCCTTTTTAATGCTTTTTCTCGCATTGTTAACGAAACATCACTTAGAAGATCTGCGAAATCCCAATCACTAACCTTTGCTTTTTTACGTGCTTCGGGGGTTATTGATTGGGAAGTCATTAAGAGTAAGTTACAAAGATTTGCGTACTTGATCATTTCCATTCTTGCCCCGTTTGGCTCTATTAAGGTGTCGTATATATAAAGGGCATTAAAAATATCAGGGTCAATGGTGTCTATTTCTTCTAGGGATAGTCCACGCTTATGTAGCATCTTTAATGTAAAGCGTAGCTGTGAGTCCGTTCTTATTTTTTTTCGGTAGAATCTACTTCGTCTTCGGTAGAAATTAGGGCAAGTACCTTAATGTAAATTTCATTGGCGAGCACTTGATCAATCTCCGAAACATTAATTAGATCGTTATCATCTTCTAGTGCAAAAATAGGTTTACCGTTTTCATCCTTAACACAATAAACTAGAACGGCTTCTAGGGTAGTACAATTACTTGCATCTTTAATTGATGGACGATGAATATATACCGTGAATCCGTCAATTTTAGTTTCATGTAGTTTTGGTTTTAATGCTTGTTTTAGTGCCTGTAGATTCATATCTTTCTCCATTTAAAAAAATTGGGGGAGTACTTATACTTCCCCCATCGCTTTTATTTATGGTGTTGGTACTACTGTTACTTTAGATTCAATCGGGCCACCATCGACGGCTAGAACGAAATCACGTGTTACTACTTGGTCTTTATCACCACTAGTTACGGAAGAAGAAACGAAAGCTACGTAGGTAATACTATATGATTGGGTATGCGTTGCATCTTCATAATAAGTAATACGGAATTGTGCACGTTGTTGGTTTTCTTCTAGTTCCAATAGTTTTTGGTGAATCTTATTATCGGGTAGGTAGTTAACGGTTAGCGTAATATCTGGTACGGATTTAGTACCCAATAGTTTACGGTTATATGCGTTATTATAAGTAACTACATCGATTACTACGTTTTCCGCACCAACGGTAGGGAATGCACCAATTTCTGGAATTTCTTCGAAATCAGTAGCGGGGGTTTTAGATCCTGGGGTATGTGTGCCTACTTCTACAGTAAGGTTAGCACCTGCAAAAATATCCATAGTTGCCATTTTATATATTTCCTTATATAAGTTAATTTAAGTACGGAAAGCATATCCGTACTTTATATTTATTTATTGTCCAAAAGTTTCTGTACTAATTCTTTTAGTTCATCGATTTGTTTTTGTTGTTCCTCAAGTTTGGTTATCTTTTCGTCCATTTCCTTGAAGGCTTGAACAAGAAGTGCCGTTATTCCGGCATAGTCAACTGAATAGAATCTTTCCTCTTCACGAAGTGGAGTACCATCTTGTGTTGGCCCCGGTAAATCAACATATTTAGTAAAAGAACCACTTGCTTCTGGTAATACATCTCTTACTTCTTGAGCTATAACACCAGCATGTGGCATACCATTTTCCTTCAATGTATAAGTATATCCACCAATAGCTCTCACTCTATCTATAGCATTACTAATAACCTCGATATTTTCTTTTAGATCTCTATCGGATGCCTGATTAAATGCCGATGCATTTACAACACCATTTACATCGAGCTGTTTAGATAGATCTCTGTTTACTTGTCCGTAAAATATCCATCCATCTTCTACAGTTCCGAACTCAGTTACACTACGTCTACCATCAGGATTGCCAAATGTGTAATAATATGGAGTTGCCGTACCATCAACAAGCATAGTTCCGTGTCGAGTGTGAAGCTTTCTAACGCTATGCGGGCCGAAATACAAATCATTGGAAAGGATGTTAACAACACCCCAAAGAGATCCGTTTTCATCCCACTGCAAATACGAGTTCCTGTTATTTTCTAGGTTTCCAGTGCGAAGGGTAGTCTTTAGCACACCGTCTTGAAATTCATTATAAAGTTGCGTAAGACCTTTTGGATTATTGTTTTGTATGTTATAAAGTTCAAGATGACCGCTAAACCCAGTATCATATTGTGTTAATTTCAAGTCTCGCAATTGAACATTATCATTCTCACGAACAATTTTAAACCATCCATGCGGCCATTGACCATTTGTAAGCACAATGATGTACATGATATTTGCTGCCGACGTTGCTTCTACAACTCCGAATTCTGGTTTTCCTTCTTGATTCCTTAGATGTATCTTAAAATTATAAGTCCACCAACCATGACCGTCGGCGGGCTTATTAATTACATTTTCTCCAGATGAGAAAAATCCTGATTCATTGTTTTCTATAAACCAACCAAGAATATTAGTTCCATCAGGAATTATTTTATAAGCTGCTGGGATATTAAGATTTAATCTGGCGTCTTTTTTATTTGTTGCACCAGTACCACCGGCAACAATCTTTAATGGTTCCCATGTTCCAGTATCATCACGCCAAGTTCCCCAATCACCGTTAGGTCTGATAGTGATACGATAAGGATTTTGCCCACTAGATGGATATATCATAGTTTCGGATGGCGACTGTTTAAATCTGTCTAAACCAATGTTTTGTTTTACAGTATCAACGTCCGCTACATCACTTAGGTTATTTGATACCTGCAAGTACTTTGCATCGTTCTCGATTGTACTGTTAATACCTAAATTAGTACGTGCCTTTGCAACGTTCGATAGATCGCTTAGGTTTGCACTGATCTTTAGCTGTGGGTCGTCTGTAACGCTTCCTAAGCCTACATCGGCCTTAGATACGGTTACATTAGAGTCTAGGGCGTGTCCGTTGACTGTGGTTGTTTTAGGGACGTATGTAGCATCGCTTTCGGCCTTGCTATAAACACTAATATTGGTACGTGCTGCGGCTGCGTCGGATACATCACTTAGGTTATTTGATACCTGCAAGTACTTTGCATCGTTTTCGATTGTACTGTTAATACCTAGATTAGTACGTGCCGTTGCAACGTCCTTAACATCGGATAGATTATTTTCTACTTGTAAGTACTTTGCATCATTTTCAAGAGTACTATTAATTCCTAAATTGGTACGGGCAATTGCAGTATCGACAATATCACTTAGATTATTTGCAGCCTGTAGAAATTTAGCATCCGTTTCCGATTGGCTATATACTTCCAATTTCTGGCGAGCTACTACAACGTTAGTTAATTCACTTAAGTTATTCGGGCCGATCATGAATTTATTATCAGTTTCGGATTTACTGTATACGCTTAAATTACTACGTGCTGATTCAAAGTTAGTTAAATCGCTTAGGTTATTGGACTTAATTAGATAACGTGTATCGGCTTCACCACTGGTATATAGACGTGTCCACGGCGTAGTAGCATTACGTGCATATAAACGTAGGTCGCCCGTTGTTGTCATCATGATATTGGTGTTTTCTGCTTGTTGATCTACTAGTTCAATACCCATTAGATCTACACCACTTGGGTTATCAATATCGGATGCAGAAATTTTTACAAAGGCGTTGCCCGTTGCTTGATCTGGTTGATATTGCGGATAGTCTATACTACCGTCCGATCCTACGCCGAAATCACCACGGCGTAATACTGGGGGAATATCACGGGGTGCATAGCTAATTACTTCGGTAGGTACAAAATCGTAGGTCATAGTAACTACAGAATCTTTATCACCATTTAGCATACGACTACCTAGTACACCATTTAGCATTACACTTTCTAAACGTCCGGCTTCGTTATTTTCATTGACAAAAATAGTAATTTGGAATTCTTCTTGGTTATCGTATTTTTTATCTAAGTACTCATGCGTTGGATCGGTAGGAATATAATTAACTACTAGCGTCACATTATCTACGGTTTTCTGTCCTTCGATGGCATTGCTATATTCATCATTATATGTTTCGATCTTCTGTACTTCGGTTCCCATACTAAAAGATGGGTATGCGGCTAACTCGTTAATCTGAATATTACCACCAGTAATTACGGCTCTATTTCCCGTATCATCGTTGTAATATACCTTAACGTCTTTACCGTTAAAAATGTCTGCCATAAATTTATTTCCTTATCTGGTTTTCTCTATTGCTTCAATATTTATTGTGAAAACAATAGAACTACTTCCTGTAGTTTTATCCGTTACCAATGTACTGTTACCGAAATTAACCCATAGAACGGTTATACCAGCGGCTTTAAAAACTGGTGCATAGTTACTATTAAAGTACGTTACAATCTCGTCGTAGCTTGATAGCGGCTGTTTCTGACCTGTATATGGGCTAACTAGGAATTGCATATCGAATTGCCCCTTTAGGCGGCTATTCCCTGCATAGTTTGCGGATTCTAATTGATAGTCATATGTGACAAGGGAAAATACATCACGTTGACGGCCTGTAGTTAGGCTTGGTGTGACGGGCTGGATATTTTCAAGTACTTCTATCGTTTTTGCCTTGATCTTTTCGGTAAGATTCATTTTTATTACTCCATGCGGAAATAATAATTAATCATCCCGCTTAAATCGTTTTCAATGTTATAAATGGTATAGGTATTTAGTGGGCTTGGTATTACTTCGGCCTGTGCATCGTCAATTACTAATGAAACTTGACTACCTAAAACAATATCTTCTTGTTTCTTTGCAGTGAAATATAATTCTGTACTTTCTATTAGTCCGTCCGATCCATCAATGACAATGGGGCGAGATTCCACGATCCCGCGAAAGCCCGCCCCATTAGAGATTAGAATTATATTTTGACTGAAAGCATTTAAGAAAATATCCTGCTGGATACTATTAAATGCTCTCATAATATTACGCTTTAACTTTTAGTTGAATTACAGATTCTGGATGTTTCTGTACAATATCAAGATAATGATAGTTACGGAATACTGTAGTTAGTGAACTACGGTAAGTAGTGGTATCCACATCTAGAGTACTTCCAATCCAGTTAGCAATAGTAACGAATGAGAAATTACCCATTAGAATAGTATCATCTGCTACGAAAGTGCTAACGATTAGCGGCATTTCTTCACACAACCATTGGCTATCTGAAAAACGCATCCCTTGAGCAAGTGCAACACCAGCTACGTTAGATAGGAATGCAGTTTGACGTAGACGTGCATACATTTGTGGGGAAACAATTGCAACACATTCACGGCTGCGGATATTTGCTTCTAGAAGTTTTTGTAGTGCTGCTTCAATATCTGCATCGGATAGAGTGCCGGAAGCGGCAGTTTCCATTTTAGTAGCAGTTGCTTCTACTTCTGCAATTACTTCTTTTTCTAGGGAGTTAGCAACGTTTTCAAGTAGTGCACGTTGTACCCATGTACCAATATCTGGGCTAGATAGCATTAGAGATTTAGTTACGGGAATTGCACCAGCAAATAGACGTGGCTTTAGAACTACGTTATCAAAATTAGCTACGGTTTCTGCAATTGCTTCACCTTCGTTATAGAATTTAAAGCTAGCTTTATCATCTAGGGAAGTTAGGCGAGGAATGGTAAATTCACGGTTATTCATGCCAGTTAGCACTTCTAGACCTAGACGGCCTAAAATAGATTCTGCTAGTAGTGGGCGAATAAAATCATCTGAATATTCAGTTTGAATTGCACCTGCTGCTGTGACGGTAGTAGTGTTTGCACGTGCTAGTGCGAATTCACCTTCTGCGATTGCATAACCACGTGATCCCATTTCTAGATCATTTAGTGCATTGTGATCGCCTTTTGCAAATTCTACTAGTGCGTCGATAGTACGTTTTTGTTTCATCTTATTATCATCCTTAACGTTAAGATTTTTATTTGATTTTTCTTTTTGTGTTTCAATTCCACGTTTGAAATCTTCTACACTCACATTTGTATTTATTGCTTCGCTCGGATCTACTTCAAATACTTTTGCAATAGATTCAATTTCGCGAATTCTTTCTTTATTTAGTTGTTCGGCTTTTGCGTCTTCAATTGCCTGTAGTTGTTTGCGTACTTCTTCTAGCTCGCTTTCAACTTCAATAGTACGTTGAGCTACTTTTAAAGCGTCCTTTGCTTCCTGTAGCTGGCGTTCTACTTCTAGTTCTACTTCTACTTCTGGTACTACAATTTCTTCTACAGATTCTTCGGCTTTAGTTTCTGTTTCTGCTTCTACGGTTTCTTCTACTGGTTCTAGTACGGCTTCTTGCTCTACTGGTTCCTGTACTTCTTGAATATCCTTTTCATCCATTTTTAAATAATCCTTATAGGCGTTGTTTTCTTCTGTATTTAGTGATCGACCTACGCCTACAGAATCGTCGGCAGGTACAGACACGAAACTAATTTCATATGGCTGTACTCGCGTAACGATTAAGTTATTACCTTCGAAATAGTAATCTAGGATGTTATATCCAAATGAAATCTTAGTTAGTACGGCTTCCTGTACTTGTTTATATTTCTGGTCGGCAAATGTTCCGGTACTGAATCGTACTAATGCACGTCCTACGCGGTCTTCGTCGATACGGGCGTTTTCTACTACACCGATTAACCAATCCATATTATGGTTATATAGAAGTGCACCGCCGTTATTTAGTCGCGATAGATCTACATTGTCGGGAGTAGTTAGAATAATTTCGTTATATAGAGTACCGTCAATATCGCGTACTACTGGTTCTTCACTCATGAATGCAATTTCAACGGTACGTGTACTATCATCAATTGCATTACTGATTTGTGTTACATTAATTTCCCTCGTCTGGGGTTTGATTAGTTTCGGTTTCGCTTCCTTGCTCATCCTGTTTTACTTCCTGTAATTGTGCGTCCTCTTTTTCTTTTGCAATTTGGGCTAATACTACGGCGGGATCTCTACCAGACTCTGCAATAATTTCGGCTTTACTTGCTAATCCTGCATCTAGCATCATTACGGCATACTGTGCATCTTTTAGCGGATCTAAACTAACGGGACGTTGTGTATGATATTGTGCTTCTAGAAGTGCATTAAAATCACTAAACTTTAATCCCATCTCATTACTATTATTTAGTAATTCTTGACGCAACCATAAACGATATAACGGTTTAAGTACTTTTACTTTTAATAGATTTGTACGGGATGCATATGTATTTTGTTGAATCTTGTCACTTAGACGGCTTGCCGAATAACTAGCCGATGAAGTATCGCCCGTTAATGTTTGGCGGGTAATTCCTAGTCCCATAGAAATTAGTGTCATTTGTTGATCTACATACTCACTAATACCGTCAGTAGCGGCCTTTGGGCTGAAATCTTTTAGGCGTTGTCCTGGCTGTAGTTCTACAAGTGCCCCCGGTTCTAAGGCTTCGTTATCGAAATAGTTTGGTGTTCCATCGTCTAGGGAAATATCATCACTTTCGGATGCATCATTTTCGATAAAGCCCATTACCGCCGATCCTACTTTCTTAGTAACTAGACTTGCTTCTAGGAAACTATCTAATTCACTTAGTAATGGTTCGGCACATACTAGATCGGGTATTCCGCGTTCTTGGTTACATTGAAATTCTTGTTGAAAATAATGAAGTATTTCGCTTGCGTCTACGCGTTCGGGGTTTGCATAATCATAGCTATAGGTAATTGGATTATAACGCATGAAATAGTACGCAATAGGTTTACCATCTTTATATTCAATGCCGTTTGAAATATAGTGACCGTCGGCAAATAACATATTGTTATTGGTCGGGCAACGGATACCATTGATTAATTCAATTTTAATATTGCCATTGATATTATGAATACGAATGAAAATTTCACCGCCGATAGCTCGTTCTTTTTCTACAAGGTTTTGGAATGTACTAAAATCTAGTACACCATTAATATCAAAACGGTCGGGATTGTCGCACCAGTCATAGAAACGTGATTCTAGTTCCTGACTGATTCGGATGTTTTCTTGTTCGTCTTCGTATAGATGTACATCGGGACGAACATAGATACCCTGACTACCTACTACGCCGCTAGCGGTTTCGGTAAAGTACTTTTTAGCAATTGGGTTATTAATGCTTAAGTCACGGCTAGCTATTACCATTGACGCTAGACTACGGTTAATTAGTCCGTTTACATCGGCAGTTACGAAACTTGCCCCTAGTCCTAGTGCCGTGTCGATTGCCTGTTTTGTTGTCATTGCCGATCCCAATGATCGTTTGAAAGTAGGATTTTTGATTAGACGTTCTTTTGTACGAATATCACCTTTAATTGTCGGTACTTCCTTTTTGGTTTTTGGTTCGGCTTTTTTATTCTTAAACCACATTAAAATTTATATCCTCTATTGAAACGACTAATAGACTTAATCGGATTATTGGGATTGGTCTTATTAATCTTGGCTAATTCTGCATTGATTCTTTTTACGTATGCCGCACGAATGGCATAGAGTGAGCTTAGAGATTCACTAATCAATGTTTTGTTATTTATAGTAGTTTGTAGAATGCCACCACCAGTTAGACGTGATTCTATTACGGCGTCAATGTCTTTGAGAATTCCCATTAACTGGTTATAGTTATTTGCAATGTTCGTAGGGTCAACGATCTGGAAATGTTCTACCGATTGATTACCGTCTTTGATAATTACGGTTGCCATACCTTCTACCCATGTAGCGGTACTAACTGGATCATATGGATATGCATATGATTCTTTATTTCCATTGGGTAGAATAATTTCAATACTAGATCCTTCGGGGAATGCTGGCATTACGTCCTCACCGATATAAATTGCAGATTTAAAATCTACTGGTCTGGCGTTCTGTGCTTTCGTACTTCTGCTTCTTGCCATTTGTATTTTTCCTTATTTAAATTTATAACTACGTCCACCAGCAATAAAACTAGTACGCCTTCTTTTATTTATTGGTTGTGTAGTTGCTTTAGTATTTATTGGTTGTGGTTGTGTATCTTCGGTATCGATGTTACTAAAATCTATATCGTTGTCGAATTCAGATTGTACTTTACGTAATTGATTGGCGTTATATATTCGTAGTTCCTTAAATGGATGTGCACCCAATCGACTTAGTACCCACTTGACGCTAATTAATGCGTAGTTCAATGTATCTAACATTTCGTTACGGTCATTATTTGATTTGGTTCTTTTTTCCCATACGTAATTACCGCCCCTGAATACTCTACGTTCACTAGTTAACTGAATAAAATAATCGTCCGGTAGATCGCCACTGAAATAAATGTTATTGGCAAAGTTTTCATGCTCGGCACTAACAGATTGTGAAATCAATTTGGCTATATAGTTTTTACCTTCATTGACGTTTAGTAGAATAAATTCTTTACCTGCTGTTTTAGATTTGCGGAATAGTTCGGTGTGTGGTTGTCCACTACCTTTAACTGCCGTTAATATCTTCTCGCCATTCTGTCGATATTGACCGCATACGCGATATACCGTAGAAGTTGCGTTACCGTTACCACTATCGATAAATGCAGCAAAGCGGCGTAGGGGTTTGCCGTTCATTGTCTTGAATGGGTACTTAAGGAATTGTACTAACTCTTTATATGCAGGTGATTCTACTTTCGTCGTATCGATTGCCGAAAAGGTTCTATGATCTAGTACATATATCTTTTTCTCATTGTCCGTAATACCGATTGTAGTACATTCCAATCTATCTAATTGTTGGTCAATTCCCACAAATAACCCTAAACAATCGTCCGGTATTTTTTTAATATTGATTGAATAGTCGCGTTGGTTTTCTAATAGTGTTAGATCAATTTGTTTATTGTGTTCATCTTCATATGGTAGTCCTAGACTAAGGTTATAGAATGATCGTAGGTCAAAGTTATAATGTGCGTCGGCAAAGTCTTGTACTATTTTCTTAATCGTAGTTAGTGGTGAATAAAGGCGGCTAATCTGAAATCCTACCACGTCCGTAATTTCTGGTCGGTCTGCTTTCCAATATCCCTTTGTTACGGCTCGGTTTCGTTCTACGTCTGTTATTGCGTGGTTGCAGTGTGGACAATGTAACTTTGCCGTTTCGGGGTCGGCTCGCTTGCGTCGTCCGTTATCGACAATTACCCAATCGAATTTTACATTCTTCCATTCTAGGGTGTGGTACTCGCCACAATGGGGACACGGTACATAGAAATGACGTTGATCACTTTTATTAAATTCAACCATTACGGGATCGTCGGGCGTGACGGGCGTACTACTCATCATTATTAGACTGTCGGCAAATGTAGTTGCACGTTGTTCTACCAATGCAATCGGGTCGCCCTCGTCGGTTTCTGTGGCTCCTGATATTTCATCTAAGAATAAGTACTTTGCCGTTACACTACGTAGCTGTGAAGGTGCACCCAATGACGCATAGTAGATCATCGTCCCGTCGCGGCATTCTGTTTGATACTGGTCGTTTGTACTAGTCTTATCGGTTTTCTTTGTTACTAGTTCCTGTAGTGTAGGACTTGCTTTAATTCCTTGTTCGAAATTACCTGTTTTAAATTTCTTTAGCATTTGTCCCGTAATTGATGCATGTAGCATATTGGCGGGATTATTTGCCATTAGATAATAGCTGGCGTTTACTAATGTAGAAGTCTTAAGTAATTGTGCACTTGATACTAAAACAACTTTTCGTACTTTTGGATTTATAATAGTGTCTAGTGGTTCTTTCTGAAATTCAAATAAGGTAGTACGATTACCACGTAAGGGGCCGGAAATAAAGTAGGTGTTTTCTTCTACCCATTTACTCGGCTTTATTTTTCTTGGTGGCTTTAGTGCTTCGTTTCCTGCTCGTAGTATCTTCTGTAGTTTGTTCTGTAGGTGTAGGTGTAAATCCTTCTTCATATTTCATCGTTCCTAATTCTAATAGTACCTCATCGATTTTTGTACTTAATAAGTTTTTCATTGCTAACGGATCATCGGCAATTTCGGCAAGTTGCAAATATACATTCAGGGGAATATTTCTAATTGCTGTTTTAAGCTGTAAGCAATATTTTGCTAGTTCGCCGGCAACGTCATTTACTAGTACCATTTCGCCACTAGCTTTCATTGTGTCTATTTCTTGTTGGTCGGCTCTTGCACGTGTTAGGCGTATTTCTTCCTGCATCTTTTCGGCCTTTAATGCGGGGTCGCCTTTTCTCATGGGATTAATTTTATTTGTTACAATCCAGTTATTGATCTGATTCTCAGGCCATGTAAGATCTAATCCCTCGTCTTGCCAGCGGCTAATCTGCGATAGTTCATAGCCGTAGCGGTCTTGGATTGTTTTAAGACTTAATGTATTCATTTTTTATTCACTCTTTATTCATTTCGCGTTGATTGATAAAAACTATCGCGATGTTCGTTTGTGAGCGTTTATGCTCGAATTTGATTATTTAACTTTCAAAAACTTTCGTATTAAAGTTACAACGGGCGGCGGAAACTCTCGATTTTCCTAAATCACGAGGGAGAACCTATATATTTTGATTTGTCAATATCTATTTTGAACATTTCGTGCCATATGTGATAGTTTTTACCTATCAGTACAGAATTGTGCATTCATGATTAAAATGAATTGTTATGCATATGTCATAGGGTAAACGTTGCCCGTATATCGTCCCGTTGTCGGTCATTTCAATGGCGAGTGATTGCAATTGCTGGATGTGTGTTTGTTCCGTTCCTCGGTATCGTTCCATTGCGTAGGTTTTATTACCGATCTGTACTGAATTATTGTGATAGTTAAATGTAATGTATTTATGTCGTAGTATTAGATAGTCATTACCTATGTGTACGTGTACGTAATAGGGACTACCCAATACTAGATGAATATCTAATATGTTATTTAGATCGTGGCGGGTATATTCATATCCTGATTTGTTGCCGTCCGTGTCAATTGTAGTAGTTCCATTGCTGAAATGAATATATGTTTGCATGATGTTATTTCCCTATAAATTAGTACCGTCATAATCCACTATCACGGATTCACATATAACGGTCGTACCGTTCCATTGATCCTTGTATATGCTCGTGTCTATTCCTACACCTCCGTGTAGTACAAGCCCCGTTTCCCTTTCAAATCGTCCGTACTTAGTAGACTGTATCGAACGGTCATAGAAGGTATGACCTGAATACTTAAAGCCTGCACTTGACTGTGGGACTATCCACGCCCCGTATGATGCATAGTCTTTTGCCCTGTCGATGATCTTGTATTCGAATTCAGATCCTCTATAACGGCCTGTAACGCTCTGTGACGTCTTTATATTACCAAATGGTGGGTTTCCATAGGCTACATCATAAAAACGCGTAGGAGTGTATTCTAGGGCGTCTCCTGTGATCCATTCGGCTTGTGGTAGGATACGTTTACCGATTTGAACGTATTCGGGATTTATTTCTATGCAAGTAATATGTTTGGGTTTATTTCGGCGGTACTGATAGTAGCTTAGAATACCGATACCTGCACATAGTTCTATGCATTGTCCAGTACAGCCAGCATCTAATACAAAATCACACGCTAACCCATCGGGCGTAAAAAATGCACCCGTTGCACCAATGCCATCGCCTCTATAATTTTTGAATATGAATTCTTTATCATCGAATGTTAGTTCACGGTCGGAATGAATTAGATCCATTACCTTATTATGATTTGCCGATTCTTTTTTAGTTACTCTTGCCATAAATTACCCTCAGTTATGAAAGTATTTAGGCATAAAAAAAGCCAGCGGTTAGGCTGGCTTTATGTTAGCGGTATTTGTTCAACTCATTATCTAAGTCTATAAATTCCTGTGGTAGTGGTGCATCTACCGGAAGTCGGTCTAGTTCCAATTCCTTACAGGTTACGATTACTATTAGGTCTTTGTCCTGATAGACTAAGCAATCATTTTCTTTATGGTATTTAAATTCCTTTCCTTTGTAGATGAAAGTGAATCCTTGTTCATGTGATTGTACTTGGCCTATTTCTTTGAATATATTTTTAATGTATATTTCCTTATTTGCAGGTTACTTTTAATGTTGATTTAGTGGCGTAGTATTCGATGGAATAGGTTTTAGTACCGTTATCATCTATACGCCATTCGGCCTCATTGGTGATGCGTTTCATATTGCCGTTATATCTATTGGTAGATTCAAGTACTGGCGATGCACCGATAAAAGTACTTCCCTGTCTTAATTCAAAACGGTTTTTATAGTCCAGTACATCTACCTGAAATTCTTTATCTACGGGTTTACCGTCTCTATACACCTGTGCATTGCAGTTATCATAGCGATCGGCATAGCTATAGGACGATATTAATAATAGTGCGAGTAATATTTTTTTCATTATTACGCTGTCCTCGTATTAGATGTTATCGGGAATTGAAATAGTAGACGCTGGCACATCTAACCCAATCATATTGGGGCGTTGTGGTGCTGTGGTGGCGTTCGTGTGGCTACCGTGGGCTTTGTGTTCATTGAATGAGTGAACATTAGCTAGGCGGTATCCGTCGATGATACAGCCACCAGTGCTAGGACGATCTTCACCCAATAGTACGGGTGGACAATCACTAGCGAACTGTGGACGGTACTGATCATTACCAATCGGGAACATAACTAGGGTACGCCCGTTTATATCTCCTACTACTGCATCGTCCATGAATGCGTAATGATTATTGCTACAGCCAGTAATTAGTACAGCAATACCCATTGCAATGATCTTTTTCATTTTACACCTTCTTATAGTTATCCATTACTACGGTTTTAAATTCGCTCGTAGTTGCGTTTGGGTTTTTCTTTTTATATTGTTCGTAAAATTTCATTGCCTTTGCATTCAGGCGACCGCGTTCATTGATATGAAATTCTACCTTTTCATATTTAGCATTGATCGGATGTGTATCACGATATTCGGTACTGTATGCCATAAGTAATTCTGTCGGGTCGGCAAGTTCTGGATTCTTTGCGACCAATGCCATGTATGCCGGATCTTTCTGTAGTGTCGGCGGTAGTACATTATTCACGATGGTATATGTACGGCGTTCGTCTGCTGCATTGTCGTAGATCTCCACCCTGTAGACTCGGTTGTTATTGGTCGTAGTCTTTTGTTTGGTCTTTGCCTTTGTCCGTGGTTCTTCGGTAGCACTAGTAGTACCGCCTGTAACGGCCTGTAGTAGCTCCTGTACGCTTGCAAAAGATCCCGTCTCTACCACACCTTCTAAGAGTTTCATTGCTTCTTGTCGCTTCTGGCCGCGTATCTCGTTGACCATTGGAATGACGTCTGCAAGGCGATCTATCAGCGTCTGTAGTTCGTTCGTGTCCATGTTCGCCAGCTCATTACGGCGGTCGCCGTCCGCCTGTAACATTGCGGGGGTATAGTCATCATTCAGTACAGTAGCGATAAACTTAGTAGTAATGGTTTTCATTCTTTAGTCTCCATGTGATTTAAGAATGCAATGTATCAATGTATTGGGGTATTAGCTACCCCGTAACATGTTTTTCAGTACCTCATAATTTAATGAAAGTAGTGTTTGATTAGTTTCTATTAGTTTATATAGATTTTCCTCTTTAATGGATTTGACTAGATTAATAGTATCTCCAATAATACTATCACCAAATAGTATTAGTACATCTTCGGTAGAAAGGGAACGTATAACAGTAATTACTATTTCGTTTAGTTCCCTTACTTCTTGCCGTACTTTTTCCATAGCTGGATCAGAAAACATTATGGATGTTAACCTTCTTACGTGTTAGTAGTGCAAGTAATGCCTCGTTAAATGATGCGTAGAATTGCTTACCATCGGTATATGGTTTATTGCGGTGGCGTTCCTGTTTACTCATTGAAACGCTACCTACCTTTTTATCGTGATCGTCGTACACTTCGGTAATTAGACCACCAGCAATTATATTGAGTCTCATTTTTTAGCATTAATTTCGTAGCTATGTTCTTTGGCTACGTACTCAATCATTACCCTAAGCATTTTGCAGTTTTGATAATATGCGGGTAATTCTTCCTTAACACTCGGTGCAAGGCTGATATTTTGTTTCCAACTAAATGATCCGTCCTGACATGCATAGAGTACAAATAAAGGCTGAATATAACCTTTCATGCCAAATACAACTACGTGCATTCCATCTACCATCGATTCTTCGATAGTAATGTTACGGCGTTCGGCATAACCATAGGTCGCGGCATCTACGGCATTTTGCAGGGGGATATATTCTTGTAAAGTCATTTTATATTGTTCCTCTAATGTACGTGCATAGCTTTTGAAAACATCTAACAATGTACCTTTACCACCCAATACGCGGGGCAAGTCTTGTACTTGATAGCCATCGTCTAACGCCCCCTCGCATGTACTGATACATTGTTCAATATTCTGTACCAGTGCGTGGCGTTGGTAGGCGGGAAGCGGTGACGCGATCACTTCCCTAACGATGGTAGAAATATTCGATTGTGCTAAAACAGAATAAACTACATCGATTGCTTTCATTAATATTGTCCAGTTAGTACGAAAATAATCATTAATAGTACGAATAAAACACGCTCGGCAGTGATTTTAAATGTAATGATCATGATCACCTGCCAATTCATTAATTACGAAATCGGATAATGCTTCTTGTTCGGCGTGGCTGGCGATGCGTCCCAATATGAAACGAATGTATACGCGAATAAGTGCATTACGTTGTTTACCTGCATAGCAAGGGTGAGTACGTAAATCACGTTCTACATGATTATCGGTAGTACCGATTTTCATGATCCCGTTGTTATAGTCTACGGATACCTGTAAACCCGATTCAAATGCAAAGAATGCGTAGTTTGGATTATCCATTGCATAGGTACTAATTTGTGCCGTAGTACCGTTGTCGTGGGTCTGTACTTCTACGTTGGCATAAAAACCCATTGAGGATTCATTTAAATCCTTTACGTAGTTAGCAGTGAAGCTTTTGTACTTCTTCATGTTTGTCACTCCGTGTTGTTGCTGGAGTTTCAATAGTAGTAGCTACTATATTGGCTTGCAACTACTATTTTCTATAAAAATCATTTCTTGTTGAATAGTAATGATTTTTTCTACGTCATATAGTACCGATTGTTGGAACAATTCGGCCTCACTCATACCTACGAATGTAGGTAAATGGCGGCTTCGGCCTTCTTCTATGTACTCCTGGCTAAACACTTTGCTGTACATATGGTAGACGATCCTTAGATCGTCCTGTCCGTAGTATATTAGTACCTGTGGGTATACGGTGATGGTTTCGCCGCTTTCGTACTTGCGTAT
The DNA here is from genome assembly GCF_020268625.1 of Salmonella sp. JXY0409-18. NCBI lineage: Bacteria > Pseudomonadati > Pseudomonadota > Gammaproteobacteria > Enterobacterales > Enterobacteriaceae > Salmonella > Salmonella sp. JXY0409-18. Next base: position 3,062,147 of record NZ_CP084216.1, read on the forward strand.
CTTGTGCGTGATCCTGTCGTCTTCTTCTTTAAGTTTCATTGTCTAGTCCTCTGTAGTATGCCTTTGTTGCTCTAAGCCCATAGCGGCGGTTTAGATGCGTATAGGCGGGTGTCTGGGCGTGTTCTTTGCGGTAGGTGCTTATGTACTGGCATATGCATTCCTGTAGTTCCTCACCTACGGGGGGTGTATCGGTCAATGGGGTTTGTACTGGCTTTGAGTACATCCCATTCTTATCTGCACCAAATTTACGGTAGTTATTGGTTATGTTTCCTTTGTGCCAATTCTTTTTCATTTGTATTACTCCTATAGTTTAAATGATTCAGTACGACCACCACGAATTTTCATCATCACATCATCGACAGATTTATTTCCCGTAGATTTAAATTCGGGCATAGTATTTGCTATTTCACTTACTGGCGTATTGCATTGTTTTTGTATAATCTTGTTATTGTAGTAAGTTTGTTGGATTGGTGAATAGTCTATTGTGCGTTTCATTATTTCATATACATTACCGATCATTGTCATGATGTTCTCTAATTGTGTTAGTTCTAAAAGTGATTGGTTTTGTTGATTATGAAATTTAGTTCCCAATTCTGGCGGTATAGTTGGTAAAGTATTCATTATGGATTCATATAAACCATATGCTTTATCAAAAGTCATACTGTCACTTACTACCATCAATGTTATTGTACTGGTTGCATTGCTTTGGTACTCGAAAAGTTGTTCTACTGGATCATTATGTAGTCCTACTTTTAAAAGTGTGTTACTTCCTTCTACTGCCATAATGTAAAGTTGTTGGTTATTCATTTCTTTATTTCCTCATATTAAGCCCTCGGCGGGCGGATCGGCTCGGCTCGGTGGCGGCGGTGACTTCGGGGCATAACTCAAAAATACTTTGTCCTAAGTCACTTCTGTACTTAATTAAAGGGGAGTAACGGGGATCGGGTTTGGTATCGCTTGCGATTGCCAAAACGGGCAAGTTTCGCTCTTATTAATTATATATTTTCAATGGCTAACGCTTGCGGTAGACATTCAGAATATGAAATAAATCTGCTTCGCTAAAGAAAAAACTTTGTTATTCCATTAAAACTCAAAATAATATTAATATAGTTGGAAAAACCCCAAAAACACCCCTGTAAGCCGCATTCTACCGTTGATTTTTCCAATAGTTTTTCCATTTTTTAAAAATCCACTTAAAACTGTTGGAAAAACTCATAAGCTATTAATATATGCCTTGATACGCATTAGGCTCGTACCGTCATGTAGCATCTGTTTTAGTTTGTTCGTTTCGTCGCTCGTTAGGTTACGTGCATCACCATTGAGAGTGTACTTAATCATTACTCCGTGGTTGTATGCTTCCAGTAGTTCGACGGCTGCACGATGGGCTATATTGCGGTAATTGTAGATGGATGATTTAGCCAACTTCTTTTCACCCTTAAATTGTTTTTCAAAGTTTAAGAATGATTCTACTTCACTGGTAGAGAGACTTTCTATTTTACATACCATCTTGAATATTACTTTCTTACTTACTTTGTTTCTACTACTTGAAAGTACCGAATCTATTGCATCACTAATGATCTTCTGTCCTTCGTTGGTCAATTGGTTCAAGTACGAATAACCTTTCATGATCTGTACTAACTCGCTATTGTCGTAAATCTTACGGGGTCTACTCACTATAAATACTCCTATACATTATAATATTCTCCTGTGGGTTAACTGTTTCGGCAGTTACCCACTTTTTTTTGTTAATTGCTTTTTAAGGCTGCTTCTTTATTGATAAGGTACTGTACGGCGGCGGCGATAGATTTATGTTCACCACTATCTACCATTCTTTGTAAAGTATCTTCTTGTGTTTTGGTAATGCGTACTGTTATTTGTTTTGCTTTAGTGTCTTTCATGAATACTCCTTTGACATTCATTTTTATGTTTTTTACGTGCAAAAAAACCGCCCCTTGCGAGGCGTGTTTAACTACGTCTGATTTATTATATTTATTTCCCATATCTATAATAGCTCATGAATCGCATTTTGTCCCAACTTTCTACGATTATTTATCAAAATCCGTAAAAAACCGTCCCAAATAAGCCAAATCATGAATAAAATAAACAAGTACTTAATGAATCCAGTTACCATAATGGTAAATCCGATTAAAAGTACAAGTATTGTAATTAGCCATTCCATATAAGTATTTTCCTACTATTTTAATCTATTTAGGGAAAACAAAAAAATGGGGCATATATGCCCCTTATCACCAATTGGAATAGTTTATTATTGCGGTGATCAAAAATAAAGATCTTCGTAATTATTCCCGAATTACCGTTTTTTTTGTAAATTTTCTTTACATAACCTTACCTTCGAAAATTCCAATATTTTTACTTTCTGCGGCTTCTATTAATGCAGGTGTAATTACTTCTCCATTACTTACATAACCCTTATTCCCTTCATGAAGTTCATAAGTTTCTATTACGCCTTTCTTCTTATCTACTTTAAGTCCATGCTGTAGAACTGTACCTGTATTGTACTGAATGGTAATAAAGTAGATATTCTTTTCAGTACAATTAAAGGTAATGCGTTTAATGATCTTCTGTAGTTCTAGTTCTACCATGTTACGTAATTCATACTCTGCTACATCGAATACGGATTCATTCAGGCTCGTTAGTTCCTCGGCGTTTACGGTAACGCCCGATATGGCTCTAATCTTCTTCTGTAACGCCTCTAAATCGTCTTGTGCATCGACTAATGATGTAACCAGTACAGGACTAGTATTTTTTCCTGCGGCCTTCCTAGCGGCTATAGCGTCTTCATACGTGGCTATATCGCGTAGTAGTTCTACTTCTCGTGTTTTGAGTAATTCTAGTTCACTGTTATTAGTACCCTTGAACATGGTATCAAAATTCAATCCCTTGACGTGTTCTATAATCGCCCTTTCGATTACGGGGTAGTTTAATGCTTTAACGTCGCAGTGTGCATCGCGTTCATTGAGGCAACGCAAATACGAATAGGTATCTACTTTGCCGTTCTTACGTTTCGACCGCACAATGTTATTGAACATTGCACCACCACATTTATAGCAACGGCATAATGACGAAAGAATGAATTGCTTAACTAATTCACCGTCTTCATTTTGCGTAACAGTACCGCCCGTTGTTTGTCCCTTTCCGGTCTTGGTATCTACTTTACGATTTGATTCCAATAATTTTTGAATTAGTTCGAAATCATCGATACTAATGATCTGTGGATATATAGATTCAAAGTACTTTTCACCTTCGCTTTTAGTACGTAATTCTAGTGGCTTCCCGTCGCTATCAAACTCCTGAATAAGTTTGCGTTTCTGAATCTCTACTAATCCAGTTACCGATTTATTTTGTAGTAGTTTGTGTACTGCGGGTGCGTTCCATTCCTTCATGAATTGGAATTCTGCATTCATTTTCTTTGCAATATCTTCGACACTAAAACCAGATTTATAAAATGCCTTAATAGTTTTAATGGCACGTGGTGCATCGATGATACCCGATGTATTAAGTCCATCGACAATATGTTGTACTGCGGTTTTAGTCCACATATACGGAAAGTAATGTTTCAATTCATTTAGTTTCTTTGCAATTAATCCACATGATAAACCTTGTTTGTACATTGCAAACGCTTCTACTACTGCAATAGAACTATTATTAAGACGGTACTCATTATCCCTTACATCGATCCAATATGGTGTACGTGCGGTAATAGCAGTACCGTTATCTAATGCCATCCGGCGGCGACGTTGCCAACCTTTACTAATACGATCACTTTTCTGTTTAGATTCACTATGTGCAAGATTCATCATCATAGATAACATAGGCAAGTTATCGCCATTGATGAATGTATTAAATTTTACTATATGTACTTTAATACCGCCCTTATTAACTAATACGGTAAAATCTTCCATTGCCAGCATAGGATCACGGCGGCTAAAACGGTCAATCGCTTCTAATACTAAATGACTACCCCAATACATACCCGTAATCGCATCTTTGTACCATTTACCTAATTCACCATCACGCATATTACTACCGTCATAGCCAGATATGCCGCGATCTACCATTGCCACTATTTCGTACTGGTCTAATCCGTTACGGGTGACGTACTCGCGAACGTCCGTTTCTTGACGGTCTAACCCGCCCCCACTTAACTGTTCTTGGCTAGAAACACGGCTATATATGAAGGTTTTTATCATGATAACGACACCCCGATAACGGTATAATCTCAACTCGGATTAGGGTGCCATTTTTTTGTATTTTGATCAACTCATTTGTATGATTATCAAGCTAAAACTGTCCTGGATGCCGATCCTATGCCCGTGGATAAGGCGTTGCAGTTGATTGATTTACTGGATGAGCATCAGATTCACGGCCTGATGTATGTTGATGACGCTATGCTTTACGAACACCCAACCGGTCACGTCGTGCGTACCTCCCGGTGGGCGCAGACCTTGCCGCCGGAGCAACGTCCGACCTTTACACAGGTCTCTTCGTTGGCGCAGGCGGCGCGCGACGTGAATGCCGTGTGGAAGTTTGCGCTTACCGATGAAGATATTCCCAGACTACAGCGGTTCGGTCAGCATGTTGAACAGGCGCTTGGCCTGGAGTGCGAATGGTCATGGCACGATCAGGTGGATATCGCGCGCAAAGGCAACAGTAAAGGCAAGCGCCTTACCCAGTGGATAGAAGCGCAGGGAGGGTCAATGAAAAATGTGATCGCTTTCGGCGATAACTACAACGACATCAGTATGCTGGAGGCGGCAGGCACCGGCGTTGCGATGGGCAACGCCGATGAGGCGGTGAAAGCGCGCGCTGACGTTGTGATCGGCGATAACACTACCGATAGCATCGCCAAATTTATTTACACCCACCTGCTATAGTCAGGCGGTGATAGAAACGCTTTTCACCTGCGCGTAAAGCCACAGGCCAGGCTTGATATTCAGCTCATCCCTGGCCCACGGGCTTATTCGCGCCCACAGCGTTCTGCCGCCTATCTCAAGCTGGACTTCCACCTGTCCGTTATCGTCATAACAATTCGCCACTTTTGCCCGCAATACGTTGCGGATACTGGTCTGCTGCGGCGGCTGTAGTACCAGCGAGACATCCGACGCCTGTATACGAATACGCAGTGTGGATTGCAGCGGCTGATTGAGTTTATTTACCCACAGGTGCTGGTCGCCAAGCGCCAGAGCGGTCATGGCATAATGCGGGTGATGCTCCAGCACGCTGACTTTCAGAATACTGCTCTGTTGCTCTTTCGGCAGCCACGGGTGCATAACGCTGCTTCCCCAGACCTCCTCCAGCGGGCCAAACGCTTTAACCTGTCCATCCTCCAGCACCATGACTTTATCCGCCAGGTGGAGAATTTCATCGAGAGAATGGCTGACATACAGCATGGGAATATTGATTTCCCGCGCCAGCCGTTGCAGGTACGGCAGTAATTCGCGTTTTCGCGGGATATCCAGCGAGGCCAACGGTTCGTCCAACAGCAGCAACTCCGGGGCGGTGAGCAATGCCCGGCCTATCGCTACGCGCTGTTTTTCTCCGCCGGACAGGCTCCCCGGCAGGCGATCAAGCAACGCTTCAATTCCCAGCAGCGACACCAGCTTATCAAACTGACCGGTCATGCTTTTCGCCATGCCGTAGCGCAAATTGCCGCGTACTTTGTAATGGGGGAACAGGCGCGCATCCTGGAAAACATAACCGATGCGGCGCTTTTCCGGCGTTAAACAGATACCGTTTTCCGCGTCATGCAACACTCGGCCATTCAGCGCGATGCGTCCTTTTTGCGGGCGAGTCAAACCGCTGATGGCATTAATCAGCGAGGTTTTTCCCGCGCCGGAGACGCCAAAGATAGCCGTGATCCCACTGGCTGGCAGCGTTTCGTTGAGGGTTAAACAGTGCGTTCCCAGCGTCTGGGAAAAATTAAGCTCCAGCATGGTTAGCGCCCCGTCCGTTCACGGCTAATCCGCGCCAGCCATTCAGAAATCAACAGCGAAATCAGCGCTAATACAATCGAAATCACGCACAGCCTCGCCGCCGCGCTCTCCCCGCCCGGCGTCTGGATCAAGGTATACATGGCGGAAGGTATGGTGCGGGTTTCGCCCGGAATATTGGAAACAAAGGTAATGGTTGCGCCAAATTCGCCAAGCGAACGGGCAAACGCCAGCACCGTACCGACAATAATGCCCGGCAGGGTAAGCGGTAAGGTGATAGTCAGAAAAACGCGCCAGCGCCCGGCGCCCAGCGTTCTGGCGGCCTGTTCAAGCTTGATATCCACCCCCTCCAGCGCCAGCCGAATGGCCCGCACCATCAGCGGGAAGGACATCACCGCCGCCGCCAGCACGGCGCCGCGCCAGCTAAAGGCAAACGTGAGACCGAACCAGTCATACAGCCACTGGCCAATAAACCCGCGTCGCCCCATCGACACCAACAGCAGATAGCCGACCACCACCGGCGGCAGCACCAGCGGCAGATGCAGGACGCTATCAAGTAAGGCTTTGCCCGGAAACCGGCATCGCACCAGTAACCAGGCAAAAAAGATCCCAAACGGCAGGCTAAACAGCACGGCCAGGGAAGACACTTTCAGGCTAAGAAGGACAGCCTGCCATTCTGGATCGGTCAGTATCATTACTTCGTCGTAAATCCATAACGTTTAAAGATTGCCGAGGCCTGCGGTCCTTTCAGGTAATCATAGAACGCGCTGACGGTCGCATTTTTATGCCCCTCCACGATAGCGATGGGGTATTCCACTTTTTTATGTGAATCTTCCGGGAACGTCGCCACCACGTTGACCCCCTTGCTGGCGACCGCATCAGAACCGTATACAATGCCCAAAGGCGCTTCGTTACGTTCGACCAGCGCCAACGCGCCGCGCACATCCTCGCCCGGCGCCAGTTTCGGTTCAAGCGTTTGCCATGCGCCCAACTTTTGCAGCGCTTCTTTGGCATAAATTCCCGCCGGTACGTGTTGCGGATCGCCCACTGCCAGACGTCCGCCGTTCAGCAGACGAATCCAGTCCGTTTTGTTGTCGATGGTAAACGGTTTTTGCTCGCTGGCTTTCGGCGCCACCACCACCAGGCTATTGCCAAGCAATGTTTCGCGCGTCGTGGTATCCACCGCTTTTTTATCGGCTGCGTAATCCATCCATTTCTGGTCAGCAGAGATGAACAGATCCGCCGGCGCGCCCGCTTCTATCTGGCGCGCCAGCGTTGAAGAGGAGGCGAATGAGGAGACCACATCCACATTTTTCTCTTTTTTATATTCTGCCGCAATGTCTTGCATCGCGTTCGTTAGCGACGCGGCGGCAAATACGGTGATCTTGCCTTCATCCGCCAGCGCATGACCAGCGATGACGAAAGATAATGTCGCCCCTGCGACCAGGCGTAACCAGGAATGCGCCATCTGTAACTCCTTGTGCGTTTCGTTATGTAAACGACAATATAACGATAATCTCAGGGGTTTCCCAGCGGTTATTCATACCCATTAACGATTAAACACAGAAAATATCGGCAGGAAAAGCAGGATCTTGAGTAACAAAAACGCCCGACTGAGCGGGCGTTTGGGGAAATCAGCGGTTCTGTCTGGACTGGTCTTTCTGACCGATACCGGAAAAAATGTTGAACACCTCACCCAGACCGTAAATCAGACCGAGGATGATGGCCATCACTACCGGTACCATGATGACGGCGAATACCAGACTTTTTAATAACTCTAACATGGGCAACTCCAGATATAGTCCTTTTTGTATTTTAACCGCATCACACAGAAAAGCACTCCCCTTTTGTGCGGTCGGCTTTGCGCTGACGCGCTTTTCAGTCACAATAGTCTTTTTACCAGGAGCTGGTTATGCAGGCCGAAATCCTTCTTACCCTGAAACTTCAGCAAAAGCTTTTTGCCGATCCCCGACGTATCTCTCTGCTGAAACACATTGCGCTTTCCGGCTCGATTAGTCAGGGCGCGAAAGACGCGGGAATCAGCTATAAGAGCGCCTGGGATGCGATAAACGACATGAACCAGCTTAGTGAACATATGCTGGTTGAACGCGCAACGGGCGGCAAAGGCGGCGGCGGCGCGGTATTAACCCGCTATGGTCAGCGTCTGATCCAGCTTTACGATTTGCTGGGCCAAATTCAGCAAAAAGCGTTCGATGTGTTAAGCGACGATGACGCCCTGCCGCTTGACAGTCTGCTGGCCGCTATTTCCCGCTTTTCACTGCAAACCAGCGCCCGAAATCAGTGGTTCGGCACCATTACCGCCCGCGATCGCGATCAGGTGCAACAGCATGTCGATGTGCTGCTGGCCGACGGCAAAACGCGGCTTAAAGTCGCGCTGACGGCGCAAAGCGGCGAGCGTCTCGGCCTGGAGGAAGGTAAAGAAGTGCTGATCCTGCTAAAAGCGCCGTGGGTTGGCATTACCCGGGATGCAGCCGTTGCGCGCGCCGCTGACAATCAGTTGTCGGGAACGATCAGCCATATCGAGCGCGGCGCGGAACAGTGTGAAGTGTTGATGGCGCTGCCGGACGGCCAGACGCTGTGCGCCACGATACCGACTTCAGATGCCGCCACGTTAAAGGAAGGCGATGACGTGATTGCCTGGTTTAATGCGGACAGAGTGATTATTGCAACGTTGTGCTAAGCACATTGACATCCGTTGCCGAAAGACGTATCCCTGTCATTCATCGCTGCAAAAAATGGGATGCAAAATGTCATCGTTGCAAATTTCGCAAGGCACGTTTCGTCTGAGCGATACAAAAACACTTCATCTGGATTCGCTGACGCTCAATGCGGGCGATAGCTGGGCATTCGTTGGGGCTAACGGGAGCGGGAAGTCGGCGCTCGCCCGCGCGCTGGCGGGTGAACTGCCATTATTAACAGGCGAGCGCCAGTGTCAGTTTACCCGCATTACTCGTCTGTCCTTTGAACAATTGCAAAAGCTGGTCAGCGATGAATGGCAACGTAATAACACCGATATGCTCAGTCCTGGCGAAGACGATACCGGGCGCACTACCGCGGAAATTATTCAGGATGATGTTCACCATCCTGCCCGCTGTGCGATGCTGGCGCAGCAGTTCGGCATTTCCGCTTTACTCAACAGGCGTTTTAAATACCTTTCTACCGGCGAGACGCGAAAAGCGCTGCTGTGTCAGGCGATGATGTCTGAGCCGGAGTTATTGATCCTTGATGAACCGTTCGACGGGCTTGACGTGACCGCCCGTCAACAACTGGCGCAACGCCTGACGGCGTTGAACCAGGCGGGTATTACCCTGGCGCTGGTACTCAACCGTTTTGATGAAATCCCGGACTTCGTGCAGTTTGCCGGCGTGCTTGCCGACTGTACGCTGGCGGAAACCGGAACGACGACAGAGTTACTGCAACGGGCGTTGGTCGCTCAACTCGCGCACAGCGAGCGTCTGACAGACGTACAATTACCCGAACCGGACCAACCTTCCGCCCGCCATGCGTTACCCGATGGCGAACCACGGATCGTACTTAACGATGGCGTAGTCTCGTATAACGATCGCCCTATCCTCCACCACCTAAGCTGGCGAGTAAATCCAGGCGAACACTGGCAGATCGTCGGTCCTAACGGAGCGGGTAAGTCTACGTTGCTTAGCCTTATTACTGGCGATCATCCGCAAGGCTACAGCAACGATCTTACGCTGTTCGGGCGGCGGCGAGGAAGCGGCGAAACAATCTGGGATATCAAAAAACATATCGGCTACGTCAGCAGCAGTTTACATCTGGATTACCGCGTCAGTACCACGGTACGCAATGTCATTCTCTCCGGCTATTTCGATTCTATCGGCATTTACCAGGCCGTTTCAGACAGGCAACGAAAACTGGCGCAACAGTGGCTGGATATTCTGGGAATCGATAAGCGCACGGCGGATGCCCCTTTCCACAGTCTCTCCTGGGGACAGCAGCGGCTGGCGCTGATCGTGCGCGCGCTGGTTAAACATCCGACAGTGTTGATTCTGGATGAACCGCTGCAAGGGTTGGATCCGCTGAACCGCCAACTGGTACGCCGTTTTGTGGATGTATTAATTCGCCAGGGAGAGACCCAACTGCTGTTCGTTTCCCATCATGCAGAGGATGCGCCTGCCTGTATTACCCACCGACTGGAATTTGTACCAGAGGGCGAAAGCTATAAGTACGTTTCCGGACGATGCAATAATTAAATGTATTATCAGAATGGCGCCGCGCGCCATTCTGGAACCACTCTCCTTTTATTATGAATAATAATAACGGTCGATAAGCTTACTATCTCTTGAATCGCTGACCGCCTCATTGTCATAATAATCCTGAAATTTTCGACAATGATGTCGTATGTGAATATAAGGGATTTATTATGGCTTTTCGTTTTCCACAAATAATACTATTTTTACTGGCAGCCATGTTATTTTGCCCCGGCAGTTATGCTGAGCAAAAGCCGACCGCTGCGCAGGAAGCGCGTAAAACCGCCGTTGAGGTCGCTGTTGAAGGCATGAGTCGCGCCGCCGTTGCGGGTCCGACAAAAATTAGTTTAGGTGGTAAAGCCACGCTTAATCTGCCGGAAGGATTTACCTGGATACCCGCAAAAGAAGCGGCGGTATTTATGCGTGAAATTGGTAACTATGTTGACGATGAATATTTTTACGGTCTCGTATTTAAAAAGGAAATGAATGGATTTATTTCTATCGAATATGATGATTCTGGTTATGTAAAAGATGATGATGCAAAAAATTGGGATGCCGATGAATTAATGGATAACCTGCGCAAAGGCACAAAAGAAGCGAATAAAGATCGTATTGCAAAAGGCATTGAGCCGATAGAAATTATTAGCTGGATCGAGAAGCCTACCTACGATGCAACCAATCATCGTCTGATCTGGTCCGCCGCCATCCAGGATATCGGCACCAACGAACCACTGAATGAACAAGGCGTGAACTACAACACCTATCTGCTGGGACGTGAAGGTTATTTTTCTTTAAATCTGGTGACCGTCAGAGGTTCTGTTGACCATGAAATCCCTCTGGCGAAAAGAATTCTCAGTTCCGTCAAGTTCAACGCTGGACAACGCTACGCTGACTTCAACGAATCAACGGACAAAATAGCGGAGTATGGGCTCGCCGCGCTGATTGGCGGTATCGCGGCCAAGAAAGTAGGACTGCTTGCTATGCTCGGTATCGCGTTGCTTAAATTCTGGAAAGTGACCGCCATCGGCGTCGTCGCTGTCGGGGCGCTCGCCAGGAAGCTACTCTCGCGTAAAAAAGACTGACAGCTCCTGCCCCGTCCGTTTCATTCCCAGGCGCGTAACGCGCCTTTTTTTCGGATAAAAAGCAGAAGCATTCTCAAGCCAGATGATTTGTAATCATTTAATTGATATAAATGCGTAAAATCACCAGTGTGTAAACGATTCCACTAATTTATTACATGTCACACTTTTCGCATCTTTGTTATGCTATGGTTATTCCATACCATAGGCTTAACGGAGCGAATTATGAGAGTATTGGTTACAGGTGGTAGCGGTTACATTGGAAGTCATACCTGCGTACAATTGCTGCAAAATGGTCATGACGTCGTCATCCTCGATAACCTCTGCAACAGCAAGCGCAGCGTGCTGCCCGTTATTGAACGTCTGGGCGGTAAGCACCCGACCTTTGTCGAAGGCGATATTCGCAACGAAGCGCTTATAACCGAAATTCTGCACGATCACGCGATTGATACCGTGATTCACTTTGCCGGCCTGAAAGCCGTCGGCGAATCGGTCGCCAGGCCGCTGGAGTACTATGACAACAACGTCAACGGTACGCTACGGTTAATCAGCGCCATGCGTGCGGCCAACGTTAAAAACCTTATTTTTAGCTCCTCTGCCACCGTTTATGGCGATCAGCCCAAGATCCCTTACGTCGAAAGTTTTCCTACCGGCACGCCGCAAAGCCCCTACGGCAAAAGTAAATTGATGGTAGAACAGATCCTCACCGATCTGCAAAAAGCCCAGCCGGAGTGGAGTATTGCGCTGCTGCGTTATTTCAACCCGGTCGGCGCGCACCCGTCGGGCGACATGGGAGAAGATCCGCAAGGTATTCCGAATAACCTGATGCCCTATATCGCCCAGGTCGCCGTGGGTCGTCGCGAATCGCTCGCCGTTTTCGGCAATGATTACCCGACCGAGGATGGCACCGGCGTACGCGATTACATTCACGTTATGGACTTAGCCGACGGGCACGTCGTGGCGATGGAAAAACTGGCGGACAAATCCGGCGTACATATTTATAACCTCGGCGCGGGTGTCGGCAGTAGCGTCCTGGATGTGGTCAACGCCTTTAGTAAAGCCTGCGGTAAACCCATTAATTACCACTTCGCGCCGCGCCGCGACGGCGATCTCCCGGCGTATTGGGCAGATGCCAGCAAAGCCGATCGCGAGCTGAACTGGCGCGTCACCCGCACGCTTGACGAAATGGCGCAGGACACCTGGCACTGGCAGTCACGCCATCCGCAGGGATACCCAGATTAAGGACGTTGTTATGACCCCATTTAATCCCATCGATCATCCGCATCGCCGTTATAACCCGCTTACCGGCCAGTGGGTTCTGGTTTCGCCGCATCGCGCAAAACGCCCCTGGCAAGGGGCGCAGGAAACGCCGTCTCAGCAAATGCTGCCGGCCCACGATCCGGACTGCTTCCTGTGTGCGGGCAATACGCGTGTCACCGGCGATAAAAATCCCGATTACAAAGGGACTTACGTCTTTACTAACGATTTCGCGGCGCTGATGGCCGACACGCCGGATGCGCCGGACAGCCACGATCCGCTGATGCGCTGCCAGAGCGCGCGCGGCACCAGCCGCGTGATCTGCTTTTCTCCCGATCACAGTAAAACGCTGCCGGAGTTGAGCCTGCCCGCGCTGACGGAAATCGTCAGAACCTGGCAGACGCAGACCGCCGAGTTAGGCAAAACCTATCCGTGGGTGCAGGTCTTTGAAAATAAAGGCGCGGCGATGGGCTGTTCGAACCCGCATCCGCATGGACAGGTCTGGGCCAACAGCTTCCTGCCGAATGAGGCCGAACGCGAAGATCGTTTACAAAAAGCCTACTTCGCCGAGCAGCGCTCGCCAATGCTGGTGGATTATGTCCAGCGGGAACTGGCGGACGGCAGCCGCACCGTGGTCGAAACCGAACACTGGCTGGCGGTGGTGCCTTACTGGGCGGCGTGGCCGTTCGAAACGCTACTGTTACCCAAAACGCATGTCCTGCGCATTACCGATTTAAGCGACGAGCAGCGCGACTCTCTGGCGCTGGCGTTGAAAAAGCTGACCAGTCGTTATGACAACCTGTTTCAGTGTTCCTTCCCCTACTCAATGGGCTGGCACGGCGCGCCGTTTAACGGTGAAGAAAACGCACACTGGCAGTTGCACGCGCACTTTTATCCGCCGCTGCTGCGCTCTGCGACCGTCCGTAAATTTATGGTCGGCTATGAAATGCTGGCGGAAACCCAGCGTGATTTAACCGCAGAACAAGCGGCTGAACGCCTGCGCGCGGTCAGCGACATCCATTTTCGCGAATCCGGAGTATAAAAATGAATCTGAAAGAGAAAACGCGCGCGCTGTTTGCTGAAATTTTCGGCTACCCTGCCACCCACACGATTCAGGCGCCAGGCCGCGTCAATCTGATCGGCGAGCATACTGATTACAATGATGGTTTTGTTCTGCCCTGCGCTATCGATTACCAGACCGTAATTAGCTGTGCGCCGCGCGACGATCGTACCGTACGGGTGATTGCCGCCGATTACGACAATCAGGTGGACGAATTTTCACTGGAGGCGCCGATCGTGACCCACGATAGCCAGCAGTGGTCTAACTATGTGCGCGGCGTAGTGAAACACCTGCAACAGCGTAACAACGCGTTTGGCGGCGTGGATATGGTCATCAGCGGCAATGTGCCGCAGGGCGCCGGGTTAAGCTCCTCCGCTTCGCTGGAAGTGGCGGTGGGCACCGTCTTCCAGCAGCTTTATCACCTGCCGCTGGACGGCGCGCAAATTGCGCTCAACGGACAAGAGGCCGAGAACCAGTTTGTCGGCTGTAACTGCGGCATTATGGATCAGCTCATCTCTGCGCTCGGCAAAAAAGATCATGCGCTGCTGATTGATTGCCGTACGCTCGGCGCCAAAGCGGTTTCCATGCCGAAAGGTGTCGCCGTGGTGATCATCAATAGTAACTTTAAGCGCACTCTGGTGGGCAGCGAGTATAATACCCGCCGTGAACAGTGCGAAACCGGCGCCCGTTTCTTCCAGCAGCCGGCCCTGCGCGATGTCAGCCTTGAGGCGTTCAATGCCGTTGCCAGCGAACTGGACCCGGTAGTCGCAAAACGTGTTCGCCATGTATTGAGCGAAAATGCGCGCACCGTTGAAGCGGCAAGCGCGCTGGAGAAAGGTGATTTGCAACGTATGGGCCAACTGATGGCGGAGTCCCATGCCTCAATGCGCGATGATTTCGAAATTACCGTCCCGCAGATAGACACGCTGGTAGACATCGTCAAAGCGACCATCGGCGATCAAGGCGGCGTGCGCATGACCGGCGGCGGCTTCGGCGGCTGTGTTGTCGCGCTGATCCCGGAAGATCTGGTTCCCGCTGTTCAGCAGGCCGTTGCGCAACAGTACGAAGCGAAAACCGGAATCAAAGAAACCTTTTATGTATGCAAACCGTCACAAGGAGCAGGACAGTGCTAAATGAAACGCCCGCACTGGCCCCCGATGGTCAACCGTACCGCCTGCTAACCCTGCGCAACAGCGCAGGGATGGTGGTAACGCTGATGGACTGGGGAGCCACTCTTCTTTCCGCCCGTATACCGCTGTCTGACGGCAGCGTTCGGGAAGCATTACTGGGCTGCGCCAGCCCGGAACACTACCCTGAACAGACGTCGTTCCTCGGCGCCTCTATTGGCCGTTACGCGAACCGTATCGCCAATAGCCGCTATACGTTTGCCGGCGAAACCGTACAGTTAAGCCCAAGCCAGGGCGAGAACCAGCTACACGGCGGACCGGAAGGCTTTGACAAGCGCCGCTGGCAAATTGTGAACCAGAACGATCGCCAGGTATTATTCGCGCTCACCTCTGATGACGGCGACCAGGGCTTTCCTGGCCATCTTTGCGCCACGGCGCAATATCGTCTGACCGATGACAATAGAATCTCCATCACCTACCGGGCGACGGTCGATAAACCCTGTCCGGTGAATTTGACCAACCACGTCTATTTTAATCTGGACGGCGATCGGACCGACGTGCGCCAGCATAAGCTGCAAATTCTGGCGGATGAGTATCTGCCGGTAGATGAATCCGGTATTCCACGCCAGGGGCTAAAATCGGTAGCCAATACCTCGTTTGACTTCCGGATGCCAAAAATCATTGCCAGCGAATTTCTCGCCGATGACGATCAGCGCAAGGTTAAAGGCTACGATCATGCTTTCCTGCTACAGACGCAGGGTGATGGCAAAAAGCCGGCGGCCCGTCTGTGGTCACAGGATGGAAAGCTACAAATGATGGTTTACACCACCGCCCCGGCGCTACAGTTTTATTCCGGCAATTATCTGGCGGGTACACCTTCCCGCGGACCGGAACCTTATGCCGACTGGCAAGGGCTGGCGCTGGAGAGCGAACTGCTGCCGGACAGCCCGAATCATCCTGAATGGCCGCAGCCTGACTGTATCCTTCGCCCTGGCGAGGAGTACGCCAGCCTGACCGAGTATCAGTTTATTCCGTTCTAACGATATGCCGTTACATGCCCGATGACGCAAGCTTATCGGGCCTACGCGCCATTGCCCTGCTCAAACCTCCACCACTTAAAGACAAAATCGCAACTCTGAGTTCACAAGAACCTTACACTGCGCCACTATTTTCGCTATGGTTATGCGTAAGCATTGCCGCCAACACCTCGCGGCAATATAATGAGAATTATTATCATTACATATGATTTATAGGAGTGAGAGTATGGCTGTAACTAAGCTGGTTCTGGTACGTCACGGTGAAAGTCAATGGAACAAAGAGAACCGTTTCACCGGCTGGTATGATGTTGACCTGTCTGAAAAAGGCGTAAGCGAAGCAAAAGCAGCGGGTAAACTGCTAAAAGAAGAAGGTTTCAGCTTTGATTTTGCCTACACTTCCGTACTGAAACGCGCTATCCATACGCTGTGGAACGTACTGGATGAACTGGATCAGGCGTGGCTGCCGGTGGAAAAATCCTGGAAACTCAATGAACGTCACTACGGCGCGTTGCAGGGGCTGAATAAAGCGGAAACGGCAGAAAAATATGGTGACGAGCAGGTTAAGCAGTGGCGCCGCGGTTTTGCCGTGACGCCGCCGGAACTGACCAAAGATGATGAGCGTTATCCGGGTCACGATCCACGTTATGCCAAACTGAGCGAGAAAGAGCTGCCGTTGACCGAAAGTCTGGCGCTGACCATCGACCGCGTTATTCCTTACTGGAACGACACCATCCTGCCGCGTATGAAGAGCGGTGAGCGCGTGATCATCGCCGCTCACGGTAACTCATTGCGTGCGCTGGTGAAATACCTGGATAACATGAGTGAAGATGAGATCCTTGAGTTAAACATCCCGACCGGCGTGCCGCTGGTGTATGAGTTCGACGAAAACTTCAAGCCGATCAAACATTACTATCTGGGCAACGCTGACGAGATCGCTGCGAAAGCGGCTGCCGTGGCGAATCAGGGTAAAGCGAAGTAATCACCTTTGCCGGATGGCGGTATAACTGCCTTATCCGGCCTACGAGCAATGGGTAGGCCGGATAAGCGCAGCGCCATCAGGCAATATGTCTTAAACAGCGATCACGCCGTCCAGCACCACCTGCAATTTCCCCTGCGAACAGCGCTCCACGCGTCCTCGTACCCGGTACACTTCAGCCAGACGCTCCGCAGTAATCACCGTCTCCGGCGCGCCGCTGGCGACCAGCCTGCCGTCTTTTAGCATCAGGACATGGTCACCATGACGCAGTGCAATATTAATGTCATGCGCCACGACTATCGTTACCCTATTTTGCGCCTGGGTATCCCGACGCACGAGATCCATTACGTGAAACTGATAGTTTAAATCCAGCGCGCTGAGCGGCTCATCCAGCAACAGAAGTTCAGGGCGACGAATCAGCGATTGCGCCAGCCCCACTAACTGCCGCTGACCGCCGGAAAGCTGGTCGAGATACTGCAACGCCAGATGCGTTATGCCCAATTGCTCAAGGATAGCCAGCATCTGCGCTCTGCCCTGCGCATTGTCTCTGCCGCCTGATGCCCGCAGTACCACGATAATCGACTCCAGTACATGCAGATGCACGCCCTGCGGTAATGACTGCGGCAAAAACACAACTTTCTGCGCCCGCTCGGCAAACGATAACGACATGAGATCCTCGCCATCAAGCAGCGCCTCGCCGTCAGCGTTATTCAGCCCGGCCAGCGAACGTAGTAACGTCGATTTACCACAGCCGTTCGGCCCCAGCAAAATGGTAATTTTCCCGCGCGGCAGTAAGGGAACGTTGAGATCTGCAATAACCGGCTGAGTGGAATAGCCGGCGCTAAATGAGCGGAGCATTAACCCGCGCATCAGAGACTCCCCCGATGTCGCAATATAATGCTTAAAAAGAACGGAACCCCGACCAGCGAGGTGACAATCCCCACCGGCACCATGACGCCCGGAACACTATTTTTCGCCGCAATAGAGGCCAGCGATAACACCAGCCCGCCTATCAGCACGCTGCCCGGAAGGTAGAAACGGTGATCTTCCCCCAAAAGTATTCGCGCAATGTGCGGTGCAACGAGACCAATAAAACCAATCGGCCCGACGAAAGCTACCGCCAGCGCTGATAACAAGCTGATACGCAACAATGACAGCAGGCGTAAACGGCGGACATGAATCCCAAAGCTCATCGCCCTCTCTTCGCCCAAACGTAATGCCGTGAGTTGCCAGGCGCTTCGTAACGCGCAAAAAAGCACAGCAATAAACACCACGGCCAGTACGCCCAATTTTTCCCACGACGCACGGACCAGGCTCCCCATCGTCCAGAATACCAGCCCCTGCAGCGTATCTTCATCAGCCACAAACTGCATAATGGCGACCAACGCGTTAAAGGTGAATACCAGCGCAATGCCGAACAACACCACTCCGGATGCGGCGACGCCTGTCCAACGGGTAATACCGTCCAGTAGTAACGCGGATAAAAGCGCAAAGATGAACGCATTGGCCGGGATAAACCAGGCGGCTGGAATACCGGGAATACCGATCCCCAACACAATCGCCAGCGCAGCGCCAAAAGCCGCCGCGGACGATACGCCGAGGGTAAACGGCGTCGCCAGCGGATTATTTAAAATGGTTTGCATTTCGGCGCCCGCTAACCCTAACGCCATGCCCACCAGTAGGGCCATCAGGGCATAGGGTAAACGAATATCCCAGACAATAACGTGTATGCCCGCATTCACCTTTTCCGGCTGGAAAAGCGCCTGCCACAGCGCACTGAGCGGTAAACCAGAAGACCCACAGGTTACATCCACCATCAGTGAAGCCATCATCGCCAGCGCAATAGCTAACATGAGCACGGCCCGTTTGCGTATGAGCTGGCGATAGCGCGGAATGACGGGCGTGGAAGCGAGACCGGGGGCTAAAAGTGATTTGTCCTGACAGGTCATGGTTCGGGCTACGTTATTAATCAGAGGAGAATTATAGCGCCGAATTATTTCGTTATATATTTATTTATATTTCGATTGATGACACGGTGGCCTATCTCACCGGTTTCCAAATAAAAAACCGGCCTTACGGGCCGGTTTAAGACGTTATGAAGATTAACCACGACGGGCTTTTACCGCTGCCGACAACTGACGAAGCAGCGCATCGGTATCTTCCCAGCCAATACAGGCGTCAGTAATGCTTTTACCGTAGGTCAGCGGCTGACCGCTTTCCAGACTCTGGTTTCCTTCTACCAGATGACTCTCTACCATCACGCCAATAATCGCTTTTTCACCGCCCGCTATCTGCTGACAGACATCGGCGCAAACCTCCATCTGCTTTTGAAATTGCTTACAGGAGTTGGCATGGCTGAAATCGATCATGACCTGCGGCGTCAGTCCCGCTTTGGTGAGGCCTTCTTTCACCTCAGCAACATGTTGCGCACTATAGTTTGGCGCTTTACCGCCGCGCAGAATGATATGGCAGTCGCCGTTGCCGCTGGTATTCACAATCGCCGAATGACCCCATTTAGTGACGGAGAGGAAGCAATGCGGCGCGCCGGCGGCGTTGATGGCGTCAATGGCGACTTTAATCGTGCCATCAGTACCATTTTTAAAACCGACCGGACAAGAGAGGCCAGACGCCAGTTCGCGATGAACCTGGGATTCAGTAGTCCGCGCGCCAATGGCACCCCAGCTCATCAGATCGGCCAGATATTGCGGCGTGATCATATCGAGGAATTCGCCGGCGGCAGGCAGGCCGCTGTCGTTAATATCCAGCAGCAGTTTGCGCGCAATACGCAGACCGTCGTTAATCTGGAAGCTGTTATCCATGTGCGGATCGTTAATCAGCCCTTTCCAGCCGACGGTAGTACGCGGTTTCTCAAAATAGACGCGCATGACAATTTCAAGCTCGCCTTGAAGCTCATCGCGTAGCGCCAGCAAACGGGCGGCATACTCTTTCGCCGCTGCCGGATCATGAATTGAACAAGGACCGATCACCACCAGCAGACGATCGTCATTGCCTTTGAGAATTTTATGGATGGCTTTGCGCGCGTGAGCAACGGTATTCGCTGCATTTTCCGTAGCGGGAAACTTTTCCAGCAGCGCGACCGGAGGTAATAACTCGTTGATTTCTTTAATGCGTAAATCGTCGTTCTGATAATTCATGTTTATTCCAGTGTTGCCGTACTTATCCCAATGAATGCAATCCCTCCAATCTATCTCTTCAATTAAATAGTGTAAACGGGCTTTTACACTTTGAACGGAATAATCCTGGAATTCAGGAAAAAAACGCACAAATGTAGCGAAAAATGGGATCTAACCTACACTTTTTAACTGTAACCACTCTGTTTATGAATTATTGCAAGATTCTCTGCTGCGTTAACCCGCGGCGGCGAACGCTTTTTATCCCTTATTTGAGGATTTGACTGACACGTGCACTGTTGGAAGAGGTTATCCGACATATCCACCATAACAGGAGCATCTTATGAAAATGACAAAACTGACTACGCTTTTACTGACCGCTACCCTCGGCCTTGCCAGCGGCGCAGCGTTAGCTGCTGAATCTAACGCGCAATCCAGTAATGGCCAGGCGAACTCGGCGGCAAATGCCGGTCAGGTTGCCCCGGACGCCCGCCAGAATGTGGCGCCAAATGATGTGAATAACAACGACATCAATACCAACGGCAATACTAACAGCACGATGCAGCATCCGGACGGTTCAACCATGAATCATGACGGAATGACCAAGGATGAAGAGCATAAAAATACCATGTGTAAAGACGGTCGCTGCCCGGATATTAATAAAAAAGTGGAAACCGGTAATGGCGTCAATAATGACGTGAATACCAAAACCGACGGTACCACACAGTAATGCAGAAAAAAGTCTGATAACGGGAGAGCTTTCGCTCTCCTTTTTATTTTGTCAGCGAAAAATCAGTATGATGTCTACAGTATTGATGAGAATAACAAAGGAATGACGTTATGGCGCACTCACACTCTCATGCCGATTCACACCTGCCGAAAGATAATAATGCTCGTCGCCTGCTTTTCGCCTTTATCGTCACTGCCGGATTTATGCTCCTTGAGGTGGTGGGCGGGATACTCTCCGGCTCTCTGGCGTTGTTGGCGGATGCGGGACATATGCTCACCGACGCGGCGGCCCTTCTCTTTGCGCTGCTGGCGGTTCAATTTTCCCGTCGTCCTCCGACTGTTCGCCACACTTTTGGCTGGCTAAGACTCACCACACTGGCGGCCTTTGTGAATGCCATTGCGTTGGTGGTCATTACCCTTCTCATTGTCTGGGAAGCGATAGAGCGCTTTTACACGCCACGTCCGGTGGCGGGTAATCTGATGATGGTGATTGCGGTCGCGGGTCTGCTGGCGAACCTGTTTGCATTCTGGATTCTCCATCGGGGAAGCGATGAAAAAAACCTGAACGTGCGCGCTGCCGCGCTACATGTGATGGGCGATTTGCTGGGTTCCGTCGGCGCAATAGTCGCCGCGCTGATCATTATCTGGACGGGCTGGACGCCAGCGGACCCGATTCTCTCTATTCTGGTTTCGGTACTGGTGCTACGCAGCGCCTGGCGTTTGTTAAAAGATAGCGTCAACGAATTGCTGGAAGGCGCACCGGTTTCGCTGGATATTAATGCCTTACAGCGCCATTTAAGCCGGGAAATCCCCGAAGTCCGCAACGTACACCATGTGCATGTCTGGATGGTCGGCGAAAAACCGATCATGACATTGCACGCTCAGGTCATTCCGCCACACGACCATGATGCGCTGCTGGAACGTATCCAGGATTTTCTGATGCACGAATACCATATTGCGCACGCTACGATTCAGATGGAGTATCAAGTGTGTCACGGCCCGGACTGTCATCTGAATCAGACGCCATCCGGGCATGTTCATCACCATTAACGGGAAAGCGCGCGCGATCCTCGCTCCCGCGCGCTGTTTATCCACAGGCGGCTACCGTTCACGGCGATAAATGTCAGGATCAGATATTCCAGCGACATCGCATAGACGCCCTGCAAAGCAAAAATCACCACACTGATCACGTTGATTATCACCCACAGGAGCCAGTTTTCGACATATTTGCGTGTCATCAGAATCATCGCCGCGATAGACAGCACCATCATGCAAGAGTCCCAGAACGGGAAAGCGTCCGGTTGCAGTACGGGCATTGTCACCTGTAACCCCAGCATCTGCATAATGGCGACGGCCACGCGCGTCAGGACGGCGAATACGGGATCGATATATCGCGTCATCAAACCGATAGCTATCACACATATCGCCAGCCATGCCATTGCTTTTGGCAACGGCAGCCAGCGGATTTTAAGCTCGGCTTGATTATCCTTTGTTTGCCGCGACCACGCATACCAGCCATAAATATTGGCGGCAAAGAAAAAGAGTTGCAGCAACAGGCTGGCATAAAGCTGGATCTGAAAGAAAATAATCGCAAACAGGGTGACGTTAACCAGTCCAAAAAAGTAGTTGCTGATCTTCTCCAGACTGGCAAGCCAAATACAGAGCAGGCCGGCGATGGTCCCTACCGCTTCGATCCACGAGAGATCGTACCCGCCAGCGCCAATCGGAATATGAATCAGTATGTTGTGCGTACTAAAAAAATCCATTCTCTCCCCCAAAGATTTCCGTCTTTACGCCCGAAGTGTAGTCGCAAAATCCAGCATTCGGTTGAGGGGCAGTAATGCGCCCTCGCGTAGCGCCGCATCAACCTGTATTTCATGCGCCGCGCCTCCCTGCTCCAGCCCTTCAGCAATGGTTTTCAGGCCATTCATCGCCATCCACGGACAGTGCGCGCAGCTACGGCAGGTCGCCCCCTCGCCAGCCGTGGGCGCTTCAAGCAGCTCTTTTTCAGGCACCGCCTGCTGCATTTTGTAGAAGATGCCGCGATCGGTCGCCACGATAAGCTGTCTGTGCGGCAGCGTTTTTGCCGCCTTAATAAGCTGACTGGTGGAGCCCACCGCATCGGCCATTTCGACAATGGACTGCGGCGATTCAGGGTGAACCAGAAGAGCGGCATCGGGATAGATTTTTTTTAAACGGGTCAACGCCTGGGTTTTAAACTCGTCATGCACGATACACGCCCCTTGCCAACACAGTACATCGGCCCCGGTCTGTTTTTGCACGTAATTCCCCAGGTGTCTGTCCGGCGCCCAGATAATTTTTTCCCCCAAACTATCCAGATGCTCAATCAGTTCTACGGCGATACTGGAGGTCACAACCCAGTCCGCACGCGCTTTAACAGCAGCCGAGGTGTTAGCATAGACCACTACGGTTCTGTCAGGATGCGCATCACAAAAAGCGCTAAATTCGTCTATTGGGCAGCCTAAATCCAGCGAACATTCCGCCGCCAGGGTAGGCATAAGAATGGTTTTTTCCGGGCTGAGGATTTTGGCGGTTTCCCCCATAAACCGTACGCCCGCTACCAGTAACGTGGATGCGGCGTGCTTCGCGCCGAAACGGGCCATTTCCAGCGAGTCGGAAATACAGCCGCCGGTTTCTTCTGCCAACTGTTGAATTTCCGGATCGGTGTAGTAGTGCGCCACCATCACCGCATCCCGTTCGCTGAGGAGTCGTTTGATTTTCTCACGATAAAATTGCTTTTCATCGTCGTTCAACGGCGTTGGTTTCGGCGGGAACGGGTAGATTGCGGCTTGTGGGTCAAACATTACGCTCATCGTGGTTTCTCGTTTTACTGACTTAACGAAACAACCGAATGAAAGCGTAATAAACGCCACAATCGGTTAATTTGTTTTATATGCTAAACAAGATAGCTGATTCAATAAGGAAAGTCACAATAATTACGTAGCCCGTGTTTGATGGCGGCGTAACGTCTTATCTGGCCTACGTGAGCGGTGCCGTCTGTAGGCCTGATAAGCGCAGCGCATCAGGCAAGACCCAAACCTGCTGCAGGTTCGAATCTTCCATATTGCAGATAGCAAAAAAGCGCCTTTAGGGCGCCTTATTACATTGGTGGGTCGTGCAGGATGACTCGCTTCGCTCGCCCTTCGGGCCATCGCCGCAAGCGGCTCCGTTGTCTCACTGCGTGAGACCCAAACCTGCGGCAGGTTCGAATCTTCCATATTGCAGATAGTAAAAAAGCGCCTTTAGGGCGCTTTTTTACATTGGTGGGTCGTGCAGGATGACTCGCTTCGCTCGCCCTTCGGGCCGTCGCCGCAAGCGGCTCCGTTGTCTCACTGCGTGAGACCCAAACCTGCGGCAGGTTCGAATCTTCCATATTGCAGATAGTAAAAAAGCGCCTTTAGGGCGCTTTTTTACATTGGTGGGTCGTGCAGGATGACTCGCTTCGCTCGCCCTTCGGGCCGTCGCCGCAAGCGGCTCCGTTGTCTCACTGCGTGAGACCCAAACCTGCGGCAGGTTCGAATCTTCCATATTGCAGATAGTAAAAAAGCGCCTTTAGGGCGCTTTTTTACATTGGTGGGTCGTGCAGGATTCGAACCTGCGACCAATTGATTAAAAGTCAACTGCTCTACCAACTGAGCTAACGACCCCTTGATAAGGGTTACTGCTTCAATCATTCAGGATGGTGGGTCGTGCAGGATTCGAACCTGCGACCAATTGATTAAAAGTCAACTGCTCTACCAACTGAGCTAACGACCCATACGGGTACTGCCTGAAAGATTTTACTCGGACCATCTAAAGATGGTGGGTCGTGCAGGATGACTCGGCTTCGCCTCGCCCTACGGGCCGTTGCTGACGCAACGTTATCCTTCACGTTCAACATCTGAGTTTGATGTTAAATTGGTGGGTCGTGCAGGATTCGAACCTGCGACCAATTGATTAAAAGTCAACTGCTCTACCAACTGAGCTAACGACCCGAGTGGTGGGTGATGACGGGATCGAACCGCCGACCCCCTCCTTGTAAGGGAGGTGCTCTCCCAGCTGAGCTAATCACCCGATACTACGCTGGATATTACTGACTAACCGAAGTTAGTGGTGGGTTGTGCAGGATGACTCGGCTTTGCCTCGCCCTACGGCACCGTTGCTGATGCAACGTTATCCTTCACGCTTTATTCTCGTTTCCACCGAACGATTGGTGGGTCGTGCAGGATTCGAACCTGCGACCAATTGATTAAAAGTCAACTGCTCTACCAACTGAGCTAACGACCCACTTTTACGTTGCTTTCGAGTTGTTTAATATCCCGTGGCAACGGCGGCATATATTACTGATTTCAGATTTGAGCGCAACAAAAATTTCGACGCAGAGGGCTCAACTGCTTAGGAATCGCACGACGCGACCAGAAAAAAGGCGTTTTCTGGTCGCATGGTACGCATTACATCGCGTTAAGACGCTTCTGCGCCTGTTTCGCGCCATCAGTGCCAGGATATTTGTTAATCACCTGCTGATAAACCGCTTTCGCTTTTGCCGTATCACCTTTGTCCTGCATGATAACGCCAACTTTGTACATCGCGTCCGCAGCCTTCGGCGACTTAGGATAGTTTTTTACTACCGAGGCGAAATAATAGGCGGCATCATCTTTTTTACCCTTGTTGTAATTCAACTGGCCCAGCCAATAATTGGCGTTCGGCTGATAAGTAGAATCAGGGTATTTCTTGATGAAGTTCTGAAACGCCACAATCGCATCATCCTGGCGAGACTTATCCTGCACCAGCGCAATTGCCGCATTGTAATCGGTATTCGCATCGCCACTTTGTACCGGCGCCCCTGAGGTTGCCGTACCGGCATCCGGAGCGGAGGTCGCAGCGGTTGCCGCCCCACTCTGGTCACCAGCTGCTGGCTGCGCTGCGCCGCCATTATTTAAGCTCCCCAGCTGCAGCATAATTTGCTTCTGGCGTTCCATCACCTGATTCAGTTGATACTGATTTTCCTGGATTTGGCCGCGCAAAGAATCGATATCGGACTGATTATCGGAGAGCTGCTGCTGAAGTTGGGTTAAAAGCTGGCTGTGAGCGTTAGAGATACGCTCAAGTTGAGTGACGCGGTCTTCGACCGAGCCTGAGCCGACACTACTGATTGGCGCCTGAGCAAAAGCGGCCCAGGGGGCCGCTATGCCAACCAGTAACGACAGACTCAACAGGTGATGTCTGAAGTTACTGCTCATGCAATTCTCTTAGTAAACCAGTACAGCGCGACGGTTCTTAGCGTAAGCCGCTTCGTCGTGGCCCAGTACGGCAGGTTTTTCTTTACCGTAAGAAACGATGGAGATCTGGTCAGCGGAAACACCTTTACCCTGCAGGTACATTTTAACGGCGTTAGCACGACGTTCGCCCAGGGAGATGTTGTATTCAGGCGTACCACGTTCGTCCGCGTGACCTTCTACGGTGACTTTGTAAGACGGGTTGCTACGCAGGAAGTTAGCGTGCGCATCCAGCATTGCCGCGAAGTCAGAACGGATATCGTACTTGTCGAGATCGAAGTAAACGATGTTGTTCTGCTGCAGCTGCTGCATCTGCAGACGCGCTTGCTCTTCAGATGACATGTTGCCGTTGCCGTTAGCGTCCATACCAGTGCCGGCGCCGTTCAGCATGCCGCCTTCGCTACCGTCATTGCTGGCGTTCTTGTTGGAAGAACATGCCGCGATTGCCATAACAGGCAGGGCAATCATCAGGCCCTTCAGCACTTTGTTCAGTTGCATTTCTTTAATTCCTTTAGTAATCAATTAATTATTATCACAGATACGGCGACCAGGCAGGCGATTTCACCTGACCATCAGTTGCCGGAAGACGCGCTTTGAAACGCCCATCTGTAGAAACCAAATTCAGCACAGATCCCATCCCCTGAGAAGAGCTGTAGATTACCATCGTGCCGTTAGGTGCCAGACTTGGCGTTTCATCCAGGAACGTTGACGACAGAACCTGTACGCCACCCGTCACCAGATCTTGTTTGGCAATGTGCTGCTGCCCGTTATTTGAGCTTACCATTACCATAAATTTACCGTCGCTGCTGACATCCGCATCCTGGTTTTGCGAACCTTCCCAGGTAATACGCTGCGCCGCACCGCCGTTAATGTTCATTTTATACACTTGCGGACGTCCAGCCTGGTCAGAGGTAAAGGCCAGAGTCTGGCTGTCCGGGAACCAGGTCGGCTCCGTATTGTTGCTACGCCCGTCCGTTATCTGACGAATCTGGCCGGAAGCAAGATCCATAACGTACAGGTTCAGACTTCCGGTTTTCGATAACGCGAACGCCAGTTTCGTCCCATCCGGCGAGAAGGCCGGCGCGCCGTTGTGACGCGGGAAGGACGCAACCTGACGCACTGCGCCGTTTGCCAGCGTCTGGATAACCAGAGCGGAGCGACCGCTTTCAAATGTCACGTAAGCCAGTTTTGAGCCGTCCGGAGACCACGCCGGAGACATCAACGGCTGCGGAGAACGGTGCACTACGAACTGATTGTAGCCATCGTAATCCGACACACGCAGTTCATACGGGAACTGACCGCCGTTAGTCTGTACCACATAGGCGATACGAGTACGGAACGCGCCCTTAATGCCCGTCAGTTTTTCAAAGACTTCGTCACTGGCAGTGTGGCCTGCATAACGCAGCCACTGCTTGTTCACTTTATAAGAGTTTTGCGCCAGTACAGTCCCCGGCGCGCCGCCAGTGTCAACCAGCTGATAAGCAACATTGTAGGAACCGTCCGGATTCGGCGTGACCTGCCCAACGACGACGGCATCAATACCCAGCGCAGACCATGCGGTAGGCTGAACTTCCTGAGCGGTGGCTGGCTGCTGCGGCAGTCGGGACCGGTCTAACGGATTAAATTTACCGCTATTGCGTAAATCTGCCGCCACGATGCCGCCGATATCTTCAGGCGCAGCGCCCGGCCCGGCCCATTTAAAAGGCACAACGCCAATCGGTCGCGCCGAGTCCACCCCCTGGGTGATCTCGATACGGACTTCTGCGTGCAGCACCGCCGCCCACAGCATCAGAAAACCAAATGCTACTCGTAATGCCTGCTTCATCATATCTCCCATACCTGGGCCTGCGACCCACGATAATTTAGCAGAATGTTAACAAACTCAAATACACAAAACCACCAGGACCAGTAACAACTCAACTGCTCCAACTTCCATAAAGAAAAGTATCTACAGTTTAAAGTCTAGTTTGGCATCCTTTATTTTCTCATAAACAGCCTGGCTTGGCGGTTTAGGAATTTTCGCGGTTTTTGCCGCCATTAACGCCGCCTGACAAAGCGCCGGATCGCCGCCCTCAGACGTAATGCTTTTTAATGAGCCATCCGGCGCCAGGCTAATATGCAAGACACATTGTTTGCCCTGGTACAGGCTCGCATCATACAGACGGCTCTGAATGGCAACCTGAATCTGTTTCGCGTAGGCGCTGATATCAGCGCCTGTCGCCCCACCGTTAGCGCCCGATGTACCGCTATCTTTCGATGGCTGACCATTCCCTTTCGCGCCGCCGCCGGTTTTCGGCGCATTCTTACCCGAGCTGAGATCGCCAAGCAGATCGTCGACGCCTTCTGCGGCGGCCGCTTTTTCGGCAGCCGCTTTCTTCTTAGCGTCCGCCGCTGCTTTCGCCGCCTCGGCATCCGCTTTCTTCTTCGCCTCCGCTTTCGCCGCCTCGGCCTCTGCTTTCTTCTTCGCCTCCGCCGCCGCTTTCGCCGCCTCGGCTTCCGCTTTCTTCTTCGCCTCCGCCGCTGCTTTCGCCGCTTCGGCCTCTGCTTTCTTCTTCGCATCCGCCGCCGCTTTCGCCGCTTCGGCCTCTGCTTTCTTCTTCGCATCCGCCGCCGCTTTCGCCGCTTCGGCCTCTGCTTTCTTCTTCGCGTCCGCCGCCGCTTTCGCCGCCTCGGCCTCCGCTTTTTTCTTCGCGTCCGCCGCCACTTTCGCCGCTTCTTCGGCCTGTTGCTGTTGCTGTTGTGCCAGTTTTGCCGCTTCTTCAGCCTGCTTTTGCTGCTCCTGAGCCGCTAAACGTTCTTTCTCAAGTTGTTTCAACCGCTCCTGTTCGGCAGCCTGCTTCTGCTGCAGCTCCTCTGCTTGCTGCTGTTGCAGCTTTTTACGCTCTTCTTCCGCGCGTCTGGCGCTGGCCTGTTGATCCTGCTGACGGTTGTACTGCTGCACAACGGCGCCAGGATCGACCATCACCGCGTCGATAGCGGAACCACCGCCGCCGCCGGCAGAAGCCTCTATATGCTCATCAAACGAACTCCAGATCAGCACTGCAAATAAGATGATATGCAGCACGGCTGAAATAATTATCGCCCGTTTGAGCTTGTCGTTTTGTTCGGTTGCCTTTGACACTCTCGGTTCCCAAAAAACTGTTCGCCTGTTACTCGCCGTCTTTCAAGCCAACGGGACGCAGACTTCAGATTGGCTGCGTCATTAAGCCAACCGATTTTACGCCCGCGCTGTGTAACAAGTTCAGCGCTTTAATTATTTCATCGTACGGCACCTCTTTCGCGCCGCCGATTAAAAAGACTGTTTTCGGATTAGCCTGCAGATGACGCTTTACTTCTGCGATCACCTGTTCAGACGGCAGTTGATCCATTCGATCTTTATCAACCACTACGCTGTATTGCCCTACTCCGGAAACCTCAATAATGACCGGTGGATCGTCGTTACTACTGACCGCTTGCGACTGATTCGCCTCCGGCAAGTCGACCTCCACGCTCTGGGTAATGATCGGCGCGGTTGCCATAAAGATCAGCAGCAGCACCAACAGTACGTCGAGCAGCGGTACAATATTGATTTCGGACTTAAGTTCGCGACGACCTCGTC
Source organism: Salmonella sp. JXY0409-18 (assembly GCF_020268625.1). Taxonomy (NCBI): domain Bacteria; kingdom Pseudomonadati; phylum Pseudomonadota; class Gammaproteobacteria; order Enterobacterales; family Enterobacteriaceae; genus Salmonella; species Salmonella sp. JXY0409-18. Next base: position 3,091,609 of record NZ_CP084216.1, read on the forward strand.
CACGCGTTCTGGCCATGGCTTACCCCTTGTTGCTTTCGCTTACGGTAAACGCCTGGCGGTGCAGAATCGCGGTGAACTCTTCCATAAAGTTGTCGTAATTCAGTTCCAGCTTGTTCACGCGCTGATTCAGTCGGTTGTAAGCCATAACCGCAGGGATGGCGGCAAACAAACCAATCGCCGTGGCAATCAATGCTTCGGCAATACCCGGCGCAACCATTTGCAGAGTAGCCTGTTTCACCGCGCCCAGGGCGATAAACGCATGCATAATCCCCCATACGGTGCCAAACAGACCGATATAAGGACTGATAGAGCCTACCGTGCCAAGAAACGGGATATGCGTTTCCAGCGTTTCCAGCTCTCGGTTCATGGAGATGCGCATCGCACGCGACGCCCCCTCTACCACGGCCTCCGGTGCATGGCTGTTGGCGCGATGGAGCCGGACAAACTCTTTGAACCCGCTATAAAAGATTTGTTCCGAGCCCGACAGACTATCGCGTCTCCCCTGGCTTTCCTGGTACAGACGCGATAGTTCGATTCCGGACCAGAATTTATCTTCAAACGCTTCCGCCTCACGCGCAGCGGCGTTCAGGATACGCGTTCGCTGGATAATGATGGCCCAGGATGCTATTGAAAAACCAATCAAAATCAACATGATAAGTTTAACCAGAAGGCTTGCCTTCAGGAACAAATCAAGGATATTCATGTCAGTCACTGCTTAAACTCCGCGACAATAGACTTAGGAAGCGCACGAGGCTTCATTTTGAGTGGATCAACGCAAACAATCAGAACCTCTGCTTCATTTAGCAGCGTGTTCTCTGCGTTGACAATGCGTTGCGTGAAAACCAAAGCGGTGCCACGCATTGACGTAATTTCTGTTTGAACTTCAAGCATATCGTCGAGCCGCGCAGGCGCATAGTATTCCAGCGTCATCTTGCGCACCACAAAGGCGACCCGCTCCGCCAGCAGCACCTGTTGGCTGAAGTGATGGTGACGCAGCATCTCCGTGCGCGCTCTTTCATAAAAAGCGACATAGCTGGCGTGATAAACCACACCGCCGGCGTCCGTGTCTTCGTAATAAACTCGAATTGGCCATCGAAACATATACTTATTCATCCCTGCAGCCTCTTTGTTGGCGTCATCCGCTTGCCGCCGTAATGCCTCAAGAATGCCGTTGTATATCGCCTTGTATTCACTTTACATCCCGGTAATGCAACAAAAGTAGAGCTTTTAAACGTTGCTACTATACGCGCGGGAATGAGGCTTGGGAATGGGGGGAAGTTAAGGGAGAGTAAAAATATATGGGCTTATGCAAGCCCCTATATTTTTAAGGAGGTTTCTTATTCACAAGAAGAAGAAAATCAGGCCGACGATAAGGACAATATCCGCAAGGAGCGGACAAAAAATCCCTTGCCAGTGTACGGATTCAGGGCGAAAACCCACGCCGTGGATTATGCCTGCGCAAACCGCCCACATCAGCAGTAATCCGTGCCAGATTTCAAGCGTGCTGGTCCTGGCGGCAAACCGTGACGGGTCCCAGAACATACATCCTGCCAGCACTATCGCCATCACGAAGGAAAGCGCCCTTAACGGGCGCTTGTCCATTACCGCATACAGTTTTGCGATAATATGGGTCATTAGCTTTCTTCTTGACCGGTTTTACCCGCTTCAACGTGCTCAAGCGCCAGGGCGGTAATGATCCCGAATGCACAGGCAAGAAGCGTTCCCAGAATCCATGCGAAATACCACATTTTAAGCTCCTTACTTAGTACAGAGAGTGGGTGTTGCTTTCAATATGTTCTTTAGTGATACGACCGAACATTTTCCAGTAACACCAGCTGGTGTAGATCAGAATGATCGGTACGAACACCGCCGCAACCCAGGTCATCAGGTTCAGCGTCATCTGGCTGGATGTCGCATCCCACATGGTCAGACTGGCATTCATCATCGTGCTGGACGGCATCACAAACGGGAACATAGCGATACCCGCCGTCAGAATAATGCAGGCCAGGGTCAGCGAAGAGAACAGGAATGCCCACGCGCCTTTCTCCATACGGGAAGTCAGGATAGTCAGCAGCGGCAGAACCACGCCCAGAGCCGGAACCAACCACAGGATCGGAGCATTATTAAAGTTCACCAGCCAGGCGCCAGCTTCACGCGCCACTTCTTTAGTCAGCGGGTTAGAGGCGGCATGATGATCAATCGCGGATGTCACGACATAACCATCAATACCATACATTACCCAAACGCCCGCCAGCGCAAAGCACACTAATGTCACCAGCGCCGCAATCTGCGAGGTGGCGCGCGCGCGCAGGTGCAGTTCGCCAACGGTACGCATTTGCAGGTAAGTCGCCCCCTGCGTGATGATCATCCCTACGCTTACGATACCCGCCAGCAGACCAAACGGGTTCAGCAACTGGAAGAAGTTACCGGTGTAGTACAGACGCAGATACTCATCCACATGGAACGGTACGCCCTGCAACAGGTTGCCAAAGGCCACGCCAATCACCAGCGGCGGCACAAAGCTACCGATGAACACGCCCCAGTCCCACATGTTGCGCCAGCGCGGGTCTTCAATCTTGGAACGGTAATCAAAACCGACCGGACGGAAGAACAAAGACGCCAGCACCAGGATCATCGCCACATAGAAACCGGAGAACGCCGCAGCGTAAACCATCGGCCAGGCAGCAAACAACGCGCCGCCCGCGGTGATCAACCACACCTGGTTACCGTCCCAGTGCGGGGCGATAGAGTTAATCATAATTCGACGTTCGGTGTCGTTACGACCGAGGAAACGGGTGAGCATCCCCACCCCCATGTCGAACCCATCGGTGACAGCGAAACCAATTAGCAAAATGCCAACCAGCAGCCACCAGATAAAACGTAGTACTTCATAATCGATCATTTGACGACTCCTGTCTTAGCGTGCCGGCTGAGAAGTCACGGTGGACTGCTCAAAGTGATAGCGACCGGTTTTCAGGCTGCTTGGGCCAAGGCGTGCAAATTTGAACATCAGGAACAATTCTGCCACCAGGAACAGGGTATAGAGGCCGCAAATCAGGAACATGGAGAACAGCAGATCGCCCACGGTCAGCGATGAGTTCGCCACGGCTGTCGGCAACACTTCGCCGATCGCCCACGGCTGACGACCATACTCGGCGACGAACCAACCTGCTTCAACCGCAATCCACGGCAGTGGAATACCGTACAGCGCCGCGCGCAACAGCCATTTTTTCTCACCGATGCGGTTACGAATCACGCTCCAGAAGGAAAGTGCGATGATCGCCAGCAGCAGGAAGCCGCACGCCACCATGATACGGAAAGCGAAGTACAGCGGCGCAACGCGAGGAATGGAATCTTTCGTCGCTTGCTGGATCTGCGCTTCGGTCGCGTCAGTCACATTAGGCGTATAGCGTTTCAGCAGCAGGCCGTAACCGAGATCTTTCTTCATGCTGTTGAACTGGTCGCGAACGGCCTGGTCGGTAGAACCGGCGCGCAGCTGTTCCAGCAGTTCATAGGCTTTCATCCCGTTACGGATACGCTCTTCATGCTGAACCATGAGATCTTTCAGGCCAATAACCGGCGTGTCCACGGAACGCGTAGCGATAATACCGAGCGCATAAGGGATCTGAATCGCCAGATGGTTTTCCTGTTTGTCCTGGTCAGGAATACCGAACAAGGTAAAGGAGGCCGGAGCAGGTTGCGTTTCCCATTCAGCTTCAATCGCAGCGAGCTTGGTTTTCTGCACGTCGCCCATTTCGTAACCGGATTCGTCGCCGAGTACGATAACGGACAGTACGGCAGCCATACCGAAGCTGGCGGCAATAGCAAAGGAGCGTTTAGCAAAGGCGAAGTCACGACCTTTCAGCATGTAGTAAGCGCTGATACCGAGGATGAACATCGCGCCGGTGACATAGCCGGACGCCACAGTGTGAACAAATTTCACCTGTGCTACCGGGTTCAGCACCAGTTCAGAGAAGCTCACCATTTCCATACGCATGGTTTCGAAATTGAAATCCGCAGCGATTGGGTTTTGCATCCAGCCGTTCGCTACCAGAATCCACAACGCGGAGAGGTTGGACCCCAGAGCCACCAGCCAGGTGACGCACATATGCTGAACTTTACTCAGACGATCCCAGCCGAAGAAGAACAGACCTACAAAGGTGGATTCGAGGAAGAAGGCCATCAAACCTTCGATGGCCAGCGGCGCACCGAAGATGTCCCCAACATAGTGGGAGTAGTACGACCAGTTTGTCCCGAACTGGAACTCCATGGTCAAACCGGTAGCCACACCCAGAGCAAAGTTGATACCAAACAACTTGCCCCAGAACTTGGTCATATCTTTATAAATCTGTTTGCCGGAAAGGACGTATACCGTTTCCATAATGGCCAGCAGGAACGCCATACCGAGCGTTAGCGGCACAAACAGGAAGTGGTACATCGCGGTCAAGGCAAACTGTAAGCGCGACAGTTCGACTATATCTAACATCATGACTCCTTGCTCATCGCATGAAGACTCCGAGAGTGAACCCCGTTAGAAAGGGTCACACGCATGCCCCAATACAAATTTATTTGCGGCCTCTCATCGTACTATCCCCTCGGGAAGGAAACAGTAATGATGAAAGGTTACAAACATGTTAATAAAAAACCCAAATTGATCCCGCAAATATATTACGCCGTAAAACCCTTACAATAAACAGGTTTTTAGTGGGTCAGATTTGCTTTTTTCGACAGCGATCAATTTATGGCTAATCTATCGCTTTTCAGGGAATTTGATCACGGACAATTTAACCAGTTTTGATGCTCTTTTCCAACATTTAAATATTGATTAAAATCAATTTTTGAAGTTAATGTTAATAATGTTTATTCATTGAATGCATGGTGAATTTTTTGTTAACTTTTTGTTTTTGCAAAGAGTAATTTCAAACTCCCTGTAAAAAGAGGCTTATTCGGTAAGGCTAAACATTTTGTGCGTTTTTTACTGCCCCGCATCCCGTAAAAAACATTGCACATTGATGTTCAATTATTGCTAAATAGCTCACAGATTTTTTCTGTAGGTTATCAACACTTATTATTTTATACATTTAATCTATTTTTATTTTACTTATAATTAACACCGCAAAGAAACTATCTCATTGCACACGCGCCATCATCCCACCGGGATTACCCTGCCCCAACTTCCCTTTCCCGACGACTAACGGCCAGGATCATCTTGCCAGGTTATCGCCTTAATTATCGCTAATAAGCTTTCCAGATAGCCAGAAACAAACATTTTATTCGCTAATTTTTTTATTTCAATAACACCGTATTTACCTCTCTATAATTATTATAGCGAAGATTCTGTTATCACCTTCACAGATTCACCCTCAATTTCTACGTCACTCATAGTGATAATTCTGTTTATTCGCAGCCATAAATACCCTTTAAACATGATTAATCACGAACGAATAGTGTCAATAAGTTCTTAATAATTTTTGAAGTTAACCTCTTTTAACCAGCAAAAGTTCATATAATTTATTAAACGATATCTTTAATACTTCAGGGAAATAATGCCGGTACTCTTATGATTAAAATAGCTGTTTTATTCTGCCATTAAACAAGCAGCCTGTGTAAGCGCGATACATCTGAGGAGGCATGTAGTTCGCACTCAGGCAAACATGCGCGGCCACAGAGTCAAGCGTCAATTTACTATAGAGGTTAGCGTCAACATAGTGTAATGCTGCAATGCGTTTTTTTCATGGAGAAAAGCGCATAATCCGTCTCCAGTGAGGTCGGCAGGTCTTTCACTAAGACAGCATCTGTATTTGCTGAAAAAGAGTTAACCGGCAAACTGAGTAAATTTACTGCCGCTGCCAGACGGTTATTATCAATTATTTTTAGACTCCACCATGTTTTTTTACTGAGGCATCATTTTCCTATAGCTCAATATTTACAAAGCCAATAATTTTATATCCCGGATGCTTCACCCGTACTCTGCCACAAACAATAAAGCCATAAAAAAGGCCACCGTAAAGGTGGCCAACCATGTCGAAAACGGACATTTATCTGTTCCCGCAGGAACAGCGAGTTTTTATTTTATAATTGCTTTCAGCGCTTCGCCGATATCGGCCAGGCTGCGAACCGTCTTCACGCCAGCCGCTTCCAGAGCAGCGAATTTCTCATCAGCGGTACCTTTACCACCGGCAATGATGGCGCCAGCGTGGCCCATACGTTTGCCTTTCGGCGCGGTAACGCCCGCGATATAGCCAACAACCGGCTTGGTCACGTGGTCTTTAATATAAGCCGCCGCTTCTTCTTCCGCGCTGCCGCCGATCTCGCCGATCATCACGATCGCTTCAGTCTGCGGATCTTCCTGGAACAGCTTCAGGATATCGATGAAGTTAGAGCCCGGAATCGGGTCGCCGCCGATACCCACACAGGTGGACTGGCCGAAACCGTAGTCGGTGGTCTGCTTAACCGCTTCATAGGTCAGCGTGCCGGAACGGGAAACGATACCCACTTTACCCGGCTTATGAATGTGACCCGGCATGATGCCGATTTTGCATTCGCCCGGGGTGATCACACCTGGGCAGTTCGGGCCGATCATGCGTACGCCCGCTTCGTCCAGCTTCACTTTCACGGTCAGCATATCCAGCGTCGGAATACCTTCGGTGATGGTGATAATCAGTTTGATGCCTGCGTCGATCGCTTCCAGAATGGAGTCTTTGCAGAACGGCGCCGGCACGTAGATAACGGATGCGGTCGCACCGGTAGCTTCTACCGCTTCGCGCACGGTGTTGAACACCGGCAGACCCAGATGCGTGGTGCCGCCTTTGCCCGGCGTTACGCCGCCGACCATCTGCGTACCGTAAGCAATCGCCTGTTCGGAGTGGAAAGTCCCCTGGCTACCGGTGAAGCCCTGGCAGATAACCTTGGTATCTTTATTAATTAAAACGGACATTATTTCCCCTCCACTGCGGCAACAACCTGCTGAGCTGCATCCGTCAGACTTTTCGCTGCAATAATATTCAGGCCACTGTCAGCCAGTTTCTTCGCGCCGAGTTCAGCGTTGTTGCCTTCCAGACGCACCACCACCGGAACGTTAACGCCCACTTCTTCCACCGCGCCGATGATACCGTCGGCAATCAGGTCACAACGGACGATACCGCCGAAGATGTTAACCAGAACCGCTTTCACGTTGTCATCCGAGAGGATGATTTTAAACGCTTCGGTGACGCGCTCTTTGGTTGCGCCGCCGCCCACGTCAAGGAAGTTAGCCGGTTCGCCGCCATGCAGCTTAACGATGTCCATGGTGCCCATCGCCAGGCCCGCGCCGTTCACCATGCAACCGATGTTGCCGTCCAGCGCGACGTAGTTCAGTTCCCACTGCGCCGCCTGCGCTTCACGCGGATCTTCCTGAGACTGGTCACGCATTTCACGCAGATCCGGCTGGCGGAACAGCGCGTTGCCGTCAGCGCCCAGCTTGCCGTCGAGGCAAATCAGATCGCCCTGCTTAGTGATCACCAGCGGATTAATTTCGATTAGCGCCAGGTCGCGCTCAAGGAAAATGGTTGCCAGGCCCATAAAGATTTTGGTGAACTGCTGCACCAGTTTACCTTCCAGACCCAGTTTGAACGCCAGTTCCCGTCCCTGATACGGCATCGGGCCGGTCAGCGGATCGAGCGCGACTTTATGGATCAGATGCGGGGTTTCCTCCGCAACTTTTTCGATCTCTACGCCACCTTCGGTAGACGCCATAAAGACCACGCGACGAGAACTACGGTCAACCACCGCGCCGAGGTACAGTTCTTTGCCGATGTCGGTCGCCGCTTCAACCAGAATCTGGTTTACCGGTTGGCCATTAGCGTCTGTTTGGTAGGTCACCAGACGTTTGCCCAGCCAGTTTTCCGCAAAGGCGCGAATCTCTTCTTTGCTTTTTACTACCTTCACACCGCCCGCTTTGCCGCGGCCGCCAGCGTGAACCTGACATTTCACTACCCACGGGCCGGCACCGATTTTAGACGCGGCTTCTTCGGCTTCACGCGGAGTAGTACAGGCATAACCCACCGGCGCCGGTAAGCCATAGCGGGCAAAAAGTTGTTTTGCCTGATATTCATGTAAGTTCATGTGTTCTGTCCATCCTTCAGGTAATCGTTATCTTTAGACCTGTAGGCCTGAAAGCTGCGCGCCATCAGGCATTACACCATCGCCGGATGGCGGCGTGAACGCCTTGTCCGGCCTACAGGTAGCAGGTGATGCTCTTGCTGACTACACGTCCAACAGCAGACGGGTCGGATCTTCCAGCAACTCTTTGATGGTGACCAGGAAGCCCACGGATTCGCGACCATCGATCAGGCGATGATCGTAAGAGAGCGCCAGGTACATCATCGGCAGGATTTCTACCTTGCCATCCACCGCCATCGGCCTGTCTTTAATAGCATGCATTCCCAGAATCGCGCTCTGCGGCGGGTTGATGATCGGGGTAGACATCAGCGAACCGAATACGCCGCCGTTGGTAATGGTAAAGTTACCGCCGGTCAGGTCTTCTACGGTCAGCTTGCCGTCGCGGCCTTTGACAGCCAGTTCTTTAATTTTTTTCTCAATGTCAGCCATGCCCAGCGTATCCACGTCACGCAGGACCGGCGTGACCAGGCCGCGCGGCGTAGACACCGCCATGCTCACATCAAAGTAGTTGTGATACACCACGTCATCGCCGTCGATAGAGGCGTTCACTTCCGGATAACGCTTCAGCGCTTCCACTACCGCTTTCACGTAGAAGGACATAAAGCCCAGGCGGATACCATGACGTTTTTCAAACACTTCGCCATACTGCTTACGCAAATCCATAATCGGCTTCATGTTGACTTCATTGAAGGTCGTCAGCATGGCGGTGGAATTTTTCGCTTCCAGCAGACGCTCGGCCACGCGCTTACGCAGGCGGGTCATTGGCACGCGTTTTTCGCCGCGCGCGCCCAGAGCGGGTTGTGCTGCAGGTTCAACAGCGGGTGCTTTAGACTCGCCTTTCGCCAGATGTTTTTCCACATCTTCACGGGTCAGACGCCCACCCACACCAGTGCCTTTAATGGCGCTGGCTTCCAGATTGTGTTCAGCCAGCAGGCGACGGATCGCCGGGCTGAGCGCATCGTTGTTTTGTTCTTCCAGCGACGCCTGCTGGCGCTGTGCCGGCGTAGACGCTTTCTCTTCAGATTTCGCGCTGGTCTCTTTACCCGCGCTGTTGCCTTCACGCAGGCGACCCAGGATCTGGCGAGAGGTGACAGTGGTCCCCTCCTCTTCCAGAACCGCATCCAGAATGCCGTCCGCTGATGCCGGTACTTCCAGTACCACTTTGTCAGTTTCGATTTCTACCAGCACTTCGTCACGAACAACCGCATCACCCGGTTTTTTATGCCAGGTGGCGACGGTCGCGTCCGCTACGGACTCAGGCAGGTCGGGAACAAGAATATCTACGCTACTCATTATTTATCCTTTATTTAATCGACGTTCAGCGCGTCATTAACCAGATCTTGTTGCTGTTTCTGGTGAACGGACATATACCCTACCGCCGGAGAGGCGGAGGCCGGGCGACCTGCATAACGCAGAGCGGCCCCAAACGGAATCACTTCACGGAAATGATGCTGACTGCAGTACCATGCGCCCTGGTTGAGCGGCTCTTCCTGGCACCAGACAAAATCATGGACGTGAGCGTATGGTTGCAGCGCTTCCTGCACCGCTTTATGCGGGAACGGATAGAGCTGTTCGATGCGCACGATAGCGACATCTTTCTGGTCGTTTTTGCGACGTTGTTCCAGCAGGTCGTAATAAACCTTACCAGAACACATTACCACGCGTTTTACGGCTTTAGGGTCCAGCTCGTCAATTTCGCCAATGGCCGGCTGGAAGGAACCGTTCGCCAGTTCATCAAGCGTGGAAACCGCCAGCGGGTGACGCAGCAGCGATTTCGGCGACATCACCACCAGCGGACGACGCATCCCGCGCAGCGCCTGACGGCGCAGCATATGGTAGACCTGCGCCGGGGTGGACGGCACGCAAACCTGCATATTCTGCTCGGCGCAAAGTTGCAGATAACGTTCCAGACGCGCGGAGGAGTGCTCCGGGCCCTGCCCTTCATAGCCGTGCGGCAACAGCATCACCAGACCGCACATCCGGCCCCATTTCTGCTCTCCGGAGGAGATGAACTGGTCAATCACCACCTGCGCGCCGTTGGCAAAATCGCCAAACTGCGCTTCCCAGATAGTCAGGGTACGTGGTTCCGCCGTGGCATAACCGTATTCAAAAGCCAGCACCGCTTCTTCAGACAGCACGGAGTCCCAGACTTTAAACTGTCCCTGACCGCTGTGAATATGCTGCAACGGCGTATACGTTGAGCCGTTCGTCTGGTTGTGGATCACCGCATGACGATGGAAGAAGGTGCCGCGACCGGAGTCTTCCCCGGACAGGCGCACCGGAATGCCTTCATCGACCAGCGTGGCGTAAGCCAGATTTTCCGCGCCGCCCCAGTCAAACAATTTCTCGCCTGCCGCCATTGCCTGACGGTCGCCATAAATTTTCGCCACGCGAGACTGCATTTCAATGGCTTCCGGCACGGTGCTGATACGTTTTGCCAGCTCCTGCAGACGCTTCATTTCTACCTTGTTCGGGTATGCTTCATCCCATTCGTGGTTTAGATACGGCGACCAGGTGAACGAGTGCATATTCATCGGACGCCACTCTTTCACCACGCATTCGCCTGCATCCAGCGCATCGCGATAGAGGTTGACCATTTCGGTGGCATCTTCCAGCGTTGCGACCTTATCAGCTTCCAGTTTGTCGGCGTAGATTTTACGCGGCGTCGGATGCTTTTTGATTTTCTGGTACATCAGCGGCTGGGTTGCGCTTGGCTCGTCGGCTTCGTTGTGGCCGTGACGGCGGTAGCACACCAGATCGATGAACACATCGCGTTTAAAGGTATTACGGAAGTCCAGCGCCAGACGGGTCACAAAAGCGACGGCTTCCGGATCGTCCGCATTGACGTGGAAAATCGGCGCCTGGACCATTTTACCGATATCGGTGCAGTAAGGCGTTGAACGCGCATCCAGTGGGTTAGAGGTGGTGAAACCCACCTGGTTGTTGATAACGATACGTACCGTACCGCCCACTTCGTAACCGCGCGCTTTCGACATGTTCAGGGTTTCCTGAACCACGCCCTGGCCGGTCACCGCGGCGTCGCCGTGAATAGTGATCGGCAACACTTTGTTGCTGCTCGGTTCGTCCAGTCTGTCCAGACGGGCGCGCACGGAACCCATCACCACCGGGCTCACAATTTCCAGATGCGATGGGTTAAACGCCAGCGCCAGGTGAACCAGACCGCCTTCGGTTTCGATATCTGACGAGAAGCCCATGTGATACTTCACGTCGCCAGTACCCAGATGTTCTTTATGCTTACCGGCAAATTCGTCGAACAGATCCTGCGGTTTTTTACCCAGTACGTTGATCAGCACGTTCAGGCGACCGCGGTGCGCCATCCCCAGCACCACTTCGCGAGTGCCACTGTTACCCGCATGGCGAACCATCTCTTTCAGCATGGGTATCAGCGCATCTCCCCCCTCGAGCGAGAAACGTTTCGCACCGGGGAATTTGGCACCCAGATAACGTTCCAACCCTTCAGCGGCGGTCAGTTCGTTCAGGAAGCGTTTTTTCTCGTCAGCGCTAAAGGCCGCACGACCGGATTCGATGCGCTGTTGGATCCAGCGTTTCTCTTCGGTGCTGGTGATGTGCATATACTCAGCGCCAATCGGGCCGCAGTAGGTCTGTTTGAGCGCGTCGAGCAGCTCGCCCAGCTTCATCGTCTCTTTGCCGCTGGCAAAGGAGCCGACATTGAAGGTTTCCTGGAAATCGGCCTCGGTCAAATCATGGAAAGAAGGATCCAGATCCGCCACGCGTTCTTGCTTCCACAGTCCCAGCGGATCGAGGTTTGCATGCTGATGGCCACGGAAACGATAAGCGTTGATAAGCTGCAGGACTTTAACCTGCTTCACATTGGTGTCAGGGTCGGAAATCGTAGAAGAGTGACGTGAGCCAGCCAACGCCTGCCGCCGGAAATATTCACGTGTTTTTGAATGGAGTTGATCCGGTTTGACTCCGGTACCAGGTAACTGCTGGAACGTCAAACGCCAGTTAGCGTCTACCGAGTCAGGATCGGTTAAGAAGTCTTCATAGAGCTGTTCTATCCAGCTCTGATTCGAACCAGAGAGGTAAGAAGAGTCCAACCAGGCTTTCAAAGCGCTGTTCTGCATCGTGATCCCTTAAGCATCTTTTCTGCTTATTTAATACTCTAAATAGGTCACGTTTCAGGAAGGCGGCAAGCTTGCGAATCCCTGGGAGCTTACATCCAGTAAGTGACCGGGGTGAGCAAGTGCAGCCAACGCACATGCAACGTGATCTATGACGAGTATTTCGCCGTGGATACTAACCACGCATACGCTGTATGCGTGCCGGGGTTCACTTGTTGCGGACTGTCGTGTCATCTGCGTCCGCTAAGGAACCTTTAAAAACTGTCTAATAATCTTCGCTGTTCAGGCTACGACTGCGTTGCGGCCTTCGCTCACTCCGGTCACATAGTTAACTATGCTCCCGAAGATTCGTTCAGACCGCGCCTTGTCTCGCTCTGAACATCTCGATTATTACTAATCATATGGCAGTTTTTAGAGGTTTCCTGCACTTCTATTGCCTGATGGCGCTGCGCTTATCAGGCCTACGGGATTGCGCCTGTAGGCCGGATAAGACGGTACGTCGCCATCCGGCAACCACTACAACTACTTACGCACTACGCTGCAACAGCATCGACTTAATATGGCCGATAGCGCGCGTCGGGTTCAGTCCCTTAGGACATACACTGACGCAGTTCATAATGCTGTGACAGCGGAATACGCTGAATGCATCGCTCATCCCTTCCAGACGACTATCGGTCTCGGTATCACGGCTATCGATCAGGAAGCGATACGCCGCGAGCAGACCCGCCGGACCGATAAACTTATCCGGGTTCCACCAGAATGACGGGCAGGATGTTGAGCAACAGGCGCAAAGAATACATTCATACAGCCCATCGAGTTTTTCACGCTGCTCCGGCATCTGCAGATGCTCACGAGCCGGTGGATTTTGCCCATTATTCAATAAGTAAGGCTTAATCTTCTCATATTGTGCGTAGAATTGCCCCATGTCTACCACCAAATCGCGGATCACCGGCAAACCGGGCAGCGGGCGAATCACAATCTTCTTACCCGGCTGAGTCAGCGCCGAAATAGGGGTAATACAGGCCAGACCATTCTTACCGTTCATATTCAAACCATCAGAACCACACACACCTTCGCGGCAGGAACGGCGGAAAGAAAGGCTTGGATCTTTTTCTTTAAGCTGGATTAACGCATCCAGCAGCATCATGTCACGCCCTTCTTCGCCTTCCAGGGTGTAGTCCTGCATACGCGGAGCGTTATCGACATCCGGGTTATAACGATAAATCGAAAATTCGAGTTTCATCATCCTGTCTCCGCAATTAATAAGTACGAATCTTCGGCGGGAACGCCGGACGCAGTTTCGGTTCCATATTGACGCTTCGGCGCGTCATGGATTCCGTTTGCGGCTGATACAGGGTATGACACAACCAGTTGGCATCATCACGCTCCGGGAAATCGAAGCGGCTATGCGCACCGCGGCTTTCCGTCCGGAAGTTGGCTGATACGGCAGTGGCGTAGGCAGTTTCCATCAGGTTATCCAGCTCCAGACACTCAACACGCTGGGTATTAAACTCGCTGGACGTGTCATCCAGACGGGCGTTTTTCAGACGCTCGCGGATCACTTTCAACTGCTCAAGCCCTTTCGCCATCGCGTCGCCTTCACGGAATACGGAGAAGTTATGCTGCATACACTCCTGCAACGCTTTGCGGATAGCCACCGGATCTTCGCCATTGCGGTTATTGTTCCAGCGATTCAGGCGCTCCAGAGAACCTTCAACGTCAGACTCGCTGGCGTCGCGCAGCACGCCCTGCTCGGCGATGGATTCCTGTAAATGCAGCCCCGCCGCACGGCCAAAGACCACCAGATCCAGCAGTGAGTTACCGCCCAGACGGTTGGCGCCGTGAACCGATACACAGGCGATTTCGCCTACCGCAAACAGCCCCGGAATCACCACATCTTCGCCCTGCTCGTTCACGGTCAGCGCCTGACCGGTCACTTTAGTCGGAATACCGCCCATCATGTAGTGGCAGGTCGGGATAACCGGAATCGGCTCTTTCACCGGATCGACGTGAGCGAAAGTGCGGGACAGCTCCAGGATACCCGGCAGGCGAGATTCCAGCACCTCTTTACCCAGATGATCCAGTTTCAGTTTAGCGTGCGGCCCCCACGGACCATCACAGCCGCGGCCTTCACGGATTTCGATCATGATGGAACGCGCCACCACGTCACGACCCGCCAGGTCTTTGGCGTTCGGCGCATAACGCTCCATAAAGCGCTCGCCGTGTTTGTTCAGCAGGTAACCGCCTTCGCCGCGGCAGCCTTCTGTCACCAGCACGCCCGCCCCGGCGATACCGGTCGGGTGGAACTGCCACATTTCCATGTCCTGCACCGGGACACCGGCACGCAGCGCCATACCGACACCATCACCAGTATTGATATGAGCGTTGGTGGTGGACTGGTAGATACGGCCTGCGCCGCCGGTCGCCAGCACCGTCGCGCGGGCTTTGAAGTACACCACTTCACCGGTTTCGATGCACAGTGCGGTACACCCCACCACCGCGCCATCCTGGTTTTTCACCAGATCCAGCGCATACCATTCGGAGAAAATCGTGGTGTGGTTTTTCAAATTCTGTTGATACAGCGTGTGCAGCAAGGCGTGACCGGTACGGTCAGCCGCTGCCGCGGTACGTGCCGCCTGCTCGCCGCCAAAGTTTTTCGACTGGCCGCCGAACGGGCGCTGATAGATACGTCCATCATCAAGACGGGAGAACGGTAGCCCCATGTGCTCCAGTTCCAGAATCGCTTCCGGTCCGGTCTTACACATATATTCGATGGCATCCTGGTCACCAATGTAGTCCGACCCTTTTACGGTGTCGTACATGTGCCATTCCCAGTTATCTTCATGGGTATTGCCGAGCGCCACGGTGATACCGCCCTGCGCGGAAACGGTATGGGAACGGGTCGGGAAGACTTTCGAGAGCAGCGCACAGGTTTGGCCGCTTTGGGAAATTTGCAGCGCCGCGCGCATACCTGCGCCACCGGCACCAATCACAACAGCATCAAATTCTCTGACTGGCAGTTTCATTACACACCCCACACCACAACAAATCCATAGATGACGTAAACCACCAGCGCAACAACAATAACGAGTTGCAGTATCAGACGCACTGCTAGTGGTTTAACGTAGTCGGTTAACACCTGCCACATGCCGATCCAGGCATGAATCAAGATGGAAAAAAGCGCCAGCAGGGTGAAGACTTTGGTGAAGGCCGATGAGAAGAAACCGGTCCAGGCTTCAAAGGTCAGTTCGCCGCTCGTGGCGAAAAAACCCACCATGTAGATGATGTATAACGTCAGAACGATAGCGGTAGCACGGACCAGGATGAAGTCATGTACGCCATTGCGTCCTAATGCGGAGGCGTTGCTTACCATACGAGGACTCCTGCGAGAAGTGAAAGCACGACAGTGATAACAAAAGAGATTTTGGCAGAGCGTTGACCCGCTTCGAATGTTTCTTCCAGATAGCCAAAATCCATTAACATGTGACGAATTCCCACGATGACGTGATACGCCAGCGCGGTAAGGATGCCCCACATGATAAATTTAACGATGAAGCCGTCCATAATGTCGGCGGCCTGCTGGAATCCTTCCGGAGAAGAGAGGCTGGTGCCCAGTAGCCACAGTAGTATGCCGACTGCGATGAAAGTAATCACACCGGATACGCGATGGAGAATGGACGCTATCGCTGTGATGGGGAACCGAATCGTTTGTAGATCCAGATTGACAGGTCTTTGTTTTTTCACATTTCTTATCATGAATAACGCCCACATGCTGTTCTTATTATTCCCTTAAGACTTCGGTTACAGAGGTGAATCTACCTGTAGCCAGAAAGACGACGGGATTTCCTTCCTCCGGTCTGCGTGCGGGTCAGACAGCGTCCTTTCTATAACTGCGCGTCATGTAAAACACTGCTTCCAGTAGCTAAAACGACACGTTACAACGCTGGGTGGCTCGGGATTGCAGGGTATTCCGGAGACCTGGCGGCAGTATAGGACGTTCACAAAATCATTACAATTAACCTACATATAGTTTGTCAGGTTTTATCCTGAACAGTGACACAGGTCACGATAACAACATTTTTTTAATTTTCAATCATCTGATTTGACAAACATTAAACAAAATTGTTACAAACGACACCAGAAAAAGCATATAATGCGTAAAAGTTATGGGGTCACTCTTTCACCTGTTAATAAGTTATGCAACAGTACAATGATATTGACCCATTCTTTCAGGACAGTTATTAGTGATAGACAGGTTACATTACTCGGATTGCTACGTTCCTGATTTGCTGCTAATTCGAAATTAATCAAGCCGTTACCTGCAAGCGCCCATTGCTCTGTACCCAGGTCATCCCCTCTTTCACAGAGCGGCGAGCCAAATAACAAACTGGTAACGGTTGATTGATGCATACACAGAATCTTCCCTGCACTAACGACAAGGAAGATGACGTGGAGAAGGCAAGTCTGAGTTCCGGCAGTCTTAAGCAATAAGGCGCTAAGGAGACCGTAAATGGCTGATACAAAGGCAAAAATCACCCTTACTGGTGACACTGCTATTGAACTGGATGTGCTAAAAGGTACACTCGGTCAAGATGTTATTGATATTCGTAGTCTCGGTTCAAAAGGAGTTTTTACTTTTGACCCTGGTTTCACCTCTACCGCATCCTGCGAATCTAAAATCACCTTCATCGACGGCGACGAAGGCATTTTGTTGCATCGCGGTTTCCCGATTGACCAGCTTGCTACCGATTCCAACTATCTGGAAGTCTGTTACATCCTGCTGTACGGCGAAAAACCGACGCAGGAAGAGTATGACGAGTTCAGAACGACAGTCACCCGCCATACGATGATCCATGAGCAAATCACTCGCCTGTTCCATGCTTTCCGTCGCGACTCACATCCGATGGCGGTAATGTGCGGGATCACTGGCGCGCTGGCGGCGTTCTACCACGACTCGCTGGATGTGAACAATCCGCGCCACCGTGAAATCGCGGCGTTCCGCCTGCTGTCCAAAATGCCGACCATGGCGGCGATGTGTTACAAATATTCCATCGGTCAGCCGTTTGTTTATCCGCGCAACGACCTTTCCTACGCCGGTAACTTCCTGAACATGATGTTCTCCACGCCGTGTGAAACCTATGAAGTGAATCCGGTACTGGAGCGCGCGATGGACCGTATTCTGATCCTGCACGCTGACCATGAGCAGAACGCCTCTACGTCAACGGTACGTACCGCAGGTTCAAGCGGCGCCAACCCGTTCGCCTGCATTGCCGCCGGGATCGCCTCCCTGTGGGGACCCGCGCACGGCGGCGCCAACGAAGCCGCGCTGAAAATGCTGGAAGAAATCAGCTCTGTTAAACACATTCCGGAATTTGTTCGCCGTGCGAAAGACAAGAATGATTCTTTCCGCCTGATGGGCTTCGGTCACCGTGTTTACAAAAACTACGATCCGCGCGCCACCGTGATGCGTGAAACCTGCCATGAAGTGCTGAAAGAGCTGGGCACCAAAGACGATCTGCTGGAAGTGGCGATGGAGCTTGAGCACATTGCGCTCAACGACCCGTACTTCATCGAGAAGAAACTGTACCCGAACGTAGACTTCTACTCCGGCATCATTCTGAAAGCGATGGGCATTCCGTCCTCCATGTTCACCGTGATCTTCGCCATGGCGCGTACCGTTGGCTGGATTGCACACTGGAATGAAATGCACACTGACGGCATGAAAATCGCCCGTCCTCGTCAGCTGTATACCGGCTACGATAAACGCGACTTTAAATCGGCGCTGAAGCGTTAATTGACAACCGGATGGCGACGCAACCCTCGCCATCCGTTACATTTTCCCTTTTTTCTTATCCTCATTATTTTATTCTTACCCCGTTACTCTCTATGATTAATTAAGGTTTCGCTAAATATCATTCAGGGAGCATGGAATGCCGATTCTGCAGTGGTTTTTGTTGTTCCTGTTATCGCTGCTCATTTCCCTTATTTTTCTCTATCTGCACCTTCCGGCGGCGATGCTGCTCGGTCCAATGATTGCGGGTATCGTGTTGAGTTTGCGAGGTAGTACGCTACAACTTCCGCGCGGTATTTTTCTCGCCGCACAGGCGATTCTCGGCTGTATGATCGCCCAAAATCTAACCGGTTCGATATTGACCACCCTCGCCCTCTACTGGCCGGTCGTGCTTTTAGTGTTGCTGGTGACGCTGCTTTCCAGCGCGATAGTCGGCTGGCTGCTGGTACGCTACAGCTCGCTGCCCGGCAACACCGGCGCATGGGGGTCATCGCCGGGCGGCGCAGCGGCAATGGTAGCGATGGCGCAAGATTACGGGGCGGATATCCGCCTGGTGGCGTTTATGCAGTATCTACGGGTACTGTTTGTGGCTGGCGCGGCGGTGCTGGTGACACGCCTGATACTCGGCGACAGCGCGGCAGCGGTCAGCCAACAGGTGATCTGGTTTCCGCCGCTTAGCGGTAATTTATTGACGACGCTGCTATTAGCGATCGTGGCGGGCATTGCCGGTCGCCTGATGCGTATCCCTTCCGGCACGATGCTGCTCCCCATGTTGGCAGGCGCGCTTCTCCATTCGCAAGGCATCATTGAGATTGAATTACCCGAATGGCTGCTGGCCGTGGCGTATATGGCGATAGGCTGGCGTATTGGGCTGGGTTTTGACAGACAGGTGTTTTTTATGGCGCTGCGGCCATTGCCGCAAATCTTATTGTCAATTTTCGCGCTGATGGCGATTTGCGCCGCGATGGCGTGGGGAATGGCTTACTACATGCAGATTGATTTTATGACGGCTTATCTCGCCACCAGTCCCGGTGGTCTGGATACGGTTGCCGCGATCGCGGCAGGAAGCAGTGCCGATATGGCGCTCATCATGGCAATGCAAACCCTACGACTGTTCAGCATTCTGTTAACTGGGCCAGCAGTGGCCCGTTTTATATCAACCTATGCGCCCAGACAACCTTTGTAGGACTGATAAGCGTCGCGCCATCAGACAATAGCCGCTCGCCGATGGCGGTTCCGGCTATTTCTGGCAATGCGGGCACCAGTAAAACGGTCGTGAGGAAAGTGTTGTTTTTTCAATAATGCCGCCGCACCGCTCGCACGCTTCGCCGTCACGGTGGAAAACCTTAAAGCGAAACAGTGCGCCATGATGCTTGTTTTCATCCGCCTGACCGCGAGTCGTGTAGGACAGGCGCGGAATATCCAACAGCGCGTGAGAAAGCGCATTCAGTTGCGCCTCGTTGAGATCTTTCGCTTTATGCTGTCCGGTTAACCCTACCTGCCAGAGGATTTCAACGCGAAGATAATTCCCCAATCCCGCCAGAAAGGCCTGATCCAGCAACAGCCCGGAAAATTGTCGGTTGCGAAAACGCGGCGACAGCAATCGAGCTTTAACCTCTTCCGGAGTGAGACGCGCGTCCAGCACATCCGGGCCGACTCGCTGTAAAAAAGGGTGCGTCGTGAGCTGGTCTGCTGTCAGCATTTCGATATCAGACGCGCTATAAAGCAGAATAGTTTTATCCGCCGTTTGTAGCCTGACGCGCAATATACGCGTGGTCTGCGGTATTTCACCAGTATCGATCACCCGCCATACGCCATAGAGTTGATTGTGGCTGTAGAGCGTCAGGCCATTTGAAAAGTGGGTCAATAACGCTTTTCCCCGCGTCTCTATCCGGGTAACAATTTGACCGGTAAGCTGCGATTCATACGGTTTTAACTGTGCAAAGGCAAACCAGACATCGGTTAAGGGTTTGCCTTTGATTGCCGCCTCCAGATTATCCGCCGCACGACGAATTTCCGGGCCTTCAGGCATGATAATATCCTTTGTTAACAGTTGATTAATGGACTACACCGCCTCTGACTATCGGGAATGCACATCGAACACCATAATGAACATCCACAGCGGATGGACAAACAGGCGGTGGTATCCAGTGATAATAACATTATCGCAGCACGAGACCACTTCCCCGTCAGGGTTAACATGATCGCGCCAGGGCATAATCGACTCAGCCCTTGTCGGGCGAGCGCCCAATAATGATTGTCTGCCTACCGGAATTAAATGACGCTTAGTTATATTTTGCCCAAAATTTTTTTCTGTTGATCCTTTTAAAGCCTTCTTTCCAATAACTGGCATTCAACTCTTTGATATAATTTTCTCCGGGAAAAAGTTTATCCTTTAAAGGCAGTTTCTTGGCTAGCACGATTCTTTCTGCGTTAGATCCCGCGGACTCTGAATGTGTGAGGGAAGATAAGGCGTCCAGTTGAGCGCTTGAGGGTCTGGCTATCAATTCAAAAAAAGGTTCTGACAATACAACACTACTAAGTGCTGCATAATTTCCTTTTTGTATGAGCGGTTTGACGTACTCAAAAAAAGAAATAATCCCTGATTGCAATCTTGCCGCTTTTTTTAAATACTCAATTTCAGAACCACTGCTATCTTCACGTACAGGAATTATTCCATTATCCGTTTTTTTATAACCAATTGTTGACCCGGTATTGTCAGCCATAGCGAACTCCATTATTTCCACCCCTCCTGATAAGAAAAGATCACATTTGTCGTGGGGATGGCCATAGTTGGTTAGCCAACCAAACATCTTATTATAAATAGATCGGTTATCATTGGCGCCAGCAAAAGTTGCCAAATAAAACCCATGTATTTGTTTTTCTGCCCATTGCGCACCTAAAGAACGAGCAAATACTGATTGAATATTACCCATCCATCCTACATCGATAAGTGCTATATTTTTATAACCTTCACAGGCCGTCTTAAAGTAATCAGCGTAAACCTCCCTGTGCTGAGTATTTTTTAATAAAATATATGGAAATAATTTATTTATAAGCCAGTGAACCTTATGTTCCTCTCCTGAAACAGGAATATATTCCTCGTCAGGAAAGCCAACATGATGTATATCTGAAATATGCTCACTCGCATCTAACCCCGCGATAGCAAGTATCTTTTTAATACTTTTCTTATTCTTACCACCAAAAAGATGCCAAATCCTGTGCATCGGCCAATCAGTCATCCCCACCATATAAGCTGATGCGCGGGATATATATAAATATTCACATTTTACATGTTCTTCTGAAAAATATTCATTATAAATTTTATAGATTAAGTGAGCATCGCGTGCTAAAAAAAGCGCTTTATCAATTTTATGAATCTTTAACTGATTCGCTAACCAGGATACATAACCTAATAATAACGGACCAAATACTTTAAATCCTATCTCATTTAAAGGATCATTTTGATGGAAAGCAGAAACTTGTTTAAGTAATAAAGTCTTACAAATAGATTCACCAATAATATCTTTAGTTTTCCAATGATTAGATACCCCATGATTATACTCTGACCAATCAGCATGGAGAGTATTTATGCCGAGTTTTTTAGCATTCAGAATATCAGCATGAACATTGTCGCCAACATGCATCCATGATGCAATATCTACATTTTCATTTTTCTTGACTATTGAAAATAATTTACCACTATTTTTAGAGTACCGCTCTTCGCCAGATGAATAAACTGGAATGTTACTGATATCATAGCCACATGATGTTAACAACTCCTTTAATATTGCTGATGGAAGGTACATATCACTAATTAAAATGACTTTACAACCATCACTAATAGCCTTTTCAAACAAACAGCTTCCACGCGCATTTTTATATAAAACAATCTTCTCCATTTGTATTTCCAGATCGATTATCTTTTTTACTGTCGCTGGTGAAAGCTGCGGATGCTTTTTTAAAATTTCATCGTATATTTCAGATATAAGTATTTCCGGCTCGCCGCCAAAACGCCTGACCCTATTCTCTCTGGCACTTACTTCCGCCTCAACTCTTATCTCTGGGAAATTATCAATAATACCAATCTCGTACGCTGATATAAAAAATTTCTCAGTGGCTAAAGTTGATTGCATTAATGAAAACAAATCTCTGGGACGGTAAATCCTCCGGCTAACCAATGTATCAAAGATATCAAAGCTTACGGTCTTGTATTTTTTAAAGTTCATATCCATATTTTATTTAATCTTATTTTCAATATAAGAAATTTTATGAAAAAGACTATTGTTAGCAATATTTGAAAGTAACACATTGAGCAATGATGAGTCATCAATACTTCTCATCATTTTATTTTCTGCAATTTTGCATTCTATATCAAATAACTCATTGTTAATTACGGTATAATTGCCAAATTCAAAGTCATCATTTTCTCTGAAATGATAAAATGCCAGTGCTTCAGGTAAGATCCAAACATCATTTTCTGCCAGGTAATGAATAAAAAAAGGCCAGAAAAATGCAGGAGAGGATAATTTATGACTTTCAATCACATCGATAACAGAATTTTTATCGAATAAACACGAGGAAAGTGGAATAGAATTCCTGTAATAAATAACATCAAAACTAACAGGGCCAGCATTTAAATAGTGGTTCCATGGTTGCGTTGAATTTATAATTATTCTATTATTTTCCGCAATCTCAGCAACTTTATTTGTATGGCATGCTATTGCATTTACAGATGAATACATTGACTGTATATTCGCCAAAACACTGAGTAGCCTTGACACATATTCAGGGGCCCAGGAATCGTCATCATCCATAAAGCATAAATAATTAGATTCAGACATCTTAATAGCATTAAAGATACAGTTTTCGTCGTAGATAACACTATATATATTTGACAGTTCTTTCAGATAAAAATCATCCACATTGTGACATTTCAATTCTTCCTCCATGCAGAAAATGATGATATTTATTTTTTTGAACGTCTGGTCATTAATGGATTGCAGGGCCCGCATTAATAGACGAGTACGCCCAGGTTTATGTCGGACAATAACTAAAAGACTCTTTTCCATATTCTGATTTCGCGTTTTACGGTATATATAAAAATTAACACCCTATGAATGAATGCTGACATTGGGTAAGGATTATAATATTTTATTAGACTGACACCAGATAAGGTGTAGCAACAGAACCATACCTAAGATTATCATAGTCATATAATTAAAAAATCGGTATAATTCTCATCAACACCACTTACATCATGTTTAATATTTATCTTCAGATTTTTTATTGAATTTTTTATACCAAAAGAGCTTTGAGGTAAGATAGGGCAAACTATTTTTCATCTCTTTTTTTGCAGATTTAAACCGATAAAAATTTTTGACTGCCGTAAACAAACCATTAATAATAACTTTAAAAAACTCCATTTTTGAGTGGGTAAGTTTTAATAATTTGCCATTTTCTATATTTAAATGATAGATAGTAATTCTCCGGAATGAAAACTTAGTAGGGTGATAATGACGATAATCAACCACGATTGGTTTTTTAATTAAAAAGAAAGCTGGAATTAAGTGTCCATTAAGGGTTATGCATCTAAAAAATTTGTAGATGGCTTTTTCTTTACCAGAACATGGGTAATCAACACAACCATTAACAATATCAATACCTTCTACATTGAATTTTTCATTATGAGTTATTGCATTAATTCTTTTTCTTATCTCCAGAAGATCTACATTATCTTCCCAAAACTCCCGCCCAGAAAGACAATCGTTATATGACATAATCATTGCTCTGGCAAGTTCATAGCGGCATGAAAAACTCGCAAGAAAGACTTCCCGCACAAAGAAAACACTTAACAGTAGTGCAGCAAACTTTCTTTTACTAATTAATGCAGGTACAGCAACAGTCCTGAAGTTCAAATAGCTATTTAGAACCGATATTTTTCTTTCAAAATCCATTTGCCACGAAGCCACACCATTAAGTGTGACAATATTATGTTTTTTATGCATATATCCAAATAGCAGGTCATCACCACGAACAAAGAAAGGAAATGAGTAATATTCAATAGCGTTAATATTAAAGGCAAAAAACCACCATCCACCGTAGCCTATTTTTCTTTCATTATCAAAAGTATCTAAAGAATCTATTTCCCGAGCATCCAGATAATGTTTATCCGGGTAATGTAAAAAATCTCTATGCCATATGGCACCAGATTCATGTATGATTGCCGGGTTATCCTCAAAAAGCATACAGCCAGTAACAACTGTATTTTTGTCTTTAGCCATCAGTAAAAAAGCATGAGTTCGACAAATCGATTCAATTTCACATGAGCCGTCGTCATCCATAAATATGACATGTTTGACATCGTTGATTTTCCCTGCCTCTATCAAACCTCTCATAAACCCGCCTGACCCACCGAGGTTTTCATTATTGATAACCATAACGCCGTTTCCTGACGGGTGATTAATCGCCTCACCATTATTAACGACAATCAATTTAAAACGATCTTTAAATTCGCTCTGGGTTAAGAGTGTTTTATTAATTCTATTGATTGTTTTAGTAACAGCTTCTTTTCTATTATAAGTTGTTATAACTAAAGCCATAGATGATTTACTAACATGATCTTTAGTCAGAAATTCAAATCCATTTAAAACAGAGTCTTCGTCTGATTGCCACTCCACATAGATATATCCAAAATTTATTTTTGATATATCAATTTCAATCTCATCACTAATATTACATGACGATTTAAAATCAATTTGCTTTAATACTCTAATGACACCATTCTCTTTATGCCTTACAGTTATAGTTCCGCGACCAATTATATTAACCCGCAAAAAAAGTGATGTTAAGGTTGTATATTTTTTCCATTTCTTAATTGAGAATGCATTAAAAAAAGTATCAAAATATGCAACCTTATGACGCGGAACAAGTAAGTTACGTGAGGTATAGTTATACTTCCCGCCCTGAGTTCTGAAATAAAGCTGCTCTTCCGTGCATAGATCAATGTTTGGTAAAATTACTTTTTGAAGTAAAAAATACATAACGAACCTATAAATTTATATTATCTGGGGTAACGCTATTATAAAATAGTAAATTACTCACCGCGTAGTGATATAAATACTGCAATAAGAATATTAAAATCCACCTTTGCTAACTATCTCACCGTGCTCAAGCCTGATGAACTTATTACATACAGATTTAGCCAGTTCATCATCGTGAGTGGCCATTACCATAATGCCCGCTTTAGAGATAAAGCTATTTAATCTCATCTCTGCTTTTCTTTTAAAATCACTATCACCCACGCTCATCCATTCATCCATCAGTAAAATTTCAGGATTAATTGCAGTAGAAATAGAAAAACCAAGCCTCAGAACCATACCACTAGAATACGTTCTAACGGGGATTTTAATAAAATCACCTAACTCGCTGAACTCGATGACATCTTCTGTAATATTTTTTATTTCATTTTTTGACAGACCGAGAAATAGTCCCCTCAGTTTTATATTTTCCAGGCCGGTAAGCTCACCATCCATTCCCATCATGGGATCAATGAGGCTGGTGACTCGACCGATACATTCATACTTCCCTGAAGTTGGTTTATAGGCCCCTGCAAGTACTCTCAGAAGAGTGGTTTTGCCCGAACCATTGTGTCCAATAAGCGCAAGACGGTTACCTTCAGTAAGCGTAAAATCAATTTTTTTTAATGCCTCTACTTCAATAACCCCGGTATTCGATGAGCCAATTCGTCCACCTGAAGCAGCCTGTAAAAAAGTTTTTTTAAATGAACGGTGGCTGGAGTTAAATATAGGGAGTATTACGCCAACGTTTTTGCAAGAGATTTTCATTAATTATAACCAGTATACGATTCTTGAGCGATATTTAGTCAACACTAAGGTTGAGACCATCAACATAATAATAGAGGTTATTATTGTGTAAAACCATATAGTTACATCTGGTACAGTTCCCATTAGTGGTTTCCTGAGCATCTCCATAAAGTAATAAAAAATATTATAATCAACAAATTCCTTTCTTCCCTTTGGTAATTGTTCCGATGTCCAGATGATAGGAGTTATAAAAAAACACAACGTTACTACACTTTGAACAACCGGTCCCATATCACGATATCTTGTGCAAAAAATGGCGAGAATCATACCTGTAGAAATTAATGAGATGGATGTTATTATAATTGCAGGTATAAAAAGGAGAATATCAAGATTTACCGATGTATTGGTAAAAAAAATCACGAAAGGTATAATGATAAAATTATGCAACATAATCATAAACTGCCGATAGAAAACACGTAATATATATAAATATAGCGGAAGGTCAGATTGTTTAATAATTGATGCGGACTCATTAAATATTCCGCATGACTCATTAATAGTTGCTGATAGAAAGGCCCAAAAGATCATACCTAAAGTAAGATGCATGATAAAATTTTCGGAACCAGAACTGAACAGCGAACCGTAAAGAGGTCCCATTGCTGATATGGTGACCCCCATCGAAATCGTTATCCAAAAAGGCCCTAACACCGATCGCCGGTATCGTCCCAGGACATCATTCCAACCTAGCGAAATCCAAAGTTGGTGCCTGGCCAGAGCTTCTTTCAAATCATTCATTGTTTCCGTGTCACCTTTACCTGAAGAACTTATTCTTTAACGATATGAAAATATAACTTATTTATTTTCTATAATATTTACATACTATTTATCTAAACACTGACCCACTTCATAAGCACTTTATGGTGTTAGCAACCAATAGTGTCTTTATAAATTTGCAATGTCTTATTAATGACTAATATGCTGGAAAACAATTCCTTTACACGTTTTCTTCCATTCGCCCCCATCTCTAAGCGAATCTGTGGATTTTTTAACAAATACTCTAATTCTACCGCTAACTCCTGAGCTGAATTACTTTTCACGATCAACCCATTATAGTTATGAATAATCAAGCTATCACATCCGCCGGTATCATAAGCAATACATGCACGTCCTACAGATGATGCCTCTAATAAAAGCCGTGGTACTCCTTCCGGATAAATAGATGGTAATGCAACGATATTCGATTTCTGAATAAGCTCATATACATTCGAAGAGCGTCCCAGCCAGTTAATTAGCCCTTCATGATGCCAGTGATGAATGAGCTCCAAAGGGATAGCATCTTTATCGTCCTCGGCCAATATACCTGCAACATTTAAAACAAAATGAATATTTTTTTGTCTGAGGATCTTTTTTGCTTCAATGAGATCGCCAAGACCTTTACTCCATAACATTCGGCTTGCAAAAAGGACTATCGGTATCTCATGTTTTTTCTCTATAGAGAATTTATAAATATCCGGGTTAATTCCAGCACCTTCGATAACGATGGTTTTATGATAATCAATACCTACTAAACGCGATATTTTTCGTCGATCTTTATCATGTTCAAAAACAAAAACACCACGCTTATTACCGGCAATGTATTTGTAAACCAAAACGGTTAACGCACGCAATATTCTCATTGGCACGGTATTATATAAAAAGATTCGACCAAGTCCGACAAAGCTGATAACAACTGGACTATTACTTCTCCTGGCGCTAACCCCACCAATCAGGCAAGGTTTGAGCGTAATACAATGCAATAAGTCAGGATTAATCTCTTTAATAATTTTCCGAGCGTTAAGGAATGCTCTAAAAAAAACAAACATATTAAATGACTGAGCAACAAGAGACACATTGTGACAAATAAAACCAAGCGTTTTGAATTTTTTTATAATCTCTTCACCAATAAAATGACTTATGATATGAATTTCATAACCCGCATCCCTTGCCGCTATCGCACGTTCTGTCCAATGTAAATCAAAGTACCAGTCTGAATTTACAAAATAACATAACCTTTTCATCTCTTCTTCCTGCTAATGATATTTCCCGCTAATACCTTTAAGTCCATGAAGTATTCCTTGCCAGATAAAATATAGATAAAGAAATTTCTTACGCTGCCATGGCAAAATGGCGAGATATTTAGAGAGGCGTAAAACTATAGAAAGAACACTGAATATCCTGGGAACGGGTAAAAGTTTTCTCAACAGCAACAAATTTCTACAAAGATAATATACTTTCCATTCGGGACAGATACACTTTCCATGAATAGAGATATCATGAATAAATTTAATTTCTGGGGAGTAACGAATTTTCTGCCCGGACAATACTAGCTTATAACCAAAGAAAAAATCATCATAATAAAGGAAAAGTTCATCATGGATATCGTTAAGATGGTTATTCAATACCTTTCGATCAATAATCATACCAACGAATGACACAGTTTGAACATCAGTAACCTGAGTTCTTACTGGAGAAAACCTCTCTGGGCGTATCACATAATAAATAGTCTCAAACACCGTAGATGGAACCCTGATGAAAGGCAAATTCATCCGACAAGACCGTCCATAGGTGTCCTGAACTCGCGACGCAAATATACGGTATCTTGAGGTATCTAATAACGAGAAATGCTTTAAAATATTAATTTCCGGGTAAGCATCATCATCATAGAAAAATACCCAATCGGCATTACTATATGAGCATATATATTGACTACCTACTTTAAATCCGCCAGCACCACCAAGATTATCTTTAAGATTAAGTATCGTGATGCCAGGTTCACTTAATGAAGAAAGCCATTCCCTGGTACCGTCGCTTGAGCCATTATTAACGATAACAATAGAGGAAAAACCCGCCTTAACAGTCTCTCGCACACTTTTTTTTAATTTTTCAAGACGGTTAAAAGTTACGATTAGCGCTGTACACTTCATCAAACGGTAACTGTAAAAGCTGGCATTTCTTTTTGTTCATATAGCGACGTTAAGTATACGTCCGCCGTCTGTAATGCTTCAGCTATCGTGATGTCCATATCGAGATAACGATAAGTGCCAAGACGACCAATGAAAGTAATATTTTTTTCTTTTTTAGCCCGCGACAGATATTTATTCAGTAAATCCATTTTATCTGCCCTGCGAACAGGATAGTAGGGTATATCACCAGCTTCACATTCCCGACTATATTCTTGATAACATATTGAAGCTTCATGTCTCTCCCACGGAGAAAAATATTTGTGCTCAGTAATCCGAGTATAAGGAGTATCTATTGAACAATAATTCATTACTGCGCATCCTTGATAATCACTCTGGCAAATTATTTTTTTAAAGTCTAATGTACGATATTCCAGCCGGCCATATTGACAGGAGTAAAAGGCATCCAGCGCGCCACTGAAAAAAACATGATCATAATCTGTCCGCATTTCCTGAGTGAAGGAGCGACATAGTTCAACAGCGATATTTTCGTGTTCGACAATGGACTTGACCATTTGTGTATAACCAAATTTTGGTATTCCCTGAAACTTATGATTGAAATAGTTATCATTATAATTAAAGCGAACAGGGATACGTTTCAATACAGAAGCGGGTAACGCGGAAGGATGAAGCCCCCATTGTTTAATGGTATAACCTTTAAAAAAGGCTTCATATAACTCTTCGCCAATGAAACGCAAGGCCTGTTGCTCAAAATTTTGTGGTTCCAGAATGGTGCTATCACATTTTTGAAGCAGTAATTTCCTGGCGTCATCAGGTGAGCAGGCGACACCAAAAAATTGATTGATGGTATGAAGATTGATAGGTAGAGAAAATACCTGACCATTTACTGTAGCCTTAACCTTATTGATATAAGGCATCATCTCAGCGTATTTATTTACATAATTCCATACAGTTTCATTATCAGTATGAAAAATATGAGGACCATAAACGTGCACCATAATACCCGTGTGCTCATCTCGGGCATCATAAGCGTTACCACCGATATGCGAACGTTGATCAATAATATTGACCACATGTCCCTGCTCGGCTAACTGGCGTGCTATTACTGCGCCTGAAAGGCCCGCACCTACAATTAGTATCTTTTTACGTTGCATTATTTTTGTCACTCTGTTCGCAGACACAGATAATATTAGATGGTTTATCCAGAATCATTGTCATTTATATCAGTAGGGTAAAGTGAAATTTACTCAACGCATCCAGATAATTCCACGCTACCGCCACAGCGCGTAAACCCTCGCACTGATTACAGATTCATTAATGTCACACGTTATGCGGTATTTCCGGACAACGATGATTGCCATATTTATTTTGCGAAGATAACTCATTCAGAACGCAACATAACGGGTCTGAATACCGCGCGGCATGATGTAAATATGCTGTCAGCATAAATCCGGTGCGTTACCGGCCCCAGTTTTTACCAACGCACTCTGTTGACTGATGTCCGGGCCGACGTCCGGTATCCTTATTCTTACCGCATCAGATAGCGGTACTCCTGTCGGGATATCCCAGCGTTGTTTCAGCGTCTGCTCCGCGAGCCAGACCTGCCTCACGCCGGTTCCCAGCATACGGGCCGTCATTTCCGGGCTACAGCCTGACAACAGTAATCCCAGCACCCGCCGTCCCTGTTTTGGCAGACGCTCTGACAGTAACCTGACCAGCGTGCGGCTGTTTATCTCCATCACCAGCTCCGGTACGCTCAACGCGTTTTTCATCTCCTCCTCGTAAGGCGATATCTGTAGTGATGACCATATGGCAAGCTCAGCCATTCTGGCCAGAACCCTTACCGACATAGCGCGTTTAATCAACCTCAGATGGCGGAAATAACCTTCCACGCTGACGTCAACCGGTAAAAACGCGTTACTGCTGCAAAAAACCACTGTCCGCGGATAACGCTGAAAAACCTGTTGCCACAGCAGAAGCTGAGTTGATGGCCGTCCGGCGGATATCACCATCGCGCCGGGCCACCGACGCAACCGATCCAGCAGCCCTTCTGGTGTCCTGAGACGAACGCAGTCCTCCACGCAAAGGCCACCGGTATCCGGAAACTGCGCAGGATTTTCGCCTGACTGACAAAACATAATCAGCCGGAGAGGCGGCAGTACTCTGGTTAACGTCTGCATATCAGTACGTCAGAACCTGGTACAGGCTGAACAACGCTGCGACGGTGGAGACCGACAGCAGGAGCAAAAATATTTTCGCGCCCATACTGTACCGACACTTACTGGTGCCCCCCCTTCCGGTGGACATTTCCGCATATTCTTGCGTCATCAGATTGTTCTCCTCTGGCCATTGCCGACCCGGCACTGCGCCAGCAACGGCAGCTTCGTGTTGTGGAAACAACATGTCCGCACCCTTTCGTGGACCGGGAGCCATTCCATGTCTGTATGAAAAATGACGTCTGGCCCTATCTAAACACAGCACTCTGACACCCTGTCCGGTTCTGCTTTTCGGCTGCACAGGCCGTCAGTCCCCCTGGTAGTAAATGCTCCTGCCGCAGGGTAATTCTGCCCTGTGCGGAGTACAAAATGACAAATAAAAAACACAGTAATCTATTGATTTATATATTTATTATGTAAATCAGCTTTCCCTGAACAGACTTCTCTGTGATTTAACAATATGATTCAAAAAGTTAAATAAAGTATTTAATTCTTTGATATGATTATTAATCAGCATTAAATATTATTTAATACGTTTTTTTAACACTTAAAATTAACATTTTGTGCAGGCAGGACAAAAATGGATACAGCATAGTGCTGGTTGGACCAGGTAAATTTTCCCTTATTTTTTTTATTGTTATATGGATAACTCCTTAATAAGCAAGAGATTACGATTGCATGACTCTTGTGTGGAAGGGGTAAATCTGAGAGGATGATGAAAGCGCGAAGCGGACTTAACTTTTTGAATCAGAACGTACGGTTATACTCGACGTTTTTTTCGCCATATTCCATGAAAACGCCCGGCGTTACTTGCGGTGTATCTTACGGTGTGCTGGATATTCCTGTGCCCCAGATAGTCCTGTATGAGCCGAGTATCAATCCCTTTATCAGCAAGGGCGTAGCCGCAGGCATGTCGCAGCATATGAGGATGTGGCGCTATCGTTAATTCGGCTAACCGCCCTGCCTCACGAAGTATGTAAAAAAATTGTTGCCTGCTGAGCGGATGCCGTCGCAGCGACAGGAACAGCCAGTCTCCGTCAGCCCCTTTCTCAAGATACTTCCTGGCCCTGAGCCAACTTTTCAGTACGTTATACTCATCGGGAAGGAGGGGGTGACACGTTGAAAAGCCATTTTTGAGGCGCCGGATATAAAGCTGTCTTCCTGCAAGATCAATATCCGACAAGCGCAGCCCCAGCAGCTCACTGGCCCGGAAGCCGTGAATAAACGCCATCAGGATTAAGCAGCGGTTTCTTTCCGGGAAGGGCATTCTGTCGGTCGCTGACAGCAGTTTTTCAATCTCTTCTTGCGTAAGATATTTTCTTTTCACAAAACAAATCCATCATAACAAAATGAGTAATATACTAAAAAATCACTGATCAGATGAGTTTAATTTTCGCTAAAAAAGTTGCTATGCGTAAACAGCTTAAAATCCATATAGCTGACAATCTGGCACGCTATCCATGACGTGATAGTGAAACAGCGAATCAATCTGGCTTCAGTCTCCTGATAAGTTGTCATGACGAGGAATATAAATGCTAAAAATGAGGCTATCGTGAGGTAAATCAATCAGAAAGGGGTAATAGAGAGTCAGGTAGTTTACCCGCCCCGGAGGTTTGATTAGATGGCGATAGCTAACAATATCATAGTGATTTTCAAAAATTCTGCTGCTAACAGCAATAAGCTCATCATACTGGCTATTACAGCATCACTTGGTTATTTTTAAAATAATATATTATAAAGGGATTTATATAGTATTGAATAAATCCCTCTTCCTGACATTAAGAGGACAGAACACGATAATTTTTAGCAGCCGTAATATAATAGCTTCAATCGTCTGGCTCTCAGGCAATAACGTGTATATTACGCGCATTGAACGCGGCGCGTAGCCTGCGTGCGAATGCAAGCGCATATTCGCCGTCGCCATGAATGCACACCGTTTGCGCCGTGACAGTCGTCCACACACCAGTAACACTTTTCACTCTCCCGGCTTGCACCATATCCAGCGTTTGCGCCAGCGCCTGCTCTTCGTCGTGAATCAGCGCGCCAGGTTGCGTGCGCGGCACCAGGCTACCGTCGGCCTGATAGCCGCGATCGGCAAACACCTCCTGCCGCGTCACCAGGCGATAGCGTTCACCGGCCCGGATCAGCTCACTTCCCGCCAGTCCAACCAGTATCAGTGACGGATCATAGTCGTGTACCGCTTTCGCAATCGCCTGTGCCAGATGGGGATCTTTCGCCGCCTGGTTATAGAGCATACCGTGCGGTTTGACATGGCGCATCACGCCGCCTTGCGCCTGAACAATCGCCCCCAGCGCGCCGATTTGGTACAGCGTCTGGGCGTATACCGTTTCCGGCGGCAAAGCCATCGCCGTCCGCCCAAAATTATCCCGATCCGGAAAGCTGGGATGCGCGCCGATCGCCACGCCGTTTTTCAGCGCCTCGCGCACGCAGGTCAGCATGGTTTGCGCATCACCGGCGTGAAAACCACAGGCGATATTGGCGGAGGAGACCAGCGTTAATAATTCGCTGTCGCTGGCGCAACCTTCGCCCAAATCCGCATTTAAATCAATGTTCATGCTGAAGTCGCCAGGTAAGCTGTTCCAGATAGCGCTGACGCTCGCGGCGCGCGTTGAGCGCCTCTTCCAGCGAACATTGCACAAAATGGATCGGTTGCCCTAGCGGAATCTGCGCCAGATGGTACATATCTGCCTCGATGATGCAGGCAATGCGCGGATAGCCGCCAGTTGTCTGGGCATCATTCATTAGCACAATAGGTTGACCGTTGTAAGGCACCTGTACGACACCGGGCAGCAAACCGTGCGACAACAGTTCGCGATCCGTTGTCCGTGTTAACGATTGTCCCTGCAACCGATAGCCCATGCGATTACTTTGCGGACTGAGTTGCCACGGCGAACGCCAGAACGCTTCTTGCGAGGCGCGATCGAACTCACGGTATTCCGGCCCCGGCAGCGCACGAATGCGATTCCCCCACAGTAACTGCTTCACGCCCTGCGGCCCGCTAAACTGTCGCGATGGTTTACCCGTCGCCAGCCGATCGCCATCTTTTAGCAGCCGTCCTTCCAGCCCACCGATACCGGACTTCAGATCGGTACTACACGATCCCATCACCTCCGGCACAGCAATACCGCCCGCTACCGCCAGATAGCTACGCATCCCGTGAAGCGGTCGATGCAACGTGAGGCGCTGACCCGCTTTTACCGGCAATCGCCAGCCTGTCCAGACCGGTTGATCATCCAACTGCGCCTCGCAGCCTGCGCCGGTAAGAGCGAACCAGGTCTCATTTTCAAATTCGACAACCAGTTGACCGAGAGTGATTTCCAGCGCCGGGGCATTCGCATCGTTCCCGACCAGGAGATTAGCGGTCTGAAAGGCGGGTTTATCCAGCGCACCGCAGTGACTCAGCCCCGACTGACGAAAGCCGTGACGTCCGCTATCCTGCACGGAGGTGTAAATCCCCGCGCGAATAATATTCAGCATATTCCCTCCTTTTGCGGCACAAAGCGTACGCTATCGCCAGGGCGTAGCAGAACCGGAGGCTCCCGCATCGGATCGAATAACTTCAACGGCGTGAGGCCGATCAGCTGCCAGCCGCCCGGCGTGGATAATGGATAAATCCCCGTCTGCGCGCCGCCGATGCCGACAGAACCAGCCGGAACCTGCAGGCGCGGCTCCGCGCGTCTGGGCATATGGAGCGGTTCTGGTAAATTCCCAAGATAGGGAAAGCCGGGCTGAAAGCCTAAAAACCAGACGACATATTCAACGGAGGCATGTAGCTCCACGACCTGCTTTTCACTCAAACCGCTGTGCCGTGCCACTGCCGCCAGATCCGGCCCGCCTGCGCCGCCATAGATCACCGGGATCTCAATCGAACGCGAGTCCGGCTCCAGCGCCTCGCTCTCTTCCCACCAGCGCTGCAGACGCTCAATCGCATCCAGCGCCAGGGTTTGCGGTTCCCGCAAGATCACGGTGATATTGTTCATCCCGGGAATGGCTTCCACCACGTTCGGCATATCGACCAGACGCTGCGTCAGACGCCAGATGCGTTTCTGGCTCGCCAGCGTAATCGGCGGTTCAAGTTCCAGGACGACCGCTGTTTCGCCTAACAGATAACAACGCGCTCGCTGCACTTTATTACCTCTCAGTTATGCCGGGTTAGGGATATCAATAAACGTCACATCCAACGCCGTGTTTTCGTTCAACCATTCGCTCAGGGCGCGAATACCGCCGCGTTCAGTGGCATGGTGCCCGGCGGCATAAAAATGCAGCCCCTGTTCGCGCGCGGAATGAATGGTCTGTTCAGACACCTCGCCGGTAATAAAAGCATCCACGCCGAAGCGGGCGGCGCTATCAATAAAACTTTGCCCGCCGCCGGTACACCAGGCGACACGCTGAACATTCTCTGGCCCGGTATCGCCGCACCATAGCGGTTTACGCCCCAGACGCGCTTCAATCCATGAGGCCAGTTCCAACCCCGGCACCGGCATTGAGAGCTCTCCCCACGGCACCAGCGGCTCAATTTCTCCTTTCACGGTAATGCCCAATAGCGCCGCCAACTGCGCATTGTTGCCCAGCTCAGGGTGCGCATCCAGCGGCAGATGCCAACCGTAAAGGTTAATATCATTTGCCAGTAACGTTTTTAAGCGACGGCGTTTCATACCGCGAATAACCGGAGACTCGCCTTTCCAGAAGTAACCATGATGAACAATGACCGCATCGGCCTGCAAACGCACCGCCTCATCGAGCAGCGCCTGACTTGCGGTCACGCCGGTAACGATTTTCTGTACCGTCTCTTTTCCTTCGACCTGTAAACCATTCGGCGCATAATCGCTTATTGCCGCACTGTTCAGCTTGTCGTTAATCAGTTGTTCCAGCTCGGTGTTTTTCATCATCGCTCCCTTTAACCCACGTTCTACTTTCCCGTTACGGGTTCAGTCTCCGTTAACATAGCCTCCCGTTAGCCGTTCGTCGATAAACATTTGTTTGACACATCAAGAAACAATCACCCCCGGGTTTGGCGCAAATTACTTAGCAAAACACGATCGGTTTCATGTATATTTATGCAATCAGAACGCATATTGCAGAAAAAATCAGTTCTGTATCATGTTGGTAACTTTAAGGAAACACGGCGATACGGCAGGCTTAATAAGCCCACAAAGAAAGGCATTATCTGAGAATGCCGCGTTCTTGCCGCAGCGTCTCTATCCCGGAAATACGATGAATAAACAAGCATCTCAACCCCGCGCTATTTACTACGTTGTCGCCCTGCAAATTTGGGAGTACTTCAGCTTTTATGGTATGCGCGCCCTACTGATTCTTTATCTCACCAATCAGCTAAAATACGACGATAACCACGCCTATGAGTTATTCAGCGCTTATTGTTCGCTGGTCTACGTAACGCCGATTCTTGGCGGCTATCTGGCGGATAAGGTGCTTGGCAACCGAATGGCAGTCATGCTGGGCGCATTTTTAATGGCTATAGGTCATTTAGTGCTGGGCGCCAGTGAGATCGCGCCGACATTCCTTTATCTGTCGCTGGCGATCATTGTCTGCGGCTACGGCCTGTTTAAATCGAATATTAGCTGCCTGCTGGGCGAACTGTACCAGCCGGAAGATCCGCGCCGCGACGGCGGGTTCTCGCTGCTTTACGCAGCGGGCAATATTGGTTCGATCGTGGCGCCTATCGCCTGCGGCTATGTGCAAGAGGAGTACAGTTGGGCGATGGGCTTTGCGCTCGCCGCCATTGGTATGCTGGCGGGGTTAGTGATCTTCCTGTGTGGAAATCGTCATTTCACCCACACCACCGGCGTGAATAAAGCCGTGTTGTGCGCCAGAAACTACCTGCTGCCGAACTGGGGCTGGCTGTTAATTCTGCTGGTAGCGGCGCCGTTGCTGATTACCGTTCTGTTCTGGAAAGAATGGTCTGTCTATGCCTTAATCGTGGCGACCGCGATCGGCCTGGTCGTGCTGGCAAAAATTTATCGTCAGGCGCAAACGGCCAAACAGCGCAAAGAACTGGGGCTGATTGTCACCCTGACCCTGTTCAGTATGCTGTTCTGGGCGTTTGCCCAGCAGGGCGGCAGTTCTATCAGCCTGTATATCGACCGCTTTGTGAACCGCGATATTCTGGGCTATTCCGTTCCTACCGCCATGTTCCAGTCGGTGAACGCCTTTGCCGTGATGCTGTGTGGGGTCGTCCTGGCCTGGCTGGTTAAAGAGAGCGTAAGCGGTAATCGCACCGTGCGTATCTGGGGCAAATTCGCGCTGGGTCTCGGTCTGATGAGCGCCGGATTCTGTATTCTGACCCTGAGCGCACGCTGGTCCGCCGCTTACGGACACTCTTCAATGCCGCTAATGGTGCTGGGACTGGCGGTGATGGGCTTTGCCGAGCTGTTTATCGACCCGGTCGCCATGTCGCAAATTACGCGCATTGATATCCCCGGCGTCACCGGCGTATTAACCGGAATTTATATGCTGCTGTCCGGCGCGATAGCTAACTATCTGGCAGGCGTCATCGCTGACCAGACCTCGCAAAGCGCCTTCGACGCCAGCAGCGCGGTTAATTACGCCATCAACGCCTATGTGGATGTTTTTGAACAGATCACCTGGGGCGCGTTAGCCTGCGTAGGGGTTGTCCTGCTGATTTGGCTGTATCAGTCCTTCAAATTCAAAAGCCGCGCGCTGGCCGTCGAATCCTGATAGCAGAAGGCCCGGTAGTTTGCGCTACCGGGCCTGTATCACGCCCCTTTTCTCGCCGCCTCATAGGCGGAAAGCGTCGCGATTCTCGCCTGTTTGTGTTCAACAATGGGCCGAGGATAATCAAGCACGACTCCCGCTTTTTCCGCCCACCGCCACGGCTCGTGAATCGCTTTTCCAGGGATATCGCGTAATGCCGGTAGCCACTGGCGGATAAATTCGCCGTCGCGATCGAACCTCTCTCCCTGAGTCGTGGGATTAAAAATACGAAAATAAGGCGCGGCATCAGTACCGGTTGAGGCGGCCCACTGCCAGCCGCCATTATTGGCGGCAAGATCGCCGTCAATAAGCTGCGACATGAAATAGCGCTCCCCCAACCGCCAGTCAATCAACAGATCTTTTACCAGAAAGCTGGCGGTAATCATGCGTAAACGGTTATGCATCCAGCCCGTCGCGTTAAGCTGGCGCATCGCCGCATCGACAATGGGATAACCGGTTTCGCCTTTCTGCCATGCCTGAAAATAGTGCGGGTTCTCCTGCCACGCGACGCGTTTTGTCCAGCGGATAAACGGCTGGTGTTTGCATAATGCCGGATACCAGGTCATTAAATGACGGTAAAATTCCCGCCAGATGAGTTCATTCAACCAGACGCTTCCCGGTCCGCCGTCCAGCGCCTGCGGCTGCTCCGCCAGTAATCGGTGCAGGCACTGTCGCGGCGACAGGCCACCCGTCGCCAGGCTGGCGGAAAGCCGACTGGTGCCGTCGACCGCAGGGAAATCCCGCTGTGACTCATACTCGTCTGCGCCCTGCGCGCAAAACTGACGTAGCTGCGCGATAACCGCGTTTTCTTCCACCGGGAAAAGCGCGGCGTCAAACGCCTGTTGCGGGTAGTTAAGCGAGACTGGCGTTAAGGGTGTAGAAAGCGCGCCGCTCACCCGGATCTTCGGGGCCGGAACGCACGGCGGGATATCCTCTTTTAGCCGTTTCAACCAGGCGTTTTTAAACGGCGTAAAAACTTTATACATTTCATGATTGCCGGTCATCACCGCGCCGGGCGCCAGAATCACGCTATCGTCAAAGCCTTCGCAGATGACAGAGGGCAGCGTTTTTTCCACCGCCGCATCACGCTGACGCTCGTTAAACTCATACTGATAGTTATAAAACAGATGGCTGACGTCATGCTGTCGGCAAACGTTTTTGACCGTTTCAATACTGGCGTTAAAATCCGCCACTTCATGAAACAGCAGCGGAATCCCTTTCTCTGCAAGGGCCGTCTGTAGCGCATTGAGCTGCGCGCTGATGAATGCCGCCTGCCGCGGCGCCATATCATGAGCCTGCCACTGCGCGGGGGTGGAAATATAAAGCGCCAGCACTCGCGCGGATGCATCGCGGCAGGCGGCGGCCAGCGCAAGGTTATCCTGTAAACGCAGATCGCGCCTGAACCAGACTAAATGGGTGGGCATACAACTCCTGAAAGATGAAACGTCACGGCGAATAGCGTTAAACAGTGTAGACCCTGGCGCATAAAAAAACCGCCAGCGTGGCGGCTGACGGTTTTTCAGGCTGGTCGCGATTAATAAAAGTCGCAGGTGGCTTTTTCAGCCTGCGCCATCCATACCGGTTTATCACTGGTTTTCGACCAGACACGGTGCAG
This sequence comes from Salmonella sp. JXY0409-18, assembly GCF_020268625.1. NCBI lineage: Bacteria > Pseudomonadati > Pseudomonadota > Gammaproteobacteria > Enterobacterales > Enterobacteriaceae > Salmonella > Salmonella sp. JXY0409-18. The sequence continues at coordinate 3,131,036 of NZ_CP084216.1, forward strand.
ATAACTATAAAAACGCGCACGGTCTTTCCAGAAGAGCATCACCGGCAGCGCCAACACGCCTGCGATCACCGCGAAAGCACGACGGACAAAAATGACATGCGCCGGATAGTCTTTATAGTGTTCCATACGTTTCCCCCCTTTATACCGACGCTACCCGCCCCGGTATAGATTGAATCGGTGAATAGCACCGAAAAATTGAACCTCGTTACCTGATTAAAATAGTACCGCTTTCGGTGTAATTTTACTACTCATCCGACCACTTATTTTCACGCTTTTCCAGCAGATTTACATTCAAAGCGTAAATTAGTTACAAAAAGGTTAAATTAATACTAATCATTAGTTAAATAATGGTCTTTGCCATTTTTATACTTTTTTTACACTCCGCCCGCCAATTTTTGCGAAATCTTTGCAGCCAAAAAATTACCTTTCTCAGGAGTAAAACAATGCCACTGGAGGTGCTCTGTGAGTGCAGGCGTGATAACCGGCATCGTGCTGGTTTTCTTACTTTTAGGTTATCTGGTCTATGCCCTGATTAATGCGGAGGCGTTCTGATGGCCGCGCAAGGATTTTTACTGATCGCCAGTTTTTTACTGATTTTATTAGTACTGGCGAAACCGTTGGGTTCGGGCCTGGCAAGGCTCATCGCCGCCGTTCCGTTGCCGGGCGTGGCTGGCATTGAGCGTATCCTCTGGCGGACTCTTGGCATTACCGACCACGAAATGAACTGGCGTCAGTATTTACTGGCGCTACTGACGCTCAATCTGCTGGGACTAGGCATCCTGTTTTGCCTGCTGTTCTGGCAGGAGTGGCTGCCCTTAAATCCGCAGCGGCTACCGGGTCTGTCCTGGGATCTGGCGCTGAATACCGCCGTCAGCTTTGTCACCAATACCAACTGGCAAGCCTACAGCGGCGAAAGCACGCTGAGCTACTTTAGCCAGATGGCGGGGCTGACGGTGCAAAATTTCCTGTCGGCGGCGACCGGGATTGCGGTGGTTTTTGCACTTATCCGCGCCTTTACGCGCCAGAATGTGCACACGCTGGGTAATGCCTGGCAAGATCTGGTACGCATTACGCTATGGATATTATTTCCTGTCGCGTTAATTATCGCGCTGTTTTTTATCCAACAAGGCGTACCGCAAAACCTGTCGGCTTATCAGCCCATCACCACTCTTGAAGGCGCTAAACAACTCTTGCCGATGGGTCCGGTTGCTTCGCAGGAGGCGATCAAAATGCTTGGCACCAACGGCGGCGGTTTCTTTAACGCCAACTCTTCGCATCCGTTCGAAAACCCCACCGCGCTCACTAATCTGGCGCAGATGCTGGCGATATTTTTGATTCCAGCCGCGCTCTGTTTCGCCTTTGGCGAAGCGGCGGGCGATCGCCGTCAGGGACGCGCGCTACTGTGGGCAATGTCATTCATTTTTGTGGTCTGCGTAGCGGTAGTGATGTGGGCGGAAGTTCAGGGAAATCCACATCTGTTGGCGGCAGGCGCGGACAGTAGCGTCAACATGGAGGGTAAAGAAACACGCTTTGGCGTGCTGGCCAGCAGCCTGTTTGCCGTCGTCACGACCGCGGCGTCCTGCGGGGCGGTAAATGCCATGCACGACTCGTTTACCGCTCTGGGCGGTATGGTGCCGATGTGGCTGATGCAAATTGGCGAAGTGGTCTTTGGCGGCGTCGGTTCAGGCCTGTACGGCATGTTGCTGTTTGTCCTGCTGGCGGTGTTCATCGCGGGACTGATGATCGGTCGCACGCCGGAGTATCTGGGGAAAAAAATCGACGTGCGCGAAATGAAAATGACCGCGCTGGCGATCCTGGTCACGCCGATGCTGGTCTTGTTGGGTTCGGCGCTGGCGATGATGACGGATGCCGGACGCAGCGCAATGCTAAACCCTGGCCCGCACGGTTTTAGCGAAGTGCTATATGCCGTCTCCTCTGCCGCCAACAACAACGGTAGCGCCTTTGCGGGTCTGAGCGCTAACTCGCCTTTCTGGAACTGTTTGCTGGCGTTCTGCATGTTCGTCGGACGTTTCGGCGTGATTATTCCTGTCATGGCCATCGCCGGATCGCTGGTCAGTAAAAAAGTACAGCCGGCCAGTCAGGGAACGCTGGCGACCCACGGCGCGCTATTTATTGGACTGCTTATCGGCACGGTACTGCTGGTCGGCGCGCTGACATTTATTCCTGCCCTGGCGCTTGGCCCGGTAGCGGAACATTTCTCTTTACCTTGAGCGATGCGGAGTACATTGATATGAGTCGCAAGCAACTGGCGCTGTTTGAACCTGTTTTACTCGTACAGGCGCTAACGGATGCCGTAAAAAAATTAAGCCCACGCGCCCAGTGGCGTAACCCGGTGATGTTTGTGGTCTGGGCCGGCAGCGTGCTAACCACTCTGTTAACGCTCGCTATGGTAACAGGACAAATAACGGGAAGCGCCTTGTTTACAGGGGTGATCAGCCTGTGGTTATGGTTCACCGTACTGTTCGCCAATTTTGCCGAAGCGCTCGCGGAAGGCCGCAGCAAAGCCCAGGCAAACAGTCTGAAAGGGGTGAAAAAGACCGCGTTCGCTCGCCGCCTGCGCGCCCCGCGCCATGATGCGCAGGCCGATAACGTGCCCGCCGCTGAACTGCGGAAAGGCGACATTGTCCTGGTCAAAGCGGGCGATATTATTCCCTGCGATGGCGAGGTCATCGAAGGCGGCGCCTCGGTGGATGAAAGTGCGATTACCGGCGAATCCGCGCCCGTGATCCGTGAGTCCGGCGGCGATTTCGCTTCTGTCACCGGCGGCACGCGAATTCTTTCCGACTGGCTGGTGATTGCCTGTAGCGTCAATCCTGGCGAAACCTTTCTTGACCGGATGATCGCGATGGTGGAAGGCGCGCAGCGGCGAAAAACGCCTAACGAGATTGCCCTGACGATTTTGCTCATTGCCCTGACCATTGTCTTTTTACTGGCGACCGCCACTCTGTGGCCCTTCTCCGCCTGGGGCGGTAATGCGGTCAGCGTCACCGTGTTGGTGGCGTTGCTGGTGTGCCTGATCCCCACTACCATCGGCGGGCTACTCTCCGCCATTGGCGTAGCCGGAATGAGCCGAATGTTGGGCGCGAACGTCATCGCCACCAGCGGCCGCGCCGTAGAAGCCGCGGGCGATGTCGACGTGTTACTGCTGGATAAAACCGGCACTATCACGCTCGGCAATCGCCAGGCGTCCGATTTTATTCCCGCCCGAGGGGTGGACGAACGCACGCTGGCTGACGCCGCGCAGCTCGCTTCGCTGGCCGACGAAACGCCGGAAGGCCGCAGCATTGTGATCCTCGCCAAACAGCGCTTTAACCTGCGTGAACGCGATGTGCAGTCGCTTCATGCCACCTTTGTTCCGTTTACCGCGCAAAGCCGCATGAGCGGGATTAATATCGATAACCGGATGATCCGTAAAGGCTCGGTGGACGCGATTCGGCGTCATGTCGAGAGCAATGGCGGCCATTTTCCCGCCGATGTCGAGCAAAACGTCGAGAACGTGGCGCGTCTGGGCGCGACGCCGCTGGTGGTCGTGGAAGGCGCGCGCGTACTGGGTGTTATCGCCCTCAAGGATATCGTTAAAGGCGGCATTAAAGAACGTTTCGCCCAGCTACGAAAGATGGGCATTAAAACGGTGATGATCACTGGCGATAACCGCCTGACGGCGGCAGCGATTGCCGCCGAAGCCGGTGTGGACGATTTTCTTGCCGAAGCCACGCCGGAAGCCAAGCTGGCGCTGATCCGTCAATATCAGGCGGAAGGACGGCTGGTCGCCATGACCGGCGACGGCACTAACGATGCCCCGGCGCTGGCGCAGGCTGACGTCGCGGTGGCGATGAACTCCGGCACCCAGGCGGCAAAAGAAGCCGGTAATATGGTGGATCTGGACTCTAACCCGACCAAGTTGATTGAAGTGGTGCATATCGGTAAGCAGATGCTGATGACGCGCGGCTCGCTCACCACCTTCAGTATCGCGAATGATGTAGCGAAATATTTCGCCATTATTCCCGCCGCGTTTGCCGCTACCTATCCGCAGCTAAACGCGCTCAACGTGATGGGGCTGCATTCGCCGAACTCCGCCATTCTGAGCGCGGTGATCTTTAACGCCCTGATTATTATTTTTCTGATCCCGCTGGCATTAAAAGGCGTGAGTTATAAGCCGCTTTCCGCATCGGCCATGCTGCGCCGTAATTTATGGATCTATGGTCTGGGTGGTCTGGTGGTGCCGTTTATTGGTATCAAAGTGATTGATGTGCTGCTGACCCTGCTGGGTCTGGCGTGAGGTGTATGATGATCGGTTTACGTCCTGCTTTTTCGACAATGTTATTTCTGCTGTTATTGACCGGCGGCGTGTATCCGCTTCTGACCACGGCGCTGGGGCAGTGGTGGTTTCCCTGGCAGGCTAATGGCTCGCTGATTCATAAAGACAATGTGATACGCGGCTCAGCGCTTATCGGACAATCGTTTACCGCCGCGGGCTATTTTCATGGCCGGCCCTCCGCCACCGCCGATACGCCTTATAATCCATTGGCGTCGGGCGGAAGCAACCTGGCCGCCAGCAATCCCGAACTGGATGCGCAAATACAGGCCCGCGTCGCCGCGCTACGCGCCGCTAACCCCCAGGCGAGCTCCGCGGTTCCGGTTGAGCTGGCGACAGCATCGGCAAGCGGGCTGGATAATAATCTGACGCCCGGCGCCGCGGCATGGCAAATCCCCCGCGTGGCGGCGGCTCGCCAGCTTCCCGTTGAACAGGTCGCGCAACTGGTTGCAGAATATACGCACAGGCCGCTGGCGAGCTTTCTTGGGCAACCGGTGGTGAATATTGTTAAGCTTAATCTGGCGCTGGATGCGCTACAGGGACACAGAGCGAAATGAACGACGAACCCTTGCGTCCTGATCCGGATCGCTTGTTGGAACAAACGCCCCCGCCCCACCGGGGGAAGTTGAAAATTTTCTTCGGCGCCTGCGCAGGCGTCGGAAAAACCTGGGCGATGCTGGCGCAAGCGCAGCGGCTGCGAGCGCAGGGGCTGGATGTGGTGATCGGCGTGGTAGAAACGCATGGCCGTAAAGAGACCGCCGCGCTACTTGACGGGCTGACCATTCTGCCGCCAAAACGTCACTCGCACCGGGGGCGGCAAATCCGCGAATTTGACCTGGATGCCGCCCTCGCCCGGCGTCCGGCGCTGATTTTAATGGATGAGCTGGCGCACAGTAACGCGCCTGGCTCACGCCATCCTAAGCGCTGGCAGGATATTGAAGAGCTGCTGGAAGCGGGAATCGACGTTTTCACCACCGTGAACGTACAACATCTGGAAAGTCTGAACGATGTGGTGAGCGGCGTCACGGGGATTCAGGTGCGCGAAACCGTCCCCGATCCCTTTTTTGATGCCGCCGATGAAGTCGTACTGGTCGATCTGCCGCCCGACGATCTGCGCCAACGACTCAACGAAGGTAAAGTGTATATCGCCGGTCAGGCGGAACGCGCTATTGAACATTTTTTCCGCAAGGGCAATCTGATCGCCCTCCGCGAGCTGGCGCTACGCCGGACAGCCGATCGCGTGGACGATCAGATGCGCGCCTGGCGCGCGCATCCGGGCGAAGAAAAAGTATGGCATACCCGCGATGCGATTTTACTGTGTATCGGGCATAACACCGGCAGCGAAAAACTGGTGCGTACCGCGGCGCGTCTGGCCTCCCGGCTCGGCAGCGTCTGGCACGCCGTCTATGTCGAAACGCCAACGTTACACCGCTTACCGGAAAAGCAACGACGGGCCATTTTAAGCGCGCTGCGCCTGGCTCAGGAGCTTGGCGCGGAAACCGCCACCCTGTCCGATCCCGCCGAAGAGAAAGCGGTCGTGCGCTATGCCCGCGAGCATAATCTGGGGAAAATCGTCATGGGCCGCCCGGCGTCGCGACGCTGGTGGCGACGTGACGCTTTCGCCGACCGTCTTGCCAGGCGCGCGCCGGATCTCGATCAGGTGATCGTCGCGCTGGAAGAACCGCCTGCCCGCGCGTTGGCGCAAACGCCTGATAACCGACCTTTTAAAGAGAAATGGCGTGGGCAGATTCAGGGCTGTCTGGTCGCCGTGGCGCTTTGCGCCATCACCACGCTTATCGCTATGCAGTGGCTTGTCACCTTCGACGCCGCCAATCTGGTGATGCTCTATTTGCTGGGCGTAGTGGTGATTGCGCTGCTTTACGGACGCTGGCCGTCGGTGGTAGCGACGGTGATTAACGTGGCGAGTTTCGATCTCTTTTTTATCGCGCCACGCGGTACGCTCGCCGTTTCGGACGTGCAGTATTTGCTGACCTTTGCCGTGATGCTGACGGTAGGTCTGGTGATTGGCAATCTTACTGCCGGGGTGCGCTATCAGGCGCGCGTCGCCCGTTATCGGGAACAGCGTACCCGTCATTTATATGAAATGTCTAAAGCGCTGGCCGTCGGGCGTAGCGAACATGATATCGCCGCGACCAGCGAGCGGTTTATCGCCTCGACGTTTCAGGCGCGCAGCCAAATTTTATTACCTGATGCTAACGGTAAGTTGCTGCCTCTCACCCACCAGCAAGGCATGACGCCGTGGGACGACGCAATTGCGCGCTGGAGTTTTGATAAAGGCCAGCCTGCCGGCGCAGGCACCGATACCCTCCCTGGCGTGCCTTATCAAATCCTGCCGCTGAAAAGCGCCGATAAAACATACGGTCTGGCTATCGTCGAACCGGGTAATTTGCGTCAGTTAATGGTGCCGGAGCAGCAACGCCTGCTGGAAACATTTACTCTGCTTGTCGCCAACGCGCTGGAACGACTGACGCTGACCGCCAGCGAAGAACAGGCGCGTCTCGCCAGCGAGCGAGAAAGTATTCGCAACGCTCTGCTGGCGGCGCTGTCGCATGATTTACGCACGCCGCTGACGGTATTGTTCGGCCAGGCGGAAATTTTGACGCTGGATTTAGCCAGCGCAGGATCGCCCCACGCGCGTCAGGCCAGTGAAATCCGCCAGCATATTCTCAACACCACCCGGCTGGTGAATAATTTGCTGGATATGGCGCGTATTCAGTCCGGCGGGTTTAATCTTAAAAAAGAGTGGCTGACGCTGGAAGAGGTCGTCGGTAGCGCGTTACAGATGTTAGAGCCGGGTTTATTGCATCCGATTACATTGTCGCTGCCGCAACAGTTAACGCTTATCCATGTCGATGGCCCCTTATTTGAGCGTGTCCTGATCAACTTGCTGGAAAACGCCGTTAAGTACGCCGGGCCGCAGGCCAGTATCGGCATTGATGCTGCGGTTAAGGACGATCGTTTACAACTGGATGTCTGGGATAACGGGCCGGGTATTCCTGCGGGGCAAGAACAGAAGATTTTCGATAAGTTCGCCCGCGGCAACAAAGAGTCCGCCGTCCCCGGCGTGGGGCTGGGGCTGGCGATTTGCCATGCTATCGTAGAGGTACACGGCGGCACGCTTACCGCCTATAATCGACCGCAGGGCGGCGCCTGTTTCCGTGTGACGCTGCCGCAAGGAAAGCCACCTGAACTTGATGATTTTCATGAGGATATGTGACAAACGTTCTGATTGTTGAAGATGAACAGGCCATCCGCCGCTTTCTGCGCGCTGCGCTGGAAGGCGACGGCCTGCGCGTGTATGAAGCTGAAACATTACAACGTGGTTTACTGGAAGCCGCCACGCGAAAGCCCGATCTGATTATTCTCGATCTCGGCCTGCCGGACGGCGATGGAATCGATTTTATTCGCGACCTGCGTCAGTGGAGCGCAATACCGGTGATTGTCCTTTCCGCCCGCAGCGAAGAAAGCGATAAGATTGCCGCGCTTGACGCCGGAGCTGATGATTACCTGAGCAAGCCATTCGGCATTGGCGAGTTGCAGGCGCGTTTGCGTGTCGCGCTGCGACGGCACGCCGCCAGCCCTTGCGCCGATCCGATCGTCCGCTTTTCCGGCGTGACGGTCGATCTCGCCGCACGGTTGATCCACCGTGGCGACGAAGAAATCCATCTGACGCCGATTGAGTTCCGCCTGCTGGCGGTATTACTCAATAATGCCGGCAAGGTATTAACCCAACGGCAGTTATTAAACCAGGTCTGGGGCCCTAACGCCGTGGAGCATAGCCACTATTTGCGCATCTATATGGGACATTTACGCCAGAAACTGGAACAAGATCCCACCCGCCCACGCCATTTTATTACCGAAACCGGAATTGGCTATCGCTTTATGCCGTGAATAGCCATTCATTATTTTTAAATAACTTCTAATTTTTATGTCATTTATTTTCGGCGTCGCGAATAATTATTTTCGCGGCGATATTATATTTTATGAAGGATATAAAAAACATATAATTAACATTTAAGAAACAATCCGTTATTTCACAGCACGATATGCATAATCGCCGACTAATTATTTTTCAAATGATCGTTTTTTGTTGATCTGGTTCACAGATCGCTGGCGCTCCCTGGATAAAATATCCATGCTTTCAATAAATCAATGAAAGGACCTCAAAATGGAAAATAATAATCGTTTTATGCCCCATATAAGGCGGACAACGCATATTATGATGTTTGCCCACCGTAATAGTTTCGATTTTCATTTCTTTAATGCCCGGTAGTTTTTCTGCTACGGGTACTTCAGCATACAGGTCTTTCCGACCCTTATGTCATTCAGGTCTATTGCCTAAATAACTCGAATTGTTAAAAGCGACAGCACGGTAATTCCTTTACACCAAGCCAGCTAACCATCTGGTTTGATAGAAGAAATTCCGACTCAGCGCAATTTTAGTTATCACGGTTTCTGCCTGTATATCGTAGTACTCAACTCCTTAAATCCTGAATTTCCTGCAACCGGACGGGTTGGGATTTATTACATCTAAAATAAAGCTAATTTACTGATTTTTTTATCAGCGGGATAGCTTTGATTTTTTCCGGAAGAATCAGTTTCTCATGCGAGAAATTGAGGGCCTGCTATTACCTGAAATAAAGAGATGAAAAAATGTCAGAATTAAAAATTGCCGTTAGCCGTCATTGCCCGGATTGTTTTTCTACACACCGTAATATTGTAAATGTTGATGAGAGTCGTTTCATCGACGTGGCTGCCATCGTGTTATCCATCGACGACATTGAACACGGAAAACTCGATGAAATCGACGCAACGGGTTACGGTATTCCCGTGTTTGTCGCGACTCATGACGAAGGGCGCGTACCGCCTGAGTATTTGCCGCGTATCTCTGGTGTATTCGAATATAATGAATCCCGTACTGCCTTCTATGGTCGTCAGTTGGAAACCGCAGCAAGCCACTACGAAACGCAGTTACGTCCGCCGTTTTTCCGCGCGCTGGTGGATTATGTCAACCAGGGCAACAGCGCATTTGACTGCCCGGGGCACCAGGGCGGCGAATTCTTCCGCCGTCATCCTGCCGGTAATCAGTTCGTGGAATACTTTGGCGAAACGCTCTTCCGCTCCGACCTATGCAACGCGGACGTGGCGATGGGCGATCTGCTGATTCACGAAGGCGCGCCTTGCATTGCGCAGCAACATGCGGCGAAAGTCTTTAACGCCGATAAGACCTACTTTGTGCTGAACGGGACCTCCTCCTCTAACAAAGTCGTACTCAACGCGCTGTTAACGCCGGGCGATCTGGTACTGTTTGACCGTAACAACCACAAATCTAACCACCACGGCGCATTATTGCAGGCGGGCGCAACGCCAGTTTATCTGGAAACCGCACGTAACCCGTATGGTTTTATCGGCGGGATCGACGCTCACTGCTTCGAAGAAGATTACCTGCGCGAGCTGATTAGCGAAGTCGCGCCGCAGCGTGCCCGCGAAGCACGTCCATTCCGTCTGGCCGTCATCCAGTTAGGCACCTACGACGGTACCATTTATAACGCCCGTCAGGTCGTCGATAAAATTGGTCATCTGTGCGACTACATCCTGTTTGACTCCGCCTGGGTCGGCTATGAACAATTTATTCCGATGATGGCCGATTGTTCGCCGCTGCTGCTGGAACTGAACGAAAACGATCCGGGTATTCTGGTGACGCAGTCCGTTCACAAACAACAAGCCGGTTTCTCCCAGACCTCGCAGATCCATAAAAAAGATAGCCATATCAAAGGGCAATCGCGCTACGTTCCGCATAAGCGCATGAACAACGCCTTTATGATGCACGCCTCCACCAGCCCGTTCTATCCGCTGTTCGCCGCGCTGGACGTTAACGCCAAAATGCACGAAGGCGTCAGCGGTCGCAATATGTGGATGGATTGCGTGGTTAACGGCATCGATGCCCGTAAATTGATCCTCGAAAACTGTCATCACATCCGTCCGTTCGTACCGGAACTGATTGATGGTAAGCCGTGGCAGTCATACCCGACGTCAGAGATCGCCAGCGATCTGCGCTTCTTCCACTTCGTTCCGGGAGAACACTGGCATGCGTTTGAAGGCTATGCCGAACATCAGTACTTTGTCGACCCTTGCAAACTGCTGCTCACCACACCGGGCATTAATGCAGCGAGCGGCGAATATGAAGACTTTGGCGTTCCTGCCACGATCCTCGCCAACTTCCTGCGCGAGAACGGCGTTGTGCCGGAAAAATGCGACCTCAACTCCATTCTGTTCCTGCTGACGCCGGCAGAAGACATGGCGAAGTTACAACAGCTTGTCGCCCTGCTGGCTCGTTTCGAAAAACTGCTGGAAGCTGATGCGCCGTTAGCGGAAGTATTACCGTCCATCTACAAACAGCATGAAGCGCGTTATGCCGGCTACACCCTGCGTCAGCTTTGCCAGGAGATGCACGATCTCTATGCGCGGCACAACGTGAAACAGCTGCAAAAAGAGATGTTCCGTAAATCGCATTTCCCGAAAGTCAGTATGAATCCGCAAGAGGCCAACTATGCCTATCTGCGCGGCGAGGTCGAACTGGTTCGCCTGCCGGAAGCGGAAGGTCGTATCGCGGCTGAAGGCGCTCTGCCTTACCCGCCGGGAGTGCTGTGTGTAGTTCCGGGTGAAATCTGGGGCGGTTCTGTCCTGCGTTACTTCAGCGCCCTGGAAGAAGGGATCAACCTGCTGCCGGGCTTTGCGCCTGAACTGCAGGGCGTTTATATCGAAGAACACGACGGCCGTAAGCAGGTCTGGTGCTACGTCATTAAACCTCGTGACGCGCAGCGCTCCCTGCTGAAGGAGGAAAAATTATGAGTAAACCTAAATCCAATAAAATGGGTGTCGTGCAGCTCACAATTCTGACTATGGTCAACATGATGGGCTCCGGGATCATCATGCTACCGACCAAACTGTCTGAAGTCGGCACGATATCCATTATCTCCTGGCTGGTCACCGCCGTCGGCTCGATGGCGCTGGCCTGGGCGTTTGCGAAATGCGGTATGTTTAGCCGTAAATCCGGCGGCATGGGCGGTTACGCCGAATATGCCTTCGGTAAATCCGGCAACTTTATGGCGAACTATACCTACGGCGTCTCGCTGCTGATCGCCAACGTGGCTATCGCCATCTCTGCTGTCGGCTATGGCACCGAACTGTTCGGCGCCGCGCTGACGCCGCTCCAGATCGGTCTGGCGACTATCGCCGTATTGTGGGTTTGTACCATCGCAAACTTTGGCGGCGCGCGTATTACCGGACAGATCAGTAGCGTTACCGTTTGGGGCGTCATCATTCCGGTTGTCGGCCTGTGCATCATTGGCTGGTTCTGGTTTAGCCCCAGCATGTACGTAGCGTCATGGAACCCGCACCATGTTCCGTTCTTTAGCGCGGTCGGTTCTTCCATCGCCATGACGTTGTGGGCATTTCTTGGACTGGAATCCGCCTGCGCCAACGCAGACGTGGTCGAGAATCCGGAAAAGAACGTCCCCATTGCGGTACTGGGCGGTACGCTGGGCGCGGCGGTCATCTATATCGTTTCGACTAACGTGATTGCCGGGATTGTGCCGAACATGGATCTGGCGAACTCCACAGCGCCGTTTGGTCTGGCGTTTGCACAGATGTTCACGCCTGCGGTAGGTAAAGTGATCATGGCGCTGATGGTAATGTCCTGCTGCGGCTCGCTGCTGGGCTGGCAGTTCACTATCGCTCAGGTCTTTAAATCCTCCGCTGACGAAGGCTATTTCCCGAAAGTCTTCTCTCGTGTAACGAAAGTCGACGCGCCGGTTCAGGGGATGTTGATTATTGTGATTATTCAGACTGGCCTGTCGCTGATGACCATTAGCCCGTCGCTGAATAGTCAGTTTAACGTCCTGGTTAACCTGGCGGTGGTGACGAACATTATTCCGTATATTCTGTCGATGGCCGCGCTGGTTATCATTCAGAAAATGGCGAATGTGCCGTCATCAAAAGCGAAAGTCGCTAACTTCGTGGCCTTCGTTGGCGCCATGTATAGCTTCTACGCGCTATATTCCTCCGGTGAAGAAGCCATGCTGTACGGCTCAATTGTGACCTTCCTCGGCTGGACGTTATACGGCCTGGTCTCACCGCGTTTTGAATTGAAAAATAAACACGGCTGATGGCGCGCCCGGGCTGCGGTAACGGTAGTCCGGGCATTTTCACTCTTTGAATAAGATAATAGAAATGAGTAATCCAGAACGGGAAGTCACTGATATAGCAGAAATACTGGCTATTCTCAGTAAACACGAAGTGTGTCGAATAGGGTTTAACGACAATCTCTGTCCGTATGTTGTCCCCGTAAATTTTGGCTACGAGTATCAGAACGGACGCTGGATATTTTATTTTCACGGCGCACGCACCGGGAAAAAGATGCGTCTGTTACGTAAGAACCCGGCAGTATGCATTGAAATGGACGGCGACCATGCATTACTACGTGCCGATGACCCCTGTGATTATAGCTACGCCTACACCAGCGTTTTCGCCACCGGGCTGGCATCGATATTGCAAACACGCGAGGAGATGCGCTACGGCCTGGACGTCATTATGCGCCAGACCGATCCGGGAAAAACCTTCAGTTATCGGGAAGATATGATGAAAGCGGTTTGCGTGGTGCGTATCGAATGCGACGCCCTCACCTGCCGCCGACATCTGGCGACTCAGAGCGAATAAGTCAGATATCACAAGCGCCTTATCCGGCCTGGAGGCGATTTACAGGCCTGATAAGCACAGCGCCGTTAATATAAAAAAGGAGCCGTAAGGCTCCTTTTTCTTCCATATCGCCCATCAGGCGTTTTTCAATACTTCGCTAACGATTTCAACGGCTTCTTTCTCAATCTGTTTGCGATGTTCTTCCCCCAGGAAGCTTTCGCAATAGATCTTGTAAGCGTCTTCCGTACCGGATGGACGCGCGGCGAACCAGCCGTTATCGGTCATTACCTTCAGGCCGCCAATCGATGCGCCATTACCCGGCGCTGCGGTAAGACGCGCGGTGATCGGGTCGCCTGCCAGCGTGCTGGCGCTCACCATTTCCGGAGACAGTTTAGACAATGCCGCTTTCTGGGCCGAGGTCGCTGCCGCCTGCAGACGGTTATAGCTCGGCGCGCCAAAACGCGCTGCCAGTTCATTGTAATGCTCTTGCGGGTTTTTCCCGGTAACGGCGGTGATTTCTGCCGCCAGCAGGCACATGATGATACCGTCTTTATCAGTAGACCACGGCGTACCGTCGAAACGCAGGAACGAAGCGCCCGCGCTCTCTTCCCCGCCGAAACCAAAGCTGCCGTCGAACAAACCGTCAACAAACCATTTGAAGCCAACCGGCACTTCTACCAGCTTGCGTCCCAAATCATTCACCACGCGGTCAATCATCGCGGAAGAGACCAGCGTTTTACCGACAGCCACGTCTTTGCCCCACAGCGGACGATGCTGGAACAGATAGTTAATGGCGACCGCCAGATAATGGTTCGGGTTCATCAGCCCTGCAGGCGTCACAATGCCATGACGGTCGTAGTCCGGGTCGTTGGCGAAGGCCAGGTCAAACTTGTCACGCAGCGCCAGCAAACCCGCCATCGCGCATTCGGAGGAGCAATCCATGCGGATCGCGCCGTCTTTATCCAGATGCATAAAGCGGAAGGTTTGATCAACCTGATCGTTGACTAACGTCAGGTTAAGCTTGTAATGCTCTGCGATACGTTTCCAGTATTCAATACCGGAGCCGCCCAGCGGATCAACGCCCAGCGTCAGACCGGCTTTCTGAATCGCCGCCATATCAACGATATCCGCCAGCCCTTCGACAAACGGCTGTACCAGATCTACCGCTTTAACGTGGCCCGAGGCCATTGCCGCATCCAGAGAGATGCGCTTAACGCCTTGCAGGCCATCCGCCAGCAGCGCATTGGCGCGATCTTCTACCACTTTAGTAACGTTGGTATCCGCCGGGCCGCCATTGGGCGGATTATATTTAATACCGCCATCTTCCGGCGGGTTGTGCGACGGCGTAATGACAATACCATCAGCCAGCGGGCCGCCTTTTTTGTTATGGACCAGGATAGCATTTGACACGGCAGGCGTTGGCGTGAAGCCATTATTTTCCTGCACGATAACGTCTACGCCGTTTGCCGCCAGCACTTCCAGCACGGAAATGAAGGCCGGTTCCGAGAGCGCATGGGTGTCTTTCCCCACATAGCAGGGGCCGGTAATGCCATTCTTCGCCCGCTCTTCAGCAATCGCCTGGGCGATCGCCAGAATATGCGGTTCGTTGAAACTGTGACGACCTGCGCTACCGCGATGGCCGGAAGTGCCAAATTTCACGGCATGTTCTGCATTCCCTGCCTCCGGTTTCAGTACATAATACTGCGCCGTCAGTTGGGCGACGTTAATCAAATCACTCTGTTGCGCGGGTTGTCCTGCGCGGTTGTGGATTGCCATTGCCTGGTCCTTCTAATGCAAGGATTAAATTGTTCCGCAAACCTTTTCAATCAATTCCGCCGGGAATTGCATTGACTGCATGATGTGTTCGATCATGCTGCATTTACGGCCGGTGTTGGTGTTGGTGATCACCCAGTACGGCGTGCCGGGAACGTGCTTAGGTTTAGTTTGATTCCCATTTTTCAGCAGCGTTTGTTCATCCGCCGCAAAATAGACGCGCGTGCGGCCATGCAACGACTCCGTCGCCTCCGCAAACGCGTGGTGATCCAGTGAATAGAGTGTAGTCAGAATCAGCATAAAGCGGTTGACCGCTTTTTTCTGCTCGGCATATTCGTCAGACAACAGCAGCTCACGCATCGCGCGAACTTTGTCTTTTACCGGGTTGACCGGTTTCGCTTCGGCAACGGGTTGCGCCGCAGGCGTCCCCTTCACCGCTGAAGCCGTTGGCTGTGTCGTGGCGGAAAACTTCAACATACGCCGTAAAATGTCGGATGCGCTCTCGCCGATATGCTTGGTGTGGCTGGCAATATAGCTATAGAGTTCATCATCAACTTCAATCGTTTTCATCTTAATCCAGTGCGATGTCTTTGCTGAATACAAGTCATTGGGATTATAGGAACAAATCCCAACAGCGGATAGCGTTAAGCCCGGCTGACAAAAAAACTCGGAGTAAACCTTAGAGGTTGCAGCCCAGTGGCAGAATGGTCAACATAATACCCTAACCCGACAGAGCGAAAAAAAGAACTTTGCCATGAAATTAAACATCCGAGCGCAATCTGCACAAAACCTGCACAATAATTCCCCCATCGTTCTCGTTCATGGCCTGTTTGGCAGCCTGGACAACCTCGGCGTACTGGCGCGCGATCTGGTGACCGATCACGACATTATTCAGGTCGATATGCGCAATCATGGTTTATCGCCGCGCGATCCGGTCATGGATTACCCGACAATGGCCCAGGATCTTCTGGATACGCTTGACGCGCAGCAGATTGAAAAAGCGACGTTTATTGGTCATTCCATGGGTGGAAAAGCGGTAATGGCGCTGACGGCGCTGGCGCCCGATCGCATCGATCGTCTGGTCGCGATTGATATCGCACCCGTGGATTATCACGTTCGCCGCCACGATCGCATTTTCGCGGCTATTAACGCCGTCAGCGAATCCGACGCGACATCCCGCCAACAGGCGGCAGGGATTATGCGCCAGCACCTCAACGAAGAAGGCGTGATCCAGTTTCTGTTAAAATCCTGGGCTGAAGGCGAATGGCGTTTTAATGTTCCGGTATTATGGGAACAGTATCCGCATATCGTCGGCTGGGAAACCATTCCGCCCTGGGAACATCCGGCGCTGTTTATTCCAGGCGGTAACTCGCCCTACGTGACCGAAGCGTACCGCGACGCGCTGCTGGCGCAATTCCCTCTGGCGCGCGCGCATGTGATCGCCGGCGCGGGCCACTGGGTACATGCTGAAAAACCAGAGGCGGTTCTGCGCGCCATCCGCCGTTATCTGCACGATAAACGCTAACTGATTAAAAACTCATCGCCTGTGCGCGATTACGCGCGCGGGCGTTGGCGTCGCTTCCTCGCTGATGTATGATGGCGCGCTATCCATCCGGGCATAAGCCTGGCTGATTGTTTCCCCCGAAGTCACCAAAATCATGGCCAAAGAACAAACGGACCGTACGACATTAGATCTGTTCGCGCACGAGCGTCGCCCGGGACGACCTAAAACGAATCCGCTTTCGCGCGATGAACAGTTACGCATCAACAAGCGCAACCAGTTAAAACGCGACAAAGTTCGTGGCCTCAAGCGTGTCGAATTAAAACTCAACGCACAAGCGGTTGACGCGCTGAATGAGCTGGCCGAAGCGCGCAACATTAGCCGCAGCGAGCTCATTGAAGAAATATTAATGAAGCAGCTTATGGCGCTGCGCGGCCAGGGTTTAGTCTGAAAATAAGTTTTGTTTCATATTTCGTGTAGCAGAGCGTGCAGTCCCGCGTGATTGCTGTTTCCGCATATCTGCCTGTTCTGCTATGATTGCCCTTATCCGTGGGCAATTCGCCACCACCATTTCAATAAGTTTCAAGAGGTTATTTTACTCATGGCAATCACTGGCATCTTTTTCGGCAGCGACACCGGTAATACCGAAAATATCGCAAAAATGATTCAAAAACAGCTTGGTAAAGACGTTGCCGATGTGCATGACATTGCAAAAAGCAGTAAAGAAGACCTGGAAGGGTATGACATTCTGCTGCTGGGCATCCCAACCTGGTACTATGGCGAAGCGCAATGTGACTGGGATGACTTCTTCCCGACTCTCGAAGAGATTGACTTTAACGGTAAGCTGGTGGCGCTGTTTGGCTGTGGCGATCAGGAAGACTACGCGGAATACTTCTGTGATGCGCTGGGCACGATTCGCGACATTATTGAGCCGCGCGGCGCCACGATTGTGGGTCACTGGCCAACCGCAGGCTATCATTTTGAAGCCTCTAAAGGTCTGGCTGACGACGATCATTTTGTCGGCCTGGCGATTGACGAAGACCGTCAGCCTGAACTGACCGCCGAGCGTGTTGAAAAATGGGTTAAGCAAGTTTCAGCTGAATTGCACCTCGACGACATCCTCAACGCCTAATCTTATGCGGCGCAGCGTTATATCTGCGCCGCATCAATAGACAAGACCAATCAAAATAATTGCTACAAATTTGTAACTTTCGCACCCATCCCTGTACAATGTCCGGGTGTAATCAGGTGGCGCCAGAATTTGCAGGCAAAACCACAGTTTTATTAACATCTGCGAGAGACTTGCGGTTTTCATTTCGGCATGGCAGTCCTATAATGATACGCATTATCTTGAGTGCAATTTCTGTCACTTCTCTAATGAAGTGAATCGTTTAGCAACAGGACAGATTCCGCATGACTGACAACAATACCGCATTAAAGAAGGCTGGCCTGAAAGTAACGCTTCCTCGTTTAAAAATTCTGGAAGTTCTTCAGGAGCCAGATAACCATCACGTCAGTGCGGAAGATTTATACAAACGCCTGATCGACATGGGTGAAGAAATCGGTCTGGCAACCGTATACCGTGTGCTGAACCAGTTTGACGATGCCGGTATCGTGACCCGCCATAATTTTGAAGGCGGTAAATCCGTTTTTGAACTGACGCAACAGCATCATCACGACCATCTTATCTGCCTTGACTGCGGAAAAGTGATTGAATTTAGTGATGACTCTATTGAAGCGCGCCAGCGTGAAATTGCGGCGAAACACGGTATTCGTTTAACTAATCACAGCCTCTATCTTTACGGCCACTGCGCTGAAGGCGACTGCCGCGAAGACGAGCACGCGCACGATGACGCGACTAAATAAGTGTAAATCTTTCGAAGAGCCAACCGCCCGGTTGGCTTTTTTATATCCTCCTCTTTCCTGCCGCTTGATGTTGATTTAATGTAAAAAACGCTATCGCATCTCAGGAGAGCAGGAATGGAGCTTCGCCAGTTACGCTATTTCGTGCGTATTATTGAAACCGGCAGTATGGGCAGCGCCGCGCAGGATCTTGATATTGGCGTTTCAGCATTAAGTCAACAGATGTCCCGTCTGGAAAACGAGCTCGCCATCCGTCTGTTGCAGCGCACCTCGCGCGGCGTAACGCCAACCAACGCCGGGCTGGCCTTTTATTCGCAGGCGCAACTCGCCCTGCGTCATGCCGACGATGCGATTCTCGCCGCCAGAGAAGCGCGCCTTTCCGGTCATGTGAGCGTAGGAATGGCCCCCAGTACCGCCTCCATACTGGGTATACCGTTTATCCATGCCATGCAGGAAAACTATGCCGATGTCCGACTGCATGTGGTGGAAAGCTTGTCCGGTAATCTGGAAAGAATGATCAATACCCGCCAGATTGATTTAGCCGTTGTCTTTCAAAAAGATAAAATCCTGCGCTGGAGCGCCAGACCGATCCTTGAAGAACAGCTTTTTCTGATTGGCTCCCATGCCCTGCTCGCGGTGCTTCCTGATAACCCGCTCACACCTGAACAACTGGCAGGCATTCCGCTCATTATGCCAAGCCAGGGACACGGGCTGCGCGGCAGGCTGGACGCTGTCTGCCAGGAACATGCGCTTAACGTTGAAATCGTCGCGGAAATTGACGGCCTGGCGTTGTTGATGCGCGCCGTGCGCGACGGTCTTGGCGCCACGTTGCAGCCCGGCGCGGCGATTTCTCATCTGGATAACGACGCGCTACGCGTGATCGGCGTCCATAATCCGGTACTCAGCCGCCCCAATTTTTTAGTCAGCCTGTCGGATGATGAACTGACGCCCGCCGGCCTTGCCGCCAGAGTAGTCCTTACCAAAGTTATGCGTCAGTTAGTCGACGCCGGTGAATGGCCAGGCGCAACCCTTTACGCTTACTAAACCCCTGTTTAGCGCTACCTGATAGCGCGCCGCTTATTTATCCGTATACATTTCAATTACAAATTTAACAAATAGTTAAATGGTACGGGAGTATAAGATGGTTGATGTACTGGTGATAGGCGGAGGCAATGCCGCATTATGCGCCGCCCTGACCGCACGGGAAGCGGGCGCATCGGTTCTGCTGCTGGAGGCTGCCCCGCGGGAATGGCGCGGCGGAAATTCTCAGCACACACGAAACCTGCGCTGTATGCATGATGCGCCGCAGGATGTGCTGGTAGAAAGCTATCCTGAAGAGGAATTCTGGCAGGATCTGTGGCGAGTCACCGACGGCAACACCAACGAGGCGCTGGCGCGGCTGGTCATTCGCACCTCTTCGCAATGCCGCGACTGGATGCGCAAACATGGCGTTAACTTTCAACCGCCACTGTCTGGGGCGCTCCACGTTGCGCGCACCAATGCGTTTTTTATGGGCGGCGGGAAAGCGCTCGTCAATGCCTATTACCGTAGCGCCGAACGGCTGGGCGTACAGATTCGCTATAACACGCCGGTTCACGCGCTTGAACTTCATGACGGCGAATTCGTAGCAGCGCTGGCGGGTAGCGAACGTATTACCGCCAAAGCCTGCGTATTAGCGGCTGGCGGTTTCGAATCAAACCGTGAATGGCTGCGGGAAGCCTGGGGAGAAAACGCCCGCGGCGAATGGCCCGCGGATAATTTCCTGATTCGCGGCACGCGTTTTAACCAGGGCGTATTACTCAAATTTATGATGGATGCCGGCGCGGATATCATTGGCGATCCGTCCCAGTCGCACTGCGTAGCGATTGATGCCAGGGCGCCGCTGTACGACGGCGGTATTTGTACTCGCGTGGATTGCGTATCGCTGGGTATTGTCGTGAATCGCGACGCCGAACGTTTTTATGATGAAGGCGAAGATTTCTGGCCGAAGCGTTACGCCATTTGGGGGCGGCTGGTGGCTCAACAGCCAGGACAAATTGGCTATTCGATTATTGACAGCAAAGCCATCGGCCACTTTATGCCGCCGGTTTTTCCTGGCGCGCAGGCCAATACGCTGGCTGAGCTGGCCTGCCAGTTGGGGCTGGACGCGGAAAAATTTACCCATACCGTCACGCAGTATAACCAGGCCTGCCAGCCCGGTCATTTTGATCATACCTTGCTTGATGACTGCGCTACTAAAAACCTGACGCCGGCGAAAACCCACTGGGCGCGCCCGCTTGATGCGCCGCCCTACTACGGTTATGCGCTGCGACCCGGCATCACGTTTACCTACCTGGGTCTGAAAGTCAATGAACGTGCCGCGGTGCATTTTGCCGGTCATCCAAGCCGCAACCTGTTTGTTGCCGGCGAGATGATGGCAGGAAATGTTCTGGGCAAGGGGTATACCGCAGGCGTAGGCATGTCTATCGGCACAACCTTTGGCCGCATTGCGGGAATAGAAGCCGCCCGCGCGGCGCACAAGGAGGCGCAGCATGAAACAGCTTGAAAAATTAATCATTGAGGCCACCGTGCTTACCGAACCGGAAGTCGAGGTCGAACGCGTCATGCAAGTGTGTAACGCGTGTCGCTACTGCGAAGGTTTTTGCGCGGTATTTCCGGCGATGACCCAGCGGCTCGAATTCGGTAAAGCCGATATTCATTATCTGGCGAATTTATGTCATAACTGCGGCGCCTGCCTGCACGCGTGCCAGTACGCGCCACCCCATGAATTTGCCATTAACGTGCCGAAAGCGATGGCGCAAGCCCGCCTGGAGACATATCAACAGTATGCCCAACCGGCGGCTTTTGGCGCGTTATACCGTCGGGCGGGGATCACCGTCGCGCTGGCGCTGATAGTCGGTCTGACGCTCTTTTTATTACTGGCGATGGCGCTGAAAGGGTCGCTGATTCATCCACCGCTGGCCGGTGACTTCTATCAAATTTTTCCGCATAGCCTGCTGGCATGGATGTTTGGCTCAGTTTTTGTGCTGGCAATCGGTTTGCTTATGGCGGGCGTAATTCGCTTCTGGCGTGAGATCTCGCCGGGCGTACCGCGTTCGGCGGAGATTGCCGAAGCGTCGCACAATGCGTTAACGCTGAAATATCTCGACGGCGGTCACGGCAAAGGTTGTAACGAAGCGGACGATGCGTTCACGCTGCTGCGCCGTCGCTTTCATCACTTTACCTTCTACGGTTTTATGCTCTGTTTTGCCGCCACGGTCGTGGCGACGGGCTATCACTATGTCGCCGGTTGGGAAGCGCCCTACCCGTTTTTTAGCCTGCCGGTCATGCTCGGCACGCTGGGCGGTATCGGTCTGCTTATCGGCCCGGCCGGGCTACTGTGGCTCAATCTGCGGCGGTCGCCGTTACATGGCGATGCGCGCCAGAAACCCATGGATCGCAGCTTTATTCTGCTGCTGTTCTTAACCAGTCTTACCGGGCTGGCGCTGCTGGCAGGCAGAGACACCAGCGGAATGGGCATACTGCTGGCGCTCCATTTAGGCGTGGTGATGGCGCTCTTTCTCACCCTTCCCTACGGAAAATTCGCCCACGGATTTTTCCGCTGCGCGGCCTTACTCAAATGGGCAGTTGAGAAACGACGCGGAAAACATGCGGGGGATACAGGCAACTGACCCGCAACATCTTACCTATAAAACAATAAAGACAGTGGAGAGCAAACCCTATGGCACAACACACACCTGCAACATCGCGCGCCGGCACGTTCGGCGCAATACTGCGCGTGACAAGCGGCAATTTTCTTGAACAGTTTGATTTTTTCTTGTTCGGATTTTACGCCACCTATATCGCCAGAACGTTTTTTCCGGCGGAAAGCGAATTTGCCTCATTAATGTTGACCTTTGCCGTCTTTGGCTCCGGTTTTTTAATGCGCCCCGTCGGCGCGATTGTGCTTGGCGCCTATATTGACAGAATCGGACGCCGTAAAGGGCTGATGGTGACGCTGGCGATTATGGGCTGCGGTACGTTGCTCATCGCCCTCGTCCCCGGCTACCAAACGATCGGCCTGGCAGCGCCTGCGTTGGTGCTGTTGGGCCGGTTATTACAAGGATTTTCTGCGGGCGTTGAGTTAGGCGGCGTCTCGGTCTATCTGTCCGAAATCGCAACGCCAGGCAATAAAGGGTTTTATACCAGCTGGCAATCTGCCAGTCAGCAGGTCGCGATCGTTGTCGCCGCGTTGATTGGTTATAGCCTGAATATCACGCTGGGACACGACGCGATATCGGAGTGGGGCTGGCGAATTCCGTTCTTTATCGGCTGTATGATCATTCCGCTGATTTTTGTTTTACGTCGTTCATTACAAGAAACAGAAGCGTTTTTACAACGCAAGCATCGCCCCGACACCAGGGAAATTTTTGCAACTATCGCCAAAAACTGGCGCATTATTACAGCCGGAACGCTGCTGGTGGCGATGACCACCACAACGTTTTATTTTATCACCGTTTATACGCCGACCTATGGCAGAACCGTGCTTAATCTCAGCGCGCGGGACAGTTTGATCGTCACCATGTTAGTGGGGGTGTCCAATTTTATCTGGTTACCCATTGGCGGCGCGATTTCCGACCGGATTGGCCGTCGCGCCGTGTTAATGGGCATTACGTTGCTGGCGCTGATCACCACCTGGCCCGTCATGCAGTGGCTGACCGCCGCGCCCGACTTTACCCGCATGACGCTGGTACTGCTGTGGTTCTCTTTCTTTTTTGGCATGTATAACGGCGCAATGGTCGCGGCGTTAACCGAAGTGATGCCAGTCTATGTGCGTACCGTTGGTTTCTCGCTGGCCTTTAGCCTGGCGACGGCGATTTTTGGCGGCCTGACGCCGGCCATCTCTACCGCGCTGGTAAAGTTAACCGGCGATAAAAGCTCGCCCGGCTGGTGGCTGATGTGCGCAGCGTTATGTGGACTTGCCGCGACGGCGATGCTGTTTGTACGTCTGAGTCGCGGCTATATCGCGGCAGAAAATAAAGCCTGAAAAAACCACGGGCGGAAAACATTCGCCCGTGGGTGGCAAGGCAGGGTTTTATTGCACGTTATTATGACTGCGAATTTCCTGCCAGACCTTATCGCAGTCAGCCTTGACCGCCTGATCGTTACCCGTGCGCGTCGCCTGAATGCACTGCTGATAGTCCAGTACCCGCACGCTTTCTTCGTTAGCAAATTGCTGATGTTTGCGCTCTTTTTTAAGGACATTCAGTACGCTTTGGCAGGCCTCTATCTTCTCAGGCGAGCCCTGTGCGGTATTGATACAGGCGCTGTACGCCTCTTTCAGCCGACTATCTTCTTCCGGCGCGGGTGATGACGCACAGGCCGTCAAACCGGCGGTCATGCTGGCGATGAGTAAAATTTTTTTCATAGGTCGTTCCTCAACAGCGCGGCAGACCGGCAGCCTGCCGCATCTGACATCAGAAAATAGTGAATGGCGCAATAACAATAAATTTCACGTCACGCTCATCCTGGAAGATGTTGCCGTAACCACCGCCCCAGCTTGGAATATTGGAGTGGTTGTCATATTCGGTGAAGTGCAGCTTGAACATGGTGCCTTTGGCACGCCCCTCCTGCAGGGTATAAACCGCATCCAGACTGTATGAGGACTCTTCGATAGTGCGGTTTTTGTCGTAGTAAGCATCCGGGTTACTTTGCCAGGTTGCCGGTTTAGCATCCCAGGCGTAAACATAAGACGCGCCCACAGCCCAGCCCGGCAGATTCCAGTTTTTCAGGTCATACATCGCGCCGAAGAAAACCGCCTTTTCACCGTTAGCGTTAAAGTCGGAGCGGTTATCCCACCAGATATCCAGACGACCGTTTGAAGAGGCGTAGGTTGGCGTCATACGTTGCAGAAAATAGCCCTGCTGACCGTCCGCTTTCACCCAGGTGCCCTCCAGACGCAGGTCAACCACTTCCGCGACTTTGTAGCCGAAGGTCAACGCCTGCAGCCAGGCCGTACCGTCGTAAATATCATTCACGCTGCGATCGTCTACTTTATCGCGCGCGCCGTAGAACTGGTAACTGGTGGTGAACGGATTGCCGCCTAAATCAAATTTATAGCTGGCCTTCGCGAAATATTGATCGACATAGCCTTCGGACTGACCAAACGCCGCTTCCAGCACCAGATCATTTTTGAAGTCGTACTTCGCGCCGATGGAGTGGAGATAATCCACATTGGTTTTTTTATCCGCCTGATAAAACTTATCCATTTCGGTATGCCACGGCGCTTTATATTCGTTAGTCCACATGTAGGAAAAACTTAACGCGCCCGCATCGCCATAGTCAAAACTGGCGCCGGCTTCCGCCCCCTGATAAGTACCCGGCATAAAACTCCAGTGCGGCGCTAACAGCGTCTGACCGGTAGGCTGAATATAACCGGCGCGCGCCCAGACCGGGCCATATTTAAATTTCGCGGCGGCTTTATAAAGACTGATACCACTCTTATCGCCGGAATAGTCTTCGTCGTAGCCTTTATTCTTTTTCGAGAAGGCAATTTCGTTTGGATGACCGCTGTCGCCGTTTTCTGCCATTTCAATCGCGGTAAACGCTGCGATATCCAGACCGAACATATCCGCAGCGTAACCAGACTGAAAATCCAGGTTAGCGTTCCAGGTCGCATGAGAAAGGTTAGTTTTATATTTGTCGCCGTCGGTCACATCTTTGCGATCGCGTTCACGCTGCCAATAATAGATGCCGCCCGTTAACGTGGAGTCGTCGAAAAAGCCGGAGGCTTGCGCCTGCGGAACAACGATCCACCCCGACATTGCTGTGATACCGGCGATAGCCAGAGCCAGCGTACTACGTTTGCCACTAAACGTACGCATAAGTTAATCCTCTTTGACGTATAAATTGCTGCCGACAAAAGCGAACAGCGAAAAAATAAAAATAAAAAGTAGCGCTGAGAAACCTCATTTACTACGTTAAATAGACTATTTTTCGCGATGCGAATTATCAATCTCTTTCTGTAACCAGTATGTAATAATATGAGCAACCGCACATATTTAATTGCTTTCTGTTACATTCGACTGCTGGTGGGGGAAGCAGACCGCCAGAAAGAAAATTGACTTGTTTTCCATAGGCATGAAAATAATTGTCTCCTGTTGACCTGACGCTTATAACATTTAGATTAATAATCATTTATCAGATCAATAATTTTCAGAGAATAATTAATTCGCCTCGCAAAAAAGAGAATCGACTTAGAGCCTATCCCACCAGGCGTTATTGGCGCAGCCAGTTTGGACACGGACAGCGCGCAAAAACCGGAGCGTACACGTAGTACGTGAGGATTGACTCGCTACGCTCGCCCTTCGGGCCGCCGCTAGCGGCGTTCAAAACGCTAACGCGTTTTGGCGAGCACTGCCCAGGTCCAAAATGGCAAGTAAAATAGCCCTAATGGGATAGGCTCTTGGAAATGCAGAGAAAAAACGCCGCAGAACGCGGCGTTGACAAGGTATTTTTACAGCATTCGCCTGTTGGCGCAGTGCTTATTCGCCCGCTTTCGCCCAGGTATCACGCAGGCCCACAGTGCGGTTAAAGACCAGCTTATCGGCCGTTGCATAGCGGCTGTCGAGGCAGAAGTAGCCTTCACGTTCAAACTGGAAAGCTTTCCCTGCTACCGCCGCTTTCAGTGACGGCTCGCCATAACCCTGCTTAATCACTAATGATTCGGGGTTGATAACGGACAGGAAGTCCTCCGCGGCGCCTGGATTCGGCACGCTGAACAGACGGTCGTAGAGACGAATTTCAATCGGCAGCGCATGTGCTGCGCTAACCCAGTGGATTACGCCTTTCACTTTACGCCCGTCAGCCGGATCTTTACTCAGCGTATCGGCATCATAGGTACAGAAGATGGTGGTGATATTCCCTTCGGCATCCTTCTCTACGCGCTCCGCTTTAATGACGTAGGCATTACGCAGACGCACTTCTTTGCCCATCACCAGACGCTTGTACTGCTTGTTCGCTTCTTCGCGGAAATCTGCGCGATCGATCCAGATCTCACCGCTAAACGGCACTTCACGGCTGCCCATCTCCGGTTTATTCGGATGGTTAGGCATGGTAACCATTTCGCTCTCACCCTGCGGGTAGTTTTCGATAACCAGTTTTACCGGATCGATTACCGCCATTGCGCGCGGCGCGTTTTCGTTCAGATCTTCGCGAATGCAGGATTCCAGCGACGCCATCTCAATGGTGTTGTCCTGCTTGGTGACGCCGATGCGTTTGCAGAACTCACGAATAGAAGCCGCGGTATAGCCGCGACGGCGCAGACCGGAAATAGTCGGCATACGCGGATCGTCCCAACCTTCGACGTGTTTGTCGGTCACCAGCAGGTTCAGCTTACGCTTGGACATCACGGTGTATTCCAGATTCAGCCGCGAGAATTCGTACTGGCGCGGGTGAACCGGAATGGTGATGTTGTCCAGTACCCAGTCGTACAGACGACGGTTGTCCTGGAACTCCAGCGTACACAGAGAATGAGTAATACCTTCCAGCGCATCGCTGATGCAGTGAGTAAAGTCGTACATCGGGTAGATGCACCACTTCGTGCCGGTCTGATGATGCTCGGCGAATTTAATGCGATACAGCACCGGATCGCGCATCACGATAAACGGCGACGCCATGTCGATTTTAGCGCGCAGACAGGCTTTACCCTCTTCAAAACCGCCGGTACGCATTTTTTCAAATAGCGCGAGGTTTTCTTCCACGCTGCGATCGCGGAACGGGCTGTTTTTACCCGGCGCGGTCAGCGTACCGCGGTATTCGCGGATCTGCTCCGGCGTCAGCTCATCAACGTAGGCCAGGCCTTTATTGATCAGCTCGACCGCATAGGCGTGCAGTTGGTCAAAGTAATCGGAGGAGTAGCGAATATCGCCAGACCAGTGAAAGCCTAACCACTCGACGTCGTTTTTGATCGAATCAACGTACTCGATATCTTCTTTTACCGGGTTGGTGTCATCGAAACGCAGGTTGCACTGGCCCTGATAATCTTGCGCGATGCCAAAGTTCAGGCAGATAGATTTCGCGTGGCCGATGTGCAGATAGCCATTCGGCTCCGGCGGAAAACGGGTATGGACAGTGG
The DNA here is from genome assembly GCF_020268625.1 of Salmonella sp. JXY0409-18. Lineage (NCBI taxonomy): Bacteria > Pseudomonadati > Pseudomonadota > Gammaproteobacteria > Enterobacterales > Enterobacteriaceae > Salmonella > Salmonella sp. JXY0409-18. Next base: position 3,158,342 of record NZ_CP084216.1, read on the forward strand.
TATGTTTACCACTCGCCAGATCTTCATCAATAATCTGACGAATAAAGTTAGTCGGGCGGGCTTCAGCCTCACTCATCGTGGATTCCTCAAAGCGTAAACAACGTATAACGGCATATGATCTTATAAGCCGGACAGACTGACAACCTTTAGTTACTTAAAAAGTGGCTTTGCAGAAAATATTGGGGCTAATTGCGGTAAAAAAAAGCGGCGAAGGTTCCCCTCTGCCGCTTATGTTTTCTGTGATATCGCCGGATGACGTCTTACGCCTTATCCGGCCAGGAAGCGATTATTTGCTCTTGATCTCGTACAGTGGCGTTTGACCCGCTACCACGTGACCATCCGCTTTGATGACCAGAGCGCTGAAGTCATCGCTGTTGCTACAAACAACCGGGCTTATCATGGAACGCGCATTGGCATTCAGGAAGTCCAGATCCAGTTCCAGAACCGGCTGACCCGCCGTGACTTCCGCCCCCTCTTCTACCAGACGCTTGAAGCCCTGACCGTTCAGAGCGACGGTATCGATACCCATATGGACAACGATCTCCGCGCCTTTTTCGGTTTCCAGACAGAACGCGTGGTTAGTGTTGAAGATTTTCACGATAGTACCCGCGGCCGGAGAAACCACGGTTTTATCGGTGGGTTTCACTGCTACGCCGTCGCCGACCGCTTTGCTGGCGAAAGCTTCATCCGGTACCTGATCCAGCGCCACTACCTCACCGGTAATCGGAGAGACCAGTTCAGCGATAGTCACCGCATTCGGCACCGCCTGGGGTTTGGCCGCCGGAGCAGGTGTTGCAACGTGAGCCGCATCAGCAGACGCTGCCGCGACCGGTCCCCGCGCCACCACTTTCTTCATTTCATCGCCAATCGATTCCGCTTTCGCGCCGACAATAACCTGAATGGTCTGTTTGTTCAGTTTAACCACCCCGGAAGCGCCGAGGCGTTTGCAGGCCGCATCGTTGACGCGAGCAGAGTCGTTCACGGTCAGGCGCAGACGGGTAATACACGCATCGATCGCTTTCAGGTTGTCCGTACCGCCAACCGCAGCAATATAGCTGGTCGCCAGTTGCGTTAACCCTTCTTCGGTGTTGCTGTTGGCTTCTTCCGTTACCATCTCATCAACTTTATCTTCGCGGCCCGGCGTTTTCAGGTTAAACATACGAATAACCGCGCTGAACAGCAGGAAGTAGATGATAAAGAATACAACGCCCATCACCAGCAACATCCAGACGTTATTGCTGGCCGCTGGCAGGTTATACATCAGAACATAGTCGATCGCGCCTGCCGAGAAAGAGAAGCCCGCATGGATACCCAGCAACGTCGCGACGAACAGGCTGATACCGGTCAAAATGGCGTGCAGGAGGTACAGCAGCGGCGCCAGGAACATAAACAGGAATTCCAGCGGCTCGGTTACGCCGGTCAGAAACGCGGTAATCGCGACAGACAGCAGCATACCGCCCACCATCGGACGACGTTCTTTCGGCGCGGCGAAATACATCGCCAGAGCGGCGCCCGGCAGACCAAACATCATGATCGGGAAGAAGCCGGACATAAACATCCCCGCCGTGCCGTCGCCAGCATAGAAGCGGTTGATGTCGCCGTGGAATACAGTGCCTGCGGCATTGGTGAATTCGCCAATCTGGAACCAGGCGATGGTGTTCAGTACCTGATGCAGACCGGTTGGGATCAGCAGACGGTTGATGAAGCCAAAGATACCGGAACCCAGCGCGCCTGCGGAAACGATCCATTCACCGCCCGCATGGATGCCATGCTGTACCGGCGGCCAGACGTAACCGAAAATAGCGGCCAGCACCAGACAGAAAAAGCCCGTTGCGATCGGCACAAAACGTTTTCCACCGAAGAAACTGAGAAAATCAGGCAGTTTGATACCAGACCAGCGATTATAAACCGCGCCGCCGACCAGACCGGTAATAATCCCCGCCAGCACGCCCATGTTGATTTCCGGGTTAATCGTCACCATCGCTTTGGTCATGACGAAGTAACCCACGGCTCCCGCCAGCGCTGCCGCGCCCGCGCTATCTTTAGACCAACTGGATGCCACGCCGATAGCGAAAACCAGCGCCAGGTTATCGAAAATAGACCCGCCCGCTTGCGCGATAAACGGCATATTCAGCAAATCTGGTTGGCCGAATCGCAGCAACAACGCTGCCACCGGCAACACGGCGATAGGGAGCTGCAACGCCCTACCCAGCCGCTGGAAAAAACCTAAAATATTCATCTTATTCCCCCTACGAGACGCCGATATGGCTTCTTTGAAGCCGTTTTTTATTGTGCTGCAAACGTTAAAAACGTGATGTTCTGTAATCGAACGGTGAGATCATCTTCTGCAGAGTGTGTGGAAAATTAATTCGCCTCGCAAATTAAACGGGTGTTTTTTGTGATTATAATCACTAAATATCGTAATCACCCCCACCATCCACTGGCTAACACGGAAAACTTATTTTATGATTCAAAAAATCAGGACGGATTGAACACGAACCCTGGATATCCAGGTTACGCTTAATACGATCCGCCAAATTTTGACATTGATTATTGAGGTGAAGAATGAGACTGATCCCCCTGAGTACCGCAGAACAGGTTGGCAAATGGGCCGCTCGCCATATCGTTAACCGTATTAATGCGTTCAAACCGACCGCCGATCGTCCGTTTGTCCTTGGACTGCCTACCGGCGGCACGCCGCTAACGGCGTACAAAGCGCTGGTTGAGATGCACAAAGCGGGCGAGGTCAGCTTTAAGCATGTGGTCACCTTTAATATGGACGAATATGTTGGCCTGCCGAAAGAGCACCCGGAAAGCTACCACAGCTTTATGCATCGTAACTTTTTCGATCACGTTGATATTCCAGCAGAAAACATCAATCTTCTCAACGGTAACGCACCGGATATCGATGCAGAATGCCGTCAATATGAAGAAAAAATTCGTTCTTACGGTAAAATCCATCTGTTTATGGGCGGCGTCGGCAACGACGGTCACATCGCCTTTAACGAACCGGCGTCTTCCCTGGCTTCCCGTACCCGTATCAAAACGTTAACCCATGATACTCGCGTAGCGAACTCCCGCTTCTTTGACGGCGACGTAAACCAGGTGCCGAAATACGCGCTGACGGTAGGCGTGGGCACGCTGCTGGATGCGGAAGAAGTGATGATTCTGGTGCTGGGCCATCAGAAAGCCCAGGCGCTGCAGGCGGCGGTTGAAGGCAACGTCAACCACATGTGGACTATTAGCTGCCTGCAACTCCATCCGAAAGCGGTTGTGGTATGCGATGAGCCGTCCACAATGGAACTTAAAGTTAAAACATTGAAATATTTCAATGAATTAGAAGCAGAAAATATTAAAGGTCTGTAATGTTGTCTCCGCCCCGCCAGTCAATGCGGGGCGGTAAATTTTTGATATCGGGGGTCAGAATGTATGCTTTAACCCAGGGCCGGATCTTTACCGGTCACGAAATTCTTGATGACCATGCGCTTGTTGTCGCTAATGGCCTGATTGACCGCGTTTGTCCGATGGCCGAACTGCCGCCGGGAATAGAACAACGCTCATTGAATGGGGCCATTCTCTCCCCCGGTTTTATTGATGTGCAGTTAAACGGCTGCGGCGGCGTGCAGTTTAACGATACCGCAGAAGCCGTCAGCGTTGAAACGCTGGAAATTATGCAGAAAGCCAATGAAAAATCGGGCTGTACTAACTTTCTGCCAACGCTTATCACTACCAGCGACGAATTGATGAAACAGGGTATTCGCGTCATGCGCGAATACCTGGAAAAACATCCGCACCAGGCGCTGGGTCTCCACCTGGAAGGCCCCTGGCTTAATCTGGTAAAAAAAGGCACCCATAATCCTGATTTCGTGCGTAAACCAGACGCTGCGCTGGTCGATTTCTTGTGCGATAATGCCGACGTCATCACCAAAGTTACACTCGCGCCGGAAATGGTGCCTGCTGACGTAATCGCTAAACTAGCGAATGCGGGCATTGTGGTTTCCGCAGGCCACTCCAACGCGACGTTAAAAGAGGCAAAAGCGGGCTTCCGCGCCGGGATTACCTTTGCGACTCACCTGTTTAACGCGATGCCGTACATTACAGGGCGTGAGCCGGGCCTTGCTGGCGCTGTTCTGGACGAAGCGGATATTTATTGCGGCGTTATCGCCGATGGTCTGCATGTCGACTACGCCAACATTCGCAATGCCAAACGCCTTAAAGGCGACAAACTTTGTCTGGTGACAGACGCCACCGCACCGGCGGGGGCCAATATTGAGCAGTTCATTTTCGCAGGTAAAACAATATACTACCGCAATGGACTGTGTGTGGATGAAAACGGTACGTTGAGCGGTTCGTCCTTAACCATGATTGAAGGCGTACGTAACCTGGTCGCGCATTGCGGCATCGCGCTGGATGAAGTGCTGCGCATGGCAACGCTCTATCCGGCACGCGCTATCGGCGTTGATAAACATCTCGGTAGCATTGCGCCGGGTAAAGTCGCCAACCTGACCGCGTTCACCCACGATTTTAAAATTATCAAGACCATCGTTAATGGTGACGAGGTCGTTGACTTGAGTAAGTGAGAATATGACACCAGGCGGACAAGCTCAGATAGGTAACGTTGATCTCGTAAAACAGCTTAACAGCGCGGCCGTTTACCGCCTGATTGACCAGCATGGTCCTATCTCGCGCATACAAATTGCCGAGCAAAGCCAGCTTGCTCCCGCCAGCGTAACGAAAATTACGCGTCAACTCATTGAACGCGGGCTGATCAAAGAAGTCGATCAGCAGGCCTCTACCGGAGGCCGCCGCGCTATCTCTATCGTCACGGAAACCCGCAACTTCCATGCCATTGGCGTTCGCCTGGGGCGTCATGACACCACTTTAACGCTCTACGATCTGAGCAGTAAAGTGGTCGCTGAGGAGCATTATCCGCTACCGGAGCGCACTCAGGAGACGCTGGAACATGCGCTGCTCAACACCATCGCCGTCTTTATTGATAGCTGTCAGCGTAAAATTCGTGAATTGATCGCTATCTCGGTGATCCTGCCAGGGCTTGTCGATCCGGAAAGCGGCGTGATTCGTTACATGCCGCACATTCAGGTTGAAAACTGGGGACTGGTCGAAGCGCTGGAAAAACGGTTTCACGTTACCTGTTTCGTGGGACACGATATCCGTAGCCTGGCGCTGGCGGAACACTACTTCGGCGCCAGTCAGGATTGCGAGGACTCGATTCTGGTGCGCGTTCATCGTGGTACAGGCGCCGGGATTATCTCCAACGGACGCATCTTCATTGGCCGTAACGGCAACGTTGGCGAAATTGGGCATATTCAGGTGGAGCCGTTGGGCGAGCGCTGCCACTGCGGTAATTTCGGCTGTCTGGAAACCATTGCCGCCAATGCGGCGATTGAACAACGGGTGCTGAATTTGCTTAAACAAGGGTATCAAAGCCGTGTTCCGCTTGACGACTGCACGATTAAAACCATCTGTAAGGCGGCAAACCGGGGCGACAGCCTGGCCTCGGAAGTCATTGAGCATGTTGGTCGCCATTTGGGCAAAACGATCGCCATTGCTATCAACCTGTTTAATCCGCAAAAAATCGTCATTGCCGGCGAGATCATTGAAGCCGATAAAGTCCTGTTGCCCGCTATCGAAAGCTGTATCAATACGCAGGCGTTAAAGGCATTTCGCAAAAATTTGCCGGTGGTACGCTCCACGCTGGATCACCGTTCTGCTATCGGCGCATTTGCCTTAGTTAAACGCGCCATGCTCAACGGAACATTGCTGCAACGTTTGCTGGAAAGTTGATGCGCTCTTATAGTATCGGATTATTCACAAATTCCCTGGGTAGTTCATGACCATCAAGAATGTAATCTGCGATATCGACGGCGTGCTGATGCACGACAACGTAGCCGTACCCGGTGCGGCGGAATTTCTGACGGGGATTCTGGAAAAAGGTCTGCCGCTGGTGCTGCTGACCAATTACCCGTCGCAAACCGGCCAGGATCTGGCGAACCGTTTTGCTACCGCTGGCGTTAACGTGCCGGACAGCGTGTTTTATACTTCAGCAATGGCGACAGCCGATTTTCTGCGCCGTCAGGAAGGTAAGAAAGCGTATGTCGTGGGCGAAGGCGCGCTTATTCACGAGCTCTATAAAGCGGGTTTTACCATTACCGATGTGAACCCTGATTTTGTCATCGTTGGAGAAACCCGCTCCTACAACTGGGACATGATGCATAAAGCGGCATTTTTCGTCGCCAATGGCGCGCGCTTTATCGCCACCAATCCGGATACCCACGGTCGCGGCTTTTATCCGGCCTGCGGCGCGCTGTGCGCAGGCATTGAAAAAATTTCCGGCCGGAAGCCGTTTTATGTCGGCAAACCCAGCCCGTGGATCATCCGCGCGGCGTTAAACAAAATGCAGGCGCACTCGGAAGAGACCGTTATCGTCGGCGACAACCTGCGCACCGACATTCTGGCGGGATTCCAGGCCGGTCTGGAGACCATTCTGGTGCTTTCAGGCGTATCAACAATCAATGATATTGACAGTATGCCGTTCCGCCCAAGCTGGATTTACCCTTCCGTCGCTGAGATCGACGTTATCTAAACCTGTCCCCTGCCTGATGACGCGCCGCTTTCAGGCCTACGGTTCGAACAACATTGTAGGTCTGATAAGCGAAACGCCATCAGGAAAAACATAATTCAATTAAACCACGATAAAACTGAAGATCCATCAATAAATCCACGCAATACGTAATCATTTTTCACTAATCAACAATGACGATTGCATTTTTCATTTTTCAGACCGTAATCCCCTTGCGCCTTCCACGCCTTTGCGGCATTTTTTAGTCAAACAAACACAAAAAGTACGACGCAACAGATTAACGGAGAAGGCTATGTGTTCTATTTTCGGCGTATTCGATATCAAAACAGATGCAGCGGAACTGCGTAAAAAAGCCCTTGAACTGTCACGCCTGATGCGCCATCGCGGCCCGGACTGGTCCGGCATCTACGCTTGCGATAACGCGATTCTCGCACATGAACGCTTGTCGATTGTTGATGTTAACGCCGGCGCCCAGCCCCTGTATAACGCCAGAAAAACCCACGTACTGGCGGTGAACGGTGAAATTTATAACCATCAGACGTTACGCGCGGAGTATGGCGATCGTTACGCGTTCCAGACAGGCTCCGACTGCGAAGTTATCCTCGCGCTATATCAGGAAAAAGGGCCGGATTTCCTTGACGATTTACAGGGGATGTTCGCCTTCGCCCTGTATGACAGCGAAAAAGACGCTTATCTGATTGGTCGTGACCATATCGGTATTATTCCGCTCTACATGGGCTATGACGAATTCGGCAACTTCTACGTAGCGTCAGAAATGAAAGCGCTGACCCCGGTCTGCCGCACCATTAAAGAGTTCCCGGCGGGCAGCTACCTGTGGAGCAAAGACGGCGAAATTCGTCAGTACTATCAGCGCGACTGGTTCGATTACGATGCGGTAAAAGACAACGTTACCGACAAAAACGCGCTGCGCCAGGCGCTGGAAGAATCCGTGAAAAGCCACCTGATGTCCGACGTCCCTTACGGCGTGCTGCTCTCCGGCGGTCTGGACTCGTCGATTATCTCGGCTATCACCAAAAAATTCGCCGCCCGTCGCGTCGAAGATCAGGAGCGCTCCGAAGCCTGGTGGCCACAGTTGCACTCTTTTGCGGTCGGTCTGGAAGGTTCGCCTGACCTGAAGGCGGCCCAGGAAGTGGCTAACCACCTCGGCACCGTGCATCATGAAATTCACTTCACCGTGCAGGAAGGCCTTGATGCCATTCGTGATGTTATCTACCACATCGAAACCTATGACGTGACCACTATCCGCGCCTCAACGCCGATGTATCTGATGTCGCGTAAGATCAAAGCGATGGGCATCAAAATGGTGCTCTCCGGCGAAGGCTCCGATGAGGTGTTTGGCGGCTACCTGTACTTCCATAAAGCGCCGAACGCCAAAGAGTTACATGAAGAGACGGTCCGTAAGCTACAGGCGCTGCATATGTATGACTGCGCCCGCGCCAACAAAGCGATGTCCGCCTGGGGCGTGGAAGCGCGCGTACCGTTCCTGGATAAAAAATTCCTCGACGTGGCGATGCGTATCAACCCACAGGATAAAATGTGCGGCAACGGCAAGATGGAAAAACACGTGCTGCGCGAGTGCTTCGAGTCTTATCTGCCAGCAAGCGTCGCGTGGCGTCAGAAAGAGCAGTTCTCTGACGGCGTAGGCTACAGCTGGATTGATACGCTGAAAGAGGTGGCGGCGAAACAGATTTCCGATCAACAACTGGAAACCGCCCGCTTCCGCTTTCCATACAACACGCCGTCGTCTAAAGAAGCGTACTTGTACCGGGAAATTTTTGAAGAGCTGTTCCCGGTGCCAAGCGCGGCGGAATGCGTACCCGGCGGCCCGTCCGTCGCCTGTTCTTCCGCCAAAGCCATTGAGTGGGATGAAGCATTCAAAACGATGGATGACCCATCAGGCCGCGCGGTCGGCGTGCATCAGTCGGCGTACCAGTAAATTAACGATGACGAAAGAGCCCTTAGGGGCTCTTTTTTTATAGCTGACCCGTCCTGAATAGCGTTGACACGTTCCAGACTTAAATCCGGAGAACGTGATGATGACTGAGTTCAAACGCACCCAACGCGATTATCCTCTATCCTTTAAAATAGCCGTCGTTGAGCAGGTCGAAAAAGGCGAGATGACCTATAAACAGGCCCGGCAGCGATATGGCATTCAGGGGCGCTCCACCGTACTTGTCTGGCTGCGTAAATATGGCCGGCTTGACTGGAGACCCGGACTTCCTGACCTGGTGAAGAGGAAACTGCCTGTGGCTCAGACAACTATCCCGCTGACACCCGAGCAAAGAATCAGGGAACTTGAAGAACAGCTTGAGCTGGCAAACCAGAAAGCTGAGTTTTTTGAGTCCGTTATCAACGTCCTGAAAAATGATTACGGGGTAAGTGTTGTAAAAAAGCGGCCCGGCAAGTCCTCACGCAAAGTCAGGCCCCCAAAATAACAGTTACGCGTGCATGTCAGTTCCTGGGGCACAGCAGACAGGCGTGGTACCAGTACAATACAAGATGTAATAAACGGCAGGAGCATCATGCTCAGGTTCTTGATTTTGTTGCCCGTACCCGGTGCCGTCAGCCGCGAATCGGTACGCGTAAACTGCACTATCTGCTGAACATGCAGGCCGATAAAACGCTGAATATCGGACGGGACCGTCTGTTTAATCTGCTGGGTGAATACCGGCTCCTGGTACCCGTGAAACGGGCATATCACAAAACCACCAACAGCCATCATCGCTTTTACCGGCATCCTAACTTGCTGAAACCCGGCCCTGAACAGGTTACCGCCCTTGAGCCAGAACAGGTCTGGGTCGCCGATATTACTTATCTTCCACTACGCAGCGGCACGGCCTATCTGAGTCTGGTCACCGATGCCTGCTCCAGAAAAATCGTGGGTTACCATGTCGGGGAAAACCTGCAGACAGAAAATGTGGTAAAGGCGTTCAGGCAGGCTCTGAGGCGGAGAAAAACGACAGGTCCGCTGGTACATCACTCTGACAGAGGACTGCAATACTGTTCGGTACTTTATCAGTCAGTTCATGAGCGAAACGGAATAACCTGTTCAATGACCGATGGTTACGACTGCTACCAGAATGCGCTGGCTGAGAGAATAAACGGGATACTGAAAAATGAGTTTTTACTCTCGCGTCCTGCAGACCTGGCGCAAGCGCGGGAAATAGTAAAAGAGTCCGTGGCAATTTATAACCATGAACGGCCACACCTGGCCCTGAAATACAAAACGCCCGATGATGTTCATCAGGCGTTTTACAGACAAAAAACTGTCAACCTATATCAGGACTAGTCAAGCAAACCACTTTCGGAAAAACGATTAATAACCAATAATTGCCGAATATTGCGCCACGCTGTTCGCAACCTAACCAAACAGACACTTTCCGACGTTTTTCGATGAAAAAGAGGTTGACGCTTCAAGGCTCAATACGCATAATGCGCCCCGCAACGCCGATAAGGTAACGCGAAAAAAAGATGGCTACGTAGCTCAGTTGGTTAGAGCACATCACTCATAATGATGGGGTCACAGGTTCGAATCCCGTCGTAGCCACCATCTTTTTTTGCGGGAGTGGCGAAATTGGTAGACGCACCAGATTTAGGTTCTGGCGCCGCAAGGTGTGCGAGTTCAAGTCTCGCCTCCCGCACCATTCACCGATAAGCGTTGTACGGATGGGGTATCGCCAAGCGGTAAGGCACCGGTTTTTGATACCGGCATTCCCTGGTTCGAATCCAGGTACCCCAGCCATATTTCTTCGAGTTTGCGGTTCACCGCGACGGTATTGGGGTATCGCCAAGCGGTAAGGCACCGGTTTTTGATACCGGCATTCCCTGGTTCGAATCCAGGTACCCCAGCCATCGAAGAAATCATCTGGCTACGTAGCTCAGTTGGTTAGAGCACATCACTCATAATGATGGGGTCACAGGTTCGAATCCCGTCGTAGCCACCATATTCAGAATGCGTCGAGGTATTCGACCGGTTCGAAAATAATTTGTTGGGGTATCGCCAAGCGGTAAGGCACCGGATTCTGATTCCGGCATTCCGAGGTTCGAATCCTCGTACCCCAGCCAGTTTTAAAGACGCTCTGCTAATGAGCGCAAGAAGTACGACAATTGGGGTATCGCCAAGCGGTAAGGCACCGGATTCTGATTCCGGCATTCCGAGGTTCGAATCCTCGTACCCCAGCCACCTTTAAAAAGCTCGCTTCGGCGAGCTTTTTGCTTTTCTGGCAATTCGGACTGCCTGATGGCGCTACGCTTATCAGGCCTACGGGCGAATACAGGCCGGGTAAGGTATTGCCGCCACCCGGCATAACACAAACTACAACCCCAACGCATACTTCAGCGCCTGACGTTTTAGCACGCCTGCGCGCTGCGCCGCCATCAGCCCCATATTGCGTAAAATACGCAGCGGCGGCAGTTCATTGCTGAACCCGGCATAAAACAGATCCATTCCACTTTGCATCATAAAATTATCTGCCATGCGCCGCGTCTGATAGCGTTTCAACACCGAATGGCTGGCCCAGGACTCGCCATAGCTACGGGCACTCGCCAGCACATCAATCAACGCATCAACATCCCGATACCCCAGGTTGACGCCCTGCCCGGCCAGCGGATGAATGGTATGCGCCGCGTCGCCTACCAGCGCCAGTCCCGGTTGTACATACTGCAACGCGTGACGACGGGTTAGCGGAAACGCGCCCGCCGCGACCGGCATCACCGCCCCCAGACGCGCCGGAAAATGCTGGTTAATTTCCACCTGCAATTGCGTCATCGATAAACTCTGTAGCTGGCGAATACGTGCCGGAGCGTCATACCACACCAGCGACGCCCAATCGTCGAACAGCGGCAAAAAGGCGCGCGGCCCCGTCGGCGTAAACTGCTGCCAGGTGCTGTCGCCTGGCGCATTTTCACACTTGACGGTGATAAGCATACACGACTGCGCATATTGCCAGGCATGAATGCCAATTCCCGCCATTTGCCGAACCTGCGAATTCGCGCCGTCGGCGCCAATCACTAACTTCGGCGTTACCCATTCGCCGTCGGCCAGTTCCAGCGCATAACCATCGTGGCGGCGGTGCAATGCCGACAGTGAAGCCGGAACGCGCAGCGTCACGCCGGGGTGCGCTTCCAGCGCCTGCCATAGCGCCTGTTGCAGGACATTGTTCTCCACCATATAGCCTAACAGCGGCAGCTTGAGTTCAGCGGCGTCGAACACCACATGGGCGTTTTCCCACTCCCAGGTCTCCAGTCGCCGATAAGGATGGCTACGCATCCCCTGCACCGCCTCCCAAACGCCCAGTCCCTTGAGCAGCGCCACGGATGCCGCGCTAATGGCCGAAATCCGCACGTCAGGCTGGCTGTTAGCCACAAACGGCGCAGGCGCGGCATGTTCTATTACCATCACCGTAAACCCTTGCTGCGCCAGACCCAGCGCCAGCGCGCCGCCGACCATTCCCCCGCCGACAATGGCAATTTCCGTTGGTTGATTTGTCATGGTCATTCATCCTGTTACGTTTTAGACAAGTTTACAGGATTTTTTACCCATTAGGGCTGACGTCAGTCATACTGGTCACAACCGCGCCAAAGCATTACACTATGCGCCCTGCTTTTCAGCCACTATTTCGCAAGAGCAAGTCGATGACTAAAAAACTCCATATTAAAACCTGGGGCTGTCAGATGAACGAGTACGATTCATCGAAGATGGCCGATCTGCTGGACGCCACCCACGGCTATCAACTGACCGACGTGGCGGAAGAGGCGGATGTGCTGCTGTTGAATACCTGCTCAATCCGCGAGAAGGCTCAGGAAAAAGTCTTCCATCAATTAGGTCGCTGGAGACTGTTAAAAGAGAAAAATCCCGATCTGATTATCGGCGTCGGCGGCTGCGTGGCTTCCCAGGAAGGCGAGCACATTCGTCAACGCGCCCATTACGTCGACATTATTTTTGGCCCGCAAACCTTACACCGCCTGCCGGAGATGATTAACTCCGTGCGTGGCGACCGCAGCCCGGTGGTCGATATCAGCTTCCCGGAAATCGAGAAGTTCGACCGTTTGCCGGAACCGCGCGCAGAAGGCCCGACCGCTTTCGTTTCTATCATGGAAGGCTGCAATAAATATTGTACTTACTGCGTGGTACCGTATACCCGCGGTGAAGAAGTCAGCCGTCCCTCAGACGATATCCTGTTCGAAATCGCCCAGTTAGCGGCGCAGGGCGTGCGTGAGGTCAACCTGCTGGGCCAGAACGTTAACGCCTGGCGCGGAGAAAACTACGACGGCACCACCGGCACCTTTGCCGATCTGCTGCGTCTGGTTGCCGCCATCGACGGCATTGACCGTATTCGCTTTACCACCAGCCATCCGATTGAGTTCACCGACGATATTATCGAGGTATATCGCGATACGCCGGAACTGGTCAGTTTCCTGCATCTGCCGGTACAGAGCGGGTCCGATCGCGTGTTGAATCTGATGGGGCGCACCCACACTGCGCTGGAATATAAAGCAATCATCCGTAAACTGCGCGCGGCGCGGCCGGACATTCAGATAAGCTCTGACTTTATCGTCGGTTTCCCAGGCGAAACTACCGATGATTTCGAAAAAACCATGAAGCTTATCGCCGACGTCAACTTTGATATGAGCTACAGCTTTATCTTCTCTGCGCGTCCGGGAACGCCGGCTGCCGATATGGTTGATGACGTACCGGAAGAAGAGAAAAAGCAGCGTCTGTATATTCTGCAAGAGCGTATCAATCAGCAGGCGATGGCATGGAGCCGCCGTATGCTCGGCACGACACAGCGCATTCTGGTGGAAGGCACGTCACGTAAAAACATTATGGAACTGTCTGGCCGTACCGAAAACAATCGGGTGGTGAACTTTGAAGGCACGCCGGAGATGATTGGTAAGTTTGTCGATGTGGAAATTACTGACGTCTATCCGAACTCCCTGCGCGGAAAAGTGGTGCGTACCGAAGATGAAATGGGTCTGCGCGTCGCCGAAACGCCGGAGTCCGTCATTGCCCGTACCCGTAAAGAAAATGAGCTGGGCGTAGGATTCTACCAGCCTTAATCCTGCAGGAAAGGCAATAATGCCCGGTGGTGCTACGCCTGTCGGGCTTCCTGGTCATGGCCTGTCGCCCGACGGGCCTTGCAATTTTCTCTCTTCATCCCCATCTTCATTGCAATGCTTGCGCCTTTTCCCTATGGCGTGAATAATTTCCTTAGATGCCGGTAAATGTTCAGCGTCCGGCGATACAGACACAAGAGGAACAGTTTGAATATAGACACTCGCGAAATTACCCTTGAGCCCGCAGACAACGCCCGTCTGTTGAGCCTTTGCGGGCCGTTTGATGACAATATTAAACAGCTCGAACGTCGTCTCGGTATTGAAATCAACCGCCGTGACAATCACTTTAAACTGACCGGTCGTCCGATTTGCGTGACCGCGGCGACAGATATTTTGCGAAGTCTGTATGTCGATACCGCACCGATGCGCGGCCAGACTCAGGATATCGAACCGGAACAAATTCATCTGGCGATCAAAGAAGCGCGGGTGCTGGAACAGAGCGCGGAAAGCGTGCCTGACTATGGCAAAGCGATTAATATCAAAACCAAGCGCGGCGTGATTAAACCGCGGACCCCGAACCAGGCGCAGTACATCGCCAATATTCTCGATCACGATATTACCTTTGGCGTCGGCCCGGCGGGTACCGGTAAAACTTATCTTGCGGTCGCCGCTGCGGTAGACGCCCTGGAGCGCCAGGAGATTCGCCGTATTCTGCTGACCCGTCCGGCGGTGGAAGCGGGCGAAAAACTGGGCTTTCTGCCAGGCGATTTAAGTCAGAAAGTGGACCCGTACCTGCGTCCGCTGTATGACGCGTTGTTCGAAATGCTCGGCTTTGAAAAAGTCGAGAAGCTGATTGAACGCAATGTGATTGAAGTCGCGCCGCTGGCCTATATGCGCGGACGCACATTAAACGACGCCTTTATCATTCTGGATGAAAGCCAGAACACCACTATCGAACAGATGAAGATGTTCCTGACGCGTATCGGCTTTAACTCGAAAGCGGTGATCACCGGCGACGTGACGCAGATTGACCTGCCACGCAACACCAAATCCGGCTTGCGTCATGCCATTGAAGTGCTGGCGGAAGTCGATGAAATCAGCTTTAACTTCTTCCACAGCGAAGACGTGGTGCGCCATCCGGTCGTTGCCCGCATTGTTAACGCCTATGAAGCCTGGGAAGAGGCAGAACAAAAACGCAAAGCGGCGTTGGCGGCAGAGCGTAAGCGTGAAGCCCAGGAGCAGGAACAGAAATGAGCCAGGTGATCCTCGATTTACAGTTGGCCTGTGAAAACCACGCGGGCCTTCCGGATGAAGCTCAGTTTCAACGCTGGCTGGACGGCGTTATTCCGCAGTTTCAGGAAGAGGCGGAAGTCACAATCCGTCTGGTGGATGAGGCCGAAAGCCACGACCTTAATTTAACGTACCGCGGGAAAGATAAACCCACTAATGTTCTCTCCTTCCCGTTTGAAGCGCCCCCCGGCATTGAAATGCCGCTACTGGGCGATCTGATTATTTGCCGTCAGGTCGTGGAGCAGGAAGCGCAGGAACAGAGCAAGCCGCTGGAGGCGCACTGGGCGCACATGGTCGTGCACGGTAGCCTGCATTTGCTGGGTTACGATCATATCGACGATGACGAAGCGGAAGAGATGGAGTCTCTCGAAACGGAGATTATGCTTGCTATGGGCTATGAGGATCCGTACATTGCCGAGAAGATTGCAGAATAGTAGCTTGCCGGATGGCGGCGCTTGCGCCTTATCCGGCCTACATTCATGCCTTTTGTAGGCCTGATAAGCGTAGCGCCATCAGGCAAAACATGCCGTCACAGCTGAGTATACGCATGACGAGCTTTGTATTAACTAACATGAGAACCCATACGACGCCATGAGCGACGACAATTCACACAGTAGTGACACAGTAAACAGTAAAAAGGGATTTTTTTCCCTGCTACTCAGCCAGCTTTTCCACGGGGAACCTAAAAACCGTGATGAGTTGCTGGCGCTGATCCGTGATTCCGGGCAGAACGAGCTTATCGATGAAGATACGCGCGATATGCTCGAAGGCGTAATGGACATCGCCGACCAGCGCGTTCGCGATATTATGATCCCGCGCTCCCAGATGATTACCCTGAAACGCAACCAGACGCTGGACGAATGTCTCGATGTTATCATCGAGTCCGCCCACTCGCGTTTTCCGGTGATCAGCGAAGATAAAGATCACATTGAAGGGATTCTGATGGCCAAAGATTTGCTGCCGTTTATGCGCAGCGATGCCGAAGCCTTCAGCATGGACAAAGTGTTACGCCCCGCGGTTGTCGTACCGGAAAGCAAACGGGTTGACCGTATGCTCAAGGAGTTCCGCTCCCAGCGCTACCATATGGCCATCGTTATCGATGAGTTTGGCGGCGTTTCCGGCCTTGTGACTATCGAAGACATCCTCGAACTGATTGTCGGTGAAATTGAAGATGAGTATGACGAAGAAGACGATATCGACTTCCGTCAGCTTAGCCGCCATACCTGGACGATTCGTGCGCTGGCGTCGATTGAAGACTTCAACGACGCTTTCGGCACCCACTTCAGCGATGAAGAGGTCGATACCATCGGCGGGCTGGTGATGCAGGCGTTCGGCCATTTACCGGCCCGCGGCGAAACCATTGACATTGATGGTTACCAGTTCAAAGTGGCGATGGCCGATAGTCGTCGTATTATTCAGGTGCATGTCAGGATCCCGGATGACTCGCCCCAGCCAAAACTGGACGAATAACAGCAATAGTGGACTAAAAATGGCATTTGCCTCGTTAATTGAACGCCAGCGTATTCGCCTGCTGCTGGCGTTATTATTCGGCGCCTGCGGAACACTGGCTTTCTCTCCGTATGACGTCTGGCCCGCAGCGATAGTGTCGCTTATCGGGCTGCAGGCCTTAACGTTTAATCGCCGCCCGCTCCAGTCTGCCGCCATCGGCTATTGCTGGGGACTCGGACTTTTCGGTAGCGGGATTAACTGGGTTTATGTCAGTATCGCGCAGTTTGGCGGCATGCCGGGCCCGGTTAACGTTTTTCTGGTGGTGCTGCTTGCAGCTTATCTCTCGCTGTATACCGGACTGTTTGCCGGGATTTTGTCGCGCCTGTGGCCAAAAACCAACTGGCTGCGCGTCGCTATCGCCGCGCCTGCAGTATGGCAAATCACCGAATTTTTACGCGGCTGGGTGCTGACCGGCTTCCCCTGGCTGCAATTTGGCTATAGTCAGGTCGATGGCCCGCTAAAAGGCCTGGCGCCGGTAATGGGCGTCGAAGCGATCAACTTCCTGCTGATGATGGTCAGCGGCCTGTTAGCGCTGGCACTGGCGACACGGAACTGGCGTCCGCTGGCTGTCGCCGTGATTCTGTTTGCTTTGCCCTTTCCGCTACGTTATATCCAGTGGTTTACGCTGGAACCGGCCAAAGCGACCCAGGTATCGCTGGTGCAGGGCGATATCCCGCAGTCGCTGAAGTGGGACGAAAACCAGCTACTGAATACGCTAAAAATTTATCTCAACGAAACTCGCCCAGAGTTAGGCAAATCACAGATTATTATCTGGCCTGAGTCGGCGATTCCGGATCTCGAAATCAATCAGCAGCCTTTCCTTCGTTCGCTGGACGAGATGTTACGCGAAAAAAATAGCACGCTGATCACCGGTATTGTCGATGCGCGTCTCAATAAACAGAATCGATACGACACCTACAATACGATTATTACGTTGGGCAAGGATAATCCATACAGTTATGACTCGCCCAATCGCTACAATAAAAATCACCTTGTGCCCTTTGGCGAGTTCGTTCCGCTGGAGTCTATCCTGCGTCCGCTGGCGCCGTTCTTCGATCTGCCCATGTCCTCCTTTAGCCGCGGCCCTTATATCCAGCCGCAGTTACATGCGCACGACTATAAGCTGACGGCGGCAATCTGTTATGAAATTATTCTTGGCGAACAGGTGCGGGATAACTTCCGCCCGGACACCGACTATCTGCTGACGATTTCTAACGACGCCTGGTTTGGTAAGTCCATTGGCCCGTGGCAACATTTCCAGATGGCGCGGATGCGTTCGCTGGAGCTGGCGCGTCCGTTACTGCGCAGTACTAATAACGGTATTACGGCGGTGATTGGCCCGCAGGGCGAAATTCAGGCGATGATCCCGCAGTTCACACGCCAGGTGCTGACCACCAAAGTCACGCCGACCACGGGGTTAACTCCCTATGCTCGTACCGGCAACTGGCCGCTATGGGTACTGACCGCGCTGTTTGCTTTTGGCGCGGTAGTGATGAGTCTGCGACAACGACGGAAATAATATCTCCCCAGGCCGGATAGCGCTTCATTTATCTGGCCTGAAAATCCTCCTTTTTCCCCCATTCTGGCACGTCTATTGCTTTGTTAAACATGGCAAACCTGTTCTGGCTGCTTGTGCAACCTGGTCGCACCAAAATCGATCATCGGTAGCACCTGAACGGTGCAATGTAGGATTTTTGCCTCTGAACGGTGCGGCGCACTTCGCAAAAATAAACAATATCGCAGCAAAATATTTACAACAAGCCACACTAAATGTTAACAAACACACATAACACTGCACGCGCAAGTTGCAGGCAATAACAACATCACAATAGCTATCAATGCGTCGACGGCGCAGATGATAAAGGAGTTGGATATGCAATTACGTAAGCTAACCACAACAATGCTGGTCATGGGACTGTCTGCGGGCCTTGCGCACGCAGAAGATGGCGCGCCTGCCGCTGGTAGCACCCTGGACAAGATCGCTAAAAATGGCGTGATCGTCGTCGGGCATCGCGAATCTTCTGTGCCCTTTTCTTATTACGACAACCAGCAGAAAGTGGTCGGCTATTCCCAGGACTACTCCAACGCCATTGTGGAAGCGGTAAAAAAGAAACTTAACAAGCCGGATCTGCAGGTGAAGCTGATTCCGATCACCTCGCAAAACCGTATTCCGCTGTTGCAAAACGGAACCTTCGATTTTGAATGTGGTTCAACGACTAACAACCTTGAGCGCCAGAAACAGGCCGCCTTCTCCGATACGATTTTCGTCGTCGGGACGCGACTGCTGACTAAAAAAGGCGGCGATATTAAAGATTTCCCGGATCTGAAAGGCAAAGCGGTCGTCGTCACCTCCGGGACGACCTCTGAAATTCTGCTGCATAAGCTTAACGAAGAGCAAAAGATGGGGATGCGTATTATTAGCGCGAAAGACCACGGAGACTCGTTCCGCACCCTGGAAAGCGGTCGCGCCGTCGCCTTTATGATGGATGACGCGCTGCTGGCCGGCGAGCGCGCCAAAGCCAAGAAACCGGATAACTGGGAGATTGTCGGTAAACCGCAGTCCCAGGAAGCCTACGGCTGTATGCTGCGTAAAAACGACCCTGAATTTAAAAAGCTGATGGACGATACCATCGCCCAGGCGCAAACCTCCGGCGAAGCGGAAAAGTGGTTTGATAAGTGGTTTAAAAATCCGATCCCACCGAAAAACCTGAACATGAATTTCGAGTTGTCTGACGAGATGAAAGCCCTGTTCAAAGCACCGAATGATAAAGCGCTTAACTAACTAAAACTAAATGGGACGGGACTCCTGTCCTCTCGATTGTCGCTCAGCACGGACAGACTATAAGCCTGATGGTCGTTCCCCATCGGGCCTGAAACCGCAAATCGCCGGGCAACAATCTTCGAGGGTAGCACTGCTACCCTTTTTTTTCGGAGTAGATGTATGTCAATAGACTGGAACTGGGGTATTTTTTTACAGGAAGCCCCCTTCGGCAATACCACCTATCTCGGCTGGCTATGGAGTGGTTTTCAGGTCACCGTAGCCCTTTCGATTACCGCCTGGATTATCGCTTTCCTGGTAGGATCTATTTTCGGCATTTTACGTACCGTTCCCAACCGTTTCCTCTCCGGACTGGGCACGTTGTACGTAGAACTGTTCCGTAACGTGCCGCTGATCGTGCAATTCTTCACCTGGTACCTGGTGGTGCCTGAACTGTTGCCGGAAGATCTTGGCATGTGGTTTAAGGCGGAACTCGATCCCAATATTCAGTTTTTCCTCTCCTCAATGATCTGTCTGGGACTGTTTACCGCCGCCCGCGTTTGCGAACAGGTGCGCGCCGCGATTCAGTCTTTGCCTCGCGGGCAGAAGAACGCGGCGCTGGCGATGGGGCTAACGCTGCCGCAGGCTTATCGCTATGTCCTGCTGCCGAATGCCTATCGCGTTATCGTGCCGCCAATGACGTCAGAGATGATGAACCTGGTGAAAAACTCGGCTATTGCCTCAACCATCGGCCTGGTGGATATGGCGGCGCAGGCAGGCAAACTGTTGGATTACTCGGCGCACGCCTGGGAATCCTTCACCGCCATTACGCTGGCCTATGTGCTGATTAACGCCGTTATCATGCTGGTCATGAGCCTGGTTGAACGCAAAGTCCGCCTGCCGGGCAACGTGGGGAGCAAATAATGTACGAATTTGACTGGAGTTCGATTATCCCCTCACTGCCTTACCTGCTGGCCGGGTTGGTCATCACGCTGAAGATCACCGTCACCGCCGTTGTCGTGGGAATAGTCTGGGGAACCATTCTGGCCGTCATGCGCCTCTCAAGCTTTGCCCCTATCGCCTGGTTTGCTAAAGCGTATGTTAACGTTTTCCGTTCCATCCCGTTGGTGATGGTCTTGCTGTGGTTCTATCTGATTGTACCCGGCTTTCTGCAAAACGTGCTGGGACTATCGCCGAAAACCGATATCCGCCTGATCTCCGCGATGGTGGCATTCTCTATGTTTGAAGCGGCCTACTATTCCGAGATTATTCGCGCCGGTATTCAAAGTATTTCCCGCGGGCAGTCCAGCGCCGCGCTGGCGCTGGGGATGACCCACTGGCAGTCGATGAAGCTCATTATTCTGCCGCAGGCGTTTCGGGCGATGGTGCCGCTGTTGCTTACGCAGGGCATCGTGCTATTTCAGGACACCTCTTTAGTTTATGTACTCAGCCTGGCGGACTTCTTCCGCACCGCGTCGACTATCGGCGAGCGTGACGGAACTCAGGTCGAAATGATTCTGTTCGCCGGCGCCGTTTATTTTGTTATCAGCCTGAGCGCGTCGTTGCTGGTCAGCTATTTGAAGAAAAGGACAGTTTAATGATTACCCTGAAAAATGTTTCAAAATGGTATGGTCACTTTCAGGTGCTGACCGATTGTTCAACAGAAGTGAAAAAAGGTGAGGTGGTGGTAGTCTGCGGGCCATCGGGTTCCGGTAAATCCACGCTGATTAAGACCGTCAATGGTCTGGAACCGGTGCAAAAAGGCGAAATTACCGTTAACGGCATTATTGTGAACGACAAAAAAACCGATCTGGCGAAACTGCGTTCCCGCGTGGGCATGGTATTCCAGCACTTCGAGCTGTTTCCCCACCTGTCGATCATCGAAAACCTGACGCTGGCGCAGGTGAAAGTGCTGAAACGCGATAAGGCCGCCGCCCGCGATAAAGGCCTGAAGCTGCTGGAGCGCGTTGGCCTGTCTGCGCATGCCAACAAGTTCCCGGCGCAGCTTTCCGGCGGTCAGCAGCAGCGTGTCGCCATCGCCCGTGCGCTGTGCATGGACCCCATTGCCATGTTATTCGATGAACCGACTTCCGCGCTCGATCCGGAAATGATCAACGAGGTGCTGGACGTGATGGTCGAACTGGCGAACGAAGGGATGACCATGATGGTGGTGACGCACGAAATGGGCTTTGCCCGTAAAGTGGCTAACCGGGTGATCTTTATGGATGAAGGTAAAATCGTCGAAGATTCGCCAAAAGAGGAGTTCTTCGCTAACCCCAGTTCCGATCGCGCAAAAGACTTCCTTGCGAAAATCCTGCACTAATCTTCCCGGCGCGCACGTCAGAGTGCGCGCTATCTCACGCTTTACTTCTTCGCTTCTCGAAACGTATCCAGCCGGGCGTTAACCTTGTCACAAAGTACCGCTTACAAGGAGCCACAATGGCACTGCCCATTATTATTGATTGCGATCCGGGTCATGATGACGCGATCGCCCTCGTTCTCGCCCTCGCCTCCCCTGAACTGGAAGTGAAAGCGATCACTTCTTCCGCCGGCAACCAGACGCCGGATAAGACCCTGCGCAACGTGCTGCGGATGCTGACACTGCTCAAACGCCCGGATATTCCGGTGGCGGGCGGCGCGGTGAAACCTCTCATGCGCGAACTGATTATCGCCGATAACGTTCACGGCGAAAGTGGTCTTGACGGCCCGGCGCTGCCCGAGCCGTCATTCGCCCCGCAAAGCGGCACTGCCGTTGAGCTGATGGCAAAAACACTGCGTGAGAGTTCACAGCCAGTCACCATCGTCTCCACTGGCCCACAGACCAACGTGGCGCTGCTGCTGAATAGCCATCCGGAACTGCATACGAAAATCGCCCGCATTGTGATCATGGGCGGAGCAATGGGATTGGGTAACTGGACGCCCGCTGCGGAATTTAATATTTACGTCGACCCGGAAGCGGCAGAAATTGTCTTCCAGTCAGGCATTCCGGTGGTGATGGCCGGGCTGGACGTCACCCATAAGGCGCAGATTCACGCCGCCGATATCGAACGCTTTCGCGCTATTGGCAACCCGATTTCCACCATCGTTGCCGAACTGCTGGACTTCTTTATGGAGTACCACAAAGACGAAAAATGGGGATTTGTCGGCGCGCCGCTGCATGACCCATGCACCATCGCCTGGCTGCTGAAACCGGAGATTTTCACCACCGTTGAGCGTTGGGTTGGCGTGGAAACTCAGGGGAAATACACCCAGGGGATGACGGTGGTGGATTATTATTTCCTGACGGGGAATAAGCCGAATGCGACGGTGATGGTCGATGTAGACCGCCAGGGATTTGTCGATTTACTGGCGGAACGGCTGAAGTTTTACGCGTAATATTTGCCGGATGGCAGCTTCGCCATATCCGGCCTACGTGAACGATTTTTGGTAGGCCGGATAAGACGCACCGGCGCTCTTCCACTCACGGCTCAAACGGTCTTCTCTGAAACTGGTCATGACCACACTTCGGGCAGCGCGGCAACACATCCGGCGTGTAAACCGCCAGATGATAGTGGCACTTCTCGCACACCAGATTCCCCAATCCCACCACTTCGCCACTGTGATACACGCCGTGGTGATTCAAATCCTGAAACACCTCGCGCCATTCCAGCTGGGTTTTGTCGGTAATGTCCGCCAGTTCCTGCCAGAGACTCTCTTTAATCACCCGCAAGAAGACGCTATCTTCCTGGCTCTCTTCGTAGCTCATGGCGAACTCTTCCAGATCGCGTCTGACAGCGCGCGTCAGTTCGTCCACCTCGGTTCGCGTTAACTCCCCTGTTTGCATCACGCGCTGGCGCGCCTGCTCCACCAGCGCATCAATGTCGCGCTCGCCATTGCGTAAACGCTCGCTTAATGAGGCCACCAGTTCACGGTAATATTGAGCAACCTTGTTCATCACTTCACCTCTTGGATCGTTAACTGTCTATAATAATAGACGTTATTTGCGTTACGCTTTGCAAGGCTGCCCACAGAGTCTGTAAATTCTTGTCAGGCCGACTCACGTATCCAGCGCGTCAGCGAGGTACGATCGACATTTAATCGTTTCGCCACTAACGATTTATTATCCCTTTCCGCCTCTAATAATTTTCTCAAAATACGCAGGCGAATCGTTTTATAATCGCCAGCCAGCATCTGGCAGTCGTGGCAGGTACTTGGCTCGCGTCGGCTCCCCTCTTCCAGATCGTCCAGCAAGAGGCGGCCCTCATCCAGCGTTGCCGGGGAGTGATCAATAGAGAGCACCAGCCGTTCGATAATATTGCTTAACTGCCTGACGTTTCCGGGCCAGGCGAAGCGCTGAAGCTCTTGCCACAGCGCCGGGGTTAACGTTAGTGCCGGGCGTTTATAATGCTGGCTGAAACTGGTAAGCAGCGACAGGCCGATGGCTTTGATATCCTCCGGACGTTTGCGTAGCGGGATGGTGGTCACTTTTAATACGTTAAGCCGATAGTAAAGATCTTCGCGAAATGTCCCGTCCGCAATGAGCTTCGTTAATGTCTGATTGGTCGCTGCAATCACGCGAATATCAACAGGTATCATCTGGTCTGAGCCCAGCCGCATAATCTGCCGCTCCTGCAATACCCGTAATAAGCGCGTCTGTAGCGGTTTATCCAGTTCGCTAATCTCATCCAAAAAAATGGTACCGTGGTGCGCTAATTCAAACAGGCCTATTTTGCCTTTCGGCGACGCGCCGGTAAATGCGCCGGCGACATAGCCAAAGAGTTCGCTCTCCAGAATCTGAGGGGCCATCGCGCCGCAGTTAATGGCGACAAACGGGCCGTTAACGCGTTGGCTGGCATTATGAATACTTTGCGCCAGCACCTCTTTCCCCGTCCCGCTTTCGCCATTAATTAAGATAGTCGCGTCCGTACCGGCATAATTTTTAATGATCGCCAGACGACGCAGCATTTCCGGGTTTTCGGTAAGCAGATCGTCGAAATGATAGCGGGCGCTCAAGCCGCGGCGAGACAGTTCCTGGCGGCGAACATGATGTTCCGCCCCCTGTAAACTGGAGACGGTTTGCATCGTCAACACTACCCGGCTTAACTGTCTGGCCGCAAATACCGGATACAGATTAACCACCATCGCGCCTTGCGGCGTATCGACGACTTTCGCGCTGACGGTTTTTCCCTCGCGTAATGTATGCCGCTCCTGGTGCAATACCTGTTTCAGGAAAGACGCGTCATAAATTTCACCGGAGGCGTTAACTTTAAAAAGTTGGCTCGCATATTTATTGTAATGCAGTAACGCGCCGGTATCATCAAGCGTGATAACAGCTTTATCAAACTGATCGAGAATCAGCTGCAGATGATGGCGCTCCAGTAATTGGCTGCGAAAAGCCAGATATAATGAGCGGGCTTCTTCCAGAGCTTCGGTTATTGAGGCGGGGCTGGAATCAAGTAAACGGAATTGCGAGCCCAGCGGTGAAAAATAATCCTGACAAACGGTATCGCCAACAATGCAATCTAATGGCGTGGACGCTAATTGCCGCTTCAGGCAAGAAATCGTTTCTTTATCATTTCCCTGTAAGGTAAAAATTTTATAGTTAATATTTAACTGTTCCGCTACGCGCGCGCATCCTTTGATCACACTGGAAAAGCCGACAATACCGACAGTGCCTTTTTGTCCTTTAAAAGGGATAAGCGCATCAAGAATGTCGTAGCCGGACATTTTAATTTCGACTACCGGTAATTTACTGTGCTTTTTTAATATTTCCGCACAGCCGCCACGACTAATCAGTACCTGGTGCCCACGGGACTCTAATAAAGGTAGCTCATCCAGGATACGATTAAGCGTCGTTTGATGAATAGTGACGGCGTAATCCAACTGCGCGACCAGCGCCTCGGCAGCCTTTGCCAGTTGAGGGTAAGGAGAGACAAAACAGAGAGGAGATGCGGCTATATCTTTCGTCTTATTCATCACTCACCATCCTGTTGGTTTATGAACGGGCGAGACCGCCCGTCGTGATTTATTTTCCGCCGAAACGCTAACCGCCTGCGGCGGCTGGGTTCAGTTTACGATCGTAGCGTTTTTTTATCCATACGGTCAGGAAGGGGGCGCACAGAGCGGTAATAATCGTCGAGGCCGCCACCTGCGCCGCCGCCGTCGACGCCAGGTCGGTAAAATGCGGATCGAGCAGCGCGATTGCCGCTGGCGTCGCGACGGCGTTGCCAGAGGTAGTGGATACCGCCGCACCTGCCACGCCGCTGCCTCCCGTCAGACGATCGGCGAAAATATTAAAAAATCCGCCAATCGCCACCGTCATGAGTCCCAGTAAAATGCCTGAAGAACCTGCCGTGATAAGTCTTGCGAAATCAATACCGTATCCTAACCCAAAGGCAAAAAAGGGAATCGTTACCACGCTGCCCTGTTTAAGAAACTTGCGCATGTCCTCATCCAGATTACCCAAAATCATGCCAATGATAATGGGAATAATAACCGCCACCAGATTCATAAAGGGTATCGACACCATGCCTGCCGACCCTAACGCCAGCATGGTGAAAAAGGGACCATCGTTCAACGATATTACCGCAATCGCGCCGCCGTCGGTTTCATCGCCGTACTCCCCCACCAACGCGGCATATAACCCACTGTTCGAGTTGGTCATCGCCGAAATAATCGCTAAAGCCGACAGACCTAATAACCCATCCGGGCCGCAAAATTTTCCGACCAGAATGCCAATAATCACGCCGCTGGCAAATTTCGCAAAGGTGATCGCAGCGCCTTTTTTCAGCGCTTTCGGCGCGGCTTTAAACTGGATATCCGCGCCCATACAGACTAAAAACATGCCTAAAATCGCCATTGCGCCATGCGAAATAGAGGTGACAAAACCGCCTATTTCCAGCGCCTCCGGCGCAAAAGTTTTAAACAATGCGCCGATGATTAGCGGTACAACCATCATACCACCAGGAAAACGTTCCAGTGTTTTTTTAATTTTCATAGCTTATTCCCAGGAGATAACCGGACAGCTGGTGCTGCCCGATTTGGTATCAGAACGTCGGCGCGATCTTATAAATAGAGAATTCGTTATGACCTAAATCTTCTGATTTAGTCGTTTTCCCATTCGCGACGCGTAAAATTTCCTGATAAATTTCCTCGCCCATTTGCGTAATAGAAGCCTCGCCAGACATAATGGCGGACACATCAATATCAATATTGTCCTGCATCATTTCCCACGTTGCTTTATTACCCGTAATTTTTATTACCGGCGCTATTGGGTTACCGGCAGGCGTTCCGCGACCGGTAGTAAAAATAACGATCTGCGCTCCACCCGCCACCATGCCGGAAATAGATTCAATATCCTGCCCCGGGGTATCCATAATCCACAGGCCCGGATGCGTTGGGCTATCGGCATATTCCAGTACACCCTGTAGCGGCGCATGACCCGCTTTATGCATACAGCCTAACGATTTTTCTTCAATGGTAGTCAACCCGCCTTTAATATTGCCCGGCGTCGGCTGTCCCCCGCGAATATCCTCGCCCAGCGCTTTTGCTCGCGCCTCGCAGCCGACCACTAAATCAATGAGCTGTTGACCAACCTCCGGCGTCACCGCACGTTTCGCCATCACATGCTCGGCGCCAATAAATTCCGTCGTTTCAGAAAGAATTGAGCTTCCGCCGCAGCGTATCAGCTTATCCGAGGCGACCCCGCAGGAAGGGTTAGACGCCAGCCCCGATGTCGTATCTGACCCGCCGCACTCCATCGCCAGCAGCAGCTCGCTAACCGGTGCTTGCTGCGGTTTTTGCATGGAGAGTTGTTGTGCATAGTCGCGGGCCAGCGAAATCCCCCTGGCCTGACATTTAAGCGTGCCGCCCTCTTCCTGAATGGTAATGCAGGAAGTCGGTTTGCCAAATGCGGTAATCTCTTCTGCGATGCGCAGCGGCTCCGCGCCTTCACAGCCTAAGCCCACAACCACAATAGCGCCGACGTTGGGATTATTCGCCACATTAATCAATGTCTTTTCCGTCAGACGCGCATCGCCTGCCACCTGGCAGCAGCCAAAATCGTTATTCACCCATGTCGCGCCTTTTACCTGCCGGGCAATATCCTGGGCAACTTTATTCGCACAAACGCTGGTAGGTAAAATCAGTACATAATTACGGATGCCAAAACGGCCGTCAGGGCGGCGGAAACCCAAAAAAGTCTCATTGCTCATAATCATTTTTCCTTGTTTTATATTATTTCCAGTCACCACGTCCGCGTTCGCTTTCCACATTGTGGACGTGCACATAGTCGCCACTTTTTATTTCCTGAGTGGCGCGGCCAATGGATTCGCCATATTTATAAACTTCGCCATGAAAAGGCACATCGCAGATGGCGAATTTGTGGCCAAATGGCACATCCTGATGTAACACAACGCTTATCTCGCGTTCGCCAATGAACATTGTGGCGGTTTCGCCGGCCTTGAGCGCCGTAATAGCCGTCGCGACGCAATCCTGAGGGTGAATCACCACTGCATTTTTTTTCACGATTAACTCCTTTGCTTTAGTCCTGTCTTCCCTAATCAAAAGGCGTGCCATTTTTTAACTTATTGGTTTATATGACTTTATTTTCACAGACCGATCTGGCGGTGACAGGAACTGCGGTAATTTGCCTCAGTCGTGTCGCATTTTGCGTCACCTCCTCATGAACGCCTGGCGCGACAAATGTTCTACCCCCTGTTTTGACGTGCGTGTTTGGGCTATGCTATGCGGATCTAAACACCACCTCTAAAGCTACATTTGTAGCTGTATCGAAAACAGGACTACTGGCTGCCATGCAAGAGCAATACCGCCCGGAAGAGATAGAATCCAAAGTACAGCTTCACTGGGATGAGAAGCGCACATTTGAAGTGACCGAAGACGAGAGCAAAGAGAAGTATTACTGCCTGTCGATGCTTCCCTATCCTTCTGGCCGACTACACATGGGCCACGTACGTAACTACACCATCGGCGACGTGGTTGCCCGCTACCAGCGTATGCTGGGCAAAAACGTGCTGCAGCCAATCGGCTGGGACGCCTTCGGCCTGCCGGCGGAAGGCGCGGCGGTGAAGAACAACACCGCGCCGGCGCCGTGGACGTACGACAACATCGCGTACATGAAAAACCAGCTCAAAACGCTGGGTTTTGGCTATGACTGGAGCCGTGAAATCGCGACCTGCACCCCGGAATACTACCGCTGGGAACAGAAATTCTTCACCGAGCTGTATAAAAAAGGCCTGGTGTACAAGAAGACTTCTGCCGTTAACTGGTGCCCGAACGATCAGACCGTTCTCGCCAACGAACAGGTGATCGACGGCTGCTGCTGGCGCTGCGACACCAAAGTTGAGCGTAAAGAGATCCCACAGTGGTTTATCAAAATCACCGCTTACGCAGACGAGCTGTTGCGCGATCTGGATAAGCTGGACCACTGGCCTGATACCGTAAAAACGATGCAGCGCAACTGGATTGGCCGCTCTGAAGGTGTGGAAATCACCTTCGATGTGAAGGGTTACGATAACACCCTGACCGTCTATACCACCCGTCCGGATACCTTTATGGGCGCCACCTACCTGGCAGTGGCCGCCGGTCATCCGCTGGCGCAAAAAGCGGCGGCGAACAACGCCGAGCTGGCGGCGTTCATCGACGAATGCCGTAACACCAAAGTGGCCGAAGCCGAAATGGCGACCATGGAGAAAAAAGGCGTCGACACCGGCTATAAAGCGATTCATCCGTTAACTGGCGAAGAGATCCCGGTCTGGGCGGCAAACTTTGTGCTGATGGAGTACGGCACTGGCGCGGTGATGGCCGTTCCGGGTCACGATCAGCGCGACTACGAATTTGCCTCCAAATACGGTTTGACCATCAAGCCGGTGATTCTGGCCGCCGACGGTTCCGAGCCGGATCTTTCCGAACAGGCGCTGACCGAAAAAGGCGTGCTGTTTAACTCCGGTGAGTTCGACGGTCTGGCCTTTGAAGCGGCGTTTAACGCAATTGCCGATAAACTGGCGGAAAAAGGCGTCGGCGAACGTAAAGTGAACTATCGTCTGCGTGACTGGGGCGTTTCCCGTCAGCGTTACTGGGGCGCGCCGATCCCGATGGTCACCCTGGAAGACGGCACCGTGCTGCCGACGCCGGAAGATCAACTGCCGGTTATTCTGCCGGAAGATGTCGTCATGGACGGCATCACCAGCCCGATCAAGGCCGATCCTGAGTGGGCGAAAACCACCGTTAACGGGATGCCGGCGCTGCGTGAAACCGACACCTTCGACACCTTTATGGAATCGTCATGGTACTACGCGCGTTACACCTGCCCGCAGTATCAGGAAGGAATGCTGGATTCGAAAGCGGCAAACTACTGGCTGCCGGTCGACATCTACATCGGCGGTATTGAACATGCCATCATGCACCTGCTCTACTTCCGCTTCTTCCATAAGCTGATGCGCGATGCGGGCATGGTCACCTCTGACGAGCCGGCTAAACAGTTGCTGTGCCAGGGCATGGTACTGGCGGATGCGTTCTATTATGTCGGCGAGAACGGCGAACGTAACTGGGTTTCGCCAGTTGACGCTATCGTCGAGCGCGATGAAAAAGGCCGCATCGTCAAAGCAAAAGACGCAGCGGGTCATGAGCTGGTCTACACTGGCATGAGTAAAATGTCCAAGTCGAAAAATAACGGTATCGACCCGCAGGTAATGGTTGAACGTTATGGCGCGGACACGGTACGCCTGTTTATGATGTTCGCTTCTCCGGCGGATATGACTCTGGAATGGCAGGAGTCCGGCGTAGAAGGCGCAAACCGCTTTATTAAACGCGTCTGGAAGCTGGTTTACGAACACACCGCTAAAGGTTCTGTCGCGGCGCTGAACGTCGATGCGCTGAGCGAAGATCAAAAAGCGCTGCGTCGCGATGTGCATAAAACCATTGCCAAAGTGACCGATGATATCGGCCGCCGTCAGACGTTCAACACCGCCATTGCGGCGATCATGGAGTTGATGAACAAACTG
This sequence comes from Salmonella sp. JXY0409-18, assembly GCF_020268625.1. Classification (NCBI taxonomy): domain Bacteria; kingdom Pseudomonadati; phylum Pseudomonadota; class Gammaproteobacteria; order Enterobacterales; family Enterobacteriaceae; genus Salmonella; species Salmonella sp. JXY0409-18. The sequence goes on from NZ_CP084216.1 coordinate 3,188,577, forward strand.
GCGAAAGCCCCGCAGGAAGGCGAACAAGACCGCGCACTGCTTCAGGAAGCGCTGCAGGCCGTCGTGCGTATGCTTAACCCGTTCACCCCGCACGTCTGCTTTACCTTGTGGCAGGAACTGGGTGGCGAAGGCGATATCGACAACGCGCCGTGGCCGGTTGCCGACGAGCAGGCAATGGTGGAAAACACCACGCTGGTTGTCGTGCAGGTTAACGGTAAAGTTCGCGGGAAAATCACCGTTGCGGTGGATGCCACCGAAGAACAGGTGCGTGAACGTGCAGGCCAGGAACATCTGGTGGCAAAATATCTTGATGGCGTTACCGTGCGTAAAGTGATTTACGTTCCGGGTAAACTCCTCAATCTGGTTGTTGGCTAAGCGCGGGAGGAAGCGTGCGATATCTGGTAACACTGTTGTTATCTCTGGCGGTGCTGGTCACCGCCGGATGCGGCTGGCATCTGCGTAGCACTACGCAGGTTCCGGCTTCAATGAAAACGATGATCCTCGATTCCGGCGATCCGAACGGTCCGCTAAGTCGTGCGGTACGTAATCAGTTACGGCTGAATAACGTAAACCTGCTTGATAAAGACACAACGCGCAAAGACGTTCCGTCTCTGCGGCTTGGAACGGTGACTATTTCGCAGGATACGGCGTCAGTGTTCCAGGACGGCCAGACGGCGGAATATCAGATGGTGATGACCGTCAATGCCTCGGTATTGATTCCGGGCCATGACATCTATCCTATCAGCACGAAAGTGTACCGTTCGTTCTTCGATAACCCGCAGATGGCGTTGGCGAAGGATAACGAGCAGGCCATGATCGTTCAGGAGATGTACGACAAAGCCGCTGAACAGCTGATTCGTAAGCTGACCAGCGTCCGCGCGGCGGATATTCAGGCGACGAAAGAGGAGGCTACCGCCGACAATGAGACGGCGGCGCCCGCCTCTACGCCAGCACGCGTCTCCACTACGCTGAGTAACTAATGATCAGGTTGTATCCTGAACAACTCCGCGCGCAGCTCAACGAAGGGCTGCGTGCGGCATATTTATTATTGGGCAACGATCCGCTGCTGCTGCAGGAAAGTCAGGACGCTATTCGTCTGGCGGCTGCGTCGCAAGGCTTCGAAGAGCACCACGCTTTTACTCTCGATCCCAGTACCGACTGGGGATCGCTTTTCTCACTCTGCCAGGCGATGAGTCTGTTCGCCAGTCGTCAAACGCTGGTGCTGCAACTGCCGGAAAACGGGCCTAACGCGGCAATGAATGAGCAACTCGCCACGCTGAGCGAGCTGCTGCATGACGACCTGTTATTAATAGTACGCGGAAACAAGCTCACCAAAGCGCAGGAAAACGCCGCCTGGTATACCGCGCTGGCAGACCGTAGCGTTCAGGTCAGTTGTCAAACGCCGGAGCAGGCGCAGCTTCCCCGCTGGGTTGCCGCCAGAGCGAAAGCACAGAATTTGCAACTGGATGACGCCGCGAACCAACTGCTGTGCTATTGCTATGAGGGCAATCTGTTGGCGCTGGCGCAGGCGCTGGAACGGCTGTCGCTGCTTTGGCCTGACGGTAAGTTAACGCTTCCTCGCGTGGAGCAGGCCGTCAATGACGCCGCCCACTTTACCCCTTTCCACTGGGTGGATGCGTTACTGATGGGGAAAAGCAAACGCGCGCTGCATATTCTGCAACAGCTACGCCTTGAAGGCAGCGAGCCGGTTATTCTGCTGCGGACCCTCCAGCGAGAGCTGCTGCTACTGGTAAATCTCAAACGTCAGTCCGCGCATATGCCGTTACGCGCGCTGTTTGATAAACACCGGGTCTGGCAAAACCGTCGCCCCATGATCGGCGACGCGTTGCAGCGTCTCCATCCTGCACAGCTTCGCCAGGCCGTGCAGTTACTGACGCGTACAGAAATTACGCTCAAACAGGATTATGGTCAGTCAGTATGGGCAGATCTTGAAGGGCTATCGCTCCTGCTCTGCCATAAGGCGCTGGCAGACGTATTTATTGATGGGTGATATGAAATCGTTACAGGCTTTATTCGGCGGCACCTTTGATCCGGTGCATTATGGACATCTTAAACCTGTTGAAACGCTGGCGAATCTGATCGGCTTATCGCGGGTGATTATTATGCCTAACAATGTGCCGCCGCATCGCCCCCAGCCGGAAGCTTCCAGCGCGCAGCGTAAATATATGCTGGAGCTGGCTATCGCCGATAAGCCGCTTTTTACGCTGGATGAACGCGAGCTACAGCGAAACGCGCCCTCTTACACTGCGCAAACGTTGAAAGCATGGCGCGAAGAACAGGGTCCCGAAGCGCCGCTGGCGTTTATTATCGGCCAGGACTCTCTGCTTAACTTCCCCACCTGGCATGATTACGACACCATCCTTGATAACACTCACCTGATCGTTTGTCGTCGTCCGGGCTATCCCCTTGAAATGACGCAGGCGCAACACCAGCAGTGGCTGGAACAGCATCTGACCCATACGCCGGACGATCTGCACCAGTTGCCAGCCGGTAAAATTTACCTGGCGGAAACGCCCTGGCTTAATATCTCCGCAACCCTCATCCGCGAACGGCTGGAAAAAGGCGAATCCTGCGACGATCTGTTGCCGGAAAACGTGCTGAACTACATCAATCAGCAGGGGCTATACCGGTAAGCACATTGCGCAGCGCCGACAGCAGACGCTCGTTTTGCGCAGCGCTGCGTATCGCCACACGATAATAGCGGCTGTCCAGCCCCGGGTAGTTAGCGCAGCTACGGATTAAAATCCGCTGCGTCAGCAACCGTCGCTGCAGATCAATATCCTCTCGCTCACAGCGTAACAACAGATAGTTTGCCCGCCCGGGATAGACCGTCAGCAGGGGGAGCTGACAAAGCGCCTGATAAAACCGGGCGCCCTCCTCCCGTAACCAATGCCAGGTCGCCTGTTGCCAGGCGCTATCCTGTAACGCTACCTCACCGGCCAGCGCCGCCAGCGCGTTAATCGACCACGGCATTTGTTGGCGACGCATCCGCGCTACCGCCGCGTCATCGCTATTGACGAGATATCCCAACCGCAGGCCGGGAATGGCATAAAATTTGGTCAGCGAACGCAGCACCCAGATATGCGGATTATCTTTAAGAGCAGGAATAAAGCCCGTCTCATGCGGAATAAAATCGATAAACGCCTCATCCAGGATCAGGTTAATGCTCAGCGATTTGCAGCGATCGGCAATGGCCTGTAATAACGGCCGCTCCGGCAGCAGGCCGGTAGGATTATTGGGCGTACACAGAAACAGGCAGTCCAGATCGGGCGTCAACGCCTCAAGAATGGCATCGGTAAGCTGCCAGCCATCCGCTTCGCGTAGAGACCAGCGACGAATTTCACAGCCAATTTGCGCCAGCGCCCGGCCATACTCCGCGAAACCTGGCGTGACAATCATTGCACGACGCGGTTTAAGACCGCTCGCCACGGTAAAGATTGACTCCGTCTCGCCATTTCCCGCCAGTATCCACGATGCCGGCACCTGGTGATGACGCGCCAGCGCCTGGTGCAAATGAAAATAATCGGCGTCCGGGTAGCGCTCAATGCAGTCCAGATTGTCGATAAGCGCGCGTTTCACGCTGACAGGCATACCCAGCGGATTAATATTTGCGCTAAAATCCAGTAACTGGTCAGGCGAGATGCCCAACACCGTCGCGGCTTCCCGAATATTACCGCCATGCGCGCTGTTGAATAACGCCATTATGCCTCCGGTCAAAAAACGCTATTTTAGTGAAAAAAACGTTGCGCAATCAGGGGCATTATCATGTTTTGCGCATTTAACCTCATGAGGAATACCATGCGATTGTGGCTAGTGCGTCATGGCGAAACCGAGGCCAATGTCGCCGGGTTGTATAGCGGACATGCTCCCACGCCGTTAACGGAAAAAGGGATTGGCCAGGCGAAAACGCTACATACTTTATTGCGCCACGTGCCATTTGACAGGGTGTTATGCAGCGAGCTGGAGCGCGCGCGCCATACCGCCCGGCTCGTACTGGAGGGCCGGGATGTGCCGCAACACATCTTACCTGAGCTTAATGAGATGTACTTTGGCGACTGGGAAATGCGCCATCACCGCGACCTCACCCATGAAGATGCCGAAAGCTATGCCGCCTGGTGTACGGACTGGCAGAATGCGGTTCCGACCAATGGCGAGGGTTTTCAGGCTTTTACCCGGCGCGTAGAGCGCTTTATCTCGCGACTCGACGCGTTTAGCGATTGCCAGAACCTGCTGATCGTCAGCCATCAGGGCGTACTCAGCCTGTTGATTGCCCGTCTGCTCGCGATGCCCGCCGCCTCGCTATGGCATTTCCGGGTAGAACAGGGATGCTGGAGCGCAATCGACATATGCGAAGGGTTCGCCACCCTGAAAGTATTAAATAGTCGTGCCGTCTGGCGGCCTGAGTGATGAATTTTCCGTTTTTTCTCGCCGCAGCGGTTTCGCCCATTGACAGCCCCCAACAGGCTGTTATTCTCCGCAGCCAGGCTTTTTTCACCTTGCAGAGCTTTGCAGAAATTGTTTTACAAAAATGGCGATGCTTTCTGTGACGTGGGATGGGATGATAATCTGGTTTTAAACGCCGATCCGGCGACATAAGTCCCGGTATCGCCGCTGATTCAGGTATACTACACGGCGTCCCGCCGGAAGGTTAGCGTTAACTCGCAACGCCTTACCGGTCCAGCCTGTTGGCCTTTTTCTATCGTTATAACGCAATTATTCACCCAGGGGGAAAACTTGCAGGGTAAAGCACTCCAGGATTTTGTTATCGACAAAATTGATGACCTGAAAGGTCAGGACATCATCGCCTTAGATGTTCAGGGTAAATCCAGTATCACCGACTGTATGATTATTTGTACCGGCACCTCCAGCCGTCACGTTATGTCTATTGCCGACCACGTGGTGCAGTCGTCGCGCGCGGCCGGTATGCTGCCGTTGGGCGTCGAAGGCGAAAATGCGGCTGACTGGATTGTCGTCGATCTGGGCGATGTGATTGTGCATGTCATGCAGGAAGAAAGTCGCCGCCTGTATGAACTGGAAAAACTCTGGAGTTAATGCGTGAAGCTGCAACTTGTCGCTGTCGGCACGAAGATGCCCGACTGGGTTCAAACGGGATTTACGGAATATCTGCGTCGTTTTCCGAAAGATATGCCCTTTGAGCTGATCGAAATCCCTGCGGGCAAACGCGGCAAGAACGCGGATATCAAACGCATTCTCGACAAAGAGGGCGAGCAGATGCTGGCCGCCGCCGGTAAGAATCGCATTGTTACCCTGGATATTCCAGGCAAGCCGTGGGATACGCCGCAGTTAGCCAATGAGCTGGAGCGCTGGAAACAGGACGGGCGCGACGTCAGTTTGCTGATTGGCGGCCCGGAAGGATTATCTCCCGCCTGCAAAGCGGCAGCGGAACAGAGCTGGTCGCTCTCGGCGTTAACGCTCCCTCACCCACTGGTTCGGGTTCTGGTCGCGGAGAGTTTGTACCGGGCGTGGAGCATCACAACCAACCACCCTTATCACCGTGAGTGATCGTGAAGTCTTGAGAAGATTAAGCAGCGGATGAAACGACAAAATTCTTTTCGTGACTATACGGCTGAGTCCGCACTGTTTGTGCGTCGGGCGCTGGTCGCCTTTTTGGGTATTTTGCTGCTGACCGGCGTACTGATCGCCAATTTGTATAATCTGCAAATCCTCCGTTTTACCGATTACCAGACCCGCTCGAACGAAAACCGTATCAAGCTGGTGCCAATTGCGCCAAGCCGCGGGATAATCTACGACCGTAACGGCATTCCCCTTGCGCTGAACCGCACTATCTATCAGATTGAAATGATGCCAGAAAAGGTGGATAACGTTCAGCAAACGCTGGATGCGCTACGCAGTGTGGTCGATTTAAACGACGACGATATCGCCGCCTTTAAAAAAGAGCGCGCCCGATCCCATCGCTTTACTTCTATTCCGGTGAAAACAAACCTGACGGAAGTTCAGGTCGCGCGCTTTGCCGTCAACCAGTACCGTTTTCCGGGCGTTGAAGTCAAAGGCTATAAACGCCGCTATTATCCATACGGATCGGCGCTGACCCACGTTATCGGCTACGTATCGAAAATCAATGATAAAGACGTCGAGCGTCTCGACAGAGAAAACAAACTGGCAAACTACGCCGCCACCCATGACATCGGCAAGCTGGGCATTGAGCGCTACTATGAAGATATTCTGCATGGGCAAACCGGTTATGAAGAGGTTGAAGTCAACAACCGCGGCCGCGTCATTCGCCAGCTCAAAGAGGTGCCGCCGCAGGCCGGACACGATATCTACCTGACGCTGGATCTCAAGCTCCAGCAGTATATTGAAACGCTGCTGGCAGGCAGTCGCGCGGCGGTGATTGTCACCGATCCGCGTACCGGCGGCGTGCTATCGCTGGTCTCCATGCCAAGTTACGACCCTAACCTTTTCGTGGATGGCATCTCCAGCAAAGATTACTCCGGGCTGCTTAACGACCCGAACACGCCATTAGTGAACCGCGCGACTCAGGGTGTCTACCCACCCGCTTCTACCGTTAAGCCTTACGTCGCCGTATCGGCGTTAAGCGCTGGCGTCATCACCCGTAACACCAGTCTTTTCGACCCTGGCTGGTGGCAGTTGCCGGGGTCTGAGAAACGCTACCGCGACTGGAAAAAATGGGGCCACGGGCATCTGAATATCACCAAATCCCTTGAAGAGTCGGCGGATACCTTCTTCTATCAGGTGGCCTATGACATGGGAATCGACCGCCTGTCAGAATGGATGGGTAAGTTTGGCTATGGGCACTATACGGGAATTGATCTCGCAGAAGAGCGCTCTGGTAATATGCCGACCCGCGAGTGGAAACAGAAACGCTTTAAAAAACCGTGGTATCAGGGCGATACGATTCCGGTGGGCATCGGCCAGGGCTACTGGACGGCAACGCCGATTCAGATGAGTAAGGCGCTGATGATCCTTATTAACGACGGTGTAGTTAAAGTCCCGCATCTGTTAATGAGCACCGCGGAAAACGGTAAACAGGTGCCGTGGGTACAGCCGCATGAGCCGCCGGTGGGCGATATTCACTCCGGCTACTGGGAAATTGCGAAAGATGGAATGTATGGCGTCGCCAACCGCCCTAACGGCACGGCTCATAAATATTTTGCCAGCGCGCCCTATAAAATCGCGGCGAAGTCGGGCACCGCGCAGGTCTTTGGCCTGAAGGCCAACGAAACGTACAATGCGCATAAAATCGCCGAGCGCCTGCGCGACCATAAATTAATGACCGCCTTTGCGCCGTATAACAATCCCCAGGTCGCCGTCGCGATCATCCTTGAAAACGGCGGCGCAGGCCCGGCAGTAGGCACGATCATGCGCCAAATCCTTGATCACATCATGCTGGGCGACAACAACACCCATTTGCCTGCGGAAAACCCGGTGGTTGCAGCGGCGGAGGACCAATAATCATGACGGATAATCCGAACAAAAAAACCTTCTGGGATAAAATTCATATCGATCCCACGATGCTACTCATTCTGCTGGCGTTACTGGTTTACAGCGCATTGGTCATCTGGAGCGCCAGCGGCCAGGACATCGGCATGATGGAGCGTAAAATCGGTCAGATTGCGATGGGGCTGGTGGTTATGGTGGTGATGGCGCAGATCCCGCCGCGCGTATATGAAGGCTGGGCGCCCTATCTCTATATCATTTGTATCATTTTGCTGGTCGCCGTTGATGCCTTCGGCGCAATATCCAAAGGCGCGCAGCGCTGGCTCGATCTGGGAATCGTTCGCTTTCAGCCTTCGGAAATAGCCAAAATCGCCGTGCCGCTGATGGTCGCCCGCTTTATTAACCGCGACGTCTGCCCGCCCTCGCTGAAAAATACCGCCATCGCCCTGGTATTAATCTTTATGCCTACCCTGCTGGTTGCCGCCCAGCCGGACCTCGGGACGTCTATTTTGGTCGCCCTTTCCGGTCTCTTTGTCCTATTTTTGTCTGGTCTGAGCTGGCGCTTAATTGGGGTCGCCATTGTATTGATCGCTGCATTTATTCCTATTTTGTGGTTTTTCCTGATGCACGATTACCAACGCCAGCGCGTCATGATGCTCCTTGATCCGGAGACCGATCCGCTGGGCGCGGGCTATCATATTATTCAGTCTAAAATCGCCATTGGCTCAGGCGGCCTGCGCGGTAAAGGCTGGCTCCACGGCACCCAGTCGCAGCTGGAGTTTTTACCCGAACGCCATACCGACTTTATCTTCGCGGTACTGGCGGAAGAGCTCGGTCTGGTGGGCATCCTGATTCTGCTCGCGCTCTATATTTTGCTAATAATGCGCGGTCTGTGGATTGCCGCCAGAGCGCAAACTACATTTGGTCGCGTGATGGCTGGCGGATTAATGTTAATATTATTCGTTTATGTCTTCGTAAATATTGGTATGGTGAGCGGTATTCTGCCTGTGGTTGGAGTACCTTTACCCCTGGTCAGCTACGGGGGCTCCGCACTGATTGTGCTGATGGCCGGGTTCGGGATTGTGATGTCGATCCACACCCACAGAAAAATGTTGTCGAAAAGCGTATAAGGGGTGCGCAATGCGTAAGCAGTTGCCTGTAATCTGCGTCGCGGCAGGGATAGTACTACTCGCGGCATGTACTAATGACGGCGGTCAGCAGCAAACCACCGTCGCGCCGCAACCTGCGGTATGTAATGGTCCGACTGTGGAAATCAGCGGAGCGGAACCGCGTTATGAACCTCTGAATCCGACCGCAAACCAGGATTATCAGCGTGACGGTAAAAGTTATAAAATCGTTCAGGACCCGTCCCGCTTTAGCCAGGCTGGCCTGGCCGCTATTTATGATGCGGAACCCGGCAGTAATTTAACCGCCTCCGGGGAGATGTTCGATCCGATGCAGCTTACCGCCGCCCATCCGACACTGCCTATCCCCAGCTATGCGCGAATCACCAACCTGGCCAACGGTCGCATGATCGTCGCGCGTATTAACGATCGCGGCCCCTATGGCACCGATCGGGTCATCTCCCTGTCCCGCGCGGCGGCGGATCGTCTGAATACCTCGAATAATACTAAAGTACGGATTGACCCTATTATCGTGGCGCCGGATGGTTCGCTCTCCGGCCCGGGGATGGCCTGTACGACGGTGGCGAAACAGACCTACGCTCTGCCCCCGCGCCCTGATTTAAGCGGCGGAATGGGAAGCGCCTCTTCAGCGCCTGCGCAACCGCAAGGCGACGTTCTTCCGGTCAGTAATTCCACGTTGAAAAGTGACGATACCACCGGTGCGCCAGTGAGCAGCAGCGGCTTCCTCGGCGCGCCGACCACGCTGGCGCCTGGCGTGCTGGAGAGTAATGAACCGACGCCGGCGCCACAGCCAGCGCCGGTTTCCGCGCCAGTGACGGCTCCAGCGACTGCGACGCCGGTGAGCGCGCCTGCCGCCGCAGCCCCGGTATCTGCCCCGGTGAGCGCGCCTGCCGCCGCGGCGAGCGGTCGTTTCGTCGTCCAGGTCGGCGCCGTCAGCGATCAAACGCGCGCGCAGCAGTACCAACAGCGTTTAAGCCAGCAGTTCAGCGTACCAGGACGCGTAATACAAAACGGCGCGGTCTGGCGTATTCAACTGGGGCCTTTTGCCAGTAAAGCCGAAGCCAGCGCGTTACAGCAACGTTTGCAAACAGAAGCACAATTACAGTCCTTTATCGCCAGCGCGCAGTAACCGATCGCAGGTATCTGTACTGTCAATTTCTGTAAATGACATTAACAAAGTCACGCGGAAAGTCAGATGCCTGCCAGTTATGCTTTTGCTATAGTAGGGCTCTTTTTTTAATTTCATCACGGACGTCGTAGTTCAGACCATGAAGACCACTTTTTCCGCTCGTTTTATGCAGCGCATGGCGCTCACCACGGCGCTTTGTGCCGCGTTTATCTCAACCGCACATGCCGATGACCTGAATATCAAAACTATGATCCCGGGTGTTCCGCAGATCGATGCGGAATCCTACATCCTGATCGACTACAACTCCGGTAAAGTTCTGGCGGAACAAAACGCTGACGAACGTCGCGACCCGGCGAGTCTGACGAAGATGATGACCAGTTACGTCATCGGACAGGCAATGAAAGCGGGTAAATTTAAAGAAACCGACCTGGTTACCGTCGGTAATGACGCCTGGGCCACCGGCAATCCGGTATTTAAAGGCTCCTCGCTGATGTTCCTCAAGCCGGGAATGCAGGTACCGGTCTCTCAGTTGATACGCGGCATCAATCTGCAATCCGGCAATGACGCCTGTGTGGCAATGGCTGATTTCGCCGCCGGTAGCCAGGATGCTTTCGTCGGGCTGATGAATAGCTATGTGAACGCGTTGGGGCTGAAAAATACCCACTTCCAGACCGTACACGGCCTGGACGCCGACGGACAATACAGTTCAGCTCGCGATATGGCGCTGATTGGTCAGGCGTTAATTCGCGATGTGCCTAACGAATATGCCGTTTATAAAGAAAAAGAGTTCACCTTTAACGGCATTCGCCAGTTAAACCGTAACGGTCTGCTGTGGGATAACAGCCTGAATGTGGACGGCATCAAAACCGGCCATACCAGCAAAGCGGGCTATAATCTGGTCGCTTCCGCAACCGAAGGCCAGATGCGATTGATTTCCGCCGTGATGGGCGGACGGACCTATAAAGGCCGTGAAACAGAAAGCAAAAAACTGCTGACGTGGGGCTTCCGTTTCTTTGAAACCGTTAATCCGCTGAAGGCTGGTAAAGAGTTCGCCTCTGAACCCGCCTGGTTTGGTAATACCGATCGCGCCTCGCTGGGCGTCGATAAAGACGTTTACCTGACGATCCCTCGTGGTCGCATGAAAGATTTGAAAGCGAGCTATGTACTGAATACCGCAGAACTGCACGCGCCGCTGCAGAAAAACCAGGTGGTCGGCACCATCAACTTCCAGCTGGACGGTAAAACCATCGAGCAGCGTCCGCTGGTCGTACTGCAAGAGATCCCGGAAGGGAACTTCTTCGGTAAAAGCATTGATTACATTAAATTAATGTTCCATCACTGGTTTGGATAAAAATTGAACGCTTGAAAGTGTGATTTTCGTCCCCATATACTATGCATCAGTAAAACTCCCGCCCTGTGGCGGGAGTTGTTATTTTTTTTACGTAATGCCGGAGCTGACATGAAAACCAAACTTAACGAACTGCTTGAATTCCCTACGCCATTTACTTACAAAGTAATGGGGCAGGCGTTACCTGAGCTGGTTGATCAGGTGGTTGAAGTGGTACAGCGCCATGCGCCTGGTGATTACTCTCCGACGGTAAAACCGAGCAGCAAAGGCAACTACCACTCGGTCTCTATCACCATTAATGCCACCCATATTGAACAGGTTGAAACGCTGTACGAAGAACTGGGCAATATTGATATCGTGCGAATGGTATTGTAATACATCCAGACGGTTACCCGGTCTTATCCGGGTAACTCCCCGCCTCCCCCGCTGTGATATACTTTCCTCTCTTTTTTCATTCTCTACGGAGATGCCGTTTTGTATCAGGATAAAATCCTTGTCCGCCAGCTCGGCCTTCAGCCCTATGAAGCTATCTCTCAGGCCATGCATAACTTTACCGATATGCGCGATGAAAACAGCCATGATGAAATCTGGTTGGTTGAGCATTACCCGGTGTTTACCCAGGGCCAGGCCGGTAAAGCGGAACATATATTGATGCCTGGCGATATTCCCGTTGTGCAGAGCGATCGTGGAGGACAGGTGACCTATCATGGTCCGGGCCAACAGGTAATGTACGTTTTACTTAACCTGAAACGACGTAAACTGGGCGTGCGTGATTTAGTCACCCTACTTGAACAGACCGTGGTGAATACGCTGGCTGAAATTGGTATTGAGGCGCATCCGCGCGCCGATGCGCCGGGCGTCTATGTGGGTGAAAAGAAAATCTGCTCGCTGGGTTTACGTATCCGTCGCGGCTGCTCATTCCACGGTTTAGCGCTAAACGTTAACATGGATCTTTCTCCTTTCCTGCGTATCAACCCGTGTGGTTATGCCGGCATGGAAATGGCTAAAATAACGCAGTGGAAGAAAGACGCTACCACAGATAATATTGCGCCCCGCTTGCTGGCGAATATTTTAGCTCTGCTAAATAATCCACCGTATGAATATATTGCTGCTTAATGCGTAAAATATAATGGCCCAAGAAATTTATGGGTCATTAATCATATATGATTTGAATGCTTTACTTCTCCCCCCGCTTTCTATATTTTCGTTATATCCCTGCTGTAGCCGCCAGGCGGCATGGCCTCTTCAGTCCTCATGATGAGGAATTTTCCGTGAACAAAATCCCGGCCTTGCTGTTACTTATCTTATTGAAATGACTTAAAATACATTCATAAGAGTAATTTTAAAACCAACTCATAAATGCAAAATATACTATTTCATCTATTATTCATAATACGAATGAATTCGGAGCCAGAGCGTGAGTGATAATAATCAGGCAGAAAGACAACCGGCCGATCAACATCTACAAGACAAACCGCAAATTTTCAGAACACTGAGAAATATTGACCTCAATCTGTTGACGATTTTCGAGGCCGTATATGTCCATAAAGGGATCGTCAATGCCGCGAAAATTCTTAACCTGACGCCGTCAGCCATCAGCCAGTCCATTCAAAAATTACGGACTATATTTCCCGATCCGCTGTTTATTCGCAAAGGCCAGGGCGTAACGCCCACGACGTATGCTACGCATCTGCACGAATACATCAGCCAGGGGCTGGAATCTATTCTTGGCGCCCTGGATCTTACGGGCAGCTATGATAAGCAACGCACCATTACGATTGGCACGACGCCTTCGGTCGGCGCGCTAGTGATGCCGATTATTTACCAGGCCATCAGGCCGCGTTATCCTCAGCTTTTGCTGCGCAACATTCCGGTAGACGATGCCGAAAGCCAGCTTAGTCAGTTTCAGACCGATCTCATTATCAATACCCATAGCTATAACAACCGGAGCATCCAGCATCACGTCCTGTTTAGCGATACGCTTGAGATTGTCTGCCGCCAGCATCACCCGTGTCTGGCGAACGCCATTACTGAAGAGAGACTGAACAGCGCGGATCACACCTTTCTGATGCTGGAGGGACAACATCTTTCCCTCCTGCGCCAGCGACTGCAGGAGACATTTCCCGATCAGCAAATCAGTTTTAGCAGCTACAATATTTTTACCATTGCCTCGCTGATCGCCAGCAGCGATCTGCTGGGACTGATGCCCACCCGCTTCTACGACTTATTTAGCCGCTGCTGGCCGCTTGAACGCCTTCCCTACGCGCCGGTGAATAGTGAACAGGTCGAGTTCTCACTGCATTACAATAAACTGAGTCTGCGCGATCCGGTGCTGGAGAACGTCATTGATATCATTCGTGAGGCGTTCTGACAAAAATGTTGCATTCAGGTCACGGAAGATATGGGCAAACAGCACAAAACAACAACTATTTTACATTTTGCCGGGCTGTCAGGCTGCTTTATGGCCCTTATCAATGATATACTGCGTGTCACAAATTCAAAAATAGTTGATAAATACAACTTTCCCTTGAATTGAAACGCTTTCCTTCGTTATTCGCAACTGGAACACGCACGCTATGAGTAAACCCATTGTGATGGAACGCGGTGTAAAATACCGCGATGCCGATAAGATGGCTCTTATCCCGGTTAAAAATGTGGTCACAGAGCGCGACGCTCTACTACGTAAACCGGAATGGATGAAAATAAAACTTCCGGCGGATTCTACCCGTATCCAGGGCATCAAAGCCGCAATGCGCAAAAATGGCCTGCATTCTGTCTGCGAGGAAGCGTCTTGCCCAAACCTGGCTGAATGTTTCAACCACGGTACCGCTACGTTTATGATCCTTGGCGCCATTTGCACTCGCCGCTGTCCGTTCTGTGATGTCGCCCATGGACGCCCCGTTGCGCCGGATGCGGAAGAGCCGCAGAAACTGGCGCAAACGATCGCCGACATGGCGCTACGCTATGTGGTCATCACCTCTGTCGACCGTGACGATCTGCGTGACGGCGGCGCCCAGCATTTTGCTGACTGCATCACCGCTATCCGTGCCAAAAGCCCGGAGATAAAAATAGAGACCCTGGTGCCAGACTTCCGTGGACGTATGGATCGCGCGCTGGATATTCTTAACGCGACGCCGCCGGATGTGTTTAACCACAACCTGGAAAACGTGCCGCGTATTTACCGCCAGGTTCGTCCGGGCGCCGATTACAACTGGTCGCTGAAATTACTGGAACGCTTCAAAGAAGCGCACCCGGAAATTCCGACAAAATCGGGTCTGATGGTGGGCTTAGGCGAAACCAATGCGGAAATCATTGAGGTTATGCGCGACTTACGCCGTCATGGCGTCACCATGCTGACGCTTGGTCAGTATCTACAGCCAAGCCGCCATCACCTGCCGGTACAGCGTTATGTCAGCCCGGAAGAGTTTGACGAGATGAAAGCGGAAGCCCTGGCGATGGGCTTTACCCATGCCGCCTGTGGCCCCTTTGTACGTTCTTCGTACCATGCTGATCTCCAGGCCAAAGGCATGGAAGTGAAATGATCGTGTAATAGACGCTTACATTTCAGGCAAAAAAAACCGGCAACTTGCCGGTTTTTTTACTCTGCGGAGCAAGCGCATCGCGCTATTACTCTTTGTGCGAGAGTTTTTCAGCCTGAACGCTACCGTCGACGTCTTTCTTAACGCCCGCGTCTTCATCGTTCATTGCTTTCTTGAATCCTTTAATCGCCGTGCCCAGGTCTCCGCCCAGCGTACGTAACTTCTTGGTACCAAACAGCAGAACAACCAGTGCGGCAACCACCAGCAGTTTGGTAATACTAATCTCACCCATAGATACCTTCTTCACTAAAAACAGGCTGCGTAACGCGCCGGATTAACCTGAGAATATTAACGGTCTTTCGACGCGCGCACACAATAGCAATCTGTAACAAGGTGAATCAAGCTTTGCGTAAAAAAACATCATAATAATTGCGGTGGCGCAAATCGTCGTTGCTGCAAAAGAGGAAGTTGCTCCCGCACCTGGTCTATTCGTTCTCTGAATATTTCCGCGACGATCAGCGCCGGACGATCGGCTGCTGCGGCTATCGTTACCCCCAACGGATCGATAATACGACTTTGACCAATATTACGATTACCACACTCCCCGGCCGCAATCATATAGCAGGTGGTATCCAGCGCTCTCGCCGCCAGCAGCGTCGACCACTGCTGCTCTTTCAACGGGCCGCGAACCCAGCCCGTCGGCAGCGCCAATACGTCAGCCCCCTGTAAAGCCAGCGCTAACGCCATGTCAGGAAAGCGCAGGTCATAACAGGTCATAAGCCCCACCTTAACCCCCTCCACGTCCAGCACAGGCGCGATAGCGGTTCCGGCATCAATACTTTGGGATTCTTGCATCGAAAACGCATCATAGAGATGCAGCTTCTCGTAACGCGCGACAATGTGACCTGCCCGTAGCGCCACCAGCATATTAACCGCCCGTCCAGGCGTTGACGGGACAAGGATAGTGAATATCGTCGTCATATTATTATGAGCGCTTTCTTCCTGAAGCCGCGTCATAAACGCGCCATCCAGCGGCTGCGCGGCGCGAATCGGCAGGTCAAGGTCGATGTCATCTCGCGCTAATATCCCCTCAGGCAGCACCAGAAGCGATACGCCGCGGCCCGCCGCCTGAGCCATTAACGAAACGCAAACTTGCGCATTCTTTTCCCATACAGAACTCACCACAAACTGCCCGGCTGCAACGAACATATCCCCTCCCACACCTCTGTCAGGACTCGCCAATTATGCGTGTTCGGCGTTACACTCCTCCTGTATAGCAATTAAATAAAGGATTCGGCAGTGTTACAGCTTCTTTTAGCAGTTTTTATCGGCGGTGGAACGGGGAGCGTAGCCCGGTGGATGCTAAGTATGCGTTTTAATCCGCTTCATCAGGCGATTCCCATCGGTACGCTAACAGCAAATTTGCTTGGCGCGTTTATTATCGGCATGGGGTTCGCCTGGTTTAACCGCATGACACATATCGATCCGATGTGGAAAGTGCTCATTACGACCGGCTTTTGCGGCGGCCTGACGACCTTTTCTACTTTTTCTGCTGAAGTGGTATTCTTGCTGCAAGAGGGGCGCTTTGGCTGGGCGCTGCTGAATGTGCTGATTAACCTGTTGGGTTCGTTTGCCATGACAGCGCTGGCATTCTGGCTATTTTCCGCCGCAGCGGCGCGTTAAGCGCAAAAAAAAACCCGCCGAAAGGGCGGGTTTTGAAATCTTGCTGTCGGACGTATGCTTACAGAGCAGTTACGTTTGCAGCGGAAGGGCCTTTGGCACCGTTAGTGATTTCGAACTCTACGCGCTGACCTTCAGCCAGAGTTTTAAAACCATTGGTCTGGATTGCAGAGAAGTGTACGAACACGTCTTTGCTGCCATCTTCCGGAGTAATGAAACCGAATCCTTTGGATTCATTAAACCACTTAACGTTACCTTTAATCTTAGACATCAAAATTACCTTTACATGAAAAATAGACACAAATGCTGTGTCGGATACCAGTACAACAATTGTGATGCATTTTGTCCAGTCGAACTTTGCGAAAAAGTGATAAATATCGCGTTAATTTTTAGCTAACCCTGTCTACTTATTGTTTTTTAAGGCTTTTTTATTCACAACTGAAGAATGCCCTTCCCCGTCAAAACTGGAAACGCATCCAGGCGAAATAGACGTTTCCGTTGTTATACGAACCCGGAATGTAGGTCATCTGAAAGGTAGCGGGACCATAGCCTATCGACGCTAAAGGCAACAGTACAGGGATGGGAATATAATTCCAGTTGTCGCGCGCGGTAACGCCTGCGGTAAAGCCCAGTCCCAGACGAAAATTATCGTCTTCCAGCGGTCGCCAGGTTTTTTCCCAGCCATAACCGCCTATGGGTTCCCATTTGTTAAATGAATCTTTAAAGGCCATCATATAGAGGCCATGCCAGTTGCCTTTTTCGTCCCAGCGCGACTGACCAAAACCAACGCCCCACGGCCGCTCGTTATAGCGATCCGTTTTCTCTTTATCGTAGGCAAAGCGCGCATGCCAGGTAATGGCGGGGACATACAAATCATAATGCTCAGGCTGTCGCCACGTTTCTGCGACGTTATCGGTAAACGTGTTAAACCACCCTTTATCCGCCGCAGAGACTGAAGGAATAGCCAGCCATGGCATAACAAGGAGAGCAATAATAAGAAAATACTTTCTGATAATCATCACAACAGCCATACCGTTCAAAAATTCGACCGTGATAATAACAACATTAACCTGAATAAAATCTTAACAAACTATAAACAGAGAATAATCTGAGAAAGTATCGGGTTAACGGCGTTTGATTTAGCACTCAGAACCGTCGCGCTCTCCTTACTAAGTTTTCACAAAAAACACAAAACAAAGCACAACAAACAAAACAATAAAATAACAATAAATTAATACTTATAGCGCTACAGAAAATTCGTATAAGCATATTTCATCTTTAGCGATGACATGAAAAAATAACCGCGCCGTGATTTTAATCAGTAAGGCGCCATCCTTTATTCGGTACATTTTTATACCACTTTTGTGGTTCTTATTTTTACTCTGGGTGTCGATAAGACAGGGGAAACAATGCTAACAGTTATAGAGCTCCTTATCGGAGTCGTCGTTATTGTGGGTGTAGCGCGCTACATCATTAAGGGATATTCCGCCACTGGCGTTTTATTTGTCGGCGGTCTGGTTCTGCTTATTATCAGCGCACTGATGGGGCATAAGGTATTACCTGCCAGCGAAACCAGTACCGGCTATACCGCAACAGATATTGTTGAATACATCAAAATTTTGCTCATGAGTCGCGGCGGCGATCTTGGCATGATGATCATGATGCTGTGCGGCTTTGCCGCTTATATGACGCATATCGGCGCGAATGATATGGTCGTGAAGCTGGCGTCGAAACCTTTACAGTACATAAACTCGCCCTACCTGTTGATGATTGCCGCCTATTTTGTCGCCTGCCTGATGTCGCTGGCCGTCTCTTCCGCGACGGGGCTTGGCGTACTGCTCATGGCTACTCTCTTCCCGGTGATGGTCAACGTCGGCATTAGCCGCGGCGCGGCGGCGGCTATTTGCGCCTCTCCGGCCGCCATCATCCTCTCGCCAACGTCTGGCGATGTGGTTTTAGCCGCAAAAGCGGCGGAGATGCCGTTAATCGATTTCGCGTTCAAAACCACGCTGCCGATTTCCATCGCCGCAATTATCGGTATGGCGATTGCGCACTTTTTCTGGCAACGCTATCTGGATAAAAAAGAGAACATTTCACATGAGATGCTGGACGTTGCGGAGATTACCACCACGGCCCCGGCGTTTTATGCCCTTTTGCCGTTCACGCCCATTATCGGCGTACTGATTTTTGACGGTAAATGGGGGCCGCAGTTGCACATTATTACCATCCTGGTGATCTGTATGCTGCTGGCCGCCGTGCTGGAATTCGTGCGCGGCTTCAACACGCAAAATGTGTTTTCCGGCCTGGAAGTGGCTTATCGCGGCATGGCGGATGCGTTTGCCGGCGTCGTGATGCTGCTGGTCGCGGCGGGCGTTTTCGCCCAGGGGCTGAGCACCATTGGCTTTATCCAAAGTCTGATCTCGATTGCCACTTCTTTTGGCTCCGCCAGCATTATTCTGATGCTGGTATTAGTGATTTTAACCATGCTGGCCGCGATGACCACCGGTTCAGGCAATGCGCCTTTTTACGCCTTTGTTGAGATGATCCCTAAATTGGCGCACTCCTCCGGCATCAACCCAGCCTATTTATCCATCCCAATGCTGCAAGCCTCAAACCTGGGGCGCACGATTTCGCCGGTCTCCGGCGTGGTGGTCGCTGTCGCCGGGATGGCTAAAATATCACCGTTTGAAGTGGTGAAGCGCACGTCCGTTCCGGTCATCGTCGGTCTGTTGATCGTCATTATCGCCACGGAAATTATGGTGCCAGGCGCCTCTTCCGCCGTTACTGGCGGCTGATAGCCAGTAAGCCGGGGCGAGGGAAAACGTCGCCCCGGCATCTTAAACCAAGCTTAGCCGCCGTGGTAAATACGCTGCGGCCTGCCCACTTTGCCATGAATAATCTCTGCGACAATCAGGTGCTGACTCGCGCAATATTCCAGGTAGCGTCGGGATGTGGTGCGGCTTATTGTTAAGGCCTGCGCGACCGTTTCAGCCGTGTGGCGTACGGTTGGATCGGCAAACAGCTTCATCACCGCATTAAGGGTTAAGGCATCAATACCGGTCGGCAAATCCCCTTTCGGTTCGCCGCGCGCATAGGCGTTGAACATTTCATCTATCTGCTTCTGGCTTGCGCTATCCGCGCTCGCCAGCATACGTCTGCGCTGTTGATAGCGGGTCAGCGTCTGTCCCAAACGTTCATAAGCAATAGGTTTGACCAGATAATCAAACGCGCCGCTACGTACCGCTTCCGCTACCGTCTCCATGTCACTGGCGGCGGTCGTAAACACGACGCCGCCGGGATAGCGCGACTGCATTAATTCATGCAGCAGCGTAATCCCCTTCCCATCCGGCAGATAATTATCCAACAGAATTAATCCAGGTTTGAACCGGTCAATCATCATTCTCGCCTGCGCCAGATTGCCCGCCAGCCATATCTGCTTAAAGCCAGGAATATGGCGGATATATTCTGCGTGCATCTCCGCCAGCAGCGTTTCATCCTCAACGATCAATAGGGTTAATGGTTCTGTCATCGTTTTTTTTCACTTTCGGAAGGAATAAAGAAAATAAGGTGCCACAAGGATCATTGTCTTCCAGCGTAATGACCCCGCCACAGCGCCCCACATAACTTGCAATCAGATATAACCCGATACCATGCTCACCGGGTTCGTCGGTTCGGGTACTTACGCCCTGCTCAAAAATTTTTTCCCGCAGCGCTTCAGGAACTCCGCAGCCCTGGTCGGCGACCTCTATCACCACCTCGTCGCCCTCGTCGCTCAGGAAAAGTTCGATGGTATTGTCGCCTTCCTGTGTACGTAAACTCGCCTCAAACGCGTTATCCAGCAGATTCCCGACGATGGCGGCGAACTCCGTGCTATCCAGCCCCTCCGGCAGTTGATGTAGCTGGCTGCCGGGAACAATCACCATCTTGAGCCCCAGTTCACGCGCGCGCTGAACTTTGCCAAACAGCAAACCGGCCACCTGACGATCGGCGAAGGCGCCGCGTAAACTATCAATAAGTTGCTGCTGCGCCTGCGACTCCCCCTGCACCATCTCTCTGACCCGATCATACTCCTTCATTTGCAGCAGGCCGTTCAGAGTCGACATCCAGTTCAGGTGCTCATGGCGTAGCGTGCGCAGGCTCTCAACATACTGTTTAATCTGGGTTAGCTGCGCGTTCAACGTCGCGATTTCATCTTTGCTGCGAAAACTAATAATAGCGCCCAGCAACTCCTCGCCGGAACGGATAGCTTCACGATTGGCGATGACGCTCAGGCCATTGAAGTTGGCCATCACGTCCTGGCGTCTTTCTGCGATCTGGCAGGTAAAAAAGTCTGCCGGATTGACGACTTCCGCTATCAGCTTGCCCAGCCACTGACGCCCCGGCGACGGCAGCCCCAACATTTTTCTCGCATTGCGGTTAATCGCGGTGATATGTCCCTCCGGATCAACGGCGATCAGCCCTTCATAAACCGAGCTAAACAACGCCTCCTGCTGGCGTACCACGCGCGCAATCTGTTTCGGCTCCATGCCCAGCATTTGTCGGCGGATATGCGCGGCGAAAAACCAGGAAAGCAGCATTAATACCAACAGCAACAGGACAAAAACCCCCGCCATCGGTAATAAGAAGTCCAGCCGCCAGGAGTCGATTTTACTGACCAGATAGCCAATTGAAACAACGCCGATCACGTTGCCTTCGTTGTCAAAGATAGGCGTTTTGGCGCGCATCGCCATCCCTATTGAGCCCTTACCGGTAATGAAATAACTTTCTCCTCTTTCCAACGCGCCGGGTTTCGTAAACTGCATGGGATAGCCGATTTTTTCCGGATTCGGATGGTAAAGCCGGATCGAGTGGCGATCGCCTATCACCACATAGTCAAAATCCGTCCCGCGCTGCAGTTTATTCGCAATTATCGCCAGGCGTTTATAGTCCCGGTTTTTTACGGCGGCGATAATGCTGTCGTTAGAAGCAATAATTTTTGCCTGATTCATCGCCATATCACGAACATGGGACGCCAGATAATCTTCGAAACTGGCAGACAAATATTGTGCTAACGCTGCCACGATGAAAACAGAAACCACCAGAATGAGCAGAAAAATACGTAACGGAAACGCGAGTTGCCGAAAAAAAGGAAACAGCTTTTTATTTTTCTGATAGGACATTAAGGTTCCTTATGGGTATTTCTCTGCAGATTTATCGCAAATGTAATAAAAATGTTTTGAGCATCTTGAAGCCTATAAAAACCAATCGTTACAGATTCCCCACATTAAATCAATTAAACAACTAAAACCCATCGCCGGAATGGCGATTAAATTAATTAAAAAACTTAAAACCATAAAACACTTAAAAACCATCTAACGCTTTGTGAAATAAATCAAAATTTACCACTAAAATACTCCTTACGATGTATACGTCAGTGAGAAAAAATAAATAACTCGTCATAAAAACACTCCTACTCTGACTGAAAAGAAAAAGTTATCAAGTTGCAACACAGCGCAACATATACAGAAAAGTGGCAACAAGCATATCACCAGGATATTTCTTACTATGTTTGGCAATAATGTATTCACTCGGGTAAAACGCTCTGAAAATAAAAAAATGGCGGAGATCGCTCACTTTCTCAAAGAGAATGATTTAAGCGTCGATACCACTGTAGAGGTGTTTATTACCGTCAGCCGTGATGACCGTCTTATTGCCTGCGGCGGTATTGCCGGAAATATCATTAAATGCGTGGCCATTAGCGAATCAGTACGCGGCGAAGGCTTAGCGTTAACGCTAGCGACGGAATTGATTAATCTCGCCTGGGAACGGCACTGCACCCATCTTTTTATTTATACCAAAACGGAATACGAAGCGCTGTTTAAACAGTGCAGCTTTTCGACGATAGCCAGCGTCCCCGGCGTGATGGTCTTAATGGAAAATAGCGCGACCCGGTTGAAACGGTATGCGGAATCGCTGGCGACATTACGTCACGAGGGAAAGAAAATTGGCTGTATTGTGATGAACGCCAATCCTTTCACGAACGGCCACCGCTATCTGATCCAACAGGCGGCTGCGCAGTGCGACTGGCTGCATCTGTTCCTGGTCAAAGAAGATACGTCACGCTTTCCCTATGAAGACCGACTCGATCTGGTCCTTAAAGGGACCACCGATATCCCGCGCTTAACCGTTCACCGCGGCTCCGAATACATTATCTCTCGGGCAACGTTCCCCTGCTATTTCATTAAAGAGCAGAGCGTCATTAATCACTGTTATACCGAAATCGACCTGAAGATTTTCCGCCAGTATCTGGCGCCCGCGCTTGGCATCACACACCGCTTTGTCGGTACGGAGCCGTTTTGCACCGTTACCGCCCAGTACAACCTTGATATGCGTTTCTGGCTGGAGACGCCAACGCTTCCCGCCCCACCCATTACGCTGGTGGAAATAGAGCGGCTTTGCTTCCAGGAGACGCCGATATCCGCCTCCTGGGTACGCAAGCTGCTGGTTAAACACGATCTCACGGCTATCGCGCCGCTGGTTCCCGACGCCACCCTGCGCTATTTGCAGGGCATGGTCGAACGCCATCCGGGCAGCGCGGCAGCCCGTCAAAAGTCCCCCGTATTAGCAACAGGTGAAAAATGAAAATAAACCAGCTAGCCGTCGCAGGCACGCTTGAGTCCGGCGATGTGATGATACGCATTGCGCCGCTCGATACGCAGGATATTGACCTGCAAATCAACAGTAGCGTTGAAAAACAGTTTGGCGAGGCCATTCGCGCCACCATCCTGGAGGTGCTTTCTCGCTACGACGTGCGCGGCGTACAACTGAACGTCGATGATAAAGGCGCTCTGGACTGCATTTTGCGCGCCCGACTGGAAACGCTACTGGCGCGCGCCAGCGGTATTGC
This sequence comes from Salmonella sp. JXY0409-18, assembly GCF_020268625.1. Taxonomy (NCBI): domain Bacteria; kingdom Pseudomonadati; phylum Pseudomonadota; class Gammaproteobacteria; order Enterobacterales; family Enterobacteriaceae; genus Salmonella; species Salmonella sp. JXY0409-18. The sequence goes on from NZ_CP084216.1 coordinate 3,211,765, forward strand.
CGCTCTGCCCTGGGAGGATCGCCAATGATTTCCGCCTCTCTGCAACAACGTAAAACCCGCACCCGCCGCAGTATGTTATTCGTACCGGGCGCCAACGCAGCGATGGTGAGCAATTCGTTTATCTACCCGGCCGACGCGCTGATGTTCGACCTGGAAGACTCCGTTGCATTACGCGAAAAAGACGCGGCGCGCCGTCTGGTATATCACGCGCTGCAACACTCGCTTTACCGTGACGTCGAAACCATCGTCCGCGTGAATGCGCTGGACTCCGAATGGGGCGTCAACGATCTGGAAGCGGTCGTGCGCGGCGGCGCGGACGTGGTGCGTTTACCGAAAACCGACACCGCGCAGGACGTCATTGATATCGAAAACGAAATTCTGCGCATTGAAAACGCCTGCGGTCGCGAACCGGGCAGTACCGGCCTGTTAGCCGCCGTGGAATCGCCGCTGGGTATTACCCGCGCGGTAGAAATCGCCCACGCCTCTGAACGGTTGATCGGGATTGCGCTGGGCGCGGAAGACTATGTTCGCAACCTGCGCACCGAACGCTCTCCGGAAGGCACCGAACTGCTGTTCGCCCGCTGCGCCATTTTGCAGGCTGCGCGTTCCGCCGGCATTCAGGCCTTCGATACCGTCTATTCCGACGCCAACAACGAAGCCGGTTTCCTGCAAGAAGCCGCCCACATTAAACAGTTGGGCTTTGACGGTAAGTCACTGATCAACCCCCGCCAGATAGAGCTGCTGCACAACCTTTATGCGCCGACGCGTAAAGAGGTCGTCCATGCGCGTCTGGTCGTTGAAGCCGCAGAAGCCGCCGCCCGCGAAGGTCTTGGCGTCGTTTCCCTTAACGGCAAGATGGTCGACAGTCCGGTGATTGAACGCGCCCGTCTGGTGCTCTCCCGTGCAGAACTTTCCGGTATTCGCGAAGAATAAGGCAAAACAATGACGCAGAAAAATGAATCTCAACGCCAGGATCGCGTAGCAGCCTGGAGCCGCCACGCTGAAAGCGAACTGAGCGCTTACCAAAGTGCGGCAAAATTGGATCTACAAGCGCAAAAACCGCGCGACCACAAACTGTGCGCCAGCCTGGAAGAGGCCATCCGCCGTTCCGGTTTACGCGACGGCATGACGCTCTCTTTTCACCACGCGTTTCGCGGCGGCGATCTGACGATTAACCTGGTGATGGAAACCATCGCGAAGATGGGCTTCAAAAACCTGACCCTGGCCTCCAGTTCGCTAAGCGACTGCCATGCGCCGCTGGTTGAACACATTCGTAACGGGGTGGTCAGTCGCATCTATACGTCAGGCTTGCGCGGCCCGCTGGCGGAAGAAATTTCTCGCGGCCTGCTGGCTGAGCCGGTTCAGATTCACTCCCACGGCGGTCGTGTACATCTGGTACAAAGCGGCGAACTCAATATTGATGTTGCGTTTCTTGGCGTGCCCTCCTGCGATGAATTCGGTAATGCTAACGGTTATACCGGCAAGGCCTGCTGCGGTTCACTGGGCTACGCGATGGTGGATGCCGACAGCGCGAAACAGGTCGTAATGCTGACGGAGCAACTGCTGCCGTATCCGCATAACCCGGCAAGCATCGCTCAGGATCAGGTTGATCTGATCGTGCAAATCGAAGAAGTCGGTGATGCAAACAAAATCGGCGCTGGCGCGACCCGCATGACCACTAATCCGCGTGAACTGCTGATCGCCCGCAGCGCGGCGGAAGTCATTGCTCACTCCGGCTACTTCAACGAAGGTTTCTCCCTACAAACCGGCACCGGCGGCGCATCGCTGGCGGTCACCCGCTTCCTGGAAGACAAAATGCGTAGCCGCAACATTGTGGCTAATTTCGCGCTGGGCGGAATCACCGCCACCATGGTCGACCTGCATGAAAAGGGTTTAATCCGCAAACTGCTTGACGTGCAGAGCTTCGATCGCAACGCTGCGCAATCTTTGGCCCGCAACCCGAACCATATCGAAATCAGCGCTAACCAGTACGCCAACTGGGGCTCTAAAGGCGCTTCCGTCGACCGTCTGGACGTGGTGGTACTGAGCGCGCTGGAAGTTGACACCCACTTTAATGTTAACGTGCTGACCGGCTCCGACGGCGTTCTACGCGGCGCGTCCGGCGGTCACTGCGATACCGCCGTCGCGGCGGCGCTGTCCATCATCGTCGCGCCGCTGGTGCGCGGTCGCATCCCAACGCTGGTTGATAACGTCACCACCTGCGTCACACCAGGCTCCAGCGTTGACATTCTGGTCACCGATCACGGTATCGCCGTCAATCCGGCGCGTCCGGAGCTGGCTGAACGCCTGAAAGCAGCGGGAATGAAAGTGGTATCGATTGAGTGGCTGCGCGAACGCGCGCAACTGCTTACCGGTCAGCCCCGCCCTATCGAATTCACTGACCGCGTGATTGCTGTCGTGCGTTATCGCGACGGTTCAGTGATCGATGTGGTGCATCAGGTGAAGGAATAAGCCATGCGCCTGCTTCCGGAACTCGCCACCTGTCACGACGTTTCTATTCCTGAGCTGCTCGCCAGCCGGGATGAGAGACAAGCAAGACAGCGCGCCTGGCTAACGCGCCACGCCACTCCGCTGGTCTCCTTTACCGTGGTGGCGCCAGGCCCGATGAAAGACAGCGCGTTAACCCGCCGGATCTTTAATCACGGCGTGGCTGCCCTGCACACGCTGGCAGAAGAGTATGGCTGGACTATCCGGGAGCAGGCTGCACTGGTTTCCGCCAGCGGGCCGGAAGGGCTGCTGGCGATTGACGCGCCCGCTCAGGCGCTCAAACAGGCGACCATCGCGCTTGAACAGCGTTATCCACTGGGGCGCCTGTGGGATATCGATGTCCTGACGGCGGAAGGCGAAATACTCTCCCGCCGCCATTTCGCGCTTCCCGCCCGCCGCTGTCTGCTGTGCGGGCAAAGCGCGGCTGAATGCGCGCGGGGTAAAACCCACGCGCTGACTGATTTACTGACTCATATGGAGGCGCTGCTGCATGATGCCGATTCCCGCCAACCCGACTAACGCCTCCATTCAGCCTCAGTCGCTGTATGACGCCTGGGCCGATTTGGCCTGGCGCGCCATGCTGACCGAGGTAAATTTATCGCCAAAACCCGGTCTGGTAGACCGACTAAACTGCGGCGCGCACAAAGATATGGCGCTGGCGGATTTTCACCGCAGCGCGGAGGCGATTCGACACTGGCTGCCGCGCTTTATGGAATATGGCGCCAGCTGCACGCGCCTGCCGCCAGAGTCGGTTCTGGCGGGCCTGCGTCCATTGGGGATGGCCTGTGAAGCAGCGATGTTTCGCGCAACGGCGGGCGTCAATACCCATAAAGGCAGCATTTTCTCGCTGGGGTTACTGTGCGCCGCCATTGGCCGCCTGTATCAGCTACGCCAGCCGATCGCCGCAGAAACACTCTGCGCTACCGCCGCCGATTTTTGCCGCGGCCTGACCACGCGCGAACTGCGCCAGAACAACCTACAGCTCACCGCAGGTCAGCGGTTGTATCAGCAACTGGGATTAACCGGCGCGCGCGGCGAAGCGGAAGCAGGCTATCCGCTGGTCATCCGCCACGCGTTGCCGCACTACCGCGCATTGCTGGCGCAGGGGCGCGATCCCGAACTGGCGCTGCTTGATACCTTACTGCTGCTGATGTCGCTTAACGGCGATACCAACGTCGCGTCGCGCGGCGGGGCGGACGGTCTGCGCTGGTTACAGCAGCAGGCGGCTTTCTTATTACATCAGGGCGGCATACGGACGCCTGACGATCTCGTTTATCTCCACCGGTTCGATCAGCAATGCATTGAACGCAATCTCAGCCCAGGCGGTAGCGCCGATCTGCTGATCGTGACCTGGTTTTTAGCGCAAATTTCGCAAGTTAATCATTAACACAATTATAGAAAATATCCTTTCCGGAGAGTCATTTATGTCTTTATCCAAAGATAATATATGGAAGTTGTTGGCCCCATTAGTGGTGATGGGCGTCATGTTGCTAATTCCTGTTCCAGATGGTATGCCGCCGCAGGCCTGGCACTATTTTGCGGTTTTCGTCGCGATGATTGTCGGTATGATCCTGGAGCCGATCCCGGCGACAGCGATCAGTTTTATCGCCGTAACCATTTGCGTTATCGGCAGCAATTACCTGCTATTTGACGCTTCAGAACTGGCCGATCCGGCGTTTAACGCCAGTAAACAGGCGCTGAAATGGGGGCTTGCCGGTTTCTCCAGCACCACGGTCTGGCTGGTTTTCGGCGCGTTTATTTTCGCGCTGGGCTACGAAGTGACCGGGCTGGGGCGCCGCATTGCGCTGTTTTTGGTAAAATTCATGGGTAAACGCACGCTGACGCTCGGCTATGCGATTGTCATTATCGATATTTTGCTGGCGCCATTTACTCCCTCCAATACGGCTCGTACCGGCGGGACTGTCTTCCCGGTCATCAAGAACCTGCCGCCGCTGTTTAAATCGTTTCCAAACGATCCTTCCGCACGCCGCATCGGCGGTTATTTGATGTGGATGATGGTGATCAGTACCAGCCTGAGCTCTTCGATGTTTGTCACTGGCGCGGCGCCAAACGTGTTAGGTCTGGAGTTCGTCAGCAAGATCGCCGGCGTCCAGATTAGCTGGCTGCAGTGGTTTCTCAGCTTTCTGCCGGTAGGGATTATTTTACTGATCGTTGCGCCATGGCTCTCCTATGTGCTTTATAAACCCGAAGTGACCCACAGTGCGGAAGTCGCAGCCTGGGCTGGCGGCGAGTTAAAAAACATGGGGCGTCTGTCCCGCAAAGAGTGGACGCTGATTGGCCTGGTGCTGCTTAGCTTAGGATTGTGGGTTTTTGGTGGAAAAATCATCAACGCCACTGCCGTGGGTCTGCTGGCCGTCTCGCTGATGCTGGCGCTGCATGTTGTGCCGTGGAAAGACATTACGCGCTACAACAGCGCCTGGAACACCCTGGTGAACCTCGCTACGCTGGTGGTCATGGCCAATGGCTTAACCCGCTCCGGCTTTATTGACTGGTTCGCCAATACCATGAGTACGCATCTGGAAGGTTTCTCGCCGGATGCAACCGTCATTGTATTGGTACTGGTGTTCTATTTCGCGCACTACCTGTTCGCCAGCCTTTCCGCTCACACCGCGACCATGCTGCCGGTCATTCTGGCGGTGGGTAAAGGCATTCCGGGCGTTCCGATGGAACAACTGTGTATTCTGCTGGTGCTGTCTATCGGTATCATGGGCTGTCTGACGCCGTATGCCACCGGCCCTGGTGTGATTATCTACGGCTGCGGTTACGTGAAATCCAAAGACTACTGGCGGCTTGGCGCAATCTTTGGCGTTATCTATATCGCGATGCTGTTGCTGGTGGGCTGGCCGATTCTGGCAATGTGGAATTAAACATTACGCCAACGTAGGTTAAAAATGATGCCGTTCAGGTTCACCTGAGCGGCATTTTTTATGATTAAATGGGTAACATTCATAATGTGTATAAATTATCGAATTCATCATGAACACAATATGGCATTACAGCCCGCTGCTGGCTGCCCTCTTAACCCCGATTTTTGCCGCCAACGCCGACGAACTTCAGGCGCAACAGTACGGTGATTTCACTGACTATGTGCTGGCGCTTTCCTGGCAAACCGGTTTTTGTCAAAGCCAGCATGAACGCCGCCATCGGGAACCCGATGAGTGCCGTCTGCAAAAAGAGCCAGCCAACAAAACAGACTTTCTGACCGTCCACGGCTTGTGGCCTGGATTACCCAAATCTATCGCCGCACGCGGTGTTGACCAGCGACGCTGGCAGCGCTTTGGTTGTGCGACTCGGCCAATCCCGAATCTGCCTGAAGTCAAGGCCAGCCGGAAATGCTCCGCCCCCGCCCCTGGACTTTCGCCTGACATCGCGGCAGCGCTTAAGGAAGTGATGCCCGGCGCGGGGGGGAATTCCTGTCTGGAGCGCTACGAATATGCCAAACATGGCGCCTGTTTCGGGTTTGATCCCAATGCCTATTTCGGCACCATGATACGGCTGGATAAGGCGATAAAAGACAGCGCGCTGGGGCAGTTTCTGGCGGATAATTACGGCAAAACCGTTAGCCGCGCTGAGTTTGATAGCGTCGTCGCACAAATGTGGGGCCAGGATAATGTCAAAGCCGTTAAAGTAAACTGCCATGGCAATCCCGCCTATTTAACAGAGATTCAGTTTTCACTAAAGGCGTCGATGATTAACGCGCCGCTCTCCTCTGCCTCATTTCAGCCGCAGCCGCATCCCGGCAACTGCGGGAAACAGTTTATTATCGATAAAGCCGGTTATTGACGAAGCAGAGGTTTAAAACCGTAGCCACATTTGAGAACACGCCCGAATGTAGACTAAAATTCACTCAAGGCTATGACGTTTGAGGATTTACCCGAATGTGAACTAAATCACTTCAAAGACGGGGGAAGTCTCAGTATCATCATGAGAGTTAAACCCTCGCCGCCAGACGGTGAGGGTTTTCTTTTGGGACCATTTACCTGCACTACTCGCAGTATCGATGACATGGAGTAAGAAATGTCCAGACCCACTATTATCATTAACGACCTTGACGCCGAACGTATTGATCGTCTTCTGGAACAGCCTGCGTATGCGGATCTGCCGATTGCCGACGCGCTCAACGCCGAACTGGATCGCGCGCAAATGTGTTCGCCACAAGAGATGCCGAACGATGTCGTCACCATGAACAGCCGCGTTAAATTCCGCAATTTGAGCGATGGTGAAACACGCGTGCGGACGCTGGTGTACCCCGCCAATATGACGGACAGCAGTACCCAGCTTTCGGTAATGGCGCCCGTCGGCGCGGCGTTGCTGGGACTGCGCGTCGGCGACACCATTCACTGGGAACTGCCGGGCGGCGCCTCCACCCATCTCGAAGTGCTGGAACTCGAATATCAGCCTGAAGCCGCGGGCGACTTCCTGCGTTAAACCATCTGCATAAGCGTTAATGCGTTTACACAGAGGATGCCTGTGCATCCTCTTTCCGTTAGCCCTTTCATTTCTGCCTGTTTCAGACAACGCCGCCTGGCATCGGGTTGATTACTCCCGTCGCCTGTTTCTGCGCCGCTTGTGCCGACGTCGCTCCCGGCACCAGGATAACCTTCCGGCACTCTTCTTCGCGTTTTTCGAAAATTTCGTAGCCGCGCGCCGCCTCTTCAAACGGCATATAGTGCGTGACAATCTCCTCCGGCTTCAGCAACCCTTTTTCAATAAGCGGTAATAATTCCCCCAGCCACGCGTGAACATGGGTTTGACCCATTTTAAAAGTTAGCCCCTTATCAAAGGCGTCGCCGAATAAAAAGCCGTGAATAAAACCGGCATACACGCCGGGTACGCTGACCACGCCGCCGCGTCTGACCGCCGCGATACATTGTCGCAGCGCTTTGCCGCTACTGCCTTCCAGTTTAAGGTTCGTCAGCACCGTCTCCGTCAAACTGCCTTTCGCTTCAAAGCCTACGGCATCAATTACCGCGTCCACGCCGCGGTGGCCTGCCGTCTGCTCGATGATTTTTTCCGCCGGATCGTTCTCATCATCGAAGTTGATCGGTATCGCGCCATAACGTTCTTCGGCGAAACGCAAGCGCCAGGCGTGGTGATCAACGACGAAGATCTGCTCCGCGCCCAGCAGTCGCGCACAGGCGATAGTCAGTAATCCTACCGGCCCTGCGCCAAAAACCGCCACGCTGGAACCTTGCTGAATCTGGGCATTTTTTGCCGCCTGCCAGGCGGTAGGCAAAATATCAGAAAGAAACAGCGCCTTATCGTCAGATAACAGCGGCGGCACCTTAAATGGACCGACATTACCTTTTGGCACGCGAACATATTCGGCCTGTCCGCCGGGAACGCCGCCATACAGATGGCTATACCCAAACAGCGCCGCCGGTGGCGGGATCTGTTTTTTATTCATCGCCGCGCCGTGTCCGTCGTTAGTGTTTTCACACGCTGAATATTGCTGTAGCCGACAGAAAAAGCAGTCACCACAGGCAATGACAAACGGGATAACGACCCGATCCCCTTTCCGAATATTCTTTACATCATGTCCGGTTTCCACCACCTCGCCCATAAACTCATGGCCGAAAATATCGCCATGTTTTACCTGTGGGATCTTGCCGCGATAGAGATGCAAATCAGATCCGCAAATCGCGGTGGCGGTAACACGCAAAATGATATCGTCAGGCTGCTCAATGCCGGGATCGGGTACGTTTTCAACCTTTACGTGATGTGGACCGTGATACGTCAATGCTTTCATGCAGCCTCCGGGGTAACGGTGAATGTTGCGTTCGACTATAAAAGGGTAGCTATCCCGGAGAGACTGCCGGCAAAACAGGCGGCTTTAGGATTTTTCCTGGAAAATACACGATTTTTTAGCGCCAGGTTGTCGCAATATTTAAAATTGCCAGACAAATAGCAGAAAGAAACATTATTATATGCTTGAATAAATTCAGTATTGATTAACAGGGAGTAACGGGTATGTATAAGACAATCATTATGCCGGTTGATGTTTTTGAAATGGAACTTAGCGATAAAGCTATTCGCCACGCTGAGTTTCTGGCGCAACAGGATGGCGTCATTCATCTGTTGCATGTACTGCCTGGGTCCGCGAGCATGAGTCTGCACCGCTTTGCCGCCGACGTGCGTCGCTTTGAAGAACATTTACAGCATGAGGCGGAAACGCGTCTGCAAACGATGGTGGGACACTTCAGTATCGATCCTTCACGAATTAAAACACATGTTCGCTTTGGTAGCGTGCGCGATGTCGTCAATGAGATGGGCGAAGAACTGGATGCGGATGTCGTGGTAATCGGTTCGCGTAATCCGTCCATCACGACACACCTGTTGGGGTCTAACGCCTCAAGCGTGGTGCGCCATGCGACGCTGCCGGTATTGGTTGTGCGTTAACTCTGGTGGCTAAAAACTGACACGCCCTGCCAGGTCGCGCCTGGCAGGGCTTTTTATTGCATCATCGTTAGTACAAATGCCCGATATTCACAATAGTACTCACCGTGTCGCCAAAAAAGACCAGCCGACTCAGAAATACGCCGACGAATAACAAGACGAACAGGAGTTTCGGGCGCGAATCACCGTGACGGCTGGCGACAAAAGCGAGCGCAAGGCAGACCAGGCTTGCCAGATAAAACGGTGAAGCCAGCCATGAATGCGCCGTCATCTGCATGACCGTTCCCCCGCTTAACCACACCAGCGGCGCCGCGATAAGTACCGCGATACACACCACAATTCCCTGGCGTAACGCAGGAACGGCAGGCCTGAGTTTTAACAGCGGAATCGCCGCGCAACCCATGACCCATACCGTAATAAAAAATAACAGCATGGTAAATCCATTAGCGATAGCCACCATCGCTGGCGCGGCGTAGGTCATCCCCTGCACCGCCACCAGTAACACGCCGAACACGGAGGCGATAAGAGTCATCGCTTTATGTCCCTTTGCCAGGAACGTTACGCCGACCGTTGCGCCAAACAACGTAGCACCAAGGATTTCCCGACTTAACCAGGCATGTCGCAGGTTAATCAGCGCATTATAAGCGCGATCGGGATGCGCCAGATGCAGAATCGCGGCAATAGACGCCAGTGCCAGCACCAGCCCAGTGACCAACCAATAGAAACGCTGGCCTTCCACTTCACCACGCAGCGTACGCCATGTCAGTACCAAAGCCATCCCGACAGACATCTGGCTTAATACCGTAAAAAACACCAGCGGCAGTTCATATTTTTCCATTACTTGTCCTCCAGCTGCTTAGGCTGGCGCGCCAGAATAAAGCGCGTTCCTGGATTGAGCTGTGGCATATGCGGGAACCCTGGCGGATACTGCACCGCATTATCGGGCACAGGATCGACATCCAAATCGATAATCGACAAGGCGCCCACCGGACAGGCGTTCACGCACGCCGGGTTCATACCGATATCAAGACGCTCGTAGCACATACTGCATTTTTCCGCTTTACGCGTCTCTTCATTAAAACGCGGCGCGCCATAAGGACAGTTACGAATACAGTTTTTACAGCCGATGCAGCGCTCAGGGTTATGCACCACCACGCCATCTTCACGTTTGGTATAGGCTTCGACCGGACAGGCGGCGACACAGGCCGGATGTTCGCAGTGGTTACAGGCCAGCGAGTAAAACGCCCGCTCTTCATGTGGATAGATGTCTTTATCCAACGGATAAACGTAGCGCCAGAAGCGATCCGGCTCCAGTTGGTTAAAGCTTTTACACGCCATAGCACAGCCGCGGCAGCCGATGCACTTATCGCTATTCACTAAAAACGCACGTCTCATGCTACGGACTCCCCTTTACCGATCAATACAACGTCAGCAAACTGACTGTGGATAGCGGCGCCCGGCGCGCCAGTTTTCATCAGCCCCATATCAGCAGGCGTATCAGCCACGACGTTTTGCACGTTGTACTGCCGTTTCGGGAACCAGGCTTCATACATCACCAGAAAATCTTCCGGCACGTTGGTGGTGACTTTTGCCCGCAGCTCAACTTCACCGGTGCCATTGAAAACTTTGACCAGATCGTTCTCGCTGATGCCTTTTTTCTGTGCGGAAGAAGGATGGATATAAACGAACGGTTCCGGGTAGAACACCTGCATCCAGTCCAGGTTGATAAACTGCGAGTGCAGGCCAAACTGCACGTGCGGCGTAAACAGATGGAACGGCAGTTTGCTCTCGGCTTCCGGTTTGTATTCCGGCAGCGCGGTGTGGCCGTTTTTCTCCGCCAGTTCAGATTTAAATTCATACTTGCCTGACGGCGTTTTGAACTTGCGGTCATACCAGGCGGCAGAGCTTGGCAGGATCGCTTTTTTCGGCCCGTCCAGCAGATCGTCCCAGGAAGAGATGCCGAACATTTTCGCCATACCGTCGTTGAACTCCTGATCCAGCCAGCGCTTATGATCGAACTCTTGCGGGAAAGTACAGGAACCCGGCGCCATCTTATTAATGGCGCGCGACAGCATGGTAGCGATTTCAAGGTCGCATTTTGCTTCATACATCGGCTTAATCGTCGGCTGATTAATGGAAAGCCAGTAGTGCCAGTAAGAAGCATCCACGTTCCACTCTTCAAACGCGGTGGTAACGGGCAGCACGATATCAGCGTGTTGCACCGTTTCGTTGAAGAACTGATCGGCGCAGACCACCATTTCCAGTTTTTCAAACGCTTTTTTCATCTTGCTGCGATCGAAATCCTGGGCAAACGGGTTTTTACAGGCGACCCACAGCATACGAACCGGCGGATCGTTGGCCTCCAGAATCCCCTGCGCCGTTTGGTTGATATTCAGAGAGCGATCGGAGTACTGCACGGCGTCGCTGCCAGCGGCAGCCCCGAATTCACTGGTGGTGCCCGCCGCTCCCGGTATACCAATAGCGCCCTCCGGCGGCTTCTGCAGCATGGCGCTGTAGTTAAAGCCCCAGGTGTGCAGATGACCATAACGCGCGCCGCCGCCTTCGACACCGATGTTGCCGGACATAGCGACAAAGGCATCGATAGCGCGAACGTTGGCACCGCCGTTGACATGACGCTGCATCCCGTAACCAATCCAGACCGTGGCCGGCTTAACCGCCGTAAACTCTTCCGCCAGCTGGCGAATGACATCCGCAGACAGGCCGCAGATTTCTGATGCCCACTCCACGGTCACATGGTTACGCAGATAGGCTTCAAATTCCGGATAGCCGTGAGCATCGTTGTTGACAAAATCTTGATCCACCAGGCCTTTATCCACCAGGTGGCGCGCCATTCCCAGCGCCAGCGCGCCGTCTGAGCCAGGCCGTACGCGCAGGTAGAGATCGGCTTTGGCGGCAGTCTGCGACAGCAGCGGGTCGATAACCACGACCTTCGCCCCTTTCTCGCGCGCCTGATAGATGTACTTCATGCTGTGCATTGAGCACCAGGCAGGGTTCGCGCCCCAGATAATGATGTATTTCGCTTTCGCCATATCTTCCGGGTCGTTACACCACATGTCGCCCATGTCGTAGTTTTGCGCGTCGATACCGGCAGGCCAGCACGGCGTACCGGCGAAACGGGTGGTGTAGCCAAGCGAGGACATCATCCCTTCAACGGCATAGTTCAGCACGCCAAACTTACCGGAATATTTGGTCAGCGCCAGACCGAGCATAGAACCGTCTTTTTTCTTAATCTCCAGCATTTTGGCGGCAATGCGCTGCATCGCCTCTTCCCATGAGATGCGACGCCAGTTGCCGCTACCGCGAACGTCCTGCGCCATGGGATATTTAATACGATCGGGGCTATAAACCCGGCGCGGATAGCTTAACCCTTTGACGCAAGGGGTACCGTGAGTAAATGTTGATTCCGGCGCGCCTTCCACGAAAGTAATGACCCCGTCCTTTACCCATGTCTTGAGGCTACAGGTGTCATAGCAGTTACGCGGACACGCGTTACGATAAATTTTGTACGTTTTAGGGTTAAAGGGAACAGGCGGCTGCGCAAGCGCGCATCGGGAGGTCAGTAATCCTCCGGGTAAAGCCGCAACGGCGCCCAGTGCCACTATCCCCTTTAAAAAAGAACGTCTGTTCAGATGTCCTGTCTCATTACTCATATTGATACTCTCGTTTTAATTCATCAAGCCAATAAAATAAGATGTCCGCCACCGTATATAACGTGGTCGTTTGCGCATGAGTTTTTATTTTTTCGATATATAATGGCACCCACTTTGTTAAATAGTTATTGATATATTGAGTGAGAGTAGTTCGGTATTGTGACGTTTGCCGGATATTAGCCAGTAATAGTGTGGTCAATTCCAGCACGCAGGAAATATGATCGTCAGGGATATTGCTCTCCTGATTAACCGATAATCCCAACGCTGCCATAAAATCCCGTATCTCCAGCGTCGCCTTTCCCATCACCAGCGCATCGTCCTCCAGATACACTGAAGCGAAAGGCGCAGCCAGCAGCTTGCCAGGACCGACGAATAGCGCATTAAAGTCATACTCCGCCTCCAGCCACGCCCGATCGGTAAGGTTTACCGCAGCAGTGGGATTTAATCTCACGTAGGCAGATTTCAGTGAACGACTATCATGAGAATTAAAAAAATCACGCAATGTAAGCCCTGTTTTTTCTAATTCCGTCAGTGATTCATAGATTGAATCCATGAATAAATAACCTCACATACAAATGCAATATAAATCAAGAAAAAAGAATGGGCATGTTAACGGAAGCGCTTAATCTTTCTTTGATAAAAAAACAGAAAAATTCCCGTTAAATCCGTAGAAGAGGTTTTTATTGTTTCAAAGTTTAAAAACAGAAGACCGTTGAAATAAAAAACCGTCTGTTATTAACAGACGGTTTCAGAGTATTGATAATGAAGAATGTGTTTTAGCTGGCGGCGAGCCCCAGGCATAAACAGCGCAGGCCCGAATAGCTTACACTATCGGGCCATTTACGATGGCCAGTTAACTGACCTTGCAGGTGTGCTTACTTCTTTTTATGCGATTTTGGTGCGAATCAGATAATCAAAGGCGCTCAACGAGGCTTTCGCCCCTTCGCCTGTGGCGATGATAATCTGTTTGTAAGGAACGGTGGTACAATCGCCTGCGGCGAAGACGCCCTTAACACTGGTTTCACATTTGGCGTCAATAATGATCTCGCCCATGCGGTTACGCTCAAGCGCGCCTTCCAGCCAGTGGGTATTCGGCAACAGACCAATCTGCACAAAAATCCCTGCCAGCGCGACGCTATGAATATCGCCGCTGACACGGTCACGATACTCCAGCCCCACCACTTTCGAACCGTCGCCCTTCACTTCTGTCGTTTGCGCATTCAAAATGATATCGACATTTTTCAGGCTACGCACTTTGTCCTGTAGCACCTGATCCGCCTTCATCTCCGGCGCGAACTCCAGCAACGTAACGTGTTCTACAATACCTGCCAGATCGATAGCCGCCTCAACGCCGGAGTTGCCGCCGCCGATGACCGCCACACGCTTCCCTTTAAATAACGGACCGTCGCAGTGCGGACAATAGGTGACGCCTTTGGTGCGATACTGATCCTCGCCCGGCACATTCATATTGCGCCATTTTGCGCCGGTGGCGATGATGATACTGCGCGCTTTCAAGACTGCGCCGGACGCCGTTTCAATCTGATGCAGGCCACCTTCTGTCGCGGCCGGAACCAGTTTACTTGCGCTCTGGCTGTCGATAACGTCAACGTCGTAATCGCTGACATGCGCTTTCAGCGCGCCCGCCAGTTTCTGGCCTTCGGTTTTCGGCACCGAGATATAGTTTTCGATATCCACGGTATCCAGCACCTGACCGCCGAAGCGCTCGCCCATCAGACCGGTACGGATACCTTTGCGCGCCGAGTAGACCGCCGCCGCCGCGCCCGCCGGGCCGGAGCCGACAATCAGCACGTCATACGCATCGCGTTTGTTCAGCGCTTCCGCCGCACGTTTTTCTGCGCCAGTATCTACTTTAGCGACAATCTCGGTCAGAGTCATACGTCCCTGGCCGAACTCTTTACCGTTGACAAACACCGCCGGAACGCCCATCACGTTACGTTCGGTAATTTCGTTCTGGAAGGTGCCGCCATCAATTGCCGTATGTTTAATACGCGGGTTCAGCACCGCCATCAGGTTCAGCGCCTGCACTACATCCGGGCAGTTATGGCAGGAGAGTGAATAATAAGTTTCGAATTCAAAATCGCCGTCAATATCGCGAATCTGCTCCAGCAGCGACTGCGCTTCTTTTGACGGATGACCGCCGGTCCACAGCAGCGCCAAAACCAGCGAGGTAAATTCGTGGCCCAGCGGAGAACCGGCAAAGCGCGGCCCCTGCTGAGAACCTGGATTCGTAATCAGGAAAGACGGCTTGCGCACCGGCAGAGTATTGTCTTCTTTAAATGTGACTTTGTCGGACAGCTCGGCGATTTCAGCCAGCAGTTCCTTGATTTCCGCCGATTTAGCGCTGTCATCCAGCGTGGCAATCAGCTCAACAGGTTTGGTCAGTTTCTCAAGGTAAGCCCTGAGCTGGGTTTTCATATTTGTGTCGAGCATTCTTCTTCCCTCTCTGAAAACATCATCATGCAAGCCGACTTCGCGGGACTGCATTAATACAACTTGCGTCATGGTGCTGAAATGAAATGGGCGCGGGTGCGCCCATGACTGAAACAATTTCCAAAGTATTTCACGTCAGAGTAAGGCGGCTAGCCTGAGAATCCCCGGGAGCTTACTGAAGTAAGTGACCGGGGTGAGCAGGCGACGCCAACGCAGCTATGGCGTGAAAGACGACGGAAATTTAAATTTTACCGACCAGGTCTAAAGATGGAGCCAGAGTCGCTTCACCTTCTTTCCATTTCGCCGGGCATACTTCGCCTGGGTGAGCGGCAACATACTGTGCTGCTTTAATTTTACGCAACAGGTCAGACGCGTCACGGCCGATACCTTCAGCGGTAACTTCGATCGCCTGGATGATACCCTGCGGGTCAACAACAAAGGTCGCACGGTCTGCCAGACCTTCATCTTCACGCATGTTGTCGAAGTTACGGGTCAGGGCGCCAGTCGGGTCGCCGATCATCGCATATTTGATTTTTGCGATAGTTTCAGAGCTGCTGTGCCATGCTTTGTGCGTGAAGTGAGTATCGGTTGAGACGGAATAAACGTCTACGCCCAGCTTCTGCAGTTCTTCGTAATGGTCGGCAACGTCACCCAGTTCAGTCGGGCAAACAAAGGTAAAATCGGCCGGGTAGAAGAAGAAGACGCTCCAGCGGCCTTCGGTATCTTTCTCGGTGACTTCAATGAATTCACCGTTTTTGAACGCCTGGTTTTTGAAAGGTTTGATTTTGGTGTTAATTAAGGACATCTATACTTCCTCCGTGTTTTCGTTGAGGAGTAAGTTAACGAAATTTTGCTGATTCGGCTAATGCGTTTCCATTATCAAATCAATAAGCGTTAACTAACAACCCGATTCGGGCGACATTGTGAACACTGCGCCCTGTCAGCCATCTAAAGTAAAAAGGCCGCCTGACAGGCGGCCCCATTACCTGAACTACCCGTAGGTAACTTCAGAGCCAGTACGACTCGTCTTGCAAATTACAGACGTATTGTCTGCAACTCGAAATCCATAGCGTATATGCTGGCTAAGTGTTGCGCTCTACATTACCTTAACAAAGGCTGTAACAGCGAAAAGGATTACATCACCCCAGCATAGAAAGGGCAATCCCGGCACGCCAGCTCTTACCTATGTCTGTGATAGGCATCATCATTAATACTCTTTTCGCTTTGATCTTAAAAGGAAAAAATATGATTAAACGTACATTGCTGCTTGCTATGCTGCCCATTCTCGCCCACGCGGAAGAACTGCCTGCGCCGGTTAAAGCCATTGAAAAACAGGGCATAACAATCCTGAAATCCTTCGAGGCGCCGGGGGGCATGAAGGGCTATCTCGGAAAGTATCAGGATATGGGCGTCACGATTTACCTGACGCCGGACGGCAAACACGCGATTTCCGGCTATATGTATAATGAAAAAGGTGAAAATCTTAGCAACGCCCTGATAGAAAAAGAGATCTATGCGCCGGCCGGACGAGAAATGTGGCAGAAAATGGAAAAGGCGTCATGGATACTCGACGGTAAAAAAGACGCGCCGGTGGTGCTGTATGTCTTCGCCGACCCTTTCTGCCCCTATTGTAAGCAGTTTTGGCAGCAAGCTCGCCCGTGGGTCGAATCCGGCAAGGTACAATTACGTACGTTACTGGTCGGCGTGATTAAACCGGAAAGCCCGGCCACAGCCGCAGCGATTTTAGGCGCGAAAGACCCGGCGAAAACATGGCATGACTATGAAGCCTCCGCAGGAAAGATGAAGCTGGAGGTTCCGGCGTCCATCCCCCCGGCGCAGATGAAAGTCATTAATCAGAATCAGCAGTTAATGGACGATCTTGGCGCTAACGCGACGCCAGCAATTTATTACATGAATAAAGATAAGACGTTGCAACAGGTTGTGGGTTTACCGGAAAAAGCGCAACTGGACGCCATGATGGGGCAGCCTTAACGCAGAAATTAGCAAGGCAGAAGCTTAACCGTACCACGCCCGATAGCGCTGCGTTTGTCGGGCCAACCTCCTCCTGGCATTAACGCGACGCCAGACCAGCATATCATCCAGCACAGCTTTTTTAGACTAACGGCGTGATTATAAAAGTGTAAGTTATGTTCGTCTTTACTGTGATTATTTACTCGCTAAAATATTCATAACTGTGGTATTTTAGTTTAAATAAACTCTACATTAAGTTTAATAAACATAATTCTGGTAAATTATTGAGATTAAGTCATAATCATGGAAGATACCATGATTATGCCTGGAAGATACTATGGCTAATCTTTACGACCTTAAAAAATTTGATCTTAACTTGTTGGTTATATTTGAATGTATTTATCAACATTTAAGCATTAGCAAAGCGGCAGAAACTCTCTATATTACACCTTCTGCCGTAAGCCAGTCATTGCAACGCCTGCGCACGCAATTCAATGACCCTTTATTTATTCGTTCAGGTAAAGGAATTACGCCTACCGTAACAGGCATTAATTTACATTATCATTTAGAAAATAACCTTAACAGTCTGGAACAAACTATTAATATAATGAATCAGTCCAGTCTGAAGAAAAAGTTTATTATCTATAGCCCACAGCTGTTGATCACCCAATATGTGATGAAATTAGTTGAATATATTCGCAAAGATTCACAGGTTGAAATTGAACATCACGACATTTTGACCACTGACGAACAGCCTGAAGATCTTCTTGCCTACCGCAAAGCAGATATTGTGGTTTCAATGGCCCCACTCAATAATCGTTCTATTGTTTGTACTCACTTTAATAAGGTGGAATGTATCCTGGCTTGCAGTGAAAACCATCCCCGGCTAGGTGAAACCGCAACTATCGACGAAATTCTACAAGAGTCATTTACGCAATTCGTCGCCCGGAAAAACGATATAAAAGAGCATCATTCAGTTATCCATGATATGCTGGGGGAAAGAATAATTGGTTTCAGAAGCAAATCGCTGATAACCATCGCCAACGCCATCAGCGCCACGGAGCTTATTGGTTTTTTACCACAATCACTTGTTGACTATTACTCATCCACTATCAAACTTAAAAAAGTCTCCATACCTTTTACCATTGCTCCTGTACAACTCTATCTTATGTATAATAGAGCTTCGATGAATAATAGCGGATTTACTGAGCTCATTGAGTACATTACAAAAAAGCATGAATAAAAAGGTCAGGTAACGGGCATTAACATAAATTCAATCTATATATTTATAGAATGCATTTATTTAGTAAATATAATAAAGCATTGCAAGTTCATCTAATCTGCTTATCCTTTATGTTAATTATTTCGAATATACTGTAGTTAACACATCGGAGACTATCCAGAGATGTCGGTTTATAAAGTTCCGCTTGAGCAAAATGTTCTGGAAGCGGCTCAAGAGCGTATAATGTGGACCCTGGAAACCTTACCCCGGGTCTGCGTCTCATTTTCCGGTGGTAAAGATTCAGGACTTATGCTGCACCTGACGGCAACGTTGGCGCGCAAAATGAATAAAAAGATCCACGTTCTCTTCATTGACTGGGAAGCGCAATTCTCCTGTACCATCGCCTATATTGAATCATTACGTGAATACTACGCGGACGTTATCGAGCGTTTTTATTGGGTCGCATTACCCTTAACCACACAAAATTCCCTTTCACAATACCAGCCGGAGTGGCAGTGTTGGCAGCCGGGTGCCGACTGGGTACGACAACCGCCAGAAGATGCGATTACCGATCCGGCCTTTTTTTCCTTTTATCAACACGGCATGACCTTTGAACAGTTCGTTCGCGATTTTGCCGACTGGTTTTCAGAAAAGCGTCCTGCCGCTATGCTGGTCGGTATTCGTTCCGACGAATCCTATAACCGATTTGCCGCTATCGCTAACTCGCATAAGCTGCGCTTTGCCGACGACAAGCCCTGGACCACGTTAGCCCCTAAGGGTCACACCTGGTATATCTACCCCATCTATGACTGGAAAACCGCAGATATCTGGACCTGGTTCGCCAAAACAGGTAAACCATGTAACCCTTTGTATAATTTGATGTATCAGGCTGGCGTACCGCCCCGTTACATGCGTATTTGCGAACCGTTCGGCCCGGAACAACGACAGGGGTTATGGCTGTATCATGTTATCGAACCTGAGCGCTGGGCGGCCATGTGCGCCAGAGTCAGCGGCGTGCTCAGCGGAGGTATTTACGCTGGACAAGACAACCATTTTTATGGCCACCGGAAAATTTTAAAACCCGATCACCTTAACTGGGAAGAGTACGCGCTGCTCCTGCTACACAGTATGCCTGAAGTCACTGCCGAACATTACCGTAATAAAATCGCCGTTTATTTGCAGTGGTATAAGAAAAAAGGCATGAACACCATCCCACAGACGCAGCAGGGCGATATCGGATCGCGCGATATTCCGTCGTGGCGACGGATCTGCAAAGTTTTACTGAACAATGATTACTGGTGCCGGGCGCTGTCATTCAGTCCGACAAAACCTAAGAATTACCAGCGTTATAACGAACGTATGAAAGCTAAACGCCAGGAATGGGGGATCTTATGCAACACCGACTCACAACCGAAATAACTCACTTTCTCTCTGAACTGCCTGAAGAAGAGAGAATCGCCGCCATTAATGAATTTAGAATGGCGATACATAACGTTAGTCCTTTTCGCGATGAGCCTGTCGATTGTGTCCTGTGGGTGAAAAACGATCATATTTCGCCTAATGACTACAACCCGAATAACGTTGCGCCGCCGGAGAAAAAACTGCTGCTTAAATCGATTGAACAAGATGGGTTTACTCAGCCGATAGTGGTGGTAAAGGCCGATGCGGAGGAGTACGAGATTGTGGACGGTTTTCACCGTCATGAGCTGGGCAAAGGAAAAACGGTCCTGAAAAGGCGTCTGAAAGGCTACCTGCCGATAACGTGTCTGGACAGAGAACGTCACGAACGCATGGCGGCAACCATTCGGCATAACCGCGCGCGCGGACGCCACCAGATCCACGCCATGTCAGAAATCGTGCGCGAACTTTCTCTGCTAGGCTGGGACGAAAGCAAAATCGGCCAGGAGTTAGGTATGGACGCCGATGAAGTCCTGCGCCTGAAACAGATCAACGGCCTGCAGGAGCTTTTTGCAGACCGTCGATTCTCCAGAGCGTGGACGGTTAAATAACTACAGTTTACACAGGCGCTCTGCGGCGGCCAGCAGCGTTGATTCCTGTTTAGCGAAACATAAACGTATAAGCTGATGCGGGAAAGGGGCGGCGCAAAAGACAGAGAGCGGAATAGCGGCGACGCCGACTTCTTCGGTTAGCCACTGACAAAACTCAACGTCATTTAGCGTCGACACTGCGCTGTAATCGATTAAAAGAAAATAGGTACCTTCACAGGGCAGCACTTTTAATCGGCTTTGCGCCAGCGCGTTAACCAGCACATCGCGTTTTTTCCGGTAAAAATCGGGTAACGCGCGATAGTGTTCCGGCGCGGCGCGCAGCATATCCGCCAGCGCCAGTTGCGCCGGCGTATTGACGCAAAACGTCAGGTACTGGTGAACTTTGCGTATTTCGGCGCTAATGGCCGCAGGCGCAACGCAGTAACCAATCTTCCATCCTGTCATATGAAAGGTTTTACCAAACGATGAAACGGCAACCGCCCGCTCTCGTAACTGAGGGTGCGCCAATACGCTGGCATGACCTTCGACGGCAAAACAAATATGTTCGTACACTTCATCGCTTAACACATAAATTTCCCGCTCGCCGATAGCCTGCCACAGCGCCTCGATATCCGCCTGACACCAGACGGTAGCGGTGGGATTATGCGGCGTATTGAGGATCACCAGCCGCGTGCGCTCGCTAAGCAACGCCGAAAACGCCTGCCAGTCGACGCGAAAATGCGGCGGCGTAAGCGCTATGCGTTTTAACACGCCGCCGGAAAGCGCCACGGCCGGGGCATAGCTGTCGTAACTGGGATCGAAACAGATAACCTCATCCCCTGCCCGCACCAGCGCGGTAATCGCCGCATACAGCGCTTCTGTCGCGCCCGCCGTGACGGTGATATCACTGACGTCATCGGGTCGATAACCATATATTTCCGCCGTTTTATCGGCAATGGCCTCCCGCAGCGCCTGCGCGCCCGTCATCGGCGCATATTGATTCGCGCCCTGCGCGACATGATAAGCCAACCGCTCGTGCAAATAACGAGGACCATCAAAATCAGGGAAGCCTTGCGATAAATTTATTGCCTGATGTTTCTGCGCCAGCGCGCTCATTTGCGTAAAAATCGTGGTGCCAAGATTGGGCAATTTGCTTTTTGGAATCAGTGGGTTATTTCTCATTATCTTCATACCCGCCAGTGATGTGGTTGTTGACACACTATCACAGGGTGTTAGTATTTGGCAATCAAGACGTTTAGATGTCTAAATATAATAACAACGGTGAGAAGACCCTAAGGACAACACAACATGAACCACACTGAAATCCGCGTCGTTACCGGCCCGGCGAATTATTTTTCCCATGCTGGAAGCCTCGGAAGACTGACAGACTTTTTCACGCCGGAACAGCTTTCCCACGCCGTTTGGGTGTTCGGCGAACGCGCGATTGCCGCCGCCCGGCCTTACCTGCCGGAAGCGTTTGAACGTGCTGGCGCAAAACATCTGCAGTTTACCGGCCATTGTAGCGAACGCCATGTTGCCCAACTGGCGCACGCCTGCAACGACGATCGTCAGGTGGTGATAGGCGTCGGCGGCGGCGCGCTGCTCGATACCGCCAAAGCGCTCGCCCGCCGTCTGGCGCTGCCGTTTGTCGCTATCCCGACCATCGCGGCGACCTGCGCCGCCTGGACACCGCTTTCCGTCTGGTATAACGACGCGGGACAGGCGTTACAGTTCGAAATTTTTGATGATGCCAATTTTCTGGTGCTGGTCGAACCGCGCATTATTCTGCAGGCGCCCGATGACTATCTGTTAGCTGGCATTGGCGATACGCTGGCGAAATGGTATGAAGCCGTTGTGCTTGCGCCGCAGCCTGAAACGTTGCCTTTGACCGTAAGACTGGGCATTAACAGCGCGTGCGCTATTCGCGATCTCCTGCTGACCAGCAGCGAACAAGCATTAGCGGATAAACAGCAGCGTCGGCTGACCCAGGCATTTTGCGACGTGGTGGATGCGATTATCGCTGGCGGCGGTATGGTCGGCGGCCTCGGGGAACGCTATACCCGTGTCGCCGCCGCCCATGCGGTACACAACGGTCTGACCGTCCTGCCGCAAACGGAAAAATTCCTGCACGGAACGAAAGTGGCTTATGGCATTCTGGTGCAAAGCGCGCTACTGGGACAAGATGACGTGCTGGCGCAATTGATTGCAGCGTACCGGCGATTTCATCTGCCGGCCCGACTTAGCGAACTGGACGTGGATATTCATAACACCGCCGAGATCGATAGGGTAATCGCACATACCCTGCGCCCGGTCGAATCCATCCACTATTTACCGGTGACGTTAACGCCTGACACCCTGCGTGCGGCGTTTGAAAAAGTTGAATTTTTCAGAATATAGCCTGGTGACGTTGCGCTTATCAGGCCTGGCAACACTCAGCAGCAACGCGCGCCGCCTTTTCCACCATAGCGCGCATCCTGCCGCTCGCGGAAAAATTCTTCATAGGTCATCGGCGTCTGATCCGGATGCGTTATGCGCATATGTTCCACATAGTTGTCGTAGTCTGGCACGCCAATCATCATTTTTGCGGCCTGTCCCAGATATTTTCCGGCTTTCGAAAGCGTATCGAACATCGTTGTCACCTGTCATTCAAATGCCCTCTCCTTATTCTGGAGAGGGCTATTGATGTAAAAAGATTAGTGCGCGCCTTTCGCCTGCGTCACGATCTCATCCACATTTTCCGGCATCGGCTCATACGGCGTTTCATTCGCCGTCGGTTTATCAATCTTCAGAGCGGCCAGCGCCGTCTTAATAGAGAAGACCGCCAGCACCACGACCACCACCATAAAGAAGATTGTTAGCCCGGCATCCAGACGGTTATTGAATACCAACTGCGCGAGCTGCGATTCGGTGTACTGCGGCGGAATATTGCCGCTGTCGATCATCGCCTGGAACTTATTGGCAATGGCCAGGAAGCCGATTTTCGCATCCGGACTAAACGCTTTCTGCCAGCCCGCCGTCAGCGTACAAATCAGCAGCCAGGCCGTTGGCACCAGCGCGACCCACGCATAACGCTGACGCTTCATTTTGAACAGTACCACGGCGCAAAGCATCAGCGCCATCCCCGCCAGCATCTGGTTAGCGATGCCAAACAGCGGCCACAGGGTGTTAATACCGCCCAACGGATCGACCACGCCCTGATGGAGGAAATACCCCCACGCCAGCACGCACAATGCCGTAGCAAGCAGGTTCGCTGGCAGCGAATCGGTACGTTTCAGCCCTGGCGACACTACGCCCAACAAATCCTGCAACATAAAGCGCGCCGCACGGGTACCCGCATCCACCGCCGTCAGAATAAACAGCGCTTCAAACAGAATGGCAAAGTGATACCAGAACGCCACATCCATCATGCCGCCCAACGCGCCATGTAAAATGTAGGCCATCCCTACCGCCAGAGTTGGCGCACCGCCTGCGCGGGAGATAATGGATTGTTCGCCGACTTCATTGGCAATCTGGTGTAACGTATCCGGCGTGATAGCGAAACCCCAACTGCTGACCACCTGCGCAGCAGAAGCAACGACATCCGCAGTCCCCGCTGGCGCCAGTACCGCCATCGGGCTATTCATCGCAAAGTAAACGCCCGGATCGATAATACAGGCCGAGACCAGCGCCATAATGGCGACGAAAGATTCCATTAACATCCCGCCGTAGCCGATAAAGCAGGCCTGGCCTTCGTTGGCCAACATCTTCGGCGTCGTGCCGGAGGAGATGAGCGCATGGAAACCGGATACCGCGCCGCAGGCGATGGTGATAAACAGGAACGGGAACAGGTCGCCTGTCCAGACCGGCCCTGTACCATCAACAAATTTGGTCAGCGCTGGCATAGTCAGCGTTGGACGCATGATCAGAATCCCAACCGCCAGACCGACAATCGTACCAATTTTCAGGAAGGTAGAGAGGTAATCACGCGGCGCGAGCAGCAGCCAGACCGGCAGTACCGCCGCGACAAAACCATAACCCACCAGCATCCAGGTAAGCTGCACGCCAGTAAAATCAAAGTACGGCGCCCAGGTTGGGCTTGCCGCCACCCATCCGCCGGAAATAATAGCGAAAATAAGAAATACCAGCCCAATGACCGACACCTCGCCGATGCGCCCCGGACGCAGATAACGCAGGTAGATGCCCATAAAAATCGCCAGTGGAATGGTGAACGCGACAGTGTACGTTCCCCACGGGCTATGGGTCAGCGCTTTCACCACGATCATCGCCAGGACGGCCAGAATGATCACCATGATCATAAAGCAGGCCACCAGCGCGATCACCCCGGCCGTCGCGCCCATCTCCTCTTTAACCAGCTCGCCAAGCGAACGCCCATCGCGCCGGGTCGAGACGAACAGCACCATAAAGTCCTGCACCGCTCCCGCCAGCACAACGCCCGCCAGCAGCCAGATCATCCCCGGCAGATAGCCCATCTGCGCGGCCAGTACCGGCCCGACCAGCGGACCTGCGCCAGCAATGGCCGCAAAATGGTGACCGAACAGCACTTTTTTATCGGTCGGGACATAATCCAGACCATCATTATGACGTACCGCGGGCGTCATACGCGTTGGGTCAACCGCCAGCACTTTTTTGGCGATATAGAGCCCATAAAAACGATACGCAATAAGATAGACACAGACCGACGCCACCACGATCCATAGCGCGTTGATCTGTTCCCCACGATTTAACGCAATATAGCCCAGGGCAAACGCACCCAATACTGAGAGCGCTGTCCAGACAAGGTATTTCCCTGATTTATTCATAGTTGTTGTCCGTTTGGGTGTTCCAGAGAGATGTTACATTTTGTTTCTATAACACCTTTACCGTAATTAACAACACAACAACATGATAAAACTGGATCGTTACCCATTTTTTACATTACAGTGTTAACCAGATCACTTCCTTTCTTCATTAACGCTGCAATTGCATTTTACTTTGCCAGAACTATCCCATTACCACCGTTCCCAGGCGACAGGTGCAGCAGCGCCTCCCCTGCTCGTCAAAGAGCGTAATTTCCCAGCTTTGATTCTGCCGCCCCAGATGCAGCGGCAGGCAAACGCCGCGTACTTTCCCCTGCGAGACGGCGCGGTGATGGGTGGCGTTTAACTCGGTCCCGACCACGCACTGCCCGTCGCGGGTCATCAGATAACCCGCCATTGATCCTAACGTCTCCGCCAGCGCTGCCGATGCGCCGCCGTGTAGCAGACCAAACGGTTGATGAGTGCGGGCATCGACGGGCATTTCCGCCTCCAGCACGTCATCGCCCAGACGGGTGTAAACAATGCCCAGATGCGCCACCAGCGTGTTCTGACTGGTAGCGTTCAATTCATCCAGCGTTAAATGCCGTTTCCAGATCATCGTCAGGCTCCCAATGTTGAACCACCGTCCACCACGATATCCTGCAAGGTAATGTGGCTGGCCAGATCGGAGGCAAGAAACAAAATGGTATTGGCTATCTCCTGCGGACGGGCGATTTTACCGAGCGGAATACCGAGCTTAAACTGTTCGCCGAAACCGCGGATACGCTGCTGTTCGGCATCTTCACTCACCCATAAAGTGCGCTGCATATCGGTGTCAGTCGAACCGGGCGACACCACATTACAGCGCACCCCGCAGCCCGCCAGCTCCAGCCCTACGGTTAGCGCCAGGCTTTTCAGCGCCGCTTTAGAGGCGCCGTAGGCGCTCATACCGATACGCG
Source organism: Salmonella sp. JXY0409-18 (assembly GCF_020268625.1). NCBI lineage: Bacteria > Pseudomonadati > Pseudomonadota > Gammaproteobacteria > Enterobacterales > Enterobacteriaceae > Salmonella > Salmonella sp. JXY0409-18. The sequence continues at coordinate 3,237,727 of NZ_CP084216.1, forward strand.
GCGTATGCGCCGCATCTGAGGCTACGGTAACAATCGCCCCTCCCTGCTGACGGCGAAACTGCGTCATCGTCTGCGAAAACAGGTTAAATGCCCCGCCCACATTGACCGCAAATGTCTGCTGCCAGTCGTCGACGCTAAGCGCATCGGTCGCTCCCATACGCAAAATACCGGCGGCGTTGACCAGCACATCCAGCCGCGGCGTTTTTTGCAACACACGCTGACACACCTGCGCAACCTGTGCGGCATCCGCCACATCCATGACTTCGGTAGCAAAGGGATAATTCTCTTGCGTAAATTCACGATCGAAGCCGAACACCCGCGCCCCGGCGTCAACAAACGCCAGCGCCGTCGCGTAACCGATCCCTTTCCCCGCCCCGGTCACCCATACCGTTTTGTCTGAAAAATCAAAGCTGGCCATTACTCTACCCCGCGAGAAAGCAGCGCCCACCAGGCGTCAATGGTCGGATTTTTCGCCAGCATCACGAAGTCGATATCGCCGTGTACTTTACGCCAGCGCGCCGCCAGCCCCATCATGCGTACTGAATCCAGGCCATAATCAATCAGGTTTTCATCATCCAGCGGCTCGTCAGTCTCATCCAGCAACGGCAGAATCAACGCCCGCAGCGCCGCTTTACTGGCAGGAACCGGCGTCGGCAGCAGCGATTCAGTCATGACGACGCGACCGGAACGCCCCGCCACATAGTTCAGCGCCATCAGATGCTCTTCCCGGCTGAAATCCGCCAGCGCATCCGCCACCATAAACGGCTTAATGTCGCGCATAAACGCATCGGTAGCAGTGGTCATACAGCCAATATGCGCATACACACCGGTAATGATGAGCTGATTGCGTCCGGTATCTTTTAACATCTGTTCCAGCGGCGAGCGGTGAAACGCGCTATAACGCCACTTCACCAGCACCGTATCCGCCTCATCCGGCGTTAAGGCTTCTACCACCTTCTGCTGTTCCGGAGAGCGCGTCAGTCCCGGTCCCCACATATCATTGAGTAACGCGCGATCTTCATCGCTTTGCTCTTTCGGCTGAGCGGTGTAATAGACCGGGATATGATGTTCCTTACAGTACTGGCGCAGAGCGGTGATATTGGCAATCACCTGGTCCATCATTGGGCAGTTGCGGCCCCAAAAGCTGACAAAGTAATCCTGCATATCGTGGATGAGCAGCGCCGCGCGCTCCGGCTCAAATGCCCAGTTCACTTTGTTGGTCGGGATATCCAGTGCGGTGGGCAGCGCGTAAGACTGTAGTTTCGGAATGGCCATCTCTCTTTCTCCTTCAGAGCGGTGAACGTGACGCCAACCGCTGGCGTAATTGTTTTTTATCGACTTTACCAACCGGCGTCAGTGGCAGTGACGCAACGCACTCCACGCGATCCGGTAATTTAAATTCCGCCACGCCCTGCTCTCGCAGGAAACGGCGTACCTGTACCGCTCGCAGCGGCTCTTTTACCACCAGATATGCGCAACTTTTTTCCCCCAGCAGTTCATCTTCCATGCTGACCAGCGCCGCATGGATCACCGCCGGGTGGCGCAGTAACAGATTTTCTATCTCTTCGGCGGCTATCTTCTCGCCGCCCCGATTGATCTGATCTTTTTCACGCCCGTGAACGGTGATGTAGCCGTCTTGATCAATGGAGATCAGATCGCCGGAGCAGTAAAAACCGTTGGCGTCAAAGGCGCTGGCATTGTGTTGCGGACTGTTGAAATAGCCGCGAAAAGTATAGGGGCCGCGCGTCATCAGACGACCAATCTCGCCCGGCGGCAGTGGATTCCCGTCGGCATCCGCCACCCACACTTCGTCGTCCGGACACATGGGTCTTCCCTGGGTATTGATAATCCGTTCCGGACTATCGTCCAGCCGGGTATAGTTCACTAACCCTTCCGCCATGCCGAAAACCTGCTGCAACTGACAGCCAATTTCAGCCGGAATACGGGCGGCCAGCGTCGCAGAAAGCCGCGCGCCGCCAACCTGCAATAACCTTAATGACGCCAGCGGCGCATTGCCGCCCCACTCCTGGATAGCCTGTAGCCATAGACTGACCGCGGGCGGCACCAGCGCCGTGGCATTAATCTGGTGTTTTTCGATCAGCGGGAAACAGAGCGTGGCGCTGGGATCGGTCGCCAGCACTACCGTTCCTTTGGCGAGAAAAACGCCCAGCGCGCCCGGCGAACTCATGGCGTAGTTATGCGCGGCGGGAATCGCGCACAGAAAACGCGTCTCCTCGTTGAAACCGCAAATCTCATTGCTGCGGCGCACGCTGTAGTAATAGTCGTTATGGGTACGGGGAATAAGCTTTGGCGTGCCGGTAGTACCGCCGGAAAGCTGAAAGTAGGCCACTTCGTCAGCAGGTGATGGCGTGGCGGTGAAATCTTCCGCCGCCTGCCGCATCGCCGCGTCCAGGCTGTGATCGCCGTCGTCGTTGCGCAATAACACCACCCGCACAGAGCGGTGTTCAGCCACAAACGTGTTGAGAAAGTCCTCCCCGGCGAACAGCGTATGTTGGCGATCGGCAATCACCAGCGTCGGCGCGATCTGCATCGCATAGGCGTTAAGTTCGGTACGTTGATGGCTAAACAGCGCCAGAACGGGCGCTACGCCAAGCTTCAACAGGGCGAAAAAGGTGATATACAGTTCCGGTACATTCCCCAGTTGCACCAGAGCGGTTTCGCCAGGTTTGATGCCCTGACGGCGTAAACTGCAGGCCAGATTATCCACGGCCTGGTTGAGCTGGCGATAGCTGAATGCGCGCTCGCCTTCAATGACCGCCGTCTTATCGCTGTCAGCGTGGCGGGTCAGAATATCGGTCAACGGCACGTCTTGCCAGTAGCCTTTTTCACGATAACGGCGGGCAAATTCATCCGGCCAACGGGTGAAAGGTATACGCATCATCGTTCCTTAATGCAGTCCAAAAACGTTCAACATCGTAGAGAGCTTGACGCCGGTTTCCCGCCACTCGCCGACTGGCGAAGAGGCAGGGACAATCCCGGCGCCGGCGAACAGGCGCACCTGATTACCTTGCAATTTCGCACAACGAATCGTCACTACCCACTCGCCGTTTCCTTCGGCGTCGCACCAGCCGACAATGCCGCCAAACAGTTCACGATCGAACGGTTCCAGTTCAGCAATCAGCTTTTTCGCGACCTGATGGGGGAAACCGCTTAACGCAGGGGTCGGATGCAGCAGACAGGCCAGCGTCAGCGCGTTTTCTCCGGCGTTGGCCTTGCCCTCAAACGGCGTACCGAGATGCCATAGCGTCGGCGTGGTGATCAACTGCGGAGAGGAAGGTAATTGCAGTTCCGTGCTGCGATCGCGCAGGATCTGCTTCATCGCCTGCGTCACCAGCTCATGTTCATGGCGATCTTTTTGTGAAGCCAGCAGTCGGTTTCCCGCCTCGCGATCCAGAACGTCATCCGGCTGTCGGCGTGCCGAGCCTGCTAACGGCAGCGAACTAAACCGCTCGCCCTCTTTGCGTAGCAACAATTCGGGGCTGGCGCCCAGCAGAACGCCGCCATCCGCCAGTGGCACATGGAAGTTGTAACTAACTGGATTCTGCGCAACCAGCCGCTCCAGCAATGCTCCGCTATCCACCGCCACATCAGTGGTGATATCTATTAGCCGGGAAAGCACCACTTTATCGACGTCTGGCGTGGCGGTCAGCATAGCCGCGCGTGCGACCATTGCTTCAAAAGCATCCTGCTCCGGAATCGCCTTTCGCGCCGTCACCGTCAGTGGCTGATGGTCAGTAAAATAACGCGCCGTGCGCTGCTTTTGCTGGCGGGAAAAGGACTGCCACGCCATCGGGATAAATAGCGACGACGGCTGACGGGTATCAAAGGGGATCGCCCCCACCAGGATAGGGTTGGCGATGCCCTGCGATTTGGCCTCGGCAAACTGCTGGCGCAATTTCTGCTGGAAAGGGCTATCCGGCGAATCTCCGGCAACCGCAGGCTCGGTATAACGGGCGAAGCACCCGGAAGTGGTAAAACTGCGATACGGCGACATGAAGAAAAAGCGATCGGGAGCAAGCGTTGCCATTGTCTCCTGAGCGTCCTCGGCCAGTGACATATCCATATCATCCTCCAATGATAAAGGCTTATATACACTTCATCTTTCAAGCTGCCTCTTTGTTGGCTGCGCTCAGAAACCCCGGTCACACAGTTATCTATGCTCGCGGGGATTTCTTCCCTTGCCGTTGCGATGCTTCTTGAATGATTTTGTGTATAATAATGATTATTATTTCTATTTTTAGTGCGCTAACCTAAGAGTAAAACGTCGCTCTGTCAACTCTGGTCATGAGTTAAATGGCACTAAGGCTTGCATCTCGCTGCCGCTGACATGAAAATGAGAAGCATTAACTTTATTAATAACAGGACGCTATTGTGAGACTCCCCGCCTTTTATCGTTGGCTGCTTTTAGTGGTTGGTTTATCAATTTCAGGAATATCCTTAGCCCAGGACGCCGGTTGGCCCCGGCAAATCCAGGACAGCCGCGGCGTTCATACTCTGGACCACAAACCCGCGCGTATCGTCTCTACCAGCGTGACGTTAACAGGCTCGCTGCTGGCGATTGATGCGCCCGTCGTCGCCAGCGGGGCCACTACGCCGAATAACCGCTTTGCCGACGATCAGGGGTTTATGCGTCAGTGGAGCGACGTAGCAAAGGCTCGCCATGTCGCCCGGCTGTATATCGGCGAACCGAATGCCGAAACGGTCGCCGCGCAAATGCCGGATCTCATTTTGATTAGCGCCACCGGCGGCGACTCCGCGCTGGCGCTTTACGATCAGCTCTCCGCTATCGCGCCGACGCTCGTCATCAATTATGACGATAAAAGCTGGCAGAGTTTGCTCACGCAGCTTGGCGAGATCACCGGCCAGGAGAAACAGGCCGCCGCGCGAATAGCGGAATTTGAGGCGCAACTGACGACGGTTAAACAGCGAATCGCCCTGCCGCCGCAGCCGGTTAGCGCGCTGGTGTATACCCCTGCCGCGCATAGCGCCAATCTGTGGACGCCAGAATCAGCACAAGGCAAGCTATTGACGCAGTTAGGCTTTACGCTGGCGACATTGCCCCGAGGGCTGCAAACCAGCAAAAGCCAGGGTAAGCGCCACGATATCATTCAGCTTGGCGGTGAAAATCTGGCCGCCGGGTTAAACGGCCAATCTCTTTTCCTGTTTGCCGGCGACAACAAAGATGTCGCGGCCCTTTACGCCAATCCGCTGCTGGCGCACCTGCCAGCGGTGCAAAATAAGCGCGTCTATGCCCTGGGCACGGAGACGTTCCGTCTGGATTATTACAGCGCAACGTTGCTGCTTAACCGGCTGGCCGCCCTGTTTTAGCCTTATCGGAGTCTTATCCGACTGACCAGACCGATTTTGTCAGTCGGATAAACGCCTCTTCATCAGCCAGCATCGCTAACCGGCGGCGTCTGGCGAAAACGACGTAGCTCGCCCAGCACTAACAGCAGCAGCAAACCAATAATTACCAGCCCGAATCCACTCACGCTCGCGGAAGCGACCGGCGTCATCATTGCGCCAAGACCGCCTAACAGCGCCGCGCCGATAGCGTCTCCCGTGACGTTTTGCGCAGTCCACAGGCCGTTCATTCGCCCCAACATATTTTCCGGCGTCTGGGTTTGCAGCAGGGTATATTGTAATAACGAACTGATGGCGCTAAGCCAGCCAAACAGTGCCAGACAGATAACACCTGCGATCCAGACCGGCATGATGGCGAACAGCCCCACCGCCAGAAAAGAACCCACTGTCGAAACCAGCATAATGAGCCCCGGACGAACGCTATGCGCCAGTTGTCCGCTGGTCAGCGCGCCAATGGCCGCCCCCAGCGGAATTGCCGCATACAGCAAACCGATTTGCGCCGCCGACATCTGCCAGCTCATCGCCAGCGCCGGATAGAGGACGCGTACCGCGCTTGCCATCGTCACCAGGCCGCCAAGCAGCGCAATACCGCCGATAAGCGGACTGGCGAGCAAAAAACGAAATGCTGCCAGTAACGCGATAAATGGATTTTCCCGCGGCTGCGGAGGGACAGGCAGTCGCGGCAGCGTCAGTAACGGCAATAGCGTAATAAACGTCCCGGCGGCCGCCAGCCCATAGTTCCAGGCTACGCCGCCGCTGGCAAGCAATATGCCCCCCAACATCGGCGAAATAACCGATCCCAGACGTACCGTCAGCATGGTAATCGCGCCGGCCTGCATCAGATTTTCTCTTCCGACCAGCGCTGGCGTCGCCGCCAGTAACGCGGTCACGCCCAGAGACGCGAAAAAGCCGTCCCACAGGCCAAGGAGATATATCGCCAGCAATGACGGTTCCGGCAACATCGCGTTCACGCACAGGCCAATAAAGCCAATACCGCAAGTACCGCGCGCCAGCAGAATCACCTTTTTACGTTCGTAGCGATCGGCCAGTACGCCGCCCACCATTAAGCCAATAAACATGGCGCCGCCGGTTAACGTTACCGACAGCCCTACCTGCCAGGTGGAGTGCGTCATCATTTGGATCTGTACCGGAACCGCCACGCCAAGCAGCCCCAGCGAGACAATAGAGATAAAACGGGCCAGAAATACTGCGCGAAATGCAGGGTGCGTCTTCAACAGGCTGAGATTGAGCAGCCAGGATTGTCGATTCATTACAACGCCTTAATGCGAGTTTTTTTAAATATCCATTCAATGGCTGCACATGCTAACATAACCAAATAAGATAGATAACGATAATTACTATCATTACCAGGGAAGTTACTATGTCATGCTCATTTTCCGTGACGCGCGCGTTTGCCGTGCCCGGATTGTTGTTATTACTGAGTCTCGCCGCGGTTTTAAGCCTGGTCATTGGCGCGAAACCGCTGCCCGCCGCCGTCGTGCTGGAGGCGTTCACCGGCGTGTGCCAAAGCGCCGATTGCACCATCGTCCTGGATGCGCGTTTGCCGCGTACGCTGGCCGGATTACTGGCAGGCGGCGCGTTGGGTCTCGCCGGGGCGCTCATGCAAACACTTACTCGCAACCCGCTCGCCGACCCGGGGATTCTGGGCGTTAACAACGGCGCCAGCTTCGCCATTGTACTGGGCGCGGCGCTGTTTGGTTTCTCCACGCCGCTGGAACAGCTTTTCATGGCATTTAGCGGCGCGCTTATCGCATCGCTGATTGTCGCCTTCACCGGTAGTCAGGGCGGCGGCCAGTTAAGCCCGGTCCGCCTGACACTGGCGGGCGTGGCGCTTGGCGCGGTACTGGAAGGGCTGACCAGCGGCATCGCGCTGTTAAATCCAGAGGTCTATGACCAGCTTCGCTTCTGGCAGGCGGGATCGCTGGATATTCGCAGCCTGCAAACGTTGAAAGTCGCGCTCGCGCCCGTGGTTATCGCTGGGATCGTGGCGCTATTTCTGAGCCGAGCGCTGAACAGCCTGAGCCTCGGCAGCGATACCGCGACGGCGCTGGGGAGTAAAGTGGCGCGCACCCAACTTATCGGTTTACTGGCGATTACCGTCTTGTGCGGCAGCGCAACGGCGCTGGTTGGCCCTATCGCCTTTATTGGTCTGATGATGCCGCATATGGCGCGTTGGCTGGTGGGCGCAGACCACCGCTGGTCGCTGCCAGTGACGCTACTGGCAACCCCTGCTCTGCTGCTTTTTGCCGATATTATTGGTCGTCTGTTGGTGCCGGGCGAACTCCGCGTATCGGTTGTCAGTGCATTTATCGGCGCGCCGGTACTTATTTTTCTGGTACGCCGTAAATCGAACGGAGGCGGCCTGTGATGTTTCTTTCTCGTCGGCTTATCGTAAGCTGCCTGCTTCTGGCGGCTGGCTGCTTCGCCATTGGTTTATGGAGCCTGCAAAGCGGCGCCGTGCCTCTTGAGACCGGGCAGATTATTGCCGCGCTGTTGGGCGACGCGCCGCGTAACATCACCCTTGTCGTAACCGAATGGCGACTACCGCGCGTATTAATGGCGTTGCTGATTGGCGCTGCGCTTGGCGTCAGTGGCGCGATTTTTCAGTCGCTGATGCGTAACCCGCTAGGCAGCCCTGATGTGATGGGCTTTAATACCGGCGCCTGGAGCGGCGTACTGGTCGCAATGGTCCTGTTTGGCCAGCATCTTACCGCGATCGCGCTGGCGGCAATGGCGGGCGGTATCGTCACGTCATTGATTGTCTGGCTGCTCGCCTGGCGTAACGGGATTGAAACTTTCCGGCTGATTATCATCGGTATCGGCATCCGCGCGATGTTAGTCGCCTTTAATACCTGGCTTCTGTTGCAGGCGTCGCTGGAAACGGCGCTCACCGCCGGCTTATGGAACGCCGGGTCGCTCAACGGTCTGACATGGGCAAAAACCTGGCCTTCGGCGCCGCTGATTATTGTGATGCTGACAGGCGCCGCGCTACTGGTGCGTCGTATGCGGCTGCTGGAGATGGGCGATGACAGCGCCTGCGCGCTGGGTGTTAGCGTGGAGCGGTCACGCCTGATGCTGATGCTGGTGGCGGTGTCGCTCACCGCTGCGGCAACGGCACTGGCAGGCCCCATCTCGTTTATTGCCCTTGTCGCGCCGCACATCGCCCGCCGTCTTAGCGGCACAGCGCGCTGGGGATTAACCCAGTCGGCGCTGTGCGGCGCATTATTACTACTGGCCGCCGATGCGTGCGCGCAGCAACTGTTTATGCCTTATCAGCTTCCAGTGGGCGTGGTCACCGTCAGCCTCGGCGGTATTTACCTTATCGTCTTGTTAATTCAGGAGTCCCGCAAAAAATGACCGAATCCGTAGCCCGTTTGCGCGGCGACCAGTTAACGCTGGGTTATGGCAGCTATACCGTCGCAAAAAACCTTAATGTTTCGATTCCGGACGGTCATTTTACCGCCATCATCGGCCCTAACGGCTGCGGCAAGTCAACGTTACTACGCACGCTAAGCCGTCTGATGACGCCTGTTGACGGCCATGTCTGGCTGGATGGAGAACAAATACAGCGTTACGCCAGTAAAGAGGTGGCGCGGCGCATCGGATTGCTGGCGCAAAACGCCACTACGCCGGGCGATATCACCGTACAAGAGCTGGTCGCCAGAGGGCGGTATCCGCATCAGCCGTTATTTACCCGCTGGCGTAAGGAAGATGCCGATGCCGTCGCCAGTGCCATGCGTGCAACAGGTATCACCTCACTGGCGACGCAAAGCGTAGATACTCTGTCCGGCGGCCAACGCCAGCGGGCGTGGATAGCCATGGTGCTGGCGCAGGAAACGTCCATCATGCTGCTGGATGAGCCGACAACGTGGCTGGATATTAGCCATCAAATTGATTTGCTGGAATTGTTAAGCGATCTCAACCGCGAAAAAGGTTATACGCTCGCCGCCGTCCTGCACGACCTGAATCAAGCCTGCCGATACGCCACGCATTTGATTGCATTACGCGAAGGTAACATTGTCGCGCAGGGCGCGCCGAAAGAGATTGTTACCGCAGAGCTTATCGAAAAAATCTATGGGCTGCGCTGTATGATTATCGACGATCCGGTTGCCGGGACGCCGCTGGTGGTACCGCTGGGGCGGCGATAGTCGTTCACACAGATGACAAAGCCGGATAATCGCTATCCGGCTTTTCGTTTAAATCAGACTAACCGTTCATCTATCGCCAGCGCGTTTTCCATTTTACGCGAGACCATCGCGTGACGCAGTAATACGCCGCCGCAGGCCATCATACCGCCAATCAACGCCGCCAGAATAATAATGATCGCTTTACCCGGGCCATCTTTTTTCACTGGCAGAGACGGCGACAGTTGATATTTAAACGGGGTAAACTTCACGTCGCTCACATTCATTGCCGCCAGTTGTTCAACATGGTATTGACGGTTACGCAAATCACCGTCGATCTCGGCCACGTCCGTTACCCCTTTTTCAATTTCCAGTTTGCGGGAAATACCATCCGCGCCGAGAGAAATAGAAAAATCCGGATCATCTTTTACCGCCTGACCATTACTGTAAACCGGTCTCTTAATGCCGGCGGCGTTGGCGATTTCCAGCGAATAATGGAGACGTTGAATATTGGCATCAAGCTGGTTTTTGAGACGCACCCGATCCATCGCCAGCTTTTCCTGCTCATAGCGGGTTTTGATTTCCAGCTGGTTACGAATATTTTCCAGCGTCTCTTTCACGACGATATCAGAGATGTACTGAATATAGCCAGCCAGCACTTTTTGCGCTTCTTCCCGCGTCGGCGCGGTAAAACTCAACGTCCACGACGTGAATAATGATGTTTCATTTTTCTTGCCGGCATTACTGTCCACTGCTTTCATTTTTTCGCTCAGCACGACAATCGCCCGGTGAAGATCCTGCTCGTCTATTTGCGCGCCTTTTAATTGATCCATGACATACGGAGAAGAACGAAGATATTCTTCCAGCAGCGAGGGCGAGCTAAACTTTTTAATAAACAGATTAAATACGCTGGCCCGATCAACGCTTACCTCCATATCCAACACGCGCAGCGCGGTCAACGTTCTCTCCAGCCCCTGCCACTGTACCGACTCCGCCGGTGTGACAATCGCCTGGCTGGTCCATTTTTGCGGCAGCAGAAAGGACAGAAGCAACCCCACGCACGCAAAGGCGAAAACGGTAGCAAGAATACGACGTTTCGCCTGCCATAACACCTCTATAAGGCTAAACAAATCGATTTCATGACTGTTGGCGGGCGGCAGTGAGTAACCTGCAAGTGACTGATGTTTTTCTTGTTTTACATTAAGAGATGGCATGCCGTATGACCTGAAAACTTTATCCAATGAAAGAACACATTCCTGTCAGAGATTCTAACAGCAAGTCAGAATTATCCGAAACACTCTTTGCGCGCCAGTGCCCGAAAAGCTAAATATTCGGAATTAAACTTGCCTGTAGCATGTATCACTTATGTTAAAAGAATTAATCGTTGCAATAAAAAACCCATAATAATTAGTAATTATTATGGGTTTCAGGATTTAATTTGTTAAAGGCAGAAACAACGCCCGTTATTTATTAATGAGCTCGCTGATGATGGGCCCGATAGTTTCAAAAGCGGAGGGAGAAATAATATCTACATGCGCGCACGGCTGGCGATAAATAGCCAAAGACTCTATCCACGGCGACCAGCTCTGTTCAGGCGATACGCCTTCCGGCACCGTTTTATCCGCCACAAAGAGCGTAGCATGTCCATCAAACGGTACGCTATGCGCCGTCGTCAGCAAACGGACGGCATCCGCATAATTGCCTTCAATGGCGGTAAATAAGGCTTCGGAGGCATTTCCCTGCTGAGCGGCGACAAACGCTGCGCGTTCACGTTCAATTTCCGCCAATACGTCCGGATTGAGGCCATTCGCCTCTTTTTCCCGCCAGTTTTGCGTTTCCGGCGGCCAGGTGTCCAGTAACCCCAAAAACGCTACGGTTTCGCCGCGTGCGCGCAACCGGGCGGCGATCCCTTGCGCCAGCGTCCCGCCCAGCGAATAGCCTAATAAATAATAAGGGCCATGCGGCTGCCGGGCGAGCAAAGTCGCCAGATGATGTTCACATACCTCATCAAGGGTGGTTGCGGTTTGCATAGGGCCAGCGGGGCGCGGCGACTGAATCCCCATAATCGACCACGACGGGCTGAGATAGCGTGATAATACGCTAAATTGCCAGGCGAACCCCGACGCCGGATGGAAACAAAATAACGTTGGACCATCGCTTTCACGCAGCGGCAACAGCGGCCCGAACCCCAGATTGCGCGAGCGTTCGTCATCGTCAGTATCGAGCAGCTTACTCAACTGCGCCACGTCAGACGCCACCATCACCTGCCCCGGCGTCACCTGGCGATTAAACGTCTGGCTTAGCTGCGCGGCCAGTTTCATCGCCAGCAGCGAGTGTCCGCCCAGCGCAAAGAAATCACTTTCAACATCGTTAATCTCACAGCCCAGCAGGCGGGAAAACGCCGCGGCGACAGCAATCTCCGTTGCGGACTGCGGCGCACGCCCTTTCACGCGCGGCGTCAGGTCCGGCAGCGGCAGGGCTTTGCGATCCAGCTTGCCATTAGCGCTAAGCGGCAAGCTGGCAAGTTGCAACAGCACAACTGGCACCATATGCGCGGGAAGTTTTTGGCGTAATTTTTCCTGCAGCGCTGGTAAATCCAGCGGCAAACCGGAGTGCGACACCAGATAGCCGACCAGTTGCCGGGCATCCCCGCCCGTCGCCGCCGCCTGATTAAAGACGCAGGCATGTGCTACCGCCTGTTCAACATCCGGCAGCGTTTGCATGACGCGGTCAATCTCGCCCAGTTCAATACGTTGCCCCCGAATTTTGAGCTGATCGTCGCTGCGCCCCAGGTACTCCACCGCGCCGGAATCCAGCCAGCGCGCCACATCTCCGGTACGGTACATCCGTTCGCCTGGCGCAAAAGGATCGGCGATAAAACGGCTGGCGGTAAGATCCGGACGCCCCAGATAGCCCTGCGCCAGTTGGATACCGGTAAGATAGAGATCGCCAGCCACGCCCGGCGGCACCGGCTGCATATGCGCATCGAGAATACGCAAACCGGTATTCCAGACGGGATAACCAATCGGGATACTGTTGCCGTCAACAGCCGCCAGCTCATCGCCACAGGCCGGATACCAGCTCACATCCACCGCGGCCTCCGTTGGCCCGTACAGATTGTGTAGCGGCGCGTTGGTTAACGTCTCCCATTCGCGGCACAGCGCCGTCGGCAGGGCCTCGCCACTACAGAAAACGCGCTTTAAGGAAGCGCAGCTTTTCCCAGCCGACGCTGGCGTGAGCGAGGCAATAAAGGCCGCCAGCATCGACGGCACAAAATGGGTGGTCGTAACACCGTATTGCGCAAAGAACCGCTGCATCGCGAGCGGGTCGCGGTGCGCTTCCGGTTCAGCCATCACTAGTTTCGCCCCGGCGATAAACGGCCAGAAAAACTCCCATACTGAGACGTCAAAACTGCACGGCGTTTTTTGCGCTACTACATCATCCGCCGTCAACGGATAGTGATCCTGCATCCACAGCAGCCGGTTGACTATCGCCGTTTGTCCCACCATCACCCCTTTCGGCCTGCCCGTCGAGCCAGAGGTGAAAATGATGTAAGCGGTATGATGCGGTAATGACAGCCCCAGCGGAGTGGCGTCACTGACCGATAGCGGTTGGCTATAACACAAATATTCCATCCCCGGAATATCGTGAAAGCGCGCCAGCTGCGCCTGAGTCGTAATTAACAGTTTCGGCTGCGCATCTTCCAGCATCATTCGCAGCCGATCGTCAGGATAACCGGTATCCAGCGGCAGCCAGGCGGCGCCCGCCTCGACAATGCCATGCAGCGCTAAGGTCAGGAAAACCGACCGCGGCAACGCCACCGCCACGCTATCGCCAGGCTGAACGCCGCGTTCCCGCAGCGCGTATGCCAGCGCCACAACCTGTTCACGCATTTCACGGTAGGTAAAGTGATAATGCGCATCTGCCAACGCGGCAGCCTCTGGCGTTTTTTGCGCCTGCTGCGCCACCAAATCGCTAAGCGTGGCGGTGGGAATCGTTACCGCCGTATTATTAAGGTGTGTTAATTGCGTTTGTTCTTCCGCCAGCAGCATTTGCGCATCGCCGCAGCGCAGCGCCGGGTTATCCGCAAACTGCGTGATAAGCGCCATCAATCGTAAGGCATGGCGGGAGAGCGTGGCATCATCGTAACGCTGTGCATTCGCCAGCAATTCAATATCCAGACCGCCGTTTTCATCCGGAAAAAGCGCCAGTTCAAGATCGTTAACCGGCCCCGTCGCCAGGGTATGGGTTTGCGCCTGTATGCCAGGAAGATCCAGATGATAATCAAATACTTTTATGTTGAGCACCGGGCCAAATAGCGGCGTCTCCCCTGCGGCTCGCCCGCTATCGCGTACAATCTGTTCGGCGTCGTAACGCTGGTGGCGGCGCATCTTCTTTAACTGCGCCGCAAGACGCTTCGCCAGCGTTGGCAGATCTTCCGTCGCATGAAGGTTAACCGCCAGCGGCAACACGTTAAGGACAGGCCCGGTCGCCGTTAACGCCGCTGAGCCCATCCGCCGCATAAAGATAAATCCGGCGGCATAATCCATACGCCCGCATAATCGTCCCAGCCACAACGTCACCAGCGCCAGGGCAAGATCCGCTCGCGGTATCTCAGGCATGTGCGCCGCCAGTTGGCGAAACGCCCCCTCCGGCGCGCTCAATTTCATACGCAGAATATCCGCGCTCGCCGACCGCCCCGGCAGCGGCGCGGCAGACATTGACGCCGGCGGCGGCAGCTCGCGGCGCTGCTGCGCCCAGAAGGCGCCGTCACGCTGCCAGGCCTCGCTCTGGCGATAGCGCTGATATTCCTCGACCACATCCGCAAAGGGGGTAAAAGGCGACTCCGGTGTAGGGGCCTCGCTCTGCCAGGCGCGATAAATCGCCGCAATCTGGCGGGTTATCGCCGGGAAGCTAAAGCCATCCACCAGCAAATGGTGATAGCGCTGATACCAATACCAGCGGGTATCATCAATGCGGATTAACTGGTGAAAAGCCAGCGGCTTACCGCTATCTGCGCGCAGGTTTTGCCGTAAATCCGCCTGCATTAACGTCAGCGCCGCGTGATGCGGATCGGGCTGGTCGCGTAAATCGGCAATCGGGGGCTCGCCGAAGGTGCGCTCAGGATCTATCCATTGCCAGACCTCGCCGTTCTCTTCGGTAAAACGCATCCGTAGCGTATCCGCCTGTTGCATCCCTATCGCTACCGCTTTTGCCAGCAAGGGGGCATCCAGCTCGCCATTCAGTTCCACGTAGTGCGCCACGCTCCAGGCGGAGGGTAAATCAGAGAGTTTTTCCGCCATCCAGATCCCTGGCTGGGCGGCGACTAACGGTAAACGCTGCGTCATTTCGCCTCCTGCTTATCGGCATAATGGGCCGGATTCAGTGTTGTCCAGCGCGTATTAAGCCACTGCTGGCACGCGTCCTGCGATTGCGGTTCGCATACCACGTCCCAGCCTGCGGGAAGCGCGCACGCCGCTGGCCAAAGGCTGAATTGACGCTGCGCATTTTGCAGGATGTAAAACTGTCCCTGCGGATTATCGAAGGGATTACTGAATTCCATACTCAACTCCTGTCATGGACATGTGCCCGGTTAAAGCGTGTCGATAAGCGGCTGCCAAAGCAGCATCAGCCCTTGCGTTAGCCCGCCGCGCCAGCAAAGCGCATCGTGTCCGCCGTCAACCTGACGCCAGAAAATGGACTGCTGCGAGGTATTCAGTTGGGCATAAAGCGCCTGATTCGCCTGAAACACGATCGGTTCACGCACGCCGGCCTCCAGTACGATACGCAGTCCGCGCGCGCATAATGCGCCGGTTTTCAGCCGGGTAATGACTTCCCCCTCCGGCGGGGTGATGCGATGGGGCCACCAGAACGATCCTGACTGGCTTAGTACACAGCCAAAACGCGTCGGCCAGTTCAGGCCGGCATACAGCGCCGACAGGCCGCCAAAACTCTGTCCGGCGACCACCGTTCGCCCGGCATCATCGCTAAAAGGCGTCACGGCTCTGACTTGCGGCAACAGTTCCTGCTGCACCGCCAGCCAGAAGTCGGCATTGCAGGGCAACTCCTGGCTGCGGTGTTGAGTATCAATCGCGTCAATCAGCAGATAGACGGCACCGGGAAGCAGACGTTGATGAGTCAGCGAGGCGAGCGCGGGCCAGACGGGCATATTTTCCGCCCAGAATTGACCGTCCAGCAGAATAGCCAACGGTCTTTCCTCCGGCGCCTTGTCTCCGGTCGTCAATATCCATACGCGGCGGGAATTGCCCAGACGTGCGCTATGCCACTGCATCATCAAAGGCGGCGAGTACGGCGTTTCAGGACGATCCCATCCCGGCTGAAGGGGCGCATCCGGCATTTCCAGCGCCGAAACCGCATGACCACGTCCTCCCCGCCAGCTTTGCGAATTAAGCGGGTCGGCAATCGCCTGCGGTAATAGCTGTCGCCAGCCTTCACGCAGTGCGTTCCGATCGGGTGTTTCGCCCGGCGCAAAAGCGGCAAAAACGTCATCGCGCTCGGTAGGAATAAAACAGTAGCTGCCGCGCCAGTTAGCGCTAAGCGCCGTACTCCAGCGCCAGACATCCGTTCCGGCAATACGCGCCATCGTCTGAGGCTGCGCGTTTTGATGATGATCGGTTACGCCAGTGATGTAGACCCAGACACGCCGTATCGGGGAGTGTGTTTCGTTTCCCTGCGGGTCGCGCCACCAAAAAGTGACCCGATAATTTCCGTCTTTTTCCCGTATCCATTCCGGCCCGGTTTTCGTCCTCCACCAGGCCTCACTTCCCGTTGCCAGCGCCTCTTTCATTATAACCCTGTGTTTATTATGAATTTTGTATATAAAAGGTGAAATATATTGATAATATTATTGATAACTATTTGCATTTGCAATAGCGTATTGTCGCGCTATGGGACGCGCGAACACAATTTCACCACCCGGCCAATGCCTTTGACGGGCGCTTTGGCTTATGTGGCTAAAGAAAAGCAGGATATACAATGAACAAGAAGATTCATTCCCTGACCTTACTGGTCAATTTAGGGATTTACGGGGCCGCTCTGCCCGTGATGGCGGAAGAAAAAACCGATAGCGCTGCGCTCACCAATGAAGACACCATCGTGGTGACCGCTGCCCAGCAAAACCTACAGGCGCCAGGCGTATCCACCATCACCGCCGATGAGATCCGCAAAAATCCGCCCGCGCGCGACGTGTCAGAAATCATCCGCACCATGCCGGGCGTGAACCTGACCGGCAACTCCACCAGCGGTCAGCGCGGGAATAATCGCCAAATCGATATTCGCGGCATGGGGCCGGAAAACACCCTCATCCTGATAGACGGTAAACCCGTCACCAGCCGTAACTCGGTACGCCTGGGCTGGCGCGGCGAACGCGATACCCGTGGCGATACCGCGTGGGTGCCGCCGGAGATGATCGAACGCATTGAAGTGCTGCGTGGCCCTGCCGCCGCACGCTACGGCAACGGCGCGGCGGGTGGCGTGGTCAATATCATTACCAAAAAAGGCGGTAGCGAGTGGCACGGTTCCTGGAATACCTATTTCAACGCGCCGGAACATAAAGACGAAGGCGCGACCAAACGCACTAACTTTAGCCTGAACGGCCCGCTGGGCGGGGATTTCAGCTTCCGTCTGTATGGCAACCTCGACAAAACGCAGGCGGATGCGCGTAATATTAACCAGGGGCATCAGTCTGAACGTACCGGGAGTTACGCCGACACGCTACCGGCAGGACGCGAGGGGGTCATTAACAAAGATATCAACGGCGTAGTTCGTTGGGATTTTGCTCCGCTTCAGTCTCTGGAGCTGGAGGCCGGATACAGTCGCCAGGGCAATCTCTATGCCGGTGATACTCAGAACACCAATACGAACCAACTGGTGAAAGATAATTACGGAAAAGAGACGAACCGCCTCTATCGGCAGAACTACTCTCTGACCTGGAACGGCGGCTGGGATAATGGCGTAACCACCAGTAACTGGGTGCAATACGAACATACCCGTAACTCCCGGATGCCGGAAGGCTTAGCAGGCGGCACCGAAGGAATTTTCGATCCCAAAGCATCGCAAAAATATGCCGATGCCGATTTGAATGACGTCACCCTACACAGCGAAGTGAGCCTTCCTTTCGATCTGCTGGTCAATCAAAACCTGACGCTGGGTAGCGAATGGGCCCAACAGCGTATGAAAGACGAGCTCTCCAACTCGCAAACCTTTATGGGGGGAAATATCCCGGGTTACAGCAGTACCAATCGTAGCCCCTATTCAAAAGCGGAAATTTTCTCTCTGTTTGCTGAAAACAACATGGAACTGACCGACAGCACCATGCTGACGCCGGGGCTACGTTTCGATCATCACAGTATTGTGGGGGATAACTGGAGCCCGTCGCTGAACCTGTCGCAAGGTCTGGGGGATGACTTTACCCTGAAAATGGGGATCGCCCGCGCTTATAAAGCCCCGAGTCTGTACCAGACTAACCCAAACTATATTTTGTACAGTAAAGGTCAGGGTTGCTACGCGACTGGCGCGGGTACCGGCATCGGCTGCTATATGATGGGTAACGATGATCTGAAAGCCGAGACCAGCATCAATAAAGAGATCGGTCTGGAATTTAAACGCGATGGCTGGCTGGCCGGCATCACCTGGTTCCGCAATGATTACCGCAATAAGATTGAAGCGGGTACGGTGCCGTTGCAGCGTATCAACAACGGCAAAACGGATGTCTATCAGTGGGAGAACGTGCCGAAAGCGGTCGTTGAAGGTCTGGAAGGCACGTTAAACGTACCGGTTAGCGACACCGTCAACTGGACGAATAACGTTACGTATATGCTGCAGAGTAAAAACAAAGAGACCGGCGAACGCCTGTCGATTATTCCACAGTACACGCTTAACTCAACCCTGAGCTGGCAGGTACGTCAGGACGTTTCTCTGCAATCGACCTTCACCTGGTACGGCAAACAAGAGCCGAAGAAATATGATTATCAGGGTAACCCCGTTACCGGAACAGATAAGCAAGCGGTCAGCCCATACAGTATTGTTGGCCTGAGCGCGACCTGGGACGTGACCAAAAATGTCAGCCTGACCGGTGGCGTGGATAACCTCTTTGACAAACGTCTGTGGCGTGAAGGTAACGCGCAAACCGTCAGGGATACTCAAACTGGCGCTTATATGGCGGGCGCTGGCGCGTACACCTATAACGAACCGGGACGTACGTGGTATATGAGCATTAATACCCATTTCTGATGGCAACCTTCCCTCCCTCATTCGGGGGAGGGAATTAGCAAAAAACGATGCGGACATCTCATTTTCCCCTTCCCTTTGCCGGACACAGGCTGCATATCGTCGACTTTGATGCGAGCAGCTTTCACGAACACGACCTGCTATGGCTTCCTCATCACGATCGGCTCCGGTCTGCCGGACGCAAGCGTAAAGCTGAACATCTGGCAGGCCGCATTGCCGCCGTTCACGCGCTACGCGAGGTGGGCGTCAGGACAGTGCCCGGTATTGGCGACAAGCGACAGCCGCTATGGCCGGACGGCCTATTTGGCAGCATCAGCCACTGTGCGTCAACGGCGCTGGCCGTCATATCCCGACAACGTGTCGGCGTTGATATAGAAAAAATCATGAGTCAGCACACGGCGACAGAGCTGGCGCCGTCCATTATCGATAGCGATGAGCACCAAATTCTCCAGGCGAGCTCGCTCCCTTTTCCGCTTGCCCTGACGCTGGCCTTCTCCGCCAAAGAGAGCGTTTATAAAGCCTTTTCAGACCGCGTCACGCTCCCGGGATTCGATAGCGCAAAAGTTACCTCGCTTACCGCCACGCACATCTCGTTACATCTGCTGCCAGCCTTTGCCGCCACGATGGCTGAACGTACCGTCCGTACAGAATGGTTTCAACGTGACAATAGCGTTATTACTCTTGTTTTTGCAATAATGCGCTTTCCCCACGACAGGAGCGCTCCCGCTTCTATACTTAGCGCAATACCCCGATAAATGAGATCACTATGACGCTGAATGATTTTCACGTTTCTGAACCTTATACGCTTGGTATTGAGCTGGAGATGCAGGTGATCAATCCACCTGGCTACGATTTAAGTCAGGACTCTTCTACACTGATCGACGCCGTTAAGCCCCAACTTACTGCGGGAGAAATTAAGCACGATATCACCGAAAGTATGCTGGAGATGGCCACGGGCGTCTGCCGCGATATTGACCAGGCGGCGGCCCAACTTTCTGCCATGCAGCACGTTATTTTACAGGCGGCGTCGGAACACCATCTCGGCATTTGCGGCGGCGGTACGCACCCTTTTCAAAAATGGCAGCGTCAGGAGGTCTGTGATAATGAGCGCTATCAACGCACGCTGGAAAATTTCGGCTACTTAATTCAACAGGCGACGGTTTTCGGCCAGCATGTCCATGTCGGCTGCGCGAACGGCGACGATGCGATTTATCTTTTACACGGGCTGTCGCATTTTGTGCCACACTTTATTGCGCTCTCCGCCGCGTCTCCCTATATGCAAGGATCTGACACCCGTTTTGCCTGCGCGCGCCTGAATATTTTTTCCGCTTTTCCCGATAACGGTCCCATGCCGTGGGTCAGTAACTGGCAAGAGTTTGCCGGACTATTTCGTCGTCTGTCTTACACCACGATGATCGACAGCATCAAAGATTTGCACTGGGATATCCGCCCCAGCCCGGCCTTTGGCACGGTAGAAGTTCGGGTGATGGATACGCCGCTCACCCTTGATCATGCCATCAATATGGCAGGGTTGATTCAGGCGACCGCGCACTGGCTGCTGACCGAGCGTCCCTTTAAACCGCAGGAACAAGACTATCTGTTATATAAATTCAACCGTTTTCAGGCTTGCCGCTATGGTCTAGAGGGCGTGCTAACCGATGCCTATACCGGCGACCGCCGTCGCCTGGCAGATGATACGCTGCGTCTGCTGGACAACGTTACCCCCTCTGCGCGCAAGCTGGGCGCCGACAGCGCCATTGACGCACTACGTCTGCAGGTGAAAAAAGGCGGTAACGAAGCGCAATATATGCGGGAGTTTATTGCCGACGGCGGATCGCTGATAGGCCTGGTACAAAAACATTGTGAAATCTGGGCGGGACAATAGACAGCATATTTGCCTTACCAGGCGATATCCCGGACAATGGCGTTTTAACTTACGTTTAACAAAGCCATGAAACACCCGCTTGAATCATTGATGACCGCTGCCGGTATTTTGCTGATGGCGTTGCTCTCCAGCCTGCTGCTGCCCGCCCCTTCGCTCGGCCTTGCGCTGGCGCAAAAACTGGTCGGGATCTTTCATCTTATGGATCTCAACCAGCTTTATACTTTGTTGTTTTGTTTATGGTTTCTGTTGCTCGGCGCGCTGGAATATTATGTTATTCGCTTTATCTGGCGGCGCTGGTTTTCGCTGGCCAATTAAACATTTCAATGCGTACGGCCATGATTTTCTTTACGATAAGCGCCTGGCGGCAGGTTGAACGTGCGGGTAAAAATGCG
Source organism: Salmonella sp. JXY0409-18 (assembly GCF_020268625.1). NCBI lineage: Bacteria > Pseudomonadati > Pseudomonadota > Gammaproteobacteria > Enterobacterales > Enterobacteriaceae > Salmonella > Salmonella sp. JXY0409-18. Next base: position 3,258,783 of record NZ_CP084216.1, read on the forward strand.
CGTAAAGGTTTGCTGCGAATCAAAACCATACTTTAGACAAATATCATACACCTTCTGGTCGGTGTCGCGCAGGTCGCGCGCCGCCAGTTTTAGCTTCCGTTCACGCACGTAGCGCCCCAGACTCTCCCCTTTGTACTGCATAAAAAGGCGCTGCAGGTGCCACTTGGAATACCCCGCATGACGGGCAATATCATCAATACGTAACGGCTGATTCAAATTATCATCAATCCACTCGACAATCGTGTCGATAACCTGAGCGGAAATGGTCATCGTGCTCTCCCCTCTATCAAACTCGTCAGCGGCTCCCGCACCGCACATTTACGGCAACAGCAATAAGCATAGTAATAACCACACAAATTGTGAGACGGCTTATCGCATGGCCTGCAATATGCTTTTCTACCACTTCATGCGGCAGCCCTTGATTATGAGTGAGTAAGCACTCATTATAGAAAGCAAAGATACGCCGTCAAGGTACTTTTCAAAGGTTGACATTCACCGTTGCGACGCGACAACGGGCATGATTCAATCATGTTTTTCCAGACATAAGGGTAACGTGTAGTGGCTCGTCCGAAGAGTGAAGACAAAAAACAAGCATTACTGGAAGCGGCAACCCAGGCGATAGCGCAATCCGGTATCGCCGCCTCAACGGCGGTGATTGCGCGTAACGCAGGTGTTGCAGAAGGAACATTGTTTCGCTATTTCGCGACCAAAGATGAGCTGATTAACACGTTGTATTTGCATTTAAAGCAGGATCTCTGCCAGTCAATGATAATGGAGCTGGATCGATCCATTACCGATGCCAAAATGATGACCCGTTTTATCTGGAACAGTTACATCAGTTGGGGTCTGAACCATCCCGCGCGCCATCGGGCGATCCGTCAACTGGCCGTCAGCGAAAAGCTCACCAAAGAGACGGAACAACGGGCCGACGATATGTTCCCCGAATTGCGCGATTTATGTCATCGTTCCGTTTTGATGGTGTTTATGTCGGATGAGTACCGCGCCTTCGGCGACGGCCTTTTTCTGGCGCTGGCTGAAACAACAATGGATTTCGCCGCGCGCGATCCCGCTCGCGCTGGCGAATATATTGCGCTGGGATTCGAAGCCATGTGGCGCGCGCTGACTCGCGAGGAGCAATAATGGACGGTCAAACACTGCACGCCTGTGCAAAACGCTTTGCGCTGGAACTGCCTTTTACCGAACACTGCTGGCCTTTCGGCCCACAGTACGATGTGTTTAAAGTCGGCGGCAAAATATTCATGCTTTTCACTGAACATCACTGCCGTCCAGTGGTGAACCTGAAGTCGGATCCCCAAAAATCCCTGGTAAATCAACAAATTTACCCCAGCATTGCGCCTGGCTATCACATGAATAAGAAACACTGGATTTCAGTCTATGCGGGCGAGGATATCACCGTCTCGCTACTCAACGATTTGATAAATGACTCATGGAATCTGGTCGTAGACGGGCTGCCTAAAAGAGAGCAACTGCGCCTGCGGCCGCGCTGATGCAATAACCGTTTCCGCATTTTCCTCCCTTATCTTTTTACCGATAACCCGGTACCCTGCTGATACAAAAGGGTACTAAACCAACCAGGAGCATTTATGGATATCGTTTCTGTCGCCTTAAAGCGCTACTCCACTAAGGCGTTCGATCCCAGCAAAAAACTGACCGCCGAAGAAGCGGATAAAATAAAAACACTACTACAGTACAGCCCCTCCAGCACCAATTCCCAGCCGTGGCACTTTATTGTCGCCAGTACGGAAGAGGGCAAAGCGCGTGTCGCAAAATCCGCCGCCGCCAATTATGTGTTTAACGAACGTAAAATGTTAGACGCCTCCCATGTGGTGGTCTTCTGCGCAAAAACCGCAATGGATGACGCATGGCTTGAGCGCGTCGTCGATCAGGAAGATGCCGATGGCCGTTTCGCTACGCCGGAAGCTAAAGCGGCAAATGATAAAGGTCGCCGCTTTTTCGCCGATATGCACCGCGTCTCGCTGAAAGATGACCACCAGTGGATGGCGAAACAGGTCTATCTGAACGTCGGTAACTTTCTGCTGGGCGTCGCCGCGATGGGTCTCGACGCTGTCCCCATTGAAGGTTTCGACGCCGAGGTGCTCGACGCTGAATTTGGTCTGAAAGAAAAAGGCTATACCAGTCTGGTCGTGGTGCCGGTCGGCCATCATAGCGTCGAGGATTTCAACGCCGGGCTGCCGAAATCACGTCTGCCGCTTGAAACCACACTGACGGAAGTCTAATCCCCTGCCTAAGCCGGACGCCCGTCCGGCTTTTTTCACCTTTCTGCCAGGTTCCCCAATGATCAATGGCGCGAAGTGCCAGGTTTTACATCGCTAGTGTTAACTTTCTCTTTCAAGGTATTGAAAATAAATAACATTTAAAACTGGCACGCCGTTTGCCATATCTGGATACCCCCTATCTGGATGAAGGAGAAAACGGCGTGACACCGGTTTGCGCCTACGATGGCGATATTGTCACCACGGGGTTGGCCCTCCCTGGCGTGTCATCAAAATCGGGCGCTAAACCCAACGTTATAACGGGTTTGATTGCCATCGCTTAACCCTGCCGTTTGCGACAGCCCGGCGAAAGCGGACACCGTTGCCGACAGCGGAAAATCTGCGCCAATCGCGATATCAACCCAGTTTTTATCCTGCGCTTTTCCGTCGCGGCTAAACGTCAACGCGGTCGATTTAAGGCCGCCGTTCGCCACATACGTATCATCGCCAAACTGACGGCGATAATTAATCTGCGCCCAGGAGTGAATGATGCTGTGGCGGAGATCCAGACGCCAACCAGCGCTACCGACCTGCGAATGGGCGTTTTGGTCGCCAAAACGCATTGATGTACTGGTATTGAGCTTCTCGCTATAACCATTAACGTGGCTGTAATCCCATGCATATTGCAGCATCGGTCCGGTCGTTAACCACGGCATCATGACAAAATCATAACCGCTGGTTAACCTCGCGCCCCACAGCCGACCGTTGGTTTCGCCCTCTTCCACCCGTCTTAGCGCACCGAGCGTGATACTGCGCTGAATGTTACTGAATTTAGCGGACAGGTAGTGTAAATCGCTATCCAGCCACGCCTGACCGGCGCGTAAATGGCTGAATACGGCGGCCTGAAAACCGCGGGCGTCATAACGATAATTATCGTCAGGATGTTGCTTATCCAGAGAACCGGCTATCAGCCCTCCCAGCAGTACCTGCTCGTTAAGCTGATAATCGACGCCAACCGTCAGATTATTATGATTACCGTTCCCGTCGGCCTCATTATTATCATAACGTTGATATCCCCCGCTGTATCCACCGAACATGCCCAGTGAACCAACAGGATTTTCCCCCTGGCGAAGCTGCTGATAACGGCTGTCAAGCGTGGTACGACTGCCTTGCGCCATCGACTGAACGCTTTGGTTCAGGTATGTCGCCTGTACCGGCGCGGCAATGATCGACTGGATATATTGCGCAATAATGGTATGAACTTGCGGACCGGGATGTAAATGATCGGCAAACAGATAGTCCTGCGACGCATTAAATCCAGGCATCGCCGAGGAGCACGCCGAAGCGGATACGCCAGGCGGGCAGGCCATACCTACGGTATTTGTCAGACCAAACGCCTGCGGGTTGGCAAGAATTTCCTTAAAGAGGCCGTTGATATCGGCACGGGCTATATTGCCGCCGTGTTGCTCCAGCCCCTTCTCTTCCATCTGATTATAATAATCGGTCAGAGCTGACGCCTGCTCTGCCGCCGTTTCATAGCCCGCCAGCAGTTGCTCAACGAGCAGTTGCTGAATAAACGGATTGCTGCTTACCGTTGCAGCCGCCGCCAGCAACGCCTTGCGGATCGCCTGTTGCCGACTGGCGAAATCGGGCGTAGCACCCTCCGCCAGCGCGTCTAACGCCGCTTTTAACGCCGGAGGCGCCGCTGCGCCCAGCCCGGCGGTGATTACCGCCTCCAGAAGCATTGGCGTCGCACTAATATCCGGTACGTTTGGCACCACAACCAGCCCGGCGCCGGCATCCAGTAACAGTCCTACCTGCGCCGCCGCGTTAGTGGCGCTATTACCGGCTATTTGCTGTGCCATGGTTGGTTGCGCGATGGCCGCCGCCAGATCGTTTCCGCCGACCCAGTGAATATACAAACCGTTGTGGTCGGCTTTTCCCCCCGTTTTGGCAAGCCACTGCCGTACCTGATCCGCGGTATTATCCTGCGGGTTTAATTCCGGGGTCGCCGTCGCGCCGCCGGCGGCATAATTAGAACCGCCATTGTTGGAAGGGCTTAATGCCAGCCCAAATCGTTCGGCCAACTGTTCGTCGTAGAGCTTATTTTGACCACTATCCCAGGTCCAGCGACCGTTATTCCCGGTATCGCTAAGGCTATCGCCAAATACCGTAAGAGAGTCAAACGCACAGGCAGATAATGGCGCGGCCAGCGCCAGCGAGAGTATGCCGTATTTTAGCAGGGTACGCTTTTGGGTCATCCGATGTTCCTTAATGTTATTGTTGAGAGGTACGACGGTGCTAATCATCATCCGACAGAAACATTGCAATCGTTTTAAGCATTCTGGTTAAAATGTTTTCATCCATTGTTGACGAACTGGCGCCTGTTCAAAAAAATGGGGTGGCGTAAAATAACGACGTTTATGGGGCGCTGGATAAAATATAGCGTATGGATAACCCCTGAAGCGCTTTTACCCGTCTGTTGCTGATTATGCCTGAAGCGCGAGCGTCCTGATTTGCATAAATGCCATTCAGCAGTCATCATAGGCTGCTGTTTATAAAGGAGAGATTATGCAGGAATTGATATCCCAGGTAGAAGATTTAGCGGGAATTGAAATGAATCACACCACGTCGCTGGTGGTGATATTTGGTATTATTTTTCTGACGGCAGTTGTCGTGCATATTATTTTGCACTGGATAGTACTGCGCGCTTTCGAAAAACGTGCCAGCGCCAGTTCCCGCCTGTGGCTGCAAATTATTACCCAGAATAAATTATTCCATCGTCTGGCTTTTACGCTGCAAGGCATCATTGTCAATATTCAGGCCGCGCTCTGGCTACAAAAAGGCAGTGAGGCTGCGGATATCCTGACGACCTGCGCGCAGTTATGGATTATGACCTACGCCCTGCTGTCGTTATTTTCTCTGCTGGACGTGATTTTCAATCTATCGCAAAAATGGCCCGCCGCCTCTCAGTTACCGCTAAAAGGAATATTTCAGGGCATTAAGCTCATCGGCGCTATTATCGTCGGCATTCTGATGATCTCACTGCTGATTGGCCAGTCACCAGCAATTTTAATCAGCGGGCTGGGCGCGATGGCCGCGGTATTAATGCTGGTCTTTAAAGACCCGATTCTTGGCCTGGTTGCCGGTATCCAGCTTTCCGCCAACGATATGCTCAAACTGGGCGACTGGCTGGAAATGCCGAAATATGGCGCAGATGGCGCGGTCATTGATATTGGCTTAACCACGGTAAAAGTACGCAACTGGGATAATACCATCACCACCATTCCCACCTGGTCACTGGTTTCCGACTCGTTCAAAAACTGGAGCGGCATGTCTGCGTCCGGCGGACGCCGGATTAAACGCAGCATTAATATTGACGCGACCAGTATCCATTTTCTGGATGCTGATGAAAAACAGCGGCTGTTAACCGCGCAACTGTTAAAGCCGTACCTTACCAGCCGTCATCAGGAAATCGATGAATGGAATAAACAACTGGATGCGCCGGAATCAGCCTTAAATCACCGCCGAATGACCAATATCGGGACATTTCGCGCCTATCTGAACGAATATTTACGCCACCATCCGCGCATCCGTAAAGATATGACGCTGATGGTACGCCAACTGGCGCCTGACGATCATGGTTTGCCGATAGAGATCTACGCCTTTACCAATACCGTCGTGTGGCTGGAATATGAGAGCATTCAGGCCGATATTTTCGACCATATATTTGCGGTGGTGGAAGAGTTCGGCTTGCGTATTCATCAGACGCCGACCGGCAGCGATATTCGCGCGCTGTCAGGGACATTGCGGCATTAATGGATTGCCCGATCGCATGAGCATGGGATCGGGCAAAAAAGTTAATGAGCCTTACGGCGCAAAACTGTAAACGCGATAAACAGGAATACAATCCATACCGGCAGCAAAATCGCCGACAATCGCATATCGTCCATCGTACACATTAACACCAGAATCAGCGCCAGAAACGCAATGCACAAATAGTTTCCGGCGGGATAGAACAGCGCCTTAAATTGCGTCTCGCGCCCTTTACGACGCATCGCCGCGCGAAAACGTAAATGCGCGAGACAGATCATTATCCAGTTTAGCAATAGCGTCGCGACAACCAGCGCCATCAACAGGCTAAACGCTTTTTGCGGCAACAGATAGTTGATCAGCACCACCAGCGAGGTAATCGCTCCGGAAAGTATCAGCGAGTTCACCGGCACGCCGCGATGGCTGACGCGGGTTAAAAATTTCGGCGCATTGCCTTGTACGGACAGGCCGAACAGCATTCGGCTGTTCGAATAAACGCCGCTGTTATACACCGAAAGCGACGCGACCAGAATAACGAAATTCAGCGCCGAAGCCACCACATTACTGTCCAGGTTATGGAAGATCATCACAAAAGGGCTGCTATTGGATTTCACCTCTACCCACGGATAGAGCGCCAGCAACACCACCAGCGAACCGATGTAGAACAGCAAAATACGGTATACCACCTGATTCACCGCTTTCGGAATGCTTTTTTGCGGATCGCGCGCTTCCGCCGCAGTAATGCCGATCAGCTCCAGTCCGCCAAAAGAAAACATAATCACCGCCAGCGACAGAAGCAAACCATGCCAACCGGTAGCGAAGAAACCGTTATAACGCCAGAGGTTATCAATGCTGGCATGTTCGCCGCCGTGGCCGGAGAACAGCAGCCACAGACCAAAACCTATCATGCCGATAATCGCCAGCACTTTAATGAGCGCGAACCAGAATTCCGTTTCGCCATACAGACGAACGTTCACCAGATTTACGGCATTAATGATAATAAAAAACGCCGCCGCCCAAATCCATGTTGGTACGTCAGGCAGCCAGTACTGCATATAGATGCCCGCCGCGGTCAGCTCCGCCATCCCGACCAGCACAAACATGACCCAATAGTTCCAGCCCGACAAAAAGCCCGCAAACGGCCCCCAATATTTCCAGGCGAAGTGGGCAAACGATCCGGAAACCGGCTCTTCCACGACCATTTCACCCAACTGGCGCATAATGAGAAAAGCGATAATCCCGGCAACGCCATAGCCCAACAAAACAGCCGGCCCCGCCATTTGAATCGCCGGGCCGATGCCCAGAAACAGTCCGGTGCCAATGGCGCCGCCCAGCGCAATTAGCTGAATATGGCGGTTTTGCAACCCCCGTTGAAGCGTCGGTTCATTCTTCGACGCGGCATCCGACACGCTGGCGCCGGATGCAGTTGACGCGTTTTTCACGTCCTACCCCTGTATCGTTTTTATTGAGGGGCACCTTTTAACATTTCGCTCTCGCTGCCGCAAGGCGCAATCGTTTGTCAAGGCTCAACTCCGGACGTTAACGTTATCGTGTAAAAAAAGATGTCGCGGGGAGTAAAAAGAAAAGAGTGCGCGCCGATATAGAACGTTACGGGTGACAGACGCCGAGTATAAAATATGTGAATAACTCTGGACGAAAAGTACGACACCCTACAGAATACATTTAGTATTTTTTCAGTATTTTCAAAAAGGTGAATCAGACCTGGTATCTGTTATCCGTTTTTGAGCCACGCCAGGCATCAACGTCATGAATAAGATCATCAAACGTTTAGAGATCATCAAAAGCGCCATCGAACTTGAGGACGAAGAGATTATCCGTCAGCAGCTCATCTACCTGAAAAATGAGCCGCAGGATGCCGTAATCAGCGCGATTGCCCAGGCGATTGAAGCTCGTCGATTCAGTGACGCCATGCAAGAGATCGCCGCCTGGCTACAGGCTCAACGGGCGCTCTCGACGTGGCAAGATCCCTCTATTGCCGCCAGTAAACTGGAGCTGAAAGCGCTTGAAGCCCAGCTTCGCGATCTGATTGACAAACGAAATGCGCGGGTACAAATCCTCGACGATTTCAACGATCTCTATCATCTGCGTCTCGGGCCGTTGATGAGCCGTATTCTGGAGTTGCGTAAACAGCTCGCGGTGAGTATGCAGCGTAAGCAAGAAGCCGAAATAAAACGCCGGGAAAAAGATTATCAATCCTGCCTGCAATTTATTTCCCAGGCCGTGGATCAACTGGCAACGCTAAAACAGCAGTGGACAGGATTGAATGCCGCCTCGCGCGAAGCGGTGGGCATCCGTCAGCGAATCCAGCAGCAGACGGAATTAATTACCGCGTTGCTGGCGGAAATTCGCGAGCTGGAAGCGGATTTTTCCCATCAGGACGACAGCGCATTCCGCCAGGCGCAGGAAAATGCGGAACAGGACTATCACCAGTACCGGGAGCAGCAGCAGGAAGCGCAATTCCGCTACGCCCGCGATCAACGTTTGTCGGCTGACGAACGCAGTGAATTAAAACGTTTGTGGCGTCAGGCCAGCCGCCTGTGTCACCCGGATGTAGTCGCCGATGAATTGAAAGAAAAAGCGCACCAGATGATGGTACAGCTTAATCAGGCGCGGCAGAATGCCGATCTGGCGGCAATTCGCGCGTTATTGACGCAGCTGCAAAGCGGTCTGGAACCGATGATGGCAAGCGACAGGCTAAATAACCTGGAACATCTGCGCCATAAAATACGCCAGCTCCGCACACAAATCGACGCGCTGTTGAAAGAGATAACGCAACTGGAAACGGAAAACGCCTGGCGGCTCGCCTCTTCCGTTGCGGATAAGGAAGCCTATTTCTCCGAGCAGGAACGGGCACTAACCGAAATTCGCAATACGCTGGAGGCGCAGGTTCAACAGGTGGAACAGGAACTTCTGTCAGGGTAGACCATCATTCATCAATAAATTGTCGGATGGCGCAAGCGCCACCCGACGAATCGCGGCATAAAGAGGGTAAGAGGGTAAGAGGGTAAGAGGGTCGCTACTGTCGCTGTAAAAGTAACGAACGGGCGGAGTCCGCCATGATCATCACCGCACCTGCCAGCATTAACGTATCTTTTAATACCAGCCGTCCGGCGCCCGATAAATACGGAAAACCATAATGCGCATCGCCCAGCGGCATGACCCAGGCCTCCGGCGTGGTGATTAAAAACGACAGCGTGACAAATGGCGTCAGGAATGCCAGCACGCCGCCTGCCAGCCCTAACCAGCGGCTAACAGGGTTAGCCAGTACCAGCGCCGCGATAATCAATTCCACCACGCCCAGACCATCCGAAAACGCATACGTATTATTGGCCGTTTGCCAGGCGCGTTCCTCCGGTTTTAGTTCGCCCTCATGAGTCAGATGCTGACGATATTCTTCCGGATGTTCATAGAAAAAAGACATAAACGGGCTGTTCGCTACAAACGGGGTAATACTGTCTGCCTCATAGGGCACAAATTTTAGTAGTCCAATCCAGATAAAAACGATGGCGATACTCAGGCGAATTAATGTTAATCCCAGCCGATCCCCCTGACTTAACAGACGAAGATATTTATCCATCTCAGGCTCTCCTTATTTATATAATATCGCAGTGGCGTAACCCGTATTATCAATACGCATTGACGTAATTTTCCATGACGAGGCCTGTTTACTTTGCGCCAGTCTGGCAATAGCGTCTTCAAGCATTGACGGCGTTGCTGCCACCGCAGAAACGCTGATATATTCAACGTCAGTTAGCGGCTGGGCGGAGGCGGAAAACGCCAGCGGCGCAGCCAATAATGAAGCAATAAGCGTGGTAACTTTTAACATCGAGATTTCCAGTCGTGGGTTATTTCAATGGTGTTATAATACGTTACGCCTGACTAAAGCCTTTTCTTTCAGACGCCAGCATATTTGTCCTGGCGTATTTTTATAGCCTGACAGGCAAAAAAAGCCCTGATTAACAGGGCTACGTTATTTATGTTTTACTTAATGAGAGAGAAGAGATCGTTTAAAGACTCACTCATTGTAGGATGGGTAAATATCTGGTCGCGTAACACCGTATAAGGTAAATCTGCATCCATAACGGTTTTAACGATATTAATCATTTCATGAGAATCAACGCATAACAATGACACCCCTACAATACGCTGCGTATTCACGTCCACTACCGCTTTTAGTACGCCACGGGTATCGTTCATAACACGGGCGCGAGGGATCGCCGCTACCGGTAATGTCACCACCTGCACCGTTGCGCCGCTTGCCCGCGCTTGTTCTTCCGTCAGCCCGACACGAGAGAGCGGCGGCGTCATAAAGACGGAATACGGAACGTTCTGGCGATCGCGGGTACTGCGTTTGCCATCTCCCAATAACCCATCGCGTACAATACGAAAATCATCCAGTGAAATATAGGTAAACTGCAACCCACCGGTAACATCGCCCATCGCCCAGATATTGTCCGCCGTGGTACGCAGGTAATCATCCACGATGATCCCGCCGCGTTCGTTCACCGCCACGCCGGCGTTCTGCAACTGTAAGCCAGCCGTCGCCGGTTTTCGCCCCGACGCCACCAGCAGGGCATCCACAAGATGCGCGCCTTCCGGCGTTTCTACTTGTACCGCGCCCTCCTTTGAGGATACGGCCTGTACGTTGGCGTTTAAAATCAGCTCGACGCCCTTTTCCTGTAAAATACGGGTAATTGCCTGCGCGATATCCCGATCTTCACGAGGCAGGAATTGCGACGCTGCTTCAAAGATAGTGACCTTCGTACCGAAGTTGGCGAACATTGAGGCAAATTCAAGGCCAATATAACCGCCGCCTAAAATCCCCAGCCGCGCCGGACGCTGGCTCAGGCTGAGTAACCCGGTGCTATCGAACACCCCCGCCGTCGTTGTTATGCCCGTAATAGCCGGGATCACCGACTCTGCGCCAGTATTAATGAAGATCTTTTCTCCCCGTAACACCCGCTCGCCGTCCGCCTGAAATACCCGTAAGGTATGGTTATCAATAAACTCCGCCCTTCCCTCAATCACATCGACATTGTCCAGGTCGGCAAGATTATGAAAATTTTTGTCGCGTAAAAAATTTACGACCGCCGCTTTGCGTTGCATGGCGACAGAAAAATCGCCCTCACGTTCCGCGTCATGCACCAGCGTTTTCGTTGGAATACAGCCAATGTTGATGCAGGTTCCGCCGAACATACTGGCGGACTGTTCGATAATCGCCACGCGCCATCCCGTCTTCGCCAGAGTTGCCGCCAACGTTTTTCCTGCCTTGCCAAAACCAATAATGAGCGCCTGATACTGTGTCATCTTCTTTCTCCGCCAAATCACCATCTGTTTGTCAGGACAAGTATAAGTAACGTCAAAAAAGACAGGGTTATCTGCAACGCGTCATTTTTTGTCTTATCGTCTAAATTGGCGGTTAGCAAAAACAAAAGTAGAAATGACATTGAGTCCGAAATATAGTGATCAGAGACAGAAATGGTTATCCCTATTTTTGAAAAAGAATCTGTTCTGGAGTCTTTATGGATGCGCTTAGTCGGCTATTGACGCTTAACTCCCCTCAGGGCTCAATCGACAAGAATTGCCCGTTAGGCGGCGACTGGCAGTTGCCGCACGCCGCTGGCGAACTATCGGTGATTCGCTGGCATACCGTTACGCAGGGCGAAGCGCAACTGGAAATGCCTACCGGCGACGCCATGACGCTTACGCCGGGAAAGGTGGTGATTCTGCCGCAAAACTCCGCCCACCGTTTGCGCCAGTCTGGCGAAGCACCGACACATATCGTGTGCGGTAGTCTACGTCTGCACACGACGTCACGTTATTTCCTTACCGCGTTGCCGGAAGTGTTATGTCTTGCCCCGCCGTCGCATAGCCCCGCCAGTATCTGGCTTAACGCCGCCATTTTGCTGTTACAGCAGGAGTCAGAACGCCATTTACCCGGCGCTGACGTCTTATACAGTCAGCAGTGCGCCACGCTGTTTACCCTCGCCGTTCGCGACTGGCTATCGCAGGCTGGCACGGCGAAAAGCGTGCTCAATTTATTGCTGCATCCCCGGCTGGGCCGCGTGATCCTTCACATGCTGGAAACTCCGGCGCAACCCTGGACGGTCGAAACGCTGGCGCAACGGGTACACATGTCTCGGGCAAGCTTCGCCCAGCTATTTCGCGACGTGTCCGCGACGACGCCCTTAGCCGTGTTAACAACGCTGCGCCTGCAAATCGCCGCCCAGACCCTGTCGCGTGAAGCGCTGCCGGTGATGGTGATTGCCGAGTCGGTAGGTTATGCGAGCGAATCTTCTTTTCACAAAGCTTTTGTCCGTGAATTCGGTTGTACACCAGGCGAATACCGCAAACGGGTCAACGCACTCGGACGATAAACGTAGGCTGAACCCGCCTGCAGTTTGACGCCGCAGGCGGGGTGCACACGTTATGCCGCAAGGCGACGATGCCTGCGCAGCCACATCAGCTTGTAGGCTGCCGGAATGATGAACAGCGACAGCAGCGGCGCGGTAATCATGCCGCCGACCATCGGCGCGGCAATACGGCTCATCACCTCAGAACCCGCGCCAGCCCCCCATAAAAAAGGCAGCAGACCGGCGATAATCACCGCTACCGTCATGGCTTTTGGCCGCACCCGGAGCACCGCCCCGTGGTAAAGCGTCTCATCGAGTTTTTCTGCCGAAAAGGTGTTGGGAGCTTGCGCTTTGAAGGCCGCGCCTGCTGGATCACCGGCGATCCCATCATGCTGCGCAGAGCGATCAGTAACTTACTCTCTAATGCGATGCACTATACGCCGCCGGGTAAAACCATTACTCTTCGGATAAAAGAAGCGGACGACCAGATACATATTATTGTTGAAAACCCCGGTACGCCAATCGCGCCGGAACATTTGCCGCGCCTTTTCGATCGTTTTTATCGGGTTGATCCCTCCCGCCAGCGTAAAGGGGAAGGCAGCGGTATAGGCCTGGCAATTGTAAAATCCATCGTCATTGCGCATCAGGGAAAAGTTTCTGTCACCTCCGATACGCGCGCTACTCGTTTTATTTTGACATTACCCAAACACCTCCGTTGAACTGTAGCGATAGTGAAAGGCGCTATCACTAGCCAGCAAAATAATCTGACATCATCGTCATTATCCCGTCACGCGCCAGACCCAACGACTGTTTTATTATTTCTCTTATTAACCCACACCGGAGAAATAAGATAAATAAGTTTACATCCCTTTTAGCTGTCGTTTTTTTATTTCAGCTGGCGTAAACGCCGCAGAGAAAATGGAATCCCGCCAATTATCCGCCACGGCGCATGAGATGATGAATAACGGTGACGCCTTCGCGCATCAGCAAATGGCTCAGACACAGAAACCCAGCGCCCCGACTACTGTGGAAAATGCGACACCCTTTTCTGAAATGGACGACTATGAAAAAGCAATGGTCATCCATCAATCGATGAATAATGCCCATTCTTTCGCCCACGAGATCCAGGCTGAGGAGCACCATAAACAGATTAAACGCAATTAGTTATTTGCATATTAGCGTCACGTACTGCGGATGGCGCAACGTCGCCGCCGCAGAAGCTTACGGATTAACATAATTTTGAGAGGTTAAATGGCGCGCCCTGCAGGATTCGAACCTGCGCCCCACGGCTTAGATGTTTCTGGAACTACCTGAGCTAACAACAAGTTATCCCATTACTACGGCACTCACACTCGTCCCATCCTCGAAAAACATGCAAAGCCTTGCAAGCCGATGCAAAGCTTTGTGTGTCCCGTTTTTGTCCCAAACCACTTAGCAATCAGCAGCCCCAATTGATCGGTAACAACGATCAATTAATAAGATAACAATAAGTTTAAACTATCAAATATCACATTATTGATCGTTTATATCGATCAAAGCAATTTGTAGTGCTACACTCCAGACCTTTCCGAATCCGCTGATTTTCATAATGTTGAAGTTATTCGCTAAGTACACATCGATCGGTGTTCTTAACACGCTTATTCATTGGGGCGTATTTGCTTTTTGTGTGTATGGGATGCATACGCATCAGGCGTTGGCGAACTTTTCCGGTTTTGTTATCGCTGTATCGTTCAGCTTCTATGCCAATGCGCGCTTCACCTTTAACGCCAGCACCACCACGCTTCGCTACATGATGTACGTGGGATTTATGGGAACACTGAGCGCCGTTGTTGGCTGGATGGCTGACAAATGCTCCCTGCCACCACTCCTTACGCTTGTCACCTTTTCAGCTATCAGCCTGATATGCGGATTCATTTATTCAAAGTTCATTGTCTTTAGGGATGCGAAATGAAAATCTCGTTAGTCGTTCCGGTCTTCAATGAAGAAGCCACAATACCTATTTTCTATAAAACGGTTCGCGAGTTTGAAGAGCTAAAACCGTATGAAGTTGAGATTGTTTTCATCAACGACGGAAGCAAAGATGCGACTGAATCAATAATTAACAAAATAGCTGCATCTGATCCGCTCGTTATTCCGCTTTCGTTTACGCGAAACTTCGGTAAAGAACCTGCTCTTTTCGCGGGTCTCGACCATGCAACCGGGGATGCGGTCATTCCTATTGATGTCGATTTACAGGATCCGATAGAAGTTATCCCCCATCTCATTGAGAAGTGGCAGGCTGGCGCGGATATGGTGCTGGCTAAGCGCTCAGACCGCTCAACTGACGGGCGCATGAAGCGTAAGACAGCTGAATGGTTTTATAAGCTGCATAATAAAATCAGCAATCCGAAAATTGAAGAGAACGTCGGTGATTTCCGGTTAATGAGCCGTGAGGTTGTCGAAAATATTAAACAGATGCCAGAACGTAATCTGTTTATGAAAGGCGTTCTGTCATGGGTGGGCGGCAAGACTGATGTAGTTGAATACGCCCGCGCTGAGCGTATTGCTGGCGATTCAAAATTCAATGGCTGGAAATTATGGAATCTGGCGCTGGAAGGAATAACTTCTTTCTCAACATTTCCGCTCCGTATATGGACTTACATTGGATTGTTTATTGCAGGTATGTCATTCCTTTACGGTGCATGGATGATTATTGATAAATTAATATTTGGAAATAATGTTCCTGGCTACCCGTCTCTTCTTGTTTCTGTACTTTTTCTGGGTGGCGTTCAATTGATAGGAATAGGTATTCTTGGGGAATATATTGGAAGGATTTACATAGAAACCAAAAAAAGGCCTAAGTATATTTTAAAAAAGAAGGTATTATAAAGTGACGTTCAATAATAATGACAAAATGTTTGTATCCATCCTTTTGGGTTTGGTACTCATTTACACGTTCCCTTTACTAACTCAACAATCATATTACATTGATGATTTAGGAAGGTCTCTTTATGGTGGGCTAGGCTGGTCTGGGAATGGCAGGCCTCTTGCTGATGTTATATTTTATGTTATAAATTTTGGTATACCAATTACAGACTCATCTCCACTTCCATTGATTTTAGGGTTGACCGCATTAGTTATTTCATTAGTGTACATTAGAGATTATTTGTTCGGTAATGATTATATCACAGCGGCACTTTGCTTTATGATGATTATAGCAAATCCTTTTTTCATAGAAAACCTATCATATAAATATGATTCATTAACAATGTGTTTGAGTGTCGCCATATCAATTATGGCATCGCGTAAATCGTACAGCCGTGAAATTTCAAACATCATAATCGCTATCACTCTAACAATTGCATACCTCAGTCTATATCAAGCCTCATTAAATATATACTCTATATTTTTATTTACTTTTATACTCTCAGATCTCACAAGTGGTGAAGACTTAAAGTCAATAGTTTACAAAGCTATTTTATCGCTATTTTGCTTGATAACAGGATATTTGATATACTCTTTTTTTATAGCAAAAAAACTGGTTACTGGTGGTTACAATATTGAGCACAGCAAGATTATAGAGTTAAACTCGAATATTATTGAAAGTCTTTACAATAATATAGTTTCATTCTATAAAATGATAAGCGTCATTTTCGATGGTGCTTATAGCTTAGTTTACTACTCAATGCTGGTAGTGTTGGTTGTTTCTTTTTTAATTATTGTTTTAAGAATCTTATTAAGCGAACAAAATAAAGCAATGAGGATAACATTGTTGGCTGTTAGTTTATTGGCTTCTTTATTTTTTATTATTGGCCCTATGTTGCTACTTAATTCACCAATTTATGCTGCAAGAGTACTGATTGGGATGGGCGGTTTTATGTTTTTCTGTTGTTACTCAATGTATTCTGCATTTGGGGATAAAAAATTAATATTTAGAATTTATTTTTCTTTTGTTTTATTAATGTCTACATTTTTTTCTTACGGCGCGTATCACTCAATTAATGCACAATTTAAGTTTGAAGAAAATATTGTTAATAGAATATCTCAAGACATCCAATTCTTTGGTATTGGGAACAATGCTGAATATATAAAATTTATAGGTGTAGAGCCATACACATCAACTAATGAAAATATAATAAAAAAACACCCCATTATGGAAATATTAATACCGCGCATCATTAATAATGACTGGATGTGGTCAGGTGTATTAATGCAAAGAAATCCTTTTTCCAAAAAATTTAAACTATATACAAATCATGTCACCCTTAATGATGGATGGGAAAAAAGTCGAAATGATGTGTATTCTATTGGTTTAGTAGGTGAAACTATAGTTGTAAGGTTTAATTAGCTATAGCATGTTCACTATAAAATAAAAGTGGGTGTACACGCCCACTTTTATTACATATTTAAAGTGTTATTAAGGTTAATCTAACTAATTCTCCATTAGTTTTTTCACTAAAGCCTTTAACGAAGTAGAATTGTAAGTGGCCCTGGCACAAATTCAGTACAGTGCTAAATCAGAGACCTTCGTCTTTCCGAAGACTTCGGATAAATTCAGCCGGAGTCATGTCATTTAATGATGAATGCGTTCTCTCATGATTGTATTCCCTGCGCCAGTTGTCGGGTTTTTCCTGCGCATCTTCCAGTGACAGGAACCAGTGAATGTTCAGGCATTCATCCCGCAGACTGCCGTTAAATGATTCAATAAACGGGTTATCTGTCGGCTTTCCGGGGCGTGAGAAGTCCATTGTGACGCCGTGTTCATACACCCATTTATCCAGACTTTTTGAGATAAACTCGCTGCCGTTATCCGTCTGGATACCTACCGGCAGCCGCTTATTTAGTACCCGCAGTACCTCCATTATTCTGACCACATCCTCGCCTTTTAACGATTTTCCGGCATGGATCGCCAGGCATTCCCGACTAAAATTAACCACTACAGTCAGCGCCCGAAAACGCCGCCCGTTAAACGGATTATCTGACACAAAATCCATACTCCAGCACTGATCGACATGCGTCAGGACCGGGCGCTGCTGACGGCGTGCTGCACTGACATGTCTGCGGGGCGTTTTCTGCGCAGGTTCAGGCCTTCCGGACAATAAATCCGGTGGGTTTTCTTGTGGTTAACAGGCCATCCCTCCTGGCGCAACTGAATATGAATACGCGGGCAACCGTAGCGTATCCGGGTTTCCGCTATTTCCCGGATGCGCAGGGTTATCGCCCGATCGTCACGCCGGTTCTGCCAGTGGTAAACGGTTTTGCTCTGCATCAGCAACCCGCATCCCCGCCGGACGCTGATACGGTAAGCCTCCCGCAAAAATGTCACCGCCTGGCGCTTCTGAGCCGGCCTCAGAACTTTTGCTTCAGTACCTCCTGCAGCATCTCCTTGTCCAGACTCAGCTCAGCGACCAGCTTCTTCAGCCGCTGATTCTCATCCTCCAGTTGCCGCAGACGCCGCAGTTCCGTCACGCCCGGCCCGGCAAATTTTTTCTTCCAGTTGTAAAATGTGGCCTCAGAAATTCCCATCTTTCTGCAGACTTTCCCGACGCGAGTGCCGATTTCAGCCTGTTTCAGGGCAAATGCAATCTGTTCTTCAGTATAACGGGTCTTTTTCATGACAATGCGCCTTTCTGTGAGATGGAAGAAAGACCGGAAACTTCAGTTTAGACTGGCACTGTTTACAGGGGGAAGGTCAAGATAATGCGAAAATACAGGGATGATTTAAAACTTACCCTGATACTTACACTGCAGGATAATTTTAGATGATAGGTTTTTGATGTAACTGTTTGATTTATCAATGGCGCGCCCTGCAGGATTCGAACCTGCGACCCACGGCTTAGAAGGCCGTTGCTCTATCCAACTGAGCTAAGGGCGCCTTGTGAAGTGAAGACTTCGTGTAGACGAAACGCGAGAATTATACGGTCAGGTACTCCTGAGTCAATGGCTTTTGTTCTGGTTGCTGACTAAGTGTACGAATATCGTCTTTTCTGGCGCAATGCCAGGTTCCAGGAAATCGCCTGGACACATCTCAGCACGCATAAAGTGGGAATTAAGGCCGCCAGTATTTAGATAATCAATCAGTTTCTTTAATATTTCACCATGATTCACCTGCCGTGTAGGATATTTTTTATGCTGAGTATCGCTATTAAGGAACAAAACAGTCACTTTGAGCATGGGTTGAAAATCATCATGACGCGTCTGGCGAATCAATGGCAGCAGAAAATTGACTTTCTGCCGCCAGAAGAGATAGATAATGCCGATATCGCTTTCCTGGCCCTGGATGATGATTGGTTCAGCGCAGGCTGTTACCAGATACCTATGCATACCCAACATCAGCTACGGGTAATTATTTGTAATAAATGCGATAAAGAAAAGCTCATGTTCAGACCATGTCTGTATATGCTGCCGCATATTTATCGGGAAGATGATGTTGAAGAAATTAC
This sequence comes from Salmonella sp. JXY0409-18, assembly GCF_020268625.1. Taxonomy (NCBI): domain Bacteria; kingdom Pseudomonadati; phylum Pseudomonadota; class Gammaproteobacteria; order Enterobacterales; family Enterobacteriaceae; genus Salmonella; species Salmonella sp. JXY0409-18. The sequence goes on from NZ_CP084216.1 coordinate 3,277,626, forward strand.
CCGAAAAATGATATTGATCTTACATAAGCGAGCGCTTCGACATAGCGTCCCTTCTGGCATTTGCCACTATTGCACGACTCGTCATTTTTCAGTAACAGAACGTCACTTATTAAAACTGATCGCCAGCGGTTATCATTTAAGCGAAACGGCCGCTTTACTTTCGCTTTCTGAAGAGCAGACAAAGTCACTCCGCCGGAGCATTATGCGAAAATTACATGTTAAAACGGAGCAGCAGTTTTTAAAGTATATTAGAGTTAACCTTCATTTCTTACTCAGTAAGTAAACTCACTTAACTTTTTACAAGGCTTACGAAATATCTCACCAATAATTAAGTAACGATACCTACAGGCATTTTTTTAACGCTGCCACAATGATGCCCATAATATCCTGATAGATTCAGGGGTCGAAAATATATGGCTGCATCATAAATGCCTGGAGGAGTGTTTGGTGGCACAGGGTACTTTATTAAAGGAAAGGATAAATCCCCCACACCTGGCATCTTCGCCAACACGCCATTCATATCTCAACAGCGGATTGTTAAAATCTGAGCCAATCGTTCATCTCTCAACTGCGCAATTAATCGGCTATGAGGTCCTGACGCAACTTTCGTCAGAACATGATAGCGAAGTTTTTTTTCAGCAGTTAATGCTGATGGAAGGCATTGAAACATCAGAGCAACGAAGCATTGCTTTTTACGCTGGTGCAACGATGGGACAAGGTTATTTATGGCCAGCCATATTACCAGATATATATTAGAGCAATGGAAAAAGCAGGATGCGCAGCGTACCACGCAGGGAAAGACACCGCCGTTTAAGAAATGCCAAAGACTGCGCCTGCCGTTATCACTCTCCAACGCCGCAGATATTTGATCGCCTTGAGTTACTGGACCAACAGCTTAATTATGCCTTGCCGGTTGGTATCATTTCCCAGGCAATAATTACAACTGATAACTACCTCGGCTATTCATTGAGTCACTACTTATTTTCCGGAAAACGTACCGCAGCATTCCGCTCATTAGATGACATTTCTTTGTGGATTGAAAAGGGGTCGCTCAGACAACTGATTGTAGATATGGAGACGCTACCTGTCTCCTGTATTGAGGCGCTTAACCAGCTACGCGCGCTCAGTTGGCAACAAAGCGATATCCAGATTTACCTGCTGGTATCAGATAAAACCGCCGCTATAACACAGTTTATCCGTATGGCTGGGCGTTTTTTTGTTCTGTCACGACGACAAAATCTGGCTTCAGTACGCGAAGCCTTGTTATCAGCCGCTAAACCTCGCTTATCGGAAAGCTTTAGCCGTACTGACTGGTTGATGATTGAAACTTTAGCGCAAGGCGCCTCTTTAAAAGAAATAGCACGTCAGCAAAGCGTACCTTATCATCGTGTAGTTTACCGGCTTAAACAACTTATCACCCTCCTTAACCTTCCCCACAGGCAAAGCTTTCTTCGGCTGATCCAGCAGCTAAACGTTACTTTCCACGATATTTTTTAACGGAGTAACGTTTTGGTGAATAAGATTTTTTAAGAAATTACTTATTTTCACTTCCATTAAATGTAAATATTTCACATAAAATTAATATTTACAACTCGTCCTGGTAAGCGATAAAAATTTTTTTCTTACATCGTCCCCTGTCCCTCCTCGTTTTTTGAGGTCTCCAGCGTCAACATCTTTCTGTTGTTACATAACAAATACTAAACAATTAGTCTTTCATATTATTTTTATACTTAAAAACAACAGTTTAAACTACGCAATGTCAACTCCAAAGAAAATAGCTCTACCACGAACAAATTTTCTATAACGCCACAGAACATCCTACCCGCTATCCATAATTCGCATTTCGCAAGACTTTTCCGAGAAATCAGACCAGGTATAATCCATATTGTTTTTACTTAATCAGAAATTTCTTTTTTGTTGGTGCGAAATGGATATTCCACATATTTATTACTCTTACGCAAAATAGCCAGTCAACAGGGAGGTCTCATTCTTTATTATTGCTCCACCGTGTGGTGTGTAGATCTGGCTATTCCACAATCTTTAAGGTGTCTGACGCTTATTCTAAAACGAAGGACGCATAACAGTCTGAGGCATACAACAATGAAACCTGCATCTGTTATCATTATGGACGAACACCCTATTGTAAGAATGTCGATCGAAGTTTTACTCGGTAAAAATAGCAATATTCAGGTTGTCCTGAAAACGGATGATAGCCGAACAGCGATAGAGTATCTGCGCACTTATCCTGTTGACCTTGTCATTCTGGATATTGAATTACCGGGCACCGACGGCTTTACTTTACTTAAACGAATCAAATCTATCCAGGAACATACCCGGATACTTTTTTTATCGTCAAAATCAGAGGCTTTTTATGCCGGAAGAGCAATAAGAGCGGGCGCAAACGGATTTGTAAGTAAACGCAAAGACCTCAATGATATTTATAATGCGGTAAAAATGATTTTATCCGGTTATTCTTTTTTTCCATCTGAGACGCTTAACTTTATCAGTAATACCCGTCCCCCAAAAGGCGGGCACCATGATATGCCACTTTCTAACCGCGAAGTCACCGTGCTGCGCTATCTGGCCAATGGAATGTCTAACAAAGAAATTGCCGAGCAACTTTTATTGAGTAACAAGACTATCAGCGCGCATAAGGCCAATATATTTTCTAAACTTGGCCTTCACTCTATCGTTGAGCTTATCGATTACGCCAAATCACACGAATTATTGTAAAGGTACTCCCGGCGAATTATCGTTCGGGAGCCACAATAACGGGCATTAATTGTAATTGATCAGGAAAGTCGCATCCGCGTTAGCAAGTCCGGGCTGCACGCCATCGGCTAAGGCGATATAGTTCGCATAGAATTTCAGGGTAGCATTGCCGTTGTTGTCAATATCGACGGCCTTGCTGGCCTGTTCAAGTGGCAATCGACGTTGATCGCCATCGCGAATTTCAATCGCCAGTTTTTGCGCCATTGCCGTATCAGCAAGCGCCAGTAATGCCGTGCCGGGCGCTGGCGTCCCGGAAAACGTTATAGACGCCGACCCCGGCGGGCAACCTTCAAGTTTTAGGCTAAAGGCTACCGGTTGCGTGGAGTCACCGACGGCGTGAAGCTGTTTTGTCGGCCAGGTGCCGAGATTAACCGACTTGTTACTGTCGCCCGCCACCACGGCGCAGGTAAAATCCACCACGTTACCGCGCAGTTCAATATTCACTTCGCCCAGAGATGAGTTGGCCTGACTCAGCGGGCTGAACAAAACACAACCGATAGCGATGAAAACGCGCCGAAGGATCATTATGCCTCCTTAATCATAATCGACTCGTAGATAGCCGCGCGCAGTAAACGGCCCTTCCGCCGGTTTATTCCCCGTCACGCTGATCGGCCAGGCGCGAATACCTACGCGAGCGGCGGCGTTATCATCAAGATGAAACGGAATTTTACTCGACAAATTATTGGGTGTGAGCGGCGTACCGTTGCTATTAGCAACTACAAAACCTAAATCCGGATTATCGGACACCATCGCCTGCCCTGAGGCCTTTTCGGCTTCAAGCCGCATCGATAAATAGGCCTGCGCCGCGACGTTGGTACATTTGATAGCGATAGTTTTCGTTTGCGGCGTGACGCCTTGCGGACGATTACCCGCCCCCGCCTGACTAAATAACGACGCGCCGATATCGCCGAAATCAAACTCCACGACCTGTCCGGCATTCACTTCGCAGTTTTGCGGCACTTCCACTTTGCCGCTGTAGCTAATGGTATATACCGGCGTGCTCAACGCGTCGCTGGTAGAGGTCGTCACATAGACGGTAAACATTGTCTGGCGAGGGATCGTCACCATATTAATAAAAGGCCGTATCACTTTTAATTTAAAAACCAGCTTTGAGTCCTGCACGCCAAACGGCTTTTGCTGCGACACGTTATAGTCGACGCCCATGCGAATATAGTTACGGGGCGGATAAAATACGCCAGTGACACTATCGGTTATGCTCATCGCGCCCAGAAGGTAGTCATTCAGTTTGAGGTATTTAAAATTTCCTTCGGTGCTTTGTACCGGTAATTCTGATACATAGCTTCGGTAGGTATAATTCACCGTTGTCCCCGCCGGGCACGTCGCGTTTACGCCGACCCAACCTGATTTTTCCGGTAGCGTAACCACCTGTCCCGGCTGATTATTGCCGCTGGTGAAAACATCTGACAGGTCGTAAAAGATATCGGTCGCCGTCCCGTTTGAATTGCGGCAAACCGTCGCCAGCGCGGGATGGGTGAAAAAGAGCGCGGTCCCCGCCAGCAATAGCGCTGAGTATATTTTCATCTCTATTTTTCCTTTTATGACGCCGGACGGATACAGGTCGCGCTGGCTATCGTAATCGCCTGCTTCAGACTATCCTCCGCCAGGGCGTAAGGGGCGATACAACGCGCGTTTTTCCCCTCTCCCCACTGGATGAACAGTTCACCTTTTAGCGGCAAGCCGCTCAGATAAATTTGCCCGTCATCGCCGACCATACTGGTAATGCCGCTGGCGGTTTCTCGTACTATCGCGCCAAACGGTAACGGACGTCCGCCAAGCCTCGCGGTAATGATTGCCCTTACGCCTATCCGCGTATCAAAAGCAGCCCGCACCAGCGCGCCCTCTGTCGGCACTACGCTGCTGACGTTATTTTCGACATCGGTATGGTTGTCCATCGTGTTGGTATCTAATGCGACGCGGTTATAGCGATATACCGTGGCGTAGGGCATTACCGCATAGCCCCGCCAGTCCGTTTTCACGCCGGTCTGGTTTTCGATGCGCACGCCTTTCGCTCCCGGCGCTTTAATCAAGACATTGGTATCGCCCAACGGTTGGCTAAACGTAATACCATCCGCATGACCAACCACGCCGCCGGAAAGTTGCCAGTTATAGTCATGCTGATCGCGATCGTAGTTATATCCCACGCCCAGCGTGCCATACGTCGCCTGCCAGCTAGCGCTGGCGCTGCCGCTATAACCATTGCTACTGCTACGCCCCTGCGTCACGCTGTAGCTCAGATTACGTCCTTCCAGAAGCGTGCCGCCCACGCCGGTCTGCCAGCTATTGTCGCCGTCGCGGTTGCGGTTGGCGTTAAACGTGGCATAAGTACGATCAAGAATAGTGTCGCGCGCATAGCGCCGTCCGGTCAGAATGCTAAACGGAACGGACATATTGAATGCCAGAATGCGGTCGGCGCCTGAGATCCCCACCGACTCGCTCCACGACCATGACAGCGAATAACTTATGCCTTGCCATCCACTGGCGTATCCCAGTTGATACCAGGTATTGGTATCCGCCGTATTCCAGTAATTTTGTTGACTGCCGGAAAGATACAGTGACCCGTAATCCCCCAGGTTTTGCGAAATATTGACCTGAAAGCGGCCTTTTTTGCTGTAACGGAGATTGTGGTAGCTCTGCGCCACCGGCACTTTATGGCGGCGTCCGTCGCTATCGTATTCGTAGTCGTACCCTTCCATACTGCGATATGCCACATCATCCAGGGTGTAAAATCCGCGCGTGGAATAGCGGTAACCCAGCAATTGAAAATTAGTCCCGTAATTATTCAGCGATTTGGCGTACAGAAAACGCAACGATTGCCCCTGATGGGTGCTGTCATCTGCCAGTTGGCTACGCGCATGTGTGACATCGACCGACACGGCTCCCCAGTCGCCCAAATTTCGCCCCGCCCCGACCACCACGGCACGGTAACGATCGGCAAGTTGCGTACCGCCGTAAGCCGTCAGCCCCGCAGGCAGGCCGGCAATCACCGTTCCCTGGAAAAAGAATGGCGAAGACTGCTGACTATTGCCGCTGCGAAAATCCCCGGCCACCAGGTCATACTTCACCCTGCCCTCACGCTGCAATAGCGGAACGGTAGAGTAAGGCACCGTGTAACGTTGTTGGCTACCGTCTTTTTCATCTACCGTCACCTCAAGGTCGCCGCTGGAAGAGGTAGGATTAAGATCGGTAATCGCAAACGCGCCCGGCGACACATAGCTTTGGTAGATAACATACCCGTTCTGTCGTATCGTCAGCTTTGCCGCCGTCCGGGCGATTCCTCTAACCGTGGGGGCGTAGCCCTGCAGGCTATCGGGATACATATTGTCAGAAGAGTACAGCCGCGCTCCGCGAAAGCCGACGCTGTCGAAAACATCGTTCCCGGTATTGCTGTCCCCTATGACCAGTTCGCTTTTTAGCGGAATGATGGCGCGCTGTACCCAGGTGCCAATGTTGTTCCAGCGTTGCGAATGATAGCCGTCCCCTTTCGAATAGTTCCAGGCTCCGTTATTACGCAGCCGCCAGGGGCCATAGTTCAAACCACTCAACAGACTCAAAAAATAGCTATCGCTGTCTGTTCCGCGGCTACCGGTAAAACTGTAATTGATGAGTGCGGCGGGTATCCCTTCATCCCACTCTTCCGGCGGGATATAGCCACGCGCGCTGTTGAGCAATGACGCCTGCGGCAAGCTAATATTTAAGCGCATCGACGCGAAATCGAACGCGACCTCCGCGCCCGGGATTTTCTCAGGAAGGTGAATACACGTGGTATCGACGCCTTTATCTGAGACAGGGAACGCCGCGGTATTCACGCCCAGGCGTTTAATCCACTCCGGTGTAAAACAAGGCATCAGGCCGCCGGATTTATCGCCGGCGCCCACGGCGCCCGCCTCAAAACGGATATCCTGCGTCGCTACGAATTCGTCGTTACGCCAGATATCCACCCGGTAAATACCGGGAGGCTGATGATTACCTTTTTCAAAGCGAGATAAATCCGCCACAGACGCGGTATCCGCCGACAAAAACGCAGGGTTGAAATAACTTTCGCCGCGGCTCGTCAGCGGACACAGCGCCGCCAACACCGACAGCGCCACGCCGCTTAACGGTGATACATAGCCGGGAAATCGCCCTGCAAACCAGGTTGTCTTCTTCATCGTGTTCTCGTGTGGCTTCACGCGATCTGCTTAACCGAGACTGGCCGTTGTCGCCGACGTCAATGCGCCGTAATCATTGACGGTCTGAAATGTCACGCTGCCCTGCGCGCCAGTCGGTAAGGGAATTTGCATGTCGCTTTTTGGCGCGATCATCACGTTATCAATCTTTTTCGCGCCCACGCTGATATTGACCAGCGTGAGGTAATAAGCAGATGGGTTGGTTATCTTGAGATGGTTGCCGATACGGGAAAATTTCAGCAAGGTCGGCGCGTCTTCCGGCGTCTGCGGCAAATTCGCCGGACGCACAAACAGTTTGATCCGCGACAGAATCGCCAGTTGCAGAACGTTTTTTCCCTCAATATGACTTTTATCGACCGACGGGATGGCTTTCACGTTCATCCAGAATAACGACTCCCGATCCCCGGGTAGCGGTTGCCCGGCGTAGATAATACGCAGCGTGTTTTCGCTTTTGGGTTCGCTGACGAATAAAGGTGGCGTAACGATAAACGTTTTTTCTTTCTGCCCGGCGCTATTTTCGATCCATGAATTGACGAGGTAACGTTCTTGAGTATCGCTATTACTGATTGCCAGAGAAGTCTGTTTCGCCGCCGAGGGATAAATAACGCGCGTGGCGCCTAATGCAATCCCCCCCGCCGCCTGTACGTTCAGCGAAGTAAATAACGTGAGAAGAACAATAAAGCCTAATTTTATACTATTCAGCATGGTAAAAAATACCTTTTGCATTGAGTCACGTCGGCAAGAAAATTCATGGGTAAACCAGCGTAAACCACACTTCTGAATGAATTCGTCCCGGCGTCATATTTTCTGAAATTGCCCGATAGCGGGCAGTAAAATGCAAAGTCATTTCTGACGTTAAAATGGGCGTGTAATGAAGCGGTAACGTGTTAGGTATGATTTGCCGCTGCTGGTCATCAAATAATGCCAGGCCGATTCCGGCATTACCGATACCCTCGCCGCTGGCCAGAAAAACATGGGGATCTTCCGCAGGCGTAACGCCGGCAAACGCAATGCCGACATGACGCCAGACCTCCGCGCTACAAGAGATTAACCGTAACGAAAATGGAACGCTGACGGGAGCGAAGCTGCCAGGACCGGTAAACGCATTCGTGCGGTACTGTCCCATCAGTACGCGCAAATCCTGGCTTTCAGTGGCGACAGCGCAGCCGCCATTGACCAGTTGTCCGCGCAGGTGAATACGCCCGCTCTCCACCATTACCGGCTGCGCAATAACGGGCGACATCAAAACAAGCCCCACTAGCGCCGCGCCTTTCCTTATCATCTGCTATGTTCTCTTTTATCCCCGATAGCCTCTTCCGTTGAGGCGCCTCCCTTCCCTGGCGTTCCCAGACGGGATTATTCGTATTTCATGATAAAGGTGGCGTCGGCATTAGCCTGGCCTGGCGTCGTGGCGGTGGCGGTTGCCTTATAGCGTGCGGTAAAACGCAGCGTATTGGTGCCTTCAACCAGCGCCTGCTTCGCCGAGAAGGTCGCGCCGTCCGGTTTCAACGGTGAGGAGGTGTTATCAAGAATCTCAATCCCGACGCCGGTTGCGGTAGTGCTATTGTCCGCAGAGGAGACAGCCAGCAAATTAGGGTTGGTGTTATCTGCCTGACCAGAGAAAGCCACGGCAGCGGTAGCCGCCACTTTCGGATCGCAGTCATTCAGGACGATGGAGAAAGGCACCTGCGCGGTCGTATCATCAATCGCCGTAAAGCTGGCGGTACGGTATTGACCCAGCGTCACCGTTTGATCGGCGGATTTAGTGCTAACGGCACAGGCTGCATTAACCAGTTTACCTTCGAAATGAATAGTACCGCCACTCACGCTCACCGGAGTAGGATCAGCCGCAACCGCTGCGCCAGCGACAAACATCAGACTCGCAATAGTAGAGGTCATTAATTTATGTTTCATGGATTTCCCTTGAATTACACACACCCGGTTTCGGCATCCTGTCGGCTCCGTTTGAATTATTATCGACATAGCATGTCAGAAAAGTTATCTCTGCATCCTGTAAAGATAGATATCGCAGATTAATTAGTTTTCTGTTTCTCCCCTGAGTATCAGACGCAGTAATTAATCTTTGCGAATATGACATTTCGTCACGGTAATAAATTAAACATTTCGCTAAATAAAAAATAGCCGCAAACTCTTTTAATGACCTAAGCTAATTCTTATTGGGATATAAGAAGGGTCTAATCTTATTTTGTATAAAATGTCGCATTATGCCGCCCGACGCTATTAACGACGAGGGATTACGGTAACCATAGCCAGGGTGATGAATTGTTTCTTTTTGGTTAATCATGGCGCGCTTACTGGTCACGTCTCAGTATCGGCAACGGACGGGGGAGACGTCGCGTTTGCATCGGAAACACAAACGTTAACTGACAGCGAGGCCCGCTTCTGACAAAATAGCGTTATCCCCTTTGACTTGAAGTAACAGATGGAATCTTCTCTCTGATGGCAGCAAAGATTATTGACGGTAAAACGATTGCGCAGCAGGTGCGATCTGAGGTTGCTCAAAAAGTTCAGGCACGCGTCGCAGCAGGGCTTCGCGCTCCCGGCCTGGCTGTGGTGCTGGTCGGCAGCAATCCGGCCTCACAGATTTATGTCGCAAGCAAACGTAAAGCGTGCGACGAAGTGGGATTCGTCTCCCGCTCCTATGACCTGCCAGAAACCACCAGCGAAGCCGAACTGCTGGCGCTTATCGATACTCTGAATGCAGATAACACGATTGACGGTATTCTGGTGCAGTTGCCTTTACCGGCAGGTATCGACAACGTTAAAGTGCTGGAGCGTATCGCGCCAGATAAAGACGTAGACGGTTTTCATCCTTATAATGTCGGTCGTCTGTGTCAGCGTGCGCCACGCCTGCGTCCCTGTACGCCCCGCGGTATTGTGACCCTGCTTGAGCGTTACAACATTGATACCTACGGCCTGAATGCGGTGGTCATTGGCGCGTCCAATATCGTTGGACGCCCAATGAGCATGGAGCTGCTGCTGGCTGGCTGTACGACTACCGTTACGCACCGCTTTACCAAAGATCTGCGTCACCATGTTGAGCATGCTGATTTGCTCATTGTCGCCGTAGGTAAACCGGGCTTTATTCCCGGCGAATGGATTAAAGAAGGCGCAATTGTGATTGATGTCGGTATTAACCGTCTGGAAAATGGCAAGGTCGTTGGCGACGTCGTGTTTGACGAAGCCGCGGCGCGCGCGTCATACATCACGCCAGTTCCGGGCGGCGTCGGCCCGATGACGGTCGCCACGCTTATCGAAAACACGCTGCAGGCGTGCATTGAATATCACGATCCACAAGGAAAATAATATGGCGACATTCTCTTTAGGCAAGCACCCGCACGTCGAGCTGTGCGATCTGCTCAAGCTGGAAGGCTGGAGCGAAAGCGGCGCGCAGGCGAAAATCGCCATTGCCGACGGGTTGGTGAAGGTTGATGGCGTGGTTGAAACGCGTAAACGCTGCAAAATTGTCGCCGGGCAAACCGTTAGCTTTGAAGGCCAAAGTGTGAACGTCGTGGCCTGATACAGAGTGCCGGATAGCGACGCAAAGCGTCTTATCCGGCCTGATTACGCTGTCTTTTCAGATAATCATCCACTTAATCCTCTGCGTTCCAACTGCTAGCATGGCTATTTCCCTGTGAACCATCGCTATGCCTACCGTTATCACCCACGCCGCCGTTCCCCTGTGTTTTGGCGCAGGCTTAGGCCTGAAAGTTATCCCTCCTCGCCTGCTGTTTGCCGGTGTTGTGCTGGCGATGCTCCCCGATGCCGACGTGCTGGCCTTTAAATTTGGCATCGCCTACGGCAACGTTTTCGGCCATCGCGGATTTACCCACTCTTTACTTTTCGCATTCGTCCTCCCCCTGTTGTGCGTACTCGCGGGACGACGATGGTTTCGAGCTGGGCAGGTGCGCTGCTGGCTGTTTTTAACCGTTTCCTTGTTGTCGCACAGCCTGCTGGATTCGATAACCACGGGTGGTAAAGGCGTCGGATGGCTGTGGCCGTGGTCAGATGAACGTTTTTTTGCGCCCTGGCAGGTGATTAAAGTCGCGCCGTTCGCGCTTTCAAGCTACATCACGCCGTATGGACACCAGGTCATTCTCTCAGAATTGCTGTGGGTGTGGTTGCCGGGAAGTATTTTAGTGTTATTTCTATGGGTACTTAAAACGCATATTAAAAGGAATCAATATGAATAAAATGACATTCGCCGCCGCGGTCGTCTGTTTCTCATTTTCCCACGCCAGCTATAGCGAAGAAATGTCTGCCACTGGCTGGTATGCGGCATCGTCTGCGGTTGTCAGCGTGGGCAGTTCCGCACTGGTTAGCGGAATTATACTCTCCCCCGTACTGCTGCCGCTCAACCTGATCATTGGATCTGTTGTCGAAAATAAAAAGCAAAAAACCGCGCTGATAACCACTAAGTCTCCCGATAACAAAGACATTAAAATGCAAGTTCCGCTACATGTCGTCAAAGAAGGCAACCTCAAAGCAGGTGATAAAGTCACTCTGGAAAAAACGCAGGAAGGCACCGGCGCTTATTTGAAAAAAGAGGGCAAAGTCCTTGCCCATATGGTAAATCAGGACGACGCAGGACTTTCCAGCAACCAGACGGTACCGGCCAAATGAAGCGATTCGCGTTTGCCCTGTGGCTCAGCGCAATCTCGCTCAACGCTTATGCAGACAGTGCTAACTGTCACCAAAAAGCAAACACGCCGGAGAGCATCGCAGCGACAATGGATCAGGCGCTACAGCTCAAACAACAGCTTAACAGTCAACCCGATCCGGTCGTCATTCTGGTTCGCCAGGGGCAAGATATGTCGAGCCGACATTTAACCTGGTCACATGCTGGCTATGCCATGCGCCAGCCAAACGGAGACTGGCGGGTTTACCATAATCTGAATACTTGCGGAACCGCTGAATCAGCGCTCTATATACAAGGTCTGTATGAGTTTCTGGCTGATGACCTGGTGAATCAGAGCATTGCCGTTTTGCGCCCGCGTTCAGATATCGCGACGGCATTACAAACGCTCTTACATAGCGCTATCAAACTCAATCTCTTCCACAGTCCCCGCTACAACCTGATTGCGTGGCCTTTTTCCGGCCCTTATCAGAATTCGAATGGCTGGCTTCTCGAAGTGTTTGCGCGAGCAAACGATGCGCAGGTTTGGTCACGTAATGATGCCCGCCGCTGGTTGCAGCTTCAGGGTTATCAACCCTCTATCGTTAGTGCTGGCACTTTTGAACGATTAGGCGCAAAACTGTTCACCCCTAACGTTTTCACCGACGATCAGCCAGCAGAATTGCTGCGAAAAGGAAATGTGGGGCTAAACAGCGGCGACAGCGTCATCCGCTTTATTGCCCGTTACAGCCGGGCAATACCCAAGTGTGAACATCAGAATCTGGGGGAGTCAGTGTGTGTTTATCTTTCGCCCGGCGCGAAAAAATAAAAAACAGGCCGTTCTATGCAAATAGAGCGGCCTGTAAAAGCGCTTACTTACGTCGCCAGGTGGTGCCCTGCGGGCCATCTTCCAGAATAATACCCATTTCAGTGAGACGATCGCGCGCCGCGTCCGCCGCCGCCCAGTCTTTCGCTTTACGGGCATCCAGACGCTGTTGAATCAAGGCTTCAATTTCCGCAACTTCACCGTCATCCGCCTGCGCGCCGCTTTGCAGGAAAACATCCGGCTCCTGTTCCAGCAGTCCCAGCACGCCGGAAATCTTCCGCAGATGAGACGCCATCGCATTCGCGGCGGTCATATCTTCGCCCTTCAGACGGTTGACTTCACGCGCCATATCAAACAGGACGGAGTAGGCTTCCGGCGTATTGAAATCGTCATTCATCGCCTCGACGAAACGCGCTTCAAACGCCTCGCCGCCCGCCGGGGCCGCTGATTTATCCGTTCCACGCAATGCAGTGTATAGCCGCTCCAGCGAGGCGCGCGCCTGCTTGAGGTTCTCTTCGCTGTAGTTCAGTTGGCTACGGTAATGCCCGGACATCAGGAAGTAGCGCACGGTTTCCGCATCGTAGTATTTCAGCACGTCGCGCACGGTAAAGAAGTTGCCCAACGATTTGGACATCTTCTCGCGATCCACCATCACCATACCGGAGTGCATCCAGTAGTTGACGTATTCGCCGTCGTGGGCGCAGGTAGACTGGGCAATCTCGTTTTCATGGTGCGGGAACATCAGATCGGAACCACCGCCGTGAATATCAAAATGGTTGCCCAACTGCTTACAGTTCATTGCCGAACATTCAATGTGCCAGCCCGGACGCCCTTCGCCCCACGGCGACGGCCAGCTCGGCTCGCCCTCTTTCGACATTTTCCACAGCACGAAGTCCATCGGGTTACGCTTCACGTCAACGACATCCACGCGCGCGCCCGCCTGAAGCTGCTCAAGATCCTGACGGGAAAGCTGCCCATAAGTCGGATCGGTCGGTACATCGAACATCACATCGCCGTTATCCGCCACATAGGCGTGCCCTTTCTCGATTAAGGTGCGGGTGAGCTCGATAATTTCCTGAATATGGTGCGTCGCACGCGGCTCGCTGTCCGGACGCAGAATATTCAGCGCGTCAAAGTCCTGATGCATTTCCGCAATCATTCTGTCGACCAGCGCGACAAAACTTTCGCCGTTTTCATTGGCGCGTTTAATAATTTTATCGTCGATATCGGTAATGTTACGCACATACTTCAGCTTATAACCGAGAAAACGCAAATAGCGCGCGACAACGTCAAAAGCGACAAACGTGCGTCCGTGGCCAATGTGGCAGAGATCGTAAACGGTGATACCACACACGTACATGCCGACTTCCCCGGCATGAATGGGTTTGAATTCCTCTTTTTGGCGCGTCAGTGTATTAAAAATTTTTAACATCGAAGATTCCGTATAGACGTGTGTGGGTAATAATCTCCGTATGATACATATTATTCGTAATCGAAGCAGCACACTTTGCAAGGTGATCGCAGCTTACGGTTATGCTATAACAAGCCCCTATATGTGCCCCATTGCGGGCTAAAGCACCACTCTCTTGGAACAGGATGCAAAAATGGTTACTTTCCACACTAATCACGGCGATATCGTAATCAAAACCTTTGATGATAAAGCGCCTGAAACAGTTAAAAACTTCCTGGACTACTGCCGCGAAGGTTTTTACAACAACACCATTTTCCACCGTGTGATTAACGGTTTTATGATTCAGGGCGGCGGCTTTGAGCCGGGCATGAAACAGAAAGCCACCAAAGAGGCGATCAAAAACGAAGCCAACAATGGTCTGAAAAATACCCGTGGTACGCTGGCGATGGCGCGTACTCAGGCGCCACACTCGGCTACCGCGCAATTCTTCATCAACGTGGCAGACAACGACTTCCTGAACTTCTCCGGCGAAAGTCTGCAAGGCTGGGGCTACTGCGTCTTTGCGGAAGTCGTAGAAGGTATGGACGTGGTAGATAAAATCAAAGGCGTCGCCACTGGCCGTAGCGGTATGCATCAGGACGTACCAAAAGAAGACGTCATCATTGAAAACGTGACCGTCAGCGAGTAATCGTGGCGACACTGTTTATTGCAGACTTGCATCTGCAAACGGAAGAACCGGCGATCGTCGCCGGTTTTCTGCGTTTTTTAGCCGTAGAAGCCCGTCAGGCCGACGCGCTGTATATTCTTGGCGATCTCTTCGAGGCCTGGATTGGCGACGACGACCCCAACCCGCTACATCGTGAAATGGCCGTTGCCATTAAATCGCTGGTTGATTCCGGCGTCCCCTGCTTCTTTATTCACGGTAACCGTGATTTCCTGATTGGCAAGCGATTTGCCCGCGAAAGCGGCATGATTCTACTGCCGCAGGAAAAGGTGCTCGACCTGTATGGCCGCAACGTGTTGATTATGCACGGCGATACGCTTTGTACCGATGATGCCGGTTATCAGGCGTTTCGCGCCAAAGTCCATAATCCGTGGATTCAACGACTATTCCTTACCCTGCCGCTGTTTATCCGCCGCCGTATCGCCGCCAGAATGCGCGCCGGCAGTAAAGCCGCCAACAGCAGCAA
This sequence comes from Salmonella sp. JXY0409-18, assembly GCF_020268625.1. Lineage (NCBI taxonomy): Bacteria > Pseudomonadati > Pseudomonadota > Gammaproteobacteria > Enterobacterales > Enterobacteriaceae > Salmonella > Salmonella sp. JXY0409-18. Next base: position 3,292,648 of record NZ_CP084216.1, read on the forward strand.
ATCGCTGGATATTATGGACGTCAATGCACAGACCGTCGTCGCCGAAATGGAAAAACACCGCGTACAGTGGCTGGTTCACGGTCACACCCACCGCCCGGCAGTGCATGAACTTTCCGCCAACGACCAGCCCGCATTCCGCGTGGTGTTAGGCGCATGGCATCATGAAGGTTCAATGGTAAAAGTCACGCCGGACAACGTAGAGTTAATCGCCTTCCCCCTGTAAATGTTCGTCGAATCGTCCGTTACGGCGCACACGCAACCGTTTTCCTTGCCTGATTATCATGCTATTCTCTGACACCTCAAAAGCAGCGTGTCCCGCACCACAGGAGTTTTAAGACGCATGTCTTCCCGCAATAATCCGGCGCGTGTCGCCATCGTGATGGGGTCCAAAAGCGACTGGGCTACCATGCAATTCACCGCCGAAATTTTTGAAATTCTGGATGTCCCGCACCATGTAGAAGTGGTTTCCGCTCATCGCACCCCCGATAAGCTGTTCAGCTTCGCCGAAACGGCGGAAGAGAACGGATATCAAGTGATTATTGCCGGCGCGGGCGGCGCGGCGCACCTGCCGGGAATGATTGCGGCAAAAACGCTGGTCCCGGTACTCGGCGTGCCGGTACAAAGCGCTGCGCTAAGCGGCGTGGATAGCCTTTACTCCATTGTGCAGATGCCGCGCGGCATTCCGGTGGGTACACTGGCGATCGGTAAAGCCGGTGCCGCTAACGCCGCCCTGCTCGCCGCGCAGATTCTGGCGCAACACGACGCGGAACTGCATCAGCGCATCGCTGACTGGCGCAAAGCGCAAACCGATGAAGTTCTGGAAAACCCCGATCCGCGGGGGACGCTATGAAGCAAGTTTGCGTTCTCGGCAACGGACAACTGGGCCGAATGCTGCGCCAGGCGGGCGAACCGCTGGGTATCGCCGTCTGGCCGGTTGGTCTGGATGCAGAGCCTACTGCTGTTCCGGTACAGCAGAGCGTCATTACCGCAGAGATTGAGCGCTGGCCGGAAACCGCGCTTACCCGCGAGCTGGCACGCCACCCGGCATTCGTCAATCGCGATGTATTTCCGATCATCGCCGACCGTCTGACACAAAAACAGCTTTTCGATAAACTGGGACTCGCGACCGCGCCGTGGCAGCTGCTGACCAGCGCCGACGAGTGGTCCGGCATCTTTGACCGTCTGGGCGAACTGGCGATTATTAAGCGTCGCGTTGGCGGCTACGACGGTCGCGGGCAGTGGCGTCTACGCGCGGACGAAACCGGGCAACTGCCGGATGACTGCTATGGCGAATGTATTGTTGAGCGCGGCATCCATTTTTCCGGCGAAGTGTCGTTAGTCGGCGCGCGCGCTCATGACGGCAGTACCGTGTTTTACCCGCTGACGCACAATTTGCATCAGGACGGCATCTTGCGGACCAGCGTCGCGTTCCCACAGGCGAACGCCGAACAGCAGGAGCAGGCGGAATTAATGCTGTCAGCAATTATGCAGGCGCTGAACTACGTCGGCGTAATGGCGATGGAATGTTTTATCACGCCGGAAGGCCTGTTAATCAATGAACTGGCGCCGCGCGTGCATAACAGCGGACACTGGACGCAAAATGGCGCCAGCATCAGTCAGTTTGAATTGCATTTGCGCGCGATTACCGGCCTGCCGTTGCCCGCGCCAGTGATTAACGCCCCGTCGGTGATGATCAATCTGATCGGCAGCGAGCTGAATTACGACTGGCTGAAGCTGCCGCTGGTACATCTGCACTGGTATGATAAAGCGGTACGCCCGGGGCGAAAAGTTGGCCATCTGAATCTGACCGACAGCGATACGTCACGTCTTAGCGCCACCCTGGAAGCGCTCTCTCCGCTCCTGCCGGGCGAATACGCCAGCGGCATTATCTGGGCGCAAAGTAAGCTTAAATAACACATAAAATGCCGGGAGAATGATCTTCCCCTTTCCCGGCTCCTCCCTCAGCGCGTAAAATCTCGCTATTGCTGTTTTGTTTTTCGGGATTACACATGAACGATGGAACGGACTATCGCGCGCTCCTCCTTGCCGATACGCCTTTAATTGATGTACGCGCGCCGATTGAGTTTGAACAGGGCGCCATGCCGGGCGCCATCAACCTGCCATTGATGATGGACGACGAGCGAGCCGCCGTCGGCACCTGCTACAAACGTCAGGGCGCGGATGCGGCGTTAGCGTTGGGGCATCGGCTGGTTTGCGGCGACATTCGCCAGCAGCGGCTTGAGGCCTGGAAAGCCGCGTATCAACGTTTCCCCAATGGGTATCTGTGCTGCGCGCGCGGCGGTCAGCGGTCACATATCGTACAACGTTGGCTGCAAGAAACAGGGATTGACTGCCCGCTTATTGAAGGCGGCTATAAAGCGCTGCGCCAGACAGCAATTCAGGCGACCTGGCAACTGGCGCAAAAACCGATACTTTTAATTGGCGGCTGTACGGGCAGCGGCAAAACGCAACTGGTGCGACAACAGCCCAACGGCGTGGATCTGGAAGGTCTCGCGCGTCATCGCGGCTCCTCTTTTGGCCGCACGCTGAAACCCCAACTCAGCCAGGCCAGTTTTGAAAACAAACTTGCCGTTGAATTGCTGAAAATTAACGCGCGTCAGACGCTAAAAAGGTGGGTACTGGAAGATGAAGGGCGAACGATCGGCGCCAACCATCTGCCTGAGTGTTTACGCGAAAGAATGGTGCAGGCCCCTATTGCGGTAGTGGAAGATCCGTTTTCGCTTCGTCTGGAACGACTGCGTGAAGAGTATTTCATCCGTATGCATCACGACTTCACCCACGCCTACGGCGATGAAGCCGGTTGGCAGGCGTATAGTGAATATCTTCATCATGGACTGTTCGCTATTCGCCGCCGTCTGGGGTTGCAACGCTTTGCCGAACTGACGGACACGCTGGATAGGGCGCTGGCGGAGCAATTATCCAGCGGCAGCACCGACGGCCATATGGCATGGCTGGTTCCGCTACTTAACGAATATTACGACCCAATGTATCGCTATCAACTGGAGAAAAAAGCCGCGAATATCGTTTTTCGCGGCACATGGCAAGACGTTGCCAACTGGCTAAAAGCGCAATAGCTTATTTTTATTGCCGGCTGACGCTACATTGAGCCGGCTTAGTGTCTGTCGCGCTTGTCGGCACGTTTTGCCAGCCAGTCGCCCAGCATCTGAACGACCTGAACCAGCACAATCAGCGCCACTACGGTAACAACCATCACTTCGGTTTCGTAACGGTAGTAGCCATAGCGAATCGCCAGGTCGCCTACCCCGCCGCCGCCGACAATCCCGGCCATCGCCGAGTAGCCGATTAAGCTTACCAAGGTAATCGTCAGGCCGCGCAGCAGCCCTGCGCTGGCTTCCGGCAACAATACGGTACAGATAATACGCATCGGACTAGCGCCGAATGCCAGCGCCGCCTCAATAATCCCTTTATCGACTTCACGGAGCGCGCTATCTACCAGGCGTGCATAAAACGCGATTGCGGCCACCGACAGCGGGACGGAGGCTGCAATCGGGCCAATCGTATTACCCAGCAAAAGCTGCGTTAGCGGCAGTAACAGCACCAGTAAAATAACAAATGGCACCGAGCGGATAATATTCACCAGAACCGAGGCGACGAGATAAATAAAACGGTTCTGCCAGAACAGATGACGATCGGTGACAAAAATCAGAAAACCGAGCGGTAGACCGCCAAGAATCGCCAGCACCGTTGAAATACTCAACATCTGGAAAGTTTCATTGAACGCCAGCGTTAAATCCGGCAATAAATCATCCACGGATCACCTCCACCTGTGCGGTACGTTGACGGATATGCTCCACGGCGGCGGCCACCGCCGTTGGATTATGCGGCGCGGTTAATTGCACCACCAGAATGCCCAACGCGCGTTCGCCGATATACTCAATCTTGCCATGCAGGATATTGACCGCGACGCCAAACTTGATCGCCACCTCTGACAGTACCGGCTGCTCCGCCGAATCGCCGATAAACAAAATTTTCAGCAACTGCCCGGGCAGGTGTTCCCGTAAACGTTCCGGCAGGGTCAAATTAAGGGTATGAGACACCAGTTGCTGTGTGAAAGCGTGTTGCGGGTGGGCAAACACATCAAACACCTCGCCCGATTCCACAACCTTACCGCCCGACATCACCGCCACGCGATCGCAAATAGATTTGATCACGTTCATTTCATGGGTGATCAGCACAATAGTAATCCCGAGCTGTGCGTTGATCTTTCTGAGCAGGGCCAGAATCGTGGCGGAAGTTTCCAGATCCAGAGCGGAAGTCGGTTCGTCACATAGCAACACATCCGGATGGTTAGCGATGGCGCGGGCTATCCCCACCCGCTGTTTTTGCCCGCCGCTGAGCTGTACCGGAAAACGGTTCGCTTTATCGGCAAGGCCCACCAGCGTTAAAATTTCCGCCACCCGCGGCGCGATTTTGCTGCGTTCCCAGCCAGCCGCTTTCAGGCTAAACGCAACGTTTTGCGCCACTGTCCGGGTATGCATTAAGTTAAAATGCTGGAAAATCATACCAATACGCTGCCGCGCCTGGCGTAACGCTTTTCCGTCCAGCGCCGAGATTTCCACGCCGTTGACGTTGACGCGCCCCTGGCTGGGACGCGTTAAGGCGTTCAGGGTACGCAGCAGAGTGCTTTTTCCTGCGCCGCTGGTACCAACAATGCCAAAAATCTCGCCCGCGGCGATATGCAGGCTCACATCATCCACCGCGCGCGTGGGGGTACCGCGACCGGCGGTAAAATCGACGCAGACTTTTTCTATTTCAATCATATTCACCTCAGAAATTGGGGATGGCTACCGCTGCGATCAGGGTGTCGCGGTCATCCATTCCGGTTTCTGGAAGGCGCTATAAATATTCTTTGGATCGTCGATGACCGCGCGATAAGCCGGCGATTTCACCGCCTCGACAATATCTTTGGCAAACGGCTTATCGGCATCTTCACTGCGTACCGCAATGATATTTTTCAGATTCTCATCCAGGTGTTCCTGCTTAATCGCGCTGGAAAGATCCAGTCCTGCCGCCACCGCAAAGTTCCCGTTAACCAGCGCGCCGGTCACGCCATCCAGCGTGCGCGGTAGCTGTGCGGCTTCCAGCGGTTTGAAAACCAGTCCTTTTGGATTGCTGGCGATATCTCGTTCAGAGGCTTTGGTCGGATCGATATTATCCTTAATCGTGATAAGCCCCAACGATTGCAGGAAGCGAAGGCCGCGCGCCAGGTTGGTCGGATCGTTGGAGAGGGTAATAATGTCCCCTTTTTTAAGCGCATCCAGGGTGTTGATTTTACGTGAATAAAAGCCCATCCCGGCGGTCGGTACCACAATAAGTTTGCTGAGCTTCAGCCCTTTGTCAGCGGTAAATTTGTCAAAATAGAGGGTATGTTGAAAGAGGTTGGCGTCAATGCTGCCGTTAGCTAACGCCATATTGGGCTGGACATAGTCGCTAAACTCGCGCACCACGACCTTATACCCTTTTTCTTTTAATGTCGGCGCAATCGCCTGCTTCACCATATCGCCATACGGCCCTGGCGCGACGCCAAATACGATCGTTTGCGGGGAACCATCGGCATGGGCAAACTGTAATCCGCAGGCCAGTAATAGCGTGCTGGCCGCAATGCGTAAACTCTGACGCAATCCCATAATTTCTCCATTTTAAATAGTGTGATGCTGTGCCGGATGCCGTTCATGCGGCATCGTCTGTTTTGGCCCAAACGAAAGGCTATTTCTTAACATGACACAGATCACAGCCTGCTGTCCTTGAAATTATTTCATGATGTTTCCTGGTGTGTCGTTAAATGTACGAGGCAGGCGCTCAGGCGTGTGTCAGGCGGGAATGGCGTAAAGGGAAATGCCGGATAAGAAGTCTTAACGCCAACATCCGGCAGAGGAAAACGCTTTAGAAATCGTAACGCAGACGCACCAGGTTCATATCGCCCAGATTGTCAGTGCTGGAGGTGAAAACATGTTCATAATCAACGCGGAAACCATAATCCAGTTGGAAGGTGATCCCCACGCCGTTATCGGTGCGCAGATAGTCGCGGCCATTCACATATTCAATGCGGTCGCCCATAAAGTACGGTTGAATAGCTTTCACGGCATACTGACCAATCGGGAAAGCGTAACCGACAAAATATTCCAGACCCCACGCATCGCCGGCAAAGTAATCATTCACAGATACTTTTTTGGTCGTCATAAAGTTCTGATACCAACCGCCGCCTGCGGCAATAGTCCAGTTTTCCGGCGTCCAGCTTAACGCGGTACCGACAATATTTTGATCGTAAGTTTTATTACCGTTGCCGCGCATCTCCGCACGGGTATAGTTCCATGCCGTCCCCCAGGTCAGATCGTCGGTGAGATGGTAATCCGCGCCTAAAGAACCGCCGCCTTTACGTTTGTAATTCAGGCCGTTATTGGCATTATAATCGTCGCTGAACAGATAAGATGCGTAGAGATCGACATTGCCAATGCTTTTCTTATACTTCAATGACTTACGCGTGCGATAAGAACCATCGTAGTCGCCGTTAATCCCGTTGCCCGGCGCCTGACCTATCATGTCGTAATCCCAGATATCGGTTTTTGCGCCCACCACATCGTAATAAATGCTGTTCTGTTGACCGAAGGTCAGCGTTCCCCACGTCGCGCTCTTGAAGCCGGTATACAGCATACGGCGAGTGGTATCAGTCGCGCCCTTCGCATAATGGTTATCCCAGTCAAATACCGCAGGGATATTGACGCCCAGCTCGTAATAGCTAATCCAACTGATATCATCAAACAGATAATAATCCGCGGCGAAGCGGAAACGCGTCCCGCCATCAAAACCATTACGTTTATAACCGTTCGCGCCGTCATTGCCGGTCATATTCTGGAACTGCGGACGAATACTCCCGCCAACGGTGAAATTGAGTCGGCTGAGTGGATTACCCGCCTGGGGATCTTGTTTTAAAACGGTGATTTCCGCCTGAGTAGCGAAAGGCATGAAAGCCACTGCCGCGCCGATCGATGCCGCCAACGCTGTTATTTTAATTGTCATTATATTTTCCTTGATAGATAGCCAATCCAAATCATTTAGCAGGCAAATAATAACTGTTATAAAACCTTACGTGTTGTGTATTTTTTAATGATTTGTGCTACTAAAAATCAAGGAGTTATCAATTTGTGCGACTAAAAAAGTACGCGCCGTTTTAAAAACCGGCGCGAAATTATTCACATCATGAATCATCCGCTAAACTGGCGGAATAGCGCTTTGCCTTTCAGCAAACGAACGCCAAGCCAGCCGCCGCATACGGAAAGCAGCAGCGCGCCGCAAAACGGCAGTACGCCCCATAAACGCCAGTCCGGCTCCCAGGGGAAATCAAAAACGTTGATTTGTAAGATCGCCAGCGCCGTTTCCGCGCCAATCGCGGCGACCAGCCCGGCAACTAATCCCAGCATGGCGAATTCGCACCAGAGTGTGGTACGCAACAGTTTCTTTCCGGCTCCTAACGTGCGCCACACCACCAGCTCCTGATGACGCTGACGCATCCCGACCTGCACCTGAGCCAGTAATAGCAACATGCCGCAGAGGGTGACTAGCACAACCATCACCTCCAGCGCCCGGCTGACCTGCTCCAGCACCTGTCCCACCTGTTTCAGGATCGCCCCGATATCTAACAGGCTGACGGTAGGAAACTCGCGGTTAAGCTGCGTTAACATGCCGTTGCCATTCTCCCAGCGAAAACTGGTCAACCAGCTTTGTGGTTGCCCGTCCAGCGCCCCGGAAGGAAAAATGAAGAAAAAGTTGGGACGCAGGCTTTCCCAGTCCACTTGACGCAGGCTGGTGACTTTAGCGCTAAATGCCTGGGTATCGCCCATAAAGGTTACGCTATCGCCGAGTTTGACGTTCAACCGCTTCGCCAGCCCCTCTTCCATAGAGACTTCGCCCGGTTTTGGCGGCCAGTGACCGGCGACCAGCGGATTATGCGCCGGGCGCGTATCCTGCCAGGTCAAATTCAGTTCACGGTTGAGCGACTCATCCTGCTGACCTTCCGTCGGATTACCGTTTATCCTGGTTAACCGCGCCCGCACAATCGGATAAAACGTCTGCGGAATCACCTGATGTTCCGCCAAAAAGGCTTTCAGCGGCGCGACCTGTTCTGAAGCAATATTGATAAGGAAATAGTTCGGACTTTCCGACGGGAGCTGCTGTTGCCAGCGATCAAGGAGGTCGCCGCGCAGCACCAGCAAGAGCGCCAGCAGCATAAACGAAAGCGAAAACGCCGAAAGCTGACTCAACGTTGACCACGGCTGACGCAGAAGTCGGCTGACGGCCAGACGCAGCGGTAGCGACGTCAACGTCATGCCGCGCAGCACGTTAAGCAGCATCCAGCCCACCAGACCGCACAGCAGCGCCAGTATCACTGCACCCGCCAGAACCGCCCACAACAGCATACTTCCGCCCATCAATCCGGCGAGCAGCGCCACCACGACGGCGCAGGCGACAGGCAAATAAATTTTTAACGGCCAGACGCGAGCGACAACATCGCGGCGCAGCACCCGTAGCGGCTGGGTCGCCAGCAACAATCGATAAGGCCGTAAACCGACCAGCAGAGAGATGACCGTCATCGCACCCAGCGCCCACAGCCAGGGCCACAGGCTGGCGGGCGGCAAATCGGCGGGCAATACCGGTTTTAGCAGCACCAGCAATATGTTTTCAAACAGTAACCCAATCGCGCCTCCCGTGACGGCGGAAAGCCCCAGCACCATCAACCACTGTCCGATGATAAGTTTACGCAACTGGGCCCGGCCCGCGCCCAACGTTTTTAAAATCGCCACCAGATCGTAGCGGCTACGGCAGTAATGGCTCATCGCCACCGCGACGGCAGCTACCGCCAGCAGTAGCGTTAATAACGCCGAAAGCAGCAAAAACTGCTGCGAACGTTCGAGCGATTTCCCCAATGCCCCGTCATCCTGCTCCAGTCCGTACCAGCGATGTTCCGGTTTAAGCTGCGGTAACAGCCAGCTTTCATAGCCAGCAAGCTGTTGCGGCGTTCCGCCGAATTTATACCTCCACATCACGCGACTCCCCGGCTGTATCGCACCGGTTTTTGCCACATCGGCCATATTCATCATCAGACGCGGCGCCATCTGAAAAGGGTTAAACCCGGAATCCGGCTCCTGCACCACTTCACCGGCAATACGCAAGGTCACGTCGCCGACATCAATGGTATCGCCCGTTTTCAAATTAAGCAGCGCCATCAGACGCGGCGCCAGCAGTACGCTACCCGGCTGCGGTTTCACTCCGTCAGGACGGGTTTGCAATTCGCCGTACATCGGATAAACGCTATCTACCGCCTTCACGCTGGCCAGTTGCGGCGTATCGCCGGCAAACGTCATGGTCGCAAAGGTTAACTGCTCGCCCACGTTAAGACCGCGTTTACGCGCCTCTTCAAGCCAGGCTTTCGGTACCTCCCGCGAACTTTGCAGCGTCCGATCGCCTGCCATAAACTCGCGGCTTTGCTGACTTAACCCTTTTTCCATCCGGTCGCTGATACTGCCGAGCGCCAGTACGCAGGCCACCGCCAGGCTCAACGCCAGCCAGACAATAATCAGCGACGGCGAGCGCCATTCGCGCCAGAACCAGCGAGCTATCATGCCTCCTCCTGTAACTGACCGTTGACCAACCGCAGCCGCCGGTCGCAGCGCGCCGCCAGCGCCGGGTCGTGCGTCACCAGAATCAGCGTGGTGCCGTGTTCGCGGTTAAGCGAAAATAGCAGGTCGGCGATTTTATCTCCGGTCTGACGGTCAAGGTTGCCCGTCGGCTCATCGGCAAACAGCACATCAGGACGCCCGTTAAACGCGCGCGCCAGCGCTACGCGCTGCTGTTCGCCGCCAGAAAGCTGTGCCGGAAGGTGGTCAAGCCGTTTTCCCAGTCCCAGTTGTTCGAGCAGCGCTTTCGCCCCCGCCTTACTCTGACCGCTGTTTTCACCGCGTAGCAGGGCCGGTAGCTCAACGTTTTCCAGCGCGTTAAGCGTAGGAATAAGCATGAAGGATTGAAAAACAAAACCGACATGCTGAGCGCGAAGCTGCGCCCGCGCCTCTTCGTCCATCTGGTGAAGCGGTTTCCCGACCAGACTGACCTCTCCGCTACTGCCGTCATCCAGTCCGGCGAGAATCGCCAGCAGCGTAGATTTTCCCGATCCTGATTCGCCAATCAGCGCAATGGTTTCGCCGCGTTTGACAACCAGTTCAACTCCGGTAAGGATGGAAAGCTCATGCTCACCCTGACCGACGGACTTCCTGAGACGATGAACTTCAACACTGTTTTCCGCTGGCATTTGCCCTTCCTGTTTTTGATCCTGTTAACTTTCCGTGCCGCCGCCGCAGACACCTTATTAATTCTGGGCGATAGCCTCAGCGCCGGTTACCGTATGGCCGCCAGCGCGGCATGGCCGTCGCTCCTTAATGATAAATGGCAAAACAAAACGTCGGTCGTTAATGCCAGTATAAGCGGAGATACCTCGCAGCAGGGACTGGCGCGTTTGCCGGCACTGTTGCAACAGCATCACCCGCGCTGGGTAGTGGTGGAGCTTGGCGGCAACGATGGCCTACGCGGTTTTGCGCCTGCGCAAACCGAACAGACGCTACGTAAAATCATTCAGACGGTGAAAGCCGCCGATGCCCAACCGTTACTGATGCAAATTCATCTGCCCGCTAACTACGGTCGCCGTTATAATGAATCCTTTAGCGCCATTTATCCTAAGCTCGCCAAAGAGTTCGATATTCCTCTGTTACCGTTTTTTATGGAAGAGGTATATCTGAAACCGCAGTGGATGCAGGATGACGGCATTCATCCCAACCGCGACGCCCAGCCGTTTATTGCCGACTGGATGGCGAAGCAGTTGACCCCTTTTCTCTCCTGAATAATTCGAGTTGCATGAAGGCGGCACGTAAGAGAATGTCCAGGAGCATAGATACCTATGTGACTGGAGTAAACGAACGCACAGGCAACTTGAAGTATGACGGATATAGTTAACCACGACTCTTAAATCAACGGAGATCCTGACAGGTAAAGTTATGCAAAAATCGGTCTTAATAACAGGATGTTCCAGCGGAATCGGTCTGGACAGCGCGCTTGAACTTAAACGCCAGGGCTTTCAAATCCTGGCGGGCTGCCGCAAACCTGATGATGTCGCCCGGATGAACAGTATGGGATTTACCGGCGTGTTGATCGATCTCGACTCCCCTGAAAGCGTGGATCGTGCCGCCGATGAAGTGATCGCCCTGACCGATAATCGTCTGTATGGGATCTTTAACAATGCCGGCTACGGCGTGTATGGCCCCCTTTCTACCATCAGCCGTGAGCAGATGGAGCAACAGTTTTCCAGTAATTTTTTCGGCGCGCATCAGCTTACCATGCGCTTACTTCCCGCCATGTTGCCGCATGGCGAAGGACGCATTGTGATGACCTCATCGGTGATGGGGCTGATTTCCACCCCAGGGCGCGGCGCTTACGCCGCCAGCAAATATGCGCTCGAAGCCTGGTCTGACGCGCTACGTATGGAGCTACGGCACACAGGCATTAAAGTGAGTCTGATAGAACCGGGACCAATTCGTACCCGTTTTACGGATAACGTTAACCAGACGCAGCGTGATAAACCGGTAGAAAATCCCGGCATCGCCGCACGTTTCACCCGCGATCCTGACGCGGTAGTAGCGAAAGTGCGTCATGCTTTTGCAAGCGATAAACCCAGGCTGCGCTATCCCGTTACGCTGGTCACCTGGGCAGTGATGGCGCTGAAACGCCTATTGCCGGGCCGGATGCTGGATAAAATTTTACAAAGCTGAGTTGAAGCGCGCCCGTCAGCCCCCATGTAAACGTGACACAGACAAAAGAGAGCGACGCCATGTCCGTACAGAACATTGTCAATATTAATGAATCCAACCTGCAGCAGACCTTAGAGCAGTCCATGACCACGCCGGTACTGTTCTATTTCTGGTCTGAACGCAGCCAACACTGTCTGCAATTAACGCCAGTGCTGGAAAGTCTGGCTGCCCAGTACCACGGTCAGTTTATTCTGGCAAAGCTGGACTGCGACGCCGAACAGATGATCGCCGCTCAGTTTGGTCTGCGCGCCATCCCGACAGTCTATCTGTTCCAGAATGGCCAACCGGTCGATGGTTTCCAGGGACCGCAGCCGGAAGAGGCGATCCGCGCTCTGCTGGATAAAGTACTGCCGCGTGAAGAAGAGCTAAAAGCGCAACAAGCGATGCAGTTAATGCAGGAGGGCAACTACATTGACGCGCTGCCGTTGCTCAAAGACGCCTGGCAGCTCTCTTCGCAGAACAGTGAGATTGGCCTGTTACTGGCGGAAGCGCAAATTGCGCTGAACCGCTCTGAAGAGGCCGAAGCGGTATTAAAAACTATCCCGCTACAGGATCAGGATACCCGTTATCAGGGGCTGGTTGCGCAGATCGAACTGCTTAAACAGGCGGCGGATACGCCGGAAATTCAGCAACTTCAGCAGCAAGTCGCGGAGAATCCGCAGGATGCGGCTTTGGAAACGCAACTAGCGTTGCAGTTGCACCAGGTCGGACGTAATGAAGAAGCGCTGGAATTGCTGTTCAGCCATCTGAGAAAAGATCTTGCCGCCGCCGAGGGACAGATGCGCAAAACCTTCCAGGAGATCCTTGCCGCGCTCGGCACCGGCGATGCGCTGGCGTCGAAATACCGCCGCCAGTTGTACGCGCTACTGTATTAATCCTCTCTTGCCTGATGGCGCGCTTATCTGGCCTACCTGTCGTCCTCAGGCCGGATAAGGCGCTTGCGCCATCATCCGGCAACTATCATGATTTCTTGAGCGGCATCACTACTAACTGATGACGCGAATTATAGAACTTCCTGTAGGTTAAATAGCAGGCAATGATGGTAGACAGGCTGGCTGTCGACAACAGCATAAACGTTACCATAATTTGATATTTAATCGCTTTTACCGGATCGATCCCGGCAAAAATCAGCCCGGACATCATCCCCGGCAGGCTCACCAGCCCAACGGTCTTTGCCGAGTCGATCGTCGGGATAAGCGATGCGCGGATACTATCGCGGATAAGCCCGGCGGAGGCCATTTTCGGCGTTGCGCCCAAACTTAACTTTTCCTGGATTTGCTGCTGCTCGCTGTGAAAACGCAGCCCCAGTTGGTTGTAGCACAGCCCTACCGCCACCATCGCATTGCCGGCGACCATGCCAGCGATGGGAATCACCTGCATCGGCGCAAATTCAATCGAACCGGTAAGCACCAGTACCGTCAGCGTTAGTCCGGCGCCGACGGTGATGGCGATAAACGAGGAGAGAAATGCCTTATCGATATATTTACTGCGCTTTTGCGCGTTCCAGGCGGCGTTAAAACAGATGAACAGCACCATTAGCAGCGTCAGGGCGGCATGATTAACGCCAAAGATGTATTTCAGTACATAGCCGACAATAATGAGCTGTATCACCGCCCGGCATACGCTCCACAGAATATCTTTTTCCAGCGCCAGCTTTTCCTTGTGACTGATGAGCATCGCAACCACCACCAGCAGCATCGATAACGCCAGCGAGGTATTGGTAATATTATGCTCGTTCATAACGCGCCTCCTGCATCTCTCCGGCAGATGGCGTTAACGTTATCACCTTATCCGCGTGTTGAATTTCATCTTTATCATGCGTTACCCACAAGACAGCGACCTGCTTATCGCGAACATAGCGATGAATAATATCATTCACATTCCGTTTGTTATGTTCATCCAGCGCACTGGTTATTTCGTCGAGTAACAGTATTTTCGGCAGAAACTGTAGATTACGAATTAGAGCAATACGCTGTTTTTCTCCGCCGGAAAGCGCGGTAATCGGTTTTTGCAGAATCGTCTCCGGCAGTTCAAAACGCGCCAGATCGTCTGCGAAGGCTGTCGGCTGCGGGCGCTGATGGCGAATTTGCCAGGGAAAAATCAGGTTATCGTAAACCGTATCGCCAAATAGCGCTGGCGTCTGAGCGCAATAAGAAACCTGCTGGCGATAGGCTTCCGGACTCAGAGTAGTAATATCCTGCCCCTCAAAAAGAATCACGCCGATATCAGGGCTTATTAGCGAGGCCACCATTTTCAACAACGTACTTTTTCCGCAGCCAGAAGGACCGGTAATTAACTTAAATTCGCCGCGTTGCAGCGTAAAACTGATGTTATTCACTATTTTTGTCGTCGCAGTCCGGTAACCGACCTGCTTTAACTCAAGCAACATGCTACGTTCTGTCATTTATTGCGCATCCGTTGTTCATATTTTTATAGCGATAGTGTATCCCTGTAATTAATAAGGGGGGAACATGCTTTACTGAATCAGGTATAATTCGCTTAATTCGTCAGCAAAATCGGTTTATGGACAACGCAACAGGAGGTTTAGCTATGCTCATTCTTATCCCTATTCTCATTTTCGTCGCGCTGGTGATCGTCGGCGCGGGCGTCAAAATCGTTCCGCAGGGATACCAGTGGACAGTGGAGCGCTTTGGACGTTACACCAAAACCCTGCAGCCGGGATTAAGCCTTGTTGTACCATTTATGGACAGAATTGGCCGCAAGATCAATATGATGGAGCAGGTGCTGGATATTCCGTCGCAGGAGGTGATCTCAAAAGATAACGCCAACGTCACTATCGATGCGGTCTGTTTTATTCAGGTTATCGATGCGCCGCGCGCCGCTTATGAAGTCAGTAACCTGGAACTGGCGATCATTAACCTGACCATGACCAATATCCGTACGGTGCTCGGTTCGATGGAGCTGGATGAAATGCTCTCCCAGCGCGACAGCATCAACACGCGGCTGCTGCATATTGTCGATGAAGCCACCAACCCGTGGGGAATTAAAGTTACCCGTATCGAAATTCGCGATGTCCGCCCGCCCGCGGAATTGATCTCCTCGATGAATGCCCAGATGAAAGCGGAACGTACCAAACGCGCCTATATCCTTGAGGCCGAAGGGGTACGTCAGGCGGAAATACTGAAAGCCGAGGGGGAAAAACAGTCGCAGATTCTGAAAGCCGAAGGCGAACGTCAGTCCGCTTTCCTGCAGGCGGAAGCCCGCGAACGTTCCGCCGAAGCGGAAGCCCGCGCTACGCAGATGGTGTCTGAAGCCATCGCCGCCGGGGATATTCAGGCGATAAACTACTTCGTGGCGCAGAAATACACCGAAGCGTTACAGCAAATCGGCTCGGCGAATAACAGCAAAGTGGTCATGATGCCGCTGGATGCCAGCAGTCTGATGGGCGCTATCGCCGGGATCAGCGAGCTGGTTAAGGACAGCGCCAGCGAACGGAAAAAAGCATGATAGCGATGATTCTGGTACATCCGCATATCTTCTGGCTTAGCCTCGGCGGCCTGTTGTTGGCTGCGGAAATGCTCGGCGGTAACGGCTATTTGCTGTGGAGCGGCGTGGCGGCAGTGATTACCGGCTTAACCGTCTGGCTCTTACCGCTCGGCTGGGAATGGCAGGGCGTGCTGTTTGCGGCCTTAACGTTGCTGGCGGCCTGGCTTTGGTGGCGCTGGCTGGCGCGTCGCGTGCGGGAACAGAAGCCGACCGACAGCCGCCTTAACCAACGCGGACAACAACTGGTAGGCCGCCGGTTTATGCTTGATGCCGCGTTAGTGAACGGACGGGGTCATATGCGTGTCGGCGACAGCTCGTGGCCGGTATGCGCTGACGAAGACCTGCGCGCAGGTACGCATGTCGAAGTGATCGCCGTGGAAGGCATCACCTTACGCATTCGCGCCGTTTAATCAACGTGGCTTTTGCGCCTTGTGATGACAGCAGCCGGAAAGATTATCAATAATCGGGCAGTCGGCGCTGTCATCGCCGGGACAACTCTCCGCCAGCGCCAGCAATTGATCGCGCATTGATTGCAGCTCGCTGATATGGCGCTCGATCTCCGCGACCTTTTCCAGCGTCCGCTTTTTCACATCTGCGCTATGGCGTCGCGGATCGTTAAACAGATTGACCAGTTCGCCACACTCTTCCAGATTAAACCCCACCTGCCTCGCCTGTCGCAGCAACGTCAGCTCGTTTAAATGCTTCTGCGTGTAGGTGCGATAACCATTTTCGCTACGTAATGGCGGCGTCACCAGCCCTTTCTCTTCATAAAACCGAATGGCTTTGCTGGTTAAACCGGTTTTTTTCGCCACATCGCTAATATTCATATTTCCCCCTTGACCTTAACCTTGCTGGAAGGTTTAACCTTTATCACAGTGAGTCACTACGATTACTAAGGTCAATGAATTGATGACCAATCATAAAGGAGTTTTTACTATGTCTCAAACTATCGACCTGACCCTGGACGGTTTGTCCTGCGGTCATTGCGTTAAACGCGTGAAAGAAAGTCTTGAACAACGTCCGGATGTTGAGCTGGCGGACGTCACCGTAACCGAAGCGCACGTTACCGGTACCGCCAGTGCGGACGCGTTAATTGAAACCATCAAACAAGCCGGGTATGGCGCGACGTTAAGCCACCCAAAGGCTAAACCGCTGACGGAGTCATCAATCCCGTCGGAAGCACTGGCAGCGGTTCCTCATGAGCTTCCGGTAGCGACGGCCGATGAAGAAAGCCAACAGTTGCTGTTAAGCGGCATGAGCTGCGCCAGTTGTGTCACCCGCGTACAACATGCGCTACAAAGCGTACCGGGCGTCACGCAGGCACGGGTAAACCTGGCGGAACGCACTGCGCTGGTGATGGGCAGCGCGTCCGCCGCTGATTTAGTGCAGGCGGTGGAAAAAGCCGGCTACGGCGCAGAGGCGATTGAAGATGACATCAAACGCCGCGAGCGCCAGCAGGAAACCGCCATCGCCACCATGAAACGTTTTCGCTGGCAGGCCATCGTCGCTCTGGCGGTCGGTATACCGGTCATGGTCTGGGGGATGATCGGCGATAACATGATGGTGACCGGCGACAACCGCAGCCTGTGGCTGGCTATTGGCCTGATCACGCTTGCGGTGATGGTCTTTGCGGGCGGTCATTTTTACCGTAACGCGTGGAAAAGCCTGCTGAACGGCACGGCGACGATGGATACGCTGGTGGCGCTCGGCACCGGGGTCGCCTGGCTCTACTCCATGAGCGTCAACCTGTGGCCGCAGTGGTTCCCAATGGAAGCGCGGCACCTTTATTACGAAGCCAGCGCGATGATTATCGGTCTGATTAATCTCGGACACATGCTGGAAGCGCGCGCCCGTCAGCGTTCCTCAAAAGCGCTGGAAAAATTACTCGATCTCACCCCGCCCACCGCACGCGTCGTGACAGAAGACGGCGAAAAAAGCGTCCCGTTGGCGGACGTTCAGCCAGGGATGCTGTTGCGGCTCACTACCGGCGATCGCGTGCCGGTGGATGGCGAAATTACCCAGGGCGAAGCGTGGCTTGATGAAGCCATGCTGACCGGCGAACCCATTCCACAGCAAAAAGGCGAAGGCGATAGCGTTCATGCCGGCACCGTCGTCCAGGACGGCAGCGTCCTGTTCCGCGCCAGCGCGGTGGGCAGTCATACCACGCTGTCACGCATTATTCGCATGGTACGCCAGGCGCAAAGCAGTAAACCGGAAATTGGCCAACTGGCCGATAAAATCTCCGCGGTATTCGTTCCCGTCGTCGTGGCCATTGCGCTGTTCAGCGCCGCTATCTGGTATTTCTTCGGACCGGCGCCGCAAATTGTTTATACGCTGGTCATCGCCACCACCGTACTGATTATCGCCTGCCCTTGCGCATTAGGCCTGGCGACGCCAATGTCGATTATTTCCGGCGTAGGCCGCGCTGCCGAATTCGGCGTGCTGGTACGCGACGCCGATGCCCTGCAACGCGCCAGTACGTTGGATACCCTCGTTTTTGATAAAACCGGGACGCTGACGGAAGGCAAGCCGCAAGTGGTGGCGGTAAAAACCTTTAACGGCGTTGAGGAAGCTCAGGCATTACGTCTGGCAGCCGCGCTCGAACAAGGCTCCAGCCACCCGCTGGCCCATGCGATTCTGGAAAAAGCCGGCGACGATAAACTGCCTCAGGTGAACGGTTTCAGAACGCTGCGCGGACTGGGCGTCAGCGGTGAAGCGGAAGGTCATCAACTGCTTCTGGGGAACCAGGCGTTGCTGAACGAACAGCACGTCGCCACGGATGACATGACGGCGGAAATCACCGCGCAGGCCTCGCAAGGCTCTACTCCGGTCCTGCTGGCGATTGACGGTAAAGCGGCGGCGTTACTGGCGGTACGCGATCCATTGCGCAGCGATAGTATTGCCGCGCTTGAACGCCTGCACAACGCCGGATACCGTCTGGTAATGCTCACCGGGGATAACCCAACGACGGCTAACGCGATTGCCAAAGAAGCGGGTATTGATGAAGTGATTGCGGGCGTTCTGCCGGATGGCAAAGCCGATGCGATTAAACGTCTGCAAAGCCAGGGTCGTCAGGTTGCGATGGTCGGCGATGGTATCAACGATGCGCCCGCGCTGGCGCAGGCGGACGTCGGTATCGCGATGGGCGGCGGCAGCGATGTGGCGATTGAAACCGCGGCGATTACGCTGATGCGCCATAGTCTGATGGGCGTGGCGGATGCGCTGGCCATTTCGCGCGCGACGTTGCGCAATATGAAGCAAAACCTGCTTGGCGCATTTATCTACAACAGCATTGGTATCCCGGTGGCCGCCGGTATTCTGTGGCCGTTTACCGGTACCTTGTTAAACCCGGTAGTAGCGGGTGCGGCAATGGCGCTGTCTTCCATTACCGTCGTGAGCAATGCCAACCGGCTATTGCGCTTTAAACCGAAAGCGTAAAAAGTCCTATCAGGCAGCATTAGCTGCCTGATATATTATTAAGCCATCAGTAATTTACCGTATCAATATATAAAAATTTAACCGCACATCCTGTAGAAAAATAAAAAACAACATTTTATAATGTTTTTTTGAATCATAAGGATGTGTTATTTATGTTTAGAAAAGCAGTTACGCTTCTTTTCCTGCTTTCTCCCGCAGTTAGTTATGCAGGATTATTTGATTCCACTCCAGAGTTAAAATGTGGCAATGATAATGCAGTCACGGCGGCAAAAGAGTGGATTTACAATGAAGCATTAGGTCGTTTACAGCAAGACTATATTAAAGCACCTTCCACGCTTTTCTTCGATATCCCCCAGACTCAGTACGAGCAGCAACTCCGGGCTATTCCTGTTCAATTCAGCGATGTAATAACGCAAAATCCTCAATCAGAAAATGCCAACCTACGAATTTGCTCGGCTACCGTCGCCATGGGTATTCCTCAGTCATTGTTTAAAGTAATTAAATACTTACCAGATACTCTATTCTATATTTCACAAGGGAATGGACAGGTAATAAACAATACGGTGACCTGGAAAGAGGTTAACTACAATATCCAGCTTGCTGACAACAACAAAGATATTGTCGTCACCCCGGTGAAAAAAACCGATAAATTGGCGTGGTCTATTTATGTAATGGCAAGAATGACGGTATCTGGTGATAATCTCATAAAGAAAAAAAATAGCTCACTGATTGAAATCGCAGCAAAGAAATTTGAGAGTAGAGATCGCGAGCTTAATCAGGTCTGGAATTCACTACCCGCCTCTGCCCGAACGGCATTAAAACAAGAGCAGCGAGTCTGGGTGACCAAAAAAGAGCAGCAGTGCGGCAAACTTAGCGATGCAAAATCCGAGGCCTTACCTGCTGAAAAGCGCATCAGTATTTATACATGCCAGCTTGAAATGACCATCGCCAGAACGGCCTATCTCGACGGCAGCGAACTACCCGACTGATCGTTGACCTCCAGTCAGGGCGCATTGCGCCCTTTTCTCCAACGCGCTAGCATGAGCTTTTTCAAAGGGAGCGCGTATGGAGCTATTAAATCAACTTAAACGTTTATGGCGCGCGCTGCGTGGTACCTCAAATAGTTGGCCTGCTATCGATCTCTCCCTGCCCGGCGGTCGTCATCTGCATCTGGTTGGCAGTATTCATATGGGGACGCGCGATATGGCTCCTCTTCCAGCAAAGCTGGTGAAAAAGCTACGCCAGGCCGACGCGCTGGTCGTTGAAGCGGATATTTCCGGTAACGAAACGCCATTCAGCAATCTCCCCAAATGTCCGCCGTTGGTCGAACGTCTCAGCGCCGGGCAGCTAAGCGCACTGGAAAAACGGGTCAGCGAGTTGGGTATGCCGCTGATCCATTTTGATAATCAACCTTTATGGCAGATAGCTATGGTGCTACAGGCCACGCAGGCGCAACGGCTGGGATTGCGTCCGGACTATGGCATTGATTATCAGCTATTACAGGCTGCCCGCGAAGTGTCGCTGCCGGTGCAAGAGCTGGAAGGGGCGAAACACCAGCTCGAACTACTATGCGATCTGCCCGATGGCGGGATGGCGCTGCTCGACGACACGCTGACGCACTGGCACACCAACGCACGGCTTTTGCAGGTGATGATCGGCTGGTGGCTTGAACAGCCGCCGACCAGCGTCGGCGCTTCGCTCCCCAGAACGTTTAGCCAACCGCTGTATGATGTACTGATGGTGAAACGCAATGAAGCCTGGCGCGACGCGCTGCTGGCACTGCCGCCGGGACGCTACGTGGTAGCCGTAGGGGCGCTACATCTGTACGGCGAAGGCAACCTACCGCAAATATTGAAATAAAAAAATGGCCAATATCGCTATTGGCCCGTCAAAGAGGAATTTCATCGTTATTATTATCCCGACGCTTTCGCTTCGGATCTTCAGATTGTCGCTCAAAGTTGCCGCAACTGCCAAGACCTAATGCACAAGATTATACTATTTTTTAGTCCGCTTTCGGGCGTATGCTGATGGCAAATCACGTCTGTAGTAAGAAGGAACGTTATGACACCCGCAGTTAAGTTACTCGAAAAGAATAAGATTCCGTTTAACATTCACACCTACGATCACGATCCGAATGAAACTAACTTTGGCGATGAAGTGGTGCGTAAGCTCGGGCTAAACGCCGATCAGGTGTATAAAACGCTTTTGGTTGCCGTGAATGGCGATATGAAGCAACTGGCCGTCGCCGTGACGCCTGTAGCCGGGCAGCTGGATTTGAAAAAAGTCGCCAAAGCTCTGGGCGCGAAAAAGGTCGATATGGCCGACCCGATGGTGGCGCAACGCACCACGGGATATCTGGTCGGCGGGATCAGTCCGCTGGGACAGAAGAAACGGCTGCCTACGCTGATTGACGCGCCAGCCCGCACGTTTGCCACTATTTATGTTTCCGGTGGTAAACGCGGGCTGGATATTGAACTGGCGGCTGACGATTTGGCCGCCATACTGGGTGCTAAATTCGCTGATATCGCGCGTCGGGATTAAGCCTGCGTAAAATACATTGCCGGATAGCGGCGCAAACGCCTTATCCGGCCTACAGCAGACATAATCCGTAGGCCTTAAGGCTGCGCGCCATCAGGCAGAAATGGCTATCCGTACCGCTACAGCCAGCTCACCTCGCCTTTTGGCGTAAACGCCGCCGCATCCAGCGGTGAATTCTGCTGAATAAACTCTTTCAGCACTTCCGCGTCAATAAACCCGGTATTCACGTATCCCGGTTTGTTATCGATGCGCGGATAACCATCGCCGCCCGTGGCGTTGAAACTCAGCGTCGCCATGCGGTAGGTTTTGGCCGGATCAACAGGCTCGCCTTTGATTTTCAGATCGGTGAGCTTGCCCTCTTTGGCGACAAAGCTCACATTGGCGAACTGTGGATAGGCGCCGGAGTCCGGTTTCATCTGCGCTACGGCGGTGAGATAATCAACCACCTCTTTGCCACTCATATCGGCATACACCACAATGTTGCCGAACGGCTGTACCTTGAGCACGCTTTTATAGGTAATATCTCCCGCCTCAATCGAGTCGCGAATACCGCCGCCGCTCATCACGCCAAAATCGGCGCCGGTGCGCGCGATCTGCGCAGCCAGAATCACCCGTCCCATATTGGTCTGGACAAATCTGACCTTACTGCGATCGCCTTCAAGAAGGCCATTCACGCTACCAATTTTCACCTCCAGTTGCGCTTTACCTTTATTCTGGAACGGTGTTAATAACGAGAGCATTTGCGGATTTTCTGCGATTTCCGGCGTGTAAAGTACACGCTCGCTTTTCCCGTTATCCCAGGTCACTTTTTTCTTGAGATTTACCGGAATAAGCTGGTAGTTAACCATTTTCATCTCGCCGTTACGGAATTCGAAATCCGCGCGGCCCACATATTTACCCCACTCATGCGCCTGCACGATCCAGATGCCATTTTGCTTATCCGGCGCGCAGGGCGTTCCCGGTACGTAATTCACCTGTTTTTTATTTTCCGACGTCATGCATACCGGGTCTTGTGAGTGACCGCCCACAATCATCGCCAGCGAACCGGCAGGCAGGCTACGCGCCATCTCAACGTCGCCCGGCGCATTCGAACCGTGATCGCCGTTGTCATAATGTCCCATATGCGTGGTCGCGATAATCACGTCCGGTTTTTCATTCATATTAAGTTCCTGAATCACCACGTTTGCTTCTTCAGCAGGTTTACGAAACTCAATATCGGTGAAATATTCCGGGTTGCCTATTTTCGCCGTGTCATCGGTGGTTAAGCCAATTACCGCGATTTTTATATCCTGGCGTGTAAAAATAGCCCACGGCTTAAACAGACGCTCGCCGGTACTTTTTTGATAAATATTGGCGGAAAGAAAGGGAAACTTCGCCCACTTTTCCTGCTGGCGCAATACGGTGAGCGGGTTATCAAACTCATGATTACCGACGGCCATAGCGTCGTAGCCAATCAGATTCATCCCGCGGAAATCGGGCTCCGCATCCTGGAGATCGGATTCCGGCACCCCGGTATTAATGTCGCCGCCGGATAACAACAGGACGCTTCCCCCCTCTTGCGCCACCTCTTTACGGATACTGTCCACCAGCGTTTTTTGCGCCGCCAGACCATATTCGCCATATTCGCTGCGCCAGAAGTGACCGTGGTGATCGTTGGTATGCAGGATAGTAATTTTATAGGTTTTATCTTTTTCGTAAGCCTGTGCAGGCTGAGTCGTCAGCGCGAACGCCGCCAGTAACGCCAGCGCCACACCCCGTTTCAAAAATTTCATCTTTCTCTCCCTGACTCAATATCAACCGCAGAAATTACCTTTCCTTGCAATAATAGACAAATATGTTTTCAGAATTGAGACTTCCTTCAAACACATTTCACAGGTATGTTAGGCAAGTAATAATTACACATCCTACTATCTCCAACATCGCATAAAATTTAAGTGACTTTCTATGGCCATGAGTGAACCAACCCAGCCGTTAGCCGGCGCGCCCGCAGCGGCCGCTAAAGCACGTACTTCGTTTGGTATTTTGGGCGCGATCAGTCTTTCCCATCTGCTGAACGATATGATCCAGTCGCTAATCTTAGCCATTTATCCCCTGTTGCAGGCGGAGTTCTCGCTGACCTTCGTCCAGATAGGTTTGATCACCCTGACGTTCCAGCTCGCCTCATCGCTACTGCAACCGGTCGTCGGCTACTGGACGGATAAATATCCCATGCCGTGGTCGCTGCCTGTCGGCATGTGTTTTACCCTGAGCGGGTTGGTACTGCTGGCAATGGCGGGAAGTTTTGGCGGCGTATTGCTCGCTGCGGCGCTGGTGGGTACCGGCTCGTCCGTTTTTCACCCGGAATCGTCCCGCGTGGCGCGCATGGCCTCCGGCGGACGTCATGGTCTGGCGCAGTCTATCTTCCAGGTCGGAGGTAACTTCGGCAGTTCATTGGGCCCGCTGCTGGCCGCCGTGATTATCGCGCCCTATGGCAAAGGGAATGTCGCCTGGTTTGTGCTGGCCGCGCTGCTGGCGATCGTGGTGCTGGCGCAGATCAGCCGCTGGTATGCAGCCCAGCACCGGATAGCGAAAGGCAAGCCAAAAGCGATAATCGCTAACCCGCTGCCGCGCAATAAAGTCGTGCTGGCGGTCAGCGTATTATTGCTACTCATTTTCTCGAAATATTTTTATATGGCGAGCATCAGTAGCTACTACACCTTTTATCTGATGCAAAAATTCGGATTATCAATACAAAACGCGCAGCTCCATCTGTTTGCCTTCCTGTTTGCGGTGGCTGCCGGGACGGTAATCGGCGGGCCGGTGGGCGATAAAATCGGCAGAAAATATGTGATTTGGGGCTCTATTCTCGGCGTCGCGCCGTTTACCCTTGTTTTACCCTACGCCACGCTGTACTGGACGGGGATTTTAACGGTGATTATCGGCTTTATTCTCGCGTCGGCGTTTTCCGCCATTCTGGTGTATGCCCAGGAGCTGCTGCCAGGACGCATCGGTATGGTTTCCGGCCTGTTTTTCGGGTTTGCCTTCGGAATGGGAGGCTTGGGCGCAGCGGTGTTGGGGCTGATTGCCGACCATACCAGTATCTATTTAGTTTATAAAATCTGTGCTTTCCTGCCGCTTCTGGGGATACTGACCATATTCTTACCTGATAATCGACATAAAGCATGATTTTATGGCGGTTAAAGGTACGCTTTAACCGCCTGTACATCCTGATGCCATCTTGCTTTGTCCATCCCATACTTATCACTTTTACGTTCCGTGCTCTTTTTGCCTTCAGATCGTATCTTTTTATAAAACACAACCATTTTTTATAAACATCCTGATTGAAATTGTCATAAACTATTACCCGGAGTTTTGGAGTCCAGCAACCAAAGGAGACGGAATGCATCACGCTACCCCGCTTATCACCACCATTGTCGGCGGCCTTGTGCTCGCTTTTATTCTCGGCATGATTGCCAACAAATTGCGTATTTCTCCACTGGTGGGATATCTGTTAGCGGGCGTTCTGGCGGGACCTTTTACCCCTGGTTTTGTTGCGGATACCAAACTGGCGCCGGAGCTGGCGGAGCTCGGCGTGATTCTATTGATGTTCGGCGTCGGGCTGCATTTTTCGCTGAAGGATTTGATGGCGGTAAAGTCTATCGCCATTCCCGGCGCTGTCGCTCAGATAGCGGTGGCGACGCTGCTGGGTATGGCGCTTTCCGCCGTGCTGGGATGGTCATTAATGACCGGCATCGTTTTTGGGCTCTGTCTGTCTACCGCCAGTACCGTCGTCCTGCTGCGCGCGCTTGAGGAGCGACAACTCCTTGATAGCCAGCGCGGACAAATCGCCATCGGCTGGCTGATTGTCGAAGATCTGGTGATGGTGCTGACGCTGGTCTTGCTGCCCGCCGTTGCCGGCATGGTGGAAAAAGGCGATGTCGGCATAGCCTCGCTGACGGTCGATATGGGGATAACCATTGGTAAAGTGGTGGCGTTTATCGCCATCATGATGCTGGTCGGACGCCGCCTGGTGCCGTGGATTATGGCCCGCAGCGCCGCCACCGGCTCGCGCGAATTATTTACCCTTTCCGTACTGGCGCTGGCGTTAGGCATTGCGTTTGGCGCGGTAGAACTGTTTGACGTCTCTTTTGCGCTGGGCGCGTTCTTCGCTGGAATGGTGCTTAATGAGTCGGAACTGAGTCACCGGGCGGCGCACGATACGTTGCCGCTGCGCGACGCCTTTGCCGTCCTGTTTTTTGTTTCCGTCGGCATGTTGTTCGATCCGTTAGTCTTGATCCAACAGCCGCTGGCGGTGCTGGCGACGCTTGCCATTATCGTCTTTGGTAAATCGATCGCTGCGTTTTTCCTGGT
The DNA here is from genome assembly GCF_020268625.1 of Salmonella sp. JXY0409-18. Taxonomy (NCBI): domain Bacteria; kingdom Pseudomonadati; phylum Pseudomonadota; class Gammaproteobacteria; order Enterobacterales; family Enterobacteriaceae; genus Salmonella; species Salmonella sp. JXY0409-18. The sequence goes on from NZ_CP084216.1 coordinate 3,318,372, forward strand.
GCGTATGTTCGGCCACTCGCCGCGAACCGCGCTGACCATTGCAGCCAGCCTGGCGCAAATCGGCGAGTTCGCCTTTATTCTCGCCGGACTCGGCATGGCGCTCAACCTGCTGCCGCAAGCGGGACAGAACCTGGTGCTGGCAGGCGCTATTTTGTCGATTATGCTTAATCCCGTACTGTTTACCCTGCTGGAGAAGTATCTGGCGAAAACCGAAACGCTGGAAGAGCAAACTCTGGAAGAGGCTATCGAAGAAGAAAAGCAAATTCCGGTGGATATCTGTAATCATGCCCTGCTGGTGGGTTTTGGCCGCGTAGGCAGTCTGCTGGGAGAAAAACTACTGGCGGCGGGGATTCCGCTGGTGGTTATCGAAACGTCCCGTACCCGCGTGGATGAACTGCGCGAACGCGGGATTCGCGCCGTGCTGGGCAACGCCGCTAACGAAGAAATCATGAATCTGGCGCATCTGGACTGCGCTCGCTGGCTGTTATTGACCATCCCCAACGGTTACGAAGCCGGCGAGATTGTCGCCTCAGCGCGGGAAAAAAGTCCTGATATCGAGATAATCGCCCGCGCACACTATGATGATGAAGTGAAATATATTACCGAGCGGGGAGCCAATCAGGTAGTGATGGGCGAGCGAGAAATTGCCCGGGCGATGCTGGAACTGCTTGAAACGCCGCCCGCGGGTGAAGTCGTCGCCAGTTAAGGGTTTGCCGGACGGCCCGATGCGCGCAGCGCCATCGGGCAAGCCAGATTAGCGATCCCAGTACGACTCTTCCAAGCTGTCCTCACGCTCCGGCAGCCCGCGTGTCAGACGCGGAGAATGCTGATTCAGTACCTGATAACTGACACGGTTAGCATATTTACACACCTGCGCCAGCGACGAATAGGTCAGCCAGGTGAATTTGTGCTTACTGGAGTTCGGTACGTTGCTACGATGGTAACTGTTCGCCGTAATATCGTGCAGCAGCGCCGCCAGCGCACCATCGCCCGCGCCGTTGGTGTTCATGATTTTTTCCGGCCCGCCCATATACGGCGCAATATGCGAATAAACGCGCAGCGGATTAATACAATCTTTATGGCGCATTGCCCGGCTAAATTCATACTGGTTAAATTCAGCAATAGCCCCTGGCAGCAGCGGATGCTGGGTTTTACGTTTTGCTTCCTCTTCGGTGAAGCCCGCCATATATAACCCTATCGGCCCGGCGGTGCATAACACCAGGTCGACCCAGTCCAGCGCCTTATCCGCCGCCAGCAGCGGGTCGTTTTCTCCGGTCAGCGCTTCCGCTTCTTCTTCGTTCATTGCCAGAATCGAGACATTCTCTTTGAGAAACGCCTGCCACCACTGCGGATTATCGGCGATCACAAATTTGGTGCCCAGCGTCATGACAACCGGCACGTTATGCTTTTTCGCGTATTCGATCGCTTTCATCGTCGCGTCAGGCATCGGTTCGCCAGGCTTACAGCGCACCAGATATGAGGTCAACACCAGCGCGGAAGCGCCAGCGATCACCGCTTCCGGAATACTTTCCGCCCGTAACTGATTCATATGGCCGGGGCTGATAGCGAAGGTACGCTCGCCGGATTCGCCAATCAGCGTGAAACAGCGGCCAATCGGGCCATCTACCGCTTGCAGATAATTCAGGTCGGTACGGCTGGAAGTATTACACAGGTAGCGATAAGCGTAGCTGCCAATCTCAATATTGCTGCACATCACGCCCAGTAACACCGAACGGTCATCCGCCAGTACCGAGTAATTATGCATCGTATTGCCTATGGTGCCGCCAGCAAACTGATGGGTGATCAGATTTTCCCGCGTCAGTTCCTGATACAGCTTCTCCGCCACCTCGTCTTCTATCACCAGAGAATGCCCGGCGCTTAATCCATAGCGTGTAATAAAATCGTCATCCACTTTCGCCTCAATATCCACCAACGTCTGGTCGATACCGACGACCCAGGAGGCGTTGGTTTCCTGTTCTGGCTGAATTTGTTGCAACAACGGGTCACGCGCATTGACGGGAAAATAGTGTTTGGATTTACGTTTACCGGGAAATTTCATGATTGTGCTTACGGATGAATAACGGAGCGCTGCATGGTAGCACATTCCCCCCGCTGCGCGCGACGGACGATGGCGTTTCAATATCGGACGACGAGATCGCAGTTTCTCCGGCCGCGTTTTTTACAATGGTTCACTTTCACAAGGAGCGTTTTATGAAGCCGGAAAATAAAATTCCCGTACTCACCCGACTGTCAGACGAAATGACAGCCGTCGTAAACTTCCAGCAACCAGGCCTTCCCCCCTGGCCTGCCGATGGCGATATTGAGACTCAGCGTCAGTATTATCTTCTTGAGCGCCGTTTCTGGAATGCCGACGCGCCGTCCATGACCACCCGCACCTGCGCCGTCCCTACGCCTTATGGCGATGTAACAACCCGGCTCTACTCGCCGCAGCCGACCAGTCAGGCCATCTTATACTATCTGCACGGCGGCGGATTTATCCTCGGTAATCTGGATACGCATGACCGGATAATGCGTCTGCTGGCGCGTTATACCGGCTGCACCGTGATCGGTATTGATTATTCGCTGTCGCCGCAAGCGCGTTATCCGCAGGCCATCGAAGAAACCGTCGCGGTATGCAGCTACTTCTCTCAACATGCCGATGAATACTCGCTCAACGTGGAGAAAATCGGTTTCGCCGGGGATTCCGCAGGCGCCATGCTGGCGCTTGCCAGCGCGCTCTGGCTACGTGATAAGCACATTCGCTGCGGTAACGTTATCGCGATTCTGTTGTGGTATGGGCTGTATGGGTTGCAGGATTCGGTAAGCCGCCGTCTGTTCGGCGGCGCGTGGGACGGCCTGACGCGTGAAGATCTGGACATGTACGAAAAGGCCTATCTGCGTAACGAAGACGATCGGGAATCGCCCTGGTATTGTCTGTTTAATAACGATCTCACGCGCGATGTGCCGCCCTGCTTTATTGCCAGCGCGGAGTTTGATCCGCTCATTGATGACAGCCGCTTGCTGCACCAGACATTACAGGCGCACCAGCAGCCCTGCGAATACAAAATGTATCCCGGCACGCTGCACGCCTTTCTGCACTATTCGCGAATGATGACAATCGCCGACGATGCCTTGCAGGACGGCGCGCGCTTCTTTATGGCGAGGATGAAGACGCCGCGTTAACGGTACGGCGCCGTGAGTTTTAACATCATATCAATATGTTCCGGCGTCGCGTTCAGCGCCGGAATGTACGCATATTTTTTACCGCCCGCTTCAAGGAAAATCTCGCGGTTCTGTTCCGCTATCTCTTCCAGCGTCTCCAGACAATCCGCGGCAAATCCCGGACACATGACCTGAATATGGCCAGTCCCCTTTTCACCCAACATTTTTAGCGTTTCATCGGTGTACGGCGTCAGCCACGGTTCACGGCCAAAGCGCGACTGGAACGTCATCATTACCTTTTCCGGCGGCAGTCCCAATGCGGAAACCAGTTCGCGCGTGGTATCGCGACAGCGCTGCGGGTAGTCATCGCCTTCATCCGCATAACGTTGTGGAATGCCGTGATAGGAGAGCAGAAGCACATCCGGCTCGCCGTGTCTGGCGAACGACTCACGCGCGCTTTTCGCCAGCGCATCGATATAAGCGCCGTCATCCGCGTAATCGCGAATAAATGAGATACCGGGAATACGGCGTTTACGCGCCAGTATCCGCCCCAGTTCGTCCCAGACTGCGCCCACCGTTGAGCAAGAGTATTGCGGGTACAACGGCAGCACGACGATATGGTCGACGTCGCTTGCTAACAGTTCATCGACAGCGCTTTCCAGCGAGGGCGAGCCGTAGCTCATCCCCAGCGCGACGGGCGTGTCTGGCAGCCGCGCGGCCAGCGCCTGTTGCTGTTCGCGGCTATATACCATGAGCGGCGAACCGCCATCCATCCAGATAGATTGATAGAGTTTCGCGACGCGCGGCGAACGCAGCGGTAAAATAACGCCACGCAGCAGCGGCCACCACAGCAGACGAGGAGTATCCACCACGCGTCTGTCGCTTAAAAATTGTTTCAGGTAGCGCTTTACCGCTTCGGAAGTTGGGGCATCTGGCGTGCCAAGGTTAGCCAGCAGGATACCGGTTTTCGTCTGACGCATTGCCGCCTCTTATCTATTCAAATTGTTGATAATTGTAGCGGAAAAGTGATAAAGAAGAACTAATTGCTGCGAGAGGTAAGACGAGAATTTGCCGAATGGCGCTAACGATGCCAGTAGGCCGGATAAGGCGTTCAGGCCGCATCCGGCACCGATTGCCTGATGGCGTTACGCTTATCAGGCCTGCGGGATAATGGCAGGCCTGATAAGCGGTTCACTACGCGAAAAAATTAACCGAGGATTTTTTCCAGCGCTGCGCGCACGTCGGCAACGGCCTGCGTACCATCAACTTTAGCGTATTTGGTGTTGCCCGCTTCCGCTTCTTTCTGGTAGTAGCCAATCAGCGGCGCGGTCATCTGATGATATTCCACCAGACGTTTGCGAACGGTCTCTTCCTGATCGTCTTTACGGGTGGTCAGATCTTCGCCGGTGACGTCATCTTTGCCTTCCACTTTCGGCGGATTAAACTTTACGTGGTAAACGCGGCCAGAGGCGGCGTGTACGCGACGACCCACAATACGGTCAACGATCAGTTCGTCCGGTACGTCGAATTCCAGCACGTAATCCACGACAATACCCGCTTCTTTCATCGCGTCAGCCTGCGGGATCGTGCGCGGGAAACCGTCCAGCAGAAAACCGTTACGGCAGTCTTCCTGGGCGATACGCTCTTTAACCAGCGCAATCACCAGTTCATCGGTCACCAGTTTACCGGCGTCCATGATATCTTTCGCCTGTTTGCCCAACTCGGAGCCTGATTTCACTGCGGCACGCAGCATATCGCCAGTGGAGATTTGCGGAATACCATATTTCTCCATGATGAACTGAGCCTGAGTTCCTTTACCCGCGCCCGGAGCGCCAAGCAGAATAATACGCATTACGAAAATCCCCTCAAAGGTTGTCGATATTTTTTAAAAAGCGCTAAACGATACCACCATCACGCATTTCGCTCAAGGAAGCCGCCTGATGCTGAAACGGTTAACGAAGAGAAATCCAGAAAAGAGAAGGTATTATAAAAAATGCCGGATGGCGCTGGCGCTTATCCGGCCTACAAACAGTACTCGTCCGTAGGCCGGATAAGCGCCAGCGCCATCCGGCAGTCACAAAACAGTACCCGCCGTAGGCCGGATAAGACGCTTCGCGTCGCCATCCGGCAGTCACAAAACAGTACTCGCCCGTAGGCCGGATAAGACGTTTCGCGTCGCTATCCGGCAATCAGATGAGCGTTATCAGGACACCAGCAACTGGTTCATACGGCGGATAAACTGGTTCGGATCTTCCAGCGTACCGCGTTCAGCGAACAGCGCCTGATCCAGCAGCAGCTCGACCCACTCTTTAAACTGCGCTTCATCCTCGGTATCGGCAGTGCGTTTGACCAGCACATGATCCGGGTTGAGCTCAAAGATGTATTTCACTTCCGGCACGGACTGACCGGCCGCGGCGAACAGTTTCGCCATCTGGGTGCTCATTTCATCCGCATCGGTGGTGACAATCGCCGGCGTGTCGGTTAAACGATGCGTCAGACGCACCTCTTTCACGCGATCGCCCAGCAGGGTTTTGACACGCTCCACGAACGGCTCAAGCGCCTTTTCCGCTTCTTTCGCGTTTTCGTCGACTTCATCCGCCAGTTTTTCGATGGACTCATCGGCTTTAGCGACCGACTGGAATGCTTTACCGTCAAACTCGGTCAGGTAGTTCATCATCCACTCGTCGATGCGATCGGAGAGCAGCAGCACTTCGATGCCTTTCTTACGCAGCAGCTCCAGGTGCGGGCTGTTTTTCGCCGCCGCATAGCTGTCTGCGGTGATGTAGTAGATTTTTTCCTGCCCTTCTTTCATCCGGGAGACGTAATCTTCCAGCGACACGGTCTGGGCGGAAGAGTCGGTATGGGTGGAGGCAAAGCGCAACAGTTTAGCGATCGCTTCCTGGTTGGCGTGATCTTCCGCCGGGCCTTCTTTCAGCACCAGACCGAACTGTTTCCAGAAGGTTTGGTATTTTTCCGCGTCGTCTTTCGCCAGTTTTTCCAGCATTTGCAGAACGCGTTTGGTTAGGGCGCTGCGCAGATTACGCGTTACCGTGCTGTCCTGCAGGATTTCACGGGAGACGTTCAACGGCAGGTCGTTAGAATCAATCAGGCCGCGCACGAAGCGCAGATAGTTCGGCATGAACTGCTCGGCATCGTCCATAATGAACACGCGCTGTACGTAAAGCTTCAGACCATGTTTGTGATCGCGGTTCCACAGATCCCACGGCGCCTGCGACGGGATATACAGCAGGCTAGTGTACTCCTGCTTACCTTCCACGCGGTTGTGGCTCCAGGTCAGCGGATCGGTGAAATCATGCGCGATGTGCTTGTAAAACTCGTTGTACTCGTCGTCTTTAATTTCCGACTTGTTACGGGTCCACAGCGCCTGGGCCTTGTTGATTTTCTCCCAGGAAATCACGGTTTCGCCGTCTTTTTCTTCCCGTTTTTCAATCTCTACCGGCAATGCGATGTGATCGGAATATTTACTGATAATCGAGCGTACGCGCCAGTCATCGAGGAATTCATCTTCGCCTTCACGCAGGTGTAAGGTGATTTCCGTACCACGGTCATTTTTGGTGATATCGGCAACGGTGTATTCGCCTTCGCCTGCCGATTCCCAGAACACGCCATTTTCCGGCTTGTCGCCTGCCGCACGAGTACGTACGGTCACTTTATCGGCCACAATAAACGCGGAATAGAAGCCCACGCCAAACTGACCGATGAGCTGGCTATCTTTCGCCTGATCGGACCCCATTGATTCGAGGAAAGATTTGGTGCCGGACTTGGCAATGGTGCCTAAGTGGTCAATCACCTCATCACGATTCATCCCCACGCCGTTATCGGCAATGGTCAACGTACGCTTATCTTTATCGAAAGAGACGCGCACACGCAGCTCGCCATCTCCTTCATACAGGTCCGGGTTTGACAGAGCGCGGAAACGCAGCTTGTCCGCCGCATCTGAGGCGTTAGAGATGAGTTCACGCAGGAAGATTTCTTTATTGGAATAAAGAGAATGGATCATCAGGTGCAGAAGCTGTTTAACTTCTGACTGAAAACCACGCGTTTCTTGTCCTTTCATGTGGATAGACCTCAACAATGCCATTTTTAATGGTAAAAATACGTTGAGGGTGAGATGGGGACAAGCGGGTGTGATTTCAAGCGGAGGCCGCGAATGCCGCCTCCGTTTGTTCAGAAAATAATCTTATGGCGTCCCGCCAGCGAGTGGGACAGCGTCGTACCGTCGACCATCTCCAGTTCGCCGCCAACCGGCACGCCGTGGGCGATACGACTGGCTTCGACGCCGGCCTCCGCGCACAGCTCGGCAATATAGTTCGCGGTAGCCTCCCCTTCAACCGTCGGGTTGGTCGCGAGGATCAGCTCACTGATTTTTTCTGACGCCAGCCGCTGTTCCAGACGATCGAGACCGATATCATCCGGCCCGATGCCGTCCAGCGGCGACAGGTGGCCCATCAGCACGAAATACCGCCCGGAAAATTGCCCGGTCTGCTCAATGGCGTAGATATCCGCAGGACTCTCCACCACGCAAATCTGGCCGTTTTCCTGACGCCGCGGGTTCGAGCAGATATTACAAACATCCTGCTCGGTAAAGGTGCGGCAGTCGGCGCAGTGACCGATTTCCGACATCGCCCGGGTCAGCGCCTGCGCCAGGCGCATTCCGCCGCTGCGATCGCGCTGCAACAGGGTAAACGCCATCCGCTGCGCCGACTTAGGGCCGACGCCCGGAAGGCAGCGCAACGCTTCCATAAGCTGAGTTAACAGCGGACTGGTTTGCATCAGAATGGCATCTTAAAGCCTGGCGGCAGTTGCATACCGGAAGAGACGGAGGCCATCTTCTCTTTTTGCGTCTCTTCAATGCGGCGCGCCGCATCGTTGAAAGCCGCAGCGACCAGATCTTCCAGCATCTCTTTGTCATCTTCCAGCAGGCTTGGGTCAATTTCCACGCGGCGGCAGTTATGCGCGCCGTTGATGGTAACCTTCACCAGACCCGCGCCGGATTCGCCGGTCACTTCCAGCTGCGCAATCTCTTCCTGCATTTTCTGCATTTTTTCCTGCATCTGCTGGGCCTGTTTCATCAGATTGCCCAGACCGCCTTTTCCAAACATAAGCTCTCTCTCTTGATGGTTCACAATCGCAAGCCAGGCTTACGATCAAATGGGGCGGATACTCTCTTCATCCAGCTCGGCGTCGAAGAATCGACGCAGCGTCTGAATGTTATTATCCGCGATAATTGACTCACGCGCTTGCGCGAGTTTCTCTTCATAAATGGCCTGACGCCATTCCAGCGGCGTACGCACCGCGGGATTATCATCTTCAACGATGGTCAGTTCAACCGTCGTTCCCGTCAGATCGCTGAGCGCTTGCGCCAGCTTTTGCTGCGCGCCGCTGGAATTGAGGTGCCGCTGCGTCGAGCGCAGATGCAGACAAACCGCGTTGCCGTTCTGCTCCTTCCAGGCATTGAGCGCCACCTGCTCCACCAGCTTAGGCAAAGAAAGCTGGCTTACCTGCGCCGCCCACGGATCGCGCTCAATCGCCTCCGCCGCCAGTTTAGCCGCCAGCTCCGGCGTTTTTTCATGCTCCAGAGCTTTCTTAAGCGCTTTTGGCGTAGCCACCACTTCTTTGGTTTGTACTACCGGCGTGGTGGCCTTCCAGCGATAAGCCTCTTTCTTTACTGGCGCCGTTTCCAGCGCAGACGGCGTCGGGCGCGCCTGTACGCGCTCCGAAACCGAGGCCAGCCGCTCCAGCGCAGAGTTATTCACCGGCCGCGCGCGGGATGCGGCTGCCGGTTCACTCTTTTTTGTTTTGGTTACTCCCTGCGCGCGCTGTAGCTGATTGCGCGCCGCCAGCACCTGACTGGTAGACGCCGGCAGCGGCGTTGGCGATGTCTGCGGCGCGGGCGCCGACTGCTGCTGCACCTGTGGCGGCGTCATTACCGCCGTTGGGGCCACAGCCGCAAAAGACTGCCGCGGCGTTTCAGGCTCCGGCAAGGGCATACGCGGGTGAAACGCCAGCGCACGCAGTAACGTCATTTCAACGCCCATCCGCCGGTCCGGCGCCCAGGGCAATTCTTTGCGACCAATCAACAACGTCTGATAATAGAGCTGAAGGTCGCCGGGAGGCACCGTCCGGGCAAGTTCGCGCATCCGTTGCTCGATAGCCGCCATATCGCTGCCTAACGCGGCAGGCGAAAGTTGCACCATCGCAATACGGTGCAGCAGGCTAAGCATTTCGACCAGCAGCGCTTCCCATTCAATACCGCGCGCCGCCGCCTCGTTGATAAGCGACATGACGCGTTCGCCGTTAGCGTCAACCACTGCCTCGACTAATGACAAAGCCTGGTCGTCGTCCAGCGTACCGAGCATGGCGCTTACCGCCTGCGTCGAAACCTGCCCGTCGCCGCTGGCGATCGCCTGGTCAGTCAGACTTAATGCATCGCGCAGGCTGCCGTCAGCCGCACGTGATAACAACTGCAACGCGCGGGGTTCGTGAGCGATATGTTCCTCATTGAGAATATGCTCAAGCTGATGGCGAATCTGTTCAACATCCAGAGCTTTGAGATGAAACTGTAGGCAGCGCGACAAAATGGTCACCGGCAGCTTCTGCGGATCGGTGGTCGCCAGTAAAAATTTCACATGCGCTGGCGGCTCTTCAAGCGTTTTAAGTAACGCATTAAAGCTGTGGCGCGACAGCATGTGGACTTCATCGATCAGATAGACTTTAAAGCGACCGCGCGCAGGCGCGTACTGGACGTTATCCAGCAGGTCGCGGGTGTCTTCGACTTTGGTACGCGATGCGGCGTCAATCTCAATGAGATCGACAAAACGCCCCTGCTCAATTTCCCGACAATTATCGCAAACGCCGCACGGCGTCGCGGTAATACCGGTTTCGCAGTTCAGCCCCTTCGCCAGCAGTCGGGCGATAGAGGTTTTACCGACGCCGCGCGTGCCGGAAAAAAGATATGCGTGATGAATGCGCCCTAACGACAAGCCGTTCGCCAGTGCGGTCAGCACATGTTCCTGGCCGACGACGTCAGCAAAGGTTTGTGGGCGCCATTTTCTGGCTAAGACCTGATAACTCATTGGCAGGCTCTGAAACGCTGGAAGGTGGATTCATAGAAGGGTAATGCTAACACAACCTCGCCGATACAGCGAGGTTGTCTCTCTGGCTAAAATAGCAGTGCGGATAGCCTGAATCAATGCCCTGGAAACGGCACCAGGCTATAACAGGTAATCCCCTGCTTTTCCAGACGCTGCTCGCCGCCCAGATCGAACAAATTGATGATGAACGCCGCATCGGTGACTTTCCCGCCCAGACGACGGATCAGCTTCACGGTCGCCTCAATGGTGCCGCCAGTCGCCAGCAGATCGTCCACGACCAGCACGTTGTCGCCAGGTTTAATCGCATCGACATGGATTTCCAGCTGATCGGTGCCGTACTCTAATTCATAGGTCTCGGCAATAGTTTCACGCGGTAATTTGCGCGGTTTACGTACCGGAACAAAACCAACGCCCAGCCCAAGCGCAACCGGCGCGCCAAACAGGAAGCCACGCGCTTCGGTGCCGACCACTTTGGTGATACCCGCATTTTTATAACGCTCAACCAACAATTCAATACTGAGCGCGTAGGCTTTCGGGTCTTCCAGTAAGCTGGTGACATCACGGAAAAGAATGCCCGGTTTCGGGTAATCCTGAATGCTTTTGATGCTGTTTTTGAGAAACTCAAGCTGCTGTGCAGTCGCGGTCATGGATATATGCCTGCTAAGTACGGTGTTACTCACGGCGCAATACTTTTCAGTCAGGGGTAACGCTCGGTTACTCTTTGACCGCCTGCGCCTGTGCTCGAAAACGGTCGAATTTACTGGCTGTGAACGACAATTGCAACAGCGATTCGTGTGCTTCAGCGCTTTTGTTGCTTTTCATCAATCACCGGTATCCGCCACATAAAAATCAGCAGGCAGGCCAAAATAACCAATAGCAGCACCCGCACCCACATCATATTCACCAGCCACAGCGAGATACCAAAGGTCAGCAATATCAACGCGATCGCTCGCGGTTTCGCTCCCGGCGGCATGGCCCGATAGCGCTGCCAGTGGCGCAGATAACCGCCAAACCATGAACGGTATAACAACCAGGCATGGAAACGCGGCGACGAGCGGGCGAAACACCAGGCCGCCAGTAAAATGAACGGCGTAGTCGGCAACAGGGGCAAAACCACGCCCAATGTCCCTAATACTACCGCCAGCCAGCCAATGATGATTAAAATAGTACGTTGCATAATGCGAATCGTTATCAAACAGAAGGCTACTGTAGCACAGCCTGTCTTATTTTCATCGGGGTGTTGAATTGAAAACCGCTATGCTGTTACAGACGCTGGAAGAGAGGCTGGCGACGCTACGCCAACGCTGCGCGCCGCTGGCGCAACATGCGACGTTAAGCGCGCGCTTTGACCGACATCTTTTCCGTACCCGCAGTACTCTGTTGCAGGGATATCTGGAAGAGGCTGACGCCAATCTCGCCGCGTTGCGTCAGGCGGTAAAACATGAGCAACTGCCGCAAGTCGCCTGGCTGGCGGAACATCTGGCTTCGCAACTGGAGGCGATATCGCGTGAAACCGCCGCCTGGTCGCTGCGCCAGTGGGACACCGCCGCGCCAGGGCTTGGCCGTTGGCAGCGCAGACGAATACAGCATCAGGAGTTTGAACGTCGACTACTGGCGATGACACAGGAGCGCAAAATTCGTCTGGCGCAAGCGACCAGCCTTGTCGAACAACAAACGCTGCAAAAGGAAGTCGAGATCTATGAAGGACGGCTGGCGCGCTGCCGACATGCGCTGGAGAAAATAGAAAACGTACTGGCGCGTTTAACCCGTTAATCCTGGAGAAAGTATGTCGCTTGAAAATGCCCCTGATGAAGTCAAACTGGCCGTGGATTTAATTGTGCTGCTTGAAGAGAATCGCTTACCGGCACGAACGGTGCTACGCGCGCTGGAAATAGTTATGCGTGATTATGAAAACAAGTTAAAAAGTACGGAAGACGACTCGCAAACAGAGTAATTGCCCTCTGGTTTGTCCTCGTTGTCGCTGACAGAGTGGTCGCTACAGTCAGGCAACAAGGGACGGGTCATGGAACGTCTACCCACCACGCCGCACGATGCGGTATTTCGACAGATGCTGATGCAAAAAGAGGTCGCCCGCGACTTTCTGGCTATCCACTTGCCAGAAGACTTTCTTGCAATCTGCGATCTGGATTCACTGAAGCTGGAGTCAGGGAGTTTTGTTGAAGACAATTTACGCAGCCGCTATTCAGATATCCTCTACTCTCTGCATACCCAACACGGCCCCGGGTATGTTTACGCGCTCATTGAACATCAGAGCAAATCAGACCGGCTGATGGCTTTTCGCCTGATGCGTTACGCCATTGCCGCCATGCAGCGTCATCTGGATGCCGGTCATGATACCTTGCCGCTGGTGGTGCCAATCCTCTTTTATCACGGTCCGGAAAGCCCGTGGCCCTATAGCCTTAACTGGCATAATATGTTTGTGAAACCGGATATGGCGAAGGCCTTATACAGCTGCGAATTTGCGCTGGTCGACCTGACGATAATGCCGGATAATCAGCTTTTGCAGCATCGGCGGATAGCGATGTTAGAGCTCCTGCAAAAACATATTCGTCAACGCGATTTAAGCGAACTGCTCGACCCCCTTATCACGCTTTTAACGCAGGATCATTTGACGGACACGCAGCTCAGTGTGCTGATCAACTATATGTTGAAAGCAGGAAACGCCGCAGAACCCGGGGCGCTGATTCGTCAACTGGCGCAGGGCGCGCCGCAGTATAAGGAACAACTGATGACAATAGCGGAATGGCTGGAAGAAAAAGGCCGAACGGAAGGGTTGCAAAAAGGCCTGCAAAAAGGGCTTGAGCAAGGTTTAGCACAAGGCCGTGAGGCCGAAGCGCGCGCTATTGCCCGCAAAATGCTTGCCAACGGGCTGGAACCCGGGCTCATCGCCAGCGTCACCGGCATTACGCCGGAAGAGCTTTCTACGCTTTCGCATTAGCGGCGCCGCGCGCACTCATAAAGCGCGCGGCCCACCGCCTTTTAGCTTGCCGTAGGCGCCAGATCGCCGCCGTTGAGATCGCGCTTCACTTCAGTGACTTCGTCACCCTTCGCGTTATGCAGATGCACCTCAAGCTGGTTAAAGGCGATATTGATATCATTTTCACGGCATAGTCGATCGATCGCGCGGTTCAGTTCATCCACCGTATGGCTACGATCGCGCAATTCACGCACGTACAGACGCAGTTCATGATCCAGAGTGCTGGCGCCAAAGGTGGTGAAGAATACGGCAGGTTCCGGATCGTGCATCACCTTCGGATGCTCCATCGCCGCCTGTAGCAGGACTCTTTTCACTTTCTCCAGATCCGAGCCATAGGCCACGCCAAGCCGGATCACCAGACGAGTCGTGGTATCGGAGAGGGACCAGTTAATCAGCCGCTCCGTTACGAACGCTTTGTTCGGAATGATCACTTCTTTACGATCAAAATCGGTAATAGTGGTGGCGCGAATACGAATCTTACTGACCGTACCGGAATAGGTGCCGATCGTTACCGTATCGCCAATGCGTACCGGACGTTCGAAGAGGATGATTAAGCCCGAGACAAAGTTACCGAAGATCTCCTGTAGCCCAAAGCCGAGACCCACCGACAACGCCGCCGCCAGCCACTGGAGTTTATCCCACGAGACGCCGAGCGATCCGAATACTGTCATCGCGCCAACAGCGATAATGACGTAGTTAAGGATCGTGGTGATCGCATACGAAGCCCCCTGGCGCATATTGAGGCGTGAAAGCACCAGCACTTCCAACAGGCCGGGTAAGTTGCGGATGAGCGCCCAGGCCACCATCGCGGCAATAATGGCGAATAGCAAGCTACCCATCGTCACGCTTTTCACCACCGCAGCGCCAGCTTCGGAGCCGTTGTAGTGCCACAGCGTGATGCTATCAAGATAGCTGAATACGGTGATCAAATCGGACCAAATCGCCCAGAACATGACGCCGAACAGGGCAAGCATTAGCAGCATCGTGATACGTAATGTTTGCTGGTTAATTTGCTCCAGCGCGATGGCGGGTTCCTCCTGTGGTTCCGCGCCTTCCGCTCCCTCTTTTACCAGGTTCTGACGACGAGCCAGCGCGCGTCGCCAGGCAATCCGGCGCGCCGCTACGCTTAACCCGCGCAGCACCGTTTGATAAAGCAGGTTCCAGATAATGACCAGATAGACGGTTTCAATCCAGCGTCCCGCCAGGCGCAGCGTGGTATAGAAATAGCCGGTCGCCGTTAATACCATTAACGCCACCGGAATAATGGAAAGAATCGTCACGGTCACCAGTCGAATGCCGTGAGATTCTTTATCGCGCCAGCTTTCCCGGCACAGTGGCCACACCAGCAATGTTATGACCAGCAGATTGAGGAAAATAACCGCCTGCCCCAGCACGTCATCCATCAGATTCAGCGGCGACAACTCCGCCACCACAGACCAAAAGTGCAGCGGCAGCAATGCGAGGCTAATGCGTACAATCTGGCGACGCCAGTGGCTGGTCAACTGCGCTGGCATACCAAAATGGCGTATCGCCACGCCCTCTTTTTCCAGCACCTTCCAGCACAGCCCAAAGACCAGCCAGAACATTGCGAGCTTTTTACTAAAGGCCCAAAGCAGATCGCTGATATTTAGCTGCATGGTCAGCAGGATCAGTCCAAGCGCGAGAATAATCAGGCACACCGGCAGCGCGCGGATCAGATCGATCAGAATAGCTTTTGGCGTATTGAGCTGACTATCGTTACGCAGCGATCCCACGGCGGCGGCCAGCTTCTGTTGATACGCTTTTAACCATTTCAGACGCCAGCGGATTAAACCGGCGATGAGCAAGAGCGGCAACCCGGCCAAAAAAGCAATAAACACCGCGGGCCAGGCTTTTTGCCAGTTCACCGTGATTTTCATGGCGCTGAATTGCTCTTTTAACGTTTGGGGGAACGCTTTAAGCCAGTCCCAGTCCATAGGGCGGTTACTGTTCACCCAAAAAATCTGCTGCGTCAGAATGGCTTTCAGATTTTTCGAGACGCTCATCAACTGCTGCTGGTTAACTTGCAGGTTAATCGCCATCATCAGCTGGTTACCCAACTGTTTATTTAGCTGATCCAATAGCTCACGGCGCATCTCCACTACCTGAAGCAACGCATCATGAACTTCATCATTCACCTCGCTGGTATGCCCCTCCTCCAGCTTGTCGACAAAGGCATCGCTTTGGAATAAGGCATCACGCTGCTGGTTGATTTCAAACTGCTCCAGACGCAAATCCGCAATGCGGTTGGTCATATCTTCGAGTTCGTCGGCGGAGGGCAGGGTTTGCTGCTGTTGATAAAGAATACGCGACAGCAACAGGCTGCCTTTTAAGACGGCAATCTGTTCTTTGATATTTCTTTCCGACTGCAGCGCGCGATCGAGCCAGTTTTTCACTTTAATGTTTTGCTGCATCAACATATTGCCGTTTTCGGTCGCGACAATCAGACGCTGGCTGAGTTGATGGTTAATATCCAGTTCCTGTTTTACCAGCGGGTTCGCCTGGATACGCGCCGTTTCGTCCGGCGAAATGGCCTCCTGGGCCGTTTTTTCCGTTAGCGTAAGTCGTTTGCTGTTGACCGCCTCCTGTAAAAGTTGAAGCTGATGTTCAAGGCGATTACTGTTGGCCGTCACGTAATCGCGCTGTTTTTGCAGGGTGTCCTGCAAAACGGTATTTCCTTCAAGACTCTTACGTTGCTGGTCGATCTGTGCATTAAGCAGCGCCTGTTGTGCCTGTAATAACACCTGTTGGCTGGGGCGAAGCGCGGCTTCCCCGACGTTATTGCCGTCCAGACGGTTACGGATTTGCTGTATTTGCTGCGAGGCGGTATACATGGCGTTTTGCACGCGCTCAGGCTGGGTCTGTAGCGAAACAAGCTGGCTGTTATAAGCTGCAAGATCGTTTTGCGAATTTTGCAAATCATCCAGTACCTGCGCCACACGCAGCTCAAGCTGACGTAACGAAAGCGCACTCAGCGTTTTTCGCATTTCATCATCATTATCGACATCGCTCAGCGCATTCAACGCAGCCGTCGCCTGGCGCATTTTTTCAGGCGCCTGCGCCACTTTCTGCCGTAGCTGTACGGTCTCCTCTTTCACCCGCTCGATTTTCTCCAGCGTAGCTAACGTATCAATAAGGTCCTGCTGGACGAGCTTATCCTGGGCGGAGAGATCTTTTTGCTTATTCAGCGTATCCAGCTGGTTTTGCACATCCGCTTTTGACGGCAGGTCGCCATTCGTTTGCCCCCGGGCAAATGCCAGAGACTGACAGGACAGCAGGATAATAAGGACGCTAATTGTAATAAAAACAAAATGCTGTGAACGTTTATAAAGCTGCAACATAGTCATGAGAATGAAGTGTCTGAACCGGCAAGCAGACCGGAAATAATTGAGTCGCAAGAATATCACGCCTGTAACAAACAGAATAGCGACACAGAAAATGTCCAGGAGTTTTCCTGGAATATTATCAGGGGGAGCCGTTGACCGTCGACGCGCGCAGCGTCGGACACAATTGATACATCTCCAGCAGGATCGTGACGTAGGCGCGAGCTTCTTTTTTTAAATCAAACGATTGCGGAGCAAATAACCAGTTTTCCATGAGCCCTGAAATAAAGCTGCGCATCAGTATCGCCGCACGACGGGTCAGCAGATTTTCAGGCAGCATTTTAGCATTAATACAATGTTTTAACGTTTGTTCAATCCGATCGTAACTTTCCAGACAAAGGCTACGTTGCGCCTGTTGAACCACAACCATTTCTCCGACAAACTCACATTTATGGAATATAATCTCCATCAATAAGCGGCGTCGTTCTTCTGTTACAGTAGCTTCAAGAATATGGACTAAAATTTCTCTTAATACAGATAGTGGATCGTCGGGGAATTTTGCCTGATACTCAATCTCAAGCTCACCAATATTGGATTCTGATAGCTCCCAGATCTCACTGAATAAATCCGACTTATTTTTGAAATGCCAATAGATTGCGCCGCGCGTCACGCCAGCAGCGTTCGCAATCTCCGCCAGCGAGGTTGCTGATACGCCTTGCTGCGAGAACAAACGCAGGGCCACATCCAGGATGTGTTGTCGTGTCTCCAGCGCTTGTTGTTTGGTTTTTCGTGCCATATGTCGGTGAATTTACAGGCGTTAGATTTACATACATTTATGGATGTATGTACCATAGCACGACGATAATATAAACGCAGCAATGGGTTTAAGGACCTTTGACCATTGACCAATTTGAAATCGGACACTCGAGGTTTACATATGAACAAAAACAGAGGGTTAACGCCTCTGGCGGTCGTTCTGATGCTCTCAGGCAGCTTAGCGCTAACAGGATGTGACGACAAACAGGACCAGCAAGGCGGCCAGCAGATGCCAGAAGTTGGAGTTGTCACACTAAAAACGGAACCACTGCAAATCACAACTGAACTTCCGGGTCGTACCGTTGCTTACCGTATCGCCGAAGTTCGCCCGCAGGTAAGCGGCATTATCCTGAAGCGTAATTTCGTTGAGGGAAGTGATATCGAAGCGGGAGTCTCTCTCTATCAGATTGATCCTGCGACCTACCAGGCGACTTACGACAGCGCTAAGGGCGATCTGGCAAAAGCGCAGGCCGCCGCGAATATCGCTGAACTGACGGTGAAGCGTTATCAAAAGCTGCTGGGTACGCAGTACATCAGTAAGCAGGAATACGATCAGGCGCTGGCTGACGCGCAACAAGCGACTGCCGCCGTTGTCGCAGCAAAAGCCGCCGTTGAAACCGCACGTATCAACCTGGCGTATACCAAAGTCACCTCACCGATTAGCGGTCGTATTGGTAAGTCATCCGTAACGGAAGGCGCGCTGGTACAGAACGGTCAGGCGTCGGCGCTGGCGACAGTGCAGCAGCTGGACCCTATTTATGTCGATGTGACCCAGTCCAGCAATGATTTCCTGCGCCTGAAGCAGGAGCTGGCAAATGGTTCGCTGAAGCAGGAAAACGGCAAAGCGAAGGTCGATCTGGTGACCAGCGACGGTATCAAATTCCCGCAATCCGGTACGCTTGAGTTCTCCGACGTGACCGTTGACCAAACCACCGGATCTATTACTTTGCGCGCCATCTTCCCTAACCCGGATCACACCTTATTGCCAGGAATGTTCGTTCGCGCACGTCTGCAGGAAGGGACAAAACCAACGGCATTACTGGTTCCACAACAGGGCGTTACCCGTACTCCACGCGGCGATGCCACGGTGCTGGTGGTTGGCGCTGATAACAAAGTGGAAACCCGCCAAATCGTCGCAAGCCAGGCGATCGGCGATAAGTGGCTGGTGACTGACGGGTTGAAAGCGGGCGACCGCGTAGTCGTCAGCGGGCTGCAAAAAGTACGTCCTGGCGCACAGGTTAAAGTGCAGGAAATTACCGCGGATAACAAACAGCAAGCCGCAAGCGGTGATCAACCTGCTCAGCCCAGGTCTTAACTTAAACAGGAGCCGTTAAGACATGCCTAATTTCTTTATCGATCGCCCTATATTTGCGTGGGTGATCGCCATCATCATCATGTTGGCAGGGGGGCTCGCGATCCTCAAATTGCCGGTAGCGCAATATCCGACGATTGCGCCACCAGCAGTGACGATCTCCGCAACCTACCCTGGCGCTGATGCGAAAACGGTACAGGATACCGTCACGCAGGTTATCGAACAGAACATGAACGGTATCGATAACCTGATGTATATGTCCTCCAACAGTGACTCCACGGGGACCGTGCAGATCACGCTGACCTTTGAATCCGGTACCGATGCGGACATCGCGCAGGTTCAGGTTCAGAACAAGTTGCAACTGGCAATGCCGTTACTTCCCCAGGAAGTACAGCAACAGGGCGTAAGCGTTGAGAAGTCCTCAAGTAGCTTCCTGATGGTAGTGGGCGTCATTAACACCGACGGCACCATGACCCAGGAGGATATTTCGGATTACGTTGCCGCCAATATGAAAGATCCGATCAGCCGTACCTCTGGGGTGGGCGACGTCCAGCTGTTTGGTTCGCAGTATGCGATGCGTATCTGGATGAATCCGACAGAGCTGACCAAATACCAACTGACGCCGGTCGACGTGATTAACGCGATCAAAGCGCAGAACGCCCAGGTCGCGGCAGGTCAGCTCGGTGGTACGCCGCCGGTAAAAGGCCAGCAGCTTAACGCATCGATTATTGCCCAAACGCGTCTGACCTCAACGGATGAGTTTGGCAAAATCCTGCTGAAGGTGAATCAGGATGGCTCTCAGGTTCGTCTGCGGGATGTAGCGAAAATTGAGCTTGGCGGCGAAAACTACGACGTCATCGCGAAATTTAACGGTCAGCCAGCGTCAGGTCTTGGCATCAAACTGGCTACCGGCGCCAACGCGCTGGATACCGCTACCGCTATTCGCGCCGAACTGAAAAAAATGGAACCGTTCTTCCCGCCAGGGATGAAAATCGTCTACCCGTATGACACCACGCCGTTCGTGAAGATCTCTATTCATGAAGTGGTAAAAACGCTGGTCGAAGCGATTATCCTCGTGTTCCTGGTGATGTACCTGTTCCTGCAGAACTTCCGCGCGACGTTGATTCCGACTATTGCGGTTCCGGTGGTGTTGTTGGGAACCTTTGCCGTGCTTGCGGCATTCGGTTTCTCGATAAACACGCTGACGATGTTCGGGATGGTGCTCGCCATCGGCTTGCTGGTGGATGACGCCATCGTGGTGGTCGAGAACGTCGAACGTGTTATGACGGAAGAAGGCCTTCCGCCGAAGGAAGCGACGCGCAAATCCATGGGCCAGATTCAGGGCGCATTGGTGGGTATCGCGATGGTACTGTCGGCGGTATTTATTCCGATGGCCTTCTTTGGCGGCTCAACCGGGGCAATTTATCGTCAGTTCTCTATCACCATCGTATCGGCGATGGCGCTGTCGGTGCTGGTCGCGCTGATCCTGACGCCCGCGCTGTGCGCGACGATGCTCAAACCCGTCGCCAAAGGCGATCATGGCGAAGGGAAAAAAGGCTTTTTCGGCTGGTTTAACCGCCTGTTTGATAAGAGCACGCATCACTACACCGATAGCGTAGGCAATATTCTGCGCAGCACCGGGCGTTATCTGCTGCTCTATCTCATTATCGTCGTCGGTATGGCTTATCTGTTCGTTCGTCTGCCAAGCTCTTTCTTGCCGGATGAAGACCAGGGCGTATTCCTGACAATGGTCCAGCTCCCCGCCGGCGCGACGCAAGAGCGCACGCAAAAAGTGCTGGATGAGGTCACGGATTACTATCTGAACAAAGAGAAAGCCAACGTTGAATCGGTATTCGCCGTCAACGGCTTCGGTTTTGCAGGGCGCGGTCAGAATACCGGTATTGCATTCGTGTCGTTGAAAGACTGGGCCGATCGTCCAGGCGAAAAAAACAAGGTTGAAGCGATTACCCAGCGGGCAACCGCAGCGTTTTCACAAATTAAAGATGCGATGGTCTTCGCCTTTAACCTGCCGGCGATTGTTGAACTGGGCACCGCAACCGGGTTTGACTTCGAGTTGATTGACCAGGCGGGACTTGGTCATGAAAAACTGACCCAGGCACGTAATCAGTTGTTCGGCGAGGTGGCGAAATATCCTGATCTGCTGGTCGGCGTTCGACCTAACGGTCTGGAAGATACGCCGCAGTTTAAAATCGATATCGACCAGGAAAAAGCTCAGGCGCTGGGCGTGTCTATTAGCGACATTAATACCACGCTGGGCGCAGCATGGGGCGGCAGCTATGTAAACGACTTTATCGATCGCGGTCGTGTGAAGAAAGTTTACGTGATGTCCGAAGCGAAATACCGCATGTTGCCGGATGATATTAACGACTGGTACGTTCGTGGTAGCGATGGTCAGATGGTGCCGTTCTCCGCATTCTCCTCTTCCCGCTGGGAATATGGTTCGCCGCGTCTGGAACGCTATAACGGTCTGCCTTCGATGGAAATTCTGGGTCAGGCGGCGCCAGGCAAGAGTACCGGTGAAGCGATGGCGATGATGGAAGAACTGGCCAGCAAGCTGCCGTCAGGCATTGGGTATGACTGGACCGGGATGTCCTACCAGGAACGGTTGTCCGGCAACCAGGCCCCTGCCCTGTATGCTATCTCGCTGATCGTCGTCTTCCTGTGTCTGGCGGCATTGTATGAGAGCTGGTCTATCCCGTTCTCCGTAATGCTGGTTGTTCCGCTTGGGGTTATCGGCGCGCTGCTGGCCGCGACCTTCCGCGGACTGACTAACGACGTTTACTTCCAGGTGGGCCTGCTCACAACCATTGGGTTGTCGGCGAAGAACGCGATACTTATCGTCGAATTCGCCAAAGACTTAATGGATAAAGAAGGGAAAGGTCTGGTAGAAGCGACGCTGGAGGCTGTCCGGATGCGTTTGCGCCCGATTTTGATGACCTCGTTAGCGTTCATGCTGGGGGTTATGCCGCTGGTTATCAGTTCCGGCGCGGGTTCCGGCGCGCAGAATGCGGTAGGTACTGGCGTACTGGGCGGGATGGTAACGGCAACCGTACTGGCTATTTTCTTCGTACCGGTCTTCTTTGTGGTGGTACGCCGCCGCTTTAGCCGTAAAAGCGAAGATATTGAGCATAGTCATTCGACAGAACATCGCTGATTTGCTCACTGTAGATAAGGCCGCGCAAGCGGCCTTTTTTACGCAAAAATCATAAAATACGCTTATTGTTAGATTGATTATTTTTTGCCATATTAATAAAAGGTATAATCCTTACTGCGTTAAAGGCTTTTCTTAGGAAAGTTGGCCATTTCTTAATTCAGCCATTAATTAAGAAATATTAAGAATATTCCTGGCTATTTTCTCCTGTCAGAGTCTATTGTTTTAGCCTGAAAAGCTAAAAAACGTTAACCCAATGATTACACAAACAATAAAACTGGTTCCTTTTTAGGCGACCGACGATCACTGTTAAAATTCGAAAAAGTATGGCAACACGCGGCTTTCACGCAATTGTAATTTTTCGTAATATGACGATGAAAAGTTTTTTAGAGTAGATTATAGTTAAATCATAAGGTGACGTGGGAAGTACCAGGTTAGTTAGTTGTATCCATCCCGAAGGTGTTCGGTTAGTTTAAGCCACTAAAAAGGGGATGCATTATGGACGAATACTCACCCAAAAGACATGATATAGCACAGCTTAAATTTCTTTGCGAAACCCTGTATCATGACTGTCTTGCAAACCTTGAAGAAAGCAACCATGGCTGGGTTAATGACCCGACCTCAGCAGTCAACCTGCAGCTCAATGAGCTGATAGAACATATTGCAACTTTCGCTCTTAATTATAAAATTAAGTACAATGAAGACAATAAATTGATTGCGCAGATAGATGAATACCTGGACGACACCTTTATGTTGTTCAGCAGCTATGGTATTAATACGCAGGATTTGCAAAAATGGCGTAAATCGGGCAACCGCCTGTTCCGTTGTTTCGTCAACGCCACCAGGGCTAATCCTGTTAGTTTGTCTTGTTAAAAATTATTACAATCATAGGTAGAATTTATGTCTGATAAACCATTAACTAAAACTGATTATTTGATGCGTTTACGGCGCTGTCAGACAATTGACACTCTGGAGCGCGTCATTGAGAAAAATAAATATGAATTGTCCGACAATGAGCTGGCTGTATTTTACTCAGCTGCGGATCACCGTCTTGCAGAATTGACAATGAACAAACTCTACGACAAGATCCCCTCTTCAGTATGGAAATTCATTCGTTAATCACGCTACATTACTTTTTAGAGAACACGCAGGTGTTATCTGCCTCCTCGTTCTGGCTAATAACACAACGGGCTATTATAAAACAGTGATATAGATCACATACCAATAGCAGGGAACGTTCCCTCTAATACTTTATTATTGCTTCTATTGCGATAATATCCACCAAGGGGAGCGCGCGATGAGTGACGAAAAACAAAAAATGATCGCTGGGGCACTGTATTGCCCGACCGATGAAACTTTATGCCAGGATCGACTGCGGGCGCGTCAACTCATCCATCAATACAATTATACTACGCCTGATGAAATAAATAAGCGTCAGGCGATTTTACGCGACCTGTTGGGTCGATGCGAAGACGCCTATATTGAACCTTCCTTTCGTTGCGACTACGGCTATAATATTTTTCTTGGTCACTCCTTTTACGCTAACTTCGACTGCGTCATGCTTGATGTTTGCCCAATTCATATTGGCGATAATTGTATGCTCGCGCCAGGGGTACATATCTATACCGCCACGCACCCGCTGGACGCCGTCGAACGCAACAGCGGCAGAGAATTCGGTAAACCCGTCACTATTGGAAATAACGTCTGGATAGGCGGACGAGCCGTCGTTAATCCTGGCGTAACCATCGGCGATAACGTCGTCGTCGCTTCAGGCGCTGTGGTGACAAAAAACGTACCGCCAGACGTCGTGGTAGGCGGAAACCCGGCGCGAATCATTAAAAAATTGTAGCCAAAATGATAACTGTTATGCTAATTCGGGGCTAATCTGTTACTTTTTTCACGTTACACCTCCCTTTAAAATGGGCTGTTATTACCTCCTATGTCGCAGAAATCATGAAGGCAAAAGATGACAGAGATACAGCGCCTGCTTAGCGAAACTATTGATGACTTAAACGTCCGTGAAAAACGCGATAACAGGCCGCGTTTTAGTATCAGTTTTATCCGCAAGCATCCTGGGTTATTTATCGCGATGTATGCGGCCTGGTTTGCGACGCTGGCGGTCATGCTGCAATCAGAAACGCTGGTGGGGTCAGTGTGGCTGTTAGTGGTGTTATTTATCGCATTTAATGGCTTCTTCTTTTTCGACATCGCCCCGCGTTATCACTATAACGACATCGATGTGCTGGACCTCCGGGTCTGTTACAACGGCGAATGGTACAACACCCGCTTTGTTCCCCCCACGCTCATTGAGACGATTCTTCAATCTCCACAGGTGGATAATGAACATAAAGTCCAGCTGCAAAAAATGGTTGCCCGTAAGGGCGAACTTTCCTTCTACGATATTTTTACGCTGGCCCGCGCAGAAGCCAGCCGGTAATAAAAAAGTGCGCACCCTCCCTGGTACGCACTGCTTTCCCTGAACTGTTGTTTTTTTAACGCCTTTTTTTACGCCCCTGAACCGCCTTAAAACGCGGATTTGTTTTACAAATCACGTATAAGCGTCCTTTGCGTTTGACTATCTGGCAATCCGGATGCCGTTGTTTTGCATTGCGAAGTGAGTTTAACACCTGCATTTCATTTACCCCCTTTTAGCGCCGATAAAATGACCGAAACGTTTCTGGAAGCGTGCGGCGCTACTTTCGCTATCAAACGTTTTCTGTCTACCGGTATAAAAAGGATGCGATTTTGATGACACATCAATAGTGACATACGGATATGTCACGCCGTCCAGTTCGATTTCACGTTCAGTTTTGATAGTTGATCCCACTTTCACATATTCATTTGCGCTGGTGTCGTGAAATACGACGGTGCGGTATACAGGATGAATATCAGGTTTCATTGCGCCCTCTCAATTATGTTATAACATAACAATAAAATACGCTATCAACGCTCCTTTTTCAACCGGTAAACATTCACGATCTCTTCCTGGCGGCAAAAGCAATGTGGCGTAACGCGTTAGTCTGGCCCCTATATCTGTAAAATCGATAAAATAGCTTTATCATTCGAGGGCGCGATTTACGATCGGATATACTTTCTCTACGCTGTGTTTATAAGGACATCACTGTGACAACACGACATCTGGTCAGCCTGGTAACGGGAGTGCTTATCCTGTCTGTCCTTTTCCCGATAGGATTGAGTCTGTGGCTGGCGCACCGTCAAGTTGAAAAAAGGTTTAACGAAGAGCTGGATATCTTCTCGTCCCGGGTGGCGCTACGTACAGAAAGGGTCAGTGACCAGGCAAAAGCCGCGTTAACGCATATTGCCTCCTTTAAAGGCGAGCCCTGCAGCAGCGCCCATTTACTCGCCATGCGCCGCGTGTCTTATAGCTTTCGGTATGTCCAGGAAGTTCTGTATCTTAAAAATTCGATTCCCGTTTGCTCCTCACTTGAAAAAGAGAGCCATATTCCCGCTTTCCCTCCGCCCATGAAAATCACTCGCGACGGTTATCGCGCCTGGTTTACGGCGCAAAACGATCTGGGTATAAAACGCTATATGGCGGCACTCGGGAGCGACAGCTATATCGTGATGATCGACCCGGCGTCCTTTATCGATGTGATTCCGTTTGGCGCATGGCCGATTGACGTCGCTATTATTGGCCGGGAACGCAATACTGTGGTTGCCAGCAGCGGTAACCTTGACCTCGCTATTCTTCCGCTCATTCACCATGAGACGCCCCTGCGGCTGGAAAACCGAGGCATTCAGTATGCTATTCACCCCTTTCCGGAAATGGGCATTACTATCGTAAGCTGGGCACCGACCGCTCCGCTGGAAAGGAGCTGGTATCGACAGGCATTTATCTGGCTACCGGCGGGCATCGTAACGGGTCTGCTGGCTGCGGCCTTTATTCTGCGTATTTTGCGTCGGCTACAGTCGCCCCGCCACCGTCTCCAGGATGCGATAGACAATCGCGAAATTAACGTACACTATCAGCCTATTGTCTCCCTGAGCAGCGGAAAAATTGTCGGTGCCGAAGCTTTAGCTCGCTGGCAACAGGCGGACGGCACCTTCCTTTCGCCGGAAATTTTTATCGCGCTGGCTGAACAAACCGGGCTCACAGAGCCGCTAACCCGGCTAATCATCGACACCGTTTTTGAAGACATGGGGAGTTGGTTAAAGTCCCATCCCGAACAACATATTTCAATCAATCTTGAGGCATCCGATCTGGCGTCGGAAACGTTGCCGACGCTGTTAAGCACGCTGCTGAACCGTAGCCAAATTTCTCCGTCGCAAATCGCGCTTGAGTTAACGGAACGCGAGTTTGCCGATCCGAAAACCAGCGCGCCCATTGTCGCCAGATACCGTAACGCGGGACATTCCATTTATATTGATGACTTTGGCACCGGCTATTCCAGCCTCAGCTACTTACAAAATCTGGATGTGGATGTCCTTAAAATTGATAAATCTTTTGTCGATGCGCTGGAATATAAAAACGTCACGCCGCATATTATTGAAATGGCGAAAACGCTCAAACTTAAGATGGTCGCAGAAGGCATCGAAACGACCAGGCAAGAACAGTGGCTACGCCAGCATGGCGTACATTATGGTCAGGGCTGGTTATACAGTAAGCCCCTACCCGCTACGGCATTTATTCTTTGGGCGGAACAGCGGCTATAACGTCGCACAGCAGAAAAGAACAGTGTGGAGAGGCACAAATGGGTGGGGGCCCTGCCAGCTACATCCCGGCACACGCGTCATCTGCCTTGGCTGCTTCCTTCCGGACCTGACCTGGTAAACAGAGTAGCGTTGCGGGAGAACCAACAGAGCCCCCATTGAGAGCGTTGTGAACCAACGCGCAGGCGCATTATCACTGCTATATCGTGCAATTGCAACCCATCAGGCATCGGATGCTGGTTTCTTGCGCATCCGGGCTTTCCTCCCCCCTTATTCCAGATTATCCTGAAGCATTAACGCAGGATTCTATTATGGATATTCAGGACACTTTTCCTCAACGCGTCTGGCAAATCGTCGCCTCGATCCCGGAAGGATTTGTCACGACCTACGGTGATGTCGCCCGGCTTGCCGGTTCCCCTCGGGCGGCGCGTCAGGTCGGCGGAGTGTTAAAACGTCTGCCGGAAGGCAGCACTTTACCATGGCATCGGGTGGTGAACCGCCACGGCGCAATATCACTTACCGGGCCGGATCTACAGCGGCAACGTCAGGCATTACTGGCGGAAGGCGTGGTGGTGTCGGGAAGCGGACAAATCGATTTACAACGCTATCGCTGGGTATATTAACCCTCTCCGTAACGGAGAGGGTTGGCGCAGGATTAATACTGGGTAGGCGCAGGAACGGCAGAAGACGGATTGACCTGGGTCGGCGAAGTCGATGGAACCGTCGTCGTCGCACCACCGCTGGCCTGCACAGGCACCGCCGTTTGCTGTACCGGTACCAGCGTCAGATCCGCTTTAGTGCCGCCATTGTTAATCACCGGTTTCACGCTATCGGTAATAAATACCAGCTTATTGTCAACGGTGATGGCCGCGCTCAGGAGAATACGCGCGTTAGGTTGAATATCTGATGGGTTAAACGGCAACACAAAACTGAAAGGCGCCTGTTTACCTTCGGTACGTACCGCTTTTTGCGACAGCACCTTAGACGGCGCATCAGCCAGCGAAGCATCTGAAAGCGTCACGGTCAGCACCGCATCTGGCGGCAGAGCGACCTTCTGGCGGATCCAGACGGTACCGGAAACATTGGGTTGCTGAATAGTAGACTGGTTAGCTGTAATCGACATGTTAGGGTTTGGCGCAGGCGTCTGGATATCAGCGCTTTTATCAGCGCAGGCCGCCAGAGATATCGCAACCGCTAAACCACTTACGATGTGCACGAGTTTCATTCAATTCTCCTTATCATCAATGCACCAGCAGGCCTTTCCCCCCGCCGGAAGAGTGGTTAACAGAAACATAACGTGATTAAGTGTGGCACATGTCACTCATTTTTGCCTGGAATTGGTCTGTTATTCAGACTTTTGTACCCATCGGACCACTTGCAAAATTGCGTTATACTCTGCCCTACCTCGCTTCGGCATCGTTGTCACCTGGAGAGTATGTATGAGTCAGACACTGAATAATTTGCTGACATTATTGAATCTGGAAAAAATTGAAGAAGGACTCTTTCGGGGCCAAAGTGAAGACTTAGGGCTGCGCCAAGTATTTGGCGGTCAGGTGGTGGGCCAGGCGCTCTATGCCGCCAAAGAAACGGTGCCGGAAGCGCGACTGGTGCATTCATTCCACAGTTATTTTCTGCGGCCAGGCGACAGCCAAAAACCCATTATCTATGACGTAGAAGTGCTGCGCGATGGGAACAGCTTCAGCGCCCGCCGCGTTGCCGCTATTCAGAACGGGAAACCCATCTTTTATATGACCGCCTCATTCCAGGCGCCGGAACCGGGTTTTGAACATCAAAAAACCATGCCGACGGCAGTCGGGCCGGAAGGACTACCGTCAGAAACGGAAATCGCGCAATCGCTGGCGCATTTACTGCCGCCGATTCTGAAAGAAAAGTTTCTCTGCGATCGCCCGCTGGAAATTCGTCCCGTCGAATTTCACAATCCGTTGAAAGGTCACGTCGCCGCGCCTGTGCGTCAGGTATGGATTCGCGCCAACGGCACCGTTCCGGATGACATTCGCGTCCATCAATATTTACTGGGATACGCCTCGGATCTGAATTTCCTTCCCGTCGCGCTTCAGCCTCACGGCATCGGTTTTCTGGAAAAGGGCATTCAGATCGCCACTATCGATCACTCTATGTGGTTCCATCGTCCGTTCAATTTTAATGAATGGCTACTTTATAGCGTGGAGAGCACTTCCGCCTCCAGCGCCCGGGGCTTTGTTCGCGGCGAGTTTTATACTCAGGATGGCGCGTTGGTCGCTTCAACCGTGCAGGAAGGGGTAATGCGCAATCACAATTAAAAAACATGCCGCTATGCGGCGTTAATGGCCTGATGACGCTGCGCTTATCCGGCCTACGGTAAACTGGATAAGCGCAGCGCCATCAGGCATGTTGCGCAATCACGCGTTATACGCATTCTCGCCGTGACTGTTCACATCCAGCCCCTCGCGCTCCTGCTCTTCCGGTACACGCAGTCCAACAAGGATATCCGCCAGTTTGTAACCAACAAACGCGACAACGCCGGACCAGACGACCGTAATAGCAATACTTTCCAGCTGTACCATCACCTGATGTCCCATCGTAACGCCGTCGACAAAGCCAACGCCGCCCAGCGAACTGGCGGCAAAAACGCCGGTCAGGATACAGCCGACTATTCCGCAAACGCCGTGAACGCCAAATACGTCGCACGGATCATCTACCCGTAACAGACGTTTAAGCATGGTGACTCCCCACAATCCCGCCAGACCCGCAATAACGCCGATAACCAGCGCGCCGCCAACGCCAACATAGCCACAGGCTGGCGTCACGCCGACCAGACCGGCAATCGCGCCGGAACACGCCCCCAGCAGGGAAGGCTTACCGCGTAGCGTCCACTCGCCGATAATCCACCCCAGAATCGCGGCGGCGGTCGCCACCACGGTGTTCACAAAGGCCAGCGCTGCTATCTCGTTTGCGCTCCCCGCAGAACCCGCGTTAAATCCAAACCAGCCGATATACAGAATCGCAGTACCGGTAAAGACCATCGGCAGGTTATGGGGTTTAAATGCTTCTTTCCCAAAGCCGACGCGTTTGCCAATTAAATAAGCCCCTACCAGCCCGGCGATAGCGGCGTTAATATGCACCACCGTACCACCGGCAAAATCCAGCGCGCCGTGAGCAGCCAGCAGGCCGCCGCCCCACACCATGTGCGCAATCGGAATATAAGAGAGCGTGAACCACACCACGACAAAAATCAGTACCGCCGAAAAACGAATACGCTCCGCCAGCGCGCCGACAATCAGCCCGACGGTAATACAGGCGAAAGATCCCTGAAACGCGACATGAATATACTGATAAATCGTACCCGTTACCGCCGTCAACGCGATATTCTTCAACATCGCCCCATCGGTATTACCGAAGAAATGATTCCCTTCGCCAAAAGCCAGCGAATAGCCGTACACCACCCATAAAATACAGACCAGCGCAAAGGTGACGGTCACTTGCGTTAACATTGACAGCACGTTCTTAGCGCGAATTAATCCGCCGTAAAACAGCGCGATACCCGGTATCGTCATGAACAGCACCAGCGCGGTGCAAATCATCATAAAAGCACTATCCGCTTTATCGGCAACCGCCGGCGCGGCTATCGTTAGCCCAGGCAGCAGCGCCAGTGAAGCCAGTGTGGTTTTTATCATCGCTATCTTCATTTTTTCATTTCCTGTTGCTGTGTGGCGGGTCTTACAGCGCTGCTTCGTCAGCTTCGCCGGTACGAATCCGAATAACGCGCATGAGCTCCGCGACGAAAATTTTGCCGTCGCCAATTTTTCCGGTGTAAGCCGCTTTACTGATGATATCGATCACCTCTTCCAGTTGGTCGTCGGCGATAGCCACATCAATTTTGACCTTCGGCAGGAAATTCACGCTGTACTCCGCGCCGCGATACAGTTCGGCGTGTCCTTTCTGACGGCCAAACCCTTTCACTTCGGTGACGGTCAGTCCCTGAATGCCAATGGAAGAAAGCGCCTCCCGCACGTCCTCCAGCTTGAACGGTTTGATAATTACGGTAACCAGCTTCATAGAACCCTCCAGTCAGAATTAGGTAACGGCTGCCGCCGCGCATGGACTCTTCAGAATGGATATTGCAAAGGATGTGCCAGAAGCTGGCGAGCGAGGAAAAGCGCAGTTAGCGGCGCGTCTTTATATTGACGCGCCCCAAAATCGAAGCAGGGAAAGAAAAACGCACCACAACGGTGCATAATGGGCGAGGCTTTGCCCTGTGGCGCCAAACCTTATGCCGCAGGGCCGGGTTCTTCGTGTACGCTGGCGGCTAACTCCTCGCCAACTAACTGTAATTGATACATTTGCCAGTAGCGCCCTTGCGCCGCCAGCAATTGTTGATGCGTCCCGCGCTCCACCGCCTGGCCGCGATGGAGAACCAGAATGGTATCCGCCTCCACGATTGTCGATAGCCGATGGGCAATAACCACCAGCGTGGTGCGCTCGCGAATCGCCGCCAGCGCCTGCTGTATCGCCTGCTCAGTGCCGGAATCGATGCTGGCCGTCGCTTCATCAAGAATTAATATTTGCGGGGCGTCAACCAGCACGCGCGCCAGCGCCAATAGCTGTTTTTGCCCGACGGACAGCGTATTTCCCTGCTCGCCGAGATGCGTATGCAGCCCGTCGCTCAGGCCGCGCGCCAGGTCCGCCAGTTGTACCGTTTCCAGCGCCTGCCACACCTGCGCCTCGGAGACATCGCGCCCCAGCGTCACATTAGCCAGAAAGGTATCCGCCATCACTACCGGGTCCTGTTGAACCATCGCCACGCCCTGGCGTAAAACGCGATGATTAAGAGAGGCGATTTCTCGCCCATCCAGCCGAATTTCGCCTTGTGTCAGGGGGTAATACCCCATTAATAAGCTGGCGAGCGTGCTCTTCCCGCTGCCGGTGTGCCCCACCAGAGCCACAAAGCTACGGGACGGTACTGAGAGCGTAATGTCCTGTAAAACAAGATTATCGTCGCGGTAAGCAAACGACAGATGATCAATATCAATCGCCCCGCTTTGTAACGGCCTGTCGTCGCTGCCATAGCGCTGGCGCGGGCGATCCATCAGTTCAAAAACACGTTCTCCCGCCACAACCGCCTGCTGTAGCATGGATTGCTGGGTGGTCAGTTCAATGAGCGGCTCGTTCAGACGTGACAAATAGCTAATGAACGCATACAGCACCCCGACCTCAATCGTGCCGGCAGACGTAAAGCTGAAAAGCATCAACAAACCGCATAAAATGAGCGCGGAAAAGAGGCTAAGCAGCGGACGCAATAAAAAGCCGTCTAAGCGTAGCGTCTGCATCCGCGCCATGTAGTGCGAGCGGCTGGCCTCGCCCATGCGTTCGCCGAAGCGCGCCTGCTGGCGAAACTGCTGGATTACGCTCATCCCGTTGATGATTTCGTTAAAGCCGTCGTTAATATCCGCCAGATATGCCCGCACGCGGCGTACAATCGGCGTGCTGTAGCGCTGATAAATGATCATCACGGTCAATACCGCCGGAAAAATCAAAATCGCCACCAGCGCCATCCGCCAGTCAAGGCTGAACATAGCGACCAGCATGGCGCCGATCAACGCCGCGCTACGTAATACCGTCGCGACGACCGTGACGTACAGATCGCGGATGACTTCCGTATCGTTGGTCACACGTGAAATTAATTGTCCGACAGGCTGCGTGTCGAAGGCGCTTAGCGGCTGGCGCAAGGCGGCATCCATGACGTCCGTGCGCAAGGACTGAACCACGCCAACGGCCGCCCGGTTAAATAATAAAGACTGGGCGTAATGCAGACCCGCCGCCAGAAATTGTAGCCCCACATAGGCGGCCGCCAGCCCCGCGACCTTGCCCAACGGTAAATGGTGGCGGGCCACCATGTTATCAATGAAATAGCTGATCAGCAGCGGACCGCTAACTTCCGCCGCCGCCGCAATCCACAGCATCATCACCGCGACAGAGAGCGGTTTTCGCCATGGCGAGCCATACGCCAGTAACCGTTTCAGCGTCGGCCATAGCTGTCCAAAACTACGCATTCGCCGCCTCCTCGCCGCGTTCCGGCGCGTCATCCAGCGCGGCCTCCAGTTGCTGATAGCGATACATATCGCGATACCAGCCAATCTGCTGCGCCAGTTGATCGTGATCGCCGCGCTGAACAACATGACCATGTTGCATAACGATAATTTCATTGGCGTCGGTCAGCGCGGATAAACGATGCGCGCTGATGATGACCGTACGCCCTTCGCCCCACTGGCGCAAATTATGCAAAATCTGATGCTCCGTGCGACCATCTACTGCTGAGAGCGCATCATCAAGAAGCAGAATTTCCGCATTCAACAGCAGCGCTCTGGCAATCGAGATACGCTGTTTTTGCCCTCCCGATAACATGACGCCACGTTCACCTACCTGCGTGTCGTAGCCCTGAGGCAAGCGGAGAATATCCTCATGTACGCTGGCTAAACGCGCCACCTGTTCAATCTCTTCCTGGGTCGCCTCCGGGCGTCCGAGCGCAATATTATTGGCAATAGAGTCCGAGAACAAAAACGGCGTCTGGCTGACGACCGCCAGTCGGCTACGCCAGCTATCCAGTTGCAGATGCGTCAACGGCATGTCATGGAATCGGATTTCTCCCTGCGTCACATCAAAATGGCGCTGGATAAGCGACAAGATTGTGCTTTTCCCCGCGCCGGTCGGACCGCATATCCCCAGCATCTGACCCGGTTTAAGGCGAAAGTTCACATTCTCCAGCGCCGGATGCGTCGTTTGCGGATAGCAAAACTCACGAATGGCCGCCGTCAGTTCGCCGCGCCCCGCCGGGACCGGCTCTTCACCATCCTTAACTACCGGCGCTTCCGCCAGCATGGCGCGGATGCGGCTGTAAGCGGCGCTACCCCGCTCCACGATATTAAACATCCAGGCCAGCGCCAGCATCGGCCAAATCATCAACCCCAGATACATCATAAAGCTGGTGAGTTCGCCCAGCGTCAGGCTGCCGTTAACCACCATCCAGCTTCCGCCGCTAATCGCGAGCAGGTTCGCCATGCCAATGGCGATGTAAATGGTTGGATCAAAACGCGCGTCAATACGCGCCACGCGCATATTTTTCTTGCCGGTATCTTCGGCATCCGCCGCAAACAGCGAAGACTGGCGGTCCTCCAGACCAAACGCTTTGATCATGCGGATGCTGGTCAGACTCTCCTGCGTGCGGTCGTTCAGGCTGGAGAAGGCGGCCTGCGCCAGTTTGAAATAATCATGCAGCCGATCGCCGTAACGTTTGATCATCAGCGCCATAATCGGCATCGGCAACAGCGCTAATAGCGTTAGCTGCCAGCTAATTTGCGTCGACATGACAATCAGTACCGCGCAGCCCATTACCAGCGAGTCAACCAGCGTCAGAACGCCCTCACCCGCCGCAAATACGACGCGATCCACATCATTCGTCGCGCGCGCGATAAGATCGCCCGTTCGATGGCGCTGATAAAATTCAGGATGCTGACGGCTCAGCTGGCGATAATAATCTTCACGCAGTTCGACGGCTAATTGATAAGAAGCGCCAAATAGCAGCACGCGCCAGACATAGCGCAACAAATAGACCACTACGGCGATCAGGGCAATGGTGCCAATCCACATCGCTATTCGGCCTGGAGTAAAATGCTGTGCGGTTACGCCATCCACGACAATCCCCACCACTTTGGGCGGGATCAGCTGAAGCATCGCAATAAGCATAAGCAGGGCCACCGCGCCAAGATAGCGACGCCATTCCCGGCGAAAGTACCAGCTTAATTGAGCAAATAATCGCACGCGTTATTTCCTGATATGATTTCCGGCAATACCGGGAGAATTATTCAATGGGCAGAGATGTGGTGTACTTAATCTGTTCCATCGCAAAACTGGAGGTGACGTCTGACAGTCCCGGGACGCTATTGACCAGACGTTTATAGAAGTCGTCATACCGCTTCATGTCGGCCACCTGAACTCGCATCAGATAGTCGTATTCCCCCGCCATCCGCCAGAAGCCAAGCACTTCCGGCATCTCAGAGACGACGGTCACGAACCGACAGTACCATTCACTGCTGTGGTGCTGCGTTTTTATCAACACAAAAGCGGTTAACCCCAGCCCCAGTTTTTCCGGGTCCAGCAGCGCGACCCTGCCAAGCAGGATACCGTCATCTTCCAGGCGTTTAAGCCGCTTCCAGCAAGGTGTTGTCGTCAGATTAACGGCATCCGCCAGCGCCTGCAAAGAGAGGGTACAGTCCTGCTGCAATAAGCAAAGCAGTTTACGGTCAATTTTATCTAACATACCCACCCCATAGAGAATATTTTTCTCCTTACATTGTAATTTAAAGGTCAAATAGCAACAATTTTTTCCGTACTTTTCGCTACTCTTGGCACAAAATGATAAATGGATATTAATGATGAGTAGCAATTGGGTTAAAAATGCCATTAATGAAATTAACGCTGACCACCAGCGCTCGGCGGATACGCATCTTATTCGTTTGCCCCTGTCGGCATTTCCGGGTATCCAGCTTTACCTGAAAGACGAAAGCACGCATCCCACCGGTAGCCTCAAGCATCGTCTGGCGCGCTCGCTGTTCCTTTATGGGCTGTGCAATGGCTGGATTAAAGAAGGCACTCCGATTATTGAAGCGTCATCAGGCTCAACGGCGATTTCCGAAGCCTGGTTCGCGCGTTTACTGGGACTGCCGTTCATCGCCGTCATGCCCGCCTGTACCGCAAAACGTAAAATCGAACAGATTCAATTTTACGGCGGCCACTGTCATTTTGTGGAGAGCGCCTGCGAAATTTATGCCGCCTCCGAGCGGCTGGCGCATGAACTGAACGGTCACTATATGGACCAGTTTACCTACGCAGAACGAGCTACCGACTGGCGGGGCAACAATAATATTGCCGACAGTATTTTCCGCCAGATGCGCAACGAACCCCATCCGGTACCGCGATTTATCGTCATGAGCGCCGGAACGGGCGGAACCTCTGCGACGATTGGGCGCTATATTCGCTGCCAGGGCTATGATACTCAGCTCATGGTGGTGGATCCGGAAAATTCCGTCTTTTTACCTTACTGGCAGGATCGCGACGCTTCATTACGCAGCCCGGTGGGCAGTAAAATTGAAGGAATTGGTCGTCCGCGAGTAGAGCCTTCTTTTATTCCGGATGTCGTGGATGAGATGCTGCGCGTGCCGGACGCCGCCAGCGTTGCCACCGCACACTGGCTGGAAACGCAGCTAGGCCGTAAAGTCGGCGCCTCTACCGGCACGAATATGTGGGGAGCGCTGCAGCTTGCGGCCCGGATGCGCGAGGCTGGAGAAACCGGCGCTATCGTGACGTTATTGTGCGATAGCGGCGATCGCTATCTGGATACCTATTACCATCCGTCCTGGGTTAGCGACCATATCGGCGATTTGACGCCGTGGTCAGCGGCCATCGCAAAATTACTTACCGGCGACTAGAAACAAAAAAAAGCCAGACTGAATGTCTGGCTTGCTGGAAGAGATCTCTCATTCGGGGGAATAAGGTAGATGCGGATTGTCCAGCCAATGCGTCAAAAAGTGTGATACCGCTTGATTACCACAATGTCCGATAACCGCAAGGTGTGGCAGCGCGGCGATAAGCTGCGGCATGGCATTGCCCATAATGAGCCCCCGCCCGACGCTGCCCAGCATTTCCCGATCGTTCATCGCGTCGCCAAACGCCATGCAATCTGCCAGTGAAAGCCCTAAATGATTGCTCAATACCGCCAGCGCCGATCCTTTATTGCACCCCAGCGGTAGCACTTCCAGGCAGTCGACGGCAGAGAAACAGAGGTGAGCGCGTTCTTCCATCGCCTCATTGAGCTGAATGCGCAAACGGATCAGATCGTCATGATCGCCGCAAAAACAGATCTTCGTCACCTGATGGGCCGGAATGCTTTTTATATTGATAACCTGATAACGAAAGCCGCTGTAGACGTGCGCCTGGAGTAGCGCGGGGATCTCCTGGCCTGTAAACCAGCCGTTGTC
The DNA here is from genome assembly GCF_020268625.1 of Salmonella sp. JXY0409-18. Taxonomy (NCBI): domain Bacteria; kingdom Pseudomonadati; phylum Pseudomonadota; class Gammaproteobacteria; order Enterobacterales; family Enterobacteriaceae; genus Salmonella; species Salmonella sp. JXY0409-18. Next base: position 3,354,990 of record NZ_CP084216.1, read on the forward strand.
ATTAAACACATGCATACTGGCTCGGGTATCCCAGGCATGATGCATCACCGTATCGGCAACCTGAGGATCGAGATCCTGACGATGCAGCACGTCGCCTTCCAGCGAGTGAATTCGCGTCCCGTTACCGGTAATAAGATAAGCGTCCAGTGAAAGCGTCCCCAGAATATGCCGCATCTCCAGCACATGACGACCCGTAGCGAATGTCAGAGTGATATCGCGTTCGCGCAGACGCGCCAGCGTGGCGATCGTTTCTCTACCCAAATGGTGATCGGGCATTAATAACGTGCCATCCATATCAAATGCTGCCAGACGGGCCATCTCTTTCTCCACACTGTGACGCGGTTAACTTGTTGTTCAGTATTACCTGAGATATACGGAAGTAATAGTGAACAGATAAAAGGAAGTGTTCCGGGTTTTATGAGGCTACTGAATCGGCTTAATCAATATCAACGCCTCTGGCAGCCTTCCGCCGGGGAAACGCAACATGTCACCGTTAGCGAACTGGCCGAACGCTGTTTTTGTAGCGAGCGCCATCTGCGAACGCTGCTGCGTCAGGCCCAGCAGGCAGGTTGGCTAAGATGGGAGGCGCAGTCCGGGCGCGGGAAACGTGGACGGCTCCAGTTTCTGGTCACGCCGGAATCGCTCCGCACCGCCATGATGGAACAGGCGCTGGAAAAAGGGCAGCAGCTCAACGTACTGGAACTGGCGCAGCTGGCGCCTGGCGAGTTACGGGCGATGCTCCAGCCTTTTATGGGCGGCCAATGGCAAAACGATACGCCGACATTGCGTATTCCCTACTATCGTCCGCTTGATCCGCTGCAGCCGGGTTTCCTGCCAGGACGCGCGGAACAGCATCTCGCAGGGCAAGTTTTTTCCGGGTTAACGCGCTTCGACCGCGATAGCCAATATCCTTGCGGGGATTTGGCGCATCACTGGAAGGTTTCCGCCGACGGTTTACGCTGGGATTTTTATATTCGCTCCACGCTGCACTGGCATAATGGCGATGCGGTGGATACCGCGCAGCTACACGAACGCCTGGAAAGGCTGCTTACCCTACCCGCGCTAAGCAAATTGTTTATTAGCGTCGCACGGATCGAAGTAACGCATCCTCAGTGCCTGACCTTTCTCCTTCACCGACCTGATTACTGGCTGGCGCATCGTCTGGCGAGCTATTGTAGCGGTCTGGCGCATCCTGACCTGCCGCTTATCGGCACTGGTCCTTTTCGCCTGGCGTTGTTCACGCCGGAACTGGTGCGTCTGGAAAGTCATGACCATTATCACCTCAGCCATCCGCTGCTGAAAGCGATTGAATTCTGGATCACCCCGCAACTGTTTGCCCAGGATCTGGGCACCAGTTGCCGCCATCCGGTGCAGATTGCCATCGGCAAACCGGAAGAGCTGGCGACGCTGAGTCAGGTAAGTAGTGGTATCAGCCTTGGCTTTTGTTATTTAACCCTCAAAAAGGGCTCACGGCTCAACGTACAGCAGGCGCGGCGTCTGATACATATTATCCATCATACTTCGCTGCTAAAAACCTTGCCGGTAGATGAGAACTTGATTATGCCAAGTCAGGGGCTACTACCCGGCTGGACAATCCCGCAATGGCAGGACGTTGATGAAACGCCATTGCCGAAAAAACTTACCCTGGCGTACCACCTTCCCGTAGAGCTGCATACGATGGCGGAACAGCTTCGACATTACCTGGCGACGCTCGGCTGTGAGTTAACGTTGATTTTTCATAATGCCAAAAACTGGGATAACTGCCCTGCGTTGGCGCAAGCGGATCTGATGATGGGCGACAGGCTGATCGGCGAAGCGCCGGAATATACGCTGGAGCAGTGGCTACGTTGCGATCAGATCTGGCCGCATGTCCTGGACGCGCCTGCGTTTTCCCATCTGCAGGCTACGCTTGACGCTCTGCAAATTCAGCCCAATGAAAAAGATCGCCGCGCCGCGCTACAACAAGTTTTTGCCAACCTGATGGATGACGCCACACTTACGCCGCTGTTTAATTATCACTATCGCATCAGCGCCCCACCGGGCGTTAACGGCGTTCGACTCACCCCTCGCGGCTGGTTTGAATTTAGCGAAGCCTGGCTTCCGCCGCCTTCGCCGTGAAGAAGCTGGTCGGGATTATCCGTACGCGTTACCATATTGGCTTTCGTCATTGATCAGGATAACTATGAAACGCGCCGTTGTTGTATTTAGTGGAGGTCAGGACTCCACCACTTGTCTGGCGCAAGCGCGGCATCAGTATGATGAAGTGCATTGTGTCACGTTTGATTATGGTCAGCGCCACCGCGCAGAGATTGATGTCGCGCGCGCGCTGGCGTTAAAACTTGGCGCACGCGCGCATAAAGTGCTGGATGTCACTTTGCTGAACGAACTGGCGGTCAGCAGCCTGACGCGGGATAGCATTCCGGTGCCGGACTATGAACCAAACGCTGACGGTATCCCCAATACTTTCGTACCGGGACGCAATATTCTCTTTCTGACGCTGGCGGCGATTTACGCTTATCAGGTCAAAGCCGAAGCGGTGATCACCGGCGTTTGCGAGACCGATTTTTCCGGCTATCCAGACTGTCGCGATGAGTTCGTCAAAGCGCTGAATCACGCGGTAAATCTGGGCATGGCGAAAGATATCCGTTTCGAAACGCCCTTAATGTGGATTGATAAAGCTGAAACCTGGGCACTGGCCGATTATTGGGGCCAACTGGAATTGGTTCGCGAAGAGACGCTGACCTGCTATAACGGCATTAAAGGCGATGGCTGTGGTCATTGCGCGGCCTGTAATCTGCGCGCTAACGGCCTGAATCATTATCTGTCGAATAAAGCGGCAGTGATGGCGGCAATGAAGCAAAAAACCGGGTTAAGGTGATTGTTTTGCCGGATGGCGGTGCATGCACCTTATCCGGCCTGGCGATATTCACCATGGTCAATATCGCCAGGCCGGATCAGTTCAACGCCATCAGACAGCGAGGGGCGTTATTGCACCATCTGTTCCAGCTTTTCACGCAATTCGCCTTCCAGCGGCAGCGCTTTTTGCGTTTTTAAATCAATACAAACAAACGTGATGAGCGCATCGGCCACCACCTGCCCTTCTGGCTCCAGCGTAATCGTCTGGCTTAATACGCCGCTTTTACCGTTAAGCTGTTGTACCTGGCTGGTCACGGTCAGTAGATCGCTCAATACCGCCGGGCGACGGTAATTTATGTTGATGTTTACCACCACAAAAGCAATATTGCGGGCCGTCATCCACTGAAAGCTGTCGCTGTTTTCCAGCCCATCCCAACGGGCCTCTTCCAGAAACTCCAGATAGCGGGCATTATTAACATGTTGATAAACATCAAGATGATATCCACGAACTTTGATTTGTGTTTGCATAGCGCAATAACCTTACGTTGTTGTTATAAGTAAACGACAAGTACAGAGGTCATAACTGGTATGACCTCTACAGTCTGGCAAATTTTTGCCACTGTGCAAGTGATTACAATGTTAAAACTGCCAGATTACGCTCCACCAGCGCGCTTCCCATTCCCGGCACCTGCTTTAAATCATCCACCGTTTTAAAAGGACCATACTCCTCCCGATAGCTCACAATAGCCTGCGCTTTTTTCAGCCCAACGCCGTTCATCACCCGCGCCAGATCCTCCGCAGACGCGGTATTAATGCTCACCCTGGTACCTTCATCATCGCTGGCTTTAGTAGGTAATGCCGCTTTGGCGGAGGATGAAGAAGGCGTATCCGCTTTTGTTTCCACCGCTGCATTTTTTGCGACAGGCGTCGCCGCCAGTGCGCTATGGGCCATGCCCGCGCAGGTTAAAGAAAGTGTAATAAGCAGTGCTTTAATTCCGTGTTTCATACTGTTTTCTCCTTGTTTGTTAACAGTGCAGCCACGATAGCGGGGCGGAGAAAAACGAACAAACGGCAATTCTCAGAAATGGAAAAGGCCGCGAAAGCGGCCTTTGTGGGATACAACGTTTTGCAATTTTTTGCGAAGCGCCTCGACGATTACTGCTGTTCCAGAGCGTCGCCGATTTTGATTTTCGCCTCTTTACGCAGATTACTCATCAGCGCTTCAAAGACAATTTGCGCATTGTTCTGCGTGATGCCCTGCACCATCGCTTTTTTCTGCGCTTCCGGCATGGCACCCGCTTTCACCTCGTCAAACGCCAGCAGAACGACGTTACCCTGCATATCGTTCGCCACGCCATAAACTGGCTTATCTTTCGTCGGAAGGCTTAATGCAAAGGCCGCCTGACTCACCGGATCCTGACTGGTACGACTTAACGTTTTAGGCTCGCCAAAACTCAGACCCGCCGCTTTCATCGCTTCCGCGCCTTTGCCCGCTTTCAGCTCGACCAGCAGTTTTTCCGCATCCAGCTTCGCCTGTTGTTCCGCTTTGTTATGCTTCACCAGGGCAGTGACCTGTTCTTTCACTTCTGCCAACGGCTTCACGGCTTCAGGTTTATGTTCGCTCACGCGTACAACAAAAGCCCGGTCGCCATCCACGGTGATAATGTCTGAATTCGGCCCCGGCGTACCGTTTTCGCCTACCAGACCGCCATTAAAGATAGCATCGGCTACCGGTTTGAAGTTCAGCTCTTCCGGTAAGGTGTCACGGCTAAACCAGCCGGTTTCAACGGCTTTTACGCCAGCGACCTGTTCAGCGCCTGCTAACGACTCATTGTCGTTGCTTGCCGCATCGCTCACTTTCTGCTGCAACGCATAGTAAGCATCCAGCGCTTTTTCTTGTTTCACTTTCGCGGCAATGTCGTCGCGAACCTCGCTTAACGGTTTCACTTTGGCAGGCTGAATATCATCCAGACGCGCCACCAGAAAACCGACAGACGACTTAATCACACCAGATATCTGGCCTTTTTCTTTTAATCCGGCGTTTTTCAGTTCCGGCACCGTGGCAGACTCTTCCAGCCAGCCCATATCGCCGCCATTACGCGCAGAGATGATATCGGTAGATTTCTCTTTCGCCAGCGTGGCGAAATCTTCACCCTTGTTCAGCGCATCCAGTACCGCTTTCGCATCATCTTCCGTTTTGGTCTGAATAATGCTGTAACGAATGCGCTCCGGCTGAGTAAACTGATCTACATGCTGGTCATAATAGGCCTGAATATCCGCATCGCTGACCGGTGCCTGCATCGTCGCGGCATCCAGCTTGATATAGCTTACGCGGAACTGTTCCGGCGTCATAAAGCGGGCTTTATTCTGATCGTAGTAGCTGGACACTTCCTGATCGGTCACCTGCTGCTTCGCCGCCAGCGCATTGACATCAATAACGGCTTCACGCACCACGCGCTGTTGAGAGACTAATGCCGCCAGTTCGTCGGTTTCCCCTTTCAGCATAAAATCAGTACCGGCCACGCCGTTGATCAGTTGCTGAGTGGTAAGCTGGTTACGCAGCGCCTGAGCGTACTGATCGGCGGTCATTCCCATCTGATTCACAATCGCGTTATAGCGGTTGTTGTCAAACTTACCGTCCACCTGAAAAGCGGGAGTGGCGAAAATCGCCTGCTTTACCTGCTCATCGCTGATGCCCAGTTTCAGTTCGCGGGAATATTGATCCAACAGCGCTTCATCTATCAGACGATTCAGCACCTGCTGGCGCAGGCTTTTCATATAACCTTCGTTGGCCGCCAGTTCAGAATACCTGTCGCCCAACTGCTGCTGCATACGGTTACGTTCGTTATTAAACGCATTCTCAAACTGTGCCCGGCTGATTTCCTGGCCATTCACTTTTGCGGCGTAGTTATTGCTTCCGCCAATCAGGTAACCACTAACGCCGGTCAAAATGAACGACACGATAATGATAACGAAAATAATCTTGAGCACGAGACTGTTTGCAGCCGTGCGTAAGCTGTCCATCATGGTGTAACCACACTCCGCTGTAGGTGACTTTACACTTTATCTTTCAGGCGGCTTCTCTGCTGGCTACCGAGTGATTCGCTCAGTTGCCGCGTCGACGCAACCTGAATGATTTGCGTATATAGACTTCACGCGCATCGCATTTTCTGAACGCGGCGCGCAAAAGCCTATTGTGACAAGAAACGAGGGCAATTGTCAGCCCGCAACGCGCAGAAAGTCCCGAATCGTCAATAAAAAAGGCACATCAGTTGATGCGCCCTTGTACTTTGTCACATCCCCCGAGGGGATCACGCTTAGTTTACCGCGTCTTTCAGCGCTTTACCTGCACGGAAACTCGGCACTTTGGCTGCGGCGATGGTGATCTCTTTACCTGTTTGCGGGTTGCGACCAGTACGGGCAGCACGCTCTTTAACAGCAAAAGTACCAAAGCCTACCAGTGCAACGTCATCCCCTTCTTTCAGAGATTCGGTAACAGAAGCAATAATCGCGTCTAACGCACGTCCAGCCGCAGCCTTAGAGATATCAGCCCCTGCAGCAATTTTTTCGATCAGTTGAGATTTATTCACTCTTCTCTTCCTCTTTATAATTTATATCGCACCTGAATCCTTCGAAGTACGACCGCGCAGCAGTTATATCAGGCCTGCCACGCCCTTACAACACCCGTTAATGGTGGCAGACCCAATCAACCATCTAAATTAGCTATACAAAAAAAGGCTGGCAAGTCCGAAATAGCCTGCCAGCCCTGTTTTTATTAGCGCTATTTGCGCGAGGTCACTATTTTGCGGTTACAACCTGCATTCCAGACGGTTCGTTTTGCAGAGCAAGCGTCAGAACTTCCTCAATGCGCTTCACAGGATGGATATCCAGATCGGCAATCACGTTGTCCGGAATTTCCTCCAGGTCACGTTTATTTTCGAATGGAATTAAGACCGTTTTAATCCCGCCGCGATGCGCCGCCAACAGTTTTTCTTTCAGGCCGCCGATCGGCAACACCTGACCGCGCAGGGTGATCTCACCGGTCATTGCCACATCTGCGCGCACCGGATTACCGGTCAGGCAGGAAACCAGCGCGGTACACATCGCGATACCGGCGCTTGGACCGTCTTTCGGCGTTGCGCCTTCCGGCACGTGAACGTGGATATCGCGTTTTTCGTAAAAGTCCGGATTAATACCCAGTTTTTCCGCGCGCGCGCGCACCACGGTCAGCGCCGCCTGAATGGATTCCTGCATCACTTCACCGAGCGAGCCGGTGTAGGTCAACTTGCCTTTGCCCGGTACGCAGGCGGTTTCGATGGTCAACAGATCGCCGCCCACTTCCGTCCACGCCAGCCCCGTCACCTGACCTACGCGGTTTTCGCTATCCGCGCGGCCATAATCAAAGCGCTGGACACCGAGGTAGTCGTGCAGATTATCGCCGTTAATTTCGATATGTTTTAACGACTTATCGAGCAACAGTTGTTTAACCGCTTTGCGGCACAGTTTGGAGATTTCACGCTCCAGACTACGCACGCCCGCTTCACGCGTGTAATAGCGGATAATACCGATAATCGCGCTATCGTCGACCGTCAGTTCGCCTTTCTTCAGCGCGTTACGCTCGATCTGCTTCGGCAGCAGGTGACGTTTAGCAATATTCAGCTTCTCGTCTTCGGTATAACCGGACAGACGGATCACTTCCATACGATCCAGCAGCGGCGCCGGAATGTTCATGGAGTTGGAGGTGGCGACGAACATCACATCGCTGAGATCGTAATCCACTTCCAGGTAATGATCGCTGAACGCCACGTTCTGCTCTGGATCCAGCACTTCCAGCAGTGCGGAAGCCGGATCGCCGCGCATGTCCGAGGACATTTTGTCGATCTCATCGAGCAGGAACAGTGGGTTTTTAACCCCCACTTTGGCCATTTTTTGGATCAGTTTACCCGGCATAGAGCCAATGTAAGTCCGGCGATGACCGCGGATTTCTGCTTCATCACGCACGCCGCCCAGCGCCATACGGATGTATTTACGCCCTGTTGCTTTAGCGATGGACTGGCCCAACGAGGTTTTACCTACCCCCGGCGGCCCCACCAGACACAGGATCGGCCCCTTGATTTTATTTACACGGCTTTGTACCGCGAGATACTCAAGGATGCGGTCTTTCACACGCTCCAGACCATAATGGTCAGTATCGAGGATTTCCTGCGCCTGACGCAGGTCTTTTTTGACCTTGCTACGCGCATTCCACGGCACCTGCACCATCCAGTCGATGTAGCCGCGCACCACGGTCGCTTCCGCCGACATCGGAGACATCATTTTCAGCTTCTGCAGTTCCGCTTCCGCTTTCTCTTTCGCCTCTTTCGGCATTTTCGCCGCGTCGATCTTACACTTCAGCGCTTCGTTTTCGTCCGGCGCGTCGTCCATCTCGCCAAGCTCTTTCTGAATCGCTTTCATTTGCTCGTTCAGATAGTACTCGCGCTGGGATTTCTCCATCTGCTTTTTCACGCGGTTGCGAATGCGTTTCTCAACCTGCAGCAGATCGATTTCAGATTCCATCATCGCCATCAGATATTCCAGACGTTCGTTAACGTCGGACATCTCCAGTACGGACTGTTTATCCGCCAGTTTCAGCGGCATATGCGCGGCGATGGTGTCAGCCAGACGTGCAGGGTCGTCAATGCTATTGAGTGACGTCAGCACTTCCGGCGGAATTTTTTTGTTCAGCTTGATGTAGCCTTCGAACTGGCTGATAGCGGTACGCACCAGCACTTCTTGTTCTCGCTCATCAATGGCTGGCGAATCAAGGTACTCCGCCTTCGCGGAGAAATGTTCGCCGTTGTCAGACAGCGCGGAAATACGCGCGCGCTGTAACCCCTCGACCAGCACTTTTACGGTGCCGTCAGGCAGTTTCAACATCTGCAAAATAGAGGCCACGGTCCCGACGGTGAAAAGATCGTTTACACCCGGCTCATCCGTTGATGCTTCCTTCTGGGCGACCAGCATGATTTTTTTATCATGGTCCATAGCCGCTTCCAGACAACGGATAGATTTTTCCCGCCCTACAAATAAGGGTATGACCATGTGCGGATAAACCACCACATCGCGCAAGGGCAATACGGGGATTTCAATGCGTTCAGAACGCTCAGGATTCATAGAGCTCTCTCTTAGTTTAGTGTCCGCCAGGTAATCAGATAGTATAGCTGTGCTCCATACCACCTATAACATGTACGTCAGTATATGGGGATGTTTCCCACACATTCAACGGCGTGTTTACAGGAAAAACGAAAGGGGAGATAAAATCCCCCCTTTTTTGGCTAACTGATTGTATGAATGTTTAATTATTCGCCAGAAGCCTGCGCTTCCGGTTTGCCGTAAATCAGCAACGGCTTACTCTGACCGGCAATAACGGACTCGTCGATCACCACTTTTTCGACGTCTTCCATAGATGGCAAATCGTACATGGTATCCAGCAGCGCCGCTTCGACGATAGAACGCAGACCACGGGCACCGGTTTTACGCGCCATTGCTTTCCTGGCGATAGCGTCCAGCGCTTCGTCACGGAATTCCAGATCGACGCCTTCCAGGTTAAACAGCGCCTGATACTGCTTGGTCAGCGCATTTTTCGGCTCTTTCAGGATTTGAATCAGCGCTTCTTCGCTGAGTTCGTTCAACGTCGCCACCACTGGCAGACGACCGATAAACTCAGGAATCAGACCAAATTTGATCAAATCTTCCGGTTCAACCTGCGACAACAGCTCGCCTTCGCTGGCTTTGTCGGACTTCGCTTTCACCGTCGCGCCAAAACCAATGCCGGAGCCGGTTTCAACACGGTTAGCGATCACTTTATCCAGACCGGCAAACGCGCCGCCGCAGATAAACAGAATCTTAGAGGTATCTACCTGTAAGAACTCCTGCTGCGGATGTTTGCGACCGCCCTGCGGTGGAACCGCGGCGACAGTGCCTTCGATCAGTTTCAGCAACGCCTGCTGTACGCCTTCGCCGGAAACATCGCGGGTAATGGACGGATTGTCTGATTTACGCGAAATCTTATCGATTTCATCAATGTAGACAATCCCACGCTGCGCTTTTTGCACGTCGTAGTCGCATTTCTGCAACAGTTTCTGAATGATATTCTCGACGTCTTCACCCACGTAACCCGCTTCGGTCAGCGTGGTCGCATCCGCCATAGTGAACGGCACATCCAGCAAGCGCGCCAGCGTTTCCGCCAGCAGCGTTTTACCGGAGCCGGTCGGTCCAATCAGCAGAATGTTGCTTTTGCCTAACTCGACGCCATTGCTGGTATCGCCGTTACGCAGACGCTTGTAGTGGTTATAGACCGCCACCGCCAGCACTTTTTTCGCCTGCTCCTGGCCGATAACGTAATCGTCCAGGTGAGTACGAATTTCATGCGGCGTCGGCAGCGCACTACGTTCACGGTGCGGAGCAACTTCTTTAATTTCTTCGCGAATAATGTCGTTACATAAATCGACGCATTCGTCGCAGATATACACGGATGGACCGGCAATCAGCTTGCGCACTTCATGCTGGCTTTTGCCGCAAAAAGAGCAGTACAACAATTTGCCCGAGCCATCTTTGCGTTTATCTGTCATGAGTCAAAACCTCTTCTTTGTTCTTTGTGCCGCACACGACGACGCAAATGCCATTCTCAGGCGCAAGCCGCTAATCAGCGTTGTGCCGCCCTTCATTAGTATATACACAAAATCATTCGAGCTACATCAAGGCGGCAACTCAGCGACTCCGCAGCGCTTACATAAGTAAGTCACCGAGAGGCGCGCTGGCAGCCAACACCGAGGTAGCGTGAAGGATGAAGTGTATAGCGGCACACTTGCGTCCAGGGCATCAATTACGATGGGTCAAAATTGAGTCAACCAAACCGTACTCTACCGCTTCAGGCGCGGAGAGGAAGCGATCGCGCTCAGTATCACGTTCAATCTGCTCAAGAGATTGACCCGTATGATGCGCCATAAGTTCATTCATGCGCCCTTTTACTTTCAAAATTTCGCGGGCGTGAATTTCAATATCCGTCGCCTGGCCCTGATAGCCGCCCAGCGGCTGGTGGATCATGACGCGAGAGTTCGGCAAGCAGAAACGTTTGCCTTTCGCCCCGGCAGTCAGCAAAAACGCCCCCATAGAGGCCGCCTGTCCCATACAAATGGTGCTGACGTCTGGCTTAATAAACTGCATGGTGTCATAGATGGACATCCCCGCAGTAATTACGCCGCCAGGAGAATTAATGTACAGATAGATATCTTTTTCCGGGTTTTCCGCTTCCAGGAACAGCATCTGCGCCACGATCAGGTTAGCCATATGGTCTTCGACCTGGCCGGTCAGAAATATGACGCGTTCCTTAAGTAGACGAGAATAGATATCAAAAGAGCGCTCACCGCGTGAGGTCTGTTCAATGACCATCGGCACCAGCGCCATATGAGGGGCCAAATTATCTCGTTCTCCGCTGTATGACATTTCCGTCTCCTGGATAAAAATTGAAAAAATCTGCTGTACTGATTGTAACCTGATGGACGGATTATCAGCCAGTCCCTCTGTAATGGGTACGGCATCGCCATAATTCAAGCATAACAATCTTTTGCTCTAACGCTAACACTGAAACGCGGTTTTCGCACCCTTACCATGCAAAATGCGTGACAAAAAAAACCCGTCACTGAAAGGTGACGGGTTTTTGTGCAAATTTCGTGCTTTTAACGCGAAAAATTACGCCTGCTGGTTCATCAGCTCATTGAAGGAAGTGGCTTTTTCAGACACTTTCGCTTTTGCCAGAACCGCTTCAACAGCCTGTTCTTCCAGAGCGACGTTACGCATATTGTCCATCAGCTCTTTATTTTTGCTGTAGAACTCAATCACTTCTTTCGGATCTTCGTAAGCAGACGCCATCTCTTCGATCAGGCCTTTAACGCGTTCTTCGTCCGCTTTCAGCTCGTTGGTACGAATGACTTCGCCGAGCAGCAGACCGACAACTACACGACGCTTAGCCTGTTCTTCGAACAGTTCGCGCGGCAGCTCCAGAGCCTGTTTCTCGTTACCACCAAAACGCTGCGCAGCCTGACGACGCAGAACGTCGATTTCGCTGTCGATCAGCGCAGCCGGTACGTCGATGTCGTTAGCTTTTACCAGACCTTCGATCGCCTGAGACTTAACGCGGTTACGCACCGCGCCTTTCAGCTCGCGTTCCATGTTTTTACGTACTTCAGCGCGCAGACCGGCTACGGAACCATCTTCAACGCCGAAACGTTTGATGAATTCTTCGGTCAGTTCCGGCAGTTCACGTTCTTCAACTTTCTTCAGGTTGATAACGAACTTAGCCGCTTTACCTTTCAGGTTTTCAGCGTGGTACTCTTCCGGGAAGGTCACATCGATAGTGAACTCTTCGCCAGCTTTGTGGCCTTTAACGCCGTCTTCAAAGCCCGGAATCATACGACCCTGGCCCATCGCCAGAACGAAATCGGTCGCTTTGCCGCCTTCGAACTCTTCGCCGTCTACAGAGCCGGTGAAGTCGATGGTCACGCGGTCTTCCGCATCAGCAGCGCCGTCTTTTTCTTTCCAGGTCGCCTGCTGCTTACGCAGGGTGTCCAGCATCACATCAACGTCAGCGTCGGTGACTTCAACAACCGGTTTTTCAACTTCGATGGACTCGAGGCCGGTCAGCTCAACTTCCGGATAGACTTCAAACTCGACGGAGTAAGTGAAGTCTTCACCCACTTTGTATTCGCCCGGAACATAGTTCGGCGCGCCTGCCGGGTTAATTTTTTCTTTGATGATCGCGTCAACGAAGTTGCGGCTCATCAGATCGCCCAGCACGTCCTGGCGAACAGAAGCGCCATAACGCTGAGCGACGATATTCATCGGTACTTTGCCTTTACGGAAGCCGTCAATACGTACTTTTTTCGCTACGTTGACCAGCTCGCTTTTTACAGCGGTCTCGATGCTGTCAGCAGCGATTGTAATCGTTACACGGCGGCCAAGGCCCTGAGTGGTTTCAACTGAAACTTGCATCTTGTTACCTCAAAAAATCACAGTGCTCGGTCAACTCTACTCCGCAAGCACGTGCTATTTGCTTCGCGGAACCGGGATGTTCTCATAATCAATCACATTCCCTGTCGTCAGAATCATCCCGAAGACGTTCATATATAAGACGGCGCATTATAGCGGCATCACTTTTGTGAGTCGAGAACGGTGATTGTGCGATGCTGCGGCGGTTTTCACAATTCTCGGCTAATTTTTGTCTGAATACTGTACGACACGCTCAAAATTCAGACAAAACAAAACGGCCCGCAGGCCGTTTTCACATAATTCTGTAGCAACATACTGGAAAAGCGGAGGTAGTTGCAAATCCGTTTTGCTACGCGATGCTTCCCGCGCCGCGACAAGGAGGCGACGCGAAGATAGTATCCTGCAACCCTTCCCACTCTTTGAGGGTATAAGTATGCAGTGCCAGCGCATGTACGGTTGTGGAGAGTTCCGCCGTTAACGTACCGTAAATCATCCGATGACGATTAAGAAAACGTTCGCCTGTAAAGCGATCGCTCACCAGCACGACCTTAAAATGGCTTTCCGATCCTGCTGGAACATTGTGACGATAGCTTTCATCCACAACTTCGAGAAACACGGGGTCGAACGCTGTCCTTAATTTTTCTTCTATTTGCTCACGTATCATCATGAAAATCTCCTCCGACAACGCTGTGATGTCACCCATCCCTTTAAATACTAGCCGCTTTTACCGTTTCCATTACAGCATGACAACAAAAATTTAGCTTTCGTCTGATTATTTCAGCCAAACGTATGAAGTTTACTGCCTTAATCATTCTTTTAGCGCTCAAAATCCCCGCTCGCGCCGTTATCAATACCAAATCGGACATTACGACGAATTTACCTGCGTTGACCACTTCCCCTCGCCGTTAGCGGTGTTATGATGGCGGGAATTTTTACCTATCACGTTTTAAGCGTCATTGAGAGCCTGAATATGTTAAAAAAACTTCTCTTTCCGTTAGTCGCTCTGTTTATGCTGGCAGGATGCGCCACACCGCCGACGACCATTGACGTCGCGCCGAAGATCACCTTGCCACAGCAGGATCCGAGCCTGATGGGCGTCACCGTTAGCATTACCGGCGCGGACCAACGCCAGGATCAAGCGTTAGCGAAAGTCACGCGTAACAACCAGCTGGTAACGTTAACCGCCTCCCGCGATTTACGCTTCCTGTTACAAGAAGTCCTGGAAAAACAGATGACGGCGCGGGGCTATATGATCGGGCCTAACGGCGCGGTTAATCTGCAGATTATTGTTAACCAACTGTATGCTGATGTTTCCCAGGGCAGCGTGCGCTACAACATCGCGACCAAAGCGGATATCGCGATTATTGCGACCGCGGCAAATGGCAACAAGATGACCAAAAACTATCGCGCCAACTACTCTATTGAAGGGGCATTCCAGGCCTCTAACCAGAATATTGCCGACGCGGTGAACAGTGTTCTGACCGATACTATCGCTGATATGTCTCAGGACACCAGTATTCACGATTTTATCAAGCAAAACGCCCGTTAATAGCAACAACAAGACCCGACAGAAGCCGGGTCTGTAGATGCCTATGTCAAGTCAATATTTACGTATTTTCCAGCAACCGCGTTCAGCCATTCTGCTGATATTGGGTTTTGCCTCCGGCCTCCCGCTGGCGCTCACCTCCGGTACGCTACAGGCGTGGATGACCGTCGAGAATATCGATCTTAAAACGATTGGCTTTTTCTCGCTGGTTGGTCAGGCCTATGTGTTTAAGTTTCTCTGGTCTCCGCTGATGGACCGCTACACGCCGCCTTTTTTAGGTCGACGTCGCGGTTGGTTACTCGCCACCCAACTGTTGTTACTGGCGGCGATTGCGGCGATGGGCTTTCTTGAACCCGGCACGCAGCTACGCTGGATGGCGGCGCTGGCGGTGGTGATTGCTTTTTGCTCCGCCTCGCAGGATATCGTGTTCGACGCCTGGAAAACCGATGTGTTACCCGCAGAAGAACGCGGCGCGGGCGCGGCAATCAGCGTGCTTGGCTACCGGTTGGGGATGCTGGTTTCCGGCGGACTGGCGCTATGGCTGGCCGATCGCTGGCTCGGCTGGCAGGGCATGTACTGGCTGATGGCGGCATTGCTGATCCCCTGCATTATCGCCACCTTACTGGCGCCGGAACCGACCGATACTATCCCGTCCCCGAAATCGCTGGAACAGGCCGTCGTCGCGCCGCTACGCGATTTCTTTGGCCGTAATAACGCCTGGCTGATTTTACTGCTCATTGTGCTTTATAAATTGGGTGACGCCTTCGCCATGAGCCTGACCACCACCTTTTTGATTCGCGGCGTCGGCTTTGACGCCGGCGAAGTCGGCGTGGTCAATAAAACGCTGGGCCTGCTGGCAACGATCGTCGGTGCGTTATACGGCGGCATATTAATGCAGCGTCTTTCGCTGTTTCGCGCGCTGCTGATTTTCGGCATTTTGCAAGGCGCGTCCAACGCCGGTTACTGGTTGCTCTCCATTACCGATAAAAACATGTTCAGCATGGGCGCGGCGGTCTTTTTCGAAAATCTGTGCGGCGGGATGGGGACTGCCGCCTTTGTCGCCTTATTAATGACGCTATGTAATAAGTCGTTTTCCGCAACACAGTTTGCCCTACTGTCGGCCCTCTCCGCAGTAGGCCGCGTTTATGTTGGTCCCGTAGCGGGCTGGTTCGTTGAAGCGCACGGCTGGCCGACATTCTACCTCTTCTCGGTTGTCGCCGCCGTTCCCGGGCTGTTACTGTTGCTGGTCTGTCGGCAAACGCTGGAATATAGCTGGCAGAGCGAGCGTTTCATTCCCCGCACGCAATACCGTGGCGCCTACAATTTCGCGCTTTCAATCCTGCTCGCGGGCGTCGCTTTGCTGGCGGTATGGGTACTCCTGCTGACCATGAACGCGGTGGATTACACCAACTTCTCATTCCTGCCCGGATTGCTTGAGACCGCGGTAGCGGTTGCCGTGTGCGGCATTGTCTTTGGCGGGTTGCTGGACTACCTGGCGCTACGAAAAACACGCCTGCTCTAAAACATTATTTGCCGTTGTAATAACGACCCGGAATTATAACGGCTAAATAACCATCAATTGATAAAAAATATATTTGTCTTTTTGTGCGCAACAGAATTTTGGAAATTATTGGTAATTTCTACGCTACCTATTTTCTTTACACGATTCAGCCGATTAAATTTAAATTTCTGCCGTTGATTGTCCTTTTATTGATAATAAATTGTTAAGTAATTGTTTTATTTTCACATTGGTTATACCAATTATCCCTCAACATCCCACTTACAGACCTCATCCGTTATAACGCAAAGTTTCAACAGTGTCTTAAAGTTATTTCGACATACTTGGCAACATATGTGACATGCGCGGCAGAACTTGGTAACACAGAACCAATCATGTTTACAGTAATGTAACCTTACCGTAAAATGCCCCTACACTTTAAACGCCACCAGGTCCCGTGGAATTGAGGTCGTTAAATGAGACTCAGGAAATACAATAAAAGTTTGGGATGGTTGTCATTAATTGCAGGCACTGCATTACTCAGTGGCTGTAATTCTGCGCTGCTGGATCCCAAAGGACAGATTGGACTGGAGCAACGTTCGCTGATACTGACGGCATTTGGCCTGATGTTGATCGTCGTTATTCCCGCCATCTTGATGGCTGTTGGTTTCGCCTGGAAGTATCGTGCGAGTAATAAGGATGCGAAGTATAGCCCGAACTGGTCACACTCCAATAAAGTGGAAGCCGTGGTCTGGACGGTGCCTATCTTAATCATCATTTTCCTTGCCGTACTGACCTGGAAAACCACGCACGCGCTTGAACCAAGCAAGCCGCTGGCGCATGACGAAAAACCGATCACCATCGAAGTGGTTTCCATGGACTGGAAATGGTTCTTCATCTATCCGGAGCAGGGTATCGCCACCGTCAACGAGATCGCCTTCCCGGCGAACACGCCGGTTTATTTCAAAGTGACCTCCAACTCCGTGATGAACTCCTTCTTTATCCCGCGTCTGGGTAGCCAGATTTATGCCATGGCCGGTATGCAAACACGTTTGCATCTGATCGCCAACGAACCCGGAACCTACGATGGCATCTCCGCCAGCTATAGCGGCCCGGGCTTCTCTGGTATGAAGTTTAAAGCTATCGCCACCAAAGACCGCGCAGAATTCGACCAATGGGTCGCAAAAGCGAAGCAGTCTCCGAACACCATGAATGATATGGCGGCGTTCGAGAAAGTGGCTATGCCAAGCGAGTACAACAAGGTGGAATATTTCTCCAGCGTGAAACCAGATTTGTTCAAGGACGTTATTAACAAATTCATGGACCACGGTAAGAGCATGGACATGACCCAACCTGAAGGTGAGCACAGCTCGCATGAAGGAATGGAAGGTATGGACATGAGCCACGCGGAATCCGCCAACTCCAAGGGTTGAGGAAGATAAGATGTTCGGAAAATTATCACTGGATGCAGTACCGTTCCATGAACCTATCGTCATGGTAACGATCGCTGCAATTATCGTCGGGGGACTGGCGATACTGGCAGCGATTACTTACTTCGGTAAGTGGACCTACCTATGGAAAGAGTGGTTAACGTCAGTTGACCATAAACGCCTCGGCATCATGTATATCATCGTCGCGATTGTGATGCTGTTACGTGGTTTCGCCGATGCCATCATGATGCGTAGCCAGCAGGCGCTTGCCTCCGCCGGCGAAGCGGGTTTTCTACCGCCGCACCACTACGATCAGATCTTTACCGCTCACGGCGTAATCATGATCTTCTTCGTGGCGATGCCCTTCGTTATCGGTCTGATGAACCTGGTGGTTCCGCTGCAGATCGGCGCGCGCGACGTTGCGTTCCCTTTCCTGAACAACCTGAGCTTCTGGTTCACCGTTGTCGGCGTTATCCTGGTTAACCTCTCGCTGGGCGTGGGTGAATTCGCTCAGACCGGCTGGCTGGCTTATCCGCCGCTATCGGGAATAGAGTACAGTCCCAGCGTAGGGGTCGATTACTGGATATGGGCGTTACAACTCTCGGGTATTGGTACGACGTTAACCGGTATCAACTTCTTCGTGACGATCCTGAAGATGCGTGCGCCGGGTATGACAATGTTCAAGATGCCGGTCTTTACCTGGGCCTCTTTGTGCGCCAACGTACTGATCATCGCCTCTTTCCCGATTCTGACGGTTACCGTCGCGTTGCTGACCCTGGATCGCTATCTGGGCACCCATTTCTTTACCAACGATATGGGCGGCAACATGATGATGTACATCAACCTGATTTGGGCCTGGGGCCATCCGGAAGTGTACATTCTGATTCTGCCGGTCTTCGGGGTATTCTCCGAAATCGCAGCGACCTTCTCGCGTAAACGTCTGTTCGGCTATACCTCGCTGGTTTGGGCGACCGTCTGTATTACCGTACTGTCGTTTATCGTTTGGCTGCACCACTTCTTCACGATGGGTGCGGGCGCGAACGTTAACGCCTTCTTCGGTATCACCACCATGATTATCGCCATCCCGACCGGGGTGAAGATCTTCAACTGGTTGTTCACCATGTATCAGGGCCGTATTGTCTTCCATTCCGCAATGATGTGGACCATCGGCTTTATCGTGACCTTCTCGGTCGGCGGTATGACCGGCGTGCTGCTGGCGGTACCGGGCGCGGACTTCGTCCTGCACAACAGTCTGTTCCTGATTGCGCACTTCCATAACGTGATCATCGGCGGCGTGGTGTTTGGCTGCTTCGCGGGTATGACCTACTGGTGGCCGAAGGCGTTTGGCTTCAAGCTGAACGAAACCTGGGGTAAACGCGCCTTCTGGTTCTGGATTATCGGTTTCTTTGTAGCCTTTATGCCGCTGTACGTCCTGGGCTTCATGGGCATGACCCGTCGCCTCAGCCAGCAAATTGATCCGCAGTTCCATACGATGCTGATGGTTGCCGCCGCCGGTGCCGCGCTGATTGCGCTGGGTATCCTGTGCCAACTGATTCAGATCTTCGTTTCTATTCGCGACCGCGATCAGAACCGCGATCTGACTGGCGACCCATGGGGTGGCCGTACGCTGGAGTGGTCAACCTCTTCTCCGCCGCCGTTCTATAACTTTGCCGTTGTGCCGCACGTTCACGAACGTGACGCCTTCTGGGAAATGAAAGAAAAAGGCGAAGCGTACCAACAGCCTGGACAGTATGAAGAGATTCATATGCCGAAAAATAGCGGTGCCGGTATTGTTATCGCCGCCTTCGCGACGGTATTTGGCTTCGCCATGATCTGGCATATCTGGTGGCTGGCGATAGTGGGTTTCGCAGGCATGATCATCAGCTGGATTGTAAAAAGCTTTGATGAAGATGTGGATTACTACGTGCCGGTCCCGGAAGTCGAAAAACTGGAAAACCAGCATTTCGATGAGATTACTAAGGCAGGGCTGAAAAATGGCAACTGATACTTTAACGCACGCGACTGCCCACGCGCACGAACACGGGCACCATGACGCAGGCCAGAACAAAATCTTCGGATTTTGGGTCTACCTGATGAGCGACTGCATTCTGTTCTCTATTCTGTTTGCTACCTATGCCGTTCTGGTTAACGGCACCGCTGGCGGCCCGACAGGTAAGGACATTTTCGAACTGCCGTTCGTTCTGGTTGAAACCTTCCTGCTGTTATTTAGCTCCATTACCTACGGCATGGCGGCGATCGCCATGCACAAGAACAACAAGAGCCAGGTTATCTCCTGGCTGGCGTTGACCTTCTTGTTCGGTGCCGGATTTATCGGGATGGAACTCTATGAATTCCATCACCTGATTGTTAACGGTATGGGCCCGGATCGCAGCGGCTTCCTGTCTGCGTTCTTCGCGCTGGTCGGCACGCACGGTCTGCACGTCACTTCCGGTTTGATCTGGATGGCGGTGCTGATGGTGCAAGTTGCCCGTCGCGGTCTGACCAGCACTAACCGTACCCGCATCATGTGTCTGAGCCTGTTCTGGCACTTCCTGGATGTGATTTGGATTTGCGTATTCACTGTTGTTTATCTGATGGGGGCGATGTAATGAGTCATTCTACCGAGAGCGGCGGCGCATCCCACGGCAGCGTAAAAACGTACATGACCGGCTTTATCCTGTCGGTCATCCTCACGGTTATTCCATTCTGGATGGTGATGACCGGCGCTGCCTCTCCGGCCGTTATTCTGGGATCTATCCTGGCAATGGCAGTGGTGCAGATTTTGGTGCATCTGGTGTGTTTCCTGCACATGAACACCAAATCTGATGAAGGCTGGAACATGACGGCCTTCATCTTTACCGTGCTGATCATCGCCATCCTGGTTGTGGGCTCCATCTGGATTATGTGGAACCTCAACTACAACATGATGATGCACTAAGAGCGGCGAGTATGATGTTTAAGCAATACCTGCAAGTAACGAAACCAGGCATCATCTTTGGCAACCTGATCTCGGTGATCGGGGGATTTCTGCTGGCCTCAAAGGGCAGCATTGACTATCCCCTGTTCATTTATACGCTGGTCGGGGTGTCACTGGTTGTGGCGTCGGGTTGTGTATTTAACAACTACATCGACAGGGATATCGACAGGAAGATGGAAAGGACCAAGAATCGGGTGCTGGTTAAAGGCCTGATTTCTCCTGGCGTCTCGCTGGTATACGCCACCCTGCTGGGTATTGCTGGCTTTATGCTGCTGTGGTTTGGCGCTAATCCTTTGGCCTGCTGGCTGGGGATGATGGGCTTCGTGGTCTACGTTGGCGTGTACAGCTTGTACATGAAGCGTCACTCCGTCTACGGAACGCTGATTGGTTCTCTCTCCGGCGCAGCGCCGCCGGTGATTGGCTACTGCGCCGTAACGGGCGACTTTGACAGCGGCGCGGCGATCCTGTTGGCTATTTTCAGCCTCTGGCAGATGCCGCACTCTTACGCCATCGCCATTTTCCGCTTTAAGGACTATCAGGCGGCCAATATCCCGGTTCTGCCGGTGGTAAAAGGAATCTCAGTCGCTAAAAACCACATCACGCTGTACATCATTGCGTTTGCCGTTGCAACGCTAATGCTAACGTTGGGCGGTTATGCCGGTTACAAATACCTGGTGGTCGCCGCGGCGGTCAGCGTTTGGTGGCTCGGCATGGCGCTACGCGGTTACAAAGTGGAAGATGATAAGGTCTGGGCGCGCAAGCTGTTCGGCTTCTCTATCATTGCGATTACCGCGCTGAGTATCATGATGTCCGTTGATTTTATGGTGCCGAATTCGCAGAATCTGCTGACTTACGTCTGGTAAGTTCATCGTCACCTCTTCTATGCCGGATGGCGGCTTATGCCTTATCCGGCCTACAAAAGCACGTTACCTGTAGGCCGGATAAGCGACGTGAGTATCGCCATCCGGCATTTTTCGTCTCTCGTGGCCTACCCTCACCACCACAACATTTGTTAATAAAGCGCATATTTACCCAACCAACCTGGCGCTTTACACTAGGTGCGAATTTCATACAGAGGTGGCAATGAACGATTATAAAATGACGCCAGGGGAGCTGCGTGCCACATGGGGTTTAGGGACCGTCTTTTCGTTGCGTATGCTGGGCATGTTTATGGTTCTACCGGTACTGACCACATACGGTATGGCGCTACAGGGCGCCAGCGAAGCATTAATCGGCATTGCGATCGGCATTTACGGGCTGGCGCAGGCTATCTTTCAAATTCCCTTTGGGCTGCTGTCCGACCGCATTGGCCGTAAGCCGCTGATTGTCGGCGGACTGGCGGTATTTGTCGCGGGCAGCGTCATTGCCGCGCTCTCCCACTCAATCTGGGGCATTATTCTGGGGCGAGCGCTACAGGGGTCCGGCGCTATTGCCGCCGCCGTCATGGCGCTCCTGTCTGACCTGACCCGCGAGCAAAACCGTACCAAAGCGATGGCGTTTATCGGCGTCAGCTTTGGTATCACCTTCGCGATTGCGATGGTATTAGGGCCGATTGTTACCCATAGTCTGGGATTGAACGCGTTGTTCTGGATGATCGCCGCCCTCGCCACCCTGGGCATTCTTCTGACGATCTGGGTGGTTCCCAACAGTACCAACCATGTGCTGAATCGCGAATCCGGGATGGTCAAAGGCAGCTTCAGTAAAGTGCTAGCGGAGCCGAGGCTGCTCAAGCTCAATTTCGGCATTATGTGTCTGCATATTTTATTGATGTCCACCTTTGTCGCCCTGCCCGGCCAGCTTGCCGATGCCGGTTTT
The DNA here is from genome assembly GCF_020268625.1 of Salmonella sp. JXY0409-18. Classification (NCBI taxonomy): domain Bacteria; kingdom Pseudomonadati; phylum Pseudomonadota; class Gammaproteobacteria; order Enterobacterales; family Enterobacteriaceae; genus Salmonella; species Salmonella sp. JXY0409-18. The sequence continues at coordinate 3,377,138 of NZ_CP084216.1, forward strand.
CCTGCCGCCGAACACTGGAAGGTGTATCTGGCAACCATGGTGATCGCCTTTGCCGCCGTCGTGCCTTTTATTATCTATGCTGAAGTCAAACGGCGGATGAAGCAGGTATTCCTGTTCTGCGTGGGGCTCATTATCGTCGCGGAAATCGTGTTGTGGGGAGTGGGCCAGCATTTCTGGGAGCTGGTGATTGGCGTACAACTCTTTTTCCTCGCCTTTAATCTGATGGAGGCGCTGCTGCCTTCGCTGATTAGCAAAGAGTCGCCCGCGGGGTATAAAGGAACGGCGATGGGCGTCTATTCTACCAGTCAGTTTCTTGGCGTGGCGCTTGGCGGCTCGCTGGGCGGCTGGATAGACGGCACGTTTGATGGGCAAACCGTTTTTCTTGCCGGGGCCGTACTGGCGATGGTATGGCTGGCGGTGGCAAGTACCATGAAAGAGCCGCCCTATGTCAGCAGCCTGCGTGTGGAAATTCCAGCGGATATCGTTGCTGACGACAGGCTAAAACAGCGACTGTTGGCAATGAAAGGCGTAAGCGAAGCGCTGATCGTGGCGGAAGAGCATTCCGCTTACGTCAAAATCGACAGCAAAGTGACCAATCGCTTTGAAGTTGAACAGCTTATCAGCAAAGGATGAATGCAGCATTGCCGGATGGCGACGAGGCTCTATCCGGCATAACAACTTAATCGCGGAAGTTTTTGAACTGAAACGGCTGGCCCAAATCGCCGCCGCGAACCAGCGCCATTACCGATTGCAGATCGTCACGTGATTTGCCCGTCACGCGAATCTCTTCCCCCTGAATTTGCGCCTGCACCTTCAGTTTGCTGTCTTTAATCAGCTTGACGATTTTCTTCTGCACGGCGCTTTCAATGCCCTGCTTCAGCTTCGCTTCCACATACCAGGTTTTACCGCTATGCACGAACTCGTCCGGTACATCCAGCGAAGCGCCTTCAATACCGCGTTTAAGCAGCTTGGCGCGCAGAATATCGAGCAACTGATTGACCTGGAAATCGGACTCGCTCAGCACCTTGATGGTTTTATTGGCATCGTTCAGTTCAATAGTCGCCTCTACGCCACGAAAGTCAAAACGAGACTCAACCTCGCGAACCGCGTTATCCACGCCGTTACGCGCTTCCTGCAGATCAACTTCAGAAACAATATCGAAAGATGGCATCTTTTCTTCTCCCTTCATTTTCGTTGCGTTGCATAATACCTGCAACGAGGCTTAACGAGAAGCTTAGCTGATGACGCTATAATTAGCGCCATAACACCTGGCGCTGTTGCAGGTGAGGAGGAACAATGAAAATTACTGTACTGGGATGCGGAGCCTTAGGACAACTTTGGCTTTCGGCACTGTGCAAACACGGACATGACGTACAGGGCTGGCTACGGGTGCCACAACCTTATTGCAGCGTAAATCTGATCGATACCGATGGTTCCTTTTTCAACGAATCACTGACGGCAAACGATCCGGATTTTTTGGCGAAGAGCGAACTGTTATTAGTCACGCTGAAAGCGTGGCAGGTTTCCGACGCAGTACGAACCCTGGCGTCAACCCTACCGGTGACATCGCCTATCCTGCTCATTCATAATGGAATGGGAACCATAGAAGAACTGCAAAATATCCAACAGCCGATGTTGATGGGGACTATCACCCATGCTGCGCGCCGCGACGGTAATATCATTATTCATGTCGCTAACGGTACTACGCATATTGGCCCGGCGCGCGAGCAAGACGGCGATTACAGTTATCTCGCCGATATCCTGCAGGGGGTACTGCCCGATGTCGCCTGGCATAACAATATCCGCGCAGAGATGTGGCGCAAACTGGCCGTCAACTGTGTTATCAACCCGCTCACCGCGCTTTGGAACTGCCCGAACGGCGAGCTGCGCCATCATACTGATGAAATCAACGCAATTTGCGAAGAGGTCGCCGCCGTGATTGAACGTGAAGGCTACCACACATCGGCAGACGATTTACGCTATTATGTTGAGCAAGTGATTGACAGTACGGCAGAAAACATCTCATCCATGTTGCAGGACGTGCGCGCCATGCGCCATACCGAAATTGACTACATCACCGGTTATTTACTCAAGCGCGCCCGCGTGCACGGTCTCGCCGTTCCGGAAAATAGCCGCCTGTTTGAAATGGTAAAGCGAAAGGAGAGTGAATATGAGCGCTCAGGCACTGGTATGCCTCGCCCCTGGTAGTGAAGAGACCGAAGCGGTCACCACTATCGATCTGCTGGTTCGCGGCGGAATCCACGTCACTACCGCCAGCGTCGCCAGCGATGGCGGCCTGACGATTGTCTGCTCGCGCGGTGTAAAGCTACTGGCGGATGCGCCGCTGGTTGAAGTTGCCGACGGCGATTATGACATCATCGTGTTGCCCGGCGGAATTAAAGGCGCCGAGTGCTTTCGCGACAGCCCGCTGCTGGTCGAAACCGTAAAACAGTTTCACCGCTCCGGGCGCATTGTCGCAGCCATTTGCGCCGCAGCCGCTACAGTGCTCGTGCCGCACGATATCTTCCCTATCGGCAATATGACCGGTTTTCCGGCGCTGAAAGATAAGATCCCCGCCGAACAGTGGCAGGATAAGCGTGTGGTGTGGGATGCGCGGGTAAAATTATTAACCAGCCAGGGACCGGGTACCGCTATCGATTTTGGTTTGAAAATCATCGACCTATTGGTTGGTCGTGAAAAAGCGCATGAAGTGGCTTCGCAACTGGTGATGGCGGCAGGGATTTATAACTACTACGAGTAAGAATGATTGCCGGATGGCGGCGTAAATACCTTATCCGGCCTACAAAACGGTACAGTCTGTAGGCCGAATAAGCGGCAGCGCCATCCGGCAGTTATTTTACGGGCGTTCGCCCTGCGCCAGACGCGCATTAATATGCGCAATCACCCCAGGTAAATCCGCCAGTGAATCCACCACGTAATGCGCCCCGGCGGCATACAGCTTGCTGGCCGCGTGCTCGCGGCGGACCGCAACGTCCTCTTTCGACATTGTCTGATAGGCGTCCCATGTTGCGCCGAATTCGTTACCCGATACCGCCAGCCCCACCGTCCACATCCCCGCGTTAAGCCCCTCGCTAATGCCCGGCGCGGCATCATCTACCTTCACGCAGTGCGCGACCGCATCAATGCCCAGCGCAATCACGTTTTGCAGCGCCATCCACGGCCCCGGGCGACCACCCGCGGCCAGGTCGTCCGTTGCCACCCAATGATCCGGACGATAACCATGCTCGGCGGCGGCGGGAACCAGGCGCTCCATCACCGCTCGTGGGTAACCGGAGCAGGAGCCTATCTTGATACCCTCGGCTCGTAGCGCCGCGATCGTGTCGATAACTCCGGCAATAGGAGAAGAAAAATCGACAACTTTAGCAATCTGTAACGGCATGAAGGCGGCATAGATGGCATCAATATCTGCTGCGCTCATGGAGCGGCCAAACTTTGCCTGCCAGCGCGCGTCAACAGCAGGTAATTTTCCCAGCGCTTCAATGTGTTGCCATTTACCCAGCCCCATTGGCACGCGTGCTTCGGCGAGGGTGATCTCCACATCAAATGCCTGACGGAACGCCTCGACGAAAATTTGCGTCGGCGCGAAGGAGCCAAAATCGACGGTGGTGCCCGCCCAGTCGAGAATAACAGCGTGAATACGGTTCATCATGGTTCCTTATTTCGTCCAGTACATGGCGGTACGAATGGCGGTCAGCAGGGCAGTGATATCGGCGGCATATACTTCACCAATGTTGCCGATGCGAAAGCAGTCGCTTTGCGACACTTTGCCTGGATAGATAACAAAGCCCTGCTCTTTGAGGCGGCGATAAAATTCGCTAAAGCGATACTGCGGGTCTTCCGGTGAATAAAAGGCGGTGATAATGGGCGAATGAAGTTCGTCATCCAGCAGCGTGTTAAAGCCCAGCGCCCGCATTCCGGCCACCAGGCTGCGCTGATTTTGCTGATAGCGTTGATGACGTGCCGCCACGCCACCTTCTTCCGCCAGCTCTTTCAACGCCTGGGCAAACGCCAGGACGGTATGAGTGGGCGAAGTAAAACGCCATTTGCCGTGGTTATCCTCCATGCAGCGCCACTGGGCGTAGAGATCTAACGACAGCGAGCGGGAACGCCCTTTGCACGCGGCCAGTTTTTGCTCGCGGGCAATCACGAAAGCAAAACCCGGCACGCCCTGAATGCATTTATTGGCGGAGCTGATCAGATAATCGATGTGTAATGCTGCAATATCCATGGGGATGCCGCCGAAGCTGCTCATGGCGTCAACGATGTAGGTTTTGCCATAGCGATGCGCCAGAGCGCCCACCTCATCAATGGGGTTGAGCATCCCGGTGGTCGTTTCGCTATGCACCATGGCGATATGGCTGATCGTCGGGTCGGCGTTGAGGATCGCGTCGATCGCCTGCACGTCCGGGCGCGCAACTTCGCCGCAGTCGTAAGCGTGATGGGCGATACCCATAAGGCCGGCCATCTCGACCATTCGTGCGCCGTATGCACCGTTGCTGACGATCAGCACCTTATCCTGCGGCCCCAATGCGCTGCCCAGTACGGCTTCCACAGCATAGCTGCCGCTGCCTTGCAGCAGTACGGAGGTGTAGCCTTCGGAGGCCGTTGCCAGTGCGGTCAGCTGCTGGCGGATCTGTTCCACCACGCCGATATTGTAATCATCATCCCAGGTGCAGCTATCGAACAACATCGCTTCTTTCACGGTACGAGAGGTGGTGAGCGGGCCAGGAGTCAGCAGCAGATAGTTACGCGAAGTCATGTTATTTACCTTTGGTCTATACCAGATTGCATTTATCATGACGATCTTTGCCGCGACGGGTCAAAGAGAAAATCGCGCTGCAACAAAAAATTCATCTCTGCTTGTATAATGGCGGCAGGCAAAACGGAAGCGAGTAAGCATGAAATCTATCCCGGGCGATATCCCGCAGTACCTGTTGATCAAGGCGCAGCTTCAGGCGCGTATTCAGAGCGGTGCGTTGAAAAGCGGTGATAAACTGCCGTCTGAACGCGAACTGTGCGCGATCTTCAACACCACGCGCATTACTATTCGCGAAAGCCTGGCGCAGCTGGAGTCCAGTGGGCTTATCTGGCGCGCCGATCGTCGCGGTTGGTTCGTTACGCCGGAACGCCTGTGGCTGGATCCGACCCAGAACACCAACTTCCATAAGCTTTGCCGCGAGCAGGGGCGGGAGCCAAAAACCGCGCTACTGAGCGGCGTGTTAACCACCGTGCCTGTCGAGGTCATGGAGTCCCTCCAGCTCCAGCCGTTTGATCAAATTTATCTGCTGACCCGTCTGCGTTACGCCGATGGCCGCGCCGTGTGCTACTGCGAAAACCATTGTTTGCCCGCCCGCGTGCCTGAGCTGCTGCAGTACGATCTCAACGGCAGCCTGACCGAGGTATACGAGTCGCACTACAACCTCGTCTATACCAGCATGCATCTGTCATTCTACCCCACCGCCATGCCTGCGCAGGCCGCACAGGCGCTGGGAGTTATGGAAGGGCGCCCGGCGCTGTTGCTGCGCCGTCTGAACTACGATCAACACGGGCGAGTGCTGGATCTGGATATCGAATACTGGCGTCACGACAGCCTGCGCATTGAGGTAGATACCCACTAGCGGATGCGCCGGATGTTGGCTGCGAGCCTTATCCGGCCTGTCAATCGTATCGTCTCACGGCTATCCGGATAAGCGCAGCATCATCCAGCGTGGACTGATTTATTTCTTTTTCATCGTTTTGTCACATAAGCCGTTTAGCGTAAAAAGCAAACCTGGTATAGGCCAGAAAATGCAATGTACGCTATGAGGCTATTACGATGAAACTTTCCCGACTTGCTCTGCTGTCTGTCTTCGCTCTCGCCAGCGCCCCGTCATGGGCGGAATCAGTGGTCACGGTGTACTCCATCGACGGGCTGCACGATGGCGATAACAGCTGGTACCAGGTGCAGTTTGACGCATTCACTAAAGCGACCGGCATTACCGTACGCTATGTTGAAGGCGGTGGTGGCGTGGTAGTGGAACGTCTGGCAAAAGAGCGTACGAATCCGCAAGCCGACGTGCTGGTAACCGCGCCGCCATTCATTCAGCGCGCCGCCGCCGAAAAGCTGCTGGCGAACTTTAACACCGACGCCGCATCGGCTATCCCCGATGCCAACAACCTTTATTCGCCGCTGGTAAAGAACTATCTGAGCTTTATCTACAACAGCAAGCTGCTGAAAACTGCCCCGGCGCGCTGGCAGGATCTGCTTGACGGTAAATTCAAAAATAAACTCCAGTATTCCACGCCAGGTCAGGCCGCTGACGGCACGGCGGTAATGCTGCAGGCTTTCCACAGCTTCGGCAGTAAAGATGCCGGTTTTGCGTATCTCGGCAAGCTGCAGGCCAATAACGTCGGGCCATCTGCCTCTACCGGCAAGCTAACCGCGCTGGTTAATAAAGGTGAAATCTACGTCGCTAACGGCGACCTGCAAATGAACCTCGCGCAGATGGAACGTAACCCGAACGTGAAAATCTTCTGGCCGGCCAACGACAAAGGCGAGCGCAGCGCGCTGGCCATCCCTTATGTCATTGGCCTGGTCCAGGGGGCGCCGCAGAGTGAAAACGGTAAAAAGCTGATTAACTTCCTGCTGAGTAAAGAAGCGCAGACTCGCGTCAGCGAACTCTCCTGGGGAATGCCAGTACGCAGCGACGTGACGCCGAGCGACGAACATTACAAGGCCGCCACTGCCGCGTTGGAAGGCGTGCAAAGCTGGCAGCCAAATTGGGATGACGTAGCCGTTTCGTTGTCGGCAGATATTAGCCGTTGGCACAAAGTGACCGAAAGCGAGTAAGCCTGATGCTGATGAAAACGACCGCCGTTCACGCCCCTGCATCGCAGGGGACATCGGGGATAGTCCTCGACTCACTGCGCGTTGCGTATCACGGCAACGTGGTGCTTAAACCGCTCTCTTTGACGATTGAACCTGGCGAAGTGCTGGCGCTGATTGGCCCATCAGGATCTGGAAAAACGACGGTGCTGCGTGCGGTTGCGGGATTTGTGCAACCTGCAGGCGGCCGTATTCTGATTGGCGATACGGACGTCACCCATCTGCCACCCTATAAACGCGGGTTGGCGATGGTGGTGCAGAACTACGCCTTGTTCCCGCATCTGAAAGTGGAAGACAACGTCGCTTTTGGCCTGCGTGCGCAGAAGCAGCCAAAGGCGCTAATTAATGAGCGTGTAACGCAGGCGCTGAAAACGGTTGGCATGAGTGATTACGCCACCCGTTATCCGCATCAACTTTCCGGCGGCCAGCAGCAACGCGTGGCCATCGCCCGCGCGATTGCCGTGCGCCCGCGCGTGCTGTTGCTGGATGAACCACTGTCAGCGCTGGACGCACAGATTCGTCATAATATGGTGGAAGAAATCGCCCGTCTTCACCGTGAGCTGCCGGAACTCACTATTCTCTACGTCACCCACGATCAAACGGAAGCGCTCACCCTGGCCGATAAAATCGGCATTATGAAGGATGGCTCGCTGATTGCTCACGGCGAAACCCGCGCGCTATATCAGCATCCGCCCAATCGTTTTGCCGCCGAATTCTTAGGTCGCGCCAATATTCTCTCCGCCATTGCGCTGGGGATAACGGAGATTCCGGGGTTGGTGGACGTCAGCTGCGGCGGTGCGGTGATTCGCGCGTTCAGCCGGGGCAGCCACCACGGTTACAACAAACTGCTGTGCATTCGTCCTCAGCACCTCAGCCTGACGCCGCGTTCGGCCTACAGCAACCGCTTCAACGCCACACTGCAATCGGTGCACTGGCAGGGCGATTTAACCCATCTGTTGTGTGACGTTGCTGGCGAAACGGTGCGGATGGTGTTGACGCATGTCAATCCGCTGCCGCGCGTGGGCGACAAGCTGGCGCTGTGGTTCGAACCGGATGATGCGGTCCTGATTGAGGTATAACCATGTCACTCATTTTACCTCTGGAAAAACCGGCGCTTAACCTACGCCCGCTGCTGTGGCTGCTGCTCCCGTTGCTGGTGCTGGCGACACTGTTTTTCTGGCCTCTGTCGCTCATCGTTGAACAGGCGCTACGCGGTGCCAATGGCGAGATCGGGCTCGAGACCTTCCGCCAGGTGGTCGACTCGAAACGCTTTGTCGGCGCGTTGCTGAACACGTTGCAAATCGCCTTTTTCGCCACCGCCGGTTGCCTGCTGCTGGGCAGCGTGATGTCGCTGATTCTGGTGTTTATTCCTTTCCCCGGCAGCGAGTGGATTGGTTGGGTCGTCGATACTTTTATTGCGCTGCCGACCTTCCTGATTACGCTGGCGTTCACCTTTATTTATGGGTCAGCGGGTCTGCTCAACGGTACGCTGATGAGCCTGTTTGCCTTTGAGCTACCGCCGGTAGATTTTCTCTACTCGATGCAGGGCGTCATTCTGGCGGAGATCACGGTGTTCACTCCTCTGGTGATGCGGCCACTGATGGCCGCGCTGCGGCAAATTGATAAAAGCCAGCTAGAAGCAGCCAGCATTCTGGGGGCGCACCCGTTACGGGTGATTGGGCAGGTGATTTTCCCGGCGGCGCTACCGGCGCTGATGGCTGGTGGCAGCCTGTGCCTGCTGTTGACCACTAACGAGTTCGGCATCGTACTGTTTATTGGCGCGAAAGGGGTTAACACCCTGCCGATGATGGTTTACAGCAAAGCGATTCTGGAGTCCGACTATACGGTCGCCTGCATGATTGCGTTGATTAACATTGTCTTGTCGCTGGGGCTGTTCTCCCTCTATCGCCTGGCGGCATCACGTACCGGCGTAAGGAGCTAGCCATGCTAATTTGGTCACCTAAAGGACGCGCAGCGGCGGGCGTTGTGGCTAGCGTACTGTTTATCGTGTTCTTTTTCCTGCCGCTGGCGGTGATTCTGATGTCCAGCCTTAGCCAGCAGTGGAACGGTATTCTGCCGAGTGGCTTCACGCTGAACCACTTTGTTAACGCTCTGCACGGTGCGGCATGGGATGCCCTACTTGCCAGCCTCACGATTGGCTTTTGCGCCAGCCTGTTTGCGCTGCTTTGCGGCGTTTGGGCGGCGCTGGCGCTGCGTCAATATGGGGTGAAAACGCAGAAATGGTTAAGTATGGTGTTCTATCTGCCGAGTGCGATTCCGTCAGTGTCCGTGGGCCTGGGCATTCTGGTTGCTTTCAGTCAGGGACCATTGCAAATGAACGGCACCCTATGGATTGTGCTGACAGCGCACTTTGTGCTGATTTCCGCCTTTACCTTCAGTAACGTGTCGACCGGACTGGCGCGAATTTCCGCCGATATTGAAAACGTCGCGTCGAGTCTAGGGGCATCGCCCTGGTATCGTCTGCGTCACGTGACGTTGCCGTTATTGATGCCGTGGATGATGTCAGCGCTGGCGCTGAGTTTATCGCTCTCCATGGGGGAGTTGGGCGCGACGATGATGATTTATCCGCCGGGCTGGACGACGCTACCGGTGGCTATCTTTAGCCTGACCGACCGTGGAAATATCGCCGACGGCGCGGCGCTGACCATTGTGCTGGTGGCCATTACGCTGCTGCTGATGATGAAGCTGGAGCGCATTGCAAAACGGTTGGGGCACAAATAAAACGGTAGGCCGGGTAGGACATAGCCGCCCCCCGGCAAAGGAATTACGGACGATACACCTTCACATTGGCAAACCCCTGCTCGCGCAGATAGAGCGCCTGCAGGCGACTCATTACGCCGCGTTCGCACCATAGCAGCCAGGTTTTGCTCTGATCGAGGTCGCCAAATTTAGTGCTCAGCTTGTAGAAAGGCAGCGAAACGACGTCGACGCCTTCCACTTTCAGCGGCTTGTCATCCTGCTCATCGACAGAACGGATATCCAGAATCACATCGTTGGCGCCAAAACCGCTCACGGTTTCTACTTCCACCACCTCCTGCTGGGTCTGCTGGGCGATTTCACGAATATCGACGTTGTTCGCTTCTTCTACCACCTTATCGAGAATACTGAAGTCGAAATTTTCTTCTTCGGCTTCAATTTTCGCTTTAATGGCTTTCACCGTCGGACTTTTTGAAATCACGCCACAGTATTCCGGCATCGTACGGGCAAAATCTTCCGTACCAATCTGGCGCGCCAGGTTGATAATGTGCTCTTTATCGTAAGAGATCAGCGGGCGCAGGATCAGCGTGTCAGACACGTTATCGATCAAGCGCAAGTTGGTTAGCGTCTGGCTGGACACCTGGCCCAGCGCTTCGCCGGTCACCAGCGCCTGTACGCCGTAACGTTCCGCCACTTTCGACGCCGCGCGTACCATCATACGTTTGAGCACCACGCCCATCTGGCCGTCGTCAACTTTCTCCAGAATCTCGCCGACCACCGGTTCGAAGTTAATCGCCACAAAACGCACGCGATGGGAGCTGCCAAAGCGGTTCCACAGGTAATGCGCCACCTGGCGAACGCCGATTTCATGCGCCGCGCCGCCGAGGTTAAAGAAGCAGTAGTGTACGCGGCAGCCGCGACGCATCAGCATATAGCTGGAGACGCCGGAGTCAAAACCGCCGGAGATCAGCGACAGCACATCTTCCTGGGTGCCAATCGGGAAACCGCCAATACCTTCATAACGCCCTTTGATCAGCAGCAGGCGATCATCTTCCACTTCCAGATGCACCGTCACATCCGGGTTAGTGAGCTTCACGCGCGCCGATTCAATATGCTGATTTAATCCGCCGCCGACATAGCGTTCCACCTCAATGGAGCTAAACTCATGCTTACCGCGACGTTTTACGCGCACGCAGAAGGTTTTGCCTTCAAGCTGCTCGCGATACTGCGCCAACGCTTTCTCGAAAATGTCGTGCATATCGGTGAACGGCACATCTTCGACTTCAAGAATATGGTGAATCCCCGGAATGCGGGTCAGCGCGTCGCGAATCGCCAGACGCTGGTTTTCATCTTTGGCGCGAACTTCAATGTTATCCCAGTGACGGACAACCGCGAGGGTCTCATCGTAGTGCTTTAAAACGTTACGGATGTTCCCGGTTAAAATTTTTATAAAGCGCAAACGCACAGATTGGCTTTTGATAGTGATTTCCGGGAACAATTTAATGATAAACTTCATGGCGGCAATGGTTCTTTAGCAAGCTATCTAAGGCTTGTCGTGGAGAAATAGTACAGCAGCCCATATCTACGGCTGCATCCAGGCGCGGAAGTATATCACTATCACGGACATCTTGCGCATTTCCCCTTACCATTGCGCGTTATTTGCTTATCAGTGTGAGTCCGTTACCATAGACTTGTGCTGCCATTACAGAGAGTCAAACAGTCATCATGCCGAAGAAAAATGAGGCGCCCGCCAGCTTTGAAACTGCGCTGAGCGAGCTGGAACATATTGTTACCCGCCTGGAAAGCGGCGATTTGCCGCTGGAAGACGCGCTGAATGAATTCGAGCGCGGCGTACAACTGGCGCGTCAGGGGCAGGCAAAACTGCAGCAGGCGGAACAGCGCGTGCAAATTTTGCTGTCTGATAATGAAGAGGCTTCACCTGAGCCTTTTATCGCGGATAATGAGTAAATGGACTTTACGCAGCAGCTACAGGCTTGCGTAACGCAAGCGAATCAGGCGCTGAGCCGTTTTATCGCGCCACTGCCCTTTCAGAACACTCCCGTGGTCGAAGCCATGCAGTATGGCGCATTATTAGGCGGTAAACGCCTGCGGCCATTTCTGGTTTACGCCACCGGTCAAATGTTTGGCGTCAGTACGGCAACGCTGGATGCGCCAGCTGCGGCGGTCGAATGCATTCATGCCTATTCGCTGATCCATGACGACCTGCCAGCAATGGACGATGACGATTTGCGTCGCGGCCTGCCGACTTGCCATATTAAATTTGGCGAAGCCAACGCAATCCTGGCGGGAGACGCGTTGCAAACGCTGGCGTTTGCCATTATCAGCGACGCGCCGATGCCGGAAGTCGCCGATCGCGATCGTATCGCGATGATCGCCGAACTGGCGAACGCCAGCGGCATCGCCGGTATGTGCGGCGGTCAGGCATTGGATCTGGCGGCAGAAGGCCAGCGGATCACTCTGGACGCGCTGGAACGCATTCATCGCCATAAGACCGGCGCGCTCATTCGCGCCGCCGTTAGACTTGGCGCGTTGAGCGCGGGCGATAAAGGACGGAATACTCTGCCGATACTTGACCGCTATGCAGAGAGTATCGGCCTTGCCTTCCAGGTTCAGGATGACATTCTGGATGTGGTGGGCGATACTGCAACGTTAGGTAAACGTCAGGGCGCAGACCAGCAGCTTGGCAAAAGTACCTACCCTGCACTTCTGGGTCTTGAGCAAGCCCGGAATAAAGCCCGGGACCTGATAGAGGACGCCCGTCAGTCGTTACATCAGCTGGCCGCGCAATCACTGGACACCTCGGCACTGGAAGCGCTAGCGAACTACATAATCCAGCGTGATAAATAAACCCCATATCCAATGAGCTTGCGATGAGTTTTGATATAGCCAAATACCCTACCCTGGCATTGGTCGACTCCACCCAGGAGTTACGACTGTTACCGAAAGAGAGTCTGCCGAAACTCTGCGACGAGCTACGCCGCTACTTACTCGACAGCGTAAGCCGTTCCAGCGGGCACTTCGCTTCCGGGCTGGGCACGGTAGAACTTACCGTGGCGCTGCATTATGTCTACAACACCCCGTTTGACCAGCTAATCTGGGATGTTGGACACCAGGCTTATCCACATAAAATCCTTACCGGTCGTCGCGACAAAATCGGCACCATTCGCCAGAAAGGCGGTCTGCACCCGTTCCCGTGGCGCGGAGAAAGCGAATACGATGTGCTGAGCGTTGGGCATTCCTCCACCTCCATCAGCGCCGGTATCGGCATTGCCGTGGCGGCGGAGAAAGAAGGCAAAGATCGCCGCACCGTCTGTGTGATAGGCGACGGCGCCATCACCGCCGGTATGGCGTTTGAAGCAATGAATCACGCAGGCGATATCCGGCCCGACATGCTGGTCATTCTGAACGACAATGAAATGTCGATTTCGGAAAACGTCGGCGCGCTCAACAACCATCTGGCGCAGCTACTTTCCGGTAAGCTTTACTCTTCTCTGCGCGAAGGCGGAAAAAAGGTCTTCTCCGGCGTACCGCCAATTAAAGAACTGCTCAAGCGTACCGAAGAACATATTAAAGGCATGGTTGTGCCGGGCACACTGTTCGAAGAGCTGGGCTTTAACTACATCGGGCCGGTCGATGGTCACGATGTCATGGGGCTTATCAGCACATTGAAGAACATGCGCGACCTGAAAGGCCCGCAGTTCCTGCATATCATGACCAAGAAAGGCCGCGGCTATGAGCCCGCGGAAAAAGATCCGATCACTTTCCATGCGGTGCCTAAATTTGATCCTTCCAGCGGATGTTTGCCGAAAAGCAGCGGCGGTCTGCCCGGTTATTCAAAAATCTTCGGTGACTGGCTGTGTGAAACCGCCGCCAAAGACAGCAAACTGATGGCGATCACCCCGGCAATGCGCGAAGGTTCCGGCATGGTGGAATTTTCACGTAAATTCCCGGATCGCTATTTTGACGTCGCCATCGCCGAGCAGCATGCCGTCACCTTCGCCGCAGGCCTGGCGATTGGCGGCTATAAGCCCGTCGTGGCGATCTACTCTACTTTCCTGCAACGCGCCTACGATCAGGTCATCCATGACGTCGCTATCCAGAAACTGCCGGTCATGTTCGCCATCGATCGCGCCGGTATCGTTGGCGCGGATGGACAAACACACCAGGGCGCGTTCGATCTCTCCTATCTGCGCTGCATCCCGGATATGGTGATCATGACGCCAAGCGACGAAAACGAATGTCGCCAGATGTTATTTACCGGGTATCACTATAACGACGGCCCGACGGCAGTACGTTATCCACGCGGTAATGCGCAGGGCGTGGCGCTAACCCCGCTGGAAAAACTGCCTATTGGTAAAGGCCTTGTGAAGCGTCATGGCGAAAAACTGGCGATTCTGAACTTTGGCACCTTAATGCCTGAGGCGGCGAAAGTCGCCGAAGCGCTGAACGCCACGCTGGTCGACATGCGCTTTGTTAAGCCGCTGGACGACACGTTAATTCTGGAGATGGCCGCGCAGCATGACGCGCTGGTGACGCTGGAAGAAAACGCCATTATGGGCGGCGCTGGCAGCGGCGTAAACGAAGTGCTAATGGCCCATCGTAAACCTGTACCTGTGCTGAATATCGGCCTTCCGGATTTCTTTATCCCGCAAGGAACGCAGGAAGAAGCCCGCGCGGAACTGGGGCTCGACGCCGCAGGCATTGAAGCCAAAATCAAGGCCTGGCTGGCATAATCCCCTCTTTGCTCCTGCTATGCTTGAAGAGTGACGGGTATAACAGGAGCGGAGTCATGCAATACAACACGTTAGGAAATACAGATCTTCGGGTGTCCCGCCTTTGTCTGGGCTGCATGACATTCGGCGAGCCGAGTCGCGGCAATCACGCCTGGACGCTTCCCGAAGAGAGCAGCCGTCCCATCATCAAGCGCGCCCTTGAGGGCGGCATTAACTTTTTTGATACCGCCAACAGCTACTCCGACGGCAGCAGCGAAGAGATTGTCGGCCGCGCGCTGCGTGATTTCGCCCGGCGCGACGAGGTGGTGGTAGCGACGAAAGTCTTCCATCGCGTCGGCGATCTGCCGGAAGGATTGTCCCGCGCGCAAATCCTGCGCTCTATTGACGATAGCCTCACCCGTCTGGGAATGGAGTATGTCGATATCCTGCAAATCCACCGCTGGGATTACACCACGCCAATAGAAGAAACTCTGGAAGCGCTAAACGACGTGGTGAAGGCGGGTAAAGCCCGCTATATCGGCGCTTCCTCAATGCACGCCTCACAATTTGCCCAGGCGCTGGCGCTACAAAAACAACACGGCTGGGCGCCGTTTGTCACCATGCAGGATCACTATAACCTGATCTACCGCGAGGAAGAGCGAGAGATGCTACCGCTGTGCTGGCAGGAAGGCGTTGCCGTGATTCCGTGGAGTCCGCTGGCGCGCGGACGCTTAACTCGCCCTTGGGGAGAAACCACGGCCCGGCTGGTCTCGGATGACGTGGGTAAAAATTTATACGATGAAAGCGATAAAAATGATGCGCAAATAGCGGAACGGCTGGCTGGCGTCAGCGAGGCGCTTGGCGCAACGCGAGCGCAGGTCGCGCTGGCCTGGCTGCTCAGCAAACGAGGCGTCGCCGCGCCGATTATCGGCGCTTCGCGTGAAGAGCAGTTAGATGAGTTGCTGAATGCCGTTGATTTAACGCTCAAACCGGAGCAGATTGCCGAACTCGAAACACCGTACAAACAACATCCGGTGGTGGGATTTAAATAATCTGCCATTGCCCGATGGCGCGGCGCTTATCGGGCCTGCGAAATCGACATATTGTTCGGGGAGAGGCCGGATAAGGCGTTTACGCCGCCATCCGGCAACCCCTTTAAATAATACCGAGCGGCCAGTGATGACCGATAAAATACAGTATGCCGGCGGATATCACCCCGGCGACGATATCATCGATCATTATCCCCATGCCGCCGTGCACGTTGCGATCAAACCAACGAATCGGCCAGGGTTTCCACATATCCAGAATGCGGAAAATAATGAACCCGGCAGCCACCCACTGCCAGTCCGTCGTCGGCAACGCCATCAGCGTTATCCACATACCGATAAATTCGTCCCAGACAATACTGCCGTGGTCGTGTACGCCCATATCTTTCGCCGTCTGATGGCAAAGATAAACGCCAATGCAGATCCCAAACATCACAACCAGCGAATAAAGCTGCCACGGCAGAAACGTCATCAGATACCAGAAGGGGATAGCCGCCAGCGAGCCCATCGTGCCCGGCACCACGGGGCTCAGCCCGCTGCCAAAGCCGGTAGCGAGCAGATGCCACGGATTGCGCAAATTCAGGCGGCTTTTCGCAACATCTTTATGGCGTGGCAAAATGGTCATATCCTTTCCAGTCAAAGGTGACAGGCATTCCGTCACGTACAAAATTCAGCCCTTCAATATCTGCGCTCATTTGACCTATGCAGGTAAAGGGAACACCCAGTTGACCAATGGCGACATCCAGCGCGCCACGGTTCAGTTCCGGCACCGTAAAGCACAGCTCATAGTCTTCGCCGCCGGAAAGCGCCCAACGCAGCGCCTGCCCGTCATCAACATGGCGCATCATCGCATCGGATTTTGGCAGCGCATCAACTTCTACTCTTGCCCCACAGCCGCTGGCCTTGACGATATGCCCCAGATCGGAAATCAAACCATCGGAAAGATCGATAGCCGCGCTGGCGATATCACGCAGCGCCTGGCCGTGTAAAATACGCGGCGTCGGGCGTAAATGCCGTTGAATTAAATAGTGAGCGTCTGTCTCCTCCGACACCTGTAGCCGGTTTTGCAAAACCGCCAGCCCGGCAGCGCTGTCGCCCGGCGTACCGGTGATATAAATCCAGTCGCCCGGCTTCGCGCCAGATCGCTTGAGCGCGCGCCCTGCCGGGATATAACCGTGGATACCCAGCGTCATCGACAGCGGTCCACGCGTGGTGTCGCCGCCAATGAGCTGCATATCGTAGTAATTCAATAGCGCAAACAGACTGTCGCTAAAAGCCTCCAGCCACGGCTCATCCACTTCCGGCAACGTTAACGCCAGCGTTAACCAGGCCGGGTCGGCCCCCATCGCGGCCAGATCGCTTAAATTCACCGCCAACGCTTTATAAGCCAGATCGGCAGGATCGATATTGGGGAGGAAGTGGTTGCCCGCCACCAGCGTATCGGTACTGATCGCCAGGGTCTGCTTTTCAGGAATATTCAGGAGCGCGCAATCGTCGCCAATACCGGTTTCAACATCAAGACGAGAGCTTCTTACACGGTCAAAATAACGGGCAATCAGGGAAAACTCGCCACATGCCATACGTTATGCCTCAGCAGAAAAAAAGAAAAGGCCGGAGACGGCGGGTATCGATCGCCCGCTATCTTTCCGGCCTGTGAATCACTTTTTGTTAGGACGAATCACCGGAGCTGCTTTATCCAGTACGCCGTTGACGAATTTGTGGCTGTCTTCAGCGCCAAAGGTTTTCGCCAGTTCAATCGCTTCGTTGATGGCCACTTTATAAGGCACATCGCTGCGTTTTGACAGCTCAAACAACGCAATACGCAGCACGGCTTTTTCAACCTGTCCCAGCTCTTCAAGCAGGCGGGACAGATACGGTTTCATTAAACCATCCAGGTACGCGCTGTTAGTCGCCACCCCGGACAGCAGTTCACGGAAATAGAGAACGTCGACGTCTTTTACGTCCTGTTCCGCCAGGAACTGGTATTCAACATCAGCGATGTCGTTCTGGGACAACTGCCAGGAGTAAAGCGCCTGGACGGCACACTCACGGGCGCGGCGACGAGCAGCAGGTTTCACGGAATTCCCCTTACAAAAAATCAGGCCTTAATGGCTTTCAATACATTAATCATTTCAAGCGCGGTCAGCGCAGCTTCTGCGCCTTTATTACCGGCTTTTGTACCAGCACGTTCGATGGCTTGTTCAATACTCTCGGTGGTCAGAACACCAAAGGCTACCGGCACGCCACTGTCCTGGGCAACGCTTGCCAGGCCATTGCTGGCGCCGCCTGCCACATATTCAAAGTGCGCAGTCCCCCCGCGAATCACGGTTCCCAGCGCAACCACGGCGTCATATTTACCGCTTTTCGCCAGCGCTTCGGTCGCCAGCGGCAGTTCATAGGCGCCAGGCACCCACACTACGGTAATATTATCATCTTTTACCTGACCAATACGCGTCAGGGCATCAACCGCGCCATCCAGCAGGCTGTCGTTGATAAACTGATTGAAACGCGCAATAGTGATGGCGACACGAGCGTCAGGGGCTGCAACGTTAGCTTTAATAATGTTCATATTCTCTCTTCCAGGGTTCATTTGGCCCCGCAGGGGGGCGGATTTTATCATAATAATTTGAGCGCTGCTCCCCTTTCGACGGGAGAACTCATGCGCTCACCATATGCAGGCAAACATCCGGGCCGACATGGCGTATTTCGCTGAAGGTAAATTGCGGCGCGTCGGCGAGCTTCTCAAGCCCCGGCAATTCGCATAATCCCCGCGCCTGGGTTCCCAACAATTTAGGCGCGACATAGACAATCAGTTCATCCACCAGCCCGGCTTGCAGCAACGCGCCCGCCAGTCCCGGTCCGGCTTCAACCCATATGCTATTAATCTGCTGCCTGCCTAACTGCATCATCAGCACAACCAGATCCAAATGTCCGTTGTGCGCCGGCACGCTGATAGTACGAACCGAATCGGGCCACGCGCGGCTATCTTCCTGGGTACGCGCAATCCACGTTTCGCCAGGCTGCTGCACAATACGATGCGCAGGCGTTACCCGGTTTTGGCTGTCGATAACAATTCGCACCGGCTGGCGCAGATTTTCCTGCGGGTAAGACGCCTGCGTAGAGGCGTCTAACTCCGCCCAACGCACCGTCAAGGCCGGATCGTCAGCCAATACCGTCGCGCTACTGGTTAAGATAGCGTGGCTTTGCGCACGCAAGCGCTGAACGTCACGCCGGGCCTGCGGCGAGGTGATCCACTGGCTTTCGCCGCTGGCCATCGCCGTCCGTCCATCCACGGAGGCGCCCAGTTTAAGCTGAAGATAAGGGAATCCGGTACGCATCCGTTTGAGGAAGCCTTTATTGAGCGCCTCCGCTTCACTCATCATTAACCCGTGGCTGACCGCAATACCCGACTGTTGCAGACGATACAGTCCGCGCCCGGCGACCTGTGGGTTCGGGTCCTGCATCGCGGCGACCACGCGCGCGACGCCGGCCGCAATCAGCGCATCGCAACATGGCGGCGTTCGCCCATGATGGCTACAGGGTTCAAGCGTGACATAGGCGGTTGCGCCTTTGGCTTTTGCGCCCGCCATCCGCAGCGCATGAACCTCGGCGTGCGGCTCTCCGGCGCGATGGTGATAACCTTCGCCGACGATGTCGCCATTGTTAACAATGACACAACCGACATTAGGGTTCGGGTGAGTGGTGAAACGTCCACGCTGCGCCAGTTTTAGCGCTCGCGCCATGTAAAATTCATCCTGCATGGCTTAGTCCTGTAGGCGAGCGATTTCTTCGCCAAAGTCTTTAATATCTTCGAAACTGCGATAGACGGAGGCAAAGCGAATATACGCGACTTTATCGAGTTTTTTCAGCTGCTCCATGACCAGGTTGCCAATCATCTTGCTGGGAACTTCACGCTCCCCAGTGGCACGTAATTGTGACTTAATATGGTTCAATGCCATTTCAACATCATCTGCGCTGACGGGTCTTTTTTCCAGCGCTCTCAACATGCCGCTACGCAGCTTATCCTCATTAAAGGGTTCGCGCACATCGTTGCTTTTTATCACGCGCGGCATGACCAGTTCAGCCACTTCAAAGGTCGTAAAGCGTTCATTACACACCAGACACTGCCGACGGCGGCGCACGGACGAGCCCTCGCCTACAAGACGAGAGTCAATGACTTTGGTATCTACGGCGAAACAAAATGGGCAATGCATACGGCGTCCTGACCAGATGATTTAGGAAATGCTATTTTACCCTGAACTGGCGCGACAACAAAGGCGGAGCGCTTTTGAGATAAAGGATCGGTGCCTTTGTGCGTATAGCGCACTACCATTACGCTATCGGACCACGAAGGAAATGATCGACATGACAAGACGTTACCTAAGAATTCTCCTGGTGGGAAGTCTCTTGAGCCTGACCGCCTGCGCGCCGCAGAGCGAAGTTCGCCAGATGCATCAAAGCATTAGCACCCTGAATAAAGAGATGACCCAACTGAATCAGGAAACGGTAAAAATTACCCAACAAAATAAGCTGAATGCGGAGTCAACCCGCGGCGTCTATTTGTTGCCTGGCGCCAATACGCCTGCCCGGCTGGAGAGTCAGATCGGTACGCTACGTATGACATTGCTGGAGATTACGCCTGTCGCAGACGGCGCTCACGCAACGTTACGCATTCAGGGCGAGTCCCGCGATCCGCTGCCGGCATTCAGCGCTACCGTAGAGTACGGGCAAATTCAGGGCACTACGGAGAACTATCAGGAGGTGAATGCACAGAGCCTTCTGGTAAATGCCCCTGCCAGTTTGCTGGCGCCCAGTGATGTCAATATTTCGTTACCGTTGAAGGGGATCACACCGGCGCAGTTAGGCTTCATTCGCATCCATGATATTCAGCCTGTTAATCAATAAACGTTCTGGCGGAGCGTTTTGTGCGTTCCGCAACATCCCCCGCGCGACTTTTGTTGCCCTACTGACATTTCCGTCATTTATGACATGGATTGGTAATATTCATGAAAGATAGTGCTGTCGCCGCGCCTAAAGTGCGCAAACGTGAACGCAATCGATTACGTAAATGATAGATATGTGAAACAAGACATATTTTTGTGAGCAATGATTTTTATAATAGGCTCCGCAGAAACACGAAATATTTAGAAACGCAAATTGCGTTCTTTTCACTCCCGCAAGGGATTTCAAACAGTGGCATACATATGAAAAAAACTTTACTCGCAGTCAGCGCAGCGCTGGCGCTCACCTCATCTTTTACTGCTAACGCAGCAGAAAATGATCAGCCGCAGTATTTGTCCGACTGGTGGCACCAGAGTGTAAACGTAGTAGGCAGCTACCATACCCGCTTCTCGCCGAAGCTGAACAACGACGTCTATCTGGAATATGAAGCATTTGCCAAAAAAGACTGGTTTGATTTCTACGGCTATATCGATATTCCCAAAACCTTTGATTGGGGTAACGGCAACGATAAAGGTATCTGGTCCGACGGTTCTCCGCTGTTCATGGAAATCGAACCGCGTTTCTCGATTGATAAGCTGACCGGCGCAGACCTGAGCTTCGGCCCGTTTAAAGAGTGGTATTTCGCCAACAACTACATCTACGATATGGGCGATAACAAAGCCAGCCGCCAGAGCACGTGGTATATGGGTCTGGGGACCGATATCGACACCGGCCTGCCGATGGGCCTGTCGCTGAACGTGTATGCGAAATATCAGTGGCAAAACTACGGCGCGTCCAATGAAAACGAATGGGACGGCTACCGTTTCAAAGTAAAATACTTCGTCCCCATCACCGATCTGTGGGGCGGTAAACTGAGCTATATCGGCTTTACCAACTTTGACTGGGGATCTGATTTAGGCGACGATCCGAACCGTACCAGCAACTCCATCGCTTCCAGCCATATCCTGGCGCTGAACTACGATCACTGGCACTACTCGGTCGTTGCACGTTACTTCCATAACGGCGGACAGTGGCAGAATGGCGCAAAACTGAACTGGGGCGACGGCGATTTCAGCGCGAAATCTACCGGCTGGGGCGGCTACCTGGTCGTGGGTTACAACTTCTAAACCTGCAAAAAAGGCCAGAGGTCGCCCTCTGGCCCGTTTCGGGCGCATGCTGCCATCCGGCGGCGAGTCGCGCCCACTTCACATTACTTCCGGCGATGCCACCAGCCTAAAAACAGACCTGTCGCAATCCCGACCAGCGTTGGTGCCGCCAGATCGTGCCAGATAGTAATGCTCAACTCTGTGAGCGTCATATTGCCGCCTTTGTTGCAATGGCAACGGTTCGCGGCTATCCTCAACTTGTCTAGGGTCAAGTTAGCCCCCGTAATGTTGCCGGTGAATACCGAACAATGTGCGGGGGTTTTCTCTTTCCAGCGACAAGGCCACCGGGGATCAAGCCCCCGCAACATTGCGCCTCACCGGGTTGCCCCGGCTTACCGCTGATTCTACTCTGCTCGCCAGTATCGGCAGGACTTAAAAACAAAAAAATCCCAACCTTGCGATCGGGATTCCAGTGACAATGTATGCGTTACAGGACGTTTGGGGCTGGCGACAAACTCCGGGGCTGAAAAAATGTCGGATTGCATCCGACCTACGAAAACCAATAATTCATTTATATTGCGGATTCCGTTGGGTGGAGCGAAGCGTAACCTAACATTCAACAGCATCAACAGCTTTGTCAGCAGTCTGCTTATTTCTTTTTGTTCATCATCGCTTTCAGATCGGCAAACGGGTTATAAGTCGCCTCGCCGACATCTTTTTGCGCATCTTCCCCGGCAATGACCGTCGAACCGTACTGATCGGCTTCGGTATATTTGGAATGCTCGTGATCGTGGCAGTAGAGGCACAATAGCTCCCAGTTACTACCGTCTTCCGGATTATTGGTGTGGTCATGATCGATATGATGCACCGTCAGCTCACGCAGATTTGAATACACAAACTCACGGGAACAACGTCCGCACACCCACGGAAACAGCTTCAGCGCTTTTTCACGATAGCCGCTTTCCAGGCGCGCGTAGTTTTTTGGGATGATAGCCATGATAGTTCCTCATGCAATCGAGTTTATTCTGGATAATAAAAAGCCGCAGCACCCTGCGATGTTGCGGCTTTTTTCAGTCATGTTAACGCCAGCTTACGGCAGAATGGACGGCTGATCCGCCCCTTCTTTTTCGACTTTCTGCTGCAGCATATGCTCGCGCTTCATACCGAGTTTCAGCGCCAGCGCCGATGCGACATAGATAGAAGATGCCGTACCAATAGAGACACCGATCAGCATCGTCAGCGAGAAGCCTTCCAGTACCGGACCGCCGAAGAGGTACAGCATCAGAATTACCACTAACGTCGTCCCGGAGGTAATCAACGTGCGGTGTAGCGTCTGGGTCAGCGACACGTTAAAGATTTCGTAAGGCGTCCCGCGACGGATTTTGCGGAAGTTTTCACGAATACGGTCAGAGACCACGATACTGTCGTTCAGCGAGTAACCGATCACCGACATCAACGATGCCACAATGGTCAGGTCAATCTCGATATGGAAAAGCGACAGTATCCCCAGCGTAATGATCACGTCGTGCGCCAGCGCGATGACCACCCCTGCCGCCAGTCGCCACTCAAAGCGGAAACCGACATAAACGAGGATAGAGATCAACGCCACCAGCAGCGCCATAGCGCCGGTTTGCGCCAGATCGGCACCCACGCTTGGCCCCACGAATTCAATACGCTTCACGGCCGCGTTCTGGTTGGTGGCTTCATTAATGATCGTCACCACTTTGCTACCCAGCACCTGACCACCGGTTTCGCCTTCGGTTGGCGGCATACGCACCATAATGTCGTGACTGCTGCCAAAGTTCTGCAACTGCGGCTCTTCATAGCCCGCTTTTTGCAGCGCTTCGCGCATCACGTCCATTTCAGCCGGTTTTTCCAGCGTGATTTCAATTACCGTACCACCGGTGAAATCCAGCCCCCAGTTAAACCCGCGTACGCCCATAATGACAATGGCCGCGATCAGCAACAGCCCGGAGATGCCGAATGCCCAGAAGTCCCAGCGCATAAAGTCATAGACTTTACGGCCGTGGTTTAGTTGTTCAACAGTGTATTCCTGTGCCACATCGCACTCCTCAGATTGACAGCTTAGTGACGCGCTTGCCGCCATATAGCAGGTTTACGATAGCACGCGTACCGATAATCGCGGTAAACATCGACGTCGCCACACCGATACCGGTCGTAATCGCGAATCCTTTAATTGCCCCGGTACCGACAGCATACAGAATGATGACTTTAATCAGCGTCGTGATGTTCGCATCGAAGATGGAACTGAACGCGCCGGCATAGCCTTCGTTTATCGCCTGCTGTACCGTGCGGCCATTACTCAACTCTTCTTTGATACGTTCGTTAATCAGAACGTTGGCGTCGACCGCCACCGCAAGGGTTAACACAATACCCGCAATCCCCGGCATACTGAGCGTTGCCCCCGGCAACAGCGACATGATACCGACAATCAACACCAGGTTAGCCACTAACGCGCTGGTCGCAATCAGACCAAACTTCTTATAGAAGAAGATCATGAACAGGATGGAGACCACCAGACCGGCCAGACAGGCTTCCAGGCCCTGCTTAATATTTTGCATACCCAAAGTCGGGCCAATGGTGCGCTCTTCAACGATCTGAATCGGCGCAATTAGGGCGCCCGCACGCAGCAACAACGAGAGCTGACGCGCTTCGTTCGGGTTGCTGATACCGGTAATACGGAAGCTGTTACCCAGCCGAGACTGGATGTTGGCAATGTTAATCACCTCTTCCTGTTTCACCAGTACAGCGCGACCGTTAGCGTCTTTCTTACCGCTGTCTTTATACTCCACAAACAGGGTCGCCATCGGTTTGCCGATATTGTCCTTAGTGAAGTTAGACATGATATTGCCGCCTGCGCTATCCAGCGAGATGTTAACCTGCGGTTGGTTATATTCATCCTGGCTGGACGTCGAGTCGGTGATATGGTCGCCGGTGAGGATCACGCGTTTGTACAATACCACCGGCTGACCTTCGCGGGTCTGTTTCACTTCGGAATCACCCGGTACGCGCCCGGCAGCAGCAGCGGCCTGGTCAACGTTGGTATTCACCAGACGGAATTCCAGCGTCGCGGTCGCGCCGAGAATTTCTTTCGCACGAGCGGTATCCTGGATACCCGGCAGCTCAACCACAATACGGTCTGCGCCCTGACGCTGTACGACAGGCTCCGCGACGCCCAGTTGGTTAACACGGTTACGCAGAATATTAATGTTCTGCTGAACGGCGTATTCACGCGCTTCGCTCAGGCGCGCATCGGTCATTACCGCGCGAAGTTGATTGCCGCTCTGGCTGGAAATCACCAGGTCACGATGACGCGGCGTCAGATAGGCGATCGCCTCATCACGCGCTTTGCTGTCACGGAACGTGATGCTCAGCCCATAATTATTTTCTTTACGAACGGTGGTATAAGGAATGCCTTTTTCACGCAGATCGCTGCGCAGGCTATCGATATTTTGTTCCTGGAGTTTACCTAACGCGGTATCCATATCCACTTCCATCAGGAAGTGAACGCCGCCGCGCAGATCAAGACCGAGCTTCATCGGATCGGCGTGAATAGCCGCCAACCAGCGCGGCGTAGCCGGCGCAAGGTTAAGCGCCACGACATATTTATCCCCCAGCACGCTCATCAGCGCTTCACGGGCGCGTAGCTGGGTATCGGTGGTGTCGAAGCGCGCAAGAATAGCGCCCTCTTCCAGTGCCACAGACTTAGCGGGAATTTTTTCTTCTTGTAACGTTTTCTGGACCTGGATCAGCGTTTGCTCACTGGCGGCGACGCCGCGCACGCCAGTGATTTGAACAGCCGGATCCTCACCATACAGGTTGGGAAGTGCGTAAAGCAGGCCGACGATAATCACGACGACCAGCATGATGTACTTCCACAAAGGATAACGGTTTAACACGGCAGTTCCCTTTGGGAAAACGAAATATTACAGCGCCTTCATGGTGCCTTTCGGCAGAACGGCAGCTACGAAGTCACGTTTGATAACCACTTCCGTGGTGTCATTCAGCGCGATGGCAATGTAGCCGGCTTCCGCTACTTTGGTCACTCGACCGACCAGACCGCCATTCGTCAGAACTTCATCACCTTTCGCAATGGAGTCCATCAGCTTTTTGTGCTCTTTGGTGCGCTTCTGCTGCGGGCGCAGGATCATGAAATAGAAAATCAGACCAAACACCACCAGCATTAAAATCAGAGACATCGGGCTGCCCTGCGCCGGAGCACCTGTTGCCGCTACCGCATCAGAAATAAAAAAGCTCATTCAAATTCCCTCATTATTAAAATTAATCAACGTTCAAAGGTGGAACGGGTCGCCCCTGACGTTGGTAAAACTCGGTTACGAAGCTCTCTAATTTACCCTCTTCAATAGCCTTGCGTAAACCCGCCATCAAACGCTGGTAGTAACGCAAGTTATGAATGGTATTGAGACGCGCACCTAATATTTCGTTGCAACGGTCGAGATGATGCAAGTAAGCGCGTGAATAATTGCGACAGGTGTAGCAATCGCACTCGGCGTCAAGCGGGCTGGTGTCGCTTTTATGCTTTGCATTACGAATCTTCACCACGCCGTCGGTCACAAACAGATGACCATTACGGGCATTTCGCGTTGGCATGACACAGTCAAACATATCAATACCGCGACGCACCCCTTCCACCAGATCTTCCGGTTTACCCACGCCCATCAGGTAACGCGGTTTGTCAGCCGGGATCTGCGGGCAAACGTGCTCCAGAATGCGGTGCATATCTGCTTTCGGCTCACCGACAGCCAAACCGCCGACAGCGTAGCCATCAAAGCCAATCTCTACCAGACCTTTCACCGAGATATCGCGTAAATCTTCGTAAACGCTGCCCTGAATGATGCCAAAAAGCGCATTCTTATTGCCAAGGCTATCAAAACGGTCGCGGCTACGCTTTGCCCAACGCAATGACATCTCCATCGAGCGTTTAGCATAGTCCCAGTCTGCCGGGTACGGCGTACATTCATCAAAGATCATCACGATATCGGAACCGAGATCGTACTGGATCTCCATCGACTTTTCCGGATCGAGGAAAATCGGATCGCCGTTGATCGGGTTACGGAAGTGCACACCTTGCTCGGTAATCTTACGAATATCGCCGAGGCTGAAAACCTGGAAGCCGCCGGAATCGGTGAGAATCGGCCCTTTCCACTGCATAAAATCGTGCAGATCGCCATGCAGCTTCATGATTTCCTGACCCGGGCGCAGCCACAGGTGGAAAGTGTTGCCGAGAATAATCTGCGCGCCGGTCGCTTCCACTTCTTCCGGCGTCATGCCTTTTACCGTACCGTAAGTACCCACAGGCATAAAAGCAGGCGTTTCCACTACGCCACGATCAAACACCAGACGACCGCGACGCGCGCGACCATCGGTGGTATCTAACTCAAATTTCATTATCACTCCTGCGTCAGAAAAACAGTCCGACGTTTAACGACTCGCTACGGAATGATTCCATAGCTAATAAATTCCCGAAGGCATCATCGGCGCAGCCAGTTTGGGGTCGGCCAGCGCACAGCCACCGGAGCGTACACGCAGTACGTGAGGATGGCGAGCACTGCCCGGCGTCAAAATAGCAAGTGAGATAGCCTTCTTACGGACGCTCAAAAATAGCCTGCGGATTGTACGTGATAAACATCGCGTCCCCGTAGCTAAAAAAGCGATATTTTTGTTCTACCGCAGTCTTATAGGCATTCATGGTGTGTTGATAACCGGCAAATGCGGAAACCAGCATAATCAACGTCGATTCCGGCAGATGGAAGTTGGTGATCAGCGCATCAATCACTTTGTATTGATAACCTGGATAAATAAAGATTTGCGTATCGCCGAAGAACGGCTCTATCAAATCGCTTTTTGCCGCCTGCGCCGCGCTTTCCAGCGAGCGTACCGAGGTGGTGCCGACGGCGATAACCCGGTTGCCGCGCGCTTTCGCCGCCAGCACCGCGTCGACCACCTCTTGCGGCACCTCAGCATATTCGGAGTGCATGATATGATCTTCAATGGTATCGACACGCACCGGCTGGAAAGTGCCCGCGCCTACGTGTAGCGTAACAAACGCCATTTCGATACCTTTCTCACGAAGCGCCGCCAGCAGCGGCTCATCAAAGTGCAGCCCGGCCGTCGGCGCGGCGACGGCGCCCGGTTTTTCACTGTAGACCGTCTGGTACAGTTCGCGGTCGGCGTCCTCGTCCGGACGGTCGATATACGGCGGCAACGGCATATGGCCGATGGCGTTAAGAATATCCAGCACCGGACGCGGGTCATTAAACTCAACTTCAAACAGAGCGCCGTGACGCGCGGTCATGGTCGCGTGAATACTTTCGTCGTCGCCCAGCAGCAGT
Organism: Salmonella sp. JXY0409-18; assembly: GCF_020268625.1. NCBI lineage: Bacteria > Pseudomonadati > Pseudomonadota > Gammaproteobacteria > Enterobacterales > Enterobacteriaceae > Salmonella > Salmonella sp. JXY0409-18. Next base: position 3,404,942 of record NZ_CP084216.1, read on the forward strand.
TCCGTACCCGGTTTTGGCGCTTTAGAAGCGCGAATATGCGCCAGGATGCGTTTATCATCGAGCATACGTTCGACCAGCACTTCTATCTTGCCGCCGCTGGCTTTACGGCCAAACAGCCGCGCCGGGATCACGCGGGTATTATTGAAGACCAGCAAATCGCCAGGGTTGAGCTTATCGAGCAGATCGGTGAAAGTACCGTGCGTCAGCGCGCCCGTCGGCCCCTCTAATGACAGCAAACGGCAGCGACTGCGTTCCGGCTGTGGGTAGTGGGCAATCAGGGATTCGGGTAGTTCAAAGGAAAAATCGGTAACGCGCATGACTCTGACTCAGACTAAAATAAGAGGCGGGTAGTCTAGTGCCGGGGCGTTCCCGCTGCAACCGTTACCCGCTTTTTGGACAGAGAATCAATAATGAATTTTCTTGCTCACCTGCATCTGGCGCACCTTGCCGACAGCTCGCTTTCCGGTAATCTGCTGGCCGATTTTGTCCGCGGTAACCCGGCAACACATTATCCTCCTGACGTGGTAGAGGGTATTTATATGCATCGGCGTATTGACGTCATGACCGACAACCTGCCGGAAGTTCGTGAGGCGCGAGAGTGGTTCCGCCATGAAACGCGGCGCGTGGCGCCCATTACGCTGGACGTCATGTGGGATCATTTTTTATCGCGCCACTGGACGCAAATCTCTCCTGATTTTCCACTTCAGGCGTTTGTCGGCTACGCCCATGCGCAGGTCGCGACGATTCTGCCCGACTCCCCGCCGCGCTTTGTCAACCTGAATGATTATCTTTGGTCAGAAAAATGGTTAGAGCGGTATCGCGATATGGATTTCATTCAAAACGTGCTGAATGGCATGGCGAATCGCCGTCCCCGGCTGGATGCCTTGCGTGATTCCTGGTACGATCTGGACGCGCACTACGACGCGTTAGAAGAGCGCTTCTGGCATTTTTATCCGCGTATGATGGCACAGGCCGCCCGCAAAGCGCTGTGACGGCCTGATAGCGAGGGCGTGCGTCAGATCCGCCGTTGGCAGAAAGATGGTTCGCTGTCATAAAGGGGTCATCATTACGATTTATAATGACCCGATCGATAGGCAAAAGCTGTCTCATTGATTGTCAAGACCGCATTGTTTTGTCGCTTCGCCCTCCCTATACTGCCCGCGTTGCGTTCTAAAACCCTTAATATTGCAGGAGAATTATTATGGTACTGGTTACTCGTCAGGCCCCGGATTTCACCGCTGCGGCGGTACTGGGTAGCGGTGAGATTGTTGATAAATTCAACTTCAAACAGCACACCAATGGTAAAACAACCGTTCTGTTCTTCTGGCCGATGGACTTCACTTTTGTTTGCCCGTCTGAGCTGATCGCCTTCGATAAACGTTATGAAGAATTCCAGAAGCGCGGCGTTGAAGTGGTCGGCGTTTCTTTCGACTCTGAGTTCGTCCACAACGCATGGCGTAACACCCCTGTCGATAAAGGCGGCATTGGCCCGGTGAAATACGCAATGGTTGCTGACGTGAAGCGTGAAATTCAGAAAGCTTACGGTATCGAACATCCGGACGAAGGCGTTGCGCTGCGCGGCTCTTTCCTGATTGACGCTAACGGTATTGTTCGCCACCAGGTCGTAAACGATCTGCCGCTGGGTCGTAACATCGACGAAATGCTGCGTATGGTCGACGCGCTGCAGTTCCACGAAGAGCACGGCGATGTCTGCCCGGCGCAGTGGGAAAAAGGCAAAGAAGGCATGAACGCCTCTCCGGACGGCGTGGCTAAATACCTGGCTGAGAACATTTCCAGCCTGTAAGTCAGTGCATTGATAAAAGGCTCGCCATCGCGAGCCTTTTTTATGCGTGAGGTGTTACGAACCACCTCGCCTCAACGATTCATCCATACCGTCGCGGAAATCGCGGGTAAACTAAGTCTTCCCTTGCGGATGTCACCGCTCCCCGTTTTACATTGCCATCCGGCCACGTTCAGCAACGGCAACGCTTCCAGCACTACTTCACAGGCCTCGCCCCGGTTAATCGCCACCAGCGCCCGCTGCTGCTGATAAACTCGCACGAATACCACTACGTCACCTTCGGCATACAGCGCCTGGCATCCGCCACGACGCAGCGCCAGACTGCGCTGACGCAGTTTCGCCATACGCTGGTACAGCGCCAGCAAGTTGCCGTCCTGCTTGCGTTCATCCCACGGGAACGGTTTGCGGCACATGGGGTCATTTGCACCGTCCACGCCGACTTCATCGCCGTAATAAATACATGGCACGCCGGGCCAGGTAAACAGCCAGACCACCGCCAGCGGCAGGCGCGCCGCGTCTTTACCGAGCAAGGTTTTAAAGCGCGCAGTATCATGGCTGTCGAGTTGATTAAACATGCGTAGTTGTTGCTGATGTGACAGCCCGGCGCGGTAGTTATCCATCCACGCGATACAGGTCCGGGCATCAATATGCTGTGGTTCGTAAGCGATATCAGTATTGGCGAGAAATCCCCACAGTGGGAAGGTGAAGCCGCGATAATTCATGGCGGCATCTTCCACATCGGCCTGTAGCCACTGCCGCGCATCGCCGAAATGTTCCCCCACAATATAGGCTTCAGGCTGCGCCTCTTTTGCCGCCCGGGTAATGCCGGCGACGTGCTGCAAATTGTGGCGCGCCCCGCCCGCCTCACCCAGCATATGTACGACATCCAGCCGCCAGCCGTCCATATTCCACGGTGCCTTTAGCCAGTGACGAACGATACTGTCCTCACCACGATAGATCTCATCCACCAGCGTTTCTGATTGATAATCGAGTTTCGGCAGGCTCGGATAACCCAGCCAGTCGAGCGCCACGCCTTGTGATGAAAAGGAGTACCAGTCGCGCCACGGCGAGTCCGGATGATGACACGCGCCGCCAGTGCTGCGGTTATGCCTGTCAAACCACGCATGCGAGTCGCCGCTATGATTAAACACGCCATCCAGCACCAGCCTCATGCCCTGCGCCTGGGTTTCACGCCGCAGGCGTAGCAGTGCCCGATCGCCGCCAAATTGCGGATCGACATGGCGATAATCTTCCGTGTCGTACTTATGGACGCTCGGCGCGGTAAATACCGGATTCAGATATAGCGCTGTGGCGCCCAGTTTTTTCAGATACGGCAGCTTCTCACAAATGCCATTCAGACAGCCGCCGTAAAAGGTGGAACCGCCCGCCTGGGGAGTTAAAGGATCGTCCCAGTCGCGCAGCACAATCTCCTGACCCGCGGCATGGTGGTAGTACACCCGGTCCTGATCGGCTTCACGCGTCGCGCTGCGGGCAAAACGATCCGGGAAGATCTGATAAAAAATTTGATCGGCGACCCACTGCGGGCCGCTATCCGGCGCATCAACCGCAAATTGTTCCAGACGCGCAGGCGGAAAACGGCTAAATCCCTGTGGCGTAAACCAAAGCTGGCGGTCGTGCCAAAGCAATTTAAAGCTGTAACGGCGACGTGGCTGCCCTAACGCGATATTGAGCGTCGCTCGCCACGCCGTCACGCCCGGCTGCGGCTGGCGGCGCTGTTTGCGCATCGCCAGTGAGATTTCTTCATTATCGAATTCTGAGCGCAACGTCACGCGAGACGGCGGATTTTCTCCGCTCAGCCACAGCGTAATGGTTAATTTATCGTTATGTTGCTTCACAAATGGGGCAACCGGTAGGTGCCAGGCATTCAACATCTCGTATCCCCTCTACTGAAAATGGGGCCACCTTGCCATAGAGATTTAAAGGATAACTCATCATCCAGGGGTTTATTAGGGGAGGAGACTCCAGGAGGAGAAGCGGCTCCGCTTATCCGGCCTGCCGTTGCCTGCAGACCGGATAAGGCAGAGAAAAACGACTACGCCTGCGCCAATTGACGGTCGCGACGGCGTTTAAATATCCAGCCAATCAACAGCAGAACTATCCAGGCGAAGCCCACATACAGTGAGATGCGGGTATCCGGATGGTAGCCGATAAGCGCAATAATGAAGACCAGGAAAATCAGCCCAGCTATCGTCGTTACGACACCGCCCGGCACCTTAAACTTCAGCGCTTTTACCTCTTCCGGCGGTAAACGACGGCGGAAGGCGATTTGCGACAGCAGGATCATAATCCATACCCATACCGTCGCAAACGTCGCCAGCGAGGCAATCACCAGGAAGACGTTTTCCGGCATGATGTAGTTCAGGTAAACCGCAAACAGCAGCGCAATCGTCATCACCAGCACAGTGACCCACGGAATACCACGGCGTGACGTTTTGGCAAAGACTTTCGGCGCGCTCCCCTGCTCCGCCATACCATGCAGCATACGGCCTACACCAAACACATCGGAGTTGATAGCGGAAAGCGAGGCGGTCAATACCACAAAGTTCAGAATGCTGGCGGCGAAGGTAATCCCCATATGCTGGAACGTCAGCACAAATGGACTGCCGTTTGTGCCGACCTGATTCCACGGATAGATAGACATAATGACGAACAGCGTGCCGACATAAAATACCAGGATACGCATCGGTACTGAGTTAATAGCGCGCGGAATGGATTTCTCCGGGTCTTTCGCTTCCCCGGCGGTGATACCGATAATTTCAATCCCGCCGTAAGCGAACATCACCATTTGCAGCGACATGATCATTCCCAGCCAGCCATTGCTGAAGAAGCCGCCGTTGCTCCACAGGTTATGAATGCCGGTGGGCTGCCCGCCGTTGCCAATTCCCCACACAATAATGCCGATACCCGCGACAATCATGATAATAATGGTGGCGACTTTGAAGAAGGAGAACCAAAACTCCAGCTCGCCGAACACCTTGACGCTCATCAGGTTGATGGCGCAAATGATCAGCACCACGCTAAGCACCCAAATCCAGTGCGGCACGGCGGGGAACCAGACTCCCATGTAAATGCCGAACGCGGTCACGTCGGCAATGGCGACGATCAGGATCTCAAAACAGTAGGTCCAGCCGGTAATATAGCCCGCAAGCGGGCCGAGGTTTTCCTGCGCATAGCGCGAAAATGAGCTGGCGGCAGGGTTGTGAACGGACATTTCCCCCAATGCGCGCATAATGATATATGCCGCGACCCCGCCAATAATATAGGCCAACAGCACGCTCGGCCCCGCCATTTTGATGGCGTCCGCCGAGCCGTAAAACAGGCCGGTGCCGATTGCCGAACCTAATGCCATAAAGCGAATGTGCCGGGTGCTCAGCCCACGCTTTAGCTTATTATTGCTTTCCATCAATTTCTGACCTATCAACACAATAAAAAACCACGGGGCGTTAAGCCCCGTGGTGTACACATATGTCAGCGATTTTAGTGAGCGCTGGAGGTCACCTGCCGACCCGCCGCGCGATCCCAGATAATCGCCAGGATCACCATCACCACCGTTGGCATCAACCACGCCAGTCCCTGTTCCGCCAGCGGTAAACGCTGACTCCAGGCTGGCAGCATATCGCCAAAGGCAGATGCTTTGATGCCGTCAAGGATACCAAAAAGCAGACTGATAAACATGGCCGGCGCGATGATGCGGGTGGAATTATGCCACCATGAGCGGGTAAAACTTAATACAACCAGTGCGATACACGGCGGATAGATAGCCGTCAGCACCGGAATGGAGATTTGAATCAGATGGCTCAGTCCGAGGTTTGACACCACCATAGAGAAGCCGCCGAGAATAAAGACCAGCGTGCGGTAAGACAGCGGAATATACTGCGCGAAAAACTCAGCGCAGGCGCAGGTCAGCCCCACCGCCGTCACCAGACACGCGATAAAGATCAGCGCCGCCAGCAGGAAGCTTCCCGCGCCGCCAAAGGTATGCTGAACGTAGGCATGAAGAATCGCCGCGCCGTTCGCTGACTGATCGACCAGCGTCGCGCTATCAGAACCTAAGCGGAACAAGGCAAGGTAAAGCAGCGTCAGCCCCACGCCCGCCATCAGGCCGGCCCAGACCGTGTAACGCGTCAACAGGCGCGCTTCGGTAACGCCGCGAGAACGCGCCGCGTTCACAATAACGATACCAAACACCATCGCGCCCAGCGTATCCATCGTCAGATAGCCGTTCACAAATCCGTTAGAAAAGGCCGCATTCTGATAAGCGTCCAGGGCGTTGCTGATTGGACCGGCAGGCCAAACGATAGCCGCGACGGAAAGGATGACCAGCGCAATAATTTTCAACGGCGCCAGGAAATTCCCTACCGTATCCAGCAGCTTACCCGGATAGAGGGAAACCAGAATAACGATAGCGAAATAGACCACGCTGTAAATCAGCAACGGCATTGCAGAATCGCCGGTCAACGGAGCGATACCGACTTCAAACGACACCGTCGCGGTACGCGGCGTCGCAAATAACGGCCCGACGGCCAGATAGCAAACGGTCGCCAGCAGGAGTCCCGCCACTTTACCAATCGGCGTACTGAGGCTGTCTACCCCGCCGCCGACTTTCGCCAGCGCCACAACAGTAAGAACCGGTAGCCCCACGGCGGTAATCAGAAAGCCAATAGCGGCTGTCCAGACGTGTTCACCCGCCTGCAAACCGACCATAGGAGGAAAGATAATATTGCCTGCGCCAACGAACAGCGCAAATGTCATAAAGCCCAGGGCGATGATATCGCGCGATTTTAACTGATGGGTCATAAAGTCTTACTGCCTGTGGATGGTGATGTTGTAAACATTAAAATTTTTGCCTTTCCCGGAGGATTATAAAGCGGCGTTTTTTATCAATTTCAGCGGGAAAAGCTCCCGGACCGATGCGGCGAAGAATTGTTTTTCGATTTACCGCGCAAATGCAGTCGTAATGACAGCACCTGAAGCGCAATTTAAACGCTTATAACGTTTTAAAGCAAGGTGGGATCTAAAAACCAGATGAATATAGCGATATGAAATTTACAACCAGAATAAAACACCATTCTCATGAAAAAGTTATGGCTAATCATGCGAACAAAAAATCACCAAACGTTGAATGTTTCAACGAGCCCGTCTTAACTGCAAAGAAAATAAGCCAGCATCCGCTGGCTTATGGAAAGTTATACTTACGAAAGGCAATTAATCGCTATTTTTGGCAATTAAACGTTCCGGCAGCACAAAGCTAAATCGCGTTCCTTTGCCAGGCGAACTGTCGATTTCAAGGCGGCTTTCATGGTGATTCAACGCATGTTTCACAATCGCCAATCCCAGGCCGCTGCCGCCCGTTTGCCGCGAACGCGCTTTATCGACGCGGTAGAAGCGTTCGGTCAGACGAGGAATATGCTCGGCAGCAATCCCCGGACCGTTATCTTGAATGCAAAATTCAGCGCCATGCGCGGCACGTCGCCAGCTCACCGTAATATGCGTTCCCGCCGGCGTATGGTTTACTGCGTTATACACCAGGTTTGAGATCGCGCTACGTAGCTGCTCTTCATTGCCCAGAACGCTAAGACTATCGTCGACCTCAAACGTAAAGGTATGTTTCTGCTGGCTGAGCGTCTGCGCTTCACGCTCCACGACCCGCAGCATCATCGGTACATCCACTTTTTCATTTAATAACAGCGCCGGGGCCGCCTCAATTTTAGACAGCGTAAGCAGTTGTTTTACCAGCCCTTCCATACGATACGTTTGCTCGCGCATCGTATGCAGCGCTTTCTCTCGCGTCGCCCCCTCCAGCGCCTGTTCCTGCATCATTTCCAGATAGCCTTGCAATACCGTCAAGGGCGTACGCAACTCATGGCTAACGTTGGCGAAAAAGTTACGTCTGGCGCCTTCAAGCTGATGCATTTGCGTCACATCGCGCGCCACCATCAGGAGTTGTTTATCGGTATAAGGCATGACGCGGATCTCCAGATGCCGCCCGGTATTGAGCACCAAATGAAGCGGACGGGTGAAATCACGCGTTTTTAAATACTGGGTAAACTCCGGATAACGCAGTAGATTGAGAATATTCTGCCCGTTGTCATCCGGCCAGCGTAGCCCCAGTATCTGTTGCGCCAAACCGTTACACCAAAAAATACCGCCCTCTTCTGTGGTCAGTACCACGGCATCAGGCAGCGACTCCGCGCCGCTGCGAAAACGTTTAATCAGGTTCCCCAGCTCGCGGCGCCGCTTCTTATTTCGCAACTGCATCTGGTGTAAACCGTATAACAGCGGTTCCCAACTTCCCCGTCCCGGCGGCGGCGTCATACTTCTGTCGACCCAAAGCCACCAGGAGAGGCGTAATAAATTCCAGAAATGCCAGACAAGCAGTCCCGTCACCGCCGCCAGTAAAAACCACGGCAGATAACCAAAAAAAGCGCTAAGGATAAGCGCGGGGATGCAACAGAGCACCAGCTCCAGCACCAGCCTTTTCCATGACAGCCGTTCCAGCACGCGTCATACTCCCTCAAGAATGGAAAGCCTTCTCCGCCAGAAACCTGTGTTCTACTGGCGGAAAAGGCATTAAAAGCGGGTCGAAAAACGATACCCTGTCCCGCGTACCGTTTGCACCATCCGGTCGTGGCCGCTGTGCTCCAGCGCCTTACGCAAACGGCGAATATGCACGTCGACCGTCCGGTCTTCAACGTACACATTGGTGCCCCAGACATGATTGAGTAGCTGCTCGCGACTGTAAACCCGTTCCGGGTGCGTCATAAAGAAATGGAGTAATTTAAATTCGGTCGGCCCCATATCCAGCGGGCTGTCGCCGGTCATCACGCGGTGAGATCCAGGATCAAGGCTCAGTCCCTGCATCTCGATCACCTCTTCGACCGCCATCGGCGAGATGCGCCGCATAACGGCTTTAATGCGCGCCACCAACTCCTTGGGGGAAAACGGCTTGGTAATGTAATCGTCAGCGCCGGTTTCCAGCCCGCGCACGCGATCTTCTTCCTCACCTCTCGCGGTCAGCATAACCACAGGAATATCCCGGGTCATGGCTTCACGTTTGAGATGTTTAATAAACTGTAACCCTGACCCGCCGGGCAACATCCAGTCAAGAAGGATGAGATCCGGCCAGGGTTCATTAAGTTTATTCACCGCACTGTCATAATCTTCGGCTTCTACGGGCTGAAAGCCATTTTGTTCGAGCACGAAGCACACCATTTCACGGATCGGCGCCTCATCTTCTACGACCAGAATACGTCTCGCCATAATTTGCCCTGTTAGTCGTTAGTTATCAATGCCGCGCCATTATGCGTCAGATTTATGACAGATTTATGAAAAAAAAGGCGGCATTGACAGCATGTTGATGATTTATGACACCGGTGAAACCGTGCATTACCGTGTACCGGCGGTAAATTGCGCCCAAAAATGGAGGGGATGACGTGTATAATCCCGTTCACGCTTTTTTTGCATGGAACAATTATGCGCATCCTCCACACCTCTGACTGGCATCTGGGACAAAATTTCTACAGTAAAAGCCGCGCCGCGGAGCATCAGGCTTTTCTGGACTGGCTGCTGGAGACCGCGCAGGCCCATCAGGTGGATGCCATTATTGTCGCTGGCGATATTTTTGATACCGGTTCGCCGCCAAGCTATGCCCGAGAACTTTATAACCGTTTCGTCGTTAATTTACAGCAAACGGGCTGTCATCTGGTGGTGCTGGCCGGTAATCATGATTCCGTCGCCACGCTAAACGAGTCGCGCGACATTCTGGCGTTTCTCAATACAACCGTGATCGCCAGCGCGGGCTATGCGCCGCAGCTACTTCATCGTCGCGACGGTTCTCCAGGCGCCGTACTGTGCCCCATTCCCTTTTTGCGCCCGCGCGACATTCTTACCAGTCAGGCGGGATTATCCGGCAGCGAGAAACAGCAGCAACTTCTTCATGCGATTGCCGATTATTATCAACAGCAATATCGGGAAGCGTGCCAGCTACGCGGCGAACGAAAGCTGCCGGTTATCGCGACGGGGCATTTAACCACCGTCGGCGCCAGCAAAAGCGATGCGGTTCGCGACATTTATATCGGTACGCTGGATGCCTTTCCGGCGCAGCATTTCCCCCCAGCGGATTATATCGCATTGGGACACATTCACCGCGCGCAATGTGTCGGCGGCACAGAGCATATCCGCTATTGCGGCTCACCCATCGCCCTCAGCTTTGATGAGTGCGGCAAAAGCAAATGCGTGCATCTGGTGACCTTCGAGCAGGGGAAATGGCAAAGTACCGAAAGTCTGGCTGTCCCCGTGACTCAACCGCTGGCGGTTTTAAAAGGCGACCTGGCGTCAATTACCGAACAGCTTGAGCAGTGGCGCGGCGTGGAGCAATCACCCCCCGTCTGGCTGGATATTGAAATCACCACCGATGATTATCTGCACGATATCCAACGCAGAATACAGACGCTAACGGAGTCGCTACCCGTAGAGGTATTACTGGTGCGCCGTAGCCGCGAACAGCGCGAGCGCTCGCTGGCGAACGAGCGGCGGGAAACATTAAGCGAGCTTAGCGTGGAGGAGGTTTTTGCGCGGCGTCTGGCGCTGGAAGCGTTAGATCCCCCGCAGCGCGAGCGCCTGAATCAGCTCTTTTCCAGCACGCTCTACGCGTTGAATGAGGAGCATGAGGCATGAAAATTCTCAGTTTGCGTCTGAAAAACCTGAACTCGCTGAAAGGTGAATGGAAGGTCGACTTTACCGCCGAACCGTTTGCCAGTAACGGGTTATTCGCCATTACCGGCCCGACCGGAGCGGGAAAAACCACCTTGCTTGACGCCATCTGTCTGGCGCTGTACCACGAAACGCCGCGCCTGAATACGGTATCGCAGTCGCAAAACGATTTGATGACGCGCGATACGGCGGAATGTCTGGCCGAAGTGGAGTTTGAGGTAAAAGGCGAGACCTGGCGCGCGTTCTGGAGCCAGAACCGAGCCCGAAATCAGCCTGACGGCAATCTCCAGGCCCCACGCGTGGAGCTGGCGCGGTGTTCAGACGGAAAGATCTTTGCCGATAAGGTAAAGGATAAACTGGAGATGATCGCCACGTTGACCGGGCTGGACTACGGGCGCTTCACCCGTTCGATGTTGTTATCACAGGGGCAGTTCGCCGCCTTTCTTAACGCCAAAGCGAAAGAGCGCGCAGAGCTTCTGGAGGAGCTCACCGGCACTGAGATTTACGGGCAGATCTCCGCACAGGTATTTGAAAAACATAAATCAGCCCGTCTCGAACTGGAAAAGCTACAAGCGCAGGCCAGCGGCGTCGCCCTATTGGCGGACGAACAGTTACAGCAACTGGAAGCCAGTTTGCAGGCGCTTACTGACGAAGAGAAACGCCTGCTGGCCAGCCAGCAGGGACAGCAGCAGCACCTTCACTGGCTGACCCGAAAAAACGAACTCCACACTGAATTACACGCCCGGCAGCAGGCGCTGTACGCGGCACAAGAGGCGCGAGAAAAAGCGCAGCCGCAGCTCGCGGCGCTGACGCTGGCGCAACCTGCTCGCCAGTTGCGCCCGCATTGGGAGCGCATTCAGGAACAAACCCGCGCCGTTGAGCGTGTTCGCCAACACAGTGATGAAGTGAATGCTCGCTTACAAAGTGCGTATCGCCTGCGCCAGCGTATCCGCTCCTGCGCGCATCGACAATTCACCCAACTGAACGCCACAGGGCAGCGGTTGAAGACATGGCTGGCGGAACACGACGGCATCCGCGTCTGGCGCAGCGAACTGGCGGGTTGGCGAGCATTGTTAACACAACAATCCCACGACCGGGCGCAACTGAGCCAATGGCAACAGCAGTTGCTGAGCGATACGCGTCAGCGTGATGCGCTACCGCCGCTCACGCTCGACCTCACGCCACAGGCGCTAGCGGAAGCCAGAGCATTGCATACCCGACAGCGTCCGCTACGCCATCGTCTCGCCGCGCTTCAGGGGCAAATTGTCCCGAAACAAAAGCGTCAGGCGCAGCTACAGGCAGCTATCGCGCGTCATCATCAGGAGCAGGCGCAATACACCCAACGTCTGGCGGATAAGCGCCTGAGTTATAAGACTAAAGCGCAGGAGCTTGCGGACGTTCGCACTATTTGCGAGCAGGAGGCGCGCATCAAAGATCTGGAAAGCCAGCGGGCGCACTTACAGTCCGGCCAGCCGTGTCCGCTTTGCGGCTCGACGACACACCCGGCCATCGCCGCCTATCAGGCGCTGGAACTGAGCGCGAATCAAACCCGCCGCGACGCGCTGGAAAAAGAGGTCAAAACGCTGGCGGAAGAAGGCGCGGCGCTGCGAGGACAGTTAGATGCCTTAACGCAACAATTACAGCGGGATGAAAGCGAGGCGCAGTCGTTGTTGCAGGAGGAGCAAGCGCTTACTGAGGAATGGCAAACGCTGTGCGCTACGCTGGGCGTTCAGCTCCAGCCGCAAGAAGACCTCGCGGGCTGGTTGACCGCCGCGGAAGAGCATGAGCAACAGTTGGATCAGCTCAGCCAGCGTCATGCTCTACAAACGCAAATCGCGGCGCATACTGAACAAGTAGCGCGCTTTACCGCGCAGATTGCGCAGCGTCAGGCCTCGCTGACGGCTGATTTGGCGCAGTATACGCTTTCCCTTCCTGCGCCAGAAAACGAGGCTTCGTGGCTGAATGAGCGCGCCGACGAAGCGAAAATATGGCAACAGCGTCAGACAGAGTTCGCGGATTTGCAAACGCAGATCGACAGGCTTGCCCCGTTGCTGGAGACGCTACCGCAAACGGATACCGCGGATTCCGACGACGACGTGCCGCTGGATAACTGGCGGCAGGCGCATGATGAGTGCGTGTCATTACAAAGCCAGTTGCAAACCCTGCAGGAACAGACGACGCAGGAACAGCAGCGCGCCACCGAGGCGATAGCGCACTTTGATGCGGCGTTAAAAAATAGCCCGTTTGACCGCCAGGCAACGTTCCTGGCGGCGTTGCTGGATGAAGAGACCGTGACCCGTCTGGAAAAACAACAACAAACGCTGGAAAGTCAGCTACAACAAGCGAAGGCGTTAAGCGCGCAGTCCGCGCAGGCGCTGGCTGACCATCAGCAACAGCCGCCCGCCGGTCTGGACCCAACGTGTACGGCAGAGCAGCTCGCGCAGCGGCTGGCGCAGTTGGCGCAACAACTGCGCGAGAACACGACACGCCAGGGGGAAATCCGCCAGCAAATTAAACAGGATGCAGATAATCGGCAGCGCCAACGCGCGCTGATGGCGGAAATGAAGCAAGCCTCTCAGCAAGTGGAAGACTGGGGCTATCTCAATGCGCTGATCGGCTCTAAAGAAGGTGATAAGTTCCGCAAATTCGCCCAGGGACTGACGCTGGATAATCTGGTCTGGCTGGCGAATCATCAGCTCACCCGCCTGCATGGCCGTTATTTATTGCAGCGCAAAGCCAGCGACGCGCTGGAACTGGAGGTTGTCGATACCTGGCAGGCCGACGCCGTGCGCGATACGCGAACGTTATCAGGCGGCGAAAGCTTCCTGGTCAGCCTGGCGCTGGCGCTGGCGTTATCAGATTTGGTCAGCCATAAAACGCGCATTGATTCTTTGTTCCTCGACGAAGGCTTCGGCACGCTTGATAGCGAAACGCTGGACGCCGCGCTGGATGCGCTCGACGCGCTGAATGCCAGCGGGAAGACCATCGGTGTGATTAGCCACGTGGAAGCCATGAAAGAACGTATCCCCGTGCAGATAAAAGTGAAAAAAATCAATGGGCTTGGTTATAGCAAACTGGACAAAGCGTTTGCCGTGGAGTAACGCGAGTGTCATCCTGCGCACAGCATACCGTCATGACATAGCATAATAATGAATACACAAAGACGGATAAGGAATGGTATTACCTCGCGCTTATCCGCAAGCTATACGTTGATTGGCTGTGACAATTCACAGCCACAGCGCGCAACATGCGCCTTTATTTTCGGCAGGTGGTATGAAAAAAGTTATTTTTTCTTTGGCGCTGGGTACGTTCGGACTGGGGATGGCCGAGTTTGGCATTATGGGCGTGCTGACGGAGCTGGCACGCGATGTCGGGATAACGATTCCCGCCGCCGGGCATATGATCTCGTTTTACGCCTTCGGCGTCGTGCTGGGCGCGCCTGTTATGGCGCTCTTTTCCAGCCGCTTTTCGCTTAAACATATACTGCTGTTTCTGGTCACGCTGTGCGTGATGGGCAATGCCATATTTACCTTTTCCTCGTCATATCTGATGCTCGCCGTCGGCAGACTGGTTTCCGGCTTTCCGCACGGCGCCTTTTTTGGCGTCGGCGCCATTGTCCTGTCAAAGATTATCCGCCCCGGGAAAGTCACCGCCGCCGTCGCGGGTATGGTTTCAGGAATGACGGTGGCGAATCTGGTGGGCATTCCGGTCGGCACTTACCTGAGCCAGGAATTTAGCTGGCGCTACACCTTTTTATTGATCGCGGTTTTCAACATCGCTGTGCTCACCGCAATTTTCTTCTGGGTGCCGGATATCCGTGACAAAGCCCAAGGCAGCCTGCGCGAGCAGTTCCACTTCTTGCGTAGTCCTGCACCGTGGCTCATTTTCGCCGCCACGATGTTCGGCAATGCGGGCGTTTTTGCCTGGTTCAGCTATATCAAGCCATTTATGATGTACATCTCCGGTTTTTCGGAGACGAGCATGACGTTTATTATGATGCTGGTCGGGCTGGGGATGGTGTTAGGCAATCTGTTAAGCGGCAAACTCTCCGGCAGATATACTCCGCTGCGCATCGCGGTAGTGACTGACCTCATTATCGTGCTCTCTCTCATGGCGCTCTTTTTCTTCAGCGGATACAAAACGGCATCGCTGACTTTCGCGTTTATCTGCTGCGCTGGTCTGTTTGCGCTCTCTGCGCCGCTGCAAATCCTGCTGCTGCAAAACGCCAAAGGCGGCGAACTGCTGGGCGCGGCGGGAGGGCAAATCGCCTTTAATCTCGGTAGCGCGATTGGCGCCTGGTGCGGCGGACTGATGCTGACGCTAGGTTTTGCGTACCACTACGTGGCGCTTCCCGCCGCCCTGCTCTCGTTTTCCGCCATGTCGTCGTTGCTGGTATACGGACGTCTAAAACACAAGCAGCCATCGGTCACGCCGGTTGCCGGATGACGCCATCCGGCTAAAAACGTTACGCCAGCGGCCACAGCCAGGCCGCGCCGCGCACGCCGCTCGAATCGCCATGCCGCGCCTTACGTACCGGCGTCTCGCACTCGCCGCCAAAAACAAACGATTTCATCAGCGACGGAACCGTCTTGTACAGGCGCTCAACATTGCTCATACCACCGCCCAGCACAATGACATCCGGATCCAGAATATTCACGACATGAGATAATGCTTTCGCCAGCCGCAGCTCATAACGGCTTAACGCCAGTTCCGCCACGGCGTCCTGCGCGTCGACCAGACGAATAATCTCATCGCCTTTTAGCGCTTTACCGCTCAAACGCTGGTAATCCGTGGCAAATCCCGTACCGGAAATAAAGGTTTCGATACAGCCTTGTTTACCGCAATAACAGGGAATTTCTTCGCGGTAACGCAACTCATCGTCATCCATCCACGGCAACGGATTGTGGCCCCATTCACCTGCCGTACCGTTGCCGCCGATGTGCGCCCGGCCATTTAGCGCTACGCCCGCGCCGCACCCGGTACCGATAATCACCGCAAATACCGTTTGCGCCCCCGCTGCCGCGCCATCTACCGCCTCTGATACCGCCAGGCAATTGGCATCGTTGGCTAACCGCACTTCACGCTTCAGACGACGGCTCACATCGCTATCGAACGGCTGGCCGTTAAGCCACGTAGAGTTAGCGTTTTTTACCACGCCGGTGTAAGGCGAGAGAGAACCGGGAATGCCAATGCCAACGCTGCCGGTCTGGCCGGTCGCCTGTTCCGCCATGTCGACCAGCGTAGCGATGGTTTCTATCGTTTGCTGATAATCCTCCCGCGGCGTAGGCAGACGATGGCGAAACCGCTGCTCTCCTGCATCATCAAGCGCAATGACTTCCGTTTTTGTGCCGCCTAAATCGATACCAATACGCACATACCGCTCCTCATTTTTTGGGAATATCAACAGGGTAGAATTCACCGTTCTGATTGGCAATGCAAGCCTGCCGACAATTCGTTACTATACCGCCTGGATTTAACGACAAGGCCGTGGAAATTATCATGCTGTGGTTCAAAAATTTAATGGTTTACCGTCTTAGCCGCGATATTACATTACGCGCCGAAGAGATGGAGAAACAGCTCGCCTCAATGACGTTTACCCCATGCGGTAGCCAGGATATGGCCAAAATGGGCTGGGTTCCGCCGATGGGCTCTCACAGCGATGCGTTAACGCACACCGCCAATGGCCAAATTATTATTTGCGCGCGCAAAGAAGAGAAAATCCTGCCATCGCCAGTGATCAAACAGGCTCTGGAGGCGAAAATCCAGAAACTGGAAGCCGATCAGGGACGCAAGCTGAAGAAGACGGAAAAAGATTCCCTGAAGGATGAAGTGTTGCATTCGTTGCTGCCGCGCGCGTTTAGCCGCTTCAGTCAGACAATGATGTGGATTGATACCGTTAACGGCCTGATTATGGTTGACTGCGCCAGCGCGAAAAAAGCGGAAGATACTTTGGCGCTACTGCGTAAAAGTCTTGGCTCGCTGCCGGTCGTCCCGCTGGCGCTGGAAAACCCGATTGAGCTGACGCTCACCGAGTGGGTGCGCTCCGGTACGGTCGCTCAGGGTTTCCAGTTGCTGGACGAAGCCGAATTGAAAGCGATGCTGGAAGATGGCGGCGTGATCCGCGCGAAAAAGCAGGATCTGGTCAGCGACGAGATCGCCGTTCATATTGAAGCGGGTAAAGTGGTCACGAAGCTGGCGCTCGACTGGCAGCAGCGTATTCAATTCGTCATGTGCGACGACGGCTCCATTAAGCGTCTGAAATTCTGCGACGAGCTGCGCGATCAGAACGAAGATATCGACCGGGAAGATTTTGCCCAACGTTTTGACGCGGACTTTATCCTGATGACCGGCGAGCTGGCGGCGCTGATTCAAAGCTTGGTGGAAGGATTAGGCGGCGAAGCGCAGCGCTAACCAGAGGGTCCCTCTCCGCCGGAGAGGGGACTCACCGTTACAAATAGCGGCACAGATACGAGGTGGGCTCAGCAACCTGTAGATGAAACTCGCTGTGGCCAGGCACGTTAAACACCTCACCGGCTGTATACACTTTCCATTCGACAGTTCCCGGCAACAGTACCTTCAACGCGCCGCTCACAACCGTCATCTCTTCGGGTTCGGCGGTGCCAAAGGTATACTCCCCTTCCGCCATCACACCAACGCTGGCCCGGCCGGTGCTACTGCTGGTAAATCCAATAGACTTCACTTTCCCGGAAAAGTATTCATTACTTTGTAGCATAATCAGGCCCCGTCTCGTTATTAAATTAACACCCAATATAGAGTCCTGACGTTCGGCCTGTCACGTAAAATTAGACAAGCAGTTCTGAAGCTAACCGCGCAATCAAAACATTAGAGAGTAAAACCGGCACATCCAGCGCCTGCTGTAAAATATCCCGATGACGCTGATGAAAACCCAGACAATCCAGCATAATGACGTCCGCGCCTTGATCCAATAGCGCCTGCCCGGCATCAATTAACTGTTGCTCAGAACCGTGAACCGGATTCGCCAGCGAATACACCGGCGGCATTTGCAATACCTGCCATTTTTTCTCCTGGGCCGCCAGAAGTTCTGCAACAGGCACAATCACGCCCACCTGATGCCCATCCACAATAGAGGCGACAAGCGGTGGAATAATACGCAGCGGTTCAAGCAAAATAGAATTACGGGCTGCCATACTTTTAATCGCCGCGGTGCTCATCAGTATAATGACGTCATAACCCTGGTTATCCAGCACCTCGACAACGCTCTGTAAATCTCGCTCCACTTTCTGGCGGGAAACATGGGCTATCTGGTTATCATTCAGCAACGTCAAAAGCGGATCGTCGCCAGGCTCTACAGCGTAATCCGCCATAACGTCTTCCCGGCTCATTTTTCCCAGCAGGCTATGATGGGTGATGTGTTGTTCGTCGATGTATTCCGTCAGAAGCGGTAACACTTCGCTCATTGGCACAACGCCGATTGTGAGGATTGCCAACGACGCACTCATTTTTATTCCACCTTATTACTTCGTCGTAATTCCCGGGCAAATATTCACACGCTCACCGCGCTACCTGCCCTACAAATCTCAGAAAGCGTAGCAGCAGATGAGCAACGTATTGTGTAAAGATTCCAAATAACTCCAATATTGTATTGTTATCGCTTAATTTACGGTTTTAGTTGCCAGTATAAATGTTTCAAGAATGTGATGGAGATACAATTTAGGGGTACCCGGAATCCCTTCCGAGTGGTTCATGCGTCTATGATTTATCCGGATCTTCGTAACGTTTTTTCGCATCCATCGCTTCTTCTGCGGTCGGATGCTCGCTGATGAGCGAATCAGGTTTCGGATGATCAGCCCGTAGCTGATACCACGTCACCGTCTGGCCCGGCGTGCCTTTTTCAATGGTGACGATATAAGCTTCCCGCGGATAAGGTGGTCTGGTTGGCATAGCGTTTCCTTTATTCTGGGTGAGCGTTAAGTATAGACATCTCCCTGTAACCGTTGCGTCGACGGCGGCAACGCCGCAATAATTTCAGAAACGACCTGGGCCGGCGTTTTCGTCGCGTCAATAATGTAATGCGCCGTTTCGCGATACAACGCGTCACGCTGCTCAAGCACTTCCCGAACCTCTTCGCTCAACGGCTTGCCGGTGAGGGTCGGGCGCAGCTCCGCTTCAGGTTCAGCCTCAAGCCGGTTAACCAGCGTGGATACCGGCGCGCACAGATAAATCACTACGCCAACACGGTGCATATAACGTCGGTTATACTCCGTGAGAATAATACCGCCCCCCGTCGCCACAACAGTCGAAGGCGCGCTTACCGCTTCCAGGGCCGCGGTTTCCCGGGCGCGGAACCCTCCCCAGCCTTCTTTTTCAACGATATCAGCGACGCTCATCTGCACGTGCGATTGCAGCCAGCGGTCGGTATCTGCAAACCGAAAACCGGTTGCCTGCGCCAGCGCCATACCGATGGTGGTTTTCCCACAGCCCCGCGGGCCAACAAGATAAAGAGGTTGCATCATAGCAGGCGTTCCCCCAGGAACTGCGCATACGCAGGATTTGATATCAGCAATGTTATAATCATATCATCTAACTAGTACAACGCATAAATGTAAACAATAATTTACATTAAAGTACTAAAGTCACAATATTAGTACTATAGCAAGAATCAGAAATGAATAAACTGTAAATTTTTCATTACACGATTTATTTTTTACGCTGGCTTTCCAGCCACCACTTATCCAGCTCGGCGGCAAAATGCTGACGATCGCGCGGCGAGAGAGTGTTTGGTCCCCCCGTTTGTACGCCGCTGGCGCGTAGCGTGTCCATAAAGTCACGCATCGTCAGACGTTCGCGAATCGTGGCGTCGCTATAGCGTTCTCCCCGGGGATTAAGAGCCGCAGCGCCTTTTTCCAGCACTTCAGCCGCCAGCGGAATATCCGCGGTAATCACCAGATCGCCCGCTTCGCATTGACGCACAATTTCATTGTCCGCCACGTCAAACCCGGCGGCCACGCGGAGCGTGCGGATAAAACGCGAAGGCGGCACACGCAAGGCCTGATTGGCAACCAGAATAAGCGGCAACTGCATCCGCTCGGCGGCGCGGTACAAAATTTCTTTAATGACATTCGGACACGCATCCGCATCCACCCAGATGGTCATAATGTCTCCCGTACGGTATACAATCTTTTATTGTCTCGCGCTTTTGTCTTTCATCAAAGTGCTGTTTCTCCTTCTGCCCGTTTTCAATCCGCGTTAAGCTAACCATTCCCCATAACACACAAACATAGGGAGTGACGAGATGGAGAAGAAAATCGGTTTTATTGGCTGCGGTAATATGGGCAAGGCTATTCTTGGCGGACTGATTGCCAGCGGTCAGGTACTTCCCGGTCAGATCTGGGTCTACACCCCCTCCCCCGATAAAGTTGCCGCCCTGCATGACCAGTACGGCATTAATGCGGCGCAAAGCGCGCAGGAGGTCGCTCAGGTCGCGGATATCGTTTTCGGCGCGGTAAAACCGGGCATTATGGTGAAAGTGCTCAGTGAAATCTCCTCCAGCCTGAACAAAGACTCTCTGGTGGTCTCTATCGCCGCAGGCGTAACGCTTGATCAGCTTGCGCGCGCGCTGGGACACGACCGTAAAATCATTCGCGCTATGCCGAATACGCCGTCGCTGGTTAACGCAGGAATGACCTCCGTCACGCCCAACGCGCTGGTCACACCGGAAGATACGGCTGATGTCCTGAATATTTTCCGCTGCTTTGGCGAGGCGGAAGTGATTGCTGAGCCGATGATCCATCCGGTGGTTGGCGTGAGCGGATCTTCGCCGGCCTATGTCTTTATGTTTATCGAGGCGATGGCGGACGCTGCCGTTCTGGGCGGTATGCCTCGCGCTCAGGCTTATAAATTCGCCGCGCAGGCCGTCATGGGATCGGCGAAAATGGTACTCGAAACCGGAAAACATCCCGGCGAACTGAAAGATATGGTGTGCTCGCCTGGCGGAACGACGATTGAAGCCGTACGCGTTCTGGAAGAACGTGGCTTCCGCGCTGCGGTAATAGAAGCGATGACGAAGTGTATGGAAAAATCAGAGGCGCTCAGTAAATCCTGAGGCCCGGCTGGACGTCATGCCGCCACTTCGGTGCGGTTACGTCCGGCATTCTTTGCTTTGTAAAGCGCCATATCCGCAGACTTTAACCATTCCCGATAATGACCGATTTGTGGCGTTAACGGCGCCACGCCCACGCTGATACGTAACATGACCTGCGGCGCGCCCGGCAAGCGTAAGGTATTTAGCCGTTCATGCACTCGCGACATGGCGGTAATCGCGCTGTCTGCCGGCGTTCCGCACATAATCACCGCGAATTCGTCGCCGCCAAAGCGCCCGATAATATCACTCCCGCGTAGCGTTATCTGTAATTGACGCGTCAGGGCGATAATAGCCTCATCCCCAACATCATGCCCCCAGGTGTCGTTAATGCTCTTAAAATGATCGATGTCGATAATCAACAATGTCGCCTCCCGATGGTGGCGTCGGCTGTGATCGAATTCATTACGTAATAAAATTTCCCAGTGGCGTCGGTTATAGACGCCGGTCATGCCATCCCGCGAGCTCATCGCCTGCAAGCGTCGCTTATGTTCCGCTAATTTAATGGCCGTTTGATAACTTACCCAGGCGAACAGAAGCGGATACAACATAATGACGGGCAAAGAGAGCGTGACTTCCAGCGATGAGCTTCGCATCGCGACGGGTAGCCCGGTAAGCTGCAACGTCACCAGACATGACGCCAGCAAAAGCCCCATTCCGGCAGTGAATAGCCGCCGCCCGCCAGCCCCCATCAGATTCATGCTCATCATCATAAACAGCGCGGCGGCAGGCAACATATTGACGCCCATCAGCGCGATCCACATGCCGGAGAGGATCGCATCCACTTTCAGGTTGTAAATTTCCTGACGTAGCGGATCAAGGGCTTTCGCCGACCACTGCCACGCCAGATGCGGCCAGACAAAAGACCAGCCGACCAGCAACAGCCACCAGCCGCCAAAGACAGGTTGCGTCACTAACACGGCGGCCACCGGTAAAAACATCCCCCCTAACCCCACCGCGCGCGGTAGCCTGATGCGCCGGGCGAAGCGCAACCCGGAGCGCTGACGATCATCAGGAGGGTCAGGCGGCGCTACCGCCTGTTCAACTGCTTTTCGGTAAAAATTTTCATCATTCATTATTTTTGGGAACATTTAGAAACAATTTTCCCAAATTATAGAAACAGAGCGCATGGAGGGAGTATGAAATTTCGGGTGAGTGTTTTTCAGGGCTCACCCGATAGCACTACGCCGCTTTTTTCAGGCAGGCGCTCATAAACTTGCTACGGTCATCGCCTTTCAGGGATTGTTCCGTCGCCTGAACATTGCATTCACGCATTTTCTGCTGTTGCGGCGTCAGGCTTTTCTCGCCAGGGGCTGACTTACTGTTTTTCAGGCAGTCGCTAAGGTAGGTTTTACGCGCATCGCCTTTCAACGCTTGCGCTGTCGCCTGCTGATTACAGGTTGTCATGCGCTGCTGTTGCGGCGTTAACGGTTTCTCGGTTGCGCCGACGGCGGTTAAAAAGACCAGGCCAAAAAGTAAAGTCACCAGTAATGTTATTTTCATAGCACCATCCTTTTGTCAGTGTACACATTACACGTTGTCCCTTTGGGAAATATCCCAGGGACTTTATATAAGTCTGGCTGTTACTGGCAAAAATACCACCCGGTTGTAAAAGTATTACTTACCGTGAGCAATAGATGTTTTATTGATTGACAAACCGTAGGCTAATGTGCAATTCGATTATCCACAGTCACACTGGCAGGATGCAGAAGAACAGCGCATAGCGTTACACTGTTATTACCATAGCCGCTTCGTTTTTATTTTCTTCTGGTTAATACAGAGCAAAATAAAAACGAAGCGGCCAGGGCTATTTTATAAAAGTAACGTTATAACAACTGTGTTGTTTTAAATACGATTAGTGCCGGGGGTGTCTCAGCAACTTTTTTACATATTGGCGCAGCAATTCCGTATCGTGATCAGGAACGCTGGCATCCGGCTTTACGCCTTCAAGTGCCCCCTCTACCTGACGTATCAACATCTCCTGCTCGTTTTGCGCCATGTTACGTAACATTGCTGTGACGATAATCTCTAACGCTTCTACCTGAGCAACCAGTTCTTTCGACTCTTCTTCTTTTTGGGCTAGCTTAAGCAACAACTCTGCTATGAGATTTTTCATGACCATATTTCCTTATTAGTTCCAGGGTGACGTTATCACTATGAAGAACCACTGCCTAGAGGCTGAAAGTACTATTTTTATGATACAGGAAGAACTTTACACAAATAATTATCACTGTCGCCGCAGCGAAACGTTTCTCAGACCGAAAACGAGACGATAATAAACCATCAAAAAACAATAATCACGCTATATCATAATTTAAGGTTATGCCATCTATAGAAAAACTTCACGGATAAAGAATATATCTTTTAATTTAAACCATATCGTAACGGCAGAAGCGCCGTTACGATGCACCGCTATTGGCCTTTCGCTTTTTGCGCGTTACGCCGACGACGTAACGCCAGGGTCAGTTGCCCAATATTGATCAACACGATCGCCGCCGTAGCGATAAAAACCCAGCGGAAACCGGCCATCGCCGATACCGTCGCGCCCATCAACGGCCCAACCACGTTGCCCAGGTACATAAATGACTGGTTGTAACCAAAAATACGTCCGGTAATTTGATCGCTGGAGTATTTCACCAATAACGTTTGTACGGCGGGTAACATCGCGCCATCGGCAAAGCCTAACAAGAAACGCAACAGCCCCAACTGGAACGGCGTGGTGACCCAGGACATCGCGAAGAAAAGCAGCACTGCGCAGATAAGCGTGGCCATCAGAATTCTTTCCGTGCCGATTCTGTCGCCAAGTTTTCCCAGGCGAGGCGCGGAGATAAGCGCGGAGATACCGGGCACCGAGGCAATTAACCCGCTAAGAAAGGCGATGTTATTACTGTCCGGCATCATTGATTTGATAAACAGCGCCAGGATTGGACTGATGGAACCATTACAGAGTTGAATGACCATCGTGGTAAAAAACAAACTGATCACCAGCGCAGGATAAGGTAACGACGCAAAAACGGCTTTACCGCTCAGGCGTTCGCTTTTCCTGATGACCGGACGTACGCCTTCTTTAATTAAAAATAGCGTGACCAGAAAGCTCACCACCAACAGCATGGCGGTAATCAGAAATACCGCCCGCAGCCCGATATGATCCGCGACAAAGCCGCCCATTAACGGCCCGCCGATAACGCCGCTGATTTGCGCGGTAGAAAGCGTACTGAGCGCCCAGCCGCTACGTTCGCGCGGTACCTGAGAGGCTACCAGCGCCATGGCATTGGGGATATAGCCTGACGTTAACCCCATGATTCCGCGCAGCAGGAAAAGTTGCCAGACATGGGTCGCGAATGCCTGCAGTAGAATAGCTATCGCCATCCCGAGCGACGCGCGCAATAGCATCAGTTTACGCCCTTTACGATCGGCGAGACTGCCCCACATCGGCGACACAATGGCGGAAATAAGAAACGTGATGCTAAACGTTAACCCGGACCACATTGATAACGCTTCATGGGAAGAGACGCCAAGCTGGGAAATATAAAGGGGTAAAAATGGCAGGATTTGGCTGATTGCCAGCCCGGTAAAAAAACATCCAAACCAAACGGAAATTAGATTAACTTTCCAGGATTCCATAAGACTCGTAACGGTAAGTAGCTGAAAATACGCGTTAGCTTAGCAAGCTCTCATTTTCCTGGTGGTTCCAGAGGTGCGATACGTCACACTTTGCTATTTTGTCTCCCCGTTCATCATTTTTGTGAAACATATCACATTATATAGCCGCGCAAGGCAGACGTTTATGCTTTAACGACACACGCCGTAGCCCCGCATTCCAAGATGAAAATGGTTAGCATGAGCAGCGTTATAGTCAGGCCCGAGTCCATTGCCATAATAATGGCAACTGGCGTTTAACATAGCGCGTAACCAGGGCCCCGTCTCCTCACGCCCCCAGCCGCGCAGAACAGTGATTTTTCGGCCATCCGATAGCTGAAACCCGCTGACATCCAGCGCTTCTGCGCTGGCATGTTCACTGCGACGCGCATCCGGGCGGTGATAAATATTACGGCAGGCATAGCTGCCCAGATGTTCGATGCGGGTCAGGCGGCGCTTCATCCACGTTTCTGTTAAAGGTTTTGCCTGCTGTTCGACAAACAGCGCGGAGCGCAGCGCCAACGGGCAGGAGGCTAAAAAACTGCTGCTCAGTTTGACCTGGCCAAAATCTCTGACGCGCACAACATGGGACAAGGGACATTCACCAGTGCTATCCGCAACAGGTTGTGATGAAATTAATCCCTGTTGATTGGCCGCCGTCAAAAGCTCCCGGCACTGCGACGGCGTCAGGCGCTGTAGTTTGAAGGTAGTGATCCAGCCTGGCGGATCGGCAAGTTGTAGCGGAGCAAAAGGATTATAATAAGAGGGAAGATAACGATATCCCAGTCCGCCAATGCCGCCCAACAGCACAATAATCAGAAAACCCTTACCTCTCACGCGGCCTCCGTTCTCACATCCCATAAACATTATGGCAGAAGCCCGCGAAACCCGCGTTTTGTCGTGGTAATGTATACGCTTTGCATTCGATGGAATGGGTTTTTAAGATGGCGAAATTGCGGGTAGGAATAGTATTTGGCGGTAAGTCGGCGGAACATGAAGTGTCTTTGCAATCAGCGAAAAATATCGTTGATGCGATCGATAAAACCCGCTTCGACGTGGTGCTGTTAGGGATAGATAAGGCAGGACAATGGCATGTTAACGATGCGGAAAATTATTTGCAGAATGCAGACGATCCGGCACATATCGCGCTACGTCCTTCGGCAATCAGTCTGGCCCAGGTGCCTGGCAAACACCAACACCAGTTGATTAACGCCCAGAACGGGCAGCCGCTACCGACGGTAGATGTTATTTTTCCTATCGTCCACGGTACGCTGGGCGAAGACGGCTCATTGCAGGGGATGCTGCGCGTCGCAAACTTACCGTTTGTCGGTTCAGACGTGCTGAGCTCCGCAGCCTGCATGGATAAAGACGTCGCCAAACGACTGCTACGCGATGCAGGACTGAATATCGCCCCGTTTATTACACTCACCCGAACGAATCGTCACGCGTTTAGTTTTGCCGAGGTTGAATCCCGTCTGGGACTGCCGCTGTTCGTTAAGCCCGCCAATCAGGGCTCTTCGGTCGGCGTTAGTAAAGTCGCTAACGAAGCGCAATATCAGCAGGCGGTCGCGCTGGCTTTCGAATTCGATCATAAAGTGGTGGTGGAGCAAGGAATCAAAGGGCGCGAGATCGAATGTGCCGTATTAGGTAACGATAACCCACAGGCCAGTACCTGCGGCGAAATCGTACTGAATAGCGAATTTTACGCCTACGATACTAAGTATATTGATGATAACGGCGCACAAGTTGTCGTGCCTGCGCAGATCCCTTCCGAGGTGAATGACAAGATCCGCGCGATCGCGATCCAGGCTTATCAGACGCTGGGGTGCGCGGGTATGGCGCGTGTCGATGTCTTCTTAACGGCAGACAATGAGGTCGTGATTAACGAGATCAATACGCTGCCAGGTTTTACCAATATCAGTATGTATCCAAAACTCTGGCAGGCGAGCGGATTGGGCTATACCGATTTGATCAGCCGCCTGATTGAGCTGGCGCTGGAACGCCATACGGCGAATAACGCCTTAAAAACCACGATGTAATAGCGCACGCCCGATAGCGCAACGTTTATCGGGCGTCTTTTACCTCATCATCTTCGCGCCGGCGAATGATGAACCCCGCCAGCCAGAAGCTGATAATCCACGTTACCAGCCCAACGCCATAGGTTTGCCATCCTTTCGCCTCAAAACCCAGCAATCCTACGACGCCATTCAAAATAAAGATAAGGCCAATAGAGAAGGCATAGTAGTGCCAGTCACGACGAATTTTTACAGGCAAACGCATAACGACTCCGACGTATTAACAGCAACAAAAACGTATTTTTGCATACTTCTGGCGAGCGAGTCTGTGGGGGATACGGAATTTCTTAAATGTTAATTGATTTTGATAAAAGTGATCATTTTGTGACAACTAACAAAAATTTACGCGATGGATACATTCCGTATGTGAAATTACCATGATTCTGATATTGACAAACACAATGACCTGTCAGACTTCACAGTAAGCCGATGGCATAACGCCAGATCGTAGCCGATCATCCTGGAGGTCTTTATGGCTGATTTCACTCTCTCAAAATCGCTGTTCAGCGGGAAGCATCGAGAAACCTCCTCTACGCCCGGAAATATTGCTTACGCCATATTTGTACTGTTTTGCTTCTGGGCCGGAGCGCAACTCTTAAACCTGCTGGTTCATGCGCCGGGCATCTATGAGCATCTGATGCAGGTACAGGATACAGGTCGACCGCGGGTAGAGATTGGTCTGGGCGTCGGGACGATTTTTGGCCTGGTGCCCTTCCTCACAGGCTGCCTCATTTTCGCCGTTATCGCCGCGTTTTTACGCTGGCGTCACCGTCACCAATAAACCTTAGCGCGCTGGAGAAAATATCCCAGCGCGAAATTTATCGCCCCATACACCGCGCCCGCCGCTCATCAACTCGTTTAGCAAACCAGGCGGTCGTCAGCTTGCGCGTGATCTTCGGACTTTCCAGTTGAATACCGGGCAACATTTCCCGCGCAAGCGTCTTGCCCGTTTTGGCCTCGGCCAGTTTATAGACTTTCTTGTAGAGCGCCGTTTTTTCAAACGCCAGGCTATCGCCTTTCTCCAGTTGGCTGCGAATTTCGCGCTCACTCATTCCCAACTGCCCTTCCAGTTTGCGCACCGCTAACTCTGTTTTGCCCGGTTTCTTGCTGTTATAACGAATCAGATCGCCATCCAGCGCCAGTTTTACCCCACTGGCTTTACTGACGGCATTCTGGAACGCAGCGTTACGGCTGGCGTACCATCCCGCGTTGAAGTCGGCGAAGCGGAAAACAGGCGCGCTGTAGTTCGCCGGGTAATTCAGCAAATGGTAGGTTCCAAACCACAATCCGCCACGGCGCGTAAAGACCTCCTGACGTACCGTACCCGCCATCTTCCACGGATAACCTTTCGCGTGCTGTTCGGCAAAGGCAATGCTGACCTGCATCGGGCCGCCCGTATGCACCGGGTTATATGAGCCAAATAGCGTCTGCCCCATAGGAACCATATTGATAAAGTCGTCAAAAATAGCGCTAAGCTGTTTTTCGGTTTTTACCGTGTCCAGGCGTTCGCTATAGCTCTTGCCGTTAGGGGAGTTAATTTTCAGCGCGGTGTGCACCAGAAACAGCGGAATGTGTAGTCGTTCAGCACGGCGATCAATCTCCTGCCAGGCTATTTTACTTAGCCCCGGCACGACAGGATCCGCCTGATAACCGGACTCCTGCTGGGCGACAGCCAGCACCGAACAGATATTTTCTACCGTCGGTGTCAGCCCCTGGCTCTTAAACGTTGTCGCGATGTCTTTCGCCCAGGCCTCTCTGTCTTTGACACTGGCCGGCATTTTCTGACGTACTACGCTTGCCACGTCGACAGGCTTCTCGCCCTTGCTCACCGGCTGCCCGGATTGACTACTACAGCCAGCCAATATGGCAACCGCCAGAAAAGGCAGAGGATAAAGACGGGACGCCGCCGACATAACGTTTCCTTCTGTTAGCTAAAAGAGTGGGTCACTTCCTGAACTGGCTGACCATCCAACTGGCGTTCAAAGCTACGTAAACGTTTATAAATAGACATCAGCTCCACCAGAGTCGTCCAGGAGTTAATCAAATACTGGAACGAACCGCGCACCTGGCCAAACACGTTGGTGATTTGCGTCATCAGCCCCAGCGTAATCGTACCGGCAACAATGGAAGGAAACAGCAGGAACAAACCGAAAACGTTATCGACCTGCAAATAGAGAATGCGCGCGATGTTGAAATACATATAGTGAAAGTAGAGACGGAAGTAGTTATGGCGCACCGCGCTAAACAGTTCACGGACGGTTGGCGGCGTGGCGCGGCTGGCGTCATCTTCACCGTAGACCAGCTCCTTACGATAAGCGGCTTCCACTCGCTGATTTTTAAATTCCAGCCCCGGCAATTTGATCCCGACGACCGCCAGCAGGCCCGTCCCCATTAATGACCAGACTATAGCGGCAATGACCAGGCCGTAAGGGATATGCCCTACGATGGGTAAATTCGGCACATGCGCTGACAGGGTGACCAACACCGGCAGAAAGGCGATGAGCGTCATGATGGCATTGATAAAACTCACGCCCATATTCTCCAGTGTAGAGGCAAAACGCATGGTGTCTTCCTGCACACGTTGGGCGGCCCCTTCGATATGGCGCAGGTACTGCCAGTGCGCCATATAGTGCTCATTCATTGCGGTACGCCAGCGAAATACATAGTGGCTGACAAAGAAGTTGTTCAGCACGCCGATCACCACGGCGATAAGCGCAATACCGAGAAACACCCCCACTTCATGATAAAATTGACCAAGAGTGACCTTGTGCGGCGAGCTGAGCGCCGTTTGAATCAAATCATAGAACGGCGCGTACCAGGCGTTAACCGCGACGCCAACCTCCACCAAAAACCAGGTGACAAAAATAATGAGCGAGGTGCCAAGTATCGACCAGTACTGCCAGCGGTGCGGGCTATAGATGAACCAGAACGTTGCAAATAATCCCACGCAAATCAGGTAATAAGCATAAAAAATCAGATAGTCCAGCGACCAGAAACGCGCTGCGCTGATAGGCACTTCATCGGATGCCCCTACAAGTCGCGCCACCCAATCTCCTCCTCCCGCCTGCCAGAAAATGACGGCGATCAGCGCCCAAACAAACGCCGACATGAAAAACGGCCCTGGCTTTGGGAAAAAAGATTTAAACATCATGCTCTCCTGCTAACTTCTTCTCTTTATTACGGCTGCTGTAACGGCGGCAATATCACGCCATGCCCACGCAAATGAAAGGGCTAAACCAGGCATTGTGACCTACGTTGTGACGCTTAGTTCGCACTTCTGCTCAACAGAATTGTTTCGACGAGTTTCATTCTAAGCAGGCAGGCTGGCGCTATCAGGTTATCACAAGCGCTCTATCACAAAAGTAAACATTCTTCATCACGAAAACTCGCCGTTACGTTTTTTCACCCACTTTTTTCTCTTTAACGTTTTGCAATGTGCCGCCGGGTAGTATAAATACGCATAACCACCGTTATTTCACTTATGGACATCACCGTTGAAACGTAGTCTGCTTTTTACTGCCATGCTGTTTGCGGCATCACTTACTTCTGTCCAGGCGGCTCAGCCGATTGCCGATCCGGTTTTTGCCTCTGATATCGTTGATCGTTATGCCGAGCATATCTTTTATGGTAGCGGCGCCACGGGCATGGCGCTGGTGGTGATCGACGGCAATCAACGCGTGTTTCGTAGTTTCGGTGACACCAGACCGGGCAATAATGTTCGTCCACAGCTTGATTCGGTCATTCGTATCGCTTCTCTCACCAAGCTAATGACCAGTGAAATGTTGGTAAAATTGCTCGATCAGGGAACGGTAAAATTAAACGACCCTCTTAGCAAATATGCGCCTCCCGGCGCGCATGTCCCGACGTATCAAGGCACGCCGATTACGTTAGTCAACTTAGCGACCCATACCAGCGCGCTTCCGCGAGAACAGCCCGGCGGCGCGGCGCATCGTCCGGTATTTGTCTGGCCAACCCGCGAACAACGCTGGAACTGGCTCTCCACAGCAACGTTAAAAGTTGCGCCAGGCTCGCAGGCGGCCTATTCCAATCTGGCGTTCGACCTGCTAGCCGACGCGCTGGCGACCGCCTCCGGCAAACCTTATACGCAACTGTTTGAAGAAAAGATTACCCGCCCGCTGGGAATGAAAGACACCACGTTTACCCCCTCTCCCGATCAGTGTAAGCGTCTGATGGTGGCAGAAAAAGGCGCAAGCCCCTGTAATAATACGCTGGCAGCCATTGGCAGCGGCGGGGTCTATTCTACGCCAGGAGATATGATGCGCTGGATGCAACAGTATCTGTCGTCAGATTTCTATCACCGTAGCCATCAGGCCGATCGTATGCAAACGTTGATTTATCAGCGCACACAGTTAAAGAAAATCATCGGGATGGACGTACCAGGTAAAGCCGATGCGCTCGGTCTGGGCTGGGTCTATATGGCGCCAAAAGACGGACGTCCTGGCATTATCCAGAAAACAGGAGGCGGCGGCGGTTTTATTACCTATATGGCGATGATCCCACAATATAATATTGGCGCTTTTGTGGTCGTAACCCGTTCCCCCCTCACGCGTTTTACCAATATGAGCGACGGGATTAACGATTTGGTTACTGAGCTAAGCGGCAATAAACCGATTGCTATTCCTGCATCCTGAGTCGTCGCGCCTCGCGCTATATCAGACGAGGCGCAACATTTTTGTTAATATTCGGAGGGCAAACGGTTAATACTGATCAGTTTGCCTTTATTCATTTCAATGTAATTACCCTTACGCAGGGCTGCGAGAACTTCCGCCACCACCGATCGCGATACGCGCGTTCGTTGATGAATATAATTCATAACACCAATACGTGAGCGAAGTTCTTCATCCCACTCAATCATTGTCATTAACGTCGCACGAATCTGGTCGTAAGAATTATTACCAATGAGCTGCTTGTCACGAAGTTCCAGTACCTGGCTTTTCCATACTATCCAACAGAAGGCTTCACGCCACAGTTGGTTCTGCTCAATGATGGCGAGAGTTTGTGATGATGAGAGGCGATAACCGATGCAACCGCTCTCCGCAATTAATTTATATTGTGCCTCTTTTTTCGCCACACCATCGGCTAAGCCGAAAATAAAGGGGGCCTGCACAATACCAATAAGAACTTTATCACCCCGAACTAACGAAACAACCCCCTCTAAAATAACAAAGGTATGGGTATTACTTTCATCAGGTGAACAGATAATCTCTTTATCGTTAACAAACTCGAAACGCGTACCATGCTTAGAAAGGCATTTATCGAGTCTGTTGAATTCCTGTAGTGGCTTGCTTAAAGATAACATATGCATTCCTTGCAATAATGCCCGTCAAGTCCTTGACGGGCATTTTTCAGTTTAAATTACCTTTATTTCTCCTGAGAGAAAATGATTACCAGGTATATTTAACACCAACGTTTGCAGACCAGTCTTGATCAACATCACCGCCGCCGAGGTAGTTAGCATCGGTGTAGGCGCTGAAGTTCTTCGTGAAGCTGAACTGAGTACCCAGACCAACACGTACCGCAGAACCTTCTACGCCGTTGTCGATAGAGTCGCCGTTTACGTCAGCATCGTTGTTGGAGTCGTCGTAAACGTAAGCCAGTTTGAAGTACGGCGTCAGCGCCTGATCTTCGCTGTAAGTGAAGGTATAACCTGCATCTACACCGATTTCATAACGCATGCTGTCGTAGGACTGACCGTCAACTTTCATGTCGTTGCTCAGCTGGTAGTCGTCGCCAGACTGGAACAGACCGGATACGCTGCCGTAAGGCGTTACGTAGCCTGCATCACCCAGCTTCAGATCATAACCCAGTTTCAAGCCAAAGCCCCAGGCGTCAGAAGAGGTGTTGCCGTCAACGTAAGTACCGTCGCTCATGTTAGCAGACAAATCGTTGTTGAAGTGAGAGTAGCTCAAGTTACCATCAACAAAGATGTTGTTTGCGAAACGAGCGGAAGAGTAGATGTAGGCAGACTGGCTGTCCTGATCCACCTGACCGGTACGATCGCTCAGATCGCCTTTCGCGAAGCCTGCTGCCGCACCAACGATCCACTTAGCGTTGTTACCGTCAACTTTGGTATCAACACCGACCATGATGCCATTAACATCCTGATCGTAGTTAATGGTGCCGTTGTCGCCGTTGAAGTTACCGCCGAAGTAGCTTACCCATGCGCCGCCGTTATCCGCCAGGCCATGACGAGCGTTGGTCAGACGAGTACCAACGGTGTCTTGTTCCAGGTTCCAGATATTGGTGTTCGCAGAAGGAATGCTCAGCGCCATGTTAGCGTAGTCGGTCAGTTCCATCTGTTCCAGCACGACAGTGTTGCCTTCCTGCTTAGCCTGATAGGTGTAAGCACCCAGGTCAGCTTTGTTTGCTGCAGAGAAGGTAGCGGTGCTGTTCTTATCGTTAACATAGATCAGCTCATTACCTTTATAATCCGCAACAGAACCCGTGCCTGTAGCATTGTCGATACGTACTTTATAGTTACCGGTTGCAGCTGCAACATTGTCACCAACGTTATCAACTTCATCCTGACCTGCTTCCGTCTGGTCGGTATCGTAAGTATCGCCGTTACCGTTAATGGTCAAATGACCATCAGAGTTCATCGCAATCACGCCATAACCGTAATTAGACTTAGTCGTGTCGTTAGTACGATCGTTAGTCAGGTCAGCATCCAGTACGAAACGGTTACTTTCGATGTTGAAAACACCTGCGTTCACATAACCGTTAGCATCGGTGTAGCTGGTCAGGTTCAGAGTATCAACCTGCAGCGCATTAGAAGCGCTATTACCAACATCCAGTACACCATTATTGGTTACGTTGATAGTGTTTGCGTACAGGGCAGCATCATTTACGCTCCAGCCAGCAGAAACATCATCAGCAATCGTAACGGTACTGTTATCGATAGACAGGGTATCAGTTGCAACATGACCATCTTCATTGATGTTCAGAGCAGAACCACCAGTCAGGCCGATAGTGTCAGAAACCAGAGTAGAATCAGCAACATTGACAACAGAACCACTATTGATACTCAGCGTATCAATCAGAGAAGTTTTAGTAGTGTCCCACTGTGATCCGGTATTCAGGGTCACGTTAAACAGGCCGCTCTGATAAACTTCGTTACCAACGATATGGTTATACTCACTGTAGTCAGTATAAATGTTATCAACACCTACAGTTGATAATGGCCACAGACTATTAGCTGCGATATCGATCAGATTTGCAGTTGCCTCGGTACCTACAGCATAAGAATCGTAAACTCCATCCGGAGATGTGGCATCAAGAATACCGTCGCCGTCAGTATCTACAGTATATTCAAAAACACCGTCTCCATCGGCATCAGTACCAGTGTCTGTCATATGTACAGACATTGCTGCACCAACCCATTTGCTACCATTATTCAGGGTAACATCCATACGGTCAGTGCCATCCCAACCGTTCGTGTCGCGGTCAGCATCAGTATCACGATAGCTATCCGCTCCATTCGGGAAGAAGTTCTCATCGAAATTGCTGGAGAATACAACATCGCCCATCAGCGTGGAGTTGCTGAGGTTGACCGTCGTCTGCATTGCATTATCAGCGTATGGGTTTGCAATTGCCGCAATCGCAATGTCATCAGCAGTATAAGAACCGCTGTAATCGCTAGCGTTATTAGTATTACCAAACCAGCCGGAAGTACCTTCATCAGACCATGAGCCAGAGGTTACGGTAGAATCAGCAACATTGATTGTGTTATTAAATACTTCACCGCTGTTTACGCCAGTGCTAACGGTGTTATCGTCGATATCTTCCCATTCGTAGCCCTGAGTCAGGGTAATACCAGCAACATGAGAATTATTTACAATAGACAGATCAACTTCCTGATCCAGTGTAATCGCGGTACCCATGTCATAAACATCAACAACATGCGTATCCGCAGTACCATCGGTATAGGTACCGTTATAGGTATAATGCTCGTAGTTGTCATCAATGGTAGAGTTATCAACGGTCAGCGCCAGGCGATCATATACATACCCGGTGTCACGATTTACGCAATCGGTAGTCATACACTCGGAGGTAATCATACCATGAATAGTACTGTTTTTAATTGTCAGGCTATTCGCATTAGTATTGGTAGTAACGCCATCATCCAGATAGTAGGTAGAAATAACGCCATTAACTCGCGCGTTATTGATTACAGGATAAATGTCACCGTTATAGTAACTATCAGTTGCGTAGTTGTTCCAACCTACATAGCCATCATAATAAACGCCATCAGCGTAGGTCGCATCGTTGTAGTGATGAAACGTATTGTAAGTGGTACCAGAAATATCATTAGTAGTAGCATTCGCCTGAGAAGTGATTGCCAGAGTGCAAGCCAATGCTAATTGTGAGACTACAAGTTTCTTTTTCCAGGAGTGCATTTGTCATCCCTCCTCAGGGACGTAATATAGTTGATCCATCAATTATCAATGCATAAAAACATATAGATGTTTAGCAAGGAGGATTATGCGGCGTCATTGCTAAAAGGTTCAATTATTCTTTATCCTCAGTCCGGATTCGGACATGAATTAAAAAGACGTAATAAAAGGAAAATAGATAATTAAAAATCATTCTTTTTCATGAGGTTACAAGAAAATAAAAAAATAAAATACATATGAGATAAATATGGATTAAAGAAAAATAAAATAAATATGAATAATGTTAAAACCCACATTTACTTAAATGACGATGAAATAAAACTAAAAACAACGTAAAACTAATTCTTATTTAAAATGATATAGTGCCTGAGGTATTAATCTCCGGTATATAAAAGAAGCGCCATGTTCTGCCGCCGCCGGGGCTGCGCCTGCTACGTTAAGGACCGTTTTCGTAAAACATCTGCCTGCAGATTCAGGTATACTGGGCCTTCGATTCCACAAACATCAGGCAGACCATGACAGACCTTATCCATCGCCCTCGCCGCCTGCGCAAATCCGCTGCGCTGCGCGCTATGTTTGAAGAGACAACACTTAGCCTGAACGACCTGGTGTTGCCGATCTTTGTTGAAGAAGAACTCGACGATTACAAAGCTATTGATGCCATGCCCGGCGTAATGCGTATCCCGGAAAAGCAGCTGGCGCGAGAGATTGAACGTATCGCAAATGCTGGTATTCGTTCCGTTATGACCTTCGGCATTTCCCACCATACTGATGACACCGGCAGCGATACCTGGAAAGAAGACGGCCTGGTGGCAAGAATGTCCCGCATCTGTAAGCAAACCGTGCCGGAGATGATCGTCATGTCCGACACCTGCTTCTGCGAATACACCTCGCACGGCCACTGCGGCGTGTTGTGCGAACACGGTGTGGATAACGATGCGACGCTGGCCAACCTCGGCAAACAGGCCGTTATCGCGGCGGCGGCTGGAGCAGATTTTATTGCGCCCTCCGCGGCAATGGATGGACAAGTCCAGGCTATCCGCCAGGCGCTGGATGCCGCCGGTTTTACCGATACGGCAATAATGTCCTACTCCACCAAGTTCGCCTCTTCTTTCTACGGCCCCTTCCGTGAAGCAGCGGGCACCGCGTTAAAAGGCGACCGCAAGACGTATCAAATGAATCCGATGAACCGCCGTGAAGCGATTCGCGAATCACTGCTCGACGAAGCCCAGGGCGCGGATTGCTTGATGGTGAAACCGGCCGGCGCGTATCTGGACGTGCTGCGTGAAATCCGCGAACGCACAGAGTTGCCGCTTGGCGCTTACCAGGTGAGCGGTGAATATGCCATGATTAAATTTGCTGCTATGGCTGGCGCCATCGATGAAGAAAAGGTCGTGCTGGAAAGTCTGGGCTCGATTAAACGCGCCGGCGCCGATTTGATTTTCAGCTACTTCGCGCTGGATCTGGCTGAGAAAAATATTCTGCGTTAATTCTGTTACAGGGCGGCGCGCTGCCGCCCTTTCCCGACGTTACCCCACTATTCAGTCGCTGACGCTAACCCGTTGCCGGACGCGGCTTATCCGGCTTACGGCTATTCCTCGATCGCCTGGCGAATTTGCTGCAACGACGCGGGATCGTCAATGGTTGTCAGATCGCCCGGATCGCGGCCTTCGCAGATCGCCTGGATCGTGCGGCGAAGCATCTTTCCGGAACGCGTTTTGGGGAGCTGCGAGACAAACCAGACATGCGCCGGACGACCAAAGTGACCGATCTGGTTGTCCACCAGCGCCATAATCGCTTTTTCCTCGTCGCGCGCCGCCTCGCGATCCGCCAGCGTATCGCTCTGCTTCGGAATAACAAACGCCACCGCTACCTGCCCTTTCAGAGCGTCCTTTATCCCCACCACCGCCACTTCCGCTACGTTCGGGTAACCGGAGATACTTTCTTCTATTTCTCGCGTCCCCAGCCGATGGCCCGCAATATTAATCACATCATCGGTACGGCCCAGAATAAAGTAATACCCCTCGGCATCGCGGATTCCCCAGTCGAAGGTGGCATAAACCTGACGGTTAAACAGCGACCAGTAAGTCTTCACAAAACGCGCATCGTCGCCCCAAATAGTCTGAATACAGCCCGGCGGCAGCGGCCCCTCAATCACCAGCATACCTTTTTCATTTATGCCGCAAGGTTCGCCGGTGACTTCATTGAGTAGCTGGACGTTATAACCGTACATCGGCACGCCGGGACTTCCCAGACGCGGCGGCCTGTCATCCAGCGCGCGGGCCAGCGCCATGATCGGCCAGCCGGACTCCGTCTGCCAATAATTGTCGATAACCGGCACCCCCAGCGTCTCCGTCACCCAACTGGCCGTCGGCTCGTCCAGCGGCTCACCGGCCAGATAAAGCGCCTCCAGCGAGGAGAGATCGTGATTGCGGATTTGCGCCGTCGGGAATTTTTTCAGCACGCGAATCGCGGTCGGGGCGGAAAACATCCGGTTAACCTGGTATTTCTCGACAATTTTCCACCAGACCCCGCAGTCCGGGTACGTCGGCAGTCCTTCGTAAACAATAGTCGCCATGCCTGCCAGCAACGGCGCGTAAACGATATAGGAGTGGCCGACGACCCAGCCGATATCCGATGCGCAAAAGAATACGCCGCCCGCCTTGCCGCCAAAAATGGTGTCCATCGAGGTTGCCAGCGCCACCGCATAACCGCCGACGTCGCGCTGGACGCCTTTCGGTTTGCCGGTAGTGCCGGAGGTGTAAAGAATGCATGAGGTTTCATTGGATTCCAGCCACGCCACCGGCACGCTCGCGCCGAGATGCTGCTGGCGCAACGTGGCAAAATCCAGATCGCGCCCATCCACCCACGCCATTTTCGCCAGCCCTCTGTCCACCAGCAGAACGTGTTTCGGCTGATGCTGCGCCTGCGCAATAGCGTCATCAAGCAGCTTTTTATACGGCAGGATTTTACCGCCCCGCGCTCCGGCATCCGCCGACACAATCAGCGCCGGTCTGGCATCGTCAATGCGCGCCGCCACGCTGTGCGAGGCAAAACCGCCAAAGACCACCGAATGGATCGCGCCAATGCGCGCGCAGGCCAGCAGGGTTATCTGCGCTTCGGCAATCATCGGCATATAGACCAATACGCGATCGCCACGCTGCACGCCCAGCGACAGCAACATGGCGGCCACAGCGTTGACTTCATCATGCAACTGGCTGAAGGTAAATGTACGCTCTTCATCGGTCTCTGATGAGACGGCAATCAGCGCCAGCGCCTCCGGCTGTTTATCCAGCCAGCGGTCAACGGCGTTATGACATAAGTTAGTGGTGCCGCCGCAAAACCAGCGGGCAAACGGTGGACGGCTATGATCCAGCGTCTGCGTAAACGGCTGTCGCCAGTCGATACGCCGGGCCTGCTCGGCCCAGAACGCCTCCGGTTCGTTAATGGAACGCTGATAAAATTCGCTAAAAGACATCACGCTCTCCTGTTGAACTTACGCCTTACTGCTGGCTGGCTCAGATGACATATAAATCGAGGTATTCGTTAACCGGCATCTGCTCCAGGCGGGCTCTGTCCAGGGAGACATCCAGAATGCGTTGCTGCTGGCGAGTCGGGAACTGACGCGCCAGGTTAATTTTAAATTTTTCGATAAGCTTCGGAATACCGTCGGCGCGGCGACGCGCATGACCAATCGGATACTCCACGACAACCTCGCCAAAGCGTGAGCCATCAGTAAACTCCACGGTGATCGCATTGCCGATAGCACGTTTTTCCGGGTCGTGATAGTCGGCGGTAAAAGCCGGGTCCTCATAACACACGATTTTCTCGCGCAGGGCGTCAATACGCTTGTCCTGCGCCACCTCGTCTTCATAATCCGCCGCGGTTAACCGTCCGAACAGCAACGGCACGGCGACCATATACTGGATACAGTGATCGCGGTCCGCCGGGTTATTGAGCGGGCCTTTTTTATCGATAATGCGGAGACAGGCTTCGTGGGTGCGGATGGTCACTTTCTCGATATCCGCTGCCGTTTTACCCGCGGCCTGCATCTGCTCATACAGCGTCATCGCCGCTTCGACGGCGGTTTGCGAGTGGAACTCTGCCGGGAAAGAAATTTTGAATAGCACGTTTTCCATCACGTAGGAGCCGTAAGGGCGCTGGAAACGGAACGTTTCACCTTTGAATGAAACGTCGTAGAAGCCCCAGGTTTTGGCGGTGAGCGCCGAGGGATAGCCCATCTCGCCGGTTTTCGCCATCAGCGCCAGACGTACCGCGCGCGAAGTCGCATCGCCCGCCGCCCAGGATTTGCGCGTACCGGTATTCGGCGCATGACGATAAGTGCGCAGCGACTGGCCGTCGACCCACGCCAACGATACCGCGTTGAGGATCTCATCGCGCGTCAGCCCCAGCATTTCAGCGACCACCGCGGTCGAGGCCACTTTGACCAGCAGCACATGATCAAGCCCGACACGGTTGAAGGCGTTTTCCAGCGCGATGCAGCCCTGAATTTCATGGGCTTTGATCATCCCGCTCAATACCTGTTTCATGGTCAGCGGCGCTTTGCCGGCGGCGACGGCGTTACGTGACAACCAATCCGCAATCGCCAGAATACCGCCGAGGTTATCAGAAGGATGGCCCCACTC
Source organism: Salmonella sp. JXY0409-18 (assembly GCF_020268625.1). Classification (NCBI taxonomy): domain Bacteria; kingdom Pseudomonadati; phylum Pseudomonadota; class Gammaproteobacteria; order Enterobacterales; family Enterobacteriaceae; genus Salmonella; species Salmonella sp. JXY0409-18. The sequence goes on from NZ_CP084216.1 coordinate 3,444,370, forward strand.
GGCGGCAAGCCAGGTATCGTTAAAATCGAGCCAGCGGATCATCGCGCCAATGTTAAAAGCTGACTGTACCGGATCGAGCTGGAACTGGGTGCCCGGCACGCGTGCGCCGTTGGGCACCACCGTGCCTGGTACGATCGGCCCAAGCAATTTTTTACAGGCCGGGTATTCCAGCGCTTCCAGACCACAGCCGAGCGTGTCGAGCAGGCAATAATGCGCGGTGTCGTACGCCACCTTTGAGGTGATGTCGTAGTTCATCACGTAATCCACGATATCGACGATTTCGCGGTCAAATTCCGGACGGATGTTCAGTTCTTGGGTAGACATAGGGTACGTTTCCTGCGTTTTATTTTTAATAAGAGTGAGTTAGCAACGATCGTCTATCGAGACAAACGGACGATCTTCCGGCCCGGTATAGTTGGCAGAGGGGCGAATAATCTTGTTGTCCTGACGCTGTTCAATAATGTGCGCCGCCCAGCCGGTAACGCGGGCGATGACAAACAGCGGGGTGAACATTTCGGTAGGGACGCCCATCATGTTGTAGGAGACCGCCGAAAACCAGTCGAGATTCGGGAACATCTTTTTGGTTTCCCACATCACCGTTTCCAGACGGTCGGCGATGTGGTACATCTTCAGCGAGCCGCCTTCTTCTGAAAGCTGTTTCGCCACCCGTTTGATCACCTGATGGCGCGGGTCGGCGATGGTGTAAACCGGATGTCCAAAGCCAATCACCACCTCTTTGTTTTCCACGCGTTTACGGATATCCGCCTCTGCCTCGTCCGGCGTTTCATAACGCTGTTGAATTTCCAGCGACACCTCATTCGCCCCGCCGTGTTTCGGGCCCCGCAGCGCGCCAATCGCGCCGATAATCGCGGAGTAGACATCCGAGCCGGTCCCGGCAATCACCCGGCTGGTAAACGTCGAGGCGTTGAACTCATGCTCGGCATACAGCACCAGCGAAATATGCATCGCCTTTTCCCAGCTTTGGGTTGGCTTTTCACCATGCAGCAGATGCAGGAAATGGCCGCCGATGGAATCATCGTCGGTTTCCGGCTGAATACGTTCGCCGTTGTGACTGTAGTGATACCAGTAAAGAAGGATAGAGCTGAGCGAGGCCAACAGCTTATCGGCAATATCGCGCGCGCCGGAGACGGTATGTCCCTCTTTTTCCGGCAGGGTGCAGCCCAGCGCGGAAACGCCGGTACGCATCACGTCCATCGGGTGCGAGGCCGCCGGTAACGCTTCCAGAACGGTACGGACATTGGCGGGTAATCCGCGCAGCGCTTTTAACTTGCTTTTATAAGCGTTCAGCTCGTCGCGGGTCGGTAATTTTCCGTGGATCAGCAAATGCGCGACTTCTTCAAATTCGCAATGCTCCGCCAGATCGAGAATGTCGTAACCGCGATAGTGCAGATCGTTACCGCTTTTTCCCACGGTACACAGAGCGGTATTTCCGGCTGGTACGCCAGACAAGGCGACGGATTTTTTGGGCTTAATGACATGGTTATTATTTTGCAGGATCGTGGTGTCGCTCATAGTGTCCTCGTCATTTTTTTAATGTGTAGGGTATTGAGGCGTGTAAGCCGGATAAACGTAGTGCCATCCGGCATTGCCTGATGGCGGCTTCGCCTTATCAGGCCTACAGGCTACGATTTTTTATTCCTGTACAGCGCGTCCAGCTTCTCTTCGAACTGGTAGTAATTGATGCTTTCGTACAGCTCGTTGCGGGTTTGCATGATGTCGATCACGTTCTTTTGCGTCCCTTCCTGGCGCAGCACGGTATAGACTTTTTCTGCGGCGCGGTTCATGGCGCGAAACGCCGACAGCGGATAGAGCGCCATCGCCACGTTTGCACTGCGCAACTCGTCGGTCGTAAACAGCGGCGTCGCGCCAAACTCAGTGATGTTGGCGAGGATCGGCACCTGCGCCACGTCGGCGAACTGGCGGTACATCGACAGTTCGGTGATCGCCTCCGGGAACAGCATGTCAGCCCCCGCGTCCACGTAAGCCTGCGCGCGATCGAGAGCCGCCTCCAGCCCTTCCACCGCCAGCGCATCGGTACGCGCCATGATCACAAAGTTCGGATCGGTGCGCGCATCCACTGCCGCCCGAATTCTGTCTACCATCTCCTCTTTCGAGACGATCGCTTTGTTTGGACGGTGTCCACAGCGCTTAGCGCCAACCTGGTCTTCAATATGCAGCGCGGCGGCGCCCGCTTTGGCTATGGACTTTACCGTCCGCGCGACATTAAAGGCGGAGGAGCCAAAGCCAATATCCGCATCCACCAACAGCGGCAGCGGGCAAACATCCGTGATGCGCCGGATATCGGTTAACACATCATCCAGCGTAGAAATCCCCAGATCCGGCAGTCCAAGCGAGCCTGCCGCTACGCCGCCGCCAGAAAGATAGATAGCCTGATACCCGGCCCGTTGGGCCAACAGAGCATGGTTAGCATTGATCGCGCCGACAATTTGTAATGGATTCTCTTTAGCGAGCGCGGCGCGAAATGCCTGCCCCGGCGAATGTAAAGACATATCTCGTCCTCATGTTAGTAAATTGTTACTCAAGATGTATTCACCAAAGCAAAGGCTATGCCAGGCAAAGAGGCAGCGAGAAAATTAAATACAATGAGATTTAAAAACAGGTGATTACAGTCATTTCTGTTATGAATAAGCGCGATTAAGGTAAAAGAAAAACGTGTCAGCTAACGTTTCATGAAACGAATCGCCCTGTTTCATTGCAACATTTATGAAACACGTTTAAAACAAAAAATCGCCCCTTAAAGATGAACTTACTGCGATGACGACTGCCCACAGCGCTCCGCGCGATAATAGCGATAAACCGGTGATCTGGACGGTCTCCGTAACGCGTCTGTTCGAACTGTTTCGGGATATCAGCCTGGAATTCGATCATCTGGCGACCATCACGCCTATTCAACTCGGCTTTGAAAAGGCGGTGACCTACATTCGCAAAAAACTGGCGACCGAGCGCTGCGACGCGATTATCGCGGCGGGTTCGAATGGAGCCTATTTAAAAAGTCGCCTGTCAATACCGGTGATCCTCATCAAGCCCAGCGGATTCGATGTATTACAGGCACTGGCGAAAGCGGGAAAGCTCACCTCGTCTATCGGTATCGTAACCTATCAGGAGACCATTCCGGCTTTACTTGCCTTTCAGAAAACGTTTCACCTCCGTCTTGAACAGCGAAGCTATGTCACCGAAGAGGACGCGCGCGGGCAAATTAACGAACTTAAGGCCAACGGTATTGAGGCTGTCGTCGGCGCGGGATTAATTACCGATCTGGCGGAAGAAGCGGGAATGACCGCCATCTTTATTTATTCCGCGGCGACCGTTCGTCAGGCTTTCCATGATGCGCTGGATATGACCCGTCTGACACGGCGACAGCGCGTGGATTACCCATCCGGCAAGGGATTACAAACCCGGTATGAACTGGGCGATATACGCGGCCAGTCGCCGCAAATGGAGCAGCTCCGCCAGACGATTACACTCTATGCCCGCTCCCGTGCGGCAGTGCTGATTCAGGGGGAAACAGGGACCGGAAAAGAGCTGGCGGCGCAGGCGATTCACCAGACGTTTTTTCACCGCCAGCCTCACCGTCAGAATAAGCCATCCCCTCCCTTTGTCGCCGTCAATTGCGGCGCGATTACCGAGTCGTTGCTGGAAGCGGAACTGTTTGGTTATGAAGAGGGCGCGTTTACCGGTTCACGACGAGGAGGCCGGGCGGGGCTGTTTGAAATCGCACACGGCGGCACGCTGTTTCTGGATGAAATCGGCGAAATGCCCTTGCCGTTACAAACCCGACTCTTGCGCGTACTGGAGGAGAAAGCCGTCACTCGCGTCGGCGGACACCAGCCGATCCCGGTGGATGTCCGGGTGATCAGCGCCACGCATTGCGATCTGGATCGGGAGATAATGCAAGGACGTTTTCGCCCCGATCTCTTTTACCGCCTGAGTATTCTGCGTCTGACGCTTCCTCCTTTGCGCGAGCGGCAGGCTGATATTTTGCCGCTGGCGGAAAGCTTTTTAAAACAGTCGCTGGCGGCGATGGAAATTCCGTTTACCGAATCGATACGTCATGGATTGATACAGTGTCAGCCACTTTTGCTGGCCTGGCGCTGGCCCGGTAATATTCGCGAACTGCGTAATATGATGGAGCGCCTGGCGCTTTTTTTAAGCGTCGATCCCGCGCCAACGCTGGACAGGCAATTTATGCGGCAGTTATTACCTGAGCTTATGGTGAACACAGCAGAGCTGACGCCTTCAACCGTGGATGCGCACGCGTTACAGGATGTACTGGCGCGCTTTAAGGGCGATAAGACCGCGGCGGCGCGTTATCTGGGGATTAGCCGCACCACTCTGTGGCGTCGTTTAAAAGCAGGTGCCAAAGACCAGTCGGGTAATTAAGACAAATGACTGCGTCCTGAATGCCTGATGGCGCTACGTTTACTGCAGGCCGTCATCCGGCAAAACGGATGCCGGTTGCCAGGAATAAAAATACCCGCCGGAAACCCAGGCGGGTATTTTTATGATGCAACGCTTTTATTTCTTTTTATAAATATCAGCCGTACCATGAATTTTATTTTCTGTCTGCCCGGACGTCAGCACCACCACATCCGCCCCTTTTTCATCCGCCTTTTTGATTAAATCTTCTCTGGCATCCAGCGGCGACATTTCCCCGGTGGTGGAAATCGTGCCAATTTTCGTGTATTCGGAGGCGACTTTATCAAAGTCCGTTTTTTTCATGATTTCTGCGGCATAAACGTTTGTCACGACAAACGCTAATGCGCCAAGCATAACCTTGTAGCCAGTTTTCATAGCAAAACCCTCGTTTTATTATTACGCCATCATCGCTTTATCAGAACAAAAAGGCCGTTCGGACTGATTAAATAAGTAGTGTAGATTGCTGGAAAAATCCAGTCAGCCCCCGCTCTGTCGGCGTAACAACGCGGATTAAAACGCCCCTGCTTTGTGATCTCACTCGCAATCATCTGGTTTGACTATTAATAAGATGAACGTTATTTCTTGAGGCTATGGGAAGAGTTGCCTATGGAGCCGTTTCATGCCGTTGTGCTTACCGTCAGTCTGTTTGTGTTAACCTTTTTTAATCCCGGCGCGAATCTGTTTGTGGTGGTGCAAACCAGCCTCGCATCAGGACGCCGGGCGGGAGTCATCACCGGCCTGGGCGTCGCCACGGGAGACGCCTTTTATTCCGGGCTGGGGCTTTTCGGTCTGGCGACGCTCATTACGCAATGCGAAGCGGTATTTTCTCTTATCAAAATTGTCGGCGGCGCCTATTTATTATGGTTCGCCTGGAACAGTATTCGCCACCAGGCGACGCCGCAAATGAGCACGCTCCAGACGCCGATTGCCGCCCCGTGGACAATTTTCTTTCGCCGGGGATTAATGACCGATTTATCCAATCCGCAAACCGTACTGTTTTTTATCAGTATTTTTTCCGTAACACTTAGCGCAGAAACGCCCACATGGGCAAGGTTAATGGCCTGGGCCGGAATTGTGCTGTCATCCGTTATCTGGCGTATTTTTCTCAGCCAAGCCTTTTCGCTCCCCGCAGTCCGCCGCGCTTATGGGCGAATACAGCGCATTGCCAGCCGTGTTATCGGCGCCATTATCGGGATGTTTGCGCTCAGACTTCTCTATGAAGGCGTGACGCACCGCTAATGTTTGCCCGGTAGCCTTTGCTACCGGACGATAAGCGTTATCAAAACGCCCATGAAACGCTGCCTACAATGCTACGCTCGGCACCAAAATAACAATAAGAGAGCGAATTACAGGCAGCGACATAGCGTTTGTCCGTCAGGTTATTTACGTTGAGCTGGGCGCTCAAGCCATTTAACCCAATGCTGGATAAATCATACCCTACCACCATATCGACCAGTGTATAGGACGGCAAGGTGTGGGTATTCAGGCGATCGCTGGTCACGCCGTTGACGTACCGAATGCCGGAGCCCAAAGTCAGCCCCTCTAACAGACCGCTTTTCACATCGTAACTTAGCCAGGCGCTGGCCTGGTTCCGTGGAGCATAAACCGCGCGCTTACCCTGCTCTTGCGGGCTACTTTTCTTATAACGGATATCAGTATAGGTATATGCCGCCTGCAAACGGACGCTATCCGACAAATGGCTAATGGCCTCCAGTTCAACCCCTTTAGACTCAATTTCACCAATCGAGCGGTACGGATCGGTAGGTTCTACTTTGGTCGCGATATTGGTCTGGTTAATACGATACACGGCGGCGCTAAACTGGCTGTTCCCCCCCAGCGGTTCGTATTTTACCCCCGCCTCCCACTGCTTGCCTTTCATCGGTTCCAGCACATTGCCGTTTTCGTCGGCGAAGCTGGTTGGCGTAAACGCGGTAGAATAACTGAGATAGGGGGCGACGCCATTGTCGAACAGATAAAGCAACGCGGCACGGGTGCTGACGTTGTTTTTATCGAGATCGCTGCGTGAATCATGAAGTTTGTCGATGTTAGACACGCTGACCCGATCGTAACGACCGCCCAACGTAAAGCGCCAGCGATCCCATGACATCTGATCCTGTAAATAGTATCCGGTCTGCCGCAGCTTATGTTTTTCACGGCTATACAACGTAATGTAATCCGGCTGAGCGCCATAAACAGGGTTGAAAGCGTCAATCGGCGGAAACGCGCCATAATAGCCAGTAGTATGATTACTGCGATCCTGATAATCGATCCCCACCAGCAGACGATGATTAATCGCCCCGGTATCCACACTGCCGTCGAGCTGATTATCCAGCGCGATAGCCGACATTTTCTCCCCGGAGCCGGAATAGCCGCGATTCAGCGCCGTTTCATTCAACCAACCTGCGGCATAGACCTGATTCAACGTCACTTTGGTATGCAAATAGCGCAATTTTTGCCGTACCGACCAGCCGTTATCGAACAGATGCTCAATGTTATAACCCACCATATTTTCACGGCGATCGTATTTGTCGTAGTCATCTTCACCTTCAAAGAAAGTGTTAGAAATTTTTCCGCCGTTATAAGGTACAACCGTGCCTTGATAAGGCAGTCCGGAGTGGCTACCGCCTTCCGGATCACGGTGCAGATAGGCCATAAGATCAAGACGCGTCCGATCGGTAATTCGCCAGGTCAGGCTCGGCATCAGCGCATAGCGTTCCTCTTTCAAGGGGGTAAACTGCGAATCGGCGTAACGTGTCATGCCGCTAAGACGCGCCGCCACACGTTCATTGTCATCCAGTGGGCCGGTCACATCAAAAGCCGCCCCGCGCTGGTTGTGATTGCCGGCAAACAGCTTCACCTCTCCCCCGGCATCAAACGCCGGTTTTCGCGACGTCAGCGCGACAATGCCGCCTGGCGATGAACGTCCATACAGAACGGACGCCGGGCCGCGTACCACCTCAATATCTTCCAGAAACCAGGGGTCAACCACCAACGAACTGTGTGAATTGGTGTCGCCCATCATTTTTAACCCGTCGAGATAGACGTTATCCAGACTACCGTCCGAAAAACCACGCAATACGATGTAATCAAAGCGGTTAGAGGCGCCTATCTGATTACTGTATACGCCTGGGGTGTAGCTGACCGCCTGACGCACGCTGGTTGCGCCCTGCTCTTCAAACTGCTGGCGGGTAATAATGGATACCGACTGCGGCGTTTCAATATCTGGCGTCGCCAGCTTGGTCGCGCCACTCTGAACGGGCGAGGTGACAATGACGGTATCATTTTTTGTGGTTTCCTGGGCAAAAAGAGGAAAAGTCGCGCCGCCGATAGCTCCGCCTATCAATAGCGCCATACGCGTTGTCGCAAACATGAACATCTCCAAAGGCATCTTTATTGTAAATAAGAATTATTACCTTTTAGAGATGACGGACCACTATGCGTAACGCCAGATTGCCTATGCGCAATGATAAAAAATCACCCAAAGCGGCAGAAAACCGGGTTAGCGGCGGATATTACCGCTCTGGCGGAGCGCGTTACGCACAGTGTCGTGACGCCGTCAGAGACGCGTCACGCAGCTCGCCGGGCGAGCAGCCATAACGCCGACGAAATGCCGTCGCAAAGTTTGTGGCATGTTGATAGCCTGACATCCAGGCGGCCTGCTGCACGCTGTATCCCTCCATCAGATAACGACGCGCGCGCGCCAGGCGGCAATCGCGCAGATAATCAAACACGGTACACCCATAGGCATGGCGAAACTTGCACCGCAGACTACTTGGACTCATTGCCGCCCGACGCGCCAGTTCGTTCAGCGTGTAGGCTTTTTCCGGCGTCTGCTCCAGTAAACGCCGAATGAGCTCCAGCCGCTGATATTCACCGGTGACGGGAAGCCCGCGTTTTTGCTTCGCGGGCTGACATAGATTTAGCGCATAGCCCAGCAATTGCAGCATGATGCCTTCCAGCATTAACTGGCGTGACGCCGTATGAGGTCCGGGCTGCTGCGCATAGCGTAGCCCTGAAAGCAGAAACTCCGGCACCTGCCAGACCCTCGCCGAGGCCGCGCTATTTTCCCACTCGTCTGCCAGCGAGACAGGCAAACGCTCCCGCCATCCGCCGTCCGGGTACATTCCCAGCGACAGGGTGCGCAATTTACTGTCTGCGCCGTGATGGGCGCGTATCGTCTGCTGCTCACTCAGTTGCGAGCAAAACGCCATCCCCGCGCTCAACAAAAAGGTCTGCTCATTGACAGCCAGCGCAACGTTACCTTCCAGCACCACCAGCATATACAGCGGACTGCTATGGCGAGAGGTGGTTTCATAAGGTTGTAACACGTGAACATCCGAGCGTGTAATGCAAATCCCGCCGGGAAGCGCTATCTCTTCGATATCGCCATGAAGTACGGGACTACTCTGCGTATACTGCGGTAACGCAGGGAAGCGGTAATCAATGCCATAACGCTCGCCAAACGCGATGAAGTCGCTGACGGAAAAGATCTTTTTCATCGCCGGGGCGGCGGAAGAGTGACAGGAGATCGGAGACATTATCAATACCGTTTATCTGCGTTATACCAGAGCGTTAGCCACTGTGTAACCATATCACTGCGGCCCGGGAACGACAATAAAGATGAGAATAATTATCAACCGCTATTGAGGGGAGAGATAAGGCGAGCAAAGGTGATCGATAAACGCCGATCTGTCGATAAAAACGCGCTTTCGCCAGAGACGAAAGCGCGTCCGGGGGGTATCAGTCAGGAGCGAAATCCTGCGGAGGTCATGAGCAGTCTGAACAACATTCCGACGCCCGCCAGCAGAAGCACGCTGGCGCACCATATCGCGACCATCCATACGACTCGCCGCGACCATTTTTTCACTTTAACCATCAGTGATATCCCTCTCCATGTCGCACTTTTCCACGGAAGACGTAGTAGCTCCAGAAGGTATAAGCCAGAATAATCGGGATGATTATCAGCGCCCCAACCAGCATAAAGCTTTGACTTTGCGGCGGCGCGGCGGCGGCATACAGCGAAATATCCGGTGGAATAATATTCGGCCAAATACTGATGCCTAACCCGCTGAACCCCAGAAAAATCAGCCCTAGCGTGAGAATAAATGGACGCGCATGGGATTCTGGTTTTTTCACGCTGCGCCATAGCCAGACGCTAAAAGCCAACACCAGCACAGGCACCGGCAGGAAGTAGTATAAATTGGGCAGCGTGAACCAGCGCTCGGCGATGTCGTCGTGGGTGAGCGGCGTCCACACGCTGACGCCTCCCATCACCAGCAACAAGACGATCAACAACGGGCGCGACAGCGCGCACATCCGGCTATGCAGCGGATCTTCGCTTTTCATAATCAGCCAGGTAGCGCCCAGCAGCGCGTAGGTGACAACCAGACCGACACCGCAGAACAGATTAAACGGCGTCAGCCAGTCAAGCTGCGAACCGCTAAAGGTTCGCCCTTCCACCTGAAAACCGCTCACCACCGCCCCCACCACAACCCCCTGGGCAAAGGTCGCCAGGATTGACCCGACGATAAAGGATTTATCCCAGAAAGCGCGATGCGACTCGGTGGCTTTAAAACGGAATTCAAACGCGACGCCGCGAAAGATAAGACCAAGCAGCATAACCACCAGCGGGATAGTCAGCGCGTCGGTGATGACGGCATAAGCCAACGGGAACGCGCCAAAAAGCCCGGCCCCGCCCAGCACCAGCCAGGTTTCGTTCCCGTCCCATACCGGCGCGACTGAGTTCACCATAACATCGCGATCGTGTTTATCACGAATAAACGGAAACAGGATACCGACGCCCAGATCGAAACCATCCATCACGATATACATCAGCGTGGCGAACACGATAATAGCAAACCAGATAACCGGAAGATCGATGGTCATTCGCGTTTCTCCTGCTCAAGCGATTCTCCCACGGCAGAGATAGGACGCGCGGGTCTGCCATCGGTTTCAGCGGTCGGTGTCTCCGCCGGCTGCGGCCCTTTCTGGATAAGGCGAATCATATAAATATAGCCAACCCCAAAGACCAGAGAATAGACCACAAAGAAGGCCAGCAAACTGATGCTCATCTGCAAGGTGCTGTGCGCGGAAACCGCATCACGCGTTCGCAGCAGGCCATAGACCACCCACGGCTGACGTCCTACTTCAGTCGTCACCCATCCGGCAAGGATGGCGATAAGCCCGGACGGCCCCATCCACAGCGCAAAGTGCATAAAGGGCCGCGAATGATACAGTCGGCGTCGGTAGCGTAGCCACAGGCTGGCCAGCCCCAGGAAGATCATCAGTACGCCCATGCCCACCATCAGACGGAAAGACCAGAACACCACGGTAGAGTTGGGGCGATCCTCTTTGGGATAATCTTTTAGCGCAGGCACCTGTTTGTCCAGGCTATGCGTCAGGATCAGACTGCCCAACGCCGGGATCTCAAGCGCATAGCGGGTCCGTTCCGCCTCCATATCCGGCCAGCCTACCAGCGTAAGCGGCGTTGGCTCGCCGGGCGTATTTTCCCAGTGCCCCTCAATCGCGGCAATTTTGACCGGCTGATGCTTCAGAGTATTAAGGCCATGCATATCGCCAATCAATGCCTGAACGGGCGCCACCACGACCGCCATCCATAACGCCATCGAGAACATACGGCGGATAGCCGGCGTATCGTTACCTTTCAGTAAATGCCAGGCAGCGGACGCGCCGACAAACATCGCGCTACTTAAAAACGCCGCAACGGACATATGCAACAGGCGATACGGGAACGACGGGTTGAAAATCACCGCGAACCAGTCCACCGGGACCACCTGACCGTTGTGAATTTCAAATCCCTGCGGGGTATGCATCCAACTGTTAGACGCCAGAATCCAGAACGTCGACATTAACGTGCCCAACGCCACCATACAGGTAGACAAGAAATGCAGGCCCGGCCCGACTTTGTTCCAGCCAAAAAGCATCACGCCTAAGAATCCCGCTTCCAGGAAGAATGCGGTGAGCACTTCATAGGTTAATAAAGGCCCGGTGATACTGCCGGCGAACTGGGAGAAACCGCTCCAGTTCGTTCCGAACTGGTAAGCCATGACCAGACCGGAGACCACGCCCATCCCGAAGTTGACGGCAAAAATTTTGAGCCAGAACTGATAGAGCGAGCGCCAGACAGGATTACGCGTTTTTAGCCATAGACCTTCCAGTACCACCAGGTAACTGGCTAAGCCAATCGTAATCGCGGGGAAAATAATATGAAAAGAGACGGTAAAGGCAAACTGGAGTCTCGCTAAAAAGAATGCATCAAACTCCATATTCCCTCCCGTTTATATATAGTCACTTCGTGTAAAATATTCACTGTTCGCAACCAGGTTGAAACGAAACGGTTATTTCCCCAAACGTAAAAACGTCGGGGAATATCCAGATAAATTACGATTTTTTTTGCGGCTGGCTGTCAGGCTTATCGCCCGACTCTGGCGCTTCGGAGGGGTCGTCTTTTTCGACTGCGAAACGGTAGTATCTATTTAGCATAACATGTCTCCCTTAGTTACATTCAATTGGCAATATCTACCTGGCCGTTATAAAAATAACGGCAAAACAAAAAAACAGAGTCCTCAAGACTATTTGCAATTTCAGCAAAATACGCTTAGCTGAAAGTTAAGAATAGACGTAAAACGATAACCTTCAAGTCAACGCGGTTTACGGGACGGGGGATCAGCACAGGGAGAATGACCGCAACGCTCGCTGCGCGGCGGCCATTTTATATGGTCTATCAAAAAGATAACCGTTAAGGTCCATTCAAACCCGTTAGTTTACCTTCCCCTCAATCAAGCCATTGATCGTAGAAAATACCGCCGGCGCGCTGGTCGCTTCCGCAAACTCGACATTGATATTTTGCCGACGCAGCATATAGAAGAATTTACGTTGCGCATCAAGAATAACCTGATCGCCTACGCGCATATTTTCTGCTTTAGTTTCAACCAGTAAATAAACACTGTCGGCGTCCTGACGCTCAATACGGTACACAAAATCCGGCGTAGTAGAGCCCCCCGTATATTTGGGGATCTGAATGGCCCGCTTAGGCAATTTGCCAAACACAGAAACCTGTTGCGGATAATCGTATTTTAATAGCGGCAATTCTGGATCGACGCTGTCATAACGCAACGGCGGTATTTGATAGAGAGAACGGGGATCGTCTATCGCATTCTCATCCACATTTTTCCCCACAATTTCAGCGCTAATCTCCTCTCTGAACTGCCGTGCCGTGGAATCAAATACCGACGTTGAAGCCTGAAAATCGAGAGGCAGATAATCGTGGCGCTGCGCAAAATGCGCATTAATCCGCGCCTGTAATGCGCGGGTCATATTGTCCAACGAGATCTCGCTTAAATAACGTGAATCTCCGTGCAAAACATCACGCAGCATCGCCATTAACACCGGGTGCAGGACGTTAACCGGCAGACTGGTGCGTAACGCCAGTTGCTTAAGAAAATGGCCATATTTCATGCCCGCCATAAATTCGCTGGCGGCTAATTCGCCTTCCCGCTGCGCCACTTCAAAACGGCCATTATCTTCATTCGATACCAGCCGTTGTTGCACCTGGCTTGGCTTCTGGCGTATATACAGCGCCGGATCGCGCAGCACCTCGGCGGCAATCTGTTCCAGAGAAGCGCCGCTACGCTCGAATTGCAGCATATAACGGCGGGAAAACTGCTCCCAGATACTGCTAAGTTGTTCCCAATTCTCTTTGCGTAACCTGACTCGCAGCCGGGAGGCGGGCTTATTGTCACGAATGCGATCCGCTCGCACCCGAGCCTGCGTCAGCTCAGGGTAGAACTCCAGTAGCCACGCAAAACCACTTTTGGTTTCCCCGTTAAGCGTGACGCTGGGTTTAAACTCATTACTCCGGTTGATCAGTTTTTTATCATCCAGATCTTCCAGCAAACGAAGCTCCGTAAACGCAGGATCGACTTTTTGCCGCTCGGTGACGATGAGTGTGATCATCGCCTCATCCAGTTTCTGCTCATTAAGCTGAACTTTGCTGTCGCGATTAATCTCATCAACCAGCATACTGGCAAACGTTTTTTCATCATAGCCAATCAGAAACGACAGCCGGGACGGCCACTCTTCCTGATGAACGCGATGGCCGTTTTCATCTACCGGTAGCCGCAGACCGCGCCCCACTTCCTGAATTTTGCTCGACTCGCTACCGGAAGAACGTAATTTAGCAATGACAAAAACATTCGGGTTATCCCAGCCTTCGCGAAGCGTCCATTTTGAAAACAGAAAGCGGCGCGTTTCCCAGTTGCCGTGATGGTCTGAAAAACTGAGCAACTTCTCTTTATTTTTCAGAATATCATCTACTTCAGCCTGGATCGCCTCATCGCCGCTTCCCCGGTCTTCGCCAAAGTAACCAGCGTGGACGTTTTGGTTATCCGAGTGCAGGCTGGCGAGCGTGGCCTGCAGAAACGACAGATACTCCACTTCTCGCGGCAGGGTCTTGCGCTGATAATCGTCAATCAGTTGCGTCAGTTTCTTTTTCAGTAAACACTCAAACTTCAGTTTCAACCAGCCTTCGTCATCACGATAGCTTTTAATACTGTCAATAAAGAAAAGGCTTAAGGTCTTAATACGCGGGGCATTATTTTCTGGCTCATTGCTGCGTAAGAAATTTGCCTGCTCGGTGTCAAAATGCTTATCAATGGCGTCCTGAATAATCAGTTCCTGGTAGCTTGCGCCAAAGGTTCCTGGCACCAGCGCCATCCCTGCCTCCAGCTCCAGATCGTTCGACAACATTTTACTGCCGGCATATTCAATACTGCCCTCAAATCCTGCATCGACATCGGCGAGATTTTCGCCCACGCCAACCTCGGCAATTTTGCTCCCCCGTCGGAGGATTAATTTCTTTGCCGTGACGCTGTCAACGATATAACGATTGTTGGCCTGTTCTTCGGGGAGATTCGGGTAATAAATATCAATACCTTTCACCAAACCATCGTTAAAACTGTCCACCGCGTTGAGATCAAACTGCGGTTGCCGGCGATAGTAATCTTTACGTACACATTTATTTTTACCCTTACCTTCGACAATATCCGGGAAGGTAGCGCCAAAGCGGACGATCATTTGCGGCTGAATAGCCTGAATCGCTCGATAAAATTTGTTATCTCGCGCAAAACGATGCGGTTCATCAATAATGACCACCGGTCGCGTCATTTGCAGCCCTTTAACAGGCGACGTCAGCCCACCCAGGAGCGTTTGATCGTAATCGTCTCGCGTCATACTGGCGGAATTGAGCATTTGCGCATTGATCAGCAAAACCTGAATCGTATGGCTATCACGACGGCTGGCATCGGTAAAACTTAATAGCTGGGCCGGAAAATTTTTACGCCCCGACTTTACTTTAAAATCACCGGCGTTAATGGTGCAAAGTTCCATCCGCGTATTTTCGTAGAACTGTGAAAAATGCTGTCTGGCGTAATCGCTGATGATAAAGTTCCGCGCGCCTTCTTTAATGGCTGGCGTCGGCACCACCAGCACAAATTTGAAGAGGCCGTAGTTCTGATGCAGTTCATACATCAACCGGGTATAGACATAGGTTTTGCCCGTCCCGGTCTCCATTTTAACGTCAATATTGGCCTTATCGTCGTAACGTTCCTTAATCAGCGGATTAGCATAGTGATTATGATCGGCCTGCGCGTGATCGATACCGGTGAAACTCGCCAGAATCGCCGCTAACGCCTGTTCCTGATGGGGAAGTTCTTCCAGTAAAATATTCATCATCATCCCCTCTTAATAACGCTTCACCAGGTTCACTTTTTGATCAAGCTGTTTTAAGCCGATTTCCAGTTCACGAATGGATTCAAGGTCGAAAGAGTAGCCGTAAATGACAATGGTCTGAACCGGAAGCTGGTGCGTACCAATGTGGTTGAGAAGATCGCGGGTCTGCTCGGTTCCCCATCGTTCATCAATCAGATACAGGCGCGTATTATCAACATACCTGGCGCAATAGCCGGAAAAATCAATGGTCTGTACGTCAATATCCATTTTATAACCATCGGCGACCAGCCATGTCGTTAATAAGGTCTCTTCGCCGCTTGCGCCGCCCGGCACGCCCAATCCTCTGGCGGAAAAAGGATTGATCATGTCGGTAAATCCTGACTCGGTGAAAGCGGCCAGTTGACCGCTGGTATTGATAAAATGGCCGGTAGCAATATCGAAGCTATCCAGATCGTCCAGCGTCTGCTGTGTCGGAGTGGCAAAACGATAATGTTTAAAACCGAGATCGCTATTGGTCGTGGGATTGTTGGCGCGGATCTTCGCCGCAACGCGTGTAATTCGCTCACGGCTGATTTCATCAATAGTGTTATAACCTGCTTTTTTCGCGATAGTGTTATTGCTTAATGCCTGATCGATAGTACACAGAATAAACGTGCGCTGCCCCCCATCTTCTTCATTCAGCGCCATTACCGCATGGGCCGTAGTGCCGGAACCGGCAAAAAAGTCCAGAACGACGCCGTCTTTATCGATAGCGAGCTTGATGATTTTCTTCAATAATGCGGTCGGTTTCGGCGTATCAAAAACGTTGTCGCCGAAGAGATCCAGAATCTCCTTTTTCCCCTCTTTATTCGACGCGACGTTATCCCAGTAATTGGTCGTTGGCTGCCCTTTACTGTGATGCGCGTACATGACTCGCTGGGGAATACCGCCGTTATCTTTGCCAAAATAGACCAGATTATCGGCCACCAGTTTTTGGTAACTGGCTTCAGGATAAGCCCATAGTCTTTCGTGTACCGTACCGTTCGGCGTGGTAATTTTATAGGTATAGCCGCCGCCGCTCAGCCCTTTTGACACCGTTAACGGCACCGGGCGCCATTTCCCTTCTGGAAACTGTTCGGTCGGTTCTTTATAGGATTTCTGAATATACTCTTTAGAAAGCGGTTCTAAACGTAAAGCGCCCTGACCGGTTTTGGCGTAAACAAGAATGTATTCCCCCTGGATGGAAACGTTATCAGAGTCGTTAGAAATCTCTTTTTTGCGCTTCCACATCACATTGGTGACAAATCCGCCTTCGCCAAAAATCTCATCCATCATTAATTTAAGATTGGCGTACTCATTATCGTCGATAGAGATAAAAATAAATCCGGTATCTTTCAGGAGCTTCCTGGCCAGGAAAAGACGCGGATACATGAAAGATAACCACGCGGAGTGCGTCGATTTACCCTGAATGGATTTTAAACGTGCCAGTTCAGTATCATTAAGACCAAACATATCCTGCAACGCCCGATCGCTATATTCAAAATGATCGGGATAGACAAACCCGTCCGACCCGGTGTTATAAGGGGGATCGATATAGATCATATCGACGGTATCGGCGTAATTATTTTGCAGATGGCGTAACACATCCAGATTATCTCCGGTCAGAAAAAGATTATGGCTGTTTTTATTTTCTGCCAGAGTATTGTGTTCCACGTCAGGAACGATAACGGTAACGGATTTTTCACCCGCCTGTTTTTTTGCGTAATCTTTGCCAATAAAATCAATCTGATAACCGCTAGTCAGCTCATCAATATTACGCGCTTTCAACGCGCGCTCAAATTTGGCGAGATCAAATCCGCCTTTCGCGATCAGTTCGCCCTGCTCGTTATAGCGATCGGCGGTAAAAAATTCCGGTAATGCACGTTGTAACTCAGACAGAAAGGCGCTATTCGGGGCAACAGACTCGTTGTGTTTTTGGTTATCTTTCAACATGATATCTTCGCTCCGTTGACAATTTTAAGGTCCAACAATCAATTTCTTATAAAGAAAAAAGTAAGCGATGATTGTAATGGTCACGAAAGGCAGATGCCATCATTAACCTTTGTTGTTCGTTGAAAGGGCGTAAAAACCACAGGAGGAAGGAGCGCTCCCGGCGACAGTATGCGCCAGGAGCGTAGTGTTTACGTGCGATGACCGATGGCCGACTCCGGGAGGGCGTCGCTATCTGTACCGGAGATGACGACTCCCCGGGTCTCGCGACCAAATGCCACAAATACACAGATTAAAATAGCCACCGCGCCAGCCACGATCGCCATTGCCAACCCGTAATTGCCACCATGCGTTTCCGCGATGCGGGCCTGTAACGTCGCATTAACCGACGCCAGTAAATTACCGAGTTGGTAAACAAACCCTGGCAGTACAGCGCGCGCATTCGCCGGAACCAGCTCGTTCAGCCAGGTCGGCACGACACCCCAGGCGCCCTGCACCATAAACTGCATCAGGAACGCGCCCAGGCCAATCGTGAATGATCCGCTGGAAAATGCCCATAGCGGGAGTACCGGAAGCGCAAGAAAGGCGGCGATCATGATCGCTTTTTTACGCCCAATACGTTCCGATAGCGTACCGTAGAAAATACCGCCGAGCATGGCGGCAATGTTATAAAAAATCGCAATGATACTGATCAGATGCGGATCAAAACCATGCTGCATCTTCAGGAAGGTAGGATAGAGATCCTGCGTGCCGTGACTGAAAAAGTTAAAGAACGCCATGACCAGCACCAGATACAGACACAACTTCCACTGTTTGCGCAGAACAGGAAGCAGCGCGGTATTCTCTTTACGCGCTCTGGCCGCCAGCCAGACGGGGGATTCCGGCACTTTAAACCAGATATAAGGCAGCAAGACAACAGGCAGGGCGCCAATCAGGAACATGCCGCGCCAGCCTACCATACTGTAGAAGAGGCCAAAAATAACCGAGGCGAACAGATAGCCGCAGGGATAGCCCGCCTGAAAAATGCCCGACATCAGGCCACGCGAACGATCGGGAATGGTTTCCATCGCCAGTGATGACGCGACGCCCCATATCCCGCCCATCGCCACGCCGTACATGACCCGAAAAATCAGAAATGCCATGAAGGTGGGCGACCAGGCGGAAAGCAGTTCAAACACCGTGAAGAACAGAATATTGAGCATCAGTATCGGTCGACGTCCGTACTTTTCCGCCATTCGACCAAATAGCAGCGCGCCAATGGGACGTACCGCCAGGGTCAGCATAATCGCAATGGAAACGTCCGATACGGAAGCGTGAAACCATTCGGCGAGATCGCTAAGTACAAAGACAAGGATAAAGAAATCAAACGCATCCAGCATCCAACTGGTAAAGCTGGCAAACGCCACATGTCGTTGTGTCGTCGTCCAGTTCAGGGGGGTGTACATAGGTAGTGTCCTGCATCAAAAAATAACATCAAGCTTTGAAGCGGCGAAACGCTGGAGCGCTCCCGTCGTCAAAGCGACGTAACAAGGTAGCGTTGCGCTACTTATTTGTTATCTTTTTGTATATAGCAGGTAAAATGTTAGCAAAAATAGACAAATCATTACATATTATTAACAAAGCTTACTGGCACATGATTTGTCACACTTTTTATGGGGATTATCTCATGCAAAGGAAAGCGAAGCGTGGCTAGCGTATCGCGACCGGCCTGTCGCCAGACCGATCGCCATTGACGATTACCTCTCGCGCGGCGGGAAACCGGCCTTTTGCAGGGCGGCGGCAATCTGCTCCGCGGATAGCGACGTTTCAACGTCAACCAGACGCGTCGCCGGGTCGGTTCTCACCGTCGCATTAGCATCAAGAGTCAGAATCGTCTTTTTTACCGTACTGGCGCAGCCGCCGCAGGTCATGTCATCAATATGGAACTGCATAGTGAACTCCTTTTGTGTGGGAACTGTTGCCAGTCTGGGCCTTGCCAGTGTTGGAAGGTCAAGCGTAATCTCAGGACTTACAGACGCTTTGCCAGTCCGTGGCGACGAGGACGGCACAATACCGCTCCGGTACGCGCCTCCGGCTCGCTATCGTCAGGTTGTCCAAGCGTATGCAGAATGGGGCAATCTGGCAGCGCGTCGCCGGCGCAGCAGTGAATCAGCGCTTTGAGGGTTTGCGCCATGTGCTGCATGTTCTGGATACGTCTGTCCAGTTCATCAATGTGCGTCTGCGCCAGGCGTTTGACGTCAGCGCTTTGCCGCGACTGGTTATTCCAAAGATTCAGTAAGTCGCTGATTTCAGCAACTGAAAAACCGAGGTCGCGCGCGCGGCGTATAAAATGCAATTGATTAACATCAGCCTGGGTATAGGCCCGATAGCCGGAATCCGTCCGACTTGCCGCGGGAATCAGACCAATCTGTTCATAGTAGCGAATCATTTTGGCCGAAACTTTCGATGCTTTAGCTGCTTTACCGATGTTCATGACGCTCCTCCTCAGGTCGTGGATGTGTCGGATGGGGTTGCCATCGGCGCCCGGAAACGGCGCAGCCGCAAAGCGTTGCCCAGCACGAACACGCTCGACATCGCCATCGCCCCTGCGGCGAATACCGGGGACAATAATATGCCCCAGACCGGAAATAGCGCGCCTGCCGCGACAGGAATCAGCGCCGTATTGTAAGCAAAGGCCCAGAACAGATTCTGGTGGATATTGCGGATGGTCGCTTTAGACAGCGCGATAGCATTCGGCACGCCTTGCAGGTTACCGGACATTAGTACGACGTCGGCGGATTCCACCGCCACATCGGTGCCGGTGCCAATCGCCAGCCCCACGTCGGACTCCGCCAGCGCTGGCGCATCGTTGATGCCATCGCCGACAAACGCCACCTGCCCATACGCCGCTTTCAGGCGCCGTATCGCCTCGACTTTCCCTTCCGGCAATACCTCGGCGACCACGTCATCAATTCCTAACTGTCTGGCGATAGCCTGTGCCGTGCGGGCATTATCGCCAGTGATCATGGCGACCTTAATCCCGAGTTGATGTAAAGCGTTAATCGCGGCGGGCGTACTGGGTTTGATCGGATCGGCCACGGCGATAATCGCCGCCAGTTGACCGTCAATAGCCGCATAGAGCGGCGATTTCCCTTCCTGCCCTAACCGTTCGGCGGTGGTGGCGAAGCCGCTAATATCCACGCCAATTTCGCGCATATAGCGATCGGCCCCCACGTCAACACGCGTACCGGCAACGGTAGCGTATACGCCCATCCCGGTCACCGATTCGAAGCCGCTCATGCCTGGTAGCGCGATCCCTTCCTCTTCTGCCGACACGACAATCGCACGGGCAATCGGATGCTCTGAACGCGATTCTACCGCCGCGACTTTCGCCAGCACCTCACGGCGTTCAAAGCCGCTGGCCACGTCGAGATCGGTCAGTACCGGGCGGCCTTCGGTAAGCGTCCCGGTTTTGTCTACGGCCACCACCTTAGCGTCTTTGAGTAGCTGTAACGCCTCCCCCTTACGGAACAGCACGCCCATTTCAGCCCCACGACCGGTTCCCACCATAATGGAGGTCGGCGTCGCCAGGCCCATCGCGCAAGGACAGGCGATAATCAGAACCGCAACGCCATTGATCAGAGCGAAAGTCAGCGCTGGCGACGGCCCAAACGCCAGCCATACCACAAAGGTCAGCGCAGCAATAAGCATTACCATTGGGACAAACCACAGCGTCACTTTATCCACGACGGCCTGAATCGGCAGTTTTGAACCCTGCGCCTGTTCCACCAGACGAATGATTTGCGCCAGCATGGTCTGTCCGCCGACGGCGGTCGCCCGCAGCGTGAGCGCGCCTTTTTGGTTTACGGTACCACCCACCACCGCGCTTCCTGCGGATTTCTCTACCGGTATCGGTTCGCCGGTAATCATCGACTCGTCAACGAAGCTGCGGCCTTCGGTCACTTCGCCGTCAACCGGTATCCGCTCGCCTGGCCGAACCTCCACACAGTCGCCCAGCACAACTTCGTCGACAGGGATATCCACGATGCGGCCCTCGCGTAACACATGCGCGACCCGCGCCTGTAGCCCCACCAGACGTTTAATCGCTTCGGAAGTCCGCCCCTTCGCCCTTGCCTCCAGAAAGCGCCCCAGCAGAATAAGCGCGACAATCACTGCGGCGGCCTCGTAATAGACGTTTACCGTCCCTTCAGGCAACAGGTCGGGCGTAAAGGTCGCCACCAGCGAGTAGCCGAATGCCGCTGCGGTTCCCACGGCGACCAGCGAGTTCATGTCCGGCGCCAGACGCGCCAGCGCCGGGAACCCTTTAAGGTAAAAACGGCGACCGGGGATCGTCAGCACCAACAGGGTCAGTGCAAATTGCCAGTACCAGCTTTGTTGCAGGCCAATCGTTTTTATCACCCACTCGTGCATACCAGGAATAAGGTGCGAACCCATTTCAAGCACAAAAACGGGGAGCGCCAGCACGCTGGCGAGAATCAGATCGCGCTTCAGCCTGACGCGCTCGGCCTCTTTTTTCTCTTCAGAGTCGTCTTCGCCCTGCCCCGCCGTCTCTACCGGTCGCGCCTCATACCCCGTTTTTTCAATCGCCGCGATCACCGCCTCCGCCGACGCCGTCCCGCGGACGGTGGCGCGCTCCGTCGCCAGATTCACCGTAGCGTCCGTTACGCCAGGCACAGCCTTAATACCTTTTTCAACGCGAGCGACACACGACGCGCAGGTCATACCTTCAATAAGTAAGCTTATCGTGTCGTGACGATTTTCTGACTGACTCATGACGACTTCCCCATCCTGACTATTCGGTATCAGAAAGCCTAAAGCTTGCCATTGTGGGAAGGTCAAGCGTATTCAGGCTGCACGGTTCGGCGAGAATGTGAGATGGCTCATAAAAGAGGATGATGCGAGACATTTACGCCACGATGCCGACCCACGCCCCGAAAAAACCCGTCAGGAACGCTTGACCTTTCCTTCGTTGTAACGCCTAGCCTTTGTCAAAAATTCTGCGGCAGCGTTGCGGAATGGCCGACACGCTGCGGTAAAGAGGGAAACGACATGCGTAGAACATTCAAAATTATGTTGATAGCCGGCGTCATCGCCGCCATCGGGGGCGTGATTTACATGGCCGGCGAAGCACTATGGGATAAAGGCAACGCCGTCGGCCCCCCGGCCAGCGCGCCGCCTCCACCGTCGGTACCGGTTGCTAAAGCCCTTAGCCGCACACTCGCGCCTACGGCGGAATTCACCGGTTTTCTGGCCGCGCCGGAGACCGTGGAGCTGCGTTCGCGCGTGGGAGGAACCCTTGACGCCGTCAGCGTTCCGGAAGGACGTCTGGTAAGCCGCGGACAACTGCTGTTCCAGATCGATCCGCGCCCGTTCGAGGTCGCCCTCGACACCGCCGTCGCGCAATTACGTCAGGCTGAAGTACTGGCCCGCCAGGCGCAGGCGGATTTCGATCGCATTCAACGACTGGTCGCCAGCGGCGCCGTATCACGTAAAAACGCTGACGATGTCACCGCCACGCGTAATGCGCGACAGGCGCAGATGCAATCGGCCAAAGCCGCCGTCGCCGCAGCGCGCCTTGAACTCTCCTGGACCCGTATTACCGCGCCCATTGCCGGACGCGTTGACCGCATACTGGTGACCCGGGGCAATCTGGTCAGCGGCGGCGTAGCGGGTAACGCCACGCTTCTGACGACTATCGTGTCTCACAATCCCATGTATGTGTATTTCGATATTGACGAAGCCACCTGGCTGAAGGCGTTACGGCATACCCGCTCCGACAAAAATCCACCGGTAGTCAACATGGGGTTAACCACCGATAACGGGCTGCCTTATCAGGGCGTACTCGACTTTATGGGCAATCAGATGAACCGCAGCACCGGCACTATCCGGGCGCGCGCCGTGATTCCTGACCCCGACGGAATGCTTTCTCCCGGCCTGTTTGCCCGAATCAGTTTGCCCATCGGCGAGCCGCGGGAAACCGTGCTGATTGACGATCTGGCGGTGAGCGCCGATCAGGGCAAAAACTATGTGCTGATCGTCGGCAAGGAGAATCAGGTGGAGTATCGTCCGGTTGAGTTGGGACAAATGGTCGATGGACTCCGCGTCGTTACACAGGGAGTACAGCCGGGAGAAAAAATCATCCTCAAGGGGCTGGTGCGTCCTGGCATGACCGTTGCGCCGCGTCTGGTGCCGATGCGGCAGAATATGCCCGATAAACAGACCGCGACATTGACTAAAGCGGACGGCGACAGTGCGCCGAAGGCGGTGCGCCAATGAAATTTACCCACTTTTTCATCGCACGCCCCATCTTCGCCATCGTCCTGTCGCTGTTAATGCTGCTGGCTGGCGCTATCGCCTTTTTAAAACTGCCGCTGAGTGAATATCCGGCCGTTACGCCGCCCACGGTACAGGTTAGCGCCAGCTACCCCGGCGCTAACCCGCAAGTGATTGCCGATACGGTAGCCGCGCCGCTGGAACAGGTGATCAACGGCGTTGACGGCATGTTGTATATGAATACCCAGATGGCCATTGATGGTCGCATGGTTATCTCTATCGCCTTCGAACAGGGAACCGATCCTGATATGGCGCAAATTCAGGTGCAAAACCGGGTATCCCGCGCGCTGCCTCGCCTGCCCGAAGAAGTCCAGCGAATTGGCGTTGTAACGGAGAAAACGTCCCCCGATATGTTGATGGTGGTCCATCTTGTCTCGCCGCAAAAACGCTATGACTCGCTTTACCTGTCTAACTTTGCCATCCGGCAGGTTCGCGACGAACTGGCCCGTTTACCCGGCGTCGGCGATGTTCTCGTCTGGGGCGCGGGCGAGTACGCCATGCGCATCTGGCTGGACCCGGCGAAAATCGCCAACCGCGGTCTTACCGCCAGTGATATCGTTACGGCGTTGCGGGAACAAAACGTACAGGTCGCCGCCGGTTCCGTCGGGCAACAGCCGGAGGCCTCCGCCGCTTTTCAGATGACGGTGAACACGCTGGGCCGCCTGACCAGCGAAGAACAGTTCGGCGAGATTGTGGTAAAAATCGGCGCTGACGGCGAGGTGACGCGTCTGCGTGATGTCGCCCGCGTCACGCTGGGCGCAGATGCCTATACGCTGCGCAGTTTACTGAATGGCGAAGCGGCGCCAGCGTTACAGATTATTCAAAGTCCGGGCGCTAATGCGATTGACGTTTCTAACGCGATTCGCGGCAAAATGGATGAGTTGCAGCAAAACTTCCCGCAGGATATCGAATACCGGATTGCCTATGATCCTACGGTCTTCGTGCGCGCATCGCTACAATCGGTGGCGATTACGTTGCTGGAAGCCCTCGTGCTGGTCGTCCTTGTCGTGGTGCTGTTCCTGCAAACCTGGCGGGCGTCCATTATTCCTCTGGTGGCGGTTCCCGTTTCGCTGGTCGGCACCTTTGCCTTGATGCACCTGTTTGGTTTTTCGCTAAATACGCTTTCGCTGTTTGGTTTGGTCCTGTCGATAGGTATCGTTGTCGATGACGCCATCGTTGTGGTCGAAAACGTGGAACGGCATATCTCGCAGGGCAAAAGTCCCGGAGAGGCGGCAAAGAAGGCGATGGATGAAGTCACTGGTCCCATTCTTTCTATTACCTCGGTGCTAACGGCGGTCTTTATCCCTTCCGCATTCCTGGCGGGCCTGCAGGGTGAGTTTTATCGTCAGTTCGCGTTGACCATCGCTATTTCGACCATCCTTTCGGCCATTAACTCGCTGACGCTCTCCCCTGCGCTGGCTGCCATTTTGCTAAGACCGCACCACGATACTGCGAAGGCTGACTGGCTAACGCGGTTGATGGGCACGGTCACTGGCAGTTTTTTCCATCGCTTTAACCGTTTCTTCGACAGCGCGTCGAACCGCTATGTTAGCGCCGTCCGTCGGGCCGTGCGCGGCAGCGTCATTGTGATGGTGCTCTATGCTGGCTTTGTGGGGCTGACCTGGCTTGGCTTCCATCAGGTGCCGAACGGGTTTGTGCCTGCGCAGGATAAATACTATCTCGTCGGCATCGCCCAGCTCCCAAGCGGCGCATCGTTGGATCGCACAGAGGCGGTCGTAAAACAGATGTCCGCTATCGCGCTGGCGGAACCCGGCGTCGAAAGCGTCGTCGTCTTCCCCGGCCTGTCGGTTAACGGCCCGGTAAATGTGCCAAATTCGGCGCTGATGTTCGCCATGCTGAAACCCTTTGACGAGCGTGAAGATCCTTCACTTTCCGCTAACGCTATCGCCGGAAAGCTAATGCACAAATTTAGCCACATTCCCGACGGATTTATTGGCATCTTCCCGCCGCCGCCGGTTCCAGGGCTTGGCGCGACGGGCGGCTTTAAATTGCAGATTGAAGATCGTGCGGAACTGGGATTTGAAGCGATGACAAAGGTGCAAAGCGAGATTATGTCTAAGGCGATGCAGACGCCCGAACTGGCCAATATGCTGGCCAGTTTCCAGACGAACGCCCCGCAATTACAGGTGGATATCGACCGGGTAAAGGCGAAATCAATGGGGGTATCGCTCACCGACATCTTTGAAACGTTGCAAATTAACCTCGGCTCGCTTTACGTCAACGATTTCAACCGATTTGGCCGCACCTGGCGGGTGATGGCGCAGGCCGATGCGCCATTCCGTATGCAGCAAGAGGATATCGGCCTGCTTAAAGTCCGCAATGCGAAGGGCGAGATGATCCCGCTTAGCGCTTTCGTCACGATTATGCGCCAGTCAGGGCCGGACAGAATCATCCATTACAACGGCTTCCCCTCGGTAGATATTAGTGGTGGACCGGCTCCGGGCTTCTCCTCCGGACAGGCGACGGACGCGATTGAAAAGATCGTGCGTGAAACGTTGCCGGAAGGGATGGTCTTCGAATGGACCGATCTGGTTTATCAGGAAAAACAGGCCGGCAACTCCGCGCTTGCTATCTTTGCGCTGGCGGTGCTGTTGGCCTTCCTGATCCTGGCGGCGCAGTATAACAGTTGGTCGCTGCCCTTCGCCGTCCTGCTTATTGCGCCTATGTCATTACTCTCAGCCATTGTCGGCGTGTGGGTATCTGGCGGAGATAACAATATCTTTACGCAGATTGGTTTCGTGGTGCTGGTCGGCCTGGCGGCCAAGAACGCCATTTTGATTGTCGAGTTTGCCCGCGCCAAAGAACACGACGGCGCAGACCCGCTGACCGCCGTGCTGGAAGCGTCACGCCTGCGTCTACGTCCTATCCTGATGACCTCATTCGCCTTTATCGCAGGCGTAGTACCGCTGGTACTCGCGACGGGTGCCGGCGCGGAAATGCGACATGCGATGGGCATCGCCGTGTTTGCCGGAATGTTGGGCGTCACGCTCTTCGGCCTGTTATTGACGCCTGTATTTTACGTGGTGGTTCGCAGGATGGCATTAAAGCGTGAGAACCGCGTTGATTCGCATGATCAGCAAGCATAATGATGGGAATGGCATAATGAAGATCACTTTTACAGGCTATCGGCAGACCGCCACGCTGGCGACGCTTGCTTTCGTCACCACGCTTGCTGGCTGTACGATGGCGCCGAAGCACGAACGCCCCGCATCGCCGACTGCGATGGTCTATCCCTACGCAACGTCAACCGTTTCTGGCGCGCCGGATGCCGCTGGCATTGGCTGGCGTGATTTCTTCCACGATCCGCTTCTACAGGAACTGATCGCGATCGCGTTACGCAATAATCGGGATTTACGCAAGGCAGGTCTCAATGTTGAAGCCGCCCGGGCGTTATACCGCATTCAGCGCGCGGAGATGCTGCCGACGCTCGGCATCGCCACCGCCATGGACGCCGGTCGCACTCCCGCCGATCTCAGCGTCACGGACGAGCCTGAGATTAACCGACGCTACGAGATGGCTGGGGCGACGACGGCCTGGGAACTGGATCTCTGGGGGCGAGTGCGAAGCCTTAGCGACCAGGCATTAGCCGCCTATATGGCGCTTGATGAGACGTACATTGCGGCGCGAATGAGCCTGGTTTCCGAAGTCGCCAGCGCCTGGCTGACGCTACGGGCTGACCGGGAGCTGCTGCGCTTAACCGAAGATACGCTGGCCGCGCAAAAAAGTTCATACACATTGACAACCCAGCTTGCCCGGACAGGCAACGCCACACAGCTCGATCTGCGTATGGCGGAGATCGCGCTGCGTTCTGCCGAAATCAATCGCGCGGCGTATACGCGACAGTTGGCGCGGGATCGTAACGCGCTGGAATTGCTGTTGGGCCAGCCGCTCACGCCTGAACTGTCGCGTCGACTAAACGAGGCGGTCACGCTTACGGAAGGCGCGATCCCGACCACTCTGCCAGGCGGATTACCGTCAGATCTGCTGGTACGCCGCCCGGATATTCGCGCCGCCGAGTACAGGCTGCGCGGCGCAAACGCCCGAATAGGCGCAGCGCGCGCCGCCTTCTTCCCGACAATCAGCCTGACAGGCACGGCGGGAACGGCCAGCGCGTCTCTTAGCGGGCTCTTTGAACCGGGATCGGGAAGCTGGCGTTTTCTACCGCAAATCACCTTGCCTCTCTTTCACGGCGGCGCATTACGCGCTGACCTGGACAGGGCGCATGTCCAAAAACAGATTGAAATCGCCAGGTATGAAAACGTTATTCAGCAAGCCTTTCGCGACGTGGCGGATGGTCTGGCGGGACAGCGTACGCTGAATGACCAGGTGCAATCAGAACAACGCGCGGTTGAAGCCAGTCAAATCGCCTATGAGCTGGCCGGACTCCGTTTTCAGGAAGGCATCGATGACTACCTTACGCTGCTTGATACCCATCGTATGCTTTATGGCGCGCAACAGCGCCTGGTACGCACACGTCTCATGCAACAGCTGAATATCATTAATCTGTATAAAGCATTAGGCGGCGGTTGGCGGGAATACAGCGAGAAAAAGCAAGGTTAGCCCAAATAGCGCGCGTCGCCAGTGCGGCGCGCGCGCTAAACAGGCATATATTGCCTGCAAAATAAGGTTAACGAGGGCAACGATAAACGTTCCCGCTTAACGTGACATTCGTTTGTTTGCTTGAGCCCGAACCGTGCCATGAACTTCCTGTCTGGCCTGCACGCTGGGTTAACAGGACTACCGTATTACCGCCCATTTTATAAGCTTTGTTTTTCAGATCGTTACGGGCACCCGTTTCCAGGTTACTGTTGGAAGTCCAGCCACCGGTAAAGAAATTCCCCTGGCTGCCCGTGATATCTCCTAAGTAGCTGCATTCCTTACCTGGCTCGCTGGTCATCACCCGTACCTGTTCAGCGCCATAATTCAACGAATTAGCACTACATGCGGTTAAAGCCAAGCCGACGAAACATACTAAGATCTTTTTCATACTAATACCTGGTCTATTAATCATTAAATAATAACGCGTTCTTGCTTCTGAACGCCGTCAAGGAACTATATTTAAGATGTAACGAATGTCTTTCATTTGCTGAAGAAAAGTCTCTGTCATGATGCTATCATGTATGCTTGAGGCTATTTCTTGTTCAGTTTTTTCAATATGCTCTCTGAGCCTTATTTTTGTTTTTTCGTCAAGCGCCGAGATAAGTATCTTAATGGCAAGCAGCAAAGTAGGATTGATGCTTTCACACTCTCTCATCGTTAACTTTTTCATCTTGTTTGCTTCAAGCCTGATCGGCGTTTTTGTCTACACGGCAAATTTTAGATGCGAAGATATGGCGACTTCTTTGGTAAATAAATAGCAAATGGAAAAAGCGTTTGAAGCCATATTTACGACAGATACGCAATCTATGAATGTACAAAGTCTTACGACTCATGCCATAGCTACTGGCGATCTGACTCATCGACTTTTTATATAAAAAGTGCCATAACAACTCCTCCTCCTTTTTTGTCAACGGCGCAAGTTCACCGACCGCTACATCGTTTGCACAAGCGTATTTAATGAAATGTTCAATAAAAACAGGCTTTGCCAAATCGGGATCGATATCAGGATCTCTATCGCAGCCATGTGGATAAAGTTTTCCAATATCTCTGCGCGTGAGCCAGATCCGACGAGCATGTGGATAATGCTGCATGAGCGCCTTAAAACCTTTCCAGACCCCCTGAATCAAAACTCGTCCATCAATAATAATTATGATATCTTCGCTAGCTGATATCTGACACGAATTATATTCTCCATTGAGTGGGAACATAAAGCACTTCCCATCCTCAAAGAGTGAAGCGATGCCTAAATAAGTATAATAATCATCCGTTAAAACTATACCTATCGTTTTTAACGGAAGTTGTTCCGATAGTGAATTTATCATAATTTCATCAATAGAATAACGCTACGGTGAGTGTTTTATCTTCCTCTTAAGATTACCTGAGCGATAATAACCATCCCTATTCTGTAGCAGCGCCATATTATTTTTAATTCCTTGCCATAAACGTAACGCTTATACTTTTAATATCAGAAGCGATAACCTACGCTGACACCAAATGTATTGGTATCCACAGCGAAGAAACGACTGGCTTCCCATGATGCATCGATAGATATACTCTTAACTGGATTAAATATTACGCCAGCGCCGTAGGCAAAGGAGTCTTCTTTTGAGTGTTTATTAAATTTCATCGTCGCTATACCCGCATTGCCGTACAGGCTCACATAGTCATTAAAACGATATGTTGGTCCAAACATCAAAGAACCATAGTCCACAGAATCGGAACCATTTTTATGCAACTTCCCCTCTTTCCAGGTGTAGTTCTCCATTTCATTGCGCGTCGCGGTGAATGAGCCTAACATCCCCCAGGTCTCATTGAACTCGTAACGATATTTAAAATTAAAGCCTCGCAGATCTTTGCTATCGCTATTTTTCAATGAACTGAGATGAGTTTGTGCATAACCAAACGATACGGTGTGCTGATCGTTAGCCAAAGCTAAAGGTGACGCTAATAATAAACCTAAAAAAACAAGGAACGAAGACCGTCTTTTCATTAAAACCACTCCATTTTTGATATATAATTAAGGCGGTACCGGAACTTATGGCACACAAATAGCATTTAGATTAAGAGCACCTAATGCGCTTATTACCAGTCATGCCAACTGCGGAGGTAATATAACCTGATATATTCGATAATGGATATGAAATCAGTCTTACAGAGTTCTTACTTTTTTATTAATGGCGGATTCATAGTTGCTTCAGACCCGATCCTGGCATCTCATCCGTCAGGCGGGCTGCGAGAGGTTATCAGCGAGTATCAGTCACCTCCCTGAAGAGTCAAAAATTAATAAATAACTGTTTTATATACATTTTAATTAACATTCAAGTTAACCTTTACCCTTGCGGAGGGCAATTTCGCAACTCGTATTCTGACGCATTCAGACAACATTCAGATCTACTGCGCGGTACAAACGTTATAAAGCTGCCGATTAAGAGAATAGAAAAAGGTTTTCTCACCCACTTTAGATATTCGAATCTCATTAGCCGCTTCCGGATGCAAAACCCGTAAATGTGATAACAGATCGCCAGCCGTGTCCGTGGCAAAGACTTTTACCTGGGATACTTCGAACGTATAAACACCAGGCGCTGTTCGATGTAAATTTTTCATATACACGTCCCGGTATAATATTTTTACACCGTTATCTTTTGTTTTTATTTCATATTGAAGCGTAATTCTCTTCATCTTAAAATCAAGAACAAGACTGCCATCGGCATGGATATCTTTAGGCTGTATCGTCGTTACCGTTCTTGTCGTACATAAAAATTCATTAGTATTAATAGAACTATGGTTACTGTTTCGTACCCAAACTACCATCAGTACGACTGAAACAGCCAACATACCAAGCGTCGCCACGCTTAATAACGTTCTTTTATGGAAATGCATTTCGGCTCCGCTATATCAAGTTGGTTAAGACACTGGACAAAAATATTTGTATTAGGAACGCGAATGTAATAAATGATTTTTCCGTTTTGTTTATGTATTTCATTACTCATCTCGGAGTACGCTTCAACGATATCCGTCAGATGGGTTTTATCATGCCCGACACTATAAAAAGTGTATCCATCATACGAACCCTGGAGGGTAAAGTAATCAATATTTTCACCCTTAACTTTATACATCATAAAAAACATCAGAAGCGCGGCCAGGCAAAAGTAGAGCCAATCTTTTTTATTCACAGCGCCCGGTATTGGGGTAATAATAGTGTCATCGCGCCGCACTTCAACCGTCGATAATTCTGTTTCAGCAACAGCAGGCAACGGCGTATTTTGCGCCTCATCACTCAACGGTTCAATGGAAACTGAGAGTAAAACACCCACGCGGGGACGAGTCACAACAGACGCCCCCTTAAGACCAATTTTATCAAATGATCCTCGTAGCTGGTTAATCAGTTTGTAATAACTGGCATCAGAGACCACGACACCTTTGCGCCCCCAGACATAGTTAATTAAATCATCTTTTTTAAAAAGGCCTTCATGAAAAGCGATAAGCAAACTGCGTTCCGATTCAGATATCGTTATCGACTCTCCGGCGCAGGAAAGCGTCATTCGTTCACAATCAAGAATAACTCTTTTGTCAATCAGATAATTGTTCTGACTCATAAAAATATCCGCCCCAGTGCTATCACGTTTCTTCACGGCATAAACATATTACCAGGATATATCGCGCTATTGAATTTTTTTCCGTAGCGAGCTCCTGTATTATTCAGCCACCAGGCCGCTCGCGGATCCGTTTTCCCCCTTGAGTAAACCATTTTGCCTCTGGGCCGACTTGCCAAGCCAGCTCATAAAGTCATTAGCCCCCATCGGCCTGGCATAAAGAAATCCCTGAACGAATCCTACCCCGTGGCTTAAGATGTAACGCAATTGGTGCTGGGTACTGACCCCTTCGGCAACCACATTAAGCCCCAGTCGCTGACTCAGCGTAATGATAGTATCCAGGACAGGAACATCATCGCTGCTGGTATCAATGGTATCGATAAACGTTCTGTCTATTTTAAGAGAGTCTACAGGTAATTGCTGGAGATAGGAGAGTGAGCAATAGCCGGTCCCAAAATCATCAATCGCTATTAACACGCCTTTTTCACGGAGCGTTGAAAGTTTTTCTGCGACCTGTGAAGGTTCTACAATCAGGCTACGCTCGGTGAGCTCCAACATAAGCGTTATCGTTCCCAAACGAGTCCTGAGCGCCTCTATATCTTGTATAAAACCGTCATCCATAAGATGCGCAGGCGATATATTTACGCTGATATAGAAATCATCCGGTACAGTCCAGTTTATCACGTCATGAGCAATCAGTTCGAAGAGATGACGAGAGAGTGGAATAATCATGCCTTCATTTTCTGCGGCGGTAATAAAAATATCCGGGGTTATAAAACGGCCATCCGGTTGCGGCCAGCGCATTAGCGCCTCCACGCCACCGCAACTACCGTGTTTAACATTAAAAACAGGTTGATAATGTACCGTAAACTCATTGTGCGTTATTCCCCTGGCAATCTCCCGGGCCAGAGATAAACGTTTTAAATACCAGCGCCTGTAGAACAACATCATCCCTACAGAAAGACACAATGACAGCGGAACAAAAATAAAAAGGTTTTGTAACCAGTATGCCGATAACGTTGAGAAAGGGGTTCGTACCATCAGCTGGATAGTGTGATCGGTTGAGGTGAACCGCTGCGTTAAAAACGCCTTACCGCGCAACGTCGCAGCGCTTGTAATCGCCTCCCCTGCGCCGAATGTCAGGCTAAAGGCTGATGCTCTCTCTGCAGCCAATATCTCCATGAGCTCCTGGACATACTGCGAATCCACAATGACGAAAGCCGCTTTATTCGCTGCTACTTTTTTCACATAAACCACAACAAGGCGATTGGGTCCTTCGGCCATACTACCGATAGATCGCAACCACCGTTCCGGATAAGAAGCAGGTAAAGAAAGCTCTGCCAGCCGGGAAAAATGATAGCGTTCGGTTCCTGTGACAAAGGAGCAAGTGATATCACCATTTTCCAGAAACCCAATGTCACGGACATAAGGAGTGAAGGCCCGCGTTCTGGACAGTTCTTTCAGCGAGTCAGTACAGGAACTCTCAGCCAGTCTGGCGGCTTTTCCGGCGACTTGCCAGGAGGCGGCAGATATATCCGCGCTAAACCGCAGCAGCGTATTGGCGCTGACGGCGATATCTCGTTTTAGCTGGAATATACCCGCGAGTAACCCCACCAATATCATTACGATCAGTGGAACGGCAATAAACAACATCAGAAATAACTTTCTTACTTTCAAATCATTGCCCTCTTACCGGCCTTCCTTTTGCCACTGTACGCTTTTATAGGATAACTAAAGTAACATTAATATAGAAAAGCAATATTGAGAGATAGGTTATACGTTCTTAATGATAGCAAGATGGCACTCCCTGTGCCGAAAATAGACAAGAAAATATCAATACCCAACAGGTGCAGGATACTATCGTTAAAATAAGCGATAGCAGATATCTAAAATACAGACGCATTCAATATGTTAGTCTGATGCCAGGTTCGCTGCCTGATGAGGCATAAATCACGGAACGAATTCCCATCAATACAGGGGTTATTGGCTACAACTCAACGTTACTACTGGTGGTACACACATTATACAAATGTCGATTAAGCGAAAACATGTAGGTATTTTTCCCAATTTTGACCATCTTTAACTCATTAATCGTACCAGGCTGTAACAGTCTCAACCAGGAAAACAAATCGCCAGCAGTATCAGACTCAAAAGTCTTAACTGAATTGACTTTAAAAGTAAATGTTTTCATACCCGTTCTGCGCAGTTTGCTGATGCAGATATCACGAAAAAAAAGCCGTTTCTCTTTCGTATCGGTAGTAACATCGTAGTGTAGGGTAATCCTGCCGGATTTAAGATCCAGCACAAGTCCACCATCCATGTACAATTTTCGTGGTTCAATATACGCTTCTGATTTTGTCGTGCATATAAGATTATTGGTTCTATAAGAGTCACGATTTACCCACTCAAGCGCTATTATCGATCCGATTGCGGCAATGGCGATAAATATTACAAATATAATCAGTAACGTTCTTTTACTGTAATACATTTTGGCACCGCCATTTCAACAGGATTTAAGCATTGCAGAAAAATATTCATATTAGGCTCCCTGATATAATAAAGATGGCGTCCATTTTGCCGGTAAATTTTAATTTTTAGAGAGTTAAAAGCAAAAACTACTTCACTTAATGTGACCTTATCCTCTTTTGTTTTGTAGATTGCATAATCATTATATTCGCCAAGATATGTAAAACAACTATCAGGGCTGTTACGAACAGGCGCTTTATATATAGTAAATACACCATAGAGCAATGCCAAAAGAATGGCTCCTGTTAATACCACAAATACGCTGTGACGTTTAATTTTGTAAAATATGTTCTCCCGAGTCAGGGTGCCTTTAACGTTTTCATCACTCACCTTTAGGGAGGTGATTTTTTTTATAGGTTCAATGGCAACAGACAGCGACACCCCCACCCGAGGGCGAGTTACGATATCAGATGACTGTAGACCGATGCTACTAAAATCATTTCTCATTTGATTAATGAGTTTATAGTAACTTGATTCTGAGACGCAGCCTCCACGATTTTCCCAAACAAAATGAATAATATCTTCTTTTTTGTAAAGACCATGCCAAAAAGCAAGAAGCAGATGGGTCTCAGCTTCTGATATTCTGATTATCTCATTACCATGCGATAAGGTCATCTTCGTACTATCAAATACAACACGCTTATCAAGTAAAAATATGCTTTCATTCATGACAATCCTAAAGGTAACTGCATCCATCATTCAGACGACATATTATCATGCTCAAAAAAGAATTCAGCCCCCTACTTAACCTGAGTTTAACTTATAAGTCTCACTTATAGTAAACAATAATTGACACAAGTATTACCCGCACATTACAAATCAAACAGTTATAGGTAAATCTGAACACTTTTCTTTACCTTAACGCAAACTCAGGAAACTTCTGAAAGGCCAAAAGTAAGAAAAAGTAAGAAAAAAGTAAGACTAACTATACTGTTTCAGAAGCACATTTCAGAAAATTTACCTTAATCTCACCATCGTATTATCCATCGGGAGGTTTAACTGATACGGATTTACATAGCAAAAATGTGCAGGTTTGTATTGCAACATAGTCTATCTATTCAGACGCGGAGAGAATTGTTATCGGATTACACTCAATCAAATGATAACACTATCAGTTGTACCAATGAGATGTATGCACGAAAGCGCTTATCGCTCTATTTCATGATAAGAGAAATAAGTCTGTTTGTTTTATATCGCATTATCAATAGTCAGGAGGGTATAGCTCACATCCAAAAATAGAGTTAATGATCGTTATTTTTACCACTCCTCCATAAGCACGAAACATTCGGGCGAATTGCACTCGGCCTGAAAAAGTAAAGATTAATACAGGAACATTATCATATGTCTATGAAAATGTATTTAGCAATGATCACAAGCTCACTTCTTGTCTCCAGCAGCGCGATGGCTGTTTCTGATAACACCATCACCTTTCAAGGGGAAGTCTCTGATGAAACGTGCTCTGTCGTGATTAATGGTAATCAGGCTAAACCCGTCGTGTTATTACCAACAGTAAGTACTAAAGATTTATCAGAACAAGGGAAAACCGCGGGGCCAATAACGTTTGATATTGGGCTGTCCGGGTGTACCGGCTCTCAGGACAAAACAACAAAAATTTCCACCGTCTTTGTCGGTAATCAGGTCACCAGTAACGGTAACCTGGGTAATACTGGCAGCGCGAAAAATGTTGAAGTCCAATTACTCGACACCTCAGGGGAGCCAATCAATCTGACCGGCGGCTTTACTGGCGACGGCGACCTACAGCTGGAACCAAATGCTTCTGAAGCGAGCGCGACTTATACCGCGCGGTATTACTCTACCGGGAAAGCAGAGGCTGGGACAGTCGCTGCCACCCTACAATACGCCGTTTCGTATAAATAATCGTCGCTACGGTCTGGCGTTGAAACGCCAGACCATTTTCAATCGCCAGGGAGTTGTTGAGATGAAAATGGATACCCGACATTCCGCATTATATTACTTAATAGTTTTTCTATTCCTGGCCCTACCCGCCACAGCATCGTGGGCGAGCGTTACTATTTTGGGTAGCCGAATAATTTACCCATCAACAGCCTCCTCCGTAGATGTGCAGTTAAAAAATAATGACGCAATACCTTATATCGTACAAACCTGGTTTGACGATGGCGATATGAATACCAGCCCGGAAAATAGCAGCGCGATGCCGTTCATTGCCACGCCGCCGGTATTTCGTATTCAACCCAAAGCAGGCCAGGTTGTACGCGTAATTTATAACAACACGAAAAAATTGCCGCAGGATCGTGAGTCAGTATTCTGGTTTAACGTATTACAGGTACCACCAACGAATATTGGCAGCGACAGCGGGCAAAATAAAATGTTGGTGATGCTGCGCTCAAGAATAAAACTTTTCTATCGTCCTGACGGGCTAGGTAAACCTGATAGTCTGGCGAAAAAACTACAGATTAAAACGGTAAATAAGGGTTCCGGAAAAAACGGTATTGTTATTGTTAATCCGCAGCCCTGGTTTGCCTCTTTAAGTAACCTGAATGTAAAAGTGAACGGCGCTTCGTATAACCTGGATGCTGACATGATTGCCCCTTTCTCCAGTCAAACTTGGTGGCTGCCGGGCAAACGGTCACTCAAATCCTTCTCCGGTACAGTCACCGTTACTTTGGTTAACGACCTGGGCGCAAGGATAAGCGAGAGCTACGATGTCCCCCACCATTAATTTGAACCGCAAAAGCCTTGCGCTATTGATCGCCATAGTTTGCTCAGGCTCCGCGCAGGGTGAAGAGTATTATTTTGATCCCGCGCTACTTCAGGGAGCCACTTACGGACAAAATATTGCCCGGTTTAATGAACAGCAAACGCCTTCCGGAGACTATCTTGCCGACGTTTACGTTAATGGCGCGCTGGTAACCTCGAGCACTAATATTCGATTTAATGCTGTAAAAGAGGGTCAACAGACTGAACCCTGCCTGCCCTTATCGGTGATGAAAGCAGCACAGATAAAATCACTCCCCGCGACCGACGCTACGACCGAGTGTCGCCCGCTCAGGGAGTGGGTACCTCATGCCGGCTGGCAATTTGATAGCGCCACGCTTCGCCTGTTGCTGACGATTCCAATGACCGAACTTACGCACAAACCGCGCGGTTATATCTCCCCTTCAGAGTGGGATAGCGGCGCGCTGGCGCTGTTTTTACGCCATAACACAAACTGGACCCACACCGAAAATACCGACAGCCATTATCGCTACCAATACTTATGGAGCGGTTTAAACATGGGCGTTAACCTCGGACTTTGGCAGGTCCGTCATCAAAGTAATCTGCGCTATGCCAATAGCAACCAGAGCGGAAGCGCCTGGCGCTATAATAGCGTTCGAACCTGGGTGCAAAGACCTGTCGCGTCTATTAACAGTATTCTGTCGCTGGGCGATAGCTATACGGACTCCAGCTTATTCGGCAGTCTGTCTTTTAACGGAGCTAAACTAGTCACCGACGAGCGGATGCGCCCGCAGGGCAAACGCGGTTATGCGCCGGAAGTTCGGGGCGTAGCGGCCAGTAGCGCGCACGTGGTAGTAAAACAACTGGGGAAAGTGATTTATGAAACCAACGTTCCGCCGGGCCCATTTTATATTGACGATCTGTACAACACCCGTTATCAAGGCGATCTGGAGGTAGAGGTTATCGAGGCCAGCGGTAAAACCTCACGTTTCACCGTGCCTTATTCTTCCGTGCCGGATTCGGTACGTCCCGGTAACTGGCACTATTCGCTGGCCTTCGGCAGGGTCCGTCAGTACTACGATATTGAAAATCGTTTCTTTGAGGGAACGTTCCAGCACGGCGTTAATAACACCATTACCCTCAACCTCGGTTCACGAATTGCGCAGCGTTACCAGGCATGGCTGGCGGGCGGCGTCTGGGCCACGGGTATGGGCGCGTTCGGCCTCAACGCCACCTGGTCGAATGCGCGCGCAGAGCATAATGATCGCCAACAAGGCTGGCGCGCGGAACTCAGTTACAGCAAAACGTTTACTACCGGCACTAACCTGGTACTGGCGGCTTATCGTTATTCAACCAACGGCTTTCGCGATCTTCAGGACGTGCTCGGCGTACGCCGGGAAGCGAAAACGGGGATTGATTACTACTCCGACACGCTGCATCAACGCAATCGCCTGTCCGCGACGGTAAGCCAGCCGTTAGGACGGCTGGGCTCGCTTAACCTCAGCGCCAGCACCGCAGACTACTACAATAACCAATCGCGTATAACACAGCTACAAATGGGGTATAGCAACCAGTGGCGGAATATAAGCTACGGGGTGAATATCGCACGACAGCGCACCACCTGGGATTACGATCGCTTTTATCACGGCGTCAACGAACCACTGGATGTGAGTAGCCGACAAAAATATACCGAAACAACAATGTCGTTTAATGTCTCTATACCGCTGGATTGGGGCGAAAACAGAACCTCTGTCGCCATGAATTATAACCAGTCCAGTCAAAGCCGTTCCTCAACCGTATCAATGACGGGCAGTAGCGGTGAAAACAGCGACCTGTCATGGTCGGTTTATGGCGGCTACGAGCGTTATCGCAATAACAATAGCGATAGCAGCGCGCCAACGACGTTTGGCGGTAATCTACAACAGAA
The DNA here is from genome assembly GCF_020268625.1 of Salmonella sp. JXY0409-18. Lineage (NCBI taxonomy): Bacteria > Pseudomonadati > Pseudomonadota > Gammaproteobacteria > Enterobacterales > Enterobacteriaceae > Salmonella > Salmonella sp. JXY0409-18. The sequence continues at coordinate 3,483,241 of NZ_CP084216.1, forward strand.
CACCCGGTTTGGCGCACTTCGCGCCAACTATGACCAGGGTGATAACTATCGTCAGGAAGGGCTGGGCGTATCCGGCACCCTGGTACTCCACCCTGGCGGTCTGACGGCTGGCCCCTACACCAGCGATACCTTTGCGCTCATCCATGCCGATGGCGCACAGGGCGCGATCGTACAGAATGGCAAGGGCGCTGTGGTTGATCGCTTTGGTTACGCCATTCTGCCTTCGTTATCTCCTTACCGCGTCAATAACGTTACGCTCGATACCCGGAAGATGCGCAGCGATGCCGAACTGACGGGAGGAAGTCAGCAGGTTGTGCCCTATGCCGGCGCCATCGCGCGTGTCAATTTTGCCACTATCAGCGGCAAAGCGGTGCTGATCTCCGTGAAAATGCCGGATGGCGGCATACCGCCAATGGGCGCTGATGTTTTCAACGGTGAAGGCACAAACATCGGAATGGTCGGCCAGAGTGGACAGATTTATGCCCGTATCGCCCATCCGTCGGGTTCTCTGCTGGTACGCTGGGGAAAAGGGGAAAATCAACGTTGCCGGGTTGCCTACCAACTCGATCTTCACACAAAAGAACCGTTTCTCTATCTGAACAAAATCTGCGAGAAGGAATAGCACAATGCTTTTTAGTTTCCGAACGCTGTTGTTTATCACCAGCCTGTTCGTTAGCGCCGGAACATGGTCGTCATGTATAAAAGTCATCGATAAGAGCGCGCTCTCTGACGCGGCGATAAAAGCTGGCTACACGGCGCAAAACTGGCTCGGCGCAACTGACACGAATACCGGTAATATCGGTTTACCAACGGTGATTAGCATCAGTAATAGTGAAAAATTTCAACCCTCCGGCACACTATTGGCCAGTGGGATCGGTAACTTCCTGACAGCCGCCACCAGAACGCCCTATTCCAGTAAACAGGTACTTTACCGCTGCGATTCCGCCGATGCCGGGAAGCTCTATGAGATGTATTCGACAAATGGCGATAGCGCTTTTGCGGGAGCATTTTCCACTTCCGAAGTGGAAGGCGCCTATTATGATGTGGAGCGTAATGTTGCTGTCCGTATGACAAACCTCAGTACCGGCGAATATTACAGCCGCTTCTGGAAAGAACGCCAACTTACCGCAGACAGTTGGTTTCAGGATGACAAATATATTTATATTCCTGCCAGCGCGTTTAGCAACGTGTTATATGAGATGTTTAAAATTGACTCAAGAAAATATTTTGTCTACCAGAATCCAATGAACCGAGATACCTGGACGCAGCCTCGGGGTTATATCGCGTTTAAAGGCCCAGGCTTGTTTACTGAGCAGATCAAAGCGGAACTAGATCATGCCAACAGTTATTATGGCTGGCCTTGGGAGTGGCCCGGGGCATGGAGTACCTATAATAACGTCACGTATGTTCGCGGCGCGTTATGTAAAATCACAGATTATCCTGCGATCGTGAAAATTCCCCCTGTCGCCGTCGGCGTATTAACCGCCGGGGGCAGTAGCCAGGCACCTTTCCACGTCAGCCTGGAATGTGAGGCCGGCGCCGTGTCCAGTGCCCTCCAGACCACCCGTGCCGCCAATGTCGCAATGGGGTTTGTCGTTAATCAACCAACCGCCGTAGCGGCGGCGCGTCGCCTGGGACTAACCACATCCGCAGGTGGTCTGTCGTGGCTACTGGACACCCATTATGGCGAACCTGGCGTAGCTTCCGGAGTGGGTATCCGCATCTATAACGATGCCGGTACGCCAATTAACCTGTTACCCGATCGGATCAAGACAGGCACTGGCAACGCCCGAGGCTGGTATGGCTATAAAGATTTAACCACACGGGTATCATCCGGTTCAGTAGAAACCTACAGCGGTGATTTTACTGCCTCGCTTGAGGCGATCGGCGGACAAACAGTAACGGCAGGAAGCGTGAATGCGCAATTACAGGCAGTGGTTAGTTTTCAGTAAAGTCATATTAACGCTACTCTGGTTGACGGGATGGAATGGTCAAGCACAAGCCGCCGTTAATATTGACAGAACCCGAATTATTTTTGCTTCAGATGATATCGCTCAATCGTTGACATTATCCAACGATAATACAACGCCGATGCTGTTACAGGTATGGACCGACGCCGGAAACATTGACGCCTCTCCGGATAATAGCAAAACGCCGCTGGTGGCGCTGCCGCCGGTATTTAAAATGCAGCCAGGAGAACTGAGAACGCTTCGCCTGCTCCTGAGTTCCCGCCAGCAGCTTGCAACGGACCGGGAGAGTCTCTTCTGGCTAAACATTTATCAGATACCGCCAGTCACCCCGGGCATTAAAAACAACCCGCGAAAACTGGTATTACCGCTTCGTTTGCGGCTAAAAATTTTAATTCGCCCGACCGGATTAAAAGCGCCAACGGAAGCGGAGGAGAAAAAATTACGCTTTATTGCTAAAGAAAATACTATACGGATAGTTAACCCCACCTCGTGGTATATGAGTTTAACGCTAACGATGGATGACAAGAAAAGTATCGGCGATATCATGGTTGCGCCGAAAACAGCACTTGATGTGCTGCTAACACGCTCGCCAACGCCGGGAGCATCGATAAATTATGCAGTAATCAATGACTCCGGGAACTGGCGACAATATACCGCCATACTGGAAAAATATATTAATAAGAGTGATTTTATTCCTGAGTTTTGATGGGAAATATTCAGGGATACGGTCGTATCCCTGAGACAAGCCAGACTCAGCATGTACCATTGTCAAAAATAGCATTAAGCTGATATTTTACTTTTTGCACGGCATCTTTGTTCTGTTGAGTACCCTTCTCCTCAACAGACATATCCCATACGTTTTCATTATCTGACTCAATTAATGTGTAGAACGTATTATTATTACGCATCATATAACCGCGAAAATTATTTTCGATGCCCGTTGTCACAGGCTTAGCAGCCCCTGAAATAACAGACCTCGTCTCTTTATTGAAAAGCTGGTATTGAATATTTGCGCAGTTTAAATCACAGGGAGAACATTTAAGATTTAAAACAAGCAGTATCGTGTTATTTTCAAAAACAAGGGCATAATGATTGCTGACAGATGAACATAACGGGAATAGCGCGAGAAGGAGAATTATTATCAATTGCATATTTTATATAGACTCCGTCAAAGAAAACTTTCATTTCACTTGTTCTTCTGTTAACTACCCCTTTCATTTCACGCCCCTGAGAATAGCGAAAGGCATACCATGCAGAACGAATGCTTTCCGAGCTGACGTCCTCATAGACATTTATACCATGCTCAGCAAGTATGCGAGAAAGAAAATGAGAAGATTGTTATGACAGAAAAGGTTGTAACTACTTGATTGAAATGGTGCGATAATAGGAACAAGACAGACAAGTAACTTGTTGTAATTTAATAAAATTAACAAAATAAATTTTCATTATGCCCCCATTTATACCCCCTTTAGCAAGGGGGCACTTGGCATAATCTAAAATGCTTTTCCCTGTACTATTTTTAGATAAGGCCTGTAAATGAATGGGATCTTAAGTAAAGAGTCATTTTTAAAGGAACGCAGGTCAAAAAAACCAATTTCAGAAAGCTTTGTGGCAATTTCAATCGTTTCCTGCTCGTTTTTTTGCCAAACTGCAGAAATTGAAGATATACTATGCTCTGCTTTTTGATTTTCTAACAATAAGATACTGTCTTTAAGATCAGGATACTCTGCAAAAATAGTTTGTTCTAGTCTTACCTTTGAAACTTCGAGCGTGGAGTTTTTTATAGCAGCTCTACTAACAATGTTTGGTGGCTCAACTTTGTTATTGCTAATATCTTTCTCTCTTTGCTCTTGCAATAACATCTCATTATAAAAATGTATCAATTCCCTTGGCGCGACTTTACCTAGCCCATCTCGAACGCGACTTAATACCCAATCAAACGTATCCGATTGTCTTTCTCCCACATCAACCTGTTTTGGGAAGAGTGTATAATAAAAATCAATTTGCTTTTGGTGATCCGACTTTATTTCATTAGCATCCACACCCAATGCTTCAATAAGCTCTTTATTTTCAAGTGCTCGCATTACAATTAGGTTCATCAAATTTTTTGATGACCACTCTATAGTATTAGTCCTTGTTATATGGCTGGCTTCACGGAATCCATCATCAGTGATTCGCTTCCAAATATCATCCCTTAAAAAAATTTTAAGAAAGATACAATCAAACTCTTCAAGATCACGATAAACTTTGAATAAAGCTCTTAATGCATTTTTTTCTAAATTTATACTTTGGTCAAAAGCCACATCCAGCCTGTCGCATAATAACCAGAAAGTTAATTTTTCTTCGGTAAGAAAATCATTTAATTGTTCTAATAACTCATCCAATGAAGAATAGCCGTCCTTTTTCATTTGGCCGTCGGGAGTACGAAACGTTATTTTTCCAGCCACTCCACCTTCTAAAGTTGCCCCGCCCTCAAGCGACTGTACATCCGTTAATTTTTTGGCAAAAGATTTGGCCATATTAACAAGACGTCTTAATGTGTTTTTTTCTTCTATGAGACCCGCAGTAACTAGTTTATCAGCAATTTCTCTGGCGATGCCATGGCATCGCCCATTTTCGATTAACCAATTGATGATCAGCTGAATAAAATAAACTTTCCACAACGTAACAAACTCATTTTCAGCAGTAGGTGGCTCATCATTAATATCGGAAAATACCGTTTTTCCTGTAGGTCTTTCTACAGAAACTAAAATTGTATTCTTATCGAAAAATTCTTTATTTCTTTTTAAAAGAAGAGTGTAGAGGGCACTTTTACCAGAACCTTTAGCCCCAAAAATAACATCCGATTTTCCGCTATAGAGGGAATGCCATTGTTGAGTACTTATAAAATAATTTGATAGTTTATCTGATTCATTCTCAGCCACTCTATCACCAAAACTGATATTATCAAGATCCATTTTCATACCCTTTGGTTACTAACAATTTTCCTATAAATTATATTAATTTACTTGCATAATCAATACTGCACTTCAGAATATAACGACAATTTAATTGTAAAAGAGCTTTCTTAATACATCAATTGTTACTTCATAATGAGAGGAAAAACCTACTACCGAACAGACCAAAATCGCACTACACCGCACCCGCCTGCGGTTTTCATATCACTAAAATTTTTCAGTTGTGATTTTTTACAAACGATATTGCCAGCCCGCGCCCGTTCTGGGGATACTCTGCGAGACCGGAACTGAAAAGAATGAAAAGAAATTCAGCTTTTTTCAGTTTTACTGTCCGTAGTATCTATGGCCTGAATACGCAACTGTATGATATTAAATGGATAATTTATTTTAGGTGTGTGATTTTATGAAGGCTCGTAAAACGCGAAAAATATAACCATATGAAAAATAATAACTTTATATCCTAATTAACTGAAATCCTGTGTTCAGGTTCCGGGAACGGATCGGCCATTCCCGACGCATACTTTACCCATTCTTTTGCGCAGCCAGCAGCAACTTTAAAGCCTTTTCCCGTTCCTCGGGTGGAATTGCATCAATTAGCTCTTTAACCCTTCCCTGCCCGTTCAGCGCGCTTGGACTAACGGAATGGGAGAAAGCAACATTCATCACAAACGAGTGACCGCACTCCACATTAGAGCAATAGCAGTACACATCGTACAGTTGTGGGTGTTTCCTGTTTGTTTTACCTATCCGCGCTACTGCCTGACATGTGGGGCAGTACATTCTCATCATCTTCATCGTTCTGTGCCCTATACTGTTGCCCGCCAGAAGAAGGGATTTGGATCCCTACCTCTTGTTCTGAACGTGTAACACTGGTAACACGTGTAACGCTATTGATTTAAAAGGATTTAATCTGTTACCAGTTAGCATAATCAAGAGGTAACGTGTGGTAACACACCATTTTTTGTTACCAGTGTTACCAGTCAGTATTTTTGACTGGTAACACTGAAGAACCGCATCAGTAACGGGTGTTACCTCTGTTACCAGTGTTACCTCATAAAAATAAGACTCACGCGATAATTACTCAGGTTCGGCGCTTCCCAGTACCTGTGTATTGAACTGGTACACACGTTTAAGCCCTATTTCTGGCAGGCGAATGCTGTTTTGCGTCCGGCCATCTTCACCGGGTTTCAGCCAGCCCGCGTCCACACACAACCTGGCCACCTTACGCGAGTCAAATCCCTTACAGATCTCCTTCCAGCCTGACGGGAGAACGTAGAACGTAACAACCGGCTCCGTCACGTTATCTCCTTTATCGACTTTTCTGAATCCCATCATTGAAACAGGCCGGTTCCTGTCGTCATTCCAGTCAGCAAACCGACTGAACTGATTACGCGTCATGAAGTCCCGTACCTGTTCAAGTGCCGCTTTATCTTCCTGATTAGCTGTATGGCCCCGGTCAGCCATCCATGCAGCCAGACAACGTTGAGCGGCACGAAAGGCCTCTCCCTCCGGCCATCCTGTGATGCCCGCTTTTGTGGCCAGCTCCCCGGCCATAGCAACCAGAGCAAAACGGGTAACAGCCCGGCCAACCTGATTCCCGGCATTTTCCGGCGTCAGCCTTCGGGTGTACTCTTTCAATAAGGCTTTCGCCTGGCTGGTCAGTTCCGGCAGATCAGCGGTCAGGCAATGCAGCCAGTCGCGGAATGGTGCACCATGATAATGCGCTACGTGCTGCTCAAGATGCTCAGCCAGGGTTTTCCCGCTACTGAAGCCATGAAGTTCTTCAAACACGCCATACTTGCCCGAATCGCTTGGGATCTGGATCATTCTGACCTCAACCCCGGCATACGTACGTTCCCCGGCGCTTGCCGCATGTTCCACCAGTGACAGTTCCCCGGTGGACAGAAACAACAGATTCCAGCGGTTGGTTTCCCTTACCGAACCATCTGTTCTGGCTCTGGCTTTGCCCTGCCCGTTAGCCAGCATATAAGCGATATTCCCCGCCTCCCTGCCGTCAACCTCCCGGATTTCATCCAGCATCAGCGTGGCATCATTGCGGCGGCTCGCCGTTCCTTCTAAAGCATTCCCCGTCGCCCGCCACGTATGCCAGAAATCTGTTCCACCACATACTGATGCAGCCACTTTCATCGTCGTGGTTTTACCGTCTGTTGATTCCCCTTTGAGGTGATAACCTCCACCGCCGATACCAACCAGTTTCAAAAGGGGGGCAGCAAATGCCAGACTCACCGCAAAGGCAAGACGGGCATTCTTTATGCAGTAACGGCCTATATTTTCGCGCCAGTCCTCTGATGTGCCGCTGACACGAAAATCACGCCCCTGCACACTCGATGTTTGTAAGATGACTGACTGGGCTTCGCGCCCTATCACTTCATCCTGGAGAACGTAAACCCCGCCGTGCCAGCCCGTTTTATTCACACAGGTTACTTTTCTGTCCGGTTTACACAGCGAGATATATTCCATCAGGAATGCTCTGGCCATGCCGTTAATGTTGATGTACGAAAGTCCGTTAACCAGCAGAACGCGGCGCAGCTCTTCCCCGCTGCCACCCAGCATCTCCATCGGCATTGCCCATTTACGGCTGTTTCCGTTGGTATCTTCCCATTCCAGCAAACGCCCGTAATTACTCCCATCAGCATCACTGGTGATTGCCGTCACCCGCAGCGGACTGCAAATTTTGATATTACGTATCTCCGTATCGCCATCAGACTTATTAACCAGCTTGTCGTACCACAAATATTCTTTTGTCAGCCGGAACCCTTCTGGTAAACGGGTCTGCCCTTTACCATGCAGCGTCATTTCTTCCCGAAAGGCATCTCTCGCCCGTTCTTTCCCCACTTCCTGCCGATAATCATCCCAGTCAGCCTTATGGCGTACCGGAGGGAGCGTTACCCAGCCATCCACCGCTTTGGCGGCTTTCTCTGCCTGAATACGCCCGGTGTTTTCTTTCCCGTCAGCCAGATCATTATCTCCGGCCAGAATGATCCGGGTTTCCGGCCAGCGTTTTCGGATCTGCTCCGTCACCTTCAGTAAATTAGTGGCAGCGACAGCTGCCACGATCCATCCTTCAGTCAGCAGACTGACGGTAAGCGCCGTGGCAAAACCCTCAGTGATAATCACCTGTTCAGGTGTTTCAGCGGGTATATCGGTCAGGGCAATGAATGCGCCAGACAGCTGGCTACCTGGCAGCAGACTTTTATCCCCGTCAGGATTGATAAGCTGACCACCGGTAATATTCCCGGAGATATCCGTCAACGGCAGCAGTAATGAACCGGAGGAAAATGTTATTCCGGCCAGATTCAAAGGCTGTGACAGCAAGGGAAGTGAATACCCGTGTAAGCCCTTGTTTGTCAGATAGACCGGCTCACCATTGCAGGACTGCTGTCTGAGTCTGGTATATCGCTCCGCACCCGCTTCTTTTCCTGCGGCCTTTTTCCTGGCGGGCAAAACGGGCTTCTCCTGTATTTCTGGTAATGCAAGCGCCTCAGATACCATCCCGGCGGCTTCTTTTATCTTTCTTCCTGTCACCAGACGAACCAGATCAAGACCATCGCCATGACCGCACTGATTACAAAACCACGTCCCACGCCCCGCTTTATCGTCCAGTCGAAAGCGATCTTTGCCACCACAGGCAGGGCAAGCCCCATGATGTCCTGCGGACGGTACTTTGATACCTAATGCTGACAGGATATAAGGCCAGCGCCCAATCGCAGCCCCGGAAATCGTGGATACAGACTGTGTTTTCACAGCAGCACCTCCTGACCTTCCGGCTTCACAAATTCAAAACCTTCGGGTAGTTCGCCATCAGGTGCACCGAAAATAATATCCCGGTAAACCTCACGCATCTCTGTGACACCAAAAACTGACAGGCGAATATTTTCTGACATAAAGCCTGGTTTAAGCATTTTTTCCAGTTTCTCTGCGGCCAGTATGCAACCAGCATCAGCCCCAAACTCATTCACCCACGGCATTTCAATATGGTAAATAATATTGCTCACCACTTTTTCGTGGGTGAGTTCTATTCGTTCGCCATCTTCAATATAAACAGGTTCATTATGAACACGCTCCATTAAGGAAATGAATGCATCAGCAATGTAGTACCGTAAGACCGCTGTTCGTAAAGCATGCGCCTTTAAATTTTGATTATTATTCATCGCGCATCACTCCCTTAATTGTGCTGGTTTCCTTAACAACGCCATCCAGTTGTTCGGCAATACATGCCACTAAAGCCGCAGCGCCTTCCGCTGAAACCGTTCTCGCTCCATTCACTGTGGGAACGGACAGGACCTCTGCAAGAAACTCACTGGCCAGTGCCGCCCGTAACAGACGACTCTCACCCAGTTCGCTCAATATGCAGCCTTGCTTAAAATTCATGGATTTCATGCAACCACCTCCCCGGCGTTTTTCACAGGGATACGGGCAACAAAGCTCAGGATAAATTCAGTGGCAAGTTTAAGGCGTGCAGCATGTTCACAGTCTGCGATTACACGCACAGGACGTGGACGGGCATCACGGTCTGTACGGCGGACAGCCAGAAAGACAAAGGTAAATTCAGGGTGAGATAAAGCAGGGACTGTAGCCATAATAGCAACCTCCGTTAGATAGCGGGTAACGCTACCACCGGAGTTTCCACGCTCATGGGTGGTAGCCCAGACGGGGGTGGAAATACCGGCTCTAACGGATACCGGCCTGACCGAGGTCAGCCCCGCCTGAGCCACCATTACACGATAGCTACAACAGTAAAGAAACCGCTGTACAGGTAACAGGTGCACAAAGGCAAAGACACAAAAAAAGACGCATGGCGCGTCTGGTGTCGCCGTTAGATTACTCGGGTTTCCACGCCCGGCTGCCGATTTTGCGGCAACCTTTAAACTATATCCCGCGCATTCCTGGTGAGGCAAGAAATTTATAACCGAAAACTGATGATTGCCTGGATTAATTAACGCTGGCATGCTTAAGCCTCTGCTTAAAAATAGTTCTTCATTTTTCCTGATGCTATAAACGAGACCCGCCTCTGAGCGGGTCTTTCTGTCGCTAAGTCAATCCGCAAACGTCAGGGCGCTCTCATCGACAGCCGCGTACAGTTCAGGTTCACCGAGTGCATAGCCTTCATTGCGCAGGTAGGAATGCACGTATTCGCTGCTTTCATCATCAAACTCAGCACGAAACCAGCGTGTTATCGCCTGAGTGTAAATATGCAGATTATCCAGCGTTGTTACTGCCAGACGCTTACCCGGCATAAACGGGGGAATAAACGCAAAGCGGCCAGCAACAGAACTTGTAGCCATCTGTGCAGCATTCACATCAGCCGGGCGGTCTGCGGCATTAAATAACTTCAGGCGTTGATGTGCTGCCAGCTCTGCCCCAACCAGTACAACCAGACGGAGATCTTCACGAAACTGCTCAGCAATAAGCTCTGTAATCAGATGGTTGGCCAGCGCATCAATATTTTTCCAGGTGCCAGACTCTCCCAAAGTGACAGGCTCAGAGATGATTTGCTTCCCGTTCCCATAGGCTTTCGCCAGTGCATGCCAGCCAATATTGACATCCTCTCCTTTTTTATTGATTTCCGGGTTTGTAGTATTTGCAATCGACACACCATTGAAACCGATCCGCAGCATATCCAGCGCATATGCCTGGGCAAAAAAGCTCTCAACCGTTTTCTCAAACTCATCCGGCACGCCGGTATGGTAAATATGAGACATATCGGAATAGCTGATCCGGGCGCAGGTATCCGTCTCTGTCAGAAAGAACTCCGTACCATTGACTGCCATTTTTTTGTGGAAACGGCCACCATCCACACGTCCGGTATGCAGTTCACTGGCACCAATATTGACGGCATTACCTGACACGGCGTTAACATCACGTAGCGTGATATTTTTAATAAGCCACCCGGATTCCAGAATTGAGGTACGCAGTATATTTTCAGTGGGTTCGCTTAATGCAAAGCGTCTGTTTGATTCCTCCTGATAGTTAGTGCCAGTAACGAATTTATTATGATAACGACGTGCTGCGTCCGGCCTTTCAGTTTTAAAGGCATACATAGTTTTTCACCTTTTAATTTTTAAGAAAAGAGTTTGTTTTTATAGTCAGTAATTTGATTAAATCTCACAGCATGTTCAGCATACTCATGATCGCTTATCACAGTACGTAATATGGAATTTTCGGCACGATAATATTCTCTGTAAGCCAGTGCTCTGTTAAGCCCTCCTCTTTCCAATACGTACCGATCTGTAGGAATAGTACAACACTCAATGATATGACTAACTGCACTCTCTAGGGAGAATAGGGCATCGATGATAAAACGAATATCACGAATTAAGACCGCATCATAAATAACATCAATAAATTCTGTTGGCGATGAAAGCGGTTTGGTAAATGAGTTCAGTAATCTTCTATTGATATCCTTACCTATATATTCAGCTTCATCAACTAACATTCCCCCAAATCCTCTGAAGATACCCACTCGTGTTTGCTGTTCTTTCTGCCGCAAAATCGCAGAACGATAACGTTGTTCACAGGCAGTACGTTCTACTTTAAGAGTGTTATTATTTTTTACTTCAGCAATTGTTCTGGAATTGACATTACCCCCTGCGTTTTTCAAAGAATATTCGGCCGCAGAAACTTCGCGCTGTCTGAAAGATAGTTCTTCTTCCTCACAATGGCACATTTTCTCAAATCGACTCATTAAAAGATTGATTTCGTCTGCTACAGCCTCTGTATCAGGAATTGTCAGCCCAGTTAAAGAGCGTAGTTTCTCCCCCTTATGGCGCAGTTTATTTAACATAAAAATTTCTATAATTCTTATGATACATGCGGAATCACCATATGCATCTTTGAAGATGTTAACCTTATAACTATCTAATAATGTGACACTTTCGCTTTTCAGAGAAGGATAAAATGGTTTACTCTCCCCCACAGATATAATGGAAGTCATATTAGTCCTCATTAAAAAAAGTATTTAGTTAGATGTGTGACTATCTCGCCATGCATAATAATCGCCAGCACGCCAACGAGACATACGCCCTAATTTAATTGGCTTAGGGAACCGTCCTAGAGAAATTAGTTTATAGATCCACTTGTCGGTAAATAAACAATCGGAAGTGATGAACTTCATATCAATTAATTTATCGTATGAAGGACGTTCGGCTTGATTAGTCATCTTTTCTCCATATGTTCATCAAGGCTTGTCAATGGAGATAATCTAAACATACAAAATGGGGTTTTAATGTTGAGTAGAAAAAATTTTTCCTACTCAACGTCGAATAGATTCTAGTTTGCGATCATTTTCCCAACGATTGCTTTACCTAAGATGCGCTCAATTCTATCTAATGATAACGGAGCATCTCCGTTTTTGTATAAAATGTCTGTGGCATGTTGTTCAATGCAACTAGCCCACGCGCGAATTGAACGCGAACACTCGTTTGGGTATTTTTCTTTACAATAAATAGCAGCTATGAGTACTGTTTCTCTCTTCCTTGCATGACGCTCAGAGACGACCTTCGATATTTTTATTGATTTTAAACCATTAGTCTCATTGCGTTTTTGAACATCAGAACATTCAAATTTGTTCTGTAAAACATTTTCAATGTAGTTATTTGTAATCCACAAATCATTAGTTTTAATTCTCACACCATTACTATCAGGCAATAAACAGCCCAAAAAACCATTAAACCTTGATTCTCCAGATGGGGTAAGAATAACACCTTTATCAAAAAAACCATGCAGTTCTATTTTTTTCAAATCATCAGATGGTATATCCCATAATCCTGATGCACTTCCATAAGCTACACTATAGTGATATTCATTATCATAGAGAAACATAGACTCACCACTCAATAACTCATTATAAATATGTGAGTGTTCTGTTACTTTTTTAAACTCATTATTATAAACAGGAAGGTTATTATAATTACTATTTAAATAACCCACTTCCATATCACTATAAAAATGAGAATAAGCCATATCTAACATTAAACTCAACTGAATCTTATTATTTGCTCCCAAATGCACTAGATCGTCTACTTCACAACCAATTATTTTAGCTGCCCGTTCAATTCGACAATAATCCAAGTATTTGAAGTTAGTCATTAACTAACCCCTTCTAAAAAATCTGCGTACCACTGCATCATTCCTCTTCTCCCTTCAAGATACTGAGCATGATTATAAATCCCGCGAATTGCGTTCTTATCCAAGTGCGCAAGCTGGGTTTCAATCCATGCACTATTGAAGCCTTTTTCATGCAAAATAGTGCTCATTGTGTGTCTGAAGCCATGGCCAGTAACCCGCCCAGCATATCCAATACGCTTAAAGACCTGATTAATACTGGCTTCACTCATGCACTTACTTGGATCGTTACGCCCAGGAAACATCAAAGGATAGTTTCCAGTCAGTTCTTTTAAGGCTTCAAGATGGGCTAATGCTTGATTTGAAAGCGGCACAACATGAGCACGTCGCATTTTCATACGTTCTTTGGGAATCTCCCACACCGCATTATCAAAATCCACCTCACGCCACTCTCCTGCTCTTAGTTCTCCTGTTCTTAGACCCGTCAGGATAAGTAAATGTGCCCCCAGCAATACAATTGGGCTTCCTGGATAAGCGTTAAGGGCAGTAAAGAACTCCGGCAGCTCGTTGGCTTTGAGGAATGGATAGTGGACTGCTTCATGTCCTTGCATCGCACTGGCAAGATCCGGTGCAGGATTGTAGATTGCTCTACCCGTTACGATGGCATAGCGGAAAACTTCACCGCATCGCTGACGGACTTTCTTCGCTTTCTCCATAGCGCCTCGTGCTTCTATCAACCTCAGTACTTCAAGTAGTTCTAGGGGCTGAATATCGGCTATAGGTCTGTGTCCAATATGCGGGAAAACGTCTTTCTCAAACGCCTCAATGATGTCTGAAGCATAGCCCTCAGACCATTTGGGAGATTTCATTTTGTGCCACTCTAACGCCACTTCTCTGAATGGGTTAAGTGTCTCGATCGCTGCGTTTAAAGCATGCTTCTTTGCTTTTTTCACTTCGCCAGGATCTTCACCTGCTGCGAGTAGTTTCTTTGCGTCTTCGCGTTTTTGTCTGGCATCTGCGAGGGTGACTGTTGGATAGACACCAAAGGACAAGCGCTTCTCTTTACCAGCAAAACGGTACTTCATACGCCAGTAACGCGAGCCATTAGGTTCAACCTGAAGGTACAGGCCACCTCCATCAGATAGCTTATAGCTCTTCTCTTTTCCTTTAGCGGCTTCAACCTTGCGGGCATTCAGCATCATTGGGGGCACATTTCCTAGACCGAACAGAACATACCCCCGATTGTGCCCCCAATTGTATGTTGATTTCAAGAGATAGGGGTTGACGTCAAATGACGAAAAATCGCGTAATATCTATGTTTTTAAAGGGTTTTGTTGATTTGAGATGACTTGGAAATACTAAGGGATGGTGCCGATAATAGGAGTCGAACCTACGACCTTCGCATTACGAATGCGCTGCTCTACCAACTGAGCTATATCGGCCCTGAGAAGGGTGTGTTCACGCGGGTGAATCACGGGGTAGAAGGTTAAAACTAACCGGGCGGTGCGTCAATAGCCTTGCTACTCAACCGGCTATTTTTGCACCGCTCGTCATTAATTACGCACGAATCGTACCATCGCCAAAGCCTATCCACTTATAGGTGGTAAGCGCTTCAAGCCCCATCGGACCGCGGGCATGTAATTTCTGCGTGCTGACCGCCACTTCTGCGCCAAGCCCAAACTGCCCGCCGTCGGTAAAACGGGTAGAGGCGTTGACATAAACCGCAGCGGAATCCACTTCGTTCACGAAACGCGCAGCATTATGCATATCACACGTCAAAATCGCATCGGAGTGCTGAGTGCCATGTTCGCGAATGTGGGCGATAGCGCCATCCATATTTTCGACCACCACAACGTTCAGATCCAGAGACAGAAACTCGTTATCCAGCTCTTCCGGTTTCAGCGGCACCAGTTTGGCAGGGCCATGCAGTACCTGCATGACGGTTTCATCCCCATGCAACGTCACGCCGCTCTCCGCCATCTGCTTGCTCAGCGCAGGCAAAAAGCGTTCTGCGATGTCCTGATGCACCAGCAAGGTTTCCACCGTGTTACAGGTGCTCGGGCGCTGGGTTTTGGCGTTGACAATAATCTTCAGAGCCGGGGCGATGTCTGCGCTGCTATCAACAAAAATATGGCACACGCCAATCCCGCCGGTAATCACCGGAATGGTGGATTGCTCGCGACACAGTTTATGCAAGCCTGCGCCGCCGCGCGGGATCAGCATATCGATGTACTTATCCATACGCAGCATTTCATTGACCAGCGAACGGTCCGGATTATCAATCGCCTGAACCGCCGCCTCCGGTAAACCGCAAGCTTTCAGCGCCTTCTGAATGACACGAACGGTTGCGGCATTCGTGCGATGCGTCTCCTTCCCACCGCGTAGAATCACCGCATTACCGGTTTTCAGACACAAAGAAGCCACATCAACGGTAACGTTCGGACGCGCCTCATAGATAACGCCAACCACGCCCAACGGCACGCGGCGGCGCTCCAGACGTAGCCCGCTGTCCAGCAGACCGCCGTCGATCACCTGCCCGACCGGGTCGGCGAGATTACAGACCTGGCGCACATCGTCAGCAATCGCTTTCAGACGCGCAGGGGTCAGCGCCAGGCGGTCCAGCATCGCTTCGCTCAGGCCGTTGGCCCGCGCCTGCTCAACATCTTGTACGTTCGCGCTGAGGATACTTTCCATTTGCGCTTCCAGTTCATCGGCTATTTTTTCCAGCACGCGATTTTTTTCGCCGCTGGAGAGCAGCGCCAGCTTATACGACGCCGCTTTAGCAGCAATGCCCATTTGTTCCAGCATATGCCTGTTCCTTATCGAGTAATCATGTCATCACGATGAACAGCGACCGGGCCATATTCATAGCCCAGAATCGCATCGATTTGTTGAGAGTGGTGACCGGCTATCCGCCGCAGAGCATCACTGTTATAACGGCTGACGCCATGAGCAATATCACGCCCTTGCAGGTTACAAATTCTGATGACCTCCCCCCGCGAGAAATTGCCCGTCACGCTTTTGATGCCTTTTGGCAGAAGTGAACTGCCACGTTCCAGCATTGCCGCGGTCGCGCCTTCATCAACCGTAATTTCGCCTGCCGGCGGCGCGCCGAAGATCCAACGTTTTCGGTTCTCCAGCGGCGAGGCTTGCGCATGAAAACGGGTGCCGACGGAAATCCCCTCCATCACATCGCCGATAACGCCCGGTTTACTGCCTGAGGCAATAATCGTATCAATACCCGCGCGACAGGCCACGTCTGCCGCCTGAAGCTTAGTGCTCATACCACCGGTTCCCAGCCCGGAAACGCTGTCTCCCGCGATAGAGCGCAGCGCATCGTCAACGCCATACACATCTTTGATAAGCTCCGCCTGCGGATTGCTACGCGGATCGGCGGTAAATAATCCTTGCTGATCGGTCAGCAGCAGCAGTTTATCCGCGCCTGCCAGGATCGCCGCCAGCGCGGAGAGGTTATCGTTATCGCCCACTTTAATTTCCGCTGTCGCAACGGCATCATTTTCATTGATAACCGGCACAATATGGTTATCCAGTAATGCACGCAGCGTATCGCGGGCGTTCAGAAAGCGCTCTCTGTCTTCCATATCCGCACGCGTCAACAGCATCTGCCCGATATGGATACCGTAAATTGAAAACAACTGCTCCCACAGTTGAATCAGACGGCTTTGCCCTACCGCCGCCAGAAGCTGTTTAGAGGCAATTGTTGCCGGCAGTTCCGGGTAGCCGAGATGTTCACGTCCGGCGGCAATCGCGCCAGAGGTAACAATAACAATACGATGTCCCGCGGCGTGTAGCTGCGCGCACTGGCGGACAAGTTCTACGATATGGGCACGGTTCAGGCGGCGCGATCCGCCTGTTAGCACGCTGGTGCCGAGTTTTACGACCAGCGTCTGGCTGTCACTCATGATTCTCTGCCGTTCAAAATAAGAAATAAAGACCAAATGAACGTTTTAGCAGGACTGGCTCCGGTTGCCAACAACCTGTACGCGTAGCGTGAAATTTTGTTGCGCAGGATCAGCAAGCGTAGCGGCGGAATTTGACCATTTTATTACCGCAACAATTAAACATATTTTTTTAAAAAAATTCTCACTTTGTCATAAATCTTTCATTACCGAACGTTAAAAACCTTCCTGTTTTTTACCGGGTTTCCCGACAAATCATAGCGCGTAATTAAAACAGGAATGGAAATGAATAAGAGCACTCTGGCAATAGTGGTGAGTATCATCGCATCAGCATCTGTTCACGCCGCCGAGGTTTACAATAAAAACGGTAATAAGCTTGATGTGTATGGAAAAGTTAAAGCCATGCACTATATGAGCGATTATGACAGCAAAGATGGCGATCAAAGCTACGTTCGTTTTGGTTTTAAAGGCGAAACGCAAATTAACGATCAATTGACCGGCTACGGGCGCTGGGAAGCTGAGTTTGCCGGTAATAAAGCCGAAAGTGATTCGTCCCAGCAAAAAACCCGCCTGGCCTTTGCTGGCCTGAAATTAAAAGATATCGGTTCTTTTGACTATGGACGTAACCTGGGCGCGCTGTACGATGTTGAGGCCTGGACGGATATGTTTCCCGAATTCGGCGGCGACTCTTCCGCCCAGACCGATAATTTTATGACTAAACGCGCCAGCGGGCTGGCGACTTACCGCAATACCGATTTCTTCGGCATCGTTGATGGACTGGATCTTACCTTACAGTATCAGGGGAAAAACGAAAATCGCGATGTGAAAAAGCAAAACGGCGACGGCTTCGGCACATCCGTGAGCTATGATTTCGGCGGCAGCGATTTTGCCGTCAGCGGCGCTTATACTCTCTCCGATCGCACCAGGGAGCAAAATCTGCAGCGCCGCGGTACGGGCGATAAAGCCGAAGCCTGGGCTACGGGTGTAAAATATGACGCGAATGATATTTATATTGCGACCTTCTATTCAGAAACCCGCAACATGACGCCAGTTTCCGGCGGATTTGCCAATAAAACCCAAAACTTCGAAGCGGTTATCCAGTATCAGTTTGATTTTGGTCTGCGTCCGTCATTAGGCTATGTGCTGTCAAAAGGCAAAGATATTGAGGGCGTCGGCAGTGAGGATTTGGTGAATTACATTGACGTTGGCGCAACCTATTACTTCAACAAAAATATGTCCGCGTTTGTAGATTACAAAATCAATCAGCTTGATAGCGATAACACGTTAGGCATTAATGACGATGATATTGTGGCAATAGGGTTGACCTACCAGTTCTGATAAGTCGCATTGTGCCTGATGGCGCTGCGCCATCAGGCATGACAGCAGGGTTATGCCGACAGTTTTACCGGCTCGTCGTTGAAATCGTCAGACGGCTCCAGCGCCAGCTCCATAGAAATCAGCAGGTCGCGTAGCTTTTCATGAAACTCGCGTAGCGTGTATTCCAGTCGCTCCACCACTTCGGTTTCGTTAATCGGCACTGCGGTCCAGTTGCCCTCTTTATCAAACAAACCAAACTGATAACGATAAGTGAAGCGTTTCTCTTGTGCTTCCAGCTCCATCCACCAGCCCCAAAATTCACGCTTCTCTGGCGCGGGCTTCACGTTGACGCAAACTGCCAGGCAATCGAAAAAAAAACGATTGTCTTCGCACTGCCCTTCCCGGATATAGGGGCCAAGCGCGGTAAATTTCTTGATCAATCTACTTTTCGGGTGTCCACTCGGTAACGTCATTGCGATCTCCTTTAATGAAGCAACTGTTTTACCAAATCAATAGAATTTATCAATCTATTAACACAATCTATGATTAATCCAGTCGGTAATTTCTTGCAGCGCGCGGTCAAAATTGCGGTACACCGGGTTAAAAGGGATCTCTATCAGCTTACCGTCTGAAGATGATGTTGTAATTAAGCGAGACTCTTCTTCCGGGCTGAAAGGATCGTTTTTCCAGAAGCCGGAAAGCATTGGCGTAGGACAACGTCTGCCCAGTAGCCCCTGTACTTTCAACGAATAGCGATTGAGCTCCACACGCAGCGCCTCATCCGAAGCATCATGCATACCCAGACGGCTGGCCAGCACATCCAGATACATCTCCGGCACCGTGCTCTGTCGTTGCGGATCGCTAAGTAGCGCATGGACCACCGGCCCCAGGCAAGCCACCGCTTTCAAACGCGGCGCTTCCAGATAGGCCAGACGCACCGCAACGTTGGCGCCAAAACGGAAACCAAACGCCGCAACACGGGTATGATCCACCCAGGGGACATTAGGAAGCGCTTTTAACACATGCTGGTGGAGCAAGCTGGAATCCTGGGTTAATTTCCACTTTGATGAAAATCCAACCGAAGGCATATCAAGCGTTAACATCGCGATACCGCGCGGCGCGAAATAGCGTTCATACAGGGTGTAATAGTCGGTTTGCATGGCGTCCAGGCCGCCGCACATGAGCACCGTCGGAAACGGGCCATCCCCTTTCGGCATATGTAAAAACGCGGTGACAGGCGAACCGCCAGGAACGGCAAATTCCATTTCACGTAACGAGCCTGGCAACCGCTGCGCGGCCTCTTCATAGGCGCGATTCGCCAGCGCCTGCGCCTGCTCCGCCAGCTCATCGCCCTTCAAATGCGGGTAGGCGGCAATGTTATAGAGCGTTGAGGCATGAAGCCAGTAGCGTCCGCTGCGCATGGCGTCCTGTTCCTGACAGGCTTTCTGCTGCCAGTCCATCGCCTGCTTTGCCCACTCATAAATCCAGTTGCCGCCGCGGTAACCGATGACCGTATCGTATAAATCATCATCCGTTCGCTCTGCGTCGCTCATCACAATGCGCGCCTGCACATCAAGGATTTCTCGTGGATCAACGCCGCGCCAAATCCACATCAGGCGGTTTATCATGCGATACCAGTGCGGGACATTCTTACCGTCCAGCGCGGATTGCATGGGCGGCTGCGACCCACGATTGAACCGACGGACAAGGGTAGACGTTTCAGTATGTTTAAAGCGGGGTTTGAACAGGGTTTCGCTGAGGTTAGCCTGTGTCATTCGTGCAGCCTCCTTGGATACTCATAGAGGCTTATTGTAACCAATAAAACAGCGCCCGGCATTGCCGGGCGCTCTGAAAAGCTGCTGATTAACGACCTGAAATCGGCGGTACAAATACCACACCCATATCCCAGGGCTGTTCAATCCAGGTGTTCTGAGGAATATCAATAACATAATCATCAACCAGCGGACGGCCCGCCGGTTTAGCGAAAATCGTGACGAAATGCGCTTTAGGGTACATTTCACGAATCGCGACGGCGGTGCCGCCGGTATCGACCAGATCGTCGATGACGATAAAGCCTTCGCCGTCGCCTTCTGCACGTTTCAGCACTTTCAGTTCGCGCTGGTTATCGTGATCGTAGCTGGAGATGCATACGGTATCGACATGACGAATGCCCAATTCACGCGCCAGTAGTGCGCCCGGTACAAGGCCGCCACGACTTACGGCAATAATGCCTTTCCATTGTTCTGAAGGCATGAGGCGGCTCGCCAGTTTGCGTGCGTGAATCTGCAACATGTCCCAGGTGACGACGTATTTTTCGCTCATGTGAAGTGTCCCAGCCTGTTTATCTACGGCTTAAAAAGTGTTCGAGGGGGAAATAGTTGCGCGAGATTATAGAGACCTGACGCGCTAAAAACCAGTGTTTAGCGGAATCCACGCCTCTTTTTGTATGCTTTATACTACCCGCAGGCGGAGAAAGTGGTATTCTCAGTCGCATCTCGTAAGAGTTATCAATTCCGCTAACCCTGTGGCCTGTAAGAACGTTTTTCAGACCACCGCCAAGGAGACTTATCGTGTCTGAACTGTCTCAGTTATCACCACAACCTTTGTGGGATATTTTTGCCAAAATCTGTTCTATTCCTCACCCGTCCTATCACGAAGAGCAACTCGCGGAACATATTGTGAGTTGGGCCAAAGAGAAAGGCCTTTACGTGGATCGCGACCAGGTCGGTAATATTCTGATCCGTAAGCCCGCCACTGCAGGTATGGAAAATCGCAAGCCGGTCGTTTTACAGGCGCATCTGGATATGGTGCCGCAAAAAAATAGCGACACCGTTCACGACTTCACTACAGATCCTATCCAGCCTTATATTGATGGCGAATGGGTTAAAGCGCGCGGTACTACGCTCGGCGCCGACAATGGTATTGGAATGGCTTCTGCGTTAGCGGTACTGGCTGATGATAATGTCGTCCATGGCCCGCTGGAAGTGCTGCTGACCATGACCGAAGAAGCGGGCATGGATGGCGCGTTCGGCCTCCAGTCCGGCTGGTTGCAGGCCGACATCCTGATCAACACCGACTCTGAAGAAGAAGGTGAGATCTATATGGGCTGCGCAGGCGGTATTGATTTTACCTCTAATCTGCCGTTGACCCGTGAAGCTGTACCCGCAGGATTTGCGTGCTTTAAGCTAACCCTGAAAGGCCTGAAAGGCGGCCACTCCGGTGGTGAAATTCACCTCGGTCTTGGCAATGCCAACAAATTGCTGGCGCGTTTTCTGGCCGGGCACGCAGAAGAACTGGATCTGCGTCTGATCGATTTCAACGGCGGCACGCTGCGTAACGCGATTCCGCGCGAAGCGTTCGCTACCCTCGCCGTTGCCGCAGACAACGTAGGCGCTCTGAAAACATTAGTGAACGCTTACCAGGATATTCTGAAAAACGAACTGGCGGAAAAAGAGAAAAACCTGACGCTGCAACTCAATGAGGTTGCCAGTGATAAAGCCGCATTGACCGCGCCGTCACGCGATACCTTTGTGCGCCTGCTGAACGCAACGCCGAACGGCGTGATCCGCAATTCAGACGTGGCGAAAGGCGTAGTGGAAACATCGCTGAACGTTGGCGTGGTCACAATGTCTGATGCGAATGTCGAAATTCACTGCCTGATTCGCTCTCTTATCGACAGCGGTAAAGATTATGTGGTGAGTATGCTGGATTCGCTGGGCAAGCTGGCTGGCGCGAAAACCGAAGCAAAAGGCAGCTATCCTGGCTGGCAGCCCGATGCGAACTCGCCGGTCATGCACCTGGTGCGGGAAACCTATCAGCGTCTGTTCAACAAGACACCGAACATCCAGATTATCCACGCCGGCCTGGAATGCGGTCTGTTTAAGAAACCCTATCCGGATATGGACATGGTTTCTATTGGGCCTACCATTACCGGACCTCACTCTCCGGATGAGCAGGTACATATCGAAAGCGTCGGCCACTACTGGACTCTGCTGACCGAATTGCTGAAAGCGATTCCTGCGAAGTAAGAAAGCGCTAAAATGCCCGTCCCATTTCTGGACGGGCTATCAATATGGAATATCGGGTATCCATTGCCAGATAAGCTCTCCTGGATGCGCTGAATAGCGCTGCGGCTACACGCGAATAGCCAGACAGCCCTATAACAGCGCTGGTAGCACCGAATTATTGTGGCGTAAACGCCATTCCTTTAAATATCCGCAGCGGATTGCCGCGCTCAATCTGATGATGGAACAGACGCCTTTCAGACTTCAACGCCGCACACTCATTTTGCCGTTGCTGTTCCAGCCGCCAGGCAATCAGCAGCCGGGCCAGACGCTTATTCGCATGTTGACTGCGCTCCGACTGAACCTTCACGCTAATCCCGCTCGCCAGGTGCGTGGCCCGCACTGCCGAGTCGGTTTTATTAACGTGCTGCCCACCCGGGCCGGAAGAGCGCAGAGTCTCGAAACGAATCTCATCAGACTGTATGTGTTCGTCGGCGGAAAAGCGCCCAATGCCGACGTACCAGTTTTTTCGCCCATGGTGCGGGCGATACGGGCTGGTACAAATCCACAGTAACGTGCCGCACCAACGTTCACTGAAAGCCATAGCTTTTTCGCCGTCCAGCGAGACCAGCGCGGAACGCAGCGTGTCTGGTAATCGTCCCGGCTCCGTTTCAAGTCGCGTCAACGATACCTTTTCTCTGGCGGCTTCTTTCGTCAGACAGTCCAGCGCTTTTTTTACCGCCAGACAACACTCGTCCGGTCCCTGTGCGGAAGAAAGTTGCAGTAGGATCATGCGCTTTTCTCCCCTGAGGTTTTCAGCGTCAGCACCGGACGCAGGCAGGCAACCGGCGTAATCAGTCCGGCGTCTGCCAGACAATCCACAACGCTATCGATGGATTTATACGCCTGCGGCGCTTCTTCATAAATGAGCTGGCGATCGCGGCAAATCACCCGGCTACCCATCCCGGTACGGCAGAGCTGTCGCGGGGTAAATTTTGCCGATAACCGGTCTTTACACTCGGTACGCATCCATTTGCGCCCCGCACCGTGCGCCAGGGAGAAGAGGCTCTCCTCGCTGACGACGGGTTTCACCAGCCAGCTATAATCGCCGCGCGAGCCGGGGATAATCACCAGTCCCTGCCCATCTGGCGTAGCGCCTTTACGGTGCAGCCACCCCGCCTTACCCGCGACAGTACAGGGTTCAACGAAGTTATGCGCCACATCCAGCCGCGGTTCGCCCTCAGCCCTGAGCTGTTGCAGTATCCGGCGGGCAATCAGCGCGCGATTACTGCGGGCAAATGCCAGCGCATCGTCATGTTCTGCAAGGTAGTGGCGCGCATCGTCGCTATCTTCCGGCAAACCGTTATGCGAAAACGCCTCCACATGACGACGCAGGATAGCTTGCCCCAGACCGCGTGAACCACTGTGTACCAGCAGTAATAACTGCGCTTTTTGCAACCCCGACAAAGCGAACGAATCAGCATCGACGATGCGATCGACCTGCTGCAGCTCGGCAAAATGATTGCCGCCGCCAATGGAACCCAGCGCAGAGCGCCACGAATGATGCTGCATTGCGGCGGGGACATTCTCCTCCAGCCACTGCGCGTCCGCCACGTCAGGCAGCGACGCCAGCCGCTTCTCCAGTTTATCGGCGTTATATTTACGCCCTAAAATATCCGTTTGCCATAACGCCATGCCGCAGCCGATATCGTTGCCGACCAGCGCCGGATAAAAGCGTCCACGCGAGAAAAAGGCTGCGCCAATAGGATAGCCGCGCCCCGGATGCAGATCTGGCATCCCGATAACGCGTTTCATACCGGCTAACTTAGCCGTCGTATATAATTGTTGGATCGCGGAATCTTCGATCCACAGGTTATCCGATGCGATAGAAAATACCACATCTGATAAAGGACGAATATAATTGCCCATATACCATTCCATATATGAATTAAAAAATCAGGAAATGGCAGACTAATCCAGGGCAATAAAAGAAAATTAATCCTGGAAAGGTCTGCAAAGTGCGTTCAGAGAATAAAGTGTCATGATGAACCTCCTTTGCAGTTATTGAGAATGAGAAAACGCGGGTATAGTAATACTGAAATTTAGATGGCGCAATCGTAATAGTGATAAAATATTAATGGCCTGACTTATAACCCTAACACCAACTGTCGTTCCAGTTGAGGGTCGAGCAGCGTTACGTGTAGCCCCACCAGCCGTACGCCGCGCTCGCCGCGACGCTCGTCCCAGGTTTTACGGGCGGTGGTAATTAAGTCTTCTTTATTTAATTGCGGCCAGACATGTTCCTGAGTGGTTTGCTGAAAATCATTAAATTTTAATTTAACGCCCTGTCGGGCAATCAGTAAATCGGGCTTTACTATAGCCAGACGACGCTCCAGTTCCGGATATAAATGTTCAATAATGGCCTCGCAGTCCGACCATTCATGAATATCCTCCGCCAGAGTACGCTCAACACCTACCGATTTACGCAGCCTTTCGCTGTTAACATCACGCTCGTCAATACCCTGACTACGCTCCCATAATACCCGGCCAAATTTACCAAAGCGTTTGAGAAGCATCGCCAGATCGCACTGTTGAATATCCCCGCAGGTTCTTAACCCCATATTTTCCAGTTTGGCGGCGGAAACTTTCCCCACGCCTGGAATTTTGGCTAACGGCAACGTTTTAAGAAAGTCGGGTACATCGGCTGGCGTAATAACATATTGTCCGTTCGGTTTATTGAGATCGGAGGCGATCTTCGCCAGAAATTTCACTGGCGCAACGCCGGCGGAGGCGGTGAGTTGCAGTTCATTGAAAATAGTCTGACGAATCTCCCTGGCGATCAGAGTTGCCGATCCATAACAGTGCGGGCTGTCAGTCACATCCAGCCAGGCTTCATCCAGCGAGAGCGGTTCAATCAGTGAAGTGTAGCGGGAAAAGATGTCACGTACATGCCGCGAAGCCTCTTTATAGGCGTCAAAGCGGCCAGGCAATAGGGTGAGATGGGGGCACAGCTTTAGCGCCATGGCGGTCGGCATCGCGCTGCGTACGCCAAACTGGCGCGCAGGATAGTTGGCGGTACTGATAACGCCTCTTCGCTCACGACTCCCGCCAATGGCAATGGGAATATCGCGTAACGCCGGATTATCACGCATCTCTACCGCGGCAAAAAAACAGTCCATATCAACATGTATGATTTTGCGCATCGCTCGCCCCCACAATACTGTTTAAGTGTACAGTATGTTTTATTGCGCGCAAAGAGACATTCGCGTTAAAAATGCGACATATTCGAAGGTATGACGACGAAAGCGGCGGGAAAATTGTAAACGTACACACGGGGACTTGCGAAAAACTGCCGTGGTGCTAATGTGAGCGCTCCAAATCCAGATTACTCCGATTTGGGGACTCTTTTGCCGTTCTGGCGTGTGTAACCGTTTTATCAAGGAACAAGCAGTATGCGTAAAATCGCATTTTTTCTTGCGATGCTTCTGATGCCGTGCGTCTCATTTGCCGGTTTGCTGAGCAGCAGCAGCCCCGTCACGCCGGTCAGTAAAGAGTATAAGCAGCAGTTAATGGGCTCACCGGTCTATATTCAGATTTTTAAAGAAGAGCGCACTCTTGATCTCTACGTCAAAATGGGTGAGCAATACCAGTTGCTTGATAGCTACAAAATTTGCAACTATTCCGGCGGGTTAGGCCCGAAACGCCGTCAGGGCGATTTTAAAAGTCCGGAAGGGTTTTACAGCGTTCAGCGTAATCAACTCAAGCCAGACAGCCGTTTTTATAAGGCCATCAACATTGGTTTTCCCAATGCCTACGATCGCGCGCATGGCTATGATGGTAAGTATCTGATGATTCACGGCGCCTGTGTTTCCGTCGGCTGCTATGCCATGACCGACAGCGGCATTGATGAGATTTTCCAGTTTGTCACCGCCGCGCTGGTCTTTGGTCAGCCGAGCGTGCAGGTGAGTATTTATCCGTTCCGGATGACCGACGCCAATATGCAGCGTCATAAATATTCTTATTACAAAGATTTCTGGGCGCAGCTAAAACCCGGCTACGATTATTTTGAACAGACGCATAAGCCGCCAACTGTTTCTATCGTTGATGGACGTTACGTCGTGAGCAAACCGTTGAGTCACGAAGTCGTTCAGCCACAGCTGGCCTCAAATTATACGCTCTCCGAGGCAAAATAACGCCCATTCGCCTGGCATAATCTTTTGCCAGGTTTCATTCCCCGTTAGCGGCTGGGTAGCAATCACGGTAACCACGTCATTTGGCGTGGTCTGTGAACTGAAATCAATTTCCATATCCTGATCCACCAGCGTGGCTACGCCAAACGGCGCCCGGCGAGTGATCCAGTGCAAATGGGTTGAGCAAAACGCCATCACATATCGCCCATCTGACAGCAGCATGTTAAAAACGCCTTTTTCACGTAATACCGTCGCCAGTGTCGCAATATATTTAAATACCGCTGTCATGTTGCCCGGCGTGCGGGGATAACGCTGCGTTAATTTATGCAATAGCCAGCAAAACGCTTTTTCGCTGTCGGTTTCCCCCACCGGACGAAAATTACCGGTTTCCAGCGACTTATAACCGTTGAGCTGACCGTTATGAGCATAAGTCCAGTTGCGTCCCCATAATTCCCGGGTAAAAGGGTGCGTATTTTCCAGCGCCACTTCACCGCGATTAGCCTGACGGATATGGGCGATAACCGAGCAGGACTTGATCGGGTAATTCTGTACCAGCTTCGCAATCGGCGAATGGTAGCTCGGTTGCGGATCTTTAAACGTGCGACAGCCCTTTCCTTCGTAAAAGGTAATTCCCCAGCCGTCTTTATGCGGCCCGGTTCCGCCGCCACGCTGCACCAGTCCGGTGAAGCTAAAGCAGATATCCGTCGGCACATTGGCGCTCATCCCAAGCAGTTCGCACATACATCACCTCCACAAACGCCTTAAGCGGGAAGGCGTAATTTTTACAGCCAATCAAAACTAAAAATATCAAAGAAAACAATATGCTATACCCTAAATAATTCGAGTTGCAGGAAGGCGGTAAGGGAGGAAATCCCCAGGAACATAGATAACTATGTGACTGGGGTTTCTGAGCGCAACCAACGCACCTGCAGCTTGAAGTATGACGGGTATAGTTATTTAACCATCTCTTTTTCGATCAACTGAATCAGGATATGAATCACTTTGATATGAATTTCCTGAATACGATCGGCATAACCGAAGTGCGGTACGCGAATTTCAATATCCGCCGTTCCCGCCATTTTGCCTCCGTCTTTGCCGGTCAACGTAATCACTTTCATGCCTTTTTCACGGGCCGCGGCAATCGCTTTAATCACGTTACCAGAGTTACCCGACGTCGAGATCCCTAACAGGACATCGCCTTCGCGCCCTACCGCTTCAACGTAACGAGAGAAAATATAGTCATAGCCAAAATCATTACTGACGCAGGATATATGGCTAACATCAGAAATCGCAATTGCCGGGTAGCCCGGACGATTTTCACGATAACGACCTGTCAGCTCTTCAGCAAAGTGCATCGCATCGCAATGGGAGCCGCCGTTACCGCAGGAAAGTACCTTACCACCCGCTTTAAAACTGTCAGCCAACAGGACCGCCGCGCGCTGAATGGCGTGAATATTGGCGTCATCTTTTAAAAAATTAGCCAGCGTTTCCGCCGCTTCGTTCAGTTCGTTACGAATAAGATCCTGGTACATGAGGATATCCTTCAGCATGAATGTAAATGACAGTATGCAGTGTACCGGATAGCAGTACAGGCGAGAAGCATAAGCCGAATTAACGCCTCACGCTTTTGATTTTTCGTGCCCCCAAAAACGGCAACAATGTGAGCTTTGTTGTAATTATTTTGTAAACACATTGCTAAAAGATTTTACATCCACTACAACCTAATCATCACAAGTGGTCAGACCTCCTACAAGCAAGGGAGCTTTTCGTTATGATGATTTTGAGTATTATCGCTACGGTTGTTCTGCTCGGCGCATTGTTCTATCACCGCGTGAGTTTATTTCTCAGCAGCCTGATTCTGCTCGCCTGGACCGCCGCACTTGGCGTCGCTGGCCTGTGGTCCATCTGGCTGTTGGTTCCTCTGGCCATTATCCTCGTGCCGTTTAACCTCACACCGATGCGAAAATCAATGATTTCCGCACCGGTGTTCCGCGGCTTCCGTAAGGTCATGCCGCCGATGTCGCGCACTGAGAAAGAAGCGATTGATGCCGGTACAACCTGGTGGGAAGGCGATCTGTTCCAGGGCAAGCCTGACTGGAAAAAACTGCACAACTATCCGCAACCGCAACTCACTGCCGAAGAGCAAGCGTTTCTCGACGGCCCGGTAGAAGAAGCGTGCCGGATGGCGAACGATTTCCAGATTACCCATGAACTGGCGGATCTGCCGCCGGAACTGTGGGCTTATCTGAAAGAGCATCGTTTTTTTGCGATGATCATTAAAAAAGAGTACGGCGGGCTGGAGTTCTCCGCTTATGCGCAGTCCCGTGTACTGCAAAAACTGTCCGGCGTCTCCGGGATTCTGGCTATCACCGTCGGCGTTCCAAACTCACTCGGCCCTGGCGAGTTATTGCAGCACTATGGTACGGAAGAGCAGAAGAATCACTATCTGCCGCGACTGGCGCGCGGCCAGGAGATCCCCTGCTTTGCGCTGACCAGCCCGGAAGCAGGTTCTGATGCAGGCGCCATTCCGGATACCGGCGTGGTTTGCATGGGCGAATGGCAGGGCCAGCAGGTGCTGGGTATGCGCCTGACCTGGAACAAGCGTTACATTACGCTGGCGCCGATAGCTACCGTGTTGGGCCTGGCGTTTAAGCTTTCCGATCCGGATAGATTGTTAGGCGGAGAAGAAGAGCTGGGTATTACCTGCGCCCTGATCCCCACCTCAACGCCGGGTGTGGAAATTGGTCGTCGCCACTTCCCGCTTAACGTTCCGTTCCAGAATGGTCCAACCCGCGGTAACGATATTTTCGTGCCTATTGATTATATTATCGGCGGCCCCAAAATGGCCGGACAGGGCTGGCGTATGCTGGTGGAGTGTTTGTCGGTAGGACGCGGTATTACCCTGCCGTCCAACTCCACTGGCGGGGTGAAATCCGTCGCGCTGGCAACCGGCGCCTATGCTCACATTCGTCGTCAGTTCAAAATTTCTATCGGCAAGATGGAAGGTATTGAAGAACCGCTGGCGCGTATTGCAGGTAACGCTTATGTGATGGATGCCGCCGCATCGTTAATCACCTACGGCATTATGCTGGGCGAAAAACCGGCGGTACTGTCGGCTATCGTGAAGTACCACTGCACCCACCGCGGCCAGCAGTCAATTATCGACGCGATGGATATCACAGGGGGTAAAGGCATTATGCTGGGCGAGAGCAACTTCCTGGCGCGTGCTTACCAGGGCGCGCCTATCGCGATTACCGTGGAAGGCGCGAATATCCTGACCCGTAGCATGATGATCTTTGGTCAGGGCGCCATTCGCTGCCATCCTTATGTACTGGAAGAGATGGCCGCAGCGCAGAATAATGATGTCAATGCCTTTGATAAGCTGTTGTTTAAACATATTGGCCATGTCGGCAGCAATACCGTTCGCAGTTTCTGGCTTGGCCTGACCCGCGGATTAACGAGCCATACGCCAACCGGCGACGCCACGAAGCGTTATTACCAGCATCTGAACCGACTGAGCGCAAATCTGGCGCTGCTGTCTGACGTGTCAATGGCGGTACTGGGCGGCAGCCTGAAACGCCGCGAGCGTATCTCCGCGCGTCTGGGCGATGTGTTGAGTCAGCTTTATCTGGCCTCAGCCGTACTGAAGCGTTACGACGACGAAGGTCGCCACGAAGCCGACCTGCCGCTGGTGCACTGGGGCGTACAGGATGCGCTGTATCGTGCTGAACAAGCGATGGACGATCTGCTGCAGAACTTCCCGAACCGCGTCGTGGCCGGATTGCTCACCGCGATGATCTTCCCGACTGGCCGTCATTATCTGGCGCCGTCTGATAAGCTGGATCACGCCGTGGCGAAGATCCTGCAGGTGCCGAACGCCACACGTTCACGCATTGGGCGCGGTCAGTATCTGACGCCCGCCGAACATAATCCGGTCGGTTTACTGGAAGAAGCGCTGCGTGATGTCATCGCTGCCGACCCTATCCACCAGCGCATCTGCAAAGAACTGGGTAAAAATCTGCCGTTTACTCGTCTGGATGAACTGGCGCGCAATGCGCTGGCGAAAGGGCTTATAGATAAAGATGAAGCCGCCATCCTGGCGAAAGCGGAAGAGAGCCGCCTGCGCAGTATCAACGTTGATGATTTTGAACCTGAAGCGCTGGCGACCAAACCGGTAAAGCTGCCGGAGAAAGTGCGTAAAGTCGAAGCCGCATAATCAGTCTCGCCTCTTTCCTGCCCCGCTTTCGCGGGGCTTTTTCTTGCCGCTTTTTTATTATTGCTCATGCTACAGTGTAAAGACGCTGTTCAATGAGGAGCTCCGATCGTGTCTGGTTTGAAAATTACTCTGTTGCAACAACCTTTAGTCTGGATGGACGGCCCGGCAAACCTGCGTCATTTTGACAGACAGCTAGAGCTCGTATCTGGCCGGGATGTGATTGTTCTGCCTGAAATGTTTACCACCGGCTTTGCGATGGAGGCCGCTAATAACTCACTTTCGCAAGATAGCGTGATTACGTGGATGCAGGCCAAAGCCCGACAAACTGACGCTCTGATTGCCGGCAGCGCGGCGCTACAAACTGAGCGCGGCGCCGTAAATCGCTTCTTACTGGTTGAACCGGAAGGCAAGGTTCATCTCTATGATAAGCGCCATCTGTTTCGTATGGCGGATGAACATCAACATTATGCCGCAGGCGATAAACGCATCATCGTGCAGTGGCGCGGTTGGCGCATCCTGCCGCTGATCTGTTACGATCTGCGCTTTCCGATATGGTCGCGCAACCGCAATGATTACGATCTGGCGCTGTATGTAGCGAACTGGCCTGCGCCGCGCTCGCTACACTGGCAAACATTACTGACAGCGCGCGCTATTGAAAATCAGGCTTATGTCGCAGGCTGCAACCGGGTTGGCACCGATGGCAATGGGTTACATTATCGCGGCGATAGCCGGATCATTAATCCCCAGGGTGATATTATCGCCACCGCCGAACCACACCAAGCGACACGTATTGATGCCGATCTTTCTCTCGTCGCCTTGCAGGACTATCGCGAAAAATTTCCAGCCTGGCGCGATGCCGATCCATTCACCTTGTAAGCAACCTGCCGCTCACCGCGGCGGGATTGTTTCACTCCGTAACTCTCCGTAAAACAAATTCGCGTGGCGTAATGTGGCAGGCAACGTATTCTGACTAAGAGCCTATCCCATTAGGGCTATTTTACTTGCCATTTTGGACCTAGGCAGTGCTCAAAATCCTCACGTACTACGTGTACGCTCCGGTTTTTGCGCGCTGTCCGTGTCCAAACTGGCTGCGCCAATAACGCCTAATGGGATAGGCTCTAAGATAATTGCTCGCCATTCGTGGGTAATAAAAACGGTTAATCACTCCCTTATCAGGATATCTTCATGAAAAACTTTGTACGCACAACTTTACTGGCAGCGACTCTGGCGGGCGTTTCTTTTGGCGCTTTCGCCACCGCTGTCCCCAATCCTCCCCTGCCCGCCCAGGATCCTATTGTCCAGCATCTGAAGCTGACAAACGATCAGATTACCCGGATCAAAAAACTTCACCAACAACTGGAAACCGACGTCAGTCAGATTTCTATGAAGGGAATTAAAGACGGTGCGCTGATAGAGGTGATTAAATCCGGTAAATGGGATGACGCCGCCGTAAAACAGCAGCTTGCAGCCTTCAGTAACATAGAACAACAGGCTCGCTATTATCGGGTTAAATATTATTTTGATTTAAGCAAAGTCTTAACACCAGAACAGCGTCAACAGGTACAACAAGATCTCGCCCAGGCACTTGAGTAAATATTTTTGCCCGTTATTTCTGGATAACGGGCTTTATCCAGGACAGGTACAAATTCATCTTCATCTTTTTCTTACAACATCGCTCTATCTCACACTACCCGTTACATAACGTAGAAGTGAAACCGTACGTGGGGCTGGCATACGTTGGGCAATTTGGCGAGGAGATGGATTTCCATACCGACGATTATCGTATTGTTATTTAAAATCTTCATCTCATTTTTTACCCGCTTACAGAAAACCCAGCGTTACAATAGACCGTTTTTTGGGCTTCGTTTATGTAATCGTTATATCACACCCTATACCGTGAAACTTGTCTTTTAGCCCAATATTAAGGCAGGTTCTGAAATGAAAAACTTTTTCGCAGTCTGCATCATTCCCCTTGTGGTAGCCTGGTCCGCTACTGCATCAGCAAAAGAAGGGATCTATATCACCGGGAAAGCGGGGACATCCGTAGTCAATGTCTATGGAATCAACTCAACCTTCAGCCAGGATGAGATAGTCAATGGTCATGCAACGTTACCTGACCGTACCAAAGGCGTTTTTGGCGGCGGGGTTGCTATCGGTTATAACTTTTATGATCCATTCCAGCTTCCAGTACGTTTAGAACTGGATACCACTTTCAGAGGTGAGACGGATGCTAAAGGCGGGCAGGATATTATTGCATTTGGTGATCCAGTACACATAAATGTAAAAAATCAGGTCCGAATGACCACTTACATGGTTAATGGCTATTATGATTTTCACAATAGTACGGCATTTACTCCCTATATCAGCGTAGGCGTTGGCCTCGCTCATGTGAAGCTAAGTAATAACACCATTCCTGTTGGTTTTGGTATTAATGAAACTCTGTCTGCTTCAAAAAATAACTTTGCCTGGGGCGCAGGTATCGGTGCAAAATATGCTGTAACAGATAATATTATGATTGACGCCAGTTATAAATACATTAATGCTGGCAAAGTAAGCATTTCAAAAAATCACTATGCTGGTGATGAACATACCGCTTATGATGCAGACACAAAGGCTGCCTCCAATGACTTCATGCTCGGCATTACTTACGCCTTTTAAACACTATCGGTAAAATAGCTGGTCCTGTGGGTTCCCGAAGGCGCAATGGAGGATATCAGTAATGAATACTCCTGCGCCTTCAGAAAATCGTTGAACAGGTGCAACCTGGCGCCATTTTTCAGTACACTGCAACGTTTCTGGTATGGGCTTAACTTCCGGCTGCCCAAAAACAGTCCCGTCCTGTTTCCGGGTATTATCATTTCCGTCAGTCGGCATCATGTTTTGTATTGGGCATCGTCAAAAGACGACTGGCTGACCAGTCGCATATCTCGATGCCTCAATTCAGTCATCATCATGTGGGTTTAAGTCAGGAACGTGTCAAAACCATTCCAAACGGGTTAATCATCATTCAGAAAATCAATTTGTGGGCGATTATTCCATTTATCTTCAATAAAAGACAGAAAGCGTTGAAATAAAGGAGAATAATACTGACGATGACGCCATACAA
This sequence comes from Salmonella sp. JXY0409-18, assembly GCF_020268625.1. Lineage (NCBI taxonomy): Bacteria > Pseudomonadati > Pseudomonadota > Gammaproteobacteria > Enterobacterales > Enterobacteriaceae > Salmonella > Salmonella sp. JXY0409-18. The sequence goes on from NZ_CP084216.1 coordinate 3,517,006, forward strand.
GATAAATGGGGAGATCTGGAACCCTCCATTCAGGAAGTATAATTTCAAGTTCATTATTTTTTAAGTATTTGGTGGCAAGCCAGGCCGGAGTCATGAGGTTGATACCCTTTCCTTCTAAAACCAAATTAAGAACACTCAAAAGATTATTGGAAGATAAATGAACATTAACAGCGCCACTAATAGTGTATGATTCATCTTGACGGAAAAGAGTAAGAGGTCCGGAAAGACCATGGTTGTGAAGACCCATAATAATGTGATTTTCCAAATCGCCAGGATGTGAGATCCTGCCATATTTTCTGATATATTTCGGACTCGCACAAAGAACCAACTTTAAAGGGCTTATCTTTCGATACACGAGATCCTCACTTTCGATTATGCCACTTTTAAAAACCAGCTCATCAAACTCCAGGGATTTACTAAAAAAATCGCTACGCTCTCGTGAATCCAGGTAGATTTTTGTATCCGGATAGCTAGCTGTAAATTCCCATATCCACTTATTGGCAAGAAACTCACAGACAATAGCCGGAGCCGAAAATTTTATACTCCCTCTGATAATTTTATCCGGATTTCGCAATTCATCCAGCAAGGACTGAAAGGAAGATGTTATCCTTTTCATGCTTGCATAGGCTGTCTGACCAGCTCCAGTCAGTTCTAAGTGATGTGAATCGCGCCGAAGTAAAGTAACCTCAATAGAATTCTCAAGGCGGCTAAGCGATTTACTGACAGCAGAAATGCTAATATCTAATTCCCGTGCAGCCCGGGAAAGATTCCCTACTTCCGCCACTTTAATAAATATCATCCAGTCTCGCATACCACGATTATTGATCAGTTCCATCATTATCTTCCGTTGATAAAAGAAATTCTTATATCAAATGAGCTATCAACGACTTACTGATACGTCATTGTGTGCCTCAATGTCCTTGATATCATCTTAATAAAAAATCTATTGGCTGCAAAATAGCATCTGAATCGATCATGATTTTGCATCCATCTCCGGTTACTAATTGAACCTGTTTACCACTCAGTGTAAATACCCTATCTCAGACGTGATCGTCAAGGTTGTCGCCGAACCAGATACCAATAATAAAGTGGTTCATTGTCATGCGCCCGTTCTGCAAAGGCATTCTCCTTTTCTGTGACGCAGTCTGGAGCGCATTAATTGTATCGTTCACCTAACAAATTATCCCGTGGAAACAAGCAAAACATCGCCAGATTATTCTTACTTGAGTCCCCCACCCGGCTCGACATTATTTGTGAAAGCGGAGGAAACAGAACAGACGGTTTAAATAAGACGCTTACTCAAAACATAAACCTATGTGCAGGCTCCTCTCATTTCGTCACGTCGCTGATATCCAGCTTTACTGGCGCCAGGGGAAGATATCTGCGCAAGGCAATAATTCCGGCGCAACAACAACCACTCCCGCTGGGCCTCTGTACATTCAAAATCTCCCATGACCAAAAGCCAGCGGGTAGAAGCCCTGCGCCAGTGACCTGCTGCCTCCAGATTCTGCGCAACCGGGTCTATCACGGCCTCCGGTGTTATCTTATTTCTGCTCAAAATCAGCACCATCATTTGGGATATAGCCTACAACCCCTGCCCGCCGATGATGGGGGAGGATTCGGTATGCAGCACTTTCATCCTGGTCTCCGGCTCAGTCAGCTATCCGACGTGCCCCCTTATGCCGGGCCAGCAGCGAAGAAAATCCGGGCGTGGTGTGATAAAACAGACGACGTTTCAGCCAGCCCACATTCTTTCGCTCCTTTGTGTTAATACGACCAATACGCTGTGAACCGATGACTGGATTGTTCATACGCCTTTCTGTGGTATACAGGTATGTGAACCCCAGCTCTTCAGCCACATGAATATAGTCAGAACAATACCAGCCCTCAGGCCAGCACAGATGCTGACTGCAGTAACCCAGCATCTCCCTCATCCGCTTACGACTAAGAAGAATATCGACACGAAGCAAATCCGACGGATTACGGGACACAGGTTTCTGGTCCCAGCGTCGGTGGGTGTGCGTGTGCGAGTGAAACTCAACAAGGCCACTGAGGTGCATCTCCCGGACCTCTGACCAGCGCAGCATGACCTCATCAGCCCGGCCTTGTTTAACCAGCATCTGACACTCATCATGAGAGTACACCGGTTCGCCTGCAGGAATACGGACCGGTCCGTCACTGATCAAACTGGTCACAAGAAAGAGATGCGCATGCAGATTAAACTCCTGCAGCACCGGAAAAACCTGCAACCAGTTATCCAGCCAGCCGCCATCAAAGGTCAGCATGACGCTTTTACGAGGCAATCTTGCACCATGATAAAAAGCTTCCACCTCTGCAGCGGTAACGGTCTTCCAGCCAGATTCAGCCAGCCATTTCATCTGCGCCCGGAACGTACGGGGAGATAAGGTTATCTGTCCGGGTTTATCACTGACATGGTGATACATTAATACCGGTAAATGTCGTGCATAAGACATATGCTTTATTCCTTTATGTAAAAAATAAATTATTTTTACGCCTGAGGGGACAAGAAAAAGCCCCCTAAACATAAAATCTTAAATATCACATATGAATACCTGACAGATAAACAAACCTTATACCAGGGGCTTATAAAGCCCCGCTCACAAAAGAGTGAATCAAACAAATCCACAAAACAGAAAATAATAAAGGCATCAGTGTCCGTTAAATTATTTTACGAAACATAATATTCCTCTCCCTACAAAAAAAGATGAATTTCAGATTTTAAAATGAATCAGCAATTGATTTTTCTGCAATGAAGATTGCTAACCATATTTACCTTGAGTAAATTTTCAATACATCCTCGAGCCTGATATACAGTATTCGCCTTATTCACTGATACAGGAAGTATGAGTGGAACAGATGTCTACGTATTCTCCTGCGCCAATGCACAGGCCTTAAAATCCAGCGTCCAGGTGTCCGCAGGCACTTCCTGATTACCATCAACGACCACACTGAAACTGGCGTTATCTGCAGCGGTTCTTAAAATGGCGCCACGACCATTCACTGTATCTGGTTGCCACCCCTCACCCTCCAGGCGAACCTGAATGTGATGGCGAGGATCCTGTTGCCCGCTCAGCAGCAATACGGCAGGCGTGTTACCCGCCTTTTGCTCATCGCTCCATACCCGAAACCCGCTGTGACTGCCGTGATAAGTCACCCAGCCTTGCGCAAGCACCATCCCATCTGGCACGTGCCCAGCCCGAAAGTAAGTCCCTACACGTAGCGTTGTCTGAAGTTTTTCTGCGGCGTTCGCTATCGGCATCAAGCTACTGGCAGCGACCAGTAAGCTTACGCTATAGATAACCGTTTTCACTCGCTGTATTTTCATCCACATTATTCTCTCCTTCAGAATCGGCTATCTGCAGAGACCGCTCATTTGATACAAGCCCGCGATTCCCTTGTGGGCAGGTAGCTGGTAGTTAACCCGACATTGCTGTGCTCCCCATTTCACCGTCAGTTCGCCCTTATCCGCCAAACCAGTGAGATAAACCTGGCTATCAGTATCCACCAGAGCAGCACTGCCATCCTGCCCATTGACTGTAACCTGCGCCCCGAAAGGAATGGCGCTACCATCTTCCCGTTTCAGCGTCATCAGTGCCCTGGCCCCGATGTGAGTGTGAAACTTCGCTTCCACCACCGCCCCTTCGGTTGGCACCACGCGCACATCGGTTTGTGTGACCTCTGCGTCATCCGGTAGTCGCGACGGATCGAGGCTGACTGTATTCTCCTGATAGACGTTCAGGTTGCCCACTGTGGTGTCGCCACGAAAATCCGTCTTAACGCCAGGCCAGCCGCCAACTGGCACCCCCGAGGCCCCTGGCGCTTCAACCAGCGCCACTGAGCCTTGCAAAGGTTGCCCCAGCGTCACACCATGATGGTGGATAACTATACCTCCCGCGATATTGACTCCCATCTGGCGCATCGCCCGGCTGTAGCTATAGTCACCACCTAACAGGCCGTAAGCCCCATTCCATGCCAAGTGCAATGCGCTGTTATTACCACCACCTGGCGGGGCATCGGCACGGTAACTCTGACGCACCTCCCAATCCAGTTGCTGACTGAATGCCTCTCCGTTGACCCCCACTTGTTGCGTCTGACCACCGTGTGATGGTGAAGTCATCTGCCAACTAGCACTTACATTATTCCCCGTCCAGCGGCTTAATGGCATACTGAACCACAGGCTGGTTATGTTCTCTTTACGGTGCGCGCCATTGCGCCACAGCGTCCTGTTTTGATTCCAGTTCAATGACAGCGAGCCCCCTCCGATAGAGGTTCCCCAACTCAGTCCGTAGCTGTCATCATGACCGGGGCGATTACGCCAGTCGGTACGGGAACCGGTTAAACTCAGATTGCCCAAATGCCTCCCCCATGACTGACTCAACATCAGGGTAGTACGCGAGCTCGGCTGCAAATTTTCCCGCCACGACCATAGACGGTTGCCATTATGTCGATAACTGTCGAGCACATCGGATAGGGTGTTATAGCCCTGCGAGGCATACTGCCATCTCGTCAGAAAAAAATTTGTCCCCGTCGCAGTCAGCTGGTTGCTGTAACGCAGTCGCCAGGAGGCTCCTTGCTGTACCGCCTCCCCCTGACGCTGACTGTGTGTGTCGCTTCCATCGACAGATAAACTCCCCCACCGCCCGAGAGATCCCCCCAAACCAAGCAATGCAGCTTGATAGTGCGTTGCACTCTGTATACCGCCGTATGCAGTGAGATTCCACGGCAGACCATACATCAACGTAGCCTGCGCGATCTGCGCCTTATCCGTTGCAGAGTCTGACGATCGGTATCGGCCCGCCAACAGGCTGTACTTCAAATATCCCTGGTGCAGTGCTATCGCCGGGGTCTGATACGGCACCACAAACATTTGTGTACTGCCATCGGCCTCCCACACGGTGACATGCAGATCACCACTACTGTCTGTTACCGACAGATCCCGCAGTGCAAACGGTCCGGGCGCCACGGTGGTGTTGTAAATGGTGTAACCATTCTGTTTGACCTCCACCCGAGCCTGCGTGCGGGCAATCCCACGCACTACCGGAGCAAACTGCCGCTCACTGTAGGGCACCATGTTGTCATCCGATGCCAACATCACACCGGTAAATGGCACACTATCAAATATCTCCCCCTGCGAAGTCTTTTGCCCCAGAGTCAGACGACTTTTTAGTGAGTACAGTCCACGCTCAGCATAGGTATATGCTGCCTGCCACTTCCCCGACTGTTGACCACTCCGCTGCCAGCTGGTCGCATTGCGGACACGCCACGCACCTATATTGATTCCCGGTTGCAGTTGTACCCAGGAAGAGTTGTCACGCCTCTCCATATCCATTTTGTAATCCGTCTGCGTTGTCCTCGCACTGTAGTTCATCAGAAACGCCGGAATACCATCATCCCAGAGATCTTCAGGAGCGATCCCCTTAAATTTCGTACGCAACGCCACCTGAGGAATACTCAGTTGCAGTTGCTGATTATTAATATCCAGTACCGCTTTAGCCTGTGGAATGGCGCTCAGATCCGCACACTCATCTGGGGTCTTTGCTGCTTTCCACAACTGAGGGTAATCTTCCGTTTTTACGCCGTAGCGTGAAAGCTGACTGACCGTCAAACAAGGAGCCAGAAAAGGCGTTCCTTGCCCATCCTTTTCCAATTTGAACACCACATCACGGGTGTCGACACGTTTACCATTCACCATCACGTCCACGCGATAAGTCCCTGGCTGTTGTACCCCCTGGTTAAAGAGCGACATATCAACCCCTTTCGCTGCATCGCCCAACATTGATGCATCGAATGTGTAAGCGTGCGCATTTGCGCAATGAACCACTCCCGCGATGAACAGTAGCAAGGCAGGTTGTTTGAACTTCATTTTCTGCCGCTAATTCCTTGAACTTATTTAAAAACGTAGTGGAACGGATGACTTTCACCACCTAAGTCTGTAATAATTTTCCACTCGACATCACCACGAGTGCCACCTGGCATATTTAGTGTTTTGTCAGCAAAGGGGGGGATATACTCAAGCCCTGTAATGGGCTTTCCCCCTACTGTGACAGAGGCTAAATTCATGTAAAACGGGGTGGGGTTCTCTACCTTAAGTTTGTTGCCCGTCTCCACCCATCTTAAATTTCCTGCAACATCTTCCGGCGTCCCCTTCACGGCATCCGGGCGGAAAATCAGCTTGTCACAGGTGCTGATGGACAAATTGAGGTCAAGGGTCGCGCCCTTAGCCTGTGTATCCGACGGTTCATTTTCGGGTGGTACCGCCTTTATACAGACCCACTGTAAAGTTTCACGATCCGTTGGCATGTCACCACCAGTACGGATAATACGCAGTTGACTCTGCTGGTTCGCTTCTAAACGAAATAGAGGCGGCATCACCATAAAGGGGGCTGGCGAATTTTTGTCTTCTGCTTTGACTGAAGACTGAACCAAAATAGGGTAATCCTGCGGGTTGCTCACCGAGAGCGTCGCGCCGGGTGTACCAGCGTGATAAATCACCCGTGTAGCTCCCAGCTTCACGCTGAATGATTTAGTGGCTGAATTTAATTGCTGCCTGGCGGCATATACTGAAACCATAGAATTAGAGGCGAACAAAGCTACCGCCATTAAAACAAAATTAATTGTTTTCATATCAAAAATTGTAAAAGAAAAACGAAAAATTTGATGTGTATTACGCCTTAAACAAGGCGCAATACACTAATAGTTGTTTACTATTACGCCTGATATCCCACTACATCTAAAGTCAGTGGGTACGTATCAGGTGAGATATTCTGCTCCCCCACCGTAGTAATATAAAGTGGGACATTGGTATCAAAGGTGATCCACTCTCTCCCATTCCACGTTTGCCTGCCCTGACTCTTGATCACATCCTTAGGTGATAAGCCCACAGTGAGTGAGTTGCCACTATTTTTACCAGTTATTCTCCATACAATGCCAGCATTGTCCATCATCACGCCAGAAGCCCCCCTGGCCCCGAATTCTTTAACAGAAGTAGAATCAACTGTAAGCTTCGCAATAGCCGTACCTGTAGGCTCATCCCCAGCAATTAAACCCGGCACTTGATCCAACGATACGGTTAAATGTTCGGGAGCGGCAAAGTTAATATCCACTGATTTCTCTTGCATTGTGTTCGGCAAAAATGAGCCAGCATAACAACTAGCAGCCATCATGCTCAACGCACTTGCGATAATCAATTTTTTTATGCTTTTCATTTGAATAACCACCTTTTTTTAACCAAATTAAAATAATCCAGCACATCCAGAACACATAACACCATACCAAATCTTACCGTATGGAAAAATCCGTGGCTGGTAATAACAGCTTGTGCTTATTGGTATTTGTTACCAATTCAAATAAGTAATGTCATAAAAATCTATATATCAGAGCACCTCTTAATCTGAAAAAAATTGCGTTATTGCCAATATAAACAGTGTTGATGTTAACATCGTGTTGTCAGGGTGGAATAGAATACTAGTCAAAAAGCAATTATACCTTCCATTTACATTCAAGTGATAACATTACAATGACACCCACCACACTGGGTGTGGGAAACTTATCTTCGAAGAGAGGATAATTATCAGGCATCGTTGCAACATTGTTTATATTTAAACATACATCTCCTAACTCGACGGTAAGATTATTAGTTAACTTTTCCTCGCAGGGAAGATCTTTAATGGAAAATCTTGTTTTCCGAAACGGAAAAGCAATTATAACGCTCCAACGAGAGTCTCAACACTAAGAGCTGACTGACACAGGTCAGACTGATTATACAGGCATGAAAAAGCTCTCCCCTTCCTTTCAGTTCTTGCTGGATTATGCAAACGTCGCACCACCTCCCCGTGAACATGGCACATTAATTTGAAGCAGCTCTCATCCGGTATCGCTTTTCAGTACAGCGAAATTCATCGCAGGTGCCCCTGTAAATAGACCCGTTTTAGTTCCATGCATTTTTAAGATTCCGGCCAGATAATGTTGTTAGTGGTATTCCTTCGGTATCATATTGTTCCGCGATTCATATGGACGTTCGCAGTTATATTCTGATAACCCTTTATCCGCAATTTCCCGCACCTCATTCAGCGTTCTGAACAGATAAGAATTGAGTATTTCTGTACGGTATGTCCGGTTAAAGCGCGTGATGAAAACGTTTTTCTTCGGCTTACCCGGCTGGATAAACGCCAGCTTTACTACATGTTTCTTTGCCCATTCAGCCAGTGCCAGCGAGATAAATTCCGGTCCCTTATCCATACGCAGCATGGCCGGATAACTGGTGCAGCCAGTGAGTCAGCTCAACCCAGGGATTAGAGCGTAGTTTGCAAAATGCCGTTGCCGATTCCAGCGACCGGAATAGTGGGCCGGCCAGTTTTCCATACAACGCACTGCGTGAAACAGGAGTTTCCATGTGTTATGCCTTGTGACATAAAAATTCATAAAAATAATGCATCAATGCACATAAATATATAAACAATTCTTTATTGATAGCCTCGAAAAAATATCGAAACAAAACAATGATACAGATCAGGGACTAATTAGCAACCAAGCCGTTAATATTAAATAATCAATGAACAGCAAGATAAAAATCGCAATTGAAGAATTAAAAGAAATAATATTTCAAAAAAGACATCTATGCATACAACAATGCATTCACGACGAAAATAATAAAAAGGGTGTCATCAATAATGACTCCCTATGAATTTAGTTAAAATTATTTATGAATTAAAACTCCCTAAACGTTTCCTCCAGAAAAATAAATACATTTAAGGGACATAATGAAACAAGACATGTGGGAATTACGGAAAATACAGTCGCAGGGTATAACGGATAACGCACAGTATCCCGCAGGGACATACATCGTATTTACTGCCGCCCCCCCTACATTCCGCTTTTTGAGCAACATGGGAAAGACGATATCGCGCTCAGTCTTGTTCGCCACGAAGAGGCGTGGTGGATTGTTAATCACTCTGATGAACTGTGTTGTGCCGTCAATGAGCAGGTGATGGAACCTCATCACCGTATGCGGCTGAATGATGGAGATACGATTGAATGGGGTCTGTCATCCTGGTGCCTTGCCCGCACCAATGATGAGTCCCGTCCCGATGTTTCGTTTCCTCAGTTGGTTCAGTCATCTGAATCTGTTGCTGAGTACCTGGATCTGGACTGGTTTAAACAACAACAGCTCAATCCGCAGAACCCGTTCGATATTATTCCCGTCCGGGAAACCGCATCCTCTTACACTGGCCATGAAGCGGATAGCACGCTACACCAGCTTTACCAGGAATATCAGCAGGCATTGCGGCCCTCCGGGCAGGAAAAGCCCCTCCGTGCTAAACCGTTTCCCCGAAATGAAGACGCTGTCACCCAGGATTTGACGTCGTTATACGATAAAAAGGGCGACACCGACACGTTACAGGATATGGTGGCAGGCGCGCCCGGTATTGATGCCATTCTGGATACGCTGGACACGACCGGTGAAGGTGAAATGCACTGGCTGGCGATGGAATCAATGCCCGATACCCGTAGCAGAAAGTCATAATAATCAGCACTTAACGTTAACGCATCATCCCGAGTGAACCACGCGCTGTGATTCTTCGGAAAATGCGGGAGATAAGCATATTCAGGATAATCAAGACCAATGGCGCTGCACCAGGCTTTCTGTATCCGGGTCCCCATATTATCAGCGTCAGGCTTTGTATAATCTCCCAGATAGGCATAGGCCTCTCTGTCAAACAGCAGAACCAGATGGTAGTGAGGATGTTCCCTGGTAACCCGTTCCCTGGCCCAGATATAGCCGAGTGGCACAGGCTCACCAGGTCTGCCAGAACGCTTGTGTTCTTCCCTTAACTAGCTTTTAAGGGATTCCATAGCCCGAGTAATGGCTTTCTCATCATCCTTCTGAAAGCATATCGGCAAGTCCGGCTCTCCTGGCACATGGGACTGAGCAAACCTCAGGTCAGCGCGCAGAGCGAATATCCGGTTATAGTTTTCCAGATAATTAGATATTACAGCAAGCGATCGACGAAGCATATGGCGTGATATTCTCGAATCATATTTATCTTCAGCTTCCTGCAGCAGAAATTTAAACTCTCTCTCAGCTAAATCATAAGGTGACTTCATAATAATCTCTTTTATCGAAATTCATTAGATAATGGGTAGCAAGCAGCTACCCATGCAATTAGGCATACAGGTTCCCCTGCAGGAATGTGTTACCTCTGCAGACATACAGATTTTATTATTACGTTAGCGCATACATACCGATACTTATCGTATTAGTGTAAGAGTACCTACCCACGATAAATATAGTACCTACCCACGATAAATATAGTACATATACCGACTAATCAATACGGATAATAATTCCACTCACAACAGCGAAACCCGCTACACGCCAGGGAATGCGTGGAATATAACCATCTGATATTGAATGAAAATCACTCTGAAGTTATCCTTTCAGCGGGACGCTACTGATAGCACTACCTCCCCCATGATATTCTGGTATACCTTTCAAAGCCTTGTGTTCTGTATCCAGTTCTGAAGGTGCCATTTCGGAAGCCAGGTATTTGATGTAATGCGTCCCACTTTCGTCCTCCCACAACTGGATTTTACCCTCCTCAGCAAGCTGTTCCAGAACAGGCTCAAGATCAGCTTTTTTTCTGAGTGAACGATGTATCTCTTGCATCATTTCACGCCTTAAAAAATCATAAGACCCATTTTTAACAAGATGGTTTTCAAGCCAACTGAGTACTCTTTCAGAATGGGAAGGTCCCCTGACCACATCCATTTTTACAATAAAATGATTAAGGTGCCATTCCGATATTAACAACGCAGCTTCCAGTGTTTCCAGCGTAATAACGGTTGAGTCAGGGGTGATAAACAACTGCATCACAGCAGCACTCCTAGCGGTATGTTCGCAGTACCGCGCAGCCCAGTCGTTATAATGGTACAGCTTTCCCCCCTGCTGCATCAGACGCTTTACGTCCCTGCCAACATAACGCAACCGCTTCTTTGCGTCAGGAGCAAAAGTCATACAGATTCGGGGTTGATTTTTTTTTCTGCGTTCAATCCCGGCAAGTAAATGTTTTTTCTGAATGGCATAAAACTTTTCCAGATCGGACTCATCGCCAGAAACCAGCTCATCAATATCAATCTGTCTGGTGAGTAACGTAAGATCCATGGTTAACGTACGCGCATAAATTCCCGTAGCTCGTATTGCGTTACCCAGTGATTTCAGTGTGCAGTCATGTGGCTCCGGCTGTGTCATCAACAGCATACCAAGCCGGGGATCTTTAATATCTGTGATACCCGTTGACGCACGACTGATCCGATAATCATCACCACACCATAGCGTATTATGAATTGCGATCTTACGGCGCATGATGCTTTCATACAGAGCACTTCCCTCGTCAGAGGTGATACCCAGACTGGAGTATTGCCCCAGCTCTTTCAGAAGGGCTTCCGGCGTGGGATCCGTTACCGTCAGATGCACCCTTACAGGCTTAACCGGTTCATTTCTGAGACATTCATCCAGTTCATTTCTGGCTGTCTCCACTCCCTCTTTCTGGCGTACAGCTTTCTGAAACGATTTCTTAAGGCTCTTACATTCTTCATCCCATAGCACGTGTTGCCGTTCATACTCCTTCAGTCTGACTGAAAACACCTCTGCCAGCTCACGTTCAGTCTGATGAATTTGCGCCATAATGAGCCTGTATACTGTCGTTTTTTTGCTTCCGGACCTTGCCAGTATTATGTGAAAATGCGATACAGGAACGATAATATCATCTTCAATTTCAACATCATACATATCCTGGCAGGCCAGAGCCATGCTCCCCTGGAGGGTTGCAAAGATAAGCTCAACCGCCGCGCTGGTTTTGCCATATATGAAAGATATGATTTGTTGAAAAAACGTCAAAATTGCTCTGGTGTTCAGATTAACATGATGATTTTGAGTTTTTTTATGGGTAAGCTTCATTGCATAGTCTCTTTTGAGAAAAAATTAAACGCTTCTGGAGGCGATCCACTCATCAACGGAAGTGGAACGTCATCCAACGGAAGCAGCACCAAGTCTCACGGTTTTTGGAAACGTTTCGTCGTAATACCTGGATTCGGGATTTAGCTTTTCATAGATAGTTGACCGGGACAGACCGACTATCTTCGTCAGTTCTCTCATGCGCAGAATGCGCTGTTGTGGCTCTGATTGTCTGGTGTAAACAGATGACATTTTCGATTCTCCTGTTGGATGTCTCTGGCTGTGGTCGCAATTTTCCACAGGAGCTGAAATACTGTCCCCGTAAAAAAAACAAAACCAACCGCAGGGAGTGACAATGCACACTTTTGCCAGTCTGATGTACGATGTTTATCGGTCTTTTGGCTTATTCAGTAAAGGGAACAGGCGGGCTGCTATACGGGGGGCTGCGACCTTTTCCAGCCATCAGCGCTTTTTCGGTAATCGTGAGGATGAAAGACATCAGGAACAGAAACACTATGATGAAATCATCGGGGTTCTTGATGCAGAACAGGTGTTCAGCACAACTCAACGAAGGGAGATTTTTTACAAATACGAGCAACTTTATAATGCCCTGATGGCTCGCCCCGTCTTTACTGAACTGAGCCGGGAACAAATAAAAAAGCGATATGCTCTGCATATAATCCCCAGATTAATCGCACTTGACATATATAAAACGTACAAAGACGAAAACAAAAACTGTTTTTATCACCATATACACCAGTTCTTGCTGAAAGATTATTGCCCATGCTGGCAGGATAAAAAGAAAGGGGGTTTATCTGCTGTCCAGAAGTATCTGAAAAGTTTAGCAAGAAAACAAAAGTTCTCTCATACAGATTCAGAAAACCTGGCGCCTCTTTTCAAAGTAATTGAAAATATCCGCCCAGGTAATACACAGAAAAAAAGCACGCTGGAAGCATCAATTATAGACTGCATTAAGGCGTATTCTGGTATTGTTGACGATGATACGCTTAACAGCGTCAGAGTCAGTCTTGATAATATAAAAAAAGCCCATTACTCCCTGACCGTACTCCTTAATGTCGAACGAAAACTCCCTGTCATTAACATCATATCACGGTACTACAGAAACTATGTAGACAATGGAATAAAACCCGGGAATATATCAGCAATGTTATGCAGACTACTGTATGAGCCAGAACCCCATGATTTTATCCATCATGATACCATGATTAACTCAATTGCGGATTATTATCATGAGAGAGTAATAAAACCGTTCTCCCTGAATATAAACGAGGAATGTTTACAGAGTATCAGCGCATTAAAAAACATCATTTTCAACTTCAATGATAAAACCATTATCTCCGAAGCACAGTTAACTGACATCGCTGTAAAATTAAAAAAAGAACCCCATAAACAGTTTATTCAACCGTATATTGAACTCTGGAAGGTTATAGATTTAATCAGTAAAGGCGAAACAGAGGAAGCATTTGAGAAAGTCAAAACTATTTCTCTGGACGATTTACCTGCAGGATATCTGGCATCCGCTTTTTTAGTTATCCATATTGCATTACGTATAAAATTTGAGAGGAAAAACGTTAAAAATGGTGTTTTCTCATTATCTGTAACATCCATCCTGGAAAATCAGGGGATTTACACTGACTATATCCCCGTCAGTCAGACTTATACAGAAACCCACAGTGACGACTCTGTTATAAAAAGTACTCTCCTTTCTGAATCCATTTTATCAGATGCCAACAATCTGACCATCATCCGTTCGGTAAGGATGTATAATAACATGGTCAGGAGAATAAGTGACTGGAATGACCTTGAGCTGGAAGGCATTTATCCTGAGTCTGTTTACGGGCTTCTGGATAAAGTTGACACTATCCTAGGTAAGATACTCAACATTATCTTTTCTGAAAAAATTACTTCCAGTCAAGATTTATCCTGCATCCTGAAAAATAATAAAATTCTGACCCGAGGTGAACTGAATGATAGCCTTATAGGCATACTGGTTAACTGTCCTCTTTTGGCGTGCGTACGGGACATCGAGAGTCTGATAAAATATCTTCGCTGCCCTGGGGAGGAAATAAGGAATATGATTCTTTCAGTTGATAAAAAATTGTGGGATTTGATATATGGAGCCCTGACGATTCTGGAGGAAGAAAGAAAAATACAGACTGGGAAAACACAGGGGGGTGGAAAATAATTGCATATTTTTACATATCCCCCCGGCTACAGTGGCTACGTGTAGCCACTGTAGCCGGGGGCTTACATTGAAAGTAACATTTTACTGATCAGAAAAAGCAGGTGAATCAAGGCTTATGGGTGATCGAGGTGCTCAATAATCGCACTAACTGGTAATAGGTAACGTCTAGCAGAGACGATACTTGGCCTGGATGTATGTCTTTTTATTAAAAAGGGCTTATCCATTAAGAATAGGCCCTGTAAACTCAGACATCAATCTCTAATAAGAACCAAATATAACTAATATGAATCCAAATAATTGCTAACCCAATAATACAGTTATTCCGTAGATATTATGTCAAGCAAATTTTGTAATCCTTGATAGGCAACAGGAACGTTTTCACTATCATACATAGATGAAAATATTTGTTTTGATCTCGTTGATTCAGATATCAATGAACTTGCTATTTTCAAATGTTCCACCTCAGACGAGATAAACCCTATTGGGATGCTAACCGGCTGATGTTCCAAATGGAAATGAAAAAGAACACATACAATTAAACCAGGTATAAGTAACAACTCTAATTTCCCATCCATAAGACATATATCTAGATTAAATAAATATTGAAACTGATCTCTATATTTAAATGCACGATCTTTAGCTGCATTATTCCGACCAGAGATCATTACATAAGTACCAACAGGATTGCTCTTTTTTTTATTCCTAGAATCCAACAGACGGTCAATCTTCTGAACAAACTCTCTTGCCCCGCGAGTTCTAGCCCAAAGGGATAGTTGGGGGGCAAGCCACAACCCGCTTTGAACGATAGTTTTTTCTGAAACAGGGAGGGTATCTATTTTTTCACCATCCTCACCAGATTTTAAACTAACCTCCTTATTAACTAACATTTCCTCCTGTTTTAGTATCTCATCTCCAAGCCTAGTGATAATTAAATCGGCGTTATGTTGTAGATAAAATGCTCCAAGTAATGGGGTGACACGTCTATTATCATAACAAACAATACGTGTTAAATGAACATCTTGAACATATCGACGCAAATCAAAAGCATCATTCGAAACATAACGTTCAAATAACGAATAATCAAAATAATGAATAAAATCCATAAAACTATTGTTTTGCGGACGTTCTTGTTTTGAAAGTGCATCAGTAATAGCCTCTGATATTTCAAGTCTATTATTAAAAGCTTCATTATCTATATCACGTCGAATATTAACTTGGCCATCCAAATCCAGATAAAACATACACGGCAGTGGAATGCTAAAATGCTCGCCAGCATCTACCGCACTAATCTTATAGATCTCTGCTTTATTCTTCTTACAAATACTATGAAAGTGCTCTTGAAAGGCTTGCTCTGCATATTGAATTGTTTTAGATTGCCTCTCAATATTTCGTGCTGCTAACTCCACTAATGAATTTACACGTTTCAATCTGTTGGGGCGTCCTGCTGGACTAAAACTTATTAGATCAAAAATAACTTCAGAACTCCATTCTTGGATTTTAAAGAACCGAGGTAGATGATCTGAGCTATCTTGAAAACGAGTTAATGCATAAGAAGTTAGCTCTAACAGCTCATCTTCATTCCATTTAATGAGGCGTTCGTTAAGTAATGTCTGAATTATTGCATCAGTTTCTTTTTTTGTGAATCCAAAAAAATCCTGAATTTGTACAGGACTCAATGTACCACAAACATAAGCGATGCGAAGCGCGAACTCAGTAACAACGGGCAATGCCTCCTCAGCACTTATTGAGCATTCGATAGCGAAACTTTGTGCAGGAATTGCAAAAGTAATTTCATCAACAGCTAATATTTCTCTTAGTTTTTTTTCTTCCAATGTAATCATTTCTGTCCCTCCTCAATGGCTAATGCCTGAACCAAATTGAAGTTATTCCCATCACGATGTGTTTCAATGTGGTTTAATACACGGCCTAACGCTGAAGTTTGATGCCTCTCACGCCACATACGAGCAGCCCCAATGATTACTAATCTATCCATTGCACGCGAAATCGCCACATTTATTCGCTCCGAGCTGCTAAGGAACCCTTGAATACACTGATTATTATTGCGCGTCGTTGCAACGATAATGATCCGATTTTCCTTACCTTGATAACTATCAACTGTATCAATTTTAATAAGATGTCTATAACCAGTAGCCCAATCTTGTTCGCTAAGTAAACGTTGCAATAGGCGTTCTTGATTTGCATACATGCAAATTACACCAATTGGTTTTTCCTCATCTGAAGTTTCATCAATTAAATATTTGATGAATGATTCTGCTATACATATTGAACGCAGCGTATCAATAATTTCTCTAGCTTCATAAGGATTGTCAAATCCAGGATGTTTTGCTCTTTCATAAGATTCTCCCCCAGCATCGGAAGTATCAACCCAAGTAATAATAGAACTTAATCTTTTAGGTAATTGATTAAACCAAGGTTCTGGATTTCCACGTCCAGGTTCTAACGGTTTGGGATAAAAACAAGCTGAAACCATTTCACCTATTGGTGGGGCCATTCTATATTGAGTACGTAATGTTGCTCCGACTTGTTTACCATAATCTGATTCGAAAGCACGTTCAAAATCACTACGTGTTAGTACCGCGCGATCAGAGTAATTTAGTTCTATCGATATTTTTCGCACCACTGGTTCAGGATACAAAGGTGGCAATTGACGATGATCGCCGACCAGTAACACCCTGCGACCCGACTGAATTGCTATAGCCAATTCGCCAGGTGTCGCACGAGCAGCTTCGTCGACTATCACCCAATCATAGCGATTTTTTGCTACACCAAATTGTGAGCGTCCTAGACCCACACAAGTCCCACATACAAGTGATCGGGTCTTCGCAAGAAATTCTTCAAAGTTACCTCTCAGAGTGCCTAAGCGATCTACCCACTCTTGAGACATTGCAATTACTTGCTCCAGTCTAGACACTGCATCTAAAGAAGTTACACCAAACTGATTCATTGTCTCACGGCTTAATTGATTAATCACTTCCTCTGGAGTTCCCTCCCCCGCATAACCAAACTTTTCAGATGCAATTTTTTTAAATCGTTCAAGTCGCTGATTTATTCGAGCTATCAGAGGATTATTATTAGCTTCTGATATTTCATTTTTATTTAGTTTTGTGGTTAATCTTTCTATTTCACGATTCAAACGCTTAAGTTGATATTCAATATCGAACCATCTTTCTACAAATTTGTTAGGGAGACCTAAATTTCGGTTCATTGCTGAAATTCTAACTCGCATTTCTGAGCGGAATAAGTCTCGATAATTTTGCAAAATGGAAGATGAATGATATGGATGAAGTTTTTCTGAGACCATTCCTTCTGCACCGAACCTAACAACATCTAGGGGCAGATTGCTGTGCTGACAAAGTTCAATTACTTTTTCTGCAGCATTATTAACTGCTTCATGTGACTGGCTTGCAAGAAGTATACTTTGGGCTCCTTGTGAGAGAGCATAATGGATAAATGAAGCAATGAATGAAGTTTTACCAGTGCCTGGAGGGCCTTGCAAAAGACTCAATGGGCCGTATGACCAAAGTTTAGAAAAGGCATCTCGTTGCTGTCGATTGAGTGAAAAAGATAGCTCTCCATCTTTATCATATCGATTATAAGCATCAAGATCAGAATCATTTGGCTCTGGTTGTAGATATTGTGGATGAGGGCAAGTTAATGGTTCAAAGTAGTTGATTAATGAGGGGATAGCCGATTCAGCATTTAAAATACGTGTAACTGCATGACGCCTACGAATAAAAGATGATAGATCTTGTTGACTTCGTAATTTCAAAGTGTCGCCAATATTAGTCTGAATGCGAATCTTTGGATTTTCAAGTACGAGAGTAGATTGGGTAGTCTCTCTTATATCAACATTCCCTACACGAATCAGTTCACCGTTTATTTCTTGTAATGCCTCAACTTTTGCATCTGATTCATAGTCTAAAGACTCTCCCTCTTTTCTGTAAGGTATTCGCAATTTCTCATGACGCTTATCCATATCCCTGACAACTGATGAGGTGATTTCAATTTCAGGTAAGGAATCTTCTTCTGCATCTAAAATTGCACGCCAAAGTGATGCTGTATGTGGTCTTGTTTGAGAAACAGTTAAAGTTTCTGAGTTCTCAATTTCTTCCTCATCAGAAGAAAAATCGCCACCGAGAATTCTATTCTGAATTCTCGATATTGCAGAGATAACCTCAGGTATTTTTTTACATGTTCTAATAACTTGCTAGGGTCATCCGCGGATGAGGGTTCGAATAGTATATTAGCTTCGAGTTGTGTAATGGCTTGTGATGCCATTCGTACAAATAAGCTATGGGCTATATCTTTAGTTCGTAAAAATGCAAAATCTAATTGGGTCGCTTTAAGATAGATTTGTAACTGTTTACGTACTCCGGCAAAAGCTACGATAATATGAGGCTGCTGCTTTGGCGAACGGACTCGTTCTTCACTAATACTGATATGGTATACACCATTGTCATTTATTAATTTCTGGCTGGAGGTCAGTTGCCTCATTAATACTGACAACCTCACTCCCTCATTTATTTGTGGAGGGTTGATTAACATCTCTATTTCATCATTTATTCGGTCAAGAGAATAAATTTTAAAATCCCGCCCCATACAACTTCTGATCTCATTAAGTAAAGCTGATGGATCAATCCCTTCCCAGTTAACGTCGTGTTCTAAAATCTCATTACACACTTTGGCCACAGCGTAGCAATCACGTTCCTCCATAGGCAAAGATTCGTAATCTGTAGGTACATATGCAGGAGTGAATATTATATTCTCACCTGAACAAGGTATATCAAGTGCATCAATGAAGCGAACATTTCCCACTTCTATTAGAATATTGTTAGGGTGCAGATCCCCATGTTGTAATTGCATAGCATGTAAATGTAAGACTGCCCTAACTATTTTTTTGCATAGTAATATCAATTCACGACCAACATGACATGATTTGACAGCGTCATTTAGGAATTCCCCATTCAACCATTTTTGGACTAAATAGGTTCCTGCATCTGAAACACCAAAATCAATAACTTCAGCAAGAGAAGAACAGGGCTGGGATTTTATTAGGCGAGCTTTATCGAGAAAATTCTGAAGTTGTAAAGCCTCTTCCGGTCGCTTTATATCTGGTTTCCGCCCATACCATACTTTAACCGAAACACTCTCACCAGAAAAAGTCGATTTATATAAATGACTTATGCCCTGCTTTATATTTTCCTCAATAGGATAAATAACCATTGGAATCAACTCACTTCGATAAGGCTCGAATCTACGTAAGTCAATACCTGTTTTTTCCGGATATCCTAAAGATAAGGTATTAAACGAATTAAGCATCGTTCGCGCATCTGAAAATCGACCTGCGGGAATTAAATCCAAAGCAGTTTCAAACCAAGTGCTAAGTTGTGGATCAACTTCAAAATCAGTTGGACTATTCCAAACAAATAAAGAGTCTTCTTGCTTGGGGGCTTGTAAAAATAAAATATGATGTATAACTACAGCCAATAAATAAACATCTCTACGGAATGGATCGCTCGCTTCACCTTGTCCAATTTCGGAATCCTCAGGTAAAATAGTTTTGCTTGCACGAAGCTGATCACGAAGAGAACCAACTGTTCCTAATTCAGGAAAATATGCGGTCAGGAAACCTGATATAGATATTTTAGATGGCCGTTCTAACCAAATAGTATGATCGCTAATATCCCGATGAGCAACGCCCAAGTCATGTAAATCGGCTGCGTGGGATAAAAGTACCTTTACAAAGTTAACCCTTTCACAGAACTCTAGATCTTCACCAAAACGTTGAATGAATTCATTAAGTCTTAATTGTCTCGACGGTAGTCTATATAGTTCACAGAAGTCAGCATCTATATCATCTCGAGTTGGATGCGATAGAGGTTGCAAAACTACGCTATCAAGTTGTTCATTTTGCTCATGAATGAAACCTAGAACTTTATGCTCTCGCAATGCTATACGGGCTCGTTCATCAATAGTATCGGCTATGCCAGATAATGCTGAGAAATCCTATCGCCTTAATAATGCTTCATGTCGTTGGTCATCTTTTTTGACAGATTTGTATTCTTTGTACAATCCATCAGGATGAGGAAAAGTTGCTTCTCCAACAATTTGGAAATTATTGAATGAAAAACTTGAAGGCTTGAAATCCTTACCTCTAAAAAATGGTGTGAACACCTGCAAATATTCACAAGGCTTACGCGCTTTTTGTGGACCAAATTCGCCTTGGTACCCCCCAGATTTGGCAATTTTTAAAAACTGTTCAAGTGTACATACAAATGATTTTTCATCTTCTGGAATTTCAGAAAAGTCAGCACTCCCACACATGACAACTCTGTAATCAATGTATACTTCTGTTGCTGGCGCACTTAGACGAGTTTTAATCTTTGATGATAAAATTTTCCACTTATCGGCAAGGACTTTAACTGGTGAACGTCCCATGTCATCACCATCACGTAACCAATGATCATGCATTGGTTCAATTTTTCCGCGCCACTTTTTAAGCTCCACGATTAGGAGTCTATCATGCGTCAGAAGAACTAAATCAATCTCTCGATCTCTATAAGTTGTATCCATCATCATGAAACCAGCATAGCCATGCCATTTTTGGCTAAAACTAGATGCATTGAAAACTTCTACCATCCTCTTAATTGCTTCCTTTTCTGAGGCATGGATACCGTCACTACTTAGAATATCAATCTTCATTTTTATATTTTCATCAGGAGTTCCGTCATGTTAACGATTTGCAAGACTCTTAACGGAAACGCAAACAAAAAATGACAGATAACTCGTGAAATCAAGGACAAAATGCAGAACTAACTCAACAGGAGCAGTACTACATACCGCATTCAATTATTGATGAATTTTTCACCACACAACATGATGACATGTAACGTATTGATTTTAAAAATGTTAATAGTTATAAACATATTCCTTGCCATTGTTTGATTTATCAAACTGTGCACATGATCTGTAAGTCGGCAATGGCCTTCTCACTGAGAAGGCCATATTTGTATTGCATCAACCAATTACTGAAATGCACAGTTTCGTTACGCAATTTTCTATAGATTACCGGTAGTCATCAGCAAGTCCGCTACTAAATAACGTTTCTGCATTTTCAGCGGTAGCAACAGCATCCTGCACATCCTGCCGTTTCAAATCTAACACTCGTAATTTACCCTTTACTTCGGCGACAGATTCGATTCGCCTGTAAGCATCAGAATGATGTTCGGCATATAGAGCAAGTTCTTTCAGTTTGGACAAAGCATCAGCCAGATGTAGGCCATGTGGATCTACCAGGTCCACAACTATTTTGCCATCCTGTTCGGCAAAGAACAGGAAATCGGGACGAACAATCTTGTACTGTTCAGCTTCAACATAAGCGATTCCCAGTGACGACTGCCCTGTGTACTGTGGATTACGACAAAGGGAAGACGTGACGACAGGATCTTGATTTCTCGATCAAGATCAGCGCCTAGTTGCGGGTCTTTGGCCTTTGCTTTAGCTATTAAATCAGTCAGCCTGGACATATATTCCTTATTCCTTATCAATTCTGAGCATTGCAGGTTCTGAACGTTTTTCTCTGAGGCGAGCTCAATGTATTGATTTTTTTGTCGGAATCAGAACGCTGAAAAATTGGCGGTAATATTAACACTAATCAACGACTTCAGCGATCCTAAAACAGGAAAGTACAGGTTATTACCAGCATGTTTGCAGCTCGATTCCCTCGATCAGTATCATCAGACAATCCCAAATAATTTCAGATAGATATCATCAAAGTGAATCCCCCGCCTCTTTAACCGGAGTGCGGGGATTTTTATTTTTTCACGCTGAGAACCCTGTATGACTAAACCTCACGGCCTTCAGGCCCTGGAACAACCGCTGTCGGCGCTTCCCGATACGCTTCGTCAGCTTATTCTTGAACGTATTCAGAACCTCACCCACTACGAGCCGGTGATTGGCATCATGGGCAAGAGCGGTGCGGGTAAGTCTTCGCTCTGTAATGAACTCTTCCGGGGTGAGGTCTCCCCCATCAGTGATGTGAACGCCTGTACCCGTGACGTGCTGCGCTTCCGGTTGCGCAGCGGTCGTCACAGTCTGATGATTGTTGATTTACCGGGTGTGGGAGAAAACGGGCTGCGGGACCAGGAATACCGTGCCCTGTACCGGCGTATGCTGCCGGAGCTGGACCTGGTGCTGTGGGTCATTAAAGCCGACGACCGGGCGCTGTCAGTAGACGAGCAGTTCTGGCATGGGGTGATGCAACCTTACCAGCAGCAGGTGCTGTTTGTGCTGAACCAGGCTGACAAAATCGAACCCTGCCACGAATGGGATATCCGCACCAGTACCCCCTCGCCACAGCAGCAGACTAACCTGAAGGCGAAACAGGCCGCCATTACCACGATATTCACTCCCCGTCATCCGGTCTGCATGGTGTCAGCGTTGACCGGTTGGGGCGTGGAAGCGATGGTGGCAACCATGATGCGCTGTCTGCCGGACCATGCCACCAGCCCGGTGGCGACACAACTGCACGGGAGGCTCTGCACCGGGCCGGTCAGGTCACAGGCCCGTGATAGCTTCGGTGAGGCCGTGGGGCGGGTGTTCGATACGGCAGAATCATCGTCGTTTCTGCCTGCGCCGCTGAAGACTGTGATACGTACCGTGCGTGATGCGGTGGTGTCCGTGGCCCGCGCGGTCTGGGACTGGATTTTCTTCTGAATGAGTAAAAGGTCATCAGGACTGTAGTGAATGACTCTGTTTATTCACCGCCTGGTAGATGATTATTTCCAGGCAGACATAACCTGTCCTGACCAGCAAAAGATACCACCAGTCGTAAGCGCGTCACCACTGCCGACGTTGCATCCACACAGTCTTCTTGCACCAGGCGTTTCGCTACGTATGACGGACACAACCCGTCAGTCCCATCCTTTACAGTAATACCATCTTAATTAACCAGTTATTAAACACGGAGATAATGCATGTCTCAGGCTGAGCGTCGTTATGACCGATTGTCTGTCCGGCTATCGCTGATTATCAGCCGTCTGCTCGCGGGTGAAACGCTGAATATGCGCAAACTGGCCGCTGAGTTTGGCGTGTCGGTTCGCACCCTGCATCGTGATTTCCGCGAGCGTCTGATTTACCTCGACATCGAGTATCAGGATGGCTGCTGCCGTCTGCTGACCGGGGGCCGTCAGGAGATTCGGGAGGAGGCAGCAATGCAGTTCGCCCGTCAGTCAGGCACTGGCACATTGTTTCCTGATATGGACCACCATCTGGTCAGTTCGTTGCTGAGTAGCCAGGATTCCTCGCCATGCCTTATCTGGCATCAGGGGGCAACCATACCACTTTCCCGACCGGGCATCTTCACACGACTGGTCAGGGCGGTATCAGAACACCAGAAGGTAACCCTGCTTACTGACGGGAGTCGTTGTGACAGCCTTGCCCCATATCGGCTGATTTTCAGCACCGGTGAGTGGTTTCTGGCGGGAGAACATCTCGGCCGGATAACCGTTTTTGCGCTGCACACCGTTCACTCCGTGACGTTTCACCCGGAAACCTTCACACCAGACGGACATTTCACCCGCATTCTGTCCCGCCCGGACTTTTTACAGGCGTTACCTCATTTTCATATTTTACATTCACTGCTCGCTGACGACAGTTACGGGCAACTTACCCATAAGGAACAGGTATGAAATTATTCACCACGGCGGCGCTGGCCGCCAGCCTCTGCATTACCTCTGTGCCTCCGGTCCTCGCAGATGACATCATGGGCTCCGTCAGGTCCTGGCAGTACATGCAGGCCGACGGCTGGAAATCGGCCGACGGTACGGATAACAACACACTGCATAACGCCCTTTATCAGGCTGATGTAATAGGCAATTATCCCTGGACGAAACAGTTTCTGCTGCGTATTCGTGGCGGCGGTGCCTATTACCTTGCCGACAAGAAAACGCACACGGTACGCAGGCTAAATCTGAAACCGGCCAGCGGCTACACCTCTGACCTGACTTCGGTGTACCAGGGCGAAGACCAGGGGAAAGGCTGTTATTTCACCATTATCGATACGCAATATCAACTGGAGCTGGCCGAAGAACCTCACAGCAATCAGGTGCTGGCCGCCTTCCCGGAAAATTGCGTCAACAAAAAACAACAGGCGGCCCTGGCGGCCAGAAGCTCTGAAGCCGACAGGAAACTGCAGCAATGGGTGGCGCAGCAGAGCCTGGCAGAATTATGTCGTCGTACAGGCAACTGCTGAACCCGCTGAAAAACAACCATAACAGGGAGTTTTACCATGAATATATTCAATACGCGTCTGACGACCTTTCTGGTGGTTATCGGCACTCTGCTGGCATCCGGCTGCGACAGCAAGGAAGATGCTGGCGTGAAGGCGATTGCCCGGTTTAAGGACCTGACTCCGCCGCCGTTCAGCGACGTGGTGTCTCACAAATCCGATGTCGTGCAGGAATGGGTAAAAAAGGATGCCTTCGGCACACCGCTATACACGGTAATGAAAACCCGCCAGTCGCCGGAAGGCTGTGAGTCCGGTAATTATTACTACATTGCTGATATGCAGCAGAAAACGGTGCAGCCGCTGATAGCCGCCCTGTGTCTCGCGGGCAATATTACTCTGAGCTTCCGGATCGAGACTGACAGCTATATGGGTGAAAAATCGGTGGTGTATTCGCACGATGGCAAGGAAATGGGGAAACTCTATCTGCCGGATAACCAGGAGAACCATCCATGAAGAAGCTGAAAGGTGTTATCTCTGCTGCAGTCCTGAGTCTGTATTTGCTGACACCGGCCCATGCTGATGGCGGTTTTCAGGGTGCCATCAAAGGCGGCATTCCGGCCTACACCCGCGATATGCAGCATAACAAACCCTTCTGGTGTAACCAGTACAAACTGGAGAGAAAGATGTGTGAAGTGGTTTCGCAATCGGAAAACGGGCGCGTTGCCATTGTCAGAATGGTCCCCACCGACTGGAAATGCCCCAACGGTATCTGGGGTGTGGTTGACCGTTCTAATGGTGACGCCATGGAGTTGATTCCGACGGCGAAAATGTCCCTGGAGCAGTACTGCAGCAAGGCATTCAGTGCAGGTTTTGTCAAACCACAGAACAGGAAATCACTGGCCGACGTCGTGATGTACTACAACGGCAAGCCAGTCGGTTCTTTCGAATACATTGAAGAGTGAACTCCCTGCCTCAGGGAGAAGCCTCCCATATTCATTTAACACATTAAAAATAAAGGAAAAGAATGAACTGGCATTATGAGAAAAATGGCGTGCGTCACGACAATGTGACCGAAGCCGACATAACCGAACGTATTCAGCGCGGGGAGCTGAATGCCTCAACGCTGGTATGGCAACAGGGCATGACGGAATGGCAGCCGCTGTCAGCCACGCCGCTGGCAGATGTCCTGAAACAATGTGCGGTTCCCCCCGCGCTGCCCGGCAATCGTATCCCCGGAGGCGTGGTCTGGACGCTGGCCTTTGCGCCCCTGATTGGGTATGCCCTGGAGATGTGGACGGCCGGGCTGAGCGGAATGGAATTTGAAGAGGCGTATGCCGCCGTGACGGAGGGGCAATACTGGTTTATCACACTGATACTGAATATTGCGCTGGGGTATCTGGATGAACGACGGCTCCGTAAATCCGGCGTTGATACCGCTGCCTTTGGCTGGCTGGCCTGGCTGGTTCCGTTTTATCTGTGGCGCAGGGCTAAAGCCCTCGGTCAGAAACCGGCTTATTTCTGGGTCTGGTTGGTTATGTTAATACTGGTGTTATTAACTGCCTGATATTCTTTATCACAGAGTTTACTAAATAATCAGGTCATTAGTGTAATTAACAAGTAAATGATGTAAATCGCCTTGGAGCAGCTGTGTCTTATTTGATTCAGAGGACAGTCAAAGTCACAATATAAAATATTCCCCCGTTGAAGTGCATACTTCGGGCATGTGTTTAATAAACAGGCCGGACTTTAATTTCGGCCTCTCGGGGGGAGTTATAAGTGTTGCGGAAACAGGGGGCTTATATTTTTATTTAACATCAGAAACACTGGAGTATTTATCATGAAAAATATTATCACCATTTTAATGGTTGCAGTTATCAGTTTCTTTACCGGTAATGTATCTGCAAACACGGCTGTACCTTTACCGCACAACCTTACTGACGTCACTGACGGTACGGAGTTCTGGTGTCAGGGGACCGATACCACTGATGGAAGATGTAAATACCTGGGTACATCCAAAGACATGCAATACGGTCTGGTACACGCTATGGGCGGTACGGCGTGTTGGGATGGTTTCTACGGCGTGATTAACTTTTACACCGGCAAAGCTCAGACCATCAAATACAACGACAATCAAAGTTGTGAAGGCGATATCAAAGCCAGTTTCGTTACGCTGAAAAACGGTAAACTGGGCGTTAAACTTTACGACAACACAATTCACGAAGTTGTCGGACTTGACCAAATTAAAATCTAAGGAATAAATCATGCGCCTGATCTGTGTGTTATTAATTTATTAATATTAGTAATTAATACAGCGCCTGCCATGATGACAGGCGCTTTTTACTATAAAGTAACAGATATGCCAGACTGTACATCACTTTTATTGCCTGAAGGCGAAGGCCCTTTCTCACGCACGCAGGCGATTGCCGTCACAACAGCTTACCGCAATGTGTTTATTGAAGATGACCAGGGCACACATTTCCGGCTGGTCATACGCGACAGTTATAATCAGTTGCTCCGGTGGGCATGGAATTTTGAAGCCCGTGCCTGGTACTGGCTGAACCGCTATCTGCTCAGCCACGGAATACCCCGACACTGACTCACCGCTGCTCACCCCACCAGCAACCACGCCAACAGGCCATGTTCCCACAGGAGCATGGCTTTTTGTTTATGCAGTTAAATCAACCCACGAAGGAAATTAACAATGCGCTTAGCCAGCCGCTTTGGACGGATTAACCAGATACGCCGCGACCGTCCCTTAACCCGTGAAGAATTAATACAGGTGGTCCCCAGCGTTTTTGGTGAGGACAAACATGCGTCCCGCAGTGAACGCTACACCTGCATACCGACCATCACCATCCTGGAAAACCTTCAACGGGAAGGGTTCCAGCCGTTCTTCGCTTGTCAGTCACGGGTTCGTGACCCTGCTCGTCGGGAATATACGAAGCACATGCTCCGCCTGCGTCGCACCGGTCAGATACACGGTCAGCAGGTGCCGGAAATCATCATCCTGAATTCGCACAGTGGTGAGTCCAGTTTTCAGTTATTGCCGGGAATTTTCCGCAGCGTATGCACGAATTCGCTCGTCTGCGGGCAGTCCTTTGGCGAAATCAGAGTTCCGCACCGGGGCGATGTCGTTAACAAGGTCATTGAGGGAGCCTACGACGTACTCAGCGTCTTTGACCGGATGGAAGAGAAGCGCGACGCCATGCAGTCACTTTTATTACCGCCACTGGCACAGCATGCACTGGCGAATGCTGCCCTGACGTACCGTTTTGGTGAAGAACATCAGCCGGTGACGGCAACGCAGATACTGACACCCCGACGTTATGAAGACCGCAGTGATGACCTGTGGACAACGTACCAGCGTATCCAGGAGAACCTGCTGAAAGGCGGGCTTCCGGGACGTACTGCGAAGGGCAAACGCAGCCATACCCGAGCCGTTAACGGCATTGACGGGGACATCAGGCTAAACCGTGCCCTGTGGGTGATGGCGGAACAGATGCAGCAGGCGCTGAGTTGATGCGCCATGTTCCTGCTGATGCCCGTCAGGCCAGAATATATCCGGTATCCCTGGCGAACCAGCCAGGCTGCCGTTCCATATCCGACGACGACCTCTGTGCCTGGTGTTCTCACCTCTGTTACCGGCCCGGTGAGCTCAGCCTGTGTCGGCTGTTCATTACTGATGGTACCTGGCCCGCACGGTCTGGCGCTGACGGCTATGCACAGTCCTGCCCGGCATTCCACCTGAACCAGAATACTCACCCCGGCAAATAAGACGAAAAGCTTGTTCTCCTGCCCCCCGATATTGCCAGTAACAACATCCGAAAGTCACCCCACTCCGCTTATTCACCGACAGACACCCCGGGCCATGCTCTTCCCGTGCATGGCCTTTTCATTTATCTCAGCGTAATCAGGAGGTTCCCCATGGGACTCGATTTATATTTCATTAAACGTCCGGCCGAAACCACGGCAGACACCACCCGCCGGGAGCAGGACGAGGCCGTCGGGTATTACCGCAAGTTCAACGCTCTGCTCAACTGGATTGATGCCAACGCCGGGGAGGTGGAGAACTGTACTGATGTCCCCCTGACCCGCCAGGACCTGGAAAAACTCCGGGCCACTCTTGACCGCCTCACGCCGGAAAACTGCCACGACCTGTTCCCGACCACCGAAGGGTTCTTCTTCGGCTCGCAGGAGTACGACGACAGTTACTGGTCTGACGTGGAAAACCTGAAACAGTTTGTACAGCAACAGCTGGCGTCGTTTGATTTCAACACCCACCGCCTGTGTTTCCACGCCTGGTGGTGACGTCCCCGTAGATCCCCTTCAGTTCAGCCGGTTCCGGATATCCCCGAACCGGTTATATTTCAGTCTGTTAAGGAAACCATAATGACCACAGCAATTAACCCTGAACTTATCCCTGCGCCTGATGAAACCCTCATCACCGCCACGCCCGTACCGGATGAGGACCGCCCTGACTTCTGGCCCCGCCACTTCCGGGGCGTTCCGCAGTGGATATTACTGGAGCCCCGTATCTTCGCCTGGACGGACCGCCTGTGCGCGGACTACAGCGGCGGTATCTGGCAGTTTTACACGCTGAGCAACGGTGGCGCATTTATGGCCCCGGAGGCGGATGACGGGGACGACACCTGGTCACTGTTCAACGCCATGAACGGCAACAGCGCGGACATGAGCCCTGAGGCGGTCGGGATCACCGCCTGCCTGCTGGAGTACAGCCACCATGCCTGCCGTACCGGCAGCGACCTGATGACCGCGCATTACCTCCACCTGCGGGATTATACCCTTAACCATCCTGAATGCAGCGCCATCATGCATATCACCGACTGAGGATACCGACATGAGACAACAGTTACCGCTGTTTGCCGCCACATTACCGGCATCCGCACAACAAATCATCCGGGAAGCCTTAACCCTGCTGGAGAGCCAGTTACGCGAACCCGGGGCGGCATTTACCTCCAGCCATGCTGTCCGGGACTGGCTACGCCTGCAACTCTCCGCGCCAGAGCGGGAAGAATTTGTTGCGCTCTTCCTCGATAACCAGCATCGCCTTATTGCTCACGAAACGCTCTTCAGCGGCACTATCAACCATACTCAGGTCCATCCCCGCGAAGTGGTGAAATCCGGTCTGAAACATAACGCCGCCGCTGTCATTGTGGCGCATTGTCATCCGTCGGGGCTTGCCGATCCCAGCCTGGCGGACCGTCAGATAACAGAGCGGCTCAGACAGGCCCTGGACCTGGTGGATATCCGTCTGCTGGATCACCTGGTGGTTGGCGGCATGGAGATTGTCTCGTTCGCTGAACGCGGCTGGCTTTAAAAAGGTAATGACACCATGAGAAACGATGAAACGCAGGTTATACCCGCTGATATTTTCAGTGGCGTGACCGTTCTTCGTCTGGAGAACGGGGATGAAGCGGTTTATGTACACGGTCTCTTCCTGGAGTGTGCTGATATCGCGCAGGGCGACAAACCTCTCACGGATATTGCAGCACGCCTCGCCGGGCTCCTGAAGATACCGTTCAGACAGATAACGCTACCTGTCCCGGAGGATGAGGAGTGGTGCTGGAATGATATTGTTGATGCCCTGCTGAAAAACACCAGCTCAGGCGGGACTGCCGTATGAAAATTATCAGCAAACGCCGGGCAATGGCGATATACCGCCGGCACCCGCAGTCCCGTCTGTTTCGCTTCTGTACCGGGAAATATCCGTGGTCCGGCAGCGTCTGTCACTGGTACGACCGGGACGTACAGGATATCAGTGGCGTACTGGCCGTGTACGCTGAACGACGCCGGGACCGCCACGGCCCGTACACCCGCCTGATGTGCGTCACCCTGAATTAACCCACGGAGGAAAACCGATGTCAGATAACCCCGACCGCAAACAACCGGATAATCATTCAGTCCCCTGCATCCGGGGCCGTCTGCTGCAGGACGGCTGTCTGTTCCGTTTACAGACCAGCAGGGACGATATCAGGGCGGCATTCACGGAGGAGGAGGCCCGCTGGCTGGAGCAGGCCTTCCCGCTGATATTACAGCAGATGGTCACGATGGCGTCCCCCGGCTCACCGGAGGCACAGACGCCGCATGTCTTTCACCACAACGGGCTGACCTGTGAATCAGAACCCGGTCCACAGGGCGCTGTCAGCCTGATGATTTACCCGAAATCTGATGAATCCCCCTTGTCAGAGGAACCCTTAAATGACGAAGACCACAACCACCGTACATGACCTCACGTCTCCCTGGTGGGGACTCCGCCGCAATGTGTCACCATGTTTTGGCGCACGGCTGGTTCAGGAGGGCAACCGCCTGCATTACCTGGCTGACCGCGCCGGCATTACCGGACAGTTCAGCGACGCGGATTTACGTCACCTGGACCAGGCCTTTCCGGTACTACTGAAACAACTGGAGCTGATGTTACTTTCCGGTGAGCTTAATCCCCGCCATCAGCACTGCGTCACCCTGTACGCAAAGGGACTGGTATGCGAGGCCGACTCACTCGGGTCGTGCGGCTACATTTATCTCGCCATTTACCCCGGAGAACCGCCTGAAACCGGAGGTATGGCACGATGAGCCGGGTCATTTCCACCACGGTGTATCTGTCTGATGAACTCTCAGAGTCAGCCCGCAAGAAGGCCCGCGCCTGGTACTGCGAAGGGGGGCTGGAGTATGAGTGGTACGACGCTGTTTATGAGGATTTCACCCTGATTTGCAACATCCTGGGCGTGAGACTCAAAACACGTATCTTCACCACCACCGGCGGCAGATCCTACGAAAAAGCCTGTATCTGGTTTTCCGGTTTCTGCTGTCAGGGGGACGGAGCCTGCTTTGAGGGGCTGTACCACTATCAGCCCGGTGCCGCACAACACATCAGAAAGCATGCGCCTCAGGACGAAGCGCTTCACCGTATTGCTGATGAGCTGCAGGCAATCCAGCAGCGTAACCTCTGGCAGCTTCAGGCTGATATTCAGCATCAGGGGCGCTATTACCATGAATACAGTATGCACATTACTGTTGAGCGGGACTCCCCCACCGGTCAGGAAGCCACCGATGACGCAGACGGTGTCCTGGGTGACGCGTTACGCGATCTGGCCCGCTGGTTATATCAGCAACTTGAAACGCAATACGACTGGCTGACCTCACCGGAGGCCGTGGATGAGGCGCTTATCGCCGGCGGTTACACCTTCACCGAAACCGGCCAGCGCTTCGGTTAAACTTTTTCGTCACTCCCTTCCGGTTCATTTCTTACCTTCCACCAACAGAGAACACATTATGCAGATTTTACCCTCACTCCCGCCCGGGGCGACTTCGTCACACCCCACGCCTGTCGGCATCTGGCAGACCCTGCTGTCGCATCTGCTGCAACAACACTACGGTCTGATGCTGAACGACACCCCGTTTGCTAACGACGGCGTCATTGAGCAGCATATCAACGCCGGCATCTCCCTGTGCGATGCGCTGAACGGTATTGTTGAAAAATATGACCTGGTCCGGACCGACCGCCCGGGATTCAGTATTGCAGTGCAGTCTCCGTTCATTACCCGTATCGATATTCTCCGCGCCAGAAAAGCCTGTGGCCTGATGAAACGTCGTGGCTACCGGGCCGTTACCGACATCACCACCGGCAGATACAGCGGGGTGGCACGATGAAGCTGTCCATGACCGTGGAAGCCGATACAATCAACGTCCGGGCCCTTAATGGGGGCCGGATCGTCGTGGATATCGACGGTATTGAACTCGCCAGCCTGATCGATGTGGTCTGTGATAACGGATATTCACTTCGCGTTGCTGACGAGCCCGGAAAGCTGATTGTTGAAGATCCGCTTCCGCCCGTCGCCCGCGTTAACGGCATTCAGTGCAGCACCGCACATATCACGGAGAAAGACAATGCTCTGCTGTTTACCCTTTCACACCAGTATGAAGACTTTGGCGAGTCGGAGTGGATTTTGTATACCGGCTCCGGCTACTTACTCCACCTGGAGGCATGGTCATTTCCGGTTCTGCGGCTTAAACGGCTGGGGCTGTCGAAAGCCTGTCGACGGTTAGTGGTGACGCTGATACGCCGTTACGCCGCTGGTATTCTCCACCTGGATGCTTTCGGCGAACTCCTGCCAGGCTTTGCCACCTTCGACTGGTAACCCACTTCCCCACTGAGGTAAACACATGCCATTAACCACTGAAGAAGGGCTGCAGATCCTGATCTGCTGGCTGCAGGACAATATCGACTGTGGTACAGAGATCATCTTCGATAACGACGATACTCTCACCGGTTCAGCAGCACTCCTGCCCTCTGTTGAACAGGCCCTGAACGAGGTCCGGATGATACACTACCTCCGGCTTTTACTTTCTCCGCAGTAACACCACCTTACTGACACTCGCATAAGCGCCGGTCCTCACAGACCGGCGTTTTGTGCTTATATAAAGGAAAGAAAATAATGTCAGAACACACTAATGCCGACCCCGAAGTCTTAACTGACCATACCGATATGATTTGCTCCACCAGCATTGAACGTATCGTCACCGGACGCAACGCTGCACTTGAACAGATCAGAACCGTGACTGAGCGGATTGCAGAAATATCGGCGCTGACCAGAAGCATCGGCGGTAAAGCCGCCCTGGACTGGGGCATGAAGCAGGATTTTCGCTGCGGCTGCTGGCTGATGGAGAAACCAGAAGCGGCAATGAAAGCTATTACCCGTAATCTCGATCGCAGCATATGGCGGGACCTGATGAAGAAGTCCGGAATGCTGAGTCTGATGGACGCTCAGGCCCGTGACCAGTGGTACAGAAACCTTGAAGGTGATGATATTCCAGCCATCAGTGAAGCGAATATACTCAGTACCTTTGAGCAACTGCACCAGAGCAAAGACGAGGTGTTTGAACGCGGTGTGATTAATGTGTTCAAAAGCCTTAGCTGGGATTTTAAGTCAAATTCGCCGTGTAAATTCGGGAAAAAAATTATCGTGAACGGTCTGGTAAAATGCGACAGATGGGGATTTGGACTGAACTGGGGCTGGCAGCGTGATCGGCTCGCTGACCTGGAACGTATGCTTATGCTGCTGGATGGGAAACCCGCTCCTGATAACCGTGCTGATGTGACCCGACGCCTAGGCGATCACATTCACGATAACAGAGGGAGTAACAGTTACGAGGACGAGATGTTTAAAATCAAATATTTTCAGAAGGGAACTGCCCATATTACTTTCAAACGACCGGAACTGGTGGATAAACTGAACGACATCATCGCCAGACACTACCCGGGGAGAGTGGCGGCAGGATGAGGCTCAATCGACACGCTGATGTCCGGTACAGGCTGATTTACACCGATGCAAGCCGGACGCTGATGGCATACTGAATGGCACACCAGAAAAAACAGGAAAAGAAAAAG
This sequence comes from Salmonella sp. JXY0409-18, assembly GCF_020268625.1. NCBI lineage: Bacteria > Pseudomonadati > Pseudomonadota > Gammaproteobacteria > Enterobacterales > Enterobacteriaceae > Salmonella > Salmonella sp. JXY0409-18. Next base: position 3,550,841 of record NZ_CP084216.1, read on the forward strand.
GCCATGCTAATCAATAGCATGGCCTCGAATAGTGGCGGAACGGACGGGACTCGAACCCGCGACCCCCTGCGTGACAGGCAGGTATTCTAACCAACTGAACTACCGCTCCGTGATGTTCCCGCTGGGAACGAGGCGAATATTACGGTTTGCGGTGTCGCCCGTCAACGCTTTTTCTCACCTTTTGAATCAGTTGCTGCAAAAATCGCCCGAAGGATGATTTTTATAGCCTAAAAAGGAATAAATTACGCCCGCCAAAGGCAACTTCCGCCCTTTTTCTGCACCAGATCAAGCCGCGATTCATGCGCAGCCAGCTCTTCCTCAGAGGCAAAAACGACCCGTAACCGGCTGGCCTGGCGAACGATTCGCTGAATGGTCGCTTCACCTTGCTGCCGTTGCGTCTCTCCTTCCATCGCAAACGTCATGGACGTTTGTCCGCCCGTCATCGCCAGATACACTTCAGCAAGGATCTGGGCATCGAGCAATGCGCCGTGCAAAGTACGTTTGCTATTATCTATCTCATAACGCGAACACAGTGCATCAAGGCTGTTACGCTTGCCGGGGAACATTTTCCGCGCCAACGCCAGGCTGTCGGTAACTTTGCAGAAAGTATTGGTTTTAGGAATATCGCGTTTAAGCAGACCAAACTCATAATCCATAAAGCCGATATCGAACGATGCGTTATGGATGACCAGCTCCGCGCCGCGGATATAATCAAGAAACTCATCGACCACATCAGCAAAAACCGGCTTATCCAGCAGAAACTCATCGGCAATACCGTGTACGCCAAAAGCCTCTGGATCGACAAGGCGATCGGGCTTCAGGTAAACATGAAAATTGTTGCCGGTCAGACGACGGTTTATCACCTCAACCGCACCGATCTCAATAATCTTGTGACCTTCATAGTGCGCGCCTATCTGGTTCATACCGGTGGTTTCGGTATCGAGGACAATCTGTCGTGTAATTGCAGTGCTCATATCGGTCATTTATGTCAGACTTGCGTTTTGTTATCGATTTCAATTACAGGAAGTCTACCAGAGATGCTTAAACAGGTAGAAATTTTCACCGATGGCTCTTGCCTGGGGAATCCAGGGCCTGGTGGTTATGGCGCTATCTTACGCTATCGTGGTCATGAAAAAACGTTTAGTGAAGGTTACACGCTGACCACCAATAACCGTATGGAACTGATGGCGGCGATCGTCGCGCTTGAAGCGTTAAAAGAACATTGCGAAGTGACATTGAGCACCGACAGCCAATATGTGCGGCAAGGAATTACCCAATGGATTCATAACTGGAAGAAACGCGGCTGGAAAACTGCGGAAAAGAAACCCGTAAAAAATGTCGATCTCTGGAAACGTCTCGATGCTGCGTTAGGTCAGCATCAGATCAAATGGGTATGGGTCAAAGGCCATGCAGGCCATCCCGAAAACGAGCGTTGTGATGAACTGGCGCGCGCCGCGGCAATGAACCCCACGCAGGAAGATAGTGGCTACCAGGCGGAGGCTTAGCCATCCGGTTTGCGATATTGCCGGGTGGCGCCAACGGTCTGGCGGATAGGGGTTTTACTTTTATTATGTCGCAGCGGATTAAGCGTAAGCGGGATGGTCCGCTTACGGGCCACAATAAGCTGTAAACAGCCCAGCGCCGGGATATGCGTATTTAAAAGCCGCCCCCCCTGCTTTTTCCAGGGTAAGACATGAAAACGGCTATAATGTAGCACTTCAAAATTGAGTAAAGACAGCCAGTCCAGTTGCCGCATAAGGGTAAACATCCGACTATTATAGGGCGGTGTTTTACGTAAAACGGGTACCAGTTTACGTAACCCCATCAAACTCAGCGGGTTAAATCCACTGATGACCAGCCAACCGTCATCAATCAATACGCGGTCGGCTTCCCGCAATAAACGGTGCGGGTCGGTACACCACGGCAAAGTATGCGCCAGCAGACAAACATCGACGGATTTATCTGCAAAAGGAAGGTGTAGCGGATCGGCCAGAACCTGCATCGGCGACCCCTGCGACGAAACATTCACCTGATGGGAGACCGCGCACGCTTCGGAATTGATTTCTGCGCTTAAATTACCGATTTTAAGCAAATGGAAACCATACATTTTTGCAAACCACGGATTTAGCTGCTGTTCCAGCGCCTCACGGTAGTAATTGCCCCAGGGCAACTCACCCCAACATCCGGGCGCAACGACAGTTTGAGAGAGCCTTGCCGGTTTCATCGCAACCTTCCGCTAATTATTTGAGAGGTAATATATGAATCTTAACAGTATTCCCGCGTTTCAGGACAATTACATCTGGGTGCTGACCAATGATGAAGGCCGCTGTGTGATTGTTGATCCCGGCGAAGCGGCACCCGTCTTAAAGGCCATTGCTGAACATAAGTGGATGCCGGAGGCGATTTTTCTGACGCATCACCATCACGACCATGTTGGCGGAATCAAAGAGCTGTTGCAACACTTCCCGCAAATGACGGTTTATGGACCGGCGGAAACGCAAGACAAGGGAGCAACCCATCTTGTTGGCGATGGCGATACTATTCGCGTTTTAGGCGAGAAATTTACTCTTTTTGCCACGCCGGGTCACACGTTAGGACACGTCTGTTACTTTAGCCACCCTTACTTATTCTGCGGCGACACGCTGTTTTCTGGCGGCTGTGGTCGACTGTTTGAAGGCACGCCATCACAGATGTATCAGTCACTTATGAAAATTAATTCTCTGCCTGACGACACGCTCATTTGCTGCGCTCACGAATACACTTTAGCTAACATTAAGTTCGCATTGAGCATACTTCCGCACGATTCGTTCATAAATGAATATTATCGTAAAGTTAAAGAGTTACGTGTAAAAAAACAAATGACATTACCCGTTATTCTTAAAAATGAACGTAAGATTAATCTTTTTTTAAGAACTGAAGATATTGATTTAATTAACGAAATAAACAAAGAAACAATATTGCAACAACCAGAAGCGCGTTTTGCATGGTTAAGGTCAAAGAAAGACACGTTCTGATAATTCTTACTTGTCATTCGCTAACTTCGCCGTTATGATCGGTCGTCTTTTAAGCAACTATTGACACACACATGAAGGCAAAAGCGATATTACTCGCCTCTGTCCTGCTTGTGGGGTGCCAGACGTCTCAGAACACTGGCAACGTCCAACAGCACGCACAGAGCCTTTCTGCAGCTGGTCAAGGGGAAGCAGGAAAGTTTACGAGTCAGGCACGATGGATGGACGACGGAACGTCTATCGCGCCAGATCAGGACTTGTGGGCTTTCATTGGCGACGAGCTAAAGATGGGAATTCCGGAAAACAGCCGGATTCGCGAACAGAAACAGAAGTATTTACGCAATAAGAGCTATCTCCACGATGTAACTTTACGGGCAGAGCCGTATATGTACTGGATAGCGGGGCAGGTTAAGAAACGTAACATGCCTATGGAGCTGGTACTACTACCCATAGTGGAGAGCGCTTTTGATCCTCACGCAACGTCTGGCGCCAATGCCGCAGGCATCTGGCAGATCATACCGAGCACAGGGCGCAATTATGGTTTAAAGCAGACCCGTAATTATGACGCGCGTCGCGATGTTGTAGCCTCTACGACCGCCGCGTTAGACATGATGCAGCGTCTGAACAAAATGTTTGACGGCGACTGGCTGTTAACCGTTGCAGCGTATAACAGCGGCGAAGGCCGTGTTATGCGGGCAATTAAAGCAAACAAAGCGCGTGGAAAACCGACGGATTTCTGGTCGCTTTCTTTGCCCAGAGAAACAAAACTCTACGTACCTAAGATGCTGGCATTGAGTGAAATTCTCAAAAACAGCAAACGCTACGGCGTACGTCTGCCAACAACAGATGAAAGCCGAGCGCTGGCACGAGTTCGTTTAAACAGTCCAGTTGAAATGGCCCAGGTTGCGGATATGGCGGGCATGTCTATCAGCAAGCTGAAGACGTTTAATGCCGGTGTAAAAGGGTCTACCTTAGGCGTAAGCGGTCCGCAATATGTTATGGTGCCCAAAAAGCATGCCGAGCAGTTGCGTGAGTCGCTGGCTTCCGGTGAGATTGACGCCGTTCAGTCCCAACTGATCGCCGACAATACGCCGTTGAATAGCCGTAGCTATAAGGTGCGCTCTGGCGATACGCTTTCCGGTATTGCTTCGCGGCTTGGCGTAAGCACGAAGGACTTGCAGCAGTGGAACAACCTGCGTGGTTCACGCCTGAAAATCGGGCAAAGCCTGACCGTGGGCGCTGGCAGCAGCGCGCAACGACTGGCAAACAATAGCGATAGCATTACCTATCGTGTCCGTAAAGGCGATTCGCTTTCCAGTATCGCCAGACGTCACGGGGTGAATATCAAAGATGTGATGCGCTGGAACCATGATACGGATAATCTACAACCGGGCGATCAGCTTACGTTGTTTGTGAAGGACAATAGCACGCCAGACTCCTGATATTGTCCGACGAAAAAGCCAAAAGGCGCCGCTTCCCCCGGCGCCTTTTAAATTGCTATACCGCTTTATGCGCTTCCAGCATGATAGTATCGCTGCTAAACGAACCGTCATCCTGCAACTCAAAATAACGCTTCACCTCTACCGGGGCACTCGCCTGATATAATCGAATCGCCTCAACCAACGGCGCTGGCGTACGCATCCGCGTTACCCATGAGCGAAACTCCAGCGATAAACGATCGGTTATCACGGTATTCGTTACCAGCATCGCATTATTGACCATCGCCAGCCATTCACCACTGGAATAATTACGGACGTGCGACGTGTCGCGTAACGCCTCCACCGTTTGCAGCCAGATATCGCGTACAGGATGTCCAGGCGACATGACATCCATGATAATCAGCACGCCGCCGGGTTTTAATACACGATAAACCTCACGCAATGCCTGACCAACGTCGTGCCAGTGATGCGCGGAATAGCGGCTAATCACCACCTCAAACGATGCATCTTCAAAGGGCAGTTTTTCGGCATAGCCTTGCCGGAGAGTAATATTACTTAAATGTCTTTCTTCCGCCGCTCCAGCGACAACCTCAAGCATGCTGGCGGATAAATCGTATGCCACGACCGAGTAGGCATGTTGCGCAGCGACAAAACTCGCGTGTCCAGCTCCACATCCCATATCCAGTACGTTCGCGTGGGAAAAATCAGACAGCCTTTGCGCCAGCCGCGCTAAGTCACGACCCGATGCGTGAACGGCGCTATGTAAATAGGCGTTCGCCTGTGAACCAAACTGCTTTTCAACATTGTCATGGTGGGAATGCGTTGTCATGGTAGTGCCCTTCTGTTATGAGAAAAGTAAAGGGCAGCACCCGAAGAGGCCTGCCCCACGGCAGACCTGACGCACCTTTATTGCTCAGGTTTGCCGGGACTGAATTCAACGAGTAGCGGATTGTGATCGGAAGCGCGCGTCACCAGTACGGAGGCTTCATTCACGTTTAAACCACGATAAAAAACAAAATCCAGCGGTCGTCCAAACGCACGACGGCGCTGATCGTCAGTGAAACGCACCTGGCGCAGCGACATCTCACGTGCAAAGCGGTACAACGCATTCATACGTGGGCGGCTCCAGGCATTAAAATCACCCGCCATAATGACAGGGCCGCTATGGTGCGCAATCTGGTCGCCGATCGGAAGTAACTGCTTACTGTATACGTCCACGCCCAGACTAAAATTTACCGCATGAACATTTACTACCATTAATAAACGGGTATCCGGCAAGGGATATACCGTCACCAGGGCTGATTTCGCCAAACGTAAAATTGGTTCTCTTTCCCGTAAAGGGCAGCAGTAAACAGGATGGGCGGCAGAAAGCGTCATGACGCCAGACGGATGCTGAGGTAATACAAAAGCGGGAACCTGGTCGGCGGCAAGATAGTTAGCGGTGGCAAACTGTACCAGTTCAGGCGTCGTCTGTGCCTCCTGCAACAGGACCAGATGCGCATCTTTGCCGTAGTTCTTCAGCACCGATAACCATTCGGCTCGCTGCTGCTTGAATATATTCCACACGAGGATACGGATCCGCTCTTCACTGCTTAGCGGTTCCCCGGCGGGCAATGCCTGGCCAATGCTCGCAAACGACCCTGGCGGCAAAATCCGCTCGGCGGGCTGTCCGGCAACATAGCGCATCGCATAGGTGTTTTTTCGCACTTTTGACTTTCAAACCTCTGTAACGTCAACCAGTCCTCAACCGGACTGGTTCTTCTGTTATAGGGATTTTAGCACTCACTTTCAACGAACAATTGCAGTTTGTTTTGTAAGTAGGCGCTTACATCAATAATTTACTCCAGAGCAATGCGTACAGGTCTATCAAGACGTCCGCTGACGCCCACCAGCAGGAAAGCCACCAGAACAATGAGGGCGCCAATCCACGGCGTCTGCGCCAAACCGTAATGCGCCACCGTTTGTCCGCCAATCACGGAACCCAGCGCAATACCAATGTTAAACGCCGCAATGTTCAGACCTGACGCCACATCTACTGCATTAGGCGTGAATTGTTCCGCTTTCTGTACCACGTAGACCTGCAACCCCGGTACGTTACCGAAGGCAAAGACCCCCATCACCAGAATGGTAGCCAGCGCGGCATACTGCGTGGAGGCCGTCACCTGGAAGACCATCAGCAGAACAAACAGCACGGCGAAAATGAATTTCAACGCCGGCACGGCACCATGCTTATCTGCCAGTTTACCGCCCCAGATATTGCCGATAGCCACTGATACGCCATACCCCAGTAAGATCCAGCTTACCGCTGCCGGGGAGAATCCCGCCAGATCCTGCATCATTGGCGCCAGGAAGGTGAATGCCGTGAATACCCCGCCGTAGCCCAGCGCCGTAACGGCGTAAATCAGCAACAGACGAGGATGAGTCAGTACTTTCACCTGGTCACGAATGCTGGCGGCCGCCCGACCGGGAATATTGGCAGGGATCAGCAGTTGACTGCTCATCAGCGCAATCACGCCTAACAGTGATACCGCAAGGAAGGTCTCACGCCAGCCAAAATGCTGACCGATAAATGTGCCCAGCGGAACGCCCGTGACCAGCGCTACCGTTAAACCACCAAACATAATAGCGATCGCAGAAGCCGCTTTCTCTTTTGGCACCAGACTTGTCGCGATGATAGATCCAATCGAGAAGAACACGCCGTGCGCCAGGCCCGTCAGCAGACGGGCGACGATTAATGTCATATAGCCCGGTGCCTGCCATGCCAGCAAATTCCCCGCCGTAAACAAGACCATCAGCGCGACCAGTAACTGTTTACGCGGCAGGCGTCCGGTCAGCGCGGTTAGCACCGGCGCGCCAATAGCCACACCCAGCGCATAGATTGAAACCAGCATTCCGGCGGAAGGTAACGAGATAGCCAGTTGTTGAGCAATGGTCGGCACCAGGCCGACAATCACAAACTCAGTCGTACCGATAGCGAAGGCACTTATTGTCAGTGCAAATAAAGCGAGAGGCATAAATAACTCCATAACAGCAGTAATCAGATGACACGCAGTATGCCTGGATGTTTTAATGACAAAAATAGCCAAAATATCAATTTAATTTTGCTTCAGGAGCAAAAATGAAAGCCACCTCCGAAGAACTCGCAATTTTTGTCGCTGTCGTGGAAAGCGGCAGCTTCAGCCGGGCGGCAGAGCAGCTTGGACAGGCCAATTCCGCTGTCAGCCGGGCAGTTAAAAAGCTGGAGATGAAGCTCGGCGTCAGTCTGCTTAATCGTACGACCCGACAGCTGAGCCTGACTGAAGAAGGAGAGCGATACTTCAGGCGCGTGCAGCAGATACTGCAAGAAATGGCCGCCGCAGAAACGGAAATCATGGAGTCGCGTAATACCCCGCGCGGCTTACTGCGTATCGATGCGGCAACGCCGGTAATGCTGCATTTCCTGATGCCGCTGATTAAACCTTTTCGTGAACGGTATCCGGAAATGACGTTGTCTCTTGTCTCCTCAGAAACGTTCATCAATCTTATTGAACGAAAAGTGGATGTTGCGATACGCGCAGGCACGTTGACAGATTCAAGTCTGCGCGCGCGCCCGTTATTTACCAGCTATCGCAAGATTATCGCTTCACCTGACTATATTGCCCGCTTTGGCAAGCCTGAGAGCGTTGAAGAGTTAAAACGGCATCTGTGCCTGGGGTTCTCTGAACCCATCTCGCTCAATACCTGGCCAATAGCCTGTAGCGATGGGCAGCTCCATGAGATCGAATGTGGGATTTCTTCCAACAGCGGGGAAACGTTAAAACAACTTTGCCTGAACGGTAACGGCATTGCATGTCTTTCAGATTATATGATTGATAAAGAGATCGCGCGGGGAGAACTGGTGGAACTGCTGGCCGATAAACGTCTGCCGGTAGAAATGCCTTTCAGCGCCGTTTACTACAGCGATCGCGCCGTCAGCACACGTATTCGGGCATTTATCGACTTTTTGAGCGAATATATAAGAACAGCTCCCGCAGGAGCTGTGAAAGAGGGGTAAAGGTACAAAGGATCGGGTAATTAATCCCAGGCAGGAGCCAGTCCTTCCGGGCTAACCAGACGATCGTTGCAGTCCAGTGCCGCGATCGCATTTTTATCTTCGACATCCAGATGCAGGTCCAGTGCCAGCAGGTTGCTTGCTAGGTTTTCACGCCTGGTGGATGAAGGGATCACCGAGTAACCTTCACCCATTGCCCATGCCAGAATAACCTGCGCCGGGGTCGCATTATGTTTAGCCGCAATGCGTGCAATCACTTCATCTTTCAGCGCTTTACCGTATGCCAGCGTCATATAAGAGGTGATATGGATACCGTGCGCTTTCGCCCAGTCAACCACCTTACGATTCTGCAGATACGGAGATAGCTCAATCTGGTTGGTGGCGATATTGTGTGCGCCCACCGCGGCAATAGCCTTTTCCATCAACGGAATGGTGAAGTTTGAAATGCCAATTTCGCGAGTCAGCCCTTGTTTTTTAGCTTCAAGCAATGCCTGCATAAATTCTTCGACAGACACGGCATCACCCGGAGATGGCCAGTGGATCAGCGTCAGATCGACATAATCGGTACGCAGTTTTTTCAGGCTCTCTTTCAGGCTTGGGATTAGCTTGTCTTTGCTAAGGTTTTCAATCCAGATCTTGGTGGTGATGTACAGCTCGCTACGCGGTACGCAGCTCTCAGCAATCGCCTGTCCAACAGCCGCTTCATTATCATAGATTTGCGCAGTGTCGACAGCACGGTAGCCCAGTTCAAGCGCCGTTTTAACAGAAGCGATAACCACGTCGTCTTTCAGGCGAAAAGTACCTAAACCGAATGCAGGGATAGTCATAGAATTCCTCTTTTTAATCACTATGTTCGTTAACTGAGGGAATTATGACCTTCAGCGCTTTGCAGAAAAAGAGCGAGAAATGCAGAGGATTTTTGCGAATTGAGCAATAATTAAATGACAGGAAAAGAAAAAGCCCTGAGCTAATGCTCAGGGCTCTTAATAAGTGGCGGAACGGACGGGACTCGAACCCGCGACCCCCTGCGTGACAGGCAGGTATTCTAACCAACTGAACTACCGCTCCACCGAATTTCTTTGTCACAACCCGGATTTTCATCCCGGTTTACTGCAATTTGATGCCTGGCAGTTTATGAATCACTTCGTGATTCACCCTTCGGGCCGTTGCTTCGCAACGTTCAAAAGCTTTCGCTTTTGTCCTACTCTCTGTCGAGTAGTGAACTGCCCCGAAAGTTAATGCCATACTTCTAATTTGATGCCTGGCAGTTCCCTACTCTCGCATGGGGAGACCCCACACTACCATCGGCGCTACGGCGTTTCACTTCTGAGTTCGGCATGGGGTCAGGTGGGACCACCGCGCTACTGCCGCCAGGCAAATTCTGTTATCAGACCGTTTTTACGTTCTGATGTAATCTGAATCAGTGCTGAAAATCTGTCTTCTCAACCGCCAAAACATCTTCGGCGTTGTAAGGTTAAGCCTCACGGTTCATTAGTACCGGTTAGCTCAACGCATCGCTGCGCTTACACACCCGGCCTATCAACGTCGTCGTCTTCAACGTTCCTTCAGGAGACCTAAAGTCTCAGGGAGAACTCATCTCGGGGCAAGTTTCGTGCTTAGATGCTTTCAGCACTTATCTCTTCCGCATTTAGCTACCGGGCAGTGCCATTGGCATGACAACCCGAACACCAGTGATGCGTCCACTCCGGTCCTCTCGTACTAGGAGCAGCCCCCCTCAGTTCTCCAGCGCCCACGGCAGATAGGGACCGAACTGTCTCACGACGTTCTAAACCCAGCTCGCGTACCACTTTAAATGGCGAACAGCCATACCCTTGGGACCTACTTCAGCCCCAGGATGTGATGAGCCGACATCGAGGTGCCAAACACCGCCGTCGATATGAACTCTTGGGCGGTATCAGCCTGTTATCCCCGGAGTACCTTTTATCCGTTGAGCGATGGCCCTTCCATTCAGAACCACCGGATCACTATGACCTGCTTTCGCACCTGCTCGCGCCGTCACGCTCGCAGTCAAGCTGGCTTATGCCATTGCACTAACCTCCTGATGTCCGACCAGGATTAGCCAACCTTCGTGCTCCTCCGTTACTCTTTAGGAGGAGACCGCCCCAGTCAAACTACCCACCAGACACTGTCCGCAACCCGGATCACGGGTCCACGTTAGAACATCAAACATTAAAGGGTGGTATTTCAAGGCCGGCTCCATGCAGACTGGCGTCCACACTTCAAAGCCTCCCACCTATCCTACACATCAAGGCTCAATGTTCAGTGTCAAGCTATAGTAAAGGTTCACGGGGTCTTTCCGTCTTGCCGCGGGTACACTGCATCTTCACAGCGAGTTCAATTTCACTGAGTCTCGGGTGGAGACAGCCTGGCCATCATTACGCCATTCGTGCAGGTCGGAACTTACCCGACAAGGAATTTCGCTACCTTAGGACCGTTATAGTTACGGCCGCCGTTTACCGGGGCTTCGATCAGGAGCTTCGCTTGCGCTGACCCCATCAATTAACCTTCCGGCACCGGGCAGGCGTCACACCGTATACGTCCACTTTCGTGTTTGCACAGTGCTGTGTTTTTAATAAACAGTTGCAGCCAGCTGGTATCTTCGACTGACTTCAGCTCCATGAGTAAATCACTTCACCTACGTGTCAGCGTGCCTTCTCCCGAAGTTACGGCACCATTTTGCCTAGTTCCTTCACCCGAGTTCTCTCAAGCGCCTTGGTATTCTCTACCTGACCACCTGTGTCGGTTTGGGGTACGATTTGATGTTACCTGATGCTTAGAGGCTTTTCCTGGAAGCAGGGCATTTGTTGCTTCAGCACCGTAGTGCCTCGTCATCACGCCTCAGTGTTAAAGTGAACCGGATTTACCTGGAACACACACCTACACGCTTAAACCGGGACAACCGTCGCCCGGCCAACATAGCCTTCTCCGTCCCCCCTTCGCAGTAACACCAAGTACGGGAATATTAACCCGTTTCCCATCGACTACGCCTTTCGGCCTCGCCTTAGGGGTCGACTCACCCTGCCCCGATTAACGTTGGACAGGAACCCTTGGTCTTCCGGCGAGCGGGCTTTTCACCCGCTTTATCGTTACTTATGTCAGCATTCGCACTTCTGATACCTCCAGCAACCCTCACAGGCCACCTTCGCAGGCTTACAGAACGCTCCCCTACCCAACAACGCATCAGCGTCGCTGCCGCAGCTTCGGTGCATGGTTTAGCCCCGTTACATCTTCCGCGCAGGCCGACTCGACCAGTGAGCTATTACGCTTTCTTTAAATGATGGCTGCTTCTAAGCCAACATCCTGGCTGTCTGGGCCTTCCCACATCGTTTCCCACTTAACCATGACTTTGGGACCTTAGCTGGCGGTCTGGGTTGTTTCCCTCTTCACGACGGACGTTAGCACCCGCCGTGTGTCTCCCGTGATAACATTCTCCGGTATTCGCAGTTTGCATCGGGTTGGTAAGCCGGGATGGCCCCCTAGCCGAAACAGTGCTCTACCCCCGGAGATGAATTCACGAGGCGCTACCTAAATAGCTTTCGGGGAGAACCAGCTATCTCCCGGTTTGATTGGCCTTTCACCCCCAGCCACAGGTCATCCGCTAATTTTTCAACATTAGTCGGTTCGGTCCTCCAGTTAGTGTTACCCAACCTTCAACCTGCCCATGGCTAGATCACCGGGTTTCGGGTCTATACCCTGCAACTTAACGCCCGGTTAAGACTCGGTTTCCCTCCGGCTCCCCTATACGGTTAACCTTGCTACAGAATATAAGTCGCTGACCCATTATACAAAAGGTACGCAGTCACACCCCAAAGGGTGCTCCCACTGCTTGTACGTACACGGTTTCAGGTTCTTTTTCACTCCCCTCGCCGGGGTTCTTTTCGCCTTTCCCTCACGGTACTGGTTCACTATCGGTCAGTCAGGAGTATTTAGCCTTGGAGGATGGTCCCCCCATATTCAGACAGGATACCACGTGTCCCGCCCTACTCATCGAGCTCACAGCACATGCGCTTTTGTGTACGGGGCTGTCACCCTGTATCGCGCGCCTTTCCAGACGCTTCCACTAACACACATGCTGATTCAGGCTCTGGGCTCCTCCCCGTTCGCTCGCCGCTACTGGGGGAATCTCGGTTGATTTCTTTTCCTCGGGGTACTTAGATGTTTCAGTTCCCCCGGTTCGCCTCATTAACCTATGGATTCAGTTAATGATAGTGTGACGAGTCACACTGGGTTTCCCCATTCGGGTATCGCCGGTTATAACGGTTCATATCACCTTACCGGCGCTTATCGCAGATTAGCACGCCCTTCATCGCCTCTGACTGCCAGGGCATCCACCGTGTACGCTTAGTCGCTTAACCTCACAACCCGAAGATGTTTCTTGCGATTCATCATCGTGTTGCGAAAATTTGAGAGACTCACGAACAACTTTCGTTGTTCTGTGTTTCAATTTTCAGCTTGATCCAGATTTTTAAAGAGCAAAACTTCGCAGTGAACCCTTTCAGGTACACTCTGAAGTATTTTTTCGTAAACACTCACGAGATGGTGGAGCTATGCGGGATCGAACCGCAGACCTCCTGCGTGCAAAGCAGGCGCTCTCCCAGCTGAGCTATAGCCCCATCGTGTAGTCAGAACCTCTTACCTTTGATTCGTTTCCGGGCGCGGCGTGGTGAAGCGAAGCATACTGAAGTATGCGAGCTTTGCCACAACAAAGCACGGGAGCGAATCTGGTAGGCCTGAGTGGACTTGAACCACCGACCTCACCCTTATCAGGGGTGCGCTCTAACCACCTGAGCTACAAGCCTGTAGAGGTTTTACTGCTCGTTTTTCATCAGACAATCTGTGTGAGCACTGCAAAGTACGCTTCTTTAAGGTAAGGAGGTGATCCAACCGCAGGTTCCCCTACGGTTACCTTGTTACGACTTCACCCCAGTCATGAATCACAAAGTGGTAAGCGCCCTCCCGAAGGTTAAGCTACCTACTTCTTTTGCAACCCACTCCCATGGTGTGACGGGCGGTGTGTACAAGGCCCGGGAACGTATTCACCGTGGCATTCTGATCCACGATTACTAGCGATTCCGACTTCATGGAGTCGAGTTGCAGACTCCAATCCGGACTACGACGCACTTTATGAGGTCCGCTTGCTCTCGCGAGGTCGCTTCTCTTTGTATGCGCCATTGTAGCACGTGTGTAGCCCTGGTCGTAAGGGCCATGATGACTTGACGTCATCCCCACCTTCCTCCAGTTTATCACTGGCAGTCTCCTTTGAGTTCCCGACCTAATCGCTGGCAACAAAGGATAAGGGTTGCGCTCGTTGCGGGACTTAACCCAACATTTCACAACACGAGCTGACGACAGCCATGCAGCACCTGTCTCACAGTTCCCGAAGGCACCAATCCATCTCTGGAAAGTTCTGTGGATGTCAAGACCAGGTAAGGTTCTTCGCGTTGCATCGAATTAAACCACATGCTCCACCGCTTGTGCGGGCCCCCGTCAATTCATTTGAGTTTTAACCTTGCGGCCGTACTCCCCAGGCGGTCTACTTAACGCGTTAGCTCCGGAAGCCACGCCTCAAGGGCACAACCTCCAAGTAGACATCGTTTACGGCGTGGACTACCAGGGTATCTAATCCTGTTTGCTCCCCACGCTTTCGCACCTGAGCGTCAGTCTTTGTCCAGGGGGCCGCCTTCGCCACCGGTATTCCTCCAGATCTCTACGCATTTCACCGCTACACCTGGAATTCTACCCCCCTCTACAAGACTCAAGCCTGCCAGTTTCGAATGCAGTTCCCAGGTTGAGCCCGGGGATTTCACATCCGACTTGACAGACCGCCTGCGTGCGCTTTACGCCCAGTAATTCCGATTAACGCTTGCACCCTCCGTATTACCGCGGCTGCTGGCACGGAGTTAGCCGGTGCTTCTTCTGCGGGTAACGTCAATTGCTGCGGTTATTAACCACAACACCTTCCTCCCCGCTGAAAGTACTTTACAACCCGAAGGCCTTCTTCATACACGCGGCATGGCTGCATCAGGCTTGCGCCCATTGTGCAATATTCCCCACTGCTGCCTCCCGTAGGAGTCTGGACCGTGTCTCAGTTCCAGTGTGGCTGGTCATCCTCTCAGACCAGCTAGGGATCGTCGCCTTGGTGAGCCGTTACCTCACCAACAAGCTAATCCCATCTGGGCACATCTGATGGCAAGAGGCCCGAAGGTCCCCCTCTTTGGTCTTGCGACGTTATGCGGTATTAGCCACCGTTTCCAGTAGTTATCCCCCTCCATCAGGCAGTTTCCCAGACATTACTCACCCGTCCGCCACTCGTCAGCAAAGCAGCAAGCTGCTTCCTGTTACCGTTCGACTTGCATGTGTTAGGCCTGCCGCCAGCGTTCAATCTGAGCCATGATCAAACTCTTCAATTTAAAAGTTTGATGCTCAAAGAATTAAACTTCGTAATGAATTACGTGTTCACTCTTGAGACTTGGTATTCATTTTTCGTCTTGCGACGTCAAGAATCCGTATCTTCGAGTGCCCACACAGATTGTCTGATAAATTGTTAAAGAGCAGGTGCGACGCAGCTTTCAGCTCACCGTCGCGAGGTGGCGTATATTACGCTTTCCTCTTTCAGAGTCAACCCTGAATTTCAGGATTTTTCTCTTCAACCGACCGGCTGTTTGTGTGAAGTGATTCACATCCGCCGTGTCGATGGAGGCGCATTATAGGGAGTCGGTTCAGGAAGACAAGCGGAAAAATGCATTTTTGTTTTAACCGCTCATCTTTTATCCATAACGCTTATTTTTGCTGCTTTTTTATCGCTGATGGCAGGTCAGCAAGGCTGTTTAACACCCAGTCCGCCGCGTTTTCTGCTTCTGCCGTGACCGGTTTGCCCGTACGCACCAGCACTTTTGTCCCGACATTTGCCGCCGCTGCCGCCTGCATATCTTCCAGCTTGTCTCCCACCATATAAGAAGCCGCCATATCGATATGCAGGAAATCACGCGCCGAGATAAGCATTCCTGGATGCGGCTTGCGGCAATCACATACCTGACGGAACTCTTCTATGCTGCCCTGCGGATGGTGAGGACAATAATAGATGCCGTCCAAATCAACATCGCGATCCGCCAACGACCAGTCCATCCATTCGGTTAACGTTTCAAACTGCGCCTCAGTGAATTTGCCGCGCGCGATTCCGGACTGGTTCGTCACCACCACCAACGCATAGCCCATTTTTTTTAGCTCGCGCATCGCGTCAATAACGCCGTCTATAAACTCAAATGCATCGATTTCATGTACGTAGCCGTGATCCACATTAATGGTGCCGTCACGGTCGAGAAAAATTGCGGGTACAGACTTTGCCACCTTTTATAGCTCCTGAGTAAAGCAAGTGGCGCTAGTATCGCATGTTTCAGCAGGCAAGAAAGTGCTCATCGTATAAAGCCTGATTGATTTAGACGTCTGGATGCCTTAACATCCATTCTGTTGACGGCGTTGACCGTATTAGGCAGACGAAAATGCCTCCGCTCATTTCATTACGATAATAAAGAATCAATGATTAAACTTTCGAATATTACCAAAGTGTTCCAGCAGGGGACGCGCACCATTCAGGCGCTAAATAATGTCAGCCTGCACGTGCCTGCCGGGCAGATTTATGGCGTCATTGGCGCCTCCGGCGCCGGTAAAAGTACGCTCATTCGCTGCGTAAACTTACTTGAACGTCCTACTGAAGGAAGCGTAATGGTAGGCGGTCAGGAGCTGACAACGCTTTCAGAGTCTGAGTTGACCAAAGCTCGCCGTCAAATCGGCATGATTTTCCAACATTTTAACCTGCTCTCTTCCCGTACCGTGTTTGGCAACGTCGCGTTGCCGCTGGAACTGGATAACACACCAAAGGAAGAGATCAAACGCCGTGTCACAGTGCTGCTGGATTTAGTCGGTCTTGGCGACAAGCACGACAGCTATCCGGCAAATCTTTCCGGCGGTCAGAAACAGCGTGTCGCGATTGCCCGCGCGTTAGCCAGTAATCCAAAAGTGTTGCTGTGCGATGAAGCCACCAGCGCGCTTGATCCCGCGACGACCCGTTCGATTCTGGAATTGCTGAAAGATATCAACCGTCGTCTGGGGTTGACGATTCTGCTTATCACTCATGAAATGGATGTCGTAAAACGTATCTGCGACTGCGTTGCCGTCATCAGTAATGGCGAGCTTATTGAGCAGGATACGGTCAGCGAAGTCTTCTCGCATCCTAAAACGCCGCTGGCGCAGAAGTTTATTCAGTCCACTCTGCACCTGGACATTCCGGAAGATTACCAGGCGCGTTTGAAAGCGTCGCCGGAAACTGACAGCGTGCCGATGCTGCGCATGGAGTTCACCGGACAGTCTGTGGATGCCCCGCTGCTTTCTGAAACCGCGCGTCGTTTCAACGTGAACAATAATATTATCAGCGCGCAGATGGATTACGCGGGCGGTGTGAAGTTCGGCATTATGCTAACGGAAATGCACGGCACACAAGAAGAGACGCAAGCCGCAATTGCCTGGCTGCAGGATCACCATGTGAAAGTTGAGGTACTGGGTTATGTCTGAGGCAATGATGTGGTTACTGGTTCGTGGCGTCTGGGAAACGCTGGCGATGACCTTTGTCTCCGGTTTCTTCGGTTTCGTGATTGGCCTGCCGGTCGGCGTATTGCTGTATGTTACGCGCCCGGGGCAGATTATGGAGAACGCCCGGCTGTATCGCTCCCTCTCCGCGGTGGTCAATATTTTCCGCTCGATTCCCTTTATCATCCTGCTGGTGTGGATGATTCCTTTTACCCGAATAATTGTCGGCACCTCCATTGGTTTGCAGGCCGCAATTGTACCGCTGACCGTCGGCGCCGCGCCTTTTATCGCCCGTATGGTGGAAAATGCGTTGTTAGAGATCCCTGCCGGGCTGATTGAAGCCTCGCGAGCGATGGGCGCCACGCCGCTGCAAATTGTACGTAAAATCCTTTTACCGGAAGCGCTGCCTGGTCTGGTGAATGCGGCAACCATTACACTGATCACCCTGGTCGGTTACTCCGCAATGGGCGGCGCCGTCGGCGCAGGCGGCCTCGGTCAAATCGGCTATCAGTACGGTTATATTGGATACAATGCTACCGTGATGAATACGGTGCTGGTATTACTTGTCGTTCTGGTTTATTTAATTCAGTTATCCGGCGATCGCATCGTCAGGGCTGTCACGCATAAGTAACGTTAAACACAACACAAATACTCATTAAGGAAATAAGCATGGCGTTCAAATTCAAAACCTTTGCGGCAGTGGGTGCTCTGATTGGTTCTCTGGCACTTGCGGGTTGCGGTCAGGATGAAAAAGATCCGAATCATATTAAAGTCGGCGTAATCGTTGGCGCAGAGCAGCAAGTTGCCGAAGTCGCGCAGAAAGTCGCGAAAGAAAAATACGGCCTGGACGTGGAATTGGTGACCTTTAATGATTATGTTCTGCCTAATGAAGCGCTGAGCAAAGGCGATATCGATGCCAATGCCTTCCAGCACAAACCGTATCTGGATCAGCAAATCAAAGATCGCGGCTACAAACTGGTTTCCGTTGGTAAGACTTTTGTCTATCCCATTGCAGGATATTCCAAAAAAATCAAATCTCTGGATGAGCTCAAGGACGGTTCCCAGGTCGCTGTGCCTAACGACCCGACCAACCTTGGTCGTTCCCTGTTGCTGCTGCAAAAAGTAGGGCTGATTAAACTGAAAGACGGCGTCGGTCTGCTTCCTACCTCGCTGGATATCGTGGAAAACCCGAAAAATCTGAAAATTGTTGAGCTGGAAGCGCCGCAGTTGCCGCGTTCGCTGGATGACGCGCAGATCGCGTTAGCGGTCATCAATACGACTTACGCCAGCCAGATTGGCCTGACGCCAGCGAAAGACGGTATCTTCGTTGAAGATAAAGATTCTCCGTACGTTAACCTTATCGTGACGCGTGAAGATAACAAAGACGCCGAGAATGTGAAAAAATTCGTTCAGGCTTACCAGTCTGATGAAGTGTACGAAGCCGCAAATAAAGTTTTTAATGGCGGCGCGGTGAAAGGCTGGTAAGTTTTAGGCTGATTCCACAATCTGTAATATTATTCAGGACGGGCTATTGCCCGTCTTGTCATTTATGCAAGCTCCTGATTCAATATCTGGCAATTAGAACATTCATTGAGGAAATATTATGCGTGCTTTACCGATCTGTTTATTGGCACTCATGCTGGGCGGTTGTTCCATGCTAAGCAGATCCCCTGTTGAACCCGTTCAAAGCACCGCAACCCCGCCAAAAGCGGAGCCGGAGAAACCTAAAGCGCCGCGTGCCGCTCCCGTCAGGATTTACACCAATGCTGAAGACTTAGTCGGCAAACCTTTCCGCGATCTTGGCGAGGTTAGCGGCGAATCCTGCCAGGCGACAAATCAAGACTCTCCGCCTAACATTCCAACTGCGCGCAAGCGTATGCAGATTAATGCATCTAAAATGAAAGCCAACGCCGTCCTGCTGCACAGCTGTGAAATTACCAGCGGCACGCCAGGCTGCTACCGTCAGGCGGTTTGTATCGGGTCCGCCCTGAATATTTCGGCGAAATGAGCAGCTTTCAGTTTGAACAAATCGGCGTTATTCGCTCCCCCTATAAAGAAAAATTCGCCGTTCCGCGCCAGCCTGGTCTGGTCAAAAGCGCCTGCGGCGAACTGCATCTGATAGCGCCTTACAACCAGGCCGATGCCGTTCGCGGCCTGGAAGCGTTCAGCCATTTGTGGGTGCTTTTCGTTTTTCATCAGACGATGGACGGCGGCTGGCGGCCAACAGTTCGTCCGCCCCGTCTTGGCGGTAACGCCAGAATGGGCGTTTTTGCCACGCGCTCCACGTTCCGCCCCAATCCGATTGGCATGTCGCTCGTTGCGCTAAAAGGTATCGAGTGCCGGAAAGAGAGCGTAATTCTGAAATTAGGCAGTCTGGATCTGGTGGATGGCACGCCGGTGGTGGATATTAAACCGTATTTACCGTTTGCCGAGGCCTTACCGGACGCCGCCGCCAGCTATGCGCAACAGGCGCCGATAGCTGAAATGCCCGTGAGTTTTACCGCTGAGGTGGCTCAACAGCTTACGACGCTGGAAAGGTGTTATCCGCAGCTACGGACATTTATTTGCGATGTGCTGGCGCAAGATCCTCGCCCGGCTTATCGTAAGGGTGAAGAGACGGGCAAAACCTATGCCGTCTGGCTGCATGATTTTAACGTGCGCTGGCGTGTGGTTAGCACTGGATTTGAAGTGTTTGCGCTGGAACCACGGTAATTTCACGCCCTTCTCTTTTGACATCTCTTGCACGCTGGTAAACTAAATCACTTTTTTTGTATCAGGCTCACATTGAGCCTGTTCGATCGTTCAACTGGAACCGTAACAACATGCGTACTAGCCAATACCTGCTCTCCACTCTGAAGGAGACACCTGCCGACGCCGAGGTTATCAGCCACCAGCTGATGCTGCGCGCTGGGATGATCCGCAAGCTCGCCTCCGGGTTATATACCTGGCTGCCGACCGGCCTGCGCGTCCTGAAAAAAGTCGAAAACATCGTGCGTGAAGAGATGAACAACGCCGGTGCTATCGAGGTGTCGATGCCAGTCGTTCAGCCAGCCGACCTGTGGCAAGAGAGTGGTCGTTGGGAACAGTACGGTCCGGAACTGCTGCGTTTTGTCGACCGTGGCGAGCGTCCGTTCGTACTCGGCCCGACCCACGAAGAAGTTATCACCGATCTGGTGCGTAATGAACTCAGCTCTTATAAGCAGTTGCCGCTGAACTTCTTCCAAATCCAGACCAAATTCCGTGATGAAGTGCGTCCGCGCTTTGGCGTGATGCGTTCGCGCGAATTCCTGATGAAAGATGCTTACTCTTTCCACACCTCTCAGGAGTCGTTGCAGGAAACCTATGACGCCATGTACGCCGCGTATAGCCGTATCTTCAGCCGTATGGGGCTGGATTTCCGCGCGGTACAGGCCGATACCGGTTCTATCGGCGGCAACGCCTCGCATGAATTCCAGGTGCTGGCGCAAAGCGGCGAAGACGATATCGTTTTCTCTGATGTTTCTGATTACGCGGCTAACATTGAACTGGCAGAAGCTATCGCGCCGCAAACGCCGCGCGCAGCGGCGACGCAGGAAATGACTCTGGTCGATACGCCAAATGCCAAAACCATCGCGGAGCTGGTGGAACAGTTCAACCTGCCAATTGAAAAAACGGTAAAAACGCTGCTGGTGAAAGCGGCGAAAGACAGCAAGTCTCCGCTGGTGGCTCTGCTGGTTCGCGGCGATCATGAACTGAATGAAGTTAAAGCGGAAAAACTGCCGCACGTTGCCAGCCCGCTGACCTTCGCTACCGAAGAAGAGATTCGCGCCGTAATTAATGCCGGCCCTGGCTCCCTCGGCCCGGTCAATATGCCGATTCCGGTCATCATCGATCGTACCGTTGCCGCCATGAGCGATTTTGCCGCTGGCGCCAACATCGACGGTAAACACTACTTTGGTATTAACTGGGATCGCGATGTGGCGACGCCTGTTGTTGCCGACATCCGTAACGTAGTCGCCGGCGATCCGAGTCCGGATGGTCAGGGAACGTTGCTTATCAAACGCGGTATCGAAGTGGGTCACATCTTCCAGTTAGGTACCAAGTACTCAGAAGCGCTGAAAGCCTCCGTTCAGGGTGAAGATGGCCGTAACCAGATCCTGACAATGGGCTGCTATGGTATCGGCGTAACACGTGTCGTTGCCGCGGCTATCGAGCAGAACTTTGACGAGCGCGGCATTGTATGGCCTGACGCCATTGCGCCTTTCCAGGTCGCTATTCTGCCGATGAATATGCACAAATCCTTCCGTGTGCAGGAGCTGGCGGAAAAGCTGTACAGCGAATTGCGCGCGCAGGGCATTGAAGTGCTGATGGACGACCGTAAAGAGCGCCCGGGCGTGATGTTTGCCGATATGGAGCTGATTGGTATTCCACATACTATCGTGATTGGCGATCGCAACCTGGATAACGACGATATTGAGTATAAATACCGTCGCAGCGGTGAAAAATCGCTGATTAAAACCGGCGATATCGTTGATTATCTGGTCAAGGCGATTAAAGGCTAAACGACATTTTGTTGGGATTGCCCGGCGCCACCCGGCAGATATGTAAAGGCCTCGCATCCTGCGAGGCCTTTTATTAGTGAGTGCAATCTTTACCCGGCGCAAACTTCGCGTTTTTATCGGCTATTAGCATTTTTACCGGCTCGCCCGTGTCCGGGTTCGCGGCAAACACAAAATGCCCTTCTACCGTCAGCAGCACCGGTTTTTCCGCTTCACCTTTCGCCGTCAGATAGCCGCGCTCAAGCTGGGCGTTACTGGCGACCGGCAGCCGTTTTCCGGTCGCACAATCGGTAAAGGTCGCCGCAT
Source organism: Salmonella sp. JXY0409-18 (assembly GCF_020268625.1). Classification (NCBI taxonomy): domain Bacteria; kingdom Pseudomonadati; phylum Pseudomonadota; class Gammaproteobacteria; order Enterobacterales; family Enterobacteriaceae; genus Salmonella; species Salmonella sp. JXY0409-18. The sequence continues at coordinate 3,572,769 of NZ_CP084216.1, forward strand.
CGGCCCTGTATACATACATACCACGCAACGGCATTGGCGTTACCGGCAGGCTGGCGGTAACAGGCACAAGCGTATAATTAAGCTGCGAAGCCACCGGATTGCCTTCTCTGTCGAGCATCTCCAGCGCATTGCCTTTCGCGCGATAATACGATTTCTCGCCATTGCTGTCGGTTAACACCAGTTTATCCGCCGTCCGCGCCCAGGTACCGTATGACGCAAAAGAGGAAGGTTCTTCGCGCACGCCCTGATAACGCTCGTTCATCACCCATGTGCCGTCTTTTTCCAGAAACAGTGACGTTTCAATACCTTCACAATCCGCACAGGGCAGCACGCCGCGCCAGCTTTGCTGCATGGGTTTTAATTCCGCCGCCTGCGCAGGTTGCAGGGCGTCAACTTCCGCACGGTTATTACACCCTATCAATGCAAATAGCGTACAGGCTGCCGCTACTGACAATATTGCTGTTCTCACCATAAAATCCTTATGAAATTGCTATTCCTGCCCGTCAATCCAGTGGACGACGAACTTTGCCGCGAAGCGCCTTTACAGAAGATTTTTGCGCCTTTGAGGACAAGCGGCGCTCTTTCGAGGCACGCGTCGGACGGGTTGCGCGACGGCTTTTCTGCTCCGCGGTTAATTCTTTTATGACGGCAACCAGCCTGGCGATAGCCGCTTCCCGGTTGAGCTCCTGGCTCCGGAACTCCTGCGCCTTAATGATAATGACGCCATCATCGCTTATCAGATGGTGGCTGGCCGTCAGCAAACGCTGTTTATAATACTCTGGCAGGCCAGAGGCCCGAATGTCAAAGCGCAAATGAATCGCGCTAGAGGTCTTATTTACGTGCTGACCACCCGCGCCCTGCGCGCGAATGGCCGTAATTTCCAGCTCATTATCGGCTATGGAGACCGTCCGGGAGATGGCAATCATGAGGGCTGTTGCCAGGCGGTTAGCTGTATTTCCAGATTATTCCGAGCATCAGAAAGCCAGATTGCGCCGTCCTGAATCGTCGCCTGTAGCGTCATGGTACGATCGGCAAATTCACTGAGCTGCGCCAGTTGCCCGTCATCCAGATACCAGACGGACAGGTTAGCGAACTGCGCGCACTTGCTTTGATGCTGCTGCCACCAGATTTGCGCCGCCCGGGAGTTATAAGCAAAGAGCGCGACGTCGCTCGCCTGAGTACAGGCTTTCTTAATACGGCGCTCATCCGGCAGCCCCAGCTCTATCCAGAGATCGATGCCCAGATGATCGTTGCGCAGCCAGGCCTCCGGCTCATCTTCCGCGCTGAGCCCGCGTGTAAACTGCAACCGTTCATCAGCATATTTTATCCATGCCAACAGGCGCAACATCATGCGCTCCTGCGTTTCAGAAGGGTGACGCGCCAGCGTCAATGCCGCATCCAGAAACCGGTTGCGATCAAGGTCAGCCACATTGACGACGGCTTTATAAATTGTCGCTTTAAGCGCCATGAGAAAACTCCTTTCGAATCAGGCGCCCATTGTAGCGAAAACCGCGCTAAAAGGCTGTTAACGAATCTTTTACCCACTCGCGTCAGGCGCTGATATTGCGCAAATGAGTATGGTATAGTCACCTTGCTAAACAAGATTTAACTTCGTAGGCTTAGACTTGCATCCACGGTTAAGTCAGAATGCTGACAGGAGGGCATGTGGAAAAATATTGTGAGTTAGTACGCAAGCGGTATGCGGAAATCGCCAGCGGAGACTTAGGGTATGTCCCGGATGCGCTGGGTTGTGTATTGAAAGTGCTTAATGAAGTGGCGGCAGATAGCGCCCTTTCAGAGTCGGTCAGGGAAAAGGCAGCTTATGCTGCCGCGAACTTACTGGTGAGCGATTATGTCAATGAATGAAACGTATCAACCCATTAATTGCGATGACTACGATAGTCTTGAGCTTGCCTGCATGCATCATTTAATACTGACGCTAACGTTAAAAGATGGCGAGGTTTTGCAGGCAAAAGCGAACGATTTGATCTTACGTAAAAACGTAGAGTATCTGCTTGCCGAGATTTCCGGCGAGTCTTGTGAACTTCGTCTCGATAAAATCGCCAGTTTCAGCCACCCGGAAATTGGTACCGTGGTAGTTAGCGAATCCTGAGTATTTTGTTGCCGGATGGCGGTGCAAGCACCTTATCCGGCCTACGTTCCATGCGATACGTAGGCCTGATAAGCGCAGCGCCATCAGGCATGCCAAACCAGACTCACCCCTTCTTTATCTTCTGCTGCTCCCTCACGCGTCACAAAAACACCCGCAGCCGCAATCAGCGTTTCGCCGTAAAACAACAGCGGCGTGGTGTCTCGTCGCCAGGGCGGGATCCCCTGCTCCTGCCAGATTTTCTTTAATTTACGTCCGCCGTTACGCCCGACAATATGTAGTACGCCTGGCGCTTTAAAACGAATGCTGACGGATTCTTCCTCTCGCGGTCGGCGCAGTTCGCCGCCAGGAACGAGCTGTACCGTCCCTAAGCCGGCAGGCAGCGCCAGCGGTGTTTGCCAGACGGGCCAGGCAACCGTCGTTTCGTGTTGTCCGGCCACGGATTTAATCCACCACAGTTGCGACTGATAACGGCGAATCTCGCGATCGCCAAAACGTAAACAGGGAGAGGCATCGTCGCGCGCCAGCGCCACCTCCTGCCAGATACGTTCCAGCGCGTCGCGAGAGGGCATCGGCGCATTACGCATCGCCAGCCAGCGACGCAAAATCGCCGCCCGCCGTACATCGCTCATCGACATTAATGGAGAGAGCCGCAATGTTCCCTCCGCCGTGATACAGTCCGTAAGATCGCTGGCCAGAAGCTCGTCCAGCAGCCTTTCTTGCTCGGCGCAGAGCGTCGCGCTACGGGCTACTGCCGCAGGAAAATGCGGCCAGCGCTGCTGCAAGAGCGGAAGCGCGCGCAGGCGTAAAAAATTGCGATCGTAGGCGTCATCCTGATTGCTTTCATCTTCAATCCAGCATAAGCCATGACGCACAGCCCACTGTTCCAGCGTCTTCCGCGTTTCTCTCAACAGCGGGCGAAGAAGCAGAGTTCCGGCAAAAGGCGAGCATTCTCCCATCGCGGAAAGTCCGGCCGGACCGCTGCCGCGCTTTAACGCCAGCAGGAATGTTTCACACTGATCGTCAAGGTGCTGCGCGGTTGCCAGCACTTCGCCAGGCAATAGCGTCTGTGCGAACGCCCGGTAGCGCGCTTCACGCGCATGGGCCTCGATACCCAGGCCATTATCCGCCAGCGTCACCCGCTCCACTGCCAGCGGAACCTGCCAGCGTTCGCATACGGTTTCGCAATGCCGCACCCAGCTATCAGCATGAGGGCTTAAACCGTGATGAATATGGATAGCACGCAGCGTGACGTCAGGATGGCGTTCTCGCCACAACACCAGTTGATGCAGAAGCACCGTAGAATCCAGGCCACCGCTAAAGGCAGCCAGAATACGGCGAGAAGAGAGTAACGAGGTATTCAACGTGAGAGTGGTCATGATCCATGCTTATAGTGACTTAGCCCGGCAACGTTACCTGGCGAGCGTCTTAATGACAAGCCTTACTGCTCATACAGCTCAAGCGGTAAACCGTCCGGATCGTTGAAAAAAGTAAAGCGCTTCCCGGTATACGGATCGATACGTATCGGTTCGCACTTAACCTGATGCTTTTCCAGATGCGCAACGGCGTTTTCCACATTTTCCACGCTGAAAGCCAGATGGCGCAGGCCGCAGGCTTCAGGTCGGCTTGGACGCGCCGGAGGGAAGGGAAAAGAGAAAAGCTCAATTACATACTGCCCGTTTAGCGCCAAATCGCCCTTCCACGAGTCACGCTCTTTCCGCCAGGCTTCGCTTAGCAGATCGAACCCCAGAATATCGCAGTAAAACGCCTTGCTCACCGCATAGTCTGTCGCAATGATCGCGATGTGATGAACCTGTTTTAATCCCAGCATAGCGTCTCCTTTATTGATTATCAGTACGTTACTCGTCACATTCCCGTCAGGCAAGCTAACAGGCGTGTTTTAAGACTCGTACCTGGTACACCCCGTCTTCATTCCGTTTCGCGCCGTGAATATCCGTTTCAAAACCGGGATAATGCTGGCCAATCGAGCAGAGCATCAGCAGAAAATCGAGCACGGCCCGACTCTGTTGCGTGATCCTCTCGCCGGGCATCAACAGCGGAACGCCTGGCGGATAAGGCAGGATCATATTCGCGGAAACGCGCCCTGGCAGTTGATCGAGCGCCACGGTTTCCACCTCGCCTTTGATCTGACGCTGCCAGGCCTGGTGCGGGGTCATGATCATCTCCGGTAAAACCTCGAACGCCCGCAGCATCAGCCCCGGAAGATCGTGCTGGCGGATCAGTTTATGGATCCCCTGCGCCAGATCCTGAATGCGCATATTGCGATAAAAATCCGGATCTTCCGCATACAGATCCGGCAACATATTTTTAACGCGCAGGTTAAGATCGTAGGCCCGTTTAAATTCCGTCAGCCCGCGCAGCAGCCCCATCGCACGGGTCTTATCAATCCCTATGCTGAACAAAAACAGCAGATTATACGGCCCGGTTTTTTCCACCACCACGCCTCGCTCATCGAGGAACTTCGCCACCAGCGCGGCGGGTATCCCCTCTTCGCTCATGTTGCCCTGTTCATCCATCCCCGGCGTCAGGATTGTCACCTTAACCGGATCGAGAAACATATGATCGTCATCAGCATCGGTGAAGCCATGCCAGGTTTCTCCCGGCGTGACCGGCCAGCATTCGGCCTCATCAACCTCTTCCGGCTGCCAGATATCAAAGAACCAGCTATCGGACTCTTCACGTAACCGCTGTACCTCTTTACGAAAATGGAGCGCCCGTTCCACCGAACGATTAATCAATCTTTTCCCTGGATTGCCGCGCAGCATCGCCGCCGCGGTCTCGATAGAGGCGACAATGGGATAGCTCGGCGATGTGGAAGTGTGCATCATAAACGCTTCGTTAAACGTCTCTTCGTCATATTCCCCTTTGATATGAATAAGCGACGCCTGCGAAAAAGCCGCCAGCATTTTATGGGTGGATTGCGTTTCGAAAATCACTTTTCCGGGCACCCGATCGCCGCTCATCCCGCTTTTCCCCTGGTAGATCGGATGGAAATGGGTATAGGGTACCCAGGCGGAATCAAAATGGATCGAGGGAACGTCCAGCATCTGCTTGATCCAGTTAGTGTTATACAGCAGACCATCGTAAGTAGAATTGGTGATAACCGCATGAACCGGCCATTGCGCCTGCGAGGTTTCCGCCACCTTACGCGCAATGCTGTCGCGGGTAAATTCACGCTTAGGAATACCGCCGAGAATACCGAGCGCATTGCGCGTCGGCTTCAACCAGAGAGGCACCACATCGCTCATCATCAGCAAATGCGCCAGCGATTTATGGCAATTACGATCAATAAGTAGCGTACTTCCCGCAGGCGCGGCATACATACCGACAATTTTATTCGAGGTCGACGTACCGTTCGTCACCATATAACTCTGCTCGGCGCCAAAAGTACGGGCGATATACTCTTCCGCTTCCAGATGCGGCCCGGTGTGATCCAGCAGCGATCCCAGCTCAGTCACCGAAATCGACACATCGGCCTTTAAGGTATTGCCGCCAAAAAAGTCATAAAACAGACAGCCTGGCGGGCTTTTCTGATACGCCGTTCCTGCCATATGACCCGGCGTACAAAAGGTATATTTTCCTTCTTTGGCGTAGGTAAACAGCGCTTTGGTAAACGGCGGCGTAATATTATCGAGATATTCGTTTGTATATTGATGAATGCGCGTCGCGATATCTTCAGCCAGCCCCAATGCATACTCAAAAAACCACAGCGCCATGCGCATATCGTGAACGCTAACGTCCAGCGTGGAGTTGGTATTGATAAAGGCGTAGAGAGGAAGGTATTCATTTAGCTGGTTGATTTCGCTACAAAGGTCGAGACTGTATTCATCCCAGTCAAAAATAACGCCGCAGATGCGCGGGTTATGTTCAATAAACTTCAACAAGTCAACGCTATTTTGCGGCCAGATAATTTGAAATCCCAGGGATTGTAATGCACGCTCAAGCTCCTTGATGGGTTCATCTTTATAATAAACCCCGTGCGGCCCCATAATGGCGATGATGTTCATGCTTTCTCCTGAAAAAACCTGAGATAAGCATAGTAACAATCCTGCCGATGCAAAGCACCGACAGGATTTATCTTATTACAATGCGTTCCATGCATCGGCCCAGGCAATCCCTACGCCGGGCTCATAGTAGGCAGGCGCAACATTACACCATGAGCCTTCCGGGAACGGTTTGCACTGGTACAATGCGCCATTATTGTTGACGATGTCGCCCGGATTCCATTTCTGGCTGCTGCTCCAGGCAGGGTAGCTGGTGGTCTTATCTTCGTCATCCGCAGCGGCGGCCTTCGCTTTCACATTCAGCGTATAAACCGCAGTGCTGGAGAGCGTACCGTCGCTAACGGTCAGATTCACCACATACTGGGTGTTCTGAGTGACATCCGGCGCGTTGAAAATCACAACGGCTTTATCCTGGCCGCTCAGCGTTTTGCCATCCTGCGACATCCAGGTATAGGTGAGCTTGTCGCCATTCGCGTCGGTCGATCCTTCCGCGCTGAGTGAAACCGGGCTACCGGCTTCCACCGCCCCGACCGGCCCGGCAATGCGCGCGACTGGCGCCACGTTTTCATCCGTCACTGGCGCCGGAGTTGGCGTGACATCCGGTTCAGTGGTTCCGTTATCATCGACGACATTAACGTTGAAATAATGCTGTACACATTTTGTGTAGTCACCCTCTTTAAAGGCGGTATACGGCGTCTGATATCCCACTAACTGGCAGGAATAGGTTTTACCGTCCGCAGTATCGGCGCTCCAGCCCCAGTCTTGTTCCCAGTAGATCGGTAACGCGCCAGCGCCGCCTTCATCGAACTGCTTCATCTTTTTACAGCCCAACACTTCGTCCGCCGGCACCGGCACTTTCAGGTAGTTGGCAAACTCTTTGTAGTAGGCGATACGGTTAAGCGACTGCGCATTCTCATCTGCGCCGCCGCACTCCACGCCGCCATTGATGATTTGAATGGTGACGCCGAAACCTGATACCAGGCCGTTTGCTTTATCGCGATCGTTTGGCTGCCAGGTACCGTCAATCACATGTAGCATAGACGGCTTCGGCGGCTGCGGATACACAAAGAAGAAGACGGCGCTCGCCAGGTTCATCCAGGTATCCGCCACCAGCTCGGGTTTATCCAGCAGAGGGCGAACGTCGCCATACATCGCGTCAGAGAAAGGCCCATAGTTGTAGTTATAAGAAAGCTGTTTTGCCCCGCGACCAAAATAGCTGAGGAAATCGCCGTCCTTATCTTTACCGCACGGCCAGGTCTGGCCCTGCCATACATCCGGGTTACATTCGCCGTTGTAGCCGCCTTTCTGCCCTTCAGTCCAGCCGACTTCGCGCAGATAGACCAGCGCCTGACGCCATTCCGGAATGTCACGCCAGCTTTCGTGACCGCCCGTCTCCTGGGCAAAATGCGCAAACATAGTAGCCAGGGTTTTACGGCAGATAGCGTCGCTATCGCGTCCATCGGTGTAGGTACCACAAACCGCCGGGAATTTACCTATCGCTTTCAGGAAGTTAGAGTAAGTGTATTCCGGCGCGCGCATCGGGAACAGATAATCCCAGTCGGCCTCTTTCAGAATACTTTCAACGCGTTTTACGTTTGCCGGGTTAGCGGCGCGCCCCGGTTCGATTTGTTCGACCGCGCTGTTATCCAACGTCTGGATAGAGGATTTCACTGCTTCCATTAACGGAAAATCCGTCAGCGCTTTCTCTTTCGCCGCCAGATCGCTGGCGTTGATGGTCATTGGCTCACTACTGCTAAGCAGCGGCGCGGCCTGCGCACCGGATAAGCTCAACATGATTCCTGCCGCCACGGCGCTGAGCGCCAGTGTTTTTTGCAATCCCATAATTTTCTCCTTGAAGGGTAGTTCACTGCCTGCCCTGGCCACACGCCTGGCAGTTGATACAGTGTCAGGGAGAACATGCCGTTGCGTTTAATCACATCAACTCATCGGCGTCTCATTTTTCCTCGTCCAAAAAAAAGAGGCCGGATTATCCGGCCTCCTGGGAAAAATGAGGTAAATGATTAGGCGTAACCGTAGCTCATCAAACGCTGGTAACGACGGTTTTTTAAATCATCGGTGCTTAACACATCGAGATCGGCTAAATCTTCCAGCAGCTGCGCTTTTAGCGACGCCGCCATCGCTTCCGGATTACGGTGCGCGCCGCCCAGCGGCTCCGGAATGATGGAATCGATTAGCTTCAGCTCTTTCAGACGCGGCGCGATGATGCCCATCGCTTCAGCAGCCAATGGCGCTTTGTCGGCGCTCTTCCACAAAATAGAGGCGCAACCTTCCGGGGAGATAACGGAATAGGTGCTGTATTGCAGCATATTCACTTTATCACCCACGCCAATCGCCAATGCGCCGCCGGAGCCGCCTTCGCCAATCACGGTGCAGATGACCGGTACGTTCAGACGAGACATCTCACGCAGGTTGCGGGCGATAGCTTCAGACTGACCACGCTCTTCCGCGCCCACGCCAGGGTAAGCGCCCGGGGTGTCGATGAAGGTGATAATCGGCATGTTGAAGCGTTCAGCCATTTCCATCAGGCGCAGCGCTTTGCGGTAGCCTTCCGGCGCAGGCATGCCAAAGTTACGACGAATTTTTTCTTTGGTTTCACGACCCTTCTGATGACCAATGATCATCACCGGTCGCCCTTCCAGACGCGCGATACCGCCGACGATGGCTTTGTCATCCGCATAGGCGCGATCGCCCGCCAGCTCATCAAACTCATCAAACGCCAGACGGACATAATCCAGGGTGTACGGACGCTGCGGATGGCGCGCCAGTTGGGCTACCTGCCATGCGCCGAGATCGGCGAAGATTTTGCGCGTCAGTTCTACGCTTTTTTCGCGCAGGCGATGGACTTCTTCATCGATATTAATATCCAGTTTCTCATCCTGGCGGCTTACCGCAGTCAGAGAATCGATTTTCGCTTCCAGCTCTGCTATCGGCTGTTCAAAATCAAGGAAATTCAGACTCATAGTATTCCTGTATTAGTCAAACTCCAGTTCCACCTGCTCCGAACCAATGAGGCCACGCAGATCGTTAAGTAAACGATCGCTCGGAGAGACACGCCACGTTGCGCCAAAACGCAGCCGCGCACGCGCATCCGCCCTCTGATAGTAGAGATGTACTGGAATGGTCCCCGAGCGGTGGGGTTCCAGAGACTGACGGAGTCGGTTTAAAAGCTGGTCATCAATTTGCCTGTCCGTCAGCGAGATAGCAAGCCCGCGAGCGTATTTTTCGCGAGCTTCGTCAATATCCATCACTTCGCGGGCGGTCATTTTAAGCCCCCCGCTGAAGTCATCAAAGCTGACCTGTCCGCTGACGATAAGTATGCGGTCTTTTTCCAGCAACTGCTGGTATTTATCCAGCGCGTCGGTAAATAACATCACTTCCAGACGCCCGGAACGGTCATCCAGCGTACAGATGCCGATACGATTGCCGCGCTTGGTGACCATAACCCTTGCGGCAATCACGAGCCCCGCAGCCGTGGTGACTTTACCACGTTCTGTCGGATGCATGTCTTTGAGCCTTACCCCGCCGACATAGCGCTCAATTTCTTTTAAATACTGATTGATAGGGTGGCCCGTCAGGTACAGCCCCAACGTTTCACGTTCCCCATCTAACACCACCTGCTCCGGCCACGGCTGGCAGCTGGCATAGGATTGCTCGATTTGCTCCGGCTCTTCCGCCAGTACGCCGAACATATCCGCCTGACCGATAGCTTCCGCTTTGGCGTGCTGGTCGGCGGCTTTCAGCGCATCGCCCAATGAGTTCATCAGCGCGGCGCGGTGCGGCCCCAGGCGGTCGAACGCCCCGGACATGATCAGCTTTTCCAGCACCCGGCGGTTGAGCTTTTTGGTGTCGGTCCGCGCGCACAGATCAAACAGTTCGCGGAAATAGCCGCCCTGATTACGCGCGTCGATGATCGCTTCGATCGGCCCTTCGCCGACGCCTTTGATCGCGCCGATGCCGTAGACGATCTCGCCCTCATCGTTAACGTGGAAATGGTACAATCCGGAGTTAATATCCGGTGGCAGAATTTTCAGTCCCATCCGCCAGCACTCGTCCACCAGGCCGACGACCTTCTCGGTGTTGTCCATATCGGCAGTCATCACCGCCGCCATAAATTCAGCCGGATAGTGCGCCTTTAGCCATAGCGTCTGGTAAGAAACCAGCGCATAAGCGGCGGAGTGCGATTTGTTAAACCCGTAACCGGCGAATTTCTCCACCAGGTCAAAGATTTTCATCGCCAGTTCGCCGTCGATACCGTTCTTTTTCGCGCCCTCTTCAAAAACGGAACGCTGTTTGGCCATCTCTTCCGGCTTTTTCTTCCCCATCGCACGACGCAGCATATCCGCGCCGCCGAGAGTATACCCGGAAAGTACCTGGGCAATCTGCATCACCTGTTCCTGATACAGAATGATGCCGTAAGTCGGCTCCAGTACCGGCTTCAGGCTTTCATGCTGCCACTGAACGTCCGGGTAAGAGAGTTCTTCACGACCGTGCTTACGGTCGATAAAGTTATCTACCATCCCTGACTGCAACGGGCCGGGACGGAACAGGGCCACCAGTGCGATCATATCTTCAAAGCAGTCCGGCTGCAGACGCTTGATCAGGTCTTTCATACCGCGCGATTCAAGCTGGAAGACCGCCGTGGTTTCCGAGCGCTGCAGCATGTCGAAGCTTTTTTTATCGTCCAGCGGAATGGCGGCGATATCCAGCGGCGGCTCGCCGTTTTTCTCGCGCCGCTTGTTGATCATCTCCAGCGCCCAGTTGATGATAGTCAGCGTACGCAAACCGAGGAAGTCGAACTTCACCAGTCCGGCATATTCCACGTCGCTTTTATCAAACTGGGTAACCGGATGCTTGCCCTCTTCATCGCAGTACAGCGGCGCAAAGTCGGTAATTTTGGTCGGCGCGATGACCACGCCGCCAGCGTGTTTACCGGCGTTACGCGTGACACCTTCAAGCTTACGCGCCATATCGATCAGCGCTCTGACCTCTTCGTCCGCCTCGTAAATTTCCGGCAGTTGCGGTTCCGCTTCAAAGGCTTTTGCCAGCGTCATGCCCGGATCGGGCGGCACCAGCTTCGAGATACGATCGACAAAACCGTACGGATGCCCCAGCACGCGGCCCACATCGCGGATAACGGCTTTCGCCGCCATCGTACCGAAGGTGATAATTTGCGATACTGCATCACGCCCGTACATGTCTGCGACGTGCTCAATCACCTGGTCGCGTTTCTCCATACAGAAGTCAACGTCGAAGTCAGGCATCGAGACACGTTCCGGGTTCAGGAAACGTTCGAACAGCAGGTCAAATTCCAGCGGATCAAGGTCGGTAATTTTCAGCGCGTAGGCCACCAGCGAACCAGCCCCGGAACCACGTCCCGGCCCTACCGGCACGCCGTTATCTTTTGACCACTGGATAAACTCCATCACGATGAGGAAGTAGCCAGGGAACCCCATCTGGTTGATAACCTGTAGTTCAATATCCAGACGCTCGTCATATTCCGGGCGACGCTTTTTGCGCTCTTCTTCGTCCGGAAACAGGAAAGCCAGACGCTCTTCCAGCCCCTCTTTCGATTTTTTGACCAGATAATCTTCGGTAGTCATATCGCCGGTCGGGAACTGCGGCAGGAAATATTCACCCAGACGTACCGTTACGTTGCAGCGTTTGGCAATCTCCACCGTATTTTCCAGCGCCTCCGGAATATCGGCGAACAGCTCGCACATCTCATCGATGCTGCGCATATATTGCTGCGGCGAGTAATTGCGCGGACGCTTAGGATCGTCAAGCGTGAAACCGTCGTGGATCGCGACACGAATTTCATGGGCGTCAAAATCATCGCTTTCAAGAAAACGGACATCGTTTGTCGCGACAACTGGCAAACCACGTGCCTCAGCCAGTTCAACCGCAGCATGAAGATAGGTCTCTTCATCCTGTCTGCCGGTGCGGATCAGTTCCAGGAAGTAGCGATCGGGAAAATGCGCTTCATAGAAAGCAACGCACTCCTCCACCAGCGCCTGGTTGCCGCGTAGCAGACAGCGGCCTACGTCGCCCATGCGCCCGCCGGAAAGCAGGATCAAACCTTCTTTAAGCTCTACCAACCAGTCGCGCTCGATAATCGGGCCTGCCGCGCCGTAGCCGCGCTGATACGCTTTCGAGATCAGCAACGTCAAGTTCTGGTATCCCGTATTATTCGCCGCCAGTACCGTCAGATGAGTCAGCTCATCTCCCAGCAGTTCGTTGTGAACGTTAAAGTCCGCCCCGACGATGGGTTTAATGCCCGCGCCATGACCCGCTCCGTAGAACTTCACCAGACCGCAGAGGTTGGTAAAATCGGTGATCGCCAGCGCAGGCATACCTAATGAGGCCGCCTTTTCCACCAGCGGCCCGGTCTTCGCCAGCCCATCGATCATAGAGTAGTCGCTGTGCACCCGCAGGTGAACGAAACGTGGTTCAGACATCTTCAGATTTCTCGATACAAGAATCAGGACACAAGTCCCAGAGCGCGTTTAACAGGCGCAAAACTGCGTCGGTGGTGCGCCGTCGCGCCATACTGTGCCAACTTTTCCAGATGAAAAGCGGTTGGATAGCCTTTGTGCTGCGCAAAGCCATACTGAGGAAAAACGATATCCAGCGCCGCCATTTCTGCGTCGCGGGTGACTTTCGCCAGAATAGACGCCGCACTAATCTCCGCCACGCGGCTGTCTCCTTTCACCACGGCCATTGACGGCACAGGCAGCGCCGGACAGCGATTGCCGTCGATCAGCACATATTCTGGCGCAATATGCAGACCAGCGACAGCGCGCTGCATGGCGAGCATGGTGGCATGCAAAATATTCAGCTCATCAATTTCATGCGCTTCCGCGCGTCCCAGACTCCAGCTTAACGCCTTTTCTTTAATCTCGTCATACAATGACAGACGACGCTTTTCAGACAATTTTTTGGAATCATTCAGACCGACGATCGGACGAGCCGGATCGAGGATCACGGCGGCGGTCACTACGGCGCCCACCAGCGGGCCACGGCCCACTTCATCCACACCCGCCACTAAATGGGTGTGTGGATAAACAAATTCGATCATTGTGCTAACTCCAGGACGGCATCTGCCGCCTGCTCATCGGCATTACAGCGGATCTGCTGATGCAATTCACGGAAGGTGTCGTGCATCGCATGGCTGGTTTTACCGTTCGCCAGTAGCGGCAACAGCGCTTCGGCGAGTTTTTGCGGTTCGCACTCTTCCTGCAACAACTCTTTGACTAATTCTCTTCCCGCCAGCAGGTTAGGCAAAGACACATACTCCGTTTTTACCAGACGTTTCGCCAGCCAGAAAGTGAAGGGCTTCATACGATACCCCACTACCATCGGGCATTTTGCCAGCATACACTCCAGTGCCGCCGTACCCGAGGCCAGCAGAGCCGCGTCGCTGGCGATCATCGCCTCGCGCGCCATGCCGTCCAGCAAATGAACGGCGAGATCCGGCGCAACCTCCGCTTTAATTTTTTCAAACTGCTCGCGGCGTTTCGCGTTCACCAGCGGCACTACCACTTCCAGATCGGGATAGCGCTGTCGCAGCAATTGTGCGGTTTTCAGGAAGTCGGCGCTGAGCATTTCCACTTCCGCGCCACGGCTGCCTGGCAGTAGCGCCAGACAATGGGCGTCATGCGGGATACCCAGCACGTCGCGCGCCGCATTTTTATCCGGGTCCAGCGGCATTGCATCCGCCATGGTGTGACCGATAAAGCGGCACGGGACGTTAAATTTATCGTAAAACGCTTTTTCGAAAGGCAGAAAAGCCAACACCATATGAGTGGATCTGCCTATTTTGAAAACGCGTTTCTGTCGCCAGGCCCAAACAGACGGGCTGACATAATGAATGGTCTTAATCCCTTGTTTTTTCAGATTACCTTCGAGGGTAATATTGAAATCAGGGGCATCAATCCCGACAAAGACATCGGGCTTGAGTTCGGTAAAACGGCGGGTCAGATCGGCGCGGATATGCAACAAACGGCGTAAACGTCCGAGCACTTCAACAATGCCCATGACCGCCAGCTCTTCCATTTCGTACCAGGCTTCACACCCTTCGGCCTGCATACGCGGCCCCGCAACGCCCACAAAGCGGGCGTTGGGTACGCGCGCTTTCAGCGCACGAATTAAGCCTGCGCCAAGAATATCGCCGGACGTTTCACCGGCGACCAGGGCAATCGTTAAAGGACGCTGTGCCGCCATTAACGAATCGGACCGCGCGTTGAACGCTCAAAGAACTCGGTAAACGCCTTCACTTCCGGATGCTTTTCAGCAAGTTCAGCGATTTCCAGCTTCGCTTCGTCGAGCGTTTTACCACTGCGGTACAACAGTTTGTAGGCATTACGAATCGCCACCAGCCCTTCACGGCTAAAGCCGCGACGCTTCAGCCCTTCGATATTTACCCCGAACGGCGTCGCATGGTTACCCTGCGCAATCACATACGGAGGGACATCCTGCGCCACGCCGGAGCAGCCGCCGACCATCACATGCGCACCGATAATGCAGAATTGATGAACTGCCGTCATACCGCCGATGATCGCAAAATCATCGACTGATACGTGCCCCGCCAGCGTGGCGTTGTTGGCGAGGATACAGCGATTACCTACCGTACAATCATGTGCGACATGCGCATTGATCATCAGCAGGTTATCGCTACCCACCTTCGTCAACCCACCGCCCTGCACTGTTCCACGATGAATGGTGACGCTTTCGCGGATGCGGTTACGATCGCCAATTTCCACACGGGTCGGCTCACCCGCATATTTCAGATCCTGGTTCACTTCACCGATAGAGGCAAACTGATAAATCTCGTTGTCGCGGCCGATTTTGGTTTGACCATTCACGACCACATGAGACTTCAGTACGGTTCCCTCACCAATTTCGACCTGCGGCCCAACAATACAAAAGGGACCAATGTGGGCATTAGCGCCAATTACAGCGCCGTCTTCCACAATGGCGGTAGGATGAATAAAGGCGGATTTATCAATCACGAATCAGGCCTCCCGGCTACGAGCACACATCATGGTTGCTTCGCACACAACTTTACCGTCGACCAGCGCAACCCCTTTAAAGCGGGTCAGGCCACGGCGCGTTTTCTCGAAAGTGACTTCCATGATCATCTGATCGCCTGGCACCACCGGACGCTTAAAGCGCGCTTCATCAATACCCGCGAAATAATACAGTTCGCCAGGTTCCAGTTTACCAACGCTTTTAAACGCCAGAATACCGGTTGCCTGCGCCATCGCTTCCAGAATCAGCACGCCTGGCAAAATCGGTTTGCCCGGGAAGTGTCCCTGGAAAAACGGCTCGTTGACGGAGACATTTTTCACCGCACGCAGAAAACGACCTTCTTCAAAGTCCAGCACGCGATCGACCAGTAAAAACGGAAAACGGTGCGGCAGAAGCTCTAAAATCTCTTCAATCTGCAGAGTATGAGTGTTAGTAGTCAAAATACTCTTCCTGTCCAAATATACAAAAAGGCAATAATAACACGGCCTGCCGCAATCGTATGAATGTGACAGGCCGGAAAAGAATGGCAACTACAAGGCGGAACGTTAGTCTTGTTGATTAACCTTGCGCTCAATCGCTTTGAGACGCTTGCTCATATCATCAATGTTCATCACCAGTGCAGCAGTTTTACGCCATACTTTGTTGGGTTGCAGCGGAATGCCTGAGGAGTAGACGCCCGGTTCCGTGATGGGACGCATCACCATACCCATGCCAGTTACCGTGACTTTGTCGCATATTTCCATATGCCCATTGATCACGCTGGCGCCGCCAATCATGCAGTAACGGCCAATCTTCAGGCTACCCGCCATAATGACGCCACCGGCAACTGCCGTATTGTCGCCAATCACAACGTTATGTGCAATCTGGCACTGATTATCAATAATCACGCCATTGCCAATAACAGTATCATCCAACGCGCCACGGTCAATGGTGGTACAGGCGCCGATCTCGACACGATCGCCAATAATGACCCGGCCCAGTTGTGGGATCTTCACCCAGTTGCCACGATCGTTAGCGTAGCCAAAACCGTCCGCGCCGATCACCGTACTGGACTGGATCAGGCAATTCTCACCGATCTGAATGTCGTGGTAAATCGTTACGTTCGCCCACAAGCGTGAACCCGCCCCGATTTTGCTATTTTTTCCGACGAAACAGCCTGCGCCGATAACCACGTTATCGCCCAGTTGTACGCCAGATTCAATCACCGCATTCGCGCCGACTGAAACATTGCTACCCAGCGTTGCCGTCGCATCAATCACGGCGCTTGGCGCGATATTCTGCGCGGGCTG
Source organism: Salmonella sp. JXY0409-18 (assembly GCF_020268625.1). Taxonomy (NCBI): domain Bacteria; kingdom Pseudomonadati; phylum Pseudomonadota; class Gammaproteobacteria; order Enterobacterales; family Enterobacteriaceae; genus Salmonella; species Salmonella sp. JXY0409-18. The sequence goes on from NZ_CP084216.1 coordinate 3,589,241, forward strand.
CGGCGTAGTATCTAAAATTTGCGCCATGCGCGCGTAGGTCAGGTAGGGATTTTTAACTACCAGCGCCGCGCTCTTAGCAAAAGGAAGATCGTCCTGCGTCATGACAACCGCAGAAGCCTGGCATAAACCTAAGTGTTCACGGTACTTAGGATTTACCATAAACGTAATGTGGCCTGTTGTTGCAGATTGCATGGACGCAACGCCGGTGATGACGATATCGCCATCACCGTGTAATTCTGCATCCAACTGTTCTGCTAAGTCAGCCAGTCGAATTGAAGGCATTACTTATTTAACCTGTTTCAGTACGTCAGCGGTGATGTCTTTCACATCGCTGCTGTTGTAAGCAACGGTGTTTGCGTCTACCACCAGATCGATACTCTGGTCGTTAGCCACTTTTTTCACTGCAGTCTGGATACGAGTCACCAGTTTGTTGCGTTCTTCGTTGGAACGACGAGCGCGATCTTTCTCAAAAGCCTGCGCTTTTTGCGCGAAAGTCTGGCGCTGAGACATCACGTCTTTTTCCAGCTTAGTACGATCGCTACCTGCTTTCATGGATTGCAGACGCTGCATTTTAGATTGCAGATCAGTTTCCATTTTTTGCAGTTCAGCCGCACGGCCTTTAAATTCGTTTTCCAGTGTATTGGATACACCCGTCTTCTGCGCAACCTGTTGGAACAGATTACCCATGTTGACGATTGCAATTTTGTCAGCAGCCTGTGCGGACGTTACCATCGCCAAACCAAGACCTGCAGCTAATAACCACTTTTTCACAATAAACTCCTTACCATCCCATTTGCACCCGAAGGTACAGCTCTTTGCGTGGCCTGGCGATCCCTGGGGGCATCGCCAAAAGTCATCGCTACACTACCAATGCATTCCTTTGCAGTGAACAATTACCAGGTTTTACCAATGTTAAACTGGAACTGCTCGGCTTTGTCTCCATCGTACTTTTTAAACGGCTGGGCGTAGGAGAAGACCAACGGCCCCAATGGGGACATCCATTGTAATGCGATACCCGCGGACATACGGATGTTGCTCGGATCGCTGTAGTCCGGATAACCAGAATACTGGCTGGAATCCCAGTTAGTATCCCAGACGGTCCCCATATCCCAGAAGAAAGAAGTACGGACCGAATTAGCATATTTCTCGCTGATAAACGGCGTCGGCGTGATAAATTCCAGGCTGGCGACCGCCATCGCGTTACCCCCTACCGCATCATCCGACTTACACATATCTTTTGCGCCGTCCTGCGTCGCGCAATCGTAGTCTTCATCAGCATCGTAATTTTTAGGGTTATAGGGATAATAGACCGCCTTAGGACCAATGGTATTGGACTGGAAGCCACGAACGGTACTGGAACCACCGGCATAGAAGTTCTCATAGAACGGCATTTCTTTACCGCCTAAACCATCGCCATAACCAAAGCGGGTACGGCCCAGAATGACCCACTTATGATCGTTATCGATCGGTACATAGGTCGCGGTATCCAACGTCGCTTTATAGTATTCGTTATCCGATCCCGGAATCGTCACCTTACCCGTCAGGTTGATACGCGTACCTTCCGTCGGGAAGTAACCACGGTCTAGTTTGTTGTAGGTCCAGCCGTAGTTAAAGGTGAAGTCATCAGTGCTAAAACTATTATCCTGATCATTAGTACTCGGATACTGACCCATTGATGCCAGATAACGCCACATTGCAACCTGCGGTTCCATATTGGACAGGGAGTTATGCACATACCCTAAACCAGCACGCAACGTGTTGTACTCGTTGATGGGGAAGCCAAGCGTCACGTCCGTACCGTAACTCTTGTTGGTATAGTCGGACAGGTCTGCATCGTCCGCCTGGAAGTCGTTATAGAAGATACGACCACCGAGGCTCACGCCATCAACGGTAAAGTATGGGTTAGTAACGGACAGTTCGCTGTAGGTCTGGTAGTCGTTTTTGGTGCCGTTAATCCCCACGGAATAACCGGTACCTAACCAGTTGTCCTGCTGAACGCCGGCCTGGAAGCTCACGCCGCTTTCTGTACCGTAACCGATACCGAAGTTGAAGCTACCGGTATTACGCTCTTTCACCTTGTACACCACATCAACCTGATCCGGGCTACCCGGAACGCGCTGCGTGTCGGTGTCGACGGTTTCAAAGAAGCCGAGACGGTTCAGACGCTCTTTACCCTGATCAACCAGGTCGCTGCCCAGCCACGCCCCTTCCATCTGGCGCATTTCACGGCGCAGAACGGAATCTTTTGAGGTATCGTTGCCTTCAAAGCGGATCTTACGCACGTAGAAACGGTTGCCCGCATCGACGTTCACGCGCAGTTTTACGGTTTTGTCAGCATCGTTAATTTCAGGCTGTGACTGCACGCGCGGATAGGCGTAACCATAGCGACCCAGAAGCTTTTTGATGTCATCTTCCATTTTGGTCACTTTGGTGCCGTTATAGAGCTCGCCCGGTTCAATTTTCGTCAGGTTCTCAATTTCAGCGGAATGTCCGGCCAGGTTACCGCTTACCTGAACCCCGGAAAGCTTGTACTGATCGCCTTCGGTGATATTGACGGTGATGTAGATCCCTTTCTTATCCGGCGTCAGACTCACTTGCGTGGAGTCAATATTGAAACGCGCGTAGCCGCGATCCAGATAGTAGCTACGCAAGGTTTCAAGGTCGCCCGCCAGCTTCTGTTTCTGGTATTTACGATCGCCGACGACGTTCCACCACGGCACTTCGTCACGCAACTGGAAATGAGAAATGAGTTCTTCGGTGCTAAAGGCATGGTTACCGACGATGTTGATCTGTTGGATCTTCGCCGATACGCCCTCCTGGAACACCAGTTTAAGATCAACACGGTTGCGCGGCAGCGGCGTGACGACCGCCTTAACGCTGGCGCTGTATTTACCTACGCTATAGTAAAAGTCTTCCAGACCTTTTTCGATATCAGACAGCGTGGTGCGATCCAGAGACTCGCCAACACGTACGCCAGACGCTTCGAGGTTTTGCTTGAGCATGTCATCTTTCACCGACTTGTTCCCGGAGAAAGTGATGCTGGCAATGGTCGGACGTTCTTTTACCTGAACCAGAAGGGTATTACCATCGCGCAGGACGCGGACGTCCTCAAAGTTGCCGGTGGCGAACAGAGCGCGAATGGTGTTACTGATATCTTCATCATTAACCGTGTCGCCTGTGCGCACCGGCATACTGAGGAGAGCCGCACCAACGGCGACTCGCTGCAGGCCTTCGAAATGAATGTCCTTCACTACGAACCCTTCAGCACCGTATACGGTGGCGCTGCTGAACAGCAGCGACGCTATGAGCAACTTTTTCATCGCCATCGTTATTATGCGTTCTTCCTAACTAACTCTCTTACAACCGAGAGAAATCATTGAAAAGTGCAAGCCCCATTAACAACACCAGCAAAATCGAGCCAATGCGATAACTAAAGTCTTGAACCCGCTCGGATACCGGCCCGCCCTTAAGCTTTTCAATCGCCAGGAACAGCAGATGACCCCCGTCAAGAACGGGCAGCGGAAACAGGTTAATTATCCCTAAGTTCACGCTGATTAGCGCAAGGAACATCAGGTAATAAATCACCCCGAACTCCGCTGACATCCCAGCCCCCTGAGCGATAGAAATCGGCCCACTGAGGTTGTTCAGTTTCACATCACCGGTTATCAATTTACCCAGCATACTGACCGTCAGCTTCATCAACTGCCACGTCTTATCCGTGGCTTCGAGGATGGCGCTAAAAGGCCCATACTGGCGTATAGTCTTGTACTCTTCCGGCAGAGGAATAATTTTAGGCACCACGCCTGCAAACCCTTCCGCCTTTCCGTTAACCGATTTCGTATCCGGCGTTAACGTCAACGACAAGGCGCTCCCCTGCCTTTCAATCTCTAACGCTAACGGCTTACCGGGATTATCGCGTACAAACGTCACGAATTTCATCCACTGCGTTAACGGCTGACCATCGACTTTAACGATCCTGTCGCCCGCTTGCAAACCCGCTTTACTGGCTGCGGAATTCGCCTGCACTTCTGACAGTACCGGTTCAATCTGTGGCCCGCGGGGCCGAATCCCTAAAGAAGATACAGGATCTTGCTTATCAGGCTCAAATGCCCAGTGACGTAAATCAAGCGTTTTGTCCTGCCGCTGGTCGCTACCAAACGGCGCGACGCTCACCGTCGTCTGCTGATCGCCAATTTTGGACACCAGTTGTAAACGCACGGCATCCCAATCAGGGGTTTCGATACCATCAACAGCTTTAAGTTCCGTACCAGGCGCAATTTGCGCCTGCGCAGCAATCGAGTTGGGCGTTATTTCGCCAATGACCGGACGAACGCCAGGGACGCCGATGATAAAGACCAGCCAGTAAGCAAAGATAGCAAAAATGAAGTTCGCAACCGGACCTGCGGCAATAATTGCGGCGCGCTGGCCCACCGTTTTGTTATTGAAGGCGTGACGACGCAATTCCGGCGCTACCGGTTCGGCGCGTTCATCCAGCATTTTGACGTAGCCGCCCAGCGGGATCAGGGCGATGACATACTCGGTGCCGTACCGATCGGTACGACGCCAGAGCGCTTTGCCAAAACCGATGGAAAAGCGCTCAACTCGCACACCGCAGCGCCGGGCAACCCAGAAATGACCAAATTCATGCACAGTGATCAGCACGCCCAGTGCGATGATGAATGCAGCCAGATTCCAGAGAATACTCAGCATAAAACCTTCCGTTAGAGCGTCCTGAACACCAGTAACAACAGGCAAGCAAAGACCGGTACGGCAGCCGTCAGGCTGTCAATTCGGTCCAGAATGCCGCCATGGCCTGGAATCAAGTGGCCGCTATCCTTAATTCCTGCTTCGCGCTTAAACATACTCTCGGTGAGGTCGCCCAGTACAGAAGCCAGAGCCGCCACCACAGAGCAAATCAGCAAGATAACAGGCGCAACATTCAGATTCGCCCACATACCGTAACCCCATGAGATCACGGCAGCCGTAGCAAGCCCGCCGATAAACCCTTGCCAGGTTTTACCCGGGGAAACCTTCGGCGCCAGCTTATGTTTGCCAAATAATTTACCAAACATATACGCGCCAGAGTCCGCTCCCCAGACCAGGATCATGACATAGAGTAGCCATATTGCGCCACTGTAATGATTCTCGTCATAGTGCCAGGCGCGCAGCGCCAGCATTCCCCAGAAAAATGGCACAATAGTTAACAAACCGAAAATGAGACGCAATGTTTTTGAGTTGCGCCAGATTGCCGCCGAACCGGGATAAAATAGCACCAGCAGTAGCGCGACAACCCACCATCCTAACGATGCCCAAAGCGACATCTCAACCAGCGGTTGACGAATGTTGTGATGATACTCAGGCAACAAAAATAACATCAGCGCCAATAACAGACCACACAGCACCGCCAGCCAAACCCGCTGTGAACGCGCGGCGAAACCGCTTAACTGTCCCCATTCCCACGCGGCCAGCATACAGACAACCAGCGTAATAATGGCGAACCCCACCGGCGGCAATAAAAAAAGCGCAGCGATGACCGCGGGTATTAACACAAAAGCAGAAATCAGGCGATACTTCAGCAAAAGCAACCCCCATCAGGCTTTGTCATCACCAGGCTCGGTACCGCCGAAACGACGCTCTCGATTAGCAAAGGCATGCAGCGCACCTTCAAAGTCTTGTTCATCGAAATCGGGCCAAAGAACATCCGTAAAGTAAAGTTCGGCATAGGCAATTTGCCAAAGCAAAAAGTTACTAATGCGATGCTCTCCCCCAGTCCTAATTACTAAATCCACAGGCGCCAGCTCATGCATACAGATTTGCTGGCCTAGTCTCTCTTCATCAATCTGATCGGGGCGCAGCACTCCAGCCTGCACCTGTTCCGCCAGTTGTCGGACTCCCTGGACAATATCCCAACGTCCGCCGTAATTCGCAGCGATATTCAGCGTTAGACCCGTATTATGGGCGGTAAGCGCTTCTGATTTGCGAATACGTTCTTGTAAACGTGAGTTGAATCGGCTGATATCGCCGATAATACGCAGGCGAACGTTATGGCGGTGCAGGCTTTTGACTTCGCTATCCAGCGCCCACACAAACAGCTCCATTAACGCGCTCACTTCCTGCGCCGGTCGGTTCCAGTTTTCACTACTAAAGGCATACAGCGTTAACGCATCAATACCGTTATTGGCAGCAAAAGAGACCGCTCGCCGGACGGACTTCGCCCCGGCTTTATGCCCAAAGGCCCGGATCTTCCCTTGCTTTTTCGCCCAGCGACCATTGCCATCCATAATTATTGCAACATGACGGCAGCCATGCGCTGGCAAATTTTCGCTTACTGGTTGAGTTGCAGACAACATAACGCGTTTTTGTCCCTGAAAGGATTTAGCGGTACTCAGGAATACTGAAGCCTTTATACACATTCTCTTCGGTCCGCTTCGCGGATGACTGCGCGTCATCGCCCCTGTCGTGCGCTGTCTGCGCACGCCGGGAACGTATTCGCCTGCCGTCCCGATGCGTCCTGAATGATTTTGTGTATCCACAAAAAAGCCGTGTAAAACCACGGCTAACCTGACCGAAAAAAGCCAAAAACCTGCGATCAGGTGGCGCAGACTATATCACCGAAGCCCAACGCTAACAAATAGCACGATCTTCTGTCGCGGGATAATCGTCAGCGTGAGAGCCGTATCACTTGTTTTCTGGCTACTTCACGCGCGATGGCGTCAACCTGCAATACGTCCTCAACGCTTGCCGGTTCCTGTAAATCCATCCTCTCCAGCACCGCTAAATTGAGCCCGGCGATATCGGTAAAACGAATCTGTTGCGCCAGAAACGCGGCAACGGTGATTTCGTTTGCCGCATTGAGCGCCGTCGTTGCCGCCTGACCTTGCTCAAACGCCTCCATCGCCAGCTTCAGGCATGGATAACGCTGATAATCTGGCGCGCTAAACGTCAACGCGCTGAGTTTGCAAAAATCGAGCGGCTGCGCGCCGGACGCGACGCGATTCGGCCATGCCATCGTATGCGCAATAGGCGTACGCATGTCAGGTTCTCCAAGCTGCGCCAGGACGCTGCCGTCCTGATAACGCACCATCGAATGAATGACCGATTGCGGATGGATCAACACTTCCATCTGACGTGCGCTGGCATTAAATAACCAACGCGCTTCAATGTATTCCAGACCTTTATTCATCATGGTGGCGGAGTCGACGGAGATTTTTCGCCCCATCGACCAGTTCGGATGACGACATGCCTGATCCGGCGTCATCGCTGCCAGATCGCACATTGGCGTTTCACGAAACGGGCCACCAGACCCGGTAAGCAAAATCGACGTTACGCCATTTTGCTCAAGGTCAGCGTATCCCAGATTATGCTGAATAGATTGCGGCAAACTCTGAAAAATCGCGTTATGTTCGCTATCGACGGGTAAAAGCCGGGCGTTGCTGCGTTTTACTTCGTCCATAAACAGCCGCCCGCAGGTCACCAGCGATTCTTTATTCGCCAGCAGAATCGTCTTCCCTGCGCGGATCGCCGCCAGGGTCGGCAGTAAACCAGCCGCGCCCACAATGGCCGCCATCACATGCCCGACCTCATCAAGCGCCGCCATCTCACAGGCAGCCTGCTGACCGCTCAGAACCTCGGTGCGGCTGCCATGCTGCTGAAGCATTATTTTGAGCTGTTCTGCGCTCGACGTATCGTCCATCACGGCATAACGCGGCGAGAACTCCAGGCACTGCTCCGCCATGCGGGCGACATTTTTACCCGCCACCAGCGCGATAACGCGGAAGCTATCAGGATTATGGCGCACCACGTCCAGTGTGCTGCAACCAATAGAGCCGGTCGAGCCCAGAATGGTTAATTGCTTCATGAAACGTCCAGAAGTGTTGAAACGGAATAAAAAGCAAAACGCCGCACAGGAGACCTGATAATGTCTTCTGCGCGGCGCTTTGTACACCACTCATCCGCCAGGTTTAGCGGTGGAATGAGTTTATATCTGCGTACAGATCAATCAGAACTGCATCAGTTCTGCTTCTTTATCTGCCAACGCCGCATCAACTTTCTTAATTGCCGCGTCGGTCATTTTCTGTACTTCTTCCTGAGAGCGACGATCGTCATCTTCACTGATCGCTTTATCTTTCAGCAGAGCTTTTACTTTATCGTTCGCATCACGGCGGACGTTACGAACGGCGACACGCGCCTGCTCCGCTTCGCCACGGACAATTTTCGTCAGATCTTTACGACGTTCTTCGGTCAGCGGCGGCAGCGGAACGCGAATATCGGTGCCCGCAGAGCTTGGATTCAAACCGAGGTCTGACGCCATGATCGCTTTTTCAACGGCTGGCCCCATAGAACGGTCAAACACGTTAATTTTTAAGGTACGGGAGTCTTCTACCGTTACGCTTGCCAACTGGCGCAGCGGGGTCGGAGTGCCATAGTATTCTACGACAATACCATCCAGCAGGCTGGGAGAAGCACGACCCGTGCGCACTTTGCTGATTTGGGTTTTGAACGCTTCAACGCATTTTTCCATGCGTACTTCAGCATCTTTTCTGATATCGCTAATCACGTTACGAATCCTTGAAAACTAGTCTCAGTCAGACCAGACGGTCACACAATACAAAGATGTGCTAAGTATAGTCTCGTTTAATTTCTGCCAGGTAATAAGACCCGTCAATAGCACAGAATCTTACCCGTATTTGGCGCTCACGGGAATTATTCCGTGATTAACGTCCCTTCTTTTTCGCCCATCACCACACGACGCAGCGCGCCCGGTTTGTTCATGTTGAAAACACGAATCGGCAGTTTGTGGTCACGAGCCAGCGTGAACGCCGCCAGATCCATCACTTTCAGCTCTTTATCCAGCACTTCGCTGTAGGTCAGCTGATCGTACATGGTCGCGGAAGGATCTTTTGCCGGATCGGCAGTGAATACGCCATCCACTTTGGTCGCTTTCAGTACGACATCCGCTTCAATTTCGATCCCGCGCAGACAGGCCGCAGAGTCGGTAGTGAAGAACGGGTTACCCGTACCTGCAGACAGAATCACAACACGGTTATTACGCAGCAGGCTAATAGCCTCGGCCCAACTGTAGTTGTCGCATACGCCGTTTAAAGGAATTGCCGACATCAGGCGGGCGTTCACATAGGCGCGGTGAAGCGCATCACGCATTGCCAGGCCGTTCATGACGGTGGCCAACATGCCCATGTGGTCGCCCACAACGCGGTTCATCCCCGCTTTTGCCAGACCTGCGCCACGGAACAGGTTACCACCGCCAATCACCACACCAACCTGAATACCCAGTTCAACCAGTTCTTTGATCTCCTGAGCCATACGATCCAGTATGCTTGCATCAATACCGAAGCCTTCCGTACCCTGCAGAGCTTCGCCGCTTAATTTAAGCAGAATGCGTTTATAGACGGGTTTTGCATTGGTAGCCATGTTTCTTTCCTGAGACTGTCAACGATTGATATGAGTTAATTCCGGCGACATTGTACGTCGCATTTCAGCGCAGACGCCAGGCGTCGGCTGATTTTACAAGAGAGGCGCAAAAAGAAGCCGCCCTCAGGCGGCTCCTCAGGAAAATCAGGACTGCTTAGACATCGCAGCAACTTCTGCTGCAAAGTCAGTCTCGACTTTCTCAATGCCTTCGCCCACTTCAAAGCGGATGAAGCCAGTCACGTCAGCGTTGTGCTCTTTCAGCAGTTGGCCAACAGATTTACTCGGTTCCATGACGAAAGGCTGACCAGTCAGAGAAACTTCGCCGGTGAATTTCTTCATGCGGCCTTCAACCATTTTCTCTGCGATTTCTTTCGGCTTACCGGACTGCATCGCGATGTCCAGCTGTACCTGGTACTCTTTCTCTACCACGTCAGCAGACACGTCTTCCGGCTTAACGAATTCCGGCTTGCTTGCCGCAACGTGCATCGCCAGCTGTTTAACCAGCTCTTCGTCAGCGCCTTTAGCAGCAACCAGAACGCCGATGCGCGCACCGTGCTGGTAAGAACCCAGAACGTCGCCTTCCAGGGAAGCTACGCGACGAATGTTGATGTTCTCGCCAATTTTCGCTACCAGAGCAACGCGCTCTTCTTCGAACTGCGCTTTCAGGACTTCTACGTCAGTGATTTTGCCAGCAACAGCGGCGTCCAGCACTTTGTCAGCAAATGCCTGGAAGCCAGCATCTTTAGCCACGAAGTCAGTCTGGCAGTTAACTTCCAGAATGAAAGCGACGTTACCGTCGATTTTGGTTTTGATTACGCCGTCAGCAGCCACGTTGCCTGCTTTTTTCGCCGCTTTGATAGCGCCGGACTTACGCATGTTTTCGATTGCCAGCTCAATGTCGCCATTCGCTTCAGTCAGCGCTTTTTTGCAATCCATCATGCCTGCGCCAGTACGCTCACGCAGCTCTTTTACCAGGGATGCGGTAATTTCAGCCATTCTAAAATCCTCGAAAGATTTGATCTGCCCGGCATCAAACCGCACAGATATAAAAGTGAAAAAGGGGGCCATATACAGGCCCCCTAACCAAACGTGATACTACCTGGTCTATAAGGGCTCTCCCCTTCATATTTCGAGCCGCAGGTGCGTTGCCTTCACTCGCTCATCCCGGTCACTTACTGATGTAAGCTCCCGGGAATTCTCGAGCTTGCCGCCTTCCTGCAACTCGAACTATTTTAGGGAGTTATCAAGCCTTATTACTCGGCTTCTACGAAGCTTTCTTCCGCCTGGGAAGCCAGATCCTGAGAACGGCCTTCACGAACGGTTGCAGCGACAGCGCCCAGGTACAGGCTAACAGCACGGATTGCGTCATCGTTACCCGGGATAACGAAGTCAACGCCGTCCGGATCAGAGTTGGTATCAACGATAGCAAATACCGGGATACCCAGGTTGTTCGCTTCTTTGATAGCAATGTGCTCGTGGTCAGCATCGATAACGAACAGAGCGTCCGGCAGACCGCCCATGTCTTTGATACCGCCCAGGCTGTTTTCCAGTTTCTCAAGCTCACGAGTACGCATCAGCGCTTCTTTCTTGGTCAGCTTTTCGAAAGTACCGTCCTGAGACTGAGTTTCCAGGTCTTTCAGACGTTTGATGGACTGACGAACTGTTTTCCAGTTAGTCAGCATACCGCCCAGCCAGCGATGGTTCACGAAGAACTGGTCGCAGCTGTTAGCAGCTTCTTTCACCGCTTCGCTTGCAGCGCGTTTAGTACCAACGAAAAGGATTTTACCTTTACGAGCAGAGATCTTGTTCAGTTCAGCCAGAGCTTCGTTGAACATCGGTACAGTTTTCTCAAGGTTGATGATGTGAACTTTGTTACGCGCGCCGAAGATGAAAGGCTTCATTTTCGGGTTCCAGTAACGGGTCTGGTGACCAAAGTGAACACCAGCCTTGAGCATGTCGCGCATGGAAACAGTTGCCATGATTTAAAACCTCTATAGATTAAGTTGGGGTTATGCCTCCACGTATCCCATATTACCGACCCCAAAGGGCACCCCGGAATATGTGCCGATACGTGTGTGTTGTTACACAAAGTGAGATTTGTCGCTCCCGTCCATCGTGTGTAGTCTTCGAATGGATCGGAAGTCCGGCGCGCTTTATACCACAAATACGCCACCGACACCAATAATTGTTGGCACTCAGTGCTGAATTGAACGATGAATTTCGTGTTACAGGCAGGCGGCAAATTTTTGCATCCCCTGGAGCTTACGGCCAGTAAGTGACTGGGGTGAAAAAATGTCGCCAACGCACTTGTGGCACGAAAGGCGAAGTTCAGAATGATTCTCAATTTGGCAGGGTACACCCCTGACTGATACCATTGTCAGCACTTACACAATTATTGCCGAAATAATCGACACTGCTGGACACTATCCATGGCTATTTCTATCAAGACATCTGAAGACATCGAAAAAATGCGCGTCGCGGGCCGTCTGGCAGCCGAAGTGCTGGAAATGATCGAACCGTATATCAAACCGGGCGTCACCACCGGCGAACTGGACCGTATCTGTAACGATTACATCGTTAACGAACAACACGCGATCTCCGCCTGCCTCGGCTACCACGGCTATCCGAAATCCGTCTGTATCTCTATTAATGAAGTGGTGTGCCACGGCATTCCGGATGACGCTAAACATCTGAAAGATGGTGATATCGTCAACATCGACGTGACCGTGATTAAAGATGAATTCCACGGCGATACCTCGAAGATGTTTATCGTCGGCAAACCGACCATTCTGGGCGAGCGTCTGTGCCGCGTCACGCAAGAGAGCCTGTATCTGGGCATCAAAATGGTGAAACCGGGCATCCGCCTGCGCACAATTGGCGCCGCCATCCAGAAATATGCCGAAGGCGAAGGTTTCTCCGTGGTACGTGAATACTGCGGACACGGTATTGGTCGCGGCTTCCATGAAGAACCGCAGGTGCTGCATTATGATGCAGACGATGGCGGCGTCGTGTTGCAGCCTGGCATGACCTTTACCATTGAACCGATGCTGAACGCCGGGGATTACCGTATCCGCACCATGAAAGACGGCTGGACGGTAAAAACCAAAGACCGCAGCTTGTCTGCTCAGTACGAGCATACTATTGTGGTAACGGAAAACGGCTGTGAAATTCTGACGCTGCGTAAAGATGACACCATCCCGGCGATCATCACACACGACGAATAATGTTTTGCCTGATGGCGATGCCTTCGCATCTTATCAGGCCTACAAATTACACCTTTACTCAAAATCATTCGAGTTGCCTCAAGGCGGCAAGAGAGTGAATCTTCAGGAGCGTACATAAGTACGTGACTGGAGTGAACGAGCGCAGCCAACGTAGAAGCAACTTGAAGGATGAAGAGTAAATACGTAGGCCGGATAAGGCATTCACGCCACCATCCGGCTTTTTAATGGGTGGCGCATATGAATACTCTTCCTGAACAGCACGCGAATACCGCACTCCCCACCCTCCCTGACCAGCCGCAAAACCCTGGCGTCTGGCCGCGCGCTGAACTGACCGTCGCCGGTATCAAAGCCCGCATCGACATCTTTCAACACTGGCTGGGCGAGGCATTTGACAGCGGCATTTGTGCTGAACAGCTTATTGAAGCTCGTACCGAATTTATCGACCAGTTGTTGCAACGCCTGTGGATTGAGGCCGGTTTCGGTCAGATTGCCGATCTGGCGCTGGTCGCCGTCGGCGGCTATGGACGCGGCGAACTGCATCCGCTTTCCGATATTGATCTGCTCATTTTAAGCCGCAAAAAGCTGCCCGATGAACAGGCACAAAAGGTCGGCGAGCTGCTGACTTTATTATGGGACGTCAAGCTGGATGTCGGGCATAGCGTACGTACGCTGGAAGAGTGTCTGCTGGAAGGTCTGTCTGATTTAACCGTTGCGACAAACCTCATCGAAACGCGCCTGCTGATCGGTGATGTTGCTCTGTTTCTGGCACTGCAAAAACATATTTTCAGCGAAGGTTTTTGGCCGTCCGACAAATTTTACGCCGCCAAAGTAGAAGAGCAGAACCAGCGCCACCAGCGCTATCACGGTACCAGCTATAATCTGGAGCCGGATATTAAAAGCAGCCCCGGCGGCCTGCGCGATATCCATACATTGCAGTGGGTCGCCCGACGTCACTTCGGCGCTACCTCGCTCGATGAGATGGTGGGATTCGGCTTTTTAACCCCCGCAGAGCGCGCGGAACTCAACGAATGCCTGCATATCCTGTGGCGCATTCGCTTTGCGCTACATCTGGTGGTCAGCCGCTACGATAACCGCCTGCTGTTCGACCGCCAGTTAAGCGTCGCTCAACGCCTTAACTACAGCGGCGAGGGCAATGATCCGGTTGAGCGGATGATGAAAGACTACTTCCGGGTTACGCGCCGGGTGAGCGAACTTAATCAGATGCTGCTTCAGCTATTTGACGAGGCGATTCTGGCGCTGCCTGCGGATGAAAAACCACGTCCTGTTGACGATGAGTTTCAACTGCGCGGCACGCTCATTGATCTGCGTGACGACACGCTGTTTATCCGCGAACCGCAAGCGATCCTGCGCATGTTTTATATGATGGTGCGCAATAGCGCGATCACCGGCATCTACTCTACGACGTTACGCCATTTGCGCCACGCCCGCCGCCACCTGAGCCAACCGCTGTGTTACATCCCGGAGGCGCGCACTCTGTTTCTTAGTATGCTGCGCCATCCCGGCGCGGTCAGCCGCGGCCTGCTGCCTATGCATCGCCACAGCGTACTGTGGGCTTATATGCCGCAGTGGTCGCACATCGTCGGACAAATGCAGTTTGACCTGTTCCACGCATACACGGTGGATGAACACACCATCCGCGTAATGCTCAAACTGGAGAGCTTCGCGAAAGAAGAGACGCGCCAGCGCCATCCGCTATGCGTCGATCTCTGGCCGCGGCTTCCCCATCCGGAACTGATCCTGATCGCCGCGCTGTTCCACGATATTGCGAAAGGACGCGGCGGCGACCATTCGGTACTGGGCGCGCAGGATGTACTCACCTTCGCCGAACTGCACGGTTTGAACTCACGCGAAACGCAACTGGTCGCCTGGCTGGTGCGCCAACACCTGCTGATGTCAGTCACCGCCCAGCGCCGCGACATCCAGGATCCGGAAGTCATCAAGCAGTTCGCCGAAGAGGTGCAAACCGAAACACGGCTGCGTTTTCTGGTCTGCCTGACCGTCGCGGACATCTGCGCGACCAACGAAACCTTGTGGAATAGCTGGAAACAGAGCCTGCTGCGCGAGCTGTACTTCGCCACTGAAAAACAGCTCAGACGTGGAATGCAAAATACGCCGGATATGCGTGAGCGCGTGCGTCACCATCAGCTTCAGGCGCTGGCGCTGCTGCGAATGGACAATATTGATGAAGCCGCGCTGCACAAAATCTGGACCCGCTGTCGCGCTAACTATTTTGTTCGTCATAGTCCAAATCAGCTCGCCTGGCACGCACGCCATTTATTGCAGCACGATCTGAGCCAACCGTTAGTGTTGCTCAGTCCGCAGGCCACGCGCGGCGGAACCGAAATTTTTATCTGGAGTCCGGACAGACCCTATCTGTTTGCCGCCGTCTGCGCCGAGCTGGACAGGCGTAATTTAAGCGTCCATGACGCGCAGATCTTTACCACTCGCGACGGCATGGCAATGGATACGTTTATCGTTCTGGAACCAGACGGCAGCCCGCTGGCGGCGGATCGCCATGACGTTATTCGCACCGGTCTTGAACAGACCATTACGCAGCGTAGCTGGCAGCCGCCGCAGCCGCGCCGGCAACCGGCAAAGTTACGGCACTTTACGGTCGAAACGGAAGTCAATTTTTTGCCCACCCATACCGACAGAAAATCATTCATGGAATTGATCGCGCTCGATCAACCTGGTCTGCTGGCCAGGGTCGGACAAATTTTTGCCGATCTGGGAATTTCGCTTCATGGCGCCCGAATTACAACCATTGGTGAACGAGTAGAAGATTTATTCATAATCGCCACAGCGGATCGGCGCGCGCTTAATAATGTGCTGCAACTTGAGGTGCAACAACGGTTGACAGCGGCCCTCAATCCAAACGATAAAGGGTAGTGTGTTTATTTATATGAAAGAGTTTAACAATGCAGCAGTTACAGAACGTTATTGAGACCGCTTTTGAGCGCCGCGCCGATATTACGCCGGCTAATGTAGATACCGTGACCCGAGAGGCGGTAAACCAGGTCATTTCTCTACTTGATTCCGGCGCGCTGCGTGTCGCAGAAAAAATCGACGGTCAGTGGGTCACTCACCAGTGGTTGAAGAAAGCGGTTCTGCTCTCTTTCCGTATTAACGATAACCAGGTTATCGACGGTGCGGAAAGCCGCTACTTCGATAAAGTCCCGATGAAATTCGCTGATTACGACGAAGCGCGTTTTCAGAAAGAAGGCTTCCGCGTCGTTCCGCCTGCAGCCGTTCGTCAGGGCGCATTTATCGCCCGCAACACCGTGCTGATGCCGTCTTACGTTAACATCGGCGCCTACGTTGACGAAGGCACCATGGTTGATACCTGGGCGACGGTGGGTTCCTGCGCGCAGATTGGTAAAAATGTTCACCTTTCCGGCGGCGTGGGTATCGGCGGCGTACTGGAGCCTCTGCAGGCTAACCCGACCATCATTGAAGACAACTGCTTTATTGGCGCGCGTTCTGAAGTCGTGGAAGGCGTCATTGTCGAAGAAGGTTCCGTCATTTCCATGGGGGTATACCTCGGCCAGAGCACCAAAATCTACGATCGCGAAACCGGTGAAGTTCACTATGGCCGCGTACCGGCGGGCTCCGTGGTCGTTTCCGGCAACCTGCCGTCAAAAGACGGTAAGTACAGTTTGTACTGCGCGGTGATCGTGAAAAAAGTCGACGCCAAAACGCGTGGCAAAGTGGGCATTAACGAATTATTGCGCACTATTGATTAAGCGAGTGAAAAGCGGGGGCGACAGCCCCCCTTTGCATTACGGCGAATGCGGTAACACGGTTTCCGGCGCAATCTTTGCCGCAAACGCCGAAGCCAACGCAGTCAAAACGACATAACCGGCAACCAAAGTCCAACTGTTATCATAGACTGCGCTTAACGCTTTAGCGATAAACGGCGTGAATCCCCCTGCCACAACCGCCCCCAACTGAGCGCCAATTGATGAACCGCTGTAGCGTACAGGCGGATGAAACAGTCCGGCGAAAAAAGAAGGTTGCACGGCATTCAGTGAATTATGACCAATGTTAATAAGCAGAACGTAGCCCATTGTCATCAGTATTAGCGAACGGCTTTCCAGCAGCCAGAAAAAGGGAAAAGCCATTGCCGCGACAAAAAGCGCGCCGAAAATATACACCTGACGGCAGCCACGCCGATCCGACATGATGCCAAATAGCACGTGCATGGGATACGCCAGCAGACAGGTGAACATTACAATGTACAGAATAGTCAGGCTGGCAATCCCAAGCTGCGTCGTCGCCCAGGAAACCGCGAAGACGGTGGCAAGAAAAAAGGGAACGCTTTCCGCAAAACGTAGAATTATAATTAGCAAAATGCTGCGCCATTGTTCTCGTACCACTTTGACCACCGGCCTTTCTTCTTTTTGCTGCATATGCTTAATGGCCTGCTGCTTTTTAAACGCACGGAAGACAGGCGTCTCATCCAGACGATGACGCATATATAATCCAGGCAGCACCAAAAGCGCACTGAGCAGAAAAGGAATACGCCATCCCCACAATAACAACGCATCCTTCGGTAATTGGGTCACGACTATAAATGCGCCTGTCGCCAATAATTGTCCCGTGAGTCCTCCTGTTTGCGATAGCGCGCTTAACCGCCCCCGGTGCTTTCCAGCAGCATATTCCACGACCATTAACATGGCGCCTCCCCATTCGCCTCCAACCATAAATCCCTGCAGAAAACGCAGAATAACCAGTAAGGCAGGCGCCAGCGCGCCAATACTGGCGTAAGAAGGCAGGCAACCGATGAGAAACGTGACCGCGCCCATCCCACCTAACGTGATTAATAACGTGTTTTTACGCCCAAGCGTATCTCCCCTGTTGCCAAAAAATAGCGCGCCCAGCGGCCGGGAAATAAATCCCACGCCGAAACTGGCAAAAGAAGATAACGTTGCAGTCAATGGGCTGGCGCCAGGGAAAAAAAGCGGGCCAAATACCAGCGCGCTTGCCAGGCCGTATAATAGAAAATCATAATATTCAATGGAGTTTCCTATCCAGGCGGAAATCACCACCCGGCGAATAGTAGCATTATACGTTCCGGACATAGACTCCGCCTCTCAAGGTTATCGACCACTACCTCCGGTCAATTTTCCACACTGACCTCAAACGCTTTCTCTATAAACGGAATATCGCGTTGAATTACTTAAACTATCAATAACCACCGTCCTTTTACTCATGACGTTGCCGAGACGTCTTCTGCGATCAACCGCGCTTTTTTTGTATCCATTGGTGGCGAAAAACCAACTTTTCGTTAATTATTCAAAAGTTATAGTGTGATGAAGGATACCGCTATGTATGACAATCTAAAAAGTCTGGGCATTACCAATCCTGAGGAAATCGATCGTTACAGCCTGCGGCAAGAAGCCAATAACGATATCCTGAAAATCTATTTTCAAAAGGATAGAGGTGAATTCTTTGCTAAAAGCGTGAAGTTTAAGTATCCACGCCAGCGTAAAACGGTGGTGGCCGATGGCATCGGTCAGGGTTATAAAGAAGTACAGGAGATTAGCCCTAACCTACGCTATGTGATTGACGAGCTGGACCAAATCTGCCAGCGCGACCGCTCAGAACTCGATCTCAAACGTAAGATCCTCGACGACTTGCGCCACCTGGAAAGCGTCGTCGCGAATAAGATCAGTGAAATCGAAGCCGATCTGGACAAGCTTACCCGCAAATAAAAAAGCTGCCGGGGCTTCATTTCGGGCCCCTCTCACCCTGCTGCTCCCTCTCATCCGCCTCACGGCTACCACCATTTTTCATCACTATGCCTCACAGCAGCTCAATACATATCATTTCGTTATCCTGCTGTATTTATTAATAAAAATAAAAAGCTATGTTCATCCTCCCTATTTATGGAGGTTATATGACTCAGGAAATCACGTTAACATGTTATTCGCTGCCTGCGGCCCCCGGACTGGATAACATCAAATTTGAAAAGGGGCGCGAGCACGACCGCCAGGCGCTGGGATTTATTCTGCCAGCGAATACGCAGCTGCAAATCCGCCAGCCAAATAACAACGCCGGTAACGCCAGACTCCGTCTGCTGTGCAATGACTCAGCGTGTGAGAAATCGCTTACGCTGAACGGCAACTGGCAAACGATCAGCACAACGGTCGATTCCGTTCCCTTTATTGATACCCTCTTTTTTGCGCAGGGCGGCGAGTTTTCGGTGATCTACCGACAGCCAACCAGCAATAAAAATTTGCCACACTGGCGTAAGGGGCAATCCGAAGACACTTTTTTCCAGACCTGGGAAGAACAGGCGTCGCCTTTTGCCCTGCTGGAACTGGACCGCGTGCGTTTTCTGCTGCCCTGGGCGGATCGCGCTAATGTCATCAACGCCGGTATCACCGCGCTGGATGCGTACTATACGCGAGTGATCGACGCCTATAATGACTGGACTGGTCTCAGCGATAGCCCTGCTTCGCCGCTTAATCAAAATGTCGCTAACCGCTATTTTATTAAAGCGGATAAACACGGCGTCGGCGCGGCTTATTATCTCCCCTGGTGGTGCGCGCAAACGGCTGCAACATTAAGCCAGGGGTGGATCGATAATGTCGCCACGCAGTGGACGATTCTGCATGAAATCGGTCACGGCTATCAGGGCGTCTTTATGAATGACGTCGACCTGCCAGTCGGTGAGGTGTGGAACAACATTTACGCCGCGTTTTTCCAGCAGCTTAACCTGAACCAGGGGAACCATCTTTATACCGACGGCTGGCTCTATGATTACGGGCGACAGCCTGAGCAGGAGTTGCAATTCATTACCCATCTGCGGAATCGCACGCCGATTAGCGCCTGGGGCGTCCGACCCCGTCTGCAATTTCTGATGCTGATGTTATTTAAAGGCGGAACAGAAGCCTTCCGGGCGTTTAACCAGAACTACCGCGCGCTGGGTGCTGGCGAAAACTTTTTGCCCTGCGAGCATCGCCTGACCGATCTGCTGGCGGACGCCATCGCCACAGCCTCAGGTTATGACGTCGCGCCGTTTATTCAGCTGTGCGGCTTACCGGTCGATGCGTTCACCCGCGAGCAGATCGCCGCACAGGCGGTAAAACCCGTCTGGCCGCTTTACGATCTGCTGCCGGAGCGCGAATGGGAAAGCGCGCGCCAACAGTTGGGGCTGGACTCTTTTGTCTGGCTGGTTGAAAACGCCGAGCTGGCGGCGCTGAACAAAACGGGAACGCTCACGCTAACGCTGAATATCGATCAGCCGGAGCAACTTTATGGACGCGCCTTAACGCTACACGACAACGCCGGCAACACGTATACATTGCCCGTCAACGACAGTACGCTCACGTTAACTCCCCTGCCCATTGGCATTTACCATCTCACCCTGCCCAAAGGGCGATCGCAGAAATACCGCCCAGACACGGACTATGTGGTTATCCGCGAAGGGGAAAACGCGCTTACCGTTAATTTCACCGCCTTGCAGGACAGCGCCGCGCATAATGAGCAGTTGATTTTCCTCGGCTACGGCGACATGCCCTTCGCCCGTTTAGCCGTGGATCATGAGGCCAGACAATTAGTTCTGGACATCACGAAAGCCACGCCGCACAGCTACTTCGCGAATACCTTATACGCCAGCATAACGGTGTTAACCGCCAGCGGCGAAAAGGTTTTTGAACGTAAGATGAACGGAACAAACTGCGCCACCGAAAAAATTGTGGTGCCGTTTAGCGACCACTACCACCTTTATCTTTATCATGCCGAGCCTGGCCGCCTGAAAGCCTCGCCGGGCTATCTGACATTGGTCTCGTCGACGAAATATCAGTTACTGCGTCTTGATAGCGAAGGGCTTTATCATTTTTCGCTCAACAACGATCCTGCCGCAGATCTCCAGGCTATGTTTACCCATCGCGCAGATGCTATCCGCGCCTGCCCTTCATTGATGGCGCAACCTTATGCCGCTTGCAAAAACGATCTCTGGCTGATGCTCTCCCACATTGAAGAGCCGACCCGTAGCGCGTTAATGCGCGACAGCGTTGATGTGCTGCCGACGGATAACAGCGAGCCGGGCGAAGGCATCGGTAAAGGCGTGACGTTGCAGTTACGCGGACAAGGCGACAGAACGTTTTGCCAGCTTGCTTACGATAATCGGCAACAGCGCATGACAATAGAAACACTGGCCGGGCAGCCTCATCCCTACTATACCGCGACATACAGCACGCTCACGGTGAAGGAGGAGTCCGGCGAGGTTATCTATAGCCGTCATTATGATGGCATCACCCACTATTCAGCCGATAGCGATACGGTTGTTTTGCAAGCGGGAATGTACATTGAGCTCTTCCATGACGAACCTTACCGTTGCAACGCCATCAATGAAACGACCGGGCAAAACGTCACGCTGAAAAAACACAACCGCTGGCGCGTGGTGAGCGATGGGCTGGAGGTCGACTCACCGGAACAAACGGAAGAGAAAAATACCTCCGATGCTGCCGCATTATATGGCGATAAATTCAGCTGGCAGCTTATTGGCAAGGAAGAAAATGGTTTTGCCAGTATGGAAATAGACATCCGTGCGCAACAATTTATCTTTACCGCATACCCAATTGTGCCGCATAGCGACTTCGCAACGGAATATGCGGCAGTGACGATTTATAATACGCGCGGTACGGTGGTTTACCGTCAGTCGATAAAAGGTTCGGTGCAGCTTGGCGGCTATACTGACGTCTGCGGGCTGGGTGAGGATTATACGATTGAGGTCTTTCATGCCGAGGGCGCAGACCAGTCGGTTATCCGCAACCCGCTCAATGGCGAAAGCTGGCCGCAGCCGCAACACGTGATCTGGCAGGTCACGGCGCGGGGATTGCAGCGCCTGACCACGAATTAACCCCCCCCCCATCACAGCGTCTTCGGGCGCTGTGAGATTACGTTGTCGAATGGCGGTTTTGCCTAATCCGGCCTACCACTTCGCCCAAGTTCCCTGCTCTGGTCAGCGAAGCGCTGCCGGACTTAACGCTGTTCATCCAGCTGTAGCGCCACATACAGCAACAGCCGATCGTCAAAATTTCCCAAATCCAGCCCGGTCAGTTCCGAAATACGATTTAGCCGATATTCCAGCGTGTTACGATGAATAAACAGCGCCTTAGAGGTCGCCAGCGGCTGGACATTATGGCGAAACCACGCCGTCAGCGTCCGACGTAATAATCCGTTGTTATCCATCGCTTTGAGTTTTACCAGCGGGCGCGCCAGCTCATTGGCCTGCCAGCCGCCACGCAGGCTATCTAACAGAACCGGCAGCATCAAATCCTGATAAAAATAGCTGCGGCTTTCTGGCATCCGCTGTTTGCCGACCATCATCGTGGTGCGCGCCGTGCGGTATGAGCGTGCAATACTGCCCGGCCCGGTAAAGTAATTGCCCAGCGCCACGCGAAAACGTAGCTGACCATTCTCTTTCATTCGCGAGATAAGCTGCTCTACGCGCTTACGATGATCTTCAGCATCCCAACGACCAAACGAGTTTAAAGCGGGTTTGAGCACCACCATCTCGGTGAGAGACACAATGGCTATCAGGTTGTTACGCTCCGGCGTGGTAAGCGCATTCTGCAACTGCTGAAGTTCCGCCATTGCGCTATCGACGCCAAGCTGGCCGCTATCGACTTCCACCACCGCCGCCACACGTGGCTGGTTCAAATCGATCCCCAAACGCTGCGCCCATTCCACCAGCGCCGGCGTATTTTCTTCGGCCTGAATCAGGTTCATCACCAGCTCTTCGCGCAAACGGCTATCCTGCGCCAAAAGGTGCATTAACCGCGACTGCTCCAGCATCATTTCGGCAGTCATACACACCAGTTCGCCATATTTACGCAGATGCTCTGGTTCGCCGGTGAGACCGATCACGCCGACAATTTCGCCCTCAAGGCGTAAGGGAAGATTAATCCCCTGACGTACCCCGTGCAGGTGTCGCGCCACGGCGTCGTCGATATCCACAACCCGGCCCTGCGACAGCACTAACAGCGCGCCTTCGTGCAATTCACCAATACGTTCCCGATCGCCGCTGCCGATAATACGCCCGCGGGCATCCATTACGTTGATATTGGTATCGATGATGCGCATAGTGCGCGCCACGATATCCTGCGCCATTTTGGTATCAAGATGCCAGCCAGCCATAAATCCCTCCTGTGAGCAGAGCACAAGCATAAGGAAGATGACAAGTCTCGACATTGTGCAAATGCACAAAACGGTGCAAATAAGTATGGAGTTGTGGGGGGTTTCACAGAAAAGTGTTGCCCCCTTCCATGGCGGAAGGGGACAAAGGTGATTACTGCATCAGCAAATAAATAGAACTATCACCACGCTGAATATTCAGCGCCAGCACCGACGGCTTGCTGTCGAGAATTTTACGCAGCTCGGCGATATTTTTCACCGGCTGCTGGTTAGCGCCGATAATGACATCGCCTTTTTTGAGGCCAATTTGCGCGGCGGGTGAATTCGCTTTCACGCTGCTCACCACAACGCCTTTATCCTGGCCTTTATTGCTCATTTCAGCGCCTTCAATCCCGCTGAAGATGGTGCTGGAATCAACCTGACTCTGGCTGCTCTGCTGCAGTTCCAGATTAACCGTAATCGCTTTACCTTCACGCAGCAGACCGAGGCTGATTTTGCTGCCGACCGGCATAGTGCCGACCTGAGCGCGCAGCGCCGCAAAGCTGCTGATCGGTTTACCGTTCAGCGAGGTAATGACATCCCCGGCTTTGATACCCGCTTTCGCCGCGGACGAATTCGGCATCACCTGGCTGACGAACGCGCCACGCTGGGCGTCGACTTTCATCGCTTTCGCCAATTCGGAATTCAGCTCAGTCCCCATGATCCCCAGTTCGCCGCGTTTCACCTGGCCGTATTCCACCATCTGCGACGTCAGGTTTTTCACCATGTTACTGGGGATAGCGAAGCCGATACCGATGTTGCCGCCGTCCGGCGCCAGAATCGCGGTGTTAATACCGATCAGCTCACCGTTCAGGTTCACCAGCGCGCCGCCGGAGTTACCGCGGTTAATCGCGGCGTCGGTCTGAATAAAGTTCTCGTAATTTTCTACGTTCAGGCCGCTACGCCCCAGCGCCGAAACGATACCTGACGTCACCGTTTCGCCCAGACCAAACGGGTTACCAATAGCGACGGTATAATCCCCCACGCGCAGCGCGTCGGAGTCCGCCAGCTTAATCGCCGTCAGGTTCTTCGGATTCTGAATTTGAATCAGCGCGATATCAGAACGCGGATCTTTGCCCACCACTTTAGCATCGAATTTACGCCCATCGCTAAGCTGTACTTTAATCACGCTGGCGTTATCAACCACGTGGTTGTTGGTGACGACGTAGCCCTTCGCGGCGTCAATAATTACGCCGGAGCCCAGCGCCATGAATTTCTGTTGTTGACCGCCGTTGCCGCCGTTACCGCCGCCCTGGCAGAACGGAGAATTCTGGAACGGAGAACCGTCCTGGCAGAACGGGGAGTCATCGCCAAAGAATTGCTGGAAATTACGCGGCATACGCGGCGTATTCACCGTGGTGCTACCTTCTACATTAATACTGACCACCGATGGCATCACTTTTTCGAGCATCGGTGCCAGGCTTGGCATCTGCTGGGCAGTCATTGCTGAAGAGGACGTTTCAGCCGCCGTGGCAGACAGAGGCGACAATGCCAAACCTAAACTCAGAGCCAGTGCACTCATTGCTAATGTGGTTTTTTTCATGTGTTTCAATCTCGATTAACAGGTAACGCAAAATTGCTGTGTACGTCAGATTCATTTTATAACGCGAAGTTCCGGAACAAAGTTTCTGGAAAAAGTAAAAATTTATTGTCCATCTTTACAAAAGTCCATTTACTGTTCGACCGCCATCAAACGCCGATATTCATCCCATGCGTAAAGGTCAGTCATCCCGCTGATATAATCCTGAATCAACCGACAGCGATAATAATATTCCAGTACCGGGTACTCCGCCGAATCCGTAGGTAATTTACTGACGACTTCCACGTAGGCCAAACGATGGCGCGTAGAAAGTTTCTGAAATAAGCGCGATTCTATGGGGAAGCGTTTCAACCGTTCTTTTTCCACCAGCTCGCGAAAGTCGTTAAGCGACAAACTTAATAGCGGCTGATAGATATCTAATAACCCGCTGATCACCCGGTATCCCTGTAGTTCAAGCTGTTCTACATCCGGATGGCTAAACACATGTTCAACCGCCACATTCTTATAGAGTTCAAGCAGGCGGCTAAAACCGCTGGCATCTTCCAGTAACGCCTGATTGAAGGTACCGGCAAAAATCTGCGGCAAATTATCAATAAAACGCTGAGCGGCATAGGGCACCAGTTTATTTAATGTATTTACCCGTAAATACATAAAAAACTGATCTTCGGTACTGCGGCTTAATGTATTGGCGCGTGATTTTTCCCACGCATTTCCTACCACCAGCTCAAACAGCGAATCCTTCTCATGGTGGCCCCACGCGTGATATAAATGGTGGTAAAGCTGCTCAACGCTAAAGATTCTTTTCTCTACCGCATCTTCAAGATCGGCGACACAATAAGAAATATCATCTGCGGCTTCCATAATCCACGTTAATGGAAAGCGACTGTAAGGCGCTAACTGAAGTTCTTTACGTAACCTCGCAATATACTTCTCTTCAGAAAGATAATAACCCGGTTTCTTCATTAAATAGCGATGGGAATCCGGCACCGGCCCTCGCCACCATGCCGGACGGGTATATTTTAAAATTCCGCCAACCTGCGCCCAGGTAAGATTCATCCGCATGAGCGTATGTACCAGACGAATTCCCTGTGCATTGCCTTCAAAATGGCAGATATCCTGACGTACCTTGCGGCGAATATCGTTCAGATTTTCTTCGCCTTCCTGTAACCGTAGCGAGGAAACCACACAGCGATCATGCGTGAGCGGCTGACTTTCCGCATCTTCCGGATGCAGCCGCTGACGAAACCAGTCATTGATCGCCGCCTCGCCAAAATGACCGAACGGCGGATTACCGATGTCGTGCATCAGGCAGGCCATTTCCACAATACTTTCAAAGGGACCGGTCAGCGCGTCCAGGCCGTACTCCTCCAGTCGGTTTTGCTCTTTCAGGCGGCTTAAAATCTCTTTCGCGATATAACGCCCCACCTGCTGCACCTCCATCGAATGCGTCAGGCGAGTACGTACTGCGGCATTGCGCTCCAGCGGGAAAACCTGCGTTTTTTGCTGCAAACGGCGTATAGCCGGAGAGTTGATAATCCGCCCGCGATCGCTTTCAAAAATCCGCAGGATCTCATGTTCCGTCTTTACGCCCTGCGGTGAACGATAACGACGATGCCAGTTAATTTTATTTCGGAAATCGATCGATGCCATATTCTCTCCCCGCCTGAGAAATGCGCTTCCCCATAAGCGCATGATAAACTATGCCCTCAAAACTGACTTATCGCGAGTAAATCTATGAAAATCGGCATCATTGGCGCAATGGAAGAAGAAGTTACGCTGCTGCGTGACAAAATTGACAACCGTCAGACGATTACGCTGGGCGGCTGCGAAATTTACACCGGCCAGTTGAATGGCACCGAAGTGGCGTTGCTGAAATCTGGTATCGGTAAAGTCGCGGCGGCGCTGGGCGCAACGTTGCTTCTGGAGCACTGCAAACCGGACGTGATCATCAATACCGGTTCCGCAGGCGGTCTGGCGTCCACGCTGAAGGTCGGCGATATCGTCGTCTCTGACGAAGCGCGTTACCACGACGCTGATGTGACCGCTTTCGGCTATGAATACGGGCAATTACCGGGCTGTCCGGCCGGATTTAAGGCCGATGATAAACTGATCGCCGCCGCGGAATCCTGCATCAGAGAGCTGAATCTGAACGCGGTACGCGGCCTTATTGTTAGCGGCGACGCGTTTATTAACGGCTCCGTCGGGCTGGCAAAAATTCGGCATAACTTCCCCGACGCGGTCGCCGTAGAGATGGAAGCCACCGCTATCGCACACGTCTGCTATAACTTCAACGTGCCGTTCGTAGTGGTACGCGCTATTTCTGACGTGGCCGATCAGCAATCGCACCTCAGCTTTGACGAATTCCTCGCGGTGGCGGCGAAACAGTCGACTCTGATGGTCGAAACACTGGTACAGAAACTGGCGCATGGCTAAGCAAATGTTCAGGGCGCTGGTCGCCCTGCTGCTTACGCTCCCGGTGTGGCTTTACGCTGCGCCGCGCGTCATTACCCTCTCTCCCGCCAATACGGAGCTCGCTTTTGCCGCCGGGATTACGCCCGTTGGCGTCAGCAGCTATTCCGACTACCCGCCCGAAGCGCAAAAAATAGAACAGGTCTCTACCTGGCAGGGAATGAATCTGGAACGCATTGTGGCGCTGAAGCCGGATCTGGTCGTCGCCTGGCGCGGCGGTAATGCGGAACGCCAGGTAAACCAACTGACGTCATTAGGTATTAAGGTCATGTGGGTGGACGCGGTAACCATCGAACAGATCGCCGACACGCTCCGTCAACTGGCTGCCTGGAGCCCGCAGCCGGAAAAGGCTCAGCAGGCAGCGCAGACATTGCTAAACGAGTACGCCGCGCTCAACGCCGAGTATGCCGGTAAAGCTAAAAAGCGCGTCTTTCTTCAGTTTGGCATGAATCCTCTGTTTACCAGTGGTAAAGGGTCTATTCAACATCAGGTTTTGACGACCTGCGGCGGAGAAAACGTCTTTGCTGACAGCCGCGTGCCGTGGCCGCAAGTTAGCCGTGAACAGGTGCTGGCAAGGCATCCTCAGGCCATTATCGTGGCCGGAAAAGCGGGCGAAATTCTCAAAATTGAACAATACTGGGGAAACCTGTTAAAAATTCCGGTTATTCCGCTTAACAGCGACTGGTTTGAACGCGCAAGCCCGCGTATTATCCTCGCCGCAAAACAACTCTGTAATGCGCTTTCACAGGTGAATTAGAGCCTGTCTTACCAGGCTCCCAGTGGGGATTCGACAATGCTCGTCTATTGGCTGGATATTGTAGGCACGGCTGTATTTGCTATCTCTGGCGTGTTGCTGGCCGGGAAATTACGTATGGACCCGTTCGGCGTCCTGGTGCTCGGCGTCGTTACTGCCGTCGGCGGCGGGACAATCCGCGATATGGCGCTGGATAACGGCCCGGTATTCTGGGTTAAAGATCCTACCGATTTGGTCGTCGCCATGGTCACCAGTATGCTGACCATCCTGCTGGTTCGCCAGCCAAGACGTCTGCCGAAATGGATGTTGCCGGTACTGGATGCGGTCGGGCTGGCGGTGTTTGTCGGCATTGGGGTGAATAAAGCCTTCCTCGCTGAAACGGGGCCATTAGTGGCAGTCTGTATGGGCGTGATTACCGGCGTCGGCGGCGGGATTATTCGCGATGTTCTGGCACGCGAGATTCCCATGATCCTACGCACCGAAATCTATGCCACGGCCTGTATTATCGGCGGGATTGTTCACGCCACCGCGTTTTATACGTTTTCAGTACCGCTGGAAAGCGCCAGCATGATGGGTATGGTCGTCACGCTGTTCATTCGGCTGGCGGCCATTCGTTGGCATTTGAAATTGCCGACGTTTGCACTGGATGAAAACGGACGTTGATATTGTTTTGCCCGATGGCGCTACGCTTATCGGGCCTACAGGAAAGATGTTGTAGGCCGGATAAGACGCTCGCGTTGCCATCCGGCACAACGAACAGCAATCAAATGCTGAAGGAAGAGCCACACCCGCAGGTACTTTTCGCATTCGGGTTGGTTACAATGAAGCGGGAACCTTCCAGGCCTTCGGTATAATCCACCGAACCACCCACCAGATACTGCAAACTCATCGGGTCAACCACCAGGCCAACGCCCTGTTTTTCGATGGTCATATCCCCTTCGTTAACCTGATCGTCAAAGGTAAAACCATACTGGAAGCCGCTGCAACCACCGCCGGTGATATACACGCGCAGTTTCAGATTCGGGTTATCTTCGTCAGCGATAAGACTTTTTACTTTATTCGCTGCTGCGTCGGTAAACTGCAGCGGCAGCGCTACGTCATCACTCATATTTTGCTCCAAACGACATCGGTAATTGGATAAATTTTCACCCAATATTGGCAGTCATTATCTAATACCCTGGTAATTCGTTCAAGTATTCTCGCCCGCAGGCGCATTCTGGTTTTTCGCCGCCTGTTCCGCATCCTGCTTCGCCAGAGTGCGCGCCAGGATGGTTGAGTATAACGGTTTCCCGCCCAAAAACTGGGCTAATAGTGTCGCGCCAAGACAGGTGATAATCATTGGCAAAATGAGCTGATAGTTATCGGTCATCTCCAGCACCAGCACAATCCCCGTCAACGGGGCGCGCACCGACGCCGCCATCAGCGCCCCCATCCCGGCAATCGCAAAGGTACCGGCCTCCAGGTGATACTGCGGGAAAAGCACTGCCGCCGCCATACCGAAGGCCGTACCAAGCAGCGTTCCCAGCGCCAGCATCGGGGCGAAAATGCCCCCCGGCGCGCCGGAAGAAAAGCAAAGCAGCGTCGTGACCACCCGGGTAATAAAGATGAACAGCAGTAGCCCGACGCTAAAATTACCTGCCGCGGCGATAGGAATAAGGTTAAATCCGCCGCCTGCCGCTTCCGGCTCAATCAACCCCAGAATACCGCACAGGCCGCCGATCGCGCCGCCCATAAGCACCCATTTTTTAATTTCGCCGCCATGAAAGCGCTGAAACATATCCTGGGTACGCAGCACCAACGAATTAAATACCGGCCCGACGCAGCCAAAAATAATACCGAGGATAAGGTATAACCACAGCGTGTTAACCGGCGCATCAGACAGTTTGCCGACTTCAATAATCGGCGCTTCGCCGTTAAATATGCGGAACACAATGCTCGACATGATGACGCCGGTAAACACCGCTTTAATCGAAATCAGGTTGTAGCGAAACTGCGGGCGCATCTCTTCAATAATAAACAGGATACCCGCCAGCGGCGCGTTAAACGCCGCAGAGAGCCCCGCCGCCGCGCCGGTCGCCAGCAACGTATGCCGCGCTTCGGCGCTGCGCATACGAAAAACATCCAGCACCATGCGCCCCAGGTTGCCCCCGATTTGTACCGTTGGCCCTTCGCGCCCTAATACCATTCCTGCGCCCAACGTCCCCATCCCGCCGATAAACTTCACCGGCAACACGCGCCACCAGCGCACCGGACGTAACTCCTCCAGCGCGCCTTCAATTTCCGGGATACCCGAGCCGCCGGCTTCCGGCGCAAATTTTCGTACCAAAAAGTAGCCGACCATCGCCAGTAACGCCGAAAGGATAAAGGCCAGCGGCCAAAGCAAAAACGCATGGTCCGCGACCTGAACCAGCGCGCCAATGCGCATGTTTTGTACCCAGGAAACCGCCTTTTCAAAGGCGACGCCAACCAGTCCGGTAAGCGTGCCGACAACGGCCGCCATGAACAGGATGGCCAGCGGCGTTTTATCCCGCTGCATTAACCGGCGAATCTGATCTCTGCGCCGTAAGCGCACAATTTGCTGAGCTAAAAAGGTGGAAGTGTCTGTTTTCATCAGAAGATCATTAATTGGTAATACAAATCTAAAGTCGGCATTCTACTCGCCAACGCCGTGAAAATCCCCTGCAAATCGTATTGTTTCAAATGCGTAAAACTTTCATAACCTTCTCTGAATAACTTAGAATAGCGGGTATTCACTTTTTCTACGAACCAGGAATCTTTCCATGAGTAAGTCTGAAAATCTCTATAGCGCGGCCCGCGAGCTGATCCCCGGCGGTGTGAACTCCCCTGTTCGCGCCTTCACTGGCGTGGGCGGCACCCCGCTGTTTATCGAAAAAGCGGACGGCGCGTATCTGTACGATGTCGATGGCAAAGCGTATATCGACTATGTCGGTTCCTGGGGGCCAATGGTACTGGGGCATAACCACCCGGCTATCCGCAATGCGGTGATCGAAGCTGCAGAGCGCGGTTTAAGCTTCGGCGCGCCAACCGAAATGGAAGTGAAAATGGCGGAACTGGTCACCAACCTGGTGCCGACCATGGACATGGTGCGCATGGTGAACTCCGGTACCGAAGCGACGATGAGCGCTATTCGCCTGGCGCGTGGTTTTACTGGCCGCGATAAGATTATCAAATTCGAAGGCTGCTACCACGGCCACGCCGACTGTCTGCTGGTCAAAGCCGGTTCTGGCGCGCTGACGCTCGGTCAGCCGAACTCACCGGGCGTGCCGGCAGATTTCGCGAAACATACGCTGACCTGCACTTATAACGATCTGGCGTCAGTGCGCGCGGCGTTTGAACAATATCCGCAGGAAATCGCCTGTATCATCGTCGAGCCGGTGGCGGGCAATATGAACTGCGTCCCGCCGCTGCCGGAATTCCTGCCAGGTCTGCGCGCCTTGTGCGATGAGTTCGGCGCGCTGCTGATTATCGACGAAGTGATGACCGGTTTTCGCGTAGCGCTGGCCGGAGCCCAGGATTACTACGGCGTCGTGCCGGACCTGACCTGTCTGGGTAAAATCATCGGCGGCGGGATGCCGGTAGGCGCGTTTGGCGGTCGTCGCGATGTAATGGATGCGCTGGCGCCAACGGGCCCGGTTTACCAGGCGGGCACCCTTTCCGGCAACCCGATTGCGATGGCGGCCGGTTTCGCCTGCCTGAATGAAGTCGCCCAGCCCGGCATTCATGAAACGCTGGATGAGCTCACCACCCGTCTGGCGGAAGGGCTGTGCGAAGCGGCGCAGGAAGCGGGGATCCCACTGGTCGTCAACCATGTCGGCGGCATGTTCGGGATTTTCTTCACCGACGCTGAGAGCGTAACCTGCTATCAGGACGTGATGGCGTGCGACGTTGAACGCTTTAAGCGTTTCTTCCACCTGATGCTGGAGGAAGGCGTGTATCTGGCGCCATCGGCGTTTGAAGCGGGTTTTATGTCGGTCGCACACAGCATGGACGACATTAATAATACCATTGACGCCGCACGTCGGGTGTTTGCGAAATTGTAAAGGATGAATTGCCGGGTGACGATTACCCGGCCTACATTCTACGCCGTAGGCCGGATAAAGCATTTATGCCGCCATCCGGCAAACTCAGCGGCTCTGTTTACGTAGCAAATAGATAAAGTACGGCGCGCCAATAAAGCTTGAAAGCAGTCCCGCCGGGATCTGATACGGAAATAGCGCCATCCTGCCGCACCAGTCGGCAAAGACCAGTAAAACGCCCCCTGCCAGCGCCGAGATGACCATATGCGGCATCGTCCGGCGAAAACCGAGCATCCGCGCAATATGCGGCGCCATCAGTCCAACGAAACTCAGCGGCCCAATGGTCATCGTCGCGGTTGCCGTCAAACAAGCCGCCAACGCCAGCAGCGCGATACGCGACGGCGTAAGCGCCATGCCCACCGCGCGCGCGGCATCGCCACCCAGAGGCAAAATCGTTAACCAGCGGCGGCACAACGGCACAATTGCCAGCAAAATCACCATTACGATCGCGGTTCGCGTAACCTGCCCGCCAGTGGCGTTATAGGTAGATCCTGCGATCCAGGTCAACACTTCCGCCATCCGCGGGTCGCCGCTCGCCTGGAGCATCATTAGCAGCATGGTAAACGCGGTGCTGAGCGCCATCCCCGCCAGCAACATCCGTTGTGGCGAGAAACCGCCGCGTCCGGCGGCTAACATAATAATCAGCAGTGTCGCCGCCGCGCCCAGGCTTCCGGCGGGCAGTAGCCAACCGAAGGCATTCCCCGGCACCAAAAACAGCATCAACACCACGCCAAACGCGGCTCCGGAACTGATCCCCAGCACTTCCGGACTGGCCATTGGATTACCGGTCAGACGCTGAATAATGCAGCCCGCCACCGCCAGCATGACGCCCGCCATTAACGCCGCCAGTATCCGCGGCCAGCGCCACGGCATCAGTTCCTCAAGCAGCGTTCCGCTCGCCCACGTCCAGCCGTGCGCGTCGCGACCAAAAGAGAGCGCGCCCCATGTTGCCAGCAGCAAGAGGGCGCCACCGGCAACGGCAAAAGCGAGGACATGCCGACGCTCCGCCGCCACACGATCGCTGGCGTTCATATCCGGCGCGCTCATGCTTTTAAGCCGCGGCAGCAGCCATAGTAGCAGCGGCGCGCCGATTAACGCCGTCACTGAACCGGTGGAGACCTCCATCCATACGCGGGTGAGCCAAAGGATAATCTGATCGGATAGCCACAAAATAAGCGCCCCAATGAGCGGCGCCAGCATCAAGCGCGCCAGCAGACGTCTTGCGCCAAGCATTTTCGCCAGCAGCGGCGCAAACAGGCCGATAAAACCGATAATGCCCACCGCGTTGACTAGCAGCGCGCTCAACACAATCGCCAGCGACAGCGCCGCCAGACGCGCTAACGACAGCGCCAGCCCCAGATTACGCGCAACGCCGTCATCCAGCCCCATCAGCGTCATCGGGCGTAACAACAATAACGTGAGCACCACACCGCCCAGCAACTGCGGCCACAGACGCTGCACGCCGCTCCAGTCGGTTTGCGTCAGCGTTCCGGTGCTCCATAAAAACATGCTTTGCAACTGATCGTGGTGGAAAATCACCAATAGCTGGTTGATAGCCCCACAATAGAGGCTGACCACCAGCCCGGCGAGGATTAGGGTTACCGGCGACAGGCGTTTGCCCCACGCCACGCCGAACACCAGCGCGCCGACAATGCAGGCTCCCGTCAGGGCGGCAAACTGCGTGGCCAGCGCGCCGGGAATCGCCCAAAGCGTAGTCACCGTGATCCCCAATTGCGCGCCGGTCGCCACACCCAGCGTGGTCGGTTCCGCCAGCGGGTTACGTAATACTTGCTGGAACAGGACGCCTACCAGCCCAAGTCCCGCGCCCACCAGTAGCGAAATCGCCAGTCTTGGCAGCAGGCTGTAATGAAAAATCATCTGCTCAATGATGTCGATATCCGGTGACCAGATAGCCTGTTGCCACTGGCTGCGCGGTAGCGCAACGGAGAAGTTAACCCATGTCAGCCAGCAGGCGGCAACAAACAGCGCCAATAACAGCAACGCCGGATGGCGGCTTCGCCTTATCCGGCCTACAAAGCGCCCGAACCGTAGGTCGGATAAGGCGTTTTTCGCGCCGCCATCCGGCATTTCACGTTTTCTGCTCACGCTTTGCCTCCCAACACGTTATTCAGGATGCGGACAAAATGCATCGTGGAGAGGGTCGCGCCATAGAACCAAACGGCGGGCACCCGATGAAAACGCCCGGCGCGGACAAACGGCATGGCCTGCCACAGCGGCGTTGCCATCAGCGCGTTCATATCGGTGCTATTCCCGTGATCGAAGCAGATCACATCCGCTTCTTTATACATCGCCAGCCGATCGATGCTGACCGCCGTACTGCCCCAAAAGTTGGTTTCACCCTGCCAGGCATTGACGATGCCATACTCGTCCAGCACCTCCTGGAACAGGCAATTCGGGCCGAGCACCAGCATATGCCGCGGATCGATAAGCGTCGTCATCAGTAACGGACGCCCCCCGCGGCGGATAAAATGCGGCTTCTGGCTGGCGATGAAGCGATCGTATTGCGCCAGATGTTTTTCTGCCGCAGTTTCCAGATTCAGCGTCTGCGCCAGTTCAACCAGCGAGCGTCGGGCCACCGCCAGCGGCTTTTTGCCGTCGCTAAAATTAAACCCGCGCCCCGGCGCGATCCGCGCCAGTTTCTCCGGCGAGGGTCCGTACCCTGCCGACCAGACCATAAACGACGGCTTCATCTCTGTCAGCAGTTCGAGATTGGGTTCAGTGCGAAGACCCACATCAATCACCGAATCCGGCAACGGCGGTTCGCTAACCCACAGCTTATAATTTGGCACGTCCGCCACGCCATAAGGCGTAATACCGAGCGCCAGCAGCAGCTCAACCGGCAGCCACTCCAGCGCCACAATCCGGCGGGGATCGATAGCGGCAGCCTGCGCCGTATTCATTTGCCACAGCAGCGGCGAGAGCGCCATCGCCGTTAATAAACGGCGGCGAGTAAGAGGATATAAATCACGCATTAATACACAAAACTCACAGGTGCGGCGCCCGCCGGATGCGGAAGGATACCCATCGGGATACCGTAAATCTGTTCCAGCGTGTCACTGCGCATCAGTTCCGCAGGCGTTCCTTGCGCAATCATTTCACCGCCGCGTAGCGCGACTAAATAATCACAGTAGCGGGCCGCCATGTTGATATCGTGCAGCACCGCAACCACCGTCAGCCCGCGCTGCTGGCTTAAACGATGCACCAGCGCCAGCACGTCAACCTGATGGGCGATATCCAGCGCTGACGTCGGCTCATCCAGCAGCAGACAACGGCTGTCCTGCGCGACCAGCATGGCAATCCACGCGCGCTGGCGCTCGCCGCCGGAAAGACTGTCTACCAGACGATGCGCCAGCGGTTTTAAGCCGACCAGCGTAATCGCCTCGTCTACTTTTTCCCGGTCCGCGACGCCAAAGCGCCCCAGCGCGCCGTGCCACGGATAGCGGCCAATCGCTACCAGTTCGCGCACCGTCATTCCTTCCGCCTGCGGCAATTGTTGAGGCAGATAGGCAACTTTGCGGGCAAACGCCTTGCTGCTCCAGCTCGCCAGCGGCTGATTGTCGAGCAGAATATCCCCTTCGGAAGGCGGCTGATGGCGGCCCAGCATTTTTAACAGCGTGGATTTACCGGAACCATTATGGCCGATAAGTCCGGTGACGCGACCTGCGGGAAACGTTAACGAGAGAGGGTGTAAAAGCGTGCGGCCCGGCACACGAAAGGCGACGCTTCGCAGCGCAAAGGTGGTATCGGAATGAATGTGGTTTTCCTGCATCGCAGCCAACTTGTAAAACGGGCACGGCAAGCCGTGCCCAAAAAGAAATTAGAAACGGAAGGTTGCCGTTGCAACGACCTGACGTTCTGCGCCCCAGAAACAGCCGTAGGTCTGGAAGCAGCTGGCGACGTATTCGCGGTCGAGCAGATTATTAACGTTAACCGCAATGCTGGAGCCCGCCATACCAAAACGCGCCAGATCGTACTTGACGACCGCATCCATCACTGCTGCGCTGCCTACCTTGAAGCTATTGGCCGGATCGCCGTAACTGGAACCAATAAAACGACCGCCTGTTCCCAGCGTTAAACCTGACAACGGACCGTCGTTGAAGGTGTAATCGCCCCACAACGACGCCATGTGTTCAGGCACCTGCTCTGGCGTATTCCCTTTCAGATTAGTGTCTTTCGTGTATTCAGCATCAGTATAAGTGTAAGACGCCGTCATATTGATGTTAGCCGTCAATGCTGCTTTGGCTTCCAGCTCTACACCTCGCGCACGAATTTCGCCTGCCGGCACCTGCGCTAATGGGTTGGTTGGATCGGCGGTCAGGTTATTGGTTTTGGTCAGCTGATAAACGGCACCCGTAACAACAACCGGCATGTCTTTCGGTACATATTTCACCCCTGCTTCATATTGCTCGCCTTTTGACGGCTTGTAAGAAACGCGTGGGGTGCTCCACAAATCGAAGGCGCTTGGCTCGAAAGATTGGCTATAGCTGAAGTAAGGTGAAATTCCATTATCGAATACGTAGTTTACGCCACCGCGCCAGGTGAACTGGTGGTCATTACGTTCAATATATCCTTCTGTCGGCGTAGTGGAATTCTGACGCACCGTTGTCGCTTGTTTAGACCAGTCATAGCGGCCGCCGAGAGTAAATACCCACTTATTCCATTCCGCCTGATCCTGAACATAGAGGCCTGTTTGTTTACTTTCGTTCATCTGGTACGGCTCAGCGCCGCCGAAAGCAAAGTATTCAGGATGGTAATTGTTATAGAGATCGATTGACGGCGCGCTACCAAACGTCGCGTTAATATCATTACGCATACGCATGAAATCGACACCCGTCAGCAACGTATGATCAATATCGCCGGTCGCGAATTTACTTTCCAGTTGTGTATCTACGCTGAAATTCTGTAAACGCTCGTTGTCAACGATAGTACCGCGGTTAAGCGTATGGCCGTCCGCCGCAATCCCCGTGCCATAGACGCTTTTTTGCGCGGTTTTCATTTCGACAAAACGTAAATTCTGGCGCACGGTAAAAGTGTCGTTGAAGCCATGCTCGAAACTATATCCCACCATTTTCTCGTTACGAGAATAGGTGTTGTTTGACGCCCCTTCGTTGAAATCCGTTGGCAGACGTTTACCATTCGGTAATGGTTCAACCGTTCCCTCTTTCGGCAGCCAGCCGTAGTAGCCGGTCTCTGGTTCGTTCTGGAAATAAGAAAGGAACGTAAAATTCGTTTTCTCATCCGGACGCCAGGTAAAAGAGGGCGCAATCGCATAGCGCTGCGACTCAGAACTCTTTTGCTGTTCGTTTGTCGAACGCGCCAGTCCCGTCAGACGATATGAGAACTCACCGTTGTCATCCAGGGAATCACTAAAATCAAAACCGGTCTGGAACAAATTGTCCGTCCCCATTTTGAATTGAATTTCTTTCAGCGGCTCAGTAGTCGGCCGCTTGCTAACCATCGAAATGATACCGCCCGGGTTGCTCTTACCGTAGAGAACGGACGTTGGGCCACGCATCAACTCAACACGCTCAAGCATGTAGGGATCAATAACCGCATCGTTGTAGAAGTTCCCCTGCAATTTCAGGCCATCCAGATAGTTATTCTGGCTCAGGCCGACGGAAGAGAAGCCACGGATAATCACGAAGTCATAGGTATTGGAAGCGCCGCGGCTGCTTACCGTTACGCCCGGCGTGTAACCCAACGCTTCTTTTACTGACTGGAATTGATGCATCTGCATCTCTTCGTTAGTGACCACCGAAACCGACTGTGGCGTTTTTTCGATAGGTGTATCAGTTTTGGTGGTGGTGGCGGAACGCTTCGCGGCGATGGTCGGAGCCGGTCCCCAGGCACTTTCCTGCGCGACAGGCGCTGCGGTTACGGTAATGGTTTCTTCTTTCGGTTGAACCGCCGCCTGTGCATAGACAGACATGCCGCTAACCGCTGTGGCTACTACAACTGCGATTTTACGCAGTGAGGAGTTTGGCTGAGCAGTTTTAAGACGCGCCATTAGTATATCTCTGATGAAAGTGAATGATAACGTAAACGATAATTATTATTATAACCGCAGCATGATAGGCGAAATATCGTCGCAATGGCAAGCGATACGCGGCCCTACGAAAACTAAGGGGTTAAGAAATAACCAGATGAAAAGGAAGGGTTAATAAATTAGACTGAAATGTTATTTATGGAGGGTTTGCCGGATGGCGACGTAAGCGTCTTATTCGGCCTACGTCGCACATAATGGAGTCGTAACGGTGTAGACCGGGTAACCACAGCGCCACCCGGCACTATTACCGTGATTAATTGCCGCCGAACATCTCCTTAATCCAGCCGGCAACGCCGTCGCTCTTCTCTTCTTTCGGCGGCTGTTGCTGCGCAGGCTGCTGCGGCTGAGACGACTGATCGAACGGATTGCCTGACGGCTGCTGTTGCTGCTGCATCATCTCGCCCTGCTGGCACAGCGTATTTGGATCGTCCGTCCAGACCGGCAGAGTGCGCATACCGCCGCTACAGACAAAATTACCGTCGTAATCAACGCCCATATCCACCACATCTTCCGGCGGCGTCAGAACTAAAGGCGTCGGCGTCTGGTTCGCCAGATAGCGCTGGTAAATCGCCATCGCGCCGCTGGCACCGTACAATTTCGTCGGCTGGTTGTTATCACGGCCTACCCAGGTGATAGTCACCTGGCTGCCGTCAATCCCGGCAAACCAGGTATCGACATTGTTGTTTGTCGTCCCGGTTTTACCCGCCAGATGCAGACCCGGATATTTCGCGCCAAGCTGACGCCCCGTACCACGCTGGACGACCTGCTGCATTGTCCATAGCGTCAGGTAAGCCGCCTGTGCCGGTACGGCGCGTTCAGCTTGCGGATAACTTTGGTACAGCACCTTACCATCTTCCGCAATAACCGAACGCAGCGCTGATAACGGCGCGCGATTTCCGCCGCTGGCGATAGTCTGGAACGCTTGCGCCACTTCGATCGGCGTCAGGTTCAGCGCCCCTAACAGCATCGCCGGAACCGGATTGAGCTGATCTTTCGGCACGCCGAGCTTCGTCCAGGTATCGGTTACCGCCGGTAAACCTAACGCCATCCCCAGATTGACCGTCGGTACGTTCATTGAGCGAGTTAACGCATCCACCAGCATCACTTTCCCGCTTTCGCTGTAGCGACGATCGTCGTTCTGCGGCGACCAGACCTGACCATTCGGCTGGCGCAGAGAAATCGGCGCATCGGCAATCCAGGTGTTCAGACGGTATAAGTTCGGCTGACTTAACGCGGTCAGATAGGTCGCCGGTTTCGCCAGCGACCCGATGGAACGGCGCGCCTGCATGGCACGGTTATAGCCGGCATACTGCGGCTCCGCCCCGCCAACCATCGCGCGCACCTCGCCGCTAAAGCGATCCACTACCACCATCGCGGTTTCCAGATCGCTCAATTTACGCTGTTTCTTCAACGCCGGAATGCCTTCGACAACGGCTTTTTCTGCGGCATCCTGCGCCACGGAGTCAAAGGTGGTGAAGATCTTCACGCCGGAGAGATCTTTAATTTTATCCCCCAGCTTCGCCTGCAGTTCCTGACGAACCATCTGCATAAACGCTGGCTGCGGTGAAATAACGCCGCCGCGCGGCTGTACGCCAAGCGGACGCGCGCTCAGCATGTCATAGAGTTCCTGATCGATGATTTTCTGCTGCTGTAACAGGCGTAACACCAGGTTACGACGCTCCAGCGCCAGTTTCGGGTTGCGCCACGGGTTATAAATCGACGCCCCTTTAACCATCCCAACCAGTAACGCCTGCTGATCGAGGCTCAGTTCCTCTACCGGACGACCAAAGTAATACAGGCTCGCCAGAGGAAAACCGCGAATTTCATTGTCCCCGCTTTGACCGAGGTAGACCTCGTTCATGTACAGCTCAAGAATACGATCTTTACTGTAACGGGCATCCATGATCAGCGCCATGTAGGCTTCATTCGCTTTACGCCAGTATGATCTTTCGCTGGAGAGGAACAGGTTCTTCACCAGCTGCTGGGTTAGCGTACTGGCCCCCTGCACCGTGCGTCCCGCCGTCAGGTTGGCCAGCACCGCACGCCCGATAGAGTAAAGACTAATGCCATCATGCTCATAGAAATGACGGTCTTCCGTCGCCAACAGCGTATCGACCAGCAGATCCGGGAAACCGCTGCGCGGGACGAATAAACGCTGCTCGCCATTTGGCGAAGAAAGCATGGTGATAAGCCGCGGATCGAGACGGAAGAAGCCAAACTGGCGGTTGTTATCCAGATTGACGATGGTTTCCAGACGCCCGTCACTGAACGTCAGCCGCGCGCGCACCTGCCCTTCTTTGCTGTCCGGGAAGTCAAACGGACGACGGATCATCTCAATGCTATTGGCCTGCACGGTAAATTCGCCGGGACGGGTCATCTTCGTCACCAGACGATACTGCGTCGCTTCCAGCAATTTCACCATCTCGTTTTTGCTGACAGGCATGTCTGGCTCAAGGTTCACCATCCGGCCATATACCGCCGCCGGAAGCTGCCAGACCTTGCCATCAATACGGCTGCGGATTTTTTGATCCAGATAGACGCCGTAAATGGCGAACAGCACCACAAAAACGATAAACAGTTTTAGCAATAGCCACAGCCAGCCGCGCTTGCCACGAGGCTTACGCCCTTTGCCCTTACCTTTACGCGGCATCGGTTCTTCATCCTCATAGTCATCATCATAATCGTCGTCATGCTGCCGACGACGGCTCACCTTTTGTTTCACAGGACGTGACGGTTTCCCCTTACGTCCAATCGGCTCGCGGTCATTCCCCGCCATGCTTTTTCTCCGCAACATACAGGCGCAAAGGCCCGATTCTCTATTCTTCCGCCAGACGACAGAAGAAGAAATCTCTCAATTTACCCTTTTGCCGGATGGCGATTAACGCCTTATCCGGCCTGGAGGCAACGTATAACACGTCACGAATACTTCTTCGTGCGCCGCGTTGGGGCCGTATTCGCCGG
Source organism: Salmonella sp. JXY0409-18 (assembly GCF_020268625.1). NCBI lineage: Bacteria > Pseudomonadati > Pseudomonadota > Gammaproteobacteria > Enterobacterales > Enterobacteriaceae > Salmonella > Salmonella sp. JXY0409-18. Next base: position 3,629,988 of record NZ_CP084216.1, read on the forward strand.
ATCGTCCGGCCAGACATGTTTGGGGTAACGGCCCTTCATCTCTTTTTGCACTTCGCGATACGCCCCCTGCCAGAAAGCGCTTAAATCGCGCGTAATCTGTAGCGGTCGCTGCGCAGGCGAAAGCAGCTCCAGCACCAGCGGCACGCGGCCCTGAGCGATGGTTGGAGTCTTCGCTTCGCCAAACATTTCCTGCATTCTGACCGCCAGAGCGGGCGGGTTATCTTCATGATAACGAATCGTTATTCGGCTTCCCGTCGGCACAGTGTAATGCCCAGGCAGTTCACTATCCAGACGTTGCAGCATGGCATAGTCAAGCAGTCCCCGTAACGCCTGAGTCACATTCAGAGATTTCAGACTCCGTAACGACTGTACGCCTGTCATGTGCGGCAGCAACCAGTTTTCCAGAGTCGCCAGCAGCGACGCCTCGTCCACGGCAGGCCAGTCATATTCCGGCAGCCATTTCGCCGCACAGTGCAGACGCAGACGGAACTGCTCCGCTTCCGGCGTCCAGTTAAGGACGGCCAGACCTTTATCGCGGATGCCGTTCAGCATCGCCTGATGAAGCTCCTCTTCAGACGGCTTCGCCAGTGGCTGAACGCTAACCGTCAACTGTCCAATACGCATTCTGCGCCACGCTTTCAACGTTCCCTGCGCTTCGTCCCATTCAACCGTGTCAGGCTGGCGTAGTAAATCAGGACACGACTGAATCAGCGAGGCAATATCCAGCGGCTGCGCCAACAATATTCGGGCGTCCGGCGAGGCGCTCCCTTGCAGCAACAGCGGCGCGATCAGCCATTCATGACGTCCCAACGCGTCATCCGCATCTAGCATCGCTCCCATACCATTGGCTAACTGATAGCGCCCTTCCTGACCACGGCGCCGCGCGATGCGGTCGCTAAACGCTCTGGCCAATAGCGGCATAATAAGCGCGCTATCCGGCTCGCCATTACGCACCTGCAGCCGTTTTAAAAGCTGCTGGCTACGCTGCTGCCAGCCCGGCTGTCGCCGCGAAAATAGCACGCTTAAATCCGTACCGCCGCCGCGCGGCGGGTCCTCAAGGATGGCCGCGAGCATGGCGGCGGTGGCGGCGCTATCGCCCTCGTCGGCGTTGACTAACATCGCCGCCAGACGCGGATCGTTACCCATTGCCGCCATTTTCCGCCCCCGCGCGCTTAATCGCTCGCCCTCCAGCGCGCCTAACATCAATAATAAACGGCGGGCGGCCTGAAGATTCACCTCCGGCGGCCTGTCCAGCCAGAAAAGCGATGCCGGATCGTGACATCCCCACTGCAACACCTCCATCAACAAACCGGAGAGGTCGCTGTGTAAGATTTCCGGATCGCTTTGCGCCGCCGCCCGCTCCGCCTGTTCTTTTGCCAGCAGATGTAAACAGATTCCCGGCGCCAGTCGTCCGGCGCGCCCCGCACGCTGCGTCATTGACGCCTGACTGATACGCTGCGTAACCAGCCGCGTCAGTCCCGTTCGCGCGTCGAATCGCGCCACGCGCTCCTGAGCGCTATCGACGACCAGACGAATCCCTTCAATCGTCAAACTGGTTTCGGCAATGTTAGTCGCCAACACCACTTTACGCATCCCGGCGGGTGCGGGAACAATCGCTTTGCGTTGCGCCTCCAGAGACAATGCGCCATACAGCGGACAAAGCAGGACATCACTCCCTACCCGCGACGCCAGATGTTCATGAACGCGCTGTATTTCGCCTACGCCGGGTAAAAATAGCAGCAGCGAACCGTTTTCATTGCGCAGCAGTTCCGCTGTCGCCATCGCGACGGCTTCATCAAAACGCAAATGCGCCGCAAGCGGTTGATAACGTCGCTCCACCGGGAACGCGCGCCCCTCCGAGACGATCGTCGGCGCATCAGGCAGTCGCTGACAGAGCCTGTCGTTATCCAGCGTCGCTGACATGATTAACAGCCTGAGATCGTCACGAAGCCCTTGCTGGATATCCAGCAACAGCGCCAACGCTAAATCCGCCTGTAAACTGCGCTCATGAAATTCATCCAGTATCACCAGCCCCACGCCGCGTAATTCGGGATCGCGCTGAATCATTCTGGTCAATACGCCTTCTGTCACCACTTCCAGCCGGGTACGCGGCCCCACGCAGCTTTGCGCGCGCATCCGGTAACCTACCGTTTCGCCAGGCTTTTCATTCAACGCTTCCGCCAGACGCTGCGCGACATTACGCGCCGCCAGACGACGCGGTTCAAGCAGGAGAATTTTTCCAGCAACCGGACCTTGTTGCAGGAGTTGCAACGGCAGCCAGGTGGATTTCCCCGCCCCGGTAGGCGCGGACAACAAAACCTGCGGCGCGGTTTTGAGGGCTGTCAACAATTCAGGCAATACGGCGGCAACGGGCAATGACGTCACAAACGGCTCCACGGGGTTAACTTTCTTTGCGCCGCATTGTAGCATCGTGTTAATCCATAACCGAGTATCCCTATGTCTGAGCCAAAACGGCTGTTTTTTGCGATTGACTTACCCGACGACGCGCGCGCGCAAATTATCGCCTGGCGCGCCACCCATTTTGCCTCTGAAGACGGACGCCCCGTGGCAGCGGCGAACCTACACCTGACGCTGGCCTTTTTAGGCGACGTCAGTAACGATAAGCAGCGCGCGCTTGCGCAACTGGCCGGACGAATTCGCCAGCCGGGCTTTACGCTACATCTGGATGACGCCGGTCAGTGGCTGCGTTCACGCGTGGTGTGGCTGGGGATGCGCCAGCCGCCGCACGGGTTGTTGCAGTTGGCTAATATGCTGCGCGCGCAGGCCGCCCGCAGCGGTTGTTACCAAAGCCCGCAGCCTTTTCACCCGCATATTACGCTGCTGCGCGACGCCAGCCATACGGTGGCTATCCCGCCGCCGGGCTTTTGCTGGTCATTTCCGGTTACGTCATTTGCGCTTTACGCCTCTTCGTATGGGCAAGGCCGTACCCGCTATGCCGAGCTGCAGCGCTGGACGCTGGGCGAATAATAATGAAGGAATGTCGATGCTATTCTCCCCCCCTTTACAACGCGCTACGTTGATTCAGCGCTATAAACGTTTTTTAGCCGATGTGATCACCCCTGACGGTACGACGCTTACGCTGCACTGTCCTAATACCGGCGCAATGACCGGCTGCGCCACGCCAGGCGATACCGTCTGGTATTCGACATCAGAAAATACTAAACGCAAATATCCGCATACCTGGGAATTGACTGAAACGCAATCCGGCGCATTCATTTGCGTGAATACGCTGCGGGCGAACCAGCTAACGAAAGAAGCGATTCAGGAGAATCGCCTGCCGGCGCTGGCGGGGTACAATATTCTGAAAAGTGAAGTCAAATATGGCGCCGAGCGCAGCCGTATAGATTTTATGTTACAGGCAGATTTCCGCCCGGACTGCTATATTGAAGTGAAATCGGTCACGTTAGCGGAAAAAGAAAACGGTTATTTTCCCGACGCCATTACCGAACGAGGGCAAAAACATCTTCGGGAGTTGATGGGCGTTGCGGCGGCAGGTCATCGCGCGGTGGTGGTGTTCGCGGTGCTGCACTCCGCCATTACACGTTTTTCACCCGCACGTCATATCGATATAAAATACGCGCAGCTATTGAGCGAGGCTCAGAATAAAGGCGTGGAAGTTTTAGCTTATAAAGCAGAACTTTCAGCCCAAAAAATGGAACTGAACGAACCAGTACCCATAACGTTGTAGTGGAATAACAGCCTGATTATTAAGTATTCTGGCCGCGTGCGTAAATACGCTTTTCCTCACAGGGTTGTCAAGTGTTACGTTTAGATAATTGCTATCCGGAAAAGCATCTGCTATTTATAGCGACCTGATTTTCCCCCGAACATGGGGATCGATAGTGCGTGTTAAGGAGAAGCAACATGCAAGAAGGGCAAAACCGTAAAACATCGTCCCTGAGTATTCTCGCCATCGCTGGGGTGGAGCCGTACCAGGAGAAACCGGGCGAAGAGTATATGAACGAAGCCCAGCTATCGCACTTCAAGCGTATTCTTGAAGCATGGCGTAATCAACTCCGGGATGAAGTCGATCGCACTGTGACGCACATGCAGGACGAAGCCGCCAACTTCCCCGATCCGGTCGATCGCGCCGCGCAGGAAGAGGAGTTTAGCCTGGAGTTACGTAATCGTGACCGTGAGCGCAAACTGATCAAAAAGATCGAGAAGACGCTGAAGAAAGTGGAAGATGAAGACTTCGGTTATTGCGAGTCCTGCGGGGTGGAGATTGGTATCCGCCGCCTGGAAGCGCGTCCAACAGCCGATCTGTGCATCGACTGCAAAACGCTGGCTGAAATTCGCGAAAAACAGATGGCGGGTTAATCCCGTTCGTTTCTACCCTATTTATGACAGGCGGGAGTTTTCCCGCCTTATTCTTTATTGCCCGCAGCATGACTGACTCACACTATATTGGCCGTTTCGCGCCGTCGCCATCCGGCGAACTGCATTTCGGCTCGTTAATCGCCGCCCTCGGCAGCTATTTACAAGCCCGTGCGCAACGCGGAATTTGGCGCGTTCGCATAGAGGATATCGACCCCCCACGTGAAGTTCCCGGTGCCGCAGCGACCATTCTGCGCCAGCTGGAACATTACGGCCTGCACTGGGATGGCGAGGTCTTATGGCAATCACAGCGTCATGAGGCTTATCGCGAGGCGCTGGCCTGGCTTCACGAGCAGGGACTGAGCTACTACTGCACTTGCCCCCGCTCGCGCATTCAACGTCTGGGCGGTATTTACGACGGCCATTGCCGGACGTTATACCACGGGCCGGAGAATGCCGCCGTCAGAATTAAACAGCAGCATCCGGTGATGCGTTTCCATGATGCCTTGCGCGGCGACATCCAGGCTGACCCACAGCTGGCGAGCGAAGATTTTATTATCCACCGCCGCGACGGACTGTTTGCTTATAATCTGGCCGTGGTGGTCGACGATCATTTTCAGGGGGTGACGGAGATCGTCCGCGGCGCAGATTTAATCGAACCCACTGTCCGACAACTTTCTCTGTATAAACAGTTTGGCTGGCGTGTGCCAGGTTACGTGCACCTTCCGCTGGCGCTCAACGAACAAGGCGCTAAACTTTCCAAGCAAAATCATGCCCCTGCGCTTGCGACAGGCGATCCGCGCCCGGTACTGGTCCAGGCATTGCGCTTTTTAGGCCAACGCGACCTCGTAGCGTGGCAGGAGATGTCTGTTGAGGAGTTGCTGCGCTTTGCGGTGACGCACTGGAGGCTTACAGCCGTACCCACATCGGCTAATGTAAATCCGGCATTCTCAAATGCGTCTCGCTGAGCTATGATTAGCCGCTATTTTTGCTCATCGTCTTTCGCATTGCTGCGGCGTTAATGATGCTTACAGCCCAGGTCGCGTTATTCTCTTGCGCCCGTCTGCCGTAATGCGAAAGACATAGAGTAAGTTGATCTTATTAATGTATGACACTACCGAGGTGCGCTATTTTTACCCGAGTCGCTAATTTTTGCCGTAAGGTGTTAAGCCGCGAGGAGAGCGAGGCAGAACAAGCCGTCGCCCGTCCACATATGACGATTATCCCGCGTGAACAGCACGCTATCTCCCGCAAAGATATCAGTGAAAATGCCCTCAAGGTACTGTACAGGCTGAACAAAGCGGGCTATGAAGCCTACCTGGTCGGCGGCGGCGTCCGCGATCTCCTGCTCGGCAAAAAGCCGAAGGATTTCGACGTGACCACCAACGCTACACCGGATCAGGTACGGAAATTATTCCGCAATTGCCGTCTGGTGGGGCGTCGTTTCCGCCTGGCTCACGTGATGTTTGGCCCGGAAATTATCGAAGTGGCAACGTTTCGTGGTCATCATGAAGGCAGTGAAAGCGACCGTACGACCTCCCAGCGTGGGCAAAACGGTATGCTGCTGCGCGATAATATCTTCGGCTCTATCGAAGAAGATGCCCAGCGCCGCGATTTCACCATCAACAGCCTTTACTACAGCGTGGCGGATTTTACCGTGCGCGATTACGTCGGCGGGATGCAGGATCTGCAAGAAGGCGTGATTCGCCTGATCGGCAATCCGGAAACGCGCTACCGCGAAGATCCGGTTCGAATGCTGCGCGCCGTGCGTTTCGCTGCGAAGCTCAATATGCGTATCAGCCCTGAAACGGCTGAGCCAATCCCGCGTCTGGCAACCTTGCTAAACGACATTCCTCCCGCGCGCCTGTTCGAAGAGTCGCTGAAACTGCTGCAGGCGGGGAACGGTTTTGAAACCTATCAACAACTGCGGGAATACAACCTCTTCCAGCCGTTGTTTCCTACCATTACGCGTTATTTCACCGAAAACGGCGACAGCGCAATGGAACGCATCATTGCGCAGGTGTTGAAGAATACGGATAACCGCATCCGTAACGAGATGCGCGTTAATCCGGCATTTTTGTTTGCCGCCATGTTCTGGTATCCGCTGCTGGAGATGGCGCAAAAAATCGCTCAGGAGAGCGGTCTGGCCTATTACGACGCTTTCGCGCTGGCCATGAATGACGTGCTGGATGAAGCCTGCCGTTCACTGGCGATCCCGAAACGTCTGACCACGCTTACCCGTGATATTTGGCAGCTTCAGTTACGGATGTCGCGACGCCAGGGCAAACGCGCCTGGAAGCTGATGGAACATCCCAAATTCCGCGCCGCGTTTGATTTGCTGGAGCTGCGCGCTCAGGTGGAAAATAATACTGAGCTGCAACGTCTGGCGCAGTGGTGGGCCGAGTTTCAGGCTTCCGCGCCGCCGGAACAAAAAGGAATGCTCAACGAGCTGGACGACGATCCTGCTCCACGCCGCCGCCGTTCACGTCCGCGCAAACGCGCGCCGCGCCGCGAGGGCACCGTATGACGATCGCGTATATCGCGCTTGGCAGTAATCTGGCCTCTCCTCTGGAGCAGGTTAATGCCGCCCTGAAGGCTATCGCCAACATTCCCGATAGCCGTATCGTCGCGGTTTCTTCGTTTTACCGCACGCCGCCGCTTGGCCCACAGGATCAGCCCGATTACCTGAACGCCGCGGTGGCGCTGGATACCGCCCTCGCCCCCGAAGAATTGCTTAACCATACCCAGCGCATTGAGCTGCAACAGGGTCGGGTACGCAAAGCAGAACGCTGGGGGCCGCGTACGCTGGATCTCGACATTATGCTGTTTGGCGATGAAGTCATTAACACCGACCGTCTGACGGTTCCGCACTACGACATGAAAAACCGCGGTTTTATGCTGTGGCCGCTGTTTGAGATCGCTCCAAAACTGCGCTTCCCCGACGATGGCGTCGCGCTGACGCAGCTTGTTCATCAACATACCCCCGCACCAGCATACTGGTAATTTTTAATTAATATTATTTTTAAGAAACCTGTATTATTACTTCGCTCACTAATTAATGGAATAAATCCAATCGTTATTTTCACTTAAAAGATTGTTTAGCAAAAATGAATGTCATTTATATGTAAAATTATTAAATTGATTCAGTGAATTCATTAACATCCCTCTCCCCCTAAAGCCGCTTTTTTTGCAGATTTAATGTACTATCTTGTTTTTAAACATCATTAAAAAACATATAAATCTAATCAGCATTTTTGCTTTTGAAAAAAAAATTCACCACAAATATCGTTTAAACAAACATATAATATTTCGTTATTTTACATAATGAAATATACGCATAAAATGTGCCGTCCCTCTTTAATCTTATTGAAGTGGTACATTTATCTCATTTTGTAAGGATGCAAGTATGAAAAAAGTTCTCCTGGCGACAGCCGTATTTATGGCTTTAGGCTCTTCTTCCGTTATGGCTGTCGAAGGTGGTCGTATTAATTTTGAAGGTCTGGTCAGCGCTGAAACCTGTAAAAAAGTCGTCAGCTCCGCTGTTGGTAATAGCAATATCGACGGTACGGTTACTCTGAAAACCGCACACGTTAGCGATGTTACCGCAGAAGTTCAAAACAGCACCGCAGGCGTAAACGCAGAAGATTTCTCCATCATTATCGACTGCTCCGATGCTGGCGCAGGCCTGGTGAAATCACATCTGACGATGTCCTCCTCTTTTAGCAATACGAAGGGCACCCTGGATAACGACGAAACGCTGACCCGCAGCGGTATCGAGGCGGCGAAAGCGGTTGATATCGCGGTTCACCATGTTGACGATGCCAACGCTCTCTCGCTGGTGAAAATCAACGATCCTTCTAACACGATGGAAGAAAGCTTTACCAACGGTATCGCAACCTACAACTTTAAAGCGTCTTACGTGAAATCGTCTGATGCAGGTGCCAGCGTGACAACCGGTCTGGTCTCCACCAATGCGATTTATACCTTTACTTACGAGTAATAGTCGCCTCTCAGATTGCTGACAACGCTATTGGTGCTGTTTAATGTTGGGCTGCGTCTTGCCCCATAAAACCAATAACTCAATGAATATAAATGAGTTAATTTTTACGGGTTAAATAAAACCCAACATTTATTCAGCTTCGGTGTTTGTCATCAGTCTCGCTGTCTTTAACAGACAGTATTACAGACGATGCACATTGCAGGGTAGTAGCAAATTTCGGCGCTACTTACCCTGTTTCGGATATTCAATACAGCAAGGACGGCTTATGTCTCACTCTTTAAAGTTTACTTTGTCTGCTATCGCTCTGACCGGGGCATTATTTAGCTCTGCCAGCCAGGCCGATATTATTATTTCTGGCACGCGTATTATTTATGATGCAAATAAAAAAGATGTCAGCGTGCGTCTGGAAAATAAAGGTAAAAGCCCATTATTAGTTCAGAACTGGATAGATCTCGGCAATGATAATGCCGAGCCGGGCAGTATTAAAGCGCCCTTCGCCGCCACGCCGCCGGTATCACGAATAGAACCTAAGCGCGGGCAGTCGATAAAAATTATGTATACCGCCACAGAATCGCTACCGAAAGATCGCGAAAGCGTTTTCTGGTTCAACGTGCTGGAAGTTCCACCGAAGGCAAATACCAACCAGGAAGAAAATAAGAATTTGCTCCAGCTGGCGTTTCGCACCCGCATCAAACTATTTTATCGCCCGACGGGTTTACCGGGCGCCCCGGCAGAAGCGGCAAAACAGCTGAAATGGCAGGTCGCCAGCGAACAGGGCCATGCCGTTCTTCGCGCCGATAACCCGACTCCGTATTACGTCTCCTTTAACTCTGCCACCTACACCAGCGGCGGAAAACGCTATGACGTCGACGCGACCATGGTTGCCCCCTTTGGCAAAGCCGCCTTCACGGTGAAAGGACTGCAAAACGCCAGCGCAGGCAAACTGGAATTCCAGTCCATTAATGACTACGGCGGCATCATCGCTGGCTCAGCTTCACTGTAATGACGTTATCACAAAGCAGGATGAAAAAGACGGTGCAAAACGTTTCCACAACCAGGACCATGCCAAAAAAGACGTTGCTCGCGATGTGCTGTGCGTTGTTTTACAGTCAGCCCGGCCTGGCTGCGGACATCGTTGAATACGACAGCACATTTCTGATGGGCGATGGCGCTACGTCTATTGATGTCAGCCGCTATTCTAATGGCAACCCCACGCCAGCGGGAACGTACACCGTGAGAGTGTTTGTCAATGAGAAGGCCGTCGCCAGCCAGACCATCCCGTTTATCGATATCGGCAAAAAAAGCGCCGAGGCCTGCCTGACCATGAAAAATCTGGCGCAGCTACACATTAAGTCGCCGCAAAACGTCGGCGAAAAAGCCATTTTGAAGAAAGGCGACGACGAGAGCAGCGATTGCTTAAACCTGCCAGCGCTGATTGAACAATCCAGCGTGACGTTTGATATGGGCGACCAGCGCCTGGATATCGTCGTGCCTCAGGCATGGATTAACAAAAGTTATGACGGCTATGTGGAACCGTCGCTATGGGAAAACGGAATCCCGGCCGCGCTCCTCTCCTACAACATTAACGGCTATCACAATACCAATCACGGTGTCGATAACGACAATATGTACGCCGCTTTCAATACCGGTATTAACCTCGGAGCATGGCGTTTTCGCGCCAACGGTAACTATAACTGGAACAATAACAGCGGCAGTAACTTCGATTTTCAGAACCGCTACATCCAGCGCGATCTCACTGCGCTGCGCTCGCAACTGATGTTAGGCGAGGCGTACACCACTGGCGAGACTTTCGACTCGGTCAGCATTCGCGGGGTGCGTCTGTACAGTGACTCCCGTATGCTACCGTCACAGCTTGCCAACTACGCCCCTGTGATCCGCGGCGTCGCCAATACCAACGCCAAAGTCACCATTACCCAGGGCGGCTACAAAATTTATGAATCAACGGTGCCGCCAGGTCCGTTCGAGATTAACGATCTCAGCCCTTCTGGCTACGGGAGCGACCTCATCGTCACTATCGAAGAGGCCGACGGCAGCAAGCGTACCTTTAGCCAGCCCTTCTCCTCGGTAATGCAGATGCAAAAACCCGGCGTCGGGCGCTGGGATGTCAGCGCCGGGGAAGTGAATGACGACGATCTTCACGATAATCCGTATGTCGCGCAGGGTACCTACTATTACGGTTTGAACAACTATCTGACCGCCTATACTGGCGTTCAGGCTACCGATAATCACTACCTGGCGGGGTTGCTCGGCATGGGCCTCAACACGCCGTTTGGCGCCATCGCGCTGGACGTCACCCACTCCCGCGCGGAGATCCCTGACGATAAAACCTATCAGGGGCAGAGCTACCGCTTAACGTGGAACAAGCTGATTGAAGCCACTGATACCTCGTTTAACGTGGCGGCCTACCGCTATTCAACCCAGAATTATCTGGGGCTGAACGATGCGCTTCAGTTGATCGACGAAGCGAAATATGGGGATGACGACCAGCGCAACACCATGAATAACTTTGCGCGCCTGAAAAACCAGATCACCCTCAGCATCAGCCAGCCGTTACAGTATGGCGAAACGGATTACGGTTCCTTTTATCTCTCAGGCTCCTGGACCGATTACTGGGCGACGGGCGACAGCCGCAGCGATTATACGCTGGGCTACGGCAAAGGCTTCTCATGGGGCAGCATGAGCGTCAACCTGCAACGCACCTGGGATGAAGACGGTAAAAAAGATGATTCGCTCTATATCAACCTAAGTATTCCGCTCGCCAACCTGCTTGGCGGGGAGAGTCGCCGTTCCGGTTTTAACACCCTCTCCACGCAGATGCGGACGGACTTTAACGGTGGCCATAACCTGAGCATGAACAGCAGCGGTAGCAGCAAAGACAATATGCTGAACTATAGCGTAAATACGGGTTATACCATGCAGAAAGAGGGCAAGAGCATCTCTGATATCGGCGGCTATGCCAGCTATCAATCCCCGTGGGGAGATATTTCGGCCTCAGCCTCTGCCAATAACGATAGCAGCCGACAATATTCGCTCGCGACAAACGGGGGCTTTGTCCTGCATGGCGGCGGCCTGACGTTCACTAACGATAACTTCGGTAATAGCGATGCCATCGTGCTGGTAAAAGCCCCCGGCGCGAAAGGCGCACGCATCAATGGTGGCAACAGCACCATCGATCGCTGGGGCTACGGCGCGACAAACTCGCTTTCCGCCTACAGAGAAAACCTGGTCAATGTCGATATCGACACACTGGAAAACGACGTTGAGCTTAAGAGCACCAGCGCAACTCTGGTGCCGCGCGATGGCGCGGTGGTCTTAGCCAGTTTTGAAACCGACCAGGGACGCTCGGTCATTCTTAACATGTCCCGCAATGACGGCAAAGCTCTGCCGTTTGGCGCAGAAATCTACGAGAACGATGTGCAGATCGGCAACATGGGCCAGGGCGGACAGGCTTTTGTTCGCGGTATCAGCGATGCGGGCGAACTCTCAGTACGTTGGTTTGAAGAAAACCAGCCAGTAACTTGTTCAGCAACCTTTGCGTTGCCTGCAACGCAACAAACGGTAGGGTCCAGCCAGACCTTACTGTTAGACCACGTAACCTGTCGTGTTAATAACCTTAAATCAAATGGAATAGACAATGAGAAGGAATAAGCACCTTTTAGCAGCCTCTGTGCTCGCGATGATATTTCCACTGACCAGTCAGGCGGAAGATATCAACGTTGACTTTACCGCTACCGTGCTGGCCACGACGTGCAGCATGTCGATTGCGGCGTTAGATGGCTCGAACGTATCGGGTGATGCTACCAGCGGCTATACGCTGAATGTCGGCGATGTCGGGTTGGATAAAATCATAAAAAAATCAGCGGAATCGCAGAAAAACTTTAAGTTTGTGGCGAAAGATTGCAGTGCCGCCCTGACGAAAATTACCACCGCACTCGGCAGCTCTGCGGATGCCAGCGGCAACTTTATTAAAAACCAGTCTGCGGCGTCCGATGCGGCCAGCAATATTGGTATGGGCTTTAAGCGTAAGAGCACCACCGATGAAACCTATTTCACGCCAGGCTCCGGTTCAATTACCTGGACTGACGACGAGCGCACAGCAAACGAAGTAGAGATGACGGTTGCGCTGCGTGAACTGACCGACGGCGCGGGTACCATGGGTGCCTTCAGCTCTACCGCTACGTTTAACTTCACTTATCAATAACAGGGACGATGATAATGAAAAAGCAAGTATTGCGCGGCGTAATCTTAGGCGCACTGGCGACCATGACCGCGGGCGTATCAACAATGGCGCAGGCCGATGGCACCGCCAGCCTGGACTTAACGGTAAATGCCAACATCACGGCGGGAACCTGCTCCGCATCGGTGCTGGACGGTGAAACCGCCACCGATACTATCGCATTTGGCAACGTCTACATTTCGGAAGTTTTTGCCAAAACAAAAGTCAAAAGCTTTAAACTGCGCTTCAGTGACTGCGCGGGATTAAAAGATAAAAAAGCCTCTTTGGTCATTGCGCCAAGAGATGCAGGTTGCGCAGGCAGCGATTCGACTAACGCAGAATTTGCCAACGCCTCCACAGCGACGTCTAAAGCACAGAGAACCGCTGTTGAACTCTGGACAACAGATACCCCGGAAGGTTCTAACAGCGTCCAGTTCCACTGCCGTAACAAAAATGCGCAAGAGATTGATCTGAGCAGTGCAAGTTCAACCACACCGGTTGATTATCCGTTAAGCGCTCGCATGGTGCCGGTTACCGGTTATGCAATCACTGCGCTAACAGCAGGTGACTTCTATTCCCCCACCACCTTCACCATCACTTACCAGTAATGGTGATACCAATGAGACGTTTGCGCAGACTCATGCTCGCCACGTTATTTTCAGGGCTGGCAACAGCCCTGTTTATCGCGCCGCTGTATGCCGACACCAACGTGGATTTTACCGCCACCGTGCAGAAAGATACCTGCCAGATTGAAATTGACGGTAATGGTACAGTCAGTTTAGCGACCGTCGGGCCGAGTTACTTTGCCGATGGCATCACGGCGGAAACGGACTACGGGGGCGGCAAGGAATTTCTGATTAAGTTGATAAGCTGCCCGGTTAGCGGCGGCGCAATCACGAACGTCACGTTTAACTTCTTACCACAGAGCGGGCAGTTCGTTACCGGTAATAAGCAGGTGTTTGCCAATGATTTAGCGACCAGCACAGACGGTGCCTCCAACGTCGGCGTAGTGATTTTTACCACCGAGTCACCCCGCCATAACGTTCTGAACACCGATGGCTCCTCGCGGGCAACCTTTGCCGCGACGACATACAGCGATACCTCATGGACGTTTTATGCCCGGATGCAGAAAGTCCTCAGTAACGACGTGGTCGTCCCCGGCAAACTCAGCAGCCGCGTGCTGGTAAATGTTGAATACGAATAACGTGAGGACCAGTTAACTATTATGATAACAAAATGCGTTCACCGACTGATGCTATTAAACACTCAGAGACTAAAGAGTGTCGTTAAAATCATATCATTATTACTGTTATCTTTCGTTTCTTTTGTGACGCCTTCGTATGGCTGGTCACTATATGTAGGCCAATATACAAAGAATGAAGGGGGAAACGTATGGGGAGCGGTGCAGGATTTTACAAAATCCTATGCGCCCAAAAACATGCTTAATCCAATAGCTATTCATAACGGCTCAGGACTGCGTGAAATCTCCGTATCGAATGATGCGACAGAGCTCGACCCCACTACTGGGCTAAGTTGTAACAAAGATCATGATAACCATGTCCTGACACTGTATCATGGCTACAAGAACTCCGGTAAAACCTACAACGGTAATATGTTATGGGAAACTAATACTCCTGGTATGTACATGGGTATCGAAGTCACCAATATCAACTTTGGCGGCCAATACTGGGGTGAAAAATTCTGGATAAACTGGAGCAACGGAGAAACGTCCGGCGCAAAAAAATTTGATTTAACAAATATCATGCCAAAGGATGGTCGTTTCGAACTCTGTCAGAGGCCAACCAACTGGACCTATTTTGGATTAGGCGGTATTGTTCTGTGGGTTAAATATCATTTGTATATTGATGACTCTTTTAATCCTGCCGGAGCAACTTCGTTATCTGTCTCGCTACGAAAAGAACAATCGTATGATTATCAATTTGCTTCATCACCAGCCTTCTCAGGCTCACATAATGTATATTACAATATAGCACCAAATCAGTTGACGATTAACTATCCTACCTGCCAGGCCAATGCGGTCACAGGCGATGGGGTAACAAATTCAACGGTTCCATTTGGGGAACAGAATGCCAAAGACATTTCGGCGAATACCATTAACCGCAAATTTTCCATAAAGCTCAGTAATTGCGCTTACGTTAAAGAATTGAATGTTACGTTAAGTTCTGCAACGGTAGGAGGACAGGATAACACCTTGCTCGGTAATACACTTACCGGCAGTGAAGCGGCTGATGGCATTGGTGTTATGATCGAAGGGGAGAAAAATCCAAACAGTCCTGCTGACTGGACCTTACTTAAGCCAAACATCAGCAGTTCTATTTATTCTTTTACTAATTCCCCGGATTACGGAAATAGCGAAATTGGGAATGCTGAGCAGGTAATGAATTTCCAGGCGACCCTGAAACAGGATGGTAACAAAGCGATAACCCCAGGAAAATTCAAAGCTACGGGTAAATTCACCATTACTTATCCCTGATGTTTATTCCGGTAGACCTCCTCTGCCGGTTTTTTCCTTTCCCACAAAGCGCTAACACTTTCTTCGGTCATTCCCCTACAATGCGGCCATTCTATTCATCAATATTATGGCCGGAGAGGTTATGAGCAAACCCACCACTATCTCACTGCTGCAAAAATGCAAACAGGAAAAGAAGCGCTTCGCGACAATCACCGCCTACGACTATAGCTTTGCCAAACTGTTCGCCGATGAAGGCATCAACGTGATGCTGGTGGGCGATTCCCTGGGCATGACAATTCAGGGGCACGACTCCACCCTGCCGGTCACCGTGGAAGATATCGCCTACCACACCCGCGCCGTTCGCCGTGGCGCGCCGAACTGCCTGCTGCTCTCCGACCTGCCGTTTATGGCTTATGCCACGCCGGAACAGGCGTTTGAAAACGCGGCCATCGTGATGCGCGCCGGGGCCAATATGGTCAAGATCGAAGGCGGCACATGGCTGGTTGATACGGTGAAAATGCTCACCGAACGCGCCGTGCCGGTGTGCGGCCATCTGGGGCTGACGCCGCAGTCGGTGAATATCTTCGGCGGCTATAAAATTCAGGGGCGCGGCGACGCCGGGCAGGTGCTGCTGGATGACGCGCTGGCCTTAGAAGCGGCGGGCGCACAGCTGCTGGTGCTGGAATGCGTGCCGGTTGAACTGGCGAAGCGCGTCACGGAAGCACTGTCGATTCCGGTGATCGGCATCGGCGCGGGCAACGTTACCGACGGGCAGATCCTGGTAATGCACGACGCGTTCGGCATCACCGGCGGCCATATCCCTAAATTTGCGAAAAATTTCCTTGCCGAAACGGGCGACATGCGCGCAGCTGTACGGCAGTATATAGCTGAAGTGGAGTCCGGCGTTTATCCGGGCGAAGAACACAGCTTTCACTAATTTTTCTAACCGTGCCGGATGGCGACGCGACGCGTCTTATCCGGCCTACAGATCCTCAACGGATGTAGGCCTGATAAGCGCAGCGCCATCGGGCAGGATCATCAGGCAACTCAAGGAGTCTTGTTGTGCTAATCATTGAAACCCTGCCGCTGCTGCGCCAGCATATCCGTCGTCTGCGTCAGGAAGGCAAACGCGTCGCACTGGTTCCCACCATGGGCAATCTGCACGACGGTCATATGAAGCTGGTCGATGAGGCAAAAGCCCGGGCTGATGTGGTGTTCGTCAGCATTTTCGTCAATCCGATGCAGTTTGACCGGCCGGACGATCTGGTGCGTTATCCGCGCACGCTGCAGGAAGACTGTGAAAAGCTGAACAAGCGCAAAGTCGATTATGTCTTTGCGCCAGCCGTTGAGGAAATTTACCCGCAGGGGCTGGAAGGCCAGACGTACGTTGATGTTCCCGGCCTCTCCACCATGCTGGAAGGCGCCAGCCGTCCGGGCCACTTCCGCGGCGTCTCGACCATCGTCAGCAAGCTGTTCAACCTGATCCAGCCGGATATCGCCTGCTTTGGCGAGAAAGATTTCCAGCAACTGGCGCTGATTCGCAAAATGGTGGCGGATATGAGTTATGACATTGAGATCGTCGGCGTGCCGATTATTCGCGCCAAAGACGGTCTGGCGCTCAGCTCACGTAACAGTTATCTGACCGCAGAGCAGCGCAAAATTGCGCCAGGTCTACACAACGTGATGAATAGCATCGCTGAAAAACTGATTGCGGGTAATCGTGAGCTGCAAGAGATTATTGCCATTGCCGAACAGGAATTGAATGAAAAAGGCTTCCGTGCCGACGACATTCAAATCCGTGATGCCGACACGCTGCTGGAACTGACGGAAACCAGCAAACGCGCCGTGATTCTGGCCGCCGCCTGGCTGGGTCAGGCGCGTCTGATCGATAATCAAAGCGTTACATTAGCCCAGTAGACAGGGGTTAAAAATCGGGCAATACTGCCTGAGAATTTCCAAAGCAGGCCACAAGCGCCTGCTTAGTCAAGATAAACGACAGGGTATAGATGTTATGATTCGCACCATGCTGCAAGGCAAGCTCCACCGCGTAAAAGTCACGCAGGCGGACCTGCACTACGAAGGTTCCTGTGCCATTGACCAGGATTTCCTCGATGCCTCCGGTATTCTGGAAAACGAAGCGATTGATATCTGGAACGTGACCAATGGGAAACGTTTCTCAACCTATGCGATTGCGGCTGAACGCGGCTCCAGAATCATCTCGGTGAACGGCGCGGCGGCGCACTGCGCTGAGGTTGGCGACATTGTGATTATCGCCAGCTTCGTCACCATGTCTGATGAAGAAGCCCGGACATGGCGGCCGAAAGTGGCCTACTTTGAAGGCGACAACGAAATGAAGCGTACCGCGAAAGCCATTCCGGTCCAGGTCGCCTGATAGTCCTTACCCCTGCGGCTGGTTGCTGATCAGCCGCGACATGGTTTCCAGCGAATCCGTGCGTAAAATATACAGCCTTTTGAGCAGCATCGGATTATCTCCCGGCTTCACCTTCCCTCTCACCGTGGTGACCGCCAGATGGAAACCGGCGTCTTTTGCTGCTTTGATCGCGGTCGCGTTATAGCCGCCAAAGGGATAAGAAAGATAAAATACGTGCGGAGTAAACTGTGCGAGCGCCCGCCGCGAACGTTCAAAATCAAACAGAATATTATGGTAGCTGCGGCTATATAAAATCGGACGACGATGCCCATCTACCCGATGTAAAAAGTGAGTATGCGACTGAAAATCAAAAACATCGCTTATCTTGCGCAATTCGGACACGCTCATAAATTGCAGCGACCTGGGATTCCATTTTTGCGGATGGCGCTTAATACGCGATGAAATAATAAATGCCGTCGCTTTCATACCGTACTGCTTTAATACCGGATACGCATAGCGACTCACCGATTTAAGGCCATCATCAAAGGTGATAGCCACCGCGCGCGCCGGGAAATTCGCGCGGTTATGGATGTAATCCTCCAGTTGGTACATCGTCAACGTGGCATAGCCGCGATCGCGAAGCCAGGTCATTTGGTTGCTGAATGCCCGAACCGAAGTCGTGGTGGACGTATGGCGAAAACGGGTATTCTCTTCATCACGTAAGATGTGATGATAGGTCAAAATCGGAATGCCGTTGTCTTCCTGCGCATCCATGGCGCTGACATAAGCCAGCCTGTCGCCAATACGGATCTGATACCAGGTTTGATGTAGCCTGCCTTTCAGCTTACTAATAATGGGGTAACGCAAGTTATCCACCAATACGCCAAACGGGGCGCTACTGATGTCCGGCGCGTTATACACCGGCGTGTCCTTCCAGGTCACCAGATTCTGATTGCTGAGCGGCTTGTTAAGATCGCCCAGGCCATCTTCCACTTTTTGTTTTCCCTGCACAGGTTCCAGATGGCCTTTATCGATAAACCCCTCGCCGAAGCCGAATTTAAAGGCATAATAATCAGCCGCAACAGGCGTTACGGAAAGAATTTGTCCGGCGCGGATATTCCCTACGGTCACCATTTTATCGCCAATCTGCGACCAGATGGCGGCGTCTTTCGTCGTTTGCATATAACGAGCGGGCAAGGCAGCCAACACATTACCGGAGAAAAAGAACAGCAAGATAAGAACAACGCGCATAACCATATATCATAACCGAGGCGAAAAAACGCCGTTATTGTAGCAAAAGCGTCGTCAATGGTATTGATCAAAACTCATACAAATCATGTAGCAATACAAAAGGCGGGTTTTTCTGCTGCTGATGCCAGAGACTGGTGACATCCGGCGCGCCAAGCGCGACAATCTGGTCGCGAAATGCTGAACTGCTCATCGACTCTCGCAAAGGAAGCATTTCCTCTATCAATGAATAGCTGACACCTGAAATAACTTCACATTGAGAATGTTTATGGCTCATCAGCGACGCTACACGATAAGGCGCCGCGCCGGAAATGTCGGTTAAAAATATCACGCCTTCACCGGAGTCGGTGGCATGGAGGGCATCACACATCATACGGCTCAACATGTTTGAGCTCACGCCGCGCCAAAAATTGACCGCCCGGCATTGCGCCAGCGGACCATTTTTTCTCTCCAGGCGATCAAGCATATCCTGTGCGCGATCGTCATGGCAGGTAATCACCCATCCCAGCATAACTTCTCCTCCATTGAGCTCCAATCCAGCATGTCAGCATGTTTTTTTGGCCGACAACACTCTATGACCACGATCATTTTTTATTCAAAAAAATTTGCATTATTTTTAAAAATGTTCGCAGCCTTCATAGAATCTGGCCCATTGAAAGTATAATCACGGCAATTATTAAACAAACACCCACCAAAACAATCAATAAAATATATATTATAAATATTTTATATTTATGTATTCTGAATTTTTCTTCGCGCCGCAAAAATCATCGAACATCATATTTACTCATTCGGGAATAAAAAGAACAATAACTTTCCACACAATAAATATTGCTACTATGTCAATATTTATAATATCTTAAAGGATCAAAGATAATGAAACTCACCTTAAAAACACTCGCTGTGGCACTGGCTGCCATCACCCTCTCCCCCGCCGCGCTGGCAGACACCGCTAAAGACGGCACCGTACATATCACCGGCCTCATTCAGCAAAACGCCTGTACGGTAAAAACGGATTCAGTATTAATAGAGGTAACATTACAGAACGAATTTGCCTCTCTTTTTACTGCCGCAGGGCAAACGGCAGGGGATAAAGGCTTCACCATCGATCTCGAAAACTGCGACGCAAACATCTACAGCAATGTACAGGCACGCTTTGAAGGTACGCTCAACGGAACCGATGCGACCATCCTGAAAAATGAGGCTGATGCTCAGAATATTGGCGTGCAAATTCTTGATAAAACGGGTGACAGTACGCCAGTGACCTTTAACGATCTTCAGGCATGGTCTTCCGCAGTCGCGCTCCCTACAGAAGAGGGGGTGACGACACTCTCAATGCCTTTCACCGCCCGCTATATCGCCACCGCGGTTCCCGTTGGGTCGGGAAATGTCGATGCAAGCGCAACATTCTATCTGCAATATAACTGATCCTGGCGGCCAGCGTCGGCTGGCCCATTTGTTTATTGAGGTCATCAATGAATTCATTGGCTAAAGCAGGGTTGCTTTGTTGCCTGTTGTGCGGTTCGCTGGCGCATGCCGCAGGGATAAACATCGGCGCAACGCGGGTTATTTTTCACGGCGATGCCAAAGATGCATCCATATCGATAAGCAATAGCGACAACGTTCCCTATTTAATTCAGTCCTGGGCGCAATCGATCAGCGAAACCGGGGCGAGCGGCGATGCGCCGTTTATGGTCACCCCGCCGCTTTTTCGCCTTAATGGCGGGCAAAAGAACGTACTGCGAATTATCCGTACCGGCGGCAATTTGCCGGAAGATCGCGAGTCGCTGTACTGGCTGGATATTAAATCGATTCCCAGCAGCAATCCGGACAATAAGCACAATACGCTCATGCTGGCCGTTAAAGCGGAATTTAAGCTGATTTACCGGCCAAAAGCGTTAACCCAAAAGCCAGAAGAGGTTGCCGATCGGTTAACGTGGTCGCGTCAGGGTCGCACGCTCACCGTGAAGAACCCCACGCCCTATTATATGAACTTCGCCACCCTTTCCGTTGGCAGTCAAAAAATAAAAGCCCCGCGCTATGTGGCGCCTTTCGGCAACGCGCAGTACACGCTGCCTGCCGCCGCCAGCGGCCCGATCGCCTGGTCTATCATCAACGATTTTGGCGGTACTGGCCCCGAACATAAACAAACGCCTTGAGAAGAGTGACAGGGATGAGAGTGCCGATGCGCAAAGGGCAACACAGGGGATTTTATTTATCGCGCTGCGCTGTGTGTATCGCGCTGGGCAGCACGTTCGCACATGTTGCATGGGCGCGCGACTATTTCAATCCGGCATTTATTGAACACCATGGGCAGGCGAATCGCACAAGCGTCGATCTGTCGACATTTGATAACGACAAAAGCCAACTTCCTGGCACCTATTACGTCACTATCATTATCAACAAAACAGAAATCGGCGCGCGAAACGTTGATTTTCAACTCACGACGCTCAGTGACGGTCAACAGGCATTACAGGGCTGTTTACGGCTTCAGGAACTAAAAGATAACGGCGTCAAAACCGACCTTTTTCCAACGCTGGAGAGTGAAAAAAGCTGCGTCAATCTCAGCGCTATCCCCGGCGCCAGCCAGCAGTTTGATTTTCAGCAACAGGCATTATCGATAAGCATCCCTCAACTCTACATCGCCAACAACGCGCGCGGCTACGTGCCGCCGGAAAAGTGGCAGGAGGGAATTACCGCGCTAATGCTGAACTACAGTTTCAGCGGCTATAAAGAGTACGGTTCCAGTGAGGATTCCGACGATGCGGAATCGAAGTATCTCGCTCTCCAGCCGGGTTTTAACCTCGGGCCGTGGCGTTTTCGCAACTACAGTAACTGGAGCGCAAATAACGGCGAGAGCGGTAGCTGGAACAGCGTTTATAACTATTTACAGCGCGACATTATCGCGCTGAAAAGCCAGTTCACCGCCGGAGACAGCAATACGCCATCCGACGTGTTCGACAGCGTACCTTTTCGCGGCCTCCAGCTCACCTCTGACGATCAAATGCAGCCCAACAGCCAGCGTGGTTACGCCCCGACGATTCGCGGCATCGCCCGTTCAAACGCGCAGGTTATCGTGCGGCAAAACGGTTATATCGCCTATCAAACTGCCGTTTCGCCGGGCGAATTTGAAATCAACGATATGTTTCCCACCGGCAGCAACGGCGACTACGACGTGACGGTAAAAGAAGCCGACGGTAGCGAACAGCATTTTATCGTGCCCTACTCTTCGCTGCCGATTCTGCAGCGCACCGGACGGGCAAAATACAGCGTGACCGTGGGTAAATATCGTGATTACGACAACCACACGCTGGACGACTTCGGCCAGGCGACCCTGCTGTACGGCCTGCCGTGGGGTATCACGCTGTACGGCGGCAGCCAGATTGCCGGCGATAAATACCAGTCCGTCGCCTTCGGCGTCGGGCAAAATATGCAGATGCTGGGGGCCATTTCCCTGGACGGTATCTGGTCGCACGCCAAATTTGACGATGGCCGCAAAGAAGCCGGGCAATCCTGGCGCGTCCGCTACAGCAAGGGCGTCGTCAGTACGGGCACCACGTTTTCGCTGGCCGGCTATCGTTACGCCAGCGAAAACTACAATTCGCTGAGCGAGGTGATCAACCCGGACGACGATTTTTATGATAACTACGGCAAGCGCCATAATCGTTTCGAAGCTTCAGTCAACCAGCAAATTAGCGATACGCTCGGTTCCTTAACGCTAAGTTGGGTAAAAGAAGATTACTGGCACAGCGCGCAGCAGATGGAATCTCTGAGCGCCAACTACAACAATAGCTGGGGCCCGGTGAGCTATACGTTAAGCTACAGCTATAACAAAAACACCTACCAGTACCGATCGGATAATGACGATGATGATAACGACGACGATCGTTATAACCAGAACGATCGGCTGTTCACGCTGTCGCTGCATGTTCCGTTTACGGTGTTCGATTCCAGGCTATACGCCAGCTATATGCTGAACACGCGTAAGCACGATGCTACGGTGAACAGCACCACCCTTAGCGGCACCGCGCTGCGTGACAGAAACCTGAACTGGTCGTTACAGCAGAGCCACAGCACACAAGACGGTGATTCCGGCGGGGTAAACGCCAGCTACAAAGGCACTTATGCCAACCTCAACGCCGGTTACAATCAGTCGCCAGATAGCCAACAGGTCAGCTACGGCATCAGCGGCGGCATTCTGGCGCACGAAAACGGTATTACCCTGAGCCAGCCAATTACCGGCGCGGCGATTTTAATTAAAGCGCCCGGTGCCAGCGGCGTTTCAGTTGAAAACCAGACCGGCGTCGCCACCGACTTCCGGGGTTATACGGTGATCCCCAACGTCACTCCGTATTATCGCTACGATATCTCGCTCGACAGCAGCTCGTTTGCCGACAACGTGGATATTCCACTCAACAACCAGACCGTCTACCCGACACGTAATGCGGTGGTGCGCGCGGCGTATGACACGCATAAGGGCTATCGCGCGCTGTTAACGCTGACGCGCAGCAATGGCGAGCCCGTGCCCTTTGGCGCGACGGCAAGCGTCGATGGGCAGGATGCGAACCTGGCCAGTATCGTCGGCGATAAAGGCCAGGTCTTCCTCAGCGGCCTGCCGGAAGAGGGCCTGCTCCTGGTGAACTGGGGAAGCGCCTCTTGCCGCGCGGATTACCGTCTGGATATCAGCAAAAATATGAACGGCATCGTGATGGCGAACGCCGTCTGCCAGTGAGGAACACAATGAAGAATTTATGGATGCTGCTGGCATTGTCGCTATTTTCAGGCCATGCGCTGGCAGACGGAACGATGGGCAACGGAAGCGGCTGGTGTCAACCAACCAGCGGCACGCATGATTTTCCTTTTAGTTTTAATCAAACCATTACCGATACGGATGGGAACCAGACGGGAACCATCGTTGAAGAGCACTGGTCAGCAGGCGGAGAATATTCGGCTAAATGCGACTGCGATAACAGTGATTATCGCGGGTACAACTATTTCACCGCGACCACCGGCGATCTGACGCAGAAAGGCACGCACAGCGAGGCGCGATACTACGGACATATGGATTACTATGTCCTCGTGGCAGGCAAACTGGAAATTGGTACCGAAGCGTATATAGCCGGGAAGCTTGGCGAATATATTCCCGTCCCGTTTTCCTCAATCAGCAATAATGATGCCTCCGCAGGCGGCTGTGGCGATGCAGAAATGAAATCAATGACGGCGGGTAATAAAGGCACGGTAAGGATTTATATTACTCATCCTTTGGTCGGAGAAATCTCGATCCCGCAAACAACGATCATGAATCTCTATTTATCAAAAACGCCGGGCAGCAGTGGAGATAATATTCCCCCCTCCGTTCCCCCTATCGCGCACGTCACCATGTCCGGGACCATTACCGTGCCACAGTCCTGTTCCATCAACGCCGGGCAGGTTATCGAGGTCAGGCTGCCGGATATTGAGGGCAAAGATATTCGTCACCTCGGCGACAGTCCGCAGAACTCGCACATCACCACTCAGGTAAACTTTACCTGTAGCAACGTGGCGGACGGCACCAACCTGTCAATGTCATTGAATGGAGAAACCGATCCGCACAACCCGGAATACCTGAAAACCGACAATGAGAATTTAGGGATACGGATTTCCGATAAATACGATAAGACCATCGTTCCCGGCGGCAGCGCCGAATTGCCGATTGAAGATTACGCCGACGGTAGAGGCAGCACCGAGTTCACCGCCGCGCCGGTCAATACCACCGGACATGTTCCCCACACCGGAGAATACCAGGCTACCGCCACGCTGGAGATTCAGATTCGCTGAGAGAAGCGTTGGGTTTCAGCAAGCCTCCCCCTACAGACCCGTAACCCATTGATATTACGGCCCCGTAGATGGGGTGAAGCGAAGTGCAACCCAACGCCCCATCTCCCCTGTCAACACTTAACTGCGCAAACCGCGCCCACGCTGGATCAGCGACCAGCACAGCAGGTAGAAAGCGGCGATAAAGATCACCAGTACGCCAAATGTGGTGACCAGCGGCACATCATGGATACCCAGGAAACCATAACGGAAGCCGCTGATCATGTAGACGATCGGGTTCAGGTGCGACAACCCTTGCCAGAACGGCGGCAGCAGCGTCAGCGAGTAAAATACCCCGCCGAGGTAGGTCAGCGGCGTCAGCACAAAGGTCGGGATCAGGCTGATATCGTCAAAGGTTTTCGCAAACACGGCGTTCAGCAGTCCGGCCAGCGAGAACAGAATCGCGGTCAGAATCAGCGTTAGCGCGACAAATACCCAGGAATGCACCTGGAAAGGCACGAAAAAGAGCGAAATCGCCGTCACCAGAATCCCCACGCACAGCCCGCGCGCTACGCCGCCGCCGACAAATCCGGCGATAATCACGTGCGTTGGTACCGGCGCGACCAGCAGTTCCTCAATATTGCGCTGAAACTTGGCGCTAAAAAATGACGACGCGACATTCGCGTAGGAGTTAGTAATAACCGCCATCATAATCAGGCCCGGCACAATAAATTGCATATAGCTAAAACCATGCATTTCGCCGATGCGCGAACCGATCAGGTTACCGAAAATAATAAAATAGAGCGTCATCGTGATGACAGGCGGCACTAGCGTTTGCACCCAGATCCGCATAAAGCGGTGGATCTCTTTCGCCCAGATGCTTTTAAGGGCAACCCAGTAAAGCTGCATCATGCGCGATCTCCTTGTTTTTCATGCACCAGCGACACAAACAGTTCTTCCAGACGGTTGGCTTTATTACGCATACTTAATACCTGAACCCCCTGCTCGCTCAGTTGGCTAAAAACGCTGTTAACCCCCTGCTCGCGCAACACTTCAACCTCCAGAGTCGAGGTATCCACCAGACGATATTGATAACCCGCAAGCTTAGGCAGCGGGCTTTTTGGCGCTAAATCCAGAATAAACGTCTCCGATTTCAGCTTTGAAAGCAGATTTTTCATGGAGGTATTTTCCACCAGCTCACCGTGCTGAATAATACCGATATTGCGGCACAGCATTTCCGCCTCTTCCAGATAGTGGGTGGTGAGAATAATCGTGGTGCCTTTGGCGTTTAAGTCTTTCAGGAATCCCCACATCGAGCGACGCAATTCAATATCGACGCCCGCCGTCGGCTCGTCGAGAATCAATAGCTTAGGCTCATGCATCAATGCGCGGGCGATCATCAGACGGCGTTTCATCCCACCGGAGAGCATCCGCGCGCGTTCATGACGTTTTTCCCACAGATCGAGCTGTTTTAAATACTTTTCGCTACGTAAAACCGCCTCTTTATGTTCCACGCCGTAATAACCGGCCTGATTCACTACGATCTGCTGCACCGTTTCAAACGGGTTAAAGTTAAACTCCTGTGGTACCAGTCCAAGCTGTCGCTTGGCGTTAACCACGTCTTTTTCCAGGTCGTAACCAAAAACGTTAACGCGCCCGGACGTTTTATTAACCAATGAGCTGATAATACCGATGGTGGTCGATTTCCCTGCTCCATTTGGCCCCAGAAGCGCGTAAAAATCCCCCGCTTCGACCTGCAAATTTATGCCGCGCAGCGCCTGAACGCCGCCGGGATAGGTTTTTTTAAGTTGTTGAAGTTCCAGCGCAATGGTCATAAATTCTCACTTACTTTACGTTCTTACACTTTATATATGGTTTAAATAACTACGGAGTTGCCCTATATTAGCCCAACGCACTTATTTGGTTACAGGTCGTTAACTTCCATGAAAGACATAGATACACTCATCAGCAACAATGCACTATGGTCAAAAATGCTGGTGGAAGAGGACCCCGGATTTTTTGAGAAACTGGCGCAAGCGCAAAAACCGCGCTTTCTATGGATTGGATGTTCCGACAGCCGCGTTCCCGCAGAGCGTTTAACCGGGCTTGAACCGGGCGAATTGTTTGTTCACCGTAATGTGGCTAACCTGGTTATTCACACCGATCTGAACTGTCTCTCCGTGGTTCAGTATGCGGTAGATGTTCTGGAAGTTGAGCATATTATCATTTGCGGCCACTCCGGTTGCGGCGGTATCAAGGCTGCGGTAGAAAACCCTGAGCTGGGCTTGATTAATAACTGGTTGCTGCATATCCGCGACATCTGGCTTAAACATAGCTCGCTGTTGGGAAAAATGCCCGAAGAGCAACGTCTGGACGCGCTCTATGAATTGAACGTCATGGAGCAGGTCTATAACCTGGGGCATTCCACCATTATGCAGTCAGCGTGGAAACGCGGGCAGAATGTGACCATTCACGGCTGGGCGTACAGTATCAATGATGGCCTGCTGCGCGATCTTGACGTCACCGCCACCAACAAAAAAACGCTGGAGAACGGCTATCATAAGGGTATCTCCGCCCTAAGTCTGAAATACATTCCCCACCAATAAGCCATTAGCTATAGGCCGGATAAGTCGCTTTAGCGACGCCATCCGGCATTTCTGCTCTTACTCGTCCAGCAGCACCACTTTACCAACATACGGTAGATGGCGATAACGCTGGGCGTAGTCGATACCGTAACCGACTACGAATTCGTCCGGAATCGAAAAGCCAACGAACTCAACCGGCACGTCCACTTCGCGACGAGACGGTTTATCCAGCAGCGTACAAATCGCCAGCGATTTCGGCTCGCGCAGGCCCAGGATTTCACGGACCTTCGACAGCGTATTACCGGAATCAATAATGTCTTCGACAATCAGCACGTCTTTACCGCGAATATCCTCATCCAGATCTTTGAGGATTTTCACGTCGCGGGTGGTGGACATGCCGCTACCATAACTGGAGGCGGTCATAAAATCGACTTCATGAGGAACCTGGACTTCACGGCACAGGTCCGCCATAAACATAAATGAGCCACGCAACAGACCTACCAGCACCATTTCACTGCCGCTGTCTTTATAACGTTCGGTAATCTGACGACCCAGCTCGGCAATACGTGCTTTGATCTCCGCTTCGGGGATCATGACTTCAACAGTATGTTTCATATTTATAACCATATGATTTAAAAACAAATCACTCAATGCCGGTGACTAATAACGCCGCATTGACGCGCAAGGCACGCAGTATAACAGCAAACGTATTCATTCGCGGCATTTGATAAGAAAGCTCATTTTGTGATTACGATCACACATGTTAATTCCTATACTTAATTGCTACTAAAAAATTAACAATTTGGGATGGTGTCTTTTTATGGCAGAAAATAACGCACGATCGCCACGATTACTCGTGACGCTGACGGCCCTCTTTGCAGCGCTTTGTGGGCTGTATCTTCTTATCGGAGGTGTCTGGCTGGTTGCTATTGGCGGTTCCTGGTACTACCCCATCGCGGGCCTCGTGATGCTGGTTGTGGCCGGATTGCTATGGCGCAGTAAACGTGCCGCGCTGTGGCTGTATGCCGCCTTGCTGCTGGCGACAATGATTTGGGGCGTATGGGAAGTCGGGTTCGACTTCTGGGCGCTCACGCCGCGTAGCGATATCCTGGTGTTTTTCGGCATCTGGCTAATATTGCCGTTTGTCTGGCATCGTCTGGTGGTTCCTTCCAGCGGTGCAGTGGCGGCGCTGGTCGTGGCGCTGCTGATTAGCGGCGGCATTCTGACCTGGGCTGGCTTCAACGACCCGCAGGAGATCAACGGTACGCTTCGCGCCGACGCCACGCCCGCCGCAACAAGCTCGTCGATCGCCGACGAAGACTGGCCGGCCTATGGACGTAATCAGGAAGGCCAACGCTATTCGCCGCTGAAACAGATCACTGCGGATAACGTTCACCAACTGAAAGAAGCGTGGGTCTTCCGCACCGGCGATCTGAAACAACCCAACGATCCGGGCGAAATCACCAACGAAGTGACCCCGATTAAAGTCGGCGATACGCTTTATCTGTGTACAGCTCACCAGCGTCTGTTCGCGCTGGACGCCGCCAGCGGTAAAGAGAAGTGGCATTTTGATCCTCAGTTGAAGACCGATTCGTCTTTCCAGCATGTGACCTGCCGCGGCGTCTCTTATCATGAGGCCAAAGCGGATACCGCCTCGCCGGAGGTCATCGCCGACTGTCCGCGCCGCATTATCCTCCCGGTCAATGACGGTCGCCTTTTCGCGGTGAATGCCGAAACCGGCAAGCTGTGTGAAACCTTCGCCAATAAAGGCGTCCTGAATCTGCAAACCAATATGCCGGACACCACGCCGGGACTGTATGAACCGACGTCGCCGCCGATTATCACCGATAAAACGATCGTCATTGCCGGTTCGGTCACGGATAACTTCTCTACCCGCGAAACGTCCGGCGTTATCCGTGGTTTTGACGTTAATACCGGTAAGCTACTGTGGGCCTTCGATCCGGGGGCGAAAGATCCGAACGCGATTCCAGCCGATGAGCACGCTTTTACCTTTAACTCGCCGAACTCCTGGGCGCCTGCCGCCTATGATGCGAAACTGGATCTGGTCTATCTGCCGATGGGCGTGACCACGCCGGATATCTGGGGCGGTAACCGCACGCCGGAGCAGGAACGTTATGCCAGCTCCATCCTGGCGCTGAATGCCACCACCGGGAAACTGGCCTGGAGTTATCAGACCGTCCATCACGATCTGTGGGATATGGACCTGCCGGCACAGCCGACGCTGGCGGATATCACCGTTAACGGTACCACCGTTCCGGTTATCTATGCGCCAGCGAAAACCGGTAATATCTTTGTGCTCGACAGACGTAATGGCGAGCTGGTCGTACCCGCTCCGGAAAAACCGGTCCCACAGGGCGCGGCAAAAGGCGATTACGTCGCCAAAACTCAGCCGTTCTCTGATTTAACCTTCCGCCCGAAAAAAGATCTCTCCGGCGCGGATATGTGGGGCGCGACCATGTTCGACCAACTGGTGTGCCGCGTTATGTTCCACCAGTTGCGCTATGAAGGTATCTTCACTCCACCGTCCGAGCAGGGGACATTGGTATTCCCTGGCAACCTGGGGATGTTTGAATGGGGCGGTATTTCCGTCGATCCAGACCGTCAGGTCGCTATCGCTAACCCGATGGCGCTGCCGTTTGTCTCGAAGCTGATCCCACGCGGCCCGGGTAATCCGATGGAGCCGCCGAAAGACGCGAAAGGTACCGGTACAGAAGCAGGTATTCAGCCACAGTACGGCGTACCATTCGGCGTCACGCTGAATCCGTTCCTTTCGCCGTTTGGCCTGCCGTGTAAACAACCGGCCTGGGGCTATATTTCCGCGTTGGATCTGAAGACCAATGAAATCGTATGGAAGAAACGTATAGGGACGCCGCGCGACAGTATGCCGTTCCCGATGCCGGTTCCGGTGCCGTTCAACATGGGGATGCCCATGCTCGGCGGGCCAATCTCAACCGCCGGTAACGTGCTGTTTATCGCCGCGACCGCCGACAACTACCTGCGCGCTTATAACATGAGCAACGGAGAAAAACTGTGGCAGGGACGTTTACCCGCCGGAGGCCAGGCAACGCCGATGACCTATGAGGTAAACGGTAAGCAGTATGTGGTCGTTTCTGCCGGAGGCCACGGTTCGTTTGGTACGAAGATGGGCGACTATATCGTCGCCTATGCTTTGCCTGACGACGCGAAATAACCATTAATGCCCGGCGTATGCCGGGCATTGTGCCGGGTGGCGGCTTCTCCTTACCCGGCCTGCGTCGGAGACAGCGATTAGACCGTAAATCCTAACATCATTCCCGTATCTTCATGTTCTAACAGATGACAGTGCGCCATATAGGCATGTTCCTTCGGCGCGTCGTGATCGAACTTGACCAGCACTTCACTGATACCGCCCTCAACGCGTACCGTATCCTTCCAGCCCGTTCTGTGCGCCGCTGGCGCTTTGCCGTTCTCTGACAGAATACGGAACTGCGTGCCGTGAATATGGAAAGGATGCAGCATCATGTCGCCCACGCCGGAAATCACCCAACGTTCATGTCGGCCTTTTTGCGCCGCGAACATCGGTTTGTTCATATCGAAGACCTGGCCGTTGATAAAGTTAGCGTTATGGAAGTCGAATTTTCCGCCGTGATTCATATTGCCCATCGCGCCATGATTCATCCCGCTGTGATCCATGTTGCCATGATCCATCTCGCCATGCCCCATATTGCCGCCCTGCATATGCGCGTTCATGCTGTCATGATCCATACCGCTCATCGCCTGAGCGCCATATTTCTTCATCAGCATTTGCATCCCCATCATATCAAGACGCGGGTCCATCGACAGTTTCAGGTTGCGCACCGTTAGCCCTTCCAGCGACGGCAACGCAGGCATCGTCGTCAACGTATCCGGCAGCGTACCGGAGGCGGTAATCCGCAGCGGCTGGATACGCATCACCGGATGCGGTTTATCAAACGGAGCGATCGCCATTCCCATCTGGCTGACCGGCAGCGTCACCAGATCAAAGGCTTTCCCGTCGCTGATATCCACCAGCACTTCAAAACGCTCGCCCATTAATAACGGCAGTTCGGTGACTTTCACCGGCTCCGCCAGCAGGCCGCCGTCGCTGGCGATCACATAAAGCGGACGATTATCGCTGGCGGCGATATTCAGCGAACGCGCATTACAGCCATTTAGCAAGCGCAGACGTAGCCAGCCTTTCGGCGCGGAATGCTGCGGATAGATAGCGCCATTGGTCAGCAGCGTATCGCCAAACCAGCCGACGGCGGCGGTCATAATATCCAGTTGATAATCAATCTGACCATCGGCGGAGAAGCGTTTGTCCTGAATGATCACCGGCACATCATCGATGCCCCACTGTTTCGGCAGGCGCAATTTGCGAATCTCGTCATCTTCAATCAGCACCAGTCCAGCAAGGCCCATCGCCACCTGGCGCCCGGTTTTGCCGTGTTTATGCGGATGAATCCAGCAGGTCGCGGCGCGTTGCTCCGGTGTAAACGTCACCGTGCGGGTTCCGCCTGCGGGAATAATCCCCTGCGGGCCGCCGTCGACGATGCCCGGAATCTCCAGACCATGCCAGTGAAGCGTCGTGTCTTCGGCCAGTTGGTTATGGATATCAACGGTCACACTTTTTCCTTTGTGAAGCTGTACCGCTGGCCCCAGCAAATTACCGTTGTAGCCCCAGGTTGTCGCGTTCTTACCGGCGAATGTCGACTGTCCGGCTTTAACAATTAACTGCATACGGTTGCTCGCATCTGCCGTTAACAGGTCAGGAATAGGCAACGCGGGACGTTCGGCGGCAAAAGCGGCGCGGCTCCACAGCGGCAGCGCTGATGCAACCCCCAGCGCCACTGAATATTTTAAGAAATCACGGCGTAACATAATCATTTCCTTATAATGAACAGGCGGGTGTCTAAGCTTAGACCCTGCCCTAACGGGAAGGTCAAGCCAGCAACACGTCTTTACCATTCCTGACAG
Organism: Salmonella sp. JXY0409-18; assembly: GCF_020268625.1. NCBI lineage: Bacteria > Pseudomonadati > Pseudomonadota > Gammaproteobacteria > Enterobacterales > Enterobacteriaceae > Salmonella > Salmonella sp. JXY0409-18. The sequence continues at coordinate 3,662,028 of NZ_CP084216.1, forward strand.
CAATACAATAAGAATGAAAACGCCGCGACCAATCCTGATAATAAAAGTCGTCGCTACGTTCTCAGTATGCTAACGTTGACTTTCCCTGATGCCGTGGTAGAAGCAATGAAGACGTTTTTCAGACCCGTGTTGTTTGGCAGCCTGATGGCCTTATGCGCAAATAGCTATGCGCTTACTGAATCCGAAGCCGAAGATATGGCCGATTTAACGGCGGTTTTCGTTTTTCTGAAAAATGACTGTGGTTACCAAAATTTACCCAACAGTCAGATTCGCCGTGCGCTGGTCTTTTTTGCCCAGCAAAATCAGTGGGACCTGAGTAACTACGACACCTTCGATATGAAATCGTTGGGCGAAGACAGCTACCGCGATCTTAGCGGCATCGGTATTCCGGTCGCTAAAAAATGCAAAGCTCTGGCCCGTGATTCTCTGAGCCTGTTAGCCTACGTTAAATAATCCTCCGCGATCCTATTGCTGAAATAATGACCGTGCATCCACGGTCATTGTTAGCTATGATGTTGCGCCCTTTTTTTACGGGTGTTAACAATGGAGGTATCAGCCAATGGCCGAAAATACGATGTGGCATGAAACGCTACACGACCAGTTTGGTCAGTACTTTGCCGTAGACAACGTTCTGTATCATGAAAAAACCGATCACCAGGATTTAATCATCTTTGAAAACGCCGCTTTTGGCCGCGTGATGGCGCTGGACGGCGTGGTACAGACCACCGAACGCGACGAGTTTATTTATCATGAAATGATGACCCACGTCCCGCTGCTGGCGCACGGTCATGCGAAACACGTTCTGATTATCGGCGGCGGCGACGGCGCAATGCTACGTGAAGTTACCCGGCATAAAAACGTCGAAACCATCACCATGGTGGAGATCGACGCTGGCGTAGTCTCGTTTTGCCGCCAGTATTTACCCAACCACAATGCCGGCAGCTACGACGATCCGCGCTTTACGCTGGTAATCGACGACGGCGTGAATTTCGTCAATCAGACCCATCAGGCCTTTGATGTGATCATTTCCGACTGTACCGATCCGATAGGCCCCGGCGAAAGCCTGTTTACCTCCGCCTTTTATGAAGGCTGTAAGCGTTGCCTGAATCCGGGCGGCATTTTTGTCGCCCAGAACGGCGTGTGCTTCCTGCAACAGGATGAAGCGCTCGATAGCCACCGCAAGCTGAGTCATTACTTCAGCGATGTCGGCTTCTACCAGGCGGCGATTCCGACCTATTACGGCGGCATTATGACCTTCGCCTGGGCGACGGACAACGACGCTCTTCGTCACCTGTCGAGCGAAATTATTCAGGCGCGTTTTCATGCCGCCGGCCTCAAATGTCGCTATTACAACCCGGCTATTCATGCCGCTGCATTTGCGCTACCGCAATATCTACATGACGCACTGTCCGCACAGTGACGTTAAGGAGGTGATAAAAATTGAAAAAGCTGAAACTGCATGGCTTTAACAATCTGACGAAAAGCCTGAGTTTTTGTATTTACGATATCTGCTACGCCAAAACCGCAGAAGAGCGCGATGGCTATATCGCCTATATCGATGAACTCTATAACGCCAACCGACTGACCGAGATCCTGTCGGAGACCTGCTCCATTATCGGCGCGAACATCCTGAACATCGCCCGTCAGGATTATGAACCGCAGGGTGCCAGCGTCACGATTCTGGTGAGCGAAGAGCCGATCGACCCGAAACTTATCGACCAAACCGAACATCCCGGCCCGCTGCCGGAAACCGTGGTAGCGCACCTCGATAAGAGCCATATCTGTGTGCATACCTATCCGGAAAGCCATCCGGAAGGCGGGCTTTGCACCTTTCGCGCCGACATCGAAGTGTCAACCTGCGGGGTGATTTCACCGCTAAAAGCGCTCAATTACCTGATCCACCAGCTAGAGTCTGATATTGTTACCATCGATTACCGCGTGCGCGGCTTTACGCGCGACGTCAACGGTATGAAGCACTTTATCGATCATGAGATTAATTCTATTCAGAATTTTATGTCGGAAGATATGAAGTCGCTGTATGACATGGTGGATGTAAACGTGTATCAGGAAAATATTTTCCATACCAAGATGCTGCTTAAAGAGTTCGATCTTAAGCACTACATGTTTCACACCAAACCGGAAGATCTCACTGAAACCGAACGCCAGGAGATCACCGCCGCGCTGTGGAAAGAGATGCGCGAGATTTACTACGGCCGCAATATTTCTGCGGTCTGATTCACCACTGGCAGCGCCTGACGGCGCTGTCACTCCGGCTGCACCAGCGTTAGCGCAAAAGCGCGCCCTTTCAGTTCAACCTGCGCTGACGGCGGCAGATTGACGTCGGTAATCACATCATTAAAGCGCTCAAGCGGCACCACATTAAAGAGCGAATGCGCGCCATACTTACTGCTGTCCGCCAGCAACACTTTGCGCTGCGCATTAGCAATAATCTCCTGTTTAAGCCCGGCCTTATCTTCCGTTGGGGTCGTCACGCCCGTTTTTACCTCCCATGAATTACAGCTCATAAACGCGATGTTCGGATACACGCTACGCAACAGCTTACGCCCATGCTCACCGATACAGGACTGACTGCTGTCATCGATACGACCGCCGACAATCGTCACTTCAATTTGCCGGAACTCAGCTAAAAACAGCGCAATATGCAGATCGACGGTGATGACCCGCAGCGGAAGATGGGTTAAGCATTTCGCCAGCTCCATCATTGTCGTACCTGCATCCAGCACGACGGCATCGCCAGCATTCACCAGCGATGCGGCAACGCGTGCGATCGCCCGTTTTTCAGCAGGCGATCGCAGTTGTTTTTCATTGGTGGTGGGCTGGGCGGGTTCAAAACGCCGCAGCGCCACGCCGCCATGACTACGGCTGATCACACCCTGCTCATCCAGCTTGATCAAATCGCGACGGATAGTGGCTGGTGATGCGTCAACCGCCTCAACCAGCTGTTCTACCGTAACCAGCGTATGGTTTTTCAGATACGCCACAATGAGATCCAGACGGTGTTGTCCTTTCATAACAGGGAATTATGCCAGTTGCATTGCCAGTTTGATCGATACGGCCATGCTCTCAGATTTTGCTTTTCCCGTCCAGGCGATATCAAATGCGGTGCCATGATCGGCAGAGGTCCGAATAAATGGCAGCCCCGCGGTGATATTCACACCATCATAAAATCCAAGCAATTTCAACGGGATATGCCCCTGGTCATGATACATCGCCACCACCATATCATACTGCCCCTCATAAGCCTGGAGAAATACAGTATCCGGCGGGCATGGCCCATAAACGTCCATACCTTTTGCGCGGGCATCGGTAATGGCTGGCGTCAGGATACGCGTCTCTTCATCGCCAAACAGGCCATTCTCGCCCGCATGAGGATTCACGCCTGCCACGGCGATACGCGGTTTAACGTAACCCACACGCTTGAGGAAAGTATCAGCAATACCAATCACCGTTTCGACACGCGCGGTACTTAACGTATCAAGGAATTTACGCAGCGCGATATGCGTTGAAACGTGAATCACTTTTAGTTTATCGGTGTAAAGTACCATCGCGTAATCACGGCTATGGGTCAGGGTCGCAAGCAGCTCGGTATGGCCCGGATAGTTGTGCCCTGCCAGGTGCAGCGCCTCTTTATTCAGCGGCGCGGTAGCGATAGCCTGTACGTCGCCCCGTAACGCTAACTCGGTGGCGCGCTTCACGCAGCGATACGCTAAATCCCCCGCCTGCGCCTGAACTTTCCCGGCCTCCAGCGCCTCCGGCTGCGCCAGCGGCTCATCAATCACATGAATGATGCCGGGCGCAAAACGCGCTTCGGCAACCCGTTCAATGGCCCGTAACTCGACGTTCGGCGTAATGCCCTTCGCCTGTAAACGTTTCAACGTTGCGAGGCATCCAATAACCACCAGCGGCGCGCCGTTGAGACCGTCTTCGCTTAGCGCTTTAACAATAATTTCCGGCCCAATGCCCGCTGGATCGCCCATGGTAATGGCAACGGTTTTAGTCTCCACAATACATCTCCTCAATATAATAAAGCGCGTCACACAACGTACTGTCTGAACCGAATCCGCCCGCTTTGGTAATGACCGGCAGATCGTCAATTTCGCTGTTTACAAACGTTCCACAGGGAATACAGGGCGCCACCTCGCTCTGAATGCGATAACCTTCAGCGCCAAGCGCGCCGGCGACGGCGGTAGCGATATCGCCGCCGGTCAGAAACAACCCGCCAATCCGCGCCTGCTCGATAATGTTTAACGTGACGACGCCAAGCCGCTGGCTCAGTCGCTCGCCCAATTGCTGACGGCTCATCGCGGATTTTTCGCACAACGCGTCGATTAACTGTCGATCTTCTGCGCGACGGCTGGTGCGTAAAATCGTATGTCGATGCTGACTTAACAGCGCGCAGGCCTGCTCTACGACAGACGCGATTTCCTGCTCCGCGCTATCCGACACCATGCGCGCGGCATCGATATCCACGACCTCCGCACGTCCCCGGCACAGCGCATTATCCACCTGACGTCGCGTGGCTTCGCTCATCGAACCGGCCACCACCAGTACCGGCAGCCGCTGCCGGTCTTGCATAAAAAGTTCAACCGGCAACGCATTCGCCAGACCAGCGGCGCCGACGAGCAGCGGCATCGACGGTTGTTCACACGCTGCTTGCGCAATCAACGTCAGGTCCCGCTCTTCCACCGCATCCACGACGATAATCCCTTCGCCCTCAGCCGCATAAGCCGTAAGTAAGGCGCTTAACCCACCGCGTCGAACATCCTGCAAAAAGACTTCATACACAGGGAGCTCACTTTGCAACGCCACTATCTCGGCAATACGGGAAGAGACAATGGGCGTTTTCGGATCGCTGGCAAATTCGGTTTCCAGTAACGGGACGCCATTAACCAGACATTTTCCTTCACGCGTCGTGCGTCCAGCCGCAGGGATCGCGGCGGCGATAACGGCCAGTTTTCGCTGACTGGCGCGCATAGCCGCCGTCACTTCGGCTCCGATATTGCCGCGAAATGTAGAGTCGATTTTTTTGTACACCAGCGGCGCTGGCGATGTCTCACACCACGGGGAAAGCGCGGCATAAACGGCAGATGCCGCCTGATCTGCGGGCATCGCCCGGCTTTCGGTGTTAATGACTAACACATCGGCGCGGCGGGACGGTTTTTGCGACGCGCTCAACATGACTTCCGTTCTCGCCCCCTTCTTCGCCAACTGGACGCCGGTATCATTCGATCCGGTAAAATCGTCGGCGATGACTATCATTTTCATGCGTTTTTCTCCAAAGAAGCCTGACGCGCCTGTTTTTTCGCAACCCAGGAGGTCAACACTGGCGTCAGGATTGCCGTGGTGATCACCGAGGCGGCAATCAGCGGAGCGGCAGCAGCGGCCACCTCGGCGAGCGAAGGGTCGGCCTGCGCAATAGCCAGCGGCGTCGCAACGGCATTACCCGCGGTGCTGGAGGCCGCCGCCCCGGCAATGCCAGTTCCGCCAACCAGACGATCTGCGCGGATATTAAAGAAACCGCCAACAAACGTTGTCAGCACGCCGAGCAGAATTCCGGCAAGTCCGCCTTGCAGTAACATTTCCAGGTTGATGCCCGCCCCCAGCGCAAAAGCAAAGAAAGGAATGAGCAGCGGGCCGCCTTTGGTCAAAAAATCGCGCATATGAGGATCAAGATTGCCGAGGATCATGCCGACAACCAGCGGAACCAGCACCGCCACCAGCGCCATAATGGGAATGTTCGCCATCCCTGCCGCGCCCAGCGCAATCATCGTAAAGAAAGGACCATCATTAAGAGACAAAATAGAGATAGCGCCGACGTCGCGCTCATTGCCGAATTCGCCTACCAGCGCAGCATAAAGTCCGCCATTCGAATTGCTCATCGCCGCGATAATCGCCACGCCGCTCAGGCCAAAAATACCCTCCGCGCCGAAAAGATGCTCCACGCCCAGGCCAATCCCGATGGCGACAAGCAACTTAGTGAGCGTAATCGTCCCGCCCTGCAATAGCGCCTGGGGTGCGGCTTTCACACTGATACCGGCTCCCATACACAGCAGAAAAGCGCCAATCAGCGGCGCCGCGCCGTTTTTAAATAAGGCGGTGGTAAAACCGCCGATATCAAGCGCCTGTGGAGCGAAGGTGTTAATGACTGCGCCAATAACGAGCGGTACGACCATCATGCCGCCGGGTACGCGCTCTATTGCTTTTTTGATGTTCATGGTCTTACCGCCTGTTGCTTGTTGTGATTGAATAAAATCATAACGATTATATTCAATCAAATTAAGATCACAAACGCGTCAGATCACAGTTTTAAAATGATTAATAAAAATCAAAAAATCATTCTGCAATAAAAAAGCCGGGATACTCCCGGCTGGAATGTGTGGTGATTTCGTTTCCACTACGCCCCCAACTGTCCGTCGACTGGCGTTGCGGGACAATAACGAAGAGAGGGTCAGGCTTTACTGACGAATTCCCGATACGCGGCGACGACCCGCAGAAAATCCTCCATGCCGCACAGGGATAAACTCTCTTCATCGTAATAACTCATCCCCTCTTCCATCTCACCGCCGGAAAAATCCAGCTGATTGGCGCGAATCATCACCTCTTCGCCGTCCATCCAGATCGTGTATTCATGCCCTGCTCGTTGCCAGGAACGTTCGCTGCCTTTGACCGTACGCGCGGCTTGTTCTACTTCATCCAGTAGCGAGAGGTTGTCTTTAACCTCTTCATTAAACCAGTGACCGACCACCTCGTGGCCCATCGACATTCGTACTTTTACCCCTCCGGTAACGTCGCGCAGAAATTCGTAATCCATAATTGTTTTCCTCTGCAAAGCCCTTACAGTCATTATCGCAGCAGCGGAGAAGAAAAAAAGCGGGAACAGCAGGCGGAATGAAAATAAAAACCCACCGCAGTTGCGATGGGTGTTGTAGGCCCGGTAAGCGTAGCCGCCACCGGGCAATAAGAGGCGTAGGCATGGTAAGCCTGACGCCGTCAGGCAAATTACACCGCAGTCTGGAAAATCACGCCGTCCGCTTTCTCAGTGTACTGAGAGAGCTGGTCGAAGTTCAGATAACGGTAAGTATCCACCGCCGTCTTATCCACCTGCGCCACAAAGGTCTGGTACTCTTCCGGCGTCGGCAGTTTGCCGATAAGCGCCGCCACCGCCGCCAGCTCCGCAGAAGCCAGGTAGACGTTCGCCCCGGTACCTAAACGGTTCGGGAAGTTACGGGTAGAGGTCGACACCACCGTTGCGCCGTCGGCTACACGCGCCTGGTTACCCATGCACAGAGAGCAGCCTGGAATTTCGATACGCGCACCGCTCTTACCGAACACACTGTAGTAACCTTCTTCGGTGAGCTGCGCGGCGTCCATACGGGTTGGCGGCGCTACCCACAGGCGGGTTGGCAACTGGCCTTTGTGGTTATCCAGCAGCTTACCGGCGGCACGGAAGTGGCCGATGTTGGTCATGCAGGAGCCGATGAACACTTCGTCGATCTTCTCGCCCTGCACGTCAGACAGCAGACGCGCGTCGTCCGGATCGTTCGGCGCACACAGGATTGGCTCTTTGATATCCGCCAGATCGATGTCGATCACTGCCGCGTATTCCGCGTCAGCATCGGCTTCCAGCAGTTGCGGGTCCGCCAGCCATTTTTCCATACCCTGAATACGACGTTCCAGCGTACGACGGTCGCCGTAGCCTTCCGCAATCATCCACTTCAGCAGGACGATGTTGGAGGTCAGGTATTCAATGATCGGCTCTTTGTTCAGCTTGATGGTACAGCCTGCCGCGGAACGCTCGGCGGACGCATCGGTCAGCTCAAATGCCTGCTCAACTTTCAGATCCGGCAGACCTTCAATTTCCAGAATGCGGCCAGAGAAGATGTTTTTCTTGCCTTTCTTCTCAACGGTCAGCAGGCCCTGTTTGATGGCGTACAGCGGAATGGCGTGTACCAGATCGCGCAGGGTGATGCCCGGCTGCATTTTGCCTTTGAAGCGCACCAGCACGGATTCCGGCATATCCAGCGGCATCACGCCGGTCGCGGCAGCAAATGCCACCAGGCCAGATCCCGCCGGGAAGGAGATGCCGATCGGGAAACGGGTATGGGAGTCGCCGCCGGTCCCCACGGTGTCCGGCAGCAGCATACGGTTCAGCCAGGAGTGGATAACGCCGTCGCCCGGACGCAGAGAGACACCGCCACGGTTCATAATGAAGTCCGGCAGCGTGTGGTGCGTGGTGACGTCAACCGGCTTCGGATAGGCTGCGGTGTGACAGAACGACTGCATGACCAGATCGGCGGAGAATCCCAGACAGGCTAGGTCTTTCAGCTCATCGCGGGTCATCGGGCCAGTAGTATCCTGAGAACCGACGGAGGTCATTTTCGGTTCGCAGTACGCGCCCGGACGGATACCTTTCACGCCGCAGGCGCGACCGACCATTTTCTGCGCCAGAGAGAAGCCACGGCTGCTTTCTGCCACGTCTTTCGCCTGACGGAAAACATCAGAGTGCGGCAGACCCAGCGCTTCACGCGCTTTGGTGGTCAGGCCACGACCGATAATCAGCGGAATACGGCCACCGGCGCGTACTTCGTCGATCAGCACGTCGGTTTTCAGTTCGAAGGTTGCCAGTAGCTCGCCGGTTTCGTGGTTGCGCACTTCGCCTTTGTACGGGTAGACGTCAATCACATCGCCCATATTCAGGTTAGAAACGTCAACTTCAATCGGCAGTGCGCCCGCATCTTCCATAGTGTTAAAGAAGATAGGCGCAATTTTGCCGCCGAGGCACAGACCGCCGCCGCGCTTGTTCGGCACGTTCGGGATGTCATCGCCCATGAACCACAGCACGGAGTTGGTCGCGGATTTACGGGAAGAACCGGTGCCCACCACGTCACCCACGTAGGCCAGCGGGTAGCCTTTTTTCTGCAATGCTTCGATTTGTTTGATGGGGCCAACAACGCCTGGCTGATCCGGCTCAATGCCTTCACGGGCGTTTTTCAGCATCGCCTGCGCATGTAACGGGATATCCGGTCTCGACCACGCATCCGGCGCCGGAGAGAGATCGTCGGTATTCGTTTCGCCGGTCACTTTGAAAACAGTGACGGTGATTTTTTCCGCCAGCGGCGGACGGCTCAGGAACCATTCGGCGTCGGCCCAGGATTGCATCACCTGTTTGGCATATTCGTTGCCCGCTTTGGCTTTCTCTTCTACGTCGTAGAAGTTATCGAACATCAGCAGGGTGTGGGACAGCGCTTTGGCCGCAATCGGCGCCAGTTTCGCATCGTCCAGCGCATCAATCAGCGGATGAATGTTGTAACCACCCTGCATGGTGCCCAGCAGTTCAATGGCTTTTTCTGGGGAGACCAGCGGGGAGGTGGTGTCGCCTTTCGCGACAGCAGCGAGAAAACCGGCTTTAACATAAGCGGCTTCATCTACGCCAGGAGGAACGCGGTTGATCAACAGGTCTAACAGGAATTCTTCTTCGCCCACAGGCGGGGTCTTCAGCAGCTCGACAAGCGCAGCCATTTGGGTTGCGTCTAAAGGTTTTGGCACAATCCCCTGGGCAGCACGCTCAGCTACGTGCTTACGGTATTCTTCTAGCACGACGATATCTCCTCGCTCTCATTGTCATAATGCGGCGCTTTTGTTGATGGGCGATTCTCTTCACGCTCCTGTGAGACAGTAGTTAGTAGGGTAAATGCCCGGTACCGCATAAGGCACAATAACAGGATTTTCTTTAAGTGTTAATCTGTTTACAAAAAAGCAACATAAAAAAGTGGCTGAATCGTTAAGGATGGTCTAATGCTCTACTGAGACGGGAGCTACAGCCATAAATGCTTACCTCATTTCGTGCTTTGATCGTCACGTAACGTTATCGATCCCAACATTAGCTAAAAATTAAACTATCGTCCCTTTATACTCACGCGAAACTGCACCCCGTCGGCGGCAGGCATAATGACCATAGCGATTCTCTGGAATCGGGAGAGATAAAATGACGTTGCCCTTTAAACCCCATCTCATTGCCCTTGTCTGCAGTGCCGGGTTATTTGCCGCTTCGGGCGTACTGTATGTTAAAAGCCGCGCTCCCGAAGCGCCCGCGCAGGCGGCGGCTCCCGCCCCTGAGCCAACGCAGACCGCTGTGCCCGCGCCTGTCGCGAAAACGACCTTTACCACTGCGCAAATCGATCAATGGGTCGCGCCTGTCGCGCTTTATCCCGATGCCCTGCTTTCGCAGGTGCTCATGGCCTCCACCTACCCGGCGAACGTGGTTCAGGCCGTCCAGTGGTCGCGAGATAACCCCACGCTGCAGGGCGATGCCGCTATTCAGGCGGTGGCCAGCCAACCGTGGGATCCCAGCGTCAAATCGCTGGTCGCCTTTCCCCAGTTGATGGCGCTTATGGGCGAGAATCCGCAATGGGTGCAAAACCTGGGCGATGCGTTCTTAGCCCAGCCACAGGATGTGATGGATGCGGTACAAAGGTTGCGTCTGCTCGCTCAACAAACCGGTTCGCTAAAATCAACGCCGCAGCAAACCGTCACCAGCGTGCCGAAGTCCAGCGCTTCTAGCGCCGTCACGACGACAACCACCACATCCGCCAGTACGCCAGCGACACCGTCGACCGTCATCAAAATTGAACCCGCGAATCCGCAGGTGGTGTACGTGCCGAACTATAACCCCGCGACGGTGTATGGCGCCTGGCCCAATACCGCTTATCCGCCGGTGTATTTACCGCCCCCTCCGGGACAGCAGTTTGCCGATAGTTTTGTTAAAGGTTTTGGTTATAGTCTGGGCGTCGCCACCACCTATGCGTTGTTCAGCAGCATAGACTGGGATGACGACGATCATCACCACCATGACGACGACCATCATGATGATGATTACCATCATGGTGGTAACGGTTATCAACACAATGGCGATAATATCAATATCAATGTCAATAATTTCAACCGGATATCCGGGCAAAACCTGCCGGGCCAAACGATGGGCTGGCAGCATAATCCCGCCTGGCGCAATGGCGTCCCCTATCCGAATAATACCGTTGCGCAACGGTTCCATCCCACCAATGTTAGCGGCGGGTTAAGCGCAACGCAGCAAGCGCCAGTGTCTCGCGACAGTCAGCGCCAGGCGGCCATGACGCAATTCCAACAGCGCAGCCATACAGCGAACGCTTCTTTGCCAGCGCCAGGCACCCGCGATGCCCAGCGTAAAGCGGCCTCACAACAATTAAATCAGATAGCCCGGCGTAATAATTATCGCGGTTATGACAATCAGTATGACAGCGCGCGTCGACAGACGGCGCAGCAGCATAGCGCGACGCTGAAATCCCAGACGCAGCAGCATCCCTTATCGCAGCAACAGCGTAACGCGGCGCATCAGCGGATCGCATCCTCTACGCCGCAGCAGCGTCAGGCATTTCGCCAGAATATGCACGCCAATGTGTTTAGCGGGAACGACAGTCGATCGCCGTCATGGCAATCGCAACAGCTACGCGGCCTGGAAAGCCGTCGCGGCAGCCACTTAAACACCGAGCAACACGCCGCCGCGCGGGAACATTTTTCTGAACATCATGAATTTCATCGCCGTTAACCGGAGCAGATAATGAAAAAGGTTATGTTAAGCGCTCTGTTACTGTCGTTACCCTTGCTGGGCTACGCGCAGGAACGGTTCCCCTCCCCGGAAGCGGCCGCCAGCGCCTTCGCCGCGGCGGTAGCCGGAAAAAACGAAACGCAGCTTACCGCGCTACTGGGCGATGACTGGCGGCAATTTCTGCCGCCGGAAGGCGCCGATCCCGAGGCCGTGGCCCGCTTCAACCGTGACTGGCGCGAAGGCCATCGCATTGTACAAAAAGACAATACGGCGCACCTGAATGTCGGACGAGAAGACTGGCAGCTCCCGGTGCCCATGGTGAAAGAGGCTGGCGGCTGGCACTTTGATATGGCGGCAGCCGGGAATGAGATCCTCACCCGTACTATTGGGCGAAATGAACTTTCTACCTTACAGGCTATGCATGCTTACGTTGATGCACAGCAGGACTATTACTTACAAAACCATCGCTGGGCGCACAGGATAATCAGTAGCGAAGGCCAAAAAGATGGCCTGTACTGGCCAACCAAAGCAGGCGACGCCCCCAGTCCCTTAGGCCCAAACTTTAGCCCCGCAGCGCCAGATGAGGGTTACCACGGCTACCATTTCCGTATTATCAGCGATAACGACGGTCACGGCGCGGCGCTTCTGGCCTGGCCGATGCATTACGGCGAAACCGGGGTGATGAGTTTTATGGTCAACCAAGACGATCGTATTTATCAGGCGGATTTAGGCAAAGAGACGGAGAGTAAAGTTCAGGCTATCACGCGTTTTGCGCCAGACGCGCAGTGGCAGGTCGCCGAATAACCCGTAAGCGCCTGGCGTTATCGCCAGGCCATGATCATTAGCCCTGATGCGGCATTAATTCCGGGTGGCCTTGTACCGGCGGCTTGTTGCTGGTCAGCGCGGCTTCATCAGCCTGAATGCTGCCGGAATTGGCCGCCCATACGCCTTCATGCGTGTGGGTGATCTGCTGATGCTGCGCATTCAAATCCTCGCCCATTGCCGCAATATGCGTACTTTCCGTACCGCCGCTGTTAGTCGCCCAGGGGATGACGGGATCGCTGGCAAATGCCATGCCGGAGATCAACGTCGCGGTTAGCGCTGCTGTTGTCAGAAAAAGTTTCATATATCAAACCTCATAATTAGCTCGCTATTATTTTATGGCGTTACTAATTTCAGGGTGATGACAAAGTAAGGAGAGGTATTTCTTATGAAACAATTAGTTGGTCGAAAATGACTGACAAAGGCACTACCGACGGCATAAGGTTTGAAAAGCGCACTGCTGCGGAAAAGATAAATTTTGCGGTTTCGTTATCCTTCGCCATCATTTGACACATCTGATTTGCCATGCATAAAAAAAGCGGCTGTAAAGCCGCTTTTCTGTGTCGAATGGCGCATTGCCACCTACAGAAGATTATTTCTTCTTCGCTTTCGGGTTCGGCAGGTCAGTAATGCTACCTTCGAAGATTTCCGCCGCCAGGCCCACGGACTCATGCAGAGTCGGGTGCGCATGAATGGTCAGCGCGATGTCTTCCGCGTCACAGCCCATTTCGATCGCCAGACCGATTTCACCCAGCAGCTCGCCGCCGTTGGTGCCGACAATCGCCCCGCCGATCACGCGGTGAGATTCTTTGTCGAAAATCAGTTTGGTCATACCGTCTGCGCAGTCAGAAGCGATAGCACGGCCAGAAGCTGCCCACGGGAAGGTGGCGGTTTCATAGCTGATGCCTTTTTCTTTCGCTTCTTTCTCGGTCAGGCCAACCCATGCCACTTCTGGCTCGGTGTACGCGATAGACGGGATAACCTTCGGATCGAAGTAGTGTTTCTTCCCGGCGATAACTTCAGCGGCAACGTGGCCTTCGTGAACGCCTTTATGCGCCAGCATCGGCTGACCGACGATATCGCCGATAGCGAAGATGTGCGGCACGTTGGTGCGCAGCTGTTTGTCGACGCGGATAAAGCCACGGTCGTCAACTTCCACGCCTGCTTTGCCCGCGTCGAGGTTTTTACCGTTCGGCACACGACCGATCGCCACCAGAACCGCATCATAGCGCTGCGCTTCAGCCGGGGCTTTTTTGCCTTCCATCGAAACGTAGATACCGTCTTCTTTCGCTTCAACGGCAGTTACTTTGGTTTCCAGCATCAGGTTGAATTTCTTGCTGATGCGCTTGGTGAAGACTTTAACGATGTCTTTATCAGCCGCCGGGATAACCTGGTCGAACATTTCAACCACGTCAATCTCTGAACCCAGCGCGTGGTATACGGTACCCATTTCCAGACCGATGATACCGCCGCCCATGACCAGCATACGCTTCGGCACTTCTTTCAGTTCCAGAGCGTCGGTAGAATCCCATACGCGCGGGTCTTCATGCGGAATAAACGGTAATTGGATCGGACGAGAACCTGCCGCGATAATCGCGTTGTCGAAGTTGATCACGGTTTTGCCGTTTTCGCCTTCAACTTCCAGGGTGTTCGCCCCGGTGAATTTACCCAGACCGTTGACCACTTTCACTTTACGGCCTTTGGCCATACCCGCCAGACCGCCGGTCAGCTGCGTGATCACTTTCTCTTTCCAGGTACGAATCTTGTCGATATCGGTTTTCGGCTCACCGAAGACGATACCGTGTTCAGCCAGCGCTTTGGCTTCTTCGATAACTTTTGCTACGTGCAGCAGCGCTTTAGAAGGGATACAGCCGACGTTCAGACAAACACCGCCAAGGGTGCTGTAACGTTCTACAATTACGGTTTCCAGACCTAAATCAGCGCAACGGAAAGCGGCAGAATAGCCTGCCGGGCCCGCCCCAAGTACCACGACCTGAGTTTTGATTTCAGTACTCATCATGACCTCTTTATTTGTATCCGGCGGTCCGGGGTACTTGATCGCCCATCATCCACCGGGTCGTTCTATCCGCCCGTATCTTACAAAATTGTTAACAATTTTGAAACAACAAACGGATCACGAATTATCGCTTTCGCTAATAACCTCACAAAATACATGAGATTATCAAAAAAAGCCGGCCGTCGGGCCGGCTTTTTCATTACATCACCAGACGGCGAATGTCAGACAACATATTGTTGATAATGGTAATGAAACGCGCACCATCAGCACCATCGATCACACGGTGGTCGAAGGAAAGAGAGATAGGCATCATCAGACGCGGCACAAACTCTTTCCCATTCCACACCGGTTCCATCGCCGACTTAGAAACGCCGAGGATAGCCACTTCCGGCGCGTTAACAATCGGCGCGAAGTGGGTAGTTCCCAGGCCGCCGATGCTGGAGATAGTGAAGCAACCACCCTGCATTTCGCCAGCGGTCAGCTTACCATCACGCGCTTTTTTGGAGATGGTGGTCAGTTCGCGAGACAGCTCGGTCACGCTCTTCTTATTCACGTCTTTAAAGACCGGAACCACCAGGCCATTCGGGGTATCAACCGCCACGCCGATGTTGATATATTTTTTCAGGGTCAGACGCTGACCGTCTTCGGACAGAGAGCTGTTGAAGCGCGGCATCTGTTCCAGAGCAGCGGCAACCGCTTTCATGATGAAGACCACTGGCGTGTATTTCACATCCAGTTTGCGCTTCTCAGCTTCGGCGTTCTGCTGTTTACGGAACGCTTCCAGATCGGTGATATCGGTTTTGTCGAAGTGCGTAACGTGCGGGATCATCACCCAGTTACGGCTCAGGTTCGCGCCAGAGATTTTCTGGATACGGCCCAGTTCCACTTCTTCAACTTCACCAAACTTGCTGAAGTCCACTTTCGGCCACGGCAGCATACCCGGGATACCGCCGCCCGCAGCAGCCGGCGCAGCTTCCGCGCGTTTGATAGCATCTTTCACGTAAGCCTGAACGTCTTCGCGCAGAATACGGCCTTTACGACCAGTCCCTTTCACTTTCGCCAGGTTGACGCCAAACTCACGCGCCAGGCGGCGAATCAGCGGAGTAGCGTGAACGTAAGCGTCGTTTTCAGCGAACTCAGACTTGCCTTCCGCTTTGGCAGCCGGGGCAGCAGGCTTCTCAGCTTTCGCCGCCGGAGCCGGTGCCGCCGCTTCCTGTTTAGCCGGAGCGGCCGCAGGCGCTGCGCCTTCTACTTCGAAGACCATAATCAGAGAACCGGTTTTCACTTTGTCGCCGGTGCTGATTTTGATTTCTTTCACGGTGCCCGCGAACGGCGCAGGCACTTCCATGGAGGCTTTGTCGCCTTCCACGGTGATCAGCGACTGTTCAGCGGCAACTTTATCGCCGACTTTGACCATCACTTCGGTGACTTCAACTTCGTCGCCGCCGATGTCCGGTACGTTAACGTCTTTCACGCCCGTCGCTGCTGGAGCAGCCGCTGCCGGAGCGGCCTCCGCTTTCGCTGGTGCTGCGGCAGGCGCTGCGCCCGCCACTTCGAAGACCATAATCAGTGAGCCGGTAGACACTTTATCACCGGTGTTCACTTTGATCTCTTTCACGGTGCCCGCGAACGGCGCCGGCACTTCCATAGAGGCCTTGTCACCTTCGACGGTGATCAGCGACTGTTCAGCTTCAACGGTGTCGCCCACTTTCACCATCACTTCAGTCACTTCAACTTCGTCACTGCCGATATCCGGAACGTGAACGTCTTTCGCCGCTGCCGCAGCAGGTGCTGCTGCCGGAGCCGCTTCTTTCTTCTCTTCTGCCTTAGCAGGTGCAGCGTCAGCTGCACCGTCGGCGGAATCGAAAATCATGATAAGTGCACCGGTCTCGGTTTTGTCGCCGACAGAGACTTTGATCTCTTTCACGACGCCAGCCTGCGGAGACGGGACTTCCATAGAGGCTTTGTCGCCTTCTACGGTGATCAGCGACTGTTCAGCTTCCACTTTGTCGCCCACTTTGACCAGAATCTCGGTGATTTCAACTTCATCTGTCCCGATGTCCGGTACTTTGATTTCGATAGCCATTATTCTTTTACCTCTTACGCCAGACGCGGGTTAACTTTATCTGCATCGATGTTGAATTTGGTAATCGCATCCGCTACCACTTTCTTGTCGATTTCGCCACGTTTAGCCAGTTCGCCCAGCGCTGCAACAACCACATAAGAAGCATCAACTTCGAAGTGGTGACGCAGGTTCTCACGGCTGTCGGAACGACCGAAGCCATCCGTACCCAGTACGCGATAGTCGTCAGCCGGTACGTAAGTACGAACCTGCTCGGCGAACAGTTTCATATAGTCAGTAGATGCCACTGCCGGAGCGTCGTTCATCACCTGAGCGATGTACGGAACGCGCGGGGTTTCCAGCGGGTGCAGCATGTTCCAGCGCTCACAATCCTGACCATCACGCGCCAGTTCGGTGAAGGAGGTTACGCTGTACACGTCAGAACCTACGCCGTAGTCTTTCGCCAGGATCTGTGCTGCTTCACGCACATGACGCAGGATAGAACCGGAGCCCAGCAGCTGAACTTTACCTTTGCTACCTTCAAGGGTTTCGAGTTTGTAGATACCTTTACGGATACCTTCCTCGGCACCTGCTGGCATGGCCGGCATGTGGTAGTTTTCGTTCAGGGTGGTGATGTAGTAGTAAACGTTCTCTTGTTTCTCACCGTACATACGCTCCAGACCATCATGCATGATGACAGCCACTTCGTAAGCGTAAGCCGGGTCGTAAGAGATACAGTTCGGGATAGTCAGCGACTGAATATGGCTGTGACCATCTTCGTGCTGCAGACCTTCGCCGTTCAGCGTTGTACGACCGGAAGTCCCGCCGATCAGGAAGCCGCGAGCCTGCTGGTCGCCAGCCTGCCAGCACAGGTCGCCGATACGCTGGAACCCGAACATGGAGTAGTAGATGTAGAACGGGATCATCGGCAGATCGTTGGTGCTGTAAGAGGTCGCCGCAGCCAGCCAGGATGCGCCTGCGCCCAGCTCGTTGATACCTTCCTGCAGAATCTGGCCTTTCTCGTCTTCTTTGTAGTAAGCAACCTGCTCACGGTCCTGCGGGGTGTACTGCTGGCCGTTCGGGCTGTAGATACCAATCTGACGGAACAGACCTTCCATACCGAAAGTACGCGCTTCGTCGGCGATGATCGGAACCAGGCGATCTTTGATCGACTTGTTCTTCAGCATCACGTTCAGGGCACGCACGAAAGCGATCGTAGTGGAAATCTCTTTGCTTTGCTCTTCCAGCAGCGCGCCGAAATCTGAAAGTTGAGGCAGCTCTAACTTCTCGGTGAAGTTCGGCTGACGGCTTGGCAGGTAGCCATGCAGCGCCTGACGACGTTCATGCAGGTATTTGTGTTCTTCAGAACCTTCCGGGAAGGTAATGTACGGCAGTTTTTCGAGATCAGCATCGGCAACCGGCACGTTGAAACGATCGCGGACGTAACGCACGCCGTCCATGTTCATTTTCTTAACCTGGTGAGCGATGTTTTTACCTTCCGCGGTGTCACCCATGCCGTAACCTTTAATGGTATGGGCCAGGATTACGGTCGCTTTGCCTTTGGTTTCCTGCGCTTTTTTCAGTGCCGCGTAAACTTTCTTCGGATCGTGACCACCACGGTTCAGCGCCCAAATCTGCTCATCGGTCCAGTCGGCCACCAGCGCTGCGGTTTCCGGGTATTTACCGAAGAAGTGCTCACGCACGTAAGCGCCGTCTTTGGATTTGAAGGTCTGGTAGTCGCCGTCAACGGTTTCGTTCATCAGCTGGATCAGTTTACCGCTGGTGTCTTTACGCAGCAGCTCATCCCAACGACCGCCCCACATGACTTTAATAACGTTCCAGCCAGCACCTGCAAAGATGCCTTCCAGTTCGTTAACAATCTTGCCGTTACCGGTGACCGGGCCGTCAAGACGCTGCAGGTTACAGTTGATAACAAAGACCAGGTTGTCCAGTTTTTCACGGGTGGCGATGGTGATCGCGCCTTTGGATTCCGGCTCATCCATCTCGCCGTCGCCGAGGAAGGCGTAAACGGTCTGTTTAGAGGTATCTTTCAGGCCACGGTGTTCCAGATATTTCAGGAATTTCGCCTGGTAGATAGCACCGATTGGGCCCAGCCCCATAGAGACGGTCGGGAACTGCCAGAATTCCGGCATCAGTTTCGGGTGCGGATAGGAAGAGAGGCCATTGCCGTGAACTTCCTGACGGAAGTTATCCATCTGTTCCTGGGTCAGACGACCTTCCAGGAACGCGCGAGCGTAGATGCCCGGAGAGATGTGGCCCTGGAAGTAAACCAGGTCGCCGCCATCCTGTTCGTTGCGCGCACGGAAGAAATGGTTGAAACAGACATCATAGATCGTGGCGGAAGACTGGAAGGACGCCATGTGGCCGCCCAACTCAAGGTCTTTTTTAGACGCACGCAGCACGGTCATGATGGCGTTCCAGCGGATCGCAGAACGAATGCGACGTTCCAGCTCCAGATTGCCCGGGTATTCCGGTTCGTCTTCAACGGCAATAGTGTTGATGTAATTACTGGCCCCTGCGCCTGCCGCGACTTTCACGCCGCCTTTGCGAGCTTCAGAAAGCAGTTGGTCAATCAGATACTGAGCGCGCTCAACACCTTCTTCACGGATGACCGATTCGATCGCCTGTAGCCAGTCGCGAGTTTCGATCGGATCCACGTCATTTGGGAAACGTTCTGACATGGGGGTATTCCTTATCTATCTAATACGTTGAGTTATCTGGAACCTGTCCCATTAAACTTTCGTCAGAAAGCTTAATAAGACAGGTTCTGCGTTTAGTTGCCGCGCACATTTTTGCGCGTTATTCACAACATCTTCTGGTTAACGTTCTGCCAGAAAAAACTAATTCTTGCGCTGTTCCAGGCGGCGTAAAGCGCGTTCACGACGGCTCTCCTCACGGCTTCTGTCCAGCATAATCTCTTCGATAAACGCCAGATGGCGGTGTGACGCTTCACGCGCTTCTTCTGGTTTTCCGGCCATAATGGCTTCAAATATACGGGTGCGATGCGTGCTCACCAGCGGCAGCATCTCCCGACGCGCATACAGCAATTCGAAGTTCTGCCGCACGTTTTGCGCCAGCATCGGCTCCATACACCTTAGCAGATGAAGCAATACCACGTTGTGCGCCGCTTCGGTGACGGCGATTTGATACTGGAGCACGGCTTCGGACTCGGCATCCAGATCGCCGGACTCTTGCGCCAGCTCAATAGCGTGGTGCAGCTCGCGAATACGGTCTTTATCTTCATCGGTGCTGCGCAGCGCCGCGTAATAAGCCGCAATGCCTTCCAGCGCATGGCGCGTTTCGAGCAGGTCAAACTGGGATTCAGGGTGATCGGAGAGCAGTTCCACCAGCGGGTCGCTAAAGCTCTGCCACAGGCTGCTCTGCACGAAGGTTCCGCCGCCCTGACGACGAAGCAACAATCCCTTCGCTTCGAGACGTTGAATCGCCTCGCGCAAGGAGGGACGGGAGACGTCGAACTGTTTTGCCAGTTCACGTTCCGGTGGGAGTTTTTCTCCGGGACGCAATGTTCCCTCAAGGATTAAAAACTCCAGCTGCTGCTCGATCACATCGGAGAGTTTTGGTTGGCGGATTTTGCTGTAGGCCATGATTTCCTGTCTTAAGCCATTTGCCCGGAGTCAATTGGTCTTACCAATTTCATGTCTGTGACGCTAAAGTAACAAAGTATTCACCTTCTGTCCATACAGGTTTTGATTGAAATCAGTAAAGGAGGCACATTTTAACAATTTTACAGAAATCATGTTTCAAAACTGTAACTGTGCACAAATGTTAAATTTACCCACCAGGAGGTAGATTTAACGTATTTGAAACGATAAAAAATCTCATCTGAACCGATTCAACAGCAGATTAAATGCGTTTTTATGCATAAATAATGAATAAAAACAAATCAACCTTTGTAAGGGAAAATAAAAGGAGGTATTTACAAGTGCTTTCTTTTTACGCAACTCGTCATCACCCCTGCACAAAGCAGGTGCATTCGCGGTCACATACCATTATTCTGATCAAGACGAAAGAGTTGAAGTGACATTTAAAAAAACGAATCTGTAAATAAATCAATACAAAAAGCGGAATTGCAAACTTACACACGCACTACTGCATCGTTCAAAATAAGCGCGTTATGAATAAACCGCGCCCGATACACGAGGTTTTATGATGGACAGTCAGCAGCACGGCGAGCAGCTCAAGCGCGGCCTGAAAAACCGCCATATTCAGCTTATCGCATTGGGCGGCGCGATAGGGACAGGCTTGTTCCTGGGAAGCGCCTCCGTTATTCAGTCTGCGGGGCCAGGAATTATCCTGGGCTATGCGATTGCAGGCTTTATTGCCTTTCTGATTATGCGCCAGCTGGGAGAGATGGTGGTTGAAGAACCGGTCGCCGGCTCTTTTAGCCACTTCGCCTATAAATACTGGGGCGGCTTTGCCGGATTCGCTTCCGGCTGGAACTACTGGGTGCTGTACGTATTAGTTGCCATGGCGGAACTGACCGCAGTGGGTAAATATATCCAGTTCTGGTATCCGGAGATCCCCACCTGGGCTTCTGCGGCAGCCTTCTTTGTGATTATCAACGCCATCAACCTGACCAACGTTAAAGTGTTCGGTGAGATGGAGTTTTGGTTCGCCATTATTAAAGTGATCGCAGTCATCGCTATGATTCTGTTCGGCGCGTGGTTACTCTTCAGCGATACCGCTGGTCCGCAGGCCACCGTGCGCAACCTGTGGGAACAGGGCGGCTTTCTGCCGCATGGCTGGACCGGGCTGGTGATGATGATGGCCATTATTATGTTTTCGTTCGGCGGACTGGAGCTGGTAGGGATCACCGCCGCTGAAGCCGATAACCCGGAACAGAGCATTCCCAAAGCCACCAATCAGGTTATCTATCGCATCCTGATTTTTTATATCGGCTCGCTGGCGGTTCTGCTTTCGCTGCTGCCATGGACTCGCGTCACCGCCGATACCAGCCCGTTTGTTCTTATCTTCCATGAGCTGGGCGATACGTTTGTCGCCAATGCGCTGAATATCGTGGTTCTCACCGCCGCGCTATCGGTTTATAACAGCTGCGTTTACTGCAACAGCCGTATGCTGTTCGGTCTGGCCCAGCAGGGAAATGCGCCGAAAGCGCTGCTGAACGTCGACAAACGCGGCGTGCCGGTGAGCTCCATTTTGGTTTCCGCCGTCGTGACGGCGTTGTGCGTGCTGCTCAACTACCTGGCTCCAGAGTCCGCATTCGGACTGCTGATGGCGCTGGTGGTCTCCGCGCTGGTCATTAACTGGGCGATGATTAGCCTTGCCCATATGATGTTCCGTCGCGCGAAACAGCAGCAGGGCGTGAAAACCCGCTTCCCGGCCCTGTTTTATCCGTTCGGCAACGTTCTCTGCCTGCTGTTTATGGCGGCGGTATTGATCATTATGCTGATGACGCCAGGTATGGCGATCTCCGTGTGGCTGATTCCGGTATGGCTGCTCATCCTGGGCGTCGGCTACCTGTGTAAAGAAAAAACGGCAAAAACGGTGAAAGCCCACTGATCGTGGCGTTACTTTTCCGCCCTCCCCGTCCGGGGAGGGTGTTATCTGTCTCACAGTTTCCCACGTATAACCATTTTATCCATATCAGCGGCGTGATCCTGCTACGCAAATAAAAGCTCGCAGGCGAATAATTACCGCCATCATCTGATGGGGAGAAGTCTCAATGGATAAGGGCAGACTTTCGGTAAGAGAGAAAATCGGGTATGGCATGGGTGACGCCGGATGTAACATTATTTTTGGCGCTATCATGCTGTTTGTTAATTATTTTTATACGGATATTTTTGGTCTTGCCCCGGCGTTAGTCGGTGTTTTACTCCTTTCAGTACGCGTTATCGATGCCGTTACCGATCCGGTGATGGGCGCGCTTGCCGATCGTACCCAAAGTAAATATGGTCGTTTCCGCCCCCGGCTACTGTGGATTGCATTTCCCTACGCGCTGTTCAGCGTGCTGATGTTCACGACGCCGGACTGGGGCTATAACAGCAAAGTTGTCTATGCTTTCGTCACCTATTTTCTGCTTTCCGTGACCTACACCGCCATCAATATTCCCTATTGCTCACTGGGCGGCGTGATCACCAACGATCCAAAAGAGCGCGTGGCCTGTCAGGCTTATCGCTTCGTGTTAGTCGGCATCGCGACGCTGTTGTTATCGTTAACGCTATTGCCGATGGTGGACTGGTTTGGCGGCGGCGACAAAGCCAAAGGCTATCAGTTGGCGATGACCGTGCTGGCGATTATCGGCATGGGTATGTTTCTGTTCTGCTTTGCCAGCGTCCGCGAACGCGTTCGCCCTGCCGTTCCGACGCACGATGATATGAAGAATGATTTCAAAGACGTGTGGAAAAACGATCAGTGGGTACGCATTCTGCTATTGACCTTATGTAACGTCTGCCCAGGGTTTATCCGTATGGCGGCGACCATGTATTACGTCACCTGGGTGATGGGACAAAGCACCCATTTCGCTACGCTTTTTATTAGCCTTGGCGTGGTCGGTATGATGATCGGCAGTATGCTGGCAAAAGTCTTAACCGATCGCTGGTGTAAATTGAAGGTATTTTTCTGGACCAATATCGCGCTGGCGATTTTCTCCTGCGCGTTCTATTTCTTTGATCCGAAAGCTACCGTGATGATAGTGGCGCTCTACTTCCTGCTCAATATTCTGCATCAGATCCCTTCCCCGTTGCACTGGTCGCTGATGGCGGACGTCGATGATTACGGCGAATGGAAAACCGGCAAACGCATTACCGGTATTAGCTTCTCCGGTAATCTGTTCTTCCTGAAACTGGGCCTGGCGATTGCCGGGGCGATGGTCGGCTTTTTGCTCTCCTGGTACGGTTATGACGCCAGCGCCAAAGCGCAAAGCGCCTCGGCGATGAACGGTATTATGCTGTTGTTTACCGTTATCCCCGGCGTTGGCTATCTGATTACCGCAGGCATGGTACGTCTGCTGAAAGTTGACCGTGAACTGATGAAAAAAATCCAGGACGATTTGGAAAAACGTCGCACTAATTACCGCGAATTGAGTGAGTTGCAGGAGCTCAAAGCCGCTGAAAGCGTAAGGAAAGCCTGATGGCAAACTGGCCAAACCCGTTTATTGAACAACGTGCCGATCCGTTTATTTTACGCGACGGCAGCGATTACTACTTTATTGCCTCCGTACCGGAATATGACAGGCTGGAAATCCGCCGGGCTAATTCGCTGGAAGGGTTGCGCGCCGCCGACCCCGTTGTCGTCTGGCGCAAACCGAAAACAGGCCCGATGAGCCAACTCATCTGGGCACCGGAAATGCACCGCATCAACGGTAAGTGGTACATCTATTTTGCCGCTACCCATACTCAAGCGCTTGATAAACTGGGAATGTTCCAGCACCGCATGTTTGCCCTGGAGTGCGCCGATGCCGACCCACTCACCGGCAAGTGGACGGAGAAAGGTCAAATTAAGACGCCGTTTGATACCTTCGCCCTCGATGCCACCACTTTTTATCATCAGGGAAAGCAGTGGTATCTGTGGGCGCAAAAAGCGCCGGATATTGCCGGTAACTCAAATATTTATCTGGCTGAACTGGAAAATCCGTGGACGATTAAAGGCGAGCCGGTAAGACTCAGTAAGCCAGAGTACGACTGGGAGTGTCGGGGTTTTTGGGTTAACGAAGGTCCGGCCGTCGTGGTGCATGGCGACAAGCTGTTTATCAGCTATTCGGCCAGCGCCACCGATGAAAACTACTGTATGGGGTTACTGTGGATTAACGTAAACGACGATCCGCGCGATCCGGCCAACTGGCATAAATCACCGCGCCCGGTCTTTACCACCAGCTATGAAAATCGCCAGTATGGGCCGGGACACAACAGCTTTACGCAAACGCCGGAAGGTGAAGATGTACTGGTGTACCACGCGAGAAATTACACCGAAATTGAAGGCGATCCGTTGTACGATCCCAACCGCCATACGCGTCTGAAACGGGTGCGCTGGGACGAAAACGGGATGCCTGATTTTGGCGTACCGCCAGCCGATACGATCTAAGCCGTTGCACTGCCCGGTGGCGCTAACGCTTACCGGGCCTACAGATTTTTCCATTGTAGGCAGCATAAGCGTTAGCGCCATCGGCACAACGCTATACTAATGCCCCATAAATGGTGAGCAACGCAATAATCACCACCACCACAAACGAGGCCTTCTTCGCCATCGACACCGCCGCTTTGGGGGTTTCTACCTTGTCAGTATGCGGTTCGCGCGCCAGTGAGAACTGCGCCAGACGTGTGAGCACCTGATACTGCGAAGTATGCAGATCCGCCAGCGAGGCAAACCAGGCCGGCAACGCTTTCTCGCCATGCCCCAGTAATGCATACACTACGCCCGCCAGACGTACCGGAATCCAGTCCAGCACATGAAGAATAGCGTCAATGCCGGATTGCAAACGTTGGTGCGGCGTCTGATAGCGCGCCAGCCACGTCTGCCAGGCCCGTAAAAACGCATAGCCCACCAGCGTTACCGGCCCCCATGGACCGCCAACGATAAACCAAAATAGCGGTGCGAGGTAAAAACGGAAATTTATCCATAACAACGCATTTTGCAACTCACGCAAAAATTCACGCTCATTACAATCCGGCGGCACGCCGTGA
Source organism: Salmonella sp. JXY0409-18 (assembly GCF_020268625.1). Classification (NCBI taxonomy): domain Bacteria; kingdom Pseudomonadati; phylum Pseudomonadota; class Gammaproteobacteria; order Enterobacterales; family Enterobacteriaceae; genus Salmonella; species Salmonella sp. JXY0409-18. Next base: position 3,687,212 of record NZ_CP084216.1, read on the forward strand.
ATCAGCGTAAGCTCGCTGGCCATCGCCTCGCAAGGATGCGGATCGTTACGGGACGCCGCTTTCAGCCAGGCGTGATAATGTACTCGCACTTTGCCCGCGCCGATACACAGCACGCCCAGGAGAATCCACACCACCAGCGTCGGCACGTTAAATAGCAGCCCTTTTAACGCCTGGAGCAGTAGAAAAGTCACCACCATCGCGATCGCCGTCATTCCCATCGTGCGCAACATCGAAAAATGCGTAATCCGACGGAATAGCGCCTCCAGCCGATGATCGAGCTGCCAGTGCTCGCCCAGCTTAAACAGGCGCTCGACAATCAGCACCAGTAATGTCGTAAACAGCGTCATGTCATCTCCTTGTGCGACGAAAGGGCTACCAAAGCGCGAAAGCGCGGCCAGTCAAAGGCAGGGCCAGGGTCCGTTTTGCGGTCAGGCGCAATGTTACAGTGTCCGGTCATATTGTCGGCGATCGCCGGATAGCAAGCGATAAGCGTGCGCGTCACGGCGGCTAGCTGCTGATACTGCGCATCGGTATAAGCCAGCGTATCCGTCCCCTCCAGCTCAATACCAATGGAGAAATCATTACAACGTTCCCGCCCCTGATAGTTTGATACGCCCGCATGCCACGCACGCTTATCAAAAGGCACATACTGGACGATTTCACCGTCGCGACGAATCAGACAATGGGCCGAAACACGAAGATGAGCGATTTCTGCAAAAAAAGGATGGGCGTCTGGATCTATCGTTCCGGTGAATAATGCATCGATCCACGGACCGCCAAACTCGCCGGGGGGCAGGCTAATATTATGCACCACCAGCAAGGACGGTTTTTCGTCATCCGGACGGCAATCATAATGCGGAGAAGGGACGCGTCGCGCCTCTACCAACCAACCCTTATCTGGCAACATGCAGAGTCTCCTTTTGAGTGGTGCTTATAGCTGCTTCAGAGTAGCATGTTTCTACCTTATGATTCGTTAGCAATTTGGAGTTTTATCATGCCGCCTCGCCGTTATAACCCAGACGACCGACGTGACGCGCTACTGGAACGCATTAATCTCGATATCCCTGCCGCCGTTGCTCAGGCGCTGCGTGAAGATTTAGGTGGAGAAGTCGATGCTGGCAACGATATCACCGCGCAACTTTTGCCGGCAGATACGCAAGCCCATGCCACGGTGATCACTCGTGAAGACGGCGTTTTCTGCGGCAAGCGCTGGGTTGAAGAGGTCTTCATCCAACTGGCGGGCGATGATGTGCGCCTCACCTGGCATGTCGATGACGGCGACGCCATTCACGCCAACCAAACAGTGTTTGAACTGAACGGCCCCGCTCGCGTATTGCTGACCGGCGAGCGCACGGCGCTAAACTTTGTCCAGACTCTTTCTGGCGTCGCCAGTGAAGTACGCCGCTACGTTGGACTGCTGGCTGGCACCCAAACCCAGTTGCTCGACACGCGTAAAACGCTGCCGGGTCTGCGCACCGCGCTCAAATATGCAGTTTTATGCGGCGGCGGCGCCAATCATCGTCTGGGCCTCACTGACGCGTTCCTGATTAAAGAAAACCATATCATCGCCTCCGGTTCTGTTCGTCAGGCGGTGGAAAAAGCGTTCTGGCTACATCCGGACGTGCCGGTAGAAGTCGAGGTCGAAAATCTGAATGAACTGGACGATGCGCTGAAAGCAGGCGCGGATATTATCATGCTGGATAATTTCAACACCGACCAGATGCGCGAGGCGGTGAAACGCGTCAACGGCCAGGCGCGGCTGGAAGTATCCGGCAACGTCACCGCGGAAACCTTACGCGAATTTGCTGAAACCGGGGTGGATTTCATCTCCGTTGGCGCGCTGACCAAGCACGTACGCGCGCTCGATCTCTCCATGCGTTTTTGCTGATCCTCTCCGCCCGATGGCGCTGCGCTGTCGGGTCTATAAATCACCTGTCCGGCTATCCGCGTCGTGATTCGGTAAAATATTCGTAGCGCCTCGCAATAACGTTGCCGTGTCATGTAACGCAGCGAAAATCTTCAGAATCCGCCTTCCCGTTTTACCTTTTGCCGCTCGCCCGCTCTTCCCGCGTTTGCCACAGTAGCGCCAGCTAACTCAAGGAGCGAACAATGGAAAAACAACGCGGTTTCACGCTTATCGAACTGATGGTCGTTATTGGCATCATCGCCATTTTAAGCGCCATCGGCATTCCGGCTTACCAGAACTATCTGCGTAAAGCGGCGCTGACGGATATGTTGCAAACGTTTGTCCCCTACCGTACCGCCGTCGAACTCTGCGCTCTGGAACATGGTGGGACGAGCACATGCGATGCGGGCGTCAACGGTATCCCCTCGCCCGTCATCACCCGTTATGTTTCGGGCATGAGCGTGGAAAAAGGCGTCATCACGCTTACCGGCCAGGAGAGTCTGAGCGGGCTTAACGTCATCATGACGCCCGCCTGGGACAATGCTAACGGCATTACCGGCTGGACGCGTAACTGCAATATTCAAAGCGACAGCGCGTTACAACAGGCTTGTGAAGATGTCTTCCGTTTTGACGCCAACTAAGGAGACAAGATGAAAGACGCTCAGCTCAACACATTGTGTCAACGTCATCAGGCTGTACTGATCAATAGCGCCAGCAACAGTATCACTGTTGCGGTGGTCGACGCGCCCTCTCATGCGTTACTGGACGCTCTGCATTTCGCCACGCAAAAACAGATTGATATTGTGTGCTGGACTCGCCAGCAAATGGAAAATCATCGGCATAAGCCGGATCAGGCTCCCTCGGCAAACGCCGCGAAAGGCGGAGAAACCGCGGCCCAGCTTCTCAATCAGACATTACGCTCGGCGATGGAGAAACGCGCCTCTGATATCCATCTCGAACCAGGCGCCAGCCGCTACCGAATAAGACTCCGCATCGACGGCGTTCTTCATATTCTGCAGGACATCGCCAAAGAGACGGGGCTTGCGCTGACGGCCAGATTGAAAGTCCTGGGAAATTTGGACATCGCTGAACATCGGCTGCCGCAGGACGGGCAATTTACCGTTGACCTGGCGGGCGACAGCATCTCTTTTCGTATCGCCACGCTTCCCTGTAAAGAAGGCGAAAAAGTCGTCTTACGGTTGTTGCATCAGGTTGAACAAACGCTGGATCTGGACACGCTGGGCATGTACGGGGCACAACTTACCGCTTTTAGACAAGCCCTACAGCAACCTCAGGGGCTGGTACTGGTGACTGGCCCCACCGGTAGCGGAAAAACAGTCACGCTATACAGCGCGCTACAAACCCGGAATATGCCGGGTATCAACCTCTGTAGCGTTGAGGATCCGATAGAAATTCCACTGGATGGGATTAACCAAACGCAGATCCATCCCCGCGCCGGGCTCACCTTTCAAAATGTGCTGCGCGCGCTTTTACGCCAGGATCCTGACATCATCATGGTAGGTGAAATTCGTGACGGCGACACCGCAGAAATCGCCATTAAGGCGGCACAAACGGGCCATCTGGTACTTTCCACGCTCCATACGAACTCCACCAGCGAAACCCTGATACGTTTACAACAAATGGGCGTAGCACGCTGGATGATCTCATCGGCGCTTACGCTGGTGGTAGCGCAACGCCTGGTAAGGAAGCTTTGCCCGCACTGCAAACAGCGCCTGAGCGATCCCGTGGTGCTATCGCCCAATCTTTGGCCCAGCGCGCTACCGCGCTGGCAGGCAAGCGGCTGTCAGCATTGCTACCACGGCTTTTATGGCCGAACCGCGTTATTCGAAGTGTTAACCGTTACCCCGACATTACGTCAGTTAATTGCGAGCGGCGCATCGGCACAAGCACTGGAAGCCCACCTCCAACAGACCGGTACAGGGACGCTTTTTGAAAATGGCTGTCGCGCCGTTGAGCAAGGCATGACGTCCTTTGAAGAGATACTGCGCGTTCTGGGAATGCCCCATGAGCGTTAAACAGCTCTGGCGCTGGCAAGGCGTTAACGATAAAGGTCAACTGGAACAAGGCGTTGTATGGGTGGACAATCGTCTGGCGCTGATCATCACCCTGCAACATCAGCGCATTATGCCGCTTCGCATCAAGCGCATGGGCGTTAACGCCGCACTGTGGAAAGAAGAGCAAAGCGCTGAAATTATTCATCAGTTGGCCACGCTCATTCATGCCGGACTGACGCTTTCTGAAGGGCTGGAACTCCTTGCGCAACAGCATCCCCACCGACAATGGCAAGCGCTGTTGCGCACGCTGGCTCACGAGCTTGAACAGGGCGTCCCTTTTTCCAGCGCATTAGTCTCCTGGCCGCAGGTATTTCCGCCGCTCTACCAGACGATGATCCGCACCGGAGAACTGACCGGCAAACTGGCCGAATGCTGCTTTGAACTGGCCCGTCAGCAAAAAGCGCAGCGGCAGATTACGGTTAGCGTGAAAAAGGCGCTGCGCTATCCCGCCATTATTCTGACAATGGCCGCTCTGGTCGTTTTCGCCATGCTGCACTTTGTTCTGCCGGAATTTGCCGCCATTTACCGTAGCTTTAATACCCCGCTCCCTCTTCTGACGCGCGGTATTATCGCGATAGCGCAATGGGGGTCGGCATGGGGTTGGCTCATCTTGTTCCTGGCGATGCTCGTTGCTATCGCTCACCGCAGGGTAAAACAAAAGCCGTCCTGGCAAGCGCAGCGGCAGCGTCTTCTGCTACGGCTTCCCGTTATGGGTCGCCTGATAAGAGGCCAGAAACTAGCGCAAATATTCACCGTACTGGCATTGACCCAAAGCGCAGGCATTCCTTTTCTTCAGGGACTGGAAAGCGCTATCGATAGCCTCGGCTGCCCTTACTGGTCACAGCGTTTAACGCAGGTACATCAGGAGATCGCCGCGGGCAATCCGGTCTGGTTGGCGCTAAAAAATACCCAGGAATTTAGTCCGCTATGCCTGCAACTGGTCAGAACGGGCGAAGCGTCCGGTTCACTCGATATCATGCTGCATAACCTTGCCCGTCACCACAGTGAAACTACGCTGGCGCTGGCCGATAATCTGGCGTCGCTGTTGGAACCGGCGTTATTGATCATCACCGGCTTAATTATCGGTACGCTGGTGGTGGCGATGTATTTGCCGATTTTTCATCTGGGAGACGCGATGAGCGGGATGGGATAAGGCTGGCGCACATTTACGCCAGCCAGAATATTAGAGGCTATTGAAAATGCGGTTTTCTTGTTCCTGCACCCGAATAAAGGTGGTGCGTTTGGTCAACTCTTTCAGGCGAGACGCGCCGACATAAGTGCAGGCTGAGCGTAGACCGCCCAGGATATCGCGGGCGGTATTGCCCACCGGCCCACGCAGCGGCAATTTAACCGTTTTACCTTCTGCCGCGCGGTATTTCGCAACGCCGCCGACATGACGGTTCATCGCAGATTCCGAACTCATGCCGTAGAACAGCATAAATTTCTCGCCGTTCTCTTCTACCACGCTGCCGCCGCTCTCTTCGTGACCCGCCAGCATGCCGCCCAACATAACGAAATCCGCGCCGCCGCCGAAGGCTTTTGCTACGTCGCCTGGCATGGTGCAGCCGCCATCGCTGACGATCATGCCGCCCAGGCCATGCGCCGCGTCAGCACATTCGATAACCGCCGACAGTTGCGGATAACCAACGCCGGTTTTTACACGCGTCGTGCATACGGAGCCGGGACCAATTCCCACTTTCACGATATCGGCGCCGGAGAGGATAAGCTCTTCGCACATCTCGCCCGTTACCACATTGCCTGCGCAGATTGTTTTTGTCGGCCATGCTTCACGTGCTTTCGCGACGAACTGCACAAAATGTTCTGAATAGCCATTGGCCACATCAATACAGACAAAGTTCAGCGCAGGATCCAGCGCCAGAATCTGCACGGTCTTTTCGAAATCAGCATCAGAGGTCCCGGTGGAAACCATCACATGCTTCAGAACATCAGCCGAAGCCGTGTTGATAAAAGCTGCCCATTCTTCAACGGTATAATGTTTATGTACAGCAGTCAGAATATCAAACCCGGCCAATGCTTGCGCCATTTCAAACGTCCCGACGGTATCCATATTGGCCGCGATAATCGGTACGCCAGACCAGGTCTGACCTGAGTGTTTAAAGGTGAATTGACGTTCCAGTTCGACATCGGAACGGCTTTTGAGGGTAGAACGTTTAGGACGGATAAGAACGTCTTTGAAACCTAACTTCAGATCTTCTTCAATACGCATGTGCGGATTCCTGGGGTTAATGGCGAAAAATCGAAACTCACAACTCCAGTGACGCTATCATACGCACTAATCATGGCCGTACAAGACTGCGAAATTCTCTTTTTTTACGTTACAATCCCATAAATTTACCTGGCGAATAGTAGGTTAATGCTCAGAGCGCATCGTCTTTGTATGTTTAAAATTTAACCTTTTGATTATCAAACTAAAATTCCGGAAGCTGGAGATATGAGGTATACCGTAGCCTTAACCGGCGGTATTGGCAGCGGTAAAAGTACCGTCGCTGATACCTTCGCTGACCTCGGAATAACCGTCATCGACGCGGATATTATCGCGCGCCAGATGGTTGAGCCAGGGCAGCCCGCCCTGAACGCAATAGCGGAACATTTTGGTTCTGAACTTATCGCCGCCGACGGCACGTTACGTCGCCGGGCGCTGCGTGAGCGTATTTTTTCGCATCCGGAAGAAAAAGCCTGGCTTAACGCTCTGCTTCATCCCTTAATTCAGCAGGAAACCCAACGACAGTTTCAACAGGCTACGTCGCCCTATGTGTTATGGGTTGTGCCTCTGCTGGTTGAAAACAGGCTGTATCAAAAAGCCAACCGCGTACTGGTGGTTGACGTTACGCCCGAAACGCAGCTTATGCGCACAATGCAGCGTGATGATGTTACGCGCGAGCATGTTGAACACATTCTCGCTGCGCAGGCGACGCGTGAAGCGCGCCTTGCCGTGGCGGACGATGTTATTGATAATAACGGCGCACCGGATGCTATCGCATCAGATGTGGCCCGCCTGCACGCCAGTTATCTTAAGCTCGCGTCGCAGTTTGTCTCACAGGAAAAACCGTAATGCACACCCAGGTCCTATTTGAACACCCTCTCAATGAGAAGATGCGTACGTGGCTGCGCATAGAGTTTTTGATCCAACAGCTCTCCATCAACCTGCCAATTGCAGACCATGCTGGCGCACTGCATTTTTTCCGTAACATCAGCGATCTACTGGATGTGTTCGAACGGGGCGAAGTCCGTACCGAACTGCTGAAAGAACTGGAGCGCCAGCAGCGTAAATTACAGGCCTGGGTTGAGGTTCCCGGCGTCGATCAAGACCGTATTGAAGCCCTGCGCCAGCAGTTAAAATCCGCGGGCAGCGTGCTGATCTCCGCCCCGAGGATTGGCCAGCAGCTACGCGAAGATCGCTTGATTGCCCTTGTGCGTCAACGCCTAAGTATTCCTGGCGGCTGTTGCAGTTTCGATTTACCCACTCTGCATATCTGGTTGCACCTACAACAGGCGCAGCGCGACGCCCAGATTGAAAGCTGGCTTGCCAGCCTGAATCCCCTCACCCAGGCGCTGACTTTGGTACTTGATCTGATCCGTAATTCAGCGCCTTTCCGTAAGCAAACCAGCCTGAACGGTTTTTATCAGGATAACGGGGACGACGCCGATTTGCTGCGTCTTATGCTGACGCTCGATTCACAACTTTATCCGCAAATTTCCGGCCATAAGAGCCGTTTTGCCATTCGCTTTATGCCGCTGGATAGTGAAAATGGTCTGGTGCCGGAGCGTCTTGATTTTGAACTGGCCTGTTGCTAAGGAGTAAAAATGTCTGACGTGACCGTCGTAAACTGTCCGACCTGCGGTAAACCGGTCGTCTGGGGGGAAATTAGCCCCTTCCGCCCATTTTGTTCTAAACGCTGTCAGTTAATTGATTTGGGCGAATGGGCCGCCGAAGAGAAACGAATCGCCAGCAGCGGCGACCAGTCTGATAGCGACGACTGGAGCGAAGAGCGCTAACGGTGATAGCTCTGTTGAGACGGCAATATCGCCTTATGACAAAAATAATCAATAAATACGCGTAGTTTTGGCGCCATATGCGCGCGGCTGGGATAATACCAATAAAATCGGCGAGATTAGGCTATAACAGAAACGTAGCCGCCACTGCGCCAGAAAACCTCGGCGCGTTATCACTGACCCTAAGCCCGCAGGAGCTGGCGGCAATTGAGGCGGTTTTTCCTCACGACGCCGCGGCCGGCCCCCGCTACTGGCCGGAAATTATGTCGACATTAAATCGCTAATAAGATCGATGGGGATCGTGTTGCGATCCCCCACTAAGGCGCAAATTGGCGTAATTTACGAATAATCGGTTCATTGGCCGGTGGAAAATCGTCCGTATTCAACGCGTTTTGCGCGATCCACCGTCCCGGCTGTCCTTCTTTCCCCCACGGTTCGCCCTCCCAGCGTTCAACCAGCCAAAACCACAGCGTAATGTGTCGGTCCGGGAATTGATATTCCAGAGTGTCGAATAATGTCACCTGTGTTGGCGTAATCCCCACCTCTTCCTGTAGCTCCCGGATCAACGCCTGCTCTGGTGTTTCGTCGGCTTCAATTTTTCCGCCGGGAAATTCCAGCTTGTTCGCCATATGCGCATCCGCGGCGCGTCGGGTAATAAAAATTTCATCGTTCGGGTTGCGGATAATCCCAACCGCGATTTGCAGTCTTTTCATCTTGTTGCATCCATAAAAAAGGCGCAGTCGCCTGCGCCTTTTTATCTGTGTTCAATGCCAGGCCGAATAAGCGTAGCGCCCTTCGGCAATAATGCCAGCACCGACCTGATGGCAACACATTATGTCTTATCAGGCCGGTAAGTTTATCGCATTAGCTCAGGCGACCGTGACACTGTTTGTATTTCTTACCGGAACCGCAAGGGCAAGGATCGTTACGTCCAATCTTACGTTCGCCTGTTTGGGCGGCCAGATCGGCAGCCACAGCGGTATCGTCATCCTGATGGCTTAGCTGCTGCATCTGCGCCAGGCGCTCCGCCTCTTCGCGACGCTGCATTTCCATCGCTTCGACCTCTTCCGGCATACGTACCTGGACTTTGCTCAGGGTGCTGATCACTTCATATTTCAGCGATTCCAGCATCGCGGCGAACATAGCGAAGGATTCGCGCTTGTATTCCTGCTTCGGATCTTTTTGCGCATAGCCGCGCAGATGAATACCCTGACGCAGGTAATCCATCGCCGCCAGGTGCTCTTTCCACAGGGAATCGAGCGTTTGCAGCATCACGCCTTTTTCGAAATGACGCATCATTTCAGCGCCAACCACCTCTTCTTTACGCTGATACACTTCGATAGACTGCGCCAGGATGCGCTCACGCAGCGTCTCCTCATGCAGCTCCGGCTCTTTATCCAGCCATTCGGCAATCGGCAGCTCCAGGTCGAAGTCGTTTTTCAGGCGTTCCTGCAAACCCGGGATGTCCCACATCTCTTCCAGCGACTGCGGCGGAATATAGGCGTCGATAGTCGCCTTAAAGACATCTTCGCGAATGCTGTTAATGGTGTCGCTCACGTCAGACACATCCAGCAGTTCGTTACGCTGGGTATAAATTGCACGGCGCTGATCGTTCGCCACATCATCATATTCCAGCAGTTGCTTACGAATATCGAAGTTACGGCTTTCTACTTTACGCTGCGCGTTAGCGATAGCTTTCGTCACCCACGGGTGCTCAATCGCTTCGCCCGGCTTCATCCCCAGTTTACGCATCATACCGGAGACACGATCGGAGGCGAAAATACGCATCAGCGCATCTTCCATCGACAGGTAGAAACGGGAAGAACCCGGATCGCCCTGGCGACCGGAACGGCCACGCAGCTGGTTGTCGATACGGCGGGATTCATGGCGCTCGGTGCCAATGATATGCAGACCGCCGGCAGCCAGAACCGCGTCATGGCGTACCTGCCAGTCCGCTTTAATCTGCGCAATCTGTTCTTCCGTCGGCGCTTCCAGCGCGGCGACTTCCGCCTGCCAGCTACCGCCCAGCATAATATCGGTACCACGACCCGCCATGTTGGTAGCGATAGTGACCGCCGCTGGATAACCAGCCTGCGCAACGATGCCTGCTTCGTTGGCGTGGAATTTTGCGTTCAGTACGTTATGTTTGATGCCCGCTTTGGTCAGCTCTCTGGAGACCACTTCAGATTTCTCGATAGAAATCGTCCCGACCAGCACTGGCTGACCGTTCGCGGTACGCTCTTTAATATCTTCGATAATGGCCTGGATTTTTTCCGCTTCGGTCATGTAGACCAGATCCGGCAAATCTTTACGGATCATCGGACGGTTGGTCGGAACAACGACGGTGTCCAGCTTATAGATAGAGCTAAATTCGAAGGCTTCAGTATCCGCCGTACCGGTCATACCGGCCAGCTTTTCATACAGACGGAAGTAGTTCTGGAAGGTGATAGACGCCAGCGTCTGGTTTTCATTCTGAATTTCAACGCCTTCTTTCGCTTCTACCGCCTGGTGCAGACCGTCAGACCAGCGACGCCCCTGCATGGTACGACCGGTATGTTCATCAACAATGATGACTTCACCGTCTTTCACAATGTAATCCACGTCACGGGTAAACAGCGCGTGCGCGCGCAGCGCGGCGGTGACGTGATGCATCAGCATAATATTGCCAGGCGAGTAGAGCGACTCGCCTTCATCCATAATGCCTTCTTGCACCAGTAGCTCTTCGATCAACACCAGACCGCGTTCGGTCAGGTTAACCTGGCGCGCTTTCTCATCAACGGAGAAGTGGCCTTCGCCCTGGAAAGTGTCAGAATCTTCTTTCTCCTGACGAATCAGGTGCGGAATGATTTTGTTCACTTTTTTGTACATTTCCGAGCTATCTTCCGCCGGGCCGGAAATAATCAGCGGCGTACGCGCTTCATCGATCAGGATGGAGTCGACCTCATCCACCAGCGCATAATGCAGTTTACGCTGCACGCGCTCTTCCGGGCTGAACGCCATGTTGTCGCGCAGGTAGTCAAAACCGTATTCGTTGTTAGTGCCGTAAGTGATGTCGGCAGCGTAAGCTTCACGTTTGGCTGGCGCAGGCATACCTGGCAGGTTGATACCAACGGACATGCCGAGGAATTCGAATAGCGGACGGTTGTTTTCGGCGTCACGCTGCGCCAGATAGTCGTTCACGGTTACCACATGAACGCCTTTGCCGGACAGCGCGTTCAGGTAGGCTGGCAGCGTTGCGGTCAGCGTTTTACCTTCACCAGTACGCATTTCGGCGATACAGCGATCGTTGAGCACCATACCACCCAATAGCTGAACGTCGAAGTGACGCATCCCAAAGACGCGTTTACTGGCTTCACGCACCACCGCGAACGCTTCCGGAATCAGGCTCTCTACGCTTTCGCCTTTTTCAATACGGGCGCGAAATTCGTTGGTTTTCGCTTTCAGTTCGTCATCGGAGAGTTTTTCCATCTCCGGTTCCATCGCATTAATAAGGCTGACGGCCTTACGCATACGACGCAGCGTACGATCGTTACGGCTACCGAATACTTTGGTTAATAATTTGATTAGCATAATAAAGTCTCAAATGCCCCGCGCCGCGGAGCTACAAATAAAGTAAAAGGGTCTTTTTTCGTTAGCTGAGACGTTGCGGACCGGCGCGGATACCCTGCGCCTGACTTATCCAGGCCGGGATGCTAAATGCGGTTTGTGGCGCAAAATACGCCAGGGAGAGGCGGCGAACAATCGCCGGCGGCGTGCCCTCCTGCGTGAGCATCGCGCTGAGCGTATTCAGTAAGGCGATATGATGCGCCTGTAATGGCGACGGCGCGTCGGCAACGGGCAGCGTTTGCGGCGCCATTGCAAAAGAAAGGTGGCGAATCACCGTGCGAATAGCGTGCTGATGCCAGTAATCTACGGTGAAATTGGGACGACGGTTAGAGGCTTCTAACAGCGCAAGATGGCTAAAGTTAACTTTAGACGCGGTGCTGGCGGTCGTCCTTGCAGGTGTATTGGTTTCGGCGGCGTTACTGAGCGCGGGCAAACCAAAACTCGCCGCGACCATCCCTAATAAGAGATGCGGCCAGAAGTATCGTCTGCCTAACTGTCGCCAGCGCGTCAGTATTCCACTCACGTCATTGCCACCTGATATGCCCCTCATGGGCTTACGGAATCAAAACAATTTGCGCACAAATCTTATCATTAAAGCGTACGCGCTACAGCAGTAATGACGAGAAGCTAAGGTGAAAATCGGCTAAGAAAACAGCGAACGCGCCGTGTTTCCATTTAACCCTGTCAAAATGGCTGTATTAAGGAAAGCGCAGATAAAGAATAGTAAAAAAAACGACTGGCTCGCCTGGCCGGAGAGAGTGCCAGGTTAACCAGTCGAATTTTATACGACAGCGTATGTCGTTATGCCAGTACCGTCGAAGGCGCTTTGAAAGCCAACGGCAGTTCTGCGTCGTCCTGGAAGGTCACAAATTCCCAAGCTTCCTGTTTTGCCAGGACTGCCTGTAACAATTTGTTATTCAATGCGTGACCGGATTTATACGCGGTAAACGCACCAATAATATTGTGACCACACATGAACAAGTCACCGATCGCGTCAAGCATTTTGTGACGAACGAATTCATCTTCAAAACGCAGGCCGTCTTCGTTCAATACGCGATAATCGTCAACAACGATGGCACAATCGAAGCTGCCGCCCAGGCACAGGCCGCGGGACTGCAGATATTCGATATCGCGCATAAAACCGAAGGTACGCGCACGGCTGATCTGGCGCATGAACGCATCCGCAGAGAAGTTCATCGCGTAGCGCTGGCTGCTGGAATCGATCGCCGGATGGTTAAAGTCGATGGTGAAATCCAACGTAAAACCATTGTACGGTCTGAATTCAGCCCATTTATCGCCATCTTCAACCCGAACAGTCTCTTTGATGCGTACGAATTTTTTGGCGCAGTTCAGTTCATCAATACCGGCATCAAGCAGCAGGTAGACAAACGGAGCGGCACTGCCATCCATGATCGGGATTTCCGGGGCATTAACCTCAATAACGATGTTATCGATACCTAAGCCCGCCAGAGCAGCGTTCAGGTGCTCAACGGTTGAAATCCGTACATCATGCTCATTCACCAGACACGTACAGAGCATGGTATCACGCACAGATTTGGCATCGGCCGGGAAATCTACCGGTGGATTCAAGTCGGTGCGACGATAGATGACCCCGGTATTGGCCGGCGCAGGGCGTAATGTCAGGGTGACTTTTTTGCCGGTGTGTAAACCGACGCCAGTCGCCTGAACGATACGTTTAAGTGTCCTTTGTTTGATCATCGTATAATCTCGCCAAATTACCTATCCAACCGAAGTGTACTATACATTCGGCGGGCCAGTTTAGCACAAAGAGCCCAGAATCCCAAATTCCAGCTAATTCTTAATCAGCTTGCTTACGCAGGAATGCGGGGATATCCAGATAATCCGGCTCTTTCGCCGCCTGTGGCGTATTGTCGTTAACCACTTTCGCGACCGTTTTTTGCTCCTGCGTCAGCGGCGCCATACCGTGCTGCTGATAACGATCCAACACCGGCTGCTGCACCTGTTTATTGGTGACCAGAGTGATTTCCGGACGTTTGTCCATACCAATACCGGTCGCCACTACCGTCACGCGCAGTTCATCATTCATATCCGGGTCCAGAGAAGTACCGATAACCACGGTGGCGTTATCCGACGCAAACGCGCGAATGGTGTTACCGACGGTTTCAAACTCGTCCAGACGCAGGTCGAAGCCCGCCGTAATGTTGACCAACACGCCGCGCGCGCCGGACAAGTCGATATCTTCCAGCAGCGGAGAGGAAATAGCCATTTCAGCCGCTTCTTCCGCACGGTCTTCACCGCTCGCCACGCCGGAGCCCATCATTGCGTAGCCCATTTCAGACATCACGGTACGCACGTCAGCAAAATCGACGTTCATCAGGCCCGGGCGGGTGATCAGCTCTGCGATACCCTGAACCGCGCCTTTCAGCACGTCGTTAGCCGCGCCGAACGCGTCGAGTAGGGAGATACCACGGCCCAGCACTTTCAGCAGCTTGTCGTTCGGGATGGTGATCAACGAGTCCACATGCTTGGACAGCTCGGTGATACCCTGCTCCGCAAATGCCATGCGCTTTTTGCCTTCAAAATTGAAAGGCTTAGTCACCACGGCAACGGTCAGAATACCTAAATCTTTTGCCACTTCAGCAACCACTGGCGCCGCGCCGGTTCCGGTACCGCCGCCCATGCCTGCCGCGATAAATACCATGTCTGCGCCTTCAAGCGCCGCACGCAGCGCTTCACGGTCTTCGTCCGCCGCGTTACGACCGACTTCCGGGTTAGCGCCGGCGCCCAGACCTTTGGTAATGCCGCTACCAATTTGAATGGTCTGGCCAACCGCCGTTTTACGCAACGCCTGAGCGTCGGTATTCACCGCGAAGAATTCAACACCTTCGATGCGCTCGCGCACCATGTGTTCAACAGCGTTACCGCCGCCACCACCGACGCCGATGACTTTAATCACCGCGTCGTTGGTTAGTTCCATAGGTTCAAACATAATCTCTCTCCGTCATGTGCCTGTCGCCTGAGGCCGTAATATCTGGCGGCCTCATAAAAAATTAAAACTCTTTTCGCAGCCAGCTATTAAGTCGCTTGATCCACGAGCCAACTGATGCCGTAACACGTTTTTCCACTTCTGCTTCACCGTTTAAGTGGGACTCTTTCCCGTAGTGAAGCAATCCCACCGCCGTTGAGTAATACGGCTCCTGGGCATAATCCGTCAGACCGGTGATATTCAGCGGCGCGCCGATACGCACCTGCGTATGAAACACGCGCTGAGCGCAAGCAGCAAGCCCTTCGATTTGCGCCGCTCCGCCGGTTAACACAATCCCCGCCGCCAGGTGATGTTTTACCCCTTGTTGGCGAAGCTGTTCCTGTAATTGCAATATCTCTTCGTTGACCAGATTGAGCAGCTCGGTGTAACGCGGCTCAATCACTTCCGCCAGCGTCTGACGTTGCAGGCTGCGCGGCGGACGCCCGCCTACGCTCGGTACTTCAACGCTCTCGTCTTTACCGACGATGGAACCCAACGCGCAACCGTGGCGGACTTTAATGGCTTCAGCATCGCTCGGCGGCGTACCAAAGGCATAAGCGATATCGCTGGTCACCACGTTCCCCGCGTAAGGGATCACTTTGGTATGACGCAGCGCGCCGCCAGTATAAACGGCGATATCCATTGTACCACCGCCGATATCCACGACACAGACGCCCAGTTCACGTTCATCTTCCGTTAACACGGAATAACTGGCCGCCAGTCCGGCAAATATCAGTTGGTCAACTTTCAGACCACAACGTTCAACAGCTTTGACAATGTTTTTTGCCATATCGTTGTGGCAGGTAATCAAATGTACTTTCGCCTGCATACGCACGCCGGAAAGACCGACCGGATTTTTAATGCCTTCCTGGTAGTCAATGGCGTACTCCTGAGGAATCACATGCAGCACGCGATGTTCATCGCGCACGCGCACTGACTTCGCAGTATGCACGACGTTTTCCACATCTTCCTGCGTCACTTCCTCTTCGGAAATGGGCACCATACCAATTTCATTCTGACAGCTAATATGTTTGCCGGAAAGCGCCAGATATACCGAGGAGATCTGGCAATCGGCCATCAATTCCGCCTGGTCAATGGCGCGCTGAACGCATTTCACCACTGACTCAAGGTCATTCACCCCGCCTTTATCCATACCCCGCGATGGGCAACTGCCCACGCCAATGATATTGACCATACCGTCGGGCAGAACTTCCCCTACTAAAGCGGCAACCTTCGCGGTGCCAATCTCCAGTCCTACTACCAGTTTTCTGTCCGTCGCCTTGATCATTGTTGTTCTGCCTGTGCCTGATTCTGTTGCTGATTAGATTCCTCAGGGGGGAGCGGCGCCCAGCCAACTGCCGCACCTGAGTCATAACGCAAATCAACGTAGCTAATCCGTTTGCCATCGGTTTGCGCCTGCTGCTGTAAAACCGGATAGAGTTCTACAAAGCGAGCCAACCTTTTCATCGTATCGCCCCTGCCGAGATTGAGCTTAATGCCGTTATTAAGCGTCAATTGCCAGGAGCGACGTGCGGTCATCGCCGCTTCCTTTAGAGTGAATTTATCCTTAGCCAGCACCTGCCCCATCTCGCGGTATCCCTGCAACACTTCACTCGCGCTGCCTTCCGGGCCGTACAACATGGGTAAAACCTGTTTGCCGATGCGGTCTGACGGCACGCTGAAGGTGTTCCCTTCAGCATCGACCATATGTTGATCATTCCAACGCGCAATCGGCACATATTCAACCAGATGAATCTTCAATTCATCAGGCCACTGTTTTCTGACGCTGGCCTGTTTAATCCACGGCAAACGCTCAATCTGGCTCTGGATAATGTTCACATCCTGCGTCATGAAGGTTCCCGGCGCGCCCAGAGCCAGTATCGCCTGACGGATATCATCGTTACGCGTGTAGTGACGCTCGCCGGTTAATACCAGCTTTGATAACGGTAAACGCTGCGCATCTTCCATCCACCCTAACACGACCCACCCGCTAACAAACACGGTGCACAGTACCGTCAGCAGAAATAAAATACCTGCAAGACGCGTTCCATTATTGCGGCGTGAAGAAGGTGTCTCTTCATCACTGTTTCGCGTGTTCAGCGCAGCCTGCGACATATCAGTCCGCCAACTCCAGAATTCGTACCACTAACTGCGAGAAGCTCATTCCCGCCTGACGCGCCGCCATCGGCACCAGACTATGGCTGGTCATCCCTGGAGATGTATTGGCTTCCAGCAGATAAAACTGACCATCGCTGTCCAGCATGACGTCAATACGCCCCCATCCCGTGCAGCCTAAAGCTTTCCATGCCTGCAGGACGAGAGACTGTAGCGCGGCTTCCTGGGACGCTTCTAAACCGGCAGGGCAGAAATACTGAGTCTCATCAGAGAGATACTTCGCCTCATAATCATAGAAGGTTCCTGCCGGTTGGATACGAATTGACGGTAAAATTTCTTCGCCAACTATCGCCACCGTAAATTCCGGACCGCACAGCCATTTCTCAATCAGTATTTCGTCATCATGCTGAAAAGCCAATGATAACGCACCCTGTAAAGCATTTTCTTCTACTACTTTCGTCATACCGACGCTGGAGCCTTCACGGCTGGGTTTGACAATTAGCGGTAAACCCAGCGCCGAAATTCGCGCTTTTTGTTCTTCGCTAAGGCCTTTTTCAAACTCAGCGCGCGTCAGCGCGACCCACGGCGCAACCGGTAAGCCTGCGCCCTGCCACAGCAATTTACTGCGCAGTTTATCCATGGAAAGCGCCGAGGCCATCACACCGCTGCCGGTATAAGGCAGGCCGAGCAGTTCAAGCATTCCCTGTAAGGTGCCATCTTCACCGCCGCGGCCATGCAACGCAATAAAGGCCTTCTGAAAGCCCATTGCTTTAAGCTGCGCGACATCGACCTCTTGCGGATCGACGGGATGCGCATCAATGCCGCCTTCACGTAACCCGGCCAACACTGCCGCGCCGGAATTTAACGAAACGTCCCGCTCCGCAGAGGTTCCGCCCAACAGGACCGCGATTTTATCAGCCATGTTGCTCTTCCTCCTGGATTTGCGGCTTCAGCTTGATTTCAGATAAGTAACGCGCAATTTTGCCAACATTTCCTGCGCCTTGCACTAATATCAAGTCGTTACCCGTCAGCACCGGCGCTAACATTGTCGCAACCTGAGCCGGATCGGAAACCAGAATTGGGTCAATTTTTCCCCGATTACGAATCGTGCGACATAAAGAGCGGCTATCCGCGCCCGGAATCGGCGCTTCGCCCGCCGGGTAAACGTCCAGCATCAGCAGCGCATCAACCTGGGTCAGCACATTGGCGAAATCGTCATACAGATCGCGCGTGCGCGTGTAACGGTGCGGCTGAAACAGCATCACCAGGTTTTTATCCGGCCACCCTGCTCGCGCAGCTTTAATGGTGGCGTCTACTTCAGTCGGATGATGGCCATAGTCATCCACCAGCATCGCCGTCCCGGCTTTACCATTCACCGGCTCAAGCGGGAACTCGCCGAGGAAGTCAAAACGACGCCCGGTCCCCTGGAAGCTTTCCAGCGCGCGCAGGATAGCGTCATCGGCGATGCCTTCTTCGGTCGCTACCGCCACTGCCGCAGCGGCATTCAGGGCATTGTGGCGACCCGGCGCATTCAACGTGACATGCAGATCCGGCATTCCCTGGCGCAACAGCGTAAAGTGCCCCTGCGGCCCTATCTGCTGATAATCTTCTACGCGGACGTCAGCATCCTCGCTAAAGCCATACGTCGTGGTCTGACGCCCCACCCGCGGCAGCAACTCGCGGATGACCGGATCGTCGACGCACATTACCGCGCGACCGTAGAACGGCAGGTTATGCAGGAAGTTAATAAACGTCTGCTTTAAATTTTCAAAGTCGCCATGATAGGTATCCATATGGTCGGCTTCGATGTTGGTGACGATCGCGACCATCGGCTGCAAATGCAGGAAGGATGCGTCGCTCTCATCTGCCTCGGCAATCAGGTAACGACTATGGCCCAGACGCGCATGAACGCCTGCGGCTTTCACCAGTCCGCCATTCACGAAAGTCGGGTCCAGCCCCGCTTCGGCATAAATACTGGACACCATCGCGGTCGTTGTGGTTTTTCCGTGCGTCCCGGCAATGGCGATGCCGTGGCGAAAACGCATCAGTTCCGCCAGCATTTCCGCACGGCGAATAACCGGAATACGCGCTTCATGCGCCGCGACAATTTCCGGGTTATCCGCGGAAATTGCGCTGGAAACGACGACCACGCTGGCATCACGCACATTTTCCGGACGATGATTAAAGAAAATCGTCGCCCCCAGGCTCGTCAACTGCTGGGTCACCGGATTCGGCGCTAAATCGGAACCACTGATCTGATACCCTTCATTGGCCAGAACTTCGGCAATACCGCCCATACCAGCACCACCGATGCCGACAAAGTGAATGTGCCGAACGCGACGCATTTCGGGCACGATGGAACGCAGTTTTGCCAGTTGTTGTGTATTCATTCTTTACGCCATTAACTCCAATACCCGCCATACTTCAAATTGCAGATGCGTTGGCTTGCCTGCAACCCAAATTATTGAGGGTAGAAAAACCCTGCGATGCAAAAGGCACCGCCACAAATTATGTCCGGGCAACCCGGCTGACTTCACTGGCGACGCGTTCGGTAGCATCCGGAATGGATACCGCGCGGGCACGCTCCGCCATGGTTAACAACGCCTCGCGCGACCACCCCGCCAGGGTGTCGGCGACAGCCTCTACAGTAAACTGCGGCTGCTCAAAAATCTTAGCTGCGCCGGCGTTTTCTAACGGCAGCGCATTCCAGTACTGCTGCCTGTCTTTATGCTGAAACGGCACAAATATCGCCGGTAATCCGGCGGCGGCGATCTCGCTCACCGTTAAAGCGCCGGAACGACATACCACCACATCCGCCCACGCATAGGCGGCGGCCATGTCATCGATAAATTCCGTTACCTTATGCTGCGGTTGTCCCGCCCCGGCATATGCCTGCTCTACCGTGAGCTGCGCGCCTTTTCCGCTTTGATGCCAGATTGTAACCGTATCGCCCAGTCTGGCGGCAACCTGCGGCATCGTCTGGTTCAGGACTCGCGCCCCCTGAGAACCGCCGACCACCAACACGCGAATCGGGCCGTCACGACCGGCCAGACGCACCTGCGGCAACGGCAACGCCAGTACGTCGGTACGCACCGGGTTACCCACCACTTCCGCGTTCGGGAACGCACCGGGAAACGCCTGCATCACCGTGGTCGCGATTTTGGCCAGCCACTGATTGGTTAGTCCGGCGATACCGTTTTGCTCATGCAAAACGACCGGAATACCCAATGACCAAGCAGCAAGACCGCCGGGGCCGGAAACATAACCGCCCATTCCCAGTACGACATCCGGCTTAAACCGCTTCATGATCGCCCTCGCCTGCCGCCAGGCGTTAAAAATCCGCAGCGGCGCCGCCAGAAGCGCTTTTACGCCTTTACCGCGCAGACCGGAGATCCGAATAAAGTCAATGTCGATGCCATGCTTCGGCACTAAATCCGCTTCCATACGATCGGCGGTACCCAGCCAGCGAACCTGCCAGCCCTGGGCCATTAAATGATGCGCAACGGCCAGTCCCGGGAACACGTGCCCGCCGGTACCGCCCGCCATCACCATTAACCGCTTCGGTTGACCACTCATCGAGAACCTCGTGTAAACGCCTGCGCTTTTTCCAGACGCGTTTCATAATCAATACGTAATAAAAACATAATGGCCGTCGACATAATCAACAGACTCGACCCGCCATAACTGATCAGCGGCAGCGTAAGACCTTTGGTCGGCAGCATCCCCGCGGCCGCGCCAACGTTTACCAGCGCCTGGAAACTAAACCAAATACCGATAGAACACGCTAAAAATCCGGAAAAACGGTGGTCAATCTCCAATGCCTTACGGCCAATCGACATCGCGCGAAAAGCGACGAAGAATACCATTAAAAGCGCCAATACCACACCGATATAACCCAGTTCTTCCCCAATAATGGCGAAGATGAAATCGGTGTGCGCCTCCGGCAAATACTCCAGTTTCTGCACCGAATTCCCCAGCCCTTGCCCCCATATCTCACCGCGACCAAAAGCCATCAGCGACTGCGTCAGCTGATAACCGCTGCCGAACGGATCTTCCCAGGGATTCCAGAACGAGGTAACGCGGCGAATACGATACGGTTCGGCGAGGATTAACAGAATCACCGCCGAGATGCCCATCCCGATAATGGCGATGAACTGCCATAATTTCGCCCCGGCGAGAAACAGCATCGCCAGCGTGGTGACAAACAGTACGACCACCGTCCCGAGGTCAGGTTGCGCCAGCAGTAACACCGCCAGCACCAGAATCACGCCCATTGGTTTTAAAAAGCCGCGCAGGTTATTTCGCACCTCATCAACCTTACGCACCAGATAGTTCGCGAGGTAGCAGAACAGCGACAGCTTGGTAAACTCCGCAGGCTGAATACGCAGCGGCCCCAGCGCAATCCAGCGCGACGCCCCGTTGACCGAGCTCCCGACGACCAGCACGATAAGCAGCATAATGATCGACGCTATCAGCATCGTCGTGCTGTATTTTTGCCAGAAGGTCATGGGCAAACGTAGCGTGACCATCGCCAGACAAAATGCCAGGAAGATATAGAGCGCATCACGTTTGGCAAACAAAAACGGATCGTTCGCCAGGCGCTGCCCGACTGGCATGGAGGCCGACGTCACCATGACAAAACCAATCGCCGCCAGCCCGAAGGTCAGCCATAGCAGCGTGCGGTCATACATGATCAGACTGTCGGCGTCTTTATCGCGCGAAGCCATCACCCAGCCTTTAAGCGCCGCAAACAGCCAGGCCAGGAGGCCAAAGCCTGGTACGCGCGGCATTCTCAGACGGGGGAGAGATAAACGCATCAACCTAACTCCTTCGCCAGACGGGTAAAGACATCGCCCCGTTGCTCAAAATTTTTAAACTGATCGAGGCTGGCGCAGGCGGGCGACAACAGCACCATATCACCCGGCTGAACGCGCGGCGCCAGCAAACGCATCGCCTCTTCCATCGTCTCAGTCTGTTGGGCGATTTCCGGACGCAGTGCGGCAAGCTGCGCGCCATCGCGCCCAAAGCAATACAGGCGGATACGATCGCCGGTCAGATAGCGCGCCAGCGGAGAAAAGTCTGCCGACTTACCGTCGCCGCCCAGCAGCAGATGTAGCGTACCGTCCACATGCAAACCGTTTAGCGCCGCTTCGGTACTGCCGACGTTGGTCGCTTTCGAGTCATTGATCCAACGTACGCCGTTATGCTCCAACGCCAGCTGGAAGCGATGCGCCAGACCGGTAAATGTCGTCAACGCCTTCAAACTGCTGGCGCGCGGCAGACCTACGGCATCCGCCAGCGCCAGCGCCGCTAACGCATTGGTATAGTTATGCTGACCGGAAAGCTTCATCTCTTTCACGTTCAGCACCTTCTCGCCTTTGACTCGTAGCCAGGTTTCGCCCTGCTGACGATTAAGGTGATAATCACCCATATTGACGCCAAAGCTGACGCAGCGCTCATCGGCCCCGCGAACCGGCATCGTCAACGCGTCATCGGCATTCACTACGCACACTTTCGCCTTCTCGTAGACGCGCAGTTTCGCCGCCCGGTACTGTTGCAAACCAAACGGATACCGGTCCATATGATCTTCAGTGACGTTGAGCACCGTTGCCGCCGCCGCTTGCAAACTTGAGGTGGTTTCCAGTTGGAAACTGGATAATTCCAGCACGTACAATTCGCGATCGGCATCCAGCAGCATCAGCGCCGGAAGACCGATATTGCCGCCAACGCCGACATTGACGCCCGCCGCTTTCGCCATCTCGCCCACTAAGGTGGTCACGGTGCTTTTGCCGTTCGAGCCGGTGATGGCCACAATCGGCGCTTGCGCTTCGCGGCAAAACAGTTCGATATCGCCGACAATTTCCACTCCAGCGCTGGCGGCAGCGCTAAGAGAGGGATGCGCCAGGGCGATGCCAGGGCTGGCGACGATTAAATCCGCCGCTAAGAGCCACTCGTCGTTCAGGCCGCCAACGTGACGCTCAACCTCTTGCGGCAGCTTATCCAGACCCGGCGGCGTCACGCGAGTATCCATCACCCGCGGCGTCACGCCGCGGGCGAGAAAAAAGTCCACGCAAGAGAGTCCGGTTAAGCCCAGACCGATAATGACGACGTTTTTGTCCTGGTAATCAGCCATGATTAACGTACCTTCAGCGTTGCCAGGCCAATCAGCACCAGCATCAGCGAAATAATCCAGAAGCGCACAATCACGCGCGGTTCCGGCCAGCCTTTCAGTTCATAGTGGTGATGGATAGGCGCCATACGGAAAATACGCTGTCCGCGTAGTTTAAAGGAACCCACCTGCAGAATGACCGACAGAGTTTCCACCACAAAGACGCCGCCCATAATCACCAGCAGGAACTCCTGACGCAGCAGCACGGCGATAATGCCCAACGCGCCGCCCAACGCCAGCGATCCGACATCGCCCATAAAAACCTGCGCCGGATAGGTGTTAAACCACAAGAATCCTAATCCCGCGCCGACAATCGCCGTACAGACAATCACCAGCTCGCCCGCATGGCGTAAATACGGAATATGCAGGTAATTGGCGAAGTTCATGTTCCCGGTAGCCCAGGCCACCAGCGCAAAGCCGGCGGCAACGAAAACAGTCGGCATAATCGCCAGACCATCAAGCCCGTCGGTCAGGTTTACGGCGTTACCCGTACCGACGATGACAAAGTAGGACAGCAAAATGTAAAACAGCCCCAATTGCGGCATAACATCTTTAAAGAACGGCACCACCAGTTGGGTCGCGGGCGTGTCTTTCCCGACGAGATAAAGCGCAAAGGCCACGCCGAGCGCGATAACCGACATCCAGAAATATTTCCAGCGCGCAATCAGCCCTTTGGTATCTTTCCGCACCACTTTGCGATAGTCATCGACAAAACCGATAATGCCGTAGCCGATCAATACCACCAGCACGCACCAGACGTACGGGTTAGACGGGTAAGCCCATAACAGAACGGAAATCACAATCGCCGTCAGGATCATGATGCCGCCCATCGTCGGCGTACCGCGTTTACTGAAGTGCGATTCCGGGCCATCGTTACGTACCACCTGGCCAAAAGAGAGTTTTTGCAGACGAGCGATCATACGCGGGCCCATCCATAAAGAGATGAACAGCGCGGTCAACAGGCTGACGATGGCGCGAAACGTCAGATAAGAAAAGACGTTAAAGCCGGAATAATATTTGACCAAATGCTCGGCCAGCCAAACTAACATGAACCTTTCTCCTGTAACGCATGAACCACATCTTCCATCGCGGCGCTGCGTGATCCTTTCACTAAAATAGTCATCATTGGTTGCTCCTGAAGCAGAGCGTGTAAACGCGCAATGAGCGCGGCTTTATCGGCAAAATGTTCGCCGACGCCGCTGGCGTGGCTGATAGCCTGACTGAGTTTTCCGGTGCTTAACACGCGATCAATACCCGCCGCTTTTGCGGCCTCGCCAACCTGGATGTGGCACGCTTCGCTTTCTGCGCCCAGCTCGGCCATATCGCCTACCACCAGCACGCGGTAGCCGGGCATTTCAGAAAGGACCTGCACTGCGGCGGTCATCGAACCGACGTTGGCGTTATAAGCGTCATCCAGTACCAGTTGGTTTTCACTTAGCTGAATCGGGAACAGACGCCCGGGTACAGCTTTTAACGCCGCCAGCCCTGCTTTAACCGCCGTCAGCGTCGCCCCCACCGCCATTGATAAAGCAGCGGCCGCCAGCGCGTTGGCAATATTGTGCCGCCCCGGCAACGGCAGCAGCACATCAATGCTGCCCATCGGCGTTTGCAGGGTAAATTCGGTACCGTGTGACGTCACGTGGATATTCGCAGCGGTAAAGTCGCTGTTTGCCGCATTCGGCGAAAAGCGCCACACCTGACGATCGCCAATAATGCTTTGCCAGTTCAGCCAGTCATTATTATCGGCATTCATAATCGCGATACCGTTCTCAGGCAAACCGGTATAGATTTCGCCTTTCGCTTTCGCCACGCCGGCCAACGAGCCGAAACCTTCCAGATGCGCCGCCGCCAGGTTATTGACCAGCGCCGCTTCCGGGCGCGTCAGGCTAACGGTCCAGGCGATTTCTCCCTGGTGGTTAGCGCCTAACTCGATTACCGCATAGTCATAATCATGGTTTAAGCGCAGCAGCGTTATCGGAACGCCGATGTCGTTGTTAAAATTGCCTGCGGTATACAGAGTATTTCCGCACTGGCTAAGAATCGCGGCGGTCATCTCTTTGACCGAGGTTTTGCCGGACGAACCGGTTAACGCCACCACCCGCGCCGGTACCTGCATACGTACCCAGGCGGCCAGTTGGCCAAATGCCTGACGCGTGTCTTTTACAATCACCTGCGGGAGATCGATATCCAGAGGACGACTGACCAGCAGGGCGCCAGCGCCGTTCGCTTTTGCTTTATCAGCAAAATCATGCGCATCAAAGCGTTCCCCTTTCAGCGCCACGAACAGGCATCCCGGCGTCACTTTCCGTGTGTCGGTAATGACCGTATCGAGCGTGAGATCCGCCCCGCGGTGTTCGGCGCCAAGGACATCGGCAATTTTGCTGAGCGTTACGCTAATCATGCGATCACCCCCAGCAAACGCGCTGCGGTCACGCGGTCTGAATAATCAAGACGCTGCGTGCCGACAATCTGGTAATCCTCGTGCCCTTTACCTGCAATCAGCACGACGTCATTGTCTTTTGCCTGCATAATGGCATTGGTTACCGCCTCAGCGCGGCCTTCCATTACCCTGACCTGCCCGGCGTCCAGCATTCCGGCCAGAATATCGTTGATAATGGCGCGCGGCTCCTCGGTACGCGGGTTATCGTCAGTCACCACGACGATATCCGCGAATTCTTCGGCAATGGCCCCCATGAGTGGGCGCTTACCTTTGTCACGATCCCCGCCACAGCCAAAGACGCACCACAATTTTCCGGCGCAGTGCAGGCGCGCCGCCTGCAACGCTTTTTCCAGCGCATCCGGCGTGTGCGCGTAATCCACCACCACCGTCGGTTTACCAGGCGCAGTGAACACTTCCATACGCCCGCAAACCGGCTGCAAACGCGCGGCGGTTTTCAGCAAATCCGTTAACGGATAGCCCAGCGCCAGCAGCGTCGCCAATGCCAGCAGTAAGTTGCTGACGTTAAACGCGCCCATCAGGCGGCTTTCGATTTCGCCTTCACCCCAGCTTGAAGCAAAACGAATCGTCGCTCCGCGGTCGTGGTACTCCACCGCCTCCGCTTTCAGCCAACGACCGTGACAGTTAGGGTTGATATGCCCTTCCATTGATACCGCGACCGCATCGGGTAGCGACGCCAGCCAGCGGCGTCCAACTTCATCATCGGCGTTGACGATTGCCTGACCGTGATGGTGGGTGGAATAAAGCATCCATTTTGCCGCCTCGTAATGCGCCATATCGCCATGATAGTCGAGATGGTCGCGGCTCAAATTAGTAAACACGGAGGCGGCAAATTTCAGCGCTGCCACGCGATGCTGCACCAGGCCGTGAGAAGAGACTTCCATCGCGCCGAAGGTCGCGCCCTGCGCAACCAGACTGGCCAGCACATGCTGAACATCCACTGCGGAACCGGTTGTGTTCTCCGTCGGGATCACTTTACCCAACAGTCCGTTACCTACCGTCCCCATCACTGCGCTGGTTTCGCCGAGCAACTGGCTCCACTGCGCCAGTAGTTGGGTGGTGGTGGTCTTGCCATTGGTGCCGGTCACCGCCACCAGACGCATGTTTTCAGATGGCTCATGGTAAAAGCGGCCCGCCAGCGCAGATAAACGCTCATTGAGCTGGCTGAGATAGACGACCGGTACGCCGTGCATTTCGCGAATCTCACCGTCGCTCGCCTCGTCTTTCGCCTCTGCAATAATGGCAGCTACGCCTTGCGCTATCGCCTGCGGGATATATCGACGCCCGTCCGCCTGATGACCCACCACTGCCACAAAGAGATCGCCCGCCGCAGCCACACGGCTGTCGAGCGTCATCTCTCGCAGTTCTCGCGCGGGTAGTCCAGCCACCCACGGAGCAAGAAGGTCGCGCAAATTACGATCTGCCACCTGTTCCCTCGCCTTGATTAATTACGAATTCATTTTTTTCGCCCGTTGCCAGCGCGTCCGGTTCGATGTTCATGGTGCGCAGAACGCCGCCCATGATGGCACCAAATACCGGCGCGGAAACGGCGCCGCCGTAGTATTTACCCGCCTGCGGATCGTTGATGACAACCACCAGCGCGAAGCGCGGCTGACTCGCAGGCGCGACGCCTGCGGTGTAAGCAATGTATTTGTTGATGTAGCGACCGTCCGGCCCCACTTTTTTCGCCGTACCGGTTTTAATCGCGATACGGTAGCCTTTAATTGCCGCCTTCACGCCGCCGCCGCCCGGCAGCGCCACGCTTTCCATCATATGCACCACGGTGCGTACGGTGGATTCAGGGAAGATGCGTTCGCCGGGTACAGGCGGATCAACTTTGGTAATCGACAGCGGGCGATAAATGCCATAGCTGCCGATCGTTGCATAGACTCGCGCTAACTGTAACGGCGTTACCATTAGCCCGTAGCCGAAAGAGAAGGTGGCCCTCTCTATGTCGGACCACCGTTGTTTTTGAGGATATAAGCCACTGCGTTCTCCGACCAACCCCAAATTGGTCGCCTTTCCTAGCCCAAAACGTGAGTAAGTATCTACTAACGCTGAGGACGGCATCGCTAACGCCAGTTTGGATACACCGACGTTACTCGACTTCTGCAGAACCCCGGTCAGGGTTAATTCGCTGTAGCGCGCCACGTCTTTAATTTCGTGGCCGTTAATTCGGTATGGAACGGTATTCAACACCGTATTTTCGTTGACGATACCGCGCTGAAGCGCAGTCATCACCACCATCGGCTTAACCGTAGAACCCGGTTCAAACACGTCGGTGATGGTACGGTTACGCATCGCGTCTTTCGGCGTACCGGCAAGGTTGTTGGGGTTATAGGAAGGGCTATTCGCCATCGCCAGTACTTCACCGGTATTGACATCGACCAGCACCGCGCTACCGGATTCCGCCTTGTTAAACGCCACCGCGTTGTTCAGTTCGCGGTAAACCAGCGCCTGTAAGCGTTCATCAATGCTTAACGCCAGGTTGTGCGCTGCCTGACTGTCAGTGGAGGAGATATCCTCAATCACGCGACCATAGCGGTCTTTACGCACGATTCGCTCGCCAGGCTGACCGGTAAGCCACTTATCAAAACTCTTTTCAACGCCTTCAATCCCCTGGCTGTCGACGTTGGTAAAACCGATGAGGTGAGCGGTTACTTCTCCTGACGGGTAGTAGCGGCGGGACTCTTCACGCAAATGAATCCCCGGCAGTTTGAGTTTTTTGATGTAGTCCGCCATGTCAGGATTTACCTGGCGCGCCAGATAAATAAAACGCCCTTTCGGGTTGGCGTTGATACGGGCGGAGAGCTGATCGAGCGGGATATTTAGCGCAGTAGAAAGCGCTTTCCAGCGATCGCCGACGCTGATGCCGCCAGCGTCATGAACTTCTTTCGGGTCGGCCCAAATCGCCTTAACCGGTACGCTGACCGCCAGTGGACGCCCGGAACGGTCGGTAATCATACCGCGTGAGGTGGAGACTTCCTGAACACGCAGCGAACGCATATCGCCCTGACGCACCAGCATATCCGGGGCGATAATCTGTAGCCACGCCGCGCGTCCAAGTAAAAAAACCAGCGCCAGTAAAATACAGCCGCACAGCAACGCAAAACGCCAACTGATGAAGTTGGTCTGTTCTTCTTGGCGTTTCGATTTTTGCGTTTTTGCCGCTGCTTTCATGCGTCGCGTTTATCCTTATTTTTGCACTACGATATTTTCTTGGGACGGATCAACATGCTGCATTTGCAGCTTTTCCGTTGCGATCCGCTCTACCCGGCTGTGATCGCCGAGCGCATTTTCTTCAAGGATCAGGTTGCGCCATTCAATGTCCAATGCATCGCGCTCCAGAACCAGTTGTTCACGCTGCGCGGTGAGTAAACGAGTATGGTGCGCCGTCGTGACCACCGTCACCGCCGTTAAAATGATGCAAATGAACAAGCAGAGTGGCAGCTTCCCGAACCGCAAAAGATCGTCACCGATCACGCCAGGCAAGGCATGGCGCTCGTTGCTTCCTATCGATCCCTTAACTTTGCTTAGGGCTTCTGTCACTCTGCTGATCATGCGTTCGTCCTCTCTGCGATACGCAGAACTGAACTACGGGCCCGAGGATTTTCAGCTACCTCTTTTTCACCCGGCATCAACTTGCCTAACGCTCGTAACTCACGACCGCCCAGTTTTTTGAGCTGCGCTTCCGTCATCGGTAATCCCGCCGGTACCTGCGGACCGCGGCTTTGCTCACGCATAAAGCGTTTCACAATACGGTCTTCCAGCGAGTGGAAACTGATGATTGAAAGCCGCCCGCCTGGGGCCAGTACGCTGAGCGAGCTTTTTAGCGCCTGCTCTATCTCCTCCAGTTCACTGTTTACCCAGATGCGCACCGCCTGGAAGGTACGGGTCGCGGGATGTTTGAATTTGTCTTTTACCGGGGTCGCCGCCGCAACCACTTCCGCCAGCTCTTTGGTGCGGGTCATCGGCTGTTCGCGATTGCGCTCAACAATGGCGCGAGCAATACGTTTGGCAAAACGCTCCTCGCCGAATGTTTTCAGCACCCAGGCGATATCCGCCTCCTCCGCCGTTTGTAACCACTCGGCGGCAGACTGGCCGCGCGTGGGGTCCATTCGCATATCCAGCGGACCGTCGCGCATGAATGAAAAACCGCGCTCCGCATCGTCAAGCTGCGGAGAAGAGACGCCAAGATCGAGAAGGATCCCGTCAATCTTGCCGGTAAGCTCGCGCTCGGCTACATAATCAGCCAACGCGGAAAAAGGTCCATGAATGATGGAGAAGCGAGGATCATTAATGGTCTGCGCAACAGCGATCGCCTGCGGATCGCGATCGATCGCCAGCAAGCGCCCCTCTTCGCCCAGTTGCGAGAGGATCAGGCGCGAGTGGCCGCCGCGACCAAATGTGCCATCAATATAGATACCATCCGGACGAATATTCAGCCCATTAACGGCTTCATCCAACAGTACCGTAGTGTGTTTAAAATTTTCCATCATCTTATAGAGACAAGTCCTGCAGCCGCTCCGATAACGTTTCGGTAGCTGACTGTTCAGCGTCGATATCTTCCTTGACCTGTTGATACCAGGTCGTTTCATCCCACAGCTCAAATTTGTTGAACTGTCCAACCAGCATCACTTCTTTCGTCAGTCCGGCATGTTGCCGCAGAACTGGCGCGATCAGTAATCGACCTGCACCATCCATCTGACATTCGCTGGCATGGCCCAACAGTAAACGCTGTACGCGACGTTCTACCGGGTTCATGCTCGACAGACGAGATAACTTTTGCTCAATAATTTCCCATTCAGGCAGGGGGTAAAGCAGCAGGCATGGGTGATGGATGTCAATGGTACATACCATTTGACCGGTAGCGCTCTCGATCAGTTGCTCCCGATAACGGGTCGGCACGGTCAGGCGCCCTTTACTGTCGAGATTGACTAACGTTGCCCCCCGGAACATGCCAGTCTCACCCCTTCTTACCACTTTATCCCACAAATTCCCACTCGAAGGAGTTTACGGAGCGGAGGAAAAGCTTGTCAAGCAAGTCACAACGCTTACCGAAGTAAAAAAGCCAATGTTTACGGCGAATATCTGCGTTGATTAATTTCCGTCCAGCGCGCAAGCCAAATTAACGTTATGAATATTTGTAAGAAAAAAACCAAAGACCCACCGCCGTTTAAAACGGACTCAATATAATCCGAGAAAAATATAAAGTGTCAGTTTGCGACGCGAGCGGCATTTTAGGACATATTGCACCGTGTTAACAGTGCCTGTTTAACGTGTGCAACGCCTGCTATACCAGCGCCTACGAGCGACTGTCGCGCCAAAGACAAAAAGTGGCTGTTAATTCGACGATTTCTTGCCTGCTTGTAACAAAACAAGACAAAGGAAAAGACTCGTTACGTCTTAATTAGTGGAATATGGACGATTTCGGACAAAAGAAAGGTAATAAAAAAGAATTTTCGGATAATTTTAAGGAATAATCTTAATTATTTGAGGGATATTTTTACTGATACGCATTTGTTTGACGGCGGCAGAAGAGAGAGTCTTTTTACCGCCGGTCCTTTAGCTACGGCTCAGAATGCCGCGACGATACAGGTTTCGCCGAATACGCGTTAAGCCGGGTTTCGGTTTACGCGGTTCATCAAGACTTGCCAGCACAATCTCCAGCACGCGTTCCGCGACATCACGATGACGCTGCGCCACCGCCAGTACCGGGCATTGCAGAAAATCCAGCAGCTCATGATCGCCGAAGGTCGCAATCGCTAAATCCGAGGGCAGTTTTCCATCGCGCCGCAGCGTAACGTCCATCACGCCCTGTAATAGCGCGAACGATGTCGTAAAGAGCGCCTGCGGCATAGGATGCGTTTCTAGCCATTTCTCAAACAACTGCGCGGCGGCTTCGCGCTCATAGCTGTTGGCATATAAGAAATTCACCTCCCGCGGATCGTCTTTCCATGCGGTGCGGAACCCCTGCTCGCGCAGGAAACTGACGGACAACTCCGGCAGCGCGCCCAAATAAAGCACCGTTTCCGCCGGGAATTTACGCAGCTCTTCCGCCAACATCTCGGCATCATCCTGATCGGCGCCGACCACGCTGGTGAAATGTTCGCGATCCAGCGCGCGGTCGAGCGCGACGATGGGGAACGGATCGTTGGCCCAGCGCTGATAGAAGGGATGCTCCGGCGGTAACGAAGTTGAAACAATGATTGCATCCACCTGGCGTTGCAAAAGGTGCTCAATGCAGCGCATTTCGTTATCCGGCTGATCTTCAGAACAGGCGATCAGCAGTTGGTAGCCACGCTGGCGTGCCTGGCGCTCAAGATAGTTTGCGATACGGGTGTAGCTCGTGTTTTCAAGGTCCGGGATCACCAGACCAATGGAACGTGTGCGTCCAGCACGCAGCCCGGCAGCCACAGCGTTAGGATGGTAATTGTGCTCACGCACTACCGCCATGACTTTTTCTACGGTTTTGTCGCTCACGCGGTATTGCTTTGCTTTACCGTTTATAACGTAGCTTGCAGTTGTGCGCGAGACACCGGCCAGCCGAGCGATTTCATCCAGTTTCACAATTGCCCCTTGTGTAAATTGTACAAACCATAACCTTTATGTCGGCATGGGTTAAAATCGTTAACATCTAAGCGCAGTTTGATCACTCCGGCAACCGCTTTTATTCCGGGTTACCACGGATTTCGCAAAAAAAAGCCCAACCGGTGATATTGGGTTGGGCGATAATTCCTGTTGGCTGATATCCGGCAAACCTGCCTGATGGCGCTATGCTTATCAGACCTGGGCCAGATATCAACCTGCAGGCCGGATAAAACGCAACCACGTCGTCATCCGGCGAATCTGCTCAGCATAATCTTATCGCCGCGCGAAAGCCCGACGACGCCTGAACGCGCCACTTCAACAATTTTCGCCACGTCGCGCAGCGAGGCCAGAAAAGCATCCAGTTTATCGCTGGTGCCCGCCAGTTGAACGGTATACAGCGTTGGCGTAACGTCAATAATCTGACCACGGAAAATTTCCGTATTACGCTTCACCTCTTCCCGTCCGTAGCCGCTGGCCTGGATTTTCACCAGCATGATTTCCCGCTCAACGTGCGCTCCCTGTCCCAGCTCGCTGACGCGCAGCACATCAACCAGCTTGTGCAGTTGCTTTTCAATTTGCTCAAGCACTTTTTCATCGCCTACCGTCTGGATAGTCATGCGCGACAACGTCGGATCGTCCGTCGGCGCGACGGTCAGGCTTTCAATATTATATCCGCGTTGCGAAAAGAGGCCGATAACCCGCGATAACGCCCCAGATTCGTTTTCCAGTAATACCGATAAAATCCGGCGCATCATCAGGTCCTCTCCGTTTTGCTTAACCACATTTCGTCCATCCCGCCCCCGCGAATCTGCATTGGATAGACATGCTCGCTGCCATCAACGGTGACATCGACGAACACCAGTCGGTTATTACGCACATGCTCAAGGGCTTCGCTGAGTTTACTTTCCAGCTCATCCGGACGGTTAATCTGCAGCCCGACATGGCCATATGCTTCCGCCAGGCGCACAAAATCCGGTAACGACTGCATATAAGACTGAGAATGGCGACCAGAATAGATCATATCCTGCCACTGTTTCACCATCCCCAGATAACGGTTGTTCAGGTTCAGAACCAGTACCGGCAGTTCATACTGTAAGGCTGTCGACAGCTCCTGAATGTTCATCTGTATGCTGCCATCGCCGGTCACGCAGACCACCATTTCTTTCGGCAGGGCCATTTTAACGCCCAGCGCAGCCGGTAGGCCAAAACCCATCGTGCCGAGCCCGCCGGAATTAATCCAGCGACGTGGCTTATCGAACGGGTAGTAGAGGGCGGCAAACATCTGGTGTTGTCCTACATCGGACGTCACGTAAGCGTCGCCCTTCGTCAGACGCCAGAGGGTTTCAATCACCGCCTGGGGTTTAATGCTTTCGCTTTCCGCGTCATATTTCAGGCACTGACGGGCGCGCCAGATCTCTATCTGCTGCCACCAGTCACGAATATCATCCTGCGGCTGAGACGGCGCATCCTGCGCCAGTAGCTCCAGCATTTGTTCCAGTACCAGGCGGGCATCGCCCACCACCGGGATATCAGCGTTAACCGTTTTGGATATGGACGTCGGGTCAATGTCGATGTGTAATACCGTCGCGTTCGGACAATATTTAGCGAGATTATTCGTCGTGCGGTCGTCAAATCGTACGCCAACAGCGAAAATCACGTCGGCGTTATGCATGGTCATATTGGCTTCATAAGTGCCATGCATTCCCAGCATTCCTAACGACTGGCGATGAGTAGCAGGAAACGCGCCCAGTCCCATTAATGAAGAGACCACCGGCAGGTTAAAGGTTTCAATGATGTGGCGCAGCGGCGTATAGCAGGCCGCGCTTATCGCCCCTCCCCCAACATAGACCACCGGCTTTTTTGCCGACGCCAGCGTTTGCAAGGCACGCTTAATTTGTCCTTTATGACCTGATGTTGTGGGATTGTAAGAGCGCATACTGACCGTTTCCGGCCAGGCATACGGCATTTTTTTCGCCGGATTCAAAATATCTTTTGGCAAATCCACGACCACCGGCCCAGGACGTCCGCTTGCCGCCAGCCAGAAGGCCTTTTTAAGCACCTGGGGAATATCTTCCGTCTGTTTGACCAGGAAGCTATGTTTGACCACCGGTCGGGAAATCCCCACCATGTCGCACTCCTGAAAGGCATCATAGCCAATCAATGAGGTGGCGACCTGGCCGGAAAGAATCACCAGCGGAATAGAATCCATATAGGCCGTAGCAATCCCGGTAATCGCATTGGTCGCTCCCGGTCCGGAAGTCACCAGCACCACGCCAACCTCGCCAGTAGCTCGCGCCAGGCCATCCGCCATATGCACCGCGGCCTGCTCATGACGCACCAGCACATGATCGATCCCTCCAACGGTATGTAGCGCATCATAAATATCAAGCACTGCGCCTCCAGGATAGCCGAACACCTGCTTTACGCCTTGATCGATAAGCGATCGGACGATCATCTCGGCTCCAGACAACATCTCCACGGCTTGCCTCCACTTTATACCTGTCATCACGGTTTGACGGACACCTTAACCGCTCGCTATCACGCCTGGCAATTGGGTGGAATGACGTAAAGATGGGGAAGGTTAGAATAATCAGGAGGCAAGAAGAGAAGAAATGGAGAAATACTCCGTCTGAATCACACCAGGTAATAAATAATCGCTTATAAATGCAGACTTACAGCAATTCATCTATTTTTCACAGCGACGAAAAGAATCGCTCACCGTTAATTCAGCATAAAATTTTTGATATACGATAAAAAGCAGAATAAACCAGAATTTGTTTCTGATTTATTCTGCCCGGTTTTATCGCTTACAAACAGAAACTAATAAATCTTCCATCCATTGGTGCCCTTTATCACGCCCAGCCGCTTCATGCCAGGAAAGGTAGCATGTCCGGCTATTCAGTTTTAAAGGTAACGGCAATATTTGCAGCTCCAGCGACTCCGCAAACTCTTCCGCCAGCCAGCGCGGGGCAATAGCGACCAAATGCGTCTGCGAAACCACGTTCAGAACGCTGATAAGCGCCATGCCCTGATAAGCCACGCTCGACTGTTTATCCGGCGTGTCATACCACGGCTGACTAAATGACGCATAACGATCGAGAGAAACAACCGCATGTTGTTCATTATAAACATCGCCTTCCAGTAGCGGGCCGCTAATACGCGGGTGTTTACGGCTGGCGACTAAAACCATTTCATCTTTAAATAGCGGTACGCTGGTAAACTCAGGGCGACGGAATTCTTCATAACTAATAACGAACTCGGTTTCCTGATAGCGTAACTGATGCTCAGTATTCTGATTCAACGACGCTTTAAAAACGACATGAATATTTGGCGCAATTTTTTCTACACGATTATAAATCTGTGACGTCAGGATATTATCCAGCGGACTGCACACGCAAAGATTGAATACACGTTCGCTGCTGGTCGGCTCAAACCCCGATCCCGGCAATTCATTTTGCACCAATTGCAACGCCTGACGGACTGAACCAAATAACTGAAATGCACGGGCAGTCGGCTGAATTCCTCGTCCATATCGAACAAAAAGTTCGTCATTAAACATAACCTTCAGACGCGCTACGGCGTTACTAACCGCAGGCTGCGACATTCCCAGCGTGTGGGCGGCGCGCGTAATATTCTGCTCTTGCATTACCGCATCGAACACGGTCAATAGGTTCAAATCAACCATGCGAAGCTGTGGTTTGCCCATATCTAAAAGATGCGGCTTTTCGGTTTTGACCTCTGGCATATTTAACTCCACTGTCACGCTTAACTCCCTTTTTCTGGCTGAAGGCAGAAATAATTCCTGAAAATATGATTTACCATGCATATAAAATAAGAAAAAGGGAAAGCGTTAAAATTCGGAAAACATAAAGACGCTGACAGAGACAAATAGAATGCCAGTGCAAGCGTAATGTGTCCTGAGTCACACCATTGCGATTCATAATGTTTAAATTACGCAAGCAATATAACCATAACCATGGCGAATATACAATCATACACCAAGTGAATGATCATTTAAGTTTCAATTAAATGTTTATATTATTAATAGCTAAAAAGTTAACATTAATTTATCAATAACTTTATCCTTATCCATTAAGTAAACAAGGTTATTTGTTAAAATACAAAACAAATCAAAAAGATAAACCAAACCTTTAGCATACCTTTAACAGGCCATTCCCCTAACCAATTTGCAAACAAAAATGCCTAAATATTTCAAACAATGAAAAGTATGAATGTCCACTCGTTCTTTTATCCTTTATTGGACGCGCAGCCCAGCACAATTAGCTAAAGTACGTATCCGGATATGGTCAACAAAATGCACTGGCGACAGAAATCAGAGTTGACATTAAACGGCATATCCAGTACCACTAAAAGCATAACGCATTCGCTGGAGCTGAATTAATGTCACATATCGTTCGTTTCACTGGGCTACTACTACTCAACGCATTTATTGTGCGCGGTAGACCGGTGGGCGGCATTCAACATTAAGTCAGCTCGAAGTCAAACAAAAACCCGCGCCGTTGCGCGGGTTTTTTTATGCCTGACGCAAGGCGCCCCTGGAGACAAGGACCACATCATGAGCCAGCAAGTCATTATTTTTGATACGACCTTACGCGACGGCGAACAAGCGTTACAGGCCAGCCTGAGCGCGAAAGAGAAGCTGCAGATTGCCCTGGCCCTTGAGCGCATGGGGGTTGATGTCATGGAAGTAGGCTTCCCGGTCTCTTCTCCGGGTGATTTTGAATCTGTCCAAACCATCGCCCGCACCATCAAAAACAGCCGCGTTTGCGCCCTGGCGCGTTGTGTAGAAAAAGACATCGACGTCGCGGCACAGGCGCTGAAGGTCGCCGACGCGTTTCGTATTCATACTTTTATCGCCACCTCGCCAATGCACATCGCCACCAAGCTGCGCAGCACGCTGGATGAGGTCATCGAACGCGCGGTATACATGGTTAAGCGGGCGCGTAATTACACTGATGACGTGGAGTTCTCCTGCGAAGATGCTGGCCGGACGCCTGTTGACGATCTGGCGCGCGTGGTGGAAGCCGCTATAAACGCCGGCGCGAGAACCATTAATATTCCCGATACCGTGGGCTATACCATGCCGTTTGAGTTCGCGGGAATCATTTCCGGCCTGTATGAACGTGTCCCCAATATTGACAAAGCTATCATCTCCGTTCATACCCACGACGATTTAGGGATAGCAGTAGGCAACTCGCTGGCGGCAGTACATGCGGGCGCGCGTCAGGTT
Source organism: Salmonella sp. JXY0409-18 (assembly GCF_020268625.1). Classification (NCBI taxonomy): domain Bacteria; kingdom Pseudomonadati; phylum Pseudomonadota; class Gammaproteobacteria; order Enterobacterales; family Enterobacteriaceae; genus Salmonella; species Salmonella sp. JXY0409-18. Next base: position 3,724,404 of record NZ_CP084216.1, read on the forward strand.
GAAGGCGCGATGAACGGTATCGGAGAACGTGCCGGTAACTGCGCGCTGGAAGAAGTAATCATGGCGATTAAAGTGCGCAAAGACATCATGAACGTACACACCAATATCAATCACCACGAAATCTGGCGCACCAGCCAGACCGTCAGCCAGATCTGTAACATGCCGATCCCGGCCAACAAAGCAATTGTCGGCAGCGGCGCTTTCGCCCACTCTTCCGGCATCCACCAGGATGGCGTCCTCAAGAACCGCGAAAACTATGAAATCATGACGCCTGAGTCCATCGGTCTGAACCAGATACAGCTGAACCTGACCTCCCGCTCTGGCCGTGCCGCCGTGAAACATCGCATGGAAGAGATGGGTTACAAAGACACAGACTACAACATGGACCACCTGTACGACGCGTTCCTGAAGCTGGCAGACAAAAAAGGCCAGGTGTTCGACTATGACCTGGAAGCGCTGGCGTTTATTAATAAACAGCAAGAAGAACCAGAGCATTTCCGTCTGGATTACTTCAGCGTGCAGTCCGGCTCCAGCGATATCGCCACTGCTTCCGTGAAGCTGGCCTGTGGTGAAGAGATCAAGGCCGAGGCGGCGAACGGCAACGGCCCGGTCGACGCCATCTATCAGGCGATTAACCGTATCACTGGCTACGACGTTGAGTTGGTTAAATACGACCTGAACGCCAAAGGCCAGGGCAAAGACGCGCTGGGTCAGGTCGATATCGTCGTGAACCATCATGGTCGCCGCTTCCACGGCGTCGGGCTGGCGACGGATATCGTCGAATCCTCCGCCAAAGCGATGGTGCACGTACTGAACAATATCTGGCGCGCAGCCGAAGTTGAAAAAGAATTGCAACGCAAAGCTCAAAATAAAGAGAACAACAAGGAAACCGTGTAATGTCGAAGAACTATCATATTGCCGTACTGCCGGGCGACGGTATCGGCCCGGAAGTCATGGCGCAAGCCCTGAAAGTTATGGATGCGGTACGCAGCCGTTTTGATATGCGTATCACCACCAGCCACTATGACGTCGGCGGTATTGCTATCGACAATCATGGTCATCCACTGCCGAAAGCCACCGTTGAAGGGTGCGAGCAGGCGGATGCCATTCTGTTTGGCTCCGTCGGCGGCCCGAAATGGGAAAATTTGCCCCCGGAAAGCCAGCCGGAGCGCGGCGCCCTGCTGCCGCTGCGCAAACATTTCAAATTATTCAGTAATCTGCGTCCGGCGAAACTGTATCAGGGACTGGAAGCATTTTGCCCGTTGCGCGCCGATATCGCCGCTAACGGTTTCGATATCCTGTGCGTGCGCGAGCTGACCGGCGGGATCTATTTCGGACAGCCAAAAGGCCGTGAAGGCAGCGGTCAGTACGAAAAAGCCTTTGATACCGAAGTTTATCACCGCTTTGAGATCGAGCGCATTGCCCGTATCGCCTTTGAATCGGCGCGTAAACGCCGCCGTAAAGTCACCTCTATTGATAAAGCCAACGTACTGCAAAGCTCTATCCTGTGGCGTGAGATCGTCAATGATGTCGCGAAAACGTATCCCGATGTGGAACTCGCGCACATGTATATCGATAACGCCACCATGCAGTTGATTAAAGACCCGTCGCAGTTTGACGTACTGCTGTGTTCTAACCTGTTCGGCGACATTCTGTCCGACGAATGCGCCATGATCACCGGCTCAATGGGGATGTTGCCCTCCGCCAGCCTGAACGAGCAAGGGTTTGGCCTGTATGAACCGGCTGGCGGCTCCGCGCCGGATATCGCCGGGAAAAATATCGCCAATCCAATTGCGCAGATCCTGTCGCTGGCGCTGCTGCTGCGCTACAGCCTGGATGCCAACGATGCGGCAACGGCCATTGAACAGGCGATCAATCGCGCATTAGAAGAGGGCGTTCGCACCGGCGATTTAGCCAGGGGCGCTGCCGCAGTCAGTACCGATGAGATGGGCGATATTATCGCCCGCTATGTCGCAGAAGGGGTGTAATCATGGCCAAAACGTTATACGAAAAATTATTTGATGCCCACGTGGTCTTTGAGGCGCCAAACGAAACGCCGCTGCTGTACATCGACCGCCACCTGGTGCATGAAGTCACCTCTCCGCAGGCGTTTGACGGTCTGCGCGCGCACCATCGTCCGGTACGTCAGCCAGGGAAAACCTTCGCCACGATGGATCACAACGTCTCGACGCAGACTAAAGACATTAATGCTTCCGGTGAAATGGCGCGTATCCAGATGCAGGAGCTGATTAAGAACTGTAACGAGTTCGGCGTCGAGCTGTATGACCTGAATCACCCATATCAGGGCATCGTCCATGTGATGGGGCCGGAACAGGGCGTCACCCTGCCGGGCATGACCATCGTCTGCGGCGACTCCCACACCGCCACCCACGGCGCGTTTGGCGCGCTGGCCTTCGGCATCGGCACTTCTGAGGTAGAACATGTACTGGCGACGCAAACTCTGAAACAGGGGCGCGCTAAAACCATGAAGATTGAAGTCACGGGCAACGCCGCACCGGGCATTACCGCCAAAGACATCGTGCTGGCGATCATCGGTAAAACCGGTAGCGCCGGCGGCACCGGACACGTGGTTGAATTTTGCGGCGACGCGATCCGCGCGCTGAGTATGGAAGGCCGCATGACGCTGTGCAATATGGCGATTGAGATGGGTGCCAAAGCCGGTCTGGTCGCCCCGGATGAAACCACTTTCAACTACGTAAAAGGGCGTTTGCACGCGCCGAAGGGCCGCGATTTTGACGAAGCCGTCGAGTACTGGAAAACGCTGAAAACCGATGACGGCGCGACCTTTGATACTGTCGTCACCCTGCGAGCAGAAGAGATCGCGCCGCAGGTGACCTGGGGCACGAATCCGGGCCAGGTGATTTCCGTCACCGACATCATCCCCGATCCCGCCTCTTTTAGCGATCCGGTTGAGCGCGCCAGCGCCGAAAAAGCGCTGGCTTATATGGGCTTACAGCCGGGCGTACCGTTAACGGACGTTGCTATTGATAAAGTCTTTATCGGCTCTTGTACCAATTCGCGTATTGAAGATTTGCGCGCGGCGGCGGAAGTCGCCAAAGGGCGCAAAGTCGCGCCTGGCGTGCAGGCGCTGGTGGTGCCGGGTTCAGGTCCGGTGAAAGCGCAGGCGGAAGCGGAAGGTCTGGACAAGATCTTTATCGAAGCAGGATTTGAATGGCGCTTACCGGGCTGTTCCATGTGCCTGGCCATGAATAATGACCGCCTGAACCCGGGCGAGCGCTGCGCATCCACCAGCAACCGTAACTTTGAAGGCCGTCAGGGCCGCGGGGGTCGCACGCATTTAGTCAGCCCGGCGATGGCCGCCGCTGCCGCCGTTACCGGCCACTTCGCCGACATTCGCAGCATCAAATAAGGAAACTACCATGGCAGAGAAATTTACCCAGCATACCGGCCTGGTTGTCCCACTGGATGCCGCCAACATCGATACCGATGCAATTATCCCTAAACAGTTTTTGCAGAAGGTTACGCGCACCGGTTTTGGCGCCCATCTGTTTAACGACTGGCGCTTCCTGGACGAAAAGGGCCAACAGCCAAATCCGGAATTCGTGTTGAACTTTCCGGAATATCAAGGCGCGTCGATTCTGTTGGCGCGAGAAAACTTTGGCTGCGGCTCGTCGCGCGAACACGCGCCGTGGGCGCTGACCGATTACGGCTTTAAAGTGGTGATCGCGCCAAGCTTCGCCGACATTTTCTACGGCAACAGTTTCAATAATCAACTGCTGCCGGTAACCCTGAGCGACGCACAGGTCGATGAGCTGTTTGCCCTGGTGAAAGCCAATCCGGGCATTAAATTTGAAGTGGATCTGGAAGCACAGGTGGTGAAAGCAGGCGATAAGACCTACAGCTTTAAAATCGACGACTTCCGCCGCCACTGCATGTTGAACGGTCTGGACAGCATTGGGCTGACGCTGCAGCACGAAGACGCGATTGCCGCCTACGAAAATAAACAACCGGCATTTATGCGGTAACCCTTCACGCCTTACCGGGCCTACAGGTTATGCAATATCACCCGGTTGCCATTATATTCTGTAGGCCTGATAAGCGTAGCGCCATCAAGCTCCGGGTTACTCATCAGTCGCTCATGCCGGGGATATTCCGGCATTTTTTATACGATTTTTACTCGCCCGGTCACCACCTGCGTGACCACAGAAACCGCCGAAATAAAAAAAGCCAGCAGGTATTATCTGCTGGCGGGTGATTTTAGGCTATCGCCTACACCAATACTCAGTCACACATGATGTCTGCAATTGGCTTCAATCGGTCGCCTCCCACTGCATCAGTTCCGCGAGCATTTTTAAGCGCTGCGGCGCGCTCAGGCAAGCCAGCCAGGACGTTTTTTCCGTCGCGGCAAAATATCTCAACCAGAACTGGTGCATAGTGACCTCTTCCTCTTGCTTCATCGAAAGATATTATTGGCCTAATATAGGGATAATAAAATTGCTGAGTTTTTCATCGGAGTTCCCCTTTTATGCCCTCAGGTCGCCTGCAACAACAATTTATCCGTCTCTGGCAATGTTGTGACGGTAAAACGCAAGACACCACGCTTAATGAGCTGGCGGATCTGCTGAACTGTTCGCGTCGCCATATGCGTACGCTGCTAAATACGATGCAGGCGCGCGGTTGGCTAACATGGGAAGCCGAGGTTGGACGCGGAAAGCGTTCGCGTCTGACGTTCCTGTATACCGGACTGGCGCTGCAACAGCAGCGGGCGGAAGACCTGCTGGAACAAGATCGAATCGATCAACTGGTACAACTGGTCGGCGATAAAAGCGCTGTCAGGCAAATGCTGATTTCCCATCTGGGACGCAGCTTCCGCCAGGGGCGGCATATTCTGCGGGTTCTTTACTATCGTCCGATGCACAATCTCCTGCCGGGAACCGCATTACGTCGCTCGGAAACCCATATTGCCCGGCAAATTTTCAGTTCGCTCACGCGGGTAAATGAGGAAAACGGGGAACTGGAAGCGGACATTGCGCACCACTGGCAGCAAATTTCCCCTTTACTGTGGCGCTTCTACCTGCGCCCCGGCATTCATTTTCATCATGGCCGCGAGCTGGAGATGGAAGATGTCATCGCCTCGCTGACGCGTATCAATACGCTTCCACTTTACTCGCACATCACAAAGATAGACTCCCCTACCGCGTGGACGCTGGATATTCATCTTTCCCAGCCGGATCGTTGGTTGCCGTGGCTGCTGGGCCAGGTCCCGGCGATGATTTTGCCGCGGGAGTGGGAAACGCTGGCTAATTTCGCCAGCCACCCTATCGGCACCGGGCCTTATGCCGTGCGGCGTAATACGCCGAACCAACTCAAGATACTCGCCTTTGATGACTACTTCGGCTATCGAGCGTTAATAGACGAAGTGAACGTCTGGGTACTGCCGGATATCAGTGAAGAACCGGCCTGCGGCTTGATGCTGGAAGGGCCGATACAAGGCGGTGAAAAAGCGATAGAAAGCCGACTGGAAGAGGGGTGCTATTACCTGCTATTCGACGCCAGAACGCCGCGCGGCGCGCATCCGCAGGTCAGAGAATGGGTAAGCCACGTCCTCTCCCCCACCAATTTACTCTATCATGCCGATGAACCGCTACAGCAGCTCTGGTTCCCGGCCTATGGGCTTTTACCGCGCTGGCATCACGCCCGTCCAGGCCCGGGCGAAAAACCCGCCGGTCTGGAAACCCTCACGCTGACCTTCTATCGCGAACACATTGAGCACCGGGTTATCGCCCGTATCATGAGCGCGCTTCTGGCTGAACATCAGGTGCATTTGCATATTCAGGAGATCGACTACGATCAATGGCACGCCGGCGAGATCGAAAGCGATATCTGGCTCAATAGCGCTAACTTTACGCTGCCGCTGGATTTCTCGCTGTTCGCGCACCTGTGCGAAGTACCGCTCTTGCAGAACTGCATTCCGCGCGACTGGCAGGACGACGCCGCACAGTGGCGCGCTGGCGAGATGAACCTGGCGAACTGGTGCCAGCAACTGCTGGCCAACAAAGCGATTGTGCCGCTGATCCACCACTGGCTGATTATCCAGGGACAGCGCAGTATGCGCGGGCTGCGCATGAATACCCTCGGCTGGTTTGATTTTAAATCGGCGTGGTTTGCGCCGCCAGATCCTTAACGCCAGCTCTTGATTGCTGCCCGGCAACAAAATCACTACACTAACGCCGAACTCAACGGGGTGCCGCGCTCATGCGCGCGCTGAGAAAATACCCGTCGAACCTGATCCGGATAATGCCGGCGAAGGGATTTGAGGCTACCTCTCAAGTCCTTTGCCACTCTTTAACTGAGGTGCAAAGTGTTAAAAAAATATCTTCCGCTTTTACTCCTGTGCGCGGCGCCTGCTTTCGCCAAATCCGTTCTCACCGTCTATACCTACGACTCGTTCGCCGCCGACTGGGGGCCAGGCCCGGCGGTGAAAAAAGCGTTTGAAGCCGATTGCAACTGCGAGCTGAAACTGGTGGCGCTGGAGGATGGCGTTTCGCTGCTCAACCGCCTGCGGATGGAGGGGAAGAACAGCAAAGCCGATGTGGTGTTGGGGCTGGACAATAATCTGCTGGAAGCGGCCACGCAAACTAAACTTTTTGCCAAAAGCGGCGTGGCGAATGAGGCGGTCAAGGTGCCCGGCGGCTGGAAAAACGACACATTTGTGCCGTTCGATTACGGCTATTTCGCCTTTGTCTACGATAAAAGCAAACTGAAAAATCCGCCGAAAAGCCTGAAAGAACTGGTCGAGAGCGATCAAAAATGGCGGGTGATTTATCAGGACCCGCGTACCAGTACGCCAGGGCTGGGGCTGTTACTGTGGATGCGCAAAGTCTATGGCGATAACGCGCCGCAGGCCTGGCAAAAACTGACGGCCAAAACGGTGACGGTGACGAAAGGCTGGAGCGAGGCCTACGGTTTATTTCTGAAAGGTGAAAGCGATTTGGTGCTCAGTTACACCACCTCTCCGGCGTATCACATTATTGAAGAGAAGAAGGACAATTACGCCGCCGCGAACTTCAGCGAAGGCCATTACTTACAGGTAGAAGTCGCGGCGCGTACCGTCGCCAGTAAGCAGCCGGAACTGGCGGAGAAATTCCTCAAATTTATGGTTTCTCCGGCGTTTCAGAACGCCATACCCACCGGCAACTGGATGTACCCGGTAGCGGACGTCGCCTTACCCGCAGGGTTTGAATCATTGGCCAAACCCGCCACAACGCTGGAATTCACGCCGCAACAAGTGGCATCACAACGCCAGGCATGGATTAGCGAATGGCAACGCGCCGTCAGCCGTTAATTCCCGGCTGGCTGATTCCGGGGCTGTGCGCCGCCGCGCTGATGATAACCGTCTCGCTGGCGGCCTTTCTGGCGCTTTGGCTGAACGCGCCGTCGGGCGCGTGGTCGACAATCTGGCGGGATAGCTACCTGTGGCATGTGGTGCGCTTCTCATTCTGGCAGGCGTTTCTGTCCGCAGTGCTGTCTGTGGTCCCGGCGGTTTTTCTCGCCCGCGCGCTTTATCGACGCCGTTTTCCTGGACGTCTGGCGCTGCTGCGTCTGTGCGCCATGACGCTGATTCTGCCGGTACTGGTTGCCGTGTTCGGCATTCTTAGCGTGTATGGCCGTCAGGGCTGGCTGGCCTCGCTGTGGCAGATGCTGGGGCTTCAGTGGACATTCTCCCCCTACGGCTTGCAGGGCATTTTACTGGCGCACGTCTTTTTTAACCTGCCAATGGCGAGCCGTTTGTTGCTGCAATCGTTGGAAAGCATTCCCGGCGAGCAGCGCCAGCTCGCCGCCCAGCTCGGTATGCGCGGCTGGCATTTTTTCCGTTTTGTCGAATGGCCGTGGCTGCGCCGCCAAATTCCGCCCGTCGCGGCGCTGATTTTTATGCTCTGCTTCGCCAGTTTCGCAACGGTTCTGTCGCTCGGCGGCGGCCCGCAGGCCACCACTATCGAACTGGCTATCTTTCAGGCGCTTAGTTATGACTACGATCCCGCCCGCGCGGCGATGCTGGCATTAATCCAGATGGTCTGCTGCCTGGCGCTGGTACTGCTAAGCCAACGGCTGAGCAAAGCGATTGCGCCGGGGATGACGCTGACGCAGGGTTGGCGCGATCCTGACGATCGTCTCCACAGCCGTCTGACGGACGCCTTATTAATCGTGCTGGCGCTGCTGCTGCTGCTTCCGCCGCTGGTCGCCGTGGTGGTCGATGGCGTCAACCGCAGCCTGCCGGAGGTGCTGGCGCAACCCATTCTGTGGCAGGCTGTCTGGACATCGCTACGCATTGCGCTGGCGGCGGGCGTTCTGTGTGTGGTGCTGACCATGATGCTGCTGTGGAGTAGCCGCGAGCTACGCCAACGCCAGCAACTATTCGCCGGACAAACGCTGGAACTCAGCGGGATGTTGATCCTCGCGATGCCGGGGATCGTGCTGGCGACAGGCTTCTTTTTACTGCTCAATAGCAGCGTTGGCTTACCGGAATCCGCCGACGGCATCGTGATTTTCACCAATGCGCTGATGGCAATCCCCTACGCGCTAAAAGTCCTGGAAAACCCAATGCGCGATATTACCGCCCGTTATGGAATGCTGTGCCAGTCATTAGGAATTGAAGGCTGGTCGCGGTTAAAGGTCGTGGAACTGCGGGCGCTGAAACGTCCGCTGGCGCAGGCGCTGGCGTTTGCCTGCGTACTTTCTATCGGTGATTTTGGCGTCGTCGCGCTTTTCGGCAATGACAATTTCCGCACGCTGCCGTTTTATCTGTATCAGCAGATCGGCTCCTACCGCAGCCAGGACGGCGCGGTGACCGCACTGATACTGCTGCTGCTCTGCTTTACATTATTTACCCTCATAGAGAAACTACCGGGCCGACATGCTAAAACTGATTGATATCACCTGGCTTTACCATCATTTGCCGATGCGTTTTACGCTGGCGGTAGAACGCGGCGAGCAGGTGGCGATTCTTGGCCCCAGCGGCGCGGGGAAAAGCACGTTGTTGAATTTAATTGCCGGTTTTCTTGCGCCTGCCAGCGGTACGCTACTGATTGCCGGCGACGATCATACGCTTACGCCGCCCTCACGCCGTCCGGTCTCAATGCTGTTTCAGGAGAATAATTTATTCAGCCACCTGAATGTACAGCAAAATATCGGTCTGGGGCTAAACCCCGGGTTAACGCTCAACGCCAGCCAGCGGGAAAAACGGGACGCTATCGCACGTCAGATGGGCATTGAGAGTCTGATGGCGCGTTTGCCGGGCGAGCTGTCCGGCGGCCAGCGTCAGCGGGTAGCGCTGGCGCGCTGCCTGGTACGTGAACAGCCAGTACTGCTGCTGGATGAACCGTTCTCCGCGCTCGATCCCGCACTGCGTCAGGAGATGCTGACGTTGGTCAGCGATATCTGCCGCGAGCGACAGCTCACGCTGTTGATGGTCTCGCACAGCGTGGAAGATGCGGCGCGAATTGCGCCCCGGTCAATCGTCGTGGCCGACGGACGCATTGCGTGGCAAGGCAAAACAGACGAGCTACTAAGCGGTCAAGCCAGCGCCTCAGCGCTATTGGGCATCAAATCCTATATTTTGTAGGCCGGATAAGGCGAAGCCGCCATCCGGCAAAGGAATCGTTAGTAACCCACAACTTTGCGCAGAATATCGATATATACCGGCATCAGCGGGTGGCGAATCAGCACCACCAGCGCGACCACGCCGATCCCGAGCGTCAACGGCGCCAGATACAGCAAACGGCTGCGGGGGAGATACGCGGTTAAACGATCGACTGCCGCTTTGCCGCTGCGCCACAGCCGCCAGCATAGCCAGCCTCCGACCCACAGCAGCAACGCCGTCGCCAGCAGCAGCCATTTGAAATCTCCGCTCTGCATATCGGAAGGAATATCGATTGCCGCTCCCGCCAGAATGCCCGGCAGGAAATAAAACGGCGGCCACAGCAAACAGCCAATCAAGTTCGGCCCAATAAATTTCGCCACGGGAAGATCCAGCATCCCTGCCACCATCGGCACCAGCGGCCTCGTCGGACCGACAAAACGTCCGACCAGGATCGTGAACATACTGTGCTGATGCAGCGCATGTTCGGTTTTATCCAGCAGCGACTTGTTCTTTTTCATAAAAGACCAGCGGTGTAGCGGCTTTTTAAAGCGCCACCCCAGCCAGAACGAAATCCAGTCGCCCATCAGACAGCCGATAATACCCACCAGCCAGGCATGCCAAAAATTGAGCTCGCCGCTGCCGATAAGCGCGCCCAGCCCCGCCATCAGTACCGTGCCGGGTAAAATCAACCCCACCAGCGCCAGCGATTCCAGGAAGGCGACCAGCAACACGGCGATAAGCGAATACAGAGTGGATTGGGTGATAAAGTGTTCCAGCAGTGCTTGCATAGTGTGTCCGTCAGCGTGATGAAGCAGGGATTCTGCTTACCCCGCCCCCCTTCGTCAAGCCGTCAATTATCCGAATAGTTACGGCTTATGACATCTTTGTGGACACATCATTCACTTTTTATTCACATCCGGCCCTGAACTCGCTAGGACTTGCCCCGGTGCATTTTTTAAATACCCGCGAAAAATAGAGCTGATCGTCAAATCCAACATTGCGCCCAACGGTCGCTATCGGCATTCGCGTGGTGCTAAGCAGGAGTTTCGCCTGGCTGATACGCTGATCTTCGCGCCAACTCAATACGCTAATGCCTAACTGCTGGCGGAACAGATGCGATAACCGGGAGGGCGACAGGCAGACATGCTGGGCGACGCTGGCGATATCAAAATGGCTGTCCGCCAGATGGTCGCTGATATACTGGCAGGCATCGCGCACACGGCTATCCATCGGCGGATGCAACGACTCATTAATTACCGCCATACGTCTGAGCAACAACTGCTCCAGCAGATTGATCGCCAGTAGCTCAGAATAGCGACCTTCCCCTTGCCCGGCGCTGATGATCTGCCCGAACAGTTCGCTGAAATGCGGCTGGCGCGCCTCGTCCGGGCGGAAAAATCCTGTCTGGGCAAAGATTGTCGGCCAGGTCAGCCACTCCTGCCAGTAGGCGCGAGGCCGGAAATAAACCCACTGGTGATACCACTCGCTGGCGTCCGGATGCCGTCCATAGTGATGAATCTCGCCCGGCGGAAACAATAATATATCGCCAGGCCGACAGACAAACTGCTCGCCATTATTATTAATGACGCCCTCTCCGCGGATGGTCAGGTTAAGAATATATCCCTTCATGCCCAACGGACGATCGATAAAAAAATCCAGATATCCATTCGCTTCAATCGGCGTCAGCCCGGCGACCAGATGGGCATTAAATGAATATCCCGGCAATAGCGGATCATTTTGCGTTTCAGCCATGATTTCTCTACCCCCCGATGTTCAGAGAAGAAACAAATTGTCCATATTGACCAGGACGACAGTGCTTACGTCTCCGCAAGACCTTGTGCGTGATGAAAGCACGTATCAACCCCGCTTGTGAAAAGCGCTTTGTAACAAAAGCGTACAGTTCAGGCGATAAAATTAAGTAACAGAAGTGTCTATAACTATGGCTGGAATGTCCACATTGAATATTTGCACAGCGTCACACTTTGCAAAGCATTAGCATTTTTGTCCATAAGATTAGCGAATCCTGCCTGACGGTTTTTGCCGCGACTCTCTACTGTTTCTCCATACCTGTTTTTCTGGATGGAGTAAGACGATGGCAATTGCAATTGGCCTCGATTTTGGCAGTGATTCAGTGCGCGCTCTGGCAGTGGACTGCGCCACCGGCGACGAGATCGCCACCAGTGTAGAGTGGTATCCGCGCTGGCAAGAAGGCCGTTATTGCGACGGCCCGAACAACCAGTTCCGTCATCATCCGCGCGACTACATGGAGTCAATGGAGGCCGCGCTGAAAGCCGTTCTGGCACAACTAAGCGCCGCGCAACGCGCAAATGTCGTTGGCATTGGCGTTGACAGCACCGGTTCTACGCCAGCGCCGATTGACGCCGACGGTAACGTCCTGGCGCTGCGTCCGGAGTTCGCCGAGAACCCGAATGCGATGTTTGTACTGTGGAAAGATCACACCGCCGTGGAAGAAGCCGACGAAATCACTCGTCTGTGCCATAAGCCAGGTAAGGTCGACTACTCCCGCTATATTGGCGGCATTTACTCCAGCGAATGGTTCTGGGCGAAGATTCTGCACGTCACCCGTCAGGATAGCGCCGTCGCGCAGGCCGCCGTCTCGTGGATTGAGCTGTGTGACTGGGTGCCGGCGCTGCTTTCCGGCACCACTCGCCCGCAGGATATCCGCCGTGGCCGCTGCAGCGCCGGGCACAAAACGCTGTGGCATGAAAGCTGGGGCGGCCTGCCACCCGCGAGCTTCTTTGATGAACTCGATCCGTGCATTAACCGTCATCTGCGCTACCCGTTATTTAGCGAAACCTTCACCGCCGATCTGCCCGTGGGCACCCTGTGCGCCGAATGGGCGCAGCGCCTCGGCTTGCCGGAAAGCGTAGTGATTTCCGGCGGCGCGTTCGACTGTCACATGGGCGCGGTCGGCGCGGGCGCGCAGCCCAATACGCTGGTAAAAGTCATCGGCACGTCTACCTGCGACATTCTGATTGCGGATAAACAGAGCGTCGGGGATCGCGCCGTGAAAGGCATTTGCGGTCAGGTTGATGGCAGCGTGGTGCCGAACTTTATCGGTCTGGAAGCGGGCCAGTCCGCTTTCGGCGACATCTACGCCTGGTTTAGCCGCGTGTTGAGCTGGCCGCTGGAGCAACTTGCCGCGCAGCACCCGGAACTGAAAACCCAGATTAACGCCAGCCAGAAGCAGCTACTGCCAGCGCTCACCGACGCCTGGGCGAAAAATCCGTCCCTGGATCACCTGCCGGTGGTGCTCGACTGGTTTAACGGTCGCCGCACGCCAAACGCTAATCAGCGTCTGAAAGGCGTCATTACCGATCTCAATCTCGCCACCGACGCGCCAGCGCTGTTTGGCGGTCTGGTCGCTTCGACCGCCTTCGGCGCGCGCGCCATTCAGGAGTGTTTTACCGATCAGGGTATCGCGGTCAATAACGTGATGGCGCTTGGCGGCATCGCCCGTAAAAATCAGGTCATTATGCAGGTCTGCTGCGACGTACTGAATCGTCCGTTGCAGATCGTCGCTTCCGACCAGTGTTGCGCATTAGGCGCCGCTATCTTTGCCGCCGTCGCTGCGAAAGTCCATGCCGATATTCCTGCCGCCCAGCAAAGCATGGCAAGCGCGGTAGAACGCACTCTGCGTCCCCGCCCTGAACAGGCGCAACGCCTCGAACAGCTTTACCGCCGCTACCAGCAGTGGGCGCTAAGCGCAGAACAACATTATCTTCCGACTGCCGCGCCGGCGCCAACGACCCCGGCCAATCAGGCAATCCTGACTCATTAAGGACACGACAATGACGATTTTTGATAATTATGAAGTATGGTTTGTGATTGGCAGCCAGCATTTGTATGGCGCAGAAACCCTGCGTCAGGTCACTCAACATGCCGAGCATGTGGTCAACGCGCTGAATACCGAAGCCAAACTGCCATGTAAACTGGTATTAAAACCGCTGGGCACCTCGCCGGATGAGATTACCGCCATTTGTCGTGACGCCAATTATGACGATCGCTGCGCGGGGCTGGTGGTCTGGCTGCACACCTTCTCCCCGGCCAAAATGTGGATCAACGGGCTGAGTATCCTTAACAAACCACTACTGCAATTCCATACCCAATTTAACGCCGCCCTGCCGTGGGACAGCATCGATATGGACTTTATGAACCTGAACCAGACTGCGCACGGCGGCCGCGAGTTCGGCTTCATCGGTGCGCGGATGCGTCAGCAGCACGCGGTCGTCACTGGCCACTGGCAGGATAAAGAGGCCCATACGCGTATCGGCGCCTGGATGCGCCAGGCGGTCTCTAAACAGGATACCCGCCAGCTAAAAGTCTGCCGCTTCGGCGACAATATGCGTGAAGTCGCAGTGACTGACGGTGATAAAGTGGCCGCGCAAATCAAATTTGGCTTTTCGGTCAATACCTGGGCGGTCGGCGATCTGGTGCAGGTGGTGAACTCCATCAGCGACGGCGATATCAACGCTCTGATTGACGAATATGAAAGCAGCTATACCCTGACGCCCGCCACCCGGATCCACGGCGATAAACGCCAGAACGTGCGGGAAGCGGCGCGCATTGAACTCGGTATGAAGCGTTTCCTGGAACAGGGCGGCTTCCACGCATTCACTACTACCTTTGAAGATTTACACGGTCTGAAACAGCTTCCGGGTCTGGCCGTACAGCGTCTGATGCAACAGGGCTACGGCTTTGCGGGCGAAGGCGACTGGAAAACCGCCGCTCTGCTTCGCATTATGAAAGTGATGTCAACCGGTCTGCAGGGCGGCACCTCATTTATGGAGGATTACACCTACCACTTCGAGAAAGGCAACGATCTGGTGCTCGGCTCGCACATGCTGGAGGTGTGTCCGTCCATCGCGGTGGAAGAGAAACCGATCCTCGACGTCCAGCACCTCGGCATTGGCGGTAAGGAAGATCCGGCGCGTTTGATTTTCAATACCCAAACCGGCCCGGCGATCGTCGCCAGCCTGATCGACCTCGGCGATCGTTATCGCCTGCTGGTCAACTGCATTGACACCGTAAAAACGCCGCACTCCCTGCCGAAACTGCCGGTGGCTAACGCGCTGTGGAAGGCGCAGCCGGATCTGCCGACCGCCTCCGAAGCGTGGATTCTGGCTGGCGGCGCGCACCATACCGTCTTCAGCCACGCGCTGGATCTGAACGATATGCGCCAGTTCGCAGAAATACACGATATCGAAATCGCGGTAATTGATAACGATACCCGTCTGCCGGCCTTTAAGGACGCGCTGCGCTGGAATGAAGTGTATTACGGGTTCAAACGTTAATTGGTGAAACGGATTGCCCGGCGGCACTGCATTTACCGGGCCTACGGTCCTGTAGGCCGAATAAGGCATTTGTGTTGCCATCAGGCACACCGTCGCTCGTAGGCCGGATAAGCGAAGCGCCATCCGGCAGGGAGAAAACAATGTTAGAAGATCTCAAACGCCAGGTACTGGAAGCCAATCTGGCGCTGCCAAAACACAACCTGGTCACCCTCACCTGGGGTAACGTCAGCGCCGTCGATCGCGAACGCGGCGTACTGGTGATTAAGCCGTCCGGCGTCGATTATAGCGTCATGACCGCTGACGATATGGTGGTGGTCAGCCTGGAGACCGGTGAAGTCGTTGAAAGTCATAAGAAACCGTCGTCCGATACGCCAACCCACCGTTTGTTATATCAGGCATTTCCGACTATCGGCGGCATCGTACACACCCATTCGCGCCACGCGACTATCTGGGCGCAGGCGGGTCAGCCGATTCCGGCGACGGGAACCACCCATGCCGACTATTTCTACGGTACGATTCCCTGCACTCGCAAAATGACCGAAGCGGAAATTAATGGCGAGTATGAATGGGAAACGGGCAATGTCATTGTTGAAACCTTTGAAAAACAAGGTATTGACGCCGCTCAAATGCCCGGCGTGCTTGTCCATTCGCACGGCCCGTTTGCCTGGGGTAAAAATGCCGAGGATGCAGTGCATAACGCCATCGTGCTGGAAGAAGTGGCCTATATGGGGATCTTCTGCCGCCAGCTTGCGCCGCAGTTGCCCGATATGCAGCAATCCCTTCTGGATAAACACTATCTACGCAAACACGGCGCAAAAGCCTATTACGGGCAGTAATGTCTCTAAAAACGCGTCCCATTGGGGGCGCGTTGATGAGTCTGGTCGGTGATATATTCAGCAAATGCGCTTTGATAGACGTAATTATCAGAACTCACATATTCAATAATATTATCATAATGTCCCTGCAACACTTTTCCTTCCAGCGCATGGAAGAAAATATAATCTTCGATTGTTGACTGCCAGCGTTGCCCATTTAACAGATAGTTAATAATGGTATCCCGATGTCCGTTTTTTCTGTCGTGTCCTTGCCAGTGAAAAAAAGCATTGCCGTTTTCAATAATTTCGGTACGCCAAATCTGATCTGTCCATGTTTTATACTCAAAAAATCGACTCACGGTTTTTATAGAAGGGTTAGCGCGTTGAGTATTGACGAAAAGATAATGGTCGTTCCCTACCGGACACGCCTGCATATTCACATTCATAAAAGATAATTCCCGAATACCACACATTTTGATAAAAACACCCGCACCTGAAAGTCAAAATAAAATTATATTCTAAAATAAAAATTAAATTATGCAGAGAGTTCCCGACGAATTCGCACTGTAATCCATTTTTATTTAACCATAGCGGCCAATTGAAATATTATATCTCTACCTGACGGCGCGGATGTTTCAAATGAAATTCTTACACTTTTCATTAATTAAAACAAACAAAAAATATCGCTTTTTTGTTAATCCGAGAAATAAGTAACAGATTCAAGCAAGCACTATTCTGAAAAATACTTAATGTATGGAAACAGACTTGACACAAAACAGCCAACCTATGGATAAAAATTGTAAATAAACATGATTCAAAATTAGCAGTTATAGGATAATTATATCAGCTGTCTACACCGACATCATTATATTGATAAATACACGTCAGCAAAAATATCTGACGCTAAAAGTTCTTTTATCGTTAAAATATTCATTACACCCGTCACGGGGAACGAACTCATTCATGAAATATCGCTACATCACCAGAATCGCGGCAGGCATAATTCTCATTATGGCCACGGTGTTTATCAATAACGCTATCGCTATTTATCAGTTCAGTCAGCAAGACCAGACGTGCGTAGCTGACTGCGCGATTGTCGCAGGAGCAGGCGTTAGCGGAAAAACGCCTTCTCCCGTTTTTCAGGCCAGACTGGATCATGCCATCTGGCTTTACCAACAACACATTGTCCGCGCGTTGGTATTAACCGGCGGCTACGGCGCTGGCGCAACGGTTTCCGACGCGGCGATAGCCCGTCAATACGTTCTGGAAAAAGGCATTCCGGCTAAGGCGATTTTTATTGAAGAGCGCTCTACCGTGACGCGCGA
Organism: Salmonella sp. JXY0409-18; assembly: GCF_020268625.1. Lineage (NCBI taxonomy): Bacteria > Pseudomonadati > Pseudomonadota > Gammaproteobacteria > Enterobacterales > Enterobacteriaceae > Salmonella > Salmonella sp. JXY0409-18. Next base: position 3,741,481 of record NZ_CP084216.1, read on the forward strand.
AAATATTCGTTACGCAAAACAGATACAGCGGCAACAACAATGGCGCACAGCGTTACTGGTCAGCGATCCGCTGCATATGCTGCGTCTGAAAACTATCGCTCAGGATAATGGTATCGATAGCCGCTCATCACCCACGCGATCCACCCGCTATAAATCCTGGTGGGCGAAAACCCGCTTCTTACTGCGAGAAACTTTTTATTACAGCGGATATCGGCTTTTACGTTATATGCCTGTACAAAATAACAGTATTACCCCCTAAAACAGGTTATAATTAGCGTGAATTTTTTAGACAGGTAATCATCGTGGCGCAGGCAGGTTTCATTTTAACCCGGCACTGGCGGGATACGCCGCAAGGAACGGAGGTCTCTTTCTGGCTGGCGACAGACAACGGCCCTGTGCAGGCGACGCTGGCGCCGCAGGAGTCCGTGGCGTTTATTCCGACCAGCCAGACCTCCCGCGCCGCCTCGCTGCTACAGGCGGAAAAAGACTATCGCCTGACGCCGCTCCAGCTGCGAGACTTTCATCGTCAGCCGGTATCCGGTCTGTATTGCCGCACTCACCGCCAGCTTATGCGGATGGAGAAACTGCTGCGCGAAAACGGCGTCACCGTTTATGAAGCGGATGTACGCCCGCCGGAACGTTACCTGATGGAACGTTTTATTACGTCGCCCGTTTGGGTAGACGGCGAGATGCGCAACGGCGTTATCCGCAATGCGCGTCTTAAACCCCACCCCGACTATCGACCGCCGCTAAAATGGGTCTCGCTGGATATCGAAACCACGCGACACGGCGAACTGTATTGCATTGGTCTGGAAGGCTGCGGCCAGCGTACCGTTTATATGCTGGGCCCGGCGAATGGCGATGACCGCCAACTGGACTTCGAGCTTGTGTATGTCGCCAGCCGCCCGCAGCTGCTGGAAAAACTCAACGCCTGGTTTGCCGAACATGATCCCGACGTCATCATCGGCTGGAACGTGGTGCAGTTCGACCTGCGTATGCTGCAAAAACATGCCGAACGCTACCGTATCCCTTTACGGCTGGGGCGAGACAATAGCGAACTGGAGTGGCGCGAACATGGCTTCAAAAACGGCGTTTTTTTCGCCCAGGCCAGAGGGCGAGTCATTATCGATGGTATCGACGCGCTTAAATCCGCGTTCTGGAATTTTTCGTCTTTTTCGCTGGAAGCCGTCTCGCAGGAACTGCTCGGCGAAGGAAAATCCATTGATAATCCCTGGGATCGTATGGATGAGATCGATCGCCGCTTTGCCCAGGATAAACCCGCCCTCGCCACCTACAACCTGAAAGACTGCGAGCTGGTCACGCGCATTTTCCATAAAACCGAGATCATGCCGTTTTTGCTGGAACGCGCGACGATCAACGGCCTGCCGGTCGATCGCCACGGCGGTTCGGTCGCCGCATTTGGGCATCTTTACTTTCCGCGAATGCACCGCGCCGGCTATGTCGCGCCCAATCTCGGCGAAGTGCCGCCGCTGGCAAGTCCCGGCGGCTACGTAATGGATTCACAACCCGGATTATACGATTCAGTACTGGTGCTGGATTATAAAAGCCTGTACCCGTCGATTATCCGCACGTTTTTGATTGATCCCGTCGGGCTGGTCGAAGGCATGGCGCAGCCGGATCCGGAACACAGTACCGAAGGTTTCCTTGACGCCTGGTTTTCACGAGAAAAGCACTGCCTGCCGGAAATTGTTAGCCAAATCTGGCACGGGCGCGATGAAGCCAAACGTCAGGGTAATAAACCGCTCTCGCAGGCGCTTAAAATCATTATGAACGCCTTTTATGGCGTACTCGGCACCACGGCCTGTCGCTTTTTCGATCCCCGTCTGGCGTCGTCAATCACCATGCGCGGCCATGCGATTATGCGCCAGACCAAAGCGCTGATTGAGGCGCAGGGTTATAACGTAATTTATGGCGATACCGATTCCACTTTCGTCTGGCTCCGGCGCGCGCATTCAGAAGCCGACGCGGCGGAAATCGGGCACAGGCTGGTGCGTCACGTGAACGAATGGTGGGCGCAGACGTTACAACAGCAAAATTTGACCAGCGCGCTGGAGCTGGAGTTTGAAACCCACTTTTGCCGTTTTCTGATGCCGACCATCCGCGGCGCGGATACTGGCAGTAAAAAACGCTACGCGGGCCTGATTCAGGAAGGCGACAGTCAGCGCATGGTATTTAAAGGTCTGGAAACGGTGCGGACCGACTGGACGCCGCTGGCGCAGCGCTTTCAACAGGAGCTGTATCTGCGCGTTTTTCGCAATGAACCTTATCAAGACTATGTGCGCGAGACTATTGATAAACTGATGGCGGGCGAACTGGACGCGCAGCTGGTTTATCGCAAGCGTCTGCGTCGCCCTTTACATGAGTACCAACGTAACATCCCGCCGCACGTTCGCGCCGCCCGGTTGGCGGATGAACAAAACCTGAAGCGGGGTCGTCCGGCGCAGTATCAGAATCGCGGCGCCATAAAATATGTCTGGACTGTTAACGGCCCCGAGCCCGTGGATTACCAGCAGTCGCCGCTGGATTACGAACACTATCTTACCCGCCAGCTACAACCCGTGGCGGAAGGAATTCTTCCCTTCGTTGAAGATAATTTTGCTACACTACTGACCGGGCAACTGGGGCTATTTTGACGCGTGACGAAAGCGCCGCCTTCCAGTACCATAGCGCCCTTTCCATTCCTGGACCTAATTAACGCCACTACCACATTAGCCTGGTAGCGGGGTCGTATACTCGCAATTATCCAGTGCTGTCGCCTGGGAATGGCGAGTAATGCCTGCAATTAAAGATATAGAGCCGAACACATATGCCTTTTACACTTGGTCAACGCTGGATCAGCGATACAGAAAGCGAGCTGGGACTTGGAACCGTTGTTGCGATGGATGCGCGAACCGTCACCTTACTTTTCCCGTCCACGGGGGAAAACCGCCTGTATGCGCGTAGTGATTCTCCCGTGACCCGCGTCATGTTCAACCCTGGCGATACGATTACAAGCCATGAAGGCTGGCAGCTACATATCGATGAAGTAAAAGAAGAAAATGGCCTGCTTGTTTATGTCGGCACCCGCCTGGATACCGAAGAGACCAATGTGACGCTGCGCGAAGTTCTGCTCGACAGCAAGTTGGTTTTCAGTAAGCCCCAGGATCGTCTGTTCGCCGGTCAAATCGATCGAATGGATCGGTTCGCGCTGCGCTATCGCGCCCGTAAATTTCAGAGCGAGCAGTACCGGATGCCATACAGCGGCCTGCGTGGTCAGCGGACCAACCTGATCCCGCATCAGCTTAATATCGCTCATGATGTGGGTCGTCGCCACGCGCCGCGCGTACTGCTGGCGGATGAAGTGGGCTTAGGTAAAACCATTGAAGCCGGGATGATTCTGCATCAACAGTTATTATCCGGCGCGGCGGAACGCGTATTGATCATCGTTCCGGAAACCCTGCAACACCAGTGGCTGGTAGAAATGCTGCGCCGTTTCAACCTGCGCTTCGCGCTGTTCGATGACGAACGCTATACCGAAGCGCAGCACGACGCGTATAACCCGTTTGAAACCGAACAACTGGTGATCTGCTCGCTGGATTTCGCCCGCCGTAATAAGCAGCGTCTGGAACATTTGTGCGACGCCGAGTGGGATTTGCTGGTGGTCGACGAAGCGCATCATCTGGTGTGGAGTACCGATGCGCCGAGCCGTGAATATATGGCCATCGAACAGTTAGCTGAACGCGTACCGGGCGTGCTGCTGCTGACCGCCACGCCAGAACAACTGGGGATGGAAAGCCATTTCGCCCGTCTGCGCCTGCTCGATCCGAACCGTTTCCACGATTTCGAACAGTTTGTCGAAGAACAGAAAAACTACCGCCCTGTCGCTGATGCGGTGGCCATGCTGCTGGCGGGCAATAAACTCAGCAACGACGAACTGAACAGGCTGGGCGATCTGATCGGCGAACAGGATATTGAACCGCTGTTGCAGGCCGCTAATAGCGATCGCGACGACGCGCAGGCCGCCCGTGATGAGCTGGTGTCGATGCTGATGGATCGCCACGGCACCAGCCGCGTTCTGTTCCGCAACACCCGTAACGGCGTCAAGGGGTTCCCGAAACGTGAACTGCATACGGTAAAACTGCCGCTGCCGACCCAGTATCAGACCGCCATTAAGGTCTCCGGCATTATGGGCGCGCGTAAGAGCGCGGAAGATCGCGCCCGCGATATGCTCTATCCGGAACAAATTTATCAGGAGTTCGAAGGCGATACCGGCACCTGGTGGAACTTCGACCCACGCGTTGAGTGGCTAATGGGCTATCTGACCAGCCATCGTTCGCAAAAAGTGCTGGTGATCTGCGCTAAGGCGACCACCGCGTTACAGCTGGAGCAGGTGCTGCGCGAACGCGAAGGCATCCGCGCCGCCGTGTTCCATGAGGGCATGTCGATTATCGAACGCGACCGCGCCGCCGCCTGGTTCGCCGAAGAAGATACCGGCGCGCAGGTGCTGTTATGTTCTGAAATCGGCTCCGAAGGACGTAACTTCCAGTTTGCCAGCAATCTGGTGATGTTCGACTTGCCGTTTAACCCGGATCTGCTGGAACAGCGTATTGGTCGTCTGGATCGTATCGGCCAGGCGCATGATATCCAGATCCACGTCCCGTACCTGGAAAAAACCGCCCAGTCGGTGCTGGTTCGCTGGTATCACGAAGGGCTGGACGCCTTTGAGCACACCTGCCCGACCGGTCGCGCGATTTATGATTCAGCCTACGCCAGTCTGATTAACTATCTGGCCGCGCCTGAAGAAACCGACGGGTTTGACGATCTGATCAAATCCTGCCGCGAACAGCATGAAGCGCTAAAAGCCCAGTTAGAACAGGGCCGCGACCGCCTGCTGGAGATCCACTCCAACGGCGGAGAAAAAGCCCAACAGCTCGCACAAAGCATTGAAGAACAGGACGACGACACCAACCTGATCGCGTTCGCCATGAACCTGTTCGATATCGTCGGCATTAACCAGGACGATCGCGGCGACAACCTGATCGTGCTGACGCCGTCCGACCACATGTTGGTGCCGGATTTCCCCGGCCTGCCGGAAGACGGCTGTACTATCACGTTTGAACGTGACGTAGCCCTGTCTCGCGAAGATGCGCAGTTTATTACCTGGGAACATCCGCTCATCCGTAACGGACTGGATCTGATCCTCTCCGGCGATACCGGCAGCAGCACCATTTCGCTGTTGAAAAATAAAGCGCTGCCCGTCGGCACGCTGCTGGTCGAACTGGTTTACGTCGTGGAAGCGCAGGCGCCGAAACAGCTACAACTGAACCGCTTCCTGCCGCCGACGCCGGTACGTATGCTGTTAGATAAAAACGGCAACAATCTGGCCGCCCAGGTCGAGTTTGAAACCTTCAACCGTCAGCTCAGCGCCGTGAATCGCCACACCGGCAGCAAACTGGTGAACGCCGTGCAACAGGACGTCCACGCCATTTTGCAACTGGGCGAGACGCAGATTGAAAAGTCCGCCAGAGCGCTGATTGATAACGCGCGTCGCGAGGCGGATGAAAAACTGTCCGGGGAACTGTCGCGTCTGGAAGCGCTGCGCGCCGTCAACCCGAACATTCGCGACGACGAACTTGCCGCTATCGACAGTAACCGTCAGCAGGTGCTGGAAAGCCTGAATCAGGCAGGCTGGCGTCTGGACGCGCTGCGTCTTATCGTCGTCACGCACCAATAACGGAGCCGTACATGGGGATGGAAAACTACAATCCGCCGCAGGAACCCTGGCTGGTTATCCTGTATCAGGATGAGCACATTATGGTGGTCAATAAGCCCAGCGGCCTGTTGTCCGTGCCGGGGCGTCTGGAAGCGCACAAAGACAGCATTATGACGCGTATCCAGCGCGACTACCCGCAGGCAGAGTCGGTGCATCGTCTGGATATGGCCACCAGCGGCGTGATTGTAGTGGCGCTGACCAAAGCCGCGGAGCGGGAGCTAAAACGCCAGTTCCGCGAACGTGAGCCGAAAAAGCAGTATGTGGCGCGCGTATGGGGGCATCCCTCCCCGGCGGAAGGACTGGTCGACTTACCGCTCATCTGCGACTGGCCGAACCGGCCAAAGCAGAAAGTGTGTTATGAAACCGGCAAACCGGCGCAAACGGAATATAACGTGGTGGAGTTTGCGGCGGATAATACCGCCCGCGTGGTGCTAAAACCGATCACCGGACGTTCGCATCAGCTTCGTGTGCATATGCTGGCGTTAGGCCACCCGATTTTAGGCGATCGGTTTTACGCCTCGCCGGAAGCGTTGTCGCTGGCGCCGCGTTTGCAGTTACACGCCGAAATGCTGACCATTACCCATCCCGCTTACGGTAACAGCATGACGTTTAAAGTCCCGGCAGATTTTTAAATTCTGAGCCAATTTATGCCGGGGCGCTTCGCTTGCCCGGCCTACATTCATTAACGTAGGCCGGATAAGGCGCTAGTCGCATCCGGCAATTCAATCACTTGAAGCCTTTCTGTTCTTTGATTAGCTCATACGCTTTCTGAATTTCCTGCGCTTTTTGCTTCGCCATTTCCATCATTTCCGGCGGCAAACCTTTGGCCACCAGCTTATCGGGATGATGCTCGCTCATCAGTTTGCGATAAGCGCGTTTAATGGTGGTTGCATCGTCGGTGGTTTTAACCCCCAGCACATTACAGGCATCTTCCAGCGTCGGGCCGCGCTGCGCCTGCTGCCAGCCGCCGCCGGACTGTTGATGATAACCGCCGCCAAACTGCGCGCCGCCCTGCATCATGCGCAGAAACTGATCGAACTGTACGCGGGAAATACCTAGCTCTTCCGCAATCACATACAGCACTTCCCGCTCATTAGGGTGTAGCGAGCCATCGGCAAACGCCGCCTGGATCTGAATTTCCAGAAACATCCGGATCAGATCAAAACGCCCGAAGCAGACGCTACGAAACTGCCGCATCTTTTCACGTAATGGGTAATTATCCGCTTTTCCGACCCGAAAGGCGTTCTGCGCGGCTGTACGTGAATCGCCGTGTAAATTCATACGATCCATCAACTGACTGGCGATATGAATATCCGCTTCCGTCACCCGTCCTTTTGATTTGGTTAAGTGGCCCATCACCTCAAAGGTGGTGGCAAAAAACAGCGCCTGCCGTTCCCGCTGGTTGGCAAACCACGCCATTTTTCGGCTGCGGGCTTTGTCGAACATATGGCCCACCAGCAGACCCAGGACCACGCCCCAAAAGCCGCCGCCCATCATCAGGGCTACGGCGACGCCAATTATCTTTCCCCAGTACTGCATAGACTCCCCAAAACGTTACGCTATCGGTGAGGCTATCTCCCACAAAATAAGGTGCTTTTCTGCGAATGAAGGCTACGGTCAATTGTGGGACATCGCCTATAATTTGCATTATCATACCTGTCATTCAATGCCGTGCCTAACACCACAGACGCTAAACGGCAGGATTAACACTGGCGCAGCGAAGATGAGTAAGTTAGGCTGTGACCGTTTGTCACGCGCAACGCTACCGATGATGGAACAATAAATACAACGTATGAAAAAACGTATTCCCACTCTTCTGGCCACCATGATCGCCAGCGCCCTTTATAGTCATCAGGGGCTGGCAGCCGATCTCGCCTCACAGTGTATGTTGGGCGTGCCGAGCTACGATCGTCCTCTGGTAAAAGGCGATACCAACGATCTGCCGGTTACTATCAATGCCGATAACGCTAAAGGTAACTACCCGGACGATGCCGTTTTTACCGGCAACGTGGACATTATGCAGGGGAATAGCCGCCTGCAAGCGGATGAAGTGCAGCTTCATCAGAAGCAGGCGGAAGGTCAGCCGGAACCTGTACGCACCGTCGATGCGCTGGGTAATGTGCATTATGATGACAATCAGGTCATCCTTAAAGGGCCGAAGGGCTGGGCAAACCTGAACACCAAAGACACGAACGTCTGGGAAGGCGATTACCAGATGGTGGGCCGTCAGGGACGCGGTAAAGCCGATCTCATGAAGCAGCGCGGCGAAAACCGCTATACCATTCTGGAAAACGGCAGCTTTACCTCCTGTCTGCCTGGCTCCGATACCTGGAGCGTGGTGGGGAGTGAAGTCATCCATGACCGTGAAGAACAGGTTGCGGAGATCTGGAACGCCCGGTTTAAAGTAGGTCCGGTTCCGATCTTTTATAGCCCCTATTTACAGCTCCCCGTCGGTGACAAACGTCGCTCAGGTTTCCTGATCCCGAACGCGAAATACACGACCAAGAACTATTTCGAGTTCTACTTACCGTATTACTGGAACATCGCGCCCAATATGGACGCCACCATCACCCCGCACTATATGCACCGCCGCGGCAATATTATGTGGGAGAACGAATTCCGTTATCTCACGCAGGCAGGCGCCGGGTTGATGGAATTAGATTATCTGCCTTCTGATAAAGTCTACGAGGACGAACATCCCAAAGAGGGCGATAAGCACCGCTGGTTATTCTACTGGCAGCACTCAGGCGTGATGGATCAGGTGTGGCGTTTTAACGTCGATTACACCAAAGTCAGCGACTCCAGCTATTTTAATGATTTCGACAGTAAGTACGGTTCCAGTACCGACGGCTACGCAACGCAGAAATTCAGCGTCGGCTACGCCGTACAAAACTTTGACGCTACGGTGTCGACCAAACAATTCCAGGTGTTTAACGATCAGAACACCAGCAGCTACTCTGCGGAGCCGCAGTTAGACGTTAACTACTACTATAACGATCTCGGGCCGTTTGATACCCGGATTTACGGCCAGGCGGTACATTTCGTCAACACCAAAGACAATATGCCGGAAGCGACCCGCGTCCACCTGGAGCCAACCATCAATTTGCCGCTCTCCAACCGCTGGGGCAGCCTGAACACCGAAGCGAAGCTGATGGCGACGCACTATCAGCAAACGAATCTGGACTGGTACAACGCCAATAACAGCAAAAAACTGGAAGATTCGGTTAACCGCGTCATGCCACAGTTTAAAGTCGACGGTAAGCTCGTCTTCGAACGCGATATGGCGATGCTGGCGCCGGGGTATACCCAGACGCTGGAACCACGCGTGCAGTACCTGTATGTGCCGTACCGCGACCAGAGCGGCATCTATAACTACGATTCTTCTTTGCTGCAATCCGACTATAACGGCCTGTTCCGCGACCGCACTTATGGCGGTCTCGACCGTATTGCTTCCGCCAACCAGGTCACGACCGGCGTCACAACACGCGTTTATGATGATGCCGCCGTTGAACGTTTTAACGTTTCTGTTGGTCAAATCTACTATTTCACGGAGTCTCGCACCGGCGATGACAACATTAAATGGGAGAATGACGACAAAACCGGTTCGCTGGTTTGGGCAGGCGACACTTACTGGCGTATTTCAGAACGCTGGGGGCTGCGTAGCGGAGTGCAGTACGATACCCGTCTGGATAGCGTCGCTACCAGCAGCAGCAGCCTCGAATACCGTCGGGATCAGGATCGTCTGGTACAGTTGAACTACCGCTATGCCAGCCCGGAATATATTCAGGCTACGTTGCCTTCGTATTATTCCACGGCAGAGCAGTATAAAAACGGCATCAACCAGGTGGGCGCGGTGGCAAGTTGGCCGATTGCCGATCGCTGGTCGATTGTCGGCGCGTACTACTTCGATACCAATTCGAGCAAACCTGCAGACCAGATGCTCGGCTTGCAGTACAACTCTTGCTGCTATGCGATCCGCGTCGGATACGAACGTAAGCTGAACGGTTGGGATAACGATAAACAACACGCGATTTATGATAACGCGATTGGCTTCAACATTGAGCTGCGCGGTTTGAGCTCTAACTACGGCCTCGGCACGCAAGAAATGTTGCGTTCGAACATTCTGCCGTACCAAAGCTCTATGTAATCTGATTGATTTACAACGTAATCCGCATTGCGGTTAATTGAAATGGAAAAAGTATGAAGAACTGGAAAACGCTGCTTCTCGGTATCGCCATGATCGCGAATACCAGTTTCGCTGCCCCCCAGGTAGTCGATAAAGTCGCAGCCGTCGTCAATAATGGCGTCGTGCTGGAAAGCGACGTTGATGGCTTAATGCAATCAGTCAAACTCAACGCGGGTCAGGCAGGTCAGCAGCTTCCGGACGACGCCACGCTGCGTCACCAGATCCTGGAACGTTTGATTATGGATCAAATTATCCTGCAGATGGGTCAGAAGATGGGGGTGAAGATCACGGATGAGCAGTTGGATCAGGCCATCGCCAACATCGCCAAACAAAACAATATGACGATGGATCAGATGCGCAGCCGTCTGGCTTACGATGGGCTGAACTATTCAACCTACCGTAACCAGATTCGTAAAGAGATGATTATCTCTGAAGTGCGCAACAACGAGGTTCGTCGCCGTATCACCGTTTTGCCGCAAGAAGTTGACGCGCTGGCAAAACAGATTGGCACCCAAAACGACGCCAGCACCGAGCTGAACCTGAGCCATATCCTGATTGCTCTGCCGGAAAACCCAACCTCCGAGCAGGTTAACGACGCGCAGCGCCAGGCGGAAAGCATTGTTGAAGAAGCGCGTAACGGCGCAGATTTCGGCAAACTGGCGATTACCTACTCTGCCGACCAGCAGGCGCTAAAAGGCGGTCAGATGGGCTGGGGCCGTATCCAGGAGCTGCCGGGGATTTTCGCCCAGGCGCTGAGCACCGCGAAGAAAGGCGACATTGTCGGCCCGATTCGCTCCGGCGTCGGCTTCCACATTCTGAAAGTAAACGACCTGCGCGGTCAGAGCCAGAGTATCTCCGTGACCGAAGTTCACGCTCGTCACATTCTGCTTAAGCCGTCGCCGATCATGAACGATCAGCAGGCGCGCCTGAAGCTGGAAGAAATCGCGGCTGACATTAAGAGTGGTAAAACCACATTTGCCGCTGCGGCGAAAGAGTACTCTCAGGACCCGGGCTCCGCTAACCAGGGCGGTGATTTGGGTTGGGCTACGCCAGATATTTTCGATCCGGCGTTCCGCGACGCGCTGACGAAGCTGCATAAAGGCCAAATAAGCGCGCCGGTACACTCCTCTTTCGGCTGGCATCTGATCGAATTGCTGGATACGCGTAAGGTAGACAAAACCGATGCGGCGCAGAAAGATCGCGCTTATCGTATGCTGATGAACCGTAAATTCTCAGAAGAAGCGGCGACCTGGATGCAAGAACAGCGCGCCAGCGCTTACGTTAAGATTTTGAGTAACTAATGAGCAGTGCGCAACGCGTTGTTATCACTCCCGGCGAACCCGCCGGGATTGGCCCCGATCTTGTTGTCCAACTGGCGCAACGCGCGTGGCCGATTGAACTGGTCGTCTGTGCGGACGGCGCGCTCCTGACGGAGCGGGCCGCCATGCTCGGCCTGCCCCTCTCGCTTCTCCCTTACTCGCCTGATGTCCCCGCTGCGCCGCAGCCCGCGGGAACGCTGACCCTATTGCCGGTCTCGCTGCACGCGCCTGCCATCCCCGGTCAGTTGACGGTAGAAAATGGCCCCTATGTGGTAGAGACGCTGGCGCGAGCGTGTGATGGCTGTCTGAACGGTGAATTTGCCGCGCTGATCACAGGCCCCGTGCACAAAGGCGTTATTAACGACGCAGGCATTCCGTTTACCGGTCATACCGAGTTTTTCGAAGAGCGTTCGCAGGCGAAAAAAGTCGTGATGATGCTGGCAACCGAAGAACTTCGCGTGGCGCTGGCGACCACGCATCTGCCGCTACGGGCGATTGCAGACGCCATCACCCCTGCGCTTTTGCACGAAGTGATTGCTATTTTGCATCACGATTTGCGGACCAAATTTGGTATTGCCGAACCGCGCATTCTTGTCTGTGGCCTGAATCCGCACGCGGGCGAAGGCGGTCATATGGGCACGGAAGAGATAGACACCATCATTCCGGTGCTCGACGAGCTGCGGGCGCAGGGGATGAAACTCAACGGGCCGCTACCTGCTGATACGCTGTTTCAGCCCAAATATCTCGATAATGCCGACGCGGTGCTGGCGATGTACCACGATCAGGGCCTGCCCGTGCTAAAATACCAGGGATTCGGTCGGGGAGTGAATATTACGCTCGGCCTACCTTTTATTCGAACCTCCGTTGACCACGGCACCGCGCTTGAACTGGCGGGCCGTGGAAAAGCGGATGTCGGCAGTTTTATTACGGCGCTTAATCTCGCCATCAAAATGATTGTTAATACCCAATGAATAATCGAGTCCATCAGGGCCATTTAGCCCGTAAACGCTTCGGGCAAAACTTTCTCAACGATCGGTTTGTGATCGACAGTATTGTTTCTGCTATTAATCCGCAAAAAGGCCAGGCGATGGTTGAAATCGGCCCCGGTCTGGCGGCGCTGACGGAGCCGGTCGGCGAACGACTGGATAAGCTCACGGTCATTGAACTTGACCGCGATCTGGCGGCGCGTTTGCAAACCCATCCGTTCTTAGGGCCGAAGCTGACTATTTATCAGCAGGACGCCATGACCATGAACTTTGGCGAGCTGTCTACGCAGTTGGGCCAACCGCTGCGTGTGTTCGGCAATCTGCCCTATAATATCTCCACCCCGCTGATGTTCCATCTCTTTAGCTATACTGATGCCATTGCCGACATGCACTTTATGTTGCAAAAAGAAGTGGTAAATCGTCTGGTTGCAGGGCCGAACAGCAAAGCGTATGGTCGTTTAAGCGTGATGGCGCAATATTACTGTCAGGTGATCCCGGTGCTTGAAGTGCCGCCATCCGCCTTCACGCCGCCGCCCAAAGTGGACTCCGCCGTGGTGCGTCTGGTTCCACACGCAACAATGCCTTACCCGGTTAAAGATATTCGCGTGTTGAGCCGTATTACCACCGAGGCCTTTAACCAGCGCCGTAAAACGATCCGTAACAGTCTCGGCAACCTTTTTAGCGTTGAGACGTTGACGGAAATGGGTATTGACCCGGCAATGCGCGCGGAAAATATCTCTGTCGCGCAGTACTGCCAGATGGCCAATTATCTGTCGGAAAACGCGCCTTTGAAGGAGAGTTAAACATGATCAATTCGCCCAGAGTGTGTATTCAGGTGCAAAGCGTCTACATTGAGGCGCAATCCTCACCTGACGATGAACGTTACGTTTTTGCCTATACCGTAACCATCCGCAATCTGGGCCGGGCGCCAGTGCAGCTGTTGGGCCGCTACTGGCTGATTACCAATGGCCATGGCCGTGAAACCGAAGTCCAGGGCGAAGGTGTGGTTGGCGTCCAGCCGCGCATTGCGCCTGGCGAAGAGTATCAGTACACCAGCGGCGCGGTAATTGAAACGCCGCTGGGCACCATGCAGGGTCATTACGAAATGATCGATGAAAATGGCGACGCCTTTACCATCGACATTCCCGTGTTTCGACTCGCCGTCCCTACACTCATTCACTAAAATTATAACAATGGCAACTTATCTCATCGGCGACGTTCACGGTTGCTACGACGAACTGATCGCCTTATTACAGCAAGTGGAATTTACGCCAGACACAGACACTCTGTGGCTGACTGGCGATTTGGTCGCCCGCGGTCCCGGTTCGCTGGACGTGTTACGCTACGTCAAATCGCTTGGCAATAGCGTGCGTTTGGTGCTGGGGAATCACGATTTACACCTGTTGGCCGTATTCGCCGGGATTAGCCGCAACAAACCTAAAGACCGGCTGACCCCGCTTCTTGAAGCGCCGGACGCCGATGAGCTGTTGAATTGGTTACGCCGTCAGCCGCTGTTGCAGGTAGATGAAAAGAAAAAGCTGGTCATGGCGCATGCGGGTATTACCCCGCAGTGGGATTTGCAGACGGCAAAAGAGTGCGCCCGCGATGTTGAAGCGGTGCTGTCGAGCGACTCGTACCCCTTTTTCCTCGACGCGATGTATGGCGATATGCCGAATAACTGGTCGCCGGAGTTAAGCGGTCTGGCGCGGCTACGCTTTATTACTAATGCCTTTACCCGTATGCGTTACTGCTTTCCTAACGGTCAACTGGATATGTACAGCAAAGCGTCGCCGGAAAATGCCCCTGCGCCGCTGAAGCCGTGGTTCGCCATTCCGGGGCCGGTGAGCGAGGCTTACAGTATTGCGTTCGGGCACTGGGCGTCGCTGGAAGGGAAAGGGACGCCGGAGGGTATTTACGCGCTGGATACCGGCTGCTGCTGGGGCGGGGAGTTGACCTGTTTACGCTGGGAAGATAAACAGTATTTTGTGCAGCCGTCAAACCGCCAGATGGATATGGGCGAAGGCGAAGCGGTCAACGCCTGATAGGTTTATGCCTGATGGCGCTACGCTTATCAGGCCTACATCTGTCTACATCTGGCTCAAGAGTAGGCCGGATAAGGCGTGTTTCGCCGCCATCCGGCACTACAGTATTAACGACGTTCCAGAATCTCGAAACAATAGCTGTGAGAATTCTGCGCGTCGGCATCGTGAAACTCACTGAATACCGATTCCCAGTCATCCGGTTCATAATCCGGAAAATGGGTATCGCCTTCGACTTCCGCATCAATATGCGTCAGATAAAGCTTCTGCGCCTTTGGCAGGAACTGCTCGTACACGCGCCCGCCGCCAATGACCATAATTTCCGGCGCGTCGCCGCAAGCGGCAATCGCCTCATCGACAGACTTCACCCACTGCACGCGATCGTCGGTGCCTGGCTGGCTGCTGATAACAATATTTTTACGTCCCGGTAAGGGGCGTCCGATGGACTCCCAGGTGTGACGTCCCATGACGACAGGTTTATTTAACGTGTTACGTTTAAACCAGGCGAGATCGGCAGGCAGGTTCCACGGCATGGCGTTTTCCATACCGATGACGCGATCCACCGCTAACGCCGCAATCAGACTGATCATTAATTATTTCCTGATACAAAAAAAATTGCCGCCACTATACGTAAAGCGCAATCTTTCGTCGACTGACGAAAAGAGGATGAGCACGAAAATTTTTCGTTCTGCTGGCGACGCCACTCATTTGATGTGGAGCGCCAGCATTACAGTAGTTCAAAAACAGCCAATTAGCAGTAAAGTTTGCAGAACATCACATTTTTTACTTTAGATTGACGGTTTGACCTCGGGTTCATCAGCGGCCTCCCCGGAATGTTTGCCCTCAGCCGTTCCCTGCCAGCCGTGGCGCTGAATCAACGACAGATGCTCCCGGTCCTCGGTAATAATTTCGCTCAACATCGCGCTGGTACGTTTATAGGCGGCGGCGCGAGATAACGGATCGTTTTCCCCTTTCGCCATCTCTTCCACCATCCGGGTATTAAAATGGCGGAACAGATCCGCGCGCTCGCGAGCTTCATAACGCCCCAGCCCCAGCGCTTCCAGCGCCTGTCGTCCGCTTTTGAGCGCGCCTTCGAAGGTTTCACGTTCGGGCATCGCCACACCAGCCTGGCGCAGGCGAATGTAATGATCGACATCACGGGCGCGGGCGATAATCTGCAGATGCGGGAAATGCGACTTCACCAGTTCACTCAGTTGCAAATTGGTTTGCGGATCGTCAATGGCGTTAATCAATACCTCCGCCTTCGCCGCTCCGGCAGATTCCAGCAAATCCATACGCGTCGCGTCGCCATAAAAAACCTTCATGCCGAATTTACGCAGCGTTTCGATATGATCGGGGTCGTGATCGAGCACCACCATCTTCACCCCGCTCGACAGCAGCAGACGCCCGGCTATCTGCCCAAATCGTCCAAACCCGGCCACAATAACCCGCGGCTGCTCTTCGTCGATTTCATCCGCCTCGCGCGCTTCACCCGTCGCGGTCTTCTCCATGCGCGTCAGCAGCACCAGAAAAATCGGCGTTGCCGCCATCGACAGCGCGACCGCCAGCGTCAGCGCTTTTGCCCATTCCGGCTCAAGTACACCCGCCATTTGCGCCGCGCCAAAAACCACAAACGCAAACTCACTTCCCTGGCCTAATAAGACGGCAAACCAGCGACGCTGTTTTGCCGGTACACCCAGGGGCCTCGCGACCAGCCACAGCATGACGATTTTGATTGTCAGAAAACCGGCCAACAACAGCAGAATGCGCAGCGGATTCTCCACCAGCGTGCCGAAATCAATCGACATGCCGACGCCAATAAAGAACAGCCCCAGCAGCAACCCCTTAAAGGGTTCAATATCGCTTTCCAGCGCATGACGATATTCCGAACTCGCCAGCAGAACGCCCGCCAGGAACGCGCCCATCGCCATTGACAGCCCAACCTCTTCCAGCAACAGGCCGAAACCAAACACCAGAAATAGCGCCACGGCGCTGAACACTTCCCGCAAACCAGAACGCGCGACAAAGCGCAGCGCCGGGCGCGTGACGTAGCGTCCCAGCAGCACCACCAGCGCCAACGCGCCTGCGACTTTCAACGCCGATAGCGCAAACGCGCCAAGCGTGGTGGATGCGCCGCTGGCGGCCAGCAGAGGAATCATCGCCACCAGCGGGATCGCCGCGATATCCTGGAACAAGAGCACTGCAAATGCGCTACGCCCTACTTGCGAAACGGTCAGGTTACGCTCATTCATTGCCTGCATGGCGATAGCCGTGGACGAAAGCGCCAGCGTCATGCCAATCAGTTCCGCCACCTGCCAACGCAGGCCAAGAAACATACAGAACAGACCAATCAGTCCGCCGCAGACCACCATCTGTAACGCGCCGCCGCCAAATACCGAGGCGCGCAGCTTCCATAACCGTTGCGGGTCCAGCTCAAGCCCAATAACAAACAACATCAGCACGACGCCGATTTCCGCAAAATGCAGAATAGATTCGGCGTCCGTCACCAGCCGTAGTCCCCAGGGGCCGATAATACACCCCGCAATCAGATACCCCAGCACCGATCCTAAGCCCAAACGTACCGCAATCGGCACAATCAACGCCGCCGAACCAAGATAGATCAGCGCCTGCAGTAGAGTATGGCTATCCATGATTCACCTCCTGCCATGTCAGTAAACGCTGTTTATACTGACGCGCCTGCGCCTGTAAGGTGTCGTCATCGCAAATGAACGTGCAGTGCATGGCAAACGGCGGCAGCCATTTAAGGCCGCAATAGAGCGCCGTCGCCTGTAGCGGCTGAGAAAGGACGTCAAATCCCGGATGTGAACCGATAGCAAAGTGGTTTTCACCACCGTCGGTCGTTACCGCCCACAGCAGATGTTTACCGTGTAATGCCGTACCGCCATGACCGTAAGCCCAGCCGTGGGTGAGGACTTTATCCATCCATAATTTGAGTAAAGGAGGGACGCTGTACCACTGCATCGGATGCTGCCAGACGATAAGGCTTGCGCGCGACAGCACCTCCTGCTCGGCGGCAACGTCAATATTGAAATCGGGATAGAGGTGATAAAGCGAACGTATTTCGACGTTTTCCAGCGTCCCTGCCTGTTCAAGCATCCGCTTATTCGCATGAGAATGATGCGGATACGGGTGCGCATAAATAATGAGGATCATGATTAGCCTGTGATGATCTGTTTTTTATCACAAAGTGTAGTGACAAATTCGCCAGGCTAATAGTGAATATTATTGAGCGGCTAATCAGAAAAAATTGAATTAACGCCAGCAAGGAGTTGACGCCATCCTTCCCCCGGAAGACGCTCTCGAAGGGCCGCAGGCGTTTGCGGAAAAGCGCGATCCGGTGTGGAAAGGTCGGTGATGATAGCAGCCTTAAATCGCTGACAAATCGGTTTAAGGCCTTCTTGCCGGACGGCGCTGCGCTAAATTTGCCTGTAATGACTGTAATATCAATCTATTACATGATGACACAGGCCCAATAAGCGCAGCGCCAACAGCATCTGAACCTCCAGACACGCTGGATGCCAGATCGCCGACGCATAAATTAACCTAATGGGTCAGGCACTTAGAGCCTGGCCCACCAGGCGTAATTGTTGAAGCCAGTTTGGGGCCGACCAGCGCGCAGAAACCGGAGCGTACACGTAGTACGTGAGGATTTTGAGCACTGCCCGGTCCCAAAATGGCGAATAAAATAGCCTAATGGGCCAGGCTCTTAATCTTTCGCCATGCGGTTAAACTGCTCAATAGTAAGATCCCACGGCTCACGGGCCGCATCCGGCATAAAACTGCCGTCATCCACGCCAATTTCGTCTTTGATAATTTTATTCAGTTTTTCATTCATCGTAAGTATGAGATCCTGATATTTCTGTTTATCAGCAGCAAGGTTATGGTTCTCATCGGGATCATTTTTAAGATCGTAAAGTTCAAGATCGTTGTACTTAATAAGATCCTCCCAGGTTTCCGGCGTATTATGCTCCCTTAGCGAGAAATAACGCGCAAACTTATAACGACCATCGTTAATCATCCGCGTCCCTGAACGATGGCTGAAATCAGGATGCAAATGGGATATTTCCTGCTTGATTTGCGCCACCGTTTTTTGTTTATCTCTTTGTAGCGCGATAACGCGGTGGAGATAATGGGCATCGGTATACAAGATCATGCCATAGCAATATAAGCTGGCATTTCTCACCGCATTAACCGCAACACCCTCCGGGTTTTTTAGCAATCCGCTAAAATTAACGCCTTTGCGGTTGCCTAACGCCTGGTGCTGTTTTTCTTCCGGCAAACCGGTCAGCCCAACTAATGTCGGCGCAATATCAAGATGACAGGTCAACGCCTGACATTTCTTATTACCGGGGTACGCCGGGTGGGAAATAATCATCGGTACATGGATCTGTTCTTTATAAACGGAAGCGCCTTTACCGTGCATCTGATGGCTTCCGCCTAATTCGCCATGATCGGCAGTAAATACAACAATCGTTTTATCAGTTAACTTGAGGGCATCAAGTTCATTTAATATCCGGTCAAGGTGAGTATCACAATCGCGGATACAGTTGAAATAGTAGTCAAGCAGTTTACGCCAACGACGATCTTCATCAGGAAACTGCCCTTCCAGCGCAGCGCGCGCCGTCTGGTATTCAAGATGCGCCGGCGGTCTTCCCTGCTCATTGAATGATTGATGCCTGTTTGCCGGCAGCGGATAGTTCGGCCAGCTTGCCTGATAAAGCTCGTTTTCCGGCGGCTGCGTGGGCGCCAGGGTATTATCATCCTGATCCAACTCGCCACGCCACTGTACCTTTTCTCCCTCTTTATCGGTATCAATAAACATGACGTCATGAGGATTAACGAGGTTAACGGCCAGGAACCAGGGCTTGTGTTGGTCATTCAAGGGCTGCCCCTTGCATCTTAACCAATTTATAGTCTGAGCCGTGGTGGTTGAATCATAAAAATAGCCGCCTTTACTATGGCCAATAATATCGCCGATGCCGTGATAGTCAGCAAAACCATATTTTTCCATAATTTTATGTAATTCTGGTTCAGGAATATCCCCGACATCAATATCCTCATCTTTTTCGTCAGGCAAAGGCTTCTCCAGTTTTTCTGTAAGATGCCACTTACCTTTATAGGCCGTATAGTATCCCAGTTCCCGCATCATATGGCCTGTGGTTCCAAGAGCGGGGTCAAGGTCATAAGGCATCCAGGGCAATCCCAGATTATCAAACATCTTTGTCTGGGGCATATGTAAGCCGGTATACAATACGGAGCGGGAAGGCGTGCAGACATTACTGGTATTCTGATGATTACAGAATGTCACCCCCGTTTTCATGAGCCGCTCTCTGCCGGGTACCGGGAAAGGAAACGTAGGAAAAAAACGCTCCTGGTCGGTCACGACTAACAGAATATTATATCCTTCTGGCAATTTTTCCGGGATTTCGCCGGTAAACGGTTTATCCCACGCCGGTTTCGCCTTGACGGCGCATTTTTCATCAGCCTTTACCGCGCCGGATAGCATACCGCCGGCGGCAAGAATACCGGCGCTGGTTAACAGTTTCCTACGCGTAAGATCCGTCTCTTCTGCGGACAGATTTTTTTTATTACTCATATTATTATACCTGTAGTCAGTAACTTTATCACATATTCATTTATTACTGTACGAGGAAGCGTGGATATGTATCAATGCCTTCCGGGTAAGAATATGTGTTATAAATTGATTTGTATTTCAAATTAGAAATATATTAATAAATAACCATAATTCACTGAAAAATTATTTAGATGAAAAGCTCATTATTTTTATTTTAGAGATACAACTGCAGACATTACTTCATAAAAAAATACATTATTAAACATACTCTATAGCGCTGTGTTCGTGCCTTTTCCCTTCAGCTACGGTGATTACCCTATGCCGCTACAAGAAAATCTCCCCGAAAGAAACACTATCAGTAACAGGCCGCGCAACCATAGACATACAACCGGTAATATCACTCTGGGAAATTAAAACATAACTCATTCTGTTATGTTGCTTATGAATAAAACTAGCGTATTGCCGCGTGATTCAATAAAAATTCCGTCATTACAAGAAATAATATAAAAACTATTATTTACAGGGGGTTAAGTTTCTTTTTAACTGACAGTGCATTATTTTACATTGACAACAACATAAAGAGGTGACTATAACAAGATATAAGACGGTCACACCAAATAAGTCTATTTTCAGATAATCAACCGAGGTTATATACCCAAAATAATTCGAGTTGCTTAAAGGCGGCAAGGGAGTGAGTCCCCTGGAGCATAGATAATTATGTGACTGGGGTGAGCGGCAAATCTGCCGGGAGCAGATTTGAACGTCGCGTGCGACGGCCCGTCAGGGCGAGGCCCATAGGTGGGCCGAGTAATCCGTAGCCAACCCGTAAGCAACCTGAAGTATGAAGGGGATAAATAATTTCGTTACGGATTACTGATATTGCGCAAACCTTATCATCAATGCAACAGGAACAGAACCATGAAAAAACGCATTATTGCCGCCGCATTACTGGCAACGGTTGCTTCATTCAGCACGCTTGCGGCAGAGCAGGTCTCTAAGCAAGAAATCAGCCACTTCAAACTGGTTAAGGTCGGCACCATAAATGTGTCCCAGAGTGGCGGGCAGATTTCCTCACCCTCTGATCTACGCGAAAAACTGTCAGCATTAGCCGATGCGAAAGGCGGAAAATATTACCATATTATCGCTGCACGTGAGCATGGTCCGAATTTTGAAGCCGTTGCCGAAGTTTATAACGATGCGACGAAATAAAGCTCTGATTGCGCCATAACGAGGGCACAGGCATGAAATAATAAGAGAGCGCCAGCAAGGTGCCATGTTCCGTCACAATCCACTCAGGGCCGTCTGGAAACAGATGCTGGCCCTCTTTTTTATCAACAGTTCATCCGGGGCAGGCAAGCCGTTGGAATGGGCGCGCGCAGGCAGTAAGCCCTTCGTGAATAAGACGGTTTTGCGGGCTGTTTTAAGGTAATATTTAGTGCGCTTTTACCTGCCTGAACCAGTAATTTTCCATTTTCGTTATCCATTTCCCCTTTTTATTTTTCGGTATTACGCCAGCCCAAAGTAATTGCAGCTGTCGGTTATAGGTTCCAATAGCGTGTCCACCATACGCCCCTTCAAATGCTATCACCATGGGGCCCTGCCCTTTTACCCCCTCTTGTCCTTCATGGCAATAAAGCGCGTTGCGGTGAGTCACGTCAAGTTCATACTGTACGTTCAGTTTCACACATTTTTCCCCGCAGCCTTCTACTGGCGGCAATATTGTCATGGTATAAGGCGGGTTATCTGCCGTGGTTTTCCATGTTCCGATCAGGTCTTTGCAGGCGTTTATCTCCGTAGCTCCGGAGACGGCAGAAAATAGCGCGAGCAAATAAAAAGGTATTAGTTTCAGTTTCATTACAGACTCCTGTTCCTTATACCTGGTCATTTATACCTAATCATAAGGATAAATGCCCTGCGATATGTTTTTTTCCGGGAAATGTTGAGCCGCTGTTCAGAGAAATGTCGATGAGTGTAACCTCATGTAAGCGGACAGCGCGGTGGGGAAAGCGGGAACACGGGCGAATGGTCTAACGTATTTCGACGTTTTCCGGCGTCCCTGCCTGTTCAGGCATCCGTTTATTCGCATGGGAATAAATGGATGCGCATAAAGAGAGAATATTATTGAGCGGCTAATCAGAAAAAATTGAATTAATTATCCAGCTCGCTCATATTTTTCAGCTGATCGCGGTTAATCTGTTCGGTTTTCCCGGTGGCGGCGTTTTTGTAAGACACCATACCGGTATCGTTATCGACCTCGGGTTTCCCGTCGGTGACAATAGTTTTGCCATCCGTGGTTTCAACCGCCTGGTTAGAAGAGCATCCTGCGACGGTGAATAGTGTTGCTGCGGTAAACAGTGCGGTCATAAGACGTTTTTGCATGGTGTTCTCCCTGCTTTTCAGTTGTTTTAGCATGTGACTGTTAACTGTAGCGTTATTGGCGAAAAGCAAGGAGAAATGCAGAACACTCTTAACGAGGGTTATCCGATGGCGTTCCGCGCAAAGTCATGTTTCCGGTCTGTGTTAGCGTCAAGCCGCGAGTTTCCGGGGCAAACATCACCGATACGCCAAGCCCGACTAACGAAATCAACGCGCCAATCAGCATGACGTTATTAATGCCGTAACGAGTAATAAAAATTGGTAATGCCCAGGTGGAGACAATGGTTCCGATGCGGCTTAATGACATGATGACCCCCACGGCCGAAGCGCGAATATCCGTCGGGAAGAGTTCATTAGGATAAAGCCATTGCAGTATGCCCGGCCCGCCGGAAAAGAAGGCGTATACCGCAAACGCCACCACGACCAGTATGATGCCCAGATTTGACACCAGCCCCAGCAGTGCCAGCGCGATAGTCATCATGGCGAAGCTGCCAATAAGCAGAGGGCGACGGCCAATACTGTTTAGCCAGAACATCGCTGGTATACAGCCCAGCATAAAAAAGAGGCTAATCACCACATTGCCGAGCGCCGCGTTGCGCCCCTGCTCCCAGCCGAGTAACCCGACGATCTGCGGCCCAAAGGTATAGATAGCGAACATCGGGATTACCTGACAGGTCCAGATAGCCGCAACGAACAGTACAAACGGGAAATGACGGCGATTAAACAGTTGCAGGAAGCGGGTCTCCTGCGGCGGCTCATCGTCAAAGCAGACCGGTTCGCCGAACAGTTTGATCATCATTTGTTCGCACTCTTTTACCCGTCCTTTTCGCAATAGCCAGCGTGGCGATTCCGGCAGGTCAAAGCGGCCAATCAAAATGATTAAGCACGGGATAAAGGCGCTGCCAAGCATCCAGCGCCAGCCGCCTTCCATGTCATACAGCCAGTAACCCACCAGGTTGGCGCAGGTCGCGCCGACGTACCACATCGCGGCGATAAAACCGATGGAGAACGCGCGCTGGCGGGTGTTGGAAAACTCCGTAATCATGGAAGTGGCGATAGGGTAATCCGCGCCGATAACAATGCCAATTAAAACGCGCATCACCAGCAATTCAAGCGGCGTGGAAACAAACATGGTCGCCACGGAGATAACGCCGATAGCGATAATATCAAGCAGGAACATTTTACGCCGCCCGACTTTATCGCAAATATAGCCAAACAACGAGGTGCCGATAAACAGTCCGGCAAGCGTAGCCGCACCGAGCGCGCCAATCCATTCAGCATCAAGGTGCAATAGCGGCGTCAGTTGTTCCAGCGCCACGCCAATGATCACCAGCACGTAGCCATCAAGGAACGGGCCGCCGCTTCCCCACAGCATAATTCTGCGATGAATGGAGGAGAATTTAAGGTCATCAAAGTTCCTGGGCTGCTGCATGGTGATGTCCTGTTTCAACACGGGCAAAGCGCATCTGTAGGCCGGATAAGGCGTTTCCGCCGCCATCCGGCATTGGCGCCACATGATTGCCGGATGGCGACGCTACCGCATCTTATCCGGCCAACGGGGGCACAACTTCGTACTTATTAGCCGTAGCGGAACTCCACGCCAAACGTCCCGCGCGGGTATTCCCATTTTTCCAGCGCCGTATCAAGGCCGAGGATCCGGCACGTTCCGCACTCCAGGCACCCGGCGTAATCAAAACGAACGCTGCCGTCGTCCTGCTTTTTATACAGTCCCGCCGGACAGGCCTTAATCAGCACCTCCAGCGCCTGTTTATCAGGATCGGTTTTGAGAATGATGTGCGGGCTGTCTTCATCCACATTGAACTTATTGACGCCCAGTTTGACGTCCACATTAACGGGAGATGTCATAATACGGTCACTCCTTTCAGGCCATCTTTCATCAGGTTGATGAAGCCCACTTTCTTCGCATGGCGCAGGATTTTTTTACGCATCGGCACCGGAGCGGAGCCATCCACGGTGAACAGGTCGCGCGCGATATTGACCGCCATTTCGGGATAGGCGGTAAACATGCGGGGATTATCAAGAAAAGCCGGCAGTTTCTGATACATACGCATATCGCGCATCGGACCTTCGTCCAGATGCTGACGGTATTCCCCCAACGACTGCTTGCTAAAATCGTCGCGCTTCATCGCCGAAAGCACCGTCTTCGCCGCCGCTTCGCCTGCGGATATGGCGAGATCCATACCCCGGATGGTAAAGCCGAGGTTCATACACATGCCGGCGGCGTCTCCGGCAATCAGTACGCCATCGCCCACCAGTTCAGGCTGCATATTCATTCCCGCCTCGGGTACAACGTGTGCGGCATATTCCACCAGCTTGCCACCGGCGATCAGCGGAGCAACTGCCGGATGCTGTTTGAAATCTTCCAGCATTTGCGGGACCGATTTTTTCGCGTCTTTCAGATGATGAAGTCCACAGACCAGCCCCAGGGAAAGGGTTGTTTCATTCGTATACAGGAAGCCACCGCCCATCAGACCATCGGTTGGCGCCCCGGCAAACAGACAGGCGGCACCTTCGTTGCCCTGTAACTGGAAACGATCTTCAATGACCGACTTCGGCAGTTCGATCAGTTCCTTCACGCCGACAGCAACATGCGATGCCTCAACGCGTTTGGCCATGCCCAGCTTTTCAGCCAGCAGAGAATTCACCCCGTCAGCGAGGATTACGACTTTGGCTTCCAGAATATCGCCATCGGCTTCCACGCCCACGACGTTGCCATCACGCTGAACGACGTTATCGACGCGAATACCGGTGATCAGTTGCGCCCCCGCCTCTTCGGCCTGCTCCATCAGCCAGGCGTCAAATTTACTGCGCAAAACGGAATAAGAAACTTGCGACGATGCGGCGTCCTCGCCGTTGCAATAATCCATCGTCATCGCCCCTTTGTCGGTCATAAAGGCGAGTTTTTCGTGGGTGATCATGCGTTCAATGGGGGCCTGATCCGCAAAGCCGGGAATGATGCGTTCCAGGCTATGTGCATACAAGCGCCCACCGGTGACATTCTTCGCGCCAGCAGAATTGCCGCGCTCGATAACCAGCACCTGTGCACCTTCGCGAGCAAGCACCAGCGCCGCAACCGAACCGGCCAGACCTGCACCCACGATGATGGCATCAAAGATATCTTCGGACATACGTACTCCTGTCAGCGGCAGGATACCTTCGCATCCTGCCCGAAATGGTTTATCGCGCTAAGGCAGCCGTCAGCGCAGGCAGGATCTTCAGCGCATCGCCAACGATGCCAAAATCCGCATACTGGAAGATTGGCGCGTTTTTATCTTTGTTGATGGCGAAAATCGTCTGCGCGCCGTTGGCGCCGACCATGTGTTGGATCTGCCCGGAGATCCCCACCGCCAGATACAGTTCAGGCTTGAGCATCAGGTTGGAGATACCGACGTAGCGCTCGTGCTCCATCCACTTCTCGTTTTCCGCCACCGGGCGAGAACAGGCCAGCTCGGCGCCAATCGTCTGGCACAGCGCTTCGGCCAGCGAGATATTCTCTTTGCTGCCGATGCCGCGTCCCACGCTGACCACCAGACGCGCTTTGTCGAGGTCAACGCTGTTGCTCTGACGCGCCTGGGTTGCGGTGCGGGTCACGGCAGTGGCTGGAGCCTGCCACTGCACGGTGTGCATCTCGCCGCTGCGGGAAGCATCCGGTTGTTGTGCGTCAAACGTTCCGCTGCTGAGTGTGATCACGGCAAACGGCGAAGCGATGGTCTCTGCCCCTATCGCCAGACCGCCGTAGACCATATGTTTAACCGCCGCTTTTCCATCCTGCAGGGCGACGTCGCTGGCGTCGTTGGAAACCGCAGCCGACAAGCGATAGCCCAGCTTTGCCGCCAACAGCTTGCCCCGACGCGTATTCGGCAGCAGCACCGCGCCGCCCTCGCTATGCTGACGAATAGTCTCAGCCATCGCAGCAGCGTAGTCTTCGATCATGCGGTCTTCTGGTTTGCCGCTGAGCAGCCAGACATGATCCGCGCCTAAGTGACATGCTGTCGCGCTATCCGCTTCGTTCAGTACGAACGCGTTAACTTTTTCACCTACAGCCTGCGCGCCACTCATCAGTTCGGGCAGACGAGAAGGGGTATCGCTGAATACCCAGACACTGGAAAATTTGTTCATAACATCCCCTGATAATTAAATGATTTTGCGCAGATTCTCGACAAACGCGGCGATTTGTTCTTCACCGTCACCTTCAATCACCACACGCTGACGCTCGCGCTGCTTCGGTGCGGCAACCTGTTGTGCGGAATACGCGGGTACGCTGTTCAGCCCGATATCCGCAGGCGACCAGACCTGAACCGGTTTTTTCGCCGCGCCAAGAATGGCTTTCATCGAAGGGATTTGTGGGGTGTTAATGTCGGTGGAAACCGCGATCACCGCCGGGAGCGGGATGCTCAGCGTTTCAACTTCATCTTCCAGTTCGCGTTCTACCGTCAATGTGCTGTCGGTAAGAGAGAGGATCTTACTCACGCCGTTAATCGCCGGAATGTTCAACGCTTCGCCCACCAGCAAACCAACCTGCTGAGCATAAAGATCGGAAGAACCGTCGCCGCAGATAAGCAGATCGAAACCTGATTTTTGCGCGGCAGCGGCCAGCGCGGTAGCGGTGTGTTGCGGCAGCGCCTGCTCAAATTGATCGTCAATGACCACAATCAGTTCATCAGGGCCACGAGAGAGGACATCTTTGCGCCCTTTTGCATTAGTCAGCGCTTTGCCGCCAACGCTCATGGCGACAACCTGAGCGTCTCCCAACTGCTGTTTTAACTGGCAAGCAGCTTCAATTGCATTCAGATCATATTGGCTGATTTTGCTATCCGCTTTGCTGAAATCGAGTGTTCCGTCAGCATTATTAATCGCAATATCCTGCTCATCAGGTACGCATTTGTAGCAAGTAATTATCTTCATTGCATCTCCAGAAATCATGAAGGAAACGTATTTATATCGGCGGTGTTAAATACAGATATCACGCTCTTTAATTCGGAAATAAAACCTTAATCACCAATATTGAAAATGTCACACATTGATATTCGTAACTTTCAATAGTGTTACGCACCTCACCAATATTGAAAGAAATATGCCAAATATGAAAATTTTCAATATTGTTTGCTGGCTCAACAATATTGAACGTCAGATACTTAAAAAAGTTAAAAAACCACAACCAACTAATTGATAAATAAAGCAAAAATCAAAATTTAGACACAAAATAATCAACGCAAAAAAGTGTGACGAAGATAACAGAATCACCCGAAGTGAATACCCATCATGAGTTACTCATTGAGGCGTCCCAGAGGTTAAAAACTTATCAACAAATCATTAATAATAAATAAACAAACGTTCATGGACTGGCACGCTAAATAAATTTCGTTTTCACACTGGAATTCACTTATGAAAAATGAAAAGAAAAAATCGGGAATTGAACCGAAGGTTTTTTTTCCGCCATTAATAATTGTCGGGATACTTTGCTGGCTAACAGTCAGAGATCTTGATGCCGCTAACGTCGTTATTAATGCGGTATTCAGTTATGTCACCAACGTCTGGGGTTGGGCATTTGAATGGTATATGGTCGTCATGCTCTTCGGCTGGTTCTGGCTGGTTTTTGGCCCCTATGCCAAAAAGAGATTAGGTGACGAAAAACCGGAGTTTAGCACCGCCAGCTGGATTTTCATGATGTTCGCCTCCTGTACATCCGCTGCAGTTCTGTTCTGGGGCTCTATTGAGATCTACTACTATATCTCCACCCCGCCGTTCGGCCTGGAACCCAATTCCACCGGCGCGAAAGAGATAGGTCTGGCGTACAGCCTGTTCCACTGGGGGCCGCTACCGTGGGCAACCTATAGCTTCCTTTCCGTGGCTTTCGCCTACTTCTTCTTTGTACGCAAGATGGATGTCATCCGCCCCAGCTCCACGCTAGTACCGCTCGTCGGTGAAAAGCATGCGAAAGGGTTGTTCGGTACCATCGTCGATAACTTCTACCTGGTGGCGCTGATCTTCGCGATGGGCACCAG
Organism: Salmonella sp. JXY0409-18; assembly: GCF_020268625.1. Taxonomy (NCBI): domain Bacteria; kingdom Pseudomonadati; phylum Pseudomonadota; class Gammaproteobacteria; order Enterobacterales; family Enterobacteriaceae; genus Salmonella; species Salmonella sp. JXY0409-18. The sequence goes on from NZ_CP084216.1 coordinate 3,769,782, forward strand.
CCTCGGTCTGGCTACCCCGCTGGTCACCGAGTGTATGCAATGGCTGTTCGGTATTCCGCATACGCTGCAATTGGATGCCATCATCATTACCTGCTGGATCATTCTGAACGCGATTTGCGTGGCCTGCGGCCTGCAAAAAGGGGTCAGAATCGCCAGCGATGTGCGTAGCTACCTGAGCTTCCTGATGCTCGGCTGGGTGTTTATCGTCAGCGGCGCCAGCTTCATCATGAACTACTTCACCGACTCCGTCGGGATGCTGTTAATGCACCTGCCACGGATGCTGTTCTATACCGACGCCATCGGTAAAGGCGGCTTCCCACAGGGCTGGACTGTTTTCTACTGGGCGTGGTGGGTTATTTACGCCATCCAGATGAGTATCTTCCTGGCCCGTATTTCCCGTGGTCGTACCGTACGTGAACTGTGCTTCGGGATGGTGATGGGTCTGACCGCGTCTACCTGGATCCTGTGGACAGTGCTGGGCAGCAACACGCTGCTGCTGATGGATAAAAACATCCTCAACATTCCGCAGTTGATTGAACAACACGGCGTGGCGCGCGCCATTATCGAAACCTGGGCCGCCTTGCCGCTCAGCACCGCCACCATGTGGGGCTTCTTCATCCTCTGCTTTATTGCCACCGTCACGCTGATTAACGCCTGCTCTTACACCCTGGCGATGTCGACCTGTCGTGAAGTTCGCGATGGTGAAGAGCCGCCTCTGTTAGTGCGTATCGGCTGGTCGGTGCTGGTCGGCATCATCGGTATCGTTCTGCTGGCGCTGGGTGGGTTGAAGCCGATTCAGACCGCGATTATCGCCGGAGGATGCCCGCTGTTCTTCGTCAACATTATGGTGACGCTGTCCTTTATTAAAGACGCCAAAGTGCACTGGAAAGACAAGTAATTCTTATTAACCCAATTGATCAAGAGGCTGAAAGATGGATTTCAACTTAAATGACGAACAGGAGCTGTTTGTCGCCGGTATTCGCGAACTGATGGCCAGTGAGAACTGGGAAGCTTATTTTGCCGAGTGCGATCGTGACAGCGTCTACCCTGAGCGTTTTGTAAAAGCGCTGGCGGATATGGGTATTGATAGCCTGCTGATCCCGGAAGAACACGGCGGTCTGGAAGCGGGTTTTGTTACCGTCGCCGCCGTCTGGATGGAGCTGGGACGTCTTGGCGCGCCAACTTACGTGTTGTACCAATTGCCGGGAGGTTTTAACACTTTCCTGCGTGAAGGGACTCAGGAGCAAATTGATAAAATCATGGCGTTCCGGGGCACCGGTAAGCAGATGTGGAACTCTGCTATCACCGAACCGGGAGCGGGATCGGATGTTGGTAGTCTGAAAACCACTTATACACGCAAAAATGGTAAGGTTTATCTCAATGGCAGTAAGTGCTTTATCACCAGTAGCGCCTATACCCCGTACATCGTGGTCATGGCGAGAGACGGTGCATCGCCGGATAAACCGGTTTACACCGAGTGGTTTGTGGACATGAGCAAAGCGGGTATCAAGGTCAACAAACTGGAGAAACTCGGTCTGCGCATGGATAGCTGCTGTGAAATCACCTTTGATGACGTTGAACTGGACGAAAAAGACATGTTCGGTCGGGAAGGTAACGGCTTCAACCGCGTGAAAGAAGAGTTTGACCATGAGCGCTTCCTCGTCGCGCTGACCAACTACGGTACCGCAATGTGCGCTTTTGAAGACGCGGCGCGTTACGCTAATCAGCGCGTGCAGTTTGGTGAAGCTATTGGTCGTTTCCAGCTGATTCAGGAGAAGTTTGCGCATATGGCGATCAAACTGAACTCCATGAAAAATATGCTGCTGGAAGCCGCGTGGAAAGCAGATAACGGCACGATTACCTCCGGCGACGCGGCCATGTGCAAATACTTCTGCGCCAACGCCGCGTTTGAAGTGGTAGACACCGCCATGCAGGTACTGGGAGGTGTTGGTATCGCGGGCAACCACCGCATCACGCGTTTCTGGCGTGACCTGCGCGTTGACCGTGTTTCTGGTGGTTCTGACGAAATGCAGATCCTGACGTTGGGTCGTGCGGTACTCAAGCAATACCGCTAATCGATCCCTTGTAGGCCTGATAAGACGCGGGGCGTCGCCATCAGGCAATCATGCCGGATGGCGCTGTGCTTATCCGGCCTACATACCGCAAAAAATGCCAGGAGAAAAATGATGAATCATTTACCAATGCCAACCTTTGGCCCGCTTGCTGGGGTACGCGTTGTTTTTTCAGGAATCGAAATCGCCGGTCCGTTCGCCGGACAGATGTTCGCCGAATGGGGCGCTGAGGTTATCTGGATTGAAAACGTCGCATGGGCCGATACCATCCGCGTGCAGCCTAACTATCCGCAGCTCTCACGCCGTAACCTGCACGCCCTGTCGCTGAATATTTTCAAAGATGAAGGCCGGGAAGCGTTTCTGAAGCTGATGGAAACCACCGATATTTTCATTGAAGCCAGTAAAGGTCCGGCCTTTGCCCGCCGCGGTATTACCGATGAAGTGCTGTGGGAACATAACCCGAAACTGGTCATTGCCCACCTTTCCGGCTTCGGCCAGTATGGTACCGAGGAGTACACCAATCTTCCGGCGTATAACACCATCGCGCAGGCATTCAGTGGTTATCTGATCCAAAACGGCGACGTTGATCAGCCGATGCCAGCCTTCCCGTATACCGCCGATTACTTCTCCGGGATGACCGCGACGACAGCCGCGCTGGCAGCCCTGCACAAAGTACGCGAAACGGGTAAAGGTGAAAGCATCGATATCGCCATGTACGAAGTGATGCTGCGCATGGGTCAGTACTTCATGATGGACTACTTCAACGGCGGCGAAATCTGTCCACGTATGACGAAAGGGAAAGACCCCTACTACGCCGGTTGCGGCCTGTATAAATGCGCCGATGGTTACATCGTCATGGAGTTGGTCGGCATCACGCAAATCAACGAGTGTTTTAAAGATATTGGCCTGGCCCACATTCTCGGTACGCCGGAAGTTCCGGAAGGCACGCAGCTCATCCATCGCGTGGAATGCCCTTACGGCCCGCTCGTCGAAGAGAAACTGGACGCCTGGCTGGCAACACACACTATCGCCGACGTTCAGGCGCGCTTTGCTGAGCTGAATATCGCCTGTGCGAAGGTGCTCACCATTCCGGAACTGGAAGGTAATCCGCAGTACGTTGCCCGCGAATCGATTACTCAGTGGCAAACAATGGACGGTCGCACCTGTAAGGGGCCGAACATCATGCCGAAATTTAAAAACAACCCGGGGAAAATCTGGCGTGGCATGCCGTCACACGGCATGGATACCGCCGCCATTCTGAAAAACATTGGTTATAGCGAAGCAGATATTAAGGAACTGGTCGGCAAAGGCCTGGCCAAAGTTGAGGATTAAACGCGATGCGCTAATCGGGTTTCCGGTTAGCGCTCACGCCTGATTTCAGTGGATAAAGCAATATGGATATCGTTGGCGGACAAAACTTACGTCAGATGTGGGACGACCTGGCCGGGGTGTACGGAGATAAAACGGCGTTAATTTTCGAATCCTGTGAGGGAATCGTTCGGCAGTTTAGCTATGCTTCGCTCAATGAAGAGATTAACCGCACGGCGAACCTTTTTTACTCCTTAGGGATCCGCAAGGGTGATAGGGTCGCGCTGCATCTGGATAACTGTCCGGAATTCATCTTTTGCTGGTTTGGACTGGCAAAAATCGGCGCCATTATGGTGCCGATTAATGCCCGCTTACTGGGCGAAGAAAGCGCCTGGATCCTGCAAAACAGCCAGGTGAGTCTGCTGGTTACCAGCGTCCAGTTTTATCCTATGTACCGTGAAATACGCCAGGACAAGAGCACTCCGCTTAATCATATCTGTCTGATTGGCGAGCAGCTTCCGGCTGACGATGGCGTGAGTCACTTTACCCAACTACAAGCACGCCAGTCGGCCACGCTGTGCTATACGCCCGCGTTATCCACTGACGATACGGCGGAAATTCTGTTTACCTCCGGTACCACCTCGCGTCCAAAAGGGGTGGTGATTACCCACTATAACCTGCGTTTTGCAGGCTACTACTCTGCCTGGCAAATCGCCCTGCGCGATGATGACGTGTACATGACGGTGATGCCCGCTTTTCATATCGACTGCCAGTGTACCGCCGCAATGCCAGCCTTTTCCGCCGGCAGTACCTTTGTGCTCCTGGAAAAGTACAGCGCCCGGGCCTTCTGGGATCAGGTACGTAAATATCAGGCGACGGTGACCGAGTGCATCCCGATGATGATCCGCACGCTGATGGTTCAGCCCTCCGCACCAACGGACAGGCAGCATCATCTGCGTGAAGTGATGTTCTATCTCAATCTATCCGCGCAGGAAAAAGACGCCTTTACCGAACGCTTTGGCGTCAGGCTGCTGACCTCTTATGGTATGACTGAAACCATTGTCGGAATTATTGGCGACCGTCCCGGAGACAAACGGCGCTGGCCTTCCATTGGTCGCGTGGGTTTTAGCTATGAAGCTGAAATTCGCGACGATCAAAATCGCCCGCTGCCCGCCGGAGAAATTGGCGAAATCTGTATTAAAGGCATCCCCGGCAAGACTATCTTCAAAGAGTATTACATGCAGCCGGAAGCAACCGCCAGGGCGCTGGAACCAGAGGGCTGGTTACATACCGGTGATTCGGGTTACCAGGATGAGGATGGCTATTTCTATTTTGTCGACAGACGCTGCAACATGATTAAACGTGGCGGAGAAAATGTCTCCTGCGTCGAGCTGGAAAATATTATTTCTGCACATCCGAAAATTCAGGACATTGTGGTGGTCGGTATTAAAGATGCGATCCGTGATGAAGCCATTAAAGCGTTTATCGTCCTTAATGAAGGTGAAACATTAAGCGAAGCCGAGTTTTTCAGCTTTTGCGAAAACAATATGGCGAAATTCAAGGTTCCCTCTTTTATGGAGATCAGAACTGACCTGCCACGCAACTGTTCAGGAAAAATAATCAAAAAAAATCTGAAATAAACCTTCCGGCAGGAATCCCTCCCGCCGGGAAACTATTTATCTGGAGATGAACTATGAGTGAGTCATTACATCTGACCCGTAACGGCCCGATCCTGGAAATTACCCTTGACCGACCTAAAGCGAATGCCATTGACGCCAAAACCAGCTTTGCAATGGGTGAAGCTTTTCTTAATTTCCGTGACGATCCGGAATTACGCGTAGCAATCATTACCGGCGGCGGGGAGAAATTCTTTTCTGCTGGCTGGGACTTAAAAGCGGCAGCGGAAGGTGAAGCGCCGGATGCTGATTTTGGTCCCGGCGGCTTTGCCGGTTTAACCGAAATATTTGACCTCGATAAGCCGGTTATCGCCGCGGTGAACGGCTACGCGTTTGGCGGCGGTTTTGAGCTGGCGCTGGCGGCGGACTTTATTGTCTGCGCCGAAAACGCCAGCTTCGCGCTGCCGGAAGCAAAGCTCGGCATCGTGCCTGACAGCGGCGGCGTATTGCGTCTGCCTAAGCTGCTGCCACCGGCTATCGTCAACGAAATGGTGATGACCGGCAGACGAATGAGCGCCGAAGAAGCGCTGCGTTGGGGAGTCGTGAACCGCGTTGTCAGCCAGAGCGAACTGATGGAGAGCGCGCGCGAACTGGCGCAACAACTGGTCAATAGCGCCCCGCTGGCTATCGCGGCGCTGAAAGAGATTTATCGCGCGACCAGCGAAATGCCGGTAGAAGAAGGCTACCGCTACATCCGCAGCGGCGTGCTGAAACATTATCCGTCGGTACTGCATTCAGAAGATGCGCTCGAAGGACCGCAGGCATTTGCCGAAAAACGCGATCCGGTGTGGAAGGGTCGTTAATGTGACTATGCCGGATGGCGCTTCGCTTATCCGGCCTACAGCACATGCGCAACCGTAGGCCGGATAAGGTGTTTACGCCGCCATCCGGCAAAAAAACCGAGGTACAACCATGAGCTATTACGCCTTTGAAGGACTGATCCCGGTGGTGCACCCGGACGCGTTTGTCCATCCCAGCGCCGTGCTGATTGGCGATGTCATCGTGGGTGCTGGTGTTTATATTGGCCCACTCGCGTCATTGCGTGGGGATTATGGTCGCCTGATCCTGGAGGCAGGCTCTAATCTGCAGGATGGCTGCATTATGCATGGCTACTGCGATACCGATACCATCGTGCATGAAAACGGCCATATCGGCCACGGCGCTATTCTACATGGCTGCGTGGTGGGACGGGACGCCCTGGTCGGCATGAATAGCGTCATTATGGACGGCGCAGTGATTGGCGAAGAGAGCATTGTCGCCGCCATGAGTTTTGTCAAAGCCGGATTTCAGGGTGAGGCAAGGCAACTGCTGGTGGGATCACCGGCGCGCGTACTACGCCAGGTTACGGACCAGGAGCTGCACTGGAAACGCCTCAACACTAAAGAATATCAGGATCTTGCGATCCGTTGTCGAACGGGGTTATCTGAAACGAAGCCGTTAACGCAGGTCGAAGAAAACCGGCCGCGCCTGAAAGGCACGACGGACGTGAAGCCAAAATCAGCACAGTAATTGATGCCGGATGCGCTCACGCTTATCCGGCCTACGCGTCAATTACCGTTTACCCCGCCATCAGGTAAACAGACAATTAGCGACGCATACTCTTGGAGAGCATCATCTGCCATTTCTGCTCACGGTTTAGCTCTGTGGGGGGAACGGCAGACAGTCGCGGCGCTTTCGCCACGCTCACTTTTCTTTCCTGCAAATTATGATTCAATCGGCGATAGAGTTGAGAGTCGATACTCACGACTTTCACCAGACGCTGGCACTGGCAGCCTCGTCCTGCAATCTGGTTAGGGATCATCTTCACTTCACAAACAATTTCCCCCACTTCTGACAGAATATAGGAGAGCGTATTAATTGCTTTGCAGTGTTCAATATCAAATTGACGGGAAATCTCCCTGGCCGTGATCCATCGGTTCTCTGCCATCATCCAGTCAGCAATTAACAAATAAAGCGGTCTTTCAACATATTTTTCACACATAAGCACACCATTTCACAAATTAAAAATCTGGCTACGGCCTGTCCAAACTAATAAAAACTAAGCCATATTAAAATTGTGGATATGCAAGATAGTATGCGACTTAAATATTGATTAGTGTGAGCAATATCGTGCTTATTACATAGAAAATGTGGTTACGGAAACGGACTTCTCCAGGAATGACCTTACGCAAGATAAAAAAAGGGTTTCTTTACAGAAACCCTTTCAGAATTATATTACAGGTCCGGTTAGAGCAATATCCACCGGACTCTTTATTTACGACTTTTTGATCTGCGCGTGCATTTCCTGCACCGAGGTTACCTTCTCGGTGGCATCGGCATTGAGCGCCATCGTCGTTGCAAAACCGCCGTTCAGCGTGGTGTCATAATGCACTTTATACTGCAGCGCGCTACGACGAATCACCCTGGAGTCTTCAATCGCGCGGCGGCCTGCGGTGGTATTGATGATATAGGTATATTCGCCATTCTTGATGCGGTCCTGAATGTGCGGACGACCTTCGTGCACCTTGTTCACCAGACGCGGGTTGATACCGGCTTCGCCCAGCACAATCGCCGTACCGTGAGTGGCATCCAGCTCAAAGCCCTGTTTCAGCAGCTTGGCCGCGAGATCCACCACGCGCTCTTTGTCGCCTTCGCGAACGGAGAGCAGCGCACGGCCCTGTTTCTTCATCGTGGAGTTACTGCCCAACTGTGCCTTGGCGAACGCTTCCGCGAAGGTACGACCGACGCCCATCACTTCCCCGGTAGAGCGCATTTCTGGCCCTAACAGCGGGTCAACGCCGGGGAATTTGTTGAACGGCAGCACCACTTCTTTCACCGAGTAGTACGGCGGGATAATTTCTTGGGTCACGCCCTGCTCGGTCAGCGATTTGCCGGCCATCACGCGCGCCGCTACTTTCGCCAGCGGCACGCCGGTGGCTTTGGAGACGAACGGTACGGTACGCGCCGCACGCGGGTTGACTTCAATCAGATAGACTTCGTTGTCTTTCACCGCAAACTGCACGTTCATCAGGCCGCGCACCTGCAACTCGAAAGCCAGCTTCTGCACCTGCTGGCGCATCACGTCTTGAATTTCCTGGCTCAGCGTGTAGGCCGGCAGGGAACAGGCGGAGTCGCCGGAGTGTACGCCAGCCTGCTCGATGTGCTCCATGATGCCGCCAATCAGCACCATTTCGCCGTCGCAGATAGCGTCCACGTCCACTTCAACCGCATCATCAAGGAAGCGGTCCAGCAGTACCGGCGCATCGTTAGAGACGCTGACTGCGGTCTGGAAGTAGCGACGCAGGTCGGCTTCGTCGTAGACAATTTCCATCGCCCGACCGCCCAGCACGTAAGAAGGACGTACCACCAGCGGGTAGCCAATTTCTTTCGCCTTCTCAACCGCTTGTTCAATGGCGGTGACGGTGGCGTTGGCCGGTTGCTTCAGCTTCAGACGGTCAACCGCATGCTGGAAGCGTTCACGGTCTTCCGCGCGGTCGATGGCGTCCGGGCTGGTGCCGATAACCGGCACGCCTGCCGCTTCCAGCGCGCGCGCCAGCTTCAGCGGCGTCTGGCCGCCGTACTGCACGATAACGCCTTTCGGCTTCTCGATGCGCACGATTTCCAGCACGTCTTCCAGCGTCACCGGCTCGAAGTACAGACGGTCGGAAGTGTCGTAGTCGGTGGAGACGGTTTCCGGGTTACAGTTGACCATAATGGTTTCGTAACCGTCTTCGCGCAGCGCCAGCGAGGCGTGTACGCAGCAGTAGTCAAATTCGATGCCCTGGCCGATACGGTTCGGGCCGCCGCCGAGGACCATGATTTTATCGCGATCAACGGACGGGTTCGCTTCGCACTCATCTTCATAAGTGGAGTACATATAGGCGGTATCGGTGGCGAATTCCGCCGCGCAGGTATCCACACGCTTGTAGACCGGGTGCAGGTCATACTGGTCGCGTAGCTTGCGGATTTCCGCCTCGCGCACGCCCGCCAGTTTCGCCAGACGCGCATCGGCAAAACCTTTGCGCTTGAGCTGACGCAGGAAGTCGGCGTTGAGGCCGGTAATCCCGACTTCAGCCACTTTCTCTTCCAGACGCACCAGCTCTTCAATCTGCACCAGGAACCAGCGGTCGATGTTGGTCAAGTTGAACACCCCGTCAACGGAGAGACCTGCGCGGAAGGCATCGGCGATATACCAGATACGATCAGCGCCCGCGTCTTTCAGCTCGCGGCGGATTTTAGTCAGCGCTTCCGGGTCGTCGAGGCTGACTTTCGGGTCGAAGCCGGTAGCGCCCACTTCCAGGCCGCGCAGCGCTTTTTGCAGGGATTCCTGCTGCGTGCGGCCAATCGCCATCACTTCACCAACCGATTTCATCTGGGTGGTCAGACGGTCGTTGGCACCGGCGAATTTCTCGAAGTTAAAGCGCGGAATTTTGGTGACAACGTAGTCGATAGACGGCTCGAAGGAGGCCGGTGTACGGCCACCGGTGATGTCGTTCATCAGCTCGTCGAGGGTATAACCCACCGCCAGTTTGGCGGCCACTTTGGCAATCGGGAAACCGGTGGCTTTCGACGCCAGCGCCGAGGAGCGGGAGACGCGCGGGTTCATTTCGATAACGATCAGACGACCGTTTTTCGGGTTTACTGCGAACTGGACGTTAGAACCGCCAGTTTCGACGCCGATTTCACGCAGTACCGCCATCGAGGCGTTACGCATGATTTGGTATTCTTTGTCGGTCAGCGTCTGTGCCGGGGCCACGGTGATCGAGTCCCCAGTATGGATACCCATTGCGTCGAAGTTTTCGATAGAGCAGACGATGATGCAGTTGTCGTTTTTATCACGCACCACTTCCATCTCGTACTCTTTCCAGCCGATCAGCGATTCATCAATCAGCAGCTCGTTGGTTGGCGAGAGGTCCAGACCGCGTTCGCAGATTTCTTCGAACTCTTCACGGTTGTAAGCGATACCGCCACCGGTGCCGCCCATGGTAAAGGACGGACGGATGATGCACGGGAAGCCCACATCAGCGGCAACCGCCAGCGCTTCTTCCATAGTGTGCGCGATACCGGAACGCGCGGTGTCGAGACCAATTTTCTTCATCGCGATATCGAAGCGACGACGGTCTTCGGCTTTATCAATGGCGTCGGCGGTGGCGCCAATCATGGTGACGCCGAACTCTTCGAGCACGCCCTGCCGCTCCAGCTCCAGCGCGCAGTTCAGCGCCGTCTGGCCGCCCATGGTCGGCAGCACCGCATCCGGACGCTCTTTTTCAATGATTTTGCGCACCACTTCCCAGTGAATCGGCTCGATGTAGGTGGCATCGGCCATTTCCGGGTCGGTCATGATGGTGGCCGGGTTGGAGTTCACCAGAATGACGCGGTAACCCTCTTCGCGCAGCGCTTTACACGCCTGAGCGCCGGAGTAGTCAAACTCACACGCCTGACCGATAACAATCGGGCCCGCGCCCAGAATCAGGATGCTTTTTATATCTGTACGTTTTGGCATGGCTCTTATTACTCCTGATTATTTCGCGGACTGACGGTATTGCTCAATAAGCTCGATAAAGTGGTCGAACAGCGGTGCAGCATCGTGCGGGCCGGGGCTGGCTTCCGGGTGGCCCTGGAAGCTGAACGCCGGTTTATCGGTACGGTGAATGCCCTGCAGGGTGCCGTCGAACAGCGACTTGTGGGTCACGCGCAGGTTGGCTGGCAGCGAGTCTTCATCCACCGCAAAGCCGTGGTTCTGCGCGGTGATCATCACCACGTTTCGGTCCATATCTTTTACCGGATGGTTGCCGCCGTGATGGCCGAACTTCATCTTAACGGTCTTCGCACCGCTCGCCAGCGCCAGTAGCTGATGGCCGAGGCAGATGCCGAACACAGGAATGTCGGTTTCGAGGAATTTCTGGATAGCAGTAATCGCGTAGTCGCACGGGGCCGGGTCGCCAGGGCCGTTTGACAGGAAGATGCCGTCCGGATTCATTTCCAGCACCTCTTCAGCAGAGGTCTGCGCTGGCACCACCGTCAGGCGGCAGCCGCGATCCACCAGCATACGTAGAATGTTGCGTTTGGCGCCAAAATCGTAGGCCACCACGTGGAACGGCAGGTCATCCTCAGATTTCGCTTCCGGTAAACCGTCTTTCAGCGTCCAGCTACCCTGCGTCCAGCGGTAAGTTTCCGCCGTGGTCACTTCTTTCGCCAGATCCATACCGTTCAGTCCAGGAAATGCTTTCGCTTTTTCCAGCGCCAGCTTCGCATCCGGGCTATCGCCTGCAATGATGCAGCCGTTCTGTGCACCTTTCTCACGCAGCAGACGCGTCAGCTTGCGGGTATCGATATCAGCAATCGCCACAATGTTATGCCGTTTGAGGTAAGAAGAGAGGTCTTCGGTGTTACGGAAGTTGCTGGCAATCAGCGGCAGGTCGCGAATTACCAGACCTTGTGCATGTACCTGAGAAGATTCTTCATCGGCTTCATTGGTGCCGACATTACCAATATGGGGATAAGTAAGAGTGACGATTTGGCGGGAATAGGAAGGATCAGTGAGGATTTCTTGATAACCGGTCATTGAAGTATTGAAAACGACTTCCCCAACCGCCGAACCCGTTGCCCCAATGGCCCGACCGTGAAACTGGGTTCCGTCTTCCAGAACCAATAGCGCTGACTTAATCAAAACACCCTCCAGAGAATATTCACTCACTTTATTTGCATATTAATTCATTCAGTCAGTATGAAGCAATGCAAATTTGCTTACCCGTGGATTTCTGGCAAACGGCGGCATTCTGAAGTTAAGCCGGATAAAAGTCAACTTAAAGAGGGTGTTTTTTATGTTATTTTGCACATTATAAGGAAGTTATCCTATTTAATAGGCAAAAAGATCAACTAAGTGACGATAGAAAACGCTTGCGCTTCCTTGAGTTCGAAAAAAGCTGACTGGAACGATAAAAAGTGGACCAAATGGTCAAATTTCACATTAAAACAACGAAAAACAACGATAAAAATTAATTTAATAACCACTAATACCATTAAATGAATAAAAATTCAAAATAAAGCAAATTAACGATAAAAACAATTTAAAAATCAAGCACTTGTTAAAATAAAAAACAAACCAAACATATCAAAAAATCGACAAAAACAGCAAATTAAGATAATGTAATGAGAATCACAATCGCGATATAAAGGTCTAACTTCTTTTTTTTTAAGACTAGCGCATACGATTGAACCACAACCAGCCTCACTACAGCATAAAAAAGCTAACCTATTGAAACAAAAGAGATAAAACGCCCCCGAGGAACAGCGCTAACCCCACGATGGATATCAGTCTTATCAGTCTGGTCGAGGTGCCTTTTGCATACGGTAAGCCACTGCGGCTGAATATGACTAACATCAGTTCAGGCAGTATTTTTCCCGTTGAACGTAATGGCCCGTACCGATGCGCCTGAAGGACTAATTAACCGCATTTATCGTAATGGCAATTACGTCACGCAAATGGATGCCGTTGGCCCGGATGTCTTTAAACTGACTATTCTTAACGCGAAAACAACGGCAGAACATATCGTGGGCGAAGAAACTGTCGAAACATGAATGGTGAAAGGCGTTATTTATCTGACCGAATAACCGGGGGGCAAAAAACAAAAGGGCAATAATATATTGCCCTTTGTAATCAATTAATCTTGATTACCACAACCACATCACGAAGGTATTTAGTCGTTATAGTACATCCAGTCCCAGCACATCCCGCATGTCAAATAGCCCATTTTTCTTCGTTTTTAGCCATAATGCCGATCGCAACGCGCCATTTGCAAACGTCATGCGACTGGAAGCTTTATGCGTAATCTCTACGCGCTCGCCAATATCGGCAAACATCGCGGTATGTTCGCCGACGATGTCGCCCGCCCGAACGGTTGCAAAGCCAATCGTTCCCGGTACGCGCTCGCCGGTATAACCTTCACGCGAGTAGACCGCGCAGTCCTTCAGATCTTTATCCAGCGCCCCGGCGATTGCCTCGCCCATTGCCAGCGCCGTACCCGACGGTGCATCCACTTTATGGCGGTGGTGCGCTTCAATAATTTCAATATCGGTGTAGTCGCCCATTACCTTCGCGGCTTTCTCCAGCAGCTTGAGCATGACGTTAACGCCGACGCTAAAGTTTGCGGCGAAAACGATCGCAATCTCTTGCGACGCCTCGCGAATGGCCTGTTTACCGGCGTCGTCAAAGCCGGTAGTACCAATCACCATCCCTTTACCATGTTTACGGCAGAATGCCAGATGCGCCAGTGTGCCTTCAGGACGGGTAAAATCGACCAGAACATCGAAATCATCTTTGACCGACGCCAGATCGCTTTGAATGATGACGCCCGTTTTCCCCACGCCTGCCAGTTCGCCCGCATCGCTACCCAGCAATGAAGAGCCTTCGCGCTCCAGCGCGGCACCCAGCTGAACACCTTCCATCGCCATGGCGGCCTGGATTAACTGCCGTCCCATGCGGCCACCGGCGCCGACAATCGCAACGCGGATCTGTGCTTCATGCATAGCTATTCTCTTTTGTAAAAATTGCGTAAACCGTTTTCAGAGTAACCAGCGCGCCCGGAGGCCGCCATCTAAAATCGCCGATAATTAGAAATTAATGATAAACAGGGAGCGATATCAGTAAAAGACATGATTCATCCCGCAGGATGAATCATTGCTGGAGAGAATGAAAGAAGAGAAACTTACTCAGGATAGAGGGAACCGGCAGGAAAATGACTTAAAAACCAGGTCACTGCCAGTAAATCCGCGCTACCGCCAGGGCTTAAGTTACGCAGGATGAGTTCATCATCGAGGGACTGCATCGCTTCAATGCCCCCCTCAACCAATACGCCCCCTTGCCACAACAATTTTTGTGCCTGCTGCTGCACGTAGTAAAGCCCTTCCAGGCCTCCCCGTGACACCAGATTGGTATCATCATTCCACGCCATCAGATGCAACAATGTTTGCAGCAGGGCAAGATGGGTATCGTCATGCTCCTGCACGACCCGGTTAAACACCGGCAAAGCCTGCGTTCTGACGGTTCGAAAACCGCTTTCCGCTTCTCCCCGCGCGCCCGACAGGCCATAGCACTGGAAATGGGTTTCACTCTTTGTCAGTTTTCCCGCTTTTTTTGCTGAGAGCTCGTGGGCAACAATATTCCGACTCAGGCGGGCAACCTGGTCGCAGATACGATTTTGCTCCAACGGTTCTCCCCGCGCGAGAAGTCGGCCAATCGCTGCGCTCAGCAGGCCAAAAGCGAAAATCGCCCCGCGATGGGTATTCACACCATTGGTCGCCTGTAGCATATCGTTCTCACAGGCCATCCCCAGCGGACGCAGCATCACCAGGACATTTTCTGCCGCCAGCGCCGCCGTGTTGTTGCCCATGATAAAAAACTTTTCCATCCACGGAGCAATGGCGGTAGTGCTACGTTCAAATGCCGCCAGATCCATATCCCTATGCGCTCCCGAATTACGAATATCGACCAGACCGGGTTTTGGTGTCAGCCTGGCTTCCGTCAGCAGCGCTCTTGCAACCAACCCATTAAGTTCGCCAGCCGCCAGCGATGAGTACGCTGGCGTACGCCGTTCAGTCACAACGCTCACGTTCATAGCATTCAATCCTTCGTGCAATTTCATCCAACAAAAGGTCAAGGGTGTGATGCTTGCCCCGGGCACAGAGATGAGCATCCTGCTGGCATATCAAACATGGCCGGGCAGGATGCCCGAGTTCACGGCGTGATAGCGACTTACCGTCGCTATCAATAATGTCGATGTCCCAAAGCCGCCCTAACGGATGGCTCATCTCTAGTGTCGACATGTGCTGTTTCAACGCCATTGCCGGCGCACAGACCGCTGCCATCCATTCCGGGCCGCTGCGTTCATTCACCTGCATTTCCCAGACGTTGACCCACTCCTTCTGTTCGCAAAGCGCCAGTATTTCGGCAATTGCATAATCGGCGACACGCCGCCAGACCGCTGAGTTTTTAACGGCGCCCGGTGCAACCAGCGTGAGGGAAATCAACGGTAGCCGATAGCAGTTCAACGCCTGACGCTGCCTGGCGGCACGTTTATCGCGCGCTTGTAGCATCTCCTCCAGCGTAACTGCCTGGCCCTGGTACAGCAGGTCTGTGCCCTTCATCAGCCTTTAACCTGGCGAATCACGTCAATCACTGAACCGTCGCGATAACGCACCACAGCCACCACCCGATCGGTAAACTCAATCGGCTGCGGTTTACCGGTCAGTTGCTCAGCGCGCTGTTGCAGTTGTTCGATGGTCATCAGCGCCACGCCCGCAGCACGCAGGTTATCAAGCAGATCCTGACGCGCAGGGTTCACCGCAATACCATGGTCGGTAACCAGCACATCAACACTTGCCCCAGGCGTGACGGTAGTCAGCACTTTTTCCACCACGCATGGGATTCGGCCACGGACCAGCGGTGCGGTAATAATGGTGAGATCGGCCCCTGCTGCCGTATCGCTATGGCCGCCCGATGCGCCACGCAGTACGCCGTTTGAACCGGTCATCACGTTAACGTTGAAATTCACGTCAATTTCCAGTGCGCTCAGCATCACCACATTCAGGCGTTCGCATGCCGCGCCTTTAGAGGCGGGGTTCGCGTATTGATTGGTTGAGATTTCAATATGATGTGGATTCTGCGCCAGCGAACGGGCTGCATCGCCATCGAATGATTGCGTATCCAGCAGCGCTTTGATCAACCCTTTCTCATGCAGATCCACCATGGTGCCGGTGATCCCGCCCAGGCCAAAACTCGCCGTAATGTTGTGGCGACGCATTTTGTCTTCCAGGAAACGGGTGACCGCCAGAGATGCGCCACCGGTGCCGGTTTGCAGCGAGAAACCGTCACAAAAATAGCCTGAGTGTTCGATTACATTGGCCGCCTGTCGGGCGATCAACAGTTCACGCGGGTTGCTGGACAGACGAATCGCGCCCGCAGTGATTTTTTCCGGATCCCCTACCTCATCCACCTGCACGATCAAATCAACCTGATCCTGCGCGATACTGGCCGGATAATTGGGGAACTCGACCCACTCTTCAGTCAGGAGCACCACACATTTAGCGTACTGCGCATCAACCTGCGCATACCCCAAAGAGCCGCAGCGTGACTTGCCGCTAAAGCCGTTCGCATTACCAAATTCGTCGCAGCACGGCACGCCGAGGAAAGCGACATCAATATTCAGCTCACCGCTCTGAATCAGTTTTACGCGGCCGCCGTGAGAGTGGATCTGTACCGGGTTTTCCATCAGGCCAGCGGAGATCTCTTCCCCTAACTTGCCGCGCAGCCCGGAGGTGTAAATCTGCCGCACCACGCCATTTTTAATGTGTTCGATAAGCGGCCAGTGGGCATCAATTAATGAGCTGGAGGCAAGCGTCAGATCGCGGAATCCCATTTCCGCCAGCTTCGCCATCACCATATTGACGACTTTGTCGCCACCACGAAACGCATGGTGGAAGGATATCGTCATGCCATTTTTAAGCCCGGAACGACGGATAGCCTCTTCAAGCGAGTCACAAATTTTACGCCGACGCTTTTCCGTTTCGCTGGCAAGCCACGGGCTGTTCGCTGTTACCCCCTGGTAGGGCTGTAATCCTTCCGGTACGACATATTGCTGGTTGAGCATGGTTACAGTCTCTTTCATGGTTCCTTCCTTAATCACGAATACCGGAAGCCGACAGCGCCACCACTTTGCGCGCGTGGTCGATAATCGGGCCGTCAATCATTTTGCCGTTGAGTGAAACGACGCCCAGACCGCGAGACTCAGCCTCTTCAGCGGCGGCAATCACCTCATACGCATGCTCAACTTCTTTACGTGTCGGAGAATAAGCCTGATGTAACAGCTCAATCTGACGTGGATTCACTAAGGACTTACCGTTAAAACCAAGTCCTTTCGCCAACTGCACTTCCTTCAGGAAGCCTTCTTCATTATTGATATCCGACCAAACAACATCATAGGCGGCAATACCCGCAACACGCGCCGCGTGCAGCACTGCGCAGCGGGCGTAGAACAGCTCGGTGCCATCGCCCCGGCTGGTGCCCATATCCATCACGTAATCAAATGCCGCCAGCGCAATTGCCACCATGCGCGGGCTGGAGGTGGCGATGTCGACGGCATTGACCACGCCTTTCGCTGATTCGATCGCCGCCATCAGCCTGGTACTGCCGACCTCGCGTCCGCATTCACGTTCGATCCGTTCGACCTGCGCTTCCAGCTCCAGCACATCGTTTTTGCTGTCGGTTTTCGGCAGACGCACAATATCCGCGCCACCACGCACGACGGCCTCAAGATCGGCCAGACCAAACGGCGTGTTCAGTGGATTAATGCGCACCACTTTTTCAACATCCTGATAGAACGGATGTTGAAGCGCGTGATGGACTAAAAGACGGGCGGTATCTTTCTCACGTAACGCTACGGCGTCTTCTAAGTCGAACATCACCGCGTCCGCACCATAGACAAACGAGGTGCTCAACATGGCCGCATTTGCGCCGGGGATAAACAACATACTGCGACGTGGTCTCATAACGCACTCCATTGAATTTCCGTTTGTTCTGCAGCGCGCAGCGCCGCCGCCTGCACTCGGGCGCGTAAAATACACTCCAGTGCGCCTTTGTCATCGACGCTAACCAGCGCGCGTTCAACGCCCAGCTTCGCCAGCGTTTCGCGCACGACTTGCTCAATCGCCGCGCCAAACTGCTGCTTCACCAGACTCTCTAGCTCCAGCCGAATTCCTGGCTCGCTGGATGGACCAATCCTGATCATCACATCGCTGGATTCCAGCGTGCCTGCCAGGGCATCTTTAATGATTTTCATTAGTTATGTTCCTTGTTAACGGTGTTACGTCATATGGTTTCAGTGTGTCTGGCGGCATGCCGCTGCAGATATGCCAGGGTACCAGCAGGCACCAGCGCGCTTATCGCCGGCCAATTACGTTCGCTATACAGTTTTCTGACGCGAGAGGCGGAAATAGCCGTGCCGTTTTTCTCCACCCGCGCCAGCTCGACGACCTCAATAACCGGGCCGCTGCGCTTCGGATCGTGTAAAATGTCGTGCATTCGCTGGTTATAGGCACAGGTCAGAGGACAAAACGGTTCACTGCCGACAAAACGATGGGTAATCCCCAGAGCTGGAGCCAGATGTTCACGGAAGAGTTGCAGATCGATCTGGCAATGGCAGTCGTCCACAACCCCTTTTTCTTTGAGGAAATAGCCGGGAAACGTCGCACGCGAGATCATATAAGCGGAGCCGGAATGCAACGTGACGTTGTCAATGCCCGCGATTCCTTGTTCGATCAGCGCCCAACGGTCGGTATAGGAAAAAAATGAAGCATCTTCTTTGACCACAAACAGATGCAGCCAGTCACAGGCCGCAGCCGCTTGCTCCACCAGATAACGGTGGCCCAATGTAAACGGATTGGCGTTCATGACGATGGCGCCGATCGTTTTTCCCGGTTGACGATAAAGCGCCAGTTGGCGACAAAAGCGCGCTAACCGTTCACTGCTGTTCTCCATTAACACCGCCAGCTGACCTGCCTGCGCAATGGGCCAAAACCCCGCGCCAGAAAACAGCAACCGATTTTGCGGCTTAGTGAACAGGAAAAGCTCGCTGCGGTTTAACTCGTAGGCCAATGTAAGCAACTCAGTCAGCAGTTTGAGGCTGAGCCCTTCCCCTTGTAAAACTGGGGAAACAGCGATGCATTTCAGTACGTTCCCGACCAGCGAGCCGCATCCAACTATCTCACCCTGCCAATATGCGCATACCGCGATTTCACAATCGTCTTCCAGGGCGAGTCCCTCGCCCTCCAGAAACATGGCGACCGACTCGCGACGCAATACATCCTTTTGCAAATAAATGCGTTTAAATATCAGATTCACTCTATTCAGCATCCGTCAGCAAATAACGCCGCATATTTCGCCAGTGTTTATATTATTCGTCTGGAATAGACATCACACTTTCCCCGCTGCCTTTATGACCTTTATAGTTTTTATTTCCTTAATTAATCAGAGTTAATAAAAACAATTAAATTAATTAAAAACACAACCATTCAGTGAAGATAGTCACATCTCACGGTTCATTGAATTTATTAGTATGCGCAGGTCTTGTTACCCATCAATACACAGGAAAATGTTTATGACCAACATGACCCAGGCTTCGGCTACGGAGAGAAAGGGGGCTAGCGATTTACTCAGATTCAAAATCTTTGGTATGCCGCTACCGCTTTATGCTTTTGCATTAATTACTTTATTACTTTCTCATTTTTATAATGCTATACCTACTGACTTAGTCGGTGGTTTTGCCCTTATGTTTGTGATGGGGGCCATTTTTGGTGAAATCGGCAAACGTTTACCGATCTTCAATAAATATATTGGCGGCGCACCGGTTATGATATTTCTGGTTGCAGCTTATTTTGTCTATGCTGGCATATTTACGCAGAAAGAAATTGATGCGATCAGCAACGTAATGGATAAAAGCAACTTCCTTAACCTGTTTATCGCGGTGTTGATCACAGGCGCTATCCTGTCGGTAAACCGTAAGCTGCTATTAAAATCACTGCTGGGCTATATCCCAACCATCCTCGCCGGGATCGTCGGCGCGTCCCTTTTCGGTATCGTCATTGGTCTGTGCTTCGGTATCCCGATCGACCGTATCATGATGCTGTACGTTCTGCCGATTATGGGCGGTGGTAACGGCGCAGGCGCCGTGCCTTTGTCTGAAATTTATCACTCGGTTACCGGACGTTCTCGCGAAGAGTACTACTCAACGGCTATTGCTATTCTGACCATTGCGAATATCTTCGCCATTATTTTCGCCGCCCTCCTCGATATGATTGGCAAAAAATACACCTGGCTTAGCGGTGAAGGCGAGTTGGTTCGTAAGGCTTCCTTCAAAACCGAAGATGATGAAAAGGCCGGTCAGATTACCCATCGTGAAACGGCGGTTGGCATGGTGCTATCCACCACCTGCTTCCTGCTGGCCTATGTTGTTGCCAAGAAAATTCTGCCAAGCATCGGCGGCGTCTCTATTCACTACTTCGCCTGGATGGTTCTGATTGTTGCTGCGCTGAACGCATCAGGTCTTTGCTCACCGGAGATTAAAGCCGGGGCAAAACGTCTTTCTGACTTCTTCTCCAAACAACTGCTGTGGGTGTTGATGGTAGGTGTGGGTGTTTGCTACACCGATCTGCAAGAGATCATCGACGCCCTGACGTTCGCCAACGTCGTTATCGCCGCGATCATTGTGGTCGGCGCTGTCGTTGGCGCAGCTATCGGGGGCTGGTTGATTGGCTTCTACCCGATTGAATCATCCATTACTGCGGGTCTTTGTATGGCCAACCGCGGCGGCTCCGGCGATCTGGAAGTGCTCTCCGCCTGTAACCGTATGAACCTCATTTCATATGCACAAATTTCCTCTCGTCTGGGCGGCGGTATTGTGCTGGTTATCGCTAGCATCGTGTTCAGCATGATGGTGTAAAAAAACGCACGGCGGTGTCTTTGCCGCAAACGACCTGGAGAAAAGTAGAGGCCAAAGCCAGAGGTGGCCAAGGGAAATCCACTCTACTCCTTAGCCGGATTCACCAGGAAGGTTGTCGTCAAGGCCACCGTCGTGCCTCTCATTATGGAAAATGATTCATGAATGAAGCTGTACTACTGGGTGAAGGTTTCACCCTGATGTTTTTAGGGATGGGGTTCGTACTGAGCTTTCTGTTCCTGCTCATCTTTGCTATTCGCGGCATGTCTGCCGTGATTACTCGCTTCTTCCCGGAACCCGTCGCCGCGCCCGCACCGCGCGCCGTTCCCGTCGTGGACGACTTCACCCGCTTAAAGCCGGTGATTGCCGCCGCCATTCACCATCACCGCCTTAACGCTTAATTCCCGGAGGGATCCATGACTATTGCCATTACCGATGTCGTCCTGCGCGACGCCCACCAGTCCCTGTTCGCCACCCGTCTGCGTCTTGATGATATGCTGCCCATTGCCGCCGCGCTCGATGACGTGGGCTACGGCTCCCTCGAATGCTGGGGCGGCGCCACCTTTGACGCCTGCATTCGCTTTCTCGGCGAAGACCCGTGGCTGCGCCTGCGCGAACTCAAAAAAGCCATGCCCAAAACCCCGCTGCAGATGCTGCTGCGTGGCCAGAACCTGCTCGGCTACCGCCACTACGCCGATGACGTGGTGGAGCGTTTTGTCGAACGCGCGGTGAAAAACGGCATGGACGTGTTCCGCGTGTTTGATGCCATGAACGACCCGCGCAATATGAAAGCCGCCCTGCAGGCGGTGCGCAGCCACGGCGCACACGCCCAGGGCACGCTCTCTTACACCACCAGCCCGGCGCACACCCTGCAGACCTGGCTGGATTTAACGGAGCAACTGCTGGAAACCGGCGTTGACTCGATTGCCATCAAGGATATGTCCGGCATCCTGACGCCGATGGTCGCCTTTGAGCTGGTCAGTGAAATCAAAAAACGTTTTGAGGTGCGCCTGCACCTGCACTGTCACGCCACCACCGGGATGGCGGAGATGGCGCT
The DNA here is from genome assembly GCF_020268625.1 of Salmonella sp. JXY0409-18. NCBI lineage: Bacteria > Pseudomonadati > Pseudomonadota > Gammaproteobacteria > Enterobacterales > Enterobacteriaceae > Salmonella > Salmonella sp. JXY0409-18. The sequence continues at coordinate 3,791,365 of NZ_CP084216.1, forward strand.
GCTGAAGGCCATCGAGGCGGGCGTTGACGGCGTCGACACGGCGATTTCCTCCATGAGCGCCACCTACGGCCACCCGGCCACCGAGGCGCTGGTGGCGACGTTGGCAGGTACTGAGCACGACACCGGGCTGGATATCCTGAAACTGGAAAACATCGCCGCGTACTTCCGCGAGGTGCGCAAGAAATACCACGCCTTTGAAGGCCAGCTGAAGGGCTACGACAGCCGCATTCTGGTGGCGCAGGTGCCGGGCGGAATGCTGACCAACCTCGAAAGCCAGCTGAAGCAGCAGAACGCGGCGGACAAACTCGACCAGGTGCTGGCGGAAATCCCCCGCGTGCGCGAGGACCTCGGTTTTATCCCGCTGGTGACCCCCACCTCGCAGATTGTCGGCACCCAGGCGGTGCTCAACGTCCTGACCGGCGAACGCTACAAAACCATTGCCAAAGAAACGGCGGGCATTCTGAAAGGCGAATACGGCCACACCCCGGTGCCGGTTAACGCCGCGTTACAGGCCCGCGTGCTGGAAGGGGCAGCCCCGGTGACCTGCCGTCCGGCGGATTTACTCAAACCGGAACTGGCTGAACTGGAAGCGGACGTCAGGCGCCAGGCGCAGGAGAAGGGCATCCAGCTTGCGGGAAACGCCATCGACGACGTGCTCACCGTGGCGCTGTTCCCGCAAATCGGCCTCAAATTCCTTGAGAACCGCCACAACCCGGCGGCGTTTGAGCCACTGCCGCAGGCGGAAGCCGCGCAGCCGGTGGCAAAAGCAGAGAAGCCTGCCGCCTCCGGTATCTACACCGTGGAAGTGGAAGGCAAAGCCTTTGTGGTGAAGGTCAGCGACGGCGGCGATATCAGCCAGCTCACTGCTGCCACCCCGTCTTCCGCACCGGTTCAGGCAGCCGCCCCGGCAGGCGCAGGCACCCCGGTCACCGCCCCGCTGGCGGGCAACATCTGGAAGGTGATTGCCACCGAGGGCCAGACGGTGGCCGAAGGCGATGTGCTGCTGATTCTGGAGGCCATGAAGATGGAAACCGAAATCCGCGCCGCGCAGGCCGGGACGGTACGCGGTATTGCGGTGAAGTCCGGGGACGCGGTTTCCGTCGGCGACACCCTGATGACGCTGGCGTAACGGAGAACTGAAATGGAAAGTCTGAACGCCCTGCTTCAGGGCATGGGGCTGATGCACCTTGGCGCGGGCCAGGCCATCATGCTGCTGGTCAGCCTGCTGTTGCTGTGGCTGGCGATAGCGAAAAAGTTCGAACCGTTACTGCTGCTGCCGATTGGCTTCGGCGGCCTGCTCTCCAACATCCCGGAAGCGGGCATGGCGCTGACCGCGCTGGAGAGCCTGCTGGCGCATCACGACGCCGGGCAGCTGGCGGTGATTGCCGCGAAGCTTAACTGCGCGCCGGACGTGCACGCCATTAAAGAGGCATTAGCGCTGGCGCTGCCGTCAGTGCAGAGTCAGATGGAAAATCTGGCGGTGGACATGGGCTACACGCCGGGGGTACTGGCGCTGTTCTATAAAGTGGCGATTGGCTCCGGCGTCGCGCCGCTGGTCATCTTTATGGGCGTGGGGGCGATGACCGACTTCGGCCCGCTGCTGGCCAACCCGCGCACCCTGCTGCTCGGCGCGGCGGCGCAGTTCGGTATCTTCGCTACGGTGCTGGGGGCGCTGACGCTGAACTACTTCGGCCTGATTTCCTTCACCCTGCCGCAGGCTGCGGCCATCGGCATTATCGGCGGCGCGGACGGCCCGACGGCGATTTATCTGTCGGGCAAGCTGGCGCCGGAGCTGCTGGGGGCCATCGCGGTGGCGGCGTATTCGTATATGGCGCTGGTGCCGTTAATCCAGCCGCCGATTATGAAGGCGCTGACCACGGAGACTGAGCGCAAAATCCGCATGGTGCAGCTGCGCACCGTCAGCAAGCGGGAAAAAATCCTCTTCCCGGTGGTGCTGCTCATGCTGGTGGCCCTGCTGCTGCCGGACGCCGCGCCGCTGCTGGGGATGTTCTGCTTTGGCAACCTGATGCGCGAAAGCGGCGTGGTGGAGCGTCTGAGCGACACGGTACAGAACGGGCTGATTAATATCGTGACCATCTTCCTCGGGCTGTCGGTGGGCGCGAAGCTGGTGGCGGACAAGTTCCTGCAGCCGCAGACGCTGGGCATTCTGCTGCTGGGTGTGATTGCGTTCGGGATTGGGACGGCGGCCGGGGTGCTGATGGCGAAGCTGCTGAACCTGTGCAGTAAGAACAAAATCAACCCGCTTATCGGTTCGGCGGGGGTGTCGGCGGTGCCGATGGCGGCACGCGTATCGAACAAGGTGGGGCTGGAATCGGACCCGCAGAACTTCCTGCTGATGCACGCGATGGGCCCGAACGTGGCGGGGGTGATTGGCTCGGCGATAGCTGCCGGGGTGATGCTGAAATACGTGCTGGCGATGTAATAGTGGATGGGATACGCATGTCGTATCCCATTTTCATCCAAATTTTTTCTGAAAGAAAAGTAAGTATGAACTGGTTCAGGTTCCGGTGATGCCGAATGCAAGAAAATACCGTAATTAAATATCTAAATACCAATATGTTTATACGGGAAATTACACACTGGTTTGCCAGACGCTCGTTTCAAAACCGGATATTTCTACTGATCCTGTTTACATCCACCATCGTGATGCTGGCAATCACCTGGTATCTGACCGATATCACGAAAGAGCGCCTGCATTATCAGGTGGGCCAACGTGCGCTTATTCAGGCAATGCAAATATCCGCTATGCCAGAATTAGTTGAAGCCGTAGAGGCGCATGATTTGCCACGCATCAAAGCGCTGATTGACCCAATGCGCTCGTTTTCGGACGCGACTTACATTACCGTTGGCAACGAAAAAGGTCAGCGACTGTATCACGTCAACCCGAATGAGATCGGCAAATATATGGAGGGCGGCGATAGCGACGACGCACTGTATAACGCTAAAAGCTACGTATCGGTGCGCAAAGGTTCATTAGGCTCTTCCTTACGTGGTAAATCCCCGATTCAGGACAGTACCGGTAAAGTCATCGGTATTGTTTCCGTCGGCTATACTCTGGAACAGTTGGAGAGCTGGCTTAACTTACAAATCAGCTCGTTGCTGTTCCCGATGGCGTTACTGCTGCTGGTACTGTTGTACTGCGCCCGCCGCTTCTCGCTGCATATTAAAAAGCAGATGCTTAACATGGAGCCGCAGCAGCTTTCACAACTATTAATTCAGCAAAGCGTGTTGTTTGAGTCGGTATTTGAAGGGTTGATCGCCATTGACTCCCATCACCGTATTACCGCCATTAACCAAACGGCTCGCCGCTTACTGAATCTGAGCCAACCGGAGTCTGAACTCATTGGCTATGCAATCCACCATATCGTGTTGCCGGAGGCTTTTTTTTACGATGCGCCGCAAAAAAACAAAAAAGATGAGATCGTCACCTTTAACCAAATGAAAGTCATCGCCAGTCGCATGGCGGTCATTATTGACAACCAGCCTCAGGGCTGGGTTATTAGCTTTCGCAACAAAGACGATATCAATACACTCAGCCTGCAGTTAAGTCAGGTGCGGCAATACGCCGATAACCTGCGCGCCGTGCAGCATGAGCATCGCAACCTTATTTCCACCATTGCCGGACTGCTGTTCCTGAAGCGCTACGATAATGCGCTGGCGCTGATTCAGCAGCAATCGGAAAGCCACCAGAAAGTACTCGATTTTATTTCCCATAATTTCCGCGACCACCACCTTGCGGGGCTATTAATCGGTAAATATTATCGGGCAAAAGAGCTGGGGCTGGAGCTGATTTTCGATCCTTCAAGCTTTGTTGAACACCTGCCGTCATCGCTCTCGCATAATGAATGGATTTCGATTGTTGGCAATTTATTGGACAACGCCTATAACGCCACCCTGCTCAATCGCGAAGGCTCGCGACAGATTGAGTGCCTGATCAACAGCGAAGGTAATGAAGTCATTATTGAAGTTGCCGATCAGGGATGTGGTATTGACGAAAATATCCGCCAGCATATTTTCGAGCGTGGAGTGACCACCCACAACAACGGCGATCACGGAATTGGATTATGGTTGGTGCACAGCTACGTCAAGCAGGCCAATGGTGACATTATCGTCGATAACAATAATCCTTTTGGCACCATTTTTACCCTCTATATCCCTTTTACCAGAGAAGAATAACATGGATAGCATTACGACACTCATCGTTGAAGACGAACCGATGCTAGCGGAAATCCTGGTGGACACCATCAAGCTTTTTCCCCAGTTTTCAATCGTCGGCATCGCAGACAAACTGGAAAGTGCAAAGAAGCAAATACGCCTCTATCAACCACAGTTAATTCTATTAGATAATTTTTTACCCGATGGCAAAGGGATCGATTTAATTCGTCATACCATCAGCACCAACTACACGGGGCGAATTATTTTCATTACCGCCGACAATCATATGGATACCATCAGCGATGCCTTACGCATGGGCGTATTCGATTATCTGATTAAGCCGGTACATTATCAGCGCCTGCAGCATACCCTGGAGCGGTTCACCCGTTACCGCAGTTCGTTACGTTCCAGTGAGCAGGCAAACCAGACGCACGTTGATGCCTTATTTAATATCCAGGCCAAAGAACAAACCGCAGAACCGAATAGCGGACTGCGGGGAATTGATGAAAACACCTTCAACCGGGTACGACAAATATTCGCCGACCCGCAGGCAGTACATACAGCAGACACTCTGGCGCAAATTCTGGGCAGCAGTAAAACCACTGCCCGACGCTATCTGGAACAAGGCGTGAAAAATAACTTTCTCGAAGCGGAGATCAGCTACGGGAAAGTGGGCAGGCCGGAGAGACTCTATCGCGGCAAAGTATGAGATTATGGCGCCAACATGTAATTACGGCGCACAGGCAAACACCTCAGCCACCCACTGACGAAAACCGTCCACATCCAGCGCCAGCGCCACCTGCGCGTTGGCGGGCTGCCCCAGACGCCCTTCAATATCCACCACCGTGGTACCTGCGGTATATTGCCCCTGCGTTTCTACGGCCACAAAACAGGATTGCAGGGTAAAAAGCTCCGGACGCACCAGCCAGGCGATAGCGCAGAGATCGTGCATCCGCAGACCGCTTTGCATACTGCCGCTGCGGTAATGGCTGAACAATGCATGCAGCATGCCGCCGGTTTTATTAAGCGCAGGAAGCGTAGCCAGATACTCCGGCGTCAACACGGCCTGATTGGTGACGTCCAGCCCACACATCACAATCTCAATGCCGCTACGAAATACGTGGGCGGCGGCTTCCGGATCGACAGCAATGTTAAATTCAGCATTAGGCGTAAAATTGCCGCGCCCTGCGGAACCGCCCATAATCACCAGCCGGTGAATGTTGAAGCGGCACTCCGGATAGTGCATCAGTAGCAACGCAATATTGGTCAATGGCCCTATCGCCACCAATGTCATGGGCTCCGGGGCGTTCATCAGCACATCCCGGATAGCGATAAACGCTGGCTTCGCCAACGGTTGGCGCTGATGGTCGACAAAATCATAGCCTTCCATGCCGGATTCGCCGTGGACGTATGCCGCATCGCGTAACGGACGCAGCAGCGGCGTCGCGGCCCCCTGGGCAAGTGGCACATCGGCGTCCCAGAAATGCAGGAGCTGTAAGCCGTTACGGGTGGTTTTTTCGACCGAAACGTTGCCGGCAACGGTGGTCATCAGTTGCAGATCCAGCTCGGGGGCAAACAGCGCAGCGGCAATCGCGGCGGCGTCATCAATGCCTGGATCGGTATCAAGAATAATGTGTAGGGATGCTGCCATTAACGCTCTCCTGACCTATTGTTTTATATCTTCGTACTCAGCGCGACTGATACAGGTATCAGGCACATCGTCATCCGTCACCAGACGCGGACTTAGCTTATTACCTTCGACAAACGGAACTAATGGGCAAAAACGCCCTGGCGATGCTTTGTTTTCCTGCCACTGAATCTCAAGCGATTCGGGCTCAGCGCCGGGTTTTTCTGCCTGAATCACGGTACGAACATTACCGGTTAGCCAAAAAGGTTGACACGTCTCATCAAGGCTAAAAGGCGGCGTCAAATGACCATTTTTACGTACTAGCGGATAAATAATACGCCCATCAGCGTAGGAAGGTATCATGTAGCAGTTATACATTTTGCCTTTACTGATCACAGGCTGAAAATAGCTTTCACCGCGATCGATCAGTTCAATCGTTTTTCCTTTCCAGCGATACACATTGACGCCATGACTGCAGCAACCACCGCGCCAATAGCTAACAATCTGTTTATGTTCAGCATCGATCTCTGGTGAAGTGATTTCCTGATAAGACGCTGGCGCATCAACATAACGCTGTTTGGCGGGGTCATAGAGCCATGTTTGTTCTGGAGCATTCGGCCCTGCAAGTAGCTCTGTTACAATCGACAGATCCGGGTAGCCATCAAAATTGACATCCCCCCATTGAGGCATAAACGGGCTACAAGTGCCCACCGAGGCGGTATCTAAGGTCTGTATGAGTTTACCATCACGGTATAATTTTATCGCCGAAATGGCCGGCGTATTGCCGCAATCAATCTCTTTGGAAGGGTCGTAACCCCCTGCATCATTCGTGTTCGTGACCAGCACAATATCAGGGGAGTTTTTAGGTTTGAGGTAGATAAGGGCAACAGGAAAATGTCGTTTTTTATCTGCGGACGTCCATTCGCCTTTAATCTCACTGCTGGAGATTTCCGCATTCCAGTAACCTGAAAGCGCCTTTACGCGTTCTTCAAGATGCACCTCTTTATCCTGGAGTGAGCCGCGTAGAACAATCGCTGCCTTGTGCTGATTGCAGGGTTCATAGCAGTAATACCCATAAAGCGTGTTACCAAATCGCGTGATATTAACGTTTACCGGTTTCCCCGCGATAGTTCCGGTATAGTTTCGCTCCCAGGCGGGTAGCTCCAGCACCGTGGCGCTTGTCGCGCCCATCCAAAATCCGATGGCGAGTAACGTTGCCAATCCATATTTTATTTTGCCCATTTCCCTTATCCCTGTAGGCATTACAACCCAAAAACCAGCAACGATTGTGCTGGTTTTTCAGATGAATAGCAAAAAGGTGGGGCATTAGCAAAGGATGACGACTACGCCTTATTCTTCCTGTCGCACATTGAATATCAAAAGAAATTCTTAAGATCTGGTCAACGTAGCGTCATCAGGCAGATTTCTGAATTGTGAAATCTTATTCGACCTCACGAACATCCACACGCAGCTCTTTCGGCACTTCGAAAACAATATTTTCTTCGCGCCCCTCAAGCGTGACAGCTTCGCCGCCGCCAAACTCGCGCAGACGCGCAATAACATTCTGCACCAGAATATCCGGCGCGGAAGCGCCAGCGGTGACGCCGACGCAGGCGGCGTCTTTCACCCACGCCTCCTGGATATCCGTCGCATCGTCGATAAGAAACGCGGTTCTTCCCATCCGTTGGGCCAGTTCCGCCAGCCGGTTAGAGTTAGAAGAGTTTTTCGAGCCGACCACCAGCACCACGTCAGCCTGCTCCGCCAGCGCCCGCACCGCTTCCTGACGATTAGTAGTGGCATAGCAAATATCGTCTTTGCGCGGGCCGACGATTTTCGGAAAGCGTTTACGCAGCGCATCAATCACATCGGACGTATCGTCCACGGAAAGCGTGGTTTGCGTCATGAAGGAGAGCTTGCCTTCATTTTTGACATTCAGCGTCCAGACGTCCTCTGGCGACTCAACCAGGTACATCCCCCCTTCCGGGTTGCTGTACTGGCCCATGGTGCCTTCCACTTCCGGGTGCCCGGCGTGGCCGATGAGAATAGACTCTTCACCGCGACGGCTGGCGCGCGCCACTTCCATATGGACTTTCGTCACCAGCGGGCAGGTGGCGTCAAAAACGGTAAGATCGCGGCTTTTCGCCTCGTTACGCACCGCCTGGGAAACCCCATGAGCGGAGAAGATCAGAATGGCGCCATCCGGCACTTCGCTAATTTGTTCTATAAAGATCGCCCCGCGCTTGCGCAGGCTGTCCACTACATAGCGGTTATGCACGACTTCGTGCCGAACGTAAATTGGCGCGCCGTAAATGGCGAGCGCATTTTCAACAATGCTGATAGCGCGGTCTACCCCGGCGCAAAAACCGCGTGGGTTGGCCAACAGGATCTGCATGTTTATGCCTCCAGCGCCGGATCGATTTCCAGCACTTCAATATCAAAGTGAACGGTATGCCCGGCCAGCGGATGGTTAAAATCAACGGTAATCGAGTCGCCGTTGATTTCGCGAATCACGCCAGGCATTTCGCTGCCATCCATTGCGGTAAAAAGCATAATCGCCCCGACTTCCGGTTCGCCCGCCGCCATAAACTCACGGCGCGAGAAATACTGGATCAAGTCCGGACTGGGGACGCCAAACGCGGCGTCAGGCTCCAGCGAAAACGCTTTCTTTTCCCCTTCTTTCAACCCCAGAAGCTGCTGCTCCAGACCTTCGGAAAGCGAGGTATCGCCAAGACGGAACAGGGCTGGCTTGCCGTTATTGCGGGTAGATTCCGCCGTTGAGCCATCATCCAGTTTCAGGGTGAAGTGAACGAGGATCGCGCTGTTGCTCTGTACGGATTTAGACATGCAAATTGCTCACGTGTTTTGCCCGGAGGCACAAAGAACGATAAAACCGTAGGCCGGATAAGGCGTTTTCACCGCCATCCGGCACCACGTTTGCCTGATGGCGCTGCGCTTATCAGGCCTACAAAACCGGATAAGCGCCACCCGGTATTTACGCTTATGCCTGTTCTTTCGCTGTCGGCTTCGGCAAAAAGCCTTCCAGTACTATCAGCGCAGCACCGATACAGATCGCGCTATCGGCAAGGTTGAACGTCGCGAAATGCCAGTCGCCGACGTAAAAATCGATCATATCGACAACAAAGCCGTGCCACAGACGATCGAACAAATTCCCCAGCGCGCCGCCGATGATTAACGCATAAGCGATGTTATTCAGCTTCTGCGTCGCTTTCGAGCGATACATCATCACCAAAAGAATTACGCAGATCCCTATCGCAATCCCGGCAAAGAACCAGCGCTGCCAGCCGCCGCTATCCGCCAGGAAGCTAAAAGCCGCGCCGTAGTTACGCGCATAATGCAGATTAAGCGACGGGAACAGCCCTACCGTATCCCCCAGAGCGAAATTCTGGAGGATCAGGTATTTGCTGCCCAAATCGATAATCAGCACGACTACTACCAGCCATAGCCAGCGTAGTCCTGTTGAACAGAGTGGTTTACTCATCAGGCAAATTTACGTTGTTCGCCATTACCGGCGATGTTGCTGACACAGCGTCCGCAGATATCTGCATGTTCCGCCACCTTGCCGACATCAGTAGTGTAGTGCCAGCAGCGCGGACACTTATCACCCTCGGCACGCGTTACCACTGCCTGAACTGTCGTATTACCAGCATTGTACTGAATATTTTCATCATCAATACCCCCCGCTTGCTCAGAAATCACGAACTGGGAAGTAATGAAGATAAATCTGACCTCTTCACCCAACAGTTTCAGCTTCTTGATCGTACCGTTAGCATCGTCAGCATATTTCAGCGTCACTTTTGCTTCCAGGTTCGATTTGATGCCATTGGCTTTCTGATTTTCCAGCTCTTTGTTGACCTGGTCCTTGATATAGCGGACATCGTCCCAGAATGCGTCATTAAATTCTTCATTCTCTTCCAGGCCAAACAACCCGTCGTACCATTCGCCGGTGAAGACATATTTTTCACGCTCGCCCGGCAGGTAGCCCCAGATTTCATCAGCCGTGAAGGACATGATCGGCGCCATCCAGCGAACCAGAGCTTCTGCGATATGATACAGCGCAGTCTGGCAGCTACGACGCGCGACGCTATCGGCCTTCGCGGTGTACTGGCGGTCTTTGATGATGTCGAGGTAGAACGAGCCCATTTCAACGGAGCAGAAGCGCATCAGGCGCTGTACCACTTCATGGAAGTCGTAAGCTTCGTATGCCTTCAGAATCTCTTGCTGCGCCGTTTTCGCGCAGCCCACCGCCCACCTGTCCAGCACCACCATCTCTTCCGGTTTGACCATATCGGTGGCCGGATTGAAGCCATTGAGGTTCGCCAGCAGGAAGCGCGCGGTATTACGGATACGACGATAGCTGTCGGCGGCGCGTTTGAGGATCTCGTCAGAGACCGCCATTTCGCCGGTATAGTCAGTAGACGCCACCCACAGACGCAGGATATCCGCGCCCAGTTTATTCATCACATCCTGCGGCGACACGGTGTTACCGATGGACTTGGACATTTTGCGCCCCTGACCATCGACGGTGAAGCCGTGAGTCAGTACCTGGCGGTATGGCGCTTTGCCTTTCATCGCCACGCTAATCATCAGGGAGGACATAAACCAGCCGCGATGCTGGTCAGAGCCTTCCAGATACATATCGGCAGCGTGACCGGCGAATTCCGGACGTGCGTCAACCACGGAGTAACTGGTGGAACCGGAATCAAACCAAACGTCCAACGTATCCGGAACTTTCTCGTATTGATCAGCATCTTCGCCGAGGATCTCTTTCGGGTCGAGATCCCACCATGCCTGGATACCGTCAACTTCGACGCGTTTCGCCACCTCTTCCATCGCCGCCAGAGTACGCTCAATCGGCAGCAGCTCCTGCGTTTCTTTATGCACGAACAGCGACATCGGTACGCCCCAGGTACGCTGACGTGAGATACACCAGTCAGGACGGTTAGCGACCATTGATTCAATACGCGCCTGACCCCAGTCCGGGATCCACTGAACGCCTTTGATCTCTTTCAGGGACTGTTGACGAAGCCCTTCTTTATCCATGCTGACGAACCACTGCGGGGTCGCGCGGAAAATGATCGGCGTTTTGTGACGCCAACAGCACGGATAGCTGTGCTGCATTTTTTCGACATGCAGTAGCGCGCCTTTTTCTTTCAGCAGTTCAATAACGATATCGTTCGCTTTGAAGACGTTAACACCGTCAAGCGTTGGATATGTGCCTGGCAGGTAAGCGCCGTCCGGCCCAACCGGGTTAGCCGTTTCCAGGCCATACTTTTGACCGATCACGTAGTCATCCGGGCCGTGACCAGGGGCGGTATGTACCGCGCCGGTACCGGCGTCCAGGGTGACGTGATCGCCGAGGATCGCCGGCACGTCAAAGCCCATAAACGGATGGGTAAAGCGCAGCAGTTCCAGCTCCGCGCCTTTAACTGTGCCGAGAATGGTGTATTCAGCCGCGCCAATACGCTGCATGACGCTTTCAACCAGATCTTTCGCCAGAATCACCGCCTGGCCGTCAATCTGCACCAGCGCATAATCAAAGTCCGGCGCCAGGGAGATGGCGCGGTTAGCCGGTAGTGTCCACGGCGTGGTGGTCCAGATAACCAACGAGATCGGGCCGCTCACGCCCGGCAAACCAAACTTCGCTTTCACCGCATCCTGATCGACGGCGCGGAACGCCACGTCGATAGACGGCGACGTTTTGTCGTAATATTCAACTTCCGCTTCCGCCAGCGCGGAACGGCAGTCAACGCACCAGTGCACCGGCTTAGCGCCTTTGTGCAGATGACCGTTTTTGATAATTCTGCCCAGCGCGCGGATGATGTTGGCTTCGGTTTTGAAGTCCATGGTCAGGTACGGATGCGACCAGTCGCCCAACACGCCCAGACGAATGAAGTCCTTACGCTGGCCGTCAACCTGAGTGGCGGCATATTCGCGGCACTTGGCGCGGAATTCAGCGGCAGTAAATTTCTCGCCCGGCTTACCGAACTCCTGCTCGACTTTCAGCTCGATAGGCAGACCGTGACAGTCCCAGCCCGGCACGTAAGGCGAGTCAAATCCCGACAGTCCTTTGGACTTCACGATAATGTCTTTCAGAATCTTGTTAACTGAGTGACCAATATGAATGCTGCCATTCGCATATGGAGGGCCATCATGCAGAATGAAGGTTTTTTTGCCTTTTTTGGCCGCACGAATGATGCCGTACAGATCATCATCGGTCCAACGCGCCAGCATTCCCGGTTCACGCTTGGCGAGGTCGCCGCGCATCGGGAACCCTGTTTCCGGCAAATTCAGGGTCGATTTATAGTCACTCATCAGATTCTCGGTTCCGTATTTCGGTTTGATAAACACCGTCAGGATTACACCTGCCCGGCTAGCCCAAAAAACTTGCGGGCCGTTAACTCATCGCGTGCGATTTGCGCTTTTAGCTCATCAAGCGACGCAAATCGCTGCTCATTACGTATCTTTTTACGCAGTATTACATCTATATGGCGACCGTAGAGGTCCATTACAACGTCCAGCAGATGCACTTCCAGTTGTTGACGCACGCCAGCCACCGTTGGACGAGTGCCAATGTTCGCTACGCCGGGTAACGGCTTATCGCCAAGCCCGGTGACTTCCACCGCATAGACCCCTTTTACCGGGGAGACCTGACGGCGCAGCGGTAAGTTCGCCGTCGGGAAGCCAATGGTACGTCCCAGCTCGTCGCCATGAACGACACGCCCGGAAATAGTAAAGGGATGTCCCAGCAGGCTTTCGGCAAGCGCCAGGTTATCTTCCGCCAGCGCCTGTCTCACTGCGGTACTACTGATACGCACGCCGCCTTCACAAAAGGTTTGGGTGCTGGAAACCGCAAAACCATACTCCGCCCCCGCCTTCTGTAATAACAAGAAATCGCCCGCGCGGCTAGCACCAAAGCGGAAATCATCGCCGACGGCAAGAAATTGCACGCCAAGTCGCTCCACCAGCAGTTCGCTGATAAACGTTTGCGCCGTCAAAGCGGCAAAGCGGCGATCGAATTTCACGCACAGCACATAGTCCACGCCGCACTGCGCAAGGTAATGCAGTTTTTCACGCAGGCGCGTCAGGCGAGCGGGCGCTTTATCCGTCGCGAACAGCTCCAGCGGCTGCGGTTCGAAAATCATGACCACCACCGGCAGACCGCGTCTGCGTCCTTCTTCCTGCAAACCCTGCAGTAGAGCGCGATGCCCCCGATGTACGCCGTCGAAATTACCAATGGTCAGCACACACCCATGCGGGGCCTGACTGAGATTATGTATGCCGCGTATCAGCTTCATGTCTGACTCAAAACAGTGAAAATCGCAAGAGTATACCTTGTACAGCGGTCAAGGTTAACCGACTATTGCCCTGAGGAAACATAAAGAAGATGCTTTTCATCGCCATGCGGCAAACTCCGCCCCAAAACCCGCCGCTTAATGCAATTTTTCTCATGGAAAGGCTGTATTCACAGCACGCAAGCTGGTAGAATCCTGCGCCATCACTACGCAACGAGTGCTGCAATTTAAACGGCGCTTATTTGCACAAATCCATTGACAAAAGAAGGCTAAAAGGGCATATTCCTCGGCCTTTGAATTGTCCATATAGAACACATTTGGGAGTTGGACCTTGGCTAATATCAAATCAGCTAAGAAGCGCGCCGTTCAGTCTGAAAAGGCTCGTAAGCACAACGCAAGCCGTCGCTCTATGATGCGTACTTTCATCAAGAAAGTATACGCAGCTATCGAAGCTGGCGACAAAGCTGCTGCACTGAAAGCATTTAACGAAATGCAACCGATCGTGGACCGTCAGGCTGCTAAAGGTCTGATCCACAAAAACAAAGCTGCACGTCATAAAGCTAACCTGACTGCACAGATCAACAAACTGGCTTAATCGCCTGCTTGTTATCAGCTTTGTAAAAAAACCCGCGTAAAGCGGGTTTTTTTATGCCTGCTATCTGGCGTTTTTCTCGTCAACCGCTGGCGCCGATCTCACTCGTTAACGCTCTTACTAACCAGCCTCTTTTTTCAGCTACTCCTCCCTTAGCCACGTCACGTAATACGTGAAAGTTATTTTCTTTCACTGTTTTCCTTTTTTTATTTCATTATTAAAAAAACTGTGACCACCTTAGCAAATAGAAACATCGCTCATTCAAAAACTAATAAACGCAATCCTGATGTAAGATTTGATAATTGATTGATGCCGTCGGGTTAACTACTTTTCATGTACACCTTACTCACTCATTTTAATCTGAGGTTAAATTCAGAAACGACATAAAAATAATATTTAAAACTTGCTTAGAAAGTAGAGGTTGTTTTTCTGGGCGTATCGTACCAATATCGGAGTTATCATTATGAGTTCTGTCATTGAGGATACCCAGCCTTCCGGGTCAGCATCATTGTCTTTACTACAGCGTATTAGCTACGGCTCTTTGGATGTGGCGGGTAATCTGCTGTACTGCTTCGGTTCAACGTACATTTTATATTTCTACACAGACGTTGCGGGCATTAGCCTTGCCGTAGCAGGCGTTATCCTGCTGCTGGCGCGTATTATCGATGGCATAGACGCCCCCATATGGGGGATCATCATCGATAAAACGCGTTCACGCTACGGTAAATGTCGTCCCTGGTTTTTATGGTTACCGCTGCCTTTTGCGGTATTCAGCGCGCTATCATTTTGGTCTCCTGATATCAGTATGACAGGAAAAGCCATCTATGCAGCAATATCTTATATGATTGCCAGCATTCTATTTACCGGACTTAATACACCACTCAGTGCAATATTACCCCTGATGACCTTATCTCCCAAGGAAAGACTGGTTTTAAATTCCTGGCGAATGACCGGTGGGCAAATTGGGGTTTTATTAATGAACGCGACCGCCTTGCCGTTAGTCGCTTTTTTAGGTAACGGTGATGATCACGCTGGTTTTATTTATACGGCAATTACATTTGCCATTATATCCTGCGCGCTAACGCTCTTTGCGTTTAAAAACATTCGTGAAATGGATACGGATAAAATACAGCATGAACCTAAGTTGCCGATGAAAAAAAGTTTCGCGGCGATGAAAGGTAACTGGCCGTGGATCCTGATGGTGCTGGCTAATCTGATCTTCTGGATTGCCCTACAGCAGCGCAACACGACCATTGTCTATTATCTGACCTACAACCTCGACCGTAAAGATCTGGTACCGCTGATTAACAGCCTGGCGACGATTCAGATCCTGTTTATCATCGCTATCCCCTTCTTTAGCAAATACCTGGCTAAAACCTGGATATGGGTAGGCGGTCTGCTGGTCGCCACGTTTGGCGGCGTCATGATGTGGCTGGCAGCGGACAACATTACTTTCCTCATCGCCGCCTGGATACTCGGCAATATCGGCAGCGGTATCGCCTGCTCAATGCCGTTTGCCATGCTGGGGTTCGCCGTCGATTTCGGCGCCTGGAAAACCGGTATTAAGGCTACCGGCATTCTTATCGCCTTCGGCAGCACCTTCTGCATCAAGATGGGTAGTGGCCTCGGCACCGCTTTCGCCGCCTGGATCATGAACAGTTTTGGCTATGTCCCCAACCATGCCCAGAGTGCTGCGGGTCTGGAGGGAATTATCTGGGCCTTTATCTGGGCACCCGCCCTACTCTTCGCGCTCGCAGCGATCCCACTACTTTTCTTTCGCAAATACGAAGCGATGGAAGAGAAGATTCGCCACGATCTGGAAACCATCAACTCATAACGTTCTTTACCTTCACCCTCGAATATGGGAGGCACCACCATGCCATTTATGCAACAAGACCCGCGTCGTCTGGTCTGGCAGCAAAACGATCGCTATTTATGGATTGAACCCTGGGGCGAGAACAGCCTGCGCGTACGCAGCGGCCGTCATCTGCCGGTAATGAGAAATGAAGACTGGGCATTGACTGAGCCAGTCGCAGAAAGTCAGTGCCACATTGATTATGAGCACCACCAGGCAACGCTGACCAACGGCAAAATTATCGCTATCGTCAATCAAAAAGGACAAGTTACCTTTTACCGCCATCCACACAAACCCCTGTTGCAGGAGTTCTGGCGCCTGCGGGGCGAAATTGGCGAGGATGAATCATCTCACGGCCAGTACGTCAGCGCACTCAACCTTGAGGGACGCGAGTTCCGCCCTATTCAGGGTGGGAAATATTCACTGAAAGCCCGCTTCGAAGCCACCGAAGGGGAAAAAATTTATGGTATGGGGCAGTATCAACAGGCCAACCTGGATCTCAAAGGATGCGTGCTTGAGCTGGCGCAACGTAACTCCCAGGCCTCAGTACCGTTTATGCTCTCCAGTCTGGGCTACGGATTTTTATGGAACAATCCGGCAGTCGGACGCGTAACCTTTGCCCAAAACGTTACCGAATGGGAAGCGCAGGTCAGCGAACAGCTGGACTACTGGATCACGGCTGGCGATACCCCGGCAGAAATTAGCCGGGCTTACGCGCTGGCTACCGGCACACCGCCGATGATGCCGGACTACGCCATGGGCTTCTGGCAGTGCAAACTCCGTTATCGCACGCAGGAAGAGCTGCTGGAGGTCGCCCGCGAATATAAGCGTCGCAATCTGCCTATCTCAGTGATCGTTATCGACTTCTTTCACTGGCCGAATCAGGGTGACTGGATGTTCGATGCGCGCGACTGGCCCGATCCTGATGCCATGATTGCCGAGCTGAAATCGCTGGGAATTGAGCTGATGGTCTCCGTCTGGCCGACGGTAGATAACCGTACCGAAAGCTATCGGGAGATGCGCGAAAACGGCTGGCTGGTACAAACGGAACGTGGCTTGCCGATCAATATGGATTTCCTCGGCAATACCACTTACTTTGATGCGACTCATCCGGGCGCGCGCGACTACGTCTGGGGCAAAGCCAAACGCAACTATTACGATAAAGGCGTGAAGCTATTCTGGTTAGATGAAGCCGAACCTGAGTTCAGCGTTTACGACTACGACAACTATCGCTACCACGCCGGGCCGGTACTGGAAGTGGGCAATATCTACCCACGTATGTACGCTAAAACCTTTTTTGACGGCATGAAAGCCGATGGCGAAGACCAGGTTATCAACCTGCTACGCTGCGCCTGGGCCGGCAGTCAGAAGTACGGCGCGCTGGTCTGGTCAGGTGATATTCACTCCTCGTTTAGATCGCTACGCAACCAGTTTGCCGCCGGACTCAATATGGGAATCGCGGGGATACCGTGGTGGACGACGGATATCGGCGGTTTTCATGGCGGTAATATTCACGATCCGAAATTCCATGAATTGCTGATTCGCTGGTTCCAGTGGGGCGTCTTTAGCCCGGTGATGCGTCTGCACGGCAACCGCGATCCGCAGATTTTACCCGCACAACCGTACCGGGATGGTATCGCCCAGTGCCCGACCGGCGCACCGAACGAAGTCTGGAGCTACGGTGAGGAAGTATGCGACGTACTGACAGGTTGCCTGGCGTTGCGAGAAAAACTCAAGCCCTATATCAAAGCGCTGATGGAGGAAACCCATAAGCACAATACGCCAGTGATGCGCCCCCTGTTCTTTGAATTCCCCGAACAGGAAACAAGTTGGGCAATCACCGACCAGTATTGTTTTGGTCCTGACCTGCTGATCGCCCCCGTCATGCATGAAGGTATGCGCGAACGTGATATCTGGCTACCGGAAGGGGAAACATGGACGGATCTTGCGACCGGTGAAAGCTATTCAGGAGGGCAAACACTGCAGTACGCTACGCCACTGAACAGAATTCCGGTGTTTATCCGCGAAGGTGGGCAGTACCGCAGCCTACTGAATTTGTAGAATGACTCCGGCTGCGGGCTAGTACCGCAGCCGGAAGTATTACGGTAGGTATGTCTACTGAAGCTTAAACAATGCCGAGTAGTCCGCATTGCAAATACGCTGCACCGCCGGATGCTGGATCATTCTTTCGGCAAAAATCGCATGATATTCTTCCATGACATTCTCCACGCGCCCAATCTCTATTACCGACTCATCGGCATAAAAATCCAGCGAATAAAGGCTCGGCGCCACAAAAATCGCATCATGCGTCGCGCCAAACGCCTTCATTAAGGCCGCGTCATCAAATTCACCGAGGATCTCAACCTGCAACCCCTGCGAATTAAACCAGTTCAACAACTTACGCCCCAGCATTGAGCGACGTCCCGGCACCAGCAACCGTCGCTCTTCCAGGCAGGCAGGGAACGCTTTTTCAGGAAGCGGATTCGTACACCAGAAACTGACGCTGCATTCGCCGATTTTGACTGAGAATAGCCCCTCCTGCTGCGTGGAATCTATCGGGCAGTCGGAGATAATCATATCCAGCTTGTGCTGGCTGAGCTGTTCGAGCAACATTTCGTGCGTCGACTCAAAGCAACGCAGATGTATGGGTTCGTCCACCACCACCGCCGCATCCAGAACGCTGCTGACCAGACGCTTGGATAAAGCATCGGCGACGCCGACATCAAACAACAGGTTTGATTCTTTGCGGTAATTGACGATATCCAGCATCTCCTGGCTTAGCGTAAACATTTTATCCGCATAGCGAAAAACCAGCTCGCCCAGTTCGCTGGGCTCAAGACCGCGTCCCTTACGTTTAAATAGCTTCCCCTGTAAACGCTCTTCCAGGGCTTTAATTTGACCAGTAATGGTTTGCGGCGTCAGAAAAAGCGCCTCTGCGGCACCCACGACAGAACCTTCTTTATAGACATGCCAGAAGTAATAAAGATGGTTGTAGTTAATATGAGACATGCTCATTTCTCTCCCTGTTCAATGTCGTAAGGGAGCGATACATCGCTCCCCCTTTCCTTCGTACTGGTTATGCCGGCGCGTTCAAACGCGCGCGCAACCAGCTATACCCCACCACTGCGGAGAGCAATGAACCAATCAAAATGCCCAATTTCGCCCAGTTAATAAGTTCCGGATCGACATTGCCAAATGCCAGGCTGGCGATAAAGATGGACATCGTAAAGCCAATGCCACACAAAATGCCGACCGCCATGATTTGCTGATAAGTGGTCCCCTGCGGCAGATGCGCCAGCTTGAAACGCAGCGCCAGCCAGCAAAACAGGCTAATCCCCAGCGGCTTACCAATCAGCAGACCGGCAATAATTCCCAGCGGCAGCATGGAGGTCAGACCGTCAATCGTGACGCCCTGAAGAGAAACGCCGGCATTCGCAAAAGCGAAGAGCGGCAGGATCAGGTACGCGACCCACGGGTGCAGAACATGCTCCAGACGCTTCGCCGGCGAGCGACCGTGTTTTTCTTTCAGCGGAATAAAGAAGCCGACAATGACGCCTGCCAGCGTCGCGTGAACGCCGGACTTCAGTACCGCCGTCCACAGCACTGCCCCGACCAGAATATATACCCCAGTCCGTCTGACGCCGCACAGGTTCAGCAGCGCCAGCACGGCAATCGCGAACGCCGCCACGCCCAGCGAGACGATAGAAAGATCGCTGGTATAAAACAGTGCGATAATAACGATGGCGCCGAGATCATCGATGATTGCCAGCGCCATCAGGAATATTTTCAGCGCCAGCGGAACCCGGCTGCCCAACAGCGCCAACACGCCCAGCGCAAAGGCGATATCCGTCGCGGCAGGAATAGCCCAGCCCTCGCGAGTGACCGGATCGGAGTAGTTAAAGGCCAGATAGAGCAATGCCGGTACAATCATCCCGCCGATGGCGGCAATCACCGGAAAAGCGGCCTGGCGCAGACTGGCTAACGAGCCTTGCATCAGTTCACGCTTAACTTCCAGACCAATCAACAGGAAAAACACGGCCATCAGCGCATCGTTGATCCACAGCAGCATGTTTTTGTTGATTTCAAGCGCCCCAACCCGTAGCTGAACCGGCGTCTCCAGAAAATCATGATACCATCCACTGGTCGCGCCCATATTGGCCATCAGCATAGCCAGCGCAGCGGCGATGATGAGAATGATGCCCCCAGAGGCATCGCTGCTAAAAAATCGGTGCAGATGTTTCACTTTTTATTCTCTCAATCAGGTGAATTCTTCGAATCTACTATCTTACCTCGCCTGACTCATCGTTAAAATTAGATTATATATGATGAATAGCTCGCTTTTTACGAAATGAAGTCCGACTTACGCCGGACTTTTTTAGTGCAGTCAGTCATTGATGATAGACCGCTACGCGTACAGATCCATTTTATACACCCGGAAACTGGTAATATCGTAGCGATAGCCTTCCCCGTTCGTTTCCGCGTTTTTGTAGTAACCTGACGTCATGGTCGCTTCAAAAAGCACGGTTTTCTCCGTAGGCGCAATCTCCTGTAAAATTAGCAGCCCCATCGCCTCGCTGCCCGCCTGCGGATCGATAATATCGCTCTCGCCAGGCTGGCAAGAGATGGCGCGGCCATTTTCATCAAACGTGCAGTCAGCAAAATGCACCACAATATTGCCATTCTGCTGGATCGCTTTCGCGCTAACGCAGCTACTGTAGCCACGCGCGCCCAGCTCCTTGCCGTATTCAAATGGCCGCATAACGGTCATCTCATTCATATTCACCACGAAATGGACAATGCGGCTGTAGTTATCCGGCGGTAACAGACTTTTGCTGTCATCACGCGAACGGTAGTTACCGTTATCAAACACCATAAACTCCACCATGCCCGGCGTATTATTGGCGATTTCAACGACGTTATGCTGGCCCCACGTCCAAAAGTCACGGTCAGCCGCGTCGATATCCTCCTGTTTGCTAAAGTCGTAAAGCGCCACACCTTCACTGTCGACCGGGGTTAAAAGATAAGGCTGATAAGCGTCGTCCCAGTCTTCATGCGTTGACAAAATAAAGCGTAGCGCTTGCGTTTGTAGATCGACGCCAAACACCGCGCTCTGATGACGCCCGGACGCAATTAACAACTGATTCGTCTCATTCACGTAGCTCTGGTTTATGTGCAGCCAGTCTTTAACCGTCGGGTCTTCTCCCGGCGCCGTACCTGAAGGACGGGAAACCCGCGTCGTATCCAGCACTTTCGCCATATCGTAGTAAGCGGTCTCCAGCCCGGTAGTCAGATCGACAACCGATACGCCGTCTTCATTGGTTTTCAAATCGTCGGGCCGACCCGAGGTATATTCAGAGGGCGCAACAATGGTATTGCTATCCCACGGCCAGATAGAATGGTGAAATTGATTATCGAGATTATAGAATGTGTGAAGACGCCCCATCATGTCGAACTCATACATATCCAGATAGGTATTTTTCGCTTCTGAAGTGGTGAGGAAATGGCCATTATCAATTCGAACAAAATTATAAGACGGATAATCCTGAGTAACGTACCAGCGCACCAGACCATTCTGATCTAATGCGTAATTATAGCGATCGAAATGCGTAATAAAATAAAACCCTGGCGCCATCTTGTCCGCATCGGTAGCAGGTTGCGTCACGTTGATAATCGGAAAACCTAATACGACCTCCGCGGAATCTACCGGCGGTAATGGCTGTGTGATGAGCGTATAGACGGCAAGCGGCGTATCTGCCTGAGAAAAGACAATACGGTTTTCAGTATCCGCTACCAGCCCCAGAACCGGCAACAGATTTGCGCCTGGCGTAAGGGTATAAAGATGTTCTATCGGCATCGCCGTTTTTGCCGCATCCTGGACCGTGACTATGATCTCAGCCGGTTCCAGACTCCAGACCCCGGCATAAGCGCTTAAAGGCGCCGTGCCGTAAGGGTCTAACAACATCAGCGCATTTTCTACCGTATTCTCTTGCGTGACCTGCGTAAGGCAATTTTCATAAATAGCAGTATGGTTAAGCACCATTTCATTATTGATATCGATACCCTGATTAATCGCCGGACGCGGCGCAGGAAGGACAACAGACGTTGCAGTTAACGTATTCATGATAAATCTCCAGTGTATTAATCTCATCGCCCCTCATGGGGACCACGAAAATTAATACTCTGGATTTTTAAGCCGTCCGAATAAAATACCGCAACAACACCTCATCACACTTTTTATTTTAGCAATTCAGTTACGTGAAGCGTTATATTCAAATTTTAGGTAATCCAGTACGGCAACAACATTGCCAGGAGACATCCGGTTAAGATGCGGCAGGAAGGGATGGTTGTGAACATAGCGAATAAACGCCGTCGCGCTATTTAACGTCGCATGGCGTAACAAACTCACCTTTTTATTTCCTGTGAGATTGCATACCGCCATCGCATAATCCCGTGTGGAAAATGTACGCCAGACGTTGTTGCGAATTCCGCCGCTCAAAAACAACCGCGGAGGGAGATCGCGCTTGGGCGGCGTAACGCCTCTTTCACGCACAAACGAAATATGGCAGCGACCCTGACGAAGATAGCTAAAATTCGCCATCATACAGCCGCCCAGAATGAAGCATTCGTGATCGAGATAATGCTGGACATTCAGGGAGCGCTCATCCGTCAACGCCTGAACCAACTCAAAATGTCGATAAGCAGGTAATACGGGTTTTACTAACATCCCCGGATCGTTTTTATATAAAATGGCGGGGCCGTAATCCACATCAAATAATACATTACGGCGCATGGTCATCGCCTCTTTTCGCTGCACCAGATGCGCCAGCGTGCCGGACGGGAGTCGTTCTTCGTAATCAGAATGATATTGATAATCCGCTTCCACCGGTTGTGCAGAGTAATTCGTTGAGATCGCGACGACCTTACCGCTCTCTTCTTCCGCCGTCACCAACACGTATAAGCTGCTGTCGCCGCCGTTAAATTTCACACGAAACGCCCGCGTGCTCATAGCGATGTCAAACGCGGGAAACACAAAATCGCGTTCCGCTTGATTAGCGCGACGGGACAGTTTTTGTAATTCGCGGCTAAAACCCGTGCTGTCTATCGCCAGCGCCGCGCGTATTTCAACTAGCGACGCTCCTTCGCCAATCAACGTGGCAAGGTTCTCTTGTCTGGCGTCGCCCCTGATAGCGGTATAGGAGATGAACGTTTTATTACACTGGCGGCAATACATACGCCGTTCACCTTTAGTGGAAAATCCATATTTTTTCAGCGACGTCCCGCCACAATGCGGACAGGACTTCACCAGACCTTTCCAGGGTTGATTCGCCGCCTGGCGAAAAAGATTAAGCGATCTGGCTGAGATAATGGGGAACAAAAAACCGCACGCTCGACAGAGAACATTTTTCCCTTGAGGTAGATAGTCTGGACTCCCCAGAATCCCCAGATTTTTGCAGCCTGGCGTTTTGCAAGCATCGACATTAATGTGAGAAAACATATTCACTCCCTGCGAATACTACCTTCAAACAAATATTGACTTTATTTCTGCAGGTGAGATGCCTTTTTCATACAGGGTTCGCATGGCACTCATCGCCGTCGCGGTATGCGAGAAAAAAGCCTGATAACCTGCACACAGATAGTTATGATTGGTTGCGCCTGACGCGGAGGGTAAAAAACGATGTTTCGGACAGCCGCCATAGCAGGCAAACTTCCATTGACAGCGATGGCACTCCTGCGCCATTGAATGCTGTTTATCGCTGCCGAACTGGCGATTTTGTTCGCCCTGATTCATTTGACGCAGCGTCTTCTGGTGGATATTCCCCAGTTTAAATTGCGGATATACGAAGTGATCGCAGTTATAAACATCGCCGTTCATTTCCATCGCAAACGCGCTGCCGCAGGTGGGAGCAAAAACGCAAACCTGCGGCGGCAGGCCGCACCAGGCCGCCAGCGTCTGTTCAAATAGCTGGATGCCGATATCGCCGATATCCTCACGGATCCAGATATCAAATACCGCATTCAGAAACTGGCCAAATTGCAGGCTATCGACCGACCACGGCGTCATCGCGATATGTTTATCCTGCGGCTGCGCCAGCCCATTTTCCCCACAGCGTTCAACTAAAGGGATAAATTGCATATAGCGACTACCAATGCTTTTCAGGTAGCGATAGACCTGAACAGGATGGTGCATATTGGTACGGTTAACCACCGTGAGGGTATTAAATTCTACGTCGTGCTGCGCCAGACAACGCACCGCATTTTCTACTTTTTCATGCGTCGGCTTTCCGGAGCGCGTCACTCGCCATTCATCGTGTAACGCGGCATCGCCATCAATAGAGACGCCAACCAGAAAATCATGCTCCCGGAAGAAGGTCGCCCAGTCGTCGTTGATCAGGATGCCGTTAGTCTGGAAGGTATTGACGATGGTTTTGCCGCCACAATAGCGCTGCTGAAATTCAACGGCTTTACGATAAAACGGGATGCCCATTAATGTGGGTTCCCCGCCCTGCCACGCAAAAATGACCTCATCAATATCCTGTGCGGCAATCTGCTGCCTGATGAAGAGTTCGAGGGTCTCTTCCGACATTTTGTAATGGTTTTTTCGATCCGGATAGAGCTTTTCTTTCTCCAGATAAAAACAGTACTTGCAGTCAAGGTTACACACCGATCCGGTTGGTTTAACCATGACCTGACAACTTTTCCCAAACATCATTACCTTCCCTGAAATAAAAGAACCTGATCCGGCACAGAGTGACCGGATCAGGTGGGCATCGCCCTAAGTGGCATACTTAATTTTTTATAATTATTCCATTAGCCCCAGGTGACAGGCGTCGGCTTATCGCCACGGGCTTTCATCAGAGAATCGTTATCAATATCCTTTTTATACTTCAGGAACTTACCGTAGAGCTGTTTCTCAATCTGCGGCTGTTTACCAATTTGATTGAGCGTCTCGAAACGATCGGTTTTCAGGTTATAGAGATATTTAGGTTTATTCTGGCGATCGATGATCATCTTCCAGTCGCCGTCGCGGATCGCCCACTCATCCGTCGGATCATCCTGGAACGGCATATCGATACCGAAGATCAGCGGTTTCTGGCGTTTTAAAGTCTTGTCCTTCAGGAGCGGAACTAAAGACTGACCGTCGTAGGTACGATCGGTCGGAAGTTTAAAGTCCATCATGTTGGCCAGCGTCGGCAGCCAGTCAAGACCATATACCGGCGTGTCCGTTACCATCCCCTGTGGAATGTGCTTGCCGTATTTGATGATTGCCGGTACGCGAATGCCGCCTTCCCACAGGTTGTCTTTACGCCCGCGCAGACCGTCGGTTTCCCCGGCCAGGTTCAGCTCGTATACCTTACGCGCTTCACGCGTGACAGGGCCGTTGTCGCTGGTAAAGATGACGATGGTGTTATCTTCCTCGCCCATCGCCTTAATTTTATCCAGCACTTTACCGACCTGCTCATCCATGTAGCTGATATTGGCGTAATATTCGCCGGTGCCGCGCCACGGTTTGTCTGCCCAGTCGCCGTAGAACAGATCCGGATGCTGCTTCTGGTAGTCGGTCATGTACTGCGAATACATATCAAGGTATTTTTTCGGCGACGCCAGCGGGCTATGGACTTCGGTAAAGGCGACATATAAGAAGAACGGATTATCGTCTTTCTTATTATCCAGCCAGTTCACCACTTCAGAGCTCACAAACTCGCCGCTCATCTTATCTGCGCGGCCAATATGTTGGCCATTACGAATCCACCCCGTAGGATGCACCACGCCATAGCGCGGGCGCTCCTTGGCGTTGTCCAACGTAGCATCGGTGACAAATCCCGCCGGATTAACCAACGTATAGTCAAAGCCCATGTCTTTCGCCTGCGGCTGATCGGTGCGATCGCCGCCCGCATTCAGGTGTAATTTCCCCATCATCGCCGTATCGTAGCCCTGCTGTTTTAGCAGGTTGGCGATAGTCAGTTCATTACGCCCCAGCGCAACATCTTTGCCTTCCGGTATCCAGGAACGGATTCCGGTACGGAACGGCATACGGCCGGTTAACAGGCCCGCGCGGGAAGGAGAACACAGAGGCGCTGGCGCATAATAGTCGGTAAACTTCACCCCCTCCTGCGCCAATTTGTCTATGTTAGGTGTTTTAACGATGCGGTGCCCGTAGGTGGCGAGATCGCCATACCCTAAATCATCTGCCAGAATAATGACTAAGTTAGGACGCTTTGCGGTTGCCGCTTGCGCGGTTGATAATACGCTTCCAGCGCATAGCGCCAACCCTATCATACTGGCA
Source organism: Salmonella sp. JXY0409-18 (assembly GCF_020268625.1). Taxonomy (NCBI): domain Bacteria; kingdom Pseudomonadati; phylum Pseudomonadota; class Gammaproteobacteria; order Enterobacterales; family Enterobacteriaceae; genus Salmonella; species Salmonella sp. JXY0409-18. The sequence continues at coordinate 3,817,213 of NZ_CP084216.1, forward strand.
ACGACTGATCTTTTCATTTCAACTCCTTTGAGTTATCGCACGGTCTGATTACGATATATTTGCCGATAGACCCGGCTGCGGAATACAGCCTGAATTAATTGCACTATATATATTCGATTTGTCTTATATTTCTTCCATTAACATCGTTTTATCGCAAAAAATTATTCACATGCATTATAATATTAATACCATAAATATATTTCGTGCTAAAGAAAACACGCCTGAAGCAGTCTATAAAAAAAGAAATCGCGAACGGGTGATGCAGATCTCAAATATGGCCCATATGTCAGAACCGCTATTGTGATGTCAATATATGTTGCTGTTTGAACGGTAACACCCTCATTTACTGGCAGTAAGTTGTCTTTTCGAGAGATTATTCCCATTCGAAGTTTCATTAATTTCATGCTATCCGGTGTGACTTTTACAACAGAGACATAAACTATAAATCAAATAGTTATCTCGTAATAAACAACATTATCTGACACAAATATTTGGCGATTATATGTCGCTGATATTTTTGAGACATCTATCACCTACGTATAAAAAGACACTCCTTAGAATTCGCTTCTTTACACAACATTTCACTGTGTTTTTACCTCATGGAGTTGAGCATGAAAAATAAGAAATATATTAATAGTCTACTCGCCGCATGTGTTCTTTTCTCTTGCTTTAATAGCCAGGCAGCGGAATTGAAACGCGTATACGGTAAACTTAGCTTCGGATATGGCGACTGGAATAAAGGCTTTGTCAATGTCGATCGCGGCGAAGTGTGGAAAGCGGTAGCCGATTTCGGCGCCGTGTTTGACAGGGGCGAATTTGCATCATTTTATGAAATGAACGTGCTCAACCATCCTGTAGAAGGCCGTAACCATGTTACCCAATTTCTGGGACATTATAGGGTAGTAGAAGGCTCTAACTTTACCGCAATGATGAAACTCTATATGTCGATGGAGAATAAATTCGGTGATGAATTAAACATGATGTACGGGGTAGGTTATCTGGGTTTAACCAGCCCATCAGGCTTTATTAAGCCCTATTTCGCTGTTCATAACTTATCGAACGATTATACCTCTAAAAAGTATGGACAGGCGACAGGCTTTAACGGTTATGTTCTCGGTTGGGTCGCGGCTTATAACTTCGATATGTTTAATGAAAAGTTCGTCATTTCAAACTGGAACGAAGTTGAAATGGATCGTAATGATGCCTACGCCGAACAGCAGGGTGGGAAGACCGGCCTGAACGGCGCGGTAACGTTTACATGGAAATTTATGCCGCGATGGACCGCCTCCGTCTCTTACCGTTACTTCAATAATAAATTGGGGTATGACGGCTACGGCGACCGTATGAATTACCTGATCGGCTTCGAGTTTTAATAATCAATAAACTTGATGAATATTACTTAAATTCCCCCGTTTGTAGTCGTGGATGACACGACTACAGGCATTGTTTTTCTTTAATGTAGCGTAAATGGATGGTTTATATGAACAAAAAGTTTTCGATATCCCTACTGTCGCTGTGCATTGGTTTGTCTTCAGCCATTTCCTTTTCAGCCGATGCACGTGACATCACAATTTATTATACAAACGATTTACATGCCCATGTAACCCCGGAAATTATCCCCTATGTATCCAAGACACGTCCGGTAGGGGGCTTTGCGCCCATCTCGAAAATTGTCAAAGATGCAAAAGCGAAAGAGAAAGATGTCTTTTTCTTTGATGCTGGCGACTATTTCACCGGACCTTTTATCAGTACGCTGACCAAAGGCGAGGCTATTATTGATATTTTAAATACCATGCCTTACGACGCCGTCTCTGTCGGTAACCATGAATTTGACCATGGCCATGAGAATCTGGTTAAACAACTCAGCAAATTGCAATTCCCGGTATTGTTGGATAATGTTTTTTACAGCGGCACAGATACGCCATTAATTAAAGAACCGTATACCATCGTGGAAAAAGATGGATTCAAGATCGGCGTCATCGGTATGCACGGCGTTTCCGCATTCTATGAAGCGATTGCCGCAGGCGTGCGTGAAGGCGTTGACTGCCGCGATCCGATTCCTTATGTGAAAAAACAGCTGGAAGAGTTAAAAGGGAAAGTTGACCTGACCGTGCTGCTCGCCCACGAAGGCGTGCCGGGTATGCAGTCCAGCGCGGGCGAGGCTGATGTCGCACGCGCGCTGAAAACCGACGTTGATATGGCGAAATCGCTGGAAGGCTATGGACTTAACGTCCTGATTACCGGCCATGCGCATAAAGGTACGCCAGAACCGATTAAAGTGGGCGATACCCTTGTCGTTTCCACGGATGCGTACACCATCGAATTAGGTAAACTGGTGCTTGACTGGAACCCGGAAACCAAAAAAGTGGACAGCTACAATGGTAAGTTGATCACCATGTATGCGGATACTTATAAGCCAGATCCGGTCACGCAGGCCAAAATTGACGAATGGGATAACAAGGTTAAGAAAATTACCGATGAGGTGGTCGCGCACTCTCCGGAAGTGCTAACCCGTTCTTACGGTGAATCAGCGCCAACCGGCAACTTAATCACCGACGCCCTGATGGCTACCGTTCCTGGCGCCGACGCCGCCTTCTATAACGCTGGCGGTATCCGTACCGAATTGCCTAAAGGTAATATCACCTATGGTGATGTGCTGAGTATGTATCCGTTCACCAACGATGTCATGAGCATGGAAATCAGCGGTAAAGACCTGAAATCCATCATGTCACACGCTGCCGATCTGAAAAACGGTATGCTGCACGTATCGAAAACCGTCCAGTTTAAATATGACAGCACCAAACCGCTGGGCCAGCGTATTGTTGAATTTGATATCAAAGGCAAACCGGTAGAAGACAATAAACTCTATACCGTCGCGCTGGATTCCTTTATCGGTAAAGGTGGTGGCGGATTTACCTTCACTAAAGGTAAAAATATCAAATATATAGGGATACAAACCGCACCAGCGTTGGTTAACTATATGAAGCAGGTTAACAATATTCAACCTGACCACACCATGCGCGTGGATGATATTAGCAAATAAGCCATAATGTTATGCGGTCGATAACCGGCCGCATAACATACTTAGTTATGCAAACAGCGGCATTTTGTATACCCGAAATGCAGAAATATCATAACGATAATTCGTGCCATTCGTCTCTTCGTTCTTGAAATAGCCCGACGTCACCATCGCTTCGAATAAAACCTCTTTCGTCTCTTTATTGATTTCTTGTAATACCAGTCGGCCTAACGCCTGTTGCCCTTCATCCGGATCGACAAGATCGCTGGAACCTGGTTGCGCGGTAATGGTATGTTCAAACTCATCAACCGTCGTCGCGCCGAAGTGAATAACCAGGTGACCATTAGTCAATAAATGCTTAGCGCTCACAAAACTGCTATAGCCCCGGTTCCCGACTTCCGTTTTACCATATTCATACGGACGCGTTACGGTCATCGTGTTTAGGTTTATTTTAAACTGCACCACCCGGCTGAAGTTATCGAGCGGCAACAGACTTTTCGCATCTTCGCGTGAACGATAGTTACCATTATCAAAGACCATAAACTCCAGGATACCAGGCTCATCATTTGGAATTTCAACAATGTTATGCTGCCCCCAGGTCCAGAAATTCTTATCTGCCGCATCAATCCCTCCCGGCGAGGTAAGATCATACAGCGGGACGCCATCATCATCGACAGGGGTTAATAAGTATTGCCTGAATTCGTCAGACCAATCCTCATGGTTCGCCATAATAAAGCGCAGTTCGCCGGAATCCACATTTACGCCAAAAATCGCGCTCTGATGTCGACCGGAACAGATCAGCAAATTGTTGGGTTCATTAATATAGCTTTGGTTGATATGCAGCCAGTCATCCATTGATACGTCCTGACCTGGCGCGCTTCCGGAAGGACGCGGCGATCTGGAATAATCCATCACATACAGCATATCGTAATAGGCGACTTCAAGTCCGGTAGATAAGTTAATAATAGAAACGCCATCTTTCCCGGTTGAGTAACCATCTGGCCGTCCATTGCTATATTCTGAAGGCGCAATCGCCAGATTGTTCTCAATGGGAAGAATGGAGTGATGGAACTCATTGTCGAGAAGATAAACCGTATAAACCCGTCCCATAATGTCAAATTCATACATATTCAGACAATGGTTTATTCCCTGTGACGTCGCCAGGAAATGGCCATTATCCATTCTGACAAAATTATAAGAAGGGATTTCCTGACTTACATACCACCGGACAATCCCGTTATGATCAAAAGCCAGATTATACCGATCAAAATAAGTGGAGAAATAAAGCCCTTCCTCCATCAGCGAGGCCTGCTGCGCAGGACAGGAGACGCTAATAATAGGGAAACCGAGGCTCACGTTAGCCGAATCCGTGGGCGGTAATGCGTCTGTCATTACTGTATATTGCCCGACAATTTGCGAGGCAAGGCGTAGGGTAATCTGATTATTCACCGCGGATACCATCCCACACACAGGAATAAGGTTAGCGCCCGGATGTACATCATATTGATAACGCACTGCCTCTGTCGTCGCTTCGCTATCAACAACATTGATCTCAAGCGCGGCAGCTTCATCAATCCAAATCCCCAGATAGAGACTCAACGGGGCGGTCCCGTAGGGATTTACGGTGACAATGGCCTTGTCACAGGTATTAGATTGCGTGATCTCCGCTAATCGTTGTTCATATATGGCGTTATGGTTTAACACCAATGCGTTATTGGTATCGATTTTCTGGTTAATCGGCTCACGCGGTGCGGGCAAGTTAACCATTGACGAACTTTTCTTATTCATACGTTTCTCCTTATTAATTCAGATATAGACAACGAGCGGCCACAACATGCCAGCCCGTTGCTTAGCAAATAACCCTACGTCAACAAGAGAAATCGGTTTAATAATTTAAAATAAAACATTCATAAAATAACACCCAGACTAACACTATTCTTTATCATCCGGAGATTTTATTTCCCTGGCGCTACTATAAAAGCATAACAATTATGTAGCATTAATGCTTTGCGACCAATAGCCTATACCTTTTTAATGGTTGGCATAGGCCTTACGCCGTAATTCAAATTATTTTATACCAACAATAAATCAATCAAAGCACATCAATCTACTGATAAAAATTAACACTACTATCATTTTATTTTTAGAGTAACTAAAAATAAAACTTTAGCTTTTCTAAAAAACCATCATTTTTGTGACATGATACGATTTTCTCTGGAAAAAAGGCGCTATTACAGTCACGCCAGTTGATCCCTAAATTTAATATGCATATTATTATCGCCACCCCCATTAAACCCATAAAATAACATCATGACTATTTATTTAATTAACAGCACGCACACTTACAATGATAAGACCAATGAGCTAAAAAACATAAAAACGGGAAAGATGATAAAAATTGCCGCAATGCGTATAAAGTGTCTGGAATATATGCTGAATCACGCGCAACAAGAGATTATTTATAAAAAACAGCTCACTAATGAACTTTGGGGGGAAAGAAGTCAATTTATCAGCGACGCCAATCTGACCCAGATTTTATATCTACTGCGGCGCGACCTTAAAGGCTTTGGCCTGAGCCAGTTTTTTTCCACGGTGCCCCGAACTGGTATTAAAGTTGATGCTAACATTATTATCAGCAATGAAAATAAAAACCATCCCTCTTCTTTAAAAAAAGAAGGGTATAAATATATGGCATTACTTTTCGCTTTACTGACCATGGTCATAATGGTTATTTATTCAATACGATAATTTGATATTAAACCGACAAATCGCATAAGGATGTGCTTCCTTCAACCAAAGCGTCAGGCTGCTTTTCCTGGCTAAAAAGAAAGGTCGACTGAAATGTTGATATCAGTTTTTTGGCATTTTTATAATGGATGCTGTTTGTAGCCAGATAAGCATAAACGGGTAACGTACGAAAAATTATTTCATCAGGCATACGTAGTATTTTTATATTATAACGCCGTACATCTCTAAAATAAGTAGCAATCTTTCCTGGCAAAATCGCAACCATATCGCTTTTCTCAACAACACCGATAACTCCAAATAGTGAATCACTATAATAACCTATTTCCCTGCGCCCCGCATAAGGCGTACTGCTCTTGAATAAATCAATGCTATCAGCGGTGAAAGAAGAGAACATATCTGAATGATAGACAGCATGTCTGGCAGCATAAAAATTATATAAAGAAATTTTTTCAAGCCCAACCAATGGACTTTTTTCACCACAAACACAAACAAAATCAGATAAATTATCAATAAGATAACTTTCGATCATCTCACTCTTAATATCCAGAATTCCCATGATGACATCCGCATAACCATGCGTCAGCATGGAGGCTGGCGAGTATTCCCCTGTTTTTTTAATCGCATAGTGTTTAATAATATATCGATTCACCAACATCATATCCAGCAACGCCGGAAAATAGTAATTTTCAGTGATATCACTCCCCAGAACAATGAGTTCATTACTCTCCTGAGCATCTGTTTTATCGCAAAGTGTGTTTTCTATAGATTCAATTGCCTGGCGAAATACCTGGTGGAGCGATTTACCTTTGCTGGACGGGACTAATCCTTTGCGGGTTCTGATAAATAACTCTTCGCCATAAAGATTTTGTAAGCGAAGAAGAGCCTGAGAGATCGCCGCAGGCGTGACATCCAGTTTCCTCGCCGCCCTGGTTGCATTTCCTTCAGTAATAACCGTATCGAATACTTTGATCAGATTGTAGTCAATTTTTTTAGCATTTTTTATTGGCCGCATATAGGTTTTCCTGGCTGGTATAATCTGGCACCATCATTTAAAGCGCAGATTAACCTTGCACCACACTTATTTCAATAAGTAAATCATTTCCTCTACCTGTTTGTTATTAAATTATAGTTTTATTGATATCATTTCAGCCTGTATGAAATAAAAACACATGATACTATTTTATAAAAAACATCAAAAACATCTGGCACACTTTATAAAAAAGTAAAAAAGCATAATGTTATCCTGTTTAATCACAAATGATTCTCTTATTTCTTTGAGATTCTCTACGCTTATCCGTGCTGATGCAAGAAGTACTTTACCGCCAGTGAACACACTGACAGTGTGAAACTTACCTTATGAATATCAAAATGGAGTGAATTCATGAGACAATACTCTATTAATAACGAATTTATTTATAATGAGTCGTTAAGAGAAATAATATCATTACATGATAAAAAAGTGCTAAAGATGACGTTAATGCGTGCGCGCTGCTTAAGCTATCTTATTGAAAACGCCTACAGGAAGTTGATTACGCGAGAAATGATTTCACACGCAGTTTGGGGAGAGCGAAGTCAATTTGTTAGCGATGCTAATTTGACGCAACTTCTTTATCTGCTGCGACGAGATTTACAACAAATCGGGCTTTTCGAACTGTTCGTTACACTCCCCAGGCAGGGGATAAAAATCGATGAAAGATTTATCATTGACGCTGCTGACATACCGCCACAAGCTATTCAATATCATACTCACCGATGTAATAAAATTATATCCATTGGTATTCCCACTCTTTTTTTATTGATCGTACTTTTCTTTTTAGCGCCGTTTATCTGAAGATAAAGTCTGTAGACCGTGTCCCGGGAAGGTGAGAACATTTTTCATAATATCCTCACACGACACTGACGGGACACCATCTGCGGTCTGCTACGCGGTTCAGTCATAGACAATGCGTAGCACTGTTAATTGCTTATCTTCATCCAAATAATCTCGTTTTACCGTTGCATGAGGAGACGATATCGGCGTGATAATATTCTCGACAATAATATAACGTTCAACTCCCTGTTTATTATGGCATTGAATTTCTAAGGTTCCCACGTCATTCCAGCAGCCTGCCTCAACAACCGATCCCATAAAATGAATCTGAGCGGTCGGTTTCGCTGTCCCTTCATGAACGATAAAGGAAAGTAAAATCACCGGTATGACGCAACGCATAGACTTCATTTTACTTTCACTCCTGTGCGTTCTCCTCTGAGCGAATATCACCCCTTCGCTTTCTGAATCGCCATTTGCAACATATCCTGAGTCGTGCTTCCCGGGATCACGGTCACCCGTTTTACATCACCGTTTTGCGTCTGAGGCATGACGACAAAAGCAGGCGTGCCGCTAAAGTCCATATGCTGCGCCAGTGCCTGGTTAGTGAGGAGCGCATCATGTACTGCACCACTGCTTTGCGCTTCTTTTACGGCGACCAGCTGCGTCGGCGTTAGATAATGTTGCGCCAGGGTATAGACATCGTGTTCCGTTAACGCGCCTTCCACCTTCCCTGTGGCATAAAGCGCATTATGCCAGTCGAGATATTTCGCCCCGCCCTGGGTAAGCCATACCTGTTCGCCGACTCTGGCCGCCAGTCCGGATACCGGCCAGCGGGAGGAAAAAATAGGAAACTCTTTGAAAATAAACCGGGTATCCGGGTTCGCCTTAATCAGGTTTTCGACCACAGGCGCCATTTTGCTGCACCACGAGCACTGGTAATCAAAGAACATCACCACCGCCGCTTTTGCCTCGTTGGGCCCAACGGAAGGACTGCTGCTACTGAGCAACTCAGCACGATACTGCAATGCCAGTTGAACATACGCCTGTTGTTGCGCAATCTGCTGACGCTGATGCAATGTCTCGCTGGCGGCGACCAAAAATTCCGGATGTTCGGCCAAATACGTTGCCACCACCTCTCCCACTTTATCCGGATGACTGACGATGTAGGCTTCCGCCGTCGGACCAATTTGCGACGTCGGGGCAGAATCGGCGGCGATTGCCGAGGCGGATACGGCAACGCCTGCCAACGTCAACATCGCCAGTCGGGAAAGTTTTAACGCGTGATAATACATAATAAAAGTCTCGTTCGATAAGATCGGAAAGCCTCCCGCTATCGGGAGACGCCTGAAAAATAGGTTAATGAATACGCGTCAGATCCACGGTTTGCGCTGGCATTACCCGCCCATAGTCATTAATACTTTGCCAGCGCACAGTGCAGCGAACCGTGTGCCGGCACCAGTCCGTTTGACGCGTTGCAAAGGGAGCCACGACCCCGGCGTTGTCCTGGGCGCGCTCGTTAGCGCGTAATAAAAAGAGTGTAACGTAATAGGGTGTCGGATTGCGTACCGTCGCGCCATCAGGGGTAAGCGACCAGCTCAGATGCCGGTAGGCCTGCTGTGGATTGCCGGCGAGTCCCTCAGGGCGATAGAGCAATTTTAAAGCCGAACGAAACGCCATTTGTACACGGTTCGCTTCCGGTTTACCGGAGGGAATAGCGGCGATACTCAAGGTAAACAAACTTTCCCTGTCGGCGGGTAGCGGTTCGCCGGTATAAACCACCCGCAGCGTGTTTTCCTGGCGCGCTGAAAGCATAAATAATGGCGGCGTGACCACGAAGGGCGTGATATTTCCTTCGTTTTTGGTTCCGGGCCAGCGGCCGCCAGGTAAAATATGCGTATCAATTAACCAGGACGCTTCTGAATGGTTACTTACCGGTACGCTTAATGCCGGGGCGCCCGCATGATAGATAAAGCGAGTACCGCCAATTACCACGCCAGCCTGCGCCCATGATATGGGAAGCAAGCACCAATATATCGCGCAGCGTAAAAAGAACTTATTCATAGGCAAGAATGAAGGTTGCGGAGGCATTGGCATCCCCGGGCGTTACCGTGCCGCCATCGGCAAGATAACGCGCGTAAAATTGCAGATGCGCCGACGCCTGGCCCGGACTGAGCGTCACTACATCACTCTCCTGCCCCAGTGGGATTAAGGTTTTATTTTGATCATAAAGCGCAATCCCAATGCCTGAAGCGTCGCTTTCCCCTGCGGTAAGCGCCAATAAATCCGTATTACGGCTGTCCCCCGCACCGCTAAAACTGACCGTTACGCCGCTGGCAGTGCTGCCGCAGTTTTGTAAATCGATAGCAAAAGGTTGCCATGCGGAACCGTCGCCTGCGCGATAAAACTGCCGTTGAGAAACCGCGCCCATCGCCACGTTAATATTTTCCGAGTCTGGAGAGAGCGAACACGTATTGTCCGTGATGGTTCCGGAGACATAGACCCGGCCATCATGCGCCTGGACGCCGGATGCCGCCAGCAGCATCCCGATGCCGTACAGGATATCGTTACGCATAATTACGATGGCTCCTCATTCATACTGCATATCGAAATACATGACCGCCGTCGCGTTCCCGGACGTGACCGTAGGCCGGGTCGATTTATAGCGAATATAAAAAGACAGCGTGTTGCGTCCGGCTTTCAACGGATAGACCACTGAGTCGGCATTATTGATACTGATGGTATCCTGATCATCATTCAGAATTTCCACCCCTACCCCGCTTGCTAACATGTTTCCGCTTCCCATCCCGGTATCGGTTATCGCCAGTAGCGCGGGATTGTCCGGATCGGGTTCGCCGGTAAACCAGATCTTCGCCCCGGCAATTCCTCGGGAACAATTTTTGAGGTTGATATTAAAGGGCTTAAATTTTGTCGTTGTTCCTGTCGAAGGAAAATCGCCGACCGCAAACTGCCCTAAATCAATACTTTGACTGAGGCTGGAAATATCTATGTCGCAGGTTTGCGCCACAATAGTGCCGGTAAATTCGAGGTTATAAGCGAGGTCGTCAGCGCTGGCATTGATTTGTGGACACAGCATCAGTCCCATGGCAAAAAGAGCGCAGTGTGATCTGTTCATTTAGTCAAAGTCCACTCGCAGGCTGGCCAGCGCGGTAAACGCCCCTTCCGCTGGCGTTTCGCCTGTTGTACTCACCGGGTAGGCTTGCAATGTGATGTTAGCGCGTCCGGCGCTATCGGTGATAAAAGGCGCGACGCTCTGTGCATCATTGGGGATAAGCGCGTTTCCTTCATCGGTTTCGACCACTACGCCGACATCCGCATTATCCGAAGCGATAGCCTGGGGAACGTGGCTATCCGGCGTAGCGATAAGACGCATCGTTAAATTGACCTGCGAATCCAGGCCGCTGCACTTTACCGGTACGCTAAATTTTTTCGCTCGTACCCCCTCCGGCTTTTGGCCTGCATGGTTGAAATTGCCACTGTACAATGCGCCGAAATTCACCAGAATCGTTTGTCCGGCGTTGATTTCGCAGCTTTGCGGTACGGTCACCGTTCCACTATAAAGAATGCTGTACACGACATCTGTCAGCGGATCGCCTGCGGCGGTCATGACATAAACATTGAACATAGTCTTAGGACTAATATTCACCGTGCCGACGAACGGTTTAACAATTTTGAGCTGAAACTCCAGATTTGAGTCACGAACGTAAAACGGTTGACCCGCTTTCACATTTTCATCATATCCCATCAGGACATTGTTCATTGGCGGATAGATATCGCCCGCCGAAGAATCCTCAATTCGCATTCCGCCTTCAAGATAGTCCGGGTCCAGCTTTAAATATTTCCAGTTACCGCTCGTTTCTACGACCGGATATGGCGACACATAGGAGCGATAAGTCTGGCTATTGGTCGCCGCGCCGGCGGGACACACCGCCTGTACATTAACTTCCTGGCTTTTTTCCAGTTGAACCGTCTTTCCCACCTGGTTTTGTTCTGCCGTCAGAGTGGTCGTTAAATCGTAATTAATACTGGAAGGTACACCGTTAACGTTTTTACACACGTCTGCGAATGCGTACTGCGATACGACACTTCCCACCAGCAGAGCAAATAAAAGAGGTATTTTCATTTAATGACACTCCGCATGTTGTCGACTCAGAATCTGACGGGAGGAAGAGAGATGATAGGACGCGACACACTGTTGATCCGGCAGGTTCCCCCAGCGAACGTGCAGAATGCCTTGCGCTGACAACCCGGAAAGATAGACTTCCCCGGCCTCGTCAACAATCGCCTCCGCATGACGATCATTCACCGTCACCGTTGCGCCAAAGGGTACAGGCTTACCGTTATGATTCAGCGTTACCAGGGCACGCGCGCCGACTCGCGCTTTAAAGCGGGCCAGAACCAGCGCGCCTTCGGTCGGCACAACGCGAGTCACCGCGTCATCAATATCGACATCATCAGCCATCGCGTTAACGTCCAGCGCCATACGGTTTTGGCGATATGTCGTCGCATACGGCACCACCGCATAGCCACGCGCGTCCGTATGAATACCCGGCTGGTCGACAACGCCGACGTTGGCTGCGCCCGGCGCGGCAATCAAAATATTGGTATTGCCCAGCGGCTGGCTTAGCGTCACTCCATGCACGTGCGCCACCAGGCCGCCGCTCAGGCCATAATTCACCTGCTGGTAATCGCCGTTATCGCTAACGTTATAGCCAATGTTGGCGTTGCCTTTCGCCCCATCGTATTCCAGGCTGGCGGAGCCGCTTTCGCCAATACCGTGATTTTGATAACCTTGCTGTATGTTGTAACTAAGATTGTTTTCGTCCAGCAGTGTGCCGCTAAGGCCCGCATTCTGCGTAACGTTATGCTGTTTGTCCGTACTGGTGCTAAAGGTAGCGTAAACATTGTGATGGCGCGTAACCTCATCATCGTGTTGCAGCCATTGACTTAGCGGCACCGAGATATTCAGCGCGAAAATTTGATCGCGCTCCGCATCGCCTGCGGATTTGTTATTGTTATAAGAAACACTCCATGCAATACCCGCCAGCGTATCGCTGTATCCCACCTGCAACAAAGAATCCTTTTCATCAGTGTGCCAGTAACTTTGTTGACTGCCGGTAATAAAAAGCGATCCCAACCCGCCTAGCTGTTGATTGATATCGAGTTGTACTTTCCCCCTTCTGGTATAATAAAGATTGTAATAATCCGCCCATTCCGGCCTGCTTTTATCGCTGTCAGTCCGACTGTCATCGTCATAGCCGCTCATCCGTTTCCACGTGGTATCATCCAGCGTATAAAAGCCCGAGGTTGAATAGCGATAGCCCATAAGCTGTAAATTGGTTCCTGACTGTGCAAGCGATTTGGCATACAGGAAACGCAGCGATTGCCCCTGGTAGGTGTTATTATCCGCCAGCGTACTGGTAGCCTGGGTGACATCCAGCGACACCGCGCCCCAGTCGCCCAGATTTGCGCCGCTGCCGATCGCCAGCGCGTGATAATGACTGGAAAGTTGTGTTCCGCCATACAGCGTAAAACCATGCGGTAACCCCCATATCAAGGTCGCCTGAGTGAATTTCACCTTCTCTTTTTGACTACTATCGCTACGATACTCCGCCACCGTCGCCGCATACTTCAGCCGCCCTTCTCGTTGTAGAATCGGCACGGCGGAATAGGGCACGTTATAGCGATTAATAGAACCGTCAGACTCTTTGACTTCCACAGTCAAATCGCCGCTGGCGGCGGTGGGATAGAGATCATTAATAGTAAATGCCCCGGGCGGCACATAGCGCTGATTGATGATGTAGCCGTTTTGCCGAATGGTCACTTGCGCGTTGCTTCTGGCAATGCCGTGAATGGTCGGCGCGAAGCCTTTCATGCTGTCTGGCAACATATTGTCGTCAGACGCCAGTTGTAGCCCGCGAAAAGGAATGCTGTCGAATAATGCGGAGGGGGTATAACTATCGCCTGCCGTCAGTTCTCCCTGCAAAAAGACCACATCACGTTCCAGATAAGTACTGATGTGCTGCCAGTCGCTGTCGCTATTCTGATCGCCGCTATTCGCGTTCCATGTGGAGTAGTCGCGTAACCGCCAGGCCCCCAGATTAAGGCCGCTATTCAATCCAAGAAAATAGCTGTTCTCCGCACTGCCGCCTGCGCTCCGATCCTGACTATTCGCGCCGGTAAAGGTGTAATTCAATAGCAACGCGTTAATACCTTCATCCCAGTATTGCGGTGGGATATAGCCTCTGGCGCTGGCAACCATCGCCGCCTGCGGGATGCTAATGTCGAGACGTTGCTGCGCAAAATCAAAGCGGGTCCGGGCGGCCGGTATCGCACTGGCGAGATCCGGGCAACTTCCCGCCGCCGCCTTCGCCAACAGTGGAAACGCCCCGGTGTTTACCCCCATATTTTTAAGCATTTCAGGCGTCAGGCAGGCGCGTAATCCGCTGTCATCGGTGGGCGCGCTTTTTCCCGTCGTTTTCACCGCCTGGAAGGCAATGTCTCTGGTCGCGAGAAACGTATTGTTCAGGTAAACGTCAACGCGATACATTCCCGCCGCCTGGGCATTACGGGAAAAGGTCGATAAGTCGGCCACCGCAGACGGGTCGTCAGACAGAAATGCCGGGTTGAAATAGTTTTCCGCCCACCCCGGCGCAGGCGCCAATGCGATAGCCAACGCCAGCGGGGTTAATACGGGTTTAGCTACGCTGGAGTAATATCGCGTCATGAAAAGCTGATTACGCATAACATCATGAAGCTGGACAAACGCGTGCTGGCGTCGTTGCGCCAAAATCGTTTACCGTGCGCAAAGATACCTGGCCGGGCGTCGCCGGGAGAGTGATCGCGCCTTTCGGCGGTACCATAGTATTCGGCAGTTTTTTCCCCGCGCTGTACAGTTCAACCATCGAAACGTAGTACGGCGAAGGGTTAGTAATCGTTAGCTGGCCGCGCTCGTTACGGCAGCGAAGCGTCGACGGGGCATGAGCTGGCGCCTCCGCCAGATTTTTCGGGCGGATAAATAGCTTAATCACGCTTTGCGTCGCAATTTGCAGGGAGTTGCCGGTCAATTTATTTTTATCGACAGAGGGTATCGCTTTACTGTTTAAATAAAATACGCTTTCGCGATCGGTCGGTAATGACGGCCCGACATACATAATACGTAATATATTTTCTTTTTTAGGCTGGATCACAAAGAGAGGCGGCGTAATGATAAAATCCGTCGAGCGTGAACCATCGGCATTGGCGACCCATGACTGAATTAAAAAAACATTGCTGGCAGAAGAATTAATAATCGGCAAGGAGGTTTGCTTACTTCCCTGCGGATAAATCACCCTGGTCGCGCCCAGCGCAATGCCTCCCGCCTGCGCGGCAAACGACAGGCCGGCCGCCGACAGCAGTAGCAATAATCGAAGGAAAATCGGTACGTTTTTTTTCATCTGCGTAATATCCTGATGCCGTCGGTTTGTTACGCGCAGTGACGCGCGTAACGCCCCTTTCTCGCCTCCCAACAGACGAGAAAAAAAATCCCGATAAGGAATCAGGAATAAACCATGCTAAATGTCGCCGTCGCGGTAACATTACCGGCAGTCGCCGTACCGGTAGCGATATAATCCACGCTAAGCGGAATAACGTTTTCGCCATCGTTCAAGGTAACAGTACTGGACGATTCACCGATATTCAGCGCCTGGCCATCTGGTCCATAAAGTTGTAATGCCACATTCGTCGCCGAACCTGCCCCAGCGGTATTCGCCAGCGAACCCGGCTGGTTTGCGTCCTGCTGGCCATTAAAAATCACCGCCGCATTCTGGCTGGTCTGAGTATCGCAGTCTTCCAGTTTAATGGTGAAATCTTCTTTTTGATTCGCCACCATACCGGCCTCGGTTAATTTACTGGCGCGAACCTGGCCTAATGTCACGGTCTGATCGACAGAGTCAGCGGAAACAGAACAGGCGGCGTCAACGACCTGTCCGACAAAATTTACCGTACCGCCAGTGACGGTTGTAGTATCCGCTTGCGCGGTGGACAACATTCCGCCAAAGGCAATTGCAGAGACCATTAATGCTAGTACAGGCTTTTTCATTCAAGCTCCTTTTAAATATAAAAATGAGGGTAATCAGATTTTTTTAACGAAACGGCTGCTGATATTTTTTCACAGCAATATCACGACTTTTTCTTATGCGAAAAAAAGTGTCTTCTTGTTCTGATATAAATGTCAGAAGCAATAAAACAGCCACTCAACGTCGTGAGTTAATCTTTACGTTATAATGAGATAACGATGTTATTAATTATTAGCAAGCCAACGGCAAGTTGCAATCATCGACATTTGGTTTTATAGGACTAAGCATAACTTATTGTTTTATATTAACTTTACACCAGTCGTTCGGCCTATCTCCTTTAGCAGTATTGACTTTTTAAAAATAGCCTTCATAACAACCTTCAATAAAACATTCTATTAACGATAACAGGCAAATTCAGTCGAGATATGTAAATATATCGTTGCATATAGTACATTAATACGCCACTGGCAGTTTTCCGAGCGCCGTCAGCCGCCCATTATCAATATGGATATACCCGCCTTTTTTTAGTTCAGACAGAATCTTCATGGTCCGACTGCGCGATATCCCGGTACGTCGTTGAATAAAATTCAACACGATAATGCTTTCCCGGTAGGCCTGTGGATAAGCCCAGATTTCAGTCAGCAGCGCCCGAACTTTCAGATAAGAATCGACGCCGACTAATTCACGATCGCGCGCGCTCATCACCATCAGACGGTAAGCCAGACAACGGGCCACGTCGTGCCATAAATCGCATTCATCGGCGATTTTTATAAAATCCGGCAGGCGAACAAATCTACCGGTACAAACCGTTTCTGCGAGCAAAAAGTGTTCCGGTCGCGCGGGGACATTATAGGTAGCGCCATAGCTGTCAACCATACCCACGACCGATGGCGCAAACGATGAAGATATATGGAGTCGTTTGTCATTATGACAGAAAGAAACAACGCCAGACTCCAGTAATACAATGTAGTGTTCATCATTTGCCTGTAAATAAAACTCATCGCCGATACCCAGCGTAAACGGTTGACCAAATGGCAACAAGGCCGAAAATAAGGCATCAATCGCCGCGTGAGGTTTAGCCTGCTGAGAAAAAAGAAAAGAGTGTAATGAATTCTCATTATTATCTTTAGCAAAAGCGTCGTTCATCATTTTTTCATTAACGGTTATCTACTCAATGTAGCGCCACAGTATAACCTCTCAAAAAGTACTTAAATTAATAATAAATAACATCGCTATGCAGTATTTCTGTATTCACAAGGCACTAATACGCAATATTTTTAAGATTAAGACAATTCTTAATACAAAATGATTACAGAAAATTAATCACGAATTACGCATAAAGAATGAGAGGTCAGGGGGCGCAAGAAAAGAGATTCGAAAGAGCGCGCCTTCGAATCTCAAACTAATAGTCCAGATTAATGCAAATAATCAGTGATATTATCTGAAATAGCGTGGAGCAGCATAATACTCTACCATTTTATCCGCCAGCCAGCCGCCGTCTTCACCGTTAGAATGGATTGTCGTAATACTGATAGTAGAACCACCGCCCCATAAGATCGAAAAGACGTTAAAGTCCGGTAGGTTCAGCGCCTGCATCTGGCCCCAGTCATACCCTTTATCTTTACGTAAAAAGTCGCCGACGGTCGGGACGCCGTAAGTCGCGCTATTTAAGGCCGTATTGAGTAGCTGCAAAGAGAGCGTGTCAGGATCGCTGCCAATGCGGGCGTCCCCCATAAAAAAGGTTCCGCCGGATGCAAAGTGCGCAGCGCTGATTTTACTGACGCCCTCTTCTACTGTAGGCATATGGCCGCCAGGGATTTGCCACAGCATGGCGGGCGTCAGCAGCGCTTTCGTCACCTGTTTGACCATCGCCAGGTAATTAAGCCAGCATGTCGCATTCCAGCCATAGTGGGCAAGCGCATCAGGACTGAAACAGTCACGCTCAAATTTATCAAACGCAATAAAGTCCGGCGCATATTCTCCGCTATAAACGCCCAGTTCATGAATAAATTCGGCGATCGCCTGCCCTTCAGCTACCGGATCAGCGGTATCGCGCAGCACCCAGTCCGCCGTTCCTGTCGCCCAGACATTCGTCTGCCAGCCAAAAGCCACGTCCGGGGCAAACTGACGAACAAGATAGTTCACCGCCTGAATATAGCCGTAGAGATCGTCGCTAAACGTCGGCAACGAAGGCGCGATAAAGCCAGCCATCGCCGGTAATGCTTGTATCGCCGTCGCCAGTTGGGCATTCACCGGCACACTGTTTTTTTGCCGTACTACGGTATAGCCATACGGTCCTTGCTGTAGCGCCCCGAGAAAATCCGGGTTAAGCACAAAGGTGGCCGGGACAGGATGCGTCTCATCTTTGTATGACTGCGCCGCCAGACACTGGGTAATAAAGTTACCAAAATGGTTACGTAGCTTTTGCGCATCCTGTAAATCCGCCAGGGCGCTACCGCCGCTGGCATTCGCGGTATAAATAACCATTACCGGCATGACGCTACGCCCGGCTTCTTTTTCTATCTGGCGCACCAGCGCAACGGTTTTATGGATCGGTAACGTCGCGTAATCCAGAAAACCATCCCCGTTCACGTCAACCTCCGCGGCCGGAACCGGATCGCCGCCGCCGTCAAAACCATCGTATTTAAACAACGCGCTAAACGGTATATCGCGATAAAGAGAAACCGTCTCTGGCGCGTTAACCGTCACGCCGCCATGAGCAAGGTAATCAGGCCAACCTTTTACCTGTAGCGTCACGCCGGGCAGAAACTCCAGCGCCACATGGTTGACCTTTTGCAACAACCGTAGCGGCCCGGCCTGTTCACAACGCCACGGCACGCTGTCGATGAAAATATCGTCCGTCTGAACATCATACAGCCCGGGCGCAAAGCGTAATGCCAACGTCTGCCGATCGCTACCGCTCTCCAGCATTAATGAGTATTGATATTTACCGCTGCTGAACAGATAACGCTGCGGCGCGACGCCATCAGGCAGGCCCAGTAGAGTGGCATCCACCGTCACGAAACTCGCCGTGTCGATCGCTGCCTGCTGGTAAGCGACAGCAACCTCGGCAACCTGCGCCGCAGCAGGGATAAAACCCGTAAGCTGTATGGGTGCCGATATAAAGCGGTTATTAATCATCGCAGGCTGCAGATTGACCGTATAATGATGCCCCGCCAGTAGCCGGGTGATTAACTGCGGTTGGTTGGCGATAAGCGTGACGGTACGCTCATCCGCTTGCGTAGCATCGGCGATCTCAACGGTCAATTTCGCATTACCAAGCGCAGGGGCGTCAATCATCAGACGCGCGCTGGCATAACGGACAATCGGCAGACAGGATACCTGGACCTGCGCGGCGGCATCGCCGGTTTGCAGCGTAACGGTAAAAGAGGACTCGACTGGCGCGATTTGCATCTCATCATTCGCCAGTACCGGTACGGTAAGCCGATACGTTCCTGCGCTAAGATCGCCTATTGTCAGCACCTCTCCCCACTCACCGACAAAGCGACGGGTTTCGCCGGCAGGAAACAGCAGCTCAATCGCCGGTTTAAGCGCCACGGTCTGCGTCATGGCAGGAAAATGAACGCAAATTTTTCCCTGACGGGCAGGGTCATGGGCCAACGTCGCGCTCAAATCGCTGATGGCAACTGGCGTCTGCGTGGCGGCCAGATAGCACTGTAATTCGGCGGTATCCCCCGCCGCCAGCATCAGCGCGCCGTCATGATTAATGGTGATGGTATTCTTCTCGATGGGCCATCCCCCATCGCTGGCCAGCGTCACGGCCTGATTCCCCAGCATTGTTCCCTGAAACGGACTGTAGGGGTCGGGGTGCGCGCTGGCCGTAAAATTCAGTTGAAGCTGATTGAGATCTACCGCCTGGGCGTAGAGGTTGGTCAGCGTAAAGGTGACGCGTTGATACCAACTCGCGGTATTCAACTCGCTAACGTTAAGCGTAAGGCCGCGTTCCTGAAGGTCGTTATCCTTTTCCGGCGCATCGGGTTCGGCGGGGTGTTCATCTGCGGCGGGTATCGCTGGCGTCTCCTCATCGGATAAGGTTTCAGACTCTGTGTCTTCGGATGACGATGACGCCAGCATCAAGGTGATGGTGGACATTTTTACCGGCACCTGTGTCGCCGCGAGGCTGAAAGAGAGCGTCCCGCGTTCGCCCGGCTGAAGAAGTAATGCATCGCTGTTATTAATGATGATGTTGTTAGTTTCCAGCGTGCCATACGAACTATCGTTCAACGTAAGCGGCAGGTTCCCTTTGAGCGTACCGCCGCTATTTCCCCATGGATCGATGTGCCCGGAGGCCGTGAACGATATTGCGGCATGGTTCATATCGACCGCATTACCGCTCTCATTAATAAAGGTTAAGGTGATTTTTTGATACCAGCTGTTGACGTCAAATGCGCTGGCATGGATGGAAATGGTCATGGTCTACTCTTCCTCTGTCCCTGGTGGAGAAAAGCCCCGGAAAACCGGGGCTTAAATCATGAAGCCCAATACAGCGTGCTTAATGCCGTGTATTAGTAAGCGCCAAGATCGGTCCATGCACCGCCGACACCGCAGTTCAGGTCAGGCTGGTTGCCCATAGACCACCATTTCACCTGATAGTTATGGCCTTTCCAGCTAACGATTTCGAAAGAACCCCAGTTTGCGCCATAAACGGTCAAAGCATCCCACTGCGCGTAAGGTGACGTTTTGTCATCTGCTGGCGTATCATCCTCAGCCGGCGTGGTATCTTCTTCCTCGTCCGGTACAGGAACGATAATCTCTTCTTCCTCTTCCGGTTCCGGTTGAACCTGAGATAGCGCAGGCACAGCCGTCAGAACAAAGCGCTGTTGAGAAGACGGTTCGTTGTAGCAGTCGCGTACAAACAGGGTGAACTGAAAGGCTGTTTTTTCGCTAACTTCCGGTACCACAACCTCAATGATTTCTGCCGTTTTGTCTGCCACAGCGATTTGAGAAGGCACGCCCCAGCTAAAGGACAATTCATCACTATCTTCATCAGAAGAACCTGCGCCAGACAGCTGTACCGTAGATCCGCCTACGACCAGCAGTTCAATCGCCGCTTTCGGCGCGTGGTTGACTTTCTGCGCGTCGTCGCTATCGCTCTGTTCTTCACCATTTTCTACATTGATACCTTCGAAGTAGAACGGTTCCATATCAATAACTTCAGATTCGATTTCATAACCCAGACCTTCACGCACGGCGTTAACCAGCACGCCGTTGTCCTGATCGATAGTCCAGGTAAACACGCCGCCCAGGCCCAGTTTCGCTGCATATTCGCCTTTTGCTTTGACAGTACGCGGCGTATCCAGGGATAAAAACAGTTTGGATTCCGGGCTATACAGGTAGTCAGCGTCAGCGACCTGGTCGGTGTAAACGTTGAAACCGTTACGACCTTTCTGGTTTTCCAGATCCAGGTAGCTATAAATGACGTCATACCATTCGCTGGTGCCGGATTCGAAAGAACCTGTAGTGTCACCTGTTCCCGGGTTATAAGAACCTTTCAGCGGCGACAGGGATTCAATTTCTGCCTGACGAGCGTTACGGGTATAGCCAGCATAACCGATGTTGATACGGTCAGCGGAGAAACCTTCCGCCAGCAGGTGATCAACGATGGTTTCGACAGCCCAGCCGCCCTCTTCCAGCGCTTTGCGGTTGGTATGGTGGCCAAGCGTTTCCGCCCACGGCGTACCGAAGAAATCATAGGTCATCAGGTTGATGCCATACAGGCCGGCAGCCAGCAGATCTTTTACGTTAGCGTGATCAAAAATCGTGGTCACTGCGGAAGCAGCGATAGAGATCTTCACATTGCTCAGACCAGCGGAATCCAGCTGTTTACGCAGTTCGGCAATCAGCAGCGCGTAGTTAGCGCCATCTTCCGGACCAAACGGGTTGCCCGCCCCTTCATCGTTCGGGTATTCCCAGTCAATATCCACTTCGCTGAACATCGGGAACTGTTTGAACAGTTTCACCACGCCTTTGGCGAAGATTTTACGAGAAGAGTCAGAAGCGGCGGTTTCGTGGAACCCGTTACTCATGCTCCAGCCGCCGATACTCATGGAGAGCGCCAGCGTGTGACCTGCGGCTTTCGCTTTTGCCTGCATATCACGCAGTGCGCCCAGCATACCTTTGGCGTTAGCCTGGGTCACGGTTTTCGGATCAACATCCCAGCCGCTGGTTTCAAAACCCAGGTTGATATAAGACTGGAAATCGCCCCACGGATCGAGGAAGGTCGGCTCATATTTCACTTTGCCGCACTGTGCTGCCGCTTCTGCTACGACATCGCGGTTTTCTTTATCAATTTTTCTGAAACCGGTGATGCCAACAAAGCCGAAAATCAGTTTGTCATAAGCCGTCGGTGAAACGTTGGTTAAATCATAACCACGGCCCGGTTGGGACATATTGCCTTGCAGACGGCTGTCATACTGTGACCAGTCGGTGTAATAACCGAATACCTTCGGTTTAGTCGTGGAATTTTTATATTTATTGTATACCGGTTTCGCAACACGAGCGGAAGTATAGCTTATTTTATCATCGCTTGTTGCAGGGTCAAAACCATTCGCTGCATGGGTAGTTTCAGTAATTGTATCGCCTTGAATCAGTTTGCTTGTAGCCATTTTCAAATTTCCTTTTACGTTTCAAAATTGTCGCAGCTCGTTCTGCGGGGTCCATAATCGTTACAGGCATAAAAAATAGCTAATCACAAAACATCATCTTTTTAGATGATATAAAAATCATAAAAATGAGGTTAACAACACCGTCTACCGAAGAGAAAACAACACCTCTCAGCGCCCGCTTAGTCCGTTCTGGTGAGAACATAGTAAATATCATTTATCATGTAATTAAATATCATTTAATTACAATGAAATAATGTGATTACACTCGCTATAGACAATGACAATACAATAAAACCAGTGACATTTATTGGATTAAGACATTTCTCATACAATATAGTCACCACAGACAACCAGGATGTACATTTCTAAAGGAAGACGTTATGAAAACTTATATCATTAATAGCAACTGCATTTACAATGAAGGTAAATATGAACTGAGGACGGTCTCAAATTCACAGGTTATTAAAATGACTGCGATGAGAGCCAAATGTCTCAGTTTCATCATCGAGAATGCTCATCTGGAGATTATCGAGCGACAAAAAATAACCACCGCGTTATGGGGAAGTCGAAGCCACTATGTTAATGATGCAAATCTAACGCAGATTCTCTATTTAATCAGACGTGACCTTAAAGCGCTTGGTATTAACGATCTTTTTATTACCATTCCAAGACAAGGCCTCAAAGTTAATAGTGATATCGCCATTATCGCGACGGATAGCGAAACAAAGGGAAGAAAAAAACAGATTGTACGGCAAACCATCGCTGCCCTGACGACCGTATTTTCAGTAACGTTAGGTTCTCTCATGTATCTGCATATTCACTAAGCGAAGGAAAGGGAAGATGAATCCAATTATAGATGGAATTATTGCGCTTGAAGGCGGTTACGTATTTAACCCTAAAGATAAAGGCGGCGCCACCCATTGGGGCATTACCGAAGCCACGGCGCGAGCGCATGGCTACGCTGGCGATATGCGGGATCTGACCCGCGCTGAAGCCTACGCGATTCTCGAAGAGGATTACTGGATAAAACCAGGCTTTGATGTCATCTCGACGCTATCGTGGCCAGTCTCCTTCGAGCTGTGCGATGCGGCAGTCAACATAGGCGCTTACCACCCCAGCGCGTGGCTGCAACGCTGGTTGAACGTCTTTAATCACGAAGGTAAACGCTACCCGGATATTCATGTGGATGGCAATATTGGCCCGCGGACGCTTGCCGCTCTCGAACATTATTTGGCCTGGCGAGGCCAGGAAGGGGAAGCCGTTTTGGTGAAAGCCCTCAATTGCAGTCAGGGCACGTACTACTTAAACGTTGCTGAAAAAAACCACAATAACGAACAATTTATTTATGGCTGGATCAAGAATAGAGTGACCTAGACCCGGCTGAAAAAAGACGCGTAAAAGGCTCACGGATGAGCCTGATACTGCGAATGATAATTAATCTGAATTATTTCCTTCGATAATTTTTTTAATCCGCCGCCCAAGAATTTTTAAGATCGGACTCGCGAAAACACCGCCTAAGCCTGCCGCCAACAGAACAATGTTGAAACTGCATTCTTTTTCGATTGCAATCGCGCTTAACAAGAAACTGGTGAAGCAGGAAATCACGATCTGCGTTAAGCAATATTTTATACTTTCATGAGAACTATTATATTCTGTCTTATCTTTGCGTAAAAGATAGCTGACAAAGCCTCCCCACGCGCCAATCGAAATAATAGTGAGTAAGATCTCTAGCTCCAATAGCACAACTTCTGTTGTCGACACATGGTTGGGAATAGACATTTTAACACTCCGAAATCATTATAAATGAATAATTAACACAAGGAGTGTAAGCGCCCTGTCAGAAGGGTAAAAATCAAAGCACATCATTTAAAACCATATTAAATCAAAGAGTAAAAATGAGGTGTATTAGCGACGGAAGGAGGAAAGCGTTTGTAACATACTTACCATCTCATTAATCGTCGATATATTTCTACTATTTTTATTCCAGGATGCATAGACCTGAACTGACTTCAAAGCCAGTTCGGGCGGAGGCTGAATAAATTTAATGTCATATTTACGATGATTTTTATAAAAAAGCGCTAATTTCAAAGGCATCAATGCAATCAATGAGGTTCGTTCGATCATGCTCATCAAACCGTTAAGCGAATCACTGCGATAGCCGACAATACGCCTGCCAGTATAGTAAAGCTCATCCTTAAATAACTCGCTATCATGATATATCACTGAAGCCCCCATCCCCGGCTGATATAACGCATGACGCGAAGAATAAAAATGATGTAGCGATAGCTGTGAGAGGGTACTCAGCATGTGTTTACTGCTACAGATACAAACAAATGATTTAAAACTATCAATAATTTGATTCTCTATGCCGGACTCCAGCAAAGGTTCGGCACCAATCAACAGATCGCCTTGCGCAGTAAACAGAAGTTCGCTGATACGCTCCCGATTCATATTTCTGACAGAGAAATGATTTATCAAAATACGGTCAAAAATATCGCTGTTATAGAGCTGAGAAAGATAATAGCTTTCAACAATATCACTGCCTAATAACGTTATCTGGAACGCTTCATCTTTTTTGCTATTACAGAGAAATGTGTCATCCACCAGTTTCATCACCTGACTGAAATTTTGGTGAATGTCGACAGCCTTAGCTGTGGGGATGAGCCCGCCTTTCCCTCTGCTAAACAGTTCTTCCGGGTAATAACTCTGCAGGCGCTTTAACGCCATAGAGACGGCAGCCGGTGTAATGCCTAGCTTTTTTGCCGCCATAGCCGCATTTCCTGACAAAATAACAGCGTCAAGAATTTTGATTAAATTATAATCAAAGCTCTTGTTGGCACCTTTCGATCCCATTCGCTGTCTGCCTCCGGAAACTAAAAAAAGCAATATAGATAATACTCAAGATAAATCAATTCACAGCATCTAAAAAAGCAATCGTTAATGTCATCACATCACGTTTTTTTAAAGAATAAGCGTATACAAAACTGCTGATTAACATCAATTTGTTTATCAGTAAAAACAAAATATCAACAAATGAGAGGATACGATGCGTTTAACAGAGGCCTGGGCGCGTACAGGCAGAAAAAAGCCCGGATAAACACCCGGGCTGAAGAAAAATACAACGGGAAAAAGATTAGCGAGTCAAATCGTCAAAGAATTTTTTCACGCCGTCAAAGAAGCTTTTTGAACGCGGGCTGTTTTTCTCTCCCGTCGGGCCGCCAAAACTTTCCTGAAGATCTTTTAGCAATTGCTTCTGTTTTTCGCTCAGACCGACCGGCGTTTCAACCACCACACGGCACAGCAAATCGCCCTGCGCGCCACCGCGTACGGACTTCACGCCTTTGCCGCGCATACGGAACAACTTGCCCGTTTGTGTTTCGCTCGGTACTTTCAGCATCACGCGACCATCTAACGTCGGCACTTCAATTTCACCGCCCAGCGCCGCCATCGCAAAGTTGATCGGCACTTCGCAATAAAGATTATTGCCTTCACGCTCGAAAATAGGGTGTTGTTTCACCTGGACCTGAACGTACAAGTCGCCTGCCGGTGCGCCATGCTCGCCCGCTTCGCCCTCGCCTGCCAGACGAATACGATCGCCGGTATCCACGCCCGCCGGGATTTTAACGGACAGAGTTTTACTCTTTTCAACACGCCCATGACCGTGACATTTATGGCACGGATCTTTGATCAGCGTACCGCGTCCCTGACAGTGTGGGCAGGTCTGCTGTACAGCAAAGAATCCCTGGCGCATCTGTACCTGACCAGAACCATGACAGGTCGGACAGGTTTGCGGTTGCGTGCCAGCTTTCGCGCCGCTGCCGTGGCAAACGTCGCACTCCTCCAGCGTCGGAATACGGATCTCTTTGGTCACGCCACGCACCGCTTCTTCCAGGGTGAGATCCATGTTATAACGCAAATCAGCCCCACGCGCCGCACGTTGGCGACCACGCCCGCCGCCAAAGATATCGCCAAAAACGTCACCAAAGATATCACTGAAATCAGCGCCGCCATTAAAGCCGCCGCCAAATCCGCCGCCCATACCGCCTTGTTCAAACGCGGCGTGACCATACTGATCGTAGGCTGCGCGTTTTTGCGCATCGGTCAGCACTTCATAGGCTTCTTTAATCTCTTTAAATTTAGCTTCGGCCTCTTTATCACCCTGATTGCGGTCCGGATGATATTTCATGGCCAGGCGCTTATACGCCTTTTTGATTTCACGCTCTTCCGCTGTTTTGGAAACGCCTAAAATCTCGTAGTAATCTCTTTTCGCCATCTCTTTTTATCTGCCCTTAACATGCATACACGGGCGGAGAGGAAACCTCTTCGCCCGTGCCAGTAATTACCCGTTCAAAGGGCGATTATTTTTTATCTTTTACTTCTTCAAACTCAGCGTCGACAACGTCGTCATCTTTCGCGTTGTTTGCAGAAGCGTCAGCGGAGCCAGCCTGCTGCTGCGCATGTTGCTGCTGAGCGATTTCCATCAGTTTCTGGGAAACCTGCGCCAGTTCCTGCATTTTCGCTTCGATAGCGGCTTTATCTTCGCCTTTCAGGGCAGTTTCCAGCGCGCTCAGGGCAGACTCGATAGCGGTTTTGTCATCAGCCGGCAGTTTATCGCCTGCTTCTTCAACCTGCTTACGGGTGCTGTGCAGCAGATGGTCGCCCTGGTTACGGGTCTGAACCAGCTCTTCGAACTTACGGTCGGATTCAGCGTTCGCTTCTGCATCGCGAACCATTTTCTGAATTTCTTCCTCGTTCAGACCAGAAGATGCCTTGATGGTGATCTTCTGCTCTTTACCGCTATTTTTGTCTTTCGCGGAAACGTGCAGGATACCGTCAGCATCGATATCGAAGGTAACTTCGATCTGCGGCATACCGCGCGGCGCCGGGTTGATACCATCCAGGTTGAACTGACCCAGAGATTTGTTATCAGACGCACGTTTACGCTCACCCTGCAGCACATGGATGGTTACCGCAGACTGGTTGTCTTCCGCAGTAGAGAACACCTGGCTGTGCTTGGTCGGGATGGTGGTGTTTTTGGTGATAAGCGGAGTCATCACGCCACCCATCGTTTCGATACCCAGAGACAGCGGGGTAACGTCCAGCAGCAGTACGTCTTTCACGTCGCCGGTCAGAACGCCGCCCTGAACCGCTGCGCCGATAGCCACAGCTTCGTCCGGGTTAACGTCTTTACGCGGCTCTTTACCAAAGAACTCAGCCACTTTTTTCTGCACCATTGGCATACGGGTCTGACCGCCGACGAGGATCACGTCGTTGATATCAGACACGGACAGGCCAGCGTCCTGCAGTGCGACTTTCAGCGGCTCGATAGAACGGTTCACCAGGTCTTCAACCAGGCTTTCCAGTTTCGCACGAGTCACTTTGATGTTCATGTGTTTCGGACCGGTGGCATCTGCGGTAATGTACGGCAGGTTCACGTCGGTCTGCTGCGCAGAAGACAGCTCGATTTTGGCTTTTTCTGCGGCTTCTTTCAGGCGCTGCATGGCCAGCGGATCGTTACGCAGGTCAATGCCCTGATCTTTCTTAAACTCGTCAACGAGGTAGTTGATCAAGCGGGTATCGAAGTCTTCACCACCCAGGTGGGTATCACCGTTGGTTGCCAGAACTTCAAAGGTTTTTTCGCCATCAACTTCGTCGATTTCGATAATAGAGATATCGAAAGTACCACCACCGAGGTCGTAAACCGCGATAGTACGGTTGCCGACTTCTTTATCCAGACCGTAAGCCAGCGCTGCGGCAGTCGGTTCGTTGATGATACGTTTAACTTCCAGCCCCGCGATACGACCAGCATCTTTGGTAGCCTGACGCTGCGCATCGTTAAAGTAAGCCGGTACGGTGATAACCGCTTCAGTTACCGGTTCGCCCAGATAATCTTCAGCCGTTTTCTTCATTTTCTTCAGCACTTCGGCAGAAATCTGCGGCGGCGCCATTTTCTGACCTTTCACATCAAGCCATGCGTCGCCGTTGTCAGCGCCGATGATTTTGTACGGCATGATAGAAACGTCACGTTGAACTTCTTCGTCCTGGAAGCGGCGGCCAATCAGGCGTTTAATCGCAAACAGGGTGTTTTGCGGGTTTGTCACTGCCTGACGTTTAGCCGGCTGACCAACCAGAGTTTCACCATCCTGGGTATAAGCAATGATAGAAGGCGTAGTGCGATCGCCCTCGGCGTTCTCCAGCACGCGTGCCTGCGTTCCATCCATAATCGCTACACAAGAGTTGGTAGTACCCAGGTCGATACCAATAATTTTACCCATCTAAACGTCTCCACTAAAAATTCGGTCATCATGTGGTTGTGAATCTGTAATAAGGGCGAAACGTGCGGTTTCAACTACCCTGAATCGTTTTTTTTCAGACTCACCACTGCGGTTGACTACAAGATGGGGTCGTAACCCACGTCATCAAGGGGGAGATGAAAAAATTTTTTAGTGACGAGAGGGCGCGATGAAAAACCAGACAGATAAATATTCATGAAATAAATTAAAAAATGAATACCATTCACGGGAAAATCGTAATAAAAAGAAAAGATTACAAAACTGAATCGTTGCCATGAGCAGAGTATGATAGACGGTAATTGCTTATTGAACCCGTCAAAGAGAAATTCCATGCGATCTGTGTTAACGATTTCCGCCGGCCTGCTTTTCGGCCTGGCGTTAAGTAGCGTCGCGCACGCGAACGACCATAAAATACTGGGTGTTATTGCCATGCCCAGAAATGAAACGAACGATCTCGCGCTGAAAATTCCCGTCTGCCGCATCGTGAAGCGCATTCAACTCACGGCGGATCACGGCGACATCGAACTTAGCGGCGCATCCGTCTATTTTAAAACTGCGCGTAGCGCCAGCCAAAACCTGAACGTCCCTTCCTCAATCAAAGAGGGCCAGACGACAGGCTGGATCAATATTAATAGCGATAACGACAACAAACGCTGCGTATCAAAGATTACCTTCTCAGGTCATACGGTAAATTCTTCCGATATGGCGAGACTTAAAGTCATTGGCGACGATTAATCGCTGTTATTTCTATTCCAAAAGCCAGACTGAAAATGAACGTCACCTATTTACACGACGAGGATTTAGACTTTCTTCAGCATTGTAGCGAAGAACAACTCGCCGATTTCGCCCGTTTGCTGACGCATAACGAAAAGGGCAAAGCTCGCTTGTCGAGCGTCCTTAGTCATAACGAGCTGTTCAAAGCGATGGAAGGTCACCCGGAGCAACACCGCCGTAACTGGCAGCTCATTGCCGGCGAGTTTCAGCATTACGGCGGCGACAGTATCGCCAACAAATTGCGCGGACACGGAAAACAGTACCGCGCGATTCTGCTGGATGTCGCAAAACGGCTAAAACTCAAAGCAGATAAAAGCATGTCGACGTTTGAAATAGAACAGCAACTACTGGAGCATTTTTTACGTCATACCTGGCAGAAGATGGACGCGGCGCATAAGCAGGAATTTCTGCAAGCCGTAGACGCCAAAGTTTCTGAACTGGAAGAACTGCTGCCGCTGCTCATGAAAGATCGCCGTCTGGCAAAAGGGGTCTCCCACCTGCTTTCCACCCAGCTTACCCGCATTTTGCGTACCCATGCCGCAATGAGCATCCTGGGTCACGGATTACTGCGCGGCGCAGGTCTTGGCGGCCCGGTCGGCGCGGCGTTAAACGGCGTCAAAGCGATGAGCGGCAGCGCGTATCGCGTGACTATTCCGGCGGTGTTGCAAATAGCCTGCCTGCGACGAATGATGGCAGCCGTTCAGGCGTGAATGCCCTCACAGGGGGAAATATTTTCTTTTCCCCCTTATTAGATCATAGACAGTCCTCTTCCCCCTGATTATTATGCCGCGCCCCGAATACGGAACTCGTTATTCTGGGAAACTATTTCACCATTCAATTATGATGATTTTGAGGAATTATGGGCAACACTAAGTTGGCTAATCCGGCACCGCTGGGCCTGATGGGCTTCGGCATGACCACCATTCTGCTTAACCTGCACAATGCCGGTTTTTTCGCCCTGGACGGTATTATTCTGGCGATGGGGATTTTCTACGGTGGTATCGCGCAAATTTTTGCCGGTCTGCTGGAGTACAAAAAAGGCAATACCTTTGGTTTAACGGCCTTTACCTCTTACGGTTCGTTCTGGCTGACGCTGGTCGCTATCCTGCTGATGCCGAAAATGGGCCTGACGGATGCGCCTGACGCTCAGCTACTCGGCGCTTATTTAGGTCTGTGGGGCGTGTTCACGCTGTTTATGTTCTTTGGTACGCTGAAAGCCGCCCGCGCGCTGCAATTTGTTTTCCTGAGCCTGACCGTACTGTTCGCTCTGCTGGCGGTCGGCAATATCACCGGTAACGAAGCCATTATCCATATCGCAGGCTGGGTTGGTCTGGTTTGCGGTGCCAGCGCTATTTATCTGGCGATGGGTGAAGTGCTAAACGAGCAATTTGGCCGCACTATTCTGCCAATCGGCGAAGCGCACTAAATCTCTTTTATTCCTCCCGCACCGGGAGGAATAACCCTACTATCAGTATCTTCCGGTCAGGATGACATATTCTCACGTCTGGCGCTCTTCGGACGGAAAGCGGCAACCACTTCCGGCGCGGTTTCGACATACGGCCCGTCAAGCAGCTGTATGCAATACGGCACGCTCGCAAAAATGCCCGGCACGCTAACGCTGCCATCGTCCGCTTTTACGCCTTCCAGCGTTTCTTTGATCGATTTTGGCTGTCCAGGCAGATTAAGAATTAACGCCTGTTTACGGATAACGCCCACCTGGCGGGATAGAATGGCTGTCGGCACAAAGCGCAGGCTGATCTGGCGCATCTGCTCGCCAAAACCTGGCATTTCACGGTCAGCGATGGCAAGGGTCGCGTCCGGCGTGACGTCGCGACGTGCCGGACCGGTACCGCCAGTGGTCAGCACCAGATGACAGCTCATCTCATCGACCAGTTCACACAACGTTTGCTCGATAATTTCCTGTTCATCAGGAATTAAGCGCCGTTGGACCTCGAAAGGCGTGGTCAGTGCAGAAGCGAGCCACTCCTCAAGCGCAGGAATGCCTTTATCCTGGTAAACGCCGCTTGAAGCGCGGTCGGAGATAGAAACTAAGCCAATACGTAAGGTATCCATAATTATTCCGTTAAAACAGTCTCGTTAAACAGAATGATACACTGCGAAGGGAAGGACAGACAGGTTTCAGAAGAGGTAGCGTGACCCATATCAGGGCCACGCGTTAATGATTACAGCAGATCGCCGATCATTTTTTCCAGTTTTTCCTGGTCTACCGCAAACTTACGGATACCATCCGCCAGTTTGTCAACCGCCATCGGATCCTGGTGATGCTGCCACAGGAACTCGGCTTCGGTAATGCGTTCCGGACGCGCTTTGACTTCACCGGAGAAAGAGAGCTTACGCTCAATCGCCCCTTCGCTTTCCGCCAGTTCTTTCAGCAATGCCGGCGCGATAGTCAGACGGTCGCAGCCCGCCAGCTCCAGAATTTCGCCTACGTTACGGAAGCTTGCGCCCATAACGACGGTTTCGTAACCATGCTGTTTGTAGTACTCGTAAATTTCCGTTACGGAAACCACGCCCGGATCTTCAGCTGGCGCATAGTCTTTCTTGTCGGTATTGGCTTTATACCAGTCAAGAATACGACCTACGAACGGCGAGATCAGGTAGACGCCCGCTTCGGCGCACGCACGCGCCTGCGCGAAGGAGAACAGCAGCGTCAGGTTACAGTTGATGCCTTCTTTTTCCAGCTGTTCGGCTGCGCGAATGCCCTGCCAGGTGGACGCCAGCTTGATCAGGATACGATCGTTGCTGATACCCGCATCATTGTAGAGTTTAATGATACGTTTTGCTTTGGCGATAGACGCTTCAGTGTCATAAGACAGACGCGCGTCAACTTCGGTAGAAATACGCCCCGGCACCAGCTTCAGGATTTCCAGGCCAATATTCACCGCCAGCTTATCGGTCGCGTCAACAACCTGCTGCGCGCGGTTGCTGCTCTGCTGTTTCGCCCAGGCGACAGCATCGTCAATCAGCTTACGATATTCCGGGATTTGCGCTGCGTTAAGAATGAGAGAAGGGTTAGTTGTAGCATCCTGCGGCTGGTACAGCTTCATTGCCGCGATATCTCCGGTATCAGCCACTACGGTGGTGAACTGACGAAGGGAGGTCAATTTGTCCGTCATGATAGAGTTTCTCTTTAAACAGCTTGTTAGGGGATGTAACCGGTCTACCCTGATGATAACACGACGCACTCACAGCGCAACCGCCTACATGCACCTGGCTGCCCTTGTGCACTGTTTGCGTATCTGCCGACGGTTGATGCGCAATTAAAGGATACCGCCGTATTTATGGTAAACTGCCGTTAATATTAGTCTGACAAGGTCATCTACATCATGGGTCACGCTTATACAGGATTATCAAAGCGTGCCGGCATCAACAAGAGGGACGTTAATGCCTGAGTTTTTCAGTTTTATTAACGAAATACTCTGGGGCTCGGTAATGATTTACCTGCTGCTCGGCGCAGGATGTTGGTTTACCTGGCGTACCGGATTCATTCAGTTTCGTTATATTCGCCAATTTGGCCGCAGTCTGAAAGGCAGCCTTAGCCCGCAGCCAAGCGGCCTGACGTCATTTCAGGCGCTGTGTACCAGCCTCGCGGCGCGGATTGGCAGCGGTAATCTGGCCGGCGTGGCGCTGGCTATCGCCGCAGGCGGTCCCGGCGCGGTATTCTGGATGTGGGTCTCGGCCATCATTGGCATGGCGACCTCCTTCGCCGAGTGTTCGCTTGCCCAGCTTTATAAAGAACGTGACCCGACAGGCCAGTTCCGCGGCGGCCCGGCGTGGTATATGGCGCGCGGGCTGGGAATGCGCTGGATGGGCGTGGTTTTCGCCCTCTTTCTGCTCGTCGCCTACGGGTTGATTTTTAATAGCGTGCAGGCGAATGCCGTCTCACGCGCGCTCCATTTCGCCTTCAACATTCCGCCGCTTATCTCCGGCATTGCTCTGGCGTTCTGTGCCCTGTTAATTATCATTCGCGGCATAAAAGGCGTCGCCCGCCTGATGCAATGGCTGATTCCCCTCATCGCGTTATTGTGGGTCGCCGGCAGCGTATTCATTTGCCTCTGGCATATTGAGCAAATGCCTGGCGTTATCGCCTCGATAGTCAAAAGCGCATTTGGCTGGCAGGAAGCCGCGGCAGGCGCAGCCGGATATACGCTCACTCAGGCTATTACCAGCGGTTTTCAGCGTGGGATGTTCTCTAATGAAGCGGGAATGGGGTCAACGCCTAATGCGGCCGCAGCGGCAACGTCGTATCCCCCTCACCCTGTCGCGCAGGGGATTGTGCAAATGATTGGCGTATTCAGCGACACCATTATCATCTGTACCGCCAGCGCGATGATTATCCTGCTGGCGGGGAATCACGCGTCCCACTCGTCAACAGAAGGCATTCAGCTTCTCCAACATGCAATGGTTTCGTTGACCGGTGAATGGGGCGCCAGTTTTGTCGCGCTTATCGTCATTCTGTTCGCGTTCAGTTCTATCGTCGCCAACTATATTTACGCTGAAAACAATCTGTTTTTTCTGCGGTTACATAACGCAAAGGCCATCTGGCTATTACGCCTTGCGACGCTTGGCATGGTTATCGCCGGTACGCTTATCAGTTTTCCGCTGATATGGCAGCTCGCTGACATGATCATGGCCTGTATGGCCATTACCAATCTGACGGCGATTTTGTTGCTCTCACCGGTGGTGTATACCCTCGCCAGCGATTATCTGCGACAACGGAAACTGGGCGTAAGACCGCAGTTCGATCCGCGGCGCTTCCCGGATATCGAACCACAACTGGCGCCAGATACCTGGGATGCGGCATCGCGCGATTAAGCCGACAATCGCAACCATCGGTCAACTCTGCGGCGTTTTTTTGCTAAAGTCGCAGAAAATTCCCTGCAAGGACTGGATATGCTGATTCTGATTTCACCTGCAAAAACGCTTGATTATCAAAGCCCGCTGGCCACGACCCGCTATACCCAGCCGGAGCTGTTGGATCACAGCCAGCAGCTTATTCAACAGGCCCGCCAGCTTTCGGCGCCGCAAATTTCCAGGCTGATGGGAATTAGCGACAAACTGGCGGATCTCAACGCCACGCGTTTTCATGACTGGCAGCCTCATTTTACGCCGGATAATGCACGCCAGGCGATTCTGGCGTTCAAAGGCGATGTTTATACCGGCCTACAGGCGGAAACGTTCAACGACGCGGATTTTGATTTTGCTCAACAACATCTGCGTATGCTCTCTGGCTTGTATGGCGTATTGCGCCCGCTGGATTTAATGCAGCCTTATCGTCTGGAGATGGGGATTCGCCTGGAGAATCCGCGCGGCAAAGATCTTTATCAATTCTGGGGCGATATCATTACCGATAAGCTCAACGAAGCGCTTGAGGCGCAGGGCGATCGGGTGGTGGTGAATCTGGCCTCCGAGGAATATTTTAAATCGGTGAAGCCGAAGAAACTGAATGCCGAACTGATTAAGCCCGTGTTCCTTGATGAGAAAAACGGCAAGTTTAAGGTGGTAAGCTTCTACGCCAAAAAAGCGCGCGGACTGATGAGCCGTTTTATTATTGAAAACCGCTTAACGAAGCCGGAACAGCTTACCGCGTTTGACCGTGAAGGGTATTTCTTTGATGAAGAAACCTCCACAAAAGACGAGCTGGTCTTTAAACGCTACGAGCAGTAACGGCATCGCCGGATGGCGGTTACGCCTTATCCGGCCTACAAATCGACACCACCCCATAGGCCCGGTAAGCGACAGCGCCACCGGGCGCAATGGTTACTGGCGGGTCATCATCAGCTTACGCAGGGCGGCAAAATCCGCAGGCAGATGATGTGAAAGCAGCGGCAGATCGGCGCGTTCGGCGAGCGCTTCAGGCAATGCCAGCGTTTCTCCCAGAATGGACTCCACGCTTTCTTTAAACTTCGCCGGATGCGCCGTTCCGAGAAACAAGCCATACTCGCCAGGGTTTAACTGGTCGCGTAATGCCCGATACGCCACCGCCGCATGAGGTTCCGAGATATAACCTTTCGCTTTCAGCTCGCGCATCGTCTGCTGTGTCGTAGTGTCATCCACCGCCGCATAGCCCAGCTCAGTCAGGCGCCAGATTTTACGGCGGAATAGCTCCTCCACACGCGGCCAGTTATTCGGCTGGCTGACATCCATCGCATTCGAGAGGGTCGCCTGCGTCGCTTTCGGCGCCCACTTCCCGTCATGCAGAAAACGCGGCACCGTGTCGTTGACGTTGGTGGCGGCGATAAAACGTTTCACCGGTAGGCCTAACGACTTCGCCAGCAGTCCTGCCGTCAAATCGCCAAAGTTGCCGCTGGGTACGGAGATTACCAGTTGGTTACGCGCCCCCTGCGGCAGTTGCGCCACGGCTTCAAAGTAGTAGCAAATTTGCGCCAACAGGCGGCTGATATTAATTGAATTAGCCGAATTCAGCCCCAGCGCCGTTTTCAGTTCTTCGTCATCAAATGCCTGTTTCACCAGCGCCTGGCAAGCGTCGAAATCGCCGTCGATCGCCACGGTTTCAATGTTGCCGCCCAGCGTACAGAACAGTTTTTCCTGCAACGGACTGATTTTACCGCGCGGGTAGAGAATAACGACCCGCACATTTTCCAGGCCATAGAACGCGTGAGCCACCGCCGCGCCGGTATCGCCTGACGTTGCGGTCAGAATCGTCACCGGTTTGTCGCCGCTGATATGCGTCAGCATTTGCGCCATAAAACGCCCGCCGAAGTCTTTAAAGGCCAGCGTCGGACCATGGAATAGCTCCAGGCAACCGACATCGCTTTCTACCTGCGCTACCGGCGCCGGGAACGCAAACGCCGCGCGGACGCGCTCTTCCAGAATTTGCTGCGGTATTTCATCGCCAATAAATGCCGAGAGGATCTTTGCGCTACGGCTGACAAAGTCCTGGTTGAGCATCTCATCAATTTCCGTCAGGCTAAACTCCGGCAGATCGTGCGGAAAAAAAAGTCCCTGCTGTTTGCCCAGTCCTTGCGTGACGGCCTGCGCAAAGCTGACCTGCTCATTATGGTCTTTCAGATTATAGAGTTTCATTGATTATCCCACTACTCGTGCGCCCGCCGTATCCAGCCGGCAAATATGAACGAAGCCTTCCTGATTTTGCAGATAATGTTTGCTCAGCCAGTCCGCGACGCGCTGCGCCGTCTCCGGTTTATCGCATAGCGCAAACAGCGTCGGCCCCGACCCGGAAATCCCGCTCGCCAGCGCGCCGATCTCCGATACCGCCTGCCGCGCCTGGCTAAAGCCCGGCAGTAAACGCGCGCGGTATGGTTCGGCAATAACATCTTTCATCAGCGCGGCGGCAAGCTGCGGCTGCCGCGAGTAACAGGCGTGAATAAAACCGGCCAGATGCCGTCCATGCGCAATGCAATCCTGACGGCGATACTGCGCAGGCAAAATGGCCCGTGCTTCTGCGGTGGAAACTTTAATGCCCGGATAAGCCAGTACCCATAGCCACTCATCAAAGCCCGGCACCTGCTGACTAATAATGCCGTTTTCTTCAATCATCAGCTGCATACCGCCAAGAAAGCACGGCGCGACGTTATCGTAATGGATGCTGCCGGAGATACGGCCTTCCAGCTCGCCCATCAGCGCCAACAGACGCGTGTCGTTTAACGGTTTGCCGCAGTGCTCATTCATCGCGACCAGCGCAGCAACGACGGAACAGGCGCTGGACCCTAACCCGGAACCAATCGGCATATTTTTTTCCAGCGTCATCGCCACCGGGATGGTTTTCCCCAATGCCTGGCAAAAACGTTCCCAGCACTGATAAACAATATTTTCACGCGGCTCCGGCGGCAGTTTATCGGCAAATCGCCCCAGGTTATGCAGACGGAAATGGTCCGCTGCTTCAACGGATACCACATCGCCCAGCAACGTGCCGTCAACGGGTGTGACGGCCGCGCCCAACACGTCGAAACCGACGCTCATGTTCGCGCTGGAAGCCGGGGCATACACTTTCACCATGTTAAACTCCTAACTTCCATGAGAGGGTCCGTAACAGATCGGCAAACACGCCCGCCGCCGTCACATCATTGCCTGCGCCGTAGCCGCGCAGCACCAACGGCAAGGGCTGATAATAGTGGCTGTAGAACGCCAGTGCGTTTTCACCGTTTTTCACTTTGAAGAGCGGATCGTTACCATCAACTTCGGCAATCTTCACGCGGCACACGCCATCCTCTTCGATATTGCCCACATAGCGCAATACCTTACCTTCATCACGAGCTTTTGCCACACGGGCGGCAAACGCATCGTCAAGCTGCGGCAGATGCGCCATAAAGGTGGTCACATCGCCGGAGGCGTCAAACTCGTCCGGCAACACCGGTTCAATCACGATATCGGAAAGCTCCAGCTCGCGGCCCGTCTCGCGGGCGAGGATCAACAGTTTACGCGCCACATCCATACCGGAAAGATCGTCGCGTGGATCGGGTTCGGTATAGCCCATTTCGCGCGCCAGAGCGGTCGCCTGTGAGAGACTCATCCCCTCTTCCAGTTTACCGAAAATAAAAGAGAGCGACCCGGAAAGAATGCCGGAAAATTTTTGCAGTTCATCACCCGCATTCAGCAGATTTTGCAGGTTTTCGATCACCGGCAAACCGGCACCGACGTTGGTGTCATACAAGAATTTGCGCCGTGATTGCGCGGCGGCGAAACGTAGCTGATGGTAGTAGTCCATCGACGAGGTGTTCGCTTTCTTGTTTGGCGTCACCACATGGAATCCTTCACGCAGGAAGTCGGCATACTGGTCGGCCACCGCCTGACTGGAGGTACAATCAACAATCACCGGATTGAGTAGATGATATTCTTTCACCAGGCGAATTAAGCGTCCCAGATTGAACGGCGCGTTCGCTTGCGCCAGTCCCGCCTGCCAGTTGTCCAGATTCAGGCCATGCACATTGGTTAGCAACGCCTTTGAGTTTGCCACGCCGCACACGCGTAGATCGATGTGCTTGTTCTTCAGCCAGGTTTGCTGACGTTTAAGCTGTTCCAGTAGCGCGCCGCCGACGCCGCCGACGCCAATGACAAACACTTCAATCACCTGATCGGTATTGAACAGCATCTGGTGCGTTACCCGCACGCCGGTGGTGGCATCGTCGTTATTCACCACCACAGAAATGGAACGCTCAGAAGATCCCTGAGCGATCGCCACGATATTGATATTAGCCCGCGCCAGCGCGGCGAAGAATTTCGCTGAAATGCCGCGTAGCGTGCGCATACCGTCGCCGACAACAGAGATAATCGCCAACCGCTCAGTAACCGCCAGCGGCTCCAGCAGCCCCTCTTTCAGCTCCAGATAGAACTCATCCTGCATCGCACGTCGGGCACGCGCGCAGTCACTCTGCGGCACACAGAAGCTGATGCTGTACTCAGAGGAGGACTGGGTAATGAGCACCACCGAGATCCCGGCGCGAGACATGGCGGCGAAAACACGCGCCGCCATCCCAATCATCCCTTTCATTCCCGGGCCGGAGACGCTAAACATCGCCATGTTGTTAAGGTTAGAGATCCCTTTAACCGGCAGATTATCATCGTCGCTGGATGCGCCGATCAGCGTTCCTGGCGCCTGCGGATTGCCGGTATTTTTAATCAGACAGGGGATCTGGAACTGGGCGATAGGCGTTATGGTGCGAGGGTGAAGGACTTTGGCGCCGAAGTAAGAGAGTTCCATCGCTTCCTGGTAGGACATCGATTTCAGCAGCCTGGCGTCCGGCACCTGGCGCGGGTCACAGGTATACACGCCATCGACGTCAGTCCAGATTTCACAGCAGTCAGCGCGTAAACAGGCGGCCAGCACGGCGGCGGAATAGTCGGAACCATTACGGCCCAGCACCACCAGTTCACCCTTTTCATTACCGGCGGTAAAGCCCGCCATCAGGATCATGTGATCAGCTGGGATCTGGCTGGCGGCGATACGGCGAGTCGATTCCGCGATATCGACGGTAGATTCAAGGTAATGGCCCACCGCCAGCAATTTTTCTACCGGATCGATCACCGTGACGCGATGTCCACGCGCCTCCAGGAGTCCCGCCATAATCGCGATCGACATTTTTTCGCCACGGCAAATCAGCGCGGCGTTGATGCTATCCGGGCACTGACCCAGCAGGCTGATACCATGCAAAACATGTTTGATCTGAGCGAATTCTTGTTCGACAACCATTTTCAACCGTGCAAGCGGGAATCCCGGCTGTGCGCTGGCAAGTCCTGCGAGCAGATCGGAAAAAATACGTTCGGCATCGCTGATATTCGGCAAAGCATCCTGGCCGCCGATAGTTTTTTCAATCATTGCCACCAGATGGTTGGTAATTTTCGCGGGGGCGGAAAGTACGGTCGCTACCTGCCCTTGCCTGGCATTGCTTTCCAGAATATCGGCAACACGCAGAAAACGTTCTGCATTTGCCACTGATGTACCGCCGAACTTCAACACTCGCATGGTTGTTACCTCGTGATCTCTGGTCGAAAAAAAAGCCCGCACTGTTCAGGTGCGGGCTTTTTTCTGTGTTTCCTGTACGCGTCAGCCCGCACCGTTACCTGTGGTAATGGTGATGGTGGTAATGGTGGTGGTGCTGATGCGGTTCATGGATGTTGTGTACTCTGTCATTTTTATTTGTCTGTCTTGTATTCCTATATTGGTTAAAGTATCTGCCCGCCTAAGTCAATAAATTTTTAAATTGATCACATTCCGAAACTTGTTCATGTGCTGCTGGCGATATATTTAGTTTCAACCAATTCCCCCTGTTATGATCTCTTGCAACCAGACGTAATCTCTTATTATTTTAAAAATTACAGCACGTTATTTTGTTAGTTTTTTTTCAATATCATGGACCAAACGGTGCAACATTACCGTATCTCGCTGTCCCAGCAGGCCAATTCGCTGTTGTAGCCAGTCGGTTAATTTGTGGTCATCGGCCGCCTCCAGAGTCGTTAGCAGGCGTAAAAGGCGCGCGCGTAACGCCTGTAACTGCGATTCATCAGCAATATCAACGGATTCTGTGGTCTGTTGCATTAAACCTGCTAATTGATAGCAATACACCATGACTGCCTGTCCCAGATTGAGCGAAGGGTAATCCGCCGCCATCGGCACGCCGGTCAATACATCCGCCAGCGCCAGCTCGTCATTGGTCAAACCGGAATCCTCACGGCCAAAAACCAGCGCGGCATGACGCATCCAGCGTGATTTTTCCTGTAATAAGGGAACCAGTTCAGCGGGCGAAGCGTAGTAATGAAATTTTGCCCGGCTGCGGGCTGTCGTCGCGACGGTAAAATCCACATCGTGGAGCGCGTCGGCAAGGGTGTGGAAAACCTCAATATTATCAATAATATCTCCAGATCCATGTGCGACCCAACGGGTGGCGGGCTCCAGGTGCGCCTGGCTGTCGACAATACGCAGGTCAGTAAATCCCATGGTCTTCATAGCCCGGGCGGCTGCGCCGATATTTTCCGCTCTGGCGGGAGCGACAAGAACGATTGTTACACGCATTTCATTACTCTTTTTGACTAATTTACAGGAAATTAGCTGGCGTTTGTAAGCATATTACGCTTCGCAAATTTACAAAATTTTAACGGATATCACTGAAAAAGCATTTTTGATTTCGTAAAAGACGCTACACTATTGCGTATCTGTACTATTGCTGTTTATGTTAACAGAACATCGTTATCCTGCTGTTTATTTAGGATAATTTAATTTAAAATAGATCCTGCTCTTTGGATTCATCGCATTTATTAGTTGGCTTACGTAACTAGTTGGAATATTGCAAATTTGTGATGAAAGCTAGCATTTAGCTACGATGATTTCATCAAACTGTTAACGTGCTACAATTGAACTTGATATATGTCAACGAAGCGTAGTTTTATTAGGTGTCCGGTACGTCTTAGCCTGTTATGTTGCTGTTAAAATGGTTAGGATGACAGCCGTTTTTGACACTGTCGGGTCCAGAGGGAAAGTACCCACGACCAAGCTAATGATGTTGTTGACGTTGATGGAAAGTGCATCAAGAACGCAATTACGTACTTTAGTCATGTTACGCCGATCATGTTAATTTGCGACATGCATCAGGCAGGTCAGGGACTTTTGTACTTCCTGTTTCGATTTAGTTGGCAATTTAGGTAGCAAACATGCAGACCCCGCACATTCTTATCGTTGAAGACGAGTTGGTAACACGCAACACGTTGAAAAGTATTTTCGAAGCGGAAGGCTATGATGTATTCGAAGCGACAGATGGCGCGGAAATGCATCAGATCCTCTCTGAATATGACATCAACCTGGTGATCATGGATATCAATCTGCCAGGGAAAAACGGTCTCCTGTTAGCGCGTGAACTGCGTGAACAGGCTAACGTTGCGCTGATGTTCCTGACGGGCCGCGATAACGAAGTCGACAAAATTCTCGGCCTCGAAATCGGCGCGGATGATTACATCACCAAACCGTTTAACCCACGCGAATTGACCATCCGTGCCCGCAACCTGCTGTCCCGTACCATGAACCTGGGTACCGTCAGCGAAGAGCGTCGTAGCGTTGAAAGCTACAAGTTCAACGGTTGGGAACTGGATATCAACAGTCGTTCACTGATCGGCCCGGACGGCGAGCAGTATAAACTACCGCGCAGCGAGTTCCGCGCGATGCTTCACTTCTGCGAAAACCCTGGCAAAATTCAGTCGCGCGCAGAGCTGTTGAAGAAAATGACCGGGCGTGAGCTGAAGCCGCATGACCGTACTGTTGACGTTACCATTCGTCGTATTCGTAAGCATTTCGAATCCACGCCGGATACGCCGGAAATCATCGCCACCATTCACGGCGAAGGTTATCGCTTCTGCGGCGACCTGCAGGATTAATTCGGCCCAGGCGCCGAACCGTAAAAACAGCCGGTAAGTTATTCTTACTGGCTGTTTCTTATGCTCCCCTTCCGCTAAGCGGCCTCGCTTTCCCTCCTGACCTGCCGTTATGACGTACTCTTTTACATAAAAATTGTCGTATAGCGCTGTTTATCTCAGCTTGCGAAAGTTAAGGTAGTTTGTGTATTTACATTAAAGAGTAATACACGGGATTTGTTAGTCCCCAAAAAATAAGGGGATGCTCACAGGACGTGAGGTT
This sequence comes from Salmonella sp. JXY0409-18, assembly GCF_020268625.1. Taxonomy (NCBI): domain Bacteria; kingdom Pseudomonadati; phylum Pseudomonadota; class Gammaproteobacteria; order Enterobacterales; family Enterobacteriaceae; genus Salmonella; species Salmonella sp. JXY0409-18. Next base: position 3,859,681 of record NZ_CP084216.1, read on the forward strand.
TCAAAGGATGAAAAAATCACCATTATGCTGCTACCTGTTTTGTGCAGCGATGTCAGCTTCATCAGTCGCGCTGGCTGCTACCGCGCCGGTCTCCGCAGGCGTTATTCATTTCAAAGGTCAGATTGTCGAATATGGTTGTAATCTTGCGCCTCACGATCGCAATATCGAGGTATCATGTTTGCGGAATAATATCCCCCATTTGCAGACAGTCGCCACACCGTCTGGAAACGCTATTTCGTTGATGAATGGAATCGCCACGGTACGGCACGTGTCGTTAAAAGATCATCCGGAGATTCAAAGCCTGATCGTCCAGTACCGCTAACCGCTTATGGCTCCCGCCGGGAGGAGTTCCGGCAGGCGGCGATTTCGCTCAGTAAAACGCCGCCCGCCTGCATTTTGTACTTTTCTCTCATTCGTATCCTCCAACAGCGATGTTCATCGCTTCGCTATCCTGTATGCTCTACGCGCTCGTTAAGCACGGTACCTATGATAGCTGTCATAAAATGATTGCAAATAAAATCATCACATTTACTATGGTTAACCTTACAAACAGCGTTGTCGCTCATGCATTGATAAGGTGAATACATTGACTTAAATATTCTTGTTGGCTATTTTAATTTACTTAATTATAATTTTAAGTGAATATTAAATTTATCTTTACCTTTTAATAGTCAACCACTTTATCAGCCATAATAATGGGGAAGATATGAAGCAGTTAAACGGCGGGAATGTGTATCGTCCCACAGGGAAAGAAAAAAACCTGCAAGCCATTTTAAATATTCATCGGCACGTTATTCAAAACATCTCCCCTGTCACTATTACGGCCGGTAAAACACTGGATATCAGGATTGATAATCAATCCCACATCCTGTTAATCACTAAAGGCGCTATTAAAGTATGTCGGCGTATCGACAGCATTGTAATGGGCTGCGGTGTCTCACCAATGATTTTAGGCCTTGTAGATGCCTATGCTGACTTATACCAGTTAGAAGAGAATTCAGACGTCTTTTTTATCGCCGAAACCACCTGTGAATATTATCCTGTCCCAGTAAAAGATTTTGTGGAAATAGCCGATGAAAAGCATCTCTGGCGTGACATTTCGAACATCCTGATGTACCGCATTGCTTTCATGACTAACCGTGACAGAAACCTTATCGGGCAGGACGCCTATAGCCAGATAAAAGCGCTGTTACTTGAACTGTGGTCGTATCCTGAAAGCTCACGATTTGAGATCAACGCACAGAACTTCATACAGCAGAGAACCGGGCTTTCACGCAGCCGTATCATGCAGGTACTTTCAGAACTAAAAGCGGGGGACTATATAAAAATACTGCATGGAAGACTGTTAGAGCTTCGAAACCTGCCGGTTTCATTTTAAACGGACAAGCGTCGTATATTCTTAAAAATAAAGCAATATAGAGTTAAATAAATCCTCCAGGAAATAATAACTATTATCAAAAAAGAGATCTTGCTCTATAAATCCAGTCATCAAGCGTACTTCTTTAGTGGTATTTTATTAAACTTTGTTACCGGGTCCGAAACTGGACTGCCGTTCAATATTGCATCAGAATTTTTATTGAGTTCATAGTTGATATACGTAGAATAGCCGCCTGCTTATCTACAGAACAGAAAGAAGCGCATACAGAGTAAAATATAATATTTTATTTTATATAGCTATCTTTATTTTTCAGCGAATAGAATCAGGCAACAATTAATATGTTTAATAAGAAAATTATGATCCTGGCAATGTTAACTGCCGTAGCATCCACACCGGTATTTGCCCAGAACACGATTACGTTCAATGGCAAAATTTACGATCAGGCGTGTACGGTTCAGGTTAATGGCTCCACGGATACCACCATTGATTTAGGTAATTACAGCAAAGAACGCATCGCGGAAAAAGGTGCCACAACCGATTACGTGCCGTTTACCGTAAGCCTGGTTAGCTGCCCGGAAGCAGGGACTGGCGTACCAACCCAGGCCATGTTCCGCTTCCACGGCGCAACAGATGATTCCAACCCAACGTACTTCAAAAACGCGGACGAAGGATCGGAAACGGGCGCCGCGGGTGTCGGTATTTCTATTCAGAACGCCTCACATAGCGATGTGACAGATAACACGGATGATGCCGCAGTAAACCTGCCAACCGACGGCTCGACAGCAGACTTTACCTATTACGCCGCCATGGCAAACGATGGTTCCGCAACCGTAACCGGTGGAGATGTTAGCACTCAGGTTACGTATACCGTTTCGTATCAGTAAGGCATTCTCATCCTGATGTGGACAGGCAGGATGCCAGTCCATAGCGTAAAACATCTTTACAGAGTAAAAAATGAAACACATAAAGAAATCCGTGTTGGTCGTATTACTGACAAGCCATGTTGCCCATGCCAGCATTGTTGTTGGCGGAACCCGACTGGTTTTCGACGGCAATAATGATGATTCGTCAATCAATGTAGAGAATAAAGACAGCAAAGCGAATCTTGTTCAGTCATGGTTATCGGTTGCCGATCCCCAGGTCACAAATAAGCAGGCGTTTATTATCACCCCGCCTCTTTTTCGCCTTGATGCCGGGCAAAAGAACAGCATTCGGGTTATTCGCTCTGGCGCCCCCCTACCTGCAGATCGGGAATCTATGTACTGGCTCAATATTAAGGGTATTCCTTCTATTGATGATAATGCCTCCGCGAACCGCGTGGAAATCTCCATTAATACCCAAATAAAGCTTATATATCGGCCGCCAGCATTAACAAAATCGACGCCTGATAGCCAGAGCCAACAATTAAAATGGCAGACGGCAGGTGATGTTATTACCGTAAATAACCCCACGCCCTATTATATGAACTTTGCCAGTGTGACGCTTAACAGCCATGAAGTGAAATCAGCGACCTTCGTTCCGCCAAAATCATCAGCGTCATTTAAATTGAGTTCTACTGCCGCCCCTCATGGCACGGTAACGTGGCGATTAATCAGCGATTATGGGATGAGTTTAGAGCCGCATTCCGGTTCATTCTAGCCATTAACGACTTCACTTTACTTTTACCCTTTCAGGACTTTTACTGTGCAATTCTCCAGAGTAGAGCCCCGTTCTCAATTAGCGTTATCGTTTCTCTTTATATGCTGTTCCATAAAACCAGCGTTAGCGCATGATCATTTTAATCCATTATCGTTGGAAAATGATGAACCGGGCGTGGAGAATGTCGATCTATCGGTTTTCGAAAAGGGGGGGCAGGCAGAAGGCACCTATAACGTTGATATTTATATTAATAACACCAATGTTGAAACAAAAAATATTGCCTTTAAAAATAAAAAATCAGCAGATAATAAGCTCTCCCTACAGCCGTGTCTTAGCGTTGAACAACTCAAGCAGTGGGGCGTAAAAACAGAAAACTTCCCCGAGCTTCAAAATGACCCAAACGGGTGTACCGATCTTAGTCTGCTGGCTGGCGCTGTAGCAAAGTTTAATGTCATCGGTAACCGGCTGGATTTAGCGATCCCTCAAATCGCGTTGATCGCCGACCCGCGAGAATTCGTCCCTACCAGCGAATGGGATGAAGGCATTAATGCTTTTTTGCTGAATTACAGTTTTACCGGATCGCAGGATCACGATATTGATGAAAACCGGACGGAAAATAGCGAATACGCTAACCTGCGCCCAGGTATTAACATTGGCGCATGGCGTTTTCGTAACTACTCAACCTGGAATCATGATAGCGATGGGCAAAATAGCTGGGATTCTGCCTACACCTATGTTTCTCGCGATATCGAATTTTTAAAAGGACAGCTGATCGCTGGGGAAAATAACACGCCAGCGGACGTCTTTGACAGTATTTCATTTAAGGGCGTACAGATCTCTTCTGATGACGATATGTTGCCGGACAGTATGAAAGGGTTCGCCCCGGTCATTCGCGGGGTGGCCAAAAGCAGCGCGCAGGTAACCGTTGAACAAAACGGTTATACCATCTACAAAACTAACGTTCCGGCGGGTCCATTCGCCATTAATGATCTTTATCCAACCGGCGGTTCGGGCGACCTGTACGTCACCATCAAAGAATCCGATGGTTCTGAACAGCATTTCATTGTGCCCTACGCCAGCGTTCCGGTATTACAGCGTGAAGGCCACCTGAAATACGACCTGACGGTAGGCCGCACGCGTTCATCAGATACGCATTCCGCGCAACAGAATTTCGCAGAACTGACGGCCTTATACGGATTAGCAGGCGGCATAACCGCCTATGGCGGAATAGAGAGTACGCTGAGCAATGATATTTATCATGCGGCGCTCATCGGGACAGGCTTAAACCTTGGCGATCTGGGCGCATTGTCTTTAGACGTCACCAATTCATGGTCAAAAATTAAAGCAGGCGATGTGGTTAGCGATACGCTTACCGGACAGTCCTGGCGTATTCGTTACAGCAAAGATATTCAGTCAACAGGCACCAATTTCACTGTCGCTGGCTACCGTTATTCGACCAAAGATTACTACGCTCTTGAGGATGTGCTGGATACCTATAGCGATAATAGTCACTATGATCATGTACGTAATCGCACCGACCTGTCGTTATCGCAAGACATTATCTACGGTTCCATTTCACTCACTTTATATAATGAAGATTACTGGAATGACACTCATACCACATCATTAGGTATTGGCTATAACAACACATGGCATAACGTAAGCTATGGCATTAACTATTCTTATACGCTGAACGCCGATAATTCTCAGGATGAAGACGACGATACGGAAGACAGTAATGACCAGCAAATTTCAATCAATATTAGTATTCCGTTAGATGCCTTTATGCCGTCAACGTATGCCACCTACAATATGAACTCCGCGAAAGACGGCGATACCACGCACACTGTCGGTTTAAACGGAACAGCGCTGGCACAGAAAAATCTCTCATGGAGCGTTCAGGAAGGTTATTCCTCTCAAGAGAAAGCCACCAGCGGTAATGTGAGCGCAACCTATAACGGGACGTATGCGGATATTAACGGCGGGTATAGCTACGATAATCATATGCGTCGCCTGAATTATGGCGTTCAGGGCGGCGTACTACTACATCGAAATGGCCTGACACTATCCCAGCCAATGGACGACACCATCATATTGGTTAAAGCCCCTGGCGCAGCGGGTGTCCCCGTGAATAACGAAACGGGCGTGGACACCGATTTTCGGGGCTATGCCGTCGTACCTTATGCTTCGCCTTACCATCGTAATGAAGTGTCTTTAGATACGACTGGCATTAGAAAAAATATTGAGCTCATTGATACCAGTAAAACGCTGGTGCCTACCCGTGGCGCGGTGGTCAGGGCTGAATATAAAACCAATATTGGTTACAAGGCATTGATGGTATTAACCCGCATAAACAATCTGCCTGTTCCTTTTGGCGCGACCGTCTCGTCTTTAACAAAACCAGACAATCACAGCAGTTTTGTTGGTGATGCGGGGCAGGCCTGGTTAACCGGACTGGAAAAACAAGGGCGGTTATTAGTGAAGTGGGGACCAACAGCAGCAGACCGGTGTCAGGTCTCTTATCGTATACCGAGCTCCCCCTCCGCTTCTGGCGTAGAAATCTTACACGAGCAATGCCAGTGATTCTGGTGGGATAAAAGATGAATATGAACAGATTTGCTGCATTAGCCGCCCTGTTAACGTTCACGGGTCTGGCATTATGGTCGCCCTCGATCAGCGCGGCATACAATACCGCAGATGCCGTAGACATTAACGTTACGGGATTAATTTATGCCGATCCGTGTACCGTGACGGTCCCCGACACGCTCTCTCTTGGACAATATGCCCGGGCGGATATCGCTGTGGCCGGCGGCAATACCGCCACCATTCCTTTCACCATAAAAATGACGAATTGCCCGGCAACGACCACAAAAGCCGCGATTTCATTTAATGGCGTACCTTATCCCGATCCAAATTATGCTTCTGCGATTTATGCAAACAGCGCGGCCAATCCGGCGCAGGATTTAGGATTACAGCTTTTTAACCTGGACGGTAAAAGTCTGGTCAATCTGGCCAACAACGTCACTTACACGGTGGATATCAACAGTAATACCCATGAAGCCAATTTGCCTGTCGCCGCAAGGATGTATACCCCGCACGGAAAAGTCACGGCAGGGGATTTCACGTCCGTTGTGACGATCACTATCGCATGGCAATAACATCTTTCTATTTTCACCTGGTATAAAAGCAGGAATTTTTCATGAGAAGGTTATATCTGGCGCTTATTCTGCTGTTCGCGTACTCCAGTTATGGTTACGCTTCCTGTAAACGTTCCGGAAATGAAGGCGCGATCACTATCACCCCGCCGTCGCAGCTTGTGGTGGATAGCCACGCCTATACCGCAGGCGAGGTGTTGTGGCAATCGGGCTGGGTTTCCACCTCCGAAGTCACAATGGATGGCTGTAGTCGCGATTATAAGGTCGGTTTTTTATATGAACCCGGTAGCGCGCAGTCAAATGCATCAGCGACAATCAATGCGAATGACGGGAACAACACGCCGGTATTTAGCACCGGGATTTCCGGCGTGGGCATTGCGATTAAAACCCAAACGAATGCTGGCCCTTACGATAATGTCATGCCAATCGATAATACCTACCATAATGGCGATGGCAATAAAACACACCATGCGATGGCTCCCGCCTACAATGTTGAACTGGTCGCCTTAGGCGGTCCGATCACCTCCGGTACCGCGACATTCCAAAGTCCACTGGCGCGCGTATCTTTTCGCGATAGCGCAACGGAAGACTCCGGCGGCGATATCCTGACCCATCTGTATTTGGGGAATACGCAATTGATTATGAAAGCAATGGGATGTCGGGTAGAAACACCTGCCATCACCGTGGATTTAGGCAGCGTCAATTTAGGCAGTTTCACTAATAGTCAAACCGCGGGCACAGGCGAGCAGGATATCTTATTGACCTGCGAACAAGGCACCGCTATTTCCGCATCGTTAAGCGCCCAACCTGCCAGCGGAAATAACCCTGATAATTCAGTCATCCAGTTGAGCAATGCAAGCGCGCCAACCAGCGCAACCGGCGTTGGCGTACAGTTGGGTATTCAGGCGCCGGACGCTGGTTTCTTTACCGACAGTTTGCCAATCAATCAAAAAATTGATCTCTTTACTCACGCTATTACCACCAATGCCGATGGCAGCCAGACGGTTAGCGGCGGAACCATGAATATGTCGACCACCCTGAAAATTAGCGCGCGCTACTATAAAACCGCCGCCACGGTAACGGCCGGGCAAGCGAATGCCACGGCAACATTAAACCTGACCTATAACTAACGGCATCACAGTTTCTGGCGCTGCGCGGGAAAACGTTAACGCGCGCGCCCGTTAGATTTATTTCCACAAACGTAATTCGTCATCTTTTACTGGCGGTAATGACTTACGTTGCTGACAAGAGAGCGAATACCAGTCCAGATGGCGCGTCAGGAACATCACGCCGCCAAGCGCCAGTAGCAGAACGCCGGTACCCAGAAGCAACGAGCTATCTTCCGAACGCAGCAATCCCCACATCACGCCATCCAGCGCCAATAACGCTAACGTAAACAGCACGCTATTGCGCCATCCTTTCAGCACCGCCTGCAAATAAACGCTATTCATCAACGCGCCCACCAGGCTTGCGGCGATCCAGGCTGGCGTGAAACCGATATGTTCCGACAGTGCCAGCAACAGCAGGTAGAACATCACCAGCGATAACCCCACCAGCAGATACTGCATCGGGTGTAACCGCTGTCCCGTCAGGGTTTCGAAGACAAAGAAAGCCATAAACGTTAGCGCAATCAACAAAATGGCATATTTCGTCGCTCTGTCCGTCAGTTGATACTGATCGGCTGGCGTCGATACAGCGACGCTAAACGCCGGTAAGTTGTCCCAATCCACCTTTTGCACATCAGCAAACCGTTCGCCGAGATTCGTGGCAAACCGGCTGGTTTGCCACTGGGCCTGAAATCCTGAACCGCTGATTTCGCGTTTACCGGGAAGAAAATCCCCCACAAAATTTGGGTGCGGCCAGTTGCTGGTCAGGGTCATTTCACTGCTACGCCCGACGGGAACCAGTGAAAAGCTGCCGGTTCCGCTTAAATTTAGCGACATCGCCAACGTCAGGTTGCGCGTCGCCCACTGACTGTCCGGCAGCGGGATATGAATGCCCTCTCTACTTTCCGGTAAGCCGGTCCCCGGTTCTACAGTGAGCGTTTCACCATTCACCTGCGGCGCTTTTACTGCGCTGATACCGCGCGCATCGCCGACGCCTACGACGATAAAGGGCTTTCCAAGGGTAATGTTCGGTCTGTTCAGCTCATGCAGACGGGCCACATCAAACTCTGCCTTTATCGCCATATCGGTATGCCACACCTGCCCCTGATAAATACCTATTTTTCGCGCTTCAACGTTTTGATTGCCTTCAACCAATAGCGACTCTGGCAGCCAAAAATAGAGATAGCTGCGCTTATACTGGACCTCTTTCTCCTCTTCCAGCACGGTATAGAGCTCTGTCACCGGAACCGCCACCAGCGGGCCGACAACCTTTTGCGGGCCGCTGGTACTCTGACGAATAGCGGCTTCTACATGGCTTCGATAATCAGCACGTTCCACGATGGTGTGCCGTACCATCATCAGGGGAATTAACAGCAGGATCATGGCGCCGCCTAACGTAATCATTTTCCACAACAGGGGGGATTTCAACATAGCGTTCTCCTTTGCAATGCCAGCAGTGTAAGAACGCGATGTGGGGAGAATTTGAAGTTATGTGAAGTGACGGTGAAGTGTCAACGAGGCCAGCACGCCGCCTTCGGGACGATTGCACAACGTCACCTCACCGTTGAGGAGTCGCGCCGCCTCGCTGACAAACGCCAGCCCAAGCCCGCTGCTTTTACGCCCGTTTTCACGGGGCAACGAATAGAATCGGTCGAAAATGCGCGGCAGCGCAAAATCAGGAATACCACAGCCGGAATCCGTCACCTGCAGGATCGCTTTCTCCCCCATCGGCTGAGCGCTTAATGTGATAACGCCATTTTCAGGCGTAAAGTCGATGGCATTGTCCAATACATTGCCCAGCGCCTGCGCCAGAAGCTCCGCGTCGGCGACGACAACCAGCGAGGAAGGCCGTAGAGTAAGCGTGATCTTTTTTGCCGCCAACTGAATACTGCGCGCCTCGCTAAGCTGCGTAAATAGCTCATCAACAGCAACCGGCGCGAGAGGGATATCCTGTCGGTTTTCCAGCCGCGCCTGGCGCAGCAGGGTCTCTACCAGCGCCTGCATTCGCATATTTTGCGCCAGTATATTCTCTGTAAAGCGGGTAACCACTTCCGCGGGCGGTCCTTCACGCAGAATCTCCGCCGCGCCGCGTATCGCCGCCAGTGGACTTTTCAGCTCATGAGTCAACGCATACACGTACTGCTCAATGTCATTCTTGCCTTCCAGCTTAATGCGCATACTCTCCAGCGCCTGCGCCAGTTTACGCAGCTCGCTGCTGCCTAATGCAGGTAACGCAAGCGGGCGGTTTTCGGTGACGGAATCCGCATAGCGCGTCAACCGGGCGATGGAGCGGTTAATCCACCAGACCATCCCCGCGCCAATCGCCAGCGCAATCCCCAGTAAAACGGCGCTGGCCCACAGAATGCGCCGTTCGCTGCGCTTAATCACCGGCGCCATTGCCGCATTCGGTTTACCTACAGACAGGACGCCGATAATCCGCCCATCGCTGATTATCGGCGCGGCTACGTACATCACCGTGCTATTGGGATCGGCAGCATCTTTTGCCGTGCTGCGGGCGCCATACTGTCCGCGCAGCGTAAGCCAGACGTCATTCCAGCGAGAATAATCCTGCCCCACCGCTTTGTTTTCCGAATCAAACAATACCTTCCCCTGCGCATCCGTCATGTAGACATGGTATTCATTACGCACTTTGACGATCCCGCTGATATTGGCGCGAAACGGGCGATGTTGCAGTTGGGCGAATGCTTTCGCCAACTGGCCGTCAGTCGGGTTGCCGGAAAGGAGATCGTCGCGGGCCAGCGCCGCCAGCAGCGTCGCGGTGTCAATCAGCGTCCCTTCCGTCGCGCGGCGGACGCCCGGCTTTATCTCCTGAACGAAGATAGACAGCACAAACACGGCGGCGACGGCGACAATAAGAAAGTAGCCCAGTAGCAAACGCATTCCGATGCGCATCAGACGCTCCTCAGGCTGTATCCCATTCCACGATGCGTGTTAATTGGCGAGAGATCCGGGTTGATCGCGCGTAGTTTAGCGCGCAGGGTTTTGATGTGTGTATCGACCGTCCGATCGTAGGTCTCCTGGGCATCAGACCAGACAATATCCATCAATTGCTGACGCGAGTACACGCGCTCCGGCGACAGCAGCAGGGTTTTAAGAAGCAGAAACTCATAACGCGTCAGCGAGAGCGGCGTACCAAACCAGGCGATCTGCGCCGCCGGTTCATTGAGTTCAAAATGTCCGGTACGCACCACCGGCGACGGCGCAGCAAACTTTTTCACCCGGCGCAGCAGCGTGCGCACGCGGGCGCTCACTTCGCGCGGCGAGAACGGCTTGGCGACATAATCATCTGCGCCGATCTCCAGACCAAGCAATCGATCCACTTCATCGCTACGGGCAGTCAGGAAAAGAATCGGCAGCGCAGGATGGCGTTCCAGCAACTGCCGACACAGCTCAAAGCCGCTGATATCCGGCAGTCCCACATCGAGAATCACCGCATCCGGCCGTTGCTGACGCGCTTTTTCCAGCGCGGGCAGCCCGCGAGCGAATAGCTCAACGGTAAACCCTTCCAGTTGCAGGGTGTAGATGAGCGTATCGGCGATTCCCTGTTCATCCTCGACTAACCAGACCTGCGGTTGCTGCATACTCTTTCCCTGTTATTGTCGCCACGGCATGACCGGCACCGCGCTGATGGCGTTCTTCGGCGACCCGTCGACTACTTTGTCGGAGTAGGCCAGATACGCCAGCGTGTTGCGTTTCTCATCATAGAAACGCACGACCTGCAATGACTTAAATATCAATGAGGTGCGTTTTTTGAAAACCACCTCTCCCTGCGCCTTGCCGTTCTTAATTTTGTCGCTCAGTTCAATAGGCCCGACCTGCTGGCAAGAGATAGCGGCGTCAGACGTATCTTCCGCCAGCCCCAATCCGCCTTTTATGCCGCCCGTTTTCGCCCGGCTAACATAGCACGTCACGTTTTTGACATCAGGATCGTCAAAAGCTTCCACCACGATTTTATGGTCAGGACCGAACATTTTAAATACCGTATCGACTGAACCAATTTGTTCCGCGCGGGCGCTCTGCCCCAGCAGCAACAAAATTGAGAAAAGTACTAAGCTCTTGTATTTCATATTGTTACCATTCATAAAAGTTACGTTGCGTAATTATTAGACATTCTAAAATAAAATGGTTATAGATCACAGGATTAGAATAATTACCTGTCACGTTGCCTAAAAAAAGCATTTAAGCTCAAAAAAAACACTGAATGCTAAAAGAACAAAAAATGCTATTATCCTCTTACCTTATATCGGGTGCTCGTTGTTGAAAGGATGGGGATATTTTATGGATCAGGCTGGCATAATTCGCGACCTGTTAATCTGGCTGGAAGGTCATCTGGATCAGCCGCTGTCACTTGACAATGTGGCGGCAAAAGCAGGCTATTCCAAGTGGCACCTGCAGAGAATGTTTAAGGACGTGACGGGCCACGCCATTGGCGCTTACATCCGCGCCCGTCGTTTATCGAAATCAGCAGTGGCGCTGCGTTTGACCGCGCGTCCAATTCTGGATATTGCTCTTCAGTACCGCTTCGATTCTCAGCAAACCTTCACGCGCGCCTTTAAGAAACAGTTTTCCCAGACGCCAGCGCTGTATCGTCGCTCCTCGGAATGGAGCGCCTTTGGCATTCGCCCGCCATTACGGCTGGGCGAGTTTACCGTGCCGGAACATCAGTTCGTTACGCTGGAAGATACGCCGCTCCTTGGCGTCACGCAGAGCTATTCCTGCTCACTAGAACAGATTTCCGACTTCCGCCACGAAATGCGCGTGCAATTCTGGCATGATTTCCTCGGTCATTCGCCAACTATTCCGCCAGTGCTTTATGGGCTTAATGAAACGCGCCCCAGCATGGAGAAAGACGATGAGCAGGAAGTATTCTATACCACCGCACTGCCGCAAGAGCAGGCCGATGGCTATGTTCAGTCGGCGCATCCTGTGCTGTTGCAGGGTGGTGAATACGTCATGTTCACCTATGAAGGGTTAGGAACCGGCGTGCAGGATTTTATCCTGACCGTTTACGGCACCTGTATGCCAATGCTGAATCTGACCCGTCGTAAAGGGCAGGATATAGAGCGATACTACCCGTCAGAAGATACCAAAACCGGCGATCGCCCTATCAACCTGCGCTGCGAATTTCTGATCCCGATTCGCCGTTAACGCTGTAGCTCATCCAATGCAGGGGCGTCCAGATGCGAAACGTCCCCTGCGGTTTCTACCACCCACCCAGACGCCAGCCACTGACTTTCCTGGTAATCGATGCGGGAAATAGAGCAGTTGCGCAAACGTAACCGGCGTTCCGCCCAGGCGGGTAGTCCCAGTATAGTACTGACCAGACAGCCCAACGCGATACCGTGACTGACCAATAAAGGTCGGCTGCCCTGCGGTAGCTCCAGACAGGACGCCAGCGCGGCATGAACGCGATCGCTCAACTCCTGCATCGATTCCCCGCCGGGAATGCGGCCATCCTGCGTGCCGTTAACTAACTGACGACGCCAGCCCTCTTCTTCTTCCGTCAGCGAATCGATCTGGCGCTTTTCCAGCACGCCCATATCCAGCTCGCGCAGGCGGGAGTCAAAGGTGATATCACACCCGCACGCCTGGGCGATAATCTCCGCCGTGCGTTTTGTGCGGCCTAAATCGCTGCTGATGATATGGGTGATGCCGAGGCTGCGGGCGCGTTCTCCTACCTGCATGGCCTGCTGCTCGCCTTTTGCTGTCAGGGGACTGTCCGATTGGCCCTGAATACGTCGCTCGGCGTTCCACTGCGTTTCACCGTGGCGAACAAGGTATACCTGTAACATGTTTTTTTTCCGTTATACTGCGATAAATTTTTAAAACTGAGCTTAATTATGCACCAGGTTATCTCTGCGACCACCAATCCTGCCAAAATTCAGGCAATTCTACAGGCATTTGAAGAGATTTTCGGCGAAGGATCGTGCCATATTACGCCCGTCGCCGTCGAGAGCGGCGTACCGGAGCAGCCCTTCGGAAGCGAGGAAACGCGTGCTGGCGCACGAAATCGCGTGGATAATGCGCGACGCCTGCATCCACAAGCTGATTTCTGGGTAGCCATTGAAGCCGGAATTGACGATGACGCCACCTTCAGTTGGGTGGTGATTGATAACGGCGTTCAGCGCGGTGAAGCGCGATCGGCCACGCTGCCGCTGCCCGCCGTCATTCTCGACAGAGTCCACCAGGGGAAAGCGCTTGGCCCGGTGATGTCGCAGTACACAGGTATTGACGAGATTGGTCGCAAAGAGGGCGCCATTGGCGTATTTACCGCCGGAAAATTAACGCGCTCCAGCGTTTACTACCAGGCGGTGATCCTGGCGTTAAGCCCGTTTCATAACGCGGTGTATCGATAATTATTTGCGCTATGTTGTAGGCCTGATAAGCACAGCGCCATCAGGCATTTCGCGGCGATGTCGCCGGATGGCCGCTTCGCCTTATCCGGCCTACGAGCAAATCAGGCGTTTTTCAGCAGTACATTCTCAAGCCAATGACGCAGTTCAACCGGCGCGGATTTCAGGCTGTTTGACCCGCGCGTGATGGTGGCGATGCCCGCCCCCAGCTCGGTTTTCAACTCGCGCTGGCTCATTTCGCCACGCAGCAACTCCTCAATAATGCGCACGCGCGTTCCCAGCGCTTCACGCTCGTCCGGCGTAAGCATCAGTTGTAATAAAGGCAGATGCAGATCCTCTGCATATGCCTGACGGAGTAACTCCACAAAACGAAGCCACTCCTGATTACGTTGTTCGGCGATAGCCGATGAATAAGGGGAATGCTGGGTCATGTTATACCGCCGTTTGTACTGTTACACGAGTACAAATGATAACATAACCCGTCTGCATTAATACCGCCGCTGCCACTCAGAGTCGCTCATTAAGGCCTCTTTCTGCCCCATAAAGTGGCGATAGTAAGCGTCATAGGCCAGAACGTTTTTCACGTAGCCGCGCGTTTCCGAAAAGGGAATGCTTTCGACAAACGCTACGGCATCGATACGCCCGGCGCTATTGCCAAGCCAGGTGCGCACGCGCCCCGGCCCAGCGTTATACGCCGCCGAGGCGAAAATACGGTTATTACCAAACTGCTGATAGACATACTGCAAATAGCTGGTGCCAATGTTGATGTTGGTCTCCGGCTCCAGCAGTTGGCCGGGGCCGCGGTAGTCCGGAATCGAAAACATTTTCACCGTATGGGTGGCCGTTCCCGGCATAATCTGCATTAAGCCGCTGGCCCCTACCGGCGATTTTACTTTCGGGTTCCAGGCGCTCTCCTGGCGGGCAATCGCCATGGCATAGCTTTGTGAGATATCTTTTCCGCGGGTATAGCGGGTAAAAAGATCGTTATACGCCAGCGGAAAACGCTCCTCCAGATGATCCCACAGTTTTCCGGCGATCGTCGCCTGTACGCTCAGATCCCACCAGTGCTGGTTAAACGCATAGCGCGCCAGCTGCGCCTGTTCAGATTTACTACGGCTTTTTACCAGATTCGCCCATTCGCTGCGCGCCGTGTTATCCAGGTTCCAGTACATCAGCTCCCGTACACGCGCCATCTCCGGCCCCTGCGTCAACGCGCTGTTTACGTTGGCGGGCGCTTTATCGATTTTAAGCGTGTACTCTTCGCCTAAACGCTGCGCCGCGACCATCGGATAAAAACCGCGCTTCTGCATTAAAGCATGAAGGATCTCTTTCGCTTCGGCGTCACGACCGCGCTCCAGCAATAAATCCGCCTGCCAGTAACGCCACTCGTCTTTCTCTTTCGCCTCCATCGGCAGTCGGGCAAGCCAGGTATTGAGACCGCGACGATCGCCCATCCCCAGCGCCATACGCACGCGCCGCTCGATAAGCGACGTCGATTGCGAGCGCATAATCGCGTCATCGCGCCATTTCGCCTGCGCATCGGTCACATCGTTGCCCATCAGTCGCCAGGCAACGATATCGCGCAGCGCCTGCGTTTGTTCCTCATTAAGTTTCTGCGCCTGTACCAGCGAGGGGATCATCAGACGCGCATTTTCCGCGTCCTGGCGGGCGACGCTGGCAAACGCGACTTCCGCCATCTGGCGGGTAAAATCGGTGGCGCCGGTGGTGCGTGCGAAGGTCAATACGTTATTAGGGTCATTAGCCAGGGTAATGATCGCTGAGGCGATCGTTTGATATTCCGCCGGCATCTGTCCGGCCAGCACCGTAACCAGCCCCGTATTCCCGGCTTTCATCGCCAGCCGAATACGTTCCAGGTACGCCAGCGGGTCTTGCTTGCCGGAGGCCCGCCAGACGCTGAACAGTTTATCGCAGGCATTCGGCTGGCTTTTGCCGGTCAGCCAAAGGTCTTTCGCGCCCTGCCAGGCCGCCTCCGTTTGCCCGGTACTCCATTTCGCGTAGTAATAGTTACATTGCGCTTCCGTGGTGCCGGGTTTCTCCGGGCTAAACGCCAGCAAGCCGCGCCAGTCTTCACGACGCGCCAGCTCATTGACGAAGCGCGATTGCAGCGTACGCGCAGGCGGAAGCGTTGGATTGGCGCGCACAAACTGCGTGACGGCAATCGCCGGTTGGTTCATCAAATCGTCGGTGATCTTACGGTATTCCAGATACGGGTAGAGCGGATAATCTTTCAAACCCGGCATCATCTGCTCTACCACATCCATCTGGCGGTTGTCCCAGGCCTGCTTAATCTGCGCATAGCGGTTACGCTGCTCTTCCAGTGAGTCGGCCCGCGCGAGGTGACAAAAGGTCAGCAGGCATACGCTGGCGGCGACGAGACGCCAGACAAATGGTTTGGCTCTATCCACAAGCACTTCCTCAATTGTTATCCAATGCAGCATCATGCCGCGTAATGAATTTATGCTAACCAGTCATAGCCATTTGCGCCACGTTACGGACACTTTTTTACTTTTATTGCGAGTGCGATCTGCTGGCTGGGCTTAGGCAGGGAAAAAGGCTACACTTCGCCTTTGACATCTATTCACCATCACGATAAACATAGAGGCGAAGTCCAACGTGGCTCAATTCGTTTATACCATGCATCGTGTCGGCAAAGTGGTTCCGCCGAAACGTCATATTCTGAAAAACATCTCGCTGAGCTTCTTCCCTGGCGCCAAAATCGGCGTGCTGGGCCTTAACGGCGCCGGTAAGTCTACCCTGCTGCGCATCATGGCGGGTCTCGATAAAGATATCGAGGGCGAAGCGCGCCCGCAGCCCGGCATTAAGATTGGCTACCTGCCGCAGGAACCTCAGCTAAACCCGGAACACACGGTACGCGAGTCGATTGAAGAGGCCGTTTCGGAAGTGGTTAACGCCCTCAAACGTCTGGATGAAGTGTACGCGCTGTACGCCGATCCGGATGCCGACTTCGACAAGCTGGCCGCAGAGCAAGGCCGGCTTGAAGAGATTATCCAGGCGCACGACGGTCATAACCTGAACGTGCAGCTTGAGCGCGCAGCTGACGCCCTGCGTCTGCCGGACTGGGATGCCAAAGTCGAAAAACTGTCCGGCGGCGAGCGCCGTCGCGTGGCGCTGTGCCGTCTGTTGCTGGAAAAGCCGGATATGCTGCTGCTCGACGAACCCACCAACCACCTGGATGCCGAATCTGTTGCATGGCTGGAACGTTTCCTGCACGACTTCGAAGGCACGGTCGTGGCGATTACCCACGACCGTTACTTCCTCGATAACGTCGCCGGTTGGATTCTGGAACTTGACCGCGGCGAAGGTATTCCGTGGGAAGGCAACTACTCCTCCTGGCTGGAGCAGAAAGATCAGCGTCTGGCGCAGGAAGCGTCTCAGGAAGCAGCTCGCCGTAAATCCATTGAGAAAGAGCTGGAGTGGGTGCGTCAGGGCGCGAAAGGCCGTCAGTCGAAAGGTAAGGCGCGTCTGGCTCGCTTTGAAGAACTGAACAGCGTTGAGTATCAGAAACGTAACGAAACCAACGAACTGTTTATTCCACCAGGACCGCGTCTGGGCGACAAAGTCATTGAAGTCAGCAACCTGCGTAAATCCTACGGCGACCGCGTACTGATCGATGACCTGAGCTTCTCGGTGCCGAAAGGCGCTATCGTCGGGATCATCGGGCCAAACGGCGCGGGTAAATCGACCCTGTTCCGCATGATGTCCGGTCAGGAGCAGCCTGATAGCGGCACCATTACGCTGGGTGAAACCGTCAAGCTGGCCTCGGTCGATCAGTTCCGCGACGCGATGGACAACAGCAAAACCGTCTGGGAAGAAGTGTCCGGCGGGCTGGATATCATGAAGATCGGCAACACTGAAATGCCAAGCCGCGCCTATGTAGGCCGCTTCAACTTCAAAGGCGTCGATCAGGGCAAACGCGTTGGCGAACTGTCCGGCGGTGAGCGCGGTCGTTTGCACCTGGCGAAGCTGCTGCAGGTGGGCGGCAACGTCCTGCTGCTCGACGAACCGACGAACGACCTGGATATCGAAACCCTGCGCGCGCTGGAAAACGCCCTGCTGGAGTTCCCTGGCTGCGCGATGGTTATCTCGCACGACCGTTGGTTCCTTGACCGTATCGCCACCCACATTCTGGATTATCAGGATGAAGGTAAGGTGGAATTCTTCGAAGGTAACTTTACCGAATACGAAGAGTACAAGAAACGCACGCTGGGCGCCGAGGCGCTGGAGCCGAAGCGTATCAAGTACAAGCGTATTGCCAAATAAATGTCTGAATGCCGGGTGGCGCTTGCGCTTACCCGGCCTACAAACCCAGCGATTCCAGTACGTTGTGAAACTGTAGGCCTGATAAGACGCGGTAAGCGTCGCATCAGGCATTGGTTCTTATCCCTGCTCGCCCATCATCTCTTTCACCAGTTCCACACAGCGCAAAAAGCGGCCATCGTAATCAGCCTCTTTAACGTGAACGAACTCAATGTTGTTCTCTTTCAGCATCTCGACCAGCAGGTTCTGGAACGCTTTGCGATCCACTGAACTGCCCAGACTTCGCAGTCCGTCAGCTACCCACGGCGTATTATTCTCCAGCAAAATCACCAGGTCGAAGCGATACTCGTCGATCAGCGCTTGGACAAAGGGATGCTCGCGCCCTTCGTATTTTTTGCAAAATGCCTGGGTGGTGACGAAATCGGTATCGATAAACGCCACTTTATTCGCATATTTCACTGCAAAATCAATATATTGTGCATGACCCAGCGCGATTTTATCGTAATCGGAATACTGTAACGCCATCTCATCGCCGCCCAGATGCGAAAAGACATAGTCGCGGCCATATTCCCAGGCGCTGGTGGTATTAAAAATATTGGCGAGCTTATTGACCAGCGTAGACTTGCCGCTTGATTCCCCGCCCAGTATAGCGACGGTACGCACGAAAAACGGCTTCACTTCGGTAGGAATATATTCCCAGTAACGAAACGGATTTTCGCGGATTTGCGCCCCGCTGATATTCATAAACGTGCGTTCAGGATCGACCAGCACCGTCTCAATCCCTAAATGCTCAAGATACTGCGGCGCATCAGCCTCTTCGGAAGTGTAGATCCAGCTCGGCTGTATTCCCTTCTCTGCCATAAACGCTTTAATGCCGTTGCTCCAGACGTCCCAGCCATGCGGATAAGGCTCCATCCCCTCTTCATTAAAGGCGTGGATGCGAATATTTTTTTGGTATTTGAAGGTTTGCAATAACCAGCGCAGGCGATCCGACACGGTGGGCTGCTGCGACATGGCGCTATCCTCAAACAGCCCGCGGTCGCGCGTATCGTCATATCCCATAATGATGTGCAGCTCATCCACCTGGCTACAGGCCCGCTGGATCAAGTAGATGTGTCCGGTATGCAATGGATAAAATTTACCGAACACCACGCCAATGTTTTTCTGTCGGCGGGGAAACTCCAGCCCGAGAAAACGGTGTAGCGCCTCCAGTTTTTGCGCGCTGGGGCTTTTGATTTTGGCGTTAAGTAACTGACTCAGATACCCCTTGGTCATACCGCTGGCGTCAGCCACCTGTTGCAGAGTGCAACCTTGCTGCTTAATCGCGGTTTTGAGATAGTCGAACGATGACACAAGAGCCTCCTGCTGGAAAAATCGCATAACACTGCCTGATGGCGCTTCGCTTATCAGGCCTACAACATCAATCCGTATCAATCCGTAGGCCGGATAAGACGCATTGCATCGCCATCCGGCAAATTATACAACATCGCTGCATACAGCGAATTATAAGTCGTCAAACACGCTTAACGCATCTGCGAGCTTTTTAACACCGAACACCTGCATTCCTTCCGGCGGCTTTTTCGGTACGTTGGCGGCAGGCACAATCGCCCGACGAAAACCGTGTTTCGCCGCCTCGGAAATACGCTCCTGCCCGCTCGGCACCGGACGAATCTCGCCTGCCAGCCCCACTTCGCCAAACACCACCAGATCCTGCGGCAACGGCCTGTCACGCAGGCTGGAGACCATCGCCAGCAGTAAAGCCAGATCCGCGCTGGTTTCGGTGACTTTCACGCCGCCGACCACGTTGACGAAGACGTCCTGATCCGACATTTGCAGACCGCCGTGTCGGTGCAGCACCGCCAGCAGGATTGCCAGACGGTTTTGTTCCAGACCGACCGCCACGCGCCTGGGGTTCGCCATCATCGAGTGATCGACCAGCGCCTGAATCTCCACCAGCAACGGTCGCGTACCTTCCCAGACGACCATCACTGAACTGCCGGAAGTGACCTCATCGCCACGGCTTAAAAAGATGGCGGACGGATTGCTCACTTCGCGCAACCCCTGTTCGGTCATGGCGAAGACGCCCAGCTCATTGACTGCGCCAAAGCGGTTTTTGTGGCTGCGCAGCGTGCGGAAACGAGAATCGGCGTCGCCGTCGAGCAATACTGAGCAATCGATACAGTGTTCCAGCACTTTCGGCCCCGCCAGCGACCCGTCTTTGGTGACGTGGCCGACCATCACGATCGCCACGCCGCGCGTTTTGGCGAAGCGCGTCAGGTAGGCTGCCGTTTCGCGGACCTGAGCGACACTGCCCGGCGACGACTGGATGTCCGCCATATGCATCACCTGTATGGAGTCGATCACCATCAGTTTCGGCTGTTCTTCTTCGGCAATCAGGCAAATTTGTTCGATGCTGGTTTCCGACAGCATATTCAGATTCGCCGTCGGCAGGCCAAGCCGATGCGCGCGCATCGCCACCTGCTGTAGCGACTCTTCGCCGGTGACGTACAGCGTTTTCATCTGCTCGGCAAGCTTGCACAGCGTTTGCAGCAGCAACGTTGATTTGCCCGCGCCGGGGTTACCGCCAATCAAAATGGCGCTGCCGGGTACCACCCCGCCGCCCAGCACGCGGTCAAACTCTTTAAAACCGGTAGAAAAGCGCGGCAGTTCCTCAAGACTGATGTCAGACAGTTTCTGCACTTTTGATACGCCCGCACTGCCGGCGTATCCGCTCAGACGTTCGTTACGCGCCACCGTCGGCGATGCGGCAAGGCGCACCTCGGTAATGGTGTTCCAGGCATGGCAGGCGCTGCATTGCCCCTGCCAGCGCGGGTAATCGGCACCACATTCATTACAAACAAAGGCGCGTTTTGGAGCTTTTGCCACGTTTTACCTCTTTCGTTAACGCTGTTGCCGGATGGCGCTGACGCTTATCCGGCCTACGGTCGCCTTGCCATTGGGCAGGTTAATCATTTCTGGTTCATGCTGCCGGAGAGAATGCAAAACACGCCCATCAGGTCAGCGTGGCGGATCGTAATCTCCGTCTTTTCGTTTACTTTTGGCTTGGCATGGAAGGCAATACCTAACCCTGCCGCTTTGATCATTGGCAGATCGTTAGCGCCGTCGCCAATCGCCACCGTCTGCGCCAGCGGGATATCATGCTCTTGCGCCAGACGAAGCAAGGTATTGGCTTTATACTCAGCATCCACAATATCGCCGATAACGTGACCGGTAAATTTACCGTCCATGATCTCCAGCTCATTGGCGACCGCCGCCGTCAGACGTAGCTGGTCACGCAGATAGTCGGCGAAGAAAGTGAAGCCGCCGGAGGCGATAGCGATTTTCCAGCCAAGCGCTTCCAGTTTTAGCACCAACTGCGTTAATCCTGGCATTAGCGGCAGATTCCCGCGCACCTGGCGCAAAATATCGGCATCCGCGCCTTTCAGCGTCGCCACGCGGCTACGCAGGCTGGCGGTAAAATCAAGCTCGCCGCGCATCGCGCGCTCCGTCACTTCAGCCACCTTCTCACCGGTACCGGCCAGCTTCGCGATTTCATCGATACACTCAATTTGGATCGCCGTGGAATCCATATCCATCACCAGCAGCCCCGGCGTGCGCAGATGCGGAATTTTACCCAGCGGCGCGACATCCAGCTGCGCCTCATGCGCCAGCCGCGTCGCACGCGGCGTCAGCGACCCCGCCAGACGAATGACCTGATAATCCTCCACGCACCAGGCGGCGACAATCACCATTGCGGCGCCCAGTTTGGTCTGATATTGAGTTAAACGCTGCTTATCCAGCCCGCGCCCATACAGCAGCCAACCGCTGCGGCCTGCATGGTAATCCAGAGGCATCACCTCGTCGCCGCTTAAAGAAAGAGGCAAACCAGGCCATAAAGAGACATCTTCAGGCAGATCGCACCAGGTAATGTTAGGCATTAAAGCTCCTGTAAATCGTTCAGGCCGGTAACCGCCCCGCGGAAAATAACGCATGAGGCTACCTTGTAACCATCGCTTCTGGCAACATTAAGCCTCAAATTTTCAGCAGGTGGAATATGGCTCGCGCAAAACTGAAATTTCGGCTGCATCGTGCAGTCATTGTATTGTTCTGTCTCACACTGCTCGTCGCGCTTATGCAGGGCGCGTCCTGGTTTAGTCAAAACCACCAGCGACAGCGCAATCCGCAGCTGGAAGAGCTGGCCCGCACGCTGGCGCGCCAGGTGACGCTCAACATCGCCCCGCTGATGCGCAGCGAAACACCGGATGAAAATCGCATCAATGCCGTGCTGCGTCAGCTCACGCAAGAGAGCCGTATTCTGGATGCCGGCGTCTATGATGAACAGGGCGATCTTATTACTCGCGCTGGCGAAAGCGTCAACGTGCGCGACAGGCTGGCGCTGGATGGCAAAAAAGCGGGCAGCTATTTTAACCAACAAATTGTCGAGCCTATCCAGGGCAAAAACGGCCCATTGGGCTACCTGCGTCTGACGCTGGATACCCACACGCTGGCCACCGAAGCAAAGCAGGTCGATAACACCACCAACATTCTACGCCTGATGCTGCTACTCTCGCTGGCGATAGGCGTGGTGCTGACGCGCACCTTGCTACAAGGTAAACGCACCCGCTGGCAGCAGTCCCCCTTCCTGTTAACGGCCAGCAAGCCTGTTCCGGAAGAGGAAGAGCGTGAGGAAAAAGAGTAAAATGACGGCTTAATAAAGGTAAGGAAAACCACCATGACTACATTACGCCTGCTTATTTCTGACTCTTACGATCCCTGGTTTAACCTGGCGGTCGAGGAGTGCATTTTCCGCCAGATGCCCGCCACCCAGCGCGTGCTGTTCCTGTGGCGCAACGCGGATACGGTGGTCATTGGACGCGCGCAAAACCCGTGGAAAGAGTGTAATACGCGGCGTATGGAAGAAGATAACGTCCGTCTGGCCCGCCGTAGCAGCGGCGGCGGCGCGGTATTCCATGACCTCGGTAATACCTGTTTTACCTTTATGGCCGGTAAACCGGAATACGATAAAACCATCTCCACCCATATTGTGCTCGCGGCGCTGAATTCACTGGGGGTCATGGCCGATGCTTCGGGACGCAACGATCTGGTCGTAAAAACGCCGGACGGCGATCGCAAAGTCTCCGGTTCAGCCTATCGCGAAACCAAAGATCGCGGTTTCCATCACGGTACGCTGCTATTGAACGCCGACCTCAGCCGTCTGGCGAACTATCTGAATCCCGATAAAAAGAAACTTGCGGCGAAAGGGATTACCTCCGTTCGCTCCCGCGTGGCTAATCTTACCAAGCTATTACCGGGTATCACCCATCAACAGGTCTGCCAGGCGGTCACGGAAGCCTTTTTCGCTCATTACGGCGAACGTGTCGACGCGGAAGTGATTTCACCGGATAAAACGCCGGATCTGCCGAATTTTGCCGAAACCTTTGCGCGCCAGAGCAGTTGGGAGTGGAATTTCGGCCAGGCACCGGCGTTCAGCCATCTGCTGGACGAACGCTTCACCTGGGGCGGCGTCGAGCTGCATTTTGACGTCGAGAAAGGTCATATCACCCGTGCGCAGGTGTTTACCGATAGCCTGAACCCGGCACCGCTGGAAGCGCTGGCGGGGCGACTGCAAGGGTGTTTGTACCGCGCGGATAAACTACAGGAAACGTGCGAAGCGCTGATAGCGACGTTTCCGGAACAGGAGAGTGAGTTGCGGGAACTGGCGAGTTGGGTCGCAGGGGCCGTGCGTTAAAGAATTGCCGGATGGCAGCTACGCCTTATCCGGCCTACAAATGAGTGCTTTCTGTAGGCCGGATAAGCAACGCGCCATCCGGCATTACCGCCACTCACCAGCGTCAAGATCCCTCACCTCCCCCGCCCAATAAACCGGGTAAACGCCATTGCGAACATCACGATGAAAGGTCGAAAACGGCCAGTCCTGCACCCGCCTTACCCAACCGTGCTTCACGGGGTTGAAGTAGAGGTAATCGGCATGTCGGCGAAAATCCTTTTCGTCGCGAATCGCGTGCTCCCAGAATCGTGGCTGCCACACGTCATGGCGCATTATCGATTTGGTAAATAACTTTTTAAGCTCCCGCCAGCGAGATGAAAAGTCACAATCGTTCTCAGGAAGCGTCCAGATGCAATGCAGATGCTCAGGCAACACGACAAAAGCATCAATTTGAAAAGGCTTCGTATTTTTCACTCGGCGAATAGCAGAGCGTAATTCCGCAATCTGGCGGACAAGTAAATCACTTTTCCGGTTTTTCAGATTAACCGTGAAAAACCAGGTGCCACCGTTAATGTAATAACGACGATAGTTCGACATTTTGTTCATTCCTTAAACAAAATCCAAACGTAACGGGTTAATAGCAAAAGGCAATGCGGAGAGGGTAATTCGGGAATGAGGCCCGCAGTATAAACAGCAGATTGCCGGATGGCGGCTACGCCTTATCCAGCCTACAAGTCGATCCGGTAACAACCGCAGGCCGTTGTAGGCCCGGTAAGCGAAGCGCCACCGGGCACAGCACAATCTTACTCTTTATCGCCCAGCAGTACGGATTCCAGTGCGATTTTGATCATGTCGTTGAAGGTCGTCTGACGTTCAGCGGCAGTGGTCTGCTCGTGGGTACGGATGTGGTCGGACACGGTGCAGATAGTCAGCGCTTTCGCGCCAAACTCAGCCGCAACGCCGTAGATGCCCGCCGCTTCCATCTCTACGCCCAGTACGCCGTATTTTTCCATCACGTCGAACATTTCGCCGTCCGGAGAGTAGAACAGGTCTGCAGAGAACAGGTTGCCCACGCGCGCGTCAACGCCCAGCGCTTTTGCCGCATCAACTGCGTTACGTACCATGTCGAAGTCAGCGATAGCCGCGAAGTCATGATCTTTAAAACGGATACGGTTCACTTTGGAGTCGGTGCAGGCACCCATACCGATCACCACGTCGCGCAGTTTGACGTCCATGCGCACAGCGCCGCAGGAGCCGACGCGAATGATTTTCTTCACGCCGAAATCGGTGATCAGCTCTTTGGTGTAGATGGAGCAGGACGGGATACCCATACCGTGACCCATCACGGAGATCTTACGGCCTTTGTAAGTCCCGGTGAAACCTAACATGCCGCGAACGTTGTTCACTTCGCGAACATCTTCGAGGAAAGTCTCAGCAATGTGCTTCGCGCGCAGCGGGTCGCCCGGCATCAATACGACGTCAGCGAAATCACCCATTTCTGCATTAATATGTGGAGTTGCCATCTTCAGTTCCCTTTAAATTTGTTGTTATTGCCTGATGGCGGCTACGCCTTATCAGGCCTACAAAACGTCTGTAAAAACAGTGAAATACCCTAAGGATTTCGCGTTGTAGGAAGGCGACGAATTCGTGAATCCCCGGGAGCATAGATAAACTATGTGACCGGGGTGAGCGAATGAAGTCAACGCATCTACAGCGCGAAAGACAACGGGTATCACAGCATGTTTTTACCGTAATCCATTGGCGATGTACCAAAGTAGGTCGCCAGCGTCTGGCCGATATCCGCGAAGGTTTCACGGTGACCTAAAGAGCCCGGTTTGACTTTTGGACCGTAGATCAGCACCGGAATGTGCTCACGGGTATGGTCAGTACCGGTCCAGCTCGGGTCACAGCCGTGGTCAGCGGTCAGGATCAGAATGTCATCTTCACCCACCAGCTCCATCAGCTCCGGCAGACGGCGGTCAAACAGCTCCAGACCTGCGGCGTAGCCCGCGATGTCGCGACGGTGGCCCCAGGAAGAGTCGAAGTCGACGAAGTTAGTGAAGACGATGGTCTTATCGCCCGCTTCTTTCATCTCTTTGAGGGTCGCGTCGAACAGCGCGTCCAGACCGGTCGCTTTCACTTTCTTAGTGATGCCGCAGTTGGCGTAGATGTCGGCAATCTTACCGACGGACACCACGTGGCCCTGTTTTTCATCGACCAGTTTCTGCAGCACGGTCGGCGCTGGCGGTTCAACGGCCAGGTCGTGACGGTTACCGGTACGCTGGAAGTTACCGGCCTTGTCGCCGATAAACGGACGCGCGATCACGCGGCCAATGTTGTAGCCGCCTTCGGTCAGCTCTTCACGGGCGATTTCGCACAGCTCGTAGAGTTTATCCAGGCCAAAGGTCTCTTCGTGGCAGGCAATCTGGAACACGGAGTCAGCGGAGGTGTAGAAAATCGGCTTGCCGGTTTTCATGTGCTCTTCGCCGAGCTGGTCCAGAATAACGGTGCCGGAAGAGTGGCAGTTACCGAGATAGCCCGGCAGGTTGGCGCGTTTTACCAGCTTATCCAGCAGTTCCTGCGGGAAGCTGTTTTCGTGATCGCTGAAATAGCCCCAGTCGAATAGCACCGGTACGCCGGCGATTTCCCAGTGGCCGGACGGCGTATCTTTGCCGGAGGACAGTTCGTGCGCCCATGCGTATGCGCCAATAACGTCCGCGTTGCCGTCCATGCCAGCGGCAATTTTACCGGTAGAGCCTTCATGCGCTTTCACCAGCCCCAGACGAGTCAGGTTAGGCAGATTCAACGGGCCCTTACGGCCATTGTCAGCTTCGCCTTTGGCGCAAGCTTCTGCGATGTGGCCCAGAGTGTCGGAACCTACGTCGCCAAAACGATCCGCGTCTTCAGTAGCGCCGATGCCGAATGAGTCCAGCACCATAATAAATGCACGTTTCATATCTTCTCCGTACTTAGTGCTTCAAAAATAATTGATCAGATCAGTATACAACTATTCAGTAATTCGACGATAGACCGAAGGTGTGCTTGCTGGCGCTTTATCGTCAAGGATAATTGCCGCTTTGACGGCCTTCGCCGCTTCCTGCCAACTGGTTTCGTCTTTGGCATGAATCACCGCCAGCGGGCGCTGCCCGTCGATGCTGTCGCCCAGACGGGCCATGTCGGTAAAGCCAACGCTGTAATCAATGGTATCAGACGCCTGACGACGCCCACCGCCCATCGAGACGACCGCCATCCCCAGCGCACGCGTATCCATTGCGCTGATAAACCCTTCGGTATCAGCATATACCGCTTTGCTCAACATGGCGGTCGGCAGGTATTTATCGTAGTTCTCAACGAAATCGCTCGGCCCTTTCTGCGCGGCCACCATACGACCAAAGACTTCTGCCGCTTTACCGTTATCCAGCACCGCCTGCAGTTTGGCACGCGCTTCGGCGTCGTCTTTCGCCAGCTGGCCGGAGATCAGCATCTCCACACATAGCGCCATAGTGACGTCAAACAAGCGCGGATTGCGGTATTCACCGGTCAGGAACTGCACGGCTTCACGCACTTCCACCGCGTTACCGGCGCTTGAAGCCAGCACCTGATTCATATCGGTTAACAACGCCGTAGTGCGAACTCCCGCGCCGTTTGCCACGCCGACAATCGCTTCAGCAAGGGCTTCAGAAAGTTCATAGGTTGGCATAAACGCGCCGCTGCCGACTTTGACGTCCATTACCAGCGCATCCAGCCCTTCGGCCAGTTTCTTGGCGAGGATGGAACCAGTGATCAGCGGAATAGAGTCCACCGTCGCGGTAATATCGCGGGTGGCGTAAAAACGTTTGTCCGCCGGTGCAAGCGAGCTGGTTTGCCCAATAATCGCCACACCCACGTCTTGAATAATTTCGCGGAAACGGTTGTCGTCCGGGAAGATGTCGAAGCCCGGGATCGCTTCCAGTTTATCGAGCGTACCGCCGGTATGTCCGAGGCCGCGACCGGAGATCATCGGTACATAACCGCCGCAGGCCGCTACCATTGGCCCCAGCATCAGAGACGTCACGTCCCCTACGCCGCCGGTCGAATGCTTATCGACAATCGGGCCATTGAGATTCAGGCTTTTCCAGTCAAGGACAGAACCGGAATCCCGCATCGCCATGGTCAGCGAAACACGCTCCGGCATGGTCATATCGTGGAAGAAGATGGTCATCGCCAGGGCGGCAATCTGCCCTTCAGAGATAGTATTGTCACGAATACCATTGATAAAGAAACGAATTTCTTCGTCACTCAACGCATGACCATCACGCTTTTTACGAATAATTTCTTGTGCGAGAAACACGGTACCCTCCTGAGGGAAAAGAGTAGAAGGCTTACATCGCCGGATGGCGGTTAACGCCTTATCCGGCCTACAGGCCTGGATTTGTAGGCCGGATAAGCGCAGCGCCATCCGGCAAATCAGAGCTTAGTAGCTGCTGGCGCTCTTACCGTCGCCGTGACCCAGCGCTTTCAGCAGGCTTGCCAGCAGGCTGGATGCGCCAAAGCGGTAGTGACGAGAATCTGCCCAGTCAGCGCCAAACAGTTCATCTGCAATCGCGAGGAATTTCTGCGCGTCTTCCGCCGTACGTACGCCGCCCGCCGGTTTGAAGCCAACGGTTTTGGAAACGCCCATGTCGCGGATCACTTCCATCATGATGCGCGCGCTTTCCGGCGTAGCGTTTACCGGCACTTTACCGGTAGAGGTTTTGATGAAATCCGCACCGGCTTTGATGGAGATTTCAGAGGCTTTGCGAATCAGCGCCTCTTCTTTCAGCTCGCCGGTTTCGATGATCACTTTCAGCAATACGTTCGCTGCGGCACAAGCGTCTTTACAGGCTTTTACCAGGTCAAAACCCACCTGCTCGTTACCGGCGATCAACGCACGGTACGGGAATACCACGTCCACTTCGTCAGCGCCGTAGGCGATCGCCGCACGGGTTTCCGCCAGCGCAATATCGATGTCATCATTGCCATGCGGGAAGTTAGTCACCGTTGCAATGCGGATGTCCGGCGTACCTTGTTCTTTCAGAGTCTTACGCGCAATCGGGATAAAACGCGGGTAAATACAAATCGCCGCCGTATTCCCGACCGGGGTTTTTGCCTGATGACACAACGCGATCACTTTTTCATTGGTGTCGTCATCGTTCAGAGTGGTCAGATCCATCAGTTTGAGCGCACGCAGGCTGCTTGCTTTTAAATCAGTCATGACATTCTCCAACGGCATTGCCGTATAAAATTTCACCTTGCGAGTCTGTTAATATTCTAACATTCACTCGCGATTACACTTCGATATACATCACAGTTAATGAAAACTACGTACAAATTTGCATTACTGTAATGAGATCTGAATCAAATTATCCCGCCGTCACCGTCTGTTCTTCGAGCGATAAGCGCATCAGGATCAAAGTCGGTTTGCCGCCATTTTCTACAATAGCGCATCGTCCCGGCATAAAGAGGAAACGAAGATGCCTGCCTCATGCGAAACTGCGCTCCAGCAGCGTTGCCAGCAAATTGTGACCAGCCCGGTGCTCACGCCTGAACAAAAACGCCATTTTCTGGCGCTGGAAGCTGAAAACGCCCTGCCTTATCCCACCCTGCCGGAAGATGCCCGCCAGGCGCTGGATGAAGGCGTCATTTGCGATATGTTTGAGGGGCACGCCCCCTTCAAACCGCGCTACGTGTTGCCCGATTACGCCCGATTTCTGGCTAACGGTTCACAGTGGCTGGAACTGGAAGGCGCGAAAGATCTGGATGATGCGTTATCCCTACTCACCATTCTGTATCATCACGTACCTTCCGTGACGTCCATGCCGGTTTATCTCGGCCAGCTTGATGCGTTGCTGCAACCGTATGTTAGAATTCTAACACAAGATGCGATCGATATTCGAATAAAACGTTTCTGGCGTTATCTCGACAGAACGCTGCCAGACGCCTTTATGCATGCCAATATTGGCCCTGCCGATACGCCTGTCACACGAGCGATTTTGCGCGCTGATGCCGAGCTAAATCAGGTGGCGCCTAACCTGACGTTTATCTACGATGCGGAAATTACGCCGGACGATCTGCTGCTGGAGGTCGCCAAAAACATTTGCGAATGCAGTAAGCCACACATTTCCAACGGCCCTGTAAATGATAAAATTTTCACAAAAGGCCATTATGGCATCGTCAGTTGTTATAACTCGCTACCGCTTGGCGGCGGCGGCAGTACGCTGGTACGTCTCAACCTGAAAGCCGTGGCAGAACGCAGTACGTCTGTCGATGACTTCTTTTCACGCACGCTACCGCACTACTGCCGACAGCAGATCGCCATCATTAATTCACGATGTGAATTCCTCTATGAAAAGTCACATTTCTTTGAGAATAGCTTTCTTGTACAGGAAGGTTTGATCGATCCCGAACGTTTTGCGCCGATGTTCGGTATGTACGGGCTGGCGGAAGCCGTGAACCTGCTGTGCGAAAACGCGGGCCTGACCGCCCGTTACGGCAAGAATGAAACGGCGAACGAGCTGGGCTACCGTATCAGCGCCCAACTGGCGGATTTCGTCGAAAATACGCCAGTGAAGTATGGCTGGAAGCAACGGGCGCTGCTCCATGCCCAGTCTGGCATAAGTTCCGATATCGGCACTACGCCGGGCGCGCGTCTGCCGTATGGCGATGAACCGGACCCTATCACCCATTTGCAAACCGTCGCACCGCACCATGCCTTTTATCATGCCGGGATCAGCGACATTCTGACGCTGGACGAAACCATCAAGCGTAATCCGCAGGCGCTGGTTCAGCTTTGTCTTGGCGCGTTCAAAGCCGGGATGCGGGAATTTACCGCCAATGTCAGCGGCAACGATCTGGTGCGCGTCACCGGTTATATGGTGCGCCTGTCGGATCTGGCGAAATTTCGCGCCGAAGGCTCGCGCACGAATACCACCTGGCTGGGAGAAGAAGCCGCACGTAATACCCGCATCCTGGAACGACAGCCACGCGTAGTCAGCCATGAACAACAGATGCGCTTTAGTCAGTAAGATCATTGCGTTTTCCTGCGTCGATGGGCCAGGCAGCCGCCTGGCATTATTCTTACAGGGCTGCAATTTGCGCTGTAAGAATTGCCATAACCCGTGGACGATGGGACGCTGTAACGACTGCGGGGAATGCGTATCGCAGTGTCCGCATCACGCCCTCAGCGTTGATGGCGGGAAAGTGGTATGGCGGTCGGACGTCTGCGAGCAGTGCGATACCTGCCTGAAAATGTGCCCACAGCGGGCAACGCCAATGGCGCAAACCATGAGCGTTGACGATGTGCTGCGTCATATTCGTAAAGCATCGCTGTTTATTGAAGGTATTACCGTCAGCGGCGGAGAGGCGACCACGCAATTACCGTTTATTGTGGCGCTATTTACGGCGATCAAAGCCGATCCGCAGTTACAACGGCTGACCTGTCTGGTGGACAGTAATGGTCAGTTAAGCGAGACCGGCTGGCAAAAACTACTGCCGGTTTGCGACGGCGTAATGCTCGATCTGAAAGCCTGGAAGAGCGAGTGTCATCACCGTCTGACCGGACGTGATAACACGCATATTAAGCGCAGTATCCGCTTTCTTGCTGCGCGGGGAAAACTGGCGGAGCTGCGGTTGCTGGTTATCCCGGGTCAGGTGGACTATGCGGCGCATATCGATTCACTGGCGGCGTTTATTACTTCGCTGGGCGAGGTTCCGGTGCGTTTGAATGCCTTTCATGCGCATGGCGTCTATGGCGAAGCGAAAGCCTGGCCAGGCGCGACGCCGCAAGAGGTGGAACAGCTGGCTGACGGATTGCGCGCGCGTGGGGTGGCGAAACTGATTTTGCCGGCGCTATATTTGTAAGCGTCACCTGCCGGACAGCGGCTGCGATGCCCTCAGAGCCGAAACAAGGTAATGGTATTGCGATACAGCGTATCGGCTATCACCTCTGCGGGCTCCGGACGTAATTCGCAGAGCGCATCAAATACTCGCGCCGCCTGCTCCGGGCGATTCGGCTGCCCCTGAAACCCCTTTAGCGGCATATCCGGCGCATCGGTCTCCAGCAACAGCGCGTCCAGCGGCAACCGCGCCATAACATCACGGGTTTTACTGGCGCGCGGGTAGGTGATGGTGCCGCCGACGCCGATTTTATAGCCCAGTCGCACAAAGCGTTCGGCCTGTTGCAGACTGCCGGCAAAACCATGCACCACACCGGTTCGCGGCAGATCCTGGCGCTTTAAGTGCATCGCCAGTTTGTCATGCGTGCGCCGCGAGTGCAGGATCACCGGCAGATCGTAGCGTTTTGCCAGTTGCAGCTGCGCGTCTAAAAATCGCTCTTGCCTGGTGAACTGCGGATCGTCGCGATAAAGATCGAGACCGATCTCGCCTACCGCCACGACGTTCTGTTGTTGCGCCAGCGCTTGTTGCAGCTTATCAGGATCGTCATCGGCATGACGCTCAATCACAATGGGGTGCAATCCCAGCGCAGCATAAAGCGACGGGAAACGCGCCGCCAGCGCCAGCACGCGGGGAAAGTGCGCCGCCTCGGTCGCCGGCACGATGATTTTTTCAACTCCCGCCTCACAGGCACGCTGAATACTGGCGCGCTCATCGCCCGTAAAGGGCGGGAAATCAAAATGGCAGTGTGTATCAATAAAGCGCCAGCTCACGCCAGATCCTCGTCGGTAAATGTGGTGTCGTTTGCCTGCGGCGCGCTAATGACCTCCGCCACATGCGTATCATTGGCCACCGGCGCCGGAGGCACGACCACCGTTTCCGGCACGGCAATCCGCGACGTATGGCGCAAGAGAGGCGGCGTTGCGGCGAGCAATTTACCAACGGTGGCAAGGAAATAACGCCCGCATAATTGCCCGGTTTTGTAATCCTCACGCAGCGCCGGGATACGGCTGCCCAGCGCCATGCTGTGCAGCGGTTTCGGCGGATAAATTTCAATGATCCGCAGCTTACCCGGCGGCTTTTCAATAAATTGTTGGATCGCGCTGTAGGACGTTTCATGATGCTGCACCAGGTTGACCAACGGCTGTAGACTGCTCTCCCCCAGCCAGCGCTCCATACGCTTAAACCACTGCGGCGTGTAATACATTTGCGAGGGTACGGTGCGGATCACCACAATGGTTTTCGCCCCCCGCTTTGCCGCCTCCTGAACCGGAATGGCGTCGCTAATGCCACCGTCCAGATAGTTGATGCCCTCTAACGTAACGCCGGTACGGTAGAAACCCGGTATGGCGCTGGAGGCGCGAATGATATCAAGCCAGTTTTGTTTTGTCGGCGAAAAATAGCCCGGCGTGTAATCATCCCCCCGGCAGGCGCACATATAAAAGGATTTTCCGCTGTCGAACAGGCGCGCTGCGGTATCCATCTGCAGCGGCATTCGGGCGGCGGTGGATTCCACCAGCCAGTCGAGGTCAATAAGGTTTCCTCCGCGTACAAATCGCAGCGGATCAAAAAATTCGCGCCTGGTGGTATAGCGCATAATGACTTTACGCCCGTAGCCGGGCTGGTTGCAGAGATACGCCGAGAGATTTTGCGCACCGGCTGATGTGCCGAAGTAGAGATGGAAAGGATTAAACTGCGCGCGCATAAACTCATCCAGCACGCCTGCGGTAAAGATGCCCCGCTGCCCGCCACCCTCGCAGACCAGCGCCATACGGCCTGGCCGGAACGGTGTTAATGATAACGGCGCAATATTGCCGAGCGTAACTGGTATTCGCTGGCCCACCTCTGCCTTCCTGTTTTTCATTTTTTTCCAGGCTGACAAGGTAACGCAAAACGTTAACGGCTAAAACCGTAAAAGCCAGTCCGCTGGACTGGCTTGATAGCAATATATCTTTACAGCTGCCTGCTAGGGTCGTTTACGGCCCATGAACAGGCTGACCAGGAAGAGCACGATCCCGACGACGAAGACGATTTTCGCCGCGACGGCAGCCGTACCAGCCAGTCCACCAAAACCCAATGCGGCGGCAATTAACGCGATAACCAGAAATATAATGCCCCAACGAAACATAAGCCTCTCCTTTACCATAGTTAATGTCGACCGCTAAATATGAGCGCTCAGGCTACTCATTCGCGATATTTTTAGTGTGGTGCACATTACGCCTCCCGACAAACGTCGGGAGGACGAATTACGACGAATTACTGAACTTTCAGATCGTTTTTAACACTTTTTACGCCATCAACGGCTTTCGCGATGCTTTCAGCGCGGTCGCTTTGTTCCTGAGTTTCAACAGTACCGGAGAGCTGTACGACGCCATCGGTCGTTTCCACTTTTACTTTACGGGAAGGGACGAGATCGTCCGCCAGCAACTTGGCTTTGACTTCACTGGTCGTGGCCGTATCACCGGCATAACCTTTCACGGAACCTTCTTTATTGTCGCGAACGTGAAGTTTGTCGCTAACGGAGGTCACGCCTTCTACGCCTTTCGCCACTTTCACGGCGGCTTCAGCCTGCGCCTGACTTTCTACAAAGCCGCTCAGGGTGACGACTTTCTGATTGGTTTCGACAGAAATATCGGTGCTTTTAATATTGTCATGGTCTACCAGCGCAGCTTTTACTTTCGCAGTGATGGCGCTGTCATCCATGAAGTTACCGACTTTATTCATAGAGCTATCGACTTTTTGCCCTGCGGTTTCGGTTCCGCTTTGCGCCTTGTCCGTTGTTGCGTTTTCTGCAAAGGCAGAACCTGTCGCAACGGCAGAGGTCAACATTACGGCCAGCAGAGTTTTAGAAATCTTCAGTCTTGTCATAGTCATCGATTTTGTCCTGTATAGTTTGCTCGTAATTTGAGCTCAGGCAACACGAGGTTGCATTGCTGAATGCGGTGAAACTCACCGGTTTCTGAAGTCAATGACTGGCATCACATTCGTGAATTTGTAACGACGCGTCGCCTGCCACCCTTCCGTTTCAGTTATTAATATCGTGACTGAAACAAATCTCAGCTTTAAGCTCTCATATTCACGCATTGAACAGGCATTAAAGCCGACATTTATGTCATCACTTTGTTAAATATAGATCACAATTTTAAAATCGCTTGTCGGTGCGTATAAAAAACAGGCAGATCGGAGAAAAAACGCGGGATTTAAGAACATTCCGTAAGCGGTTAAAAAGGCAGGGAAAGTACGAAGGCGCGGCGGATGCCGCGCCCGGAAAGGGATCAGTGTTCGCGCGTTTTACGGAACTGAACGTCAGGGTAACGTTCCTGGGTCAGGTTCAGGTTAACCATCGTGGGGGCGATATAGGTGAGGTTGTCGCCGCCATCCAGCGCCAGCTGCGTTTCATTCTTACGCTTAAACTCTTCGAATTTCTTCGCATCGGCGCTTTCCACCCAGCGCGCCGTCGCCACGTTGACGGATTCATAAATCGCCTCAACGTTGTATTCGCTTTTCAGACGCGCGACAACAACGTCAAACTGCAAAACGCCCACGGCGCCGACAATCAGATCGTTGTTGGAGATGGGACGGAATACCTGAACCGCCCCCTCTTCAGAAAGCTGCACCAGCCCTTTCAGTAGCTGCTTCTGCTTGAGCGGATCTTTCAGGCGAATACGACGGAACAGTTCCGGCGCAAAGTTCGGGATACCGGTAAACTTCATCATCTCGCCCTGAGTGAAGGTATCGCCGATCTGAATGGTGCCGTGGTTATGCAGACCCAAAATATCGCCCGGGTACGCTTCTTCAACGTGCGAACGGTCGCCCGCCATAAAAGTTAACGCGTCGGAAATCACCACATCTTTGCCAGTACGGACCTGGCGTAGCTTCATGCCCTTCTCATACTTACCGGAAACCACGCGCATAAACGCCACGCGGTCGCGGTGTTTCGGGTCCATATTGGCCTGAATTTTAAAGACAAAACCGGTGAATTTCTCTTCCGAGGCTTCCACTGTGCGGGTATCGGTTTGACGCGGCATCGGCGCGGGCGCCCACGCCACCAAACCATCCAGCATATGGTCAACGCCAAAGTTACCCAGCGCGGTACCGAAAAATACCGGGGTAATTTCCCCTGCCAGGAACAGCTCTTCATCAAACTCGTTAGACGCGCCCTGCACCAGTTCCAGCTCGTCGCGCAGCTGCTGCGCCAGGTCTTCACCCACGGCGGCGTCCAGATCCGGGTTATTCAGCCCTTTAACGATGCGCACTTCCTGAATGGTGTGGCCCTTACCGGTCTGATACAGATAAGTTTCATCTTTATAAAGGTGATAAACGCCCTTAAACAGCTTGCCGCAGCCAATCGGCCAGGTGATCGGCGCGCAGCCGATTTTCAGCTCGTTCTCGACTTCATCCAGCAGCTCCATCGGGTCGCGGATATCACGGTCGAGTTTGTTCATAAAGGTCAGGATTGGCGTATCACGCAGACGGGTAACTTCCATCAGCTTACGAGTCCTGTCCTCAACGCCTTTTGCGGCGTCGATCACCATCAGACAGCAGTCCACCGCCGTCAGGGTACGGTAGGTATCTTCGGAGAAGTCTTCGTGCCCCGGGGTGTCCAGCAGGTTCACCAGACAGTCGTGATACGGGAACTGCATCACCGAGGTGGTGATAGAGATACCACGCTGTTTTTCCATCTCCATCCAGTCAGATTTTGCATGTTGGCTGGAGCCACGGCCTTTTACCGTACCGGCAGTCTGAATCGCCTGTCCGAACAGCAACACTTTTTCGGTAATGGTGGTTTTACCGGCGTCCGGGTGAGAAATAATGGCAAAAGTGCGGCGTTTGGCCACCTCTTGCAAATAAGGAGACAACGTCATAGTCAAATCTTCTTGAGTAAGCGCGGCGTTTGACCACGCATGTTGAATACGAAAAATGCGGCTATTTTACCCATCAACCAGGGGGAGGCAATCAGTGTTTACACAGGAGCTGCTCCAGTTCGCTTAATGACGCCACAGTCCAGGTTGGATGAATACCCGCGGGCTGCTCGCGATGATGCGCGTTAAGCCAGCAGGTCGACAGCCCGGCGTTAATGCCGCCAAGAATATCGGATTCCGCGGTATCGCCAACCATTAATACGCGCGAGCGGTCAGGATTCCCCGCCTGCTCCAGGGCGTAGTTAAAGATTTTCGGATCGGGCTTCGCGACGCCAACCTGCTCGGAAATCACCAGCAGATCGAAATACTCGCGCAGCCCGGTGCGCTCCAGACGAGTTTGTTGTAGCGCGGTAAAACCGTTAGTAATAATACCGATTTTAGCCTGCCCGCGAATCGCATTAAGTAGCGAAACGGCGCCCGGCAAAGGAGAACAGATCTCCGCCATCGCACTAATAAAAGCGTCATTCAGCAGCCCCGGCGCAACGTTTAGCCGTTCAGCCCAACTTTGAAAACGCGCGTGCTGCAATTGTAATGAGGTAATCGCGCCGTTCTGATAATCCACCCATAGCGGCTTATTCACGGCCTGGTAATCCTGGAAATCCTCAGCGGTAAAGGTGACGCTATAGTCAAGGAACATCCGCTGTAAGCCGGTGAAAGAATCAAACGTAAACAGCGTTTCATCGGCATCAAAGAAAATCCAGTCCCACTTCATCATTACACCTTGCCTCTTTTATTACATGCTTATCGGTAACGCCATGATGATGGCGTCCTCATGCCCTTGTGCCGTGGGATAGTAATTGCGGCGAATCGTCGCCTCGTTAAACCCCAGACTTTCATACAGCGCGATGGCGGCAGCGTTAGAGGCGCGTACCTCCAGCCATAGCGTTACAACACCGCGCTTTTCCAGCTCATCAATCAGATGCTCAAGCAGCATACGCCCCAGCCCCCGACGCTGAAAATCCGGATCGACGGCAATATTGAACAGCGTCGCTTCGTCCAGCACCACCTGTGTAATGGCAAACGCGGCCATTCTGTCAGCAGCGGTCAGCTTAAGATTGAGATACCGTTCGCCCTGGTTGCCGAAAAACGTTTTTTCGCTCCACGGAAACGCATGAGCGCGTTGCTCAATCTGCCAGGCTGCGGGGAGATCGGTCGTGCTGAGGATAGAAATCGTGTTCATGTTCGCAGATTTGTTGCCATAGTGCGGCGCGTGCCGCCGGGTTTGCCCGGAGTTCATTAAACGCCGGCGTCGTGACCTGAGCGCCTTCGAGTTGGAGCGGCGCGTCAGTTCCTAACCGCCAGCTATTACAACGGCTGCCCTGCGGCAGCATGGCGACGCGCTCAGGCGCCAGGGATAAAACCTGATCGGGACTCACGGTCAACGCGCGTAAAATATCGCGCATTAGCGGCTCGTTCAGCGCGGGTAATTCCTCTGCAACCACGATCAGACGAACGTGCGCGGGAAGGGAAATCGCAATCTCGCCTTGTAGCGCGCCAGGACGTCGCAGCGCCCACTGCGTAATACCCAGTTGCTGTAACTGCCAGTCTCGTCGGGATGTCATAGCGAAACGCTCCTGTAATCAGGGGCGCAAATATAGCAAATCTGTCGAATCTCCGCCATCAAACTACTATAATCGCCGCCAGTCTGAATTAAGGAGCATTCCATGTCTGCTTTTACCCCGGCAAGTGAAGTCTTGCTGCGCCACAGTGATGATTTCGAACAAAGCCGTATTCTTTTTGCCGGAGATTTGCAGGATGACCTGCCCGCGCGCTTTGAATGCGCCGCCAGCCGCGCGTATACGCAACAGTTTCACCACTGGCAGGCGTTAAGCCGCCAGATGGGCGATAACGTCCGTTTTAGCCTGGTCGCGCAAGCCAGCGATGTCGCTGACTGCGATACGCTGATCTACTACTGGCCGAAAAATAAACCCGAAGCGCAGTTCCAGTTGATGAATATTTTGTCGCTAATGCCGGTGGGCAGCGATGTTTTCGTCGTGGGGGAAAACCGCAGCGGCGTGCGTAGCGCCGAACCGATGCTGGCGGACTATGCGCCGCTGAACAAAGTAGATAGCGCGCGACGTTGCGGCCTTTACCATGGTCGTCTGGAAAAGCAGCCGCAGTTTAGTCTTGAATCCTGGTGGGCCGAGTACAACATCGACGGGCTGACTATCAAAACGTTGCCGGGCGTATTCAGCCGCGACGGACTGGATGTCGGTAGCCAACTGCTGCTGTCTACGCTGACGCCGCACACCAAAGGTAAAGTGCTGGATGTCGGCTGCGGCGCTGGCGTGCTTTCCGCCGCGCTGGCCAGCCATTCGCCGAAAGTGCGCCTGACGCTGTGTGACGTCAGCGCTCCGGCGGTGGAAGCCAGCCGCGCCACGCTTGCCGCTAATGGCCTTGAAGGCGAGGTATTCGCCAGCAACGTCTTTTCGGAAGTCAAAGGACGTTTTGACATGATCATCTCCAACCCGCCGTTCCACGACGGAATGCAAACCAGCCTCGATGCGGCGCAAACGCTCATTCGCGGCGCAGTGCGCCATCTGAACAGCGGCGGAGAGTTACGTATCGTGGCGAACGCCTTTCTGCCCTATCCTAAAATTCTGGATGAGACTTTTGGCTTCCATGAAGTCATCGCGCAAACCGGGCGCTTTAAGGTTTATCGTACCGTGATGACCCGTCAGGCGAAGAAATAGTTGGCCTGATAAGCGCAGCGCCATCTGGTTGCATGTGCCGGATGGCGACGCCAGGCGTCTTATCCAACCTACGTCTCGCGCCCATTTTTGCAGCAATCAATCTATCCCATGCAATTAACTATTGACGAATAGCTGAAAACCACTAGAATGCGCCTCCGTGGTAGTGATTCTTTTCAAGAATCGATGGTATGCGAAGGTGGCGGAATTGGTAGACGCGCTAGCTTCAGGTGTTAGTGTCCTTACGGACGTGGGGGTTCAAGTCCCCCCCCTCGCACCAAAACCACGTTGATATTGCTCGCACTGGGCGAAGGTGGCGGAATTGGTAGACGCGCTAGCTTCAGGTGTTAGTGTTCTTACGGACGTGGGGGTTCAAGTCCCCCCCCTCGCACCAACGAGGCGATATCAAAAAGTAAGATAACTGTGCGAAGGTGGCGGAATTGGTAGACGCGCTAGCTTCAGGTGTTAGTGTCCTTACGGACGTGGGGGTTCAAGTCCCCCCCCTCGCACCAATTATCTTATCCTTCCTTTGTCTCTTCATTTTCATCCCTGATTCCAGTTCATCATTGCCAACATCATGCCGCCAATAAGCGCTATACACGATGGCAGCAGTACAAAATGCCGTAATTGTTTGTGATACAACATCAGCGCAGACAGTAGCAATCCTGATACAATCAACAGCTTCAGCGCATAAGCTGACAGGCCGATAAACGCCAGTCCAACAATAATCACTCCAGGCAATAATACGCCCCATCCGCTGCCTAACGTTCGCTGCAACATGGTTTCACCTCTGGAATTGATAATGATAACCAATATCATATGATATATTTTCTCATTTGTCAGCCAGGGAGGAAGCTAAAGAGATGAGTTTTACTTAACGGTTGATGACACGTATTCAGTAAGGTGATAAATTGTCCGACTGTTAACGTAAAAACAACAACACCTCGCTTTAGGCGACCTTTTCTCATACGTTATTTTCATGTTGGCGCCCGATTCCGTGTATATCACCGATAAATAACGACAATTACCCATGACAACACCATCCTGGCGGTCGCTTCGTATTAAGAAGTATCAGTTTTCTTTACGTCTTTTCTTGTTTCTCAACGCCGTGTCGGCGCTATTTACTCTCGTTTTCCCCCTTTATCAAATCAATGTATTTTGCACGCCAATGATTGGGATAATGGTCCTGAGCGTATTACTGTTGATATGGCATGGGAAATATGGACAAAAAAGAATTAATCTCCCCTTTATCTCCCTACTCTTTGGGGGAATATGGGCGGCGCATATTGCGCTAAAGTATCCGGCATTAGGCCATTATGATTTCTCTTTTTTACTGATTTCCCTGCTTAGCGTTCTGTTTATCGGCTCGATAGCCTTTGCCGCGAATATCGTCGCGTTTACGCTCTATTCGCTACCGCCAGTCGCGGTCTGCCTGTGGCTGAACGGTAATGAACAAGGTTTGCGAATTCTCTATTTGCTGGCCCTGCCAATGGTGGGAATCGCTATTCAACATGTTATCCAGAAACGCTACGATAACTTTGCCCAGCAGCTCATGTTTAAGCTGCTGGCCGAGCGGGAAACCCTCAATGGCCTGAGTATGCTTGATCCATTAACCGGCTTATATAACCGCCGTGGCCTGCAAAATCGGCTGGATACGTTACAGGCGCCGGGCAGCCATGAACACTACGTCCTGCTATTGGATATCGATCATTTCAAAGCGTATAACGATCACTACGGTCATATG
This sequence comes from Salmonella sp. JXY0409-18, assembly GCF_020268625.1. Taxonomy (NCBI): domain Bacteria; kingdom Pseudomonadati; phylum Pseudomonadota; class Gammaproteobacteria; order Enterobacterales; family Enterobacteriaceae; genus Salmonella; species Salmonella sp. JXY0409-18. Next base: position 3,900,626 of record NZ_CP084216.1, read on the forward strand.
ATGGGCGATCAGGCGTTAATCCGCGTCTCAGCGGCAATTCGGGACGCCGTGCGATCGCGCGATGTCGTCTGCCGTTTTGGCGGGGAAGAATTTCTGGTGTTGCTGACCACCGCCGAACCACAGCAAGCCCGCGCTACCGCAGAACGTATCCGACAGGAAGTATACGATCTTAAAATCCCGCATATGTTTAACGAAAGCGTCGCCACCAATGTCACTGTCAGTATCGGCATTGCGCCCCTGGCGGATCGCAATATCGGAGACGCTATCGAAAAAGCGGATAAAGCGCTCTACGAAGCCAAGCATCTTGGACGTAACCACATTCTGGTCAGCGACGACATGCGCGCCCTATGAATCCTGCTGGCGTAATCGTGCTACGCCAACAGCGTTAACCATAAACCGCTTGCCATCGTTTATCGCTATCGATAGGATTAGCAATCATTATCATTTAGATTAACATCATTAAACTGCGCTATGGCCTACCGTTCCGCACCGATTGCTGACGATATTATCTGGCGAGCCGCTCCCCAGCCGGAAGACGCCTCGCTGGCGGACGCAGTACGCGAGACGATCGCCTCTACCCGTGAGCACCTGTTGGACTTTATTCGGCTGGATGAAACGCCGCCGCCAACGGCGATGACTCTTGCCCAGTGGACGCGCCCCGCGACGTTTCGTTCATTGCTGGCCGCCTATTCCGATCACATCTATCGACACATGCCAGGCCTGCCACGTGAAAATAAGCCGTTAATCTCCCTGTGGGCGCAATGGTATATCGGGCTGATGGCGCCGCCGCTGATGCTGGCATTACTGACGCAAGCGCGCGCTATCAATGTCTCGGCAGAACATATTCACGTTGAATTTCATGAAACCGGGCGCGCCGCGTGTTTCTGGCTTGATGTGCATCAGGATAACCTGGCAACGGGGCGTTCCCCGGAAGAACGAATGGAAACGCTGGTAGTCTCCGCACTACAGCCGGTCATTCAGGCGCTGGAGGCGACTGGCGACATCAACGCGAAACTTATCTGGAGCAATACCGGTTATTTAATCAACTGGTATCTGACTGAGATGAAACCGCTGCTTGGCGAAGCTCTGCTGGCAACGCTACGCCAGCGCTGTTTTTTTGAAAAGCAGCTATCCGACGGTCAGGATAACCCGCTGTGGCGGACCGTCGTAATGCGCGACGGTCTTCTGGTACGCAGAACCTGCTGTCAACGTTACCGCTTACCTGATGTACAGCAGTGCGGCGACTGCACGCTAAAGTAAACCGCTTTACGTTACCTTCAGTTATCGTCACGGCTTACTGCTGCTGGCCTGTCACATTATTATATTTACAGCTGCGCTCTCCGTATGCCAAATTACGTTTTGCCATTTTTGGGTCTACCGTGGCTATTGGTAAGGTCTCAGGAGAGAAGAATGAGTCTGCAATCTGTACGGCAATTTCTGGCCGATCATGCTCCCGATATTGAAATTATCGAATTAAATCAAAGTACAGCGACTGTCGAACTGGCAGCCAAAGCGCACAATGTAGAGCCAGGGCAGATAGCTAAAACGCTCTCGCTTAAAGTAAAAGACACTATTATCCTGGTGGTCGCCAAAGGCGATGCCCGCCTGGATAATAAGAAGCTTAAAAGCACTTTCGGCGCAAAAGCCCGTATGTTGAGCAGCGATGAAGTGGTCAATGCAACCGGACATCCTGTCGGCGGCGTATGTCCCTTTGGGCTGGAGCACCCGCTGCCCGTTTATTGCGACATCTCTCTGAAGGGGTATAACGAAGTATTGCCTGCCGCAGGCGCCACGCACAGCGCGGTACGCATCACGCCGGAAAGAATGGCTGAACTGACATCGGCGACCTGGGTTGACGTGTGCCAATAACGTGCCTGACACCCGGACTCCCCGAACAAGCACGGCGCATCCGGCACGGGCTATACCCGATGCTGGAGCGCGGTAGCATCTCCGGCGCGCAGATATAACAGAATATCCGCCGCATCGAGTAACCCGGCATCAGAACTCACGCCCAGCTTGGACATCACATTAAACTTATGCGCCCGGATAGTCTTAATGTTACGTTCTAACTGGACGGCAATTTGCGGCATTGAGTAGCCGTTCGACATAAAACGCAGAATCTCCCGCTCGGTTGGACTAAGCATACAATTCTGGTGAAGCTCCCAAAGATTGTCTGTACGCTCCGTTGTCCGCCGGGCGCTATTAAGCGATGTAAATAAGGCATCCTGTAAAACATCCAACGGCGACGCTTTGCTGATGACCCCATCCAGCGGCAGCGGGGATAGCGCGCTGATTAAGCGGGCTTCAGCATCATCATCTGCAATCACCAGACGCCGCATATGGGGATAATTTATCGCCAGTTCCGTCAGGCTGGATAATCCTGTCCGGCGTTCAGTTCTTAACGCAGAAAGAGAAAAAATAACGGCAGAAAACGGCGTCTTTAGCGCAGCCTTATAAAACGCGGATGGTTTTGAAAAAATATGAAGCGTATGTCGGCAATCCGGCATTGCATCAAATAGCCCTTTAATACCAATGGTGCTCATCACGCATTTTTCTACGAGCGCAACATTTCTCTTGCTGATTCTGTTTTCCATTCCATGGTTTCTCCATATACCGAAGGTAGGTTCAATTCTCTGGCTCCCTGAGAACTGTTTATCCATGCATACATCTCTGCATTACTGTGTATTGATAAGCGTCGCATGGCGCTATTTTTTTGGGCGCTAATTGTTTTATTACTTTTTTTAAGTAATGCCGCAATTTGGTTAATGCCCCACCCTTTTCCTAAAAGGCGTAATACTTTTCGTTCAGACAGCGTAAGGACAATCGGCCTGTCGTGGGACTGCTGAATTTCAGACGGTACCTGAGGCGATAATAACGTTTTGCTTATTCTTTCTGAACGAGCGTTTCCCGCATGGATAACGCTAATAAGATTCTCGATTGGCTCTTCGTCTGAAAGCAAGGTGCTGACGGGGCCCATCAGGAGATCAACCGCATGTGGATAGCTGGATTTAGGAACCAGAAATACCCAATGTATGTCGCGATATTGCGAGAGTAAGCTATAAAAATATTCGCAGATAGCACGGGGAGAGGCATTGTTAACTGCTAAATCAGCAATAACTAAATTACTTCGACGTAGTTGTAGCAGCGTTAGCTCTTCTATCGTACGGCAATACGCCAGTTTATAATCGGGGAAATTACCTGTTATAGCCCCTTTAAGGCCTTCCTGTATAAGGGGGGTTTTACTGATAATAAGTCCATTTTTGCAGCATCCTGGCAGCATAATTCCTCCGCACCCACGCCGCCCCTTTTCATTGTCCCATTAATAAAAATACTATTAACAATGAGCGCAAAGAAATATAAGCCGAGTGGATTAATTATCCTTGTTTTATTTTTAAAAATATAACATTGATTGCGCTACAATCCACATAGCACAAAAACATGAAATCACTATCGCATAGTTACTCATAAAACCAGAAGCAAGACAATTAAATTAACTAAATTTGCACATTAGTAATTCTAACGAAACTCATCATATTAATAAATTTAAAATATGAGTTCATCCTTCATACATATTGCTGAATCCTGAAATAAAAGCCCAACAATACTGACTGTCACCCATAAAATCCATGTAATATCTGCAAATTACACTAAGTCACGCCTATTTTTACACCTGCTGCTCACGCCATTGTTGTAAAACGATTAATGCATATCGTTGATAAAATTCACCACATCATTGATTCAAAAATGAACGGCCAGGCTGGCATAATGTCTCTATTCTGGAAACGGACATACGAGAACCGTCGCCCATAAGGATATCCTGCCTGTGACGAAGCGCACGTCTCAGAAAGCTTATGCGTTGCGTCTGGCGGTTGACGTTTTTATCAACAAGAAATTGATCTTAACCAACGCCATCATGCCTGCGCTTCGTGTTAAAAAGGAAGCCTCTGTCATAGTGGCGGCGCATAAAATGTCTTTTCGGACAGGACGAGTCATGCAAGAAGAGCAATCAATTCAACGAGCAGTAACACGGTTATGTATTCAATGCGGGCTGTTTTTATTGCAGCACGGGGCGGAAAGCGCACTGGTTGATGAGCTTTCCACCCGCCTCGGTTTGGCGCTCGGTATGGATAGCGTCGAAAGCGCGATCTCCTCTAACGCCATTGTCCTGACGACCATTAAAGACGGACAATGTCTGACATCGACACGTAAAAACCAGGATCGCGGCATTAATATGCACGTCGTCACGGAGGTTCAGCATATCGTTATCCTCGCGGAACATCGTCTGCTGGATTACAAAGGCGTGGAAAAACGTTTTAGCCAGCTCCGCCCGCTGCGTTATCCGCGCTGGCTGGTGGCGTTTATGGTCGGTCTTTCCTGCTCCTGCTTTTGTAAGCTGAATAATGGCGGCTGGGATGGCGCGGTTATCACCTTTTTCGCCAGTATGATAGCCATGTATATTCGCCAGATGCTGGCGCAGCGGCATTTACATCCGCAGATCAATTTTTGCATTACCGCCTTTGTCGCTACCACGATTTCCGGGCTGATGCTCACCCTCCCCGCCTTTAGCCAGACGCCCACTATCGCCATGGCGGCGAGCGTACTGCTACTGGTGCCGGGCTTTCCGCTGATTAATTCCGTCGCAGATATGTTTAAAGGACATATTAATACCGGGCTGGCGCGCTGGGCTATCGCCAGCCTGTTGACACTGGCCACCTGTGTGGGCGTAGTGATGTCAATGACAGTATGGGGGCTACGAGGATGGGTATAATCGACTTTTTACTGGCGCTAATGCAGGACATGATCTTGTCTGCGATCCCCGCCGTCGGGTTTGCGATGGTCTTTAATGTTCCCCACCGGGCACTTCCGTGGTGCGCGCTACTGGGGGCGCTGGGTCATGGCTCGCGTATGCTGATGATGAGCGCTGGCTTTAATATCGAATGGTCGACGTTTATGGCTTCGCTGCTGGTCGGCAGTATTGGTATTCAGTGGTCACGCTGGTATCTCGCTCACCCTAAAGTGTTTACCGTCGCGGCCGTGATCCCGATGTTTCCGGGGATTTCCGCCTATACCGCGATGATTTCCGCAGTAAAAATTAGCCATCTGGGCTATAGCGAACCGATGATGATTACGCTGCTAACCAATTTTCTGAAAGCCTCTTCCATTGTTGGCGCGCTCTCAATTGGCCTCTCTGTACCGGGATTATGGCTGTACCGCAAACGCCCCCGCGTGTGATCGGTGGAACGCCTCCTGCTGTTCTTACAGGTCTGTGTGGTACTATAAAAACAGTCGCCCTTCTCGGTTGTTGTTCCATATTGAGAAACATTATGTCTTCCAGAATTTTAACGTCGGACGTCATCGGTATTGACGCCCTTTTACACGATCATCATGCTGTGCTGGCGAAGTCAACGGGCGGCGCAGTGGCGGTATTCGCTAATAATGCGCCTGCCTTTTATGCCGTGACGCCTGCACGCATGGCTGAACTGCTGGCGCTTGAAGAAAAGTTATCACGTCCGGGAAGCGATGTGGCGTTAGACGCGCAATTTTACGAAGAACCCGAAGCCGCCCCCGTTGCGATTCCCTGCGGAAAATTCGCCATGTATCCAGCCTGGCAACCGGATGCGGATTTTCAGCGTCAGGCTGCCCTTTGGGGCGTGGCGCTTCGGGAGCCGGTCACCGCAGAAGAGCTGGCGGCGTTTATCGCCTACTGGCAGGCGGAAGGTAAGGTTTTTCACCATATCCAGTGGCAGCAAAAGCTGGCGCGCAGCGTGCAAATCAGCCGTTCCAGCAATGGCGGAATGCCGCAGCGCGACATCAATAGCGTCAGCGAACCTGACAATCATATTCCACCAGGTTTTAGGGGGTAACGATGAAAAATGTTGGCGACCTGATGCAGCGTCTACAAAAAATGATGCCTGCGCATATTACACCGGCGTTTAAAACGGGCGAAGAACTGCTGGCGTGGCAGAAAGAGCAAGGCGAGATCCGGGCGGCGGCGCTGGCGCGGGAAAATCGGGCGATGAAAATGCAGCGCACCTTTAACCGTTCCGGCATTCGACCGCTGCATCAAAACTGTTCGTTTGATAACTATCGGGTTGAGTGCGACGGACAAATGAACGCGTTAAGCAAAGCCCGACAGTACGTTGATGAATTTGACGGCAATATCGCCAGCTTTGTCTTTTCTGGCAAGCCTGGAACCGGTAAAAACCATCTCGCCGCGGCTATTTGTAACGAGCTGCTGCTGCGCGGAAAGTCGGTACTGATTATCACCGTAGCGGATATTATGTCAGCGATGAAAGACACGTTCAGCAATCGGGAAACCAGCGAAGAGCAGTTGCTTAACGATCTGAGTAACGTTGATCTGCTGGTGATCGACGAGATCGGCGTGCAGACCGAATCCCGCTATGAAAAAGTGATCATCAATCAAATTGTCGATCGTCGTTCCTCGTCAAAACGTCCCACCGGCATGTTGACGAACAGCAATATGGAAGAGATGACGAAAATGCTTGGCGAACGCGTCATGGACCGTATGCGCCTCGGCAACAGTTTATGGGTTAATTTTACCTGGGACAGTTACCGCAGCCGGGTGACGGGTAAAGAGTATTAAATTGCAACGTGCGCCAGGGCGATACAACGCCTGGCTGGCATAACACAGGTGATTACCATGAATACAGCGAAACATGTTCTGTGCTGCGCGGCAGTCGCCTGCGTACTGATTTCCACCAGCGGTATCGCCGCCTCCTGGCAGGATTCGCTTTCCAGCGCCGCCAGTCAGTTAAGCGCTCAGGGCACGAACTCACAGCAGGGCGGGATGTCGCTTTCGGCGCTAACCGGTCTGCTCAGCAACGGCGCCCAGTCGCTCAGCGCCGATAATATGAATAATGCCGCCGGTATTTTGCAGTACTGCGCCAAACAGAAGCTGGCGTCCGCTACCAACGTGGAAAACGTTAAAAATCAGATTCTGAACAAGTTGGGGTTGGATACTACACAGCAGGAGCAGGACACTAACTACCTGAACGGCCTGCAAGGGTTGCTCAAGACGAAGGACGGCCAGCAGTTGAACCTCAATAATATCGGCAGTACGCCGCTGGCGGAAAAGGTGAAAACCAAAGCTTGCGATCTGGTGTTGCAGCAAGGGCTGAATTTCCTCTCCTGACTGCGCTTTTCTGACCGTGCGCCACGCCGGGACGCCCTGTTAAAAGCCGTGTTTTGGCCCTTTACCCGCCAGCACGGCATTAACCCGACTTTTCCTTTCGTCTTTTCCTGTTATTAACCGCTATGTCAGGAAGTGATGCCGATCAAAAAAACAACTTTCTAAACTCATTCTAAATAATAGCGCCGTGTAAAGTCATTAGAATTGCAGCAATGTGACATCGCTATTACATTGTTAGAAATTTTTTCCTGCCAGCGATAAGCCTGGTTTATTGAGGATCGTCAGTTGTCCGAGTTGCTCTCTGTCGCTCTGTTTCTCGCCTCTGTGCTGATATATGCCTGGAAGGCGGGCCGTAACACCTGGTGGTTTGCCGCCACTCTCACGGTGCTGGGACTTTTTGTCATTCTGAATATTACCCTGTATGCCAGCGACTATTTTACCGGCGACGGGATCAACGACGCAGTGCTTTATACGCTCACGAATAGTCTGACGGGAGCGGGAGTCGGCAAATATATTCTGCCGGGAATCGGCATTGCCCTGGCGTTAGTGGCGGTATTCGGCGCGCTGGGATGGGTACTACGCCGCCGCCGTCACCATCCGCATCATGTCGGTTACAGCCTGCTGGCGTTACTGCTGGCGTTGGGTTCTGTCGACGCCAGCCCGGCATTTCGCCAGATCACCGAACTGGTAAAATCACAAATGCGCGATGGCGATCCGGATTTTGCCGTTTATTATAAAGAACCAGCAAAAACCATTCCTAATCCGAAGCTCAATCTGGTCTATATCTACGGCGAGAGCCTGGAACGGACCTATTTTGATAATGACGCTTTCCCCAATCTCACGCCAGAGTTGGGCGCGCTGAAAAATGAAGGGCTGGATTTCAGCCATACCATGCAACTGCCGGGAACGGATTACACCATCGCCGGGATGGTGGCTTCCCAGTGCGGTATTCCGCTGTTTGCGCCGTTTGAGGGCAATGCCTCAGCGTCGGTTTCCAGCTTCTTCCCGCAGAATATCTGCCTCGGCGATATTCTGAAAAACTCCGGCTACCAGAACTATTTCGTGCAGGGCGCTAACCTGCGTTTTGCCGGGAAAGACGTATTCCTGAAATCACACGGATTTGATCATCTGTATGGCGCTGAAGAGCTAAAAACGGTGGTGGCGGACCCGTCTTATCGTAACGACTGGGGCTTCTACGACGATACGGTGCTTGATGAGGCATGGAAGAAATTTGAAGCGCTTTCCCGCTCAGGCCAGCGGTTTTCGCTGTTTACGCTGACCGTAGATACTCACCACCCGGACGGGTTTATCTCACGCACCTGCAACCGTAAACGCTACGATTACGACGGCAAGCCCAACCAGTCCTTTAGCGCCGTAAGTTGCAGCCAGGAAAACATCGCCGAGTTTATCAACAAAATCAAAGCGTCACCGTGGTTTAAAGATACCGTTATCGTCGTCTCTTCCGACCATCTGGCGATGAACAATACGGCCTGGAAATACCTGAATAAGCAAGATCGCAACAATCTGTTTTTCATTCTGCGCGGCGATAAACCGCAGCAGGAGACGCTGGCGGTCAAACGCAACACGATGGACAACGGCGCAACGGTGCTGGATATTCTCGGCGGCGATAATTTTATCGGTCTGGGACGTAGCAGCCTTTCCGGGCAGTCGCTGTCGGAAGTGTTCCTGAATGTAAAAGAGAAAGTGCTGGCGATGAAGCCGGATATCATTCGCCTGTGGAATTTCCCGAAAGAGATAAAAGATTTTACCGTCGATCGGGACAAAAACATGATCGCGTTTTCCGGGAGCCACTTCCGCCTGCCGTTACTACTGCGCGTATCGGATAAGCGCGTCGAGCCGTTACCGGAAAGTGAATACTCCGCTCCGCTACGGTTCCAGTTGGCCGACTTCGCCCCGCGCGATAATTTCGTTTGGATCGATCGCTGCTACAAAATGGCGCAGCTATGGGCGCCGGCGCTGGCGCTCTCCACCGACTGGTGCGTCTCGCAGGGGCAGCTTGGCGGGCAGCAAACCGTACAGCATGTCGATAAAGCGCAGTGGCAGGGTAAGACGGCGTTTAAAGACACGATGATCGATATGGAACGCTACAAAGGCAACGTCGATACCTTAAAGATTGTCGATAACGATATTCGTTATAAAGCCGATAGCTTTATCTTTAATGTCGCGGGCGCGCCGGAGGAGGTGAAGCAGTTTAGCGGCATTTCCCGGCCGGAGTCCTGGGGGCGCTGGTCAAATGCGCAGTTGGGCGATGAGGTTAAAATCGAATATAAAGCGCCGCTGCCGAAAAAGTTTGATCTGGTGATCACCGCCAAAGCCTTCGGCGACAACGCGAATCGGCCGATTCCGGTACGTGTAGGCAACGAAGAACAGACGCTGGTGCTGGGTCACGATGTGTCCACTATCACGCTGCATTTCAACAACCCGACGGACGCGAATACCTTAGTCATTGCGCCGCCCGCTCCCGTCTCCACCAACGAAGGTAATATTTTGGGCCATTCGCCGCGCAAATTGGGGATTGGCATGGTGGAGATCAAAGTGGTGAATGTTGAGGGTTAAAAGAGAATGTCATATATGCCGGGTGGCGGCTGCGCCTTACCCGGCCTACACATCATCTTTATCAATAAACTGGCGCACAGGCCTGATAAGCGAAGCGCTATCAGGCACTGTATATGCTACACGCCCCTTTCTGTTAATAATCGAACTGACGGTAGTAGCGACGAATATCCAGACTGTGGCCGGTATATTTCTCAAAGTGCGCCGCCAGTCGGTCAACCAGCAGTGTCGAGACGACGCAGGGCGCCATGATCCAGCGGAACTCATCATCAATGCCGTCCAGCGCATACGCTTTCGGATCAATCACCACCAGGTTATCGGTAATCTTACTGGCGAAGCGCTCAACGCGTTCATCCAGCGCGCGGCATTTCCCTTCCCCTTTCACCAGAATGAGCGGCACCTCTTTTTCCAGCAGCTCCAGAGCGCCGTGGAAAAATTCCGCAGAGCTGACGGGGCGCGTGCGCTTCCACTGCATCTCTTCCAGGATACACATGGAGAACAGATAGACCTCGCCCCACATCTCCGCGCCGCCGACCCACATCATATAATCGCTGTTATGATAACGGCTGGCGATAGCATCAGCCTGCGGATCAAATTTTTGTTTCGCTTTCAGCAGATTCGCCGGCAGAATTTCCAGTTGGCTGGCGAAGCGATCGTAACTGGCGAATTCGTTATTGCGCGACAGCACGCGGAAAAACAGCCAGTACAGCAGCATATATTCATATTCCACGCCATTTTTGTGACGCATCGGAATATGCCATGTCGCCGCCTGCGCCAGCGGAGAGTCCGCATTTTTGGTAATGGCGACTACGCGTATTCCCTGCACTTTACACCACTCGGCGATCGCCACCGATTCTTTGGTATCACCGGATTTAGACAGCGTAACAACCACAGAGTCTTTATTCAGCCGCTTATTTCCTTTATGAATTAATTCTGCCGCCTGCTCAACATAAACCGGCAACGTTGTTAATTCTTTGGCAAATTCATTAATTGCCATCATTGGCGCCAGTGAACCGCCAACAGAGGCGAAAAATAAAGAACTGAACCCGTCCTGATAAATCTCGTCAGCAACCTGTTCTGCCTTCTGGCGCGCAGCGATGATCTCACGAGCACTCGTCAGGTACTCGTCCTGATTAAAACCCAACATATTTTTCTCCTGATTGTTCAGATTTTACTTTTTAAAACGCGATCGAAATCGTCAAAAATGCGTACCGAAAGGTCGATGCCTTTCAGTGAGGCGATATGAAACGCCATGAGTTGTACCGGCACAATCAACAGCAATGGCGAGAAATGGTGATCAACCGCTACATCCAGCGCAAGCGTCTGGTCATCCTGCGCCGCCTTCGCCAGCGTGAGAGTAAAGGTTTTGGCGACCGCAGGCGTCATATACTCCCGTAGCGCCCTGGAGCGCGCGTCGGGCCGGTCCTCAAAGAAGAACATCACATGTTCCGCATTGGCTTCCAGATACGGGCCGTGCATATAGGCTTCCAGCTCAAACCCGCTTGAGGGAACACGCACCGTCTCGGTAAATTTAGTTTCCAACTCTTTTGCCACCCCAACCAGCGCGCCGTAGCCTATCGCCACAAAACGCGTCCCGTTTCGTAAAACGGACTGGTGCTGGTGAATAAACGCTTCCGTACGCACGATAACCAACGGCAGGGTTGCCGCGATGCGTTGAAGCTGCGCCACATACTCCTCGACCTGCGATTCCGTCAGTCGCTGCTGCTGACGGGCAATTAACAACGCGATAAGCAACAGATTCAGTACCGTCGCGCTAAATCCACGGGTAACAAAGCCGACGGACTCAATCCCGGTCAGAATATCCAGTGGATAATCGCTGGCCTTGCCAAAAGGGCTTTGCGGATCGGCGGTCAGAGCGAATACCGGACGTCCCTGCGCCTGAACTTTACGCATCGCCTCCAGGGTAGAAGCGCTTTTCCCGCTCTGGGAAATAGCAATAACCATATCGGCTTGCGGATCGCTATTCTCATAATGACTAAAGGTGTACGGCTCTTTAATATCGATAGAGATACCGCAGCGCTCAAAGAAATAACGGGCGCAAAAGGCGGCATTCAATGACGATCCGGTGGCTAATATCAGGATTCGTCGTAACGTTTTTTGGCTGGCGAACCGCGATACTTCTTCCAGCGACTGGCGATGGCGGAGAATAATATTCGCCAGGACGTCAGACTCTTCGTTAATATAGGTCAGCATGGTTGGTGACATTGTGTATCCCTCTTAAAATAACCCTATCCAGGAACCGAAAATTCCCACCAGCGCAATACCGCCAATGATGGTTAACGGTTTCACTTTTTTCCCTAACAGCCAGTACACAATGGCGAAGCTAATTAACGGCAGCAGACAAGGCATGATGTCGTTAATAATGTCCTGAACATGGGTTTTCGCCTCTCCCGTACCAAACGTAATGGGAATGGTGATATCAATCATGGAGGCCGTCATCGCGCCAACCACCATCAGACCGATAATCGAGGCGCCATAGGTTAGGCTTTCCATCATTCCGCTTTGCTGAATACGTTGCAGTACGCCGGTTCCCAGCACATAGCCCCAGCGGGTAAAGAACCATCGGGCCAGAATATGCGGTACGTTAAACACCAGCAGAAATAAAATCGGCCCCAGAATATTGCCTTTCAGCGCCAGACTGGTACCGATGCCAGTGGCGATAAGACGCAATGTTCCCCAGAAAAAAGAGTCGCCAATACCCGCCAGCGGCCCCATTAACGACGCTTTGACGTTATCGATAGAACTGGCGTCCATCTCTTTTTGCTGGCTATTTTTCTCCTCCATCGCCACGGTAATACCGAGGATCAACGTCACAATGTGCGGCGTGGTATTAAAGAAAGCCAGATGGCGTTTTAGCGCTTCGGCAAGATCTTCTTTTCGGCTATACAGTTTCTTTAATACCGGAATGAGCGTATAGACGAACGCCAGGTTCATTTGTCGTTCATAGTTCCAGGAAAACTCCATCTGGAATGACCGCCAGAAAACGCGGCGTAAATCACGCGCGGTGACCAGACCAGTGGTTTCCGCCTGCTGGCGGTCTTTATCAGAAATCATCTTCATCGTCATGAGACGCTCCTTGCGCAGGTGCCGGTTGCGAGGCCGCAAATTTCGGCATATTGACCATCACGACGGCGACGATCGCGCCAAGAATCGCAATACCCGTCACCGGAATTTTTAAATACGCCATTAAGACGAAACCGAGGAAAAAATAGGGGGCGACCTTTTTATTAATTAATAAGCGCGCCAGCATGGCAAAACCCAGCGCGGGAATAATACCGGTGGCAACGCTTAATCCATGTTTAATAAATTCTGGAATGGCATCCAGAAAACCTTTAACCATATTCACGCCCGCTAAATAAGAGACCGTGACGATAATCCCCAACGTCAGCGACAGCCCAATGCCGGAGATTAAATGCATACGCTCAATGCCCCGGGTATCCCCTACCTCAGCGTAAGCATCGGCTTTATGACAGAGCAACGGAATAAACATTCCGTTATAGATATTTTTCACAATTAACGCCAGTGTCGCGATAGGCAAACCTAATAACAGCGCGGTTTCCGCCCCGGCGCCGGAATTAATCGCAAAGGCCACACCTAAAATACCGCCAGTGACCACATCCGGCGGCAGCGACGCGCCCACCGAAAAGGAACCGATAAACGCCAACTCCAGCGTCGCGCCCATCACAATTCCGGTTTCCATGTCGCCCAGCACCAGTCCGGTTAACAGTCCGGTCACGATAGGTCTGGAAATCAGCGACGTCCCTAATGCATATTCAGACTGGGCGATAAACGCCACCAGTCCAAGTAAAAGCGCCTCTACCATAATATGTCCTCAGGAGGGTATCCGCTCAGGCAAAAAGTTGTTTACGATCGTTAGGCACCAGCCGAATTTCTATCTCTACTCCGCCAGCCGCCAGCTCCCGAAGTTGAGTCATTTCATCCGCTAACAGATTGATGGCTTTAGCAATATTCTGACTCCCTTCACGCACCTTCGTGCCGCCTAAATTAATACTTTTAATGTCGGGTAATTCGCGCGCCAGCCGGTACGCATCCGCCACGGATTCAACAACAATAAAAAGTTTATATTTATCGGTAACGCCGCTTTTTATCGCTTCAATTGAATCGGCAATATTTTTAATAACCAGCTTCACCGCGGGCGGCTTCGCCATTTTAATGGTGGTTTTACGCAGGTCATCATTAGGTACGCTGTCGTTGGCAATTAAAATACAGTCTGCGCCAACGTACTGCGTCCAGGAAAAGGCGACCTGTCCATGTAATAAACGATGATCCACCCGTAAAAAAACAATCATGACGCTTCCTCCCCTTAAAAATCTTTATCGCTTTGCATGGCGCTGGTGATAGTTTGATTGCAGTACTGAATATTTTCTTTTGAATCCGCTAACGCCGTCATTATGGTATGCGTGGTATTGCCATCGTTTTCCGACATAAAGAGATCGATAACCAGCGGCAGGTTAATCCCTGCCAGCAGATGAAAATTTTCCCGTGATAAATAACGGACAAATTCATTATTCACGCTGCCGGCAAAAATATCTGTCAGCGCAATAATTTCATCTTCCGGCGGGATCCGGGCAATTAGCATATCTACCTGCTGGCTTAAATCCACGCTCTCTTCAACGTAAGCGCACAGCGTCCAGACATTTGACCGTTTGCCTAAAATCAGCTCCACGGAGTTTAAAACCCCGCTGGCCAGCGTGCCGTGGCTGGCGAAAATATAATGTCTCTTCATCCTGACCTCTAAAACACATTCCACTGTGATAAAAGAGAGCAAGCGGCGTGCCAGAAAAAGTGGCGCGCCGAAAAAAGATGCGGGTTAACAGAGAGGAATCGTTAAAACTGTTGATCTTGCTCGATAAGTTCTGTTTCGAAGGTCAGAATATTATGGATATAGCCAAGCTCGGCGGTGGGGATTTTGACACTGTAGTTATTCTCAATGACACTAAACGCTTCCCGTAGCCGATTCAGTTCCTGTTCCGGACACTGTTGTCCACTATAAGCAGTAATGCCCGCATGGCGGATCAGACGCTCAATCAGGCAACTAATATGCACATAGAGCGCCACCTTTCTTTCATTCGAGACGGTAACGCCCGCCAGATGCTCATAGCGCAGCAGAAACTGCTCAACGTGGTTGATGACTTTGCTGGTGTCGAGGATGGTGACGGATTCGATCACTCGTCGGAGCGAGAAGTTTTTCAGCAGCAGGTTGTTGATCTCCGCCACCTGCTCCGGCGTGGTCAGCGAACCAAACAGCCGCATCAGATAGTGATTCCCCTCGCCGGAGATCAGCGAGTCGAGCGAAATCCACGGCACGCTGGCGATGTGCGGGTCCAACGTACCGACTATCGCCAGTACGTCGTAGCGCATAAATACCGGCTCCTGGGTTTTATTGCTCGCCAGCATCGCATAATCGCAGGCGACGACGTCAATCTCCAGCGCCTGCGGAATACTGGCGCTCAGTAATGCGCAAAGATTAGTCGCCACACCGATACCGGTCGCGCAGGTGGTCAGTATGGCGCGCGGTTTGTTGCTTTTCGGCCAGTAGAGCTGATACTCGACCGGCACATCCCGGGCGATATCGCGGGCGATCTCTTCAATAAAATGCCCCTGTAAAATACGCTCCCCGACATACAGGGCCATGCTGGTCGATACGTTGTTGATAATCGTCACCGGCGTGGAAAGCGCGCGATCAAAATGACGATGAATGGCCTTGAGCGATCCCATATCCACCAGAATCATCAGGCCAGAGGCGAGCGGGTGCCCTTCCAGATAGCGCATCACCTGCTGCGCTATCGCCTCCGGCGTGACGTCCAACGGCATATCGAACGATTCAAAAATCGTATTTTTCAGTAACCGGTTGGCGACGTTGGCGATACTGCTGGCGGTGGCATAGCCGTGCGCCAGAATCACCGCATGCGTCACCTGTTTTTGGTTGTTAGCCCCCTGTTTATGCAGCCAAAGCGCCAGCAGCAGCATATCAATGCGTCTCGGCTCCAGATCCAGCTTCTGGCCCAGCGTCTCCAGAATTTGTAAACAGAAGCTGTACAGCAGCGGATATTTCTGGGCGAGGAAGGCGTCCAGTTGGCGGATCTGCTCGCTGTTGAGACGAGAAGGCGCCAGTGCGGTACGATGGATTAAATAGTGGCTAAGCGCGTAAATACAGTTGCCGTTAAGCTGCATATTGAAACGCTTCTCCAGACGATAAAACTCTTCCCGCACCTGGCTTGTAATTAACAGCAACCGCTGGGAGTGCACATTATCGTCGCCGGTAAAAATCAGACGATCGAAGAGAGCTTCAATTTCATCGCCCATTCTTTTTTGTACCGTCTCCCACCCCTCTTTCCCGCTACGTACCAGCTCGTACAGCGCCAGCACATGACACTGCGTATCATGGATCATGCCCTGCATCTCGTCGCGGGCGCGCAGCAGCCAAGTCAGGTTCGTGTCGGGCGTGATGCTCACCGGCGTGTCGTCCGCCAGCGATTCATTTAGTGACGGCAATGCCGACAGCATGGCATCCGGCAGATCGTGCAGCGACACGGTAACGGTTTCCTGCCCAGGCTTTTTCGCCCATGCCGTCGCCACCGCATACTTCACCACATTTTTCAGTTCGCCGACGTTGCCGCGATAAACATACTGATTGAGGATCTGCAACAAACGCGGTTTGAGGATAAGCGTGGCCGAGAGTTTTTTCGCCTCCGTCCAGAAAAACAGTAAGATCAGCGCCTCTTTTTCCTGGCGGCTGCGGTGCTGGAGATCCGGCAGGTTGACCTGAATCGGGATGCGCCGCAAAAATGTCGTCAGAAAGGTACTGTGTATCTCTTCGGTCGTCGCAAATACCAAACGTACCGAAACCGGATGCCCCTGCGCGGTGTCGCCTACCCGATAAATTTCACCACGATCGAGCCAGGTAAAGAGCTTCTCCTGCCCTTCGGCGCTCAGCCGGTGGACTTCATCCAGAAATAACATGCCGCCGTCAGCCGCCTCGAACGCGCCCGGTCTGTCGCTCTGCGCGCCGGTAAACGCGCCCTTCACATAGCCAAAAAGATTCGCCGCCAGCAGTTCGGGATTGCTCGCATACTGGGCGCAATTAAAACTGATAAATGGCGCATCCGGCGACAGAAGCGCCTGGGCGATGGCATATTCGTGCATGAGCTGCGCCAGATAACTTTTCCCGGTGCCGCTTTCGCCGGTCATCAGTAGCGGCAGTCCGCCGTCGGGATAAAAAAGCGCGGTTTTCAGTTGCTCAATCGGGCGCTTCAGGCTTTCGTTATGGCCAATCAACAGGGAAAAGTGATCGTCCGGCGCGCACTCCTGTTCCCCGTGCGCTAACAGCTCCGCGACGCTGGCGTATTCATTACGCGAAAGGGTAAAAAACTGTTGGCTAAATGCCTGCTTATGCAGGAAATAGACGGGACGGGTATTGATTTTGCAGAGCACGCCCTGCGCCACCAGTTGGTTCAGATAATGGCTGGCGGTATTGCGCTGCATATTAAAACGCTGCGCCAGATAGCGCGCGGTAAACACCTCACTGACATTTTCCGGATCAAAAAAATCCGTTTGGTTCATCAGGAAAGCAAGCAGGGCATCTTTGCGCATCGTATCCTCTCACGATTATCACATCAGCAATTATGATGCCGCGAAACAAGGCTCTCCTGTCGTGCAATCTCTTGCTTTATTCATTTTTTGTGGATCACCGCACACCTTCACTCAACGTTGGATTAGCGCGCGATATCAGAAAAGAGAGGAGGAAGCGGCGCACGGCCTGGCGTATAAATCACGCTGCGCCATGCGCCTGATGCTGGTTTAAAATCGGCCTGCGCGGACTGCCAGGCCTGATAAGCGAAGCGCCATCAGGCAAAAGTGTGAGCATCTCATTCGGCCTACGGTCATCTGTAGGCCGACTGTTCACCATACGCCCTTAAAACGTTTCCCAATTATCGCTGCCATCGGCCACAGCGGCCTTTGGTGACGACACGGCTGCCGGGGTTTTTACCGCTGCCACTTCACGCGCACGCTGCTGTTGCTGTTGAATACGGAACACCGCGACGGCCTGGGTCAGACGGCTGGCTTGCTCTTCCAGCGCCGCAGCCGCGGCGGCGGATTCTTCCACCAGCGAGGCGTTCTGCTGCGTTACGCGATCCATCTCCGCTACCGCCAGGCCCACCTGGTCGATACCACGGCTTTGCTCGTCGGACGCCGAGGCAATCTCGCCCATGATATCGGTCACGCGGGTCACTGCATTGACGATCTCATCCATGGTTTCACCGGCGCTTTCGACCAGCGTCGAACCCACATCAACACGGCTCACGGAATCCTCAATCAGACTCTTGATCTCCCGTGCCGCCTGCGCGCTACGCTGGGCCAGATTACGGACTTCACCGGCCACCACCGCGAACCCGCGTCCCTGCTCGCCTGCGCGCGCCGCTTCTACCGCCGCATTCAGCGCCAGGATATTGGTCTGGAAAGCAATACCGTCGATTACGCTGATAATATCGGCGATTTTCTGCGAACTGGAGGCGATATCGCGCATTGTTTGTACGACGTTATCCACCACTTTGCCGCCTTTTTGCGCTGTTTCAGAGGCGCTCAATGCCAGGTGACTGGCCTGACGGGCGTTTTCGGCGTTCTGTTTCACGGTCGCGGTCAGTTGTTCCATACTGGCGGCGGTCTCTTCCAGAGACGCTGCCTGCTGCTCAGTACGGGAAGAGAGATCGTTGTTGCCCATCGCAATCTCGCTGGCGCCGCTGTAAATGGCGTTGGCGCCGTTGCGCACATCGCCCACGGTACGCACCAGTTCGCTCTGCATATGACGTAAGTTGTCCGCCAGTTGCCCCATTTCGTTAGAGCCTTCCACATCAATACGTTTCACCAGATCGCCGCTGGCGATATGGCGAATACTTTCAATCAGACGATTCATCGGGGCGATAAGCGACAGTTTGATGCCGAACCAGACGGCGATAATGACCACCAGAACGGCAATCAGCACACTGACCAGTACCCACATCGCCTGGTTGTAGGAACTGTTGTTATCCTCAACAGCAATATCGTACAGACGATCGTTTTGCTGCATATAGGCCATGTACTGCTTCTCAAAAGCGTCCTGATAGCTTTGAGTCGGTTGATCAAAAAACTCGTTAATCTTACCCGCGCCAAGAAGCTGAATAAGCTCCGCCAACGCGCCGTGGTAGATATCATAGGTTCGTTTGATCTCAAGGAAAGCCGCCTCACTCTGACGTGGATCGCGCGGTAACGACTCATACTGCGCCCAGTTTTTTTCGGTGAGCTTCAGCGCATTGGTCGCCCCCTGCATCAGTTCAGCGACAGTTGCGCCGCTGCCAATATTGCTCTGGTCCATCATCCAGCGGATACCCGCGCGATTCAGGGTATTACGCGTTTGCAACAGCTCCACCCAGGTTGAATTCAGGGCAGACTGCTGCTGACGAATGGTTTGCAATACGGTGAAGTTTTCTTTGTCATTCTTCAGCGAGTTGAAGAACAGCCCGCCGGATGTCAGTTGTAAAAGGCCAAATAGCGCCAATACCAGCAGTAAGCTGGTAACAATTTTAATTCGCTTTAACATGTTTTCTCTTTCCGCTAGACAGATACAGAATTTTCGGCCTGGAAAGGGAAAACTTTATGGGATGCGCGCCATTAATATCACGATTAGCTCAGTGAAGTCGTCATGACGCCCCGCGCAACAAGGATCGTCCCATTTTATATCGTGATCTCAATCACATAAAATAGCCCACGCCCTCCTCCGCGAAACCGCTTACCGGTACGTCCGACCGCTTAAACCGCCATACAACCACTCACTGATTTACCTAACTTTACGCGCGCGATGATCTGGCAAGATCCTCTCAGCATAGCAGTCAATCTACCTCCTCAAACACGAACTCAATGTCCACCCAGCTTCGGCTGATAATTAAACTTACAACCAGGTTTTACTATGGATACGAAAAAGATATTCAAGCACATACCCTGGGTGATTCTCGGAATCATCGGTGCTTTCTGCCTCTCGGTCGTTGCCCTACGTCGGGGTGAACACGTGAGCGCCCTGTGGATCGTGGTCGCTTCCGTTTCCGTCTATCTGGTGGCTTACCGCTACTACAGCCTGTACATCGCCCAGAAGGTCATGAAACTCGACCCGACGCGCGCGACGCCAGCGGTTATCAATAACGACGGCCTGAACTACGTGCCGACTAACCGCTACGTGCTGTTTGGTCACCACTTCGCCGCCATCGCCGGCGCAGGTCCGCTGGTCGGGCCGGTATTGGCCGCGCAGATGGGCTATCTGCCGGGGACACTGTGGCTGCTGGCGGGCGTGGTGCTCGCGGGCGCAGTGCAGGACTTTATGGTGCTGTTCATCTCTTCCCGCCGTAACGGCGCCTCTCTTGGCGAGATGATCAAAGAAGAGATGGGTACCGTTCCAGGCACCATCGCGCTGTTCGGCTGCTTCTTAATCATGATCATCATCCTCGCGGTGCTGGCATTAATCGTGGTGAAAGCGCTGGCCGAAAGCCCGTGGGGCGTCTTCACCGTCTGCTCAACGGTACCGATTGCGCTGTTTATGGGCATCTACATGCGCTTCCTGCGTCCGGGACGCGTAGGCGAAGTCTCCGTTATTGGTATCGTGCTGCTGGTGGCGTCTATTTACTTCGGCGGCGTGATTGCCCACGACCCGTACTGGGGCCCGGCGCTGACCTTTAAAGACACCACCATTACCTTCGCGCTGATCGGCTACGCCTTTGTTTCCGCGCTGCTGCCGGTATGGCTGATCCTCGCCCCGCGCGACTATCTCGCTACCTTCCTGAAAATCGGCGTGATCGTCGGTCTGGCGCTGGGGATTGTGATCCTCAACCCGGAACTGAAAATGCCGGCATTGACGCAGTATGTCGACGGTACCGGCCCGCTGTGGAAAGGCGCCCTGTTCCCGTTCCTGTTCATCACCATCGCCTGTGGCGCCGTCTCTGGCTTCCACGCGCTCATCTCTTCCGGCACCACGCCGAAACTGCTGGCCTGTGAGACCGATGCGCGTTTTATCGGCTACGGCGCGATGCTGATGGAGTCCTTTGTTGCGGTGATGGCGCTGGTGGCGGCCTCGATCATTGAACCGGGTCTCTACTTCGCGATGAACACCCCGCCGGCAGGTCTGGGCATTACCATGCCAAACCTGCACGAGATGGGCGGCGAGAACGCGCCGCTGATTATGGCGCAGTTGAAAGACGTTACCGCACATGCAGCGGCGACCGTCAGCTCCTGGGGCTTTGTGATTTCCCCGGAACAAATCCTGCAAACGGCGAAAGATATCGGTGAACCGTCAGTATTGAACCGCGCAGGCGGCGCGCCAACGCTGGCAGTAGGTATCGCGCATGTGTTCCACAAAGTCCTGCCGATGGCGGATATGGGCTTCTGGTATCACTTCGGTATTCTGTTCGAAGCGCTGTTTATCCTGACCGCACTGGATGCGGGTACCCGTTCCGGCCGCTTTATGTTGCAGGATTTGCTGGGTAACTTCGTCCCGTTCCTGAAAAAAACCGATTCTCTGGTCGCGGGTATCATCGGTACCGCAGGCTGCGTCGGTTTGTGGGGCTATCTGCTGTATCAGGGCGTGGTCGACCCGCTGGGCGGCGTGAAGAGCCTGTGGCCGCTGTTCGGTATCTCTAACCAGATGCTGGCCGCCGTGGCGCTAGTGTTGAGCACCGTGGTACTGATCAAAATGCAGCGCACCAAGTACATCTGGGTAACGGTGATCCCGGCGGTATGGCTGCTGATCTGCACCACCTGGGCGCTGGGCCTGAAACTGTTCAGCGCCAACCCACAGATGGAAGGTTTCTTCTACATGGCAAACCTGTATAAAGAGAAGATTGCCAACGGCACCAACCTGACCGAGCAACAGATTGCCAACATGAACCATATCGTGGTGAACAACTACACTAACGCTGGTTTGAGTATTCTGTTCCTGGTGGTGGTGTACAGTATTATCTTCTACGGTTTCACCACCTGGATGAAGGTACGCAACAGCGATAAACGTACCGACAAAGAAACCCCGTATGTGCCCGTGCCGGAAGGCGGCGTGAAGATCTCTTCACACCACTAAAACTGATGCCGGGTAGCGCACAGCGATCCCGGCTAGTGTAGGCCGGATAAGGCGCAAGCCGCCATCCGGCTTTATTCATTAACAGGACGGCAGAATGTTTGATACTTTAGGTCAGGCAAAAAAATATCTCGGCCAGGCGGCAAAAATGTTGATTGGTATTCCGGACTACGACAACTATGTCGAGCACATGAAAACCAACCATCCCGACAAGCCGTACATGACCTATGAAGAGTTCTTCCGCGAACGTCAGCAAGCACGTTACGGCGGCGATGGCAAAGGCGGTATGCGCTGTTGTTAATGGAGAGACTATGACCCCGATTGCAGTTACCCTACTTACCGGTTTTCTTGGTGCCGGCAAAACCACCCTACTACGCCATATCCTCAACGAACAACATGGTTTTAAAATCGCCGTTATCGAAAACGAATTTGGCGAAGTCTCCGTTGACGATCAACTGATTGGCGATCGCGCCACACAGATCAAAACCCTGACTAACGGCTGCATCTGCTGTACCCGCTCCAACGAGCTGGAAGATGCGCTATTAGACCTGCTCGACAGCCGCGACCGCGGCGATATTGCTTTCGACCGCCTGGTGATTGAATGCACCGGCATGGCTGACCCCGGCCCGATTATTCAGACCTTTTTCTCCCATGACGTATTATGCGAACGCTACCTGTTAGACGGCGTGATTGCGCTGGTCGACGCGGTGCACGCTAACGAGCAGATGAATCAGTTCACCATAGCCCAGTCGCAGATAGGCTACGCCGACCGTATCCTGCTGACCAAAACCGACGTGGCAGGCGACAGCGAGAAACTGCGCGAGCGGCTGGCGCGTATCAACGCCCGCGCCCCGGTTTACACCGTGGTACACGGCGATATTGACCTGAGTCAGTTGTTTAATACCAGCGGCTTTATGCTGGAAGAGAACGTGCTGGCAAGCCAACCGCGTTTCCACTTTATTGCCGATAAACAGAACGATGTGTCGTCAATTGTGGTGGAACTGGATTACCCGGTGGATATCAGCGAGGTTTCGCGGGTGATGGAAAACCTGCTGCTGGAATCAGCGGATAAACTGCTGCGTTACAAAGGGATGCTGTGGATCGACGGCGAACCCAACCGCCTGCTGTTCCAGGGCGTGCAGCGTCTCTACAGCGCCGACTGGGACAGACCGTGGGGCGACGAAACGCCGCACAGCACGCTGGTATTTATCGGGATCCAGTTGCCGGAAGACGAGATCAGAGCGGCATTTGCGGGGTTAAGGAAGTAAACGGGCGCAGAAAAGCCGGGCCGCACAGGAGATTGTATGCCCCTTATCCGAGATATTCACCAACGCTTCTGGCGTCTGCCACAACTGCCGTGGCTGGAACTACGTACCACCAGTGAAAGCCGTCAGGCCTATAAGCGCCACAGCCACCCACAACTGTCGCTGGGCGCAATCATCGCAGGAGAAACCCGCTGCATCAGTAACGGGCAAGAGTATCTGTTACGCCCCGGCGAGCTGATCCTGATCCCCCCGCAATCTCCACACAGTTGTAACCCGCTCCACGAGCGACCACGCAGCTATCATATGCTGTATCTCGATGCGGACTGGTGCCTGACGCAGCTCCCCCATTTGCCGGCGAATAGCCGCCTGCATACCACGCAGCCACAGTTGCAGGACCCGCAGCTTTTCCAGCTTTATCAGCAAATTGTGACGTCTATTACTCAGCAACAAACCGCCGGACTTCCGGCGCTTATTATCCACCTGTTGCGCGCCCTGCCGCTACAAAGCGCCGACGCCGAACCGCCATGCGCCATCAGCCGCCAGTTGGTTGCCCGCTTAGTCAGCAACCTTCAGGAACCGCCGACGCTGGACACACTGGCGCAGGAGTTTGCGCTCCGTAAGGAGACTCTGATTCGCACTTTTAAGCAGGATACAGGCCTGACTCCTGTCAGCTTTACCAATATGGCCCGCATTGAATATGCCCGGCACCGATTGCGCGCCGGGGACGATATTGCCGATGTTGCCTATCAGACCGGTTTCGCCGATCAAAGTCATTTCCACAAAACCTTCGTCAGCTACACGGCGGCAACGCCGCGTCAGTACGCGCAGAACAGATCAATATCCGACAATAAATAGCGCATCCGCAGGTATAGGCTGACCTCAGTATCATCACTGAGGTTACTATGGAACAGGTTACAACGTTATTTCCTCCGGCGTTTCCCGCACTGGCGCTGGCGCATTTTATGGCGCTGCTCAGCCCGGGTCCGGACTTCTTTTTGCTGGTCGGTTACGCCGTACGCTATCGGCTGCGCGGTAGCGTCGGGCTGTGCCTCGGCATTGCGGCGGGAAATGGGCTCTATATTCTGCTGGTGGTGATTGGGTCAGGGCTACTACGTCAGACGCCGCTGCTCTTTACCATCATCGAACTATTAGGTGCCGCCTACCTGCTATGGGTGGGCCGTCAACTGTTGAAAAGCCGCGCCGGGCCGCTGGAGTGGCGGTACGCCGCATCGGCATGTCCGTCACTGGCAAAACAACTATTACTGGGGCTAGGTTCATCGCTGTTGAATCCGAAAAATGCTCTGTTTTATCTGGCGCTAATGACCGCCCTGCTGGGCCCAAACGTGACCGTTACACAGCAGGCCATATGTGGAATCTGGATGACCAGCGTAGTGTTACTCTGGGATCTGCTGCTGATAACGCTTATCGCCCTGCCGCAAATTCAAGGTCGTCTGGGTAATCTTGTCTGGAAAATTGAACGCGCCGCCGGCGGCATTCTGATCGCCTTTGGCTGCTGGATTGTGTGGCAGTTCATTACAAGTTAAATCAATGAGGGGCAGCTTTATACGGTGGTCAACGTTGCCCGGGCAGATGAATAGGGTCTGCATCATTCGAACCCTTTCCTTCTTATAATGCCGACGCCGCCATAAATTAACCTGCCCCCAGAAACCAATAAAGCGACTAAATAGCCGCTTTATTCTCATCACCAAATATAATATCACCTCTCATCCAGCGGCTTATTTTCATTGATTTTCAGCTGGACTTTCCTTCTGTAAGATGCGCAAACTGCTGTAACAGCGTCGGATGGCGCTAACGCTTATCCGACCTACGGCCCGCTGCCCGGTAACCACCTGCTGTCGGGCTTATAACATATCTCACCTCCAAAAGCCCGATTTCCGCTTTTATCTCTTTTCACATAACGTATGATAGTGCGCAGAAAATTCAGGAGGGATCCATGAGCGATATCCAGCTTTTCCGCCTCGGTGGCGGGAAAGTACAAGAACTGCCGGGCAAAGCCGCAGCCATTGAAAAAGATCTGCAAATGCTGATCGAATCCCATATGGAAACATTCCTTGGCGTCCGCTTTCTCGAGACCGAATACCGCACGGGTAAAACCCATCGTGGGCGAATTGATTCCCTCGGCCTCGACGAAAATAACTGCCCGGTGATTATTGAATATAAACGCCACAGCAATGAAAACGTCATTAACCAGGGGCTGTTTTATCTCGACTGGCTGCTCGATCATAAAGCGGAATTTCAGTTGCTGGTGATGGAGAAAATAAGTAAAACCGCGGCCAAAGCCATTGACTGGTCCGGCACACGGTTAATCTGTATTGCCGCCGATTTTAATAAATACGACGAACATGCCGTTCAGCAAATCAACCGCAATATCAACCTGATTCGCTACAAGCTTTTTGCCGACGACCTGTTAATGCTGGAACTGGTTAACGCCGTGGTCGAAAATAGCCCTCAGTACATCATCGCGAACGGTTCCGTCAGCAGCGGCAAACGCCATACCCGCACGCAGCGCGAACAGCTCTCTTCGGCCTCTCCCGCGCTGCTTTCATTATATGAACAGCTAAAAAGTTATGTGCTGTCACTCAGTGATGAGGTTCAGTTTAAAGAGCTTAAGCTCTATGACGCCTTCCGCCTCATTCGCAACTTTCTGTGCGTAGCCGTTTATCCCGTGACCGACCCACACCTACGCCTGTGGCTGAAAATCAATCCACAGCATATCCAGCTTGAAGAAGGATTTAGCCGGGACGTCACAAACATTGGCCACTGGGGAACCGGCGACGTCGAATTGATTGTGCGTAACGAACATGATCTGGATAAAGCCAAACTGCTGATCGAGAAAGCCTGGCAAGAAAATTAGCGTTCCAGGATACCCGCCTACTGGAGAGGTTAAGATAAGATTATCCAGCCTTTCCAGTTTTACTGGCTCTTATCTGTTATTCCACATCCTTCCTTTCCAACCCAATATCCTTTAACTGCTCGTCACTCATTCGTCGCAGCGCCTGACAGGCCCGCTTACGCAGCCACCACCTTTTTAGCGCCCGTCTGAGCTGCACAAAGCCAATAAATGGTTGTCTGGGGCGGTTCTCGTAAAATTCCATACCGGCCTCCGCATAGAACAGAAAATGCGGGCATCATGAATGTCTGTACAAACAATACCGGGATAAAAAGCACGGTTAGTGCAACGTGGATAAATAAGGAGGGCAATTGAGGGGGTTTTGTTCGCTTATTTCGTTCTGATTTAAGATCCGCGTCCTTCGCTGCAAAAAGCCAGGCCCCTCCCATTTTCAGAGGGGCAACAGGGATTAGCGGCGCACCACTACCAGCTTCTGGTTCACAAACTCCTTAATCCCCAGATCCGATAGCTCGCGTCCGAAGCCCGAACGCTTAACGCCGCCGAACGGCAGCTCCGCTGCGGTGTCGGTCAGCCAGTTGATATAAACCATCCCGGTTTCAATCCGGGAGGCCATGCGTTTAGCGCGTTCGATATCCTGACTAAACACCGCGCCGCCCAGCCCGTAGTGGGAATCGTTGGCGAGTTTTACCGCCTCGTCATCGTCTTTCACCACATACATCTGCGCCACCGGGCCGAAGAACTCTTCAAAGTACGCCGGGTTGTCACGCGTAATATTGGTCAGAATCGTCGGCTCAAAGAAGTTGCCTTTGCTTTCCAGCGGCTTGCCGCCAACGTGCAGCGTCGCGCCATTTTTCACCGCTTCCTCGACCTGTCTGGTCAATGTTTCCAGCGCATCTTTCGACGACAGCGGCCCCAGTTCGGTAGAAGCGTCCATCTGATCCCCCACCTTCACCTTCCTGAACGCCTCGGTGAACTGGCTGAGGAATTGATCGGCGATTTTCTCATGTAGGATAAAGCGCTTCGCCGCCGTACATACCTGCCCTGCATTAGTGAGTCGTGCCTGCACGCCAATTTTCACCGCTTTCTCAAGATCGGCATCGTCCAGCACGACGAACACATCGTTCCCGCCCAGTTCCAGCGTCGATTTTTTAATGTGCTTCGCCGCCTGTGCCGCCACGGCGCTCCCCGCTTTTTCAGATCCGGTCAGCGCCGCGCCCTGCACGCGCGGGTCGGCGATGATGTTCGCCACCTGATCGGAGGAAATAAACAGGTTGGTCCATGCGCCGTCCGGCGCGCCGGCTTCACGCACCAGATGGGCAAATGTCTCGGCGCAGTGTGGTACGATGCTGGCATGTTTCGCCAGCACCGGGTTACCTGCGGCCAGGTTCGGCGCCAGCACACGCATCAACTGATAGTACGGGAAGTTCCACGGCTCAACGGCCATGATGACGCCAATCGGATGATGTTCTACCCACGCGTCGCCAAACTCGGTTTTATAAGGCACCGGGGCAAGAAACTGCTTCGCGTTATCCGCATAATAGCGAGCGATCTGCGCACACAGTTTGACTTCGCCACGGCTCTGCTCGATGAGCTTACCCATCTCCTGGCTGGCGATTTTTGCCAGTTCTTCAACACGGCTGTCGATCAAGTCAGCCAGTTTATGCAGTACCGGCAGACGTTGGTCAATCTCTCCTTTGGACCAGTCGGAGTGATAGAGCGCGTCAGCTTTTTGCAGCGCGGCTTCAATATCCGTGTCCGTGTGCGGGGGGTACTCTTTAATGAGCTGATTATTGGCAGGATTCACTGTCTGGTAAGCCATATCACATGTCTCCTTGTTATCGTCATTAAGGCAGCCGTAAATGCCGCTCAGAACAATAAGGGTAGTAGAGATGGCTGGCGCTATCGGTAAAGTTCGGTATATTCGTGCGGTTATCAGCGATAATTACAGAGAGCGTTGCCCGGCGATCACCGGGCCTGCAACATTCAGACTGGAACCGCGTTAGTGGCTAACATCCTGAAGCTCTTCAGCCGTAAGGCCGGTGAACCGCTGGACAGTCTCGCGGTCAAGTCCGTCCGCCAGCATCTGTCTGGCGATACGCAATGCGGCAACGCGCTGACCTTTTTCCAGCCCTTTTTCTAATCCTTCCTCCAGACCGACCTGTCTTCCTTGCCGTTCCCCTTTTCTGCGATCCGCTGCGCGGATCCTCTCTATCAACGTCATCAGTCTCTCCTTAGTGTGCGGGACATGCCCTACCACATCACGAATAAACGTGGTGAAACGAGGCGTGTGTCCGTGCTGAATCATAAGATAATTAAACAGCGCTTTAAGCTGCCTGTCATTAGCGCAACCAGTAACTAACAGCGAAGCAATCCGTTCAACCAGTCCCAGCAGGTCGCGCTGGCGGATATGTTTTTGGATGAGCTCCAGCAGCGCAATGCGGCGGTGCTGCATAATGTCATCATCCGATACCACCGTAATATCGACCAGCGGAAAGGCAGCGGCATAGAGTCTTCTTGCCACTTCCGGGTTCGCAAACTCATCCAGCCAGCACAGCGAAAAAGGATACGGGCTATCAACACCGTGATAAAACAGCATCGGCACCACCAGCGGAAGATGCTTATGCCCCGCATCCAGATGCTGTTGCATTGCCGCCATCGCATACCGCATCAGCCGAAACGCCATATGCGCATCCGGCGTGCTCTGATGTTCAATCACGACATAGATATAACCGTCGCCCTCGCGCGTTTTCAGCGACCAAAGCACATCGGAATAATAGGCTCGCAGATTTTTTTCAATAAAACTGCCGGGTTCCAGCTTTAGCGTCCGCAGGTCGCAAAGCTGGCGTAACGACACCGGCAGATGAATCTCCATAAAATCGCGGGCGGTTTCCGGGTGGCGCAAAAAGGTTTTAAACACCGCATCATGCGGTGTTGAGGTCGTCGATTTTTTCATGGCGCTCCATCACCCCAAACCAGGATGCTGCGACTCTACCTCCTGAAAATTCCTTTCTCATCCGTACCTTTTCAGCATTGCGAGGCGCGACGGAAGATAAATCCTGTTATCTGTAATGCACATGCATTTTCGGAACTGAACACGCAAAATACCAGCCTGCGCGCCCTGCCTTTATCTTTATTAACCAGACAAACTCTTTTGATTAACATCAAAATTTAATTACACTTAATGTGTATATTTTCCGTGCAACGTAAATTTCCCGAGGTGTGATGTGCTGATTGTTATCTGTAATCGCCACACGTTCTGACGAGATTCAGAACGCGTCTCTTCCTGTCTGTGTTTTCACCGGCAGCGTTTTTGATTACATGAAATTCAGTACATCCGCAGCCGCTGTTTCCATCGCCTGCCTGACGTCACGATGACGGTATTGAGTTTCGCTGTCCCATCATGGGGTTCTCCGACATGGAGCGCATTTTTTATGCAACGGATTATTCAGTTTTTCTCCCAACGCGCCACAACGTTATTTTTCCCGATGGCGCTGATTTTGTACGATTTTGCCGCCTATCTGACGACGGATCTGATTCAGCCTGGCATCATTAACGTCGTGCGCGATTTTAATGCTGACGTCAGTCTTGCGCCGGCCTCGGTCAGTCTCTATCTGGCGGGCGGAATGGCGTTGCAATGGCTTCTGGGGCCGCTATCCGACAGGATTGGCCGCCGGCCAGTGCTGATCGCAGGGGCATTAATTTTTACTCTCGCCTGCGCGGCAACGCTGTTGACGACCTCAATGACGCAGTTTCTGGTTGCCCGTTTTGTGCAGGGCACCAGCATTTGCTTTATCGCAACGGTCGGCTACGTCACGGTACAGGAGGCCTTCGGTCAAACCAAAGCCATTAAGCTGATGGCGATTATTACCTCCATTGTGCTGGTCGCTCCGGTTATCGGCCCGCTCTCCGGCGCCGCGCTGATGCACTTCGTTCACTGGAAGGTGCTGTTCGGTATTATTGCGGTGATGGGACTGTTGGCGTTGTGCGGCCTGCTGCTGGCGATGCCAGAAACGGTGCAACGCGGCGCGGTGCCGTTCAGTGCGGTGAGCGTACTGCGCGATTTTCGTAATGTGTTTCGCAACCCGATTTTTCTCACCGGGGCGGCGACGCTGTCGTTGAGCTACATCCCGATGATGAGCTGGGTGGCGGTGTCGCCGGTGATCCTGATCGATGCCGGCGGGATGAGTACTTCGCAATTCGCCTGGGCGCAGGTGCCCGTATTCGGCGCGGTGATCGTGGCCAATATGATCGTTGTGCGCCTGGTGAAAGATCCGACCCGACCGCGTTTTATCTGGCGCGCCGTACCAATTCAGTTAAGCGGGCTGGCGACATTACTCCTCGGTAATCTTCTTCTGCCGCACGTCTGGCTTTGGTCTGTGCTGGGCACCAGCCTGTACGCGTTCGGCATTGGAATGATTTTCCCGACGCTGTTTCGCTTCACGCTTTTCTCCAACAACTTGCCAAAAGGGACGGTTTCGGCCTCGCTGAACATGGTGATTCTGACGGTGATGGCGGTGTCGGTCGAAGTTGGCCGCTGGCTGTGGTTTCACGGCGGGAGACTGCCGTTTCACCTGCTGGCAGCGGTGGCCGGGGTGATTGTGGTCTTCACCCTGGCGACATTATTACAGCGCGTGCGCCAGCATGAGGCGGCAGAACTGGCCGCTGAGAAGTAAACACTCTGCCGGATAGAGGCTTATCCGGCACAGAATCATCTGATGTTTTTTGCACGTTCCTGCCGTCTGGCTCTATCCTTAACCCTATGAATAAAATCGCCGAACTCAAACGCGCCAAACGCCTGGCGCTCTCACTGTTGCTGATAGCCGCCGCGACGTTTGTGACCACGCTTTTCCTGCCGCCCAGTTTTTGGGTGCTGGGCATAAAAGCTATTGCCGAAGCGGCGATGGTTGGCGCGCTGGCGGACTGGTTTGCCGTGGTGGCACTATTTCGCCGCATTCCCATTCCGTTTATTTCACGACATACGGCGATTATTCCCCGTAATAAAGACCGAATCGGCGAAAATCTTGGGCAATTTGTGCAGGAGAAGTTCCTTGATACGCAGTCGCTGATCGCGCTAATCCGCCGCCATGAACCCGCGCTGCTTATCGGAAACTGGTTCAGCCAGCCGGACAACGCCAGCCGGGTCGGGCAGCATCTGCTGCAAATTATGAGCGGCTTTCTGGAACTGACCGATGACGCCCGTATTCAGCGGCTGCTCAAGCGAGCGGTACATAAAGCGATTGATAAAGTGGATCTTTCCGGCACCAGCGCCCTGATGCTGGAAAGCATGACCAAAAACGATCGTCACCAGGTGTTACTCGATACGCTGATCGCCCAGCTTATCGCCCTGTTACAGCGTGACAGTTCCCGAACATTTATCGCCAGACAGATCATACGCTGGCTGGAGACCGAGCATCCGTTAAAAGCGAAGATTCTGCCGACCGAATGGCTGGGAGAACACAGCGCTGAACTGGTCTCCGACGCGGTAAATTCTCTGCTGGATGATATCAGTCACGACCGCGCGCATCAGATTCGTCATGCCTTCGATCGCGCGACGTATAAGCTGATCGATAAACTTAAACATGATCCGGAAATGGCTGCCCGGGCAGAAAACATTAAAAGTTACCTGAAGGAAGATGAGGCGTTTAACCGTTATCTCGGCGAGATCTGGGCGGATCTACGTCAGTGGTTAAAAACAGATATCAACGCCGAAGACTCGAAGGTAAAGCAGCGCATCGCTCATGCCGGACAATGGTTTGGCGAGACGCTGATCGCCGACGACGCATTACGCGCCTCGCTTAACGGTCATCTGGAACAGGCCGCGCACCGGGTCGCGCCGGAATTCGCCGCCTTCCTGACGCGCCACATCAGCGATACCGTAAAAGGCTGGGATGCGCGCGATATGTCGCAGCAGATTGAGCTTAATATCGGTAAAGATTTGCAGTTTATCCGCGTGAACGGCACGCTGGTCGGCGGCGCTATCGGTCTGGTGTTATATTTACTGTCGCAAATACCGGCACTGCTCAGTATCTAAGAAGGGGAAGGCGCAATTCTCGTTCAGATTAACTGCCAAACCCCGCACGCGGGAGGCATTAATTTAATGCCATTTCCCACCGATGCCCCTCTTCTCAATCCGTTATTCGCCTGCGCTTCACTTTCTTTTCTTGCAAATTTGAAACATTAATTTTACTTTTTATTATCATTTACAACAACAATCCGGCATTCCTGCCTTACTTTAGCAAAGAGAAAAACCATGGTTCATGCTCAGAGCGCTTCACCTCGCCATCCCATTTTTACGGCGCTTTTCGGTATGATGGTATTGACGCTGGGGATGGGAGTTGGCCGCTTTCTGTATACGCCCATGCTGCCGGTAATGCTGGCGGAAAAGCAGCTAACGTTTAACGAACTCTCGTGGATTGCCAGCGCCAATTATGCAGGGTACCTGGCGGGAAGCTTACTGTTTTCCTTTGGCCTTTTTCATCTCCCCTCTCGTCTACGCCCCATGCTGCTGGCTTCGGCGGTCGCCACCGGTATTCTTATTCTGTCTATGGCGATATTTACTCAGCCCGCGGTCGTCATGTTGGTGCGCTTCCTGGCAGGCGTCGCGAGTGCGGGAATGATGATTTTTGGATCAATGATTGTGTTGCATCATACCCGCCATCCGTTTGTGATCGCCGCGCTCTTTTCCGGCGTCGGGGCCGGGATTGCACTGGGCAACGAATATGTCATTGGCGGTTTACATTATGCGCTTTCGGCCCATTCGCTATGGCTGGGGGCCGGAGCGCTCGCCGGTATATTGCTATTAATCGTGGCAATGTTGACTCCCCCCCGCGCTCATGCGCTGCCGCCTGCGCCCTTAGCAAGAATCGAAAATCAGCCTATGCCCTGGTGGCAACTGGCGCTGTTGTACGGTTTCGCCGGATTCGGCTACATCATTGTCGCTACCTATTTGCCGCTGATGGCGAAAAGCGCGGGCTCTCCGCTACTCACGGCGCACCTTTGGTCGTTGGTCGGCCTGGCGATCATTCCCGGCTGCTTCGGCTGGCTGTGGGCGGCAAAACATTGGGGCGTCCTGCCATGCCTGACCGCGAACCTGTTGATCCAGAGCGCCTGCGTGCTGCTGTCTCTCGCCAGCGACTCGTTGTTGCTGTTAATACTGAGCAGTATTGGTTTTGGCGCCACGTTTATGGGCACAACCTCGCTGGTGATGCCGCTTGCCCGACAGCTCAGCGCGCCGGGCAATATTAATTTATTAGGCCTGGTGACGCTAACGTATGGTATTGGGCAAATTCTCGGTCCGCTCGCCGCCAGTCTGTCAGGCAATGGCGCGTCGGCAATTATCAACGCCACGCTTTGCGGCGCCGCGGCGCTCTTTTTTGCCGCGCTGATCAGCGCCGCGCAGCAGATAAAACAAAAACGGTTTGTGATACGTGAATAAGCGGTAGAGTAAACTCGCGCTCTCCGCACCGGGTTGTATCTTTAACGCTATTCGCGGCGCAATGCGGATCTGTTTTTAATAGCACATCCTCAACACGTTATTTCAAGTTAAAAATGACACTAAAAACCATGTTTATTTTATGGTTTTTGGTGTTATCAATCTGCCTATTATTTTATATACCCTTCATACTTCAAGTGGCTTATGTGTTGGCTACGGATTACCCGGCCCATCCATAGGCCTCGCCCTGACGGGCCGTTGCTCACCCCAGTCACATAGTTATCTATGCTCCTGGGGACTCACTCCCTTGCCGCCTTTAAGCAACTCGAATTATTTTGGCTATATATTCCATTATGATGATTATCGCTTCCTCTCAAATCATCACAATTATAAATAAATCACATCATGAAATTAATTAGATGATTCGTTTTTTATTACCTGCCCGTAGGATTCTTAGGGCGCAAACTGACCCATCAGCGGCTACTGACCTGACCGTGACAATTCCTCTTAAGGCGTGAAAAATTACAGTAAAAAGTAAAATTTAGGTTAAAAAATCCTATTTTTTAACAACGATAATTAAGTGGCGTGAAATTGACTAACGTCAAATTTATTTCCTCTTTTTCCTGCTCCCGGCTCCGGCCTGCGTCAACACCTGTTTCTTTGCTTTTTTTACCTCGCGTTATACCGTCCACGGTTCCCCGCGCCTCCGGCAGTAGCGAGGATGGTGATTTTTCGCGCTGCCATGCAAGAAACGCATAGCACGATACATACTTGCATTTTGTCCTTACCCTTATGGCTGATAAGGTCTTTCTGTTTCGGGCTTTTTGGCCTGTGGCTACAACCAACACATCATCAAAAAAATTCGGGGATCGCTATGGCGCAACAAGTGGACGGGGCGGCCATGCCGCTTGATACAGAAAAGGTCGGGATAAAGGGATACCTGGCGTTTTTTCTCACCATTATTTTCTTTTCCGGCGTATTTTCCGGAAGCGAAGGCTGGTGGCGCGTTTTTGATTTTACCGTACTCAACGGGTCATTCGGTCATGTGACCGGTACGCAGACCTTTCGCGGCGCGGGCGGAACGGGCGCGAAAGATGGCTTCCTTTTTGCGCTGGAGCTGGCACCGTCGGTTATCCTTTCTCTGGGTATCATCGCGATTACGGATGGACTGGGCGGTCTGCGGGCGGCGCAGCAATTGATGACACCCATCCTGAAACCATTGCTTGGCATTCCCGGCATTTGCTCACTGGCGCTGATCGCCAACCTGCAAAATACCGACGCCGCGGCGGGTATGACCAAAGAGCTGGCGCAGGAAGGCGAAATCACAGAACGCGATAAAGTGATTTTTGCCGCCTGGCAGACCAGCGGCAGCGCTATTATCACCAACTATTTCTCCTCCGGCGTTGCGGTATTCGCCTTTCTGGGAACGTCAGTCATCATTCCGCTGGTGGTCATTCTGCTATTCAAATTTATCGGCGCAAACCTTTTGCGCATCTGGATTAACATCGAAGAACGCCGTAACCCTGCGCAAGGAGCCCAATCATGACGACTCAGGTACGTAAGAATGTCATGGATATGTTTATCGATGGCGCACGCCGCGGTTTTACCATCGCCACGACCAACCTGTTACCCAATGTCGTCATGGCATTTGTCATTATTCAGGCGCTGAAAATTACCGGTCTGCTCGACTGGGTAGGCCATATCTGCCAGCCCGTGATGGCGTTGTGGGGGCTTCCCGGCGAAGCGGCTACGGTGCTTCTGGCTTCGCTGATGAGTATGGGCGGCGCCGTTGGCGTGGCGGCCAGTCTGGCTACCGCCGGCGCGCTAAGTGGCCACGATGTTACCGTACTACTGCCAGCCATTTACCTGATGGGAAACCCGGTACAGAATGTCGGCCGCTGTCTCGGTACTGCCGAAGTCAACGCCAAATATTACCCGCATATTATCGCAGTCTGCGCCATCAATGCGCTGCTGTCGATCTGGGTCATGCAGCTTATTGTTTAATAAGGAGTTATCATGCCTGATTTATCCGCCGCGGAGTTTACCTTGTTACAGGGCGCGCACCTGTTTGCGCCAGAAGACCGGGGCATCTGCGATGTTCTGCTCGCGAATGGCAAAATTATTGCCGTCGGCGCTGACATCCCCGGCGATATCGTACCGGACTGTGCGGTGATTAATCTTAGCGGTCGTATGCTGTGCCCGGGCTTTATCGACCAACACGTTCATCTGATCGGCGGCGGCGGCGAAGCGGGGCCGACGACGCGGACGCCGGAAGTCTCCCTGAGCCGCCTGACGGAAGCCGGGATAACAACGGTCGTCGGCCTGCTTGGCACCGACTCCGTCAGCCGTCATCCCGCGTCGCTGTTAGCCAAAACGCGAGCGCTAAATGAGGAGGGGATCACCGCCTGGATGCTCACGGGCGCTTATCACGTTCCGTCGCCGACCATTACTGGCTCGGTAGAAAAAGACGTCGCGCTGATCGATCGCGTCATTGGCGTGAAATGCGCAGTCTCCGACCACCGTTCCGCCGCGCCCGGCGGGAATCAACTCGCCAGCATGGCCGCCGAATCACGCGTTGGCGGCCTGCTGGGCGGTAAACCCGGTGTCAGCGTTTTTCATATGGGCAGCAGCAAAAAAGGGTTACAGCCGCTGTATGACATCCTGGAAAACAGCGACGTGCCGATCGGTAAACTGCTGCCTACCCACGTCAACCGTAGCGAATCTCTTTTCGAGCAGGCGCTGGCGTTTGCGCTTAAAGGCGGCGTAATCGACATTACCACCAGTATCCCGGATCCCGTCGCGCCGGCGGAGGGCATTGCCAGAGCGGTAAAAGCCGGCGTCCCGCTTTCCCGGGTGACGCTCAGTTCAGACGGTAACGGCAGCCAGCCGCTATTTGACGCTGCCGGAAATCTGACGGGTATCGGCGTCGCGGGCTTCGAAAGTTTGCTGGAGACGTTGCAGACGCTGGTTAACCACTACGGATTCAGCCTGACCGATGCTCTGCGCCCGCTGACGACCAGCGTAGCCGCCTTCCTCAGTCTGGACAGCAAAGGCGAAATCCGTCCCGGTAACGATGCGGATCTGCTTGTCTTTAGCGCAGATTTACGCATTGAGCAGGTGTATGCGCGCGGCAAACGCATGGTCAATGAGGGGAAAGCCTGCGTAAAAGGTACCTTTGAACCGGCGTAATTCCCGCCAGTTTCAGGCTGCCCCATCACGGCATTCTGAAAGAGGACGGGATAAGCGGTTGTCAGCCGCCCGAATGGACGTAGAATGCCCTTTCGGGCGGCTGACAGGATAACGGTAAATGGATGTAACTGGAGCAGGTTTGCACAATATTGAGACAAAATGGCTATATGATTTTCTGACGCTGGAAAAGTGCCGCAATTTCTCTCAGGCCGCCATTATCCGCAACGTATCGCAACCCGCTTTTAGCCGGCGGATTCGCGCCCTGGAACATGCCGTGGGCGTTGAACTGTTTAATCGACAGGTCTCGCCGCTACAGCTTTCCGAACAGGGTAAAATCTTTCACTCCCAGGTTCGCCACCTGTTACAGCAGCTGGAAAGTAATCTGACCGAACTGCGCGGCGGCAGCGATTATACGCTGCGTAAAATCAAGATTGCCGCCGCCCACTCGCTCTCCCTCGGCCTGTTGCCGACCATCGTTAAGCAGATGCCGACGCAGTTTACCTACGCCGTTGAGGCGATAGATGTCGACCAGGCGGTGGATATGTTACGTGAGGGGCAAAGCGATTTTATCTTTTCTTATCACGATGAAAACCTGCAACAAGCGCCGTTTGATAACATCCGCCTGTTTGAGTCGAGACTGTTTCCGGTTTGCGCCAACAATGGCCGGGGCGAGCCGCGCTATACGCTTGAGCAGCCGCACTTTCCCCTGCTTAATTACAGTCAGAACTCCTATATGGGCCGGCTGATAAATCGTACCCTGACTCGCCATGCTGAACTGAGTTTCAGTACATTTTTCGTCTCTTCGATGAGTGAATTGTTAAAACAGGTTGCGATGGACGGCTGCGGAATCGCCTGGTTGCCCGAGTATGCTATCCGTCAGGAGATTACTGACGGGCGCCTGATCGTGCTTGATGCCGACGAACTGGTTATCCCGATCCAGGCTTATGCTTATCGCATGAATACCCGCATGAGTCAGGTAGCCGAAACATTTTGGCGCGACCTGCGTGGGCTTCAGGCCGCACTGTAAACACATCAGGCGGTAAGGCGTTGTTCCCCGGTCAAAGAGGCGCGGGTGTCCGGCCAGGACTCATACCAACGAATCGCCGCGCGCACCAGCGACGCTGTGGAATCAATCATCGGGCACGCTATCGCGCGTTCATGTCCGGCCACAATAAGCGGAATTTCGGTACACCCCATAATAATTGCCTGCGCGCCACGGGCAATAAGGCTATCGATTTGCGGCAGCAGCAGCGCTTGCGCCGCAGTTTTATCGCCACGTTTAAGCGTATAAATAGCCTGCATTACCAACGCCTGCCCCGCGTCTTCCGGCTGAATTAACGTCAGCCCCCGCGCCAGAGCTTTCTTTTGATATAACCCGGTCGCCAGCGTCGCATTGGTCGCCAGCAGACCAACGTGCCGCGCCGATGGCGGAATATCCCCCAGGGTAGCGTCCAGAATGCTGATCATTCGCGCTTTCGCGACGTTCTGTAAATCATCAAACCAATAATGCGCAGTGTTGCATGGGATAACGATACACTCCGCCCCGGCGTCTTCCAGCATATGCAGATAACGCTCCAGATAACGGAATGGCGAAGGCCCGCCGGATAACAGACATGCTGTACGATCGGGAATATCAGGAATAGAGCTGACAATGAGCGGGATGTGTTGTTGATCACAACTGGCATGTCGTAATTCAACAAATTTTTCCAACATATCCGCCGTTGCCGCAGGTCCCATCCCCCCCAGTATCCCAATGGTGTGTTTCATCGCTTTTCCCGCTTATTTACGTCAAGGTCAGAAACACACTATCAACTTGATGTGTATATAAAAAATGCCGTTTTATTAGCGGCTATGCGTAAAAATCATAACGGGTGTAAGGGCCACGCGTTATCGCCTTTTCAGGCAATCGATTGGTTACATGAGCGCTCATCAGCCTTCGCAAGCCGCTAAATGCCATTTCGCTATACAGCATCGCCCACTGCGAGTCCGCAAGCTTGTTTTGTCCTCATCGCCACAGCGCCTGTCGGTGAAGGGGCCGCCGTGTTTTGCTTTTCGACGCTAATGCGGGAATATCCCAGCGAATATGGCTATAAACCAAATCCACGGTCTCCGTGGCGCTGCCTTCGGCGTCGCCATGATTGCTCATGCGTGAAATCCGCACATTGGT
The DNA here is from genome assembly GCF_020268625.1 of Salmonella sp. JXY0409-18. Classification (NCBI taxonomy): domain Bacteria; kingdom Pseudomonadati; phylum Pseudomonadota; class Gammaproteobacteria; order Enterobacterales; family Enterobacteriaceae; genus Salmonella; species Salmonella sp. JXY0409-18. The sequence continues at coordinate 3,939,408 of NZ_CP084216.1, forward strand.
GAGCGTATAAATAATAAATGGCAGCATTGCGCCCTTATCACGACGGCATAATGTCAGCACGCCTTCTTTCACCGTTTTCCCGTTACAATAGTGCTCATAGAGGCCAGGCGTAGCAAGATCGACAGGCTTTGTCAGCGTCAATCCTCCAATATATGTCCCTCTCGCTTCGCCGGACTCCCGCTTCGTCGGGTTGTGGTTGTAAGCAATAAGTTTTATTTGGTTTTCAAAACCTTTGATCCGGCTTTCGCCTTCAATACCGTCCAGTTTTAAATAGATGGCGTCCATCCCCCCTCCGTGATTATCATGCGGCAAAGCAGGCTGACAAGGACGGAACGCCAACAATGAAAGAACGTTCCATTTTCCAGCCATTTCGTTGGTGTCTCTGTATACCAGATTAAATACCGACAATCTGCTATAACTGGATTCTTGCTAAATACCTTCTGCCATCAACAATCCATTTTACAATAGCGCTACTGACCTGAAATCTATTACGCCAGGCATTCAAGCATCGTTTCCTGAATAACCATAGCCGCTATAAGAACCATATCAAAAAAGAAATATCAATATCATTTCTTATTTTTATCCGAGAAATTACTTAATTACACAGAATCGGAATATAGACAATTCTTATTCCTTTTCACATCAATGGGTTTTTTAGACTTTTGTCATATAGAAAACAACCATTCCAATAGAACATATTTACTATGTGAATATATTTAATGTTTTTATCGCGCGCAGTGTTATCACAGTAATAAATGATTTGCATCAAAAATGCGCCTTTCAGCGCCACGTATTTTTGGACAGCAAATTATAAAATCGCGTTTCAAAGTCAGTAACATGTTCTCTGTTCAGGCGATATGACTTTATGCCCGGACGACATGCCAGCCGCTTTACCCTTACGTTTAGTCGTGATACGTTAGATCACATGAACACGAAACGATCCAACGCTACGCAACGTCATCTCCGCTGGTGGCTGCCTTCCTGAAGGCGGCACGGATTACTATCCCTCTTTAAGTAGCCGCCGAAAGGCGGCTACTGTGTTTCGGGACGTCTTTCGGCTTTACAGTAAGCATAAAGGAGTCCTTAATGAACACTCTTCCCATCATTCTGACTGGCGATCGCCCCACCGGCTCGCTGCACCTCGGCCATTATGTCGGTTCACTGCGCCAGCGCGTCGCGCTACAGCAGGATCACCAACAGTATGTCCTGATTGCCGACCTGCAGGGACTCACCGATAACGGCAGTAATCCGCAAAAAATCCGCGATAATATTCCGCAAGTGTTAGCTGACTATCTGGCCGTCGGCATCGATCCCGCGCTAACGACGATCTGCCTGCAATCCGCATTACCTGCCCTCGCCGAATTAACGGTGCTGTATATGAATATCGTTACCGTCGCCCGAGTGGAGCGTAATCCTACGGTAAAAAATGAGATTGCCCAAAAAGGCTTTACCCGTTCCCTGCCGGTCGGGTTCATGGCGTATCCCATTAGCCAGGCGGCAGATATCACCGCCTTTAAGGCCGAAATGGTACCGGTTGGCGACGACCAATTGCCCATGATTGAGCAAACGAATGAGATCGTTCATAAGATGAATAGTCTTTTCTCCTCGCCGGTATTGCGACCCTGTCAGGCGCTCCTGAGCGATACGGGCCGTCTGCCCGGCATTGACGGCAGCGCCAAGATGTCGAAATCGCTCGGCAATACCCTGCTTCTTTCCGCCAGCGAAGAGACCATCCACCGTGCGGTCAGCGCGATGTACACCGATCCCAATCATTTAAAAATTAGCGATCCGGGAAAAATAGAAGGTAACGTCGTCTTTACGTGGCTGGATGCGTTCCATCCGGATAAAGCCAAAGTCGCGGCGATGAAAGTACATTATCAACAAGGCGGATTAGGCGATCGTGTCTGTAAAAATGAGCTGGAGACCTGCCTGCAAGAACTGATCGCGCCAATACGCGAACGGCGGGCAACCTTTATTGCGGATAAGGGAATGCTAATGGAATTGCTGAAAAAAGGTAGCGAGCGGGCGCATGAGGTCACTCAAAAGACGCTACAGGAAGTAAAACGTGGACTGGGTCTGCCCACGCTATTCCAGGTATAATCAGGCATCAACGTTGTCCAGCGGCCATGACTCAAACAGATAGCCATCAAAGTAGATGTCATCAACATTGGAAAACTCCAGCAGACGCTGCTTCACGTTTTCCAGGTGCTGCCACATCGCCAGCTTCGCTGCGCGGGCGTCTTTCTTAATTAACGCCGCGAGGATCTGCTTATGATCGACCAGCCACTCCTTACGGTAAAGCGTATCGCCCAGATGGCTATGAAGCTGGAGCCACATCGGATTATTTTCACGCCATTGCCAGGACTGACGGAAGAGCTCTACCAACATACTGTTATGGGTCGCTTCGGCAATGGCCAGATGAAACTGCATATCGCCGCTTTCTGAGCCGCCCGGCGCGCTGGAGGCGAGCTCTCGCTCTTCCAGTTGTAACGCCTGGCGCATTTTAATGATGTCTTCGCGGGTGGCCTGCAGAGCGGCAAATTCAGCGATATTGCTTTCCAGCAACTGACGCGCCTGTAACAGTTCAAACGGCCCGGCATCATTACAGTGATTGACGTCAGCGCCTTCCATCTCGTTATTATCCGCGCTGTCGAGCACGTAGATCCCGGCGCCGCGGCGGACTTCAACCAGACCTTTAATTTCCAGCATGATCAGCGCTTCACGCACGACGGTACGCGTCACATTGAGCCTCTCAGCGATCTCTCTTTCCGGCGGCAAGCGCTCCCCGGGGCGGTACGGCGTCTGAACAATCAGATCCCGTATCATTGCGCCCACTTCCTGGTAAGGTCTTTGCTGAGAAGTGTTTGATTTCATATTGGTCGTGCCCGTCCGATGCGATTTCCCGGTATCAGACTATAGCATTTGTAAAGAGAGATAGCACGCGTAGCACACCAAAAACGCGAAACTGGTCAACCAAAAAAACAATAATGCGCCCCGTTTCGCTAGTGAGGCCAGATAAAAGGAAAGGCAATAGACAATACACGACTGATGTTCCACCTTTAGCCCTGATGCCTGAATATGAACAGCATATTGGTTTACCAATATAAAATTTATCAACCAAAAATCAGGCCATAAAATGTGTCTGTACATTGACAGGAACAACGCCTCTGACATAGCGTGATCGGCGAAAATCCAGCCGCTCTCTTTGTATCAAGAACGCGTTATGATAAAAGACACCGTGTTTTTCGCCCCAGGCGTATCCGGGGGAAGCAACGCCTCCAGTCTGTCGAGCCGCCATCGCCGGGCAGCGATTATTCTGCATGAAATTTATGGTATTAACGCTCATATCCAACGCGCAGGCCATGAATGGATGACGCGCGGATTCGACATCTATATTCCCGCGCTGTTTCCTCACCATACCCCCTTTCGCTATGAACAGCAGGAGGAGGCTTACCGTCACTTTTCAGCAAATGTCGGCTTTGATCCCGCCGTCGTTACCACGTTACTCCACGATCTCAGAACGCAGTATGAGACGTTAATCGTCGTAGGATATAGCGTCGGAGCAACGCTCGCATGGCTAAGTGCAGCCAGTGGGTTATGCGATGGCGTCATTTGCTATTACGGTTCCCGTATACGCCAGTACCTTCATCTTGCGCCTCTCTGTCCGGCACTGGTTATTATCGCGCGTTATGAGCCGGCGTTTGATCCCCTCGCCATGCGACAGGCGCTGGAAAAGCGACCCCGGGTGCAGTGTAAAATGTACGATGCGCGGCACGGGTTCTGTGATGCTGATAGCGCCACCTTCGATGCCGCCTTATCGCATCAGGTAATGGACGATGTGAGCGCATTTATTCGCGACATCACTTGTGCAAACACATCGCCCGATTTTCAGCTTTAGTGGAGACTTTTTTCAACGAGCTGTTCCAGTTTTTTCAAAGTCTGTATGGCTGCGGCATCAAGACCATAACGTTGCAGCGTTTCAGCGGGATGATAACTGACCAACGTTCGCCCATCGGCTTGCTGGCTAATGAGCACCCGAAACGGTAAATCCAGTGCCAGTTCGGGATGCGCCAGCATGAGAGGCGTTCCGCCTTTAGGATTGCCAAAGACCAGAACCGTTGTCGGCGGCATTTTCAGGTTAACATTCTGTGCAGCTCTGGCATGGTCAAATTCCCCAAATAACACCAGACCGTGATCGGCGACAGCGTGCATCAACCGCGCTCGGGTCTGCAAATAGTCATAAGCGCTGTAGGTTTTAACCATGGTTATCGCTCCATCCTCCGTTGCAAAGCCAGGCCTTATTAAGATTAACATCAGGGTTATTGCCAATAAAAAAGGCTTTAAAATAGTGCTCATTCTTCTCTCTCCCTGACCCAATACCCATGAGTAAATGCGACACAGATGATATGCAGTTTAAAAATCAGTCATCGTACTGTACCCCTTATTATTGCACTGAACAGCTCATCACTAAAAAAAGCAGACGGCAGAACAAAAAATTCCGACGTCTGAACAAATTTAAATGAAGATGATGCAGTCTGACTGAGCGACAGCGCGATCATTATTATGGCGAGACACCATCTTCTTCAGCCCGCTGGGTAAGAAAAAATATACTCCGCTCAGTAAGATAATAGATACTACAGGCCAACTCTTCAGAGATACGGAGCATCATTGCGTAGTGATGATGCGATTTTTCTGGCGCCATCGGCAGAAATATTTCTGACTCCAGCACGTCACTTAAAAAATGAAATTTATGTACATATTCAGCAGATATAACGCCTCTCGCCATCAGATTAGCCATTAGTGTATTTAAACTATCTTGTTCATGATACACGATACCTTTTCTCTCATGAATTCTGAGAATAACGCTTCTGAAGGCTGCATGACATTCCTTTACGACACAGGCAAAATCATTAAGTATCAGGCGATTATACGCTTCCATAAGATCATATTCGACAAAGCCATACTCTCCAGGGGAGTACAAATAATAACATATGTTTTTAAGCCGTTTTATTCTGCGCAACCTTACAATTCTACCATTTTCATATCGATATTTTAAACCATGTTCATGAAATAGATTATTTAATTCACTAATCGCCTTATCCGGTTCTAACCCAAGCGTAACTTCATAGGTCCGAAGGTAGGTATCTATATAGTTAAAAGCAAGTTCAATGGTATCAATATGCTTTCTTTTATCATCTGTTTTTAATAACAGATTACTCATTTCATCCAGATATGACGTTGAATGCGCATATAAGGTGAATAAGCCATACTCTTTGCGCAACGTTTTACATATTCTTCGATAAACTTCATCAGAATGACTATTATGATAGCAGTATAATGTCATATCATAAAAAGAGGAGCAATTTCCTAGCGTATTGATAATCAATAATATTATTTGCTCGCGTATTTCTAACGGAATATCTTCATATAACAGATCGCTATGCCTTAGTGAGTATGGTCTAAAGGTGTGCATTCCTCCCCCTTTAACCGCAACAGAACAGATTACGCTATGGATAGCTTCACATTACTCTAATTCAGTGATTCAGGTATTAATATCAGCTCAACAGTGAGTCATTTTTTCTTATTTTTTAATGGTGTTGCGTGAATATTTATTTACTCTACAGTTAATTATAACCCATCGCCCTTTGTCATTCTGCTGATCATCACTGGTGCGAAAATCTGGATTATCCATGGCATTCAGTCTTCACTGAATGCCACAGACAAGGGTTATTCAACTAACGCTCACCTGTCCCTTAGCCCTGCTTTCATTCCGTTACGTCACTGCCATACCAGCACACTTAAACGTAAGGTGAGCTTATTGTTTTTATCGACGGGTCAGAACAATCCTTCGCCGGTCATACAGTGTTTCAACAGAGAGCTGCAAATCATATTTCGCATTCTTCAGTTTTCGCGATTTAAGCATTTTCATCGTGACGCCACTTATTTGCCCTGTTTCAATCCGTCTCTTGATTTCGGCTGTGCTTAACAGGAGTTGCCTCTTCAAAATCGACAGCAGGCTGACCTGAAAAGAACGGGAAATCCTGACGCTAATACTGACCTGCTTGTGGGAGGCGATACTGACCAGCCACCGTTCCTGAATGTGAAAATCAGGCTGCCCCGATAATTCAGCATTGTTTCGCTTCAGGATCGCGTTGTCATAAGCAAAATATTGCACCGTGGCAGCATCATTCGCCATCAGTCGGCAATAAAGATCGCGGTTAATTTTGCTGACTGGCAGGCGCGAGAACAGGGAGATATTCCAGGTGTAATCGCAGTGTGTGCATTTATAGATACTCCAGACATCGAGTACCTTCTTTTGCGAATTAACCCGAAATGCCCCAGAAGGCGTGAAATCCCGTTTTACGCTGCATGAAGGGCAACGTTTCGCTATGCGCTGATACCCCACAGGAGTGACAGTCCATATGACTTTCATAACGTACCTTTTTTAACCCATACAAAACCGGATCCGAACTCAGCGGACCATAAATGTTTATGCATGAAAAATATTTAAGTGATATTTTTCAGTGGGTTAAAAAAAGATTTCCAACGCAACAACCCTGTCAATGGCTAAAAAGATACGTCGAGACTATCAAAGCGGCCATTATCGAGTATATGAGTTTAATCAATATTCATTATGGTAGCGGCGGTATCTATTCAACTGACTTACTAAACGCATGATCCTCCCTTTGAGATCACACTTTTCACTCCCGGTTATTCACTTACAGAAAACAGGTGTTATCATTCACGACGTAAATACCTTTCAACTCAACCCGAGGCTTTGATGCTGGAGAATGTCATCATCCGATAATCAGTTCCCCGACCTTTTCAGGCCGGACTGATTATCAATGCGCCGAAATCGAATGCGGACACCGCAGTGTGTTTGCACGTTTTGCCTATGATGATTAAACAGGTTCTTCAGTATGAATTTATCCCGTCAGGAACAACGCACCTTACACGTTCTCGCCAAAGGCGGACGCATTACGCACATCCGCGATGCGTCAGGCCGCGTCACCGCCGTTGAGTGCTATAGCCGCGAAGGGCTGTTGCTCGCCGATTGCACGCTCGCTGTATTCAAAAAACTCAAAACCAAAAAGCTGATCAAATCCGTTAATGGTCAGCCCTACCGCATTAATACAACCGGGCTGAACAACGTTCGCGCCCAGCCTGACAATCGCTAAGGAGATGATGATGGATATCAGCGCCGTTATTTTTGCAACGCATCGCATTCGGCTATTACCCGATGAAGGCAAAATCCCCTGGGACGAGCCAGCCTTCAGCCAACGCATGCTGGAAAATCATCTGTCGCAGGACCACGACTGGGCCAGCCGTCGGCTAACCGTGATTGAGCAACAGGTAACATGGATTACCCGTCTGTTACCCGCTGGCGCCCGCATTCTGGATCTCGGCTGTGGACCCGGTTTTTATACCCGCCTGTTAGCGGAGCGTGGGTTTCACTGCACAGGCGTAGATTTCTCTCCGGCATCCATCACATGGGCTCGCCAGCAGGCGCAAGCCGCAAACCTGAATATTGACTACATTCAGCAAGATATTCGTACATACCACCCCACGGAACCTTTTGATTTCATTATGATGACGTTTGGGGAACTGAATGTCTTTAGCGCTGCGGATGCGCAAAGCCTCATCAGTCATTGCGCGCAGTGGTTGAAACCGGGCGGCAAACTGCTTGTTGAAGTGCATACCTTCGATGAAGTTAAACGCCAGGGCATCGCGCAGCCAGGCTGGCAGCGTTGTCCGCACGGCCTGTTTCTTGCCGTGCCTCATCTGCTGTTAACGGAAAATGCCTGGGATGAAGAGGCCCAAACCAGCTCAACGCTGTTCTGGGCGATAGCGGAAAACGGCTGTACCACCCGTTTCGGCAGTCAAATGAAGGCCTGGCGCGATGATGAATATATCAGCCTGCTTGGTGATGCTGGCTTCACTGTGTTGCAGCGCCCGGACAGTCACACCTGGCCGGTCGGCGAGACTTTTGCAGGCAAGCTGTTTGCGCTGCTGGCTGAAAAAGCATCCACTTCTGAGGGTATTGCCCTCCGTAAAAGGAATAACCCAATGGATATCCCACGTATTTTTACCATTAGCGAAAGCGAACACCGTATCCATAATCCGTTTACAGCGGAAAAGTACGCCACACTGGGCCATGCGTTACGCATGAAGCCAGGCACGCGGATTCTCGATCTCGGTAGCGGCTCGGGTGAGATGCTCTGCACCTGGGCTCGCGATTACGGTGTTACAGGTACTGGCATTGATATAAGCCCGCTCTTCACCACACAGGCAAAACAACGTGCAGAAGAGCTCGGCGTCAGTGAATACGTACATTTTATTCATAACGACGCGGCCGGTTATATCGACGAGGAAAAATATGACGTGGCGGCCTGCGTAGGCGCTACCTGGATTGCGGGCGGTGTCGCGGGGACAATAGATCTGCTGGCCAAAAGCCTCAAACCAGGCGGGATCATTCTCATCGGTGAACCGTACTGGCGTCGGATCCCCGCAACGGAAGAGATCGCCCACGCCTGTGGCGTCTCATCTGTCGCCGATTTTCGCCCCCTGCCCGAGCTGGTCGCCTTTTTCGACCAACTCGGCTATGACGTAGTGGAAATGGTGCTGGCGGACCCGCAAGGCTGGGACAGATATGAAGCCGCGAAGTGGATGACCATGCGCCGCTGGCTGGAGGAAAACCCTGACGATGAGTTTGCGCAAGAGGTTCGAACAGAACTGACGGTAGCCCCCAAACGTCACGTCACCTGGACGCGAGAATACTTTGGCTGGGGCGTATTTGCGTTAATCGCGCGATAACGTGAAGCAGGAGGTATAGCCTACAAGAGGTATACCTCCATTTAAAAGTATTCAACAAATTAACGCGGCTCAAGGCGGGAATATATCGTCTTAGAGACTATCCCAGTAGGCGTTATTGGCGCAGCCAGTTTGGACACGGACAGCGCGCAAAAACCGGAGCGTACACGTAGTACGTGAGGATTTTGAGCACTGCCCAGGTCCAAAATGGCAAGTAAAATAGCCCTAATGGGATAGGCTCTTAATTTCGCCATTAAGTTTCTGCCACAATATGTCGCAAGACGTGCAAGCGTTCCACCTCACCTGATGAGCGAAACCACCATCAATAAGACGTTATTGCTGCAATTCAATTATTAAGAATAAAAAAAGAACCAGAAGAAAATTAGAAAATGACTTATCCACCATATTAGCTATTGTTAAAATCAAAGTAATCCCCCGTAAAAGCCGGATGTTTTTATTTCTCATAGACGAGAATTTATATATTATGATATAATGCGGTAGAAAAACATGCAGGTTATTAACCTGCCATTAATGTAAATAATTTTTTGAGGAGATGTTTCCAGTGGGACGTAAATGGGCAAATATTGTTGCTAAAAAAACAGCTAAAGACGGTGCAACGTCTAAAGTATATGCAAAATTTGGTGTAGAAATCTATGCTGCGGCTAAACAAGGTGAACCAGACCCGGAATCAAACTCAGCTTTAAAATTCGTTATTGAACGTGCGAAACAAGCACAGGTTCCAAAACATGTTATTGATAAAGCTATTGATAAAGCCAAAGGTGGCGGAGATGAAACGTTCGTGCAAGGGCGTTATGAAGGCTTTGGACCAAATGGTTCAATGGTTATCGCTGAAACGTTGACGTCTAATGTTAACCGTACGATTGCTAATATCCGCACAATTTTTAATAAAAAAGGCGGGAATATCGGAGCGGCAGGTGCTGTCAGCTATATGTTTGACAATACTGGAGTGATTGTATTTAAAGGAACAGACCCTGACCATATTTTTGAAATTTTGCTTGATGCTGAAGTTGATGTTCGTGATGTAACCGAAGAAGAAGGAAACATCGTTATTTATACTGAAGCGACAGACCTGCACAAAGGAATTGCAGCGCTAAAAGCAGCTGGAATTACTGAATTTTCAACAACAGAATTAGAAATGATTGCTCAATCAGAAGTTGAACTTTCACCAGAAGATTTAGAAATCTTTGAAGGACTTATTGATGCCCTTGAAGATGATGATGATGTGCAAAAAGTATATCATAACGTTGCAAACCTCTAATTATAAATTAAACAAATCTGTCTCTATGGCAGATTTGTTTAATTTATAAAGCTGTTATAAAAAAGTCTATCTGGTCAGATATATAGATTTTTAAATTTATGTGTCTTGTCACGACCTGATCTGACACATAGCCTTGAAAGGTTGAGAGTTACCGGTTTTGATATAGTGTCGAATCCTCATATAAAACATGAGGTAATTTTCATGTTTCATCCGACGAATCCCGTCAGCAAGCTAAGCAAAAGCCAGCAATATCGGGTTGCTTACAATCTCCCTGTGCTCTTTAAGGCACCGCCCTTATAAATTCTGCTTGCGCTCGTAATGGTTCATCTGGCGCTCTATGCGTCGCTTGACTACAGGTGTGACTCCACCAGCGCGCTACAGACTATAGTGCGAGAACCGTGGCCGATTACTTGACCACTACAAGTATTATCCATCGAGCTACGACAAGGCTTTTACAGCATGTAGACAATCTGGTTGCCCGCGCTGCCCGAATTGATCTTTTTTTGTATAAATCTGGGCGCTTATCGCGGCTGAGTGGACGGCAAGTCACACTCCTGAACATCACTCTGGCGGAACCTGGCAAGAAATATTCCACGGCAGGCGTAGCGGAAGCGCTTGGCGTATCGGATAACACTGCGCGTAATGACCTGCGCACCCTGGCACGTGAAAATCTCTTAACTGAGATTTCAGAAAACGACCTGAAAACGGTTTTTAAAGTATCTTGGGATCTGAACTAAATACGGGAGAACAAGGAAAAGAACGACATCATATAAAACGACATCGTGAGTATTCACAAAAGCAGAGCTGTGGCAGGATAACCCTCTATAAATCAGAGATATTTTTACAGCGAGGAAGTGATGATGTCGGGGCTACATTCATGGCTTTTAGATAAGTCAACCAGTGACACCTATATGTTCATCAAGCGCCTGTCAGCCAACGATACCGGTGCGACGGGCGGGCATCAGGTTGGCATTTACATACCTTCTGGCATTGTTGAGCATCTTTTCCCTTCAATTAATCATACAAGGGATCTTAACCCGTCCGTGACGCTGAATGCACATACCTCCTCGCACAGTTGCCCGGACAGTGAGGCCAGAGCCGTTTATTACAATGGACGTTTTTTTGGTAAGACCCGAAATGAAAAGCGTATCACCCGATGGGGAGGAGGAAAGAATCCTCTGCAAATATCTGAAAACACGGGGGCACTGGCCTTATTGGCGTTTGATCATCGTCAGGGAGCAGATAGTCAATGCGTTGATATCTGGGTGTGTCATGACGCTGAAGAAGAAGATATTGTTGAGTCATCGCTCGGAGAAATTGTTCCCGGATCGTTAGTCTATGGTCCCGCAAATGAGATTCTGGGCGGTCTGGCTTTAAAAGAACCGGTTTCCAGTGGGTATTGTCTTCCGGAAGAGTGGAGAACAAATTTCCCTTCGGGTAAAGAGATTATCCAGTATGCAGCAGCTCACTATTCCCCCAATGTCGTAGGCCCGGATAAGCAACTCATTGAACGTCGTCGTGTTGAATACGAAATTTTTCTGCTGGTGGAGGAAATGCATGTGCTGGGTATAGTTCAGTCTGGGTTTGGTTCCGTAAATGAATTTATTGCACTGGCGAATTCCGTGAGCAACAGACGAAAATCACGAGCCGGAAAATCACTGGAGCTGCATCTTGAACAGCTTTTTAATGAGTATGGACTGAAAACTTTTGAGACTCAGGCCGTTACGGAAGGAAATAAGAAACCAGATTTTTTATTCCCCTCTGCGCAAGCTTATCACGATGAAGCTTTTCCAGAGCAGAAACTGCGTATGTTAGCGGTAAAAACGACCTGTAAAGATCGCTGGCGGCAGATATTAAATGAGGCAGACAGGATTCAGGATATTTATCTCTTTACCCTTCAGGAAGGTGTTTCTGTTGCTCAATTTCAAGAGATGCAGCAGGAAAGGGTCAGGTTAGTTGTGCCCAGTAGCCTTCATGATAAGTACCCAAAAGCTATCCGGGAATATCTTATTTCGTTAGAAACATTTATTGATGAAACTAAATCATTGTATGCCGATGAAATAATTTGATTCTGTTTCCCCCCGGATAAATTCCGGGGGGATCTGTTTATATTATTTTTTGGTCACCTTACTAGCAGCGGCTTTCATAATATAAGGCTGAAGCAGTTTTGCCACGGCTTCAAAAACGGGAACGACCACTGAGTTCCCAAACTGGCGATAGGCCTGAGTATCGGAAACGGGGATTCGGAATGGCTTGCCTCCGGGTTGTTCAAATCCCATTAATCTTGCGCATTCATGGGGCGTCAGTCTTCTTGGCCTTTGTTCCTGATTCTCTGGATTAGAGAAATCGATTTCGCCGAGTTCTTTATCCCATCCTCTGTCGATGAGAATTTCAGAGCCATCTTTATGGTAACGAGCGGATAATGTTCTCGCGACGCTATTTTCATTATTCGGATCAACCAGACCAAAACCGAATCCATTACCTTTGGCAGCATGCTTTTTAGCATAGTTATAGAGATATTCCCATAACTTAGGGCTCAGTATATATTTACTGTCAACCACAGAGTCCAGAAGCTGACCAAATGTTGGTCTTTTCTCAGGGTAGAATTTATCAATATTCTTTAATGTGAATCCCTGATGGATATTAAGGTCACGGCGGAATCCGACCAGAACAATACGCTCACGATGTTGTGGCAGGAAATTTTTACCATCAATAATTTTAGGATCATCTTTCCCTGTGATATTGGCATCAGCGACTTCATAGCCTAATTCATCAAGGGTATCCATAATGACTTTAAACGTTTTGCCTTTGTCATGGCTCTTAAGGTTTTTCACGTTTTCCAGCACAAAAATGGCTGGTTGCTTTGCCTTGATTATGCGGGCGACATCGAAAAACAGAGTGCCCTGCGCTTCACATTCGAATCCATGTGCGCGTCCGAGCGAGTTTTTCTTACTTACCCCAGCCAGACTGAATGGCTGGCAGGGAAAACCGGCCAGCAGGACGTCATGATCCGGGATATGTTGATCGATATGAGCGTAGGCTTTCTCTTCTGAGATGCCTTCTTCTCCGCTTAGCGTGACTTCGCGGATATCCAGATTGAATGTGTGCGCATCTTCATCGTTGTACCAGTTTGCTTTGTAGGTACGTACCGCTTCTTTATTCCATTCACTGGTAAAAACGCATTGCCCGCCGATGGCCTCGAATCCTTTACGGATACCACCAATACCGGCAAACAGGTCAATAAAGCGGAAATCATAGTCAGGATGATGAGCGGGTTGCTCCGGCAACATTTTCCGTAACAGCGCTTCTTCAGCCATGGTGAGCGATTTTGGCTCACACTTGCCATTTACCCAACGGTTAAGTGTTTCGCGGCTCCACTCATTTTTACCTATTTTTCTTAGTAGTTCTGCGACATACTTCTGGTCGTAAATTTCAAGCACCCGATCAATCAGCTTCCTGTCGCGCTCTTGTTGTTGTTTTTCTTCTGCTTCTGCTTTTTCTAGCAGTTCCTGCGCAAATAAATCGAATTCAGACATAATGCCTCCTCGGGGTTTATGGGTGAAAATATATCACTCATTTGACCCAGATGAAATGATTTGTTCTGGATATTTGATCAGTATATGCGTTCAACAGAGCGTACTAATTATGAGAGCTAGCCAATAGTGTTGCCAATTGTTCTGGGGCGTACATACAAACTGCGCAGTGAATCTTACAGTATCAGACATACATAATTGTTTGCTAAATCATATAGTTTTTGTATCACACCAGGTAATACAGCCATCTTACGCTGGAAAACAGTCGATAAGATGGCTAATCAAGATTCCCACCCTAAACCTGACGCCTCTCAAGGCTATTGTAAATTGCCTCAATCTCGCCCTTCAGGTTATCACCGCAATAAACCATCGATGTATCGTATCGTTCATATCGCGCTTCACGTGTCGCGCTAAACCAGTTGAACGATCCCACGCACAGCAAACCATCATCACCAATAACAATTTTGCTATGAACACGATTGACCAGTTTTGTCGCAATACCAAGGGCGTTCAGTTTCTCCAGCGCCGCTTTGAGGTTCTGCTGCTTCTCTTTTCGCTTCTCAAAATCATTATGTTCAGTGTTGTAGCTTCTGTCAGTGACTACCGTGACGTTAATACCACGTGAACACGCCGCAATCATGGAATCAAGAAAACCGGTTTGCTCCAGCTTTTGCCAGGTCAGCCATGGAGAGACTATCGTGATGTGTTTACCGGTATTTTCAAACGTCTGATTCAGGAAATTATCATGCTGCTCCACACCATGGAGTGTGTAGATTTTGGTCTCGGAAGTTTTTAAATCCTCACGCTCTTTATAGTCAAAAAAGAGTGCATTTTTCTCTGACTCAAAGAGATATTTTGCCAGTAATCCCCGCGGAGATGAGGCTGGCTGGATCTCAAACAGGTCCATATCGCCGAAGACAAGGAAACTGTCCTTAGCTCGGGAGACAGCAACGTTCAGCATGCTGTTATCGCTATCAATAAACGCGCCGTCTTCATGCTTTGAATAGACTGGCGAGAATATAACAATCGCTCTTTCAGCGCCCTGAAGAGAATGCACGGTGCCTACTGTAAGCGACTTTTCATTCGCGCCTGCGCTGATGCCTTGTTTATCCAGCGCCTGTTTGATGGTCGATACCTGCGCACTAAAAGGCGTCACGATACCGACAACTTCATGAAGCGATTTACCATAATACGCTTCAATACTTTGCTGGTTATCTGTCAGCCAGGCCGCTATCGTTTCAGCCTCCAGCAAATTATATCGGCTTCCGCTACTTGCCAGCTCTCCTTTACCATCAATATGGAGATAACCCATTGCGGGCATTAAATTGCTCTCTTCACATCCTCTTTTAGGCAACAACTTACCGTGATAGCAAAGCGTATTGCAGTATCCAATAATATTATCGAAGCACCGGCGGTGTTCATATAAGTACATGCCACGTGCCAGTTCGGGATCATATTGATAGCGTGAAGCACACTGCGCTATTTTCATGACGCTGCCAGATGCGGCGCTTTTACCAAGCTCTGCGATTGCCGTATATTTCTCAGTAATCTCTTCTTGCGTACTGCCTGACAGAATTTTTTCCGCCAGCATGTTACCTATATCAATAGCAGGAGTAATACTCCATATTGGCGGGATCTGTTCCGTATCACCAATCACTAATGCCTTTTTAGCCAGAGCAAACGAAGCAGCAGCCACTTCAGGAAGCACCTGCCCGGCTTCATCGACAATGAGTAAATCGGCAAAATCATATAAATAACTTTTCTCGAATTTACGTTGTCCTTTGTGTTCACTTATCTGCATATTGCCGGGCAGCATATAACAGGTCATGACCACGCATGGGGTAAGTTTCATTCGGCGTTGCCAGCGAGCGGCTACTCCTTTAGCACCTTTCTTGCCCTTTTCTTTCTGCAGATCATCAATGCTGGCCATATCCATCAACCAACGACCTTCCCAGTAGTGGGTCGCCAGTAAGAATGCAGGGAAGCGAATCTGCGTATCAGCCAGCTCATCTGCCTGTGAGAAGCTCAGTTCCTCGCCCCCCTCATACCCTAAATCAAGTGCCAGCCTCTGCCATTCCTGAGCCGCCTGCTGTTCTTTAAGAACGATTTCATGCGCGGAGTCAATCTGCTGCCGGTAGGTTGTTTGCTCGCGCTCGGCGGAATTAAGTAACCTATCGATATTACGTTCGATGGTTTCAGGATCAGACCACTGATTTCCCGCAATCAGCGCACCTAATTTATCTTCGAGAAACAGTTGTATTTGGTACTGCCGCTTACTGCGAACCGCTGGTAGCCATGAAAATAATGGATAGATCAGTGATTCACTGGCCCGATATTTTTTCCATTCCGCTTTAGCACTTTTTAGTAGAGTGACATTTTGTTCTTGCCCGACAAGTAATTTATTTAAATTATCGAGATATTGCTTAATGTCGTTAGCAATAAGCTCACGCGCTGCCCGAACCTGGCTTAACGTTTGCCATGTTGTGTTCAGCCTTACCAGTTGTTCGGATTTTGCTGCCAACTGACCATGCAGGAGTTCAATAACCTTTTCAGGGGATGAACACTCTTTTTCAGGAAAGGCTGCCTTAGCTTTCTCCAGATAAAACAGCAGTGCATCCTCTACATACTCTTTTGACTCAACCTGGTTGAAGAAATCTTCAGTTTGATATTTTTTGGCGGCCTCGGCTTTACGAGTGCTTGAGGGAAAATAAGCGCCGAAGCTTTTCAGCTCTGGCAACCATCGTCCGGCCATTACACCAGTGCCCTGGGAAAAATCTTTCCCGAACGCCTCGATAATGTTCGTTACAGCCTGGTTATTCGTTGAAGTCGCGATAATAACCGGAGGCTCCGCTTTTTCGAGAGCCGCTCGGGCCCACTGCGTGGCGATGATAGAAAGCACCAGCGTGGTTTTCCCGGTTCCTGGTGGACCATTAACGGCAAGGATATCGCCATGCCTCGCATCCAGAAAATGGCTTAAGGCATCGCGCTGAGCCTTTGCCAGCGGAAACTTATCCCCGGAGTGTCCAAGTCTGTCGCTGAATTTTGCTTCCGGAGGAAGTAATGACTCTGCAGCATGAACCTCTCGCGAGGCGAAGCGATTGAAGAGCGGCACATCCTTTTTGCAAATAAGCAGGTGATCATAAAGCGAAAGGATATGGAAACTGGCGCCGCCAGATTGCGCCGTTTTAACAATATAACCGTGCTCAGCGAGTTCATATTGCTCGGGATTTTTAATCCAGTCGCCGACAACATTCTTCAGTAGCCTCTCTGAATCATCCAGATATTGACGCCAATCCTGCTGCCAGGCTGCATATCGTGCTTCTCGTTCTTCATCTGTTTCGGCGGTCTTATCAACGCTGTCATCAAAGTTGATAGAGAATGAGGTATGTGTCGTTTTATATTTATCATACTGCCCAATCTCACCAATTGAAAATGCCCCTTTTGGCAAAGGTTCAAGCAGGTCTCTGGGAATGGAGGTCGCTGGCGTCGGATATAAAAAACCTTCACGGCTCAACAGGGCTGGCGTCACTATCGGGGTAACAATATCAGGCGCACCAGCGGAATGGTCCTTTCCACGCTGCAGTAACCGGAAATAAACCTTTGGCCGCAAGATGACATCGACTGTTTCGACGTCGTCTTTTTCTCCCTCAAAAAATTTACCGACGATCGTTTCGTCAAGACGTCCCGCCGCTATCCCATGCCAGTGAGTGAAATTTTTGGCATCTTTGCGTTCAAAACTGCCCTTTCCTGACTCAGCATCTGCCAGCGAATTGCGCCAGTATGAGGCAAACCCTAAAGCATTGTCATCCATTACCAGTCCTATGTTTCAATGAAACCCATTGATTTATCGAATATAAAATCACCGTATGGATAACTATTGTCCACGTTGAAAGGCTGGCTGCAATGTTTTGTTCACGCTTCGATAAAAATACTCAGGTTATACGGAGTTCAGAAAACGACCATATCATGCTGCATGTCACATAAAAGCGTTATAACTGAACCAGAAGAGGATTACCGGTTACGTAGCACGTTCCAGAAGCCCGTGAGCCCGACTGGATAGCGTTCAGTGCAATATTGGAACCTGTAAGCTCAGAAAATAACGCTGTTGAATGTTCCGCCGACCAGATTATGTTACTGGCGCCCCATTCTCGCGCCACGGACTCGAACGTATAAAGGGGCTCTCCACCCCGCTTGTCCTCTCTGCGTTTTTCCGCCGGATTAATGCCTGACCCGTCCTGAATAGCGTTGACACGTTCCAGACTTAAATCCGCTTGCTTCTCCCTTGCCAGTACAAGAGAAATGAGCGGATAAGGGCCTAATGCCATACGGTTCTTTTTGTTTCCAAAGCGAAATTTCAGATACCACAGCTTGGATCCGCTGGGGTTCACCTGAATGTAAAGACCGTGGCAGTCAAAGAGCCTGTATGCCTTGCCAGGCGGCTGGCATGCCGGATTGCGAGATCTGTAAGCACCATTTGGGGGTCACTCCTCTATCGAACCGGATTTGCCCCTTTTTGCCCCCAGATCGCGTGGATGTCAATGGATGAAAAATGACCAACACGTAAAGACCATAAAATAAATATGGTTATTAGCGAAAAATAAATTATCTTTGAATTACAGACAGATATAGACGAATCTGGACAGAAATGGACACAAAAAAGCCACCCTTAGGCAGCTAATTATTGCATCACTTGGTGCGAAGGCCGCACCGCGATTCTCGACGTAACCTATTGTAGTAAATAAGATTATAAAACAAGATAACCGATATATATACTCACGCGCGATTCTCTGAAAACGCAGCTAACTTAAAATCACGCCTCATCTTCTTCCACAGGTTCAAGCGCGTCAAGTCCCCTCCAGAACGGTGAACAACTCTCCATTTGACCTGCAAGCCATTCAGAACCCGTCAAAGATAAAATCGAGAGCATTTTTGATGGTTTGCCTGTGGGAACGAACGTCCATCACCTCATCACCAATCTGCGAAAGCCTGATACTCGCCATTTCGTGAGTCATCACCAGATAGTCATTACCTTCCACATTCAGAGTGGGCGTGAGGCGCTTAACTGGGTTATTTACCAACCTGCTCACAGGAAACAATGGGATAACCATGCGAGTATGCAGTTCATCAATAATATCGCTTTGCACA
Source organism: Salmonella sp. JXY0409-18 (assembly GCF_020268625.1). Lineage (NCBI taxonomy): Bacteria > Pseudomonadati > Pseudomonadota > Gammaproteobacteria > Enterobacterales > Enterobacteriaceae > Salmonella > Salmonella sp. JXY0409-18. The sequence continues at coordinate 3,958,176 of NZ_CP084216.1, forward strand.
TCAAGTAAATAAGGATAAGCCTTGCTGTTTCCTTTATTGCGATAAACCATGTATTGCATGATTAAAACGTCCTGTAATCGTCCGATAAAAGGCCGTGCTCATCAGCAATACGATTGAGCTCCTGCAAACCCGCTCTATTTTCTGCTTTCCAGCGTTCAACGCCTGTGGCACTGATTTCCTCTTTCAGCGCGGCGGTAAGCACCGCAGACAGATTAATACCTGCATCACGGGCTTGCTGAAGCAATGCAGGTTCCAGCGTGACACTGACTGTTTTTTTATGTCGTACACTCATACCCGACATAGAGCCTCCTGAAATTACACGTGTAATAAACACATGTATCTAGTATGGGGAGTATTTAAGCAAATGGCAATGAGAGGCGACTATCTCGGATAGCAACATCTTTGCCTGTCAGGTTTCCTTTAAACGGTTGGCAAAATCTACCATATCCGAATGACTCACCACACGACCAGCATCCACATCGGCAAGACCGGCCTGGATGCTCTGGTGACGTCGCTCTCTTTCAGCCAGCATGGAGAGTAATGCTTCCTTTATGACCCAGCTCTTTGAACGATCCAGCTCTACAGCCAGATTCTCAACGGCAAGAGCCAACTCAACTGGAATCTGAGCGCTGATGGTCTGTTTAGCGGAAGATTATGGATAGCTTTCTACATCAGGCGTCGTTCGTCACGGGGAATTGGTGCTATGATCGGCATCGCTCAGTCCGGTTGGTGATTCGTGATTTTTGGCGATTGATCAGATCGCACAATCCGGGCTGAGTTCCCTCAAAGTGATCTACTATTTGGCGCAGCTATTTAGGTTTTACAAGTAAGGAACATGCCGTCACCGTCAACAAGTGAATACTCTTTATCCTCAGGTTTCGCAGAACGAACTTTAGTATCCGTTAGGTCATGATGGACCTCCTTCGATTGGTATCTCGTGAGTATACAAGCAATATAGAATCGGAAAATATACTCATTAGTATACTCACAAGCTTGTTGATGTGGGTTGAGTTAGATTGACTTCAGTTGAAGGAAAAATCGCGGAAAGCTTTGTGTGGCGCGGATTTCAGGCATAAAAAAAGACCTCAATTGAGGTCCATTTACATGCTTTTGGTGCCGAAGGCCGGACTCGAACCGGCACGTATTTCTACGGTTGATTTTGAATCAACTGCGTCTACCGATTTCGCCACTTCGGCACTGAAGAGGTATGCGGAAAACGTTGTGGATTATACCTGTCATACGCCGCCATGCAAGCACGAGCATACACCTGTATCGCTAAGTGCTGAAAATTTCAGCAGCGTTGAGTATTAAATAGAATAATCAGGCTACTTCCCGCCTTCTCCAGCAGATTAACGCCGGGCGTCCCTTGCCTCCATGCTCTACACTTTTCAGTTCAACACCACATTAAGGGAAACACAATGACGATAATAAAAAGCTACGCCGCCAAAGAGGCGGGCGGCGAGCTCGAACTCTATGAATATGACGCGGGAGAACTCCAACCGGAAGATGTCGAGGTACGGGTCGACTACTGCGGGATCTGCCATTCCGATCTGTCAATGATCGACAATGAATGGGGGTTCTCTCAATACCCTCTGGTTGCCGGACATGAGGTCATTGGTCGGGTGGCCGCACTCGGCAGCGCGGCACAGGATAAGGGGCTAAAAGTCGGCCAGCGCGTTGGAATCGGCTGGACGGCGCGCAGCTGCGGACACTGCGATGCCTGTATCAGCGGCAATCAAATTAACTGCCAGGAAGGCGCAGTGCCCACTATCCTCAATCGTGGCGGTTTTGCCGAGAAGCTTCGCGCGGGCTGGCAGTGGGTAATTCCTCTTCCGGAGAATATAGATATGGCGTCCGCAGGCCCGCTGTTATGTGGCGGCATTACGGTCTTTAAACCGCTACTGATGCACCATATTACTGCTACCAGCCGCGTTGGCGTCATCGGTATTGGCGGGCTTGGGCATATCGCCATAAAGCTGTTACATGCAATGGGCTGCGAAGTCACCGCGTTCAGCTCAAATCCATCGAAAGAGCAGGAAGTGCTGGCGATGGGGGCCAATAACGTGGTGAACAGCCGCGATCCGGAAGCGTTAAAAGCACTGGCGGGCCAGTTCGATCTCATTATTAACACGGTCAACGTCGATCTCGACTGGCAACCCTACTTCGAAGCGCTGACCTATGGCGGCAACTTCCATACCGTTGGGGCGGTATTGAAGCCGCTGCCCGTACCGGCGTTTACATTGATAGCCGGCGATCGCAGTATCTCAGGCTCGGCAACCGGAACGCCATATGAACTTCGCAAACTGATGAAATTCGCCGGACGCAGCAAAGTCGCGCCCACCACGGAACTGTTCGCAATGTCACAAATCAACGAGGCTATCCAGCACGTTCGCGACGGCAAAGCCCGCTATCGTGTAGTGCTAAAAGCTGACTTCTGACCGCCTGACTCAGCGCTTTGACAATGATCAGGAAGCGCTGAGTGCCTGACGAAAAGCCTGTACAGCCAGTCGGCACTGCTCCGTCACGTGCTCGATGTCATGATTAACATCGATACGCGCAATATCATGTTCATCGGCACACGGTCGCTCCAGCGCGTCAAACTGACTTTGCAGCAGGTCTGGCGGCATAAAATGCCCGGCACGACGCTGCATTCGCTGCAGAATGGTAGCGTAATCGCCATCCAGCCACAGGAAATGTACGTTAGGGCTGCTCTTACGTAAAATATCGCGGTACTGTTTTTTTAATGACGAGCAGACAATAAATCCCGTCTCATTTTTTTTATAAAGACTGTATGAAGCGTCATTTAATCGTTCCAGCCAGGGTAAACGGTCTTCATCAGTTAACGGTATTCCCTGAGACATTTTATCAATGTTTTTCGCCGGATGGAGATCATCGCCGTCAATAAACTTCGCAGAAAATAATGTTGCAATTTTGCTGCCTATTAAAGATTTACCACTACCTGAAACACCCATTAAAATATAGCTTTCTCCGGCCATTTAAATACCTCTGAGTCATATTCCACACCACAATATTACGCCTCTACGTTCGACAATTTCACGTTTTTTAATTTCCATAGAGAAGAACTCTAAGGCACATCACGTTATGCGTAACATTGTAGTGTAACAATTTTCCAGCGTGACATAAGTCACAAATAATGACAAATAAAACCGCTTAAATGCGTTCAGGGTAACTACCTGACCAGTGAGGAATTTATGGAAGTAAAAACTCAATCCTGCGTTGTTGCGGGTAAGCGTGCTGTTGCCGTTACGGAACAAAATATTGAATGGAATAATAAAGGAACACTCGTACAAATTACCCGAGGCGGCATTTGTGGGTCTGACTTACATTATTATCAGGAAGGCAAAGTCGGCAATTTTACAGTAAAAGCGCCAATGATTTTAGGTCATGAAGTGATTGGCAAAATCGTTCATAGCGACTCAGATTTATTACGTGAAGGACAACCGGTAGCGATTAATCCATCGAAGCCTTGCGGTCATTGCAAATACTGTCTGCAGCATGAAGAAAACCACTGTACTGAAATGCGTTTCTTTGGCAGCGCCATGTATTTTCCGCATGTCGATGGCGGTTTTACCCGATTTAAATCTGTCGATACCGTTCAGTGCATTCCCTGGCCGGAACAGGCAGACGAAAAAGCCATGGCCTTTGCCGAACCGCTGGCGGTTGCCATTCATGCGGCTCATGAGGCGGGCGATCTGCAAGGCAAACGCGTCTTTATCTCCGGCGTTGGCCCTATCGGCTGCCTGATTGTTAGCGCGGTAAAAACGCTGGGCGCAGCGGAAGTGGTATGTGCTGATATCAGTACCCGTTCTCTCTCGCTGGCCCGGCAGATGGGCGCGGATACGCTGGTAAACCCACAGCATGACTCTCTTGATGGCTGGAAAGCAGAAAAAGGGTATTTCGATATCAGTTTTGAAGTCTCCGGGCATCCTTCCTCAATCTCAACGTGTCTGGAAGTCACACGGGCAAAAGGCGTGATGGTGCAGGTTGGCATGGGCGGCGCAGTCCCCAACTTCCCGATGATGATGGTAATAAGCAAAGAGATCTCCCTGAAAGGCTCTTTCCGCTTTACTACCGAATTTAATACTGCGGTTTCCTGGCTTGCCAACCGCGTTATCAATCCGCTGCCGTTACTGAGCGCGGAATATCCATTTACCGACCTGGAAGCGGCGCTGATCTTTGCCGGAGACAAAACACAGGCGGCAAAAGTTCAGCTCGTTTTCTGAGAAAGTAAAATAAGGGACACTATCATGAACGATCTTTTTTCACTGGCAGGTAAAAATATCCTTATCACCGGAGCCGCTCAGGGAATTGGTTATTTGCTGGCAACCGGTCTTGGTCGCTATGGCGCGCGCATTATTGTTAACGATATTACCCCGGAGCGCGCCGAAACAGCCGTGACGAAACTTCAGCAGGAAGGGATAAAGGCTATTGCCGCTCCCTTTAATGTCACCCATAAACAGGATATTGAAGCTGCGGTTGAACATATCGAAAAAGATATCGGCGTCATTGACGTCCTGATAAATAACGCCGGTATCCAGCGCCGTCATCCGTTTACTGAGTTTCCCGAGCAGGAGTGGAATGACGTCATCGCCGTAAATCAGACCGCGGTTTTTCTCGTCTCTCAGGCCGTTACGCGCCGTATGGTGGCGCGGCAGGCAGGAAAAGTGATCAACATCTGTTCGATGCAAAGCGAGCTGGGCCGCGACACGATTACGCCATACGCCGCGTCGAAGGGTGCCGTGAAGATGCTGACTCGCGGCATGTGCGTGGAGCTGGCGCGTCATAATATCCAGGTCAACGGTATTGCGCCGGGATACTTCAAAACGGAGATGACCAAAGCGCTGGTTGAAGATGAAGCCTTCACCTCCTGGCTATGCAAACGTACGCCTGCCGCACGCTGGGGCGATCCCCAGGAGCTTATTGGCGCAGCGGTGTTTCTCTCGTCAAAAGCCTCCGACTTTGTTAACGGACATCTGCTGTTTGTCGATGGCGGTATGCTGGTTGCCGTCTGACCAGGGAAATACGACGCAGCGCGTAAGCGCTGCTATTTTGGCGCTAATAAGAGAGACGAATATGCCATTAATAATTATTGCGGCAGGCGTTGCGCTGCTGTTGGTCTTAATGATTGGCTTTAAAGTTAACGGCTTTATCGCCCTTGTTCTGGTTGCCGCCGTGGTGGGATTTGCCGAAGGGATGGGCGCGCAAGACGCCCTGCACTCCATACAAAACGGAATTGGCGGTACTCTGGGCGGACTCGCCATGATCCTCGGTTTTGGCGCGATGCTGGGAAGATTAATTTCCGACACCGGCGCAGCGCAGCGCATTGCGACGACGCTCATTAATACGTTCGGCAAAAAACGCGTGCAATGGGCGCTGGTGATCACCGGGCTTATCGTCGGCCTGGCAATGTTTTTTGAAGTCGGGTTCGTACTGCTGTTGCCGCTCGTTTTTACGATTGTGGCCTCATCGGGACTGCCCTTGCTGTATGTCGGGGTTCCAATGGTCGCCGCCTTATCCGTTACGCACTGCTTCCTGCCGCCGCATCCCGGCCCTACCGCTATTGCGACAATTTTTGAGGCAAATCTCGGTACGACCCTGCTGTATGGGTTAATCATTACCATACCGACAGTGATTGTTGCCGGCCCTCTGTTTTCAAAATTACTGGCGCGATTTGAAAAAGCGCCGCCTGAAGGATTATTTAATCCTCACCTATTCAGTGAAGAAGAGATGCCGTCATTCTGGAACAGTATTTTTGCCGCCGTGATCCCGGTCATTCTGATGGCCATCGCAGCGGTATGTGAAATCACGCTGCCAAAAACGAATGCCGTGCGGGTTTTCTTCGAATTTATCGGTAATCCAGCAGTGGCGTTGTTTATTGCCATTATCATCGCCATTTTTACGCTGGGGCGACGCAATGGACGTACGGTTGAGCAGGTGATGGATATCGTCGGCGAGTCCATTGGCGCTATTGCGATGATTGTTTTTATCATCGCGGGCGGCGGCGCGTTTAAACAAGTGCTGGTGGATAGCGGCGTGGGCCAATATATCTCGCAATTAATGACCGGCACATCGCTATCTCCGTTATTAATGTGCTGGACGGTAGCCGCCGTGCTGCGTATTGCGTTAGGTTCCGCGACCGTGGCTGCGATAACCACAGCGGGCGTCGTATTGCCGATTATTAACGTAACCCACGCCGATCCGGCGTTAATGGTACTGGCGACAGGCGCGGGAAGCGTTATTGCATCACATGTTAACGATCCCGGTTTTTGGCTGTTTAAAGGGTATTTTAATCTTAGCGTCGGGGAAACCCTACGCACCTGGACCGTTATGGAAACATTGATTTCTGTCATGGGGTTGCTGGGCGTACTGGCGCTGAATGCGGTTCTGCATTAATTCATCATCCGCAGCCCAATTAACCATGGGGGCGACGTTCCCGCCCCCGGTACTGGAGAAAACATGAGGAATCACAGAATTTCTTTGCAGGATATCGCTACGCTTGCTGGCGTGACAAAAATGACGGTGAGCCGTTACATCCGCTCGCCGAAAAAAGTCGCCAGGGAAACCGGCGAGCGTATTGCGCAGATCATGGAGGAAATTAACTACATACCAAATCGCGCGCCTGCTATGCTGTTAAACGCGCAAAGTTACACTCTGGGCGTGCTGATCCCCTCTTTTCAGAATCAGTTGTTTGCCGACATTCTTGCCGGGATTGAATCCGTAACGTCGGGTCATAACTACCAAACTCTCATTGCGAATTACAATTACAATCGCGATTCGGAAGAAGAGTCCGTTATCAATTTACTGTCTTACAATATCGACGGCATTATTCTTTCAGAAAAATATCATACCCTCAGAACCGTCAAATTCCTGCGCTCAGCAACCCTTCCGATTGTAGAACTCATGGACATCCAGGGCGATCGCTTAGATATGGAGGTGGGGTTTGATAACCGTCAGGCCGCCTTTGATATGGTCAGTACCATGCTGGATAAACGCCAGCGGCGAAAAATCCTCTATCTGGGTTCAAAAGACGATATCCGAGATGAGCAGCGTTATCACGGCTACTGCGATGCGATGACGCGCCGGGGGCTGGCGCCGTTGCGCATCAATCCCCGCGCTATCTCCTCTATCCATCTGGGGATACAGCTAATGCGTGATGCGCTTACTGCGCACCCGGACGTGGATGGCGTCTTTTGTACAAATGACGATATCGCAATGGGCGCTCTACTGTGGTGCCGCGAGCGTCAACTGGCCGTACCGGAGCAGATCTCCATCGCCGGCTTCCACGGTCTGGAGATGGGCAGGCAAATGATACCGAGCCTCGCCAGCGTAATTACCCCTCGTTTTGAGATCGGGCGCAGAGCCGCGCAGATGTTGCTCAACAAAATTAAAAATAACGATCTCAACCATAATACGATTGATTTGGGTTATCAGATTTATCACGGCAGCACGTTATAAATTTTTTGATCTACTTTTTCCCGCAGCTTGCCTGAGCTTAACGCGTAGCCAAAAGCGCCACGCGTCAGGTTACGCACTACATCATTCGAGGAATACCAGGCGGTCTGCCGGATGGCGGCGGAAAGGACTTATCAGGCCTACGGGTCATAGTAGGCCTGATAAGCGCAGCGCCATCAGGCACTGCGCTTTACTGCATTGCCGGATGGCAGCCTGTGATTACGACTTACGCAGCATTAGCCACAGGCTAATCAGGAAGAAAGACGCGCTCGGCAGCAGCGCGCCGACAATCGGCGGAATGCCGTATACCAGCGTCAGCGGGCCAAAAATCTGGTCGAGAACGTAAAAGACGAAGCCGAAGCTAATCCCCGTCACCACGCGCACGCCCATCGGCACACTACGCAGTGGGCCAAAGATAAACGACAGCGCCATCAGCATCATCACCGCCACGGAGAGCGGCTGGAAGATTTTACTCCACATATTGAGCTGATAACGTCCGGCGTCCTGTCCGCTCGACTTCAGATATTTAACGTAGTTATGCAGACCGCTGATGGAAAGCGCATCCGGGTCCAGCGCCACCACACCTAACTTATCCGGCGTCAGATTCGTTTTCCAGGTACCGCTCACCGTCTGCGAACCGGTGATCTGTTTCGGGTTTTGCAGATCGGACTCATCCACCTGCGACAAACGCCAGACCTTATGCTCCGGGTCGAATTTTGCCGAAGCGGCGTAACGCACCGACTGCAAACGACGCTGATCGTTGAAAGCGTAAATACTAATGCCGGCCAGCTCCTCGTCGCCCTTCACCCGTTCAATATAGACAAAGTTATTCCCGTCTTTCGCCCACAGACCTTGCTGGGTGGAAAGCAGCGAACCGCCATACATCGCCTGCGCACGATAGTTACGCGCCATCTGCTCGCCCTGCGGGGCGACCCATTCGCCGATCGCCATGGTTAACAGCACCAGGGGGATAGCCGTTTTCATCACCGACAGCGCCACCTGCATACGGGTGAAACCCGATGCCTGCATCACCACCAGTTCGCTACGCTGCGCCAGCATCCCCAGTCCCAGCAGCGCGCCAAGCAGCGCCGCCATAGGAAAGAAGATCTGGATATCCTTAGGTACGCTGAGCAGGGTGTACATACCCGCGCCCAGCGCGTCGTAGTTACCCTGCCCCGCTTTTTTCAGCTGATCGACAAACTTGATGATCCCGGAGAGCGACACCAGCATGAACAACGTCATCATGATGGTGGTAAAAATGGTTTTACCGATATAGCGGTCAAGTACACCAAATGGCTGCATTATACCGCTCCTTTACGCAGAAAACGGGCACGCAGGCGGCGGACCGGCACCGTATCCCACAGGTTTAAACCAATCGCCAACGCCAGATAGATCAGGTTGACCGCCCACATCCAGATAACCGGGTCCAGTTTGCCTTTACCGCCATTCGATTTAATGGAGGTCTGGATCAGGAAGAACAGCAGATAAAGCAGCATGGCGGGCAACATAGACAAGACGCGCCCCTGACGTGGATTCACCACGCTGAGCGGCACGACCATCAGCGCCATCATAAATACGGTAAAGACTAACGTGATACGCCAGTGCAGCTCGGCGCGAGCGCGATCGTTGTCGGTATTCCACAGCGTGCGCATGTCCATCTGGTCGGTATCGTTCGGGTCCAGCGCCACGGCCTGATGGCCAATAATCGCCTGATAGTTCTGGAAGTCGGTGATGCGAAAATCGCGTAGCAACGCCGTTCCTTCAAAACGTGTCCCTTTGTTTAAGGTGACAACCTGGGAACCATCGCGCAACTGAGTAAGGTGTCCGGAATCAGCCACTACCACAGAAGGACGAGCATTGCCCTTAGGGCGAATCTGCGCCAGGAAAACATCGTGGAAGTCGCTGCCATCAACGCTTTCGATAAACAGCACCGAGCTGCCGTTGGTCGCCTGCTGGAATTGCCCCTGCGCCAGCGCCGCCATACCGGGGTTCGCTTTCGCCTCCGCCAGCACTTCATCCTGGTGTTTTGACGACCAGGGACCGGCCCACATCACGTTAACCGCCGCAAGGATACCGGTAAATAACGCCAGTACCATGGCGGCCTTTACCAGCACGGCTTTGCTCAACCCACAGGCGTGCATGACCGTAATTTCACTTTCGGTATACAGTTTGCCCAGCGTCATCAGCAGCCCCAGGAACAGGCTTAAAGGCAGGATGAGCTGCGCCATTTCCGGTACGCCCAGCCCCAGAAGCGAGAGCACCAGATTTGCGGGAATATCGCCGTCAACCGCCGCGCCGAGAATCCTCACTAACTTTTGACAAAAGAAGATCAAAAGTAAGATGAAGAGTATCGCCAGCTGGCTTTTGAGCGTCTCCCGCACCAGATATCTTATGATTATCACTTTAAATACGCCCGTAAAAACCCATTTTTTTGCTGGAATTTAGCTTGTTTCATGGCTTAAACGTCATTTATTCTCTTGAGTCGTCGAAATCATCGCTAAGATCATTATACTCAGCGGATTCACCTCTCAGAACTTGTTCTGACGTGCCAATGCCGTAATAACGTTAAGATTAACACGAAGTCACCGCAACAGCGGACATGAGTTACGAAAGCTTTCAATTTCTATACTCTAATGGATTTCGAGTTGCAGGCAGGCGGCAAGACTGTGAAGCCCCGGAGCTTACATCAGGTAAGCGACAGGGGTGAGCAGGCGCAGCCAACGCATCTGCAACTTGAAAGACGACGAGTATAGCTGTAGCCACCACTGTTGTCTTTAAGATTCAGGAGCATAGTGCATGGAGTTCAGTGTAAAAAGCGGTAGCCCGGAGAAACAGCGGAGTGCCTGCATTGTCGTGGGCGTCTTTGAACCGCGTCGCCTTTCTCCGATTGCAGAACAGCTCGACAAAATTAGCGACGGATACATCAGCGCATTGCTGCGTCGCGGCGAACTGGAAGGAAAACCGGGGCAGACTCTGTTGCTGCACCATGTTCCTAACGTTCTTTCCGAGCGAATCCTCCTCATTGGTTGCGGCAAAGAGCGAGAGCTTGATGAACGTCAGTATAAGCAGGTTATTCAGAAAACGATAAATACTCTGAATGATACCGGTTCGATGGAAGCCGTCTGTTTCCTGACCGAACTGCACGTCAAAGGCCGCAACAACTACTGGAAAGTGCGTCAGGCCGTCGAAACGGCCAAAGAGACGCTTTATAGCTTTGATCAACTCAAGACCAACAAGAGCGAGCCGCGCCGCCCGCTACGTAAGATGGTCTTTAATGTGCCGACCCGCCGTGAGCTCACCAGCGGCGAACGCGCCATTCAGCACGGTCTGGCCATTGCCGCCGGGATTAAGGCTGCGAAAGATCTCGGCAACATGCCGCCCAATATCTGTAACGCCGCCTACCTGGCGTCACAGGCGCGCCAGTTGGCCGACAGCTACAGCAAAAATGTCATCACCCGCGTCATCGGCGAACAGCAAATGCGCGAACTGGGTATGAACGCTTATCTGGCGGTCGGCCACGGTTCGCAGAATGAATCGCTGATGTCGGTGATTGAGTACAAGGGCAATCCATCCGAAGACGCGCGCCCGATCGTGCTGGTGGGTAAAGGCCTGACCTTCGACTCCGGCGGCATCTCCATCAAGCCATCTGAAGGGATGGACGAGATGAAGTACGACATGTGCGGCGCAGCGGCGGTTTACGGCGTGATGCGTATGGTTGCCGAGCTTCAGCTACCGATTAACGTTATCGGCGTGCTGGCGGGCTGTGAAAACATGCCGGGCGGACGCGCGTATCGTCCGGGCGACGTGCTGACCACCATGTCTGGTCAAACCGTTGAAGTCCTGAACACCGACGCCGAAGGCCGTCTGGTTTTGTGCGACGTGCTGACCTACGTTGAGCGCTTCGAACCGGAAGCGGTTATCGACGTGGCGACGCTAACCGGGGCCTGCGTGATTGCGCTGGGCCATCACATTACCGGTCTGATGTCGAACCATAACCCGCTGGCGCATGAACTGATCGGCGCGTCCGAGCAGGCTGGCGACCGCGCGTGGCGTCTGCCGCTGGGCGATGAGTTCCAGGAACAACTGGAGTCCAACTTTGCGGATATGGCAAACATTGGTGGTCGTCCTGGCGGCGCCATCACCGCGGGCTGCTTCCTGTCGCGCTTTACCCGTAAGTATAACTGGGCGCACCTGGATATCGCCGGCACCGCCTGGCGCTCCGGCAAAGCGAAAGGCGCGACGGGGCGTCCGGTAGCGCTGTTGTCGCAGTTCCTGCTCAATCGCGCGGGCTTTAACGGCGAAGAGTAAGTTTGAGATTACCCCGTAGGCCTGATAAGGCGCATTAGCGCCGCCATCAGGCGTTTTGCCGGATGGCGCTGCGCTTATCCGGCCTACGGGATGCATCATGGCAACGCATTTAAATCCACCACAAGAAGCCCCATATATGAAGAATGCGACGTTCTATCTTCTGGATAATGACACTACCGTCAATGGTTTAAGCGCCGTTGAACAACTGGTGTGTGAAATTGCCGCAGAACGTTGGCGCGCCGGCAAGCGCGTGCTGATCGCCTGCGAAGATGAGAAGCAGGCCATTCGGTTGGATGAAGCGCTGTGGGCAAGACCGGCGGAAAGTTTTGTCCCGCACAATCTGGCAGGCGAAGGCCCACGCGGCGGCGCGCCGGTTGAAATTGCCTGGCCGCAAAAACGCAACAGCAGCCCGCGCGATATTTTAATCAGCCTGCGTACAAGCTTTGCAGATTTTGCCACCGCTTTCACAGAAGTGGTAGACTTCGTCCCTTACGAAGAAACTTTGAAACAACTGGCGCGCGAACGCTACAAAGCCTACCGCGTGGCTGGTTTTAACCTGAATACGGCAACCTGGAAATAATGGAAAAGACATATAACCCCCAAGATATCGAACAGCCGCTTTACGAGCACTGGGAAAAGCAGGGCTATTTCAAGCCTAACGGCGACGAAAGCAAAGAGTCCTTCTGCATCATGATCCCGCCGCCGAACGTCACCGGCAGTTTGCATATGGGACATGCTTTCCAGCAAACCATCATGGATACCATGATCCGTTACCAGCGTATGCAGGGTAAAAACACCCTGTGGCAGGTCGGCACCGACCACGCCGGGATCGCGACCCAGATGGTGGTTGAGCGCAAGATTGCCGCTGAAGAAGGTAAAACCCGTCACGACTACGGCCGCGATGCGTTTATCGACAAAATCTGGCAGTGGAAAGCGGAATCCGGCGGCACCATTACCCGTCAGATGCGCCGTCTCGGCAACTCCGTTGACTGGGAGCGCGAGCGCTTCACCATGGACGAAGGCCTTTCCAATGCCGTGAAAGAAGTCTTTGTTCGCCTGTACAAAGAAGACCTGATTTACCGTGGCAAACGCCTGGTGAACTGGGACCCGAAACTGCGTACCGCCATCTCTGACCTGGAAGTGGAAAACCGCGAGTCCAAAGGCTCGATGTGGCACATCCGCTATCCGCTTGCCGACGGCGCGAAAACCGCAGACGGTAAAGATTACCTGGTCGTCGCCACCACCCGTCCGGAAACCGTACTGGGCGATACCGGCGTGGCCGTGAACCCGGAAGATCCGCGTTATAAAGATCTGATTGGCAAATTCGTTATTCTGCCGCTGGTTAACCGCCGCATTCCGATTGTGGGCGACGAACACGCCGATATGGAAAAAGGCACCGGCTGCGTAAAAATCACCCCGGCGCACGACTTTAACGACTATGAAGTCGGGAAACGTCACGCCCTGCCGATGATCAACATCCTGACCTTTGACGGCGACATTCGCGAAAGCGCGGAAGTGTTCGATACCAAAGGTGAAGAGTCTGACGTTTATTCCAGCGAGATTCCGGCTGAGTTCCAGAAGCTGGAACGCTTTGCTGCCCGTAAGGCCATCGTTGCTGCCGTTGACGCGCTCGGCCTGCTGGAAGAAATTAAACCGCACGATCTGACCGTCCCTTACGGCGACCGTGGCGGCGTGGTTATCGAACCGATGCTGACCGACCAGTGGTACGTCCGTGCCGACGTGCTGGCGAAACCGGCGGTGGAAGCGGTTGAAAACGGCGACATTCAGTTCGTACCGAAGCAGTACGAAAACATGTATTTCTCCTGGATGCGCGATATCCAGGACTGGTGTATCTCTCGTCAACTGTGGTGGGGTCACCGTATCCCGGCATGGTATGACAACGACGGCAACGTCTACGTTGGCCGTACCGAAGACGAAGTGCGTCAGGAAAATAACCTCGGTGCCGACGTTCAGCTTCGTCAGGACGAAGACGTTCTCGATACCTGGTTCTCCTCCGCGCTGTGGACCTTTTCTACGCTGGGCTGGCCGGAAAACACCGACGCGCTGCGTCAGTTCCACCCCACCAGCGTGATGGTGTCCGGCTTCGATATCATCTTCTTCTGGATTGCCCGCATGATCATGATGACCATGCACTTCATCAAAGATGAAAACGGCAAGCCGCAGGTGCCGTTCCATACTGTCTACATGACCGGTCTGATTCGCGACGACGAAGGCCAGAAGATGTCTAAATCCAAGGGTAACGTTATCGACCCGCTGGATATGGTGGACGGCATCTCCCTGCCGGAACTGCTGGAAAAACGCACCGGCAACATGATGCAGCCGCAGATGGCGGAGAAAATCCGCAAGCGTACCGAGAAGCAGTTCCCGAACGGCATCGAGCCGCACGGCACCGACGCCCTGCGCTTTACCCTGGCGGCGCTGGCCTCGACCGGCCGCGACATCAACTGGGATATGAAGCGTCTGGAAGGTTACCGTAACTTCTGTAACAAGCTGTGGAACGCCAGCCGCTTTGTGCTGATGAACACCGAAGAGCAGGATTGCGGCTTCAACGGCGGTGAAATGACGCTGTCGCTGGCGGACCGCTGGATCCTGGCGGAATTCAACCAGACCGTTAAAGCGTACCGCGACGCGCTGGACAGCTTCCGCTTCGATATCGCCGCGGGCATTCTGTACGAGTTCACCTGGAACCAGTTCTGTGACTGGTATCTGGAGCTGACCAAGCCGGTAATGAACGGTGGCACCGAAGCCGAACTGCGCGGCACCCGCCATACGCTGGTCACCGTACTGGAAGGTCTGCTGCGCCTGGCGCACCCGATCATCCCGTTCATCACCGAAACCATCTGGCAGCGCGTGAAGGTTATCTGTGGCATTACCGCCGACACCATCATGCTACAGCCGTTCCCGGAATATAACGCCGCACAGGTGGATGAAGCCGCGTTGGCCGATACCGAGTGGCTGAAGCAGGCGATCGTCGCCGTACGTAACATTCGTGCGGAAATGAACATCGCCCCGGGCAAACCGCTGGAACTGCTGCTGCGCGGCTGTAGTGAAGAAGCCGTTCGTCGTGTTAACGACAACCGTAGCTTCCTGCAAACCCTGGCGCGTCTGGAAAGCATCACCGTGCTGCCAGCCGATGACAAAGGTCCGGTTTCCGTGACCAAAATCATCGACGGCGCCGAACTGCTGATCCCGATGGCAGGCCTCATCAACAAAGACGATGAGCTGGCGCGTCTGGCGAAAGAAGTGGCGAAAATCGAAGGCGAGATTGCCCGTATCGAAGGCAAACTGTCCAACGAAGGTTTCGTCGCCCGTGCGCCGGAAGCGGTGATTGCCAAAGAGCGTGAGAAGCTGGACGGTTACGCAGAAGCCAAAGCGAAGCTGATTGAGCAGCAGGCGGTTATTAGCGCGCTGTAATCTGAAAGCCTGATGGCGCTTCGCTTACCAGGCCTACACGTTCGCTTATTGACATGGCGCGATCGGTAGGCCGGATAAGGCATTCACGCCGCCATCCGACAACATGAATTATGGGCCGACGTAAACGTCGGCCTTTTTACATCAGATAAACGGGAAGTAAGGCATGATGCCACGAGAAATCCACATTAGCAGGCTGTTTTCCAGCGGCTTCTCATCATTGGTTAACTCAAGCGAATCCAGATCGCCCTGGACCTGTGTATTCTGCGCCAGCCAGCTCACCAGCCAAATTTTCAACCACGGATAAGCCAGCCCTAAGGTCACGCCGGAAATCACAAACACCACCAGTAACCGCCACAGCATACCGTGTGCAGTGACAGAGGAATGAAAACGAATCGAATCGTTCGCCAGTGACAAATTGTTTAAAAACAGGTTGCGTAACGCCACATATAAGTAACTGGTTACCACAATAATCGCGAGAAAATAGAGGAAATAACATGCCATTATCTGGCCATAATATTGCAGAATAAGCGCCCCTCCTGCCTGCGCATTCCCCATCATACTCAAAAGAATCATGTCGGTGAACACCGGCGCGATTAGATAACCAATCACGACAGCAAAAGGGAAAAGGGTCAACATTGCCAACACGCACCCTCTGATGCACGTTTTAACATTAACCTGAATCGAGAAACGATGAATGCCAAAGTTTGCGCCATTGCCAAACAAGGTCATCCATTTGCTGTAGGTAATACCGTTAATGACCCCTATCCCAATAATAGCCAGCAAACCGAGAAAAACGATATTGAACACTAAACCGCCGACGGCGATGGTTACCAGTGAGATAATATAAAGAACAATATAAAGCGCCACCATCAGGAGTACCGGAAGAGCGAACATGTACCACCAGGCGCGCCGCATGGAACACTGGAATCCAAAATGTACGCCATTCAGTGAAGTCATCATCGCCTGATACTGTAATCCTTTCACCGCCATAAAAGGAATAATCGCAATTAATAAGCCGAATAGCGTAAAACCGAGACCGGGATGACCGTGTTCAATAAGAGAGAGGCTAACAATATAAATAATAAAAACTAACAACACACTAATAAATAATGCGCCGCCCGTGGCTTTGTAAGCAAAAGGCTGATTGTTTAGCGTCATATTAGTATAAATATAACGTCGACATTTCACCATCGCCCACGGCGCATAGATTCCCAACGTGATACACGTCAACAAGAAATTCACAAGGCAAATAACAAAATACTTTCCGCCCTTGCCTGTAAACACCAACGTGTGATTATGGTTATCTTTACTACTGATAACTTTATTCATGAATCATATCCCTGAATTACAATCTATTAGAATTAATAATAAAAACCAGTAAATTGTTACTGATTTGACTACGATACTATTTTTGTTTAATTTTTCCGCCTTTTATTTTGTCTGATTCAGGATCTCCTTGCGCGTAACTCAAGACGGTGGTATTAAAGTAATCTATAAATAAATTTTAAAAATTGAGCCATATTATGAATAATGTCGCCTCGCCAACGCTCACGGTGCGCCGAATCACTACCGCCGACAATGCCGCTATTGCCCGTGTCATCCGTCAGGTTTCAGCGGAATACGGACTTACCGCCGATAAAGGTTATACCGTTGCCGACCCCAATCTGGATGAACTGTATCAGGTTTATAGCCAACCGGGCGCGGCCTACTGGGTGGTAGAGCAAAACGGTTGTGTGGTGGGCGGCGGCGGCGTGGCGCCGTTATCCTGTAGCGAACCAGACATTTGTGAACTGCAAAAAATGTATTTTTTACCGGTGATTCGTGGTCAGGGGCTGGCGAAAAAGCTGGCGCTGATGGCGCTGGATCATGCCCGTGAACAGGGTTTTAAACGCTGCTATCTGGAAACAACGGCTTTTTTACGCGAGGCGATTGCGCTATACGAACGTTTAGGATTTGAACATATTAGCGAACCGCTCGGCTGCACCGGACATGTCGATTGCGAAGTGAGGATGTTAAAGGATCTCTGAAAACCAGGCGTTTATTTATCCTCGCCAGGTATTATTTTTGCTGATATAAGTAATCCCGGAAACATCCTGTTATCCGGGAATCACTTATTATTCAAGGAAGTTATAAATGAAACGCCTATTATCAGCAATTGTTTTCCCCGCTATGTTTATTAGTATCTCTAATGTATATGCATTAGATATACAGCCCGGCGAATGGAAAATGGAAAATATAGAAATGCGCACCATCAATCCAGATACAAAAGAAGTATTAATGGATGAAAAAAATTCGGGCATAGCGACGCTTATGTGTTATACCCCTAAAATGTCTGAAGATTCTAAAAAAATGGTGAAGGGTTTTTCTACCAGTGCAGGCGGTTGCACGACAACATTTGTAGAAAGTACGGATACCAAACTGATCAATGAGACTGTGTGTAATAATCCTGATGCCAAATCGCACTCTATTGTAGAAACGACGAAAATAAGTGATACAGAATTTGCGATGACCATGAAATCAGATGTCGATGCAGGAGGTAATAAAACAACCTCCATCAACAAAATTAAACAAACCTTTGTTGGCAAGACCTGCTCTGAAGCGTCAAAAGGCGTGAAACAGTAAGTATTTCAACACAAGAACCCGTAGTGATGATGCAAAAAGGGCATTGTTCAAGGTCACCTTTCGGGAATATAACACTGAGTGAGTTCTTTTTGCCTGCCGCAGGGCAGGCTTTACTCAGGACAGAATATCATGAAAATGACTTTTCCTGCTCGCCAGCAGCTTGATGCCGGGCGGAATGACCACCACAACGTTTGCAGACGGCGACAGCGTAAAAGATAAAAACGCTAATCTTTAATTTTACCCTTTATCCGGCGGCTGGCACGCCGCTATGAAAACGAAACTCGCGGTCTGGCGACAGGATAAGGTCAGCTTCCACGTCGCCAAAATAGCGCACGCGCGCAGAAATGTCCTCGGCGGAAATCTGCTGCGCCAGCGCCAGGTAATCCTGATAATGCCGCGCTTCGGAGCGCAGAAGCGAGAGATAAAACGTCTGTAAATCCTCATCCAGCCAGGGCGCCAGAGCGGCAAAACGTTCGCAGGAGCGGGCTTCGATATACGCCCCACAAATCAGCTTATCAATTAAGGTGAGCGGTTCGTGCGTGCGTACCGCTTTCAACATTCCTTTCGCGTAGCGGCTGGCGGTGATTTTCACATAAGGAATGTTTCTGGCCTGCATGACCTCGCGTACCTGCCAAAAATGGTGCAACTCCTCTTTAATCAATAACACCATACGGTCGATCAGCTGACGCCCCCAGGGGTCATCAGTTTGCGGCATGGCGCTTTTGCTAATCTGTCTATGCAGGGCAACAAAATCCGGCTCCGGCCCCTGACGAAACGCGAACGCCTCGTAAGGTTGCAGCCAGGCGAGCAGCGCGTCGGCGCCCGATTTATCGGCGACATATTTACGCACCAACAGCAACGCGGTTTGCGCAGCCTTCAGTTCGCAGATCAAGTGATCGGTAAGCAGAAGAGGAAGATTTTGCGGATCGCGGGCCTGGACAATCCACGCCTGCGGCGTCGGGCAATGCAGGAAATTAAGCACCGGAGAGAGTATTTGCGGGTAATTCATACGTAACCTGTTAAAAAAATACGACAGCAGACGCTGCCGTACCGTCATACTATACAGCTTTAGTGACGCACGCCGTCGTCATCTTCATCGACATAATCGTCGTCGTCACCCTCTTCGCCATTAGGGTCTTCAAAATAGGTTCCCCAGCCGTCGTATTCAACATCATATTTTTCCGCCAGGTTCATCAGTTGCTCAACCTGAGCGTCGATGAGTTCGGCGTTCAACGCGCACTCGCTGAGGATGTCGCAACAAATAACCGTATCGCCCTCTTCCACTTCCAGCTCTTCCGGCTCCGTCACTTCATAGCCGAGTTTAAAGGCTTCTACCGCGGCTTTTTCCAACGTTTCGAAATCGTCAGCGGAAAGGTGATGCTCAATAGTGTACAGCGCATCCGGATCGCTGCCGTCCTCAAGTAACTCTTCAATAATTAACCGCGTTTCTTCACGCTGCTCTTCCAGTAATTCCGGGTTTGCCATAGCTCGTTCCTCATAGATGTCCTGCCGATACTCTTATTGTCACATACCGCCGACGTTGCCTCCACCTTATCGAGAAAAGTTTTATCAAACAGGGTTGCAAATGAATAATCATCCATATAAAGTGAATTTTAATTCAATGAGAGGCCTAAGCCATGTGAGGGAAGTATGTCTACGTTTTACCAAAAACCTTTTTTAAAGTTACTTGATTTCACCGCCAGCGAACTCACTGCTCTGTTGCAGCTTGCCGCCAAACTGAAAGCCGATAAGAAAAACGGTAAAGAAGAACAAAAGCTGGTGGGTAAAAATATTGCGCTCATCTTCGAAAAAGACTCGACCCGGACACGATGCTCTTTCGAAGTTGCCGCATACGATCAGGGGGCGCGCGTGACGTACCTGGGTTCCAGCGGGAGCCAGATCGGCCATAAAGAGTCCATCAAAGATACTGCCCGCGTCCTGGGCCGGATGTTTGACGGTATTCAGTATCGAGGATATGGCCAGGAGATCGTCGAAACGCTGGCTGAATATTCCGGTGTGCCGGTATGGAACGGTTTAACCGATGAGTATCACCCAACGCAATTACTGGCGGATCTGCTCACCATGCAGGAACATCTGCCGGGTAAAGCCTTTAACGAGATGACGTTGGTCTATGCCGGAGACGCGCGTAATAACATGGGTAACTCCATGCTGGAAGCCGCCGCGTTAACAGGATTGGATCTCCGTCTGGTCGCGCCAAAAGCCTGCTGGCCGCAAGCCGCGTTAGTGGCGGAGTGCAGCGCCATGGCGAAAAAGAACGGTGGCGCCATCACCCTGACCGAAGATATCGCCTCGGGCGTAAAAGGCGCGGATTTTATCTATACCGATGTTTGGGTCTCTATGGGCGAACCCAAAGAGAAATGGGCGGAGCGTATTGCCCTGCTGCGTGATTATCAGGTCAACAGCCAGATGATGGCGTTAACCGGCAATCCGCAGGTTAAGTTCCTGCATTGTCTGCCTGCGTTCCATGATGACGAAACCACGCTCGGCAAAAAAATGGCCGAAGAGTACGGTTTACATGGCGGGATGGAAGTGACCGACGAGGTTTTTGAGTCTGCGGCCAGCATTGTCTTTGATGAAGCGGAAAACCGAATGCATACCATCAAAGCAGTAATGGTAGCGACGCTGTCTAAATAATGTCGTTATGATGCCGGATGGCGGTTGGCCTACAAAATCGCAACGTGCAGGCGCCGCCATCCGGACAAAATATTACGCCATCAGCATTTTCACAACCGCTTTACGTACCCGCGCCGGTTCTCCCACCGCGCACAGGGGCTTATGCACTTCGCCGGGATAAAACACCACAAAGTCGCCTTCGTTCAGGACGACGGTTTTCTCGTCGACGCTCGTCGGTAAAAATGCAATGTCTTTATCCGTCAGCCAGTCCGTGTGCGGCGTTCCTGCAGGCCGGGTACTGAATGCCATCCCTTCCTGACCTTGTAGCACAATCTGAATATCAAGATAACGGGCGTGATACTCTGCGCTGCGCGATTCGCCCGGCTCCGTCATATTTTCAGAAATCATATAAAACAGCCTGTCGCCGTCAATGTCATACTTACCTGGCGCGGTCGTTGCCGTGACATGCGCATTGACGTGCTCAATCGCCTGCCGTAACGCCGTCGGCAGCCAAGCCTCCAGATGTTCAATATTGCCAATAATCATCGCATTCCCTTAGTTAAAACAGCGTTTTATTTTTCTCTTTATACGAGAAAAATGGCTGCCATACTACCCTTACTCTCATCGATTTTGCGCCAGCGCATGTTTATCGCCAGCGGTGTTTATATATTGTTAATAGTTCGCCCAACTTTATGCAGTACCTATGCATAAACCCCAGCGGCGCCAAATCGCCATCACTAACAACCCTTTGATATTAAAGGCGTTAATATAAAAACGTTTTAGCGATCACAATTCGCTCTCCCCGCATAAATGACTTCTCTATCCATAGTTATTTTTAAATTATTTAAATATCTCCGATAATAAAATCCCCTTCACGCATAGTTATGCAACACTTAAAAATAATCACTTTATTTTCAATTGGTTAAGATTTAAATATAATTCAATACAACAAACAAATAATTAACAATAAAAAAATAACAAACCATATAGCTGCGTAGTAATTCATTTAATGCCTTATTGTTTTTTGAATTTCTCTGACCCGGCTCATATATTAAATAAGAAAAATAGCACTCCTTGATTGATGTGAATCTCATCACATTAACAACCCAAATAAAATTCAATCATTGCTCCCGAATTTAACTGAAACGCCGCGACTGCAAGCACGCTAAATATTTGCAGCCACTCCTTCTTTATTCTTGAAATTATGTAAAAGGTATAATGATGGAAAAGCATTTTGTCGGTTCTGAAATAGGTCAATTACGCAGCGTAATGTTGCATCGTCCCAATCTCAGCCTAAAAAGACTTACCCCTTCAAATTGTCAGGAATTACTTTTTGACGATGTATTATCCGTAGAGCGCGCTGGCGAAGAGCATGACATTTTTGCCAACACGCTGCGCCAGCAAGGGATAGAAGTGTTGCTGTTAACCGACCTGCTCACCCAAACGCTGGATGTGGCTGACGCTAAAGCCTGGCTACTGGACACGCAAATTTCCGATTATCGCCTTGGGCCCACCTTTGCCGCAGATATTCGCGCCTGGCTGGCGGATATGCCGCACCGTGAACTGGCTCGCCATTTAAGCGGCGGTTTAACTTACGGCGAAATCCCCGCCTCCATAAAAAATATGGTGGTCGATACTCACGATATTAATGACTTTATTATGAAGCCATTACCGAATCACCTATTTACCCGTGACACGTCCTGCTGGATATATAACGGCGTCTCAATTAACCCCATGGCAAAACCTGCACGCCAACGTGAAACGAATAATTTACGAGCTATTTATCGCTGGCATCCTCAATTCGCAGGCGGTGATTTCATTAAATATTTCGGCGACGAGGACATTAATTACGACCACGCCACTTTAGAGGGCGGCGATGTGCTGGTGATTGGCCGCGGCGCGGTGTTGATCGGTATGTCTGAACGTACTACGCCGCAGGGCGTCGAGTTCCTGGCGCAGGCATTGTTTAAACATCGTCAGGCGGAACGCGTCATTGCCGTTGAACTGCCAAAACATCGCTCCTGCATGCACCTTGATACCGTCATGACCCACATTGATATCGACACCTTCTCCGTCTATCCGGAAGTCGTTCGCCCGGACGTTCAGTGCTGGACGCTGACGCCAGACGGACGCGGCGGTCTGAAACGAACCCAGGAGAGCACGCTGGTTCATGCTCTTGAAAAAGCGCTTGGCATCGATCAGGTGCGCTTAATCACCACTGGCGGCGACGCATTTGAAGCTGAGCGCGAACAGTGGAATGACGCCAATAACGTGCTCACCCTGCGTCCCGGCGTGGTGGTGGGCTATGAGCGCAACATCTGGACCAACGAAAAATACGACAAAGCCGGCATTACCATCCTTCCCATTCCCGGCGATGAACTGGGTCGCGGGCGCGGGGGCGCACGCTGCATGAGCTGTCCACTGGAACGCGATGGTATTTAAAGGAGACGTTATGGAAAACAAACGCACACTGGTCGTCGCGCTGGGCGGCAATGCGCTGCTCAAACGCGGCGAACCGCTGGAGGCTGATATTCAGCGTAAAAATATCGAACTGGCGGCCAGAACCATCGCCCAGCTTACCCGGCAATGGCGCGTGGTGTTAGTGCACGGCAACGGCCCACAGGTAGGACTGCTGGCGCTACAAAATAGCGCCTACGCTAACGTTACGCCCTACCCGCTCGATATCCTCGGTGCGGAAAGCCAGGGCATGATTGGCTACATGCTGCAACAGGCGCTGAAGAATCATCTGCCGGAGCGTGAAATCAGCGTCCTGCTCACCCAGGTCGAAGTCGATGCCAACGACCCGGCATTCCTCAATCCAACCAAATATATCGGACCGATTTACGACGAAGCGCAGGCCCGTGCGTTACAGGCAGAAAAGGGCTGGGTATTCAAAGCCGACGGTAACGCCTTCCGCCGCGTTGTGCCCTCCCCGCAGCCGAAACGCATTGTGGAAAACGATGCCATCCGCGCGCTGATTAGCCGCGATCACCTGGTTATCTGTAACGGCGGCGGCGGTGTGCCGGTCGTGGAAAAAGCCGATGGCTACCACGGTATCGAGGCGGTGATCGACAAAGATCTGTCCGCAGCCCTGCTTGCCAGCCAAATTCACGCCGACGCGCTGCTCATTCTGACCGATGCCGACGCGGTGTATCTCGACTGGGGTAAGCCCACCCAACGCCCGCTGGCGCAAGTTACGCCGGAGCTGCTTCGTGAAATGCAGTTCGACGCCGGTTCGATGGGCCCGAAAGTGACCGCCTGCGCTGAGTTTGTCAGCCATTGCCGCGGCATTGCCGGAATCGGCTCGCTGGCGGATGGGCAAGCCATTCTCGCGGGCGAGAAAGGCACTTTGATTCGGTGTGAAACCGCCGACGTTGACGCATAAGGCTTTTTACCGGATGGCGGCTTCCGCCTTATTCGGCCTACAGAGCGCGCATAACCGTGGGCCGGATAAGCGCAGCGCCATCAGGCAATTCATTTTAACAAGGATATTGTAATGGTTATTTCACTGAAAAATCGTAACTTTTTGAAGCTGCTTGACTACACCCCGGCGGAAATCCAACACCTCATCGATCTGGCTATTGAGCTGAAAGCCGCAAAAAAAGCCGGATGCGAAAAGCAAACGCTGATCGGCAAAAACATCGCGCTGATTTTTGAAAAAACCTCTACCCGCACCCGATGCGCGTTTGAAGTCGCCGCTTTCGACCAGGGCGCGCAGGTGACTTATCTCGGCCCAAGCGGCTCGCAGATCGGCCATAAAGAGTCCATGAAAGATACTGCTCGCGTCCTGGGGCGGATGTATGACGGCATCGAATATCGCGGTTTTGGTCAACACATTGTGGAAGAGCTGGGGGAATACGCGGGCGTTCCCGTCTGGAACGGCCTGACCGATGAATTTCACCCCACACAGATCCTGGCCGATCTGATGACCATGCTGGAACACGCGCCGGGTAAAACGCTGCCGGAACTGAGCTTCGCCTACCTGGGCGACGCGCGCAACAACATGGGCAACTCGCTGATGGTGGGCGCGGCGAAGATGGGCATGGATATCCGCCTGATAGCGCCAAAGTCCTTCTGGCCTGATGCCGCGCTGGTCGCGCAGTGCCGGGAAATTGCCAGCGTTACCGGCGCTCGTATCACCTTAACGGAGAGCGTTGAAGACGGCGTTCACGGCGTGGATTTCCTCTATACCGACGTCTGGGTCTCGATGGGAGAGCCCAAAGAAGCCTGGGCGGAACGCGTCAGTCTGATGACGCCATATCAGGTCAACCAGCAGGTGGTAAACGCTACCGGTAATCCTGATGTGAAGTTTATGCACTGCCTGCCCGCCTTCCATAACGAGCACACCAAAGTGGGACGCGAAATCGAAATGGCTTACGGCCTGAAAGGACTGGAGGTCACGGAAGAGGTGTTCGAGTCCGCAGGCTCGATAGTCTTCGATGAAGCGGAAAACCGGATGCACACCATCAAAGCGGTCATGGTGGCGACGCTCGGCGACTAATCCCACAGGATATGCGCCCTCGCGGCGCATATCCGTGATATCAGGAGAGAACATCATGGGTAAATTTAAATTTCCCACCGCTTATACCATCCTGTTTATTCTTATTGCCCTGGTCGCGGTGATGACCTGGATTGTGCCGGCGGGAAAATACCAAATGGCGATGAACGCCACGCTGGGAAAAGAGGTGCCGGTGGCGGGAACGTATGCCCCCGTGGACGCGCATCCGCAAGGGATTACCGCTGTTTTACTGGCGCCGATTGACGGCCTCTATAACCACGAAACCTACACCGCCGGCGCCATTGACGTCGCGCTGTTTGTCTTGATTATCGGCGGCTTTCTGGGGGTGGTGAATAAAACGGGGGCGATTGATGCCGGTATTGAACGGGTAACAGTCAAACTCAACGGCAAAGATGAGTGGATGATCCCCATTCTGATGGCGCTGTTCGCCGCAGGCGGCACTATCTATGGCATGGCGGAGGAGTCGTTGCCCTTCTACACGCTGCTGGTGCCGGTTATGATGGCGGCCCGCTTCGATCCGTTAGTGGCGGCGGCAACCGTACTACTCGGCGCGGGGATAGGCACGCTCGGTTCGACCATTAACCCTTTCGCCACGGTCATTGCCGCCAACGCCGCCGGCATCCCTTTTACTCAGGGAATGCTGATGCGCGTACTGCTGTTAATTGTCGGCTACGTACTGTGCGTGTTTTGGGTAATGCGCTATGCGCGCAAAGTCCGCGCCCATCCTGAGCTTTCTGTCGTGGCGGATAAAATGGAGGAAAACCGCGCCCATTTCCTCGGCAATCGCGCCAATACTCTGCTGGAGTTTACGGCTACCCGGAAATGGGTGCTGCTGATCTTCGCCGCCTCTTTCGCGGTGATGATTTACGGCGTGGCGGTTCTCGGCTGGTGGATGGCGGAAATCTCCGGCGTTTTTCTGGCGGCGGCGATTATCGTTGGCGTGATAACGCGGATGGGCGAGGAAGCGTTCACCAGTACCTTTATCGACGGCGCGCGGGATTTGCTCGGCGTGGCGCTAATTATTGGTATCGCGCGCGGCATTGTGGTGGTCATGGATAACGGTATGATTACCCACACTATTTTGCACAGCGCGGAAAGTCTGGTTTCCGGCCTCTCTACCACCATTTTCATAAACGTAACCTACTGGCTGGAAGTATTGCTCTCCTTCCTGGTGCCCTCCTCTTCCGGTCTTGCCGTATTGACGATGCCCATTATGGCGCCGTTAGCGGATTTTGCCCACGTACAGCGGGATTTGGTCGTAACCGCCTACCAGTCGGCCTCCGGGATTGTGAACCTGGTTACTCCCACCTCCGCCGTGGTCATGGGCGGTCTGGCAATCGCGCGTGTTCCCTATGTCCGCTATCTGAAATGGGTCGCGCCGCTGTTGCTGATCCTGACATTGCTGAACATGGCGGCACTGAGCATCGGAGCGATGATGTAACGAGCCAGATGGCGACGCGTCTTATCCGACAGGACTGATAAGCACAGCGCCATCAGGCACGCCGTCACCTTTTTTGATCGGCTTCTCATTTTCCTGCAAAACCGCCCGATTGATCCGCAATCAATGTGACAAATGTGATGAATTTCGCCAGTCCGTTGATATCAATAATAAAGATAAGGTGCATTTATGAAGGAATACGATGATTACTCCGCCAAAGAACAACAGCAACTGGCGGTTTGTCAGCGCCTGATTAGTGAAAAAAGTTACCTGTCCCAGGAGGAGATTCGCCGCGATTTACAAAATGAGGGATTTGAAGGTATCAGTCAGTCTACGGTTTCGCGCCTGCTCAAGCTGCTGGGCGCAATAAAAATCAGAAATACGAAGGGACAAAAGATTTATTCCGTAAATCCCCAGCGGCGTCCTTCACCGGATGCCGGACGTTCAATAGCCGAAATGGTCGTCAGCGTTGAACATAATAGCGAATTTATCCTTATCCATACGGCGGCAGGTTATGGTCGCGCCGTCGCGAGAATTCTGGATTACCACGCATTGCCGGAAATTCTCGGCGTCGTTGCCGGTAGCAGTATTGTCTGGGTCGCACCACGGGTCGTTCAGCGCACGGCGCTGGTACACAAACAAATTAATTATTTGCTTAAAATGAATTTAAATTCATAAGAACCGTTTGCGATGAGTAAATCATGCATTAATTGCTTGATCCCCAAACAGAGCTGAGTATAATCGCGGACAATTTGCCGGGAGGAAGCATGGTTCAGTGTGTACGACATTCTGTCTTACCGCGTCTGAAAAAGGACGCAGGCCTGCCGTTTTTCTTTCCGTTGAAAACCAATACCAAGCCCCTCAATTGAGGGGCTTTTTTTTGCCCAGGCGTCAGGAGATAAACATGGCTAACCCGCTATATCAAAAACATATCATTTCCATAAACGACCTCAGCCGCGACGATCTTAATCTGGTACTGGCGACGGCGGCGAAATTAAAAGCCAACCCGCAGCCGGAGCTATTGAAACATAAAGTGATCGCCAGCTGCTTTTTCGAAGCCTCCACGCGTACCCGCCTGTCGTTTGAAACTTCAATGCATCGCCTGGGCGCCAGCGTAGTGGGCTTCTCCGACAGCGCCAACACGTCGCTGGGGAAAAAAGGAGAAACGTTAGCCGACACGATCTCAGTGATTAGCACTTACGTGGACGCGATTGTGATGCGCCATCCGCAAGAAGGCGCGGCACGTCTGGCGACGGAGTTTTCCGGTCAGGTGCCGGTGCTCAATGCGGGCGACGGTTCAAACCAGCATCCGACGCAGACCCTGTTGGATCTGTTCACCATCCAGGAAACCCAGGGCCGTCTGGATAACTTGCATATCGCGATGGTCGGCGATCTGAAATATGGCCGCACCGTGCATTCGCTAACCCAGGCGCTGGCGAAATTTAGCGGCAACCGTTTTTATTTTATCGCGCCGGACGCGCTGGCGATGCCGCAGTACATTCTGGATATGCTTGATGAAAAAGGAATGGCCTGGAGCCTGCATGGGTCTATTGAAGAGGTCATGGCCGACGTCGACATCCTCTATATGACTCGCGTACAGAAAGAGCGTCTCGACCCGTCGGAGTACGCCAATGTGAAGGCGCAGTTTGTTCTGCGCGCCAGCGACCTGAACGGCGCGCGTGAAAATATGAAAGTGCTGCACCCGCTGCCGCGGATTGATGAAATCACCACGGATGTGGATAAAACGCCACACGCCTGGTACTTCCAACAGGCGGGCAACGGTATTTTCGCTCGCCAGGCGTTACTGGCGTTAGTACTGAATAGCGAACTGAGTCTGTAAGGGAGAAAAACGATGACACACGATAACAAACTGCAGGTTGAAGCCATTAAATGCGGCACCGTGATTGACCATATCCCTGCGCAGGTAGGCTTTAAACTGCTGAGTCTGTTTAAATTGACCGAGACCGATCAGCGAATCACTATCGGTCTGAATCTCCCGTCTGGCGAGATGGGGCGTAAAGACTTAATCAAAATAGAAAACACCTTCCTCACCGATGAGCAGGTTAACCAACTTGCTCTGTACGCGCCGCAGGCCACCGTTAACCGCATCGACAACTACGACGTAGTCGGGAAATCACGTCCCAGCCTGCCGGAGCGTATTAATAATGTGCTGGTTTGCCCGAACAGCAACTGCATCAGCCACGCGGAACCGGTATCCTCCAGCTTTGCAGTGAAAAAACGCGCCAATGATATCGCCCTCAAATGCAAATACTGTGAAAAAGAGTTTTCGCATAATGTGGTGCTGGCCAACTAATGGGGGTTGGTTATGAGATCCCGGCTCCCTATAATGAGCGGGGACATTCTATTACCGCTGTAATTCAGGAGAAATCATGAGCAAAACTATTGCGACGGAAAATGCACCAGCAGCAATCGGCCCATACGTACAGGGCGTTGACCTGGGTAGCATGGTAATCACTTCCGGTCAGATCCCGGTCGATCCGAAAACCGGTGCCGTAGCGGAAGATGTATCCGCTCAGGCACGTCAGTCGCTGGAAAACGTTAAAGCTATCGTGGAAGCCGCTGGCCTGAAAGTAGGCGACATTGTGAAAACGACCGTCTTCGTGAAAGACCTTAACGACTTTGCGACCGTCAACGCCACCTACGAAGCCTTCTTCACCGAGCACAACGCCACCTTCCCGGCGCGTTCCTGCGTGGAAGTTGCCCGTCTGCCGAAAGACGTGAAAATTGAGATTGAAGCGATCGCTGTTCGTCGCTAAGCGCCGGACGTCATCCCCGCCGGGCGGCGCAAGTTTGCCCGGTTCGGGGCACCAACAGCCATGGAGAGGCGGCAATGGTAAGATCGCGTTTTACCGAGGAACAAATCGCCGATTTTCTGCAACAGTCGAAAAACGGCGTACCGAATAAGGCGTTGTGCGAAGAATATGGATTTAGCAACAGCACGCTCCGTCGCTGGCAGGAGAAGCATGCTGAAAGCGTACGCCAGGAATTAAAACAGATAGAATCTACCGCGACGATAGTCTTTTTATGCTTCATTGTCGCAGCCATATTGCTTACTCTTATGTTTCCTAAACCCACTGGCGCCTTAGCGATTCCTCCTTACTTAGTTTATTGCGTTAGCTATATTCGCCGCTTTCGTCGCATATCCGCAAAACATATCCGGCGGTGGGACATCTCCTCCTCTCGTTCCGGATTGGGGGCAGAGAACACATTTTACAAACTTAGCTGGACATTCCTCTTTTTTATGCCTGCATATAGCATTCTACAGTTGCTTGAATAAGCCCTGAAATTTAAAGATAAAGCCGATCGCGTTAAACTTGTCGAGCTTTACGGGCATCTGACCTGGTTAGCGATATCGGGGATTAAGCACGCTGGCGAATCCCCGACGAAAGTGTTTACTGCCAGCCATAACGTCGGCTGTAAAACCCTTTCACCAACTGAGTTAACGTCATATAGCCCGCCAGAATGGCAATCAGCCACGGGAAATAGCTTAACGGCAGCGCCTGCAATTGCAGGTAAGACGCCAGCGGCGAAAACGGCAACGAAACTCCCACGACCATCACCAACAATGTCATCGCCATCAGCGGCCAGGCGGCGCGACTTTGAATAAACGGCAGACGACGGGTACGGATCATATGCACAATCAGCGTTTGCGACAGTAATCCCACCACAAACCAGCCGGACTGGAACAAAGTTTGCGTTTCTGGCGTATTCGCATGAAATACCCACCACATCAGACAAAAGGTCAAAATGTCGAAAATCGAGCTGATCGGACCGAAAAAGACCATAAAGCGCCCCAAATCCGCCGGATTCCAGCGCTGCGGCTTTTGAATTTGTTCTTCATCGACATTATCAAACGGAATCGCCACCTGGGATACATCGTACAGCAGGTTTTGAATCAGCAAGTGCAGCGGCAGCATTGGCAGGAACGGCAAAAAGGCGCTCGCCACCAGTACGCTAAACACGTTACCGAAATTTGAGCTGGCCGTCATCTTGATATATTTCAACATATTAGAAAAAGTACGACGACCTTCAATGACGCCTTCTTCCAGCACCATCAGGCTCTTTTCCAGCAGAATAATATCGGCGGCTTCACGGGCGATGTCCACCGCGCCATCTACCGAGATACCAATATCCGCCGCCCGCAGCGCCGGGGCATCGTTAATCCCGTCGCCCATAAAACCGACCACATGCCCCTCGCGTTTGAGCAAAGTGACGATGCGCTCTTTATGCATCGGCGTCAGACGCGCAAACAACGTCGTACGGGCGGCCAGCGCCGCCAGCGCGTCGTCGCTTAACCCTTCAATATCACTGCCAATAATGACATCGCCCGCATCCAGCCCAACTTCATGGCAAACTTTCGCCGCTACCAGCTCGCTGTCGCCGGTGAGAATTTTCACCGTAATTCCGCTTGCCTTCAGCGCTTTCAGCGCCGGCGCGGTGGTCTCTTTCGGCGGATCGAGAAAAGCAATATACCCTTCCAGGATCAGGTCAGACTCATCGATACGCTGGTAATCGCCCTCACGCGCAGGCAGGTATTTGGTCGCGACGGCGACCACGCGTAGCCCCTGACAGTTCAGCGTGTCGGTAACGCGTTTCACCCGGCGCAGCATATTGTCGTCCAGCGGCACAATATCGCCGTTGTGGCGCACCTGAGTACACACGTTCAGGATCTCCTGTAACGCGCCTTTGCAGACCAGTTGATGCACGCTCGAATCTTCGGCCACCACCACCGACATCCGGCGACGCTCAAAATCAAACGGAATCTCATCGATTTTCTGCCAGCGTCCGGAGAGCTGACGCGCGGCGGTTTCGTCTACTCCCTCCAGGACCGCCGTATCCAGTAAGTTTTTTAGACCGGTCTGATAATGGCTGTTCAGCCAGGCGCAATGCAGTACATGCTCGCTGGGCTTACCAGAAATATCCGTATGATTCTCCAGCACAATTTTATCCTGCGTCAGAGTGCCGGTTTTATCGGTGCACAGAATATCCATCGCGCCGAAGTTCTGAATCGCATCAAGGTGCTTCACGATAACTTTCTGTTTCGAGAGCTTCACCGCTCCGCGCGCGAGGGTGGAGGTGACGATCATCGGCAACATTTCCGGGGTGAGCCCTACCGCGACCGAAAGCGCAAATAACGCCGCTTCCCACCAGTCACCTTTCGTGTAACCATTAATAATCAGTACTACCGGCGCCATGACCAGCATAAAGCGGATCAGCAACATGCTGACGCGGCTAATTCCTTTCTGGAAAGCGTTCTGCTCGTTATCTTGTTCCGACACGCGCCCCGCCAATTGACCAAACCAGGTGTCGGCGCCGGTCGCCATCACCACGGCCTGCGCCGTTCCGCTCACGACGTTCGTCCCCATAAAGCACAGCGTGTCGCACTCAAGCGGGTTATTTTGCCGGGGCTCACGCGTCGCGGCGACTTTCTCGACCGGCAGAGATTCGCCGGTCAGCGACGCCTGGGCGACAAACAGATCGCGCGCCTGGATAATCCGTAAATCCGCCGGGATCATATCCCCCGCCGCCAGCTTAATAATATCGCCGGGCACCAGTTGATCGATGGGTAATTCCAGCCAGGCGTTTTCGCCATTTTCATTAATAACCCGCAGTACGGTAGCGGTATTACTCACCATCGCTTTTAGCGCGTCCGCTGCTTTCGTCGAGCGCGCTTCCTGCACAAAATTCAGCAGCGTTGAGATACCGACCATCAGGGCGATAACGCCTGCGGCAAACAGATCCTCCGTGGCATAAGAAATGCCGCCAAGAATCGTGAGTAAGATGTTGAAAGGATTGCGATAACATACCCACAGATGCACCCACCACGGCGAGGGTTTCTGTGCCGGAAGGCGGTTTTCGCCATGCTTTTCACGCGCGCGCGTTACCTCGGCGGCGTTTAATCCCTCCGGGTGCGTATCAAAAACGCGCCAGAGAGTCTCCTGCTCCATTGCCGCGACTTTCAGACAGCGTTCGCTCAGCGAAGGCGGGATAGTCGCATTTACCGCGGTCTGCGCCCCGGGCAGCGGATCGCGGTGAACCAGACGATAAGGCAAATGACGATTAAGCCGGGCAAAAAGCTGGCGGGTAATGGTTTTTAGCATAGGTAATCCCTCCGCGCCGAAGTCAGGCGCAGAAAATTCTTCAGGCGCGGCAAAGCCTTGCCCGATGAGCAATGTTTAAATAAAAACAGGGACGTTATTGTGTCACTGTCTTACACACCGGTAAGACAGCAGAGGCAGGCTTACCGGAAAAGGAAAATTCTCCATCGCGGGAGAGGGGTGGGTTCAGGGTCCATGTCGCCTCCGGTAAGTAAACGATTTGCGCCGTGGATTATACGCATAAATCCATAAGTTTTGTGGCAATTATGGCGGTATCATACCGTTACGTAATTAAACCAACGATAAACCAGACTTTGCCCATTGCCCTTCGCTTGAGTAAAGTTACTCTTTTTATCACCAATCACCATCAGCGTCACGCCACGGGAAAACAGGATGCAAAACCGGCTCACTATCAAAGACATCGCCCGCCTGAGCGGCGTAGGGAAATCAACCGTTTCCCGCGTGCTTAACAATGAAAGCGGCGTAAGCGAACGTACCCGCGAGCGTGTCGAAGCGGTGATGAATCAACACGGTTTCTTTCCGTCCCGCTCCGCCCGTGCGATGCGGGGACAAAGCGATAAAGTGGTCGCTATTATCGTCACTCGCCTTGATTCGTTGTCTGAAAACCTCGCGGTTCAAACCATGCTGCCTGCGTTTTATGAACAGGGCTACGACCCTATTATGATGGAAAGTCAGTTCTCGCCGACGCTGGTAATGGAACATCTGGGCATGCTCAGACGACGTAACATTGATGGCGTGGTGCTGTTTGGCTTTACCGGCATCACAGAAGAGTTGATCGCCCCCTGGAAAGCCTCGCTGGTGCTGCTGGCAAGAGATGCGCAAGGTTTTGCCTCCGTCTGTTACGACGACGAGGGCGCGATTCATATCCTTATGCAGCGGCTGTATGAGCAGGGACACCGCAACATTAGCTTTCTGGGCGTTCCCCATAGCGATATTACCACTGGCAAACGTCGGCATGACGCATACCTGGCGTTTTGCAAAAAACATAAACTTCATCCCGTCGCCGCCCTGCCCGGTCTTGCCATGAAGCAGGGCTATGAGCATACGGCAAGCGTCATCATGCCGGATACCACCGCGTTAGTCTGCGCCACCGATACGCTGGCGTTGGGCGCCAGTAAGTATTTACAGGAGCAACGTATTGAGACGCTGCAACTGGCAAGCGTCGGGAACACGCCGCTGATAAAATTCCTGCACCCGGAGATCGTCACTGTCGATCCTGGCTATGCTGAAGCCGGACGACAGGCGGCTTCGCAGCTGATCGAACAGATCAATGGCCGCTGCGATCCGCGCCGGATCGTCATTCCTTCTACCCTCGCCTGAGTGACTGATTAAACGAAATACCACGAGTAATTTGTGATCGTCGCTGCGTTTCGGGAACGTTCCCATTTTTAAACCAACGTTGAAGAGATACTCTTGCGCCAACCCATAACATACCTCCTCTGCCATGAGGCTTTACGATGAGCAAAGTAAAACAAGCCGATATCGACCGGCTGATTGACCTGGTCGGCGGGCGCGACAACATCGCCACGGTGAGCCACTGCATTACTCGCCTGCGCTTTGTGCTCCACCAGCCCGCGAACGCCAGGCCAAAAGAGATCGAACAATTACCGATGGTTAAAGGCTGTTTCACCAACGCCGGGCAGTTTCAGGTGGTGATTGGCACCGACGTTGGCGATTACTATAACGCGCTGCTGGAGACCACCGGCAAAGCGTATGCTGATAAAGAGCAGGCCAAAAAAGCCGCTCGCCAGAACATGAAATGGCATGAGCAGTTAATTTCCCACTTTGCGGAGATCTTCTTTCCGCTACTACCGGCGTTGATCAGCGGCGGTTTGATCTTAGGCTTTCGTAACGTGATCGGCGATGTGCCGATGAGCAACGGCCAAACGCTGGCGCAGATGCATCCAGCGCTAAAAACGCTTTATGATTTTTTATGGTTGATCGGCGAAGCGATCTTTTTCTATCTGCCGGTGGGGATCTGCTGGTCGGCGGTGAAAAAAATGGGCGGCACGCCGATTCTTGGTATCGTGCTCGGCGTGACGCTGGTGTCGCCGCAGTTGATGAATGCGTATCTGCTGGGCCAGCAAACGCCGGACGTCTGGAACTTCGGCTTATTTAGCATTGAGAAAGTGGGCTACCAGGCGCAGGTTATCCCGGCGCTACTGGCAGGGCTGGCGCTTGGGTTTATTGAAACGCGGTTGAAACGCATCGTGCCGGATTATCTCTACCTGGTCGTCGTCCCGGTGTGTTCGTTGATACTGGCCGTCTTTCTCGCCCACACCTTTATCGGCCCCTTTGGTCGTATGATCGGCGACGGTGTGGCCTTTGCGGTACGTTATCTGATGACCGGCAGTTTCGCCCCGATAGGCGCGGCGCTGTTCGGCTTCCTGTATGCCCCGCTGGTCATTACCGGCGTCCACCAGACAACGCTCGCTATCGATATGCAGATGATCCAGAGCATGGGCGGTACGCCAGTCTGGCCGCTGATTGCGCTGTCGAATATCGCGCAGGCCTCCGCCGTGGTGGGCATCATCATCTCCAGCCGTAAACACAATGAACGCGAGATCTCCGTTCCTGCCGCCATTTCCGCTTACCTTGGGGTAACCGAACCGGCGATGTACGGTATCAATCTAAAGTATCGTTTTCCGATGCTGTGCGCGATGATCGGATCTGGTCTGGCGGGACTGCTCTGCGGTCTGAACGGCGTCATCGCCAACGGTATCGGCGTGGGCGGCCTGCCGGGCATCCTGTCTATACCGCCGCGCTACTGGCAGGTGTACGGCATGGCGATGGTTATCGCGATCGTTATCCCGGTGATTCTGACCACCTTTATCTATCAGCGTAAGCATCGTCAGGGCACATTACAAATTGTCTAATACTTCTTCGGGGCGCAGTTGCGTCCCAACGCACTTGCAGGAAACAACAATGACTATTCCCCTCTGGTGGCAAAACGGCGTTATTTATCAGATCTACCCAAAAAGTTTTCAGGACACGACCGGCAGCGGCACCGGCGATTTACGCGGCGTCACGCAGCACCTTGACTATCTACAGCGACTCGGCGTGGATGCCATCTGGCTCACGCCGTTTTATATCTCGCCGCAGGTGGATAACGGTTATGACGTCGCAAATTATACGGCCATCGACCCGACCTACGGCACGCTGGATGATTTTGACGAGCTGGTCGCGCAGGCGAAAGCACGCGGTATTCGCATCATCCTGGATATGGTGTTTAACCATACTTCTACCCAGCACGCCTGGTTTCGCGAAGCGCTGAACAAAGAGAGTCCATACCGTCAGTTTTATATCTGGCGCGATGGCACGCCGGATGTCTGCCCGAATAACTGGCAATCCAAATTTGGCGGCAGCGCCTGGCGCTGGCATAGCCAGAGCGAACAATATTATTTACACCTTTTCGCGCCTGAACAGGCCGACCTGAACTGGGAAAACCCCGCCGTGCGCGCCGAGCTGAAAAAGGTCTGCGAATTCTGGGCCGATCGCGGCGTGGATGGCCTGCGTCTGGACGTGGTGAACCTGATCGCCAAAGATCAGGATTTTCCTGACGATCCGACGGGCGACGGACGCCGCTTTTATACCGACGGACCGCGCGCGCATACGTTTTTACGCGAAATGAACCGTGACGTTTTTACGCCGCGTAATCTGATGACGGTAGGCGAAATGTCCTCTACCACGCTGGAAAACTGCCAGCAATATGCCGCGCTTAGCGGCGACGAACTCTCGATGACCTTCAATTTTCATCATCTGAAGGTGGATTACCCCAATGGCGAAAAGTGGACGCTGGCAAAACCTGATTATGTGGCGCTGAAAGCGTTGTTCCGCCACTGGCAACAGGGGATGCATAACGTCGCCTGGAACGCGTTATTCTGGTGTAATCACGATCAGCCGCGCATCGTTTCCCGCTTTGGCGACGAGGGTGAATACCGGGTTCCAGCCGCGAAAATGTTGGCGATGGCGCTGCACGGTATGCAAGGGACGCCTTATATCTATCAGGGCGAAGAAATCGGCATGACCAACCCACACTTTACCCGCATCACCGATTATCGCGACGTGGAAAGCCATAACATGTTTGCCGCGCTACGCGCCGCCGGACGCGACCCCGACGAACTACTGGCTATCCTGGCCAGTAAATCCCGCGACAACAGCCGCACGCCGATGCAGTGGAACCACGGTAAAAACGCCGGTTTCACCCAGGGCGAGCCGTGGATAAGCCTGTGCGATAACTATACGGAGGTTAATGTCGCGGCGGCATTACGCGATGAAAACTCGGTGTTTTACACCTATCAAAAGCTGATTGCGCTACGTAAAACCCAGCCTGTACTGATCTGGGGCGATTATCAGGATCTCCTCCCGGATAGCCCATCAGTATGGTGTTATCGTCGCCAGTGGCAGGGGCAAACCCTGCTGGTTGTCGCCAATCTGAGCGACCAGTGTCAGGAGTGGCATCCACCGCATATCAAAGGACAGTGGCAGGCGCTACTGCACAATTATGGCGAGGTCGCCAGCCAGCCAGCCGCGATGACGCTCCGCCCATTTGAAGCCATCTGGTGGTTACAACGCTAACGCGACGTCCTTATACGGATAAACGCCACAGGCCTATTGACACGGGCTGTGGCGTTGCTCCTGGTTACTGTCTGTTTTTGTTGAATAATTAATCAGATTTTTCTTGCTATCTTTTACAAACGCTACAGCGCCCGCCATCTGTACGCTCTGATTTTTACCTTGTTCTACATCAATAAAATTGCAAACATCCTTGATGCAAATCACTACATATAGACTTTAAAATGCACGCCGACCCAATATGTTGTATTAATTGACTACAATTGCTACAACATCCGTTCACTCGACACAAGGTGAATTGTGGATAACCTGGGTCAGGATTGCGGGAAGTCGTTGGAAAAGAGATGAATAAACCTGTTATGGCTTCCCCGGCCTCTGTGGATAACCTGTTCTTACAAATATGGAGTGATCATGACACCGCATGTGATGAAACGAGATGGCTGTAAAGTGCCATTCAAATCAGAGCGCATTAAGGAAGCCATTCTACGTGCAGCTAAAGCAGCGGGAGTCGATGACGCAGGTTACTGTGCCACCGTCGCAGAAGTCGTTAGCAGCCAAATGAACGCGCGCAGTCAGGTGGATATTAACGAGATCCAGACTGCGGTTGAAAACCAACTGATGTCCGGCCCGTACAAACAGCTTGCCCGCGCCTACATCGAATACCGTCACGATCGCGACATTCAGCGTGAAAAGCGTGGTCGTCTGAACCAGGAAATTCGCGGCCTGGTAGAGCAAACTAACTCCGCGTTGCTCAATGAAAACGCCAACAAAGACAGTAAAGTCATTCCCACCCAGCGCGATTTGCTGGCCGGGATTGTCGCCAAACACTATGCCCGCCAGCACCTGTTGCCGCGTGACGTAGTACAAGCGCATGAGCGCGGCGATATCCACTATCACGATCTCGACTATTCGCCGTTCTTCCCGATGTTCAACTGTATGCTGATCGACCTGAAAGGCATGTTGACCCAGGGCTTTAAGATGGGTAACGCTGAGATCGAACCGCCGAAATCTATCTCTACCGCCACTGCCGTTACCGCGCAGATTATCGCGCAGGTCGCCAGCCATATTTATGGCGGCACCACCATTAACCGTATCGACGAAGTGCTGGCGCCGTTTGTCACCGAAAGCTACAACAAGCACCGCAAAACCGCCGATGAGTGGCAGATCCCGGATGCCGAAGGGTATGCGCGTTCTCGCACCGAAAAAGAGTGCTACGACGCCTTCCAGTCGCTGGAATACGAAGTTAACACGCTGCACACCGCTAACGGCCAGACGCCTTTCGTGACCTTTGGTTTTGGCCTCGGCACCAGTTGGGAGTCGCGTCTGATCCAGGCGTCTATTTTGCGTAACCGTATCGCCGGTCTGGGTAAAAATCGCAAAACCGCCGTGTTCCCGAAACTGGTCTTCGCTATCCGCGACGGTTTGAACCACAAGTTTGGCGATCCGAACTACGACATTAAACAACTGGCGCTGGAGTGCGCGAGCAAGCGCATGTATCCGGACATCCTCAACTACGATCAGGTGGTCAAAGTCACCGGTTCGTTCAAAACGCCAATGGGCTGCCGCAGCTTCCTCGGCGTGTGGGAGAACGAAAACGGCGAGCAGATCCACGACGGGCGTAACAACCTGGGCGTGATTAGCCTTAACCTGCCGCGCATCGCGCTGGAAGCAAAAGGCGACGAAACCGCATTCTGGAAACTGCTGGATGAACGTCTGGCGCTGGCGCGGAAGGCGCTGATGACCCGTATCGCCCGCCTTGAAGGCGTGAAAGCCCGTGTCGCGCCTATCCTGTATATGGAAGGCGCCTGCGGCGTGCGGCTGAAAGCGGACGACGACGTGTCTGAAATCTTTAAAAATGGTCGTGCGTCCATCTCTCTGGGCTACATCGGCATTCATGAGACCATCAACGCGCTGTTTGGCGACAAACATGTCTATGACAGCGAGCAGCTGCGCGCCAAAGGTATCGCCATTGTGGAACGTCTGCGCCAGGCCGTGGATCAGTGGAAAGAAGAGACTGGCTACGGCTTTAGTCTGTACAGCACGCCAAGTGAAAACCTCTGTGACCGCTTCTGCCGTCTGGATACCGCCGAGTTCGGCGTGGTGCCGGGCGTAACCGATAAAGGTTACTACACCAACAGCTTCCACCTCGACGTGGAGAAGAAGGTTAACCCGTACGACAAAATCGATTTCGAAGCGCCGTATCCGCCGCTGGCGAACGGGGGTTTCATTTGCTACGGCGAATACCCGAACATTCAGCACAACCTGAAGGCGCTGGAAGATGTCTGGGATTACAGCTATCAGCATGTACCGTATTACGGCACCAACACGCCGATCGATGAATGCTACGAGTGCGGCTTTACCGGCGAGTTCGAATGTACCAGTAAAGGTTTCACCTGCCCGAAATGCGGCAACCACGACGCCGCGCGCGTCTCGGTCACCCGCCGCGTGTGCGGTTATTTAGGCAGCCCGGACGCACGCCCGTTTAACGCCGGTAAGCAGGAAGAAGTGAAGCGCCGCGTGAAGCATTTAGGCAATGGGCAGATAGGTTAATCCTCCGTTTGCAATGCGTAAATGCCGGATGGCGGTGTAAACACCTTATCCGGCCTACAACCGCTGGCTATAGTTCCAATTTCATGAATTTCCTCTAAGCAGTTGGTGTTGTAGCAAGGCGGCAAACGAACGAATCCCAGGGAGCTTACATAAGTAAGTGACCTGGGTAAGTAAGAGCGGCCAACGCCGCTACAGCGCCAAATGCAACGAGGAAACATGAACTTTCACCAATACTACCCCGTAGACATCGTTAACGGCCCCGGCACCCGCTGCACCCTGTTTGTGTCAGGGTGCGTGCATGAATGCCCTGGCTGCTATAACAAAAGCACCTGGCGGCTGAACTCCGGCCAGCCGTTTACCAAAGAGATGGAAGATAAGATCATTGCCGATCTGAACGACACGCGCATTCACCGTCAGGGGATCTCGCTGTCGGGCGGCGATCCGCTGCATCCGCAAAACGTACCGGATATCCTGACACTGGTACAACGTATCCACGCGGAGTGCCCGGGGAAAGATATCTGGGTGTGGACCGGCTACAAGCTCGATGAACTTAACGCCGCACAGATGCAGGTGGTCGATCTCATCAACGTGCTGGTCGATGGCAAATTTGTGCAGGATCTGAAAGACCCGGCGCTTATCTGGCGCGGTAGCAGCAACCAGGTAGTGCATCATTTGCGTTGATCGCTAAAGCCGTTTGTTTGCATCGTGATAGACGGCTGAATGTTCTCGCTTGCCGACCGCGACAACAAACACAATCACAACGTCATCCCGAACCTGGTACACCAGACGATAACCGGACGATTTAAGCTTAATTTTATAGCAGTCAGGAAGACCGTTTAAACGGGCAGAGTCAATTCTGGGGTTCAATAGCACATCAGCCAACTTTTTCTTAAGCTGAGCCTTCACCGTATCGCCCAGCTTATGCCACTCTTTTAAGGCCCTCGGGTCGAATTCCAGTTCATAAGTCATCCAGACTAACCTTGATTCCCTTTTGCGGACTAGACAGCCTCTCCCGAACTGTCTGAATCAGTGCATCCTCACTGTCGCTAAGAGTGACGGTTTTCACTGGCATGCGCCCCGTTTCCGCGACGTACTGGAACAGTAATCGCACGGCCTCCGTTGGAGTAATGTTCAGTTTTTCCAGCACGGCATAAGCCTCATTTTTGAGTTTGTCATCCAGACGGACGTTCAGCGTGGCCATTATGCCTCCAGTAAAATCGAATGTGTAATGCAGTTTAGCATTACATTCGCATTACATCGAATTCTGGATAACGCCTCTCAAAAACGACTCACGCACTCCATCGCGACCGTTTTAAATTGCGTAAAATTCTGACATGCGCAGAGGCGCGTCATGGCGCGTTCGCGCAGGAAAGTGACGAAAATATCGTAGATGGCCATCGCCTCTTCATATTCACTTTTGCTGATGGCGAGTAAAAAAATAACGTGCGCCGTTTCATCACCCCAGGCAATCCCCTGTGGCGCGAGCACCGTATAAACCACCGTTTTCTTCGCCAGCAGCCCCAGCGCGTGTGGCAAGGCAATCCCGTCGCCTAATAACGTACTGACGATAGCTTCACGTTCAATAACCGAATCGAGAAACGCCGCATCAACAAAGCCTTCCTCATGCAACTGATCGCACAGCGTTTTAAACAGCGTCTGTTGATCTATTTCCCCTTCCACAATGCGAAAATGCGAGGCATCGAAATATTTATCCAGCATCCACGGACGGGTTCTGTCCACCAGCACCAGCTTACCGATCTGCTCCAATTGATAGTCGGTAGGAAAGGGCGCGATCATGATGACCGGTTTATCTTTTTCACCGATCCGCGCCGTGGAAATCACAAAATCCTCCACAATACTGTCCCGCGCCTCATAGTCGCGTAGCGTCAAAGTGCGGGCTATCTCAATCTGCGGGTATTTCCGCGCCAGTACCGCTTCAATCATCCGCACCATCGCATTACCAGCATCACACACCAGCAGTACCTGCGGCTGCCGCTGGTAGCCAATGTTGTAACTACGTTCCAGCCCAACGCCAATATGCAGCACCAGAAAACCGATTTCGTTTTCGCTAATGGTATACGGCGTGTATTTTCCCCAACTCGATATCGCCGCCAATGTCATATCCCACGCCATCGGATAGTGCTGCTTAATATTTTCCAGTAGTGGGTTGGGGATCATGATCTGGTAGCGCACGCGGGTGATCATCGTTTTGATGTGGGTCAGCAAGTCCGCGTGAAGCTGTTTATCATTCAATAGGTTATAGTTGTACTGGGTATTAATAAAATTGAGGATATAGCGCACCAGCGCCTCTTCATCATCGGCATTAATGGCGCTGGGGGCAATCTCCTGTACCTGGCGGGCGGCAATATGCACCTTCAGCCAGCTTACTTCCGGCTCCGACAGCGGCTTGTCGGCCAGCTGTTGTAGTAGCTCCGCAATTTCATGCGCCGCATGGCGCACCTTTTCATCGACCTCCTCCGCCACGCATTCCGATAACGGATACCCCTCGCGAATACGCCGTACCGCCACCGCGCAGTATAAACGCAGAAACAGCTCGCCCTCATCGGTCAGGCGGATTTGACAATGAGAGAAAATATCCGGCAAAAGAGACTGCAGCCGTTGAGACACCTCGGTGTTCAGCGTGGTACTAACAATTAACGGATGGGAGGGCTCCTGCTGCGCCAGCGTCCATAAAAGGTCGGTCAGACAGGCGCGAATCGCCATCTCTCCGCCAAACAGTTTCATGCCATGACGCGGACGCGTTTCCAGCGTCAGATGATAACGCAGCAAATGCTCGCGCACGTCCGCCATATCGTTCTGCAACGTCGCACGGCTGACAAACCATTCATCTGCTAAATCCTCCAGCTTCAGCGAGAAAGCGGAGGTTAAAAAACGCGCCAGCAAATAGTGTATCCGCTCCTGGCTGGTGCGCGGACCGCGCGCCAGCGTGGGAGATTGCTGCGTTTGCAGGGATTGATAACGTGCCGGATCATCAATTTTGAGCTGATACCCATTGCCGCGGCTGAGAGTAAATTGCGCGCCATGCGGCGTCAGCAACATGTTCAGCGCGGCGATATCCGCCCGAACAGTACGCGTGGAGACCGACAACCGCTGCGCCAGCTCGTCCTGCGGCAGCGTCTCGTTTTGCAGCATCGCAAATAGCTGCGCTAAACGTTGGTTGGGGAATCGCACGTCTCTCTCCTCATGATTAGCCGACACGCGACCGGACGATAGCGAGTAACTGACGCACATCGTCCGCACGGGTGTTGCCGCTCACCTTATCAATAATCGAACTATAAATGTGAGGAATGATTTTGCTTACACCTGCATCAAGGGCGATGTGCAGAATCTCGGCGAAGTTTTCCAGATCGATACCGCCCGTCGGTTCCAGCCAGAAATCATGGCGGGCGCAGGCGTCAGCCACCGCTTTATACTCGTCGCGACAGGTGAGTCCTCCCATCGGAAAGTATTTAACGGAGCTGCCGCCCATATCTTTGAGTAGCGCAATCGCCGTTTCTATGGGTACGATGCCGTCCGGCGCGCGGCTGCTTAGCGGGCCGGTGGAAATTTTCACCAGTCCCGGCGTGCCGGTCGGCGAGACAAGACCGTTCACCACCGTCTCATTTTGCCCCAGCAGCGCCCGGCTGGTCCCGACGCCGGTAAACACCTGGTTGACATGCTGCGGCTGTACCTGACGCGAGATTTCGCTCACCATCGCCGACTGGTTAGGATCGCCTGCCCCCAGTCCGACGGAGAGCGCATTGTCGATAAGCGCCGCATATTCACGCATATCCGCGACTGCGCTTGCCACATCCGGATAGTTTTTGGAGAGCACGCCAACCAGCACATGACCTTCCGCCGCCGCGTAGATTTCCCGGGCGTTATCTTTCGAACCGGCCAGTACGTTCAGGCAAACGCGATCGCGGTAAAAGTTAGGGGTCAGTTTCATGCTTGTTTCTCCTGATTAATCACCTCGCCAATACGACGCGCCACAATCGCTAACTGCGCGCGATCGACGCTGCGGACATCCGCTTCAATAATTCCTTCGTTGGCTTTGTATCCGCGAAAGTAAATCGCGTATTCCCCTTGCTTCAGCGCGTCGACCAGTTCGCCTGTGGCGATGCCGGTAACGGCTTCATCAAACTTAATTTCCGTGCGCGCGATGTCGCGTCCGGCGCTGTCCCACACCACACGGGCGCTGACGCCGTTAAACGTGTTCAACGTGTCGATAAAGGGCGCCATTTTTTCTACCATCTCCGCGCCGCTCTCTTTTTGCGCCCGCAGGTACAATTCAATGGCGCAGGTCAGGCCAATAATTCCTTCTTTGCCGACCTTCATCGCCCGGCCAATGCCCGCTGACTGACGTTTTACCCACTCAACATACTGCGTTTTACCAATCACTAGCCCGCTGGTCGGCCCTTCAATCGCTTTCGCGCCGCTATAGATAACGAGATCTGCGCCCACGCGGTAGTAGCACTGCAAATCTTCTTCCGCCGCCGCGTCCACAATCAGCGGGAGATTATGCGTGCGTGCCACTACCGCAGCCTGCTCCACACTAAGCATACTTTTCTGTACGCAGTGGTGAGATTTGATATAGAGAATAGCCGCCGTGCGCGGCGTAATGGCCGCCGCCAACTGCGCGGCGGAACATTCGTTGGCGTAACCGGCTTCCACCAGTTTGCCGCCGCCCAGCGCCACCATCGTTCCCACCGGCGCGCCAAAGTTGACGTTGTGGCCCTTTGGCAGGACGATTTCGTTATTTTCAATCGGTGTAACGTGCAGGTTTTCCAGCAGCCAGTCGCTGTCCTGCACCAGTACCGCGGCAACCGACTGGGCAAGGCCCGCACTGGCGCAGGAGACTACCGTCGCCCCTTCCACCTCCAGCAATTTCGCAATGTACT
Organism: Salmonella sp. JXY0409-18; assembly: GCF_020268625.1. NCBI lineage: Bacteria > Pseudomonadati > Pseudomonadota > Gammaproteobacteria > Enterobacterales > Enterobacteriaceae > Salmonella > Salmonella sp. JXY0409-18. The sequence continues at coordinate 4,002,771 of NZ_CP084216.1, forward strand.
CGCCAGTTTTATTCATCAGATCTTTCATCTCGAAATACTGATTCATTCCGGCCATCGCCGCGTCTATCACTTCCGGGCGCGGCGTGGAGACGCCGAGCGCCGTCATACGTCCGGAGGCATTAATCACCTGTTTTAATTGATACTTCTCAAAAATCGAAGGCATGTTCCGCGCTCCCTTGTTCGGTCATATAGCCCTTGCCTGCGCGTATCGCGGCAAGCGGCGTCAGCAATTCTTCAGCCTGTAAGCTGTCGTTTTCCGCGTCTACCAACACGGCGGGCTGGCGTTTAAGCGTAAAGAGGGTCAGGTCGGCATCCAGACCTGGCTGAAGACGCCCTTTGGTTTTCAGATTCAGGCTATCGGCGGCATTGGCCGTCACGCACGCAATGACCTGCGGCAGCGACATGCCGATGGCGAGGAATTTCGACATCACATTAGCCAGCGAATGCACCGGGCCATTGATGCGGTTACGGCAGTAGATATCGGAACTGATGGTATGCGGTAAAATCCCCAGGCTAATGGCGCGTTTCGCCACCGCAAAGCTCAGGCTGGCGGTACCATGCCCGACGTCCAGACGCACGCCGCGCGCCAGCGCTCGTGTCACCGAGGCGCGCAGCTCGCCTTCCGGCGTCAGAATACGGTTCGGCTTACCGTTGTAACAGTGGGTAATGATATCGCCCGCCGTCAGACGCTCCGCGATTTCGTCCAGATCCGGCGGGTTATTGCCAATATGCACCATCAACGGCAGGTTGCCGTTTTCTTGCTGCATGGCTTTAGCGCGTTCCAGCGGCGTGATGCCGTTAACGCCTACCACGCTGCTGCTCATCCGCGCCTTGAGGCCGACGATAAAATCCGGGTGGCGTTTTACCGCCTGTCGGACCGCATCGGCGTCAATATTGGCCATGTTAGCCAGTTCATTCTGAGCTATCAGCCCGACGCGGGAAATATTCAATAGCGCATAAACGTCGGTGGTCGCCTGACGGGTCAGGGTGTAAAAATCGTCAATATCATCTGCGCCAGTGCTGCCGGCATCAATCACTGTGGTAACGCCAGTGGCAATACCCACGCTGTCCGGTTCGTCGTGGTAAATCGGCGATGTCGGGTAGCAGTGAACGTGCGAATCAATCCAACCCGCACTAACGTAACACTCGCCGCGCAGGTCAATGGTTTTCACCGCCGGGCCATCAACGTCACCCAACGCCGCGATTTTGCCATCTTGCAGGGCAATATTAGTCAGCGTGTCATCGACCAGACGCGCATGGCGCAGGAGTAAATCAAACATCGTTCTCTCCTTTGCCGGATGGCGGCGCAACCGCCTTATCCGGCCTACAAATCAACAGTTAGCTAATCGCAATCGGGAAGATGGAACCGAGGATCATCGCGCCTAAAATCGCGCCGCCGGTAATCGGCTTCTGCCAGATATAAAACAGCAGCGCGCCCACCAGAGAGCCCAGACCAATAGGAATCGATGCCGTCATGGCGCTGAGGATAATCAACGGCCCCAGAAAACGGCCTGAAGTGTTACCAGCCCCCATCATGACGTCCGCCCCGTACGTGGAGTCGCTCTGATTAATGGTGAACTTACGCGCCAGAACAATGATGTAGCCAATCGCCAGGCCAATCACCAGACCGGTTATCAGCGAAGCGATAAAGTTCGCCACCGGGAAGACAAAGCCAGCCCCCAGCAGTAACGCCGGAACCCCTAAGCCCACGCCAGTCTGAATTGCCCCGCCGATATCCAGAATCCCGACCAGCGAACCTTCGATAATGCGGGCAAATAAAAAGCTGGCGCCGAAAGCGGCGACCGCGCCGTAGACGCCGGTATCCATCCCCGCTTTCAACATCGCCACAAAAGCGACTTCGTTAAATGCGCCGATACCGTACAGATAGTACATATGCGTCCCGGCGAAAACGCCGGAGGAGAGCAGGCCAACAAAGATCGGGAACGACCAGTCGGCATACCAAAAACCTTTATTCTCTTCCATTGTGGCCTCCGTTATTTGCCGCTGAGCGAGTTGTGGATCAGTTCAAGCCAGTTCGGTACCGTCATGTTGAAAGACTCGATCATTTTCATGTCGAAGCCGCGGAAGAAGCCGCTCAACACAAACAGCAAAACGATGGCGACCATCATCACTTTGGTGACATGGTTCCAGCCGCTCTCTTCTACGCCTTTACCGATCAAAATACCCAGTACCAGCCCCGGTACGGCGTTCCCCATGATGAGCTGCGCCGCGCCGCCGAAAACGGTGGCCCAGAAGCCCGATTTTTTACCAGCGTCGATCGCCGCTAACCAGAAGATCACAGGCATGACGATGTTGACCAGCAGGTTTGCCGCCGGTACCAGCACCTTAACCGCTGTCACCTGTAGCGCTTCTGGCACGGATGAGGCGGTCAGGTTAAGGAACGTCACGACGATCATGCCGATGACGGCGCAGGCGATCGCCATTTTTTTCGGGTCGTGCAGCGTCTCGCCAACGTTACGGTTTTTGATCATTAGCGCCGCCGCGCCCCAGTTAGGGATGATGCGGTGATCGACATCCTGGGTGAACGATCCGGCCGCCACAGACGACGCCCAGGCGTTAAAGAAGAAACCCAGTCCAAAGGAGAAGTGAGATGCCGGGTCGCCTTCACAAGAGTTGAGTTCGCCCAACGTACGGAACGCGCCCATCCCCTGCGTGGTTGGCGCGTGAAACATGCGTGCAGCCCCAGCGCCCACCCCTACGCCGACCAGCGCACCGATAATGAGCGATTTAATTAGTATTATCAGGAACATAACTATGCCTTTTTAATAAAAATCAGCGTTTCGCGACGAAATCCACCCTGTCGAGATTGATGGCGGTCACGTTGACGGTCACATCCAGCTCCACGCTGTAAGTGCGTCGTTCCCGGCGCAAAAAGAAAAACAGAAAGGCCTCTTTACGCACCGACTCATGCGCCTGAACAATCCGCACATCCTGTGGCTCAATACGCAGTAAGATATACGGCGACTCTCTCATCACCGCCGACTGAACATGGTTCAGCGCATCGGCAAAGGCGCGTGCTTTGGCGTCGCCCTTGCCTTTTACTCTCACCGTGGTGGTGAATTGCTCTTTCATCATCAGGCGCCGTATTTCTTTTGCCACGCCTGCACCAGGCGCTCGCCGAGCTCTTCTTTATCCATAAAGCCAAAACCCAACACGTTGCAGCCTTCATTGATAGCGGTGACGCCTTCATCCACTGACCGCATTCCATATTTGGCTTTGTAGCCATGCTTGTTTTGCGCGGTGATAGCGCCCGCGCCGCCGCTGCCGCAAAATGAAATGCCGAAGGTGGCGTTTTCCGCTTTCATCACATCGCCCAGCTTCATGTCTGCCGCGACGCCCGGTACGACGACCGCGCGACCGCCCGCTTTTTCCACGCCTGCCGCCACTTTCTGGCCTTTACCCAGGCGATCGCCAATCACGACGGTAATCTGTTCCATTTTTTGCTCCTTAGAGGTTGTCTTTCGCGACTTCAAAATGTACCGATAATAGCCAGGCTTCTTCGTCAGGAAGGTTGCCAAACGCCGCCACGATTTCGCGGGCGAGCGCCATTGATTCGGCTGAGATTTCATCAAACAAGCTGGCATCGACTTCCGGTAAAGGCTCGCCGGTAATTGACCGGTGCGCCATCGCGCGAACGTGCGAGGTCAGCATTTGCGTCTGTACCGCATTGGGGACAATGTGATGCCTCCCCAGCAGGCCATCCACCTGCGTTAACACCTGTTCAGCCAGTTCGTTAATTCGCTCACCGGCATCGTGTTTTACTGCTCCGTTATCCACGCGTCTCACCCCGTTAATGGCAATGAGATAAAACTAGCGGTAAGGGTTAAAAGTTTGTAGCGAGTTATTTTCCACCTCGAAGTGGAAACGCGAGTGGGATAGGTGATCTGCGCCACAGAAAAGGCGGCATTAATGAATTATCGCCGGGAAAGTGTGAGATCTATCGCGGCATAAAGAGGAAATGGCGAAACAATGACGTTGCCGTATAAAGTGAGAAAGTGTGATGGGTATTACATTTTGCCGGATGGCGACCTGCGGATAAAGCGAAGCCGCCATCCCACAAAAATTAACGATACTTTTTATGATACGTATTGCGGGTGGTTTTTAGCGCTTCCGCCGCCGCTTTCGCTTCTTTAACGTTACCTTCGTTCGCCAGCTTCAGCGCGCCATCAATTTGGCCGACCAGAATGTCAAAACCGTGACGAAAATCCTTCATCTCCGGGCTATCCGGCGCTTTATCTTCCAGCTTTGGCGGCGTAGCTTTTTGAGCATCCAGCGCGGCCGCGCGCATTTTGGTTAATGCCGCTTTCAGTTCAGGGGCACTATCCGTTTTCTCAACAACTTTCAGGTTATCATTGAGAATATCCATATTATCTTCAAGATCGGCAGCAAAAACAGCCGAACCGAATACCAGCGATGACACAGCAAGAATAGCTAACAGGCTTTTACGCATTGCTCACTTCCTTTTTTATTATTAACGATAAGTGTAATACCCTGAATAATTCGAGTTGCAGGCAGCCAACGCGCCTGCAGCCTGAAGTATGACGGGTATTATTGTCCGGCGATTTTCATCTCCGGTAACAATACCGAACCGCACTGTATATTACTGCGCGTTTCAATATCATCACCCACGGTGACAATATTACGCCACATCTCTTTTAAATTACCGGCAATGGTAATTTCACTTACCGGGTACTGGATTTCACCATTTTCAACCCAGAATCCCGCAGCGCCGCGGGAGTAGTCGCCGGTAATACCGCTGACGCCCTGGCCCATCAGTTCCGTCACCACCAGGCCGGTGCCCATCTCTTTCAGTAACTGCTCAAAGTTCAGCCCCTGCCCGGCGATACGCCAGTTATGAATGCCGCCAGCATGACCGGTACTTTTCAGCCCCAGTTTGCGGGCGGAATAGTTGGTCAGCAACCATTGCGTCAGTACGCCATCCTTCACAATGTCCCGGCGCTCTGTACGCACGCCTTCGCTGTCGAACGGTGAAGACGCCAGCCCTTTTAGCAGATGCGGGTGTTCTTCGATGGTTAACCATTCCGGCAGAATTTGTTTGCCCAGCGAGTCGAGCAGAAAAGTGGATTTACGGTATACCGCGCCGCCGGCAATCGCCCCGACCAGATGACCAAATAGCCCTGTCGCCACTTCATTGGCGAAAATGACCGGCGCTTTCATGGTGGAGAGCTTGCGCGGCGACAGGCGGGATAAGGTACGGCGCGCGCACTCGGCCCCGACCCATTCCGGCGCTTGCAGATCCGCCATTGCCCGACCGATGGTGTAAGCGTAATCACGCTCCATATCGCCGTTCTCTTCAGCGATGACGCAGCTTGAGAGCGAATGGCGCGTGGAGCAATATCCCTGCAACATGCCGTGGCTGTTGCCGAACACTTTAATGCCGTAATGGCTGTTAAAGCTCCCGCCTTCGGTATTGGTGATGCGTTTATCCGCCTTTAGAGAAGCCTGTTCCGCACGCGCGGCCAGTTCAATGGCTTCGTCTGGCGTAACCTCTGCCGGGTGGAACAAGTCCAGATCCGGCGCGTCAAACGCCAGCAGTTCTTTGTCCGCCACGCCTGCGCACGGGTCCGGCGACGTGTAACGCGCGATATCCAGCGCGGCCTGCACGGTACGGGCAATCGCCTGCGGGCTTAAATCCGTCGAAGAGGCGCTGCCTTTGCGGTTCTGGTGATACACCGTAATGCCCAGCGCGCCGTCGCTATTAAATTCGACATTCTCTACTTCACCATAACGGGTGCTGACGCTAATGCCGGTGGTCTTGCTGACGGCGACTTCCGCCCCATCCGATTTGCCTGAGGCTAACTCCAGCGCTGTCGAAACTGCTTCTTCCAGAATCTTACGCTGCGCTTCAACTTGTGAGATTACTTTCATTGCAAATGCCATAATGTAGAGAGAGTTTCTCTGAAGTCTAACAGAGAACCGTTTTTCAGTGCGCATCTTAACTGGTAACATTAGCCTCTTTTTTTAAGGAGCCTGACATGACAAAGCAGCCCGAAGACTGGCTCGACGACGTTCCCGGTGATGACATCGAAGACGAAGACGATGAAATTATCTGGGTCAGTAAAAGTGAAATTAAACGCGATGCCGAGGAATTAAAACGCCTGGGCGCGGAACTGGTGGATCTGGGGAAAAACGCGCTGGATAAGATCCCGCTGGACGCCGATCTGCGCGACGCCATTGAACTGGCCCAGCGAATCAAAATGGAAGGACGCCGCCGCCAGTTGCAGCTTATCGGAAAAATGCTGCGCCAACGCGACGTTGAACCTATTCGCCAGGCGCTGGACAAGCTGAAGAACCGCCATAATCAGCAGGTGGTGCTGTTTCACAAGCTTGAGCATCTGCGCGATCGTCTGATCGTCGAAGGCGATGACGCGGTAGCCGAAGTACTGACCCTGTGGCCGCACGCCGATCGTCAACAGCTTCGTTCATTGATCCGCAATGCGAAGAAAGAGAAAGAAGGCAACAAACCGCCGAAATCAGCGCGTCAGATTTTCCAGTATCTGCGCGAGCTGGCGGAAAACGAAGGGTAATTTTACACGTTGGTAGCGTCTGCCGGATGGCGGCGCTGGCGCCTTATCCGGCCTACAGGAATGTACGTATTGTAGGCCCGGTAAGCGCAGCGCCACCGGGCATTTTTTACTCCACAACCAGTGCTTTTTTCGCCAGCCCATCCAGCAATTTCTGATGGATGCCGCCGAAACCGCCGTTGCTCATCACCAGGATGTGATCGCCAGGCTGTGCGGTTTTCACCACCATTTCCGCCAGCGTATCGACATCGCCACTCCAGTGAGCAGGCTGTACGCAGGCTTCAGCGACTTCCGCCACTTGCCACGGAATATGCGGCGGCTGCAGCAGGAACACTTCATCCGCACGCCCTAACGACGGTGCCAGGTCATCCTTGCATAACCCCATCTTCATCGTGTTAGAACGCGGCTCCAGCACTGCGATAATGCGCGCGGTGCCGCCCACTTTACCGCGCAGCGCCGCCAGCGTGGCCAGAATTGCCGTCGGGTGATGAGCAAAATCGTCATACACCGTCACGCCGTTCGCTTCACCGCGCAGTTCCAGACGGCGGCGGGCGTTAATAAATGACCCCAGAGCACTGGCCGCTTCTGCGGGCGCGACGCCCACGTGGCGCGCGGCGGCAATCGCCATCAGACCGTTGTGCATGTTATGTTCGCCGACCAGGCCCCATTTCACATCGCCGACTTTTTCGCCGTCCAGCCACACTTCCCACTCGGAAGCATCCGTAGTCAGCTTCTTCGCCTGCCAGTGTCCCTGCTCGCCCACCAGCTCCTGCTCGCTCCAGCAGCCCAGCGCCATGGTCTGTTTCAGGTTGATGTCGTTTTCCGGCCAGATGATGCGCCCCTGCCCCGGTACGATGCGCACCAGATGGTGGAACTGCTTCTGGATCGCTTTCAGATCGTCGAAGATGTCGGCATGATCAAACTCAAGGTTGTTGAGGATCAGCGTCCGCGGGCAGTAATGCACAAATTTAGAACGTTTATCAAAGAACGCGCAGTCGTACTCATCCGCTTCGATAACAAAGAACGGGCTCTCGCCCAGGCGCGCGGAAACCTCAAAGTTACCCGGTACGCCGCCAATCACAAAGCCCGGTTTGTACCCGCACGCTTCCAGTATCCAGGTCGCCATGCCTGCGGTCGTGGTTTTGCCGTGGGTACCGGCGACCGCCAGTACCCAGCGATCGCGCAACACAAAGTCGTGCAGCCACTGTGGACCAGACATAAAGGGAATGTTTTTTTCCAGCACCGCTTCCACGCACGGATTCCCGCGCGTCATCGCATTGCCGATAATCACCAGATCCGGCTGCGGATCGAGCTGGCTGGCGTCATAACCCTGGATCAGATCAATGCCTTGCTTCTCAAGTAAGGTACTCATCGGCGGATACACATTGGCGTCCGAACCCGTTACTTCATGACCAAGCGAGCGAGCCAGCATCGCCAGCCCCCCCATGAAAGTGCCACAAATTCCCAAAATATGAATGCGCATACGTCACTATCCTTTTTTTATCTGCGAGCCATTTTACGCACATGTCTGGCAAGTGAGAAACGCATTTCAGGTAAATCTGTACTTTGCTGGCGCGATTCACCTGAGCGCATCATCTGAAATGTTTGTTAAGATTGTTACGGTCGCTTTACTCCAATCAATTGCAGGGAAAGTGTTATGAAAACGTTAGGTGAATTTATTGTCGAAAAGCAGCACGAGTTCTCTCAGGCTACCGGTGAGCTCACTGCTTTGCTGTCGGCAATAAAATTGGGCGCCAAGATCATCCACCGCGATATCAACAAGGCCGGTCTGGTCGATATCCTGGGTGCCAGCGGTGCTGAGAACGTACAGGGCGAGGTTCAGCAGAAACTCGATCTGTTCGCGAACGAGAAACTGAAAGCTGCACTAAAAGCGCGCGATATTGTAGCGGGCATCGCATCGGAAGAAGAGGACGAAATCGTCGTCTTTGAAGGCTGCGAACACGCGAAATATGTGGTGCTGATGGACCCTCTGGATGGCTCTTCTAACATCGACGTTAACGTCTCTGTCGGTACGATTTTCTCGATTTATCGCCGCGTGACGCCCGTCGGCACGCCGGTCACCGAAGAAGATTTCCTGCAACCCGGCAACAAACAGGTCGCTGCGGGATATGTCGTGTATGGCTCGTCCACCATGCTGGTTTACACCACTGGCTGCGGCGTACATGCTTTCACCTACGATCCGTCGTTGGGCGTGTTCTGTCTGTGCCAGGAACGTATGCGTTTCCCGGAAAAGGGTAAAACCTACTCCATTAACGAAGGCAACTACATTAAATTCCCGAATGGCGTGAAGAAGTACATCAAATTCTGCCAGGAAGAAGATAGTTCAACAAGTCGCCCTTATACCTCACGTTACATTGGCTCTCTGGTGGCCGATTTCCATCGCAACCTGCTGAAAGGCGGCATCTATCTCTACCCCAGCACCGCCAGCCATCCGCAGGGAAAACTGCGTCTGCTGTATGAGTGCAACCCGATGGCGTTCCTCGCAGAACAGGCCGGCGGCAAAGCAAGCGATGGTAAAGAACGTATTCTGGATATCATTCCGGAAAGCCTGCACCAGCGCCGCTCGTTCTTCGTCGGCAACCGCCATATGGTTGACGATGTGGAACGCTTTATCCGCGAATACCCGGACGCGTAATCTTTACCACCATGCGGAATAACGCATGAAGCCGCCATTGGGCAATAACATGTCCGATGGCGGCGTTGCCTTATCAGGCCCGTGATTTTTTCGTTTCTTAACCTTTGTAGTTCATGCTCCGCAACGACGCGCCAGATGAGGCGGAAACGAAAACAAGCGAAGACTTTCGGCGTGAGTTGGCTATAATACTCGCCACTTGTTTGTCATAAATTCAAAGGAAACAGACATGAGCTTACTCAACGTCCCGGCGGGTAAAGAACTGCCGGAAGATATCTACGTCGTTATCGAGATCCCGGCTAACGCAGATCCGATCAAATACGAAGTTGACAAAGAGAGCGGCGCGCTGTTCGTTGACCGCTTCATGTCCACCGCGATGTTCTATCCGTGCAACTACGGTTACATCAACCATACCCTGTCTCTGGACGGCGACCCGGTAGACGTTCTGGTCCCGACGCCGTACCCGCTGCAGCCAGGCGCCGTCATCCGTTGCCGTCCGGTTGGCGTACTGAAAATGACCGACGAATCCGGTGAAGATGCGAAACTGGTTGCCGTACCGCACACCAAACTGAGCAAAGAGTACGATCACATTAAAGATGTGAACGATCTGCCGGAACTGCTGAAAGCGCAGATCACTCATTTCTTCGAGCATTATAAAGATCTCGAAAAAGGCAAATGGGTGAAAGTTGACGGTTGGGACAACGCCGAAGCGGCTAAAGCGGAAATCGTTGCCTCCTTCGAGCGCGCAGCGAAGAAATAAGTCCGCTTTTACATAAGCGTCAAGATAAAGGCTCTCATAGTAATGAGGGCCTTTTTATTGGCTAATGAATAGAACACAATTTTTATCATTATTAGTTTAACATTCACGGAATGAATAAGACTTTACCTTATTTTTTATTAAAAAGGGTTGAATACGCTCACATTTTCTCTAAAAAGCTTAAGATAATAATTGTTTTGTGAATGCCCGCAGACTCCTCTGGACTTACGCCCTAAATATTAGCAAGCGCCAAATTCTTATTTAGTGCATAGGCCCGATTACCTTTTTAATAAGGTATCCTAAGCTCTCCCTACCAATAACCGTATTTTTAATCCAACATAATATCCGCTCAAAACACACTTTTTAATATATTTTTAAGGGCTGCCATAATTATTTACTATTTTAAGAGATTATGATGAAAAATGATATATTAATTACCGGTGGACATATCATCGATCCCGCTCGTAATATTAATGAGATTAACAATTTACGCATCATTAACGATATTATCGTTGATGCCGATAAATATCCTGTAACTTCGGAGACCCGGATTATCCATGCCGACGGTATGATCGTCACTCCCGGTCTTATCGATTATCACGCGCATGTTTTTTATGACGCGACGGAAGGCGGCGTCAGGCCTGATATGTACATGCCGCCGAATGGCGTCACCACCGTCGTGGATGCAGGTTCTGCCGGTACGGCAAACTTTGATGCCTTCTACCGAACGGTGATTTGCGCCAGCAAAGTTCGAATCAAAGCGTTTCTGACCGTGTCGCCGCCGGGCCAAACCTGGTCACAAGAAAATTATGATCCTGACAACATTGATGAAAATAAGATCCACGCGCTGTTTCGCCAGTATCGCAATGTTCTTCAGGGATTAAAACTCAAGGTTCAGACTGAGGACATTGCTGAATATGGCTTAAAACCGCTGACTGAATCCCTTCGTATTGCCAACGATTTAAGGTGCCCCGTGGCAATACACTCGACTCATCCCGTCGTTCCCATGAAAGAACTTGTCTCCTTGCTACGCCACGGCGATATTATCGCTCATGCGTTTCACGGCAAAGGTAGCACCATTCTTACTGATGAAGGCGCTGTCTTAGCCGAAGTCCGTCAGGCAAGGGAAAGAGGCGTTATATTTGATGCCGCCAATGGTCGCAGCCATTTTTCAATGAACACGGCACGCCGGGCCATCGCCAATGGCTTTCTTCCGGATATCATCAGTAGCGATCTCTCAACCATCACTAAACTCGCCTGGCCTGTTTACGCCTTACCATGGATTTTATCGAAATATTTAGCACTCGGCGTCGCGCTTACCGATGTCATTAACGCCTGTACCCATACCCCAGCAGTTTTATTGGGCATGGCAGCAGAAATTGGTACGCTGGCCCCTGGGGCATTTGCCGATATCGCCATCTTTAAATTAAAAAACAGGCATGTTGAATTTGCCGATATTCATGGTGAAACGCTCACGGGGACGCATGTGCTGGTACCACAAATGACCATAAAATCCGGTGAGATATTATTTCGTCAAATTGATTTTGGCGCGCGGCCAAACGGAGTTGAAAAATGACCTCAATGCAAAAATGGCTACGGATCGGCGCGACATTAATGTTCGGCCTTTTTGTTGCTTATCTTGACCGTTCTAATCTTTCCGTTACGTTACCTACGATTACACACGACCTGAATATTGATGGCGCAACGGCCAGCATTGTATTAACCATATTTCTTATTGGCTATGCCTTTTCAAATATTTTTGGCGGCGTATTTACCCAGCGATACGATCCGAAAAAAATAGTCATTCTGATGGTGCTAATCTGGTCGATTGCGACCGTTTTTGTCGGATTTACCTCGTCAGTGTACGTTATTTTGATTTGTCGGCTGGTGCTTGGCATTACCGAAGGCATTTATTGGCCGCAGCAGTCCCGCTTCGCCAGCGACTGGTTTTCAGACAAAGAACGGACGCAGGCGAACAGTATTATCCAGTATTATGGACAGTTCCTGGCATTAGGCCTGGGATTTATGATTTTGTCCCCGCTGGATGCTGCCTTCGGTTGGCGAAATGTTTTTATTATCACTGGTGTGATCGGCATTGTTGTCGTGGTTCCACTTTATATAACAATGCTGAAAAAACAGGAAGAAGCGCCTTATTATCGTGCGCCGGCGCCAACAGAGCAAACTAAACTTACCCTGGAATCGCTGGGCGGAACCCCCTTCCTACTCCTTATTTTTACCTACATCACTCAAGGGATGTTGTTCTGGGGAATTACGTTATGGATCCCCATGGTTGTCAATTCTCTCGGCTATACTGGATTCAGTAAAGCATTGGTCAGTTCTCTGCCTTATCTGACTGCGGTTATACTGGCAATCCCTATCTCATGGATCAGTGATAAGACACAAAAACGTGTACTTATTGCTTCACTGGGCCTACTAATCCCCGGCGTGATGTTATTTCTCCTGCCATTTGTCGATGCGCCAGGCTTTAAAATCACGCTCATTACCCTGGCGATGGGTTATTATGCCGCCAGCTTTACCCCCAATATCTGGTCGATTATCCAGTCGCACGTTAAACCCCATGCGATTGGCCCAGCCTCCGGTATTATTAATGGCATCGGCGCTGGCGGCGGCGGTACGTTGGCAGGCCTAATGGTCGGCTATTTTTACCGGACAACCGGCAGCTACATGCAGGGATTTATGGTTCTCGGATGCATTGTTATCCTGGGCGGCGCGTCATTATTGATCTACGGCAGAATAAGAGCTCACCATGCCCGGCGCTAGCGCCATCAGCCAGAATGTAAAAAAACAACGCCACCCGAGGGTGGCGTGTTCAGTTCAGGGCTGGTTTCTGTCTAACCAGTCACCGCTTTCAATCAGAGTTAACCCATCAACAGGACGTTGATATACATACATCCATGCGCTGCCGTAAGGCGTCTGGATTAACTGGCGTGCGTATTCACCGCCCCTGGTGCGCAAAGCATCAAGTTCGGCCAGCGTGGCGTTATCAATTCGATAAACTTCACCGTATACCGCTCCGTTTCCCGGAACTGCGCCTGGATAGTGGCCCAGACTATACAACTGGTAGTTATCGATACGGTAATCGCCAAGCAATTGGGCATTGGTCATCCAGTGACTGTTGCCTTGTTTCTGTCGTAAACTGCCATAGACAAATATTCGCATTGCTAAAACTCAAACTGATAGAGCAAATCAAGTGCCTGATCTACGCCAGACACTGCTTCCAGATATAGCTTAGGCATCAGGCGATAACGTAACGTGAGCGTCGCCAGAGAGTCAAATATCCCTACACCATACTTCACCTGTAGACCCGGCAGTACATAGCCGCTGACCACAACCTGAGACGAATCGCCCACCCCTTGCGTGTCCAGCGCCAGATTACTTACGCCGAATGTCTCTCCGATTTTACCCACAACCTGACCACTTTGCGCAACCCCCAGGCCAATAAGCATGGAGGTCATTGCTGCGCTATCACTCTGATTGCTGTCCAACCCCTGCCCACGCAGCAGATAAGAAAGCGCTTCAGCCTGCGGCATCGCCGGATCGGAGAAGATTTCCGCTTTGGGTTCATCAGCAGTGCCTGTGACACGCACGCCCGCAATGACATCGTCTTCGGTGGCGTCAGGGTTACGGATCGCTTCGATATTGAGCAGCGGCTGATCCGGCGGGCCGGAGAACAGCAGCTCGCCTTTACGGACAAGCAGGTCCTGGCCGTAGGCGCGGAATCGGCCGTCAGGAATATTGATTTGACCATTCAGCCCCAGTCCCTGCTTATCCTGCGCGACTTTCAAATCGCCGGTCAAACGCGCTTTAAGCCCGAAGGCGTCGATGCGCACGTTGTTGCCGACGTGGACCGTCAGATTACTGTTGATGGGAATAGACGCTGTCTGCGGCGTTTCTGGTTGCAGGTCATTATTGAGCATAACCACATCGCTGGAGACGCCAACCGCGCTCTCCGGCAGGTCGTGCACCACAATTCGCGCCCACGGAACGTCCACACGCCCATCCAACGTGAACAGCGAAGGCGTCGCGTCAAAGACCACATCCGGCGAGACATCCAGGCGCACCATCGGCGGAACGGTAATCCGCACCCGGCTGCCTTTCGCCGTCACCCGCGCGCGCCAGTTGTCAATCTGGCTCCAGTCGGCGTTACCGTTCAGGTTAATTTGCCCTTGTTGTGTTCGCACGATACCGGCGAGCGTCGAACGCGTACCGCTAAAGTTCATGGTGAGCTGGCTCGGCTGCATCTCAAACGGCATAAAATTACCGTCAATATCCAGCGCGCTAAGCTGCAACTGACCAAACAACTGCGGGCTTTGCACATCGCCGCCCAGACGTAGCCTGGCGTTTAACATTCCCGCCGCTTTTTCGCCGCGCGAAAAGACAGGGTTGACCATCGCCAGATTGAGATTGCGCATGTTGACGTTACCGCCGAGATTGCGCCGCCCCTGAGGATCGGTTACCTGCACCTGGCCATCGAATTGACCATTGTTCGTCAGGCGAATCAGCCATCCCAGCTCGGCGCGATTATTATGCAGTTCGGCGCTGAGGTTCAGCGTCTCAAACGCGACCGGTAACGGCGCGTCATTGACGGTCTGCGTGACCTTCACGTTACGACCGGAAAGCGTGACCTTCCCCTGCGGCAATCCCTCCTGGGTGGTATCCCACGACACGTCCGCTTTCCCGCTAAAGACCCCGCTGGCCTGAGTGGTATCAGGCATAAATGGCTTCAGCATCGCCAGATCAAAGCGGTTGAGATTGACCACCGCCCGCCCTGCGGCGCCCGCATCAATGGTTTGCGGGATGCACAGCTCGGCGTTCGGGTTCAGCCAACAATGCGGCCCGATACTGATTTTCTGTTCTTTATTACGGTAGTCCAGCGCAATCGCGCGGGTTAACGACCATGGCCCCACTGGCGTCTGGAAACGGGTGTCGCTTAACGTCCCTTTCCAGCGCGCCGCCTCGCGATCAAAACTGCCTGTCAGGGAGAGTTGACCGGATACCGGTTCTCCCTGAACACGGAGCTGTAGCTGATGCTGCTTCTCGCTGCCTTTGGCGTCAAGCGTCACCAGATTGATGTTAACGTCGGGCTGCGAAATCCGCTCTACGCGAACGTTGAGATGGCCCGCTATCTGATCGGTGGATTTAATATCGCCCTCAATGCGCGCCTGGGCGACAGACAGCTCCTGCCAGCGCAAGCCGCGGGCGGTGATATCCGCCAACAGCTGCGGCGCTTCTACCGTACCGCGGACTTTAACGATTCCTTTTGCCATGCCGCCCAGTCCTGGCAGCGCATTATCCAGCCCTGGCGCATCGATGGCGGCGTCAAGATTCAGCTCCTTAACGCCAAGCTCGCCTTTTATATCGGCGCTGTTTGGGCCCAGCGCAAGGTGCAGCCCCGGGATCGTCCACTGCATGTAGCTGTTGCCCTTTAGCGTCCCGTTGACGTTAACGCTGTTCTGCTTCACATTGCCGGTCAGCTTGAGCTCCGGGACATCCATCTGCCAGGTGCCGCCGTAGAGGCTGCCTTTGGTTTTCATGACGCCGTTAAGCTTCGCGGGCCAGTCCGGGATCTCTTTAGCGGTATTGATGCCATTCAGCGTCAGTTCGCCACGCCAGCTAATCGCCTGCTGCCAGTCCACCAGCGCTTTCAGTTCGGTTTTTCCCTCCAGAGCGGCGACGGTGAGTTTATCGAGATTAATCTGCCGCTCATTCCCTTTGGCATCCAGCGTGATGGTCGCCGGCGGAATATCTTGTCCTTTCACGGCGGTTCGCATCGACAACGTATAGTCGGTCATCTTACCGCTCAGTTTGAGCTTCAGATCGTCAGCCTGAAACTGGGTATCACCCGTCAATGGCCAGGCAATGCGTTGGCTGACGACCTCAAGATTGAGCGGTAAACCGGCCTCCGCCAGCCGCGTCTGGGCGCGAAGCGCGACATCCATCGGCCCGGAAAGGTTCACCCCGACCTCCAGTTGTTCGCGTAACGCGCCGCCGACCTTGAGTTTTATCTTTTCACCCTTTAGCGGATCGATATTCAGCGTACTGTTGAGCGTAATATCGACCGGCCAGTTATTGGCGAGCTGCGCCGTACCGGAGGCTTTCACCGTGCCCTGGTTGGCGTCGATATCCAGAGTATCCAGCTTCATATTACCGTCGATACTGCTGACTTTAAGCAGCATCGTGCGCACCGTCAGATCGGTATCGCCGGTGATGCGTAGCTGCTCGCCGCGAAATGACTCGATATTCAGATTGAGCGGCAGGTGAACATCGGTCATCTCCGGCATTACCGGTTTTGCAAACAGATCTTTTAGCGTTTCGCCAAGCGGCTTTTCATCCGGTTGAGGTTTCTCGATTTTGGGTTCAACCACCTCTTCCTGCGCCACGTCAGCGACCTTCGGCAGAGCGATCAGCAGTCCCTGAAGCCGCGTCGGTTTCAGGGTCAGGTTTTTCTCCTGCCATGCCAGCCCGGAGGTAAAATCCAGCACCGAAACGGTAGTGTCATCAATCTTGATATTGATGTTATTCAGCGCCACGCGCGACAGCGTGATGGGCCAGGGGGTGGAGAGGTTCAGCGGTCCGCTTTCTTCCTCTTCTTGCGCCGGTTCGGAAGGCGGCATTTTTTTGCTGTCGATAGCGACATTGATGTCTTTTAGCGCCAGATCATTGACGCACAGGCTACTGCGCCACAGGCAATCAAGCCCGACGGCCAGATGAATTTCGCCCGCATTCACCGCAACGCCCGGCTGCTCATAGCGGATATTTTTTAACGATAAGTCCCGCCAGCCGCCGGTGACCTGCCCAATCTCCAGCCCCGGCACCCAGCGGTTCGCCGCACTGAATACCAGATGCAGCCCCGTCGTCGTCCCGACCAGAAACGCAACGCTCGCCAGTAACACCACAATGAAAATCAACACGCCGAGGCTTATTTTCTTCCATAAACTCATAATTCAGGCCCCAGACCGATATAAAACTGTAAACCGTGTTCGTCTTTGTCGCCGACCGGTACGGCAAAATCGAGTTTGACAGGCCCAACCGGCGACGCCCAGCGCACGCCGACCCCGGTCCCGGTTTTGAAATCGCTGCGGCGAATATCACTCACCGCCTCGCCGCTATCGACAAACACCGCCCCCCACCATTTGCCGGTGACGTTATACTGGTACTCCAGCGATCCGGTTGCCAGTTTTGAGGCGCCTTTAAGATTGCCGTCGCTATCTTTAGGCGAAATAGATTTGTATTTATAGCCGCGAATACTGCGGTCGCCCCCGGCGAAGAAACGTAAATCCGGCGGAACTTTGTCGAAATCACCGGTTTCTATCCAGCCCAAATTGGCGCGCATCACAAAACGGTGGCGATCGTACAAAGTCCGAATCCAGACGTTTTGCGCCTGCAGTACGGAGAAATCCACGTCGGAGCCCCAGGCCGTATTCGAATAGTCTACTGAATAGCGCTGCGAATCGCCCCAGGTTGGCATCAGTCCCCCTCGCGAGCGGGTTCGGCTGATCATCACGCCCGGGTAGAACAGCATGGTGGTATTGGTGACGTTCCCCTGGGTAAAGTGGTCGAAACTCCAGCGCAGGTTAATCGCCCGCTGCCAACCGCTGGAAAGGTCCCAGTAACGCGACACGGCAAGCGTGGTCGAGTCCTGCTCCGTATCATTCAAATCGGTACGTTTAAAACCGCCCTGTACCAGATAGTATTGCTCCAGCGGGTTTTTCAGCAGCGGCATTTTATAACTAAAATCCAGCACCTGTTCCGGCGCAGAAATACTGGTGCTGGTGGTCAGGCTATGACCGTAGGAGTTCATCCACGGTTTTTTCCACGACGCTTTCACGCGCGGCCCGACGTCGGTGGAGTACCCCACCCCAGTTTCAATCGTGTTTTCGGTTCGCGGCGATACCACGCCTTTTAACGGCAGAATTTTTGTTTTACGCGATTTCTCAAATTCCGGCGCCACCACGACAGAATTAAACCATCCGGTAGCGGAAAGTCGGCGGTTTAGTTCCGCCAAATCTTTCGACTCGTACTCATCGCCCTCTTTAAACGGCAACAGATTTTGTAAATATTCATCACGAATCTGCGAACCTTCGAAGGTGACAGGCCCGAAGCGATAGCGCTCACCGCTATCATAATCAATATCCCAAAACGCCTGATGACGGCCCAGAGCAATTCCCAACTGACTTTTAACGAATTCGCTGTCGAAATAGCCTTTACGTAGCGACACGCTGGTTAACGACTTTTTAAAATTGTCATAGTCTCCCTGGTTCAGCACCGTGCCGATTGCCGGACGCGTTTTCAGTAAGGCCAGATAATCTTTGTCCGTGCGCGCGCCGCCGCGTAAAATGACTTCTGTACCGCCAATCAACACCGGCTGGCCGGGCGTAACCCTGGCGATTAATACCTGCCGTCCTTTCGCAGGCGGTGGAAGCAAGTCGAATTTGATAGTGGGTTCGTAATAGCCTAACGCTTTAAGCCCTTCGCGAATCGCATCATCAACTCGGGCGCGAAAGCGCCGATCCGGCGTCACCTCATCGCTCTGAATCGTAGAGAGCTGTGCGCGAACGTTTTTTTCCAGTTCTCCGGATAGCCCTTCGACTTTCAGACGAACATTTGCGGCTACCGCAGAACTGCTCAGGCACAGTAAGCTAACCCAACATAACTGACGGATATGTGGCACATTTTCTCCTGAATATCCCCTATTCCCACCCCTGGAAAAAATCACACTACCGCTCCGCGGCTTAACATAAAATCAACAATTGCGATTGAAAAGCAGACGACTGCCCAAATATTTCTTATGGTTAAATCCAGATACATTAATGTTGTTATTGTGTGCAAAGATGCGTCTCGTTACAACCTTAACGCCAATTAACGCTTTCGGGAGAATAGCTCATGAGTTTATTTGATAAAAAACATCTGGTTACTCAAGCAGATGCGTTACCAGGACGCAACACCCCGATGCCGATCGCCACTCTGCATGCGGTAAATGAACACTCTATGACCAATGTCCCTGCCGGGATGGAGATCGCCTACTTCGCTATGGGCTGTTTCTGGGGCGTAGAACGTTTATTCTGGCAATTGCCCGGCGTATATAGCACCGCGGCAGGGTATGCGGGCGGTTACACGCCTAATCCAACCTACCGGGAAGTCTGCTCCGGGCAGACCGGTCATGCCGAAGCGGTACGGATAGTGTACGATCCTGCCGTTATCCGTTATGAGCAGCTTTTACAGATTTTCTGGGAAAATCACGATCCAACGCAGGGGATGCAACAGGGTAACGATCACGGTACGCAATACCGTTCTGCGATTTATCCCTTAACGCCGGAACAGAGTGCCGCTGCTCACGCCAGTCGCGAGCGCTTTCAGTCGGCAATGGCCGCCGCCGGAAACCATCGCCCTATTACCACGGAAATCACCCATGCGACGCCGTTTTACTACGCCGAAGATGAACACCAACAGTATCTGCACAAAAATCCATACGGTTACTGTGGGATTGGCGGGATCGGCGTTTGCCTGCCGCCTGACGCGTGACGACGCTGGCGTAGGGGGAACTTGTCGGAGTTGAAAATGAACCCTCTGGCGACTTTACAGTAGCTTACGCTATACTAGCCCTGAACTTATCGGCTCACTGCTACGAGCCGGTTTTCATTAAACGTTACCACACGGATTTATAAACTTCCCTTCCGAGGATCTGGCGTTTCGCCGGATAAGATATGTTAAACAGTATATTCATTATATTCTGCCTGATCGCTGTAAGTGCGTTCTTCTCCATCTCCGAGATCTCGCTTGCCGCATCACGTAAGATTAAACTTAAGTTATTAGCTGATGAAGGCAGTATCAACGCACAACGCGTATTGAAAATGCAGGAAAATCCCGGCATGTTTTTCACCGTTGTGCAAATTGGCCTGAACGCCGTCGCTATTCTTGGCGGTATCGTCGGCGATGCGGCATTTTCGCCCGCCTTTTCCGCCCTTTTCTCGCACTATATGTCGCCAGAACTCTCCGAGCAGCTGAGCTTTATTCTCTCTTTCTCGCTGGTGACGGGGCTGTTTATCCTGTTCGCGGATTTAACCCCGAAACGCATCGGTATGATTGCGCCAGAAGCTGTGGCTTTGCGTATCATCAACCCGATGCGCTTCTGCCTGTTCGTTTTTCGCCCGCTGGTGTGGCTGTTTAACGGCATGGCAAACAACATCTTCCGCCTGTTCAAAATTCCAATGGTGCGGAAAGACGACATTACTTCTGATGATATTTACGCAGTGGTGGAAGCCGGCGCGCTGGCGGGCGTCTTGCGCAAGCAAGAGCACGAACTGATTGAAAATGTGTTTGAACTTGAATCCCGCACCGTACCGTCTTCCATGACGCCGCGCGAAAGTATCATCTGGTTTGATCTGCACGAAGACGAGCAAAGCCTGAAGAAAAAGGTCGCCGAACATCCGCACTCAAAATTTTTGGTGTGTAATGAAGATATCGACCACATCATCGGCTATGTAGACTCCAAAGATCTGCTGAACCGCGTGCTGGCGAACCAAAGTATGGCGCTGAATGGCGGCGTGCAAATTCGCAATACCTTGATTGTGCCGGATACGCTGACCCTTTCTGAGGCGCTGGAAAGTTTCAAAACGGCGGGCGAGGATTTCGCGGTCATTATGAATGAATACGCACTGGTCGTCGGTATCATTACGCTGAACGATGTGATGACCACGCTAATGGGTGACCTGGTCGGCCAGGGACTGGAAGAGCAAATTGTGGCACGCGATGAAAATTCCTGGCTGGTTGACGGCGGCACGCCGATTGACGACGTCATGCGCGTGCTGGATATCGATGAGTTTCCGCAATCCGGCAACTATGAAACCATTGGCGGCTTTATGATGTTTATGCTGCGCAAGATTCCAAAACGTACTGATTCGGTGAAGTTTTCCGGCTACAAATTTGAAGTGGTGGATATCGACAACTACCGTATCGATCAGTTGCTGGTGACGCGTCTCGACAATAAAAGCAACGTACCGGCACCGAAACTGCCCGATGCGCAAGGTAAAGAAGACAGCGCGGCCTGAAATCCGTTTGCCAGAAACATCAACGGCTCCTGATTCAGGAGCCGTTTTTTTTACTTTTTTAACCTACTGCATAGCACTTTTGGTTACGCCATCTCAGTTTGCAGACGCATAACCTGACGGTTAACTTCAGACATCACAGACAAGTGCTGCTTGTCTCTCACTTTTGGGATAAGAATCTTACCCTTATCGAACTCAAAAGCGCCAACATCCTTGATATATAACCGTCCACGGAACAGGATCTTCACGTACTTCGCCACCTGTAGCGGGTTGTAGCGTTGGAAAATTTTCATTGTTGTCTCCTGCAGAGTATTACGCCCTTGCGGTGCCACAATCGGCCCAACAGTTTTAAGGCGCAAATTTTAATGCCATATGACTATAGACCATATCTACGTCGTTTCCAGTGTGCATAAGTATATTTACCTTTTGATTACAGTTATTCAGAATTATCTAAACATCAGCTCATTTTTCTCAGTATATGCCTTCATTTTTCACAGGAAGTGTGCGCCCGCCCGCAAACTGGCATCCCCTTTGCGGGAAAAAGCATCAATCGCACATATGATTAACTATCGGCCCAAAGTGGTCGGATCACCTGCAAAAAAATAAAGAAGGAATGACCATGACCCTACGTAAAATTCTGGCGATGTCGTGTCTGCTACTCCCCATAATGGCTTGTGCGCATAACCTTGAAGTTAACCAACGGGTGCCGCCGGTAGGCATTGCCGATCGTGGCGAACTGACGTTGAATAAAGATGAGTTTAGTTATAAAAACTGGAATAGCGCGCAGCTGGCGGGAAAAGTGCGCGTCCTGCTGCACATTGCGGGTCGAACGTCAGCGAAGGAAAAAAACGCCACGCTGATTGAAGCGATTAAATCAGCCAAGCTCCCGCATGACAGATACCAGACGACCACAATTGTGAACACTGATGATGCGATCCCAGGCTCCGGTATGTTCGTGCGTAGCAGTATAGAAAGTAATAAAAAGCTCTATCCGTGGTCGCAATTTATTGTCGACAGCAATGGCGTGGCGCGTAACGCCTGGCAATTAAAAGAAGAGGGGTCCGCCGTCATTGTGCTTGACAAAGACGGTCGGGTTCAATGGGTGAAAGATGGCGCGTTAACCCAGCAAGAGGTACAGCAGGTGGTCGACCTGCTGCATAAGCTCCTCAGTAAATAGTCACCCGGAAGCCGGGGTTAAGGAACGATTCACGAGGGGTATAGTCCAGCGTTTTTCCCTGCCAGTCGTGAACGTGCGCCCCGGCTGCAACGGCAATGGCATGACCTGCGGCAGTGTCCCAGACGCTGGTCGGCCCAAATCTGGGGTAAAGCTGCGCCTGGCCTTCCGCCACAAGACAGAATTTCAGCGAGGAACCAATAGAAGTTGTCTGATGTTCGCCAAGCTGTTGGAGATATTCGGTGAGTTCATCATCCGTATGCGAACGGCTAATCACCACCAGCGGCGGGCGGGCATCCCGGACCTGAATCTGCTTACGCACTCCGCACTCCTCTTTCCAGGCCTTACCTTCCGCCGCGTAGTACATCACTTTCAGCACCGGCGCATAGACCACGCCCAACACCGGTTTGCCCTGCTCAATCAGCGCGATATTGACCGTGAATTCGCCATTGCGCTTGATGAACTCTTTGGTGCCGTCGAGCGGATCGACCAGCCAGTAGCGCTGCCAGTGCTGGCGCACTTCCCAGGCAGGCGGATCTTCTTCTGAAAGCACCGGAATATCCGGCGTGAGCGTGCGTAACCCTTCGAGAATCACGGTATGTGCGGCGATATCCGCCGCAGTGACTGGAGAATCGTCCTGCTTGCGGGCGTACTCCATCGGTTTGGCTCCATCATAAACCTGCATAATGGCATCGCCCGCGTTCCGTGCAAGCTGGCATACTTGTTCTAACATTCTCCACCTCTTTATGACGGGGGCGTTAACTCGTTGTTTTACTTATACCCGATCGTTAAGGGTTCCGCCAACTGTGATACCGTCTGCGGTTTTGATAATACCTTTCATGGCATGATTCACCCTTCTGTGAACACTCGCAAAAAATCGGCCGGATGGGGCGGTTTCGCCTTCTTCTGGCGACGGTCGGAACGATATCGGGTTTCACTGTTTATCATCGCTATTTTTCACTATCCGGCTTTTCTATTGCGTTCTTAAAAGGTGCCTCTGATGATTAAGTTTAGTGCAACGCTTCTGGCTACGCTGATCGCCGCCAGCGTGAATGCGGCCACCGTCGATCTCCGTATCATGGAAACTACTGATTTACATAGCAACATGATGGATTTCGATTATTACAAGGATACCGCAACCGAAAAATTCGGATTGGTACGTACCGCAAGTTTGATTCATGCCGCCCGAAATGAAGTCAAAAACAGCGTGCTGGTGGATAACGGCGACCTGATTCAGGGGAGCCCTCTGGGCGATTATATGGCGGCAAAAGGGCTCAAAGACGGTGATGTTCACCCGGTCTATAAAGCGCTCAACACTCTGGATTACGCGGTTGGAAACCTCGGCAACCATGAGTTTAATTATGGTCTGGACTATCTGCATAACGCGCTGGCCGGCGCGAAATTCCCTTATGTTAACGCCAATATTATCGACGTTAAAACCCAAAAGCCGCTCTTTACGCCTTATCTGATTAAAGAGACGAGCGTTATTGATAAAGACGGCCACCCGCAAACTCTGAAAATCGGCTATATCGGCTTTGTTCCGCCGCAAATCATGATTTGGGATAAAGCGAATCTGAGCGGCAAAGTTACCGTCAATGACATTACGGAAACCGCCCGGAAATATGTGCCCGAAATGCGCGAGAAAGGCGCAGATATCGTGGTAGTCATTGCTCACTCAGGCCTTTCTGCCGATCCGTACCACAGCATGGCGGAAAACTCGGTTTATTACCTCAGCGAAGTTCCCGGCGTTGACGCGATTATGTTTGGTCACGCCCACGCCGTCTTCCCCGGTAAAGATTTTGCCGACATCAAAGGCGCGGATATCGCCAAAGGTACGCTTAACGGCATTCCTGCGGTAATGCCTGGCATGTGGGGCGACCATCTGGGAGTGGTCGATCTGGTGCTCAACAACGACAACGGCAAATGGCAGGTTACGCAGGCGAAAGCGGAAGCGCGGCCTATTTACGACGCCGCCGCTAAAAAGTCGCTGGCGGCGGAAGACAGTAAGCTGGTCGGTATTCTGAAAGCCGATCACGATGCCACCCGCGAGTTTGTCAGCAAGCCCATCGGTAAATCCGCCGATAATATGTACAGTTATCTTGCTCTGGTGCAGGACGATCCTACCGTACAGGTGGTGAATAACGCGCAAAAAGCGTATGTGGAACACTTTATTCAGGGCGATCCGGATCTGGCGAAACTGCCGGTGCTGTCCGCCGCCGCGCCGTTTAAAGTTGGCGGGCGTAAGAACGATCCTGCCAGCTTTGTCGAGGTGGAAAAAGGCCAGTTGACCTTCCGTAACGCCGCCGATCTTTATCTCTATCCGAATACGCTGGTGGTGGTGAAAGCCAGCGGCAAGGAGGTAAAAGAGTGGCTGGAATGTTCTGCCGGACAATTTAATCAGATTGATATTCATAGCAACAAACCGCAATCGTTGATCAATTGGGATGGCTTTCGCACCTATAATTTCGATGTCATTGACGGCGTGAATTATCAAATCGATGTGTCACAGCCCGCCCGCTATGATGGCGAATGTCAGATGGTGAATCCGCAGGCGGAACGTATTAAAAACCTGACCTTTAACGGTAAGCCTGTCGACCCGAACGCTACGTTCCTGGTCGCCACGAATAACTATCGCGCTTACGGCGGCAAGTTTGCCGGCACGGGCGACAGCCATATCGCCTTTGCGTCTCCGGATGAAAATCGCGCCGTGCTGGCGGCATGGATTGGCGCAGAGTCAAAACGCGCGGGCGAAATCCATCCGGCGGCGGATAATAACTGGCGTCTGGCGCCAATCCACAGCAATACGGCGCTGGATATCCGCTTTGAAACATCGCCAGGCGATAAAGCCGCTGCCTTCATTAAAGCGAAAGGACAGTATCCGATGAAGAAGGTTGCCGTCGATGATATTGGTTTTGCCATTTATCAGGTGGATTTGAGCAAGTAACGTGTGTCCCGTATGGCGCTGCGTTTATTCGGCCTGACTGGCAGGCCGAATAAAGCGCTAGCCGCCATCTGATAAACGGTCCCGCTGCGCCAATACCTGCGGCAAATTCAGTTCTATCCAGTCCGCCAGCGCGGCGACTTTATCACTCACCTGCTCGCCAAGCGGCGTCAGGCTGTACTCCACATGCGGCGGAACAACTGGATATGACACCCGGTTGAGAAATCCGTCCTGTTCAAGCGCCTGTAACGACTGCGCCAGCATCTTTTCACTCACGCCTCCCATCTTGCGACGCAGGTCGCTAAAACGGTGTGTACCGTCGCGTAACGCGACCAGAATCAGTACGCCCCAGCGACTGGTGACATGTTTTAACACCTCACGGGACGGGCACTGTTCAGCAAAGAGATTGCCTTCACGCAACTGCCGGGAAAGAGTATGAGCGCGCATTGATACTTACCTTTTTGTACGTACTTACTAAAAGTAAGTTTAGGTGGTAGCGTAATAAAACACAAGACCAACACTGAGGAGTTCACCATGATTGCTATCACTGGCGCAACAGGCCAACTGGGCCAACACGTTATTGAAAACCTGCTAAAAACGACGCCCGCCAGTCACCTCGTCGCGATCGTCCGTAACCCGAAAAAAGCCGCCCCGCTCAGTCAGCGCGGGATTGCCGTTCGCCAGGCGGATTACGCTAACGAAGCCGCGCTGACCACCGCCTTACAGGGCGTTGATAAACTGCTGCTCATTTCATCCAGCGAAGTGGGACAACGCACCGCGCAGCACCGCAACGTCATTCAGGCCGCCATTGCCGCGAAGGTGAAATTCATCGCCTATACCAGCCTGCTACATGCGGATAAATCGCCGCTGGCGCTCGCCGATGAACATATTGAAACGGAAAAAATGCTGGCTGAGTCAGGTATTCCTCACACGCTATTACGTAACGGCTGGTATACGGAAAACTACCTGGCGAGCGTCCCTGCCGCGCTGAAGCATGGCGTCTTTATTGGCGCAGCGGGAGAAGGGAAAATCGCCTCCGCAATGCGCGCTGACTATGCCGCCGCCGCCGCGCGCGTCATCCGTGAAGAGGGTCACGCCGGGAATGTCTACGAACTGGCGGGTGATGACGCCTGGACATTAAGCCAGTTGGCGGATGAACTTACTCATCAGAGCGGAAAAAAAATCGTCTACCAGAACCTGAGTGAAGTCGATTTTGCCGCCGCGCTGAAAGGCGCAGGCCTGCCTGACGGACTGGCGGATATGTTAGCCAATTCTGACGCTGGCGCGGCGAAAGGCGGCCTGTTTGATGACAGCCATACGCTGCGTAAACTCATCGGTCGCCCGACGACGACGCTCACAGAAAGCCTTCGCTCCGTACTGTAAGTGTTAAAATTTAGTTAATTTATGTAGCATCCTCATAGACCTTCTCTGATAATGACAGAACGGTTTATGAGGAGAATCTGATGATTAGCGGCGTGCTATACGCCCTGCTGGCAGGGCTAATGTGGGGATTGATTTTCGTCGGCCCGTTAATCGTGCCGGATTACCCGGCCCTCTTACAGTCAATGGGACGCTATCTGGCGCTGGGGCTGATTGCCCTGCCGATTGCCTGGTTAGGCCGCACGCGGTTACGCCAGTTGACGCGCAAAGATTGGTCCACCGCCCTGTCGCTGACCCTGATGGGCAATGTAATCTATTACGCCTGCCTCGCCAGCGCTATTCAGCGAACCGGCGCGCCGGTGTCGACGATGATCATCGGGACATTGCCGGTCGTCATTCCGCTTTTCGCTAACGTTCTCTATAGCCAACGAGACGGCAGATTATCCTGGCGGCGTTTAGCGCCCGCGCTGGCGCTTATCGGTTTTGGCCTGCTGTGCGTCAATATTGCTGAACTTAGTCAGGGATTATCCGATGTTAGCGGCTGGCGCTATGGTTCAGGCATTGTGCTGGCGCTGATTTCCGTAGCGTGCTGGGCATGGTATGCGCTGCGCAACGCCCGCTGGCTGCGGGAAAATCCCGACAAACATCCCATGATGTGGGCAACGGCGCAGGCGCTGGTTACACTGCCGGTCTCGTTAATCGGCTACGCGGCGGTCTGTCTGTGGCTGAGTATCCAGAAACCGCTATTTACCCTGCCCTTTGGCCCGCATCCCGCGCTGTTTATCGGTCTGATGATCGCCATCGCGGTGCTGTGTTCCTGGGTGGGCGCGCTGTGCTGGAATATCGCCAGCCAAAAATTGCCAACCGTTATTTTAGGGCCGCTGATTGTTTTTGAGACGTTGGCGGGACTGCTCTATACCTTCATTCTGCGCCAGGAAATCCCGCCATTCCTGACGTTAAGCGGCATTGCGCTCCTGGTGGCGGGCGTGGTCATTGCCGTGAGAGCGAAACCGGAAAAAGCGACCGTCGTTCCGGTCACGGAACGCTAATCTCATCCTGGCTTAAATTATACGCACCCCTAAAGAGTTATAGCCTCGCCTTAAAGATGCATTTAAAATACAACTTATATTATTGCAAATGAGGTAACGGCAATGGCTTATCGCGATCAACCTTTAGGCGAACTGGCGCTCTCTATTCCCCGCGCATCGGCGCTGTTTCGCCAGTACGATATGGATTACTGCTGCGGCGGAAAACAGACGCTGGCGCGCGCCGCCGCGCGTCACGACGTCGATATTGACATCATTGAAGCGCAACTCGCGCAGTTGGCTGAACAGCCCATCGAAAAAGACTGGCGCGCCGTTCCGCTGGCGGACATTATTGACCATATCGTGGTGCGCTATCATGATCGACACCGCGAACAACTGCCGGAGCTTATCCTGCAGGCAACCAAAGTGGAACGCGTTCACGCGGATAAGCCAAACGTCCCACGCGGCCTGACAAAATATCTCACCGCGCTGCATGAAGAGCTTTCCAGCCATATGATGAAAGAAGAACAGATCCTGTTCCCCATGATCAAACAGGGTATGGGTCGCCAGGCAACGGGCCCGATAAGCGTAATGGAAATCGAGCATGACGAGGCGGGAGAGCTGGTAGACGTCATCAAACACGTCACCCAAAATGTAACGCCGCCGCCAGAAGCCTGCACCACCTGGAAAGCGATGTATAACGGCATTAATGAGATGATTGATGATCTGATGGAGCACATCAGCCTGGAGAATAACGTGCTGTTCCCACGCGCGCTGGCCGGGGAATAATCGCCAGCCAGGCATTTTGCCGGGTGGCGGCTGTAAACCGCGCCTTATCCGGCCTACAAATCAACGCTACGCTGTAAGCCCGGTAAGCGCCAGCGCTACCGGGCAAAACAATTAACGCATTCCCGCCATCCGTTTCTTACCTATCAACAGCCAGCCCAGACCCAACGCGATAAACCACAGCGGCGTCACGATCAGCGCCTGGCGCGTATCGTCTTCCAGCGTCAGTAATACCAGCACGAACGCAAAGAACGCCATACAGACCCAGCACATCAGCTTACCGAGCGGCATCTTATAGATGGATTTTTCATGCAAGTGGGGACGCTTTTTGCGGTACACCAGGTATGAACACAGAATGATGGTCCAGACAAACATAAACAGGATAGCCGAAACCGTAGTGATCATGGTGAATGCGCCAATCACGCTCGGGTTGACCATCAGCATAACCACGCCGCCCAGCAGGCAGATACAGGAGAAGGTCAGGCCTTTCGCCGGTACCGCGCGTTTCGATAGCTTAGCGAACGCTTTTGGCGCCACGCCTTCTTGCGCCAGGCCAAACAGCATACGGCTGGTCGAGAAGACGCCGCTGTTGGCGGAAGACGCCGCCGAGGTCAGCACAACAAAGTTGATCACGCTAGCGGCGGCAGGCAGACCCACCAGTACAAACAGCTCAACAAACGGGCTCTTATCCGGCACCACGGAACTCCACGGCGTCACCGACATAATGACAATCAGCGCAAAGACGTAGAACATGATGATACGGATCGGTATTGAGTTAATCGCGCGCGGCAGCGATTTTTCCGGATCTTTAGTTTCTGCGGCGGTAGTACCGACCAGCTCAATGCCCACGAAGGCGAACACCGCAATCTGGAAACCGGCAAAGAACCCGCTAATACCTTTCGGGAACCAGCCGCCGTCATTCCACAGATGCGCAAAAGACGCTTCAACGCCTGTCGGCGATTTAAAGTGCATCGCAATCATGACCAGCCCGACCACAATCAACGCCACGATGGCGACGATTTTGACCATAGCAAACCAAAATTCCATTTCACCAAACATTTTAACGGTGGCGAGGTTGAGGCTTAGCAGCAGGATCACTACCGCCAGCGAGGCGACCCAATCGGAAAGGCCGGGAAACCAGAACTGCGCGTAGGCGGTAATCGCCACCACGTCAGCCATACCGGTCACTACCCAGCAAAACCAGTACGTCCAGCCGGTGAAATATCCCGCCCAGGGGCCAAGCAGGTCGGAAGCAAAATCGCTAAACGATTTATATTCCAGATTCGAGAGCAGCAATTCCCCCATGGCGCGCATCACGAAAAAAAGCATAAAACCGATGATCATATACACAAAAATGATCGACGGTCCGGCGAGACTGATCGTTTTACCCGATCCCATAAACAGACCGGTACCAATAGCGCCGCCAATAGCGATAAGCTGTATATGACGGTTTGTAAGATTGCGCCGTAGCGACTGTTCAGCCGGAGCCTGTTCGTCGGCTGCGACTTTTACCTGATCTACCATGTTTTTCTTCCTGTACCTGTCTGTGTTGTGCGGGCTCTACGGCCTTTGGTCTATGATACGACGATCCTGTTATCAGGACTCATCGATATTAGGTAAGAATCGGCGGGATGAATACTAAGATTCAAATACAATGTTAATTTTATGTTTAAAATGAGTGTTATATCACTTTGATAATGCGAATTAGCTCACAAAAATACACGTAACGACGCCATTTGCAAAATAAAATATTGGCATCTGCTGAAGTCAGGGTTGCCGGATAAGGCGTTTACGCCGTCATCCGGCAAACCCGGAGCGCTTAGAGAATTTCCAGCAGTTCCACCTCAAACACCAGGGTGCTGAATGGCGGAATAGATGCCCCGGCCCCACGCTCGCCATAGGCCAGCTCCTGTGGGATAGTCAGTTCCCATTTGGAACCTACTGGCATCAGAGTCAGCGCTTCAATCCAGCCGGCGATCACGCCATTTACCGGGAATTCAGCCGGTTCGCCGCGCGCGACGGAGCTGTCAAATACGGTGCCATCAATAAGCTTACCGGTGTAATGCACGCGTACGCGGTCGGTACGCGCCGGAATCGCGCCTTCGCCCTGCGTCAGAACGCGGAACTGTAAACCAGATTCAGTACTGTTCACACCGTCTTTTTCGCGGTTTTCTTCCAGGTATTTCACGCCTTCGGCCGCCATCGCTTTGAAACGCTCACGACGCACCGCGTCCGCACGCTCATGAATTTCACGCAGCGCACGATGCACCACATCAACAGGAACCGCCGGGTGTTTACCTTCCAGCGCATCAGCAATGCCTGCAACCAGCGCTTCAGGCAACAGCCCTTCAAGACCGGATTCGCTGAGCTGCTGCCCTACCTGCAAACCAATGCCGTAGCTCGCTTGCGCTTCAATAGTGTCAAAAGTCGGGGTGGCCATTATTTTTCCTTCATCGGATATCAAAAAAGTAGCGGGCAGCATAACAGCCACGCTTCTTCTGGTAAAACTTTGTCTCAGGGAGGATGACAAATCGCAGGGAAAAAGAAACAATAGATTATCCGTATTGATGTCACGAAAGCGGATAGCACTACCAGTATCATAGCGTTAGCCATCTATACTCTATGATTAAGGAACGAGATGCGGAGCAGGAGGTAAACCATGCCCGGGCGCTTTGAATTAAAACCAACCCTGGCGAAAATCTGGCACGCGCCGGATAATTTTCGCATCATGGAGCCGCTGCCGCCTATGCATCGTCGTGGCATTATCATTGCCGCTATCGTGCTGGTGATCGGTTTCCTGCTGCCCGCCAGCGAGACCAGCGACTCGCCTGTCGTCACGCGGGAAGCGCAATTGGATCTGCAATCGCAATCACAGCCGCCGACGGAGGCCCAGCTTCAGGCGCAACTGGTCGCGCCGCAAAACGATCCGGATCAGGTGGCGCCCGTTGCGCCGGAACCTATCCAGGAAGGCCAGCCGGAAGAACAAAACCAGCCGCAAACGCAGCCTTTCCAGCAGGATAGCGGCATCGGTCAACAGTGGCGCTCGTACCGGGTAGAGCCTGGTAAAACTCTGGCGCAACTGTTCCGTGACCACGGACTGCCCCCAACAGACGTTTATGCAATGGCGCAGGTAGAAGGCGCTGGCAAGCCGCTGAGTAATCTCAAAAATGGTCAAATGATTAAAATTCGCCAGAATGCCAGCGGGGTGGTGACAGGTTTAACGATAGATGGCGATAACGGCCAACAGGTGCTGTTTACGCGTCAGCCTGACGGCAGTTTTATTCGCGCACAGTAACGCCGGCTACGCCTTACCCCGCCTATACCCTATTCGTTCAGGTGAAGCATTACCGCTTCACCTTATTCACCCACCAGATCCCCGAACACACCAGCACCAGCGCAATCATGTATTTCCACTCCAGAATATTCTCGCCGAGGAAAATAGCCGAAAGAGCCGCGCCGGAAACCGGGATCAGAAAGTTAAACGGCGCAATCATCCCCACGCGATTATATTTGAGTAAAATGCTCCATAGCGCAAAAGCGACCGACGAGAGCAACGTCAGGTAGACTAAAATCGCCACCGACGAGAAGCCATGTATCGTCAGCGTACCGCCAAAAACGTAGCCGCCAATGACCAGTACCAGACCGCCAATCCCCAATTGATAGCCAGTCATGACCATCGGATCGACCGTCTGCGAGAGACGTTTGCCATACAACGTGGCCGCAGAAAGAATAAACGCCGCCAGCACCACGGAGCCTTCTCCCGGCAGATTAAAGCTGAAATCCAGGCCGTTGCTGACGTTCACCACCATGACGCCCGCAAAGCCCAGAATACAGCCGAGCGTTTTGTTGTAGCTCAATCGGTCGTTCTGATAAATAAAGTGCGCCAGCAATACGCTGAAGAATGTGCCTGTCGCGTTCATGATTGAGCCTTTCACGCCGGAGGTGAACGCAAGGCCGATATAGAAAAAGAGATATTGTAGCGACGTCTGAGTCAGCCCCAGTAACGTTAACTGAGCAAACTGGCGCGGACGAAACCGACCAATCGGTTTACGCTGAAGCAGCGCGAACAGTAGCAGCAACCCACCCGCAAACAAAAAACGATAACCAGCAAAAACAATTTTAGAAGGGATATCGTCGGTGGCTATCTGAAAGAGGTCATAACCGCTTTTGATGGCTGGATAAGCGCTGCCCCATAGCAGGCAACAAAATGCGGCACACACATAAACGACGTTTTTGCGGGCAAACGGGGAGGCCTGGCGTTGGGTATCCATTCTTTCACCAAGAAATTAAAATAATGTTTTATTTTTGATTATCGCGAAAAGAGGGGGAGATAGCCAGTCGAAAAGCGATGGGGTTAAAAAAGCAAAACGTCGGCGCTGGGCCGACGTTTCGTTGCTAGCAAAAACGAGAATGCCTGATTACTCAGCAACCACGTTGATGATAACTTTTGCGAATACTTCGCTGTGAACCTGGAAGTTCACTTCGTGTTCGCCAGTGGTACGCAGAACGCCGTTCGGCAGACGAACTTCGCTCTTAGCCACGTCAACGCCAGCTGCAGTCACAGCGTCAGCGATGTCGCGAGTACCGATGGAACCGAACAGTTTACCTTCGTCGCCTGCTTTAGACGCGATAGTAACGGTTTCCAGGGCGTTGATTTTCTCTGCGCGTGCATTTGCAGCAGCCAGAACGTCAGCCAGTTTAGCTTCCAGTTCAGCGCGACGTGCTTCGAAGTATTCAACGTTTTTCTTGGTAGCCGGAACAGCTTTACCCTGTGGTACCAGGAAGTTACGAGCATAGCCCGCTTTAACGTTAACCTGATCACCCAGGCTACCCAGGTTTGCTACTTTATCAAGCAGAATAACTTGCATTACCTTATCCTCTCAAAGTCGTATTAATGGACCGTGACCGATTACTGATGGCGATCAGTGTACGGCAGCAGAGACAGGTAGCGAGCGCGTTTGATAGCGCGAGCCAGCTGACGCTGGTATTTTGCACGGGTACCGGTGATACGGCTTGGGACAATCTTACCGCTTTCGGTGATGTAGTTTTTCAGCGTAGCGATATCTTTATAGTCGATCTCTTGAACGCCTTCCGCGGTGAAACGGCAGAACTTGCGACGACGGAAATAACGTGCCATATGGCTAGTCTCCAGAATCTATCAATTCAATCTGCTCGGCATGCAGAACCATTTTGCTCAGACCGTTCTTTGCCTTGTGGCAAGAGATAAACCCCTGAACGGTTATGCGGCTGCCGACCGTTATACTGTGAGTAATGGCCTGGTTTTCGTGTCCGCTAACAATAACGGGCATTTGGCACCACGCCTGCCGGTGAAAGCCGGCTTCCTCTTGCACAGAACGATGCTCAAGCACGAACTGGCAATGCGGAATTCCTGATGGACTGACCTTTCGAAGGGGGGCCCTGCACACGGTGCCGGACAACGCCAGACGGTTGGTCATCAGAAATTACTCTTCAGAATCCCCAGCTTCAGCATCATCTGCGGTTTCGTTAGCGAAATCATCGCGACGCTCACGGCGCTCGTCTTTCGCTTTAACCATCGGAGAAGCTTCGGTAACAGCGTGCTTAGTACGCATAACCATGCTGCGGATAACGGCATCGTTGAAGCGGAAGGTAGTTTCCAGCTCATCGATCACTTCCTGCGGCGCTTCAACGTTCATCAGAACGTAGTGCGCTTTGTGCAGTTTGTTGATCGGGTAAGCCAGCTGACGGCGGCCCCAGTCTTCCAGACGGTGGATCTTGCCTTCTGCGCCAGTGATGGCGGCAGAGTAACGCTCGATCATACCCGGAACCTGTTCGCTCTGGTCAGGATGGACCATAAAAACGATTTCGTAATGACGCATCGAATTGCTCCTTACGGATTATTCAGCCTCCTGTCTGGGTCAGCCGCGGCCCATGGAGGCAAGGAACGTGTTAAAGGTCGGCTGAAAAATGACGCGTTATAATACTGACACGCCCGGCGAAACTCAAGGCAATAGTTCGATTATTTATGTGCCTGCCGATCAGTTCTGAAATGTAAAAGATTAAGGATGAGATACCGACCTGTTAACCACCATAACAGCTAGCGAGTTGACGATTTATCAGGCATCAGCGGGAAATGCGGTAATTTTTTGAACAACTGCATCAGAAATGGTCGCTATCGCTCCTGCTGGTAGCGATTAAAATAACATCAGAGGTTCACAAAAAAGGAGGCAGGGCCAGGTCAGCAACCGCCGCCGAGGAGGTCACTATGTTCTTCCGTATTTTCCCCCTTCTGGCTGGATTTTTGCTCAGCGTAAATACAATGGCAGCCATTGAAATTGATAATCGTCAGGCCAGAAATATGGACGATATACAGAGCTTAGGCGTGATTTACATAAACCATAATTTCGCGACTGAAAGCGAGGCCCGCCAGGCGCTGAAAGAAGAAACTGATGCGCGAGGCGCAACTTACTACCACCCGATTTTGTTACGGGAGCCCGGTAGTAACGGCAACATGCATGCCAGCGCGGAGATTTATCGCTAGTATCAGGAAAATGCCATAGTTTTGCCCCCTGGTCAGGGGGCATTTTTTTCGCTTATCGGGTTGTTAATGGCACTTCGGCATCCGGCTCATGCGTTATGCGGTTTCGCAGATCGCGGCGCATTAATTCAATCACCCAAAACCAAAATACATGTCCCAGAATTTCAGAAGCGTACTCGTCAAAAGGAAGTTGTGTAAGCGGAGGCGTTAAGTTCAGCGCCGGGCAGAATATGCCATGCACGACAACCGTAACAATCAGCCCCGCCAGTATCCCCTGCCATAATTTAACTTTCGGGAAAATTTCCGCGACGACGCAGTAACCTATTGCGAACACCAGCGAAAAGATAATGTGAGTTACCATCACAGGGTTAATAACATGCTCAGAAAAGGTATAAACCGTTTGTGTTGGGTCAATGCCTAAATAATCCCGCAAAAAAATATACGGTGGATTAAACTCATCGCGCCCGCCGGAAAACGTTCGCGGCGGTAAAGGAACTTCCGCGCCCCATTTTACAAATGCTGAAATAATACCCGCTGCAAAACCAATTAACGCAGCTACTCCATACCGACGCCGCTGTGGGTCAGTTTTAACAAACAATCCGTTGATAGACACAGTAGTATGATTCTATAGAGTGTTATGAAAGAAGCTCCGGAATCTGACCAATTACATCCCTGAGGGATAGGATCCCGGAGCGTTGTTTTACTTCTGCCCGTAATACGCATTCGGGCCATGCTTACGCATGAAGTGCTTGTTCATCAGATAATCGTCGATGGGGTTGAGGCCAGGGTTAATACCGCGCGCAATCCACGCCATTCGCGCCACTTCCTCCATGACGACCGCGTTATGTACCGCATCGTGCGCATCTTTCCCCCAGGCGAACGGCCCGTGTTGATACACGACAATGCCTGGCGTATGCAGCGGTTCCACCTCGCCCAGCGTTTCGATAATCACCTTACCGGTGTTCAGCTCGTACTCGCCCTGCACTTCTTCTTCGCTTAACGCTCTGGTACAAGGAATATCGCCAAAGAAATAGTCCGCGTGCGTGGTGCCGAGCGCTGGAATAGCCATCCCCGCCTGCGCCCATGCCGTGGCGTGGGTGGAGTGGGTATGAACGACGCCGCCAAGCGACGGATAGCGTTGATACAGCGCCAGATGGGTAGCGGTATCGGAAGAAGGACGATAACCTCCCCCCACCACTTTGCCATCCATATCCACCACCACCATGTCATCTGCCTGCATGGTTTCATAGGCGACACCGCTTGGCTTAATTACCACCAGCCCGCGTTCGCGATCGATAGCGCTGACGTTGCCCCAGGTAAACGTCACCAGTCCATAACGGGGCAAATCCATGTTAGCGTCAAATACCTGCTGCTTGAGTTTTTGCATTAGGCTGCCTCCACCAGACCGGCGCTGGCCATGCGCGCTTTCACCCAGTCACGCGCTTTCGCTACCTCTGCCGCCGGGTTCTCTGCTGTTTCGCTCCACATCTCAATCAGATAGGGCCCGCAATAGCCACTCTGTTTGAGCGTTTCGAAGCAGCGTTCGAAATCGACAACGCCTTCGCCAAACGGCACATTTTTGAACACGCCGGGTTTAGTATCTTTGACGTGTACCGCGACGATATGCCCGATTCCCGCCTGTAGCTCCATCTGTACGTCGTTATCCCAGGCAGACAGATTGCCGATATCCGGATAGAGCTGGAACCACGGGTTATTGAGGTAGTGAGCATAGCCCAGCGCTTTACTGATGGAATTCATCAGCGGGTAGTCCATGATCTCCATCGCCAGCGTCACCTGGGCGCGGCTGGCCATATCAACGCTCTCTTTTAACCCATCGCGGAAGCGGCAACGCGTTTCGTCGTTGGCCTGCTGATAGTAAACGTCGTACCCCGCCAGTTGAATGACGCGAATCCCGACATCCTGCGCAAACTGAATCGCTTTACGCATAATCTCCAGCCCCTGCGCCCGTACCGCGTCATCTTCGCTACCGAGCGGAAAACGACGATGCGCGCTCAGACACATGGACGGCACGCGCACGCCGGTTTCAGCAACCGCGCTCACCAGCGCCAGACGCTGCTCGCGGCTCCAGTCAAGCCGCGCCAGTCGGGCGTCGGTCTCGTCCACCGACATTTCAACGAAGTCAAAACCCAGCGTTTTCGCTAGCCGCAGGCGCTCCAGCCAGCACTCCCCCGCAGGGAGCGCTTTTTCATAGATGCCGAGCGGAATTTGTTTCGACAGCATAGCCGCTCCTTAGCCCCACAGTTGGGCAATGGAGCGTTTGAACTGCCGTGCGGCTTCTACCGGCGATTCGGCATCGCGAATGCTGCGCCCCGCGATAAAGACATGGATCGGAATGCCTTTGAACAGCGGCAGGTCTTCCAGCGCCAGCCCGCCGGTCACGGTCACTTTAAAGCCCATATCGGACAGCCGCTTAATCGCAGTAATATCCGCTTCACCCCACGCCACGCCTGCGGCCTGCGCGTCGCGGCTGCGGTGGTAAACCACTTGCTGAATGCCCGCATCGCGCCACTGCTGCGCCTGTTCCCAGGTCCAGTAACCGGTCAGCTCGATTTGCACATCGCCGTTAAACTCTTTTGCCACATCCAGCGCGCCTTTCGCAGTGTTGATATCCGCACAGCAAATCACAGTCACCCAATCTGCGTTGGCTTCGAAGCACATACGAGAAAGGATTTTGCCGGCATCGGCAATTTTGGCGTCCGCCAGCACAATTTTGTGCGGATAGAGCGCTTTCAGGTCGCGAACGGCGCGCACGCCTTCGCCCACGCACAGAATGGTGCCCACTTCAATGATATCGACTTCTTCGGCAATCAGGCGGGTGGTTTCATAGGCGCTATCCATAGTCTGGTTGTCCAGCGCGACCTGCAACATTGGTAATGACATATTCAATTCCTTCTTAAGCTGCCGCGTTGGTGCGGTCAATGAGATCCAGGACTTCCTGCGCGGTACGGCAGGCGCGTAAACGGTCAAAATTGGCTTCGTCTTCAAACAGATTAACGATCTGCATGATGCCTACTTCCTGATGGGTATTGGCGTCTACTGCCGCCATGGTGATCAGAATATCCACCGGATCGTTATCTTCGTGGTTGAACTCCAGCGGCTTTTTCAGGGTCACCAGAGAAAAACCGGTTTTCTTGACCCCTTCTTCCGGGCGGCCATGCGGCATCGCCAGGCCGGGGGCAATCACAAAATAGGGGCCAAACTGCTCAACGCCATCGAGAATGGCCTGGTAATAGCGCGGCTCCACCACGTCGGCAGCCACCAGTAAATCGACGCCGATCTTGACGGCTTCCTGCCAGGTATTCGCTTCAGCCTGCAGGCGGATAGAATTATTCTCCGCCAGTGAATCACGTAATTTCATGTTGCATCCTTACTTCACATCTTGCGGGAAATGTTCTTTGATCACTTCCAGCAGTTTCGGGCCGAAGTCAGCTGGAGAGAGCATGTTGCGCACGCCAACCACATATTTGTTGCCGGTCACGCTGATTTCGCCTGCAATATGGGTAGAAGCGATGATGATATCCGCGCCGCTCAACTCGCTTTTGTACTCGCCAACCGCGCAGCTGTTTACCGTGTGGTCAATGTTTGATTGGGTTAAAAACTGGTCCACTTTCATTTTCATGATCATGGAACTGCCTTGTCCGTTGCCACACACAGCCAGAATACGTACGGTCATAATCAAAACTCCTTATTAAGCAGACTGTTCTGCCAGTTGTTTTTCTGCATCTTCTTCTGCGCGCAGTGCGCGGCCAGCGAAGAACATATAAGCCAGTGCAATTACAATGATGACGGCCATAAAGGCGATACCGAGGGAGAAGAAGCCCTGCATCATCGGCGGTGCCAGAATCGACCAGTCCGCCATACCCATCCAGGCACTCATACCGGTGAGTTTCACCGCCCAGACGCAACCAAAGATTTCAATCATCCCCATCACCAGACAAATTTTCAGCGCCGCACGCCAGCCGCCGAAGTGGTTAGCGAACACGCCGATAGTGGCGTTAGAGAAGAACATCGGGATAAAGCCAGGAATAATCAGGATCGAGGAGCCGCAGGCAACCAGGATGCCAACCGCAATCAGCTGACCAATGGTGCCCCACATAAAGCCCCAGACCACCGCGTTCGGCGCGAAGCTATAAATAGCCGCACAGTCAATCGCCAGTACTGCGCCCGGAATCAGACGCTGGGAGATACCGTTAAAGGCCTCAGAGAGTTCTGCCACAAACATGCGCACGCCCTGAGTGATGATGAAGATCGCCACCGCAAAGGAGAAACCGGTTTGCAGGATGTAGACCGTCCAGTGCACTTTGCCCGCCATCGCCTGCACGGTGTCGATACCGAAGGAGAGCAGAATGGCACCAAAGAAGATGGTCATTACAATCGCCGTGGAGACGATGTTGTCGTGGAAAATGTTCAGCCAGCCCGGCAGTTTGAGGTCTTCAACGCTTTCCTCTTTTTTGCCCAGGAACGGCGCGACTTTATAGGCAATCCAGGAAGCAAACTGCTGCTGGTGACCGATGGAGAAACCACAGCCATCGGTCACTTCCTGAGTCGGCTTATACATCATGTTGGAGGTAATACCCCAGTACAGGGAAACCAGTATCGCCGTGCAGATAATGGTGGTCCACATGGAATAGCCGAAGATATAGAAAGAGACCGCAATCAGCCCCGCCTGCTGGAACATGATGTGCCCGGTCAACATGATGGTGCGAATACCGGTAATGCGTCGCAACAAGACGTAACAAATATTCAGCGCCAGCGCGAGCAACACCGCGTAGCCTACCCAACTATACGCATCACCCATCCGTTCGATCGTTGCCATCATCGAAGCATAGGTATCGGAAATCGCGCCGTTGATGCCGTAAACCTCAGACATTTTCGCCACCACCGGTTTAAAGGTGCTGGTCAGAATGCC
Organism: Salmonella sp. JXY0409-18; assembly: GCF_020268625.1. Lineage (NCBI taxonomy): Bacteria > Pseudomonadati > Pseudomonadota > Gammaproteobacteria > Enterobacterales > Enterobacteriaceae > Salmonella > Salmonella sp. JXY0409-18. Next base: position 4,042,566 of record NZ_CP084216.1, read on the forward strand.
GGACCCGGCCTGTAGCAGCATGAAGCCAATGATGGTTTTGATCGTCCCTTTGATGATCACGCTGACGCTTTTACGCAGCAGGATATAGCCCAGGCAGGTCACAATACCCAGTAATAGCGGGGCATTGGTCATTACCTGATTAAAAAAAATGGTAAAGATGTTGTAGAGGATCTCCATAACGATCTCCGGTAGACAAGGTTGCTGAGTCACAGGCGCTCAGAATAATGTCCCTCCACTGTAATTTTCAAAAGTAATCACAACAAGATTGAATTTGATTAAATGTGACGTAGCGCGCAAATAATTAGCACACTTAATACATGGTTTACTTATAAATAACTCATTTCTTCATTAAAATAAGTAAAATCATAAAGATGAATACATCGCCATGACGCCAGAAAAGATTAAATTTTCTTCTGGCTGCGTTCTCCTCTACTCAAAAGTCAAAAAATAGCCCATTGCCTTCTTGAGAAAATAGTGTCAGGATTAATCAAAACAAATCACGTTTTGAACCATTTTGAACAAACATGAAGGTAAATGCGATGAGTAAAGTACAAAGCATCACGCGTGAATCATGGATTCTGAGCACGTTTCCGGAGTGGGGAAGCTGGCTGAACGAAGAGATTGAGCAAGAGCAGGTCGCGCCGGGTACGTTCGCTATGTGGTGGCTGGGCTGTACCGGTATCTGGCTAAAATCTGAAGGCGGCACTAACGTATGCGTCGATTTCTGGTGCGGTACCGGTAAACAGAGCCACGGTAATCCGTTGATGAAAACCGGCCATCAGATGCAGCGTATGGCTGGCGTCAAAAAATTACAGCCTAACCTGCGCACCACGCCGTTTGTTCTCGATCCTTTCGCTATCCGTCAAATTGACGCCGTACTAGCGACCCACGACCATAACGATCACATTGACGTCAATGTCGCGGCTGCCGTAATGCAGAATTGCGCCGATGATGTTCCGTTTATCGGCCCGCAGACCTGCGTGGATTTATGGGTTGGCTGGGGCGTGCCTAAAGAACGCTGCATCGTGGTAAAACCGGGCGATGTCGTGAAAGTGAAAGATATTGAAATTCATGCGCTTGATGCCTTTGACCGTACCGCATTAATCACCCTGCCCGCCGATCAGAAAGCCGCTGGCGTACTGCCGGACGGCATGGATGTACGCGCGGTTAACTATCTGTTTAAAACGCCGGGCGGCAATCTCTATCACAGCGGCGATTCTCACTATTCCAACTACTACGCGAAACACGGCAACGAACATCAAATTGATGTCGCGCTCGGTTCTTACGGTGAAAACCCGCGCGGTATTACGGACAAAATGACCAGCGCGGATATTTTACGCATGGCGGAATCGCTGAATACCAAAGTGGTGATCCCGTTCCATCACGATATCTGGTCGAACTTCCAGGCCGATCCGCAAGAGATCCGCGTGCTATGGGAAATGAAGAAAGATCGCCTGAAGTATGGTTTTAAACCGTTTATCTGGCAGGTTGGCGGCAAGTTTACCTGGCCGCTGGATAAAGACAATTTCGAATACCACTATCCGCGTGGGTTTGACGATTGCTTTACCATTGAACCCGATCTACCGTTCAAATCCTTCCTGTGAGTCGATATCATGCCGGGATTACCCGGCATTTTTTCCATTTACTTTAGTATTTCCAGGCTATTTCAAATATCATCTTTTCAAATCAATTTGTATCGGAATAGCTCATGACTGAAGCACAAAGACATCAAATACTGCTGGATATGCTGGCACAGTTGGGCTTTGTTACCGTCGAAAACGTGATTGAGCGTCTGGGGATCTCCCCGGCGACAGCGCGCCGCGACATCAACAAGCTCGACGAAAGCGGGAAACTTAAAAAAGTGCGCAACGGCGCAGAGGCCATTACCCAACAGCGGCCCCGCTGGACGCCGATGAATCTGCACCAGGCGCAAAACCACGATGAAAAAGTACGCATCGCGAAAGCGGCGTCGCAGCTGGTGAACCCGGGTGAAAGCGTAGTGATTAACTGCGGCTCCACCGCTTTCCTGCTGGGGCGTGAAATGTGCGGGAAGCCGGTACAGATCATTACCAACTATCTGCCGCTGGCGAATTATCTGATCGATCAAGAGCATGACAGCGTGATTATCATGGGGGGTCAGTACAACAAAAGCCAGTCGATTACCCTGAGCCCGCAGGGAAGTGAAAACAGTCTCTATGCTGGCCACTGGATGTTTACCAGCGGAAAGGGCTTAACCGCGGATGGCCTGTACAAGACCGATATGCTAACCGCCATGGCGGAACAAAAAATGCTCAGCGTCGTCGGGAAACTGGTCGCGCTGGTCGATAGCAGTAAAATTGGCGAGCGCGCGGGAATGCTGTTCAGCCGCGCCGATCAGATCGCTATGCTGATTACCGGCAAAAATGCCAATCCGCAAGTTTTGCAACAGCTTGAAGCCCAGGGTGTAAGCATACTCCGCGTTTAAAGATGCTGTCGGAAAAACGCTACCGTCGCCGACAACGCTTCTGGCGTAATGCGATGCCGCACGCCTGCGGCCCATAAACAGGTCACATGCTTATCCAGCTTCGCCCCGGCGAGTGCCTGCTGGAGCCGGAAGGTTTCGATAGCAGGCACCACGTCATCCTCCTGACCATGCCACAACAGAAGCGGCCTGTCGGCCAGTCGCTCTAACTGGTGTGTGACTTCCCATTCACGTAGCGGCGCAATGATATTGTCGAATTCCGCCTGCTGTGCCGGGTTCTGCGGGGATAACGGCGGGAAAAGCGTCCGGGCAAGCCCGGTAAAATAGCCCGACCCCATTAAACTGGCCCCGCATTTTACCTCCCGGTGACGCGTCATAATGCCCAGCGCCGTCATACCGCCCATGGATGCGCCGCCCACCGCCAACCGCCCGTCAAGTAGCCAGTTTTCCGCCTGAATCGCCGCACGTAACGTCGTAAATTCCTGCATGTTTTGGTGCAGAATCTGCCAGAATCGGTGTATCCGTCCCTGTGAGTCGCCGCCGAAGCGAGCGCCATGCTCCGGCGCATCCGGCATGACTACCCGGAATCCTGCCTGTGCCAGGGCAACGGCAAAATAACTATAAACCAGGCTGGAGGAGGTGAAGCCATGATAGAACACCACACAGGGAAGCGACACGGCGCGTTTCCCTTCCGGAAAGGCATGTAGTACGACGCCTCCGGCTAATTGTCGTGTTTCAATCGCTATCATTATTCTCTCCTTTTTATCCGGTATGCCACGGAGAAATACTTAACGCAAGTTTATGGATAGCGCAATAATTCATAATGTTTGAGAACTGGGTTACGCTTTCGCAACGTTTTCATTCGAAAATCGCGTGACAGGTAACACTTCGGGAACATTCCCCCTAAAGGGAAATCAATAAGGCATTACACTATGATTATCAGGAAACGAGATAGAGTTATGCGTCGGTTTGCTTCATTGATAGCAGCGCTGTTATTAAGCGCGTGTAGCGTGCTGCAGGGTACGCCGCAACCTGCGCCGCCTGTCGCCGATCACCCGCAGGAAATCCGTCGCGATCAAACGCAAGGACTACAGCGGATGGGGACCGTAAGCGCGCTGGTTCGGGGCTCCCCGGATGATGCTATAGATGAAATCAGAGCGAAAGCCGTCGCTGCGAAAGCCGATTATTACGTTATCTTAATGGTTGATGAAACGGTTGTAACCGGCCAGTGGTATTCACAAGCCATTTTGTATCGTCAATAACAGTAGATTGATTTTTAGTCAGTTTTACATTGCTTTGCGTCCCTATGCGTTTACCTGTGCACAATACACAAACAGGTTTACCGTGATGGAGCGTCCTGTTAAATGCGGGGTATGTAATAAGGAGCTGACGATGAAACAAGAACTTGCCTTATCCTCACTGCTGCTTTCTGCCGGACTGGTGAGTACGACGGCACAGTCTGCCGAATTCGCCAGTGCTGACTGCGTAACGGGTCTGAATGAAATCGGCCTGATCTCGGTCAGTAATGTTGCAGGAAACCCACAGGATGTAGAGCGGATTATCGCCCTGAAAGCCGATGAACAGGGTGCGTCCTGGTACAGAATTATTCAAATGTATGAAGAACAACAGTCGGATAACTGGCGCGTACAGGCGATACTCTATGCCTGATGCCGCGTGGCTCGCGCCGGATGGCATGTACCACAGGCCAAACGTTACCGCAGTCCCCCGGTCGCCCTTAACAGTAAATCATTTTGCACCTGGGCAGGCAGCGGCATTTCGCCGCGTGTATCCAGCATCATCTGACACCACGCTTGCGCCAGCGGCGGCGAGGCATGACGCAGCATTTCCGCTCCGCATCCCAGCAGGAAAAGCTGCTGCGTAATCTCTCTGCCCATTGCTTCGTCCGGTTTGCGTAAACGTTGCTGTAGCTGACGTACCGCGCGGTCGTAATGGCGATCCTGACCTTTGACTTCCGCAAAAGCTTCACTCAATACGTCATAGACGCCGTGTTGTTTTGTCAGCACCCGAAGTACATCCAGACACATGATATTGCCGGAACCTTCCCAGATACTGTTCACCGGCATTTCACGGTACAGGCGAGGGAGTTCGCTCTCTTCGCAATACCCCATCCCGCCGAGAACCTCCATCGCCTCAGCCACAAAAGGGATTCCCTGCTTACAGATGGCGAATTTCGCCGCTGGCGTGAATAATCGCGCCCATAATGCCTCTTTCGCCTCGCGACGTTGCTCCCAGGCGCGCGCCAGCCGAAACAAAAGCGCCGTCTGCCCCTCCAGGCATAGCGCCATACGACTTAAGGTTTGTCGCATCAACGGTTGTTCGATCAGCGGCTTACCAAAAGCCTGACGCTGATGAGCATGGTAAATCGCGACTGAAAACGCACGCCGCATTAAGCCATGACTCCCGAGCGCGCAGTCAAGACGCGTCATACCGCCCATCTTTAAGATATGCCGAATCCCGTCGCCCTCTTCTCCCAGACGCCAGCCGACGGCATCCTGAAACTCGACTTCGGCGCTGGCATTAGATCGATTACCGAGTTTATCTTTCAGGCGTTCAAGACGAACAGAGTTCCGTTGCCCGTCTGGCAGGAAACGCGGCACAAAGAAACAGGATAATCCTCCTTTTGCCTGCGCCAGCACGAGGTGCGCATCACTTTGCGGCACAGAGAAAAACCATTTATGTCCCACCAGCCGATATGAATCATCCGCCAGCCGCTCCGCGTGGGTCGTATTACTGAGTACGTCCGATCCGCCCTGCTTTTCCGTCATTCCCATGCCGATGAGCAGGCCCCGTTTTTGCCCGCCCGGCAGCAAATGCGAATCGTAGCGATCGCTGCGCAGCGGCGCCAGCCAGTCATGGAAAGTGGCGGGAAGCATCTGCAATAGCAACGGCGTCGCGGCAAAGGTCATCGTGACAGGACAGAGTGTTCCCGCTTCTACCTGAGCATGTAATACAAAACGCGCCGCCCGGGCGACAAAACTTCCCGCCCTTGCCTCCTCCTCCCAGGCCAGGTTATGTACCCGATTAGCGCAAAGCCCCTGCATCAACAGGTGCCAGGCGGGATGAAAGCGAACGTCATCCAGACGTTGCCCCTGGGGATCGTAACGCAGCAACTCAGGAGGATACGCATTCGCCAAACGACCCAGTTCCAGTGATTCCGCCGTTCCCAGTTGTTGGCCAATGCTGGCGAGAAGATCGCTATCCCATCCCGCGCCTTCCCGGGAAACCGCTTCACACAGCGCGCCATCAGACAGGAATAAGTTACTGTTATTGAGCGGAGCAGGTTGATTAAAGACGGTATGTGTTTGCCAGGACATGGTGTCTCCCTCCTTCAATGGCGCTGAAGTCAAGTATGGTCATGACTGCGCCATTGACGCCGGAGCAAGATCACAAAAGTATGATTAACCGGCAATATAATGTGGGACGAAACGGGAAGTGTCTTTGGTAATTAGCGTATTGTCCTCGCGAATCCCCATCCCGGCGGCTTCATCGTCAATGATCCAACTGCCAATCAGCGTATAGCTATCGCCAAAGCGCGGCAAAGGCTGAAACGCCTGGTAAATCATCGGCTCGTCAGCGTAGTCGCCGTCGGCATGATCGATAACATTTTGCCGCTCGTCGAAAATCGTGACGTTGCCGCCTTCACGTGAATAAATCGGCTTCCGCACGCTGCTTTCACCTGGCGCTGCGAGCGATTTTTCGCCCTCAAACCAGGCCGGCAGCAGATTCGGATGGCCTGGGAAAAAGCGCCACAATAACGGCAACAGCCCTTTGTTACTCAGAATACTTTTCCACAATGGCTCAATCCATTGCTCACGCCGTTTTCGCAGTAGCGGGCCGTTGTCGTCGCGCATCATCCATTCCAGCGGGTAGAGCTTAAAGGCGCGGCGAATCACGTTATCGTCCAGATCGGTCAGCACGCCGCCTACGCCAAGCCCCAGTTCTTCAATATAGATAAATCGCGTTTCCTGGCCCGCCTGCTGCGCGCAATCCTGAAGGTACAGCACCGTCGTACGATCTTCGTCGGTATCTTCACAACAGCAAAAGTAGAGCGGTTCCCGACTGTACAGCTCGCTGAAGCGGGCGATCAGCCGCTCCTGTATCGCGTTGTATTGATCGGCATCACGCGGAATGGCGCCGCTACGACGAGCATCCTCCAGCCATAGCCATTGAAAGTAGGAGGATTCATAGAGCGATGTCGGCGTATCCGCGTTGTATTCCAGCAATTTAACTGGATCTTTGCCGCACCAGACGAAATCCATCCGTCCGTAAAGCGAAGGATCGCGGCTGCGCCAACTTTCGGCGATGACATCCCAGTACAATGGCGGGATCGCCAACTGCTGCATGATCTGCTCATCCCGGACGGCCCGCTCGACAACCTCCAGACACATCTGATGAAGCTCTGCGGTCGGTTTTTCGATCTGTTCTTCAATTTGCCGTAATGTAAAACGGTAGGCCCGGCTTTCATCCCAGTAAATTTCGTTATCGATAACATGAAAGTCAAAACCGTGATCGCAGGCGATCTTATCCAGATCCCGGCGTACCGGTACGTTATGTCGTAGCATGGTTAGCCTCCCCAGTGCCCGCGGGCGCTGGAAGAACGGCCATAGCCGCCGCGGGAGACGGTGGACGCTTTCCGTGTCGTATAACCAGGGCTGGTCGCGGTATCGCTTTTCCCTGTGCCGCTGCGCCACGCATAGTCGCCGGACGTAGTGCGCCAGACGGGACGGGAGGCGTAGGATGAACCGCCGCTGCTATAGATGTATTGTTCGTCACGGTTTTGACGAATCGCGCGGCTGAGCAAAAAGCCGCTTAATACCGGAACCCAACTCCGATCGGTGCTATCAAAGTAGCAAACGCCAAACTGCGACTGACAGCTCTCCTGCGTCAATTGCTTAGGCACATTCGCGTAAAATTCTGTTTTCGCATTATTCCAGCCGTCAGCGCAAACGCTGGCACTATTGCCATCGTCAATACAGTCGTTCACCGTGGCGTAAAACGTCCCATCGCCGTCGTTGTCAGTATTGCCGCCATCACCGCACCCTTTCAGGAGAAAAAAGGCCGCTCCGCCCATAATCGCCAGCGTCAGGCATTTTGGCGTGTAGCGATTTCGTTGCCGCTCAAAGGGATTAACCGGTTCGGCTATCCGTCTTATTGCCGAATGGCCTACGCCGGATGTTCTTCTGGATTTTCGTTTTTTTGCCATGATCTTCCGTTACCATGTCATACAGGCAGCGTTAAAAATACCGCCAGCCAGCGCTGCGGTTCCCATAAATAGCCCCGCCGCCACGTTGTGATGAATAATTTTTTCGCTCAGCGTAGGCATGTATAACCTTACGCAGCCATAAATCAGCAGTTGAATCACCAGCGCAATGCCGCCCCAGGCAAAATAGTCCGGGATGCTGACCGAGTTTATCGCCGCGCTGGATAAGGGGATGACATAGCCCAGCAACGTACCGCTAAAGGCCAGCGATGCCGCAGTATTGTTATTTTTTATCAACTGCCATTCATTATGCGGCGTTATCTTTGAGTAAATAAAAAGAAATGCGATGACCATTGCCGCGCCAATAAAAAAATAGGCGCAGAAAGCCAGTAATGCGTCCAGTATATGCATAATTGTCCTGTATGTGCTTAACTAATAACCGTCAGTGAGGTGAGCGGGATATCCACGCCGAGCGCGCGCGAAAACACCCATTCAGGCTCACCGCGTTCGTTAAATGATTCTTCCCCGTTCAATAGAAGATACTCCCAGGCGTCATCCGTCACCTGGCGCTGGAAGCCCATCGTAAAATTGTGAACGTCCCATTTCTCTGCCTGCTGATTTTCAACCTTTTCCAGCATGTAGACAGGTTCAATATTGCCCGGCTCTTCATGGTTAAAAAAGCGCTGCCAGCGCCGTTCTTGCCAATTGAGCGTCATCGGCCCTATTGCCGCTGGCGCAATGGCTGAACGCCAGTGACGTTCCTCGTTAATACCGAAACTTTCCTCATATACAAAGAGTTTGATGTCATCAATGTCGTCAACATCCGTGCCGCCAGTGGTGTTAATTTGCAGAAACTCATCGCCAGAAGTGTAGTAGCGAAAAATCTGACTGCCGCCGCCTAAATCTATGCGACTCGCTGCCGCGACAGTGTATTTTTCACCCGGTAGCTCTACCAGCAACGACGACTTCAGTAGCCGGAATGCCAGCGTATCCAGCGTGAAACCGGCGTTAAGATGTAGTCCTAATGGTCCGCGAATCGGCGCTGGCGCGCTTGTTTTACCGAGCAAACGCTGAAAAAATTGCATCATAGGGGAACCTCTATCTCTTGCCATGCGACCTCTTCAGCCAGAATGCGATTGTCGTTAGGCATAATGCCATTTGAGATCGCGCATTCATGTGCCGTCTCGTATGAAAGCGACGAGCTCAGCACGGTAGCGCGCTTTCGCGCTACCGATAACAAAGCAGATACTGCCCGATAAACAGGCCAGGTCAGTCTGGACAAATGACGCTGGCAGGTTTTGACCATCCATGTAAAGAGCATTATTCGCCTTGTTGACGCTATAAACGCGCCAACACATCCTGAGCATTGCTTTTATTGGTTGCGCCAATACCGGCCTGCGCCAGTTTTTCGTCCAGGTCGCGTCCATCGGCGACTTTTTCCAGCTGCGCGGCGGCATCCAGCCGGGCCTGGCGTTCAGCCTGACGCGTTTGTAAACGTTTAAGCGACTCCGCCGCCGTAGACACATTCGACGCGGCTCCGACGGTCGAAGTCGTCACCGCCTGCTGGGCGCGCTGCATGGCTTCTGTCGCCTTAACCACTTCAAGTTGCTGCTCAAACTGCGCAATCCGCTGGCCTGTTGCCGTTACGGCCTTCTCCACCGCATCGCGAGAGGCTTCCAGATTAGTCAGCACCTGTTCTTCGGCAAGAATGGTATTTTCCAGACGGGCTATCTCTTCCGCCACTTCGTTGAGTAAAGCGGCGTCGACATTCTTACTCATTGCCGCCAACGCCCGTGTTTCAAGGCTGGCTTTACGCTCACGTAAATCATTCAGCTTGTCATGGCTTAGCTTCACCCGCGCCAATAAATCCACTCTGGATTTACCTGCTTTATCCAGCTCGGCTTTTGCGTCGCGAATATGCTGCTCCAGCATACGTACACCCTGTGCTTCATCAATGGCGTCTTCTGCCTGAGCAACGAATGATTTACCTAACGTGAACAAACTTTTTAAAATTCCCATGTAAGCCGCCTGTATTATTCCTGTGAATAGACTTGTGTTATTTCAGCGATATCCAACGCATTTTCTACAAGCGTGGTGATTTCCAGCATCACGTCGGCAAGCGACGAATTTAACGACAACGCGCCAAAAGCGACATAATATTCCTCCTGTTTTACCTGGGTAATACCGACCGAAGACAGCGGTAAAACCTTCTGATTTCTCAGCAAGAAAAGATTAAATTCCGCGGTATCTCTAATCGTATTTACCGGACAGATATAAGTCTCGATAACTATTTGTTGCGAGGTAAATAAAACCGCCAGTGGTAAATCGCCATAATCATTCATTTTTATTATTAATGAAGATTCATTATTTTCTATATCAATATTTAATTCAGCGATGTTGTTTAACGCATCCGCCAGCGTCCGTGGAGTCCATGCCATATTATTATCTCTATCTCTTTTTTATAAATAAAGGGAGTTACAGGGTAGGTTTTGCTTTTTATATTACCAGCCAAAGATAAAAAAAAACCATCCGATTATGGATGGTTATTTTCTTAAAAAAGAATATTAGCGTCAGGTGCGCTGGCGAACGGCTTCAAACAGACAAATCCCGGTCGCCACAGAGACATTCAGCGACGACACGCTACCGGCCATAGGAATGCTGATCAGCTCATCGCAGTGCTCACGGGTCAGACGACGCATACCTTCACCTTCAGCACCCATGACCAGCGCCATGCGGCCAGGCATTTTGCTCTGATACAGCGTATGGTCAGCCTCGCCCGCCGTCCCGACAATCCAGATATTCTCTTCCTGCAACATGCGCATCGTGCGCGCCAGGTTGGTGACGCGGATCAACGGCACGCTTTCCGCTGCGCCGCAGGCGACTTTCTTCGCCGTCGCGTTAAGTTGCGCGGAGCGGTCTTTCGGCACGATTACCGCATGTACGCCTGCGGCATCGGCGCTGCGCAAACAGGCGCCAAGATTATGCGGATCGGTGACGCCATCGAGGATCAACAAAAAGGGGCGATCGTGTAATGCGATCAGATCCGGCAGATCGTTTTCCTGATACTGCCGGCCTGGCTTCACGCGAGCGATAATGCCCTGATGCACGGCACCGTCGCTTTTCTCGTCGAGATATTGGCGGTTTGCCAGCTGGATAACCACGCCCTGGGACTCAAGGGCGTGGATCAGCGGCAACAGACGTTTATCTTCACGGCCTTTTAAAATAAAGACTTCCTGAAAACGTTCAGGGGCGCGCTCCAGCAGGGCCTGCACTGCGTGGATGCCGTAAATCATTTCGCTCATTAATGTACTCATTGTTTACGTTTTGCCGGGGGCGCTACGCTTGCCCGGCCTACAGATAATTCACCCTCTTCTGTTTGAAGAGGGTATTGCTCACTCTGCCGCTTTTTTCTTCGCCGCACGCTTCGCTTTGGTCGCTGCGGCTATTTTCTGCGTTTTAGCCGATGGCTTTTTTGCTTTTCGCGCGTCTTTTTTCGCTGCTTTCGGCTTCGCTTTTTTCTCGCCGCGGAAGGCGCTATCAGGCTCGAAGTTAACTTTTTTACCTACCTGACGACGTTTACCGGCGTTTTTACTTTCACCTTTTTTCGCTTTTTCACGCGCCGTTTTGCCGACGTTACGCGGTGCGCGCTCGCTGGAGATCAGGCTAAAGTCAATTTTCCGTTCGTCCATATTCACCGCTTCGACACGTACCTCGACCCGGTCGCCCAGGCGATATGTCTGCCCGCCGGACTCGCCAATCAGACGTTGCCCTACCTGATCGAAGCGATAGTAATCGTTATCCAGTGAGGAAACGTGTACCAGTCCATCGATAAACAGTTCATCAAGACGGACAAAGAAGCCGAAACCGGTGACGCTGGCAATCACACCCTTAAAGACGTTGCCTACCTGATCCAGCATAAAGTCACATTTCAGCCAGTCGGAGACATCACGCGTCGCTTCATCAGCGCGGCGTTCCGCCATCGAACAGTGCTGGCCGAGCTGCAACATCTCTTCCATCGAGTAGTGATAACCGCCCGTTTCTGTGGTGTTGCCCTTGTTCCCTTGCTCTTTCGCCAGCAGGTACTTAATGGCGCGGTGCAAAGAAAGATCCGGATAGCGGCGAATCGGCGAGGTAAAGTGCGCATAAGACTGCAACGCCAGGCCAAAGTGCCCGCGGTTTTCCGGATCGTAAATCGCCTGCTTCATTGAACGCAGCAGCATAGTTTGCAGCATTTCGGCGTCCGGCCGGTCGGCAATCGATTCAAGCAGTTCGGCATAATCGCGCGGTTCCGGTTTGTTTCCGCCCGGCAGCTCCAACCCCAGCTCCGCCAGTACGGAGCGGAATGAGGTGATCGCTTCGGTGGTGGGCTTATCATGAATACGGAATAACGCCGGCTCTTTAGCTTTTTCGACAAAGCGCGCCGCCGAGATATTCGCCATGATCATGCACTCTTCGATAAGCTTATGCGCGTCATTACGCTGGGTCTGTTCGATACGCTCAATGCGACGATCGGCGTTAAAGATAAACTTCGCCTCTTCGCTCTCAAACGAGATCCCCCCGCGCTCTTCACGCGCTTTATCCAGCACTTTGTAGAGGTTGTGCAGCTCTTCAATATGCTTCACCAGCGGCGCATATTGTTCACGCAGATCCTGATCGCCCTGCAGCATATGCCAGACTTTGGTATAGGTCAGACGCGCATGGGAGCTCATCACCGCTTCATAGAATTTGTAGCCGGTCAGCCGACCTTTCGCCGAGATGGTCATTTCACAGACCATACACAGCCTGTCAACCTGCGGGTTTAGCGAACACAGGCCGTTGGAGAGCACCTCCGGCAACATTGGGACAACCTGTGACGGGAAGTAAACCGACGTGCCGCGATTGCGCGCCTCGCGATCCAACGGCGTTGGCGGCCGTACATAATAGCTCACGTCAGCAATAGCGACCCACAAACGCCAGCCGCCGCCGCGTTTTTTCTCACAGTAAACCGCGTCGTCAAAGTCACGGGCATCTTCGCCATCAATCGTGACCAGCGGCAAATCGCGCAGATCGACACGACCGGCTTTCGCCTCTTCCGGCACCTCTTCTTTCAGCCCGGCGACCTGCTGCTCTACCGCCTGCGGCCAGATGTAGGGTATTTCATGGGTACGCAGCGCCATATCAACCGCCATACCGGTGCCCATATTGTCGCCCAGCACTTCGACGATTTTCCCTACCGCTTTAGTACGGCGAGTTGGACGTTGGGTCAGTTCAACCACGACCACGAACCCCATCCGCGCGCCCATGACGTCTTCTGGCGGGATAAGAATGTCGAAGCTGAGACGGCTGTCGTCCGGCACTACAAAGCCGACGCCCGCATCGGTGAAATAACGCCCGACTATCTGACTGGTTTTCGGTACCAGTACACGGACGATACGCGCTTCGCGGCGACCTTTACGATCGGCGCCCAGCGGCTGCGCCAGCACCTGATCGCCATGAATACAGGTTTTCATTTGCTCGCTGGAAAGATACAGATCGTCTTTGCGGCCTTCGACACGTAAGAAACCGTAACCATCACGATGACCGATCACGGTGCCTTTCAGCAGGTCGAGGCGTTCCGGCAGCGCATAGCACTGGCGGCGGGTAAAGACCAGTTGTCCGTCGCGCTCCATCGCGCGCAGGCGGCGACGCAAGGCTTCAAGCTGCTCTTCGCCTTCAATATTCAGTTCTACGGCCAGTTCTTCGCGACTGGCCGGTTTTTCACGTTTCGTTAAATGTTCGAGGATAAATTCCCGGCTCGGGATAGGATTCGCGTATTTTTCTGCTTCGCGTTCCTGGAAAGGATCTTGTGACATTGAGGTTCCTCCATTGTCATCTCTAATGAAGTTTACTTCACTCCACCAGTAATAATTTATAAAGCGGTTGATTCTCTTCAACCAAATCGGCAAGCGTGTAGTTATCCAGCTCCTTGAGAAAACTCTGCACGGCCTTAGAAAGCGCCTGTTTCAGACGACAGGCAGGGGTGATGTGGCAAAATTCGCTGCTACAGTTGACCAGTGATAAGGGTTCCAGCTCACGCACCACATCGCCAATACAAATAGTATTAGCCGGTTTACCCAGGCGGATACCGCCATTTTTTCCCCGAACGGCGGTGACAAAGCCCGCCCGGCTAAGCTGATTGATAATTTTGACCATATGATTACGGGACACGCCGTAGACTTCTGTCACCTCAGAAATGCTGGTCATTCGTCCATCTGGTAACGACGCCATATAGATTAGCGCACGTAAGCCGTAATCGGTGAAACTCGTTAACTGCACATCAACCTCAGGAAAAGGGAAAACGGGATATAACTTATCTGTATTGATGATAAACCAGCCACCTGTCAGGCTGCTAATTTATTTCGGTTCAGGAAGGAAAAAAGCGGGGAACAATGACGCATTTGAGCCGAAGGGTGATGCAAAGCATCTTATCCGGCCAACAAATGCGTACTCATCATAGACCCGGTAAGCGTAGCGTTACCGGGCATCATCCATCAATTACGCGTCGAACGGATCGCGCAGAATCATCGTCTCAGTACGATCGGGGCCGGTAGAAATAATATCAATCGGCACGCCGGTCAGTTCTTCGATACGTTTGATGTAGTTCAGCGCCGCCTGCGGCAGGCCGCTACGATCTTTCACGCCGAAGGTGGATTCAGACCAGCCCGGCATGGTTTCGTAAATCGGCTCTACACCTTTCCAGTCGTCAGCTGCCAGCGGAGTGGTAGTCACTTCGCGACCATCCGGCATACGGTAAGCCACGCAGAGTTTCACCTCTTTCAGGCCATCCAGCACGTCCAGTTTGGTCAGGCAGAAGCCAGACAGGGAGTTCAGCTGTACCGCACGACGAACGGCAACGGTGTCCAGCCAGCCGGTACGACGACGACGGCCGGTAGTGGCGCCGTATTCGTTACCCTGCTTGCAGAGGAACTCGCCGGTTTCATCAAACAGCTCAGTCGGGAACGGACCTGCACCTACACGAGTGGAGTAAGCTTTGAGGATACCCAGAACGTAATCAACATAACGCGGGCCCAGGCCGGAACCGGTCGCCACGCCACCTGCAGTGGTGTTAGAAGAAGTTACATACGGATAAGTACCGTGGTCGATATCCAGCAGGGTACCCTGCGCACCTTCAAACATGACGAAATCGCCACGCTGACGCGCCTGGTCGAGCAGGTCCGAAACGTCAACAACCATAGAAGTCAGGATGTCGGCAACAGCCATCGTATCATCCAGAACTTTCTGGTAATCAACCGCTTCAACTTTGTAGTAGTTAACCAACTGGAAGTTGTGATATTCCATCACTTCTTTCAGTTTTTCAGCGAAGGTTTCTTTGTCGAAAAGGTCACCAACACGCAGACCGCGACGTGCCACTTTATCTTCATAAGCAGGCCCGATTCCACGACCGGTGGTGCCGATCGCTTTCGCGCCACGCGCTTTCTCACGCGCGTTATCCAGCGCAACGTGATAATCAAGGATCAGCGGACAGGCTTCAGACAGCAGCAGACGCTCACGAACGGGGATGCCACGGTCTTCCAGTTCTTTCATCTCTTTCATCAGCGCGCTCGGAGACAGCACAACACCGTTACCGATGATGCTGGTTACATTCTCGCGAAGAATACCTGATGGAATAAGATGGAGAACGTTTTTTTCACCGTTGATTACGAGAGTATGGCCTGCGTTGTGACCGCCCTGGTAGCGTACAACATATTTAGCCCGTTCAGTCAGAAGATCGACGATCTTTCCTTTACCTTCGTCACCCCATTGGGTGCCCAGTACGACGACGTTGTTACCCATTTTTCAAAATCACCGTTTGCTTAAAAATGGATTCTACCATCGCTTTTTCAGATATACAGCACTTTTTGCACTCAATCTGCGGCAAATCCGACCACTTTTTGCTCAGCCAATCGTTTTCCTCAACATGTAGTAGACCACAACTCCCGCAACCACAAGTCCGCCGCCAAAACGTCGTAAAACATTTTCCGGCAGTTGCGCCAGTGCCGAAACCATTTTTTTCCATGCGCCGGGATACAGCATTGGTCCCAGCCCTTCGAGGACTAATACCAGAGCAAGCGCCAACCAGATTGTTGAATTCATTTATCGCCCTTATAAAAGAAAACCACCGGCATCCTTTGGATGCGGTGGTTTTGCTGGTCTAAAACCGCTGACGCTATTTTAACGTGTCGTCGAACTCGGTGTCTTCATGTAGCGGAAGAAATCGCTGTCCGGGCTCAGTACCATCACGTCCTGATTACCTTCGAAGCTCTTCTCGTAAGCGCGCAGACTACGAATGAACGCGTAGAAATCAGGGTCCTGGCTGAACGCATCGGCAAACAGCTTCGCGGCTTCAGCATCACCTTCACCACGCATGATACGTCCCTGACGCTCGGCTTCCGCCAGAGTTTTCGTCACCTCATAGTCAGCAGCCGCACGCAGTTTTTCCGCTTCTTCCTGACCTTGTGAACGATGACGACGCGCGACCGCTTCACGCTCGGCGCGCATACGGTTGTAAATCGCCTCAGAAACCTCGGTCGGCAGGTTGATCTGCTTAATACGCACATCGACCACTTCGATACCCAACGCCGCCATACTGTTCGGGTTGATGACCGGTACTTTACCTTTGGTTTCCGCCGTGACGCGTTCCGCCGCTTCGGCAATCGCGTCATCCGCCGCCGGGGTCGCCACTTCATCATCGGTACCGGCTGAACCGGAGTTCAGCGCGTCGCGCACTTCCAGAGTCAGACGACCACGAGAATCGGTCACGATGTCTTTTACGTCCAGGCGACCAATCTCAGAACGCAAACGGTCCGAGAATTTACGTTTTAACAGCACTTCGGCTTGCGAAATATCGCCGCCGCCGGTCGCCAGATAGTAACGGCTAAAGTCGCTGATACGCCATTTGATGTAGGAGTCGACAATCAGGTCTTTCTTCTCTTTAGTCACAAAGCGATCGGCCTGGTTATCCATCGTCTGGATACGCGCATCAAGCATTTTCACTGATTCAATAAACGGGATCTTAAAGTGCAGACCCGGCGCGTAAACCAGCGGTTTGTTCTCATCGTCACGCAGAACTTTACCAAAACGCAGCGTAATGCCACGCTCGCCCTCTTTGACCACAAAGACGGACATGTAGAGCACTACCAGCACGATGATGATAATCGCAATAACTGACTTACGCATCGTTATTCCCCCTGACGCTGGTAGTCGTTACGCTGCGCATTCGCGCGGCGTTGGTCCATAATATCGCCCTGATTTGAGGACGACGTGTTGCTTGCTCCGCTGGCGTTAGACTTTGTGGACGGCGGCAGGCGCAGCAGGTTGCTGGCGCTATTGTCGCTCTTTGCCGCCGGCGCATTCCCGCCTTTCAGCATCTGATCTAACGGCAGCACCATTAAATTACCGCTCTTGTCGTTAACCAGTACTTTACGGGTATGGCTCAGCACTTTTTCCATCGTTTCAATATACAGACGCTCGCGTGTAATCTGCGGCGCGGCTTTATATTCCGGCAAAATCTTCGCAAACCGGGCGACTTCACCCTGCGCTTCCAGGATAGTCTGGGTTTTATAGGCGCGTGCCTCTTCCAGAATACGCTGCGCCTGACCGTTGGCGCGCGGCTGAACTTCGTTGGTATACGCTTCCGCTTCACGAATGTACTGCTGCTCGTTTTCACGTGCGGCAATCGCGTCGTCAAAGGCGGCTTTCACCTCTTCCGGCGGACGCGCAGCCTGGAAGTTCACGTCCAGCAGGGTAATCCCCATGTTGTACGGTTTGATAGTCTCTTCCAGCTCGCGTTGGGTATCGCTACGAATAACGGTACGACCTTCGGTCAGGATGCGATCCATCGTGTATTTACCAATGACGCCACGCAGCGCGCTGTCGGTGGCCTGACGCAGGCTATCGTCCGGGCTGGTCACGCTAAACAGATATTTCTGCGGATCGGTGACGCGGTATTGCACGTTCATTTCAACGCGCACGACGTTTTCATCAGACGTCAGCATCACGCCTGACGCCGCCAGTTCGCGCACCGCTTCGACGTTCACCGGCGTGACGTCGTCAATAAATGTCGGCTTCCAGTTCAGACCTGGCTCTACCAGATGGCTGAATTTACCAAAACGCGTCACAACGCCGCGCTCGGCTTCTTTAATGGTATAAAAACCGCTGGCCGCCCAGATAATGACTACTGCCGCCGCGGCGATGGCGACAATACGGCCTCCCAGTTGCGGACGCGGGCCTTGCGATGAGCTACCGCCGCCGGAACCGGTGCCTTTACCGCCCCCAAAACCACCGAGTTTTTTACTCAGCTTACGGAAGATATCATCCAGATCGGGAGGTCCCTGATCGCGGCCACCTTTGTTTCCATTTCCCCCAGAGTTGCTGCCAGGTTTGCTGCTTCCCCACGGGTCGCGGTCCTGTCCGTTATTACCGGGCTGATTCCACGCCATGTTTGTGCTCCATATTTGTTATGCGGTGATCCCCGTTGTCTTTCGACCTCAGAGGATAAGGCGAAATTACTCCATGCTTCAGACGAACCGCCGTTACAGACATCATCTTTCAGGCTGCGTCTTGAGTGGCGGCTTTTTTACCCCAGGTCACTTCGTTGTGAGCTCCTGAGATTCTCTCAGCTACCGCCTCAATACGACCTGAATGACTTCGCGTCTAGATCACGTATTCGATCAACGCCGGTTCTTGTTTACAGAGGCGACGCCAGTCGACAATCGGCATTCGTACCTGCAGACTGACGCTACCGTCTTCCTCCATCCACTCTTTTTCTATTGCCTGAAGCTGATAAAACCGGCTTCTCAGACGCCCTTCCTGCGGCGGCAAACGCAGCGTATGCTGCGCCACCTCGCCGGAAAGACGCTCCGTCAAAGCCTGAAAAAGCTGTGGTATTCCCACGCCGCTTTGCGCTGAAAGCCAAACGCGGATGGGTTTATTCTCTTCATCTCTGTCGATACGCGGTTCAAAGTCGTCCAGCATATCGATTTTGTTCATCACCATTAAGGTGGGGATTTCGTGAGCGTCAATCTCTTCAAGAACGGTGTTTACCGCCTCGATGTTTTCCTGCACACGAACATCCGCCGCATCGACCACATGCAGCAGCAGCGTCGCCTGACGCGTCTCCTGCAGGGTAGCTTTAAAGGCAGCCACCAGATCGTGCGGTAAATGGCGGATAAAGCCTACCGTATCCGCCAGAACGGTTTCACCGACATCCGCTACATCAATACGACGTAACGTGGGGTCCAGCGTCGCAAATAGCTGATCTGCCGCATAGACCCGCGCTTCAGTGATCTGATTAAAAAGGGTGGATTTTCCGGCGTTGGTATAGCCCACCAGCGATACCGTCGGAACGTCGGCCTTGATGCGCGACTGCCGCCCCTGCTCACGTTGCTTCTCAACTTTCTCCAGGCGCGACTGAATCTGCACAATGCGATTACGCAGTAAACGACGGTCGGTTTCGAGCTGGGTTTCACCCGGACCGCGCAAACCAATCCCGCCTTTCTGACGTTCAAGGTGGGTCCAGCCACGCACCAGACGCGTAGCCAGATGGCGTAGCTGCGCCAGCTCAACCTGCAACTTACCTTCATGGGTACGCGCACGTTGGGCAAAAATATCTAAGATAAGACCGGTGCGATCGATAACCCGGCACTCGCACAAACGCTCCAGGTTTCGCTCCTGGGCTGGACTCAATGCATGATCAAACAATACGACCGCTGCGCCAGTCGCTTTCACGGCTTCCGCAATTTCAACTGCCTTACCTTCACCTACAAAGTACTTCGGGTGCGGTGCTTTACGGCTACCGGTAATCACCTGCATTGCTTCGACACCGGCGGAAGAGACCAGAGATTCAAACTCCTGGAGGTCTTCCATATCTTTGTCTTGCGAAAAATAGATGTGTACCAGTACCGCCTGCTCACCGGCATCATAACGGTCAAACAAGCGTAAACCCTCTTAATAACCAGCGGGGGCGATTATCCGACGCCCCCGACATGGATAAACAGCGCGTGAACTTATTCAGTCTCTTCGCTGTCCTGTTGCGCAGTAGAACCCTGCGCGTTGCTACCGTGATGGTAGTTATTGCTGGCGCCGCCACCGGCATTGTTGCTGTGATGGGAAACCGGGCGAGACGGGACAACAGTAGAAATCGCGTGCTTATAAACCATCTGGCTGACCGTGTTCTTCAACAGGATCACGAACTGATCAAAGGACTCGATTTGACCTTGCAGCTTAATACCATTCACCAAATAAATAGAAACTGGAACACGTTCCCGACGCAATGCGTTCAGGAACGGATCTTGTAAAGATTGCCCCTTAGCCATTCTCTTTTCCTTATATGCTTATTTGTACTTTGAACCTTTCGATTCTGAAAAATTGCGCACGATACGTCTCAATTGTACACATTCAGTCTGCGATAGCACCAACAACCTGTAATACTTCTTTTCGCGCCCGATCGGGATTCTCACTGTCAAGCCAGCGCACCCCTTCCCAACCGCGCAACCAGGTCATCTGGCGCTTCGCCAACTGTCTCGTGGCGCAAACACCTCTATAAACCATTTCATCATATGAGATTTCGCCCTCAATGTATGACCACATCTGGCGGTATCCCACACAACGGATGGAAGGCAAGTCCGTATGCAAATCTCCTCGGGCAAAAAGCGCCCGGACTTCTGCTTCAAAACCTGAAGCCAACATCTGATGAAAACGCAGTTCAATGCGCTGATGGAGCAGTTCACGGCTCGCCGGGGCGATAGCGAACTGATGCACCTGGTACGGTAGCGCGTCTCCTGACGTTTGCGTTAGCTCCGTTAAAGTTTTACCCGAAATGAAAAAAACTTCCAGTGCCCGGGAAAGTCTTTGCGGATCATTTGGATGAATTCGCGCGGCGGCAACCGGATCTATCTCCTGAAGTTGCTGATGCAACGCCTCCCATCCAAGCTCCGCTGCTTGCTGCTCTATCCGGGATCTGACTTCCGGATCTGCTGAAGGCAGCGGCGATAAGCCTTCCAGCAATGCCTTAAAATACAGCATGGTACCGCCCACTAACAGCGGGATACGCCCCGCAGCGGTGATCTCCGCCATTTGCGCTAACGCGTCGCGGCGAAAATCCGCCGCCGAATACGCCTGCGACGGGTCGCGTATATCTAACAGTCGATGCGGCGCCGCTTTCAGCTCATCGGCATTCGGCTTAGCCGTGCCAATATCCATTCCCCGATAAATGAGGGCGGAATCAACGCTTATCAACTCTACTGGCAAAACTTTACGCAGTTCTATCGCCAGCGCCGTTTTGCCGGAGGCCGTCGGCCCCATCAAAAATATCGCCTTAGGCAGGCTCGCCTTGCTTACATCATTCATGCTTCAGGGCGTTCATCGCCGAATGTAAATCAACAGGTTGTAACAGGCCACCCGGCGGCGCTTTTACCAGCTGCGGACATAGCCGCTCAACATCCGCCAGCAGCGATATGGCCTGCGCCATCGACCACTGCGGATGTTCGCTCTGCACATTACGCGCTATCCATTGTGCAATATTGACCGTTGCAAATGTGGTCTGTTGCGCCAGGTAGCCTATCAGTTCAGGAATCAAGATTTGTAAATTTTGTTGTCGTAAGGGTAAAGGCACCGCCCGAATGGTCACATGCTGCGCATCTGACTGAAATTCAATACCCAATTCTCCCAACAAAGATTGGGCTTTTTGCAGCGCGACTTTTTCATCGGCGCTCACTTTTAAACGCAGCGGAATCAGCAACGGCTGCGCGCAAACCGGACTTTGACCCGGTGTAAGCTGCGCCTGACGCAGCCAACGCTCCGCAACCGGCAGCGACAAGAGCTGGATAGTCCCCGCGTGTTCCAGCAACGCGCAGTCACCGCCGACTATTGTCAGTACGCGACCGAAACTCTGGCTATGTCCGTCAAGCGCAGGCGCAACCGGCTCCGGCGCGGGGCTCGTCGCCGGCGTCTGTAAAAGCGTGCGATAAACCTCGCCCTGCTGCTTCTGATAACCTGGCTGCGCGTGCGGCCAACCACCTGCGGACTGACGCCCGCCGTTACCGCCCGATGCGCCGCCGGAATAACGCGGTGTCGCGGGCTCGCGCGCCGCAGTTGGCTCGGCGGGTACAGCAAAATGGTTGCGCCCGGCGGCGATACGGTTTTCCGGGACATGCCGCGGCGCTGGCGCAATATCCTCCAGCGGCAGCGTCGTTTCCGTCTGCTGTTGCAGAACGCTCAGCACCCCTTGATAGATGAAGTCGTGCACCAGCCGGGATTGATGAAAACGCACTTCGTGCTTGGCGGGATGAACATTGACATCCACCTGATGCGGGTCAATCTCCAGATACAACACAAACGCAGGCTGTTGGTCCGCGCCCAGTTTATCTTCACAGGCCTGGCGAATGGCATGGTTGATCAAGCGGTCGCGCATCATGCGGCCATTCACATAGCAGTACTGGATCTCCGTTAACGCCGTGGTGGTGTGATTCGGATCGGCGACCCAGCCGCGCAGGGTCAGATCGCCATGCTGCCACTCGATCGCCAGTGCCTGTTCGAGAAACGGCGTCCCGCAGATGGCGCCTAACCGGCGCTCTTTTTGCCCGTCCTTTGCGACAGCGCGATACTGCCGTACCAATTTGCCGTTGTGCGACAGGTTAAGCGTGACGTCAAAACGGGCCAATGCAATACGACGGATGATCTCATCGATGTGATTAAATTCCGTTTTTTCGGTACGCATGAATTTGCGCCGGGCGGGCGTATTATAAAAGAGATCCAGAACTTCCAGGGTGGTGCCGACCGGGTGCGCGGCGGGTTTTACCGTCACGTCCATGTCACGCCCTTCCGCATACGCCTGCCAGGCTTCCGCCTGCTCCGCCGTGCGCGACGTTAGCGTCAAACGCGAGACCGAACTGATACTCGCCAGCGCTTCGCCGCGAAATCCCAGACTGATAATCGCTTCCAGATCGTCAAGCGAGGCGATCTTACTGGTGGCATGACGAGCCAGCGCCAGCGCCAGCTCCTCTTTTTTAATGCCGCAGCCATTGTCGCGAATACGAATAAGCTTCGCGCCGCCACGCTCAATGTCGATATCAACGCGGGTGGCGCCTGCATCCAGACTATTCTCTACCAGCTCTTTAACAACCGACGCAGGGCGTTCCACCACTTCGCCAGCGGCGATTTGGTTCGCAAGCTGCGGCGGCAGAACCTGAATCGGCATGAAATCTCCTTAATTCGCGGCGGTTATGGCGCCAGGCTGGTTGGTACTGGCCGTCTGGCCTGGGCCGCCCTGCGGCGCAGACTGGATCGGATGCGCTGCAAAGTACTTACGCAACCCCCGGTATATAGCGTCAGCAATCTGCTGCTGATAGCGGTCGCTCGCCAGCAATCGCTCTTCGCCGTGATTACTGATAAAGCCCGTCTCCACCAAAATGGACGGGATATCCGGCGAACGCAACACGCCCAGGCTCGCGTGTTCCGGGCGACGTTTATGCAGCGACCCCACACCATCCAGTTGGCTTAGCACGTTCGTCGCCACATCATACCCTACCCGCTGCGAATGACCGAATTGCAAATCCAGTACCGCCTGGCTCAGGTAAGGGTCTGACTGACTGTTCGCCAGCACATCGCCAGCGCCGCCTAACAGTTCGGATTGCTTCTCATGCTGCTCAAGCCAGTTTGCCATTTCGCTATTCGCGCGACGATTGGACAATACCCAGACGGAGGCGCCGGTGGCGTCGCGATTTGGTGCGGCATCCGCATGAATAGAGACAAGGAAGTTGGCGTTTTGCTTACGCGCCACGTCAGACCGCCCCATCACCGAAATAAAATAGTCGCCGTCACGCGTCAGCACGCCTTTAAACATCGGATCGTTATTCAGCAATGTGCGTAACTTACGCGCGATGGCGATGGTGACATTTTTCTCGCGCGTACCGCCCGGGCCTATCGCACCGGGGTCCTGGCCTCCATGTCCGGCATCAATAGCAATCACCACTTTATCGCCAGCGCCTGCCGACGCGCGCGCCGCAGGCCGCGTAACGGTATTGCTGCTGGTTACGCCGGTCAGGCGATCATCAGAAGATTTAAACGGATTACGGGCCGGCTCCGTCGGGCGGGGCGCGCTTTCAACCCGTTTCGCGACGACAGGCGGCGGTGGCGGCGGAACATCGGCATTAATGGTGAAAATGACCGTATAGTTGCCGCCGTTTTGCCGCTTCACAGCCTCGGTTTTACCATTTTCCGTCAGATCGACAAGCAACCGTAAAGATTGCGCATCTTTCGGCGTTCCGGCACGGATCGTTTTCACCAGATTGTTACCGCTAAACTGAAGCGGCAGCCCCTGAATCACGCCGGTCTGCCTGATATCCAGCGCCACGGTACGTTTACCGTCCTGTGAGTAAGCATATTCCGGATCGCCGATAAAACTCAGCGTAATGCGCGCCTGCTGCTCGCCGTTGGACACCTGAATATCAGAGAGACTGGCGGCGCCCGCCTGCGCGCACAGCAGGATTAAGGCTGCTATTACGGCATTTTTGATGCGATAAATCATCCCGCCACCTTTATAGCTAATCGGCTAAACGCGCCAGTAACGAATGACCCGATGAGGATACCGCGCTTACGCGAGCCTCACGCCCCTGCGCCTGGTAATCAATATGGATTTCGACGTCCGGGTCGGGGAGAACGCCTTTACCTTGTTGCGGCCACTCCACCAGACAAATGGCGTCGTTGGCGAAATAATCGCGAATGCCCATAAACTCCAGCTCCTCCGGGTCCGCAAGACGGTACAAGTCGAAGTGATATACCATCATGTTATCAAGCGCATAAGGCTCTACCAGCGTATAGGTGGGGCTTTTTACATTACCGTTATGGCCTAACGCCTGTAAAAATCCCCGGCTAAACGTCGTTTTACCGGCACCTAAATCGCCATACAGATAAATAACGGTCGCGCCATCACAGGCGTTGGCTACCCGTTGCCCCAGGTCTAGCGTCGCCTGTTCGTCAGGTAGCGGAATTACTCGATTCATCATGGTTTACGTCAATCACATCAGGGTTAACAATACGCCGCAGCGTAGTAAAAAGATCGGTCGCCAACATGCCGCGAGCGCCATAACGCGCTGCCAGTAAGTCCGCCGCCGCGCCGTGAGCCACACATCCCACACATGCCGCATCATACGGGGTAAACTTCTGTCCGAGCAATGCGCCGATGATGCCGGACAGGACATCGCCCATCCCGCCGCTCGCCATCCCTGCATTACCAGCGTCAATGATAGCCAGAGGGTGGTGTTCAGCGGCGATAATCGTTCCTGCGCCTTTTAACACGACCACGCCTCCATACCGTTTTACCAGACGCTGCGCTGAAAGTAAGCGATCACTTTCAATTTCTGCCACAGAACATCCTAACAGGCGGGCAGCCTCTCCCGGATGCGGCGTAATCACGCGATTGTGACGTTTATCAGGATTGATTGCCAGTAGGTTCAACGCATCCGCATCCCACAGCATAGGTTTACGGACGTTTTCTACTTTCTGTAAGGCTTTTTTGCCCCATTCCTGCTGCCCAAGCCCCGGGCCGATCACCACAACGTCAGCCCAGGTCAGGCTCTCTTCCAGCGACTGAGGCGTGAGTTCATGTACCATCAGTTCCGGGCGGGCCGTCAGCAACGGCGCGATGTTTTCACCGCGAGTCAGAACTCTGACCAACCCAGCCCCCGTACGCAGCGCCGCCTCGCCAGCCATCCGAATTGCGCCCGCTGTTCCCTGGTCGCCGCCGATAATCGCCAGACGACCATGATCGCCCTTATGCGAGGTCGGTCGACGCGGCGTTAACCATTGCCCCAACTGCGTCGCGTCAAAACGCCGGAGCGGCGGCGTCTGGTTTGCCAGCCAGCCTTCCAGTCCCAACGCGTCATAATGCAATATGCCGGTAACGTCACGCGCTTTGCCGGTCAGCAGGCCTGGTTTCAGGGCGATAAACGTGACCGTATGCGCGGCGCTTATCACCGCGCCAGGCGTGGCGCCCGTTTGCGCCAGCAGGCCTGACGGGATATCGACGGCGACAACCGGCGCAGGATGGGCGTTCGCCTGTTCAATCAGACCGGCTACCGGGTCGCGCGGCGCCTGGGCTATGCCGGTGCCAAGCAGCGCGTCGATAATCAGATCCGTCGCTTCCGGCCAGATAATATCGGCAGCATGGATAATGCCGCCGGCATTCAGCCAGGCATCGCGCGCCTGCGCCGCTTCTTCAGGCAACGGTTTATCGCTCTCCTGCGCCAGCAACGTTACGCTAATGCCCGCCGCTTGCGCTAGTCGCGCCACGACGTAACCATCGCCGCCGTTGTTGCCATGACCACACAACACCAGCCAGTGTCGGGTGTCAGGATAACTGTCACGGGCTACCCGAAATGCCGCGTCGCCAGCGCGCAGCATCAATTCATAGAGTGTGAGTCCGAAGGCATCCGCCGCATCGCGTTCCAGCCGTTTGATGTCATCGGCGGGCCAAATGGAGTGTGGTATACTTACAGGGTTTTTCTTCATGTTATGGTCCATCATGTCAAAGCCCCTCGATCTCAATCAGTTAGCGCAAAATATTAAGCAGTGGGGGCTGGAGCTGGGCTTTCAGCAGGTCGGTATTACTGATACCGATCTGCGCGCATCCGAACCTGCGCTGCAGGCGTGGCTGGACAAACAATACCACGGCGAGATGGCATGGATGGCGCGCCACGGTATGATGCGCGCCCGGCCTCATGAACTCTTACCCGGTACGCTACGTGTCATCAGCGTGCGCATGAACTATCTGCCCGCCAACGCCGCGTTTGCCAGTACGTTGAAGGATCCCACGCTGGGCTACGTTAGCCGATATGCGCTGGGGCGTGATTATCACAAGCTATTACGCAGCCGCCTTAAAAAACTGGGCGAGCAGATCCAGCAGTACTGCGGTTCGCTGAATTTTAGACCGTTTGTCGACTCTGCGCCTATTCTTGAACGCCCATTAGCGGAAAAAGCCGGACTTGGCTGGACGGGTAAGCACTCACTTATCCTTAATCGGGAGGCAGGCTCATTCTTTTTCCTGGGGGAATTGTTGATTGATTTACCGCTGCCGGTCGACCAGCCGGTCGAGGAAGGTTGCGGCAAATGCGTCGCCTGTATGACCATTTGCCCGACCGGGGCGATTGTCGAACCGTATACGGTGGACGCGCGGCGCTGTATTTCTTATCTCACCATTGAGCTGGAAGGCGCTATTCCGGAAGCATTTCGCCCACTGATAGGCAACCGTATTTACGGCTGCGATGACTGCCAGCTTATCTGTCCGTGGAATCGTTACTCTCAGTTGACCGACGAAGCAGATTTTAGCCCACGCAAGGCGCTGCATAACCCAGATTTGGTTGAGTTGTTTAGCTGGAGCGAAGCGCAGTTTCTGAAAGTCACTGAAGGTTCTGCGATTCGGCGCATTGGTCATTTACGCTGGCTGCGCAATGTTGCCGTCGCGCTGGGGAATGCGCCGTGGAGTAATGCCGTCATTACGGCGCTGGAAAGCCGCAAGGGTGAGCATCCACTTCTCGATGAGCATATCGAATGGGCGATTGCGCAACAAATTGAAAAGCGCAACGCCTGCATCATTGAAGTGCAGCTACCGAAAAAACAGCGTCTGGTCAGGGTGATTGAAAAAGGGCTGGTGCGCGATGCCTGAATTATTCACAGGCTGTGTATAAAAATAAAAACACATTGCGATTCAAGAGGGAAAAAAGGAACAGTCAATAACGCTAACGTTTTGAAATCTTATTTTTTCTATATTTTTCAGTAAATTATAGAAATTCTACGCGTCAGGTATAATTTTTTGCATTCCAGGAGTAATGGGCCAACCTGTGGATAAGTCTGTTTACAAGGATCTGACGAAAGCGGAACAAAACGTGCCCCAACGCGATATTCGTTGTGGATAATTTTACTGTAGATAAGAATTGGAGCGGGAAACGAGACTCGAACTCGCGACCCCGACCTTGGCAAGGTCGTGCTCTACCAACTGAGCTATTCCCGCATAATCTTCGTCTTTCGAACCGCTACTGCGTTGGCTGCCTTCACTCGCCTGAGTCACTTACTTCAGTAAGCTCCTGAGGACTCATTCAGTTGCCGCCTTGTCGCAATTCGAAATCCTGCGATTGGTGGTCTGCACTTAACAAGTACTTTCAAATTTTGGAGCGGGAAACGAGACTCGAACTCGCGACCCCGACCTTGGCAAGGTCGTGCTCTACCAACTGAGCTATTCCCGCATAATCTTCGTCTTTCGAACCGCTACTGCGTTGGCTGCCTTCACTCGCCTGAGTCACTTACTTCAGTAAGCTCCTGAGGACTCGTTCAGTTGCCGCCTTGTCGCAATTCGAAATCCTGCGATTGGTGGTTTGTACTTAACAAGTACTTTCAAATTTTGGAGCGGGAAACGAGACTCGAACTCGCGACCCCGACCTTGGCAAGGTCGTGCTCTACCAACTGAGCTATTCCCGCAAATTTGTTGCTGTCGTAATTCGCATTTCTGCGTCGTTACGGGAGGCGCATTATACGAGAAATCCATTTAGCTGCAAGCCCCTGAACGCATTTTTTCGCGATTTTTGTTTGAATGCTGATTAAATCACCAAACAAGACAAAAAACGAGCAAAGCGCGCGCTATGCAACAAAAAACTTTTCACGCCACGCCTAAAGGCACAGAATCAGAATAGCACCCTGCGCCAAAAAAAGAATAGCACGGTGACCACAACATCCAATTGATATCAGGGATCAAGATGAAAAAAAAACTTATTGTCATGCTGTTAGCCAGCCTCTCCGTTCACGCCGCTTCCGTTTCCGCCAGAACATTACATTTTGGCACCTCCGCCACCTATGCGCCCTATGAGTTTGTCGATGCCGATAATAAAATTGTTGGTTTCGATATTGATGTCGCCAACGCGGTCTGCAAAGAGATGCAAGCGGAGTGCTCATTCACTAACCAGAGCTTTGATAGTCTGATCCCCGGCCTACGCTTCAAAAAGTTTGATGCGGTGATCGCCGGTATGGATATGACGCCCAAACGTGAGCAGCAGGTCTCCTTTAGCCAACCCTATTACGAAGGTTTATCGGCGGTAGTCGTCACGCGTAAAGGGGCTTATCACACTTTTGCCGATCTGAAAGGCAAAAAAGTCGGTCTGGAAAACGGTACAACGCATCAGCGCTATTTGCAGGATAAACAACAAGCTATCACGCCTGTCGCCTATGACAGCTATCTAAACGCCTTTACCGATCTGAAAAATAACCGTCTTGAGGGCGTGTTTGGCGATGTCGCCGCGATTGGAAAGTGGCTAAAAAACAATCCGGATTACGCCATCATGGATGAACGCGCCAGCGATCCTGACTACTACGGAAAAGGGTTAGGCATTGCGGTACGCAAAGGCAATGACGCGCTATTGCAAGAAATTAATGCCGCGCTCGACAAGGTGAAAGCGTCGCCGGAATATGCGCAAATGCAAGAGAAATGGTTTACGCAGTAATTCAGTGGCGGGAGAGCTGCCGGATGAGACGCTCTGGCGTTGCCATCCGGCATGTTACGCCTCACAGCTTAATGAAATGCTCGCGGTAGTAAGCCAGCTCCGCCACCGACTCGCGAATATCATCCATCGCCTGGTGCGTGCCCTGCTTGGTAAAGCCGGCCAGAATCTCCGGCTTCCAGCGGCGCGCCAGTTCCTTGAGCGTACTGACATCCAGATAGCGATAGTGGAAGTAAGCCTCCAGTTCCGGCATATATTTAAACAGAAAACGACGATCCTGACCGATACTGTTACCGCAAATCGGCGACTTACCCGCAGGCACCCACGTTTTCAGAAATTCAATCGTCGCCAGTTCAGCGTCTCGTTCGCCCATCGTACTTGCCTTAACGCGATCTACCAGACCGCTGCCGGTATGGGTGCGCACGTTCCAGTCATCCATTAACGCCAGTTGCGCATCGGATTGATGTACCGCAATCGTCGGCCCTTCCGCCAGAATATTCAGGCTGGCATCCGTTACCAGCGTGGCTATCTCAATAATGCGATCGCGCTCGGGGTCCAGACCTGTCATCTCCAGATCGATCCAAATCAGGTTGTTTTCATCGGCACTCATGCTATTTTCCACCCTTCAGAGGTCACATTCACTGTGACTATATTCATCTACAATTGCGTGTATCATAGATGTTTTGCCCACTATGGGCGACCAGGAGCCAGTACGATTGAGCAAAAATAAACTCTCCAAAGGCCAGCAGCGCCGTGTGAACGCCAATCACCAGCGTCGTTTAAAAACGTCCGTGGAGAAAGCCGACTACGATGACAACCTGTTTGGCGAGCCTGCAGAAGGTATCGTCATTAGCCGTTTTGGTATGCATGCCGATGTGGAGTCTGCTGACGGCGAGGTTCACCGTTGCAATATCCGCCGCACTATCCGTTCGCTGGTGACGGGCGATCGCGTCGTCTGGCGTCCGGGCAAAGCCGCCGCAGAGGGCGTCAACGTAAAAGGCATCGTTGAAGCGGTGCATGAGCGCACCTCGGTATTGACGCGCCCGGACTTCTACGACGGCGTGAAGCCTATTGCCGCCAACATTGACCAAATCGTTATCGTCTCCGCGATTTTGCCGGAGCTGTCGCTGAATATCATCGATCGCTATCTGGTCGGCTGTGAAACCCTACAGGTTGAGCCGCTTATCGTACTCAATAAAATTGATCTGCTGGACGACGAAGGTATGGACTTCGTTAATGAGCAGATGGATATCTACCGCAATATCGGCTATCGCGTGCTGATGGTCTCCAGCCATACGCAGGATGGTCTGAAACCGCTGGAAGAGGCATTAACCGGTCGCATCAGTATTTTTGCCGGGCAGTCCGGCGTCGGAAAATCCAGTCTGCTAAACGCTCTACTCGGCTTACAGAACGAGATTCTGACGAACGATGTGTCGAATGTCTCCGGTCTGGGTCAACATACCACTACCGCTGCTCGTCTGTATCATTTCCCGCATGGCGGCGATGTCATTGATTCCCCCGGCGTGCGCGAGTTCGGCTTATGGCATCTGGAGCCGGAACAAATCACCCGGGGCTTTGTCGAATTTCATGACTATTTGGGACATTGCAAATACCGGGACTGCAAGCATGACGCCGATCCAGGCTGCGCCATTCGCGAAGCGGTAGAGAACGGCGCTATTGCGGAAACCCGTTTCGAAAATTATCACCGAATTCTTGAAAGTATGGCGCAGGTAAAAACGCGTAAAAACTTTTCTGATACGGACGACTGACAGATACGCTAGGCGTCGTTAGAATCGTCCCCTTTTTTCAGGATACCGGTATAACTGCCGGTTCAGGAACAACAATGGCCTGGAGGCTACCTTGTTAAACTCATTTAAACTTTCGCTACAATACATTCTGCCGAAACTATGGCTCACTCGCCTGGCGGGCTGGGGCGCAAGCAAACGAGCAGGATGGCTGACAAAACTGGTTATCGATCTCTTCGTAAAGTATTACAAAGTTGATATGACTGAGGCGCAAAAACCGGATACCGCCAGCTATCGTACGTTCAATGATTTCTTTGTTCGTCCGCTGCGTGATGACGTGCGTCCGCTCAATACCGATCCTAACATCCTGGTGATGCCTGCCGACGGCGTGATAAGCCAGTTAGGTCGTATCGAAGAAGATAAAATTTTGCAGGCCAAAGGCCATAATTACAGCCTTGAAGCGTTGCTGGCGGGTAACTACCTGATGGCGGATAAGTTTCGCAACGGCACGTTTGTGACCACTTACCTCTCCCCTCGCGACTACCATCGCGTGCATATGCCATGCAACGGCATCCTGCGTGAAATGATCTACGTACCGGGCGATCTGTTCTCCGTTAACCATCTGACCGCGCAAAACGTCCCCAACCTGTTTGCCCGCAACGAGCGCGTTATCTGTCTGTTTGATACCGAGTTCGGCCCTATGGCGCAGATTCTGGTCGGCGCAACTATTGTCGGCAGTATCGAAACCGTCTGGGCGGGGACCATTACCCCGCCGCGCGAAGGCATCATCAAGCGCTGGACCTGGCCAGAAGGCGAACATGAAGGGTCTGTCGCCTTGTTGAAAGGCCAGGAGATGGGACGCTTTAAACTGGGTTCCACGGTCATCAACTTATTTGCGCCGGGGAAAGTGAATCTGATCGCGTCGCTGGCAAGCCTGTCCGTTACCAAAATTGGCCAACCGCTGGCGACGTCGACCGAAACATTCGTCGCGCCGGAGGTAGAACCTGCTCCGCTGCCGGCAGAAGAAATTAAAGCCGAACACGACGCCAGCCCGCTGGTTGACAATAAAAAAGACGACACCTAATCAAGAGAGAATGCTGACGTGCGCCTGATTATCGCTTTTCTGATGGCCTGGTGCCTCAGCACGGGGGCGTTCGCCGCAACGGCCCCCGACGCCAAACAAATCACGCAGGAACTGGAGCAGGCAAAAGCGGCGAAGCCCGCTCAGCCGGAAGCCGTTGAGGCGCTCCAGACTGCGTTAAACGCGCTTGAAGAGCGAAAAGGCTCGCTTGAGCGTGCGAAACAATATCAACACGTTATTGATAATTTCCCTAAGCTATCCGCCACCTTGCGCGCCCAGTTGAATAATCTGCGCGATGAACCTCGCAGCGTACCGCCAGAGATGTCCACCGAAGCGTTAAATCAGGAGATCTTGCAGGTTAGCAGCCAGCTACTGGATAAAACCCGCGAGGCGCAACAGGAGCAGGAGCGCGTCAGGGAGATCGCCGACTCGCTCAGCCAGCTTCCCCAACAGCAAAACGATGCCCGCCGCCAGCTTAATGAGATTGAGCGACGGCTCGGCGCCGCAGGCGGAAGTGCCGCGCTTAGCCAGGCGCAAAGTCTCAGTATGCAGGCGGAGTCCGCCAAACTAAAAGCGTTAGTCGACGAACTGGAGTTGGCGCAACTGTCCGCCAACAACCGGCAGGAACTGGCTCGTCTGCGTTCCGAGCTGGCGGAAAAACAGAGTCAGCAATTGGATGCGTATCTTCAGGCGCTGCG
This sequence comes from Salmonella sp. JXY0409-18, assembly GCF_020268625.1. Taxonomy (NCBI): domain Bacteria; kingdom Pseudomonadati; phylum Pseudomonadota; class Gammaproteobacteria; order Enterobacterales; family Enterobacteriaceae; genus Salmonella; species Salmonella sp. JXY0409-18. The sequence goes on from NZ_CP084216.1 coordinate 4,075,272, forward strand.
CAATCAGCTCAATAGCCTGCGTCAACGTGAAGCGGAACGCGCGCTGGAAAGCACTGAGCTGCTGGCGGAAAACAGCGCCGGTTTGCCGGAAGGCATCGTCGAACAATTTAAAGTCAACCGCGAGCTGTCACAGGCACTCAATCAACAAGCGCAGCGGATGGATCTGGTCGCCTCGCAGCAGCGACAGGCTACCAGCCAAACGTTACAGGTGCGCCAGGCGCTCAATACGCTGCGGGAGCAGTCGCAATGGCTTGGCGTGTCCAACATGCTTGGCGAAGCGCTGCGCGCGCAGGTCGCCCGTCTGCCAGAGATGCCTAAGCCGCAGCAGCTTGATACGGAAATGGCGCAGCTACGCGTCCACCGTATGCGCTATGAAGAGTTACTCAATAAGCAGCCGCAGCTACGGCAAATACGTCAGGCCAATGGACAGCCGCTGACCGCCGAGCAAAACCAGATCCTTGACGCCCAGCTTCGCACTCAGCGCGAGCTGCTCAACTCTTTGTTACAGGGCGGCGACACGCTGATCCTGGAGCTGACCAAACTGAAAGTCTCCAACAGCCAACTGGAGGATGCGCTTAAAGAGGTTAATGAAGCGACCCACCGTTATCTGTTCTGGACCGCTGACGTTAGCCCGCTATCGCTCTCCTGGCCTGTTGATTTGGTTCAGGATTTACGCCGGCTTATCTCATTAGATACGTTTAATCAGTTAGGTAAAGCCAGCATCATGATGCTGACCAGCAAAGAGACGCTACTGCCGTTATTCGGCGCGCTGGCGCTGGTCGGGTTTAGCCTCTATTCACGCCAACACTTCAACCGGTTCCTTGAGCGCTCGGCCTCGCGCGTCGGGAAAGTCACCCAGGATCACTTCTCGCTGACGCTGCGAACGGTGTTCTGGTCGATTCTGGTCGCCTCGCCGCTGCCGGTCTTGTGGGCGACGCTCGGCTATGGTCTACAGGAAGCCTGGCCGTATCCGCTGGCCGTCGCCATCGGCGATGGCGTGACGGCGACAGTACCGCTGTTGTGGGTAGTCATGATTTGCGCCGCGTTTGCCCGCCCTAATGGCCTGTTTGTGGCGCATTTTGGCTGGCCGCGAAACCGGGTAGCGAAAGCGATGCGCTACTACCTGATGAGCATTGGGCTGATCGTGCCGCTCATCATGGCAGTGATCATGTTTGATAATCTTAACGATCGGGAGTTTTCCGGCTCGTTGGGCCGCCTTTGCTTCATCCTGATATGCGGCGCGCTGGCGCTGGTCACGCTGAGTCTGAAAAAAGCGGGCATCCCGCTCTATCTTGATAAAGAAGGCAACGGCGACAACATGGTCAACAGCCTGCTGTGGAATATGTTGATGGGCGCGCCGCTTATCGCGATTCTGGCAGCGGCAGTGGGTTATCTGGCCACGGCGCAGGCGCTACTGGCGAGACTGGAAACCTCGGTCGCCATCTGGTTCCTGTTGCTGGTCATTTATCACGTCATTCGCCGCTGGATGCTGATCCAACGACGCCGACTGGCTTTTGACCGCGCCAAACATCGTCGGGCGGAAATGCTGGCGCAGCGCGCGCGCGGCGAAGAAGAACCGGCGCATTCCTCCAGCCTGGAAGGCGCGGTCGACATCGATGAAAGTGAAATCGATCTTGACGCTATTAGCGCTCAGTCGCTGCGTCTGGTCCGCTCAATTCTGATGCTTATCGCCCTACTATCGGTAATTGTACTGTGGTCGGAAATTCACTCGGCATTCGGCTTCCTGGAGAATATTTCGCTGTGGGATGTCACCTCTACGGTGCAAGGCGTGGAAAGCCTGGAGCCGATTACCCTCGGGGCGGTGCTCATTGCGATTCTGGTCTTTATCATAACCACGCAGTTGGTGCGTAATCTGCCTGCGCTGCTGGAACTGGCGTTATTACAGCATCTCGATTTAACGCCTGGTACCGGTTACGCCATCACGACCATCACCAAATATTTGTTAATGCTGATTGGCGGGCTGGTCGGTTTCTCGATGATCGGCATTGAGTGGTCGAAGCTACAATGGCTGGTGGCCGCGCTCGGCGTTGGGCTTGGTTTTGGCCTGCAAGAAATTTTCGCTAACTTTATCTCCGGCCTGATTATTTTGTTTGAAAAGCCGATTCGTATCGGCGATACGGTGACCATTCGCGATCTCACCGGCAGCGTGACCAAAATCAATACCCGCGCCACCACCATCAGCGACTGGGATCGTAAAGAGATTATCGTGCCGAATAAAGCCTTTATCACCGAACAGTTTATCAACTGGTCGCTGTCTGACTCCGTTACGCGCGTGGTGTTAACCATCCCGGCGCCAGCGGATGCCAATAGCGAAGAGGTGACGCAAATTCTGCTGACGGCGGCGCAGCGCTGTTCTTTGGTGCTGGACAACCCGCCGCCTGAAATCTTTCTGGTGGATCTCCAGCAGGGTATTCAAATTTTCGAACTGCGTATCTATGCCGCGGAAATGGGACACCGTATGCCATTACGCCATGAGATCCACCAATTGATTCTGGCGGGCTTCCGCGAGCACGGTATTGATATGCCGTTCCCGCCGTTCCAGATGCGTCTGGAGAGTCTCGGCGGTAAACAAACGGGGAGAACGTTAACGTCAGCGGGTAAAACCAGCCGCCCGGCGGGCAGTTTGTAGCGCATGATCCAGGCAAGAAATGCCGGATGCGACCCGTCGGGTCTTATCCGGCATACGGCCTTTACTCCGCCGCCCACTCCGGATCGGCGCTCATGCGGCTGCTGTAATTCTGATAAATCGCCATCGCCAGCAGCGAGAAAAAGATCGGGCCGCCGATCATCCACAAGGCGCTGTCCCAGTCCCCAGCTTCAATCACCGGCTGGATGATGGTAAAGACGTTGGCAAACGTCACCACCAGCACCACAACACCCGTCGCGACCAGGGTAGAGGCTTTGGTTTTAAAGAGAACAAATGGCCGCTCCAGATCCTGACGCGCTTTAAAGAAGGGAAATGCCAGCGCAAGGAACAGGTATGGCAAGGTCATTGAGACGTTCGCCATCAGCGTGAGTTTGTTATAAAACGCCGATGCGGTGTCACCGCCAAAAGAGACCAGCAAAATAAACAGACTCACCAGCACGCACTGTAGCCACATAGCGGTCGCCGGCATACCGTTAGCGTTCAGTGTCGTCATCGGCGCGGGCCACAACGCTTTTGGCGTCCCCTGAATAATGGCTTTCAGCGGTGAATAGCTCAACGTAAAAAACGCGCCGGTATAAGCCAGAAACATAGAAAGGCCGGTGATACGCGCAAACCAGACGCCCACCGTCATCGCTGCGTCCGGAGAAAGGTTTAACGCGTTACCTAATGTCGTGCCTAAACTCGACATCAGAATGTAGGTGATATTCCCTAAGTTAACGGCGCTATTACTTAATATCTGTTGCCAGTTAGTGCTGACGCCCCATAAAAAGATCGCCAAAGAATAACCAATTGAAATCACAATAGCCGCGAAAACAATACCTTTCGCAAAATTCTTTTCCGGTTTCTCGGTTTTATCCACCAGTCCGCCGACAGCCTCAATACCGCCGTAAGCAAAAATAGCAAATACCACAAATGACAACATTGCCAGGCCGGAGTGATAACCCGGATTCGGTGACGAGGTAAAATTAATTTCTTGTGCAAAATGCCCACCATTTAATAACAAAATAGCGACACTCACTAACAATAAAACTAAATTAAGGCACATTACGGCAATACCTCCGACCGCCGTAATTCGCGCAATTTTATTGATCCCTCTGGCGGCGACACACGTCACCAGAATCATCCAGCCGACGGCGAGCAGCCCGACAACCTGCGTAGGCTCAAGCCCCGCAATACGCCAGTGCTGCGTCATATCGGCGCCAAAAACAAAAGTAGAAAACGGTACCCAAATTTTTGCCGCCGTACTTACCATCCATATGACATACGATGAAAACCACATAAACGTGCCGATAAACGCGTAACGTGGCCCCACGCTATTATTCATCCACGAATAGATCCCGCCCTCTTCTTTGCGATAAGCGGAACCCATTTCAGCCATCATTAAGGCGAATGGAATAAAAAACAGCAAGGCAGAAAATATATACCACGGGATTGCGCTATACCCCATTAAATAAAACGCCGACGGGCTATTCGCAAAACCAAAAACAGAAGTAAAAATCATCAGGATAAGCCCAATAAGGCTCATCTTTTTTATCGTGTGGGTCATTCAACCATCCCTTACGCTCGAGCGCGTTTGCCAGACGCCGCTCACCGATTGACGCCGCCTTCTTTTTTACAAAGGTCAGCGATAAAAAAATCAACACAGGATTGATACCTAAATGGCATCAAAGTTCCAGCCTTATGTTGTGGCAAACAGAGGATAATTGAAAAAATATGCTACAAAATGGCGCTTATTGCGCCATTTTATCTCGCCAAAGAGTGAATTTCAGATTTACGCCCGATCGACCGTAAAAGCAATCACGTCCGCCAGGCTTTCTGCTCCCAGCGCCAGCATCACCAGACGATCAACACCCAGCGCCACGCCGGAACAATCCGGTAGACCGGCGGCCAGCGCATCCAATAGATTTTGGTCAATCGGCTGCTGCGGCAGACCGCGCGCGGCGCGCTTACGATTGTCCTGTTCAAAGCGCTGTTGTTGCTCACGTGCGTCCGTCAGTTCGTGGAAACCATTCGCCAGCTCAATACCTTTGTAGTACACCTCAAAGCGCTCGGCGACGCGATGATCCTCGGTACTGATTTGTGCCAGCGATGCCTGACTTGCCGGAAAGTGATAAATAAAGGTCGGCTTTTCTTTACCTATATGCGGCTCAACCCCCATCGTGAACAGCAGTTGCAGCAACGTATCACGGTCTTCTTCCGTATCAGCGATATTGCTTAAATCAAGCTTTGCCGCCGCCTCACGCAGTTGCGTTTTATCTGCTGATAACGGGTCAATCTCCAGATGGCGCTGAAACGCCTGTTGATAGGAGAGACTTTCCGCAGGTTGACAATCCAGCACTTGCTGAAGCAAATCATCCACTTCATTCATCAGGCGGTACATATCGTAATGCGGGCGATACCACTCCAGCATGGTGAATTCCGGATTATGATGTCGTCCCATCTCTTCATTACGGAAACTGCGGCATAGCTGGAAAACCGGACCGCACCCTGCCGCCAGCAGGCGTTTCATATGGTATTCCGGACTGGTCATTAAATAGAGGTTCATCCCCTGGGAATGGCCAGGTCCGACGAAACGCGTTTCGAACGGGAACAGATGAATGTCTGTGACCGTCGCCTGACTCATGCAGGGCGTCTCAACCTCAAGCACTCCACGATCGGCAAAGAAACGACGGATTTCCGCCATAATCGCCGCACGTTTTAATAAATTGGGGATGGACGCGCTCGGCTGCCAGGTTGCCGTTTCGCTCATGATTCTTTCTCCAGTTTAAGACAAGGTCACGAAGTCTACTCGCAACGCGCGGGCGAAACAAATTTTGCGCAGGCGTATCGGGTGCCTTCTGGAGGGTAAAAAAAGTGATTTCAGATGGTTTAGTAATTAAATTAATCAAAATCAATGATAATTCATCCCTCTGATACGCTAAAAAAATCGAACACGTCAAATTTCCCTGACATCCCTGAGACTATACTGTTGTACCCATAAAGGAGCAGTGGAAACGCATTCATACTTCGCAGAACCCAGAGGCTTTATCTGGCTGCGCGAGGGTGAAATTACAATAATCTGGAGGAATGTCGTGCAAACCTTTCAAGCCGATCTTGCCATTATAGGCGCCGGTGGCGCGGGATTACGTGCTGCAATTGCTGCCGCACAGGCGAATCCCAATGCTAAAATCGCACTGATCTCAAAAGTGTACCCGATGCGCAGCCACACCGTCGCTGCCGAAGGGGGTTCAGCCGCTGTCGCCCAGGATCATGACAGCTTTGACTACCATTTTCACGATACGGTAGCAGGCGGAGACTGGCTGTGTGAGCAGGATGTCGTGGATTACTTTGTCCACCATTGTCCCACTGAGATGACGCAGCTGGAGCAATGGGGCTGCCCGTGGAGCCGCCGTCCGGACGGTAGCGTTAACGTGCGTCGCTTCGGTGGTATGAAAATCGAGCGTACCTGGTTCGCCGCGGATAAAACCGGCTTCCATATGCTGCATACCCTGTTCCAGACTTCCCTGCAGTTCCCGCAAATCCAGCGCTTTGACGAACATTTTGTGCTGGATATTCTGGTTGATGACAACCATGCGCGCGGCCTGGTGGCAATGAATATGATGGAAGGCACGCTGGTGCAAATCCGTGCCAACGCCGTGGTAATGGCGACAGGCGGCGCAGGCCGCGTATACCGCTATAACACCAACGGCGGCATCGTCACCGGCGACGGGATGGGCATGGCGCTGAGCCACGGCGTTCCGCTGCGTGATATGGAATTCGTTCAGTATCACCCGACCGGCCTGCCAGGTTCCGGTATCCTGATGACCGAAGGTTGCCGCGGTGAAGGCGGTATTCTGGTCAATAAAAATGGCTACCGTTACCTGCAAGACTACGGCATGGGCCCCGAAACGCCGCTGGGCGAGCCGAAAAACAAATATATGGAACTGGGGCCGCGCGACAAAGTATCCCAGGCTTTCTGGCACGAATGGCGTAAAGGCAACACCATCTCCACGCCGCGCGGCGATGTGGTTCACCTCGACCTGCGTCATCTCGGCGAGAAGAAACTGCATGAACGTCTGCCGTTCATTTGCGAACTGGCGAAAGCCTATGTCGGCGTCGATCCGGTTAAAGAACCGATTCCAGTACGTCCGACCGCGCACTACACCATGGGCGGCATTGAAACCGACCAGAACTGTGAAAGCCGTGTCAAAGGGCTGTTTGCCGTTGGCGAATGCTCCTCTGTTGGCCTGCATGGCGCGAACCGCCTCGGTTCCAACTCGCTGGCGGAACTGGTGGTGTTTGGTCGTCTGGCTGGCGAACAAGCAATGGAACGCGCTGCGACGGCAGGTGCCGCAAATAGCGCCGCGCTCGACGCCCAGGTTGCCGATATTGAACAACGTCTGAAAAATCTGGTGAACCAGGAAGGCAACGAAAACTGGTCGAAGATCCGCGATGAGATGGGTCTGTCTATGGAAGAAGGTTGCGGTATTTACCGTACCCCGGAACTGATGCAGAAAACCATTGATAAACTGGCCGAGCTTCAGGAACGTTTCAAGCGCGTACGTATCTCCGATACCTCCAGCGTGTTCAACACTGACCTGCTGTATACCATCGAACTGGGTCATGGTCTGAACGTGGCGGAATGTATGGCGCACTCTGCGCTGGCGCGTAAAGAGTCCCGCGGCGCGCATCAGCGTCTGGATGAAGGCTGTACCGAGCGCGACGATGTGAACTTTCTCAAGCACACCCTCGCCTTCCGCGATGCTGATGGCACGACCCGTCTGGAATACAGCGACGTGAAAATCACCACCCTGCCGCCAGCCAAACGTGTTTACGGCGGTGAAGCGGAAGCAGCCGATAAGAAGGAGAAGGCGAATGGCTGAGATGAAAAACCTGAAAGTTGAGGTGGTGCGCTATAACCCGGAAACCGATACCGCGCCGCACAGTGCTTTCTATGAAGTTCCTTATGATGAAACAACATCGCTACTGGACGCGTTGGGCTACATCAAAGATAACCTGTCGCCAGACCTGAGCTACCGCTGGTCCTGCCGTATGGCGATCTGCGGCTCTTGCGGCATGATGGTCAACAACGTCCCTAAACTGGCGTGTAAAACCTTCCTGCGCGATTACACCAACGGTATGAAGGTGGAAGCGCTGGCGAACTTCCCGATTGAGCGCGATCTGGTTGTCGATATGACGCACTTTATCGAAAGCCTGGAAGCGATCAAACCGTACATTATTGGCAACTCTCGCACGCCAGATCAGGGGCCGAATGTCCAGACCCCGGCGCAAATGGCGAAGTATCACCAGTTCTCCGGTTGCATCAACTGTGGTCTGTGCTACGCCGCGTGCCCGCAGTTCGGTCTGAATCCTGAGTTTATCGGACCGGCTGCGATTACGCTGGCGCATCGCTATAACGAAGATAGCCGCGATCACGGTAAGAAGGAGCGTATGGCGCAGTTGAACAGTCCGAACGGCGTATGGACCTGTACTTTCGTGGGCTACTGCTCCGAAGTCTGTCCAAAACATGTCGATCCGGCTGCGGCCATTCAGCAGGGTAAAGTGGAAAGCTCGAAAGACTTTCTTATCGCCACCCTGAAACCACGCTAAGGAGTGCAACATGACGACTAAACGCAAACCCTATGTGCGGCCGATGACGTCCACCTGGTGGAAAAAACTGCCGTTTTATCGCTTTTATATGCTGCGCGAAGGCACAGCAGTGCCGGCAGTCTGGTTCAGTATTGAACTGATTTTCGGTCTGTTTGCGCTCAAACACGGCGCGGAATCCTGGATGGGATTCGTCGGCTTTTTACAAAACCCGGTGGTGGTGATCTTAAACCTGATCACCCTGGCGGCCGCGCTGCTGCACACCAAAACCTGGTTTGAACTGGCGCCGAAGGCGGCCAATATCATTGTAAAAGACGAAAAAATGGGGCCAGAGCCAATCATCAAAGGGCTTTGGGTGGTCACTGCGGTAGTCACCGTAGTCATTCTGTATGTTGCCCTGTTCTGGTAAGGAGTCCCGGATGATTAATCCAAACCCAAAACGTTCTGATGAACCCGTATTCTGGGGGCTGTTTGGCGCAGGCGGTATGTGGGGCGCGATCATCGCGCCGGTGATCGTGCTACTGGTTGGCATCATGCTGCCGCTGGGGCTATTTCCGGGCGATGCCCTGAGTTTTGAGCGCGTACTGACGTTCGCCCAAAGCTTTATTGGTCGCGTTTTTCTGTTCCTGATGATTGTGCTGCCGCTATGGTGTGGCCTACACCGTATGCACCACGCGATGCATGACCTGAAAATCCACGTGCCCGCGGGCAAATGGGTCTTTTACGGTCTGGCGGCAATCCTGACCGTTGTGACAGCGATTGGCGTTATCACTCTCTAAGTTGCCACGATGCCCTCTTATCTACCCGATAAGAGGGCGTTTTTTCTTTTCCTGCCTCTCATTTTCCCGCCAGGTTCTACACTTAGAAAAAACACTGGAAGGAAAATCTTATGCGCATTCTGCCCGTCGTTGCTGCAGTTACGGCCGCATTTCTGGTCGTCGCCTGTAGTTCGCCTACTCCGCCTAAAGGCGTTACCGTGGTAAATAACTTTGATGCCAAACGTTACCTCGGCACCTGGTATGAGATCGCACGCCTCGATCATCGATTTGAACGTGGACTGGAACAAGTCACGGCCACCTATAGTCTGCGTGACGATGGCGGGATTAATGTCATCAATAAAGGCTATAACCCGGATCGGGGAATGTGGCAAAAAACAGAAGGCAAAGCGTATTTTACCGGTAGTCCAAACCGCGCCGCGCTCAAGGTCTCTTTTTTCGGCCCGTTCTACGGCGGCTATAACGTGATTGCGCTTGACCGGGAATACCGTCATGCGTTGGTGTGCGGCCCGGATCGCGACTATCTGTGGATACTCTCTCGCACGCCAACGCTTTCTGAGGAAATAAAACAGCAAATGCTGGCCGTCGCGACCCGGGAGGGGTTTGACGTCAATAAATTAATTTGGGTAAAACAATCAGGTTCGTAGCAATGTCAGCGACGAATTAATGCGCACTGAGTTTTAGCCCAATGATACCTGCGACGATCAAGCCAAGACTGAGCAAACGCGCCGGTGAGGCAGACTCGCCCAGCAGAAGGATACCGGTGATTGCCGCCCCGACGGCGCCGATGCCGGTCCAGATGGCGTACGCTGTTCCAACGGGCAGCGTTTTCATTGCCCAGGAAAGTAACGCCATACTGATAACCATGGCCGTAATGGTGATAATACTGGGGGTCAGACGAGAAAAACCGTGGGTATACTTCAGGCCGACAGCCCATACCACTTCAAGTAAACCAGCGATTAATAGAATGATCCAGGACATAGCAGGCTCCAGATAATTAATGGGGCCGTCCCCGGTGAGAATAGCGTTTACAGGTCGTCCTGTAACGTATACGGATGAAAAGCCATTCTTGCCTGAGAGAAAATGAATTTCAACCTTTTTATTTTTTTCCGTCTAAAGGCGGGAATTGGCCCTTTTAAGCCGCGTAGTTTTCGCATTTAGCGCCCACAGGAGTTCTCTATGATGGAACGCCTTCTGGGAAAGAAAGTGCTTTACTACTTCCGGGTGCAAAAAACTATGTTGAAAATTTTAGTGATAGACCGATGCCACTTTACCCGTACGGGCATGGAGGCCTGGCTTAATCACACTGATGTGCTCAGTTCTTCACTGCTGGTATCCGGGATGAATAACCTTATACTGGCGAAAGAACATATTCTGCAATGGAAGCCCCATCTGGTTATCGCTGATTTATATGGTTTTCTCAACGATGCCTTACCCGAGCAGCCTATCAATGCATTTTTTGCCGCCTGCAGGATGACGCCGTTGGTATTATTACAGTCAGGGAATATGCCGTACAGACCGCAATATGCCAGTCATGCGGTGTTATCTAAACACACGCCTTTACATGAGCTTGCACAACGAATTAAAGGAGCGCTATATACTCATCCACTGCAGGAAGCGCCGGAAAGCGCCACGCCATTGCTCTCTCCGCAGGAGGAAAAAGTGCTCGCGATGTGGACGGAAGGCACCAGCAATAAAGAGATTGCGTATGCGCTTGGCATTCACGGGAAAACGGTTTACACCTATAAACGTAATATCCGTATGAAACTTCATATGGATAACCGGTATTCTCCCTTTCTTATGCTTCCGGAGAAAATCGATTAACGGTACGACGCCATGCCGTACCGTTGATGATTACTGCTGAGCTCTGGTTGCAGCGCCAGAGATCGCACTACCACCGTCCGAGATGTCCTCGCCCACGCCGCGCGTGGTATTACAAGCAGTTAATACAGTGGAAAGTACCAAAACAGAAAAGATCGCTGCAATTGTCTTTTTAACCATAATGTCTTCCTTTTCTAGCCAATGTTGTTTGTGTATAGCAACTTAATAATAGACAACATCCCAGAAAATGACGGGCGATCGACTAATTTTAGGAAGACGAGAAGCGATTAGCTGGCTGCGCGGGAGATGGCGTGGCCAAGATGCTGAATATCTTCGCCGAAGCCGCGGGCGGTATTACATGCCGTTAATAATGTGCCGGTAAGAAGAACCAGTGCGACAAGGCAGATAAAGCGTTTCATCATTGAGGCGCGAAAAATAGGATGGCGCAGCATACGCTGCACCATTTTTCCCGATAACGTAAATTATTTTACGCGGGATACGTATTCGCCGGAACGGGTATCGACTTTGATCACTTCGCCAATCTGCACGAACAGCGGAACTTTAACCACTGCGCCAGTAGACAGCGTGGCTGGTTTGCCGCCAGTACCTGCGGTATCGCCCTTCAGACCTGGGTCGGTATCAACAATTTCCAGTTCAACAAAGTTCGGCGGAGTGACAGAGATAGGCTGACCGTTCCACAGGGTTACGATGCATTCCGCCTGATCCAACAGCCATTTTGCGTTGTCGCCGATAGCCTTGGCATCTGCAGACAGCTGTTCGAAGGTTTCGTTGTTCATGAAATGCCAGAACTCACCGTCGTTGTACAGGTAAGTCAGGTTCATATCGACTACATCCGCGCCTTCAGCGGAATCGGTCGATTTGAAGGTTTTCTCAACGCGCGTGCCGGTCAGCAGACGGCGCAGCTTAACGCGGGCAAACGCCTGGCCTTTACCCGGTTTCACGAATTCACTGGATTCAACCGCATAAGGTTCGCCATCCAACATGATTTTAAGACCGGAACGAAAATCGTTGCTATAGTAAGTCGCCATAAGGCCCTCTGAAATTGTTAACTGGTAGCTAAGCCACAAAATGGCGCATATTGTAACCCTAAATACCCCATTGCGAGAAGATTGGTTAGCGCAACTTGCCGATGTTGTGACCAATCCCGACGAACTGCTGCATCTTTTACAGATTGAAGCTGATGAAAACCTCCGGGCAGGACAGGACGCCAGGCGCTTGTTTGCCCTCCGCGTGCCGCGCGCTTTTATTGCGCGCATGGAGAAGGGCAACCCTGACGATCCTCTGTTACGTCAAGTGCTGACGTCCCGGGATGAATTTATTGTCGCCCCCGGTTTCTCCACCGACCCGTTGGAAGAGCAACACAGCGTGGTGCCAGGATTATTGCATAAATACCAAAACCGGGCGCTATTGCTGGTAAAAGGCGGATGTGCGGTAAATTGCCGCTACTGTTTCCGTCGTCACTTCCCGTATGCGGAGAATCAAGGCAATAAGCGCAACTGGACAGTCGCGCTGGAGTATATCGCCGCACACCCGGAACTGGATGAAATCATCTTTTCCGGCGGCGATCCGCTGATGGCGAAAGATCATGAGCTGGACTGGCTGCTCACGCAACTGGAAGCCATTAAGCACGTCAAGCGGCTACGCATCCACAGCCGGTTGCCTATCGTCATCCCGGCACGCATTACTGACGAACTGGTCGCCCGCTTTGACCAGTCACATCTGCAAATTTTGTTGGTGAACCATATCAACCACGCCAATGAAGTGGACGAGGCGTTCTGCTTGGCGATGAAGAAACTGCGCCACGTGGGCGTCACGCTTCTCAACCAGAGCGTCCTGCTGCGTGGCGTGAATGATAACGCGCGAACGCTGGCGAATCTGAGCAACGCGCTATTTGACGCCGGCGTGATGCCCTATTACCTGCATGTGCTGGATAAAGTGCAGGGCGCCGCGCATTTTATGGTCACCGATGACGAAGCCCGGCAAATCATGCGCGAACTGCTCACGCTGGTATCCGGCTATATGGTGCCAAGACTGGCGCGTGAAATCGGCGGCGAACCGAGCAAAACACCGCTGGATTTACAGCTTCGGCAGTGCTAATCCTCGCGGGCGCGTCAGGGACGACGAAAAATATTACCGCGCAATATTACGAGGAGATTCCCCCACGATTCTCCTCACCCTCTGGCGAGGATAAACTAACCTTCGTTAAATACACCTTTCCGGTCCTCTCTTTTCAATAAAGTCCGTTTTAGGACTCGCTTAGCGTGTACTGCATTTTCGAATTATACTGGTTCTCCTTTTTATAGGACGGCATAAACAATTTATATATCAAATACATTGCAGTAAAACATTTAATTATTTTATATTTGTGGAGAATTGACATGGCCTTAACGATTAAGGGACTAAATACCGGCGTTATTCGTCACAATGATAAGTTTATCGCGCTGGCGCTTAAGGTGAAGTCACTGAGAAATAAAGAAACACTGCTTTTCTTTCCTGTGCTCGCGCTGCGAGACTTGTTGATCGGCCTTGAACACCGGCTTTATTTACAACACTCGCTTCCGGAACAAGAGCAGGAAAAACGCCAGAAAGCCAAAAGCAGTCATGTGCTTAAAATGCATGAGAATATTCCGGCAATACTCCGTGAAGAGCTGGAAAACGCCGATGTTAATCAGCGTGTTGAATCTTTAGCGTTGAGCGATAATACAGAAAAAGTATTAACCTTTACGTTAAAGCTGCACAATGGTAGCCATCTTGATTTACAGGTCGGTGAGTGGCAGGTTGAAGTTCTGGTGATGGCTATTATTCACGCCATTAATAATGCCGAAATGCGTGAGCTCGCATTGCGTATTTCTTCAATGCTGGACTTTTTACCATTATACGATGCTGACTGCCTGGAAAACGGTAATATCGAATTCGATACCTATAACCAGCCTGACTGGAAACATAATCTGTATAACCATTATTTAGCGCTCGTTTATCGTTATACGGATGAGGCAGGACAATCGCATGATTGCGGCACCATCATTAAGACCCGCAGTCAGTCAGGCTCTAAAGAAGCTGAAGCGATATCACGCCGCTTGCTGAATTTCAGCCCGCGTCTTAAAAAGCTGGAAGGAAAACCGTGTAAGGTTTTTGTCAGAACGCTTGGAACCGGTAAAGCAGCGCGTCTGACGCAAGATCAATGCATGCGCGCGTTGCATAATCTACGCATGGCATCATCGCAGGAAAAACGCTAACCATATTGCCCTCTGAATCTTTCAGAGGGCGTTACGATTCAGACATATCAGTTCGGACATTTATAAACCTGGCCGTTCATCTCGCTGGCCGTCGGGACAAAACTGGACAACATGCCCTGCGACGGACTACTTACGCCATACAGCACGTTTCCACCCATCGCGGCCGCCTGATTACGCAGATCGTTCGCTGCGCCACGCATTGAGCCACCCTCTTCGCCGTGCTGGCCTGAAAACCAGTTACTCTGTTTACCGGTTGCCGTACCAATAAGCTGGCATTCCGCGCCTGGCTTATCTTCGACAAAGCGTACATTTTGGCCGGCAGCGGTAAGTTCGTTGCTGGAGCTACAACCCGCCATCAGCAGCGCGGCGCCAACGATCCCTGCTAAATATTTCACGTGCATGTTATTCCCCATAATCAATGAGCTGGACGTTTTGTCCGTATCTGAATCTTATACTAAAAAGATGACCAAAAGAAAAACCCCCGGTCATTTCTGCCCGGGGGTTTCTCAATTCTGGGAGATAAGCACCCAAATCATTCTGGTTGCAGGAAGGCGGCCAGTTTGTTAATCCCCAGTCACTTACTCAAGTAAGTGACTGGGGTTAGCCAACGCATCTACAGCCTGAAGGATGCAGGGTGTGGGCAATTACATCATGCCGCCCATACCACCCATACCACCCATGCCGCCAGCAGCGCCTAAATCAGGAGCATCGCTTTTCGGCAGGTCGGTCACCATGCACTCGGTAGTGATCATCAGACCAGCCACTGAAGCCGCGTACTGCAGCGCAGAACGGGTAACTTTGGTTGGGTCCAGGATACCCATATCGATCATGTTGCCGTATTCTTCAGTTGCTGCGTTGTAACCGTAGTTACCGTCGCCGCCTTTAACGGTGTTAGCGACAACAGACGGCTCTTCGCCGCAGTTCAGCACGATCTGACGCAGCGGAGCTTCCATTGCGCGCAGCGCAACTTTGATACCCACGTTCTGGTCTTCGTTCTGGCCTTTCAGGTCAGCAATTTTAGAAGCAACGCGGATCAGCGCAACGCCACCACCAGCAACCACGCCTTCTTCTACCGCAGCACGGGTCGCGTGCAGGGCATCTTCAACGCGGGCTTTCTTCTCTTTCATTTCAACTTCGGTCGCAGCGCCAACTTTGATAACCGCAACGCCGCCTGCCAGTTTCGCTACGCGCTCCTGCAGTTTTTCACGATCGTAGTCGGAGGTCGCTTCTTCAATCTGCTGACGGATCTGAGCAACACGGCCCTGGATTGCAGCTTCTTCACCCACGCCATCGATGATGGTGGTGGTGTCTTTGTTGATCACAACGCGTTTCGCCTGACCCAGGTCTTCCAGGGTTGCTTTTTCCAGCTCCATACCGATCTCTTCAGAGATTACGGTACCGCCGGTCAGGGTAGCGATATCCTGCAGCATTGCTTTACGACGATCGCCGAAGCCAGGTGCCTTAACCGCAGCCACTTTCACGATGCCACGCATGGTGTTAACAACCAGGGTAGCCAGCGCTTCGCCTTCAACATCTTCAGCGATGATCAGCAGCGGTTTGCCTGCTTTTGCAACGGCTTCCAGAACCGGCAGCATTTCGCGGATGTTGGAGATTTTCTTATCAGCCAGCAGGATGAACGGGCTTTCCAGCTCTACTGCGCCAGTTTCCGGCTTGTTGATGAAGTAAGGAGACAGGTAGCCGCGGTCAAACTGCATACCTTCAACCACGTCCAGTTCGTCCTGCAGACCGGTACCGTCTTCAACGGTGATGACGCCTTCTTTACCGACTTTATCCATCGCTTCCGCGATCAGTTTACCTACGGTTTCGTCGGAGTTAGCGGAGATAGTACCTACCTGAGCAATCGCTTTAGAGTCGGAGCACGGTACGGACAGGGCTTTCAGCTCTTCAACCGCAGCAGCAACCGCTTTGTCGATACCACGTTTCAGGTCCATCGGGTTCATGCCCGCAGCAACGGCTTTCAGGCCTTCGGTAATGATGGACTGCGCCAGTACGGTCGCGGTGGTGGTGCCGTCGCCTGCAGCGTCGTTCGCTTTAGAGGCAACTTCTTTCACCATCTGCGCGCCCATGTTTTCAAACTTGTCTTCCAGCTCGATTTCACGCGCTACGGAAACACCATCTTTAGTGATAGTCGGCGCACCGAAAGATTTATCCAGAACCACGTTACGGCCTTTCGGACCGAGGGTTACTTTCACTGCATCTGCCAGTACGTTTACGCCGCGCAGCATTTTCACACGAGCGTCGTTACCGAATTTTACGTCTTTAGCTGCCATTTTCTCTTTCCCTTAAATTCGTATGTTCAGTGTCGTTCGCGGATTACGCTTCAACAATTGCCAGAATGTCGCTTTCAGACATGATCAACACTTCTTCATTGTCGATCTTTTCAGATTTCACACCGTAGCCATCGTTAAAAATAACGATGTCGCCAACTTTCACGTCCAGCGGCTGTACAGTACCGTTGTCCAGGATGCGACCCTTACCGACAGCGATGATTTCGCCACGAGTTGATTTACCCGCTGCGGAACCGGTCAGTACGATGCCGCCAGCAGATTTGGACTCAACTTCTTTACGTTTGACGATCACACGATCATGTAACGGACGAATACTCATTGATAGCTCTCCTTTGAGAAAGTCATTATCAGTTATGGGTGACGCCGGCCCGTAAACGGTTTCCCGGCTGGTGACCAGAGAGATGGGGATGGGGTTTTGCCCCTTCAAGGGGGGAGATGAAAAAAAATTCTTCTGAGCGAAAAAAGCGGTAAAAACGCTACTTATCTCACGTTTACCCAAGGTTTAGAACATCCTGCTATAAGAAAAGGCGTGTGTGATACGCTTAAAAATGCCTGTCGTCACCTGACGTTACAATGCCGCCGGATAATGAGCTGATGAATGAACTAAAAAAAGAGCTTGGGTTGGTTCAGGGCGTTATCTTGTTAACCACATCATTATTAGGGACTGGCGTTTTTGCGCTTCCGGAGCTGGCTGCGCTGGCGGCAGGCGACATCAGCCTTTGGGCATGGCCGCTGCTCATTATTTTGATTTTCCCTATTGCGATTGTCTTTGCTGTGCTGGGGCGTCATTTTCCACACGCTGGCGGCGTAGCGCATTTTGTCGGGATGGCATTTGGCCCGCGTCTGCAACGAGTGATCAGTTGGCTGTTTTTATCAGTTATTCCTGTTAGTTTTCCCGCAGCCTTGCATATTGCGGTGGGTTTCGGCCAGGCGCTGTTTGGCTGGCAAAGCGAACAGCTCTTATTTGGGGAGCTGGGTACTCTAGGTTTACTATGGTTTATGGGATCGCGCGGCGCCAGCTCCAGCGCCAACCTGCAAGCCATTATCGCTGGATTAATTATCGCGCTTATTGCCGCCATTCTGTGGAAAGGCGCAATTAAACCTGCAGATATCACCTTCCCAGCCGCAAACGAAATCACCTTTTCCCGCCTGTGTACCGCCCTGGCGATCATGTTCTGGGGATTTGTGGGAATTGAGGCGTTTACGCATTTGTCATCTGAATTTAAAAATCCTGAACGTGATTTTCCGCGCGCATTGATCATTGGCCTGATGCTGGCCGGCGCCATTTATTGGGCCTGTACCGCCGTGGTGCTGCATTTTGGCGTCTATAGCGACAAGATAGCGGCAACAGCATCGCTACCGCTTATTATTGTTCATCTCTTCGGTATCCAGGCGTTGTGGGTAGCCTGCATTATTGGTTATCTCACCTGCTTTGCCAGCCTGAATGTGTATGCTCAGAGTTTTGCGCGTCTGATATGGACGCAAATGCAATATCAGCCCGATCACTATCTGGCTCAACTCTCTCCCGGGCGCCTTCCCTTGCACGCGTTAAACGTTATTCTGGCCTGTTGTTGCGTGAGTTCCCTGGTCGTCTATGCCCTGAAGATTAACCTCAATGCGCTGATCGTCTATGCTAACGGTATTTTTATTATGCTCTATCTGCTTTGTATGCTGGCGGGCTGTCGACTGTTGAAAGGGCGTTGCTATGCACTGGCGGTGACGGGTTGTCTACTGTGCCTGTTATTGCTGGCAATGCTGGGGTGGAAAAGCTTATATGCCATTATCATGCTGGCTGCATTATGGCTGTTTTTACCGAAGCGAAAACGCATGGCGTAAGACGCATCCGCTGGCCGGATAACGCCTCGCGCGACTTATCCGACCAACATTTCTACCTTTAATCCCGACGATCGTCTTTATGTTCAATACGATCGCGATCGTCATCTTTACGCTGATACTCGCCGTCAAATGTTTCGCCACCGCCAGTACCCGCGCTAAACCCGCCGCCCGGCATCCGGGAAAAACGTAAATGCGGCAGCAACTTCAGCGTCAAATGTTTTTGCACTGGTGGTAACAAAAGGAGAAGGCCGAGAAAATCGGTGAAAAATCCCGGCAACAGGAGCAGTAAGCCAGCGATGATCAGCGATACACTCTTAATCATTTCTGCCGCCGGGCTCTCACCGGCCGCCATTTTTTGTTGCATCAGCAAAAAGTTTTTAAAACCCTGGTTACGTACCAGCGACATACCGATAACAGACGTAAAAATCACCAGGATTAGCGTCATCAGGACGCCAAGCACATGGGCGACCTGGATAAAGATAGAAATCTCAATGTAAACATAGAGAAAGACAGCTAAAAAGGGTATCCAGCGCAAAGGACTCTCCTGTAAGTCATGGCCGTCTGCGACGACCATTTGAATGGGGTTGCGATTCGCATCGATCCGATATGGTGGTGCGTAGCAAAATTTCAAGTGGTTTGTACACCTATTTTAGGTAGTAATACTAAAGCGGTGACCTATTTCACAAAATAATAAATAAGGGGTAAATTCCCACACTTTAAGTGATCCAGATTACGGTAGGAATTCTGAACCAGCATATGATCTCGTTTATCAGGCCGATGGAGGGGATAATCGTCGGTCAGAAAACATTCGAAATCACATATATCCTGTGTGTTTTAAAGTAAAAATCATTGGCAGCTTGAAAAAGAAGGTTCACATGTCAAACAACATTCGTATCGAAGAAGATCTGTTGGGTACCAGGGAAGTTCCAGCTGAAGCCTACTATGGTGTTCACACTCTGAGAGCGATTGAAAACTTCTACATTAGCAATAACAAAATCAGCGACATCCCTGAATTTGTGCGTGGCATGGTTATGGTAAAAAAAGCGGCGGCGCTGGCCAACAAAGAGCTGCAAACCATTCCTAAGAGTGTGGCGAACGCCATCATTGCCGCATGTGATGAAGTCCTTAACAACGGTAAGTGCATGGATCAGTTCCCGGTAGATGTCTACCAGGGCGGCGCGGGCACTTCCGTCAACATGAATACCAACGAAGTGCTGGCCAACATCGGGCTGGAACTGATGGGTCATCAGAAAGGTGAATATCAGTACCTGAACCCGAACGACCACGTGAATAAATGTCAATCCACTAACGATGCCTATCCGACAGGCTTCCGTGTAGCGGTTTACGCCTCTATCGTCAAACTGATCGATGCCATCAACCAGTTGCGTGAAGGTTTCGAACGTAAAGCGGTTGAATTCCAGGACATCCTGAAAATGGGTCGTACCCAGTTGCAGGACGCCGTACCGATGACGCTTGGTCAAGAATTCCGTGCGTTCAGCATCCTGCTGAAAGAAGAAGTGAAAAGCATCGAGCGTACTGCTGAGCTGCTGCTGGAAGTCAACCTTGGCGCAACGGCAATCGGTACCGGTCTGAACACGCCGAAAGAATACTCTCCGCTGGCGGTGAAAAAACTGGCTGAAGTCACTGGTTTCGCCTGTGTTCCGGCGGAAGATCTGATTGAGGCGACATCTGACTGTGGCGCGTATGTTATGGTTCACAGCGCGCTGAAACGTCTGGCAGTGAAGATGTCCAAAATCTGTAACGACCTGCGCTTGCTCTCTTCTGGTCCTCGTGCCGGCCTGAACGAGATCAACCTGCCGGAACTGCAGGCGGGCTCTTCCATCATGCCAGCCAAAGTGAACCCGGTTGTACCGGAAGTCGTAAACCAGGTATGCTTTAAAGTCATCGGTAACGACACCACCGTTACGATGGCGGCGGAAGCCGGTCAGTTGCAGCTGAACGTTATGGAGCCGGTTATCGGTCAGGCGATGTTCGAATCCATCCACATTCTGAGCAACGCGTGCTACAACCTGCTGGAAAAATGCGTTAACGGCATTACCGCGAATAAAGAAGTGTGCGAAGGGTACGTTTATAACTCCATCGGTATCGTCACTTACCTCAACCCGTTCATCGGCCACCACAACGGCGACATCGTCGGTAAAATCTGTGCTGAAACCGGTAAGAGCGTACGTGAAGTTGTGCTGGAGCGCGGCCTGTTAACGGAAGCCGAGCTGGACGATATTTTCTCCGTACAGAACTTGATGCACCCGGCTTATAAAGCTAAACGTTATACTGATGAAAGCGAACAGTAATCGTACAGGGTAGTACCAAAGAGGCACGTCACGATGACGTGCCTTTTTTCTTACAAGAAGTTACCAAATAACAACAATTTAATATCAACTTGTTAAACAACAAGGAAGGCTAATATGATAGTTGTCGAACTTATCATTGTTTTGCTGGCAATCTTTTTGGGCGCCAGACTTGGGGGCATCGGTATTGGATTCGCTGGTGGGCTGGGTGTTCTGGTACTTGCCGCCATCGGCGTGAAGCCAGGGACAATTCCATTCGATGTCATTTCCATCATCATGGCGGTTATCGCCGCGATCTCTGCTATGCAGGTCGCGGGCGGTCTGGATTATTTGGTAAACCAGACGGAAAAACTGCTGCGTAAGAACCCGAAATACATCACTATCCTCGCACCGATTGTGACCTATTTCCTGACTATTTTTGCTGGTACCGGGAACATTTCCCTGGCAACGCTGCCGGTTATTGCTGAAGTCGCGAAGGAGCAGGGAATCAAACCTTGCCGTCCGCTCTCGACCGCCGTGGTATCCGCGCAGATTGCGATTACCGCCTCGCCGATTTCTGCGGCCGTGGTGTATATGTCTTCTGTTATGGAAGGTCATGGCATTAGCTACATTCACCTGCTGTCCGTGGTTATCCCCTCTACGCTGCTGGCGGTGCTGGTGATGTCCTTCCTGGTCACGATGCTGTTCAACTCCAAACTGTCGGACGACCCGATTTACCGCAAGCGTCTGGAAGAAGGGCTGATTGAACTGCGTGGTGAAAAGCAGATTGAAATCAAACCGATGGCAAAAAATTCCGTCTGGCTGTTCCTGCTGGGCGTTATCTGCGTGGTTGTTTATGCGATTGTCAACAGTCCGAGCCTCGGCCTGGTTGAAAAACCGCTGATGAACACCACCAACGCTATTTTGATCATCATGTTGAGCGTCGCAACGCTGACCACCATCCTGTGTAAAGTGGAAACTGACGCCATCCTCAACTCCAGCACCTTTAAAGCAGGGATGAGCGCCTGTATCTGTATTCTGGGCGTGGCGTGGCTGGGCGATACCTTCGTATCCGCTAACATCGACTGGATCAAAGACACTGCGGGTAGCGTCATCCAGGGTCATCCGTGGCTGCTGGCCGTCATCTTCTTCTTTGCTTCCGCGCTGCTCTACTCTCAGGCGGCAACGGCGAAAGCGCTGATGCCGATGGCGCTGGCGCTGAACGTCTCTCCGCTGACGGCAGTCGCTTCCTTCGCCGCCGTTTCCGGCCTGTTCATTCTGCCGACCTACCCGACTCTGGTTGCGGCGGTACAGATGGATGACACCGGTACAACCCGTATCGGTAAATTCGTCTTTAACCACCCGTTCTTCATCCCAGGCACCCTGGGCGTCGTTCTGGCTGTCTGCTTCGGCTTCCTGCTGGGCAGCTTTATGCTGTAAGTGTTTCACCCGCGGGGCGTATCACGCCCCGCATTCTCCCGCCCTTTGACTAACATCCTGCCCTCGTCCGTTGTATAGTGACCGTTCACTTGCGGGTCTTTTTGTTCTTTCGAGGTGTTTATGCTTGATGTTAAGAGTCAGGATATTTCCATCCCCGAGGCCGTTGTGGTGCTTTGTACCGCCCCGGATGAAGCTACCGCCCAGGATCTGGCCGCCAAAGTGCTGGCGGAAAAACTGGCCGCCTGCGCCACCCTCCTCCCCGGCGCGACATCGCTGTACTACTGGGAAGGCAAACTGGAGCAGGAGTATGAAGTTCAAATGATCTTAAAGACCACCGTTTCACATCAGCAAGCGCTTATCGACTGCCTGAAGTCTCATCACCCGTATCAAACGCCTGAACTTCTGGTTTTACCTGTTACTCACGGAGATACTGATTACCTCTCATGGCTCAACGCATCTTTACGCTGATCCTGCTGCTGTGCAGCACATCCGCCTTCGCCGGATTATTCGACGCGCCGGGTCGCTCGCAGTTCGTCCCTGCCGACCGGGCGTTTGTTTTTGATTTTCAGCAAAATCAACACGATCTTACCCTCTCCTGGCAGGTAAAAGAGGGTTACTACCTTTACCGTAAACAAATCAGCATCACGCCAACGAAAGCGGATATCGCCGCAGTCCAACTCCCGGCAGGCGTCTGGCATGAAGATGAATTCTACGGAAAAAGCGAAATCTACCGTAAGCGGCTAAACGTTCCGGTAACGGTTAACCAGGCGGCGGCTGGCGCGACATTAACGGTAACGTACCAGGGGTGCGCCGATGCGGGATTCTGTTATCCGCCGGAAACGAAAACGGTGCCGCTAAGTGAAGTCGCCGCGGCAATAGACGCCACGCCGACGCCTGCTGTCACCCAGACGAGTGAGACGTCAAAACCCGCCGCCCAGCTACCTTTTTCCGCGCTCTGGGCACTGCTGATCGGCATAGGCATCGCCTTTACGCCCTGCGTTTTACCCATGTATCCGCTGATTTCCGGTATTGTCCTGGGGGGAAGGCAACGTTTGTCGACGGGGCGCGCACTGCTGCTGGCCTTTATCTATGTACAAGGGATGGCGCTGACCTATACCGCACTGGGTCTGGTCGTCGCCGCAGCGGGATTACAGTTTCAGGCGGCGCTGCAGCACCCTTATGTGTTAATCGGCCTTGCCATCGTGTTCACCCTGCTTGCGTTGTCGATGTTTGGCCTGTTCACACTACAGCTCCCCTCCTCACTGCAAACCCGGCTGACATTAATGAGTAATCGTCAGCAAGGCGGCTCGCCCGGCGGTGTTTTTGTTATGGGGGCGATTGCCGGATTAATTTGCTCGCCCTGCACTACAGCGCCGTTAAGCGCGATTCTGCTTTATATCGCTCAGAGCGGCAACATGTGGCTGGGCGGCGGCACGCTGTATTTGTATGCATTAGGTATGGGTCTGCCGCTAATGCTGGTCACCGTGTTTGGCAACCGTCTGCTACCGAAAAGCGGCCCGTGGATGGCGCATGTTAAAACCGCTTTTGGTTTCGTGATCCTCGCGTTACCGGTCTTTTTACTGGAGCGGATTATTGGCGAGGCTTGGGGTTTACGTCTGTGGTCGCTGCTGGGCGTCGCTTTCTTTGGTTGGGCCTTTATCACCAGCCTTCAGGCCAGACGAGCGTGGATGCGTATCGTACAGATTATCCTGCTGGCGGCTGCGCTCATTAGCGTGCGGCCTCTACAGGATTGGGCGTTCGGATCGCCATCCGCGCAAGCTCCAGCGCACCTCAATTTCACGGCTATTTCTACCGTGGACGAACTCAATCAGGCGCTGGCGCAGGCCAAAGGCAAACCCGTTATGCTGGATTTCTACGCCGACTGGTGCGTGGCCTGTAAAGAGTTTGAAAAGTATACCTTCAGCGATCCGCGGGTCCAGCAGGCGCTCGGCGACACGGTGCTCTTGCAGGCTAACGTCACCGCTAACAATGCGCAGGATGTCGCGCTGTTAAAGCATCTGCAAGTCCTCGGGCTGCCCACCATTCTGTTCTTTAATGCCCAAGGCCAGGAACAGCCGCAATCGCGAGTCACCGGCTTTATGGACGCCGCCACCTTTAGCGCGCATTTGCACGATCGCCAACCGTGAGCGACACTTGCAAAAGCAAAGACGGAGGAGAATACCGTGCAACGTGAAGATATTCTGGGAGAAGCCCTGAAATTACTGGAGACGCAAGGGATAGCCGATACTACGCTGGAAATGGTGGCGGAGCGCGTAAATCGCCCACTCGACACATTACAGCGTTTCTGGCCAGATAAAGAAGCCATTTTATATGACGCGCTACGTTATCTGAGTCAGCAGGTAGATATCTGGCGACGCCAGCTTCTTCTTGATGAGACGCTTTCTGCTGAACAAAAGCTACTGGCACGCTACAGCGCGCTCTCGGAATGTGTCAGTAATAACCGTTATCCTGGTTGCCTGTTCATTGCCGCCTGTACGTTTTATCCCGACCCAACCCATCCTATTCACCAACTGGCCAATCAACAAAAACGCGCGGCACATGATTTTACCCATGAGCTACTGACCACGCTGGAAATTGACGATCCGGCGATGGTCGCAAGGCAGATGGAGCTGGTGCTGGAAGGTTGTCTCAGCCGAATGCTGGTCAACCGCAGTCAGGCTGATGTAGATACCGCTCAGCGGTTGGCGGAAGATATTCTGCGTTTTGCACAGTGCCGTCAGGGTGGAGCGCTCACCTGACGGGTACTGATTTTATGCATTTTGCCTGAAAAGCAGGCAGTCAGCGCGCTTTTATCACTTTTTTCGTGTAAAGCCGTTGACGACCGCGCCCCTTTACGGTTTAATGCGCCCCGTTGCCCGGATAGCTCAGTCGGTAGAGCAGGGGATTGAAAATCCCCGTGTCCTTGGTTCGATTCCGAGTCCGGGCACCACTTATTCAGAAAACCCAGCCTATGGCTGGGTTTTTGCTTTTCTGGGAGTGGAAATCCGTAGCCCCCATCTCCGGCCTGACTAGCTATAACGAGAAGGCCAGATTTTCTCTGGCGCAACGCCCAGCGCTTCGGCGATCAGCCGCTCATCTTTGGGCCTGGGTCAAAAGCTTACTTAGCTACAGGGAGATTATTACCAGTAATAACGCGTATCACTCCATCTGACGGTTCGCTAGCCTCGACAAGTGAGTCCAATATCTCCGCCATGAACTTTTCCATCACTGACAACAACAATTCCTTCGCCAATTTTAGCATTTTTTCTTTTTCGGTTTCTTTATTCTTAAATACTGTTTCCGGCTCTTGTTCATAATCATAAATTAATACTCAGCACATCATAACTGGTGGTAACTGTCGGGGTAACAGGGCACATATTTTAAAATACTCATTCATACTTTGTTATTACGTAAACATTTTAACCTAATGCGTGTCAGTCAGGCACGCAGATAAAAAATAACCGGGGGAAAAGTTAAACAAAATGCTGTTAGCCGGAAGTACCAGTATTGTTCTGTTGTCCGCTGCAGTCAGTTCGGTATGGGCAGACGATAATGCCAGTGCAGCGTCCTGCTTTTTTACCTGTATGTTGAATAACCATTGCAATAAATCATTATAGGATTACATCTGTTTATTATTTCCTGATCCGGAGTGAGTCTTTATGAAAAGTCGTTATTTACTATTTTTTCTACCACTGATCGTAGCTAAATATACATCAGCAGAAACAGTGCAACCCTTTCATTCTCCTGAAGAATCAGTGAACAGTCAGTTCTACTTACCACCACCGCCAGGTAATGATGATCCGGCTTTCCGCTATGATAAGGAGGCTTATTTTAAGGGCTATGCGATAAAAGGTTCCCCACGATGGAAACAAGCTGCTGAGGATGCAGATGTAAGCGTGGAAAATATAGCCAGAATATTCTCGCCAGTAGTGGGTGCTAAAATTAATCCCAAAGATACGCCAGAAACCTGGAATATGTTACAGAATCTTCTGAAAATGGGCGGCTACTACGCTACTGCTTCGGCAAAAAAATATTATATGCGTACTCGTCCCTTTGTCTTATTTAATCATTCTACCTGCCGTCCTGAAGATGAGGATACTTTGAGAAAAGATGGCTCTTACCCTTCCGGGCATACTGCTTATGGTACACTTCTGGCATTAGTATTATCCCAGGCCAGACCGGAACGCGCGCAGGAGCTCGCCAGACGAGGATGGGAGTTCGGGCAAAGCAGAGTGATATGCGGTGCTCACTGGCAAAGCGATGTTGATGCTGGCCGTTATGTGGGAGCAGTAGAGTTTGCAAGGCTGCAAACAATCCCGGCTTTTCAGAAGTCACTGGCAAAAGTCCGTGAGGAGCTGAACGACAAAAATAATTTATTGAGTAAAGAAGATCACCCCAAACTTAATTACTGAAGGTGAAAGTCTTCCCGCAAACTGGCCACAGTAAATGAAAGGAAGTGCAACTGCGTAGGGGCGACCGGGCGTGGAGAACGCCTTTGGTTTCCCCGATTCGCAAACCACCCGTTTGCAGTCCGTCCAGACCGTCATGACGTCGTTGTCCGGCTGAAGCGGTAAAACCGGTCTGGCTCACTGACTATCCACAGCGAATTCCGGCCATCAGAAGCTATCCCTTCCGCCTGCGGAATGTCCCGCTCCAGACCACTGTGTCCCCGGCGCAGCGGCATCACCCACCAGCCGCCCTCGGGGTCTGACACCAGTACCAGGGCTGATTCATGGGAAAGCACATACAGCCGCCTGTTTTTCCTGTCGTAATGCAGGCCGGAGATATCCTTCAGGAACCACGGCAGGGACAACCGGTGCGTCAGTGAATCACTGACCGACAGAGAGTCATGGCTGTGGTCCGTTTCTAAAAAACGAAGCGGTTTCTTTTCCTGCGCCACTATCAGGGCATTCTCTCCCCGTCCACGGGCAAGGCCTTCAAAACCGGCATTGTCGCTTTTTCTGTCCACATCCAGGGTCAGGGTGTATGACGCCGGCGGCAGGACAGACGTATTCCTGTCAATGTGGTGGGTGGTGAGTATCCGCTCCCGTTCCCGGGACAGGACATAGCGGTTCCGGCCGAGATACTCAATGGCCTCAAAATCATGGTCGCCATCCGATGGTATCACCCGCAGCACGTTCCCGTCCGTGTCCAGCTCCACCACCGACGACGGATGGTCGGTCACGGCAAACAGCGTTCCGCTGTCCGGGTTCCACGTCAGGCCGGAGAGACCGCCCTGTATACCGGGAATGTCTTTTTCTGTCGCAAGCTGCCACTGCGTTTCCTCCGGGTACCAGGTTTCCGGAAAATACAGTGTGGCCGCACCGGCCACCATCAGAAGAGCGCCAGCCAGCAGTGCCGGTTTTTGTTTAAGTAAACGTCTCAGAGTCATGGTTCCGGATGTTCAGTTCATCGCATTACATGCAGTCAATGACAAACCAGAGCATGGCCAGGGCTCCGGTCAGGAAGCCGGAGATGAAAGCGCTGGTCAGAAGCAGTAAAATCAGCGCCCGGAGCGAAAAGCGTCCCCCGCCATACCCGGCGCGTCTTTCGTCATCCGGCATGTTGTCCTTCTGCAAAAAAAATTCTCCGGGGAATTACCGGTATGGAGATGTCCGGATAAAAAGAGCTTTATTCCCGTAAGGCCTGTCATGCAGCCCCGGATTATATTCATTCAATATTCAGTAACAGAAATACCGATACAAAAAACACCAGTGATATCATGACGACAAAAGAAATACAGATGTAATAAATCATCTTCAGAAAGTTCATCAGTCAGTTACCACAATATCTGTTCCGGCCACTTGTTCTCTCCATGCCCCTGTTTTACCGGATATCCGTCAGACCAGCCGCCATCGGCCGGACACGCCTTTACCTGCATTCATTTTCTCCACCACGCCCGCTCCCTCAAGCGTAACCAGATAAGCCCTGGCCTGGTATATTGTCAGCCCGGCCGCATCCGCAATACTCCGGGTCCTGACCGGTATATTTATCCTGCCGTTTGCCTGTGACTGCATAAAAGACAGAATTTTGTCGCAAGCGTCATTACTCATTTTGTTCTCCTGTGACTACGGGGAAGCAATGCTGTCCCGGAAGCTGAAATACCTGCCCCGGGTCTTCACATATCAGAACCGTTGTCCGGTTTCATCTGTAATCACCCCGGGTAACAGGCCGCTCGTGCACAGTACATGCAGGTTCTCCACCCCTGCATACTCCACCAGGCAGGCCCGGAGGTAATAATCCTTGCGTGATGCCGCCTTCAGTGAGGCATTCCTGTTTATGGCCGTACACAGGGATATCAGAGTCCGCTTTCGCAACTCAGTCAGTTCACCTGAGCTTTCCGGCCCGGCTCTTCCCTCAAGCGCCTGACGCAGCATGTCACGCAGCCGGAGGAGGCTGTCCCGGCCACTGATAACCTGCGCAGTTCCTCTCAGTAGCCGCATTTCCTGCAGCCGCGAAGGTACCAGAACAACCATGGGAACCGGACTGGCCGCGTGCAGCATTCTGATGTCCTGCAGATGCCGCCCCCAGCCGGCCAGCGGCTCCGCACTCAGTGCCACCAGGGCCAGGTCATATGCCCCGGGAGGTGACATCTCCGGTCGCACCACGGCATACCCCATACCGGCAAGCAGATGTGACAGCCCCAGCAGTTCATATTCACAGTTCCCCGTCAGCAGTATGCGTTTCCGGCGGGACATGGCATTTTCCATTTATCCTGCCCCCGCTAACTTAACGCCGGGCTTATCAGCTCTGCCAGCATGGCTGACAGTCCCACAAGAACCAGCAGATAAACCGTGACCAGTACACGTACAGATATTTTCATTACGATCCCTGCTCAGAAATAGTTCACTACCGGCATCAGGTTTCTCTGCGAGTGGTTGACATAACACAGTACCTGCATCAACAACCGACAGATAACAGCCACCGGCTTCATGTAAGGCAGCAGTAAACTCAGACAGCGTCATTCTGGTCATGAATGTCGTGCCTTCCCCGAATACCAGCCTGACCCGGCCGTTATGTTCCTGCACCTGCCGGATATCCCGGACACTCACAAAGAAAAACACGCCGTCAGCCCGCTCCAGCCCCACAAAAACGGCGGGGCCCGGAACGGGTGACCGGGGGCCTGCAGCCTTACCGATATTCAATGCTCACCGCCAGGGAGGTATGCCAGCGGGACGGTACCGCCCCCTTAAAACGCAGCTCACCGCTGTCCGCCACCGTCTGTGCGCCGTATACCCCGTCAACCTGGCGCAGGGCGGCGTCACTGAACCGGCTCAGTCCGGACACGCTGCTGACCGTCATCTCCCGGAGCCAGACCGGGCCTTCACTGTCAAACAGGGTCTGCAGCACACCCGGCGTCTGCCCTGCCGGCATCACCTGCGTCTGTGGCGGCAAGCCGTTGCCCTGCAGGTCGCCATACAGCCCGGCATACTCCGCCCGGTCCCCCAGGACATGGCGCAGCACACCCGCCGCCTGCATCCGGAAGGTGAATGTCCCGGTACGGACATTTCCCTCCCCCGTCACCGGCAGTGTCACCGATGCCATACCCGGTGCCGTCCACGTCAGTGCAAAACCCTCTGTGTCCTTACCGTACGTCACCTGCGGCGCAAGCCCCTCCCGGCCGGCCGGGGTGGTCAGGATAGTTTTTCCCAGCAGGACCGTCATGGCCGGCAGGGGAACCGGTATTACCTGCTCCCCACTGCGCAGGACAGAGACAGCTTTCGTGTTTATCTGTGTGTTCCCTTCCCCGACCTTCCAGGCCCAGGGATTACGGGTGCTGGTCACCGGCCCGCCCAGCTTCAGCTCTCCGCTGAAATCTTCCCCCGGCGTGTTCCACGCCAGCACACAGGATGGCAGCAGGCTGGCAGCCAGCAGTAAAAGCGTCATTCGTTTCATTGTGTTCTTCCTCTCCCTGCCCGTTCTTTACTGGACCGTCACTGTCACACTCAGCCCGGTCTGCCACTGCGCCGGAGTGTTTTCTGCCGGCAGGCGCAGCTCAAAATCCGAGACGGCGGACGCATAGGCCGCCGCCAGCCGGGTCACCCGGCCGTCAGCCAGCACGCCCTGACTGATAACCTGACCGTTATCTGCCGTGCTCATTCCGTTACCGAAGCCCCGGTTCAGCATCAGCAGGGAAGGCAGACGGCTTTTGAGCCACTGCGGCAGGGTGCCGGCCTGCACACCGCTCACGCTCTGACCGTTTACGAGCGACATGCCTGCCGGCAGAACCGCCCCGTCTTCCTGGTGTCCGGCGCTGACGGCCATTCCCTGGTCAAGGGTGAAAGAAAGCTGCCCCGCCACGTGACCGTTCTCCGGGTTACGTACCGGGACAGAGGCGCGGAAGTGCTGCGCCGTCGTGCTACCGCCAGCCGTCACGGAAAACGGCTGACCGTTACTGCTGAACGTGATGAAAGGCGTGAAGCCGGGACCACCGCGCTCTGCCACCTCATACAGATGGCCTTCCAGAAACGGCAGGGAATCCTTGCCGCGTAAATCAAAAACCAGTTGTCCGCTCTCTGTTCGGGCATCAGCGGTATCCACCGCCCATGTCTGGTCAGGGGAGCCCACCTGCCAGGTCCATTTCGGGGCCTCGTCAGTGACCAGACCGTGAAACTGTATTTCCCCGCCGTCAAGAATTCCGGCCCGGGGTGCTGCGGAATAAAACAGGGCCAGCGCGGCCAGGGCGGAAATAATAGATTTATAATGATGCGTTATTTTCATCGTTATTCACTCTGTTTTATCCGTTGGTCATAATTAATAAAAAACGAGCATTCAGATAAGCTGAAAAGAATAAACCCGGCACCGGCGTTCGCGGACATTTCCTGACTGACAGAGAAGCAGGAAATAAATATACCGGAATACCGGGTTTATTACCGGTGAGCGGCCGTAAAGCAGAACACCGGGTTAATGGTCAGACAACAGCTATATTCTGTTTATGCCTGATAACTGCCGGGTTAGTTATAAGAAACCGTAATCGGCAAGGAAACGTGCCATTTAATAGCGTCGCTGGCAGCTGGTTGATCCAGGGTAATAGACAAGTTAGCATCCTGCGGGATGCCTGAAGCATAATAAGCATGGTAGGTGTTCGCTGTGGAACTAAAATCAAACTGACCAACATTACCGGGAGCGTACGCTGTTCCGTTATCACTCCAGGTTTCAGCAATGCCCGGGAACAGAGTGCGTGCAAACGAATAAGCGTCACCTGAGTCAAACACCCCTTCAGCTGATTGTGGTAAGCCCCCGAAGAAGCCGCTATCTGCTGAAGAAGCATACAACATAACGTTACTATCAACACCATTGTTTGCCTGAGCTGCGACACGAAGAACGGTTTTCAGTGTACCGATTTTGTTCCCTTTATCATCATTCACTGTTGCGTTCAGATATACCTGTCCCTTTCCATCAGTCATGAACTGGGATGCATCAACAGCTCCCTTATAATCAATCTGTGGGTCAATCAACGGCAGACCTGTAAAACCATTAGCTACGTTACGAATACCCAGTACTGGAATTGCACTCGTATGTGAAATAGAAACGGCTTTCTCACCTTTTATAATCTGTGCATTCAAATCGCTCACAGCGGCACCAACACTCGTCTCCCATGGAATATATTTGTCCTGCGGTGCCAGGGTACCACCTAATTCCAAACTTCCGCCATTACCGCCGCCGGTCCACGCCATAGCCGAGCCGGATACCACTGCAGATGCAGCCACTGCCAGTGCAATCAGTGTTTTTTTCATGAATTTATTCCTTTCAGTTTTATAAAACAATTAAAGAGCTATTTTGTTATTAAATAGTAATTCCGTCTGTTACCCGGTCTTACCGCAAAGCCATCCCCTGCCACCTTATTTATGTGGCATCACTGAGATATTTATCCCTGTAATACAGAATGGCTTTACGTTATTGCCGTAAATAACTGTGCGTCATTCACTCAGGTAATTCGTGGTGCCCTGCCGTTCTTTTTAACCGGCGCTGATACCTTCCACTTCCACCGGCACCTGCACATTCCCCCGGTAGTTCGCCGGTACCTCCAGCTCCGCCGGCGCGTCACTTCTCAGCTCCACCTGCCGGATTGCCGCCGGCACCGTGATAACCACATCCTCTCCCCGCTGGCTGGCCGAGAGGGCCGCCCGCTGCCCGTCCACCATCAGGGTGGTCTTCAGCGTGAGCCGTGCGTCCCGGCCGTCTCCCAGTGTCCGTTTCACCGTGATATACGCCATGTTTCCGGATGCCGGGCGACTTTCGGCATTACGGATGACCAGCGTCTCCGGCAGCGGACCGTTGCTCTCCGTCCGGTACAGCACCGGGTCCGCCGGGGTGCGCGTCACCTTCACCACGCTGTTGCCCACCACCTGACCGTTCACCACGCCCAGGTACTGCGTCTTCTCGCTGTAATCCGCCGCCAGGACCGGCAGGGCGCTGAAGAGGGCCACCGCCATCAGTGCTTTTTTCATCATGGTTTCTCTTTATTCCGCAGGACCGGAAAGGGTTATTTTTTACCTGCTTTATCAGACGAATTAACCGCCGTATCAGATGTCTTCTGCCTGGGAGAAGTCGCCGTTTTTTTCTGGTTGATGGTCCAGGTCTGCAGCTCGCCGTAATCGTTCAGGGAATCCACCTTCACCACATTCCCCTTCACCTGCACCTCATCCCCCGGCATAAACATCAGCAGTTTCTGAGCCGTGTCGTTGTCCACCGCAACTTTTTTACCGTTCGCATCCAGCAGGCTGCCGATGGCGTAGATATACGGCGTGGTGTTGACCAGCATCGTCCGCCCGTCCGGACGGACCTGCAGGCTGATGCCTTCCTCGGCGCCTTTACGGTCCTTCAGCAGCGCCTCCGGGCGGTAGAACAGCTTCAGCTTCGTGCGCAGGGCAATGGCAATTCCGCTGCCCTTCAGCGCCGGCGGAATATCCTGCAGGTTCAGCCAGTACACTGACTCTTTATCCTTCGGCAGGTGGTCAGAGGCCATGATGATACGCAGCGTCTGCTGCCCCTGCGGTTTCACCTTAAAGAAGGAGGGCGTCACCACAAACGTCGGGCGGGTGTCTTTCTCCACAATATTGTCCACCCACGCCTGGCCGCCGAAAGTACGCTCCTTGTCATTGTTGGTCACCGTGATGGTCAGCGCGTCCTTGTCGCCGCGAAAAATATAGCGGGTCTGGTCCGCCGCTAGGGAAGCCAGCACACTCTGGCTCGCCATCATCAGGGCCAGGGTCATTCCCAGCGCCTTCGTCACTCTGTTACGGAAAAAAGAACGCATTTTCTGGGTCTGTTTCATCGTCATCATTGTCCGGTTATGCTTATTCGCACGTAATTTCCTGTAGTTTCGCCGTCTCCTGCAGTTTCGCCGCAGGTATCCGGCACTGTCCCAGCGTGATATCGCCGGGGCGGTCCACCGCGTTAATCATCAGCACGCCGTTGTTCGCCACAAAGCCCAGCGGCGTGTTATTGCTGTCCCGTGCCCATGTGCCGCCCGGCACAAAGGCCCCGTCCGGCATCCTCACCTGCAGCAGGTAACGGTGCACCTTCAGAGCATCAAACGGCATCCACACCACCGCCCTGTCCGTCGGCACCACCTTCCGGCTGGTCGTGGACAGCTCCGTGTCCAGCGGCAGCGTGCCCGCATCTATGGTCACCGTATTCCAGTCATAGCTGTTCAGCGGTACTACCAGGTTTCCGTCACTGTCCGACGTTTCATTGCCGGACATCACCTTCACCCCCGGCGTGTCCTTCACGCTCACCACCGCCACCGTGTCGCCGGTGGTCCGGCTGAACATGATGTCCCGCGCCGCCGGCACCGCCAGTACCGAACCGCTGGCTGACACCGAACCACTGGTGCCCGAACCGGACGAGTGGTTCACCGTGCCGTTCAGGTTCGCCCGGTCGCCGCTGTAGGCGGCGTTCAGGTAACTGCTGATACCGCCGTCACTGTCACGGCCGCCGCCCAGACCGTAGCTGAACCGGTCGTTCAGGGCCCCGGAGATACCGGTACTGACGCCGGTGCCGCCATCTTTACCGGTGCTCACCGTGGTACTGCTGCTGTACTTCCGCTCAAACAGGGTGAACGGCACCGACACCGACGCGGAGGCCGACCAGGTGTTCTCCCCGTTCATGTTCCGGGACCCGGACCAGCCCAGATTCAGGCTGACGCTTTTTATCTGTGTGCTCAGGGTACCGGTAATTCCTGTCTCCTTACCGTTGTCATCAGCGTACCGGTAACTGCCGGTCGTGGAGGCCGGGTAATAGCTCCGCTGCCATCCCGACGCCGACAGGCTGAACAGCCCTCCCACCGGCTGGCTGATGCCCGCATTCCACTCATCCCGGGTCCGGCGCCCCTGGTTCTGCTGCAGCCATGTTTCAGCCGGGTCAAAGGAGGACATGTCCTCATATTCCTCACTCTGATGTGACCAGCTCACCCGCAGGCCGGTGTTCGTCAGCGCCAGCTGTTTGCTCCAGGCCAGTTTCACCTTGTTCCCGCTGCGACTGCCGTCCCGGTACTTCGCCGTGGCATAAGCGCCGTCAGCAGACACCGCCCCCAGATAACCGAGTCCCAGTACCGCACCGGCACTGGCGCCCTGCCAGTCCTGGTTGAACACGCCTCCCGTGCGCAGAGTCAGCCCGTCCAGACCATACCCGTATGACGCGGCAAACACCCCGCCCTCCAGGTCGCTGTCGTCGTCCGGTATCCCGGCCGCCACGCTGAACTCGTGCTGTCCCGGACTCAGCTGCCCGGCCATTACCGACAGCGGGAAGACCTGCGTCTGCACCCGCCCGTCATCCCCGGTGACGGTCATCGTCACGTCCCCGCTGCTGTACAGCGGCACATCCGTGACGGAGAACGGCCCGGACGGCATCATCCCCGAGTACAGCATCCTGCCGTTCTGGGTCAGGGTCACCCTTGAGGGACCGTTCGCAATGCCGCTGAACACCGGGGTATACCCCAGGTTGCCCGGCTTCATGCTGTTGTTCCGCGACAGGGACACCCCGTACGTGCCGGTACTGCCCAGCAGGCTGTCACCGGTCGAGGTCTTCCCGACCGCCAGGTCCGCACTCAGGGAGCGGATGGCCCGGGTGGCCGTGAACATGTTTATCGTGGCCTCGTTGCTCCCGCCATCCCCGGTGCTGGCTGTGGCTGACGAGCTCACCACCCAGCGACCGATGTTGGCCTTCAGGTCTGCTGAGCCGAACGCCGACGTGTTGTACCGCCCGCTGTTGGCGTTCGCGTTGTAGTTCATCCGGAACGCCTCCGTGCCGTAGTCCCACTCCACGTTCTCCGGCATTTTCACCAGTCCTTTCTGCGGAATGGCCAGCGACAGGCTCTGGGTGGCGACATCAAAGTCCACCTTCACCGCCGGCGCTTTCGCCAGCACCCAGCACTGCCGCGTGGCGTCATATCCCTTACGGAAGTACTCCGCGCTGACATAAATTCCGGCCTTTGCCAGCCACGCTTCTGACAGACACAGCGCTTCGCTGTCCTGTGGTGTTACGTCCAGGATCCGCTTCCCGATATCCTTCCCGTTCAGGGACAGGTCCACCAGGTAGCGCCCCGGCGCATAATCTCCGTTCAGCGCCGCCCAGACCTCAGGGTTAATCCCCGCCCCGCCCTGAATAAAGGACATGTCCAGTTTCTCTCCGGCACTTGCGGTACCGCTGCCCAGGGCAACCGCTATCGCAAATGCCAGCACGGCATGGCGAAAAGACATCTGGCAGGCTGGCTGTCTTACGTTATTCCCGTTCATCAGCATTCCTTACTGGTAGGTGACCACAAAGGTCAGGGCGCCGTTGTACTCACCCGCCTTCACGTCCGCCGGAAACACCGGCTGCGCACGAAACCGGAACTGCCCCTTCGCGGCAAAATCCACCGGGTACTTCACCTCATGATTTGCCTGCGTGATGCGCCCCCGGAAGTCCGCCTGCGTATCCGCGGCCCGCACATCGATACGGATACCGTCGCCGGCGCCACGGGTGACCACACCCTGTCCGTCCAGCTGGCCCGGGTTGCCGAAATTCAGGGTGGCGATCTGCCCGGCCAGAAAGGCCGAACAGCCCTGAACGGTGGCGCCGGTCTCATACAGACGCACGGTGAAATCACGCGGCGGCACGGGTGCAGCGGACGACTTACGGTATGTCCCGAACGTCAGACGGCTGCTGCCGGTACCGTCAGCATCCACCACCACATGACAGGCAGAGGCCACCACATCAGCACTGAACAGGGTTTTCTGAACGGAAGCGTGAGAAAGCCCGCCCCCTGCCAGCAGCAGAAGGAAAAGTATCTTTATTTTTTTCATCGCAAATCCGGAGCAGACGGTTCAGTCTGCTTTATCATTCATGATGGCTGTAATAACCCGCCAGTTTATGCACATTCCTGCTGATAAAATTCAGCCGGTTAACACTGGTGCTGAGATACCCGCCACTCATACCGTGGCGTTCGCACACAACCTTTCTGGAATACCCGGAAACGAAATAATCTTTCAGGGCCAGAATAATCTTTTCACTGTGTATCGGGGATATATCAACAAGTAGCCAGAACTGCTCTTCGGACACTGCCCCCGGTTCGAGTTCCCCGGCCCTCACTATCCTGACGCCGGAAAATGATTTTTTATTCAGTTTCAACGGAACTTCCTTAACTTTTCCTTAACCTTCCCGGCAAGGAAAACATGTAAAGGGAAGATAACTAATCTTTTCGCTTATTATATTTAAGAGATTAATGCTGAAAAGGCCATTTTTAACGATCTTTTAATCCATAACAAATCCAATATGTAACACTAAAAACCAAAAAACAAACAAATAATAGATTAATACACCATAAAATAGCATTAAGCCAATACAAAAGATCGCCAAATAACCAGTCCACCATGCATTCCACTCCATTAAAAAATAAAGAATTAATTAACCAGAATCAAAAACAGAAAATAATAACGAAAAAGACAGAACTTCATGTAATAAAACTGAATATCACGATATAAAATACATTTAAATCAAATGGATACACAGCATCCTCGCAGCACTTAAAAAAGACGTTGATTTATAGTTAAGCCGGAATCGACCGCAAACACAGAGGCTTCCCAGCCCCGAACAAGTACCGCAGGATATTATTCACTACGCAAGTATCTTCCTGTTTTTCAACAAAACGTAAAACAGTAACCGGGAATTAAAGGGGCCGGTGAACAGGGTATATAAAATACAGAATCATTAATGCCGGATAAAAACAACGTTCAGAAAACAGGCTGGGAGAGCATTAAATTATGTTCAGATATTAAAAAAAGGGAAATAAATAAAAAAAACGGACATGGTTGCCGTAATAAAATAACCTCCGTTCCATTCTTAAACATGGAACAGGTGGAAGAAGGGAAGGTGTTTACACACAGAGAAAACGTTCAGTCAGCAGATAAACAACCCGCAATGCCTGACTGCTGGAGCTAAAAGAGTCTCTCCGGGTTAATACATAATTAAACAACAGACAGTGTAATTTTCGACAGGAAAGGAATGATCAGGGGAGATATAACACGGCTCCGATAACGGTCAGGTGCAGGACACAAAGTTGCGCAAACCAGCGGCCACCGGGCAGCAGACCTGACAGCATCATCACGCCCCCGGACGGGACATTGAGCAGCAGGACAGACATCGTCAGTCTGGCGGCAGCCATCATCTTCTGACATCCGATCGTCAAAAAGAACAGAACACACAGTCTGGTCGAGAATGTCTGCTGGTAAATACGCCCAACGCCTTTCAGGTTGCCAACATAGAATATGACCTGTGCCCCCAGATAACCGGGATGCGCCGTTTCGATTTCTCCACACGCCTCGTCGTCACTGGCTCTACGTTCCAGCGCTTTCAGGCGCTTTTTGAAGTTCTCAAGGTTATGGCGAAACCAAACAGAACGGACACCGCTTCCGGAGATAAAGACTCTCTGTTTACGTAACTCATTACTTATTGGTTCTGTGCTGACCTCGCTGCTGCATAATAACAAGCGATAACTCTTATAAGTAACGTAGGACCAGGGTGTGTTTCGTAACTATTTTTTTGTACAACTTGACGCTGCATATCGACGAAAACCCACTTAATTTGATGGAAAATGTTCAAAACTGAATTCATTTTTTATTTCAGGGGCAATGTTCATCCGTAACTTGAAGTGTCTGTGAGGTTAATGGATACGTTCTGGAGTTTAAACACTCTCCACCAAATCCCCCAACGTCACCATCAACATCATCGGATCCATCGGCGACGGTACAAACCCCACCCGCTGGTAAAATTCCCGCGCTTCATCCGACAGGGCGTGAACCAGCATCCCGCGAATGCCGATAGTCTCCGCCACCTGAATAACCCGCAGCCCTGCGTCGCGTACCAGCGCCCGACCAACGCCCTGCCCATGAAGCGATTTATCCACCGCCAGACGCCCCAATACCACAATCGGAATCGGGTCAGGCATATTGCGACGAAAGCGACCGGGGGAGGTATTCGTCGTGACCGCGCTGGACGCCAGCGAGTAATAGGCCAGTACGCTCGAATCGCTGCCACAACACACAAAGGTACGGGACGCACCAGTGGTCTGATTTTTCATCGCCCGCTGTTTCAGCCAGTTATCCATAGAATCCACACCGCAGCAAAACGGAGTAAGAATATGTCCGGCATGAAGCGGCTCAGGGGCGGAGATCATTTTTCCTGCTCCCACGGCGCAGGGGTCTGCATGGTTTTACGCAGTGCGGCATTAGGTGAAGGTGTTTGATCCAAACGAGCCAGAAATTCCTGATAAGCCTGTGGATCGGCCATAATGATGCGTTGTTCGATCAGCGCTTCCTCTGCGGCAGCGCGGGCGGCTTCCAGCACAAAGTCTGTGCGGTTTTTCCCTCTGGCTTTCGCCGCTCGATCGATAAGATCGCGCTCGGCGGGTTTGATACGCAGGTTCAGGGTTTCGCGTTTCATCGCCATACTGTTTGCGGCTGGCATAGTGTTGTCCTCTTGTACTTCTGTGGATATTAAGTATACAACACGCGTAACGCAGATGTCATTACGATAAATTTAGAAGGAATAGAACCGGAGTATCGAACCGAAAGGTTTTCTACTCATTTAGAGATTCAGTACCAGGCTGTGCGCTGGCATTCGCTGTGAGTGATTCCTCCTCGGGGCCGACGCAGCAAAAGATTCAATACTGCCGCGCCAAAACACGCAACATTATATAATCAGAAAGCATAAACCTAACGGATACGCACAGTAAGAACCCCAATAACGTGTTACACCGTTTTTCATAAAGCCAACCATACGATTGAATGCGTCCCCTCCCCCTCAAACTTCCGGATATCGCTACGCCATCTACCCGCCGCAGTATATATTTACCGCGTTGTATGCCTTTCCTAACCGAGAACGTTAATATTTACCTCCAGGATAAACCTTATCACAAATTAAAATCAGATCTTATACCTCATGCTAACTACCTCCATGAAATTAAAGAGCTATTCTCTAAAAGATTAAAGGAAATTATTACTTAATTCAAATTTTAAAGAGATAATTTGATAATAACATGAGCCAATTCTTGTAAATTTCCATCTTTTTTTTATACGCGACATAGTTTTTTAACGATACTATAATATGTAGAAATGCAATATAAAATAGCATTTTCCATAGAAAATGAAAAGATCGCCACCTGATACCTTAAGTTCGCAAATAATTATATAGCTATATATTAGTTTTTTTGAAATATTTTTCAGAATAATTTTTGATTTACACGCACATTTAATAAAAGGAAATTATCATGCTAAAAGTATTTAATCCCTCACCTGTCCAGGTGGGGAGCATTGAATGTTTACAATCAGCGCAAAACTGGCAGAGGAAATCCTTATCACTTCAGGGATTAAATTTACTGCAGTCCGTGCTCATCAAGCTCACCACGGGTAAAATTTCAATTACGACATCGTCCGGGGAGTATATTACGGCATCAGGGCCAATGTTAATATTTTTAGCTAAAGATCAAACCATTCATATCACAATGGAAGAGACTCATGAACAGTTAAATTATAATTTAATTGAATTAGATTCAGCGTCAATAAAAAATGCTTATAATTTTTTTCTGTATGAACATGCAGACTTTTCGGCCCCATTAACAAAACCGACGACAAAACATCTGTTAGCGCCAATAGAAACAGGCGTAGCAAGAGTATTCAACCTCTTACACTCTTCAAATAAAAGCCAAAAACTATCCCAAGATAAAAAGGAATATTTAATAAGATTTCTACTTTCAGAGTTCATCTATGAACCCGAAGCATTTGCTCTCTTCAGAGAACTATCGCAAAATACATTAGCCGAAAACATTTATAATATTATTATAAGCGACATAAGTCGAAAATGGGCGCTCAAGGATATTTCTGACTCACTCTATATGAGTTGTTCCACATTAAAGAGGAAATTGAAACAAGAGAACACCTCATTCAGCGAAGTTTACCTTAATGCGCGAATGAATAAAGCGACAAAACTTCTACGCAATAGTGAATATAATATTACCCGAGTGGCTTATATGTGTGGTTATGATAGTGCTTCTTATTTTACATGCGTTTTTAAAAAACACTTCAAAACTACACCATCGGAATTTTTAGCGTTTTTATCTTCCTCTCGTCATCAATATGTTAATTGAGATATCTGACAATGCAGTATAAGAACAAAGCAAAACATATTAATATAAGAGATGGGATTCTGTTGCTCGCTAAAAAATTCGACCTAACATTGAGCGAGAAAAAAGTCATTTATTACGTGGCAGCAGGATTATCTGTTAAAAGTTGCTCAAATTTATTAGATCGAAATATAAAAACGATTTCAACACAAAAGAGATCAGCCTATAAAAAAATGGATATTACTACTGATGTTGAATTAATCCATTTGATGCTGAATGAGTTTTACATATCAGTCGATATTACGTAATTTTTTCTAAAATGTTGCCAAAGTGGTAGGCAAGGCAATTCTGGATATCATCTTCAGAGATCGGTGTGATATCTACGTTGTTTAATTTAACTGTTCCCGTATAGCAATGACTGGAATTTGATAGTGCTTTGATTAAAGAAGATTTACCTGAACCTGATGTACCGATAATACCCATAAAATCTCCGGGAACAGCAGTGAATGAAAGCTGTTCAATCAGTGTTCGTTCCGCAAACGCTATGGGGTAATTCTTCGCTGTCTATCGGCTGGCTGACGATCGACTCTACTCCGCCAGTGTTGATAACGATACCGGTAACTGGCATGTTTCTGTTCCGCAATCCGCTATTCTGTCGGGGGGGAGAATCAGTACATCATTACGGCCACCGATCCCGCCGGGAATAGCGCCACCGCCAATGGAACATTTACAGGCACATCGCCGACGTAAAACCCGGTTAACAAGAGTTCCGGCGTAGATGAAATGATTTCGCTTAGCGAGGCGACATGGCATTCGGTAAGTGTTGATGAAGAATATTATGCCTGATAACTAAACATCACCATGCGAGGTCTCTTCGAAGGCCTCCTGAAAAAAACAGCATAATATTTATTGTCTGTTAATTATTACAGAGAGAGTTAATTTATAAAAAAAAGCGGCAGACTACGCTGCCGCAAATATGAGGAGGACAATTACCGTTACGCTACACCACAAAGTAATCCGTTACTGAGGTAAGTAAAACATAAATATCCCCAACAATGAATCAACGAATCAAACAATCGTCAAATCATGGTATTAATAACCTTGTTCTGTTTTAGCATACTGTGACAGTAAAAATAGATTTTAGTCATTCTGTATATCACACGAAAATTTATAAAACAGATTTGGTTCACTCACAATATACAAATTATTTTCATTATCCATGGCAATCCCTTCTGGTTGGGGGATATCGTCTCTGAGCCCTGACCACTCCGCCGTCAGGAACAATCGATCGCGCACCCGCCACTCGGAACTGACCTCCAGAATCATTTTTGACTCGTCCGACAACCCCAGCAGCGAATCCGTTGGGGCATGGTATTCAAGTCCGGAGACATCGCTCACACTTGCAGTGATGGCAGAAGGCAACGCTCTGGTGATACCATTTTTGCTCATCTCTACTTCTTTGATCATAATGGGTTTTCTTTCTTTTGCGACATATAATCTCTCATTTTTCGCATCCCATGCCGTACCTTCCAGCCCTTTATTTTTTGCTTTGTCATAGCCCTCAAGCTTCACCATGGAGATTATCTGCATGGTGCCGCGCTGAATATCCACCTGTGTTTTATAGACCGCGCCATCTTTCTCACTGCCTATCTGGAACTGGTTGCCCCCACTCCATGCAATAGACTCCGGGTCGTGGATGCCCTGGAGCGGCATCCGCCCTACCAGCTGCCCTTCTGTCGTTAACCAGACCAGTTCAGGGGGATTATTAATAACGGCGAAAAGCATCCTATCTTCGGCGGAGTAGGTCAAACCTGAAAGGTTACTCTCAACTCCTGCGACTGGTTTTTGCTGAATAACCGCTTTATAGCTACTCAGTGCTAGCGCCGAGGGTTTATCACCATATTTGAGGATCAGTTGATAAACATAGCGTATATCGTCCCTGACCATAAATAAAATCACGCCCAAGAGTACAACCACAATAACGCGTTTTAGTAATCTCATAAAAAATCCATAGCAGATCGCGCCACGACTGATGTCGTAACGCATTTCTTAAAAATAAAGCCGATGTCCGATAGAATCGTTATTCGGTTATGGCGAGCGCCATTAGCATAGGCAAAATGAAATAGTGAGGGTTATCACAAAAAGCCCGATTTTAATCACTAACGTACCCTTTTTGTAAATTGACATAATCAAGAGGAGGGTAGTTTCGGCTAATTATTTAAATAGTACGTCTGCAAATTCGCCCCTGTATGCAGGGCGAATGACAAAAAGTGATAATTAATGAGATGTAACACCGCAATCTGATCTGCTATTGCTGCTCCCACTTCTATTCAACCGGGCAGCAAAAAAATGAAACTCAACCTTATTACCGTCAGCCTGGCTACGCTCGTTGCCGCTGGCGCATTCCCGGCCCATGCCGGTCCTCAGGCGCATGTCGTGTGCGGCTATCACCACACGCTGGGCGATGACGCGATTATGATGTTTGGTAAAGCGAATCAGGCGATGTGGCATGACTTTTTTGGCAACACCCACACCGACGCGGTCTCAACCTACCAGACGTTGCGCGCGCAACCAGATACCACCTGTGATAATAAAGCCGACAGCTCCGCTTACTGGGCGCCGTCCATGAAATTACCCGATGGTGAAATCGTAAATCCGGCCTACCAAAAGACCTATTATCAATCTACAAATGTTGCGCAATATCCGCTCCATCCATTCCCGGCCGGGCTGGAGTTACTGGCAGGCGATCATCACGGTACTGGCCCCAGTTCCGCAATCACCTTTTTATGTGCCAACGGCAAAGGTTACACCAACAAGGTAGGCGAAATATGCGGCCTGCGTAAAGCGGGCGATGCCGTCCAGTTTAATATCGGGATCGCTTTCCCCAACTGTTGGGATGGCGTCAACCTGAAACCGACCCATAGTCACAATAACGCTATCTATGCCGACCACGGGAAATGTTCCGCAGACTATCCGGTCAAAATCCCGACGGTGAATATGAACATCGCCTGGGTACTCCCGCAGATCTCCTCGCTGGATACGTCTAAAGTGGAATTGTCGATGGACCCGGTAATGCATGGCGAAACCCGGGCAGATCGCTGGGGAAGTCTTTATACCGCCCATGCCGATTTTATGAATGGCTGGACGGAAGATGGCGCGCAGTTTATGACGGATCTGTGTATGAATCAGGGACTGGATTGCGGCACTACGGTTCCTTACGCCTACAGTAAAGCGGAAGAAAATACCTGGGTAAGCAGCGAAGATGACAAGCCTCATGCCAGCATCGATACCTTGTACGTACAGGATGACTGGACAAATGGCGGACGCACGCAGCACCCGGAAACGCTCACGCTGGTGAAATTTAAGATCCCGCCCCTGCCTGCCAATATGGACGCTTCGCTATTCAAATACCGTATTCGCCTTTTTGGCGGCAAAACGGAAACGAACGGCGCCGATCAAATTTTCTTTTACCCGACCAGCAGTGACTGGCACGTCAGTACCGTGTCCTGGAACAATAAACCGGCGATCAACTACCGTTCCGATGCCGTGTTATATCTAAACCATTCACATGAGTATCGCATGGTTGATGTCGATAAAGCGGTGCGCAAAGCGCTGGCGGAAGGGAAAACGGAAATATCCTGGTATATCGGCGGCGACCGTCAGGGAAATCACTACGATTTCACGCCAGCGGACTCAAAACAGAGCCTGGTGCTGATGCTGACCGGTTTCAAAAAGACGCCGGAGCTGTAATAGTAAACTGTGCCCGCTGACGCAACAGCGGGCACGATGGCGGCACA
Organism: Salmonella sp. JXY0409-18; assembly: GCF_020268625.1. Lineage (NCBI taxonomy): Bacteria > Pseudomonadati > Pseudomonadota > Gammaproteobacteria > Enterobacterales > Enterobacteriaceae > Salmonella > Salmonella sp. JXY0409-18. The sequence continues at coordinate 4,119,651 of NZ_CP084216.1, forward strand.
AGCATTATGGCACGCCATCAAAACCTGACCAATACCTCAGAAAAACAACCGTTTATTCTCAGGCTGTAGTCCCTGTTGCTGCTGAACATCCTGCAGATAACAGGTCGCTACGATGGCAAGCCGGGCATAGAAGGCGCTAACGGTATTGCGTTGCAGCAATTCCAGATAGCGGAATCCCCAGGGCAGCAGATGCGCCTCCAGTAACCGGTTGGCCGCCACGTTGTCGCCTCGAGCCAGCAGATCGCTACAGGCTAATAGCATCAGGCCAAACTGATCTTCCGGCTCGCGTTCACGGTCAGTGAATACCATGCCCTGCGCCTGTAAAAAAGCTCGATAATCGGCGGTGGTTTCCCCCATCAGCAAATTATCTTTTTCCAGATAGACCGATCCCCAGGGCGGGACGGGCATCTTTCCCTGGCCTTCAAACAACACGGAAAATTGCCATGTAAGCGCATCATCATCCGGTAGCGACCATGACGCACATAGTGATTCAATATGTCCGCGATCGCGCCAGGGGTAAAGCTCAGGCAACGTTGGCAAACAGTCGAACAACGCTTTCACCTCCGGCCTCTCAGGGGAGAAGTAAAACAGTGCGCCGAGGATACGCGGCAAAACAGCACGGGAAGGCATAGCAATAGCTCCTGAAATATTTCGCCTGATGACGCTACGCTTATCAGGCTTACATGGCATAAACCGGGCAAAAAACTACATTGGCAGCGTCCACAGATTGTAAAACGCAATCCTACCCGCCAACTCCGCCGCGATAACCACCACTGCCGTCATGGCCAGCACCGCAGCGCTCGATTTCAGGCGCGCGCAGGCCACCACCCCGACCACGCCCACCGCCAGCAATATCGCCTGGGCGGTAAACCAGCTATGCTGCGCAGCGGTCAAAGCGCTATCGGCGCTCATCAGCGTCGCCATATAGCCCGGGCGCAGACAAAAGCTCACCAAAATCGCCAACACGCTGACCAGTAGCCCCAGACGGCGCACGCCAAACAATGCCGCCAACGCGCCGCCGCCAATCAACGGCGTCAATATCATCATTGCCGTGGTGTAAGATGAACGCCAGGTCGCCACCGTCGGCAGTTGGTAAATCTGCGGAACGGCGTATAAGAAGACCACCCCGACTATCGCTGCCAACCATACCAACGCGTTACACAGCGGCGTCGCCCGGTTCAGCAACAAACCGAGCGCCCCCAGACCGCCGAGCGCCGCAAAAGCCGCCGACAAGACAATCTCGTTACTCATCGGCGAATGTCCGACGCGCAGCAGCATATTCAGCGCGCGCAGCGGTTGCCCGACGTGGAAGATGCCGACAATGACGCCAAGCCCAAACAGGCACATCACCGAGAACAGACCGATAGCCTTACGCCGCGGCGCGACCAGCCCCATTGCGCCGCCAATCAGCAGCAGAATAAACGCGCCGACCGCGCTCTGGGTAAAGACCGTAAAAAAGACCAGCGGTAACTCATGCATGGCGCACCTCCCGAATGTTCATGATTGCGCCTTCCGTATCGCCTGTGGGTCTCGCTTTCGGATGCGGTTTAATAATGAGGTTAGGATGGGTGAACGACGCCGAAGGCAGCGGCGCAATTTGATTCTCCGTGCCATATTTTGCCCGTAATTCATCGACAGGGCCAAAATCCAGCGCTCGCTGCGGGCAAGAATCCACACAAATAGGGCGCAGATTGTTCTCCAGTCGGTCAAGACAACCGTCGCATTTACGCATCACGTTCGCCTGCGTATCAAACTGCGGCGCGCCGTAGGGGCAGCGCATTTCACAATAGCGGCAGCCGACGCATACGCTGTCATCCACCACTACCAGACCATCCTCTTTGCGTTTATGCATCGCCCCGGTCGGACAGCCGGAGACACATACCGGCTCATCGCAATGGTTACAAGCAATAGAGAGGTAGTAGGTAAAGGTGTCGTGATGCCAGCTTTCCCCCTCTTTCACCCAGCTTCCGCCGCCATATTCATAGACGCGGCGCAGTTTCGGACCGACATCCAGATCTTTATTATCCTTGCAGCTTACCTGGCAGGTTTTACAGCCTGAACAGCGCGAGGAGTCAACATAAAAGCCATACTGTTTCATCGTACATCACTCCTTAAGCGCGTTTAATTTCAACCAGATTGGTATGCTGCGGATTGCCTTTCGCCAGCGGCGAAGGATGGTGGCTGGTCAGCGTATTGATACAGCCGCCGACATCAACGCCGTTGCCGTCAAGCTGCGTCCACGCGCCCTGCGGCATCGCCGCCACGCCGGGTAAAATGCGCTGGGTCACTTTACAGGGAAGCTCCACCACGCCGCGGTCATTGAATACATGCACCCGATCGCCGGACTTCAATTGGCGGGCGCTGGCGTCAATCGGGTTAATCCAGACTTCATCCGGCACCGCCTCATGTAGCATCAGCACATTGCTGTAGGTCGAGTGGGTATGCCCTTTGGTATGGAAGCCGCTTAACTGCAACGGATACTTCGCCGTCAGCGCTTTGTTAAGATGCGACTCTTTCGCCGGACAAAATTCCGGCAATGCGGGAATTCGCTCGCCTTCTGGCAAAGTCCACGTTTGCGCCAGATCCGCCAGCGCCTGGGAGTAAATTTCAATTTTGCCCGACGGCGTGGAGAGTGGGTTAGCCTCGGCGTCGGCGCGGAAATCGGCAAACGCAAGGCTCTGCTGCTCGGTCGCGATACGCTGGTCAATCACGCCCATCTCTTTCGCCACGCTCCACTCCGGCAGGTATGGACGTTTCTCACGGATCTGCTGATAGTGCATCTCCGCCCACTGCGCCTGAGTTCGGCCCTCGGTATATTGCTCGCGCAGTCCAAGATGCCCGGCGATATCCGCGCAGATGTCATACGTGCTGCGCACTTCCCACATCGGTTTAACGGTTTTCTGAATCGCAATCATATAGTTATGCGATCCCGCCGCATAGGAGCTGTCCACCAGGTCTTCCGCCTCAAGATAGCTGGTCTCCGGCAACAGCAGATCCGCATACATCGCGCTGGGCGTCATATGGTTTTCAATCACGATAATGGTTTCACACAGCGATTCATCCGCGAGAATTTGACGGGTGCGGTTCGTTTCGCCGTGCTGATTCAGCAAGGTATTACCGGCCTGGTTGAAAAACAGCTTAATCCCGGTTTTTAGCCTGTCCGCGCCTTTCACGCCCATTGTCGTCGCGGTCATTTTCTCCGGATGCTGAATGGCGTCCGTCCATAGATAGCAAGGAATAGAGGTTTTGATCGGATTCTTACCGACAGGCAACAATGGCACGCCATACGGCGTACCGTAAGGCCAGTTGCCATTGTTGGTGCCGGGCCGCCCGAAGTGGCCGGTTAACGCTGGCAGCGTCTGAATAGCACGCACGGTTTGTTCGCCGTTGGCATGACGCTGCGGCCCCCAGCCCTGGCAAATATAGCAGGCGCGCGCCGAGGCGATTTCGCGCGCCAGTTGGCGAATACGCGTTGCCGGAATACCGGTGATATCCGCCGCCCATTCCGGGGTTTTCGCGATACCGTCATCGCCCGTGCCAAGAACATAATCTTTATAGCTGGCGTTAGGCGCAGCCGTGTCCGGCAAAGTGCTACGGTCATAGCCGACGCAATAGCGGTTTACCAGCGCCTCGTCGAGAAGCTGTTCGGTAATCAGCGTATGCGCGATGCCGGCGACTAACGCAGCGTCCGTGGTTGGGCGAATCGGTAGCCATTCGGCGTGTTCGGTAATCACCGAATCGGTATAGCGCGGATCGATAATAATGACTCGGGCTTTCGAGGTCTCCAGCGCCCGGCGCAGCTCTTCAACCTGACCGCCGCCGGACATCCGCGTTTCTGAGAGATTCAGACCAAATAGCACCACCAGATCGGAATGCGCGATCTGCGTAAAATGGCTACCGACATAATCGCCGTGGGTATAGGGCGTGGCGGTGGCGATTTGCGCCGTGGAATAGGTGTTGTGATAATTTAAATAACCGCCGGTGAGATTTAATAATCTTATCCAGGCGGGCCTGCCCTGCGTATGATAATATGCCCCGGATTGATAATTATAATAAATAGCTTCCCGGCCATATTGTTCGCTAACGCGCGTTAATTCCGCTGCAATAAAGGCCGTGGCCTCATCCCATGAAATACGTTTAAATTTTCCTTCACCGCGTTTTCCCACTCTTTTCATCGGATACTTAATGCGATCCGGGCTATAGACGCGCCAGCGACTGGAACGCCCACGCAGGCAGGGACGAATCTGATGCTCGCCGAATACCGCGTCATCTTTCGCGTCTTCCGGCTCAATGCGCACGATGCGATCATTTTTCACGATAACCTTAAGCGGGCATCGGCTGCCACAGTTGACCAGACAGGCGCTGTGCCTGACGGTTTCGTCGTTGGCATCCTTCGGTATCGGGGTATCCTGCGCCTGGGCAGTGGTAGCAAAAGGCAGCGTAATCGCCTGACTTAGCGTCACCGCCGCCCCTACTTTTGCAGTAGCGACAATAGCATCACGTCGGGTTATGGTTGTGTTCAGCCATTTTTTTATTTCCATTTTTTATTTCTCACATTGCTTCCATAATTATTAATAATATGTAATGAAAACTAATCATAATAGATTAAACATTAGCGCTGATTGATTGTGATCAAACGCATTCTGAACGTCAGTAAAAATAAAACGTGACACCGCATACGTTATTATAAAAATTAATGAAAAATTATTTTATGCAATTCTGATGAAAATAAATTACCCATCACGGTATCCGGCGATATTAATTAACGACATGACGTTTGCCAGTCGACATGAGCAGGTAGCGCCCCCTACAAGGTAAGACGGGCTTTTCAACACTGGAGCAACATCGCCTATGCCTTTGAATTAGACGCCTCATCAGGGATAATAACCTTACGATTCGTCCGCTCAGGTCCACTATGAAACACTCCCTGCCATGCCGGGCGTTACGCAAACGCCCCATGAAACTCGGCACTACCGTCATTCTGATGGTCAGCGCCGTTTTGTTTTCGGTGCTCGTTGTGGTCCATCTGATCTATTTTTCGCAAATCAGCAGCATGACGCGCGACGCGCTGGCAGATAAAGCGCTGGCGGTGGCGCGCTCGCTGGCGGACTCTCCGGCAATTCGCGAGGGGCTGAAAAAACCGCCTGCGGAAAGCGGCATTCAGACGCTCGCCGAAGCGGTGAGCCAGCATAATGGCTTTTTGTTTATTGTGGTGACCAACATGCAGGGCATCCGTTATTCACACCCAGAAACGCAGCGAATCGGCCAACCGTTCAAAGGCGATGACATTCTGCTCGCGCTGCAGGGAAAGGAAAACGTTGCCATTAATCGCGGCTTTCTTGCCAAAGCGCTGCGCGTTTTCACACCGGTTTATGATGAACGCCACCGGCAGATCGGTGTGGTAGCGATCGGCCTGGAACTCAGTCACGTTACGCAGCAGATCAACAATAGCCGCGGCAGTATTATCTGGTCCATTCTGTTCGGCGCTCTGGTGGGGTTATTAGGCACGTATGCGCTGGTCAAGGTGCTAAAACGTATCCTGTTTGGCCTCGAACCCTATGAGATCTCAACCCTGTTTGAACAACGCCAGGCGATGCTGCAGTCAATCAAAGAGGGCGTTATCGCCGTGGATGATAGCGGCGAAGTCACGTTGATTAACCATGCGGCGCAGACGCTGCTCGATTATCGAAAAACGCAGGATGACGCCAGATTATCCACCCTGAGTCATGCCTGGTCGCAGGTGGTGGACATTAGCGAAGTGTTGCGTGACGGTACGCCGCGCCGCGATGAAGAGATTATCGTCAAAGGCCGCCTGCTGCTGGTGAATACCGTTCCGGTGCGCAGCAACGGCGAAATTATCGGCGCGATATCCACCTTCAGGGATAAAACAGAAGTTCGCCAACTGATGCAGCGGTTGGACGGGATGGTGAACTACGCGGATGCGCTCCGTGAACGATCCCACGAATTCATGAACAAATTACATGTGATTCTGGGATTATTGCACCTGAAGAGTTATAAGCAGCTTGAAGCGTATATTATCAAGACGGCCAATAACTATCAGGAAGAGATCGGTTTGCTGCTGGGTAAAATAAAGTCGCCGATTATCGCTGGCTTTTTGCTCAGTAAAATTACTCGCGCCTCTGATTTCGGGCACAGCCTGGTGATAAGCAGCGACAGCCAGTTACCGGATAATAACAATGAAGATCAGGTTACGGTGCTGATTACGGCGCTGGGTAATTTGATTGAAAACGCGCTGGAAGCATTGAGCCAGGAATCCGGCGGCGAAATCAGCGTCTCGTTACACTACCGCCATGGCTGGCTGCATTGCGAAGTGAGCGATGACGGTCCGGGTATCGAACCTGAGCGCATCGAGGCGATTTTTGAAAAAGGCGTCTCGTCGAAAGGCGCCGAACGCGGCGTCGGTTTAGCGCTGGTTAAACAGCAGGTTGAAGCGCTTGGCGGCGTAATTTCCGTGGAGTCCGAGCCTGGGATCTTCACACAATTTTTTGTACAGTTACCCTGGGATGGAAAAAGGACCAGCCTATGATCAATGTATTAATTGTCGATGACGATGCGATGGTCGCGGAGTTAAATCGCCGCTATGTCGCGCAAATCTCCGGTTTTCATTGTTGTGGAACCGCTTCGACGCTGGAAAAAGCGAAAGAGTTTATCTTCAACAGTGAAAATCACATTGACCTAATCCTGCTGGATATCTACATGCAGCAGGAAAACGGATTGGATCTGCTGCCTGTCCTGCACAGCGCAGGCTGCAAAAGCGACGTTATTGTCATTTCTTCTGCCGCTGACGCCGCCACCATTAAAGATTCGCTTCACTACGGCGTGGTGGATTATCTGATCAAGCCTTTTCAGGCCACGCGCTTTGAAGAAGCGCTGACCGGCTGGCTACGTAAGAAAACGGCGATGGAAAAACGCCAGTATTACGAACAGTCTGAGCTTGACCTGCTCATTCACGGTAATTCATCCAGCGAGCAGGAGCCTCGCCGGCTGCCAAAAGGGCTGACGCAGCAAACGCTACGCACCTTATGCCAGTGGATTGATGCGCATCAGGAGCAGGAATTTTCTACCGACGAGTTGGCCAACGAAGTGAATATCTCGCGCGTCTCCTGCCGTAAATATCTCATCTGGCTGGTGAATTGCCATATCTTGTTTACCAGTATTCATTACGGCGTGACCGGCAGGCCGGTTTACCGCTACCGCGTTCAGCCGGAACATTACTCTTTACTGAAACAATATTGTCAGTAAGGATACCGCATAAAGCCGACGCGAAGCGTTATATCCTGGTAACATTTATTATAACAATGCCAATAAAAACGCTATCACATTAATAACAAATCTGGGAAATTGTGTCAGATCAAATATACTCAACCCAGGCCTGTTAACGTTATTTTCTATTATTACAGCGCTCTGCGCTGTTTTTAATTTCAAAACGCTAACAAAAGTTAATTAAGTATTATCCCATGCCGAGAGTGTGTATTTTTATTAAAAAAGGGATTTGTCCGGAATTTTCCTGACACTTAAATAAAATTATGTTTGTAGCAATGGAGCTTGTGCTACGCCTATGGACAATACGTATATTGGTGAGCAGATACGCGTCTCCACACGCCATACTAATAATTTAAAAAAATGGCGTGACAATGATCACATAAGTCACATTCTGTTCGCTTTATCTCGTGATTTACCTGATGGCGAGACACAAAAATTAAAGAATAAACGCCTGTTTTTAAAACAGACAAATCATAATTTACTGCTCTCGCTGACTCCACCTGCCCATCGCCAGAGGGTACTCCCCTCTGAACATCACCATCGCAAGAAAATAATTACTTAAAGCAACTCTGTAAAAACCTTAATCGTTAATCGTCGCCACTGGCGCATTGAATATTCGCCATTTCCTGATGCTCATTCACACAAATCAGAGGATGGCTGTGATCCATTTATCAAAATTGACTGGGTTTATCGCGAGGATAAATAAAAATGTTATTTAGTATACAGCTTCTCATAATATTAATATGTCTGTTTTATGGCGCCCGAAAGGGCGGCATCGCGCTCGGGTTGTTGGGCGGTATTGGTCTGGTCATTCTGGTGTTTGTTTTCCATCTCCAGCCAGGTAAACCGCCCGTTGACGTAATGCTGGTCATTATCGCGGTAGTCGCCGCGTCGGCAACGTTGCAGGCGTCAGGCGGGCTGGATGTGATGCTGCAGATTGCCGAAAAGCTGCTGCGTCGCAACCCCAAATACGTCTCTATTGTGGCGCCGTTCGTCACCTGTACCCTGACGATTCTGTGTGGGACAGGCCACGTGGTCTACACCATTTTGCCGATTATCTATGACGTGGCGATCAAGAATAATATCCGTCCGGAACGTCCAATGGCGGCCAGTTCTATCGGCGCGCAAATGGGCATCATCGCCAGTCCGGTTTCCGTCGCCGTGGTTTCTCTGGTAGCGATGCTGGGCAACGTGACATTTGACGGAAAACATCTGGAGTTCCTCGATCTGCTGTCGATCACCATCCCGTCTACCCTGCTCGGTATCCTGGCAATCGGTATTTTTAGTTGGTTCCGCGGTAAAGATCTGGATAAAGACGAAGCGTTTCAGAAATTTATCTCCGTACCGGAAAACCGTCAGTACGTGTACGGCGATACCGCGACGCTGCTGGATAAAAAACTGCCGAAAAGCAACTGGCTGGCGATGTGGATCTTCCTGGCGGCGATTGCCGTGGTCGCTCTCCTGGGCGCGGACTCCGACTTACGTCCAACCTTCGGCGGCAAACCGTTGTCGATGGTGCTGGTCATTCAGATGTTCATGCTGCTGACCGGGGCGCTCATTATCATTCTGACCAAAACCAATCCTGCGTCTATCTCAAAAAACGAAGTTTTTCGTTCCGGTATGATTGCGATTGTCGCGGTATACGGGATCGCCTGGATGGCGGAAACCATGTTCGGCGCGCATATGTCGGAAATTCAGGGCGTGCTGGGCGAAATGGTCAAAGAGTATCCGTGGGCCTACGCCATCGTTCTGCTGCTGGTCTCCAAGTTTGTTAACTCCCAGGCCGCGGCGCTGGCGGCGATTGTTCCCGTCGCGCTGGCTATCGGTGTCGATCCGGCGTATATCGTGGCCTCTGCGCCGGCATGTTATGGCTACTATATCCTGCCGACCTACCCAAGCGATCTGGCGGCGATTCAGTTTGACCGTTCCGGCACAACCCGTATTGGCCGCTTCGTCATTAACCACAGCTTCATTCTGCCGGGTTTGATTGGCGTGAGCGTCTCCTGCGTCTTTGGCTGGATCTTTGCCGCAATGTACGGATTCCTGTAATGGCCGCGCGCGCCGCCAAGTTATGCGCGGCGCGCGACTTAGAGTCTGGCCCATGAGGCTCTTAATACATTTTCTTACTATTAGGCTGGAAGCACATGTCGAAAAAAGAGTTTATCTATCAGGCGCCTTTCCCGATGGGAGAGGACAAAACAGAGTATTATCTGCTCACCTCCGATTATGTCAGCGTCAGTGAATTCAACGGAGAATCTATCCTCAACGTTGAGCCGCAGGCGTTAACGTTGCTGGCTCAGCAGGCCTTCCATGATGCGTCTTTTATGCTCCGTCCTGAACACCAGCAGCAAGTCGCCGCCATTCTCCATGACCCTGAAGCCAGCGAAAACGATAAATATGTGGCGTTGCAATTCCTGAGAAACTCCGAGATCGCCGCCAAAGGCATTCTGCCGACCTGCCAGGATACCGGCACGGCGATTATCATGGGTAAAAAAGGCCAACGCGTCTGGACGGGCGGCGGCGATGAAGCCGCGCTCTCCAAAGGCGTGTTTAATACCTATATCGAAGATAACCTGCGCTACTCGCAGAACGCACCGCTGGATATGTACAAAGAGGTCAATACCGGCAGCAACCTGCCAGCGCAAATCGATCTCTATGCCGTCGATGGCGACGAGTACAAGTTCCTTTGCGTGGCGAAAGGCGGCGGTTCAGCAAACAAAACGTATCTCTATCAGGAGACCAAAGCGCTGCTCACCCCAGGCAAGCTGAAAAACTTCCTCGTTGAGAAAATGCGCACGCTGGGTACCGCGGCCTGTCCGCCATACCATATCGCCTTTGTCATTGGCGGCACCTCGGCGGAAAGCACGCTGAAAACCGTTAAACTCGCCAGCACCCACTATTACGACGCGCTGCCGACGGAAGGTAACGAGCACGGCCAGGCATTCCGCGATCTCCACCTGGAACAGGAACTGCTGGAAGAAGCGCAAAAACTTGGCCTCGGCGCCCAGTTCGGCGGGAAATATTTCGCCCACGATATTCGCGTAATTCGCCTGCCGCGTCACGGCGCTTCCTGTCCGGTGGGGATGGGCGTCTCCTGCTCGGCAGACCGTAACATCAAAGCGAAAATCAACCGCGAAGGCATCTGGATCGAAAAACTGGAACACAATCCGGGCCAGTATATTCCGCCAGCGCTGCGTCAGGCGGGCGAAGGCGACGCGGTGAAAGTCGATCTCAACCGTCCGATGAAAGAGATCCTCGCCCAGCTATCGCAGTACCCGGTCTCGACTCGCCTGTCGCTGACGGGCACCATTATCGTAGGTCGCGATATCGCCCACGCGAAGCTAAAAGAGCGTATTGAATCCGGCGAAGACCTGCCGCAGTATATTAAAGACCACCCCATCTATTACGCAGGTCCGGCAAAAACCCCGGCAGGTTATCCATCTGGCTCATTAGGCCCCACCACCGCAGGCCGAATGGACTCTTATGTCGATCTGCTGCAATCCCACGGCGGCAGTATGATCATGCTGGCGAAAGGCAACCGTAGTCAGCAGGTCACGGATGCCTGTAAAAAACACGGCGGCTTTTATTTGGGCAGTATCGGCGGCCCGGCGGCGGTTCTGGCACAGCAGAGCATTAAGCATCTGGAGTGCGTCGAGTATCCGGAACTCGGCATGGAAGCTATCTGGAAAATTGAAGTAGAAGATTTCCCGGCCTTTATCCTGGTGGATGACAAAGGCAACGATTTCTTCCAGCAGATTGTCAGCAAACAGTGCGCTAACTGCGCGAAATAACCTGGCAGGCCCGGCGTTCTCCCGGGCCGCGTTATCGGTTAATTGCCGGATGGCGCTACGCTTATCCGGCCTGCACGAGAGACCATGCTCACGCTTTTACATCGCTGGTCGCTACCACAGAAATCGCCGGGCTATCCGGCTGTTCGACGAATGGCGGCGTTTTCCGGTATTTATCCAGCAGGTGGATCTGAATCTTGCGCAGCATATCGCCGTTCAAACGGTAGTAGCGGAAGTAGAGAACCAACGTCATCATGAAAAACAGTACCGGCAGGACAATCATAATAAACTGCATCCCCTGCAGGGTTTGCGCAGACTGCGCCACGTTCGGCGTGTAGCCAATCAGCCCCAGCACCAGAGCGATAAAGAACGCCGCAAACGCCGAGCCGCCCTTCACGACCATCGTCTGTACGGAATAAGCGATACTCTCGCAGCGAATATTGAGCTTAAATTCCCCATAATCGACCGTATCCGCCACCATGATTACCTGAAGCACCCAAAAGAGCGCGGTCCCGATATTCAGGAAAATACCCGCCGCCACGATTAAAGCGGCATTATGGACATCCGCCAACGCCATCGCGAAGAGCCCTGCGCAACTCAGAACGGGCATCACGGAGGCGCCCGCCCACAATATCCGCCGCGATAACATTTTCACCAGCCGGGGGAAGACAATCAGCGTCAGCAGATTCGCCGCGCCGGCGTAAGAAAGGTAATAGGGAAAAAGATCGGCATCGCCAATCACATAGGTGAAGTAGTAGATCGCAAAGCCATTGATAATATTGGAGGCAATGTTATACGCCAGCGCCATTCCCAACAGGCAAGAGAGCTGATCGTTTTTGTATATCAATCCAACGATCGTTTTTAACGTCAGATGTGGGCGGCCCGCCGTTACACCGTTGTCGGAGGAGTACACCTCATGTACGTTGCGTAATGTCACGATAGTCGAGGCGATAAAGAACGCAATCAGTACCAGCGTAAACATCTGAAAGCCGAACCCACGATCCGCTCCGCCAACGTAGTTCACAAACGGCAGCGTTATACCGGCAGTGACGAAGCCAGCCAGACTGGCGAAGAAACGCGGGAACGGCACCAGTTGTTCGCGTTCTCGCTTATCAAGCGTAATGGTCGGCACCAGCGACCAAAATGGGATATCCATAATGGTATACGTCATGCCCCACAGGATGTAGGTTACGCAGACAAATACAACCTGCGCGGTTCCCTCAAAAAGATGGGCGCTGAACAGCAGGAAAAGCACCAGCGAATTGGTTAAGGTGCCGATCAATATCCACGGCTTAAATTTCCCCCACCGCGAACGCGTGGCGTTGACAATCCATCCCATGATGGGATCGTTTATCGCATCCCAGATTCGCGCGACCAGAAAAAGGGTGCCGACGAGGCCGACCGAGAGTCCCACCACATCGGTGTAGTAATACATCAGGTACATATACACAATGCCGATGGCGAAATCCTTACCAAACGCACCGAACCCGTAACTCAGCTTTGTTGTCAGAGAGATGCTCATAGGGTACCGGGTCGCTGTTACCAGCGCCCGCCTTCTGTTAGTAGAGGTTAAACGCCGGATCTGCCGTCCAGCGCGGCTGGAGATTAACGGCGTAACCAGGCCGGAAGCCAGTCGCCATGCGCGGCGATCAGATCGTCAACCAACGCATAGATTTCTTCGATACCCAGCACCGCTGCGGTATGAGGGTCCATCATCGCCGCGTGATACACGCGATCGCGGTTTTCCGTGAGGATGGCTTCGGTCAACAGCGTTTGCACGTTGATGTTGGTCTGCATCATCGCCGCCAGATGAGAAGGGATCGTCCCCACCTTCGTCGGTTGAATGCCGTTGGCATCCACCAGACAAGCCACTTCCACGCAGCTTCCCTGCGGCAGGTTATCAATCAGCCCCTCATTACGCACATTGCCGTAAATCACGCTCGGCTCGCCGGTCCACAGAGCGTTCATAATGGTGCTGGCGTACTCGCGGGACGGTTTGATGTCGATACGCTCGGCGGTTTTATACTCCTCCAGCTCTTTATGCCAGTTCGCCAGTTGTTCTACGCAGCGTTTCGGATATTCATCCAGTGGCACCTTGTAGCGCGCAATCAGATCCTCGCGTCCCGGTTTAATAAACCACGGCGTGTACTCGGCAAAATGCTCTGATGATTCGGTGACGAAGTAGCCCAACTTTTTGAACATCTCATAGCGCACAATGTTCTGGCAGCGTTCATTGCCGTGAATATTGGGCTTCGGCGCCTGTCCGGCGTCATAGGCTGCCAGCAATTCAGGATAGAGATCGACATAAGTCCCGTCAGCCGTTTTGCGCTCCAGTTCGAGGTAAAACGCCATGTGGTTAATGCCGGCGCAGCGGTAGCGCAGCGAAGCGGGATCGATATTCAGGTCGCGCGCCAGTTCTTCCGCCGTTCCCTGTACCGAATGGCACAGGCCGACCTGTTTGATATGCGGATAGCGGGCATACATAGCCCAGGTGTTCATCGCCATCGGGTTGACATAATTGAGCATGGTGGCCTTCGGACAGACTTCCGTCATGTCTTCGCAAATCCGCCACAGATGCGGGATGGTCCGCAGCGCGCGCATAATGCCGCCCGGCCCCAGCGTATCGGCGATCGTCTGTTCCAGGCCATGACGCTTACAAACCTCAAAATCGGTCACGGTGCAGGGTTCGTAGCCGCCAATCTGAAAGGCGACCACCACGAAATCCGCATCCTGTAGCGCCGCTTTCTGGTTGGTATGGCAGGTAATCCGGCCAGAAGCGCCCGCTGAGTCCATCAGTTTCCGTACCACAATGTGCGACTCTTCCAGCCGGGTTTCGTCAATATCCATCAGGGCGACATGCGCTGATTTTAGCGCCTCGCGGTGAAACACATCGCCGAGGATATTTTTGACGAAAATCGTAGAACCTGCGCCGATAAAGGTAATTTTGGGTGCCGTCATCATGACTCTCCAGAACAGTAGTGAACACCTTCATGGTGGCACGCGTTCCCGGTGAAAACCTCCGTCTTCCCCGATGAGCATTCCCGAAAACTCAGATCGTATGCTGGCGCGCGGAAGATCTGAGTTTTTGGGACAAAATGGTGTAAAAAGCAGAGTATTCGGCCTGATAGTCAGGCTACGCTCTACAATATCGACGGATTCTGTGTCCGGATTCCCGGTTTCCTCCCGGCTAAAGGGGCATAATTCTGATAATTCAGGAAATGGAGTGACGATGAGTACGCAAGCAATATCCCTCCTCCCGCCCGACCCGCACATGTGCAACGGCGATGAAAAGCAAACCCGTAGCCCGCTGTCGCTCTATTCCGAATATCAACGACTGGACGTTGAGCTGAGGCCACCGCACAGAATGGCCAGCAGTCACTGGCATGGGCAAGTAGAAGTGAATGTTCCGTTTGACGGCGATGTGGAGTATTTAATCAACAATGAAGTCGTGCAGATAAAGCAGGGACATATCACCCTGTTTTGGGCCTGTACGCCACACCAGCTTACCCGCCCCGGCAACTGCCGCCAGATGGCGATTTTCAGTTTGCCGATGCACCTGTTTCTCTCCTGGCCGCTGGATCGCGATCTTATCAACCACGTCACGCACGGGATGGTGGTTAAATCACTGGCGACCCAGCAGCTTAGCACCTTTGAAGTGTTGCGCTGGCAGCAGGAAACAAGCAGCCCGAATGAGCAAATTCGCCAGTTGGCGATCGATGAAATCGGCCTGATGCTTAAACGCTTTAGCCTTTCCGGCTGGCAGCCTATTTTGCTCAATAAAACATCACGCACCCACAAGAATAGCGTCTCACGCCATGCGCAGTTTTACGTAAGCCAGATGCTGGGATTTATTGCCGATAACTACGATCAGGCGCTCACCATTAACGACGTCGCGGAGCATGTCAAACTCAATGCTAATTACGCGATGGGAATATTCCAGCGGGTTATGCAATTGACGATGAAGCAGTACATCACGGCGATGCGCATCAATCACGTACGTGCCTTATTGAGCGATACTGACAAAACGATCCTCGATGTCGCTCTGACTGCCGGGTTCCGATCCAGCAGCCGTTTTTACAGTACTTTTAGCAAATTTGTCGGCATGTCTCCGCAACAATATCGCAAGCTAAGCCAGCAACGACGCCAGACGATGCCCGGCTAAAGCCGGATACCACTATCAGCCAAAAAAATAATTCACCTGTCGATAAACGGCAGGTGAAATCGCTCGATATCCATAATTAACCCATTGTTTATTAAACAATAATATCAATAACTGACCATTATTCCATCACTTTACACCCCCTATTTGACGGGGTAATACTTGCCCACGTCACATTCATACGGCGGGTCGGCAAGGCGTAAATTGCACGGCCTCCACAACCGGGTAAAAGATGATGAAAGTATTAATTGTTGAAAGTGAGTTTCTGCATCAGGACACCTGGGTTGGCAACGCGGTTGAGCGTCTGGCGGATGCCTTGAGCCAACAAAATGTTACCGTCATTAAATCG
The DNA here is from genome assembly GCF_020268625.1 of Salmonella sp. JXY0409-18. Classification (NCBI taxonomy): domain Bacteria; kingdom Pseudomonadati; phylum Pseudomonadota; class Gammaproteobacteria; order Enterobacterales; family Enterobacteriaceae; genus Salmonella; species Salmonella sp. JXY0409-18. The sequence goes on from NZ_CP084216.1 coordinate 4,135,231, forward strand.
ACATCCTTCGATGACGGCTATGCCATCTTGTCCGCGAACGAAGCCATTGACTGTCTGATGTTTAGCTACCAAATGGAACAACCGGATGAGCACCTGAGCGTCAGGCAATTGATCGGTAAGCTTCACGAGCGTCAGCAAAACGTGCCCGTTTTCCTGTTAGGCGACAGGGAAAAAGCGACGGCATCGCTGGACCGCGACCTGCTGGAGCTTGTCGATGAATTCGCCTGGATTCTGGAAGACACCGCTGACTTTATCGCCGGACGCGCTGTTGCCGCCATGACCCGGTATCGCCAGCAACTGTTACCGCCGCTGTTTAACGCGTTGATGAAATACAGCGACATTCATGAATATTCATGGGCGGCGCCGGGACACCAGGGCGGCGTCGGTTTCACTAAAACGCCTGCCGGTCGCTTTTATCACGATTATTATGGCGAAAACCTGTTCCGCAGCGATATGGGGATTGAGCGTACCACGCTCGGTTCACTCCTCGACCATACCGGCGCGTTTGGCGAAAGCGAGAAAAACGCCGCCCGCGTATTCGGTGCTGACCGCTCCTGGTCCGTGGTTGTCGGGACTTCCGGTTCTAACCGTACTATTATGCAGGCCTGTATGACGGATAATGATGTCGTTGTACTGGATCGTAACTGCCATAAATCCATCGAGCAGGGGCTGATCCTCACTGGGGCCAAACCGGTATATATGGTGCCAAGCCGTAACCGTTACGGCATTATCGGGCCAATCTACCCGCAGGAAATGCAGCCTGAAACCTTGCAGAAAAAAATCAGCGCCAGCCCGCTGACCAAAACCAAAGCCGGACAGAAACCGTCTTACAGCGTGGTGACCAACTGTACCTATGACGGCGTATGCTATAACGCCAAAGAGGCGCAGGATCTGCTGGCAAAAACCAGCGATCGCATTCACTTCGACGAAGCATGGTACGGCTATGCGCGCTTCAACCCGATTTATTGCGATCACTACGCGATGCGCGGCGAGCCAGGCGACCATAACGGTCCGACCGTGTTTGCCACCCACTCCACGCACAAACTACTGAATGCGCTTTCACAAGCTTCCTACATTCATGTCCGTGAAGGCCGTGGCGCGGTGAATTTCTCCCGCTTCAACCAGGCATATATGATGCATGCCACCACCTCTCCGTTATATGCCATCTGCGCATCCAACGATGTGGCGGTATCGATGATGGACGGTAACAGCGGCCTGTCCCTGACTCAAGAGGTGATTGACGAAGCGGTTGATTTCCGTCAGGCGATGGCGCGTCTTTATAAAGAGTTTACCGATGAAGGCGACTGGTTCTTTAAACCGTGGAATAAAGACGTCGTCACCGATCCACAAACCGGTAAAACGTATGACTTCGCCGACGCGCCGGCAAAACTGCTGGCCACCGACCAGAACTGCTGGGTCATGCGCCCCGGAGAAACCTGGCACGGCTTTAAAGACCTGCCGGATAACTGGAGTATGCTGGACCCGATTAAAGTCAGTATCCTGGCGCCGGGTATGGGCGACGATGGCGAACTGGAAGCATCCGGCGTACCTGCTGCGCTGGTCACAGCATGGCTTGGCCGCCACGGTATCGTGCCGACCCGCACCACCGACTTTCAGATTATGTTCCTGTTCTCCATGGGGGTAACTCGCGGGAAATGGGGAACGCTGATCAACACGCTGTGCTCCTTCAAACATCATTACGACGCGAATACGCCGCTGGCGCAGGTGATGCCGGAACTGGTGCAGGATTATCCTGACACTTACGCGAACATGGGTATTCATGACCTGGGCGATAAAATGTTTGCCTGGCTACGTGAAAATAACCCGGGCGCTCGTCTCAACGCCGCCTATTCCACCCTGCCGGTTGCGGAGATTACCCCGCGCGACGCCTACAACGCGATTGTGAACAACAATATTGAAATGGTGGCGATTGAAAATCTACCGGGTCGCATCGCGGCGAACTCCGTTATTCCTTACCCGCCAGGAATCCCGATGCTGCTCTCCGGCGAAAACTTTGGCGATGAAAACAGTCCGCAGGTGGGTTACTTACGCTCACTGCAATCCTGGGATCATCACTTCCCTGGCTTTGAGCATGAAACCGAAGGCACGGAAATTATTGATGGCGTATATCACGTTATGTGCGTGAAAGCCTAATCACAAAGAGTCTTTTTTTTGAGGATGGCATGTATTCCCTGAGTATTGCTGCAAAACAATAATACTGTCATACCTTTTTGCGCGGGCCCCATCCCGCGCTTTTTTTATACAAAAATGACAAGTTGCCACTCGCGTACAACTTTTTGTACACCCTAAATCATCGTACAAATATTGTAATATTATTCAGGAAAGTTATTTTAGTGCAGTTTCAATTCATCACACAATTGACTCAGTCCCCGTTATCTCTCCCGTTTGGCGAGATCCGGTATTTTATGTTCATATTCCAGGAGTTCGGGTATGAGGATTTGCAGCAACGAACCTTGCATAGTGTTATTAACCGAAAAAGATACATGGTTACGAGTAAATGGTAAGGAGCCAATCAGTTTAAAAGCGAATCATATGGCCATTCTGGCTTGTGAAAATAACGTTATTGACATTTCATCATTAAATAGCGTGCTAGTAATACAAGTGAGTCGCAATAATATTAAAGACTATTTACAATTCCTGAATAAAGATCTCTCACACCTTCCCGTCTGGCAACGCAACGCCGATCCCTTATTGACCGCCAACTGTCTGACGCCGGATATCTTCAGGGTCGCTGCCCGCTACAGCGCGATGGAAACACCGGATGAAATTGTTAGTGAACGTACCCGTGCGCTCCTTTTCACCGTTTTATCCCGCTTTCTTGACCACAAAAAATTTATTTCTTTGTTAATGCACATGCTGCGCAGCCGCATCAGTGACAGCGTTTACCACATCATTCAGAGCGATATTCATAAAGACTGGAATCTGAGCGCCGTTGCCAGTTGCCTGTGCCTGAGTCCAAGCTTGTTAAAGAAAAAGCTCAAAAACGAGAATACCAGTTATAGCCAAATAATCACGACCTGCCGAATGCGTTATGCCGTAAACCAATTATTAATGGACGGAAAGAATATCTCTCAAGTCTCACAGCTGTGTGGGTATAACAGCACATCGTACTTTATTTCCGTGTTTAAAGAGTTTTATGGTATGACCCCCCTGCATTATGTTAGCCAACATCGGGAACGATCGGCTGCCTAATTTTTCTACACTCAACGATAAGACACGATAATAACAGCATTGGCGATAACCCGTCTCCGACATAATTCAGCGGCATTCTGAGGGGGTATGATACGACGTAATTTATCGTAACGAAGTCACCTTTTCAGGAGTCCAAATTATGTCTTCGGATGCTGATGCTCACAAAGTGGGCCTAATCCCCGTCACCTTAATGGTATCGGGGAATATTATGGGTTCAGGGGTATTCTTACTCCCTGCCAACCTGGCGGCCACTGGCGGGATTGCAATCTACGGATGGCTGGTCACTATCATCGGCGCCCTGGCGCTGTCGATGGTTTATGCCAAAATGTCGTCCTTAGATCCCAGTCCCGGCGGTTCCTATGCCTACGCACGCCGCTGCTTCGGGCCGTTTTTGGGCTATCAAACGAACGTGCTGTACTGGCTGGCATGCTGGATCGGTAATATCGCGATGGTCGTTATCGGCGTCGGCTATCTGAGCTATTTCTTCCCGATTCTGAAAGATCCGCTGGTATTAACGCTTACCTGCGTCGCGGTGCTGTGGATTTTTGTTCTGCTGAACATCGTCGGGCCGAAAATGATTACCCGCGTACAGGCCGTCGCCACCGTACTGGCGCTGGTGCCTATCGTAGGGATTGCGGTCTTCGGCTGGTTCTGGTTTAAAGGCGAAACCTATATGGCGGCCTGGAACGTGAGCGGCATGAATACCTTCGGCGCAATTCAAAGCACGTTGAACGTTACGCTGTGGTCATTCATCGGGGTAGAAAGCGCCTCCGTTGCGGCCGGTGTGGTCAAAAACCCGAAACGCAACGTGCCTATCGCCACCATCGGCGGGGTACTGATCGCCGCCGTCTGCTATGTACTCTCCACAACGGCGATTATGGGGATGATCCCCAACGCGGCGCTGCGTGTATCGGCATCGCCTTTCGGTGACGCGGCGCGTATGGCGCTGGGCGATACCGCAGGGGCTATTGTTTCCTTCTGTGCGGCAGCTGGTTGCCTGGGCTCTCTCGGCGGCTGGACGCTGCTTGCCGGTCAAACCGCAAAAGCGGCGGCGGACGATGGTCTCTTCCCGCCGATCTTCGCGCGGGTTAATAAAGCCGGTACGCCAGTGGCTGGGTTGCTTATCGTCGGCGTGCTGATGACTATCTTCCAGTTCAGCAGTATGTCGCCGAACGCCGCGAAAGAGTTTGGTCTGGTCTCCTCCGTGTCGGTTATCTTCACCCTGGTGCCTTATCTTTACACCTGTGCCGCGCTGTTGCTGTTGGGCCACGGCCACTTTGGTAAAGCGCGCCCGCTGTATCTGCTGATTACCTTCGTCGCGTTTGTGTATTGCATCTGGGCGGTCATCGGTTCCGGCGCCAAAGAAGTGATGTGGTCGTTCGTCACGTTGATGGTGATCACCGCGCTGTATGCGTTGAACTACAACCGCATTCACAAAAACCCGTATCCGCTGGATGCGCCGGTTAAACAGGATTGACCACGTGTAGTTAATGTTATCGCAACAGGCCGGATAGCGCAGGTTATCCGGCCGCCACCAACATTAAGTTCTTAAGGTTCACTTAATTTTACTTTGTCACGATTAGCGTCACCGAATCGATGGACGCATCAACATGTTAAAGCGCTTTCTTAAAAGACCTGTTCTTGGGCAAATCGCCTGGCTTCTGCTTTTTTCCTTTTATATTGCCGTCTGCCTGAACATTGCGTTCTACAAGCAGGTACTACAAGACCTACCGTTAAACTCGCTGCGCAATGTGCTGGTGTTTATTTCCATGCCGGTCGTCGCGTTTAGCGTGGTCAATAGTGTGCTAACGCTGGCCTCATTTATTTGGCTAAACCGACTGCTGGCCTGCGTTTTTATTCTGGTCGGCGCTGCCGCGCAGTATTTTATTTTGACTTACGGCATCATCATCGATCGCTCCATGATCGCCAATATGATGGATACCACGCCTGCGGAAACCTTTGCGCTGATGACGCCGAGAATGGTGCTGACGCTGGGATTAAGCGGCGTTCTGGCCGCCGTGATTGCCTTCTGGGTCAAAATCCGCCCGGCGACGCCGCGCTTACGTAGCGGGCTTTACCGCCTGGCCAGCGTCCTGATCTCTATTTTATTAGTTATTCTGGTCGCCGCCTTTTTCTATAAAGATTACGCCTCGCTATTTCGAAATAATAAACAGTTGATCAAAGCGTTAAGCCCATCGAACAGTATTGTCGCCAGTTGGTCATGGTATTCGCATCAACGGCTGGCGAATTTGCCGCTGGTACGCATTGGCGAGGATGCCCATCGCAATCCATTAATGCTGAAAGGCGATCGCAAAAACCTGACGATTCTTATCGTTGGCGAAACCTCGCGCGGCGATGATTTCTCTCTTGGCGGCTATCCGCGCGACACCAATCCGCGGCTGGCGAAAGACGATGTAATCTATTTCCCGCATACCACCTCTTGCGGTACGGCGACCGCGATCTCCGTTCCCTGCATGTTTTCTGATATGCCGCGCAAACATTATGACGAAGAGCTGGCGCATCACCAGGAAGGGCTACTGGATATTATCCAGCGCGCGGGGATTAACGTACTGTGGAATGATAATGACGGCGGCTGTAAAGGCGCATGCGATCGCGTTCCGCATCAAAATGTCACCGAGCTAAACCTGCCCGGACAATGTATCGACGGCGAGTGCTACGATGAGGTGTTATTCCACGGTCTGGAAGACTATATCGACCATTTGAAAGGCGATGGCGTTATTGTACTACATACCATCGGCAGCCACGGCCCAACCTATTACAACCGTTATCCACCGCAGTTTAAAAAATTTACCCCAACCTGTGACACTAACGAAATTCAGAACTGTTCCCAACAGCAGTTGATCAACACCTATGATAATACCGTGCTGTACGTGGACTATATTGTAGATAAAGCCATTAACCTGCTGAAATCTCATCAGGATAAATTCACAACCAGCCTGGTGTATCTTTCCGATCACGGCGAATCATTGGGTGAAAATGGCGTTTATTTACACGGTCTGCCGTATTCCATTGCGCCGGATACGCAAAAACATGTCCCGATGCTCATTTGGCTTTCTAAAGATTATCAACAGCGTTATCAGGTGGATCAGGCCTGCCTGCAAAAACGGGCGAGCACGCTGGATTATTCACAGGACAATCTTTTCTCAACCATGCTGGGATTAACCGGCGTACAAACGACGTATTACCAGGCCGCAGATGATATTCTGCAACCGTGCAGGAGACTAAGCGAATGAAGATACTGATTGTTGAAGACGACACGCTATTATTACAGGGGTTAATACTCGCCGCGCAAACCGAAGGCTATGCGTGTGATGGCGTTTCGACAGCGCGTGCCGCCGAGCATAGTCTGGAGTCTGGTCATTACAGTCTGATGGTGCTGGATTTAGGGCTGCCCGATGAGGATGGCCTGCATTTCCTGACGCGAATCCGACAGAAAAAATATACTCTGCCGGTACTCATTCTGACCGCCCGCGATACGCTCAACGATCGCATTAGCGGGCTGGATGTCGGCGCAGATGATTATCTGGTAAAACCCTTCGCCCTGGAGGAGTTGCACGCCCGCATCCGCGCGCTGCTGCGCCGCCATAATAACCAGGGTGAAAGTGAACTGACGGTTGGCAATCTGACGCTCAATATAGGCCGCCATCAGGCATGGAGGGATGGACAGGAACTGACCCTGACGCCTAAGGAGTACGCGTTGCTCTCACGGTTGATGCTCAAGGCAGGCAGTCCGGTGCACCGGGAAATTCTTTATAACGATATCTACAACTGGGATAACGAACCCTCGACCAACACTCTGGAAGTGCATATACATAATTTGCGCGACAAAGTCGGCAAGTCGCGCATTCGCACGGTTCGCGGGTTTGGCTACATGCTGGTTGCCACTGAGGAAAGCTAAGTGAGCCTGATGCGTTTTCAGCGAAGAGCGATGACCCTTCGCCAGCGTTTAACTCTGACAATTGGTCTTATTCTGCTGGTGTTCCAGCTAATCAGTACCTTCTGGTTATGGCATGAAAGCACTGAGCAAATCCAACTGTTCGAGCAGGCGCTGCGGGATAATCGCAACAACGATCGCCATATCATGCACGAAATTCGCGAGGCGGTCGCCAGCCTGATCGTCCCCAGCATATTTATGGTTAGCCTGACGCTGCTTGTTTGCTACCAGGCGGTACGGCGTATTACCCGCCCACTCGCCGAACTGCAAAAAGAGCTGGAAGCGCGGACGGCGGATAATCTGACGCCGATCGCCATTCACAGCTCCACGCTTGAGATTGAGTCCGTTGTCTCGGCGATCAATCAACTGGTTACGCGTTTGACCACCACGCTCGACAATGAACGCCTTTTTACCGCCGATGTGGCCCATGAGCTACGCACGCCGCTGTCGGGGGTGCGTTTGCATCTGGAATTATTGTCAAAAACCCACAATGTTGATGTCGCGCCGCTTATCGCCCGTCTTGACCAGATGATGGATAGCGTCTCCCAGCTTCTGCAACTGGCGCGCGTGGGCCAGTCATTCTCTTCCGGGAATTATCAGGAAGTAAAACTGCTGGAAGATGTGATCCTCCCCTCCTACGATGAGCTGAACACCATGCTGGAAACGCGTCAGCAAACTCTGTTGCTGCCGGAAAGCGCGGCGGACGTGGTGGTGCGCGGTGACGCGACGTTACTGCGTATGCTGCTGCGAAATCTGGTGGAAAACGCGCATCGCTATAGCCCTGAAGGAACCCATATCACTATCCACATTAGCGCCGACCCCGACGCTATTATGGCGGTCGAAGACGAGGGGCCGGGTATTGATGAAAGCAAATGCGGGAAGCTAAGCGAAGCGTTCGTGCGGATGGACAGCCGTTATGGCGGAATTGGCCTGGGGCTGAGTATCGTCAGCCGCATCACCCAGCTACATCAGGGACAGTTTTTCCTGCAAAACCGTACGGAAAGAACAGGCACCCGTGCCTGGGTGATGTTGAAAAAGGCATAACAGGCGTTTAATACGTCGTGACCCACACATAGATAAAACTGCTGACAATCAGCACACTACACAGGGTCGTCAAACTTTTATAAATATAGCTTTTCATGACGCTCTCCTCCAAAGGTATGGAGGAGAGTATGCCCGCGAGAGATTAAGCGAACCTTAAGCGCGAAATTTATTCATCGATACGCGGATGTTGCTGTACCAGACGCGAACGTTTGACCTGCAGTTCCGCGATTTCCTGATCGATGTCGTCGATTTTCTGCTCAATATTATCGTAATGCTCGCCCAGAATTTCCTTCGCTTCCTGGATGTCCGACGCCGCTGGCGTTGCGCCTTTTAACGGACGATTGGCCGTCTCTTTCATGGAAATACCGGTAATCAAGCCTATCACCGCGATGACCATCAAATAATACGCCGGCATCATCAGATCCTGCGAGCTTTCCACCAGCCAGGCCGCCAGCGTTGGCGTCAGACCGGCAATCAATACAGAGATATTAAAAGCCGCCGCCAGCGCGCTGTAACGAATATGCGTCGGAAACATCGCCGGCAATGTCGAGGCCATCACCCCGGTAAAGCAGTTCAGAATCACCGCCAGCATCAACAAACCGGCAAAAATCAGGCCAATAACGTTACTGTTAATCAGGATGAAGGCCGGGATCGCCAGCGCAAACAGCGCAATGCTGCCCATAATCACAAATGGACGTCGACCGAAACGGTCGCTCAGCAGCCCCATCACTGGCTGCACAAACAACATCCCGATCATAATGGCGATGATAATCAACACGCCGTGATCTTCAGAATAGTGCAGGTTATGCGACAGGTAGCTCGGCATGTAGGTGAGCAGCATGTAGTAGGTCACGTTGGTGGCAATCACCAGACCGATACATGACAACAGGCTACGCCAGTGTTTGGTGGCAATCTCTTTAAAGGAGACTTTCGGCCCATCCTGCAGCCCTTCGCGGTCGCCCTGCTCCAGTTTATCCACGTGCTGCTGAAACGCTGGCGTCTCTTCCAGCGCATGGCGTAAGTAGAGACCAATAATTCCCAATGGCAGGGCGATAAAGAACGGAATACGCCAGCCCCACTCCAGGAAATTCTCCTCGCCGACAATCGTTGAGATTAAGACCACCACGCCCGCGCCCAGCACGAACCCGGCGATGGAACCAAAATCCAGCCAGCTTCCCATAAATCCGCGTTTACGATCCGGCGAATATTCCGCGACAAAGATCGACGCGCCGGTATATTCCCCGCCAACCGAGAAGCCCTGCGCCATTTTACATAGCAACAACAGTATTGGCGCCCAGATACCGATCGTCGCGTAAGAGGGAATTAACCCGATACAGAAAGTACTGATCGACATAATCACAATCGTGATCGCCAGGATCTTCTGGCGCCCGTATTTATCGCCGAGCATACCAAAGAATAACCCGCCGAGCGGACGAATCAGGAAGGGAACGGAAAACGTGGCCAGCGCGGCAATCATCTGGACGCTGGGATCGGCACCGGGGAAAAAGACTTTACCCAACGCGTAGGCAACAAATCCATAAACACCAAAATCAAACCACTCCATCGCGTTGCCCAGCGAGGCGGCGGTAATCGCTTTGCGAAGTTTACCGTCATCAATGATGGTCACATCGCCCAGTGTAATCGGTTTTATTTTTTTCCTTTTCAGCATAGCTGTCCTCATAGGCTAAGCCCTGTAGCGCTATATACGGCGGGCACTGGCATACCGCGCCAGCGTCGCCGTCGAGCGGAGGGAGGGGCGCGAACGCTCTCCCTCATACAAGCGTAGCAGGTTTACTTACACTGTCCGGTTACGGACTGTACAACCGAACCTGTTGACGCCTGAATGGGCAGTTAATGACCTTTTTACCCTAACAGGGTTTAAATATGTGATCAACTTCACACATATATGTCAATTCGGTCAAAAGGTGTAAATAAGGACGCCCTAATGCGCTGTGGTGACAGTAAAAAAGCGGTTATTTGAGTGTAAACCATTGCTGACTGTCGTTGCGCTGACCCTTTTATAAAAGCGGCAATAGTCCCGACAACGCTAAGGATTTTGTGTATAATTGCGGCCTTTTTCGGCGATCTGCCATTTTTGGGCGCGTTTGCCCCCGCTGACTTTTTGAGGATACCAACATGTCATTACCCCACTGCCCGCAATGTAACTCCGAATATACCTACGAAGATAACGGCATGTTCATCTGCCCGGAATGCGCTCACGAATGGAACGATGCGGAACCCGCTCAGGAGAGCGATGAGCTGATTGTCAAAGACGCCAACGGCAACCTGCTGGCGGACGGCGATAGCGTCACCATCGTGAAAGATCTGAAAGTAAAAGGCAGCTCTTCCATGCTGAAAATCGGCACCAAAGTGAAGAATATTCGTCTGGTTGAAGGCGACCATAACATCGACTGCAAAATCGATGGTTTTGGCCCGATGAAACTGAAATCCGAGTTCGTGAAAAAGAACTGATTTACCGTGTCATTGCCCGGTAGCGCCTCGCTTACCGGGCCTGAGCGGGCCTGCCACCGACAATATTGTGCCAATTTCGAACTACACTTAACGAGCATCTCTTACCTGAGGTAACCATCATGCCGTTAAGTCCCTATCTCTCTTTTGCCGGCAACTGTGCCGACGCCATCGCGTATTATCAACAAACGTTAGGCGCAGAACTGCTTTATAAACTCAGCTTCGGTGAAATGCCCCCCTCGGCGGCGGATAACGAAGAGGGCTGCCCGTCAGGAATGCGCTTTCCCGATACTGCTATCGCCCACGCCAACATGCGCATTGCCGGCAGCGATATCATGATGAGTGATGCCAGCGCGTCGGGAACGGCGCATTATTCCGGCTTTACGCTGGTGCTTGATACCCAGGATGTAGCAGAAGGGAAGCGCTGGTTTGATAACCTTGCCGCACAAGGGCAAATCGAAATGGACTGGCAGGAGACCTTCTGGGCGCAGGGGTTCGGCAAGGTCAGCGATCGTTTCGGTGTGCCGTGGATGATTAACGTGGTTAAACATCAGCCTGCCACCTAACTCCCCGGGAGGCTCGCCCTCCCCCTTGCCATCAGAGTGATCTTTGGCTGCACGTTATCCGCCGTTTAACTGCCATAGAATAAATAATGACGGTAGTTTGTTACAGTCTGGCGAAAGATGGTTGATCCTGATGAAGCATCGGGAGGACATTATGCCAGTCTGTGAATTACGCCACGCGACAACAGAGGATACCGATTCTGTTTACGCGCTTATCTGTGAGTTACTTAAAGATGAGCTTGATTATCAGGCTTTCAGGGATGGGTTCGCCGCTAATTTACTGGACCCCAACTTTCATTATCGTTTAGCGCTGCGCAACGGAGAGGTAGTCGGCATGATCAGCCTGCATATGCAGTTTCATCTCCATCATGCCAACTGGATTGGCGAAATTCAGGAGCTGGTGGTATTACCGCAGATGCGGGGACAAAAAGTTGGCAGTCAGCTTCTGGCCTGGGCAGAAGAAGAAGCACGTCAGGCGGGCGCCGAGCTAACGGAGCTTTCCACAAATATTAAACGCCGCGATGCACACCGTTTTTATGTTCGCGAAGGTTACAAGCAAAGTCATTTTCGGTTTACGAAAGCATTGTGATCTGGCAGCCGTCATCGGGAGATAAGACATAACGTAATCAACCGTCACCGGGTGAAGTAGCGGAGCCATCTTAATTCTACTGTCGGCAAGCCTGGATAAAGATTAAACGGGCTGACTCGCTTCTTTAACAAAAATGGCCCTTTTAAGTTGTATAAATGTAAATTTATTGTCAACGAACTACACTTTTCTCTTTGGCATCACCGGGAGGGTTGCCTGAAAATCCCGGGATGAGGTTTTCTTAGAAGGACAGTGACGTTATGTTCGCAGCAATCATTATCGGTATTTTTATTATCAGCGTCATTTATGCGCATTCACGCGGGGTGGAAAAACAAAAGCTTTCCCGTCAGCTCTTTGACCACTCGACGTTTATGGCGCCGATCAATATGTTCATGACTCGCTTCTCAACGTTACCGGCAAAGCAGCCGTACTTTGATACCACGGCATTTCCAGAGCTGCAGAAGCTGACGGAAAACTGGCAGGTGATTCGTGAAGAGGCGCTACGGCTTCAGCATCACATAAAAGCCGCGCAGGCCAATAACGACGCCGGATTCAACACCTTTTTCAAGCGCGGCTGGAAACGGTTTTACCTTAAATGGTATTCCGATGCCCACCCGTCGGCGGAAACGTTATGCCCGATAACGACAAAGCTGGTCAACAGCATCCCCTCTATCAAAGCGGCGATGTTCGCCGAGTTGCCTCCCGGGGCCTATCTGGGAAAACATCGCGACCCCTATGCCGGTTCAGTACGTTACCATCTTGGATTAAGCACACCGAATGATGACCGCTGTTTTATTGAAGTTGATCGACAGCGCCATAGCTGGCGCGACGGCGAAGCCGTCATCTTCGACGAAACCTACGTTCATTGGGCGGAAAATAAAACTGAGCAGACACGTATTATCCTCTTTTGCGATATTGAGCGCCCAATGAAATGGCGCTGGGCGCAGAGCGTAAACCACTGGGTCGGCGCATCGTTGATGTCCGCCGCCAGTTCGCCAAACGACGAGAACGATCGTACCGGTGCGATTAATCGCATCTTTAAATACGTTCACGCAGCACGCGATGCCGGGCAACGGCTGAAAAAGAAAAACCGCACTCTCTATTACGCGCTGAAATATCTCGTTATTGCCGCTATTTTTGCCGCGATAATCCTTTTCAGCCTCCTCTGAAGCCGGGCCGCGGTATGGAACTGCCTGCCGCGGCCCGTTCTATCCTGGCGTTAGTCTCAACGCGTTCCCTGGCCTTGAGTCTATCCATCCCCATCCGGACAATTTATTAAAAACCCCCACTTCAGGCAGAGCAGATTGCCGGATGGCGGCTCCGCCCTATCTGGCCTGCGCTCCGCGTTTCTCCCCATAATAAATGTCATACGGCATTTTCTTTCGACACGTCAAAACTGACGATAGCCTGTTTTTCGTCAGGGTTTTGAACAAAATTCGCCCGTAATATCAGGGAAAGCCCATACTAAAAAAGTGGCATAAAACATGCATACTGAGGGCGACAGCGCGTATGCGCGATTTGATTAACTGGAGCGAAACCGATGAAAAAAGTCGTCACGGTTTGCCCGTATTGCGCATCAGGTTGCAAAATCAATCTGGTGGTCGATAACGGCAAAATCGTCCGGGCTGAGGCGGCGCAGGGGAAAACCAACCAGGGTACCCTGTGTCTGAAGGGCTACTACGGCTGGGATTTTATTAATGATACCCAGATCCTGACCCCGCGCCTGAAAACCCCAATGATCCGTCGCCAGCGTGGCGGCAAACTGGAATCTGTTTCCTGGGATGAAGCGCTCAATTACGTCGCTGAACGTTTGAGCGCCATCAAAGCGAAGTACGGTCCGGATGCAATCCAGACAACCGGCTCCTCTCGCGGTACCGGAAATGAAACCAACTATGTAATGCAAAAATTCGCACGCGCCGTTATTGGTACCAATAACGTTGACTGCTGCGCTCGCGTCTGACACGGCCCATCGGTTGCAGGTCTGCACCAATCGGTCGGTAACGGCGCAATGAGTAATGCGATTAACGAAATTGATAACACTGATTTAGTGTTCGTCTTCGGGTATAACCCGGCGGATTCCCACCCTATCGTGGCGAATCATGTGATTAACGCTAAACGCAACGGGGCGAAAATTATCGTCTGCGATCCGCGCAAAATTGAAACCGCGCGCATTGCCGACATGCATATCGCGTTGAAAAACGGCTCGAATATCGCGCTGCTCAACGCCATGGGGCATGTCATTATTGAAGAAAACCTGTACGACAAAGCGTTTGTCGCCAGCCGTACTGAAGGTTTTGAAGAGTACAGCAAGATTGTCGAAGGCTATACGCCGGAGTCCGTCGAAGAGATCACTGGCGTGAGCGCACAGGAGATTCGTCAGGCGGCGCGGATGTATGCCAGCGCGAAAAGCGCAGCGATCTTGTGGGGGATGGGCGTCACCCAGTTCTATCAGGGTGTGGAAACCGTGCGTTCACTGACCAGCCTCGCGATGCTGACCGGCAACCTCGGCAAGCCAAGCGCGGGCGTTAACCCGGTTCGCGGCCAGAACAACGTTCAGGGTGCGTGCGATATGGGCGCGCTGCCGGATACTTATCCGGGCTACCAGTACGTTAAGTTCCCGGAAAATCGCGAGAAGTTCGCTAAAGCCTGGGGTGTAGAAAGTCTGCCTGCGCATACCGGCTATCGCATCAGCGAGCTGCCGCACCGTGCGGCGCATGGCGAAGTGCGCGCGGCGTACATTATGGGTGAAGATCCGCTGCAAACCGATGCGGAACTCTCTGCAGTACGTAAAGCGTTTGAGGATCTGGAACTGGTCATCGTGCAGGATATCTTCATGACCAAAACCGCGTCGGCGGCGGATGTGATTTTACCCTCCACCTCGTGGGGCGAGCATGAAGGCGTCTTCTCTGCGGCTGACCGTGGATTCCAGCGTTTCTTTAAAGCCGTTGAGCCGAAGTGGGACCTGAAAACCGACTGGCAGATTATAAGTGAAATCGCCACCCGGATGGGCTATCCGATGCACTACAACAACACCCAGGAGATCTGGGATGAGTTGCGTCATCTGTGCCCGGATTTCTACGGCGCCACTTACGAGAAAATGGGCGAGCTGGGCTATATCCAGTGGCCGTGCCGCGACACGTCGGATGCCGATCAGGGAACCTCGTACCTCTTTAAAGAGAAGTTCGATACCCCCAACGGTCTGGCGCAGTTCTTCACCTGCGACTGGGTAGCGCCTATCGATAAACTCACCGAAGAGTACCCGATGGTACTGTCGACGGTGCGCGAAGTCGGCCACTACTCCTGCCGCTCAATGACCGGTAACTGTGCGGCGCTGGCCGCGCTGGCCGATGAACCGGGCTATGCGCAAATCAATACCGCCGACGCCGCGCGTCTGGGCATTGAAGATGAAGCGCTGGTGTGGGTTCATTCGCGCAAAGGCAAAATCATCACCCGCGCGCAGGTCAGCGATCGCCCGAACAAAGGGGCGATTTACATGACCTACCAGTGGTGGATTGGCGCCTGTAACGAGCTGGTGACTGAAAACCTCAGCCCGATTACCAAAACGCCGGAGTACAAATACTGCGCCGTACGCGTTGAGCCGATCGCCGATCAGCGAGCCGCCGAGCAGTATGTGATTGATGAGTACAACAAGCTGAAAACCCGCCTGCGCGAAAGCGCAATGGGTTGATCTGCCGGATGGCGGCATCAGAATGCTTTATTCGGCCTGCGTCTACTGTAGGCCTGATTAGATGCATTAGCATCGCCATCAGGCATTTTCCCTATAACAGCCTCCGCCCGGAGGCTGTTTTTTTATCCATACGATCTCTTTATACTGTCTTTTCCGTACCCTAAATAAAATTCAAAATGAAACCACTTCTTGCATTGATGTTGTTTATGACATTCTTTGCCCATGCCGCAGATCCTGAGCCGGGTAGCCAGTATTTGCAGGCAGCAGAGGCAGGTGACAGACGCGCGCAATATTTTCTGGCCGACAGTTGGTTGAGCTATGGCGATTTGAACAAAGCTGAATACTGGGCGCAAAAAGCCGCCGACAATGGCGACGCCGACGCCTGCGCGCTACTGGCGCAAATCAAAATCACTAATCCGGTAAGCCTGGATTATCCCGACGCGAAAAAGCTGGCTGAAAAGGCGGCTAACGCGGGCAGTAAAGCGGGCGAAATTACGCTGGCGCGGATCCTGGTCAACACCCAGGCCGGGCGTCCGGACTACCCAAAAGCCATCTCGCTGCTGCAAAAGGCCTCTGAAGATCTGGATAACGACTCCGCGGTGGATGCGCAAATGTTGCTTGGCCTGATTTACGCCAACGGCGTGGGCATTGCCGCCGATGATGAAAAAGCCGCCTGGTATTTCAAACGCAGTTCCGCCATTTCCCGTACCGGCTATTCAGAATACTGGGCGGGAATGATGTTTTTAAACGGTGAACCGGGCTTTATTGAAAAGAACAAGCAGAAGGCGTTGCACTGGTTGAATCTAAGCTGTCTGGAAGGGTTTGATACCGGTTGCGAAGAGTTCGAAACGCTAACAAATGGCTGATGTTTATTGCCTGATGAACGTAGTCGTTGTAGGCCTGATAAGCGTAGCGCCATCAGGCAACCCGGAGCAGGTTGTCGGATGGCGGCGTGAACGCCTTATCCGGCCTACATTTTCTTTCTCTGTAGGCCGGATAAGCAAAGCGCCATCCGGCAATCCGTTATTGGGCGGTCTTATCAAATTTCCCCAGTACGTCGCGCTCATAGGCCAGCGCTTTTTTACGGTCAAACTTGTGTTCCCACTTGGCAATCACCAGCACCGCCAGCGCATTCCCCACCACATTTAGCGCAGTACGCGCCATGTCGAGGATACGGTCGACACCGGCGATAAACGCCAGCCCTTCCAGCGGAATGCCCACGCTGCCCAGCGTCGCCAGTAACACCACGAAGGAAACGCCTGGCACGCCGGCAATCCCTTTCGACGTCACCATCAGCGTCAGCACCAGTACAATTTCCTGCCACAGCGACAGGTCGATACCGTATAGCTGCGCGATAAAAATGGCGGCGATGCTCTGGTATAACGTGGAGCCGTCGAGGTTAAATGAGTACCCGGTCGGCACCACGAAACTGGTGATAGAGGCTGGCGCGCCGTAAGCTTCCATCTTCTCGATAATGCGCGGCAGCACACTCTCGGAGCTGGCGGTCGAGTACGCCAGAATCAATTCATCTTTCAGAATGCGAATCAGAATCCAGATACTTAACCCGCACAGGCGCGCCACGATGCCCAGCACCACCAGCGCAAAGAAGATAATGGCAAAGTGTACCAGCAGCACCAGTTTCGCCAGCGGCCACAGCGACGCGAAACCAAAATTCGCTACCGTGACGGCGATCAGCGCAAAAACGCCTACTGGCGCATAGCGCATCACCATATGGGTGACTTTAAACATGGTTTCAGAGATGGAACGAAATACCGTCACCAGCGGTTCGCGGTGCGTTGCCGGCAGGGACGACAACCCCAGCCCAAACAGGACCGAGAAAAAGATAATTGGCAGCATATCCCCTTTGGCCATCGATGCGATGATATTGGTCGGCACCAGCGACAGTATTGTCCCCATCAGCCCATGCGCATGACTTTGTACTTCCGCCGTGGTGTTCTGGTATTTCGAAATATCGACGGTCGCCAGTTGCGACATATCAATGCCTGAGCCTGGCTGAAAGACATTCGCCAGCGTAATGCCGAGGATAATCGCCACCGTGGTGATCAGTTCAAAATAGAGAATGGTTTTGGCGCCGATACGGCCTAGCTGTTTCGCATCGCCAACGCCGGCGATGCCGACAATCAGAGTCGAGATCACGATCGGCACGACGATCATTTTAATCAGGTGGATAAAGATATCGCCAGCAGGCGACAGCAGGTTGGCAATCAGCCATTCACGACTGTCACTGTGATAATGCAGATAGCTGCCCAACAGAATGCCCAGCACCATAGCCAGCAAAATTTGCCAGGCCAGGCTGACTTTCAAATTTTTCATAACAACAGACTTCCTCGATGAAGCGTTGCTCTCCGCCGAAAGCATGAGAGCAATACATACTGAAAGGGTATGATTTGTGTTGCGTTGGTTTGTAGAGTTTTTTAACGCGCATAATCAGTATCATTTGCATAGCGTCTTGCGCAACCCTTTCATAACAGGGCTTTTGGCTGTTTTTATGCATAATAACGCGAGTTTATGGCGTTAATGATGAATAACTATTTGTTATGGAAAGTTTTTTACTTCGTCAAAAACGAATAATACACTGAGGTAATTAATTTTTACTTGTGTCTCATTCGCCGTTTTTTTAAACAGCACACATGACAAAAGTCACAAAAAAGAAAAAATTATTTCTGCCGATTTTGTAACAATTTAGCCAAATTAATGGCCTCTACCAGCTGCGCGCGGTTCACTCGCGGCGAGTTAGCGTCCAGTAAGGTTTGCCACAGCGACACGGCTTGCGCATAATCCGCCTGCATAAACGCATCCGCCGCCAGCAGCATCTGCGCGGTCACTTCTGTCGCATCCAGCGCTAACGCTTTATTAATCATTTCACGCGTCGCAGGCGTCATATGTTGCCCGGACTGGTAATACAGCACCGTTGCCAGCGCGGCGAAAAGCTGCGCGTTATCGCCTCGCAGACGCAACGCTTGACGATATGCCAGCAGCGCATTGTCATACGCATTGCGATAGAGATAATACTCGCCCAGCCGCGCCCATTGCTCGCTATCCTGCGGATTGGCGCGGATTTTTTCTTGCAGCCTGGAAAGCTGCGCCTCTGGCGTTTGCGGGTTCGTAAAGTCACGTAGCGGATCGGCCAGACGCTGTTGCTCGCTACGCACAGCCTGCCATTTCGGCGTCAACATATAGCCGCCGATACAGGCAGCCACCATCAACACCGCCGCAGCCGCCAGACGCTTTACGGGCATGGGACGTAACGGCGCAGTGGAGTGTTCAGACTGGCTCATTGTTCCCCCTCTTCTGCGTGCTGACGCTTTCTCGCCCGCCAGACCACCACGCCCACCAGCAATAACAGCAGGCACGGCAGCGCCCACAACAGCAGCGTTTGCTCATTCAACGGCGGGTTGTAGCGTACGAAATCACCATAACGGTCGGTCATCCAGGCGGTGATTTCCGCTTCGCTTTTACCTTCGGCCACCATACTGTAAACCTGATGGCGCATACTGACCGCCACGGGCGCATTGGATTCCAGCAAATTCTGGTTCTGACACTGCGGACAACGCAGTTGACTGGCAATAGACAGCGCTTTTTCCTGCTGTTGCGGATTGTCAAAGCGCCAGGTATCCACCACCTGGGCGTGGGTGGCGAAGGTGATTAAAAACAGGACGATCGTTAAGAGTAAAAACTTTCTGCCGGATGGCGCTACGCTTATCCGACCTACGGTTTGCGCATCCTGTAGGCCGGATAAGGCGTTTACGCCGCCATCCGGCAACGCTGTGAGTAATTTACGCATCACGCTTCCTCCCCCGCCATCCGCTCAGCAGCGCGCCACACACCATCAACAATCCCCCACCCCAGATCCAGCGCACGCCGGTCTGCACGTATAAGCGCATGGCGTAACGATCCGGTCCGGTTTTTTCGCCCATCACCGCGTACCAGTCATGTAGCAGGTTCCAGTGAATCCCCGGCTCCATCATCTGTTGACGACGCGCGGCATAGAAGCGCCTTTCAGGCTGCAGGCTGCCAATGCGTTTTTCATTCCGCCACAACGTGATCCGCGCTTTTTCACTGGTGTAGTTGCCTTTGGCCTCCAGATCCAGACGCTCGAAACGAAAGGTATAGCCCGCCAGTACTACCTGCTGACTGGGGCTGAGGTTAAGGCTGATTTCATGCCGACTACCGCTGGAAACCATGATCCCGGCGGCGAAGATAAATACGCCCGTATGCGCCAGCAATGCCGGAAGCTGACGATGCACAGAGACTTTGCGGCTTCTGATTGGCGCCAGTACGATAACCACCAGCATCAGCAGACCAAACGGCAGCGTGACGCGATTAAAATAGGGCGCGCCCACCGAAAGCCTTCCCCAGCCCATCAAACCATAAATCATGGGGTAGAGCGTCCCGACCAGCACGATCAACAAGACGGCGCTAAAGAGCAGCAACGTCGCCAGAATGAGCGTTTCGCACTTTCCGCCGTCCAAACGCGTCGCCGGATACGGCTCCCGCGCCCGCCAGCCGTACAGAGCAAGCGATGCCAGACTTAACGCGGCAAAAAGGGTAAACAGCGGCACCGCGCGCACGTTATCCAGCGCAAAGGCATGTACCGAAACAAGAATGCCGGAACGCACAATCAGCGTTCCCAGCAACGAGAGGATCAGCGTCAGTATCGCCAGCAGCAACGACCAGTGACGGAAGCTCCCGCGCTGGCGGCTGACATACAGACTGTGCAGCAAGGCGCTGGCGGCAAGCCACGGCAACAACGAGGCATTTTCCACCGGGTCCCAGAACCACCAGCCGCCCCAGCCCAGTTCGCAATACGCCCACCACGATCCGAGAATGATCCCCAGCGTCAGAGCGCACCAGCCGGGTAACGCCCAGCGCCAGCACACCCAGGCGGTTGCCGCGTTAAAGCCGCCGCACAGTAGCGAAGCCAGCGCTACGCTCGCCGCGGTCATCAGGCCGCCATAACCCAGATAGAGCAGAGGCGGATGTAAGATCAGCCCCAGATGTTGCAGCATGGGATTAAGGTCGCGCCCTTCCATGGCGGGAGGGAAAATACGCAGGAACGGATCGGACCACAGCACAATAAATAGCAGCAGCGAGGCCATAATGAGGGACAAGATGCTCAGGGTCAGCGGAAAAAGCGCGTCAGATTCATGCCGGGAGCGCCAGGCGAATAGCGCCGTCCACCCCGAAAGAAGCAGCGCCCACAGCAGGAGCGAGCCTTCATGACCGCCCCATACCGCCGCCAGTTTCAGTCCCCATGACAACTGACTATGGCTATGCTGCGCAACATAAACGACCGAAAAATCGCTGGTCAGAAAACAGCTAACCAGAATCGCAAACGCCAGTAGCAGCAGCGTGAACGCCGTCCACGCGCCGCAGGTCGTCAGGCGCATGACGCCACGCCAGTGCTGCCCCATCCCGCACCACGTCGCCAGCGGGGTCAACACGTTGACCCCGAGACTCAACAACAGCGCCAGAAATCCGGCTTCAGGAAGGAAGATGTCCAGATTATGCAACCGTTAGCTGTCCCGCATAAAGAATGAAAAAGCGCAGCAGCAGCACGCCGGTCAAACTGGCGCCGCAAACGGCCAGCACGCCGTGAAACGTGACGCTACGATTTGCCCAGGGTTTCAGCAGCAGCGGGATAATCAATCCCAGCCCTACGACGCCAAGCCAGAACCACCAGCTCCAGAATCCGCCGCCCAGCGCCGCCGCCAGCGCGCGCATTTTGCCGTCATCGCCCAGCGCCAGACCGACGAAGAACGCCGCCAGCAGGAAAATTTCCAGCCATACCACCGGAACCTCCATGCGATGCACAAAGCGCGCCTCGGTGCTGTGCGGGTTGCTACGATGGCGTAACGCCATAGCGA
Source organism: Salmonella sp. JXY0409-18 (assembly GCF_020268625.1). Taxonomy (NCBI): domain Bacteria; kingdom Pseudomonadati; phylum Pseudomonadota; class Gammaproteobacteria; order Enterobacterales; family Enterobacteriaceae; genus Salmonella; species Salmonella sp. JXY0409-18. The sequence continues at coordinate 4,156,637 of NZ_CP084216.1, forward strand.
TCAGCGCCACCGCCGCGCCGGAGGAGATGCCGGAGAACAGGAACAGCACCGGCAGGATCGGGTTATTCAGGAACGGATAGGATTTCAGCGCCGACAGCAGAAAGCCGGTGTACGCCCCGAGCAGGACCGCCAGCACCAGCATTAACGTCTCCAGCGCGCGATGAAACGGCGTTATTAGCGCCAACACTTTCTGCACGATCTCTAACCGCGGCAGCCAACGCTGCTGCAGGGCAATCACCTCTTTTTCAAAGATTTTCGCCAGCCACAGCACCAGCACTACCATGTACAACTGGAACAGCATCACCCCCATCGACATCACCGAGGTAAAGCTGTAGTGGAACATCAGCTTCCAGAAGGTCCACGGGCGCGTCAGGTGAAAGACCAGAATCAGCAGACCAAGAATAATCGCCCCCGGCCCTAACACCAGCGTGGTGCGCAGCAGCGTGCTGTCCGAACCGCCCGCCTCAGGATGGAAGCGGCGCAGCAGAATCGCCAACGTAACCAGTCCGGCAGAGATGCCAATCAGGAACAGATAGATGGCGATGGGCCAGTCCCACACCAGTGATGCAAAATGAAATGCAGAAGCGGGTGTCATTGGCTCACCTCCCCATAGTTAAAGGGAACGCGGTAGACCTTCGGTTTTGTGCCCAGCGCCAGCTTGTAACGATAGGTAGTTTTTTGCCGCAACAAACGGGAGATATCGCTGTTGGGATCGTCCAGATTACCAAACGTCAGCGCCTTCGTCGGACATGACTCAACGCAGGCGGGCTGTTTGCCCGCTTTCAGGTTGGTTTTCCGGCAGAAATCGCATTTATCCGCCGTCTTACTGACCGGATGGATAAAGCGCACGCGGTAGGGACACGCGGCAATGCAGTACTGGCAGCCGACGCAAAGGTCCGGATTCACATCGACAATACCGCTGGCGGCATCGCGGAATGATGCCCCCGTCGGGCAGACGTCAACGCAGGGGGCATGGTCGCAGTGCTGGCACGAGTGGCGGAAAAAGCGATATTTCACCTCCGGAAACGTCCCCTGCGGCTCGCTGCGAATAATCGTCAGGCGCGATACGCCTTCCGGCACGTTGTTGACTTCCCGACAGGCATCCATGCAGGCCGTGCAGCCGATGCATAATGACTCATCGTGTACCATGCCATAACGCACGCCATTAATATTCAACGTGTTCGCTACAACGCGTCCTGCCATCCCACTGACCGCCGCCAGCGCGCCGACGCGGGTAATAAATTGACGTCGGGTGCAACTCATGGCTGCTCCTTAAGCAACGGAACGGACGCCGGGTTAAAGTGCGGGTTAGTACGCTGATCGCTGTGGCAATCCACGCATATTTTGATCCGCCCTTTCTCGTTTAGCGTCTGCATCGTGTCTTGCTGCGGATGCAGGGAATGGCAACTGGCGCAGGTCACTTTAGTAACATGAACATCGTGCGGCCAGAACGCTTTTTGCAGTTGTTCAGGCAAGTGGCAGGACATACAGACGCTGTTCTGCTGCTCTACCGTATACATCGGGTCGTTAAAACGCATCACATCTTTCACCCCTTCACGGTGGTGAAGCGACGGTTGACCGTGGCAGTTGGTACAGGTTATCGGCAATTTATTGTTCGGGTTGATAGCGCCCGTATGTTTACCGTGCATACCTTCGGTGTCCGGCTTGTGACAGTCCAGACAGGCAGCATCCGGATTACGCTGCTGGGTGACCGTCCAGCGTTGATCCGACTCCTGCGGCGTTGGCGTGGCAGTAATTCCACTCAGGCTCCAGAACAGGCCTGACGCCAGCACCCCAGCAGTTAATAACGAACGTAATACGCTCATATTCACTCCATTACATAATGCCTGATGGCGCGCAGCTTTAAGGCCTACAAGACTTCTGTAGGCCGGATAAAGCGCTTGCGCTGTCATCCGGCAAATTTGTCACATGTGAGGTTATTGGCTTAACAGACCGTTTTTACGCGCCTGATCTTCCCACTGCGGTACGACCGTTTTCAGGAAGTCCTGCTTCTCCGCGTTGATTTGTTGCATATTCAAACCAATCGCTTTCTGCGCCTTCTCTTTCGTCGAAATATCCGGCAGCGGAATTTCATGGGTAATGCCTTTGGTCGCCAGCAGTCGCGCCAGTTTAGTACGGGCATCCGCGGCTTTATCCATCGCACTGCCTAACATCCGTAGACCTTCTTCCGGGGCATGCATATGAATACCGTGTGACGCAATCGCCAGATCCCAACGCCACTGCGCGTGGCGAATATCGTTCAGAATCGGTTTCATTTCCGCGTCTGTCGCCCCCGCATCCCATGCGGCTTTCGCTTCGAAGTGCGCATGTACCAGCTGATCTTCAACCTTGATTTTCAGGTCATGAATCGCCTGTTTACGCTCGGCGACCACTTTTTGCAGGGACGCTTTGTCCTGGGTGTGGCAGTTGGCGCAGGTTTGCGCGAAATTGTCGAATGGGTTGCCGATTTTATGGTCGGTGTAGAGCTTGCCTTCGGCGTTCTGTACTTTCGGCATGTGGCAGTCGATACAGGTCACGTTGTTCTTACCATGAATGCCCGCGCTCCAGGTTTCATATTCCGGGTGCTGCGCTTTGAGCATTGGGGTTTTCGACAGCGAGTTAGTCCAGTCAGAGAAGGCGATGGCGTCGTAGTATTGCTCCATATTTTCGACCTTCATGCCTTCGTCCCACGGGAATTTAACGGCTTTGTTTTTACCGTCAAAGTAGTACTCCACGTGGCACTGGCCGCAGACCATCGATTGCTGATCAAACCGTCCCGCTTTATCAAACGGTTTGCCGATAGCCTCCATCGCCCGTTCAGCATAGGGGCGCGACAACGTTAACGCGGGCTTCCCTTGGGCGAAATCGTCCGACGCGGTGTTATGACAGTCGGCACAGCCCAAATCGTTGACAATTTCCGGGCCGCCGCGCGCCCATTTGCCATGGAAGTAGCCGTCTTCGCCTTCTTGTTGGATAAGGCGCGCGACATCGGGGCTTTTACAGCTCCAGCAGGCCATCGGCAGCGGGCCGTCTTCCGCCGTTTTTGGCGCGCCGGTACGCAGCGTTTCGCGCACGTCAGTTACCGCATACGCGTGGCCGCGTGGTTTGTTGTAGTCACGGGAGAAGGGATAGCCCGCCCACAGGATCACCAGACGAGGGTCTTCCGCCAGCGCATCTTCACGGGCAGACTGTTCTGACGTCGCTTTCCATGACTGATATTGGTCGGGGTGTTGAGGCGCGAACGTTTCATTTTTCGCTTCAACAGTAACGGTTTTTGCGGATACAGGCGTTTGCTCAGCGTAAACAGAGGTAATGAAGAAAAAAGGAAATATAAGGCTGAAGAAACGGCGTGCGCGTAGTGTTTTCCTTGCCATAGAGGTCTCATCCAGATTGCGCCATTATCTTTAATGGCGATTTTTTATCGTTTTCCATAACAGCAACCGCACAAATACTGTTATTACATTGATCTCCTCTATGTGTAACAAATAACCACACTTAAAATGTTGTCTTTAATCAATTGTAAGTGTATGTAAAATACCACTTTAGAGTTAGTAACCTGGACAAAACTCCCTCTCTTTTCTGATTTCCGGACACGGATCACTTTTTTAAAAAATTTCATATAACGTCATGTTATCCCGAAAATTTATCTAATTTTGCGGGACACAATCAAAAAATAGATTGCTGCTTATTTGCACAGTTCCCTTTTTGCGTGATCTGTCGCCCAAATACTAAACAAAACTTATTAAGACCCTACATTTAACGTTTATGCGACATATTATTAACATCCTACAAGGAGAACAACAGCATGAGCCAAACACATAAACACGCCATTCCCGCCAACATTGCGGATCGTTGCCTGATAAATCCAGAGCAGTATGAGACTAAATATAAACAGTCTATTAACGACCCCGATACGTTTTGGGGCGAACAGGGAAAAATTCTCGATTGGATCACGCCGTACCAAAAAGTGAAAAACACCTCCTTTGCGCCAGGCAATGTGTCGATTAAATGGTACGAGGACGGCACGCTGAATCTGGCAGCGAACTGTCTTGACCGCCATTTGCAGGAAAATGGCGATCGCACCGCCATTATCTGGGAAGGCGATGACGCGTCGCAGAGTAAACATATCTCTTATCGCGAACTGCATCGCGATGTCTGCCGTTTCGCGAATACACTGCTGGATCTGGGCATTAAAAAAGGCGATGTGGTAGCGATTTATATGCCGATGGTGCCGGAAGCGGCGGTGGCAATGTTGGCCTGCGCCCGCATCGGTGCGGTGCATTCGGTGATCTTCGGGGGCTTCTCGCCGGAAGCCGTCGCCGGACGCATTATCGACTCCAGCTCGCGGCTGGTGATCACCGCTGACGAAGGTGTACGTGCCGGACGCAGTATCCCGCTGAAAAAGAATGTCGATGACGCGCTGAAAAACCCGAATGTCACTAGCGTTGAGCATGTGATCGTCCTGAAGCGCACCGGCAGCGACATTGACTGGCAAGAAGACCGCGACCTGTGGTGGCGCGATTTGATTGAAAAAGCCAGCCCTGAACACCAGCCTGAAGCGATGAATGCCGAAGATCCGCTGTTTATCCTTTATACCTCCGGCTCCACCGGCAAGCCGAAAGGCGTGCTGCACACCACCGGCGGCTATCTGGTCTACGCCGCGACCACCTTTAAGTATGTCTTTGATTATCACCCTGGCGATATTTACTGGTGTACCGCCGATGTGGGTTGGGTGACGGGGCACAGCTATCTGTTGTATGGCCCGCTGGCCTGCGGCGCGACCACCTTAATGTTTGAAGGCGTGCCGAATTGGCCAACGCCCGCTCGCATGTGCCAGGTGGTCGACAAACACCAGGTCAACATTCTCTATACCGCCCCAACGGCCATCCGCGCGCTGATGGCGGAAGGCGATAAAGCCATTGAAGGCACCGACCGCTCTTCACTACGCATTCTGGGTTCCGTCGGCGAGCCGATCAATCCCGAAGCGTGGGAATGGTACTGGAAGAAGATCGGCAAGGAAAAATGTCCGGTCGTCGACACCTGGTGGCAGACTGAAACAGGCGGTTTTATGATCACGCCGCTACCGGGCGCTATCGAACTGAAAGCCGGTTCCGCCACCCGTCCTTTCTTTGGCGTACAGCCTGCGCTGGTGGATAACGAAGGTCATCCGCAAGAAGGCGCGACGGAAGGCAATCTGGTCATCACCGATTCCTGGCCGGGCCAGGCGCGCACTCTGTTCGGCGATCATGAACGTTTTGAGCAGACCTATTTCTCTACCTTTAAGAATATGTATTTCAGCGGCGACGGCGCGCGTCGCGATGAAGACGGCTATTACTGGATCACCGGTCGCGTGGATGACGTGTTAAACGTCTCCGGCCACCGTCTGGGTACGGCGGAAATCGAATCGGCGCTGGTGGCGCATCCGAAGATCGCCGAAGCGGCGGTGGTGGGTATTCCACACGCTATCAAAGGCCAGGCGATTTACGCTTATGTCACGCTCAACCACGGCGAGGAGCCGTCGCCAGAACTGTACGCGGAGGTGCGCAACTGGGTACGTAAAGAGATTGGCCCGCTGGCGACGCCGGACGTGCTGCACTGGACCGACTCACTGCCAAAAACCCGTTCCGGCAAAATTATGCGCCGCATTTTGCGCAAAATCGCGGCGGGCGATACCAGCAATCTGGGCGATACCTCGACTCTCGCCGATCCTGGCGTGGTGGAGAAACTGCTCGAAGAGAAGCAGGCCATCGCGATGCCGTCATAACCATAAATGCCGGATGGCAACGCGAATGCGTTTTATCCGGCCTACGACCCTACCCCTGCCCTCTCTCAAACCGGGAGAGGGAAATATAAAAAAACCTCCCCCAAAGGATTTCGTGTTACAGGAAGGCGGCAAGCGAGCACATCCTCAGCAGCATAGTTCACTATGTGGCTGGGGCGCGCGAGTGCGGCCAACGCGCCTGTAGCGCGAAAGACGCAGGGGGACCTCTGGAGAGCTCTGTGATGAATGACCAAATTTATCAGCGGATAGAAGACAGTGCGCGTTTCAGGGAATTAGTCGAAAAACGGCAACGGTTTGCCACGATTCTGTCGGTTATCATGCTGGCGGTTTATATCAGCTTTATTTTACTGATCGCCTTCGCGCCTGGCTGGCTGGGCACGCCTCTACATGCGGGAACCAGCGTCACCCGAGGAATTCCCATTGGCGTCGGGGTGATTGTGATTTCTTTTGTGTTGACCGGAATTTATATCTGGCGGGCGAATGGCGAATTCGATCGTCTTAATAACGCCGTACTGCATGAGGTGAAAGCATTATGAAGAGAGTTCTGACGGCGCTTGCCGCCGCACTCCCCTTCGCCGCTCATGCGGCGGATGCCATTAGCGGCGCGGTTGAACGCCAGCCCACCAACTGGCAGGCGATTATCATGTTTTTGATTTTCGTCGTGTTTACGCTCGGTATTACCTACTGGGCCTCTAAACGCGTACGTTCCCGTAGCGACTACTACACCGCTGGCGGCAATATCACCGGGTTCCAGAACGGCCTGGCGATTGCCGGCGACTATATGTCCGCCGCGTCATTTCTCGGCATTTCCGCTCTGGTGTTTACCTCCGGTTATGACGGGTTGATCTATTCGCTGGGCTTCCTTGTCGGCTGGCCAATCATCCTGTTTTTGATTGCCGAGCGCCTGCGTAATCTGGGACGTTATACTTTTGCTGACGTTGCCTCTTATCGCCTGAAACAGGGGCCAATCCGTATTCTTTCGGCCTGTGGCTCCCTGGTAGTGGTGGCGCTTTATCTCATCGCCCAAATGGTCGGCGCCGGTAAACTGATTGAACTGCTGTTCGGCCTCAACTATCACATCGCCGTAGTGCTGGTCGGCGTGCTGATGATGATGTACGTGCTGTTCGGCGGGATGCTGGCAACAACGTGGGTGCAAATTATCAAAGCCGTCCTGTTGCTGTTTGGCGCCAGTTTTATGGCCTTTATGGTGATGAAACACGTCGGCTTTAGCTTCAATAATCTGTTTACCGAAGCCATGGCGGTACACCCGAAAGGCACGGCGATTATGAGCCCTGGAGGATTGGTGCAAGATCCGATTTCGGCGTTGTCGTTGGGTCTGGGGTTGATGTTCGGCACCGCCGGCTTGCCGCATATTCTGATGCGTTTCTTTACGGTCAGCGATGCCCGCGAAGCGCGCAAGAGCGTGTTCTACGCCACCGGTTTTATGGGCTATTTCTACATTCTGACCTTTATTATCGGCTTCGGCGCTATCATGCTGGTGGGGGCGAATCCCGCCTATAAAGATGCGGCGGGCGCGCTGATTGGCGGCAATAACATGGCGGCGGTGCATCTGGCCAACGCGGTAGGCGGCAACCTGTTCCTCGGCTTTATTTCGGCAGTGGCGTTTGCCACCATTCTGGCGGTGGTTGCCGGTCTGACGCTGGCGGGCGCATCGGCGGTGTCGCATGATTTGTACGCTAACGTGTTCCGCAAAGGCGCAACCGAACGTGAAGAACTGAAGGTGTCGAAAATCACCGTCCTGGTGCTGGGCGTGATCGCCATTATCCTCGGCGTCCTGTTTGAAAATCAGAACATCGCCTTTATGGTGGGCCTGGCGTTTGCTATCGCCGCGAGCTGCAACTTCCCTATCATTCTGCTTTCCATGTACTGGTCAAAACTGACCACGCGCGGCGCTATGCTGGGCGGCTGGTTAGGTTTACTGACAGCGGTGGTGCTGATGATTCTTGGCCCTACCATTTGGGTGCAGATCCTCGGCCACGAAAAAGCGATCTTCCCGTATGAGTATCCGGCGCTGTTCTCTATCAGCGTGGCGTTCCTGGGGATCTGGTTTTTCTCGGCCACCGATAACTCGGCAGAAGGCAACCGTGAACGTGAGCAGTTCCGCGCTCAGTTTATCCGCTCCCAAACGGGATTCGGCGTACAACAAGGGCGTGCGCATTAATCTTACCGTTTCCTCCGGCCCTGTGGGTCGGAGGAAAATCAGAACATTACCCTCGCCACCAGCGGGGCTGCCAGCACCATCACCACGCCGGACAGCATCATTACCAGACTGGCGACGACACCCTCCTGCTGACCAAGTTCATAGGAACGCGCCGTGCCCGCCCCATGTGACGCCGCGCCAAATCCTGCCCCTTTTGCCATGCCTTCCCGGATAGAGAGACGCAAAAATAGCGCGTCGCCGACCGCCATGCCAAACACGCCAGTGACGACCACGAACAGCGCCACCAGATCCGGCTGCCCGCCCAGGGGTTCTGCCGCCGCCAGCGCAAACGGCGTAGTAACGGAACGTACCGCCAGACTACGCTGAATCTCATCCGATAACGTGAACAGACGCGCCAGCCAAACGGAACTGGTGACCGCCACCACCGTCGCCGTCACTACGCCCGCGGTGAGCGACATCCAGTGACGTTTGATAATCGCGAGGTTATCGTACACCGGCACCGCAAAGGCAATGGTCGCCGGGCCGAGCAGCCACAATAGCCAGTGCGATTCACCAATATAGTTTTGCCAGGAGATATGACCGAACACCAGCATTAACACCAGCAGTGCTGGCGTCAACACTAATGGCATCAACGGCAGTTTGCGAAAACGGCGATACAGACGCTTATTGGCGAAGTAAATCCCCAGCGTAATCACCAGGCACAGTACGCTTAACTGAACGTTATTCACGGTTTAGCCTGCTCATCTCATAGCGATACACTTTATCCACCACCCACGCCGTCGCACCGAGTACCATTAAGGTACTGATCGCTATCACCGAGAAGATGCGCCAGCCGTCCACCAGTAACAGATGGGCATAGTTCACTACCGCCACGACGGCGGGAACAAAGAATAACAGCATCTCCGCCAGCAGCCAGCGTGCGCCTGCGCGTACCCAGCTAAGCGGAATAATCCGGCAAACGATCAGCGCCAACATAAGTACCATGCCGACCAGATTCGCGGGCAACGGCAGGTGCAGCCAGGAGACAAGATATTGGGAAAAAATGAATAAACCTGCATAGAGCAGTACCTGAACCGGTACCTGGAGTCGTTGCACAACGGCAGGCGTAACGCGGCTTATCGCCACAGCCATGAGGGAATGTCCTGAAAAATAATACGGAGCGCCAGTATAGAGAACCTCCGTCACGGGCAGAAATGAATTAAAATCATTGCAGGCATAGTCGGAAGGAATAATCATGGATATCAGAACGCTGCGTTATTTTGTCGAGGTGGTGCGCCAGCAAAGTTTCACCCGCGCAGCGGAGAAGTTATTTGTCACCCAGCCCACCATTAGCAAGATGCTGAAAAATCTTGAAGATGAGCTTAACTGTACGCTACTGATCCGCGACGGACGTAAGTTATTGCTGACCGATACCGGACGCGTGGTGTTTGAACGCGGTCTGGCGATCCTCGCTGAGTTTCGCCAGTTAGAGGCCGAGTTGAGCGATATTAACCATCTCAATAAGGGCGTGCTGCGGCTGGGTATTCCCCCGATGGTCGGCATGTTGATGGCCGGGCCAATCAGTTTGTTTCGACAACGCTACCCTGGCGTTGAACTCAAAATTTCGGAGTTTGGCGGCCTGACGGTACAGCAGGCGGTAATGAATGGCGAGCTGGATGTTGCGATGACCGCGCTCCCGGTGGAAGAAGCGAGCGGGCTGACGACATTATCGCTGTTCAGTCATCCGCTGTGCGTGCTGGTTCCCCGTTCAGGTCAGTGGACAACCTGCGACTCCATCGCGCCTGAAGCACTGGCGGAGCATCCTCTTCTTATCTATAACGAAGACTTTGCCCTGAGCCGCCAGTTGATGACCTTATTTAGCCAGCATGACGTAAAACCACGGATTGCCGTGCGCAGCGGGCAATGGGATTTTCTCGCCGCCATGGTGCAAGCGGGCGTCGGCATCGCCATTTTGCCGGAGCCGATTTGTCAGCGTCTGGATAAGGCCACGCTGCGCTGGCTACCGCTGGAAAGCGATCTCCGCTGGCAGTTAGGCATGATTTGGCGAGAGGGCGTGTATCTGTCGCACAGCGCCCGGGCATGGTTAACCTGTTGCGAAGGGTTTTGGCTGAAACAACCGTAAGCCATAGGTTAAAACCCTTGCCGGATGGCGGCGCAAGCACCTTATCCGGCCTACTTGTAGACCCGGTAAGCATGGCGCCACCGGGCCACAAGGACTACTGATTTTCTATCAGTAGCGCTTCCATCAAATCCAGGTCGTGCAGCAGCTTTTGCAATGTTTCATTGCTGATTTCTCGTGTGGCGCGCAGATGATACAACTCGGCGCGTTCAGAACGCAGCGCGGCAAGACGGAAACGTCGCTCCAGATTTTCTTCCTGTATGGAGCTTTCGACATCGTTTCGCCCATCGGCACGGCGACGCAAGTTACCAATGACACGCGAGCTTACTTCAGTAAGCAACTGATTATCGATGTTTTCTTCGGTATCCGCCGCCAAACGCTCTTCCATTTTCTGAATGGCGACAATTGCCACCTCCGCCGTCGCCGCACGGGCGATACGCTCCTCTTTCAACTGTTGCGCATGATCGGCGACTTCCAGATGTTGCAACAGCAGCGGCAGCATGATCACGCCGACAAATAACGAGAACAGAATGACGCCAGCCGCCAGGAATACCAGTTCATAACGCGCCGGAAATCCGCTGCCATCCGGCAAAAGTAACGGTATAGAGAGCACACCAGCCAGGGTGATCGCCCCACGAACGCCAGCGAAGGAAGCAATCAGAATTTCACGCGACGTCCAGCTGGCGAACTCCATCGGTTTCTTCTTCAAAAAACGCAGGCTGAACTTTTTCATGGCCCACAGCCAGCCGAAGCGAACCAGCATCAATGCCGCATAAATCAGCACGATATCGGTAAAGAGCATCCAGGTTTCGACATTCGGGTCAGCTTCCGCCGCCGCCAGCGAAGATTCCAGAATACCCGGCAATTGCAGTCCCAACAGCAGAAAGACCATACCGTTAAAGACAAATTCCAGCATCGCCCAGGTACTGTTCGCGCGCAAACGCATTGCCAGCGGCGCGCGGCGCATTACGCCAGAACGGGTGATGGTCATCCCGGCGGCAACCGCGGCCAGGATGCCTGAGACGCCAATATGCTCGGCAATCAGGTAAGACGCGAAGGGCAGCAGAAACAGCAGGACAATTTGCGTCGCGGGTTCATCGCCGCCCCAGCGGCTCAAAAAACGCAGCGAGCGGCCATACAGCCAACTGACCACAAAACCCGCCAGAATACCGCCGATAGCGACCTTAAAAAATTCCAGCGTCGCGCCGCCGACGGTAAAGACCATCGTCCCCATCGCCACCGCGACGGCGAATTTCAGCGATACCAGACCGGAGGCGTCGTTCATTAACGCCTCTCCCTGCAGAATGCCCATGATTTTTTTCGGGATACGCCCCTCGCCCACAATTCCGGAGAGCGCTACCGCATCGGTCGGCGACAGCACGGCGGCCAGCGCAAAGGCGGGGATCAGCGGAATGCCGGGCACCAGCCAATAAATCAGGAAGCCGATTCCCACGACCGTTACCAGGACCAGCGCCAGCGCCAGCCCGAAAATCTCTCGTCCATGCTCAAGAAATTCACGGGTCGGCGTCTTCCAGCCATCCGCAAACAGCAGCGGCGGAATAAACAGCACCAGGAAGAGTTCCGGGTCGAATTCCACATGCAAACCAAACGTCGGCCACGCCAACAGCGCGCCAACGGCGATCTGCATAAGGGGTAAAGGAAGCTGGAAGGGTAATACACGCGTAAAAACCCCCGACAGCGAGACCACAAGGGTCATGATGAGTATTGTGAAGAAAATTTCCATGCGTTCCCTGTTTGCGATGTTTTTTATGATGGAGAAAGGCATCATGCCTCGGTTTCACCTTCTTCAGATTAACGCAAAAGGTAACGTGATGTGTCCTGAAAATGAAAACGGGCGACCAACGCCGCCCGTTTTTCAGAATGAAGGCAGAACTAGATAGCCCAGCCGCCAGCATAAAAAGCGACCAGCGCGACCGCAATGACGACAGTTCCGATATTCAGCTTACGCCATTCGCCGGAAACCAGACGCCCGACGACCAGCGTGGCAAAGCCGATCATAATCCCGGTGACAATGTTACAGGTCAGTACAATAAATACAGCCGTTACCAGCCCCGCCATCGCATCGACGAAATCAGCAAAATCGATTTTCGCCACGTTACTCAGCATCAGCAGACCGACATACATGAGCGCCGGGGCGGTTGCGTAGACGGGAACGAGATAAGAGAGCGGCGAAAGAAACAGGATCAGCAAAAACAGCACGCCCACGGTAATCGCCGTCAGGCCCGTTTTACCGCCCGCCGCCGTACCAGCCGCAGACTCGATATACACCGCCGCAGGCGCCGCCCCGACCAGGCCGGAGAAAACGCTACTCAGGGAGTCGGTGGTTAGCGCTTTACCGCCATCGATAATTTGTCCATCTTTGTCCAGCAGATTAGCCTGCCCTGCGACCGCACGGATCGTTCCGGTCGCATCAAACACCGCCGTCATCACCAGCGCCAGTACGCTTGGCAGAACGACAGGGTTTAACGCGCCCATAATATCCAGGCTGCCGATCAGTGAGTTGCCGTTTTCATCGCTCAACGAAGGCATGGCGAAAATGCCGGAAAAATGGACGTTAGGATCGAAGAGCAAACCCACAATAGAAATGCCAATAATGGTCAACAGAATGCCGCCGGGGACTTTCAGCTTTTCCAGACCGAGAATAACAGCCAGCCCCACGAGCGACATAATCACCGGGAAGGTGTCGAAATCGCCCAGCGCGACCGGCAGGCCATCCAGCGGGTTTTTAATGACCAGGCCGACGCCGTTGGCGGCAATCAGCAACAAAAACAGGCCAATACCGATACCGGTTCCGTGGGCCACGCCCTGCGGCAAGTTACGCAAAATCCAGCTACGAATGCCGGTGGCGGAGATAACGGTAAACAGTACGCCCATCAGGAATACGGCGCCAAGCGCGACCGGTACGCTAATATGCTGCCCCAGGACCAGGCTAAACGCGGTAAACGCCGTCAACGAGATAGCGCAACCGATAGCCAGCGGCAGATTCGCCCAAAGCCCCATAACGATAGAGCCGACGCCTGCGACCAGGCAGGTCGCTACAAAGACGGCGGCAGGCGGGAACCCGGCTTTACCCAGCATCCCTGGCACCACGATGACGGAGTAAACCATCGCGAGAAACGTGGTTAAGCCAGCAACGACTTCCTGGCGAACGGTGCTCCCGCGTTGTGAAATTTTAAACCAGGCGTCGAGTGAACCGCCGGTACGCGCTGAAGGCGTAGACATAGAAAACATCCCCTGAGAATTTATTATTCGTCGGTATACGCGGGAGGTAATCCACTAACAGCGCAACGTTATCTCCTTGTGCTACATTTACGACAACCGGGGCGCCGCAAAAAAGCAAACGTTTAGCTCCACGTATACAAAACGGGTGGCAAAAAAAAAGCAAACGATTATCCAGCGATCATCAACGCTTTTTCAACTGAACTTTGCCGCTTTTTATGCTTTTCTGCTTAGTATGCTCAATAAATCGCCAGACGATGCGCAAACGTTATCGTCCCTGCGCAATCCAGCAACAATTTTTCGCATCGCTGTTAGCAAATACGTTGCGCAATCTGCTCACAAAAACGCCATTATCCGCCGGGAATGGTAAACGGACCGCCCTGCTGAATCGCTCGCTGCCAGGCTGGACGCATTTCTACCCGCGCTTTCCATGCGTTGATATGGTCGAGATGAGCGATCCCGCCTCGGGCAAGCAGCGCAAATAGCGGGAAGCTCATCTGAATATCCGCCATACTTAACTGCTCTCCGGCAAACCAGGGGTGATTTGCCAGATGCCCGTCAATAAAGCGCGCATGGGTTTCCAGTTGCGGATTGAGGTACGCTTTTTGCGCGCCCTTACCGATAACGCCGCCCAACGTTCGCAGGCCCAATGGTACCGGCGGTTTACCCAGAGAGGTAAAGAGCAGTCTCATCAATAGCAAGGGCATGAGCGAACCTTCAGCGTAATGTAGCCAGAATCGATAGTGTTGTTTCCCCTGCGCATCCGCAGGTTTAAAGCGTCCGATACTGTCGTAAGTGTCCTGCAAATATTCCAGGATGGCGCCCGATTCCGCAATAACCATACCGTGATCTTCGATAACCGGAGACTTGCCCAGCGGATGCACTTTTTTCAATGCCGGCGGCGCCAGCATGGTCTTTTCACGCTGGTAACGCACAATCTGGTAAGGCAACGCCAGCTCTTCCAGCGCCCAGAGGATGCGCTGCGAACGAGACTGATTTAAATGGTGCACCGTCAGCATGGCTGTCTCCTGTAAGGTATGCCAACTAACTATAGAAAATTATGGCAGTTGCCGTAAAAATTTCGGCTAAAAAATCAGCATTTCGCTGGCGAACAGGGCGTCGTCGCTTACACTTACAGTATCAACACAAACCGGAACCTCCACCACGTGCTCGATATGAGGGGTGTTGACGTCGGGGGAAACCCTCCTGTAATCAGCGGGATAGAGCGAAAGACAAAGACCGGAAACAAACTAAAGCGCCCTTAGCGGCGCTTTAGTTTTAGGTGAACTCAGCCCGATGGCCGAGTGCATGTTAATCATCTTCAAGCAGCCGGGCACCCGTCCCGTGTTCGCCAAGCCTGTCGCCTGGATTTCGCAGCGGACAGTCGCTACGCGATAAACAGCCGCAGCCGATACAACCGTCCAGCTCATCGCGCAACGCCACCAGCGTATGAATACGTCGGTCTAACTCTTCGCGCCACTGCGAGGAGAGCTGCTTCCACTCTTTCGCGCTTAACGTATGTCCTTCCGGCAAGATACCAAACGCGTCGCCGATAGTTGCCAGCGGGATGCCGATACGCTGGGCGATCTTGATAATCGCGACATAACGCAACACGTCACGCTTGTATCGCCGTTGGTTACCGCTATTACGGATACTGGTAATTAGCCCTTTGCTTTCATAGAAGTGCAGGGCGGACACAGCAACACCGCTACGTTTCGCAACTTCCCCCGGCGTCAGTAAGGCTTTTAAACGGGGAGATTTTTTTTCCATAAATCGCTTTACCTCAAGTTAACTTGAGGAATTATACTCGCCCGCAGACAAAACGACGAATCGAATACTGTTTAAGAGGCAACAATATGTCGCATCAGCAGATAATTCAGACCCTTATCGAATGGATTGATGAACATATCGACCAACCGCTAAACATTGATGTGGTGGCAAAAAAATCGGGCTACTCCAAGTGGTATTTACAGCGGATGTTTCGTACGGTAACGCATCAAACATTAGGCGAGTATATTCGCCAGCGCCGTCTCCTGTTGGCGGCTGTTGAGCTACGAACGACCGAGCGCCCGATTTTTGATATCGCGATGGACCTGGGCTATGTATCGCAGCAAACCTTCTCGCGTGTATTCCGCCGCGAGTTCGATCGCACTCCCAGCGATTACCGTCACCGCCTGTAGGGCGTCTGCCCGCGTATCGTCAGAGGCGCGGGCGTTTGTTGTAGCCAGGAGATGAATTCCTGCGGTGGTAACGCCTTCGCAAAGTGCCATCCCTGACAATACTGAACGCCGCGTTTTAGCAACCAGCTAACCTGTTCAGCCGTTTCAACCCCCTCCGCAATGATTTTTAGCCGCAAACTTTGCGCCATTTCAATAATATGTTCCACAATCAAATGGCTGGCGCTATTAGTGGTTAGCGTGTCGACAAAAGATTTATCAATTTTTAAAAGGTCGACATTTAATGAGTACAGGTTATGCAAGTTCGAATAGCCGGTACCAAAGTCATCAATTGCCACCTCGTATCCCGCCTGGCGAAACGCCTGAATAATCGGCGTCATTTTAGGCACATCAATAAATCCGCGCTCGGTCACTTCAACCTTTATCTGTTGCGCAAGCACTGAATGCTGACGCGTTTTTTCATGAATCATCACAATTAGTCGGGAAGAGAGAAAATCGGCGGCAGAGAGATTGATAGAGACATAAAGATGCGGGTGCGCGGCCAGAAAACCACCTAAATCATTAAATACCTCTTCGACGACATAATCGGTGATCTGCTCAATCATCCCCTCTTTTTCCGCCAGCGGAATAAATTCGCACGGGCTCATCACCGGACCGTGATAGCCCGGCCAACGCAATAGCGCTTCGGCACCTACACATGTCCCGTTTCGGATATCAATGATCGGCTGATAATGAAGGCAAAGCTGGTGCCTGGTAATGGCCCGTTGCAGCAATCGACGCGGTGAGTAATATGCCTGCCGGGATCGTGACCACATAAATAAGACGATAATGCTACAGATGATCCCTAACGGTAGCGTTAACGTAAGCTGATGAAAGAGGTTCTGGTAAAAGCGTTGCTTTGAGGTTGACACAATCGCGGCAACCGGTCGTTTTGCTGATTTAACCAGAGTATAAAAACGCTCACCCTGTTGGAACACAGGTTCACTCCGTCGTACCAAAGGTAATAGGTGATCAGCCTGCGCCTGTTCACTCAGAGAGAAAAAGGTGTTGGTCACCGTATCATACATTCCCCAGGCCAACGCCGGATCGTCTGACATCACCTCGCTATAAGATAAGGGATTGATAACCGCGACATAGTTTCCCCGCTGCATATATGTCATTTTATAACCGTTGAAAAAAGGCGTATCACGATAGTAATAAATAGCGATGTCAGGCTTTCGTTTATAGTCAGCGCGGGGAATAAAATAAGGACTTGTTGGCGTCATAACCGTAGAGCATAGAAAACGCTGGCCCTTAGCATAAATCAACTCATAAATGTACAAACGACCGCGGATAATATTCAGCATTCGCTGTTGATGGGCTGGCGTACAGGCTTGCCCCTGATATTGTTCAGCGGCATCGCGGGCTAAATCTGCTTGCAGGATAACCCGCTCCGTTTTATCTAATACCAACTGCGCAAATGAATGTAACTGATTTCTGGTTTCAGAGACTGCCCGGATATGAGCAAACCAGATCGCCAGCAATACAGGAAGTAACACCACAATGATCGTTCCGAGAAATCTCAACACCTTGCGTCGTGTGCTTTGACTCATTTTCAGCCTATTTCCCTGCATTATTTGTGACTATTGTTGGCAAAATAAGACGTGAACCAAACGGAGGTTTACGGTGCATGAATTTATCAATATTAGCAACAGACTTTTACCGATCAACATTTACCATTAATAACTAAGCGCAATCTCTCTCGCATACCAGGCAGGACGCTAAATATTTTTGATAACATCAGATTTATACCTAAGTAAACGATGGGGTATACATCTTTACTCCTTTCTTTTGATAAATAACTTGATATTTTTATCAGGTCTGAATTTCACGAAAAAAAATAAAAGAGTAGTAATAATACATCTTTGCTTTCCGGCTGTTTCTCTACGGACGCGCAGAAGTCACACAAAAAATAAGGTTATAAAACGCACAAAAAATACATTGCCGATCTGGCGAACAAGCCTGTTTTTGTGATATAGTTCACAAAAACAATGAAACAGAAACAATGTTTCATTCGATGTTGATGTGACGTCCGTTGATAGCCAGAATGTCCCACGTTTCCCGGGAACAACGCTGTGCTGTCCTGGACAAAGGTCTATTCAGAGGAAATGTTTCATGGCTGCCATAACCACTGGTGTCGTTCTTCTCCGCTGGCAACTGTTGAGCGCCGTGCTCATGTTTTTAGCCAGCACGCTCAATATCCGTTTCCGTAAAT
The DNA here is from genome assembly GCF_020268625.1 of Salmonella sp. JXY0409-18. Taxonomy (NCBI): domain Bacteria; kingdom Pseudomonadati; phylum Pseudomonadota; class Gammaproteobacteria; order Enterobacterales; family Enterobacteriaceae; genus Salmonella; species Salmonella sp. JXY0409-18. Next base: position 4,174,391 of record NZ_CP084216.1, read on the forward strand.
CAGATTATATTGGTCTGGCGGTGATCAGTAGCGGTCTGGGCGTGGTATCCGCCTGCTGGTTTGCCACCGGTTTACTCGGTATTACCATGATGGATCTCGCTGCGATCTGGCATAACATTGAAGCCGTAATGGTCGAAACGATGAGCCAGACCCCGCCAGAATGGCCGATGGTGCTGACCTGATACGCTATCGCTGCCGATGAAGCCGCCCACCGGTTATCTCAACGCGGAATCGCGCGCCAGGAGTAGCCTTGCGAACCATCACGTCCCTCGCATTGCCGTTGATGAGGGCCGCCAGGTGTGGTTATCCAAAAATGGCAAGTGGAATAGCCCTAACAGAATCGAGCTAAACTTATTGAAGACATTGCCGACTCGTTAAATGACAAAAAAGACCCGTTTGTGCAACGGGTCTTTTTTATTAAGCAGTACCACCTGATAACAGCGACAAGCGCTGCTTATTTTACATTAATAATTTATCCGGAGAACAATCACGGATTATTTTTCCACCTTTCATTACCAGAACCCGGTCAAAATACTTTATCAGATATCGACGATGCGTCACCATGATCAACGTTTTCCCATGAATAAACTCATCTAAGTTATCAAAAATTTGCTTCTCGGTATTTTCATCCAGATTTGATGTTGGTTCATCCCATAAAAAGACGCTGGCGTTACTGCTCAGACTACGTGCTAATAATAACTGCTGTTGCTGTCCGGATGACAGGTTTTTAGCCATAAAATTCACCGGAAACTTCAGCCCCATAGGATGTTGCAAGATAAAACCACAGTTCGCCAGATGGAGCGCCTTGAGTACCCGGCCCCTGTCGTTTTGCGGTTTTAACGCGAAATTACTTTCAATGGTTCCGGTGAATAAAACATCATGTGTCGTCACCACGCTTAAATGCTGAGAAAAAAAGTTCTGCGATAAATGCCCTAAGTTATATCCATCATATAAGATGGCGCCGTCTGTTGGCGAAAGGTAGCCAGATAGCATTCCCAGTAATGAGCTTTTTCCTGCACCGCATTCGCCTATCACTGCGACACGCTGCCCCGCAGGTATGTCTATAGACAGTCGGTTAATAATCATCGGAGATTGAGCGTCATACTGATAACTCACACCCCGAATAGAGATATCGCCATTGCACTTTGATATGGACTGTAATGCCGGTGTTTTTTCTGCCTGATCTTCATCAAAAAAAGAAAGCAGATCCTTACCGGTTTTTTCTGCTGATAAAATAGAGATTAATGTAGAAGAAAAATTCGAAATGATCCCGGAAATACGACCAGAGACAATGACAGATGAAACAATTGCGCCAGTAGTAACATCACCCTTGATTACCATAAAAAAGGCTATTACCATAATAGTTATTTGGGTAATAGATGACATACTCCCCAATATAGATTGATAGATAAGATTTAATTTCCTTATCTTCAGGTTAAGATACGACTGTTCATTTGATGTGTTGACCCAATCAAAAAGTAAACCTTGATTATTTAAGGTATGGATCATTTTAATAGATAAGAAAACCTCTGAGATGAAGATATTCCTGTTCTTCTGTCCTTCTTTTTGTTTGTTCATTAACTCATTAGTATAATGGTGGTTAACGAGGGAAATAATAATAGAGACGATAAACATGGCAACAGGGACAATAACGACCAGACCTAAATTTACATATATAACAATGAGAAATATAATAAATATTGGAATATCGGCTATACGTTGAAAGATCGAGTTTAATAAAACGGGTTTAATTTTCTGAAACTCATTCCATAGCACAAATGCTGATGACATGGATCTGCCATTTTTCTTTTTACTATAAAGTACCGCTTCAAGAAATGCGATATCAATATCGACGTCATCCTGCCTTGCTGTGATAGACTGATAAATATCTTTCGAAGTACGAAGGATAAACTCAAAAACAATAAATACAGCAACAATTATAGCCACGCCAAATAAAGATGAAACCGAAGCACTTGGAACAAGCTTATCATAGAACAGATTACTAAATACTGGAATAGTTAACGCAAAAATTGCCATAAAAAGAGATGAAAAGAAGTATTTAGTATAAAAAATCTTGTTCATCGATAAAGAGTTTTTTATGATATTTTTTACTCTTATACTATCAACAACTTTATTTAAAGGTAGTATACTAAATGCAGATAACTCTTTTAAATATTCATCTTCAATTTCAACATAACAGAGTTCACCGCGCGCGTTTACCAACTTTATTTTTTGCCCGCCACTCACACACACCATCCACTTCATTTCTGGTGTTAATAGTAAAATCGGCATAGGCTCATTTAGTAAATCCTCACCATTATTAAATAATATATCCTGTAGAGAAAGCCCTAACGACAAAAAGAAATTCTTCATTTGTATAGAGTCGTCAGTGTTATTTCTGTCGTACTTTTTAAATCTTAAATTTATATCATCTTCTTTGATGTCAATTTTTATGTTGAATTTTTTAGACACTATAGATAATGCCGTTTCCGCACTTAAATAATAAGGTTCTAGTTTTTTATCCATAAGTAAACCCCCTCACCCAAAGGTGAGGGGTCTCCGTTATTATGCGTGTTCTTCTTGATTATCTACAGGTAACGTAACTTCATTAACGGCGAAAACTTCAATAGCGCCGTTATTGTTGTGCCCTACAGAACTCGTTGAAGGGGAATCATTAATATCATCCTCGGTCTTTCCTCTTGCATTCATTGCGTTCACAATATCCGCCGAGGAGTGATCGACTGAGAATGTTTTCTCCTTAATCAGGAAATCATCGTCCTTATCAAGGAATTTCACGTCCATAGTATATTCACCATCTTCCAAAGATAGCGGAACTTCGAATATTGCTTTCTGGTTAGTTATCGGCAGAGTAAACTCTTCTCCTTCAAACATAACACTGACATTAACAATATTCTCAGGTACTGATATTTCAAAAGAAGGTGTCTGACTAATTGAACGATCTATTTCATCCCCAGAGTCAGCGTTTAACAAGGTAATACTATAGGCTGTCTCCTTCACCACGCTTTCTTCCGCCGCAGACGGCACTGTACGAAGATGCGTAGCGCTTTCGGCATTCACTGTTTCAGACTCCGGTGGAGTAACCGCTGTTGGCGTGGCGTCATCGCTCGCATCGTCATGCTGGCTATCCGCTGTTACCGTCACCGTTGAGTCAACCGTCACCTCCAGCGAAGCAGATTGCAGTGAGTTCCCCGCGCGATCCACCACCGTCACGCTCAGCGTGTAGGTACCATCATTCCAGGCGGCTGGCGGCGTGAAGGTCCAGCCATCCGCGCCTTGCGTCGCCTGATAGATGTCTGTCACGCCATTATGCGTCACGTTTACGGTCACCCCGGTCACGTCAGCATCAATATGCTGCAGCGTGAACTTAGGCTGGGTGTGATTGTGATTCGTCACGTTATCGCTGTCTGAAGCGCCATTGCCTTCACCTGCTGCCAGCGCAATCTCCGGCACGGTCAGCGTACTGTCGATCGTAACGGTAATGGGTAACGAGTTTTTCTGATTACCCGCGGCATCGCTTGCGATTACCGATATCGTATAGGAACCATCAGCTAACGGTGTACCTGGCGTAAAGAACCAAACGCCATCGGCATTTTTTTCAGCATTATATACGGTTCCATTGATATCGACCTGAACGACCACAACATCGCTTTCCAGATTCCCGATAATAAAGGTAGGCTGATTATCTCGCGTAATATTATCGCCCACCGTACCACTGTCTGAGTCTGGAGATAATGAAATAACAGGAGTCTCTTTCATGATATCGAGAGGGACATCATCACTCCGGTTACCAATCGCATCCACACTCGTAATGGTAAACTTCCCTTCCGATGGATACGGGATCGCCATACTCCATTTACCATTATCAGGAACGGTTAACGTATAAGTATTCCCATTACTATCGGTTATTATTAGCTGAGATTTGGCTTCCGCCGTCCCCTGCATAATAATTAGATCGTTGACAATATCTGAATAAGTTACGACCGGAGCGTTTGGCGGCGTTCGATCAATAAATATTTCATGTACCTCTTCCTTACGGTTGCCTGCGTTATCCTCAATACTCAAAGTGATATCGTATTTCCCTTCCGGAAGCTGATCGGTCGATAACTCCCACTGCCCATTAGCCGCAACGACAGCGGTTGCCAGCGTGACCCCTGCCACGATTAATGATACCGTAGCGCCAATTTCCCCCATACCTCTCATGGTAATAGTGGAGCTATTACTCCACCAGTCCGTTTTCGATGATGATTTATTGTCATCAAGCTCGCTGGTAAATACCTGGATATGCGTATCGACCCAAATGGAATACTTTTCCTGATTTACGTTACCAGCACGGTCCGTAGATTTAACAGTGATATCCAGCTGGCCTTCTGTGAAATAAAGCGGGTTCACCGGCATCTGCCAGTGGCCTTTGTCATTAACCCAAACTTCCCCCACATTTAAGCCATTAATGATGATTTCTATTTTGCTATTGGGCTCGGCACTGCCACTAAACAATAAGTTACGTGTCGTGTCCGTTATATATATTTTGCCATCACTACCGGTCATCTCTGCTAACGTTTGTCCACCGATAGAATCAATGGCGACAGGCGTCGTATTAAAGGTATCGATAGTAAAGTTTAGCGTTTTCGAGGTAGCCGTGTTGCCTGCTTTATCGGTGATAACATAATAAATGCTATGGGAACCATCGCCCAACGGTGACTCAGGTCGATAAACTTGATTTCTGTCCGTCACCGTGATCGTATCGACTAACACCCCATCAATGAAAATCTGAACACTCTGGTTCATTTCTCCATAAATACTAAACGCAGGCCGGGTTTGACTCGTTATACTATCATTACTGAAAATACCGTTATCAGAACCTGCCATCATAACAGGATTATCGATAAACGTACTGGTATCTATCGTGACGAGTAAGCGAGGCGATTCTGCCGTATTACCTGCCGGGTCTTCGGCAACCACTCGGATAGAATATTCACCATCTTTTAACGCATTATCAAACTGATAGGACCAGGTTCCATCTTCAAGCACAAGAACATTTGCCACGATCTTTTCATCCACATAAATATGGATTGTGGCTCCCGCTTCTGCGGTGCCAACTAACACAGGCTTGTTGTGACTAGTAATCAGATCGTCAAGTGAACCAGAGTTGCTCGCATCTTCAAGGTTGAGCGTTGGGAAGTCGGTTGATGAATCGACATCCACGCTATAATCCTTGCTCACTTCAGTGTTGCCAGCAACGTCAGTAATGCTGAAATGAATATTAAACGTACCATCATCTTGCAGCAGTATCGGCGCGCGCCATGTGCCATCAGCCTCAACCATAACAACGTTGACTAATTTACCATCGACAAAGATGCTGACCTGAGAACCTGCCTCCCCGACACCTGAGACTGACAACGCCCGGTTATTAGAGAGGGCCGGTAATGAATCTTCATCAATGTCAAAGACAGCAATTTGAGAATCGATTGTCACGGTTGTAATCGCAGACTCAACCCGGTTACCAGCAGTATCCGTAGCAACAAATTGCACCTGATACTCGCCGTCGGCGCTATTTGCCGGCATGGTATAGCTAATATTACCTGACGAACTCGCCTCTACTGTGCCTTGTAACACACCATTAATATAAACCTGTACCGTCGCGCCGGGATCGGTCATGGCAACCAGTACCGGAGACTTATTATTGGTAATCAGATCATATTTATCACCGCTATTAGTATCCCGACTTAATGAAATATCGCTGATTTCAATCTGCGTATCATGTTCTATCAGGATATCTTTTTGTTGGCTGTTGCCCGCTTTATCTTCCGATACCACGACAAAGGCATTACTACCTTCACGCAGATCTAATTCTGCGCTCCATCGACCATCATTGCCTACCACCAGGGTAGCAATAACCACCCCCTGCGGATTCCTGATGGTTAAAGTACTTCCGGCTTCGGCAGTACCATCGATGGTGACATGAGATTTATTGGTGATCCAGTCGCCAACTTTGCCACTGTCATCAGCTTCGCGTAATACCACGGTTAACGGCGAAATTACCGTATCCAGTATCACATTCTGCGGACCAAACTCTCTGATATTGCCGGCAACATCTTCAACTTTAAACGTTAATACATAATTACCGTCATTACCCAAAGCAGGTAATACTACGCCCCAGTGTCCTGCGCCTGTCGTATAAGCAATCGCTTTTTCAACGCCATTCACAAAGATAGTGATTTTGCTGTTTGGCTCACTGGTGCCGCCAATCTCCGGCGTCACCGTATTGATATATCCGCCCTCATGCATTCCAGATATATTCCATACCAGTTCAGCAACCTCGGTATCGATAGTGACATCAACGGCGGTGGAACGCAGTTCGCTATTATCGCGAGGGTTGACGATACCCACCTGGACGACATAATGGCCATCTTTCATTTCCGATAACTGGAAAGTATATCGACCCGCTGTATCCGCTGTCGCCTCGCCGACCTTCACGCCATCCACATAAATACTCACAATCGCATTAGGTAACGTGTTCCCAACCAGGGTCGGCGTTTTATTATTCGTGGTAAAGTCTCCTAAGGCACCACTATCGCTCTCCTCGCTGAGCTTTATGGTTGGAGGCGTGACATCAATAACAGGTATTACGACAGGAAAGTCGACCTGCGACGATTCATTACCCGCTTTATCTTTGGCAACAATGCTCACAACATAGGAGCCTGGCGCTAATACTGATGGCGGCGTCCAACTCCATTCGCCATTCGCATTGGCGTTTGCCGAGCCGACCACTTTCCCATCCCACTGAATCATAATCGTCGAGAACGCTTCGGCTAGCCCTTTGAACTCAGGACGCAGGCTGGTTGCTTCATACTGATCATCAATAGATGGATCCGAAAGGCGAATGGTAGGATCGATCGTAACCGTATCGATAGTGAATCTTTCCTGCGTTTGCGCAGTATTTCCCGCGACATCTGTTGCGACGACGTTGATGGTATACATGCCATCCGGCAGTATATTCGGCGTCACACTCCAGTTGCCATCGGCGCCAACCGTAATCGTGTGTTTTAGAACCTCCCGACCTGACTTATCATCAACAATGGTAATCACCAGTTTCGCATTGGGCTCTGCAGTACCTTCGAATTTGGGATTTTGCTTATTCGTAAGGTTATCGCTATTGGAGCTGCCGGTATCAGATGCTGGCTCCATTCTGACACTGACGCTTGTCGTGGTATCAATGGTAAAGGGCAGCTTAGTTTCAGAAGTATTTCCGGCAATATCTCTGAAGACAACAACGGCTTCATATACGCCATCGTTTAACGCAACGGGAACCTGAAATTCCCAGAGGTTATTGCCATTTGCCGTAACCGGATAAGAAACGCCGTTAATTCTGATTACAACAGTATCAATATCGGCGGGTACATTGCCAATAACGAAACGTGGTTTAGTGACACTCGTAATATTATCAACAGCGCTTTCGCCAGTATCATCCGCATCCAGCAAATCAATACTGGGATCAGAAACAATAGTGTCTATTGTGAATGATACCTCTTTGCTAATTTTATTACCTGCGATATCTTCAGCCACTATTTCTATTTTGTAAGTTCCATCCACTAACGGTGTATCAGGGGTAAACAGCCATTTATTACCTGCCCCCTGAGTCAGTGTGCTGGATTTCCCGTTTAAAATTACCGTCACGCTCTGCAGCGGTTCTCTGGCTGAAATTTCAAAACGTGGAGAGGTAATATTCGTAATACCATCCGTAGAATCCTTTCCGGCGTCGTCCAGCATCACGACGCTCAGGCCGTCAATCTGCGTATCCACGGTGAAGCCCAGCGTGGAATTTGCCGTATTCCCTGCCCGATCCGTCGCCTGGACATGGAGAGTATAATGACCATCAGACAATGCGCTACCTGCAGTAAATTCCCACTGCCCGGCCGCATTTTTACTGATAGGCGTCCAGTTTACGCCATCGAAAGAAACCAGCACCGATGTCACATCATCAGGCGTTGCAATTTCAAAAGAGGGACGGGTAGCATTGGTGACATTATCGTGATCGTTGACGCCGCTATCTGTTGTTAACGTAACACTGTCAATCTGAACCTGCGTGTCGATTTCAATCTGCAGTTCGGCCGATGTTTTGGTATTACCAGCAATATCCGTTACGGTAACAGAGATCGTATGCTGACCGTCAGACAGCGGTTGATCCGGCGTAAAGGTTAAATTCCCCCCTGTGTTTTCAATGGTGTAATCCCGACCATCAATATGAACCACAATGTGTGATACATCATTATCGACATTACCGATAATAAACACCGGTTTGTTAATCCTGGTAAGATTATCATTAGTATCATCACCAGTATCATGGGTGGGATCGAGTACAATTGTCGGCTCTCGCAGAGTCGTATCAATCGTAAACTGCAGCGTTTCTTGCGCAACGTTGCCAGCGATATCAGTCACATCAACCAAGAGAGTGTGTTTCCCATCAGGTAATGCCGAACCGACATTAAATATCCAGCGGCCATCCCCTCCTTTTGTGAGTTCAATCCAATTAGCGGCGTTATCGATTTTAACGCGCACATGGGTAATATCATCAGCGGTAACAATACTAAACTGCGGCTTGTCGACTTTGGTAATGTTATCTACATCGCTATCACCGCTATCTGTAACCAACGTGACGCTTTCAATTTCAGCCGTCGTATCTATCACAACAGGTAATGGTTTCGATGTCGCGGTATTTCCGGCCTTATCTTCAACCGTAACGGTAATATTATAAGAACCATCCGGAATGGCATTGCCTGGTGTAAATTGCCAACCAGCCCCAACCTTAGTCGCGTTATAATCATGACCATCAATCGTCACCACGACTTTAATAACATCGGGGTCAACATTACCAATCGTAAAGGTGGGTCGTGAAATATTAGTAATATTATCGGCGGTATTCGCTCCGGTATCTTGTCCTGCGTCTAAAGCAATAGTCGGAACCTGTATATTAGTATCGATATTAAATACTAAATCTTTATTCGCAATATTACCTGCCTCATCCGTGGCCTCTACGCGAAGGGTATATGTGCCGTCAACCAGAGTATTCGGACTGTCAAAAATCCACTGTCCGTCGGCATTTTTGCGTATCACATTCCAATTAGCGCCACCATCCAGGGTTACGCGTACCTGGATGACATCACCGGGAACGTCAATTCTGAATGACGGTTTGGCAACATTCGTTAATTGATCATTCTGCACGCCAGTATCATTAAGCAATACGATATTGTTAATGGTTGTCGTGGTATCAATACGCACCTCTAACGGCGCAGATTCTTTTACATTCCCCGCCAGATCTTCCACCACAACGGCTAACTGATATGAGCCATCAGCCCAGCTCGCAGAAGGCGTAAAGCGCCATTGACCATTGGTGAATACCGCCGCTTCCTCGTGCGTTTTACCGTTGTAAGTTACTTTGACCATCACGCGCGTAACGTCAGAATCAACCTGGCGTATGTCGAACACCGGCCGATCGTGATTGGTGAGGCGATCGCCAACAGTACCGCTATCTTCGCCAGCTGCCAGTTCAATCACCGGCGTAGTCAACGTACCGTCTATCGTCACCTTTAAAGGCGCGGATGTTTGCTGGTTGCCTGCCACATCTGTTACCGTCACGGTGAATGTGTAGCTACCGTCCGCCAAAGCAGAATCCGGTCGATAACGCCAGCCGTCGGCTGATTCGGTGAGTACCACCGTTTTAAACGTGCCGTTATGCTCAATACTCAATTCCACGTGTCGAACATCTTTATCGATACTCCCCAACACAAATATCGGCTGAGTGACACTGGTCAGATTATCGTTCTTATTCTGTCCGGTATCCTGATCGGGCGCTAGCTCAATGGTTGGCGTCAACAACGTGATGTCGATAGTGAAATCGAGCGTCCCCGTCATCTTATTACCCGCACCGTCAGTCACTTCCACGATCAGGGTATGCTGTCCCTCTGGCATATCCGTCGGCCAGGTGTAATCCCAAATGCCAGCCGTCGAACTCTTGATTGCAGTAACCCAGGTCGTGCCGCCGTCAATACTCAGAAGAACCTTTTCCACATCATCCGGTACCGAGATCTGGAACTGCGGACGCACATGTTTTGTGATATTATCGCCAGGGACGCCGCTATCGTTGACTAATTCAATATGATCAATGGCTATTTGCGTATCCACTGTCACCGTCAGCGGCGTAGACGGACGCGTATTTCCCGCCCGATCCTCCACTGTCACCGTCAGCGTATAATCACCGTCGCCCCACGGCGCTGGCGGTGTAAAGCTCCATCCTCCAGCCCCCTGTGTCGCAGTAAACGAGGTTGTCGTTCCATTATGCGTGACGCTGACTGTAACGTTGATAACATCCGAATCGATATTCTGCAGAATAAAGGTCGGCCGGGTGCGATTGGTCATATCATCGCCAGGCGTACCGGTATCATCCGTGCTATCCAGCGCAATGGTCGGCGTCGACAACCGGGTGTCGATGAAAAATTCAAGCGTTTGCGTCGCCGTATTGCCCGCTCTGTCGGTGACCATGACGGTTAGGGTGTGTTTTCCATCGCCCATATCCGTTGGCCAGGTATAGCCCCAGACGCCTTCGATACCCTGCGCCGCGCTCACCCAGTTTGCGCCGCCATCAATGCTCAGTTGCACAGAATTCACATCCGCCGGCACCGTGATCTCAAACTGCGGACGGGTGCTGTTAGTTAGATTGTCATCCGGCACGCCATGATCATTGACCAATGTAATATCAGTAATGCTGGTTTGCGTATCTACCGTCACTATCAGCGGCGTGGACTGACGAACGTTTCCTGCGTTATCCGTTACCTCTACCGTCAGTGTATAGCTACCGTCCGCCCAGTCAGCATCTGGCGTAAAGCGCCACTGTCCTCCAACCTGGGTTAGTGTCACTTCCTGGCTATTGCCGCCCTGTGTGATCCGCAAAATGACCGATTGCGCATCGGAGTCAATATTGCCAATGGTAAAGCCCGGTCTTTTGACGCTCGTAATATGATCGCCAATGGCACCTGTATCGTCCCTGCTATCCATAGTGATGGTAGGCGTTGACAGCCGGGTATCAATGGTAAAATCGAGCGTCTGCGTCGTCTTATTTCCCGCCTTATCGGTCGCTTCTACCGTCAGGGTATGTAGCCCGTCGGTCACATCTTTCGGCCAGGTGTAATCCCAGCTCCCTGCCGTGCCCTGTGTTGCACGAACCCACGTATTACCGCCGTCGATACTCAGACGTACCTCGTTGACATCCCCTGGCACCGTGACGCGGAAGTGTGGACGAACGTCATTGGTCAGGTTGTCGCCGGGAATACCGTTATCATTAACCAGTTCAATAACATCGATGGTGATTTGGGTATCAACCGTGACCGTCAGCGGCGCCGAGTATTTTACGTTACCCGCTTCATCCTCCACCCTCACCGTCAGCGTATAGTCGCCATCTGCCCATGTGCCGGTCGGTGTCACGCTCCAGATGCCGGTCGCGCCTTTGGTGGCCGTCAGCACTTCTTTCGTGCTGCCATGCTGCACTTCAACCGTGACATACCGCGCGTCTGCGTCAATATTACCCAGTAAAAACGTCGGCTTATTCGCGTTGGTCAGGTTATCGCCTTTTATTCCGCTATCGTCTGTGTTGTCCAGCACGATAGTCGGTTCTGACAGTAGGGTATCGATGATGAAGTCCAGTTTCTGCGTCGTCTGGTTTCCCGCCTTGTCGGTCGCCTCCACTGTCAGGGTATGCTTCCCCTCTCCCACATCAGCCAGCCAGGTATAATCCCAGACGCCCGGCGTCGCGCTCTGGGTAGCGTTGAACCATGTCTTGCCGCCGTCAATGCTCAGGCGCACCTCGTTAACATCCGTCGGTACCTTCACCTGGAACTGCGGACGCACGTTATTAGTCAGATTATCGTCGGGAATACCGCTGTCATTGACCAGTTCAATGTTATTAATGGCGATTTGCGTGTCCACCGTCACCGTCAGCGATGCCGAATGGCTGGTGTTCCCCGCTTTATCTTCGACTGACACACTCAGGGTATAATCGCCCGCCCCCCATGATGTCGGCGGCGTAAAGGTCCATCCGCCTACACCTTTCGTGGCGTCAAATGTGGTGGTGACGCCGCCATGCTCCACGCTGACCGTAACGCGAACGGCATCATCATCAATATGTTGCAGGTTAAATGTCGGCTGGGTGCGATTGGTCATGTTATCGCCCTGGATGCCGGTGTCGTCCGCGCTATCCAGTACGATGACCGGCGTCGACAGCGTGGTATCAATAGTGAAGTGGAGTGTCTCCGTCACCGTATTACCCGCATTGTCAGTCGCTTTCACATTCAGCGTATAGTCGCCATCCGGCACGGTGCCCGGCCAGGTATAATTCCAGACGCCCGGCGTCGCGCTCTGTGTCGCCTTAACCCAGGTCACGCCACCGTCAATGCTCAGACTGACTTCGTTAACGTCCCCCGGTACCGTCACGCGGAACTGCGGATGGGCGTCGTTAGTCATATTGTCGCCGGGAATACCGTTATCATTAACCAGTTCAATAGCATCAATGGTGATTTGGGTATCAACAGTGACCGTCAGCGACGCTGAGTGTTTTTCGTTCCCCGCCTCATCTTCCACCCTCACCGTCAGCGTATAGTCGCCATCTGCCCATGTGCCGGTCGGTGTTACGCTCCAGTTGCCGGTCGCGTCTTTGGTGGCCGTCAGCACTTCTTTCGTGCCACCATGCTGCACCTCAACCGTGACATACCGCGCGTCTGCGTCAATATTGCCCAGTAAAAACGTCGGCTTATTTACGTTGGTCAGGTTATCGCCTTTTGTTCCGCTGTCGTCCGTGTTGTCCAGCACGATAGTCGGTTCTGACAGTAGGGTATCGATGATGAAGTCCAGTTGCTGCGTCGTTTTGTTTCCCGCCTTGTCGGTCGCCTCCACTGTCAGGGTATGCTTACCCTCTCCCACATCAGCCAGCCAGGTATAATCCCAGACGCCCGGCGTCGCGCTCTGGGTAGCGTTGAACCACGTCTTGCCGCCGTCAATGCTCAGGCGCACCACGTTGACATCCGTCGGTACCGTCACCTGGAAGTGCGGGCGCGCTTCATTGGTCAGATTATCGTCGGGAATACCGCTGTCATTGACCAGTTCAATATGGTCAATGGCGATTTGCGTATCGATGGTGACCGTCAACGGCGCTGAGTGGCGAATATTACCCGCCTCATCTTTCACCGTTACCGTCAGCGTATAGTCGCCATCAGTCCACGCGCTGCCGGGTACAAAACGCCACTGCCCGTTAGTCTGCGTCAGCTCCACCTCCTCGCTGTGACCATCGCGCATCACCTGCACGACGACCTGAGTCACGTCAGAATCAATACCGCCGATAATAAAACCCGGTGTTTTAACGTTAGTCTTATTATCGTTGGCGGTGCCGCTATCATCTGCGCTATCCAGCGTGATGGTCGGTGTCGACAATGTGGTATCAATGATAAAATTGAGCGTTTCCGTCGCCGTGTTGCCTGCAACATCGGTTGCTTTCACTGTCAGGGTATACGTATTTTCGACCAGATCTGTCGGCCATATATACTCCCAAACGCCGTCGGGCGTCAGCGTTGCGTTAACCCAGTTGATGCCGCCATCAAGACTCAGTTGCACAGAGTTCACGTCCGTCGGTACCGTAATATGAAACTGTGGACGTGCTTCATTGGTCAGGTTATCCCCGACAATACCCGTGTCATTAAGAAGTTCAATGCGATCAATAGACGTTTGCGTATCGATAGTCACCGTCAGCGGCGCAGAATAATTTGTATTACCCGCCTTATCTTCTACCTTTACCGTCAGCGTATAGTCGCCATCGGTCCAGGCTGCGCCCGGCGTAAAGCGCCACACACCGCCGTTCTTAATCAACTCTATCTGTTGGTTCTTACCATCATGCGCCACCGTCACCACCACTTTGGTCACGTCGGCGTCGATATTACCGAGGGTAAAGCCTGGCATCTTAACGTTGGTGATGTTATCGCCAGCGGCGCTGTCATCCGCACTGTCCAGGGTAATCGTCGGTTCTGACAGCATGGTATCGATGATGAAGTCCAGTTTCTGCGTCGTTTTGTTTCCCGCCTTGTCGGACGCTTCCACCATCAGGGTGTGAGGGCCGTTAGCCACATTCGTCAGCCAGGTATAATCCCAAACGCCCGGCGTCGCGCTCTGCGTAGCGTCAAACCACGTTTTGCCGCCATCAATGCTCAGTCTTACACCGTTAACATCCGCCGGTACTGTCACCTGAAAGTGCGGGCGTGCTTCATTGGTCAGATTATCGCCGGGGATACCGCTGTCGTTAACCAGTTCAATACGGTCAATGGCGATGTGCGTGTCCACTGTCACCGTCAACGGCGCGGACTGCTTCACATTTCCGGCCCTATCTTCTACCTTCACCGTCAGGATATAGTCGCCGTCCGCCCAGTCGCTGGTCGGCGCAAAGCGCCACTGTCCGCCGGTCTGAACCAGTGGCACCTCCTGTTTAATGCCATTGTGCATTACCTCCACTGTTACCCGGCTGACATCGGCATCAATATTGTTGAGGGTAAAGCCCGGCGTTTTAACATTGGTGATATTATCGCCCGCGATGCCGCTGTCATCTGCGCTGTCCAGCGAGAGGGTCGGCACAGACAGAGTGGTATCGATGGTGAAATCGAGCGTCTGTGTTGTCTTATTTCCCGCCTCATCGGTCGCTTCTACCGTCAGGGTATAGCCTCCGTCGGCCACATCATCCGGCCAGATATAATCCCAGACGCCCGGCGTCGCGTTCTGGGTAGCGTTGAACCACGTCTTGCCGCCGTCAATGCTCAGGCGCACCACGTTGACATCCGTCGGTACCGTCACCTGGAAGTGCGGACGCACGTTATTAGTCAGATTATCGTTGGGAATACCGCTGTCATTGACCAGTTCAATGTTATTAATGGCGATTTGCGTGTCCACCGTCACCGTCAGCGATGCCGAATGGCTGGTGTTTCCCGCTTTATCTTCGACTGACACACTCAGGGTATAATCACCATCCGCCCACGCCCCTGTCGGCGTAAAGGTCCATCCGCCTACACCTTTCGTGGCGTCAAATGTGGTGGTGACGCCGCCATGCTCCACGCTGACCGTAACGCGAACGGCATCATCATCAATATGCTGCAGGGCGAATGTCGGCTGGGTGCTATTCGTCATGTTATCGCCCTGGACACCGGTATCGTCCGCGCTATTCAGTACGATGACCGGCACTGACAGCGTGGTATCCACCGCGAAATCGATGGTCTTCGTCACTGTATTGCCTGCTTTATCAGTCGCTTCCACCGTTAGCGTGTATTGACCATCTGCCAGGTCTGTCGGCCAGATATACTCCCAGCTTCCTGCCACGCCCGGAGTTGCCTGAACCCACGAATTACCACCGTCAATGCTCAGACGGACTTCATTGACATCCGTCGGTACCGTCACACGAAAGTGGGGACGGTCGTCGTTGGTCATATTATCGCCTTTCACACCGCTATCGTTGACCAGTTCCACCCCATCAATGGCGATTTGGGTATCGATAACGACCGTCAGCGGCGCTGAGTAGTTGGTATTTCCTGCCTTATCTTCTACTTTCACCGTTAACGTGTAGCTGCCATCCGCCCACGTATTCCCTGGTGTAAATAACCAGCTACCATTGAGGTGGGAAAGTTCGATCTCTTCGCTCACGCCATTGTGCATCACCTGTACGACGACCCGATGCGCATCGGCATCAACACCGGAAATAGCAAAACCTGGCTTATTGATGTTGGTCAGGTTATCGCCTGCAACCCCCGTATCATCCTTAGAAAGCAGGGAAATCACCGGCGTTGATACTGTGGTATCGATAGTAAAATCGAATACCGCGCTGTTCGCTTTATTACCCGCAATGTCCTCAACCTTGACATAAACCTGATGCAAGCCTTCCGTTAAATCTGAAGTAAAGGTATAGGCCCATGAACCATCAGGTTGTTGCGTGGCAACACCGATCTGCGTATCAGACGCGGCATCCCATACCTGAACACTGATAATGTCCGGATCAATATCTTTTAGGTGCAAGGTAGGTTTAACGATATTCGTTAAATTATCATCTGAAATTCCCGAATCTGAATCCGGGCTCAATGAAACTATCGGTATTGAAATAGCAGTATCGACGCTAATTAAGAAAGGATCCGAATGGGCAATGTTGCCAGCGATATCTTCAACTGAAGCGGTTATTCTATGATCGCCATCAACCAAACCTTGATCGGCTTTCAGGGTATACTCCCATCTGCCATCTTTATTTGTTCTGACCTCAGCGATCAGTGCACCATCAATATAGAGTTTAACCGTTGAATAGGGTGCAGCGGTTCCTGTCAGTGCAGGATTCTTTTCATTAATAATATGGTCTGTATTATCAACCCCCGTATCGTTGACCAACTCTATTGTTGGTTTTTGCGTTTGCGTTACGATTTGGAAATTATACGCTGATGAGGAGGCAGTATTACCGGCAATATCTTCTACCTTTACCGTTACGTCATGCGAGCCATCGGATAACGCTGTGGTAAATTGAAAATTCCATACACCATCATCGCCAGCAATAGCCTCGCCACTTAACACACCGTCAACATAGATGGAAACCTTAGCATTAGCTTCAGCCATCCCGGTAAACAACGGCGTATTAATTTTAGTAATCATATCGCCTTTAACGCCAGAATCAGCGCTATCATGCAACATAACAGTAGGGATCGGCGTAAAGCTATCAATGGTAAGCTGATAATCTACAGATGACGTTCTTCCTAAAGGATCGATGGATTCAACCGTAATCTTATAAACATTGTCAGACAGATTTCGGGAAATATCAAAATTCCAGTTACCGTCTGCATCCGCAGTCGTCACGCCTATCGTTTTACCATCGATAAGGATATTTACGGTAGCAAACCTATCCGCTGTTCCCAGTAATGTCAGAGCATTATGTTTATTGGTAATCCAGTCGCCTTTTGCACCGGAATCATCACTGGCATCGAGTTCCGCTTTTGGAGGTACAACTTCAGTTTGAATAGTAAAAGAATATTTAACAGTAGAGGATTTATTACCGGCGGCATCCTGAGAAATGATTTCAATATCATAGGCACCCTGAAGAAATTTATTACTAAACTGATAATTCCAGGTCCCGTTTGAGTCAACCTCAATGCTGTCATATAATTTACCATCTCGCATCAATAAGATGGTAGACTTTGGCTCTGCCGTACCGACTAAAGCCGGTAAATCATTCCCTGATAAAATTATACCATTCGGTAAAACAACAAAATCCTCCAAAGAAACTGTCGGAGGTACAGGGGCAACAGTATCGATAACGTAACTAAAGGAAAAATCCTTTTTGTTGCCAGCGACATCTTCAACAGTGAACGTAAGATTGTTAACCCCTTCCACTGAGTCGGAAGTGAAATTGAACGTCCATTCGCCCTTGTCATTCGCTTTAAAAATAACCTCTTCGCCAGTCTCACTATTTATGACACTGATAATAGCATTTGGCTCAGTTTTACCTGTAAAGGTTGGGCGAGTATTGTTAGTAACGTTATCTCCAACAATACCGCTATCATCAGTCGTTTCAATCTCAGCGCTGAAATAGCTGATACGTGTATCAATAGTAAAAGGCAGATTTGCCGTCGCTGAGGTATGCCCGGCAATATCAGTAGCTGTTGCTGTTATATTGTATTCGCCATCCTTGAGCGGCGTAGTGAGCGTATAGCTCCATGTCCCATCTTTAGCAACAATGACCTCACCAAGATGTTTAAGTCCAAGATAAATAGAGACTGTAGAACCGGGTTCCGCCACACCAATAAATGTTGGCAGGGTGCTATTAGTAATGCTGTCATTTTTAATGCCGGAATCACTACTATCATCCAGCTCAATCGTCGGCTTTTCCGGAGCAATGGTGTCGGTTATGATACTATCCGTCGTTTCGTTTTTATTACCTGCTTTATCCACGGCAACGACTTTTATACTATTTTCGCCCTCAGATAGTTCATTATCTTTAAATTCATAACTCCAGTTTCCATCTTTATCGACATCAACGCTGGCAACCAGTTTATTATCTACATAAATGTCAACCTTGGCATTCTCTTCCGCCGTACCAACAATTGAAGGCGTCAAGGTCGGCGTTAAGCCCTTATGACCAGACACACTACTTTCAGGCGAAAGTTCAAATGTTGGCTTATCGGTAACGGAATCGATAGTAATGACAAGTTTGGCGCTACCGCTCCCATCAGCAGTCTTGGCCTCTGCCTCCAGATTGTATGTTCCATCAGTCAATGTTTCAGGCGCAGTGAAGGTGAAGTTACCCAAACTATCCGCTACAGCCTGACCGACAGCAATACCATTAATTTTAATAATGACCGTGGCATTGGGAGCAGTGCTACCTACAAACTGAGGTTTGGTAAAATTAGTTATACTATCATCTTTGCTACCGCTGTTACTCTCGGCCGCAAGCGCTAATGTGACTTTAAGCGGCTCTTTAACAGACTCGGCATCGAGCTTATTTTCCTCATTTTTACTGCTATTACTTTTGCCAGTGCTGGTATTTTTATTAATAGGTTGAGGAAGAACTTTTTCAGCATCGTTCTGTTTAGAAGCCTGCGTTGCTTTAGCCTGTGTATTTTGCTGGGAAGCATCGCTTTGCTGAGCCAGATTGTCTTTTGCTACATTGTCAGCCAAAAAGTTCTGCAGCATTTCTTCAATTTGCTTTGACGAGTTCTGTACTTCAAACGCTTCATTGAGCGCTTTTTCTGCAGCCTCCTTAGCTTTCTCAGCTTCTTCCTTCGCCTTATCAGCTTCTTTCTTTGCGTTTTCAGCCTCGTCAAGCTGCTTTTTTAATTCCTCTTCTTCCTTCTTATTTCGTCGTTTGCCATTACCTTTCTTTTCTACCTGAGCAGAATCAACCAATGAGCTGTCAATTCTCTCTAGTTGAATATCTTTTAAATCTACGCTGCCCAGAATTTTAGCGCCGGTAATAGTCTTATCTTTAAATTTAACAGCGAGGTTATTGCCTTTGATACTTGAATAAAGAGCGCCATTGACAATGATCACTGACCCATGCGGCGTCGTAATGTTCATGTCTGGCCCGGAAAGAGAAACTTTTGCGCCTTTGGCATTACCCAAAGAAGATAAATCAATTACAGAATTTTGATCGGCAAAAAACTTTTGTATGCTTTTATTTCCCATAATATTATATTCACTCTCAAGGTGTATTTAATCGTTTAGTATTAACGGGTTCTGAAAAGGCTTTGTCCACGCCTTTCATCAAGGGAGATAACAGGTATTCCATAATGCTGTGTTTTCCGGTAATTACACTGGCGTCAACAGTCATACCTGGTTTTAACCACCGTAAATCATCTTCATTAACATCGAATGCAATAATTACTTTATAATAACGCTGAATTGTTCCTCCGGTATTTTCCTCATAGGAATCAGGGCTAATATTATCGATAGTCGCATTATACGATTTTATCTTTGGTTGGATAATTGACTGCACATCCAGTTTAACGGCTTCATCTACATATATTTGGTCACGGTATTTGGGTAATATTTTCACATCGGCCAGCATAGTCCTTACTTTTGGTTTTATTTCAAAAAGTAAGTCCGCCGCCTGAATCACACCACCATGAGTAGTGGCACTTTTATTGATTTTATAAATTACACCGTCAACCGGTGAATAGATATCCTCCTCATTTATCTGCTTCTCTATTACTTTTAATGTAGAGTTAACAACCTCAAGTTCCTGAAGATTTTTAGATATTATTTTAGATAAAGATAGTCGCAATTCATTATTAAGCGCCTCAATATCATTAACAACCAACTCAATATCATCTTTTTTTAAAGTAATGCTACTTTCAATATCATTAATTTCAGACTTAACTTTTATATACGCCTGTTTCTTGTTAAGAAAATTGGTATATGGGCTAATTCCTTTTTTTACCAGTGGGGAAAGAATATTTATTTCTTCGGCAAGCAATGCGAGTTCTTTTTCTTTCGAACTCAGCTTCTCTTGTAATCCGCTAATCTCAGAATCAAGAGAGGTTTTTTTTAACTCTTTAGCTCTTATCTGACTATGCACTAATTCAATATTCGCTTTTACCTCTTTATTACTTAAAGAACGGGTGCCATCCAGGGTAATCAATCCACTCTCATTTTCTTTATCAAGAATGAAAGATATTTCGTTAACATCTTTATCCAGATACCCTTTTTGAGTTCTATACCTTTGATATTCTTTTTGCAGATCAAGGTTAACGACCTTTGCAAGGAGTTCTCCTTTTTTTACAGTATCACCCTCGGCTACATAAATATCTTGTATCGTCCCTCCTTTAGAAAGAGATATTAACTGAGCATTATCTTTAGTGGTGATAACGCCCTGACCATGAACCACTGAATTAATTTCTATAAAGTAGGTAAGGATAATAATTAAGATCGTCAAAGAAATAATTATCATCATGAGATGATCGCTTTGTCTTCTATTCATTTCATTACATTTAACTCACTTTCAGTATTTCCTTTTAAATAATCCATTAAATGAAAAATCAATGAGAGTTGCTGTAACTTTAAAATATACAGGCTATATTTGCTGTCGATCATGCTTACATATGCCTGAAATGCTTCATTACGGCTTGAAATTAAATCAAGCAAACTTTTTTGCCCTAACTGAAACTCCTGCTCATATAATTCAGTAAGCTGTAACGCGTTTGTATGTGAACGTTCCGCCACTGAGTAAGTCTCTTTTGCAGCGGCGTATCTTGAAAGTTGTGAATCAATGTTATAACGCGTTTTAATCAAAAAATCGTCAATTTGCAGCTTAGCCTGCGAGTAACTTGCCACCATTTTTCTTTCCTGGGCTGAATTTCTGAACCCATTAAAAATGTTGAAACTGACATTGATACCCGTTTTGAATTCATCTTCATAATCACTTTTTTTGGCACTACCGCTCGGGTTATTCTGTACATAGCTGGAAACGAGATCTACAGTCGGAAAATAGGATGATTTTGCGGCATTAATATCTTCGGTCGCGGCTTTTCGGGTATTGACAAGCATCTTATAGTCATCATTGTATTTCATCACCATGTCCATAAGTTTTTCAGGACTTTCGACAAAGATATATTTTTTGAAGAGGTTGAATTTTTCATCGCTTTGAATCTGAACTGGTGATAAATTCAGACCAGTCATATTCTGCATTTTATACATTTCATCATCCAACATCGACTGATACATAATGCTTCGGGTATTTAATGCATCGATAGATACTTGTACTTTACGCATATCAGATTGCATCGCTACACCGGAAGATACCAACAGCGAAAAAGTTTCCAGCATCTTTTTATAAAACTCTTTCTCCAGATTTACGCCATCAATCATTTCACGATATTTACTGATGTTATAATAGGTTGTCACAACCTCCTGAGACACTATATTCTTTGTTTTTTCATAGTCAGTTTTACTATTATCTCTTTCGTATTCAGATTTCCTGATATTAGCCCCCCTCACTCCAAAGTCCGTTATTCGGTATGATAAAGACACCTTATTTTCAACGTTTCTCTCGGTACCTGATGACTCTTTCCTGTTATTATTAAGGCCAGATGTTAGATCCAGGGTAGGATAAAGTGCTGCCCGTGAAATATCTAAGTCACTGTTTTTCTTTTCAGTCTCATAATATGAAACAGCAACAGAGGGCTGATGCGTTAATGCGGCATTAACTAAGTCTCTTAGAGGAATGACCGGAAGCTCGCTGGCGTATGTGCTTTGTGTAATAAAAGCAGTCGTCAGAAAAAACATCTTAATCTTCATTTTTTTCCTCCTTGTTTAACAAACGTTGCTTTACTATTTCCTGGTGCATAGATGTTATTTTTTCCATTAATGGCATATAGGTATCACGGTAGCTAACCATTTCAGCACTAATCTCTTTAGTATTGGCAATAATCTTTTTATCAGTAGCCGATAGATCGGATAGCGCTAAATGAACATTGTTCATATCCTCATCCATTTCTTTTCTCAGCCCATCGAGAGTATGAGAAATATCGGCACTGCCAGCGGCAATATCGTTTATGGTCTTACCATGTGAAAGAGATTCCTGATAACATTTATCAACTGATGCCATTATTGAATCATTCTTTTTGTCTATAATATTTTGTATTGTACTCATTGCCTCCAGCCGTGCATTATTATCAGCAAGCAGGATATTACCTTCAGATAAACGAGAGGTAATTGTTATTACACCGTCAGATAATTTTTTGAGATTTTCGTTACTGCTTACCAGATAACCATCAATCAGCGTAGAAAGTTGTTCCAGTTTTGCTGAGTTATCCGATAGTCGGTTTTGCAAAGTGACAAAGCTATCTGATAGCATCACTCGTTTCTTTTCTTCATCCTGCGTCCGTAAGTTTTCAACTGTCAGGTAGTTATCAAAAAACGCTTTAAACAACTCTTTAAATTCTACAAGCGTCTCTGATTCAACCCGCAGGCTTCGTTGTTTATTATTGGATCTGTTGCTTATGATTTTTAATTTTTTGATTTCCGTAGAAACAAGGGAATAGGAGCTGCGAACAAAAACACTTTGTGAGGTCAGGAGTATGGCGCAAACAACACCATAGATAGAAGATACAAATGCGGTATTCATCCCTTTCAATGGTTCAGAAAGCGACGCTACCATTGTCACGATCATATTGAGTGTATTACTTGCATTATCACCGCCAACATCTGATGGCGAGCTCAATAAATTCCCGATTGAACCAATCGTAATAGACAGACCCGCAAACGTCCCCAACAGGCCAACAAGCGTCGACACATTGCTACAACTCATAATAAATGACAATCGTTGGTTACGGGCGGTAGACACATTGTCATCTAATTCCATCAGCAAATTGAAATCACACTGTTTGGGTTCTCCGGAAAACAAAATCTGATTGAGGTTAGAAAGAATACTATTTTTTCTGCTGGCGTCCTGAGCTATTAATATGTCTTTTGCTGAAATATTTTTAAAAATAGTGAATAATGCACACAAAGAGCCTGTAATATAAATGGCAATAATGACTCCATTGTAAATTGCAGAAACCATAAAGTTATCAAAAACATACTCTCTTATACCGGGAAAAGATAAAGCGGAAAAAGGGAGTATGGCAAGGAAAAAACAGACAAACAAATAGCGGTAATGATTTATATATTTCACTCTGACACCTTTTTATTAATAGTCGTGATAATAGCTTTACTCGTTGTACTTGATGCTGCGGAGTTAACACTCATGTCAATAACTACATCAGGATATATCTTCTTAATCTCTTTCATTAAAATAATTCCCCGTTCATATCCCAGTCGTAAAGAGTCAGAGAAAGAGATGTCTGCCTGAGGAATAACCATTTCTATCAATAAATTACTATTGATTTTGTCTTCTAACCAAGCCTTTATTTTATGGGTGTCCTCTTCTGAAAAGCTTCTCAGCCTGCCATGATACGTAATAACAAGCTCATTTTTTGTAGATGTTATATCAATTTTCTGACCATCGGCGATATCGTATACTCCAACCTCCTTACCTGACATTGTAGTCATTCCGTCCGACACATCTTGAGTATTCACTTCCTTATTAACTATTTCATTAGGATTTGAATTGTCATTGGCTCCGCTATTTTGAGCAGTAGATTTAGTCTTATTCTCTATATTTGCTTTATAAACTTTAATTGAGTTGTCATACATAATAATCATATTATTAAGTGCAAACACCAACATAAGAAATATAAAAATGCACAATACCGTAGAGAATGTATCAACAAAACTAGGCCACGGATTACTTTCGTCTTCCATGTTGTCTCCTGATATTACATTGTGAATAAAATGTTTTTGTGGATTAGAAAGGATAAAGGATGCTCAACTTATTCAGAAAGTGAACGCTACCGCCCTTGGCTTCCTGCTACCAATACGCTTTATAGATTTCAGTTTTCCTACATCTCGTAATCAGAAAAATAAAAACAATGACGCCATTTTTATGCGCCCACAACAAAGATGAGTGCTTTAATTAAAAACACTCTTTATTTTTTAATTAGGTAGACATCAATTATTGCACTAACTATATCTTCCCCAATAATAGGTATCGCATAAGCTCTCAGCTCATAAATAAAAAATAGTCATCAGCAAATTAAAACCACTCGCCGATAAATAGATTTGTTAGCTAATCATTGAAACTCTAAATCATTTTAAGGACATATTTCTTTTTAATACGCGTTATAATCATACGTATTTAATAAATTTGCCTCCAGAGGATAAAATGAATTTTCACAATTAAAACATAGGGTCATAGGGACTTCAATATAACTTAAATCATTAAAAATATAATAAGTGGGGAGTAAAAAATCAGAATTGCGTAAAAAAATACATAAATAAAACCATTTTTTATATAAAGCCAGCTATAAGTAACAACTTTATCTTCAGCAATTAAAAATAAAGCAAGATGCACATATCATATTTGAGCGCATCACAAGCTAAAGCAAACATTTAATTAACCATTGATAATACCGACCATTCTCTAACGTTATTTTATAATATCTTTTTGTTGTCAAAAAATGGCTATAAATTATATATTTTGCAGATGAGATTTCTCTTTCATATTTAAGACAATCCGGGTTATTGCAGTACATTTATGAACTTCGGCTGGATAATGATGTGCCGAGGCGAGTCGGCCAGAGGCGATAAGCGACATTTTTCCGTAAGATATGCGCTTCTCTTTTTTGAAAGGGAGACAAAGACAATAATACCAGGTAAGAAAATGCCTGGTTTACACCAGGCATTTCAGCAGACGAGAACTATAGCGAAAATGCAAATAACGCTTTGAGTTTTTTACCAAAAATCAGAACGGAATGTCGTCGTCAAAATCCATTGGCGGTTCGTTAGACGGCGCTGGCGCGGATTGCTGTGGACGCGACTGCGCGCCGCCGCTGAACTGGTTGCCGCCCTGTGGCTGCTGAGGTTGTTGCGGTTGACCCCAACCCCCCTGCTGCTGACCGCCTGCCGGTGCGCCGCCGCCCTGACGACCACCCAGCATCTGCATCACGCCGCCGATCTGCGGAACGTTAATTTCAGTCGTATAGCGTTCCTGGCCACTCTGATCGGTCCACTTGCGGGTACGCAATTGACCTTCGATATACACCTGAGAACCTTTACGCAGATATTCGCCGGCCACTTCCGCCAGTTTGCCGAACATCACCACCCGGTGCCATTCAGTCTGCTCTTTCATTTCGCCGGTCTGCTTATCGCGCCAGGATTCAGAAGTAGCCAGCGTTAAGTTGGCGACAGCGCCGCCACTCGGCATATAGCGTACTTCCGGGTCCTGGCCCAGATTACCAACGAGAATCACCTTGTTTACGCCTCTGCTGGCCATAATTGAGTCTCCTGAATACGTTTCATAAATAGTGTAAACGCGTGAGTGTACCATTTCCACGTAGCATTTTAATAGCTGCGATGCAGGTTCCAGGTCACTCGCGCGAACCTCATATTGTTGCATACTTTAGCTGAAGATGCATTCCAATACTGTATATTCAAACAGGTTAAATTGTGTCATAATTAGCCGTTTCTGCCGTTTGTCCTTCAAACAAACCAGGCATCCGAGTCTCTACCGGGAAAGGTGAATGGATAAGATCGAAGTTCGGGGCGCCCGCACCCATAATCTCAAAAATATTAACCTCGTCATCCCCCGCGACAAACTGATTGTCGTGACCGGGCTTTCGGGTTCAGGCAAATCCTCACTGGCTTTCGACACTCTGTATGCCGAAGGGCAGCGTCGTTACGTTGAATCGCTCTCCGCTTACGCGCGGCAGTTTTTGTCGCTCATGGAAAAACCGGATGTCGACCATATTGAGGGGCTATCGCCCGCGATCTCAATTGAACAGAAATCGACATCGCACAACCCGCGCTCTACGGTGGGTACTATTACCGAGATCCACGACTACCTGCGCCTGCTGTTTGCCCGCGTGGGCGAGCCGCGTTGTCCGGATCATGACGTGCCGCTGGCGGCGCAAACCGTTAGCCAGATGGTCGATAACGCGCTGTCACAGCCGGAAGGCAAACGTCTGATGCTGCTGGCGCCGATTATTAAAGAGCGTAAAGGCGAACACACCAAAACGCTGGAAAATCTGGCAAGCCAGGGTTACATTCGCGCCCGTATTGACGGCGAAGTCTGCGATCTCTCCGATCCGCCGAAGCTGGAGCTGCAAAAGAAACATACTATTGAGGTGGTGATCGATCGCTTCAAAGTTCGCAACGATCTTTCCCAACGCCTGGCGGAGTCGTTCGAAACGGCGCTGGAATTATCCGGCGGCACGGCGGTTGTTGCCGATATGGACGATGAGAAAGCGGAGGAGCTTCTGTTCTCCGCCAATTTTGCCTGTCCGATTTGCGGCTACAGTATGCGCGAGCTGGAACCGCGTCTGTTCTCGTTCAACAACCCGGCAGGCGCCTGCCCGACCTGTGACGGCCTCGGCGTTCAGCAATATTTCGATCCGGACCGCGTGATCCAGAATCCCGACCTGTCGCTGGCAGGCGGCGCGATTCGTGGTTGGGATCGTCGCAATTTTTACTACTTTCAAATGCTCAAGTCGCTGGCGGAACACTATAAGTTCGACGTGGATGCGCCGTGGGCAAGCCTCAGCGCCAACGTACACAAAGTCGTGCTGTACGGTTCCGGCAAAGAGAACATCGAATTTAAATATATGAACGATCGCGGCGATACCTCCGTGCGCCGCCATCCGTTCGAAGGCGTGCTGCATAATATGGAGCGCCGTTATAAAGAAACGGAATCCAGCGCGGTGCGCGAAGAGCTGGCGAAATTCATCAGTAATCGCCCCTGCGCCAGCTGTGAAGGAACGCGACTGAATCGCGAAGCGCGCCATGTATTTGTGGAAAATACGCCGCTGCCTGCTATTTCCGATATGAGCATTGGCCATGCGATGGATTTTTTCACTAATCTCAAGCTTTCCGGGCAACGGGCGAAAATCGCCGAAAAAGTGCTAAAAGAGATCGGCGATCGCCTCAAGTTTCTGGTGAACGTCGGCCTGAACTATCTCACGCTCTCCCGCTCGGCAGAAACGCTTTCCGGCGGCGAAGCCCAGCGTATTCGTCTGGCGAGCCAGATAGGCGCCGGGTTAGTCGGCGTGATGTATGTGCTGGATGAACCGTCCATCGGTCTGCACCAGCGCGATAACGAACGGCTGCTGGGTACGCTGATTCATCTGCGCAATCTTGGCAATACCGTGATTGTGGTGGAACACGATGAAGACGCCATCCGCGCCGCCGACCATGTGATTGATATTGGCCCCGGCGCGGGCGTTCACGGCGGCGAGGTGGTGGCGGAAGGCCCGCTGGAAGCCATTATGGCGGTACCGGAATCACTGACTGGCCAGTACATGAGCGGTAAACGCAAAATTGAAGTGCCGAAACAACGCGTGCCGGCAAATCCAGAAAAAGTGCTCAAACTCACCGGCGCGCGCGGCAACAATCTGAAAGATGTGACCCTTACGCTACCGGTAGGGCTGTTTACCTGTATCACCGGCGTCTCGGGTTCCGGTAAATCGACGCTGATTAACGACACGCTGTTCCCCATCGCCCAGCGTCAGTTAAACGGGGCGACTATCGCCGAACCGGCGCCGTATCGGGATATTCAGGGGCTGGAACATTTCGATAAAGTGATTGATATCGACCAGAGCCCAATCGGGCGTACCCCGCGTTCCAACCCGGCGACCTATACGGGCGTCTTCACCCCGGTTCGTGAGCTTTTTGCTGGCGTGCCGGAGTCTCGCTCGCGCGGCTATACGCCAGGGCGATTCAGCTTCAACGTGCGCGGCGGTCGCTGCGAAGCGTGCCAGGGCGATGGCGTCATTAAAGTCGAAATGCACTTTCTGCCGGATATTTACGTGCCGTGCGACCAGTGCAAAGGCAAGCGCTATAACCGGGAAACGCTGGAGATTAAGTACAAAGGCAAGACCATCCACGAAGTGCTGGATATGACCATTGAAGAAGCGCGTGAGTTCTTTGATGCGGTTCCGGCGCTGGCGCGTAAGCTGCAGACGCTGATGGACGTGGGGCTGACCTATATCCGTCTTGGTCAGTCGGCGACGACGCTTTCCGGCGGCGAGGCCCAGCGCGTGAAGCTGGCGCGCGAACTGTCGAAGCGCGGCACCGGGCAGACGCTGTATATTCTCGACGAGCCGACCACCGGCCTGCACTTTGCTGATATTCAGCAGTTGCTTGACGTTCTGCATCAGTTGCGCGATCAGGGCAACACCATCGTGGTGATCGAACACAACCTGGACGTCATTAAAACGGCGGACTGGATTGTCGACCTCGGCCCGGAAGGCGGCAGCGGCGGCGGCGAAATTCTCGTCTCCGGTACGCCGGAAACCGTGGCGGAGTGCGAGGCGTCGCATACCGCCCGCTTCCTTAAACCTATGCTCAAATAACCTTCACGCCGCTTTCCGATTCGCCGGGAAGCGGCATCATTTTTCCTCATCCCACCTCATTGTATCCGTGTTGAGCATTTGTGATTTGCGTGCCGCCTCGCTCTGACATGTGATAGCGCAAACGGTCTGTTATGGAAAACACCATGAAGTTGCCCTACGCAATCACACTACTGCTGTGCCTGTTTTTATCCGCCTGTACGCTGCCTGACCGCTTTAGCGCCGTGGCTTTTCAACAACTGACGCTATTACAAGCGCGCTCAACCCGCTTCCTGCAGGACGCAGCGCGAATACCGTGGCAAAAAGAGACACTGCTCAAGGATGACCGCGATATCCGCCAGACATTTTTTCAGGCTGAGCGGGTCGCCCGTCAAGGTGGGGATAAACACCGACTCGATAATCTGGCGCTGCTGAAAAATCACTATTTGCGTCTTTATGCGCGGGTTATGCAACGTAAGCAACCACTTACTTACATCCAGGCTGAGAGATACCAACAGCAAAATAATCAGGTCTGGAAATTAGCCATACAGGGTGAGTGTCTGCATTGGGGCGCCCGCTGTACTCAGGGAGAAGAAAATGGCGTCTATTAACGAAATACATAACCTGATGACCACCGCCCGGGCCGAACATCCTGTAGCCTTCTCGGCGATTGCCGAGTTTATCCAGGCGTATAAGCAGGCAAGAGAAGACAGCGACGACGGTATACGCGAGTCCGCTGCGTTTATCGCCCGCGCGCTTCAGGAACATGCTCGCGGCTGGCTGGACGACGACGATATGATTATTCTGCTGGAAGGACAGCGGGACCTCGCCAGGCTACGCGCCAATAATGCGCAAATCGCCCTCGGCAGCCGTATCCGGTCTACGGTCATCCGCCTCATTGATATCGCCCTGGCGTTGTTGGTCGGCGCGCTATAATCAGGACTGCGGCAACTGCTTGCGTTTATCTTCCGGCAGCGCATTTACCGCCTGTTGATAAGAGGCATCGACCAGATAATAGAGTTGTGAGTCGGGCAGCGATCCGTCCAGATAGACCGTGCTCCAGTGCGCTTTATTAAGGTGCCGACTCGGTCGTACATCGCTGTGCTGCTGACGTAACAACTCTGCCAGTTCCGGGCTGGTTTTGAGAGAGGCTGCCGGGCGTCCTTCAACTTCTTTTACCATCGCGAAAAGTACATCTTCCACTTTAATTTGCGTCGCTTTCCAGTCGCTGTGGACGCTCTGCTCTGCGCCAGGTTTTGCCATGCAGTATTGCAGTAATTCCGAAATGGTCATTATCATTCCCCTTGTAGTGTCGCGATGATTTTACGTGGACCGCCGTGAATACGGTGCTCTCCCAACCAGATACCTTGCCATGTTCCTAACTGTAAACGCCCCTGGCGTACAGGCAGCAGCAACGAGACGCCCAATACTGACGACTTAATATGCGAAGGCATGTCATCCGCGCCTTCGTAATCATGTTCATACGCCGCATTATCGGGAACGGTTTTCAGGAAATGGCGCTCCATATCAGCGCGCACGGTGGGATCGCAGTTTTCGTTTAGCGTCAGCGAGGCCGAGGTGTGTAGCAACAACAGATGCAGCAAACCCGTTTCGACAGGCGGTAAGCCAGACAATTTATCGATAATTTCATCTGTTATCAGATGAAACCCGCGCGGCTTCTCGCTCAGTGTAATGGTGCGCTGATACCACATAGGCTGCTCCTTCCTAAAAACAAACGTCTCCTGAATAGTGTGCAGCAAGTCTGGAAAAGGTAAAAGCCAGCGGGGCAAGTTTGTGCAAAAATCATGCAAAAAAGGAGAGCCTGTCGCTCTCCTGATTTTTAGTACTCCGAGTTGACAATGACTTCCTCGCCAAACGCTCCTGCCTGCGGCAGCGGTTTGTAGGTGGAGTTAGCCGCGCGCAGGATACGAATACCGCGGATACCACAATCACGAGCCGCAGTAATATCGTTATCCGAATCGCCGTAGAAGATACGCATGTTCTTCTCCTGCAGCCACTGAACTTTCGTATTTTGTCCCGGTTTATCGCCGGCGAAAATCACCGGATTCATATTCGCCGCCGGAATATGGAAGTTATCCGCCAGCGTTTTCGACACGGTTTCCGTTTTCGTCTGACTACGACCAGTGACAAAGTAAATACTGTCGCCACGACGAACATGCATATCAATGAGCTGTCGGGCCACTTCTTTTGGAATACTGAACTCATCCCAGCCGTTGTTCATTTTTTCCCAAAAGGCCGGATTTTTCAGATAATCGTCGCTGTCCGGGGAGTAGGTTTTCTTTCCGCGCCAGAATCCGGGGCTGGAAAATAACACGGTGTCGTCAATATCAAAGCCGACCGCCATCGGCGGGCGTCCGGTGAGGCTGTTTTCAATCTGGGCGACAGAGACCCAATGGACAGGCGCTTGTTCCGCGAGTTTTGCAACGTTAGTGCCCGGATTGAGCGTCGAAGGGGAAGATACTAACGCATTCGCGGAATGGTTTAGCGTAAACAATAAACAGACGGCACTTAGCGCCAGGGTTATTTTTTTCATGCTTTTCCCTTAAAATTCAAAATATTATAATTATCAAGATGAGTCTTTGCTCAAAAAACTATCTGACCATAACGCCAGTAACGGTCAAAAGGAAGGATTATCTGCGGTTTTGTTACGAAAAAAGAGGATGATCACAACAGCTATTGTCAGACCGGAGGGCAATGTTATCGCCGTCCGGCCTGAATATTACATGACAGCGGCAAATGCCTTCGCCACGCGGTGTACATTTGAAGCATTAAGCCCGGCGACACACATACGGCCACTGGCAATCAGGTAAACGCCAAACTCATCGCGCAACCGCTCGACCTGCTCCTCGCTTAACCCGGTATAGCTGAACATACCGCGCTGCTCTAACAAGTAATCAAAGTTGCGGTCAGGCATCTCCGCCTTCAGCTCCTTCACCAGCGTCTGGCGCATCGATATAATGCGGTTACGCATCGCGTCGACTTCCGCCAGCCAGCCCGCTTTTAACGCCTCATCGCCCAGGACCGTAGCGACCACCTGAGCGCCGAAACACGGCGGACTGGAGTAAATTCGGCGCACCGTCGCTTTTAGCTGTCCCAGAACCCGCGCGGCAATTTCAGCATCTTCACACACCACGGACAGGCCGCCGACGCGCTCGCCGTACAGCGAGAAAATCTTCGAAAAAGAATTACTGACTAACGCAGGTAACCCAGCGCTGGCAATGGCGCGAATAGCGTAAGCATCCTCGTCCATGCCTGCGCCAAACCCCTGATAGGCAATATCAAGGAACGGAATCAGATCGCGCGCTTTCACTATTTCAATTACCGCATCCCATTGCGAAGGCGTTAAATCCGCCCCGGTCGGGTTGTGACAACAGGGGTGCAGCAGCACGATACTGCGCGCAGGTAACGTATTCAGCGTGGCCAGCAGATCGTTAAAACGGATGCCGTTGGTCGCGTCGTCATACCAGGGGTAAGTACTCACTTCGAATCCTGCCCCGGCAAATATCGCAATATGGTTTTCCCAGGTAGGGTCGCTCACCCATACGCCTGCGTCGGGGAAATAACGCTTCAGGAAATCCGCGCCCACTTTCAGCGCGCCGGAACCGCCTAATGTCTGGATAGTAGCCACGCGCTGTTGCTGAAGAACCGGGTGATCGGCGCCAAAGAGCAAAGGCGCGATAGTATGGCGATAAGTATTGAGTCCTTCCATCGGCAGGTACAGCGAAGCGCCATGCGGCTGCGCGTTAAGCCGGGCTTCGGCTTCGGCCACCGTTTTGAGCTGTGGGATAATCCCGTCTTCGTTGTAATACAGGCCAATGCTCAGATTTACTTTGTCGTGACGGGAGTCGTCTTTAAAACGCTCCATCAGTGAAAGAATCGGATCGCCGGCATAGGCGTCAACTTTTTGAAACACGCGATGGTTCTCCAGGTTTACAGAGGGCAGGAAATAACACAATAAACCGGAAGGACGAGAAGATCGAGAGGATGTT
The DNA here is from genome assembly GCF_020268625.1 of Salmonella sp. JXY0409-18. NCBI lineage: Bacteria > Pseudomonadati > Pseudomonadota > Gammaproteobacteria > Enterobacterales > Enterobacteriaceae > Salmonella > Salmonella sp. JXY0409-18. Next base: position 4,206,888 of record NZ_CP084216.1, read on the forward strand.
GTGGTGGATGCGCATATTGCCGGATGGCGGCGTGAACGTCTTATCCGGCCTACAGCCAATGCGCGAGACAAGCCGGATAAGCGCAAGCGCCACCCGGCCTGCCGCGTATTTAATCAATATACTTCATCGCCACCCTTGAAGTCAGGCGCGTGATAAGTTCGTAAGCACTTACTTTTGTCATTTCAGCGATACGTTCAACCGGCAGACCTTCGCCCCATAAGACCACCGGATCGCCCGCGTTATCCTGCGCGTTTGGCCCCAAATCCACGCAAATCATATCCATCGCCACCCGCCCGACAATCGGGACTTCGCGACCATTGACCAGCACTGGCGTACCGGAAGGCGCCGCTCGTGGGTAGCCATCGCCATAACCCATAGCCACCACGCCCAGGCGCGTGTCGCGCTCACTCACCCATGTCCCGCCGTAGCCCACCGGTTCGCCCGCTTTGTGGTCACGCACCGCGATCAAACTGGAGGTTAAAGACATCACCGGCTGAAAACCAAAATCCGGCCCCCAGGGTTTGTGTTCCAGCGGCGATACGCCATACAAAATGATGCCCGGACGCGCCCAGTCAAAGTGAGACTGCGGCCACAGCAGAATACCGCCAGACGCGGCAATAGAGCGCTGACCGGGTTTACCCTGACAGAAGGCATTAAAAATGTCGAGCTGATGTTCGGTAGCGCCGCATTCCGGCTCATCCGCACGGGCAAAATGGCTGACGATATTCACCGGCTGGCGTACATTTTTACAGTGCGTCAGACGCTGGTAGAACGCCTCCGCCTCTTCGGGACGCACGCCGAGACGATGCATACCGGTATCCAGTTTCATCCAGACCGTTACTGGCTCCGCCAGCTCCACCGCCTCCAGGGCGGCAAGCTGCTCCTGATTATGTACGGCGGTATGCAGACATTGCGCGGAAATGGTCGGCAGATCGGCGGCGTCGAAAAAACCCTCCAGCAGCAGGATAGGCTGCGTGATCCCGCCCGCTCGCAGACGTAGAGCCTCTTCAAGACGCGCCACGCCAAAAGCGTCAGCATCAGGGAGCGTTCGCGCGGTCTCCAGAAGACCGTGTCCATAAGCGTTCGCTTTCACCACCGCAACCAGCTTACTGGCAGGCGCCAGTTCACGCAGACGTTGCAGGTTGTGTCGCAGAGCGCGGCGGTTAATGACGACTGTTGCCGCTTGCATTTGAATTCCTTGTTAACAGAATGACGGAGAGTTACTCATCATCGTATTGCGGTCCCGCATAGTTATCGAAGCGCGACCACTGACCATTGAACGTCAGACGAACCGTACCGATAGGACCGTTACGTTGCTTACCAATAATAATTTCAGCAATGCCTTTTAAGTCGCTGTTCTCGTGATAAACCTCATCACGGTAGATAAACATAATTAAGTCGGCATCCTGTTCAATAGAGCCGGATTCACGCAGGTCGGAGTTCACCGGACGTTTATCCGCGCGTTGTTCCAGGGAGCGGTTAAGCTGCGATAGCGCCACGACTGGCACCTGGAGTTCCTTCGCCAGCGCTTTCAACGAGCGGGAAATTTCGGCGATTTCCAGAGTACGGTTATCAGAAAGCGACGGCACACGCATCAATTGCAGGTAGTCGATCATAATCAGACTTAACCCGCCATGTTCGCGGAAAATACGCCGCGCGCGCGAACGGACTTCTGTCGGCGTAAGACCTGAGGAGTCGTCAATATACATATTGCGTTTCTCCAGCAGAATGCCCATCGTGCCGGAGATTCGCGCCCAGTCTTCATCATCGAGTTGACCGGTACGAATACGTGTCTGATCGACGCGGGACAGCGAGGCCAGCATACGCATCATGATCTGTTCGCCGGGCATCTCCAGACTGAAGATCAGTACCGGTTTATCCTGCAACATCGCCGCATTTTCGCAGAGGTTCATCGCAAAAGTGGTTTTACCCATGGAGGGACGCGCCGCGACGATAATCAAATCCGAACGCTGTAACCCTGCCGTCTTTTTATTGAGATCCTGATAGCCGGTATCCACGCCTGTAACGCCATCGTGCGGTTGCTGGAACAACTGCTCAATACGCGCCACGGTAGCGTCGAGAATCTGGTCGATGCTTTTCGGGCCTTCGTCTTTGTTGGCCCGGTTTTCCGCGATCTGGAAGACGCGCGACTCCGCCAGATCCAGCAGTTCGTCGCTATTACGCCCCTGTGGATCGTAACCAGCGTCCGCAATTTCATGCGCCACCGCGATCATATCGCGGACCACGGCGCGTTCGCGCACAATGTCCGCATAAGCACTGATATTCGCCGCGCTTGGCGTGTTTTTAGACAACTCCGCCAGATAGGCGAAACCGCCGACGCTGTCCAGTTGGCCCTGCCGCTCCAGCGATTCCGCGAGCGTAATCAGGTCGATAGGACTGCCGCTTTCCTGCAAGCGCCCCATCTCCGTAAAGATATGGCGATGCGGGCGGGTATAGAAATCTTCCGCCACCACGCGCTCGGCCACATCGTCCCAGCGCTCGTTATCCAGCATTAAACCGCCCAACACCGACTGTTCCGCTTCAATCGAGTGCGGCGGTACTTTTATCCCGGCAACCTGCGGATCGCGGTCGCGGGCATCAGTCTGTGGTTTGTTGAAGGGTTTATTTCCTGCCATAGTGAATGGAGTTACCGAGATAGTGATTGGGTCGAAAGATTACCACATTTCTTTTGGAGGAAGCATGGCAACGCGTATTGAATTTCACAAGCATGGTGGTCCGGAAGTGCTTCAGACCGTGGAGTTTACGCCAACGGAACCGGCGGAACACGAAATCCAGGTTGAGAACAAAGCCATTGGTATCAACTTCATCGACACCTATATCCGTAGCGGACTCTATCCGCCCCCGTCGTTGCCTGCGGGCCTGGGAACCGAAGCTGCGGGTGTGGTCAGTAAAGTCGGCAACGGCGTGGAGCACATTCGCGTGGGCGATCGCGTCGTCTACGCGCAGTCAACGCTCGGCGCTTACAGTTCCGTCCATAACGTCCCCGCAGATAAAGCCGCGATTTTACCTGACGCCATTTCCTTCGAACAGGCGGCAGCCTCTTTTCTCAAGGGATTGACCGTTTTTTACCTGTTGCGCAAAACCTATGAAGTGAAACCCGACGAACCCTTCCTGTTTCATGCCGCTGCGGGCGGCGTCGGTCTGATCGCCTGCCAATGGGCGAAAGCGCTGGGCGCGAAGCTTATCGGTACCGTCGGTAGCGCGCAAAAAGCGCAGCGGGCGCTGGACGCCGGCGCCTGGCAGGTAATTAATTACCGTGAGGAGAGCATTGTAGAACGGGTAAAAGAGATCACCGGCGGCAAAAAAGTCCGCGTGGTCTATGACTCCGTGGGGAAAGATACCTGGGAAGCCTCACTGGACTGCCTGCAACGTCGGGGACTGATGGTCAGTTTCGGCAATGCGTCCGGCCCCGTCACCGGCGTGAATTTAGGTATTCTGAATCAGAAAGGTTCCCTGTATGCCACGCGACCTTCACTACAGGGGTATATTACGACGCGTGAAGAACTAACCGAAGCCAGCAATGAATTGTTCTCATTGATCGCCAGCGGCGTGATTAAAGTTGATGTGGCTGAAAATCAACGCTATGCGTTAAAAGATGCCCGTCGCGCGCATGAAGTGCTGGAAAGCCGGGCCACACAGGGCTCAAGCCTGCTGATTCCGTAATAGCTCTGCAAAGAAATTGGGCTTCCACCCGGGAAGCCCTTTCTTTTTTTGTTCGGCTGTATGTAGGGTACAGCGCGATGAATTCGTTACCTGCGCAATCATGACAGATTTAATAATCGATTCCTATTTGCCTGTGAGGGCAAAGTTCCAGGTTGTGACGAACCGCTCAATACCTTAGTAAAACCGACGGTTATTGCGCTGATACTGTGGGATTTTTGGCGTTTTTACTGCTTTGATCACCCACACCACAGCCACCGCCAGCAGTAGCCACGGTAACAGCTTGATCATCAGGGCGAACATTCCGCCCAGGAACATGACGGCAGTCGCTACAACCAGCGCGGCCAGAATGCCCAGCAAGGAGACGCCCGTCACCATTAACATCAGAAAAAAGCCAAGCACAAAAAGTAGTTCCAGCATAGTCGCTCCCCATAAAGATGGCATTGCCCGGCGGCACGGCGCTTACCGGGTTTGGTCAGGTAAGCTATTACAAAAATCATGCCAATATTTATGTTTTTGATATATAAAGAAAACGCCCTGCAAGACTGCACAGAGCGTGGTAAGATTGACTAATTTTTGGCGAACTTTTAACGCTTGTCTGCTACCAGTTTTAGCGCCTGCTCCAGTACAGCAACATCCGCGCCAGCTTTATGGGCGTTTTCGCTCAGATAGCGACGCCACTGCCGCGCGCCGGGGATGCCCTGGAACAACCCCAGCATATGGCGAGTGATATGCCCCAGATACGCTCCCTGGCTCAATTCACGCTCAATATAGGGATACATCGCGCGAACCACCGTAACCGGGTCGGCATCGGTGGTATCGGCGCCAAAGATCTCCCGATCCACCGCGGCCAGTATACCCGGATTCTGATAAGCTTCGCGGCCAACCATGACGCCATCCATATGGCGCAGGTGCTCCTTCGCCTCTTCCAGCGATTTGATGCCGCCGTTAATGGACATGGTCAGGTGCGGAAAATCCCGCTTTAGCTGATAGACGCGCGGGTAATCCAGCGGCGGGATCTCACGATTTTCTTTCGGGCTTAAGCCAGAAAGCCAGGCTTTGCGCGCATGGATAATAAACATCTCGCATTCGCCCTGACCGGAAACCGTATTGATGAAATCACACAGAAACGCATAGCTGTCCTGATCGTCAATACCAATGCGGGTTTTTACCGTTACCGGAATCGAGACGACATCACGCATGGCTTTAACACAATCGGCGACCAGTTGCGCATTGCCCATCAAACAGGCGCCAAACATACCGTTTTGCACGCGATCGGAGGGGCACCCCACGTTGAGGTTAATTTCATCGTAGCCACGCGCTTCCGCCAGCTTTGCACAATGCGCAAGCTGAGCCGGATCGCTTCCACCAAGCTGTAGAGCGACCGGATGCTCTTCTTCGCTGTAAGCCAGATAGTCACCCTTACCGTGAATAATCGCGCCCGTGGTCACCATTTCGGTGTAGAGCAGCGTCTGGCGAGACAGCAAACGCAGGAAATAGCGGCAATGTCTGTCCGTCCAGTCGAGCATAGGCGCGATGGAGAAGCGATAAGCAGGAAAAGCGGAGGACTGGGTTTCAGGCTGCATGGCGAATAAATAAGCATCCGGTTAAAAAAGGGGCGTTACTATAGCATAACGCTAAACCGGAGGCGTAGCGCCTCCGGTGAAAGCACCTCAGAATGTCATTGTAAGCTGCGCGCCTGCCCCCCAGGTTTCATCTTCGCCGTACAGTCCCATTAAGTCGAGATGCACACGGTTAAAGGGCGCAAAACCAAGACCGCCGGTAACTACATTGCTATCGTTATTTTTCACATCCGCACGATACCCTGCGCGCACCGCCAGCCATGACAACGGTCGAACTTCAGTGCCGACACCCACGTACTGTGAATTGTCTTCGCTCTTAAAGCCTTTCGTTTCCGTCAGATCGCCATCGGCGCTTACGGTCAGCAAATCGTTATGCCATGCGACGCCCGCGGTAACCAGGGGGCGGATTTGGTATGTATCTTTGTAGTTGGTGGTTTCTCCCGTCATACCATTAGTGATGTAAATATCTTTCGTATCGATATCGCGAGATACCAAATTTTGCCCGCTCAGCCCCAGCGTCCAGTTTTCACCGATATCGGCAGCAAGCCCCGCATCAATGTTAAAACCCGTATCGTCATTGCGATAACGGCTGCTATTCCAGTCGCTACTGTCGTAGTTATAAATTGAGGTGGTGTAGTTATAGAGCCAGGTTTTTTGCAGTTTTGGCGTAACGCCAATGGAAACAGGCACCTCGCCCACCACAAACTGCTTCGCCAGCGCAATACCGTAGTCAGATACAATCGCTACCCGCCCCGACGCGGTAGAGTTTAAATGCTTTGTAATTTCGTCAGACCCCAGCAAAGCAGCGCGTCCTGCTTCACGAAGCGCGACACGTTCATCATGCTGGATATCGCGCAGATACTGAATATCGTTCTGATCAATGGACGAACTCACGCGCCCATGCGCATAACCTTTGGCGATAAACGCCACGGAAAGCGTTTGCCCTGGAATACTTACCGCCAACCCGGCGCCGGCATTGGCGCGGGCGGTTTTTCCGTTGAGATATTCCAGCTCATCGGCCAGGTCGCGCGCGGCGCCCTGAAATTGATTCAGCACGCCTCGCGGATTGAGCAGAATTTGCCCCAGCGTAAGGTTATCGACGACCTCATCGTAGTAATCCACTTTATCGCTGATATCGTCAATTTCATCCTGGAGATTGTCTTTATCCGTAATCTGGACGCCGACCGCAGGAAGGACAACAGTGATATTGTCTTCCGGTTTGGCTTTTGCCAGTAACGCCGGATTTAATAGTACTCCGCTGCCATAATTCGCGGACGCAACGCCCGTCCCGCCCATTGCGTCATTACGCGCTTCCGTCCAGGTATTGGCGGCGCTCGCCTGCTTTGCCATAAAAAGCGAGACCGCAATAGCAATCAGTGAAAGTTTGACGTTTTTGTTCACAGTTAGCCCATCTTATTATCAGGTGAAGTAATTCCTCCGCCACGCTTTACCGGACAGAGGCGAACTATTGCTGTGAAATAGTGATGTTAAATCCTGTTGTTATAATATCGACCCTCATTAGGTATAGATGAGAATACTGGCGCGGAAAAGCTTAGCAGGCGATATATTGTCGCGGGGTAATTTCAGAGTTTTAAGCAGCTCGTGGTAAAGTAGCGGATTAGACTTTCATGCCATTCGAGGTGCTACATGGAAAAGACCACAACGCAAGAGTTACTGGCGCAAGCTGAAAAACTCTGCGCGCAGCGCAACGTGCGCCTGACGCCTCAGCGCCTCGAAGTGCTGCGCCTGATGAGTCTGCAACAGGGTGCCATCAGCGCATACGATTTGCTCGATTTGCTGCGCGAAACGGAACCACAGGCCAAACCGCCCACCATCTACCGCGCGCTGGATTTTTTGCTCGAACAGGGTTTTGTCCATAAAGTGGAATCCACCAATAGTTATGTGGTTTGCCACCTGTTCGACCAGCCGACGCACAGCTCGGCCATGTTTATCTGCGATCGTTGCGGCGTGGTGAAGGAAGAGTGTGCCGAGGGCGTGGAAGACATCATGCATACGCTGGCGGCTAAAATGGGCTTTGCGCTACGACATAACGTTATTGAGGCGCACGGTCTGTGCCCTGCGTGCGTAGAAGTGGAAGCGTGTCGCCATCCGGGCGACTGTGGTCACGATCACTCGGTGCTGGTGAAGAAAAAACCACGTTAGCCTGAACGGAAAAACGGGCGGCAGTAGAGAGGGGCACGCCCGCATTCACAGGCAAACAGGGGGAAGCACATCCATGTACTCCTGGTAGGGGAAAACATATTACCAGCGATAGTTGTTACGGGTTTCCCAGTCAACAACCTCTTTTTCCGCCTGATCTTTCTGGTAACCGTAACGCTCCTGGATTTTACCTACCAGTTGGTCGCGTTTACCTTCGATAACGGTCATATCGTCATCGGTCAGTTTGCCCCATTGTTCTTTCATTTTACCTTTAAACTGTTTCCAGTTACCGCCGGCTTCGTCTTTATTCATCATCTTGTCCTCATCATTCGGTTAGGAATAGCAGGTGTTATTCGCCCAAATGCACTGCAATTTCTGCTGGACGTGATAATAATTGTAGGCAGGAATTCGGCCTTCGGTTTTATATTCAGAATTTTTAACCGTCACGATCTGGCAAACCATGTACCCTCGCGCCAGTGACGACGCCAGATAAGGCTCAACGACAGACCGCGAAGCGCCAGGAACACGGTTAATGCCAGCCATAAACCATGATTTCCTAATACCGGCAGAGCGAAGAGCGTCAGCGCGAATCCTCCCGCGGCGACAGCCATGCTATTGCGCATTTCGGCAGCGCGCGTCGCGCCAATAAACATACCGTCGAGCAGATAGCACCATACGCCCACCAGCGGTAATACCACCTGCCAGATAAGATACCGATCCGCCAGTAGCTGTATTTGCGGCAATGAGGTCAGTAACGCGACAATATGTTCGCCTGCCAGGGCATAGACTGTGGAAAACAACAAGGCCACAATTCCTGACTGACGACACGCCGCTCGCCAGACGTCCAGTAGCTTGCTACCGTCACGCGCGCCGTAAGCCTGACCGGAGTGCGCCTCCACCGCATAAGCAAAACCGTCCAGCGCATAGGCCGTAAAGGTGAGTAAGGTCATCAGGACTGCATTTACCGCGATAATATCGCTGCCCAGCCGCGCGCCTGACACCGTGATTGCGCCAAAACAAAGCTGAAGGAGCAATGAGCGCAGCATGATATCGCGATTGAGCGCTAAAAGGCGGCGCACGTTGCCGCGCCAGGCCTGTTTTAGCATATCCAGCGACACACCGCGGAGATGGAGAACTTTACGTACCATCATAAAGCCGATCAGTAATGTGGCATATTCTGCGATGACCGTCGCCAGGGCGGCGCCCTGCACGTTCATATGAAGTCCCATCACCAGCCACAGGTCGAGCGCGATGTTGAGGATATTGCCCACGACCAACAAGATAACCGGCGCCCGCGCATACTGAACGCCTAACAGCCACCCGAGCAGCACCAGATTCGCCAGTGACGCGGGAGCGCTTAGCCAACGAATTTCAAGGAAGCGTCTCGCCTGCACCAGGACAGCGTCGTTCCCGCCGACAATATGTAAAGCCAGCTCGATAAGCGGCGTGCGAAATAGCACAATCATCACGCCAGCGCCCAGTGCCAGCAATAACGGTTGAATGAGCGCCCGGGCTAACGCCTGCGGATTTTTGGCGCCAAATGCCTGCGCCGTTAGTCCGGTGGTGCTCATACGTAGAAATAGCAGCAGCATGAAAAGAAAGCTGGTGGCAGTCGCGCCCACCGCCACGCCGCCCAGGAAAACCGGGCTGTCCAGATGACCAATCACCGCCGTATCAACCAGCCCCAGTAAGGGGACGGTGATGTTAGAAAAAATCATCGGCAGCGCGAGACGCCAGAGAGCTTTATCAGAGGAGGTAAAAAGCGGCATGGAGAAAAGCCTGACAAGGAGTTAAACGAAACGAGCGCATTGCCGGATGGCGACGTAACGCCTTATCCGGCCTACAAATTAATCATCTCAGGAACTGCATTCCCGTAGGCCTGATAGCGCAGCGCCATCAGGCTGCACGATTGCCGGATGACGGCTTACAAGGAGATTAAAAAGAGATTACAACCATTCCCCGTTGCGAATGACGCCTACCGCCAGCCCTTCAATCGTAAAGCTTTGTTCGCGCAGATCCACCACTATCGGTGTAAACTCACTGTTTTCCGGCAGCAACTCCACTTTATTGCCCTGCTTTTTCAGGCGTTTTACTGTCACTTCATCGTCAATGCGAGCGACAACCACCTGGCCATTACGGACGTCCTGCGTTTTATGTACCGCCAGCAAATCCCCATCCATAATACCGATGTCTTTCATCGACATACCGCTCACGCGCAGCAGGAAATCGGCGCTGGGTTTGAACAGTGAAGGATCGACCTGGTAATGGCCTTCAATATGCTGCTGCGCAAGAAGCGGTTCACCCGCCGCGACACGCCCGACAAGCGGTAATCCGTCCTCTTCTTCCTGTAACAGACGGATACCTCGCGATGCGCCGGAAACGATTTCAAGCACCCCTTTGCGCGCCAGCGCTTTAAGGTGTTCTTCCGCAGCGTTTGGGGAACGGAACCCCAAACGCTGCGCGATTTCCGCACGCGTCGGTGGCATACCTGTCTGGCTGATGTGATCCCGGATGAGATCAAACACCTCTTGTTGCCTGGCCGTTAACGCTTTCATTCCGCCCCCTGGGTGTATATACAGTTATGCTGTGAGTATATACAGTTAAAGGTGATTTTGGAACCACAAACGGCGCAAAAAACAAGAGATTTATAAAATTTGGAACCTTTATCGAAAATGTGACCATAACAGGATGCCCCAGGTCATCAGGGCAACGAAAATAGACAGTAGCACCGCAGCCGATCCCATATCTTTCGCACGGCCGGAAAGCTCATGGTATTCAGAACCGATGCGGTCCACGACCGCTTCAATAGCGCTGTTGAGGATTTCAACAATCATGATAAGTAAAACGGAACCTATCAATAACACACGGGTAATCGCATCCACATCCAGCCAGCAGGCGATGATGACGCCCAGCAATACCGCGATACTTTCCTGGCGAAACGCCGCTTCGTGAGTCCATGCGGCGCGAAATCCTTTCCAGGAATATCCTGCCGCTTTGATAATTCTGGTGAATCCAGTGGTATTATTGGCCATCAAAAGAACCTTTTTACATTATTAACGTCAATGACATTATACGGTTGCCCTGCACGATTCGAACTGCCGTAACGCAGCGCGAAGTATGACGGGATACAACAGAAATTCGCTAAACTTTCTGATATCCTTGCACCGCATTTGCATTATTAACCAGAGGCTTTACATCGTTTATGTCCGGCTGGCCACGAATTTACTACAAATTACTGAATTTACCATTAAGCATACTGGTAAAAAGCAAGTCTATTCCGGCGGAACCCGCCCAGGAATTGGGGCTCGATACTTCTCGCCCCATTATGTATGTCTTGCCATACAACTCAAAAGCGGACTTACTGACGCTGCGGGCTCAATGTCTGGCGCACGATCTCCCGGATCCGCTGGAGCCGCTGGAGATCGACGGCGCGCTGTTGCCACGCTATGTATTTATTCACGGCGGACCGCGTGTCTTTACCTATTACACGCCAAAAGAAGAGTCGGTGAAACTTTTTCACGATTATCTCGATCTGCATCGGAGTAATCCGGCTTTGGACGTGCAGATGGTGCCCGTTTCCGTGATGTTTGGCCGCGCGCCGGGTCGTGAAAAGGGAGAAGATAACCCGCCTTTACGTATGCTGAACGGCGTACAGAAATTCTTTGCCATCTCCTGGCTGGGTCGCGATAGCTTTGTCCGATTCTCGCCGTCCGTCTCATTGCGTCGTATGGCTGATGAACACGGCACCGATAAAATCATCGCGCAGAAGCTGGCTCGCGTGGCGCGTATGCACTTTGCTCGCCAGCGCCTGGCGGCGGTTGGCCCACGCCTGCCCGCTCGTCAGGATCTGTTTAACAAACTGCTGGCCTCGAAAGCGATCGCTCGCGCGGTAGAAGACGAAGCGCGCAGTAAGAAAATCTCTCATGAAAAAGCGCAGCAAAACGCCATTGCGCTGATGGAAGAGATCGCGGCGAACTTCTCTTACGAGATGATTCGTTTGACCGACAGGATTTTGGGGTTTACCTGGAACCGACTGTACCAGGGGATTAACGTGCATAACGCCGAGCGCGTACGCCAACTGGCGCACGACGGGCATGAAATCGTCTATGTACCCTGTCACCGCAGCCATATGGACTATTTGCTCCTTTCTTATGTGCTGTACCATCAGGGACTGGTTCCGCCGCACATTGCCGCCGGTATTAACCTTAATTTCTGGCCCGCTGGCCCAATTTTCCGTCGTCTGGGCGCGTTCTTTATTCGTCGCACCTTTAAGGGGAATAAACTCTATTCCACCGTCTTTCGCGAATACCTGGGCGAGCTGTTCAGCCGCGGCTACTCGGTTGAGTATTTTGTCGAAGGAGGACGTTCGCGTACCGGACGTTTGTTAGATCCGAAAACCGGCACCCTGTCGATGACTATCCAGGCGATGCTGCGCGGCGGTACCCGTCCAATTACGTTAGTGCCTATTTACATCGGCTATGAGCACGTCATGGAAGTGGGCACCTATGCGAAAGAACTGCGCGGCGCGACAAAAGAGAAAGAGAGCCTGCCGCAGATGCTGAAAGGCTTGAGCAAGCTGCGCAATCTGGGTCAGGGCTACGTTAACTTTGGCGAACCGATGCCGCTCATGACGTACCTGAACCAGCATGTGCCGGAGTGGCGCGAATCTATAGACCCTATAGAGGCCATACGCCCAGCCTGGCTGACGCCGACGGTAAATAGTATCGCCGCCGATCTGATGGTGCGTATTAACAACGCTGGCGCGGCAAACGCGATGAACCTGTGTTGTACCGCGCTGTTAGCGTCGCGTCAGCGCTCGCTCACCCGCGAGCAGCTCACCGAGCAGCTTGATTGCTATCTCGATCTGATGCGCAATGTCCCTTATTCCACAGACTCAACCGTTCCTGCCGCCAGCGCTGGCGAGCTCATCGCTCACGCGCTGCAGATGAATAAGTTTGAGGTCGAGAAAGACACCATTGGCGATATCATCATTCTGCCGCGCGAGCAGGCGGTGTTGATGACCTACTATCGTAACAATATCGCGCATATGTTGATTATGCCTTCGCTGATGGCGGCGATTATCACCCAGCATCGTCGCATTTCGCGTGATGCGTTGCAGCAGCATGTTGAAGCGCTCTATCCGATGTTAAAAGCGGAGCTGTTCCTGCGCTGGGAGCGCGAGGAGTTAGCCTCGGTCATTGACGCTCTGGCCAGTGAAATGCAGCGTCAGGGGCTAATCACCCTGCAGGATGATGAACTGCATATCAACCCGGCGCATTCCCGTACGCTGCAGCTGCTGGCGGCAGGCGCGCGTGAAACGCTACAGCGTTATGCCATTACGTTCTGGCTGTTGAGCGCCAATCCGTCCATCAACCGCAGTACGCTGGAGAAAGAAAGCCGTACCGTGGCGCAACGTCTGTCTGTCCTGCACGGTATTAACGCGCCGGAGTTTTTCGACAAAGCGGTGTTCAGTTCACTCGTGTTGACGCTACGGGATGAGGGTTATATCAGTGATACGGGCGATGCCGAACCGGCAGAAACGATGAAGATATATCAGATGCTTGCCGATCTGATTACCTCTGATGTCCGTCTGACGATTGAAAGCGCGACGCAGGGCGAGTAAGCCAGTGCCTGAAATGCCCGATGGCGTAAGCTTATCGGGCAACTGATATGACGTATTGAAAATTTTGGCTTTGTAGGCCGGGTCCGCCCGGCATGACATCAGAAGTGCCAGTAACTCATCGCCAGCCCTAAAAATAGCACCAGGCCAACGTAGTTATTGTTCATAAAGGCTTTAAAGCAGGCTTCACGTTCACGGTTCGCAATCAGTTTTTGCTGGTAGACAAACAGCGCGCCCGCCACCAGCACAGCCCAGTAATATCCCCATCCCAGACCATTCAACCAGCCGATCAGCGCCATTAACGCCATGACGCCAAGCTGCAGAATCCCGATAATCAATGTGTCATAACGACCAAACAGGATCGCCGTCGATTTAATGCCTATCTTGATATCATCATCTCTGTCGACCATCGCATATTGCGTATCGTAAGCCACCGCCCAGAGAATATTGGCGAGGAACATCAGCCAGCAGCTCAACGGCAGGGATTCGCTCACCGCGGCGAACGCCATGGGGATTGACCAGCCGAAAGCGGCCCCCAGCACGACCTGCGGCAGGTGGGTGTAGCGTTTCATAAAGGGATAAACCCAGGCCAACGCCAACGCCGCCACGGAAAGCAGAATCGTCATCGCGTTCAGCGTCAGCACCAACAGAAACGCCAGCAGCACCAGTACCACAAACAGGTTGCGCGCTTCTTTCTCTGTCACGGCGCCGCTGGGTAAAGGCCGGTTGACCGTACGTTTTACATGTCCGTCAAATTTACGATCGGCATAATCATTTACCACGCAGCCCGCCGCGCGCATTAACCACACGCCAGCGACAAAAACCGCCAAAATCCACAGCTGAGGCATACCCGGTGTCGCCACCCATAGCGCCCAAAGCGTCGGCCAGAGCAGCAGCAACGCGCCAATAGGCTTATCTGTACGCATCAAACGGTGAAACGCCAGCAGCTTACTCTGCGTCAGACTCCACTCCATCTTTATCTTCCTCTCAGTACAGCGGCGATGCAGGTAAAAAAAGCTCGGTAAGCAACAGCGGTTTTCCGCTCAACCGCAGTCGAGAGCGGCGCCCCCATAGCGTTGCATCGCGTCCAATTTCAATAAAATCGCGGGTCAGTGTCGATGATGTAAATAGATAACGTCCAAGCGGGGTTTTACCCAGATGTTGTAAGACCTGTTCAGGTCCGCACAGCGTGGATTCCGGTACCACGGTACGTCCGGCAAGCCAGGGCTCGCCGTCAGCGCAAAGCAGTATCTCACGTAACCAGTAGCGGGATTCGGATGGCAGTAAACCTGATGCTTCCTCGACCTCACTTTGGCCGACAAACGCTTCCCGAATCAGCGTCACGCTTACCCGCTTTCCCAGTTGCTCAAAACGTTTAGTCATAGAATCTTCCAGCAACAGCCAGTCCAGCAAATGGGGTTCAAGCGCAGGAATCGCATCAAAATAGCGCAGCGCACGCAGTTGCGTTAACGCAGGGTGTGACATGCCTTACTCTCCGATTCATAACCTAAAGTCATTGTATCTCAGAAAAGACATTACGGGGGGCGCAATCACAATTAAGTGATCTGTTGCGCAACAAAAAAATAACAATTCGCATGAAATGATAAAAAAAGGTGCGCCAGGAGACGCACCAGTTGCTGCAAAATCAGCACTGTGGGGAAACAATTACCCCTTGCCTTTTACACTGCTGATAAAGGTGGAACGGGCAGATGTCGATCCCAGACGTTCGGCCTCATCAAGCAGTTTCAGCGCTTTATCGACGTCACCTTTCGCTACGGCATCCTTAATCGCTTTATTAAAGTAGCTTTCCGTATCGTTCAACATCGGTTCGCTTTTCTTCGGCGCGACTGGCGCTGGCGCAGCGACCGGCGCGGCGGTATTGCCTACCGTTACCGGCCCGGCACCGGACGAGCCAAACAACGGCCCGACCAATACGCTGGAGCTGCTGTTGGTTTTCACCTTCAGTTTCACCACGCCGTCAGTGGTATGGCGAGCAACTGGATCGGGAATATCCGGGATAGAGTTACCGACGCCTTTGGCGTAGGCTTTTGCCGGATCGAGCAGCGTAGTGGTTTGCTGAAGATCTTTTTCGGTCGTAAACACCAGAACATAGAGTTTCTGCTGCCCCAACGCAGGCGTCAGGCGCATCACGCCTTCCAGCCGGTCTGCGCTCATGACGCCCGGCTGCTGATAAGTAAAGTAACTGCTGGGGAAGAACGCCGAAGGCGTCATATTTTGGTCAAGAATCAACACGTTTGGCGCAAAAACGCTGGCTTGCTTATTGACCTCGCTGGTCAGAGTTAATGTCAGCTCGCCGATATTCGCCGGAACACTATAAGCGGCGACCGGGCCGGTAATGCCGGCGACGTCAAGGCGCTGGCCGCCAGTCGCCAGTTGGGTAGACTGCGTTTTTGACTGATCTACAGGCGTCCAGGTTAATTGCTGTAGCGCAGCAGCAGGAATAGCAGGCGCGGCGCTGGTATTTTGCGGTACATAGTTCACTTCCGCCAGGCTGATACCCGGCACGCTGGCGAACAGCCCTGCGGTTAAACAGAGGGCAACGAGACTTTTCTTCATTTTCATTATTCTCACCTCAATAAGGCGGGTTCAGCGGTAGCCAGGCAATAGCGCGCCAACCCAAACATATCGCCGAATGGCGGCTGGCGCCTTATTCGGCTTACAAGCATCATCAGACCTGATGTTTCAGAGGGGCTTGCGCCCCTCGTTACGTCAGACGACCATCGTATTACCACCAGATTTCCATCTGGGCGCCGAAGGTCCACTCATCGCTATCGCCACGGCTATTGGTGGAAATGCCGGAGTTAGTCGCTGCGGCATAACGGGAAATGTTATCGCCGTCTTTGATATAGCCCCATTTCTCATCCCATTTCGCGTAGGTGGCGAAAATACGGATAGCCGGACGCGACCAGATGCTGTCGCCCGCCTGCCACTGTTGCGCCAGGGTGATTTTATATTGATTGTTACGATCGCCGGTCTGCTGAGATTTCACGTTGTCGTAGCCGACTTCCAGCAGGGTACTCATGATTGGCGTCCACTTGTACATTGGACGTACGCCCACGGTCCACCACTCAGTACCCAGGTTATTATCCCAATCGATATTCTGGTACATACCGACGTACATCAAATCCCATTTATCACCAAGCGAGATGGCGCCATGATCCAAAATACGCCACATATCGCCATTATTATTGATGACCTTATTGGCATAATTAATTTTGGTTCCATCAGGCAATTCTTCAGTGAAAGATGAAGAACCGTCGGAACCACGCGCCTGGCCTTTACCCTGCGTGGTCATGGCATCGGTGGCATATTGCACGACAAACTTGTTATAGCCTTTCAACATGCTTTGCGTGTGTTCGGCGGTGAACATCCAGCCGTCTTTCGATGCCCCATCAGCCAGCTTATAACCATCGGTCGTATTGGCGCGACCGTAATCAACGCCCAGCTCCAGTACGCCGTCCGGGTTCGTTTGCAGACCAGCCAGACGTACGTCAAAGACGTCGTTAGCGGTATCTTTCACTTCATCATAAATATTCTGGCTGCTGAAGGTGTAAGAGCCGCCCGCTTCAGTAGAGCGGGTCGCCGCCAGTGAAAGCTTACCGAAGCCCAGATCGATATTTTCGATACCCGCGCCAGGACCTGAAATATCCCAGTAGTAGAAGTCGATCATGTGTACGTCATGACGCTGATAGAAGCGCTTACCGGCCCAGATGGTAGAGCCCGGCAGCCATTCAATCAGGTTTTTACCCTGCACGTTCGCTTCGCGGAAGGCGGGATCGGTCGATTCCCAGTCGTTCTGCTGGTTAACCGAATAGGCGACGTTGGTGTCGAAATAGAAGCTCTTATCGCCCTCTTTCCACACTTCCTGGCCCAGTTTCAGTTCCGCATAGGTTTCACATTCGTTACCGAGACGGTATTTACTTTGTGCACCGGTCACCTGGAAACATTGTTGTTCGCCGCCGCTTCCCGTCCAGCCAATACCGGAACGGGCGTAACCGTGGAAATCGACAGCCATTGCCTGAGCGGACATTACGCCCGCTGCGACAGCAACCGCCAGAGGGAGTTTGCGCAGAGTAATCATCATTCTATCTCCTGAGATCATTGCTTTTCTTTAAACGCTGCCACCTTCTAAAACTGCGAATGGTTTTGCGTTTCGTTTTTTTATGGAGGCCTTAAACACCCGGCTCTTGATGCAGACGACGACATGCGCTGCCATCCTCGCGGAACAGATGACAGCGCTCTGGCGGCAGGCCGATAGCGAATGTGGCGCCCTCTTCTACCAGCACCACGTCATTCTGGCGATAAACCAGGTTTTGACGGATGGCGGGGATCTGGATATGAATTTGTGTTTCGTGCCCTAACTGCTCGACCACCTGGACTTCACCTTCCAGGGTGACATCGGCGATATCGCTCGGCAGCAGGTGTTCCGGCCGAATGCCTAAAGACATATTGGCGCCGACCTGCACGCCGCGACTTTCGACCGGCAGCCAGATTTGCTGGCGATTCGGCAGTTCGACCTGGACTTGTTCAATCGCGGTGGCGGTCACTTTCACCGGCAGGAAGTTCATCTTCGGCGAGCCGATGAAGCCCGCGACAAAGCGGTCCGCCGGATAGTGGTACAGCTCCAGCGGCTTACCGACCTGCGCGACGCGACCGGCGTCCAGCACCACGATTTTGTCGGCCAGCGTCATCGCCTCGACCTGATCGTGGGTGACGTAAATCATCGTGCGGCCCAGACGTTTATGCAGGCGAGAAATTTCAATGCGCATCTGCACGCGTAGTGCGGCATCCAGGTTAGAGAGCGGTTCATCCAGCAAAAACACACGCGGCTCCGCTACCAGCGTGCGGCCAATCGCTACGCGCTGACGCTGACCGCCGGAAAGCGCTTTTGGCTTACGTTCCAGCAGATGCGCCAGTTGCAGCACTTCCGCCACCTGGTTGACGCGTTGATTCATAACCTCTTTTTTGGCGCCCGCCAGCTTGAGGCCGAAAGACATGTTTTCTGCAACGGAGAGATGGGGATAGAGCGCATAAGACTGGAATACCATGCCCACGCCGCGCTCGGCAGGCGGAATATCATTCATACGGGTTTCCCCGATAAACAGGTCGCCACTGGTAATGGTTTCAAGCCCGGCGATCATACGCAGCAAGGTCGATTTACCACAGCCTGACGGTCCGACAAACACCACGAACTCCCCGTCATGGATATCGAGGTTAATATCTTTCGATACCACCACGTCACCCCAGGCTTTCGTTACATTTCGTAGCTGTACGCTCGCCATGCCCTTCTCCCTTCGTTACAACCTGTCATTGACAGCAACATTCATGATGGCCTGACTATGCGCGATCCCTGACTGGGGTAAATCCTCCACCCCCCGGCTTTTTTATGGGGGAGGAGGCGGGAGGATGAGGACACAGCGCCTGAGACCACGGGCGCGGACAGAAAAGGAATTTCGTGATGCCGCCCGCAAAAATCGGCGTGTTTTTATGTGCGCCAGCACGCATTACTCACATTTATGTAACACAGATCACATAAAGCCGGGGTGGGGCGTAGGGGCGGGGAGGATGGAAAGAGGTTGTCGTATAAAGAAACTAGAGACCGTTAAACCACCTCTGTGTACATCACCAAAAAGGATGGGAGATATGAAGATTAAAACTGGCGTAGGCATCCTCGCATTATCCGCACTTACGACGATGATGATTTCCGCCCCGGCTCTCGCCAAAATTGAAGAAGGTAAACTGGTTATCTGGATCAACGGCGACAAGGGCTATAACGGTCTGGCCGAGGTCGGTAAAAAATTTGAGCAAGACACCGGCATTAAAGTGACCGTTGAGCACCCGGATAAGCTGGAAGAGAAATTCCCGCAGGTGGCAGCCACCGGCGACGGTCCTGACATTATCTTCTGGGCGCACGACCGTTTTGGCGGCTACGCGCAGTCTGGTCTGCTGGCGGAGGTCACTCCGGATAAAGCGTTTCAGGACAAACTCTATCCGTTCACCTGGGATGCGGTACGTTATAACGGCAAGCTGATCGCCTACCCCATCGCCGTTGAAGCCCTCTCCCTGATTTATAACAAAGACCTCGTCCCGAACCCGCCGAAAACCTGGGAAGAGATCCCGGCGCTGGATAAAGAACTAAAAGCGAAAGGGAAGTCGGCGATAATGTTCAACCTGCAAGAGCCGTATTTCACCTGGCCTTTGATCGCCGCTGACGGCGGTTACGCGTTCAAATTTGAAAACGGCAAGTATGACGTGAAAGACGTTGGCGTCGACAACGCCGGCGCGAAAGCGGGTCTGACTTTCCTGATCGATATGATCAAGAACAAAAATATGAGCGCCGATACCGATTACTCCATCGCCGAAGCAGCCTTCAATAAAGGCGAAACGGCAATGACCATCAACGGCCCGTGGGCATGGTCGAACATCGACAAGAGCAAAGTCAACTACGGTGTCACCCTGCTGCCGACCTTCAAAGGCAAACCCTCGAAACCGTTCGTCGGCGTGCTGAGCGCGGGGATTAACGCTGCCAGCCCGAATAAAGAGCTGGCGAAAGAGTTCCTCGAAAACTACCTGCTGACCGATCAGGGTCTGGAAGCGGTGAACAAAGATAAACCGCTGGGCGCCGTGGCGCTGAAATCTTTCCAGGAGCAGTTAGCGAAAGACCCCCGTATCGCCGCCACCATGGATAACGCCCAGAAAGGCGAGATCATGCCTAATATTCCGCAGATGTCCGCCTTCTGGTATGCGGTACGTACGGCTGTGATCAACGCCGCCAGCGGCCGTCAAACCGTGGATGCCGCGCTGAAAGATGCACAAAGCCGTATCACTAAGTAATGCCGCGAGCCTGTGCCGGATGGCGGCATAAATGCCTTATCCGGCCTACAACACACCGTAGGCCTGATAAGCGCAGCGCCATCAGGCACATCTCCGGCCAGGAAGTTTCAACGCTGTAGAGGAAAACCCCCATGAATGTCATTAAAAAGAAACACTGGTGGCAAAGCGACCAGCTTAAATGGTCAGTAATTGGTCTTCTGGGCCTGCTGGTGGGTTACCTTGTAGTTTTAATGTACGTACAAGGGGAGTATCTGTTCGCCATCATGACGCTGATTTTAAGCTCTGCTGGCCTGTATATTTTCGCAAATCGTAAAACCTACGCCTGGCGCTACGTTTACCCTGGCCTCGCCGGCATGGGGCTGTTTGTGCTATTCCCGCTGGTGTGCACCATCGCCATCGCCTTTACTAACTACAGCAGCACCAACCAGCTCACCTTTGAACGCGCCCAGCAAGTGCTGATGGACCGTTCTTATCAGGCGGGAAAAACCTATAACTTCGGTCTTTACCCGGCCGGCAACGAGTGGCAACTGGCCCTCACCGACGGAGAAACGGGCAAACATTACCTGTCTGACGCATTTTCCTTCGGCGGCGAACAAAAATTACAGCTGAAAGAGACTGATGCCCTGCCGGGCGGCGAACGCGCCAATCTGCGAATAATCACCCAGAACCGTCTGGCGTTGAACCAGATAACCGCCGTCCTGCCGGATGAAAGTAAAGTGATTATGAGCTCGCTACGTCAGTTTTCCGGTACCCGTCCGCTGTACACACTGGCTGATGATGGCCTGCTTACCAATAACCAGAGCGGCGTAAAATACCGGCCAAACAACGATAGCGGTTATTATCAGTCGATCAACGCCGACGGAAGCTGGGGTGATGAAAAACTCAGTCCTGGTTATACCGTTACTATCGGCGCGAAAAACTTTACGCGCGTCTTTACCGACGAAGGGATCCAGAAGCCTTTTTTCGCTATCTTCGTCTGGACCGTGGTCTTTTCGGTCCTCACTGTGGTGTTAACCGTGGCGGTTGGGATGGTATTGGCCTGCCTCGTACAGTGGGAAGCGCTGAAAGGTAAAGCTATCTACCGCGTCCTGCTGATTCTGCCCTACGCCGTACCGTCGTTTATTTCAATTTTGATTTTCAAAGGGTTATTCAACCAAAGCTTTGGCGAAATCAATATGATGCTGAGCGCGCTGTTTGGCATTAAACCTGCCTGGTTCAGCGCCCCCAACACCGCGCGGGCAATGGTGATTATCGTGAATACCTGGCTGGGCTATCCCTACATGATGATCCTGTGCATGGGACTGCTGAAAGCGATTCCGGATGACCTGTACGAAGCCTCCGCAATGGACGGCGCCGGTCCATTTCAGAATTTCTTTAAAATCACCTTACCGCTGCTGATTAAGCCGCTAACGCCGCTGATGATCGCCAGCTTCGCCTTTAACTTTAATAACTTTGTCCTGATTCAGTTATTGACCAACGGCGGGCCAGACCGCCTCGGCACCACCACGCCTGCCGGTTATACCGATCTGCTCGTCAGCTACACCTACCGTATCGCCTTTGAAGGCGGCGGCGGTCAGGACTTCGGTCTGGCGGCGGCCATTGCCACGCTGATCTTCCTGCTGGTAGGCGCGCTGGCCATCGTGAACTTGAAAGCCACGCGTATGAAGTTTGATTAAGGGAGATAATAACAATGGCTATGGTCCAACCCAAATCTCAAAAATTACGTCTCTTCATCACGCACCTGGGGCTGCTGATTTTCATCGCGGCGATCATGTTCCCGCTGCTGATGGTCATCGCTATCTCGCTACGTGAGGGGAACTTCGCCACCGGAAGCCTGATCCCGGATAAAATCTCCTGGGAACACTGGCGGCTGGCGCTGGGTTTCAGCGTGGAACATGCGGATGGTCGGGTAACGCCGCCTCCCTTCCCGGTCCTGCTGTGGCTGTGGAACTCGGTGAAAATCGCCGGTATTACCGCCATCGGCATCGTGGCGCTCTCCACCACCTGCGCCTACGCTTTCGCACGAATGCGTTTTCCAGGTAAAGCAACACTGCTCAAGGGGATGCTGATTTTCCAGATGTTTCCGGCGGTTTTGTCTCTGGTGGCGCTGTATGCGTTATTTGACCGCCTGGGACAATACATTCCATTTATCGGTCTGAATACGCATGGCGGCGTGATCTTCGCCTATCTTGGCGGCATTGCGCTGCATGTCTGGACGATTAAAGGCTACTTCGAAACTATCGACAGCTCGCTGGAAGAGGCCGCCGCGCTGGATGGCGCAACCCCGTGGCAGGCATTTCGCCTGGTGCTGCTGCCGCTTTCCGTACCGATTCTGGCGGTGGTGTTTATTCTGTCGTTCATCGCGGCGATTACCGAAGTTCCGGTCGCCTCGTTGTTACTGCGCGATGTGGACAGCTATACGCTGGCCGTGGGTATGCAGCAATATCTCAACCCGCAAAACTATTTGTGGGGCGACTTTGCCGCCGCCGCCGTCCTTTCCGCTATTCCTATCACCCTGGTGTTCCTGTTGGCGCAACGTTGGCTGGTCAACGGCCTGACGGCAGGGGGTGTGAAAGGTTAAGTCTTATCGAAGTACCTGCCCGGCAACGGGCAATGCCACTGCCCTCAACTTATGTTATCCCCACTTATGGTCGTATTTTGGCGCTCTTCGGAGCGCTTTTTTTATGTTATTTTGCATTGCTGTTACGATTATTTCCTTTCGTGGCCCCCATCACTGCAATTATATTTACCGCCTGAAAACAGACAAATTAAACAGAATTAAGATCACAGAAAAGACAAAACATAATTGCAATGTAAAAAATGATAATTGTCTTCCCTGCCTGTTAAATTCACCATCACGACACTGATCAAAAGAGCTGTATCCTCTAAGGCAGGTCTGAATGAACACCCACTATAATTCCCGCTATATTTTTTCCATTACCTTAGTCGCAACATTAGGAGGGTTATTATTCGGCTATGACACTGCCGTCATATCCGGAACGGTAGAATCCTTAAATACCGTGTTTGTCGCTCCGCAACATTTAAGTGAATCCGCCGCCAACTCGCTATTGGGCTTCTGCGTCGCCAGTGCGTTGATTGGCTGCATCATCGGCGGTGCGCTGGGCGGTTATTGCAGTAACCGCTTTGGTCGTCGGGACTCGCTGAAAATCGCCGCTCTGCTGTTCTTTATTTCCGGTATTGGCTCCGCATGGCCAGAATTAGGATTTACCACGATTAACCCAGATAATGCCGTACCTGTTTATTTGGCCGGATATGTCCCCGAATTTGTTATTTATCGCATCATTGGTGGTATTGGCGTTGGTTTAGCCTCAATGCTCTCACCGATGTATATTGCTGAACTGGCTCCAGCGCATATTCGTGGGAAACTGGTTTCCTTTAACCAGTTCGCCATTATTTTTGGTCAACTGTTGGTGTATTGCGTTAACTATTTCATTGCCCGCTCTGGTGACGCTAACTGGCTGAATACCGATGGCTGGCGATATATGTTTGCTTCCGAAAGTATTCCCGCCCTGCTGTTTTTACTGCTGCTGTATACCGTACCGGAAAGCCCGCGCTGGCTGATGGCACGTGGCAAACACGAACAGGCGGAGGGCATTCTGCGCAAAATTATGGGTAGCAGCCTCACTACCCAGGCCATGCAGGAGATCAACCAGTCTCTGGAGCATGGTCGTAAAACCGGCGGACGCCTGTTGATGTTTGGCGTGGGCGTGATAGTCATTGGCGTGATGCTGTCCGTCTTCCAGCAGTTTGTCGGCATTAACGTCGTGCTCTACTACGCGCCGGAAGTGTTTAAAACGTTAGGGGCCAGCACCGACGTGGCGCTCTTGCAGACCATTATTGTCGGCGTAATCAACCTGAGCTTCACCGTGCTGGCCATCATGACGGTAGATAAATTTGGTCGCAAACCGCTGCAAATTATTGGCGCATTGGGTATGGCTCTTGGGATGTTCAGCCTTGGCACCGCGTTTTACACCCAGGCTTCCGGGCTGATAGCGCTGCTGTCGATGCTGTTTTACGTCGCCGCATTTGCCATGTCCTGGGGACCGGTTTGTTGGGTGCTGCTGGCAGAAATCTTCCCGAACGCGATTCGTGGCAAAGCGCTCGCCATTGCCGTCGCCGCGCAGTGGCTGGCGAACTACTTCGTCTCCTGGACCTTCCCGATGATGGACAAAAATTCGTGGCTGGTTTCCCATTTCCACAACGGTTTCTCCTACTGGATTTACGGTTGTATGGGTATTCTGGCGGCGCTGTTTATGTGGAAGTTCGTGCCGGAAACCAAAGGCAAAACGCTGGAAGAACTTGAGAAGTTATGGACGCCAGCAGAAGAGAAAACGCCGAAAGCCGCCATACAATAAGCTGATTTATCGCCACGCCGTACGTCCGTTACGGTGTGGCGACGCCTATTCTCGCCGTAGTCGGTTCGAATTACATAACCACAACGTGATAACCAACAGGAGGATCGCCGCCGAATAGAGTAATACATCCATTGGCGTTTTATGATCGACAATGATCAGGCGCACAATCGCCGTGATCCCAATGTACACGAAATAGCGCAGCGGAAAGTGAAGGCCAGACTTAAAGTACTTCACAATCAGCGCAATAAATTCGAAATAAAGAAAGTAGATCACCAGCCCTTCCACCAGTTCATATTTGCTGGCTTGCTCAGGCACGAATAATGCATCCGCCAGATGCACCGTCTCTTTACCGAGAAAAACGACCAGGATCAGACCGAGGGTAAGCAGCCCCAAATTTAGTACGTTTTGTAAAATCGTGGCGATAAACTCAAGACGTGAGCGCGATAATGGCATCATAACAGCCCCCTCTTTCTCTGCGGCGAGGTTTCTGTATAACGCACAAATGTGACGAGCATCTATATTTTTTATTTATGTTTATATTTTGTTCAATAAGATAATTTGCCGGATAGCGCTTTGAACGCCTTATCCGGCCTGAGTATTAACGGAAATTTACGCTCCTGTCACTGGTCATATCATACAGGCCAAACTTACGCCCAAGCTGTTGACCACCGTCACGCGTCAGCGGCGTCCAGCCAATTGCCGCACGAGTTCGGGTTGGGCCGGACGAGAAGAGATCCAGCGGCACGGAAACATATACGCCTTTGGTAAAATCCCCTTCCCCATATTCATCCGGCGACGCATCGGTAATCGTCGCGTAACCGCCGACAACGACGCCGCTATCGAAGCGTTTGGCGATCTCCAGCGTACCGCCTTTATCGCCCGCCAGATACTGACCAACGCTGGCTTTCACCAGCACATCCTGGGCGAACGACGGCGTCCAGTATGCGGTCAAATGTCCGGTCTTCACGCTGTAATCGGTAAACTTCATCATATCCTGCGCGCTACGCCAGTCACGCTGTTTCACGTAGTTGGCATCCAGACCAAACGCCCAATTGCTGTCTATCGGGCGATACAGGACTTCCGCCCCGGCACCGCCAAACATGGTCTCCAGATAACCACCGTAGACCTGCCCATAGAAACCATTGCCAAAATACTGGAAGTAGTTGGCCTGTAGGTTATTCACATAAACATCATTCTGCACATACTCACGGACATGCGTACGCACCCGCGGCAGATGCGAATCCTTCGGCGGATTGGTGTAGTTAAATTTGTCGTAGTTGTTGGCGATATTGGCAAACACGCTGCCCGTGGTGAGCAGATGATCCGTGACCCACAGATCCGCAGTTCCCATTACGCCCAACTGATACATATAGAAGTTTTCCGGGCCGCCTACCGACTGATTCAGCACGGGATCAAGATGAAAATCAATGCGCGACTTGTCGATATACCAGCCCTGTTCAGTACTCTCTGGCACGATCGGCTCTACGCGTTTTTGCACCAGCGGGGTTTCATGTCCCAGCGGTTCGCCTTCCAGATGGCGTTTCAGGCTGGCGACATCGGTTTCAGTGGTGACCTGCGGCAGATTAAGGCGGTTTTCCGTCACGCGGATCGTGCGGATCCCCTCCGGCAGATCGTTCATGACGATCCGGTTAGCGCGCACGATCCCTTCACGGGAGTCGCGGTACTTCACCTGTTCACCGGTAACGTACAGCGTATCGCCTTTGACCTGGATTTTCGGGTCCGCCAGACCAGCATTATATTTCAATAACGTTAATTGATTAGCCACTACCGAATGTTGCAGGATGGCATCCTGCGGCTGTGGACGGTATTTCGGGCGTGAATTGTCATGATACGCGGGACGTAAATCGTTGAAATTGGTGCGCAGCGTAACGCCAAACATAAAGGTGTTGCCGCGCTCGTAGCTGAGGTTAACGTCGGCCCAATCGGTGACGCGGTAAATGGCGCCGACGTTAAACTTGCTCTTCTGCTCCAGTTTACCCGCAAAATCCTGCTGATAGTTATTGCCTTCATACTCCAGCTTCAGGCGTAGCGGTTGCCACGGGGTCTGGTATTCCACGCCGCCAAACAGCGAGGCCGGGCCGTGAAACATATCGCTACCGTCGACGGAACCTGCCTCTTTATAACTGTTATCACGCGAACAGAATTTATCACTATACGAACAAAAAGGATTAGACACATTGCCGCTGGTGCCAAGATAGCCCCAGCCGAGACCTAATGAAAAATCAAACGGCCCCCAGGCCTTACTCGCTACAATATATTCCGCATCAAACAGCCCCGTCCCGCCGATATCGCGCGCGCCAACCGCCACCTGCGGCATCCAGTAACTCTCTTCCCACAACCGCAGTTTCACATCAAACGCTTTATCTTTGTAAGTCTGGTCACCGGAGAATGATTCCACGCTGCTGTACTTTTTCGTACGGACATCGGTATAGCGCAACGTGGTTTCCAGCCACGGGAAAAGCTGAACCGAAGCCGAGTAGTAGCGGTACTGATCGTTATCGCGATAGTTCAGGCTCATCTCCCCTTCACGCGCCATACGCGCTGTCGGCGTTTGCAGCAGGCCCACGCCGCCAAAGTCAGATTGTGAAGGCCCAACAGGGGCTGGATATGTTTCGGCATGGCAGGCCGCGCTAATACCCAGCGCCAGCACGCTGAGCAGATGTGTTTTTTTCATTATTCCGGTATCCGCTGCGTCAGGGTATGAAGAATGTCGGCATTCATCGCCTCCGGCGTGCCGCGCCAAAGGGAATCGGCAAAACCGACAAAAATAATGCTGCCGGGCATCGGCTCGATATGACGCTTATTCCAGTAAGCCACCGGCGCTTTTTGGCTGCGTCCATCAGGGTAAACCACCCAGGCATAGCTACGATCCGCGCCGCTGAGTAAGCGCTGACCCTCAAGATAACTGGCGACGTCCCGCCCAGGGACGAACGGCTGGCTGCCCGGCTGGCTAATCAAGCCAAAGAGCGTCACCTGCGTGGGTTGCGGCCCGACCCAGAGCGTGTAGTGACCTTGCAGCGGCGGGTTACCTCGTTCGCTCACCCGCACCACGTCAGGATCAAGATTCACGAATTGTCTGCCCGTCACCTTCAGCGCCTGAATCTGTCGGCGCAGTGTGTTTATCGCCGCCGCCGCATCGCCGTCTTCCTCAGCGCTGAGCGCCGCCAGTCGCCCGAGAAGTTCCTGCTGCTGCTGACGCGCCGTCACGGTCGCCTGTTCTTCGCCTATCACCGCCGCAGGCCACCAGCTCGTTGCCAGGCGCGGCTGTCCGACTAAATCGAGCAGACGCTCAGCGTCTGTCAGCGTTTTAGGCTCGCTATTACCTTGGGTAAAAACGGTAACAGTGCCGCTGGCAAAGGCGGATGACGCGACAAAGGCCAGCGCCAGCGCGCTTATCGTCCTTTTCATCATGATTTTGCCGCCTTAATCAGCGTGGTTTTCACCGGAAAGTAATTCGCGCCCAAATACTGTTCCGTCTGGCGAATTTGGCCTTCGCTATCAACCCAGTAGCGATTACGCCAACGCGTTTGATCGGTCGTCACTTCTTCATCCAGCACCCGCACGGCGGTCTCTTCACTGCCGACGCTAACGCTATCGGTCCCTCGCCATGTAAAAACGGAACGGGCGGTGGCGTAACGCACCTGGCGATGTTCGGTCCAGCCCAGGGTGCGAGTCCAGGTCGCGCCATCGATAATCTGTCCTGGTTTCGCCAGCGGGTCGGCCGCCAGATTATTCACATCGATCAGGTTGTCGCCGCTGAGCAGCGTTTTGACCAGACGGCCATGCTGTGTCACGATCGTCGCGCCATCCTGCGTCACCCATTTCTGCTGCCCGTTTTCCGAGAAAGCGAGCACCACAAACAGTTGAGGACCGCCGTTAAGCTGCATGTACTGGCTGGCATAAGGCATGTTTTGAATATCGTCATCCGTTAGCTGTACGCCTGGCGTACCGAACAAACTGTCCCACAGTGAATCGCCCAAGCCTTTAGTGGTGGCCGAACACGCCTGTAATAGCAGGCAAATCAGGATAAGTGCGAGTCGCTTCACGACGCTTCTCCAGAGGGGCAAAATAACCACACCGGAGTGTGGTTATGGTTAAACGTACCGATACTACTGGGTACTGGTGGTCGTGGTGGTCGTGGTTCCGGTATTGGAACCATCGCCGCCGCCGGTTGCCGCTAACGCGACGCCCACCGCCGAACTTACGGTGCTAACGCTGGTGGCGGAGGAACTTCCCGCCGATACCGACGTCGCTGCCGACCCTGCCGCTTCACCCACCTGAACGGGGGCTGCCGAGACAGATGTCGCCGCAAGCGCGGTTATGGCAAAAATGCCATACAGTACTTTTTTCATCATAATTTCCCTTCATTGAATGAATGGAGATTTACCCAAAAGAATTTCGGGCGCTACCGAGTATACACAACCAAAGCAGGCGGATTATGTCCGGGAGAAATAACAGCGAGGTTTTAGGATAATTAAACTTTAAAGAAGTAACGCCTACATTGTTTAATTAACAAACAAATAAAATCAATAAGTTAAAATTAAAATAAAAGACATCGGCATCCGTATAATCTGAAAGTAACGCAGAGTGATTTTCTGGTTATTGCTTATTTTAGGATTAAGCTCAATATAAAATTGTGGGGATAAAGACGGACAAGCGGAATTATCTTATAAAAAAAGCCGATGTGAATATCGGCTTTTTTATTATCTTATTCTCTTTTTGCCGGATGGCGGCGAAACGCCTTATCCGGCCTACAGACGCTATGCATTACGTAGACCGGATAAGCGCAGCGCCATCAGGCGCGCCAGGCTTTATAACGGTTAATCAGACCGTTGGTAGAGCTATCATGGGACGAAATAGCTTTATCATCGCCCAGCTCCGGCAGAATACGGTTAGCCAACTGTTTACCCAACTCAACGCCCCACTGGTCGAAAGTAAAGATGTTCAGGATGGCGCCCTGCGTAAAGATTTTATGCTCATACAGCGCAATCAGCGCGCCCAGGCTGAATGGCGTAATTTCGCGCAGCAGGATAGAGTTGGTCGGGCGGTTGCCTTCAAACACTTTGAATGGCACAACGTGTTCAAGCTGCGCCGGATCTTTACCCTGATCGCGATATTCCTGCTCAACCACCTCGCGGGATTTACCAAACGCCAGCGCTTCGGTCTGCGCGAAGAAGTTAGACAGCAGCTTCTGATGATGATCGGATAGCGGGTTATGGGTGATAGCCGGGGCGATAAAATCACACGGCACCATTTTAGTACCCTGGTGAATCAATTGATAAAACGCGTGCTGACCGTTGGTGCCTGGTTCGCCCCAGATAATTGGGCCTGTCTGGTAATCCACGGCGTTGCCGTTACGGTCAACGTATTTACCGTTGGATTCCATGTTGCCCTGCTGGAAGTAGGCGGCGAAACGGTGCATATACTGGTCGTACGGCAGAATGGCTTCGGTTTCCGCGCCGAAGAAATTGTTGTACCAGATGCCAATCAACGCCAGCAGAATGGGTAGGTTTTTCTCCGCCGGAGTGGTGGAGAAATGCTTGTCCATCGCGTGCGCGCCGGAAAGCAGCTCGACAAAGTTGTCGAAACCGACGGACAGAATAATGGACAGCCCGATGGCAGACCACAGCGAGTAACGACCGCCGACCCAGTCCCAGAACTCGAACATATTGGCCGTGTCGATACCAAATTCGCCGACCGCTTTGGCGTTAGTGGAGAGCGCAGCAAAGTGTTTCGCCACGTGTTTTTCATCGCCTGCACTTTTCAGGAACCAGTCGCGCGCGCTGTGGGCGTTGGTCATGGTTTCCTGCGTGGTGAAGGTTTTCGACGCCACCAGGAACAGAGTCGTTTCCGGGTTCACTTTTTTCAGCACTTCAGCGATGTGGGTACCATCAACGTTAGAGACGAAGTGCATAGTCAGATGATTTTTATACGGACGCAGCGCTTCCGTCACCATGAACGGGCCGAGGTCGGAACCGCCGATACCGATGTTCACCACGTCGGTGATGGCCTTACCGGTGTAGCCTTTCCACTGACCGGAGATAATCGCTTGCGAGAAAGTTTTCATTTTCTCAAGCACGGCGTTCACTTCCGGCATCACATCTTTGCCGTCCACGATGATCGGCGTATTGCTACGGTTACGCAGCGCCACGTGCAGCACGGCGCGGTCTTCGGTGCGGTTGATCTTCTCGCCGGAGAACATGGATTTAATCGCGCCGGCCAGATCGGTCTCTTTCGCCAGATCCTGTAATTTTGCCAGCGTCTCTTCGGTGATGCGGTTTTTGGAGAAGTCCACCAGCATCAGATCGTCAAACGTCGCGGAAAATTTAGCGAAACGGTCGCTATCGTTCGCGAAAAGCTCAGCGATCGTAACGTCTTTCATTTCATCGTAGTGTTTCTGGAGCGCCTGCCAGGCAGAAGTCTGCGTTGGATTGATGTTTTTCATTAGCAATACTCTTCTGATTTGAGAATTGTGACTGGGATCGATTGTAACGCCAGTCACAGAAAAGTGTGATTGTTTTAGTGCCGTTGCCCCAGGCACTGTCGAATGAGGATAAAAAGTATATACCCTAAATAATTCGAGGTGCAGAAAGGCAGCAAGTGGGTGAGTCGCCGGGCGCATAGATAAGCCAACATACTACAAACGGGTATCGGGGTTATAAGCGCTGTTACTGAGCCTAAACTCAGCATAAAAAATCCGCATAATCCCAACGTTGACAGTCCAGGCCACAACTTTTATTTATAAATACGTTACTTGCATTTGCGCCTGCACCGGTTTCTGTTCTGCCCTTGTGCCATGGTCGCGTTTTTCATTTCCTGACACGAGGTTGATATGACAGAGATCGTTGTTTCCAAATTTGGCGGTACCAGCGTCGCTGATTTTGACGCCATGAACCGTAGCGCGGATATCGTACTTTCCGACGCCAATGTTCGTTTAGTCGTGCTTTCCGCGTCTGCCGGCATCACTAATCTGCTGGTGGCGCTGGCCGAAGGGATGGAGCCTGGCGAACGTTTCGCTACGCTCGACGCCATCCGTAAAATCCAGTTCGATATCCTTGATCGTCTGCGTCATCCGAATGTCATTCGCGAAGAGATTGAACGCCTGCTGGAAAACATCACTATTCTGGCGGAGGCGGCATCGCTGGCGACATCGGCAGCCCTGACCGATGAACTGGTCAGCCACGGCGAGCTGATGTCTACCCTGCTATTTGTTGAGATCCTGCGTGAACGCGACGTACAGGCCCACTGGTTCGACGTGCGCAAAGTGATGCGTACCAGCGATCGCTTTGGTCGTGCGGAACCGGACGTCGCAGCGCTTGCGGAACTGGCCGCGCAGCAGTTGCTCCCGCGCCTGAACGAAACTTTGGTCATTACTCAGGGCTTTATCGGCAGTGAAAGCAAAGGCCGCACCACGACGTTAGGCCGCGGCGGCAGCGACTATACGGCAGCGTTGCTGGCTGAAGCGCTCCACGCCGCGCGGGTTGATATCTGGACAGATGTGCCCGGTATTTACACCACCGACCCGCGCGTGGTGCCCGTCGCGCAGCGAATTGATGAAATCGACTTTGAAGAAGCGGCGGAGATGGCAACCTTCGGCGCAAAAGTACTGCATCCAGCCACCTTACTCCCGGCCGTGCGTAGCGATATCCCGGTCTTCGTTGGCTCCAGTAAAGATCCGCAAGCGGGCGGTACGCTGGTGTGCAATAAAACCCAAAACCCGCCGCTGTTCCGCGCGCTGGCGCTGCGCCGCAATCAAACGCTATTGACGCTGCACAGCCTGAATATGCTGCACTCGCGAGGTTTCCTGGCTGAGGTGTTCGGCATTCTGGCGCGGCATAATATTTCGGTAGATCTGATTACCACTTCGGAGGTGAGCGTCGCGCTGACGCTGGATACTACCGGCTCCACCTCCACGGGCGATACGTTACTGACCCAATCCTTATTGATGGAGCTTTCCGCGCTGTGTCGGGTAGAAGTCGAAGAAGGACTGGCGCTGGTCGCGCTGATTGGCAACAACCTGTCAAAAGCCTGCGGCGTTGGTAAAGAAGTGTTTGGCGTCCTGGAACCGTTCAACATTCGCATGATTTGTTACGGCGCCTCCAGCCACAATCTGTGCTTCCTCGTGCCGGGAGACGATGCCGAGAAAGTGGTGCAAAAGCTACATCAGAACTTATTTGAATAATCGCCCTGACACGACAGCGGGTGAGCGCTATCAGGCAATACGCTGCCGGATGACGACGCAGGCACGTCATCCGGCGGTTCCCGCGCCAGGCGCTGCCGGCGGAATACTGCTCAGGAATCCGCAACACCCTACTCGTCCCACCAACATGGGCAACTTTCCCCTATTTATGCACTCCCCATTTTGAACCTCGTCACAAAACCACACAAAAAAACACAAAGCAAAAACATAAATTAATCATTATATTTTAATGAGTTACATTTAAAAATTGATATCTTTTGGTATAATCCCACTTTTTTCATTGTTGCTTTATTTTGTTTTAGTTGGAATTATGATTGCACTACAACACAGATAACCCCCTTACCCTATTTGAGGCCGCTATGAAAAAAATTGCGATTATTGGAAGCAGTGGAGGCAACCTCTACAACCTGGGTGGCGCCGAGCCAGAGAAGTTACTCCAGGAGATTTATCAGCAGTGTGAGGCTGCGGGCGTGAATGTGGCCGCCGTACAGTTTATCGCGGCAGAAGCCTCGATGGACGTCGCCAAACCCGATACCCCGGCATCGGTTTATGCATTAACCACAGAAAACCAACAAAAACCACAGCGCATATTTCAGGGCAAACTTTCGGAGGTAAACACCTCGGTAGTAGAAAGCGATCGCCAAATCGCTGAGATGATCCGCTGCGGTGAGATCGATGGGATCGTGGTAATGAGCGCCGATCCGGTAAAGGCGAACCAGGCCGTTTTTGCCGCCGCCGTTGAGATGAAAACACCGATTGTCGGCACCGGGGGAACCTCCATGGCGCTGGTGGCGGCAAAGGGGGCGAATGTGGTCGCGACCTCCGGAACAACCGGCACCACCAGCCGTACCCGCGCCGTCTCCTTCGTGGCGTCACTGTGTAAACATTGGGGTATCAAGTACAAACCACAGTTGGGTAGCGCTTCGCCCTCGCAGAGCGGTTCCGGAAAAAGCCTGCTCAAACGTTTTAACATTCGTAGCATCATGATCCCTGCGCTACCAGGCTTTATCGCCATGGCGATTGTACTCGCCCTGAGCCACATACCAGGACTGGAAAAACTTAACGATATCTTTGAAATCTTACTAAAAGGTCTGCCGGTGTTAGTCGCGGTACTGGCGGCAAAACAGATTTCCGAACTGGATGAAGTTTCAATTGTGGCCGGGGTCGTCGCTGGCGTGCTTTCCGTAGAGGGCGGTCTTATCGGCGGCATTATCGGCGGTGTAATGGCGGGGATTTTCGTCCGTTGGCTGTTCGAGCTGTGCCTGAACTGGCGCTTCCCAATGACTACCGTCAACATCGTCGCCGGTGGGATATCGGGCCTTGCCGCTGGGTTAATCATGCACTATCTGCTGAGTCCGCTGGCGCTATCTGCGGGTAATTACATCAAACTGGCTATCGAAAGCACGCTGGCATTCAGCCCAATTCTTGCCGGGCTGCTGGCTGGTCTGGTTATCTGGCCTGCCATTCTCGGCGGCGTCTATCACGCGGTGATCCTGCCGTTGGTGCTGCTGGAGATGGAAAAATCCGGCGTCAGCTTCCTCGGCGCGGTCGATATGGTCGGTCTGGTGATGGTGGCCGCAGGTATTAACCTTGCCAATGTGATCGCCCCGCGTGAAAAAAGCGAAGCTGCCGTTGCTACGCCGGGCCTGCTCATTAACCTGGGCTTTGGCACCTTTGTTGAATCCGCCTATCCCTTCATGTTCGCCAACAAAATTGTTTTTGGCTCCGCCATTTTTTGGGCCGGAATGGGCGGCATGATGCTGGGCTTTTTTAACGTCAAAGGCGTGGCCTATGTTCCGGCTTTCGCCTCACCGTTCTTATCCAGCAATGCGCTCCAGATGGCCATCGTAATGATTGCCACAATGGCGATGACCTGCCTTACCACCATTATTGCTAACCGTTTCAAACCTGTCGTACAGAGCGAATCAACAACGACAGCCGTTAATTAATGCACCAACACCAGAGGTACACCATGTTTAAAGGCGATATGAATAAAAAACGCGCCAAAGCGTTACAGAAAGTGAAAGAAGCCATCACACTTCACGGCGGGCAAACCATCCTCAGCACAGGAATAACCGGCGACGATGCGCGCCTGGCGAAAGCCGTGTGTGAGGCTGGCGTTAAGCTACTGGAGCCGAACCACCCTGCGTTGGCGCTGGCGCGTGGACACAAAGGCGTGAGCAACATGCACGCGGCGGAGCAGATTCGTCACGAAATCACCAATAGCCAGATGGCTGAGGCCGTACACGGTGTGCGTAATGTGGTCCCGGACGATATTTTTATCACCGTTGGTATCGCCGGCGGTTTTACCGAAACCTTACCGGTGCCGCTCAGCGAAACGGAAATTCTGGAGATTGCCCGCGCTGGGGCCGACGGTTTACATACGCATAAATCCGACTGGGACGATCTGCAGGACATCGTTAATCTCGCCCATCAGTATGGTCTGACTGTCGATGCCTACATTGGCCATCCTGACGATCTGCATACTTTCGGTATTCCTGCACGCACGCCGGAAGAGGTCGCCAGCGTGGCGAAGCGAATGCAGGATATCGGCGTGGATATGATTGGTCTGATGACAGGCATGAGCTATGAAGGCGTAGCGGCAGGCGATATCCCGCAGATGATTAAAGATCGCCTGCGGGCGTTGGTCGGCGCGGTGGATGTTCCGACGCTGGCGGAAGGCGGGATTAACCTCGCCAACGCGAAAGCGTTTAAAGATACCGGGGTCAATATTCTGGTGGTCGGTACTGCTATCGACAACATGGTGTGCAACGCCGCCAAAGAAGCCGTTACGCCGTTTATTGTTCATTGATATCAGGGAACGAGAGATGTTGTTGATCACCGATCTGGATGGAACATTACTCACCTCGCAGAAAACAATCAGCCCGCGCACGCGCCAGGCGCTGATTGCGTTCCGCCAGAACGGTGGTCTGCTGGCGGCATGTTCCGCCAGACCGGTCTCCTCAATGGTACGCCTGCTACGCCAGCAACAGGTTGATAGGTTGTTTAGCTGGTGCGCCGGTTTTAACTGCGGACGCCTGCTGGAGATGGCGGGGCCGCGCATTATTCATGCTGCCCCGCTGACCGCCACAGATCTATGGAATATTGACCAACATATTTCTCTTTCCCGCTATCACCACCACTTTTTTAGCGCCGAAGCAATTCACCATCGTGACGATAGACTAATTGCACCCTGGACAACATATGAAGCCCGCTTATTTGAGTTACCGCTTATAACTGAAACTGCAGAAAATATCTTTAATCGTCGCAATATATATAAAATTACACTTGTTGCCGCATCTTCGGAGATAGATACTCTGTGTACAGAAGTGAATAATCACCTGCCTTGTGGATATTATGCGGTTGTCACGGGAGAAAATTATATTGATATTCAAAGAGCCGATATAAATAAAGGGTTCATAATCGATAAATTAATTCATTATTTAAATATATCTTCTGACAAGGTGGTCGCGATTGGCGATCAGCAGAATGATGTCAGCATGTTTGCCGCCGCCGGAATCAGCATCGCAATGGGCAACGCGCCGGATGCAGTAAAGCGGCAGGCCGGCTATGTGACTGCCACGAATGATGAGGAGGGTATCGTCCATGCGTTGGAGTGGTTGCGTTGCCTTACGCATCCAGTTACCATGCGCCAAAGGTTGACGGCGGCGAAAGATAATGAATCCAATTAAAAGACGAAAACATATTCTTGATGAATTAAACAAATTCGGTGAAGTCACCGTTATTAAATTATCGGAAATGCTCAACGTCACCTCAGAAACCATTCGTCGCGATCTCTCCTTACTGGAATCTGAGGGCAAAATCACTAAGATTCATGGGGGCGCAGTCAAAAAGCAAGTTGTCCAGGAGGATGCGTTTAGCGCAAGAATAGAGGCGCATCGCGAAGAGAAAATAGCGATTGGCAAACTTGCCGCCGAAATGGTCAGTGAACGGGATACATTGTTTATTGATTCCTGTACAACTAACCTTATTCTGGCCGAGCAATTACCGCCTCTCGCTTTTTCCGTGATTACCAATTCAGCCCTGATTGCCGATAAAATTAAAGAGCATAACCTGCAGGCCCGCGTGTATGTATTAGGCGGCGAATATGATTACCATTTTCGCGCCAACCTCGGCGTCTCGGTGTGTCAGCAGATTAACGCGATTCACGCGGATATCTGTTTTATTGGCGCTGGCGGCATTTCTCCCCAGCATGGCGTGTTGGTGAAGAGCTTTGAAGAAGCCTACGTTGCCAAAGCCATGATTGCGATGAGCAAAAAATCAGTGATTCTCGCCGACCATACCAAATTTGGTCAGGACGGTGTGATGTGCATCGCAAGCGTAAAAGAAATCGATAACATCATCACGGATAAAGGATTTACGTCAACGGGTTATACGCCACAGGATTTCGCCGGAAAGCTGCGGATTGCTGACTGAGCGCTATCCGCCCGTTGCGTATTGCCGTAGACTAAGAGCCTATCCCACCAGGCGTTATTGGCGCAGCCAGTTTGGACACGGACAGCGCGCAAAAACCGGAGCGTACACGTAGTACGTGAGGATTTTGAGCACTGCCCAGGTCTAAAATGGCAAGTAAAATAGCCCTAATGGGATAGGCTCTAAATGCATCGGCTAACTGAGGGCACCCGTATGGCACTCCCCCGCATTACTCAAAAAGAGATGACCGAGCGCGAACAGCGCGAACTGAAAACGTTGCTGGACCGCGCCCGTATTGCGCACGGGCGTCCACTGACCAATTCTGAGACCAACAGCGTAAAAAAGGAGTACATCGATAAGCTGATGGCGCTGCGTGAGGCTGAAGCGAAAAAAGCCCGCCAGTTGAAGAAAAAGCAGGCGTATAAACCCGATACGGAAGCGTCATTCTCCTGGTCGGCGAATACGCCGACGCGCGGCAGACGTTAACGTCCTTTCTTCTTTCGTCCCGG
This sequence comes from Salmonella sp. JXY0409-18, assembly GCF_020268625.1. NCBI lineage: Bacteria > Pseudomonadati > Pseudomonadota > Gammaproteobacteria > Enterobacterales > Enterobacteriaceae > Salmonella > Salmonella sp. JXY0409-18. The sequence continues at coordinate 4,244,327 of NZ_CP084216.1, forward strand.
CGAGGTAAAGCGCTTACCGCTTGATGCCGGGCGCGCTTTCTCATTGCTTTTTTCGATCGCAACGACCGGTCGCTTAATACCCGTGGTCTTCGGCTTCGCTTTGGCCTTTGGTTTGGCTTCGGAAGAGGAACGCTCAATCAACTTAAACAGATCGATCAGCTCATCGTCCGTCAGATCGCGCCACTCGCCCAGCGGAATCCCGCTCAGGCTGACGTTCATAATGCGCGTACGCTCCAGTTTCGTCACTTCATAACCAAAGTATTCACACATACGGCGGATCTGACGGTTTAATCCCTGCACCAGGGTAATGCGAAAGACAAACGGCGCCTCTTTTTTCACCTTACATTTTTTGGTGACGGTACCCAGAATCGGCACGCCAGCGCCCATACCGCGAATAAACTCGTCGGTAATCGGTTTATCCACCGTCACCAGATACTCTTTTTCGTGATCGTTACCGGCACGCAGAATCTTATTGACCAGATCGCCGTGGTTAGTCAGAAATATCAGCCCCTGCGAGTCTTTATCCAGACGACCAATCGGGAAGATACGTTTGCTGTGGTTCACAAAATCGACAATATTGTCGCGTTCGCCGTCTTCAGTGGTACTGACAATGCCAACCGGTTTATTCAGCGCAATCAGCACTAAATCATCCGCTTCTCGCGGCTCAATCAACCGACCATTTACTTTAACAACATCCCCGGCGACCACCTGATCGCCAATGGCGGCGCGTTTGCCGTTGATAAAAACATTGCCCTGTTCGATAAAACGGTCCGCCTCGCGACGCGAACAGATGCCGCTTTCACTGATATATTTATTAAGCCGGGTAGATGTGTCAGTCAGCATATTTACTCTCTGAGAAATTTTTCTACATAAACGTCGGGAATGTGACTTACCACATCAAATCGTCAGGAACTTTAAAATCGGCATACGGATCATCTTCGTCCTGCTCTTCCTGACTCAGCGCACTGTTTACGACAATACTGTCCGCATCTCGTTGTGCGATTTTATCAGCGACGCTCGCGGGAATAATCGCATATTCACATTCACCGCTGTTATTGATAACCAGACGCGCAATCGCGAGACGCCCATTAATCAGTTGCGTCTGGGTGAGCTTATCCACGTCTATTTTTTTGATGACGTTATTATCGGTGAAGTTAAAACCAATATCGCCTTTAGAGACATTGATTCTATTCATTTCAATAAGTTGCTTAACCTGAGCTTTAAACTCTTTCGCTAAAACCGCTTGTTTTTGCTGTTCACTGAGTTGTTTATCACGCTCAAGTTGCGCCTTTTTATTTTCTTCCACCGCCTCTCTGGCCTCACGAGCCTGAACGCGTGATTTTTTAGCCGTGCGCTGGACTTTGGCCATTTTTTTGCTGGTCACTAATCCCGCTTGTAGCAGTTGCTCTTGTAAGGTCAGTTTTGCCATTTTCGTCTCTAAACGTGTTAAATAATTTTGCGGATTATACCTGTAATTTTTCAGGCGATACCAGATAGCAGATCTGGCCTGGCGTCACTTTTAGCGACCGCGCGTTGCCTGTAACACGCGCAACATCATGAGCCATATCAGTAAGACATTAAATGGATAATGGTAGCATTATTACGTTTTGACATTTCCTGATGAGGTGGAGAAGTAATGGAACTGCTTTTATTAAGTAACTCGACGCTGCCGGGTAAAGCCTGGCTGGAACACGCTCTGCCGCTGATAGCGAATCAATTGAACGGTCGACGCTCAGCCGTGTTTATTCCGTTTGCCGGCGTCACGCAAACATGGGACGAGTACACGGATAAAACCGCAGAGGTACTTGCGCCATTAGGGATAAACGTCACAGGGATTCATCGTGTCGCCGATCCGCTTGCAGCGATTGAGAAAGCGGAAATCATTATTGTCGGCGGCGGAAATACCTTCCAGCTACTGAAAGAATCGCGTGAACGCGGGCTGCTGGCGCCGATGGCGGACAGGGTAAAACGCGGCGCACTGTATATCGGCTGGAGCGCGGGCGCTAACCTTGCCTGCCCGACTATCCGCACGACCAACGATATGCCGATCGTCGATCCAAACGGTTTCGACGCGCTGGATCTGTTCCCGATGCAAATTAATCCTCACTTCACTAACGCCTTGCCGGAAGGTCATAAGGGCGAGACCCGCGAGCAGCGTATTCGCGAACTGCTGGTGGTCGCGCCGGAACTGACAGTGATTGGTTTGCCGGAAGGTAACTGGATTCAGGTGAGCAACGGCCAGGCGGTTCTCGGCGGCCCGAATACCACCTGGGTGTTTAAAGCGGGCGAAGAAGCCGTGGCGCTGGAAGCGGGTCATCGCTTTTAATCCCTGTCCACATTGAATGCCGAATGGCGGGCCTACGCGCATGTTCTCCGTAGGCTCCGCCATCCGGCATTTCACTTAATACTCGCCCCGTTCCTCGTCCTGATCCGGCTGTTCCAGTACGCTATAGGCGACCGAACAGAACAGTGAGTTAAGACGCTTCATATCGCCCAGCAGCCCTAAATGGAGCGAGCTGGTTTCAATGCTTTGCACGTTCTGCTGGTGCAGGCGGTCGACATGCGCATGTGAGTATCGGCGATTAAGTATACGGAAGCGATGTTTACTGCGGCGCAACCGACGGGCGCTGGTGACATCACCGGAGAAAAAGACCGACATCGCCAGTTGCAGATTACTGAGCAGTTGATCGTAAAGCGCATCCAGCTCTTTCAATCCTTCTTCTGAAAATGCCCGACGCGCCGCCAGCGACTTGTCGGCAATCTCACTGCCCATTCGCTCGATAATATCCGACGCCTGTTCGAGGTTCAGGGCCATCTCAATAATCTCCGCCCACCGGCGGGACTCCTCCGCCGCCAGCTCGTCTTTTGGCATTCGCGCCAGATAAAGCTTAATCGCGGTGTAGAGCACGTTAACGTCATCCGCCAGCTTGCGCAGCGCTTTCTCTTCACGCGGTTCGCCGTGCATGACCTTTTTTAGCCCTTCCATCATCTGTTCCATCGCATCGCCAATGCGCAACACCTCGCGGGCAGCATTAGCCAGCGCCAGCGTTGGCGTATCCAGCGCGCTGACATCCAGATGTTTCGGCTTCAGATGGGTATCCAGTTCAGGCTCATCACGAATAATTCGTTTACAAAAACGCGCCATCAGCTCGGCAAATGGCACCATCGCCAGGCAGCGCACCAGGTTATAGAAAACGTGGAAATAGATCACCAGCTCTGATTTCGGTAGCGATAGCTCATCCATCAGATTCGCCAGCGGATGGACAAACGGCAGGATGACCAGGCTGCCGATCAATTTGAACAATAGGCTGCCGAGCGCTACGCGACGCGCGGCAGCATTGGCGGCGCTGTTATTGAGCATCGCCAGCAGCCCCGATCCCAGATTGGCGCCGATGACCAGGCACAACGCCACCGGGAACGATATAATCCCCGCCGCCGTCAGGGTCGCCGTCAGCAACACCGCCGCCAGGCTGGAATAACTGATAATAGCGAACATCGCGCCAATCAGCGCATCCAGCATAATGTCGCCCGTCAGCGACGCGAAAATGACCTGCACGCCATTAGCTTGAGTGATCGGCGTCACCGCCTGCACAATCAGCTCCAGCGCCAGTAGAATCAGGCCAAGCCCGATACCGACGCGACCCAGCTGCCCGGCGCGGGACTGCTTACGTCCCAAAAAGAAAATCACGCCAATAAAAATCAGCAGCGGCGATAGCCACGACAAGTCAAAGGTGAGAATACGCGCCATTAGCGCAGTACCCACATCAGCGCCCAGCACAATCACCAGAGCTGGCGTCAGGGCGACAAGATCCTGGGCGACAAACGACGTTACCAATAAAGTGGTGGCGTTACTGCTTTGTACCAGCGCGGTAACACCGATACCCGCACAAAAGGCGAGCGGTTTCTTTTCCACGCTGCGGCTGAGGACAGTACGTAGACGCGCGCCAAACACGCGCATTACGCCAGTACGAACGATATGTGTTCCCCATACCAACAGCGCAACGGCAGAAAGTAGATGGAGCAAAGTTAACACGGCGTCAGGTTCTCCTTATCGTTATACGTTTTCCTGAAGCTCACTTGCGATAAATTGCCTGATGGCGCACAGCGTTAAGGCCTGCTGGCGTTGCACGCCACCGGGCTTACCATACGTAATACGGTATGCTGGATAAGGCGTTTACGCCGCCATCCGGCAAATTCAGCGTAGAGCCTTCCTTCAGTATAAGGGTTTAATTGTAAGAAAGAGACAAGGCACCCAATGAGTGCCTTGTATGTTGTAAGGAAAAGTGACGATTTTATGAATCAGTCCGCATCGTAACCCAGGTTCGGCGCCAGCCACCGCTCAACGTTCTCAACGCTCATTCCTTTACGGAAAGCATAATCTGTCACCTGATCGCGTTGAATCTGCGCTACCGCGAAGTATTTGCTCTCAGGATGGCTGAAGTACCAGCCGGAGACCGACGCGCCAGGCCACATGGCGAAAGATTCGGTGAGCTTCATCCCGGTGTGTTTTTCGACATCCAGTAGCTGCCAGATAGTGCCTTTTTCGGTATGTTCCGGGCAGGCAGGATAACCCGGCGCCGGGCGAATCCCCTGGTAGTTTTCGCGGATTAATTCGTCGTTACTCAGGCTCTCGTTCGGCGCATATCCCCAGTAAACCTTACGTACACGCTCATGCAGGTACTCGGCAAACGCTTCCGCCAGACGGTCGGCAATCGCTTTCACCATGATCTTGTTATAGTCGTCGTGTTGCGCTTCGTAAGCATCAGCCAGGGCGTCTTCTTCAAGACCGCCGGTGACGGCAAACGCGCCGATGTAGTCCGCTTTTCCGGACAATTTCGGCGCGACAAAATCCGCCAGACAGTAGTTGGCAAAACCGACTTTCTCAGTCTGCTGGCGCAGGTGGTGGCTGACCGTCAGAACATGAGTACGGGTTTCGTCGCGATAGATTTCGATGTCGTCACCCACACGGTTCGCCGGGAACAAGCCCACCACGCCACGCGGATTCAACAGTTTCTCCGCGCTCAGTTTATCCAGCATGTCGTTGGCGTCTTTAAACAGGCGCTGCGCCTCAACGCCCACCACTTCATCTTCCAGAATACGCGGGTATTTGCCGGCCAGCGACCAGGTCATAAAGAACGGCGTCCAGTCGATGTAGTTGCGCAGCGTTTCGATGCTGGCTTCTACCTCCTGCACGCCCAGACGGTGGGCTACTGGCGGGGTGTAGCGTTCCCAATCGAATGCCAGATCGTTATCGCGCGCCGCTTCCAGCGTGACCGGCGGCGTGCGCGGTTTTTTGCGGGCGTGCTGAATACGCACGGTTTCGTACTCTTTGCGGGTACGGGCGACAAAGTCATCGCGCTGGGTGTCGGAGAGTAGCGCCGCCACCACGCCCACGGTACGCGAAGCATTCTGCACGTAGACCGTCGGACCGCTGTAGTTCTGCTCGATTTTCACCGCGGTGTGCGCTTTCGAAGTGGTTGCGCCGCCGATCAGTAGCGGGATAGTAAAGCCCTGACGCTCCATCTCTTTCGCCACGTTGACCATCTCGTCCAGCGACGGGGTGATAAGCCCGGAAAGACCGATCAGATCGGCATTCACTTCACGCGCCGTTCTGAGGATTTTCTCCGCTGGCACCATCACGCCAAGATCGACGATTTCGTAGTTGTTGCATTGCAGCACCACGCCAACAATGTTCTTGCCAATGTCGTGCACATCGCCCTTCACGGTGGCGATGACCATCTTGCCGTTGCTGGAGCCTTTTTCTTTGCTGGCTTCAATAAACGGCTCCAGGTAAGCCACCGCTTGTTTCATCACGCGAGCGGATTTCACCACCTGCGGCAGGAACATTTTCCCTTCGCCGAACAGGTCGCCGACCACGTTCATGCCGTCCATCAGCGGCCCTTCGATCACCTCAATCGGGCGGGAGGCCTGCTGGCGGGCTTCTTCGGTATCCTGTTCGATAAATTCGGTAATGCCTTTCACCAGCGAGTATTCGAGACGCTTTTTCACGTCCCAGCTACGCCATTCCGCCTGCTGGGCGTTGGCAGCTTCGTCGGTTTTGCTGCCGCGGTATTTCTCCGCCAAATCCAGCAAACGCTCAGTGCCGTCATCGCGACGGTTAAGAATGACATCTTCAACCGCATCGCGCAGTTCGGCAGGCAGGTCGTCATAAATCGCCAATTGCCCGGCGTTGACGATGCCCATGTCCATGCCGTTGCGGATGGCGTAGTAGAGGAATACCGCGTGGATAGCCTCACGTACCGGGTCGTTGCCGCGGAACGAGAAGGACACGTTAGACACGCCGCCGGAGATCAGCGCATGCGGCAGCTCGCGTTTAATATCTTCGCAAGCGCCGATAAAGTCCTGCGCATAGTTGTTGTGCTCTTCAATACCGGTCGCCACGGCGAAGATATTCGGGTCGAAGATGATGTCTTCCGGCGGGAAGCCCACCTCTTCGGTGAGAATTTTGTACGCCCGGCGGCAAATCTCGATTTTACGCTCGCGGGTATCGGCCTGCCCCTGCTCATCAAAGGCCATCACCACCACTGCCGCGCCGTAGCGACGTAGCAACTTCGCATGATGAATAAAAGCTTCCACGCCCTCTTTCATCGAAATAGAGTTGACGATGCCTTTACCCTGAATGCACTTCAGCCCTTTTTCGATAACCTCCCATTTGGAGGAGTCGATCATGATTGGTACACGGGCAATATCCGGCTCACCGGCAATCAGGCTGAGGAAACGCACCATCGCCGCTTCGGCGTCGAGCATCCCCTCATCCATGTTGATATCAATAATCTGCGCGCCGCTTTCGACCTGCTGACGGGCGACATCCAGCGCTTCGCTGTATTTCTCTTCTTTGATCAGCCGTTTAAATTTGGCCGAGCCGGTGACGTTAGTACGTTCGCCGACGTTGACAAACAGGCTGTCGTCGCCAATGTTCAGCGGCTCCAGGCCGGAAAGGCGGCAGGCAACCGGGATATCCGGCAGCTGGCGCGGCGGCAAACCGGCAACGGCGCGGCTCATCGCCGCAATATGCTCCGGCGTGGTGCCGCAGCAGCCGCCAACGATATTCAGGAAGCCCGCCTCCGCCCATTCGCGAATCTGTTTCGCCATGGTGTCGGCGTCGAGGTCGTACTCGCCGAAAGCGTTCGGCAGGCCGGCGTTCGGGTGCGCGGTGACGTAGCATTCGGCAATCCGCGACAGTTCCTGGACGTACTGGCGCAGTTCATCTGGCCCCAGCGCGCAGTTAAGGCCAAAAGTGAGCGCCTCGGCGTGGCGCAGCGAGTTATAAAAGGCTTCGGTAGTCTGGCCGGAGAGGGTGCGACCAGAGGCGTCGGTGATGGTGCCGGAAATCATGATCGGCAGATCAACGCCCAGCGCTTCAAACTCTTCTTTCACCGCAAACACCGCCGCTTTCGCATTCAGGGTGTCAAAGACGGTCTCAATCAGAATCAGATCTACGCCACCTTCCACCAGCGCTTTGGTGGATTCACGGTAGGCCGCCACCAGCTGATCGAAGGTGATATTACGAAACGCCGGGTCGTTGACGTCCGGCGAAATGGAGGCCGTGCGGTTAGTTGGACCAAGCACGCCCGCAACAAAGCGTGGTTTTTCTGGTGTTCGCGCCGTCCATTCATCGGCGCAGGCGCGCGCCAGTTTGGCCGCCGCATAGTTAATTTCCGCCGACAGGGATTCCATCCGGTAATCCGCCATCGCAATGGTTGTCGAGTTAAAGGTGTTGGTTTCGATGATATCCGCGCCAGCCTCAAAGTAGGCGTTGTGGATAGCGGCGATCACCTCCGGCTTGCTGAGTACCAGCAGGTCATTGTTGCCTTTCAGGTCGCAGGGCCAGTCGGCAAAGCGCTCCCCGCGGAAATCTTCTTCATGTAGACGATAGCTCTGGATCATGGTGCCCATACCGCCGTCCAGCACCAGAATACGTTCATTTAACTGCGCACGCAGTTGTTCAACTTTGCTGCTCACACTCGCTCCCGACAACGCTCCACGTAACGAGCCATACTGGCACAAAGCGTGCTGGCGGAAAAGAGAACAACGGGCAACATGAGACATGTTCAGCTTGCTGGCGCTATTGGTTCCGTTTTGCCGGATGGCGGCGCAAGCGCCCTATCCAGCCTACAAATTACTTTGGCGGCTCCCAAAGCGTAGGCCTGATAAGCGAAGCGCCATCGGGCATCCTGTGATGTCACTCATCCGATCAGTTCAGGAACTCTTGCATTATAATTGAATAAAACGAAAATGATTTCCACGATACAGAAAAAGGAGTCTGCCATGGTTGCCCCTGTTCCCGCGAAACGCGGGAGAAAACCTGCCGCTACCACTGCACCCGTAACCGGGCAGGTTCAGTCTTTAACTCGCGGTCTGAAGCTGCTGGAGTGGATTGCCGAGTCCAACGGCAGCGTCGCGCTGACCGAACTGGCGCAACAGGCGGGTTTGCCTAATTCCACTACTCACCGTCTACTCACCACCATGCAGCAGCAGGGTTTTGTCCGCCAGGTCGGTGAGCTGGGCCACTGGGCCGTAGGCGCACATGCGTTTATCGTCGGCAGCAGCTTCTTACAGAGCCGTAATCTGCTGGCGATTGTCCATCCGATTTTGCGCAAACTGATGGAGGACTCCGGCGAAACGGTAAACCTTGCCGTACTCGACCAGAGCGACCATCAGGCCATTATTATCGACCAGGTGCAGTGTACGCAGCTGATGCGTATGTCCGCGCCTATTGGCGGCAAGCTGCCCATGCACGCCTCTGGCGCGGGCAAGGCGTTTTTATCACAGCTCAGTGAGGAACAGGTTACCAGTCTGCTGCACCGCAAGGGGTTGCACGCTTATACCCATGCGACGCTGGTGTCGCCGCTGCATCTGAAAGACGATTTGGCCCAGACGCGCAAGCGCGGCTATTCGTTTGACGATGAAGAACATGCGCTCGGTCTGCGCTGCGTGGCCTCGTGTATTTATGACGAACACCGCGAACCGTTTGCGGCCCTCTCTATTTCCGGCCCCTGCTCACGCATTACTGACGATCGCGTCACCGAACTTGGCGCCATGGTGATTAAAGCGGCGAAAGAGGTGACGCTGGCCTATGGTGGAACTCGCTGAAATGAGCAGCCTGAAATTATACTGGCAGGAGAAGTACCCACAGGCCTTCTGTTGGTCTTTCGGTGATTCGCCGACGCTGGCCGACGAGCTGGCGGCGCTAGTGGTCGCCGGTAAAAAGCGTGGCACCTGTAGCTCGCTGGTTAGCTATCAGAAAGAGCAGCCCCCTGTCACGCCCGGGTCATATCACATTGTGCTCAACGGCACAGGCGACGCCGTGTGCGTCATACGCACGCTGGCGCTCAGGCTGATCCGTTTTAACGAGATGAGCGCCGATCTCGCCGCACTGGAAGGCGAAGGCGATCTTAGCCTGGCGTACTGGCAAGCGGCACACCGGGCCTTTTTTGAGCGCGAGGGTAATTGGTCGCCGGAGATGGAACTGGTTTACGAAGAGTTCGCCGTACTTGAGATCGCGCCGTAACGCACGCTAAAGCGCTGGCGACGACGATAGGCATACACATCTTCTACATGCCCTTCTTTAATACGCGTCTGTAGCGCGCGCCAGTAATCGGCGCGAAACAGGTCGGCATGCATCTCTTCAAACAATGGCCCGATACGCGGATCGGCACACAGCCAGTGGCGAAACTCCTCCGGGAAAACATCACCTGGCGAGACGCTATACCAGGGTTCGCTGGCCAGTTCGTCTTCCGGATAACGCGCTGGCGGAATATCGCGGAAATTCACTTCCGTCATGTAGCAAATTTCATCGTAGTCATAGAACACCACGCGACCATGACGGGTAACGCCAAAGTTTTTAAACAACATATCGCCGGGGAAAATATTAGCGGCGGCAAGCTGGCGAATCGCATTACCATATTCTTCTATCGCATCGCGCAACTGCTGGCCTTCTACCTGTTCCAGCCAGATATTGAGCGGCACCATGCGCCGTTCAATATAGAGATGGCGAATGACGATATGTTCCCCAAGATCGGTAATCTTCTCTGGCGCTTCTTGCCGTAACAGCGCCATCAGCGCCGGATCAATTTGCCGTTTATCCAGTACGAAATTCTCAAACTCCTGGGTATCCGCCATACGACCGACGCGATCATGCTCTTTTACCAGTTGATAACAGGCACGCACATGGGCGGCAGACATCTCTTTCTGCGGGGCGAATTTGTCTTTAATGATTTTAAATACCCGGTCGAAACCTGGCAGGGTAAACACCAGCATCACCATGCCGCGGATACCAGGCGCCTCAATGAATTTCTCATCGCTTTCAGCCAGATAACACAAATATTCGCGGTAGCTTTCGGTTTTCGCATGTTTCTGGCAGCCAATCGCCATATACAGTTCGGCAGTGGTTTTACCCGGCAGGATTTCACGCAACCACTCAACCAGCGCGGCAGGCAGCGGCGCATACACCATAAAATAAGAGCGGGCAAAACCAAACACAATGCTCGCTTCTGCCGTGGTGGTCAGGCAGGTATCGACAAATAGTTCACCCTCATCAGTGCGATGAATCGGCAATAAAAACGGCAGCGTACCGTCAGGTGTGGTTAATTTACCTACCAGCCAGGCCGCTTTATTACGGTAAAACAACTCATTCGCCACCTGGACATGGCAGCGAGGTAGCGCGTCCTCGCCCAGTGTTTCAGTCAGGTGCGCGATAATATAGCGGATATCCCGGCTTTTATTCTGCCAGGGCAGACGCAGCGGTAAGTCACTGAGTATGCGCATCAACAGCGGCTCCCAACCGTGATCGGGAAAGAAGTCTTTGGCCAGCGGGCGCGGGATAGTACGAAAGCGGCGCTCCGGTTGCGAACTGAAAATAAACAACCGCTCGGGTGTTAACGAGCGGTGGTCAAATAACCGGCAATAAACGGAGTTGAAAAAGCTCTCCGCAATCTCGAAGCGCGGGTAATCCGGCAACAGCCGGGTGTAATGCTCTTTAACGCGTAAAAGGAAATCCGCGTCGGTACTTTTGCCATCGGTAATACAGCGCAGTTGCTCCACCACCAAGCCCACATGATGATCATAGAGGTGGATACGGCTTTTCATCGCCTGTTGGACGGCGTGCCAGTCGGCCTGTTCAAAACGCTGCTGCGCGCCGGAAGTCACTTCCAGAAATCGACCATACTGCGCGTCAAAGCCTTGCAGGATGGTTTGAGCAATCAGTAATTCCAGGCCACGCGGCATTTTTTTCCCTCATTCGGCACCACGTCATGCCGGATGGCGCGTTCGCTTATCCGGCCTACGCTATCTGTAGGCCCGGTAAGCGCAGCGCCACCGGGCATCAATCAAAACTGCGATTCTTCGGTGGAACCCGTTAATGCGGTAACGGATGACGCGCCGCCCTGAATAATGGTGGTGACTTTGTCGAAGTAACCAGTACCCACTTCCTGCTGGTGGGAAACAAAGGTGTAGCCATCTTTCGCCGCGGCGAACTCGGGTTGTTGAACCTTCTCAACATAGTGTTTCATGCCCTCGCCCTGAGCGTATGCATGTGCCAGGTCGAACATGTTGAACCACATGCTGTGGATGCCCGCCAGGGTAATAAACTGGTATTTGTAACCCATGTCCGACAACTGCTGCTGGAAGCTGGCAATGGTCTTGTCGTCCAGATTCTTCTGCCAGTTGAAGGATGGTGAACAGTTATAGGCCAGCAGTTTGCCCGGATACTTCGCGTGGATAGCATCGGCAAAACGACGCGCCAGTTCGAGATCCGGCGTAGAGGTTTCGCACCATACCAGATCGGCATACGGGGCATACGCCAGACCGCGGCTGATCGCCTGCTCAATGCCCGCATGGGTGCGGTAGAAACCTTCGCTGGTGCGTTCGCCGGTAATGAAACCGCTGTCATAGGGATCGCAGTCGGAGGTAATCAGATCTGCCGCATCCGCATCGGTACGCGCAATCACCAGCGTCGGGACGCCCATCACATCAGCGGCCAGACGCGCAGCAATCAGTTTCTGAATCGCCTCCTGCGTGGGGACCAGCACCTTGCCGCCCATATGGCCGCATTTCTTCACCGACGCCAGCTGATCTTCGAAGTGAACGGCCGCTGCACCGGCTTCAATCATCGATTTCATCAGTTCGAAGGCATTCAGAACGCCGCCAAAACCGGCTTCCGCATCAGCAACGATCGGCAGGAAGTAATCCACATAGCGCGGATCGTTGGGTTCAATACCGGATGCCCACTGGATCTGATCTGCACGACGGAAAGTGTTGTTGATCCGATCCACTACCGCCGGAACAGAGTTTGCCGGGTACAACGATTGATCCGGATACATGCTGGATGCAAGGTTGGCATCTGCCGCCACCTGCCAGCCTGAAAGATAAATCGCCTCAATACCGGCTTTCGCCTGCTGCAACGCCTGACCGCCAGTCAGCGCGCCAAGGCTGTTGATATAGCCTTTTTTCGCTTCACCGTGCAACAGCCGCCACATTTTCGCGGCGCCGAGCTGCGCCAGCGTGCATTCCGGGTTAACCGAGCCGCGTAATTTCACCACCTCCTCCGCGCTGTACGGGCGGGTGATGCCTTCCCAGCGCGGTTGTGTCCACTCTTTCTGTAATTCTTCGATTTGTTGAGTACGGGTTTTCATGTGCAGATGCTCCATATTGTTATGTGGTGAATTAAGCCAGTAAGCGATAGCCCGGCAGGGTGAGGAAGTCGATTAAGTCATCTGAGGTGGTGATTTGCTCCATCAGACGTGCGGCATCGTCGAAGCGCCCGCTGCTGTAGCGGTGCTCGCCCAGTTCGTCCTGGATTACCCGCATCTCTTCCGCCAACATTTCGCGGAAAAGCGTTTTCGTTACGGGTTTTCCATTGCTCAGTGTTTTCTCATGGTGAATCCACTGCCAGATAGAGGTTCGTGAGATTTCCGCCGTCGCGGCATCCTCCATCAGACCGTAAATCGGTACACAGCCATTGCCGGAGATCCACGCTTCAATGTACTGCACTGCCACGCGAATATTGGCGCGCATTCCCGCTTCTGTGCGTTCGCCTTCACATGGCTCCAGTAACTGTTCAGCGGTAATCGGCGCATCTTCATCACGGGTAATGAACAGCTGATTTTTGTGCTCGCCCAGTACCTCGTTAAAGACGGCCATTGCGGTATCCGCCAACCCGGGATGCGCAATCCACGTGCCGTCGTGGCCGTTGTTCGCTTCCAGCGCTTTATCCGCTTTCACTTTGGCAAGGACCTGATTGTTGCGTTCAACGTCTTTGCTCGGGATAAACGCCGCCATACCGCCCATCGCGAACGCGCCGCGCTTGTGACAGGTTTTGATTAGCAGGCGCGAGTAGGCGCTCAGAAACGGTTTGTCCATCGTTACCACCTGCCTGTCCGGCAAGACGCGATCCGGGTAATTTTTCAACGTTTTGATATAGCTGAAAATATAATCCCAGCGACCACAGTTGAGACCGACGATATGATCACGCAGCGCATGAAGAATCTCATCCATCTGGAAAACAGCAGGCAGCGTTTCAATCAACAGGGTCGCTTTGATCGTACCGCGCGGTAGATTGAAGCGGTCTTCGGCGTAGCTGAAAACTTCACTCCACCAGGCTGCTTCCTGCCAGGCTTGCGTTTTCGGCAGGTAAAAATACGGGCCGCTACCTTTAGCGAGCAGCGCTTTATAGTTGTGGAAAAAGTACAGAGCAAAATCAAACAGGCTGCCGGGAATGGCTTCCCCCCGCCAGGTAACATGTTTTTCTGGCAGATGTAGACCACGTACACGACAAATCAATACGGCCGGATCGGGCTTGAGCTGATAGATTTTTCCGGCTTCGTTGGTATAGCTAATGGTGCCGTTCACCGCATCACGCAGGTTGATTTGACCATCCATAACTTTATTCCAGTCCGGCGCCAGCGAGTCTTCAAAATCCGCCATAAACACTTTCACGTTTGCGTTCAGGGCATTAATCACCATTTTACGTTCAACCGGCCCGGTAATTTCTACTCGGCGATCCTGTAAATCCGCCGGAATACCACGAATCTGCCAATTACTTTCTCTAATGGAAGTGGTTTCCGAAATAAAATCAGGCAACTTACCGTTATCAATATCCTGCTGTTGCTGGATACGTGCAGCCAGGAGTTTATTGCGTTTTGGCGTAAAACGGGTAACTAACTCCGTCAAAAACTCGACTGCCTCAGCGGTCAGGACTTGCTTTTCCAGCTCGCCTTGCGGCCTGGTAAAGGTTAATTCATCAGTTGTGGTTGCCTGTGGATTCATCATGCAGCTCCTCGTTGTTGATCCAGATACATCCCCAATGCGAACGAAGGATCACTGTGCGCTTTTCGTTCAACACAACTAAGACTACTCAATTAAATTTCAAAATCAAAAACAATTTCCATTTTTAATTTAATTATACATTAACCTATTGATAACAATATAAATTAAATTTAATTACATGATGAGGTGCGTTTCGGAAATAAAAAAGGCACCCGAAGGTGCCTGATTCAACATGCTGAAACGCTTTAGGATCGTCAGGAGCAGAAGATTAATCCAGGGTTGGATTCATGTGACGCAGATCATATGGCGTAATCTGGTAGACATAATAGTTGAGCCAGTTAGTAAACAGTAAATTACCGTGGCTGCGCCAGGTTGCGCGCGGTATGTTTTGCGGATCGTTTTTTGGGAAATAGTTGTACGGAACCTCCGGATTTAACCCGGCCTCAACGTCACGAAAATATTCACCCGCTAACGTATGGGCGTCATATTCAGGATGACCGGTGACAAACGCAATACGTTTATCTTTGCTGGCAAACAGGTACGCATCCCCCTCTTCTGTTTCGGCCAGAATTTCAAGATCCGTATAATCCCGTATTAGCGCCGCCGGGAAATCGGCATAGCGTGAGTGTGGCGCAAGAAACGAATCATCAAAACCACGCGTCAACAGAGCATGAGGATGAAGGATGTGATGTTCATAGACGCCGGAAAGTTTATCTGTACGGGTCTGCTTAGGGATACCATAAAGAATATTGAGTGCGGCCTGAACGGCCCAACAGACAAATAGCGTCGAAGTAACGTGATCTTTCGCCCATTCCAGCACCTGCCTAATCTGCGGCCAGTAAGCCACGTCATTAAACTCCACCAGACCCAGCGGCGCTCCGGTCACGATAAGCCCATCAAAGTTCTGATCGCAGATATCGTCGAAGTTACAGTAAAAGTTGTTCAGATGCTCGGCTGGCGTGTTCCTCGACTCGCGGGCATCTATCCGCAGTAGTTGAATATCGACCTGTAATGGCGAGTTCGATAGCAAGCGCAGAAACTGATTTTCCGTTTCAATCTTCTTCGGCATCAGGTTAAGGATAAGTACCTTTAGCGGGCGAATTTCCTGACCTGATGCGCGAGAAGTCGTCATGACGAAGACATTCTCCTCACGTAAAAAATTGACGGCGGGTAGCTCGTCCAGCACGCGAATCGGCATAACCTGATAACCTCACGACATACGTTTAAACGTTTAGACATCCAGATAGCTGAAGATACTCAGAAATCAGGCGAATGTCGAGTCTGCAAGTTCAAGGTGAGAAAGTTTCACGACAGCATTTGCATTAGAATAGAAGTAAGCAAAAAAGGAGTGAAGATGATGATTAACATTCGCCGTTCAAGGCATGAGGAAGGGGAAAAACTGATTGCGATCTGGCGTCGCTCAGTCGATGCCACGCACGATTTTCTGTCAAACGCTTATCGGGCCGAACTGGAAGAACTGGTGAGCGATTTTCTGCCAGAAGCGCCACTATGGGTTGCCGTGACCGATCAGGATGAGCCGGTAGGATTTATGCTGCTTACCGGCGAACATATGGATGCGCTGTTTGTCGATCCGGACGTGCGTGGTCAGGGTATCGGTAAGAGATTAGTTGAACATGCGTTAACACTGGCGCCGGGGTTGACAACCAATGTTAACGAGCAAAATACACAAGCTGTTGGATTTTATAAGAAAATGGGATTTAAGGTGACGGGACGTTCGGAGGTTGACGATCTTGGGAAACCGTATCCATTGTTGAATTTAATTTATCCGTGAGTAGTGGTGCTGCCTGATAAGTGCATACAGGCCGGATAAGGCGAAACTGCCATCCGGCGGTGCCGGTTGCCTGATGGCGCTGCGCTTATCAGGCCTGCATTTTTACAGTTACCACACACGCAAAGAAGCCCGTCCAGACGGACGGGCTTCTTCACTTGTCTGATGCCTGGCAGTTTATGGCGGGCGTCCTGCCCGCCACCCTACGGGCCGTTGCTGCGCAACGTTCAAATCCGCTCCCGGCGGATTTGTCCTCCTCAGGAGAGTGCTCACCGGCAGACCACAGATAAAACAAAAGGCCCTGTCTTCCGACAGGGCCCTTCGTTTTATTTGATGCCTGGCAGTTCCCTACTCTCGCATGGGGAGACCCCACACTACCATCGGCGCTACGGCGTTTCACTTCTGAGTTCGGCATGGGGTCAGGTGGGACCACCGCGCTACTGCCGCCAGGCAAATTCTGTTGCCGGAAACGAATCTTTTACACCGATGCTGCGTTGGCTGCATTCGCAAAGTCAGTCACATACTTCAGTATGCTCCTTCCTTTCCTTCATTTGCCGCCTTGCCTCAGCGTAAAATCTTTCGTTCCCGAAAATCTGTAATCAAAGCTGAAAATCGTCTCTCAGTCCGCCAAAACATCTTCGGCGTTGTAAGGTTAAGCCTCACGGTTCATTAGTACCGGTTAGCTCAACGCATCGCTGCGCTTACACACCCGGCCTATCAACGTCGTCGTCTTCAACGTTCCTTCAGGAGACTCTAAGTCTCAGGGAGAACTCATCTCGGGGCAAGTTTCGTGCTTAGATGCTTTCAGCACTTATCTCTTCCGCATTTAGCTACCGGGCAGTGCCATTGGCATGACAACCCGAACACCAGTGATGCGTCCACTCCGGTCCTCTCGTACTAGGAGCAGCCCCCCTCAGTTCTCCAGCGCCCACGGCAGATAGGGACCGAACTGTCTCACGACGTTCTAAACCCAGCTCGCGTACCACTTTAAATGGCGAACAGCCATACCCTTGGGACCTACTTCAGCCCCAGGATGTGATGAGCCGACATCGAGGTGCCAAACACCGCCGTCGATATGAACTCTTGGGCGGTATCAGCCTGTTATCCCCGGAGTACCTTTTATCCGTTGAGCGATGGCCCTTCCATTCAGAACCACCGGATCACTATGACCTGCTTTCGCACCTGCTCGCGCCGTCACGCTCGCAGTCAAGCTGGCTTATGCCATTGCACTAACCTCCTGATGTCCGACCAGGATTAGCCAACCTTCGTGCTCCTCCGTTACTCTTTAGGAGGAGACCGCCCCAGTCAAACTACCCACCAGACACTGTCCGCAACCCGGATCACGGGTCCACGTTAGAACATCAAACATTAAAGGGTGGTATTTCAAGGCCGGCTCCATGCAGACTGGCGTCCACACTTCAAAGCCTCCCACCTATCCTACACATCAAGGCTCAATGTTCAGTGTCAAGCTATAGTAAAGGTTCACGGGGTCTTTCCGTCTTGCCGCGGGTACACTGCATCTTCACAGCGAGTTCAATTTCACTGAGTCTCGGGTGGAGACAGCCTGGCCATCATTACGCCATTCGTGCAGGTCGGAACTTACCCGACAAGGAATTTCGCTACCTTAGGACCGTTATAGTTACGGCCGCCGTTTACCGGGGCTTCGATCAGGAGCTTCGCTTGCGCTGACCCCATCAATTAACCTTCCGGCACCGGGCAGGCGTCACACCGTATACGTCCACTTTCGTGTTTGCACAGTGCTGTGTTTTTAATAAACAGTTGCAGCCAGCTGGTATCTTCGACTGACTTCAGCTCCATGAGTAAATCACTTCACCTACGTGTCAGCGTGCCTTCTCCCGAAGTTACGGCACCATTTTGCCTAGTTCCTTCACCCGAGTTCTCTCAAGCGCCTTGGTATTCTCTACCTGACCACCTGTGTCGGTTTGGGGTACGATTTGATGTTACCTGATGCTTAGAGGCTTTTCCTGGAAGCAGGGCATTTGTTGCTTCAGCACCGTAGTGCCTCGTCATCACGCCTCAGTGTTAAAGTGAACCGGATTTACCTGGAACACACACCTACACGCTTAAACCGGGACAACCGTCGCCCGGCCAACATAGCCTTCTCCGTCCCCCCTTCGCAGTAACACCAAGTACGGGAATATTAACCCGTTTCCCATCGACTACGCCTTTCGGCCTCGCCTTAGGGGTCGACTCACCCTGCCCCGATTAACGTTGGACAGGAACCCTTGGTCTTCCGGCGAGCGGGCTTTTCACCCGCTTTATCGTTACTTATGTCAGCATTCGCACTTCTGATACCTCCAGCAACCCTCACAGGCCACCTTCGCAGGCTTACAGAACGCTCCCCTACCCAACAACGCATCAGCGTCGCTGCCGCAGCTTCGGTGCATGGTTTAGCCCCGTTACATCTTCCGCGCAGGCCGACTCGACCAGTGAGCTATTACGCTTTCTTTAAATGATGGCTGCTTCTAAGCCAACATCCTGGCTGTCTGGGCCTTCCCACATCGTTTCCCACTTAACCATGACTTTGGGACCTTAGCTGGCGGTCTGGGTTGTTTCCCTCTTCACGACGGACGTTAGCACCCGCCGTGTGTCTCCCGTGATAACATTCTCCGGTATTCGCAGTTTGCATCGGGTTGGTAAGCCGGGATGGCCCCCTAGCCGAAACAGTGCTCTACCCCCGGAGATGAATTCACGAGGCGCTACCTAAATAGCTTTCGGGGAGAACCAGCTATCTCCCGGTTTGATTGGCCTTTCACCCCCAGCCACAGGTCATCCGCTAATTTTTCAACATTAGTCGGTTCGGTCCTCCAGTTAGTGTTACCCAACCTTCAACCTGCCCATGGCTAGATCACCGGGTTTCGGGTCTATACCCTGCAACTTAACGCCCAATTAAGACTCGGTTTCCCTCCGGCTCCCCTATTCGGTTAACCTTGCTACAGAATATAAGTCGCTGACCCATTATACAAAAGGTACGCAGTCACACCCCAAAGGGTGCTCCCACTGCTTGTACGTACACGGTTTCAGGTTCTTTTTCACTCCCCTCGCCGGGGTTCTTTTCGCCTTTCCCTCACGGTACTGGTTCACTATCGGTCAGTCAGGAGTATTTAGCCTTGGAGGATGGTCCCCCCATATTCAGACAGGATACCACGTGTCCCGCCCTACTCATCGAGCTCACAGCACATGCGCTTTTGTGTACGGGGCTGTCACCCTGTATCGCGCGCCTTTCCAGACGCTTCCACTAACACATATGCTGATTCAGGCTCTGGGCTCCTCCCCGTTCGCTCGCCGCTACTGGGGGAATCTCGGTTGATTTCTTTTCCTCGGGGTACTTAGATGTTTCAGTTCCCCCGGTTCGCCTCATTAACCTATGGATTCAGTTAATGATAGTGTGTCGAAACACACTGGGTTTCCCCATTCGGGTATCGCCGGTTATAACGGTTCATATCACCTTACCGGCGCTTATCGCAGATTAGCACGCCCTTCATCGCCTCTGACTGCCAGGGCATCCACCGTGTACGCTTAGTCGCTTAACCTCACAACCCGAAGATGTTTCACTTCGCGTTGCGAAAATTTGAGAGACTCACGAACAACTTTCGTTGTTCTGTGTTTCAATTTTCAGCTTGATCCAGATTTTTAAAGAGCAAATATCTCAAACGTGACTCGTAAGTCAGTTTTGAGATATTAAGGCAGGTGACTTTCACTCACAAACCAGCAAGTGGCGTCCCCTAGGGGATTCGAACCCCTGTTACCGCCGTGAAAGGGCGGTGTCCTGGGCCTCTAGACGAAGGGGACACTGAAGTCTCAATCGCAAGACGCCTTGCTATTCACTTTTCATCAGACAATCTGTGTGAGCACTGCAAAGTACGCTTCTTTAAGGTAAGGAGGTGATCCAACCGCAGGTTCCCCTACGGTTACCTTGTTACGACTTCACCCCAGTCATGAATCACAAAGTGGTAAGCGCCCTCCCGAAGGTTAAGCTACCTACTTCTTTTGCAACCCACTCCCATGGTGTGACGGGCGGTGTGTACAAGGCCCGGGAACGTATTCACCGTGGCATTCTGATCCACGATTACTAGCGATTCCGACTTCATGGAGTCGAGTTGCAGACTCCAATCCGGACTACGACGCACTTTATGAGGTCCGCTTGCTCTCGCGAGGTCGCTTCTCTTTGTATGCGCCATTGTAGCACGTGTGTAGCCCTGGTCGTAAGGGCCATGATGACTTGACGTCATCCCCACCTTCCTCCAGTTTATCACTGGCAGTCTCCTTTGAGTTCCCGGCCGGACCGCTGGCAACAAAGGATAAGGGTTGCGCTCGTTGCGGGACTTAACCCAACATTTCACAACACGAGCTGACGACAGCCATGCAGCACCTGTCTCACGGTTCCCGAAGGCACATTCTCATCTCTGAAAACTTCCGTGGATGTCAAGACCAGGTAAGGTTCTTCGCGTTGCATCGAATTAAACCACATGCTCCACCGCTTGTGCGGGCCCCCGTCAATTCATTTGAGTTTTAACCTTGCGGCCGTACTCCCCAGGCGGTCTACTTAACGCGTTAGCTCCGGAAGCCACGCCTCAAGGGCACAACCTCCAAGTAGACATCGTTTACGGCGTGGACTACCAGGGTATCTAATCCTGTTTGCTCCCCACGCTTTCGCACCTGAGCGTCAGTCTTTGTCCAGGGGGCCGCCTTCGCCACCGGTATTCCTCCAGATCTCTACGCATTTCACCGCTACACCTGGAATTCTACCCCCCTCTACAAGACTCAAGCCTGCCAGTTTCGAATGCAGTTCCCAGGTTGAGCCCGGGGATTTCACATCCGACTTGACAGACCGCCTGCGTGCGCTTTACGCCCAGTAATTCCGATTAACGCTTGCACCCTCCGTATTACCGCGGCTGCTGGCACGGAGTTAGCCGGTGCTTCTTCTGCGGGTAACGTCAATTGCTGCGGTTATTAACCACAACACCTTCCTCCCCGCTGAAAGTACTTTACAACCCGAAGGCCTTCTTCATACACGCGGCATGGCTGCATCAGGCTTGCGCCCATTGTGCAATATTCCCCACTGCTGCCTCCCGTAGGAGTCTGGACCGTGTCTCAGTTCCAGTGTGGCTGGTCATCCTCTCAGACCAGCTAGGGATCGTCGCCTTGGTGAGCCGTTACCTCACCAACAAGCTAATCCCATCTGGGCACATCTGATGGCAAGAGGCCCGAAGGTCCCCCTCTTTGGTCTTGCGACGTTATGCGGTATTAGCCACCGTTTCCAGTAGTTATCCCCCTCCATCAGGCAGTTTCCCAGACATTACTCACCCGTCCGCCACTCGTCAGCAAAGCAGCAAGCTGCTTCCTGTTACCGTTCGACTTGCATGTGTTAGGCCTGCCGCCAGCGTTCAATCTGAGCCATGATCAAACTCTTCAATTTAAAAGTTTGATGCTCAATGAATTAAACTTCGTAATGAATTACGTGTTCACTCTTGAGACTTGGTATTCATTTTTCGTCCTAGGACGTTAAGAATCCGTATCTTCGAGTGCCCACACAGATTGTCTGATAAATTGTTAAAGAGCAGGTGCGACGCGGCTTTCAGCTCACCGTCGCGAGGTGGCGTATATTACGCTTTCCTCTTTCAGAGTCAACCCTGAATTTCAGGATTTTTCTCTTCAACCGACCGGCTGTTTGTGTGAAGTAATTCACATCCGCCGTGTCGATGGAGGCGCATTATAGGGAGTTCTCTGCTGACCGCAATAGAAAAATTGCAGAAAAATGACTGTTTGCTGCATTCCCCAGCAAAACCCCTGGTTATACCCATTTACGCACAGACTTATCCACAAAATGCGCGTTCATTTCCTGGATCTTCTCACTCTGCAAACGATCTTTCAGGGATAAAAGCGGGGCCAGAATTTAAAAGAAAAATTCGCGAGCGTTGCGCAAACGTTTTCGTTACAATGTCGCCGCAAAATGAGAATGCCCCATAAGGGGCGTTAGCTGAGTTTTTTACGAAAAATTCAGCTAACGCTCTCTGTAATCGTCAAATCCAGGGGATTTACCATGCAACAACGTCGTCCAGTCCGCCGCGCTCTGCTCAGTGTTTCTGACAAGGCCGGTATCATCGAATTCGCCCAGGCACTTTCCGCACGCGGTGTGGAACTGCTGTCTACGGGGGGCACCGCCCGCCTGTTAGCAGAAAAAGGCCTGCCGGTGACCGAAGTTTCCGATTACACCGGTTTCCCGGAAATGATGGATGGACGCGTAAAGACCCTGCATCCAAAAGTACACGGCGGCATCCTCGGCCGTCGCGGCCAGGACGATGCCATTATGGAACAGCACCACATCGCCCCTATCGATATGGTTGTCGTTAACCTGTATCCGTTCGCCGAAACCGTTGCACGCGTTGGTTGCTCGCTGGAAGATGCAGTAGAGAACATCGATATCGGCGGCCCGACCATGGTGCGCTCCGCCGCGAAGAACCATAAAGACGTGGCCATCGTGGTGAAGAGCAGCGACTACGACGCCATTATTAAAGAGATGGACGCTAACGAAGGTTCTTTGACCCTCGACACCCGTTTCGATCTCGCGATTAAAGCCTTCGAACACACCGCCGCCTACGACAGCATGATCGCTAACTACTTCGGCAGCATGGTTCCGGCCTACCACGGTGAAAGCAAAGAAGCCGCCGGTCGCTTCCCGCGTACGCTGAACCTGAACTTCATTAAGAAGCAGGATATGCGCTACGGCGAGAACAGCCACCAGCAAGCTGCCTTCTATATAGAAGAGAATGTGAAAGAAGCGTCCGTTGCCACCGCACAACAGGTGCAGGGCAAAGCGCTCTCTTATAACAACATCGCTGATACCGACGCGGCGCTGGAGTGTGTGAAAGAGTTCAACGAGCCAGCCTGCGTAATCGTCAAGCACGCTAACCCGTGCGGCGTGGCGGTAAGTACCTCTATTCTCGACGCTTACGATCGCGCCTATAAAACCGACCCGACCTCCGCGTTCGGCGGCATTATCGCCTTTAACCGTGAGCTGGATGCGGAAACCGCACAGGCCATCATTTCTCGTCAGTTTGTCGAAGTGATCATCGCCCCATCCGCAAGCGAAGAAGCGCTGAAAATCACCGCTGCCAAGCAGAACGTCCGTGTTCTGACCTGCGGCCAATGGGCAAGCCGCGTTCCGGGCCTGGATTTCAAACGCGTTAACGGTGGCCTGCTGGTTCAGGACAGGGATCTGGGTATGGTGAGTGAAGCTGAACTGCGCGTGGTGTCCAAACGCCAGCCGACCGAGCAGGAGCTGCGTGACGCGCTGTTCTGCTGGAAGGTAGCCAAGTTCGTGAAATCCAACGCTATTGTGTATGCCAAAGAGAACATGACCATCGGTATAGGCGCAGGCCAGATGAGCCGCGTGTACTCCGCCAAAATCGCCGGGATTAAAGCCGCTGATGAAGGTCTGGAAGTGAAAGGCTCAGCCATGGCTTCCGACGCGTTCTTCCCGTTCCGCGATGGTATTGATGCCGCTGCCGCTGTCGGCGTGAGCTGCGTTATCCAGCCAGGCGGTTCTATCCGTGATGATGAAGTCATTGCCGCTGCCGATGAACACGGTATTGCGATGATCTTCACCGACATGCGCCACTTCCGCCATTAATTCAGGGAGCAGACGATGAAAGTTTTAGTCATTGGTAACGGCGGGCGCGAACACGCGCTGGCCTGGAAAGCCGCACAGTCGCCGCTGGTTGATACCGTTTTTGTCGCACCGGGTAACGCCGGTACCGCGCTGGAGCCCGCGTTGCAGAACGTGGCTATCGGCGTCACCGATATTCCGGCGCTGCTGAGCTTTGCCCGGGACGAGAAGATTGATCTGACCATCGTCGGCCCGGAAGCGCCGCTGGTGATTGGCGTGGTCGATGCGTTCCGCGCGGCGGGCCTGAAGATCTTCGGCCCAACCGAAGGGGCCGCCCAACTGGAAGGCTCCAAAGCCTTCACCAAAGATTTCCTCGCCCGTCACCAGATTCCGACGGCGGAATACCAGAATTTCACCGAGATTGAGCCTGCCCTGGCGTATCTGCGCGAGAAAGGCGCGCCGATCGTCATCAAGGCCGATGGTCTGGCTGCGGGCAAAGGCGTTATCGTGGCGATGACGCTTGAAGAAGCCGAAGCCGCCGTCCATGACATGCTGGCAGGCAACGCCTTTGGCGACGCGGGCCACCGTATCGTGATTGAAGAGTTCCTCGACGGCGAAGAAGCGAGCTTTATCGTGATGGTCGACGGCGAGCACGTGCTGCCGATGGCCACCAGCCAGGACCACAAACGCGTCGGCAACGGCGATACCGGCCCGAACACCGGCGGTATGGGGGCCTACTCACCAGCGCCGGTGGTAACTGATGAAGTGCATCAGCGCACCATGGAACGCATCATTTGGCCAACCGTGAAAGGCATGGCCGCGGAAGGTAACACCTATACCGGCTTCCTGTATGCGGGTCTGATGATCGACAAGCAGGGCAACCCGAAAGTTATCGAGTTCAACTGCCGCTTCGGCGATCCGGAAACCCAGCCGATCATGCTGCGCATGAAGTCGGATCTGGTGGATCTTTGCCTCGCCGCCTGTGACGGCAAGCTGGATGAGAAAACTTCCGAGTGGGACGAGCGCGCTTCATTAGGCGTGGTGATCGCTGCGGGCGGTTATCCGGGCAGCTACAACACCGGCGACGAGATCCACGGTCTGCCGCTGGAAGAAGTGGCTGACGGTAAGGTCTTCCATGCTGGAACCAAACTTGCCGATGACGACCGTGTGCTCACCAGCGGCGGACGCGTCCTGTGCGCCACCGCGCTGGGCCACACCGTGGCTGAGGCGCAGAAACGCGCTTACGCTCTGATGACCGACATCCGCTGGGACGGCAGCTTCAGCCGTAACGACATCGGCTGGCGCGCCATCGAGCGTGAGCAAAACTAACGGCTGAGTTTAGCCAGCAGCGTTTTGCGCGTAATGCCCAATTGGCGGGCGGCTTCCGTTTTGTTGCCGCCCGTTTTTTCCAGCGCCGCCAGAATGATCTCTTTTTCCACATCGACCAACGGTTGGATCTCACCACTGTATTCCGTTTTTATCGGCGTCGCGGCAATAGCGAGAGGCAATTCGCGTTCAGAAATGTATTCTCCCGTTAGCAACACCACCGCCCGCTCGATAGCGTTTTCCAGCTCACGGATATTGCCCGGCCAGTCGTAGTGGATCAGCAGATCCATCGCCTGCGGCGTAAACCCCTTCACCGCTTTGCGGTTACGTTCGGCAAAACGCCGCAGAAAATGGTCTGCCAGTAGCGGAATATCTTCCCGACGCTGGCGCAAAGAAGGCATTTCAATCGCCACCACATTCAGGCGGTAATAGAGATCCTGGCGAAAGCGACCGGCACTTACCTCTTCCGCCAGATCGCGGTGGGTAGCGGCAATTAACCGAACATCCACAGATATCGTCTGGTTACTTCCCACGCGTTGCACTTCGCGCTCCTGAATCGCCCGCAGCAAACGTACCTGCATTAACGGCGAGATATCGCCGATTTCATCAAGAAACAATGTCCCGCCGTCAGCTTCGACAAAGCGTCCCTCCCGACGTTTATCCGCGCCGGTAAACGCGCCTTTTTCGTGTCCGAACAGCTCAGACTCCAGCAGCGATTCATTAAGCGCGGCGCAGTTGAGCGTGACCAGCGGTCTATCGCTCCTGGCGCTACAGGCGTGTAGCGCCCGCGCCACCAGCTCTTTACCCGTGCCGGAGTCTCCGTGAATCAATACCGTGGCGTCTGATGGTGCGACCATCGCGATTTCATTCAGTAAATGTTGCATCGCCGGACTGCTGCCAATCATGCCAAACTGCGCAGCCGACGCCGATGGCAATTCAGCGCCCGTTTCCCGCGTATGCGCCAACGCCTTTTCCAGCGTCTCCTGCAGACGGTCAAAATCCAGCGGTTTAATTAAATAGTCGAGCGCGCCGGCTTTCAACGCCTCTACCGCCGTTTCCACGCTGGAGAATGCCGTCATAATCAAAATCGGAATGGCGGGGTTGAGCGCTTTAATCTCCTTCAGCGTGGCGATACCGTCCATCTCCGCCATACGCACATCGCACAGTACCAGATCAAAGACTTTCTCACGCACCTGAGCCAACGCATCATGCCCACTGTAGGCCAGAGCGACGTTATAGCCCCAACCCCGAAGCAGAGCCTGTAAAATCGTGCAGTGGCTTACATCATCATCCACAACCAGAATATCGATTTTTCCGCGTATCACCCTTGTTAATCCTGTTGTCTCGCTATCACTGGCAACCAGATAGTAAAGACCGCGCCTTTACCCTCAATACTTTTCACCTTAATCGCGCCGCCATGCTGTTCGATGATATTTTGCACCACCGCCAGCCCCAGGCCTGTCCCGTCAGCTTTGGTCGTAAAATAAGGTGTAAAAATCGCCTCCAACTGATCCGGGGCGATCCCTTTCCCGCTATCGGTAACAGTGATGATAACGCGGTCGGTCCCACTGTCTTTTGCCTCTACGGTAATCGTTCCCTGGCGGCCAATCGCATGAATAGCGTTCAGGTACAAATTCAACAGCACCTGAGTCAGCCTGTCCGGGTCAGCCTGAATACGCTTAAGCGTCTCATTCGCCGTGAATCTCAACTGAATCTCTCTGCTTTGGGCATCCTGACTGACCAGATTCAGGGAGTGAGTAATAATATCATTGAGGTTAACCGCCTGGAGCGTCAGATGCGCGGGCTTTACCAGTTCGAGCAATTCGCTTACCACCCGGTTCAAACGATCGGCCTCTTTGGCCATCACCTGCGCCAGTTCATGCGACTCGCCGCCGGCTGGCGTGCGCTCGGCAAAGTATTTCGCCAGCCCTTTGATGGACGAGAGCGGGTTACGAATTTCGTGCGCGACGCCCGCCGCCAGATGCCCCATCGCCACCAGCTTTTCTTTACGCTTCATTGCATCAAGCAGTTCTCTGTGCGAGCGCTGATAACGCTGATGCCAAAAAAACGCCAGTAACGTTGCCAACAGCACCGTCGCTAACGCAGACAAAACAATCAGCGTATTACGCCACTCCCTTGCCTGTGTCGCGGCCAGCTCGCTGGCGTCAAAGGCAATAAAAATAGTTTGTTTCGCTGGTTCGTCGTCATTGGCGCTACGCGACATGCCGTGCCCCCTCATACCGTGACCTCTCATACCGAAAAGCGGCTGGAACTGGCGGTAAATTTCCAGCGCAGGCACCGTCTCGCCGTTAGCAGCAACGTCGACACGCCGCCAACGCTCCTGCGGCCCGGGGTTTAGTTGATGCATTTCAGATGCGGAATAGAGCGATTTACCCACCATGCCAGGGTTGCTATGAGTGATGATTACCCCCTGCGCATCCGTTACGGCGAACCACAACACGCCTGGCTGACCCG
This sequence comes from Salmonella sp. JXY0409-18, assembly GCF_020268625.1. Lineage (NCBI taxonomy): Bacteria > Pseudomonadati > Pseudomonadota > Gammaproteobacteria > Enterobacterales > Enterobacteriaceae > Salmonella > Salmonella sp. JXY0409-18. Next base: position 4,271,833 of record NZ_CP084216.1, read on the forward strand.
CCATCTCTTCCAGCAATGTCTGCTGCTGCGCGTGATGCATCCGCATTCCCATACCTACTCGCGTGCCGGACTCCAGAGCGCGAATGAGTACATTTCCCTTTTCCAGCAGCGTCTGCCTGGCGGCAGCGCTCTCACGGCCATAGTCGCGAATGACCATAATGGAAAATAGCCCCACCAGAATGAAGATCGCCGCAGGTAACAGCCGACTCAACCACGTTGCAGCGGCATCTTTATGTAATCGTATAAAACTCACAGGCTTCCCCGGCTCGTTTTTATTTTCCTTACTTAAGCAGAGATCATGCCATTCTGCGCTCCGCATAACCGCGCGTTGTCGCACACCCTTTCGGATACGGGTGGGTAAAAATGACTCGCCAGGCGGGTCATGCGAGTCATTTTTACTCGCTTTTTGCCGCCTGAAGCGGGTTAACTCGCTGCCCGACAAGGAATAGTTACCTGGCACGGAAGATGCAAGAGAGAGGATAAGATGAGCAACAGGAGAACGCAAAATGAAACGGAACAATAAATCAGCTATCGCGCTAATCGCCCTCTCTCTTTTGGCCCTGAGCTCCGGCGCCGCCTTCGCCGGACATCACTGGGGCAACAATGACGGTATGTGGCAACAGGGAGGTAGCCCGTTGACCACGGAACAGCAGGCGACGGCGCAGAAGATTTATGATGATTACTATACGCAGACCAGCGCGCTGCGCCAGCAACTGATATCCAAACGTTATGAATATAACGCGCTACTGACCGCCAGTTCGCCGGATACTGCGAAAATTAATGCGGTTGCCAAAGAGATGGAGTCATTAGGCCAGAAGTTAGATGAGCAACGCGTGAAACGGGATGTCGCGATGGCGCAGGCTGGCATACCACGCGGCGCAGGAATGGGCTATGGCGGTTGCGGCGGCTATGGCGGCGGTTATCATCGCGGCGGCGGTCATATGGGTATGGGAAACTGGTAAAGCATGTTTGCCGAATGGCGGCTTCGCCATTCGGTATTCCATCAAAAGGTTTTCGCTTGCGGCTGCCAGTGACAGAAATCTGAATTCGCCACCAGCAAAAGTTGCGATCCTTCCGGCGCCTCCAGCCATGCTACGCTCACCTCTACCGATGAGCGGTTCTGGCGGCGCTCAATGTGGCTTATTGCCCAGGAATCCAGATCCGGTTTCAGCGTTTCACCTTCACAGGTGGTTACCGTATGGTCGGCGTGCCAGCGTCCCTGGCGTAGTATGACCCGCCCCAGGCGCAAGGCGTCGCTGGTCTGACGGATTTGTTCGGCGCGATAGCGATACAAGGCAATCTGATCGTTGGAAAGCTGCTGCTTCTGCCCCCCAACTTCACGCTGCATAAAACTGAGTTCGCCATGAGCGTCGAAACGCGCGCGAATATGTTCTGGCGGTTTGCTGTAAATATTGAGTTCAATAAGCGAAAGCGTATCACCCTGCCAACGATATTCGCTGGTCGTCGTGCTGCCGCTATGCCACGGGCTAAAAACAGAAAGCAGATGGACTTCATCGTTCGTATCTTTACGCCAGATACGCACCGCGCCGTGATCGCCGGCAAAGCCGCTGGCAGTAAACGGAGGCGGTGAAGCGTTATGACTGCAGGCAGTCAGCAACAGCGCGCCAGAAAACAGAAACGCGCGACGCCAGACAGACAAAAGGGGCTGACGAGCCCCTTCGATAAAACTGTTCACAGCTACGCGTCTTACTTAACTGCGTCTTTCAGCGCTTTACCAGAAACAAACGCCGGTACGTTAGCGGCGGCGATTTTGATTTCTTTACCGGTCTGTGGGTTACGGCCAGTGCGCTCAGCACGGTGGTTCACTTTGAAGGTACCGAAACCAACCAGTTGTACAGCATCGCCTTCTTTCAGAGACTCAGTAATAGCAGCCAGAGTGGATTCCAGAGCAGCTTTAGCCTGGGTTTTGGACAGTTCTGCTTTGTCTGCAATTACATCAATCAGTTGAGTCTTGTTCATAAGTTATCCTTACAATGTGTTTATCGCTTGCTAAGCATCGAGTGCGACGGAAATGCCAGAAAAGCACTCTCCTGCATACACGCACCGATAGCCACTTTTTTTCGCCTCCCAAATGTAGACCAGACGGGGGGCATAAGGGAAGCCTTATGGCACGACAAATCAGACGTTAAATCACGTTTTCTGGTGTCATTGCTGAAAATTTATACCGATATTGCTCTCACCAGCCTCGCGCAGGTCTGCCCTGAGCCCTTTTATCAGTTCAATATCGCGTTCTTCGCAGTCGGCTAAAAGTCGGAATATTTCCCACTGAATATCCCATTCCTGTTCAACGGCAGGGTTCGTTTTGAGCTCCTCATCGGTCATTTCCCGACCAGCCTGAGTCATTTCCAACATCGCCACCGTAGTAATAGAAGTCTTACTAACCTCAATAGCGTGTTCCAGCGTTTCGCCGCTAAGACGAGAATGCATTAATTCGCTTAATGCGACACAGGCATCAATCGCCGGATAAACGCCGTACAGATCATAGTCGTCGGCTGCCGGAATTGCCTCTTCAAACTTCTCCAGTTGGCTATCGAAATTGACCTTTGCATCTTTCACCGTCAGGGTTTCCCAGATCAGATCCAGAATGCGACGGTAGATCTGTCCGTCGCCGAATCCCGTCTGCTTGCAAAACATGGCGTAGTTCGGGTACATGCGCTCGCACAAGCAGGCCATAAAGGTAACGTGCTGCCAGCTTTCCAGCCGCTCCAGACGCAAATGAATCGGGTTTTGTAACATGATGGAATCTCGAATCGGAAATTAGCGGCAGTTTACCTGAATCAGCGCTGAATTTCTTGCCAACGAATAAACGCCGGACGCCCGGAAGCGACGGCATCCGCCCAGCGCGTCGGCTCCGGCAGGCGATACCCTTTCATACAACGCTGTACCCACGCCAGCGCGCTGTCAGTACTGACCCGGTGCCCCGTCGCGATAAACAGCGGATTACAGCGCGCCTTGCTGCGCCATACCCACGCCAGTTGCTCGCCTTTATCCATTAAGGGGCTAAGTGCGCCAGGTTCGGTGGAAAGTGGTTCAAATTTACCGCATAGCCGTTTTTTCGCTACACCGATGGTTGGCACGTCCACCAACAGTCCAAAATGACTGGCGACGCCAAGCCGACGCGGATGCGAAATACCGTGACCGTCCACAAACAGCAAATCGGGCTTTTGCGAGAGCTGTTCCCACGCCGCCAGCAGCGCAGGATATTCACGAAAAGAGAGAAAGCCGGGGATATACGGCATAGTGGTGGCAATACGCGCCACCTTGTACTCTACCAGTTCAAGCGACGGATATTTCAGCAATACCATCGCCGCCCGCGTCACCTCGCCCCCCTGCTCAAAACCGACGTCCGCCCCGCCGATAAACGCTGGCGGATCTTTGTCCAACCGATCTTCGCGGCAAACCGATGAAGCAAGTTCTATCTGTTGAGCGCGTAGCGACGCGAGATCCATACTAACTCCTTAGTTGTGATACTGCGCAGAAAGTCGGTGCACTGCCTCCACAAATGCGCCAGCATGTTCTGGCGGCACATCCTGATGGATGCCATGTCCAAGATTAAAGACGTGCCCTTCTCCCTGACCGAAACCAGCAAGTATAGTCGCTACCTCGTCTTCGATCCGTGCCGGCGGCGCATACAGCATCGAGGGGTCCATATTGCCCTGCAGCGCCACTTTATGGCCAACGCGACGGCGCGCATCGGCGATATCTGTCGTCCAGTCGAGACCCAGCGCGTCGCAGCCGGTTTCCGCCATCGCCTCCAGCCACTGACCGCCACCTTTAGTGAACAGCGTTACCGGCACACGGCGACCGTCGTTTTCACGCAGCAGGCCATCGACGATTTTATGCATGTAGTAGAGGGAGAACTGCTGGTAATCGCGGCCAGTCAGCACGCCGCCCCAGGTGTCGAAAATCATCACCGACTGCGCGCCCGCTTTGATTTGCGCGTTGAGGTACAGCGTGACGCTTTTCGCCAACTTATCCAGCAGCAGATGCAACGCCTGCGGGTCAGCGTACATCATCTTTTTAATCACCGTGAAGGCTTTGCTACTGCCGCCTTCCACCATGTAAGTCGCCAGCGTCCACGGGCTGCCGGAAAAGCCAATCAGCGGAACCTCGCCTTTTAGTTCGCGGCGAATCGTACGCACCGCATTCATCACATAACCCAGTTCATCTTCCGGAGCGGGAATGGGCAGCTTATCGACATCGGCTTTGCAGGTGACAGGAGCCGTAAAGCGCGGGCCTTCCCCGGCTTCAAAATAGAGCCCCAGGCCCATCGCGTCCGGAATCGTCAGGATATCCGAGAAAAGGATCGCCGCATCAAGCGGATAACGGCGCAGCGGCTGTAAAGTGACCTCGCAGGCCAGTTCGGCATTTTTGCACAGCGACATAAAATCGCCCGCCTGAGCGCGAGTGGCTTTGTACTCCGGTAGATAACGGCCCGCCTGGCGCATCATCCACACTGGCGTAACATCAACGGGCTGGCGCAGCAGCGCACGTAGATAACGATCGTTTTTGAGTTCGGTCATTTTTACATTCCTTTAGCGTTGATGCGCCCAGTGTAACATGTCAATCATATTCAGCCCGACACATTGCCACCGTATCTTCGATCAAACGGCGCGCGACGGTGCCCGGCGGCGGCAGTAGCGGCAGATCGTCATAACGGTACCAATTTGCTTCCAACAGCTCTTTCGGGTCGATGACGATATCGCCGCTGTCGTACTCCGCCATGAAAGCGGTCATCAGCGACTGCGGGAAAGGCCACGGCTGGGAAGTCACATAGCGCAGATTTTTCACCTTAATGCCGCTCTCCTCCATTACCTCTCGCGCGACCGCCTGTTCTAAGGTTTCGCCGACTTCAACAAACCCGGCCAGTACCGTATGCACGCCGTTGCGGTGGCGAACATGCTGGGCAAGGAGGATCGAATCCTCACGGCGGATCGCGACGATAATGCAAGGGGCGATTTGCGGGTAGTAACGCTCGCGGCAATGGCTGCACAGCATCGCCCATTCGGTTTTACTCGGGTGCATAGGGTGCCCGCAATAGCCGCAAAATTTATGCGATCGGTAAAACTCCGCCAACTGTACGCCACGTCCCGCCAGTTGGAACAGCCCGGCATCCTGATCGATAACCTGGCGAACCGATCCCATATCATGGCGTCGATGCTGTAACACCAGCCAGACGGGCTCGCCTTGCCATTCACCTATCCGGAGTGCGCGCTGCCCCACAAGATCGAAATTTGCTGCCAGCCCGTGTGGTAATTCCCCATACGGCAACCATAATTTTTGTTCATGGCTGACGATCCACCAGCCACTCTCTAATTTTTCAATTATACGATCCATAGCTCTTGCACTACCTTTGCTTCACTGGCATGTTGTTAACATTATTTTTACATTCATGGCGAGCAGCCTTTATCTAACTTGCGGAGACAATCATGCTAAACCAGCTGGAAAACCTGACGGAGCGCGTTGGCGGAAGCAACAAACTGGTCGATCGCTGGCTGGATGTACGTAAGCACCTGCTCGTGGCTTACTACAACCTGGTTGGCATTAAGCCTGGCAAAGAATCGTACATGCGGCTGAATGAAAAAGCGCTGGATAATTTTTGTCAGAGCCTGGTCGATTACCTTTCCGCCGGGCACTTCAGTATTTATGAACGTATTCTCCATAAATTGGAAGGAAACGGTCAGCTTTTACATGCGGCAAAAATCTGGCCGCTGCTGGAAGATAATACGCAGCGCATTATGGATTATTACGACACCAGCCTGGAAACTGCCATCGATCACGATAATTGTCTCGAATTTCAACAAGCTCTGTCAGATATCGGCGAAGCGCTGGAAGCCCGCTTTGTGCTGGAAGACAAGCTGATTATGCTGGTGTTTGACGCGATGCACGACGGCGCCAGAGTCAAACGTCCCGCTTGAGTTCTGCGCGAGTAACGGGTAGTTTACTTCAGCCCCCTCTTCGGAGGGGCGGTTATCTTGTCGGAGTGCTAATTTTCCACAAAAGCGTTCGTGATGCGTCAAGGCGGCAAGTCGGTGAATCTCCAGGAGCTTACATAAGTAAGTGACTGGAGTGAGCGGACGAAGCCAACGAAGAGGCAGCGCGAAGGATGAAGTGGAAAAGGCTGAGACCGTTAATTCGGGATCCGCGGAACCTGATCAGGTTAATACCTGCGAAGGGAACAAGAGTAATTCTGCTTTATGCTGCTGCCTTTACGGGCGGCGCACATCCATTACTCCATCCGTCGTCTGACAAGCCACGTCCTTAATTTTTTGGAATGAGCTATGTCTACAACAACGTTAACCCGCCGCGAGCAGCGCGCTAAAGCCCAGCATTTTATCGATACGCTGGAAGGCACCGCATTTCCCAACTCGAAACGCATCTACGTGACCGGTTCGCAGCATGATATTCGCGTACCGATGCGCGAAATTCAACTTAGCCCAACGCTCATCGGCGGCAGCAAAGACAACCCGCAGTTTGAAGAGAACGAAGCCGTGCCGGTGTACGACACCTCCGGCCCCTATGGCGATCCTGAGGTGGCGATTAACGTCCAGCAGGGTCTGGCGAAACTGCGCCAGCCATGGATTGACGCACGTAACGATAGCGAAGAATTAGACGACCGTAGCTCGGCTTATACCAGAGAACGTCTGGCCGACGATGGCCTGGACGATCTGCGTTTTACCGGCCTGCTGACGCCAAAACGCGCTAAAGCGGGCAAGCGCGTCACCCAGTTACACTACGCCCGCAACGGGATCGTCACTCCCGAAATGGAGTTCATCGCCATCCGTGAAAATATGGGCCGCGAGCGCATTCGCAGTGAAGTACTGCGCCACCAGCATCCGGGGATGAGCTTTGGCGCACGCCTGCCGGAAAACATCACCCCGGAATTCGTGCGTGATGAAGTCGCCGCCGGACGCGCCATCATCCCCGCCAACATCAACCACCCGGAATCGGAGCCGATGATTATTGGCCGCAACTTCCTGGTGAAGGTCAACGCCAATATCGGCAACTCGGCGGTGACCTCCTCTATCGAAGAAGAGGTGGAAAAACTGGTGTGGGCGACGCGCTGGGGGGCGGATACGGTAATGGACCTTTCCACCGGGCGCTATATTCACGAAACCCGTGAGTGGATCCTGCGTAATAGCCCAGTACCAATCGGCACGGTGCCGATCTACCAGGCGCTGGAAAAGGTCAACGGGATCGCCGAGGATCTTACCTGGGAAGCCTTCCGCGACACGCTGCTGGAGCAGGCCGAACAGGGCGTCGACTACTTCACCATTCACGCGGGCGTGCTGCTGCGTTACGTGCCGATGACCGCCAAGCGCCTGACCGGCATTGTCTCGCGCGGCGGTTCGATCATGGCGAAGTGGTGTCTCTCCCATCACAAAGAGAACTTCCTGTTCGAACATTTCCGCGAGATTTGCGAAATCTGCGCCGCCTACGACGTTTCCCTGTCGCTGGGCGACGGCCTGCGACCGGGATCGATTCAGGACGCGAACGACGAAGCGCAGTTCTCCGAGCTGCATACGCTGGGCGAGCTGACCAAAATCGCCTGGGAATACGACGTGCAGGTGATGATTGAAGGCCCGGGCCACGTGCCGATGCATATGATTCAGCGCAACATGACCGAAGAGCTGGAGCACTGCCATGAAGCGCCGTTCTACACCTTAGGGCCGCTGACTACCGATATCGCGCCGGGCTATGACCACTTCACCTCCGGCATTGGCGCGGCGATGATCGGCTGGTTCGGCTGTGCGATGCTGTGTTACGTGACGCCGAAAGAGCATCTCGGCCTGCCGAACAAAGAAGATGTGAAGCAGGGGCTGATCACCTACAAGATCGCCGCCCACGCCGCTGACTTAGCCAAAGGGCATCCGGGCGCGCAGATTCGCGATAACGCGATGTCGAAAGCGCGCTTTGAATTCCGCTGGGAGGATCAGTTTAACCTCGCGCTCGACCCGTTCACCGCCCGCGCCTGGCACGATGAAACCCTGCCACAGGAGTCCGGCAAAGTGGCGCACTTTTGCTCGATGTGCGGGCCGAAATTCTGCTCAATGAAAATCAGCCAGGAAGTTCGTGATTACGCCGCCGCGCAAACTATTGAAGTCGGGATGGCGGATATGTCGGAAAACTTCCGCGCCAAAGGCGGCGAAATCTATCTCAAGCGGGAGGAAGTCTGATGTATCAGCCTGATTTCCCGACCGTACCGTTTCGCCTCGGGCTTTACCCGGTGGTGGACAGCGTGCAATGGATTGAACGCCTGCTGGAGGCGGGCGTGCGCACGATCCAGTTGCGTATCAAAGATAAACGCGATGAAGAGGTGGAAGCGGACATTATCGCCGCCATCGCACTGGGGCGTCGTTATGACGCCCGGCTGTTCATCAACGATTACTGGCGTCTGGCAATTAAGCACCGCGCTTACGGCGTGCATCTGGGCCAGGAAGACCTGGAAACCACCGACCTGGAGGCGATTCAGGCGGCGGGGCTACGCCTGGGCGTATCGACTCACGATGATATGGAGATAGACATCGCGCTCGCCGCTAAGCCTTCTTATATCGCGCTGGGTCATGTCTTCCCCACGCAAACCAAGCAGATGCCTTCCGCCCCGCAGGGGCTGGCGCAGCTGGCCAGTCATATTGAACGACTGGCGGATTACCCGACCGTCGCGATCGGCGGCATCAGCCTTGAACGCGCCCCGTCGGTGCTGGCGACCGGCGTCGGCAGTATTGCCGTGGTCAGCGCCATTACTCAGGCCGCCGACTGGCGCGCCGCTACCGCGCAGTTACTGGATATTGCGGGAGTTGGCGATGAATGACCGTGACTTTATGCGTTATAGCCGCCAGATCCTGCTCGGCGATATAGCCATTGAAGGCCAGCAAAAGTTGCTCGCGAGTCATGTCCTGATCGTGGGTTTAGGCGGGTTGGGTTCACCCGCCGCGCTGTATCTGACGGGAGCAGGCATCGGCAAACTGACGCTGGTAGACGATGACGACATTCATCTGAGCAATTTGCAGCGCCAGATTCTATTTACCACCGATGATATCGCAGGTTCAAAATCTCAGGTTGCCCGGCAGCGCCTGACACGGCTCAACCCGGATATCGAACTGGTGTCGCTCCAACAGCGGCTGCAAGGCGAGGCGCTCCGACATGCGGTCGCGCGTGCCGACGTAGTGCTCGACTGTACCGACAACATGGCCACGCGCCAGGAAATTAACGCCGCCTGCGTGGCGCTCAACACTCCGTTAATTTCCGCCAGCGCCGTCGGCTTTGGCGGCCAGCTAATGGTCCTCACACCACCGTGGGAACAAGGCTGTTACCGCTGCCTGTGGCCGGACGATGTCGAGCCTGAACGCAACTGCCGTACCGCCGGTATCGTCGGACCGGTTGTTGGCGTGATGGGCACTTTGCAGGCGCTGGAGGCAATCAAATTACTCAGCGGGATGGAAACGCCGAGTGGCGAGCTACGCCTGTTTGACGGTAAAACCAGCCAGTGGCGCAGCCTGGCGCTGCGTCGTGCCAGCGGCTGTCCGGTCTGCGGAGGGCAACATGCAGATTCATTTCAATGATGAACCGATGCAGTGCGCCGCAGGGCAAACCGTCAATGAGCTGCTTGCTGCGCTTAATCAGCTTAAACCGGGCGCGGCGCTGGCGCTCAATCAGCAGATCCTGCCACGCGAGCAATGGCGGCAACATATCGTGCAGGAAGGCGACCAGATCCTGCTTTTTCACGTTATAGCAGGAGGTTGAGATGTTACGTATTGCCGACAAAACGTTTAATTCACATCTGTTCACCGGCACCGGAAAATTTGCTTCGTCGCAGCTGATGGTCGAGGCGATTCGCGCCTCCGGCAGCCAGTTGGTGACGCTGGCGATGAAGCGCGTGGATTTACGTCAGCACAACGACGCTATCCTCATGCCGCTCATTGAAGCGGGCGTCACGCTGCTGCCCAATACTTCAGGGGCGAAAACTGCCGAAGAGGCGATTTTCGCCGCCCAACTGGCGCGTGAAGCGCTGGGTACCCACTGGCTGAAATTAGAAATCCACCCGGACGCCCGCTGGCTATTGCCGGACCCGATTGAAACGCTAAAAGCCGCCGAGGCGCTGGTGAAGCAGGGTTTTGTGGTGCTGCCCTACTGCGGCGCGGATCCGGTGTTGTGCAAGCGGCTGGAAGAGGTCGGCTGCGCGGCGGTGATGCCGCTTGGCGCGCCTATCGGTTCGAATCAGGGGCTGGAAACCAAAGCGATGCTGGAGATTATTATCCAGCAGTCCACCGTACCGGTGGTGGTCGACGCCGGGATCGGCGTCCCCAGCCACGCGACGCAGGCGCTGGAAATGGGCGCAGATGCGGTACTGGTCAACACCGCAATTGCCGTGGCGGATGACCCGGTGATGATGGCAACCGCTTTCCGCCTGGCTGTAGAAGCGGGAGTACTGGCGCGCCAGGCTGTGCCGGGTAATCGTAGCCCCTACGCCAGCGCCACCAGCCCGCTCACCGGATTTCTGGAGGCGTTAGCATGAAAACCTTCACCGATCGCTGGCGGCAACTGGAGTGGGACGATATTCGCCTGCGCATCAACGGTAAAACCGCCACTGACGTGGAATGTGCGCTTAACACTCCACAGCTTAGCCGGGACGATCTGATGGCATTACTCTCCCCCGCCGCCGCCGATTATCTGGAACCGATGGCGCAGCGGGCACAAAGGCTGACCCGACAACGCTTTGGCAACACCGTCAGTTTCTACGTGCCGCTTTATCTCTCAAACCTGTGCGCCAACGACTGTACCTACTGCGGTTTTTCGATGAGCAACCGCATTAAGCGTAAAACGCTGGATGAGGTGGATATTCAAAGGGAGTGCGATGCTATCCGTAAACTGGGCTTTGAGCATCTGCTGTTGGTCACCGGCGAACACCAGAGCAAAGTGGGCATGGACTATTTCCGTCGTCATTTACCGGCTATTCGCCGCCAATTTTCATCATTACAGATGGAAGTCCAGCCCTTGTCGCAAGAAAACTATGCGGAGCTCAAAACGCTGGGGATCGATGGCGTGATGGTTTATCAGGAAACTTACCATGAGGCAATCTATGCACAGCATCACCTGAAGGGAAAGAAACAGGACTTTTTCTGGCGGCTGGAAACGCCGGATCGGTTAGGCCGGGCAGGTATCGACAAAATCGGTCTTGGCGCGCTGATTGGGCTTTCTGACAGTTGGCGGGTGGACTGCTATATGGTGGCGGAGCATCTGTTGTGGATGCAGAAACACTACTGGCAGAGTCGCTATTCTGTTTCCTTCCCGCGTCTGCGTCCGTGTACTGGCGGTGTGGAACCCGCATCTGTGATGGATGAAAAGCAACTGGTGCAAACGATTTGCGCTTTCCGGTTATTGGCGCCGGAAATTGAATTATCACTCTCCACCCGCGAATCGCCGTGGTTTCGCGATAACGTGATCCCGTTGGCGATCAACAACGTTAGCGCCTTCTCGAAAACCCAGCCCGGTGGCTACGCTGACGATCATCCGGAACTTGAGCAGTTTTCTCCCCACGATGCCCGTCGGCCTGAAGCCGTAGCAAGCGCGTTAAGCGCGCAAGGGTTACAGCCCGTCTGGAAAGACTGGGACAGTTGGCTGGGGCGCACTTCGCAAATGCGGTGAACCCGTATGTAAACGCATTAGTATTTCACAAGCGAGTACGTAATGTGAAAAACGGGAGATTGTTATCGACCTCCCGTTTTTTTATTTTGTCATCGTCAGCAACAGAAGCTGACCAGGGCAAAGTATCCCTTCCTCATTTTTGCCCAGCCTTCTCCCCTTCATCAGTAATTGACGACCGAGGGCTGGCCACTGGATTATCGAAATAGCGGTGAACTTGAAGTTTTTGGGCAGCGTTCCTGACTGTAATTTCGCTGGCGCCCCCCTCTTCCAACCGTGTCTGCTGATCGTTTTTGTCCATAAAATGATGCCCCAGAACAACGGGAATCAGGGGCGAACCCATCAGGGAAAAATGTGTTGCGGCCGGACGCCGATGGTAACGTTACTTGATGGAAAACGCATCTGGGCTGAGGAAAATTTAAGCCAGATGTAATCTGACAGATATCTGTATAAATAACCGGTAACTGTCAGATCAGGTCTGAGATAATACATATCATTTTACCTATACGCACTACATCCTCGGACATCTGGGATTGGTGCGTTATCCGATTATAAAGTCGTCTGTGTGTTTTTTCGGCCTAAAGACCTTAATGGAATTAAATACTCCATTTAATAATTTAAAATGTCCCGCGTAAACAACCAATAAAACAGGTTTATCATTTAATGTATGAACAGCAGGCATTTTATAATGGCGAGCCAATAGACTTTAATAACTTAGATTTATGGGATAAATTTAAAGTCACATTTGGATTTAATGTTACAGAAAAAAACAAACCCAATGGTAAAAAATTCAATTTTGAGTATTGTGGATTCTCTACTTTTATTATGCCGGTTGATGGCGTTGGCGGGATTTTAGCAAAGTGGTTCTCAAACAAACATAATGTAAGTGTCCCAACGCCTTATACATTCGGTCAAAACCCCATTCCTGGCGTCAATCTTTATCGTAATACAAAAGCAAAATTTGTTATGGCTAACGGCGGTAATAGTCTTCCCTGTGCGATGGCAAAATATAATGCAAAAACTGGACAATTTATTCATATAACCAGTGATAGTGAGTTTTCACCAATAATACGAGAAACAAGAGTCATAAAAAATAATTTATTTATTCATTAAATTTATAATTACAGATAAAATCAAGAGCCAGCATGGCATTGAAAAATAAAATACGGCTTTTTTATCCGCGCTGATTTTGACTCGATGAAGAATAACGGTGGCGACAATAATAATAAGACAATAAATAAATATAAGTAATGATTTATGGTGAAGTATATATAACGATAGAAACAATAAAAAAGCGGACAGAACGTTTGAAATGGTTATCTTTTTTGTAAATACCAAAAGACTAAACATTAAATAGATTAATGAAATAATCGCTGGCATTTTCTTTCCTTGTAGACAAGCGACCCGGGATTCGGTATCCAGCATGAAGCTGGTGGAGGGACAAATACCCCTCCACCATTTAACGATTACTCGTTATCAGAACCGCCCAGACCTGCGTTCAGCAGTTCTGCCAGGCTGGCAGATGCATCTTCCGCAGTGACCTGCGGTGCTGCTGGCTGCTCGCCTGCGGCGCGACGGCGCATACGATCCTGGTGGTACGCATAACCGGTACCGGCCGGAATCAGACGACCCACGATAACGTTCTCTTTCAGGCCGCGCAGTTCGTCGCGTTTGCCCGCAACGGCTGCTTCGGTCAGGACACGCGTGGTCTCCTGGAACGATGCGGCAGAGATGAACGATTCGGTTGCCAGAGACGCTTTGGTGATACCCAGCAGATCGCGGGAGAAGGTAGCCCCCACTTTGCCGTTCGCTTCCAGCTCGCGATTAGCGATCTTGACGCGAGAGTATTCAACCTGTTCGCCTTCCAGGAAGTCGGAACTACCGGCGCTTTCGATGGTCGCTTTACGCAGCATCTGACGAACGATAACTTCGATGTGTTTATCGTTAATCTTAACGCCCTGCAGACGGTATACATCCTGAACTTCGTTAACAATGTAACGCGTCACAGCATGAACGCCACGCAGACGCAGAATGTCGTGCGGCGCTTCCGGACCATCGGAAATCACATCACCACGTTCTACACGTTCCCCTTCGAACACGTTGAGCTGACGCCATTTCGGAATCATCTCTTCGTACGGGTCACTACCATCAACCGGCGTAATCACCAGACGACGTTTGCCTTTGGTTTCTTTACCGAAGGAAACGATACCTGCGATTTCAGCAAGGATTGCCGGCTCTTTCGGACGACGCGCTTCGAACAGGTCCGCAACGCGCGGCAGACCACCGGTGATATCCTTGGTACCGCCGGATTCCTGCGGAATACGCGCCAGGGTGTCACCAGAACTGATCTGTACGCCATCTTCCAGCTGTACAATCGCTTTACCCGGCAGGAAGTACTGCGCAGGCATATCGGTACCGGGGATCAGCACGTCATTACCCTGAGCATCAACGATTTTCAGCGCCGGACGCAGATCCTTACCACCAGTAGTACGTTCAGCCGAATCCAGAACCACCAGCGAAGACAAACCGGTCAGTTCGTCGGTCTGACGCGTAATGGTCTGACCGTCGATCATGTCAGTGAAGCGGATGAAACCACTCACTTCGGTGATAACCGGCATGGTGTGCGGGTCCCAGTTTGCCACGGTTTCGCCGCCGGCAACCTGCTCGCCATCACCTTTCGCCATGACAGCGCCATAAGGTACTTTATAGCTCTCTTTGGTACGACCGAATTCGTCGATCAGCTTCAGTTCGGTGTTACGAGAAGTGATAACCAGTTTACCGCTGGAGTTCACAACCGACTTCACGTTGCTGAGCTTGATGCTACCTTTATTTTTCACCTGGATGCTGGATTCAGCAGCCGCACGCGATGCCGCACCACCGATGTGGAACGTACGCATCGTCAGCTGTGTACCCGGTTCACCGATGGACTGTGCCGCGATAACGCCGATAGCTTCACCTTTGTTGATGATGTGGCCACGCGCCAGGTCACGACCATAGCAGTGCGCACATACACCAAAGTCGGTGTCGCAGGATACAACGGAACGCACTTTAACGGCGTCAACGGAGTTTGCTTCCAGCAGGTCACACCACTGTTCGTGCAGCAGCGTGTTGCGTGGAACCAGAATGTCCGCGGTACCCGGTTTCAGCACATCTTCCGCTGTCACACGGCCCAGAACGCGGTCACGCAGCGGCTCTTTCACGTCGCCACCCTCGATAACCGGGGTCATCAGGATACCTTCGTGCGTACCACAGTCATCTTCGGTCACCACCAGATCCTGCGCGACGTCAACCAGACGACGAGTCAGGTAACCGGAGTTCGCGGTTTTCAGTGCGGTATCCGCCAGACCTTTACGCGCACCGTGCGTGGAGATGAAGTACTGGAGTACGTTCAGACCTTCACGGAAGTTCGCAGTGATTGGCGTTTCGATGATGGAGCCATCCGGCTTCGCCATCAGACCACGCATACCGGCCAGCTGACGAATCTGTGCCGCAGAACCACGCGCACCGGAGTCGGCCATCATGTAGATGCTGTTGAAGGAAACCTGCTGCTCTTCCTGGCCGTCACGGTTAATCACGGTTTCGGTTTGCAGGTTATCCATCATCGCTTTGGATACACGATCGTTCGCCGCAGCCCAGATATCGATAACTTTGTTATAGCGTTCGCCAGCGGTTACCAGACCGGACTGGAACTGCTCCTGGATCTCGGCAACTTCAGCTTCCGCCTCAGAGATGATCTCGTGTTTTTTCTCCGGGATGACCATGTCATCAATACCAACGGACGCACCTGAACGCGCTGCATAAGCAAAGCCGGTGTACATCGTCTGGTCCGCAAAAATAACGGTCGGTTTCAGACCCAGAATACGGTAGCAAGTGTTCAGCATTTTGGAGATCGCTTTCTTGCCCAGCGCCTGGTTGACGATGGAGAAAGGCAGACCTTTCGGTACGATCATCCACAGAATGGCGCGACCAACGGTCGTGTCTTTCAGGCTGGTGTGCGCAACGAATTCGCCGTTTTCATCTTTTTCATATTCAGTGATACGCACTTTAACGCGCGCATGCAGAGAGGCCAGACCTGCGCGATAGATACGCTCAGCTTCTTTCGGGCCAGTCAGCACCATGCCTTCGCCTTTGGCGTTAACACAGTCACGGGTCATGTAGTACAGACCCAATACCACGTCCTGAGACGGAACGATGATAGGTTCGCCGTTCGCCGGAGACAGGATGTTGTTGGTAGACATCATCAGCGCACGCGCTTCAAGCTGGGCTTCCAGCGTCAGCGGTACGTGAACAGCCATCTGGTCACCATCGAAGTCGGCGTTATATGCCGCACAGACCAGCGGGTGCAGCTGGATAGCTTTACCTTCGATCAGAACCGGTTCAAAGGCCTGGATACCCAGACGGTGCAGAGTCGGCGCACGGTTCAGCAGTACCGGGTGTTCGCGGATCACTTCGTCCAGGATATCCCAAACGACAGCTTCTTCGCGCTCAACCATTTTTTTCGCGGCTTTGATGGTGGTGGCAAGGCCACGCAGTTCCAGCTTGCCGTAGATGAACGGTTTAAACAGCTCCAGCGCCATTTTCTTCGGCAGACCGCACTGGTGCAGACGCAGGTATGGACCTACGGTGATAACAGAACGACCGGAGTAGTCAACACGCTTACCGAGCAGGTTCTGACGGAAACGACCCTGTTTACCTTTGATCATGTCGGCCAAAGATTTCAGAGGACGCTTGTTAGAACCGGTGATCGCACGACCGCGACGACCGTTATCCAGCAGGGCGTCAACCGCTTCCTGCAGCATACGTTTTTCGTTGCGTACGATGATGTCCGGCGCAGCCAGATCCAGCAGACGCTTCAGACGGTTGTTACGGTTAATGACGCGACGATACAGATCGTTCAGATCTGACGTGGCGAAACGACCACCATCCAGCGGAACCAGCGGACGCAGATCTGGCGGCAGAACCGGCAGAACGGTCAGGATCATCCACTCTGGCTTGTTGCCAGACTGTACGAAGGCTTCCAGCAGTTTGATACGCTTGGTCAGCTTCTTACGCTTGGTTTCGGAGTTGGTTTCGTTCAGCTCTTCGCGCAGAGTTTCACACTCTTGCTCCAGATCCATGCTCTTCAGCAGGGCCTGGATAGCTTCCGCACCCATCTTCGCGTCGAATTCGTCACCGAACTCTTCCAGCGCGTCCAGATACTGTTCTTCAGTCAGGATCTGTTGACGTTCCAGGTTGGTCATACCGCCTTCGATAACCACATAAGATTCGAAGTACAGTACGCGTTCGATATCACGCAACGGCATATCGAGCAGCAGACCGATACGGGACGGCAGCGATTTCAGGAACCAGATGTGAGCAGTCGGAGACGCCAGCTCAATGTGGCCCATACGCTCACGGCGTACTTTGGTCTGGGTCACTTCAACGCCGCACTTCTCACAAATAACACCACGGTGTTTCAGGCGCTTGTACTTACCGCACAGGCACTCGTAGTCTTTTACCGGCCCAAAGATACGGGCGCAGAAAAGGCCGTCACGCTCAGGTTTGAACGTACGGTAGTTGATGGTTTCCGGCTTTTTAACTTCACCGAAAGACCATGAACGGATCATGTCTGGCGAAGCCAGAGCAATTTTGATCGCATCAAACTCTTCGGTTTTAGTCTGCGCTTTCAGAAACTTTAATAAATCTTTCACGGATTTGCTCCCGTCGGAGTTAGCACAATCTGGTGTCGGGTTTTACCCCGACACCAGTGACCTGTTTGAGCGAGAATTACTCGTCTTCCAGTTCGATGTTGATGCCCAGCGAGCGGATCTCTTTCAACAGAACGTTGAAGGATTCCGGCATACCCGGTTCCATCTGATGGTTGCCGTCCACGATGTTCTTATACATCTTAGTACGGCCGTTCACGTCATCAGACTTAACGGTGAGCATTTCCTGCAGGGTGTAGGCGGCGCCGTAAGCTTCCAGCGCCCACACTTCCATCTCCCCGAAGCGCTGACCACCGAACTGCGCCTTACCACCCAGCGGCTGCTGAGTAACCAGGCTGTAAGAACCGGTAGAACGCGCATGCATCTTGTCATCAACCAGGTGGTTCAGTTTCAGCATGTACATGTAACCGACGGTTACCGGACGTTCGAACTGTTCACCCGTACGGCCATCGAACAGGGTGATCTGACCGGAGGTCGGCAGGTCGCCCAGTTTCAGCAGCTCTTTGATTTCCGCTTCTTTCGCACCGTCAAACACTGGTGTGGCAATCGGCATACCTTTACGCAGGTTTTCTGCCAGACGCAGCACTTCATCATCGCTGAAGGTGCTCAGGTCGACTTTCTGACGAACGTCGGCGCCCAGATCGTAGGCACGCTGGATGAATTCGCGCAGTTTCGCGACTTCCTGCTGCTGTTTCAGCATGGCGTTGATCTTATCGCCGATACCTTTCGCAGCCATACCCAGGTGGGTTTCCAGAATCTGACCGATGTTCATACGAGACGGTACGCCCAGCGGGTTCAGTACGATGTCTACCGGCGTGCCGTTTTCATCGTAAGGCATGTCTTCGATCGGGTTGATCTTAGAGATAACACCCTTGTTACCGTGACGACCTGCCATCTTATCACCCGGCTGGATACGGCGTTTAACGGCCAGATAGACCTTCACGATCTTCAGCACGCCCGGCGCCAGATCGTCGCCCTGGGTGATTTTACGGCGCTTCGCTTCAAGTTTTTTCTCGAACTCGTGTTTCAGTTCGTCATACTGCTCAGCCAGTTGTTCCAGCTGATTTTGTTTCTCTTCGTCGGTCAGACCGAGTTCCAGCCAGCGGTCGCGCGGCAGTTTGTCGAGCTTCTCAGCTTCAACGCCGCCGGAAACCAGCACCGCACGGATACGGCTAAACAGGCCCGCTTCGAGGATCTGCAGTTCTTCAGACAGGTCTTTTTTCGCCTGCTTGAGCTGCATCTCTTCGATTTCCAAAGCACGTTTGTCTTTTTCTACGCCATCGCGAGTAAAGACCTGAACGTCGATAACCGTACCGGAGACACCGTTAGGTACGCGCAGAGAAGAGTCTTTAACGTCAGACGCTTTCTCACCGAAGATCGCACGCAGCAGTTTCTCTTCCGGCGTCAGTTGGGTTTCACCTTTCGGCGTCACCTTACCGACCAGAATGTCACCGCCGGTCACTTCCGCGCCGATGTAAACGATACCGGATTCATCCAGTTTGGAGAGCGCAGCTTCACCCACGTTCGGGATATCAGCGGTGATCTCTTCCGGCCCCAGCTTGGTGTCACGGGACACGCACGCCAGTTCCTGAATGTGGATGGTGGTGAAACGGTCTTCCTGGACAACACGCTCGGATACGAGGATGGAGTCTTCGAAGTTGTAGCCGTTCCACGGCATGAACGCCACGCGCATGTTCTGACCGAGCGCCAGTTCACCGAGGTCGGTGGACGGACCGTCTGCCAGCACGTCGCCGCGTTCAACCGGCTCGCCCAGAGACACACATGGCATCTGGTTGATACAGGTGTTCTGGTTAGAGCGGGTGTATTTGGTCAGGTTATAGATGTCGATACCTGCTTCACCCGGGTACATCTCGTCTTCGTTAACTTTGATAACGATACGGGACGCATCCACGTACTGAACAGTACCGCCACGTTTAGCTACTGCAGTAACACCGGAGTCGACGGCGACAGCACGTTCCATACCGGTACCCACCAGCGGCTTATCAGCACGCAGAGTCGGAACCGCCTGACGTTGCATGTTCGCACCCATCAATGCACGGTTGGCGTCATCGTGTTCCAGGAACGGGATCAGGGACGCACCGACGGAGACCACCTGCTGGGTGGAAACGTCCATGTAGTCAACCTGGTCACGGCTGAACAAGCTGGATTCGCCTTTGCTACGGCAGGTAACCAGATCTTCTACAAAGTGGCCTTCGTCATCCAGGTTGGAGTTCGCCTGAGCGATAACGTAGTTGCCTTCTTCGATAGCAGACAGGTAATGAATTTCGTCAGTGACCACGCCATCAACCACACGACGGTACGGCGTCTCAAGGAAGCCATATTCGTTAGTCTGTGCGTACACGGACAGGGAGTTGATCAGACCGATGTTCGGACCTTCCGGCGTTTCGATTGGACATACGCGACCGTAGTGCGTCGGGTGTACGTCTCGAACTTCGAAGCCTGCGCGTTCGCGGGTCAGACCGCCTGGGCCGAGTGCGGAGATACGACGTTTGTGCGTAATCTCAGACAGCGGGTTGTTCTGGTCCATAAACTGAGACAGCTGGCTGGAACCAAAGAACTCTTTCACTGCCGCGGAAATCGGCTTGGCGTTGATCATATCCTGAGGCATCAGGGTATCCAGATCGCCCAGAGACAGACGCTCTTTCACCGCACGCTCTACACGCACCAGGCCAACGCGGAACTGGTTTTCCGCCATTTCGCCGACGGAACGGATACGACGGTTGCCGAGGTGGTCGATATCATCCACTTCGCCTTTACCGTTACGGATATCGATGAGCTTCTTCATGACATCAATGATGTCGTCTTTGCTCAGGATACCAGAACCTTCGATTTCGTCGCGCAGCAGAGAACGGTTGAACTTCATACGACCCACCGCAGACAGGTCATAGCGGTCTTCGGAGAAGAACAGGTTCTCAAACAGGCTTTCAGCCGCTTCACGAGTCGGCGGCTCACCAGGGCGCATCATGCGATAGATTTCTACCAGCGCGCTCAAACGATCGTTAGTTGGGTCGACGCGTACCGTTTCAGAAATGTACGGGCCGTGGTCCAGATCGTTGGTAAACAGCGTTTCGATACGCTTGTGGCCGGACTGGCTCAGCTTAGCCAGCAGATCCAGGCTCAGCTCCATGTTCGCCGCGCAGATCAGCTCGCCAGTGGATTCGTCAACGTAGTCTTTAGAGACGACTTTACCTGCGATGTACTCAACCGGAACTTCGATATGCTTGATATCGTCTTTTTCCAGCTGACGGATGTGACGCGCGGTAATGCGACGGCCTTTTTCAACGTACACTTTGCCGTTAGCTTCGATATCGAACGACGCGGTTTCGCCACGCAGACGTTCTGGAATCAGCTCCATCTGCAGTTTGTTGTCGCGAATTTCGAAGACGACTTTCTCAAAGAACAGGTCAAGGATCTGCTCAGTGGTGTAGTTCAGCGCACGCAGGATGATGGTCGCAGGCAGTTTACGGCGACGGTCGATACGCACGAACAGGTTGTCCTTCGGATCGAATTCGAAGTCCAGCCAGGAACCACGGTAAGGAATGATGCGCGCGTTATACAGCACTTTACCCGAAGAGTGGGTTTTACCTTTGTCGGAGTCAAAGAAGACGCCCGGACTACGGTGCAGCTGAGAAACGATAACACGCTCAGTACCGTTGATAACAAAGGTACCGTTGTCGGTCATGAGCGGAATTTCGCCCATGTAGACTTCTTGTTCTTTAATGTCTTTAACGGTGCCTTCCGGCGCTTCGCGCTCGTAGATCACCAGACGCAGTTTTACGCGCAGCGGTGCGGAATAGGTCACGCCACGGATCTGACATTCCTGAACGTCAAACACCGGTTCGCCAAGGCGGTAGCTGACGTACTGCAGCTCGGAATTACCGCTGTAGCTCTGAATCGGGAACACGGAACGGAAGGCTGCTTCCAGGCCGTACTGCCCTTCAGGATCTTGCTCGATAAACTTCTGAAACGAGTCAAGCTGGATAGAAAGGAGATAAGGTACATCCAGAACTTGTGGACGTTTACCAAAATCCTTACGAATACGTTTTTTCTCGGTATAGGAGTAAACCATAGGGTTCCTCAGCTCGCTGACAAGTCGACCCATCTGTCCTGCGGGGGACAGTTTGTGCAACACTATTTTGTTGACCGGAAAATGGATACTTTCCGCAATGCCTGTTGCTATCACGCTTAAACCATTTCATTGCGATTTACACAGAACGTACGCTCTGTCGCAGTATATTAAGTCGTCGATAGAAACAAGCATTGAAAGGCACAGCAGTAGTCAAACAGTGTGAAACGCTACTGGCGCCTTACAGCGCAAAAAGGCTGGTGACTAAAAAGTCACCAGCCATCAGCCTGATTTCTCAGGCTGCAACCGGAAGGGTTGGCTTATTTAACTTCAACTTCAGCGCCAGCTTCTTCCAGAGATTTTTTCAGTGCTTCAGCGTCATCTTTGCTCACGCCTTCTTTCAGAGCGGCCGGAGCAGATTCTACCAGGTCTTTAGCTTCTTTCAGACCCAGGCCAGTTGCGCCACGTACTGCTTTGATAACAGCAACTTTGTTAGCGCCAGCAGCTTTCAGAATTACGTCGAATTCAGTTTTTTCTTCAGCAGCTTCAGCCGGGCCAG
Organism: Salmonella sp. JXY0409-18; assembly: GCF_020268625.1. Taxonomy (NCBI): domain Bacteria; kingdom Pseudomonadati; phylum Pseudomonadota; class Gammaproteobacteria; order Enterobacterales; family Enterobacteriaceae; genus Salmonella; species Salmonella sp. JXY0409-18. The sequence goes on from NZ_CP084216.1 coordinate 4,293,848, forward strand.
CAGCTACAGCGACAGCAGCAGCAGCGGAAACACCGAATTTTTCTTCCATTGCAGAAATCAGTTCTACAACGTCCATTACGGACATAGCGGATACTGCTTCAATGATTTGATCTTTAGTGATAGACATTTAAATTGTTCCTGAATATCAGAATAAGTTTATACGTAAGCAAATGCTTGATAAAGACAACTGCGATTACGCAGCTTCTTTTGCATCGCGTACAGCAGCCAGTGTGCGAACCAGTTTGCCAGCCGAAGCTTCTTTCATGGTTGCCATCAGGCGTGCAATTGCTTCTTCGTAGGTCGGCAGAGTTGCCAGGCGGTCGATCTGAGACGCCGGGATCAGCTCACCTTCAAAGGCTGCAGCTTTGACCTCAAATTTTGCATTCGCTTTCGCGAACTCTTTGAACAGACGAGCAGCAGCGCCCGGGTGTTCCATAGAGTATGCAATCAGGGTCGGACCAACAAACGTGTCTTTCAGGCACTCGAACTGAGTACCTTCAACGACGCGACGCAGCAGGGTGTTACGAACAACACGCATGTATACGCCAGCTTCACGACCTGCTTTACGCAGTTCAGTCATTTTATCTACAGTTACGCCACGGGAATCCGCAACTACTGCAGACAGCGCGCCTTTGGCTACTTCGCTGACTTCAGCAACAATCGCTTGTTTGTCTTGAAGATTTAAAGCCATTAGCTTTGCTCCTGGATGTTTGCCGGAACTCATGTTCCGGAACTCACTTCACTCATCTCAACGAGAAGAGCGTCTTAATACGGTGAGCAGAAACAAGCCAGAGTATCAAAAATAATCTTAGCGTTCTGTCACCGTCTACGCAGGGGATTAAGCCTCTTGCGAGACGCCTGCGGTCTTCGACGGAGGCCTGGATAGGCCAGGCTCCAACGAACAAATCTTTTCTATCCGCCGCTATTCAGCTTGTGGCGGCGTTGGCTTCCTTCGTTCGCACCAGTCACATAGTTAGCTATGCTCCTGGCGACTCACTCAGTTGCCGCCTTACCACAACCCGAATATCTCGGATATACGTCTGCAACTAGCAGAATACGTGGGGGTAAGATTGTAGACAAAATCACCGCCCACGTAAAGACTAATCTTAGTTCGCAGATGCGCTCAGACCAGCCTGATCAACGGCAACGCCAGCACCCATGGTGGTGGAGATGCTAACTTTCTTGATGTACACGCCTTTCGCCTGGCTCGGTTTTGCTTTTTTCAGCGCAACCAGCAGAGCTTCCAGGTTTTCTTTCAGTTTGTCAGCGTCAAAGTCCACTTTACCGATGGTGGTGTGGATGATGCCGTTTTTGTCGTTACGGTAACGAACCTGACCTGCTTTAGCGTTCTTAACCGCTTCAGCAACGTTCGGCGTTACGGTACCGACTTTCGGGTTTGGCATCAGGCCGCGCGGACCCAGAACCTGGCCCAGCTGGCCAACAACGCGCATTGCATCCGGGGATGCGATAACAACGTCGAAGTTCATTTCGCCTTTCTTGATCTGGTCAGCCAGATCTTCCATACCTACCAGCTCAGCGCCAGCAGCTTTAGCTGCTTCAGCGTTCGGGCCCTGGGTAAATACGGCAACGCGAACAGAACGGCCAGTACCGTGCGGCAGTACAGTCGCGCCACGAACGTTCTGGTCAGATTTACGAGCATCGATGCCGAGGTTAACGGCAACGTCAACGCTTTCGTTGAATTTAGCAGTGGCCAGCTCTTTCAGCAGGGCAATAGCTTCGTTGATGTCGTACTGTTTGGTCGCATCAACTTTTTCACGGATCACGCGCATACGCTTGGTCAGTTTAGCCATTTCTTAGTCCTCCACTACCAGGCCCATGGAACGTGCAGTACCTTCGATGGAGCGAGTCATCGCTTCAATGTCGGCACCGGTCATGTCGGCAGCTTTGGTCTGCGCGATTTCCTGCAGCTGAGCGCGGGAAATTTTACCTACTTTGTCTTTGTTCGGCTTGCCGGAACCAGACTTGATACCAGCCGCTTTTTTCAGCAGAACAGCTGCCGGAGGCGTTTTGGTAACGAAGGTGAAAGAACGGTCAGCGTAAACGGTAATAACAACCGGAATCGGCAGACCTTTTTCGATGGAATCCGTTTTTGCGTTGAACGCTTTGCAGAATTCCATGATGTTCACACCCTGCTGACCCAGTGCTGGACCAACCGGCGGACTCGGGTTCGCCATACCAGCTGCAACCTGCAGCTTGACGTAGGCTTGTACTTTCTTAGCCATTCTAAATTCCTCGAATTGGGTAGTATCGCTTCAAAGAAGCTCCCCGTGATAAATATCGCTTTATGGGCATAAGGCCCATAAAAACAAAAGGCGCGAAATTGTATGTCAATTTCGCGCCCTATGCAACGATTAGATCGCTGCTTTTTTGATCGCAGCCTTACGCTTTCTCAACCTGGCTGAAGTCCAGCTCTACCGGGGTCGCACGACCGAAGATAGAAACAGACACTTTCAGGCGAGACTTCTCATAATCGACTTCTTCGACAACGCCGTTAAAGTCTGCGAACGGACCGTCGTTAACACGAACCATTTCACCCGGTTCAAACAGAGTTTTCGGCCGCGGCTTATCGCCAACCTGCTGCAGGCGGTTCATGATCGCATCGACTTCTTTGTCGCTGATCGGCGCCGGACGGTCAGAGGTACCGCCGATAAAGCCCATCACACGCGGCACGCTACGCACCAGGTGCCAGCTTGCGTCGTTCATGACCATCTGGACCAGAACGTAACCCGGGAAGAATTTGCGTTCGCTTTTGCGACGCTGGCCGCCACGGATCTCAACGACTTCTTCAGTCGGCACCATGACTTCGCCAAACAGCTCTTCCATATTGTGTAATTTGATATGCTCGCGCAGCGATGTGGCTACGCGGCCTTCAAAACCGGAAAACGCCTGAACGACGTACCAGCGCTTTTTAGGTGCTTCAGACATCTCAGAACCTCAGGCCAGTGATAAAGGATACCAGGCGAACCAGAATACCATCCAGTCCCCACAGGATCAGTGACATAACTGCGGTAACCGCAGCGACGATCAGCGTGGTGTGCAGCGTTTCCTGGCGAGTCGGCCAAATGACCTTACGGACTTCGGTTCTCGCTTCACGGGCAAAAGCAACGGTTGCTTTACCTTTTGTCGTCAACAGCGCGACACCACCCGCTGCAGCAATCAGAATTACTACGGCCAGCGCACGCAGCGGCAGCATCATGTCGCGATAGAGGTAGTTGCCGACGATTGCGACGATCAGCAATATGGCAACAACTATCCACTTCATCGCTTCCAGGCCGCGCCCGCTCCCTTGAGCTTCGGTATTCGCACTCATAAACCAACCTGTCAGAAGTATTCTACAAACATTTTCACCCCGCAATCGCGAGGCAATCCAAATCGAAACGCTTATTCGCCTTTCGGATTATACGCCCTCTACAGAGCCTGTCTCAGCAATGATTATGACAAATAAAATCACTGATGAGCCAGGTTCTGGTGTGAAAGCGTGCAAAAAGGGCATCAAATGATGCCCTTTTATTGCGCATTGCGTCAAATGTTATCAGCGATTAGCCGAGAACTTTAGCAACAACGCCCGCGCCAACGGTACGGCCGCCTTCACGGATTGCGAAACGCAGACCGTCGTCCATCGCGATCGGGTGGATCAGGGTAACAACCATTTTGATGTTGTCGCCCGGCATTACCATCTCTACGCCTTCCGGCAGTTCGATGGTACCAGTCACGTCAGTAGTACGGAAGTAGAACTGCGGACGGTAGCCTTTGAAGAACGGAGTATGACGGCCGCCTTCATCTTTGGACAGAATGTACACTTCAGATTCGAACTTGGTGTGCGGCTTGATGGTGCCCGGCTTAGCCAGTACCTGACCACGTTCGATTTCTTCACGTTTGATACCACGCAGCAGAACACCTACGTTCTCACCGGCACGGCCTTCGTCCAGCAGTTTACGGAACATTTCAACGCCAGTACAGGTAGACTTCTGAGTCTCTTTGATACCAACGATTTCAACTTCTTCGCCCACTTTGATGATACCGCGTTCTACACGACCGGTAACAACGGTACCACGACCGGAGATGGAGAATACGTCTTCGATCGGCAGCAGGAACGGCTTGTCAATCGCACGCTCTGGTTCCGGAATGTAAGAATCCAGGAAGCCAGCCAGTTCGATAATTTTCGCTTCCCACTCTGCGTCGCCTTCCAGCGCTTTCAGAGCAGAACCACGAACGATCGGCGTGTCGTCGCCCGGGAAGTCGTACTGAGACAGAAGTTCACGAACTTCCATTTCAACCAGTTCCAGCAGCTCTTCGTCATCAACCATGTCGCATTTGTTCAGGAACACGATGATGTACGGAACGCCTACCTGACGACCCAGCAGGATGTGCTCACGAGTCTGCGGCATCGGGCCGTCAGTCGCAGCAACAACCAGGATCGCGCCGTCCATCTGCGCAGCACCGGTGATCATGTTTTTAACATAGTCGGCGTGCCCCGGGCAGTCTACGTGTGCGTAGTGGCGGGTCGGGGTATCGTATTCAACGTGAGAAGTGTTGATGGTGATACCACGCGCTTTTTCTTCCGGCGCGTTATCGATCTGGTCGAATGCGCGGGCGGCACCGCCGTAGGTTTTAGCCAGTACGGTAGTAATGGCAGCGGTCAGCGTTGTTTTACCATGGTCAACGTGGCCGATAGTACCGACGTTAACGTGCGGTTTTGTACGTTCAAACTTTTCTTTAGACATCGATTGTCCCTCTAAGACACGGATAAATCGGTGATATCACCACATCAACCAGGCAACACGCCCGACTTGTTGAATGCTAATAAACAGAAGAGAAAAACAGGAAGGAGAAAAGAAGTGGTGCTGATAGGCAGATTCGAACTGCCGACCTCACCCTTACCAAGGGTGCGCTCTACCAACTGAGCTATATCAGCACATCTTGGAGCGGGCAGCGGGAATCGAACCCGCATCATCAGCTTGGAAGGCTGAGGTAATAGCCATTATACGATGCCCGCATCCTGGAACTCGGCTACCTGATTTTCATTCTGCACTGAATATCGAGAGAAACTCTCTTTATTCGAGCCGGTAAGCGAACTTATCGTCTCGGGCTGCGCCATCGCGCGGCCGAAAATGGTGGTGGGGGAAGGATTCGAACCTTCGAAGTCTGTGACGGCAGATTTACAGTCTGCTCCCTTTGGCCGCTCGGGAACCCCACCGGACTTGATGGTGCCGACTACCGGAATCGAACTGGTGACCTACTGATTACAAGTCAGTTGCTCTACCTACTGAGCTAAGTCGGCATCAAGTAGCGCGCATTCTATGGAGACCTGCGTGCTCATGCAACTAAAAAATTGCATAAAATGTTCTATCGCTCACATTTTGCTCTATAAGAGACAAAAATGCTCTAATTTCAAACAAGAGAGCATAAATTTTCGGCATTTTACCGACCGTCTGACCAGGATACGACGCGGCATTTCAACGCTCCGTCGATAGAAAGCAATCTTCTGTATCTGGTATATTCGTCACATTGCTTCTCAGGGATAGCTTTCATAGCGAGATTTTTTCTTATTATTCCTCCCCATCTGGTGTTACCCTCCTGCCCATTGTCCAAATTAACTTAAATGTGACGTGCCGTTGCATGTCAGGGATGGCCCTCGTTCATCGCTGAACTGATGTAGCAATAGCAGCCAGAAACATGCTTATGAGTATAAAAGAGCAATCGTTAATGACGCCTTACCTACAGTTTGATCGCAGCCAGTGGGCTGCGCTTCGCGATTCTGTGCCGATGACCCTGACCGAGGATGAGATCGCGCAGTTAAAAGGCATTAATGAAGATTTATCGCTGGAAGAAGTTGCAGAAATATATTTACCCCTCTCCCGTTTGCTAAATTTCTATATCAGTTCAAATCTGCGTCGTCAGGCTGTCCTGGAACAGTTTCTGGGCACTAACGGCCAGCGAATCCCTTACATCATCAGTATCGCGGGCAGCGTCGCAGTGGGTAAAAGCACGACAGCACGCGTTCTGCAAGCGTTGCTGAGTCGCTGGCCGGAACACCGCCGTGTTGAATTGATTACCACAGACGGCTTCCTCCACCCAAACCAGGTGTTGAAAGAACGCGGGTTAATGAAGAAAAAGGGGTTCCCCGAATCGTATGATATGCACCGACTGGTGAAATTCGTTTCTGACCTCAAGTCGGGCGTACCGAACGTGACGGCGCCAGTCTATTCTCATTTGATTTACGATGTTATTCCTGAAGGGGATAAAACCGTCGCTCAGCCTGATATATTGATTCTTGAAGGTTTGAATGTTTTACAAAGCGGTATGGATTATCCTCACGATCCGCACCATGTATTTGTCTCTGATTTCGTTGATTTCTCTATTTACGTTGATGCGCCAGAAGAACTTCTTCAGACGTGGTATATCAATCGCTTCCTGAAATTCCGCGAAGGGGCGTTTACCGATCCTGACTCTTATTTCCACAATTATGCGAAATTATCTAAAGAAGAAGCTGTTAATACAGCAGCTTCGCTTTGGAAAGAAATTAACTGGTTGAATTTAAAACAAAATATTTTACCCACGCGAGAACGTGCCAGCCTTATTATGACCAAGAGCGCTAACCATGCGGTGGAACAGGTAAGATTGCGGAAATAACAGAAAAAAGGGGAGTACCGACTCCCCTTTTTTACTATTCGGCGCTTCGCAGCGATATTTCTCCGCCCATCCAGGGTTTAATCACACCATCCTGTTCAAGCAATAATGCGCCCTGAGTATCAATGCCGCGAGAAATACCAAATATTTCTTTGTCGCCAATAATTAGTTTTACCGGACGATCAATAAAATTATCCAGTTTTTTCCAGCGCGAAAGATAAGGAGAAAGACCTTCTTGCTCAAAAAGCTCAAGCGCAGCACGTAGCTTATAAATCAGCTTTGCGGCCAGCATATTGCGGTCGAGCGTAATTCCGGCCTCCTGCAACGTGATCCATCCCTGATTTATCACGTCCTCTTCTACACGACGCATTGCCATGTTAATACCAGCGCCAATCACTATTTGTGCGGCATCGCCCGTTTTACCGGTTAACTCGACCAGAATACCCGCCAGTTTGCGATCCAGCAGGTAGAGGTCGTTAGGCCACTTCACACGAACTTTATCAGCGCCCAGTTCACGCAGCACTTCCGCCATCACAATTCCAATGACCAGACTCAAGCCTATTGCCGCCGCAGGCCCCTGCTCCAGACGCCAGTACATTGAAAGATATAGATTCGCGCCAAACGGTGAGAACCATTTACGCCCGCGACGACCACGCCCTGCCTGTTGGTATTCTGCTACACAGGCATCGCCTGAGCGCAGCTCGCCAATTCGATCAAGTAAATACTGATTGGTTGAATCGATAACGGGCAATACCGCCACGTTTCCGCTATCCAGTTGGCTATGAATACGGTCAGCATCCAGTAACTGGATGGGTTCCGGCAAGCTATATCCTTTCCCCGGAACGGTAAATACATCTACTCCCCAGTCGCGTAATGTCTGGATATGTTTATTAATCGCCGCGCGGCTCATTCCCAGCCGTTCACCCAACTGCTCGCCTGAGTGAAACTCTCCGTCGGCAAGTAGTGAGATTAGCGTCAGGGGAACGGTAGTATCTTTCATGCAATGCTCTCCACAGCGTTCACCTCTCCGGACCGACCAATAAAGCGAACCTCAGGCTCCAGCCAGACATTAAATTTTTCACCCACTTTTTGCCGGACATGATGCGCCAGCGCCACCACATCTTTACTTGTCGCATCATTCGCATTAATCAATACCAGCGCCTGTTGGCGATGTACCGCAGCGCCGCCAATGGCGACGCCTTTCAACTGACATTGGTCTATCAGCCAGCCTGCCGCCAGCTTCACTGAGCCGTCTGCCTGAGGGTAATGCGGCGCGTTGGGAAATCGTTCTAACAGTTCCATAGCGATATCGGCTGCGACAACGGGATTTTTAAAAAAGCTGCCCGCATTGCCATTCACTTTAGGATCCGGCAATTTTGTGGTGCGCATATGGCATACAGCATCAAACACCTGTTGCGCGGTGACCGTTTTCGGGTCCAGACAAGTAAGATCGCCATAGGTCAACACCGGCTGCCATTGCTTTGATAAACGCAGACCCACCGCGACGATCGCAACGCGATCCTGATATTCATTTTTGAAGATGCTGTCACGATAGCCGAAACGGCATTCCGCCGCAGACAAACGCAGACGTTTTCCCGTTTCCAGTTCAACGCAGTCAACATAGTCGCAGACGCGCTGTAGTTCTACGCCATACGCGCCAATATTCTGTATAGGCGAGGAACCAACGCAGCCAGGGATGAGCGCCAGATTCTCCAGGCCGGGCATGTTGTTGTCCAGCGCGTAGCGAACCAGCTGATGCCAGTTTTCGCCTGCGCCGACGTGTAGGTGCCAGGCGTCCGCGGTTTCATTGACCTCAATGCCTTTCAGGCGGTTAAGGATCACGGTGCCGGCGTAATTTTCCAGAAACAGGACATTGCTTCCTTCACCCAGGATCATAACCGGCAGTCCCTCACGAGTTGCTTGCTGCCAGGCGCTCAGTAGTTGTTGTTCGTTTTCAGCGCATACGATGTGCTTTGCACAATGATCAATGCCGAAGGTATTCCAGGGTTTTAGGGAGTGGGTCATGGCTGCTTTCCTGATGCAAAATCAGGCTTAGTTTACCGCATCTATGTAGGGAAGGCTTGCGGTTATGTCGACGGAATAAGGCGGTATACACAGGCATTGTGTCGATGCCGTAGGCCGGATAAGGCGAAGCTGCCATCCGGCGGTGCAGGTTGCCTGATGGCGCTGCGCTTATCAGGCCTGCATTTTTACAGTTACCACACACGCAAAAAAGCCCGTCCTGACGGACGGGCTTCTTCACTAATTTGATGCCTGGCAGTTTATGGCGGGCGTCCTGCCCGCCACCCTACGGGCCGTTGCTGCGCAACGAGTGCTCACCGGCAGACTACAGATAAAACAAAAGGCCCTGTCTTCCGACAGGGCCCTTCGTTTTATTTGATGCCTGGCAGTTCCCTACTCTCGCATGGGGAGACCCCACACTACCATCGGCGCTACGGCGTTTCACTTCTGAGTTCGGCATGGGGTCAGGTGGGACCACCGCGCTAGTGCCGCCAGGCAAATTCTGTTGCCGGAAACGAATCTTTTATCTTTCGTTCCCGAAAATCCGGAATCAGTGCTGAAAATCATCTCTCAACCGCCAAAACATCTTCGGCGTTGTAAGGTTAAGCCTCACGGTTCATTAGTACCGGTTAGCTCAACGCATCGCTGCGCTTACACACCCGGCCTATCAACGTCGTCGTCTTCAACGTTCCTTCAGGAGACTCTAAGTCTCAGGGAGAACTCATCTCGGGGCAAGTTTCGTGCTTAGATGCTTTCAGCACTTATCTCTTCCGCATTTAGCTACCGGGCAGTGCCATTGGCATGACAACCCGAACACCAGTGATGCGTCCACTCCGGTCCTCTCGTACTAGGAGCAGCCCCCCTCAGTTCTCCAGCGCCCACGGCAGATAGGGACCGAACTGTCTCACGACGTTCTAAACCCAGCTCGCGTACCACTTTAAATGGCGAACAGCCATACCCTTGGGACCTACTTCAGCCCCAGGATGTGATGAGCCGACATCGAGGTGCCAAACACCGCCGTCGATATGAACTCTTGGGCGGTATCAGCCTGTTATCCCCGGAGTACCTTTTATCCGTTGAGCGATGGCCCTTCCATTCAGAACCACCGGATCACTATGACCTGCTTTCGCACCTGCTCGCGCCGTCACGCTCGCAGTCAAGCTGGCTTATGCCATTGCACTAACCTCCTGATGTCCGACCAGGATTAGCCAACCTTCGTGCTCCTCCGTTACTCTTTAGGAGGAGACCGCCCCAGTCAAACTACCCACCAGACACTGTCCGCAACCCGGATCACGGGTCCACGTTAGAACATCAAACATTAAAGGGTGGTATTTCAAGGCCGGCTCCATGCAGACTGGCGTCCACACTTCAAAGCCTCCCACCTATCCTACACATCAAGGCTCAATGTTCAGTGTCAAGCTATAGTAAAGGTTCACGGGGTCTTTCCGTCTTGCCGCGGGTACACTGCATCTTCACAGCGAGTTCAATTTCACTGAGTCTCGGGTGGAGACAGCCTGGCCATCATTACGCCATTCGTGCAGGTCGGAACTTACCCGACAAGGAATTTCGCTACCTTAGGACCGTTATAGTTACGGCCGCCGTTTACCGGGGCTTCGATCAGGAGCTTCGCTTGCGCTGACCCCATCAATTAACCTTCCGGCACCGGGCAGGCGTCACACCGTATACGTCCACTTTCGTGTTTGCACAGTGCTGTGTTTTTAATAAACAGTTGCAGCCAGCTGGTATCTTCGACTGACTTCAGCTCCATGAGTAAATCACTTCACCTACGTGTCAGCGTGCCTTCTCCCGAAGTTACGGCACCATTTTGCCTAGTTCCTTCACCCGAGTTCTCTCAAGCGCCTTGGTATTCTCTACCTGACCACCTGTGTCGGTTTGGGGTACGATTTGATGTTACCTGATGCTTAGAGGCTTTTCCTGGAAGCAGGGCATTTGTTGCTTCAGCACCGTAGTGCCTCGTCATCACGCCTCAGTGTTAAAGTGAACCGGATTTACCTGGAACACACACCTACACGCTTAAACCGGGACAACCGTCGCCCGGCCAACATAGCCTTCTCCGTCCCCCCTTCGCAGTAACACCAAGTACGGGAATATTAACCCGTTTCCCATCGACTACGCCTTTCGGCCTCGCCTTAGGGGTCGACTCACCCTGCCCCGATTAACGTTGGACAGGAACCCTTGGTCTTCCGGCGAGCGGGCTTTTCACCCGCTTTATCGTTACTTATGTCAGCATTCGCACTTCTGATACCTCCAGCAACCCTCACAGGCCACCTTCGCAGGCTTACAGAACGCTCCCCTACCCAACAACGCATCAGCGTCGCTGCCGCAGCTTCGGTGCATGGTTTAGCCCCGTTACATCTTCCGCGCAGGCCGACTCGACCAGTGAGCTATTACGCTTTCTTTAAATGATGGCTGCTTCTAAGCCAACATCCTGGCTGTCTGGGCCTTCCCACATCGTTTCCCACTTAACCATGACTTTGGGACCTTAGCTGGCGGTCTGGGTTGTTTCCCTCTTCACGACGGACGTTAGCACCCGCCGTGTGTCTCCCGTGATAACATTCTCCGGTATTCGCAGTTTGCATCGGGTTGGTAAGCCGGGATGGCCCCCTAGCCGAAACAGTGCTCTACCCCCGGAGATGAATTCACGAGGCGCTACCTAAATAGCTTTCGGGGAGAACCAGCTATCTCCCGGTTTGATTGGCCTTTCACCCCCAGCCACAGGTCATCCGCTAATTTTTCAACATTAGTCGGTTCGGTCCTCCAGTTAGTGTTACCCAACCTTCAACCTGCCCATGGCTAGATCACCGGGTTTCGGGTCTATACCCTGCAACTTAACGCCCGGTTAAGACTCGGTTTCCCTCCGGCTCCCCTATTCGGTTAACCTTGCTACAGAATATAAGTCGCTGACCCATTATACAAAAGGTACGCAGTCACCCCACCACTAAGCCCCCTCTGCTTCTTTTGAGGTTGAACGTCGCTTTCGCTCCGTTAACCGTATCCTCAGCAAAGGATGCGTATGTGGAGTTCACCACTGGCTTAGTGGTGGGGCTCCCACTGCTTGTACGTACACGGTTTCAGGTTCTTTTTCACTCCCCTCGCCGGGGTTCTTTTCGCCTTTCCCTCACGGTACTGGTTCACTATCGGTCAGTCAGGAGTATTTAGCCTTGGAGGATGGTCCCCCCATATTCAGACAGGATACCACGTGTCCCGCCCTACTCATCGAGCTCACAGCACATGCGCTTTTGTGTACGGGGCTGTCACCCTGTATCGCGCGCCTTTCCAGACGCTTCCACTAACACACATGCTGATTCAGGCTCTGGGCTCCTCCCCGTTCGCTCGCCGCTACTGGGGGAATCTCGGTTGATTTCTTTTCCTCGGGGTACTTAGATGTTTCAGTTCCCCCGGTTCGCCTCATTAACCTATGGATTCAGTTAATGATAGTGTGACGAGTCACACTGGGTTTCCCCATTCGGAAATCGCCGGTTATAACGGTTCATATCACCTTACCGGCGCTTATCGCAGATTAGCACGTCCTTCATCGCCTCTGACTGCCAGGGCATCCACCGTGTACGCTTAGTCGCTTAACCTCACAACCCGAAGATGTTTCTTGTGATTCATCATCGTGTTGCGAAAATTTGAGAGACTCACGAACAACTTTCGTTGTTCTGTGTTTCAATTTTCAGCTTGATCCAGATTTTTAAAGAGCAAAACTTCGCAGTGAACCCTTTCAGGTACACTCTGAAGTATTTTTTCGTAAACACTCACGAGATGGTGGAGCTATGCGGGATCGAACCGCAGACCTCCTGCGTGCAAAGCAGGCGCTCTCCCAGCTGAGCTATAGCCCCATCGTGTAGTCAGAACCTCTTTACCGATAATTTTTCCTGAGACAAGGCGTGGAATAACGAAGCATACATCAGTATGTGAGTTATTTCACAACGCAGTATTCAGGGAAAATTTGGTAGGCCTGAGTGGACTTGAACCACCGACCTCACCCTTATCAGGGGTGCGCTCTAACCACCTGAGCTACAAGCCTGTAGAGGTTTTACTGCTCGTTTTTCATCAGACAATCTGTGTGAGCACTGCAAAGTACGCTTCTTTAAGGTAAGGAGGTGATCCAACCGCAGGTTCCCCTACGGTTACCTTGTTACGACTTCACCCCAGTCATGAATCACAAAGTGGTAAGCGCCCTCCCGAAGGTTAAGCTACCTACTTCTTTTGCAACCCACTCCCATGGTGTGACGGGCGGTGTGTACAAGGCCCGGGAACGTATTCACCGTGGCATTCTGATCCACGATTACTAGCGATTCCGACTTCATGGAGTCGAGTTGCAGACTCCAATCCGGACTACGACGCACTTTATGAGGTCCGCTTGCTCTCGCGAGGTCGCTTCTCTTTGTATGCGCCATTGTAGCACGTGTGTAGCCCTGGTCGTAAGGGCCATGATGACTTGACGTCATCCCCACCTTCCTCCAGTTTATCACTGGCAGTCTCCTTTGAGTTCCCGGCCTAACCGCTGGCAACAAAGGATAAGGGTTGCGCTCGTTGCGGGACTTAACCCAACATTTCACAACACGAGCTGACGACAGCCATGCAGCACCTGTCTCACAGTTCCCGAAGGCACCAATCCATCTCTGGAAAGTTCTGTGGATGTCAAGACCAGGTAAGGTTCTTCGCGTTGCATCGAATTAAACCACATGCTCCACCGCTTGTGCGGGCCCCCGTCAATTCATTTGAGTTTTAACCTTGCGGCCGTACTCCCCAGGCGGTCTACTTAACGCGTTAGCTCCGGAAGCCACGCCTCAAGGGCACAACCTCCAAGTAGACATCGTTTACGGCGTGGACTACCAGGGTATCTAATCCTGTTTGCTCCCCACGCTTTCGCACCTGAGCGTCAGTCTTTGTCCAGGGGGCCGCCTTCGCCACCGGTATTCCTCCAGATCTCTACGCATTTCACCGCTACACCTGGAATTCTACCCCCCTCTACAAGACTCAAGCCTGCCAGTTTCGAATGCAGTTCCCAGGTTGAGCCCGGGGATTTCACATCCGACTTGACAGACCGCCTGCGTGCGCTTTACGCCCAGTAATTCCGATTAACGCTTGCACCCTCCGTATTACCGCGGCTGCTGGCACGGAGTTAGCCGGTGCTTCTTCTGCGGGTAACGTCAATTGCTGCGGTTATTAACCACAACACCTTCCTCCCCGCTGAAAGTACTTTACAACCCGAAGGCCTTCTTCATACACGCGGCATGGCTGCATCAGGCTTGCGCCCATTGTGCAATATTCCCCACTGCTGCCTCCCGTAGGAGTCTGGACCGTGTCTCAGTTCCAGTGTGGCTGGTCATCCTCTCAGACCAGCTAGGGATCGTCGCCTTGGTGAGCCGTTACCTCACCAACAAGCTAATCCCATCTGGGCACATCTGATGGCAAGAGGCCCGAAGGTCCCCCTCTTTGGTCTTGCGACGTTATGCGGTATTAGCCACCGTTTCCAGTAGTTATCCCCCTCCATCAGGCAGTTTCCCAGACATTACTCACCCGTCCGCCACTCGTCAGCGAAGCAGCAAGCTGCTTCCTGTTACCGTTCGACTTGCATGTGTTAGGCCTGCCGCCAGCGTTCAATCTGAGCCATGATCAAACTCTTCAATTTAAAAGTTTGATGCTCAAAGAATTAAACTTCGTAATGAATTACGTGTTCACTCTTGAGACTTGGTATTCATTTTCGTCTTGCGACGTCAAGAATCCGTATCTTCGAGTGCCCACACAGATTGTCTGATAAATTGTTAAAGAGCAGTGCCGCTTCGCTTTTTCTCAGCGGCGCGGGGTGTGCATATTACGCTTTCCCGCTTCAGAGTCAAGCGTTTATTTTCGCTTTTCTCCGTGAGGTTCTGGTCTGAACCCCGCTGACCCGGCGGCCTGTGTGCCGTTGTTCCGTGTCAGTGGTGGCGCATTATAGGGAGTTATTTCTGCCTGACAAGAGGAAATTTAAAATAATTTCTCAAGTGCCTGGTATTTACCCAAAACGCCATTAAACCGCCAGTTTTTCGAGCGTTTCAAAGCCATGACGCTGTAAAACGGGTAATAATTGTTCAGCTCCTGGCGTCATTGCCATGCAATAAGCAATATTGGCATCGGTTGATTTTGCATCCGGCGCTTCATGTTCCAACAGCCAGGCTGTACGACGCGCTATCGCCGCGCCGGAATCCACTAACCGCGTCCCTTCGGGCAGGACTTGCAAAAGCTCGTCCCGTAATAGAGGGAAATGCGTACACCCCAGAACGACCGTATCAGGCGGCTCCGGCATTCGTAGCCATGGGCGTAATATGCGGCGCAGCTCTTCCAGCGAGACCGAGTCGCCATGTAATTTAGCTTCCGCCAGTTCCACCAGTTCTGCCGACCCCAACATCGCTATCTGACATTCATTGGCGAAGCGCGCAATCAGCTCGTGAGTATAAGGACGTTTGACCGTCGCTCTCGTCGCCAGTAGCCCGACGACGCCATTGGCGGTCAGCCGCGCCGCTGGTTTAATCGCAGGCACAACGCCCACTACCGGGAAGGCAAACTTTTCACGTAATGCGGGAAGTGAGACCGTACTGGCGGTATTGCAAGCAATCACCGCCAGTGAAAGGGGATAGCGCTGCTGTACCGCAGTCACAATCTCGACAACGCGCTCGACGATAAACGTTTCGCTCTTTTCCCCGTAGGGGAAAGCCACGTTATCGAAAGCATATATATAGTGGAGATCCGGCAGGAGCCGCCGAATCTCATCATAGACCGACAATCCACCGACGCCGGAATCAAATACCAGCACGGTGGGACGTGGTTCAGAAGGTGTAGCTGCCAGACAAGGTGTATTCTCGTCCTGCAGTTTGGTAGCCATAAACTGTCTCGTAATCTTTGTCGAACAGGTTGGCTATTTTACCACGAACTGTCAGATGTGAGGTGACCGGATATGCAACCGTAAGATCCCATAAACTGACGCCGCCCATTTTTACTGTCCGGTATGGGTAAGCGGAGTAGTCCGAATCATAGCGGGAACCAAGGTATTGATATGTCACCCCCCAGTCAAAATCGTAAACGTCCCAGTCAAGTTGATATTTTGCCATCTGTTTGGAACGCCGGGGTAATGGCGTATCAGTAATCGCATTACGCGCATCAACGTAATCATAACTGACCGTATGCGTTAACGGTCCGGTATCGAAATTCGCCGTCGCCTCAATACCTTTAATGCGCGCCTTGCCTTCGTTGTAATATTTTTGCAGATGATCGTCATAATCGATCATGTCATTAATATCGTTACGATAACCTGAAATACGCCAGCTGACGCCAGCGGTTAGCCCTTCAAATGCGCCTTCCCACTGTTTACTCTTTTCAGGATTCAGGTTCGGATTACCATAATAACCATACAGTTGGCCCAAATTAGGCGCTTTGTAGGAGGTTCCGTAGGAGGCAATAAAGCGATAACCTTCTATAAACTCCCATCCCGCGCTGGTTTGCCATGTACCATGACGACCAAACTGGGAGTTGTCATCACTGCGCGCCGCCGCTTCCAGAGTGAAGTCACCCAATTGTTGTAATCCTGTCAGGTAAACCCCAGTATTACGCTGGTCATATCCCTCGGGCACATAGCCGGTACCTGGCGTGGTAGTCTGTTTCTGCCAGTCTACGCCCGCCCCAACATTACCGTGCCCCACGACCACACTGTTGGTCCATTGAACATTGTACTGTTTCATCTCATCCAGCGTGGCGGAGGTATCATACCGGCCATAGTGCGGATCATAGTTGTAATCTTTACTGTGGCTATAGCTTGAAACCAGCTGAGACTGAATACGTTCGCCATTAAAGCGCAGCCCGGCGTCCCAGCTTTGGCTATAAAGTTTGCGTGTATCAATCAGCGGCGAGCCCGGCGAGTAATAGGCGTCGTAATCGGTACGGTTATCGTAGCCATAACCACGCACGAATCCGCTCCAGCGCTCAGAAAAGGTATGCTCTAACGCGCCATAAAGCGTTTTACTCAAAAAGCCGTCCCGGTCAGGCTGCGCCTGCATCCCGGTACCGCCTTTCGCTACCACGTCAAACCCTTTGGTGTATTCGTAATCGCCGATCAACGTCGCCCGCGTGTTTTCGCCAAGTTGCTGTTGCGTCGAGATGTCGTAATTCTGGTAGCTATTGCTTCCCCACCCAGCGGTTAATTCTGTGCCTGGGTTATCGCGCGTCGTAATGATATTCACTACGCCGCCGATAGCATCGGAACCATAAATAGCGGAGCGCGGACCGCGAATATATTCAATGCGCTGTACCAGCGACACCGGGAACTGGCTGAGATCGGCGGACCCGCTCACGCCTGCTAAATTCAGACGCACGCCGTCAATCAATACCAGTACATGGCTGGAGTTGGTGCCGCGAATGAAAATGGAGGAGTTTTGTCCGGCGCCGCCGCTCTGCGCAATATCGACGCCAGGCAAACGGCGCAGAACATCATTTACGGAGGTCGATTGCCAGCGTTCAATATCCTGACGCGTCACGATGGTAACGGGCGCCAGAACCGCGCTGCGCGGCTGCTGAAAACGGTTGGCGGTGACAACCAGGGTATCCGGGCTAGTGTCCTGCGCCCAAGCGGAAAAGGCCGTGACGGAGAACGCCGTCAGCAGCGTAGCTTTTTTAATCATTGTAAAGCATCCACAATATAAGAAGGATGCCGCAGGCTTCATCGATAGTACGCGATGATGAAAAACCAGATGCGACGTTAGCCGGCAGGTCTTCGGGCTTGGAGGGTTATCCGTTGGCTGGATAGCAGAAATGATGACTTCCCGCCGGAGGCAGTGTCTGCTTACGCTCTCATCTCACCTTTCCTTACCGCTGCGCGTCAGCTCCAGATTTTCACTGGATTCCCTATTAACTCACAGGACCGGCCCACGGATGCTACCGTCTGTCACAACACCCTGTCCAGACCGCGCATCACAAATCAGAAATCATCAATAGCTGGACATCCACTGAGCAATCCCTACAATCCCCGCGTACTTTTATTATTCAGGATGCGATATGACCCCCGAACATCTTCCGACAGAACAGTATGAGGCGCAGCTGGCCGAAAAAGTGGCGCGCTTGCAGAGTATGATGGCGCCGTTTTCTGGCCTGGTTCCGGAAGTATTTCGCTCGCCGGTCAGTCACTATCGTATGCGTGCGGAATTTCGCCTGTGGCATGACGGCGATGACCTGTACCACATTATGTTTGATCAGCAGACCAAAAGCCGGATTCGCGTTGACACCTTCCCGGCGGCCAGCCAACTGATTAATACCTTAATGAAGGCGATGATTGCCGGCGTGCGCGATAATCATGCACTGCGGCATAAGCTGTTCCAGATCGATTATCTCACGACCTTGAGCAACCAGGCGGTAGTGTCGTTGCTGTACCATAAGAAGCTGGACGAAGAGTGGCGTGAAGCCGCCACTGCGTTACGCGATGCTTTACGCGCGCAAGGTCTGAACGTACACCTGATTGGCCGGGCCACTAAAACTAAAATCGAATTGGATCAGGATTATATTGATGAGCGTCTGCCTGTGGCAGGTAAAGAGATGATCTACCGCCAGGTCGAAAACAGCTTTACGCAGCCAAACGCCGCCATGAATATTCAGATGTTAGAGTGGGCGCTGGAGGTGACGAAAGACTCAAAAGGCGATCTGCTTGAGTTGTATTGCGGCAACGGCAATTTTTCTTTAGCGCTGGCGCGCAATTTTGACCGCGTGCTGGCAACCGAAATCGCCAAACCGTCCGTCGCTGCCGCACAGTACAATATTGCCGCTAATCATATTGATAATGTACAAATTATTCGCATGGCGGCGGAAGAGTTTACCCAGGCGATGAATGGCGTTCGTGAGTTTAACCGCCTGCAGGGGATCGACCTGAAGCGCTATCAGTGCGAAACCATTTTTGTCGATCCGCCGCGCAGCGGTCTGGACAGCGAAACGGAAAAAATGGTGCAGGCTTATCCACGTATTCTGTACATTTCCTGCAATCCGGAAACGTTGTGCAAAAACCTGGAAACGTTAAGCCAGACGCACACGGTGTCTCGCCTGGCGCTATTCGATCAGTTCCCGTATACGCATCATATGGAATGCGGGGTATTACTCACCGCAAGGTAAAATGTACGTCGGATGGCCGGTTATACCGCCATCCGGCATTCGCACACTATTCCGCGGTGTCCTGCTTGCGGTTACGCAGTTTAAAGCCAATCCAGAATACCAGAATCACCGACAGCACCGCCGGGAAGAAATTAGAGCCAATATCCGGATATTCTGCACGCACGACGGTGCTATACAGTAAAACGCCAAGAATGAAACAAGCGGCGGCCAACCCCGGCAAACCTACCGGCATAGTACGATTTTGGTAGCGCTGATGCAGGCAATATACCGTCAGCACCAGCGAGATAACCGGGAATACGGAGAACGGCACAATAGCGCTAAACAGCGCCGCGAATGTGCCGTTAATCGATAAGCCAGCGATGAGCGCCAGCAACAGCGTACCTTTATCTTGACCTGACTGTTTCATTACTCGTCCTTCACGTTATTCGGAATGATGTGCTATTTTCTCTTGCTCACGGCGATACCAGTAATACGCCCCTTTCGCAATCATGCGCAGTTGCAATACCAGCCGCTCTTCTAATTGCCGACGCTGTTCAGCGCCGATGTCCAACGCCTCTGCGCCCGCGCTAAAAACAATAGTCACCATCGCTTCGGCCTGGGCTTCAGTAAACGCGCGCGGCATATGGTTTTCGAGTTCCAGATAGTCGGCAAGTTCCGCAATAAAATGCTGAATCTCCCGCGCGACGGCGGCACGAAACGCCGCTGAAGTGCCGGAACGCTCGCGCAACAACAGACGGAAGGCGTTGGGGTTGTTGCCGATAAACTCCATAAATGTGGAGACCGACGTGCGAATGACGCTGCCGCCTTTCGCGATGCGCTGTCGCGCCTGACGCATCAACTGACGCAGCATCAGACCGCTTTCATCCACCATCGTCAGACCGAGTTCATCGACATCGCGAAAATGACGGTAAAACGACGTTGGCGCAATGCCCGCTTCACGCGCCACCTCACGCAAACTCAGGCTGGCGAAACTCCGCTCAGCGCTCAGTTGGCTGAATGCGGCTTCCACCAGCGAACGCCGGGTTTTTTCTTTTTGTTGCGCTCTAACACCCATCACAATGTCTGAATCCTTCCATATGCCTTATTCGGCACTATACCAGAGAATAAAAGTAACGGGTTCACACTGGATTGTGAATGATTGTTTACAGACAGTTTGTGCTCCGGCTTCGCAAAAAAGCACAACGATAATTGGGTTAAAGCTGGGCAAATGTTATCATCGTGTTTATTTTATGTATAAAAACAGGTGAGTAATACCATGCCACATTCCTGGGATTATGATGCAGTCGTCATAGGGTCAGGCCCCGGCGGTGAAGGCGCTGCAATGGGTCTGGTTAAGCAAGGAGCACGCGTCGCGGTGATTGAGCGTTATCATAACGTTGGCGGCGGATGTACCCACTGGGGCACCATTCCATCCAAAGCCCTTCGCCACGCCGTCAGCCGCATTATTGAATTTAATCAAAACCCGCTCTATAGCGACCACTCCCGTCTCCTTCGATCTTCTTTCGCCGATATCCTTAATCATGCCGATAACGTGATTAATCAACAAACGCGTATGCGTCAGGGGTTTTATGAGCGTAACCACTGTGAAATCTTGCAGGGCAACGCCCATTTTATTGACGAACATACCCTGGCGCTGGAATGCCATGACGGCACGGTTGAAACCCTGACGGCAGAAAAATTTGTTATTGCCTGTGGTTCGCGTCCTTACCATCCCAATGATGTGGATTTCTCGCATCCGCGCATTTATGACAGCGACTCAATCCTGAGTCTCCACCATGAACCGCGCCACGTTATTATTTACGGCGCCGGCGTTATCGGCTGCGAATATGCGTCCATCTTCCGCGGTATGGATGTGAAAGTGGATCTGATCAACACCCGCGATCGCCTGCTGGCCTTTCTCGATCAGGAGATGTCCGACTCTCTCTCTTACCATTTCTGGAATAGCGGCGTGGTTATTCGCCACAATGAAGAGTATGAGAAAATCGAAGGCTGCGATGATGGCGTCATCATGCACCTGAAATCCGGTAAAAAACTGAAGGCTGACTGCCTGCTCTATGCTAATGGCCGTACCGGTAACACCGATTCGCTGGCGCTGGAGAATATTGGTCTGGAAACAGACAGCCGTGGACAGCTCAAAGTCAACAGTATGTACCAGACCGCCCTGCCGCACGTCTATGCGGTGGGCGACGTGATTGGCTATCCCAGTCTGGCCTCCGCCGCCTACGATCAGGGGCGTATTGCAGCGCAGGCGCTGGTGAAAGGCGAAGCGACCGCGCATCTTATCGAAGATATCCCCACCGGGATTTATACCATTCCGGAAATCAGTTCTGTCGGCAAAACCGAGCAGCAGTTAACGGCAATGAAAGTGCCTTACGAAGTGGGCCGCGCGCAGTTTAAGCATCTGGCGCGAGCGCAAATCGTCGGCATGAACGTCGGCACGCTAAAAATTCTCTTCCACCGCGAAACCAAAGAAATTCTGGGGATTCACTGCTTTGGCGAACGCGCCGCCGAAATTATTCATATCGGCCAGGCGATCATGGAGCAGAAAGGTGGCGGTAACACCATTGAATACTTCGTTAACACCACCTTTAACTACCCAACCATGGCGGAAGCTTATCGGGTTGCGGCGTTGAACGGCTTAAACCGCCTGTTTTAACGCCTTGTCGAAATGGCCATCCATTGCGCCACGGATGGCCTCTGCCAGTTGCTCATAACGGCTACGCAGCGGCGATCCCGGGCGATAAACCAGCCCCACGGTACGACGCGGCTCCGGCTTAATGCATGGCAGATAAACCACGCCGTCGCGCTTACGCTCCTGCGGTACGGCCAGCGCGGGGAGTAGTGTAATACCACTGCCCGCCGCCACCATGTTGCGCAGCGTTTCCAGACTGGTCGCCCGGAAATGGGTATCTTCATCCGCTCCCGCTTCAAAACAGAACCCCATCGCCTGATCGCGCAGACAGTGGCCATCTTCCAGCATCAGCAATTTCTCGCCCGCCAGGTCGGACATCGGCACGCGATCGCGATTCGCCCACGGATGATCCTCATAAATAGCCAGCATCATGGGCTCATCAAACAGCGGCACTTCGATAAACGCCTCGCTCTCTTTCACCAGCGCCAGAATAGCGCAGTCAAGCTTGCCGCTATCGAGTTGCGCTAACAACTGATGCGTTTGCGCCTCATGCAGATACATTTCCAGCTTCGGGAAAGTCTGGTGCAACATTGGAATGATAAGCGGCAGCAAATAGGGACCAATCGTTGGGATTAAACCAATATGCAGCGGGCCGGACATCGTCTCGCCTTGTTGGCTTGCCATCTCCTTGAGCACCTTGACCTCACGCAGTACGGTACGCGCCTGATCCACCAGCAGTAAGCCCGCCTGGGTAAACAGCACCTTACGGCTCGTACGCTCCAGCAGCATAACGCCCAGCTCATCTTCCAGCTTACGTATTTGCCCACTAAGGGTTGGCTGGCTGACGTGACAGGAGTCCGCCGCTCGCCGGAAATGGCGATGTTCGGCTAACGCCACCAGATATTCAAGATCACGAATATTCATTATTCATCCTCCGTCGCCACGATAGTTCATGGCGATAGGTAGCATAGCAATGAACGATTATCCCTATCAACCTTTCTGATTAATAATACATCACAGAACGGAGCGGTTTCTCGTTTAACCCTTGAAGACACCGCCCGTTCAGAGGGTATCTCTCGAACCCGAAATAACTAAAGCCAACGTGAACTTTTGCGGACCTCTGGTCCGCTTTTTTTTGCGTAAAAAAGCCCGGCGTCGCTGATGCTCGGCCGGGCAGTATTACCTGATAGCGCTACGCTTATAAGGCCTACAACGCGAGGCGCGCCCTGGCATCGTCGATGGCCTGCGCCACCTGCTGCGGAGAAACGCCGCCTTTTGCCGCCCGTTTATCCAGACACGACTGCAAAGACAATATCGGATACACATCGTCGCCAATCACGCGGCTGAATTTCTGTAAATCGGCCAGCGGCAACGCTTCCAGCGGCTTACCCTGGCGAATAGCTTCTACCACCGCTTCGCCGACAATATGGTGCGCTTCGCGGAACGGCACGCCTTTCGCGACCAGGTAATCCGCCAGCTCCGTGGCGTTGGCATACCCCTGTTGCGCCGCGTCCTGACAACGTAGGCGTTTCACCTGAATACCGTCCAGCACCAACGCCGCCATATGCAGGCAGTCAAGCCAGGTATCGAGCGCATCGAACAGCCCTTCTTTGTCTTCCTGCATATCTTTGTTATACGCCAGCGGCAGACCTTTTAAGGTCATCATCATGCCGGTTAGCGCCCCTTGTACGCGACCGCACTTACCGCGAATCAGCTCCAGCGCGTCCGGGTTTTTCTTCTGCGGCATTAACGATGAACCGGAAGTCACGCGGTCAGAAAGCTCTACAAAACCCGCTTCACCAGAATTAAAGAAAATCAGATCCTCCGCGAAGCGTGACAGATGCACCATGCCGATAGCCGCATCAGAAAGCAGTTCCAGTACGTGGTCACGATCAGACACGCTGTCCAGGCTGTTGCGGGTCGCAGACGTAAAGCCCAGCCAGCCTGCCAATTGTTCACGGTCAATTTCATAGGCCGTTCCCGCCAACGCGCCGCAACCTAGCGGACTCACGTCCAGACGTTTAAGCGTGTCCTGCAGGCGGCTTTCATCGCGCGCCAGCATTTCGACATACGCGAGACACCAGTGGGCGAAAGTCACCGGCTGCGCGCGTTGCAGATGGGTATATCCCGGCATTACCGCGTCCTGGTTCGCCTGCGCGGTTTCCACCAGCGCGCTCTGTAGCTGGCGGTTAGCGGTAAGCAGTTCCCTCACCGTCTCTTTGCACCACAGTTTCAGGTCTGTCGCCACCTGATCGTTACGGCTGCGTCCGGTGTGCAGCTTTTTACCCAACTGACCCACTTTGTCGATGAGCTTACCTTCCACCCAGCTATGGATATCTTCCGCATCGCTTTGCAGGATTTGCTGCGGATTCGCGCGAACCTCCTCCAGCAGCACGTTCAGCGCTTCTTCCAACTGTCGTTGCTCATCGGCAGTCAGTACGCCTACCGTGACCAATGCTTTGGACCAGGCCACAGAACCGACAATATCCTGCTCCGCCAGACGGTAATCGAAGCGCAACGAATCATTGAATTGTTTAAACCGCTGGTCTGCCGCCTGTGTAAAACGCCCACCCCAAAGTGCCATAATAGACTTCCTTAAATTCTTCAAATTTCACTGCCGGATGGCGCTACGCTTATCCGGCCTATAATTTCTGTTCACGTAGGCCCGATAAGGCGCAGCCGCCATCGGGCGAACAAATAGTTAAGCCAGAATACGCGTGCCAATCGGCGTGCCGTTAAACAGCGCCGGCAGTTGCTCCGCATGACGCCAGGAAGCGATATCCACCGGGCGACCCAGCGCCCGCGCAGCATCGAGAGCCGCATTCACTTTCACAATCATCCCGTCGGTAATAATGCCCTGGTCGATAAGCTGCTCGGCTTTGGACGCCGTCATTTCGGCGATACGCTGGCCTTTGCCGTCCAGAATACCGCTCACGTCAGAAAGCAGGATCAGATCGGCCCCCAGCGTCGCCGCCAGCGCGGTTGCCGCCTGATCGGCGTTGACGTTCATCAGTTGGCCGTCGTCTGTTACGCCAATGGAGCTGACCACCGGCAGAAAGCCATTTTCCAGCAGCATGTTAATCAGCTTCGGCGACCCCGGCTGTGCCAGCCCGACGTGGCCTAAAGCTTCATCGAGTTGGGTCACTTTTACGCTGTCGCCATCGCCCAGAAACAGACCAACAGAGGCGATATGGTGTTTCTTCGCCCAGGCCAGCAGAGTTTTGTTAGCGGTTCCCGCCAGCGCGCCGGTAATGATGCCAATCTGATCGGCAGGCGTCACGCGCAGGCCGTCTTTCTTTTTCACTGGCAAATTAAGCCCTTTCATCAGCTCATCCACCACGCAACCGCCGCCGTGAACAATCACCAGCGGACGCTGATGGGACTCACGATAGTTGACCAGCGCGGTAAAAAGACGTTCCAGAGCCTCTTCGCTATCCAGTAATACGCCACCCAGCTTGATAATTAATGGATTCATCATTTCACCCTTAAATAAGAGACTGCGTTTCAGCGAAGCCAAAACGAATATTAGCGCACTGCACCGCCTGCGCCGCTGCGCCTTTCAACAAGTTGTCTTCGGTTGCCACCACAATCAGATGTTCGCCCTGGACGGCAAAACCAATATCGCAGAACGGCAGCCCGACGACGTTCTTTAACGCCGGAACGCCTTTGTCATACAGGCGCACCAGCGGTTTGTCGCCATAGGCTTTTTGCAACACGTCGGCGACCTGCGCATGGGTTACTCCCGCTTTCAGGCGGCAGGTAATGGTTTCCAGAATCCCGCGCGGGAAATTCCCCAGATGCGGGGTGAAGATGACCTCCGCGCCCAGATGGGCGGCGATTTCCGGCTGATGACGATGCGTAAACACGCCATACGGTTGCAAACTCACTTCACAGAAACTGTTCGATATTGCCGCCTTGCGCCCCGCGCCGCTCACCCCGCTGGTGGCATTAATTACCGGCCACTGCGTCAGATCCAAAAGACCGCCGTCAATCAGCGGTTTTAGCGACAACTGCGCTGCGGTTGGATAGCAACCAGGAACCGCAATCAGATTCGCCGTGTTCAGTTTATCGGCATTCCACTCCGCCAGACCGTACACCGCCTGCTCCAGCAGCTCAGGATACTGATGAGTAAATCCGTAGTACTTTTCATAGAAGGCGCGATCGTTTACCCGAAACGCGCCGGAAAGATCGAATACGACGCATCCGGCCTGTAAAAATTGCGGCGCCAGATCGTGGCTCACTTCATGCGCTGTCGCCAGGAACACCACATCAACATCTGCACTAAAATCACGTACATCCGACATCGGTTGCAATGGCAGGTCGACAATCCCTTTTAACTGCGGATGTAAATCAGAAATTAACTTTCCTGCATCATTGCTTTGCGCTGAGACGGTCAAAGCGGTTATGGTCATATGTGGGTGGCGATTTACGTAGCTTACAAGCTCTGCGCCCGCATAACCGCTAGCGCCTACAATCAGCGTATTCAACATCGGGTTCCTTTATGCTCAACGTTAATGTATTTTTATTCATAATTAATGCATGAATATTGATACTATCATGACCTGAGGTGTGTCAACAATGAAAAACGTTTTACCGCCATTTATCGAGATTTACCGCGCTTTGATTGCCACACCGTCGATAAGCGCAACCGAAGAATCCCTGGATCAAAGTAATGCGTCTTTAATCACTTTGCTTGCAGGCTGGTTCAGCGATCTTGGTTTCAACGTAGAGGTTCAACCGGTTCCAGGGACGCGAAACAAATTTAATATGCTCGCCAGCACCGGACATGGCGCGGGCGGTTTGCTGCTGACCGGCCATACCGACACGGTTCCCTTTGATGACGGACGCTGGACGCGCGACCCGTTCACGCTGACCGAGCACGACAATAAGCTCTATGGTCTGGGCACTGCGGATATGAAAGGCTTCTTCGCTTTTATTCTGGACGCGCTACGTGACGTTGACGTCACAAAGTTGAAAAAGCCGCTCTACATTCTGGCGACCGCCGATGAAGAGACCAGCATGGCGGGGGCGCGTTATTTTTCCGAAACCACGGCATTACGTCCGGACTGCGCGATCATTGGCGAACCGACGTCGTTGCAACCGATACGCGCGCACAAAGGGCATATCTCTAATGTCGTTCGCGTCCTGGGGCAGTCCGGTCATTCCAGCGACCCGGCGCGTGGGGTTAACGCCATTGAACTGATGCACGATGCGATTGGCCATATCATGCAACTGCGTGACTCGCTGAAAGCGCGGTATCACTACGAGGCGTTTACCGTTCCGTATCCAACGCTGAATCTGGGCCATATCCACGGCGGCGATGCCTCAAACCGTATCTGCGCCTGCTGCGAATTGCATATGGATATTCGTCCACTGCCGGGCATGACGTTAAACGACCTTAATGGACTGCTTAACGACGCGCTGGCCCCGGTAAGCGAACGCTGGCCGGGCCGCCTGACGGTGGCGGAATTACATCCGCCGATTCCAGGTTACGAGTGTCCACCGGACCACCAACTGGTTGAAGTAGTAGAAAAACTGTTGGGAACAAAAACCGACGTGGTGAACTACTGTACTGAAGCGCCGTTTATGCAGACATTATGCCCAACGCTGGTGCTTGGTCCGGGCTCAATTAATCAGGCGCATCAGCCGGATGAATATCTCGAAACGCGTTTTATTAAGCCAACCCGGGAATTGATTACCCAGGTAGTACACCATTTTTGCTGGCATTAATGCATATTGCCCGGTGACACGATGTTTACCGGGCCTCCCCCGTCTTGTAGGCCGGATAAGCGCAGCGCCATCCGGCATCTCTACGCCACATGTTCATAAGCATTTCTTATTTGGCACGATGCGAATTAACTTTAATAAATTACCGCCATTTTTTCGTTTGCTGAACCGATTTCGCAGTAATTGACGCCACGGGTTTTACGTGGCTTTATAAAGATGAGAAGTGATGTGAAAAAGCTTGGTCCGAAAGATTTCGCGTTGCGGCAAGACGGCAAACGAGCACATCCCAGGGAGCTTACATAAGTAAGTGACCTGGGTGGGAGAGCGCAGCCAACGCCGCCGCAGCGTGAAAGATGCAGGACAATTACAACAGAGATGGGGTGTCTGGGATCATATGAACGAACAATATTCCGCGTTGCGTAGTAATGTCAGTATGCTCGGCAAGGTGCTGGGAGAAACCATCAAGGATGCGCTGGGAGAACACATTCTTGATCGCGTAGAAACAATCCGTAAGCTATCCAAATCTTCACGCGCCGGCAATGAAGCTAATCGCCAGGAGCTGCTCACCACGCTACAAAACTTGTCTAATGACGAGCTGCTGCCAGTTGCGCGCGCGTTTAGTCAGTTCCTGAACCTGGCCAATACTGCCGAGCAATACCACAGCATTTCGCCAAAAGGCGAAGCCGCCAGCAACCCGGAAGTGATTGCCCGCACTCTGCGCAAACTGAAAAACCAACCGGACCTCAACGACGCAACCATCAAAAAAGCGGTAGAGTCGCTGTCTCTGGAGTTGGTGTTAACCGCCCATCCGACAGAAATTACCCGCCGTACGCTTATTCACAAGATGGGTGAAATCAATAACTGTCTGAAACAGCTTGATAATACCGATATCGCCGACTACGAACGCCACCAGGTAATGCGTCGCCTGCGCCAGTTGATTGCCCAATCCTGGCATACGGATGAGATCCGCAAGCAGCGCCCAAGCCCGGTGGATGAAGCCAAATGGGGCTTCGCCGTGGTTGAGAACAGCCTGTGGCAGGGCGTACCTAACTATCTGCGTGAACTGAACGAACAGCTGGAAGAAAATCTCGGCTACAAATTGCCGGTGGATTTTGTGCCGGTACGTTTTACCTCCTGGATGGGCGGCGACCGTGACGGCAACCCGAACGTGACGGCGGATATCACCCGCCACGTGCTCTTGTTAAGCCGCTGGAAAGCCACCGATCTGTTCCTGAAAGACATTCATGTTCTGGTATCAGAACTGTCGATGGTCGACGCCACGCCGGAGCTGCTGGCGTTAGTGGGCGAAGAAGGCGCGTCTGAGCCGTATCGCTACCTGATGAAAAAATTGCGCGCCCGTCTGATGGCGACCCAGTCCTGGCTGGAAGCGCGTCTGAAAGGCGAGAAACTGCCCAAACCGGATGGCCTGCTGACGCAAAACGAGCAGCTCTGGGAACCTCTGTACGCCTGCTACCAGTCGTTACAGGCCTGCGGCATGGGCATTATCGCCAACGGCGAGTTACTCGACACGCTCCGCCGCGTGAAGTGTTTCGGCGTACCGCTGGTGCGTATTGATATCCGTCAGGAGAGCACCCGCCATACCGAAGCGCTGGGCGAAATTACCCGCTACCTTGGTATTGGCGACTACGAAAGCTGGTCGGAAGCCGACAAGCAGGCCTTCCTGATCCGCGAGCTGAACTCCAAACGTCCGCTGCTGCCGCGTAACTGGGAGCCGAGCAACGATACCCGCGAAGTGCTTGAAACCTGCAAGGTTATTGCCGAAGCGCCAAAAGGGTCGATCGCCGCCTACGTAATTTCAATGGCGAAAACGCCGTCTGATGTGCTGGCTGTGCATCTGCTGCTGAAAGAGGCAGGTATCGGCTTTGCCATGCCGGTCGCGCCGCTGTTTGAAACCCTCGACGACCTGAACAACGCCGACGACGTGATGACCCAGTTGTTGAATATCGACTGGTATCGCGGGCTGATTCAGGGTAAGCAGATGGTCATGATCGGCTACTCCGACTCGGCGAAAGACGCCGGCGTTATGGCCGCGTCATGGGCGCAGTATCAGGCGCAGGACGCTCTGATCAAAACTTGTGAAAAAGCTGGCATCGAGCTCACCCTCTTCCACGGCCGCGGCGGCTCTATTGGCCGTGGCGGCGCGCCAGCCCACGCGGCGCTGCTTTCGCAACCGCCAGGCAGTCTGAAAGGCGGTCTGCGCGTGACCGAGCAGGGCGAGATGATCCGCTTCAAATACGGCCTGCCGGAAGTCACCGTCAGCAGCCTCTCGCTTTACACCAGCGCAATTCTGGAAGCAAACCTGCTGCCGCCGCCGGAACCGAAAGACAGCTGGCGTCATATTATGGATGAGCTTTCCGTCATCTCCTGTGAAACCTACCGCGGCTACGTGCGCGAAAATAAAGACTTTGTACCGTACTTCCGCTCCGCGACGCCGGAGCAAGAGCTGGGCAAATTGCCGCTCGGCTCACGTCCGGCGAAACGTCGTCCAACTGGCGGCGTCGAATCGCTGCGCGCGATTCCGTGGATCTTCGCCTGGACGCAAAACCGCCTGATGCTGCCAGCCTGGCTGGGCGCGGGTACTGCGCTGCAAAAAGTGGTGGAAGACGGTAAACAAAGCGAACTGGAAGCCATGTGCCGCGACTGGCCGTTCTTCTCCACGCGTCTTGGGATGCTGGAAATGGTGTTCTCGAAAGCCGACCTGTGGCTGGCCGACTATTACGATCAGCGCCTGGTGGCGAAAACGCTTTGGCCGCTGGGCAAAGAGCTACGAGACCTGCTGGAAGAAGACATTAAAGTGGTGCTGGCGATTGCCAACGATTCGCACCTGATGGCCGACTTACCGTGGATTGCGGAGTCCATTCAGTTAAGAAACGTTTATACCGATCCATTAAACGTGTTGCAGGCCGAATTGCTGTATCGTTCCCGTCTGACTGAAGAGCAGGGCAAATCGCCCGATCCTCGCGTCGAACAGGCGTTGATGGTCACGATTGCGGGCGTCGCCGCCGGTATGCGCAACACCGGCTAACGCCAAAAGAAAGCCGCCCTCACGCAGTTATGTGGGGGCGGCATGAAATACTGCTGTCATCCTCGTCATTTTTTCAATATATTCCTGTCTGCATTTTATGCATTTGTAAATCTTTCTTAGCAAAACGTGCGGCATAAAGCAGGTTTGCTTCAGATTCTTTTAAGGTTCAGGCGTTACGTTTGGCGCTACGATTAAAGACAGGCTCTCATTATGCAATCCACATTACTCCAGACTAAACCCGCGTTTAGCTGGAAAGCCCTGGGCTGGGCACTGCTCTACTTTTGGTTCTTTTCCACCCTCCTGCAGGCCATTATTTATCTCACCGGATACAGTGGGACAAACGGTCTGCGGGATTCGCTACTGTACAGCTCACTGTGGCTGATCCCGGTCTTTCTGTTTCCAGGCCGCATCCGGATTATTGCTGCCGTTATTGGCGTCGTACTTTGGGCCGCCTCGCTGGCGGCGCTGAGCTATTACGTAATCTACGGGCAGGAGTTCTC
Source organism: Salmonella sp. JXY0409-18 (assembly GCF_020268625.1). Taxonomy (NCBI): domain Bacteria; kingdom Pseudomonadati; phylum Pseudomonadota; class Gammaproteobacteria; order Enterobacterales; family Enterobacteriaceae; genus Salmonella; species Salmonella sp. JXY0409-18. The sequence continues at coordinate 4,324,581 of NZ_CP084216.1, forward strand.
GCAAAGCGTGCTGTTTGTGATGTTTGAAACCAACGCCAATGAAGCCAGCGAATATTTAAGCCAATATTTCAGTCTGAAAATTGTTCTTGTCGCCCTGGCTTATACGGTAGCGGCGATTCTGCTGTGGACACGTCTGCGCCCGGTTTATATTCCATCGCCCTGGCGCTACCTGGTGTCGTTTGCCCTGCTGTACGGGCTGATCCTCCATCCCATCGCGATGAATACCTTTATCAAGCATAAGTCGATGGAGAAAACGCTGGATAGCCTGGCGTCACGAATGGAACCCGCCGCGCCGTGGCAATTTATTACTGGCTACTATCAGTACCGTTTACAGCTCGCTTCGCTGAATAAACTGCTGAATGAAAACGATGCCCTGCCGCCGCTGGCTAACTTCCAGGACCACTCCGGCGATGCGCCGCGCACGCTGGTACTGGTGATTGGCGAATCGACCCAGCGTGGCCGTATGAGCCTGTACGGTTATCCGCGCGAAACCACGCCGGAACTGGACGCGCTGCATAAAACCGACCCCGGGCTGACCGTGTTTAATAACGTGGTAACTTCGCGACCGTACACCATTGAGATTCTGCAACAGGCGCTAACATTCGCGGACGAAAAGAACCCGGACTGGTATCTGACGAAGCCATCGTTGATGAATATGATGAAACAGGCCGGGTATAAAACCTTCTGGATCACTAACCAGCAGACGATGACGGCGCGTAATACCATGCTGACCGTGTTCTCTAAGCAGACTGATAAGCAGTTCTATATGAACCAGCAGCGCACTCAAAGCGCACGCGAATATGACAGCAACGTGCTGGCGCCGTTTAAAGCGGTGTTAGCCGACCCGGCGCCGAAAAAATTCATTATTGTGCATCTGCTGGGAACGCACATTAAATACAAGTTCCGCTATCCAGAAAACCAGGGCAAGTTTGATGGTAAAACCGACCATGTTCCGCCGGGATTAAGCAGCGACGAACTGGAGTCGTATAACGATTACGACAACGCGAATCTGTATAACGACTATGTTGTCGCCAGCCTGATTAAGGACTATAAAGCGACCGATCCGAACGGTTTCCTGCTCTACTTCTCCGATCACGGTGAAGAAGTGTATGACACGCCGCCGCATAAGACGCAGGGACGAAACGAAGATTCGCCAACCCGTCATATGTATACGGTGCCGTTCCTGCTGTGGACCTCAGAGAAATGGCAGGCGGCGCATCCGCGCGACTTCTCACAGGATGTCGATCGTAAGTACAGCAGTTCCGAGCTTATCCATACCTGGTCGGACTTAGCGGGCCTGACCTATGATGGTTACGACCCGACACGTTCCATCACCAACCCGCAGTTCAAAGAGACCACGCGCTGGATTGGCAACCCGTATAAGAAAAACGCGCTGATTGATTATGATACGTTGCCGTATGGCGATCAGGTCGGTAATCAATAGCCTGTATGCTGCCCGATAACGCTAACGCTTATCGGGCCTGGCGTGCTTCTCTCCCGTAGTCCGGATAAGGCGCAAAGCGCCGCTATCCGGCAATAATCGCTTGAGGACATCGGTTTTCGACGTTACTGTTTCCTCTGTTTGCGATCGGCAGGGGATTATCATGTATCACGACGTCAGCCACCTTCTCTCCCGTCTCATCAACGGTCCGCTGCCGCTGCGCCAGATTTATTTTGCCAGCGCCAGCGGCCCAGCGCCGGAACTGGCGTACCAGGTGGATTTTCCGCGGCTGGAGATTGTGCTGGAGGGCGAGCTTACTGACATGAGCATTACCGCCCCGCTCATTCCTTGCGATGTTCTCTACGTTCCGGCTGGCGGCTGGAACATCCCGCAGTGGCAAACGCCCGTCACCACCCTGAGCATTCTGTTTGGCAAACAGCAGTTAGGTTTCAGCGTAGTCCACTGGGATGGTCAGCAGCATCAAAACCTCACGAAACAGCACGTTGCGCGCCGCGGCCCGCGTATAGGCTCGTTCCTGTTACAAACGCTTAATGAGATGCAGATGCAGCCGCAAGAGCAGCAAACGGCCAGATTGATTGTCGCCAGCCTACTAAGCCATTGCCGCGATCTGCTCGGCAGCCAAATCCAGACCGCCTCCCGCAGCCGCGCGCTTTTTGAAGCCATTCGGGAGTATATTGATGAACGCTACGCCGCGCCGTTGACGCGCGAATCGGTAGCACAGGCGTTTTATATCTCGCCAAATTACCTCTCGCACCTGTTCCAGAAAACGGGGGCCATCGGCTTTAACGAATACCTGAACCATACGCGACTGGAACACGCCAAAACGTTGCTGAAGGGCTATGACCTGAAAGTGAAAGAGGTGGCGCACCGCTGCGGCTTTGTCGACAGTAACTATTTCTGCCGCCTGTTTCGCAAAAATACGGAACGCTCGCCGTCGGAGTATCGCCGCCAGTATCACAGCCAGCTAACGGAGAAATAATCCACACGCCAATAAAGAGAATACAGTAGATAAAACGCGCATTTACTGGATTATTGTAATATCAATGCAAAAACCTCACTCCCCCACATGGCATACAACAGCACGTTATACGTTAATCATCACCAACTTGTGAAGTAAATCACACTTTACCAAGAGCATCACATTTGTCCAGTTTTTGGCAGATTTGTCACATAGCGCATCCGGGACACGCTCCTTTATCCTGTCCATAACGAAAACTCACGAAGAGAAAGACTATGGAACTCTATCTGGATACCGCTAACGTAGCGGAAGTTGAACGTCTGGCGCGCATTTTCCCGATTGCCGGCGTCACCACCAATCCAAGCATTGTGGCAGCCAGCAAAGAATCTATCTGGGATGTGCTGCCCAGGCTGCAAAACGCCATCGGCGAAGAAGGCACTTTATTTGCGCAGACCATGAGCCGCGACGCGAAAGGGATGGTGGAAGAAGCCAAACGGCTGAATAACGCCATCCCCGGCATTGTGGTTAAAATTCCGGTGACCGCCGAAGGTCTTGCAGCGATTAAATTGCTGAAAAAAGAAGGCATCGTGACGCTGGGCACCGCCGTCTACAGCGCATCGCAGGGCCTGCTGGCGGCGCTGGCGGGCGCAAAATATGTCGCTCCCTACGTCAACCGCGTTGATGCGCAGGGCGGCGATGGCATTCGTATGGTTCAGGAGCTGCAAACGCTACTGGAACATCACGCTCCCGACAGCATGGTGCTGGCGGCCAGCTTTAAAACACCGCGGCAGGCGCTGGATTGCTTACTGGCAGGTTGCCAGGCGATTACCCTTCCTTTAGATGTAGCGCAACAAATGCTCAATACGCCTGCGGTAGAGTCAGCAATAGAGAGGTTTGAGCAAGACTGGAAAAACGCTTTTGGTAATCTGAACCTGTAGGGGAGAAATGTATGGATCGCATTATTCAGTCACCAGGTAAGTATATTCAGGGTGCAAACGTCATCGCGCGTCTTGGCGATTATTTAAAACCAATGGCGAACAACTGGCTGGTTGTGGGCGATAAATTCGTGCTGGGATTTGCCGAAGAGACGCTGCGCAAAAGCCTGACGGATGCCGGTTTGTCAGTAGAAATCGCCCCGTTTGGCGGCGAATGTTCGCAAAATGAGATCGACAGGCTGCGCGCCGTCGCCGAAAAAAGTCAGTGTGGCGCCGTACTGGGTATCGGCGGCGGTAAAACGCTGGATACCGCCAAAGCGCTGGCGCATTTTATGAACGTCCCGGTCGCTATCGCGCCGACCATCGCCTCTACCGACGCACCGTGCAGCGCGCTCTCGGTTATTTATACGGATGCCGGTGAGTTTGACCGTTATCTGCTGCTGCCGCATAACCCGAATATGGTCATTGTCGATACGCAGATAGTGGCGGGCGCGCCGGCGCGTCTGCTGGCAGCCGGTATCGGCGATGCACTGGCGACCTGGTTTGAAGCGCGCGCCTGCTCACGCAGCGGCGCCACCACAATGGCGGGCGGCAAGTGTACACAGGCCGCGCTGGCGCTGGCGGAGCTATGCTATAACACGCTGATCGAAGAAGGCGAAAAAGCCATGTTGGCCGCCGAACAGCACGTCGTCACGCCAGCGCTGGAGCGCGTCATCGAAGCCAACACCTACCTGAGCGGGGTCGGTTTTGAAAGCGGCGGTCTGGCCGCAGCGCACGCGATTCATAACGGTTTAACGGCGATTCCGGATGCGCACCACTATTATCACGGTGAGAAGGTCGCTTTCGGTACGCTGACGCAACTGGTGCTGGAAAACGCGCCGGTCGAAGAAATCGAAACCGTTGCGGCGCTGTGCCATTCCGTTGGCCTGCCGATTACGCTGGCGCAACTGGATATTAAACAGGATATCCCGGCCAAAATGCGCACCGTCGCGGAAGCCTCCTGCGCAGAAGGTGAAACTATTCATAACATGCCTGGCGGCGCAACGCCGGATGAAGTGTACGCCGCGCTGCTGGTCGCCGACCAGTATGGTCAACGCTTTTTGCAGGAATGGGAATAAGGTCGGCTTGCAATGAAAAATCCCCGCAATTGCGCGGGGATTTTTTTGCCCGGTGGGCATATGAGACGGTAGGCCGGATAAGCGTTAGCGTCATCCGGCATAAGATTTACAACAGATCGAAACGGTCCAGGTTCATCACTTTCACCCATGCCGCGACGAAGTCCTTCACAAACTTCTCGTGCGCATCGCTACACGCGTAAACTTCCGCCAGCGCGCGCAGTACGGAGTTGGAACCAAACACCAGATCGGCGCGGGTTGCCGTGTATTTCACCTCGCCAGTCAGACGATCCCGGCCTTCGAACAGCTCATTAGCGTCGTCGGTGGGCTTCCACTCGTAACGCATATCCAGCAGATTAGCGAAGAAGTCTGTGCTGAGCACGCCCGGTCTGTCGGTAAAGACACCGTTCTGGCTGCCGTCAAAGTTGGTTCCCAGCACACGCATCCCGCCAACCAGTACCGTCATTTCCGGCGCGGTCAACGTTAACTGCTGCGCTTTATCAATCAACAGCGATTCGGTCGTCGACACATCCAGACGCGCACGATAGTTACGGAATCCATCGGCAATCGGTTCAAGCAGCGAGAACATCTCGATGTCGGTCTGATCCTGACGCGCATCCACCCGGCCCGGCGCAAAAGGTACGCTGATGCTGACACCCGCAGCAGCGGCCGCCTGCTCGATACCAACCACGCCCGCCAGCACAATAATATCGGCCAGCGAGGCTTTATTCGTCGTTTTCTGGATCTCTTCTAATACCGGCAGAACGCGAGCCGCAACGGCGTTGACCTCCCAGTCGCGCTGAGGCGCTAATGCCAGACGCGCGCCGTTAGCGCCGCCACGCTTATCGCCGCCGCGGAAAGTAGACGCGGATGCCCAGGCAACCGAAACCATCTCGCTAATAGAAAGCCCGGATGCAGCGATCGCCGCTTTCAGGTTGATAATGTCTTCCTGCGTTGGCTGATAGAGCGGTTGCGGCAACGGGTCCTGCCAGATCAGATCTTCTTTCGGCACTTCCGGTCCGATGTAACGCGCTTTTGGTCCCATATCTCTGTGCGTCAGTTTGAACCAGGCACGAGCAAAGGCTTCATTAAAGGCCTGCGGATCGTTAAGGAAACGACGGGAAATCTTCTCGAACTCCGGATCAAAACGCAGCGTCAGGTCGGTGACCAGCATGGTTGGCTTACGTTTTTTCGACGGATCGAACGGGTCCGGGATGATGTCCGGCGCGTCTACCGCTTCAAACTGGATAGCGCCAGCCGGACTACGGGTTTGTACCCACTCATATTTGAACAGGTTCTCGAAGAAATAGTTGCTCCACTGGGTCGGCGTCTGCGTCCAGACCACTTCCAGCCCGGAGGTGATAGCATCCGCGCCAACGCCGCTACCATAGCTGCTGGCCCAACCTAAGCCCTGCGCTTCAATCGGCGCGGCTTCCGGATCGGCCCCTACATGGGATGCCGCTGCCGCGCCGTGGGTTTTACCGAGGGTATGCCCGCCAGCGATCAACGCCACGGTCTCTTCGTCGTTCATCCCCATATTGCCAAAGGTAGCGCGAATAGCGGCGGCGGCAGAAAGTGGTTCGCCGCTGTGATCCGGCCCTTCCGGGTTAACGTAGATAAGGCCCATCTCGGTCGCGCCCAGCGGCGCTTTTGCCAGCGCTTCAGGGTGTCGGTGAGTCAACCAGGCTTTTTCATCGCCCCAGTTCACATCCAGATCCGGTTCCCAGACATCTTCACGCCCGGCGCCGAAACCGAAGGTACGGAAGCCGGAGTTTTCCAGCGCCACGTTACCCGCCAGAATAAACAGGTCGGCCCAGGAAATTTTCTGGCCATATTTCTGCTTAATCGGCCACAACAAACGACGCGCCTTATCCAGGCTGACGTTATCCGGCCAGGAGTTAAGCGGCGCAAAACGCTGTTGACCACGACCCGCGCCGCCACGACCATCAATAGAACGGTAGGTGCCAGCGCCATGCCAGGCCATACGAATAAACAAACCGACATAGCTGCCCCAGTCGGCGGGCCACCACGGTTGTGAATCGGTCAGCAGCGCCTTGAGATCCCCTTTCAGGGCGGAGTAGTCTAACTTGCTAAACTCTTTGCGGTAGTCAAAGTCTTCACCCAACGGGTTAGAACGGTTGGAATGTTGATTCAAAAGATCCACACGAAGCTGGTTCGGCCACCAGTCGCGGCTGGCTGTCCCTGCGCCTGCGCTTCGGTCATGCCCCCCCTGATGGAAAGGACATTTTCCAGTGGATAACGTGTTATGGGTATCGTCGGTCGTGCTCATATCTCAGCTCCCTTTTAAAGTGTTACCGTTACGATATACACCAGGAGCAAATAGATATAGTTGAATTAATCCACAGATTCGATAGCTAATACCTTTTATATTTTTAGTTACAGAGATGTAGATCAATATGAGGTGTAATAAAGCTCCCGGCAGGGAGCTGGAGATTATAAACCGGGTCTTACGCCCAGCGTGTGGCAAATGGCATAACTCATTTCCGCACGATTCAACGTGTAGAAGTGGAAATCCTTCACTCCTTCGCGGCTTAAAATTTTCACCATGTCCATCGCAATGTTAGCGCCCACCAGCTTGCGGGTTTCTGCGTCATCATCCAGCCCCTCAAACATCAGTGACATCCAGGACGGAATGCGGACATTGGTCATATCGGCAAATTTTTTCGCCTGTTTAAAATTAGACACCGGTAAAATGCCGGGAATAATTTCTACGTCGATACCGGCGGAAACACAGCGGTCACGAAAACGCAGATAGCTTTCCACATCGAAGAAAAATTGGGTTATCGCGCGGTTAGCGCCAGCATCCACTTTACGCTTCAGATTAAGCAGATCGGCCTGCGCGCTTTTCGCTTCCGGATGTACCTCCGGATAGGCCGCTACTGAAATATCGAAATCGGCCACCTCTTTGAGCAAACCAACCAGATCGGCGGCGTACATCTCCGGCTTACCGCTGCCCGGCGGCAAATCGCCGCGCAAAGCAACAATGTGGCGGATACCGTTATTCCAGTAGTCGCGGGCGATGGTGCGCAGCTCATCGCGCGTGGCGTCAATACAGGTAAGGTGCGGCGCGGCCTCAAGCCCAGTACGCTCTTTAATGCCTTTAATAACGCTATGAGTGCGGTCACGTTCTCCAGAGTTGGCGCCATACGTTACCGAAACAAACTTCGGTTTCAGACTGCTCAGGCGATCGATGGAGTTCCACAGGGTTTGCTCCATTTCACTGGTGCGCGGCGGGAAAAATTCAAACGAAACGTTAATCTGACCCTGTACTTCCGCCAGGCTCTGATTCAGGGCTTCCCGCTGGTTGGCGTGAAAAAAGCTCATACCTTACCTCATCAATCGCATGTTATTATTTGTTGTGTTGTAAACATCTATCCGTTTAGACGTCCAGATGTAAAAATGACGGAAAAGCAGAAGGACGTCAACTGAAAAATCACGCCAAAGAATGAGGAATATTCAGCAAAGTTGAATTTTCTTCATGTCACGCCGCGACACTGAACGCGCCGCGGCAGGGGAAATTACTTCTTCACATCCGCAACGCGCATCCCTTTGAGCTGCTCATCCGTGATGGTGTTGCCCGCCTTAAAGTAATCAACTATCGCATTCGACACATAGTAGCCGCCGGAGGTATTCCGCGCCTGGCCTTCCGTGAACGCCGCAAAACCATCGCCGCCGTCGGCAAGGAAGCTGTTGGTGGCGATGTGATAAACCGCCGCATCGTCAATCGGTTTGCCATTGAGCGTCAGCACGGTAACCCGCTGGCCGAGAGGTTTGCTGCTGTCATACTTCATCTCCAGCCCTTTAGACACCTGCAATACGCCGTTGCTTAATCCGGCGCCATGCTCCATCAGGCTGCGCAATTGTTTACCGGTTAAATCCATCGTGACCAGTTCATTAGGGAACGGGAAGGTACTGATTACCGCCCCCATCGTCACCGCGCCAGCCGGGATTTCGTTGCGGATACCGCCAGAGTTAGTAAGCGCTAACTGGGTGTCTTTCCCCGCCGTAAAAAGCAGCGCATCCGCCGCCAGATTCCCCAGCGACGACGATTCGCCATACGCGCGGGTCAACTCAACCGGCGACTGGGCCACCGTCTGCTGCACGACTTTATCGAGCTTTTTGTTCCAGCCGTCGATCACCTGTTTCGTTTGCGGATCGGGCTTCCACTCATCAGCAAAAATGGTCTTCAGCTCGAAGTTCTTCACCGTAAACTGATGCGGCTTTTCCTGGTAGTCCAGCACCAGTTTGCCGACATCAATGCCGCCGCTGTCCGTTGAGAGGATCAGCGTATTACCGACTTTAATCGGTTCCGGCGTACCGACATGCGCGTGGCCGGTAATCAAAATATCCAGCCCTTTTACCTGACTTGCGGTCTGAATATCTTTATCCAGCGCGCGTCGCACATCGGTATTTCCCATGCTGGACTGGCGGGCCGGGGTGCCTTCGTGAATCAGCGCGACGGTCAGATCGACTTTACCTTTAAGTTCATCAATGTAACGTTGCAGCCACTTAATTTCATCGCGTGCCTCAATGCCTACGCGCGTCGCGGCGGAAACCGTATCATTAAAAGCAAAGACACCGTGTAAGCCGATTACGCCAATCTTGACGCCATCTTTTTCAACAATGGTGTACGGCTTATCCCAGAAGGATTTACTGCTGTCCTCATAAAAAATATTGCCCTGCACGATAGGGAATTTTGCCCGGCTCAGTTGCAACAATGTATTGTCCCAACCATGATCGAACTCATGATTACCGATAGTGGCAGCGTCATACTGCATGGTATTCAAAATATCGATAATCGCTTTACCCTTCGTCAGACTGCTGATATACGGTCCGGTAAAGTAATCTCCGGCATCAAAAAACCACGTCGCCTTATTTTTGGCTTTTTCCTGCTTCACCAGCGTAGTGATATTGGCCCAACCGCCAATATCGCGTTTACCGTCAGCAATCCACGGCACTTTATAAGGCTCCACATGGGCGTGTAGATCGTTGGTGTAAATAATGGTGACATCTTTGGCGCAGGCCCAGAACGGCAGCGTGAACAAAATACCGGCAGCAAGCAGTTTTACTTTCATAAATAAGTCCCTTTCAGTCATATAAAGATTCGCTACGTTACGTTCTGAAAGGTTTTTTTATGTGAGAGTCCTCACACCCGCGTACCGTTTTATGAAGGCAGAATCAACGACCTGCAAAAATCGTTGGTAAAATGTATGCCGCCTCTGTTCACCATTAATGCCTGCAAAAGCGCTGGTTGTCGCAATCTTGGGCTGCCTGACTCGCCGGATTATGTGTGGCCGGACTATCGCCTGGGTTATCCGGCATTGCATTGTCGAGCCTGCGGCAGCTATCCGCCGCTCTTCAACGAGGGGGAATTTCGCCGCTGGGCGTCTGCTTATATCGCGCAATATGCCAAAGAGCATGGTTACTTTTGTCCCGACTGCTATCAAAAAGCATGCATTCGTTATGGACGTAATCCCGGCGGAACGCAGCGACTTCAGTGCCAGTACTGTAAGAAGGTCTGGACGCCAAAACAGCACGCGCTGAATGCCGCCGAAACGCCGGAACAGATTTGCAGTATTCCGCTGCTCGTACCGTTTCAGGGAGCGAATGCCTTCCAGCAATTGTACTTTTTATTCAGTTTTGACGCTGTTCGCGGCAATATTCTTCACCTTTCCAGCAATTTCACGTTACTTTATGCCGGAAAGAGTTTGCATTACCACTGGAAAGGAATTGCGCCGCCCGAGGGTGAGGATGGCGATATTATCCACCGTATCGCCATTAAAGAACGGCAATTTTTACAGCGCAGCCAGTTCGATGAGATTCAGTATGGCCCGGCGGCGCTTAAACGTAACGCGCAAGGAACAATACTTCGCCCGGTCATTACGGCGCATGGTCATTTTCGGGTGCTGAAAAACCGCTTTCCTGATGTCGCGACACACATCATTGCCCATGAGTGTTTTTTGCGCGGCGCGGTCATTACGGCATGGGCGGAGCGGTTTCGCCAGCGTCTCTCCTCGCTGTGGTTCGTTGAGGAAGAGATAAACGATGACGATTGCCGCGCAGAGTGGCAACTGTTAGGCAAAACATGGCAGGGATGGTGGCAAAATCAGTGGCAACTCTGGGGGCAAGGTCACAACCGCAAAATGGTCTGTTCGTTAACTGGTTCCCACTTAGAACAAGGTGTCGCCGTTAATCTGGCGGCCAGTCGCCGCTTTGTTACCTGGCTATGGCAACAACCTGAATTCCAGCAAAGCGCCCACTATTCCGCCAAACGCGTCACGCAAATTCTGTATTTGCTGACGGAAAAATATAACTCACAATGGAATCACATTTAACCCAATGATGTAATGCCACGCATAAAAAATCACAGAATATCATTCAGGAGGCGTTATAGATTTAATCACCTCACATCCTGCTTTTACACGCTGAAAAAGAATAGAACTATTTGATAAAATGGCCCTTCGTTTTAAGTTAAGATCGGCTATAAACGTTGTTCACATAATCAATATTTATTATCAAGTTAAATAGTTCTATACATTCTTATTTTCTATGGAAAACAAGGGATAAATATGGAAATTACTTTACCGTCAATGTCAGATAAAAAATGGACCTGCGCCGATCTCCTGAGTAGCTATCGATTCTGGGGGATCACTTTTTTCTTTTTGGTGCTCTCTTTTATCAGTTCGCTGGGATCGTCGTATGGTGTTTATTTTTGGAGTAAATCACTGTCTATTCCAGCCGATCGTATTGGTGTTATTCTCGTTTGCGTAAATGGCCCATCTGACGTAGTCAGGCTTATCATAGCACAGCAATATTGTGTCTGACGCTTAGCGATGAAATCCGAACATTGCTGGAGAATGCAAACGAAAATACGGGGATACAGAGCGGCTGGGCGCTATTTTGGGCCTTGCTGTTCCCCCCTGTCGGCATAGCCATTATTCAGGCGAAGATGAACCGATTTATCGTCGCCAATGCAGAAAACGCATCTGACGAAGAATAAACAGATACCCCGGTTTGCCCGCTGCCGGATCTGGCGAAGCCGCTATCCGGCAGGCAGGCGTATTACAATAGCTGCGCCAGGCGGTTGATGTCAGACTGAATCGCCCCGGCGGTCACATCGCGACCCGCGCCCGGCCCACGGATCACCAGCGGGTTATCGCGATACCAGCGGCTTTCAATAGCAAAGACATTATCGCACGGCAGCAGCGCCGCCAGCGGATGCTCCGGACGCACCGCTTCAACGCCGACGCGCGCTTTGCCATTGGCGTCGAAACGCGCCACATAACGCAACACCAGCCCCAGTTCGCGGGCTGCTTCCAGACGCTGTACCATCTGTTCATTCAGCGCGTCGCCGTTTTCGAAAAAGTGATCGATAGACCCTTCTTCACAATGCGCCGGCACCAACGATTCTACACGCACCTGATCCGGCTCGATGTCGTATCCCGCCTCGCGCGCCAGAATCACCAGCTTACGCATGACATCTTTTCCGGAAAGATCGACGCGCGGATCGGGTTCCGTCAACCCCTGCTGCCAGGCCTGATCCACCAGATCGGTGAAAGGCACCGTACCGTCAAATTGCAGGAACAGCCAGGATAGCGTCCCGGAGAAGATCCCGCTGATCGAGAGAATCGTATCGCCGCTGTCAATCAGATCCCGCACAGTGTGGTTGATCGGCAATCCCGCGCCCACGGTGGCGTTATACAGCCAGTAACGCCCGGTTTTTTCAAACGCGTCATGAATCTGGCGATACTTATCGCTGGCGCTTGCGCCCGCCAGTTTATTGGCGCTAATCACATGAAAACCGTGGCTGGCGAAATCAAGGTACTGATCGGCCAGTTGCTCGCTTGCTGTCACATCCAGCACCACTAAATCATCATACGGATGCGCACGCATCCACAGGAATAGCGACTCTTCGTCCTGCTCAACGGCTTCATCATCAAAGAATGCCAGCGCGCGGCTGGCGTCCAGCCCTTCATAATTCAACAGGCTACGGCGGCTATCCACCACGCCCGCCAGCACAAATTCAAAACCAGTACGCGCGGAAAGCGTGCTTTGTTCACGGGCAAATAGTTCCAGCCAACGGGAGCCGATGTTCCCCTTACCGAACAGCATCAGGCCAATGCGTTTTTCGGCGCGGAAAACAGACTGGTGCAGCCCCTGAATCAGGCTCTCAGTCGGGCCGGTACGCAGCACCGCCACCAGACTGATGCCCTCCTCCGACTGCCAAGTAAACTCCACTGGCTGACCTTTCAACTGCTGCCAGAAGCGATGGCAGTGTAGCGGATTGCGAGTAACGCCCGCACCGACCATCGCCACCAGCGCCAGCCCCTGCCGCAGGCGCAATTCGCCCGGCAGCCCGACATCGTCGAGGAGTTTCAGTACGCTATCCGCTACCTCGGCGGTATAGCAGAACTGTAATAACTGGCGATCGCGATGCACGCCCACCGCCAGCGGACGCACCTGCGCCCGTTTTAAAATGTGGTCGAGCTCTTTATGCGCCAGCCTGAAATCCTGGCTGGCGGGCACCTGAAACTCAATCAGACAGATATCATCGTGACTGGTCACGATACGCGCGCCCGTCCCGGAAGCCAGCACCCGTTCAATTCGGGTTGAACCTTGATCCGGCGTGTAGCTACAGCGCAACTGCAAATCGATATCGCTGCCGGACACTGGCTGTAGCGTGCGGGCGTGCAGAACAGGCGCCGCCAGACGCGCCAGCTCGCTGGCTTCGTCCAAACGCAGCAACGGCAGCAGGCAGGCATCTTTCACTTTGCGCGGGTCGGCACTATAAACGCCCGCGACATCGCTCCAGATGGTCACGCGGGAAACGCCCGCCAGCGCGCCGATTTGCGTGGCGGAATAGTCGGAACCGTTCCGGCCTAACAGGACCGTTTCGCCATCATGATTGCGGCTGATAAAGCCGGTCACGACCAGACGTTTGCCAGGATGCTGCGCCAGTAGCTGTTGCAATAAAGGATAAGATAGCCCTTCATCAACCTGCGGCTGTGCGGCGCGTTCGGCGCGTAAAAATGCGCGCGCGTCCAGCCAGGCGGCATCCAGCCCCTGCTGATTCAGGACGGCGGACATCAATCTCGCCGACCAAATTTCGCCGTGTCCGACAATCTCGGCATAGACGGCATCCGTTACGCCGCCGTCGAGCAAGGCGGCAAGACGTTCCAGATCGCTGATAAAAGCGCTGGTTAAGTCATCTGCCGCGTCGGCGGGAAGCAGCCCGCTAATCAGATCGCACTGGTAGCGGCGTAACGTCTGTAATACCTGATGCGCAGAAAGGCGATCGGTCTGGCTTAACTTGAGCCAGCTAATCAACTGGTTGGTGGTACTGCCTGCGGCGGACACTACCATCATATCGTCAGGCTGCGAATACTCCGCCATAATGCCTGCGACACGCAGGTAACACTTCACATCCGCCAGACTACTGCCGCCAAATTTATGCAGTTGACGACCTTTCGCCCCTGCCTGCGCAATCACACTCATGTTTACCCCTTGTTTGCAGCCCGGAAGCCATTTTCCAGGTCGGCAATTAAATCTTCGCCATCTTCAATACCGGTGGAGATACGCAGTAGCGTTTCGGAGATCCCGGCGGCGGCACGCGCCTGCGGCGACATACCGGCATGCGTCATGGTGGCGGCGTGAGAGATCAAACTTTCCACTCCCCCTAAAGATTCCGCCAGCGTAAACAGCGACAGCCCGCCCAGAAAACGACGCAGCGTCTCCTCATCCCCATCCAGTTCAAAACTCAACATTGCGCCAAAGCCTTTTTGCTGGCGCGCGGCAATTTCATGCCCCTGATTTTCCGGCAGCGACGGGTGATACAGTTTTTTCACCAACGGCTGGGTTTGCAGGTAATCCACAATCGCCTGCGCGTTGCGCTGCGCCAGCTCCATACGCGGCACCAGAGTTCGCAAACCACGCAGCAGCAGATAACTATCAAACGCCCCGCCCGTCACGCCAATATTATTCGCCCACCACGCCAGTTCAGTGACCATTTCCGGATCTTTAGCAATCACCACGCCGGCCACGACATCCGAATGACCGTTGAGATATTTCGTGCATGAATGCAACACCAGATCGGCACCCAACGCCAGCGGATTTTGCAGCGCCGGGCTTAAAAACGTGTTATCAACGACGCTCACTGCGCCCGCCTCGCGCGCCAGCCGACAGATTTTCGCAATATCCACCACGCGTAACAATGGATTACTTGGACTTTCTACCAGCACCAGCTTCGGTTTTTCTTCCAGCGCCGCCTGTAAGGCACGTTCATCGCCCTGATCGACAAACCGCACACGATAACAGCCGCGTGTCGCCAGACTGTCAAACAGACGATAACTGCCACCATAGCAATCATGCGGCGCGACCAGCAGATCGCCCGGCTTGAGGAAAACGGTGGTGACCAGATGAATCGCCGACATGCCGGTATTCGTCAATACCGCGCCCGCGCCGCCTTCCAGTTCCGCTAATGCGCGCTGAACCACATCACGCGTGGGATTACCGCGGCGGGAATAATCATGCGCGCGCGGCTCATTGAAACCGGTAAAGTTATAGGTACTGGAGAGATGGATTGGCGGCACAACGCAGCCGTATTGCTCGTCGTCGTTTAATCCGCTACGCACTGCGATAGTGGCCTGTTTACGCGTCATATGAAGATATTCCTGGCTGAGTCGGTGAAAGTCAGGCCACAGATTAACCACTACCACAATAGACGTCAATACATCTGGACATCTAAACTTCTTTGCGTATAGATTGAGCAAACCGCAAATAGCCGTTAAAATTATATGCATTAGCGCACATCTGCGACCGCTAACTTCGTGTCAGGGCCGCGCCACTACGGTAAACTACGCGCGATTATGGTCCGGGCTCAGGTTCAGACCTCAATATTAATGACGAAGAGGATTAAGTATCTCATGGCTGAATGGAGCGGCGAATATATCAGCCCATACGCTGAGCACGGTAAGAAGAGTGAGCAAGTCAAAAAAATTACGGTTTCCATTCCTCTGAAGGTGTTAAAAATCCTCACCGATGAACGTACGCGTCGTCAGGTGAACAACCTGCGCCACGCCACCAACAGCGAGCTGTTGTGTGAAGCATTTCTGCACGCCTTTACCGGGCAACCCTTGCCGGATGATGCCGATCTGCGAAAAGAGCGCAGCGATGAAATCCCGGAAGCGGCAAAAGAGATCATGCGTGAGATGGGGATTGACCCGGAAACGTGGGAATACTGATAGCAAAGCATGCGGTCAGAACGCCTCTGGCCGCGCTTTTTTAACGATTCCCCCTGTACGCGGCTATCTCCGACATTTTTCTAAATGTTCATCTTCCCGAATAGCCCTCGATAGATAAATTTGTCAGACATGATAAGTTTCTCTTCGTTACTTTCCTGAAAAAAAATTCCCGACATGCCATAACCGATATAATTTTATTATATTTAAACTTCCAATCTTTATTTAAAGTTTCACGTAGCAAAGCGCACATGAATAATAATACACCACCATATATTTACTGAACAAATAGTATAACGATGAGTATTGTTAAAAAGACCATGAATACCTCATATTTGTGACCAGCATCATTATTCCCCTCCGCGGATTGTTTTACTTTTTTAAATGTTTTTTCATCTCCAACAAATAAGGAAGTTAATATACATTCAACTTATCGATAATATCGAATGGGGAAATAAACATGTTATTTACAAGGAAAGTCTTACCTGTATTATGTTGCCTGTGTTTGAGCGGCAGCGTTTTAGCCTCAGGCGTTTTAGACCCAAACAGGCCAATGGTCGCATCAGCAGATGTCATTCCAGTACATGAAGGGCCATTAGGTATGGTCGATGTCGCTCCCTACGGCGGCGTTTTCCCATTAACAGCAATCATTAATAAAGCCAATCATAATGTACAGGACGTGAAGGTTACCGTTTTAGGGAAAGGGGAAAAAGGCATCCCGATCAGTTATGATGTCGGCCCGCAGGCTATAAATACCCATGACGGCATACCTGTATTTGGCTTGTATCCAGATTATGTCAATAAGGTTAAAGTTGACTGGACTGAAGAAGGTAAAAAACAAACTTATACGTGGTCCATTTACGCCGCACCGGTATCATTGCCCTCTACTACCGGGCAAACTGCCGTTCTTCCTACGGTAGAACCGGTTAAAGTCGATAGCTCGCTTAAAAATCGCTTATATCTTTTTAACCATATAACAGGGATGCCAAGAGCCGGCCACATTATGCATGTCGCAGGCGGCGCGGCGAACTGGGATTATACCGGTATCAACTGGATTAGCGATACGAATGGCGACGTTCGCGGCTATATGAATATTGATAAATTCCGTAACCAGGATGATATAACGCGCTTTGGTTCCATGATGAGCTTCCATCAGGTTAACGATGGCAATCTTATTTTTGGTCAGGGTCAACGTTACTTTAAATATGATTTCTTAGGCCGCGTTATTTCCGATAAACGACTGCCAAAAGGATTTATTGATTTTTCGCACGCCATTACCGAAACGCCGAAAGGCACCTACCTGCTGCGTGTCGCAAAAGAAAATTATCCATTAAATGGTAAATACACCATCAATACTGTGCGTGATCATATTCTTGAAGTTGACCAGAACGGCGATACCGTCGATTACTGGGATCTGCCAAAAATCCTCGACCCCTATCGTGACGACGTTATTCTGGCGATGGATCAGGGAGCGGTATGTTTGAGCGTCGATGCCGAACATTCCGGTCAGGTCATGACCAAAGAGCAGCTTGCAAAACAACCCTTCGGCGATATCGCGGGCTCCGGCCCGGGCCGCAACTGGGCACATGTTAACTCCGTCAGCTACGATCCTCGCGACGACAGCATTATCATTAGCTCGCGCCACCAGTCTGCCATCATCAAAATTGGTCGCGATAAAAAAGTGAAATGGATACTTTCCGATCCATCCGGCTGGAAAGGCGAACTGGCGAAAAAAGTGCTGAAACCCGTAGACAGCAACGGTAAACCACTAACCTGCGAAGCGCACCACTGCGACGGTGGATTTGACTGGACATGGACACAACATACCGGTTGGTTAGTGCCATCCAAAAGCACCGGAGGTAAAACCGTCGTGACCGCCTTTGATAACGGCGATGCGCGCGGCATGGAACAACCGGCCATGCCATCAATGAAATATTCCCGCGGCGTGGAATATCAAATTGACGAAAAAAATATGACGGTTTCCCAAATGTGGGAATATGGTAAAGAGCGCGGTTTTGACTGGTACAGCGCCATTACTTCCGTCACGGAATATCGCCCGGAAACCAAAACGATGTTCATGTACTCGGCTACAGCGGGAATGAGCGGTACAAAACCGATCGTTTCCGTTCTGGATGAAGTCAAAGACGGTACTCAGGATGTGATGCTGGAGCTAAAAGTACACAGTAACCGTGCCGGTATGCTGGGTTATCGGGCGCTGATTATCGATCCAGAGCAGATGTTTAAAAAATAAAGCGAGATAGTAAAAGTAAAACAGGCGGAAGCCAACTTCCGCCTGAATGGTTAAAACGTATTGTAGTTACGACATCCACCTTATTGCCCTCGAAGAGGAATGTAAAAATATCAATGGATTACCAATCCGGTACCGACCCGATAAGCGCTGCGTCATTAGACAAACGCCACAACATACCGCGCCTTTACTGGTGATATGTCATGAAAAATCTCTTTATCGCCTGGTTAAGTTTATTGCTATATGGCTGCACAACCTTTCCACAAGCCGTAAAACCTACGACAGGCGGACATCCCTCCCCGACGGAAATCTATATCGTCAGTCATGGCTGGCACACGGGAATTATTGCGCCGGCCCATGATGTTAATACCGTTCTGCCACAGCTTAAAAAACGGTTCGCTCAGGAGACGCAGTGGTATGAAATCGGCTGGGGAGATAAGGGCTTTTATCAGTCACAAGAAATAACCACCGCGCTTACGCTCCAGGCCATGTTCTGGTCATCCGGCGCGGTTATGCACATCGTCGCCTTTTCCGGTAAACCAGAACGCTATTTCGCCGGTAGCGAGATAAAATCACTGCTCCTGCACACAAACCAGCGTAACAGTCTGATGCGTTATCTGGGCCGCAGCTTTGCGCGTGACGCAGAGGGTAATCTGATTCCGTTAAAACAAGGAATTTACGGCGATAGCCAGTTTTACGCCGCGAATGGCCGCTACGGCATACTCAATACCTGCAATAAATGGACAGCGAAGGGGCTGGAAAGCGCGGGACTGACTATAAATCCTTCGTTAAAACTCACGGCAGGAAGCGTAATGAAAGCGATTACGGATCACAGAATGTGTCTGAACAAATACTGTTATCCCTAGAAAACAAAAAAAGCGCCCTGCGGCGCTTTTTTTCTGGCGGTAACTTATTTGCTGCCAGGGATGCTGAAGCGCTTGTTGAAGCGCTCAACACGACCACCGGTATCAACAACACGCTGCTTACCAGTGAAGAACGGGTGGCATTTGCCGCACACGTCCAGGTTCAGGTCGTGACCCACGGTAGAGTGGGTTTTGATAACATTACCGCAAGAACAGGTTGCAGTAATTTCTACGTAATTCGGGTGAATACCTTTTTTCATGGGGAACCTCAGTGTAAGGCCGCGTCGCTCTTCCAGCCCTAACGCCAGACACCACGCGAAGTTAATAGTAAAGGGTTTGATGCTCACAACACGCACCAAAGGCGGCGAATCATACAGAATTTGACCACCGTATGCAAACTGATCCGCGCTCCCTTATCGTAATGTGTATACTACCCGACGAAATTTCAAGTCAGGAAGATGCTATGTCCGTCGCGCACGTTGCCTTGCCCGTTCCGCTTCCCCGAACCTTTGATTACCTGCTGCCGGAAGGCGAGGTCGCCAAAGCCGGGTGCCGCGTGCGCGTTCCGTTCGGCAAGCAGCAAGAGCGCGTGGGCATTGTCGTCTCGGTTAGCGACCACAGCGAATTGCCGCTCGATGAATTAAAATCGGTCATTGAAATCCTGGATAACGAGCCCATCTTTTCTCCCTCCATCTGGCGCTTACTCCTCTGGGCGGCGGATTACTACCACCATCCCCTCGGCGACGTTCTGTTTCACGCTCTGCCGGTTTTACTGCGTCAGGGAAAACCAGCCAGCAACGCGCCCCTATGGTATTGGTTCGCCACCGAAGAGGGGCAAGCCGCCGACATCAACAGCCTGAAACGCTCCGCCAAACAACAACAGGCGCTGGCGGCGCTACGGCAAGGAAAGATCTGGCGCTATCAGGTAGCCGAGCTTGATTTTACTGACGCCACGCTGCAAACGCTGCGGCGTAAGGGGCTTTGTGAGCTTGCCAGTGAAACGCCCGCGTTTACCGACTGGCGGGAGCATTATGCCGTCGCAGGAGAGCGCCTGCGGCTAAATACCGAACAGGCGACAGCGGTCGGCGCGATTCACAGCGCGTCGGACGGTTTCTCCGCCTGGTTGCTGGCAGGCGTAACCGGTTCCGGCAAGACCGAAGTGTATCTGAGCGTGCTGGAAAACGTCCTCGCCCAGGGCAAACAGGCGCTGGTGATGGTGCCGGAAATCGGCCTGACGCCGCAAACGATCGCCCGTTTTCGCGAACGTTTTAACGCGCCGGTGGAAGTGCTGCATTCCGGGCTAAACGACAGCGAGCGTCTTTCGGCATGGCTGAAAGCGAAAAACGGCGAAGCGGCGATTGTCATCGGCACGCGCTCCTCGCTGTTTACGCCGTTTAAAAATCTTGGCGTGATTGTCATCGACGAAGAGCACGACAGCTCTTATAAACAGCAGGAAGGGTGGCGCTACCATGCCCGCGATTTGGCTGTGTATCGCGCCCATAGCGAACAGATCCCGATTATTCTCGGCTCCGCCACCCCAGCCCTGGAAACGCTATGCAACGTGCGGCAGAAAAAATACCGGATGCTGCGTCTGACGCGGCGCGCAGGCAACGCCCGCCCAGCCCTGCAGCATGTACTGGATTTAAAAGGCCAGCGTCTTCAGGCGGGACTGGCGCCCGCCCTTATCGCCCGTATGCGCCAACATCTCCAGGCCGACAATCAGGTAATTTTATTTCTTAACCGCCGGGGATTCGCGCCCGCGCTGCTTTGCCACGACTGCGGCTGGATTGCGGAGTGCCCGCGTTGCGATCACTACTACACGCTGCACCAGGCGCAGCATCATTTACGCTGTCATCACTGCGACAGCCAGCGTCCGGTACCGCGTCAGTGCCCCTCCTGCGGCTCCACACATATGCTACCGGTTGGGTTAGGGACGGAACAGCTGGAGCAGGTGCTGGCGCCCTTCTTCCCCGGCGTGCCGATCTCACGAATCGACCGTGATACCACCAGTCGTAAAGGCGCGCTGGAGCAGCATCTGGCGGAAGTTCACCGCGGCGGAGCGCGCATTCTGATAGGCACACAAATGCTGGCGAAAGGCCATCACTTCCCGGACGTCACGCTGGTGGCGTTGCTGGACGTCGATGGCGCGCTTTTTTCCGCAGATTTTCGTTCGGCGGAACGCTTCGCCCAGCTCTACACTCAGGTTTCCGGCCGCGCCGGGCGCGCGGGTAAACAGGGCGAAGTGGTGCTCCAAACGCACCATCCTGAGCATCCCCTGCTGCAAACGTTACTGTATAAAGGCTATGATGCGTTTGCGGAGCAGGCGCTGGCGGAACGGCAAACGCTCCAGCTTCCGCCGTGGACCAGCCACGTCATTATTCGCGCAGAGGATCACAACAATCAGCAGGCGCCCGTCTTTCTCCAGCAGTTGCGTAATCTGATTCAGGCCAGCCCGCTATCAGACGATAAGCTGTGGATCTTAGGTCCGGTTCCGGCCCTCGCGCCAAAACGCGGCGGCCGCTATCGCTGGCAAATTTTACTTCAGCATCCTTCACGGATTCGCCTGCAACACATCATCAGCGGCACGCTGGCGTTGATCAATACGCTCCCTGAAGCGCGGAAAGTTAAATGGGTTCTGGACGTCGATCCGATTGAAGGATAGTCCTCACGATGCGAGGCGGATCGTAAAATTAAAGATCCATCACACTTTTTATGAAAATTCTGTAACCGCTTCCACGCACTATCTGATAAAAATGTTTTCGATGAGTGTTACCAGGGATAGATCTGCGCCAGCAGTTCCCAGGCGAGGAGAAAGAGTGAAATCGAACAAGCAGGTTACTGCCGCTACGATGAAGGATGTTGCGTTGAAGGCGAAAGTCTCTACGGCAACCGTATCCCGCGCGTTAATGAACCCCGATAAAGTCTCCCAGTCGACCCGTAGCCGGGTTGAACAGGCCGCGCTTGAAGTGGGTTATTTCCCGCAGTCGATGGGGCGAAATGTAAAACGCAATGAATCCCGTACGATTTTGGTGATTGTCCCGGATATTTGCGATCCCTTCTTCAGTGAAATTATCCGCGGTATCGAAGTGACCGCGGCAGAACAGGGGTATCTGGTGCTGATTGGCGATTGCGCCCATCAAAACCAGAAAGAAAAAACCTTTCTTAATCTCATCATCACCAAACAGATCGACGGCATGGTACTTCTCAGTTCCCGACTGCCCTTTGACGCCAGCGTTGAGGAGCAGCGCAATTTGCCCCCGATGGTGATGTCGAATGAGTTTGCGCCGGAGCTTGAACTGCCGACGGTACATATCGATAACCTCACCGCCGCGTTCAATGCCATGAACTACCTGTTGGATTTGGGCCACAAGCGGATTGGTTGTATTGCGGGGCCGGAAGATATGCCGCTCTGTCACTATCGCTTACAAGGTTACGTACAGGCATTAAGACGCAGTGGCATTGTGGTCGATCCGCATTACATCGCCCGTGGCGACTTTACCTTTGAAGCCGGGGCAAACGCATTAAAGCAGTTGCTTGAGCAACCGTTGCCGCCTACCGCCGTCTTTTGTCATAGCGACGTAATGGCGCTGGGCGCCCTCTCCTGGGCCAAGCGCCAGGGTCTGAAAGTGCCTGACGATCTGTCGATTATCGGCTTTGACAATATCGCGCTGGCCGAGTTTTGCGATCCTCCATTGACAACCGTGGCGCAGCCGCGTTTTGACATTGGTCGCGAGGCGATGCTGCTGTTACTCGATCAGATGCAGGGGCAAAATGTGAGCAGCGGCTCGCGTTTAATGGATTGCGAGCTGATTATTCGCGGTTCTACGCGCGCTTTACCCTAAAGTAAATAGCTTTAAGACTCACCTGTCTGGTCAAAGGCCCGCCGCTTCAGTAACATGACGGGCTGACGAACGAATAAATACAGCGAAACGATAGTGGCACAACGAGATTATGTACGTCGCGGCCAACCGGCTCCTTCGCGGCGCAAAAAGAGCACCTCACGGAACTCACGGAAGAAGCAAAGCAACATGCCTGCCGTCTCGCCGGCAATGGTCGCGATTGCGGCAGCCGTCCTTGTGACCTTTATCGGCGGTCTGTACTTCATTACTCACCATAAGAAAGAAGAGTCCGAAACGCTACAAAACCAGAAAGTCACCGGCAATGGGCTTCCGCCAAAACCGGAAGAGCGCTGGCGTTACATCAAAGAGCTGGAAAGTCGCCAGCCGGGCGTGCGCACGCCAACGGAACCGTCCGCCGGCGGCGAAGTCATGAATCCGAATCAGCTCACCAGCGAGCAGCGTCAACTCCTGGAGCAGATGCAGGCGGATATGCGTCAGCAGCCGACGCAACTTAACGAAGTGCCGTGGAACGAGCAGACGCCAGAACAACGCCAGCAAACGCTACAGCGCCAGCGTCAGGCGCAGCAGCAGCAGCAGCAGTGGGCTCAAACGCAGCCTGTTCAGCAACCACGTACGCAGCCGCGGGTAAACGAGCAGCCACAAACACGCACGGTACAGTCCGCCCCGGCGCAACCCGCGCGCCAAAGTCAGCCGCCGAAGCAGACGGCCTCGCAGCAACCTTATCAGGATTTGCTGCAAACGCCGGCGCATACCAGCGCGGCAGCGCCGAAAGCCGCACCAATTACGCGCGCGCCTGAAGCGCCGAAGGCGACAGCAGAGAAAAAAGATGAGCGTCGCTGGATGGTGCAATGTGGTTCATTCAAAGGCGCCGAGCAGGCAGAAAGCGTCCGCGCTCAGCTGGCGTTTGAAGGCTTTGACTCCAAAATTACCACCAATAACGGCTGGAATCGCGTGGTTATCGGGCCGGTGAAAGGTAAAGAAAATGCCGACAGCACCATTAACCGTCTGAAGATGGCGGGCCATACAAACTGCATTCGACTCGCCACCGGGGGTTGAAACCCTCAAAATCTCCCCCATCTATACTTGCATTATGCCCCGTACGCCGTACGGGGCCGCAATTCAGCATTAGTAACCAAGGGGTCTGCTCGTGACAACAATAGTAAGCGTACGCCGTAACGGCCACGTGGTAATCGCCGGTGATGGTCAGGCCACACTGGGTAACACAGTAATGAAAGGCAACGTGAAGAAAGTCCGCCGCCTCTACAACGACAAGGTCATTGCGGGCTTTGCGGGCGGTACTGCGGATGCATTCACGCTGTTCGAGCTGTTTGAACGTAAACTGGAAATGCATCAGGGGCACCTGGTCAAAGCCGCCGTTGAACTGGCGAAAGACTGGCGTACCGACCGTATGCTACGCAAACTGGAAGCGTTGCTGGCCGTCGCGGATGAAACCGCCTCGCTCATCATCACGGGTAACGGCGATGTCGTGCAACCTGAAAACGATTTAATTGCTATCGGCTCCGGCGGTCCTTATGCCCAGGCTGCCGCTCGCGCTCTGTTGGAAAATACCGAGCTCGGCGCGCGCGAAATTGCTGAAAAGGCGTTGGATATTGCAGGCGATATCTGCATTTACACCAACCATTTCCACACCATTGAAGAATTGACCGCCAAAGCGTAAGGACCTCTCATGTCTGAAATGACCCCACGCGAAATTGTCAGCGAACTGAACAAACACATTATCGGCCAGGATAACGCAAAGCGTTCCGTGGCGATTGCATTGCGTAACCGCTGGCGTCGTATGCAGCTTGATGAAGAGCTGCGCCACGAAGTAACGCCGAAAAATATTCTGATGATTGGCCCAACCGGCGTCGGTAAAACCGAAATCGCCCGTCGTCTGGCGAAACTCGCCAACGCGCCGTTCATTAAAGTCGAAGCCACCAAATTCACCGAAGTGGGCTACGTCGGGAAAGAAGTGGACTCTATCATCCGCGATCTGACCGATGCCGCTGTGAAAATGGTTCGCGTACAGGCTATCGAGAAAAACCGCTATCGTGCGGAAGAGTTGGCGGAAGAACGTATTCTCGACGTACTGATCCCACCCGCAAAAAATAACTGGGGCCAGGCCGAACAGCAGCAGGAGCCTTCTGCCGCCCGTCAAACGTTCCGCAAAAAACTGCGCGAAGGCCAGCTCGACGATAAAGAGATCGAGATTAACCTCGCCGCCGCGCCGATGGGCGTAGAGATTATGGCGCCTCCGGGCATGGAAGAAATGACCAGCCAGTTGCAGTCTATGTTCCAGAACCTGGGTGGTCAGAAACAGAAACCGCGTAAGCTGAAAATTAAAGACGCGATGAAACTGTTGGTTGAAGAAGAGGCTGCTAAGCTGGTCAACCCGGAAGAGCTGAAACAGGACGCTATCGACGCGGTTGAACAGCACGGCATCGTGTTTATCGATGAAATTGACAAAATTTGTAAGCGTGGCGAAACCTCCGGCCCGGATGTTTCACGCGAAGGCGTACAGCGCGACTTACTGCCGCTGGTAGAAGGCTGCACGGTTTCGACCAAACACGGGATGGTCAAAACGGATCATATTCTGTTTATCGCCTCTGGCGCGTTCCAGGTGGCGAAGCCGTCTGATCTGATCCCGGAACTGCAGGGCCGTCTGCCGATTCGCGTTGAACTTCAGGCGCTGACCACCAGCGATTTCGAACGCATTTTGACCGAGCCAAACGCCTCCGT
This sequence comes from Salmonella sp. JXY0409-18, assembly GCF_020268625.1. NCBI lineage: Bacteria > Pseudomonadati > Pseudomonadota > Gammaproteobacteria > Enterobacterales > Enterobacteriaceae > Salmonella > Salmonella sp. JXY0409-18. Next base: position 4,350,019 of record NZ_CP084216.1, read on the forward strand.
CACCGTGCAGTATAAAGCGCTGATGGCAACTGAAGGCGTCAATATCGAGTTCACCGATTCCGGTATTAAACGTATTGCCGAAGCCGCCTGGCAGGTTAACGAAACCACCGAAAACATCGGCGCGCGCCGTCTGCATACCGTACTGGAGCGTCTGATGGAAGAGATTTCCTATAACGCCAGCGATCTGCACGGCCAAAACATCACAATTGATGCGGAATATGTGAGCAAACATCTGGATGCGCTGGTCGCAGATGAAGATCTAAGTCGTTTTATCTTATAATCGCGTCCAATGCATTTTCATCACTGTTGATGGGGCTGAAAAGCCCCATTTTTATTGGCGCTAAATATGACTGAACAACAACAAATTAGCCGCACCCAGGCCTGGCTGGAAAGCTTACGACCCAAAACCTTACCCCTCGCCTTTGCGGCGATTATCGTCGGTACGGCCCTGGCATGGTGGCAAGGCTATTTCGATCCTCTGGTCGCACTGCTGGCCCTTATCACCGCCGGGCTGCTGCAAATTTTATCCAACCTCGCCAACGATTACGGCGACGCTGTCAAAGGCAGTGATAAACCGGATCGCATCGGGCCGCTGCGGGGGATGCAAAAAGGCGTCATCACCCGGCAGGAGATGAAGCGGGCGTTAATCATTACCGTCGTGCTGATCTGTATCTCCGGACTGGCGCTGGTGGCGGTCGCGTGCCATACGTTAACCGATTTTGTCGGCTTCCTGATTTTGGGCGGGCTGTCGATTATCGCCGCCATCACCTACACCGTGGGTAATCGGCCCTACGGTTATATCGGGCTGGGTGATATCTCTGTCCTGGTATTCTTTGGCTGGCTAAGTGTCATGGGGAGCTGGTATCTCCAGGCGCATACGTTGATTCCGGCGCTAATTCTCCCGGCCACCGCCTGCGGTTTACTGGCGACGGCGGTGCTGAATATTAATAATCTGCGCGATATTAATAGCGACAGAGAGAACGGCAAAAACACCCTTGTGGTACGACTCGGCGATGTCAACGCGCGTCGTTATCACGCCTGCCTGTTGCTAGGCGCGCTGCTCTGTCTGGCGCTGTTTAATCTGCTCTCGCTACACAGTCCGTGGGGATGGTTGTTTATTCTGGCCGCGCCATTGCTCATTAAACAAGCGCGCTACGTAATGCGCGAAAGGGAGCCTGCGGCAATGCGCCCGATGCTTGAACGTACCGTTAAAGGCGCGTTGTTAACCAACCTGTTATTTGTGATTGGGATACTCTTAAGTCAGTGGGCCGTTTAACTGACAAATATCAATTAACAATTGATGATTTTGCCAACAGTATACTTAGCGCGATATACTAAAAATTCTCGCAGCAACTGAACGTTAAGCCTATGAAATACGATACTTCCGAGCTTTGTGACATCTATCAGGAAGATGTCAACGTCGTGGAACCGCTGTTCTCCAATTTTGGAGGACGGTCGTCGTTTGGCGGACAAATCATCACGGTAAAATGTTTCGAGGACAACGGGTTGCTGTACGATCTGCTCGAACAAAATGGCCGTGGTCGGGTTCTGCTGGTCGATGGCGGCGGTTCTGTCCGCCGTGCATTAGTCGATGCGGAGCTGGCGCGTCTGGCCACGCAAAATGAATGGGAAGGGCTGGTTATCTATGGCGCGGTGCGTCAGGTGGACGATCTGGAAGAGCTGGATATCGGCATTCAGGCGATCGCCGCCATTCCGGTTGGCGCCGCAGGTGAAGGCATTGGGGAAAGCGATGTGCGCGTCAATTTCGGCGGCGTGACGTTCTTCTCCGGCGATCATCTCTATGCCGACAACACCGGGATTATCCTTTCCGAAGACCCGCTTGATATCGAGTGATCAAAAAAGGCGCCGTAAGGCGCCTTTTTTATGCGTTGTCGCTGATTGCCGGATAGCAGCTTACGCCTTATCCGGCCCACCGGTATCCGCATTCTAAATCCTCTATAGATTTCGCGTCAGGGCAAGGCGGCAAGTAAGTGAATCCCCAGGAGCATAGGCCACTATGTGACTGGGGTGAACGCACGCAGCCAACGCCGCCATAACGTGAAATATGACGAGGATTAGACTTCTTCCATACGACCAAGCAGCGCCTGCAAACGTTCCTGCCAGCCGCTCTGCTGTTCCTTCAGAGAATTATTTTCACGCTCGAGTTCTTCACGCTGATGCTGTGCAGACTGCACTTCCTGCGTCAGGCTGTTGTTCTTTTCTTTCAGCTCTTCAATTTCCATCTGTAACAGGGTGATGGTGTCAATCGCCTGCTGTACTTTTGCTTCCAGTTTCTCAAACACTTCTAAAGACATGATCTTACCTCTCCTGAATTGCAAGGCGACGCTTCACGTAAACGCGCACAATATATAGTGTCGATTGTATGAAGCCCCGCTCTCGCTGTCCAGCGACATACCGCGTAGATCGCGGTTTGCAGCAATTTTCATCCATCTCCTGGTAACATTCATTCAATAACTTAAAAGTGTTAACATATTGGTTAATGAAATGATTCAATTCACTCTCTTCTGCTGTCTCAAAATGCGCCTCATGGCGCGATAACGCTCATTTTATTGACGCAGTACACACATTTTGATTTCGATATTTCTCGTTTTTGCTCGTTAACGATAAATTAACAGTGTGCCTACAGGGCATCGTGGATGTCCATGACCTCCTCGCATACCAATAATCATTACATACTCTTCAGGATCCGATTATGAGTCAAACATCAACCTTAAAAGGCCAGTGCATTGCTGAATTCCTCGGTACCGGGTTGTTGATTTTTTTCGGTGTGGGTTGTGTCGCTGCGCTTAAAGTTGCCGGAGCTACTTTTGGACAGTGGGAAATCAGCGTCATCTGGGGTCTGGGAGTAGCGATGGCTATCTACCTGACGGCAGGTGTTTCTGGCGCACACCTGAACCCGGCAGTGACCATCGCACTCTGGCTATTTGCCTGTTTCGACAAACGTAAAGTTGTTCCTTTTATTATTTCTCAAGTTGCCGGCGCCTTTTGCGCAGCGGCGTTAGTTTACGGGCTTTATTACAATCTTTTTGTGGACTTCGAACAAACCCACCATATCGTCCGTGGCAGCGTTGAAAGTCTCGATCTCGCAGGCATTTTCTCAACTTACCCGAATCCTCATATCAATTTTGTGCAGGCCTTCGCGGTTGAAATGGTGATTACCGCTATTCTGATGGGGCTGATTCTGGCGCTGACCGACGACGGCAACGGCGTACCTCGCGGTCCGCTTGCGCCACTGCTCATTGGTTTACTGATCGCCGTTATCGGTGCCTCTATGGGGCCGTTGACCGGATTTGCGATGAATCCGGCGCGTGACTTTGGCCCCAAAATGTTCGCCGGGCTTGCCGGCTGGGGTGAAATTGCGTTTACCGGCGGTAGAGACATTCCTTACTTCCTGGTGCCGCTGTTTGGCCCCATCGTCGGCGCCATTCTGGGCGCGTTTGCTTATCGCAAATTTATTGGCCGTCATTTGCCGTGCGATACCTGCGTCGTGGAAGAGAAGGACTCCACCGCGACCACACAACAAAATGCTTCGCTGTAATCTGATTACGGGACAAAATTATGACTGAAAAAAAATATATCGTTGCGCTCGACCAGGGTACCACCAGCTCCCGCGCGGTCGTTATGGATCATGACGCGAATATCGTCAGCGTATCACAGCGTGAATTTGAGCAAATTTATCCTAAGCCAGGCTGGGTAGAACACGACCCGATGGAAATTTGGGCGTCCCAAAGCTCAACGCTGGTAGAAGTGCTGGCTAAGGCCGATATCAGTTCCGATCAGATTGCCGCTATCGGTATCACCAACCAACGTGAAACCGCGATCGTCTGGGAACGTGAAACCGGCAAACCGATATACAACGCTATTGTCTGGCAGTGCCGTCGTACCGCCGATATTTGCGAACAGCTTAAACGCGACGGCCTGGAAGATTACATCCGCGACAATACCGGTCTGGTCGTCGACCCGTACTTCTCTGGCACTAAAGTGAAATGGATCCTTGACCATGTGGAAGGTTCGCGCGAACGCGCGAAGCGTGGCGAGCTGCTGTTCGGTACGGTGGATACCTGGCTTATCTGGAAGATGACGCAGGGCCGCGTCCACGTTACGGATTACACCAACGCCTCACGAACCATGCTGTTCAACATCCATGATTTGGACTGGGACGATAAGATGCTGGACGTGCTGGATATCCCACGCGCGATGCTGCCCCAGGTACGTAAGTCCTCCGAAGTCTACGGCCAGACCAATATTGGCGGTAAAGGCGGTACACGTATTCCTATCGCCGGGATTGCCGGGGATCAGCAGGCCGCGCTATTCGGCCAACTGTGCGTAAAGGAAGGAATGGCAAAGAACACCTACGGCACCGGCTGCTTTATGCTGATGAACACCGGCGAGAAAGCGGTAAAATCGGAAAACGGCCTGCTGACCACCATCGCCTGCGGCCCAAGCGGCGAAGTCAACTATGCGCTGGAAGGCGCGGTGTTTATGGCGGGAGCGTCCATTCAATGGCTGCGTGATGAAATGAAGCTCATCAGCGACGCGTTCGACTCCGAATATTTCGCCACGAAAGTGAAAGATACCAACGGTGTCTACGTGGTTCCGGCCTTCACCGGTCTGGGCGCGCCGTACTGGGATCCGTATGCCCGCGGTGCCATTTTTGGCCTGACCCGCGGCGTGAACTCTAATCACATTATCCGCGCGACGCTCGAATCCATCGCTTACCAGACCCGCGACGTACTGGAAGCGATGCAGGCCGACTCCGGTATCCGCCTGCACGCTCTGCGTGTGGACGGCGGCGCAGTGGCCAACAACTTCCTGATGCAGTTCCAGTCAGATATTCTCGGCACGCGGGTGGAACGCCCGGAAGTGCGCGAAGTGACCGCGCTGGGCGCCGCCTATCTGGCTGGTCTGGCCGTCGGTTACTGGCAGAACCTGGACGAGCTGCAGGAAAAAGCCGTCATTGAACGAGAATTCCGCCCCGGCATTGAAACCACCGAGCGTAACTACCGTTACAGCGGCTGGAAGAAAGCGGTTAAACGCGCAATGGCGTGGGAAGAGCACGACAAGTAAGGTCGCCATCCGGCAAAATCTTTGTGCGGGGGCAACTCCGCACACACATCAATTATTCCCTCCTTCCCCTGTGCTACACTGCGCGCCACTCCTTTTTGCTACGAGTTTTTTATGAGACGAGAACTTGCCATCGAATTTTCCCGTGTGACCGAAGCGGCGGCGCTGGCTGGCTACAAATGGCTGGGACGCGGCGATAAAAATACCGCGGACGGCGCGGCGGTCAACGCCATGCGTATCATGCTCAACCAGGTCAACATTGACGGCACCATCGTGATTGGCGAAGGCGAAATCGACGAGGCCCCGATGCTCTATATCGGCGAGAAAGTCGGTACTGGCCACGGCGATGCGGTAGATATCGCCGTCGATCCGATTGAGGGCACGCGCATGACGGCGATGGGTCAGGCGAACGCGCTGGCGGTGCTGGCGGTCGGCGATAAAGGCTGTTTCCTGAATGCGCCCGATATGTATATGGAAAAACTGATTGTCGGTCCGGGCGCCAAAGGGGCAATTGATCTCAACCTGCCGCTGGCGGATAACCTGCGCAACATCGCGGATGCGCTGGGTAAACCGCTTGGCGATCTGACCGTGACTATTCTGGCAAAACCGCGTCATGACGAGGTTATCGCAGAGATGGCTAAACTGGGCGTACGCGTGTTTGCCATTCCTGACGGCGACGTCGCGGCCTCAATTCTGACCTGTATGCCGGATAGCGAAGTCGACGTGCTGTACGGGATTGGCGGCGCACCAGAAGGCGTGGTATCCGCAGCGGTGATCCGCGCGCTGGACGGCGATATGCAGGGGCGTCTGCTGGCGCGCCATGACGTGAAAGGCGACAGCGAAGAAAACCGCCGCATTGGCGAACAGGAACTGGCGCGCTGCAAAGCAATGGGCATTGAAGCGGGCAAGGCGTTATGCCTGGGCGATATGGCGCGTAGCGATAACGTTATTTTCTCCGCGACCGGCATCACGAAAGGCGATCTGCTGGAAGGAATTAGCCGAAAAGGCCATATTGCCACGACGGAAACACTGCTGATCCGCGGCAAATCACGCACCATCCGCCGCATTCAGTCGATCCACTATCTTGATCGTAAAGATCCGGATGTGCAGGCGCATATCCTCTAGCGCATTTGTTAGTTAGAGCCTTCCAGCCTCGCGGGGCTGGAAATCTTTCTCCTGACGAACGAAGATAAGGTTAGCGATTCAGAACAGGAGAAAACCATGGCCGATTGGGTAACAGGTAAAGTCACTAAGGTGCAAAACTGGACTGACGCACTGTTCAGCCTGACCGTTCACGCCCCCATTAATCCTTTTACTGCAGGCCAATTTACCAAACTCGGACTGGAGATCGATGGCGAGCGCGTTCAGCGCGCGTATTCCTATGTCAATGCGCCTGACAATCCGAATTTAGAGTTTTATCTGGTGACGGTGCCGCAAGGAAAGCTCAGCCCGCGGCTGGCAGCGCTAAAACCTGGCGATGAGGTGCAAGTGGTCAGCGACGCGTCGGGTTTCTTTGTACTGGATGAAGTGCCTGACTGCGAGACGCTATGGATGCTGGCAACCGGAACCGCTATTGGCCCGTATTTGTCTATTCTGCAATATGGCCAGGATGTCGCGCGCTTTAAAAATCTGGTCTTGGTCCACGCCGCACGCTTCGCCGCCGATTTAAGCTATCTGCCGCTAATGCTGGAACTGCAACAGCGTTATGAAGGCAAGCTGCGCATCCAAACGGTGGTCAGCCGGGAGAGCGTGCCAGGCTCGCTTACCGGACGCGTGCCAGCGCTCATTGAAAACGGCGAGCTGGAAAAAGCCGTTGGATTACCGATGGATAAAGAGACCAGCCACGTCATGCTGTGCGGGAACCCGCAGATGGTGCGCGATACGCAGCAACTGCTGAAAGAGACCCGACAGATGACTAAACATCTGCGCCGCCGACCGGGGCAGATGACGGCTGAACATTACTGGTGATGTTTTACCGAATGGCGGCTGGGGCTTATCCGGCCTCCTGCAAATCATCACCAATCTGTGGGCCCGGTAAGCGTCAGCGCCACCGGGCAAATTACGGTTTACCGCCCGTTTACGATTCTGCTTTAAACTTCACGTCCTGTGTCGCTTTCCCAAACTTATTTTCCCCCTGAACACCGACAAACGCGCCCAGATCGATAAGCATCATCACCAGGATCAGCGTCGGAATAAATCGCCCGACGACCCACTGCCACATCCCCGGCAGCATCACCCAGTTTCCGGCCAGCAGCATCCACGCCAGAATCATTAGCAACGCCCACGCGCCGGAACGTCCCCGGTCATGCAGACGTTTGACCATGACGGCGGCGGTCGGCCACAGCAGGCACACCAGGCAAAATGCCGCCGTTTGGATATCAAGCAGATTTTTCCCCGCCAGCGAAAATAGCGCCAGCATCCCGGCAAACCAGAGGCCGATCCAAATCCAGAAATCACGGCGTCCGATACGCCCTTTAAATGAGAATAACCATTGCTGTATGGTCATGTAAGTTCCTTATATTTTGCCTTCCGCTACAGTTTACCCTTTTGACAAGCCCGACAGTTATCGTTTTAATCGTGAGCAGTCCTAACGAAAGGTAAGATTGATGAAGCCAGGATGTACTCTGTTTCTACTGTTGTTTTCTGCTCTCACCGCCAGCATAACGGCGCACGCGCAGCTCTCTTCATCGACCACGACAGCGCCCTATCTGCTGGCGGGCTCGCCAACCTTTGATCTTTCTATTAGCCAGTTTCGTGAGAACTTTAACCGCCAGAATCCCGATCTGCCGCTCAATGAATTTCGCGCCATTGAGAATAGCCGCGATAAGGCGAATCTGACCCGCGCCGCCAGTAAGATTAACGAAAATCTGTATGCCTCCACGGCGTTGGAGCGCGGTACGCTCAAAGTGAAAAGTATGCAGATTACCTGGCTGCCCATTCAGGGGCCGGAACAGAAAGCGGCGAAAGCGAAAGCGCTGGAATATATGGCCGCCATTATTCGTACTGTCGCCCCGTTGCTGACAAAAGAGCAAAGCCAGAAAAAACTGCAAAAGATGCTTATCGCCGGTAAAGGTAAACACTATTACGCCGAGACAGAAGGCGCGGTACGTTATGTTGTCGCAGATAACGGCGAAAAGGGGCTGACCTTCGCGGTTGAACCGATTAAGCTGGCGTTATCTGAAAATCTGGAAGGGGCGAATTGATGACAAAAAGCAAAGCCTTTCCGGGGATGAATCTCTATACTGTTTCACAGACCATGCTGCTCTGACGAGCGGCCATCTTCCTTAATTCGCTGACTAAGCGTGGAGAAATGAAATGCGACATCCTTTAGTGATGGGTAACTGGAAACTGAACGGCAGCCGCCACATGGTAAACGAACTGGTGGCTAACCTGCGTAAAGAACTGACGGGCGTAGCAGGCTGCGACGTGGCAATCGCTCCGCCGGAAATGTATATCGATCTGGCGAAACGCGCTGCTGCCGGCAGCCACATCATGCTGGGCGCGCAGAACGTTGATCTGAATCTGTCTGGCGCATTCACCGGTGAAACTTCGGCTGAAATGCTGAAGGATATCGGCGCGCAGTACATTATTATCGGCCACTCCGAGCGTCGTACTTATCACAAAGAATCTGACGAGCTGATCGCCAAAAAATTCGCCGTACTGAAAGAACAAGGTCTGACGCCGGTACTGTGCATCGGTGAAACCGAAGCGGAAAACGAAGCGGGCAAAACAGAAGAAGTATGCGCACGCCAGATCGACGCGGTACTGAAAACGCAGGGCGCGGCAGCCTTTGAAGGCGCGGTTATCGCTTATGAACCCGTATGGGCGATCGGTACCGGTAAATCTGCAACTCCTGCGCAGGCGCAGGCGGTTCACAAATTCATCCGTGACCACATTGCTAAAGCTGACGCGAAAATCGCTGAACAGGTCATTATCCAGTACGGCGGTTCTGTTAATGCCTCCAACGCAGCCGAACTGTTCGCGCAGCCGGACATCGACGGCGCGCTGGTTGGCGGTGCTTCTCTGAAAGCTGACGCTTTCGCGGTGATCGTGAAAGCAGCAGAAGCTGCTAAACAGGCTTAATTGCCGATCAATGTCTGATGGCGCTGTGCTTATCAGGCCTACCAGCCGAGTGCTTATGTAGGCCTGATAAGGTAAAGCCGCCATCCGGCATTTATGCTGTGGAGGGTAAGAAAGTAGTATCCCCGGCAACCTTAAACATCGCCCTCCAGCTCCGCGTATTCTCAACCAGCCGATCATCACGAAATAACGCACTACCAGAAACAACACGATCGATGCCCTGTGCAATCAGCGAAGGCAATTGCTCCTGCGTTAACGACCCATCAATAACGATAATTTTACCTTCGCGTTTATCACCAAGTAGACAGAGAAGCTGCGCCACGCGCTCGTGCAAATCACTGGAGCGCATTTTACTGCCGTATCCAGGGTTCACTGCCAGTAGTTGAATAACCTCGATGTCGCTCAGAATGGGGACAATGACATCCAGAGGCGTTGCCGGGCATAAACTAATCCCCCGGATCACCGGCATTTCACCGCCAATAACGGGCACGGTCTGCTGACCAAGCCAGCTTAGCGTATGATGCAGATGAATATCGCCTTCAGCCTGAAGCGTGATGCAGTGTGCGCCCGCCTTCACGCAGGCTTGCGCCGCCGTCCATTGATCCGCTACCATCAAATGAACATCTTTGATAAAGGTTTGCGGCAGTTGCCCAACTGCCCATGGCCCAACGGTAAACTGCGGGCAAAATTGACCATCCATCAAATCCAAATGCAACAGCGGCTGGTTTAACGCTTCCAACTGTTGCAGATAGCGATGCAACGCAATCCACTGCCCTGCCAGAATACCCACACTAAGCGGATATGACGCTAACAATGCCACACATGCTTCGCGCGTTAATCCGGCAAACTGGCTGTTCATGAGCGCTCCTTAAGGCATCAAACCCATAAAAACTTTTTTTGTCCGAGGACCGGTCATCAACGGTTCAAGCTGCTCCACGCAAGTTTTATAGTGTGGCGTTGTCTTATGAAAAGCGACGGCCTGTTCATCAACGTAGGCTTCATAAATATAAAATCGCGTAGGCACCTGCGGATCCTGCAGAACATCAAAACGCAAGTTACCCGGCTCTTTAATTGAGCCCAGATGATTTTGCCGAAAAACATCGATAAATTGTTCAACCTTGTCATCATGAACGTTAATTTCAACCAGCGTAACGTGCATCATTAACCCCCTGATTATTCCAAATAAAATAACAGTCATCCCCATCTCCTCGCATCGGTAAAAGATGGGGAAGCGATCTCATTTAACCTTTCTCACTCAAAAACAGCTCATAAGCACGCTCTGCTGTTTCGTTATGATGAACGACAGCATGTACCGCTTTAATCATGGCTACCGGATCTTCTGACTGGAATATATTACGCCCCATATCTACGCCAGAAGCCCCCTGGTCAATCGCCTGATAGCACATTTCCAATGCTTCACGTTCAGGCAGTTTTTTACCGCCGGCGATGACAATCGGCACCGGACAACCTGCCGCAATACGCTCAAAACCTTTATCGACATAATACGTTTTGATAATTTGCGCCCCCATTTCCGCAGCGATACGCGTTGCCAGTGAAAAATAACGCTGGTCGCGAGCCATATCTTTACCCACCCCGGTCACTGCCATTATTGGCATCCCGACGCGTAACCCGGCATCAATCAGTTGAATAATATTTTTAATCGACTGATGTTCATGCTCACTACCAATATAAACCTGTGCGGCAGCAGCACAGCTATTCAACCGCACAGCGTCATCCATCGCCACCGCAACCGCCTCATTGCTTAATTCAGTGAGAATAGAATTCGCCCCGGACGCGCGTAAAACGACTGGTTTATTGATTGCCGGAGGTACCACACTGCGTAATATGCCGCGAGTACACATTAAGACATCAGCATATTCAAAGAGCGGCGCAATATTGATATCAATACGCTCAAGTCCGGTTGTCGGCCCCTGGAAATATCCATGGTCAAAGGCCAGCATGACCGTTTTTCTGGTCTTGGGATTAAAAATCCTCGCCAGTCTGGACTGCATTCCCCAATCCAGCGCGCCACAGCCTTTTAATGCGAACAAAGTGTTAGTTTGTGGTTTATCGGTGTGAAAATCTTTGCCATCTTTAATATCATCTAAATCAGCCATTCTTTACTCCGTCGATACATAACAGTTATCAGAAATCATATTTGTCGATATTGTCTTTGTTGAAAATGACACGCTCCGGCAATAACACAATGCCGTTACCTTTTGCCTCATAGTGATATCCCTGCTCACTATTAGGTGAAACGGTGACTTTGCCGATGCCGGGAATATCCAGTGAATCACCGACATTCATTGGCATATTTTTCAGCAACGCGTTGGCGACATATACGGAAATTTTTCCCTGTTGGACGACATCCCACAGGCCAAACTCTTTAACAGTGCCGCGCTGAACATAAGGGCGCATTACATTCGGCGTACTAAAACCAACAATCGCGAGATTATTGCGTTTAAGGTTCTCCGCCGCCTGTGCCGCAGCAGGTAAAGCGTTAGCGTCAGGCGCGATGATGGCATCCAGATCGGGATACGCTTTGATGATACCTTCCGCCGTCTGGAGCGATTTCGTGGCATCGTTATAGCCAAACTGGGTAGTGACTATCTCCCACCCCGGATGTTCCTGGCTAATTTTGGCTTTAGCTTCTTTTACCCACTGGTTCTGGTCGGTCACCGTTGGGCTGGAATAGAAGAAAGCGACTTTCGCTTTCTCTTTGTCCACCTGATGAGCGGCCATCTCTACCAGCATGCTGCCGAGCTGTTTTGGCGTCCCTTGATTGATATAGTAAGAACGGCACTCCGGCTTGGTATCGGAATCCCAGGTTAATATTTTCACGCCTCTTTGCATTGCCCGCTTCAACGCCGGGCACAGGCCATCAGGCGAAACGGCAGAAACGATAATGGCGTCATACCCCTGATTGACAAAGTTATTCACCAGTTGAACCTGGCCTGAGACGCTGGGCTCTGTAGGGCCATCGTAAGTTACGTCAATACCCAGCGCTTTTCCCGCTTCCTGCGCGCCATTGCCGCCACTGGTAAAAAAGCCCACGCCAACCAGTTTGGGAATAAAAGCAATCCGCTCTGCCGCCTGCACGGTCATTACCGCAGATGCCAGACCAAACGCAGTGAGTAAGGCGATCATTTTAATGCTGTGTCTTGCCATTTTTTTCTCCATAAATTTCAAAAGGAAATCATGCCTGATGCGCATTGCGACGGCGTGAGTACCATTCAAGGATTTGGTGACGATGCAAACTGACGGAACGACCAACGACAACAACAATGAGAAGCGCACCGGACAATGCGCTGGAAATTTGATTCGGCACTCCGGCCATCTGTAGCCCCTGCTGTAAAAATCCCACCAGCAGCGCCGCCAACGCGGACCCCATAATCGACCCGGAGCCGCCATAAATATTGGCGCCTCCCAGCACAACCGCCGTAATAGCCGGCATCAGGAAAGAGGCGCCCAGATCCGAACGTGCGGAGCCAAAGTAAGAAACCAGTAATACGGCGGCGATCGCGGAGGCGCATCCGGTCATGGCATACACGGTATACAACGTGCGATTCACCGGGATCGCGCTGTACTGCGCGACACGGGCGCTCTGGCCAATCAGGAAAACGTTGCGTCCCATATGCGTGCGATGCATGAGCAGCCAGAAAAACAGACAGCACACAAGAAAAAAAATAAGCGGCATGGGAATACCAAGAAATGAAATATTGGAAAAGTCAGTGAACGCTGTGGGAAATCCACCAATACCTTCATAACCCGTGGCGCCAGCCATACCAGATAACAATAATGCGCTACCACCAAATAAATACATGGTTCCCAGGGTAATCACCAACGGGTTTACGCCGGTATAAATAATAAGTCCGGCATTTATCAGCCCACATATTGCGCCGAGTAGTAGGGTAATAATAATCGCTAAAGGTAGCGGCATACCGAGCTGAAACAGCACACCCAGGGTAATCGCGCATAGCCCGATTGTAGAACCAAATGAAATATCCATACCACCGCTGACAATAACCATTGTTAGCGGCAAAGCGACAATACCGATACAAATAAAATCGCTAGTGCTAAAAAGTAAGACATTAATATCTAATAAACGTGGATTAATCAGACCGAAAGCCAGAATTTCAAAGATCAATAAGGCTGCCAGCGCAATTTCCCAGCTATAGCGTCGCCATGGATTCATTATGCCACCTCTTTGTTTTTATTCTGTTGTGCGTGCGTTTTTGCTTCCGTCTGTAGTGGAGTGGGTGGTGATATAAAACGGGCATATTTCTGGCGGCGCAGATTGCGTTGTAATGCACAACGCAGCCGCCCATCGAATACCAGTACGCCCAACAATACCAGGCCAGCAATAAAATCGTTCCACCAGGCGGGGATACGCAGCAGCACTAACACACTATCGATTTGCGTAAGAAAATAAGCGCCGAGAATAGCGCCGATGACCGTGCCTGACCCGCCTAACAGGCTAATTCCCCCCAATACGCAGGCCGCGATGGCTTTCATTTCCAGCCCCGTGCCGGTTTGATTGGGAATGAAGCCAATCTGCGAGGCAAACACGATTCCAGCCAATGCCGCCATACCGCCATTAAGTGAAAATGCCATGATGCGTACCATCTCGGTACGGACACCCAATTGCCGGGCACCCTGCAGGTTATCGCCGGTGGCGTAAAAATTGCGGCCAAAGGCGGTTTTCGCCAGGAGCCAGGCCATAAGCAGCGCTAACACCAGGGTAAACCAGCCGATTGCGGAAATTCCCAGAAACACAGGAGCAGAGAGTTGCTTTAAGCCTGCGGGTAATCCTTCAATCCATTTCCCCCCTGTCCATAGCAGCATGATCCCACGATACAAGCCCAGCGTTCCCAGCGTGGCGACAATGGCGGGTATCTTCAACCAGGCAACCAGTACGCCATTAAAAAATCCGGCGACAATTCCTAATATTAGTGTGGCCAGGCAGGCGACCGGCAGGCTATAGCCGGCGTTTAACATCACTCCCAGCAATACCGCGCACATGCCTGTCGTCGAGCCCACCGATACATCAATATTGCGGGTGAGCATTACCATCGTCGCGCCAATCGCCAACAGCATCAAAATTTGCGCGCTACTGAAAACCATTGTCAGCGTTTGCACGCTCAAATACTGGCTATCCAGCGCGCCAGGAAACACGAATAAACAGACTATTGCCAGCAGTGCCGTCGCTTCCCGATTATTTTGGATGAATTTCAACATGTTGCCTCCGACGCACCATGTTCGCCAAACGCAACGTGCATGATGGTATCAACGTTAATTTCCTCGCCGCATAACGCAGGCCCCCCCAGTTCCCCCTGGTGCATGACATATACGCGATCGGCCATCTGCTCTATCTCTTCCAGATCGGAGGAAATAAACAGCACTGCGACATTTTGTTGCGCGATACTGCGCAACAGCTGATAAATATCGCTGCGGGCGGAGACATCGACACCGCGGGTCGGTTCATCGACAATCAGTAATTGCGGAGAGGCTTCCAGGCATTTAGCAATCAATACTTTTTGCTGGTTACCGCCGGATAAAGTACGCGCCGCCTGTTCGGCATTATTGAGTTTGATATTTAACGCGCGGTGGTAACGTTCAAGAGTGGCGTTATCCCGCTGGGGCTTTATCCAAAATCCTTTTTGGTTGTGGGTCAGCGAACAGACATTCCATGCCAGGGAAGCGTCAAGATACAGCCCGGATGACTGCCGATCTTCCGGCAAATAGACCAGGCCGAGCTGCAACCGCTGTTGGGTTGTCAGGGCGTTAATTTCTTCACCATTGAACAGCATCCGCCCCGCATTGACCGGTCTAATACCGTACAGCGTTTCAGCCAGTTCTGTGCGTCCCGCGCCGACCAACCCGGCCAGACCAAGTATTTCGCCTGCCCGCACCTCAAGGTTGATATTCATAAAACCTTCGCCCGTCAGTGACTCCAGCGCTAATACCGTCGCGCCGCGTTCGTTCTGCGGGCGGCTGCCAGGCAATTCCAGCCACAACTTTTGATTCGCGGAAAGACTGACGCCCTGCGTTGCCGGGGTGATAGCTTGAATAATCTCGTCGGTAGAAAGGTCATGCGTTTTTCCGAATAATGCGATTTTACCGTCACGCATCACGCTAACGCAGTGAGCTAACTGTCTAATTTCTGGTAGCTTATGAGAAATAAATACAATTCCGACACCCTTTTTCAGCAACTCTTGCAAACGCGTAAATAACCGGTCAGTTTCGGCTGGCGTTAACGACGCCGTGGGCTCATCAAGAATTAAGATTCGCGAGTCGCGCATCAAGCCGCGCATAATTTCAACGATCTGGCGGTCTGCAACATCAAGCGTACCCGCAGCGCTCGCCGGATCGAGTTGGCATCCCATCGCCTTTAATAGCTGCTGCATTTTTTCCGTGGAGGCCTGACGTCCCTGCAAGCCAAACAAGATATTTTCCCGCACAGATAAACTCGGAAATAACAGAGGCTCCTGGGGAACCAGGTAAATGCCATACTGGTGCGCCTTCAGAGGCGTTAAATGACTGCAACGCACACCAGCAATATCGATAGTCCCTCCATCTGGCGGGACTATACCGGCAATAATCTTCATTAATGTTGATTTACCCGCACCATTGCCGCCAAGCAATGCGTGCACCTCTCCCGCATGCAGAGTAAAGTCAATTCCCTTTAGTACTTCGACGCCGGAATAACTTTTATAAATGTTCTGCACACAAATCAGAGGGGATGCAGTATTGTGACTGATTTGCATGTTGCCTCCGCTCCCTCAATGTTGACTGACGGGACTGAACAAATGTTTTTTGAAAAAGAAATTGTTCAAAACGGTAGTAGTTATTTGGTCAAAAAACTCTCATCCAGATCACGTTTTCTGAATAAATGAATTTTTAGATGATAAATGTTCAGATTTGGCGCGTTTTTGTGGCGTTAATCACGGTTATTTCGGAGTGATAACTGAACAATTGTGTTAATGATTTAGAAATGTTCAAAGTAAAGCCAGGTTATGACAATGAGCGATAATACGTTGGTATCTGATTATGGAATGTGCGAAGAAGAGCAGGTGGCGCGTATTGCCTGGTTCTACTATCACGATGGATTGACGCAGAGTGAAATCAGCGAGCGTCTGGGGCTAACCCGGCTAAAGGTTTCTCGTCTGCTGGAGAAAGGGCATCAGTCCGGTATTATTCGCGTACAAATCAACTCCCGTTTCGAAGGGTGTCTTGAGTATGAAAATGCCTTGCGTAACCACTTCGCATTGCAGAATATCCGCGTGCTGCCGGCATTACCCGATGCCGATATTGGTCTGCGCTTAGGAATCGGCGCCGCCCATATGTTGATGGAGTCACTGCGGCCACAGCAACTACTGGCCGTCGGCTTTGGCGAAGCCACGATGACCACATTAAAACGCCTCAGCGGATTTATCTCGGCGCAACAAATCCGACTGGTCACGTTATCCGGCGGCGTGGGGCCGTATATGACCGGAATAGGCCAGCTTGATGCCGCTTGTAGCGTAAGTATTATGCCCGCGCCGCTGCGCGCATCATCGCAGGAAATTGCCTGCACGCTGCGCAATGAAAATAGCGTGCGGGATGTGATGCTCACAGCGCAAGCTGCCGATGCCGCCATCGTGGGGATTGGGGCAATTAACCAGAAAGATCAAGCCAGTATCTTAAAATCCGGCTATATCACTCAGGGTGAACAACTCATGATTGGCCGCAAAGGCGCAGTAGGCGATATTCTGGGCTATTTTTTTGATGCTCATGGCGAAATTATTCCAGACATCAAAATCCATAACGAATTAATTGGCCTGAAGTTAAATTCACTTTCCACGATCCCAACCGTGATTGGCGTCGCCGGCGGCGAACAAAAAGCAGAAGCTATTATTGCCGCTATGCGCGGTAACTATATCAATGCGCTGGTTACCGATCAGAAAACCGCAGGGAAAATAATTCAACTTATTGAAAAATAAAAAATAAAATAACACTTACCTCAATTCAATAAACAATAACTGACAGGATTTTATGTAACGATGTAAAAATAGCCGAGGATAAAAAAATGGCTCGACTCTGTACCCATACTGAATCAGGACATTACCTGATGGCTCTTGACGCCGGTACCGGTAGCGTCAGAGCAGTAATTTTTGATCTACAAGGAAAGCAAATAGCTGTCGGTCAAGCGGAATGGCAGCATCTGGCCGTGCCGGATGTGCCTGGTTCGATGGAGTTTGATCTTGCCAAAAACTGGCAACTGGCTTGCCAGTGTATCCGTCAGGCACTACAGAAAGCCGCCATCCCTGCAACGGCTATCGCTGCCGTATCGGCCTGCTCGATGCGTGAAGGCATTGTTATTTATGACAGTAACGGCGAACCAATTTGGGCCTGCGCTAATGTTGACGCCCGCGCGGCGCACGAAGTCAGTGAATTAAAAGAGCTGCACGATAACACCTTTGAGGAGGAAGTTTATCGTTGCTCCGGGCAAACGCTGGCGCTCAGCGCTATTCCGCGTCTGCTCTGGCTTGCCCACCATCGTCCGGATATTTATCATCGCGCGTCAACCGTCACTATGATCAGCGACTGGATGGCCTTTATGCTCAGCGGCGAACTGGCGGTCGATCCCTCCAACGCAGGCACGACGGGGTTATTGGATCTGGTGACCCGCAACTGGAAACGTAGCCTGTTACAGATGGCGGGCCTGCGTTCTGACATTCTCTCGCCGGTAAAAGAAACCGGGACGCTGCTCGGTCACATTTCACAGAAAGCGGCTGAACAGTGCGACCTGCAAGCGGGTACGCCGGTCATCGTTGGCGGCGGCGATGTGCAGTTAGGCTGTCTGGGGCTGGGCGTCGTACGCCCGGCGCAAACGGCCGTGCTGGGCGGAACCTTCTGGCAACAGGTCGTCAATCTTCCCACGCCGGTCACCGACCCAAACATGAACGTTCGCATCAATCCTCATGTGATCCCCGGTATGGTACAAACCGAATCTATTAGCTTTTTTACTGGGTTAACGATGCGTTGGTTCCGCGACGCCTTTTGCGCCGAGGAAAAACTAATCGCTGAAAGGTTAGGTATTGATGCGTATTCCCTGCTGGAAGATATGGCCAGCCGGGTTCCTCCCGGCGCGCACGGTGTGATGCCCATCTTCTCTGACGTTATGCGTTTTAAACGCTGGTACCATGCCGCTCCGTCGTTTATCAATCTGTCTATCGATCCTGAAAAGTGTAATAAAGCGACCCTATTTCGCGCGCTGGAAGAGAATGCCGCCATTGTTTCCGCCTGCAATTTACAGCAAATTGCCGCGTTTTCCGGCGTACAGGCCGACTCGCTGGTTTTTGCCGGTGGAGGATCTAAAGGCAAATTATGGAGCCAAATCCTTGCCGACGTTACGGGACTCACCGTTCACGTACCTGTCGTCAAAGAAGCTACCGCGCTAGGGTGCGCTATTGCCGCAGGCGTTGGCGTGGGTATCTGGCCATCGCTGGCGGAAACGGGAGAAAAGCTAGTGCGCTGGGATCGGGAGCATAAACCTAATCCTGAAAATTTCGCTGTCTACCAGCAGGCCAGAGAAAAATGGCAGGCCGTTTATCAGGATCAACGCGCGCTGGTCGATGGTGGCTTAACGACATCCCTCTGGAAAGCGCCAGGCCTGTAACAGGAGAATAAGCATGCAAAAAACGAATGAGAAGAATCATGAATACCGCTTTGGCGATAATGGCCCTAAATACTTAATCCGTGGGCCGGGCTGCGATATGGGCGTCGTCATACTACAACCAGGGCAGTCATTCCCTAACCATCGCCATAATACCGCTTGTGAGATTTTTTATACCCTAAGCGGTGAAGTGTGCCTGTATCTGGAAGGAACACCTCATATCCTGCAAACTGGAGATGTTTTACAGTGCGAACCTGGGGAGGCGCATTATCTCATTAATAACGGCGATAAACCCTGGAAAGGCGTGTTTATTAAATCGCCGCATCTGGAAAATGACAGCCACCCCGCGGATCCACCGGCCTGGTAACGCCCGCGCCATCGCCAGATTTTGCCGGATAGCGCCACGAGAGCCTTGTCCGGCCTCCAAACGGCATTCGTTAATGCAATATCAAGCTGTCATTTGATGACCTGTTGGTTCAAGATATCACACTGATGATCCTGAATTTCCTCGGCAGAAGCGCGATTGAAGGTCAGTAAATTACGCTCGGTCGCCAGCAGGACAAAAGAGCCATCGCTTTGGCGTACCCCCGCCAGCGCGATACATCACAGCATCCCCGCCCGCGCAGGAACTTTCCCTGGTCCCATCGCCACAGCAAAAAATAGCAGTGCGGTCATAAACTCCGGCAGTAGCGAAGTCGCCCACAGAAGGATAGTAACGCCAACGATGATGGAAGGGAGGAAAAGAGGATGGGACAACCAGAGCGACATACCTGTCTCCTGACGATTTTTTCAGCAAGA
Source organism: Salmonella sp. JXY0409-18 (assembly GCF_020268625.1). Taxonomy (NCBI): domain Bacteria; kingdom Pseudomonadati; phylum Pseudomonadota; class Gammaproteobacteria; order Enterobacterales; family Enterobacteriaceae; genus Salmonella; species Salmonella sp. JXY0409-18. The sequence goes on from NZ_CP084216.1 coordinate 4,369,640, forward strand.
ATACGACGGACAGTCAGGCAGGTAAACGCCAGATATAGTGGGGTTATCGCAGGATTAAGCGGACAGATCAGTGATAATGAATTTCACCAAAGTATTCAGACAGCACGTAATAGCGGCAATACTCAAAAGGGCTGTCCTTCCCGGCCTGAAACGTCTGCCTGGCGACGGATAACAGCGGTTTATTGGCGGCGATTTGCAATTTTTCGCACAGGTCAGCGGAAGGTAAAATCGCCTCAACTTTTTCTATCGCCGAGTCGCTTGTGACGTTTAATAACGAATAAAGCGACGTATGCTCCAGCGCCTGCGGTGTGAGTTGCAGATCGGGAAAGAAGCTAAGATCGAGATAAATTTTCTCATGGTTAAATGGACGGTTATTCAGGCAACGAATACGCGAAATATAGAGATAGTGATGCTGTGCGGGCAGGCTCAAGCCGTCTGCCTGAGCGTCGCGCGCGCGGCGCGGCGCGATTTCCAGAATACGGTTCTCAATCGCCACGCTGGCGTCCTGGAGATCGCGGGTAATACCGCGAAACGTGTGCCCGTAGCTCACGCCTTCCGGTACCGAGCACACCACCGAACCACTCCCGCGCTGCGACGAAATAATGCCCGCATTGATCAGTTCGCTCCAGGCCTGTTTAACCACAATCAGCGAAACGTTATAAGCCCTGGCGACCTCTTTTTGCGTCGGCAACTGGCTGCCTAAAGGCAAAGACCCGTTCTGGATCTGCTGACAGATGATAAAAAATAGTTGCTTATAAAGCGGAGTAAAGCTCGTTTTATCAACCTGCAAGCTGCGCACCTCACGTCTTCGCCAGCAGGGGACGTTTTACCGTCCCCGGCAGGGTGAATTCGCTACCCTGCGATTTGCCTGGCCAGTTCTGCCAAATCGAAATGATTCATACGATCCAAAGTCGTTAAATAATCGGCGGGAAAAGCCTCCACGCCATGGAATGCGCCGGAAATCGCCCCGACCATGGTGGCGACAGTATCAGTATCATTGCCGATATTAACGCCGGAGATAATAGCATCTACGGCAGAATTCGGACAACACGCGAACAGGCCAAAGGCCGCCGGCACCGCTTCACTCACGTGCAGCCCGGAGCCAATAATATCAGCAAGTTCCACCACCGCCGTTTCCCAATGGCGATGACGTTTACCGATATCTACGGCCAGCTCAATGCGTCGGGCAACGGAAGGACCTGCCACCATCATCGCACCTTGCTCCTGCGCCAGCAGATAGCCTCTTTGCGCACCGTAAATACCGGCGGCAATAATGCTGTCTGCGTTGGTCTGCGCTCTTAACGCCTCGCTGGTTGCCGCCGCCATCGCCGCTGCGCCGGACATCGCCAGCACGTTATTATGGGTAAAGCGGCAAATCTGCAGCGCGCAGTCAATCGCCGCGTCAATATCACCCGGATGCAGCACCGCCGCTGGCCAAATCTTCATGGCGGCGCCGTTCGTTGCCTCCGCGTTACCCTTATTAATAATCTGTACCGACTGTTTCTCGCCTTCCAGCTCACCCTGTAAAGAGGCACGGTTATCATTGAATATTGCCTTCATTGCCGCACGCGTCGTCGGGCCGGTAAAGTTGGCGTAGTACGGGTAATCCAGCCACTGCTGAAAAGCCTCGCGCATCGCCTCGTCGCTGACCTGGCGTTGATGGCGCAGCAGCGCGTCCATAATGTACTTCGCCTGAATAAAATCATCCGTGCACATCCCTGCTTCGTTGCAGCGGCCAAACGTGTCCGCAGGCGGTTTTTGAAAGGTCGTCACCCAGCCGCCAAAATAGTCTTTTATTTGCTGCTGGGTGCGTACTTCCGTCGCGGCTCCCATCGCGTCCGCGGCGGCGGCACCCACCAGGCATCCCAGTATTTTGTTTTGATCAACGTGCATGATGACTCCTTATTTCACGGTCATGGCTTGTGCCAGCGAATGGCTGGACAGAAAAGTGTTTAGCTGGTCGGGAAACGGCAGAGCGGTCATTGCGCCTTTTGCCGTCACCGCCATAGCGCCGCAGGCATTGGCATTGCTGATGGCTTCCGCCAGCAGGGCATGATCCCAGCAATTTGCGCGGGAAAGGGTGAACAGCAGGCCGCCGACAAAAGCATCGCCTGCCCCGGTGGTATCGACGACATCGACGCGCGGTGCGGGAAAATGGAGCTCCCCCTCGGCGGTAATCAACAGCGCGCCATCGGCCCCCAGCGAAATGATGGTGGTGTCGCAGCCCAGATCGCGCAGGTAATAACGCGCATCCTGCCAGTGGCTGGCGCCGCTGAGCTGGCACAGCTCATCTGCCGAGACTTTACAGATAGAAGCCAGCGCGGTGGAGCGGGCGATCAGCTCAGGGATTTCATCGGTATTGCGCCACATTTTGCTGCGCAGATTGACGTCAAACAGTACGTAACCACCCGCTTCACGCATTCTTCTCGCTCCCTCAAGACATGCTTCGCGAGCGGGCCTGTCGGTGAGGCCAATTGAGCTGAAGTAAAACCATTCGTGCTGCCTGAACGGCGGCAGGTCCTGCGGCGAGACGTAGGTATCGGCACCCGGATGCACCAGATAGGTAAAGCTGCGCTCCCCATCAGCCGTCAGGTTGACGATCAGCACCGCGCTGGTCAGGGCCGGATCCATGCGTAGAAAAGAGACATCCACACCGTTATCCTGAAAAACCTGGCGCAGGAAACGGCCGGCGTCATCGTCGCCAAGACAGCCAATAAAACCGCACTCTCCGCCCAGCCTGGCAACGCATACCCCCACATTCGCCGACGCTCCGCCGGGGCATTTCAGATAGCTGTTCTGCTTTTCCGGTACCAGGTCAACGGAGGCATCGCCGATAACCCAAACCTTATTCATGGCCTTCATTTGCGCCTCCTTATGCCTGTTTCTGCGCCAGGGCAAGCTGAATATCTCGATAATATTCATTATTAATCAGATACTTTTTCATAAGCAGCCCAACCGCAAGGTGGAACAGAGCCGGAATGAGCGTCATCATCAGCGCAATACCGGTGAGCGAACGTGCGGTCTGTTCAACATCGGCCTGATAGCCAAAGTGGCTCAGCAGGAATCCGAGTATCCCGCCCGCGATCCCCATCCCAAACTTCTGGAAGAAGAGGATGCCGCCAAACGCCAACCCGGAAACGCGCAGGCCGGTTTTCTTTTCTCCGTAATCCACCGCTTCGGCGATAGAGGACCAGAACACCGGCATTTGCATATCGCAGAAGAAATTAATAAGAAAATAGAACGCAAACGCCAGGACAAGATTTTCACGCCCGACGGAGAAATACATCAGCGCGCTCAGGACAAAGGTAATAATCTGGGTGTAGCGGAACATCTTAATTTTGTCCCAGAACTTGGTTATCCAGGTGGTGGCGATCATCGCTAAAATTGAAGCGATGACGCCGGTAGTCAGGAAGGGTGAAATCAGGTTATCTCCGCCGTTCAGATAATACTTAGCGTAATAAGCGGCAACGGAACCGCGAATAACATAACCGCACATCAGCAGCAGAATAACAACGCCGAGAATAATCCACTGATCGTTACGTAACAGATATTTAAACTGTTTCCCCACCGATAGCGAGGTAATTTCCGGCTCGCTGCGTTCACGCGTGGTAAGAAAACAGAAGATAAACAGCAGGGCGCCCATCGCCCCCATCAGCCCCATCGAAAACTGATAGCCCAGCGCCTTGTTGCCCTGCCCCAGCCAGACGGCAAGCATCGGTACGACGATAGTCACCAGGAAAGCGGCAATCTTGGTCATCACAAAACGATAACCGTTGGCGCTTAACCGTTCGACGGGGTCGCTGGTAATCACGCCAATCATCGAAATATAGGGAATGGTGATCGCGGTATAGACCAGGGTCATAAGAATATAGGTGCCATAGGCCCATGCCAGTTTGGCCATATAAGCCATATCAGGCGTAATAAACATCAAATAAACGGCAAAGCCAAAAGGAATGGCAAACCACAGCAGCCACGGGCGGTAACGCCCCCAGCGCGTGTTCAGTTTATCGGTCAGAACCCCCATGGCCGGATCGATAATGGCATCAATCATCCGCACAACCACAAACAGTACGCCAACATCAGCGGCGCTCAGGCCGTAGATATCGGTATAGAAATAGGCGAGGAGCAGCTGCATGGCGATAATCACAACGTTTATCGCCATATCTCCCGCGCCGAAGCCGATTTTTTCCACGATAGAAAGTTTCATGTTGATATTCCTTTACGCTTAACAGCGCAAATCTGGTGAACAATTAATGATGTCACTACATGAAATAAAAACGTTTTTATATAAGCCATCCACCAGACAATCTATGGAGGCTATGAAGAGAGTGTAACTAACCACAAAAAGATATAAAGGTATACCTTTATATCTTTTGATCGGTTTCACATATTTTTATAGACACGATCTTACCCCAGTTTTAAACCGGGATAAGAATCAATAAGATAATGAGCAGGGGGTGGAACGAAAATCAGCGGGAAGACAAAATGGCGCAACTATGGTCCTGAATCTCTTCCGCCGATGCGCGGTTGAAGGTCAGTAAATTACGCTCGGTCGCCAGCAGGACAAAAGAGCCATCGCTTTGGCGTACCACCGCCAGCCCATAGCGTCCCATATGATCGCGCGCTTCCGGCACCTCTTCCGCCAACATCATAAACGGACTACGCTGCGCCAGTTCGCTCTCGGTTACCCGGCGCGCCAGGTATTCATGCCCCATCAGGTCGCCCGGTAGCGGAAGCCAACGAGTGCTGATGCGCGTGAGATCGTTATCCAATTGTTCCCGAACGTCAGGACGGATGCAAGAAATATGGATATGCAAATGGTCCTGTGAACGACCAAGCCGCGAATTAATCGCCAGCGAGACTGCGCTATCCGGAATATCATGCCCGTATTTTTTACTCATATAGCCGCGAGCCTGCCAGGCCAGCCAGAAAAAGTTGGGCGTAGCGGGTTCCAGCAATAGCGGGCTTTCTGTACCGTTGATACGGTAGGTGGGCATCAATAAATATTGCAACGGACCGTGACGATCTTTAAAGACGACATAGCCGGCGCGAGGTTTGACTTCCGCGCAAGGCGCTGGATTTTGATGCTGTAACTGATCGGGCAGGCATTGTTCAAGCACGATTTCCCGTAATGCATCAGGGTTGCCGGAAAATTTCCAGTAACCGACGCCCGCCGCGGCGACAATCACTATCACCGCCAGTAAAAAGTAACCTGTTTTTTTCATGATATGCGTTCCCTGTGACCCATAGACGGGGAAGAGTAACGCAAAATTGTGGCAAAGAAAAAACCCGGTAACATAATACGTTACCGGGTTTATAAACGGTTTAGCGTTTGCTGATTTGGTCGAACGTACCGCCATTAGCGAAGTGATCTTTTTGCGCCTTCGCCCAGCCGCCAAACACCTCGTCAATGGTGAACAGCTTCAGCTTCGGAAACGCATCGTCGTATTTTTTCGCCACGTCAGCATCGCGCGGACGGTAGAAGTTTTTCGCTGCTATCTCCTGCCCTTCCGGCGAGTAGAGATACTTCAGATACGCTTCCGCCACCGCATTCGTCCCTTTCTTCTCAACGACTTTATCCACCACGGACACGGTCGGCTCTGCGAGAATAGATTCACTCGGGGTCACTATCTCGAATTTATCTTTACCCAGTTCATTCGTCGCCAGTAGCGCTTCGTTTTCCCAGGCAATCAGCACATCACCGATACCGCGTTCAACGAAAGTATTGGTTGAGCCGCGCGCGCCGGAGTCCAGCACTTCAACGTTTTTAAACAGGGCTTTGACAAAGTCCTGCGCTTTGGCCTGATCGTTATTGTTGTGGTGCAGGGCGTAGCCCCATGCTGCCAGATAGTTCCAGCGTGCGCCGCCGGAGCTTTTCGGGTTTGGCGTAATCACCGACACACCGGGTTTAATCAGATCGTTCCAGTCATGAATTTGTTTTGGATTGCCTTTACGGACCAGGAAAACGATGGTGGAGGTGTAAGGTGCTGAGTTATCCGGCAAACGCTTGATCCAGTCTTTATCGATACGACCACGTTCCGCAATAGCGTCCACATCGTAAGCCAGCGCCAGCGTCACGACATCGGCTTCAATGCCGTTAATAACGGAAGTCGCCTGTTTACCCGAACCGCCGTGCGATTGGCGGATCACGACGTTGTCGCCGGTTTCCTGCTTCCAGTGCGCGCTAAACGCTTTGTTGTACTGCTCGTACAGCTCACGCGTTGGATCGTACGATACGTTAAGTAACTGAATATCCTTTGCCAGAATGCTGGTTGACGCCAGCAATAATGTGAACCCCACGCCCCACTTTTTCATCGCCCGACTCGCTTATGTTGTGTTGTGATGAGCAAAGCGTGCCAGAAAGAGATCCAAACATTAAAGAATAAAAAAAGATTGGCTATAACTTCGAGGAATAAATCTGAGGGATTGCCGAATGGCGGCTAGCGCCTAATCCGGCCTACACGTTTCTGCAACCTGTAGGCCTGATAAGCGTAGCGCCATCAGGCGCGCAAAAACAATCAGTACAGTTTTTTCGCGCACTCCATCCAGTCGCTTTTGAACGGACGCTTCATGTTTTCAATCGCATCGATGATGTCATGATGAACAAGCTGCTCGTTCTGGATACCAACACAACGACCGCCATGGCCTTCCAGCAGCAGGTCAATAGCATACGCGCCCATACGGGAAGCCAGAATGCGATCGTAAGGTACCGGGGAACCACCGCGCTGAATGTGGCCGAGCACCGTCGCACGCGTTTCACGGCCCGTTTCTTTTTCAATAAAGTGCGCCAGTTCATCAACATCACACATATGTTCGGTGATAGCGACGATAGCGTGTTTTTTCCCTTTCGCGATCCCGGCTTTGATTTCCGCCACCAGATCTTCGCGATTAAATTCAACTTCCGGCACCACGATAAACTCACAGCCGCCAGCAATAGCCGCCGCCAACGTCAGGTCGCCGCAATAACGGCCCATCACCTCAACGATAGAGATACGCTGGTGAGAAGAGGAGGTGTCACGCAGACGGTCAATCGCTTCCACTACAGTGCCGAGAGCAGTGAAGTAGCCGATAGTGTAGTCGGTGCCTTTGATGTCGTTATCGATAGTGCCTGGCAGACCGATGCACGGGAAGCCCATTTCAGTCAGACGTTTTGCACCCATATAAGAACCGTCGCCGCCAATAACTACCAGCGCATCGATACCGCGTTTTTTCAGGTTTTCGATCGCGACAGCGCGAATATTTTCGTCACGGAATTCCGGGAAACGGGCGGAACCGAGGAAAGTACCGCCACGGTTGATCATGTCAGATACGCTGTAACGGTCAAGCTGAACCATACGATCTTCATACAGGCCCAGATAGCCGTCATAAATGCCCATGACTTCCAGCCCTTCCGTCAACGCTGCGCGCACAACACCGCGGATTGCCGCGTTCATGCCCGGCGCATCACCGCCGCTTGTCAACACACCGATTTTCTTAATCATGACTACCTCTGAACTTTGGAATGCAAAATGAAATCTATTGCCGGAAGCCGATTTCGCACTTCGAAACGATCCAACGAATATACAGATAGTATAACAATCCCTTCCTGCTGAATTGATTCAGGTCAGGCCAAATGGCGGTAATTTATACACAAAATGCTGGCCTGGCTCACTTTTTAACAATCAATTATACAAGCTCGAACTTCTTGCCTTCCGTGGGGACGACTGAACAGGGATCCTGATGAATAATGACATCTGAACCCGGAAAACGCCGCAAAATCGCCTGCTCTACCTGTTCAGCCACTAAATGCGCCTGAACGAGCGGCAGATTATCTTCCATTTCCAAATGAATCTGAATAAAGCGGGTCGGCCCTGACTGCCGCGTGCGGAGATCGTGCGCGCCGCTGACTCCCGGCCATGACGTCACGATATCAATAATTTCCTGTCGTTCCGCATCGGGCAGCGCGCGATCCAATAATGACTGCACCGCCTCATACCCCATACGTAACGCGCTATACAAAATATAGATGCCGATACCTAACGCAAACAGGGCATCCGCACGATGCCAACCGTACCAGGATAACCCCAGCGCGATAAGAATCGCTCCGTTCATCATAACATCAGACTGATAATGAAGCATATCCGCCCGTACCGCCTGACTTTGGGTCTTGCGTACCACCCAGCGCTGAAACGTGACCAGTATAATAGTGCATATCAGAGCGATGACGGTAACGCCAATCCCCACGCCGGGGTCGTTCATTGGCGTCGGCTTAATCAGATTCTGGATACTGGTCAAAAACAGAAACAACGCCGAACCGGAAATAAACATACTTTGCGCCAGCGCCGCCAGCGACTCCGCTTTACCGTGCCCAAACGTGTGTTCATCATCTGCGGGTTGCAGCGAATAACGCACGACCAACAAATTCGTCAATGACGCGGCAATATCCACCAGCGAGTCCACCAACGCCGCCAGAATACTCACCGATCCCGTATACCACCACGCAAAAATTTTGATCAAAAGTAACGCTGATGCCATCGCTGTTGCCGCGATAGCCGCCCGGCTAACCAGCCGTCCATAAGTTTGATTCATAAATACTCCCGCTATCTTCTGCCGGTAGTATAACGGATGGTTTAAAACAGTAAGCTAATAACAGAATGACAAACTGGAGATAAAAAAAACCCCCACATCATGTGGGGGAAGACAGGGATGGTGTCTATGGCAAGGAAAACAGGGTTGTTACTGGGAACGTGAGTTGCTACTACTCAATAATTTCAACGATGAACTTTTTTGCCATTGCGCCACGTCGCGCAGTTGCTCCATTCGTTGCTGATGCTTTTCATTCAAAACCGCTTGCTGCTCCGGCGTTAACAGGCGATACATCTGGTTACGCACGCGGGCCATTTCGACCTGGCGGGCAACCTGCTCTTGCGCCATTTTTTCTGCCTGAGCGCGCACAGCGCTTTCATCAAATTTTTCTGCGGTGACAAGCCGATGCATTGTCTCCATTTCGCTAACATTAACAGGAGGCTGTTCGTGCCTTGCCTGTTGCATAAGATCTCGCATCTGCTGACGCTGATGTTCGGTTAAACTTATGCCGTCAAACATATGATTTTGCGCGCTACGCTGCGTGGTCCCGTCACCGGGGTGCCAGTTATCGCTTGTAACAACTTCAGCTGCGTGGCTTAAAAAACTGAATGCCAGCGTTGAGGCCATAACAGCAGCGGTAACTTTGCGCATCGCTTGCTCCCAAAATCTTTTCTGTCGCGATTCAACGAGAGACAGTTTACGATTCGGGCTGCAAACATGCGTCAGGGGGTGTAAAACAACGTAAAGTCATGGATTAGCGACGCCTGATGACGTAATTTCTGCCTCGGAGGTACGTAAACAATGAATAAAATCCTGTTAGTTGATGATGACCGAGAGCTGACTTCCCTGTTAAAAGAGCTCCTCGAAATGGAAGGTTTTAATGTCCTGGTGGCCCACGACGGCGAGCAGGCGCTTGAGCTTTTGGATGACAGCATCGATTTACTTTTGCTTGACGTCATGATGCCGAAGAAAAACGGTATCGATACGTTGAAAGCGCTTCGCCAGACACACCAGACGCCTGTCATTATGCTGACCGCGCGCGGCAGCGAGCTGGATCGCGTTCTCGGCCTTGAGCTGGGCGCGGACGACTATTTGCCCAAACCGTTTAACGACCGCGAGCTGGTAGCGCGCATCAGGGCTATTTTGCGCCGTTCCCACTGGAGCGAACAGCAGCAGAGCAGCGACAACGGCTCGCCGACGCTGGAAGTCGATGCGCTAAGCCTTAATCCGGGCCGCCAGGAAGCCAGTTTCGATGGCCAAACGCTGGAGCTGACCGGTACGGAGTTCACCCTGCTCTATTTGCTGGCGCAACACCTCGGCCAGGTGGTTTCCCGTGAACATTTAAGTCAGGAAGTGCTGGGCAAGCGCCTGACGCCGTTCGATCGCGCTATTGATATGCATATTTCTAACCTGCGCCGCAAACTGCCGGAACGCAAAGACGGTCACCCGTGGTTTAAAACATTGCGTGGTCGCGGCTATCTGATGGTTTCCGCTTCATGATAGGAAGTTTAACCGCGCGCATCTTCGCCATCTTCTGGTTGACGCTGGCGCTGGTGCTAATGCTGGTACTGATGTTGCCCAAGCTCGATTCACGCCAGATGACCGAGCTGCTGGACAGCGAGCAGCGCCAGGGATTGATGATAGAGCAACATGTAGAAGCTGAACTTGCGAACGATCCACCCAACGACCTGATGTGGTGGCGTCGCCTGTTCCGCGCGATCGATAAGTGGGCGCCGCCTGGACAGCGGTTATTACTGGTGACCTCTGAAGGACGCGTGATCGGCGCTGAACGCAGCGAAATGCAGATCATTCGTAACTTCATTGGTCAGGCGGATAACGCCGATCATCCGCAGAAGAAAAAATATGGCCGCGTAGAGATGGTGGGGCCGTTCTCCGTTCGCGACGGAGAGGATAATTACCAGCTTTACCTGATTCGACCGGCCAGCAGTTCGCAATCCGATTTTATTAATCTGCTGTTTGACCGCCCGCTCCTGTTGCTCATTGTCACGATGCTGGTCAGTTCGCCGCTCTTACTATGGCTGGCATGGAGTCTGGCGAAACCGGCGCGTAAGTTGAAAAACGCGGCTGATGAAGTGGCGCAAGGCAACCTGCGTCAGCATCCGGAGCTGGAGGCGGGTCCGCAGGAGTTCCTCGCCGCTGGCGCCAGTTTTAACCAGATGGTGACGGCGCTGGAACGGATGATGACCTCGCAGCAGCGTTTGCTGTCAGATATCTCCCATGAGCTGCGAACGCCCCTTACGCGCCTGCAACTGGGTACCGCGCTGCTGCGTCGTCGTGGCGGCGAAAGCAAAGAGCTGGAGCGTATTGAAACCGAAGCGCAGCGTCTGGACAGCATGATCAATGACCTGCTGGTGATGTCGCGTAACCAACAGAAAAACGCGCTGGTCAGCGAAACGATGAAAGCCAATCAGCTATGGGGCGAAGTGCTGGATAACGCCGCCTTTGAAGCCGAACAGATGGGCAAGTCGTTAACGGTAAATTATCCGCCGGGGCCGTGGCCGCTCTATGGCAACCCAAACGCGCTGGAAAGCGCGCTGGAAAATATTGTTCGTAATGCGCTGCGCTATTCACATACGAAGATTGAAGTCGGCTTCTCGGTGGATAAAGACGGTATTACGATCACGGTCGATGACGACGGGCCGGGCGTCAGCCCTGAAGACCGCGAGCAGATCTTCCGTCCGTTCTATCGCACTGATGAGGCGCGCGACCGTGAATCCGGTGGTACTGGCCTGGGTCTGGCGATTGTCGAAAGCGCCATGCAGCAGCACCGCGGCTGGGTTAAGGCTGACGATAGCCCGCTCGGCGGGTTGCGGCTCACGCTGTGGCTACCGCTGTACAAGCGAACCTAAAAACCATCGGCCTGCGAATGCAGGCCGATTTTTTATCTCGCCGTCGAGATTTACCGGGAAATGTCTGGCGCTAAAATCCACTCGGCGCTGTCATTCCACACGTCCATCCGGGTAATTTTGCCATCGCGCACTTCGAAGCGGTCGATAAAGCGGTTATCGGCAAACGGGCGACCGTCGGGCCATTCGCCATACAACGTACCGTTGGAATAAATCACAACGTAATCATCATGCTGCACCGCATCAAACTCGCCCAGCGCCTTCTTCACCCACTTGTAGCGAGCGCCGTTAAACTGCGCGATATCTGCCGCGCCCGCCATCGCCCGGCCTCCGGTGAAGGTAATTTTCACCTCCGGGTGCATATACGTTGCGGCGCGTTCAGCATCAGGAATCATCGAGGCCACCAAAAATTCTTTTACGATCGCCACCGCATTTTCAGCTTCAGTCATAACCCTTCCTTTCATTTTGGCGGAGTTTTATCACCCCACAGCCGTCTGGCGCTATCTTCAATTTTGCCGCTCAAACGACGCTTCTGCATGGTGCGGCTCCAGCTCGCCGACAGCCCGGCGGCGCTCAGCAGCCGATGATATTGTTCGTCATCAAACGGCATAGACCAGGCGATAACACCCGCTTCATGAATCGAGACATCGCTCAGACGCGACGCCAGTTCCAGCGGCGCATCGCTGGAGACTTTACCTGGCGCAATGACCCGATACAGCCAGCCGGTTTTTCCGCTGTTCTGCATAAGGAGGGCCATGTCGCTGATGGCAAAGTGGAAATTAAGTTTAAAGCATGGAGAGCGCGGCTGAGTGACCTGGATCAACGCCTCGCCCCAGCGGTAGATATCGCCAATAAACACGTTGTGTTCGGTCATTCCGTCCGTCGACAGATTCTCGCCAAACGCCGGGGCGCAAAACAGCGTCGCCTGCTCGGGGAACTGGCGAATCCAATCAGCATAGTGTTCACGGGGGTAATGGCATAGCGCGCGGTCGGGGCCGCCGTGGATTTTCTTTTCGGCCTGCTGATCGCCTGCCAGACCCAGCTCGGTCAGCATAAGTTCGCCGTCGATTTGCACCTTGGCGATAGCGCTCGGGCGGCTGCCGTCATAGTCACGAATTTTGCCAATAAACACGTCAACCGGATAATGCATCTGCTGCTCCTTACGCGGATACAAAAAAAGCGAGTCATCAGACTCGCTTCTACAGACGTGCAATGCAAATTATTTTTTAGCGGCGAAACGCGCTGCTGCTTCGTCCCAGTTCACCACGTTCCAGAACTCTTTGATGTAGTCCGGGCGGCGGTTCTGGAATTTCAGGTAGTAAGCGTGTTCCCACACGTCCAGACCCAGGATCGGGAAGCCGGAAGCGCCGGAAATGGCTTCACCCATCAGCGGGGAATCCTGGTTTGCGGTAGAAACCACAGCCAGTTTGTCGCCTTTCAGCACCAGCCACGCCCAGCCGGAGCCGAAACGGGTTGCTGCTGCTTTTTCGAATTCAGCTTTGAAGTTGTCAACGGAACCGAAGTCACGCTCGATAGCCGCTTTCAGGTCGCCCTGCAGAGTGGTGCCTTTTTTCAGCCCTTTCCAGAACAGGCTGTGGTTAGCGTGGCCGCCGGCGTTGTTACGCAGCACGGTTTTTTTGTCCGCTGGCACCTGGTCCAGTTTAGTAATCAGTTCTTCAGCCGGCAGGTCAGCAAACTCAGGCAGGTTTTCCAGCGCCGCGTTAGCGTTGTTGACATAGGTTTGATGGTGTTTGGTGTGGTGAATCTCCATCGTCTGCTTATCGAAGTGCGGTTCCAGTGCATCATAAGCGTACGGCAGGGATGGCAGTGTATAACTCATAATCATCTCCATTATTGTCGAGCGGCACAGTGTTAACGCCGCGTAAGCAGTTGGTTCATTATAGTTAATTAAATGATATTGAAAATGATTATCAATGCCGTACTTTTTCCAGGGTTATAAACGTTACGGCATCCGCTGAAAAAAACCGTTTTTTACGCCTCCAACCGAAACCGCCTGTTGATGAATTCCTGGAAATCATGAAATGTGAAACAGGGTTTCAAAATCTTTCTTTTGGTGCCAAATTTTGTCATCGGTGGCAAAATCAAGAAGGTTATAATTTCACCATGCAATTACATTCCCGGTAAATTATTACAATTGCGAGGGAATTATGAAGCAACCTGGTTTTATACGTCTGGCTACGTTGGCCTTACTCTCCACACTCTCTTTCTTCTCCCACGGCGAAACCATTTTGCGCCTGGCCTACGCTGAAAATAGCCAGCCGGTAAAAGATGCGTTGCACTTCCTGGGGCAGCAAGTTGAAGAGAAAACGGGCGGCGATATCAAAGTACAGTACTTCCCGGACGGACAGCTTGGCGGCGAGCGCGAACTGGTGGAGTTGACGCAGGTCGGCGTCGTCGACATCACTAAAGTGTCGTCCGGGCTGATGGAGAGTTTTTCGCCTGAGTACGGCGTGTTCTCACTTCCCTACCTGTTTGCCACCGTCGATGAATACTACCGCGTAATGGATAACCCACAGGTGATGGAGCCTGTTTATCAGTCCACCGCCGCACAGGGGTTTGTCGGCGTAGGCTGGTATGATTCCGGCGCGCGTAATTTTTATATGAGCAAAGCGCCGGTTAAACGCATTGAGGATTTACGCGGGAAGAAGATCCGCGTCATGCAGAGTGAGACGGCGATCCAAACTCTCAAACTGCTGGGCGCTTCGCCCATCGCCATGAGCCAGGCGGAGGTCTATACCTCGTTACAACAAGGCATTCTCGACGGCGCGGAAAACAATGAGTTCGCTCTCACCATCGCCCGCCACGGCGAAGTCGCCCGTTATTACACCTACGATATGCACACCCGCATTCCCGATATCCTGCTAATGAGTACCCTCACGCTGGAAAAGCTGACGCCGGAACAGCAGCGCATCGTCGAAGCCGCCATCAAGGCGTCGATCGAATTTGAGAAAGCCGCATGGGACAAGGAAATAGAGAAAACCAGGCTGGCGGCGGTAAAAGATTTCAACGTTGAATTCTACGAGATCGACAAAAAACCCTTCCAGAAGGCAGTACAGCCTATTTACGACGGTCTGAAAAACAAACCGCGGCTTTACGGGCTGTATCAACGTATCCAGACAGCAAAAAATTAATCTAATCAGGAAATTAAGATGAACACATTCAGAAAAGGACTTGATTTATTGCTGGGCGCTATCTGTTGCCTGGTGCTGGCGATAATGGTTGGCATCGCCTGCTGGCAGGTGGTGAGCCGCTACATTCTGGGCGTTCCCAGCACCCTTACCGAAGAGATGCTGCGATTTCTCCTGGTGTGGGTATCAATGCTGGGCATGGCTTTTGTCGCCGGTCAGAAACAGCATATTAGCCTGACTCTCTTACTGGATAAGGTGTCGCCGACGATTCGCGGCTGGTGGGATATTATCCTGCAGGTCATTTTTATCGCATTTTCCATTTGGGTATTGATTATCGGCGGCTTAAAGATTTCTGCGATTTCTATGCTGCAAATCTCCCCTGCGCTGGGCATCCCGATGGGGAAAATTTATTACGCGCTCCCCTGCGCGGGCGTACTGATCATCCTCTATGGGCTGCTGAATATCGTTGACGCCCTGAAAGCTATCCATTCCGCCACGGATACCACTGAGCACACTCTGGAGAAATCACATGATTGACCCTATTTTTGCGTCCTGTACGCTAATTGCCGTCTTTGTTGTTTTACTGGCCATGGGCGCGCCTATCGGGATCTGCATCGTTATCGCCTCTTTCAGCACCATGATGCTGGTACTGCCTTTCGATATTTCGATGTTCGCCACCGCGCAAAAAATGTTCTCCAGCCTGGACAGTTTTGCCTTGCTGGCCGTGCCGTTCTTCGTTTTGTCCGGGGTGATCATGAATAGCGGGGGAATTGCCGCCCGGCTGGTCAATTTTGCCAAACTGTTTACTGGCAAACTGCCCGGCTCGCTCTCTTACACCAACATCGTCGGCAATATGATGTTTGGTGCAATTTCCGGATCGGCAATTGCCGCCTCAACCTCCATCGGCGGCGTGATGGTGCCGATGAGCGCGCGCGAAGGTTACGATCGCGGCTTTGCGGCCGCGGTGAATATCGCCTCCGCGCCGACGGGAATGTTAATTCCGCCCACCACGGCTTTTATCCTTTATGCGCTGGCAAGCGGGGGAACATCGATTGCCGCTCTGTTCGCCGGCGGTCTGGTTGCGGGTGTGCTGTGGGGCGTTGGCTGTATGCTGGTCACGCTGGTGGTCGCTAAGCGTCGAAATTATCGGGTTTTCTTCACCGTCCAAAAAGGCATGGCGCTAAAAGTTGCCGTTGAGGCCATTCCCAGCCTGCTGCTGATCGTGATTATTGTCGGCGGCATTGTGCAGGGGATTTTCACCGCCATTGAAGCCTCCGCGATTGCCGTGGTGTATACGTTATTGCTGACGATGGTGTTTTACCGCACGCTGAAAATTAAGGATTTGCCTTCGATTTTGCTCCAGACAGTGGTAATGACCGGGGTCATCATGTTCCTGCTGGCAACCTCTTCGGCGATGTCCTTCTCGATGTCGATCACCAATATTCCTGCGGCGCTGAGCGATATGATCCTCGGTATTTCCGCCAATAAACTGGTTATCCTGTTAGTCATTACCGTCTTTTTGTTGATTATCGGCGCATTTATGGATATCGGTCCGGCCATTCTGATTTTTACCCCGATTCTGCTGCCGATCATGGCTAAACTGGGCGTCGATCCGGTGCATTTCGGCATTATCATGATCTATAACCTGGCGATTGGCACTATTACGCCGCCAGTTGGCAGTGGTTTATATGTCGGGGCGAGCGTCGGTAAGGTCAAAGTTGAGGAAGTGATTAAACCGTTGCTGCCTTTTTACGGCGCGATTATCGGC
This sequence comes from Salmonella sp. JXY0409-18, assembly GCF_020268625.1. Lineage (NCBI taxonomy): Bacteria > Pseudomonadati > Pseudomonadota > Gammaproteobacteria > Enterobacterales > Enterobacteriaceae > Salmonella > Salmonella sp. JXY0409-18. The sequence goes on from NZ_CP084216.1 coordinate 4,385,989, forward strand.
GTTCTGTTATTAATTACCTACATTCCGGAAATCACACTGTTCTTACCCCGTCTACTGGGCATCATGTAAGCGCATAGTTTCCTGCACATCTCGTTGCCGGATGGCGATTCGCGTCTTATCCGGCCAACGCACGATAATAATTATCCGCAGGTCATCACCAGGTAAAAAAAACCGGCTACCTATAAAGTAGCCGGAAAAGGGAATAAATAATAAACAGGGATAATGATTAGAATGTGTAGCCTATACCCACGCGGAAACGGGTTTGTCTTTCATCGCTGTTGCTATTGACGGAAACATTACCTACCTCAACGAATGGCGACCATTGATCAATAATATAGGCAGTTCTGAAGTTATATTCATAGTTATCTTTGCCGCCATCGTAAAGATCATATTTATCAGCTTTCTTATAAATTCCTTCGATTGTCCAGTCAAAGTTGTTCCATTTATAACCCGCCCAGACATCCATACGATTGATGGTATCATCATCACGGATATCAGAAGAACGGCGTACATATTCAAAACGATAGCGCGCACCAACCCACCAGCTTTCATTTAATGTCCACGTCGCGCGGAAGTAAGGCTTATAGGTAGAGTAACCATTGCCGGTTTCCAGCACAAAACCCGGTTGCCAGGCGACATCACCGGTTTTAAATTGGTAGCTTATCGTATATTCGTTGCCCTGTGTTTCCAGGTCATTAAACGCTTTATTGGTGTCATCCCCGCCTGATTTTGAGATAGCTTCTATCGCAAAACCAAAACCATTCGCAAACCGATGAGAAATATACGCACGGTCATAGTTAGCTTTACTGTCGTCAAGATATTCATGACGAACATCGACATATACTGCATGCGCATTTGTTACAACAAGAGGTAATAGTAAGAAAAGAGATTTTCTCATAACAGAATCCATTTAATTTAAAATTAAAACGTTGTTTTATGTCAGGCCGTTACAACCATAATACGCAATGTGAATGGCGACAATATAGGCAAAGATCTTTAATTTAAAATTGGGATAATGTTCAAAAAGCAAAATAAAATAAATGAAATTTATATTCGCCATATAACATAAAAATCAAAACACCATCAACAAAGCCAATATAGGGATTTCCCTATATTTATATTTCATTGATTCCTAACGTTAATTTCAATATATTTAAATTGTAAATACAAATAAAACAACTAAATAATTACTGTATAACTACCTTTTTATCAAACGGTAAGTCAGACTATTCCCATTATGTGAGCTCACGCAGCGTTTTCTTTGCATTGCTGCCAGCTAAGTCGTTTCGTGTCGTTATGATGAAGGTATTTTAGAAAACCAATATTACCCACTGATTTAAATAACATCCAGACGGTCATGATGCGCTCCGACTTTTTTAAAACGTGAAGTTAATCACTTCATTAACGTGCTGATTGCCAGAATACACCCAACGGCGGCAATCGTTATAAGGTTACCAGGCGGCGTAATTTTTAAACTCATGCAAACGGAAGGGGTATCCCGTCCATAAAAAATAATGAGGAACATGTCATGAGTAACGCGATTACGATGGGTATTTTCTGGCATTTGATAGGGGCGGCCAGTGCAGCCTGCTTCTATGCTCCGTTCAAGCAAGTGAAACAGTGGTCATGGGAAACCATGTGGTCAGTGGGCGGCATCGTCTCCTGGCTTATTCTGCCGTGGACAATTAGCGCTCTGTTACTGCCTGATTTCTGGGCCTATTATGGACAGTTTAACCTCTCCACCCTTTTACCGGTTTTTCTGTTCGGCGCCATGTGGGGCATCGGCAATATTAACTACGGTCTGACTATGCGTTATCTCGGGATGTCGATGGGTATCGGCATCGCTATTGGCATTACGCTTATCGTCGGCACGCTGATGACGCCTATCATCAACGGTAACTTCGATGTGTTAATCCATACCGAAGGGGGACGCATGACGCTACTTGGCGTTTTTGTCGCGCTGATCGGCGTCGGGATTGTGACGCGCGCCGGACAGTTAAAAGAACGCAAAATGGGCATTAAAGCGGAGGAGTTCAATCTGAAGAAAGGGCTTCTGCTGGCAGTGATGTGCGGTATTTTCTCGGCGGGGATGTCTTTTGCCATGAACGCCGCGAAACCGATGCATGAAGCTGCTGCCGCGCTTGGCGTTGACCCGCTCTATGTCGCGCTGCCGAGTTACGTGGTGATTATGGGCGGCGGCGCGCTGGTTAACCTCGGTTTCTGTTTTATCCGCCTGGCAAAAGTACAAAATCTGTCGATAAAAGCCGACTTCTCGCTGGCAAGACCGTTGATTATCAGCAATATTCTGCTGTCCGCGCTTGGCGGTCTGATGTGGTATTTGCAGTTCTTTTTCTATGCCTGGGGTCACGCGCGCATTCCAGCGCAATATGACTACATGAGCTGGATGCTGCACATGAGCTTCTATGTGCTGTGCGGGGGGCTTGTCGGTCTGGTGCTAAAAGAGTGGAAAAATGCTGGCCGCCGTCCCGTTGCCGTATTAAGCCTCGGCTGCGTGGTAATTATTATCGCGGCGAATATTGTCGGTTTAGGCATGGCCAGTTAATCGCTTTGATTACTGAGATGGCGCCATTGGCTCGGCGTCATCCCGGTTTCCCGCGTGAACACCACTGAAAAATAATTACTATCTTCAAAACCGCACTGCATCGAAATCTCACTAATCATCAGCGGGCTATGCTGAAGCAGATACTGCGCGTGGCAAATACGGACCTGGCGTAAATATTGATTAATCGTCATCCCGGTTTGGGCGCGAAACTGCTGCCGCAGCACCCGTTCGCTGCATTGTTCCTGCTGGCAAAACGCATCCAGCGCAAAGGGACGCTCAAGGCTATTAGCCAAAGCGGTAATTAATTTATCCAACAGGGTTTCTCTGGAGGTTGCCGGAAGATCGTCGGTCGCGTAGCGATGCCGTTTTAACGTCATCACCAGTTGACCAAACAGCAATTCCGCCATCTCATTCGCCAGCGGATCGCGCCCATTACTCTCATGTTCAAGCTGGTTAATGACCTGCCGCGCCTGATTCATTCCCATACTGCCCAGCCGCCAGTGAGGATGCCACTGCGCTCCCTGAAAGCCGGGAATCATCGCCTGCCAGTTTACATTGAGTTTCAAACGCTCCGGGCAGTAAATGATATTTTGCAGCACCAGATCGTTAACGGAGGTATAGGAGTGTTTGTCTTCAGCACGAATGTAAAACAGATCGCCGCGGGTAATTCTGTATGGGCGCTCATTAAGAACGTGTAGGCCATTGCCCCGCCAGACCATCACCAGTTCACAAAACTCATGCGTATGTTCCGCAAAAACATCCTGTGGATAGCGATCGGCAACCGTAACGGCCTGCTGCTCATCAGTAAAAAAATCTTTTTTCAAAAGGATTAACTGATTTGCCACCGCAGCACCTCATGTTGAATGCTTGCCGGATGGCGCTACGCTTATTCTGTCTACCGCTCGCCGCCGTAGGCCAGGTAAGGCGCAGCCGCCATCCGGTATTAAAGGGTATAATTATCAGCATATTGGCGACGAAAACGTTGATAGCGTTCGCGTTACTGGATTATCGCATCGCGTCCCTGACGGATATCCCGCGGCGACCAGTTAAATTCTCGGCGAAACAGAGTCGAAAAGTGGTTACTGTCGCCAAAACCGCAGCGGTACGCGATTTCTGTCACGCTATGATCGCTATGGCGTAATAAATGCCGGGCTTTGATCAAACGCAGGCGATTAAGGTAACGTTGCGGCGTCAGCCCGGTATGCTGTTTAAGCTGACGATGCAGCGTGCGTAGCGACAGCGAAAACTGTTCAGCTACCGCCTCCCAGCAGACCTCCTCCGCAAAATGTTCTTCCAGCCATGCCATCAGTTGGTTGAGTTTGGCGTCGTTATTGGTTGCGCCTTCCATCAGGCTACTGCGGCGCAACAACACCAGTAGTTGCATAAACAAAATTTCGCGATTCGCCACGGCAGGCGCATCCATGCTGTCTCCGGCGCGCTCCATCAGACCGACCAACTGGCGCACCTGCTGCAACACACTCTGATTCACCCGCCAGTGCGAAGGATAGTAACCATCCTGCTCCTGCGGCAGCAATTGATCCAGCCCCGCCAGGAATTGGAAAGCGTCCGGCGAACGCCACAGTACATTCGTCAGGCATAGGTTGTCGGTATGTTCATATAAATGCCGGTCGTGATCGCGAACAAAACACACGGTACCGCCGCTGATGGTATACGGCTGCCCGTTGAATACATGAATGCCCGTACCGTGTTCCACAATCACGATTTCATGAAAATCATGATGATGTTCAGGGAAAGCGGCTTGCGGCAGACGGGGTTCAATCGCCACGGGCGCTTTACCTGATGGAAAAAAATCCACGCTATGCAGTACGGTCATGGTTGCTTCCTCCTGAATTCAACATGTCCGAATAGTAATTAAGGGCTATCGGCCTCACCTTAAATTTTTGACGCTAAAGCGCGCAAACATGGTCTTTTTTTCAAGAAAAGGCGGGAAAAAGCGGGAAATGCGGACGACATCACACCGGCCTATTAGTAGAAACTGTGAACGCTATCACGTTCATCTTTGCCTTGTTGCCAGCGGCTCATTTTCCTGTCAGTAACGAGAAGGTAGGTCTTTGAGGGCTTTTTTAGACTGTGCGCAATGACTCTAAGAAGGACCTGATTATGACTTTTCGCCATTGTGTCGCGGTTGATCTCGGCGCATCCAGCGGGCGCGTGATGCTGGCGCGTTACGACAGCAAACACCGTACCCTGACGCTACGTGAAATTCACCGTTTTGTGAACTGCCTACAAAAAACAGACGGGTTTGACACCTGGGACATCGACAGTCTGGAAAAGGATATCCGTCTTGGTCTGAAGAAAGTCTGCAATGAAGGCATTCTTATCGACAGCATCGGCATCGACACCTGGGGCGTCGATTATGTCCTGCTGGATAAACAAGGTCAGCGTGTCGGCCTGCCGGTATCCTACCGCGATAACCGTACCACGGGCATCATGTCGCAAGCGCTGGTCCAGATCGGCAAAAGCGAAATCTATCGCCGCAGCGGGATTCAGTTTCTGCCGTTTAACACCATCTATCAGTTACGCGCGCTGACGAAGCAACAGCCTGAGTTAACGGCGCAGGTCGCTCATGCGCTGCTGATGCCCGATTATTTCAGCTACCGCCTGACCGGTGAAATGAACTGGGAATACACCAACGCCACGACCACCCAATTGGTCAATATCAATACCGATGACTGGGACGATACCCTGCTGGCGTGGACTGGCGCGAAAAAGGGCTGGTTCGGCCGCCCCTCGCACCCTGGCAATGTTATCGGCGACTGGATTTGCCCGCAGGGCAACCGTATTCCGGTGGTAGCCGTCGCCAGCCACGATACCGCCAGCGCCGTTATTGCCTCTCCGCTGGCAAATAAACATAGCGCTTACCTGTCTTCAGGCACCTGGTCGTTGATGGGTTTTGAAAGCAAAATGCCCTACACCACTGACGAGGCGCTGGCTGCCAATATCACCAACGAAGGCGGCGCAGAAGGGCGTTATCGGGTACTGAAAAACATTATGGGTTTGTGGCTGCTCCAGCGTGTGCTGAAAGAACGGCGCATTACCGATCTGCCTGCGCTTATTGCCCAAACAGAAGCGCTGCCGGCCTGCCGTTTCCTGATTAACCCGAATGACGATCGCTTTATCAATCCTGACGATATGCGCGCTGAAATCCAGGCCGCCTGTCGCGAGACCGACCAGCCCGTTCCCGTCAGCGATGCCGAACTGGCGCGCTGCATTTTCGACAGTCTGGCGCTGTTGTATGCCGACATTCTGCACGAACTGGCAAATCTGCGCGGTGAAAAATTTACCCAACTGCATATTGTCGGCGGCGGATGCCAAAACGCGCTACTCAACCAGTTGTGCGCCGATGCATGTGGTATTCGCGTGATGGCCGGGCCGGTTGAAGCCTCCACCCTTGGCAATATTGGTATTCAGCTTATGACCCTCGACGAATTAAACAACGTCGATGACTTCCGTCAGGTCGTCAGCGCTAACTACGACCTGACAACCTATATCCCTAATCCTGATAGTGAAATTGCCCGCCACGTTGCGCAGTTTCAACCCAAACGACAGACAAAGGAGCTTTGCGCATGACCACTCAACTGGAACAAGCCTGGGAACTGGCAAAACAACGTTTCGCCGCAGTAGGTATTGATGTCGAGGAGGCGCTGCGCCAGCTCGATCGCCTGCCGGTTTCCATGCACTGCTGGCAGGGCGACGATGTTGCCGGATTCGAGAACCCGGAAGGTTCGCTGACGGGCGGAATTCAGTCAACCGGCAACTATCCGGGCAAAGCGCGTAACGCCACCGAACTGCGCGCCGATCTGGAACAGGCGCTGCGCCTGATCCCAGGCCCAAAACGGCTGAACCTGCACGCTATCTACCTTGAGTCGGATACGCCGGTTGCCCGCGACCAGATCAAACCGGAGCATTTTAAAAACTGGGTGGAGTGGGCGAAAGCGAACCGGCTGGGGCTGGATTTCAACCCCACCTGTTTTTCTCATCCACTGAGCGCTGACGGTTTTACCCTCTCTCATCCAGACGCGAAAATTCGCCAGTTCTGGATCGATCACTGCAAGGCCAGCCGCCGCGTCTCGGCATACTTTGGTGAGCAGCTCGGTACGCCGTCGGTGATGAACATCTGGATCCCGGACGGCATGAAAGACATTACCGTCGACCGTTTAGCCCCGCGCCAGCGCCTGCTGGAAGCGCTGGATGAGGTCATTAGCGAGAAATTCGACCCGGCGCACCACATCGACGCCGTCGAAAGCAAACTGTTTGGCATCGGCGCGGAAAGCTACACCGTCGGCTCCAATGAGTTCTACATGGGCTACGCCACCAGCCGTCAGACCGCGCTGTGCCTGGATGCGGGCCACTTCCATCCCACTGAAGTGATTTCCGACAAAATTTCCGCCGCCATGCTCTACGTGCCACGGCTGCTGCTGCACGTCAGCCGCCCGGTACGCTGGGATAGCGACCACGTGGTGCTCCTGGACGATGAAACCCAGGCAATTGCCAGCGAGATCGTCCGTCATAACCTGTTCGACCGTGTGCATATCGGCCTGGATTTCTTCGACGCCTCTATCAACCGTGTCGCCGCGTGGGTTATCGGTACCCGCAACATGAAAAAAGCGCTGCTGCGCGCTCTGCTGGAACCCACAGATCAACTGCGTCAGCTTGAAGCCAGCGGCGATTACACCGCGCGTCTGGCGCTGCTGGAAGAGCAGAAATCTCTGCCGTGGCAGGCCGTCTGGGAAATGTATTGCCAGCGTCACGACACGCCGACTGGCAGCCAGTGGCTGGACAGCGTTCGCACCTACGAAAAAGAGATCCTGAGCAAACGTAGCTGACAGCGACACCTGATTTGTAGGCCGGATAAGACGCCCGCGTCGCCATCCGGCAATAAATGAAACACGATTGCCGGATGGCGCTGCGCTTATCCGGCCTACGTAAGACCCGAATAACCTTCGGGCAATGAATGGGAACACGAACATGCAAAATATTACCGATTCCTGGTTTGTCCAGGGCATGATTAAAGCCACGTCTGATGCGTGGCTGAAAGGGTGGGACGAACGTAATGGCGGTAACCTGACGCTGCGTCTGGATGAAACCGATATCGCGCCTTTTGCGGCTAATTTCCACGAAAAACCGCGCTATATCGCGCTAAGTCAACCCATGCCGCTGCTGGCGAATACGCCGTTTATCGTTACCGGTTCCGGCAAATTCTTCCGCAACGTGCAGCTCGATCCGGCAGCTAATTTAGGCGTGGTCAAAATCGACAGCGACGGCGCAGGCTACCACATTCTGTGGGGCTTAACCCACGACGCGGTCCCCACCTCTGAACTCCCGGCGCATTTCCTCTCCCACTGCGAACGCATCAAAGCCACCCACGGCAAAGACCGCGTCATTATGCATTGCCATGCGACTAACCTGATCGCCCTCACCTACGTACTGGAAAACAACACTGCGCTGATCACCCGCAAACTGTGGGAAGGCAGCACCGAATGCCTGGTGGTATTCCCGGACGGTGTCGGCATTCTGCCGTGGATGGTGCCAGGCACCGATGAAATCGGCCAGGCCACCGCGCAAGAAATGCAGAAACATTCGCTGGTACTGTGGCCGTTCCACGGCGTGTTCGGAAGCGGACCTACGCTGGATGAAACCTTCGGTTTGATAGATACCGCAGAGAAATCCGCTGAGGTATTAGTCAAAATCTATTCGATGGGCGGTATGAAGCAGACCATCACGCGCGAAGAACTGGTCGCCCTCGGCAAACGTTTTGGCGTGACACCGCTGGCCAGCGCCGTAGCGCTGTACTAATACCTCCCAACTCAACGCCGGATGCGGCTTTGCCTTATCCGGCCTACAGGTCGGTGCGCATTTTACCGTAGGCCCGATAAGCGTAGCGCCATCGGGCAACAGGGAATTTTTTTAAGGAGAATAGTGATGAGCTTTATGTTGGCACTGCCAAAAATTAGCCTGCATGGCGCTGGAGCGATTGCCGATATGGTGAACCTCGTGGCGAATAAGCAATGGGGCAAAGCGCTGATCGTTACCGATGGTCAACTGGTAAAGCTGGGCCTGCTGGATAGCCTGTTTAGCGCACTGGATGAACATCAAATGTCTTACCACCTGTTTGATGAGGTGTTCCCAAACCCGACAGAAGAGCTGGTGCAGAAAGGTTTTGCGGCGTATCAGAGCGCAGAATGTGACTACATTATCGCCTTCGGCGGCGGCAGCCCGATCGATACCGCTAAAGCGGTGAAAATTCTGACCGCCAACCCAGGTCCATCTACCGCCTACTCCGGCGTCGGCAAAGTGAAAAACGCCGGCGTACCGCTGGTAGCGATTAATACTACGGCAGGTACCGCGGCCGAGATGACCAGCAACGCGGTGATTATCGACTCTGCCCGTAAGGTCAAAGAGGTGATCATCGACCCGAATATCATCCCGGATATTGCCGTGGATGACGCCAGCGTCATGCTGGAAATCCCGGCGTCTGTGACCGCCGCAACCGGCATGGATGCCCTGACCCATGCGGTGGAAGCCTATGTCTCCGTTGGCGCGCATCCGCTCACCGACGCTAACGCGCTGGAAGCGATTCGCTTAATCAATGTGTGGCTACCGAAAGCGGTTGACGATGGCCATAACCTCGAAGCCCGTGAGCAAATGGCATTCGGCCAGTACCTGGCGGGTATGGCGTTCAACAGCGCCGGTTTGGGGCTGGTTCACGCGCTGGCGCACCAGCCGGGCGCAACCCACAATCTGCCGCACGGCGTCTGCAACGCTATCCTGCTGCCAATTGTCGAGAACTTTAACCGTCCGAACGCCGTCGCGCGTTTTGCCCGCATCGCACAGGCGATGGGCGTGGAGACGCGCGGTATGTCTGACGAAGCCGCAAGTCAGGAAGCGATTAACGCTATCCGTACGCTGAGCAAACGCGTCGGCATTCCAGAAGGTTTCAGCAAGCTGGGCGTCACAAAAGAAGATATCGAAGGCTGGCTGGATAAAGCCCTCGCCGACCCGTGCGCGCCGTGTAACCCGCGCACCGCCAGCCGCGATGAAGTTCGCGAGCTGTACCTGGAGGCGTTATGATCCGCAAAGCCTTTGTGATGCAGGTAAATGCCGACGCGCACGAGGAGTATCAGCGTCGTCATAACCCAATCTGGCCGGAGCTGGAAGCCGTATTAAAATCTCACGGCGCGCATCACTACGCGATTTATCTCGATCAGGAGCGCAATCTGCTGTTCGCCACCGTTGAGATTGAATCCGAGGAGCGCTGGAATGCCGTTGCCAGCACCGACGTTTGCCAGCGTTGGTGGAAACATATGCGTGACGTTATGCCCGCGAATCCGGATAACAGCCCGGTCAGCGCAGAGCTAAAAGAGGTGTTCTATCTGCAGTAAGTCGTGTGCCCGGTGGCGCAAGCTTACCGGGCCTACGGTTTTATTTTTTGTCGGCCGGATAAGGCGGTTACGCCGCCATCCGGCAATTTCAATTCTGCTCCGCTACCAGGATAGCCTGAGTATCCGGTTCCAGCGCTTTAAAGATATGCGCCTGGTCGCCGGGATAACAAATGTAATCGCCCTCCGCCAGCTCTTCCGGCGCCTCGGTTAAGCCGACGAGGGCTTTTCCCTGCGTAACAATAATATGTTCCACCGACCCCGGCGGATGCGGGTGAGAGATCCGGTCGGCCCCCGGCTGCGTCAACAGCAGATAGATATCACGCCGCGCGCCGGGCGGACACGCCGCCAGTAATATCGCCTGATAATGCGCCTGCTCCGCCACGACTTTGGTGCCCTCTCCGCGGCGAATCACCTGCGTTTTTTGTACCTGCGGCTCCAGCAGCCTGGCAAAGGGAATGTCGAGCGCGACGCATAGCGACCATAACGTCTCCAGACTGGGGTTGCCGTTCCCTGCTTCCAGTTGTGAAAGCGTAGATTTAGCGATGCCTGCGCGCCGCGCAATCTCCGCCAGCGACAGTCCGGTTCGCTGGCGTTCGCGTACCAGACTTCTGGCAATGACGCTAATAGGTTGTGTCATAAAGCATCCAACGTTCACTATAACGAACGAAATGTTCGTCTTGTAAAGCAAATCTGTTCCGTTCATTATAATGAAAATTCGTTCGATATGACTAAAGAAGATGAAACACTATTTTTCCTGTCTCAAGGGAGACACGATAAAAGCGATATTTTTAGTGTGCCTGGCCGTGGGCGTCGTCGGCATGTCCTATGGCTCACTGGCGATGGCCTACGGTTTCCCTCTGTGGGTGCCGTTTGTCCTCTCTATTTTTGTGCTGGCGGGCGCGTCCGAATTTATGTTTATCGGCATTGTTGCCAGCGGCGGCAATCCGTTAGCGGCGGCGGCGGCAGGACTGCTGGTGAATGCGCGCCACGTGCCGTTTGGCGTAACGGTGCGCGATTTGGTTGGCACCCGCGCCGCCAGCTTTTTCGGCTGCCATATTATGAATGATGAGAGCGTGGTGTTCGGCCTGTCGCAAAAAACACCCGAACAACGTAAAGCCGCCTACTGGCTATGCGGTCTGGGCGTCGCCCTATTCTGGCCGATTGGCACACTGATTGGCGCAGGTGTCGGCAAACTGCTCCCTGCCCCAGAAACCATCGGTCTGGATGCCGTATTTCCGGCAATCTTACTGGCGCTGGTGATCCCGGCGTTTAAAAACCGCACCACATTGATTCGTGGTTGCAGCGGCGCCGCGCTGTCGCTTGCCGCCGTTCCCTTTGTGGCTGCCGGATTGCCGGTGTTGCTTTCGCTGCTTGGCCTACTGGCGAGGAAAAAATAATGGGCAATATGACGCTATTTATTATCGGTATTGCTCTTTTGTCTGCGGGAACCTATTTGATGCGCCTCGGCGGCGCGAAACTTGGCAGCCGTCTGGCGCTGTCTGAGCGTTCACAGGCGCTGCTCTCGGATGCGGCAACGGTGCTGCTATTCTCCGTCGCGCTGGCGACCACCTTTTACGAAGGCGAACATTTTGCCGGAATGGCGCGCGTTCTTGGGGTTGGCTTCGCCGTATTTTTAGCCTGGCGTAAAATGCCGCTTATTGTGGTGATTATCGCCGCTGCGGTAGTGACCGCGTTATTACGAATGGCGGGTATTAATTAACGTCTTACAGAACAGTTGGACGTGACACCCTATAAGTGATGAAGGCTGGGCCGCCCTATGCTGAAGTGGCTCAGAATTTTCGCATCAGGCGGGATAAATGCTTTCCATATAAATGCCGATCCTCAATTACACTACCAGTACCTTCCAGCGTGACGTCAACATCTTATGATAGCTTCAGATTACTGGTTTTTCTAATAGCTCTCTTTAGTTAATGTTTACGTCAGCTATTTTTACGGATATTGCCTGATGAAGAATACATAAACGAAAAAAGCGCCTGATCGGCGCTTTTTATTGGCGTTATAGCGTAATTTTATAGGCACTTGCGCCAGCCTGCACACAGATAATGTGCCGTCACTCAACGCAGGCGGTTATAATCATCCACCATCTCGTTATAACTTCTCAACGACGCCGGATAAGAATCCGCAACCATCCATCCTGTTGCAGGGTCCTGCACCCGTTTCTTTTCAAAATCAGAATACTCAACATTGTCTCTGATGCGACGAATATATTTTTTAGCTTGTAGCTGATAATCAGCCGCAGAGCTGATGAATGAAGAATTACGGCCATCAGTATTCACTTCTTTCAATTGCGCAATCATTGTTTCCAGTTCCGCGACTTTTTTCATCATCGCTTCGGCATCAAAGGTATCGGCAGAAATAACCTTGTTGATCTGCTTTGCCGAGATCATGACAGCCAGAGAATAATAGTTAAATGTTTTACCTTCCGCTTCTTCTATTCTCTTCAACTGTGTCAATTGCCGTTTGTCATTTATTTCCTGAATAGCCTCATGATATTTTTCCGAGACGGGTTTAAAATCCTCAATATTCTTCAGTAATGTCTGATGCAGCGCCTTACCTTTAGCAAAGGCATCATCTTTATAGTTTTCCTGGGTATAATATTTTTCCATTTCGTTAATGGTATTACCCAGCGCGGCGGCGCTATCAATATAGCTAACGGCAACGCCATCAATAGGCTCAAGCAATGGCGTTAAGGCGGCCACCTGTTTCATCTCTTTCTGGCAATTCGTTATGTAAGACTCCGTAATACCATAAATGCCATAAACCAGGCTCTCTTTCCCTGTCGGACCTTTTTTAAAGTCTTTCACCCAATCCGCGTAACGCGCCAGACTGTGCTGAACGGGCAATTGAAGTTTATTAAAACAATCGATATAGACATCCATTTTTTCACTATAAACTTCTTCAGCGTCAACCTCCGGCTGAGCTGGCGTTTCTGGCTTCGCCGCCAGGGGCTGAGTTGCCGTTTCTGGCTTCGCTGCTGAGGGCTGCGCTGGACTTTCGTCAGATTGCGTTTCCGGCGTCTGAGAAGGCGCTGGCGTCGCAGGCTGACTGCTGGCGGCCGGAGTCGCCTCGGTTTTAACATTATTGTCATCACATCCTGTTGCGCCCAGGGTCATTAGCGCAATGATTATCGCTGAGGATAATAAATTCCTTTTCATTTAATTGCCTTTTGTATATTTACATTGGGGTTCTCTTATTTTAACGAAAATATGGCCTCGCCACTATACGTCATTCCGTTATTAAGAGAGGCTGTAAAATCCAGAAAATATATATTTCATACACCATCATTCTACATAAAATATATATTAAATTAATAATATATATTTTACGCAAATGTAGAGGGTACTATTTTAGTCTGCGATTAACCGCTGCGGATGGGTATAAATCGTCGCCCGACCCGGCTTACAGAACCCCACCAGCGTAAGATTACACCGTTCAGCGACGTCAACCGCGAGCGTGGTGGCAGCAGAAACCGCAAACAAAATTTCCACACCGCACATCGCCGACTTCTGCACCATTTCGTAACTCGCGCGACTGGAAACCAGCGCCGCGCCTTGCCGCCATTCCTCACCCTCCGTGGCGCGGCGGCCGAGCAGTTTATCCAGCGCAACGTGGCGTCCGACATCTTCATGGCCCCCCGCCAGTTCACCCGACGGCATGACCCACGCCGCAGCGTGCGTACAACCCGTCAGCTTACCCGTCGGTTGAAAATCATTCAGATGTTTTAACGCGCGATCAAGGTTACCGAGATTAAACGTTTGGCTAAACGGCAGCGGTTGCACCGGCTTACCGATGTCATTGAGCTGTTCCACGCCACACACGCCGCAACCGGTGCGTCCGGCCAACGCGCGACGACGCGCTTTCAGCCCCATAAATCGACGGCTGGAAAGATCAATCTGCACTTCAAGTCCGTTACAGGACGGTACAACGTCCATGCCATAGATTTCACGCGGGCTGTCAATGATCCCTTCCGACAGAGAAAACCCCATTGCAAAATGCGTCAGATCTTTTGGAGAGGCCATCATAACGACATGCGAAATACCGTTATACACCAGTGCCACAGGCACTTCCTCGGCAACATCATCAAGTTGGGGGGACTGCAAATCCTCGCGTTTCCAGAGAGCCAACTGGCGTGAGGTTGTGAAATCAGTCACATTTAGGACTTCTTCAGACAGTATATTGTTCACTTTCTTTTAACCATATAAGAACACACACACCAACATTATGGTATTCTGTTACAACTCCTCCCGGATGGAGGAAAATTTATCCAATTCTGAACCTTTGCGGGCCCGTCCGCAAAGAAAAATAACAACCACTCCCTGAGCGTTTCGGATAGAGAAATGTGAAAGAGAAGTGACAATGTCGAAACAAGGAGCAAACCATGCAGGTCAGCAGAAGGCAGTTCTTTAAGATCTGCGCTGGCGGTATGGCAGGCACCACGGCGGCGGCACTGGGCTTCGCGCCCGGCGTAGCGCTAGCGGAAACACGGCAATATAAACTGCTGCGCACCCGCGAAACCCGTAACACCTGCACCTACTGTTCCGTTGGCTGCGGGCTGTTAATGTACAGCCTCGGCGACGGTGCGAAAAACGCCAAAGCATCTATTTTCCATATCGAAGGGGACCCGGATCATCCGGTAAGCCGTGGCGCGCTGTGCCCGAAAGGGGCCGGTCTGGTGGACTTTATCCACTCTGAAAGCCGCCTGAAATTCCCGCAATACCGCGCGCCGGGTTCAGATAAGTGGCAACAGATCAGTTGGGAAGAAGCCTTTGACCGCATCGCTAAACTGATGAAGGAAGATCGCGACGCCAACTATCAGGCGCAGAACGCCGAAGGCGTTACCGTTAACCGCTGGCTCACCACCGGGATGCTGTGCGCTTCCGCATCCAGTAACGAGACGGGTTATTTAACGCAAAAATTCTCCCGCGCGCTGGGTATGCTCGCGGTCGACAACCAGGCGCGTGTCTGACACGGACCAACGGTAGCAAGTCTTGCTCCAACATTTGGTCGCGGTGCGATGACCAACCACTGGGTCGACATCAAGAACGCCAACCTCGTCGTGGTGATGGGCGGTAACGCCGCAGAAGCTCACCCGGTCGGGTTCCGCTGGGCGATGGAAGCCAAAATTCACAACGGCGCGAAGCTGATTGTGATCGATCCGCGCTTTACGCGTACCGCGTCGGTGGCCGATTTCTATGCGCCAATACGCTCTGGTACTGACATTGCCTTCTTGTCAGGCGTGATGCTGTATCTGCTGACCAACGAAAAATACAACCGTGAATACACCGAGGCCTATACCAATGCCAGCCTGATCGTGCGTGAAGATTTTGGCTTCGATGATGGTCTGTTCACCGGCTACGACGCAGATAAGCGGCAGTACGATAAAACCAGTTGGCACTATGAGCTGGACGAAAACGGTTTTGCCAAACGCGATACGACACTGCAACACCCGCGCTGTGTCTGGAATCTGTTGAAACAGCATGTCTCACGCTATACGCCGGACGTGGTAGAAAATATCTGCGGTACGCCGAAAGCGGACTTCCTGAAAGTGTGCGAGTACATTGCAGAAACCAGCGCAAAAGATAAAACCGCGTCGTTCCTGTACGCGCTGGGCTGGACGCAGCATTCCATCGGCGCGCAGAACATCCGTACTATGGCGATGATCCAGCTTCTGCTCGGTAACATGGGGATGGCGGGCGGCGGCGTTAACGCCCTGCGCGGTCACTCCAATATTCAGGGACTGACCGACTTAGGACTGCTGTCGCAAAGTTTGCCGGGCTACCTGACGCTGCCGAGCGAAAAACAGACCGATTTGCAAACCTATCTGGCTGCCAATACGCCGAAGCCATTGTTGAAGGATCAGGTCAACTACTGGGGTAACTATCCGAAATTCTTCGTCTCAATGATGAAGGCCTTCTTTGGTGATAAAGCGACAGCGGAAAACAGCTGGGGCTTCGACTGGCTACCGAAGTGGGACAAAGGCTACGACGTGTTGCAGTACTTCGAGATGATGAAACAGGGCAAGGTCAACGGCTATATCTGCCAGGGCTTTAACCCGGTGGCCTCATTCCCGAACAAAAACAAAGTGGTCGCGTCGCTTTCCAAACTGAAGTACCTGGTGACTATCGATCCGCTCAACACCGAAACGTCCACCTTCTGGCAAAACCACGGTGAGTCGAACGACGTTGATCCCGCAAAAATCCAGACCGAAGTGTTCCGTCTGCCTTCCACCTGTTTTGCCGAGGAAAATGGTTCCATCGTTAACTCCGGTCGCTGGTTACAGTGGCACTGGAAGGGCGCAGACGCCCCGGGAATTGCCATGACCGACGGCGAAATCCTCGCCGGTATCTTCTTACGCCTGCGTAAGATGTACTCTGAACAGGGCGGCGCCAACCCGGAACAGGTGCTGAATATGACCTGGAACTACACCAAACCATACGAACCCGCCTCTGAAGAAGTGGCGATGGAAAGTAACGGTAAAGCGCTGGCCGATCTTATCGACCCGGCAACCGGCGCGGTGGTGGTGAAGAAAGGTCAACAGCTCAGTTCGTTCGCGCAACTGCGCGATGACGGTACGACGTCCAGCGGCTGCTGGATTTTCGCCGGTAGCTGGACGCCGGAAGGCAACATGATGGCGCGTCGTGATAACGCCGACCCGTCTGGTCTCGGCAACACGCTGGGCTGGGCATGGGCATGGCCGCTTAACCGCCGCATCCTCTATAACCGCGCCTCCGCCGATCCGCAGGGTAATCCCTGGGACCCGAAACGTCAGCTACTGAAATGGGAAGGCGGAAAATGGGCCGGATGGGATATTCCGGACTACAGCGCCGCCGCGCCCGGCAGCGACGTCGGACCGTTTATCATGCAGCCGGAAGGGATGGGTCGCCTGTTTGCCATCGATAAGATGGCGGAAGGGCCGTTCCCGGAACACTACGAGCCGTTTGAAACGCCGCTGGGCACTAACCCGCTGCACCCGAACGTTATCTCTAACCCTGCCGCCCGTATCTTTAAAGACGATGCCGACGCGCTGGGTAAAGCGGATAAGTTCCCGTATGTCGGAACCACTTACCGTCTGACCGAGCACTTCCACTACTGGACCAAGCACGCGTTGCTTAACGCTATCGCCCAGCCGGAACAGTTTGTGGAAATTGGCGAGAAACTGGCGAATAAGCTCGGCATCGCGCATGGCGATACCGTGAAGGTCTCCTCAAACCGCGGCTATATCAAAGCCAAAGCGGTGGTGACCAAGCGTATTCGCACGCTGAAAGCGGACGGCAAGGATATCGATACCATCGGTATTCCTATTCACTGGGGTTACGAAGGCGTGGCGAAAAAAGGTTTTATCGCCAATACGTTAACGCCTTTCGTCGGCGATGCGAACACGCAAACGCCGGAGTTTAAATCCTTCCTTGTGAACGTGGAAAAGGTGTAACGGAGACGACCTATGGCTTATCAATCGCAAGACATCATTCGTCGTTCCGCCACTAACGGTTTCACCCCCGCGCCCCAGGCGCGGGACCACCAGGAAGAGGTGGCGAAACTCATCGACGTCACCACCTGTATCGGCTGTAAAGCGTGTCAGGTGGCGTGCTCCGAGTGGAACGACATCCGTGATGAAGTGGGCAATAACGTCGGGGTGTATGACAACCCGGCGGACTTAACCGCGAAATCCTGGACGGTGATGCGCTTCTCGGAAGTGGAACAGAACGACAAACTGGAGTGGCTGATCCGTAAGGATGGCTGTATGCACTGCGCCGATCCAGGCTGCCTGAAAGCCTGTCCGGCGGAAGGGGCGATCATTCAGTACGCTAACGGTATTGTCGACTTCCAGTCCGAGCAGTGTATCGGCTGCGGCTACTGTATCGCTGGCTGCCCGTTCAACGTGCCGCGCCTCAACCCGGAAGACAACCGCGTCTATAAATGTACGCTGTGCGTTGACCGTGTGGTGGTCGGCCAGGAGCCGGCCTGCGTGAAGACCTGTCCAACCGGCGCCATTCATTTTGGCTCGAAAGAGGATATGAAAACGCTGGCGGGCGAGCGGGTGGCGGAACTCAAAACCCGTGGTTATGACAATGCGGGTCTGTACGATCCGGCGGGCGTAGGCGGTACGCATGTCATGTACGTGCTGCATCATGCCGACAAGCCGAATCTGTATCACGGTCTGCCGGAAAACCCGGAAATCAGCGAAACCGTTAAGTTCTGGAAAGGCGTCTGGAAACCGCTCGCCGCGTTCGGTTTTGCCGCGACCTTTGCCGCCAGCGTCTTCCACTATGTCGGCGTCGGTCCGAACCGCGCGGAAGAGGAAGATGACAACCTGCATGAAGAGAAAGACGAGGTGCGCAAATGAAACGACGTGACACCATCGTGCGCTATACGGCGCCGGAACGCATCAACCACTGGATCGTCGCCTTCTGCTTCGTGCTGGCGGCGGTGAGCGGGCTGGGCTTTTTATTCCCATCCTTCAACTGGTTGATGCATATCCTGGGCACCCCACAACTGGCGCGAATTCTGCACCCGTTTGTGGGCGTGGTTATGTTTGCCTCGTTCATCATCATGTTTTTCCGTTATTGGCACCACAATCTAATCAATCGGGATGATATCTTTTGGGCGAAGAATATTCGTAAGATCGTCGTCAACGAGGAAGTGGGTGACACCGGGCGTTATAACTTCGGCCAGAAATGCGTATTCTGGGCGGCGATTATCTTCCTGGTGCTGCTGCTGGTAAGCGGGGTAATTATCTGGCGTCCGTACTTTGCGCCTGCTTTCTCAATCCCGGTGATCCGATTCGCGTTAATGTTGCATTCTTTTGCCGCAGTAGCGTTAATTGTGGTTATCATGGTGCATATCTACGCCGCCCTTTGGGTGAAAGGCACCATTACCGCGATGGTGGAAGGCTGGGTAACCCGGTCGTGGGCGAAGAAACATCACCCACGCTGGTACCGAGAAGTCCGCAAGACAACGGAAAAAGAAACTGAATGAGTATTCGCATAATCCCGCAAGATGAGCTGGGGTCGAGCGAGAAACGTACGGCGGATATGATTCCGCCGTTATTGTTCCCCCGACTCAAAAACGTCTACAACCGCCGCGCCGAACGTCTGCGCGAGCTGGCTGAAAATAACCCGCTGGGCGATTACCTGCGCTTTGCCGCGCTTATCGCGCACGCGCAGGAAGTGGTGCTGTACGACCATCCGCTGGAGATGGATCTGACCGCACGTATTAAAGAAGCGAACGACCAGGGCAAGCCGCCGCTGGATATCCACGTGCTGCCGCGTGATAAGCACTGGCAAAAACTGCTGCATTCGTTAATTGCCGAGCTAAAACCCGAGATGAGCGGCCCCGCGCTGGCGGTGATTGAGAACCTGGAGAAAGCCTCAGAGCAGGAACTGGAGCAGATGGCCAGCGCGCTGTTTGCCTCGGATTTTGCCTCCGTCAGCAGCGATAAAGCCCCGTTTATCTGGGCCGCGCTCTCCCTTTACTGGGCGCAAATGGCCAGCTTGATTCCAGGCAAAGCCCGCGCGGAATACGGTGAAGCGCGCCAGTATTGCCCGGTGTGCGGTTCGATGCCGGTCTCCAGCATGGTGCAGATCGGCACCACGCAGGGGCTGCGTTATCTGCACTGTAACCTGTGCGAAACCGAATGGCATGTCGTGCGCGTAAAATGCAGTAACTGCGAACAGAGCCGCGACTTACACTACTGGTCGCTGGAAAATGAGCAGGCTGCGGTGAAAGCCGAAAGCTGCGGCGATTGCGGGACTTACCTGAAGATTCTGTATCAGGAAAAAGACCCGAAAGTAGAAGCAGTGGCCGACGACCTCGCCTCGCTGGTGCTGGACGCGCGCATGGAACAGGAGGGCTTCGCCCGCAGTTCCATCAACCCGTTCCTGTTCCCTGGCGAAGGGGAATAAGTTCTCTGGTATACCGGCTAGCAATCTACGTTAGCCGGATCATTGCTCAATAACGCAATGCTTGTATAACGTTTCTCGGGTCGTTGGCAATGGCGCGAAGTAACGCTTTGGCTGGCCCTGTCGGTGAACGTCTTCCTTGCTCCCAGTTGCGCAGCGTATCCACGTTGACCGAAATCAGTTCTGCAAACTTAGATTGCGACAACCCAGATGCCTGCCGTATTTCTTTAATCTTCATTGCATCAATATGAAAGGTACGAGAAGGCTCACGGGTCCCTTCAATGATTTCATTCATTTGAGACATACTTTGAGTTAATCGCTCAAATAACACTTTATCCATCTACCACCTCTCATTCAGCATACGAAGCACCGCTTTTTCCTGCGGCGTGAGATCATCTTTAATGCCTTTTTGATAAATCAGAAGCAAGCGAACCTCATACCGTTGACTACGATGAAAATAGATAATTCGTACGCCACTGCGCTTTCCTTTGCCTCGCGCTCCCCAGCGCATTTTTCTCAGGCCGCCCGTTTCCTGAATGACATCACCACAATCTGGATGCTGAGCCATAAAAACCTGAAGCTTATGGTATTCATCATCATCGAGCAGTTTTTTAACATCTTCAGTAAAGAGTTCCGTTTCTATGAATTGCATATTCCCTACGCCATTGGCTTATAGTAGTGAAAATAATCTATACGTCAATGGCGTATAGCATCATCATTTCACAGTACAAAAATTAAAAACCCAGCGCCAACCGCATTCCATTTTTTGCGAACCTCTATCCAGAATCATTATCCCCTCATTTCACCACTTTCCATCCCCAACAAATCAGGTTATAAACTGTACATACATACAGCTTAAGGAGCCTTATATGCCACTGGAAAAAGGAATTGCCGAACTGGTCGCCGGGTTTATCGCTGCGGGCCGCCCCTCTTCACGAGAGCAGAATATTGATGATCGGAGGGCGGGTTATATTGCCAGCACGTCGCTGGCGGGCGAGAAAGAGATTCGCGTAAAATCTGAAGATATCGTGCTGGAAGGGATGACATTTCGCGTCGTTTCGCCGCTAAACGCATCAGGTTCGCTACCCTGTATCCTCTACTATCACGGCGGCTGTTTTGTTAGCGGCGGCTTTCTGACTCATGACCCCCAGCTACGGCAACTGGCCTGGAAAAGCGGCTGTAAGGTGATTGCCATTCAGTATCGCCTTGCGCCAGAGCACACCTTCCCTGCGGCTCATGACGACGCTGAACGCGGAGCCAATATCGTCCATCAATACGCGGAGCAGTTAGGTATCGATCGTGAACGTATCACGCTTGCTGGCGATAGCGCAGGCGGGCATTTGGCATTGGTCAGCGCGCTACGCCTGAAATCCACCGCCCACTGGTCTCCGGCGAAGCTGCTGTTGATCTACCCGATGCTTGACGCTACTGCCAGTTTCCCCAGCTATGCCAGCAACGGGCAAGACTACATCATCACCCGCGACACACTACTATCAGGCTTCGAAATGTATCTCCAGGGTACCGACCTCCGTCACCCGGAAGCCAGTCCGATATGGCGTGAAGATTTTGCCGGTTTACCGCCGGTGCATATCCTCACCGCAGAGTTCGACCCACTGCGTGATGAAGGCGAAGCGCTATATCACCGTCTGAACGACCAGGGCGTGGCGTGTACTTGCCAGCGCTATCTCGGCGTTATCCACGGTTTTTTCCAATTGGGCGGCGTGAGCAAGACGGCACGAAGCGCCATGCGAGATGTGGCCTGGCGTGTTGTAAGTCCATCAACAGGCAAAATGACCTAAAATTCAATTTTGTTTTCAACTTGAAAACTGGATAACGTTGCGCTAAATTGTTTTCAGGTTGAAAACTTTGTAATGGAACTACATTGTGCATGTTATCAGCCGAAAACCGTTCAATGAAGCGATGCTCATGTATCCAAACCATGAGCTTGCCCTCACTGAGTTGCTGAATGTTCTTGAGAAAAAAACATTCACTCAGCCTGAAGAGATGAAGCGGTATATTCCTTCACTGGATAATTTTAAGTACAGAGATAAATGGTGGGTGATTGATGTTTCTGGTAACAGCCTGAGACTCATTTCCTACATAGATTTCAGGTTACATAAGATATTTGTGAAACATATCGTTTCCCATGCCGAATATGACAAACTGACCGCATATTATCGGGGTAATAAAGAATGAGAACTCATCGTCAGATGGATGCAACCAGCGCAAAAAAGATCGTTGATACCTTCAGCGATGCGGTAAAAAGCGTCCCACTGATGGGGGAAGACCGAAATGACAATGAGTATCGCAGGGCACTAGCGCTAGTGGAGTTTCTGGTCGACCACGACGATCTTGAAAACCCACTATTTGAATTGCTCTGTGCCCGAATCAGTGAATACGAAAAACATGCGCCGGAATTCAAAGCACTCAACCAACACCTGGAGAAAACGCCCCCTGGCGTTTCAGTATTGCGAACGCTCATGGATCAATACGGTCTCAAAGCAGCAGATCTTGCCAACGAACTTGGTTCTAAATCGAACGTCAGCAACATCTTAAATGGCCGCAGAGCACTAACGGTTAATCATATTAAAGCGCTTACACAACGCTTTAAACTACCAGCGGATGCCTTCATCGAGTAGTTGGATATGTCCAGCTACTCCTCCTCATTCCCGCCCTCTTCATACGGGCCGAACGGTTTCGCAGGTAGTACGATATAAATGCCTTCGAAAATTGCCCCAGCGGTCTCGCCGCCCAGGAGTTCAACCTGCAGCTGGACACGCGCTTTTTTACCCCGCGCCAGCCTGTCCAAATCACCGCTTAGCGAGCCCAAATCAGCCACGGCGTTTGGCTTTCCGCTAATCGGTTTACTGTAGCGAATATGGGCGTCAGCAAGAATAATCGTCCCGCCCAGGTGGCGTTCACGGAGCATCAGCCAGATAAGTCCCCATCCGGTCAGCGTCGCCAGGGAGAACAGGCTGCCGGCAAACACCGTATGATGCGGATTTTGATTACCGGTTTCCGGCATCGTGGTAATAAATTTTTGCCCGGTGTACTGCTGAATGCGCACCCCCATCTTTTCGCTCAATGGAATGTGCTCATACCAGGCCTGCTGAAGCTGCCCGCACCAGTCACCGCGATGCAGGATATCATCCAGCGATGCTACCGGTTTAATCATCAGAAAATGGCGGATTGGCGTGGTTGTGGGCGTAGTAATCTCCCCCTGATTGACAAATCCGAGTTTGGCAAAGAACTCAACCGCATCTTCGCGCGCGCTGCAGGTGACGCGCTTAACGCCTTCCTGGCGGGCAACAGACTCCAGGGTCATCGCCATTAATGTCCCCAGCCCTTTATCCTGTACCGAGGGATGTACAGCCATAAAACGAATAGACGCCTCGTTATCTGCATTGATATACAGGCGGCCCACTGCAACTAAGTTTCCTTCTTCGTCCACCACCATTTGATGATGCGCCAACGCATCCCAGCCATCCCGTTCCGACCCTTTCGGCTGGTGCAGCGGTTTACGCAGCATCTCCCAGCGAAACTGGTAGTAACGTTCTAATTCTTCTTCTGTTTGCGGAACTCGAAGGTGATACATAGCCGTACTCTCTCTTGTTATCCGCGGCCACGCCGGAAGCTGACTCATACCTGGAGCCAGAATGTCACGGGACCGTCATTAACCAGCTCAACCTGCATATCGGCAGCGAAGCGTCCGGTTTGCGTGTTTATCGCCTGCTGGCGGCAGCGTTCGACAAAATATTCATAAAGCGCCTGCGCGCGATCCGGCGCAGCCCCGCCGGAAAAGCTTGGTCGCATACCGCGCTCGGTATCTGCCGCCAGCGTAAACTGCGACACCACCAGCACGCTGCCGCCAGCCTGTTGTACATTCAGATTCATCTTGCCGTCAGCATCGCTGAAGATACGGTATCCCAGCACGCGCTCGCACAGACGATTCGCTTTTTGTTCGTCATCTTCTTTTTCGACACCCAATAACACCAAAAGTCCTGGGCCGATTTTACCCGTCACCTCGTCCTCCACGGTGACGCTGGCACGGGTTACGCGTTGAATTAATGCAATCATGGTTGGTCAGCTTCTTCTTGTTCTGCGGCTTGTTTGAGTTTTCGGTATTCCCCGAGAGTGACAGTTATTTCTGCGCCAAGCAAGACTATACACCAGGTCCAGTATACCCAGACAAACAGGATAGGGATCACTGCCAGTACGCCATAAATGAGCTGATATGACGGGAACATGGTGATATAAAGCGCGAAACCTTTCTTTCCGGCCTCGAACAGCAACGCTGCGACAAACGCGCCGACAAGGGCGTCACGGTTCGGTACGCGAGTTGTTGGGACAATACTGTAAAGTAACCAGAATGAGATCCACGAGAGCAGCAGCGGAAGGATGCGCAATACATTGTCGATGACCGTATTCAGATCGCTGGCCCAGCGTAAAGAAAGCAGGTAGGAGCTGATCGCCAGGCTGGCGCCAGCGAGAAGCGGGCCGAGCGTGAGGATCATCCAGTACACCGCAAAAGAGTACACTTTTGGCCGTGTGCGTTTGCTGCGCCAGATAGTGTTTAAGGCGCTATCAATGGCGTACATCAACAGCAATGCCGTCACAATCAGTCCACAGGCGCCCACCGCCGTCATTTTGTTGGAGTTAGCGACAAACTGCTCAATATAGCGCTGAATCACGTCTCCGGTGGCTGGCATAAAGTTAGCAAAAATAAAATGGCGTAACTGAATGCTGACATCAGAAAACATCGGAAAAGCAGCGAAAAGGGCAAAAACGACGGCAATAAGCGGTACTAAGGAGAGTAATGAGACATAGGCGAGATTTCCCGCCAGAGTCGTCATATTATCCTCATCGATACGCTGCCATAATAGCTTGAGCCAGGCCCGAACAGGGCGCGTATGGCGTCCAGCTTTTTGGTGAACGGTTTTTAGCATAACAGCTTCGCGAAGTAGTCAGGGATGGTGGCTTTATCCTTCACCAGAATGCTGGTGATCCCCAACTGGTTGGCCCCTTCTATATTATCGGCATTGTCGTCGAAAAAGACCGCATCGGCAGCGGAAAAACCTTCTTTCTGCAGGACGTGCTGATAAATACGCGCTTCCGGCTTACGCATTCCCAAATCCTGCGATAAATAGATATGGTCGGCGGCAGCGCGCACCTCCGGGTATTCCTCCGGCCAGAAGTGGGTATGCAGTCGGTTAGTATTGGATAGCACCACCACGCGATGCCCCTGCTCGCGCAGTTTATGCATGATAGCAATCACTTCGGGCCGTAATCCGACAAATACCGCCTGCCAGCCGTGCGCAAATTGTTCATAACTGAGCGATAACGCCATTTCATGACAGAAAGCTTCAGCAAACGCTTCGTCCGTTATCTCACCGCGTTCATGTTGGTGAAAAGTCTCGCCCATCGTAAATTTTTGCTTCAGCGAAGCCAGCGGTACTCGACTCAGATCGCTCCACACACCTAATACGCGGTTAAAGTCGATGTCGACAATCACATTACCTAAATCAAAGATGTAGAGCATGTCATTCTCCTTGCTAACCGGGGATGAATAACTGTAGCGGGAAAGGAGAAGTTTGACTATGTATCCCTTTATAAATCAATTAACAAAAAGACAATAGAAACGTAGACGATGTTCAATATCGCCTGCATCACAGCGCCGTTTTATTGGCCGGATAAAGCGCTGACGCGACCCTCCGGCGCAAGGGCGCTTGTCACGCTGAAACGGCGTCGTCCAGCGAAGGACTCACCTGAACCACTTCGATTTGCTGGGATTGAAGTAAATTCTGTAATGCCGGACCGGGATACTCGTCCGTAAACAGAGCGGTAATCTGTGACACATTGCCGATCTCAACCGCCGCAGAAGCATGGTATTTCGTATGATCGGCGGCCAGCAAAATATGTCGCGAGTGAGCCATCATGGTTTTCACTACGCTGGCTTCGTTGACATCAAACTCCAGTAACGCGCCATCGCTCTCTATCGCGCCTACGCTGGTGACGAGATAGTCAGCCCGGAACCCCGCCACAAACGCCGCCGCGGATGGCCCGATAATGCCGCTATTATGCGGGCGCAGCGTGCCGCCAGGCACCATCACTTCAAAGCGAGGGTTATTATAAAGAATGTGCGCGACGCGCAGGCTATTGGTGATAATGCGCAGATGATTATGGTTGAGCAGCGCGCGCGCCACCTGCTCAACCGTCGTTCCAATCGTGATAAATATCGTGGAGCCATCCGGAATATAGTCAGCCACGGCTTCCGCAATGGCTTTTTTCTCTTGCGTCCAGGAGACCTCTCGCTGCTCAAAGGCGGTATTGACCACACTGGACGCTCTGCCAGCGCCGCCGTGATGACGCGTAATCAGCCCCTGCTCGCTTAATTTACGAATATCGCGGCGAACCGTCTGGGTAGAGACCTCCAACAAACTGGCTAACTCATCGATATTCATATAGCCGCGCTCATCAATTAGCATTAACAGCCGATCGTGTCGCGGATTACCGGTCAGTTCGGTAAGACTCATGAGCATTCCTCTAAAAGCTTCCTACTGCTCATATTATACAAAAAGTGACAAGAAAGATCGGGTTTGCTCACAATCAGGGATACCCGCCCGGCCACCTGGGCGCGTACACTTCAGCGCGGCAACGCCGCTGGCGAATCTGACAGCCTCTTCGATGGCGTATCCGCTTGCCAGGCCAAATGCCAGTGCGCCATGAAAAACATCGCCCGCGCCGGTAGTATCCACCACCTCCACGGTAAAACCCGGTTGGTGGCGTACCGCCGCTTTTTCCAACCAGTTGCAGCCTTCACTGCCTCGCGTGACATAGACATGTCCATTTGTGAGCATTTGTGCTTTTTTTAGCGCATCAATGGCTTCGCTCATCCCCGTCAGGCGTGCCAGCCCTGGCTCGGAGAAGGCGGCGTGGTCGCTTAACGCCACCAGCTCGCTAATATCCTGCGGCGTAATATCGCCATCAAGAACAGTCATGACGCCAGCCTGACGCGCCAGCGTAAACGCCTGTTTTGCGCCGTCATGCCAGCGCACATCCGCCAACACCACATCCCACTGCGAAAAATCGATGTCGTTAAGCCAGTCGGCGTCAGGCAATAAATCCGGGCTGGGATAATTAACGATAATCCGCTCTCCTTTGGCATCCACCATAATCGCTGACTGCGACGACATGGCCTGCGTGTAGCGGCGGGTATAGCGGGTATTTACCCCCAGGGATTCCAGTTCCGCCAGCAGGCTGTTTCCGGTGTCGTCATCGCCCACACGGCCAATAAAGTCCACCTGCGCGCCCAATTTCGCCGCAGCCACGGCAGCGGTCGCCGCAGGCCCGCCGCCCACTTCCGTATAGCGCTTCGCCACATATTTACCCCCTTCTGTCGGTAATCCTTCCACGTAATAGATGCGATCCATCACGGTAATACCTACACAAGCAATACGAACCATGGTCATTCCTCAAGCATTTTCGATGTGCTCATTTTAATTTCACGAAATGTTTAAAAAGTGACGGCTGTCAATTTTTTGACTATAAATTACAAATACGATCACAAACAGACAGAAAAGGCTCATTAATGACAAAAAATGACACCACCGTGTTCAGGAGAACGATATGGCAGTTATAGCATTTATCGGGTTGGGACAGATGGGCTCTCCTATGGCGAGCAATCTGCTAAAGCAGGGCCATCAACTCAGCGTCTTCGATGTTAATCACGACGCCGTACAGCGTCTGGTAGACAAAGGCGCGCAACCTGCAAGCAGCCCGGCTCAGGCAACCATCGGCGCTGAATTTGTTATCACCATGCTCCCGAACGGCGATCTGGTTCGTTCCGTTTTGTTTGGCGAGCAAGGCGTTTGTGAAACTCTTTCCCGTGAAGCGCTGGTCATTGATATGTCCACTATTCATCCGTTGCAAACCGATAAGCTGATTGCCGACATGCAGAGCAAAGGGTTCAGCATGATGGATGTGCCGGTAGGCCGGACATCCGACAACGCGATTACCGGCACATTGTTGCTGCTGGCAGGCGGTACGGCGGAGCAAGTAGAGCGCGCTACCCCTGTTCTGATGGCGATGGGTAATGAGCTGGTCAACACCGGCGGCCCGGGAATGGGTATTCGCGTAAAACTGATCAACAACTACATGAGTATTGCGCTAAATGCGCTCTCCGCCGAAGCCGCCGTGCTGTGTGAAGCGCTGAGGCTTTCCTTCGACGTGGCTTTAAAAGTGATGAGCGGCACTGCCGCAGGCAAAGGGCATTTCACCACCACCTGGCCGAATAAAGTGATGAAAGGGGATCTGTCTCCCGCCTTCATGATCGATCTGGCGCACAAAGATCTTGGCATCGCGTTGGATGTCGCCAATCAACTGCACGTACCGATGCCGCTCGGTGCCGCCTCCCGGGAAGTTTATAACCTGGCGCGGGCCGCAGGCCGCGGTCGGGAAGACTGGAGCGCCATCCTGGAGCAGGTGCGCATCAGCGCCGGGCTGACCGCCAACGTAAAAAAGTAACGACTGTATAAAGGAAAATTGAATGAACAACTACACCATCAAAGACATTACGCGAGCGTCCGGCGGGTTTGCCATGCTGGCTGTCGATCAGCGCGAGGCGATGCGTTTAATGTTTGCTGCTGCTGGTGCGAAAACACCCGTTGCCGATAGCGTGCTGACGGATTTCAAAGTGAATGCGGCGAAAATTCTTTCCCCGTATGCCTCTGCCGTTCTGCTGGATCAGCAGTTCTGTTATCGCCAGGCCGTAGAACAAAACGCGGTCGCTAAAAGCTGCGCCATGATCGTCGCGGCGGATGATTTCATCCCGGGCAACGGTATTCCCGTTGATAACGTGGTCATTGATAAAAAAATTAATGCGCAGGCGGTAAAACGGGATGGCGCGAAAGCCTTAAAACTGTTGGTGCTGTGGCGCAGCGACGAAGACGCGCAGCAGCGTCTGGATATGGTCAAAGAATTCAATGAATTATGTCACTCCAATGGTTTGCTGAGCATTATCGAACCGGTTGTACGTCCGCCGCGCTGCGGCGACAAGTTCGATCGCGAGCAGGCGATTATCGATGCGGCCAAAGAGCTGGGCGACAGCGGCGCCGATCTTTACAAAGTTGAAATGCCGCTCTACGGCAAAGGCGCGCGTTCCGATCTTCTTACCGCCTCACAACGCCTGAATGGGCATATCAATATGCCGTGGGTCATCCTCTCTTCCGGTGTGGACGAAAAACTGTTCCCTCGCGCGGTCAGGGTCGCCATGGAAGCTGGCGCATCCGGGTTCCTGGCGGGACGCGCGGTCTGGTCATCAGTGATTGGTTTACCGGATACCGAGCTGATGCTACGTGATGTTTCCGCGCCTAAATTGCAACGTCTGGGCGAGATCGTCGATGAAATGATGGCAAAACGTCGTTAATACGAGGATGAAAGAATGAAATGGTTTAACACGTTGAGCCACAACCGCTGGCTGGAGCAGGAAACCGACCGCATCTTTAATTTCGGTAAAAACGCCGCGGTGCCGACAGGCTTCGGCTGGCTGGGAAATAAAGGGCAAATCAAAGAAGAGATGGGCACCCATCTTTGGATCACGGCGCGTATGCTGCACGTTTATTCCGTGGCGGCGTCGATGGGCCGACCGGGCGCTTATGATCTGGTCGATCATGGCATCAAAGCCATGAACGGCGCGCTGCGCGACAAAAAATACGGCAGGCTGGTATGCCTGCGTTAATGATCAGGGCGTGGTAGATGCCTCTAAACAGGGTTATCAACACTTCTTCGCCTTGCTGGGCGCGGCCAGCGCCGTCACGACCGGGCATCCTGAAGCCAGGAAATTGCTGGATTACACCATAGAAGTGATTGAGAAATACTTCTGGAGTGAAGAAGAGCAGATGTGCCTGGAGTCCTGGGACGAAGCCTTTAGCAAAACCGAAGACTACCGTGGCGGCAACGCCAATATGCACGCCGTCGAAGCGTTCCTGATTGTTTATGACGTTACCCATGACAAAAAATGGCTGGATCGCGCGCTGCGTATCGCGTCGGTAATTATTCATGATGTGGCGCGCAACGGTGATTACCGCGTCAATGAACACTTCGATTCACAGTGGAACCCTATCCGCGACTACAACAAAGATAATCCTGCCCACCGTTTCCGCGCCTACGGCGGTACGCCAGGTCACTGGATTGAGTGGGGCCGTCTGATGCTCCATCTCCATGCTGCGCTGGAGGCCCGCTTCGAAACGCCACCCGCCTGGCTGCTGGAAGACGCGAAAGGTCTGTTCCATGCCACTATCCGCGACGCCTGGGCGCCAGATGGCGCAGACGGCTTTGTCTACTCAGTCGACTGGGACGGTAAACCTATCGTACGTGAACGCGTGCGCTGGCCGATTGTGGAAGCGATGGGTACGGCCTACGCCCTCTACACCCTGACGGGCGATAGCCAGTATGAAGAGTGGTATCAGAAATGGTGGGACTACTGCATTAAGTACCTGATGGACTATGAAAATGGTTCCTGGTGGCAAGAGCTGGACGCCGATAACAAAGTGACCACCAAAGTGTGGGACGGCAAGCAAGATATTTACCATCTGCTGCACTGTCTGGTCATTCCTCGTCTGCCACTGGCGCCGGGCCTGGCTCCAGCGGTCGCGGCGGGTCTCCTGGATATCAACGCGAAATAGGTCATGAGGATGGCAGCCATGCACAGCGGTGGAAAAACTATTCAGCTTAATGCGGGCCATTACCAGGCGAAAATCGTCACGGTTGGCGCAGGTCTGGCGGAACTGACCCATCATGGACGCCATGTGGTCATCCCGCATAAACCGGAAGAAATACCCATGGCGCATCTGGGGAAAGTATTGATTCCCTGGCCCAATCGCGTGACAAATGGCTGCTACTCCTATAACGGCAAGGTTTTCCAGCTTGCCGTTAACGACCCGGTTTCGCAGACCGCCATTCACGGTCTGTTAGCCTGGCGAGACTGGCAGATTAATTATCAGTCGGCGACGGAAGCGTCGCTAACGATTTTTCTGCCGCCCACTTACGGCTATCCCTTTGCGTTGATATCGGAAGTGATTTATCGGTTAGATGCCGCCAGTGGGCTGCACGTATTGATTCGTACGCAAAACATTGGCGATAAATCAGCCCCTTATGGCGCGGGCGCACATCCTTATTTGACTTGTAATCTGCAAAGCATCGATAGCTGTGTATTAACACTGCCTGTAAGCGAAGAATTGCCCGCAGGCAGGGATTTTTCCGCATCATGCCTGCTCGGCGAAACGCGCCTTGATCATGCGGTTAAGACCGCGACTACCCCGGCTGAGTGGGAGGTCAGACTTACCAGCCCAACGCAGAACATGTCTACATTTTTACGCAGCAACCAACCCTGGCTACAGATCTATACCGGCGAAAAACTCAGCCGAAAAGGTCTCGCGGTAGAGCCTATGAGCTGCCCGCCCGATGCATTTAATTCCGGGATCGCGCTGATTCATCTTGCCCCAAAAGCGATCCATCAACTGCATTTTTCCATCGGCTGCGACTAGCCCAAATGGATTACCGAATTACCCTACATTCACGGAGATTACAATGAATTCTCTACCACAACGGTCAACCGATTTTGAACTGACAACATCACAGGATGGTTTTGCACTTAGCTGGCAGCAGCGCCTGATTTTACGCCACAGCGCCGAAACCCCCTGTCTGTGGATTGGCGCGGGCGTTGCCGACATTGATATGTTTCGCGGCAACTTTAGTATCAAAGACAAACTTAACGAGAAGATTGCATTAACGGAGGCCACGGTCAGCGAGCTACCCGACGGCTGGCTGGTACAATTCAGCCGTGGCGCAACAATTAGCGCCACCCTTCGCATCTCCGCCGATGAGGCGGGACGCCTGACGTTGGATCTGCAAAACGACGACCTGCACCATAACCGTATCTGGTTACGCCTCGCAGCTAATCCAGACGACCATATCTACGGCTGCGGCGAACAGTTCTCTTATTTCGATTTGCGCGGCAAGCCGTTCCCGCTGTGGACCAGCGAACAGGGCGTTGGCCGTAATAAAACCAGCTATGTCACCTGGCAGGCAGACTGCAAAGAGAACGCCGGCGGCGACTATTACTGGACCTTCTTCCCGCAACCGACCTTTGTCAGCACGCAAAAATACTACTGCCACGTTGAAAATAGCTGTTATATGAATTTCGACTTCAGCGCGCCGGAGTATCACGAACTGGCGCTGTGGGAAGATAAAACTACGCTGCGTTTTGAGTGTGCCGACACCTACATCGCCCTGCTGGAAAAACTGACTGCGCTGTTAGGCCGCCAGCCGGAGCTGCCGGACTGGGTTTACGACGGCGTCACGTTAGGCATTCAGGGCGGTACGGAAGTTTGCCAGAAAAAACTGGATACCATGCGCAACGCTGGCGTAAAAGTGAACGGTATTTGGGCGCAGGACTGGTCCGGTATCCGCATGACCTCCTTTGGCAAGCGCGTGATGTG
Organism: Salmonella sp. JXY0409-18; assembly: GCF_020268625.1. NCBI lineage: Bacteria > Pseudomonadati > Pseudomonadota > Gammaproteobacteria > Enterobacterales > Enterobacteriaceae > Salmonella > Salmonella sp. JXY0409-18. The sequence continues at coordinate 4,418,372 of NZ_CP084216.1, forward strand.
GAACTGGAAGTGGAATAGCGACAACTATCCGCAACTGGATAGCCGGATCAAACAGTGGAAAGAAGAAGGCGTCCAGTTCCTCTCTTATATCAATCCATACGTCGCCAGTGATAAAGACCTCTGCGCCGAGGCGGCGAAACACGGCTATCTGGCGAAAGACGCCACGGGCGGCGACTATCTGGTCGAGTTTGGCGAATTCTATGGCGGCGTGGTCGATCTGACCAATCCTGAAGCTTACGACTGGTTCAAAGACGTCATCAAAAAGAACATGATCGCGCTCGGCTGCAGCGGCTGGATGGCGGATTTCGGCGAATATCTGCCGACCGACACGTATCTGCACAACGGCGTCAGCGCCGAGATCATGCATAACGCCTGGCCTGCGCTGTGGGCGAAATGTAACTACGAAGCGCTACAGGAGACCGGCAAACTCGGCGAGATCCTGTTCTTTATGCGTGCGGGTTACACCGGTAGCCAGAAGTATTCCACCATGATGTGGGCAGGTGACCAGAACGTTGACTGGAGCCTTGATGATGGTCTGGCCTCGGTAGTACCTGCGGCATTGTCGCTGGCGATGACCGGCCATGGTCTGCATCACAGCGATATCGGCGGCTACACCACCCTGTTTGACATGAAACGCAGCAAAGAGTTGCTGCTGCGCTGGTGCGATTTCAGCGCCTTTACGCCGATGATGCGCACCCATGAAGGCAACCGCCCCGGCGATAACTGGCAGTTCGACGGCGACGCGGAAACTATTGCCCACTTTGCCCGCATGACCACCGTCTTTACCACGCTGAAACCGTATCTCAAGCAGGCGGTGGCGCAAAACGCGGCTACCGGTCTGCCGGTCATGCGTCCGCTATTCCTGCACTACGAGAACGATGCCGCAACCTACGCCCTGAAATATCAATATCTGCTCGGTCAGGATCTGCTGGTCGCGCCGGTTTATGAGCAGGGGCGTTGCGATTGGACGCTGTACCTGCCGGAAGATCACTGGGTGAATATCTGGACCGGCGAAGCTCACCACGGCGGTGAAATTACCGTGGATGCGCCCATTGGCAAGCCGCCGGTCTTCTATCGCGCGAAGAGCGAGTGGGCTTCACTTTTTGCTTCTTTACGGAATATCTAATACGGCTCGCCCGCAGGGAAACCTGCGGGCAGATGGAGAAGAATAATGAGTCAAACATCATCGAATCCGGCAACCCTACGCTTGCCGTTTAAAGAAAAACTTGCCTATGGACTGGGGGATTTAGGTTCCAATATCCTGTTAGATATCGGGACCCTCTATTTACTCAAATTTTATACCGATGTGCTGGGTTTACCAGGGACTTACGGCGGGATCATTTTCCTGATCGCCAAATTTTTTACCGCATTTACCGATATGGGTACCGGCATTATGCTCGACTCGCGGCGTAAAATTGGTCCGAAGGGCAAATTCCGCCCGTTCGTGCTTTACGCGGCATTTCCGGTAACGCTACTGGCGATTGCTAACTTTGTCGGCACACCGTTTGAGGTGACGGGAAAAACCGTCGTCGCAACGATGCTGTTTATGCTGTATGGGCTGGTTTTCAGCATGATGAACTGCTCGTATGGCGCGATGGTGCCCGCGATTACCAAGAACCCGGATGAACGCGCCTCGCTTGCCGCGTGGCGTCAGGGCGGCGCCACTCTCGGCCTGCTGCTGTGTACCGTTGGCTTTGTGCCGGTCATGAACCTGATCGAAGGCAATGCCCAACTCAGCTATATTTTCGCCGCCACGCTATTTTCATTGTTTGGCCTGCTATTTATGTGGCTGTGCTACGCCGGCGTTAAAGAGCGCTACGTCGAAGTGAAACCTGTCGATAACGCGCAAAAGCCCGGATTATTGCAGTCGTTCCGCGCCATCGCCGGTAACCGTCCGCTGTTTATTCTGTGTATCGCCAACCTTTGTACTCTCGGCGCCTTCAACGTCAAACTGGCGATTCAGGTTTATTACACCCAGTACGTTCTTAACGACCCGATCCTCCTCTCCTGGATGGGCTTCTTTAGCATGGGCTGTATTTTTATCGGCGTCTTTTTGATGCCCGGCGCTGTAAGGCGTTTTGGCAAGAAGAAAGTCTATATCGGCGGGCTGTTAATATGGGTGGCGGGCGATCTGCTCAACTACTTCTTTGGCGGCGGCTCGGTCAGTTTTGTCGCCTTCTCCTGCCTGGCGTTCTTCGGTTCCGCCTTCGTCAACAGCCTGAACTGGGCGCTGGTTTCCGACACGGTGGAGTACGGTGAATGGCGCACCGGCGTCCGCTCGGAAGGGACGGTTTACACCGGCTTCACCTTCTTCCGTAAGGTCTCCCAGGCGCTGGCAGGGTTCTTCCCCGGCTGGATGCTGACGCAAATCGGTTATATCCCGAATGTGGTGCAATCGGCAGGCACCGTCGAAGGCCTACGCCAGTTGATCTTTATTTATCCTTGCGTGCTGGCGGTCATCACCATTATTGCGATGGGCTGTTTCTACAACCTCAACGAGAAGATGTACGTGCGAATTGTGGAAGAGATTGAGGCCCGGAAACATACGGTTTAACAACAATAAAATATAACGCCCTGCGGGGCGTTTTGAGAGGCGATTATGTCTAATCATGATCCGCTAACGCTAAAGTTGAGCCTGCGGGAAAAATGCGCCTATGGCGTGGGCGATTTCGGCTCAAATCTGATGCTGTGTATCGGTACGCTGTATCTACTGAAGTTTTATACCGATGAACTCGGGATGCCTGCATATTACGGTGGAATTATCTTTCTGGTGGCGAAATTCTTCACCGCTTTTACCGATATGCTCACCGGCGTATTGCTGGACTCACGCCGTAATATTGGCGCAAAAGGAAAGTTTCGGCCTTTTATTCTGTATGCGTCATTTCCGGTCGCTCTGGTTGCTACTGCGCAATTCTTTGCCACTCACTTTACTTTACCCGTTAAAACAGCCTTCGCGACGGTGCTGTTTATGTTGTTCGGTCTGTTCTACAGCCTGATGAACTGCTCATACGGCGCGATGGTACCCGCTATTACCAAAAATCCGCATGAGCGCGCCCAGCTCGCCGCATGGCGACAAGGCGGCGCTACCATTGGCCTTCTTCTTTGTACCGTAGGTTTTATGCCTATTCAGGCGCTGTTTACCCGTTCCCCTTCGCTGGGTTATCTGATTGCAGCAGTCATCTTTTCGGTCTGCGGGCTGTTCAGCATGTGGTGGTGCTTTAGCGGGGTGAAAGAACGGTATATCGAAACCGTGCCTGACACGCATAAACCTAGCATATTGAAGTCCTTCTGCGCGATTTTTCGTAATCCGCCGCTGCTGGTGCTCTGCGTTGCCAATTTGTGCACGCTGGCCGCCTTTAATATCAAGCTGGCCATTCAGGTTTATTACTCTCAGTACGTGCTGAACGATATTCATTTGTTGTCATGGATGGGTTTTTTCAGCATGGGCTGTATCCTGATTGGTGTTTTATTAGTACCTGCTGCGGTAAAACGCTTCGGGAAAAAACAGGTTTATCTTGGTGGTCTGATATTGTGGGCCGTTGGCGATATCCTGAATTTTATCTGGGGTGGAACGTCATTCCTGTTTGTTATTTTCTCTTGTATCGCCTTTTTCGGTACCGCTTTCGTCAACAGCCTGAACTGGGCGCTGGTTCCGGATACGGTTGACTACGGTGAATGGAAAACGGGTATTCGCGCTGAAGGCTCGGTGTATACGGGTTATACCTTTTCCCGCAAAATTTCCGCTGCGCTTGCTGGCTTTTTGCCAGGTATTATGCTGACGCAAATCGGTTATATCCCCAACATAGCTCAAAGTGACACCACGTTGCTTGGTTTGCGTCAGCTCATTTTTTTATGGCCTTGCGGTCTTGCCATTATCGCAGCACTAACGATGGGCTTTTTTTATAAGCTCAATGAACAACGTTTCGCTTTTATTATCGAGGAAATTGCCCAACGAAAGAAAACAGGTAATCAAATTGTCGCGACTAATAATAAACAAAGTATTTCTACTGTAAATAATTAAACGACGCTTGCCGCTTTATCCATCCCGATGGGTGGCGGCTTCCCTATATTTGAAAAATGGATTTATTATGAAATCTCTGAATACTCTAGTGATATTAACTTCAGTAATATCCACCTCTGTTTTTGCTGGCGCTTATGTAGAAAACCGTGAGGCCTATAACCTGGCGTCTGACCAAATGGAGTTTATGCTGCGCGTCGGCTATAACTCCGATATGGGGGCCGGAATTATGTTGACCAATACCTATACGCTACAGCGTGATGATGAATTAAAGCATGGTTATAATGAGATTGAGGGCTGGTATCCGTTATTTAAACCTACAGATAAATTAACCATTCAGCCAGGGGGGTTAATAAACGACAAAAGCATTGGTTCCGGCGGCGCCGTCTATCTGGATGTTAACTATAAATTTACCCCGTGGTTTAATCTTACGGTACGTAACCGATATAATCACAATAATTATAGTTCAACCGATTTGAATGGCGAACTGGATAATAATGACAGCTATGAAATCGGTAACTATTGGAATTTTACCATTACCGATAAATTTTCTTATACCTTTGAACCACACTATTTTTATAACGTTAATGATTTTAATAGTAGTAATGGTACGAAGCATCATTGGGAAATCACTAATACCTTCCGTTATCGTATCAATGAACACTGGTTGCCCTACTTTGAATTACGCTGGTTAGATCGTAACGTGGGCCCCTACCATAGAGAGCAAAACCAGATTCGTATCGGGGCGAAGTATTTCTTCTGATATTATCGCCTCTATTTTCCGAATCTGCATCACAGCGGGTAGTTGTTCTGCCCGCTCATTCATCCTGAATCAGACTCCCGATATCCCGCCTCTAAGCGCCATGATAATATTCGCAAAGCGTTTTACCATATTCATGCTTATAGAGAAGGGAAACAAATGAATAAGCGATTTAATATTGATTGGGACAATGAATTAACCCAGGAACAGCTCATTAATTTAATTTTAACCGATGAAGATCTGCCAAAGCTTCGCTCGCTGACCATTGGTAACTGGGGTGATTGTTGGGAAGACGAAACCTGCCAGCCTATTATTGATATGATTGTGGAGAACGCCCCCCGCTTTGCTCACCTGGAATCACTGTTTATCGGTGATATGGAGAGCGAAGACTGCGAGATCTCCTGGATTAAACAAGGTGACTATTCCAGGCTCTATGCGGCGTTACCCAATCTGAAAGAACTGATTATTAAAGGCGCGTCGGATCTGCGACTGGGCGCTATACATCATGAGAAACTGGAGCACCTGGAAATCATTTCCGGCGGCATCCCTTCTAACGTACTTGCCGAACTACAAAATGCGCAGCTCCCTGCATTAAAAACGCTGAAGCTCTTCCTGGGCGTAGAGGAATACGGTTTTGACGGTTCGCTGGATGACGTGATGGCGCTGGCATCGAAAGATCTTTTCCCTCAGCTCACCCATCTGGGGTTGATGAACAGCGAAGAGCAGGATGATATCGCCCGCCGGGTGCTGGAAAGTAATATCCTGCCGCAGCTTGAAGTGCTGGAACTCTCATGCGGTACCTTAACGGACAACGGCGCAGAGGCGCTGCTGGAGCATAAAGACCGAATTGCGCATCTGGAAACACTCGATCTCCACCACCACTATTTGACGCCGGAGATGCAGGAAAAGCTAAAAGCCACACTGCCGATAAACCTGAATCTTTCAGAAGCTCTGGAGCCTGAAGATTACGATGGCGATATTTATATGAATGCGATGTACACCGAGTGATTGTGTTGGGGAATGTGCACATTCCCCTACTCACCGATAAAGGGATTTATTGTGATTACGCTCATTGGCCCCCGTCAGAGCAAGCGCACGCATTATTTTATGCAGGCTGCCGCCGTACTTGGGGAATCCGTCACGGCGCTGACTCATCCGCACGCGCTGGACGCTTCGCTGACCTCTGGCATCGTTAAAATCGACCCGCCAGTACACAGTGAAACTGACATCCGCAAAATAAACGCGATCGGCCTGGACTATATCCATTTTTTGCAGAACATGGCGGCGCGTCCTGGCGTCACATGGCTTAACCATCCGGCGGGCCTCATTCACCTGTTGGATAAAAAACGCTGCAAGCGGCGCTTACTGGAACACGGCATCCCCACGCCGCCGTTGGTAGCGGAAGACGTAAAAAGTTTTGCACATCTCACCGCCATCATGGAGGAAAAAAGGGTCGCCAGCGTGTTCATTAAACCCTCGCTGGGTTCTGGCGCGGCGGGCGTTATCGCTTTGCGCCGCCATCCTGATGGCATAAAGCAGGTGCTTTACAGCGCAGTTGCCATATCAGGACAACAGCTATTTAACAGCAAAAAAATCCAACAGTATCGTCAAAAAGAAGATATCCAGCTCATTATTGATGGCGTTCTTCAGCAGGAAAACCTCGTCGAACAGTGGCTGCCCAAAGCCAGCGTAAAGCATAAAACCTATGATTTACGCATCGTCTGCCTGGATGGCGAAATTATCTGGCGAGTGGTCAGAACCTCCTCGCAGCCCATTACTAACTTACATCTGCAAAACCAGGCTTACTGCTTCGAAAGTCTGGAGTTATCTGCCGCAAAAGTGACTGAGATCGATACGCTCTGTCAAAATGCCATGCGACTTTTCCCTGGCATTCGCTTAGCGGGTATTGATGTTTTACTTACCACCAGCCTGACGCCGTATATTATTGAAATTAATGGCCAGGGTGATTTGATTTATCAGGATGCGCAGCAGAACAATCTAATTTATCAGGCGCAAATCCGGGCCATGAGGAAGCAAAATGTATAATTCAATGGATGAAGTCCCCGTCTCGCTGCACGCGTCGATTGACACCGGCGATGGCGAACTCGATATGAATGCGCTAATTAGTAATAACGCTCATATTCTTTTTATTGTGCTGGACTCGTTACGCTACGATATTGCGCTTCAGGAACAAACCGCCGGAAATACGCCCAACCTTAATCATTATGGACAATGGACGAAATGCGAGGCGGCCGGTAATTTTACCTGGCCTTCGCATCACGCCATGTTTTCAGGTTTTATGCCAAAACCTATTGATGATACCGTTAATCAGACCATGCTGTTTTTCCCAAAAGATATCGGACTTGGTCGTAAAGGGCCGAAAAATGCATTTGCCTTTGATGACGCAACATGGATAAAAAGTCTGGAAAATAAAGGCTACCAGACCATCTGTATTGGCGGCGTCTCTTTCTTTAATAACCGCTCCGGCATGGGAAAAGTGTTCCCGTCGATGTTTAAAGAGAGTTACTGGCATCCACGCTTTGCCTGTACGGTTAAAGAAAGTATGGATAACCAGATCCATTATATCCAGAAAATCATGGCCGAGCGTGCTGGCAGCCAACCGGTCATGATGTATATCAATATCGATACGATTCATTATCCTAACCATTTTTACGTGGAGGGCGCGGCCCTTGGCGATACCGTTGAGACCCATGCCGCCGCGCTACGCTATATCGACGCCCGCATCGACGGATTACTGAACATTTTCCGCCAAACCGGCGGCGAAACGTTCGTTATTGTCTGCTCCGATCACGGTACCTGCTATGGCGAAGACGGGAAATATTTCCATAGTTTTAACCATCCGATCGTTAATACCGTTCCCTATATGCATTTCTTGCTGAGCTGTAATCATTAATATGAATAACAATGATATTTATCGTCAGTATATGTACAGTTATCCGCATAAGACGGCTTATCGGGAGCTGGAGAACGTCAGCTTTAGCGAAGTAAAACCGCGCATTTACGAGCACGACACACATCTGTATGTTCATATGCCCTTTTGTCAAAGTCGCTGCGGGTTCTGTAATTTATTTACCTGCACAGGCGCAGATAATACGTTCATTGATAGCTATATCGATGCGATTATTACCCAGGGCCGACAAATGGCGCTGGCGCCCGTCCACTGGGCAAGCTTTACCGTAGGCGGCGGCACGCCTCTGCTATTAAACATTGCGCAATTAGAAAAGTTATTTTTTTCCGTCTTTGAGGTGCTCAATGTTGACTGGAATATTTATAAAACAATTGAAACTTCCCCTACGGATACCACAGCAGAAAAAGTAGCGCTATTAAACGCCTTTTCCGTTAATCGCGTCAGTATTGGCGTACAAAGTTTTCATGATAGCGAGTTACATACGCTGCATCGCCGCCACAATGCCGCCAGCGCGCACCAGGCGCTGGAGTGGCTAAAGGCGGGTCATTTTCCATCACTCAATATTGATATTATTTACGGCATTCCCGGCCAGACTCACGCAAGCCTGACGGAATCGTTACATCAGGCGCTCGTTTATCAACCGGAAGAGCTGTTTATTTATCCGCTTTATAATATGCCTCGCCAGGAAAATATGCATAGCTACTACGTTGTAGCCCGCGATCTTTTACGCAACGCGGGCTACACCCAAACGTCCATGCGCCGTTTCGTCCTTAATCCAGCGCCATTCGCCGCGGCGGAAAGCTGCGGATTTGAAAACTCACTGGCGCTCGGCGCGGGCGGCAGAAGTTATCTTGGCAATCTGCATTACTGTTCGCCGTGGTCGTCGAACCTGCAAACATCACGAAAAATCATTCAGGCGTTTATCGACAGCGCGGATAAAACCGTCATTAATCACGGTTATCTGCTCCCCCCTGATGAAATGAAACGCCGCTTTATCATTAAAAATCTATTTTTCTGGCAGGGACTTTCTCTTAGCGATTATCAGCAATATTTTGCCAGCGATGCGCTAAGGGATTTCCCCGACCTTGAACTCTTCATACGGCAGGGTTACTGCTATCAGAATGGCAGTCGCCTCCGGCTAACGGAGACCGGTATGGCATTATCCGATTGCCTTGCTCCTGTGTTCGTTTCGCCTGAGGTGATGCTACGGGAGAATCGGCAGAGATGAGCATCCCCGCCCTGCGCGATATTCACACGCTGTTTTATCGCGGCTACCTTAAATCGTGTAATTATCATTGCGGCTATTGCCCGTTCCATAAACACGCCCGCAACGATAAAAAACGCGACGAAGCCGCGCTATGGCGCATGGTTGACCATTTGCCTCTTTTAGGTACGCCGTTGAATGTGATGATTACGCCTTATGGCGAGGCGCTACGCTTGCGTTATTACATGGCGGCGCTGGCAGAAATTAGCCGCTATCCTCATGTTCAGGCGGTCGGCATACAAACTAACGCCTCTTTTTCGTTAATGTCATTGCTGGAGTCATTTCATGCTGGCGGCGGAGATATCTCAAAGCTTCGGTTATGGTGTTCTTTTCATCCCTCACAAATTACCGCTGAGCGCTTTCTCCAGCAGTGTTTAGCGCTCTCTGCCGCCGGAATAACCTGGTGCGCGGGGGCTGTCGCCAGTATGAAAGATATCGACCAGTTTCGTTGGCTACGCCAGCAGTTGCCTGACCAGAATTATTTTTGGTTTAACGCCAACGAGTGTGCCAATACCCGGCATACCGTTGAGGAAACCATCGCCTTCGGCGAACTCGATCCGCTGTATGTGATTGAAACGCAGCAGTGGCCAGCGCAGCTGGATATCTGTACCGCAGGAAGAAAAAGTATTTTTATGAATGCAGAAGGCGATCTTTTTGCTTGTCATATCAGCAAAATTAAAATGGGTAATTTATATCAGCAACGGCTTAATTCTCCCGCCTGCCAGGCAAAACAATGCCACTGTTTTCTCGCTTATCAGCACCGTCTCGATATTCCATTGCTGAATCATCTGGATGCCTCACGCTGTTTTAGGATCGGGCGCTCATGCGATATCGTTTAATCGCTTTTGATCTTGATGGAACGCTGCTAAACCGTAATAAACAAATTCTGCCAGAGTCGCTAACCGCTATCCGTCAGATGCAGGACATGGGCTGCCGAATAATGCTTGTTACCGGTCGCTCTCATCGTGAAGCCTATGCGTATTATCAAACGCTGGCGCTCACCGAACCGATGATCTGTTGTAACGGAAGTTATATTTATCAACCGGCTCAACAGCAGATCCTTCATCCGCAGCCGCTGACGCACTTACAAACGGAAAAAATACTGGCGCGGGTATATCCGCTTAAACCGACAATTCGTGCTGATGATAAAATAATCTTTCAGGCTGATGAGCTAAGCAGTAGGGAGAATATTTGGCAAATCAGCATCGTTCATCGGCACATAAAACAACTACAAAATATTGCTGAGTTTATACAGCATGAATTACAGCTAAGCTGTACCTGGTCCTGGCATCATCAACTGGATATTCTCCAGAAGGGGTGTAGCAAAGGACAAAGCCTCGCCAGATATGCACAGCAACAGCATATCGCAATGCGTGAAGTGATGGCGTTTGGCGATAATGATAACGATGCGGAAATGCTACGTTTAGCCGGATTGGGCGTCGCGATGGGGAATGCCAGCGCTCGGGCAAAGGTTTATGCGGATAGCGTCATTGGTCGGCATAATACGCCAGCGATTGCTGATTTTTTGGCAACCTTATCCCTTTATCAATGTGAATAAAAAAACCCCGCCGAGTTTTCATTTCGGCAGGGTTTTTATCCGTAAGAGCGTTAATTACTCTTCTTTCTGACCACGGTTCGCACGGCGGCGATCGTTTTCCGTCAGGTGACGTTTACGGATACGGATAGAGGTAGGGGTGACTTCTACCAGTTCGTCGTCATCAATGAACTCCAGCGCTTGCTCAAGGCTCATTTTAATTGGCGGAACCAGAATCACCGCTTCATCCGTACCGGACGCACGCATGTTGGTCAGTTTCTTACCGGTCAGGCAGTTTACCGTCAGGTCGTTGGAGCGACTGTGAATACCAATAATCTGGCCTTCGTAAACTTCCGCGCCGTGACCCAGGAACAGCTTACCGCGATCCTGCAAACCGAACAGCGCAAACGCCACCGCTTTACCCTGACCGTTGGAGATCAGTACGCCGTTCTGACGCTGGCCCACTTCACCCGGACGAATATCGTCGTAATGGCTGAAGGTGGAGTACAGCAGACCCGTACCGGAAGTCATGGTCATAAATTCTGAACGGAAACCAATCAGCCCACGGCTTGGGATCACGTAGTCGAGACGTACGCGGCCTTTACCGTCCGGATTCATGTTTTTCAGGTCGCCTTTACGCTCGCCCAGCGCCTGCATGACAGACCCCTGGTGCTGCTCTTCGACGTCCAGCGTCACGTTTTCGTACGGCTCTTGTTTACGACCGTCGATTTCACGGAAGATAACTTTCGGACGGGAAACCGCCAGTTCGAAACCTTCACGACGCATATTTTCAATCAGCACGGACAGGTGCAGTTCGCCACGACCGGATACACGGAACGCATCCGCATCTTCGGTTTCTTCAACGCGCAGCGCCACGTTATGCACCAGCTCTTTGTTCAGACGGTCAAGAATTTGACGAGAAGTCACAAACTTACCTTCTTTACCGCAGAACGGCGAGGTGTTAACGCAGAAGAACATAGACACGGTTGGCTCATCAACGGACAGCGCCGGCAGCGCTTCAACGTTCTGCGGGTCGCAGATGGTGTCGGAAATGTTCAGCTCGCCCAGACCGGTGATCGCAATGATATCGCCCGCTTCGGCGATATCGCTGTCGATACGCTCCAGACCCAGATGCGTCAGCACTTTACCTACTTTCGCGTTACGGGTTTTCCCTTCACTATCGATGATAGTGACCTGCTGGTTCGGCTTCACTTTGCCGCGTTTGATACGGCCAATGCCGATAACGCCAACATAGTTGTTGTAGTCCAGCTGGGAGATCTGCATCTGCAACGGACCATCGAGGTCAACGTCCGGCGCCGGAACATGATCAACGATCGCCTGATACAGCGGGGTCATGTCTTCCGCCATATCTTCGTGGTCCAGACCCGCGATACCGTTCAGCGCCGAAGCGTAGATGATCGGGAAGTCCAGCTGTTCGTCGGTCGCGTCGAGGTTAACAAACAGGTCGAATACCTGGTCAACAACCCAGTCAGGGCGCGCGCCAGGACGGTCAACCTTGTTGATAACCACAATAGGTTTCAGGCCATGAGCAAAGGCTTTTTTGGTCACGAAGCGCGTTTGCGGCATCGGGCCGTCAAATGCGTCAACCACCAGCAGCACAGAGTCAACCATGGACATGACGCGCTCTACTTCACCACCGAAGTCAGCGTGCCCGGGAGTATCAACGATGTTGATACGGTAATCATTCCATTTAATAGCGGTGTTTTTAGCGAGGATAGTAATACCACGCTCTTTCTCCAAATCGTTGGAGTCCATCACTCGCTCTTGAGTTTCGGCACGCGCGTCGAACGTACCGGATTGCTGGAGCAGCTTATCAACCAAGGTAGTTTTACCATGGTCAACGTGCGCGATGATGGCGATGTTACGCAAATTTTCGATCACAACTTTGCCTCAGGCATTAGAAATAGCGCGTTATTGTACACGGATTAATCGCACTACAAAACAGGATCACAAACATCCTCCGCAAACAAGTATTGCAGAGTCTCTTTGTGATCGCTTTCACGGAGCGTTAAAAGGGTGGCTTGCGTTCTATTGCACCAATGTGGTGCTTAATGTTCACATTAAAGCACTATTTTGGTGCAACATAGTCACCGTGGTGCAGCCCTTTTGCACGATGGTGCGCATGATAACGCCTTTTAGGGGCAATGTGAAAGTTGGCACAGATTTCGCTTTATATTTTTACGGCGACACGGCCAGCAGAATTGAAGATCTCGTTACCACGACGACCGACCATGACCAATCCGGGAGAGTACAAGTATGTCCGCTGAACACGTTTTGACGATGCTGAACGAGCACGAAGTGAAGTTTGTCGATCTGCGCTTCACCGATACCAAAGGCAAAGAACAGCACGTCACGATTCCTGCTCATCAGGTAAATGCCGAATTCTTTGAAGAAGGCAAAATGTTTGACGGCTCCTCTATCGGCGGCTGGAAAGGCATTAACGAATCCGACATGGTGCTGATGCCCGATGCGTCCACTGCGGTTATCGACCCGTTCTTCGCGGACTCTACCCTGATTATCCGTTGCGACATCCTGGAGCCTGGCACTCTGCAAGGTTATGACCGTGACCCACGTTCCATCGCAAAACGTGCGGAAGACTACCTGCGCGCGACCGGTATCGCCGATACCGTCCTGTTTGGGCCGGAACCTGAATTCTTCCTGTTCGACGACATCCGCTTCGGCGCATCTATCTCCGGCTCACATGTGGCGATTGACGATATTGAAGGCGCCTGGAACTCCTCTACCAAGTACGAAGGCGGCAACAAAGGCCATCGTCCGGGCGTGAAAGGCGGTTATTTCCCGGTTCCGCCAGTTGACTCCGCGCAGGATATCCGTTCTGAAATGTGTCTGGTCATGGAGCAGATGGGCCTGGTCGTTGAAGCGCACCACCACGAAGTAGCGACCGCAGGTCAGAACGAAGTGGCGACCCGCTTTAACACCATGACCAAAAAAGCCGACGAAATTCAGATTTACAAATATGTCGTACATAACGTGGCTCACCGCTTCGGTAAGACCGCGACCTTTATGCCAAAACCGATGTTCGGCGATAACGGTTCCGGTATGCACTGCCACATGTCGCTGGCGAAGAACGGCACCAACCTGTTCTCTGGCGACAAATATGCCGGTCTGTCTGAGCAGGCGCTGTACTACATCGGCGGCGTCATCAAACACGCCAAAGCCATCAACGCCCTGGCGAACCCGACCACCAACTCCTACAAGCGTCTGGTCCCGGGTTACGAAGCGCCGGTGATGCTGGCCTACTCCGCCCGTAACCGTTCCGCCTCCATCCGTATTCCGGTGGTGGCGTCTCCGAAAGCGCGCCGTATCGAAGTTCGCTTCCCGGACCCGGCGGCTAACCCATATCTGTGCTTTGCCGCCCTGCTGATGGCCGGTCTGGACGGGATTAAGAATAAGATTCACCCGGGCGAAGCCATGGACAAAAACCTGTATGACCTGCCGCCGGAAGAAGCGAAAGAGATCCCACAGGTAGCGGGTTCTCTGGAAGAAGCGCTGAACGCGCTGGACCTGGACCGCGAGTTCCTGAAAGCAGGCGGCGTGTTCACGGATGAAGCGATCGATGCGTATATTGCGCTGCGTCGCGAAGAAGATGACCGCGTGCGTATGACCCCGCACCCGGTAGAGTTTGAGCTGTACTACAGCGTTTAATCGTATATTAAAAATCCGACGAATTTCGCGTTGCTGCAAGGCGGCAACTGAGCACATCCCCAGGAGCATAGATAGCGATGAGACTGGGGTAAGCGAAGGCAGCCAACGCAGCAGCAGCGTGAAAGGCGTCAGGAGTTTTTGAGTTGCCGTGGAAACTTTCAGCCCATCCCAGGATGGGCTTTTTTCTCCACCAACAATCTGATCTCACGCGCTTTTTAGTGGTAAAAAGCTATAATGCACTAAAATGGTGCAACCTTTTCCAGGAGACTGCTGAATGGCAAGCGGCATACAGCCCGATGCTGGGCAGATCCTCAATTCGTTAATCAACAGCGTGCTGGTGGTCGACGACGCGCTGGCAATCCATTACGCCAACCCTGCCGCGCAGCAGTTGCTCGCGCAAAGCTCACGCAAACTGTTCGGGACGCCGTTACCTGAACTGTTGAGCTATTTTTCGTTAAACATTGACCTGATGCGCGAAAGTTTAGCGGCAGGGCAAGGCTTTACCGATAACGAAGTGACGCTGGTGATTGATAGTCGCTCGCATATTCTCTCTTTGACCGCCCAACGTCTGCCCGACGATTTTATACTGCTCGAAATGGCGCCGATGGATAACCAGCGTCGTCTGAGTCAGGAGCAGTTGCAGCACGCGCAGCAAATCGCCGCCCGCGATCTGGTGCGCGGTCTGGCACACGAAATCAAAAATCCGCTCGGCGGCCTGCGCGGCGCGGCGCAGCTACTCAGCAAGGCGCTGCCCGACCCGGCGCTAACGGAATATACCAAAGTCATCATTGAACAGGCCGACAGGCTACGCAACCTTGTCGATCGTTTGCTGGGGCCGCAGCACCCGGGAATGCACATTACCGAGAGCATACATAAAGTCGCGGAGCGCGTGGTGGCGCTGGTGTCGATGGAACTGCCGGATAATGTCCGGCTTATCCGCGATTACGACCCCAGTCTGCCAGAACTGCCGCACGACCCGGAACAAATTGAGCAAGTACTGCTGAATATTGTCCGCAATGCCTTGCAGGCGCTGGGGCCGGAAGGCGGCGAAATTACGCTGCGTACCCGTACCGCCTTCCAGTTAACGCTGCATGGCGAACGCTATCGCCTGGCGGCGCGTATAGACGTTGAAGACAATGGGCCGGGCATTCCTCCCCATTTACAGGATACGCTGTTCTACCCGATGGTCAGCGGTCGCGAAGGCGGCACCGGGCTTGGGTTATCTATCGCCCGCAATCTTATCGATCAACACGCCGGCAAAATTGAATTTACCAGTTGGCCGGGGCATACCGAGTTTTCGGTTTACCTGCCGATTCGGAAATAGAGGTGTTTATGCAACGAGGAATAGTCTGGGTCGTCGATGATGATAGTTCCATCCGTTGGGTGCTTGAACGTGCTCTCGCCGGGGCAGGGTTGACCTGTACCACTTTTGAGAATGGTAATGAAGTACTGGCTGCGCTGGCCAGTAAAACGCCGGACGTCTTGCTGTCGGATATCCGAATGCCGGGAATGGACGGGCTGGCGCTATTAAAGCAGATTAAACAGCGTCACCCGATGCTTCCGGTCATCATTATGACCGCGCATTCCGATTTAGATGCCGCCGTGAGCGCCTATCAGCAGGGGGCGTTTGATTATCTGCCTAAACCGTTTGATATTGATGAAGCCGTCGCTCTGGTCGAGCGCGCGATTAGCCACTATCAGGAGCAGCAGCAGCCGCGTAATATCGAGGTTAACGGCCCGACAACAGACATGATAGGCGAAGCGCCCGCCATGCAGGATGTGTTTCGCATTATTGGTCGGCTGTCGCGTTCTTCGATTAGCGTGCTGATTAACGGCGAATCAGGAACCGGTAAAGAACTGGTCGCCCATGCGCTACATCGCCATAGCCCACGCGCCAAAGCGCCGTTTATCGCGCTCAATATGGCGGCCATCCCGAAAGATTTGATTGAATCCGAACTGTTTGGCCATGAGAAAGGCGCTTTTACCGGGGCGAATACCATCCGGCAGGGCCGTTTCGAGCAGGCTGACGGCGGCACGCTGTTTCTGGACGAAATTGGCGATATGCCGCTGGATGTCCAGACTCGTCTGTTACGCGTGCTGGCTGACGGACAGTTCTACCGCGTGGGCGGGTACGCGCCGGTAAAAGTGGATGTGCGCATTATCGCCGCCACCCACCAGAACCTCGAACGACGCGTTCAGGAAGGGAAATTCCGCGAAGACCTGTTCCACCGCCTGAACGTGATTCGTATCCATCTTCCGCCGTTGCGCGAGCGCCGTGAGGATATTCCGCGCCTGGCGCGCCATTTTTTGCAGGTCGCCGCCCGTGAATTAGGCGTGGAAGCCAAATTATTACATCCGGAAACCGAAACGGCGTTAACGCGCCTGGCATGGCCTGGTAACGTGCGTCAGTTAGAAAATACCTGCCGCTGGCTCACCGTCATGGCCGCCGGACAGGAGGTATTGATCCAGGATTTACCGGGCGAACTGTTTGAAGCCTCGGCGCCGGATAGCCCGTCCCACCTGCCGCCGGATAGCTGGGCTACATTACTGGCGCAATGGGCGGACCGCGCCTTGCGATCCGGTCATCAAAACCTGCTTTCTGAAGCGCAGCCAGAACTGGAAAGAACGCTACTGACCACGGCGTTACGCCATACGCAGGGTCATAAACAGGAAGCCGCCAGGCTGCTCGGTTGGGGGCGAAACACCCTAACGCGGAAGTTGAAAGAGCTGGGAATGGAGTAAACATTACCCGCGAGTGTAAAGATTAATAATTGAGCGCAAAACGCTGCTATTTTGCGCTTTACTGTTCCGATGAGTTCAGTATGATCATGCCCGGCAAACGGGGGGATTCATTATGTTAGAATCTATTATTAATCTGGTATCGAGTGGAGCGGTCGACAGCCACACGCCACAAACTGCGCTAGCCGCCGTGTTGTGTGCCGCGCTGGTGGGACTGTTCAGCTGACAATGTGCCGGATGGCGCTAATGCTTATCCGGCCTACAGGTTGTCGCAACGTGTAGGCCCGGTAAGCGCAGCGCCACCGGGCAACCCGGCTAAATGACGCGCGAGAACTGCTGCATCCGCGCTTTCTGGCGCAGATACGCGTCAAAGCACATGCAGATATTGCGGATCAGCAAACGACCTTTCGCCGTCACCTGAATTCCCTTCTCGCTAATATCCACCAGCCCATCTTTCGCCAGCGGCGACAGTAACTGCAAATCTTCGGCAAAATACTCAGCGAAATGCAAACCCCACTGCTGTTCGACAGCGTTAAAATCCAGGCGGAAGTTACAAATCAGCGCTTTGATAACATCGCGACGAATGCAATCATCACGGGTCAGCGTAATGCCACGCCATAGCGCATTGCCCCGCTCATCCACTTGCTGGTAATAACGCTTCAGCTCTTTCTGGTTCTGCATGTAGCCATCGCCAATCATGCTGATAGCAGAAACCCCCATCCCCAGCAGATCGGTATCGCCCTGGGTCGTATAGCCCTGAAAATTACGGTGCAGCACGCCTTCGCGCTGCGCGACGGCCAGTTCGTCGTCCGGACGGGCAAAATGGTCCATCCCGATAAACTGATAACCAGCCTGAGTAAGCGATACGATCGTCTCCTGCAAAATATCCAGTTTCTGCTGCGCGCTGGGTAAATCGGCATCTTTAATTTTACGCTGGGCGGCAAAAAGCGTTGGCAGATGCGCATAGTTAAAGACGCTCAAACGATCGGGGTTCAGTTCCGTCACACGCTTCAGCGTGAAAGCGAAGCTTTCCGGCGTCTGTTTCGGTAGACCGTAGATCAAATCGATATTGGTCGAGGTAAAGCCGATATCGCGGGCGTGATTAAGCAGCGCAAAGATGAATTCTTCATCCTGCTCGCGGTTAACCAGGCGCTGCACCTCTTTATTAAAGTCCTGCACCCCCATACTCAGGCGGTTAAAACCTTCCGCACGTAAATGATCGAGCACATCCAGCTCAATTTCACGGGGATCGACTTCGATCGAGATTTCCGCGTCGGTATTAAAGTGGAAATTTTCACGCAACAGCGTCATTAAGCGGCTGATTTGCGCTTTATTCAGGTAAGTAGGCGTACCGCCGCCCCAGTGAAGCTGGCTGACATGACGGTCTGCAAACAGCGGCGCGCGATGACGAATTTCCTGCTCAAGCGCGTCAAGATACTGGTCAGCTTTATGCTGTTGGCGGGTGACAATCTTGTTGCAGCCGCAGAAATAACACAACTTGTGACAAAACGGGATATGCACATACAGCGAGAGCGGACGTTCAGGATAACGCGCCACAGCCTGCAAGAATGCGGCGTCCTCGAAGTCTTCAGAAAACTCCAGCGCGGTTGGGTACGAGGTATATCGTGGCCCGGAATAGTTATATTTCTGGATCAGGGCCAGATCCCAGTCTATTTGCTGTTCAGACATGCTCACTCCTTCCGATGGCGTCTCTGGCGGGTACGGCGTACCGGCTTCACGCCATGACGGGCGGCAAGCCGGCTGCGCAGCCATTTCTGTCGCCGCGACAATCGCTGTAGTTTAACGAATAACCACACCAGATAACATATAACCGGAAGGGTTATAAGCAGGACGGGCAAGCCCACGGTGTAAACCCGTTAGTTGCCGCCTCTTAGCAGGCGCATCATATCTTCCTGCTTCTCGTCCTCTTCGTCGTCTTCTTCGTCGTCATCGTAAGACAGACCAAGCTTCTGCATCAGTTCATCAATACGATCCAGTTTGGCATCTACCCAGGCTTGATCTTCCGCACTCAGGGTTTCGCCCGCTTCCAGACGTTCTAACAGCGCATCCAGGCGCTCATCCGTTTCCAGTAAATCCAACTCCGCCTGCGGTGAAAGCATAGGTTTCTCACTTTTCGGTTTATGCTGTTGGGTCACTTTTTCAGTCACGCCCAATGGAACAGGTGTTTTACTGCCAATACGTGGATCTTTTTGTTGATTCTGATTGCCGCCGCCCGAAGCGGAATTGCCGCCCGCCGCGCGACTTCCCGGCGCATGACCGCGATGTTTTTTCAGGCGTTTACGGTCGCGCGCCTCCTGGTTTAACTCTTCACGCGTTTTACGACGCTGTTTGCCAAAGGCTTTACTGCGCGGTGCAGAGGTTGGTTTTTTCATGATGTCAGATCTTTAAGCCGTTTTATTCAGTATAGAATTGAGGCGGAATCTAGCAGAAAGCAAGCAAAGAAAAAAGGCGACAGAGTAATCTGCCGCCTTTTTTCTTGACTCACGACCCTTAACGGGTTCCACCATCCCTGTTGGCTATCAACACGCCCTGTTTTTCCCTTAGCCTGGAACATTCCATGTTGTTTCCATTTCCTTTTACTAACGTCTCCGGACGTTTGTCTTCCTGACAATCCTGTGTCTTCGCCTCCTGGCGCTCCTGACCCTCATCCTGAGTCGTTGATCCTGTTAGCGTCCTCGCTATGTGCATTACTTTACTCTTTTGGGGTAAACTCACAAGATACCGACACGGCAAATCCCTTTTTTTCAGACAATTACCTTTCTATAAATTCATGATTTAACTATATTAACTGGCTTTGAGCCTGACAACGACTCTGTCATGTCGCATAAATGCAATGGACAATGTCTCACAAAGCGTATGGCTTTTACTTACAGCACCGCCGCGCCGAAAAATCCGTCTTTTGCTGGCGTTCAGGTATAATCGCCACAATGCTTTGACTGACGGAGACGACCGCTTTGACTAACCTGAATTATCAACAGACGCATTTTGTGATGAGTGCGCCTGATATTCGCCATTTACCTTCCGATTGCGGAATTGAAGTGGCTTTTGCTGGCCGTTCCAATGCAGGCAAATCCAGCGCCCTGAACACGTTGACCAACCAAAAAAGCCTTGCGCGCACCTCTAAAACGCCGGGCCGTACCCAATTGATTAACCTGTTTGAAGTCGTAGATGGCAAACGGTTGGTCGACCTGCCGGGCTATGGCTACGCGGAAGTCCCGGAAGAGATGAAACGCAAGTGGCAACGCGCGCTGGGGGAATATCTGGAGAAACGTCAAAGCCTACAGGGCTTAGTCGTTTTAATGGATATCCGCCATCCGTTGAAAGACCTCGACCAGCAGATGATCCAGTGGGCTGTAGAGAGCAATATCCAGGTTCTGGTTCTGCTGACCAAAGCGGACAAACTGGCCAGCGGCGCGCGCAAGGCGCAGTTGAATATGGTACGTGAAGCCGTGCTGGCCTTTAATGGCGATGTGCAGGTAGAAGCGTTTTCCTCGCTGAAAAAGCAGGGAGTGGATAAGTTACGTCAGAAGCTGGATAGCTGGTTTAGCGAACTGGCACCGGTCGAAGAGATTCAGGACGGGGAATAATCATCCGCTATGCCGGATGGCGCCGCTGCGCGTCTTATCCGGCCTACGGTGCGAGCGAAACTTTTTTTACGCCCAATAAAAAACGCCCCAGTCATAAACTGACTGGGGCGGCTAAAATATTCAGCCAAATCCGATTACGTGAAGTAAAAGGTCTGAAAGATAGAACATCTTACCTCTGTACCCTACGTGAATAACTTTACTCTTTTTTGAGCAACACAGAAAGACCTTTTCGTAATTTTTTTTCATTCTTTACATAGGGAATTCTAATACCCATCACAAAACCCCCGTGCTTATGTTGCTTAATTACGAAAAAAGCGCGTTATTCCTTAAATGCTTAGTGCGCTTGATCCCAATTTTCTCCGCTACCGACTTCCACCAGCAACGGCACATCAATACGCGTGCAGTTTTCCATCAACTGATGGATACGTTTTGATACCGCATCTAAGTCGTCTTTATGCACCTCGAACACTAATTCATCGTGTACCTGCATAATCATCCGCACGCGCGGCTGCTCGGCCTGTAGCCAGGCATCGACGGCAATCATGGCGCGCTTGATGATATCGGCAGCCGTTCCTTGCATGGGAGCATTGATCGCCGCGCGTTCCGCCCCCGCGCGCCGCGCCGCGTTGCTGGATTTAATATCCGGCAGGTAAAGGCGGCGTCCCTCCAGCGTTTCCACATAACCTTGTTCTTTTGCCTGAGCGCGTGTGCGCTCCATATATTCCAGCACGCCAGGGTAGCGTTCGAAGTAGAGATCCATATACTTCTGCGCCTCTTTACGCGGAATATTAAGCTGGCGAGAAAGACCGAAGGCGCTCATCCCGTAAATCAGGCCAAAGTTAATGGCTTTCGCACTTCGGCGCTGTTCCCCGGTCACGCTATCCAGCGGCAAGCCAAAGACTTCCGCCGCCGTTGCGCGGTGAATATCCTTCCCTTCGGCGAACGCCGTAAGCAGTCCTTTATCACGGGAAAGATGCGCCATAATACGCAGCTCAATCTGTGAATAGTCCGCAGATACGATGAGATAATCCTCAGGCGCAATAAATGCCTGACGAATGCGGCGGCCTTCTTCATTGCGCACCGGAATATTTTGCAGGTTCGGATCGGTGGACGATAAACGTCCCGTCGCCGTTACCGCCTGATGATAGGAGGTGTGGACGCGCCCGGTTTTCGGGTTAATCATCAGCGGCAGCTTATCGGTATAGGTGGATTTTAGCTTCGCCAGACCACGATACTCCAGAATCACTTTCGGCAGCGGATAGTCCAGCGCCAGCTCCTCCAGCACCTCTTCCGACGTTGACGGCGCGCCGCCAGGCGTTTTCTTCAGCGGCTTAATACCCTGCTTTTCAAACAGGATGGTCTGCAACTGCTTCGTTGAGGACAGGTTGAACGCCTCGCCCGCAATGTCATGCGCTTTCTTTTCCAGTTCCGCCAGACGTAGTGTGATTTCTTCCGAATGTTTGTGCAGGACGGCAGGATCGATTTTTACGCCATTGCGCTCAACGCGTGACAGCACCGGCACCAGCGGCATTTCGATGTTTTCGAAAACATTCAGCGGGCCTTTGTGCTGCTGGAGCTCTGGCCACATTTTGAGATGCAACTGTAACGTGACATCCGCATCTTCTGCCGCATAGCGCCCCGCTTCCTCCAGTGCGATCTGGTTAAAGGTGAGCTGGTTTTTACCTTTACCGGCAATGTCTTCAAAGGTGATAGTTTTGTGCTTCAGCCAACGATCGGACAAGCTGTCCATATCATGGCGTCCGGCGACGCTGTTCAGAATGTAAGACTCAAGCATGGTATCGAAGGCGATACCGCGCAGCTCAATACCGTAATTTTGCAAGACGCCGCGATCGTACTTGAGGTTTTGCCCCACTTTGCGCACTTTTTCATCTTCCAGCAGCGGCTTCAGCAGTTCCAGAGCACGCTGGCGGGAAATTTGATCCGGAGCGTCCAGATAATCATGCGCGACAGGTACATACGCGGCAACGCCAGGTTCGATGGCAAACGAGAGGCCCACCAGGTTGGCGGCGATATTATCCAGGCTGTCGGTCTCCGTGTCGAAAGCAAAAACTGGCGCTTTTTTCAGCTTTTCAATCCAGCTTTCCAGCGTAACGTCGTCCAGAATAGTGACATAATTTTCATAAGAGAGCGCCGCTGCCGGTTCGCTGGGCGATTCATCAATAACGACCGTTTCCTGCGGTTTGGCCGCCGGTTTCGCGCCCTTTGCCTGTAGCCATTTGCCGGACTCAACGTCCGCCGTCCAGCGCTTAAACTCATATTTTTTAAACAGGCCCAGCAGTTCATCCGCAATCGGCTGCTGTACTTCAAGCTGTTCGCAGGTCAGCTCCAGTTCAACATCCGTTTTAATGGTGGCGAGTTTATAAGACAGGTACGCTACGTCTTTATTCTGCGCTAATTTAGCGGCCATCGTTTTGGCGCCGCGGAAAGTGAGACCGGCAATTTTTTCCGGCTCGGCGTACAGCGTATCCAGGCCGCCCAATCCCTGAAGCAAAGCTTGCGCCGTCTTCTCACCCACGCCAGGTACGCCTGGAATATTATCCGAGGAGTCCCCCATCAGCGCCAGAAAGTCGATAATCAGCTCAGGCGGCACACCGTACTTATTAACGACTTCATCCGGGCCGAGGATGGTGTTAGTCATGGTGTTGATCAGCGTAATATTCGGCGTCACCAACTGTGCCATATCTTTATCGCCGGTGCTGATTAATACCGGACGCCCCACCTTCTCCGCTTCTCGCGCCAGTGTACCGATAACGTCATCCGCTTCTACGCCAGAGACCGCCAGCAGAGGTAACCCCATGGCTTTAACCATGGCATGTAACGGCTCTATTTGCGCACGCAGATCATCCGGCATCGGAGGGCGATGCGATTTGTAATGTTCAAAGAGCTCATCACGGAAGGTTTTTCCTTTGGCGTCAAACACCACCGCAGCATGCGTCGGCTGATACTGCATGATCAGGCTGCGCAACATGTTGAGGACACCATACATTGCGCCCGTAGGTTCTCCCGCGCTGTTGGTTAACGGCGGAAACGCATGATAGGCGCGATAGAGATAGGATGAGCCATCTACGAGAATAAGTGGATTTTCTGGGATCTGAACCATAATGTCCGTGCCTGTTTAACAGATTATGGTTAAAGGATGCCACATACAGGAGGAAAACTTGAGTTTTTCGCCGCATTTGCGGAAAAGTTTTGTCGATCTTCAGGATCGCTCGCAAAAAAACCTGTGGATAACTTTGTGTGTAAATTCTTACCATTACTTTAAAATCAGCGCGATAGCCTTCTCCTCTTAATAATTACCCATTATTTTCAATGAGTTGTTAACATCACGTTTTTCTGATTATCTGATTCATGCCGTTATCATAATGTGGATAGTTGTTACGAGTGTTTCTATTTCACTCAGTGCCATCATTAGCATCGTTTTCTGATAGAATCAGCCTCTTGCGCCCTTTTCGCGCACCGTTTATGGCTAACTTTTGAATAATTTATTATGACGAGAATACTCGCGGCTATCACGCTCCCATTGAGTATCGTATTGACCATCCTGGTCACTATTGTTTGCTCAGTACCGATCATCATTGCCGGTATGGTAAAGCTCCTTTTGCCTGTTCCCGGTATCTGGCGCAAGGTCTCCATTTTCTGCAATTTCATGATGTATTGCTGGTGTGCTGGTCTTGCAGCGCTGTTACGCCTTAATCCGCACTTGCAATGGGATGTAGAAGGGTTAGAAGGGCTGAGCAAGAAAAATTGGTATTTACTGATTTGTAATCATCGTAGCTGGGCCGATATCGTTGTGCTTTGCGTTCTGTTCCGCAAGCATATCCCAATGAATAAGTACTTTCTTAAACAGCAATTGGCCTGGGTGCCGTTCATTGGCCTGGCGTGCTGGGCATTAGATATGCCGTTTATGAAGCGCTACTCCCGTAGCTACCTGCTCCGCCACCCCGATCGACGCGGCAAAGATGTTGAAACAACTCGTCGCTCTTGCGAAAAGTTTCGTCGGTATCCCACCACTATCGTTAACTTTGTTGAAGGCTCGCGATTTACGCATGAGAAACGTCAGCAAACGCATTCACCTTATCAACATCTGTTGCCGCCAAAAGCAGCCGGGATTGCAATGGCGATTAATGTTTTAGGCTCACAGTTCGATAAGCTGCTTAATATTACGTTGTGTTACCCAAACAACGATAGTCACCCCTTCTACGATATGCTAAGCGGTAGGCTGACGCGTATTGTTATTCGGGTGCAACTGGAACCCATAAATGAAGAACTGCACGGCGATTACGTGAACGACAAAACATTCAAACGCCGTTTTCAACGTTGGCTTAATACGCTGTGGGATAAGAAAGATATACAGATAGAAGAGATTAAAACATCTTATAAAAACGCCGGTCAGTGACCGGCGTTCTTTTTATTTTTTATCAACCAAATATTTCACGGTATCAGCATACTGCTGAACAAAAACATCCATGCTGCTGGTATCCATGCCTTGTGGGTTAATCTGATATTTGCCATTGACGAACATCGCCGGAACGCCCTGCAGTTGCAGGTCAGCCGCGGCCTTCTCCTGTTGCGCAACCAGTGATTTCACCACGAAGCTGTTCCATGCCGCATCGTAATCTTCGCCTTTGACGCCCGCATCAACGAACACTTTACGGATATCCGCGGCAGATTGTACTGTCTGGGTTTTCTGTACGGCTTCAAACAGCGGGACCGTGACTTTATCTTCTACACCCAACGCCATCGCCACCGCCCATGCCTGGGTGAGCTCCTTGCCCAACGGCCCCAGGAACTCAACGTGGTACTTGGTCATTTTGGTGCCTTCCGGCAGCTTTTTCTTCACATTGTCAGACACATGAAGCACTTCTTCAAACTGATAACAATGTGGGCAGTAGAAGGAGAAAAACTCCAGTACCTGGGGTTCGCCAGCGACCGGTTTATCCAGCGTGATATACTGTTTACCGTCGCTGATCTGTGCTGCCGAGGCGCTAAAAGCTAAAACCATACCAGCCAGCGCCAGCCAAATCTTTTTCATGATCAACTCTCTCCGATTAATACATTGGCGTTAATTGTAAAGGGGGTTCGTGCAAAATTTTAGTCTGCTCAATAAAAGTCGTTGTCTGTCGCTGCCAGTAATCTTCCCCTGTTAACCAGGGAAAGTTTTTTGGAAACGCAGGATCGCCCCAACGACGAATCAACCAGGCAAGATAATAAACTAAACGCATGGCACGTAAAGGTTCAATGAGGCCAATTTCAGCCGTATCGAACTCACTAACTTCTTCATAAGCTTCAATAATGGTTTCAAGCTGCATTCGCTGTTCGGCTTTGTCGCCGTTCAGCAGCATCCATAAATCCTGTATCGCCGGACCGTTACGGGCATCATCTAAATCGACAAACAGCGGTCCATCACGCCATAGAATGTTGCCGGCATGACAATCGCCGTGCAATCGCAGCGTGGCGAAATCGGTGCGCCAGCATTCGGTAACTGCAGACAGTAGAGTATCAGTGGCTTTCAGGAAAGCCGCTTTTTGCCCGGAGGGAATCAGTGCGGCATCTTCGAATACCTGACGAGGTTCAAAAAGATACTCTGCAAGCCCAATGTCAGGCCGGAAAGTGAAAGGACGTTTTCGCCCCGTCTGATGCAATCGACCAAGATAACGCCCTACCGCCTCCATCTGATCAATATTGTCTGCTTCAAACTGACGACCGCCTACGCTGGGGAAAATGGCATAATGATAGCCCTGATGCGCTAACAGCGTCTGGCCATTAAACGCGAGCGGAGCAGCAACCGGAACCTCATCCTTCACCAGTTCAAGCGCGAATTGGTGTTCTTCCCGAATTTGATCAACAGACCAGCGTTCAGGACGATAAAACTTAACGACAAAACGTCGACGGTCTTCATCCTGAAACTGATAGACGCGGTTTTCATAACTGTTTAGTGGAGTCAGCCCGGAATCCACCCTGATCCCCTGTTCAAACAGCGCATCCATGATGGTTTCCGGGTGTAGCGTCTGGAAAGTAAAAGCGTTGTCGTTCATCCCATCATCCGGAAAATACTACGAATGATTCAGGATATCATTTCGTGACGATTTCGGTGGCGCCGCTTACAAGGTTTTACTCTTTAATAACGCCGCGGGCGCGTAAAAGCGCCGTTTTAAAGTCCTCTTCATAGTCTTTTTGAATCCCTGGAATGGCGGCGTCTTTGGCGGAATCGCGCATTTTCAGATGGTAGATCAGGATATCATCAGTTAAATCTTCCAGTTTGCCGTCAAAACCTGACTCTTTCGCCAGTTTCTGCAAAAATTGCGTCAGATTAAGATCAGGCTCTTTCTGCCAGGCTGGCTGGAGGAGTTCAATGACTTCATTCAGGCGTTTACATTTCATAGCTGTGCTCCTTATTCTTGATACAGACACGGTAGCAGGGTCAATCCCACAATAAAAGAGGCGATATCGGTGAATCTGGATGAAGTAATAACCGGCGTGGTGCTGGCAGGCGGTAAAGCCCGGCGGATGGGAGGTGCGGATAAAGGTTTGCTTGAACTGGACGGGAAACCGCTCTGGCGACACGTTGCCGACGCGCTCGCGCCACAACTTGCTACGGTCGTCATTAGTGCTAATCGCCATCTGGATATCTACCAGGCCAGCGGCCTGAAAGTCATTCCGGATTCAATCGCTGACTTTCCCGGTCCGCTGGCGGGTATGCTTTCCGTTTTTCAGCAGGTAGCAGGCGACTGGTTTCTGTTTTGTCCCTGTGACAATCCCTGTATCCCCCACAACCTGGTCGATCGTTTAGCAGCGCAGCGTCATGGCGCACCCGTGGTTTGGGTTCATGATGGAGAACGCGATCATCCAACGATCGCGTTGATTAATCGTGCCGTTGAGCCCCAGTTGGCAGATTATTTGCAAGCAGGCGAGCGGCGGGTAATGATTTTTATGCGCCAGGTAGGCGGACACGCCGTTGATTTCAGCGATTGTAAGGAGGCATTTGTGAACGTCAACACGCCGGAGGAACTCGCGAAATGGCAAAAGAGACCATGATACCGCTACTCGCCATTGCCGCGTGGAGCGGCACGGGAAAAACAACACTGCTGAAAAAACTGATCCCAGCACTTTGTGCGCACGGTATTCGGCCAGGGCTGATTAAGCATACCCATCATGATATGGATGTCGATAAACCGGGTAAAGATAGCTACGAATTACGTAAGGCCGGGGCGGCACAGACGCTGGTTGCCAGTCAGCAGCGCTGGGCGTTAATGACTGAAACGCCGGGGCAAGAAGAGTTGGATCTGGCATGGCTGGTGAGCCGGATGGATGCATCAAAGCTAGATATGGTGCTGGTAGAAGGGTTTAAACACGAAGCAGTTGCGAAGATCTTACTTTTTCGTCAGGGATGTGGGCACAACGAGGAAGAATTAATTCTTGATGAGCATGTTATTGCGGTTGCCAGTGATATTCCACTTGCCGTAGCGGTACCCGTTTTGGATCTTAATGATGTATCGCAGATTTCTGCCTTCATTTTGCGGTGGTTAGAGAAAGCACGCACCTTGTAGGCCGGATAAGGCGAAGCTGCCATCCGGCGGTGCCGGTTGCCTGATGGCGCTGCGCTTATCAGGCCTACGGTTTTACAGTTACCACACACGCAAAAAAGCCCGTCCTGACGGACGGGCTTCTTCACTTGTCTGATGCCTGGCAGTTTATGGCGGGCGTCCTGCCCGCCACCCTCCGGGCCGTTGCTGCGCAACGTTCAAATCCGCTCCCGGCGGATTTGTCCTCCTCAGGAGAGTGCTCACCGACAGACTACAGATAAAACAAAAGGCCCTGTCTTCCGACAGGGCCCTTCGTTTTATTTGATGCCTGGCAGTTCCCTACTCTCGCATGGGGAGACCCCACACTACCATCGGCGCTACGGCGTTTCACTTCTGAGTTCGGCATGGGGTCAGGTGGGACCACCGCGCTAGTGCCGCCAGGCAAATTCTGTTATCAGACCGTTTTTACGTTCTGATGTAATCTGAATCAGTGCTGAAAATCATCTCTCAACCGCCAAAACATCTTCGGCGTTGTAAGGTTAAGCCTCACGGTTCATTAGTACCGGTTAGCTCAACGCATCGCTGCGCTTACACACCCGGCCTATCAACGTCGTCGTCTTCAACGTTCCTTCAGGAGACTCTAAGTCTCAGGGAGAACTCATCTCGGGGCAAGTTTCGTGCTTAGATGCTTTCAGCACTTATCTCTTCCGCATTTAGCTACCGGGCAGTGCCATTGGCATGACAACCCGAACACCAGTGATGCGTCCACTCCGGTCCTCTCGTACTAGGAGCAGCCCCCCTCAGTTCTCCAGCGCCCACGGCAGATAGGGACCGAACTGTCTCACGACGTTCTAAACCCAGCTCGCGTACCACTTTAAATGGCGAACAGCCATACCCTTGGGACCTACTTCAGCCCCAGGATGTGATGAGCCGACATCGAGGTGCCAAACACCGCCGTCGATATGAACTCTTGGGCGGTATCAGCCTGTTATCCCCGGAGTACCTTTTATCCGTTGAGCGATGGCCCTTCCATTCAGAACCACCGGATCACTATGACCTGCTTTCGCACCTGCTCGCGCCGTCACGCTCGCAGTCAAGCTGGCTTATGCCATTGCACTAACCTCCTGATGTCCGACCAGGATTAGCCAACCTTCGTGCTCCTCCGTTACTCTTTAGGAGGAGACCGCCCCAGTCAAACTACCCACCAGACACTGTCCGCAACCCGGATCACGGGTCCACGTTAGAACATCAAACATTAAAGGGTGGTATTTCAAGGCCGGCTCCATGCAGACTGGCGTCCACACTTCAAAGCCTCCCACCTATCCTACACATCAAGGCTCAATGTTCAGTGTCAAGCTATAGTAAAGGTTCACGGGGTCTTTCCGTCTTGCCGCGGGTACACTGCATCTTCACAGCGAGTTCAATTTCACTGAGTCTCGGGTGGAGACAGCCTGGCCATCATTACGCCATTCGTGCAGGTCGGAACTTACCCGACAAGGAATTTCGCTACCTTAGGACCGTTATAGTTACGGCCGCCGTTTACCGGGGCTTCGATCAGGAGCTTCGCTTGCGCTGACCCCATCAATTAACCTTCCGGCACCGGGCAGGCGTCACACCGTATACGTCCACTTTCGTGTTTGCACAGTGCTGTGTTTTTAATAAACAGTTGCAGCCAGCTGGTATCTTCGACTGACTTCAGCTCCATGAGTAAATCACTTCACCTACGTGTCAGCGTGCCTTCTCCCGAAGTTACGGCACCATTTTGCCTAGTTCCTTCACCCGAGTTCTCTCAAGCGCCTTGGTATTCTCTACCTGACCACCTGTGTCGGTTTGGGGTACGATTTGATGTTACCTGATGCTTAGAGGCTTTTCCTGGAAGCAGGGCATTTGTTGCTTCAGCACCGTAGTGCCTCGTCATCACGCCTCAGTGTTAAAGTGAACCGGATTTACCTGGAACACACACCTACACGCTTAAACCGGGACAACCGTCGCCCGGCCAACATAGCCTTCTCCGTCCCCCCTTCGCAGTAACACCAAGTACGGGAATATTAACCCGTTTCCCATCGACTACGCCTTTCGGCCTCGCCTTAGGGGTCGACTCACCCTGCCCCGATTAACGTTGGACAGGAACCCTTGGTCTTCCGGCGAGCGGGCTTTTCACCCGCTTTATCGTTACTTATGTCAGCATTCGCACTTCTGATACCTCCAGCAACCCTCACAGGCCACCTTCGCAGGCTTACAGAACGCTCCCCTACCCAACAACGCATCAGCGTCGCTGCCGCAGCTTCGGTGCATGGTTTAGCCCCGTTACATCTTCCGCGCAGGCCGACTCGACCAGTGAGCTATTACGCTTTCTTTAAATGATGGCTGCTTCTAAGCCAACATCCTGGCTGTCTGGGCCTTCCCACATCGTTTCCCACTTAACCATGACTTTGGGACCTTAGCTGGCGGTCTGGGTTGTTTCCCTCTTCACGACGGACGTTAGCACCCGCCGTGTGTCTCCCGTGATAACATTCTCCGGTATTCGCAGTTTGCATCGGGTTGGTAAGCCGGGATGGCCCCCTAGCCGAAACAGTGCTCTACCCCCGGAGATGAATTCACGAGGCGCTACCTAAATAGCTTTCGGGGAGAACCAGCTATCTCCCGGTTTGATTGGCCTTTCACCCCCAGCCACAGGTCATCCGCTAATTTTTCAACATTAGTCGGTTCGGTCCTCCAGTTAGTGTTACCCAACCTTCAACCTGCCCATGGCTAGATCACCGGGTTTCGGGTCTATACCCTGCAACTTAACGCCCAATTAAGACTCGGTTTCCCTCCGGCTCCCCTATTCGGTTAACCTTGCTACAGAATATAAGTCGCTGACCCATTATACAAAAGGTACGCAGTCACACCCCAAAGGGTGCTCCCACTGCTTGTACGTACACGGTTTCAGGTTCTTTTTCACTCCCCTCGCCGGGGTTCTTTTCGCCTTTCCCTCACGGTACTGGTTCACTATCGGTCAGTCAGGAGTATTTAGCCTTGGAGGATGGTCCCCCCATATTCAGACAGGATACCACGTGTCCCGCCCTACTCATCGAGCTCACAGCACATGCGCTTTTGTGTACGGGGCTGTCACCCTGTATCGCGCGCCTTTCCAGACGCTTCCACTAACACATATGCTGATTCAGGCTCTGGGCTCCTCCCCGTTCGCTCGCCGCTACTGGGGGAATCTCGGTTGATTTCTTTTCCTCGGGGTACTTAGATGTTTCAGTTCCCCCGGTTCGCCTCATTAACCTATGGATTCAGTTAATGATAGTGTGTCGAAACACACTGGGTTTCCCCATTCGGGTATCGCCGGTTATAACGGTTCATATCACCTTACCGGCGCTTATCGCAGATTAGCACGCCCTTCATCGCCTCTGACTGCCAGGGCATCC
Source organism: Salmonella sp. JXY0409-18 (assembly GCF_020268625.1). Taxonomy (NCBI): domain Bacteria; kingdom Pseudomonadati; phylum Pseudomonadota; class Gammaproteobacteria; order Enterobacterales; family Enterobacteriaceae; genus Salmonella; species Salmonella sp. JXY0409-18. The sequence continues at coordinate 4,449,871 of NZ_CP084216.1, forward strand.
ACCGTGTACGCTTAGTCGCTTAACCTCACAACCCGAAGATGTTTCTCGCGATTAATCATCGTGTTGCGAAAATTTGAGAGACTCACGAACAACTTTCGTTGCTCTGTGTTTCAATTTTCAGCTTGATCCAGATTTTTAAAGAGCAAAACTTCGCAGTGAACCCTTTCAGGTACACTCTGAAGTATTTTTTCGTAAACACTCACGAGATGGTGGAGCTATGCGGGATCGAACCGCAGACCTCCTGCGTGCAAAGCAGGCGCTCTCCCAGCTGAGCTATAGCCCCATCGTGTAGTCAGAACCTCTTACCTTTGATTCGTTTCCGGGCGCGGCGTGGTGAAGCGAAGCATACTGAAGTATGCGAGCTTTGCCACAACAAAGCACGGGAGCGAATCTGGTAGGCCTGAGTGGACTTGAACCACCGACCTCACCCTTATCAGGGGTGCGCTCTAACCACCTGAGCTACAAGCCTGTAGAGGTTTTACTGCTCGTTTTTCATCAGACAATCTGTGTGAGCACTGCAAAGTACGCTTCTTTAAGGTAAGGAGGTGATCCAACCGCAGGTTCCCCTACGGTTACCTTGTTACGACTTCACCCCAGTCATGAATCACAAAGTGGTAAGCGCCCTCCCGAAGGTTAAGCTACCTACTTCTTTTGCAACCCACTCCCATGGTGTGACGGGCGGTGTGTACAAGGCCCGGGAACGTATTCACCGTGGCATTCTGATCCACGATTACTAGCGATTCCGACTTCATGGAGTCGAGTTGCAGACTCCAATCCGGACTACGACGCACTTTATGAGGTCCGCTTGCTCTCGCGAGGTCGCTTCTCTTTGTATGCGCCATTGTAGCACGTGTGTAGCCCTGGTCGTAAGGGCCATGATGACTTGACGTCATCCCCACCTTCCTCCAGTTTATCACTGGCAGTCTCCTTTGAGTTCCCGGCCGGACCGCTGGCAACAAAGGATAAGGGTTGCGCTCGTTGCGGGACTTAACCCAACATTTCACAACACGAGCTGACGACAGCCATGCAGCACCTGTCTCACGGTTCCCGAAGGCACATTCTCATCTCTGAAAACTTCCGTGGATGTCAAGACCAGGTAAGGTTCTTCGCGTTGCATCGAATTAAACCACATGCTCCACCGCTTGTGCGGGCCCCCGTCAATTCATTTGAGTTTTAACCTTGCGGCCGTACTCCCCAGGCGGTCTACTTAACGCGTTAGCTCCGGAAGCCACGCCTCAAGGGCACAACCTCCAAGTAGACATCGTTTACGGCGTGGACTACCAGGGTATCTAATCCTGTTTGCTCCCCACGCTTTCGCACCTGAGCGTCAGTCTTTGTCCAGGGGGCCGCCTTCGCCACCGGTATTCCTCCAGATCTCTACGCATTTCACCGCTACACCTGGAATTCTACCCCCCTCTACAAGACTCAAGCCTGCCAGTTTCGAATGCAGTTCCCAGGTTGAGCCCGGGGATTTCACATCCGACTTGACAGACCGCCTGCGTGCGCTTTACGCCCAGTAATTCCGATTAACGCTTGCACCCTCCGTATTACCGCGGCTGCTGGCACGGAGTTAGCCGGTGCTTCTTCTGCGGGTAACGTCAATTGCTGCGGTTATTAACCACAACACCTTCCTCCCCGCTGAAAGTACTTTACAACCCGAAGGCCTTCTTCATACACGCGGCATGGCTGCATCAGGCTTGCGCCCATTGTGCAATATTCCCCACTGCTGCCTCCCGTAGGAGTCTGGACCGTGTCTCAGTTCCAGTGTGGCTGGTCATCCTCTCAGACCAGCTAGGGATCGTCGCCTTGGTGAGCCGTTACCTCACCAACAAGCTAATCCCATCTGGGCACATCTGATGGCAAGAGGCCCGAAGGTCCCCCTCTTTGGTCTTGCGACGTTATGCGGTATTAGCCACCGTTTCCAGTAGTTATCCCCCTCCATCAGGCAGTTTCCCAGACATTACTCACCCGTCCGCCACTCGTCAGCAAAGCAGCAAGCTGCTTCCTGTTACCGTTCGACTTGCATGTGTTAGGCCTGCCGCCAGCGTTCAATCTGAGCCATGATCAAACTCTTCAATTTAAAAGTTTGATGCTCAATGAATTAAACTTCGTAATGAATTACGTGTTCACTCTTGAGACTTGGTATTCATTTTTCGTCTTGCGACGTCAAGAATCCGTATCTTCGAGTGCCCACACAGATTGTCTGATAAATTGTTAAAGAGCAGTGCCGCTTCGCTTTTCTCAGCGGCGCGGGGTGTGCATATTACGCTTTCCCGCTTCAGAGTCAAGCGTTTATTTTCGCTTTTCTCCGTGAGGTTCTGGTCTGAACCCCGCTGACCCGGCGGCCTGTATGCCGTTGTTCCGTGTCAGTGGTGGCGCATTATAGGGAGTTATTTCTGCCTGACAAGAGGAAATTTAAAATAATTTTCTGAGTGCGCACTTTTTATTCTTTGCGTTTATTTTGCCGACGATTTGTTGGTTAAATGGGCTATTTCACGGGCAAAGTGCGTAACCTGCTCCCAGTCGGTGTACACCACCTCTTTACTGGTATCCGTTTCGCCGCCCGACATCTTCATAATAAGCTTGATCATCAGACGGTCATACCAGCGATAGCGGGGATAGCGAAGCGCGCCTGCAATGACGGCACAGTAGTCAGGTCGCCACGGAGAGCTCATTAAAAACTTACGCGCGTAGCTGTTAGTCTGCGGCGTCCGTTTTTCAGCTTTACGCGCCACCAGGTTAACGGAATAAAAGGCACTCGGCATTCCGTTCAACCGCGTGGCGTATTTCTTAACGAACTCCTGAAAGGCGCTGTGGTAATGACCATAACGAATAGACGCGCCAATCACTACGCGATCATAGCTATCCCAGTCCGGCTCTTCTGCGCGATGCAGATTAACGACATCGGCCCAGATCCCCATCTCTTTGAGTTCAGAAGCCAGATAAGAGGCAATTTCGCGCGTTTGTCCGTCCCGGGTAGAGAAAAGAATCAATGTTTTCACGTGTTACTCCATTATTCACGCCAGAAAGTCGGGGTAAAAAGTACCAGCAAAGTGAATACTTCCAGACGACCAAATAGCATGTTGGCGATGAGTATCCATTTCGCAACCGGATTCATACTGGCGAAGTTATCAGCAACCACCCCCAGCCCCGGTCCCAGGTTATTAAGCGTAGCCACTACCGAGGCGAAAGCCGAGAAATCATCTACGCCTGTAGCGATAATAGCCAGCATACTGACGATAAATACCAGCGCGTAGGCAGAAAAGAATCCCCAGACGGCTTCCAGAATACGTTCTGGCAGCGCCCGGTTCCCCAGCTTAATACTGTAAACGGCATTCGGATGCACCAGACGTTTGAGTTCGCGGTTCCCCTGTTTAAACAACAACAGAATACGGATGACCTTTAACCCCCCGCCCGTTGACCCGGCGCAACCGCCAATAAACGCGGAACATAGCAGCAAGACGGGCAAAAACAGCGGCCAGCGCGCAATGCTGTCCGTGGTAAACCCTGCCGTTGTCGCCATCGACACAACCTGGAAGAACGCCTGATTTAGCGTTGTCAGCGCCGAGTCGTAGATATTATGGAACCACAGTACCAGCGTGCAGATCACCACCAGCGTCAACTGTACGCCGATGAACATGCGGAATTCCGGATCGCGCCAGTATACTTTCAGGCTACGCCCGCTTAATAAAGAGAAATGCAGGCCATAGTTACAACCGGAGATCAGCAGGAAAATAGCGATGATGGTATTAATAGTGGGACTATCAAAATAGCCTACGCTGGCGTCATGCGTTGAGAAGCCGCCGATAGCAATAGTGGAGAAGCTGTGTCCGATAGCGTCAAACGCAGGCATCCCTGCAAACCATAGCGCCAGCGCGCAGGCTACCGTTAGCAAGACATAGATAAGCCACAGCGTTTTCGCCGTCTCGGCAATACGCGGGCGCATTTTGTTATCTTTCAACGGCCCCGGCATTTCTGCCCGATAGAGCTGCATCCCCCCGACGCCGAGGATAGGGAGAATCGCCACCGCCAGCACAATGATCCCCATACCGCCAAACCATTGCAGCATCTGACGATAAAAGAGAATGGCGTGCGGTAATGAATCCAGCCCCACCAGCGTAGTGGCGCCCGTGGTGGTTAACCCGGAGAACGATTCAAAAAAAGCATCGGTAATGGTGAGGTTTGGGCTTTCCGAGAAAATAAACGGCAGCGCACCCACGCTGCCCAGCACGGTCCAGAACAGCACCACGATAAGAAATCCTTCGCGGGATTTCAGCTCGCCCTTTTCCCTACGGTTCGGCCACCACAGTATGGAACCGATCGCCAGCGCGACAAAAAAGGTCTGCGTGAACGCTCTTCCTGCGCCATCACGATATATTAGCGCTACCAGTCCCGGGAGAATCATTGTCCCCGAAAATAAGATAACCAGTAGTCCAACGATTCGGGTAATGGCGCGAAAATGCATCTCTGCCGCTTCCTTTATTCTTAAAAATGAGGTGGGGATTATTCTTCAATCGCTAACAATTGCAATGAACCACGGCTAAAATCCGCCAGTTTTGTGGAAAATGCATTCACATGAGCAAAAGGAAGCGCCACCCTGAGCCGAACAGACGCCTGATAATCGCTGGAAACGATCTTCCCGGCAAACTGTCCTAATAATGCTTCGATTCCGGCCAACTGACCGTACTCACACTGCAAAGTATATTCGGTTAATGGCGTCTTGCGTTGTGTGGCAAGCTGACGTAATGCCTGATTCACACCGCCGCCATAGGCTTTTACCAGCCCGCCCGTACCCAGCAGAATACCACCATAGTAGCGCACGACGACGGCAGTAATTTCTCCGACGCCGCTGCCCATCAATTGCGCAAGCATCGGCTTGCCCGCCGTTCCCGCCGGTTCGCCGTCGTCTGAAAAGCCCAGTTGCTGTGAGTCGTCCGGCGCACCCGCCACCCACGCCACACAATGGTGGCGCGCATCAGGGTGCTCAGCTCTGACTAACTCAACAAACGCTTTCGCCGCGTCTACGCCATCGGTATGCGCCAATAGCGTAATAAAGCGGCTTTTTTTGATCTCTTCAACAACGGTGACCGGCGCTGCAGGGATTAACCAACTGTCCATTACGCCAGTTTTAAATCCCGCGTCATGTTTTCCACGCCGTTTTCGTGGATGACCACGTTATCTTCAATGCGAATACCGCCGAAAGGCTTGAGCGCTTCAATTTTCTGCCAGTTGAAGTGCTTGCTGAATGGCCCTTCGCGCCACGGCGCTAACAGCGATTCGATGAAGTAAATCCCCGGTTCGATGGTCAACACCATTCGCGGCTGTAACACACGCGTGCAGCGCAGATACGGGTATTTGGACGGCGCGGCGAGATGCGTACCGGAATCATCTTGCATAAACCCGGCCACATCGTGTACCTGCAGACCCAACGGATGACCAATACCGTGCGGCATAAACGGCCCGGTGAGATCATTTTCCACCATCGCCTCTTCACTCATGTCGGTAATGATTTGATGTTTACGCAGCAGCTTCGCGATGCGTTGATGGAACTGAATATGATAATCCACATAGCTGACGCCCGCCTTCATGGTAGCGATCAGCGCCAACTGTTCGTCGTTAACATCTTTCACCAAGTGGGCGTAGTCGTTATCGCTTTTCGCCGACCAGGTTCGCGTCAGATCCGCCGCGTAGCCGTTGTATTCCGCGCCCGCATCCAGCAGGAAACTGCGCATTTCAGACGGTGCCTGATGATCCAGTTTCGTGTAATGCAGCACGGCGGCATGTTCGTTCAGCGCCACAATGTTGCTGTACGGAACATCGGTATCGCGATGTCCCGTGGCGGTCAGGTACGCCAGGTTGATGTCAAACTCGCTCATGCCGGAACGGAAGGCCTCTTCCGCCGCCCGATGACCGCTCACCGCCATTTTCTGCGCTTCGCGCATACAGGCCAGTTCATAATCCGTTTTATAGGCGCGGTAGTAATGCAGATAGTCGATAACACCTTTCGGGTTGATGTTGCTGGCAGCGATATCCAATTGTAGCGCGCGCTCAGGAACCGGGCCGATATAGCCGATATTGCCACGCGCGGCAGGCAGTTGGCTGCCGATGCCATCCGCTTTCGGTAAGGCGACGACCTCGACTTCTTCTGTCCAGAAGGACGTTGGCAGCGGTTCAACGTTATGCCAGTAATCGACCGGCAGATAAAACCACAATTTGGGTTTGTTGACGCCATCGACCAGCAGCCAGCAATTTGGAACCTGAGTTACCGGCACCCACGCTTTAAACTGTGGATTGACCTTAAACGGATAAGGGTGATCGTCGAGAAAGACGTTGAAAAGCTCGCCGGAATGAATAAGTAACGCATCCAGCTTAAAGCGCGCCAGAACATCGCGCGTCCGTTCTTGTAAGGTAACAATATGATTTTTATAGAGCGCGGCCAGTGATTCCATTTTTTACCCTTCTGTTTTTTTGACCTCAAGTTCCCGCATCTTAGCACATCGCCCCACGAGAGCGTGATCTCTGCCGAGCGTGATCACATCGGCATTTCTTTAATCATTTATTTGCATTTTATTAACACAAAATACACACTTCGCTTCATCTGGTACGACCAGATCACCTTGTGGATTCAGGAGACTGACATGCTTTATAAAGGCGACACCCTGTACCTCGACTGGCTGGAAGATGGCATCGCCGAACTGGTGTTCGATGCTCCAGGCTCGGTCAATAAACTCGACACCGCAACCGTCGCCAGCCTCGGCCAGGCGCTTGAGGTGCTGGAAAAGCAACACGATTTAAAAGGGCTGCTGCTGCGCTCGAATAAAGCGGCCTTTATTGTCGGCGCGGACATCACCGAATTTCTTTCACTGTTCCTCGTCCCCGAAGAGCAGTTAAGCCAATGGCTGCATTTCGCTAATAGCGTCTTTAACCGTCTGGAAGATTTACCCGTACCGACCCTTGCCGCCGTAAACGGCTATGCGCTGGGCGGCGGGTGCGAATGCGTGCTGGCCACCGATTACCGTCTGGCGACGCCAGACCTCCGTATTGGCCTGCCGGAAACTAAACTGGGCATCATGCCGGGCTTTGGCGGCTCGGTGCGAATGCCGCGTATGCTGGGCGCGGACAGCGCGCTGGAGATCATTGCCGCCGGGAAAGATATCGGCGCCGAACAGGCGCTGAAAATCGGTCTGGTCGATGGCGTGGTGAAACAAGAGAAGCTGATCGACGGCGCAATAGCCGTATTACGCCAGGCCATTACCGGCGATCTCGACTGGAGAGCTAAACGCCAGCCGAAACTGGAACCGTTGAAACTCAGTAAGATTGAAGCGGCGATGAGCTTTACCATCGCTAAAGGCATGGTCGCACAAACGGCGGGTAAACATTATCCGGCGCCGATGACCGCAGTGAAAACCATTGAAGCCGCCGCGCGTTTTGGTCGTGAAGAAGCGCTGAATCTGGAAAATAAAAGCTTTGTTCCGCTGGCGCATACCAATGAGGCTCGTGCGCTGGTCGGTATCTTCCTCAACGATCAATATGTAAAAGGTAAAGCCAAAAAGCTGACCAAAGATATTGAGACGCCGAAACAGGCAGCCGTACTGGGCGCGGGCATTATGGGCGGCGGTATCGCTTACCAGTCGGCCTGGAAAGGCGTACCGGTTATCATGAAAGATATCAACGATAAATCGTTGAACCTCGGCATGACCGAAGCGGCCAAGCTGCTGAACAAACAGCTGGAGCGCGGCAAGATCGACGGTCTGAAGCTGGCGGGCGTCATTTCGACCATCCACCCGACTCTCGATTATGCCGGTTTCGATCGCGTAGATGTTGTTGTCGAAGCGGTGGTCGAAAATCCGAAAGTCAAAAAAGCGGTACTGGCGGAAACCGAGCAGAAAGTGCGCCCGGAAACCGTGCTGGCCTCAAATACCTCTACCATCCCAATTCGCGAACTGGCAAGCGCCCTTGAACGTCCGGAAAACTTTTGCGGAATGCACTTCTTCAACCCGGTACACCGGATGCCGCTGGTTGAAATCATCCGCGGTGAGAAGAGTTCAGACGAAACCATTGCCAAAGTCGTCGCCTGGGCAAGCAAAATGGGCAAGACGCCGATTGTAGTCAACGACTGCCCCGGCTTCTTTGTTAACCGCGTGCTGTTCCCCTATTTCGCCGGTTTCAGTCAACTGCTGCGCGACGGCGCGGATTTCCGCAAGGTCGATAAAGTGATGGAAAAACAGTTCGGCTGGCCGATGGGCCCGGCCTATCTGCTCGACGTGGTGGGTATTGATACCGCCCACCACGCGCAGGCGGTAATGGCGGCAGGCTTCCCACAACGGATGCAGAAAGAGTATCGCGACGCGATCGACGCATTGTTTGACGCCAGCCGTTTTGGGCAAAAAAACGGTCTGGGCTTCTGGCGCTATAAAGAAGACAGCAAGGGTAAGCCGAAGAAAGAAGAAGATGCCGCGGTGGATGACCTGCTGGCAAGCGTCAGCCAGCCGAAACGCGACTTCAGCGACGACGAGATAATCGCCCGTATGATGATCCCGATGATTAACGAAGTGGTTCGCTGTCTGGAAGAAGGCATTATCGCAAGCCCGGCGGAAGCCGATATGGCGCTGGTCTACGGCCTGGGCTTTCCTCCGTTCCACGGCGGCGCATTCCGCTGGCTGGATACACAGGGCAGCGCGAAATATCTTGATATGGCGCAGCAGTATCAACACCTCGGCCCGCTGTATGAGGTGCCGGAGGGGCTGCGTAATAAAGCGCGCCATAACGAACCGTATTATCCCCCGGTTGAACCAGCCCGTCCGGTTGGTTCTCTGAAAACGGCTTAAGGAGTCACAATGGAACAGGTTGTCATTGTCGATGCTATTCGCACCCCGATGGGCCGTTCGAAGGGCGGCGCGTTTCGCAACGTGCGGGCAGAAGATCTCTCCGCCCACTTAATGCGTAGCCTGCTGGCGCGTAATCCGTCGCTTACAGCGGCGACCCTCGATGATATTTACTGGGGCTGCGTACAACAAACGCTGGAGCAAGGCTTCAACATTGCCCGTAACGCCGCGCTGCTGGCAGAAATTCCCCATTCGGTACCGGCGGTCACCGTCAACCGTCTGTGTGGTTCCTCGATGCAGGCGTTACACGATGCAGCGCGAATGATCATGACCGGCGATGCGCAGGTTTGTCTGGTTGGCGGCGTGGAGCATATGGGGCACGTGCCGATGAGTCACGGCGTGGATTTTCACCCGGGTCTGAGTCGCAACGTCGCCAAAGCGGCAGGGATGATGGGGCTAACGGCGGAAATGCTCTCCCGCCTGCACGGCATTAGCCGGGAAATGCAGGACCAGTTCGCCGCGCGTTCTCACGCTCGCGCCTGGGCCGCCACCCAGTCTGGTGCATTCAAAACGGAGATTATCCCAACTGGCGGTCATGATGCAGACGGCGTGTTGAAGCAGTTTAGCTACGATGAAGTGATCCGCCCGGAAACCACGGTCGAAGCGCTATCAACGCTGCGTCCGGCATTTGATCCGGTTAGTGGCACGGTCACGGCGGGCACCTCATCCGCGCTTTCCGATGGCGCAGCCGCCATGCTGGTAATGAGCGAAAGTCGTGCCCGTGAGCTGGGCCTGAAACCTCGCGCCCGTATTCGTTCAATGGCAGTGGTTGGTTGTGATCCGTCAATTATGGGTTACGGGCCGGTTCCGGCGTCAAAACTGGCGTTGAAAAAAGCGGGACTGTCGGCCAGCGATATCGATGTGTTTGAGATGAACGAAGCGTTTGCCGCACAGATCCTGCCATGCATTAAGGATCTGGGATTGATGGAGCAGATAGACGAGAAGATCAACCTCAACGGCGGCGCGATCGCGCTTGGTCATCCGCTCGGCTGCTCCGGAGCACGTATCAGCACCACGCTTATCAACCTGATGGAGCGCAAAGACGCGCAGTTTGGTCTGGCGACGATGTGTATTGGTCTGGGTCAGGGCATCGCCACGGTGTTTGAGCGGGTTTAATCAAAGATAATATCCCCTAAATAACTCGCATTGCAGCGCAGCGGCAACTGAGCGAATCCCCGGGAACATAGATAACTATGTGCCCGGGGTGAGCAAAGGCAGCCAACAAAGAGGCTGCGCGAATTATGACGGGAAACAGTTTAGTTGCCGTTTTTCCCGCCCGTCAGGGGCGGGTTTTTTCACCGTATGGCCCGCTCTACTCAGTAAGCGCTTTGGTCAGGCTAAATGGCATAGCCTGATATCCACGCGCACCATGTATTTGCATTTCGACCACAGGCTCTTTTTCTCCCCATTTGAACTCTTCCAGATACGGATTAGGCAAGCTGGTAAATGCGCCTACCGACAAATCAAACGCACCACCTGCTGTTGCGGAATACACGAACACAGAATTCTTGTCAGTCTGGTACTCGGTGATAGAGGTTACCGGGCTAAACCACTCGTTCCCGCGCTCTTTACCGTATTGCCAGATCTGTTGGACGGTCTTGTTTTTCTGGTCGATTTTGTAAATCACGGAGCGGCTGTATTTCATACTCTGCATAGCAGGCTGTTCTAAGCCGCGGCCATCGCCATTGTCGAAAGCGGAAAGGTATAAGATATCGCCTTTACTCTTACTATCAATTTTAAAGGCCGTATGTTGCGTCCATGTCCAGTCGAAGTCACCCTCGCAGCCACTGTCCTGGCAGGCGATTTTTTGGCCTTTGCTATCCACTGGCGTCAGAATTGCGGCATTAAATGGCGCTTTCCAGCCAGCAGGCGTACCCAGTATCCACTTCACTTTCTTATCGCGGCCGATTTTGATAATCGCACTCTGGTGGCGGGAGCTGATGATGATGGAATCATCTTCACTGTCATAGTCGACGCTGTTGACATGCGCCCAGTTGCGGCCAGCCCCACTACCCACGATATCCCCGAATTTGTCGGAGGAGTCCAGCGCCGCCAGATCTTCTTCGCTCAACGTATGGCCGGACTGGCTGGCGTCGATATTCAGGCACACAGCGCCCTGATCGAGGGTTTTCATTATCACATCACGATAAGGATCGAGGATATCAAACAGACGCCATTCATCCACTACCACGCCGTTCTGATCAACTTCGGCAATCACATCACGCACGGTACGAACATTTTTTCCATCAGGACGTTTATAGTTAGAGCTGGCTACACGCAGGAAGTAGTGACCGTTGGCCGCGTTATCCATTGAGTGTGAAAAATCGTTATAATTATCCGGCAGGCGGCGGTTAAAGATTTCACGCCCCATGATATCGTATTTCACATAACGCTGACCGTAGCCCCACGATAGTGCGCCATCCTGGTTTTGTTTAAAGCCCATCATAACGCCAGCACGATAAATTGACTTTAAATCATAAATTGAACTTGGATTCATAAACCAACGAATATCACCGGAGGTGTCGATAATAGCGTTAGCTGTAGTGAAGTTCCATTCTAATGCACCCCCAGTAGGGTTGTTCCAGACAGTACGCGTTCCATTCCCAGACTTATCTTTCGTATTATTCAAAAGATACAAGCGATCTTTAAATTCTGGGGAAACCTTTTTAACATCGATAGTAAAGAGTGCTGATTGTTCTTCCTTTGTACCCGCTGATTCAATATAGGCAGGCGGTGCATACATTTTATAGCTTTCTTTTATATTTTCGGTTTTACTACCCTGGATTCTTGTATATTCAACTTCAACGGTATTGACATAATCTGGGTAAAGACCAAAGACGGGAATACCGCCATACGTTAAAAGGTATTTATTATTAACTTTATACGCGATCTCCTGGCCATTTTCTTTGGGTACAATCCGTACATGCACGTCACGTAACTGGTAACCGCCATTACGAATAACGGCGGTTAGCGGCGCGATATCATAGGGGTTCATAACAACTTCGCCAATTTTCCCCTGGACCTGATAGTCCACTTTAGCGCCGCTGGCGCCGCCGATGGCGAAAGCAGTAGAAGGTACTGATGACAAAATTGCAACAGATAATGCGAGAGAAGTTAAAGCATATTTAAATTTCATAACACTCTCCATCTTATAAATAAATAACTAACTTTCCATTTTATGTTTCTTTTATAAAAATAAATGAAGCATATATAATTAACTATTTTTATTGATAGCCTCAGGACATAATATTACTTAATTTATTACACGCAATACAAAGCCTGTAGATATTCAATATCATAAGGTTTTATAGTTGACGATTAATTAATATTTAAGAGGACTTTTAGGTAGGCTAACGTAAAAAGGGACGCTACTGCGTCCCATAGAATAGTTAAATAAATGCGAACGCATCGCCAAACAGACGATCTTCCCGCGCGTTACGCTCATGACAGAACAGATCGCGGGCGATTTTCGCCATCTCAAAACGTCCGGCAATATAAATATCGTGCCCCGCCAGCGTACCATAATCCTGCAATACCGCCGTAAGTACCGTTCCTGTACGTCCACGCCAGCCTTCTTCCGGCTGCTCAACAACAGGTTCAATACGCAAATTCGGATGGTTAACAGAGAGTGCTTCCAGCTCAGAGAGATCATAGAGGTGCTTTTCTTCGCGGCCGCCCCAGTAAATAGTAACATCGCGGTTCGGGTTGCGCGCTAACGCCGTCAACAGGATGGAGCGCACATAAGAAAAGCCCGTACCGCCCGCGATCAGAATCAACGGACGCTCTTCATCGTCACGTAGCCAGGCGTCGCCATGCGGAATATCGACGACGATTTCCCGGTCTTTCAGAATCCGATCCATGACCGCCATCGCATACAGATTGAGCTCGGAAGCGCCAATGTGTAATTCAATAAACCCTTTCTCGTCCGGCGTTGAGGCCATCGAAAACGGGCGTTTGTCACGCTCGTCCATTACGACCATCAAATACTGACCAGCGCGGAATGTAAACGCCGCGTCCGGCACTAAACGAACCCGATATACGGTATCGGTGATAGCTTCTACCGAGGTCACTTTACAGCTTAAGGTTGTCATGCGCTCCCTCTGTCGGGTGTCGGGTCAATACCGACATTTTTCAAGCCGAGTCGCCGCAGCCTGAAATGTCGATGTCCGCTTTCAGTTATTTAAAGATAGCCAGCTCATCCCAAATCGCATCAATACGCGCGGTAACTTCAGGATCTTTAACAATAGGACGACCCCACTCGCGTTGGGTTTCGCCCGGCCATTTGTTTGTGGCATCCAGCCCCATTTTTGAACCCAGCCCGGAGACCGGCGAGGCAAAATCCAGGTAGTCAATCGGCGTATTTTCAACCAGCACCGTATCCCGCGCAGGGTCCATACGGGTGGTAATCGCCCAGATCACATCATTCCAGTCGCGTGCGTTAACGTCATCATCGCAAACGATAACAAATTTCGTATACATAAACTGGCGCAAAAACGACCAGACGCCCATCATGACGCGTTTCGCATGACCAGCGTACTGCTTTTTCATCGTCACTACCGCCAGGCGGTAAGAACACCCTTCCGGCGGCAGATAAAAGTCGACGATTTCCGGAAACTGTTTTTGCAGAATAGGCACGAAGACTTCATTGAGCGCCACCCCTAATACCGCAGGCTCATCGGGCGGACGCCCGGTATAGGTGGAGTGATAGATGGCATCCTCACGCTGCGTAATATGCGTGACGGTAAAGACCGGAAAGTTATCCACTTCATTATAATAGCCCGTATGATCGCCATACGGTCCTTCCGGCGCCATCTCTCCCGGCTCAATGTAACCTTCAAGGATAATCTCGGCGCTGGCAGGCACTTCCAGATCGTTAGAAAGGCATTTAACCACTTCAGTTTTCGTGCCGCGCAGCAAGCCCGCAAAGGCATACTCCGACAGAGTATCGGGAACAGGAGTCACGGCGCCAAGAATCGTCGCCGGATCGGCGCCCAATGCGACGGAGACCGGGAAACGTTCACCCGGACGCGCGGCTAACCACTCCTGAAAATCCAGCGCGCCGCCGCGATGAGACAGCCAGCGCATAATCAGCTTATTTTTACCTATCAACTGCTGACGATAAATGCCCAGGTTTTGCCGCTCTTTGTGCGGACCACGCGTTACCGTCAGTCCCCAGGTAATCAGCGGCGCGGCGTCGTCCGGCCAACAGGTCATGACAGGAAGACGCGTTAAATCGACATCATCGCCAGACGCGATTTTCTGCTGGCAAGGCGCGCCGCGTAACCGTTTCGTCGGCATATTCAGCACTTGCTTAAACTGCGGCAGCTTGTCAAACAGATCGCGAAAGCCTTTCGGCGGCTCAGGTTCTTTCAGAAACGCTAATAATTTACCCACTTCCCGTAATGCGGAAACATCATCCTGCCCCATGCCCATCGCCACGCGTTTTGGCGTGCCAAAAAGGTTGCACAGCACCGGCATGGCGTAACCTTTAGGATTTTCAAACAGCAACGCCGGTCCACCGGCACGCAGCGTGCGGTCAGCGATTTCCGTGATTTCCAGATGAGGATCCACAGGTAGCGTGATGCGTTTTAGTTCCCCCTGCTGCTCAAGTAGCGTCAGGAAGTCGCGTAAATCGTGATATTTCATGGCGTCCATTGTAGCCTCTTGGTAAGCGCATCATTATACGGCGTTCATCATCGGGATGCTGTATTTTTGTTAAATTAGCGTGAACTCTGGCAACCAACGCTAATCCAGATACGGCTTAAAGGATGAAGTGTATAATTAACTTCGCGCATGGCTTTTGCTATGCTTGCGCCCCGAACAAGCGGATAAGAGTCATTATGCAATCCTGGTATTTACTGTACTGCAAACGCGGGCAACTTCAGCGTGCTCAGGAACACCTCGAAAGACAAGCGGTAAGTTGCCTGACACCGATGATCACCCTGGAAAAAATGGTACGCGGAAAACGTACCTCCGTCAGCGAACCGCTCTTTCCTAATTATCTGTTCGTTGAATTTGATCCGGAAGTGATACATACCACTACAATCAACGCCACGCGCGGCGTCAGCCATTTTGTGCGCTTTGGCGCGCATCCTGCGATCGTGCCTTCCAGCGTTATTCATCAGCTTTCTATCTACAAGCCCGAAGGCGTTGTCGATCCTGAAACCCCCTATCCCGGCGATAGCGTCATCATCACGGAAGGCGCATTTGAAGGGCTGAAAGCGATTTTTACCGAACCGGATGGCGAAACGCGTTCGATGTTACTGCTTAATTTACTCAATAAAGAAGTGAAGCAGAGCGTAAAAAACACCGGTTTTCGCAAGATTTAGCGATCGTTCAGAATACGACCTCAAATAAGGTTCTGGCGTTGGCATCTGTCATCGCCGCTAACCATTGCGGATCTTCACCACGCCATAGCGCAATGCGCTCCAGGATGTGAGGCAGATACGCGGGCTCGTTGCGTCGTGACGTTGGTTTCGGCGTAAGATCGCGAGGCAACAGATACGGCGCGTCGGTTTCTATCAGTAGCTTTTCCGCTGGAATAAACGGTAAGAGTTCACGTAGCTCAAGCCCGCGTCGTTCGTCGCAAACCCACCCGGTAATACCGATATAGAGCCCTCTGTCCACACAGGCCTGCATTTGCTGGCGTGAACCGGTAAAGCAGTGCAGTATTGCACCAGGAAGACTATCCAGCCAGGGATCAAGCAATGCCAGAAATCGCTCATGCGCGTCCCGGCAGTGCATAAAGATTGGCATCTGCAATTCGGCGGCAATTTGTAGCTGCGCCTGAAAGGCACGCTCCTGCTCCTGCGGCGTGGAAAAATTGCGATTGAAATCCAGCCCGCACTCACCGATAGCGACGACTTCCGGCTGGTTCGCCAGCGCAATAATGGCGTCTTCAGACGCGGATGACCACTGACTGCTGTCATGGGGATGGACGCCAGCCGTCGACCAACAATGGGGGTAGCGCCGCGCCAGTTTTAACGCCTGCTGGCTTTCATGGATGTTCGTTCCGGTCAGTAGCATACCTTTTACTCCCGCCGCAAACGCACGGGCGACCACATCATCACGATCTTTTGCAAACTGGCTACTGGTTAAATTAACGCCAATATCAAACATGCTTGCCCCCATATGACAACCGCCCTGGCGGGCGGTTGTGTTTAGTCTTCAGTGTGCTCGGCCTTTTCGGTTTCGGCCTCGTTATCTTCGTCGCGCGTCCGTCGCTTACCGACATAAAAGCGTGAGCAGAAAACGCCAATTTCAAACAGGCAGTACATCGGTATCGCCAGCAACGTTTGCGAGAAAACATCTGGCGGCGTAAGCAGCATTCCCACAATGAATGCCCCGACCAGGATATAAGGCCGTTTTTTACGCAAATCTTCTGGCGTGGTGATGCCCATCCAGCACAGCAACACAATCGCCACCGGCACTTCAAAGGCTACGCCAAAGGCCATAAAAAGCGCCATGACAAAGCTAAGATAGCTGGCGATATCTGTCGAAACCTGTACCCCTTCCGGCGCCGTATGCGTCAGGAAACCAAAGGCCAAAGGGAATACGACAAAATAGGCGAAGGCCATACCAATGTAGAAAAGCAGCGAGCTGGATACCAGCAGCGGTACGACCAGACGACGCTCATGCTTATATAGCGCCGGGGCGATAAAGGCCCAAACCTGGTACAAAATGACAGGCGCGGATAAGATCAAAGACACCATGAAGGTGAGTTTGATAGGCGTAAAAAACGGCGACGCCACATCCGTCGCAATCATTGTCGCCCCTTGCGGCATCTGTTTAATCAGCGGTGCGGCGACTAAATGATAAATATCATTGGCGAAATAAATTAACGCCAGAAAAATCAGAAGTACTGCGACGATGCAGTTTAGCAGGCGCTTACGCAACTCGATCAGATGCGTGATAAGCGGTTGAGTATCTTCTACAGCCATGTTTACGGTTTATCACTCGACGAGGGGGAAGATTCGACAACAGGCGCAGCGGATTTCTTCTCGGCGTCTATCGTGGCTACGGAAGCGGTTTCCGTCGACTCAGGCACGTTATCTTTAACGGGCTCCGGCTTTTGTTCCGGCGCGCTCACCTGTGTTTCAGCGGCGGCAGGGGTGACGCCCTCATGCTGCGTTTCGTTCCCTTTTACCACCGGATTATGGATGGTATGCGCTTCATCGCTCGCTTGTTCGGGATCGTTAGCGCTGTAGGTGCGTTTCATCGACTCCGCCGCCTGACGCAGTTCATCCATAGATGCTTTCAGTTCGGGAGTCAGATTTTCCAGGCTCGCCTTTTCGACTTTTTTCAGACTGTCCTGGAACTCCTGAAGTTTCAGTTCCTGAGTCAGTTCATTCTGAACCGTTGTCGCAAGGGATCGCAACGCGCGAATCCAGCCCGCTACCGTTTTTACCGCTACTGGCAATCGTTGCGGCCCCAACACAATGAGGCCGATAACGAACACTAACAGCAGTTCGCTAAAACCGATATCAAACACGGATTATACCTGCTCTTTATCTTGGCTTTTAGCGTCTTCCTTTTTCGCTTCGCCTTGCTTATCCGCGATAGATTTAGCGGTAAAATCAGCGTCCTGACTGGTTTTATCCTGTTTGGCATCATCATCGCTCATGGCCTTTTTAAAGCCTTTGATAGACGCGCCAAGATCGGAACCGATGGAACCGAGTTTTTTGGTGCCGAACAGCAGTACAACGATAACGGCAACAATCAACAACTGCCAAATACTGATACCACCCATACATGTTCCTCTGTGATAGATGATGAATTATTAGGGCCGCATTATACACATTATCCTTCGCGCTGCCTCTTTGTTAACCGCTTTCGCCCGCCCTATTCACATACTTTTACATACGACCGGGACGACATTGACTTGCGGCCTGAGTACTGCCTCGAGTGATAATATGTACCTGCGTGACACAACCGGCGTTGAGCGATAAAAAAATCTCAACGAGTTTTACGCCAGCCAACCAGCCAGACAACTACGCCGCCGACCATGAGCCAGCCAGGCATCAATCCCCATTCAGGGCGGTTAACGAGTAAGAATGACCCGCTCAGTAACAGCGTTGCGCCAATTCCCAATAAGTAACGAGACTGGCTTTGGCGCACATGGTTTACCTGTAACTCGCGCGCAATCTTATCAACACTGTGCTGTAAATATTTGCCCTGGCGCAAACTGTCGTACACCAGTTCAGGTATTTCTGGCATTTTTTCGACCCAGAACGGCGCTTTTTCTTTAAGAGCCCGCGTGAGAGCCGGAATACCCACCTGATCTTTGATCCAGGACTCAAGAAACGGCTTCGCCGTTTTCCACAAATCAAGCTGAGGATAAAGTTGCCGCCCAACCCCTTCAACATACAATAATGTTTTCTGCAACAACACCAGTTGCGGCTGGACTTCCATGTTAAATCGACGCGCTGTATTGAAAAGGTTTAACAACACATGACCAAACGAGATTTCCGCGAGCGGCTTTTCAAAGATAGGTTCACAGACGGTGCGGATGGCAAACTCAAAATCTTCAACGTTGGTATCTGGCGGAACCCAACCTGAATCGACATGCAGCTCCGCCACCTTTCGGTAATCGCGGTTAAAAAACGCGATAAAGTTTTCTGCCAGATAGCGCTTATCTTCTTTGTTTAGCGACCCGACGATACCACAGTCAATGCCGATATATTGCGGATTTTCAGGGTGTTCATGGCTGACAAAAATATTTCCCGGATGCATGTCCGCATGGAAAAAGCTGTCGCGGAAAACCTGGGTGAAGAAAACTTTAACCCCGCGTTCCGCCAGCAGTTTCATGTTGGTGCCGTTCTTTTCCAGCGCCGCCACATCCGAAACCGGAATGCCGTATATCCGCTCCATCACCATCATGTTCTGGCTACAGTAATCGGAGTACACCTCCGGGATATACAGCATGGGACTATTTTCAAAATTGCGGCGTAACTGAATCGCGTTGGCCGATTCCCGCAGCAGATTCAGCTCATCGATCAGCGTTTTCTCATACTCACGCACCACTTCCGTCGGGCGCAGACGACGCCCATCCGGCAACAGGCGTGGTACCCAGCGAGCAAGGCGATAAATCAGTTTCAGGTCTGCCTGAATTACCGGCAAAATATCCGGGCGAATGACCTTAATAACCACTTCTTTACCGTTTGATTTCAATCGCGCGGTATGTACCTGGGCGATTGACGCCGACGCTAAAGGCTGGATATCAAAGTCGTCAAACCAGGCTTCGACTGGTAGCCCCCCCATCGCCTCTTCAATCTGGGCTTTCGCCAGCCGACCATCGAATGGCGCGACTTTATCCTGGAGCAAAGCGAGCTGATCGGCGATTTGCGGCGGGAACAGGTCACGGCGTGTGGAGAGCATCTGACCAAATTTGATCCAGACCGGTCCCAGCTCTTGCAACGCCAGTCTTAATCGTTCACCCAGCAATTTATCTTTATGCCGGTTTGGCATCCAGAACAGCGAATAGCGCCATAATCGGAGTGGCAGTGTAAGACGCATTCGGGGGATGAGTTCATCAAGGCCGTAGCTTAAAAACGTGCGGATGATGAAATATAGGCGCCGTACTTCACCTGGCGTCATTTGGCCTCCAGTTTTTCCAGCCGTGTGGTCAGAGCATCTACGGCGCGCTCAACAGCCGCGGTTTCTTCGGCAAACCATGCGACTTCCAGCGGGCCAGGCGCCATACGCCACTCTTCAGTGATCGCTTCAGCGGCATAACGCTGCTGGCGTTGAAACCCGTGGCGCAGGAATTTAGCCCCGCCACGCACGACCTTACCGATACTTTCCGCCGCGATATCACCCGTGTATGGCGCCAACAGCTCCGCAGGATCGAATTCGGCGAGATCGGCGAGCGCCACAAAATTTTGCACGACCTGAATATCGCCCTGCACTTCCAGTTCGCCGCTGCGAATAAGCGCGGCCAACTGCTGACGATCGCGTAGTTTTGGCAAAACGCTAGCTTGAGTGATTACCGTACAGTCCGCTTCGCCTTCCCATGCCCCCAGCACATCAACCTGGCGTTCGCTGAATACCAGGACTAATGGCGTCGAAAATCCCTTTAGCTTCACACACAGTACTTTTCCCTGTAATCGCGTTCTGGCTGATTTCAGCGCTGGCGAACGATACAGAAACGTATTGAGGAGACCTTCAATTCCTGCGGTCACTAAGGGTTTAAAAGGCATTCCACCCTCCTAGAATTTATAACCACGGTGCAATGCCACAACGCCCGCCGTCAGATTGTAATAATCCACGCTCTCAAATCCGGCGTCCTGCATCATGGCTTTTAAGGTATCCTGATCGGGATGCATACGGATGGATTCCGCGAGATACCGATAGCTATCCGCATCGTTCGCGACCATCGAGCCAATACGCGGTAAAATATGGAAAGAATAGGCGTCATACGCTTTACTCAGCGGCTCAATGATAGGCTTGGAAAATTCAAGCACCAGTAAACGTCCGCCGGGTTTCAACACACGGAACATTGACCGCAGCGCTTTTTCTTTTTCCGTTACATTGCGCAAACCAAACGAAATGGTAATGCAATCAAACGTATTATCAGGGAAAGGCAGAGCTTCGGCATTCGCCTGCACATACTCTACGTTGCCGATCACGCCGATATTACGCAGCTTCTCACGCCCCATTTTGAGCATAGAATCATTAATATCCGCCAGGATAACTTTGCCAGTTTCCCCGACCATACGTGAAAATTTCGCGGTAAGATCGCCCGTACCACCCGCTAAATCGAGAACGGTTTGTCCACGACGCACGCCACTGCAATCAATGGTGAAGCGCTTCCACAAACGATGAATGCCAAATGACATTAAATCATTCATCACATCGTATTTTGACGCCACAGAATGAAAAACGTGGGCCACCATGTCAGCTTTCTGCTCTTTAGCGACGGTCTGAAAGCCAAAGTGCGTCGTTTCTTGTGAATCTTCCACCATCTCAGTGCCTGCTTATCGATAAAAATGTTCAAGAAGTGTAACAGATTGGGCCAATTTGCCCTACTCTGCGCCAGGGCTAAACTACTCCGTATGGGTTAACTTAACTGCTGCTTCACCCGTTCATCATTGGGATAATGTTCATCCTGCCGCCCTTCAGGGATCGATCGTAAACGATATTCTTCATCTTGCGTAACGGCCTGTTCCGCTAAATCCGGATTAATCTCGCGTTTGATTTCCACGCCTAGCCCCCGGAAGGCCTCTGCCTGCGCCAAAACGTTGCCACGCCCCGACGCAAGTTTTTTCATCGCCTGGCGGTAGTTATCCTGCGCTTTATCCAGACTCTGACCGATCGCTGACATATCATCAACGAACAACCGCATTTTATCGTAGAGCTTACTGGCTCTGTCTGCGATGTGCTGCGCATTGCGGCTCTGGTGTTCATAGCGCCACAGGTTGGCGATTGTCCGTAACGCCACCAGCAGCGTCGTGGGGCTTACCAGCATAATGTTATTTTTTAGCGCCTCGGTTATCAGTTCGGGCTGTTTATCTAACGCCAGCAGGAAAGCGGGTTCTACGGGGATAAACATCAGAACATAGTCCAGCGAGCGGAGGCCGGGAAGCTGCTGGTAGTCTTTACGCCCCAGTAAGCGAATATGATTGCGCACCGAGGCGATGTGCTCTTGTAAAGCGGCCTCGCGCGTGTAGTCATCTTCAGCGTTAAAGTAACGCTCGTAGGCGACCAACGTCATTTTAGCGTCGATGACCACATCTTTGCCCTGCGGCAAGCGGACGATGACATCCGGCTGCATCCGCGAGCGCGCATCGTTCTCAATACTGACCTGGGTTTCGTATTCGTAGCCTTCACGCAGTCCGGATGCCTCCAGCACCCGCGCCAGCACAACTTCGCCCCAGTTTCCTTGCGCCTTATTGTCCCCTTTCAGGGCGCGCGTCAGGTTGATCGCTTCCTGCGCCATTTGCGCGTTAAGCTGCTGCAAATTACGAATTTCGTGCGCCAGCGTATGCCGCTCCTGCGCTTCTTTGCCAAAACTCTCCTGAACCTGGCGGCGAAAACCGTCCAGTTGCTCACGCAGCGGCGTTAGCAGGCTATTCAGGCTTTGTCGGTTTTGTTCGTCTACGCGACGATTACTGTGTTCAAAGATACGGTTCGCCAGATTTTCAAACTGCTCGCTTAAACGCTGTTCGCTGTTGATCATCTGACGGATTTTGTCTTCCGCGTGTTGTTGAGTCGCTTCCAGACGGGTCGTGACTTCACGCAGATCGGCTTCCAGAGAGGTATTGATACTGTGCAGGCTACGCAGTTCGTTATTAAGTAACTCGCATTCACTACGCCAGTGCGCTTCTTGCGCTAATTGCTGCCGGGCCGCGCTAAGTTCGATATCCAGCTCACGCCGTTCTTCGATAAGATCGGCGCGGATTTGATCGGCGTGCGCTTTCGTCGCCAGCCAGCCAATCACCGCCCCAGCCGCCAGCGCCACGACGGCGCTTATCATAAGAGTAATATCCACAACACCTCTCCTGGAACCACACTGTCCTGCACAAAATAGAATTGTGCTGTATAAACGTCCAGTTTAAAAGGAATTTCCTGCGAGGCGCCACGCAAAAAGAAAAGGCCGAACGCGTCGGCCTTTGCAAAAGAGAGGAGAATTACAGCAGACGACGGGCCGCTTCCACGACGATTTTCACCGCGTGGCTTTCAGTTTGTTTCATCGTTTCCGCATTCGGAATCTCTTGTTGGGTACGGTTAACGATAACGCCCGCCACCATACCTGCGCGTAAACCCTGGCTTGCGCACATGGTTAACAGCGTAGCGGATTCCATTTCGTAGTTCATCACGCCCATCGCCTGCCACTCTTCCATAGAACCTTTGAAGCGACGAACAACGCGGCCAGAATAGGTGTCGTAACGTTCCTGACCCGGATAGAAAGTGTCGGAAGAGGCGGTTACGCCAACGTGAGTCGTGGCGCCAATCGATTTCGCGGCTTCAACCAGCGCGGTGGTGCAGGCAAAGTCGGCAACCGCCGGGAATTCCATCGGCGCAAAATGCAGGCTCGCCCCATCCAGACGTACGGATGCGGTC
The DNA here is from genome assembly GCF_020268625.1 of Salmonella sp. JXY0409-18. Lineage (NCBI taxonomy): Bacteria > Pseudomonadati > Pseudomonadota > Gammaproteobacteria > Enterobacterales > Enterobacteriaceae > Salmonella > Salmonella sp. JXY0409-18. Next base: position 4,472,817 of record NZ_CP084216.1, read on the forward strand.
GTTACCAGAACGTCGCCGACGTTGATGTGCGGCTGAATAGCCCCCGTGGTGCCGATACGCAAGAAGGTACGAATACCCAGTTGCGCCAGTTCTTCCACGGCAATAGAAGTAGACGGGCCGCCGATACCGGTAGAGCAAACGATAACTGCTTTGCCATCCAGCTCAGCGCGCCAGGAGGTGAATTCGCGGTGAGATGCCAGCTTAACCGGCTTATCCATCAGCGCGGCGATCTTTTCCACACGCTCAGGATCGCCAGGGACGATGGCGAGCTGGGCCCCTTGTAAATCGTTTTTGGTGAGGCCGAGATGAAAAACATCAGACTTGGACATATAAAACTCCTCTGTGAATCGGGTTTGTCAGAAGAAGCAAAAAGACACTTTACCTAAGGCATAAAGATATTTTCGTGACAGCCATCACTATGGTGTAAAACAATTGCACTCGCTTACCATTAAAAAGTGATGCACATCACAATAAATAATCAATATCGCCAGGCATTGCACAAAAGATAGCCGCTTTAAGGCAATGTGGTTTGTTACACACTGTCTATAGTTAAGATTGCGCTATTTTTTAAGGGTACGGAGAATACCATGACAACGACACATCCATCCGGCTTTGCACCTGCAGCCTCCCCACTTGCCCCTACGATGATTCATACGCCTGATGGGGCCATTAGCGCGGGGATAACGTCGATCCCCTCTCAGGGCGACGATATGCCCGCCTATTACGCCAGACCAAAAGCGAGCGACGGCGCATTGCCTGTGGTCATTGTGGTACAGGAAATTTTTGGCGTACATGAACACATTCGCGATATTTGCCGACGACTGGCGCTGGAAGGCTATCTCGCTATCGCGCCAGAGCTCTATTTCCGCGAAGGCGACCCCAATGATTTCGCCGATATACCCACATTATTGAGCGGGCTGGTGGCTAAAGTACCCGATTCGCAAGTCCTTGCCGACCTGGATCACGTCGCCAGTTGGGCTTCGCGCAACGGCGGGGATGCGCATCGGCTAATGATCACCGGTTTTTGTTGGGGAGGCCGGATTACCTGGCTGTACGCCGCGCACAACCCACAGTTAAAAGCGGCGGTAGCGTGGTACGGCAAGCTGGTAGGCGACACGTCACTCAATTCGCCGAAGCATCCCGTTGACATCGCCACCGATCTTAACGCGCCGGTACTGGGTTTATACGGCGGGCAGGATACCAGTATTCCACAGGAGAGCGTGGAAACCATGCGTCAGGCGCTACGCGCCGCTAATGCGAAGGCGGAAATCGTGGTCTATCCCGATGCAGGGCACGCGTTTAATGCCGATTATCGTCCGGGCTACCACGAAGCCTCAGCGAAAGACGGTTGGCAAAGAATGCTGGAATGGTTCGCGCAGTACGGTGGGAAAAAAGGCTAACCACAGCGCATTACGATGTTTGTTGGGCCTACGAGACCGGAGTCGGTGTAGGCTCAACAAAGCGTCATCGCCACGTTAGCTATGCTTTACCACAGCATTTTTTATATTTTTTGCCGCTGCCGCAGGGACAGAGATGGTTACGACTGACGGCTCCTGTATCTTTACGCGCGTCCTGCGCCAGCCAGCGCATGATCGATGCCATCGGATAGCCTTGCGCCAGCAGCTCCCGCCAGACATTCATATACGGCGTAACGTGCTGGAAAAAATGCTTATAGCCCGCACACAAGTAATTATGCGCAGGATGACCGGACGGCGAGACGGCAAAGCGATGCTTCGGACAGCCGCCATGACACGCAAAGCGGTAGTCACAGCGACGACAATCGGCGGTCAGGGTCTCCCGCTTGGCCTCGCCAAACGCAATAGCCCGCTCGCTATTATTTAAGGTTTTGATGCTGTGCTGGTGGATATTCCCCAGCAGATGCTCCGGGTAGACAAAGTGGTCGCAGTTGTAGAGATCGCCGTTCGACTCCAACGCGAAGGCATGTTCACAAGTCTCGGAATGCACACACAGTATCGGCTTCTGCGCCGTCCAGGCGGCTAACGCCACGTCAAACATCTGCACATAGACGCGGTCTACGTCGCGACGAACCCAGATATCAAAGATCTGGTTGAGAAATTCGCCATATTGCCACGACGGTACCGTCCATGGCGCCAGCGTCGCCGCGCTTTCGCCGGGCATCACCAGATTAAGTACCGATGAGTTATCGGTGCTCATTCGCTCCACCAGCGGGATAAACTGAATAAAACGCGATCCCGCCGCCAGAAGAAATTCGTAGACGTCTGCTGCATGACCGACGTTATGTTTTCCCACGACGGTTAAGGTATTAAAGTCGACATGGTGCGCTTTAAGCCGCGCCATTGCTGCGACGACCTGTTCATGAGTTCCTTTTCCAGCACGATTAAGCCGATAGTGGTTGTGTAACGACGCCGGGCCGTCGATAGAGAGACCGATGAGAAAATGCTGTTCAGCGAAAAAGCGCGCCCACTCGTCATTCACCAGGATGCCGTTCGTCTGCAACGCATGAGTGATTTTTCGCCCATCGCCGTACTTTTCACATAATGCGACAACCCGGCGGAAAAACGGTAGCCCCATCATGGTCGGTTCGCCGCCCTGCCAGGCAAAGTCAATGCGGTCGCCACTCTGCGCGGCAATATGCTGGCGTATAAACTGTTCCAGCGTCTCGTCCGACATTCGCCAGTTTTTATTGCGTTCCGGGTACAGCGCCTCTTTTTCAAGATAGAAGCAATATGTGCAATCAATATTGCAGATCGCGCCGCCGGGTTTGGTCATTACGTGACAACCTGCTACCGCCATGTCAGACATCTCCGTTAAAAAATAAGGTTCACCAGCGCCATGAGACAATGCGACGTTTACCGTCGCCAGGGAACATAACAGAATGGAAAACCTCGTTTTGTGCTATGAGAGCGCTGGGCGATCATGACAGGAAAAACGATCTGCGAGGCAATAAAATCCGCCGCGCTGCTTCCGGGGACACTATCCGCCTGATTGTTATTCATACGGAGAACCTTTTTATTATCAAGATCGCCAAATAGCCAGATCCTGAAAAAGACAGCGCGGAAAATAAGAAAAAGGGAAATGAGAAGAAAGAGGCGCTGTTAATCAGGTCAGACACGGGCGCTACCCGTCAAAAGGTAGCGCCGCATTGCTGTCGGATAAACGCAGCGGCCAGGATGGGTTATTTCGCCTGACGCAGATTGTGCGCCGCTTTGACCATGTTCGCTAACGCCGCGCGGGTTTCCGGCCAACCGCGAGTTTTCAGACCGCAGTCCGGATTCACCCACAGGCGTTGCGCCGGAATACGCTGTGCCGCCTTCTTCAGCAGGGCTTCAATCCACTCGACGCTCGGCACGTTCGGCGAGTGAATATCGTACACGCCTGGCCCGATTTCGTTCGGGTAATCGAACGCTTCGAACGACTCCAGCAACTCCATATCCGAGCGGGAGGTCTCAATGGTGATCACATCCGCATCCAGCGCGGCGATCGAATCCATAATGTCGTTGAACTCGCAGTAACACATGTGGGTGTGGATCTGGGTTTCATCCTTCGCCACCGCCGCGTTGATGCGGAAGGCTTCCACACCCCATTCCAGATAGGCGTCCCAGTCGCTGCGACGCAGCGGTAGACCTTCGCGCAGCGCCGGTTCGTCGATCTGAATAATCCCAATCCCCGCCGCCTCCAGATCCGCGACTTCATCACGCAGCGCCAGCGCAATCTGTTTCGCAATCGTTTCGCGGGTCACGTCTTCGCGGGGGAATGACCAGCAAAGAATAGTCACCGGGCCGGTCAACATCCCTTTTACCGGCTTGTCGGTCAGCGACTGGGCATATTTCGCCCACTCCACGGTAATCGGTGCCGGACGGCTGATATCGCCAATCACTACCGGCGGTTTCACACAGCGGGAGCCATAGCTTTGCACCCAACCATTCTGGGTAAAGACGAAGCCGTCCAGATGCTCGCCGAAGTATTCCACCATGTCGTTTCGCTCGGCTTCGCCGTGTACCAGCACATCCAGCCCTAAACGCTCCTGCTCGATGATAGCCTGTTTGATATGTTCGGCGATGCCGGTGCGGTAGTTATTCGCGTCGAGGTTGCCCTTTTTGAAGTCCAGACGCAGGCCGCGAATTTCCGTGGTTTGCGGAAACGAACCGATAGTCGTCGTCGGCCAGGCGGGAAGTTTAAAGCGGGCGCGTTGCGCTTCAGCGCGCACCTCATACGGATTCTCACGCTGGCTGTCCTGCGCGGTGATCGCCGCCAGGCGTTTTTCTACCGCGGCATTATGTACGCGGCGGGAGTGACGACGAGCCTGAATCGGTGCGCTCCATTCCTCAAGCGCCGCCGTTTCGCCGCTGTTCAGCGCATCGCGCAGCAACGCCAGTTCACCGCATTTTTGCAGCGCAAAGGCAAACCAGCTTTTAACTTCCGTATCCAGACGCGTTTCGACGCTGAGATCGATCGGGCTGTGCAGCAAAGAGCAGGAGGATGCTACCCACAGCGCGCGTTTGCCCACAATGGCGTTAATCTGCGCGTATTTTTCGGTCAAATCGGCGCGCCAGACATTACGCCCGTTAATCAAGCCTGCAGAAAGCAGCCAGTCGACCGGCAGACGTTGATGCAGTTCCGCTACATCATCTTTACCATGAATGAGGTCAACATGTAGCCCCTGTACCGGTAGCGCGATAATAGTGTCCAGGTTTGGCGTCACGCCTTCAAAATAGGTCGTCAGCAACAGCTTCACCTGGCCGGCGAGCGCGTCGTAAGCCGGTTTGAAGGCATCCAGCCACGCCTGCGGCAGTTCCAGCACCAGCGCTGGCTCATCAATTTGGACCCACTCAATACCACGCTTCGCCAGTTCAGCCAGCACGTGCTGATACACTGGCAAAATGTCTTTCAGCAACGTCAGGCGGTCAAACGGCTCGCCTTTCACTTTACCCAGCCACAGATACGTGACAGGCCCCAGCAGTACGGGTTTGATCTTATGCCCCAGCGCCAGCGCTTCGTCCACTTCCTCCAGCAACTGTGTCCAGGTGAGTCTGAACTGCTGGCCTTTGCTGAACTCCGGTACTATGTAGTGATAGTTAGTATTAAACCATTTGGTCATTTCCGCTGCCGCCGCCGGTTCGCCGGTTGGCGCGCGACCGCGGCCAATGCGGAACAGAGTGTCGATGTCCACGGAACCGTCGTTGTTCTGATGACGAGCCGGCACATTGCCTAACAGCAGGCTGGTGGTCAGAACATGGTCGTACCAGGCAAAGTCGCCTACCGGTAACAGGTCAATACCCGCTTGTTTCTGCTGCTCCCAGTGACGCGCGCGCAGTTCGCGCCCCACCGCCAGTAACGCTTCACGCGTTGAGTTCCCCGCCCAGTAGCTCTCTTGCGCTTTTTTCAACTCGCGACGCAGGCCAACGCGAGGAAAACCGAGGGTGTGAGTCAATATTGTCATTTTACTTCCTCTCTTATTTTATTGAATCTGAAAGTAAAACTCTAAATAGTTCGGCTTGCAGGAAGGCGGCGACACAGCGCATCCCCAGGAGCTTACTGAAGTAAGTGACTGGGGTAAGCAAGGAAGCCAACGCATCTGCAAGTCGAAATATGACGAGTTTTAGACGTCTGGATGTTTACACATCCATAATGTAAAGGTACTGTATATTCCTCAAGCGCAATTTGTTCATGGCGAAGTGAAGGACTTTCATGATCGAAATTAAACATCTGAAAACACTCCAGGCATTGCGGAATAGTGGATCGCTGGCTGCTGCTGCTGCGGTGCTGCACCAGACCCAATCCGCTCTGTCTCATCAGTTCAGCGATCTGGAACAACGCCTTGGCTTCCGCCTGTTCGTGCGTAAAAGCCAGCCGCTGCGCTTTACGCCGCAGGGGGAAGTTCTGCTGCAACTGGCAAACCAGGTGCTGCCGCAAATCAGCCGTGCGCTGCAGGCGTGCAACGAACCGCAGCAAACTCGTCTGCGCATCGCTATTGAATGTCATAGCTGTATTCAGTGGCTGACCCCGGCGCTGGAAAACTTCCGTGCAAGCTGGCCGCAGGTAGAAATGGATTTCACATCCGGCGTCACTTTTGATCCGCAACCGGCCTTGCAACAAGGCGAGCTGGATTTGGTGATGACGTCGGATATTTTGCCGCGCAGCGGGCTGCATTATTCGCCGATGTTTGATTTTGAAGTCCGACTGGTGCTGGCGCCCGACCATCCGCTGGCCAGCAAAACGCAGATTACGCCGGAAGATTTAGCCAGCGAAACGCTGTTGATTTACCCGGTGCAGCGCAGCCGACTGGATGTCTGGCGACATTTCCTGCAACCGGCGGGTATCAGTCCGCTGCTGAAAAGCGTGGATAATACGCTACTGCTGATTCAGATGGTGGCGGCCAGAATGGGCATTGCCGCCCTGCCGCACTGGGTGGTGGAAAGCGTTGAGCGCCAGGGTCTGGTGGTGACCAAAACCCTGGGCGATGGTCTGTGGAGCCGCCTGTATGCCGCCGTGCGCGACGGCGACCAGCGTCAGGCGGTGACCGAGGCGTTTATTCGCTCGACGCGGGATCACGCCTGCGATCATCTGCCGTTTGTGCGGAGCGCGGAGCGACCCATTTTCGATGCACCCACAGCGAAGCCAGGATCACAGCCGCGCCTGTAATAAAGCTTGGCCAGTGGGGCTGCTGATGCCAGATGGCAAGATTAACCAGTAGTCCTGCGGGAACATGCATATTATTCATGATACCCAGCGTCCCGGCGTCTACCTGGGTAGCGCCATAGTTCCACATAAAGTAGCCAATGCCGGACGCCACCACGCCGAGAAACACCAGAATGCTCCATTGCAGCGTGGTTTCCGGCAGCTTTTGCGCGTTCCCCAACAGCGACCACGCCACCGCCGCCACCAAAAACGCCCCCAGATAGAACCACGCAAAGGCGTTGTGCTGCGGCATGGGACGGGTCTCCATCAGACGTTTATACCCCACCATTCCGATAGCGAAACTGATATTAGAAAGCTGCACCAGGAGCAAACCGACCCAAAAATGGTCGGTCACGCGATCGTAGCGAATAATCCCGGCGCCAATCACCGCCAGCAACGCGCTAAATGCATAGCCCCAGCGCAAACGACGCTGACTCATCACATCGTAAATCAGCGTGATATAGAGCGGCGTCAGAACGGTAAACAGCAACAGTTCGGATACGGTCAGGTAGAGGTAAGCATGGAAGCTCAACATATACATGATGCCAAGCTGCATCGCCCCCACCAGCATATACAGGCTGATGGTTTTTAGGTTGTGCCCGCGAGAACGCAAAAACGGCAGAAAAACGAGCGCCGCCAGCCCAACGCGTATCAGCACCGCGAAATAGCTATCGACATGCCCGGCAAGATACTCGCCAAATAGACTAAAGGAGAAAGCCCACAGGATAGTGGTAATGATGAGTAGCGCCACAATGGATGTCTCTTAAAACAGGGAACACCCATTGTAGCGGAGAGTGAAGTTGACAACTGGTCAAATAACAAACAATCACATCAACGTAAGAAAAGATCGCGCAGGTAATGCGGCACGGCGTTATCCGCGTTGATGCCGATCACCTCAAGTTCGGGATACAGGTCTTTCAGACGCTGGTGCGCATTGCCCATGATGCAGCCTTTGCCCGCCATCGTGAGCATTTCAGCGTCGTTCATTCCGTCGCCAAAGGCGATACACTCTTTCAGGCTGTACCCCATCGCCTGAGCGACCGCTTCCAGCGCATGACCTTTCGACACTCCGCCCGCCATCACTTCCAGACAGGTTAGCGTAGAGAAGCTCACGTTTACCCGATCGCCCCAGCGCGCGTTAATCGCCTGCTCCAGCGGCAACAACTTTTCATGAGTGTCGCTGGTGAAAAACACTTTGCTGACGCCCTCCGGCTCCAGCAGCGCAGGCTCAAACAGCGAATAGTTAAATACCGCCTCTTTGAAAAAACGCATTTCATCGGGGCGATGACGATTCATAAACCATTCGTCGTCGCGATAAACGTTAGTCACGATGTCCGGGTTCGCATTCACCACCCCGAACAGGTCGCTGGCAATGTCGCTGTCCAGATTATGCGTAAAAACCAAATTCCCGTCGGTATCGTGCACTCGCGCGCCGTTGGAGGTGATCATGTAAGACTTGATTTCAAGATTATCGCGGATTTGCCCTACATCGACATGATGACGACCAGTGGCAAAGACAAAATGGATGCCGCGTGCGGTCAACAGCTTCAGAGTCTCTTTGGCATAAGGGGACAACGTATGGTCGGGGGAGAGCAGCGTGCCATCTAAATCAGACGCAACAACCTGATACATAATAAAATTTAACCTCTAAGCAAAGCGATTTCCGCTGGATAAATTAGGCTTGTTGAAAAATTCAACAATGGCGTTAAGCGCGACTGAGCGCATGGCGTCCTTTTCAAAAAGGATCTCATGGTACGCGCCTTTGATAACCAGCGGTTTTCCCCCTTCACAAGGGTATCCCGCCGCGGCGCGAATTTCACAAAAACGATCGTGGGTGCGGTTATCCACTACCCGCTCTTCTTCCGCCTGAATCAGTAGCGTAGGCGTCGTGTCATCGCTCGCCCCAGCCAGTACCTGCTCACCCGCCAGAATGCCTTCGCGTACCCAATGCCAGGTGGGGCCGCCAACGCGCAGCTGCGGCTCGTCGGCATAAAATCGTAAGTTGCGCTGATAACGCTGGCGGCTGTGGGTCAGCGCATTCATCCCAAACGGCAACGCCCGCCACTGACCGGTACCAATAGCGTAATCTTCACGGATACGCTGATGCCCTTCGGCCCAGTCGAGAATATGGCGCACCATAAAGGAAGGCAAGCGTATCACAATACCAAACATCGGCGCAGTGAGCGCAATAGCGTCGCACCGCACACGATGGCGTTGCAGGAACAGGGTGGCTATCGCGCCCCCCATTGAGTGCGCCAGGATATAACGCTTACGCCACGGCCCCGGCTCAATTTCCTGCTGCCAGAACGCCGCTAAGTCCTCAACATAATCGTTAAAATGATCAACGTGACCCCGATGCGGGTCCGATAACATCCGCCCGGAGCGCCCTTGACCACGGTGGTCGATGATGAAGATATCAAAACCGAGATGAAAAAGGTCATACGCCAGTTCAGCGTATTTTACATAACTCTCAATGCGGCCAGGACAAATGACGATCGTCCGATCGTTAGAATCATTCCGAAAACGGACAAAGCGCACCGGAATGTTACCCACGCCGATAAACTCCGCCTCTTCCCGCTGACGCCAGAAATCGGTCAGCGGCCCCATAGCAAAAGCGGCAAACGCATTTTCTCTTGTTTCCCAGTCATTTTGCTGCTGAAACATCGGGTTTTCGGCCTCGTTTACCAGGTAAAATCGTTTTTTGCGTCGTGCCTGACACAACACAGCGGCAGTAGCGTATTGTGGCACAAAAACAGACAACCAGGGAGTTTCGCATGACCTTTGAATGGTGGTTCGCCTATCTACTGACCTCAACTCTGCTGAGTCTTTCTCCGGGTTCAGGCGCCATCAATACCATGACGACGTCTATCAACCATGGATATCGTGGCGCAGCGGCTTCTATCGCCGGACTCCAGACCGGGCTGGGGATACATATCGTACTGGTGGGCGTCGGACTGGGTACGCTCTTTTCGCGCTCGCTCCTCGCTTTTGAAATTCTGAAATGGGCTGGCGCGGCTTATCTTATCTGGCTGGGTATCCAGCAATGGCGCGCCGCAGGCGCTATCGATCTGCATACTCTCGCCCAGACGCAATCACGGGGTCGGCTCTTCAAACGGGCGATATTTGTCAATCTAACCAATCCCAAAAGCATTGTCTTTCTTGCCGCCCTGTTTCCGCAATTCATCATGCCGCAGCAACCGCAACTGGCGCAGTACCTCATTCTCGGCGTCACCACGATTGTGGTGGATATGATTGTGATGACCGGTTACGCCACGCTGGCGCAGCGCATTGCCGCCTGGATTAAAGGACCAAAGCAGATGAAGGCGCTGAATAAAGCGTTTGGTTCGTTGTTTATGCTGGTAGGCGCGCTCCTGGCGTTGGCAAGACACGCGTGATAGTCGTGCCGGATGATGTTTATCCGGCCCGGAGGTAAATTAACGCGAAATAATCAGGTGAATACCAAAGCCCGCAAACAGAGCGCCGGCAAAGCCATCAATCCATTTCGCCAGACGCTGATAGCCGCGGCGCATTTTCGGCAGCGCGAACAGGCTGGCGACTACGGTAAACCAGGCCAGCGTTTCCAGGGTGATTAACGCGAAAATACCCCAGCGCGCCGCAGCGCCGACGTTATCGCCGACAAACAGTGAAAAAACGGAACCAAAATAGATAATCGCTTTAGGATTCGACAGATTGGTCAGCAGCCCTTTGAGAAAGCTGCGCCCGCTCTGCGCCAGTTCAATGTGCGGAGAAGACGCCGCCGCATCCTGTTTTTTCAGCGCGCCGCGCAGCATCTGATAGCCCATCCAGCACAGATACAGGCCGCCGCCTACCATAATGATCGTATGCAGCCAGGCCATTTTTTCGATGATGAGATGCAGGCCAAGCAGCGCCACGCCCGCCCATACCATCACGCCGCAGGTAATGCCCAGTACGCCCATCATCGCTTCTTTACGCGAACGGCTGACAGCAGTTTGAGACACGAAGAAAAAGTCGGGGCCGGGGCTCATTAGCGCAACGATGTGCACCATTGCCACGGTGAAAAATAGCATCAACATAAAAATGGCTCGCGGGGAAATAGTTCAGTGAGTCACCATCCTGGCACTTTTTTGCCGGGCTGACTACTCTTCGTCATCACCATCGACATGCGCGCGGATGAGCGCCATAAATTCTTTCCCGAAGCGCTCCAGTTTGCGCATCCCAACCCCGTTAACGCTTAACATCTCGCTGGCGGAAACCGGCATCTGTTCCGCCATCTCTATCAGCGTGGCGTCGTTAAAGACCACATACGGCGGGATATTCTCTTCATCAGCGATAGCTTTACGCAGCTTGCGCAACTTAGCGAACAATTTGCGATCGTAATTACCGCCGAACGATTTCTGCATCACGCGGGGTTTGAGGGCGACAATGCGCGGCACCGCAAGCTTTAGCGGAACGTCTCCACGGAGTACCGGACGCGCGGCATCCGTCAACTGTAATGCGGAGTGCTGCGCAATATTTTGCATTACCAGCCCCAGATGAATGAGCTGGCGAATCACGCTCACCCAGTGCTCATGGCTCTTTTCGCGTCCCATGCCATAAACCTTGAGTTTGTCATGACCGAAATCGCGGATGCGTTGGTTATTCGCGCCGCGGATCACCTCGACAACGTAGCCCATGCCAAAACGCTGGTTAACCCGACCAATGGTAGAAAGCGCAATCTGGGCATCGTTTAAGCCATCATATTGTTTGGGCGGATCGAGACAGATATCGCAGTTGCCGCACGGTTCTTGTCGGCCTTCGCCAAAGTAATTAAGCAACACCAGGCGACGGCAGGTTTGCGCTTCGGCAAAAGCGCCCATCGCATTCAGTTTATGCCGTTCAATATCCTGAAGCTGTCCGGCTGGTTTCTCTTCCAGACAACGACGTAGCCAGGCCATGTCAGCCGGATCGTAAAATAGCATGGCTTCCGCAGGCAGTCCGTCGCGCCCGGCGCGGCCCGTTTCCTGATAGTAGGATTCAATATTGCGCGGGATATCGAAATGCACGACGAAACGTACGTTAGGTTTGTTTATGCCCATTCCAAAAGCGACGGTCGCCACCACGATTTGCAGATCGTCGCGCTGAAATTTTTCCTGCACATCGGCGCGAATAGCGTTTTCCAGCCCCGCATGATAGGCCGCCGCGCTAATGCCACGACTTTGCAAGCGCGCGGCGGTATCTTCCACTTTCGCCCGACTGTTGCAGTAGATGATACCCGATTTGCCGCGTTGCTCCTGAACATAGCGCATTAGCTGGTCGAGCGGCTTAAACTTCTCCATCAGCATGTAGCGGATATTCGGTCGGTCAAAGCTACTGATCTGGATTAACGGATCGTTAAGCCCAAGCAGACGAATAATATCCTGGCGCGTGGTGTCGTCGGCGGTGGCGGTCAATGCCATAAACGGCAAAGCGGGAAAACGCTGGCGAAGCTGACCGAGAGCCGCATATTCCGGACGGAAATCATGTCCCCATTGCGAGATACAGTGCGCTTCATCCACCGCCAGCAATACCGGATTCCAGTGCGCCAGATGATCAAGAAAGTTGTCCAGCATCAGACGTTCCGGCGCAATATACAGCAGACGAATCTGTCCGGTACGGCACCCCGCCATCACCTCAAGCTGCTGCTCGCGGCTTTGAGTAGAGTTCAGGCACGCCGCCGCCACCCCGTTCGCCAGTAGCTGATCGACCTGGTCTTTCATCAACGAGATCAGGGGCGAAACGACGACGGTCAATCCGTCCAGCAACAACGCGGGGATTTGATAGCACAGAGATTTGCCGCCGCCGGTGGGCATGACGACCAGACAGTCGCGGCCGGAGAGCGCAGTATCAATAATCGCTTCCTGGCCCGGGCGAAACTGTTGGTAGCCAAAGGTTTCCTGCAAAACCTGTTTGGCCCCTAATTCCAGATTCAACACTTCCGCCTGCGCCACATTAACCCCGTTCACCATAAATCAAAACAGGCGCTATTTTCAGCGCCTGCGAGAGAAACTGCAATGTTTAAAACACAATCCAATCAGAAGATATCGTTAAGCATCACGCCGACGCCGACACGTGTCTGATTAAAATTATAGTCGATCAGCGATTCGCCATAGCCGCTGTACACCTGAGTATAAAGCCGGACATGTTTAGTGACCGGATAGCTTAATCCAACTTCCGCGCCGCCGTAGCCTGTATTCCAGTTGTACTGGCCTTTGGCGCTTAATACCGCCTCGCCCAGGTGATAACCGATTTTAAGCTGGTAATAACCCATATATTTGGTGATGTCCGGATTATCGTCGGTACTGCCAATCACGTACCACGGTTTGACCTCTACCAGCCAGTTACCGTTTTCGGCCATCAGACGGGTATACAGACGGTTCCAGCTACGCGAGGTGGGGTCCGAACGTCCGTTAGAGTCATGGTTGTAGCCCATCTCTACGTCGCGCAACGTCCAGCCGGCAAAGCGATAATCGGTAGCAAAACCAAGAAAAAGCTGCGGTTCGTAGTTGGTTTCGCGAAACGGCGAAGACTCTTTACTGTTGGAAAGCTGCCACCAGGATTTCTGCGTATAGGAAGCACCCAGTACCGAGTTCGGCCCCAGTATTCCGCGCCACAGCGGAAACGCCAGGCTCAACTGAAATTTCACTTCATCTTTACGTGCGTTTTCAGACCAGTTGTAGGTACTTATGGCCTCTTTGTTCAGATCGCTGGTGTTCGTGTAGATCAAGTAGTTCGTGTCATAAGGGTAAAGCGTAAAAGGGTTATCATGCTCCTGTAGCATGTTAGCGATGATACTTCCCCGTACTGCAGGCGCATCATGAACCTCTTTTATCGTAGCTTCTTGTGCATATGCCGCTAATGGCAGTAGCGTGGCTGGCAACAACCCTCTCAAAATCGCCCGCATTCTTGACGTTCTCCTGACGAAGTATTTTCAGCTTGAATCATTCTCTGCCAACCATTTTTACATATTTACACACATAGCCGTTAGTTATCCCTTCTTAAAGTAGAAAACAACAATTAAGAAGCATAATATCAACATTTCATTAACCAATGAGGTGTCAGGAATCTATGTCCGCTGTACTTACCGCTGAACAAGCTCTGAAATTAGTGGGTGAAATGTTTGTCTACCACATGCCGTTTAATCGGGCGTTAGGGCTGGAGCTGGAACGCTATGAAAAAGCGTTCGCCCAACTGGCCTTTAACAACCAGCCGATGATGGTCGGCAACTGGGCGCAAAGCATTTTACACGGCGGCGTGATCGCCTCTGCGCTGGATGTCGCCGCCGGACTGGTATGCGTCGGCAGCACGCTAACTCGCCACGAAACCATCAGCGAAGATGAACTACGCCAGCGCCTGTCGCGGATGGGAACGATTGACCTGCGCGTCGATTACCTGCGTCCGGGCAGAGGCAACCGCTTTACGGCCACCAGTAGCCTGCTGCGCGCAGGGAATAAAGTGGCCGTCGCCCGCGTGGAATTACACAATGAAGATCAGCTGTACATCGCCAGCGCCACCGCTACTTATATGGTGGGATAAAAGCAGGTAAACTGTTGTTACACTTCAGATACGAGTTTTCCGGATGGACGCAAAACAAACACGGCAGGGCGTATTACTCGCTCTTGCCGCCTATTTTATTTGGGGGATCGCCCCCGCGTATTTCAAGCTGATCTATTACGTTCCCGCAGATGAGATCCTGACGCACCGCGTGATTTGGTCATTTTTCTTTATGATGGCGCTGCTTAGCGTCAGCCGGCAGTGGCGACAGGTTAAGCGCTTACTGAAAACGCCAAAGAAGATTTTTCTGCTGGCCCTGTCCGCCGTACTGGTCGGCGGTAACTGGCTATTGTTCATTTGGGCGGTAAATAATCACCATATGCTGGAGGCCAGCCTGGGTTATTTCATTAATCCGCTGGTTAACATCTTGCTGGGGATGATTTTTCTTGGCGAACGCTTCCGTCGAATGCAGTGGCTGGCGGTGATTCTGGCGGTGTGCGGCGTGCTGGTGCAACTCTGGACCTTTGGCTCGCTGCCGATTATCGCGCTGGGGCTGGCGTTTAGTTTTGCGTTTTACGGCCTGGTGCGTAAGAAGATCGCCGTTGAAGCGCAGACGGGTATGCTGGTCGAAACGCTATGGCTGTTGCCGGTCGCGGCAATTTATCTGTTTGGCATCGCCGATAGCCCTACCAGCCATATGGGGCAAAACGCACTATCGTTGAACTTGCTGTTAATGGCGGCGGGTGTGGTCACTACGATTCCGCTGCTGTGCTTCACCGGAGCGGCTACGCGTCTGCGTCTTTCTACACTGGGCTTCTTTCAGTATATCGGCCCAACGCTGATGTTTTTACTGGCGGTGACGTTTTATGGCGAAGTGCCGGGCGCGGATAAGATGGTGACATTTGCGTTTATCTGGGTCGCGCTGGCGATTTTCGTGATGGATGCTGTCTATACCCATCGCAGACCGCGCATGAAAATGTAGCGTTTTTTGCCGGATGGCGACGTAAATGCCTGATCCTGTAGGCCTGGTAAGCGTAGCGCCACCAGGCACAATATTACAGCCAGTTCTTGCGCTTAAAGTACAGATACGGCGCAAGCCCCGCCAGAATCATAAAGATAATCGCGCCTGGATAACCAAAGCTCCACTTCAGTTCCGGCATAAACTCGAAGTTCATCCCATAGCTGGAAGCGACCAGCGTCGGCGGCAGGAACACCACGGAAACCACCGAGAAGATTTTGATAATGCGGTTCTGCTCGATGTTGATAAAACCCATCGCCGCCTGCATCAGAAAGTTCACCTTCTGGAACAGCGATTCATTGTGCGGCAGCAGAGATTCGATATCGCGCAGGATCTCACGCGCCTGCTCCAGCTGCCCGCCCGGTAAGCGCGCCTTGCGCACCAGGAAGTTCAGCGCGCGCTGGGTATCCATCAGACACAGGCGTACCTTCCAGCCGATATCTTCCAGTTCCGCCAGCGTGGAGAGCGCTTCGTCGTATTCATCGCCCTGATGCCCTTCCATAATGACGCGGCTCAGTTTTTCCAGATCGCTGTAGATGTTTTCGATTTCATCCGCTAACTGTTCAATTTTGGTTTCGAACAGATCGAGCAGTAATTCGTATGCATTACCGTCGACCATCGCCTGGCTGCGGGCGCGCATACGATACAGACGGAAGGCGGGCAGTTCGCGTTCACGCAGCGTAAACAGACGGCCATCGCGAATAGTGAATGCCACCGTAGAGTTACCGGCATGATCTTCCGCATCTTCGAAGAAGAAGAAGGAGTGGATATGCAATCCGTCTTCGTCTTCAAAGAAGCGCGCGGATGCTTCGATATCTTCCAGTTCAGGACGCGTCGCCAGACTCTGGCCCAGCTCAGATTGTACGCGCAATCGCTCGTCGTCGTCCGGTTCGACCAAATCAACCCATACGGCATCAATCAGGCTTTGTGACTCCTCGACTTCCAGCCGGGTCAGTCGGTTTTTTTCCAGTTGAAATGCGCTCAGCATGACCGGGACTCCCAATGCGTAAAAATATCGGACAGTTCAGATGGGCACACAGAAACAAATTGGGTTTCAGACCATTAAACAGCCTGACTCAACGCGACGGGAAAAAATGAAAGGTCGCTGACAACCGCTAAGGCTATCAGCAAAAAGGGATAGCCTTAGGAGTTGATCCTGGATAACAGGATAATGAGCCAGTATCTACTGGGTGTGTCCAAGGCGAATGTCCTCTTAGCGTAATCGTGGGCGCATGTTACGCCAGCAAAAATTTGCCGTCAACACGCAACGAAACGCGAAAAAGCAATAATTTCCCCTTATGCAGAAAGGTTAGCAGAGTGAGAGTATTTATCTATGATTTCAGAATATTAACATCACTATATCGCCGGATGGCGGCTTCGCCTTATCCGGCCTACAAATCAAAATGTTAGCCAGCGCGTAGGCCGGATAAGAGGTGCCATCCGGCAATATGAGAGCCGGTCAAACCGTTTCCAGCTTCGCATACGCGGCAACCAGCCATTTGATCCCTTGCCCCTGAAAAGCCACCTGCAACCGGCTATGCTCGCCGCTGCCCTCCAGGTTGACAATAGTTCCCTCGCCGAACTTCGCATGGCGCACGCGTTGGCCGAGTTTGTAGCCTGTGTCGTTTTCCGCCAGCGGCGTTCCCATTCGTTGATGGCTCACCGGACGACTGACGGTGGCGCGCAGACGGACCTCTTCCACGCACTCCTCCGGCAGTTCGCCGATAAAACGCGACGGGCGATGGTAGACCTCTTTACCGTACAGACGACGCGTTTCGGCATAGGTTAGCGTTAGTTTCTGCATGGCACGGGTAACGCCGACGTAGGCCAGACGACGCTCCTCTTCCAAACGCCCGCCCTCATCCAGCGACATCTGGCTGGGGAACATGCCCTCTTCCATACCGACGATAAACACCTGCGGAAACTCCAGCCCTTTGGCCGAGTGCAGCGTCATCAGCTGTACTGCATCCTGCCAGGTATCCGCCTGCCCCTCGCCCGCTTCCAGCGCCGCATGAGAGAGGAAGGCCTGCAACGGCATTAAATCTTCATCTTCGTCGTTGTAGCTGAACTGCCGCGTCGCCGTCACCAGTTCCTCTAAGTTTTCGATGCGCGTCTGGCCTTTCTCGCCTTTTTCTTGCTCATACATGGTGCGCAGGCCGGAATCTTTGATCACCCGGTCAGTCTGCACATGCAGCGGCATGTCGGCGGTTTCCTGCGCCAGAGCATCGATCAGTTCCATAAAGCGTTGTAGCGCGCTGGCCGCACGCCCGGCCAGGGCTTTTTCCTGTAACAATTCACGGCACGCTTGCCACAATGTTAGCTGGCGATCGCGCGAGGTCTGGCGCACCACGTCCAGCGTACGGTCGCCGATGCCGCGCGTCGGGGTGTTCACCACGCGTTCAAAGGCGGCATCATCGTTGCGATTGGCAATCAAACGCAGATAAGAGAGCGCATCTTTGATCTCCTGGCGTTCGAAGAAGCGCATACCGCCGTAAATCCGGTACGGCATACTGGCCTGTAATAACGCTTCTTCCAGCACGCGCGACTGGGCGTTGCTGCGATAAAGGATGGCGCATTGCGCAAGCGCGCCGCCGTTGTCCTGCCAGGTTTTGATACGGTTAACCACAAAGCGCGCTTCATCCAGTTCGTTGAAAGCGCAGTACAGCGATATCGGTTCGCCATCAACGCCGTCAGTCCACAGTTTTTTACCCAGACGCCCATTGTTATTCTCAATCAGAGCGTTCGCCGCGCTAAGGATGTTGCTGGTCGAGCGGTAATTCTGCTCCAGACGAATGGTCTGCGCGCCGGGGAAATCATTGAGGAAGCGCTGGATGTTTTCTACCTGGGCCCCGCGCCAGCCGTAGATCGACTGGTCATCGTCGCCGACAATCATCACTTTACCGGTATCGCCCGCCAGCAGACGAACCCAGGCGTACTGAATATTGTTGGTATCCTGGAATTCGTCCACCAGAATGTTAGTAAACCGCTCGCGATAGTGTTGCAGGATGTGCGGCTTGTTCAGCCATAGTTCATGAGCGCGCAGCAGTAGCTCGGCAAAATCCACCAGACCAGCGCGATCGCACGCTTCCTGATAGGCCTGATACACCTTCTGCCAGGTCTGTTCCACCGGATTGCCATAGCTTTGGATATGGTGCGGGCGTAGCCCTTCGTCTTTCTGGCTATTGATGTACCACATCGCCTGACGCGGCGGCCACTGCTTCTCATCAAGATTCATCGCCTTAATCAGGCGTTTAAGCAAACGCATCTGATCTTCGCTGTCGAGAATCTGGAAATCCTGCGGCAAATTAGCGTCCATATGATGCGCGCGCAGCAGGCGGTGCGCCAGACCGTGGAACGTCCCAACCCACATTCCGCCCTGGCTGGTCCCCATCAACTGGCCAATACGATGGCGCATTTCCGCCGCCGCTTTGTTGGTAAAGGTCACCGCCATGATGGAATATGGCGAGTTGTTTTCTACGCTCAGTAACCAGGCGATACGGTGCACCAGCACGCGGGTTTTCCCGCTTCCCGCGCCCGCCAACACCAGCATGTTGCTACGTGGCGCGGCCACCGCTTCGCGCTGTTTATCATTAAGGCTGTCGAGCAGGTAAGAAACGTCCATTGGCACCGCCGCGTAAAAACATGAAAACTAAAAACGCCCGGTGGCGCTTCGCTTACCGGGGCTACTTATCGTAGGGCGGATAAGCATAACGCCATCCGCCAGAATAACTGGGAATTTATACAGAACTACTGGTGATTATATCAGCGAGGTGAGAGATGCCAACCGCGAAATTTCGATATGCGGCAGTAAACGGCTGTCCTGCGTCCGCATCAGGTCGGCATTTTCAGGTTTAATCCAGCAGGCCAGCATCCCACAGCGAATAGCGCCAGCCACATCGGTAGTCAGATCGTCGCCGACATGCAGGATCTCGCCGATCGGCACATGCAGCTTTTCCGCCGCCAGGAAATACATGTCGCTAAACGGCTTGGAACGTCCATCCGGGCCGGCGCGCAGTACAAACTTAAAGTAATCGCCGAGGCCAAACAGTTCCGGCTGGGCGTTGCCGTTAGTGATCGCCACCAGCGGCCTTTTTTTCGCAAGCTGCTGTAACGTCTCATGGGTAGCCTGCGGAACCTCAATCTGGCTGCGCCATTTGGCAAAATGCATCATCGCCGCATTCGCGCCGGCAATGGCCTCCTGCGCCGATAATCCCGCATCCCGCATGGCCTGCTCTATCGCGCGATGGCGCCAGCGGGTAACGTCATGATAGATTTCCGGCTCCGCTTCACGCACCGCCTGCCGTATCCGCTGTAAATCGACGTTTTGAAACGAACGTAGCGACGGGTGATAATTTTGCATAAAAGCGAGCGCTTCCTGCTCAGTACGCAAAATCACCGGACGGTTATCATAAAGGGTATCATCCAGGTCAAAGGTGAGCGCGGCAATACGCCCCAAAGGCCGGTAAAAACGCATTATTTCCCCCGTTTAGCGCGCGGATGCGCCGCGTCGTACACTGAAGCAAGATGTTGAAAATCAAGATGAGTATAAATTTGGGTGGTGGAAAGGTTGGCATGACCCAGCAGCTCTTGCACGCCGCGCAGATCGCCGCTCGATTCCAGCATATGGGTCGCGAACGAATGGCGCAGCTTATGTGGATGCACGTGGCTGTTTAGCCCCTGCTTTATGCCCCATTCGGCGAACCGTTTTTGGACATTGCGCGCGGAGATACGCTTGCCGAGCTTCGACAGGAATAACGCCTCTTCATCGCTGGCGAACAGTCCGCGCAGATCCAGCCAGTGCTCAATCCACGTCACCGCGTTACGGCCAATCGGCAGGCGTCGCTCTTTGCTGCCTTTACCCATTACCCACACTTCGCCGGTATCGAGATCGAGGTGCTTTATATCCAGGCCAACCAGTTCGGATAAACGCAGTCCCGCGCCGTACATGACCTCCAGCATCGCCCGATCACGTACGGCGAGCGGATCGTTAAGATCGATGTCCAGCAGGCGGTTAACGTCGTCGACATCAATATTTTTCGGCAGATGACGCGGCGCTTTCGGTGCGGAGACACCCTTCGCCGGGTTAGCTTTCAATTCGCCCTGACTGACTAACCAGTCAAAAAAGCTTCGCAATGCCGAGAGACGTAGCGCCAGACTGGCAGGGCCAAGCCCTTTACGCCGACTGCGCACCGCAAAACTGCGCACAATCGCAGCGTCACATTGTTGCCAGCTTTTCAGCCCGGTTTCTCCGGCTAAAGCGATAATGGCATCAAGCTGACGCTGGTAGTTCTGCAGGGTAATGGGGCTAAGCTGGCGCTCCACGCCTAAATAGCGCAGGAACCGCGAGACATCCAGAGAAAGCGCGACATCCGTCATACGCGTTTAATCCAGCGTTCCAGCAGTTCCGGCAGCATCAGCGCGATCTCCTGTAAAAGCTGCGTCCCCTGCCCAGGCTGATAGTGGTGCGGGTCACGGCTGCTGAAGAGAATCACCCCGAGGTCGCCATCGCTGCCCATCATCGACATAGCTACCGAGCCTACAGCTTTCGCCTCCGGCAAGACCACCAGCAGTTCCGGGCCGTTTAGCGGGCCAAGATAATGCTGCGACTGTCCCAGTCGTTGAATACGCAGCGGCTCGAAGGCCTGACGGTTTAAAGCCAGATGCGTATAGCGCGATGGCGCGCCAAGACGCCACCGATCCGGGAACAAACGCAGCGTCGCGCCGGCAAGCCCCAAATCGCGCGCCCAGCGGTGAAACCGCATCAGCATCTCATCCAGACTATCCGCGGCGACCAGACGGCTTTGCAGATGCAGCAAGCGATAAAACAGGCTTTCATTGGCATGAGCCTGTTCCATCAGCAGCGTCATATTTTCTTCAAGCACATTGATGTGATTACGCGCGCGGGCCATATGCCACTCAACGAGCGAAACCGTTCCCCGCACGGGATGTGGAACACGCATCGCTTCCACGGCATGGGCGTTACGGATAAAAAACTCAGGGTGGTGGCGCAGGTAATCGACGACCGCTCGATCGTCCAGTTCCGTGAGCGTTTCCTGTAGTTCTTCCTCTGGTTGCTTCATAAATGGATAAATCCGTCGTAGATATGTGCCGCCGGACCAGTCATGTATAACGGATGACCCGGACCTTTCCAGGCGATATCCAGCCGACCGCCCGGTAATTCCACGCGTACTTCTTCAGCCAGCAGCCCCTGCTGAATCCCCACGGCAACGGCAGCGCACGCGCCGCTGCCGCACGCGCGGGTCTCCCCTGCGCCGCGTTCATAGACTCGCAGCCGGATATGCTCACGTCTTACAACCTGCATAAAACCAATGTTGGCGCGTTCCGGAAAACGCTCATGGCTTTCCAGAACCGGCCCCAGTGTTTCAACAGCCGCCGTGTCGACATTATCAACCTGAATGACACAGTGCGGATTGCCCATTGAAACCACGCCGCACAGTATGGTCTGTTCCGCCGCTCGCATAATATACGTCTTTTCCGCTTTGTTGGCGCGAAAAGGCACCTGCGCGGGTTCAAAGTTTGGCTCCCCCATATTCACCCGCACCAGTTCATCTTCCGTGACGCTCAGTACCATCCGGCCATTCGCGGTACTGACCCGAATATCGCGTTTATTGGTTAGCCCTTTCAGGCGAACAAATCGCGCGAAACAGCGCGCGCCATTGCCGCACTGCGAGACTTCACTGCCGTCGGCGTTGAAGATGCGGTAATGAAAGTCCAACTCAGGATCATAGGGCGGCTCAACCACCAGCAGCTGATCGAACCCTACGCCCAGGTGTCTGTCGGATAGCCGACGAATCAGTTCCGGCGAAAAAAAGACATTCTGCGTTACCGCGTCGACGACCATAAAATCGTTGCCAAGGCCATGCATTTTAGAGAATTGCATCATTCACTCCGTTCACACGGGGACAGAAAACTATCCTCAGTAATTGACCTGGGACGGGCCATCTCCCGTTGCGCGATCGTTCTTATCGGGCATCGTGGACTGCGTTTGCGAATCGACTTTTTTCGTCGGCGGCGGCGCATTTTTATCGGCTGGCGGGAAATAAAGCGGCCCTTTCAAACCGCAGCCCGTCAGGCTGAACAGAGTCAGAAGTACAGCGAGTGTCTTAAACACGTTTTTCATTATGGATTGCCTGTAAGTTCATGCTTTCTATTTTCTATCATCGCAGGAGAAGGCGTAAAAGCAAGCGTTTAGGGGCTCTTTATAAAATCTGAAAAGCGGCGCGTTGCCATGATTATTGCGCATTTACATCAGGAAACATGCTTTGCTAATCACTTTAGGTTTACGTACCACGTCCGGATGACCTTATGCAATATCGTAATTTGTTTTGCCTTTTTTCGCTTTCACTTCTGCTGCCTCCCGCCTGGGGATGCCGGCTAAGTGAATCTCCGCACAATGTTTATCAACGGCAAGGCAGCGGCGTGGTTTATCTCCAGCCAGAAGAGGAGAACAATCTTTCGTTGCCGGAGGTGAATTTCAAACGCCTGCGTCGGTTACCCAATTCATTGATTAACCCAGCAACTCAGGATGAGTGGGACAGGGAACCACCGCTCACCGACCTGACGACCGATCACGTTCATACCGGTGCACAGGCTATCTTCCCGCACTTTTCCTACTACAGCGACGGACGCGTTATTCTGTACGGTGGAAAAATCATGCGTAATCCGCCGGGGACGCCATCGGTAGATGTCGCCTCATTTCGCGCCTTTGGCAAAATCGGTGTTGATAAAAATAGTCTCTATTACGAAGGCAAACGAACGGATGACAACGGCGGCGAAAACCGCGTTAATTTACAGTCATTGCGCAAAGTTGAATTCAGCAGCCAGTGGAAACCAGACCTGATGGGCTTGACGCTGCGCGACGATCGCTTTCTTTATGTCGAAGGGCATCGCCTGAGCGACCCGGACAGTTTCACCGTTCTGGCGCAAAAGCCCTGGGATCAGCGCGGTAAATTTTCCGCCACATTTAATCCGTGTGTCGCTGTCCCCTTTGGTCCCTGGGATACGCTGGCCCGCACGCGTACAAAAATAATGCTCAATGGCGAACTATTGGACGCCGATCCGGATACCTTTTCCGTGGTGCGCTGGATGCCCGGTTCTCTATTGACCTGGCGCGATAAAAACGGCTTGCACCGTTACGTTCTCAACCAGAACAACCTGGATTGGGACATGCAAATTGAAAAACACTGTGATGCGTTCAACCTGCAGGAAAAACGCGTTCTGTGGCGTAAAGGTCCGGGATGTAAATTTGCCGAAATCCCCGGCCTTGACCCGGAACAATTTCATCCGCTCAGTAATGCGGTGGCGCAGTATCAGGATCGGCTTTATGTCATCAGGAAAACGGAATTCGGCGAAAACCAACTGGATGTCGTCACGCTGGATAACCCAAATCTGGTGATAGACAAGCGTTTTAATGCCGGGCGGCATCACGGTTATTTACTCACTAAAACGCGATCCGACTTTAAGGAAGAAGACGGATTGCAGGTATTCGAGTCGGCTGGCCCGCTTATTCTGATGGACTATCACGTTCCGGGCGAGACAGAAGCGCATCTGGGCGACAGCCCACATTACAAAAAATGGTACGCGCGCGACGATCGCTATGTTTACGCGTTTGATGGCGCTCAACTGTGGCGCTATCCCACGCCCAATCCCAAAGCTCTACGCGTGAAATGGCAAACAACGTACTCAGGATACGGCTATTGGGTGGATTACCGCATAGCCCAGTTAGATGGCGCTCTCATGGAGGATGGCTCTTTTATCGCCACGGGTATCCCGCGCGATCCTTCCGTAAAAACAGCCTATGTTAAAACCGATGGCACCTTTGACATCGGCAAAACAGCGGTTCGCTGGCGCAAGTCTCTGTCACCTGACGGCGAGTGGGGCCGTTGGCAAACCATTCCCAACGTTGACCCGAGTCAGTTTCATCTGGTTAACGATCGCATAGCGCAATATAAGAACCGGCTATACATTGCGAGGCTCTCACCTTTTGGCGAAGACCAGTTGGAAACGCTGGAACTGGATAGCGCAACCCCCTTCCTGAACCGGAAAATTAACGCCGGAAAAGAGCACAGCTATTTTATGCGTGATAGCCAACAAGGTCAGGGTATTCAGATGTTTAGCATCAATGGGCCGCTAAAAGTCACCGAGCGTTTTGCGTATGACAACCGCTACGTTTATACGTGGATTGGCAGCCAGCTTTACCGAACAGCATCCCCCTGCCCGGATAAGACGCATACTCTGAATAGGAACGTCAGGTACACCAACAATAAAGACATCATCATCATAACGCAGGCACAGGAATGCCAAAAATCACGCCGCTAAGCCGTTTTGCGCGCTTGGATAAACATTTGAAAAACGCCCTTCGGGGCGTGGGGATCGGTTCATGCATTTACGTCATTATTGAAAGCATTATGCACGGCACGATAAACGGTGTTGAAGCTGCCGGAGTCCTGACGATAAGCGCGGTACTCGGTCTGCTTAGCGCTCTTTTGGATATCAAAGCAAAGCCACGCTATCCCCTAATCCTGCTGCATTTTCTCCTTTGCGGCAGCTGCGTCGTGCTGATGGTAGCAATGCTGTCGGCTCTGAACCATTTCCCGGTTAATGCGTCCGTCATCCTCATTGCCAGTGCGCTATTTATCGCCATTTATCTACCGCTGGGTTTTATTCTTTACCGCTCACAACGCTAAGGCGTATCGGTTCCAGAAGCTGACGCTTCCCCTTATACTGGCGCTATCACTCAATAGCGGGATAAAACAATGAACGACAGTGAATTTCATCGCCTGGCTGACGCCCTGTGGCTCACCATTGAAGAACGCCTCGATAGCTGGGACGGCGACAGCGATATCGACTGCGAAATCAACGGCGGCGTGCTGACCCTCAGCTTTGAGAACGGCAGTAAAATCATTATTAACCGTCAGGAGCCGCTGCATCAGGTATGGCTGGCGACCAAACAGGGCGGCTATCACTTTGACCTGAAAGGCGACGAGTGGATTTGCGATCGCAGCGGCGAAACCTTCTGGGATCTGCTGGGGCAGGCGGCAACGCAGCAGGCGGGTGAAAAGGTGAGTTTTCGTTGATTTATTTGCCGGATGCGCTTTGCTTATCCGGCTTACTGTAGGCCCGGTAAGGCGTAGCCGCCACCGGGCAAAAATCCTCAGGAAAAATACTGCTGCAATAGCGGCGCGTCATGATCCTGGTTTGCTGGCGGCACGGTGTTGATAGGCTGCGTACGGAATGGGATCACCTGCTCGCGGCCATCGGTTTTCACTATCTGGTAGAACTGCGGCAGGTTAAAGTTGATAAAACTGGAGCCATACGTGAAGCGATCGTGCGATGACGAATAGAAGCGGCTGACGTCGCGCACCAGTTCTTCCTTGCTACCCTCGCAGTGGTGATACACTTCCGCCCGGTTACTTTCATCCAGAATATAAATATTAAAGCCTTTCTCATCGCCCGTTTCTTCAAAGAAGAACTGGATAATCCCTTCGCTGGCGAAGCCATCCACCACTGACGGCAATTTCACCTGGTTGGTTTCCACCTGTACCGACAGCCCGTGCAGCTTGTTATGCGAAATCGCGCCGTAGAATTCGATAGCGTTCTCCAGCTTCTGCACCGAGACATTCAAGCGTTCGAAGAATAGTCCCCACGTCTGCCCGGAAACCCGCAGCGCCTTGAATCGACCGGTCTCCTGACGGGTGCTGGAAAGACGTAGCTCGATACATTCGGAGACCAGCTGCTGCACGCGGGTACGAATCAAACCGCGAAGATGCTGACTGTAGCAGAACACTTCGACGCTATCCGGCGGCGCGGCATCCTGGTGCATTTTCCCCAGAATCGTTTTCAGCGCTTCGATCATCGCCTGCTCGCCGTTAAAGTGCAGAGTACGCACTTCGTTCCACGAGTTGCGATATAACAAGTCGATACTGCCTATCAGACAGTTTTGCTCTTCGCCAAAGCTGAAAACGTCCAGCTTACGGAAGTCAAAATGGACCACTTTATTGCGAAACGCCGCCGTCGGGTCATATTCGAGGTTAACGATAATCGCCAGATGGCGAATTTCACAGGGGCTGTAGAGCGCTTTCGGCGTCGGAGCAGGCAAGCGCAGCGGGAAATGGTGCGAAACATCGGCGACCATCTCCTGCAACTTAGGCAGGTCGACAATACCGTTGCCCTTAATAAACAGATGCGTTCGCGACGTCAGCAGGCCGTTGAACCACGCCCACGCGACCAGCTTATTAAGATAACGGTTATATTCCAGCGGCTGATGACTGATGATGGAATCCATGTTCGGCGCGCGGTTGTAGAGATACCAGCCTGAACGGTTGGCGCGTCCCGGCGGCACATGGATAAAGGTTAAATTCGGCTCGGACAGATCCGGCGATATCTGCGGGTTCACCAGCGTGACTTTACCCGGCAACGCTTCAAACGCCGCGTACAGCTTACGCGTCAGTACGCCGATATCCTGCGGGCTGGCACTCACGCTGAGGTTGTTGCGCCGCGCAAAGCGAATCAGATTACGATAGCTTTGCATCATGGCGTCGAGCAATTCGTTGTGAGCTTCGCGCACCTGATCGATTTTCCAGTTTGCGCGATTATCGAGCATGGTCAGACGCGCGTCGTCCCATCCCCACTCGCTGACTAACTGGCTTAATACTTCCCGACGCCAGCCTACGCAGGCACGCTCGCGACTTAATTTCTCGCACACTTTCAGGTAAAAGCAGCGGCGGACTAAATCCAGCCGCGTCGGATCTTCAATCGCCGTCAGGTATTCAGTGACCCGTTCCAGCATCATGCAGTAGGGATCGAGTCCAAACGATACGATTTCACCGTCATGCAGACGTTGTTTAATATCTTTCGCCAGCAGACGTGGGTTGGGATATTCCCATGAGTAGGCTTCCAGCAGCAGCGTTTTCAGCACTGCTTTGTACGGCGAGTCAATGCTCTTGTATAGCTGCCACAGGCTGGCGCCAAAGTACTCTTCGGCGGAGAGCGAGCTTAAGCCCCCCAGATCCAGCCATTCATTTGGCGTTAATACGCCCTGCGCGTAGAGCGTCATGACATAGTCGTCGTAATGCTCTTCTTCGTCGCACGGCACCATACTCCACAGGATACGCTTCCCGGCCAGGCGCACAGCGGTACGATAAAACTCATCAAGCAACAGGATATGCTGCGTAGAACCACAGTCTTCCCCGCCCAGACTGCCGCTTTCGTTATGGCGGAAACGGTTCTCGTCGATCAGGAAGAAGCTCACCTCAACGCCAAGCGAGGCGGCCCAGCTTTCCAGCAGGCTACACTTACGTTGCAGCAACTGACGCTCTTCACCGTCGAGCCAGGACTGATGGCACACCCAGATATCCAGGTCGGACGAGCAGCTCTGCCCGACCGAGGAGGTGCTGCCCATGGTGTAAACGCCGGTAATCGGCAGCTCGCCCTTCGGCGGGTCCTGCGGCGTCATACCGCGGTACAGCTCAAGTTCGTTCAGATAGTGGCGTTGGGTTTCATCAGGCGTGTAGAAGCAAATACCGCTGGGAACGTTACCATCAAGGTAACCCGGCATCAGTGGATGGTGATAGTGCAATAATGTCGGCAGAAGACTGTAAACCTGCTGAAAAGCGGGTCCCATGGCAGCAAGCGCGCGATCCACACGCAGTTGATTTATGGCATCCAGTCTCTGTTTCAGAGTCTCAATATAGAGGTACAAGACGTATCGCCTGATGTTGCTACCCGTCATGGTGCAGGTCAGTACTTGACCGTCGCCATTCGGGATAAACCGTATGTCAAAAATAACCGTTACCCATTCTCGCCTGCATATTTTTATCCAATACCGACGAAAAAATGGTCTAAAACGTGATCAATTTAACACCTTGCTCATTGACCGTAAAGAAAGATGCGCTACATACAAGTGTAGCACCGTTCGCTGCGTGTAAATTCTTAAATACGGGCTGGCGGTTTCTCGTCATTATTCACTGTCATTGACGACACTGCGCCTTATCCTCTCACTCACGGTGACCGGAAAACTAACATACTCTCTATAAGGATGTTAGGATGGTCAATGATTGATAATGACGGTAACAAGCATGTTAGACAATGTTTTAAGAATTGCCACACGCCAAAGTCCCCTTGCGCTTTGGCAGGCACATTATGTCAAAGACGCATTGATGGCAACCCATCCGGGACTGACGGTAGAACTGGTGCCGATGGTCACACGCGGCGACGTGATTCTCGATACTCCCCTGGCGAAAGTGGGCGGTAAGGGACTGTTTGTTAAAGAGCTTGAAATCGCGCTGCTGGAAAAGCGCGCTGATATCGCCGTGCACTCTATGAAAGACGTTCCGGTGGCCTTCCCGGATGGTCTCGGTCTGGTGACCATTTGCGAGCGCGAAGATCCGCGCGACGCGTTTGTCTCGAATAAATATCACAGTCTGGACGATCTGCCCGCGGGTAGTATCGTCGGGACGTCCAGTTTGCGTCGTCAGTGTCAACTGGCGGAGCGCCGTCCGGACCTCATTATCCGTTCGTTGCGCGGCAACGTCGGCACACGTCTCGGCAAGCTGGACAACGGCGACTATGACGCCATTATCCTGGCCGTGGCCGGTCTGAAACGCTTAGGTCTGGAGTCGCGCATTCGCACAGCCTTGCCGCCCGACGTTTCACTTCCTGCCGTAGGCCAGGGCGCCGTCGGGATTGAGTGTCGTCTTGACGACGCGCGAACGCAGGCGCTGCTCGCACCGTTGAATCACTCGCAAACCGCGCTACGCGTAACGGCGGAACGCGCTATGAACACCCGCCTGGAAGGCGGTTGTCAGGTGCCGATTGGCAGCTATGCAGAAATCATCAACGGTGAAATTTGGTTACGCGCGCTGGTTGGCGCGCCGGACGGTTCGGTGATGGTGCGCGGCGAACGTCGTGGTTCTCCCGAGCAGGCGGAGCAAATGGGCATCTCGCTTGCAGAGGAACTGCTGGAAAACGGCGCGCGCGCGATTCTGACGGAAGTTTATAACGGCGAGACGCCCGCATGAGTATTCTGATCACCCGCCCCTCTCCCGCAGGGGAAGCGTTAGTGAGCCGTCTGCGCGCACTGGGGCAGGTGGCCTGGAGTTTTCCACTGATTGAATTTGTCGCCGGTCGGGAGCTACCCACCCTGGCCGACCGCCTGGCGACTCTGACGGAAAACGATCTGGTTTTTGCCCTTTCACAGCACGCCGTCGCCTTTGCTCACGCCCAGCTCCAGCGGGATGGTCGAAACTGGCCTGCGTCGCCGCGCTATTTCGCGATTGGCCGCACCACGGCGCTCGCCCTTCATACCGTTAGCGGGTTCGATATTCGTTATCCATTGGATCGGGAAATCAGCGAAGCCTTGCTACAATTACCTGAATTACAAAATATTGCGGGCAAACGCGCGCTGATTTTGCGTGGCAATGGCGGCCGCGAACTGCTGGGCGAAACCCTGACAGCTCGCGGAGCCGAAGTCAGTTTTTGTGAATGTTATCAACGATGTGCGAAACATTACGATGGCGCGGAAGAAGCGATGCGCTGGCATACTCGCGGCGTAACAACACTTGTTGTTACCAGCGGCGAGATGTTGCAACGGCTCTGGTCGCTGACTCCCCAGTGGTATCGTGAGCACTGGTTACTACGCTGTCGGCTATTGGTCGTCAGTGAGCGTC
Organism: Salmonella sp. JXY0409-18; assembly: GCF_020268625.1. Lineage (NCBI taxonomy): Bacteria > Pseudomonadati > Pseudomonadota > Gammaproteobacteria > Enterobacterales > Enterobacteriaceae > Salmonella > Salmonella sp. JXY0409-18. The sequence goes on from NZ_CP084216.1 coordinate 4,502,673, forward strand.
TGGCGCACCTCGCCCGGGAACTGGGCTGGCAAGATATTAAGGTCGCTGATAACGCCGACAACGATGCGCTGTTGCGCGCATTACAATAACTCTCATAATGGGATGCCATAATGACGGAACAAGAAAAATCCTCCGCCGTGGTTGATGAGACCAGGGAGAGCGTGGAAACCACGCCACAGCCAGTTAATACCGAGAAAAAAAGTAAGAACGGCGCCGCGCTGGTATTAAGCGCGGTGGCGATTGCGATTGCCCTGGCGGCAGGTATTGGGCTTTATGGCTGGGGGAAACAGCAAGCAACCGCGCAAACGGAAACCAGCGATGCGCTGGCGACGCAACTAACCGCCTTGCAAAAGGCACAGGAGAGCCAAAAAGCGGAGCTGGAAGGGATTATCAAAAAACAAGCGGCGCAGTTAGATGACGCGAATCGCCAACAGGCGGCGCTGGCGAAACAGCTTGATGAAGTACAACAAAAAGTCGCCACTATTTCCGGCAGCGATGCTAAAACCTGGCTGCTGGCGCAGGCTGATTTCCTGGTGAAACTCGCCGGACGTAAGCTGTGGAGCGATCAGGACGTCACTACCGCCGCTGCGTTGCTCAAAAGCGCTGACGCCAGTCTGGCGGACATGAATGACCCCAGCCTCATTACCGCACGACGCGCGATTACTGACGATATCGCCAGCCTGTCATCCGTTGCGCAGATCGACTACGACGGCATTATTCTCAAGCTCAATCAGCTCTCTAACCAAATCGATAACTTGCGTCTGGCGGATAACGATACCGATGGTTCGCCGATGGATTCAGACAGCAGCGAGCTGTCCAGCTCGCTAAGCGAATGGCGCGTTAACCTGCAAAAAAGCTGGCAGAACTTTATGGACAGCTTTATTACCATTCGCCGCCGCGATGATACCGCTGTACCGCTGTTGGCGCCCAACCAGGACGTCTATTTACGCGAAAATATTCGCTCTCGCCTGTTAGTCGCCGCGCAGGCCGTGCCACGCCATCAGGAAGAAACATACCGTCAGGCGCTGGATAACGTTTCGACCTGGGTTCGCGCTTATTACGATACTGACGACGCCGCGACAAAAGCCTTCCTGGAGGAGGTCGATAAATTAAGCCAGCAAAATATCACGATGGATCTGCCGGAAACCCTGGAAAGCCAGGCGATTCTTGAAAAACTGATGCAAACCCGCGTGCGTAATCTGCTGGCGCAACCGACAGTCTCTACGGCAGCGCCTGCCACGCAGACAGACGCTCCGGCAGCCGCGCCGCAAGGAGAATAATGATGCTAAAAGTATTATTGCTCTTTGTGTTGTTGCTCGCGGGTATCGTGGTCGGCCCGATGATAGCCGGTCACCAGGGCTATGTGTTAATCCAGACCGATAACTACAACATTGAAACCAGCGTCACCGGCCTGGCGATCATTCTCATCGTCGCTATGGTGGTGCTATTCGCCATTGAGTGGTTGCTACGCCGTCTGTTTCGTACCGGCGCGCACACCCGCGGTTGGTTTGCCGGCCGTAAACGCCGTCGCGCCCGCAAGCAGACCGAACAGGCGCTGCTGAAGCTGGCGGAGGGCGACTATCAGCAGGTTGAAAAGCTGATGTCAAAAAATGCCGACCATGCTGAACAACCGGTGGTAAATTATCTGCTGGCGGCAGAAGCGGCGCAGCAGCGCGGCGATGAAGCACGCGCTAATCAGCACCTTGAACGTGCGGCAGAGCTGGCGGGGAACGACACCATCCCGGTCGAGATTACACGCGTGCGCTTACAGCTGGCGCGCAATGAAAATCACGCGGCGCGTCACGGCGTGGACAAACTGCTGGAGGTCACGCCGCGTCACCCGGAAGTTCTGCGTCTGGCGGAGCAGGCCTATATTCGCACCAGCGCATGGAGTTCTTTACTGGATATCATCCCATCCATGGCGAAAGCGCACGTTGGCGATGAAGCGCATCGCGCCATGCTCGAACAACAGGCGTGGATAGGACTCATGGATCAGGCGCGCGCCGAGCAGGGCAGCGAAGGATTACGCACCTGGTGGAAAAACCAAAGCCGTAAAACCCGCCATCAGGTGGCGCTGCAGGTCGCGATGGCCGAGCATCTGATCGAATGTGACGATCATGATATGGCGCAGCAGATTATCATCGACGGTCTGAAACGCCAGTATGACGATCGACTGGTGCTGCCCATTCCTCGCCTCAGAACCAATAATCCGGAACAACTGGAGAAAGTGCTGCGCCAGCAAATTAAGACAGTAGGCGATCGCCCGCTGTTATGGAGCACACTCGGTCAGTCGCTAATGAAACACGGTGAATGGCAGGAGGCGACTCTGGCTTTCCGCGCCGCGCTGAAACAACGCCCGGACGCGTATGATTATGCCTGGCTTGCCGATGCGCTTGATCGACTGCATCAACCGGAAGAGGCCGCCGCCATGCGGCGCGACGGCCTGATGCTGACATTACAGAACAATCCCCCGCAGTAATCCCCCCTTGCCCGGTGGCGCTTCGCTTACCGGGCCTACCGCCTACACAAAATCATTCGGGATGCATAAAAAAACGCCTGCCCGGTTAAGGGGCAGGCGTCAAAACAGGTCTGTATGACAACATAAAGGGGTGCTTCACTCAACGTTGTGTCCAGGGTGTTTGATGAGGCGTAAGCGACATCTGTCAGTGGACGATAAGCACCGTAAACGGCTCTGCATCATTCCTGAGTTTATGAGGCCAGAAGGCGAACATAAGAGATGGAATGAGCATCTACCCGTACATTATTGCACATAACGTGCCATCTTTGCACCGCTAAAAAACAGGCGCAGGTATTAAAAAAACGTAGAGAATTCACGCGATTGTCATCCCCCCGCCGCTGGCGAGGTTTTAGCGTGTCGCCTGGCGGAGACAGAACAGGATGTTTTTTATAAAGTGATTATAAATCAATAGATTATTCGTCACCGAATAGCGACAAATAAAGCCTGGGATATCGCCAATAAACCATAATGGCAACACGTGCGGGATAAGCGGTTGAAAAGAAACAGAAAACAAAAAACCCCGCCGAAGCGGGGTTCAAAATTGGTCGGCGAGAGAGGATTCGAACCTCCGACCCACTGGTCCCAAACCAGTTGCGCTACCAAGCTGCGCTACTCGCCGATATACTGCTTTTTTGAATTTTTAGTTCAATTCATTGAGTCGTGGTGCGAGGGGGGGGACTTGAACCCCCACGTCCGTAAGGACACTAACACCTGAAGCTAGCGCGTCTACCAATTCCGCCACCTTCGCGTTTCACAACTCTATATTAATGGGGTGGCTAATGGGATTCGAACCCACGACAACTGGAATCACAATCCAGGGCTCTACCAACTGAGCTATAGCCACCACTGAAACTTTTTACGCGGTATTAAACCACCGCAGCTCAAGCACCTAAATAAATGGTACGCCCGACAGGATTCGAACCTGAGACCTCTGCCTCCGGAGGGCAGCGCTCTATCCAGCTGAGCTACGGGCGCTTAGCGCCGTTGCGGGGGTGGATAATACGGACTTCACACCCCGCTGTCCAGTGCCTTTTTAAATAAAATGCGCGTTTGGTTATGCTTTGCGCATTTTGGCGCTTATTCCCCCACCTTGTGGGCGGTTCCGTGACGATTCAGACCGAAAACTTTGTAGACCAGCGTGACGGCCAGCAGGAAGATGACGCCGACAAACAGCGACATGCGCGTATCTTCATTAAAGTACATGCCGATTAAAACGCAAACCAGAAACGCCATCGTCAAATAGTTCGCCCACGGGAACATAATGGAACGAAAAGGATGATCCGCAATCGCTTCTTTATGCGCCCGACGAAAGCGCAGTTGGCTAATCAGAATGACAAACCACGGCACCATCCCCGGCAGTACGCTGGCGCTATAAACGTAAACAAAGACGCGCTGCGGATTGGGGATGATGTAGTTCAGGCAAGAACCTACCAGCAAAATCAAAATAGAGAGCGCCACGCCCGCGACCGGCACGCCGTGGCGAGAGACTTTCGCGACTGCCGCCGGCAGTTGACGGTTTTTCGCCAGCGCGTAAAGCATACGCCCACAGCTATACATTCCGCTGTTACAGCCGGAGAGCGCCGCCGTCAGCACGACAAAGTTGATAATGCCTGCCGCGGCGGTGATGCCGATTTTCGCGAAGGTGAGTACAAAGGGGCTGCCGTTGCTGCCAATCTCATTCCACGGGAAAATGGTGACGATCACGAAAATCGCGCCAACATAAAAAATTAGGATACGCCACAGCACCTTACCCACCGCGCTACGCAACGTCACCTGCGGATTCTTCGCTTCACCGGCGGTAATACCGATCAACTCAACCCCCTGATAAGAGGCCACCACGATACATAATGCGGTCAGAAAGCCTTTCCAGCCGCCAGCAAAAAAGCCGCCATGCTCGGTCAGATTACCAAAGCCAATCGCCTGGCCGCCGTTACCAAAGCCGAAGAAAATCACCCCCAGACCGATGATGATCATCACAATAATCGTGGTGACTTTGATCATCGCAAACCAGAACTCGATTTCACCATACAGGCGCACCGCAGCCAGATTCGCCAACGCGACCAGTCCGACGGCAATCAGCGCCGGTATCCACTGCGCCATCTCCGGAAACCAGAACTGGACGTAGACCCCAATGGCGGTAATTTCCGAGATCCCGACCGCCATCCACATAAACCAGTATGACCAGGCGGTAAGATAGCCAAAAAAAGGACTCATATACCGGTGGGCGTACACGGCAAAGGAGCCGGTAACAGGTTCCAGAAAGAGCATCTCCCCCATCGAACGCATAATGAAAAAGACGAACAATCCGGCGATGATATACGCCAGCAGCACTGACGGGCCCGCCCATTTCAGCGTACTGGCGGCGCCCATAAAGAGTCCGACGCCGATGGTGCCCCCAAGGGCAATCAATTCAATATGACGAGCTTCCAGCCCACGCTGTAGCTCCGGTTTTTTCTCTGCCATAAATCCTCATGTCGTGTTTGCAACGGTTCCGGTAGTACCGGTTATTGTTATGGGTACATCGATTGTTGCGAATATTTTCTTAAATTTGGACAAATGGCAAATGGAGCATTAAAAAAATGCACTTATTGTGTAAGAAATCATCGATTGTGTTGTAAATGAGCAGCGCCATAAGCACAATCCGCTGCTCAAGTCATCAGAAGGGAGAATTAGAGATCGCCAGTATAGTGCCAGCGAAGGTAGCGCAGCAGACGCATCTGGCGGGTAATACGCTTCGGTTGAGAAAGCAGACGATACAACCACTCCAGCCCCAGGTTCTGCCATATTTTGGGGGCGCGTTTGACGTGACCGGTAAACACATCATAGGTACCGCCCACCCCCATATATAGCGCATGGGGATGCACTTCCCGACAATCGCGCATGAGCAATTCCTGTTTTGGCGATCCCATCGCGACGGTGACAATTTTCGCGCCGCTGGCATGGATACGCGAAAATAGCGCCTGACGCTGCTCCGGCGTAAAGTAACCGTCCTGGCTACCCACAATATTGACGTTCCACTGCGTCCGCAGTTTTGCTTCCGTCTGCGCCAGCACCTCAGGCTTGCCGCCGACAAGAAATACCGGCGTGCCTTCTTTACCCGCGCGCGCCATTAACGCTTCCCAAAGGTCAGCGCCAGCCACACGAGAAACCTGCGCCTGCGGAAATTTTTTACGTATTGAACGCACCACGCTGATGCCATCGGCATATTTAAATTCCGCCGCCGCTATCAACGCGCGGACTTCCGGATTATCTTCCGCCGTCAGCAGCTTTTCGGCGTTGATTGCCACCAACGTACCTTGCTTCAGTTGTCCATCGGTAAACAGATAATTCAGCGCGTGTGACATGTCGCGCCAGCCAATCAGAGGTAATCCTCGCAGCGAGTAAAGGGGCGCAGCGGCATTGTTAGTCATAGTTTTCCTTCCACCTGTGCCTGAGGGAGCGAAGTTGTACGTTTATGAATCAGTCCGGCGCTATCAAATAACCAGAACAGAAGCTTAGCGACCAGCAGGCTGGCGCCAAAAACCACCAGGAAGAAAACCACGCGCGAGACAAACGAATCCAGCCCTTCTCGCGCCAGCACAATCATATTAAAGATGGCGCCAAAGCAGAAACTGTGCAGAATCGCCGCCTTATAGCGATTGGGCTCCCGGTTACCCAGTTCATATAGCCAGTCGAACCATTTGATAATCAGCCCGACGACGATCGCGCCGAGCGGAATAAACAGCGCCCCGCCCATGACCACCAGCGATCCGATAAGCGTTGGCGATATCGCCAGGCCAGAATGGTTGTTCAGGACTTCCCAGGTGAAGTAATTCGCAGAATTCAGCACGATACTGGGTCGTCCCGGCCATAACCAAGTGGGAATAAAGACGTAGAAATCACGCACGATAGGGGCCAGCCCCTGAAAATCGATATTGTGGTAATTTTGCAACAGCAGCGCCAGATTCTCCCACGGCGAAAAGGTATCGCGCGTCAGATAAAGAAACGTATAGAACGCCTCATCGCCGCTCACATTTAATCCGTAGCGTTTGAGCGCCAGCCAGAACATACCGACAATCCCCAGCACGCCCGCCGCTGCCAGCATCCACAGGCTGATCCAGCCCCGAATAATGCCGATAAACAGGAAGATAGCAAACGCAATAATGATGTTAGCGCGCGTGCCGCCGACAATCATGTAGGTCAACAGACCAAACGCGACGGTGCTCACCAGAAAGAACAGCCACGCTTTGCTGTCCTGGCGCAGGAAATAGACCACCAGCATCGCCGGAATGAAGAAATAGAAGAACCGTTTTAACGCCACGCCGGAGACTTCGCTGGAAAAGATCTGGCTGTAGGAGTGCAGCCGGAACAGCAAAAAGCCGTTATGCATAAAGAAAATCGCCACGCTCACCAGCGCGATGCCCATCAGGATCACCCAGGTAAGGTGGGTTTCCACCCGGTTCATGGTAAATAGCGGCTTGCGTGGTACATCCACAACGCGTTTGCGTAAACGCGTTTTATAGGTCACGTAATACACGCCGTAGAAACAGGCGGCGGATAATAGAGCCTGCAATAAGATTTCCGGCGGCGCGACGCCAACGTCGAAACGAAATACCAGCACGCTGGTTAGCGGAAAACCAAAAAAGAAGGTCAACAAAAACAGCAACGAAAAGAAAACGTTGAAGTTAAAACGCACGCGGCGAAATTCAAACCAGGTCAGCGTGGCGATAAACAGCGTAGAGAGCAGCCAGACCACCAGCAGCCCGCTGAATTGCATTAAACTCATTCGGCTTCTCCTGCGGCGATTCTCAACGCATTATGCCACGGTTGCAGGTAGTTGGGGCTAAAGAAGGTGATGCCGCTTTTATCTACCGATGCGAGCTGACGCTGCGCCTCGCGCACGACCTGCTCATTAAGATCGTCCGTGGTAAACAGAACGGGCAGATGCTGTTCCGCCATATCCTGCCAGAAAGGATTGTCGCGATTCAACACGCACGGGATATCGGCCTGAATTAGCAGGCACAACGTCCCGATCCCCTGTTGGCGGGCAAAAATAAAATAACCGAGGTCGCACTGGCGCAACAGCGCAAGATAGGCATCAAATTCCATTTTTTCGCTAAGAATTTGTAGATTTTCGGCGCTAAATAGCGCCAGACCGACCTGACGAACCTCATCAATATAGGCCTGGTTATTGGCCGGATAGCCCATCGGCACCACCACGTTTACCGTATCGCCAAACTGCTGATACACCGCCCGTAACGCCGTAATATGCTCGTTACTGCGATCGCCGGAGTTCCCTACCAAAATGGTCAATTTTCCCGCACGTTGGCGCTCTTTTGCCATAGAGTTCAGGGAAGGATCCATGCGCGTCGGGAAATAGAGCAACTCGCCGCGTACGCCCGGGTGCTGGCGCGCAAAATAGCTGAGATCGCCGCGCGTCGCGAATACGCCCCCTACTCGTCCCTGCGCGATACGACGAAGCGGGTAGAAAAGGCGGAATTTCAGCCCGTGGGACACTTCGTAGAGATCCGCGCCCCAGATATGCCAGTAAAACTGAGCTGGCTTAATACCGCCGCTTAACAGCGCCAGCCACAGGCTGGTGTTGAACTGACCGTGAAAGAAGAATCTCTGCCGACGATTTGCTTTCGCTTTGGCGATGACCGCCTGCGCCAGCGCTTTCTTACTGCCATAAAAACGAAGCGAGAGCGCCGGGCAGCTTTCCGTGAAGCCGTTATCTTCGCCAGCAACCATAAATTCACGCGCGTGCTCGCTTGTGGCGGCCAGCGTATCATTGAAAAACCGCAACACGGTGTGGTTATGGTGAGGGATATCCGATCCCAGGACGTGAATCAGTACAGTCATGCTCGCCTACGCCAGAGTAAAAATACGCCGCAACAAAGTGAAAAATAGACAATATAGGTGGCCATATAAGCCTGTGCCGCACCCAGCGCGCCGTGAGCGGGAATCAGCCAGTGAGCGAACGCCGTTAACAGAATGAACTGGCTAATTTCGGCCAGAATGTAAAATCGCAACGACGCTTTGGCAATCACCAGATAACCGAAAACATAGGCGCCGACTTTCAGCACGTCGCCCACTAACTGCCAGGCGAACAGATCGCGCATCGCGGTGAATTTGGCGGAAAAAAGCAGCCAGATAGCAAAATCGCGCAGTAGCCAGACGGTAAAACTCGCCGCCGCGACCGCCGGTAAAACAAATTTCAGCGCTTTTACCACTTCACGCGTAATGTCCTGTTTTTCCGTCAGGCGTGAGAGCGTAGGTAACAGGTAAACGCTGAAGGAGGCGGTGATAAATTGCAGATAGGCATCAGAAATACTGCTCACGCCCTGCCAGATCCCGACATCGCTCCAGCTATAGTGCGCGGCCAGTTGGTTTCGCATCATCACATAGGCGACCGGCATCGTAACGGAGGTAATCAGCGCCATCAGGGTAAATTTACTAAGCTGCCCTGCCAGACCGTTGTCCCAGGAGGGCTTGAGATAGCGTAGCGGGACGGTGCCGCGCTTAATCAGTATCATACCGGCTGGCACTACCACCAGCGCCGGCACCAGCGCCAGGCCAAGCAGAGCGCCTTCATAGCCGCCGACACGGTAGCAGAGATACCAGGCGACGACGCCCAAAAAGCTGCCGACAATTAACGATAAGGCATTACCCGACGCGTCACGAAAGCCCTTCATTAGCGCCAGCAGCAGGTTCGCCCAGGCGATCCCCATTTGTACCAGCGCAACCAGACGCACCAGCCCTTGATAGTCCGTATGACCGAACAGTCCCTGGCTAATCGGCGCCGCCGCCAGCAGGAAGACCAGCGCCAGCAGCGTAGAGAAACCCAATACCATCGCGGAGGAGGTTCCCACCACGGTACGTAACTGCGCCGGGTTATCATGATGTTGTGCGACGAGTTTGGTAACGCCGTTAAATATCCCGGCACCAGCCAATACGCCCAGCACGGTGATCATCTGGCGGAAGTTACCCGCTTGTCCGACGCCCGCCGGACCAAAAGAGACGGCCAGTAGTTTCACCACCAGCAGTCCGGCGCCAATTTTTACCAGCGTACTGACCGCCGTCCACAGGGAGGCTTTAGCAAGCGACATATCAGGAGAAATAATTTAGCAAGGTAGTAATCACCGTTCGTTGATCGACGGGCGCAAGGTTATAAAACAGCGGCAGACGCAACAAACGTTCGCTCTCTTTTGTGGTGTAGACATCGTCCCCGATAAACTCGCCAAATTTATCGCCCGCCGGACAATCATGCAGCGGAATGTAATGGAATACCGCCATGATTTCCGCCTCTTTCAGGAAATTAATCAGCGCGCTGCGATCGGCGATATCCCGCAGTTTGATGTAAAACATGTGGGCATTATGCCCGCAGTTTTCCGGAATAGAAGGCAGCTCGATACGCCCGGCGCGCGCCAGCGGCGTTAACGCATCGTAGTAAGTCTGCCACAGCGACAGACGCTGTTGATTGATACGATCGGCGGCCTCCAGTTGCGCCCACAGGTAGGCAGCCTGCAGATCGGACATCAAATAACTGGAGCCGATATCCCGCCAGGTGTATTTGTCCACCTGACCACGGAAGAACTGGCTGCGGTTGGTGCCTTTTTCGCGGATGATCTCCGCGCGTTCAATCAGCGTACGATCGTTGATCAGCGTCGCGCCGCCTTCGCCGCCAGCGGTGTAATTTTTGGTTTCATGGAAGCTAAAACAGCCGATGTGACCGATCGTTCCTAACGCGCGCCCTTTGTACGTGGACATCACGCCCTGGGCGGCATCCTCGACAACGAACAGATTATACTTATCCGCCAGCGCCATGATGACGTCCATTTCACAAGCGACGCCAGCGTAGTGTACCGGCACGATAGCGCGGGTTTTATCAGTAATTGCCGCCTCAATCAGCGTTTCGTCAATATTCATCGTATCCGGACGAATATCGACAAACACAATTTTCGCGCCGCGCAGGACAAAAGCGTTAGCGGTGGAGACAAACGTAAAGCTCGGCATGATCACTTCATCGCCGGGCTGAATATCCAACAACAGAGCCGCCATCTCCAGCGACGCGGTACAGGAAGGCGTCAGCAACACCTTCGCGCTGCCGAAATGTTGCTCCAGCCACTGCTGGCAACGGCGCGTAAAGCCGCCGTCGCCGCACAGTTTGCCGCTGCTCATTGCAGACTGCATGTATTCGAGTTCGGTTCCCACCACCGGCGGCGCATTAAAAGGAATCATGTTGTCACCTGTATAACCAGTACGCAGTGCTTTCGATGTTGGCACCGCTTTGTATGTAACGTTTAAGCGCGGCGGTGTTGCCCAACTGGGTCGCCACCCGCAATGTTGCTTTGCCGCGACTCTGCGCCCAACAGATCGCCGCCTGCATAAGTTCCGCTCCCGCGCCGCGTCCGGCCAACAGGCCAATGCGCGCGTCGGTATCATTCAATTCCCGCAGCGAGACGTAACCGCGGATAGCGCCTGTCTCTGTGCGAAGCACCAGACATTGGTGATCAAACGTGCCGCGTACCGCATTCTCAATCCACTGGGCGTAAAAACGGGCGCTGGCGTCGGGCGCATACCACGGCGCGCGAAAACGACTCTGCGTAAACGCCTCTCCGGCCAACTGACGCAAAGCAGGAATGTCCGTAAGGTGTGCAATTTCCGCGCCATGCTGGTCGCGATGCCCTTTTACCGGCAACGCAAAATCCACTTCGCCTTCAACCAAAGAGAATCCCAGCGATTGCAACGCCGACAGCCAGGCGATGTTTTCAGCCGGCACTTTTACCTGCACGCGTTGCCACGCCTGCAGCGCTTCTGGCGTTAATTCGGGCGCTGAGGCATCGATACGCACAATGCCGCTATTCACGCCAAAGAACGTATTTTCCCAGAGTAACGGTTCAATACTGGCGCGGACGGGCACGGAGCAACTCCAGTAAATATTGGCCATAGCCGGTTTTTTCAAGCTGACTGGCGGCGCGTTTCAAACCATCATCATCCAGCCAGCCGTTGCGCCAGGCAATTTCCTCCAGACAGGCAATTTTGAAGCCCTGGCGCTTTTCCACCGTCTGCACAAAAGTGCTCGCCTCAATCAGACTGTCGTGGGTGCCCGTATCCAGCCAGGCGAAACCGCGGCCCAGCAGTTCAACAGTCAGCTTACCTTCCTCCAGATACATCTGGTTGATAGAAGTGATCTCCAGCTCGCCACGCCCGGACGGTTTCACGCGCTTCGCATACTCGACGACCTTGCTGTCATAGAAATAGAGGCCGGTGACCGCCCAGTTAGATTTAGGCTGTTTCGGCTTTTCTTCCAGCGAGAGCGCGCGAAAATCATCGTCAAACTCCACGACGCCAAAGCGTTCCGGGTCCATGACCTGATAGCCAAATACTGTAGCGCCTTCGGTACGCGCCGCGACCTGACGGAGTTTGGGGCTAAAACCCTGACCAAAAAAGATATTGTCGCCCAATACCAGGCATGAGGGTTCACCGTTGAGGAACGTTTCGCCAATGATAAAGGCCTGCGCCAGCCCGTCCGGACTGGGCTGTTCGGCATAGTGTAAATCGATACCGAACGCTGCGCCGTCACCCAGCAAACGCTGAAAGTCGCGTTTATCCTCCGGCGTGGTGATGATCAAGATCTCACGAATGCCCGCCAGCATTAGCACCGATAACGGATAGTAAATCATCGGTTTATCGTAGACGGGCAGAAGCTGCTTTGATACGCCGCGCGTAATGGGATGCAACCGGGTACCGGAACCTCCCGCCAGAATGATGCCTTTCATTCGTTTCTCCTCCAGGAGTAAGAACCTGCCGTTTAGCGTTTCAGTCCTAAGCGTTCGCCCTGATAACTGCCATCCTGCACGGGTTTCCACCAGGCCTCATTGGCGAGATACCACTGAACGGTTTTTCGCATCCCGCTTTCGAAGGTTTCCTGCGGCGTCCAGCCCAGCTCGCGGGCGATTTTCGACGCGTCGATGGCATAACGTAAGTCATGGCCGGGTCGATCGTCGACGAAGGTAATCAGATCGTGATAATTCGCCACACCCTGCGGTTTTTGCGGGGCCAGTTCCTCCAGCAGAGCGCAGATCGTCCTGACCACATCCAGATTTTTACGTTCGTTATGACCGCCGATATTATACGTTTCGCCCACCGCGCCGTTCGTCACCACGTGATACAACGCACGGGCATGATCTTCCACATACAGCCAGTCGCGAATTTGCTGGCCGTTGCCATAGACCGGCAATGGTTTACCCGCCAGCGCGTTCAGAATCATCAGCGGGATCAGTTTTTCCGGGAAATGGTAGGGCCCGTAGTTATTAGAGCAGTTGGTGACAAGCGTAGGCAAACCGTAGGTACGTAACCAGGCGCGTACCAGATGGTCGCTGCTGGCTTTGGAGGCGGAATAAGGGCTGCTTGGCGCATATGGCGTGGTTTCGGTGAAGAAATCGTCTGCAGTATGCAGATCGCCATACACTTCATCGGTGGAGATATGGTGGAAGCGGAACGCCGCTTTAGCGTCCGCGTCAAGCGCGGACCAGTAAGCGCGAGCGGCTTCCAGCAAGGTGTAAGTACCAACGATATTCGTTTCAATAAACGCCGCGGGGCCGTCGATGGAACGGTCTACATGGCTTTCCGCCGCCAGGTGCATCACGCTATCGGGCTGATACTGCTGGAAAACTCGCTCCAGTGATGCCCGATCGCAGATATCCACCTTCTCAAAGGCGAAACGGTCGCTTTGCGCCACCGACGCCAGAGACATCAGGTTGCCCGCATAGGTGAGTTTATCCACCACCACCACCGCGTCTGCCGTTTCATGGATGATATGCCGCACCACCGCAGATCCGATAAAGCCCGCGCCGCCGGTCACCAGAATGCGTTTCATCAGCGCCAGACTCCTTTGGTATCAACCACATAACGTTGATGAACCGCATCGCCGGGAATCGCTTTAAATTCGTCGTGATCGACCAGCATCACCAGCACATCGGCGGCGGCCAGCGCCGCGTCCAGTTTCGCCAGCGTGCAAAGTCCGTCCAATTTTTTCGGCAACTGATGGATATTCGGTTCGACGACCAAGGTTTCGCCGCTGTGCCAGCGGGCGATACTTTGCGCGATCCCCATCGCCGGGCTTTCGCGCAGATCGTCGATATTCGGCTTAAAGGCCAGCCCAAAACAGGCGATTTTCACTTCGCTGGCGCGTTTATCGGTGGCCGCCAGGCAATCTGCGACCGCGGCTTTTACCTGATCGACCACCCAGTGCGGTTTGCCGTCGTTCACTTCACGCGCGGTGCGAATCAGTCTCGCCTGCTGCGGATTTTGCGCCACAATAAACCACGGATCGACCGCAATGCAGTGCCCGCCAACGCCTGGGCCCGGCTGCAAAATATTGACGCGCGGATGGCGGTTCGCCAGACGGATCAATTCCCAGACGTTAATCCCCTGTTCGGCGCAAATCAGCGACAATTCATTCGCAAATGCGATATTCACATCACGGAAGCTATTTTCCGTCAGCTTGCACATCTCTGCGGTGCGCGAGTTGGTGACAACGCATTCGCCCTCAAGGAAAATTTTGTACAGCGCGCTGGCGCGAGCCGAACATACTGGCGTCATACCGCCAATCACGCGGTCATTTTTAATGAGTTCCACCATCACCTGACCCGGCAGCACACGCTCCGGACAATAGGCGATATTCACGTCGGTCTGCTCGCCCGCCTGCTGGGGAAAGGTCAGATCTGGGCGCATCCCGGCCAGCCAGCCGGCCATTTGCTCCGTTGCGCCGACCGGCGATGTTGATTCCAGAATCACCAGTGCCCCTTTTTTTAATACCGGCGCAATGGATTTCGCCGCGGCTTCCACATAGGCCATGTCAGGGTCGTGATCGCCTTTGAATGGCGTCGGCACGGCAATCAGGTACGCATCGGCCTCGACAGGTGTCGTCGTCGCACGCAGAAAGCCGCCTTCCACCGCCATCTTCACCACATTGCCCAACGCCGGCTCCACGATGTGAATTTCACCGCGATTTATGGTGTCTACCGCATGTTGGTTGATATCCACGCCGATAACCTGCTTCTGGCAGGAAGCAAAAGCGGCCGCAGTCGGTAATCCGATATACCCCAGCCCAATAACAGAAATGGTCGTAAAACTCATAACGATACCCGATAACTTTTTAACGCCTGTAAAATGCGCGCGCATGATTGCCCGTCACCATAAGGATTATGGGCGCGGCTCATAGTTTGATATTCATTTTCGTCGTGCAGCAGACGCATAACTTCCGCCACAATGCGCCGGGAGTCCGTGCCGATCAGTCTTACCGTACCAGCGGTAATGGCTTCCGGACGCTCTGTGGTTTCACGCATGACCAATACCGGCTTACCTAATGACGGCGCTTCTTCCTGAATACCGCCGGAATCGGTCAGAATGAGCCAGGCGTGATTCATCAGCCAGACAAAAGGTAAGTAGTCCTGCGGCTCAATCAGTACCACGTTTTCAACATGGCCGAGGATACGGTTGACAGGTTCGCTGACGTTGGGATTGAGATGCACCGGATAGACAATTTGCACATTCTGGTTCGCGGCGGCGATTTCCGCCAGCGCCTGGCAGATATGCTCAAAGCCCTGACCAAAGCTTTCACGCCGATGACCGGTCACTAAAATCATCTTCTTATTCGCGTTGAGGAAAGGATACTGCTCGGCCAGTTCAGCCTGTAATGTATCGCTCGTCAGAACGCGATCGCGTACCCAGATCAGCGCGTCGATAACGGTATTGCCAGTGACAAAAATGCGCTCATCCGGAATGTTCTCCCGCAACAGATTCTGCCGCGAGTTTTCCGTCGGCGCAAAGTGGTACATCGCCAGATGTCCGGTCAGCGTGCGGTTTGCCTCTTCCGGCCAGGGGGAATAGAGATCGCCGGTTCGCAACCCGGCTTCTACGTGCCCTACCGGAATTCGTTGATAGAAAGCCGCCAGGCTGGTAGCAATCGTAGTGGTGGTATCGCCATGAACCAGCACCACATCAGGTTTAAAATCTGCCAGGATCGGCTTTAATCCCTCCAGAATTCGGCAGGTAATTTCCGTCAACCCCTGTCCCGGCTGCATAATGTTGAGATCGTAATCAGGCACAATAGAAAAAAGAGTTAATACCTGATCAAGCATCTCCCGATGCTGCGCAGTAACGCATACTTTGGCCTCGAAATGAGGATCTTTTTCCAGCGCATGGACCAGAGGCGCCATCTTAATGGCCTCCGGTCGTGTACCAAATACAGTCAGTACTTTCACATCGATTCTCTTCGAATAGACAGCAGGGGCCCAGCCCCCTACTGCAGAGGTGTTGCTAAATCGTGCGGCGACGGGTTAAGGCAACGCCCGCACCGATTAGCGCCCCAACGATACCCCACATAATCATCAGGAAGGCTCGGCGTGGGCTATCACGTTTTACCGGTTCTTCCGGCGTACGCAAATAACGATAGGTCTGAAAACGAGGGTCCAGGGTCGGCCCCACATTAAGCGTATTCAACATTGCCCGATTTTGAAAGTAGTCCAAATCGAACGCAGGGCCAACCGCTTGCAGATTTTCAAGACGCGCCTGCAACATAGGGCGACCGAGTAAAAAAAGCTCTGAGTCCGGTAATTCATCCGCCGGGACATCCGTCGCGCTACGAGAAATATTATGTTGTTCCGCAATTTTGAGCGCCTGCTCAATACTGTTTACACGACGTGAATAGATCGCTTTCGCAACCTCTTCCTGCCGTTTGACCTGCGCTTTCATCTGCACGGTACGCGCAGCCCAGGCGCCTTTTAATTCATCATTCAGATGGCTCGCCGCCCGCTGGCTGGCGAATGCGACATACTGACGCAGCAGATTATTGGCGTCCGGCGCAGTTTCAGCAATCAGCTTCACATTGTCGTTGATGGCGCGTGTAAAATCGCCGGGCGTAAACTGTATGTTATTGATCAGTTCATCAAGCATCGCCGCATCAGCTTTGCTATTCCCGACCATTCGCTGCTTGTAATAGTCCGTCTGTAACCAGAAATCGCGACGCGTATCCCAGGAGGCAAGTTGCATGATGAACTCTTTATACGCTTCATCCATCACCGAGGGTTTATCGGAAGAAGCAGGATCGGTCTTAATATCCAGGTTGCGCAGAAACTGCTGCTGGGAGTAATAACCGCCCAACATATTTACGGTTGGGCGATCGGTGATCGCCGTCGCACTCCACTCCTGACGAGCAAAAAAGGTATAGGCTAACGCGATAAGGGCAAATAGCAGGCCAATGCCGATAATCCAGAATTTGCCAGCCCATAAAGTACGAAACAACCCGCGAATATCCAGTTCATTTTCAGCGCTCACCGCGCGTGCCCCCGGTAATGGTTGTGTCATCGTATCCTCATTTACTTGGTTAAGTTTGGCCGGTTCTCACGTTGCCTGCGCAGGCGACGCTTCACACGCTTAATAAATCTCGCCACCTTCCAGGCCCGCTTAATGCAGTAGCCATAGAGGAAGAATGCTAGCAAAAAGAGCACCAACATAACCCATTCAGGAACAAAATGAGAGTATTCTGCCGTTACGCCTACTCCCGCCAGAATCGCCGCTGCGAGCGTAATAAGAACAAATGCCTGGCGGGAAGTAAACCCTGCTCGCATAACCAAATGATGAATATGTTGGCGATCAGGGGAAAAGGGGCTCATCCCTTTACGCAGACGGCGATACATAATCGCCACCATATCCATCAATGGAATAGCGATAATCCATAGCGCAGTAACCGGGCTGATAGAGTGAGTTTTCCCCTGCGTCGTTTCCAGTAAGAGCCAGATGACGGTAAAGCCAATCAGTGTACTACCGGCATCGCCCATAAAGACTTTATAACGCCGCCCCAAAATACCGAGATTAAGCATAATGTAAGGCAGAATCGCGGCGATCATGGCAAAGCACCACATTGCCAGGCTAGTCTGACCATCAAACCATAAAATCAGCCCCATCGCCGCAAATGAGACGCTGGATAACCCCCCCAGCAGGCCGTCAATACCGTCCACCATATTGAAAGCGTTGATCGCCGCCCATACCGCAAACAGGGTAAGGAAATAGCCAAAGGGGCCAAGCACTAACTCCCAAGGCCCAAAGATGTAACCAAGGCTACCTAAGTGAAGTTTTGCGATAACCATCATTACAACCGCAATAACGGCCTGAACCACAGCACGAATTTTTACACTGATATCAAAACGGTCATCCATCGCACCAACAAAAACCAATACACCAGCGCAAATAAGATATAGCGATAAGTGCGGTATGTAGTAATCCGAGAGGCCAAACATAAAGCAGATTCCTGCAAACACAGAAATCCCGCCGACTAATGGGATAACACCCTGATGTCGTTTACGAAAGTTTGGTTTATCCACTAAACCAATTTTTATGGCTACTTTTCGCGCAAGAAAAATAAAAATGGTCGTGAATAAAAAAATACTGATTAGCTCAGATAAAGCGGTGAGTAACTTCACAGTGTATGTGCTCTCAGCATATATCATTTCCTTAAAGTATAATGCGTTACGCCAGCTCCTAGAAGAGACCTGTTAGAACATTACACTTTTTACCGCAAACAATGTGTATTGTGCATGGTGTTACTCTGTAGCGCATATCCCGATGACCAGTTTATATGACATGACGCTAAGATGAATCGCAAAACAAAAACGCCACGTAAAAACGTGGCGTTTTCAGGTAAAGACCAGGTTATGAGCGCTTCATCATCTCGAAAAAGTCGTCATTAGTTTTGGTCATCGCCAGTTTGTTAATGAGGAATTCCATCGCGTCAATTTCACCCATCGGATGGATGATTTTACGCAGGATCCACATTTTCTGCAGCTCTTCCTGAGTGGTGAGCAGCTCTTCTTTACGGGTACCGGAACGGTTGTAGTCGATAGCCGGGAAGACACGTTTTTCAGCGATCTTACGCGAGAGATGCAGCTCCATGTTACCGGTGCCTTTAAACTCTTCGTAGATAACTTCGTCCATCTTGGAACCGGTATCGATTAGCGCCGTCGCGATGATCGTCAGGCTACCGCCCTCTTCCACGTTACGCGCCGCGCCGAAGAAACGCTTCGGACGATGCAGGGCGTTAGCGTCCACACCACCGGTCAGTACTTTACCGGAAGCCGGCACCACGGTGTTATAGGCACGCGCCAGACGGGTGATGGAGTCGAGCAGGATGATAACGTCTTTCTTGTGTTCAACCAGACGTTTCGCCTTCTCGATAACCATTTCGGCAACCTGAACGTGGCGGGATGCCGGTTCGTCAAAGGTAGACGCAACCACTTCGCCTTTCACCAGACGCTGCATCTCGGTCACTTCTTCCGGACGTTCGTCAATCAGCAGCACCATCAGCACGCAGTCTGGGTGGTTATACGCGATGCTCTGCGCGATGTTCTGCAGCAGCATGGTTTTACCCGCCTTCGGCGGCGCGACAATCAGACCGCGCTGGCCGCGACCGATCGGCGAAGCCAGATCCAGAACGCGTGCCGTTAAGTCTTCGGTAGAACCGTTACCACGCTCCATACGCAGACGAGAGTTTGCGTGCAGCGGGGTTAAGTTCTCAAAGAGGATTTTGTTACGGGCGTTTTCCGGTTTGTCGTAGTTAACTTCGTTAACTTTCAACAGCGCAAAATAGCGTTCACCTTCTTTCGGCGGGCGAATCTTACCAGAAATGGTATCACCAGTGCGGAGGTTGAAACGGCGGATTTGGCTGGGGGAAACGTAGATATCATCAGGACCGGCGAGGTAGGAGCTGTCTGCAGAACGGAGGAAACCAAATCCATCCTGCAATATCTCCAGCACACCGTCGCCAAAGATATCTTCGCCACTCTTTGCGTGCTGCTTCAGGATGGCAAAAATAATGTCCTGCTTGCGCATACGGGCCAGGTTTTCCAGCCCCATACTTTCGCCGAGAGTGATCAGCTCAGAAACCGGCGTATTCTTTAATTCGGTAAGATTCATAATGGTGTGAGTTCTTAAACTTGGGGTAAATCTCGAACTTAATGTTGTGAATGGTATGGCAGGGTCATCCATGCCTGTTTACGGCTATCAACTCATGTCTGTTCGCTGTCTGGTCACAGGAAAGTACGCAGAACTGAAACGACAAGACGGAATGAGCGAAGAGCCAGGAATCTTTCCACTTCTCGTGCGAGAAAAAACGGGAAGTGACGGATAAAACCAGATTCAAACTTAATAAGGTATGTTTAATTCGAAGTCAATACTAACTTAGCACGACTCAGACCGGGCGTCCAGAGATCCTGACAATTTAAGAATAACGTAAGGACAACAGACGCCACGAAACTGCCTGATACCTTAATCATTCGTCGAATGACAGACGCCTGACCATACAGCGCCTTTGTCATTCGACGTATAAAAGGTATTACGCCAGATTGGCGTCGAGAAACTCTTTCAACTGACCTTTAGACAGTGCGCCTACTTTGGTTGCCGCCACTTCGCCGTTTTTAAACAGCAGCAGAGTCGGAATACCGCGGATGCCATATTTAGGCGCAGTACCTGGGTTCTGGTCAATGTTCAGTTTGGCAACGGTCAATTTGCCCTGATATTCGTCAGCGATTTCATCCAGAATCGGAGCGATCATTTTACACGGCCCGCACCACTCTGCCCAGAAATCAACGAGGATAGCCCCGTCCGCTTTGAGTACATCCGTGTCAAAACTGTCGTCAGTCAGGTGAATAATTTTATCGCTCATATATAACTCCACAGGAATAAGCCTGGCGTGTTGGTGTAGCATTAACCAACGAGGTGCTGATGTTAACTTCGCCAACAAAGGTTGACTTTATTTCACCGGATACGCTTTCGTAAAGCAATAGTAAGCTGATATTCTACCACACTATGAGCAAAACACATTTAACAGAACAGAAGTTTTCCGACTTCGCCCTGCACCCACAGGTGGTTGAAGCCCTTGAAAAAAAAGGGTTTTATAATTGTACGCCCATTCAGGCACTGGCCCTTCCGCTAACGCTGGCGGGTCGTGACGTTGCAGGGCAGGCGCAAACCGGTACCGGGAAAACGATGGCGTTTCTGACGTCAACGTTTCATTATTTACTTTCTCATCCCGCGATCGACGATCGCAAGGTGAACCAGCCGCGCGCGCTGATCATGGCGCCGACGCGTGAATTAGCCGTACAAATTCACGCAGACGCGGAGCCGTTGGCGCAAGCGACAGGCTTAAAATTAGGCCTGGCTTACGGCGGCGATGGTTACGACAAGCAGCTTAAAGTGCTGGAAAGCGGCGTTGATATTCTTATTGGTACGACGGGCCGACTGATCGACTACGCCAAACAAAACCACATTAACCTCGGCGCCATTCAGGTCGTCGTACTCGATGAAGCCGATCGCATGTACGATTTGGGCTTTATTAAAGATATCCGCTGGCTGTTCCGTCGTATGCCGCCGGCTGCGCAGCGTCTGAACATGTTGTTCTCCGCCACCCTGTCTTATCGGGTTCGCGAGCTGGCGTTTGAACAGATGAACAACGCCGAATATGTTGAAGTGGAACCGGAGCAAAAGACCGGCCACCGCATTAAAGAAGAGCTTTTCTACCCCTCTAATGAAGAGAAAATGCGTTTACTGCAAACGCTGATCGAAGAAGAGTGGCCGGATCGCGCCATTATTTTCGCCAACACCAAGCATCGTTGCGAAGATATCTGGGGACATCTGGCGGCAGATGGTCATCGTGTTGGTCTGCTGACCGGTGACGTCGCGCAGAAAAAGCGCCTGCGGATTCTGGATGAGTTCACCCGCGGCGATCTGGATATTCTTGTGGCGACCGATGTCGCGGCGCGCGGGTTGCATATCCCCGCCGTAACGCACGTCTTTAACTACGATCTGCCAGATGATTGTGAAGACTATGTTCACCGTATCGGTCGTACCGGTCGCGCTGGCGCCAGCGGACATTCCATCAGCCTGGCTTGCGAAGAGTATGCGCTGAATCTGCCCGCCATTGAGAGCTATATCGGCCACTCGATTCCGGTCAGCAAATACAATCCGGAAGCGCTCATGAACGATCTGCCCAAGCCGTTGCGCCTGACGCGTTCGCGTCCTGGCAATGGTCCGCGCCGCGCTGGCGCTCCGCGTAATCGTCGTCGTTCAGGTTAAGAAAAGTTATGCCATACACAAAATCATTTAGCCTGTATCAAGGCGGCAAGAAAACAAATCCCGATGAGCTTAGGAAGAGTACGCAGCCAACACGGATACAGGTTGAAGGATGAAGTGTATGAATTCCACCTCGTTGTATGCCGCTATTGATCTCGGTTCCAATAGTTTTCATATGCTGGTCGTGCGCGAGGCGGCGGGAAGCATCCAGACGCTGACCCGAATAAAACGCAAGGTGCGTCTGGCCGCGGGTCTGAACAACGACAACCACCTTTCAGCCGAAGCGATGGAACGCGGCTGGCAATGCCTGCGTCTGTTTGCTGAACGTTTGCAGGATATTCCGCAGCCGCAAATCCGCGTGGTTGCCACCGCAACATTGCGTCTCGCCGTCAATGCAGGGGAATTTATCGCGAAAGCGCAGACTATCCTTGGTTGTCCGGTGCAGGTTATCAGCGGCGAAGAAGAGGCGCGGCTAATTTATCAGGGGGTCGCTCATACCACCGGCGGCGCAGATCAGCGGCTGGTGGTGGATATCGGCGGCGCCAGCACTGAACTGGTTACCGGCACTGGCGCGCAAACCACGTCGCTGTTTAGCCTGTCGATGGGCTGCGTAACGTGGCTTGAACGCTATTTTAGCGATCGTAATCTGGCGCAAGAAAACTTTGATGATGCGGAGAAGGCCGCGCGCGATGTACTGCGTCCGGTCGCCGATGAACTGCGTTTTCATGGCTGGAAGGTCTGCGTGGGTGCCTCCGGCACCGTACAGGCATTGCAGGAAATCATGATGGCGCAGGGGATGGACGAGCGCATTACGCTCGCCAAACTGCAGCAGCTAAAACAACGCGCGATACAGTGCGGGCGTCTGGAAGAGCTGGAAATCGAAGGCCTGACGCTGGAACGCGCGCTGGTTTTCCCAAGTGGGCTGGCTATTCTGATCGCGATATTTACCGAGCTGAACATCCAGAGCATGACGCTGGCAGGCGGCGCGTTACGCGAAGGGCTGGTGTATGGGATGTTGCATCTGGCGGTAGATCAGGATATCCGCAGCCGCACGCTGCGAAACATTCAGCGTCGGTTTATCGTCGATACCGATCAGGCGAACCGCGTAGCGAAGCTGGCAGATAACTTCCTCAAACAGGTAGAAAATGCTTGGCATATTGAGCCTATCAGTCGTGAACTGTTGCTTAGCGCTTGCCAGTTGCATGAGATCGGTCTGAGCGTTGATTTTAAACAGGCGCCCTATCATGCCGCCTATTTAGTACGCCATTTGGATCTGCCTGGCTATACGCCCGCGCAGAAAAAGTTGCTCGCCACCCTCTTACTGAATCAGACCAATCCGGTCGATCTCTCTTCGCTTCATCAGCAAAACGCGGTACCGCCCCGTGTTGCGGAACAGCTATGCCGTTTGCTGCGCCTGGCGATTCTTTTTGCCGGTCGCCGTCGTGACGATCTGGTACCAGAAATTACGCTACAGGCGCTAAATGAAAATCTGACGTTAACCTTGCCTGGCGACTGGCTGGCGCATCACCCGCTGGGTAAAGAGTTGATTGATCAGGAAAGCCAGTGGCAAAGCTATGTACACTGGCCGCTGGACGTTCGCTAACCGTAGTCTGATTGCCGGATGGCGCTTCGCTTATCCGGCCTACGATTTCGCTCGCTTTGCCGCCATCATGGCTTTCAGATTAGCCAGGTGACTTTGCCCTTTTTGCATTCGCTCCTCAGCGCTTACCACTTTGCGCTCCTGCTCCCAGATTAAATCATCCTGCGGCAGTTCTAACAGGAAGCGACTGGGTTCCGGGCGCACCAGTTCCCCATACTGACGGCGCTCTTTACATAATGTAAAGGTGAGCTCTTTCTGCGCGCGAGTGATCCCGACATAGGCCAGCCGACGCTCTTCCTCAATGTTATCTTCGTCAATGCTGCTTTGATGCGGCAAAAATCCTTCTTCCATTCCCACCATATAGACATACGGGAACTCCAGTCCTTTCGATGCATGAAGCGTCATCAACTGTACCTGATCCAGCTCTTCTTCGCTCTCGCCGCGCTCCATCATATCGCGCAGCGTAAAGCGTGTAACCACCTGGGTCAGCGTCATCGGCTCATCGAGTTCGTTGCCTTCCAGCATCTCAGTCATCCAGCTAAAGAGCTGGTTAACGTTTTTCATACGCATTTCCGCCGCTTTGGGGCTCGGCGAGGTTTCGTACAACCAGGATTCATAGTCAATACCGTGGATGAGATCGCGCACGGCGGCGACAGGCTCGCGTTCGGCCAGACGCTGGATTTCCCCCAGCCAGTGGGTAAAACGCGTCAATGAATCGTAACCACGTCCGGTCAGCTTTTGGCTAAGCCCCATATCAAAGCTGGCGGTAAACAGGCTTTTATTACGCGTCATTGCCCATTCACCCAGTTTTTGCAGAGTGGCCGGACCGATTTCGCGTTTTGGCGTATTCACGATGCGCAGGAAAGCGCTGTCATCATCCGGGTTGGTCAACACCCGCAGGTAGGCCAGCAGGTCTTTAATCTCCGGACGGGAGAAAAATGAGGTGCCGCCGGAAATTTTGTACGGAATACGGTTCTGCATGAGGAATTTTTCAAATACCCGCGACTGATGATTCCCGCGATACAGAATGGCGTAATCCTTGTACTGGGTCTTGTTTACAAAGTGATGGGCAATCAGTTCGCCGGTAACGCGCTCAGCTTCATGCTCTTCATTGTTTGCGCTTAACACTTTGAGTTCCGCGCCGTAACCGAGCTCGGAAAAGAGGCGCTTTTCAAAAACGTGCGGATTGTTGGCGATGAGAATATTCGCCGCTTTCAGGATGCGGCCCGAAGAACGATAGTTTTGCTCCAGTTTAATCACCTGCAGCGCCGGAAAGTCCTGGCTCAGTAACACCAGGTTTTGCGGACGCGCCCCGCGCCAGGAGTAGATAGACTGATCGTCATCGCCTACGACCGTAAAGCGCGCGCGTTGCCCGACCAGCAGCTTAACCAACTCATACTGGCTGGTGTTAGTATCCTGATATTCATCCACCAGCAGATAACGAATTTTATTCTGCCAGCGCTCGCGCACCTCGTCATTGCGTTGCAGCAGCAGCGTCGGCAGCAAAATCAAATCATCAAAATCGAGAACGTTGCATGCCTTCATATGGGCGTCATAAAGCCCGTAGCAGTGAGCAAAAATACGATCGCGTTCACCTTTCGCCCCGGCCGCCGCCTGCGCAGGCGTTTTGAGATCGTTTTTCCAGTTGGAGATCGTGGAGATCAGCTGTTGCAACAGAACCTTGTCGTCTTCGATCAGGCCTTCGGTCAGCTCTTTGAGCAAGGCGACCTGGTCGGTATCGTCAAACAATGAAAAGTTCGATTTCATCCCCAGCGCAGCGTACTCGCGCTTAATAATATCCAGCCCTAGCGTATGAAAGGTGGAGATCATCAAACCGCGCGCTTCCTTACGGCCGAGCGTCTGCCCGACGCGTTCTTTCATCTCACGCGCGGCCTTGTTGGTAAACGTCACCGCCGCAATATGCCGGGCCTGATAGCCGCATCCGCGGATCAGGTGGGCGATTTTATTGGTAATTACGCGAGTTTTACCAGAACCCGCTCCTGCCAGCACCAAGCAGGGTCCGGTGACGAATTCGACAGCGTGTTGTTGGCCGGGATTTAAACGCATGGGAATAGTGCTCAATCTTCGAACGGGGGAGGGATTGTAGCAGAAAGCGAGGCCCAGAGAAGACCAGGCTGCTTTTTCAGGCAGCCTGGAAAAGGTCAATCAGCAGGCTCTGGCGGCAAGCGGCGTATAGCCATTACGCTGTGCGCTCTTGATCCAACTGTAAGAACCCATTAGCGCGATCGCCGTCAGCAGAACATACTCAAGCGACATCGCATAAACGCCCTGTACTGCATAGATCACGACGCTAATTACATCAATAATCACCCACAGCAGCCAGTTTTCCACGTACTTGCGGGTCATCAGCACCATCGCCGCAATCGACAACACCAGCATGGTGGAATCCCAGAACGGGAACGCGTCCGGCTGGAGTTCAGGCATCGCCACCTGCATACCTATCGTTTGCAGCAGAGCGAGCATAACGCGGGTCAACATAGCGAAGACCGGATCGATAAACCACGTCATCAGCAGAATGGCGATAATACATATGCCCCCCAACCTCCATGTTTGTTGACGAGAAAGCCAGCGTACTTTCAGAGCGGCTTCCCGGGCGTCATTCTGCCGGCTCCATGCGTACCAGCCGTAAATATTCGCCGCAAAGAAAAACACCTGAAGTAGCAAGCTGGCATACAGTTGAATCTGAAAAAAGATGGCGGCAAACAGAGTGACGTTAATCAAACCAAACAGGTAATTAATGATTTTTTCCCGGCTGGCGCACCAGATGCACAATAAGCCAAAGACGGTGCCGATAGCCTCAATCCACGACAGCGCATACCCTCCCTCGCCGAGAGGAATGTTGACCATTACATTGTTAATGATGAAAAAGTCCATCATTGCTCTCCTTGCAAACTATCGAAATAAATGGCCTGAAGCGCCAAAGAAATCTGGCGCTCTTCACCTTGCTGGCACAAGGTTTCCTGCTGAACATAATGGTTAATGCTGCTCTCCAGACAGCCACTATGCGCGACGACCACGTTTAGCAACGACGCGGTACGCAGCCCACGTAACGCCCCCACCACCATCAGCGCGGCGGTTTCCATATCCGCGCCGAGAACTCCCCTGGCCGACCATTCGGCATCCAGTTCAGCTTCGCGATCGGTATAAAAACTGTCATGGCTGCGCACCAGCCCGCAAACGGCAGAGATGTTCATCTGTTTCGCCTGCTGTATCAGCGTGGCGGTAAGATACGGGTCCGCACAGGCCGGATAACTGGCGGGCGCATAGGTTTTGCTGGCGCCGTCGTCAGCCACCGCGCCGTGGGCGATGATCACATCGCCCAACGCCAGCGAGTCCTGCAACGCGCCGCAACTACCGATACGGATTAGCGAGTTGACGCCAACCTGGCGTAACTCCTCAATGGCGATAGCGGTTGACGGTCCGCCGATTCCCGTGGAAAGCACGACTATTTCAACACCCTGGTACCAACCGCGCGCCGCGCGAAACTCCCGGTTTTGCCCCAGAATCTCAGCCTTATCAAGAAAACGGGCGATTCTATCCACCCGTCCGGGATCGCCGGGCAAAAGCGCATATTTCGCGCGGGTCATGCTTGTGTTAAGCCGAATATGGGGTTGCATCTCCCGTCTCCTTATTGTTCTGAGAGGTTCAGATTTCCGCCTCCTGTTTGAGTTTTTCAGAAGCCAGTAAAATGATCCGCTCACCGTCGGTATCGATAATGTTCAGCGATTTCAGATCGTGCAGTATCCGGTTGATACTGCGCGTCGTCGCCGCAAATTCCTGACCAAGATTCTGCTTATCAAGCAAAATAGTGGTTGATTCATATTGTTGATAACGCAGCCATAATGCCTGGCATACGCGTTGATGCAGCGAGTACAAATTGTCGCTACTGGCCTTTTTCGACAACTGGTAATACTGTTGGCTGAAAAACCGCAGCATTCGCTGGTTAAAGTGGTTATCCAGCGTCAGCCAGCGGCAAAAATGCGCTTGCGGCAGGCTGAGTAGCTGTACATTGCCGACGGCTACGACAGAACAGATGTAATGCCGCGACTCAAATATCTCTAGCTCACCCAGCATGTCTCCTTTGCCATAACGCGCCTGCCGGTAACGGCGTCCATCTTCAGCTTCGTAAAAAACATCCACTTCACCGGCCACGATGAGTGAAAATTGCTGGCATATTTCCCCCTGGCGGCAGATAAGCGCGCCGCGGGAAATGTCGTCAAATCGCCAACACTGCATGATTTCCAACGGGCAGTATTTGAGTAATTCATAGAGCACTGGGTCGCGTACAACCTGGCGTAGCCCTAAAAGCCAGTCGTCTGGAAATTCTGCGTTTTTCATTATGTTCATGGTATCTCGCCCCTTGTCAGAAAGGACAGGACCGCCGTCCCGCGCATCCGAAATACGCCCGCTAAAAATGCCGCTTATCTCCCGGTTCATTAAATCAGGCGGGACATCTGTCCTGTAATGGCGAAGAGTATATGTCTGACGGCCTAAGGAGTGATAAAGTGACGGCCAATCTTTGCGACGTGAGAACTCAATAATGGCAAAAATGGCAGCAGCACTGCATATTCTTGTAAAAGAAGAGAAACTGGCTTTAGATCTTCTGGAGCAAATTAAAAACGGCGGCGATTTTGAGAAGCTGGCGAAGAAGCATTCTATCTGCCCATCCGGTAAAAAAGGCGGTCATTTAGGCGAATTTCGTCAGGGCCAGATGGTTCCGGCATTCGATAAAGTAGTATTTTCCTGCCCGGTACTGGAGCCAACCGGCCCGCTGCATACCCAGTTCGGTTACCACATCATTAAAGTATTGTATCGCAAATAAAAAGCCGGGTAGCGGCTACGCCTTACCCGGCCTACATCGTCTGCTTGATTTTGTAGGTCGGGTAAGCGCTAGCGCCACCCGACAAGGTATATCAACCCGCTACCGCAATACGCTTCATATCCGTCATATAGCCGCGCAGTTTCTTACCTACCTGCTCAATCGCATGACTACGAATCGCATCGTTCACGTCGCGAAGCTGTGCGTTGTCTACCGCGCCTTCCGGGATAGCACTACCCAGATCGCCCGGTTGCAATTCCGCCATAAACGGTTTCAGCAGCGGTACGCAAGCGTAAGAGAACAGGTAGTTACCGTATTCTGCGGTATCGGAGATAACCACGTTCATTTCGTACAGACGCTTACGGGCGATGGTGTTGGCGATCAGCGGCAGTTCGTGCAGTGATTCGTAGTAAGCGGACTCTTCGATGATGCCGGAATCGACCATGGTTTCGAACGCCAGCTCAACGCCCGCTTTCACCATCGCAATCATCAGCACGCCTTTATCGAAGTACTCCTGCTCGCCGATTTTACCTTCAAACTGCGGTGCGGTTTCGAACGCGGTTTTGCCGGTCTCTTCACGCCAGGTCAGCAGTTTCTTATCGTCGTTAGCCCAGTCAGCCATCATGCCGGAAGAGAATTCGCCGGAGATGATGTCATCCATGTGTTTCTGGAACAGCGGTGCCATGATCTCTTTCAATTGCTCGGACAGCGCGTAAGCACGCAGTTTCGCCGGGTTAGACAGACGGTCCATCATCAGAGTGATGCCGCCCTGCTTCAGCGCTTCGGTGATGGTTTCCCAGCCGAACTGAATCAGTTTTTCGGCGTATGCCGGGTCGGTGCCTTCTGCCACCAGCTTGTCGAAGCACAGCAGAGAACCGGCCTGCAGCATACCGCACAGAATAGTCTGCTCGCCCATCAGGTCAGATTTCACTTCCGCAACGAAAGAAGATTCCAGTACGCCCGCACGGTGACCGCCGGTGGCCGCAACCCAGGCTTTCGCAATCGCCATGCCTTCGCCTTTCGGGTCGTTTTCCGGGTGAACGGCGATCAGCGTCGGCACGCCGAAACCACGTTTGTACTCTTCGCGCACTTCGGTGCCCGGACACTTCGGCGCCACCATCACCACGGTGATGTCTTTACGGATCTGCTCGCCCACTTCCACGATGTTGAAGCCGTGTGAATAGCCCAGCGCCGCGCCGTCTTTCATCAGCGGCTGTACGGAGCGCACCACGTCGGAGTGCTGTTTGTCTGGCGTCAGGTTAACCACCAGGTCAGCCTGCGGGATCAGCTCTTCGTAGGTACCCACTTTGAAGCCGTTTTCGGTCGCTTTACGCCAGGAAGCACGCTTCTCAGTAATGGCTTCTTTACGCAGGGCGTAGGAAATATCCAGACCGGAGTCACGCATGTTCAGGCCCTGGTTCAGCCCCTGAGCGCCACAGCCGACGATGACCACTTTTTTACCCTGCAGGTAGCTCGCGCCATCGGCGAATTCGTCGCGGCCCATAAAGCGACATTTACCCAGCTGCGCCAGCTGCTGGCGCAGATTCAGTGTATTAAAGTAGTTAGCCATGATGGTGTACTCCGTGATGTTGTGTTGTCGCGCTTATTGTTCGGTTTACAGATTGCTATCTGTGCGAATGAACCCACATTACAACAGGAAATTTATTGCGGAAATTGATATATTCACAACGTTATGTTGCGGTTTATGCAACGTCAAAAACCGGAGGTCTGTCTGTGGATTTACGCGATCTAAAAACCTTCCTGCATCTGGCGGAAAGCCGCCACTTTGGCCGCAGCGCGCGGGCGATGCACGTCAGTCCCTCCACGCTCTCCCGGCAGATTCAGCGGCTGGAAGAAGATCTCGGCCAGCCGCTGTTTGTGCGCGATAACCGCACGGTCACGCTGACCGAAGCCGGCGAAGAGCTGCGAGTGTTTGCCCAACAGACGCTTTTGCAATATCAGCAGTTGCGCCATACCCTCGATCAGCAGGGGCCATCCCTTTCCGGCGAACTGCATATTTTCTGCTCGGTGACCGCGGCATACAGTCATCTGCCGCCGATCCTCGACCGTTTTCGCGCCGAACATCCCTCGGTGGAAATTAAGCTCACCACCGGCGACGCCGCCGATGCCATGGACAAAGTGGTCACCGGCGAGGCCGATCTGGCGATTGCTGGTAAGCCGGAAACGCTACCCGGCGCGGTGGCGTTTTCGATGCTGGAAAATCTGGCGGTGGTGCTGATCGCCCCGGCGCTGCCCTGCCCGGTGCGCAATCAGGTGTCGGTCGATAAGCCCGACTGGTCGACGGTGCCGTTTATCATGGCCGATCAGGGGCCGGTACGCCGCCGCATTGAGCTGTGGTTTCGCCGCCATAAAATCAGCAATCCGCAGATTTACGCCACCGTCGGCGGTCATGAAGCGATGGTTTCAATGGTGGCGCTGGGCTGCGGCGTGGCGCTGCTGCCGGAAGTGGTGCTGGAAAACAGCCCGGAACCGGTGCGCAACCGGGTGATGATTTTAGAACGCAGCGATGAAAAAACGCCGTTTGAGCTTGGCGTCTGCGCGCAAAAAAAGCGGCTGCATGAGCCGCTAATTGATGCGTTCTGGAAAATTGTTCAGGGTTGATAAGGTAATAAAATGCGCACAAAAATAATGCTGTTATCTGCACTGGTAGCGATATGCTTCAGCGTACAGGCTAAACCGACGGGCATTACCGTACAGGATGTAAAGCATCTGGCGTTAAAGCAGTGCCTTGTTGATAACTATCATAAACGCATTCCGCCGGATGCTTTTTATGCTCCAGGCCATGATATGTCGTTTTTAGTTAAAACCTACGCGTTAGATAATGCCGGGAAATGGAAACCATTCCTTAAATTCGTCGCCAAAGAAACAGAAGGCTTTGACCGCTTAACGATGGCGCTCCACCCCGATAGCGCTAAAGACGCTAATAACGTGCTGGAGCGGTGTATGGCATTTTATGAATCGGACAAATTAGATAAATACGTTCGAGAGACAGTGATGAAATAACAAGAGTCGGCTTATGCTCCCAAAAAACAGTAAGACTGCGCGTATCTTTAAGGAGCCCCATGCTGCTATGGGCGGAAATTCAGGCAACTATGTCCGTGCAGAAGTAGAATTTGATTCTACGAAGCGAAAACTCTTACCGATAAAAGGGTATCGACCCGACATTGTCATACCGTCCCTCACGGATGAATATTGGGGCATCACCTTTGTCGAAGGAGAAATTGAACTTTTTGATTTCCCTTTCATTGTTAGCCTGGCTTTCACATTCAATGATGAGCATTATCTCCAGATCAGGGAAAATCAGTTATTTGTTATAATGGAAGGGCCTCACCAGGTAGGTAAAGGGCGATTCCTGGAAATACACTTTATCCCGAAAAATGTTAATACATAACGGCAATCTTTTATAAATCCGCCGGGTTCACCTGCTTCATGGTTTCCACCGTCATCAGCCACTGGTACAGCGGCTCCAACTGTTGGAAACTCTCGGCCAGCCGTGTGACCAGATCGGCATGGAAGAGTTTTTCTACGTCATTATCCGTCACCATCACGGCAAACGTTTTACGCTGATACCAGTCGGGTATCGCCGGGTCGAGATCTTTGGCCAGCAGCCGCTTATAGCTTTCCCCCACCAGCTCAAACGGCGGGCTGCAGCATTCGGCAACCTGTAAAAACGCATCAGGCCGCTTCCTCAACGTATGGCGAAACAGATCCATCGTAGATTTGCTGGCGCTGTAGTAACCCAACCCATAGCGTAGAGTATCGGGGCTGATTTCAAAAAAGTAGGCTGGCGCATCGATCCAGTTTTTAGCTGAACGCTTAAAGGTCAGCCACATCCGGCTGCGGTACAGCGATTTGTCGTGCGAGAAACGGGTATCGCGGTGAATACGCGACAGGGTTTTACCGATGGCGGGTCGGGTTTCCAGCAGTGGATCGATTTCCAGCATCGCTGGAGCAAGGTCGTCCACCAGCGCGCGGAATGGAGTCAGAAGGCTTCTTTCGTAGATAAAGCGGTGCTCATCGAACCAGGCTTTGTCGTTCTCAATACAAACCTGCTGAAGAAAATTGAGCCCTTCTTGTGCAAATCCCTGAAAGCGTCCAGCCATCTTTTTGCCCTTACTCATAGCGATCGTCAGTTTATTATCCCACTCCCTGACGCGCCGTCTATGCAGATGACCGGAAGGAGACATTTCTTCCGGTCATCACTATTCCTACCCCGCCAGAAAGAACCGGAACGCCGGGTTATTGCTCTCATCATGGCATTCATAGCCCAGCTCATGCAGCCGGGTTTCGAAATCCGGCTCATGATCGCCTAACTCGAACGCCGCCAGCACGCGGCCATAATCGGTACCGTGGCTGCGGTAATGGAATAACGAAATATTCCAGTGCGTGCCAAGCGTATGCAGGAATTTGAGCAACGCGCCGGGCGACTCCGGAAATTCGAAACTATACAAACGCTCCTGTAATGGCTTGGAGGGGCGTCCGCCGACCATATAGCGCACATGCAGCTTCGCCATTTCATCGTCGGAGAGATCCACTACGCTATAACCGCCGTCGCACAGTTGGGTGATAATCTCTTTTCGCTCCTCCAGCCCCTGACTGACGCGGACGCCGACAAAAATACAGGCATTTTTCGCGTCGGCAAAACGGTAGTTAAATTCAGTGACCATACGCCCGCCAAGCAACTGGCAGAATTTGAGGAAGCTCCCCTTTTCTTCCGGAATGGTCACCGCCAGTAACGCTTCGCGCTGTTCCCCCAGCTCGCAGCGTTCAGACACATAGCGCAAGCCGTGGAAGTTGACGTTGGCGCCGGAAAGGACGTGCGCCAGGCGTTCGCCGCGAATATTGTGCTGGGCGATATATTTTTTCATCCCCGCCAGCGCCAGCGCGCCGGACGGCTCCGCCACCGCACGCACATCTTCAAACAGATCTTTCATCGCCGCGCAGATCGCGTCGCTATCGACTGTAATAATATCGTCGAGATATTCCTGGCACAGGCGGAAGGTTTCGTCGCCGATACGTTTTACCGCCACGCCTTCAGCAAATAACCCAACGCGCGGGAGATCCACTGGATGACCGGCTTCCAACGCCGCTTTCAGGCAGGCGGAATCCTCCGCTTCGATGGCAATCACTTTGATTTGCGGCATCAGTTGTTTGATCAGTACCGCTACGCCAGCAGCCAGGCCGCCACCACCAACCGGCACAAAGACACGATCGAGATGCGAATCCTGCTGAAGCAGCTCCAGCGCCAGCGTGCCCTGCCCGGCGATCACCATTGGGTGATCAAACGGCGGCACCCAGGTAAAACCCTGCTGCTGCGCCAGCTCAATAGCTTTCGCTTTCGCTTCATCAAAATTAGCGCCGTGCAACAGCACTTCGCCGCCAAAACCGCGTACCGCATCGACTTTAATATCCGCCGTTGCTTTTGGCATGACGATCAGCGACTTCACGCCAAGCCGCGCAGAGGAAAACGCCACGCCCTGTGCATGATTCCCCGCCGACGCAGTAATCACGCCGTGGGCTTTTTGTTCTTCGGTCAATCCGGCCATCATCGCGTAAGCGCCGCGCAGCTTAAAGCTATGTACCGGCTGCCGGTCTTCGCGTTTGACGAGAATAACGTTATCCAGACGTGACGAGAGCTTTTCCATTTTTTGCAGCGGCGTCACCTGCGCCGCTTCGTATACTGGCGCGCGTAGCACCGCGCGCAGATACTCCGCCCCTTCCGGCGCGACTGACAGAGGTTGAGATTCCGCCATCATCAACCTCCCAGTTTCGATTTATCGCGCACCGCGCCTTTATCGGCGCTGGTCGCCAGGCTGGCGTAGGCACGCAGGGCAAACGAAACCTGACGCTGACGATTTTTCGGCGTCCAGGCTTTGTCGCCACGAGCTTCTTGCGCCTCGCGGCGTGCGGCGATTTCAGCCTCGTTCAACTGCAACTGAATGCTGCGGTTCGGGATATCAATCGCAATGGTGTCGCCATCTTCAATCAGCGCAATAGTGCCGCCGCTGGCCGCTTCCGGCGAGACGTGGCCGATGGAAAGACCCGAAGTACCGCCGGAGAAACGCCCATCGGTGATGAGCGCGCAGGCTTTGCCCAGCCCCATCGACTTCAGGAAACTGGTCGGATAGAGCATTTCCTGCATTCCCGGCCCGCCTTTCGGCCCTTCGTAGCGGATCACGACTACATCGCCTTCCACTACTTTGCCGCCGAGAATCGCCTCTACCGCGTCGTCCTGGCTTTCATATACTTTCGCCGGGCCGGTGAATTTAAGGATGCTATCATCGACGCCCGCGGTTTTAACGATGCAGCCGTTTTCGGCGAAGTTGCCATACAGCACCGCCAGACCGCCGTCTTTGCTATAGGCATATTCCAGCGAGCGGATGCAACCCGCTGCGCGGTCGTCATCCAGCGAATCCCAGCGACAATCCTGCGAGAATGCCTGGGTAGTACGAATACCGGCAGGGCCAGCACGGAACATTTTTTTAACCGCTTCGTCCTGCGTAACCGTGATGTCGTACTGTTCCAGCGTTTGTGGCAGCGTCAGGCCTAATACGTTTTTCACGTTGCGGTTCAGCAGCCCGGCGCGATCCAGCTCGCCTAAAATACCCAGCACACCGCCGGCACGGTGAACGTCTTCCATATGGTATTTCTGGGTACTTGGCGCCACTTTACACAGCTGCGGCACCTTGCGGGACAGCTTGTCGATATCACTCATGGTGAAGTCGATTTCCGCTTCCTGCGCCGCCGCCAGTAGATGCAGAACGGTATTGGTCGAACCGCCCATCGCAATATCCAGCGTCATCGCATTCTCAAACGCGGCTTTGCTGGCGATGTTACGCGGCAGTGCACTTTCGTCATCCTGCTCGTAATAGCGTTTAGTCAGTTCAACAATCCGCTTACCGGCATTGAGGAACAACTGCTTCCGGTCAGCATGGGTCGCCAGCAGCGAACCGTTGCCCGGCTGCGACAGGCCCAGCGCTTCGGTCAGGCAATTCATGGAGTTAGCGGTAAACATGCCGGAGCAGGAGCCGCAGGTTGGACACGCGGAGCGCTCAACCTGGTTACTTTGATCGTCAGAGACTTTCGGGTCCGCGCCCTGAATCATGGCATCAACCAGATCGAGCTTGATGATCTGATCGGACAGTTTGGTTTTCCCGGCTTCCATCGGTCCGCCGGAAACAAAGATCACCGGAATATTCAGGCGCAGCGAGGCCATGAGCATCCCTGGGGTGATTTTGTCGCAGTTAGAGATACACACCATCGCGTCAGCGCAGTGAGCGTTCACCATGTACTCCACGGAGTCGGCGATCAGCTCGCGCGACGGCAGTGAATAGAGCATACCCCCGTGCCCCATGGCGATCCCGTCATCCACGGCAATAGTGTTGAACTCTTTCGCCACACCGCCGGAAGCTTCAATCTGTTCGGCGACCAGCTTACCGAGATCGCGCAGATGAACGTGACCCGGCACAAACTGAGTGAATGAGTTCACCACGGCGATAATCGGTTTGCCAAAATCACTGTCGGTCATTCCGGTGGCGCGCCACAGCGCGCGGGCACCCGCCATATTACGACCATGAGTGGTGGTGGCGGAACGGTACTTAGGCATGCTTTATTTACTCCCCATCTTTTCCCTTCATACTTCACGCCACAGGTGCGTTGGCTGCCTCACTCACCCCAGTCACTTACTACAGTAAGCCCTGGGGATTCGCTGCGTTGCCGCCTTCCTGTGACGCAAATTATTTTGGGAAAATATTAATTTTATTTATTATGAATTTACCGGATCCAACCAGCCCCATTTATCCTCGGTTTCTCCAGTGAAGAGACCAAAGAAGGCTTGTTGAATACGCTTGGTAACAGGGCCGCAACGGCCTTCACCTACCTGGATACCATCAACGCTGCGTACCGGAGTAATTTCTGCCGCGGTTCCGGACATAAACACTTCGTCGGCCAGATACAGCGATTCACGGGACAGCACCTGCTCACGCACTTCAATACCCAGCTCTTTCGCCAGTTTGATAATCGCGTCGCGAGTAATGCCTGGCAGCGCGGAAGAGGTAAACGGCGGAGTAAACAGCACGCCATCTTTTACCTCAAACAGGTTTTCACCTGCGCCTTCGGAGATATAGCCGTTTACATCCAGGGCGATGCCTTCCTGATAGCCGTGGCGGCGCGCTTCGCTACCCACCAGCAGTGAGGAGAGGTAGTTACCGCCCGCTTTCGCAGCGGTTGGAATGGTGTTCGGCGCAGCGCGATTCCAGGAAGAAACCATCGCATCGATCCCCTGATCCAGCGCTTCGGCGCCCAGGTATGCCCCCCACGGGAACGCGGCGATGATGACGTCAGTGGTGTATCCCGGGGGCGGGTTAACGCCCATACCGACATCGCCGACAAATACCAACGGACGGATATAGGCGCTGGTCAGATTATTTTTACGAATTACGTCGCGGCAGGCTTCCATCAGCTCATCAATGCTCTGGGAAACCGGAAAACGATAAATTTTTGCTGAGTCGCGCAGGCGCTGCATATGTTCACGATGACGAAACACTACCGGGCCTTTGTGAGAGTCGTAGCACCGAATCCCTTCAAATACCGACGTACCGTAGTGCAGCGCGTGAGACATTACGTGAACCTTCGCGTCTTCCCAGCGCACCATCTCGCCATTGAACCAAATATAATCAGCTTTTTTCGTCGTCATTTTTCTTCCTTTTGCGCTCAGGCGCGGATTTGTTGTGATGTGGCAGCGCTCTGGCAGATTGCGACATGCGCAACATCTACCAGTTTACTTAACTGACTAAACAGTAAGTCGACCGACCGGGGACTGGCAACGGTCAATTCAATATTTATATTCTGCGCATCGGTCGCGGCTTCCATATTCATGGAGCACACCTGAAAACCACGATGGCGCACCACGCGTAAAACACGTTCTAAGGTTTCTGGATTAAAGCGTGCCGATACATTGACCTGATGTTGCATCATGATAATTTCTCCAGCATTTCAGAGTTACTGGCGCCAGGCGGCACCAACGGCCAGACATTTTCAAGTTCGTCGATTGAGACGTGAAGCAGGTACGGCCCTTCGCTTGCCAACATCGTGTCGAGTGCCGCTTCAACCTGGTCTTTACGAGTAATGTGCTGGCCTGGAATGCCGAAGGCGCTGGCCAGCATGAGGAAATCGGGGTTATCGGTCAGGGTGGTTTCGCTATATCGCTCCTGGAAAAACAGTTGCTGCCATTGTCGAACCATCCCTAACCGCTGGTTGTCGAGTAAGACTATCTTCAACGGTAACTGCTTGCGTTTTACGGTGCCCAACTCCTGAACATTCATCATGAATGAGCCGTCACCGGAGATACAGATAACGGTATCATTCGGTCGCGCTACCTGCGCGCCAACGGCCGCCGGTAAGCCGAATCCCATCGTCCCCAGACCGCTGGAAGTGATGAAGTTCTCCGGGCGGGTGTAAGTCATATGCTGGGCTGACCACATCTGATGCTGCCCCACATCCGTCGTCACCACGCTGTCTGCGGGTTTGCGTTCCGACAATTGCTTCAACAACAACGGCGCATAGATAGTCTCGCCAGGATGGTCATAGCGCCAGGCGTTTTCTGCGCGCAGCTCTGCACAGGACTGACGCCATGCGTCGATCTTCAGCGGTTGCTGTAATGCCGGCAACAGCGAATTTAAATCGCCCTGCAACGCGACGTGTGCCTGACGCAGTTTGTTCATTTCCGCCGGGTCGATATCCATATGGATTACGCTGGCGTTCGGCGCAAACGTATTCAGCTTACCGGTCACCCGGTCATCAAAACGTGCACCAACGGCGATCAGTAAATCACACTCTTGCACCGCGAAATTAGCCGCTTTAGTACCGTGCATTCCCAGCATGCCCAGATAGTACGGATAATCAGCTTCAACAGCTCCCAGCCCTTTCAGCGTGCAGGTAACTGGCATTTGCGTTACCGCGATAAATTTACGCAGCGCCGGAACCGCCTGCGCCATACCAACTCCACCGCCGACGTACAGCATGGGTTTTTTCGCCTGTTCCAGCATCTGGCGCGCCTGTTCCACATCAGCCTGCGGGAAAGTCGCTTCGTTATCAACGGTAGTAAACCAGGGTTCCAGCTCACCGCTGGCCAACTGGATATCTTTCGGGATATCCACCAGAACCGGGCCAGGACGACCAGCGTTGGCGACTTCAAAAGCCTCCGCCATGATACGAGGCAGCTCTGCCAGCGACTGCACCAGGAAGCTGTGTTTGGTACAGGCCAGCGACAGCCCTAACACATCCACCTCCTGGAACGCATCAGTGCCGATGAACGGGGCGGAAACCTGACCCGTGATCGCGACGACGGGGACCGAATCTAACAACGCATCCGCCAGGCCAGTGATCAGGTTAGTGGCGCCAGGGCCGGAAGTGGCGATACAAACACCGGTTTTGCCGGTAGAACGGGCATAACCGATTGCCGCCATTGCGGCACCCTGCTCGTGTCGGCACAACAAATGCTCCACACCACCGTCATACAACGCGTCGTAAACCGGCATAATTGCGCCACCAGGATAACCAAATACGGTTTTCACCCCCTGCGCTCGCAAAGCATGTACCACCCACTGTGCCCCGTTCATAGTTACATCCCCGTCGTAAATCTTGAGAAACAGAATTTTATGCTGTTATTCACGCTCTGCTCCTCGCTTAAGTTTTTCAGGCCAAAAAAAACCCCCGGACCTTTCGGTGCGGGGGTCTTAGTTCGTTAAGGCTTGATTTCTAAGCCTTTCCTCGTCCAAGTGCAGCCCCGCACGGTGGGATAATAATCACCACCACGCTAATCACGACCAGGCTAATCACTCGTAGAAGGGCTGTCATTTTTGTCTATTCTTGCATCTTGTTCGAAGGAATACCTAAAGAGTTACCATAGGTTTTGCCAATAGCACAAGATATTTTTTTAACCACGTTTCAGATAATGCAGGTGAATGCCTACAAGGGCTTTGTTTTTTATAAGAAAAATTAGCAACTGAAAAATTTTCACGTTTTCCTCCCCCTTTTGGCGCACTCTACACCCTGTTTTCCTTCTTTTCGCTTCTGCGAGCGTTCTTCCAGTTTGATGTTTCTTGCCTGAAAATGACGCCAAAATTCAGGAAGCAGCCGCTAAAAAACAAAAAGTCAGTAATTCGATTTTCTCTTCTATTCCGCATAATCCACGTAACAGGAGGGATTATGTCACTGGCGATTGTTCATACCCGCGCCGCACTTGGCGTCAATGCGCCGCCTATCACTATAGAGGTGCATATCAGTAATGGATTACCGGGACTAACCATGGTTGGCCTACCGGAAACCACGGTAAAAGAGGCGCGTGACCGGGTACGTAGTGCGATTATTAATAGCGGATATGAATTTCCGGCTAAAAAAATAACCATTAACCTTGCTCCAGCCGATCTACCGAAAGAGGGCGGAAGGTATGACCTGCCTATTGCTGTTGCGCTTCTGGCCGCGTCTGAGCAGCTTACAGCGTCGAATCTTGAGGCATATGAGCTGGTGGGTGAGTTAGCGCTTACAGGCGCATTACGCGGCGTTCCTGGCGCAATATCAAGTGCAACGGAAGCCATCAGGGCCGGCAGAAATATTATCGTCGCAACAGAGAACGCGGCGGAGGTTGGGCTTATCAGCAAAGAAGGATGTTTTATCGCCGATCATCTACAAACCGTCTGCGCCTTTCTGGAAGGGAAACACGCCCTGGAAAGACCTTTAGCTCAGGATATGGCATCGCCTACCGCAACTGCCGATCTTCGCGATGTGATCGGTCAGGAGCAGGGTAAACGCGGCCTGGAGATTACAGCGGCAGGGGGACATAATCTGCTATTGATCGGCCCGCCGGGTACGGGTAAAACCATGTTGGCCAGTCGACTGAGCGGGATTCTTCCACCATTAAGCAATGAAGAAGCATTGGAAAGCGCCGCGATCCTCAGTCTGGTTAATGCCGATACGGTACAAAAACGATGGCAGCAACGCCCCTTTCGCTCACCTCATCATAGCGCCTCACTTACTGCTATGGTCGGCGGCGGCGCAATACCCGCCCCAGGAGAGATATCGCTGGCGCACAACGGAATTTTGTTCCTTGATGAATTGCCTGAATTTGAACGACGCACACTGGATGCGCTACGTGAACCTATAGAATCCGGTCAAATCCATTTATCCCGTACCAGAGCGAAAATAACGTACCCTGCGAGGTTCCAGTTAATCGCCGCAATGAATCCCAGCCCGACCGGACATTATCAGGGAAACCATAATCGCTGCACGCCAGAACAGACACTACGTTACCTTAATCGGTTGTCAGGCCCGTTTCTTGATCGTTTTGACCTTCGCTTGAGATACCGCTTCCACCGCCCGGGATTCTTAGCCAACATGCCTCAAAGGGTGAGAGCAGCGCTACGGTAAAAAAGCGGGTCATCGCCGCCCATGAACGGCAGTACCGACGCCAGAAGAAGTTAAACGCGCGTCTGGAGGGTCGCGAAATCCAAAAATATTGTGTATTGCATCACGATGACGCCCGCTGGCTTGAAGACACGCTGGTGCATCTTGGATTATCCATTCGCGCCTGGCAGCGTTTACTAAAAGTGGCCAGAACCATTGCCGACATAGAACTGGCTGACCAGATCTCGCGTCAGCATTTGCAGGAGGCGGTAAGCTATCGGGCGATAGACAGGTTGTTAATTCATTTGCAAAAGCTGTTGGCGTAAAAAAAGGGCATTACGCCCTTTTTATTAATCATCAGCTTCGGTGTAGTCTTCTGCGCCTTCAACTTGCGGCTTGCCGCCAGACAAGGTGTGGAAGCGTTTTGGACGCTTGATACGCGTCATATACTTGGACCAGACGCGTTCTGCATCCGTTACCGGCTCGCGTTCACCGCGGCATACCGCTACAAACAGCTTCTCTTCTTCAGTCACAGGCTCACGCTTGCCAAGATCCAGATCATTAAAGGCATGACCATGACGCTCAAGCAGTTGTGCCTCTTTAATCGTAAAATCACCGTGACGAGAGAATCCACGTGGATAATGTTTATTGTCAAAATATCGATTAGTCGTCGTAAAGCTTTCCGCCATCCTGCACGCTCCTAATTCTTTGTCTGAGCTATTTATGGCGCGGAGTATTAGTTACGCTTGACAGAGTGTAAAACAAAACATTTAAATCATAACGACAAATAATTTTGTGGAGAGCACAGTGGATACGGAATTGTTAAAAACTTTCCTGGAAGTTAGCCGGACACGCCATTTCGGGCGGGCCGCAGAAGCACTTTACCTGACGCAATCCGCGGTGAGCTTTCGTATCAGGCAACTGGAGAATCAACTGGGCGTAAACCTTTTTACGCGGCACAGAAACAATATCCGTTTAACCACGGCTGGCGAAAAACTTTTACCGTATGCGGAAACGCTGATGAATACGTGGCAGGCGGCACGTAAAGAGGTGGCGCATACCTCACGCCATAACGAGTTTTCCATCGGCGCCAGCGCGTCTTTATGGGAGTGTATGCTTAACGCCTGGCTGGGTCGACTGTACCAACTACAGGAGCCGCAAAGCGGCCTGCAATTCGAAGCCAGAATCGCTCAACGGCAATCGCTTGTGAAGCAACTTCATGAACGCCAGCTTGATCTCCTCATTACTACCGAAGCGCCCAAAATGGATGAGTTCAGCAGTCAGCTGTTAGGGCACTTCACTTTGGCGTTATATTGCAGCAGCCCTGCCCGTAAGAAATCAGAACTCAATTATCTGCGGCTGGAGTGGGGACCAGACTTCCAACAGCATGAAACAGGGCTGATCGCAGCAGATGAAGTGCCGGTATTAACAACCAGCTCAGCCGAACTCGCCCGACAGCAGCTTAGCGCATTAAATGGCTGTAGCTGGCTTCCTGTAAACTGGGTAAATGAAAAGGGCGGATTACATACCGTTGCCGACAGCGCAACGCTTTCACGGCCGCTATACGCCATTTGGCTGCAAAATAGCGATAAATACTCGCTGATCTGCGATCTGTTAAAAACGGATGTGCTG
This sequence comes from Salmonella sp. JXY0409-18, assembly GCF_020268625.1. NCBI lineage: Bacteria > Pseudomonadati > Pseudomonadota > Gammaproteobacteria > Enterobacterales > Enterobacteriaceae > Salmonella > Salmonella sp. JXY0409-18. Next base: position 4,544,796 of record NZ_CP084216.1, read on the forward strand.
GATGACCAATGAAAATGATGAAAAGAAAAAGAAGGGAACTTACGATTACCTGACCAGGTAATCAGGTAATTTCAGGCAAAAAAAAATCCTTAGCAGATGCTAAGGATTATTTCTGGCAGGGGCGGAGAGACTCGAACTCCCAACACCCGGTTTTGGAGACCGGTGCTCTACCAATTGAACTACGCCCCTAATTAGGGTGGCGGAACGGACGGGACTCGAACCCGCGACCCCCTGCGTGACAGGCAGGTATTCTAACCAACTGAACTACCGCTCCACCGAATTCTTTTACAACCACCAGTCTATGACCGGCTTACTGCTTAATTTGATGCCTGGCAGTTCCCTACTCTCGCATGGGGAGACCCCACACTACCATCGGCGCTACGGCGTTTCACTTCTGAGTTCGGCATGGGGTCAGGTGGGACCACCGCGCTAGTGCCGCCAGGCAAATTCTGTTGCCGGAAACGAATCTTTTATCTTTCGTTCCCGAAAATCCGGAATCAGTGCTGAAAATCATCTCTCAACCGCCAAAACATCTTCGGCGTTGTAAGGTTAAGCCTCACGGTTCATTAGTACCGGTTAGCTCAACGCATCGCTGCGCTTACACACCCGGCCTATCAACGTCGTCGTCTTCAACGTTCCTTCAGGAGACTCTAAGTCTCAGGGAGAACTCATCTCGGGGCAAGTTTCGTGCTTAGATGCTTTCAGCACTTATCTCTTCCGCATTTAGCTACCGGGCAGTGCCATTGGCATGACAACCCGAACACCAGTGATGCGTCCACTCCGGTCCTCTCGTACTAGGAGCAGCCCCCCTCAGTTCTCCAGCGCCCACGGCAGATAGGGACCGAACTGTCTCACGACGTTCTAAACCCAGCTCGCGTACCACTTTAAATGGCGAACAGCCATACCCTTGGGACCTACTTCAGCCCCAGGATGTGATGAGCCGACATCGAGGTGCCAAACACCGCCGTCGATATGAACTCTTGGGCGGTATCAGCCTGTTATCCCCGGAGTACCTTTTATCCGTTGAGCGATGGCCCTTCCATTCAGAACCACCGGATCACTATGACCTGCTTTCGCACCTGCTCGCGCCGTCACGCTCGCAGTCAAGCTGGCTTATGCCATTGCACTAACCTCCTGATGTCCGACCAGGATTAGCCAACCTTCGTGCTCCTCCGTTACTCTTTAGGAGGAGACCGCCCCAGTCAAACTACCCACCAGACACTGTCCGCAACCCGGATCACGGGTCCACGTTAGAACATCAAACATTAAAGGGTGGTATTTCAAGGCCGGCTCCATGCAGACTGGCGTCCACACTTCAAAGCCTCCCACCTATCCTACACATCAAGGCTCAATGTTCAGTGTCAAGCTATAGTAAAGGTTCACGGGGTCTTTCCGTCTTGCCGCGGGTACACTGCATCTTCACAGCGAGTTCAATTTCACTGAGTCTCGGGTGGAGACAGCCTGGCCATCATTACGCCATTCGTGCAGGTCGGAACTTACCCGACAAGGAATTTCGCTACCTTAGGACCGTTATAGTTACGGCCGCCGTTTACCGGGGCTTCGATCAGGAGCTTCGCTTGCGCTGACCCCATCAATTAACCTTCCGGCACCGGGCAGGCGTCACACCGTATACGTCCACTTTCGTGTTTGCACAGTGCTGTGTTTTTAATAAACAGTTGCAGCCAGCTGGTATCTTCGACTGACTTCAGCTCCATGAGTAAATCACTTCACCTACGTGTCAGCGTGCCTTCTCCCGAAGTTACGGCACCATTTTGCCTAGTTCCTTCACCCGAGTTCTCTCAAGCGCCTTGGTATTCTCTACCTGACCACCTGTGTCGGTTTGGGGTACGATTTGATGTTACCTGATGCTTAGAGGCTTTTCCTGGAAGCAGGGCATTTGTTGCTTCAGCACCGTAGTGCCTCGTCATCACGCCTCAGTGTTAAAGTGAACCGGATTTACCTGGAACACACACCTACACGCTTAAACCGGGACAACCGTCGCCCGGCCAACATAGCCTTCTCCGTCCCCCCTTCGCAGTAACACCAAGTACGGGAATATTAACCCGTTTCCCATCGACTACGCCTTTCGGCCTCGCCTTAGGGGTCGACTCACCCTGCCCCGATTAACGTTGGACAGGAACCCTTGGTCTTCCGGCGAGCGGGCTTTTCACCCGCTTTATCGTTACTTATGTCAGCATTCGCACTTCTGATACCTCCAGCAACCCTCACAGGCCACCTTCGCAGGCTTACAGAACGCTCCCCTACCCAACAACGCATCAGCGTCGCTGCCGCAGCTTCGGTGCATGGTTTAGCCCCGTTACATCTTCCGCGCAGGCCGACTCGACCAGTGAGCTATTACGCTTTCTTTAAATGATGGCTGCTTCTAAGCCAACATCCTGGCTGTCTGGGCCTTCCCACATCGTTTCCCACTTAACCATGACTTTGGGACCTTAGCTGGCGGTCTGGGTTGTTTCCCTCTTCACGACGGACGTTAGCACCCGCCGTGTGTCTCCCGTGATAACATTCTCCGGTATTCGCAGTTTGCATCGGGTTGGTAAGCCGGGATGGCCCCCTAGCCGAAACAGTGCTCTACCCCCGGAGATGAATTCACGAGGCGCTACCTAAATAGCTTTCGGGGAGAACCAGCTATCTCCCGGTTTGATTGGCCTTTCACCCCCAGCCACAGGTCATCCGCTAATTTTTCAACATTAGTCGGTTCGGTCCTCCAGTTAGTGTTACCCAACCTTCAACCTGCCCATGGCTAGATCACCGGGTTTCGGGTCTATACCCTGCAACTTAACGCCCAATTAAGACTCGGTTTCCCTCCGGCTCCCCTATTCGGTTAACCTTGCTACAGAATATAAGTCGCTGACCCATTATACAAAAGGTACGCAGTCACACCCCAAAGGGTGCTCCCACTGCTTGTACGTACACGGTTTCAGGTTCTTTTTCACTCCCCTCGCCGGGGTTCTTTTCGCCTTTCCCTCACGGTACTGGTTCACTATCGGTCAGTCAGGAGTATTTAGCCTTGGAGGATGGTCCCCCCATATTCAGACAGGATACCACGTGTCCCGCCCTACTCATCGAGCTCACAGCACATGCGCTTTTGTGTACGGGGCTGTCACCCTGTATCGCGCGCCTTTCCAGACGCTTCCACTAACACATATGCTGATTCAGGCTCTGGGCTCCTCCCCGTTCGCTCGCCGCTACTGGGGGAATCTCGGTTGATTTCTTTTCCTCGGGGTACTTAGATGTTTCAGTTCCCCCGGTTCGCCTCATTAACCTATGGATTCAGTTAATGATAGTGTGTCGAAACACACTGGGTTTCCCCATTCGGGTATCGCCGGTTATAACGGTTCATATCACCTTACCGGCGCTTATCGCAGATTAGCACGCCCTTCATCGCCTCTGACTGCCAGGGCATCCACCGTGTACGCTTAGTCGCTTAACCTCACAACCCGAAGATGTTTCACTTCGCGTTGCGAAAATTTGAGAGACTCACGAACAACTTTCGTTGTTCTGTGTTTCAATTTTCAGCTTGATCCAGATTTTTAAAGAGCAAATATCTCAAACGTGACTCGTAAGTCAGTTTTGAGATATTAAGGCAGGTGACTTTCACTCACAAACCAGCAAGTGGCGTCCCCTAGGGGATTCGAACCCCTGTTACCGCCGTGAAAGGGCGGTGTCCTGGGCCTCTAGACGAAGGGGACACTGAAGTCTCAATCGCAAGACGCCTTGCTATTCACTTTTCATCAGACAATCTGTGTGAGCACTGCAAAGTACGCTTCTTTAAGGTAAGGAGGTGATCCAACCGCAGGTTCCCCTACGGTTACCTTGTTACGACTTCACCCCAGTCATGAATCACAAAGTGGTAAGCGCCCTCCCGAAGGTTAAGCTACCTACTTCTTTTGCAACCCACTCCCATGGTGTGACGGGCGGTGTGTACAAGGCCCGGGAACGTATTCACCGTGGCATTCTGATCCACGATTACTAGCGATTCCGACTTCATGGAGTCGAGTTGCAGACTCCAATCCGGACTACGACGCACTTTATGAGGTCCGCTTGCTCTCGCGAGGTCGCTTCTCTTTGTATGCGCCATTGTAGCACGTGTGTAGCCCTGGTCGTAAGGGCCATGATGACTTGACGTCATCCCCACCTTCCTCCAGTTTATCACTGGCAGTCTCCTTTGAGTTCCCGGCCGGACCGCTGGCAACAAAGGATAAGGGTTGCGCTCGTTGCGGGACTTAACCCAACATTTCACAACACGAGCTGACGACAGCCATGCAGCACCTGTCTCACGGTTCCCGAAGGCACATTCTCATCTCTGAAAACTTCCGTGGATGTCAAGACCAGGTAAGGTTCTTCGCGTTGCATCGAATTAAACCACATGCTCCACCGCTTGTGCGGGCCCCCGTCAATTCATTTGAGTTTTAACCTTGCGGCCGTACTCCCCAGGCGGTCTACTTAACGCGTTAGCTCCGGAAGCCACGCCTCAAGGGCACAACCTCCAAGTAGACATCGTTTACGGCGTGGACTACCAGGGTATCTAATCCTGTTTGCTCCCCACGCTTTCGCACCTGAGCGTCAGTCTTTGTCCAGGGGGCCGCCTTCGCCACCGGTATTCCTCCAGATCTCTACGCATTTCACCGCTACACCTGGAATTCTACCCCCCTCTACAAGACTCAAGCCTGCCAGTTTCGAATGCAGTTCCCAGGTTGAGCCCGGGGATTTCACATCCGACTTGACAGACCGCCTGCGTGCGCTTTACGCCCAGTAATTCCGATTAACGCTTGCACCCTCCGTATTACCGCGGCTGCTGGCACGGAGTTAGCCGGTGCTTCTTCTGCGGGTAACGTCAATTGCTGCGGTTATTAACCACAACACCTTCCTCCCCGCTGAAAGTACTTTACAACCCGAAGGCCTTCTTCATACACGCGGCATGGCTGCATCAGGCTTGCGCCCATTGTGCAATATTCCCCACTGCTGCCTCCCGTAGGAGTCTGGACCGTGTCTCAGTTCCAGTGTGGCTGGTCATCCTCTCAGACCAGCTAGGGATCGTCGCCTTGGTGAGCCGTTACCTCACCAACAAGCTAATCCCATCTGGGCACATCTGATGGCAAGAGGCCCGAAGGTCCCCCTCTTTGGTCTTGCGACGTTATGCGGTATTAGCCACCGTTTCCAGTAGTTATCCCCCTCCATCAGGCAGTTTCCCAGACATTACTCACCCGTCCGCCACTCGTCAGCAAAGCAGCAAGCTGCTTCCTGTTACCGTTCGACTTGCATGTGTTAGGCCTGCCGCCAGCGTTCAATCTGAGCCATGATCAAACTCTTCAATTTAAAAGTTTGATGCTCAATGAATTAAACTTCGTAATGAATTACGTGTTCACTCTTGAGACTTGGTATTCATTTTTCGTCTTGCGACGTCAAGAATCCGTATCTTCGAGTGCCCACACAGATTGTCTGATAAATTGTTAAAGAGCAGTGCCGCTTCGCTTTTTCTCAGCGGCGCGGGGTGTGCATATTACGCTTTCCCGCTTCAGAGTCAAGCGTTTATTTTCGCTTTTCTCCGTGAGGTTCTGGTCTGAACCCCGCTGACCCGGCGGCCTGTATGCCGTTGTTCCGTGTCAGTGGTGGCGCATTATAGGGAGTTATTTCTGCCTGACAAGAGGAAATTTAAAATAATTTTCTGAGTGTCTCTTTTTTCATCAATGGCGTGCTTAACGTGCCATAAAATAAGCAAATTGCCGTTATTGCAACTGCAATCACACTTCCAGGTGGCATACTAATAACCAAACGAAAGAGAAAGGAAGAACATTCATGCCTTTAAGCGCACAACAATTAGCCGCACAGAAAAATCTATCCTATGTTCTGGCTGAAAAGCTGGCGCAGCGGATATTAAAGGGTGACTACGCCCCTGGTACGATTCTTCCCGGCGAAATAGAACTGGGCGAGCAGTACGGCGTAAGTCGAACGGCAGTTCGCGAAGCGGTGAAAACGTTGACGGCTAAAGGTATGGTGCTACCCCGTCCGCGCATTGGTACGCGGGTGATGCCGCAGGGAAACTGGAACTTTCTGGATCAAGAGCTGCTGACCTGGTGGATGACGGAAGAAAATTTTCATCAGGTGGTAGATCATTTTCTGGTGATGCGTATTAGCCTGGAGCCGCAAGCCTGCCTGCTGGCGGCGACTCTTGGCACACCGGAGCAGAAAGCGCGGCTTAATGCCTTAATGGAAGAGATGGTCGCGCTGAAAAAGCATTTTAAGCGTGAACGATGGATTGAAGTGGATATGGCATGGCACGAGCATATCTACGAAATGAGCGCCAATCCCTTTCTAATCTCTTTTGCGACGCTATTTCATTCGGTTTATCACACTTACTTTACCTCAATCACCTATAACGAGGTGGTAAAGCTGGATTTGCACCAGGCCATTGTTGATGCCATCGCTGATGGCGACGGCGAACGCGCTTTCCAGGCCTGCCAGGCGTTGTTAATAGCGCCCAATGAAAGACCAGATAATTAACAGGATATTGAATGACCAGCAAAAAAGCGCGCAGTATGGCTGGCCTGCCGTGGATCGCGGCGATGGCCTTCTTTATGCAGGCGCTAGACGCCACCATTTTGAATACCGCTTTACCGGCTATTGCGCATAGCCTTAACCGTTCACCACTCGCCATGCAGTCCGCTATTATCAGTTATACCCTGACAGTAGCTATGTTAATTCCGGTAAGCGGCTGGCTGGCTGACCGCTTCGGTACGCGTCGCGTCTTTATGGTTGCCGTAAGTCTGTTTACGTTAGGCTCGCTGGCCTGCGCGCTCTCCAGTTCACTATCTGAATTGGTTATTTTTCGCGTCGTACAAGGCGTCGGCGGAGCGATGATGATGCCAGTGGCGCGGCTTGCGTTATTGCGAGCCTATCCGCGTAGTGAGCTGCTGCCTGTTCTTAACTTTGTCACTATGCCGGGGCTGGTAGGTCCGATTCTGGGGCCGGTATTAGGCGGCGTACTGGTGACCTGGGCAAGCTGGCACTGGATCTTCCTGATTAATATTCCCATTGGTGTTGCAGGCATTCTGTATGCCCGCAAATATATGCCCAACTTCACCACGCCGCGTCGCAAGTTTGACATGACCGGCTTCTTTCTTTTTGGGTTAAGTCTGGTTTTATTTTCCAGCGGAATGGAACTGTTTGGCGAAAAGATTGTGGCGACATGGATCGCATCCGCCATTATTTTTTGCAGTATCGTTCTACTATTGGCCTATATCCGCCACGCCCGCCGTCATCCGACACCGTTAATATCACTATCGCTGTTTAAGACACGCACATTTTCCGTCGGTATTGCCGGCAACCTCGCCACGCGTCTGGGGACAGGCTGCGTACCTTTTTTGATGCCGTTAATGCTACAGGTTGGTTTTGGCTACCCGGCTCTGATCGCCGGCTGCATGATGGCGCCGACAGCTTTGGGTTCTATTATCGCGAAATCGACCGTAACGCAGGTTTTGCGACGTTTGGGATACCGGAAGACTCTGGTCGGCATTACGGTATTTATCGGTCTGATGATTGCCCAGTTTTCGTTTCAATCTCCCGCCATGCCGATCTGGATGCTCGTACTGCCGCTATTCATTCTTGGAATGGCGATGTCCACTCAATTTACGGCAATGAATACAATTACTCTTGCGGATCTGACGGACGATAACGCCAGCAGCGGCAACAGCGTTCTGGCGGTTACGCAGCAATTGTCTATCAGTTTAGGCGTGGCGATCAGCGCGGCGGTGTTACGTATTTATGAAGGTTTTGCGGGCACCAGTACCGTGGAACAGTTCCACTACACCTTTATCACGATGGGGGCGATCACTATCGTGTCCGCGCTGATGTTTATGCTGCTAAGAGCCAAAGACGGCAACAATCTGATTAAAGAACGGCATAAATCTAAACCGACCCACGCACCGTCAAAACCGGAGTAAGCTGAAGTCGCTGTTGTTGCAAGGCGGGCTGCGCCATCCGATGAATCAACACATCAATAGCCAGCTCGCCCAATTCATCTTTCGGCTGATGGATAGTCGTCAGCGGCGGCGTCATATAGCGCGCCAGCTCAATATCATCATAGCCAATGACCGCCATATCCTGCGGAATACGAAGCCCCGCCTGATATAGCGCCTGATAGGCGCCGACAGCCATCGCATCGTTTCCGGTAAAAACCGCTTGCGGTCGCTGTTGATGGGCGAGTAACGCCTGCATGGCGTCAAAGCCGCCGCCAAATTCAAAATCGCCGGTGATCTCATAGCCTTGCGGAATAACCAGCCCTGCGCGTTTCATCGCCGCCCGATACCCTTCCAGCCGCAAACGCGCTGGCGTTTTGTCCAGCGGGCCGGTAATACAGGCTATTCGGGTAAATCCTTTATCGATAAGGTGTTGGGTCGCAAGATCGCCGCCTAACAACGAATTATCCTGAATGAGATCGCTATCGCCCTCACCATCAAACGGCGACCAGTCCATCATGACGGTAGGAATAGACGGATAACGCTCCATGATTTCCCGAGAAGGCTGATGCGTTTCGGTACACAGCAGCAGTAAACCGTCTACCCGTTTTTGCATCAGCGTCTCCAGGTTACGGTTCATCCGTTGCTCGTCGCCTTCGGTATTGCACAGCACCAGACTATAACCGCGCTCAAAACAGCTTCGCTCAACGCCGCGCACCAGTTCGGAATAAAAAGGGTTGGTACTGGCGGTAATTAGCATACCAATCGTGCGGGTCTGGTTTAACTTGAGGCTTCGCGCCAGCGCGGAAGGCGCATAGTTAAGTGATTTAATCGCCGCTTCAACTTTTTCGGTTATCGTCTCACTCACAAAGCGATCTTTGTTAATAACGTGAGAGACCGTCGATGTAGAGACTCCCGCCAGGCGGGCAACATCTTTCATAGTAGCCAAGCGTTACCCCTGCTGATGTAAAAACGCTTCTATCTCTTCGCGCCACGGAACGGACGGTTGCGCGCCTTTACGCGTTACGGCAATCGCGGCGGCGGCATGGGCAAAGCGAATCGCTTCCGGCAACGGCGTCTCCTCCAGTATCGCGGTGATAAAGGCGCCGTTAAACGTATCTCCGGCGGCAATGGTATCGACAGCCTCAACGCTAAATCCAGGAACGCGGCGGCCCTCGCCGTCTACGCTGGCCCAGACGCCACGGCTTCCTAAGGTAATTAATACGGTTCGAATGCCTTTATCATGCAAAACCTGCGCAGCTTTCGCGGCATCGTTGTCATTTTCCACACGCACGCCCGTCAGCTTTTCAGCTTCCGTTTCATTTGGCGTGATGATGTCCACCAGCGCCAGCAGTTCATCCGGTAGCTCACGGGCAGGCGCCGGGTTAAGCGCAACAGTAGTATGATGTTGATGGGCGATTTTCGCCGCCGCCAGTACGCTTTCCAGCGGCGATTCCAGCTGCATCAGTAACGCATCCGCCTGCGCGATACGTTCACGTTGCGCATCAACCAACGCCGGCGATAACGCGGCATTCGCTCCGGCATGAATACCGATGACATTCTCGCCTTCGCCATTAACGAAAATCAGCGCCACCCCGGTAGACTCGCCTTTAATGACGCTAACTGGCGCGATATCAATACGATCGCTGACTAATTGTTTACGAATACTGTCGCCAATATCGTCATCGCCCGTGCAGGCGATAAACGCAATATTTGCCCCGCTACGTCCCGCAGCAACCGCCTGATTCGCGCCTTTCCCGCCAAACGCGACCTGATAATGGCTACCGGTTACCGTTTCACCCGGGGTAGGGAAGGACTCAAGATTAAGGATATGATCGGCATTAATGCTGCCAAGGACGATGAGATTACCTGCGGTTTTCATATTCGGGGTTCCACGTCAAAGTGCGCCACCGGTTAGGGTGGCGCGTGCCCTGCTTTTCTTTTTTTACGTTCACCTCAGCGGAGGCTCGCGTATTTCTGTCGCCATCAGGCCATAGTTGACCCGTGTCGTTTATTACTGCTTGATGACCAGTTTCAGGTCAACCGGATATTTGGCCTGAACTTTTTCGCCTTTCAGCACCTTATCCGCCACCTCAACGCCTTTGGCGCCGATTTGATCCGGTAACTGAGCGATAGTCGCTGCCAGTTTGCCATCTTTTACGGCCTTTTCGCCATCCGGCGTACCGTCAAATCCAACCACCATCACATCTGCTTTACCGGCAGTTTGCAGCGCGCGCAGTGCGCCCAGCGCCATTTCATCGTTCTGGGCGAAGACAGCCTGAACATCCGGATGCGCGGTCAACAGGTTCTGCATGACGTTCAGACCCTTAGTACGGTCGAAATCGGCAGGCTGGCTGGCCAGGACATTAAATTTGTGAGCGGCTACCGCCTGCTGGAAACCTTCGCCACGCTCACGCGCCGCAGATGTTCCGGCAATGCCTTGCAACTCAATCACTTTAGCGCCTTCGCCAGCTTTTTTCGCGATATAGTCGCCAGCGATCTTACCGCCCAGCACGTTATCAGACGCGATATGGCTGACGACATCGCCTTTGGTTGCCTGGCGGTCAAGCGTGATAACCGGAATCTTCGCCTGGTTCGCCATCTTCACCGCGTTACCCACCGCATCGGAGTCAGTCGGGTTGATCAGCAGAATTTTGGTCCCGCGAACGGTTAAATCCTGCACGTTCGCCAGCTCTTTGGCAGGGTTGTTCTGGGAGTCCAGCACCACCAGGTTATAACCCAGTTTATCCGCCTCTTTTTGCGCCCCGTCTTTTAACGACACGAAGAAGGGGTTATTGAGGGTAGAGATCACCAGCGCAATGGTGTCTTTCGCCATTGCATTCGCGCTCACGGTGGCGCTCAGCGCAACAGCAGATACCAGGGTAGCCAGTTTTTTCATGTTCATATTTCAGATGTCCTGTAGTCGTTGTTACTGCTTTTTGTTGTCTACCAGTACCGCCAGCAAAATCACCACCGCTTTGACGATCATCTGGTAATAGGAGGAAACACCTAACAAATTCAAACCATTATTAAGGAAGCCGAGAATCAATGCGCCGATCAATGTCCCAACAATGCGTCCTTTACCGCCTGCAAGGCTGGTGCCGCCAAGCACCACGGCGGCAATAGCATCCAGCTCATAGCCGGTACCCGCCGTCGGCTGCGCGGAAGAGAGGCGCGCCACTTCAATGATGCCCGCCAGCGACGCTGTCAGGCCGCAAAGTGAATAGACGATAATTTTCACTTTGCTCACGCTAATGCCAGACAGACGCGTCGCCGCTTCGTTACCGCCCAGCGCGTAGATATAGCGTCCCAGACGGGTGTGATGCAGCATATACCAGGCGGCGATAAAGACGATGGCCATGATCCAGACCGGCGTAGGAACGCCCAGCGGACGGCCGATACCGAACCAGCCAAACAGATCGGCGTTATCGGTAAAGCCAGTGTTGACAGGGCTACCGTCGGTGTAAACCATCGTCACGCCGCGCAGTAGCAGCATCATCACCAGCGTAGCGATAAACGCCTGTACGCGGCCTTTCGCGACGATAACGCCAGTGACGGCGCCAATCGCAGCGCCCAGCGCCAGCGCGGCGGCAACCGCGACCAGCGCATTCACTTCAACGCCGACGATTGAAGCGGCAACCGCGCCGGTGAGCGCCAGCAGGGAACCGACGGACAGATCGATCCCCGATGTCAGAATCACCAACGTCATCCCCACCGCCATAATGGCGTTGACGGAGGTCTGTTGAAGAATATTGAACAGATTATTAACGGTAAAAAAGTTGGGGCTCAACGTCGAAACAATCGCGATCAACACCAGCAGGGCAATGAGCGACTTCTGCTCAAGAAGCCACGCTTTAGTGAAATAACGGCGACCAGAAACAGCCTGGGTTGTCATCTTTTTTACTCCTGATTCACGCGATTAAGCTTGCCCACTGCGGCAGCCATTAACACTTCCTGGGTGGCCTGCTCGCGAGTAAATTCACCGCTGAGATGCCCTTCATGCATGACGATGATGCGATCGCTCATGCCTAATACTTCTGGCATCTCAGATGAGACCAGAATGATGCTCAGGCCGTCGGCCTTAAACTGGTTGATAAGCTGGTAAATCTCTTTCTTGGCGCCGACGTCCACGCCGCGGGTCGGCTCGTCGAGAATGAGCACTTTCGGGCGCGTCATCAACCCGCGGGCAATCGCCACTTTTTGCTGATTACCGCCAGAAAGCAGGCCTATCGCCTGTTCCATTGACGGTGTCTTGACGTTGAACAGACGGATAAAATCCCCCACCGCCTGTTGCTCATCTTTGTGTTTCAGGCTTCCGCCAGCGCGGCTGAAATAGTCCAGCGCCGTCAGCGACATATTCTCTTTAACTGACATGCCGAGCACCAGTCCATCGCGCTTACGGTCTTCAGAGATATAAACGATGCCATTGGCCAGCCCGTCCTGCGGAGAACGCGTCACCACTTCGTGTCCATCAAGCGTCACGTAACCGCTGGTTCGCGGCATCGCGCCGTACAATACTTTCATCAGCTCGGTGCGACCGGCGCCCATCAGGCCGGAAATGCCAAGAATCTCGCCTTTTCGCAGCACAAAAGAGACATCATTCACGCCCGGTCCGCACAGATTATCGACCTTGAGGCGAATCTCACCCGGCGCGTTATCCAGATGCGGGTACTGATCTTCCAGCTTACGTCCCACCATCATTTCGATAAGAGAATCTTCGGTCAACGTGGCCACTTCACGCTCGGCGATAAATTGCCCATCGCGGAAGACCGTCACGTCATCGCAAATTTCGAAAATCTCTTTCATACGGTGAGAGATATAGACAATGCCGCGCCCCTGCGATTTTAATTCGCGGATAACGCGGAACAGAGAGTCGGTTTCAGTGTCGGTCAGCGCATCGGTCGGTTCATCCATAATGATGACTTTGGATTCGAAGCTCAGCACTTTGGCGATTTCCACCATTTGCTGATCGCCGATAGAGAGTTCGCCCACCAGCTTATCGCTCTTAAAGCGCAGATTGAGTTTGGCTAAGAGGTGGTCGGCTTCGGCATACATCTTTTTCCAGTCGATTTTGCCAAAGCGATTCACAAATTCACGGCCCAGGAAGATATTTTCCGCAATGGTCAACTGCGGAATCAGGTTCAGTTCCTGATGAATAATGCCGATCCCGGCTTCCTGAGACGATTTAGGCCCGTTAAAGGTGGTCTCTTTACCCAGCCATAACAACGATCCTGCATCTCGCGTATAGATGCCGGTTAATACTTTCATCATGGTGGATTTTCCGGCGCCGTTTTCCCCCACCAGCGCCATAACGCGGCCAGGATAAACGTTTAACGCGGCGCCGGAGAGAGCCTTCACGCCGGGGAACGCTTTATCGATCCCTTTGAGTTGCAGTAATGCGTCCATAGCGGCCTCAGAAAGTGACGCCAGCGCAAAGAATGACGTTCGCATACGGGGAACACTCCCCGCTGCGAATCACCGCCTGACTGTCTGCAGTCAATTTTTTGAATTGTTCGTGTGTCGTATAACTAATTTTTATGGTGTTTCCCTGGTGTTGCTGCAGTTGCTCAAGGTGAGTGAGCAACGTTTCGTGGAGCTGCGGATTCTGTTGTTTGATTTCCGTTGCAAGAATCGCCGCCTCAACCTGCATTTCCCGGGTCACAACATCCACCACCTGCATAAAAGAAGGTACGCCCTGGGTTAGTGCCATATCGATACGCGCGGTGCTATTCGGGATAGGTAAACCCGCATCACAGACCACCAGAGTATCAGTATGCCCCAGACGGGAAATGACCGACGAGATTTCAGAGTTGAGTACGGTGCCTTTCTTCATTTTTCTGCTCCACTAGCGAAACGTTTCGCTGGCCGCAGTGTAACCCTGGATGTGTTCATAAAACCATCATGACGTAACAGAATTGTGATCGCCGTCGAAACGTTTCGCTAGCGGAAATCAGATGAAGATAATCGCCCGATGGCGATTATCTTGTGGGAATCTACGGATTGGCCAGGCCGGGTAAGCCAACGCGGCCCCCGGCATGGTGATAGGAGGTTAAATCTCGACCTGCGTTCCTAACTCAATCACGCGGTTAGGCGGGATCTCGAACTGATCCGGCGCGCGCAGAGCGTTACGTTGCAGCAACAAATACAGTTTACCGCGCAAACGCAAATACCACGGGCGTTTGCCGACAATCAACGACTCGTGCGACATAAAGAACGACGTTTCCATCATCCGACAGCTAAGCCCTTCCAGACCGCAGCGGTGGAACACCTCTTCAACGTTTGGCGTTTCGCGCCAGCCGTAGCTGGCCACCACGCGCCAGAATGTCGGAGACAACTGCTCAATCTGCACCCGGCGAACGTTATGCACATAAGGCGCATCTTCCGTACGCAACGTCAATAAGATTACGCGCTCATGCAACACTTTGTTGTGCTTCAGGTTATGCAATAAAGCAAAAGGGATCACACTGAGCGCGCGCGACATGTATACGGCAGTACCCGGCACCCGAACCGGCGGTGACTTCTCCAGTGAAGCAATCATCGCTTCCAGCGAATTACCGTGTTCATGCATACGACGCAACAGACGGAAACGCTCGCTCTTCCAGGTGGTCATGATCGTGAACATGATCAGACCCAGGCTCAGCGGCAGCCAACCGCCGGACAACAATTTGTCGAGGTTAGCCGAGAACAGCGGGATATCCACGCACAGGAACGCGATGAGGATCAGCGCGACAAAATATTTGTTCCAGTGCCAGTTCTTACGCGCCACGGTCGTAGAAAGAATAGACGTCAGCACCATCGTGCCGGTCACGGCGATGCCATAGGCCGCCGCCAGGTTGCTGGAGTGCTCAAAGCTAACAATAACAACCACGACCGCGAAATAAAGCAGCCAGTTAACGAAAGGGATATAGATCTGACCGGACTCCATCTCGGAGGTATGGATAATGCGCATTGGCGACAAATAGCCAAGACGCACGGCCTGACGCGTCAGCGAAAAGACGCCGGAAATGACCGCCTGGGAGGCGATCACCGTCGCCAGCGCGGCCAGAATCAGCAGCGGAATTAACGCCCAGTCCGGCGCCAACAGGAAGAAGGGATTTTTAATCGCTTCCGGATGCTTTAGTAGCAATGCGCCCTGACCAAAGTAGTTCAGTACTAACGACGGCAGTACCACGGTAAACCACGCCAGGCGAATCGGGAACTTACCGAAGTGTCCCATATCGGCGTACAACGCCTCTACGCCGGTAATCGACAGCACCACCGCGCCCAACGCAATAAATGATACGGTTTTATATTCAAGGAAAAAACGTACCGCCCAGACAGGATTCAGCGCATGTAACACTTCAGGATTGGCGATGATACTGCGCAGGCCAAGTACCGCCAGGATTAAAAACCAGGTCAGCATGATCGGCGCAAAGAGTTTCCCTACCATTCCCGTACCGTGCTTCTGAATCATAAACAACAGAGTCAGCACAATAATGGAGAGTGGGACAATCCAGGTATCCAGCTGCGGCGCGACAATCTCCAGGCCTTCAATCGCCGACATCACCGAAATCGCCGGCGTAATCACCACTTCGCCATAGAAGAAGCTGCCGCCTATCAGTCCCATGATAACTAACATGGATGTGGTGCGCGCCGAGGTATTACGCCCGGCAAGCGACATCAGCGTCAAAATTCCACCTTCACCCGCGTTATCGGCGCGCATCACGAAGGTGAGATATTTGATGGAAACCACAAAGATGAGTAGCCAGAAGATCAGCGACAGAAAACCAAACACGGCATCTCGTTCAACGCCAAAACCAAACTGACCGGACAAACATTCACGAAGCGTATAAAGCGGGCTGGTACCAATATCACCGTAGACAACCCCAATAGCTGCGAGGGTAATCGCAGGCAACGATTGCTTATTATCAGTGCTCATAGACTCATCTTTCGTTTATACACGTCACCCTTCACGCTACCTCCTTGTCGGCTGCATTCGCTTACCCCAGTCACACGTTTAAGTCAGTGCCAGGGGATTCACTCCTTTGCCGCCTTGATGTAGTTTGAATGAATGAGTGTATAGATATGAAATGTGTGCTTAGTCCCTTGGCCCACAAAAAAGCGCACAGTATGCACGATTAATCATAAAATCGTACCCCTAAATGAAGCCAGATTAACCTGGCTCAAAGAAAAATAAACAGCGCATCAGACGATTATAGCCCCGGTGGTGAAACGTCTATACTCGCAATTAGCATGATCCATTTGTCGAAAGGACGCCTCTTTATTATGGCTCACCCACATTTATTAGCGGAAAGAATTTCCCGTCTGAGCAGCGCCCTTGAGAAGGGGCTGTATGAACGTAGTCACGCCATACGCCTGTGCCTACTGGCGGCGTTAAGCGGTGAAAGCGTCTTTTTGTTGGGCCCGCCCGGTATCGCCAAGAGTCTGATTGCCCGCCGCCTGAAGTTTGCTTTCCAGCGCGCCCGCGCTTTTGAATATCTGATGACACGCTTTTCCACGCCGGAAGAGGTTTTTGGACCGCTCTCTATTCAGGCGCTGAAAGATGAAGGTCGCTATGAACGCTTAACGACCGGCTACCTTCCCGAAGCCGAAATCGTTTTTCTGGATGAAATCTGGAAAGCCGGGCCCGCTATCCTGAACACATTGCTGACCGCCATTAACGAACGCCATTTCCGCAACGGCGCGTTTGAGGAAAAAATTCCGATGCGGCTGCTGGTGGCGGCCTCTAACGAACTGCCCGAAGCGGACAGCAGCCTGGAAGCCTTGTACGACCGAATGTTGATTCGCCTGTGGCTGGATAAAGTTCAGGATAAAGCCAATTTCCGCTCCATGCTGGTTAATCAGCAGGATGAGAGCGATAACCCGGTCCCTGCCTCGTTACAGGTTAGCGACGAAGAATATCAACAGTGGCAAAAAGATATCGGCGCGATTTCACTCCCTGATCCGATCTTTGAGCTGATATTTACTCTGCGCCAACAGCTGGATAATTTGCCGAATGCGCCTTATGTCTCCGACCGTCGCTGGAAGAAAGCCATCCGCCTGTTACAGGCCAGCGCCTTCTTTAGCGGACGCGACGCGGTTGCGCCGATTGACCTTATCCTGCTAAAAGATTGCTTGTGGTATGACGCGCAGAGTCTGAATCTCATGCAACAGCAACTGGAAATATTGATGACCGGACACGCCTGGCAGCAGCAGGCCATGCTGACTCGCCTCGGCGGTATCGTCCAGCGTCGCCTCCAGTTGCAGCAACAGCAAAGCGATAAAACCGCCTTCACCGTCATTAAAGAAGGCGGTATGTTCAGCCGCCGCCCGCATTACACTTTACCGCCGGAAGCCAGCGCGTCAACGTTGACGTTATTGCTACAAAAACCGCTAAAACTGCATGATATGGAAGTGATCCATATTACCTTTGACCGCAGCGCGCTGGAACTTTGGCTGACCAAAGGCGGCGAGATCCGCGGCAAACTGAACGGGATCGGCTTTGCCCAAACGTTGAATATGGAAGTCGATAACGCTCAACATTTGGTGGTGCGCGACATCAGTCTACAAGGTACCCGTCTGGCGTTACCGGGAGCGGCTGAAGACAGTATGCCTGCGGAGATCAAACAGCAGCTGGAAACGTTAGAAAACGACTGGCGCCAGCAGCATACCCGCTTCAGCGAGCAGCAACATTGCCTGTTTATTCACAGCGACTGGTTAGGGCGCATTGAGGCCAGCCTGCAGGATGTAGGAGAACAGATCCGCCAGGCGCAACAATGCTGACGCTGGATACGCTAAATACCATGCTGGCCGTCAGCGAAGAGGGAATGGTCGAAGAGATGATCCTTGCGCTACTGGCTTCCCCACAGCTGGTCATTTTCTTTGAAAAGTTTCCGCGTTTAAAAAACGCCGTGACCGCCGATCTCCCGCGCTGGCGGGAAGCGCTACGCAGCCGTCTTAAAGACGCACACGTTCCGCCGGAACTCATGGAAGAGGTCATGTGTTATCAGCAAAGCCAGCTTCTCTCTACACCACAGTTCATCGTGCAACTGCCGCAAATACTGGCGTTGCTTCACCGCCTGCATTCACCGTATGCCGCGCAGGCGAAGCAGTTGACGGAGAGCAACAGTACCTTTACCCCTGCGCTACACACGCTTTTTTTGCAACGCTGGCGGTTAAGTCTGGTGGTGCAGGCCACCACGTTAAACCAGCAACTACTGGAAGAAGAGCGCGAGCAGTTGCTGAGTGACGTTCAGGAACGGATGACGTTGAGCGGGCAACTGGAACCGACGCTAGCGGAAAATGATAATGCCGCAGGCCGCCTGTGGGATATGAGCGCGGGCCAGCTTAAACGTGGTGATTATCAACTGATCGTCAAATACGGCGAATTTCTCGCCGCCCAGCCGGAGCTAATGCAACTGGCGGAACAACTGGGACGTTCGCGGGAAGCCAAATCGGTACCGAAAAAAGACGCGCCGATGGAAACCTTTCGTACACTGGTACGCGAACCCGCTACGGTGCCGGAGCAGGTTGACGGTATTCAGCAAAGCGATGATATTCTGCGCCTGTTGCCGCCAGAGCTGGCGACGCTCGGCATCACCGAGCTGGAATATGAATTTTACCGCCGGTTAGTGGAAAAACAGCTCCTCACCTATCGCCTGCATGGCGAAGCGTGGCGTGAGAAAGTGACCGAACGGCCGGTAGTACACCAGGATGTCGACGAGCAGCCGCGCGGACCGTTTATTGTCTGCGTCGATACTTCAGGCTCGATGGGGGGATTTAACGAGCAGTGCGCAAAAGCGTTCTGCCTGGCGTTGATGCGCGTTGCGCTGGCGGATAACCGCCGCTGCTTTATTATGCTGTTTTCCACTGACGTTGTGCGCTATGAACTCTCCGGCCCGGAAGGTATCGAGCAGGCCATCCGCTTTTTAAGTCAACGTTTTCGCGGCGGCACGGATATCGCCAGCTGTTTTCGCGCCATTATTGAAAGAATGCAGGGACGGGAATGGTTTGATGCCGATGCGGTGGTCATTTCGGATTTTATCGCCCAGCGCTTGCCGGATGACGTGGTGAGCAAAGTGGGAGAGTTGCAGCGTCTTCACCAGCATCGATTCCATGCGGTGGCGATGTCGGCGCACGGCAAACCCGGCATCATGCGCATTTTCGATCATATCTGGCGCTTTGACACCGGGATGCGAAGCCGCCTGCTGAGACGCTGGCGGCGCTAACGGCTTATAAAATAGCAGGAATGCTTTCGCGAACCTGCGCGGGCCATACGCCGCACTGCACCTGACCAATATGCGGCAATTGCAGCAGCAACATCGTCAGACGCGACTGCCCAATCCCGCCGCCGATGGTCTGCGGCATTTCGCCGCGCAGCAGCGCCTGATGCCACTCCAGTTGCAAACGATCTTCATCACCGGTCAACGCCAGCTGGCGCATCAGCGTATCGGCATCTACGCGGATACCCATAGAGGAAAGCTCAAACGCATCTTCCAGCACCGGGTTCCACACCAGGATATCGCCGTTCAGACCGGCGTAGCCCAGCTCAGATGCGGAGCTCCAGTCATCATAATCAGGCGCACGTACATCATGGCGGTGGCCATCGCTCAGTTTACCGCCGATCCCCACCAGGAAAACGGCGCCAAGTTCTTTGGCGATCGCGCGTTCGCGCCCTTTCGCATCCAGATCCGGATAGCGAGACAACAGCTCCTGGCTGTGAACAAACTGAATTTGCTCTGGCAGGAACGGCGCCAGACCAAACTGTTTATGCACTTCCGCTTCCGTCGCCTTAATACCTGCCCATATAGCCTCTACTGTGCTTTTCAGGGTGGAAAATTGGCGCTCGCCATCGCCCATGACACGCTCCCAGTCCCACTGATCCACATAGACCGAGTGGAGCGGAGAGAGTCGGTCTTCATCGGGGCGAAGGGCTTTCATGTGCGTGTACAGCCCTTCGCCCGCGCTGAAGTCATGCTGCCCCAGGGTTTGACGTTTCCACTTCGCCAGTGAATGCACCACTTCGAACTGGGCGTCAGGCAACGCTTTCACTTTTACCTGCACCGCTTTTTCACAGCCGGACAAATTATCCTGCGTACCATCTCCTACGCGACTCAGGATCGGCGCCTGGACCTCAATCAGACCCAGACGCTCCTCCAGCTGGCGAGAGAAATGTGATTTCACGAAGCTAATTTGACGTTGTTTGGCAATGTAAGCGGTTTTCATTTTTTTACTCCTGCGTCCTGTTGCCTATGATTAAGCAACAAAACGAGAGCACTATTCAATAATCAACAGATAAAAAGCTAACTTCGGTTTTGATTCGTTAAAAATAATGGCTAAAATAGAGATAATCATTAATCTGAATAAGAAAAAGCGATGGAAAATTATCAGATCGACAATCTGGACCGCGGCATACTTGACGCCTTAATGGAAAATGCCCGCACTGCCTACGCCGAACTGGCCAAACAATTTGGCGTTAGCCCTGGAACCATTCACGTTCGCGTCGAGAAAATGAAGCAGGCCGGGATTATTACTGGCGCACGGATTGACGTCAGCCCCAAACAGCTGGGCTACGATGTGGGCTGCTTTATTGGCATCATTCTCAAAAGCGCCAAAGACTATCCCTCCGCACTGGCCCGGCTGGAAAGCCTGGATGAAGTGACGGAAGCGTATTACACCACCGGTCACTACAGCATCTTTATAAAAGTAATGTGTAAATCAATCGACGCGCTTCAGCACGTACTTATCAACAAGATCCAAACAATTGATGAAATTCAGTCCACTGAGACACTGATCGTCTTGCAGAACCCGATCATGCGCACCATCAAGCCATGATCGGCTTTTTTAATCCCACATTTTTCCACAGGTAGATCCCAGCTCGTTCACAGAGTACAATGCAGCCTCTTTACCTGAGCGAGCGATCAATGGCAGACATTACTCTTATCAGCGGCAGCACCCTGGGCGGCGCCGAATACGTCGCGGAACATCTGGCGGAAAAGCTGGAAGCTGCCGGTTTTTCAACCGAAACGGTGCACGGTCCGTTATTCGAGGATCTGTCAACTTCCGGGATCTGGCTGATAATCAGCTCAACGCACGGCGCCGGAGACATTCCGGACAACCTGACCCCTTTCTATGAAGACCTTCAGACGCAGAAACCCGATCTTTCCGCGGTACGTTTCGGCGCAATTGGCATTGGCAGTCGAGAATACGACACGTTTTGCGGCGCGATTGAGAAAATAGAAGCGGAACTGAAAGGCGCTGGCGCAAAACAGGTTGGGGAAACACTGAAGATCAACATCCTTGAACATGAGATTCCGGAAGATCCAGCGGAGATTTGGCTCGGATCCTGGATTAATTTACTCAAATAAGTGTAAAGATCGTGCGATCCATTGTGGATAAATCTGGTGGAAAGCTTGGATCAACCGGTAGTTATCCAAAGAATAACCGTTGTTCACTTTTTGAGTTGTGTATAAGTACCCGTTTTGATCCCAGCTTATACGGGCCACGATCACCGATCATTCACAGCTAGTGATCCTTTCCAACGCGTTGATCTTTATTACAGGATCCGGGTTATCCACAGCCTGGTGCGATCCTAATAAGAGATCACAATAGAACAGATCTCTAAATAAAAAGATCTTCTTTTTAATAGCCCGGATCCCGGGGCTTTCTCCATCGGCTAAAGTTGAGTAGAATCCACCGCCCGGGCTTCAATCCATTTTCACACCGCGTTATGCGAGGCAATTACCATGTTTTATCAGGATCCTTTTGACGTCATTATTATTGGCGGGGGTCATGCAGGCACTGAGGCCGCGATGGCCGCGGCGCGTATGGGTCAACAGACTCTGCTTTTGACACACAATATTGACACGTTGGGACAGATGAGCTGCAACCCGGCGATCGGCGGTATTGGAAAGGGACATCTGGTAAAAGAGGTGGATGCGCTCGGCGGTCTGATGGCGAAAGCGATCGATCAGGCAGGTATTCAGTTTAGGATACTAAACGCCAGCAAAGGTCCGGCCGTTCGCGCTACCCGGGCTCAGGCGGATCGAGTCTTATACCGCCAGGCGGTGCGTACCGCGCTGGAGAACCAGCCGAATCTGATGATCTTCCAGCAAGCGGTTGAAGATCTGATTGTCGAAAACGATCGCGTTGTCGGCGCAGTGACCCAAATGGGGCTCAAATTCCGCGCGAAAGCGGTGGTGCTGACCGTCGGAACCTTCCTGGACGGCAAAATTCATATTGGTCTGGATAACTACAGCGGCGGTCGTGCTGGCGATCCGCCATCCATCCCGCTGTCTCGCCGTCTGCGTGAGCTCCCGCTACGCGTCAGCCGCCTGAAAACCGGCACACCGCCGCGTATTGATGCGCGTACTATCGATTTCAGCGTGTTGGCTCAACAGCATGGCGATAACCCGATGCCGGTTTTCTCGTTTATGGGGAATGCTTCTCAGCATCCGCAACAGGTGCCGTGTTACATCACGCATACCAATGAGAAAACCCATGACGTGATTCGTAATAACCTCGATCGTAGCCCAATGTACGCTGGCGTGATCGAAGGGATCGGCCCACGCTACTGTCCTTCGATCGAAGACAAGGTGATGCGTTTTGCCGATCGTAACCAGCATCAGATCTTTCTTGAGCCGGAAGGACTGACCTCTAACGAGATTTACCCTAACGGTATCTCCACCAGCCTGCCGTTTGACGTGCAGATGCAGATTGTCCGTTCCATGCAGGGTATGGAGAACGCGAAGATCGTTCGCCCTGGTTACGCGATTGAGTACGATTTCTTCGACCCGCGCGATCTGAAACCGACTCTGGAAAGTAAATTTATTCACGGCCTGTTCTTTGCTGGTCAAATCAACGGTACTACCGGCTATGAAGAGGCTGCGGCGCAGGGCTTGCTCGCTGGTCTGAATGCCGCGCGTCTTTCCGCCGACAAAGAGGGCTGGGCGCCTGCGCGCTCTCAGGCTTATCTCGGCGTGCTGGTGGACGATCTCTGTACGCTGGGCACCAAAGAGCCGTATCGCATGTTTACCTCCCGCGCCGAATATCGCCTGATGCTGCGTGAGGACAACGCCGATCTGCGTCTGACCGAAATGGGCCGCGAGCTGGGTCTGGTGGATGATGAACGCTGGGCGCGCTTCAACGAGAAGCTGGAAAATATCGAACGCGAACGTCAGCGGCTGAAATCGACATGGGTAACGCCGTCTGCGGAATCCGCCGATGAAGTGAATACGCATTTGACCACGCCTCTCTCCCGTGAGGCCAGCGGCGAAGATCTGTTACGTCGTCCGGAAATGACCTACGCGCAGCTCACTTCGCTTGCCGCATTCGCGCCTGCGCTTGAAGATGAGCAAGCCGCTGAGCAGGTGGAAATCCAGGTCAAATACGAAGGGTATATCGCTCGCCAGCAGGATGAGATTGAAAAACAACTACGTAACGAGAATACGTTGCTGCCTGCCACGCTGGATTATCGTCAGGTTTCCGGTCTGTCGAACGAAGTTATCGCCAAGCTGAACGATCATAAACCGGCGTCTATCGGCCAGGCATCGCGTATCTCCGGCGTTACGCCTGCGGCAATCTCCATTCTGCTGGTATGGCTGAAAAAACAAGGTATGCTGCGTCGTAGCGCTTGATAACACTAATTTGGCGGGGGCGCTTCGCTTACCCGCCCTACAAATTTGTAGGCCCGATAAGCGAAAGCGCATCGGGCATTTGATTATTAACAGGTAATGACCGTGCTCAACAAACTCTCTCGTCTGCTGGCTGATGCCGGTATTTCTCTTACCGATCACCAGAAAACGCTGCTGGTCGCCTACGTTGATATGCTGCACAAATGGAACAAAGCATACAACCTGACGTCAGTGCGGGATCCCAACGAAATGTTGGTACGCCATATTCTCGACAGCATAGTCGTTGCGCCGTATCTTCAGGGACAGCGTTTTATCGATGTAGGAACAGGACCGGGGCTGCCGGGCATCCCGCTGGCTATTGTTCTCCCTGACGCGCATTTCACCTTACTCGACAGCCTGGGCAAGCGGGTACGTTTTCTGCGTCAGGTTCAGCACGAACTGAAACTGGAAAACATCACGCCGGTTCAAAGCCGCGTTGAAGCCTATCCTTCCGAACCGCCGTTTGATGGCGTTATCAGCCGCGCTTTCGCATCGTTGAATGATATGGTGAGCTGGTGTCACCAGCTGCCGGGAGAGAAAGGGCGTTTTTATGCCTTAAAAGGGCATTTGCCAGGGGATGAAATTGCCTCACTACCTGACGATTTTAGCGTCGAATCTGTTGAAAAATTACGGGTTCCGCAACTGGAAGGCGAGCGGCATCTGGTGATTATTAAGTCAAACAAAGTTTAATTTTTATCAAAAAAAATAGAAAAAAAACGACGCGGCTTGTGTTAAAAATCGACAGGTATAACGCATTTCAGCGTTGTTACATTTAACTCTGGATTTACGGTTTCGTTTCAACATGACAACGTCGCTTCTTTTGTTAAAACAGAGAGTAATCAACTTTGTAAATATCAGTCTGCTAAAAATCGAATCGAAAAATCACTTTTGCTTGTTAAATTTTTATTATAAATGTCAATGGGGCGTTTTTAAGGTGTAAGCTGGTATTTTTAAAACAGTACCTGGTTTTACGCTTAAATATCAAAAAGATGAAAAGGCATGAATTGACACGTAAATGAATTGCGTAAGCATGAATATGTTTAATGTGTGATCTGGTGCACGCTTTATCGCCAGTGTTTTCGCGCTATTTGCAGTTTTGTACGATCGTTCACACTTTGGCTAAAAGTTAAAAATGCGGGCCAGAGAAAAATATTTAAACATTTATTCACCTTTTGGCTACTTATTGTTTGAAATCACGGGTGCGCACCGTATAATTTGACCGCTTTTTGATGCTTGACTCTAAGTCTTAAAGAACGTTTTATACGACACGCGGCATACCCCGAAGTGAGCAGGAGTAAAAACGTGATGTCTGTGTCGCTCGTGAGTCGAAACGTTGCTCGTAAGCTTCTGTTCATTCAGTTTCTGGCGGTAATAGCAAGTGGATTGCTGTTTTGCCTCAAAGACCCCTTCTGGGGCATCTCCGCAGTATGTGGGGGATTGGCAGTGGCACTGCCTAATATGTTGTTTATGATATTTGCCTGGCGTCACCAGGCGCATACACCTGCTAAGGGCCGCGTGTCCTGGACTTTCGCCTTCGGTGAAGCCTTCAAGGTGTTAGCGATGCTGGTTTTACTGGTGGTGGCGTTGGCGGTTTTAAAGGCGGTGTTTTTGCCGCTGATCGTTACGTGGGTTTTGGTGCTGGTGGTTCAGATACTGGCGCCGGCTGTAATTAACAACAAAGGGTAAAAGGCATCATGGCTTCAGAAAATATGACGCCGCAGGAATACATAGGACACCATCTGAATAACCTTCAGCTGGACCTGCGTACTTTCTCGCTGGTGGATCCGCAGAACCCCCCAGCCACCTTCTGGACGCTCAATATTGACTCCATGTTCTTCTCGGTGGTGCTGGGTCTGTTGTTTCTGGTGATGTTCCGTAGCGTTGCTAAAAAAGCGACCAGCGGCGTGCCAGGCAAGTTTCAGACCGCGATTGAGCTGATAGTCGGCTTTGTGCATGGCAGCGTCAAAGACATGTACCATGGCAAAAGCAAGCTGATTGCGCCGCTGGCCCTGACGATTTTCGTCTGGGTATTCCTTATGAACCTGATGGACTTACTGCCTATCGACCTGCTGCCGTATATCGCTGAGCATTGGCTGGGTCTGCCGGCAACGCGCGTGGTGCCGTCTGCTGACGTCAACATCACCCTGTCGATGGCGTTGGGCGTATTCATCCTTATTCTGTTCTACAGCATCAAAATGAAAGGCATCGGCGGCTTCGCTAAAGAGTTGACGCTGCAGCCGTTCAATCACTGGGCGTTCATTCCTGTCAACTTAATCCTTGAAGGGGTAAGTCTGCTGTCCAAACCGGTTTCTCTCGGTCTGCGACTGTTCGGCAACATGTATGCCGGTGAGCTGATTTTCATTCTGATTGCTGGTCTGTTGCCGTGGTGGTCACAGTGGATTCTGAATGTGCCGTGGGCCATTTTCCACATCCTGATTATTACGCTGCAAGCCTTCATTTTCATGGTTCTGACGATTGTCTATCTGTCGATGGCGTCCGAAGAGCATTAATTTACCAACACTACTACGTTTTAACTGAAACAAACTGGAGACTGTCATGGAAAACCTGAATATGGATCTGCTGTACATGGCTGCCGCTGTGATGATGGGTCTGGCGGCAATCGGTGCTGCGATCGGTATCGGCATCCTCGGGGGTAAATTCCTGGAAGGCGCGGCGCGTCAACCTGATCTGATTCCTCTGCTGCGTACTCAGTTCTTTATCGTTATGGGTCTGGTGGATGCTATCCCGATGATCGCTGTAGGTCTGGGTCTGTACGTGATGTTCGCTGTCGCGTAGTAAGCGTTGCTTGAATTAAGAGCAATATCAGAAGGTTAACTAGATAGAGGCATTGTGCTGTGAATCTTAACGCAACAATCCTCGGCCAGGCCATCGCGTTTATTCTCTTTGTCTGGTTTTGCATGAAGTACGTATGGCCGCCGTTAATGGCAGCCATCGAGAAACGTCAGAAAGAAATTGCTGACGGTCTCGCTTCTGCTGAACGAGCACATAAGGATCTTGACCTTGCAAAGGCCAGCGCGACCGACCAGCTGAAAAAAGCGAAAGCGGAAGCTCAGGTAATCATCGAGCAGGCAAACAAACGCCGCGCTCAGATCCTGGACGAAGCCAAAACTGAAGCAGAGCAGGAACGTACTAAAATCGTGGCGCAGGCGCAGGCGGAAATTGAAGCCGAGCGTAAACGCGCCCGTGAAGAGCTGCGTAAGCAAGTTGCTATCCTGGCTGTTGCTGGCGCCGAGAAGATCATCGAACGTTCCGTGGATGAAGCTGCTAACAGCGACATCGTGGATAAACTTGTCGCTGAACTGTAAGGAGGGAGGGGCTGATGTCTGAATTTGTTACGGTAGCTCGCCCCTACGCCAAAGCAGCTTTTGACTTTGCCGTTGAACACCAAAGTGTAGAGCGCTGGCAGGATATGCTGGCGTTTGCCGCCGAGGTAACCAAGAACGAACAAATGGCAGAGCTTCTCTCTGGCGCGCTGGCGCCGGAAACGCTCGCTGAGTCGTTTATCGCAGTCTGCGGTGAGCAGTTAGACGAAAACGGTCAGAACCTGATTCGGGTGATGGCTGAAAATAATCGTCTGAACGCGCTCCCGGATGTTCTGGAGCAGTTTATTCATCTGCGTGCCGCCAGTGAAGCTACCTCCGAGGTAGAAGTTACGTCGGCAACCGCATTGAGTGAAGAGCAGCTTTCGAAAATCAGCGCCGCGATGGAAAAACGTCTGTCACGCAAAGTGAAGCTGAATTGCAAAATCGATAAGTCTGTAATGGCAGGCGTTATCATCCGGGCGGGTGATATGGTCATTGATGGCAGCGTACGCGGCCGTCTTGAGCGCCTTGCAGACGTCTTGCAGTCTTAAGGGGACTGGAGCATGCAACTGAATTCCACCGAAATCAGCGAACTGATCAAGCAGCGCATTGCTCAGTTCAATGTGGTGAGCGAAGCTCACAACGAAGGTACTATTGTTTCTGTCAGTGACGGTGTTATCCGCATTCACGGCCTGGCCGATTGTATGCAGGGTGAAATGATCTCCCTGCCGGGTAACCGTTACGCTATTGCACTGAACCTGGAGCGCGACTCCGTGGGTGCGGTAGTCATGGGTCCATACGCTGACCTTGCCGAAGGCATGAAGGTTAAATGTACGGGTCGTATCCTGGAAGTTCCGGTTGGCCGCGGCCTGCTGGGACGTGTGGTAAACACCCTGGGTGCGCCAATCGACGGTAAAGGTCCGGTTGATAATGACGGCTTCTCTGCCGTTGAAGCGATTGCGCCGGGCGTTATCGATCGTCAGTCTGTCGATCAGCCGGTGCAGACCGGCTATAAAGCCGTTGACTCCATGATCCCAATCGGTCGTGGTCAGCGTGAACTGATCATCGGTGACCGTCAGACCGGTAAAACCGCGCTGGCTATCGACGCCATCATCAACCAGCGCGATTCCGGCATTAAATGTATCTATGTCGCTATCGGCCAGAAAGCGTCCACCATCTCTAACGTGGTGCGCAAACTGGAAGAACACGGCGCGCTGGCTAACACCATTGTTGTGGTGGCGACCGCGTCCGAATCCGCTGCGCTGCAATACCTGGCGCCATATGCCGGTTGCGCAATGGGCGAATACTTCCGCGACCGCGGCGAAGATGCGCTGATCATTTACGATGACCTGTCTAAACAGGCTGTTGCTTACCGTCAGATCTCCCTGCTGCTCCGTCGTCCGCCAGGACGTGAAGCATTCCCGGGCGACGTATTCTACCTCCACTCTCGTCTGCTGGAGCGTGCTGCGCGTGTTAACGCCGACTACGTCGAAGCCTTCACCAAAGGTGAAGTGAAAGGGAAAACCGGCTCTCTGACCGCGCTGCCGATTATCGAAACGCAGGCAGGTGACGTTTCCGCGTTCGTTCCGACCAACGTAATTTCCATTACCGATGGTCAGATCTTTCTGGAATCTAACCTGTTTAACGCCGGTATTCGTCCTGCGGTTAACCCGGGTATCTCGGTATCCCGTGTAGGTGGCGCAGCCCAGACCAAGATCATGAAAAAACTGTCCGGTGGTATTCGTACCGCGCTGGCGCAGTATCGTGAACTGGCGGCGTTCTCTCAGTTTGCATCCGACCTTGACGATGCCACCCGTAAACAGCTTGACCACGGTCAGAAAGTGACCGAACTGCTGAAACAGAAACAGTATGCGCCGATGTCCGTCGCGCAGCAGTCTCTGGTTCTGTTCGCAGCAGAACGTGGTTATCTGGCGGATGTCGAACTGGCGAAAATCGGTAGCTTCGAAGCCGCACTGCTGGCTTACGTCGACCGTGATCACGCTCCGCTGATGCAAGAGATCAACCAGTCCGGTGGCTATAACGACGAAATCGAAGGCAAGCTGAAAGGCATCCTCGATTCCTTCAAAGCAACCCAGTCCTGGTAACGTCTGGCGGCTTGCCTTAGGGCAGGCCGTAAGGCATTGAGGAGAAGCTCATGGCCGGCGCAAAAGAGATACGTAGTAAGATCGCAAGCGTCCAGAACACGCAAAAGATCACTAAAGCGATGGAGATGGTCGCCGCTTCCAAAATGCGTAAATCGCAGGATCGCATGGCGGCCAGCCGTCCTTATGCAGAGACCATGCGCAAAGTGATTGGTCACCTTGCGAACGGTAATCTGGAATATAAGCACCCCTACCTGGAAGAGCGCGACGTTAAACGCGTGGGCTACCTGGTAGTGTCGACCGACCGTGGTTTGTGCGGTGGCTTGAACATTAACCTGTTCAAAAAGCTGCTGGCGGATATGAAGGCATGGTCCGATAAAGGCGTTCAGTGCGAACTCGCAATGATCGGCTCTAAGGGCGTGTCATTCTTTAATTCCGTAGGCGGCAACGTTGTCGCTCAGGTGACAGGTATGGGGGATAACCCTTCTCTGTCCGAACTGATCGGTCCGGTTAAAGTGATGTTGCAGGCCTACGACGAAGGCCGTCTGGACAAGCTTTACATTGTCAGCAACAAATTTATTAACACCATGTCTCAGGTGCCGACGATCACTCAACTGCTGCCGCTGCCGGCGTCAGAAGATGATGATCTGAAGCGTAAAGCCTGGGATTACCTGTATGAACCAGACCCGAAAGCGCTGCTGGATACTCTCCTGCGTCGTTATGTGGAGTCTCAGGTTTATCAGGGCGTGGTAGAAAACCTGGCCAGCGAGCAGGCCGCACGAATGGTGGCGATGAAAGCCGCAACCGATAATGGCGGCAGCCTGATTAAAGAGCTGCAGTTGGTATACAACAAAGCTCGTCAGGCCAGCATTACTCAGGAACTCACCGAGATCGTCTCGGGGGCCGCCGCGGTTTAACCAGGTTATTTCGTAGAGGATTTAAGATGGCTACTGGAAAGATTGTCCAGGTAATCGGCGCCGTGGTCGACGTCGAGTTCCCTCAGGATGCCGTACCACGCGTGTACGATGCTCTTGAGGTGCAGAATGGTAATGAGAAGCTGGTGCTGGAAGTTCAGCAGCAGCTTGGCGGCGGTATTGTGCGTACCATCGCGATGGGGTCTTCTGACGGTCTGCGTCGCGGTCTGGATGTAAAAGATCTCGAACACCCGATCGAAGTCCCGGTAGGTAAAGCCACGCTGGGTCGTATCATGAACGTCCTGGGCGAACCGGTCGACATGAAAGGCGAGATCGGCGAAGAAGAGCGTTGGGCGATTCACCGCGCAGCGCCTTCCTACGAAGAGTTGTCAAACTCTCAGGAACTGCTGGAAACCGGTATCAAAGTTATCGACCTGATGTGTCCGTTCGCGAAGGGCGGTAAAGTCGGTCTGTTCGGTGGTGCGGGTGTAGGTAAAACCGTAAACATGATGGAGCTTATTCGTAACATCGCGATCGAGCACTCCGGTTACTCAGTGTTTGCGGGCGTAGGTGAACGTACTCGTGAGGGTAACGACTTCTACCACGAAATGACCGACTCCAACGTTATCGATAAAGTATCCCTGGTGTATGGCCAGATGAACGAGCCGCCGGGAAACCGTCTGCGCGTTGCACTGACCGGCCTGACCATGGCGGAGAAATTCCGTGACGAAGGTCGTGACGTACTGCTGTTCGTCGATAACATCTATCGTTACACCCTGGCCGGTACGGAAGTATCCGCACTGCTGGGCCGTATGCCTTCCGCAGTAGGTTACCAGCCGACTCTGGCGGAAGAGATGGGCGTTCTGCAGGAACGTATCACCTCCACCAAAACCGGTTCTATCACCTCCGTACAGGCGGTATACGTACCGGCGGATGACTTGACTGACCCGTCTCCAGCCACCACCTTTGCGCACTTAGATGCAACCGTGGTACTGAGCCGTCAGATCGCATCCCTGGGTATCTACCCGGCCGTTGACCCGCTGGACTCCACCAGCCGTCAGCTGGATCCGCTGGTTGTTGGTCAGGAACACTACGACACCGCGCGTGGCGTTCAGTCCATCCTGCAGCGTTATCAGGAACTGAAAGACATCATCGCCATCCTCGGTATGGATGAACTGTCTGAAGAAGATAAACTGGTGGTAGCTCGCGCGCGTAAAATTCAGCGCTTCCTGTCCCAGCCGTTCTTCGTGGCGGAAGTATTTACCGGTTCTCCGGGCAAATACGTCTCCCTGAAAGACACCATCCGTGGCTTTAAAGGCATCATGGAAGGCGAATACGATCACCTGCCGGAGCAGGCGTTCTACATGGTCGGTTCCATCGACGAAGCCGTGGAAAAAGCCAAAAAACTTTAACGCCTTAATCGGAGGGTGATATGGCAATGACTTACCACCTGGATGTCGTCAGCGCGGAGCAACAAATGTTCTCCGGTCTGGTCGAGAAAATCCAGGTTACGGGTAGCGAAGGCGAACTGGGGATTTACCCGGGGCACGCGCCGCTGCTCACCGCCATTAAGCCTGGTATGATTCGCATCGTTAAGCAGCACGGTCATGAAGAGTTTATCTATCTGTCCGGCGGTATTCTGGAAGTGCAGCCTGGCAGCGTGACCGTTCTGGCGGATACCGCGATTCGCGGTCAGGATCTCGACGAAGCGCGAGCCCTGGAAGCGAAGCGTAAAGCCGAAGAGCACATTAAGAGCTCGCACGGTGACGTGGATTACGCTCAGGCGTCTGCGGAACTGGCCAAAGCGATCGCTAAACTGCGCGTTATCGAGTTGACCAAAAAAGCGATGTAACACCGGCTTGAAAGCATAAAACCAGTCTGATTGCGGACTGGTTTTTTTTTATCCTCTCAATTTTTATTCGATAAACTAGCAACGACAAAAACAAGCGGCTGAAGGCGATGCGTTTTCAGCGACAGCGCTGTTTTCATTAAATCCTTCTTTCTGGCATTGGCATCTGCACATTGTGCGAAGAAGGAAGGAATGGATGCGTTTTTATTGCATAAAATGAGGGATTATTACTATGTCATTTCAGCCATCCTTTGCGGGTCCACAACCCGACTCAAGGATTGATCGTACTACCTTTATTCGTCGCGCTTATCTTCATCTCGCCGTCGCCATCGTCGGTTTTATCGTGTTGAGCGCGGCGTGGAGTTTTATAGGGGTCGGGGAGTATGCGCTTGATGTGCTGCTGGCTGGTGGAAGATATAGCTGGTTGGTTGTTCTCGGCGCTTTTATGCTGGTGGGAATGCTGGCGACCTGTCTGGCGGATAATGCGTGGACTAATCAAACGCAACTTATCGGGCTGGGGATTTATGTGTTGGCAGAATCCCTGATTTTTGCCCCCCTGTTAACGGTGGCGGCGTATATTAACCCGTCGAGCATTGGCGCGGCGGCAATAACGACTCTGTTGCTGGTCGGCGGTCTGACGTTTACCGCTTTTTCCATAAAAAAAGACTTTTCTTTTCTGCGCTCGTTTCTGACTATGGCTGGGTTCATTGCTTTTGGCGCGATTATTGCCAGCGTCATCTGCGGCTTCTCGCTGGGTGTCTGGTTTTCTGCGCTAATGGTACTGCTGTGCGCCGGGTTTATACTTTACGATACTTCTAACATTATTCACCATTACCCTACCGATCGCCCTGCTGGCGCGGCATTACATCTGTTTGCTTCTATCGCGACCATGTTCTGGTATATTTTGCGGATTTTTATGTCGCGTAATTAAGTAAAAAATACGCGCAACGGAAAACCAGCGGCCTCTGTCGCTGGTTTTTGCTTTTCTGGCTCCCCTGCGCTTTATTACGTTATCTTCTTTATTTATGGAGTAAAAAAACAGCAAAAACATCGGGCTACGTTGCCAATACGCGGGTGTTTTTACTTTTCAGGAGACAAGAGGCGCGGTAATGAACGAAAATGATTCATTAGCAGGCGGGGATGTTATCCCGGTGAGCGTTTTATCCTTCTTCCATTTTACGATGAAAAAAATGTAGTATTTTCAACGTGAAACAGTATAAATTCGTTCTCAAATTACAGTCAGGACGCGTATGTTAAATAGTGCTATGAGCGTAGTGATCCTTGCCGCAGGTAAAGGCACGCGCATGTATTCCGATATTCCTAAAGTGCTGCACACGCTGGCGGGTAAACCCATGGTGCAGCATGTCATTGATGCAGCTACTAAATTAGGGGCCGCACAGGTTCATCTGGTCTATGGCCACGGTGGCGAGTTGTTAAAACAGACCCTGAAAGATGACAAGCTGAACTGGGTGCTTCAGGCGGAACAGTTGGGAACAGGTCACGCAATGCAGCAGGCCGCGCCCTTCTTTAGCGACGATGAAGATATTTTAATGCTTTACGGCGACGTGCCGCTGATTTCGGTTGAAACCTTACAGCGCCTGCGCGATGCCAAACCGCAGGGTGGTATTGGGTTATTAACCGTGAAGCTGGACGATCCGAGCGGCTATGGCCGTATTACGCGTGAAAACGGTAAAGTGACCGGCATCGTTGAACATAAAGACGCCACTGATGAACAGCGTCAGATCCAGGAAATTAACACCGGTATTCTGATCGCCAACGGCGCGGACCTGAAACGCTGGTTGTCTAAGCTGACTAACAATAATGCGCAGGGTGAATATTACATCACTGATATCATTGCGCTGGCTTATCATGAAGGACGGGAAATCGCCGCGGTGCATCCGGCTCGCATCAGCGAAACGGACGGCGTGAATAACCGTCTACAGCTTTCTCGTCTGGAGCGTATTTACCAGGCCGAACAGGCGGAGAAACTGCTGTTATCCGGCGTTATGTTGCGCGATCCGGCTCGTTTTGATCTGCGCGGTAATCTGGCTCACGGGCGTGATGTGGAAATTGACGCTAACGTTATCATCGAAGGTAACGTGACGCTCGGTCACCGCGTGAAGATCGGCGCGGGGTGCATTATTAAAAACAGCGTTATTGGCGATGACTGCGAAATTAGCCCATACAGCGTGGTGGAAGATGCGCATCTGGAAGCGGCCTGCACCATCGGTCCGTTTGCTCGCCTGCGTCCCGGCGCAGAGCTGTTAGCGGGCGCTCACGTCGGCAATTTTGTTGAGATGAAAAAAGCGCGTCTGGGTAAAGGTTCTAAAGCCGGTCACCTGACCTATCTGGGCGATGCGGAAATTGGCGACAACGTGAATATCGGCGCGGGGACCATCACCTGTAACTATGATGGCGCGAACAAATTCAAAACGGTTATTGGCGACGATGTGTTTGTCGGCTCCGATACCCAACTGGTGGCGCCGGTTACTGTTGGTAAAGGTGCCACCATCGCCGCAGGGACTACCGTCACTCGTAATGTAGCCGACAATGAACTGGTATTAAGCCGCGTGCCGCAGGTACATAAGCAAGGCTGGCAGCGTCCGGTGAAGAAAAAGTGATTTTGTAAGCCGGATAAGCGTCAGTGCCATCCGGCAGACCGGAGATGAGAGGATAAAATAATCCTCCGCTCCATGAGCAGTACTTATAAAAATAACCCCACTCTCTACAAGGCTCGGGGCGCCCGCAACGACGGGCATACAGGTCAGCGACAACGCATGGCGTAATGCCATAATCAGGAAATAAAACTATGTGTGGAATTGTTGGCGCTATCGCGCAGCGTGATGTAGCTGAAATCCTTCTCGAAGGTTTACGTCGTCTGGAATACCGCGGATATGACTCTGCCGGTCTGGCCGTGGTTGATGCAGAAGGTCATATGACCCGTCTGCGTCGCCTCGGTAAAGTCCAGATGCTGGCTCAGGCAGCGGAAGAACATCCTCTGCATGGCGGCACCGGTATTGCTCACACGCGTTGGGCGACGCACGGTGAACCTTCAGAAGCTAACGCGCATCCGCATGTTTCTGAACACATTGTGGTGGTGCATAACGGCATCATCGAAAACCATGAACCGCTGCGTGAAGCATTAAAAGCGCGTGGCTATACCTTCGTTTCTGAAACCGACACCGAAGTGATTGCACACCTGGTAAACTGGGAACTGAAACAGGGAGGTACTCTGCGTGAGGCTGTTCTACGTGCTATCCCGCAACTGCGTGGTGCGTACGGTACAGTGATCATGGATACCCGTCACCCGGATACCCTACTGGCGGCACGTTCTGGTAGCCCGTTGGTGATTGGCTTGGGTATGGGCGAAAACTTTATCGCTTCTGACCAGCTGGCGCTGTTGCCAGTGACTCGTCGCTTTATCTTCCTTGAAGAGGGCGATATCGCTGAAATCACTCGCCGTTCGGTAAATATCTTCGATAACACCGGCGCGGAAGTAAAACGTCAGGATATCGAATCCAATCTGCAATATGACGCGGGCGATAAAGGTATTTACCGCCACTACATGCAGAAAGAAATCTACGAACAGCCGAACGCGATCAAAAACACCCTTACCGGGCGCATCAGCCACGGTCAGGTGGATTTAAGCGAGCTGGGACCGAACGCCGACGAACTGCTGTCAAAGGTTGAGCATATTCAGATCCTCGCCTGCGGTACGTCTTACAACTCCGGTATGGTTTCCCGTTACTGGTTTGAATCGCTGGCAGGTATTCCGTGCGACGTTGAAATCGCCTCTGAATTCCGCTATCGCAAATCTGCCGTGCGTCGTAACAGCCTGATGATTACCCTGTCACAGTCTGGCGAAACGGCAGATACCCTGGCTGGCCTGCGTCTGTCGAAAGAGCTGGGATATTTGGGCTCTCTGGCCATTTGTAACGTGCCGGGATCTTCGCTGGTGCGTGAATCCGATCTGGCGCTGATGACCAACGCGGGTACGGAAATTGGCGTAGCATCTACCAAAGCCTTCACCACCCAGTTAACCGTGCTGTTGATGCTGGTGGCGAAACTGGCGCGTCTGAAAGGTCTGGATGCGTCCATTGAGCATGATATCGTTCATGGCCTACAGGCGCTGCCGAGCCGTATTGAGCAGATGCTGTCGCAGGACAAACGTATCGAAGCCCTGGCGGAAGATTTCTCTGACAAACACCATGCGCTGTTCCTGGGGCGTGGCGATCAATATCCGATTGCGCTCGAAGGCGCGCTGAAGCTGAAAGAGATCTCTTACATTCACGCGGAAGCCTATGCTGCAGGCGAGCTGAAACACGGGCCGTTGGCGCTGATTGACGCCGATATGCCGGTGATTGTGGTGGCGCCGAACAACGAACTGCTGGAGAAACTGAAATCCAACATCGAAGAAGTTCGCGCGCGTGGCGGTCAGTTGTACGTCTTCGCCGATCAGGATGCGGGTTTTGTGAGCAGCGACAACATGCACATCATCGAGATGCCGCATGTGGAAGAGGTCATTGCGCCTATCTTCTACACCGTTCCGCTGCAACTGCTGGCGTATCACGTGGCGCTGATTAAAGGCACCGACGTTGACCAGCCGCGTAACCTGGCGAAATCGGTTACCGTAGAGTAAGTACAAATGTAGTACCAGGCAGAAGGCCGTCGATAGACGGCCTTTTTTTGTGCGCCGTGACAGGCGCTGTTCTTTCTCTATGGTGGCTGAAGAGCGACTAAGAGGTGCTACGCCGGCCTGCGCTACGGGCACCCGGTCACATTCTCTTCTTTAAGGCCCTGGCTCAATCCAGGTGGATCGGAAATCAAACCACCCCAGGTTATTCAGGTGGATCCCCCTGGCCCGGTCGGGGCCTTTGAGTCGCATCCAGTGGTGAAAAAGCGGTTGTAGCCAGCCTGAACGGGTGGTTTCCCTGACCAGTTGTTCCGCGCTGATGGTTTCGGCATGCCACTGGGTTTCCCATTGGGCCAGCAGCGCATCATCCCCACCGCTGATGGCGTGGCGCAGTAAAGGGGAGCCCAGCAGCCATGTACCGACGTTCCACTCTTCGGGAATGGGGAAATTAACTGTCCCCAGCCAGAGATCAACCTCGGCCTTGCCGCTTGCCCAGTCATCATAATTCAGTGCAACGCCCTCAAGTAAAATGCCCTGCTGGCGCATGATCTTTTGCATGATATCCAGAAGCATTGGAAATTCAGGGTGCTGATCGTGATAGGCCAGACGCAGTTTCGCGTAGGGCGACGACGAGATAAAAGGTGAACAGGCCGGGCCCGCCTCAATAGTATGAAACCAGGAGGACAGCAGGCTGCCGCCCGGTACCCAGAAGGGGCGAATTGCCTCACTCAGATGCTGGAGTATGGCGTAAGGGCTGAGTGTTTCCCGCAGCCAGCGGCGATGTTCGGCGGTATGCCAGTGCGGGGAGCGGCTGTCGCATAATAAAAAATAGCCTCCACGCTCAAGAAACATCTCGCGCAGGTTGTCAGAAGGTTTGCCCGCTACCTGGCTAAGCCGTCCGGAAACGTAATCCTCATCGCTCAGGCTGGAGCTGAGCCAGGCTGCCGTGTCGTTATCCGACAGCGATTCCGCCAGGTTGTCTGTCTCCGTTAAATTCGGCCAGATAAAGACCTCCACTTCATCCAGCAGCCCGCGCAGACCAAAGTAGTGGTCAAAGGCCTTCATTTGCAGATGAAAGCCATTGTTTTCCACCACCTCATAAGGGCCAGTCCCCACAGGATGTGCCGGGAAATCAGCGCGTTGTGTATGATCAGGCGGTAGGATCATGGCATCAATATGACTGAGCAGCAGCGGCAGTCGGTTATCCGGGTGCGCCAGCGTAATTTCAAGACTCAGCGGCCCGGTGGCCTGAATGGTCTGCAAGTGCGAGAACAACGGCAGCTTAGCGCTGCGGGTCAGTGAAGCGATAACCGCGTCGATCGTCAGCTCCTGACCATCATGCCAGAGGACGGCGGGGCGCAGATAAAAACGCCAGCGCAGTGGATCAATCTGCCGCCAGTGGTGGGCAAGATCGGCTTCGATTTCACCTTTTTCCTCATTTATGCGCGTCAGGCCGCTAAAAATCTGCCTGACCAGATGCTGCTCAGAGCGACGCAACGGTATGCCGGGGCATAGCGACGGCATTGTCCGGTAATAGGGGATGCACAGCCGCTGATAGTCTGCCCGCACGCTATAGCCCAGCTTTGAACGCAACAGTTGCGCCACCTGGTGCTTATTTTTACCCAGCAGTTGAATGGCCTGATCAACATGACCAGACTCCAGCAACTGCTCCGCCTTTTCGCTTAACAGCTGTTCTGGTTTATAGCGCAGGTGAAGCCGGGCGCGATGCCCACGTCCGGCCTGTGATTGCCAGATGAGCCACTTTGCCTCCTGCATCTGAAGCAACAGATTACGCATATGCCGCCGGGTGCAGAACAACACATCCGCCAGCTCCTGTAATGTCACGCTAACAGGCTTGTCGCCATAGTGCTGGAGTAGCTTTAAATATTTTTGTTCAGTGTGCCGGGTTGTCATAAAAGGTGAAATTTCCCGAACGGGAATGAGCAATTTTTAATATCCCCTTTTTAGCCGATGATTTTCTCTATCGCAACTTCTATGAGGATTCATCATGACAAAGCGCATTAATAAAGACACGCAGGTCTGCATGTCCCTGGCGGCACGCCCAAGTAACTTCGGTACACGCTTTCACAACTATCTGTACGAAGCGCTGGATCTCAATTATCTCTACAAAGCTTTCTCGCCGACCGATCTTACGCAGGCCATTAGCGGCGTGCGCGGTCTGGGGATCCGTGGGTGCGCGATCTCTATGCCATTTAAAGAAGCCTGCATTCCGCTGGTGGATGAACTGGATGCTTCCGCTCAGGCCATTCACTCAGTTAATACCATTGTGAATACCAATGGCCATCTGAAGGCGTACAACACCGATTACATTGCAATAGCTCGCTTGCTGGCGAATTACAAGGTCTCTCCCGACCTGGTGTTTGCTTTGCGTGGCAGCGGTGGTATGGCAAAGGCGGTGGCCTGCGCGCTGAAGGATGCGGGGTTTACCCGTGGTTATATTGTCGCGATTGATGAAGCGTCAGGTAAACAACTGGCCGAACTCTATGGCTATGAATGGCGCCCGGATACCGACGGTATTGAAGCTGATTTGTTAATTAACGCCACGCCTATCGGAATGGCTGGCGGTAATGATGCCGACAAACTTTCTTATTCCGAACAGGAAGTGGATAAGGCAAGCGTTATCTTTGATGTGGTGGCGCTACCGCCCGTCACGCCGCTGATCCGCTACGCCCGTGAACGCGGTAAAACCGTGATTACCGGTTCCGAAGTGTTTGCTATTCAGGCCGTGGAGCAATTTGTCCTTTATACCGGGATTCGCCCGGATGACGCGCTGTTCCAGAAAGCCGCGGCCTGGTCACGTCTGTAACATTTTTTTCCCGCTTTTTCTTTAAATTAAAAGAACAGGGTACCCTACTATGACTAAAAAAATTGTTGCTGTGACGGCCTGTCCGACGGGCGTCGCCCATACCTTTATGGCGGCAGAAGCGTTGGAAATTGAAGCCCGCAAGCGTGGTGACTGGATCAAGGTTGAAACCCGCGGTTCCGTCGGGGCGAAGAACACGCTGACCGCGGAAGAGATAGCGCAGGCGGATGTGGTGATTATCGCGGCGGATATTGAACTGGATCTGTCAGGCTTTGTTGGCAAAAGACTCTATCGCACCAGTACCGGCGCGGCGCTAAAAAAGAGTGCGCAGGAAATGGATAATGCTTTCAATAGCGCCGAGGTCTATCAGGGGAGTGCCGGGCGCTCTTCTTCAGCTGGTAAAACAGAGCTACCCGGCGTTTATAAGCATTTAATGACCGGCGTATCCCATATGCTTCCCCTGGTGGTTGCGGGAGGGTTGTGTATCGCGCTCTCTTTTGTCTTCGGTATCCAGGCCTTCAACGAGCCGGACACGCTGGCGGCTGCGTTATTTCAAATCGGCGGTAAGGCGGCCTTTGCGCTGATGGTGCCGGTACTGGCTGGGTTTATTGCCTTCTCAATTGCCGATCGTCCGGGTCTGGCCCCGGGGCTTATTGGCGGGATGTTGGCCAGCCTGTGCGGCGCTGGTTTCCTGGGTGGGATTGTGGCCGGTTTTCTGGCCGGTTACAGCGTACGGTTTCTGGCGCAAAATATTAAGCTGCCGGCGTCGATGGAAGCGCTTAAACCTGTGCTGGTTCTGCCGCTACTGTCTACGCTGATTATCGGCCTTATCATGATTTACGTGGTGGGTGGCCCCGTTTCTGCGGTGATGGAGGGGCTGACGACGTTCCTGGGGAATATGACCTCTACGAATGCGATCTTGCTGGGAATGTTGCTGGGCGCAATGCAAGGTTTTGACCTTGGCGGGCCGGTGAATAAAGCTGCGTATACCTTCGGCGTTGGTTTACTGGCTTCTCATTCTTATATGCCAATGGCGGCTATTATGGCGGCAGGGATGGTACCGGCATTAGGAATGGGCGTCGCAACCTGGGCGGCCAGAGCGAAATTCAATGCCGCTGAGCATGAAGCGGGTAATGCATCTTTTATCCTGGGGCTGTGCTTTATCTCTGAAGGGGCGATTCCCTTCGCCGCGCGAGACCCGATGCGCGTCATCCCTTCCACGATGGTCGGTGGCGCAATCGCCGGGGGACTGTCCATGTATTTCGGTTGTACACTGATGGCGCCACACGGCGGCCTCTTTGTCCTGGCGATCCCGCATGCGGTGGAACATGTGATGCAGTACCTGCTCTCGATTGCCCTGGGCACGATTGTCTGCGGCCTGATGTACGCGCTATTGAAACCGTCTGTGGTTGCGCAAACAGTTTAATTCATCTCCCCCTGCAGGCTGGTCTGGTGTCTCCCCGGGCCAGCTTTTTTATTTCCATTGTCATCAAACCGTCATAATCAAGACATATAACTGTCATCAATTTGTCCTATTTTGCTCATCGTAGCAACTCAAACAATGATTTACCGAAACCGTGCAGGAGACATTATGAAAGTTATGCGTACCACTGTCGCAACTGTTGTCGCCGCGACCTTATCGATGAGCGCGTTCTCTGCCTTTGCAGCAGCAAGCCTGACAGGTGCCGGTGCAACGTTTCCTGCGCCGGTGTATGCCAAATGGGCGGATACCTACCAGAAAGAAACCGGTAACAAAGTTAATTACCAGGGGATAGGCTCTTCCGGCGGCGTGAAACAAATCACCGCGAATACCGTTGATTTTGGCGCTTCCGATGCGCCGCTGTCTGACGAAAAACTGAATCAGGAAGGCCTGTTCCAGTTTCCGACTGTGATCGGCGGCGTGGTGCTGGCGGTGAATATTCCAGGCCTCAAATCCGGCGAACTGGTGCTGGATGGTAAAACGCTGGGTGACATCTACCTCGGTAAAATCAAAAAGTGGGATGATGAAGCCATCACCAAACTGAACCCAGGCGTGAAGCTGCCTTCTCAGAACATCGCTGTGGTGCGTCGCGCTGACGGTTCCGGTACCTCCTTCGTGTTCACCAGTTACCTGGCGAAAGTCAACGACGAGTGGAAATCGAAAGTGGGCGCGGGTTCTACCGTGAACTGGCCAACCGGCCTGGGCGGTAAAGGTAACGACGGCATCGCGGCATTTGTACAGCGTCTGCCAGGCGCTATTGGCTACGTTGAGTATGCGTATGCCAAGCAGAACAACCTGGCCTACACCAAACTGGTTTCTGCCGACGGCAAACCGGTAAGCCCGACGGAAGAGAGCTTCTCTAATGCGGCGAAAGGCGCAGACTGGAGCAAAACCTTCGCGCAGGATCTGACCAACCAGAAAGGTGACGATGTGTGGCCAATCACCTCCACCACCTTTATCCTGGTCCACAAAGCGCAGAAGAAACCTGAGCAGGGTGCTGAAGTGCTGAAGTTCTTCGACTGGGCCTACAAAAATGGCGCTAAACAGGCGAATGATCTGGACTACGCCAGCCTGCCGGATAACGTCGTTGAGCAGGTTCGTACTGCCTGGAAGACCAGTATAAAAGACAGCAACGGTAAGGCGCTGTATTAATTAACGAATTGGCGGATGGCGCTACGCTTATCCGCCCTACGGTTTCGACCGCAGGCCCACGTTGTAGGCCGGATAAGCGTAGCGCCATCCGGCAGGGGGCAACGTCGTAAAACGCGTTTAATGGAAAGAGTAATTTATGGCTGCAACCAAGCCTGCTTTTAACCCGCCGGGTAAAAAAGGCGACATGATTTTCAGCGCGCTGGTAAAACTGGCTGCGCTGATTGTGCTATTGATGTTGGGCGGTATTATCGTCTCATTGATCATCTCCTCCTGGCCAAGTATTCAGAAATTTGGTTTCTCATTTCTTTGGACTAAGGAATGGGACGCGCCAAACGATATCTACGGCGCACTGGTGCCCATTTACGGCACGCTGGTGACCTCCTTTATCGCACTGCTGATCGCCGTTCCGGTCAGTTTCGGCATTGCCCTGTTTTTAACCGAGCTGGCGCCAGGCTGGCTAAAGCGTCCGCTCGGCATCGCCATTGAACTGCTGGCGGCAATTCCCAGTATCGTGTACGGCATGTGGGGGCTGTTTATCTTCGCGCCGCTGTTTGCGACGTACTTCCAGGAGCCGGTCGGCAATATTCTTTCCAACATTCCTTTTGTCGGCGCGCTGTTCTCCGGCCCGGCGTTTGGTATCGGCATTCTGGCGGCGGGCGTCATCCTCGCCATCATGATCATTCCCTACATTGCGGCGGTTATGCGCGACGTCTTCGAGCAAACGCCGGTAATGATGAAAGAGTCCGCTTACGGTATCGGCTGTACTACCTGGGAAGTTATCTGGCGCATCGTGCTACCGTTCACCAAAAATGGCGTGATCGGCGGCATTATGCTGGGACTGGGCCGTGCTCTGGGTGAAACGATGGCGGTCACTTTTATCATCGGCAACACCTACCAGCTCGACAGCGCGTCGCTGTACATGCCGGGCAACAGCATCACTTCCGCGCTGGCGAACGAATTCGCTGAGGCGGAATCGGGTCTGCACGTGGCAGCGTTGATGGAGCTGGGGCTGATCCTGTTTGTGATCACCTTTATCGTCCTGGCGGCGTCTAAGTTCATGATTATGCGTCTGGCGAAGAACGAGGGAGCACGTTAATGGCTACGCTTGATATGCAGAACACCGCGCAGCTCGCGGAATCCCGTCGCAAGATGCAGGCGCGTCGCCGCATGAAGAATCGTATCGCACTAACGCTCTCAATGGCGACGATGGCATTTGGCCTGTTCTGGCTGATCTGGATTTTGATGTCCACCATCACGCGCGGCATTGATGGTATGTCGCTGGCGTTGTTTACCGAAATGACGCCGCCGCCGAACACGGCGGGCGGCGGGCTGGCGAACGCCCTGGCGGGGAGTGGATTGTTGATTCTCTGGGCTACCGTATTGGGTACGCCGCTGGGGATTATGGCCGGGATCTATCTGGCGGAATATGGCCGTAAATCCTGGCTCGCCGAAGTCATTCGCTTTATTAACGACATTCTGCTTTCCGCGCCGTCAATTGTTGTGGGGCTGTTTGTTTACACCATCGTGGTGGCGCAGATGCAGCACTTCTCCGGTTGGGCAGGGGTGATTGCGCTGGCGCTGTTGCAGGTACCGATCGTTATCCGTACCACTGAAAACATGCTCAAGCTGGTGCCGGATAGCCTGCGTGAAGCCGCCTACGCGCTGGGTACGCCGAAGTGGAAGATGATCTCCGCGATTACGCTGAAAGCCTCTATCTCCGGCATTATGACCGGTATTCT
Organism: Salmonella sp. JXY0409-18; assembly: GCF_020268625.1. Taxonomy (NCBI): domain Bacteria; kingdom Pseudomonadati; phylum Pseudomonadota; class Gammaproteobacteria; order Enterobacterales; family Enterobacteriaceae; genus Salmonella; species Salmonella sp. JXY0409-18. Next base: position 4,588,438 of record NZ_CP084216.1, read on the forward strand.
GCTGGCCATTGCCCGTATCGCCGGGGAAACGGCGCCATTGTTGTTTACCGCGCTCTCGAACCAGTTCTGGAGCACCGACATGATGCAGCCGATCGCCAACCTGCCGGTGACCATCTTTAAATTCGCGATGAGCCCGTTTGCCGAATGGCAACAATTAGCCTGGGCGGGCGTGCTGATTATTACCCTGTGCGTACTGCTGCTGAATATTCTGGCGCGTGTTGTTTTCGCGAAGAAAAAACACGGTTAAAGACATTGTAGGCCTGATAAGCGTAGCGCCATCAGGCATTATTTTACGGCGTGGCGGATGCGGCGCTGGATGAGGAAAAGAGTGAAATGAGTATGGTTGAAACTGCCCCGAGTAAGATTCAGGTTCGTGATTTGAACTTCTACTACGGCAAATTCCATGCCCTGAAGAACATTAATCTGGATATCGCGAAGAATCAGGTAACGGCATTTATCGGGCCATCCGGCTGCGGTAAATCAACGCTACTGCGTACCTTCAATAAAATGTATTCGCTTTATCCGGAGCAGCGCGCGGAAGGTGAAATTCTGCTGGATGGCGACAATATTCTCACCAACACCCAGGATATCGCGCTGCTGCGCGCAAAAGTGGGGATGGTATTCCAGAAGCCGACGCCGTTCCCGATGTCCATCTATGACAATATCGCCTTTGGCGTGCGTCTGTTTGAGAAGCTGTCTCGCGCCGATATGGACGAGCGCGTGCAGTGGGCGTTGACCAAAGCCGCATTATGGAACGAAACCAAAGATAAATTGCACCAGAGCGGGTACTCTCTCTCCGGTGGTCAGCAGCAGCGCCTGTGCATTGCGCGTGGTATCGCCATTCGCCCGGAAGTGTTGCTGCTGGATGAGCCATGTTCAGCTCTGGATCCGATCTCCACCGGGCGTATTGAAGAGCTGATCACCGAGCTGAAACAGGATTACACCGTGGTGATCGTGACCCACAACATGCAGCAGGCGGCACGTTGCTCCGATCATACGGCGTTTATGTACCTGGGCGAGTTGATTGAGTTCAGCAACACGGACGATCTGTTCACCAAGCCCGCGAAGAAACAAACAGAAGACTATATCACCGGTCGTTACGGTTAATTCAGGAGTGCGTAATGGACAGTCTGAACCTTAATAAACATATTTCCGGCCAGTTCAACGCAGAACTGGAAAGCATCCGCACTCAGGTAATGACCATGGGCGGCATGGTGGAGCAGCAGCTTTCTGACGCTATCACCGCCATGCACAACCAGGACAGCGAGCTGGCGAAGCGCGTGGTAGAAGGCGACCATCAGGTTAATATGATGGAAGTCGCCATCGATGAAGCCTGTGTGCGTATTATCGCCAAGCGCCAGCCGACGGCGAGTGACCTGCGCCTGGTAATGGCGATTATCAAAACCATCGCCGAACTGGAGCGCATTGGCGACGTGGCGGATAAAATCTGCCGTACCGCGCTGGAGAAATTCTCCCAGCAGCACCAGCCACTGCTGGTCAGCCTGGAGTCGCTGGGTCGCCACACCGTGCAGATGCTACACGACGTGCTGGATGCGTTCGCGCGCATGGATCTCGACGAAGCGGTGCGTATCTACCGTGAAGACAAGAAAGTTGACCAGGAATATGAAGGCATCGTGCGTCAGCTGATGACCTACATGATGGAAGACTCGCGCACCATTCCCAGCGTGCTGACCGCGTTATTCTGCGCGCGCTCTATCGAGCGTATCGGCGACCGCTGCCAGAATATCTGCGAATACATCTTCTACTTCGTGAAGGGGCAAGATTTCCGTCACGTGGGCGGCGATGAGCTGGATAAGCTGCTGGCGGGGAAAGATCCGAAAGAGTAAATCTCATTCTTTTGCCCGGTGGCGCTGCGCTTATCCGGCCTACAGGTACAGATGCTGTAGGCCGGATAAGCGTCAGCGCCATCCGGCATTTCAGTTAACGCGTAATCTCCCACCCGCGCGCTTTCCACAATCCCGGCAACTGCGCCAAATCGGTAAACGTCGTCACGTTAGGGTGATCGATCGGCTTGTTATGCGGATCGGCGCAGAAATAAAACACTTCCATTCCCGCCGCAATTCCTGACTGCGCGCCTGCGCTGGAATCATCCACCAGAATACACTTCTCAACATTGACCTTCATGGCGTTCGCCGCATGGAGCATCAGCGCCGGATCGGGCTTCCAGCGTTGAATATCGTAACCGCTAAACAGCAAATCGGGAAAATGATGCAACATGCCCAGTTTACCCAGCGAATGCTGCATCTTACTGACCGGCCCGTTGGATACCACGCACATGGGCGTCTTAATGCTCTCCAGCAGGGTATTTGCGCCCGCGATCGCTTCCAGTTCGGTATCGAACAGGCGCGCAACCTCGGCGCGATACACGGGTTCCAGCTCCGCCTTTGCCAGCGCAACGCCATGCTCTTTACTGATGGTATCGATAATTTCGTAGAGCTTTACGCCTTTAAAGCGTCTGAATACTTCCGTGAGCTCAAGCGTAATGCCGAACTGCCGGAACATAGTGACATAGGCGCGCGAGCAAATCACTTCACTGTCGACCAGCGTGCCGTCACAGTCAAAAAACACCGCTTCGATTTGGGACATGTCATTTCCATTTTAACAAGTTTAACGTTTACGTAATGCTGAATGAGGGGACGCAATCGTTGCCGTACTAACAAATTGAGTGAAAAAAATTACCACACAACTGCGCCAGGTGTCGCATTTTGGTATAGGATAACGGCGAATTTTCCCTCCTTTCTCCGGAAATTGATAATGAGTCAACAACACACCACCCAGGCTTCTGGTCAGGGTATGCTGGAACGCGTGTTTAAACTGCGCGAACATGGCACGACGGCACGAACCGAAGTGATCGCCGGTTTTACCACTTTCCTGACGATGGTTTATATCGTTTTTGTTAACCCGCAAATTCTGGGCGTAGCTGGCATGGACACCAGCGCCGTCTTTGTGACCACCTGTCTGATTGCAGCCTTTGGCAGCATTCTGATGGGCCTGTTCGCTAACCTGCCGGTGGCGCTGGCGCCCGCGATGGGGCTGAATGCGTTCTTTGCCTTCGTGGTTGTTCAGGCAATGGGACTGCCGTGGCAGGTAGGCATGGGCGCCATTTTCTGGGGCGCTGTTGGTCTTTTATTGCTGACTATCTTCCGCGTGCGTTACTGGATGATCGCCAACATTCCGGTCAGCCTGCGCGTGGGCATCACCAGCGGCATCGGCCTGTTTATTGGCATGATGGGGCTGAAAAACGCCGGCGTGATTGTCGCAAATCCGGAAACGCTGGTCAGCATCGGCAACCTGACCTCGCACAGCGTGCTGCTGGGGGTTCTCGGATTCTTTATTATTGCGATTCTCGCTTCGCGCAACATTCATGCGGCGGTGCTGGTGTCCATCATCGTCACGACGCTGCTTGGCTGGATGATGGGCGATGTACACTACAACGGCATTGTCTCCGCGCCGCCAAGCGTCACCAGCGTGGTAGGGCATGTCGATTTGGCAGGCTCGTTCAATCTTGGCCTGGCGGGGGTTATTTTCTCCTTCATGCTGGTAAACCTGTTTGACTCCTCCGGTACGCTGATTGGCGTGACCGATAAAGCCGGCCTGGCGGATGAGAAAGGCAAATTCCCGCGCATGAAGCAGGCACTGTTTGTTGATAGTATCTCTTCCGTCACTGGCGCATTTGTCGGAACGTCTTCTGTGACCGCTTATATTGAATCGTCTTCCGGCGTTTCGGTGGGCGGTCGCACCGGTTTGACGGCGGTGGTGGTCGGTATTTTGTTCCTGCTGGTTATCTTCCTGTCGCCGCTGGCGGGCATGGTGCCGCCTTACGCGGCGGCGGGCGCGCTGATTTACGTCGGCGTGCTGATGACCTCCAGCCTGGCGCGGGTAAACTGGCAGGATTTAACCGAATCGGTCCCGGCGTTTATTACGGCGGTAATGATGCCGTTTAGCTTCTCGATCACCGAAGGTATCGCGCTGGGCTTTATCTCTTACTGCGTGATGAAAATCGGGACAGGCCGCCTACGCGACCTTAGCCCGTGCGTAGTGATTGTCGCGCTGTTATTCGTGCTGAAGATTGTGTTTATTGACGCACACTGATGAAATGAACCCTCGCCCCATCGGGGGAGGGTTTTTAAATAACTTACGCTTTAACGCGCTGAATAAACTCGCCAAATGCGGTCAGCTGACCGGTCAAATGATCTAACGTTCCCTGATCCACCACTTCTCCAGTCTGCGGGTCGACTTTATTCTGAATCACGCCGCCCATAAACTCCGGTTTATTCATCACCATCGCATCAAGGAACACCAGAATCTGGCGCAGATGATACTGGCAGCGCGCGCCGCCAATCGCCCCCATTGAACTGGTCTGGATAAGAACGGGCTTACCCGCCAGCGGCTGCTCAGGCAGACGGGATAGCCAGTCGATGGCATTCTTCAGGCCGCCGGGAACGGAATAGTTATATTCCGGCGTCACAATGACGACGCCGTCAGCGTTGCGAATCTGCTCCGCCAGCGCCTCTACGCTGGCTGGAAATCCCTCTTCCTGCTGGATATCGGCGTCATACAGCGGAATATCCCCGATCGAAGGCAGCGGCGATACCGTCATTCCTGCCGGCGCGACTTTAGGCAGCGTACGCGCCACCATCCCGTTAAAGGAACCTTTGCGTAAACTTCCCAGCAGTGTAACCACATTCAGCGTTTCAGACATACGTGCCCCTTTTTTCATTATGAACGATTAAGCGTATACGATTTGGCGGCGGGGAGTTGGGCGAATCGCATCAGACGGCCGGTTGGCTCATTGGCGCGCGTCTGGATATCGGGCAGGCTTTTCCAGCCCAGTTTGCCATCGAACTCCCACACTTTTAATTTTTCTATCGCTGGCGTAACGGTTACGGACCATACCAGCACATCTTCCGCATCGCATACGGCTTCAAGCTGTGTGACATGCGCGCACTTCAGGCGTCCGGCAACGGGTAAAAGTTGCAGCTCCCGCGGATCGTCATTCATGACATCGCCGGTGAGTTTTAACACGCTCTGGCGCAATGTGATGAGTTGCGCTCGCGCTTCGTTGGGATCGTTTTGATTGGCTACCCATAAGTTTTCATTGCGGGAGAAAGGGTGGCGTTCGAGCGAATGCGGATGGTGAAAGCCGCGGGAGGTGCGCTGTAATTCCATATCCAGCCCGCACTCTCCTTCGGTGGTCAACGCCACGCCAACCATATTTCCGGCGTAGGAGATAGAAAAACCTGGCAGATTTTTGTCACGAAACGCGGGTTTACCTTTCGCCTGAATAATGATTTCCGGCAGCTCGCTAATTCCGTACAGCATAAACATCAGTTCGGCAAGAAGGCCTCTGGAGGCGAGAAAACGCGTTCGTCGGTGAGCAGGCAGGTTTCTGGCTTCAATATGGCAAGACGAAGAGAGACGAATTGAAACCAACTGTCCCTCCGTAAGTATCCCTCTGGCAAAGTGAGTCGCCATTTTTCGCTCCGTGATTAATGGGCCGTGATAATGACGAGAGTAACATTAACGTAAATTATGGACAGGTTTTACGCGCTAAAAATTCAATTTCAGAAGGTTCTTTAATCAGACGGTGATATTTCTGGTAAGAGGAAGGTTAATTTATCAACGCAGGTGGTCAGATAAGGCGACGGCAGAGCGTGTTGATAGCCTGTCGTAGCCACACAATCTTGGGATTATGACTATTACGTTTGTGCCATAATAGGGTAAACGGCACCATCAGCTTTTCCCGCTGTTGCGCATCAAAAGGCAGGGGGCGCGCCACTAACGGTAGCTGGTGGAGCTGATTGTAGTGCTGGCAATAGCGCGGCGCGGTTGCTATCAGGGTGTGATCCGGCTGGGCGGCCATAAAGAGCGACTGCTCGAACCCCGGCAGGCTCAACGCAATATGGCGTTTGCGTCCCATTTCTTGCAGGACATCATCCAGCGCCCAGGTATCGCTTTGCTCCCAGCAAATACTGATATGCGGGTAGCGCAGAAATGTGTCCAGATCCCACGCTTCGCGCAGCGCCGGATGATCTTCCCGCAGCCAGACCCACGGCAAATCGCTAAACAACACCTCAAAATCAATCGCGAGCGGCAACAGACTGAGCAATTCTCGCGAGCGGGGATGGCTTTCGCGTCCGGTAAATCCGATATCGACTTCCCCACGCGTAATCGCCTCCAGCGAGTCATAATCCCAGTTGCGAACCTTAATGGTAGCCTGCGGATAGCGCTGATAAATCTGCTGCGACAGTGAATTAAACATAATCATCATCAGCGGCGACTCTGCCGCCAACTCAAATTTTAAACCGCGCGGCGTTTGATGATGCGGCTTATCAAGCAGTTGGTTCCCCATCTGCATCCAGTCCGCCAGACTTTGCTCCATACTGACCATCAGCGGCGTCGGCGCCAGGCCCAGCGGCGTATTGACGAACAGCGGATCGTCAAACCATGCCCGGAGTTTCGCCAGCGATTTGCTGACCGCAGAGGGTGTTACGTTCATCCGTTTTGCAGCTTTAGTGACGCTGCGCTCCTGCATGAGTAACTGTAGGCATAACAGCAGATTAAGATCGAGATTGGTAAGGGATTTCTTCATGCTCGGCTACGGACCTGTTGGGCGTGACGGAGAAGATCAGCAGAATACTCACTATGCTACAACCAATCAGAATCCCGATCAGCATATTCATCGCGCTGATACCGAGTATTGCCGCCAGCCAAATCCACAGTGATGAACCGCAAACCTGCGCGATACCCAGCGTGGAACTGGCCACTCCGGCGCGCAGCGAAAACGGCCCCAGCGCCTGGCTCATCGCGACGCCAAAACCAACCGAGAATCCGGCGCAGATAAGCGTCAGGCCAAAGAGCGTGACGGTATTGGTATGAGCAAGGCTTAACGTCACGCCAGCCGTCAAAAACAGCCCCTGTGAGACGAGCATTAAGGTTCGCGGCTTAAATAACCCAAGCGCAAAAGGGGTAGAAAAAGAGACGACCATGCTGACGCCTGCGGTGAGCGCCATGGTAATGGCATAGTCGCCACGGCTAAATCCCATCACCTCCATCAGCAGCACTGGAGAGGCATTGACGAAGGTCAGGATCACCGACACGCTAAGGGTGGTGATCGCCAGTCGACTGACGAAAAAACGGTTAACCAGCGACTCGGCGGCGGGCGACGATCGTGATAAATCGCGTGGAGCCAGCCTTGCCGGGCGCGTCTCGCGCAGGATAAACAGTGATAACAGGCCCACAATAATGCCCATCGCGGACATCGTATAGAACAGACTTTGCCAGGGGAAACGAAGCATAATCAAATGCCCCATCACCGGGGCGAGTACCGGCACAATACAGGTAATCCCATTCAATAATGACAGCACTTTCGCCCGACGATGCTCGTCGAGCGTGTCGCGCAGAATGGCGAACGCCACCACATAGCAGCCGCCTGCTCCTACCCCCTGAAGAAAACGCCCACTCAGAAATAGCGAGCCTTCCGACGCCCGTGAACAAAGCAGTGAGGCCGTCATAAAGACGAGCGCGCCGACGATCGCGACCGGCTTGCGGCCTGACTGGTCGGCTATCTTCCCGGCAAACAGCATGGCCGTCGCCATTCCGGCCAGGTAAACGGAGAAGGCGATATGCAACTGCGCCTCGCTGGCGTTCAGATCGGCGGCTATACGCGGTAAACCGACCAGATACATATCAATACCGGCAGGATAGAGTAAAACCAGGGCAAAACTACACAGTAGAAAACGTTTCATAGCGGCCTCACGAAAAGTGTGGCGCTAAGAATACGGGGCGACGTTGCGCGAGACGAGTTGCCATTTGGACAACAGTGATTTCCGCATGGGAAATCATTGCTGTCGGATGGCAGCATAAACGCCTTATCCGGCTTACGGGGTTTGTAGGCCCGGTAAGCATCGCGCCACCGGGCAACATAACGTTATTTGCCGATACAGAAGCTGGAGAAAATCCGTCCCAGCAGGTCGTCGGAGGTAAACTCGCCGGTAATCTCGCTTAAGCTTTGCTGCGCCAGGCGCAACTCTTCCGCCAGCAGTTCCCCCGCCCACGCGCCTAATAGCTGTGCTTTGCCCTGCTCAAGATGTTCAGCGGCTTCCGCCAGCGCCTGCAGGTGACGGCGGCGGGCCAGGAAGCCGCCTTCCATATTGGTATCAAAACCCATGCTCTGCTTGAGGTGGTTACGCAGCACGTCGACGCCTTCGCCGGTACGCGCCGAGAGGCGAACCAGTGAGTGACCATTTACTTCACTAATACCCAGCGTTTCGCCGGTGATATCCGCCTTGTTACGTACCACGGTAATCGGTAGATTTTTGGGCAGACGGGCGATAAAGTCCGGCCAGATGTCGGCAGGGTCAACGGCGTCCGTCGTGGTGCCATCCACCATAAACAGCACGCGATCGGCCTGTTCAATCTCCTGCCAGGCGCGTTCGATGCCGATACGCTCAACTTCGTCGCTGGCGTCGCGCAGTCCGGCGGTATCGATGATATGCAGCGGCATCCCGTCGATGTGAATATGCTCGCGCAACACGTCGCGCGTGGTACCGGCGATATCGGTGACAATGGCAGCTTCACGGCCTGCCAGCGCATTCAGCAGGCTGGATTTCCCGGCATTCGGGCGTCCGGCAATCACTACCTTCATCCCTTCGCGCAGCAGGCTACCCTGGCGCGCTTCGGTGCGCACGGCGTCAAGATCGGCGATGACGCCATTGAGCTGCGCTTCGATTTTGCCGTCAGAGAGAAAGTCGATCTCCTCATCCGGAAAATCAATAGCCGCTTCGACGTAGATTCGCAGGTGAGTAAGTGCTTCCACAAGGTGGTTAACGCGGGCGGAAAATGCCCCCTGTAACGAGTTTAGCGCCGAACGCGCCGCCTGTTCGGAACTGGCATCGATCAGGTCGGCAATGGCTTCCGCCTGGGCTAAATCGAGCTTATCGTTGAGGAACGCTCGCTCGGAGAACTCGCCCGGTCGGGCAATGCGCACGCCTGGAAGCGTCAGGATACGTTTTAACAGCAGGTCCAGGATCACCGGACCGCCGTGCCCTTGTAGCTCCAGCACATCTTCACCGGTGAAGGAGTTCGGGCCGGGGAACCACAGCGCAATACCCTGATCCAGCGCGCTGCCGTCAACGTCTTTAAACGGCAGGTAGTCGGCATAGCGCGGCTTCGGCAGCTTGCCCAGCACCTCTTGCGCAACGTCGCGCGCCTTCAGACCAGAGATACGCAGGATACCCACGCCACCGCGTCCCGGTGGGGTTGCCTGGGCGACGATAGTGTCGTTATGGCTCATGGTTAGTCTCAACTTTGTTGCAATAAAAAAAGGCGGTCATATGACCGCCTTTTGATTGTAGGCCTGATAAGCGTTAGCGCCATCAGGCTGACCGGCGCGCCTTGCCGGATGGCGGCTTCGCCTTATCCGGCCTACACCGAATCAGGATTTTTTCTTCTCGCGGCTATGCAGGCCACGCTTCTCCAGACCACGGTAAATCAGCTGCTGCTGAATGATGGTGACCAGGTTGCTGACGATATAGTACAGCACCAGACCTGACGGGAACCACAGGAAGAACACCGTAAAGATGACCGGCATAAAGGTCATGATCTTCTGCTGCATCGGGTCGGTCACGGTGGTCGGCGACATCTTCTGAATGAAGAACATCGTTACGCCCATCAGGATCGGCAGAATGTAGTACGGGTCCTGTGCGGACAGGTCATGAATCCACAGCGCGAACGGCGCATGACGCAGTTCAATGGAACCCATCAGCATGTAGTACAACGCCAGGAAGATAGGCATCTGGATGATCAGCGGGAAGCAGCCGCCCAGTGGGTTAACCTTCTCCGCTTTGTACAGGGCCATCATCTCCTGGCTTTGGCGCTGTTTATCATCGCCAAGACGTTCGCGCATCGCCTGAATTTTCGGCTGCAGCATACGCATCTTCGCCATTGATGTGTACTGCGCTTTGGTCAGCGGGTACATGATACCGCGAACGATAAAGGTAATGATGATAATGGAGAAGCCCCAGTTGCCCACAAAGCTGTGGATCCACTTCAGCAACTTGAACAGTGGCTGAGAGATGAACCACAACCAGCCGTAGTCCACGGTCAAATCCAGGTGCGGTGCAACAGCCGCCATTTTATCCTGAATTTCCGGGCCGACCCACAGGGTGCTGGTCATCGCGCCAGTCTGGCCTGGCTGTACCAGTACCGGCTGCGCTTTATAGCCGATAGCGACAATGCCGTTACCCAGATTGGCGGTGTAGAAATTGTTGGTGCCGTCGTTACGCGGAATCCATGCGGTAGCGAAATACTGTTGCAACATTGCCACCCAACCGCCTTTGGAGCTGACGTTGAGGTTTTCGTTATCGGCAATAGTGTCGAATTTGTATTTCTCATACTTCTCATCCGGCGTGGAGTACGCTGCGCCGCGGAACGTATGCAGCGCAAAGTTGCTGCTGCCGGTGTCGCGATGAGGAGGCAGGTTGACGGATTGTTTTAACTGACCAAAGGTGGAGACTTCCAGCGGTTTTTCGCCGGTGTTCTGCACGCTATAGTTCACGTTAACCGCATAATCGCCACGCTTAAAGACAAACGTTTTGGTAAACGTGTTGCCTGCGGCGTCAGTATAAGTCATCGGAACCTGCAGTTCGTTCTGACCGTCGGCCAGTACAAACGCCTCTTTCTCGACGTTGTACAGCGGACGCGGGCCGTTCGCCGGGTTATCCGGGCCGTCGCGGCCTGTCAGGCCGCTTTGCGCCTGATAGATAAACTGCGGGGTGGTTTCCAGCAGCTGGAACGGTTCGTTGGAACCCAGTTCTTTCGGGTAAGCCGGGAGCAAGGCCTGCTCGACATCACCACCACGGGTGTTGATAGTCAAATCAAGCACATCGGTTTTCACCGTAATCATTTTCCCCTGGCCACTGGCTGGTACGCCCTGGTCGGCGGCGCTACCCGCTGCGGTGGTCGTTGTCTGCGTGGTCTGTTGAGTCTGAGGTTGCGGATTTTTATCCTGCTCCCAGGCTTGCCAGATCATGAAAGACACGAACAGCAAAGCGATGACTAAAAGATTGCGTTGCGAATCCATCGTTAGTGTTCTCTGGTATCAAATGGTCCGGGCGGGACGGGATCGTCACCACCAGGGTGTAAAGGGTGGCATTTTAATACGCGTTTCACCGTCAACCAACTGCCTTTTATCACTCCAAACCTGCGCAATGCCTCAATTCCGTAGCTTGAGCACGTTGGCGTGAAACGACAATGCGGCCCAAGCAGCGGACTGATCAGGCGTTGATAGACCCGAATAAGGGCTATCAGGACCCGCGAGCCAGGCGACAGTGGCGGCGCCATAATTTTTCCAACGCTTCCGAGAGAGCACGGTTATCGAGGTCGGCAACCCCTTTTTTCGCCACCACCACGAAATCCATTGCAGGAAGTTCATGCTGGCGCAGACGGAAGCTTTCACGCGTCAGACGTTTAATCCGGTTGCGTTCATGCGCACGTCGAACATTTTTCTTGGCGACGGTAAGACCGATACGGGGATGCCCCAGCGAATTCAGGCGGCCGAGGATGGTGATTTGCGGCGTGCCAGCCCGTTGAGGTTGCTGGAAGACGAATGTGAAATGAGCGGGAGTTAACAAACGTAACTCCCTGGGAAATGCGAGCTTAACCACTCAGGGGTTAGCTTTATTACTTGGAAACGGTCAGACGAGCGCGGCCTTTAGCACGACGACGTGCCAGAACCTGACGACCATTTTTAGTAGCCATACGAGCACGGAAGCCGTGAGAACGGTTGCGCTTCAGTACAGACGGTTGAAAAGTGCGTTTCATGGCGATTTCTACCTAAACTTGAATAAATTCACTGACTTTTGCGTATACCCGAACAAACTTTGAACGACTTACGCCACAGTGTGGGTGATTAAAGAGGCCGGATTGTAATAATTGTACACTCCGGAGTCAATTCTCTTTCCTTATTTTCCCGCGATTTTCCACGCCTTTTTGTGCGGAAAATAAGCAGCGTTGACGCCATATGACGGGCATTGCGCGACGGGTGGAGAATTATACGGACTGCCAGGTAAAGCGCAAGGATCGCCCTGGATCTTTATGCGATCTTTTAGGCGTCTGCTCACCTTTACCTATTAATTTTTTCAATATGCGCGCGAAAGCGTACAGGAGTTCCCCAGGATCGATTACACTTATCCTTTCCTGGAAAGTCCTGTGGATAAATCGGGAAGAATCTGTGAGAAACAGAAGATCTCTTGCTCAGTTTAGGCTATGATCCGCGGTCCTGATCGTTTCAAACGATCCTGGTCAGGCATGAACAC